>NZ_CP176767.1:1095000-5895000 GCF_052588265.1 Bradyrhizobium sp. Pa8 | reverse complement strand
GGCAGGGCGCGGAAGAAGGGCGAATGGAGATTGTCATGGGCACGAAGAACCGACGCGATGAAACGACCAAGCCGAAACTGAGCCTCTACGAGGAGATTACAACGCACATCGTCGCCGATCTGGAGGCTGGCATCTTCCCATGGGCGCGGCCTTGGGGAGTGGAGGGGGATCAGCTCGCGTTCTCGCTGCCGCGGAACGCTGCGACGGGCAAGGCCTATTCCGGGATCAATATCCTGATCCTCTGGAGCAAGCTTTTTAAGAGCGGCTTTTCCTCGCAGCGCTGGCTGACCTTCAATCAGGCCTCAAACCTCGGCGCCTCCGTACGCAAGGGCGAACACGGCGTGACGGTCTGCTACGCCGACCGCTTCATTCCGAAGCGCGGCCGGGATGGGCAGGGGCAAGCTGGACAAACCAAAAAGGACGAGGGCGAGGCGGCCATTCCTTTCCTGCGCCGCTACACTGTTTTCAACCTCGACCAGTGCGAGCACCTGCCGGACCATCTCACCGCGGAAGCGCTTCCCGCAGGGGAATGCGAGATCGTGCCGCAAGCGCAAGCGCTCGCAGCCGCAACACTTGCCGATATCCGCATTGGCGGCAGCGAGGCCTTCTACGCGCCGTCAACCGATCGCGTGCATATCCCGCAGCAGGCTGCCTTCTTCGAGCAGATCAACTTCTACCGGACGCTGTTTCACGAACTGGGACACTGGACCGGTCACCCCAATCGCTTGAACCGCGACCTCTCGGGTGCCTTCGGCTCCAAACCTTATGCCAAGGAAGAACTCGTAGCCGAACTGACGGCAGCCTTCATCTGCGCAGCTCTCAGCATCAAGCCGACCGTCCGCCATGCCGACTATCTCGGCTCATGGCTGGACGTTCTTCGCGACGACAGCCGGGCGATTTTTCAGGCGGCAAGCAAGGCGTCCAAGGCGGCCGACTTCCTCCTCGCGTTTGGCCCGGGCAACCATTCGACAGCAGTGGAGGCGGCAGCCCCCTGAGTGGAGCCCTCGGTGGGCAGCCTGCTCCGGACGCTTCGCCGCGGCGAGATGTCGAAGCTCGTTGAGGCCTTCTCGATCTGCTCCGCGGCCGCAATGTCATCTTTTGAAGTCGCGGGCAATATGGGCCGCATAACCTCTGCTGCTTGCGCGCGTCTGCGAAATCATTAATCCTTTGTTTACTGGGGGGCTGAGGACGACGATTCGGTCGCGAACACTTGTTTGCGCCCGGATTTATCGCGTCGCGAGTCGCGGACGAGTCAATCCGGGGACTCGCAAATATAGCCGGAAGCCAATCGCGCGACTCGCCCTATGAGTCGATCCAGGCGGTGCGTCGCACCGTATCATGGAGCCGACCATGGCACATCCGTCGAAGGTCTTTCCCGAGCCGTACGCGATCAAGCTAAGGCGCATCTGCCTCGCCCAGATCGTCGTTACCGTCTCGACGCTGACCTCGACGGCGGTGTTGTGCTCCTGCCTCGCATTGGTCGTGAGGGGATTCGACTAGGCGCAAGTTCGAAGAGCAGGAACACCGGTTCGGTTTAACATGGCGCCGTTTGCGCGGGCGCTCGATTTCAGCAAACGCGCCTGGACTCAGACAGCCGCTTCGACCAAGCCGGCGCAAAGGGCTTCGGCTATGCAGTTGTAGCTCCAATCGTTCTGGTGCAGCCAATTGCCGTCGCGATTGCTGATCATCTGATCCATCCGGATACCGCGTTCGACGTGCCAATTGCGCATGATCTCGAAGCGGCGGAACAACGCGACGTCATGCTCTGCCGCGATCATCTCGATGATCCGAAGCATCTCTTGCGTGGCGGCCGTCGGTGTCTCGTCAGGCTGGAGCAGAGCAGGGGCGTATTGGAGATTCATCAGGACGAGGTCGGCCTTGGCCTGCGCCAGATGATCGATGCCCCGGAGAATGGCTGCTCCGACATCGTCCAGAAAATAGTCCTTCCAGGCCGCATTGGTTCCGACCTGCCAAATCACCAAGGCCGGATTAAACGACATGACCTCCTTCTTGAACCGGGCGGCTTCATTCGGCGCTTCATCGCCGTTTACGCCGGCATTGTGCTTGACGAAGTTGCGTCCCGGAAAGCGGACTGCGAGTGCGGCTGCAAGCCTGTCGACATAACCGTTTCCGGGGCTTGCTCCCTCGCCAAAAGTCGAGGAAGAACCAATGGCGACGAAGCTGATGTCGCCTGTCCCACGGAGCGCCTCTGCGAGCCGGGGCAATGGCTGCCCCAGCAAAGTCAGCTCAGATGGCGTATCGCAGCTAGGAGTTTCCGGCATCTTGATCTCCCGATTGCCAATGTTACGCAACGTTACTGGTGCGGAGTGTAAGGGCACTGCGAAGAACTAAAGGCGTCGTTCAGGTATCGCGCAAGCCTTATGCCTGCAAAACCGAGTTGTTGGCTGATAAGCGGAGTGACACGGTCATAGTAGGCCTGGTCAACGGTCGCGCCGGCATCTAGCCAGATATTGAGGGCGATCGCCGCATTGTGGGCATCCTCGGCCCACGCGACCGGATCATCCTTGTTATCGTTCTTGGCTGCATCGCTCGTCAGCCAGCCCGCTTCCAAATCATCAACAAAGGTCGGCCAATTATACTCCATCGCTCGGATCATCGTTGTGTCCCACATCTTGTGGAGATTGTCCGGTGGCGTCGAGCACTTGTCGGCCGAGCAAGTCTTTCCCTTGAATTGCAACTTATCGGTGGTGAATGTGATTCCGTTACCCCCGAGATTCTCCCAGATCGTGTGGAAGGGCTGGTGTATGTCGCCCACGAAGTGGACGGCGAATTTGAGGGCACGAAGCTGCTGATCGCCGGCCGTGCAACGCAACTCGTTTCGCAGGCGCGACAACTCGTTGATCACGCAATCGCCTTGCTCGGGCTTTTCCTTCGGGCACTCAGTCGCCGGATCGTAATGCGCATTCTGCCTTGGAATATCGACAAAATGCCAGTTGTAGGTCCCGTTCGGCTTGCCGTTGTCGTAGCGAACCTCGTCGGCCCATGTTGAAATCGATGCGAGCGACGGCGTCGCATATGGCGTTGCGTTAGAATTGGCTTTGAGGATTTGCGTTATGGCCTGTGCCGCGTTCTGCGACAGCCGCCGTTGAGCAATTTCGGCGACGATCGAATGACCTTCCTCACCCCAGGCCCACGCCTCAGAGGCAAAAATAGTGAAAATCAGGGTGAGAAAAACGCAGCTCTTCGAGAAAGGAAATCGATTGCCCATCACTCGCTCTCCGGTCCGGCGATGAATATTTTTGATCCAATGGCTCGACTTTAGCTAGAACGTCCGTCATATTGCAATCCATCGCTCAAAATGATTTTTTTCGACGCGCCCATATTTGAAGGCCGACATCGATGGCTGGCGAGCTACCTGACTACGGAAAACCGGACAGGCTCTACGATATTGGCGATCTATTGCAGGGATATGATCCAGGCGACGAATTGGCCTTCGTCAAGTCTTGGGACTTCGGTGCCTATCGCCGTTATATTTCTGACGGTACCGCGGCGCCGCGAACGCTCGAAATCAGGCTTGCTCAAGCCGAGCACGACGCACGCATTGCGGAGGCTTTGAAGACATTCTTGACACGCCCGACTGAGCCTACGTTGGTCGGCGTAATGGGCGGACACAGCCTTTCACGCCGGCATTCGGCTTATAGAGCGGTTGCTGAGCTGGGGCGTTACCTGACGCAGCGCGGCTATCTGCTCGTCACGGGGGGCGGGCCCGGCGCAATGGAAGCCACTCACGTTGGCGCTACGTTCGCCTATGCCGATGATGCGGCTTTTGCCCAAGCCCTCGTCACGCTCGGCGAGGAGCCGTCGCTGCCGAAGGGGCTTGGTGACATTTTGACGAAAACCGGAGACCTTGCACCTGGTTATGAGGAGGCCGCGAAAGGCGCCGGTAGATGGCTCAACAAGGGCCTTGAAGTAAGGGACCGCGCTCCGAAGCATCGGGGAGAGAGCCTTGCAATTCCGACCTGGTTTTATGGATCTGAGCCTTCGACACCGTTTGCAGGCGCCTATGCCAAATATTTTCAGAACAGCATACGCGAGGAGGCGCTGATCGCGCAGTCGCGAGCGGGCATCGTTTACGCCCAGGGCGGGGGCGGCGCGTTGCGCGAAGTCTTTCAGGACGTCGAACTCAATTTTTACGCGACGACGGTGGACGATTTCATCCCAATGATTTTCTTCGATCCGGATGGCTTTTGGCAACGAGAGGCCGAATTCGACGTCAGTGGGGTGACACGCCCCGGCATCGATGTACGCAACGTCCTCGAGCGGATCTTCCGCTATGGCCGCAAGGACACCACTCAGATCCTGCAGCGGGTGAAGTTCACGACAAAGTTCGATGAAATCGCAGCGCTGATCGAAACCCGAGTGCACAAGGCTCAGCACGAGCTCGCCGCTATGCTGAATTTCTCTGCCTGATTGCGAAATTCTGCCTGGCGCTAACTGCTGCTGAGCCCGCCTCTTGAGAGGCAGGTAGCTGACGAATATCCGCGACGAAGGATGCGACCAATGAAGCCAATCCGTCTCTTGCGATCTCGCCCGGACTTGACGGACCTGAACGGCCCTTTTGCACCGGTATTGACGAGGCGCCGTCTACTTTCGACCGCGCTAGCCTTAGCCGGGACTGTTGGAACTGGCGGGGTTGCGTGGGCGGAGCCTGTCGATCACTTCGTCGGCGAGTTGGTGCTTCTGGATCTGGATCCAGATGGGCTAAGGTTCACGCTCGGCCAACCTTTCGGATATGTCGATCCCTCCGGCAACATGTGGCAGGCCGAGAAGGGGCTAGTGACCGACGGGGCGTCAATCCCGCGGCCTCTTTGGTCGATCATTGGTGGGCCATTCGAAGGGCAGTACCGACGCGCTGCTGTCATTCATGACTTCTATTGCGATCGAAAGTATCGCGCGTGGGAAAAGGTCCATCGCGTTTTCTACGATGCGATGATCACGGGCGGAGTCAGCACGGTAAAGGCCAAGCTCATGTATTATGCGGTTTGGCGTTTCGGCCCGCGCTGGTCGGTAACCGAAATCGTGCCCTGCGTCCCGGATTCGTCAATCGGAAAGTTCTGTGCGTCGGTCAAGGCGACCTCTGTCGAGCTGTCGGTTGAAAGGCCGATCGTCGAAGAGAAGGACGTCCCGGGTGCAAAGAGTGAGCTAGACGAAGTCGCCGACAAGGTGAGCAAGGGCGATATCTCACTCGATCAGATAGAGAAACTTGCGGACTCCAGGCCGCCAATTCCAAGAACACGATCGATCACCCGCAAGGCAGCGATTTTGTCGTCGGCGCCCGTCAGCCGCTATGAAGACTTCGGCTTGTCGGAGACCACAACGGTCGTCCCTGACCACATGCCTATTCCGGGACTGTTTCCGGGGAATGTTCGGTGAAGAGTCGCCCTGATGGACTTTCACGCAGGGCGGTCATCGGCCTGCTGGCTGCCGCCTCCGTACACCCGGTTCCCGCGCTTTCTCAGACCGCGCGCGCTGAGGAAATTGCGTCCTGCCTGCCTCCGGTACTCTACGCTTCCGCTCCCTCGCAAGCCGCAATCGCTGCCCAGAAGGACGAGATAGCGCGCGAGCGGGCGAACCAAAAAGCCTACTATGTTGGGGCGGAGAAGTTTCTAGCCAATATGGGAGTTGCCGCGAGCAGGCTATGCGCCGCGCTGGAGTTGCCCGCGCCTCATCGGCCAGAGATCATGCTCGCCGAAAGCCCGGCGTGGCGTACGGTCGATCGGCACTTCTCGGGGAGCGATAAGGAAGTTGTGCTGCTCAGCAAGTCAGATGCGATCGTCAAGGGGCAGGCTCCGTCGGGAGATAATATGCTTTTTGCGATCCTGGCCCATGAGCTCGGACACGCCTTCCAGTTCAGTCGGTGTTTCGATCAAGGTGATACCTCATTCATTCAAGCAGGCGGCATCATCCGGCCTCTCCGCGATATCGAACTTCACGCCGACTATATGGCGGGTTTCTCCCTTGCGAGAGCGGAAGAGCGTTACGGACGGCCCGAGGATCTTCTGCGCAGGTTCTCCGATACGATCCTGAATCTTGGAGATTTCAACTTCCGCCCCTGCTTACATCACGGCACACCGGCCGAGCGGTACACCATGATGATGAAGGGCTATATCGAAGCCCAACGCTCGCCGACACTTGGTGCGCCCCGCGCATCCGCGATCGGCCTTGCTCTGCTCGATGGCCAACTGTCGGCCCCTCAGGTCCGCAACGTCGGAGATGACGTATGCAAGTAGTGCGACTCGTTCTTCTCATCGTTCTGCTGTCGATGCCGCGTGTCGCGGCTGCGGCCTGCGAACAAGTCTGCTATCCCGGTCTGCCCTGCCAAGGTACCGAAATCGGCGGCGAGCGGACGATCACCGAGGACCTGTGTTCGGGTGATCTGGTGCTCATGGATGGCGCTCGATTGATCCTGGAGGGAGACGGGAGCCGTCTCATCAGTGCTGAAAGATCCCTCAAGATTGTCGGATCTGCGGAGATTTTGACGGCGTCTTGCCTTGCCACGACTTCCAAACCTGCCAAGGCCAATTCGCCCGCTTCGGCCAATCCTTTTGATCGCGGTCCCGGCAGCAACGGCCCGGGCGATGCGACTGCCGGACGAAACGGACCGAACGGAGGCGATGGTACAAATGGGACCGTCGGCGCGCGAGGACAAAACGCGGGATCGATAGATCTGGCCTTCGCGGAGTTTGCGGGAGGATCAATCAAGATCTGCGCGCACGGAAGCAACGGGACTCCCGGGCAAGATGGTGGTGATGGCGCGGCGGGCGGTAATGGCGAGCAAGGCGGGCGAGCAATACCCGGACAGCCGTTCGGTTGCGCATCTGGGCCTGGCGATGGCGGAAACGGCGGAAACGGCGGAAGCGCAGGCCGCGGTGGCGATGGGGGAGACGGCGGTGTCGGCGGCACCGTAACGCTCGCCGTTCCTTCAAGTATCGAAGGCAATGTCCGAGAGATGCTTTCGAAACAGATTGTCGTCGACGTTTCGGGGGGACGGCCCGGCGAAAAGGGATTGGCGGGTAGCGCGGGAGCAGCCGGCAAGTTCGGTTACGGCGGTCGTGGAGCGAAGGGGTGTGACGGGCGGGAGGAGCAGCGGAAGGGGCATGATGGCGCACCCGGTCCAGCTGCTGCGAACGGTCGCGATGGACGAGCAGGAGCCGACGGCAAGGTCGTCGTGGATGCCAAGAATTAGGTGGAGCACGGACCTAGAAGAAGCGAAATGGCCGGACCGCGTGACGCGCGATCCGGCTCAACGATTGAAGCGATCATTCCGGCCAACGCCGAGGCTCAAACAGTGCGGAAGTGATCCGCAAGAGGCAACTTGGCTGGAATGAAGCTTAGCTCTTCGGCAGAAGAACTACTTCTTCTTCTTGGCCTTCTTCACGGTCTTCTTCGCAGCAGTCTTCTTCGCCTTCTTGGCCATGAGCCCTCCGTCAATCCTCAAAGAAAATGCAGACCGGGAATCGGTTTGCACATAAACCAATGTACATCGGATTTGCATAATTGACACCGGCGGCGCGGTTTCACTCGGCGTTCGAGTCGTTGACGGGCTTATTGTGCGTATGCATGAGCAGAGAAGTCCTCCCGATCGCCAGTCGGCATCACCGAGTAAAATGGTCCCCACGACTTTCGCTCGCCGACCCAACTCGTCGCCTGATGATCGGAGAGCCATCGCGGGCGAAGGACTGTCATTCCTGTCTGGCCACCGTCGAATGTTCGAGAGCTTAAGGGCAGCCCTCAAGCGTTTGGAGCAAAGAAGTCATGGTCTTGGCTGCGATCTTTCCGACGGGCGACATCCGGGTGCTCTGCTCTCGACGGCTTGGGTCGTGACGCGGAAGCCGCGATGGGCTCGGGCGGCTATTCCCGAGGGGATCGTCGCCGCCTGCATGCAGAGAATCTCGCGAGCTACCCTCGTGCCGGCGGTCGTTCTCGGTGGCGGCCTGTTGGGCAAATTTTGTCCTCTTGTTGCCTGCGGGTCCGATCTCCCTGCGGGTGGCTGAGAGACCTATGGGAAGCGTCTCGCCTGCCAAAACCCTCGCAGCCGGCTTTTTTCCCCGCCGGACAAGTCCGGCTCCTCGCGGCCGCTTCGCTTCAAAAAAGCCGTCGGCTCAGGTGCTCCGCATGCGCTACGCCCCGCGAAAGGCGCGGGTTCGAAGGCGTTACGCTCCCCATCACGGTCTTGCCATCGCGAGGGGATCGGCTCCTCGCGAACAACAAGAGGACAAGACCATGACCGCAATCGGATACGTCACCAAGAACGACAATGGCAGCTACAAGGGCCAGCTCCGCACCGTCTCCATCCGGGCCGACATCGACATCATCCCCAACCGCGACAAGACCGCAGACACCCATCCCGATTTTCGCGTCATGACGGGGAACGTCGAGATCGGGGCAGGCTGGATACGCCGCGGCGAGAACAGCGGCAAGGACTATGTGAGCCTCTCACTGGCGGCGCCCGAGTTCGGTCCGCGCAAGCTCTACGCCAATCTCGGACGGGCTGCTGGTCAGGACGACGACAGCGTCTTCGCCCTGATCTGGAACCCGGTCGACTGACGACGAACTGCTCCCGCGGGCAACTCCCGCGGGGGCCGCTCTCTTGCACCCCGATTGACCGGAACGATTGGAAGGAGGACATTCTCGACGGGGCAATCCATTGACCAATCCGATCTCGCATTCGCGCCGCGACGCCGGCGACAACATCGCTGCCTGCAATCTCGTCGCGTACGACGGGAGCGACTGGGCATGGGAATTCCTGCGCAGAAACGAGGACTACAAGGCCGACTGGCGTTCCTCTGTGCCGCGGCACCTGCCGTGCATCACTTTGATCGACGGCACGCGCCTGTTGCGCCTGCCGCGGCGCTTTCCCCGTGCCGAGAAATGGGGCCTCTCGGCCTTCGCCGATCCGCGCCTCGGCGCCCATCAGGCGCCCGTGTTCTGGCACGCGAATGCCCTCAAACGGATCGTTCGCGTGAACGCGACCAGGCCGACGCCGGAAAGCAAAACCGCTTCATTGACCCTGGCAAATTTCCGGGTGGACCGACACGCGGTCATTGGTGTCGATGGCGTGCCGCTCGTGCTGATGAAGGGCGGTGGCGTCCACGTTCCCATCGCGATACATGGCTTGCGGGTCCTGACACTGCCCTTTGCTCCGGTGTTCGAGCTGAACGACCTTGCCGATATTGTCGCGCAGACAGAGCTCTTGAAGCAGCTGAAGCGCTTCGCAGAACCTAGCTTCCAGAAGGAGCAAAGGCCACCATTTGCGAATGACGAGCGTTTGCAGCATGCGCTCATTGCGCTCGATGAGAGCCTTCGCGGCAAGACGTATCGGGAGATCGCAATGACGATCTTCGGAGAGAAGAAAGTCACTGAGGACTGGCGCAGCCATAGTCAATTCTTGAAGGACCGCACGCGACGGCTTGTCGCAAAGGGCACCGAGCTGATGAAGGGCGGCTACCGAGATCTCTTGGGTTAACCAGAACTTACCGAAATAGCTGACTGGCTCAGTTCCTCGCTCGCTAGACCAATTTTGCGCGCGCTAGTGGCGAAATGCGCCGGGCGAAATATCGCCACTCCCTAAATTGCCCCCGATCGGACGACGCTTCTTCACACACTCACGGGTTGCGTGTCTGTAGGAAGGAACACTTCTGCAATGACGGGACAGGATGACAAGGCTTCCGACAAGCCTTTCCTCAACACCAAGGAAGCTGCCGCCTGGCTGCGGCTGACCAAGAACACCCTCGAGAAAATGCGGGTCGACGGAAGGGGCCCAGCCTATCGCAAGCACGGACGCTATGTCCGCTATCACATCGAAGACCTCGTCGAGTATTCCGAGGCCAGCAAGCGGAGGTCGACCTCCGATGCTGATTGATCGCAACAGACCATGGCGCCAGCTGGCCGTACTGTCGGCCATGTCCGCCAGCACCGTCGCAGCCCTGGTGTCCTTCGCACCCCAGGAGCCTCTTGTGATCTACAACGCTTCCGGCAGCGCGCCGTTCGGCTTCTATTACGTCGAGCCGCGAGCGCCGGCGCGAGGCGAACTGGCTGTCTACAGGCCATCGCCGGGGATCGAACTCCTGCTCCTCGCTCATGAGGTCTTGCCGGCGCCTGTGCCGCTCCTCAAGCAGGTCGTGGCCGGCGCCGGCGATGAAGTCTGCCGCGCCACGACGCCGATCGGGACCGTCTCGATCAACGGCAAGGTCACCGCCGAGGTCCAGGAAAAGGACCGGGCAGGGCGGCCGCTGCCATCTTGGGAGGGATGCTTCAGGCTCGTCAATGGGGAGTACTTCCTGATGCAGCCGCACCCGCATTCGTTCGACTCGAGGTACTTCGGGCCGGTGCTTCGGTGCGATATCATCGGGGCTGCACGTCCCCTTTGGACATGGAACCCTCCCATATAGCTCAACAGTCAACTTGCTTCAGAGTTCGGCACAGCGAGGTGGCGGTCCGATTCAAGAGCCGGATCGCGTCCAAAAAAACGTTGCGCTCTCCTTCTATTGTAGGTTTTAATTTACCCGATTGCTTGCGTTACGTTTTTGAAGGTCATCGATTGATTTTCCGCGAGTGCAGAACATGCCGCAGCAACAGCCTATGTCTGACCTGATCGTCCTTATTCCTGGACTGATGGGTTCAGTTTTGGTCAAGGATGGAAAGGAAATTTGGGCGGCCTCTGGACGAACAGCCCTCAAAAATCTCTTTCACTTGAAGGGTTCAGTTACCGAACTCAAACTTCCGAAAGGGCTCGGTGCCGGTGACCCAAAGGACGGCGTCACTGCTCCCTACGTGCTGCCGCAGCTGGCCGTGTTGCCAACTTTTTGGAAGGCTGACGGCTACGGTCGCTGGGCCGCCTTCATTCGTGAGCGTTTCACGATCACAATCGCCACCCCTACACAGGCTGGCAACTTTCTTGAATTTCCCTATGACTGGCGCCTTTCCAGCGAGCACAACGCCACCCGGCTCGCGGAGCTGGTCGTCCCGGCTCTCGAACGTTGGCGCAAACTCTCGCAAAATAACGGAGCCAAGCTAATCCTCATCGGCCATTCGATGGGTGGCCTGATCGCCCGTCACTTTTGCGAGGTGCTTGGCGGCCGTGATCTGACCCGAAAACTAATCACCGTCGGCACGCCTTATGGCGGCTCGATCAATGCCCTTGAGACATTGGTGAACGGGCTATCGTTCAAAGCGCTGGGTCTGTCGCTCGGAGAGCTGGTGCGGAGTTTTCCATCAGTCTACGAACTGCTTCCGACTTACAAATGTCTCGATGTGGGTCAGGGAGAATTGGCAGAACTCGATAAGATCGCCACCGACCTCCTCCCCGAGCAACTCGACCGTGGCAATCTCGCGCAAGCCTTCAAGTTCCACGAGCGAATCAACAATAGTGTCGAGGCCAATCCCACGTTCCAGACGTTTGCGATCAAGGGAATTGACCAGCCCACGAAGCAATCAGCGCTCCTGCGTAATGGCAAAATTGAATCTTCTCTTCATCACAAGGGCACCGACTATGGCGGCGATGGGACAGTGCCACGGCCGTGCGCCCATCCGCCTGAGTGGGGTAATGATGACGGCGCCGCGATCTTTGCTTCGCAATCGCATGCGCTCCTGCAATCGACGGATTCCATCCTTAAGCAGCTGTTTGGGATGATGTCGGATCAGCTTGGCGGATTCATGGGAGTTGAGAGCGGACTTGGTCTCGGGGTTCCGGAAACCGTCGACGCTGGAATGCCATTCCTGGTGAACGTCCGGTCGGTCGGCGGCGATGCAGGCCTTGCACTTCAGGTCACAGCCCACGATGAAGAGGGCGCTGAAACTAGCCCGCCGAAGTTGATGAAGACACTAGGCGATGGGACTTACAGTGTGACCCTCGATGGCCTGGCCCCCGGGGCACATCGCATTACCGTTGGGTCAGCGTCCCCCCTCGTTCCCCTCGATCCCGTCGCCGACTGGACCTTGGCATGGGCGACGGTGGGCGCGCCGCCATGAAGGCCCATGCACTCATTGTCACTCAAACAAAGTACGATCATTGGCAAAGTCTCGAAGCTGCGGCTTCAAGCGCCGTCAGTCTCGCGGCCGATTTGGGAAACAGCGAGTACAAGATTGGCGACGCACAACTTATCACGGGTGGTACGGCAAACGAAATCAGAAAAAATCTGACGGCGTGGATTAAGGGGCTACCGGCCGGATCACGCGCTGTCGCATTGTGGACCGGCCATGGCAAGAATGAGCTTGGGAAACACTATCTCATCTGCCGCGATACGCCGAAGGACAGTATCGACTTCGACAACGCGGTAGATACGGCTTCAATCGGAGCTGTTATTGCGCAGTCTAAGGCACGCTCCATCCTCTTGATCGTCGACTCCTGCCATGCAGGCCTGGGAACAAATGACATCGTAAAGGAGTTGGATAAGGCTCTTGGCACGCAAGCGCCGAACAAGCAGTTTTCCTTTGCAATCCTGGCATCCGCTCACGGCCTGGAAAGGGCCAAGGATAATATCTTCCTCTCCGCCCTTCGCGACGCGCTGCTTCACCCACAGCTTTCTCCCGAGCAGCGACGATGGACGGACAACAGCGAATACATCAAGCCAGATGACCTTAGCGATGCGTGCATCGCCCTCATGCCGAAAGATTTTAGCAACCCGCAGTTTCGGGCCGGCGGTTCGCAAGCGGAGATTCTGCCAAACCCCCGCTATCGTGCCGGGCTTCCTGCGCAAAACGTTGAAGAGCGTACTTGGCGCCTGTCGGCTTCCGAGGCTGCTGCGCCGCTCAACCTTGCAGCGCGCGGGGTCGAAGTAGGTGAGCAAGGTTGGTATTTCACCGGGCGCGAGCGGATACAGACCGAACTGATCAATTGGCTTAACGGTCGTGGTTTCGGCCTGTGCATCGTCACCGGGCCCGCAGGATCCGGCAAATCGGCGGTGATAGGTCGTATCGTCTTGCTGTCCGACGATGAGTATCGACGACGCTTGGTTGAAGCGGGAGAGCTCAGCCCAGACGAGAGAAGCCTTCCACCCCTTGGGATCATTGACGTCGCAATTCATGCAAAAGGCAAGACGTTGGACGAGTGCGCTCGCGCGCTCTGCAAAGCTTTGCGAATCGAGTTGCCCGAGGTCGACGCAGTCCGCGCTGACGAGGTGCTCGCCAAGATTATTGCGCTCGACCGGCCAGCCATAACCGTCGTGTTCGACGCATTGGACGAAGCCGCGGAAGGACATAGTGCCACAATTGCCTCCGACCTGATTGGTCCATTGACGCATATTCGCGCCGTTCGCGTGCTTGTTGGAACGCGCCGCAGCCTCGATGGATCAGTAGTTCCCAAGACGGAAGAACGCCACGAGCGATTGCGAAAGGCATTTGGCCGCGAGGCGCTCATTTATGATCTCGACGACGAAGCCGCCAGCGAAGACGATATCCGCGAGTACGTCTACCGCCGCCTGCTGGATGTGGAATCCTTGCGTAAGAAAGGGCCTGACTGGTTGGCATCGATCGCAGGTCGTGTCGCTGCGCGCTCAAATGGTGTCTTTCTTTACGCGCGGATCGTCTCGCGCACGATCCGTGAGCGAGGAGATATCGAGGGAGAGTTACCAGCGACCGCGCTCGCTGCATTTGAGCAAGATCTGCGCGCCCGATTTGGCGGGAGCGAAACGCGGGTCAATGACTTGCTGCAGGCCCTCGCATGGGCCGAAGGACAGGGATTGAGCCGGCATGTATGGGCTGCGGTCGCGAGTGCTAGCTCGCGCGAGACAATAGAATACAGCGATGCAGATGTCGCTTGGGTGCTTGGTAGGGCCGGTTGGCATATCGTCGAGGCGGGAGAGGATGGTCAGGCTGTTTATCGATTAGCACATCAGTCGCTGGCCGATCACTATCAATTTGGGCGAGGAGCCGCAGGCGTGCAGGCTCGAATCGTCAGCGCTCTTGGCGGCACAATAACTGGCGAGCAATGGTTGGAGGCCGATCGATATCTCTGGCGATATCTTGCCGATCATGCTGCGAAGGCCGGCCTCCTGCACAAACTTATCGGCGATGCGGGGTTTCTCGCCGTGGCTGACCCCGTTCGTCTCGCGCAGTTAATCTGGAACGAACCCTACGGTGAATCTTGGCGCGCCGGCGAGATCTATTCCCGGGTCTCTGACCGCTTAATTGGGAGAACGCCGGCAGAGCGCCTGCCGCTTATCCATTTGACCGCGCAAATGGAGGACCCGGAATTTGCCGTCGAGTTGGCGCCGCCCGTCCCAGTCGCGTGGCGCTGCCGATGGGCCAGGGTCAGACCGACTGCACCTCATCGCGTGATAGGCCATCATCATGCAGAAGTAGGTGGCGTTGCCTTTGGAGAAATTGACGGTCGGCCGACCGTCGTGTCGCTTGATCAGCTTGGTTCATTGCGATTATGGGATGCGCGCAACGGTTTGGCCATTGGTAGTCCTTTGCAGGTACATCGAGCTGAGAGTGAGCCGCTTACTGGTTTTAGGGCCCAAGCCGTTGCGCTCTCGTCCTTGAACGATAGGCCCGTGATTGTCGCGATTGGCGGCGGAGCGGTGAGCCTCTTCGACGTTCGGAAAGGTGAGTGGCTAAAGAAGGACAAGTACCCCTCTAATGCACCGTACGTTCTCTCGGTCGGGACGGTTGATGGCCGGCCAGTCTGCTTGGCGGCCGATAGAGCGCGTAAGATTCGGCTCTACGATGCCCTTGAGCTTACTCCTATTGGTCCCGCAATCGATATCCGCTTGGGACTCTTCAACGCGATTGCGATCGGAGAGTTGTTCGATCACACGGCGATCGTGGTCGCGACAACGGACGGCCGAATAAGGGTGTTTGACGCAAATACCGGACACTCGCTGTCGCGTCGAAGTCCGGCAATCGATTTAAGATGTGGCGCAATAGCGCTGGCCACATTGCATCAACCGTTCATTGCTCGCGGCTGTCTGGATAATGCGATTAGGTTGTGCGATGGCGTGACTGGGCAGAATGTTGGTGTTCCGGTGTCGGGGCATGCTGGTTGGGTGAAGTCAGCGGCGTTTGGCCTTCTAGATAATCGGCTGATCCTTCTTTCTGGCGCATCGGATCAGACCGTTCGGCTGTGGGACTTAGGCATGCTCAATACTGCGACCGATGTTGACGCCAATTTGCACGTGCAGGACGTCTCTGCTGTTGCCGCGGCCAATGCATCAGGCAAGCCCATGGTTGTATCAGCAAGCAGTGATGGGATCCGACTTTGGGACGGAAAGACAGGTCGGCACATCAAAAAATTTCATGAAAGACCGGTTCGACGATTCATTGAGACAGTACGAAAGACCTGGAGCAGGAGGAAGAACCCCAATCGTGGTAGGTCGCACGGTGAGATCAATGCAATCGCGATTGGCGATGTGAGGGGCAAGACAATTGTTGTCGAAGCGCGCGACGATCATACCATTCGGCGCTGGGATGCGCAGACCGGAGCTCAGATTGGCCTGGCGTTGCTTGGACATACCTCGTCGATTCGTTCGGTGGCTATATCCGGCGATAGTCGCGATACATTGATCGTTTCTGGTAGTTTTGACGGAACAGTTCGGCTGTGGAGACCCGACTCGAGTGCAACGAAGAAGCGGACGTTGCTAGAAGGAAAGGAGAATGTGCATGAAGCTGCTTTTGGCGAAATCGCTGGCAGGTCGGTCGTGGTGTCCGCGGGAAGTCCCCACACGATCAAGGTCTTCGATACTATCACCGGCGAAGTAGTTGGGAACGACCTAACGACGGATTGGTATTGGTTCAATGCAATGGCGCTGGGCTCCTTGGCCGGGCGCCCAGTGGTCGCAGGAGGTGACCAGAATGGGCTCGTCTGGCTGTGGATGCTCGATACGCGGACGCCCATCGGTGAACCGCTTGGACGGCATGCCGACGGCGTGAATGCCGTAGCGTTCTGCGAAAGAGATAGCAGGCTCTTTCTGTTCTCCGCGGGCTGGGATCGCAGCATTCGCATTTGGGAAGTCCAGTCTAACGGCGCGATTCCGATTGATACGATTGCGATTCAGGACGGTGTTTCATCGCTTGCGTCGGACGGCAACGGCGGTGTTGTCGTAGGCGTGAACCGCGGCGTTCTAATTATCGATCCGGACGCGTAATTGGGCAATTCGGAACCTTCAGAGTTTGCGCGGAGCGTTGCCGCTAGTCAGCTTTGGTCGCCAGCCGACCCAATTGAGTGCTGCAAACCGCTCTTGCGACAGCACATATGTCTCCCAAAAACTAGAGGCAGGGCACCAGTTAATGGGAAGTCGGGAATGCCGCCCGTAATCGGTCTGCGCCGGAACTCGCGGCGGATCGCGCGGCTCGGCGGCTGAATATCCCCCACACTGCGCCGCCTCAGCAACGCGGGAGGCGTGCGAATGGTTCTGTGGACCGGATGTCGGCATGGACGAGAGCGCGATTTGCGTGGTCGACGACAAGGGGGAGGTGGCCCTGCAAACCGCGGTCGTGACCGATCCGGAGGCGATCAAGGCGGCGCTCAAACCGTATCTCGCCCGGCTGCGGCGGCTCGGTCATGAGGCCGGGGCGCTGTCGCCCTGGCTGCATCCGGAGCTATTAAAACTGGGCTTGCCGGCGGTGTGTCTGGAGACACTGCACGTCCACGCGGCGCTCAACGCGCAGCGCAACAAGACCGACAAGACGGACGCGCTCGGCATCGCCCACATCATGCGGATCGGTTGGTTCCGCAAGGCGCATATCAAGAGCGAAGCGTGCTACCGGCTGCGGCTGTTGCTGACCCATCGGCGCAATCTGAAGCGCAAGTTTTTGGACCTCGAGAACGCGGTCCGGCACTCGCTGAAGGCGTTTGGCATCCGCCTGAACCGAGTCGGGCGGGGCGGTTTTGCGCGAGGCGGTGGCGCACGATGGGCTGGTCAGTGAGCTGATCGATGCCATGCTGAACGCGCGCGCCGCGCTGTGGAAAGAGTACTGCCGGCTGCACGATCTGGTGGTGAAGCTGGTCGCCGGCCATGAGCTGTGCCGGCGCTTCATGCAGATTCCCGGCGTCGGCCCGATCGCGGCCTTGAGCTTCATGACCGCGGTTGATGATCCTTCCCGATTTAGGCGCTCGCGCGACGTCGCGGCGTATTTTGGCCTGACCTCGCGGCGTTGGCAGTCCGGCTCCTCGATCGACGTGCAGGGGCGGATCAGCAAGGCCGGCGACGGTGATGTTCGGCGCGCGCTGTACGAGGCGGCGAGCGCGCTTTTGACCCGCTACAAGAAGAAGGACAAGGTCAAGAGCTGGGGTCTGATGCTCGCCAAACGTACCTCGCACCGCAAGGCAACCGTCGCGGTGGCACGCAAACTCGCCGTGATCATGCACGCGATGTGGGTCGATGGCACGTTCTACTGTGGTGATCCGGACGCCGCCAAGGCGGACGTCAGCGCACGCGCCGCCGTCAAGGAACGCAGGCTGCTCGCGCCCCTCGCGTGAGCTCGCAGGGTCCGATTTGGGAGATCGTTGAGCTAATGAACGCGACGTTTTGAACACGGAGCTCCGCGCTGAGCGGATGAGACCTGGTGCAGATCCACGACGACGGAACGCACGTTATCTTGCTTTGTGGCCACGCCCTTTGCGGGGCGCCTGGACCACGCAGCAGTGCCTGTGATGTGGCTCCGTCACACCGATGGAAAGATGCGCCGCGACGGCTTGCGCGCTGCCTTGCTGCAGCGATTTTGTGCCGTCGATGAGCGCGCAAGAGTGCACGGCGCACCCGGACTCTCGCTCGTCATCCAGCTTTGTGGCGTCGAAGCAAAGGTCTTGTCACAGCAGAGAGAGGAAGCGAGAATGGGTGAGATGAAGCGCACCAGACGACCGATTAAGAGGGCAAGATAAAAGCACTGGCGCCGGAGAGCGCCTAAGTCATTGTCTGCACATCCCAGATTTGGCGCCGCCGAGATGCGCGATGTCGCCAGACCACGCCTATCGCGATGGTGTTCCTTCATAATTGCGTCTGCGTCTTGGCGCGCTCCCAATCACCCCACATATCGGTCGCGCTATTGAGGCGGACGCAAAATCATGGACGAGATCGACGACGAATTCGACGTCAAGCTTGGCAGGGTCGGCAATCGACGAGTGAAGAGAGCGGCCAGCTATCTTCGGCGCGTCCGCCAGGAGGCTCAGAAGGCAGGCGCCTGCTCGCGGCGAGCCTCGTCATTCACGGGTGGCAGGATTGGCCGTGGTCATGCCCAGGGCACAACGCTTGCCGGACGCGGCCGTGCGACAGGCCAACGGCGCGTTGTGGTCAAGGCACGCATCGTGCGCATCAAATCCGGCGAGAGAGGTGCCGTCCGCGCGCACCTGCGCTATGTTCAGCGCGACGGCGTCACGCGCGAGGGAGCGCCAGGCGAATTGTACGATGCTGAGATCGACCGCGCAGACGCCAAGGCGTTCACTGAGCGCAGTGCCGGCGACCGCCACCAATTCCGCTTCATCGTCGCGCCCGAGGACAGCGCGGAATTGGACGACCTGAAACCGTTCGTGCGCGACCTCATGCGTCAGATGGAACAGGATCTTGGCACCAAGCTTGACTGGGTCGCAGCCGATCATTTCAACACGGGGCATCCTCACACCCATTTGGTGCTGCGTGGCAAAGACGACCGGGGAGAGGATCTTGTCATCGCGCGCGACTACATCTCGCACGGCTTGCGCGCGCGGGCAGCCGACCTCGTCACCCGGGAGCTCGGCCCTGAAACCGAGATCGAGGCGGCTCGCAAGCTTCAGCGTGAGGTGACGGCCGAGCGGTTCACTCGCCTCGACCGGGCCATCATGCGCGATGCTTCCAACGGCCATTTGGATGCCGGGGCGCGACGCCAGAGCGACACCGCCTGGCAAGCCGCTCGAACAGGGCGGCTACGAACGCTTGAGCGAATGGGACTGGCTGAAGAAGAGAAGCCTGGTCGTTGGCGTATCGATGCCGAGCTTGAGCCAAAGCTCAGGCGGATAGGAGAGCGGGGCGACATCATCAAGACCATGCATCGCGAACTCGGCGAGGCAGGTATTGCAAGGGCTGCCGGCAACTATGTCATTTTCGATCCGGGGCGGGATGATCAGCGCGTGATCGGGCGGATTGTCGGCGAGGGATTCTCGGATGAACTTAGCGAGCGCCGCTATGTCGTGATCGATGGAGCAGATGGACGAACGCACTATGCCGAGATTGGCGCTTTAGCCAGTCATGACGACGCGCCCGTGCGGAATACCATCGTCGAGCTCAGATTGCGGTCTGCCGAGCCACGTGAGATCGACCGGACAATTGCGAAGATCGCGGACGCTAATCGCGGCATCTACAGCGATCAGTTGCATCGGGAGTTCGACCCGAAGGCCTCCGGCGAATTTATCGCGGCACATGTGCGGCGTCTGGAGACGATGCGGCAGGATGGGTTGGTGAGCCGATCAGTTGAGGGAAGCTGGAGTGTAGGTGCAGATCACCTCGACCGGGCGCTTCGATACGAAGCGCTGCACCGGTCGCGTGATCCCGTGCAGATCACGGTTCTCTCGTGGCAAAGGCTCGAGGAATTGCCTCAAGCATTGGGCCCAACCTGGCTCGATCGTAGGCTCGTCTCGAAAGAGCATGACGCGTTCGCGTCCATGGGGTTCGGCATGGAAGTCGAAGCAGCGCTCCGCACGAGACGGCAATGGCTCATCGATCAAGGGTTCGCAATGGAGGAGGAGGGGCAGGTCCGCTATGCGCGGAATATGCTGCGGACACTTGAGGCGCGTGAGTTGGCGCGGACTGCATCGGATATCTCTGCTCGGACCGGGCTCGAATTTCGCGATGTGAAGCCCGGCGATAGCGTCAGCGGTACCTACCGGCGGATGCTGACGCTGAACAGCGGTCGCTTCGCCCTGATTGAGCGATCGCACGATTTTGCGCTGGTGCCATGGCGACCTGTCCTGGAGCGGGCGCGCGGACAGCTTGTGACCGGCAGCGTTGGTGGGGGCGGCATATCCTGGTCGATCGGGCAAAAGCGCGGTTTGGGTATAAGTTAGGAAAACTGACGGTAAACCTCTGATTTACAATAGTTATACTATTTCCGCAAAAATAGTATAACTGGCCTTGTGAGCGAGTTCCAGAAGTTATACTGTTTTCGCGAAAATAGTATAACTGAGGGACCCGCCATGGCTCCAACCCAACCCCTCGATATCTCGTACCAGACCCTCTATTCGGAGCTGGTCCAGCGCAGCCTCGACGAGAGTTTTACATCCGAGTTTTCCTCGGACGGCAGGTTCGTGGCTGTCGAGGTCAAGGGCAAGAAGTACTGGTACTTCGACAAGCCCAAGTCCGATGGCGGCGGCCAGGATCGTAGCTATGTCGGTCCCGTGGACGATCCCGAAATCACAAAAAGGGTCGAAGCCTTCAAGGACCTGAAGGCGGACATCAAAGGACGCCGTCGTCTCGTCTCCACACTGGTCCGCGAGGCCTACCTGCCGCGTCCGCTCGCGCTCGCAGGCCAAGTCGTCGAACAATTGGCGAAAGCCGGCTTCTTCCGAATGAGGGGAGTCCTCGTCGGTACGGTCGCTTACCAATGCTACTCTGCCATTCTCGGCCGGCGCCTCGATGCAGTCGCCATGCAAACCGGCGATGCCGACTTTGCGCAATTCCACGAGATTTCGGTGGCCATCAAGGACTCCATCCCGCCCATCCTGCAGGTCCTGCAGGAGGTCGATCCGACGTTTCGCGAGGTGCCGAGTCAGGCGGACAGCAGGGTCTCAACTCAGTTCGTCTCCAAGGAAACCAACTTCAAAGTCGAATTCCTCACACCCAACCAATGGTCCGATGACCAGGCAGGCAAGCCTGTTCACATGCCGGCGTTGGGCGGCGCCTCAGCATTTCCGCTGCGATTCCTCGACTTCCTCATCCACCAGCCTGTCCGCGCGGTGCTTTTGCATGGTGCCGGTGTGCCAGTTCTCATTCCATCACCGGAACGCTACGCCGTTCACAAGCTGATTGTCGGATCCCGCCGGAAGATCGACGGCGATCCGAGCGCGAAAAGCTCGAAGGATCGCCTCCAGGCAAAATCCATCATCGAAGCCATGGTCGCTAATCGTCAGCATGCCGACCTCGCATCGGCCTTCGTGGAGGCCTGGGATCGTGGTGTTCGTTGGAAAACAGAGATCCGCGCGAGCATCGCGACTTACGATGAGGATTTCCAGACCTCTCTCCGAACTGAGCTCGCGAAGGGGATAAGGGAGATAGGCTCAAATCCCGAAGACTACGATCTTGCACAGCCGCCAACCGGCGAAGGCGCAGAGACGGCGGAATGAATTGCAGGCAAATGCGGTGAACAGCCGACAGAACGTACTGAGCATATCCGACCGGCTGATCATCGAACCTGTATCTGCATGCTGCTGCTGATGTTGATGCCGATGATGATGATGTTCAGCATCGTCGGCAAAGACAAGCCGATCGCGGCTATCGGGGGGATCAAAGAGCACCTTGCGCTGCTGCTGAGCAGCGCAATTTGGTCCCATTAGAAGAAGCATTGAGCTCTAGCGCTTCGCGGCAAATACCACTTGCCGAGGCGAGTCGTGCCGCTTCAAGGTAAGTGAGCCGCCGCGTTGTAAGGCGCTGCCTTGCATGCGTGCGAATTGATCCTACTTGCGCTAACCGATCACACTCTGTTGAAACGTTCGACGATGCTGTATCGAATTTTCTCTTCGAGTGGGTTGATCCTATCGTGTTCGATCGGGTTGGCGCTCATCGCCAGCGCGCATTTTTATTTCAATTGAAGGCTTGCCGGATTCACCGTTCTCATCGCGCCGCTCACATCGAGCGGGTGGCAGCGAATGTTTCCGGCGAAAATCTATGTTGGTCAAATTACCGTCGTCTTCGGCATCGTTGCCGCATCGACGTGGGGAGCAACCCAATGGACTGCGGCCAGCCTCGGGTTTCAGCAACGGCTAGGTGATCCCTGGTTTCTGATTGCCAACTATCCGATCTATCTGCCCTGGCGGTTGTTCGAATGGTGGTTCGCCTATGAGGCCTATGCACCTGAAATTTTCGAAGAGGGCGGTGCTATCGCGGCATCCGGCGGGATCGCCGGCGCGCTCTTTGCGATCGTCAATTCGGTGTGGCGGGCACGCCAAAATCAACTCGTAACGACCTACGGTTCGGCCCGCTGGGCAGAGGTGCAGGAAATCAAGGCCGCGGGCCTGTTCACCGCTAAGGGTGTATTCCTCGGGCGCCTTGAGAATAACTATCTGCGGCACGATGGACCGGAGCACGTGATGTGCTTTGCGCCAACGCGCTCGGGCAAGGGTGTCGGGCTCGTATTGCCGACGCTGCTGTCGTGGACCTCGTCTGCGGTGGTTCACGACATCAAAGGCGAAAATTGGCAACTGACGGCGGGCTGGCGCTCAAGGTTCTCGCATTGCCTGTTGTTCAATCCGACTGACCTGAAAAGTGCCCGCTACAATCCTTTGCTCGAAGTCCGTAAAGGAGCGGCCGAGGTCCGCGACATCCAGAATATCGCCGATATCCTCGTCGATCCCGAAGGAGCGCTCGAACGTCGCACCCATTGGGAAAAGACCAGCCATTCGCTTCTGGTCGGCGTCATCCTTCACGTCCTCTATGCAGAACAGCAGAAGACGCTTACGCGGGTGACCGAGATCCTGGCCGATCCCGCGCAGTCCTTTGAGAAGACCCTCAGGATCATGCTGGCAACGAACCACCTTGGAACGGCGAAGGAGCCGAAGGTCCATCCGGTGGTGGCCGCGACCGCGCGCGAGCTTCTCAATAAATCAGAGAACGAGCGCTCGGGGGTCCTCTCGACGGCCGTCAGCTTCTTAGGGCTCTATCGCGATCCTATCGTCAGCCACAACACTGAGAGCTGCGACTGGCGAATTGCCGATCTGGTTAGCGCAGGCAAGCCGGTGACGCTGTATCTGGTCGTTCCCCCGTCAGACATCAGCCGGACCAAGCCGTTGATCAGGCTGATCCTCAATCAGATCGGTCGCCGGCTGACCGAAGCGCTGAACGCTGAAAATGGCAAGCAGCGTCAGCTCTTGATGATGTTGGATGAGTTTCCAGCGCTTGGCCGACTCGACTTCTTCGAGAGCGCGCTAGCTTTCATGGCTGGCTATGGCATCCGAGCATATCTCATCGCGCAGTCGCTCAATCAGATCGTGAAAGCCTACGGCGAAAACAATGCGATCCTGGACAATTGCCATGTCCGTATTGCCTTTGCCGCAAACGACGAACGCACAGCAAAGCGAATCTCGGACGCTTTAGGGACGGCAACTGAGCTCCGCGCGCAACGCAACTATGCAGGCCATCGGCTCGCGCCGTGGCTCGGACACGTCATGGTCAGCCGCCAGGAGACCGCTCGGCCACTCTTGACTCCGGGAGAGGTGATGCAGTTGCCACCCGATCAGGCCATCATCCTCGTCTCGGGCCTGGCGCCAGTCAGAGCTTCCAAGCTGCGCCACTATGAGGATGCGAATTTCGTCGGTCGTTTGCATCGGCCGCCGGAGCTCGACGGTGCCGAATATCGCGATCGTCCTGAAGCGCGCGCCGACGACTGGGGCGGACAGACCCGCGCGGTCGATCTTCGCCTCGCGACGACCCCGTACCGCGACCTGATGCAGGAAGATGGCGCAGAAGGAGGTCTCAAACAACAATTGCCACTGTTTGGCGAGGCTGCCCCGCGTGTGAGTGAAGGTCGTTTCGTCGAGGAGCGTCTGCTCGACGATGACGAAGATACAGCCGCCGATCGCAACCAAATGCAACGGGCTGCAAGCTCATCCAGCTCCGTGCGCCAAGCGCACGTTGTCACCCGCGACGACGACGACCTTCTTCCTTCCTTTTGAAGAGCTGTACTCATGAAACCGAAACTCTCGGCTTACGTCTCCGATAGCGTCGCTCAGCGATTGGAACTTGCCGCAAAGCGTCCTGGCAGCAACAAGTCGGCCATCGTGGACGCCGCGCTCGACCGCTTTCTCAATCCAGAGCGAGACACAAGTGGCGACGCGGCGCTGATCCGAAGGCTTGACCGCGTGAGCCGGCAACTCGAACGAGCCGACCGCGACCTCTCGGTCATGGCTGAGACCATCGCACTCTTCGTTCGCTACTACCTGACGATCACTCCGCCACTGCCTACAGGCGATCAGGACGCCGCGCGCGCTTTAGGGCGCGAGCGGTTCGAAATGTTTGTCGCTCAGGTCGGCAAACGGGTCGCCTCCGGTGGCCGGCTTGTTGCCGACGTCATGGATCGTGTCAGCGCCTCGAAACCAGACCTCTTCATGCGAAGCCTGGAGGAGGGCGCCCCTCTAGGGACCGCCCAACCCAATGATGTCGGATCCCGCGCGCCAAACGCGACGGGTGAGCCGCCGGAGCATTCTCCGGCTGGGCGAGAGGAGGTCGGAAATGTCTGATCTCCTCTCGTCCGAGACCCGGGAACGACGCCGCGGCATGCTGCGGACCGCACTGGGGCCGGCCATCGCCGTCGCGCTCGAAGAACCCGACGTTGTCGAGGTCATGGTCAACCCTGATGGGAAGTTGTGGCTTGATCGGCACGGTTCAGGCCGCGCCGACACGGGCGTGGTCCTGACGCCACAGGAGTCCGAGCGGATCATCCGCTTGGTCGCTAGCCACGTTCGCGCGGAGGCGAGCGGCACGTCCCCTATCATTTCGGCCGAGCTTCCGGAGACAGGCGAACGCTTCGAGGGCGTTTTGCCTCCGGTCTCTCTGGCGCCATGCTTTGCTATCCGCAAGCCAGCCACAACGACATTTCGTCTCACTGATTACGTTCGGACACAAACTGTTTCGCCCGTCATGGCCAACGTGTTGACGGCCGCGGTGAAGGAAGGGCGCAGCATCCTGATCGCCGGCGGCACTGGCTCGGGCAAGACAACCCTCGCCAACGCGCTGCTGGCCGAGATTGCGGGTCTTGGGGAGAGGGTGATCATCATTGAAGATACCCGCGAACTGCGCTGCGACGCAAAAGACGCAGTGACCTTGCGGACCAAGCCAGGCGTGGCAAGCCTCGCCGATCTCGTGCGATCGACGCTCCGTTTGCGTCCCGACCGCATCGTCGTCGGAGAAGTCAGAGGGGCCGAAGCTCTCGACATGCTGAAGGCCTGGAACACTGGCCACCCCGGCGGCATCGCCACAGTCCACGCCAATTCGGCGCGAGCCGCCCTCTACCGGATCGAGCAACTGATCCAGGAGGCCGTCGCGACGGTTCCGCGTCGTCTCATCGGTGAGGCCATCGACCTGATCGTGTTCATCAAGGGACGAGGTCCCGCCAGGCGGATCGAGACGATTGCCGAACTCAGGGGCCTCGATTCATCAGGCGATTACCTGCTCGAGACCCCGCCCGGACTTCCAAACACCGTTCATCGTTCTTGATCCAGGGAGACTGCAAGATGCTGACTCAACTGCGTCCATACCTGCGTTCGTGCCTTCGCTGTCAGCGGACGCGCGGACTTCGTGTCGCGGAACTGACCGCGACGGCCACCTGCTTTCTCCTGACTGCTTCGTCGGCGCATGCGGCGGGGTCGGGCATGCCATGGGAGGCCCCGCTCGAGCGCATCCTCGAGTCCGTGCAGGGGCCCGTAGCCAAGATCGTCGCGGTCATCATCATCACAGTGACAGGCATCTCGCTCGCCTTCGGAGACACCTCCGGCGGGTTCCGAAAGATGGTCCAGGTCGTCTTCGGCCTGTCGATCGCTTTCGCAGCCAGCTCGTTCTTTCTCTCGTTCTTCTCGTTCGGCGGCGGTGCGTTGATCCCATGAAAGCAGCAGGAGTCGAGCTCGTACTTCATCGCTCGCTCACCGAGCCCATTCTGATCGGCGGCGCGCCACGCGCCGCCGCCATCCTCATCGGCACGCTGTCGGCGGTGTTGGCGCTTGGCCTGCGGCTCTGGCTTCCGGGCCTCTTGATATGGATCGTGGGTCACAGCCTTGCGGTCTGGCTCGCCAAGCGCGATCCGGCCTTCGTCGAAGTCACCGTCCGCCATACAAAGCACAAGGGCTGGCTCGCATGCTGAACTTAAGAGAATTCCGTAGTCAAGCGCATCGCCTTGCGGATTGGCTGCCATGGGCATGCCTGGTCGCGCCGGGCGTCGTCCTGAACAAGGACGGCAGCTTTCAGCGCACGATACGTTACCGGGGCCCCGACCTTGACAGCGCGACCGAAGCTGAGCTGATGAGCGTAACCTCACGGGTCAACAACGTCCTGAAACGGTTCGGGTCGGGGTGGGCGCTGTTCTTTGACGCCACGCGCATCGGGGCGTCCGAGTATCCGCGCTCACAATTTCCCGACGCGGTGTCCTGGCTAATCGATGAGGAGCGGCGTGCGGCATTCGAGGGCGCCGGAGGCATCGCCTGGGAAGATCCGTCACGGCCACGTGGACAGCACTTCGAGAGCGTGCTGCACTTGACCTTGATGTACCTGCCGCCGGCTGAGCGGGTCTCTCGGCTCGAGGGGCTGTTCCTGGAGCGGCCGAAGGGCGGGGACAGTGCGACGACCGGCGAAGCGCAAAGCAATCGCGGCAAGTATCTCGTCCACCCCGACTTGCCAGAACAGCCAGCAAACGGCGGCGACGGACAATCCCCGGGGACCGAAGGTCGCCGGAGCTTACCGCGAGGTGAGCAGGGCTATTGGGATCATCTTCAGCGGTTCATCCAGGAGAGTGACCGCGCAATCGACCTGCTCTCATCAGTTTTGCCAGAAATCTGGCCTCTGAGCGACGCGGAGACGCTGACCTATTTGCACAGCTGCGTTTCGACCAAGCGGCACCCGGTCAACGTTCCCGAGATCCCGGCCTATCTCGACTGCTTCCTTAGCGACGAGCCTCTCACTGGTGGTTTATCGCCAGCGATTGGTCGAAGCCATCTTCGCGCGCTGACTGTCCTCGGTTTCCCGGCGGTGACCTTTCCAGGCTTGCTCGATGAGTTGAACAGGCTCGGCGTTCCCTATCGTTGGGCCACCCGGTTTCTGCCGCTCGATCGGACTCTGGCGAACGCAACACTGTCGCGGTATCGCAGGCAGTGGTTTGCCAAGCGAAAGTCGCTCGGTGCGATCTTGAAAGAGGTCATGTTCAACGAGCAGGCCGCACTCCTCGACACCGATGCCAACAACAAGGCTCTGGATGCCGACGACGCACTGTCCGAGCTCGGCGACGACCTGGTCGCATTCGGTTACGTCACGACGACGGTCACTGTCACCGACGAAGACGCTCGGCAGGCTGATGAGAAGATCCGGTCCGTCGAGCGGGTGATCAATAGCCGAGGCTTTACGGTCATCCGCGAAAGCGTCAATGCGGTGGAAGCCTGGCTCGGCAGTCTCCCGGGGCAGGCCTACGCCAATATTCGTCAACCGATCGTCCACACTCTGAATCTCGCTCATATGTGTCCGCTCTCGGCGGTATGGGCTGGGCCCGCACGGTGCGATCACCTCGACGGACCGCCGCTTCTGATCGCGAAGACCAAGGGGGCCACCCCGTTTCGGCTCTCGCTGCACGCCGGTGACGTCGGGCATACAATCATCGTTGGCCCGACCGGAGCCGGCAAATCGGTGTTGCTCTCGATGCTCGCCCTTCAATTCCGGCGATATCCCGGGGCCCAACTCATTACGTTCGACAAGGGCCGCTCTGCGCGTGCCACGACGCTCGCCTTGGCGGGAGCCTGGTACGAATTGGGAGCCAAGGCCGGCATTGCCTTCCAACCGCTGAAGGATGTTGCGGAGGAGGGGGCGAGGCTCTGGGCGCTGGACTGGCTTTGCGGTGTGCTCGCCCATGAGCAGGTCGAGGTCACGCCCGAAGTTAAGGAAGCTCTCTGGTCCGCACTCAAGAGCCTTGGTTCCGCGCCTGCGTCCCAGCGGACGATGACCGGGCTCGTCGCCTTGCTTGCGCGCGACACACTGCGGCAGGCGCTACAGCCGTACACGCTTGAAGGACCATACGGGCGATTTCTCGACGCGGATGCGGATCGTCTCTCCGGTGCCGACGTGCTCACCTTCGAGATGGATGAGCTGATGGCGTTGCCCGGCTTGGTCGCGCCGGTTCTCACATATCTCTTTCATACCCTCGATGGCCGCTTTGACGGCCGGCCCACTCTGCTGGTGCTGGACGAAGCGTGGGTCTTTCTCGACGATCCGCTCTTCTCAAGCCGCATCCGGGAGTGGCTGAAGACGTTACGCAAGAAGAACGTGGCCGTCATTTTTGCCACCCAGTCGCTCGCCGATATCGCCGAAAGCCAGATTGCGCCGGCGATCATCGAGTCCTGTCCGACACGGATCTTCCTACCTAATCCCCGAGCGCTTGAGCCGACCCAAACGGAGACCTATCGCCGGTTTGGTCTGAATGACATGCAGATCCGCTTGATCGGGGAGGCCTTTCCCAAACGGGACTATTACCTCCAGTCTCGCGCCGGAAACCGCTTGTTCGAGCTTGGCCTTGGACCGGTGGCGCTAGCTCTGGTCGCAGCTTCCTCGCCCGAGGATCAGCGGATTATCGAGACAGTTTTGTCGCGTTCCGGCCCCCACCACTTTGCCAAGCGATATCTCGCGGAGCGAGACCTTCACTGGGCTGCCAATCTCATAAGCACCTTCGAAGAAGCGCTGTCGTCTTAGCGCGCCATCCAAACCAGCCAAACTTGGAGTTGCCCATGCTGCGATCCCGCACGCGCGGATTCGTCTCGCGCCGTATGCTTGTCGTCACCGTCATCATCTCCGGCGTAGTCGGGGTTGAGGGACTGCGCCATGCACATGCTCAGTCCATCGTCTACGATCCCTGGAACTACAGCCAAACTCTGCTGAGTGCGGCTCGCGCGCTGGACCAGGTCAACAATCAGATCAGGAGCCTCGAGAACGAGGCGCAGGTGCTGATCAATCAGACGCGCCACCTCACGAGCCTGCCGAGCAGCGTCGTGGGCCAACTGACAAGCACGATCAATCGGCTCAACAGCCTGGTCGCGCAAGCGAAAGGCATTTCGTTCGACGTCGACAAGGCTCGTAGCGATTTCGAGCGTCTCTATCCGCGCCAGTACAGCGCTTCGTCTTCCTCCAACCTCATGGTGCAGGACGCAACGTCACGCTGGGACAACACCTATCAGGGGTTGAAGCAAGCTCTGGTGACACAGGCAACAATTGCCTCAAGTCTTGACGAGGACGGCCAGACCCTTCGCACGTTGATGGCAAATTCCTCCGCTGCCGTCGGATCCTTGCAGGCGCAGCAGTCCGGCAATGAACTGCTTGGGCTCCAGACCAAACAGAGTTTGCAGGCGCAGATATTGCTCCTGACTCAGGCCCGAGCGGAGACGTTACGGGCCGCGGAACAGCAGGCTTCCGTTGCCGCTGCGCAGGAGCGGTTCACGCGCTTCGTCGGGGACGGCCATGCTTACTCCGGCGGAAAGTAGGAGAAGACACCATGGCTGATCTCTCTGTCATCGATCGCTTCACCGAGACGTTCTCCCGCTACATCGACTCCGGTTTCGGACTTCTGTCGGGCGACGTCTCATTCCTGAGCTCGACCCTAATCGGTATCGACGTAACGCTTGCCGGACTTGCTTGGAGTCTGAAGGCCGACGACCATATCATGGTCACGTTGGCCAAGAAGGTTCTCTACGTTGGGGCCTTCGCGTTCATCATCGGAAGTTTCAAAAATCTCGCCGATATCGTCTTCGCTTCCTTCACCAGCATTGGGTTGAAGGCGTCAGGCGGCGCGCTCAGCGCGGCCGACTTGGCTCGCCCGGGCTTTGTCGCGGCAGCTGGGTTTACAGCAGCTCATCCTCTTCTGGAGGAGACCGGCCAATTCTCGGGCTTCGATGTCCTGACTAATCTGCCAACGATCTTGATCCTCCTGTTCTGCTGGATCCTGATCGTTCTCGCCTTCTTCGTGCTTTCCGTGCAGTTGTTCGTCACGCTCATCGAGTTCAAGCTGACGACGCTCGCAAGCTTTATCCTCGTACCATTCGCGCTGTGGGGAAAGACCGCCTTTCTGGCGGAGAAGACGCTCGGCAACGTGGTCGCTTCGGGTGTGAAGGTGATGGTTCTGGCAATCATCATCGGTATTGGCTCGACCATCTTCGGCCAACTGTCTGACACATTGACGCGGCCAATCGACATCGCATCGGCCATGAGCCTGCTCCTTGCGGCCTTGTCACTGTTCGGCCTCGGCATCTTTGGACCAGGCATCGCCGCTGGCTTGGTGTCAGGCGCACCTCAGCTTGGCGCGGGTGCGGCGGCTGGAACGGCCGCGGGCGCTGCAGCGGTCGTGATCGGAGGTGGCGCAGTTGCGATGGGCGGTCTGCGTGCTGCTGCAAGCGGCGCAAGCGGCTCTGTCGCCGCGGTCCGCTCTGCAGCTTCGCTTTCAGGGGCGGCCCAAGCCGGTACCCCGGCTGAGACCTCGGCCGCAAGTCAAATCCCGGGCGCAGGAAGTGGTGGCGCGACTGGCGGCGGAGCCTCTTCCGGGAGCGCTCGTCCGCCCGCGATGCCAAGTCGAGGGCAGGCAAGAGAGGCGGCGCAGGTTGCAGCTCATACCCTGAAAGAGGGTGACAGGGGTGCCCATTCGTCGGGTCCCAAGCTGGGGGAGGAATAGACCATGGCAGCTCACCCCTTTCAGCGCGCATCCGTGCGATATGGAGAGACGCCTGAACCGGTCACCGCCTACCAGAAGGCAGCCCAGGTCTGGGACCAGCGCCTAGGCTCGGCTCGTGTGCAGGCTAGCAACTGGCGGCTAGCTGCGTTGGCGGCTATCGGCCTCTCCAGCATTCTCGGTTTGACCATCTTCGCTCAAATTGCTCGATCCGGCGTCGTCCCTTACGTGGTCGAGGTCGATAGGCTCGGCGAAGTCCGCGCGGTTGGTCCAGCACTCGAGGCGTATCAGCCGTCGGACGCACAGATCGCGCACTTCCTGGCGCGATTTATCGAGAACGTTCGCTCGCTGTCGATTGACCCAGTCATTGTCCGAGCGAATTGGTTGCGAGCCTATGACTTCGTCACGGATCGCGGTGCGCAGGCTCTCAATGATTATGCGCGAGAAGCTGATCCCTTCACGAAGATCGGGTCGAAGACGGTGACATCTGAAGTCACGTCCGTCGTGCGTGCCTCCAGCGACAGTTTCGAGATCCGCTGGAAAGAGAACACTTACGAGAACGGCGTGATCTCAAAGACCGAGCGCTTTACCGGCCTCGTTACCACGGTCCTCAAGCCTCCCTCGGATGCCGAAACGCTGCGGAAGAACCCGCTCGGCCTCTACGTCCATTCCCTCAACTGGTCGCGTGACCTCATCGGAGACGCAAAATGAACTCTGTTGCCATGATCAAGCTCGCGTCGGCCAGCGTCCTGACGTTGTCGCTCCTGCTCGGCGGCTGTGCCACCAAGCTGAACCTCGAGGCGCCCTATGACGAGATGACGTTCGAGCGTGGCTTTCCGGAAGCGGATCCGCCAAAACCAGTTGCTGTTGTTGAAACGCCAAAGGTCTTGCCGCTGCCCGGTCAGTTGAAGCCGTATCCGACCAAGGCGGCGAAGGACGAGAAACTGCCTCCTGAGCAGGCGATCGCGAAGGCGAACAAAGAAGCCAGGATGGAGCCCACCAAGGCCGGATACATCAACGCAATCCAAGTCTATCCCTGGACAGAAGGCGCGCTCTACCGGCTCTACGCCAGCCCTGAGAAGGTCTCGACGATCGTGCTTCAAGCCGGCGAAGAGCTGATCGACGTCTCAACCGGCGATACCGTTCGCTGGGTCGTTGGCGATACCGCGAGCGGGCAGGGGACCGCCCGACGGGTGCATATCCTGGTCAAGCCGACACTTCCGGACATTCAGACCAACCTGGTCGTCCTGACCGACCGGCGCGCCTATCACCTTGAGCTCGTGTCCACCAAGCAGACCTACATGGCCTCAATTTCGTGGACTTATCCGACAGATACTCTTGTTGCTCTTCACAAGCAGAATGCCGCCGCTCAGGAGAATGAGGAGCGAGTCGCGGATCGAGGTGTGCGGCTCGATAGCCTGAATTTCCGCTATCGCATCGAAGGAGACGATCCGCCGTGGCGTCCGCTGCGGGCGTTCGATGATGGCCGAAAGGTCTATATCCAAATGCCGTCCGGTCTCTCCCAGGGCGAAGCGCCGCCCTTGTTCGTTGCTGGTGCCGACGGCCGGCCGAACCTCGTCAACTATCGGGTTCGCGGCTCGTACTACATCGTCGATCGGATGTTCGGTGCTGCCGAGCTTCGTCTCGGCGAAAATCCGCAGCGGACCGTGCGGATCATCCGCATCGACGCCCGGCCCGTGTCGCAAACCTTCAGCACCGGGAGTGCCTCATGACGAACAGCTCAATCCAAGATCCGCCAGAGCCCCTCGAACTACGCGCGCGGCCGCGGCCTGTCCGGCGCCTGAACAGGCGTGCATTGATGATCGGCTGCGCCGTTGCCGCGCTGTTCGTCGCCGGAGCGGTCATCGTCGCGCTCCGTCCTTTGCGAGTGTTCAAGTCGGCCGATCGAGCGGAGCTCTACAACACCGACCGGAAGCAAACGGCCGAAGGCCTCAGCAAACTGCCGAAGTCGTACGAAAACCTCACGCCTTCAACGCCTCGGCTCGGGCCGCCGTCGCCGGGGGACATAGGCCGTGCCTTTGCCGAAAATGAAAAGAGGGCAGGCGTGGGTTTGGACGGCGGCTTTCGGACTAGCCCAGAGGAGGACGCCGAGAGAACCGAGCGGATCCGGCAAACGCGCATTGCTCAACAGGCCAAGGAGTCCGCCCTGTTTGTCCGGTTGTCGGAAAAGCAGGAGAAGCGAAAGCAGACCAATACGACCGACGTGCCAGCAGCTACCCCTTCCGCCTTCAGACCGGCGACAGCCGACGCCGGGCCTTCGGCCGCTGATCTAGCAAAGACGGCTCAGGCCATGGTCGATCGATCCAGCGAAATTATTCCATCTTCGCAGGCGCGAAAGCTGGCCTTCCTGGCGGCAAAAGCCGACACAGAAACCACCAATCCTCATGCGCTTAAACCAGCTCCATCAACCTATGCCCTAATGGCGGGATCGATCATCCCGGCTAGCCTCGTGACTGGCCTGAATTCTGATCTGCCGGGGGCAACGATTGGCCAGGTGACCGAAAACGTCTATGACACCGTGACCGGTGAGCATCTTCTGATCCCGCAGGGGACCCGTCTCGTCGGCAAATACGATAGCGTCGTGGCTTTCGGTCAGAAGCGGGCGTTGGTCGTTTGGACGCGCCTCATCGTGCCGAACGGCAACTCCATTGTAATCGAGAGCCTCCCGGCTACAGACATCGCAGGCTATGCCGGGCTCGAGGATGAGGTGGACTTCCATACTTGGCAATTGCTCAAGGGCGTGGCCTTGGCCAGTTTGATCGGGGTGGGGACACAACTATCGCTCGGGAACGACGAGAGCGATCTCGTGAAAGCGCTGCGGGAAAGCGCGCAGCAGACGACCAATCGCGCTGGTCAGCGCCTGGTGGGGCGGGAGCTCGATGTGCAGCCGACGATCACGGTGCGGCCGGGTTGGCCGCTACGGGTGATTGTTTCGAAGGATCTGGTGCTGAAGCCGTACTCGGACTTTCAGGCGATGACGAAGGGCAAGTGAGGAATGAAGCTTGGAAAACTGCCCGATCGGACGCCGGTGAAGATGAGCGTTGTACTGACGCCGAGCCTTGCGCAACGGCTGAGAGAGTATGCTGACTTCTATGCCGAGACCTACGGAAATAAGGAAGAAGTGGTTGAGCTGATACCGTTTATGCTCGAGGCGCTTCTTGATAGCGATCCTTCCTTCAAGAGAAGCAGAAATGGCAGGGGTGCAAGAGCAAAGTGGTAGCCGCGATCAGTAATGCGGGGGACCGCTAAACCTCGGCGCTCGTCCGTACCTAGCCAATGGGCTGTGCGCTCCGGCCAGCAAGCTGATCAGTGGCAATTTTGGGTTGAATTGAGCGGCCAGGCGAGCACATAATGTCGCAACTGAGTGAAATTTCTAAGCTGAATAGTTGGGCGCAGTAGAACTACGCAAATATCGTCGATGGTGACTGGCGCTTTCAGTCCCGTCGGTGCCCGCAAGGACGGGGAGGAGGCGATGGCCGATGCGTCGGACGCCCAGGATGCCAAAATGGCGCGTTTCTCCGAGGTCGACAGCGAAGGGGCGGCCAGCACATCCCTCGGATGATCGAACACAGTCCCGGGATGCAGCATGGCGTTGAAGTCGATGAGGTTATCGTCGGAAGCGGTCCTCGGCCGCATGGTATCCTCCATTCCGTAGACGAGTTGGATGCCGCGTGTCGGCTGACGCGCGGCGTTGCTCGATGGGGTTGAATTGGGCCGCTTTGGCCTCGATCTGGTGCGTTGCCTGAAGACGTTGCGCCGGCAATCGCGATGCGGTGCGGCTTCATGGCCTCCGGTATTTCACGAACCAATTCGATCTTCAGCAAGCCGTTGTCGAACGTTGCGCCCTTGACCTGGACGTAGTCCGCCAGGTTGAACTGGCGTTTGAAATGACGGGTCGAGATCCCCCTGTATAGAAGCTCGCGCTCGGCCTTCTCGGTCTTGCCGCCCTCGATCGTGACGACATTCTGCTCAGCCGTGATGAAGACTTCGTCGGGCGAGAAGCCCGCCACCTCTAGCGTGATCTGATAGCGGTCTTCGGCCAGCCGCTCGATATTGTAGGGGGGATAACTTTCCTCGGTAGCGGCTTTCCGTTAGGGCGCGTGCGGCTTCGCCGCACCGGGCTCTCGTGAACCGAGCCGCTTTGCGTATAGCCTCGGAATTCCAGCTTCAAAGGCCCAATTGCCCACAATGGTGAAGATGATCGCAGGCTTGTTCATCTGGCCCGGATGTCATCATCGCTTCCACAGTGAAGCCTGGCGCAGCTTGGGTTTTGTTCAAGGGGATATAGCGGACTAGATTTGCTCACGTTGAGTTCTTCGCATTTTGACCCAAGGCGGACTTCTCTAGTGTTGTGGAACGATCCTGCACCAAGTTGTGTAAGTCAGATATCTGGTCGCCAGCAGCATCTTAGTTGCTTGCACGTACACTGTCCGGCTCGATCCACACCCAGCCAGCGAGACCGGCCAGTGCGGCACAACTCGCGGGCACCAGCATTGTCACATGTAGTGCACGCTCGAATGCGGCAATCGCCTCCGCGTTAGCGCCGGGCTGCCCAGACATCACGACGTTTAACGCTTCGATGGCTTGCGCAGGCGTCGTTCCGGTAAGATGATGCGAAAAATCATCAAAGAACACCGCCCCGAGCGCGGCAACCGCTAGCAACCCAGCTACTCGAGCGACCGCGTTGTTAACGCCCGACGCAATGCCGGCGTGGGCTTTACCGGCGGCGCCCATCACGGTTGACGTCAGCGGCGGAACCGTGATTGCCATCCCCGCGCCCAGCAAGAGCATCGACGGAAAAACGCCGACCCAGTAAGATTGTTGCCTGAGATCGATGAACGCGAGCATCGCTAACCCGCAGGACGCAATGACGGGCCCAACAGTGAGCAGTAGGCGCGCCCCCAAACGGTCAGCAATCGCTCCAGCGAACAATGACCCGAATCCCATTATCAGGGCAGAAGGCAGCAACGCCGCGCCGGCTTGTGTCGCCGAGTAGCTACCAAGGCGGATCAAGCCGAACGGCAGATAATATAGCGCGCCTCCGAGCGCGAAGTAGAGCAACAGCGTCAATACATTCGTTGCTGCAAAATTGCGTGATCGATAGAGCGACAACGGCATCATCGCCTGCTTTTGGAGATGAGCTTCGATTGCGACGAATGATGTTAGGAAAGCGCTTCCTACTCCCAGGGCGGCCAGCACTGTTTTGTCCTGAAATCCCATCGCTGGGATGGCGCTCAAACCCCATGTAATCGCAGCAAGGCCAAGCGCCACAGAGGCGGCACCGCCCCAGTCGAGCTGGTTCGCCCGGGGATCTTTGCTTTCGCAGCCGAAACGAAGCGCAAGCCCAGCTGCGGCAATGGCGAGCGGGACATTGAGGAGGAAGATCGCCCGCCAGGATACCTGATCGACCAACCAGCCTCCCAACAACGGACCCGCTGCCATCATCAATGCTGCTGCGCCCGCCCAGATCCCGATTGCCTGACTCCGCTCTTGCTCGCCGAAGGTTGCCCCTAGCATCGCCAAGCTAGCCGGCACTAACAGTGCGGCCCCCAAACCTTGAACGGCGCGGCTGACGACAAGCACCACATTGTTCGGTGAGAGCCCGCATGCGATCGAGGCGACGATGAATACCGCAACGCCCAGAATAAAAACTCGACGTCGGCCATAAAGATCTGCCGCCGAGCCACCGATAAGCACGAACGCGCCGAGCAAGAGCAGGTAGGCGTTGACGATCCACTGCGTCGCGGTCGCATCCGCATGCAGCGCCTGCTGGATTGCCGGTAAAGCGATGTTCACTACTGAGCCGTCGAGCAACGCCATGCTTGACCCGACTATCGTGGCGATAAGCGTCAGCCACTTGCGTCTCTGTGACAAGGCTGCATCAAAAGCCGGTGTTGCCTCGATAACACCGGCGTCGCAGGGCGCTCGCATGAATCCAACCATTGGACGCTCAAGAAGGAGGTTACGCCGGCTAGCGCGCACTTGGAGTACACCATCCGCAACCTGTTGGTCGTTGCCACCATGTCTGACAAACGACCCGCTCAGCTCAGCTCGTAAAAGGTCGCGCTTTTAGCCCTGAGCTGAACAACGCTAATACGCTGGATCTCGGCGGCAGAGCCTGTCGAAGCTCGGATGCACTACTTCTTCTGACCAGTTCTCGACAAGTACCGGCGGACGCTCACACCGACGGTTGACACCGACCAGGCACCACCATGGTGTAGGCCGGGAGAGGGCGGCCGATCAATGACCGGTCGCCTTGATTTCGTGCGCTGTGTCTACGTTGAGAACCACTCGTCGGCCTTCCAACATCATGTGCGCGTCTCTCGTATCGCTGACAGGCAGGACCGCACCAACGTATGTCGTCAGTTCGCCACGATCAATGAGTTCGGCGATTACGCGCAGCCGCTCCGTGGTCACGTCAACCCTGGGGCGGCGCTCGACGTCGCCGCCCACTCTGATCATGCCGAGCCCCGTGCACTTGGCTTGGCATCTCCAGCTCTTGCAGAGAGACCTCAGGGTTTTCGCGTCGGATCGTCGCCCGGCTTTTCGTATACCGTATCGGTTGGCCCGGTACCCGTGAGCATGACGATCACGGGCTCATTACCGGTCATCGCGAAATGCGGCTCGTTCGCGGGCTCGGTGTAGACTGAACCGACGGGGAGCGTCTTCAGCTTGGCCTTGTCGAATTCACTGCCGTAGCCGAAGTGCCAAGTGCCCGAAAGTACCGTACCAACCCGATCGCCGGCATGGTGATGCGCCGGGATCTGCGCTCCGGCCCCGACCTTGAGAAGCTGCGTGTAGATCCCCGGCTTGGAGGCATCACCGAGGATCGTGACCACCTCGACCTTGGCATTGCCGGATCCACCGGCGCCGCCGGTCGCGGGCGCGGCCGTTAGCTCCGCGAGCGTTTTTGCGTAATCGGGAAGCTTGGGGGCAGCGGTCTGCGCTGACGCTGCCGTTGCGGCCAGTGCAATCGCCACGCTGGCTATGACTCGCGAGATCTTCATTACTCATCCTTTCTACTTTTGTTGAAGCGAAGTGAACTCTGCTGTTGTCCGTCCTCCCGCCGGGACGTTGGGCTTGCGTCGTCGCCTATTTCGGCGCGTCCTCCGGGAGTTGGAGAAGCTCGATCGTGACCCCGTCGGGGCCGCGCACGTAGATCAGGCGAAGCCCGTTGCGCTCGCCGGATTGAACGGTCTGGACCTCGCCGACCGGTAGCCATCCAAAGCCCGCGATATGGCCAAGCAGCGCATCGATGTTTTCGACATAGAAGGCCAGATGGACGGAGCCCACGTCCGATGATCTTGGCCGGTAGGCCGGCCGTTCTGGAGGCGAGGTGTATTCCAGGAGTTCAATGCTATGGCCCGGGCCTTCGACCATCGCAAGGCGCATGGCCGCGCCCGGCACACCGACCAACTGCTCGATGAACGGTCCGGGTTCGAACGTCCAAGTGTAGAGGTGACGGAAGCCCATCGCATCGACCCAAAATCTCAGCGACTCGTCCAGCGACGCGACCGTGAATCCCGTATGGTCTACGCTCTTGATCCTGAACGCCTGGCCGCGCGTCGATAGGCCGGCCATGGACGCATCGGTTGTCTGGCTACTGTTCATGGCGATCAGCCATCATATTTCGGCCAGAACTCTTTCAACTGGCCGACGACAAACTCGGGATTCTCCTCGAAGACCCAGTGTCCGCACTGTTCGATGACGCCGCCCTGCACGCTGTTGGCGATCGCCTTGGCGCACTCGAAGCAGTGATCGCCGAACGATCGCCGGCCACCCCACGACAGCATCGGCACGGTAAGCTTGCTTCGGGTCAACTCCTTCGTCTGTTCGGCCATCTGCGGAATGTAGCCATAGTGATTGAGGCTCGCGCGAAGATTGCCCGGCTGCCGCATCTGCATGACGTAGAACTGGACTTCGTCCTCGGACACCGCATTCGGATTGTAGGCGAAGTCGCGGAAGAAATGCCGCAGATACTGCTCTTCGCGTCCCTCAATCAGGAACCTCGTGATATCCATGTTCATGTGCATGCCGAGGTGCCAGTAGGGCACGCGCGGATCCACGTACCCGGGGTGGCTTAGTCCGAAGAACGGGGTTTCGATCGTGGCGAGCGACAAGGCTCGGTCTGAAGCCAGATACGCCAACGCCAACGACGGCGGGCCGCCCAAATCGTGACTGAGAATGTGAAATCGCTCGACGTTCTCCGCATTCAAGAGCCCGATCATGTCTTCGGCGATGGTCTTCGGCTCATAGCCTTCATGCGGCTTGTCGCTGTCACCGTAGCCGCGAAGATCCGGCGCGATGAACGAATATCTGTCACCAAGCCGCTCGATGATCGGCAGGAACTCGCGGTGGTTCTGCGGCCAGCCATGCATGCAAAGCACAACCGGGCCGTGGCCCGCCGTGACGTAGTGAAGCGTGACACCATTGGTCTTGGCGCGCTTGTGCGTCAACTCGACCGAGTTGCTTCTAGAATCTTGCATAGCGAACCTCATCGTTGGACTTGCTTCAGGATGGTGCGAAGTGGCCGGCCGTCACGTTACCGATCGCCGGTTGCTGATGGAGCACCCTCGAGGCGATCAGCAACACAATGGCTGCCATTGCGACGGATGTGTACGGTGTGGCCAACAGAGCGGCGTCTCTCAACACGGCGAATTCGATGGTGCCACTAACAAAGGTCGCAACCGCGATATCATAGTGAGCAGGAGGCATTTCGCTTGCCCTGATGTGAGTGTGCGACGCCGGGAATCTCCGACGAAAACAGTCATTCACCTTGCAGCGCGAAGTGCGATGCAACTGTCGAACCATGTCATTCTCTGCCGGTGCTGCTTGAACTGGCTGCACCAGGCGAACTGCGAGGCGGTAATCAAAAGCGCCGTGGGTCTAGTTGGCGCTCTATCCGAAGTCTATCGAGATCGCACTGAATCCGAACTCGATCGCATGCGAGCCGCGAATGGCAGCCTTACTTGCCGTCGATAAGCGGGACAATGATGCCGATGGCCTGTTGAGGCTGCTCCTCCATTATCCAATGTCCGGAATTGGCTATGACAGCACCGTTGACGTTGCTCGCGACATCGGCCAACTCTGCGCTCATCAATGTTCCGAAGGAACGATCGCCACCGATAGCCAAGACTGGCATCCGCAGTTTTCCAGTCTTTGCGAACAGCGCCTTGTTGTCCTCGCCGTCCTTGGTGAAGGCAGCAAACTGTCCGCTAAAGGCGTCGTGGATGGCACCTGCACGAGCGTAGAGCGCCGCGTAGTGATCTCGGGTCTGTTCGTCGATCGCAGCGGGATTGGCTGACAGATCGTTGTAGAAGCGATCGAGCAGGATGCGCTCGCGGCCGGCGGCCAGGCGCTCGACATCGGGACCTCGGAAATTGAAGTGCCACAGTTGGGGATTGGTCAGTTGCGCGTACCAGGTGCCGAGTCCGGGGAGCGGCGCGTCCATGGCAACCCATTTGATGATGCGGTCAGGATACTGGGCCGCCAGCGCGTAGCCGACCATGTTGCCGATGTCGTGCGTGACCAGAACGACCTCTTTGATCTTCAATTGGTCGAGAATGGCGGTGAGATCACGCGCCTGCGCGACCTTCTCATATCCACCCTCAGGATGCGACGACAAGCCCATGCCGCGCAGATCGGGAATGATCACCGCGTGATCCTTGACAAGAGCCTCTGCCAGAGGCTGCCACATATCTCCCGTGTCGCCGAAGCCGTGCAGCAACAGGACCGCCGGCCCTTGTCCTCCGATGCGGACGTATTGGGTGCCTCCGGTCACAGACATCTGCTGCGCGCGAAAACTCGACGGGAATGGCTTGATCTCGGCCATCGCCGCGTTGCCAGCCAAGAGAGTTAGGATGACAGTCATGGCGCGAAGAACACTGGATAGTTGACGGAACGAACGCGACACGGGCGGCTCTCCAATCTTGGTGATACACGACACGGCGGCCGGGCCCTCTTCAATGTTGATGTTCAGCGAAGATATTATATACTGCTCGGTATAGATCGACACAGGAGACCGGCAGGTGTCAACTCAAATGTTTGCTGGGTGTTATTATGGAAGGAAGGACCCGAATGGCGAATGGTCGACCGCGCGAATTCGACACCGAAGTGGCCCTTGATCGCGCAATGGAATTGTTCTGGCAAAAAGGTTACGAGGGAACGTCGCTCTCCGATTTGACTGAAGCTTTAGGCATTACGCGCCCGAGCCTTTACGCCGCCTTCGGCAACAAGGCGGCGCTGTTCCGAAGTGTGCTTGAGCGCTACGAATCGAACATCGTGACGTACAGACAGAAGGCGCTCAACGCTGCCTCAGCGTATGACGTAGCGCGTGAATTGCTGGAAGGTGCTGCGGATCTCTTCGGAGACAAGCGAACGCCGGCCGGCTGCCTCGGAGTGCAGGGCGCGTTGGCGTGTGGCGAGGAAGCAGAACCGATTCGCCAAGAGTTGATTGCTAACCGAGCCGCGGGCGAGCGTGCGCTCCGGCAACGTCTCAACCGCGCAAAAGCTCAGGGCGATTTGCCCGCGGACAGCAATCCGGCCGGTATCGCTCACTTCCTGTCGGCAGTCGTTTACGGGATGGCCGTTCTGTCCGCAGGCGGTGCAAACCACAAGGAGTTGCTTCAGGTCGCCGAGATGGCGCTGCAAAATTGGCCTGGGTGACAGAAAGGAGTTTGGGAGCAGGGTTTGCGATCCGCTGTTGGCCCCAATGCGAAGTGCACGATGTCCGCTATTTGGTCGCTATCGGCGGAAAAGCGGACGTCGCACACAATCCGCGGGCGGTCTTACTGGGCTAGAAATCTGAATGCGACAACCAGTGCCACTATGCCCGCCAAAATCAGCAGTGCCGGGAGGGATTTTTGGGTCATTGGGCTCGTCGAATGGTGCGCAACCGATTGACCGGGTTGAGGTCTAGGCGGTCTCTGGGACCGCACGACTTTGCCCTCTGCCGTTGGCGTCCGAGCCTTTGGTTCCGGTGCTGCGCCTACGCCTCCCATCTCGCTGTAATAAGCGCTGTAGACCTCGCGAACGGCTAGGGCCGTGGACTCGGCCTCGCTCATTGTCTCGAGCCGAGTTCGATAGTTAGTCAGAAAGCTTTGGGCGCTGGACGGCAGGTTATCGAAACCACCGAGCTTGGCCATCATGAGCCAGGTGGCAAAATCTGCCTCAGCCTTGGTGCGCGCTTTCTTGGCGATGCTGGCGTTGGAGCTAGAGGACATGGTGGTCCATTTGGTTTGAACTCGGCCGCGAATCTGTTCATCGACCCCATCCGCGCGGCGGGAAAGGCAATTGGCAATCCAATCACAGTACTGACGGCGCGGGAGAGTTCAAACGCGAAACTTACCAACTAGTCGGCTCCTGGCCCAGGTTGTAGCGGACTGTGCAGGCTAGCTAGGGTAGGGCTCACCCCTGCCGATGCCCCAACGGCAGTAGCCAACATTCACTAGTGGTCCAGTTCGACTCCAATTAGCACGCTCTGGATGCATACTCCGCGACGCACCATACGAACAGTAAGTCCGGAAACAACGTCTGCAGGCCGATTCTCTAAGATCTGCGGATATCCACTCCTCCGCATTTGACGATTCACCACATTGGTATCTCTGCGGAATTCTACTTTGCGCTTCCAGCTCGCGTAATTTGCTACGGTGATAAACTACGGATGCCTTCATTCGAAGGAGTCTTACATCCGTACGCACTAGCCGCCGAGCTCTGCGGATCGCCGTGCTCGCTCCGGGCGATGTCATCTTGGCCACACGAATTGATCGCTTGGCGCGATCAACCCGCGATCTGTTGAATCCGGTTTCGGAGATCAGTGAGCGAGGCGCGTCGTTGCAACGCGCACGGTCGTCTGATCCTGACCGCGCTCGGCGGCCTCGCCGAGTTGGAGCGTGAGCTGATCATCGGATGGACCAGCGAGAGCCGCACGCGTGCCAAGGCCAAAGGTAGGCAGTTCGGCCGCCAGCACGCTTGAGCGGCCACTAGCAAGCGGAAGCGATCCAGCGTCATCGTGACGCTGAGATCGGCGGCAAGCTGGCGCGATCCTACGGGGTTCACCACTCGATCATCTCGCGTCTGGTCACCAGGTTTAGAGCGGGAAGGGGTTCTCCATCCGGGCCCGAATTCGAGCAGACGTTCGGAAATACCGGAAATTATGGCTGGCTGCGCCATCATTGGCCTCAATTGCATCGACAAATTGCGTTACTGATTCGTCAGTGAGCCGGCGTCTCGCAATCGGTTAGTCTTTTGGCCTTTGAACTCACAACTCACCGACGCGAATGGCGTGCAATGGGGCCCGGACTAGCCGGGCCTTTTTTACTTCGTGGGTGCCCTCACTGCACCGTCGAGCCGCCGCGCCGTGGAGCCCCATGGGGATGGCCCGGCATCATCGGCGGGATCACAAGACCGTCAACGGGCAATGATAGCTCGGTTTGCTCAAAGCGTTGGCGCATCGGGACAATTTGCCATTGGGCGGTCGGTGAAATGGCCGGGCGACGAATCCCCACCTCGACCGGGAAGGAGTGGGTCCAAGGTTAAGGAATGATTAAGTCCAGTCTGGGAGGTTGCCCGGGGGGCGACCTGAAACGAGGCCCATCATGTTGAGCCTAAAGGAAGCTGCCACGGTATCCGGGGAATTGAACATCGGCCAGATCGACACCGCCGAGTTGCTGTTGCACCGCGTATACGCCTTTGGAGCAGCCGAGGGACATGCCGCCGACCTGTCAGTGGGGCAAGACGCTGCGGGTTGGGAACGGGCGGAAGTGGCTCTGCTACAGGCGCAGATCGACACCCAGTGCCAAATTATCAAGCTGCTCCGCAACGAATTGTCAGACGTGAAGAAGGATCGCGACGCCTGGCGCAGTCGGGCTGACAGGCTGTGTCAGTCGGTTTCGACTGATCTCACAGCCAGCCCGCGCCCAGGATCGTTTGCGGCATCTCTCCAGCAGCGTCGTATACATTTCCGGCAGCATTGACTCAAACAATTGGCGCATGGCCCGCAGCCTTACCGGCATTCCTTTCGCCCTCGCAGCGCGCCGCCTCGCTCGCCGGGTTTTTCAACTTGCGCCAGTTCTTCGATGGGCCGCTGCGGTAGGGCGCGTCGACCCAACCCGATGCCTTGACGATGTGGTCCTTGGCCGTGTTGTCGTTCTCCGAGGCGTCATGGGAGGAGACGAACGGATCTACGACGAGGTGATCGATTTGCCGCGCGACGAGCACGGCGACTAGGGCATCAACGATCGGCTTCGAGATCGTGGTGTCTGCACGATCGGTGGGGGCCCACGCCGCATTACTGGGCCGAAAACTACGGTCGTGATGCTGCGATGATGACCGGGGCAAGGGTCGTTGTTATTGCCCCTAGGCGGGCTAGGCGGGCAGTAGCTCGCGCTCGTTCCGCGCCGCTAGGAATCGATACTTTGCAGGCTCGATGGGACGCCGCTTTGATCGCGGGATTGCGGCCTCAAAAGATCGCCTTCGGCCAGATGCGCGAGATGGCCGTGCCTGGCGTCCTGGTCTATTGCCGCGGACTAGCGCTGCGGCCATTACGTTGCACTCAGTGCGGATCAATCTGGCGTGCGCATCGTCCGATCATCGTCATCCCGGCTCACGCTCCGCTGCGTTAATGCCGCAATCTGCGCGATGTTATGCTCGTCGCAGAACGGGAGTTTCTCGATGCGCAAAATCGCCGTCACCGTCTTGTTTGCCCTGATCGCCGGCGGACGAGGATCGGGCTGAGCGCGCCTAACGCTCCCTCAACAATGTTCCGAACCAGAAGCCGGTCGATCCGTGGGGAACTGCCGCAAAAGCCTACGGCGAGTCGCGCCGATGCGGTGTGTCGCGATCGACACTGTGGACAACAAAGCGCCCGTAGCGCTACGCGCAAGGAATGACAGATCGGGGCTGGGGCCGCCCATTTTACGATCCGATCAAAGTGCCTGGCGGCAAGCTGGTGACGCTGCACGATGCCGGCGAGAATATCGCTGGGCTTCTACCGCACGATCCGATCAAGGCGGCAGCCCGTTATACAACCAAATATCTGATTTTTCATTTGGGTGCCTACCCGGCAACCCCTAATGCAAACGCGCACATCGTCGCCCCACACACGGCCCTTGGTTTGAGAATTCGAGATGCATCGATTGTTGCATGCCTTGTCGTTATCGGGGCATTTGGACAAACAAGCTGCAAGGCCAAGTCGCTCGCCTTCGGAAAATGTCGCTTCTTGGGCGATTGCGAGCGTCGTCGTTGTCGCCGCAATATAAAGGGTGAGCGCGAATGCGCTCTTTAGGATTTCTGTAGCTGACATTATTTCCTGCCTCTGTTTGAGACCTCGGAAAACAGCGTACGCCGGACACACCACCAAGACGCAAGGCGCCCAAGAAATATCGGATCGTGAAGTAGCCCGCCAGCGTGAACCGGCGGGCCTCGCAAACTCTATCCAACCCGAAGATTTCCGGCGGATTCCTTGCCGCGGTCCGTGACTAGTTCATAGCTGACCTTAGCGCCCTCGTTGAGGCTGCTCAGGCCGGCCCTCTCAACGGCCGAGATATGGACAAATACGTCTTTGCCGCCTTTGTCAGGTTGAATAAACCCATAGCCTTTTGTCGCGTTAAACCACTTCACCGTCCCTGTAGCCACGTCGATTCTCCCCATTAATTCGAAATTTGAAAGGATGGGGTTAGAAATCTGGCGAAACAAAGGGCCCGCTATGATGAACCGGAAAGCGGTGCGCTCAACGACGGGCCCTAATCCGCCGACGATCTAATGGCCAGGAGAGCGTTGAATGGCAGAACGGGGTTGGGGGCGGCTGTTCGAAAGTCCGATTGAGGTAGCCGGCCGTAAGCTGGTCACATTGCGCGATGCCGGCCGATACATCACCTCGCTTAGGACGCTGGGGGGCAAAAGCGTTGATTGCGCCCAATCTCGATGGGGGCCGGTCTGCCCCAAGAAGCCGATATGGCCACACGCTTGGCCAACGGTCGGCTAAGGGCCGATTGAGTTGCAAAAGTCTTTTTGAGGTGACGAACGAAAATTCTTAGAGCCGTTGATGCGTTTTACGCGCGGCGACGTGAGGGACCATATCGTTTCATCCGAAATCGACCACGGACCTTCGTAGCGGAGCTGAATAGCGACGCCGCAGCGGAGAAGTCTAAAAATCTACTTTCGCGAGGTTTTTTGGGCCGTTCGATTTTCGACTTTTGCAACACTATCGGCCGTGTGTGGACGTAAGGCGTTGTCCAGCCCACCCTGACTCCTGCCTATATCGCGAGTTGTTTAGGTGATGAAGACGACCCGCGTTTCCAGCGAAACCCGCCGGTACAAATCCTCGACGTCGTCGTTCACCAGCCGAATGCATCCGGAAAAGACGAGATGGCCGATCGTCTTCGGCGAATTCGTGCCGTGGATGAGCAGTCCGGGCTTGTCGAGCAACAGTGCGCGGGCGCCGAGGAAACTGCCGGGACGGCCGGCCGACGCCTGCAAGGCTTCGGTGTCCCTGCTACTCGTAGCGGAAGGCTGCCAGTCCGGCCATTCCAGCTTGTTTGCGATGCGGAAGAAGCTGCCGCCCTTCTGGCAGGCCTGCGCGATCCCGATGCCGTAGCGGCGCGCGGAATTGTTGTTATCGATTAGGTAGAGAAAGCGGTTTTCGCGGTCGACCACGATCGAGCCGGGAACGACGGTGGTCCGGTAAAAGACCACTTGTCGCTGTAGCGCGAACGGCAGGCCTTCGCCTGTGGAGCCGCCATCGACGCCAGGCTTGAGATCCGCCATGACGGCCTCTTCGCGCACACGCTGCACCTTGGGCGGCGGCGATGCGGCATTGCTGGCAACAATGGCCGGTCCTTTAATAGCGACATAGACGTAGAGCAAGGCGGACGCGGCGATGGCAGCAACGAGCGCAGCCGCGCCGATGGCGAGCGGCTTCCAGTTCCTCCCCGTCGACAACACCTCGTTGATTTCAGCCGCGGCGTTCGCTTCCTCGGCGGCCATGTCATCCTCGATCCGCCGGATGGCGTCCTCCAGCGCGGCGGCGTGCGACGACGCGGCCTCGCGCGTGAGGTGGGATCGCGTGATCAGTCCAAAGGCGTCCTTGTAAATCCGGTCGCGCGCCGTGGCGTCTTTGCCTGCGACGGCTTTCGTGATCAGCGCATAATAATCCACGTCCATGGTCGGCCCCCAAAAGGAATTATCTGACGGGAGGCGCGTACTGAATTCCGCCCTGCGTCCAGAGCCCGTTCAGTCCGCGCGGGATACTGAGCTTCGACTGCGTTCCAACATTTCTCTCGTAGATTTCGCCGTAATTGCCGACTGCGCGCACCGCGCGAGCGGCCCAATCCTTTGTAAGGCCCAGTTGCTCGCCGAACTCGCCTTCGCCGCCGAGCAGGCGCCTGATGTCGGGATTTTGCGATTTCGCGGCGTCGTCGACCGTTGCCGACTTGACGCCCAATTCCTCGGCATTGATCACCGCATAGAGTGTCCACTTCACCAAGTTGAACCACTGGTCGTCGCCTTGCCGCACCGCGGGCCCAAGCGGCTCCTTCGAAATCACCTCCGGCAAGATAATGTGGCTGTCAGGCGCGGACAGCTTGAGGCGCTCGGCGTAGAGTTGCGACACGTCGCTGGTCAGCACGTCGCATTTGCGATCATCATAGGCTTTTCGGCTCTCTTCCGCGGTGTCGAGTGCCAGCACCTTCAGTGCCATGTCCTTGGTGCGAAAATAGTCCGTCAGGTTCAGTTCGCTGGTGGTGCCGGTCTGGGTGCAAACCGTCTTGCCTCCTAGCTGCAACGCGGTGTCGATCCCGGTATCCCGCCGCAACAGAAAGCCCTGACCGTCATAATAGGCGATACCGGCGAACATCAGACCGAGCGAACTCTCCCGCGACATCGTCCAGGTCGAGTTGCGCGATAGCAAATCGATCTTGCCCGACTGCAGCGCCGCGAAGCGGGAGGTTGCATCGAGCGGGGTGAACGTCACCTTGGCGGGATCGCCTAAAATCGCTGCCGCAACCGCCCGGCATATGTCGACATCGAAACCGCTCCAGTTGCTCTTGTCGTCCATGCTGGAAAATCCCAGCAGTCCCTGGCTGACACCGCAATTCAGCGAACCGCGCTCTTTGACGGTTTTCAGGGTCTGCGCGCGGGCGGGATGGCTCCCCGCAACAATCATAGCCATCAACACGACGGCCGCGAGGATGATGGGGCGCTTCCTGAAGTCGGGCATGCCAGTCTCACGACAAGTGGTGGCCACAGCGTTTTGCGGCCAAAGGAATGTCAGCAGGCTAGCACAACCCGAACGACTACCAATACGCTGCAGAACGGCGCGGCCTTCAGACGAAAAACGCATAGGTCCCCTCGATCAGCCAAAAGGCCGCCATTGTCCCGATCGCGTAAGCCACAGCAAAATCTAGCCGATTGACCGCCTGTGGGACCAATGTCGGCTTCGCGTAAAGTGCGATTGCGCGGCAGAGAATCCAGATCGCCGCCATAATCGCGGCGACGAAAGCCATTGTCCGATTTCTATGCCGAGAGTGAAGAACAGAAGTGCGACCGGAAGCGAATGCTGGGGCAGTCCAACTTCGGCCAGCGCCGCGGCAAAACCGAGTCCGTGCAGCAGCCCGAAAGAGAATGCGATCAGCGATGGCCAGCGCGCCGCGAACAATGGTCTGCCGCGCCGCCCGTTCACGTTTTCCTCAGCAACCAGCACGATGCTGAGCGCGATGGCGGCCTCGATGGGGCGGGCCCGGCACACTGACAAAACCGAGCGATGCCGTGGCAAGCGTGAGGCTATACGCGAGGGTGAAAGCCGTCGGGGTCACGATGACGCGGCGTCCGTCGCGAACGAGAATTACCAGTGCCAGAACAAAAAAACAGATGATCGAAACCGAACAGGATATGCTCGACGCCCAGGTGCAAATAGCTGGCCGCGACCTCGCCCGCGTCGGGCGTGGCCTCAACGACGAACGACGTCCGGGTGGGTGTTGGCCGTTCGGCTGCACCGCGCCACCGAATGTTTTGATACGCGCCAGCCAAGAGAAAAACCGCTCGAAGTCGGCTAGTCGTTCTCTCCGCTGAAAGGAACTTGAAAGCATCTACCAGCCGCTGGTGACCAAGCGAACCTTGTCACGCAGCGAGTCAATGTCCCTTGTGAATATCGAACTTCACGGCGCCGTCGTCACGCATCTTTAACAGGAGCGATTGGCAGTCGTCCTGATGCATTATGTTCACGCGCTTCATGATTTCGAAAGTCTTCAGAGGCTTTTCGCGAAGGGCAATTAGATTTTTTCTCGATCAGTCATTGGGGTTCCTTGCATCGGCATCGGCGACGGTACGCGTGGTACAGATCGTCTGCAACGGATGCGTTCGCTTGACGAAGTCCCTTCCGGGTCAAAATGCGAAGAACTCAGAGCGAGCAAAGTCAGTCCACTCCACCCCACCAAGCGGCCCCCAATCGAGGTGTCGCCACTTCGCTGATGGGCTGGGAGCGGACGCTGCCTCGAGTTTGTCATATTCAGGCCACTTGAGGCCTGCGGATGGTTCCGTCAGTATATCTGGAACCTTCGGTAGACCCGCCCATGTCCGACCTCGCGGCAAAAGTCACGAAGATTCAACGAGCGATGCCCGCCGCGTTTGATCCGACGAAGTGGGCAGGCGTCATCACACTCACATTTGCTATCGCTATTGCGTATTTCACCGCTGCGCGGCTTAGCCTCGAATTGCTGACCAAGCCGGAGGGCGTGGCAGTGTTCTGGCCGGCGGCGGGTGTGTCGGCAGGCGCTCTGATCGTCCTGGGGGCCCGCGCGCGACTACCGGTCATCTTCGGCACGATGGCTGCGACCATTTTGGCGAACCTGCTTGGCGATCGAAATCTCTGGGGTGCCATTCTCTTCGGCTGTTGTAATGCTTTCGAGGCCGGGCTCGCGGCATGGCTGATCGACCGTTACCATGGTTCCGGCTTCACGTTGGCCAAGCCGCGCAACGTGATTGCATTGGTCGGGGCAGCATCCGTCGCGACTGCCGTGTCCGGCGTCGGTGGGGCTGTTGTATTCAAGTTCTTTCACAGTGCGACCACTCCGATATGGGTTACCTGGCAGCATTGGTTCGCATCTGACGCACTGGGGATCATCGTCGTTGCGCCATTGCTCATCGAGTTCGCCTCAGCTGCGCGGGACCGGCTGCCCGTGGCCGAGCTTCTGGAGGGCGCTTTAATCGTCGCGATGTTGGCGCTGGTGAGCGCGCTGGCCATTTTCCTGCGTTCGGACCTTCTGGCAAACGTCGGACCAGTCGCTGTCCTTTTTGCGCCGCTGCTATGGCTCGCAGCGCGATGCCGGCCGGTTTTTGCCGCAGCTGCGGCTTTCATCGTCAGTCTTTCAATCGTTTGGACGACGACCTTTGGCATTGGCTATTTCGGCAATCCCACCCTTGCGATAGACGAGCGCGTCGCTGCAGCGCAGGTCAGCATTTTGCTTGTGGCCATCGGCGCATCGCTACTGGCGGCACTGTTTGCCGAAATCCGCGACAAACGGAGGATTGCCGAAGCGGCGCTGCACGCCAGCGAAACCCAGCGCTATCTCATTGAGACGGAGAAACTCGCCGCACTCGGGCGCCTTGTTGCGGGCGTCGCACACGAGCTCAACAGCCCTGTTGGTACTAGCTTGACGGTCGCCTCGACACTTGCACAACGCTGCTCAAGGTTTGCCAATCAGATAATCTCCGGTCCTGTGCGCCGTTCGTCCCTCTCGGAATTTGTCGACAGCAACCGCGACGCCGCCAACCAGCTGGTTGCCAATCTGGAGCGCGCTGGCAAGCTGATTCAGGCGTTCAAGCAAGTTGCCGTCGATCGCAATCTTGCAGATCGCCGCAGCTTTGACCTCAGGATTGCAACCGAGCAAATCGTGGCCAGCGTCGTTCCCGGTCTGCCTAAACCTCGCGGTCCCCTGGCGCTCGATATTCCCCCCGACATCATCATGGTGAGCTATCCGGGCGCTTACGGTCAAGTGTTGACGAACCTGATCTTCAATGCCGTTACCCACGGTTTTGCTGACCGATCTTGCGGCGACATGTTGATTGAGGCAGCCCGCATCGGCAGCGACTTCGTGGAGATTACTTTTTCTGATGACGGAATTGGCATTTCGGAGGATGCCCAGCGACACGTGTTCGATCCTTTCTTCACCACGCGACGGGCGAAGGGCAGTACCGGGCTCGGCCTTCACATCGTCCATAACCTCGTGACCGAGCAACTGGGCGGCCGTATCAGGCTGGTTTCCGCCTTTGGGAAGGGGACTTCGATCTCTATGACACTTCCGCTGGTCGCCCCTGGAAACGAAAGGCCAATCGGCGCAGCGGGTGCGATAAATGATGATCGATCAGCAGATCTGCGATCAGAACCGAGGAAAAGGGATTCAGCTATGTGATCGCTTCCATCTCGTTCCATGTCTCGCATTCACTGGATATCGCCCGAGTAAAATGCGGTTGCACACATCACCCTTCAAATTTGCTCGTGAGAAGTGCCACGGGCGCAAGACGAGCGTGCTTGCTGTGCAGATCGCGGTCGGGCGCAGGCACCGATAGTGGCGCCTCGAGGTCCCTCGGCATTGCTTCTTGTGAGTTGGGCATATCCGGCCCTCAGAGAGTCGATCTCCTCCTGTCCCGCTCCGTCGCTGGGGCAGGGGGCTGAATAGCGATGGAGCGGGAGTCGAAGGCTTCGATAGTACCAACGCTAGAAATCGACCGAGGTCCTCGACGCGCTAGTTGCAAGCTCGATTCTAGCCTGTTGGCGGCCGATGCTGGCACCATTCGTTCAGACTAAAGCTTGGATTTGGATCGGCACGTCGGGCGAAGATCTGCGCTGCGTCGCACGACCTCGGCGAATTCTAACGGGTGTTGCAGCCAAACAATTCCCAAAATCACATTGCGGCCCCAATATCAACGCTAGCCGGTCAGGATTCGACCAGCGTTGACTGGCTAGGCCCGGCACACTTATCGGCGGGGGCAGTGTGCCGGGCCGCCGACGCGGGGTGCATTGCCGTGGAAAGCTCGAGGAAATCGATCGGTCGGCTTCGTTGGGTCGTAGACAGCGATCGCGAGGAGTTCGCTAGTTTTGAGACGGGGCGCCATTCCGATGGTGTCAGCGGGAACGATGCCGAACGAGAGGCATCTTCACTCAGTGAGCGCGTTTTGATGAATCTAGCGCTGATCCGTGCGTACGAAGCCAAGAACAACTAGCTGCAGGTATTTGCTCGAAGGGGCAATAGCGGAGGCGGAGTGCGGTTCAGCGACTGCGCCTCGCATTTACGATCTACGTCATCTACGCAGCCGCTCGCTCTTCCTTGTTCGCTCAACGAATTACGGTCTTGAGCGCGTTACCCGGCCAACGGCCGTTTCCGACAAACGATGACTTCCAGAGGGACAAGCGTGAAAGCCTCCGCCACCAAGGCTGCCTTACCGTCGACAGCGCCCCCTCGAGGTGCGCGGCTCTCGCTTGGGCAGGGTATGCTCACGCTCTTGCGGGTGCCATCTCACCTGTCGCGATGCGCCTGCGCGCACGCAGTTGGGGTCTGCGACCCCACGGCGGTCAAGGGCAATGCAAGCGCCGCAGGCGGCGCCCTTGAGCGCCTTCCCCCGCTCATTGGCGCGTGCCTAGTCCGGTTGCTTGCGCAACCGGCAAGCAAGACCATGAATTCCGATCGTGTTTGGGCAGTTTAAGGTTGGAGCGTCAGGTCGCCCGATGATTGATAGCAGCAAGCTCAAACCGTAGCAGCCATCATCTCGTCAGGTGAATTCAGCGTGCTTAGCTGCGGCGTCGTAGATCTTGATTTGGATTGCCGGGAACCGGTCTTTCAGCTCGATGGCCGCTCTGTGCGCGCCTTCTCTGGTGGAGAAGGTCATTTTCGTGTGGCCATCTACAATGATCGCGAACCCTTCGAGCGGAAGGTCGTGTAGGCGCTGGTGCATGATCGTTGAATATCCCCCGTATCGTAAGGATTTGGCGTGAGGCGCGCGGATTGTTCAAGCGAGGGAGTTGTCTAGCGCTCCAATGCCTGGCTCATAGGCGAGGCGTGGTGACGTGGACCCTAGAGAGTTGGCGTTTATGGAGCGACGAAGTACGCTTGGTCCGCACCCAGCAGTCGAGGGGCACCGACCGGTTGAAGCCTTCTTTCACGGCGTTTCGGTCGTGCTAAAGGACGGAGTGTCGTGCTGATCGTGCGGAAAGGCGCGGCGCCGGCCGCAGGTGCTGTACCAGTACAGAGCCTGAGGCCGATCGGTGGCCTTACGTTTGAATCGGCTCGAGACTTAGATCGCCGCGTGAAGCGACCGAAAAGGATAGAATAAGAGCTCAGTCCGACAAGCGCCGGATAGCGACGATGCGCCAGCGAGCTCCATCGAACCATTTCTCCGCAGCGCTGCGAGCCGAGTCCTCGTTCAGAGCTTTGAGGTCGGTCTTCAGGTTCCGCTCGCCGTCGGCGAGCTGAATTCGAAACATTGCCATTTGCGACTCCCTTATTTTCGGGGAGGTTGGCGTCGCATGCTTAATGAAGGGTTAATGGCAGCCCGGTCGTCATTCTGACAATTGAAAATATTGCAATGATTTCAATAGGTAGAATGTGCTGGAAATGTCAGAGCCGTTGAGGAAAGCACTAGCATAATTTGAGACTTCCAAGCTGAATACGAGGGTTCGATTCCCTTCACCCGCTCCAAATTTTTGAGGATTTAGCGAGAGGGGTCAGATTTCATTCTGACAAATCGGCTGCTTGCACGTTCTGATGCTCGCTTTCCGATCGACCGTTTCGCGCCTCTCTTAATAGCTTTCGTATTCCCCGCACTGGAAAAGAACCGCGAAAGGCAACCAGTTAGAATCCCGGTTTGCGACCCCCTCCTAGCTTCGCCGTATGCGACCGGCTGAAGCGAGGCTAATTGGACCGCGCCGCGCCGACCCGCCTGGAAATCCTGGGCATGGTCGCCCGGACCGTGTTCGCCGCCGCGATGCTTGCGTTGCTGCCGCCACAGAGCGCTGTAAGGCCCTGGTGTTGTGCCGTCCGGAATTTTTTCAAACCTGGCCCAAGGACTCCGGCGTCTCGTTCGTCTCAATTCGTGAATGCCCGGAAAATCTCCTCCCGGCGCCCCGGCTTATGGGTGGAACTACTATGGTAAAGCGCATGCGGTCGCGGTCCAGGACGGGACTGCCCGGGGGACCGGGTAACGGTCCCAATTGTTTTGCTCAATCCTGTCGGCTTTGAGGAAAGGGCATGGGGGGCGCCATTCAGCTTATGACCGCAGAGGTGACTGAGCCGCCGGATGGCGGCGCCACGGATGACGACCTCGTCAGTCTGGCCACGCAGGGCAACCGTGCTGCATTCGAAGCCTTGTTGCGGCGTCACTACGACCTCATGCACCGCGTCGCGTGGCGCATGACCGGCTCCCAGACCGACGCGCAGGACATTTGTCAGGATGTCTGCTGCGCGCTCGTGGAACGGATCGGTTCTTTCAGGGGGGAGGCGAAGTTCACAACCTGGCTGGTCGGTATCGTGCGCAACGCCTGCCATGACCACCATCGGCGTCATTCGACGTTGACGCGCCTGAAAGGCCATCTCGCCGTTCTTGCCGAAATGGCGGCGCCGCCGGATGGCCGGGATCTGTTTCGTCGCAGCTGGCTCGCGAGCGAGCTGGCGCGGCTTTCGCCGCTGCTGCGGGAGACGGTCGTGCTTGTGGTCGGTGAAGGCATGACGCACGCGGAGGCGGCCACAGCCCTGGGCGTCTCCGAGTCGACGATCTCCGGGCGCATGCACGAAGTGAGGCGACAGGCGGGTCTCGCGAAGGACATCGGCGATGAGTACTGAGCACAACATCATGCGTTTGCCCGACCCTCCGTCGCCTGCGCCGGACACGCGTGCCGCGGCTGTGCAAGAGGCGCTGCTGCGCTTCGATCAAAAAAGCGCCGAGGAAAAAAACGCCGACGACGGCCAAGGAATGCCGACCGACATCCGTCTCATCGAGCGAACCGCCGCGCCCTTGCGGCCGTCACGCGAGAGGCTTGTCATGAAGCGTACGCGATATCTCCTGGCCGCCAGCCTGGCCTGTATTGTTGCCGGATCGGGCACCTATCTCCATCTCATGCAGTCGCCGCAGCTGCAGGACGTCGCTGCGCCCGTCGAACAGAAGATGGCGAGCAACGACGTCGCTCAAGCTCCTTCGACAGTGCAAGCAAAGAAGGAAAGCGAAAGCCAGGCCCAGCCGCAAACGCAAATCCAAACCGCCACTCAGGCCGGAAAGCCCAGCCAGGAAACCGCCGCGCCTTCGGCTGCCGCGGCGCCGCCTCCCGTCAAGCCGCGCGTGGAAAATCTGATTGCCAGCCGGGACGCTCCGAGGGCGCCTCCCGCGACGGCGTCGAGGGCTCCCATGCAGTGGGCACCGTCAGAAATGTACGCTCTTAGAGGCCGGAACGATCAAATGCACGCGCGCTCGCCGTCTGCGTTGCTGCTGTCGCAGGTCGAAGTCTTTCGGGACCAGCGCGAGCGTGTTCCTGCTATGTCCGAGCCTGTCGGCCACGACAAGTTTGCGAATGCGCCGGAAAACGCCTTCAAGGTCGCGCGCGATGCACCCGTCTCGACATTCTCCATTGATGTCGATACGGCGTCGTACGCGTTCGTCCGCGCACAGCTCAACCGCAATGTCCTGCCGCCGGCCGCGTCCGTTCGGACCGAGGAGCTGATCAATTACTTTCCCTATGCCTATGAAGCCCCCGCATCGGCGAGCGAACCGTTCCGGGCCAACGTTGCCGTGTTTCCGAACCCCTGGGCTGAAGGCCGCAAGCTCATTCGCATTGGCGTCAAAGGCTATGCGCTGCAACAGACGAGCCGACCGCGCGCGAATCTCGTTTTCCTGATCGATACATCGGGCTCGATGGCGCCTCAGAACCGGTTGCCGCTCGTGAAGCAGTCGCTCGCCATGCTCGTTACCCAGCTGAAACCCGAGGACCGCATCGCGATCGTGACCTATGCCGGAAATGCCGGCACGGCGCTCGATCCCACTTCCGTGTCCGAGAAAGCGAAAATCCTGGCGACGATCGATCGGCTCGAGGCGGGTGGCAGCACGGCGGGTGCCGAAGGCATCAGGCAAGCCTATGCGCTTGCAGAGCAGAACTTTGACGCCAGCGGCGTCAATCGTGTCATCCTCGCCACCGATGGCGACTTCAATGTCGGAATTACGAACAAGGATGAATTGAAAGGTTTCGTCGAGCGTCAACGCGAAAAGGGCATTTTCCTGTCTGTGCTCGGCGTTGGTGCCGGCAATTACAACGACGCGCTGGCGCGGACGCTGGCGCAGAACGGCAACGGCGTCGCCGCCTACATTGATACGATCAACGAGGCACGCAAGGTGCTGGTCGAAGAGGCAAGTTCGACGCTGTTTCCGATCGGCAAGGATGTGAAGATCCAGGTCGAGTTCAATCCGGCAACCGTCGCCGAATATCGGCTCATCGGCTACGAGACGCGACTTCTCAATCGCGACGATTTCTCAAATGACAAAGTCGATGCCGGCGACGTCGGCTCGGGGCAAACCGTGACGGCGCTCTACGACATCGTGCCTGTCGGCGGGCCTCGCGTAGTCGACAATCTTCGATACGGTGCGCAAGCCCCGGCGAGCGATTCACCGTCGCCGGCCGAATATGCCTTCGTCAAGATCCGCTACAAGCTGCCGCGATCCGATCAAAGCGTGCTGGTCAGCACCCCCGTCGATCGCGCATCGGAACACGGCCGCTTCGAGGACGCGCCACTCGATGCCCGCTTTGCAACCAGTGTTGCCGCGTTCGGCGAGATTCTACGTGGCGGAAAGCACACCGGCCGGTTCGGCTATGACGACGTGCTCCGTATCGCCTCGGCCGCGCGCGGCGACGATCCTTACGGCTATCGCTCCGAGTTCCTTCAGTTGGTGCGCGCGGCCAAAACTGCGAGCGCAATGCAGCCGTTGCGACCGTGATCACTTTTCGATTTAGGCCAGCGCGCCCATTCGGCATCGACAGGAAGCGGAGCAAAAGTTGCTTCCGCTTCCAGCCCTCCGAACCCGATGCGAAGCCATCAAGGCCGGAAAATTCGTGCCGCCACTGGTTGGCCCAGGCGCCACACCGTGGACGCGCCGCTCGTGACGACCAAAGTTCACAGGTCGGTGAGCCTTGGGTGGAATTGTTTTGGCGACGGTGTTGGTAGGGGCAGCAAGGGTGCTGCACTCGACACAGGAGTGCCAACACAGCGACACGAGCCAGCTATGACTGCGGCGAGATCAGTTTCGATAGCTCGCGTCCCGATGGAACGCCGCGCAAACTGCTCGACGTCAGGCGTCTCGAAAAGCTCGGCTGGCGCGCCGGGACGTCGCTTCACGATGGCTTGAGGCGCGCCTATGCGGCGTATCACGCCTTGCCGGTGGCGGCGCGAGAGTAGGAACCTTCACCGCAAGCAAGAGTTGGCCGGTCGGGCAGGGCGAAAAGCCACACGAGGCCGACCGTGCAAGAAGCCGTGCGCGTGCGCTCCACCGCGCAAATCGCGGGTCATCCGATTCATCCGATGCTGGTGCCGATACCGATCGCATGCTTCATCGGGGCATTGCTGACCGACATTGCCTATGTCGTCAGCGCCGAGATCATGTGGGCGGATTTCTCCGCCTGGCTTCTGGTGGTCGGCGTCATCTTCGGCGTGCTGGCGGCGATCGCCGGCCTGACCGATTTCCTCGGCAATCGCCTGGTGCGGGCGCAGGCTCCGGCCTGGCCGCATCTGATCGGCAACGCCGTGGCGCTGATCCTGGCGATCGTCAATGTGCTGATCCACACGCGTGATGGCTGGACCTCGGTGTGGCCGACCGGGCTCATTCTTTCGGTGATCACCGTCCTGATCCTGCCGGTCACCGGCTGGCTCGGCTGGGCGATGGTGTACCGCCACGGCGTCGGAGTTGCGCGATGACGTCCTTGCTTGTCCGCACATTGCTGTGCTCTTCGCTTCTGTGTCTCGCCGGTTGCGATGACGGCAGCGGTGATCCCAAAGCGCAGATCGGCGCCAATCCGAAGCTGCCTGAGATTCAGCAATATCTGCTGCCGCCGATGCACATCGCGCGCATCGTCGGGTGGAAGAAGGACGAGACGCCGACGGTTGCACAGGGCTTGCAGGCCAAGGCATTCGCGACGGGCCTGCAGCATCCGCGCTTCCTTTACGTACTTCCCAACGGCGACGTGCTGGTCGTGGAATCCAAGGCGCCGAAGGGTGCCGCGATCAAGCGGCCCAAGGAGATCGTGATGGGCTATGTCGAGTCCTGGGCGACCTCCGGCGGCGATACGGGCCCGAGCAACCGCATCACGCTGCTGCGCGACACCAACGGCGACGGCGTGCCGGACACGCAAAGCGTCTTCCTCGACCATCTCAACTCGCCGTTCGGCGTAGCGCTGGTCGGCAACGACCTCTACGTCGCCAACACCGATGCGATCGTGAAATATCCCTACACGGAGGGCGATACGAAAATCACCGCACCGGGCACGGTGCTGACGCCGCTGCCGGGCGGGCCGATCGACCATCACTGGACCAAGAGCCTGGTCGCTAGCCCCGATGGCTCGAAACTCTATGCCGGCGTCGGCTCCAACAGCAACATCACCGAGAACGGCATGGAGGCCGAGCACAATCGCGCCGCCATCCTCGAGGTCGATCGCGCCAGCGGCCGCTGGCGCATCTTTGCGAGCGGCTTGCGCAATCCCAATGGGCTGAGCTTCGAGCCGCAGACCGGCGCGCTGTGGACGGTAGTGAACGAGCGTGACGAGCTCGGTCCCGATCTCGTCCCCGACTACATGACGTCGGTGAAGGACGGCGGCTTCTACGGCTGGCCCTACAGCTATTACGGCCAGCACGTCGATCCCCGCGTCAAGCCGCAGCGGCCCGACCTCGTCGCCAAGGCCATCGTGCCGGACTACGCGCTGAGCTCGCATGTCGCGCCGCTCGGGATGGCTTTCAACACCGGCACGAGCCTTCCGGCAGCTTACCGCGGCGGCGCCTTCGTCGGCGAGCACGGCAGCTGGAACCGGCAGGTGCTGAACGGCTACGAGGTCGTGTTCGTGCCGTTCGCAGACGGCAAGCCGAGTGGACCTGCGCAGGACGTCGTCACCGGGTTCCTCAACAGTGACAATCAGGCACGCGGCCGTCCCGTCGGCGTCGCCATCGACAAGACCGGCGCACTGCTGGTTGCCGACGACAGTGGCAACACCGTGTGGCGGGTGACGGCAGCCCATCCGCAGGTCACGCAGCGATAGGAGTTGGACGATGGGCCTTGCTCAATACGCGATCGTGCCGGTCGAGGACGAATGGGGCGTGCTGCATGACGGCGATGTCAAAAGCAAATACGCGACGAAGGAAGCTGCGTTCGAGTCGGCAGTTGCCGCGGCCTCGCTGGCGCTTCGCCAGGGCCATGAGGTTCACGTCAGCGTGCCCGGGCGCGAGCCGGGAGAGACCGCGCTGGGAAGCTAACTTCGGCTAACTTCGTCACCTCAGCCGCCTGCGCCCCGCGGGCGATCGACGACACGCTCTATTCGCGCGACCCCTCAATCCGCGTGACTGATTTCCCGTGACTGCATGTCGAGCCGGTCCGCGCGCGTGACCGCTAAGGCGGAGGCGAGCGCCCCGCGCGAAAATAACATCATGTTAGGTTTATCGCATAACTGGGTAATTGTGTTAGCCCGGCGAAAGCCTATTGTCGCAACCAATCGCATACCCATCGGCAGTGACAAGCGCTCGCGGAAGTCGGCAGAGCGCCCGGAGAATGCTGCCCAATTTCCAGCGAAGCCCGACAACGGGACGTCAGCAAACCCAGTGGAGGAATTTTCTGCGATGACCACGACTCGCGCGATCCATCACATGAGTCAGTCCAGGAAGGCTGCTGCGAGCGGCTGGATCGGTTCGGCTCTCGAATATTATGACTTCTTCATCTACGCGACCGCCGCGTCGCTGATCTTCCCGCAAATCTTCTTCCCGTCGGAAAATCCCACCGTCGCCATCGTCGCATCGCTGGCGACCTATGGCGTGGGATATGTGGCCCGGCCGATCGGTGCCTTCGTTCTCGGACATTGGGGCGACACCCATGGCCGCAAGACCGTTCTCATCGTCTGCATGTTCCTGATGGGCATCTCGACGATGGCGGTGGGTATCCTGCCGACCTATCAGCAGGTCGGCATCCTGGCGCCGATCCTGCTCGTCATCCTGCGCCTCGTGCAGGGATTTGCCGTGGCCGGTGAAATCTCCGGCGCGAGCTCGATGATCCTGGAGCATGCGCCGTTCGGCCGGCGCGGCTTCTATGCCAGTTTCGCCCTTCAGGGCGTGCAGGCCGGACAAATCCTCGCGGCAGCCGTCTTCCTGCCGCTGGCGGCCTATATGCCGACCGACGCATTCAACAGCTGGGGATGGCGGATTCCGTTCCTGCTCAGCTTCTTCGTCATCGTCGCAGGCTACATCATTCGTCGCGAAGTCGACGAGACCCCTGCGTTCGCCCGGGAGGGCGAGCGGGGCGAGACGCCGCGGGCGCCCATCGTTCAGGCCATCAAGCTGAGCTGGCGCGACATGCTCAGGGTCATCTGCATGGCTCTGATGAACGTCATTCCGGTGGTTGCGACCATCTTCGGTGCGGCCTACGCAGTGCAGCCGGCCTATGGCATCGGTTTTGCCAAGGACGTCTATCTGTGGATCCCGGTGCTCGGAAACATGCTGGCGGTGTTCGTCATTCCCTTCGTCGGCAACCTCTCCGACAAAGTCGGCCGCAGGCCTCCGATCATCGTCGGCGCGCTTCTCTCCGGCTTGCTCGCCTTCGGTTATCTCTATGCCATCAGCATCAGGAATGTGCCGCTCGCGATCCTGCTGTCGCTCCTGATGTGGGGTGTGGTCTACCAGGGCTACAACGCGATCTTCCCGAGCTTCTACCCGGAGCTGTTTCCGACCCGCACTCGGGTGTCGGCGATGGCGATCTCGCAGAACATCGGAACGACCATCACCGCGTTGCTTCCGGCCTTGTTTGCGACCGTGGCGCCTCCCGGCTCGGACAATATCCCCTTGACGGTGGGGGCGATCGCCTTCGGTATCACTGTCATCGCGGCGCTGGCGGCCGTCACGGCCCGGGAGACCTATCGGGTCAGTATCGACGATCTCGGCAATCCCAAGGCCGTTCCGATGCCGCGGGCCGACTATGAGCGGCAGCGTGCGGAGGCGGCGAACGGTGCGGCCGCAATTCCGACCTGAAGGGCACGCAAGGAGCCTGCTGCTGCGATCGATGATGTTTGCAGCGGCAGGGCTCGATGCGGTACGAGATTGCGATTCGAATTTTTGTGCGCGCGAGCACGATCATCATGAGGTCAAGGGATGAACCCCGTTGTTGTTGCTGTCGCCATCACCGGCTCCGTTCCGCGCAAGAAGGACAATCCGGCGGTGCCGATCTTGCCGTCCGAGCAGATCGAGTCGACGCAGGAGGCCTTCGAGGCCGGCGCCACGCTTGCCCATATCCATGTTCGAAACGATGACGAGACGCCGTCCTCCGACCCTGCGCGTTTCGCGCAGGTGCAGGAGGGGATAAAAAAGCGTTGTCCGGGGATGATCGTTCAGTTCTCGACCGGCGGGCGCGGCCGCGATCCCTCGGCGCGGGGATCGTCGCTTTACCTGAAGCCCGACATGGCCTCGCTGTCGACAGGGTCGGTGAACTTTCCGACGATCGTCTACGAGAACAGCGCCGCCCTGGTCGACACCCTCGCCACCGGCATGAAGGCGGGTGACATCCGGCCGGAAATCGAGATCTTCGATCTGTCGCATCTGCATGGCGCGCGTCGCCTGATCGAGGCAGGGCTGATCGACGCGCGCCCGCACGTGCAATTCGTCATGGGCGTCAAGAATGCGATGCCGGCCGACGAGCATGTCCTCGACATCCTCCTGGGAGAGCTGAAGCGGCTGATCCCGAAAGCGACGTGGACGGCGGCCGGGATCGGACGCCATCAGGCCGAGGTCATGGGCTGGGCGCTTGCGCGGGGCGCCGACGCGGTGCGCACCGGACTCGAGGACAATATCAGGATCGACAAGGCGCGCCTCGCCGCCAGCAACGCCGAGCTCGTGACCATCGCCGCCGAGGCTGTCGCGCGCCACGGCCGGCGCATCGCGACCGCGGCCGAGGCGCGATCCGTGCTCGGGATTGCAGGGGCTACTGCCTCCTGCTGACATGCTCCCGGCCGCCTTCTGCCATTCGGCGGCCGGCGTTCCGCTGCGACAGGACTTCCGTTATCAAGACTCCCGCTATGACGTGTCTGTGCGCAGGCATGCAGCTGGGGCGGGCGACGATCGGAATGCGGTTCTTGAAATCTGACGGCAGGCTCATCGGGGTCCTGCTGGTGCTTGCAATCACCCAGCTCATTGGATGGGGCACGATCGGTCTTCCGCCCATCGTCGGCCGTGACCTCGCGGCCGATCTGGGCATGAGTCTGCCGATGGTGTTTGCGGGCACCTCGACGCTTTATGTCACCATGGGCCTGTGCGCGCCTTGGCTCGCCAAGGCTTTTGCGCGGCACGGCGCGCGCAAGGTGATGATGGTGGGCACCGTCGTGGCCGTGCCGGGCTATGTCCTTCTGTATTTTGCGCGCGAGCCGATGCTCTATTTCGTGGCCTGGGTCATCCTCGGCATGGGCGGCAGCGCCACACTGTCGACCGGCGCCTATATCATGCTCAACGAGGTCGCCGGGCGACAGGCCAAGAGCGCGATTGGCGCGCTCATGCTGGTCACGGGACTGTCCGGCAGCATCTTCTGGCCGACCACCTCATTCCTGAGCGGCCATTTCGGTTGGCGCGGCACCTGCCTCGTCTACGCCGCCATGCTGTTTCTCGTTTCGCTTCCGCTTTACGCTTTCGCAACTCCGCGCCGGGCCGTCGCGAAGGAGGGGGGCACCGCTCCCGCAAAACAAGCCAATACGCTGTCGATTCCGCGGAGCACGTTCGGCCTCGTCGTCGCCGCGATCACCGTCAATGCCTTCGTCACTTTCGGCCTGAGTGCCGTTTTCATCGAATTGCTGCGGGCCGAGGGGCTGGCGCCGGCGCAGGCGATCGCCTTCGGCTCGATGCTTGGCGTGATCCAGGTCAGCGCCCGCGGGCTCGATTTCCTCGGCGGCGGGCGCTGGGACGGCATTACGACGGGGCTTGTCGCCGGCACGGCGCTGCCCGTGGCCATGCTGCTCTTGATGCTGAGCGAGGGGGCGACCTGGGCGGTCGCGGTCTTCATCCTGCTCTACGGCGCCGGCAGCGGCGCCATGGCGGTGGCGCGGGCGACGATCCCGCTGGTGTTCTACGATCAGGCCGAGTTCGCCAAGGCGTCGTCAATGATCGCGCTCCCGCTCAATCTCGCCTCCGCCATCTCGCCGCCCGTTCTTGCCGGCCTGCTCACCCAGTTCGGCAGCCGCGGCGCGCTCGGTCTCACCTTCGTCTGTTCCTGTGCGGCCGTGATGATCCTGCTTCTGCTCAGCCGCCGCCGTCCGCACGCGGCCGCGGCCGGTGCGGTGTGAGGTCGGCGGCACGTCGGTTGCCGCGAGTTGCCGGTCGCTTCCTATTCGTTTTCACCGAGTGTCGCCCGGCCGCCACAGCAAAAGCGGGGGGAACCCGCTAGAGTTGGAATCGTCATCCCATGGGCTGGAATTTGCAATGAAACGCACGCTGATCTGCCTCGCCGCGCTGGCCTGCTCCGCCGTCGCTGCAGATGCTGCCGACTTGCCCGTTAAGGCAGTGCGCTCTGTCGCCGTGTCGCCCTTCGCATGGACTGGCTTCTATGCAGGTGTCCAAGGTGGTTACGCGTGGAGCCAGGATCGCACTGTCGAATTCTTCTTGGGCGGGCCTCCGACCGGCTTCACGCATGGGTTCCGCGCGGACGGCGGCTTCGGCGGTGTCCATGTGGGCTACAACCATCAATTGGACAGGCTCGTTGTTGGCCTTGAGGCCGATGTAGACGTGGGCCCGGTGAACGGCGGATTTAACATCCCGTTTTTCCGATACGACGCGCGCAAGGAGTGGGAGGCCTCCGTTCGCGGACGGCTCGGCTTTACACCGACTGAGCGCCTGCTGCTCTATGTGACGGGTGGCTTGGCGTTCACCGAGCTGAAGTACCGGTGGACGTCGACATTGGCAGTTCCCACGGTGGATGCCGACATTTCGAAGACCGGATGGACCGCAGGCGTCGGCGGAGAAGCGGCGCTGACCAATCGGGTTACGGCGCGCCTGGAATATCGCTATAGCGATTTCGGCACGTCCCGCTTCGACTGGCCCGACGTCGGGAGCTACGAACAGCATCCTCGCTTCCAGTCCGTGCGCGGTGGAATCAGCGTCAGGTTCTAGCCGTCATCAGCGGCGCGGATCGCCGTGGCGGAGCGCCGGCGCCGGCGTGATAGCCGTGGCGCGGAAATTCGCCCGCCGCAGGGCCGCTCCTGCTGCCGGGCGATGGATAGCCGTATGCCCCGAACGCAGTGCTCAGAACTCCAAAATGGTGTATCCGCAGGGAGCGCGGCCAGGGCTTAAGGCCGCCGCGCCAATATCCAGTTCCCGGAGGAAATCGATATGTCGGCCTTGCCGCTCTCAGGCATCAAGATCCTTGACCTCACCCGCGTGCTGGCCGGGCCCCTGTCGGCCCAGATGCTGGGCGATCTCGGCGCGGAGGTGATCAAGATCGAGCGGCCGGGCACCGGCGACGACGCGCGCGCCTTCGGCCCGCCTTATCTGACCGATCCCGAGGGCAAGGCCAACAACAACAACTCGTTCTACCTCTGCGCCAACCGCAACAAGAAGTCGGTCACCGTCAACATCGCCAAGCCCGAGGGGCAGGCGATCATCCGCGCGCTCGCCAAGGATGTCGACGTCTTCATGGAGAACTACAAGGTCGGCGATCTCAAGCGCTACGGCCTCGACTACGAGACGATCAAGGCGATCAACCCCGGCATCATCTATTGCTCGGTGACCGGCTTCGGCCAGACCGGCCCGTACGCGCGGCGCGCCGGCTATGACGCGATCCTGCAGGCAATGGGCGGCCTGATGAGCGTCACCGGCCATATCGACGGCGAGCCCGGCGAGGGTCCGATGAAGGTCGGCCCGTCGATCGTCGACTACATGACCGGCATGAACACCTCGATCGGGATTCTCTCGGCGCTGTACCATCGCGACGCCAATGACGGGCAGGGACAGCACATCGACGTCTGCCTGTTCGACACGGTCATCGCATCGCTGTCGCATTGGCTGCAGATCTACCTCGTCAATGGCAAGATGCCGCCGCGCCGCGGCACCTGGGGCAATGGCGGCATGCCGGCCGGCGTGTTCCGCTGCACCGACGGCGAGCTGATGCTGGTGGTCGGCAATGACGGCCAGTTCCAGCGCACCTGCGCCGTGCTTGGCGAGCCGGAGCTCGCCAACGACAAGCGCTTCATCAAGAACAACGACCGCGTCGTGCACGGCAAGGAGATCATGGCGATCTTCGCCGGCCTGTTCCTGAAGAAGCCGGTGGCCTACTGGCTCGAAAAGCTGGAGGAGGCCGGCGTCCCGTCGGGCCCGATCAACAATTTCGAGCAGGTGTTTTCCGATCCGCACGTCCAGTCGCGCGGCATGCGGGTGAAGGTCGATCATCCGTTCGAGCCCGATCTCTCGCTGATCCGCAACGCGCTGACCCTCTCGGAGACCCCGATCGAGAATTACCGCGCTCCGCCGCTGCTGGGCGAGCACACCCAGGAGGTGCTCGGCGGCAAGCTCGGCTATGATGCCGGCAAGATCGAGCAGCTGAAGCAGCAGGGAATCATCTAGCTTCGCTTCCTGATCCTCCCAAGGGCGCGCCGGCGAAGACCAATGCGGAGCTGGCGCGCATGCGACAGCGATCCTGACCGGCCTGGGACGACGGTTGCGCCATGCTCGGCCTTGCGCGAGGCTTGCGCGCAATCCCCAGATAAACCCGGTCCGTACTCGCACAGGCTTCCGCTTTGCGCCCGACTCTGGTGCGATGCTCCCGACGCAAGTCCGGGAGGGAACGCATGTCCTACACGATCGGGTTTCAGGCCAAGGACCAGAAGGCAATTCTGGCGACCGAAGCAGCAACGGCCAATCAGGCCGTCGCCATCATTGCCGCGCTTCGGCAAAGCGCCGACGAAATAAAGTTCATCCGCTCGCCCCAGGAAGGCGAGATGGGCATCGAGATGCTGCTGCTGCTCGCCAAGGAAGAGGCCGAGGAGATGCCGCAGCGGGTGTAACCCGCTGCCACGACCACACTTCGATCAGAAGCGAAGCATGCCGGCTGCAAAATAATCTAGCAAGGCGCCAGTCTCGCTCGAACCGAAGGTGGCCGCCGATGAAACGCGAAGCGCTCCGCGTCGAACCGATCTCGTCCTTTCTCGACCGCGTCAAGGCGCCGACCTCGCCGGTCACGCGCGCCGGCAACATGATCTTCGTCGCCGGCCTGCCGCCATTCGACCCCGAGACGGGCGAGATCGGGGGGATGCCAATCGCGCGGCAGAGCGAGATCATCATGGAACAGATGAAGCTCTGCCTCGAGACGGCAGGCGCCTCCCTCGATAACGTCATGAAGTGCAACGTCTACTGCACCTCGACAAAGCACTTCGCCGTCTTCAACGCGATCTATGCGCGCTATTTCCCAATCGATCCGCCGGCGCGCATCTTCGTCTGCACCCCGGAATGGTTCGGCCCCTTCGACGTCGAGATCGATTGCATCGCGATGATGTGAGGCGCTAACGCGCTGCAACCCGTGACGGCGCCTTCGTCTCGGTCCGCCCCGCCGTCAGCGCCATCGTCGCCACGCTGACGACGCGCGCGACGACGTCTTCGACGTCGTCGAGATCGCATTTGCCTTCCGACAGCTTCGTCAACCGCTCGCTCTCGCGGATGGTGTGGTGTGCCATCGCGAGCGCGAAGTTCAGGCCCCAATAGATATCGACGTCGCTGCGGTCGGGCAGGGACCGTCGCATGGCGCCGGCGAATTTCCGTAAGTGGTCGATCTCGCGGTTCTTGATGCGGCGGATCGGCGGCACGGATTCGATCGAGGCGCGGATCATGAAGCGCGCCGCGGTGGAGCGCTGGTTTTCCGGACCCAGGCAGCCGCGCAAGGTCGGGCCGACAAGCGCGCGCAAGATCACCTCGATCGGCGCGCGACCACCGCCTTGCTCTTCCGCGGCCTTCAATTCGCGCAGGCGCTCGCGGTTGGTGGCGATCGAGCGCGAGACGAACAGCTCCGCGATCAATTCGTCCTTCGAGCCGAAATGATAATTCACCGCCGCGAGGTTGACGTTGGCCTCCGCGACGATGTCGCGCAGCGTTACGTCGCCAAAGCCTCGATCGGCATAGAGCCGTTCGGCGGCGGCGAGAATGGCAGACCTCGTATGATCGCTGGCCATGGATACCCCTCAGGGAGGGAGTTGCAATTCAAACACTTGTATGAAACTATCGTTTGAAGGCCGGAGAAAGTCAATCCGCAATCGGGGCTGGTTCGCAGCGCGCGAACCGGTTCCGAGGCGTCCGCAAGCATTCGCGCTTGCGGGGCGCGTGCGGCGGGAGGACAGTCCGGCGCAAAACAGCTTTGCAAAGAGAGACCGAGGAGCGTCCCATGGATTTCGATCTGTCCCCCAAGCAGAAGGAATGGCTCGACCGCGTGCAGTCGTTCATGACCAAGCACGTGCGTCCGGCGGTGCCGATCTATAACGAGCAGGATCACAGCGGCGAGCGCTGGAAGGTGATCCCGGTTCTGGAGGACCTCAAGAAGAAGGCGAAGGCCGAAGGCCTCTGGAACATGTTCATGCCGCCGAACGAGCATGAGGACGACGAATTCCGCGGCGCGGGATTGACCAATCTCGAATACGCGCTGCTGTCGGAGCAGATGGGCCACATCTCCTGGGCTTCGGAAGTGTTCAACTGCTCGGCGCCCGACACCGGCAACATGGAAGTGTTCATGCGCTACGGCTCCAAGGAGCAGAAGCGCAAATGGCTGCGTCCGCTGATGGACGGCGAGATCCGCTCGGCGTTCCTGATGACGGAACCGGCGGTCGCGTCGTCCGACGCCACCAACATCGAGACCCGCATCGAGAAGGACGGCGATCACTACGTCATCAACGGCCGCAAATGGTGGTCGTCCGGCGTCGGCGATCCCCGCTGCAAGATCGCGATCCTGATGGGCAAGACCGATTTCAAGGCGGCCAAGCATCAGCAGCAGTCGCAGATCCTGGTTCCGCTCGACACCCCCGGCATCAAGGTCGAGAAGATGCTGCCGGTGTTCGGCTTCGACGACGCGCCGCACGGCCACGCCCAGGTGCTGCTCGAGAACGTGCGCGTGCCCAAGGAGAACATCCTGCTCGGCGAAGGCCGCGGCTTCGAGATCGCGCAGGGCCGCCTCGGTCCCGGCCGCATCCACCACTGCATGCGCACCATCGGCAAGGCCGAGGAGGCGCTGGAGAAGATGGTGAAGCGTCTGATGTCGCGCACCGCCTTCGGCAAGAAAATCGTCGAGCACAGCGTGTGGGAGCAGCGCATTGGCGAGGCTCGCACCAACATCGAAATGACGCGTCTGCTCTGCCTCAAGGCCGCCGACATGATGGACAAGGTCGGCAACAAGACCGCGCAGGCCGAGATCGCCATGATCAAGGTCGCAGCACCCAACATGGCGCTGAAGATCATCGACGAGGCGATCCAGGCCTTTGGTGGCGCGGGCGTTTCGGACGAAGCGGGGCTTGCCAAGGACTACGCCGGCATCCGCACGCTGCGGCTCGCCGACGGTCCGGACGAGGTGCACAATCGCGCCATTGCCAGGCTCGAAGTTCGGAAGTATGCCAACTCTCCCAGTCATTAAGAGGGAGGGCCGCGCGGCGCTCCCGATCTGAAGAAACGACAGGGCATGATCCGCATTCGGAATGACCGCTTGACGCAAGTGCGTCAGCGGTTACCGATTAGGATCATGCTCGACCTGAAATGGTCAGGACTGAAGAGGGAGCGTCACCGTGGCTGACGGCGTCAGGAAAGACGAAGAGTTCTCGGGCACCAAGCCGGTCGAGGAGCGTCATCGCTTCGACGAGATGCGGCTCGAAGCCTGGATGCGCGACAACGTCGAAGGCTATGAAGGCCCGCTGGTCGTGCTCCAGTTCAAGGGCGGCCAATCCAATCCGACCTACCGGCTGAACACGCCGAACCGCTCCTACGTGATGCGCCGCAAGCCGTTCGGCAAATTGCTGCCTTCGGCGCACGCGGTCGACCGCGAATATCGCGTCATCGCAGCCCTTGGAAAGCAGGGTTTTCCGGTCGCGCGCGCCTACGCGCTGTGCCAGGACGACAGCGTCATCGGCGCCGCCTTCTACATCATGTCGATGGAGGACGGCCGGGTGTTCTGGGATCCGACGCTGCCGAGCCAGACGCCGGAAGATCGCCGCAAGATCTTCACCAGCAAGATCGAGACGCTGGCCAAGCTGCACATGTTCGATCCCGTCGCGATCGGCCTCGGTGAGTTCGGCAAGCCCGGCAATTATTTCGCGCGCCAGATCGACCGCTGGACCAAGCAGTATCGGGCGTCCGAGACCCAGCACATTCCGGAGTTCGAGAAGGTTGCCGAATGGCTGCCCAAGACCGTGCCGGAGCAGGCGCGCGTCTCGATCGTCCACGGCGACTATCGCCTCGACAACATGATTTTCCACGCGACGGAACCGCGCGTGCAGGCCGTGCTCGATTGGGAGCTGTCGACGCTTGGCGATCCCATGGCCGACTTCACCTATCTCCTGATGCAGTGGATCATGCCGGGCCTTGACGGCGCCGACCTCAAGGCGCTCAACATCCCGAGCGTGGACGAGGCCGCGCAGATCTATTGCAACGTCACCAAGATGACGGTGCCCGATCTCAACTGGTATTTTGCTTACAACCTGTTCCGCCTCGCGGGCATCACCCAAGGCATCGCCGGCCGCGTCCGCGACGGCACCGCCGCCAACGCCAAGGCCCTGGAGTCAGCCAAGCGCACCGTACCGCTGTCGAAGGCGTCGTGGGAATACGCGCAGAAGGCGGGCGCGGTTTAGGGACGACGAAGGCGCGGCCGATGGCCGCGCTTTTTCGTTCGGGGATTCGTAGCCCGGGTGAGCGAAGCGACACCCGGGACAGCGGTCCCGCATATCGCTGCGCTCATGCGGGCTACGCCAGCTCTTGTAGGGTGGGCAAAAGCGCATAGCGCTGTGCCCACCTTCTCTTCGCGATTGCGGAGACGGCGGTGGGCACGCTTCCGCCTTCGCTCTTCGAGCTACGGCGGACAAGTCGCTTTGCCCACCCTACGGAGCTAATGCTGAACGGTTGCGGCGATGAACGCCATCAATGTCGACATCCTGCGCTCGCTGTTCATGTCCTTCTCCTTCGACACGACGGCGTCGAGCGCCGCTGGTGATCGGCCTGCTACCAGGCGCGAATGCTGAACCTCGGTCCGTAGTAGTAGCCGCCGTATCCGCGATTGTAATAGCCGGGACCGGCGTAGTAGTTGTAGCCCCGGCCGGGGAAGTAGCTGGGGTCGTCAAAGTAGCGCAGGACATAGCGTGGTCCGCGGGTCCGCCAGCAGCGTCCATTATACTCGTTGCAGATCAGACCGACCTGGTCGACGTCGGAGACTTCGGCGGAGCCGATCGTCGTTGCGTTGAGCGGCGCGGCGGGAGCGGCGGACGCAACCAGCGCGGCACCGAGTGCGCCCAGTGCGATGGCCCTCATGGAGTTCTCCCTTCGGTTAGGCGAGAGTCTGGAGCTTAGCAGAGGGGAGCCTTGCCTGTCGGGCAAATCAGCGCCCGCAGGGTGGGAAAGGCGCATCATTGTCCGCCCTTCCCGGGGAAGCCTGTCATCGGGCTCACCGAAAGCGAGCCGGTGACGGGGCGTGACAATTCCTGTAGTACCCACCTTGCGGGTCAGCCCTTCACACAATGCGCAATCAGCTTTTCCACGAAGCCTGCGCATTTCTCCAACTCCGCCATCTCCACGAACTCGTCCGGCGTATGCGCCTGCGCGATCGAGCCGGGGCCAATCACGACTGAGGGTACATCGGCCATGCTGGCAAACAAACTCGCTTCGGTGCCGAACGCCACCTTGGCGTGGTCGTTGCGACCCGCAAGGCTCTTGGCGAGCGTGACGATCGCGGCATCGGCGTCGGTGTCGAGCGCGGGATAATCGAGTATCTCCTCGAAATCGATGCCGCACTCCGGATGTTGCTTCTTCATCTCCGGCTCGAGCTCGGCCTTGGCCCAGGCGACGATCGCATCCGTCACCTCCCTGGACTCGGTGATGCCGATACCGCGGCATTCGAAATCCACCGTGCAGGTGTCGGGCACGATATTCAGCGCGGCGCCGCCATGCACGATGCTGGTCAGCAGCGTCGAATGCGGAACGTCGTAGAGGCTGTCATTCGATCGTGCGGCCGCAAGCTTCACGGCGCGGCGGCGAATCTCGGTGATCAGCTCGGCCGCGTATTCGATTGCGTTGACGCCGTCGGGTGCGATCGAGGAGTGGCGGGCGAGACCACGGAATGTCGCGCGCACGCCGTGCTTGCCCTTGTGGCCGATGATGACCTTCATCTCGGTCGGCTCGCCGATGAAGGCGCCGAGCGGCCTGATCTTCTTCTTCGCGACCTCGCGCAGCATCGGCCGCACGCCGACGCAGCCGATCTCCTCGTCATAGGAGATGGCGAGATGGATCGGCGTCGTCAGCTTCGCTTCCAGCATCTCCGGCACCATGGCGAGGCACACCGCGACAAAACCCTTCATGTCGGTGGTGCCGCGGCCGTAGAGCTTGCCGTCGCGCTCGACCAGCTTGAACGGATCGTGGCTCCAGTCCTGGCCCACGACCGGCACGACGTCGGTGTGGCCCGACAGCACGAGGCCGGGCCGGTCCTCCGGTCCGATCGTGACCCAGAGCGAGGCTTTCTGCCCGGTCTCGTCGACGATGCGCTCGCCCTTGACACCGAGGAAAGCGAGATAGCTCTCGATATGGGCGATCAAGGGCAGATTGGTGCGGTCGCTGACGGTGTCGAAGCCGACGAGGTCGGCGAGCAGGTTGCGAATGCGATCGGGTCGTGAACTCGGGAAAATCGGGTTGGGCATTGTCTCGTTCATGAGATGGAGGATGGCTTCGCCGCCTGCACGAAACATACCAACGGAGTGGCGGTTCGGGCAAATCGGATCGCGAAGGGTGCTTTCGCTGAACCTCAGCCGAGTGCGGAGAGATCTTTCGGCAGCATTCGCTTGAACAGCTCGAGCGTACGCCGCGCCTCCGCCGGCGGCAAGGCGATCGCGTGACGAACCGCGGCGGCGATCTGGATCATCGCCAGTTGCGAGAAGGAGGTGAGGGCGGCGGCGGGCTGTTTCGGCGCGACGCGCTTGAGCGCCTCGCGCAAGAGGCCGGCGAGAAAGGCCACATCCTCCTCGTCGATCTTCTGCAAGCTTCGGTCGGCCTGCGTCGCCTGCCAGATGTGATGCATCACGGGATGCTCGCGGAACATCTGGTCATAGCCGTCGGTGATGCGGCACAGCGCAGCGTGCAGGTCGGATAGCTTCTTCATCTCGGCGAGGTCGCGCTGGACGCATTCGCGGCCGATGACATTGCAGCGTTCGGCAAGCGTCCCGATCACCGTGCTCTTGTCCGGAAAATATTGATAGAGCGAGCCGAACGCGATGCCGGTGCGCTCGACGATGTCGCTCATCCGGAAGGCGTCGCTGCCTTTCTCGGTGAGGATCTCGGCCGCAGCGGTCAGGATGCGGTCGAAACGTTCCCGGCTTCGCTCCTGCGTCGGCACCAGCGGCGAGCGTCGCGCGGCCGCGTGCGTCGTCTTGTCCGTCCTGCTTTTCCGTTCCGGCATCCCGATTCCCGCCATCTGCGCTTGACGTCAGAAATAAGAGAGTTTATCGCATTTATCAAATGCGAGAGTTTATCGTATTGTAGGAGGCGGCAGCATGTGGCAGGGGTTCACGACCGGATTGCTCTGGTTCTCGGCGATCGGCTGCGGCCTCATGGCCGGAATCTATTTCGCGTTCTCGACCTTCATCATGACCGCGCTCGGCCGGCTCGACCAGGCGGCCGGCATCGCCGTGATGAACGCGATCAATGTCGATATCGTGCGCTCGCTGTTCATGCCGTTGTTTCTCGGCACGACGGTGGCAGGCGCGGCGCTGGTGGTGATGGGTACGTTGCGCGTCGGCGAGCCGGGGGCAGTGAGCATGATCGCCGGCGGCGGCCTCTATGTCATCGGCATGTTCGTGGTGACGATGGTGTTCAACGTCCCGCTCAACAACGCGCTCGCCGCAGTGCAGCCGTCAGCGCCGGAGGCTGGCGTGGTGTGGGCGGCGTATCTGAAGGACTGGACGTTCTGGAACCACGTGCGGACGGTTGCGTCGGTGGTCGCGAGCGGGTTGTTCATCGCGGGGCTCGTCGCGTAGCCGGTTTCGTAGGGTAGATTAGCCAGCGGCTGAGCGAAGCGCAGTCGCTGGCGTAATCCACCACGTCTTTCACCGCGGAGGCGAACAGTGGTGGGTTACGCCTTCGGCTAACCCACCCTACGCACCCACAATCCCTTGCGCTGCCCGACGGGCAAAACAAGCCGCGAGGATGCGAAGGTGTGTCTGCGGGGCGTAGGATGGGTAGAGCGAAGCGAAACCCATCATGCTTCCGCGTAGGCAAAGTGTGATCGGTTTCGTTTCGCTCTACCCATCCTACGAACTGCGATTGAGATGCGAATGAATGGAACGACGCCGTCACCGCGCACTCCGTCATTGCGAGCGCAGCGAAGCAATCCAGAGTCTTTCCGCAGCGGCAGTCTGGATTGCTTCGCTGCGCTCGCAATGACGATGGGGAGACAGGTGTGCGCGAAAACTCCGATGGCGTGCCCCGGACGCGGCGCAGCGTCTCTTCGACGGTGCGCTGCAGAGCCGGGGCCCATGCAACAGCGGTTGCTGTGGCTTTCTGGATCCCGGCTCTGCGCAGCAACGCTAAGAGGCCTTGCAGCGCGTCCGGGACACGGGAGAGTGCGGATGTCAGACCGGCTTGCCCGTATACGGCATCGACGCGGTGAGACCACCGTCCACCGGGAACGCCTGGCCGTTCACATACGATGCTTCGTCGCTGGCCAGAAACAGCCCCATCGCCGCGAGCTCGTGCGGCTGGCCGGGACGCTTCAGTGGATTGAGCTGGCCGATCTTGTCTTGGGTGCCGCGCTCCTTGGCGCGGTCGAAGATCGGTTTGGTCATGCCGGTCTCGATCAGGCCCGGGCACACCGCATTGATGCGCACGCCGGTGCCGGTGAGCGAATACGCCGTGGTCTGCACCAGGCTGATCACGCCGGCCTTGCTCGCCGCATAAGGATGTCCGCTGGCGCCGGCCTTGAGGCCCGCGACGGACGCCGTGAGCACGATCGCGCCGGACTGCTGCTTCACCATGTGCGGCATCACATGCTTCACCGCGAGGAACGGGCCGATCAGGTTGACGCGCAGCACCTCCTGCCACTGTTCCACGGTCTGCTCGCCGAGCGGCACGAGCCCGCCGGAGACGCCGGCATTGGCCCAGATCACGTCGAGCCGGCCGTGCGTCTTCACCGCCTTGTCGATGACGGCCATGACATCCTTTTCGGAGCCCGCGTCGGCCACCATGGCTTCCGCGACACCGCCGGCCTTCTTCACCTCGTCGACGGTCTCCTTCACCGCCTCGGTGCGGTCGACCGCGATCAGCTTGGCGCCTTCCCTGGTGAAGAGGAGAGCGGCGGCGCGGCCGATGCCGCTGCCGGCGCCGGTGATGATGACGGATTTGCCTTGCAGACGGCCCATGTGTTTCTCCCTTTGGTATGCTGCGCGACGCTTGCCGCGCGACGGAATTTCAAACAAGATTTCAAACGGTAAAGTGTCTTGAGACACGTTCACACCTGACGTACAGCGACATCAAACGGGATGGAAGAGTTTCGATGACAAGCGCAGACAAGCCCAATGTGGTCACGACGCGGTGGTGGTGGGTTCGTCATGCGCCGGTGCGCAATGACGGCGGCAACATTTACGGGCAGAGCGATCTCGCCTGCGACACCAGCGACACCTACGTCTTCAACGCTGTTGCCAAGGTGCTGCCACGCAAGGCGGTCTGGTATTCGAGCAATCTGATGCGTACCCACCAGACCGCGGAAGCGATCTGGGCGGCCGGTTACCCGAAGCCTGCGTCGATGAAATGGGAAGCGGATCTCGCCGAGCAGAATCTTGGCCGCTGGCAAGGTATGAACCGCGCCCAGTTCATCGCCAGCCGCCCCGTTGGCTCGAGCTGGTTCGCCGACATCAACGAGCCCGCGCCCGGCGGCGAAAGTTTTATGGATCTCTACAACCGCACGCGCCGTACCGTTGAGCGGATCAACAACGAGGCAGGCGGGCAGGACGTCATTGCGGTCGCGCATGGCGGCACCATCAAGGCGGCGATCGGCCTCGCGCTCGACGGCCAGGTGGAGCGGGCGCTGTCATTCGACATCGACAATGTGTCGATCACGCGGCTCGATTATTTCTCGAGCCCCGAGCGCTCGGTCTGGCGTTTGCCGATGGTGAACCAGCAGCCGTGGATCGCCGACGATGCGCACGCGGAGATGCATCAGCCGGCGGGACCGGAAGTGAAGAAGCTCGCCTGACACCGTTGTCCGCACGCGCGGACGCGGTGTAGGCTTCAAGCCAATCAAACCATAATCTGGGAGAGAAGCATGACCTTGTTCGACATGAAGGGGAAAGTCGCCGTCATCACCGGATCGACGCGCGGCATCGGGCTTGCGATCGCCGAGCGCATGGCCGAGCACGGCGCCAAGGTCGTGATCTCCTCGCGCAAGGCCGATGTCTGCGACCAGGTTGCGAAGGGCATCAACGACAAGTTCGGCAACGGCACCGCGGTTGCGATCGCCGCGAATATCTCGTCGAAGGAAAATCTGCAAAATCTCATCGACGAGAGCAACCGCGCCTTCGGCAAGATCGACGTGCTGGTCTGCAACGCCGCGTCGAACCCGTATTACGGTCCGCTCGCCGGCATCTCCGACGATCAGTTCAGGAAGATTCTCGACAACAACATCGTCGCCAACAACTGGCTGATCTCGATGGTGGTGCCACAGATGATCGAGCGCAAGGACGGCTCGATCATCATCGTGTCCTCGATCGGCGGCCTCAAAGGCTCGACCATCCTCGGCGCCTACGCGATCTCGAAGGCGGCCGACATGCAGCTCGCGCGCAACCTCGCCTGCGAATACGGCAAGCACAACATCCGCGTGAACTGCATCGCGCCCGGCCTGATCAAGACCGATTTTGCCAAGGCGCTGTGGGACAATCCGGAGAACCTGAAGGCCTCGACCTCGCGCTCGCCGCTGCTGCGCATCGGCATCCCCGACGAGATCGCTGGCGCCGCCGTGTTCCTGGGATCGAAGGCCGGCGACTTCATGACCGGCCAGACCATGGTGATCGATGGCGGCGCGACGATTAGTTGACGGTCTCGTGTCCCGGACGCGCTGCAGCGTGTAACGCTGCAGCGCAGAGCCGGGACCCAGAAAGCCGAGCTCGAGATCGCGGAGACGTGGGCCCCGGCTCAGCAACGCACCGCTACGCGCTGCGTCGCGTCCGGGGCACGAGAGCGGACCTCAATCCACCGCCGCGTAAACCAGATCCCGCACCAGCGTCCGCGTGTGGTCGCGCTGCCCCGGTCCCTGCGACATAAACACGACGAACAGATCCTCCTTCGGATCGATCCAGAAGAACGTTCCCGCAATGCCGCTCCAGAAATACTGACCGACGCTCCCGGGGAACGGCGCGATGCCGGCCTCGCGGCGCACGGCGAAGCCGAGGCCGAAGCCGTGGCCCGGCGACAGCAGTGTGCCGTTGGTCACAACGTGCGGTCCGAGGTGATCGGATGCCATCAGCTCCAGCGTCTTGCGGCCGATGATCCTGTTGCCGTCGAGCGTGCCGCCGTTGCGCAGCATCAGCGCGAAGCGGGCATAGTCCATCGTGGTCGAGACCAGGCCGCCGCCGCCGGACTCCATCACCGGCTGCTCGAGCATGTTGAACAGCGCGACCTTGTCGCCGGTCCAGGGATCGGCTTCGAACGGCTGAGCGAGCCGGCCGGCATTGGCTTCGCTGGTGGAGAAGGCGGTTTCAGTCATCTGCAACGGCGCGAGGATGCGCTCGGTGAGGAAGGCGCCGAGCGATTTGCCGCTGACGACCTCGATGATGCGGCCGAGGATGTCGGTGGAGCGGCTGTAGTTGAACTCGTCGCCGGGATGGCAGACCAGCGGGAAGCTCGCGACCAGCGCGGCATGTTCGGCATTGGTGATCTTGCGGCTGCGCACGCGGGACTCCTGGTAGAGCTTGTGCACGGGGCCGTCGCCCTGGTGCTCATAAGTGAGACCAGAGGTGTGGCGGAGCAGGTCCTGCACCGTCATCGGCCGCTTCGGTGGAACCAGTTCCAGCTTGCCGGCGTTGACGACGCCGACCTTCTGGTTGGCGAATTCCGGAATGAACTTGGCGACGGGATCGGCAAGCAGCAGGTGGCCATCCTCGACCAGCGCCATGACGCCGACCGACACGATCGGCTTGGTCATCGAGAAGATCCGGAAGATCGAATCAAGCGCCATCGGCGCGGAGCCGGTCGGGCTCTGCTTGCCGAGCGCCTCGAACCAGCCGACCTGGCCGCGCCGGGCGACCAGCACGGTCACCCCGGGGATGGTTCCCTTGTCGATCGCGCGCTTGAAGGCGTCCGACATCGCCTGCAGGCGAGGGCGCGACAGGCCCAGCGTTTCCGGCCTGGCCTCGGGCAAAGGCGGGGTTTTCGGCGCGGTGGCGGCTTGGGCGGCGGCTGTGGCAGTCATGTTCACTCCCGGAGGCACATCATTATCGGGAATGAACTGTGGCCCAGAAGGCGCGGCACAAACAAGCGAAGCCAGCGCGCTTCACCCTTGCAAACCAGCCGCCCCCTGTGCTTGAAAGCGCCCCTGATCCGTGCGGTGACGCGAGGGTCCGTAGGAGTGTAGCTCAATTGGTAGAGCACCGGTCTCCAAAACCGGGGGTCGCAGGTTCGAGCCCTGCCACTCCTGCCAGCTAATCCCAGACAATCAGGATCGAGAGGCAGGACGGCGGCGGGCTGACAAGCTCGGACCGTGGATCATGCGGACCGGGTAAGCCCTTGATCCGGATCGGGTCCGCTGGCCTCGGCCGCGCGTGTCCCGGGCAGCCCACATCTTGACCTTTGGCCCCATCCGCAGTATCTACCCCGCACTCGCAGTCGGCCCGTTAGACGCGGATTTCCGGCGCGGCTTTGAAATCCCCGAACAATCGAGCCCGGTTTCCCGGCTCATCCTTCGAGACAGAGGGCTGGGCCAACGGCGGCTGTTCGGATCCCTGAAATTCATTCGCGTCTGTCGACGGACGTTGGACATCAAACGATGGCAGTGAGCCCGTTCAAGTTTTTGCAGGAAGTGCGCTCGGAGACCGCCAAGGTCACCTGGCCGACCCGTCGTGAGACCACGATCACCACCATCATGGTGTTCGTGATGGTCGCCGTGGCCTCGATCTTCTTCTTCGCCGCCGACCAGATCATCCGTTACCTCATCACCTTCCTTTTGGGCATTCACTGATGGCAACAGCAGCCGCTGCAACCCAATCGACCGACAAGCGCTGGTACATCGTCCACGCCTACTCGAACTTCGAGAAGAAGGTCGCCGAATCGATCCGCGAGCAGGCCAAGCAGCGCGGGCTCGAGGAGCTGTTCGAGCTGGTGCTGGTTCCGACCGAGAAGGTCACGGAAGTGCGCCGCGGCCGCAAGATCGACGCCGAGCGCAAGTTCTTCCCGGGCTACGTGCTGGTGAAGATGAAGCTGACCGACGAGGCGTTCCATCTGATCAAGAACACCCCGAAGGTCACGGGCTTCCTCGGCGCCGAGAACAAGCCGATGCCGATCTCGGAAGCCGAGGCCATGCGCATCCTGCACCAGGTGCAGGAGGGCGTGGAACGGCCGAAGGCGTCGGTGTCGTTCGAGATCGGCGAGAACGTGCGCGTGGCCGATGGCCCGTTCGCCTCGTTCTCGGGTGTGGTCGAGGAAATCGACGAGGCGCGCTCGCGCGTGAAGGTCGCGGTGTCGATCTTCGGCCGCGCCACGCCGGTCGAACTGGAATTCGGTCAGGTCGAGAAGGTCTGATCGATTGAGGCGTGAGGCTTCGGTCTCACGCTAGCAAGAGGCCGTGGGAGGGAGAGGGCGGTTGCCAGCCGCATCCGACCCAGACCACGAACCTGAAACCGCCGGCCTGGCCGGCACAACAGGAGTGATACATGGCAAAGAAAGTGACCGGATACCTGAAGCTTCAGGTCCCGGCCGGTGCGGCGAATCCCTCGCCCCCGATCGGTCCCGCGCTCGGTCAGCGCGGTCTCAACATCATGGAGTTCTGCAAGGCGTTCAACGCCCAGACCCAGAAGGAAGAGAAGAACACCCCGATTCCCGTCGTGATCACGATCTACGCCGATCGTTCGTTCACGTTCGAGATGAAGACGCCCCCGATGTCCTTCTTCCTCAAGCAGGCCGCCAAGATCCAGTCCGGCTCGAAGGCGCCGGGCCGTGACAAGGCCGGCAAGGTGACCAAGGCGCAGGTGCGCGAGATCGCCGAGAAGAAGATGAAGGATCTCAATTGCGATTCCATCGAGTCGGCCATGAAGATGGTCGAGGGCTCTGCCCGTTCGATGGGTCTGGAAGTGGCGGGGTAAGCGGTCATGGCAATCGGAAAGCGTTTGAACAAAGCCCGCGAAGGTGTTGACCGCGAAAAGCTTTACCCGCTCGCGGACGCCATCAAGATGGTCAAGGAACGCGCCAAGGCGAAGTTCGACGAGACCATTGAGGTCGCGATCAATCTCGGCGTCGATCCACGTCACGCCGACCAGATGGTCCGCGGCGTCGTGACCCTCCCGAACGGTACCGGCCGTACGCTCCGCGTCGGCGTGTTCGCCCGCGGCGCCAAGGCTGATGAGGCCAAGGCTGCGGGCGCCGACGTCGTCGGTGCCGAAGACCTGGTCGAGAAGGTGCAGAACGGCTCGATCGATTTCGACCGCTGCATCGCCACCCCCGACATGATGCCGCTGGTCGGCCGTCTCGGTAAGGTGCTCGGCCCGCGCGGCCTGATGCCGAACCCGAAGATCGGCACCGTGACCATGGACGTCACCGGTGCGGTGAAGGGAGCCAAGGGCGGCTCGGTCGAGTTCCGCGTCGAGAAGGCCGGCATCTTGCAGGCCGGCGTCGGCAAGGCCTCGTTCTCCGAGGAGAAGCTGGTCGAGAACATCAAGGCTCTCGCCGATGCGGTCTCGAAGGCGAAGCCGGCTGGCTCCAAGGGCACCTACATCCAGCGCGTAGCGGTGTCCTCGACGATGGGCCCGGGCGTGAAGGTCGAGCCGGGCACCATTCTCGGTTAAGGCTTGCCTCGGCTGAGGTTTGGAAATTGCATGAGGCGAGGGGCGGAATTGGGCAACCGATTCCGCCCCTCGTCGTTTGTGGCGTTCATCGGAAACAAGAACCGGGAAACAAGAAAAAATGGCTGACAAGGTCCTGATCTACTCGCGCTTCCCGAAGACGATGATGGCGCGTTTCGCCGAGCGGTTCGAACTGCTCGACACCGGCGGCAAGCCGGCGCGCGAGGTGTTTTCGGCCGATGAGCTCGGCGGCATCCGCGCGATGCTCACCGCCGGCGGCTCGCCGCTCGGGGCTGAGGCGATGGACCTGTTCCCAAAGCTCGGCGCCATCGTCTGCTACGGTACGGGCTATGACGGCGTCGACCTGAAGGCGGCCGCCGCGCGCAACATCGCGGTCGGCCACAGCCCCGGCGCCAACGCGGCCTCCGTCGCCGATATCGCGATGACCCTGATGCTGGCGACGACGCGGCGGATCCTGGTCGCCGACCAATATGTCCGCAGCGGCGATTGGGCCGGCTCAAAGCAGTCGCCGATGATGCGGCCGCAGGCGGGCATGCCCGGCCGCCGCATCGGCGTCTACGGCATGGGCGAGATCGGCCGCAAGATCGCAGCGCGCTGCGCCGCATTCGAGAGCGAGGTCGGCTATTTCAGCCGCAGCAAATACGATCTGCCCTATCAATATTTCCCGACGCTGGAGGCGCTCGCCGACTGGTGCAGCGTGCTGATGATCGCGGTCCGGGCAGGGGCCGAGACCCAGCACGTCGTCAACGCCGATATCCTCGGGCGTCTCGGGGAGCACGGCTATGTCGTCAACATCTCCCGCGGCTCCGTCATCGACCAGAAGGCCCTGGTCGCGGCGCTCTCCGACAGGACCATCGCGGGCGCCGGCCTCGACGTCTACGAGAAGGAACCGCACGCCCCCGACGCGCTGACGGCGCTCCCCAATGTCGTGTTCGCCCCGCATATCGGCGGCCACACCCTCGAATCGCACGTCGCCATGCAGAATTGCGTGCTGGCGAACCTGGCGGCATTCTTCGCGGGCAAGCCGCTGCCATACGCGGTCAAATCGGCCTAAGTCGGCCCTTGTCGGGCCGCCTCAAGCCCGGCCGGCAACGGATTGGAACTGGTGCGAATTTTGCTCTTGGCAAGCGGGCTCCGAGCGGTTAAAGAACCGCTTCCGGACGTGCCGGCCTCGGCTGGCGCGTTCGTGCACGCATTCCGAAAACCCGACAAGACAGGAGATCATTCCTTTTCAGGACGTCCGTGAGGATTTGCCCGAGAAGGAAAGAAAACCCGTCAGTTGGTGGAGTGCGGGCAGGGGTCGGGCGGTTCGCCGGCTGACCTTGTCCTGTCCAAGACTGCAGGCGCTCGCGGGAAATTTCGATTTCTCAACGGCTTAATCGCATGGCCTGCATAGACGGGTGAAGACCGGATTTCACTTCGCGCCCAGCTTTAACGGCTGGCTTGCGAAACGGGTCTGGTTCGGACCTCGACACGCCGTGGGCCTTAAGGGCTCCCGGAGGGCAGGCTTTGAATTGTCGTCTCGCCCGGCGCGTGTCCCAGGGGTTTTGGCCCCGAGGTTCAGGTTTTGGGTGGGACGATGGGTGCAACCCGGCGGTCCCGCTTCTCGCGATGACCGCCAACCGGAAAGAGCTTGCTGTGGAACGAGCGGCAAAAAAGGAAGCGGTCGAACAGCTCAATGGGGTCTTCAAGACCACGAGCGTCGCGGTCGTTGCTCAATATTCCGGCCTGACCGTTGCCCAGATGCAGAAGCTGCGCATGCAGATGAAGCAGGCTGGTGCCTCGGTGAAGGTCTCGAAGAACCGTCTCGCCAAAATTGCTCTTGAAGGCACTGACGTCGTTGCCATCGGTCCCATGCTGAAGGGGCCGACCGTGATCGCCACTTCGGACGATCCGGTAGCGGCGCCGAAGGTCGCCGTCGAATTCGCCAGGACGAATGAAAAGTTCGTCATCATCGGCGGCTCGATGGGAAAGACCGTCCTGAATGTCGACAGCGTGAAGGCTCTGGCCTCGCTGCCGTCGCTTGACGAACTGCGTGCAAAAATCGTCGGCCTGCTTGTGGCCCCGGCGACCAAGCTCGCTCAGCTCGCCAACGCGCCCGCGGGCAAGCTCGCGCGCGTCATCCAGGCTCATGCCTCAAAGGGCGAAGCGGCCTGACGCACTTCGCAAAACTCAAACCCGAACCAGACTTACATTCAAGGAAACTGAACAATGGCTGACTTGCAGAAGATCGTTGACGACCTCTCGAGCCTCACCGTGCTCGAAGCTGCCGAACTCGCGAAGCTCCTCGAAGAGAAGTGGGGCGTTTCGGCTGCCGCGGCTGTCGCCGTGGCCGGCCCGGCTGGTGGTGGCGCTGCCGCCGCTCCGGCTGAAGAGAAGACCGAGTTCACGGTCGTTCTTGCCGCCGCCGGCGACAAGAAGATCGAGGTCATCAAGGAAGTCCGCGCCATCACCGGCCTGGGCCTGAAGGAAGCAAAGGACCTCGTCGAGGGCGCGCCGAAGCCTGTCAAGGAAGGCGTGAACAAGGACGAAGCCGAGAAGATCAAGGTCCAGCTCGAGAAGGCTGGCGCGAAGGTCGAGCTCAAGTAAGCAACGCTTACTGGCGCGAGATCCCGGGGCGAGCATCAGCGAGACCGGGGTCTCGGTCCACCCTCTCAAAGGGGTGGGCAATATGCAAAAGGCGTGCGACGGAACGCCCCGACGCAGGCCGAACACGAAAAAGTGTGAGGATTTGAGGGTTAACCCCTCGAATCTTCACTATTGTCGCCCCATATCGGTTCGGCAGCACGAAAGCGCGGTGGGCAGGGATGCCGGATTTCCCTGTAAGCCGTTGGGAGAGCAGGCTATTTCGGGCTTTTGCAGTCCGTGAAGACAATCGTTGAGACGGGCGGGCGTGCCTATGCGCCCCGCGCGTCGTTTTGCGTTTTGAAGGTCTGAAGAACAGATTCAGGACATGACGGCCTGAAACTGGATTTTTAGTCCCCGAAACGGGTTCGAAAAATTCAACCCGGGGAGCGGCGGCAGCCGCGTCCCGGACGGCGCGCCCAGAGCGGGCGACGAAATGAGAGGCCACGATGGCGCAGCAGACATTCACCGGTCGCAAACGCGTTCGCAAGTTTTTCGGACACATCAAGGAAGTTGCCGAGATGCCGAACCTCATCGAGGTTCAGAAGGCGTCCTATGACCAGTTCCTGATGGTCGACGAACCCGCGGGCGGGCGTCTCGACGAGGGCCTGCAGGCGGTGTTCCGCTCGGTGTTCCCGATCTCCGACTTCTCGGGCACCTCGATGCTGGAATTCGTCCGCTACGAGTTCGAACAGCCGAAATACGACGTCGACGAGTGCCGTCAGCGCGGCATGACCTTCGCGGCACCCCTCAAGGTGACGCTGCGCCTCATCGTGTTCGATATCGACGAGGAAACCGGCGCGAAGTCGGTGAAGGACATCAAGGAGCAGGACGTCTACATGGGCGACATCCCGCTCATGACGATGAACGGCACCTTCATCGTCAACGGCACCGAGCGCGTCATCGTCTCGCAGATGCACCGCTCGCCCGGCGTGTTCTTCGACCACGACAAGGGCAAGACCCATTCCTCGGGCAAGCTGCTGTTCGCCGCCCGCGTCATCCCGTATCGCGGCTCCTGGCTCGACATCGAGTTCGACGCCAAGGACATCGTCTATGCGCGTATCGACCGTCGCCGCAAGATTCCGGTGACGTCGCTGATGTTCGCGCTCGGCCTCGACGGCGAGGCGATCCTGTCCACGTTCTACAAGAAGATTCTCTACAAGCGGACCAAGGAAGGCTGGCGCGTTCCGTTCGACGCCAACCGTTTCCGCGGCTACTCGACCATCAACGACCTGATCGACGCCGACACCGGCAAGGTCGTGCTCGAGGCCGGCAAGAAGCTCACCGTGCGCGGTGCGCGTCAGATGCAGGAGAAGGGCCTGAAGGCGCTGCGGCTGTCCGATGAGGAACTCGTCGGCAACTATCTCGCCGAGGACCTCGTCAACCCGAAGACCGGCGAGATCCACGCGGAAGCCGGTGAAGAGATCACCGACAAGTCGATGAAGGCCCTCAACGAGCAGGGCTACAAGGAACTGCCGCTGCTCGACATCGACCACGTCAATGTCGGCGCCTACATCCGCAACACGCTCTCGGCCGACAAGAACATGACGCGTGAGGACGCGCTGTTCGACATCTACCGCGTGATGCGTCCGGGCGAGCCGCCGACGCTGGATTCGGCGCAGGCGATGTTCCAGTCGCTGTTCTTCGACGCCGAGCGCTACGACCTGTCCGCGGTCGGCCGCGTCAAGATGAACATGCGCCTCGACCTCGATGCGCCCGACACCCAGCGTACGCTGCGCAAGGAAGACATCCTCTCCGTCATCAAGACGCTGGTGGATTTGCGCGACGGCAAGGGCGAGATCGACGACATCGACCATCTCGGCAACCGCCGTGTGCGCTCGGTCGGCGAACTCATGGAGAACCAGTACCGCATCGGTCTGCTGCGCATGGAGCGCGCGATCAAGGAGCGCATGTCCTCGGTCGACATCGACACGGTCATGCCGCAGGACCTGATCAACGCGAAGCCGGCGGCTGCCGCCGTGCGCGAGTTCTTCGGCTCCTCGCAGCTCTCGCAGTTCATGGACCAGACCAACCCGCTGTCGGAGATCACCCACAAGCGCCGCCTCTCGGCGCTTGGACCGGGCGGTCTGACCCGCGAGCGCGCCGGCTTCGAGGTGCGCGACGTGCATCCGACGCATTACGGCCGCATCTGCCCGATCGAGACGCCGGAAGGTCCGAACATCGGCCTGATCAACTCGCTCGCGACCTTCGCGCGCGTGAACAAGTACGGCTTCGTCGAGACGCCGTACCGCAAGGTCAAGGACGGCCGCGTCACCGACGAGGTCGTGTACCTCTCGGCGATGGAAGAGGGCCGCTACACGGTCGCGCAGGCCAACGTGCCGCTCGATCCGAAGGGCCGCTTCACCGAGGATCTCGTGGTCTGCCGTCACGCCGGCGAAGTCTTGCCGGTGACGCCGGACAAGGTCGACTACATGGACGTGTCGCCGAAGCAGCTCGTTTCGGTCGCCGCGGCGCTGATCCCGTTCCTCGAGAACGACGACGCCAACCGCGCGCTGATGGGCTCGAACATGCAGCGCCAGGCGGTGCCGCTGGTTCGCGCCGAGGCGCCGTTCGTCGGCACCGGCATGGAAGGCGTGGTTGCGCGTGACTCGGGCGCCGCGATCGCGGCGCGCCGTTCGGGCGTGATCGACCAGATCGACGCGACCCGCGTCGTCATCCGCGCCACGGAAGATCTCGATCCGACCAAGTCGGGCGTCGATATCTACCGTCTGATGAAGTACCAGCGCTCCAACCAGTCGACCTGCATCAACCAGCGTCCGCTGGTGAAGGTCGGCGACATCGTCAAGAAGGGCGACATCATCGCCGACGGTCCGTCGACCGATCTCGGCGAGCTCGCGCTCGGCCGCAACGTGCTGGTCGCGTTCATGCCGTGGAACGGCTACAACTTCGAAGACTCGATCCTGCTCTCCGAGCGGATCGTGAAGGAAGACGTCTTCACCTCGATCCACATCGAGGAATTCGAGGTGATGGCCCGCGACACCAAGCTCGGCCCTGAGGAAATCACCCGCGACATTCCGAACGTCTCGGAAGAAGCGCTGAAGAACCTCGACGAAGCCGGTATCGTCTACATCGGCGCGGAAGTGCGCGCCGGCGACATCCTGGTCGGCAAGATCACGCCGAAGGGCGAAAGCCCGATGACGCCGGAAGAAAAGCTTCTGCGCGCCATCTTCGGCGAAAAGGCCTCCGACGTTCGCGACACCTCGCTGCGCGTTCCTCCGGGCGTGCAGGGCACGATCGTGGAAGTGCGCGTGTTCAATCGTCACGGCGTCGACAAGGACGAGCGTGCGCTGGCGATCGAGCGGGAAGAGATCGAGCGTCTGGCCAAGGACCGCGACGACGAGCAGGCGATCCTGGACCGCAACGTCTACAACCGTCTTGCCGAGCTCCTTGAAGGACGTCAGGGCATTGCGGGCCCGAAGGGCTTCAAGAAGGACACCAAGATCACCCGTGCGGTGCTCGAGGAGTACCCGAAGTCGCAGTGGTGGCTGTTCGCTTCGCCGAACGACAAGCTGATGGCCGAGATCGAGGCCATGCGGAAGCAGTACGACGAGTCGAAGAAGGGGCTGGAACAGCGCTTCCTCGACAAGGTCGAGAAGCTTCAGCGCGGTGACGAATTGCCGCCCGGCGTGATGAAGATGGTCAAGGTCTTCGTCGCAGTGAAGCGCAAGATCCAGCCCGGCGACAAGATGGCCGGCCGTCACGGCAACAAGGGCGTGGTGTCGAAGATCGTGCCGATCGAGGACATGCCGTTCCTCGAAGACGGTACGCATGCCGACATCGTGCTCAATCCGCTCGGCGTGCCCTCGCGCATGAACGTCGGACAGATCCTCGAGACCCATCTCGGCTGGGCTTGCGCCGGCCTCGGCAAGCGTATCGGCCAGACGGTCGATGCCTATCTGTCGAAGCAGGACATCAAGCCGCTGAAGGAAACCTTGAAGAAGGTCTACGGCGAGGACGAGACGATCAAGTCGCTCAACGACAACGAGTTGATCGAGCTCGGTCACAATCTGAGCCGCGGCGTGCCGATCGCGACGCCGGTGTTCGACGGCGCCAAGGAAGCCGACATCGAGGAGATGCTGAAACTTGCCGGTCTCGACGCTTCGGGTCAGTCGACCGTCTATGACGGCCGTACCGGCGATGCCTTCGATCGCAAGGTGACGGTGGGCTACATCTACATGCTCAAGCTGCACCATCTTGTGGACGACAAGATCCACGCGCGTTCGATCGGTCCGTACTCGCTCGTCACCCAGCAGCCGCTGGGCGGCAAGGCGCAGTTCGGCGGCCAGCGCTTCGGCGAAATGGAAGTGTGGGCGCTCGAGGCTTACGGCGCGGCGTACACTCTCCAGGAGATGCTGACGGTGAAGTCGGACGACGTCGCCGGCCGTACCAAGGTGTACGAGGCGATCGTTCGCGGCGACGACACGTTCGAGGCCGGTATTCCGGAATCGTTCAACGTGCTGGTCAAGGAAATGCGCTCGCTCGGCCTCAACGTCGACCTGCACAACTCCAAGGTGGGACCGGCGCCGACGTCGGAAGCAGCCGAGTAATACGACCTTTCATGCCCGGCCTTCACGGCCGGGCATCGGCGCCCCTCCCGAGGCCTTGAGGGCAGGGCGCCCCGATTGAGTGATTTTCGAATTTGCGGCCGTAGGCGACCGGCACGCGAGGAGAAGACGATGAACCAAGAAATTATGAATCTCTTCAACCCGACGACTCCGGCTCAGGTCTTCGACCAGATCCGGATTTCGATCGCGTCTCCTGAGAAGATTCTGTCCTGGTCCTACGGCGAGATCAAGAAGCCGGAGACCATCAACTACCGTACCTTCAAGCCCGAGCGCGACGGCCTGTTCTGCGCCCGCATCTTCGGGCCGATCAAGGACTACGAGTGCTTGTGCGGCAAGTACAAGCGCATGAAGTACAAGGGCATCATCTGCGAGAAGTGCTCGGTCGAGGTCACGCTGTCGCGCGTCCGGCGCGAGCGCATGGGCCATATCGAGCTCGCGGCCCCCGTCGCCCACATCTGGTTCCTGAAGTCGCTGCCCTCGCGCATCGGCCTCCTGCTGGACATGACGCTGAAGGATCTCGAGCGGATCCTCTACTTCGAATATTACGTCGTGCTCGAGCCGGGTCTCACCGCGCTCAAGGACCGTCAGCTGCTGTCGGAAGACGAGTATCTGAAGGCGCAGGACGAGTACGGCCAGGATTCCTTCACCGCCATGATCGGCGCGGAAGCGATCCGCGAGCTGCTCAAGGGCATGGACCTCGAGAAGCTCGAAGCCACCTTGCGCCTCGAGATGCAGGAGACCGACTCCGACATCAAGCACAAGAAGCTCGCCAAGCGCCTGAAGATCGTTGAAGCGTTCCGCCACTCCGGCAACAAGCCGGAATGGATGATCATGACCGTGGTTCCGGTGATTCCGCCGGACCTGCGTCCGCTGGTGCCGCTGGACGGCGGCCGCTTCGCGACCTCGGACCTCAACGACCTCTACCGCCGCGTCATCAACCGCAACAACCGCTTGAAGCGGCTGATGGAGCTGCGTGCGCCCGACATCATCATCCGCAACGAGAAGCGCATGCTTCAGGAAGCGGTCGATGCGCTGTTCGACAACGGCCGCCGCGGCCGCGTCATCACGGGTGCCAACAAGCGTCCGCTGAAGTCGCTCGCCGACATGCTCAAGGGCAAGCAGGGTCGCTTCCGTCAGAACCTGCTCGGCAAGCGCGTCGACTATTCGGGCCGTTCGGTGATCGTGGTCGGTCCCGAGCTGCGCCTGCATCAGTGCGGCCTGCCGAAGAAGATGGCGCTCGAGCTGTTCAAGCCGTTCATCTACTCGCGGCTTGACGCCAAGGGCCTGTCCACCACCGTGAAGCAGGCGAAGAAGCTGGTCGAGAAGGAGCGGCCCGAGGTCTGGGACATCCTGGACGAGGTCATCCGCGAGCATCCGGTGCTGCTCAACCGCGCACCGACGCTGCATCGTCTCGGCATTCAGGCGTTCGAGCCCGTGCTGATCGAGGGCAAGGCGATCCAGCTGCATCCGCTGGTCTGCGCCGCGTTCAACGCCGACTTCGACGGCGACCAGATGGCCGTGCACGTTCCGCTGTCGCTCGAAGCGCAGCTGGAAGCGCGCGTCCTGATGATGTCGACCAACAACATCCTGCATCCGGCGAACGGCCAGCCGATCATCGTGCCGTCGCAGGACATCGTGCTCGGTCTCTACTACGTCTCGATCATGCGCGAAGGTCTGCCCGGCGAGGGCAAGATCTTCGGCGACATGGCCGAGCTCGAGCACGCGCTGCACGCGAAGGTCATCCACCTCCACACCAAGATCAAGTATCGGTGGCAGGGCATGGACGAGACCGGCAAGGTCTCGACGCGCTGGATCGAGACCACCGCGGGTCGCGTCATGCTCGGCAACCTGCTGCCGAAGAACCCGCGGATTTCGTACGAGATCATCAACAAGCTGATGACCAAGCGCGAAATCTCGGGCGTGATCGACCAGGTCTACCGTCACTGCGGCCAGAAGGAGACTGTGATCTTCTGCGACCGCATCATGGCGCTCGGCTTCTACAACGCGTTCAAGGCCGGCATCTCGTTCGGCAAGGACGACATGGTCGTGCCGAACTCCAAGTGGAAGATCGTCGACACCACCCGTACGCTGGCGAAGGATTTCGAGCAGCAGTACAACGACGGTCTGATCACCCATGGCGAGAAGTACAACAAGGTCGTCGACGCCTGGTCGAAGGCCACGGAAGAAATCGCCAAGGCGATGATGAAGGAGATCTCCTCGACCAAGAAGACGGCGAGCGGGGCGGATGCCGACATCAACTCGATCTACATGATGGCTCACTCGGGTGCCCGCGGTTCGCCGGCCCAGATGCGCCAGCTCGCCGGCATGCGCGGCCTGATGGCCAAGCCGTCGGGTGAGATCATCGAGACGCCGATCATCTCGAACTTCAAGGAAGGCCTCTCGGTGCTCGAGTACTTCAACTCGACCCACGGCGCCCGTAAGGGCCTCGCGGACACCGCGTTGAAGACCGCGAACTCGGGCTACCTGACCCGTCGTCTCGTCGACGTGGCGCAGGACTGCATCATCACGCAGAACGACTGCGGCACCAAGCTCGGCATCAAGATGCGCGCCATCGTCGATGCCGGCACCGTGGTTGCCTCGCTCGGCTCGCGCATCCTCGGCCGTACGGCCTGCGAAGACGTGCGTGACAGCTCGGGCAAGGTGATCATCAAGCGCGGTACGCTGATGGAAGAGAGCCATCTGGACGCCATCCACCAGGGTGGCGTGCAGGAGGTGAAGATCCGCTCGGCACTGACCTGCGAGCTCGTCAACGGCATCTGCGGCATGTGCTATGGCCGCGACCTCGCCCGCGGCACGCCGGTCAACCACGGTGAAGCCGTCGGCGTCATCGCCGCGCAGTCGATCGGCGAGCCCGGCACCCAGCTGACCATGCGCACCTTCCACATCGGTGGTGCGGCGCAGCTCAACGAGCAGTCGTTCGTCGAATCCAACTTCGACGGCAAGATCGTGATCCGGAACAAGGCCATCGCCCGCAACAGCGAAGGTCACCTGGTCGCGATGGTCCGCAACATGGTGATCGCGATCGTCGATGCCGACGGCACCGAGCGTGCGACGCACCGTATCCAGTACGGTTCGCGCCTGCATGTCGACGAGGGCGACACCGTCAAGCGCGGTCAGCGCATCGTCGAGTGGGATCCCTACACCCGTCCGCTGCTCACCGAAGTCGAAGGTACCATCGGCTTCGAGGATCTGGTCGAGGGGCAGTCGATCTCGGAAACGCTCGACGAGGCCACCGGTATCGCCAAGCGCGTGGTCATCGACTGGCGCTCGACCCGCGGCGGCGCGGACCTGCGTCCGGCCATCGTGGTCAAGGGCAAGGACGGCAAGGTGCTCAAGCTCGCCCGTGGCGGCGATGCCCGCTACATGCTGTCGGTCGACGCGATTCTCTCGGTCGACGTCGGAGCCAAGGTCAATCCGGGCGACATCCTCGCCCGTGTCTCGACCGAAAGCGCCAAGACGCGTGACATCACCGGCGGTCTGCCGCGGGTGGCGGAACTGTTCGAGGCACGGCGTCCGAAGGATGCGGCGATCATCGCCGAAATCGCGGGCACCATCCGGTTCGGGCGCGACTACAAGAACAAGCGTCGCATCTCGATCGAGCCGATGGACAAGACCGACGAGGCACGTGAGTACCTGATCCCGAAGGGCAAGCACATCCACCTTCAGGACGGCGACGTCGTCGAAAAGGGCGACTTCATCGTGGAAGGCAACCCGGCGCCGCACGACATCCTGGCGGTCAAGGGCATCGAGGAGCTCGCGGCCTATCTGGTCAACGAGATCCAGGAGGTCTACCGGCTCCAGGGCGTGCTCATCAACGACAAGCACATCGAGGTGATTGTCCGTCAGATGCTCCAGAAGGTGGAAGTCACCGACCAGGGCGACACGGACATGATCTCCGGCGAGCAGGTCGACAAGATCGAGTTCGACGCGCTCAACGAGAAGGCGAAGGAAGAGGGCAAGAAGATCGCTACGGGAACGCCGGTTCTGCTCGGCATCACCAAGGCGAGCCTTCAGACCCGCTCCTTCTTCTCGGCGGCCTCGTTCCAGGAGACCACCCGCGTCCTCACGGAAGCGGCGGTCAACGGCAAGGTCGATCCGCTCGAAGGCCTCAAGGAGAACGTCATCGTCGGCCGGCTGATCCCGGCGGGCACCGGCGCCTCCATGGCCAAGATCCGCGAAGTCGCGATGAAGCGCGACAAGCTGATCCTGGACGAGCGCGAGAAGCAGGCGGCCGTCGTGTCGCCCGCGCCGGAAGCGGAGCTTCCTGCGCTGCCTCCTGCGGAATAATCGTTCATCCGTAGGAATACCGAGGACAATGAAAAGGCCGGCGCAAGCCGGCCTTTTTGCTGCTTTGTTTGCCTGTTGCGGTGCAGGATCAACCTTTGTTCATCTTTCCTTCAGCCGCAAAAGCGCTTCTGCTAAGGGAACTTAGACCGGTGGTCCCGTGACGGGGGCAGGGCCGGAGACCACGGAACTCATATGCTTGATCTCGCAATCGTAGGCGGCGGCCCCGGCGGGCTGATGAGCGCCTGGTACCTGAAGCGTAAGCTCGGCGATCTCTGCCGCATCACCATCTACGAGGCCTCCGACCGGCTCGGCGGCAAGATCGTCACGCGCAAATTCGATTCCGCGCCGGCGATGTACGAGGCCGGCGTTGCCGAGATCTACGACTACTCGATGACGGGTCCCGATCCACTGCGCGAGCTGATCCAGCATTTCGGACTTCAGACCATACCGATGGACGCCGAGCAGGTGCAGTTCGGCGGCGAGCTCCTCAACGACGTCGCAGGCATGCGCCGCAAATACGGCGCCAAGACTGCGGCGGCGATCGAGGCGTTCCGCAAGCGCTGCGCCGAGGCGATGTCGCCGATCGAATATTACGAGGGCGTCGGCGCGCACGACAACGAGAATCCCTGGGCCTACAAGACCGCCGAGCAGGTGCTCGACGAGGAGGTCGAGGACGAAACCGCAAAGCGCTTCTTCAAGGTGATGGCGCGCTCCGACATCGCGACCGAAAGCCACAACACCAACGGGCTCAACGCGCTCAAGAACTACCTGATGGACGTCGACGGCTATATCGGCCTCTATTCCATCCAGAACGGCAACGAGCAACTGATCGAGTGCCTGCAGTCGGAGGTCAACGCCGACATCCAGCTCAATCACCGCGTGCTCACCGTCGGCAAGGCGCCGACCGGCCGCTACCAGCTCAAGATGATGAACGGCAAGGGGCCGGAGACGCGCGACTTCGATCTCGTGCTGGTCTGCCTGCCGCATTCGTGGCTCGCGACCATGGGCTGGGAAGGCGAGCAGCTCCGCAAGTCGATGGTCAAGCATGTCTCGTATTTCGATCGTCCCGCGCACTATCTGCGCGTCTCGATCCTGTTCGACGCGCCGTTCTGGGGCGAGAAGATTTCCGGCGCCTGGTTCATGTCGGAAGCCTTCGGCGGCTGCTGCGTCTACAACGAGGGCGCGCGCCACGACGTCGGCAAGCACGGCGTGCTGAACTGGCTGATTCCCGGCTCCGACGCGCTGGCCTTCGCCAATCTGTCGGATCAGGAGCTGATCGACGCCGCATTGAAATCGCTGCCCGCCTCGCTCGGCGATGCGCGTTCGCATTTCGTGGAAGGCAAGATCCACCGCTGGCTGTCGTCGGTGAACGCCATCCCCGGCGGTCTGCCCGTGCGCGACGTCATGACCAATCACCGGCCGGAGCCGAAGGAGCATCCCGGCATCGTGGTGGTCGGCGATTATCTGTTCGACTCCACGCTGAACGGTCTGCTCGACTCCTCGGACGCGGCGACCGACATCATCCTGACCGAGATGATGCGCCTGCGCCGCGAGCGCACACAGGAGGAGGGCGAGCCGGTCTCGGACAGAATCGATCGCGACTATTTCGAGAATTATCGCGGCCTCGGTCCCTACAGCGAAGCCTGGAGCCACTTCACCGATCCCGATTATCTCACCAGGCTGATCGGCATCGTCTGGGGCAAGGCCAAGGGCGCCAAGCTGCTGGTCGCGGGCTCGGCCAGCGGCGAACTGGTGGGTGCGCTGCGCGATCGCGGCATCAGCGCCTTCGGCATCGAGAACAACCGCGCCATCCACGCCAGGACGCCGAAGGCGCTGAAGAAGTACAACAAGCTCGGCTCGATCACCGACATGCCGTTCAAGGACGGCGCCTTCGACTTCGTGTTCGAGACGAGCCTCTGCCATGTTTCCCCGAAGCAGGTGGTCCGCGCGATCCGTGAACTGAACCGCGTGGTCAAGACCGGCCTCGTGTTCGGCTCGATCACCTCGGACATGGCTTCGGTGGTGATCGACCGCTACGACCTGCTGCGCGGCGTCAAGAAGCTCGGCACCTGGTGGGAATGGTCCGAGCTGTTCTTCGGCAACGGCTTCGACCTGTCGATGCATCGCAAGGACTGCACCGATGCGCTTTGGGAGGCGACGCTTGCCGCCAACAAGGGCCCGGGCCAGTGGTACGCCGACGCCGACAGCCTGCGTTATTCCTTCTTCGACAAGGTCGAGGACGAGGACGACGACTAGAGACAGGATCGGACCGGCCTAGCCAATTGCTTTGCCGAATTCGTCATGATCGCATAGAATCGGTGCGATAGCGGTTGCCGCTATTTCCTGCTTTCTCCGCGGTCATGCCGGCCGTCAGCATCGGTTGGTTTTATGGCGTCCAAGCCCCTCCCGCCCGACAAACAGAAACTCGCCACGGAAGAGGCGGCCGACCTCGACGACAAGCTTGTCCCCGTCAAGCCGGACCTCGAATACGACGAGGACGACGAAGACGAGGAGGATGACGAGCTGGAGCTCGACGACGACGATGAGGACGAGGAGCTCGTCGTCTTTACCGCGCGCGAGGCCGCAGGCGCGCTCGCGACCATCCTGGGTTTCGTCAAGCCCTTCCTGTCCAACTACAAGCGGATGCTGTCATTCGTGGCGTTCGGCGTCTGCGTCGAGACGCTGTTCAACGTCATCATGCCGCTCAGCCTGAAGTACCTGATCGACGACGCGCTCGGCGAGGAGGATTTCCAGGCGCTCTACAAGATCCTCGGCGTGCTTGCGGTCGCCGGCATCTTCACCTCGATCGTGGCGGTCTGGTACGAGCGCTGGGACGCCAGGCTGGCTGCCTGCATCATCTCCGACGTCCGCAAGCGCCTGTTCGAGCACGTCCAGGACCTGCCGGCGGCCTATTTCGGCCGCACCAAGCGCGGCGAGATCCTGTCGCGCTTTTCCGTCGACCTTTCGGCCTTCGAGGGCTCGGTCAAGACCTTCGCCAACAGTGCAGCGCTGCCGTTCCTGGAATTGATCGCCGGCATCATCCTGATGGTGTTCCTGAACTGGCAGCTCGCCGCGGTCGCGCTGCTGGTGTTCCCGATCACGCTGATCGGGCCGCGCATCCTCACCCCGAAGGCGGTGCAGGCCAATTACGAGCAGAAGCAGAACGAGAGCGCGCTGCTCGGCATGGTGCAGGAGAACGTGGCCGCGCAGGCCGTGATCAAGGCGTTCAGCCTGCAGCGCAAGATGTTCGGCTTCTTCACCTTCCGCAATGACGAGACCCGCCGCAAGATCGCTTCGGCTGCGTTCCTGTCGACCATGGTGGAGCGGACGGTCACCATTTCGGTGCTGCTGCTGCACCTCGTCGTGCTCGCGATCGGCGCGTATCTCGCGACCAAGGGCCAGATCACCATCGGCACCTTCGTCACCTTCGAGAGCGCGTTCTGGGAGGTCTCCTACAACATCGCCCACGTGATGCATTTCATCCCGGTGTCGATCTCCTCGGCCGCTGCGATCCGCCACATGCAGGAGCTGCTGGACGAGCCGACGCGCGGCGCCGATCGTCCCGGCGCGCCCGATCTGCCGCGCATCACCAACGACATCACCTTCGACCACGTGACGTTCCAGTACGAAGGCAGCCAGACGCCGGTGCTGGACAATCTCAGCCTCAAGCTCAACGCCGGCAAGCGCATCGCCATCGTCGGCCCCTCGGGCTCCGGCAAGAGCACGCTGCTCAATTTGATCCTGCGGCTGTACGTGCCCAACGAGGGGCGCGTCGCCATCGACGGCGTCGACGTCCGCAAGGTGACGCTGGATTCGCTGCGCCGGAGCATGGCGGTGGTGTTCCAGGAGAACATGCTGTTCAACATGTCGATTCGCGAGAACATCCGGCTCGGCAAGGAAGGGGCGACCGACGAGGAGGTGGAGGACGCCGCCAAGAAGGCCGAGATCCACCGCTACATCATGAGCCTGCCGCAGCGCTACGACACGCCGGTCGGCGAGCGCGGCGATACGTTGTCGGGCGGTCAGCGCCAGCGCATCGCGATCGCCCGCGCCGTCATCCGTAACCCTTCCGTGCTGCTGCTGGACGAAGCCACCTCGGCGCTCGACCAGACCACCGAGGCCGCGATCAACCGTACGCTGCTGAAGGTCGCGAAGGGGCGCACCATGATCTGGTCGACCCATCGCCTGACCTCCGTGGTCGAGATGGACGAGATCATCGTGATCTCAGGGGGCAGGGCGATCGAGCGCGGCTCGCATGCCGAGCTGCTCGCCAGGAACGGCACCTATCGCAAGCTGTGGAACGACCAGATCCACCAGCCGCATGGCGCTGTGGCTCAGGCCGATGACGACAGCGACGATGACGATGAAGACGACCTCGACGAGGATGATGAGGACGAGGATGATGAGGAGGCGTGACCGAGGAAGTTCGGCTCCAGATGAATTGCTCCTCCGAGCGGCCGCAGCAAGCCTTGAACTGACCAAGCGATGAAGCGCGCCCAGCGCTGCGCCGTCCAGTAGGGGCTCGTCGCGGTCGAGACTGAGCGGAACTCGAACGCCTTCGCCGCCGACCATTCGTCGCAGGCCCGCTTGACCGGATCGGCGTAGAAGCTGGCTATCTTGGCCCCGTCCATCCCGTCGGAGGCGAGCCAATCCGGGATATGGACGTTGCAGAGCCGCTCGACGTCGGTGAAGACCTTGTCGCAGCCGGTGCCGGCGGCGGGGCAGGAGGTCGAGAACGCATCGCCCACCAGCACGAGGCCGGGCTGGCCGCTTGCGTCGTTCACATAGAGGTCGACCGGACGGATCTTGATCTCGCCGGCGATGTCGAAGGCGCCTGTGATGCGCTTGAGCCGGGGCAGGGCGGCGTTCAGCGTCTCGGCTGGCGCGCGGCGCAGCTCGCGCAGCCATGGGTCGTCGAGGCCGCGATAGACGAACAGATTGGCGCGCATCCGCGGACCGGTCGGAAACAGCGTGATGTAGGGGATTCGGTCGCTCGGGCGTTCCGAGAAATAGGTCAGTGCCGGGAAGTCGAACGAATTCCGCCCCGCCGGCACCACGTCGAACCCGATCGAGATCGAATGGCAGGCGCTGATGACCTTTCGCGCGATGCCGAGCTGGTGGCGCAGGCCGACGTTCAGGCCGTTGACGAGGGAATCGTAGAGGATGTTGAACTGCCGACTCGGCGCCTTGTCGAGCAAACGGCCGAAGCGGGCGATCCAGTTTTCGCCGGCAAAGGTCGCGCGGCGCAGCACCGATTCTCCGATCCCGGTCTTCAGGAATCGCTCGACTTGGACGTGACCACTGAGTTTTTCGACTCGAAAGTCCGCCGGATAGCTCTCATGCGGGTCGATCAACACCGTCGAAATGCCGGCGCGGCCGAGCATTGCGGCGGCGGTCGAGCCGGACAATCCCCCGCCGATAATGGCAATGTCGGTGTACCGCATGGTGCAAATCTCTGCCGCAGGTGGCAGATTGACGCATCAGCAGGAAAAAAAGCCTTAGCAACGGTTATAAAAGTACATTTTGCCCGGATATAAATTACTTTTGGGCTGGCGGAACAGGCGTCCGGTACCCATATCCGGAAGGCGCAGTGAGTGCGGGCAAACAGCGATTTCGTCAGGTGGCAGAAGCGTTTTCTGACTGTCGTTTCACCTTGACTTGGCCGACTCTCACTTATAGAAAGCGCCTCACTTAACGACAGGCGGTGAGCGTCGCCAGCGTCGGAACGGGCCACCCGTTGATCTCCAGGGATCGGATCCTCAGGGATCGCTAAGACGGGCACCAACCTCGACGAATGCCGCTCAAACGCTGTCGATCATAGCTAGGCAATGCCAGTGCGATTTTAGGTCTCTTGAGCTCGTTCTCTTGAGATCGAATTCGGATGCATGACCTCGGTGCGCGGGCCGCAGCTTTGTGCTGAATGGCCTGAAACTGCGGTCCTCTGTGGCGTCGTAACGCTTTCCGCTCGGTGATGGAGCGGTTGGCGCAATTTCGCTTTGTGCGGATTGTTCCGTGCGAGGCGGCCTCGTCGGGCGGGTGGCCCGAAAAGAATTGCGGCTCCGGCAACGGGCCGCGCCAAGAAAGCGGACCCGGAAGGGGCCGCGGCAGAACAAAGGGTAAGGCCAGGATGCCGACGATCAACCAGCTGATCGCTCAACCGCGTGAAGTGCAGAAGTCGCGCAAGAAGGTGCCGGCGCTGCAGCAGTCGCCGCAGAAGCGTGGTGTTTGCACCCGCGTCTACACCACGACCCCGAAGAAGCCGAACTCGGCGCTTCGTAAGGTCGCCAAGGTGCGCCTAACCAACGGCTTCGAGGTGATCGGCTACATCCCCGGCGAAGGTCATAACCTCCAGGAGCACTCGGTGGTCATGATCCGCGGCGGCCGCGTCAAGGACTTGCCCGGCGTGCGCTACCACATCCTCCGCGGCGTTCTGGATACCCAGGGCGTCAAGAACCGTAAGCAGCGTCGTTCGAAGTACGGCGCCAAGCGTCCGAAGTAAGCGGGAACCAGCTCAATGTCTCGTCGCCACTCAGCGGAAAAGCGCGAAGTTCTCCCGGATCCGAAGTTCGGGAACATCATCGTCACGAAGTTCATGAACTCGGTGATGTACGCCGGCAAGAAGTCGGTCGCCGAAGGCATCGTCTACGGTGCGTTCGGTATCATCGAAGCCAAGACCAAGCAGAGCCCGCTCGGCGTGTTCGAGCAGGCACTCGAGAATGTCATGCCGACGATCGAGGTTCGCTCCCGCCGCGTCGGCGGCGCGACCTACCAGGTTCCGGTCGAGGTTCGTTCGACTCGCCGGCAGGCGCTGGGCATCCGCTGGCTGATCTCGGCCGCGCGGGAGCGCAACGAGAAGACGATGACCGAGCGGCTCTCGGCTGAGCTTCTGGATGCATCGAACAACCGCGGCAACGCCGTCAAGAAGCGCGAAGACGTGCACCGGATGGCGGAAGCCAACCGCGCCTTCTCGCACTATCGCTGGTAACGGCGAAACACGGAATCTAAGGAACAGCCCATGCCTCGCGTTCATGCCATAGAGAACTACCGCAATTTCGGTATCATGGCGCATATCGATGCCGGCAAGACCACGACCACCGAGCGCATCCTCTATTACACCGGCAAGAGCCACAAGATCGGCGAAGTGCACGAAGGTGCCGCGACGATGGACTGGATGGAGCAGGAGCAGGAGCGTGGCATCACGATCACCTCGGCTGCCACCACCGCGTTCTGGGCCGGCAAGCGCCTGAACATCATCGACACCCCCGGCCACGTCGACTTCACCATTGAAGTCGAGCGTTCGCTGCGCGTGCTCGATGGCGCCGTCTGCGTGCTCGACTCGAACCAGGGCGTCGAGCCCCAGACCGAGACCGTCTGGCGCCAGGGCGACAAGTACAAGGTTCCGCGCATCGTCTTCGCCAACAAGATGGACAAGACCGGTGCCGACTTCTTCAAGTGTCTGGCCGACATCGTTGACCGCCTCGGCGCCAAGCCGATCGCGATCCAGCTTCCGATTGGTGCCGAGAACAACTTCAAGGGTCTCGTCGACCTCGTGAAGATGCAGGGCATCATCTGGAACGATGAATCGCTCGGTGCGAAGTTCGACTATGTCGACATCCCGGAAGATATGGTCGAGCAGGCCAAGGAATACCGCGAGAAGATGGTGGAAGCCGCCGTCGAGCTCGACGACGACGCATTGGCTGCCTTCCTCGACGGCAAGGAGCCGGACGAAGAGACGCTGAAGCGGCTGATCCGCAAGGCGGTGCTGACCGGCGCGTTCTATCCCGTGCTGTGCGGCTCGGCCTTCAAGAACAAGGGTGTGCAGCCGCTGCTCGACGCCGTCGTCGACTATCTGCCGTCGCCGATCGACGTGCCCGCGATCAAGGGCACCGATGACCGCGGCAACGAGGTCGTGCGCAAGGCGGACGACAAGGAGCCGCTCGCGCTGCTCGCGTTCAAGATCATGGACGACCCGTTCGTCGGCACCATCACCTTCTGCCGCATCTACTCCGGCGTCCTGCAGAGTGGCACCGGTGTCGTGAACTCGACGCGCGAGAAGAAGGAGCGCATCGGGCGCATGCTGCTGATGCATGCGAACAACCGCGAGGACATCAAGGAAGCCTATGCCGGCGACATCGTCGCGCTGGCCGGCCTGAAGGAAGCGCGCACCGGTGACACGCTGTGCGATCCCGACAAGCAGGTGATCCTGGAGAAGATGGAATTCCCCGAGCCGGTCATCGAGATCGCGATCGAGCCGAAGTCCAAGGCCGACCAGGAAAAGCTGGGCGTGGCGCTGGCGAAGCTCGCCGCGGAGGATCCGTCCTTCCGCGTGTCGACCGACCAGGAGTCCGGCCAGACCATCCTCAAGGGCATGGGCGAACTCCATCTCGACATCAAGGTCGACATCCTCAAGCGTACCTACAAGGTCGACGCCAACATCGGCGCGCCGCAGGTTGCGTTCCGTGAGCGCGTCACCAAGAAGGCCGAGGTCAAGTACACCCACAAGAAGCAGACCGGCGGTACCGGTCAGTTCGCGGAAGTGTCGATCGTGGTCGAGCCGAACGAGCCCGGCAAGGGCTACGAGTTCGAGTCCAAGATCGTCGGCGGTGCGGTTCCGAAGGAATACATCCCCGGCGTCGAAAAGGGCCTCAACAGCGTGATGAGCTCTGGTGTCGTCGCGGGCTTCCCCGTGGTCGACGTCAAGGTTCAGCTCGTCGACGGCAAGTACCACGACGTCGACTCGTCGGCGCTCGCCTTCGAAATCGCATCGCGCGCGGCATTCCGCGAAGCGCTGCAGAAAGGCAAGTCCGTCCTGCTCGAGCCGATCATGAAGGTCGAAGTGGTGACCCCGGAAGACTACACCGGCTCGGTCATCGGCGACCTGAATTCCCGGCGCGGTCAGATCCAGGGTCAGGACATGCGCGGCAACGCCAACGTCATCAACGCGATGGTGCCGCTCATGAACATGTTCGGGTACGTGAACAACCTGCGCTCGATGAGCCAGGGTCGCGCGACCTTCACCATGCAGTTCGACCACTACGCAGAAGCGCCGGCCAACGTGTCGGCAGAAGTCCAAAAGAAGTTTGCCTGATTGTCGTCGGTCCAGAGCTGACGATTGAACGGAGAGTCAAATGGCCAAAGCAAAGTTTGAACGTAACAAGCCGCACTGCAACATCGGCACCATCGGTCACGTCGACCATGGCAAAACGTCGCTGACCGCGGCGATCACCAAGATCCTCGCCGAGACCGGCGGTGCGACGTTCACCGCGTACGACCAGATCGACAAGGCGCCGGAAGAGAAGGCGCGCGGCATCACCATCTCGACCGCGCACGTCGAGTATGAGACGCAGAACCGCCACTACGCCCACGTCGACTGCCCCGGCCACGCCGACTATGTGAAGAACATGATCACCGGCGCCGCCCAGATGGACGGTGCGATCCTGGTCGTGTCGGCCGCTGACGGCCCGATGCCGCAGACCCGCGAGCACATCCTGCTCGCCCGCCAGGTCGGCGTGCCCGCGCTCGTCGTGTTCCTCAACAAGTGCGACATGGTCGACGATCCGGAGCTCCTTGAGCTCGTCGAGCTCGAAGTCCGCGAGCTGCTCTCGAAGTACGACTTCCCGGGCGACAAGATCCCGATCATCAAGGGCTCGGCGCTCGCCGCTCTCGAAGATTCCGACAAGAAGCTCGGCCACGAGGCCATCCTTGAGCTGATGAAGAACGTCGACTCGTACATCCCGCAGCCGGAGCGTCCGGTCGACCAGCCGTTCCTGATGCCGGTTGAAGACGTGTTCTCGATCTCGGGCCGCGGCACCGTCGTGACCGGCCGTGTCGAGCGCGGCATCGTCAAGGTCGGCGAGGAAATCGAGATCGTCGGTCTGCGCGCCACGCAGAAGACCACGGTCACGGGCGTCGAAATGTTCCGCAAGCTGCTCGATCAGGGCCAGGCCGGCGACAACATCGGCGCGCTGCTCCGCGGCACCAAGCGCGAGGACGTCGAGCGCGGCCAGGTGCTGTGCAAGCCGGGTTCGGTCAAGCCGCACACCAAGTTCAAGGCTGAGGCCTACATCCTCACCAAGGAAGAGGGCGGCCGCCACACCCCGTTCTTCACCAACTACCGTCCGCAGTTCTACTTCCGCACCACCGACGTGACCGGTGTCGTGCATCTGCCGGAAGGCACCGAGATGGTGATGCCGGGCGACAACATCGCGATGGAAGTGCACCTGATCGTGCCGATCGCGATGGAAGAGAAGCTCCGCTTCGCGATCCGCGAAGGCGGCCGCACCGTCGGCGCCGGCGTCGTCGCCTCGATCATCGAGTAACAAGCGAATAGGGAATGGTGAGTGGCGAATAGGGAATTCTATTCGCTACTCGCTACTCGCCACTCACTAGAGAAAGCACGGCAATGAACGGCCAAAACATTCGTATCCGTCTCAAGGCGTTCGACCATCGTATCCTCGATACGTCGACCCGCGAGATCGTGAACACGGCGAAGCGCACCGGCGCGCAGGTCCGCGGACCCATTCCGCTGCCCACCCGCATCGAGAAGTTCACCGTCAACCGTTCGCCGCACGTCGACAAGAAGAGCCGCGAGCAGTTCGAGATGCGCACCCACAAGCGCCTGCTCGATATTGTCGATCCGACCCCGCAGACCGTCGATGCTTTGATGAAGCTCGACCTGGCCGCCGGTGTCGACGTCGAGATCAAGCTCTAAGATTTTTGGATCACGTTCGCGACTAGCGGACAGAAAGAACAGGAAGCACGCCGATGCGCTCCGGAGTGATCGCACAAAAGGTCGGGATGACGCGGGTCTTTACAGAGGCCGGCGAACATATCCCCGTGACCGTGCTGAAGCTCGGCAATTGCCAGGTCGTAGGCCACCGCACTGAAGATAAGAACGGTTACGTCGCGCTCCAGCTTGGTTCTGGCAGCCGTAAGACCGTGTACATGCCCAAGGCAGAGCGCGGCCAGTTCGCGGTCGCCAAGGTCGAGCCGAAGCGGCAGGTCGAGGAATTCCGCGTCTCCGCGGATGCCATGATCCCCGTTGGCGCCGAGATCCTCGCCGACCACTTCGTCGTCGGCCAGTTCGTCGACGTCACCGGCACCTCGGTCGGTAAGGGCTTCGCCGGCGGTATGAAGCGCTGGAACTTCGGCGGTCTGCGCGCCACCCACGGTGTGTCGATCTCGCACCGCTCGATCGGTTCGACCGGTGGCCGTCAGGACCCCGGCAAGACCTGGAAGAACAAGAAGATGCCCGGCCACATGGGTGTCGACCGCATCACCACGCTCAACCTTCGAGTCGTTCAGCTCGATGTCGAGCGCGGCCTGATCCTCGTCGAAGGCGCCGTTCCCGGCTCCAAGGGCGGCTGGATCCGTGTGCGCGACGCCGTCAAGAAGCCGCTGCCGAAGGAAGCTCCGAAGCCCGGCAAGTTCAAGGTTGCTGGCGAAGCGGACGCCGCTCCGGCTGCGCAGGAGGCGTGAGATGGAATTGAAGGTCACGACCCTCGAAGGCAAGGAAGCCGGCTCGGTCCAGCTTTCCGACGCCATTTTCGGCCTCGAGCCGCGCCAGGACATCATTGCGCGTTGCGTGCAGTGGCAGCTCAACAAGCGTCAGGCCGGCACTCACAAGGCCAAGGGCCGCGCCGAGATCTGGCGCACCGGCAAGAAGATGTACAAGCAGAAGGGCACCGGCGGTGCTCGTCACGGCTCGGCCCGCGTGCCGCAGTTCCGCGGCGGTGGCCGTGCCTTCGGTCCGGTGGTGCGTTCGCACGCGACCGACCTGCCGAAGAAGGTCCGCGCGCTTGCCCTCAAGCACGCGCTGTCGGCGAAGGCCAAGGACGGCGATCTGGTGGTGATCGACAAGGCCGCGCTGGAAGCCGCGAAGACCAAGGCGCTGCTCGGCCACTTCTCGGGCCTCGGCTTGACCAACGCGCTGATCATCGACGGCGCCGAGCTCAACAACGGCTTTGCCGCTGCGGCCCGCAACATCCCGAACATGGACGTGCTGCCGATCCAGGGCATCAACGTCTATGACATCCTGCGCCGTCAGAAGCTCGTTCTGACCAAGGCCGCCATCGATGCGCTGGAGGCGCGCTTCAAATGACGAAGAACATCGAGCCTCGCCACTACGACGTGATCTTGTCGCCGGTCGTGACCGAAAAGGCGACGATCGCCTCGGAGCACAACAAGGTCCTGTTCAAGGTGGCCGCGAAGGCGACCAAGCCGCAGATCAAGGAAGCGATCGAGAAGCTGTTCGACGTCAAGGTCAAGAGCGTCAACACGCTGGTCCGCAAGGGCAAGACCAAGATCTTCCGCGGCAATCTCGGCTCGCAGTCGAACAGCAAGCGCGCGATCGTGACCCTCGAAGAGGGCCACCGGATCGACGTGACCACCGGTCTGTAAGGTCGTACGACGATGGCACTGAAAAAGTTCAATCCCACGACGCCGGGCCAGCGCCAGCTGGTCATGGTCGATCGTTCGGCCCTCTACAAGGGCAAGCCGGTCAAGGCGCTCACCGAAGGCAAGCACTCCTCGGGCGGTCGCAACAACACCGGTCGCATCACCGTGCGCTTCCGCGGCGGCGGTCACAAGCAGACGCTGCGCATCGTCGACTTCAAGCGCGACAAGGTCGATGCGCCCGCGACGGTCGAGCGGCTGGAATACGATCCGAACCGCACCGCGTTCATCGCGCTGGTCAAGTACGAAGACGGCACCCAGGCCTATATCCTGGCGCCGCAGCGCCTTGCCGTCGGTGATTCCGTGGTTGCCGGCAACTATGTCGACGTGAAGCCGGGCAACGTCATGCCGCTCGGCAACATGCCGGTCGGCACGATCATCCACAACATCGAGGTCAAGATCGGGAAGGGCGGCCAGCTCGCTCGTTCCGCCGGCACCTACGCCCAGCTCGTCGGCCGCGACCACGACTACGTGATCATCCGCCTGAACTCGGGCGAGCAGCGCCTGGTGCACGGCCGTTGCCGCGGCACGATCGGCGCGGTGTCGAACCCGGATCACATGAACACCTCGATCGGCAAGGCCGGCCGCAACCGTTGGCTGGGCCGCAAGCCGCATAACCGCGGTGTTTCGATGAACCCGATCGACCATCCGCACGGCGGTGGTGAAGGTCGTACCTCGGGCGGTCGCCACCCGGTCACTCCGTGGGGCAAGCCGACCAAGGGCAAGAAGACCCGCAGCAACAAGTCGACCAACAAATTCATTCTCCTAAGCCGCCACAAGCGGAAGAAGTAAGGAACGCCGGACATGGTTCGTTCAGTCTGGAAAGGCCCGTTCGTCGAGGGTTCTCTGCTCAAGAAGGCAGATGCCGCCCGCGCGTCCGGCCGTCACGACGTCATCAAGATCTGGAGCCGTCGCTCGACGATCCTGCCGCAGTTCGTCGGCCTGACCTTCGGCGTCTACAACGGTCAGAAGCACGTACCGGTTGCCGTCAACGAGGAAATGGTCGGTCACAAGTTCGGCGAGTTCTCGCCGACCCGGACCTTCCATGGCCACTCCGGCGACAAGAAAGCCAAGAAGGCTTGAGGATTAAACGATGAGCAAACCTAAGCGCGAACGGAGCCTCGCCGAGAACGAGGCCAAGGCGGTCGCCCGGATGCTGCGGGTGAGCCCGCAGAAGCTCAACCTGGTCGCCCAGCTCATTCGCGGCCGGAAGGCGGCTGCTGCGCTCGCCGATCTGCAGTTTTCGCGCAAGCGGATCGCGGTCGACGTGAAGAAGTGCCTGGAATCGGCTATCGCCAATGCCGAGAACAATCACGACCTCGACGTCGACGATCTCGTCGTGGCGCAGGCCTTCGTCGGCAACGGCCTCGTGATGAAGCGCTTTGCCGCCCGCGGCCGTGGCCGCTCGGGCCGTGTCTACAAACCATTTTCGCAGCTGACGATCATCGTTCGTCAGGTCGAAGCCGAAGCAGCGGCCTAAGGGACGCAGGAGCACACGATGGGTCAAAAGATCAATCCGATCGGTCTGCGTCTCGGCATCAACCGGACCTGGGATTCCCGCTGGTTCGCCGGCAAGCAGGAATACGGCAAGCTGCTGCACGAGGACGTCAAGATCCGTGAGATCCTGCACAAGGAGCTCAAGCAGGCGGCCGTCGCCCGCATCGTGATCGAGCGTCCGCACAAGAAGTGCCGCGTCACCATCCACTCGGCTCGTCCGGGCGTGGTGATCGGCAAGAAGGGCGCCGACATCGACAAGCTGCGCAAGAAGGTCGCGGACATCACCTCGTCCGACGTCGTCATCAACATCGTCGAGATCCGCAAGCCGGAGCTCGATGCGACGCTGGTGGCCGAGTCGATCGCGCAGCAGCTGGAGCGCCGCGTGGCGTTCCGCCGTGCCATGAAGCGCGCCGTGCAGTCGGCGATGCGTCTCGGCGCGGAAGGCATCCGCATCAACTGCTCGGGTCGTCTGGGTGGTGCGGAAATCGCGCGCATGGAGTGGTACCGCGAAGGTCGCGTGCCGCTGCACACGCTGCGCGCCGATATCGACTACGGCGTTGCGACCGCGTTCACGACCTTCGGCACCTGCGGTGTCAAGGTCTGGATCTTCAAGGGCGAGATCCTCGAGCACGATCCGATGGCCCAGGACAAGAGAATGGCCGAAGGCGAGACGGGTGGTAGCGGTGATCGTGGTGGCCGTCAGCGCCGCGATACGGCTGCGGCCTGAGCCAGCACAGGAATTTGAGGGCTTAAAGCCATGATGCAACCTAAGAAAACGAAGTTCCGGAAGGCGCACAAGGGCCGCATCCACGGCGTTGCGTCTTCGGGCGCGACGTTGGCCTTCGGCCAGTTCGGCCTGAAGGCGACCGAGCCTGAGCGCGTCACCGCGCGCCAGATCGAAGCCGCTCGCCGCGCGCTGACCCGCCACATGAAGCGTGCCGGCCGCGTCTGGATCCGCGTGTTCCCCGACGTTCCGGTGTCGAAGAAGCCGGCCGAAGTCCGCATGGGCTCCGGCAAGGGTTCGCCGGAATTGTGGGTCGCGCGCGTCAAGCCGGGCCGGGTGCTGTTCGAGATCGACGGCGTCAACACCCAGACGGCGCGTGAGGCGCTGACCCTGGCGGCCGCCAAGCTGCCGATCAAGACGCGCTTCGTCGAGCGCATTGCGGAGTAATGGCCATGGCACAGATGAAGATCGAAGACATCCGCGCGATGAGCCCCGACCAGCAGGATGACGCCATCCTGAACCTGAAGAAGGAGCGCTTCAACCTGCGCTTCCAGCGCGCCACCGGGCAGCTCGAGAACACCTCGCGCCTGCGCGAGGCTCGCCGTGACATCGCCCGGATCAAGACCGTCGCCGCGCAGACGCGCGCGAAGAAGAAGTAAGAGGCTTACGAAGATGCCGAAACGTACTTTGCAGGGCGTGGTCGTCAGCAACAAGCAAGCCAAGACCATCGTGGTGCGCGTTGACCGCCGCTTCACGCACCCGATCTACAAGAAGACGATCCGCCGTTCGAAGAACTATCACGCGCACGACGAGAGCAACGAGTTCAAGCCGGGCGACATGGTGTGGATCGAGGAATCGAAGCCGATTTCGAAGTTGAAGCGCTGGGTCGTGATCCGGGGCGAACACAAGAAAAGCGCCTGATCTGTTGGCTTTAGCCGACTGACTTCAGGGAAATGTTGAGCGCCGGCTGGGCTGGCGCAAAGAGAAAGAGGACGAGGTGCATCAATGATTCAGATGCAGACCAACCTCGACGTGGCCGACAATTCTGGCGCACGCCGTGTCATGTGTATCAAGGTGCTCGGGGGCTCCAAGCGCCGCTACGCCACGATCGGCGACATCATCGTCGTCTCGATCAAGGAAGCGATTCCGCGTGGCAAGGTGAAGAAGGGCGACGTGATGAAGGCCGTTGTGGTGCGCGTCCGCAAGGACATTCGCCGCGCCGACGGTTCGGTCATCCGCTTCGACCGCAACGCCGCCGTCCTGATCAACAATCAGTCCGAGCCGGTCGGCACCCGTATCTTCGGGCCCGTGCCGCGCGAGCTGCGCGCCAAGAACCACATGAAGATCATCTCGCTCGCGCCGGAGGTGCTGTGATGGCTGCCAAGATCCGCAAGGGCGACAAGGTCGTCGTGCTGACCGGTCGCGACAAGGGCCGCACCGGCGAAGTGTTCGAGGTGCGTCCCGCCGCCGGCACGGCGCTCGTGCGCGGCATCAACATGGTCAAGCGTCACCAAAAGCAGACGCAGGCCCAGGAGGGCGGCATCATCTCGAAGGAGTCGCCGATCCAACTGTCCAACATCGCGTATGTCGGCAAGGACGGAAAGCCGACCCGCGTCGGATTCAAGATTTTGGCGGACGGCAAGAAGGTCCGCATCGCCAAGAGCTCGGGAGCTGAGATCGATGGCTGAGGCCGCTTACACGCCGCGCCTGCGCGCGGAATACGACGCGAAGATCCGCACGGCGATGACCGAGAAGTTCGGTTATGAGAACGTGATGCAGGTTCCGCGCCTGGACAAGGTCGTGCTGAACATGGGCGTTGGCGATTCCGTCAACGACCGCAAGAAGGCCGAGACCGCCGCTGCCGAGCTGACCCAGATCGCCGGCCAGAAGGCGATCGTGACCTATTCGCGTATCGCGATCGCGACCTTCAAGCTGCGTGAAAACCAGCCGATCGGCTGCAAGGTCACGCTGCGCAAGGCCCGCATGTACGAGTTCATCGATCGCCTGGTGACGGTCGCGCTGCCGCGCGTCCGCGACTTCCGCGGCCTGAACCCGAAGAGCTTTGACGGCCGCGGCAACTACTCGCTCGGCATCAAGGAGCACATCATTTTTCCCGAGATCGACTTCGACAAGGTCACGGAAGCCCGCGGTATGGACATCACCGTCTGCACCACGGCCAAGACCGACGAAGAGGCGAGGGCCTTGTTGACCGCTTTCAATTTCCCGTTCCGGCAGTGAGACGCTGACCTAAAGCCTCTCAAACGCGGATACCCAGGAGCCAAGCATGGCAAAGAAGAGTTCAGTCGAGAAGAACAACCGGCGCAAGCGGATGGTGAAGAACGCCGCCCCGAAGCGCGAGCGGTTGAAGGCGATCATCGCCGACAAGACGCTGCCGATGGAGGAGCGGTTCGCCGCGACCCTGAAGCTTGCGGAAATGCCGCGCAATTCGTCGGCGACCCGCGTCCGTCTGCGTTGCGAGCTGTCGGGCCGCCCGCGCTCGAACTATCGCAAGAACAAGCTGTCCCGTATCGCGCTGCGCGACCTTGGCTCCAAGGGCATGGTCCCGGGCCTCGTGAAGTCCAGCTGGTAAGGAGGGTCGTTTAGATGTCTACGCACGATCCAATCAGCGATCTGATCACCCGCATCCGCAACGCGCAGATGCGCTCCAAGAGCAAGGTGTCCACGCCTGGTTCGAAGATGCGCGAGAACGTGCTGGAGGTCCTCAAGTCCGAGGGCTACATCCGCGGTTACGCCACGCTCGAGCACTCCTCGGGCCGCAGCGAGATCGAGATCGAGCTGAAGTATTTCGACGGCGAGCCCGTCATCCGCGAGATCGAACGAGTCTCCAAGCCCGGGCGCCGCGTTTACGCCTCGGTGAAGAACCTGCCGCGGGTCAACAACGGGCTCGGCATTTCGGTGTTGTCGACGCCGAAGGGGATCATGGCCGACCACAGCGCGCGCGACGCGAATGTGGGCGGTGAAGTCCTCTTCACGGTGTTCTGAGAAGGATTTTTGATCCATGTCACGTGTTGGCAAAAGGCCTGTGGCGGTTCCGTCGGGTGTTACCGCGACCGTCGATGGGCAGACCGTCAAGATGAAGGGGCCGAAGGGCCAGCTTCAGTTCGTCGTCCATGACGACGTCGAGGTGAAGCTCGAGAGCGGCCAGATCAAGGTCAAGCCGCGGCTCGAGACCAACCGCGCGCGGGCCCTGTACGGTACCGCTCGCGCCCAGGTCGCGAATCTGGTCGAAGGCGTCACCAAGGGCTTCGAGAAGAAGCTCGAAATCACCGGCGTGGGTTACCGCGCCGCGATGCAGGGCAAGAACCTGCAGCTGGCGCTCGGCTACAGCCACGACGTGGTCTACGCGATCCCGGAAGGGATCACGATCACCGTGCCGAAGCCGACCGAGATCACGGTGACCGGCAGCGACATCCAGCGTGTCGGCCAGGTCGCCGCCGAGATTCGCTCCTATCGTCCGCCGGAGCCCTACAAGGGCAAGGGTGTGAAGTATGTTGGCGAATTCATCTTCCGCAAGGAAGGCAAGAAGAAGTAACGGAGCCGGTCATGTCGAAAGCTAAGGTTACGAATGCCCGGCGGAAGCGGAGTGTGCGGCTGAAGCTGCGCCGCTCCGGTGGCGGCCGTCCGCGCCTGTCGGTGTTCCGCTCGTCCAAGCACATCTACGCCCAGGTCATCGACGACCTGAAGGGCGAGACGCTGGCCTCTGCCTCGTCGCTCGAGAAGTCGATGCGCGACGGCGGCAAGACCGGCGCCGACATCGATGCGGCGAAGGCGGTCGGCAAGCTGCTGGCCGAGCGCGCCGCCGAGAAGGGTGTCAAGGAAGTCGTGTTCGATCGCGGCAGCTATCTCTATCACGGGCGCGTCAAGGCTCTTGCCGACGCGGCGCGTGAGAGCGGGCTGAGCTTCTAACGGAATTTGAGGATTGAGGCGCAAGCCTCTGAAGGATTGGAAAAACCATGGCAGCTGAACGCGAACAACGTGGTGGACGCGATCAACGCGGCGGCGGACGTGAACGCAGGGAGCGCGAGGAGCGCGACAGCGAGTTCGTCGACAAGCTCGTCCACATCAATCGCGTGGCCAAGGTCGTCAAGGGCGGCAAGCGCTTCGGTTTCGCAGCGCTCGTCGTGATCGGCGACCAGAAGGGCCGCGCCGGCTTCGGTCACGGCAAGGCGCGCGAAGTGCCCGAGGCGATCCGCAAGGCGACCGAGTCCGCCAAGCGCAACCTGACCCGCGTCTCGCTGCGCGAGGGCCGTACGCTGCATCACGACATCGCGGGCCGTCACGGCGCGGGCCGTGTCTACCTGCGTGCAGCCCCGGCCGGTACCGGCATCATCGCCGGCGGTCCGATGCGCGCCGTGTTCGAGACGCTCGGCGTCCAGGACGTGGTCGCGAAGTCGATCGGCTCGTCGAACCCCTACAACATGGTTCGCGCAACCTTCGACGCGCTGAAGCATCAGGATTCGCCGCGTTCGGTCGCAGCCCGCCGCAATATCAAGGTGTCCACCCTCCAGTCCCGCCGTATCGGCGGTGACGCCGAGGCGGCTGCCGACTAACGGAAGCTTTTCGGAGTAGACTCCCATGGCCAAGGCCGCAAAGACGATCAAGCTCGAGCAGACCGGCAGCGCGATCCGCCGCCATCATTCGCAGCGTTCGACGCTGATCGGGCTCAAGCTCAACAAGATCGGCCGCACCAGCGAACTGCCGGACACTCCGGCGGTTCGTGGCATGATCGAGAAGGTTCACCATCTCGTTCGCATCGTCGACGAGAAGTAAGCAAAGGCGCAGGATCCCGAAAAGCGGGCACCCGTTTTCGGTGAAGATCATGCGCAAGAAACAAGGAGCAGGGCGATGAAGCTCAGCGATATCGCCGACAACGCCGGCTCGCGCAAGAAGCGTATGCGCGTCGGCCGTGGCATTGGTTCGGGCAAGGGCAAGCAGTCCGGCCGCGGCGGCAAGGGCCAGACCGCGCGTTCGGGCGTGCGCATCAAGGGTTTCGAAGGCGGCCAGATGCCGATGCATCGCCGTCTGCCGAAGCGCGGCTTCAACAACATCTTCCGCGTCGAGTTCGCCGAGATCAATCTCGACCGGCTCCAGGAGGCGGTCGATGCCAAGAAGATCGACGCCGGCAGCGTCGTGAACGTCGAGGCCCTGGTGAAGGGCGGCGTGCTGCGCCGCGCCAAGGCCGGCGTGCGGCTGCTCGGCCGCGGCGAGCTCAAGTCCAAGCTCAACATCGAAGTGCATGGCGCCACGAAGACCGCGATCGCCGCGGTCGAGAAGGCCGGCGGCTCGGTGAAGATCCTCGCCCCTGCCAAGGAAGAAGGCGAGGCGGCGTAACAACTGCGTCATTGGCCCGCGGCTCGCGGGCCTTTACGCGTGTGGGACGTGGACTTATCGAAGCCGAGCCCCAGATAATGTCCGGCGTCCGCTAGAGTAGCCCGGCCGCGGGCATGACGGCGCAATAGGCGGCGGGAGAAAGTCCAAGATGGCCTCTGCAGCGGAACAACTGGCAGCCAATCTCAATTTCGGTGCGTTTGCCAAGGCTGACGAACTGAAGAAGCGCATCTGGTTCACCCTGGGTGCGCTGCTCGTTTATCGGCTCGGGACCTATATCCCGCTGCCCGGCATCGATCCCAACATCTGGGAACAGGTGTTCCGCTCCCAGGCGGGCGGCATCCTCGGCATGTTCAACATGTTCGCCGGCGGCGGTATCCACCGCATGGCGATCTTCGCGCTGAACATCATGCCGTATATCTCGGCCTCGATCATCATCCAGCTCCTCACCACGGTCTCGCCGCAGCTCGAGGCGCTGAAGAAGGAAGGTGAGTCCGGCCGCAAGCTGCTGAACCAGTACACCCGCTATCTCACCGTGATCCTGGCCGCGTTCCAGTCCTACGGCATCGCGGTGGGCCTCGAGGGCGCCGGCAACGTCGTCAGCGACCCCGGCATGTTCTTCCGTCTGTCCACGGCGATCACGCTGACCGGCGGCACCATGTTCCTGATGTGGCTGGGTGAGCAGATCACCTCGCGCGGCATCGGCAACGGCATCTCGCTGATCATTCTCGCCGGCATCGTCGCCGAGCTGCCTGCGGCGCTCGCCAACATGCTAGAGCTCGGCCGTCAGGGCGCGATGTCGACCGGCCTGATCCTGGTCGTCATCATCATGGCGGTCGCCGTGATTGCCTTCATCGTGTTCATGGAGCGCGCGCAGCGCCGGCTGCTGATCCAGTATCCGAAGCGCCAGGTCGGCAACAAGATGTTCGAGGGTCAGTCCTCGCATCTGCCGCTCAAGCTCAACACCTCGGGCGTGATCCCGCCGATCTTCGCGTCCTCGCTGCTGCTGCTGCCGACCACGGTTGCCAACTTCAACGCCGGCAGCGGGCCGGAATGGTTCCAGTGGATCACGACCCAGCTCGGCCACGGCCGTCCGCTGTTCCTGATCATGTATCTCGCGCTGATCGTGTTCTTCGCGTTCTTCTACACCGCGATCGTGTTCAACCCGACCGAGACCGCGGACAATCTGAAGAAGCATGGCGGCTTCATTCCGGGCATCCGCCCGGGCGAGCGCACCGCGGAATATATCGACTACGTGCTGTCGCGCATCACCGTGCTCGGCGCTGTCTATCTGGCGATCGTCTGCTTGATCCCGGAAATCCTGATCTCCTACGCCTCGGTGCCGTTCTACTTCGGCGGCACCTCGCTGCTGATCGTTGTCAGCGTCACCATGGACACGGTGGCGCAGGTGCAGGGCTATCTGCTGGCGCATCAGTATGAGGGCTTGATCCGGAAGTCGAAACTGCGCGGCCGCCGCCGCTAAGCGCGGCGTTCCCCGAGGGCGGCGCGACAGCGCCGCCGATTCGCCGCGCGAGCAACGCGCGGCGCCCGCCGAGGCGACCAGTCAGCCATTCCAAGACATCGGCAGAGCTGCTCTCCCTGCGACGCAATCACTGATTTCAAAGGCCTTCTTGGCGTCCTGGCATTTGCTCCCCTATGATATGGGTAGCGGTGCGACGCCGATTATGATTTGCACTGTCATTGGACTTCAAACACAGGTGCGCGACGTATCGCTCACCAATCCGGGGGGCGTACGCCGATGAGAATTATACTTCTGGGACCGCCGGGGTCGGGCAAGGGGACCCAGGCGCAGCTGCTGGTGCAGCGCTATGGCATCGTCCAGCTCTCGACCGGCGAGATGCTGCGCGCGGCCGTCGCGGCGGGAACGCCGGTCGGGCTGAAGGCCAAGGAGATCATGGCCAGCGGCGGCCTCGTGCCCGACGAGATCGTAGTGGGAATCATCTCCGACCGCATCGACCAGCCGGACGCCAAGAACGGTTTCATCCTCGACGGCTTCCCGCGCACCGTGCCGCAGGCCGAGGCGCTGGATGAGCTGCTCAAGCACAAGCATCTCAAGCTCGACGCCGTGGTCGAGCTCCGCGTCAACGAGAGCGCGCTGCTGAGTCGCGTCGAGACTCGCGTCGCCCAGATGCGGGAGCGCGGGGAGGAGGTCCGGGTCGACGACACCCCGGAGGTCCTGACCAAGCGACTCGCCAGCTACCGCAGCCAGACGGAACCGTTGATTCACTACTATTCCGAGCGGCGGAAGCTCTCGACCATCGACGGCATGATGGCCATCGACGAGGTCACCCGGGCCATTCATCGCCAGCTCCTGGCCCTCGGGGCGGTTGAGCCCAAGTCGCATGGCAAGGCCCATGCGCGCAGCGCGGCCAAGTCGGCGCCCGCCAAAAAAGGTGCCAAGCAAGGTGCCAAGAAGGCCAAGGCAGCCGAAAAGCCCGCGAAAACCGCCAAAAAGGCGCCAAAATCCGCTAGAAAGGCCGCCAAGAAGGCCGTGAAGAGCGCCAAGAAGGCGGCCAAGAAAACGGCCAAGAAAACCGTCAAAAAGGCAGCCAAAACGACCGCCAAGAAGGCTGTCAAAAAAGGTGCCAAAAAGGCCGCAAAAAAGGTCACGAAAAAGCGAGCTAAGCGCTAGCAGCGGTTGACGAAAGCCCCCTGAATCCCCTAATAAGCCCCGCATCCAAGTCGGATAGTTTCAAACGATGCCGGGCCCCAGGAAGACCAGGGGTGGGCGTCGTGTTCGCGTTTGTGAACACCTGCCCGAGAAACCAAGCACTTAAAGACCGGTTCCTGACGAGGGATCGGCAACAGGAGAGAAGGCCGTGGCCCGTATTGCCGGCGTGAACATTCCGACCAACAAGCGCGTGCTGATCGCGCTCCAGTATATCCATGGCATCGGCCAGAAGATCGCTGGTGAGATCCTGGAGAAGGTGAAGATCCCTGAGGATCGTCGCGTCAACCAGCTCAGCGATGCCGAAGTGCTACAGATCCGCGAAGTGATCGACCGCGACTATCTCGTCGAGGGCGACCTGCGTCGTGAGGTCGGCATCAACATCAAGCGTCTGATGGACCTCGGCTGCTATCGCGGCCTGCGTCATCGTCGCGGCCTGCCGGTGCGCGGTCAGCGTACCCACACCAATGCGCGTACGCGCAAGGGTCCGGCCAAGGCCATCGCCGGCAAGAAGAAGTAAGTTTTCGAATCCAATCGCGGCGTGTGGCGAAAGGGGAGACCCGTTCGCCACACGCCTTTCGTTCCACAGGTGTAGCCGCTGGCATTACGGCGGCGTTTGAGATCTCCAGGAAAGGTACTCTATGGGCAAGGAAGCCACCCGCGTTCGTCGTCGTGAGCGCAAGAACATCGCCTCCGGCGTCGCGCACGTGAACTCGTCGTTCAACAACACGACCATCACCATCACCGACGCGCAGGGCAACACGATTGCCTGGTCTTCCGCCGGCACGATGGGCTTCAAGGGCTCGCGCAAGTCGACCCCGTACGCCGCGCAGGTTGCCGCCGAGGACGTGTCGAAGAAGGCGCAGGAGCACGGCATGCGCACGCTGGAAGTCGAAGTCGCCGGTCCCGGTTCGGGCCGCGAGTCGGCGCTCCGCGCGCTTCAGGCCGCGGGTTTCACCGTCACCTCGATCCGCGATGTAACCACGATCCCGCACAACGGTTGCCGTCCCCGCAAGCGTCGGCGCGTTTGAGACCAAGTTGCGGGCGCATCGGCGCCCGCGTTGACTTTTTGCAAAGCCGCGGAAATGATCGCGGCCTTTCTCCAACGCCAGTGTCTGCAACAGCAGTTTGACTGGCCTGTATGGGTGAAACAGTGACGATCCAGAAAAATTGGCAAGAACTGATTCGACCGAACAAGCTCCAGGTCACGCCCGGTAGCGATTCGAACCGTTTCGCGACCATCGTCGCCGAGCCGCTCGAGCGCGGCTTCGGCCAGACGCTCGGCAACGCGCTGCGCCGCATCCTGCTCTCCTCGCTCCAGGGCGCGGCGGTGCAGTCGGTGCACATCGACGGCGTGCTGCATGAGTTCTCCTCGATCGCGGGCGTCCGTGAGGACGTCACCGACATCGTGCTCAACATCAAGGACATCTCGATCAAGATGCAGGGCGAAGGCCCCAAGCGCATGGTCGTGAAGAAGCAGGGCCCGGGCGTCGTCACCGCCGGCGACATCCAGACCGTGGGCGACGTCGTCGTGCTCAACCCTGACCTCCAGATCTGCACGCTCGACGAGGGCGCAGAGATCCGCATGGAGTTCACGGTCGCCACCGGCAAGGGCTACGTGCCCGCCGAGCGTAACCGTCCCGAGGACGCGCCGATCGGCCTGATCCCGGTCGACAGCCTGTACTCGCCGGTCCGCAAGGTCTCCTACAAGGTCGAGAACACCCGCGAGGGCCAGATCCTCGACTACGACAAGCTGACCATGACGATCGAGACCAACGGTGCGATCTCGCCGGATGACTCCGTGGCTTACGCCGCGCGCATCCTGCAGGATCAGCTCAACGTGTTCGTCAACTTCGAAGAGCCGCGCAAGGAAGTCGCCCAGGAGATCATCCCGGACCTCGCCTTCAACCCGGCCTTCCTCAAGAAGGTGGACGAGCTCGAGCTGTCGGTGCGTTCGGCCAACTGCTTGAAGAACGACAACATCGTCTACATCGGCGACCTCGTGCAGAAGAGCGAAGCGGAAATGCTCCGCACCCCGAACTTCGGCCGCAAGTCGCTGAACGAGATCAAGGAAGTGCTGGCCCAGATGGGTCTGCACCTCGGCATGGAAGTGCCGGGCTGGCCGCCGGAGAACATCGACGAGCTCGCCAAGCGTTTCGAGGATCATTACTGATCTGACGTCATCGTCGTGGCCGGAGATATCCGGCCACGATTTTTAATGGGCGAACGCAGGCAGCCCACCTGAGCAACATGTCCGACGAACCGTCGCGGCAGTTTCAAACTAAGGAATAGTTACATGCGTCACGGCAAGGTTCATCGGAAGCTCAACCGCACGGCGGAGCATCGCCGCGCGATGTTCGCCAATATGTGCGCCGCGCTGATCAAGCACGAGCAGATCGTCACCACGCTGCCCAAGGCCAAGGAGCTCCGTCCGATCGTCGAGAAGCTCGTCACTCTCGGCAAGAAGGGCGGCCTGTCCATGCGTCGCCAGGCCATCTCCGAGATGCGCGACAAGGACCAGGTCAAGAAGCTGTTCGACGTGCTGGCGCCCCGCTACAAGGACCGCCAGGGCGGCTACACCCGCATCATCAAGGCCGGCTTCCGCTACGGCGACAACGCTGCGATGGCCGTGATCGAGTTCGTCGACCGCGACGTCGATGCCAAGGGCCAGGATTCCGGTCCGGTGCAGGAGAAGGAAGCCGAGGCGGCGTAAGCCGGCCGGTACCTCAGTTTTCAGAAAGCGGCGCCCCTGGGCGCCGCTTTTTTGTATGGCCCGGGGATATCTCATGCCACGCATCGTCTGGTGAACGCGATTCCGGCCGGGGGGCTGTCGATGAGGATTGTGCTTGGGATCGCGCTGGCGCTGTTGATGTCGCCGGCCTCCGGCGAGACGCTGGTCGAACGCGGTGCCTATCTCGTCAACAGCGTGATGGTCTGCCACAACTGCCACACGCCGCGTGGGCCGCAGGGTCTCGATCTCTCGCGCGCGCTCGCGGGCGGCAGCCAGGTTTTCGATGAGCCTGCCTTCAAGGTCACCGGCTCCAACATCACGCCGGACAAGGACACCGGCATCGGCAACTGGAGCGATGCCGAGCTGAAGCGGTTTCTGGTCAGCGGTAACAGGCCGAACGGGACCAAGGTCGCGCCGATCATGCCGACCGCGTTCTACACGGTGCTCACGGCCCGGGATCTTGATGCGCTTACCGCCTACCTGCGCTCAGTCCCCGCAGTGCGCCACGAAACGCCGGCGCCGGAATACAGGATCGCGCTGAAGCCGGAAACGCCGACCTATGCCGGCAAGCAGGCGACCGAGGCCGATATCTCCGACAAGCTCGCGCGCGGCCGCTATCTCCTGACCATCGCCCATTGCCTGGAATGCCACACGCCGGAGGGCCCGTCCGCCGTGCATGACTTCGCGGGTGCCAGCGGCAAGGGCGGCCGGACATTCAAGGGGCCGTGGGGCGAATCCATCTCCCCCAATATCACCGCGGATCCCGCGGCCGGCCTGGGCGGCTGGAGCGACGACGAAATCAAACGTGCGATTACGCAAGGCATCGCGCGCGACGGCCACAAGCTCAAGCCGCCGATGGCCTATGCTGCCTATGCCAGCATGACAGCGCAGGACCTCGATGCCATCGTCGCGTTTCTCAGGACGCTACCGCCGCGGCAATAGTGCCGTAGGGTGGGGCAAAGGTGCGCTCTTCGCGCGCCGTGCCCACCATTTCGCTTTCAACTCGTGTCGAAAAGGTGGGCACGCTTCCGCCTTCGCTCTTCGAGCTACGGCGGACAAGTCGCTTTGTCCCACCCTACGATTTCGCATTTGTGGTGATTGAAGCGGCGTGCGCTGGACACGATATCCGCTTCAGCAACAATGGAGATGATTCATGAAGATCGACCTTTCCGGAAAGACCGCCCTCGTGACCGGCTCCACCGCCGGCATCGGTCACGCCATTGCCAAGGGCCTTGCGGGCTCGGGCGCGAGCGTGGTGATCAACGGTCGCGGCCAGGACAAGGTCGATGCCGCCGTGCGCAAGCTGGAAGGGGCGGGCGTCAAGGTCCGCGGCATCGCCGCCGACGTCTCGACCGCAGCGGGCTGCAAGGCGCTCGTCTCAGCGCTGCCGGAGGTCGACATCCTCATCAACAACGCCGGCATCTTCGAGCCAAAAGACTTCTTCGAGATCCCCGACGAGGACTGGAGCCGCTTCTTCGAGGTCAACGTCATGAGCGGCGTGCGGCTGTCGCGGGCCTATATGAAGGGCATGCTCAAGCGCAACTGGGGCCGCATCGTCTTCATCTCATCGGAGTCCGGACTCAACATTCCCGTCGAGATGATCCATTACGGCATGAGCAAGACGGCCCAGCTCTCGGTCGCCCGCGGCCTCGCGCAGCTCACCCGCGGCACCGGCGTCACCGTCAATTCCGTGCTGCCGGGTCCGACCATGTCGGAGGGCGTCGAGACCTTCGTGAAGGATCTCGCCAAGCAGAATGGGCAGTCGGTGGATGAGGCCGCGGCCAATTTCGTCAAGCAGCACCGCCCGAGCTCGCTGATCCAGCGCTTCGCCAGCGTCGACGAAATCGCCAACATGGTGGTCTATGTCGCATCGAAAGAAGCGTCCGCGACCAACGGTGCGGCGCTGCGCGCGGAAGGCGGTATCGTCAATACGATCGCATGAGACGCGTTCGTAGGGTGGGTTAGCCGGCGGCTGCGCGAAGCGCAGTCGCTGGCGTAACCCACCACTGTGTGTTTCCGAAGCGGCAGAAGAGGTGGGTTACGCGGCGCTAACCCACCCTACGGGCCGGCGTTGTCGCGCCTACCACCCCTCCAGCACGATCTTGCCGCGCGACTTGCCGCTTTCGAGCAACGCATGCGCGCGCTTGAGGTTGGCCGCGTTGATCGTGCCAAAGGTCTGGTCGAGCGTGGTGCGCAGCACGCCCTTGTCGATGAGGTCGGAGACGTCGTTGAGCAAATGATGCTGCGCGATCATATCGGGCGTCTGGAAAGAGGAGCGCGTGAACATCGATTCCCAGTGTACCGAGATCGCCTTGCCCTTGAATGTGCTCACGGCGAACTCCGGGGGATCGTCGATCAGGCCGAACTTGCCCTGCGGCGCCATGAACTCGGCGATCGCCTTGTAGTGCTGGTCGGTGAAGGTGAGGCTTGCCACCAGCGCGACCGGCGGCAGCTTCAGCTTCTCGATCTGCTCCTTCATCGGCTTGCCGTGGTCGATCACGGCATGCGCGCCGAGGTCGAGGCACCATTTTTGCGATTCCGGCCGCGTCGCCGTCGCGAGCACCGTGAGGCCCGTGAGGCGGCGCGCAAGCTGGATCAGGATCGAGCCGACGCCGCCGGCGCCGCCCGTGATCAGCAGCGTGCGCGGATCGACGCTCTTGCCCGGCAACGCGCCGAGCCGGTCGAACAGCAGTTCCCAGGCGGTGATGGAGGTGAGGGGAAGGGCTGCGGCCTGCGCGAACGACAGGCTCTTCGGCTTGTTGCCGACGATGCGCTCGTCGACCAGGTGGAATTCGGAATTGGTGCCCTGGCGCAGGATCGAGCCGGCGTAAAACACCTCGTCGCCCGGCTTGAACAGCGTGACGTCCGGACCCACAGCATCGACGACGCCGGCCGCGTCATAGCCAAGAATCTTCGTCTCGCCCTCGGGCGGGGCGGCACGCTTGCGTACCTTGTAATCGACCGGGTTGGCCGAGATCGCCTTCACGGCGACGCGGATATCGCGCCCCTTGGGCTCGGGCTTTGCGGTCTCGAAATCGATCAGCGCGTCCTGATCCTCGATCGGAAGCGATTTTTTGTAGCCGACGGCCTTCATGGCTTGTCTCCATCAAATGGCGCGTAGCTTGTGACGTGCGCCTGGCCCGCTAACTGTCCCGCTAGCCCCGATTTGGCAAGTACTGTAAATTCGGGGATATAGTCCCTGTTTGGATACTATTGGGAAAACACGCATGAAGCGGCGAGATTTTACCCGGCGTCCCGGCTGCTCGGTCGAGGCGACGCTGGACCTGATCGACGGCAAGTGGAAGGGCGTGATCCTCTACCACCTCCAGGACGGGACCCAGCGCTTCGGCGAACTGCGCCGACGGATGCCCGGCATCACCCAGCGCATGCTGACAAAGCAGCTTCGCGCGCTGGAGGAGGACAAGCTCGTCATCCGCAAGGTCTATGCCGAGGTGCCACCGCGCGTGGAATATTGCCTCTCCGAGCTCGGCGAGAGCCTGCGGCCGGTGATCGACATCCTGAAGGCCTGGGGCGAGAGCCATCAGCAACGGCTGTCCTGCGCGCCGCCGCCCGAAGCGGAGCCGGTCAAGAAGCCGAAGCGCGCAGCGTAACTCTCCGGGAGCGGATCGTGCCGCTCCCGGAAGAGATTGCGTCAGAACGCGAACTGCGTGCGCATCGCGATCGCATCGAACTTCGAGCCGACATCAGCGGTCGAAATCGGCGAAGCCTGCTTCGATACCGTGCCATGCAGGTAGTCGAGCATGAAGCGGACGTTGCCGTTGACGTACCAGTTGAGCGCCAGCGTGTAGACCGTCTGGCGTCCGCCGGCGATGCCGGCGGCGGTCGCGAGCTGATTGTTCAGATCCATGGTGGAGTAGCGGCCGGCAATCTCCCAGGCACCCCAGCCGCCGCCATCGAGCGAGAACGGATGATCGGGCTTGACGCCGCCATAGGCGGCATTCGACGGATTGTACTTGCGTGATTCACCGGTCAAAACGTAGGCCGCTTCCGCATAGCCGCCCTGGAATTTCAGGCTTGGCGCTCCGATCAGCGGCACGCTGGTATTCGCGTTGCGATCGATGTTGAACCAGTAGTATTCGCCCTGGAGGTACAGCGATCCATAGGTCGCTGCGGCTTCCACGCCATAGACCTGGGCGCCCGCGACATTGGCAATTGCACCGGTCGAGATCAGTGTGGTGGGGTCGATGCGCAGCTCGGGCCGGTCGCTGAGCGTCAGCGTTTGCGTGTTCGCTATCAGATTGCGCGGCGGCTGGATCAGCCATTCCGCGTCGCCGCCGAGATGCACCGAATAGCCATTACCGCTGACCACCTGGCCCGCAACGCGGGCGATCGCGCCATATTGCTCGCTGGTCCCGGGAGGTGAAACACTCGAGGCCGAGTGAATGGCGCCCGTGGTGGGGCCGGTCACGTAAGCACCGGCCCAGAACACGTCATTGTACCAGCGCGCGCCGATCGCAGAACGGAAGTCGCCGGCGGCGATGTTTTGCGCGATCAAGCCGACCGAGGCGCGCTCCATGAAGGGAATGTCGTTGGAACTCGTGGATTCGTCCAGGGTCCAGGCAAGGTCCATGACGCCGGCTTCGATCGACAGCTTGCCGCCGAAGGGCTTCAGCCCCGTGTAGCTCACCCAAGCGTTCTCGATGCCGGACGTGCCTCCGCCCGGCAGGAAGCCGACAGGGGTCGCGCCGGCGGCGCCCGTGCCGCCAAAGCCGTCGGACGAGCCGCCGAAATCGTAGATCAGCGCGAAATTCCAGTCTTCGAGGAATTTGCCGACGACACCGATGCGCGCACGGCGGATGTTCTCACCGCTGTCGAGCTTCTGCGGCACGGTCGCCGCCGTGTTGGGACGATAGTTGTAGCCGCCGACGTCCCAGTGCACGCGGCTGGTGATGGCGACGCAGTTCGCCCCGTCGGCGGTGCAGATGGTCGGCCGGTTGTTCGGCATGGTCACGACAGCACCGGAGACGGGTACCGGTCCCTTGAGCGGGATCGCGGCGTTGGCGTTGGCGACGACGGCTTTCGCCTCCGAGCGCGCTTCGGCCTTGGCCTCCGCCTTTGCTTCGACTCTAGCCTTCGCCGTGGCCGCCGTGTTGGCGGCGGTCTGGCTCTGGAGCTTGTCGAGCTTCTGCTCCAGCATCTTCAATTGCTGCTTCAGCAGAGCGATCTCCTGATCGCTGCTGCTCGCCGTTTGGGCCTGGGCCTGCGAGGCCGCCAGCGCACCGGCGAGACCAATCGCGGTGGCTGCAAGTCTTGTCCTGCTCACATCATGACTCCATCGTTTGACGAACTTCCCCAAGTCGTAACGGGAGAGCCTAGGTATGAACGATGACTGTCCCGCGACGCTGCGCCCGGTTGCGCGGTTCCCACTGATGCCAATTCGCCGCAACCGAATCCGCTCGACACCACAATGCTGGATGACGCGCATCATGCCAATCCACCGCCCAGGTAAATTGTCATTTCGCACGCAGGACTTGCACGCCGGACACACCGGAAAGGCGGCTGAATAATGCCGCCTGGCGCCCTTCTATTGGCGGGCGAAGGCGCCTATATTCCGGCGTCTTTTCCGAGAGGTAGGAATGTTTCGATCGACCTGGACCGCCGTCATCACGGCATTGTGCATAGCGTTTTCAGCCCACCTCAATCCGGCCGCCGCGCAGGACCGCCGTGTCCCGTCCTCGCCCGCCGAGTTGCGGCTGTCCTATGCGCCGATCGTGCAGCGGGTGCAGCCGGCCGTCGTCAACGTCTACGCCGCCAAGGTGGTGCAGAACCGCAACCCGCTGCTGGACGACCCGATCTTCCGCCGCTTCTTCGGCGTGCCGGGCCAGCAGCCCGAGCAGATGCAGCGCTCGCTCGGTTCGGGCGTCATCGTCGATGCTTCCGGCCTCGTCGTCACCAACGTCCACGTCATCGAGGGCGCTGACCAGGTCAAGGTGTCGCTCTCGGACAAGCGCGAGTTCGAGGCGGAGATCCTGCTGAAGGATCCGCGCACTGATCTTGCCGTCCTCCGCCTGAAGGACACCAAGGAGAAATTCCCGACGCTGGACTTCACCAATTCCGACGAGCTGCTGGTTGGCGACGTCGTGCTCGCGATCGGCAATCCCTTCGGCGTCGGCCAGACCGTGACGCACGGCATCATCTCGGCGCTGGCGCGGACGCAGGTCGGCATCACCGACTACCAGTTCTTCATCCAGACCGACGCGGCGATCAATCCCGGCAATTCGGGCGGTGCGCTGGTGGACATGAGCGGCAAGCTCGCCGGCATCAACACCGCGATCTATTCGCGCTCCGGCGGCTCGCAGGGCATTGGCTTTGCAATTCCCGCCAACATGGTGCGCGTCGTCGTCACCTCCGCCAAGAGCGGAGGCAAGGCGGTGAAGCGGCCGTGGCTCGGCGCGAAATTGCAGGCGGTGACGCCCGAGATCGCCGAGAGCCTCGGCCTGCGTTCGCCGACCGGCGCGCTGGTCGCAAGCGTGGTCTCGACCGGCCCCGCGGCCAAGGCCGGCCTGAAATCCTCCGATCTCATCACCGGGATCGACGGCCAGACCGTGGATGATCCCAACGCCTTCGACTACCGTTTCGCCACGCGTCCGCTCGGCGGCACCGCGCAGATCGACGTGCAGCGCGGCGGCAAGCCGCTCAAGGTCACGATCGGGCTCGAGACCGCACCCGACTCCGGCCGCAACGAACTCGTCGTCACCGCGCGCTCGCCGTTCCAGGGCGCGAAGGTCTCGACCATCACGCCGGCGGTTGCCGACGAGCTGCATCTGGACGCCGACACCGAAGGCGTCGTGATCACCGATCTCGGCGGCGACAGCGCGGCTGCGAATGTCGGCTTCCAGAAGGGCGACATCATCCTCGCCGTCAACAACCAGAAGATCGGCAAGACCGCCGACCTCGAAAAGGCGGCGGGCGAACGGCCGCGGATCTGGCGCATCACGCTGGTACGTGGCGGCCAGCAGATCAACGTCACGCTGGGCGGATGAGCCCGAAGCGCCCACAGGAGACGCCAACTCTCTTCGCCGCGGCGGGGCTCGACCACGAGGCTCCGCATCCGCTGCCGGACCGGCTGCGCCCGCGCGCGCTGTCGGAGGTCGTCGGCCAGGACCATATCCTCGGTCCCGACGGCGCGCTGACGCGCATGCTGGAGACGCGCACGCTTGGCTCGCTGGTGTTCTGGGGCCCGCCCGGCACCGGCAAGACCACGGTGGCGCGGCTGCTGGCGGATGCGACGGATCTGCATTTCGAGCAGATCTCCGCGGTGTTCTCCGGCGTCGCCGACCTGAAGAAGGCGTTCGACGCCGCGCGCGCCCGCCGCGAGATGGGCAAGGGCACGCTGCTGTTCGTCGACGAGGTGCATCGCTTCAATCGCGCCCAGCAGGATTCGTTTCTGCCAGTCATGGAAGACGGCACCGTCGTGATGGTCGGCGCCACCACCGAAAACCCGTCCTTCGAGCTCAACGCGGCGTTGCTCTCTCGTGCGCGCGTGCTGGTGTTTCGCTCGCTCGATGCCGCCGCGATCGAAAAACTGTTCGCGCATGCCGAAGAGGTCGAGGGCCGCAAGCTGCCGCTCGATGACGAGGCGCGCGCCGTGCTGGTGCGCATGGCCGACGGCGACGGCCGGGCATCGCTGACGCTTGTCGAGGAGGTCTGGCGTTCGGCGCGGGCGGACGAGATTTTCGACGCGGCGCAGTTGCAGGAGATCCTGCAGCGCCGCGCGCCGATTTACGACAAGTCGGCCGACGGTCACTACAATCTGATCTCGGCGCTGCATAAGTCGGTGCGGGGCTCCGATCCCGACGCTGCGCTGTATTACCTCGCGCGCATGCTCGATGCCGGCGAGGACCCGCTGTTCCTGGCCCGCCGCGTCGTGCGCATGGCGGTCGAGGACATCGGCCTTGCCGATCCGCAGGCGCTCGTCATCGCCAATGCCGCCAAGGACGCCTTCGATTTCCTCGGCCATCCCGAAGGCGAGCTCGCGATCGCGCAGGCCGTGGTCTATCTCGCGACCGCACCGAAATCGAACGCGGTCTACACCGCCTTCGGTACGGCGATGCAGGTCGCCAAGCAGGCCGGCTCGCTGCTGCCGCCAAAGCACATCCTGAATTCCCCGACCAAGCTGATGAAGTCGGAGGGCTACGGCGCGGCCTACGAATACGACCACGACGCCCCCGACGCCTTCTCCGGCCAGGACTACTTTCCGGAAGCCCTGGGCCGCCAGACCTTCTATGACCCGCCCGAGCGCGGTTTTGAGCGCGAGATCCGCAAGCGGCTGGATTACTGGGCCAAGCTGCGGAAGGAGCGGGGCGGCGCGCGCTAGAATCGGCCATTTCGCCGTGACGGCAGTCGGCTTTTAGGGTACGCAGGCTGCCATGAGCCGCCGCATCAAAAGAACCGATTCAAAGCCCCGTTCGCGCGACGAGCGCAAGGAAGCCCGCCCGTTCAAGGCGCGTAGCGCGAAGACAGCGGGGCCGCGTCCGGGCGGCAAGCCGCCGCGCTTTGCAGGCGAGCATACCGAGCGGCGGCCGCCCAAGAGTGCGCCCGAAGCGTCTGCGCCGGCAAAGCCCGTCGAGGCGCTGCTGCCGACCAAGGTGCAGACCGTCAAGGTGACGGCTGACGAGAACAACATGCGCGTCGACCGCTTTCTCGAAGCGCGCTTTCCCGGCCTGTCGTTCTCCCACATCCAGCGCGTCGTCCGCAAAGGCGAGCTGCGCGTCGACGGCAAGCGTGTCGACAGCAAGGATCGGCTGGAGGAGGGCCAGAGCGTCCGCATTCCGCCGTTGAAGCTCGACACGCCGAAGGCCGCCGGTGAGCTGTCGGAAGGCGCCCAAAAGACGCTTGCCGCGCTGAAGGAGATGACGATCTACGAGGACGACGACGTCCTCGTCCTGAACAAGCCTGCCGGTCTCGCCGTGCAGGGTGGCTCGGGCATGACACGGCACATCGACCAGATGCTGGAGGTGATGCGCGATTCCAAGGGCCAGAAGCCGCGCCTCGTGCACCGGATCGACCGGGAGACCTCGGGCTGCCTGCTGATCGCCAAGACGCGATTTGCCGCCTCGCATCTGACCGGCGCCTTCCGTTCGCGGTCCGCGCGAAAGACCTATTGGGCGCTGGTGCCGGGTCTGCCGAAGCCGAAGCAGGGCCGCATCTCGACCTTCCTTGCGAAGGAAGAGAGCGAGGACGACACCATCATGCGCATCGCCCAGCATGGCGACGAGGGCGCGAGCCACGCGGTGACGTATTATGCGGTGGTCGAGACCGCCGGCAACAAGCTGACCTGGGTGTCGCTCAAGCCCGTGACCGGTCGCACCCATCAGCTGCGCGCCCACATGGAGCATATCGGCCACCCCATCGTCGGCGATCCCAAATATTTCAACATCGAGAACTGGCAGCTGCCGGGCGGCCTGCAAAACCGGCTGCATCTGCTCGCGCGCCGCATCGTCATTCCGCATCCGCGCGGCGGCGTGATCGACGCCACGGCGCCATTGCCGCCGCACATGCAGCAGTCGTGGAATCTGCTGGGGCTCGATGCGAGCCGGTTTGATCCGATCGAGAACGCGCCGGAAGAGTAGGGGCTGAGCCTCGTTACTAGCCTCCGTCATTGCGAGGAGCTCTCGCGACGAAGCAATCCAGACTCCCTCCGCGGAGAAACTCTGGATTGCTTCGCTGCGCTCGCAATGACGGAATGGAGACAGCGGTGGCTGGCGCCCTCACTTCCGAAACTGCTCCAGAAACATCCGCAGACTGTCATGCGGGCTCTCGACATCCGTGATCAGCCAGCCTTCGGGTCCGTTGACCAGGACGAAGTTCAGCGTCACCTGCCGCCCGCGATTGTCGAAATCCGCCGCGACATAGGTCTTGTCGTATTGCCTGCGAACGACCGCGATCGCGACCGGGCCGAGCTTCCAGCTCGGGCTCTGCACCAGGAAGTCGTAGGGTTCGACCCTCGGCGCACTCCAGGCCCTGCGCAGGCTGGGGTCGAAGAATTGCCGGGCGGAGGCGGCATCGCGCGGCAGGCCTTTCGACAGTTCCGGCGCGCCATCGCCGTAATGCGCGTAGACATTGCGGACCAGCGATTCCGGGGTACGGAAACCGGCGTCCGTCGCGGCCGGCCAGAGCCCGGCGAGCAGGGCCACAATGCCCGCAAGTTCCCTCATGCGTTGCCGCTCGCTTTATCAGCCGCCGGTCTTGGCTTACAAGCCTAGCATTCAGAGACCGAGGCCGAAACGAGATGCGCGAATTGTTCGATGAGGTTGCGGGGCGGTCCCCGCTCGATCCGCAGGAGGCGGTGCGCCAGGCCGCGCGTACGCCGCAGCGCAAGCGCTTCTACAAGGAGGCGGGCGTGGCCGAGGCCGAGGGCGGCTTCGCCATCACGCTGGACGGCAGGCCGATCCGGACGCCATCGGCCCGCCAAGTGGTGATCCCGTCGCGCGCGCTGGCCGATGCTGTGGCCGCGGAATGGGCGGCTCAGGGCGAGACGATCGATCCCGTGACCATGCCTCTGACGCGGATCGCCAACAGCGTCGTCGAGGGTGTCATCGATCGCGTCGAGCTCGTCAGCGACGACCTTGCAAAATACTTCGAGACCGACCTGCTGTTCTATCGCGCCGGCCACCCCGAAGGGCTGGTCGCCCGCGAGGCCGCGCATTGGGACCCCGTGCTGTTCTGGGCCGCGGAGACGCTGGGCGCGCATTTCATCCTGTCCGAGGGCATCATGCATGTGAAGCAGCCGGACGAGGCCGTTCATGCCGCCCGCGCCGCGCTCCCCGGTGATCCCTGGTCGGTCGCGGCGCTCCACGTGGTGACGACCCTGACCGGTTCGGCGCTGCTGGCGCTGGCGCTCGCCCATGGCGTGCGCGATGCCGGCCAGGTCTGGGCCGCCGCCCACGTCGACGAGGACTGGAACGCCGAGAAATGGGGCGTGGACGAGGAGGCGGCTGCCCGCCGCGCCGCCCGCCTGAAGGATTTTCAGGCCGCCGTGGCGGTTCTGGCGGCCGTGAAACCGCAAGCTGACCAAGGTCCTTAACGAGAGGTTTACGACGGGGCCTTAGGGTGGGGCCAGCGTTCCACGAGCCCCTGAAATGCCAACGCCGATAAGCTCGATCGTTCCCGTCAGTGCCGCCAGCCCCGTGGCTGATGCGGCGACACCCGATCTTGTGCTCCAGGCCGGCAGCGTCGTCGACGCCAGGGTCGTCAGCGTGATGGCCGACAATCTGGTGCGGATCGCGATCGCCAATCTGTCGATGGATGTGATGTCCGAGGTGTCGCTGACACCGGGGCAAAATCTCCAGCTCGCAGTGTCGCAGAACGACGGCACCATCAGGCTCGCCATCATGAACGGGGCAGGCGAGGCGACGGCCGACCAGATCACGCTGACGCCGCGGGCGGCCTCGCTCGTGGACAGCCCGCCGCTTGCGCCATCCGCGACGACCGCACACAACACGCTGACGCCGTTGGAGCAGATCGCCGTCACCGTGGCTTCGGCCGAGGCGGTTACAAAACAGGGCAGCCAGGCGCCGTTGTTCGCCAATCTCGCCTCCGTCGTCACCGGCAGCGATCTGCCGGCGGGACTGAAGCAGGCGGTGCTGGACGTGCTGGCGCAGCAGACGCCGCTCAACACCGGGATCGATGGCGGCGATATCGAATCCGCCTTCCAGAAGTCCGGCCTGTTTCTCGAGGCCTCGCTCGCCGCAGGTGCGACGCCGTCCTCCGGCACGATGCCGGACCTGAAGGCCGCGCTGCTGGTGCTGCGCCAGACGCTGGCCACGCTCGAGACCGCCACTCCACAGGTGCAAGGCACCGCGATCGCTACGGCCGGGACACCGCAGGTCGCCGCCGTGCCGGCTCAGGTTGCATCGTCGTCAACCGAGCTCGATATGGCCCAACAGCCGCAGATGCCGCGCAGCGCCAATCTCGCGGCCGCTGTGCTCGCCGACATCGCCGGCGGCGCTCCGCAGACCGCGATGCCGCGAACCATGTCCGCCGACCTTGCCGCGGCCCTCCTTCAGGAGGTCACGCAAAACCTGCCGCGCATGACCGGCAATGTGCCCGGCTCGAACAAGGCCGTGCCGGATGGTCACCTCTTCGAGGCCGCCGCGCGCGCGACACCGCCGCCGTTCCGCGGCGCGCTGCCGGCGCCGCAGGCGATCGCATCGCCATCGCTCGCGCCGGATACGCCGCTCTCCGCAACGGTGCACCGTCTGCTCGACGACACCGATGCCGCGATCGCGCGTCAAACGCTGCTCCAGGTCGCCTCGCTCCCCGATCGCACCGACGCCTCCGGCCATCGCATCGACCCGACCGTGCCGCAGTGGAATTTCGAGATTCCCTTTGCGACCCCGCAGGGCACCGCGATGGCGCAGTTCGAGATCTCGCGTGATGGCGGCAACGAATCCGCCGATCCGGCCAAGCGCGCCTGGCGTGCGCGCTTCACGCTCAATGTCGAGCCGGCCGGTCCCGTGCACGCGCTGATCACGCTCAACGGCGACAAGACCTTTGTGCGGATGTGGGCGGAGCGGCCGGCGACCGCGCAGCAGCTCCGCGCCGGTATCGGCGAGCTCAACCAGGCCCTGACGCGCGCCGAGCTCAAGCCCGGCGACATACTGGTCCGCGACGGCGCGCCGCCGCAGCCGGCGCCGGCCCGCGCCGGCCACTTCCTGGATCGCGCCACATGAGCGATCCATCCAAGCTCGCAATTGCGCTGCATTACGAGAAGGGCGGCAACGCGCCCGTCGTCGTCGCCAAGGGCAAGGGCACGATCGGCGAAAAGATCGTCGAGATCGCCAAGGCCAACGACATCCCGATCGAAGAGAACGAGATTTTGGCCGGCGCGCTCTCCAAGGTCGAACTCGGCGAGGAGATCCCGCCGGACCTCTACAAGGCCGTCGCCGAAGTGCTGGTGTTCGTGCTGCGGCTGGCGGGCCGGGGGCGGTAGAGCATGATCCGGCAAAGTGTGCAGCGGTTTTCCGACAAGATCATGCTCAAGAAATAACCTGTCATCGTTTCACCACGATAGCGGCTGCATGGTCGCGGTCATCTTCGTTGCTCAACGGATACCGCTCTTGCTGACCCGCCGTTCCACCCTCGGCCTTCTTGCCGCAGCCGCCACCGTGCCGCAGCGTGCGCTTGCCCATGTCGCGCCGCCGCGCAACGAGATTCGCGACAGCCTCGCAAAGCGCTTCACCGACCTCGGCACATCGGGCACCTTCGTCGGCTACAAGGTTGAGGACTATCTGATCGTCGCGAGCGACAAGGACCGTTCCGGCGAAGCGAAGCTGCCGGCCTCGACCTTCAAGATCCCGAACTCGCTGATTGCGCTCGAGACCGGCGTGGTCGCAGATCCCGACAAGGACGTGTTCCCCTGGGACGGCGTGAAGCGGCCGATCGAGGCCTGGAACAAGGACCACACGATGCGCAGCGCCATCGCGGTCAGCGCCGTGCCGGTCTATCAGGAGATCGCGCGCCGGATCGGGCAAGAGCGGATGCAAAAGTATGTCGACATGTTCGACTACGGCAATCGCGATATCGGCGGCGGCATCGACCAGTTCTGGCTCGCCGGCAATTTGCGCATCGACCCGGTCGAGCAGATCGATTTCGTCGACCGGCTGCGCCGCCGCGCGCTGCCGATCAGCAAGCGCAGCCAGGATCTCGTCGCCGACATCCTGCCGGTGACCAAGGTTGGCGATAGCGTCATTCGTGCCAAGTCCGGGCTGTTAGGAGCCGAGCGCGGCGAGCCGTCGCTCGGCTGGATGGTCGGCTGGGCCGAGAAAGGCGAAGCGCACACCGTGTTCGCGCTCAACATGGATTGCAAGGAGCCGCGTCTCGTCGGCGAGCGCATGCCGCTGACGCAAGCCTGCCTTGCCGAGATCGGCGCGATCTAGCTGGCGCGTACGAACCTGCTAGCATCCTTCCTACCAAACAAAAGAAAAGGTCGGGAGGATAAAATGAATTCAACGCCACTCTGGCTGTCGTCGCTCACGTTGGCCGCCGCGGGTGGCTGGCTTGCCGCCACGATGTTTGCCGCACCCGCCACCAGCAAGGAGCCGCGCTTTCCGCAGCTCACCATGGACCAGCTCGACGCCAAGCAGAAGCCGCTCGGCGAGCAGATCATGAAGGTCTCGAGCGTCGGCATCGGCGGGCCCTATAATCCGATGATCCGCAGCCCCGTGCTCGGCCAGCGCCTGTTCGACCTGTTCTACTATCTGCGCTGGGAGACCTCGGTCCCGACCAAGCTGAATGAGTTCGCGATCCTGATCATCGGGCGGCAGTGGCGCTCGCAGGTGGAATGGTTCGCGCACGCGCCGCTGGCGGCGAAGGCGGGATTGTCGACAGATATCATCGCGGAGCTGAAGGCCAACAAGCGCCCGTCGAAGATGGCCGAGGACGAGGCGGTGGTCTACGATTTCGTCACCGAGCTCACCACGACAAAGAAGGTCAGCGACGAGACCTATGCGCGCGCCAAGAAAACTTTCAATGATCAGCAGATCGTCGATCTCACCGCGCTCGCCGGCAATTACGTGATGGTCGCGATGCTGCTGGCGATGGCGGAAGAGACGGTGCCGCCGGATAAGCAGGAGCCGTTCAAGCCGGGCGAGCCGTAAGGCTCGTCATTGCGAGCATGCTTCTCTCCGCGCGTCATTGCGAGGAGCGAAGCGACGAAGCAATCCAGACTGCCGCTGCGGAAAGATTCTGGATTGCTTCGCTGCGCTCGCAATGACGTAGTAAGTGGCGCCGATGTCGGCTCCAACGTCAGTCCGAAGGGTGGGCAAAGGCGCGCAGCGCCGTGCCCACCATCTCTCGACGTGTTCGTGCAATTTGGTGGGCACGCTTCGCTTTGCCCACCTTACGGCATCGACGCAAGCTGGGCAGTCTCACCCCAGCTTGAACAATGCCTGCAAGAACTCCATCACCGCCTTGCGCGACTCCGCGGCCGTCGTGGGATTGCCGCCGACATGCGGGTTGAGCTCGACGCAGGCATCCTTGTAGGTGAAGGCCGCGTTGGTATCGCCGTTCATCAGCACGCCGCCGTCGCCCTCCTTGATCTTGCAGTTGCGCACGGTCTGCGCGTTGGCCGACACCGCAACTGCGCTGACGCCGAGCAGGCCGCTGTCGAAGCCGTGCGCGCTGTCGGGGTATTCGGTCAGCACCACATCACGCCCGGCCGCCTTGAGCCGTTCGACGAACGCCTTGCAGCTCGTCACGGGATTGTAGTCGTCGGGCGTGCCGTGGAAGATCCGGATCGGGCGCGCGGCGACCTCGGCGTCGCCGACATAGGTCGTCGAGCAATCCGGATAGAACGGGATGTAGGCGGCGAACTGGACGCCGGACTTGTTCCAGAGCTTGTTGAAGCGATCGAGGCTCGCATAGAGCGTCGCCTGTCCGCCGCGCGAGAAGCCCATCAGCACGATATGATCAGGATCGACGCGGGGATGCTTCGCAAGAATCTCGAGCGAGCGGTAGATGTCGACGATCAGGTTGAGGCGGCCGAGCAGGGCCTGGTTCGGCCCCACCACCGTCAGCCCGCGGCCGGTAAAACCGTCGATCACGAAGGTCGAGATGCCCATGGCGTTGAAAGCGTGCACCCAGGCCTCGGTGGTGGCGCCGACTCCGCTGGAGCCGTGCATCAGCACCACGACGGGAAGCTTGCCGGTGCCCTGGGCGACGCGGAATTCGCCGGCGACCGTCACCGGCTTGCCGGCCGCCGTATCGCCGCTGAGGAATTGCTGGTCGGAGAGGGTGAGCGAGGGGATCGGGTAGATCTCGGCGCGGGTGGCGACTTCCTTCGGCATGGATTGCGCGTTGGCGCTACCGGCGAACAGCGAAATGCAGAGCGCCATAGCGACGCGGAATGCCGTCGGCATCGTGATCCTCCCCTAAGATTTTCATGGAGTAGAACAACGGACCTGCGCGCTGTCAATTTGATGCGCGACGACCTCAGGCCTTATCGGCTGCCTTCTTCGCCGTCAGCGCCTGGTCGATCGCAAAGCCGCCGATCTCGCTCATCGCCTCCGAGATCACGTCGCCCTTGCGGGCAAAGCCGGCGGAGAGGACATCGAACTGGGTGCGTGCCAGACGCAGCACCTCGAGCGGCACCGAGACCACGGTGTCGTTGAAGTTGTCGACGGAGGCGCGCAACGTCTCGAGCTCGGTGGTGAGCTTGCCGATATGGCTTTCCGCATCCTGCATCAGGCCGAGCAGCTTGCCGCGCTCGGCGTCGAACGCGGCGCGCTCGGCCGCCGCGGCCGCGGTCACCTCGGCGAGCTGGGTCCCCAGCGCCGCGATCTGGCTGACCATGGCGCTCGAGGCGAGCTCGGTCGCCTCGCGCAGCTCTACAAGGCGCTTGTTCTCTTCCAGTTGCTCGTGAAACAGCCGTTCGGCCGACATCGCCCGTTGCTTGAGCGATTCGATCAGCGCGGCCGCGCGCAGCAGCATCTCGCCGTTGCGCCCCGACACCATGCTGGCCATCCGCCGCAGGAAGTCGGTGGTCTCGGACGATGAGTTCGGCGGCAGAGGGACGACCGTGGCGGACATGGGTGATGCTTGCAGCCAGACGTGGTGACCGCCGCCGTACCGACTGGGCTCACGCAACATTCGGCGCCTGATCGTGAAGGGGAGCAAGCCTGAATCGGCCGGCCCGGTCAACCGGCCGGGACCGACAAAAAGGTGGCAATTCCCTCAGGCATCTTTCTGGCGGCCGATCCGCCCGAGATGGGTGAAGCCGAACCCGGCCGAATATTTCAGGCCATAGCCGAGCGCCCGGTCGATGCCGATATGGGCGAGCCAGATCAAGGCGATGGACAGCGTGAGGGGCGAGGCGAAGCCGAAGCCCAGCGTCAGCAGCGCCACCGGCGCCATGTAGCTGTGGGCGGCATTGTAGACCAGCGCCCCGAATCTGGCATCGGCCAGGTACGCTAGGAAGCTCAGATCGGGGACGAAGAAGAGCAGGGCGAACACCAGCCACGAGCCGTCCCAGGAGGCGTAGAGCATCACCATCCCGGTGAACAGGGTCAGGCCTTCCAGCCGCAGCAGGATATTGACGCCGCCGGTCGCCGCGCCCGTCTCGGCCGTTACCTCATCCATCGTCGTCTCCCAGGCAAAACTTTGTAATTCCTTGCGCTTTCCCGCTGCGGCAAGGCAGCCCTGCGGTGCCGAAAGCGGCTTCCCGGCCCGCAAAATGCCGTGTTAGAACCCCCGGCAATCGCATTTAGGCTAAGAACTGGCGGGAGCAAATGAAGAATATCCTGGACGCCCTTGAAGATCGTCGCGCCGGCGCAAAGCTCGGCGGCGGGGAGAAGCGCATCGAAGCGCAGCACGCCCGCGGCAAGCTGACCGCGCGCGAGCGCATCGAGCTCCTGCTCGACAAGGGATCGTTCGAGGAGTTCGACATGTTCGTCGAGCACCGCTCCACCGAGTTCGGCATGGAGAAGAGCAAGGTGCCCGGCGACGGCGTCGTCACCGGCTGGGGCACCGTCAACGGCCGCAAGACGTTCGTGTTCGCCAAGGATTTTACCGTGTTCGGCGGCTCGCTGTCCGAGACCCACGCGCTGAAGATCACCAAGCTGCAGGACATGGCGATGAAGGCGAGGGCGCCCATCATCGGCCTCTATGACGCGGGCGGCGCCCGCATCCAGGAGGGCGTCGCCGCGCTCGCCGGCTATTCCTATGTGTTCCGCCGCAACGTGCTCGCCTCGGGCGTGATCCCGCAGATCTCCGTCATCATGGGCCCCTGCGCCGGCGGCGACGTCTATTCGCCTGCGATGACCGACTTCATCTTCATGGTGAAGAACACCAGCTACATGTTCGTCACCGGCCCCGACGTGGTGAAGACCGTCACCAACGAGGTGGTCACGGCCGAAGAGCTCGGCGGCGCCTCGGTGCACGCCACGCGCTCCTCGATCGCCGACGGCGCCTTCGAGAATGACGTGGAGACGCTTCTCCAGATGCGTCGCCTGATCGACTTTCTGCCGTCCAACAACACCGACGGCGTGCCGGAATGGCCGAGCTTCGACGACATCGGCCGCGTCGACATGTCCCTGGACACGCTGATCCCCGACAATCCGAACAAGCCCTACGACATGAAGGAATTGATCCTGAAGGTCGTGGACGAGGGCGATTTCTTCGAGATCGCGGATGCCTTCGCCAAGAACATCGTCACCGGTTTTGGCCGCATCGCCGGCCGCACCGTCGGCTTCGTCGCCAACCAGCCGATGGTACTGGCAGGCGTGCTCGACTCCGACGCCTCGCGCAAGGCCGCGCGCTTCGTCCGTTTCTGCGATGCCTTCAACATCCCGATCGTCACCTTCGTCGACGTGCCGGGCTTCCTGCCGGGCACCGCGCAGGAATATGGCGGCCTGATCAAGCACGGCGCAAAGCTGCTGTTCGCCTATTCGCAGTGCACTGTGCCGCTGGTCACCATCATCACCCGCAAGGCCTATGGCGGCGCCTTCGACGTCATGGCCTCCAAGGAAATCGGCGCCGACATGAACTACGCCTGGCCGACCGCCCAGATCGCCGTCATGGGCGCCAAGGGCGCGGTCGAGATCATCTTCCGCTCAGACATCGGCGACCCCGACAAGATCGCGGCGCGCACCAAGGAATACGAAGACCGCTTCCTGTCCCCCTTCATCGCCGCCGAACGCGGCTACATCGACGACGTCATCATGCCGCACTCGACCCGCAAGCGGATCGCGCGGGCGCTGGCGATGCTGAAGGACAAGAAGGTGGAAACGCCGGCGAAGAAGCACGACAATTTGCCGTTGTGATTTTGTTTGACGAGGTGTGATGCGGGGCCCAAGGCTGTTCGCCCGCATAGTGTGGACTTCGAGATCCTATGACCGAAGACGATCCGACCGACGAAATCTCCGACATCGAAGATCGGATCGAGCGGCTCGCCGAGATCGCCGAGCGATGCCGGAAGTATATCCTGGCGTCCAAGATCGCCATCAGCGGCGGCGGTGCGCTGCTGCTGATCACGATCCTCGGGTTGTTCGGCGCGGGTCTCACCGCAGGGCTCGGATCGATCGCCCTGGTGCTGGGCGGGATCGTGTCGCTCGGTTCGAACATCAGCACGTTGCGGCAGACGGACGACGCGATTGGCGCTGCGGAGGCGCGCCGCTCAGCGTTGATTGGCAGGATCGATCTTCGTCTGGTCACTGATACGCCCATGAAGCTGATGTGAAGCGCCTTGCAATCGCCTGCCGGGGGCCTACCATGACTGGCGTTGGACAAGGAGCGCAGCCATGGAACTCACCGTGGTGCCCATCGTCAAGCCGGACGCCGCCAACTTCATCTTCGGCCAGTCGCATTTCATCAAGACCGTGGAAGACCTCCACGAGGCGCTGGTCGGTGCGGTGCCGGGCATCCGCTTCGGACTGGCATTCTGCGAAGCTTCCGGCAAGCGGCTGGTGCGCTGGTCGGGGAACGACGAACCTGCTCTCACCCTCGCGCGCGACAACGCATTGGCCATCGGTGCCGGACACACTTTTCTGATCTTCCTGGGTGACGGATTCTTTCCCGTCAACGTGCTGGCTGCCGTGCGCGCGGTGCCGGAGGTCTGCCGCATCTTTTGTGCGACCGCCAATCCGACACAGGTGATCGTCGCGCAAACGGACCTCGGCCGCGGCGTGCTCGGCGTGGTGGATGGCGGCTCGCCGCTGGGCGTTGAGACCGACGCGGACATTGCGTGGCGGAAAGACCTGCTGCGAAAGATCGGCTACAAGCTGTAACGACTGGATCCCGGTCATCGGCCGGATGCACGCGTTGCGCTCAAGCGGTCGACGCCAATTGCGTATCTCGTGGAGAGCGCATGATCATGAAGGCCTTGCTGCACGTGTTTGCCATGGTTGTCGCTGCATGGGAGGCGGCCGCCCAGGATGCACCACCGGACGATCAATGCGTCCGTGAACGCGCCGCCATGGTCGAAACCATCCGGGCCCACGCCCGGTCGGCGGGAAGTGGCTTGGGACGGCAAGGCCTGTCGGAGAGGGTGCTTGAGGCCATGGCGCAAACCAAGCGCCATCTGTTCATCCCCGAGCGGTCCTGCGCGATCGCCTACGCCGACAGTCCGGTACCGATCGGCCTCGGCCAGACCATCTCGCAGCCCTATATCGTGGCCTTGATGACCCATTTGGCCGAAGTCGCGCCCGATCAAATTGTGCTCGAAGTCGGCACAGGTACGGGCTACCAGGCCGCCATCCTTGCGCGCCTGGCGCGAAAGGTCTGCACCATCGAGATCATCCCGCAATTGGCCGAGACCGCCACGAAGACACTGAGAGACCTCGCGTATGACAACGTCAGCGTCAGGCTTGGCGACGGCTACGATGGCTGGCCCGAATGCGGTCCGTTTGACGCTATCGTCGTGACGGCCGCGCTCGGGCATGCGCCACCGCCGTTGATCGAGCAACTCAACGTGGGTGGCCGACTCGTCATGCCGGTGGGAGCCGAGTACACCACTCAGCAGCTCACGATCGTCGAAAAAATTGCACCCGGCAAGACGACGACGCGCGCCGTTGCCCTCGTGCGTTTTGTCCCCTTTACGCGTTCACAGAACTAGATGCGCGCAACGGTCGAGCTCGAACGCGTAGGGCGGGTTCGGCGAAGCCGTAACCCGCCACTTTTTTAACGACAGATTGGCGGATTGCGCTAACGCCAATCCGCCCTGCGGCTGCGAAGCGCGTGCTTCGTCTACGCAGCCTTGTTCTGCTGCTTCATGGCCTCCGTCGCACGCTTCTTCAGTTCGGCCGGAGATACATCCTCGATATGGGTGCCGATGTGCCACCGGTTGCCCGCCGGATCCGTCACGCCGCCGCTGCGGTCGCCGTAAAATTGATCGGCGGGCTCCATCACCGATGCGCCGCCGGCCTTGAGCGCCTTCTGATAGACTGCATCCACGTTCGGTACGTAGAGATACAGCATCGTGGATGTTGCTTGTGCGCGCTCCGAGGAATCGGAAATCATGATGATGGAATTTCCGATTTTGAATGTCCAACCTTGCCATCGGGCCGCATCAGCGGCTCGAAGACCGGTTGGGCTCCAAAAGCGTCTTTCATGAAGCGGATGATCTTCTCCGCACCATCGACGACGAGATAGGGCGTGACGGTGTGGTATCCCTCGGGAACCGGTTTTACTTTGGTTGCCATGGCTGTCTCCTCTGGGTTGATGGATTTGATCCATGCAGGACGACCCCAGCCCGCCTCATGTGGTGTCCGGAATCTTCGGCCCGGTCTTTGAACAAAGTATGACAGCTGGTGCGCCGCGCTGCGTCGCGTCAATGCTTGTCCGCTGCTAAGTTCCTTGTTGTCAGCGTTGTTGGGTCACAAAAGCTTCCACGGAGGAACCCGCATGCCCACCGCTTTCTTCATCGTCCGCACCACCGTCACCAACGCCGGCAAACGCGCCGCGTTCGATCGCTGGTATGAGAGGGAACATCTGCTGGACGCAGTAAGATCGCTCGGGACGATGAAAGCGTGACGGTTCTGTCGTGCGACGGATCCATCGGTGGGGCTGATTGCCGATTTCAAACGCGACTGGTCAGCGGGGCGCCTGACCCGCCCTATGGTCGCTCTTACGTGCCGCGTCCGCCGCGGCGAAATGCGCCATCTGGTCGGCGTGGGCCTTGGCGAAGGCCGGGCGAGCGGTGGCGCGCGCGACGTAGTCGCGGCAGGCCGGATGTTCCGCCAGGCCGTCGAATTTATCGACGACGCGCAGCACGTCCGACATCAGGATGTCGGCGACGGAAAAGGGCCCCGCCAGCCATTCGCGGTCGGCCAGCACCGTCTCCATGTGCTTGAGGCGGAGCTTGAGGAAGTCGTCGACGAACTTCACGGCAGGTGAGCCATCGTCACTGCCGGTGAACTTGAACATCGTCCAGGGCAGGGCCGGCATCTCCACCGAATTGAGTGCCGCGAACACCCATTCGACCGTGTCGCTGCGGCCGCGTGGACCGGTGCGCATCAATGCCGGGCTGAGCTCACCCAGATGCAGCAGGATCGCGCCGCTCTCGAAGATCGAGAGATCGCCGTCGATCAGCCACGGCACCTGGCCGAAGGGCTGGTGCGCGAAATGCGCGGCATCCCGCGGGCCGAACGGCACGCTCGCGACGCGATAGGGCAACGCGGCCTCTTCGAGCGCCCAGCGCACACGAAGGTCGCGCACGAAACCGCGCGGCATCTCGGGAACCCAGTCGAAGGTGGTGAGGGTGAGGTCGGGCATGCGGTGTCTCCGTGCTGTCTGAACATAGGACGGATGAAGGGCGGGCGTTCCGACAGCGGGGTAAGATGTTTTTTCGTAGGGTGGATTAGCCCGCGGCTGCGCGAAGCGCAGTCCGCTGGCGTAATCCACCAACGCCTGCTTCGCCGGATAGAGGCGTTGGCGGATTACGCTTCGCTAATCCGCCCTACGGGACCGGCCCAAGCTTCGCCAGCTTTCCCTGCTTCGCGGCCTCAACCGCCCGCTCCGCATCCTCAGGCAACAAAATCCGCTCCGCCACCTGCCGCGCGGCCTCTCGCTTCACCGCGGCCACATACGCCCCATCATCCGCGTATCGTTCCGCGATCGACGGCCTGGGATCATGCACTTCCTTTCGTGCGGCTTCCGTCGGTGCGAACGGCACCACCGCGCCTTGCAGCGGATAGAGCGCCGTCGGGCCAAATCCTTGCGCGCGCGGATTCCACGCGGTGTAAGTCGCGCGCGGCACCGCGAGCGCAAGCTGGCGGATACCTGCGATGGCCATGCCGTCATTGTCCGCCTTCGGCACGAACACGGGGTAGCGGCCGATCGCCTTGGGCGGCAGCACGCTCTGATCGGAGAAGGCAGCGAGCGTGTGGATGCCGGCAAAGGGCAGGCCAGGGATATCCATCGGCACCGCGCCTTGCGCCGGCACCAGCGTGCCGTGGGCGCGCATGGGGACGCGGCTTGCGGGCGGCTTGGTGCCGTCGCTGATCCAGGCGTTGAGGTCGGTGAGCAGCGCGCGCATCGGCATGCCCGCATGCATCGGGTTCTGCGGCAGCGACATCGCGGGCACGCCCTTTTTCATCACGTCGGCGGCTTCCGCGAAATGCGGCGTGCCCGAGATCATGTAGGCGCGGACGTTGTCGGGCAGATCAAGGTGGTTGCCTGAGAGATCGGTCACCAGCAGCGAGGCATGGGAGGCCCACCATTCGTGCTCGCTGTCGGTCTGCATCACCTTCGGGCACGTCGCCGAGAGCGCGCAGCGGCGAAGCAGGCCGTCGGTCTTGCCGGAATAGGGATCGCTCAGGCTCGCATAGGTGAAGGGGAACAGATCGGCCTGCCACGCCGGATCCTGCGGATGGCGCGGGTTGCGGCCGGGCTGGCCGAAGCGGACGTTTGTCGCCATCCGCCGCGTGCCCGCGACATGCGGCATCAATCCGTCGAACACGGTGCGTCCCTGGAGATCCTCGTTGAAGCCGAGATGGAGGAAGTCGCGCAGGAAGCGGCCGGATTGCGACACGCCGAAGCCGATGGCGCGGCTGACGGAGGGATGCAGGCCGTTCAGCAGCGGGTTCGCCTGGGTCTCGTCGTGGCGGAGAAAGCTGACGACGTCGCGCACGGCGGCATAGCCCATGCCGAGCGGCACAGGATCGCGCGCGGTGTAGGTGATCTCGTAGAGCGCGCCGGCATCAAAACCGTCGGGCCGGGTGATCTCCACCGTCACGGGATCGACGAGCTTTGCGACGAGGCCGGAGGGCGCCTGCCGTGCATCGGCCCAGGCGGCGCGCACGGAGACCTTGAGGTCGGCGGCATCAGTCGCCGGCCAGGTCAGCGTCGCGCGCACGGGATTGGTCGTGTTGTCGAAGACGACTTCTTCGCGTGCCGGTCCAGCGATGTTCTTGATCACCGGTGCCGTCAGCGCGAGTTGTCCAGGCTTGGAGGGGATGTCGCCCTGCCAGCCGACCCAGACCATCGTAAAACCCTGGCGATGCAGGAAGCCGATGCCGGCGTCCTCGGCCTTGTCGGCATTGTTGGCGCCGGGCTGGGCGGCATCGTCGAACAATTGCGGCGCGAGCTTGCGGCCGCGATTGGGCACCTCGAGCAGCAGCGTACCGTTGCCGTGGGTGGGATCGGTTGGTCGCAGGATCACGACGTCGGCGGTGGCTGCCACCTTGCCGTCGGAGCTACGCGGCGCGATCGCGAGGTCGGTGATGACGGCGTTGCGATCGTCCGACGGGTTGAGCGCGAAGGTCGCGCGCGCGGTGATGCGCTCATAGGTGCCGACATCGCCAAAGCTGCGCCCGGCAAAGGCGGGCTCGCGCGCGAGGATGTCGAAGCGGACGATTTCGGCGAGCGAGGCCGTTGGCCACAGGCAGGTGACCGCAACGAGGCCCGTGATGATCCTGCGCATGGCCGTTCCTTCCCCCATCGGCGCGATCCGAATGTTCCGTCGCGCGGGCTTTTTGTTGCCGCGACTATAACCGTCTATGCTGCGGCCAAACAACGGGAGGAAACACATGCCTGCTGCCTACTTCGTCGTTCGCGCCACCGTCACCGACGCCAGCAAGCGCGCCGCCTTCGACACATGGTACGAGACCGCGCATGTGCCCGACGCGGTGAAGGCGTTCGGCGTAGCTAAGGCCTGGCGGTTCTGGAGCCTGGACGATCCCTCGCTGCATCAGGCCATGTATCAGTTCGATGACGAGGCCAAGCTGGCTGCGATGCTGAAGGGCGATGCGTTGAAGCAGCTCGTCGCCGATTTCAACCGCGACTGGCCCGATGTGAAGCGCACGCGCGAGACGCTGGTGCTGGCGCAGGAGTTTGCGAAGCAGGACGTCGGAGCGTAGCCGTAGTCCGCTTGTCCCTGACACCCATGTCATGAATCTGAAGATGCGATTCAGCTTCCGTTCATATCGTGACCGCGACACTCCCTCTGCATCACTTGCTCGATAGCCTAGAGGACATGTCATGGAGCGTCGGAACTTTTTGAAACTTGCATTCGGCGTCGCGGCTGGAGCCGCGACGTTGACGGCGGCCGCACAAGCTGCGCCGTTGGCGCCGCAGCCGCTCGGTGATCCCGCGCGCACGCCGCAAGGCAATCCCGACGCTCATCCCGCCGTCACCACCAGTGAGGAAGCTTCCAAGCTGACGCCTGAACAGGTGCACTGGCATGGCCGCCACCGGGGCTGGGGTCACCGTCATTGGGGCTGGCATCGCCGGCGCTGGCACCGCCGCCATCACTGGTAAGCTCGCATCGGCCGAGTCTGGACGGGGACCGCAATTGCGGTCCCCGTTTTTATTCGGCGCGGCCCCTCCACGATGAGACGTCAGGCCTTCAAAAGAAAATGGCCGCGCAGGCTTTCGCCGCGCGGCCACTTTGTAATGCGAAAAGAAGAGATCAGAACGGACGGCAGCGGCCGGCGTACCAGCGGAAGCCGTAGGGGCAGACGCGCGGACGCGGCGCGACGACAACGACCGGAGCCCGCGGAGCGACGACCACCGCCGGGCCGCGCATCGGACGGCAGCCGCCATAGGCGCCGCGGTACCAGCCGGGGCCGCAGCCGCCAGCAGCGCTGGCCGCTTCGCTGAAACCGACGACCGCGCTGGCGAGCATCACGGCGGCAAACAGGTATTTCATCTGAGCTTCCTTCTTGTCCTTGGGCAGGTTTTTGGGGCAGATTCTTGGGGAATTGGCGCTTGCGGCGCACAATGAATCAAAAGACACGATTCGACACGTTAAATCTGGGGCGTGCCGACACGTCGCGATCCAAACCTGCCAATCATGACCTGAATGCGGCATGAACGTTTCTTCTCATGCGGCTTCAGGCGACAGAAATGGCGTTGGAGCGCCGTCCCGATGGAATCGAAACGGCGCCCTGGATTCTTTGTTCTGACGTGTTTTCCTCGTGCGAACCGGTATCCAGTTCGCTCGAAAACGCTCTAGCGGCCGAGAAAGCCCAACACCAGCTCACGGTACTTTTCAGGGGCTTCCAGGAAGACGAGATGACCGGTATTGGGAATGACCTCGGTCCGCGCGTTCGGCATCTTGGCCGCAAGCGCTTTCGCGAGTTCCGCGTTCTGGCCCATTTTCGCGCGCAGCGCCTCCGGTGCGAGTGGCCGGCCCGGCGCGTTGTGATCGTCGGCACCCATGATGAACAACGTTGGCTCGGTGATCAGCGCGACCTCGTGCGCGACCGGCTCGCGATAGATCATCTGGCCGGAACTGACGAAGGCGCGCAGCCAGCGTGGATAATCGGGGCTGCCCTTCATGTTGAAGCGGGCGTCGACGAACGGCGTGATCGCGTCGGGAGGCAGCTTGATCGCATAGTTGGTCTGGAGCTGTTTTCGGTAGCCGTCCGCGGTGAGCTTGTCCTCGCTCTCGATGATCTTCTCGGTCGGCGTCGGCGGCACGTAAAGGCGGTAGTCTTCCAGCCCAATTGGGGCCGTGAGAACAAGGTGCGCGACACGATCCGGATAGGCGCGCGCGATGCGCACGCCCAGCATGCCGCCGAGCGAATGCGCGACGACCTCGGCTTTGTCGATCTTGAGATGATCGAGCAGGGCGATGGTGTTGCGCGCCAGCGTGTCGAAGTGCAGCTCGCCTTGCGGCTTGGAGGATTTACCGAAGCCGATCTGGTCCGGCACCACGACGCGGAAGCCTGCCTCGCTCAGCATCTTGATGACGGGCGCCCAGTAGCTCGACGGAAAATTGCGCCCGTGCAGCAGCACGACGGTGCGGCCGTTCGACCGCTCGGGCGCGACGTCCATATAGGCCATGCTCAGCTGCTCGCCGTCATTGATGACAGGCAGCAGATGCACGGGATAGGGATAGGCAAAGCCTTCGAGCGCGATGCCGTAGGGCTCGCGCGGGGTGGTGTCGGCGGCGTAAGCGAAAGAGAGCGGGGCGGTGAGAAGGGCGGCGGCAAGCGCGACCGGGAGGATGCGGTTCATGAAGATCTCGTAATTGGAGCCGTCATTCCGGGGCGCGTCGAAGACGCGAACCCGGAATCTCGAAGTTCCAGTTCGATGTTGCGCATCGCCTCGGAACCACACTGCGCTTAAAGCGATGGATGGCCGGGTCAAGCCCGGCCGTGACGGAAGCCGTGGTTCACACGCAAACGTGCGATCTCACGCACCTGGCGTGATCAATCCTTCCCAGTCCCGAACAGCGTCGCAAACTGCTTCTCGCCGGTACGGGTGAAATTCACCACGCGGCTGCCGGGCGTGGCGTCGCGCGCGGCCCATTTCAGCTCGGCGAAACGCTGCATCATGGCGGCGCCCAGCGTGCCGGCGAGATGATGGCGCCGCTCGCTCCAGTCCAGGCACGCCTTGCACACCGGACGGCGCGGATGGGTGAGCATGTCGGGCGAGATCTGCAAATGCTTTGCGAGGAAGCGCTCGCCTTCAGGCGTCAGCTCGATGTCCTGCTTCTTCTGCCTGACCAGGTTTCGCGTGCGTAGACTGTCGAGCATCTGCACGCCGAGATCGCCGGCGAGGTGGTCGTAGCAGATCCGCGCGCGCCGCAGCGCCGGATCCTTCGGTCCGGTGCGCACGCGCATGTGGCCGGTCCGCGCGGCAAGCCCCGCAAGGCCTTCGAGCACGCCCGCGACGTCATCGTCGGTGAGGCGGTAGTAGCGGTGGCGGCCCTGCTTCTCCGGCTCGATCAGCCCGCCGGCCTCGAGCTTGGCCAGATGCGAGCTCGCGGTCTGCGGCGTAATGCCGGCCTCCTGCGCGAGCTCGCTCGCCGTCAGCGCGCGGCCGTTCATCAGCGCAGTGAGCATGTTGGCGCGGGCGGGGTCGCCGACCAGCGAGGCAATCATGGCGATGTCGGGACCCGATTTCATGCTTCGATGGTAGCCGAAGCATCGCGGTGGGGCAAGGGCGTAGCCTCTCACCAAGTCGTCATTGCGAGGAGCGCAGCGACGAAGCAATCCAGACTGTCCCCGCGGAGGGATTCCTGGATTGCTTCGCTGCGCTCGCAATGACGGTGTGGAAACAGGAGAGCCCCATCATGTCCGTCACCGTCTTCATCCGCTACCAGCTCGATCCCTTCAAGCGCGCGCAGTTCGAGGAATACTCGAAGCGCTGGCTCACCATCATCCCGAAATGCGGCGGTGACCTGATCGGCTATTTCATGCCGCATGAGGGCACCAACAACATCGCGTTTGCGCTGATCACCTTCGAGAGTCTGGCCGCCTATGAGGCCTATCGCGCCCGGCTGCGGCAGGACGCGGACGGCATGGCTAACTTCCATTTCGCCGAGGAGAACAAATTCATCCTGGCGGAAGAGCGCACCTTCCTGCGCAAGGTGGTATTGTAGACCGCCAACGCAAAGGAGACGCCCATGATCGCCGTGATTTTCGAAGTCTGGCCCAAGCCGGAACATCGCCAGGACTACTTCGACCTCGCGGCCGACCTGAAGCCGATCCTGCAAACCATCGATGGCTTCATCTCGGTCGAGCGCTTTGAAAGCCTGACCGAGAAGGGCAAGATCCTGTCGGTGTCGTTCTGGCGGGACGAGGCAGCAGTCCAGGCCTGGCGCAACACGATGGAGCACCGGCGCACGCAGGCAAAGGGCAGGGCGAAGATCTTTGCCGATTATCACCTGCGCATCGCCAGCGTCATCCGCGACTACGGCATGAATGATCGCGAGCAGGCGCCGAAGGACAGCCGCGCCGTCCACGACGCGCACTAGCGTTTGCATTTGCGCGGCCTTATCTCTGCGCGGCCAACAAGGGAGAGAAACATGCATGTGACAACCGCTGACAAGCGCGCGACGTTCAAGACAATGCACGAGAGCGGCTGCTTCATCCTGCCCAATCCGGTCGACGTCGGCAGCGCCAAGGCGTTGCAGCTTCTCGGTTTCAAGGCACTGGCCTCATCGAGCGCGGGCTTTGCCTGGACCATCGGCAAGGCCGACAACCACGTCACGGTCGACGACGTCTGTCAGCATCTGGCAGCATTGTGCTCGGCCGTCGACATCCCCGTGAATGCGGATTTCGAGGGCGGCTTCGCCGTCGAGCCGGACAAGGTCGCGGACAATGTCGAGCGCGGTGTGCGCACCGGCGTCGCCGGCCTCTCGATCGAGGACTCCACCGGCGACAAGGACAAGCCGCTCTACGAGCGCGCGCTGGCGGTCGAGCGCATCAAGGCCTCGCGCAAGGCGATCGGCGACAGCGGCACGCTGCTGGTCGGCCGCTGCGAGGCGTATTTGTGGGGCGTGACCGACCTCAAGCTCGTCATCGACCGGCTCACGGCCTATGCGGACGCAGGCGCCGATTGCCTCTACGCGCCGGGCCTGAAGACGCGCGAGGACATCGCCGCCGTGGTGAAGGCTGTCGCACCAAAGCCGTTCAACCTGCTGATCGGCGCGCCCGGCCTGTCCTTGCAGGAGGCCGCCGACCTCGGCGTGCGCCGCATCAGCGTCGGCGGCTCGCTCGCCCGCGCCGCCTGGGGCGGCTTCATGCGCGCCGCGAAGGAGATGGCGGAGAAGGGGACCTTTACCGAGCTCGGCACCGGCTATTCCGGCGGCGAACTCAACAAGATGTTCAGCTAAACGAAAAGCGGCGGGATGTAAGCTCCCGCCGCTCTCTCATCCTCTCGGTGTCATGCCCAGCGCAAGCGGGGCATCCAGTACGCCGCGGCCTCTCGATTCAATCTCCGCCGCTGGTGGAATACTGGGTCGCCAGGTCAAGCCGGGCGACGACAGCTGTTGTCGTTACTTCGCGCCCTCAGACGGGGCGGCCGGATCAGGCGCGGCCGGCTTGCTCGGGGCAGCACCCGTGGTCACGCCGGGTCCGGTGTTGTTGCGCGGCGTCACGTCGCGCATGCCGGGAGGCGTGGCCGGATTCGCAGGCGGAGCCTGCTGGGCGGTCTGCGTCGCCGGCGTGTTGCTGGCCTGGTTGCCGGTGCTCGTGTTGTTCAGTCCGTAGAACACGGCACCCAGTACCAAGGCGATCGCCACTGCGAACAAGGCTACCTTGCCGCTGGAGGCGGGGCCTTCGCCAAGCTCGGGATCGGCCTGAAGCTCGGCATCCCGTCGCGCCGCACGGACATACTCATCATCGGCGAGATTCGGGCGATACGGATCGTTGGGAAAACGGTCGTCAGCCATCGATTTTGTCTCCTCGATTATTGCGGCTGGACAACCGCTAGATGCGAGATTCTGTTCCGCCCTCCTTAGTGCTTTCGTCGCATGTTGCCCTTGCGCGAGGAATCGGGAACCTGTTCATTTTGGAACCGTGCGTGTCGGTTCCATCGATGGGGAAGGGAACAAGGCGATGTGGAGCTTGCCGCCAAGCGATAGCGTGCTGCATCTGTTGTCGCTGGTCGCGGTCGCAGCGCAAGGCATGACCGCCGCGCTCGCGGCCGGCCGCCGGAGCATGGACTGGCTCGGCGTCTGCTTCCTCGGCTGTATCACCGCGCTCGGCGGCGGCACCTTGCGCGATCTCTTCCTCGGGCACTATCCGCTGACCTGGGTCGCTCATCCCATCTATCTCGCGCTGGCCGGCGGCGCGGCCTTCCTCACCATCCTGATCGCGCGGCTCGTGCACCGGCTGAAGCTGGCCTTCATCGTGCTCGATGCCATCGGTCTCGTCGTCTTCACCATGGCCGGCTGCGACATCGCTTGGCAGACGAATGCCGCGCTGCCGATCGTCATCGTCTCCGGCATGGTGACCGGATGTGCAGGCGGGGTGCTGCGCGACGTGCTCTGCAACGATGTGCCGCTGCTGTTCCGCTCCGAGCTCTACGCGACCGTTTCGGTGGCGACCGGCCTGTTCTACGCCACCGCCTTCGGCTTGGAACTCAATGCGGAGCTCTGGACGATCTTGACGTTTGTCCTCGGCGTCAGCTTCCGCCTGCTGGCGGTGCGCTACAAATGGGAGATGCCGAAATTCGTGTTCACGGAAGGCGAGGAGCGGTAGGGCTCTTTCGTTCACTGCTCGCAATGACGGAGGTGAGAGCTACGGCGCCTTCCGCGCCTTCGCCACCTGCGCCGCGGTCACCAGCGGCGCGGCGTTGCCCCAGGAATTGCGGATGTAGTTCGTCACGGCGGCGATCTCTTCGTCGGACAATTGCTTGGCATAGCCCGGCATCTCGCCGGTGTTGGGCGCGCGTGGCGTCGTCACGGTGTGGGCGCCGTCGAGGATGATGCGCAAGCTGGAGGACGGATTGACCGATTGCAGAAGCGCATTGCCGGGCAGCGGCGGATAGATGCGCGGCGCGCCGGAGCCGTCGGCTTCATGGCAGGCGATGCAGAGTTTTGCGTAGACGGCCTGGCCGGCCTTCATCTCGGCATCGTCGGGCGGCGTCACGATCGACTCGCGCCGCGACGGCGGCAGACTCTTCAGATATTCCGCGATGGCGCGCACATCGGCATCGCTCATCTTCGAGGTCGAGCCGACGACCACCTCGGCCATCAGCCCGCCGGCATGGCTTTTGGCGTTGCGGCCACTCTGGAGATACTCAGTGATGTCCTCGACGCTCCACGACTTCAGCCCGGTGCGCGCGGCGCCATCGAGCCTTGGTGCGTACCAGCCGCCGACCTCGTTGCCCGAGAGCGCCTGCGCAGTTTTGTCCGCGCCGAAATAGTTCTTCGGCGTGTGGCAGGCGCCGCAATGGCCGAGCCCGGTGACGAGATAGCCGCCCCTGTTCCACGTAGCGCTCTGGCTCTGGTCCGGCTCGAACAGGGTGGGCTTGAAATACATCGCGTTCCAGACCCGCATCAGGCCGCGATAGCCGAACGGCCAGCGCAGCTCCGGCGGCTTGTTGCGGCTCGCGACGGGCGCCAGCGTTCCGAGATAGGCCCGGATCGCCAGCGTGTCGTCCTTCGTCACCTTCGTGAAATAGGGATAGGGGAAGGCGGGGTAATAGTTCGAGCCGTCGGGCGCGACGCCGGTGCGCACCGCGCGGGTGAAATCGGCATCGGTCCAGGCGCCGATCCCGGTGTCACGATCCGGCGTCAGGTTCGGCGCGTAGATCGCGCCGAAGGGCGTATCGATGCGTTTTCCGCCCGCGAATGGCTTTGCCGGATCGGCGGTGTGACAGCCCGCGCAGTCGCCGGCCTCGACCAGCGCCTTGCCATAGGCGATCAGCTCCGGCGATGGCTCGGCGGCGCGGGCCGTGCTCGCAATTGCACTGCACAATGCGACAACAGCCAGAATCATTCGCATCGAAAGCCTCCCCTGCGACCAATCGCCCGGATAGGAGCCTCACGTCGTTTCGCGATGGCGGGGGTATGGTGACACAAATTGAAAATCGCCGATGCCTTTGCAGCCACGAAATTGCGATTTTTACCCGGCGCTTCCTTTGGTCCAGATTTGTGATGCGGAGCGTTAAATATCCGACATAGAGTGGCGGAGTTGGTCGGCGCGCCCTAGCTAAAAACAACGGGCAGGCAACGGCTTAAGTGGCCAAACGCTCAAAAGGGCGGAAGAGGACAAGAATGGGTATCAACCAGGGTCCGATCAGTCTCGACCAGAAATACACCCAGGAAACCGGACACGTCTTCACCACGGGCATCCAGGCCCTGGTCCGGTTGCCGATGGCCCAGATCCGGCGCGACCGCGCCAACGGCCTCAACACCGCGGGCTTCATCTCCGGCTATCGCGGCTCGCCGCTCGGTGGCTACGACCAGCAGCTCTTCGCGGCGCGAAAGCATCTCGAGCAGTACAACATCAAGTTCCAGCCCGGCGTGAACGAGGATCTGGCGGCGACCGCGGTGTGGGGCTCGCAGCAGCTTAACCTCTCGCCCGGCGCCAAATATGATGGCGTCGTCGGCATCTGGTATGGCAAGGGCCCCGGCGTCGATCGCTGCGGCGACGTGTTCCGCCACGGCAATGCCGCCGGCTCGGCCAAGAACGGCGGCGTGCTGTGTCTGGCCGGCGACGACCACGGTGCAAAATCCTCCACCGTTCCACATCAGTCCGACCACGCCTTCATGTCGGCTTTGATGCCGTATCTTTATCCGTCCAGCATCCACGAGATGATCGAGATGGGCCTGCTCGGCATCGCGATGTCGCGCTACTCGGGCTGCTGGGTCGGCATGAAGGTGATCACGGAGACGGTGGAGACCACCGCCGAGATCGACCTTACCGACGAGATGAAGCCCTTCATCATCCCGCCCGATTTCGAGCTGCCGCCCGGTGGCCTCAATCTGCGCTGGCCCGACGACCGCTTCGAGCAGGACCGCCGCCTCCAGGACTACAAGGGCTTTGCCGCGATCGCCTTTGCGCGCGCCAACAAGGTCAACCGCATCACCATGGACTCGCCGAACGCCCGCTTCGGCATCATGGCGTCGGGCAAGAGCTATGAGGACGTCCGCCAGGCGCTGCGCGAGCTCGGGATCACCGAGGAGGTCGCCGCCAAGATCGGGCTTCGCCTCTACAAGATTGGCATGCCCTGGCCGCTGGAGCCGGAAGGCGTACGCCAGTTCGCGGTCGGCCTCGAAGAGATCTTCATCATCGAGGAGCGGCGCGAGATCGTCGAGAACCAGGTCAAGCAGGAGCTGTTCAACTGGCGCGACGACGTCCGCCCGCGCATCGTCGGCAAGATGGACGAGCACGACAAGCGCTTCCTGACCTTTGCCGCCGAGCTCAGCGTCGCCTCGCTTGCGACCTCGATCACCGAGCGACTGCTTCGACTTAATCTCAACCCCGAGATTGCGGAGATGCTCCGCGTCAAGGCCGACTGGTTCAACGGCCGCCAGGCCACGCAAATGCAGGCGACGGCGCCTGTCTCCCGCACCCCGTATTTTTGCTCCGGCTGCCCTCACAACACATCCACGAAAGTCCCCGAAGGCAGCCGCGCCATGGCCGGCATCGGCTGCCACTTCATGGCGCTGTGGATGGATCGCTCGACCGAGACGTTCACCCATATGGGCGGCGAGGGCGTGCCGTGGGTCGGCATCGCGCCTTTCACCAACGAGAACCACATCTTCGCCAATCTCGGCGACGGCACCTACTTCCACTCGGGCCTTCTCGCCATCCGGCAGGCGGTCGCCTCCAAGACCAACATCACCTACAAGATCCTCTACAACGACGCCGTGGCCATGACCGGCGGCCAGCGCCATGACGGCGATCTCTCGCCGCAGCAGATCACGTTCCAGCTCCACGCCGAAGGTATCCGCGAGATCTATCTGGTCTCGGAGACGCCCGATGCCTATCCCGCCGACACCATCGCGCCCGGCGTGAAGAAGTATCACCGCGACGAACTCGACAACGTCATGAAGATGTGCCGCGAGTACAAGGGCACCTCGGCGATCGTCTTCGTGCAGACCTGCGCCGCCGAAAAGCGCCGCCGCCGCAAGCGCGGCCTGATGGAGGATCCCGCACGCCGCGTCATGATCAACCCGGCGGTGTGCGAAGGCTGTGGCGACTGCTCGGTGCAGTCGAACTGCATCTCGGTCGAGCCATTGGAGACCGAGTTCGGCCGCAAGCGCGCCATCAACCAGTCGTCCTGCAACAAGGACTATTCCTGCGTGAAGGGCTTCTGCCCGTCCTTCGTCACCGTTGACGGCGGCAAGCCGCGCCATCGTGCGCCGGCCGATCTCGGTGAGATCGGCGAGCTGCCGGAACCCGCGTCTCGGCCGGTGCTGGACAAGCCCTACAACATCGCGGTCGGCGGCGTTGGCGGCACCGGCGTGCTCACGATCGGCGCGCTGCTCGGCATGGCCGCACATATCGAAGGCAAGGCCTCGATGATCCTCGACATGTCGGGCCTGGCGCAAAAGGGCGGGGCGGTGCTCAGCCACGTCCGCCTGTCCGATCATCCGGCCGAGGTGACCTGCTCGCGCATCGTCACCGGCACGGCCGACGTCGTGCTCGCTGCCGACGAGGTGGTCGCGGTCGCCAAGGACACGATCTCGCTCTGCGACACCAGCCGCACCCGCGGCATCATCAATAGCCACGTCATTCCCACCGCCGACTTCGTCCTCAACCGCGACTTCAACTTCCAGACCCGCAAGCTGAATGGCTTGCTGGAGACGGCGCTGCACAAGGACTCCGTGTTCTTCGATTTCACCAAGCCGGCCGAGCAGCTCCTCGGCGACTCGATCGCCACCAACATGATGATGATGGGCTACGCCTATCAGAAGGGCCTCTTCCCGCTGTCGGCCGAAGCGATCGAGCAGGCCATCGAGGTCAACGGCGTCTCGATCAAGATGAACAAGGAAGCCTTCCGCCTCGGCCGCCTCGCGGTCGCCGATCCCCAGCGCCTCGCCGACATGTTGAAGGGGACGGACGAGGTAGTTGCGCCGAAGACGCTCGACGCAATGACGCTGGATGAGGTCGTCGCGCATCGCGCCAAGCACCTGACCGCGTACCAGAGCGGCCGCCTGGCAAAACGCTATCGCAAGCTGGTCGATCAGGTTCGCGATGCCGCCAAGCAGGGCGGTTATGACGATGCGCTGCCGCGCGCGGTCGCGGTGAACTACGCCAAGCTGCTGGCGTACAAGGACGAATACGAGGTTGCGCGCCTCTACACCGATGGTGCTTTCGAGCAGCAGCTCCGCGACCAGTTCGAGGGCGACTTCAAGTTCAACTTCAACCTTGCCCCGCCGATCCTCAGCAGTGGTGTCGACGCGCTCGGCCGCCCGAAGAAGCGCGCCTTCGGCCCGTGGATGCTGAAGGTCTTCCGCGTGCTGGCGAAATTCAAATTCCTGCGCGGCACGCCGCTCGACATTTTCGGCCACAGCGCCGACCGCAAGCTCGAGCGCGATTTGATCGTGGGCTACGAGAAGGACGTCGCCACCGTCCTCGGCCTGTTGTCGCCGCTCACCGTCGACACCGCCGTCGAGCTCTTGTCACTGCCCGACCGCATCCGCGGCTACGGCCCGGTGAAGGAAAAGGCCGTGAACGATGCCAAGGCCCGCTACGCCCAGCTCGCCGCCGACCTCGCAAGCCCGCCGCCCGCGCCACGGCAGATCGCGGCGGAGTAGGACGGTTTCGTAGGGTGGGTTAGCGTTAGCGTAACCCACCCTTCTGTCACCGCGGAAAACCAAAGAGGTGGGTTACGCCTTCGGCTAACCCACCCTACGAATTCTTCTTTGAAATCAACCACCGCCCTACTGTGCATGGGGTTGTTTTCGACAAAATGGCATCTTCCGATAAAAAGAAAAAGCGCTTGTGCCGTCGGGCAAAACATCCTTAGGATTTTGCTCCGCGTTGGTGAGTTGTTTGTGCCAGCGAGAATAGGACTTGAGGTGAGGCATGGATTGGGCTCGTCGTATTGTGACACGCCTGCCGCTTGCTGAGCTCTGGACGAACGTGGGTCTAATGGATTCACAGCCGGCTGAAAGAGTTGGTGCGGCTAAGATCGTGCAGCTCCTGCAAAACGGAGCGAGCTTCGTGGTTGCTGATGTCGGCAAGCCGTTGCGGTGGATCTCGGCTGCCGATCGATTTTCATTCTGGAGGAGCGAGGTCAAAGGTCGGCTGGTGGCTGCGGACGCGACCCGTTTTGATCTCGACGACTACCCCGACCGTTATTGCTACGTGGCGGCCATGTGGGACGGCACATCTCCAGCGCCAATCATCGTTTTGATGCACCACTGACGGGCCACCTAGGATGACAGGCCAAATGGCCATTTGCGCCCATCCGCTGCCCTCTCGCCCGACGGAATATTTCCGCGCTTGCCAAGCTGGCCCCCGCGGTTCAGAAAAACGGAGCAAGAAGAAACGCGAGCGCGGAGACCTGACGTTTTGACCATCAAGGGCAAGGCCTACATTGCCGGGATCTACGAACACCCGACCCGGCATGCGCCGGACAAATCCACCGCCCAGCTCCATGCCGAGGTCGCCAAGGGCGCGATCGAGGATGCCGGGCTCTCCAAGGACGATGTCGACGGCTATTTCTGCGCCGGCGATGCACCGGGCGGTGCCTGGCCGATGGTCGATTATCTCGGCCTGAACACCAAAAAACTCCGCCACGTCGATTCCACCGAGACCGGCGGCTGTTCCTACATCATCCATCTCGGCCACGCCGCTGAAGCCATCGCGGCGGGCAAGTGCTCGATTGCGCTGATCACGCTCGCCGGCAAGCCGCGCACCGGCGTGATGCCGCCGCGCGCAGCCGGCGCGGAAGCCGATTTCGAGTCCGCTTACGGTGCGACCACGCACAATGCCTATGGCATGTGTGCCATGCGCCACATGCACGACTATGGCACCACGAGCGAGCAGCTCGCCTGGATCAAGGTCGCGGCCTCGCATCACGCGCAATACAATCCGCATGCGATGCTCAAGGACGTCGTCACCGTCGAGGACGTCCTGAACTCGCCGATGATCTCCGATCCCCTGCATCGCATGGATTGCTGCGTCGTCTCCGACGGCGGCGGCGCGTTGATCGTGACGACGCCGGAGATTGCGAAGAGCCTGAAGAAGCCGCTGGTCAAGCTGATCGGCCATGGCGAGGCGATGAAGGGCCCGCGCGGCGGCAAGGATCTCGATCTCACGTACTCGGCCGGCATCTGGTCCGGCCCGCGCGCGTTCGAGGAAGCGGGCATCACGCCGAAGGACATCAAATACGCCTCGATCTATGACAGCTTCACCATCACGGTGCTGATGCAGCTCGAGGACCTCGGCTTCTGCAAGAAGGGCGAGGGCGGCAAGTTCGTCGCCGACGGCAATTTGATCTCGGGCGTCGGCAAGCTGCCGTTCAACACCGACGGCGGCGGTCTTTGCAGCAACCACCCCGTCAACCGTGGCGGCATGACCAAGATCATCGAGGCCGTCAGGCAGCTGCGCGGCGAGGCGCATCCGAAGGTGCAGGTCAAGAATTGCGATCTCGCCATCGCCCACGGCACCGGCGGCCTTTTGGGCGTTCGCCACGCCGCCTCGACGGCGATTCTGGAGCGCGTGTGATGAGCGAAACGAAAAAGTATCCGGCACCGGTGACCAATCCAGAGACCGCGGCGTTCTGGGATGCGGCCAAGCAGGGCAAGTTCATGATCAAGCGCTGCACCGCCTGCGGCGAGGCGCACTACTTTCCGCGCTCGATCTGCCCGTTCTGCTACTCCGACAAGACGGTGTGGGAGGAGGCTTCGGGCGAGGGCACGATCTACACCTGGAGCCTGATGCGGAAGTCGCCGACCGGTCCCTATGCGATCGGCTACGTCACGCTGAAGGAAGGTCCGTCGGTGCAGACCAACTTCGTCGACTGCGATCTCGAGAAGCTCAAGATCGGCCAGAAGGTGAAGGTGGTGTTCAAGCCGACCGACGGCGCACCATTGCCGTTCTTCACGCCGGCGTAGTTGCTTTCTTCCTTCTCCCCTTGCGGGAGAAGGTGGCGCGAAGCGCCGGATGAGGGGTATCGCTCCGCAGAGAGGCTTTTTCTGAGGAGCCAACCCCTCACCCAAATGAGTTTGCCGCACGGCTCTCGCGGCCCTCTCCCACAAGGGGAGAGGGCACATTAACGAGCGCCGCTGCTCGCGGAGAGACCGGGAGGAAACCAGAAAAATGTCCGCCAGATACGAAGAACTCAAAGGCCTCAAAAACATCGGCCAGAAATACGCCTATGGCGATCGCGAGGTCATGCTCTACGCCTATGGCATCGGCCTCGGCGCCGATCCGATGGACGAGAACGAGCTCGCCTTCGTCAACGAGGGCACGTTTACGCCGCGGCCGCTCAAGGTGGTGCCGACGTTTGCGTCCGTCGCAGCCTGGGGCTCGGGGCCGGGCGAGATGAACCTCAACCGCGTCATGGTGGTCGATGGCGAGCGTGACATCACCTTCCATCAGCCGCTGCCGGTGGCCGCGAACATCACGGCCGATTCCTCCGTTGTCGAGGTCTACGACAAGGGCAAGGACAAGGGCGTGGTGATCAGCCACCAGACCGTGCTCAAGAACGAGAAGGGCGAGAAGCTGGCAACGCTCGTCGCCTCGCGCTTCGCCCGCGGCGATGGCGGCTTTGGCGGGCCGAACCTGACCCAGCCCGATCCGCACAAAATACCGACCCGGAGCCCCGACAGGACCATCGATATCGTCACGCGCCCCGACCAGGCGCTGGTCTATCGCCTCTGCGGCGACCGCAACCCTCTGCACAGCGATCCCGAGTTCGCCAAGAAGGCCGGCTTTCCGCGTCCGATCCTGCACGGCATGTGCACCTACGGCATCACCTGCCGCGGCGTGCTCCAGACCTATGCCGACTACGACGCCTCCGCCTTCCGCCAGCACGTCGCGCGGTTCTCCTCGCCGGTCTATCCCGGCGAGACCGTGACCATGGACCTCTGGAAGGACGGCAACGTGATCTCGTTCGAAGCCAAGGTGAAGTCGCGCGGCGTCACCGTGATCAAGAACGGCAAGACGGAGCTGGGTTAGGTCGGCACCGGCGTTTCACTCCCTCGCCCCGTTCTCTTGTCCGCCGAAGCCCGCCTTCGGGCGAAGGCGGATGCGGGGAGAGGTTGGGGTGAGGGGGAGTCTCCATGAGGACGGTGAGAGATGAGTTCGCGGAGGCTCCCCCTCACCCTGAAATCAAGCTGCGCTTGATTTCAGGCCTGTCCCCGCACGCGGGGAGAGGTGAAGAAGAAACAAGAACAGGGAGAAGCCACCATGGGACTACTCGACGGCAAGGTTGCGCTGATCACCGGCGCGGGCGGGGGGCTTGGTGAGGCCTACGCAAAACTGTTCGCGCGGGAAGGGGCGTCCGTCGTCGTAAACGATCTCGGCGGTCCCCGTGACGGCTCCGGGGCCGACAAGTCGATGGCGCAGCTCGTGGTCGACGCGATCAAGGCTGAGGGCGGCAAGGCGGTCGCCAACGGCGCCGATATCTCCACCATGGAGGGCGGCCAGTCGGTGTTCGACGACGCGATCAAGCATTTCGGCCGCGCCGATATCCTCGTCAACAATGCCGGCATCTTGCGCGATCAGACCTTCGCCAAGGCGTCCGAATCCGACTGGGACAAGGTGATCAAGGTGCATCTGAAGGGCACCTTTTGTTGCACCATGCCGGTGTTTCGCTGGATGCGGGAAAACGGCGGCGGCGTCATCGTCAACACCTCCTCGACGTCAGGCCTGATCGGCAATTTCGGCCAGACCAATTACGGCGCGGCCAAGGGCGGCATCTGGGGCCTGTCCAACGTGCTGGCGATCGAGGGTCGCAAGTACAACATCCGGATCTGGACGCTGGCGCCGGGCGCGCTGACCCGCATGACCGCAGACCTGCCCCGCTATAAGGAGAACCCCGGTGCGGCGCTGGGGCCGGACGGCATCGCGCCGGCCGTGCTATACATGGTCAGCGACTTGTCGGGCGACCAGACCGGCAAGGTGCTGGGCGTGTCCGGGCCCCGCGGCGTGCGCGAAATGCGGATGATGGAAATGGACGGCTGGAAACCGCCGCACTCTGGCTGGAAGGCCCAGGACATCGCCGATCACGCCAAGGAGATCTTCTTCTCCGAGGAACAGATCAAGATGGGGGCGCGGAGGTTTTGAAGGCCGTCATCCCGGGGCACGCGAAGCGTGAGCTATGATGCGCAATTGCGCATCTGAGGATCCATACTTCGGATCGTGGTTATGGATTCCGGTCTCGCGACTGCGTCGCGCCCCGGAACGACAATAGAGGATAAAGGACTGATGAAACTGACCGCCGATGCCAAGGGCACCTTCGCAATCGCGCCGACACCGTTCCACGATGACGGCCGGATCGACGAGCGCTCGATCGACCGCCTGACCGATTTCTACGAGGAGGTCGGCTGCGACGGCGTCACGGTGCTGGGCATCCTCGGCGAGGCGCCGAAGCTCGATGCCGCGGAGGCCGAGCAGGTGGCGGTGCGCTTCGTCAAGCGCGCCAAGAAGATGCAGGTGATCGTCGGCGTCTCCGCGCCGGGCTTTGCCACGATGCGCTCGCTGGCGAAGGCCTCGATGGATGCCGGCGCGGCCGGCGTGATGATCGCGCCGCCGCCGTTGCTCCGTACCGACGACCAGATCGTCGGCTACTATAAGCAGGCGGCGGAGGCGATCGGGCCCGATGTGCCCTGGGTGCTGCAGGACTATCCGCTGACGCTCTCGGTGATCTTCACCCCTGCGGTGATCCGCAAGATCGTCACCGACAATCCGAATTGCGTGATGCTCAAGCACGAGGACTGGCCGGGTCTCGAAAAGATCTCGACGCTGCGCAACTTCCAGAAGGACGGCTCGCTCCGTCCGCTCTCGATCCTCTGCGGCAATGGCGGACTCTTTTTGGACTTCGAGATGGAGCGCGGCGCCGACGGCGCCATGACCGGCTACGCTTTCCCGGAGCTCCTGATCGACGTCGTGCGCCTTTCGAAGGAGGGCAAGCGCGACGCTGCGCATGATCTGTTCGACGCGCATCTGCCGCTGATCCGCTACGAGCAGCAGCCGGGCGCAGGTCTGGCGGTGCGCAAGCACGTGCTGCAGAAGCGCGGCATCATCGCCTCCAGCGCCCAGCGCAAGCCGGGCGCGACCATCACGCCGGCGGCGAAGGCGGAGGTCGACTACCTCCTGTCCCGCGTCGCCCGCGTCGACAAGCGCGCCAATCTTGGCCCGCAATCCAGCGCCGCAGGTTAGTGGAATGCCAGAGACATCAGCATCACGCCCGGCTTCGACCATCCTTCTGCTCCGTGACGGCGCAAAAGAGATTGAGGTCTTCATGATGGTTCGCCATCATCAGATCGAGTTCAACTCGGGCGCGCTGGTGTTTCCCGGCGGTAGCGTCGATGCCGGCGACAACGAGATCGTCGCCCGCTCCGACCTCTATTCGGGCGGCGAGGGCCTGAGTGAATCGGATCGCGGATTTCGGATCGCCGCGATCCGCGAGACCTTTGAGGAGAGCGGCATCCTGCTGGCGCGGGCGAAGGATTCGGGCACGCCGATCGATGCCGGGCGCGCCGGCGAGATCGCCGACAAGCATCGCGTCGCCCTCAATGAGCACAAGATCAGCTTCCTGAGCATCTTGGCCGACAACGGCCTCCAGCTCGCGCTCGATACGCTCGTGCCCTACGCGCATTGGATCACGCCGGAGGGCATGCCGAAGCGGTTCGACACCTGGTTCTTCCTCGCGGCCGCACCGCCCGATCAGCTCGGCGCTCATGACGGCCGGGAGTCGACCGACTCGATCTGGGTGTCGCCGCGCGAGGCGGTGGAGGGCGGCGAGAGCGGCCGCTTCAAGCTGCCGTTCCCGACCACGCGCAACCTGATCCGGCTCGCCAAGCAGGGCAGCGTGGGCGCCGCGCTGGAGCACGCCCGCGGCATGTCGGTCGTCACGGTCATGCCGGTCATGACCAAGACCGAAACCGGTCGCCAGCTCCGCATTCCCCGCGAAGCCGGCTATGACGGCGAGGTCTTCGAGGTCGGGGCGGTCGGCTAGGATACTTCGATACCAAACGAAGTATTGGCGGCCACGGACGCGCTAGGTTCCGTCCATCGCGAATGGACGGGACGTGCAAAATGGACAAGGGACGGGACCCCAACATCGCCGTCGAGCTGGCGCTGCTGGTCACGCTCGCAACGCTCTGGGGCGGCTCTTACACCTTCATCAAGCTCGGCGTCGCCACCATTCCGCCGATCACGCTGATCGCGGCGCGCACCACGATCGCCGGTCTGCTGCTGCTCGTCGTCATGTGGGCGCGCGGCATCAGGATGCCCACGGATGCCGCGACCTGGCAGCGCTTCGCGTTCCAGGCCGTCCTCAACAGCGTCATCCCGTGGACGCTGATCGCCTGGGGCGAACGCCATGTCGACGCGTCGCTCGCCACCATCCTCAACTCGGCCGGGCCGATCTTCACCTTCCTGCTCACGGCCGTCGTCACGCGCCACGAGGTGACGACGCCGCGAAAACTTTTCGGCGTGGTTGCCGGCATGGCGGGCATCCTGTTGATCGTCGGCGTCGACGCTTTCCACGACGTCGGCAATGGCCTGGTCGCGGAGGCTGCCATCGTCGCTGCCACCATCTGCTACGCCTGCGCCGCGATCTTCGGCCGCAGTTTTAAAGGTCTCGATCCGATGGCACCGGCCGCCGGCTCCCTGCTGGCGGGTGCGGCGGCGCTGATCCCGGCCTCGCTGATCGTCGAACAGCCCTGGACGCTGTCGCCCTCGCTGAGTTCCGTGCTGGCGCTGCTCGCGCTGGCAACCTTCTCGACTGCGGCGGCGTTCGCGATCTACTTCCGCCTGATCCAGACGCTGGGCTCGGTCGGCACCACCGCGCAGGCGTATCTGCGCGTGCCCATCGGGGTCGCCATCAGTGTCGCCTTCCTCGGCGAAACCCTGAGCCGGACCGCCTGGATCGGGCTTGCCTGCGTCGTCCTCGGCGTCGCCGCCATGACGATCCCGGCCCGGCGGCCGGCCAGTGTCAAAACGTCATAATCGGGAGGGGACAAGGGCGGCGGGCTCGCGATATTAAGGATATTCGGCAGCTCGAGGCATGTTCCCCCGGGGCCGCAAACCATCGTATATTGGGCCTCCAATAGCCCGGTCCTCAAAAGCCCCAATGTCCGCCGAATTGACGCCGACCCCTGAGAAAAAGCGAACATTCTCGCTCTCCATCGGCCAGCTCACCTTCGGCAGCTTCCTCCTGGTGCTGGCGGTGATCATCGTCACCTCGACCGCGAGCGTGATCGCGATCCGGCACATCGATACGACTTTCGCCGAGTTGCAGCGGCTCCAGAGCGTCGGCGACCTCGCCGAGGACATCGACCGCCGCATGAACGAGCTGCGGCTCGCCGCGCGCGACTTCGTCACCGATCCCGGCGCCGGCACCCAGTTCAAGCAGGTGGGCGAGGCGGCCGCGACGCTCAGCGACATCCTGAAGAAGACCCGCATCGAGCTCGCGCCCGAACAGCAGGACATGATCGACGGGGTCACCGAACGCCTTGCGACCTATCGCAATGGCCTCGAGCGGATCTCGACCCTGATCGACCGCCGCGCCCAGCTGCTCGCCGGCCTGCCGCCGCTGCGCGACCGGTTCGACGTGGCCGTCGGAGCCGCGGCGGACCGCGAGCTCGCCTCCCGCCTGTCGGAGGCGCAGAGCCAGATCGCGCTCGGGCTGCTCGCGCGCAACCCGTCCGCCGCCGAGCAGGCCGCGCAGGGAATGCGAGCGATGGACATCGCGGACGCCAGGCTGAAGACGGCCGTGAACGACTATGCCGAGGCCATCATCGCGGTGGCGGTCCGGGAGCGGCAGATCGCCGATATCGACCGCGAGGTGCTGGGCACCGAGGGCCGCCTGATCGGCCGCGTCACGGAACTCCTGCGCGAGGTCAGCGCCAGGCGCGGCCACGTGCTGTCGCGCGATTTCGCCCGCACGCTGACGGAGGCGCGGTGGCAGAGCATCGTGTTCGGCACCATCGGCGTCTTGATCGGCATTCTCGCGGCCGGCTTCGTGGTGCGGCGGACTGTCCGGCCGCTTGCGAAGATCGCGAGATCCATCCGCGCGCTCGCAGCGGGCGAGAAGGACACCTCGATCCCGTCGGCCGACCTCGACAACGAGATCGGCGACATCGCGCGCGCGGCCGAAGTGTTCCGCCGCGCGCTGGAGGAGGCCGACATGGCGCGCGAGGCGGCGGTGCGGGCGCTCACCGAGCAGCGCCTGGCCGAAGAGAGCTACCGCAAGCTGTTCGAGGGCTCGGTCGACGGCATCTATGTCACGACGCCGGCCGGCGATCTCCTCAACGCCAATCCGGCGCTGGCGCGGATGATGGGCTATGACAGCCCGCAGCAGCTCATCGACAGCATCAACGACATCGCCCACACCATCTACGTCCACCCCGAGGCTCGCGCCGAATATCAGCGGCTGATGGCGCGCGACGGCATCGTCCGCGAGTTCGAGTACCAGGTGCGCCAGCGCAGTGGCAACATCCTGTGGCTTTCCGACAGCGCCACGGGCGTGCGGGACGAGGCGGGCAACATCGTCCGCTACGAGGGCACGCTGCGCGACATCACCGACCAGAAGCGGGCGGAAGACGCCATCGCCGAAGGCCGGCGCCTGCTCCAGCAGGTCATCGACACCGTGCCCGCGGTCATCAACGTCAAGGACCGCGAGCTGCGCTACGTGCTTATGAACCGCTACATGGCCGGCATCTTCGGCATCGAGCCCGCCGATGCGCTCGGCCGCACCACCGCGGATCTGATGTCGCGCTACGGCGCAGCCAAGACCGACGAGAACGACAAGCGGGTGCTCAGGCTTCGAAAAGGTCTCGGCTTCTACGAAGAGGAGTACAAGGACGCCTCCGGCAACATGCGGCAATGGCTGGTCAACAAGCTGCCGCTGCTCGATGCCGACGGCGAGATCGAGCGGATCGTCACCGTGGCGCTCGACATCGGCGAGCGCAAGCGCGGCGAGCAGGAGATGCGCAAAGCCAAGGAATCCGCCGAGACCGCGTTGCGAAACCTGCGCGAGACCCAGGCCTCGCTGATCGAGGCGGAGAAGCTCGCCGCGCTCGGACGGCTCGTCGCCGGCGTCGCCCACGAGGTCAACAATCCCGTCGGTATCAGCCTCACGGTCGCATCCGCGCTGGAGCGCAAGACCGCGATGTTCACCTCCGAAGTCGAGCGCGGCGAGCTCCGTCGCTCCACGCTCAACGACTTCCTCAACACCAGCCGCGATGCGTCCTCGCAGCTCGTCTCCAATCTGAACCGCGCGGCGGAGTTGATCCAGTCGTTCAAGCAGGTCGCGGCCGACCGCAACTACTCGGACCAGCGCAGCTTCGATCTCGGCGACCTCACCGAGCAGGTGGTGATGAGCCTGCGGCCGGGCCTGCGCAAACACAATCTGACGCTCAACGTTGAGTGCCAGCCGAGCCTGACCATGAACAGCTATCCCGGCCCGTATGGCCAGGTGCTGACCAATCTGTTTCTCAATTCGGTGGCGCACGCCTTCCCGGACGGCCGGCCGGGGATCATCGACATCCAGGTGCGCGAGTCCGGCAAGGACAATGTCGAGATCATCTTCTCGGACAATGGCTGCGGCATGTCGCTCGACGTCCGCCGCCGCGCCTTCGATCCGTTCTTCACGACGCGGCGCGACCAGGGCGGCACCGGCCTCGGACTGCACATCGTCTACAGCATCGTCACCAATCGCCTCGGCGGGCGACTCGATCTCGATTCCGAGCCGGGCGAGGGGACGCGCATCCAGATCATCCTGCCGCGCACCGCGCCGCTCGAGCAGGCTGCGGAATAGTCCCGCGCCTAATCGGCTTCTGCGAGCTTGTGCAGCGTGGCGCCGAAAATCAGGCTGGCCTTGCCGACGAGCGCTGTGCCCGTCATCTCCGCGCGGGTGTCCGTGTAGGTCCCGCTGACGCCGATGCCGACCGGGGCAGGGCCGCCGAACAGCGGATTGTCATCGCCACGCGGCGAGGTGTGCCGTTGCACCAGCACCTCGCCCTTGAAGGTGTGGTCGTCCTTCACGACGTAGCTGCCGGTGTAATAGAGGTAGGCATCGCCGCCAAGGATCTTGCCGTCGCGAAAAAGAATCACGCCGCTGCCCTTGCCGGCTCGACCATCGAGCAGGTTCACGTGAATCGAATAGAGGCCGTTCTTCATCACGTCCCACAGGCCGGCCGCCATCGCCCAACGGCGTAACCGGTAGAGCTTTTATGCCAAAGCGCGTTCCCGCGCGCAACGCGGCAGTTTGCCGGGCGGCGGTGCGATCTTGCTGCCGCCAGCCGTAGTTGTCCCGGCTTGTCTATGACACCATCATGACGGTCTGATCATGACGCGAGGCCCGTCGTTGCGAATCAAGTTGGCCCGCGAAATGCATGACCATTGTTGCACTGGCCGCGGGGTGCTGGAGCAAGACAAACGTGAGCAACTGGATCGATTCCGGCGGCGATGAGCCGCGTCTGTACAGTGTGCGTCCCACGATGTGCGTCCCACGATTTGCGAAACACAACGGCCGACTGGCGGTGCGCCACGCTGGCGAAGCAAGGCCAGCCTCGCTTGCGCCCTGGCCTTGATCGCGCTCGCAGCCTCTTCGGGCCATGCGCGCGACCGCGGCCAGTTCGTCAACACCAATGCCGAATTGAAGGCGTGGTTCGACGGCCTGCGCAGCGGCAAGGGGCCTTGCTGCTCCGATGCCCGACGGCTCAGCGCTCTCGGACACTGACTGGGAGAGCAAGGACGGACACTATCGTGTCCGCATCCCGCGCTTGGGCCACGTGCTCGACGGCCAGCAGCAGGAACTTGTCTGGGTTGACGTGCCCGAGGAGGCCGTCATCTCGGAGCCGAACCGGGTCGGGCGCACCATGGTGTGGCCGATCTACGGTTACATGGGCGTCGCCATCCGCTGCTTTATGCCCGGCAGCATGAGTTAGCCGGGCGATAGCACGCCCGGCTTCTCGTCGACCTCAGATGAGGCGCCAGATGAGGCGACGGGTCAGGTATATTTCTTGTCGCGCTCGAGCAGCTCGATGGAGATGCCTTCCGGGCCGCGGATGAAGCAGATGCGCACGCCGGGCCGGATCGTGGTCGGCTCGCGCGTGAAGGTGACGCCCTTGGCCTTGATCTCGGCCGCGACGGCGTCGATGTCCTTCACGGTGAGACCGAAATGGTCGAGGCCCTGATGCGGGTGCGGTGGCGGCGGGTTGACGGCGTTGTCGCCCTCGAGCGATGCGATGAAGATCTTTGCGCCGCCGAGATTCACGTCGATCCGTCCCGGTGCGCGCACAATCTCGCCGCCGAGGATGTCCCGCAGCCAGGCCGCTGTGGCCTCCGGATCGGGACTGCGCAGATGGACGTGATCCCAAGTGACGACGACTGGCATTTCATGTTCTCCCAACGGGGTCTTCGATGTTGCAGCGCATGTTAGCGGCCCTGGCTGGTGATCGCCACCGTCCTTGCCGACTCGGCATGAGCGCGGGAACCTTAGTTCGTCTCCCGGATTAAGGTAAGCAGTGGCCGAGTCCGTCGTCGAACGGGCTCCGGCCGCGGTCGGTGATGTAGCCATGAACGCCAGGTTTGATTGGATCGGGTGGGGACGTTTCGCCGGGAGCGGCGAGCGCCTGGCGCGAGCTGTGACGATCGCGAGCGTCTCGTTCGGGCGAAGCCTGCTCTGGCTACTGGCGGCGATCATCGTCGGCTGCGGCGTGTGGATGCTGCTGCCGCTCTCCAGGGGCAACAGCGCCGAGCCGATGAAGTCTGACGTGGCAACGGTCGAACCGGCACCTCCAGGCAGTGCGGCGGCGGCGGTCTCGCCGATTGCCGAAGCTCAGGCTCCAGCTGCGGCAGAACTCGATCGCCTCAAAATCTCATCGCAGACCTGGCGCCGTGGCGGGCTCGGCTCGAAGGCGCTGGTGACGTTCACGCTGCGAAACGACAATGACTATGCCGTTAAGGATCTGGAGATCGTCTGCGCGTTCACGCGGCGCGATGGCAGTCATCTCACCGACCGCAGCCGCGTGCTTGCCGACACGGTAACGATGAAGAGCCGCAAGACCTTTGCGCGTGTGCCTGTCGGCTTCATCAACGTTAACGCCGATCAGGCGAAGTGTTCGCTGGTCGCCGCACGGCGCGCGTAAGTTCCTGGTAGCGGAAAAGTTACTGTCCGCAACCCTTGGCCGAAAAACTTGGCGTTGCCATTTGAACCAAGGGCCGGGTGCAGGAACCAATTAGAGTATCGCCTGTTTAAGGCGAAGAGCCCACGCGGGGATGCGGGGGGCGGAGCGTGGCCGATGCCCATTTTCAGGTACTTCGTTTTCGTCGGTGGAGCCTTGCTCGCACTGTTGTTCGCGGCAGGTTACGTTCTGCCATCGCAACCGGGCGCACCGGCCATTGTCACCGCAAGCAACGATCAGCCGCTGATCCGGATCCGGTCGGATCGCCATTTGCCTGAGCGTGTCGTGCTCGACACCAGCCAGCCCACGATTGCCGCACCCGCAGTGAAGACCGCTGCGGTCGTCGCGCCTCAGCCGTCGGTGCAGGAAGCTGCTTCGCCGGGACTGGCCGAGATGTCGGCCAAGGCGCGGGTGCGCGAGACCTTCGCCCAGTTTACGCCGGCCCCGAAGGATGCCGCCAGGAAGGCCGATGCCAAGCCGCAAGCCCAGGCCCAGCCCCCGCAGGCTACGGCTCAGCCCAAGCGCAAGGTCGCCAGGTCGCATCCGGCGCCGCAGCAGGGCCGCCCGATGATGATGGTGGCGCAGCGGCCGCAGTTCGGCTTCTTCAACAGCACCTGGTAGGAACGCCTCTGACCCGTCTCGAAACGAGACGGGAAGGGCTTTTTATTGGTCAGTCTCTCTGCTAATTCGAACCAATCCGAACGTCGCCCGGTGTGCTGGCTTGCCAGCCGCGGTCCGGCGCTTCTCGGTTGCGGCCCAATGACCGGGCCGGGGCGCTCGTAGCTCAGCTGGATAGAGCATCGGATTTCGATTCCGAGGGTCGGGAGTTCGAATCTCTCCGAGCGCGCCACTTGCCAGGCCGGAGCCTCGAGGCCCGGCCGGCTCGATCCGCGGGTCCCCTTACTTGCCCTGGATCTTCAGCCCATTGGGGCCGACATTGATCTGCAGGCCGTCGGGCTGTTTCTTCGCCTGGTAGAGGTTGTAGCCGAGCACGGCTGCCGTGACGACCAGAGCGCCGATGATCAGAAACAGGACGTTACGGTTGATGGACATTCTCTTCCCTGAACCACTTGATTGACGGCGAGAAAAACCCCGCGCGTTGGGCGTGCGGGGTTTCTCAGCGCGCCCGCGGGGCTGGCTGGCGGCGCACTGCTCGGACCTGACAACGTCATTCGAGGGAACCTGTTCCATAGCCGCCCGACGCGTGGTCAAGGCAAGCCATCGGCGTCGCGCCTGCGGTGTCAGTTCGCAGAGAAACCGGTGTGCCGGGCCCGTGCCAGCGTGTCGGAGGGCGCCTCGTGGAAGATCGCGCGGTAGGCCGCGGCAAACTCGCCGAGGTGATGAAATCCCTGGGCGCGTGCGCATGTGGCGACCGTTGCGCCGCCGCCCTTCAGGAGCCGCGAGCGTGTGGCCCACAGCCGCTTCAGGCGGATGTATTGATGCAGACTCATGCCGCGCACCTTGCTCACCGCGCCGCCGAGCGTTCGGACCGAAACGCCCAACTCACCGGCGAGATTGGCCGTATAGATCGGAGCGGTCGGATAGGCCGCGACGTAATCGTCGATCTGCTGCACGAGCCTGGCTGATCGCGCGCCTGCATTCGGGGCGGTGCGGTCAGACGACGGGTCAATTTGGAACAGGTCGTCGAGGGCGAGCAGCAGGCCCTCCTGGAGATGCGCGGCGACCTCTGTGGTTTCGAACATGTGCGGCTCTATGGACGCGGTCCGCAGGATGTCGAGAACAAGCTGACGCGCGTAGAGATGCGCCACGGGGTCCGCGATGCGAACCCACAATGAATCGGCGCGATCGAACCAGCCGCGATCCCTGAGCGCGGGGGAGAACATGATCAGCGCGTGGTAATTGGTCTGATGCTCGACGAAATGACAATGATGATTGCCGCGCAACGCGATGAAAAAGCGCGAGTCGAGATCGATCCCGCTCGAGCTGGCGCGCAGATCGTCGGTCATCGGCAGGATCACCATGCCGCCCGGTGCGCGATAGGCGGTATCGAGAATCCGCGCAAACGACCTCGCCACGATGATCCGGCACCCCGGCAGGTTCACGATCGCGCGCGCTGCAGCGAAGTTGGCGACGTCGAGCGGAATGCTGCGGGCGTCTTCCATCGACTCGGCTGGCCGAAACGCGTCGACATCGGAAAACCGGATCAACTGGAGGGCGGAGGAGGGGGCGAGAGCGTCGAAGAACATGCTTCTGGCCGGATGCTGAAATGTGACAATTAAATGAAATTCAATACATCGCAATCAATGGCGAAACAGGATGATTCAGTAAACCGGATTCCGGGCCGTAGTATTGCGGACATCATGCCACGCGGCGCGGCAGGTCGATGTCACCGTCAACGGTCCCGGTTCATCGGTTGGCCTGAGGCGAGGTCGATGAAATGGAGACGCGTGCAGGCGGGACAGGCGAAGGACTCGAAGCTCCGTCCCTCGAGCCGCCGCCCCTCAAGCCTCCGCTCGTCAGGCCTCTGCTCGTCAAGCTTTGGCTGCCTCTCGAGATGCGTCTGCACATTCATGCCCGTCTGGGGGCATCGGAAAACAATGAAATCCGCCATCGACGTAGAATGGCGGCACGGCGAATTTCATCTTTGATCTAGATCAGTTTTGGAATCGCTCTACGCACCGCGAGCACGCGAATGGACGCAACGCGCGATCTCGCAAAAGCGAAGGGGCCCGAGGGCCCCTTCAGAAATCACCAGCGGCGATAGCGTGGTCCGTAATAGCGAGGCCCATAGGCGCGTGGCCCATACCCATAATACCGGGGCCCGTAATACGGCCGCGGGCCGTAATACCCATAATAGTTCGGGCGCCAGAAACAGCGTCCCCAGGCGTCGCAGACCATGCGGACCTGCTCGACGTCGGAGACCTGCGGCGTCGCAGGTGCGGGCGCGATGGGCATGGCGGACGCCGCCGGCGATGCCATGATGGCACCGAACAGGGATGCGGCGACGAGGCCAGTCTTGAGATTCATGATGTCTTCCTCTGCTTACGCAATACAGGATATCGAAGTTGTTCTGATCAAATTGTGGCGGAACCGAAATGTAATGCTGATGAACAAATCTTCAGCAAGCTCGCCGCAGGCCTGACCTTTCGCTTTGCCAGACTATCCGAGGTTCGCGCGCGTGACCAATGCTGCGCTTGTACTGGCGCTGCGTGGCAGGACATCGCGTTCATCCTTGATCCTGCGCAAATCGCCGGCACAACTTCATCCTTAATCTTGCCGGAGCCAGCGCTTCGAGGAATTCGAAGAGCAGGCTCGCGAGATGGACAAGATGAGAATAGACAAGGGTGACTGGCTGATCGTGTGCGACGGGCGCAAGGCACTCATTCTGGAAAACCTCGGCGACGAGATGTTTCCGAACCTCCACACCCGGGAGGTGCATGAGCAGCCCAATCCCTCGACCGGTGCGCAAGGGGCCGATGCGCCGGGCCGGCTGAACGCCGCCGTCGGCGGCGCGCGCAGCTCGGTTGAGCAGACCGATTGGCACGATGAGGCCGAGCGCGCCTTCCTGCGGAGCCTGGCCGGCCGGCTCGATGCCGCCGTCAGCGCGGGCGAGACCTCGGCCCTGACCATGGTGGCCTCACCACGCGCGCTCGGCATGATCCGCGCCGATTATTCGGTCGTGGTGCGCAAGGCGCTTCAGGGCGAGGTCGGCAAGGACCTCGTCAAGCTGCCGGTCTACGAGATCGAGAAGCAATTGCTGCTGTCGGGCGCCGCCAAATAGCGGCACCCGCAGAGGACGCGCCAGCGCTCCTCAGAAGCAGGGGTGCCGGCGACCGTCCTGGCCGATATAAGTGGCCGCGCTCTGGTAGCAGCGGTTGGTCGATGGGCCGTCGTAATAGGCAAAGGTACCGGGGGTGATGCCGGGCCCGTAATTGTGCAGATAGCTGATCGGGTAGGGCAGCGGGTTGGTGTAGTGGCGGTGGTACCGGTGGTGTCCCCGCGCCTCCGCAAGGCTGGGGGCGAGGATTGCGGCCGACAGGGCAGCAACCGCGGCTACAAGCTTCAACGTGCTCATCTCGATTCTCCGGAACCGGCGCGAATAGGTCAGGTGTTTATAGCCATTTCGGGCGGCCGGAACACCCGTCCAGCGCCCGGAAATCGGGGCCAATCCCGCAGATTCCCGGGTGGGTGTGACAGAATTGCCGGAAGGAGGGTCGAAGGCTGCCCATTTTTGGCCTTTTCGGGATGCTTAACGAATTCCCCACACAAGTATGGCCAAAGAGAATTCGCTTAAGAATCCTGTCGCCGGCCCTTTGGGGGTCCTTCGAGGCCGGTCCATTCCTGAAGGCTTTCGCCGTCACGCACCATGCGCATCACGCTTTTGAGCCTGCTGTTGCTCTCCGTCGCCGCCGCCACGCCGGCGCGCGCCGAGCTGCACATCACCCGTGACCACGGCGGCTACGTCGAGGAGTACAAGGCCAAGTACAAGCGCGTCCGCGAGAAGGGTGAGCGCGTCATCATCGACGGCATCTGCAACTCGGCCTGCACCCTGGTGCTCGGCATGGTGCCGATGAACAAGATCTGCGTGACGCCGCGCGCCAGCCTCGGCTTCCATCAGGCCTATTACGACAAGGCCTTCACCTTCGGCATCAAGGTCACCAGCGCGGAGGGGACGTCCGACCTGATGTCCTACTACCCCAACACGGTGAAGGACTGGATCCGCCGCAATGGCGGGCTCACCACCGACATGAAGAAGATCAAGAACGGTGTCGAGCTCTGGAAGATCATCGACCCCTGTCCGGAAGAATGGTGAGCGGCTGAGCTGCGCGCCCGCTGTCCGTCGCAGCGCAGCATCGCTCGTCTGGAAATTCGCATTGCCGCACAGGCCCCGGTCGGGCAATGAGGGCGGCAATGAACCATAATCAAGAAGCCCTGACCGCCCGCGCCGCGCCGATCCTGTTCGTCGTGCTCTGGAGCACCGGATTCATCGGCACCAAATACGTCATCAACAACGCCGATCCCTTGACCTATCTCGCCATTCGCATGGCGATCGTGGTCGGCCTGATGGGGATCATCGCAGCAATTGCGCGACCGAAATGGCCGGACCGTGTCGACGTCGCGCATAGCGCCGTTGCCGGCATTCTCGTCCACGGCTTCTATCTCGGCGGCACAGCGATTGCGATCGCGCATTCGATCCCGGCCGGACTCTCGGCGTTGATTCCGGGCCTTCAGCCGATCCTGACCTCGACCATCGCCAACCGCTGGCTCGGCGAACGCGTGACGCCGGTGCAATGGGCGGGGCTCGTGCTTGGCCTCGGCGGCGTAGTGCTGATCCTGCACGGCCGCCCGATGACCGGCGAGGCCGGGCTCGGCTGGCTCGCCTCCGTGGTCTCGTTGATCAGCATCACGCTCGGCACGCTCTATCAGCGCCGCTACTGCAACCACATCGACTGGCGCGCCGGCAATCTCGTGCAATATGTCGCCGTCACCGTCTTCTTCGCTGTCGGCGCCTTCCTGTTCGAGGACCGCGTGGTGCACTGGACGCGGGAGTTCGTGCTCGCGCTTGCGTGGCTCGCCGTGGCGCTCTCGATCGGATCGATCGGGCTGTTGTACTGGCTGATCCGCCACGCTGCGGCGACCTCGGTTGCGAGCCTGTTCTACCTGGTGCCCGCCGTCACGGCGCTGATGGCCTATCTGCTGTTCGGGGAGAAGCTCGATGCGCTGGCGATTGCCGGCATGGCGATGTGCGCGGCGGCGGTGTTCGTGGTCAACCGGCGTTTCTAGTCAGGCAGGCTAGTGCGTCGGAATACATCCCTGACGTGCGGTGCGCGCTCGTGCTAGGCTGGACTGATTTCAGCTTCCCTTTCGCAAGGTGATTTCCATGAAAAAAGCGAGACGCGCGCTGCTCGGCAGGTCCTTGAGGCCGGTCCGGATTGCCTGCATCAACTACGCGGAGGAGATGATGAGCGAGCGGATGATGGGGAGGCTCACAGCGGCGCTCCAGAAATGCTACGACGAGCATTTCCTGCCGGTCTGGGGCTATCCCATCGACCTCGACGTCACCCGCAAGCCGAAGCCGACGGACTGGCAGCTGCTCTATTTTGACGACGCCACCCACAAGAACTTCCTCGGGCGGCACGAGCTGACGCACCGCGGCCAGCCGATCTCAAAGATCTTTTTGAAGGCACTCGGCGAGGACGATCCGGTCAGCCTGGCGGCGTCGCACGAACTGTTCGAGATGGTGCTCGATCCCATGGCCAACCTGTGGGCCGACAAGACCCGGCACACCCAATATGCCTACGAGGTCTGCGACGCCGTGGAAGAGGAGTCTTTTCTCGTCAACGGCTTTCCGATGTCGAACTTCGTCTATCCGTCCTGGTTCGAACCGTTCGAGCATCCCCGCGGCACCAAATTCGACCATATGGGGTCGCTCAAGGCGCCGTTCTCGATGACGGAAGGCGGCTATGTCATCAAGAAGGTCAACGGCCGGAAGGTGATCAAGCAGTTCGGCTCACCCGAGAAGCGGAGGCGCTTCGCCAAGGAGGACCGGCGCGGCCATCGCAGCGAATTCCGCGATCCGAAGGGAGAGCACCACCCGGGCCGGCGCGCCGCCAAGCGGCGAGGGTAGGGGGCGGGAGAAGTCTCCGGGCGCGCCCGCACCCGGAGACCTGCTCGAGCGCTGCGATCAGCGCTTGGCCTTCCTAGCCTTCTTTTTCGACTTGGCAGCCTTCTTCGCAGACTTCTTGGTGGCCTTCTTTGCAGTCTTCTTGGCCGCCTTCTTCGACGACTTCTTTACAGCCTTCTTCGCAGATTTCTTGGATGCCTTCTTGGCTTTCTTCTTGGAAGCCTTCTTCGGCGCTACTTTCTTCGCGACCTTCTTGGCGGCTTTCCTGACCTGCTTGACGGCGGTGACAGCGGCGTCCTTGGTCGTCTCCACGGCGGTGGTGATCGTGTCCAGCGCCTGTTCGGTGATCGGCTTCTCGTCGTCCATATCGTCCCCCACGGTTTGTATGGAGCGATGACGATAGCGGGTTTCAAAATCGTGTCAAAGCAGCGCTCAACCTTTGCGGATCCTTGCGTAGGCGGCGAGCGCGCGCTCGCGCCCCTTCGCGTGATCGACGATCGGCTGCGGATAGGTCTTGCCGAGCGTGACGCCCGCGCTCGCAAGCTCGATCGGTGAAGCCTGCCAGGGCTGGTGGATCAGCTTGGACGGCACGTCTTTCAGCTCGGGCACCCAGCGCCGGACATAGGCTCCATCAGGATCGAACTTCTCGCCCTGGAGAGTTGGATTGAATACGCGGAAATAGGGCGCAGCGTCGGCGCCGCAGCCGGCGACCCATTGCCAGTTGGCGGGATTGCTGCCGGCATCCGCATCGACCAGCGTGTCCCAGAACCAGCTCTCGCCGTCGCGCCAGTCGATCAGGAGATGCTTGACCAGGAAGGACGCCACCACCATCCGCACCCGGTTGTGCATCACGCCGGTGCGCCAGAGCTCGCGCAGGCCGGCGTCGACGATGGGATAGCCGGTGCGTCCGCGCTGCCAGGCGGCGAGCGCTTTCTTGTCTCCCTTCCAGGGAAAGCCATCGAAATTCGTTTGCAGGTTTTCGGTGGCAAGGCTCGGGTGATCGTGGAGGAGATGGCGGCAGAACTCGCGCCAGCCGAGTTCGCTCAGGAACTTTTCGACGCCGGGCCCGATCGCAGGATTCTCCGCTGCGGCAAAGCGCGCGGCGTGCCAGACCTGGCGCGGGCTGAGCTCGCCGAACCTCAAGTGAGGCGACAGGCTTGAAGTCCCCTCGCGATCCGGACGGTCGCGATCGCCGACATAGACGCGTGCGGTGTGCTTGAGGAAGTCGCGGAGGCGTACGCGGGCCGAGGCTTCACCCGGGGTCCAGGTCTGGCGCAGGCCGCCAGCCCAGTCGGGCTTTGTCGGCTCGAGCGTCCAGCTCTCCAGCGCGTCGCTGGCGAGCCGCGGCGCGGGGCGTAGCTCCCGCGGTGCGGGCAGAGGCTTGGGCGGGTCGCCCAGCGACAGCACCCGCCGCCAGAACGGCGTGAAGACGCGAAGGCCGCGGCCCTCCTTGTTGCGGATCGCCGAGGGTGGGACCAGCAAGTCGCCCGGGAAGCTCTGCGAGTCCACGCCGAGCTTTGCCAGCGCCGCTTCGAGCTGTTTCTCGACGGCCTGGTGTGGCGCCTGCGCGACCCCGTTCCAGTAGACCATTGCGGCTCCGCTCTCGCGCGCCACTTCGGGGATCACCTTGGCCGCCGGCCCCTTGCGCAGGATCAGAGATCCGCCGCGCGTTGCGATCTCGGCGCCGAGCGCCCGCAGCGACTGCGCCAGCCACCAGCGCGTCGCGCCGCCCGGCACCCGTCCGGCCATCTCATCCATCACATAGAGGCAGATCACCGGCGCGCCTGTCTTGGCGGCAGCATGGAGGGCGGGATGGTCGGACAGGCGGAGGTCATCGCGGAACCAGACGATGACAGGCGGCGCGCTTGGCGTGGTCAGGGCAGGCCTCGTTTACAATTTGGCAAGCATGCCGCGTGCGGCGGTGTGAACCGTCGTTAATTCGGTCGTAAGCCGATTGCATGAATATGCAAGAATTCCGGGGGTAGTTCCATTCATGTCCAACCGTGCGACGGCAAAGCTCTTGCCGCAATTCAAGCTGGGTACCAAGGCCGTCCTGTGCGCCGTGCTGCTGATCGCCGTGAACACGGCGCTCGTGGTCGGCGCCGGCTACTGGTCGCTCACCTCCGCCTTCAACGATCGTGCGCTGCGCGACATCGAGGCCAATTTGCGCACGCTGGCCCTGGCTTTTGCCGAGGTCGTTCCCGACGCGAAGATCACGATGCGGGATGGCGGGCTGGCCCGCGCCGAGATTCCCAAAATGCCGGAGTTCAGGGATCACGCCATCGTCGATCGCGCGGTGTCCTATGTCGGCGGCAACGCGACCCTGTTCGTGTTCGACGATGCGAGCGGGCAGTTTGTCCGCCGCTCGACCAACGTGAAGAAGGAGAACGGCGACCGCGCTGTCGGGACCCAGCTTGCCGCCGATCATCCCGGGCAGGCCGTCCTGCGCCGCGGCGAGGCGTACAAGGGCCCGGCCACGCTGTTCGGCAAAACGTTCATGACCGCCTATTTCCCGGTCGCTGATGCCACCGGCAAGGTCGTCGGCATTCTCTATGTCGGCATCCCGATGGCGCAGCTCGAGAGCATGCTGACCCAGGCCATCGAGAGCATGGCGATTGCGGCCGGCATTGCCGCGCTCCTGGTCCTGGTCCTCACCTTGCTGGTCGTCCGCCGTGTCACCAGGCCGCTCACCTCGGTCACGCGCTCGCTGACGGCGCTGGCCGAAGGCAAGAGCGACGTCGAGATCGATTGCGAGGATCGCGCCGACGAGATCGGCGAGATCGCCCGTACGGTCGCCGTATTCAAGAGCAACTCGCTGGAGCGGGCACGCCTGCGCAGCGAGCAGACCGCGGCCACGGCTGCCGCGGCAGAGCAGCGCAAGGCGGAGCTGCGCAACTTCGTCGAGCAGTTCCGCGGCAGCGTCGGCGGCATCCTCGACAAGGTGCTGAACTCCTCCGGTGAGTTCGAGCGGGTGGCGCGGCAACTCACCGACACCGCGCGCTCCACCGCCGATCTGTCGGCGCAGTCGGCCGGCGCCTCCGAGAACGCCTCCGAGCACGTGCGCACGGCGGCCTCGGCCTCCGACGAACTGTCCCAGGCGATCTCCGAGATCACCCGCCGGGTGCAGGAATCGAACGAGATCTCCGCCGAGGCGGTACGGCAGGCCGAAGCCACCGATCAGCGCATGACGCAGCTCTCGGAGGCGGGGGCGCGCATCGGCGACGTCGTCAAGCTGATCACCTCGATCGCGGAGCAGACCAATCTTCTGGCGCTGAACGCCACCATCGAGGCTGCGCGCGCCGGGGACGCCGGCCGCGGCTTCGCGGTGGTGGCCCAGGAGGTCAAGACGCTCGCCGGCCAGACCGCCAAGGCGACGGACGAGATCTCGAACCAGATCGCCAGCATGCAGCTTGCAACGGAGGAATCGGTCACCGCCATCAAGGCGATCGGCCAAACCATCGAGCGCATCAGCGGCATCGCGGGCTCGATCTCGGCCGCAGTCGAGCAGCAGAGGAGCGCCACCCACAACATCGCGGCGAGCGTTCGCGCTGCGGCCTCCGGCACCGCCGATGTCGCGGTCAATGTCCGTTACGCCGCCAAGGGCGCGAGCGAGACGGGTGAGACCTCGAGCCGGATGTTTGCCTCTGCCCAGGCGCTGTCAGGCGAGAGCCTGCATCTGAAGGCCGAGGTCGACAGCTTCCTCGACCGCGTGCACGCGGCCTAATCCAACTCAGTCATTTCCGGGGCGATCCGCAGGATCGAACCCTGGTGCGCAATGGCGCACCAGGGAATCTCGAGATCCTCAGGTGCGCAATTGTGCACCTGAGTTCGATGCTGACGCATAGCCCCGGGATGACTTTTTTGCGGTCGCCATCCGCGACCGCCAAAAGTCACTTCGGTTGCGGCACGATGCGGATGTAGGGCTTGGGTTCCTTCCAGCCCTGCGGATAGATCGTCTTCGCCTCGTCGTTGGAGACCGAGCCGGCGATGATGACGTCCTCGCCCTGCGTCCAGTCGGCCGGCGTGGCGACGCGGTGCTTCGCCGTCAGCTGAAGCGAGTCGATGACGCGCAGAATCTCCTGAAAATTCCGACCTGTGGTCATCGGATAGACCAGCACCAGCTTGATCTTCTTGTCCGGCCCGATGATGAAGACGTTGCGGACAGTCTGGTTGTCGGCCGGCGTGCGGGTGAGGGGATCGCCCGAGGTCGAGGCCGGCAGCATCTCGTAGAGCTTGGAGACGTTGAAGTCGGTGTCGCCGATCATCGGGTAGTTGGGGGCGGCGCCTTGCGTCTCCTTGATGTCCTCCGACCATTTGGAATGGCGGTCGACCGGATCGACCGAGAGGCCCATCAGCTTGACGCCGCGCTTGTCGAATTCCGGCTTCAGCTTGGCAAGCGCGCCGAGTTCGGTCGTACAAACCGGCGTGAAGTCCTTGGGGTGCGAGAACAGGAGTGCCCAGCTATTGCCGATCCAGTCGTGGAACTTGATCTTCCCTTCGGTGGTCTCGGCTTCGAAGTCGGGCGCGGTGGTGCCGATCGGAAGTGTCATGGTTCTACCTCATCTCATTGAAGTTACTTGAGAATTTATCTTTGGTCGTCACGGTCAGTATAGGCTCTCCGCGACCCCAAGTGAACGTCAAGTGAACCGCTTCAAGTAAAATGTGAATTCCTTCTCTGAAGGGCCGATTTCCTAGCACCTTTCTGTTACAGCGGCGCCTGCGACGAAACATCTCGACCGGAGCCGTACGGTCTCGATTGCCCCCATAAAGCCGTTTATGACCCGCATCACGCTCGCCCCGACGCCTCCGGAACCGAAATGGTCCTCGTAGCGACTAATCGGCAACCATTGAGAAAAGTCGCGATCCCCGTATCGAATCATTAACCACCCCTTTACGCCCGCATGAAAATGCTGGTCGATCAGAAGAAATCTGGAAGTGAACTATGTCTGCCGCTGCGCATAAGTCTGTTGAGTCGCCGTCCCTCGAACCGTCCTGCCGCGATACCGCGGCTCATGCATTGACCGTCGTGCGCGACGGCGTGATCACGGGCGAAGGCCCGACCACCAAGGGCCGGGTCCACTTTTCCCGCTCGCTCGATGCCGATGACACCGCCTGGTGCGCGCGCATCCTGACCGCCACGGCCGTCAACGACCAGCCGGTCAGCCGCGCCGAAGCCGAGGCGTTGTTCGAGATCAATGAAGCCGCAACCGAGCGCACCGATGGCGGCCGGTTCGACGACCTGCTCGCCAAGGCCGTTGCCCATTACGCCGCGAGCGCCTCGGGCCTGAAGGTGCCGCCGCGCAGCGTCGCGCTGTCGGCAGAGTCCGAGATCGAGAGCTGGGCGCCGTCCTACGCCGCCAAGGTCAACAGCGAGATGCTGGAGTGGATCGCCGGACAGATGCGCGGCAAGCGCCAGAACAACCGTCGCCTGATGGCGATGGTGGCGACCTTCCTGGGCGCGACTGCGCTGCCTTTGGCGGGTCAATTGCCGAATGTGTTCGACATCGGCATGTAAAAGATCTGGGAATGTAAGAGTTAGACGAGACTGTCGCGCCCCTTGCGAGGCGCGACAGACAGCGGCGGGGTTATTTCCCCGCCGTTTTCTGTTTGCCGCCGTCCGGCTCGAGTCCGAGCGTGCGGCCCGGGAAACCGGCGGCGTCGAAATAGCGCTGGCTGCCGACGCGCTGGAAGTTCAGCACGGTCGCCAGACCGCCCTCGGCGGGCTTGGACTTCAGCGTGCCGGTATAGGCCTTCGGCACGATGCCGTTGGGCAGGGCCTCCGACATCACGCGGCCGACAAGGCCGCCGTTCTGCGAGCCGCGCAGGCCCATGAGCTGGGCGGCCGTCATGCCGACGTCGGCATTGCTCACCGGGATCTGGCTGACATAGCCGGCTTTGAAGTCCGGACCGATGGCGGCCATGAAGTTCATGGTGTCGCCGCGGCTGAAGCTGCCATGCATGCCCTGGCCCTGGCGCAGCACGGTGTCGGCGACCTGCACCGAGCAGTTCGTCGGCGCTTCGCCGCAATCGCTGGCATAGGAGCGGAAGTTGACGACGATCGACGGCGTCGGTGTCGCCGACTTGCCGCGCAGATTGATGCTCGACAGCGGCAGCGTGCCCGGGAAGCGGCCGAGTGAGTCCTCGACGAACAGGCCGGAGACGTAGTCCTGCTCGAGCAGCGCCTTGACCGTCTTTGCCGCCAGCTTCTTGTCCTTGTTCGGCAGGTAGATCAGGTCCGAGCCGCCATTGGTGGCGACGACGAGGTCGGGCTTGGTTGGATCCTTGCCGAGCACGCCGTTGCCGGCCTTCGGGTGAGCGTTGCCGGTGACGGCGGCGTTCTTGTCGTTGGGGTCGAACAGCGGCAGGTCGAGCGCTTTCGCGAGATCGAGCGCCAGGAAGCCCATCGGCAAGAAGTCCTTCGGCGTGTCGTCATAGCTGACCTTGGCCGAGGGGCTGGTCTTGCTCTCCTTGGAGATCGTCGAGAAGCCGTGGTCGGCCTGGACCATGATGTTGGTGTTGGCGGCCAGCCCAAGCTCGTCCAGCGCCTTGCGGAGCTGGGCGAGGTTGTCGTCGGCGTTCTTGATGCCGGCCATCGAGGTCGGCCCGTTGATGCCGGGCTTGATCTGGTTGAGGCTGTCGCCGGTGTTGTGCTGGCTGCCGTCGGGATCGCGCGACCAGAACACCAGCACGAACGGCTTGTTGCGCGCCTTGAACATCGGCAGCACGACCTTGGCGGCGACGTCGGCGAAATAAGCCTGCTGCGCGACGTTGGCGACAACGGTGCCGGGCGTCTTGGCATCGCCCGCCTTGGAATTGTCGCCGCGCGGCGGCGTGGCGAGGGGCAGGCCGGCCTTGGTCAGCGCCGCCTTCACCTCGTCCGACAGCGCCACGCCGTTCTTGCCGCCGGTGGAGTCGTCGAACACGACCGAATGCAGGCCGGCCTTTTCGGGCTTGTCAGTGTGGTCGAACTGGTAGGTCGGACCGACCTTGCCGATCGCCGCGGTGCTGAAGCCCTTGTCGCGGGCCATCTTCAAAATCGTCTCTTCGTTGAGATAGTCGCCCTTGAAATGCTCGTCGATGTCGCCGAGCACGGCGTCGTTCTCGATGAAGGGGACCACGGTGTCGCCGGCGGGGACGGACGTATAGTTAGTCCAGATCGTGTTGGAGAACACGCCGGTATCGCCGAGATAATGGCCGGTCGACATCGCCGAGCCGTTGGCCATGGTGAAGGTCGGGAACAGCGAATGCGAGTTCTTGAAGTTGACGCCCTTGTCGCGAACCTCGGCCATCGCCGGCGCGGTCTCCGGCGTCACCTTCAGCGCGCGCAGACCGTCCGGAATGAACAGGATCAGGTTTCGGGGCGTGTTGTTCTGGGCAGAGGCAGGTCCTGTCGAAAGTCCGGTGGACAAGACTGTCAGTCCGGCGGACAGCAACACCAGTGAACGGCGCATCAAGATCTCCCTGCGGTGAGGCGAATGGCCGCGGCCGCGGCCCCGGCAATCGTTTAGTTTTGCTGTGTGACAGTTTTGTTACAAGGGCAAATAGCTATGCGATAGGCATGGGGAGGGCGGCCTCGTTGCCATGATCCGACTATTGCGTCCGCTGCGCAGCCGTCACGAATCTCTGCGCGGCGCCTGAATGACCTCACGGCTTAAGCGTGTGGTCGAAATCAAATCTTCAAATTCAAACTGCGAAAATCAATTGCAACGGGATGTCTGGAGCGAGGGCCAGTCGTCATTCTGGTGCGGTCTGCACCCGTGGATTTTGTGCAACTGCCTGCGCGGGCTTCGTTGCCGCCGAATAGCCTCCGGCATTGGCAAGATCCCTGTGTAGCGCCGAAGGCGCTGCGTGCAGCGCAAACGCGATCGCGATCTGGGTTCTATTATGGAGGCGGTATTTGCGCATGATGTTGCCGATATGCGCCCGCACCGTGTTCTCCGAGATCTTGAGCTCGTAGGCGATGTTCTTGTTCTGCATTCCGCGCGCGATGAGCGTCATCAGTTCGCGCTCACGCGGCGTCGGTGTAATCAAATCATTCGGATATGGACCCATGGCTTGCTCCTCCCTGGCCTTTGGGCTGACGTGGCCACCCCAGCATGTACTCACTCCGTCTTGAGTGCCTCGATTGGACTGAGCTTGGACGCCTTGTGTGCGGGATAAAAACCGAAGATGAGGCCGGTCGTGATCGAGAAGACGAGGGCCAGCGCAATCGCCTCGCCGTCGACCGAGGTGATCCACCCGGCCATGCGTGCGACCGTCATCGAGAGCGTGATGCCACCGACGACGCCGATGGCGCCCCCGAGAAGGCAGAGAACCAGCGCTTCGCAGAGAAACTGGAGACGGATGTCCCGCATCCGCCCGCCGAGCGCGCGGCGGATGCCGATCTCCCGGGTGCGCTCGGTGACCGATACGATCATGACGTTCATGATGCTGATACCGCCGACGAGCAGCGAGACCGAGGCGATGGCGACGAGCAGAAGCGCTACGGTGCGGATCGCGCCCTGCTGTGCTTCCATGGCGGCGGCCGGATCCTGGACCTTGAAGTCGTCTTCCTGACCGGTCAGAATTCGATGCCTCTGGCGCAGCAGGCTTTCGATCTCCGATCGGGCTCCCGCCATCTGGCCGTCGACGGCCACTTTGGCGATGATATAGGCGACGGAATCCCGGTTGATGTTGCTCGCACTGCCGAGGAACCGCAGCTTGGCCGTCGCCAGGGGAACGAAGGCGACGTCATCCTGCGCCGGTCCCTTGCGATCAAGAACTCCGATGACCTCGAGCGGGACCTTCATGATCCTGATCTGCGCGCCGATCGGATCGTCGCCTGGCGCAAACAGCTCGCGCGCGACCGTGCTTCCGAGGATCACGACCTTTCCAGCGGCGGCCTCTTCGGCGCCGGAGAAATAGCGCCCAGACACGAGCTGCCAGTCGCGCACCACGAAGTGCCCGGTCGTCGTGCCGTTGATCGTCGTATTCCAGTTCTTGCTCTCGTGGATCACCTGTGCCGTTCCGGCGATCGAGCCGGCCGTGGCCTGGATCTCAGGGATCTGCTCTAGGATGGCCTGCACGTCGCTTTCGGTCATCGTCAGCTTGGTACCTTCCTTGAGGCGCACGCCGCCCTGATAGACCGCGCCGGGCGTGATCATCAGCACGTTGGAACCGATCGAGCGGATCTGCTCCTGCAGGCGAAGTTGGGCGCCGGAGCCGATCGCGAAAACGGTCACGATCGAAGCGACGCCGATCACGATGCCGAGCATGGTGAGGAAGCTGCGCAACGGGTTGAGGCGCAGCGCGTGCAGTGCGATCTGAAAGCCCTGTAGCAGCGTCATGACGCAACGCCCCGTTTCGGCAGCACCGGGACCTGCGTTTCGTCGCCAACGAGCTCTCCGTCATGCAGGCGGATGATGCGCCGGCACTGCGTCGCGATGCCAGGATCGTGTGTGATCATCACGATGGTCTGGCCGGTCCGGTTGAGTGCAGCGAACAGAGCCAGGATTTCGGCGCCGGTGCGGCTGTCGAGCGCGCCGGTCGGCTCGTCGGCAAGCACGAGCAGCGGGGACGTGATCAGCGCGCGGGCGATCGCTATGCGTTGCTGCTCGCCGCCTGAGAGCTGGCGTGGAAAGTGAGTCGCCCGGCGAAGCATTCCGACGACTTCCAGACTCTGCTCGGCGCGGCGAAGGCGCTCCTTGCGGCCTATCCCACAATAGACGAGCGGCAGAGCTACATTCTCAATGGCGTTGTGGCGCGCGAGAAGGTTGTAGGATTGGAATACAAAGCCGATGCTGCGGGCGCGCAGGGACGATCTGCGGTCCTCCGAAAGGCTGGCAACATTCGCTCCTTCGAGATGGATCGCGCCCTCACTCGGGAGATCGAGCAGGCCGATCATGTTCATCAGCGTCGATTTGCCGGAGCCGGAGGGACCCATTACAGCGAGGATCTCGCCCTGATTGATGTCGAAGCTGACATTGCGCACCGCGACGACCGCGACCCCATCCGCGCGATAAGTCTTGCATACGGATCGGAGACTGATGAGTGGCAGGACCGCTGTCATGATCCGAACCTGATTCCAAGAAATTTCATGCCGGCCGGCGGGATTGCCTGACCGACGGCGACCTGGCTGCCCTCGACGAGCTCTCCGCTCTTGAGCGCGACCTGTTCGGTGCCGGCCGTGCCAACGGTCACCGGGATGCGCACGAGCGATCCACTGGCGGTGCGCACCCAGACTCCGTTGCGTCCGGCGGTCGTGTCCTGCCGCGCGCCGGAGGGCTGGAAGCGCAGTGCGGCCAGCGGCACTCTTAGAACGTCGTCCTGCCGCTCGATCACGATCTTCACCAGGGCGGTCATTCCAGGCAGCAGCGCGCCATCGAGATTGGAGGTCGACAGGACGACGGTATAGGTCACCACATGCTGCTGGTTCTGCGGCGCCTTGCGCACCTGCCGGACCAACGCCTCGAAGCGGCGGTCGGGATAGGCATCCACGGTGAAGTGAGCGCGCTGCCCGGACGTGATGCGCCCGATATCAGCTTCGTCGACCTGCGCGTGGATCTCCATGTCCTCCAGGCGGTGGGCGACCACGAAGGTCGTGCGCGACTCGAGGCCGACCGCCAATGTCTGGCCCTCGTTGACGAATCTGCCGACCACGACGCCGTCGATCGGCGAGCGGATCACGGTGCGATCGAGATCGGCCTGGGCCGCCGCAAGCACGGCTGCCTTCTCCGGCACTGCCATTCTGGCCTGTTCCAGCTCGGCTTCGATCCGGCGAACGTCGGCCTGCGCGCCCTCGACGGAGTAGGCGTTCAGGGACATGAGGACTTCGGCTTCGCGCTCCTGGGCGAGCCTTGCGGTGAACTCTGTCTGGGCGTCATCCACCGCCGTTGTCGCCACGACGTTTTGCGCCTGGAGCGCCAGTTTGCGCTGCAATGTCTTCTGAGCTGACGCCTTGACCGCCTGGGCGCTCTCGAGCTTGGCCGCAAGCACGTCTCTGCTGCCCTTGGCGTTTTGCAGATCAATCTTGGCACGATCGAACTTGGCCCGCTCAAGTTCGACAAAGGAGTTGGCGACCGCCACCGCCGCCTTGGCTTCATCGACCTTGGCCGCGAAGCTGCGGGGATCGATCAGGGCGAGCGGCTGGTCCTTGCTGACCGTGTCGTTGAAGTCGACATAGACCCGCGCGAGCTGGCCGGACAATTGAGAACCGACCTCGATCGTCTTGACCGGTTGCAGCGCGCCCGTGACGGTGATGGTCTGCTCGATGCTGCCGCGCTGGATCGCGGCGTAGCGGAACACTGGCGTGTCCGCCCCAAAGGTCGGGGACTCGTGCCCGCCCGGCCCGAGGAACTGCTTCGTCGATTCATAGGTGCGGGCCATCCCGTCTGCCGCATTCACCGTAGCGCCCGAGATGACGTCTGGCGCCGCAGCGTAGAGTGCGGCGAGGCCGGATGCAGTTCCGAGCAAGACAATGATTGGCACAAATCGCATATCAAAACCCGCCTCTTGAAATGACGATGAGAGCGGACAGATCAAATATCTCGCTATGGTTGTATATCGTCCGAGGCAATAATAGCGCCTCGAGAGTATGTCCCTGTTCTTAGGGCGAAGGACGGGTGCGCTCCACGAAAAAGAAGTAAAGTATGTGGCCGCGAACTTCTGCAACTTGCACGGAGCGTATACCGGGCGTATTCAAAATGAAGCACGCGGTATCGAACTCGATAGCTGACTGAACGTTTCGTCTGGTCTGGCCCAAGCCACTGGCTAACGACGTTCAAGTTTGCGCATGAATGGCGACGCCATGACGCAGTTGGCGATATCACTGTCGCGATGCCTGATTGGCCCACTCTCGTTACGGCGTTTCGCCATGACGCTGCAGACGGCGACGTCCACGCCCTCCGATCACGAAGCCCGATGTGTGAACGCCTTCACTCATGTCGACCGGGTGTTGGCCCTAAGAAGTGGACGCGGCGGGCCTTCGCGACCCGGTCGGCCCTCACCGATGCATTCAAGCACCTTGTTATCGCTTGCAACTACTCTGGATGGCTCGCTGGAGGACCATCGAGCCCCAACTCGGGGAGCTTGTTGCCATGAGTTCAAATCAAGCCACAGTTTATGTCGTTGATGATGAAATTCTGATTCGAAATGCGATTGGCAGTCTCTGCGAGGAGACCGGACATCAGGTCAGGTTGTTTGCCTCAACGGACGAGTTTCTCACCGAGAGCCTTTCCAGTGGACCTTCCTGCCTAGTGCTTGACGTCCGTTTCCCGGGCACGTCGCCGACCGGTCTCGAGCTTCAACGCAGGCTGGCTGAATCGGGGGTGTCCATTCCGATCGTCTTCATCAGCGGGTACTCGGACGTGCGTGTCTCGGTCGAGGCGATGAAGCGCGGTGCGATCGAGTTTCTGCCAAAGCCCTTCCGCGAGCAGGAGATGCTCGACGCGATCAGGCATGGCATCGAGCGTGACCGCAGGCGCCTGGAGCGTGAGGGCATGCTGTGCGAGGCGCGGCAGCGCCTCGAGACGCTGACAGCCCGGGAGCGGGAAATCATGATGTTGATGGCGGAAGGGCTCATCGCCAAGCAGATTGCCGCAAAGCTTGATGTCAGCGACGTGACGGTGAAAGTCCATCGCGCCAGGATGATGCGAAAGCTCGGGCTCCGTTCGCCGATCGAGATGTTGAAACTGATCGATAGCATGGATCGCGAACAGGAAACGGCGCGCTTCAGCAGGGTGCGAGCGCAGCTTTAGAGCTTGCTGGCGGCAACATGTCGCGCATCGTCTAGTCCGTACCGATTAGCATGAACTGCAGTCTGTCGCACTGCGCGGGATCGGTTCACAGTGATCCCACGATGTCGATCTCCTCCAGGATGGCATCTGAACCCAGTCAGACACTCGGCTAGAAAGGGATTTTCCATGCGCAAATTATTTTTTGCTTCCGTTGCCGTGCTCGCTCTGTCGTCGGCTGCCCAGGCCGCCAACACATCAACCGTGGTGCAAGTCGGCGTCGTGAACGGCTCCTCCGTAAATCAGCAGGGCACCGTGAATGACAACTCGACCACCGTCCAGCTCGGCATCTTGAACAATGCCAGCACCATGCAGGGCACGACCACTCCGTCACTCAACAACGGCAGCACGGTGATCCAGGTCGGCGCCTCGAATACGGCCAACACTGGCCAGGTCGCCTTCTTCAACAACACGAGCTCGATCACGCAGCAGTCGATCGGTGGCCCGCCGAGCAACAGCGCAGGCGTTGGACAGCTCTCCATCATCTTCGGTGCGAACTCCAGCACCGTTGTGCAGCACTGAGCCAGCCCCGTTTGGCCGGACGCGTCACAGCTCGGCGCGTCCGCGCCATTCTCAAAAGCACCGCAATCGGACGCCGACCAGGTGAGCGGCCGTTCGCCGACCTTCGCGGAGGAAATGAAATGCGGATCAAATGTCTCGTCGCGACACTCGTCACACTCAGCGTGCTGACCTCTGTCGATGCCCAGGCCGGCAACTCGGCCAGCGTGCTGCAATTTGGCACGACCAACACTTCCTTCATCTCGCAGAGCGGAGGCACGAACAACAGTGCCACCACGCTGCAGTTCGGCGCGACCAACCAGGCGACCACCTTGCAGATGGGCTCGCTCTTCACAGTCAACACTTCGGTGATCGGGCAGGGCGGCACCACCGCAACGGCGACCAACACCGCGGTGGCCGGCCAGGTCGGCGGCATCAATTCGAGCCTGATCGGCCAGATCGGAGCAAACAACGCCGCCGGACTAGCTCAACTTGGAATCCTGAACGGCTCGACGATTCTCCAGCAGGCTCCTTGAGCGAAGCTCCAGTGACGAGGCATGTCATGAGACATCTTCCAGGCGTCGCGTGTGTCGTACTTCTCGCGCTCTGTTGCGCAGGCTCCGGATCGGCCAGCGCGCAGAGCGCGGATATCAAGACCATCGTGTCGGTCGGGGGACCGCCCGTGGTCCTGAACCAGAACAGCCAGCTCAACATGGCGGGCGTATTTATGATCGGCGGCAACACCAGCGCGACCGTCACCCAAAACGGCACGAACAACGCGACCGGAATCCTGCAATTCGGCGGAACGGCGTCGGCCTCGGTCGGGCAGGGGGGCGTGAACAACTTTGCGTTCATAGGCCAGACCGGCCAGTCGACCAGCAGTTTCCTGTCCCAGTTCGGTGCGTTCAACTCGGCATCGGTTGTCCAGCATGGCCCGTGAGCTGGGCGCGACCTCGTCTGGGTCGGAAGTGTACCAGGGGAAGGCGATGAGATGTGGTAGACAGCTCTTGGCATTGGCGGCGTTGCTCGTCGCCATTGGCGTTGCGTCCGAGGCATCGGCCGGATCCGTGCAGCGCGGCGTGACGAACAGGAACGTGAGTATCCAGACGGTCGTGGAGTTCGGCAACAACGTCCAGCCGGTCACGATCGAGGAGAACAGCCGGATCAATATCGCGCGGGTGATCCAGATTGGCGGCACCGGAACAGTCGACGCGACGATTGTCCAGAACGGGATCCGCAACTATGTCGATGTGATCCAGGTGGGCGGCACCACCAACGCGCTGATCGGCCAGGCCGGCGTGAGCAACACCGCCAACGTTACCCAGATCGGCAACTCCACGAATGCCCTCCTGCTCCAGATCGGCGACATGAACACGGGGACGGTGAGGCAATTGGGACGTTTCAACTGGCTGGCGATATTCCAGTTCGCTCGATGATCGAGACGAGAGGTGTGACATGAAGTTTTTTCTGCTCGCATCGGGAGTGAGCATCATGGCGGCGATCGCAGCGGGACCGGCTGGCGCCGGCGAGACCAGTGACGGCCAGACGACCGTAGTTCAGGACGAGAATGGGACGGCGGTCATCACGCAAAGCGGTGATCCGGCGCAGGCCGAGGTCAAGATCGACAAAGAGCCGGGCCGCACCACGGTCTATCGCCGCAGCGGTGGAAACACCGCGATCGTGTCGCAAGGCACCGGAAATCCGCAGGACATGCTGGATTGGCTGCGCAAGCAGCAGGGGCGCTGACACGCGGAAGCCCACCGTCCACAGGGACGTTGGGCCTCATTGCAAGATAGCAAGCCGACTTACCAGTTGCGGTAGACGCCGGTTAGCGTGCCATTGTTGTTGCCTTCAGGGCCGACATCGCCCTGCGTCGAGCTCGGCGCGGGATGATTGGTGCCGTTGAGCGCGCCGTAGGCGATGAACTCCGATCAGCTGGTTATGATGACGGCCTGCCCCGGAGCGAAGTGCCTGAAATCGGCGGAGAATCCCGGGCGTTCTGCCGCACCGGGTACCCCGTTAATCCCGTGCCTTAACCAACAATTAATTATACGTTTGCGGGTGGGTGACGGCCCGGCCTAGCGTGTGGTGGGGAGCCGCCTAAGCCAAACGAGTTGGTGCGTATCATGATGTCCAGATCATATGGGGCGCTGTTCGCCTCGCTCAGCGCAGCCGCGCTGCTCCTTTCTGCCAATGACGGTTTTGCCAGGCCCGGCGCCACCGCCACCGCCGCGCACGGGATGGGCGCCGCGCCTTCCGGCGCGATCGCGCGTCCGCAGATCGCTCCTGGAGCCCGGTTCCGCGGCCGCAACACGCCCTGGGTCTACTGGCCGGGCGGCGGCGGGTTCTTCTACGACAACGGAGGCTATAACCAGCCTTTCGTCGATGCCGGGCAGCCGGCCTCCACCGACGTGCGTTACACCTATACGTACGACGTTCCCTGGGACTGGACCCATCGCTTCCCACCGAACGTGGTGCCGTCCGACCGGCCCTATGTGCCGAGCTGCCCGACGGAGCAGGTGACGGTGCCCGGCCGCGGCGGCGGCGAGCACACGGTCAACATCATGCGCTGCTACTGAGCGGCCTAGTCCGCTCAGCTAGCCCAACTCAAAACTGGTCACGCCGAAAACGCGGTCGATCCGCAGCGGCGGGATCGGCCCTGTGTACATCCGCGCCGTCTCGAACACCGGCTTGAGCCCGAGCGATTCCGCGAGCGCAATGGCCTCGCGATTGATCGCGGGGACGTCGAGGAAGACTTCGCCGCCGCCTGCGCTCGCCACCAGCGCCTGCACGATCGCGTCCGCCGCTCCGCGGTCGTCGGCGACGAGCGGGCCGATCTTGTGGCCGGTCCGGCAGGGCCGGATCACGCCCCATGCCGCGAGCTTGCCGTCTCGCAGCAGCGCGCCGCCGAGATGGCCTGATGTGTTGATCCAGGCGCGCAGGAAGGTGCTGCGCGCAGCCGGGAAGACGGTCGCGTCGTCGGCTTCAACGAGCGCGAACGGGACATTGTCGAGCGCTGCGACATCGGCGGGCGGATTCGGCGGCGCGGCGACGATGCCGCCGTAGCGGATATTGGCGTAGGCTAGCTGGAAGCCGAACTTCTTGTAATTGTCCTGCTGCGCGACGACGCCATCGAGCCCGATCACGCGGGTGCCCGCATGCGCGATCGCCGCGTTCCAGATGCGCAGGCCGTGGCCCGCGCCGCGAAAGCCTGAGCGCACGATGTAGAAGCCCAGGAAGGCGAAGCGATCATCGTAATTGACGCAGGAGATTGTCGCGACCGGCTCGCAGTCGATCTCGCCGACGAAGAAGCCTTGCTTGTCCGGGATCGCGAAACAGGCGGCGTCGCCGAGGCCCGGATTCCAGCCCTCGGCCGCGGCCCAGTCGACGGCGGTGGCGATCTCCTCGGGGCGCAAATTGCGGATCTGCAGATCGCTCATGACGGATGCCTTCGGCGGTGGACCTGGCGGCAGGTCCGGCGGTAGAAGGCCCCATGATAGGCCGGGCCAGCGGCCCGCCTCAACTCCATCGCAAGGGATGATCGATCATGGCAGCAGAGAAGGTCGCACTGGTCACCGCCGGCGGCAGCGGCATGGGGGCAGGGGCTGCGCGGCGGCTCGCGGCCGACGGCTTTCGCGTCGCGATCCTGTCGCCCTCCGGCAAGGGCGAGGCGCTGGCAGTCGAGCTCGGCGGCCTCGGCGTCACCGGCTCCAACAAGTCGAACGATGATCTGAAGCGGCTCGTCGACGGGGCGATGGCCAAATGGGGGCGCATCGACGTGCTCGTCAACAGCGCCGGCCACGGGCCGCGCGCGGCGATCACGGAGATCACTGACGAGCAGTGGCACACCGGCCTCGACACCTATCTCCTCAACGTGATCCGGCCGACCCGGCTGGTGACGCCGGTGATGCAGGCGCAGAAGAGCGGCGCCATCATCAACATCTCGACCGCCTGGGCATTCGAGCCGAGCGCGATGTTTCCGACCTCTGCGGTGTTCCGCGCAGGCCTTGCCGCCTTCACGAAGATCTTCACCGACACCCATGCCGCCGACAACATCCGCATGAACAACGTGCTGCCGGGCTGGATCGACAGCCTGCCGCAGCTAGACGCGCGCCGCGACAGCGTGCCGATGAAGCGCTACGGCAAGGTCGAGGAGGTCGCGGCGACGGTGTCGTTCCTCGCGTCCGAGGGTGCCGCCTACATCACCGGCCAGAATATCCGCGTCGACGGCGGACTGACGCGCTCGGTCTGAGTCGGCGCGCGGCTTCGCTCCGCCATTCTTGGCACTTGTCCTAACGCGACGCGCGGCTTGCGCGGTGCGCCGCTGCGGCGCGTGGCGTTCGGGTCACACTCGTCGCTGGTCTTGCGCGATAAGTCACCGACTACGTCACAGTCCATACGAACTGCGCCGCAGACCGAGACGAACAGACATGCTCCGCCTATCCCCAATCTGCGCCGGATGGCTCCCACCGGTGCGCATTTGAAACGCGAGCGTCAATCGCGGGGGGCATGGAGACTGGAATGAAGAAGTTTTTGCTGGCGGTCGCCTCAATTGCGCTCGGCACCGCATCCGCGCATGCGGCCGACCTCGCGGCGCAATACACCAAGGCGCCGGCGATGGCGCCAGCCTATAACTGGACGGGCTTTTACGTCGGCGGCAATGTCGGCGGGCAGTGGGGCAATGCCGATCTGAACACCTCGACCATCTGGACGCCGGCCGGCTATTTTGCGGCCAGCAGCGTCCCCGCGATCAACGCGGTCGGTGCGCAGGGCGTCAACAGCTCCAGCGTGACCGGCGGCTTCACCGCGGGCTACAACTGGCAGGTCAACCACGCCGTGCTCGGCCTCGAAGGCGACATCAACTATTTCGGTTTCAAGGGCAGCGCGAGCGGCACGGCCTTGTATCCTTGCTGCGCGCCGGACACCTTCACTGTCAATTCATCGGTCTCGGCCGACTGGCTCGCCACCATTCGCGGTCGCATCGGTTTCCTCGCGGCTCCGACCTGGCTGATCTACGGCACAGGCGGTGCAGCGATCGCCGAGGTGAAGGGTAATTTCAACTTCACCGACACGTTCATCGGTGGCGCGACCGAATCCGGAACGATCCGCGATACCCGCGTCGGCTGGACCGCAGGCGTCGGCACCGAATATGCATTCGGCGGCGGATGGTCGCTCAAGGCCGAATACCTCTATGTCGATCTCGGCAAGGTCTCGGCAACCAGCACCAATCTGATGACCTTCGCAGGCACCACTCCGTCTCCGAGCAACGCTTATACCCACTCGGTCGATCTCAAGTCGAACATCATGCGCGTCGGCGTGAACTACAAGTTCGGCGGACCGGTCGTCGCCAGGTACTGAGCATCCCGTTCCTGACCTGGCGCGGGAAGCCCCGGCTCTGCCGGGGCTTCTGTTTCGAGAGACGGTTCAGAGCGAGGCGACGAGCTTCGCCAGCGCGGGCAGGATCTTGTAGCGAACGATCTCGTGCGGGTATTCGCCGCGATTGGCGAGCAGGACGAAGCCGACCTGCCTGATAGGGACGAGGCCGAGATAGCCGGAGGCATTGTTGAGGCCGCCGGGCTTGTCGACGATGGTCGCGCCGGGGAGGTGAACCGTCTCCCAGGCCATGCCTTGTCCGAATTTGTCGTCGACGCGGAAGGTCTCGCGCTGCGTCATCCGCAGCGCTTCGCGCAAATGCGGATCGACCGAGCGGCCGTCGACACAGGCCGCGACGTAGGTCGCGAGATCCCGCGCGGACGAAAACATCTGGCCGGCGCCGGGAAAGTCGAAATAGCTCTGCTGGTTGCCGGGTGGGCCGATCGCCATGCCCTGATCCGAATAGCCTTGCACGACGCGCTGCATCCACGCCGCGTCCATCACGGCGCGGTTGTCCTCGCCGCGCTCCGGCAGAGAGGTCGCATTCATGCCGATCGGGCCAAGGATGCGCTGTTCGAACAGGGTTGCGATGGGAGCGCCGTAGCAGCGCTCGAGCACGAGCTGAAGCAGCACGTAGCAGGCATGGCTGTAGACGCGCTGCCTGCCGGGCGCTTCGCCGGCCTGCGGCTCCCAGGCGTTGAACATGTCGATGAACTGCGTCTGCGAGAACGAGTCGTTCGGCCAGGGCGGATGGTCGGTCGAAAGCAGCATGCCCGACGTGTGCGTGGCGAGCTGGCCGACGGTGACGCGGCGGACATAGTCTCCGGTGAGCTCGGGCAGATACTTCGACAGGCGGTCGTCGAGCCGCAATTCATTCCGGAGCGAGCCCAGCGCCACCAGCGTCGCCTCGAACGGTTTGCGCAGCGAACCAAGGTTGAACAGCGTATCCGGTGTGACCGGTCTTCGCGTGGCGTCGTCGGCGAAGCCGTAGTTGAAGAACTCGACATGGCGGCCGGCATAGAGCGCGGCGGCGAGGCCGCCCGGCTGGTCCGGCGTCATGGTCGGCGCCAGCTCGTTGGCGACGATGTCGCGCATCTGCGCGATCATGTCGGAATCCGCGGATGCGTGGCGCGGCCAGGCAAGCGCGAGCGGAACGAGCGCAGCCCGGGTGAACGCCCGCCGGGTGAGGTGTGATGAGGTGACAACAGACGGCACGGCTCTGACGCTTGATGCGAAGCGCCCCCTGTCTCTTCTAACTGGGAGGGCCGGGTGCCCCAATTCACGATTGCGCGTTGTGGGTTCCGCCGGCGGTGGCTTGCGGAAAAATACTTAGCTTGTGGGCTAACAATTATTGACGCCGGGCGGTGGAGGGTCTATAGTTAGCTTCATGGCTAACCAATTGTCCCAGCTCGACCAGATCTTCGCAGCCCTCGCCGATCCCACAAGGCGGGCGATCGTGATGCGGCTCTGCGCCGGCGAGGCGTCGGTTGGCGAGCTCGCCGACCCGTTCGAGATGGCGCTGCCGAGCTTCATGAAACACATCCATGTGCTGGAGACGAGCGGGCTCGTTCAGTCGGAGAAATCCGGCCGCGTGCGCACCTGCCGTCTCAGCCCGGACGCGCTCGTCGGCGCGGAGGACTGGTTCCAGCAGCAGCGCGCGATCTGGGAGGCGCGGCTCGACCGGTTCGAGGCTTACGTCATGCAACTGAAGAAAGAGAAGGAGAGGGCGGCCGCCAAGCGACCGTCCCGCACAACCAAACGGAAAGGTTCTGAGTGATGACGAATTCTGCCAATCCCGCTCTGTCGCAATGGTCGATCGACCGCGAGATCGTGATGTCGCGCGTGATCGACGCGCCGCGCGATCTGGTGTTCGAGGCGTGGTCCGATCCAAAACATCTCCCGCAATGGTTCGGGCCGAAGGGCTTCAAGCTCGAGACCTTCGAGATCGACGTGCGTGTCGGCGGCGTCTGGCGCTTCAACATGATCGGTCCCGACGGCACCGTCTATCCGAACCGCATGCGCTTCCGCCGCATCGAGCGGCCGTCGCTGATGGAGATGGATCACGGCGTCGACCAGGACGACGATCCCGGCATGTTCCGCTTCACCGTCACCTTTGCCGAGCAGGCCAACGGCAAGACGGTTCTGATGATGCGGCAGCTGGCGTCGAGCACCGAGCAGCGCGACGGCATGATCGGCTTCGGTGCCGTCGAGTACGGCTACCAGACGCTGGACAAGCTCGCGGCGTATGTTGCTGGGATGAAGAAATAGAGTCCCCGCGTTATTCCGGGGGCCTCGAAGAGGCGCCCCGGAATAAGCTCGGAAACGCATGGGGAGAGCCGTCGCCTTCGCGAATATGACAGCGCGCAGGTCAATTATGACAGCGCCATAACGTAGATTTTTGTCGCGTCGTGCCGCCGATTTATGACAGAATTGCTACCGCTAAATGTCATATCGGTTACGGCGGAGCGATTCATGTTGCAGTGGCAGGCGCGGTCAAATCCCCTCGCGTGGTGGTGGGGGTCCCTGACGCTTGTCAGTGCGGCCAACATTCTCGTTTGGTTCATGCTGTACCGCGAGTTCTATCCGACGGTTGCCGGCAGCGCCGGCGGCGGTTCGGATATCGGGCTGATGTTCCTGCTCTGCGCCGGCTATGTGTTCGGCTGCGCATTCCGATCGTTCCTGCCGCGCGCCGACGTGCAGCGCATCTGCCTGTTCGACACCTGGCTCTCCAGCGTGTTCGTCGGCCGCACCGTCGCGACCGTGGCCGAACTGTGCTTCGTCGCGCAATGGGCGATCATTCTGCATCAGCTAGGTCATATGACCGGGGCCGAGACCGCGGTGAACATCGCGCTGGTGATCGTGCCCATCATCATCATTGCGGAGTGCTTCTCCTGGTACGCGGTCGTCACCACGAACTTCCTCTACAACGCGATCGAGAATTCGTTGTGGGCGGTGACGTTTTTCCTCGCCGGCATCGCGCTGTGCCGCCTCATGCCGGAATTCCAGGGACCGGTGCGCTGGGCGCTGATCGTCGGCATCATCGGCATCGCCTGCTTCCTCGCCTTCCTCGTCACCGTCGACGTGCCGATGTATCTCAGCCGCTGGCGGGCAGGGCATGAAGAGGGCAACAGGCTGCTCGGCTTCCTCGAAGGCCTGCATGACGTCGCGACGCGCTGGGTGGTGACCCACGACATCGCGCATTGGAAGGGCGAGCTGACCTGGATGTTCCTGTATTTCACCGCTGCGGTTTGGTCGAGCCTCGCGCTCTGCGCGCTCTACGCGATGGAAGGCTATCTCACGCGTTATCTGGCCTGAGCGATTACCTGCCGACCAGGCTGCACTTGCTGCGGTCGAGCGGACGGAAGGCCTGGTCGGGCGGGATGGTTGCGACCAGCTTGACGAAGTCCCAGGGACCTTTGGACTCTTCCGGCGTCTTGACCTGCACCAGATAGAGATCGTGCACCATGCGCTGGTCCTCACGGATGCGACCGTTCGGCGTATACGCATCCGACACCGGCGTCGCCTTCATCTTGGCCATCACGGCCGCGCTGTCGTCCGTATCGCTGTCCTTGACGGCTTGCAGATAGTGACGCACGGCGGAATAGACGCCCGCCTGGATCTGTGACGGCATCGCCTTGCGGCGGGCATAGAACGCGTCCGAGAATTTCCGGGCGGCCGGCGAGACGTCCTCGAAGAACGAGGTGACGATGAGATCGCCGCGCGTCGCCTTCAGGCCGACCGCCGCGATGTCGACGTTCTGGAACGACATCGGCACGATCTTCATGCCCTGGTCTGCGAGCCCGAATTCCTCCGCCTGCTTGATCGCGGTGGCGTTGTCGCCGGCGACGTTGATCGCGAGGATTTTTGCGCCGGACGACTGGGCCTGAAGCAGGAACGACGAGTAGTCGGGCGTGCCGAGCTGGGCTTTCACGCTGCCGGCAACCTTGCCGCCGAGCGCGGCGATGCGCTCGCGCGCGGTCGCCTCGATCGAATGGCCGAAAGCATAGTCGCCGGTGATGAAGAACCATGGCTCCCTGCTGGTCTGCATGATGCCGGAGACCACGGCGGTCGCGGTGGAGTAGGCGTCCTGGGTCCATTGCACGCTGGTCGGTGCGCAGGCCTCGTCGGTGAGCTGGTTGGCGCCGGCGCCGGAGACCAGGAAGATCTTGCCGTTGCCTCGCACCAGCTCCTGCACCGCGAGCGCCGCACCGGAACTGCCGCCGTCTGCGATCGCCTGCACACCGTCGCTGAACCATTTGCGGGCGAGCGAGGCCGCAAGGTCCGGCTTGTTCTGGTGATCGGCCTGCAGGATCTCGATCGGCTTGCCGTTGATATTGCCGCCGAACTCCTCCGCCGCTATCCGCGCCGCCTCGACCGAGCCCGGGCCCATGGCGGTCGCGAAAATGCCGTTCATGTCGGTGAGGACGCGGATGCGGATGGCGTCGCCCTTGATCTCGGCGCGCGCGGTGGGGCCTGCGAGCGCCAGCGCAATGAGCAGAGTGGCGGCGGATGTCGTGCGAAGGGGGACCATGGCGTTTCCTGATGTTGTTATGTTTGATTGAGCGGCGTCGGCGGTCAGGCCGGTTCGGCGATGACCTTGTTGCGCAAGGTGCCGATGCCGGAGATCTCGACCTCGACGGTGTCGCCGGGGCGCATCCACAGCGGCGGCGTGCGCTTGGCGCCGACGCCGCCCGGCGTGCCCGTCACGATGACGTCGCCGGGGACGAGCGGACAGATCGTCGAGATGTAGGCGATCAGCTCGGGGATGCCTGTGATCAGGAGATCCGTGGTGGTGTCCTGCACCACAGTGCCGTTCAGCCGTGTCTGCAAGGTCAGTTTGGACGGATCGGGAATCTCGTCCGCCGTCACCAGCCACGGACCAAAGCTGCCACTCTCGGCAAAGGTCTTGCCGGAGAGGAACTGGCTGGTGTGGCGTTGCCAGTCGCGGATGCTGCCTTCGTTGTAGCAGGAATAGCCGGCGATATGGTCGAGCGCGCGGCCTGCGGGGATATGCCGGCCCTCCTTGCCGATGACGAGCGCGAGCTCGCCCTCATAGTCGAAATCGTCGCTCACTTTCGGCTTCACGATGGGCTGGAGATGGCCGACCTGGCTGCAGGGGAAGCGGACGAACAGCGCCGGCTTCTCGGTGACGGTGCGGCCGGTTTCGGCGACATGATCGCGATAATTGAGGCCGACGCAGATGATCTTGCCGGGATCGGGGATCACGGGAGCGAAGGCAATGCTGCCAAGCGGATGATCCGGCGCGGTGGATGCCACTAGCTTTGCCGCCTCGGCGACGCGGCCAGCTTCGAGCAACTGTCGCAGCGTGGTGCAGCCCGCCATGCGCACGCCGAGATCGACGACGCCATTGTCCTTGACGGCCCCGAAGGAGGTGCGGCCGTCGGCGATGAAGGAGAGCAGCTTCATAGGATGTCCTTGAGAGGTTCGGTCAGGCCGCGGACGGCACGTGGGTTGGAGGCGTGATGGCGGCGATGAGCCGGCCGAGTTCGGTCTCGTTGCGGGCAGTACCGCGAATGTAGCGGTCGGGGCGAACGAGCGCGGCGATGACGCCGTGCTCGCGGAGCCAGGGTCCGATGCCCTCTGCATCATCGCTGGTCAGGATATTGAGCCCTGCCTGTGAATGAGCCAGATGCGACGGGAGCGTGGCGGCGCTTTCGACGAGCAACACATGCCTGTAGCCGGTCTGATCGTCGGAGCGGGCGCCATCGCTGAGTATGAATTGCGGTGCGAGATGTCCGGCAATAGGCAGATCGCCGAGTGCGAGCCCCGGGCCGAGCAGCGGCTTTTTCACCTCGAGCTTGACCGGCGCATTGTCGCGCGCTTGCCCGGCGGCAAGGCCCGCTTCGATCGCCTTGGTGTTGATGACGCCGCCGAGGCGAATGGCAAGCTCGATGAACTCGCGCACGTGCGGCTGGCGCTCGCTCTGATAGGTGTCGAGCAGATCGGACGCGACGCCCTCGCGTATGACCGCAGCAAGTTTCCAGGCGAGGTTTGCGGCATCGCGGATGCCGGCGCACATGCCCTGGCCGAGGAAGGGTGGGGTCTGGTGCGCGGAGTCGCCCGCGAGCAGCAGCCGTCCGCTCCGCCATTGCTGCGCAATGACGGAATGAAAGGTGTAGACCGCTGCGCGCTCAAGCTCCGCATCGTCGGGGGTGACCCAGCGCGACAGCAACTCCCAGACCTTGGCCGGCTGCGCGACATCCTGGGAGGTCTCGCCGGGAAGAACCGTGATCTCCCAGCGCCGCCGCGTGCCGGTGCCGCGCACATAGGTCGCAGGCCGCCGCGGATCGCAATGCTGGAGGCTGTAGTCGCCGAGATCGTCGCGCTCGCGCTTGAGCAGAACGTCGATCACGAGCCAGCGCTCGTGGAAGCCGAGATCGTCCATGCCGGAGCCGATGAAGCGGCGAACGAGAGAACGCGCGCCGTCGCAGCCGACGACACAAGCAGCGCGGACCTCGGTGAGCCTGCCGTTGGAAAGGTCCTCGTAGCGGACGCGTACGCCGGTCTCGTCCTGATCGAGTGCGAAGACGTCGCAGCGGCTCCGCAAGGTGACATGCGGCCAGCGCGCAAGGCCGCCGAGCAGCACGTCCTCCAGATCGGGCTGGTGGAAGCGGTAGCTGAGATTCCAGCCCATCGGCGTCAGCGTCTGCGGCCGCGACCAGTCCAGCAGCATCCGGCCGTCGGCGTCGAGGAAGAGCATCCCGGGGCTGAGGATGGTCTGCGGCAGGATCGCGTCGGCGAGGCCAATGGTCTGGAACACGCGCATGCATTCGTCGTCGAAATGCACCGCGCGCGGCAAATGATAGGTCCGCGCCTCGCGATCCAGTACCAGCGTCCGCACGCCGCAAAGGCCGAGCAGATTGGCGAGCGTGGCCCCGACCGGGCCACGGCCGACGATCAGGACATCAAACTCTTCGGAGGCGGATTTATCTTGCATGGGGCTATCTCTTCCCCAAGCCGTGCCGCCCGTTCAACGCCGCCGCGCCAAGTGTCCGCCCAGCGGACGGGCCCGCCTACACCTCGACCGGAATGGCGGATGCCGTCTCCTGAAGTTGCGCTGCAAACTGCGCCACCGCTTCCTCGATCCCCAGAGCCGAGCGGATCCAGATGATGGAGATACACCCGAACACAGCGCCGTTCCGCGCGATGGGAACGGCAATCGAGGCTGTCTTCGGATTGTATTCGCCCTGGCTGCGGATCGCGTAGCCGCGAGCGGCTGTCTCCGCGATCATCTGGTCGAGGCGGGCTTGGTCGAGGAAGGGACGGTCGTCGGCCTCGTCGATGCGGCGGAGATGATTGACGATCAGGTCGCGCTCGCGGGCCGGGCACGCGGCGAGATAGGCGCGGCCCGCAGACGTCCGCAACATCGGCAGGCGCTTGCCGATCATGCCGCGGTCGATCGAGAGCGGGCTGCGGGAATGGGTGGTCTCCTGCACCACCATCGCGGCGTTCTCGTAAGTGGAGAGATCGACCGGCCAGACCAGCGTCTTGCTCAGTTCCGCGAGAAAAGGTGCGGCGGCCTGGCAGATCACCACGCCGGGATCGTATCCGTCGCCGAGACTGAGCGCGCGCCGGGTTACGCGAAAGCGGTCGTCGCTGGCGCTGCGGGCAACATAGCCGAGCTCCTCCAGCGTTTCGAGCAGGCGATAGACCGTGGGACGGGGTAGGTCGAGCGCGCGCGCGACGTCGCCGGCACGGATGCCGCCGGAGCGGTTGACCTCCTGCAGCACGTCCAACCCGCGCTTGAAGGCGCGGACGCCCTCCGATTGCCGCGGTTGTCCGTTCCGCGTCCGCTCCTTGGACACTTCGCATTTCCTCCCTTGTAGCCGATCGCGGCGCGACTATCGTCTTTGCGAACGCGAAGCGATTGCGGGACGCCACCGTAGGATCGCGCGCGGCCGGTATCAAGTTCGCCGCAGTGCGGCGAATGCGATGCCCTCGGGAGGACGTCGATGGAAATCACCGCGCTCGGCTATATCGGGATCAATTCATCCCAGCTCGATCAGTGGGGCCGGATGGCGACCGGGTTGCTCGGCATGCAGCAGGTCGATCGCGGCGGCAAGATGCGCGCCTTCCGCATGGATGATCGCAGGCAGCGCCTGATCGTCGATGGCAGCAGCGACGCCGGCCTCGCGGTGATGGGCTGGGAGGTTCCCTCGACCGCCGAGCTTGACCAGTTGGCGGGGCGGCTGGAAAGCCACGGCGTCAAGGTGACGCGCGGCTCACGCGCGCTGGCCGACGAGCGGCATGTGACCGAGCTGATCGCGTTCACTGACCCGGCCGGCAACCGGCTGGAGGCTTTTTGCAAGCCGGAGCTTGCGAGCGAGCCATTCAAGCCGGGCCGGCCTATCTCGGGTTTCCGCACCGGTGCGCTCGGCATGGGGCATGTCGTGCTCAATGTCGAGGACGTCGAGCCGCTGGTGCCGTTCTATCGCGACGTGCTCGGCTTCCACGTTTCCGATTTCGGCCTCAAGCCCTATGGCCTCTACTTCTTCCACGTCAACGGCCGTCACCACTCCTTTGCGATGGTCGGCTCGGGGCGCAAGGCGCTGCATCATTTCATGGTAGAGCTCGGCAGTCTGGACGATGTCGGGCAGGGTTACGATCTCGCGCAGATGGACGACGGCCGCATCGCCTACACGCTGGGCCGGCACACCAACGACCACATGACCTCGTTCTACGTGAATACGCCGTCCGGCTTCTTCATCGAATATGGCTGGGGCGGGCGCGTGATCGATCCCGAGACCTGGCAGCCGCACGAGACCTTTGACGGGCCCTCGCTGTGGGGCCACGAGCGCCTTTACATGCCGGAGGAGCCGCGCAAGCGCCTGCGCGACATGCGGCTGGATGCGGCGGCCCGCGGCGTCCGTGTCGCCGACCCGCGCGTTCCGCCGCTCAACTGCGCATGGCTCGACGCAGTGGTCGCGCGCGAATGATCCGCGGCCACGCGGCAACAATTTGACATCCAGGGAAGAACACTATGCTCAAGACCCTCTTGAGGGCGGGCCTTGTGCTGCTCGCGTTCAGCACTTCTGCCTCAGCCGAACCGATCAAGGTGACATTGCTGGGCACCGGGGTGCCGACGCCGCGGCCAACCAGTTTCAGCGCTTCGACGCTGGTGGAGGCGGGGAGTGAAAAACTGCTGTTCGATCTCGGCCGCGGTTCCACCATGCAGCTCTACAAGCTGAAGATCCCGCTCGGCGCGATCACCGCGAACTTCATCACCCATATGCATTCCGACCACCTCGTCGGTCTGCCCGACATGTGGCTGACCGGCTGGCTCGCCACGCCATGGGCCTCGCGGAAGGGGCCGATGAAGCTCTACGGCCCCAAGGGCACCGTCGCCATGACGGAGAACCTGACCAAGGCGTTCGCCGACGACATCCGCATTCGCATCGACGACGAGCATCTCGATCCGAAGGCTGTGGAGTTCGCCGCGAAGGATATCGAGGCCGGAACTGTCTACGACAACAACGGCGTCAAGGTCACCGCGATCGAGGTCAACCATGGCGACAAGATCAAGCCGTCGTTCGGGTATGTCGTCGAATATGGCGGCCACAAGATCGTGCTGTCCGGCGACACCAAATACGATGAGCGCATCGCGAAGGCGGCTGAAGGCGCCGATCTGCTGATCCACGAGGTTGCGGTGATCGAGCCGGAGCTGCTGGTCAGAAATCCGGTCTATAAGGACATCCAGGCGCACCACACGTCACCCGAGGAAGCCGGCCAGATCTTTGCATCCGCCAAGCCAAAGCTCGCCGTCTATTCCCACATCGTGTTCGGCACGGTGAAACCGGGGCCCGACATTCCGGAGGAGCCGCTGATCCTGCGCACACAGGCCGCCTACAAGGGGCCGCTGCTGGTCGGCCGCGACATGATGTCGTTCAGGATCGGCGACACGGTCGAGGCATTTGCACCTGACGGAGCGAAGCTGGAGCCTTAAGCTTTCGTCGAGATCAGACCTCCGTCAATATTCCTTGCCGCAGCGCCAGCCGGACCAGCTCGATGTCGGAGCCGACGCCGAGCTTGTCCTTGATCAGCGAGTGCAGGTTCGCCACCGTCTTCGGGCTGACATGGAGCGTCTCGGCGATCTCCTCCGTCGTGTTCTCGGCGAGCAGCAGCCGCAACACCTCGAACTCGCGCGGCGTGAGCACGTCGGCGGCCGAGCTCTCGCCGCTAATGCGGCTGAGCGCGAGCTCGTGGTCGATGTCGGGGCTGATGGCGATCTTGCCGGCGAGCACGTCCATCACGGCGCGCACCAGCGTCTCGGGCGGGCTGGTCTTGGTGACATAGCCCCGCGCGCCGGCGCGGATCGCCTGCACGGCGAAGCCGGCATTCTCGTGCATGGTGAAGACCAGGATCCGTGCCGCCTTGTCCCATTGCCTGATGCGCCTGACGGCCTCGATGCCGCCGATGCCGGGCATGCTCAGATCCATGATGACGAGGTCGGGCGCCTCGGATTTGAAGAGACGGTAGGCCTCGGCGCCGTCGGCCGCTTCGGCGACGACGCGAAGCCCGGGCTGCTTCTGGAGCACGGAGCGATAGCCCTCGCGAACGACGGAATGGTCGTCGACCAGCAGAATGGTCGCATCGGCCGCGCTCATGCCGCGCGCTCCAGTGGCTGCCGATCGAGGCCTGCAAGCGGAATGACCACGCGCAGCGCGGAGCCGCCGTTCGGCGCGGCCTCGAAGCTCAACTGGCCGCGCAGGGCCGCAACGCGCTCGCGCATGCCGAGCAGGCCCATTCCGGATTTTGCGGCGGGATCGTTCGACCGTCCGTCGTCGTCGATCGCAAGTGCGATCTCGTCGGCACGCATCGCGAGCTCCAGGCTGACCCGTGTGGCGCCGGCATGCTTGGCGGCGTTGGTGAGCGCCTCCTGCACGATGCGGTAGAGACTCGCGCTGATCGTGGCGGGCAGGGTCGCGAACGCACCGTCGAACCGGATCGAAAACCGTGTCTGGCCGCGGCTACGCCCGTTCCAGCCCGCGACCAGGCCTTCGAGGCTCGCCACGAGCCCGAGCTCCTCGACGTCGGGCGGGCGCAGCCGGAACAGCGCGCCGCGCAGCGTCTCCATCATGCCGGTTGCGGTCCGCGCGATGCCGTCGCACTCGCCGAGCAGGGAGGGGCAGTCCTGTACGGCGGTCTGGCGGGCAGAGGAGGCGAGCGCGCGGATGGCGGCCAGCGACTGGCCGAACTCGTCATGCAGCTCGCGCGCGAGATGGCGGCGCTCCTCGTCCTGGAGTGCGATCAATTTCCGCGTCAGCTCGCTGCGCTCGGCCAGCGCGGTGTCGAGGCTTTCGGCGAGATGGTTGAAGACGTCGCGGATCGCCGACAGCTCGGCGAGATCGAACGGCGGCAGCCGCGTCGAAAGGTCATTGGCGGCGATCTGTTCGAGGCCGGAGCGGATCATGCGGGTGGGGCGCAGCGCACGCGCCAGTGCGGCGTAGACCAGGACGCATAGCAGCGGCAGTGCGATTGCAAGTGCGAGCATCAGGCGGCCGGCCTCGTGCCAGGCGTCGGCCGTCTGCACCGCCGGGTCGACCGAGACCACGGTCTCGCCGAGTTTCGTTCCACGCACGATCACGGGCCGTGCCGCCTCGCGGCCGGGGTCGAACAGGCTGCGATAGAAGGCCGCGAAGACCTGCGGCGGCGGGTTCGCCGGTATCGGCGCGCCGCTACAGAATCGCTGGAGGATGTCGCCGCTCACGCCGCGGAACGCCAGGCACAGGCCGGGCGTCATCACGTAGGCCGAAACGGGGTCGAGGTTGGGAAAGTCCGAGCGCGGGCTCGCCACCCACTGGATCTTGCCCTGTTGCAGCTCCAGCGTCTTGGCCACGATGGCGGCGATGTCGTCGAGGCGCGCATGGGCCGCGCGGTCGGCGGTGATGAGGAAATAGGCGGAGATCGCGGCGAAGCACGCGGCCGATATGGCGGCCACGCGCAATGTCAGACGGACCTTGAGATCGAACCTCGGGCGGTTCCACATCGGCGGGCACCTGGCGCGAACGGAATTGTCGCCCCAGCATTAAACGGCAGAACGCAAGCGGCGCAAAGCGCCGCGCTTACCGCAGTGCAACGTCGTGAAATTTTCCCGGCCTTGGCCGGGACCAGCGCAGCTGCATGACCTGAGGCTGCCGTCCAGATTGCGCCGCCGCTCCATCACACGAGGCCCGCATGCGCCGTATCAGCTTGATCCTCTCTGCTTTCCTCCTCTTCGTCCTCCCGGCGGCCTCTTCGCCTGCCGGTGCCGAGGATGCCATCGGCGTTGCCATGGACGATTTCAGCTACACCGATACGTCGGCCGAGCCTGCCAACCAGACCGCCGCGCACGAGCGGCGGCTGTCGGCGTTCATGGCCGCGCTCAGGCGGGATATCAGTGCGGACGGCCGCTACCGGCCGGTGCCGGCTGCCCAGGACGGTGCGGCATTCAAGGTCATCGGCGGCATCCAGAAGACGAGCACGCTGGTGCAATGGGCCAAGGTCGCCGTGATCGACGTCGGCGCCAAGAAGCTCGTGATGGACAAGCTCTACACCTTCCGTGGCGACAGTGATGAATCATGGGAGCGTGCCGAGATTTTCGTGTCTCGCGAAATCATGGCCGCGCTCGCCACGCCCGCGCCGGTCGCGCTGGCCGTGTTCGATTTCGAGCTTGAGGACACGACCGCCGCCGCAGCGGGCACTTCGGCCGCGTCGGATGCGTCATATCTGGCCGAGGTCACCGGCAGCGTGCGCGAGGCGCTGGGTCAATCCGGCCGCTACCGCATCGTTGATGCCGGCGGCGAGGCGGTCAAGGCGCGCGCCTTGCGGGATTGCGGTGGCTGCGAGGCGGCGATCGCGCAAAAGCTCGGCGCGGATCAGTCGCTGATCGGCGTGGTGCGGCGGGTCAGCCGCACCGAATACACGCTCGGCTTCCAGGTCCGCGATGCCAGGACCGGTGCGGTGCTGTCGCATGGCGACAGCGGCCTGCGCATGGGTGCCGACTATTCGTGGAAACGGGGCGCGGTCCGGCTGGTCAGCGATAAGCTGATCGGGAGCCAGTAGCGGCGATACTTGCCCTAGAACGTCAGCTGCACCTTCATCGATTGCGAGCGGTCGCTGGCGAGTTCGAACGCGGCGACCGCGTTCTCGAACGGCATGGTGGCCGTGATCAGCGGTTTCACGTCGATCAGCCCTTCGCCCATCAGCCGCACCGCGAGCTCGAATTCGGGGTCGAAGCGGAAGGTGCCGCGGAGCTGCAATTCCTTGGCGACGATGGAGTTGATCGGCAGCGTCATCTCGCCGCCGAGACCGAGCTGCACCAGCGTCGCGCCGGGCCGGAGTACGTCGAGCGCGGTGCGAAGCGCGGCCTGGTTGCCCGAGGCCTCGAACAGGGTGTCGAACACGCCCTTGCCGGCGCGCCAGGGATCGAGCGCTGTGGCATCGGTCGCGACATTGATGGCGTGGGTGGCGCCGAGCTTCTTTGCGACCGCGAGCGGTGCGTCGGCAACATCGGTCACCACGATCTCGGATGCGCCGCCGAAGCGCGACACCAGGATCATCAGCGCACCAATCGGCCCGCAACCCGTGATCAGCACGCGCTTGCCGAGGAGGGGGCCGGCCTGCTTGCCGGCATGCAGGCACACCGCGAGCGGCTCGGCCACCGCGGCTTCCGCCAATGTCAGCTTGTCCGCGATCGGCACCGCCTGCGTGGCATCGACCGTGATGAATTCGCGAAAGCCGCCCTGCACATGGGGGAAGCGCATCGCGCTGCCGAGGAAGCGCATGTCGAGGCACTGGTTGCGCATGCCTTCCTGGCAATGCAGGCACTGGCCGCACGGTCTGCTCGGATTGACGGCGACGCGCGTGCCCGGCTTCACATTGGTGACGCCGTCACCGACGGCCGCGACCACGCCCGCGATCTCGTGGCCCAGCGCCATCGGCTGCTGGATGCGCACGACGCCGAAGCCGCCGTGATGGTAGTAGTGCAGATCGGAGCCGCAGATGCCGCCGTTCGCAATCTTGACGCGGACTTCGCCCGGAGCGGGTTCTGGATCGGGATAGCTGTCGATCCGCAGGTCTTTCGGGGCGTGGATGACGACGGCGCGCATGGTCTCGTTCCCTTGGCGTTCGCGGTTACATCGCGGCGATCATGCCGCCATCGACATAGATGATCTGTCCGTTGACGTAGGTCGAAGCGTCCGACGCCAGGAAGATCGCGGCGCCGACGAGCTCGTCAGGCCTGCCCCAGCGCTTGGAGGGGATGCGACCCATCAGCCAGTTGTTGAAGTCGGTGTTGTTGACCAACGCCTCGTTCATGTCGGTGAGCATGTAGCCGGGGCCGATCGCGTTGGCCTGGATGCCGTGCTGGGCCCATTCCACCGCCATCGAGCGGGTCAGGTTCTTGATGCCGCCCTTCGCCGCGGTGTAGGGCGCGATGGTGGGGCGTGCGAGCTCGCTGCCGAGCGAGCCGATATTGATGATCTTGCCGTGCTTGCGCGGGATCATGCGCTTGCCGGCCTCGCGGCCGATCACGAAGGCGCTGGTGAGGTCAGTCTCGATCACCTTGCGCCATTCGTCGGTGGTGAACTCGACCAGCGGCTTGCGGTGCTGGATCCCGGCATTGTTGACGAGAATGTCGACCGCAAGCCCTTCGCGGTCGAAGCGCTCGAAGGCCGCGACGATCGCCGGCTCGTCGGTGACGTTGAAGGCGGCGCCCTCGGCCTGATGTCCGGCGGCGCGAAATTCGGCCACGGCCTGCTCGACTCGCTTGGGGTCGACGCCGTTGATGATGATCTTGGCGCCGGCCTTGGCCATGCCCTCGGCAATGGCGCGGCCGAGCCCGCGGGAGGAGCCGGTCACGAGTGCGGTGCGGCCGGAAAGGTCGAAGAGGGCGGTGCTCATCTCAAGAAATCCTCAGACGTTGGAGCGACGCACGGTCAGATCGGAGCGGTCGAATACGGCGGGCAGAAGGTCGACGCCGAGGCCCGGTCCTTCCATCGGATAGACAAAACCGTCCTTGATCGTGGGCATCGTGGTGACGAGCTCATTGTACCAGCCCTTGTAGAAGGCGCGTACCGATTCCTGGATCAGCGTGTTGGGCTGGCTGAACGACATGTGGATGGCGGCGATGAAGCCGATCGGGCCGATGCAGTCATGCGGCGCAAACGGGCGGTGATAGGTCTCGGCCATCGCCGCGATCTTGCGACCTTCGGTCAAGCCACCGGTCCAGCACAGATCCGCCATCACCACATGCATGGCGTCGCGGTCGAGCATGTCCTTGTAGGGAAAGCGCGAGCCCAGCGTCTCGCTGGCGCAGACCCAGACGTCGGTCGAGCGGGCGTATTCGGCCAGCGCCTGCGGCGAGTTCATCCGGATCGGGTCTTCGTACCAGGTCGGCTTGTAGGGCTCGAGCGCGCGTGCGATCTGCTTGGCGGTCGGCAGATTCCAAAGCGAATGGAGCTCGACCATGATCTCCATCTTGTCGCCGACGGCCTTGCGGATCTTCTCGAACGGTTCGATCGCCCGCTTCATCTGGGCTGCGGTGATGTAAAGGCCCTTGTTCTCCTGTGCCGCCGGATCGAACGGCCAGATCTTCATCGCGGAGATGCCGCTCTCCAGCAGGCTTTCCGCCAGCGCGTCGGCGTGGTGCATGAAGCCGTCGAGGTCCTCGTAGGGGCCTTTGGAGGCGCCGAGATTCCAGTTGGCGACCGGGCTGATATTGGTGGAGCGGACATACTGGGTGCCGGCGCAGGTGTTGTAGATGCGCTGCTTGTCGCGGCAGAGGCCGCCGAGCATCTGGTGCACAGGCTGATTGCAGATCTTGCCGAACAGATCCCATAGCGCGATGTCGATCGCAGAAGCCGCGCGGTATTCGACGCCGGTCGAGGATTGCGCCATCGGCAGGTTCAGCATGTCGCGATGGATCGCCTCGATGTGCAGCGGATTGCGGCCGAGCAGGCGGCCGGCAAAGGTGTCGTGGATCTGCGCTTCGACCGCGCCCGCGCCATAGAAGGTTTCGCCGAGACCGATCATGCCCGTGTCGGTGTGGACGCGCACCCAGATGACGTTGGAAAATTCCTCGGTGCGCAGCGTCTCGATTGACGTGATCTTCACGGCAACAATCCTCCCATCACAGGCGCCTCGCGCCTGACGTCTCATTTCGCACTGCAACATGTTGCAGGTCGCGCGAACGTCTTACGCCTGCTTGTAATATATCACAACATGTTTTAAGGGTCCCACAACTAAGGCGCCACCCAGCAATGAGAGCGCGACTGACAGGAGGACGACATGGCACGGCGCAAGCGCGCGCTCGAGGTGGTGAGAAACGCGGACGACGGCGAGGGCAAGCCCTCCCGGCACAACCGGCTCAACTTCTTCGAGCTGGCCTATCAGAAGATCGAAGAGCTGCTCGTCCACTGCGAGCTCAAGCCCGGACAATTCATGACGATGCTGGAATTGCAGCACATCACCGGCTTCGGGCGCACACCGGTGCATCACGCCGTCAATCGTCTTTCCGCCGACACGCTCATCATCATCCGTCCGCGCCACGGCCTGCACATCGCGCCGATCGACCTTGCGCGCGAGCGGATGCTTCTGGCCTTGCGCCGCGACATGGAGCGCTTTGTCGTGCGGCTCGCGGCTGATCGCGCCAGCCTGTCGCATCGCAATCAGGCGCTGCACATCGAGCGTCTGCTGCGCGAACGCCGCGCCACCCTGACCCTCGACGAATTCAACAGCATCGATCGCCGCATCGACGCGCTGGTGCTGGAAGCCGCCGGCGAGCCCTTCCTGGTGCACACGCTGCGGCCGTTGCACACGCTGTACCGCCGCATCGGCTACATCCACCATCGCTTCATGCCGGGACAGGCCGATCTGTCGGGCACGATCGATCGCCACCTCGCCATTCTCGGTGCGGTCGCCGGCCGCCATGTCGAGGACGCGGTGAAGGCGAGCGATGCGTTGATCGACTACATGGACCACATGTTCACGGGCATGGAGGCGGGGATCGATCCGCGCCTGCTCGATTGCAGCATCGAGCCGCTGCTCGGCACGTAAGAGAGTTTTGAAGAGAGGACCAAAGATGTCAACGATGGCGATGCCACAACCGACCGCGAGCGAAGCCGCGGTCCGCTACCTCATCACGAACTACAGTCCCAAGGGCAACAAGGTCGGCTGGCTGATGATGGCCTCGATCCTGGTCGAAGCCTGGGATCTCTACTCGATCGCCTTCGTGCTGATCTTCATCAAGGAGCAGTACAATCCCGATCCGCTGATGCTCGGTCTCGCTGCAGCCGGCACGCAGGGCGGCGCCCTGATCGGCGCGCTGCTCGGCGGCTGGCTCTCCGACAAGATCGGCCGCCGCGTCATGTTCCTGGTGACGATGGTGCTGTTCATCGTGCTGGCGCTGGCGCAGGCTTTCGTGCCGAACGTCACCTGGCTCATCGTGATCCGCTTCCTGCTCGGCATTCCGCTCGGCTCGGATATTTCGACCGGCTACACCTACATCATGGAATCCATGGCCAAGGGTGAGCGCGAGGTCATGGGCAATCGCTGGCAGTTCATGTTCGCGGTCGGTGAGGTGCTCACCATCGGCGTCATCGTGATCTTCCTGCTGACCGACATGCAGCACGAGATGCTGTGGCGCGTGACGCTGGGCCTCGGCGCTTTGCCGGCGCTGATCATCCTGGTGATGCGCCACGACGTGCCGGAGACGGCGGTGTGGCTGGTGCAGAAGGGACGCTACCGCGAGGCCAAGCAGGTCGCGCGCGAGATGTTCAATGACAATCTCGACATGCTGCCGAACCATGACGTGGAGGTGCCGAAGGTCTCGACCCGCGCGTTCCTCGCCGATCTCAAGAAGGATCCGATCCGCTGGCGCGCCACGGTCTACGGCTGGATCGCCTGCTTCGCGCAGGGCAGCGAGTTCTCGACCTTTGCGTTCTACCTGCCGGTACTCTTTGTCATGGTTGGCGTGTCGAGCGTGCTCGGCATCAATCTGGTGACGATGGCGCTGTTCAGCTTCGCCGCTCTGTCCGGCTGGGTCGGACCGCTGCTGACGCCGAAGATCGGCCACCGCGGCATCGCGATCGCCGGTTTCGGCATCGTGCTGGCTTCGCTGCTGGTCGCGGCTTTCGCGCTCTACACCGACAACAAGATCCTGCTGCCGTTCGCGGCCGCCGCCATGTTGTGGGGCCATTATTGGGACGCGTCGAACTGCATGACGATCCCGACCATGGTCGCCAAGCCCAAGTATCGCGGCACGGCCAGTGGCTTCGCCTACATGTTCGTGAAGCTGCCGTCGTTCCTGGCGATCTTCCTGTTCCCGACGGTGTTCGCGGCGATCGGCCAGGCGAATGCCACGCTGATGGTCGCGATCTTCCCGCTGATCGGATTGCTCGCCGCAATCTTCATCCTGCCGGAAGTCTACGGCTACGAGAACGACTGATCTCGCAAGTTACCTGATCGCGGCAGCCAAGGCCGCGATCAGGGCCGGCGGCGTCACCAGCAGGCCCAGCTTGAGGAACGGCCAGGCGCCGACGTCGATCTTCTCTCGGCGCAGAGCGACCAGCCACAGGATGGTTGCGAGCGAACCGGTGATCGAGAAATTCGGTCCCAGGTCGACGCCGATCAGGATGGCGCTGACGACCGAGGTGGGCAGGTGATCGGCGGCCACGATCGACCCGGCGACGAGGCCGACCGGCAGGTTATTGGCAATATTGGTGGCGATGGCGGTGGCGATCCCAACGCTCCAGCCGGCCCCGGGTACGGACTGCGCGACGGCCTCGTGCAGAAGTGCGCTGAGATGGCCGATCACGCCAGTCTTCACCAGTGCTTCCACCATCACGAAAAGCCCGCCGACCAGCGGCAGCACGCTCCAGGACACGTGCTTCAGCACCGGCATGGGCGACTGACGGCTGAGCAGCAGCACGAGGCCGGTCGTCACGGCGCCGCAGATGAAGGTCGGCAGGCCAAGCTGCTTGTCGAGCGCGGAGGCCGTGATCAGCACGACGCCGATCGCGGCAATGCCGATCGCGGTCAGCTTGCCGCCGCGGCTGAGCACCTTGTGCGGCACGCGGCGCTCGATGGTCTCCTCCTTCAGCGCGCGATGCTGGGTGAAGCGCAGCACGACATAGGTCAGCACGATCGAGGCGAGCGAGGGCAGGGCGAACTGACGCAGCCATTCGGTCAGATGCGGCATGCGCGAGCCGAACACGACGAGATTGGCCGGGTTTGAGATCGGCAGCACGAAGCTTGCGGCGTTGGCGATGAAGGCGCAGACGAAGAGATAGGGCAGCGGCTTGGCGCCGGCCGCGCGCGTCGCGGCGTAGACCGCGGGTGTCAGCACGATCGCGGTTGCGTCATTGGAGAGCAGCACGGTGACGACCGTGCCGACGAGATAGATCAGCAGAAATAGCCGCTGCGGCGAGCCGGCTGCATATTCCACCGCAAGCGCGGCAAGATAGTCGAACAGGCCTTCGAGCCGGGCGAGCTCGGCGATCAGCATCATGCCGATCAGGAAGAGATAGACGTCGACGCCTTTCTCGATGCCCGTGAGCGCATCCTGCCACGACAGGAGCCCGAGCAGCACCAGGGCGCCGGCGCCGATCACGGCCCAGATCGCCTCGGGCAGGCGAAAAGGCCGGATGATGACGCCTGCGGTCGCGGCGAAGATGATGCTCCAGGCCCAGATGGCGTCAGACGGCACGTTCAGTCCTTGAGGTTTGGTCGGTTCATTCGGCAGCGATAACCGATGCTGGAGCCGCTGTCTTCCCCTGTGCCTGCAAGATACCATGCCGGGTCTCGGGCAAAGCGAGGAGGCAGACGATGGCACCGATCGCGGCGACTGCGCCGAGCGTGATGAACGCCGCGCTGTAGCCGGCACCGACCACGACGAGGCCCGCAAGCGTCGTCGACAGCGCCGCGCCGATGCTCTGGGCGGTGATGACCGCGCCCTGCGCGACGTTGAAGCGGCCGGTGTTGCGCATGAGGTCGGCGACGATGACGGGGAAGATCGCGCCAAAGATGCCGGCGCCGACGCCGTCCAGAAGCTGCACGCCGACCAGCCAGAACGGATTGTCGGAGAGCGTATAGAGCGCGCCGCGAATGGGCAGAATCAACAATGCGGCGAGGAAGAAGCGCTTGTGGCCCCAGCGGTCGGCCTTCGCGCCGACCAGCATCGCGAACGGCACCATCACAATTTGGGCTGCGACGATGCAGGCCGACATCAGGCTGGTGCCCATGTTCTTGTCCTGGAGCGCGAGTTTCTGCCCGACCAGCGGCAGCATGGCCGCGTTGGACAGGTGAAACAGCACGACGCAGACCGCGAAGACGAGGAGGGGGCGGCAGGTCAGGAGCACCGCGAGACCTGAGGGCTGTTCCGGCCGGTCACCGGTATCGGCGTCGTGCAGCCCGCGGGCGAGGTCGTGGTCGATGGCGCGGGCGGGGATCGCGAGAATGCTCACGAGGCTCGCGACCGCCATGGCGGCGAGAAGGTAGAACACCACGGTCGGACCGAACCAATAGGCGGAAAGTCCCGCCAGCCCGGCGGCGACTGCATTGCCGGCGTGATTAAAGGTCTCGTTGCGGCCGATCCGCCGGGTGAAGGCGGCATGGCCGAAGATGCCGAGCGAGACGGCGGCGATGGCCGGCGGAAAGATCACGGCGGCGGCCTGCGCGATCCCTTGTGAGACCGCGACCGGCAGGAAGGCGGGAAACAGCGGCAGCGACAGTGACGCCAGCGTCACCATGATGGCGGCGATGACCATCGCCAGCCGCTTCGCCCGAGTCGCATCGATCAGCGCGCCAGCCGGCGTCTGCGCCATGATGCCGGCAATGGTCGCAATCGACATCACGAGGCCGATGCGCGCCTCGTCCCAGTGCTGCTCGGTGAGGAGATAGACGGCAAGGTAAGGCCCGAGCCCGTCGCGGACGTCGGCGAGGAAGAAGTTGGCTGCATCCAGCGCGCGGCCGGCGCGTCTCGTCTGGTCGGCGGGGTGATGGGAGGCTTGGCTCGGCATCGGTCTCTCGATCAAGGCTGGGAAACGACCGGCCAGAAACCGATCTCACGCCAGCTTTGTTCCGTCCCTAAAACTTCACGGCCAGCAGCACCGCGCCGGCGCCGATCATGGCGATGCCGAGCCAGCCCTGTCCAGTCGGACGCTCGCCGAGAAAGACGAAGGCGAAAAGGGCCACCAGCACGACACTGAGCTTGTCGATCGGCGCCACCAGTGTCGCGGGGCCGAGCTTCAGCGCACGGAAATAGCACAGCCAGGATGCGCCAGTCGCAAGCCCGGACAACACCAGGAACAGCCAGGTCTTCGACGAGACCGCCGACGGCACCGCGAACTGGCCGGTGAAGAACAGCAGCACCGAGAATGCGAGCAGCACCACGATCGTGCGGATGAACGTCGCCAGATCCGGATTGATGTTCTCGACGCCGACCTTGGCGAAGATCGCGGTCAGCGCCGCAAAGCAGGCCGAGAGCAGCGCCCAGGTCTGCCAGGCGGAAAAGAGGGCGGGTTTCATCGGTTATCTCTCACCGCGCCACCGACAGCTTCTCCGTGATCGCCTTGCGCAAAATGCGCGACAGCAACTCCACCGAATACGGTTTCTGGATCAGCTCGAACCCGCGATGCGCGTTCTCGGCGAGAACGTTACTGTAGCCGGAGGTGAGCACGACGGGCAGGCCCGGATAGCGCTCGCGAATGATGCCGGCGAGCTCGACGCCGTTCATCCCGGGCATGATGACGTCGGAGAAGACGAGGTCGACGGCGAATTCGTTCTCACCGAGAATGCCGAGCGCCGCATTGGCGTTGGCGACCCGGCGGACGACATAGCCGAGGTCTTCCAGCAGCTCGGTCGAGAACTGGCCGACGTCGTCATTGTCCTCGACCACGAGCACGCGATAGCCGCGTCCGGTGGTGGCGGCTTCGCTGGTCAGTGCCGCAGCGTCCTTCTCCGCGGCAGGACTGCGCGCCTGCGGCAGGTAGATGGTGAAGGTCGCGCCTTCGCCGCGCGCGCTCGTCACCGCGATGTCGCCCTCCGACTGCTTTGCGAAGCCGAAGGCCTGGCTGAGGCCGAGGCCGGTGCCCTTGCCGACCTCCTTGGTGGTGAAGAACGGCTCGAAGATGGCGTCGATGTATTCAGGCGCGATGCCGTCGCCGGTATCCGCGACCGAGATCGCGACATAGTCGCCGCCGCGCGCCGACTGCGCACGCAGGCTCGGGATGCCCGCGACCTTGCGCACGGCGATGGTGAGGCGGCCTTCGCCATCCATGGCGTCGCGGGCGTTGATGGCGAGGTTGATCAGCGCGGTCTCGAACTGCGCGATGTCGGCCACCGTGAAGCAGTCGGCATCGTTCACCTCGACGCTGATCTCGATGCGGCCGCCGACCAGCGGCCGGACCAGTTGCGCCACGCCCTCGACCTGGCTGCCGACGTTGAAGATCTGTGGCTTGAGCGGCTGCCTGCGCGCAAAGGCCAAAAGCTGCGCGGTGAGCTTGGAGGCGCGCTCCACGGTGTCGGAGATGGCGTCGACATAGCGGCGGCGGCGTTCTTCCGGCAGCTCGCGGCGGCGCAGGAAGTCGGTCGCAGACCGGATGATGGTGAGGAGATTGTTGAAGTCGTGGGCGACGCCTCCGGTGAGCTGGCCGATCGCCTCCATCTTCTGCGACTGCCGCAGCGCTTCCTCGCCGCGGCGGCGCTCGGTGATGTCGACGGCCTCGGGCACCGCACCGGTGATGTTGCCGTGGCGGTCGAGCACCGGACGCATGCCGAAGTCGAAATCGCGCTCTCCGATGGGCAGGCGCAGGCGCATCTCCAGCCGCACCGCTTCGCCTCTGAGCACGGTGTCGAAGGCCTTGCGCACGGTTGCGCTCATGCCGTGGGTGCCAGTGAACCAGGGCGTGTCCCAGAACGGCTTGCCGATCACGTCCGCGGCGCTCGCCTCGATGCCGTCGAGGGCGGTCTTGTTGGCATAGAGCAGTTCGCCTTCGAGATTGACCAGGCCCTGATACTGGTTGCTGGTCTCCAGGATGGCGCGCAGCCGCGCCTCGTTGGATTCAAGCTGGGCGGTGCGCTCCACGATACGCTCTTCCAGCGTCTCGTTGAGTTGCCGCAGCTCGATCTCGGCCTGCTTGGCGACGGTGATGTCGTGGGCGACGCCGATGAAGCCGATATGCTTGCCGGTCGGGTCCCAGCGCGGCTGCGATTCCGAGCGCAGCCAGCGCCATTCGCCGGATGCGTCCCTGTAGCGCGCCTCCAGCACGAACGGTTTCAGCGACGCTTCGCCCTGGACCGATTGCTGCAGCACATGCGGCAGGTCGTCGGGATGCAGCACCTTGCGCCAGTCGAAGGCGATGGCCTGGTCGTAGGGCAGGCCGACGAAGTCCACATAGGCCTGGTTGGCGAAGGAGCGCGTGCGGTCGAGCTTCGTGACCCAGATCGGCACCGGCGCGCTGTCGGCGATCAGCCGGAAACGCTCCTCGCTCTCGCGCAGCGTCTCGCGCGCGAGCGCCTGGGCGGTGATGTCGATATGGGCGCCAACGAGGCGAATGGCGCGGCCGTCGCTGTCGCGCTCGAACTTGGCGACAACGCGGATCCAGCGGATCTCGCCGTCGTTGGGGCGGATGATGCGGTATTCGGCGGTGTAGTCTTCGTTCGTCCCGGCCAGCGCATCGAGGAAGTGCTTGACCGCGGCGTCGCGATCCTCGGGATGGATGCGGTTGACCCAATCCTCATGCGACTCGTCGGCGGCCTCAGGCGGCAGCCCGTGGAGCATCAGATATTCGGGCGAGCGGCGGTTCTTGAAGCCTTCGCGGAAGTCGACCTCGAGGCCGCCGACCTTGCCGATGCGCTGGATACGCGCCAGCTCTGCCTCGCGCTCCTGGAGCGCGTGATAGGCGTTGTCGCGCTCGCGCGCGATCTCCTCGAGGTGCTGGCGCAGCCTTTCGGCGGCGGTGATATCGGGCAAGGGATCGTTCAAGGTGTCGGCCGTTGTGATGCAAGAGCGCACGTGCCGGGCCGATATTCCCACAGACGAAGCGTGATAGCCATTGCTCAAAAGGGGATAAGGACGGAAAGGGCCCACCGATCGCAGGGGCGGGTATGAACGAACGCCGGGTCTGGCTATTTGTTCCCGAATGTTGGAACGATGAGCCCCCGTGAGCGTATTTGCGAGGCGCCGCAACTCTTAATCATAAAACTCCCTTCCCGAAGAGGCTAAATCTTGAAGCTCTTTGTCTGCCAGGACTGCGGTAACGTCCTCTATTTCGAGAACCGCGCCTGCGAACGCTGCGGCCACCGCGTCGCGTTCCTGCCGGAGAAGGAGACGATGTCGGCGATCGAGCCCGACGGCGCGGCCTGGATGACGCTCGCCGACAAGGGCAAGGGGCGGATGCTCTGCCGCAATGCCGAGTACGATGCGTGCAACTGGCTGACGGATGCGGGCGATACCACCGGCTATTGCCGCGCCTGCCGCCACAACGGCATCGTGCCCGATCTGTCCGATCCGGTTCAGCTCGCCGGCTGGCGCGAGTTGGAGGTGGCGAAACACCGGCTGTTCTATTCCCTGATCCGCTGGAAGCTGCCGCTCCAGACCCGGCAGGAAAATCCCGAACATGGGCTGATCTTCAATTTCCTCGCCGACGATCCGAACAGCGGGCAGAGGATCATGACCGGCCACGATAACGGCCTGATCACGATCGCGCTGACCGAGACCGACGAGATCGAACGCGAGCGGCGCAGGCTCGAGATGGGCGAGCCCTACCGCACGCTGCTCGGACATTTCCGCCACGAGGTCGGCCATTACTTCTGGGACGTGCTGGTGCGCGAGGGCGACAGGCTGGAGCAATGCCGCGCCGTGTTCGGCGACGATTCCGCCGATTACGGCCAGGCCTTGCAGCTCCATTATGCCGACGGCGCGCCGCCGGACTGGCAGCAGACCTACGTCTCGGCCTACGCCACCACGCATCCCTGGGAGGATTTCGCCGAGACCTGGGCGCACTACCTCCACATCGTCGATACCCTGGAGATGGCCTCCGAGTTCGGGATGGAGGTGCGCCCCAGGGTCGATCGCGACGGGGAGTTGACGGCGCGCATCCGTTTCAACCCCTATGAGACGAGGGACGTCGAGGCGCTCGTCAATGCATGGCTGCCCTTCACCTTCGCCATCAACAGCGTCAACCGCGCCATGGGGCTGCGCGACCTCTATCCCTTCATCCTGTCTCCGGCCGTGGTCGGCAAGCTGGGCTTCATTCACGGCTTGGTCAGGGACGTGGCCAAGGCCGCGAAGCCGTAGGTCCGCTCATGGGCTCATCAGGCTCATTTCGGTCTTGCGCTGGTACGCCAGAGGGCGCGGATTTAGACCGTTGCCTCCGGCCGATTTTGATGTACCACGGGGGTCACACGGCCCGTCCCCGCAGGCCCCAACGGCCAGGGAAGGGTCCCGCCCAAGGTCGAGACTCAAGAAAAGCATGTTCAAACGCATTCTGATCGCCAATCGCGGCGAAATCGCCTGCCGGGTCATCAAGACCGCTCGCCGCATGGGAATTCAGACGGTTGCGGTCTATTCCGAGGCCGACCGCGATGCCCTCCATGTCGAGATGGCCGACGAGGCCGTTCTGATCGGCCCGCCCGCAGCCGCCGAGAGCTATCTGGTGATCGAGAAGATCGTGGAGGCCTGCCGCAAGACGGGCGCCGAGGCCGTGCATCCCGGCTACGGCTTCCTGTCCGAGCGCGAGGCGTTTCCGCGCGCGCTGGAGGCCGCCGGCATCGTCTTCATCGGCCCGAACCCGGGCGCGATCGCCGCGATGGGCGACAAGATCGAATCCAAGAAGGCCGCCGCGAAGGCCAAGGTCTCGACCGTGCCGGGCTATCTCGGCGTCATCGAGGACGACAAGCACGCGGTGAAGATCGCCGACGAGATCGGCTATCCCGTGATGATCAAGGCCTCCGCCGGCGGTGGCGGCAAGGGCATGCGCATCGCGCATTCGAAGGCCGAGGTTGCCGAGGGCTTCAACCTTGCAAAGGCCGAGGCGAAAGCCTCGTTCGGCGACGACCGCGTCTTCGTCGAAAAGTTCATCGTCGATCCCCGCCACATCGAGATCCAGGTGCTGGGCGACAAGCACGGCAACGTCATCTATCTCGGCGAGCGCGAATGTTCGATCCAGCGCCGCAACCAGAAGGTCATCGAGGAGGCGCCGTCGCCGCTGCTCGATGAGGCCACCCGCCGCAAGATGGGCGAGCAGGCCGTCGCGCTGGCCAAGGCGGTGAACTACGACTCCGCCGGGACCGTCGAGTTCGTCGCGGGGCAGGACAAGAGCTTTTTCTTCCTGGAGATGAACACGCGCCTTCAGGTCGAGCATCCCGTCACCGAGCTCGTCACGGGCATCGACCTCGTCGAGCAGATGCTGCGCGTCGCCGCGGGCGAGAAGCTCGCGATCAGCCAGAAGGACGTGACGCTCACCGGCTGGGCGGTGGAATCCCGCCTTTACGCCGAGGACCCGTTCCGCAACTTCCTGCCCTCGATCGGCCGCCTCGTGAAGTATCGCCCGCCGGCCGAAGCCAGCCAGGACGGCATCACCGTGCGCAACGACACCGGCGTGCAGGAGGGCGGCGAGATCTCGATCCATTACGATCCGATGATCGCCAAGCTCGTCACGCATGCGCCGTCGCGCGCGGCCGCGATCGAGGCGCAGGCCACCGCGCTGGATTCGTTCTATGTCGAGGGTATCAGGCACAACATCCCATTCCTGTCGGCGCTGATGCACCATCCGCGCTGGCGCGAGGGACGGCTCTCGACCGGTTTCATCGCCGAGGAATTCCCCAAGGGCTTTGCTGTGCGCGTGCCCGAAGGCGAGGTCGCGCGGCGGATCGCGGCGGTCGGCGCCGCCATTGACCACGTGCTCGGGGAGCGCAAGCGGCAGATCTCGGGCCAGATGGGCGGCCGCATCGTGCAGCGCGAGCGTCGCCGCGCGGTCTGGCTCGACCGCCAGGAGATTCTGCTCGAGGTCGCCCGCGAAGGCGAGGCCATCGCGATCCGATTCATCGATGCCGAAGGCAAGGCCGGCAACGCGCATCTGCTGCAGTCGCCGTGGAAGCCGGGCGATCCGGTCTGGCAGGGTACCATCGACGGCCATTTCGTCGCGGTGCAGGCGCGCCCGATCGCCAACGGCATCCGCCTTGCGCATCAGGGCGTCGAGGTGCCGGTCTATGTCTGGACCGAGGCGGAAGCAGCCTCGGCCCGGCTGATGCCGGTGACCACGGCCTCCGACAGCGGCAAGAAGCTGCTTTGCCCGATGCCGGGCCTCGTGGTCTCGATCGCGGTGACCGAAGGGCAGGAGATCAAGGCCGGCGAGACGCTCGCGGTGGTCGAAGCCATGAAGATGCAGAATGTGCTCCGCGCCGAGCAGGACGGTACGGTGAAGAAGATCCACGCCAGTGCGGGCGCGACGCTCGCGGTGGACGCGCTGATTCTGGAGTTTGCGTAAAGCAAGTGAGTGGGGCCCTCACTGGCCCCACCAACACCGTCATTGCGAGCGCAGCGAAGCAATCCAGACTGCGTCTGCGGAAAGATTCTGGATTGCTTCGCTGCGCTCGCAATGACGGAGTATGTTGCGGCTGCGTCGCAACAGTTGAGAGGGCACCATGGCCTTTCGTTCCCGCCGCGAAAAACTGCGTTCGATCCTGACCGGCTCGGCCTGCGTTCATCCCGGCTCGGTCTATGACGCGATCTCCATCCGCATCGCCGAAGATCTCGGCTTTCCGCTCGGCATGTTCGGCGGCTCGGTGGCCTCGCTCGCGGTGCTCGGCGACCCCGATGTCACGCTGATCACGCTCACCGAGCTTGCCGAGCAGATGCGGCGGATGTCGCGCGCGGCGACGCTGCCGGTGCTGGTCGATGCCGATCACGGCTATGGCAATGCGCTCAACGTGCGCCGCACCGTGCAGGAGCTGGAGACCGCTGGCGCCGCCGGCCTCACCATCGAGGACACGCTGCTGCCGGCCGCCTTTGGCGAGGCAAAGACACAGCTGATCTCGCTGGAAGAAGGCGTCGGCAAGATGAAGGCGGCGCTGGATGGCCGCAGCGATCCCTCGCTCGTCATCATGGGCCGTACTGGAGCTGCCTCGGTCACCTCGATCGAGGATGCGATCCGCCGCGCCAGGGCCTATGAGGCAACCGGCGTCGACGCGCTGTTCTTCACCGGCATCAAGTCGCGCGCCGAGCTCGAGGCGATCGTCGCCGCTACGCGCCTTCCGATCGTGCTCGGCGGTGCGCCGGACGAGTTGAACGCGATCGACTATCTCGCGAACCAGCGCGTGCGCATCGCGCTTCAGGGCCACGCGCCGATCGCGGCTGCCACGCAGGCCGTCTACGAGACGCAGAAAGCGTTGCGCGAGGGTACGCCGCCGAAGAACCTCAAAGGACTGCCATCGCCGGACCTGACCAACCGCGTCATGCGCGAGGCCGACGTCAAGGCGCGCAGCGCCGACTTTCTCGGGCTGAAAAAGTGAGTCAGGCAATCCTCCAGGTCATGATCCGCGGTCGCGTGCAGGGCGTCGGCTATCGGGCCTGGGTCGAGTATCAAGCCACCACGTGCGGGCTGGAAGGCTGGGTCCGCAACCGCCGCGACGGCAGCGTGGAGGCGCTTTTCGCAGGCACACCGAAGCACGTCGCCGACATGGTCGCGCTGTGCCGCCACGGCCCGCCGTCCTCGCGCGTGGACAGCGTCACCAGCGAGACGGCGAGTGTCGATGAGCTGAATCTGCGCAGGGCGGGGGAAGCGTTTTCGGTGTTGCCGACGGTGTAGGTGCGCTCTCCGGCCGGGACAAGCCCGGCCATGACGCTGTGGAAGCTTGGTGCTATCACCTTGGCAGCTTCGAGATCGCCTCGCTCAGTTCGTGGATCTCGTAGGGCTTGCGCAGGATCGGGAAGTCGCCGCGGACATCGGCGGCGGCTTCGCTGTAGCCGGTTGCGAGCAGGATCGGCAGGCCAGGGCGGGTCTGGCGCAGATGATGGGCGAGACCGAGCCCGTCCATCTTGCCGGGCATCACGATGTCGGTGAACACGAAGTCGACGCCGTTCTTCTCGAGTTCGCGCAAGGCGGACTCGGCGTCGGCAACCCGGTGCACGCGATAGCCGAGCTGCTCCAGCAAGCCGATGCTGACGATCGCGACGTCGGGATTGTCCTCGACCAGCAGCACGGTGCCGCTGCCGGGAACCGGTACCGCTTCAGGGATATCGATTGGTGCGGTCGCGGTTTCGCGCGGCAGCAGGATGGTGAAGGTCGTGCCCTTGCCGAGCTCGCTTGCGACCTTGACCGTGCCGCCCGCCTGATGAGCGAAGCCGTGCACCTGCGACAGGCCGAGGCCGGTGCCTTTTCCGACGGGTTTGGTCGTGAAGAACGGCTCGAAGATCTTGTCGACGACGTCGGAGGGGATGCCAAGCCCGGTATCGGCGACGGTGATGGCGACGAACTCGCCGCGGTGGAGCGGATCATCCAGGACGACGTTGCGTGCGCCGACCGTCACCGTGCCGCCGTCGGGCATGGCATCGCGAGCGTTGATGACGAGATTGAGCAGCCCTGTCTCGAGCTCGGAGACATCAGTCTTGACCGACCAGACCTCGCGGTCGATGTCGAAGGCGAGACGAACGGCGCTTCCGACGCCGGCGTGAAGCACTTCGCGGATCGCCTCGATGCGGTCGCCGAGGCGGATCGCCTGGGGATTGACGCTCTGCCGTCGCGCGAAGGTCAGGAGCTGGCCGGTCAGTGCGGCGCCGCGCTTGGTTGCGGTCTCGATCGCGGACATCGCGCGCTGAATCTTGGCTTCGTCCTCATCGCGCTTCTTGAGGATGTGAAGGCTGCCGCTGATGATCATCAGGAGGTTGTTGAAGTCGTGCGCGACGCCGCCGGTGAGCTGTCCGAGCGCATCGAACTTCTGCGACTCGGCAAGCTGCCTCTGCATCGCTTCGAGCTTGAGCTGCGAATTGCGCCGCTCGGTGATGTCGCGGGTGATCTTGGCGAAGCCGACCAGGGCGCCGTGCTCGTAGATCGGATCGATGATGACGCTTGCCCAGAAGAACGTGCCATCCTTGCGGACGCGCCAGCCTTCCTCCTCGTAGCGGCCGTGGTCCCGCGCGATGCCGAGGGCACGCGCGGGCTTGCCGTTGGCGCGATCGGTCTCGGTGTAGAAGCGCGAGAAATGCTGGCCGAGGATCTCTTGGGGCGAATAGCCCTTGATCCGCTCGCCGCCGATGTTCCAGCTCGTGATGATCCCGGTGGGATCGAGCATGTAGAGCGCGTAGTCCGCGACTCCTTCCACCAACAGCCGAAAACTGCGCTCGCTTTCGAACAAGTCTCTCTGTTGACTGGACTTTGTCGTCATTCTCAACCCGCCTGGAACCCGGGCAAACGCCCGGAAGGGCGTTTGGTTCCCGTTCTCTGGGTCGTTTTTAGGCAAATACGACGGACGGTATGCAGGACGCAAGCCGCCGAGCGCTCTTGACAATCAGTCGCGTCCGTCAGATATTTCTGTCATGACAGAAATAACCGGAAAGAAGAAACTGCCCGCCGCCGTCGAGCGCTTCATCCTGCATTGGGGCGACATGGGGGACGGGTGGGGCGTCAACCGCTCGGTCAGCCAGATCCACGGGCTGCTCTATCTCGCCGAGGCGCCGATGACGGCCGAGGACATCGCCGACACGCTCGGCATGGCGCGCTCCAATGTCTCGAACTCGCTGAAGGAGCTGCTCGCCTGGAATCTGATCCGGCGGGTGCCGATCCTCGGCGACCGCCGCGACCATTACGAGGCCGAGACCGACATCTGGGAGGTTGCGGCCCGGATCGCGGCGCGGCGCAAGGAGCGGGAGCTCGATCCGGCGATCACGGCGCTCAGGGCGTGCGTGTCCGATGCCGCAGATGATCCGACCATCAATCCGGTCGCAGCCAAACGGCTGAAGGAGATGCTCGCCTTCACCGAACTCGCCGACCACTGGTTCATGCAGATGCTGAAGGTGCCGCGCCCGCGGCTGGTCGCCTTGATGCGGCTTGGCGAGAAGATCGCGAACCTGCTGCCGCTGGGCAAAGCCAAATAACGTTGAGGAGGGTGCGATGACGTCGGCTCGATTATCAGGCTCCAGCGCATCTCCCTCCGTTCACGTCAAACTACTCGACGACCGCCGCTTCCGAGCATTGCTGTCGGACGAGGATTGGGGCCGGCTGCCGCTCGCGACCTGGCGGCGCTTTTCAAAACGCGTCGCCGACGGCGACAGCGTCGTCTATGTCGGCGTGGTCGATGAGGTCAGCTTCAGCGACATCGGCTGGTGGTTCGCGCAAGCCGCCCGCCTGATCGGCGGACCGCTGCCGACCGGCCGCGACACCGGTGCCCCCATGATTGTGACCGTCACCGAGGACGGCGCGACCGGCGGCCAGACCTGGACCCGCATCGGCGCGCGCAAGCGCGGCTTTCCGCAGGTGATCCATTCCGCCAAGCGTTTTGCCGGCCCGACCGGGCTCGAAGAGTATGTTGGCTTCGGCGTCTCGATGGCGCTCCGCATCGCGGTCGAGGGACAGGTGCTGACCTTCCGTAGTGCCGGTTACGGACTCCAGCTCGGACGCTTGTGGATCCCGCTGCCGCAATGGCTCACGCCCGGCGATCTCACGGTGACGCATAGCGATCTCGGCGAAGGCGCATTTCGTTTCACCCTCGATGTCACTCACCCGCGTTACGGCGCGCTGATCCACCAGTCCGCCGTCTTCAGGGAGGCCGTATCATGACGCCGCTGTTGTGGACCCTCATCGCCATCCAGATCGTGATGGGCGTGTTCGACACCTTCTATCACCACGAATTCACCGAGCGCCTGGCCTGGCGCCCGTCGCAGCGTTTCGAGCTGCAGCTGCACGGGATCCGCAACATGCTCTATGCGCTGCTGTTCCTTGTGCTTGGCTGGCTCGAAGTCCATGGCGTGCTGGCACTGCTGATCGTGGCAGTCCTGGTCGCCGAGATCGTGATCACGCTGATGGATTTCGTCGAGGAGGATCTGAGCCGGAAACTGCCGCCGAGCGAGCGCATCAATCACACGCTGCTCGCGATCAATTACGGCGCCATCCTGGTGCTGCTGTTGCCGGTGCTGATCGATTGGGGGATGCAGCCGTTTGGCGCGACCGTCCTGTATCAGAACTTGCTCAGCATCGCCGCGACCGCCTGCGCGGTCGGCGCGGCGCTGTGCGGCGTCAGGGATTTTGCCGCGATGCGTCGGCTCGGCCGCATGAAAAGCGTGCCCGCGCACGGGCTCGTCGAAAAGCTACCCGGCCGCAAGACCGTGCTGATATCAGGCGCGACCGGCTTCATCGGCAGCCGCCTTGCGGCGAGCCTCAGCGGGGCAGGGCATCACGTCATCGCGCTGATCCGCAACCCCGCCAAGGCCGAGATGTTGCCGCCGCCGGTCACACTGATCACCAGCCTTGATCAGCTCGCCGCGGACACGCCAATCGACGCCATCGTCAATCTTGCCGGCGAGCCGATCGGCAACGGCCTCTGGACCGAGGCGAAGCGCGCGAAGATTCTTGCCTCCCGCATCGACATGACCGGCGAGGTCGTAAAACTGATCGCGCGGCTCGAGCGCAAGCCGGAGGTGCTCGTCAGTGGCTCCGCGATCGGCTGGTACGGCCTGTGGGCCGACCAGGTGCTGACGGAATCGGCCAAGTCTCACGCCTGCTTCAGCCACGAGCTCTGCGCGGCCTGGGAGAAGGCGGCGCGGCCGGCCGAGGAGCTCGGCGTCCGCGTGGTCTGTTTGCGCATCGGCCTCGTGCTGGGCACCGAAGGCGGCTTCATCACGCGCATGCTGACGCCGTTCGAGTTCGGCCTCGGAGGTCCGCTCGGCACCGGGCGGCAGTGGATGTCCTGGATCGAGCGCGACGATCTGATCCGGCTGATTGCCTATGTGATGGCGACGCCCGATCTCACTGGGCCCGTCAACGCCACCGCGCCGATCCCCGTCACCAATGCAAAATTCACCGAAGAGCTCGGCCGTCGCCTGCACCGCCCCGCGGTGTTTCGTATCCCCGGCGGCCTGCTGCGCCGGATCGGCGGCGGCTTTGCCGACGAACTCCTGCTCGGCGGTCAGCGCGTGCTGCCCAACAAGGCGCTGAGCCGCGGTTTTGTGTTCAGGCACGAGACGCTGCGCAGCGCGTTTGAGGCGATCCTGTGAGTTGATGTCATGGCTTGCGAGACCTGCGCCCGGACGACACGAGGCTGGCTTGGCGGATGCCTCACGGCGACGGCCGTTATCGAGCTGTTCCTCCTGTTCCTCCTGGCGTTGGCCGGCTTCAATCGCGTCACCCCGATGTCCCCGTTGAATTTTGTCTCCGCAATCGTGATCGGCGTGCCACTGATCTTGTTCTTCGTTTGCGTGCTCAGTGGTATTCCGTCGATTGCGGCTATCTGGCTGAGCGAACGGTTTTGTATCCGATCGCTCGCATTCTTTATTCCTGCGGGCGGCTTGATCGGAGCCGCGAGCCAGATGGCGCTCTACCGCTCTTTCGCTTCATTCGCCGAACTGGGTTGGCTGTTCGTGGTCGCCGGCTGCTTCGCCGGGTTGGGTTATTGGTATGTCGCAGGCAGATTTGCCGGCACGGAAAAGGGGTGACTTGCGAGCTAAGCCGCGACGCTCCGGAACGTCGCAGCGACCGCGCGCAGCGCTGTCAGCTTGGCGGGATCGCTGACCTTCGAATGCAGCATCACTTTCGAGCTGCCGAGTTTGGGCAGCTTGTGCGCAGGGCCGATGTCGACCAGGCCGGGAGGCGCGATCCGCCGCGCCAGCGGTGCGATTGCAAGCCCGGCGAGCGCGGCCGCAACGACCGCCGTAACGCCGCCGCCGACAAAGCGTTCGCGCCAGGCGAGGCCGGCCTTGTCGAGCGCGCGCACGGCGATGGCGCGGACGCCGCAGGGCGGGGCGAGGGTTGCGAGCGGTAGCGGCTCACCCTTCGGCAGGGTGAAGCGTCGCGCGGCGAACCAGCCGAACTCGTCTTCGGCCAGCTTTTCGCCGCCGCGGCGGCTGCCTTCCTGGCGGACGATCACGGCATCGAGCTGACCTGCGTCGTAAGCGTCCTGCATCTCGCGCGAGAAGCCGATGGTGACGGCGAGGGTGAGACTTGAGGACATCGCGTGCAGGCGTTCGAGCAGCGGCACCAGCTCGGGGCCCGCGGCGTGATCGGAGATGCCAAGCGAGAGCGACTGCGCGGCCGGGGCCTCGCCCGACAGTGCACGGTCATGCGCCTCCATCAGCGCGCGGGCGCGGTCGAGGAACGCGGCGCCTTCGGCGGTGAGCCGGACCGCGCGTGGCGAGCGCTCGACGAGGCGTTTTCCCAGCAATGTCTCCAGCCGCTGAAGCTTCAGGCTGACGGCGGCCTGCGTCGTGCCGAGCGCTTCGGCGGCGCGCGTAAAACTCTGGAGGTCGGCGACCAGCAGGAAGGCTTTGATGGTGGCGATGTCGAGGGTTGCTGTCATTTCGTATCGTTATCACTGGTATCAACAAGGATAAGATACCAAAATGACGAGGCAAGGTCTAGCTTCTCACCAACGCCGCGCAAACTCCGCGCAGCATCTTGAGGAGAACGACCATGCCGCTGATCACCGTGTCCTACACCACCTCCCGCCAGTCGCCGTCGCTGAAGGCCGATATCGCCAACGCCGTGTCCGAGCTCACCGCAAAGATCCTGCACAAGGATCCCAAGGTCACCGCCATCATCGTGAAATCGGTCGAGGCGAGCGACTGGTTCGCCGGCGGCAAGTCGCTCGCCGAGCAGAAGCTTGCCAGCTACTGGATCGACATCCATGTCAGCGAAGGCACCAACACCAAGGACGAGAAGGCGACCTATCTCGCCGCGATGTTCAAGCGCATGGCCGAGATTTTGGGCCCGCTGCATCCCGAGACGTACCTGCATGTCGACGAGGTCAAGGGCGACGCCTACGGCTTTGGCGGCCTGACCCAGGAGCGGCGTTACATTGCCGGCAAGCTCGAAGTTGCGTTGCAGGCGGCGTGAGGTCGCAAGCCGCGGGTGAAGAATCTCACCCGCGGCCTGAAGCCATCAGCTCGCCGCGCGGAACTGGACTTCGGCGTTGTTGATGAAGCACGTCTTGTCGAACAGCTTGAGGTCCAGCGGGTTCGGCAGCCGGACATCGTCGAGGTCTGGGCACGGCTTGACCGACGGATCATAGGATCGATCGATCTGCGAGATGAAGACGACGATCTGCCCGGCGTCGCGCGCGAAGGATTTCAGTGCGCGCACCTGAACAGCGAGATCAGGATTTTCCCGCCTCTGGTCGAGCAGTTGCAGATAGTCGATCACCACGACCGTGCCACGAGGCGCTGCGGCCATCTGCTTGACGACGTAGTCGGCGCTGATGGCGTCGGAGCAGTCGATCTCGAACATCTCCGCGAATTGCGCGGGGTCCACGCCAATCGCCCGCAAGCGGTCGAAGACGTCTTTCTCGGTGTATTCGAGCGAGAAGAACGCAGCGCGATGGCCCGACTTCATGGCCTCCACGGCAAGTTCGAGGCTCATCAGGGTCTTGCCTGACCGGGGCGCGCGCCCACGAGCACCAGATCGCCCGGGCGGAATTGCGGGCGATTGGCGGGCGTGAGTGCGGCGGCCTTTGCCGCGAGCATGCTCCAGGCGGAAAACCCTTCCGTCGCAGCGATGCAGTCAAGCGCGTCGTGGAGCGGAATGCCTTCCTCGCGCGACAGGCGCTTGGCTCGTCGCTTCAGATGATAGATCGGCGCAGAGAGTCTCATCGTCAAAACCTCCCATTGCGAGCAGAAAGCGCAATCCCTCCTTATGCCTGGCGCTCGAACAGTCGGTCCGATGATCTATTCGCCCGGCATGATGTCTGCTTTCCCGGCGGAGGGGGGAGGCGTGGGCGGCACCGGAATCGATCGTAGCCGATTCCGCGCCTGCGGAGAATGCGGGCGGTGTGCGTCCAACAGGAAACGCTAGACGGCCGCTTCCGCCACCAGCGCGCGGGTCGGCCCGAACAGCTCCTCGAACGCCTGCCGGAGCGCGACGTCGACATCGGCCATGGTCACGAGCTGGCCGAGATCGACCAGCGAGGTGATGCCGTAGCGGGGGTCGGCGACGCCGCAGGGCACGATGCCGGCGAAATGGGACAGCTCCGGCTCGACATTGATGGCGATGCCGTGGAACGAGACCCAGCGCTTCAGCCGCACGCCGATCGCGGCGATCTTGTCCTCGTGCTCGGGCCCCTTGTCGGGCCGCTTCACCCAGACGCCGACCCGGTCCTCGCGCCGCTCGCCGCGGACGTTGAAGGCGGCAAGCGTCCGCAGGATCAATTCCTCCAGGCTCGCGACATAGACCCGGACGTCCGGCCGGCGCCGCTTGAGGTCGAGCATGACATAGGCCACCCGCTGGCCGGGCCCGTGATAGGTGAGCTGCCCGCCGCGCCCGGTGGCGAAGGTCGGGAAGCGGGGATCGAGCAGGTCGGTTTCCTTGCCCGAGGTGCCGGAGGTGTAGAGCGGGGGGTGCTCGAGCAGCCAGACCAGCTCGGGCGCCTCGCCGGCGGCGATCTGAGCGACTCGCGCCTCCATGGCGGCCACGGCCTCCGGATAGGGCACCGGCGCGTCCGAGATTCGCCACTCCACGGGTTCGCCGGTGGAGGCGGAAAACGACGTCAAATCGAGGTCTTGGCGGGGGTTTTGAGGCGAATTAACCATTGGCTAACCATAACGTGGTGATCATCTGGGGAGCAAATGCCAAGTCCTTTGGCTTAAGTCCCAAGTTGCGGCGGTCCTGACAGTGCCCACTCTCGATAAAGTCACCGTGGATCTCATGGTCGTCCTCGGGACGACCACCATGCCGATCCATCAAGTATTACGTCTTTCCCGCGGCGCCATCATCGAGCTGGACGCAACCGAGGCCGACGAGGTCAAGGTTCTCGCCAACAATCTGCCGGTCGCCTCCGGCGTGGTGCTGGTCGACCGCAACCGGATCGCGGTCGAGGTCAAGCAGATGCTGCCGCGCACGACGGGCACGCGATAGCGGCCCGGGTACCCGGTAGGGCCGGGGCACACGATAGGGCCGATCCGGGGAGGGGTCCGGATTTTCCCTGCCAAGCTTGTGGAATTCTGGGCCTTTGCAGGCTTGTACCCCTCTGATGGATTTGTTAGATCGGCGCCGTTGATCCGGCAGGCCGCAAGCCCTAAGCCGGCATCCCCAAAGCGCTCGTGGCGGAATTGGTAGACGCGCTGCCTTGAGGTGGCAGTGAGTAAAATCGTGGGGGTTCGAGTCCCTCCGAGCGCACCAAACACAGGCCCTCCCCAAATTGTTATCTGATTGAAAACGCAGCGAAATCCTCGCGGTGTCTTTCCGTCTCTTCCCGTTCTCGCGGTTGGTGTGATACAAATCGGGATATGTTCTGTGATACACGCGCGGGGAGCGCAGCTTGGTAAGACAGGAAAATCAGGATCGCTTTCTGCTCATGCGGGACGGCGTCTATTACTACTGGCGGCGAGTCCCGAAGGTCGTCGTGCATCTCGAAGACCGTGCGCCGGTGATCCGGCAATCCCTCAAGACAGACGACCTCGCGAAGGCCAGGGCTCAGCGGGACATCCTCGAAGAAGCGGACAACGTCCTGTGGGCGTCCATGCTGACGGACGGCAAGACCGACGCGGCGATGGCCGCTCATAAGGTCTCCCGAGCCCGTGCAGAGGCCCTTGGGTTCGCCTACCGCCCGGCGGTGGAAGTGGCGCAGCTACCCATCGAAGACCTCGTCAGGCGCTTCGCTGCGATCTCTGATCTGCGGACGCCGGTGGCGGTCGAGACGGCCGTCCTGGGCGGCGTGGACCGGCCACGGGTCAAGGTCTCCGAAGCCTTCGAGATTTACTGCAATGAGATCGCAGCGGTCGAGATCGTCGGCAAGAGCGAAGAGCAGAAGAAGGCGTGGAAGAAGGTCAAGAAGTACGCCGTCGAAGCCTTCACCAAGGTCGTCGGCGAAGACCTCGCGATGGAAGACATCACGCGCGACCATGCGAAGAAGATGTTCGAGCACTTCAAGGGGCTGATCGCGCCGAAGGATGCCAAGGCGGCGAAGAAGTCGGCCTCGCTCGGCAAGCGCCGCCTGGGCGACATGAGCATCCTATACAAGCGCTACTATGCCCATATCGGCGTCGATGGCAGGGCCAATCCATTCGAGGGCCTGACCTTCAATCAGAAGTTCAAGAAGCGCCGGCTGCCGTTTCCGATTGAATGGGTCCGCGACGTGATCCTAAAGCCCGGAGCGCTCGCTGGCCTGAACGCCGACGCGCGCCATATCGTCTTGGTCAGCATCGAGACAGGCGCTCGCCCAATCGAGCTTCGCTATCTGCGGAAGGATCGCATCAAGCTCCACGACAAGGTGCCGCACATCCTTGTCGAGCCATCGTTCGATCCCGACGAACCGCATGAAGTGAAGACCGTGTCGTCGGTCCGCCGCATCCCGTTGGTCGGCGTCGCGCTCGAAGTGATGAAGCTGCACCCTGACGGCTTCGAGCGCTATCGGGAAAGCGGCAACACGTTGTCGGCGACGGTGAACAGCTTCCTCAAGGAGAACAAGCTACAGCCGACCGGCAAGGAAACGCTCTATGGCTTCCGGCACACGTTCGAGGATCGCCTGAAGGAAGGCCGGATCGACGACGAACTGCGGAAGATTCTGATGGGGCATACCATCGACCGCGAGCAGTATGGCTCGGGCGGATCGCTGAAGCTATATCAGGAAGAGTTGATGAAGATCGTCTATCCGTTCGACAAATCTATCGTCTGACGCGACGGAGCGCGCGAGCCATCGTGGACTCGCTCGCCTTCTTCGTCTCGATCTCGGCCTCAAGCCGTTCGAAGATCGGCAGGTAGACCTCGCCGCCCTGCGGTGCCCGCTCCATGGCGATAGCAAGTCGGTCGAGGCAGCGTTCGAGCGTTTCGATGGTGATCTCGCCATCGGCGGAAATCCTGCCGATGGCGTTGTCGTTGGCGGCCTTCATCGCGACACGACCACTTCGAGGTTGACCGGGACGGCATTGAAGGACGCCGGGTCGCGCGGTCGGTCAATGACCTCCATCACCTGGGGCGTCGTGTCGCCGGTGGAGACGGCCGCAAGCGCGACAAACTCGTCCGACACCGCGCAGCTATGGCCCGGCTCATACGGCGCGAGCATTGCCACGGCGAGATCGAGCGCGCGCTTCGTGCAGTCGAGTTGATCGAGAAGCGCACCGATGTCGCGGCCGTTGGTCATGTGCGCGTAGCCGCGCGACTCCAATGCCTCGCCGATCTCGTCGAGCACTTCGGACGCCTCGGCCTTGTGTTCGCGCTCACGGGTCTCGGCGCGTTCTGCGAGAACGTCCGCCACGCCGCGTTTCAGGTCGTCGAGCGACACCTGATACTTGGAAGCGATCATCCGCATGTCGGCATCGAAGCGGAACGCGCCGTCGTGCTCATTGCTCGCGTCACACACAGCCTGACCGAGACGCGACCTGTAACTCTTAGCCATTGATCTTCTTCCTCCTAACCTCGACGACGACGCCGCGCATACGCTTGGCCTGCTTTGCCGCGATGTTCACGCGGCGATCTTCTGCCTTCTCGGGATCGACGGCGTCCCGGCGAAGTTGTTCCTTTAGCGTCTCGTTGTCGAGACGCGAGGCGGGGCGAGGTCGAGCGATGAAGACCTGCCCGTCGATCAGGCGGCAGTCTCCAAGCCACGCGAAGTTGCTCGCCATCAGGCAACGTCCCGTTCGACTTCGACGTTGCGCGTGACGCCGCGCACGGCCGCGATCACGGCGTCGATCCGCATGTTGATCTCGAAGGTTCGGAAGTGGGCGTCGAGAAGAGCGAGCGCGACCGACTCCACTTCGGGCTTCGCGTTGCGCGAGCGCGCCGCCTCGACCATGCGCTGCGTGGTGATATCGTTGATGTCAGTGAGCGACATGGGTCGGGGCTTCCTGCAAGAGCGAGTGTTGGTCGGGGTGAATAGTCAGGCGATCTTTCCGCTTGCCCTTGAACCGCACCGGCTTGATCGCAGTCGGGTCGCGGAGGAAGGGGAAGCGTTCGTGGATGCCGGTGACGATCTCGATCAGAGCCGTTACCGTCTGCGGCATGGTCAGGCCGAGCTTGTCGGCGACGGGCTGAAGCTCCGCGCGGACTTCCTCGGGCAGAACCTTCGCGCGGGGCACCGCGACGAAGTCCCACCCCAGGAAGCCAAGCACCGCTTCGAGAGACTCGAGACCCGGCTTGTTCTTGCGTCGCCACGCCTTGATCGAAGCGCGGCGGACGCCGGAACCTTCCTCGGTCTCGTCATAGGTGACGCGGAGCCGCGCCATCTCTGCGAAGACGAGTTTCACATGAGGCCCGACGCGATCGGGCATCGTGACGGTGCGCCGGTTGGCGCGGTCGCGGGTCCTACTCATGCTTCGGACCAGAGGCCAGATCGGTCGCGATGTTCATCATGGCGATGACGCCGGTCAGATGTTCGTCATCCGCCTGGAACATGATGCGACGATTGCGATGGTCGGGGTGGAGCGCGATGCTGCTCGCACGGAACGAGTTGAGCATCGTCTTCATGAACATGCCGTTGATGCCGAACGCTGCGATCTCGCCGTTGATCGTCGCCTCGACAACGTCAACGCTGCCGCCGGTCTGGCTGCCGACCGCGATCACGAAGCCTTCCTCCGAACCGGCGCACTGCAAGCGGTGGCCCAACTCTTTGAGGGCGAACGTTTCGAGCAGGGCGACCGTGCTCGCGCACGACTCGCGGCTGACGACGATGCTCTCGGGGGCCGGGGCCGAGACCAGCGGCAGGTAGTTCGGATAGGTGCCGACCAACAGCGAAGAGCAGAAGCGAGTCGTGTCGGTGTAGAAGAAGACCGAGTTGGCGTTGACGACTGCGTTCACCACGTCGGCCTTGCCGAAGAGCCGCAGCACGGAGTTGACCGTCTCGGCCGAGAGGATCACGCCGGGACGGTTGTCGTTCATCGGCATGTCTTCGGCACCGTCCGGCGCAGGGACGGTCGCCTTGAAGAGGATGGTGCCGTTGGTGCCAACGGCGGCGAGCCGCTTGCCATCATCGGCGACGTGAAGGAAGACGCCCTGCATCGGCGAGTTTGGCAGGGTCGAAAGCGCCTGGGCGGTGTGACCGAACAGCCGGACGAGATCGGAGCCTTCGAGCGCGAACTGTGCGCCATCCATGGCGTAGTCGCGAGCAGGCCAGTCTTCAGCGGCGAGGGTGGGGAAGGTGGTGCGGGACCGGCCTGCCTTGGCGATCAGTTCGTACTTTGCCGTGTCCATGGTGAAGGTGACATCGACGCCCTTCGGCAGCCGGTCCACGACGGACTTCAGCTTCATCGCGTCGATGGTGGTCGCGCCGTTAGCCTCGACCTCGCAAGTGCCGGTCGCCTCGACCATCATCTCGAAGTCGGTCGTGGCGATGGAGATCGTGCCATCCTGAACAACGATACGCGCGTTGTTGGCGATCACAGCGGGCGAGTTCTTCGGCGCGCTGGATACGCCGCGCGTTACGATGTCGGCGAGAGTGTCACGATTGATTTTGAACTTCACAGAAGGCTCCATTGTTTGGTCGTGTGAAAGTGGCGCTCGCTACCGACGTGCTTCTCGCACTCGGCGGCGGACGGAAATTTCGGATGGGTGAAGAGACGCAGGCGATTCAGAGCGTCGTCATGCAGACCTGCGCGGATCACCGCGTCGATCTCGTCACGGATCGCAATGTCGTTGAGCGTTGCGAGATGGCGGCGAGCGACCATTGAGTCGCCTTCGCCCAAGGCGGCGTGCGCCCGCAGAAGCGCGAGCTTATCCGCGACCGACATGGGCTCACGCATGGGCGGGAGCCTGCGTTTGGTCGATGGCTTCATAGATGTTGAGCGGCAGAAAGTAGCGGCTCGGAAACTGCACTCGACCAAACGCGCGCAGCTTGAAGGGGCGATTTTCGAGGATCGCGCTATCGAGCGCAGCCCTCATGCCGTTCGACCATCCCCGATCCGTGTAGAAGACCGAGTATGCGGCGACGGATCGCCAAGCGAGGCCGAGCGCGATCCCCAACGCGCGCTCTTCCGGGTCGGTGTCGTCGAGAACTTGAGTGAGAAGAAGGTGCGATGCCTGGGCGCTCTCACCGCGCAGTGCGCAATCCTTCAAGCAACGCCGCGCGTAGGCGACATTGTCGTCAACCGCCCCAGCGTAGGGCGATTCCAAAACTACGAGTTTGATGCTTTGCATGGTCCGTTGCCTCTCCCGAGCGGCAACGGACCATATGGGTGTCTATCCGTTATGTCAACGGATAGCGACGGATGGCAACGGATAAAACGATCAGACTAATTCACAAGAACCTATAATACGCTCTAACGCCTTCACCTGGGAGCGGGGAAGGTCAATGTCCGTTTCGCCGTTGAGGCAACGCACGACGATCTTGTCTGTCGAGATCGAAACGATCTGACGAATCGCAACTCGGTCGTCTTTCTGTCTCACAACGGCGAAGCCTCCGTGAACCACCGGCTTGTTCGTGCTCACGATGGCAATTTCGCCCATACGGTAACGCGGAGCCATGCAGTCGTCGGGAACAGTGATGGCGTAGACTTCTCGACTTGCAACCAGCGGTGAAGTCCAAGACGCTCGACGTTCTGACGCAAGCGGGAAGAACCCGTCTGGATCGGGCAGGCCGATATGGAATAGTGGAATCGCGCCCGAAGCCATCACGGGCGCTTCCACCGAAAGCAGGTTAGACGGCGGGAGCGAGCTTGTTTTAGGAGTGTTCTGCGTACCGAAGAAATAGTCGGCGTCGGTATCAAGGACTTGCCCGAGCTTCGCGAGCGATTCGCGCGTCGGGTTCAATGATTTGCCGGAAAGAAGATCGTTGACGTAGCTTAAACCAAGACCGGCCCGGCGTGACGCTTCATTCCTAGAAACCCCAGCCGCCGCAACGCGCTCTTCGACACGGGTCTTAATTGTGTCGAGCGCTGGGTGCGCCTTTGGGCGCTTGTCGTCCAATCTCGACTTCATGCTCTCCCTGCGTACTCTGCTGATCACCATCCTAATAAACCCTTCTCTAAATCATTCGTTTCCGGTTCGCTACCCGAAGACTAACACCCAATTTAGGTTTCGCCGCGACGGATCGTCCGATGAATTTTGTTCGCCATCCGTTGTCGTCCGTTGACATCACCAACTCTGTCCGTTAGATAAAGTTCAACGGTTTCACGGAAAAGTTGCCAATTGATTCGGCATAAAGCCGGATAAGCGACGGATGTCAAGCGGTAATCGACGGATGGAATTGGCTCAAGATCAGACGAAAGAGGCACTGGCCGAGCGCGTCGGCGTGCTCGAACGCAAGTTAGCCGACCTGCGAAAGTCGATGCTCGCCTCCGGCGCTCTGCCTACCAACTGGCGGTTGACCCCCAAGGAACGCGATCTGTTCCTGGCGCTGCTCTCCAACGACATCGTCACGAAACAGATGGCGATGCTCATCCTGTACGGCACCGCAGATCGGCCGTCCCATAGCGTGGACGTGTTCATGTCGCGCATCCGGTCGAAGACCGAAGATCACTCCGTCCTCATCGAGACCATCAACCGCACCGGCTACCGGCTTGTTGATCGGCTTGTGTGGACGAAGACTTTGAAGCTCGACGCCCCTGTCGAGCACTAACCGGGGAGCCACATGGCAATCTCACTGAAGGGCAGCATCAAGAAGAAGTCCGCTGCCGAAGACCAGCCGATTATCACGATCTATGGCGTGCCGAAGATCGGCAAGTCGTCTCTGGCTGCGGAGTTTCCGCGTCCGGTGTTCATTCAGACGGCGGCAGGCGAAAGCGTCCCGGCTGGCATCGTCGCGGATACCATCGAAGTCCGCAACTACAACGACCTGTGCGAGGCCATCGGCGCGATGGTCAACGAAGATCACAACTACGCCACGGCAATCTTCGACTCGACGACCGGTCTCGAAAACATCATCCGCGCGGAAGCCTGCGCTCGCAATGGTTGGAAGACCATCGAAGAGCCCGGCTACGGCAAGGGCTACAAGATCGCGGCGACGATCTTCCTCGAATACATCGACGGCATCATGACGCTGCGCTCGCAAAAGCAGATGGCCGTGGTGCAACTCGGTCACTGCGATATCAGCCGCTTCGAATCGCCGACGACCGATCCGTACTCGCGCTATCGCGTCAACCTCCACAAGGACGCGGCCGACATCATCGAAGCGAACAGCGACGTGATCGCGTTCCTTAACTTCAAGGCTTCGATCAAGAAGGTCGATGCGGGCTTCAACAAGCAGCTTACGCACGCTGAAGGCGGCGGCGCTCGCTGGATGTTCCTCGAAGAGCGGCCCGGCTTCATCGCTGGCAACCGCTTTAGCATGCCCGCTGAGATGCAGTTCAAGAAGGGTGAAGGCTACGCGGCGCTCGCCAAGTTCTTGCCTGCGCCCCTCGCTGAAGCCGCCTAACCAGCCACCAATACCCACAACACTCGAACGCCATAGGAGATAAACATGGCACAGTTGAACGTAAGCCTCGCCGACGTGAACGAGAAGGACGCAGAAGGCGGCGGCGGACAAATCATCCCCCGCGACCGATACCTGCTCAACATCGTCGAGGGCGAGGTCAAGCGCAACTCGAAGAACACCGGCGATCTCTTCGACTACAAGGCGGAAATCGTCGAGGGCGACTTCGCCGGCGTGAAGATTTACGGCAACATCAACGTCACCCATCAGACGTTGACCGCGCAGAAGATCGGTCAGGCTCAGTTGGCGGCGCTCGCCGAAGCGACCGGCATCGGCAAGGCCAACTTGACCGACACCGACCAGCTTCTGTTCCAGCCGTTCTACGCTGATCTCGATGTCGAGACCTACAAGGCTCGCGACCAAAGCGACAAGGAACGCATGGTCGTGAAGAAGTTCATCCATGCGGGCAACGCGAACGAACCGCCGCCGAGCAAGGCCGCCGCCAACGACAACGTGAAGCAGACCGCCACCACCACGGCGACCACCACCACCCAGGCGCAGAAGACCACCACCACGCCCGCCGCCGGTGGCGGTGGCCGCACGATGCCTTGGCAGCGCACCGCCTAAGACGACGCGCCTAACGCCGGGGCTTCGGCCCCGGCACCTTCTTCCATCCCCCCGACAAATCAGTCTGCAAAACGCGCTTCGGCGCGAACGATAGAGGCTTGCCTGATGGCACCGATCCCGCGTCCCTTTAGTGCCACCACCGAAGCCATCTATGCCGCCTATGCGAAGTCGCGCAGTCAGGCGTGGGATTCTCTCGGCATCTCGATATCGCTGCTTGGTGAAGAGTGCGAGCGGGCACTTTGGTACACCTTCCGTTGGGCCTCGAAGCCCGAAGTGATCGACGGCCTGAAGGCAATCACGTTCGAGACCGGCGAGATCGAAGAGACGCGGCTGCTCAACGCGTTGCGCATGATCGGCTGCGAAGTGGACGAGTTCGACGCTCGCGGCAAGCAATACCGCGTGACGGCGATCTCGGGCCACGTTCGCGGCAAGACGGACGGCAAGGTGCTCGGCCTGCCGGAAGCGCCCAAGACGTGGCATGTCGTCGAAGCCAAGTCCATGAAGGATACCTATTGGGACAAGGTGAAGAAGCTTGGCGTCCGTGAGGGCTACTTCACGCATTGGGTGCAGTTGAACACCTACTGCCATCTCTTCGGCTTTGAGCGCGGCCTTTACATCTGCCGAAACAAGAATACCGGCGAAGTCCATTGCGAGCGCATCGAGACGGACCACGCTGAAGCGATCCGGCTGCTTGCTCGCGCCGAGCGCATCATCAAGTACGCGAACCCGCCGCCGCGCCTACACGACGACCCGAACGCCAAGATGGCCTTCAAGTGCCGGACGATGTGCAACCATCTTGCGAACTGCCATGAGCATTCGTTCGCTCGCATTTCGTGCCGGACCTGCATCCACGCCACGCCCGAGATGTTTGGCGACGCCGCATGGTCCTGCGCCCGCTGGAATAAGCCGCTGTCGCTCGCCGAGCAGAAGCAAGCCTGTCCTGCGCATCTCTTCCTGCCGTCGCTTGTCCCAGGCGAAATGATCGAGGCGAGCGATGAAGAAGAGTGGGCTCTTTACACGCTGCACGATGGCCGTGAGTGGCGCGATGGCGTGAAGCCCGACCCCGAACGTCGCTACTGGCACCATCCCGAAAGCGAAAGCCTGTTCGCCACGCTCCCCGGCGATCCCGATCCTCGCGACACCGAACCCTTCTGCGAAGAGATCACCTTCGCCGAGTTCATCCGCCTGACCGATCACTACGCAGCGCAAGGGGAATAACGCGCATGTCTGCCTATCCGTCCAAGACCCGCTTCAACGACACGAAGAGCGGTCAGTGCATGTACTTCCTGCCTGGGCAGTCCGGCATGCACGGCTTCGTCTGCGGCGCACCGACCGAGAAGTCCTACTGCGACTACCATCACAATGCGACGCATCAGAAGACGAAGCCGTATCGCGAAGGTTACGAACCTCGCACCCGTGCCGCTGGCGATTGGCTCTTGACCGAGCGCGAGCCCGACCTGACGGAGATTCTGCGATGAAGTTTCCGTTCGTATATGCGGACCCGGCTTGGCAGTTCGAGACGTGGAGCGAGGAAGGCAAAGAGCGCTCGCCCGAAGAGCACTATGACTGCATGCCGCTCCCCGAGATTAAGGCGCTGCCGGTGCGTGAGATCGTGCCGGATGACGCGGCCTGCGGCCTTTGGGTCATCGATACGATGATCGACGAAGGCATTAAGGTGCTGAATGAGTGGGGCTTCGATTACAAGACAGGCCTGTTTTACTACGTGAAGGTCGGCCGTGCTCTGCGCCCGCACATGGGCATGGGCTATTGGACTCGAGCCAACCGCGAGATTTGCCTGTTCGGCACGCGGGGCAAGCCGAAGCGCAACGGGAAGGGCGTCGAGCGCCTGATCCTCGATCTCGATCCGAATGATCGCACGATCCTCGCGCCGCGCGGCGAGCACTCGGCCAAGCCGCTCGAAGCCTACAACCGCATCGAACGCCTTCTCGATGGTCCGTACATCGAACTGTTCGCGCGTCACGCACGCGCCGGTTGGCACCAATGGGGCAACGAAGTCGGCAAGACCGGCGGCGTCCCGAACCTCTTCCACCTTCCGGGCCATCCGGCTCGCGCATCCAACGACAACTCACTCTTCGGGGGCCGCAATGCAGCATAACGATCCGCTCGCGGTGTTGCACGCGCGTCCGCATCTGGCGGGAGTGCGTCACTGATGGCGTTCAAACTTCGTTACTATCAGCGGGACTCAATCGACGCGGTCTATGACTATTGGGGCGAGAAGCCGGACGGCAATCCGCTGATCGTGATCCCGACCGGCGGCGGCAAGTCGCCGGTGCTCGGCACCATCACAGAAGAGATGATCGGTTTCGAGCCGCAGACGCGCATCGTCATGGCGACGCACGTTTCAGAACTGATCGAACAGAACTACGCCGAACTGATGGGGCTGTGGCCGTTCGCTCCGGCTGGCATCTTCTCGGCTGGCCTCGGCCGCAGAGAGGCGCACGCGCAGATCGTCTTCGGCGGCATTCAGACGATGTGGAGGCACGCCGCCCGCATCGGTCACGTCGATCTGCTCATCATCGACGAAGCGCACATGCTGCCGCCGGACGCGGAGACCATGTACGGCAAATTCATCGCCGCGCTGAAGTTGATCAACCCGAAGATGTTGATCCTGGGCCTGACTGCGACGCCGTATCGGACCAACTCCGGCATCCTCACGGAGGGCGACGATGCGTTGTTCGACGCCATCGCTTACGAAATCTCGATCCGCGAGCTTATCGAAAAGGGCTTCCTGTGCCCGCTGGTCTCGAAGGCTACCGCCACCGCGAAGACGATGGTCGATTTAAGCAAGCTTCGTCGCTCCGGCGGCGAGTTCACCGACAAGTCGCTCAAGGCTGTGTTCGACCAGGGCGAGATCACGAAGGCGGCGGTCGATGAAATCATTGGTTACGCGACCAGCAATGAGAAGCCGCGCAAGTCATGGCTTCTGTTCTGCGCTGGCGTTGAACACGCCTTCCATGTCCGTGACGCGATCCGCGAGCGCGGCTATTCATGCGAAACAATCCATGGCGGAGTTGTGAAGGGCGAGCGCAACCGGATTCTTGAAGACCTCAAGTCCGGCAAGCTTACTTCCGTCACCAACTTCGGCGTGCTCACGACCGGCACGAACATCAAGCGCATCGATCTGATTGCGCTGTTGCGGGCGACGGATAGCACGCAGCTTTACGTCCAGATGTGCGGACGCGGAACGCGGCTCTTGGGCGACACTTACGAAGAGTCCATCCGCAACGGCAAGGAAGACTGTCTCGTTCTCGACTTCGGCGGCAACGTCCGACGCCACGGCCCTATTGATCGCGTCACGATTCGTAAGCCGGGGAAGGGTGGTGGCGAGGCCCCGGTGAAGGAATGTCCGACGTGTCATTCGCTGATCTTCGCCGGTCTCAGCGAGTGCCCCGACTGCGGTCACAAGTTCGAGCGTGATGTCGAGAAGAACATCAAGCAGACGGCCGACGTGACGCCGATTATGTCAACGTCGAAGCCGGATTGGGTGCCGGTGAAGCGGCGCACGTTCTATCGCCACGACAAGCCGGGCGGCACGCCGAGCATCCGCGTCGAGTATCTGTGCGGCTCCGTCTCTCACAAGGAATGGATTTGCCCCGAGCATCAGGGCTATGCCCGCGTGAAGTTCGAGAAGTGGTGGAAGCAACACGGCGGCCAGGACGACGCGCCGTTCACGATCTCGGATACCTTCGCGCGGGCTAAAGAGCTTCGCGAGACCGCCGAGATCATGATCAAGGCGAACGGCAAGCATTGGGAGATCGTCGCTCGCAAGCTGGGTGATCTCGCGCCGGAAGGCACGTCGCAGTCGTTCGTATCGGTGCCGCCGAGCCGCGACGACATGATCGCTCGCAACTTTGAGCTCAACGGGAAGCACGAGCGGGCGGCAGAGTACCGTGCGGCCGTCGCTGCGCAGCCGAAGCCTTGGTCAACTCAGCCCCCGGTAGCGAACGACAACCACCGCGCCGTGATGCCTGGGCACGTTAAGCCGGTCGTGCAGATTCGCACCACGGCACCTTGGAATGCGCAGATCACGCCGCCGCTGCCGAAGACGCGCGCGCCTTGGGACAACACCGATCTCGACGACGACATTCCGTTCTGAAGGGGGCGATCATGGGGAATAACTTTCACAAGGCTATACGGCGCAATGAGTCGTATCAGAAGCTAAGCGCCTACCTGACGCAGCACGGCTACTCGTTCGAGCCGTTGATGGCGGGGAAGCATCCGTATGTTGTTGTGCAGCTAGGCGAGGGGAAGACGGTCAAGTTCTTCTTCCCGTCGAGCGCCGGTGATTGCCGGTCGGCCGACAACTGTGTGTCGCAGATCAAGCGCGTGATCCGTCAACGTCTAGCGAGCAATGACAACAATGCGCGTGTTTGATCTTGAACCGGTTTGCTGCGGTGTCTGCCGCCGCGAAGCAACCGGTATTGGCTACGCCCCGAAGGGTGGCAAGCCGATCCTTTGGCTCTGCGAAGAGCTTGAATGTATCTCACTAGGAAAGGCCGTCTTCCACATGCAGCCGAAGACTCTGACTGCGACCGAAAGCCTCGCGCTTCAAGATGCTGGCGCTGACGCTGGCGCGTACCTCGAACGCCTGGGCAAGTTCAGCTTGGCCGACCTGACCGAGAAGGAGTGGGGCAACTTCCTGACCACCATCCTCAATTCATACGGCGAGAACATGCGCAAGCGTGTCACCGCTGCCGTCGCTCCCTTCTAAGGAAACTCCACATGATCGAATCGCCATTCGCACAATCGGGACCGGGTCTTTACGAGAACGGTTACAACCCGATCCCGATCATGCCGAACAGCAAGTTGCCGGGCCAGTTCTCCGACGATAACTGGAAAGCTTACAAGGGGTGGAACGACTTCTGCACCACGCGGCCGAGCCAGTTGCAGATCAACTATTGGTCGAAGTGGCCGAACGCCGGTGTTGGCGTGGCCTGCGGCCTTGGTCTGATCTGCATCGACATCGACTTCGAGCCCGCGATGGACGCGCTGCTCGAAATGCTCCCGCACTCGAACGTTCAGAAGAAGGGCAAGAAGGGAATCTCGCTCTTCTATCGCGGCAACTCGGATAACATCCGCTCGCGCAACTTCCGCACGCCCGAACGTGTCGGCCTTGTCGATCTGCTCTCCGAAGGCAAGCAGACCGTGTTGCCGCCCTCGATCCATCCCGACACCGGCGAACCGTACTATTGGTGGACCGACGACACGCTGATGGACGTTCGCCTCAGTGAATTGACTGAGTTGCCTGACGACATCGCCGAGCGCATTGGCGAAGTCCTGAAGGCGTATGGATATGATCCCCAGGCGGACCGGCGTCATGAGCCTCCGTCTGACATCCCCGATGTTAGTCAGGTCCATTCGACGGACTTCTTCCGCAAGCTGAACGAAGACGCGCTGTCGAACCTGCATGCCTGGGTGGGCAAGCTGGCGCTGCCGAAGGGGCGTTGGCTCGGGGCCAAGTACCGGGCGGTCGCGCCGTGGCGTTCGTCGGGCTCGGGCCGCACGATGGCAAAGCGCCATCCGAACCTGTCGTTCGATCCGAGCGGCATTCAGGACTTCGGCACCATGGAGACCTTCACGCCCATCAACGTCGTGATGAAGGTCATGGAGCTTGGCGAAGCGCAGCGCGACGCGGCCGTGCAATGGCTGGGCGAGCAGCTTGGCTATAACTTCGGCGTCGAGATCGACCTGCGCTCGCGCCGGAAGGAAGCCGCGCAGATGGTGGAAGCCGCCGAGCGTGACGCCGCCCGCATCGCGGAGCGCGAGAAGGCCATCCTTGAGGCCGCGCCGAGCATGGAGCCGGGCTCTTGGGTCGAGCGCCAGATGGCGGGCGGACTTACTCCGTGGGTCAAGGCGAACCCGCCGGTGCCTTATCAGGTCGCGGCTCTCGCACAGGTCACTAACGCGCCCGCTACGGTGGTTGCGGAGCCCGCTGGCGAGGCTGCTGAAGATCCTGCTACGGATACCGATCACAACGAAGTCGCGCCCACGATGGCGGAATTGGAGGCTCTGTGCCATCCGCCGGGATTGGTCGGCGAGATCATGGATTGGATCGTCGCGTCAACGTCGAGCCCGTCGCGTCCGCTCGCCCTCGGGCCTGCTCTGGCGTTCATTGGGGCGCTCGCTGGGCGGCATCACGCGGGGCCGACTAACCTGCGCACCAATCTCTACATCGTTGCCCTGGCCCCGGCTGGCTACGGCAAGGACTATCCCCGCAAGGCGCTCGGTCGGCTCGCCATTGAAGCCGGGCTCGATCGATATCTCGGGCCGGAAGAGTACCTGTCGGATTCGGCGCTGCGGAAGGCCATCGAGCACAATCCTTCGGTACTCTCGATGATCGACGAAATGGGCGGCTTCGTCTCGAAGATCATGGATCGCCGGGCAGGGACGCATCAGTCGAGCATTCGGCAGATGCTCATGAAGATGTTTACCTCTGCCGACTCCGTCTACAAGGGAGCCGCGTCGGCCGCCGAAGCCGCGACCCCGATCTATAATCCCAACTTCTCGATCTATGGCACGTCCACGCCGTTCGACTTCTGGCCCGCGATGTCCGGCAAGGGCATCTCGGACGGCTTCCTGCCGCGCTGGCTTGTCCTGACGATCACCGGCGACCCGGTCGATGGCGTCGAGCCGACGATGGGCCTCGAACCGCCGACCAAGCTGATTGAGGATTGTAAGGCGATCATCACCCACAACGGCGCTGGCAATCTGCCGGACTCGGCCTCGCGTCCGATCCTGCGGCCTCGCGTGGCCGATTGGGGCGTCGGCGCGAAGGAACGGTGGATGGAGCTGCGGTTGGCATTCAAGCGGCGCGGGGAGGCGTGTTCGCCCGATCTGGCGGCCTTGTGGACGCGCACCATGGAGGTCGCCCTGCGCATCGCCCATATCGTCGCCATCGGCATCGACCCGACCCGGCCGGTGCTCGCGCTCGATCTGGTCAATTGGGCGGCGAAGCTCATGGAGCTTTCGACCCGGCAGTGCATCGTTGAGGTCAGCGACCGCCTGGCGCTCAACGATAAGCAGGCCGAGTACCTGAAGGTCCGCCGCTGGATCAAGGACGCGGGATCGGTTGGCGTGACTAGCTCGACCCTGAAGAAGATGGTCAACGGCGAGTTCGACCTGCGCCGTCTGAACGACATCACCCAACAGCTTCTCGAGTCCAAGCAGATCGAGCAGCGGTTCGCCACGACCAAGACCGGCGGGCGGCCGTCCCATCGGTGGTTCGCGCTGTGATGAAGCGGAGTGCTTCTAAAGCACTCCGGCTTCTACGTCGCCGTAAGCCTGCATCACCCAATTCGACATGTGGCCAGTCCGATAGGTGCGAGACTGGCCCGTCTTCTTGCTCTTAATCGTGATGCCCCCCGAGACCGGGGAGATGACGTTGGCCTCGCGCGTCACGGGCTCTTCGGGAGTCGCCGAAATCTCGAAGTCATCGAGCGAACGCTTGGCGCGTTTCACGAGGTTCTCGAAGTCTTCAGCTTCAGACGGATGAACGTGGGGAATTGGCAATGCTGTCCCTCCAAAATGAATAAACCTCAGATAGGTGGGGCGGTTTGCGCTCAATTCAAGGCAGGGTGGCCGTCTCCGATTGGAGACGGCATTACCCTTCCTAGCGAGGGATTGCAGGGTCTTTACGACCCCAGCCACATCGCGAATGCGATTACCAGACGGGGGTCAACCCTTAGGGTGATTTCCATGGCGGATCACCTCCTTGGGGGCAGTAGCCAAAACGTCGGCCGACGTTGAGGTTCATAAGCCTAGCGTCGCATCAATAGTCAACTACAACTTCCCGTGACTAATCGAAAAACGGCTTCGACTCTTCCGAAAGGTTGAAGCCTGTGATCATCGTGCGGGTCCACGATAGCGTCTCTAAGGCATTCAGGTCGTCGCTGTCGTTGCGGATTTTGGCGTAGCCTTCGTCGAGTTTAGCAACGAAAGTCTGTTTTAAGCCGGGGTGCATTTCGTCCAATGTTTTCACAAGCGCCGCAAACAAAATGGCCGTGGCTGTTTTGACATTATCTAGCTCAGGCGTTCTCTTCGTCTTATCGCTCATTCACCGCTCTCCATACTCGGGAGCTAGAACCGTACCACAATCACCGGCCGTCCTCTCAAGAGGAAAAAAAGCCCGCTGCGAAGCGGGCTTAAATCATTGTGGTGGGGGGGGGCGGCTTAGCTGTCGCCCAAGGGAAACGAACTGGCGATCCGCTGCGCCTTGAGCGACTCGGGCGAGGAGTGGGGGAGCGCCTTGATATGGCGGCGAACGACCGTCTCGAAGTGTGCGACCGGCACATCGGCAAGCTCCATCATGGAGACCTGGGTGTTCGTGTTGCCGATGGATGATCCGCCGAGCGCGACGGTGCCGAGCGCTGCTGCGGTGAGCAGAACGGGTACCCGCATGGCCTTGAGCCATCCGGCCTTCCTCTGCTCGTTCGCCATGAACGTGAGGGCCGCCGCGCACAAGGCGCTGTCGGTTGGCCCAAGAGTCACTTCTTCCCCTGCGCTCAACGCCATGGCAAGCGCGAGCACGTCGCCCCGGTTATTCACGATTGACGGTCCTTTTCTGTCGGGCAGCCCCCGACGATACTAGCTGGGTGTGATGCCACCCAAGGCGCAGATTCGCTCCGCGTCTTGGGTATATTTCTATTTGTTCGCCGGATGATCCGTCAATGAAACACACGGTTAAAGTCTCGGAAAAAAGTTTCCGTATCAAACCGGAGTTTCGCCAATGCAGCGGGGCGATGCGCTAATGCACCGCGCTCGCTGCGTGCATCACCTTCAGGCCGTAGGCGGTGCAACGCGGTCGAGCGTAGACGCCACGCTGATAAAGGCTCACGCCAGCGCATCCCGAGCCGCCACGCGAGATCGCGATGCGGAGGTAGGCCATGCCAGCGCGAATGCCGGTGGCGCAGTCGAACAGGTTCCCGGTGATACCGACTTCGCGTGCGGTCGCAGGCTTAACCTGCATGATCCCGCGCTCGCCAGCGCTTCCGCGAAGGTGGCAGTTGTAGTTGCTCTCGACCTTGGCCACCGCCTGGGCGATGGCGCGAGAGATGCCTTGCGCGTCTGCGGCGGCATCGATCATGGAACGAAGGTCGGACCCGAACGCAGGCAAAGAGGTTCCCATCACGGCCGCGATTGCGACCGCGCTCAGAAGGCGCTTCATGTTGTCGTTCTCCTACTAGGCCGCTACGGCTTCACACTCGAAGCGCTTGGCCTCGTCTCGGCGACGCATGTTCTCTTTGTGCGTCACCATTTCCAGATGATCCGGGTTCACGCAGCGGCGTGTCCGGCAGCGATGATCGAGTTGCTTGCGCGGAGGGATCGGACCGTGTTCGAGCACGTACATCACGATATGGACGGCCATGGTGCCGCCATCGAGACACATGCGCGCGTAGTCCTTCCCTCTGCCTTTGCTTCCCGACGTTGGCCCTGTCCAAATGTGGCAGGGTGTGTCGAGCACCGTTCCTTGAACGATCTCGACGCGAGACATAACCTTCTCGCGAATCTTGTCTCGGCGCGCGCTCATTTGGATCGCCTTAAGTGCGCAACTGGCGCGTCTTGAACGCTTCGATCTGGAACGCGCGATTGTGCGGCGAGTCGGTGATCGACCACGGCACGCGAGACAGGGCCGAGCGGCGTTGACCGCCCTCGACCCAGGTATGCAGCAACTCGGTGAACGGATTGCCGTTCTCGCGAGTGCGGTTGACGATCTTCACGTCAACGTTGGTCAGGATGCGCGCCATCACGCGGCTTCCTTGCCGCTGTAGACGCCGAGCCCGGCCAGCTTCTCGTCAACGACGGCGATGGCCTGCTCGATGACCAGCTTCATGTCGGGCAGCATGCGCTCAACCATATTGGGGCGCAGGTCTTGGTTGCTCTGCATTGGCGTCTTGATCGTGATCTTGGTTTCCGATCCAAGACGGATAAGCAGGCCGGCCATGTAGTCGCGTTCCTTGATCAGTTCGGCGACGGTTTGGAAGCTCTCAAGTCTCACAGTTGTCGTTCCCCAAGTTGTCGAGATCATAGATTTCGCGGAAGCGGTCGCGGCTGATGTCCCTCGGATCAACCTCGACGATGCCCGGCGGCATGAAGGCGTTAGGATCGGGCTCGACCGCGATGCCATCCATCGCGATCTCGCCGGTGGTCAGAAAGCAGTGGCCGTAGTCAGCGGCGCGCAGCTTGGCGGCGATCTCGGCGAAGGCCGCCTGTGAGATCGGAAGGCGGACCAACGTCCTCACGCGAAACCCTCCATGCGAACAGCAGAACGAAGGGCGTTGATGCGCCTCTCGCTCTCGGCGAGCTTCGCTTCGAGTTCGGCGATCCGCTTGTTCTGAGCCCGCTCGGTGAACGCGGCGATCTCGCGGGCGAGGTCGGTACGCTCTGCGGTGACGTAGGCGAGGCCCATGGACTTCTGCCGGGCATCGGCTTGCTGCGTATAGGTCCGGTCAACGAACGCCTGGGCGACCGCGAGCAGGCCGGTGTTGGGGCCGTTCATGACTGGACCACCTTTCCGCTGACGGTCGAAGCGGGGACGGAGACCATCGGAGGGACGCCCAACGCCTTCAGCCATTCGATGCAGAACTGCGCGGCAGTGGCCGGATCGTGATGCTCGGCGAGCGCGTCTTCGATGACCTCGATCATCCCCTCGCGGCCCATGCCTTCGCGGAGCCCGTCGCGGATGTTGATCAGCGCGTGAAGGAGCGACGCCGCTTCGGCTGCGCGCTTGGCGTTCAGCTTGATCAGCGTGTTGATGTTCTCGCGCAGGATATCGTTGTGCGCCTTGGTCGCGATGGACGACCGCAGGTCGAACCAACCGAACAGCATGAGGACCATGGCGGCGGTGGTGAAGATGCAGGCGACCGTCGCGTAGCCGTTGAGGGTCGCGTCGAGCGCGAGGCAGAGGCCGAAGCCGCCGGTGGCGAGCAAGGTGTAGAGGCGAAGCATGGTGATGGCTTTCATGGGAGGGTGAACCTGCAAGGATCGCTTGCAGGTTGGGATTGGGTTCAGGCGGCGTTGGCGGGCAGGACGACGTGAGCGGGCGGCAGCTTCTTGCCGAGCGCCTTGGCTCCGGCGGCGGTGACGGCGAAGACGCGCATCGAGCCGAAGTCGCGATCCGGGTTGCGGACCATGAAGCCCTTTCCGACAAGGCGCTGGGCGGTGCCGATGTCTTCGCCGTTGGCGTGAGCAGCGACGAAGTTGCGGTTGACGGAGCCGCCGTGTTCGAGGCCGAGCGCGCGGCGGGCCAGCATTCGTTCGCAGTGCGTGAGTTGGAAGTCGGTCATGGCGATCCCCTTCAGCCGAACAGAGCGTTTTGGTCGGAATGCATTGCCTGCGGCGCGGAGCGACGCGGCTTTGCGGTGGAGGGCTGGGGGAGATCGACGGCCGTCAGGCTGTCCTTGTGGCGGATGACGTGAGCCGTCATGCCGCTGACGTTCTTGCGGCGATCCTTCAGCTTGATCAGGTCGCCCTTCGTGACGAGTTCCGAGACGCGGGGGCGGATCGCCAAGACGCTCTCGCGCATCTGAGCCGCGATCTCGTCAGCGGTCAGCCGGTAGCCCTTGAGCATCAGTTCGAGGATCGCGATGCGGAGCTTCGCAGCCCTCGTGACGACCTTCTCGGCCGCGTCCTTCGAAGCGCCCCCGCCCTTCGATCCCGGCGTGTTCGGATAGTTCTGAGACATAGGCAAAGCTCTCCCGTTCGCCCCGATGGGCGTTGTTCAGATCGGCGATGTGCGGTGTGGATTTCCCGTCCCGTCCGGCGTGAATCAGGCCGGTCCCGCGTGACTCAACGGATATACGAAGGATGATCCGTCGCGCAATGGTTTTGATAGGGATGTTGACGGATGGCCGCAGGCCGATGGTTAGCGAACGGTGAATAGCAGGCCGATCTCGCGCATAGAAATCGCCAACTCCATATTATCGAAATGAGGGGGGTTTGGGTTTTCGAGGAATACCCCTGAAAACAAAACCCCCTATTCCCGGCGCGGGCTAAAGGGGGTTTGGAGGGTTTCTCCTACGTATATAATAGTAATATATACTTGTAATATAGTCTGTAGAAGATATGCGTGAAATACGTTACCTCTATATATAGGGGAGAAACCCCCGAAACCGCAGTTGACATTATCGCTCGCGACGGATGGAAGTGCGAGTTCGACGGATCGAAGTGGATATTATCCGATGCGCAGGAAGGTCATGGGAGAGTGGGACGCCAAGGCGGCGTTCCTCAACGTGCCCGACGATGGATGGTCCTTCGTTGGCTTCGCCAACGCTCTGCCGTGCCATCCTAGCGAGGCAGAGGGCATCGCTCGGTATCTGCACCGGAAGAAACTGATCTGGCTCTCGATGCGGCAGGGACACGGCAGAGTGTTCCCGACGACGATGCGTCCCGGTCGAGGTCGGCCGAAGGCGCTCGGCATCGAGCAAGCGCCGCTCATGGACCCCTCGCTGGCGGGCTTCCTCACCCAGGCGCATCCGACGTTCCTGAAGATCAGGCTGTTGCTCGGGACCGATCCCGGCGGTGCCTGGAACGAACATCAGGCGGCGAAGGCCGAGATCAGGTACGCCATCGCGGTCGAGGCCACGAAGCTCATGACGCTCTGCCGGACGTTCGCCAAGAAACACCCCGCCATTCCCGTTACGGCGCTCCGTGATGCGCTCTGGCTCGATAGGCCGCATACGATGCCCGTCATCGCGGAGACGCAGCCCGACCTTACCCCGGCGGGCTCTGAGCCCGTGGTCGAGCAGCCGAAGGGGAGGCAGCGGCTCTCCCGCAATCTGACCGACGAAGAGCGGATGATGGCCTATGTCGAAGCCGCCGGCGCAACGGGCATTGCCGCCTATGAGATCGCCAACAAGGGCAAGATCGCTCGCGACCGCGTGACCATCATCGGCGAGATGTTCGAGAACATGGGCGTGATCCGCTCGGCGGTTGTCCGCACGTCGGATCGCGGACGCAAGGGGACGCGGTACTTCATGGCGAAGCACGGCGAGCCGTTGATCGGCGAGGGCGGTCGTTTGATCCTTTCCTGACGGCGACCGGATCAGTCTCTTCCGACGCGGTGATCTGCGCGAGCATTCGCGCATGGAAACCCGCATCGTCGATACCATCCCCGAGTGGCGCTATCAGGCTGAAGTCATCGCGCGCCTTCACAAGCTCGAAGATGACGGGCTTCCGATCACCTGTGCCGGTGATATGAACCGCGCCAAGCGTTCGCGACGCGAGCGCATGGAAGCCAAGGTCACGGGCCTCACGGCGGGCGAGCCCGACGTTCGCGTTTATATCACCGGCGGGTTTCTGCTCAGCATCGAACTGAAGACGCCCAAGGGATCGCGCTCGAAGGCGCAGAAGGAACGTCATCCGAAGCTTCAGGCTCTCGGCTTCACCGTCATCACGGCGAAGGCTCCCACCCCCGAAGAGCTCGCTGACGAAGTCGAGCGGATCGTGCGGAGCTATCTGTAGTGCAGATCACGCTCACGCTCACGAAGGGAATGCTCGACCGGCTGGATCAGCTTCGTGATCGTAGCGTCAACACCGCAACTGCCAAGGCGCTGACCTTCACCGCGAAGGACGCGCAAGAGGCGTTGAAGGTCCAAATCCCAGGCATCTTCGTCCTGCGCCGCCCGTGGGTGGTCAGCGGCATTCGCATTCGCCCCGCTAACGGTGGCAATCTCACGGCAGTGGTTGGCTCCATCGACAAGTACATGGAGCGCCATGTCATCGGTGCGGGCAAGGAGAAGTATCCCGACAACGCGCTCTCGATCCACTCGAAGCGCAATAGCAGCGGCCGTCTCGCGACCGGCGGCATCCTGATCAAACCCTACGGCTCCATTGGCCGCGCCCCGGTTCATACCGTGGTGCGTCGCCAGTTGAAGCGCATGGAAGGCAACAAGCGGAAGCCGTTCCAGATCGTAGGGAAGGGCGGCAATGTGTTGGTCGTTCGTCGCAAGACGAAGAAGCGAACGCCGCTGCAATTCCTCGCGAAGGTTCAAGCGCATGCGGTCATCAACGAGAATTGGGATTTCTTCGGCGCGGTGAAGGGCGTCGTTCACGCTCGCTTCGAACATCACTTCTTCCGTGCAATCTTCAACGCGTCGAGCCGGTGAGGGAGTAAAATTCTCGATGCACCCAGTTGACTTAGGATGTCCCGGCCTCCCGCGCCGCTCGAAACGGTCAGGAGCTGCTTTACAAACCGCCTGCAGTCTCTGCCTTCGGGAGGCATGCTGATCTAAGCGGCACCGCCGTAGTCGGCGCGTAACCCCATTAGCGTAAGTTTGATCTTCTCGTCACGGTGACCATGCACGCCAGGCTCGCGAAGACGGGCGCGCTGCCTAATGGCGCGATCGTTGCATCGACGCGCTAACTTGCGCGCGCAACATCACCGATGTCAGAGCGACTACCATCGAGGGGTGACGGCATTACGAGTATCACAAACATCAACCCGCGACACATCATTCATGTCAGCCACGGAGGCAAGAACGAATACGGAGCTGAGCTTTCGATTGTTCATTTGACCGACGGCTTCACCGAAGTCGTGATCGGCGATTTCCACCGGAACAGCGAAGCATTAGCGCCGATCATCCCGGCTTTCCCAGGGTTTGAGTACATTTATGCTATTGAGAACGAGGTAGGGGAATATGTTGAGATCGTTCGACAGCCGAAAATCGGGTGGCGCTGCATTTCAGATTCGGCCCCTTCGCCAATAACCGCGAGTGGCGACGAGAGCCTATCTAATCCGGGTGCAGTCCTGAACCCGAAAGGTAGGATCACCATTCAGCACTGCGAGTATTACGGCAGCGTGGAGGATTAGCTGAAAAACCTAAATGAGCGTCGTTTGTGCGACTAGCAACTACCAAGCTTGGTAGTAACTTCCGACGGCCGTGAAGACTAACCTCGCGAGTGTGTCAGCAGGACGATGTTCTCCAGGACGATGTTCTCGATGTCGAACGCGATAACCGTGCTCTCAGCAGCCGAAATTGCGGGCGCTAAAAAGCGTGTCAACTATCAACACGCAAGAGTTGAGGATGAACACGACGACTGTGTGAGGATTGCCTATCAATGGCTGGACGCACAAATACTAACTAAGAGGATGTTGGGCCGATTATACCGCTTAGACAAGATCATAGAGGTTTGGGGCGGCAGGCACATTGCTGCGTCCGATGTAGCAGTTGCCGCTGAATTGCACCCGAGAATCCGAGGCAAATACCCTCACTTCAATATCTGCGCTCGCCTAACCTTCCCCTCCGGTCGTCGGCTTGCCAACATTGCGGAGGCGAGAACGCAAGGCCACCACCTTACGACGCAACACATTGTCGAAACATACGGTCGGATCGAGGAGCCGTTGGAAGTGGGTCGGCCCAATGCGGCGCGGCCTGTAGCAACCCTCGTCGATAGATGGAATTTCAACCGCTAAACAGGCCGAGCGACATTCCGAGAACTGGTTATTCCAGTAGTCCCCACAGAACTTCCAGCTGAGTTCGGGATTGAATGACCGCGCCCGGAGCAGCCCGACTATGGCACCTCCCTGAGACCCGCGACGTTGATCTGCAGACGCCATCGGAAGTATCCTAGCACCGAACAGGCCTTGTTCAAGACCATGAAGTTCAGATCGCAAGGCGCCACACCATCGGCCAGCACTCGACTCTGCCAGAAATAGTCGTCGATGCGTTGGTTACCTGGCTGTAATAACTTCTCGAAGTTGGGTGTCGCGACGGTCAAGGCTGGGCGCTGGACAAGCTCAAAGAGCGAAAGAACATCAGCATGTTCCTGCGCGATTCCATAAAGCACGACGATATGCTCGCCTCTCAAGGCCAGGGCATTTCCACGGATGCGCAGATGGACGCCAGGCGTGACAACCAGATCGAGATGGCCGTCATTGCTCCCGAGCGGCCCGCCATCGCGCGCGGCCAGGACGTAGAGATGCTCACTGTCGATGGGTACGGGCGCATCGGGCGAAAGACTGACATTCGAATACCGTGACAGCAGTGTCTCTGCGTCGACGATGAGCAGAACGGCAACGTGAGACTCGGAGCACTCTCTCTTGGTTGAGCGCCTCTCTTTGGCCATTACTGTTTCCCTTCCTCCGACTGCGCGATGCTCGGCGACCGCCAAGCTTGCCAAGTGCTTGGGGGCGGCCGCGCTGGATGGTGCTGACGGCGGATCGGCTCATTCGAGAGCAACGCGAAGAAGCGACAGCTGGTCGAGAAGGCCGATCCGCCAGGGACGACGGATGAGGTCGCTACGCGTCCGGACCGCAAGCTTTGCACCTACCATTTCATGCTCCCCTCGGCGTCGAGGGTGGCTGGAATCATGGCCGTTGCCCCGCCGTGCGGTTCCTTCGATGCCCTGGTGATCATCCACATCAATTGTGGATGGTGATGAACGGATCCCACGAGAAGTATCCCAGCGCGCTGCATTTGCGATCGACGATCATGAAGTTGAAATGGTAGGTGACTCGTCCGATAGCCAAAGTTTCCGAGGACCAATAATAGTTGGCAATTGTCTGACATGTAGGCACGGACGGATTGCTAGGATTGGGATGTGCAAACGAGGCCTCCGCCTTCCGCGGGGTCGGCGTCGAGATCAGCTCGTTCCCTACGTTTCCGATGAAGCGATAGAAGATCACTGACTTTTCGAATCCAAGGGAGAGGCTGGTCTCGCGCCAACGAATCAAATCCCCGACCTGTGCCTTCAGGTCGAGCTCGCCGCCCGCTTGCCCACTGATCACGTTGTCCTGATTGGTGATCATGTAGACATGGCGGAAATCAATGAGAGTGGGGCTGTCCGGCTTCTTGCTCGGATTCGAGTACTTCTGAAGAATGGTTTCCGTATCAAAGGCAACGAGAACGTCTGTGACTCTGGACATTAGGCATCTCCATTGCAAAGAGGATGTTCGGCTTTCGCCGAGAGGCAACCTATCGCTGTAAACCATTGCGATGGCTGATAACGTCGTTCGTTGAATTGCGCTGCTTAGCGGTTCATCTGGAGTTTACTACGCTGCCGAGTAAGCTTGAGAGTCGTATGTGATCATAAGATGATTTCTCCTCAGGTTGTGCGCGTCGTAGAAGACTGCATTTGCCGTGCCAAGGAAGAGGGGTTCATTTGAGATCGACGGGATGGCGCTTTAGCTGCCACGTCGCAAGTTTGAAATCGGCCGATGGAGAGCGCGATAGAGTTCCCGAGAGCAATCAACGGCCCGCGCCGTAAGTGCTTCCTCGAGTTGGGTAATGTGCCTTATGGGTGACAGCTTTCGGTCTTCGTGTTTATCCAACTCCGTCGTGTGGGCGCGCATACCACCCCTCGAGAAAGCAGCTAGTCCGATCGCCGTCACGCGCAACAAGATGTTCATGTTGTCGCATTCATGCGCGTAGGACTTAAGACGTTTTGCGGCAAGCCGCGACAAGCGGGCCGCGATTTCAGATCGCGCCGCGAAGAAACTGGTTTCGCTCTCGACGCGCGGCTCGCAAAGCGTGGCGTGCCAATTGCATCCGCCTACGACACCGCGTCGCGGGGCTAAAAAGAAGCTGCGATAATCTCTTCTAAGGAAGAATGCCAACTCAGTGGGCGAGAGAATATTAACATGGCAAACCCCAATCCAAATTGGTTCTCCTGGTTGAGTTTTCCGTTCTTTGCGCCACTCAGCGGGTCAGTTACTCAAGATATTGCACCAAATTTTCTTAGAGTTTCGGACGCCGAAAAGGAGATATTTAGAGGCACAGCTTGGGCGAATGGATCGAGATCCTTTCCAAGGGCATCCTGCAACCAGCGTCTAAGGCAGAGCTGCGGCTTGCTACGCTCACGAAGGTGGAACAAGAAGAGGCGGACGAACGAATCGGCAAACTGAAGGAAATGGTAGAAAGCCTGGAGGAGATCAAACAAAGCCACGGCGATACAGCTCTTCTGGACGCTGTACGCGCGGTGGATCGCCTGAAGGAGGTTAGTCCCGAGCGATATGAGGAGTTCATTCATGAGCGTGCCGATCAGCCGAGAGACTGATCAGCCTAGCAGTGCAAAGGGTACCGTGCACACGAGCAGACCTTGTGAAAATGACCAACCCGAGTCCGCGTGGCCTGAATATCTGGAATGCTTCACGCCTTGGACGCGCTAGAACCGGGGGCTCGCAGAACGGCGAGGCGATCTTACCAGACTACGCTCGCTGCCACTTACCGCGGACTCTCCAAGTCGTTCGGTCCTGATTCTCCAACGCTATATTGCGCCGAAAGGGTATTTGGGTCCTTCCGACCGGGTTAGGGCTGCGGGTGACGCGCGACCGCCCGACTCTGGCAGATATAAAATTTCAAAAGTGACTTTTTGTTCTCGGTTCGGTTGTGGAGCCGGGGGTTCCAGCACAACCCGGCCTGCCCCCGGATAACATCCGATTGGCGATTTTCATGGGCTAAATTGATGTTTTGGTCCGGCGTCCGTCCGTCGCTGCCAAGGGAGACCAAAACACGCTCGAAAGAAACTATACCGATTGAGACCGTATGGCTCTTAATCGGAGCCTCCATCCATGATCGTTATCGGCCTCAAGGGCCTTATCGGGTCCGGCAAGACCACCGTGGCCCGCCATCTCATCGAAAATCACGGGTTTGTACGGGGGCGCTTCGCTGGCGCTCTGAAGGGCATGCTGCGCGCCTACCTGCGCTACCGGCGCTGCGACGAAGCCACCATCGAGCGCATGATCGACGGCGACCTGAAGGAGCAGCCGACGCCCTGGCTGGGCGGCAAGTCGCCCCGGCACGCCATGGAAGGGCTCGGCGGCGTTTGGGGCCGCGATCACATGGGATCGGACTTCTGGATCGGGACCGAGACCGACGTGCTCTACATGCAAGCGCCGAAGCGCGTTGTCTTCGAGGACGTGCGTCACGCCAATGAGGGCGAGGCCATCGACCGCATGGGCGGATGGGTGATCGAGATCGTTCGCCCCGGCTTGATCCCCCAGGAACATCGCACCGAGCAGGCGCAGGCCGATGTCAAAGCGCATCGCAGCGTCATGAACTACCAGGGCGACATGGCGTCCACCTTCCGGCAGATGGACATCGTCGTCGCCGATCTGGTCGCCCGCACGGACCGCAGCAACGTGCTCGCCTGATCATGGGCAAGACCGTCAACCGACAAGAGCTTGCGGACATCTTCGGCTATTCGCTGCCGACGATTTCCGCATGGGTCGAGAACGGAATGCCGGTCAAGTCGCACGGCGGCCGTGGCAAGCAGTTCGAGTTCGACACCGAAGAAGTCCTGAAGTGGCTGCTCGCACGCGAGCGAGCCGAGCGGAAGGCGCACACGGCTGCGACGCTGAAGGAAGGCGGCGAAGAGATCACCATCGACAAGGCGCGGCTTCGCAATGAGATCGCGAAAGCGAAGCTGTCCGAGTTGGAATTGGCGACGAAGATGGAGCTTGTCCGCCCCATCGCCATGGTCGCCAAGGTGCTCTCGAACGAGATCGCGAACGCGCGCGCCCGGTTGCTCGGCATCCCATCCAAACTACGGCCTGCCATTCAACTCGAAGTCGGCGCGCCTGACGGCACGAAGAAGCTGGTCAACGAAGTTGAGCGGCTGATCCTCGAAGCACTCAACGAAATCAAGATGACGGTGGACGACCCGGTTGAGGAAGAGCCTCACGCCGAGCCGCCGTCCGAACCCATCGAGCAGAACGAAGAAGAAGATGACGAGTGAGTTCAAGCCTTCTTGGATGAAGTGGCCGCCGAACAGTTGCGAAGTCTGCACCGCCTGGAAACGGGAAGGGGAGTGGCATGGCGTCTGCCAACGCGCGGCGTCGGTCAATTTCGATCAACCCACCGATGCACGTCAGCGGTGCCCTGAATATCAACGCAAGCCGGATGCGTGATGACCTCTGCCGTCGCAGTCGTTGACGAGTTCAGTGACGATGCCGCCTATGAAGCGCGGCTTCGAGCGCAGGTCCGCGAAATCATTGCGCAAAGCTTCAGCCCGCCGCCGAAGCTGACCGTCTCCGAATGGGCCGACGAATACCGCGTGCTGTCGCCGGAAGCGTCTTCCGAGCCCGGCAAGTGGTCAACCGCGCGCGTGGAGCCGTCGCGCGGCATTATGGATGCCTTCGCCGATCCTGAGATCGAGATCATCACCTGTATGGTCGCGGCGCAGACGGTGAAGACCGAAGTCATCAACAACGTGGCTGGCTTCCACGTCCATCTCGATCCTTGCCCGATGCTCATTCTGCAACCGACGTTGCAGATGGCCGAAGCCTACTCGAAGGATCGTCTCGCGCCGATGATCCGCGACACGCCTGCGCTCGCGGCGAAGCTCGGCAACAGCGCTCGCGACTCCGAAGACACGATCCTTCACAAGAAATATGCGGGCGGCCATATCACGATGGCGGGCGCAAACTCGCCTGCATCGCTCGCGTCGCGTCCGATCCGCATTTTGCTCTGCGACGAAGTCGATCGCTATGAGGCGAGCGCCGGTAAGGAAGGCGACCCCGTCTCGCTCGCCATCGAGCGAACGACGACGTTCTGGAATCGCAAGATCGCGCTGGTCTCGACGCCGACGATCAAGGGCGCGTCGCGCATCGAGTCCTCTTATGAGGAAAGCGATCAGCGCCGCTTCTTCGTGCCGTGCCCGAAGTGCGCTCACATGCAACATCTGCGATGGGCGCAGGTCCGTTGGCCCGACAACGATCCGCTCGCGGCGCGCTATCACTGCGAATACAGCGACCCCGACACCGGCGAACTGTGCGATCACGGATGGAGCGAGGCCGAGCGGCTGAAGGCGATCCAGCGCGGCGTGTGGATCGCTACGAAGCCGGAAGTGAAGGGCCACGCTGGCTTCCACCTGAACCGCATCGCATCGCCTTGGCGCGCCCTGGGCGAGATGGCGCGCGACTTCGTGTTGGTGAAGAAGCACCCCGAGCGTCTGAAGACCTGGGTGAACACGCGCCTCGCGGAAACGTGGGAAGAGCGAGGCGAGCGCGCCAACCCGGACTCGATCTATGCTCGCCGCGAAGAGTATGACGCCTCGATCATCCTTCCGAGCGGCGTCGGCTGCATCACCGGATCGGTGGACATTCAGGACGACCGCGCCGAGATCGAGTGGTGCGGTTGGGGCCAGGACGATGAATCGTGGTCGCTCGACTACAAGGTCCACTATGGCGCGCCCAATTCTCCCGGCTTTTGGGAGGTCGTCGATACGGCCTTGCTGCGCACGTTCAAGCATCCGTCCGGCGTCGAAATGCGCGTGGAAGCGGCCTGCATCGACTCTGGCGGCCACTTCACGCAGCACGTCTACAACTTCGTGCGTCCGCGCATCGCTCGCCGCGTCTACGCCATTAAGGGCATCGGCGGACCCGGTCGCCCCATCTGGCCGGTGAAGGGCACGGTCAACAAGGCGAAGAACGTCACGATCTTCGTGCTCGGCGTCGATCAGGCCAAGGACATGCACTACAAGCGCCTCGAACTGAAGGAGCCCGGTCCCGGCTACTGCCATTACCCGCTGCTCGAAAACTATGACAAGAAGTTCTTCGAGGGGCTGACCGCCGAAAAAGCCGTCTTGAAGACGGACAGACGCGGCTTTGTGCTGAAGGAATGGCACAAGGTCCATCAGCGCAACGAACCGCTGGATCTGCGCGTCTACAACATCGCGGCGCGGCTCTCGCTCGGGATCAACATGGAGCGCCGCCTGATGGCCCTGCGCATGGCAGCGGCAAACGCATTGAATGCAGCCCCGCAACAGTCTGTTGTGCGCGATGAACCGACCCCTGCGGCTCCCCAGGCCGTTCTTGGGCGGCGGCGCGTCCGCAGTCGTGGCGTTGAAAGTTAAGGATTGACCGACTAGATGAAGAGCATGATGACCGGAGAAGACGTGCGCGAGGCCCGCGCAAAGCTGGGCAGGATGTGGAAGCCGGGCGGCAACGCGCTGACTGCGCAAGAGCTCGTTCGCGCCTTGGGTCTCTCGGAAGACCACGGGACCGACCATGTCTACAACATGGAGAAGGGCAAGTCGGCCGTATCCGGCACTATCGAGATGCTTCTGCGCATCTATCTCGCCGGGGGAGTGCCGCCCGACGATGTCGCGATCTTCAAAGAAGCGCCCAAGCGAGCGCGATAGGCGCTATCTGGTTTCGAATTGGCTGAGTGAGCAGGGGCGCGAGATTCGGCCTCCGCTTGTGTTTTTTCTGAAGTTGTGGACAGATGTCGAAGCAACTTGCGGCGTCCCATCTTATTCACTGAACATATTGCATTTCGCCCTGAACTGGCCAGGGTCGTGGCCCCCGAATCGGTTCATCCTCCTCCGGCCCGGCCTAGAAGAAGGAATCTTGCGATGGCCTATCGCAACAAGACTTACATCTGTTTCGACGGTGATACCGACATGAGCTATTATCGACTGATGCAGGCATGGAAAGACAACGAACACCATGACTTCAATTTCAATAATGCGCACGACCTGAATACTGCGCGTGACTCAAGTCAGGAAGAAAGCATCAAGCGGCAACTGCGCGAACGGTTCGCTAACTCGAAACTACTCATCGTCCTCATCGGCGAGAAAACAAGGCTGCTAACTAAATTCGTCAAATGGGAAATGGAAGTCGCTCTGCGCCTAGACCTGCCAATAATCGGCGTGAACCTCAACGGCTCTCGGCAGAGTGATGGTCGATGCCCGCCTGCAATCAAGGATCAGCTAGCGGTCTTTGTCCCTTTTAGCCAAAAGATGATTTCATATGCGATGGACAACTGGCCGAGCAGTCATAAATCTTATCGCGAAAAGGGCGAGAGTGGAGCTTACCGGTACAACGACTCCGTTTACCAACAGCTGGGCGTCGGTACATGAGGCTCGGGTCATACCTAACACGATCATATTGGAAGTACGCAGTATTCTCGAAGCAGGCCGGTGCTGATTTTCTGAAAGCTCTTGGCACGCAAAATCTGATCATCGGACTTCTCGATTCGTTCAAGGTGATACCGCGAGACACGCTGCCGGGGATAACTTTTTGGGCGATGCTCCTGTTCTCTGGGATATGGGTTTTGCTGTCGCGCAGGCCCGTGCTGAAGGTTACTTACAAAATCCCCAAAAAGGATTTCAGTTATGAGGTGCGTATCGGTGACTTGCTGAACAGCAAAGAAGACATAGTCGTTAGCACAAACACGACTTTCGATACGGACATGGCAAGCGGACTTATTTCACCGAAGAGCGTACAGGGCCAAGTTGTTACCCGTTTTTTTGAAGGGAAGACCGACGAACTCGATAAGCAACTTAAAAAGGCATTGGTAGGAGTGCCGTACACCGACGCAATCAGTCCCGGAAACAAAAAACGGTATCCGTTCGGCACGGTCGTTAAGGTTCCGGCGCATGGCAAGAACTTCTATTTTCTTGCCATGTCAGAGCTGAATGAGCATGGGACTGCGCAGTCAAACCAATCGCAGATCACTATCTCTCTGGAGCAGCTATGGGAGTTCGTGGGGCGTCAAGGTGAAATAGGCGAACTGGCAATTCCCGCACTAGGCACGGGTCGAGGGCGGTTGCAGTTGCCGCGTAGAAAAGTGATCGAGCTAATCGCTCAGTCCTTTGCTGATGCTTCTCAAGAGAAGGTGTTCGCAAATAAACTGGCTATCGTCGTGCATCCCGAGGATGCAAAGCGCTATGAAGTGAATCTGTTTGAAGTTCGAGATTATCTCGCGTTGAGCCTGCATCACTAAAGGAGATCGGAACGATCTCTTGCAAGCGAGCCATGTCCCGTAGCTTCGGGCCATGGCAAAGACCGTCGAAGAGCAGCTTGAAGAGACCCTAAACTCGATCAACACGGTCGAGCAGAACGGTCAGCGTTACACGATCAAGGATCGTGAGCTTTGGCGCGCCGATCTGCGCCAACTCGATCAGCGCGCTCAACGCCTCGAAAAGCAGGCCGCTCGGGCCAAGCGCGGCGGCATTCGTACCCAGCGGGTGATCCCGCTGTGATTAAGCCCGTCGCGCCGACCCTTATGGACCGCTTCCTGGCGGGCGTCGCACCGAACTTCGCGACGCGCCGCTATCATGCGCGCCTCTCGCTCAACTACATGGGCCAATACGCCGGTGCGCGCTCGAACCGCGCCGCCCTGAAGGCGTGGAAGACCCATCCCGGCTCGGCCGACTCCGACACCCTGGGCGACCTTCCCACGCTGCGCAGCCGCTCTCGCGATCTCGGCCGCAACAATCCCATCGCCACCGGCGCAAGGCAGACCTCGAAGAGCAACGTTGTTGGCTCCGGCCTGCGCGTGCGCTCGAAGCTGAACCCGAAGCTGCTCGGCATGTCGCCGGAAGCCGCCGAGTTGTGGGAGCGCAAGTCCGAGACGCTGTTTGACCTTTGGGCGCAGTCGAAGCTCTGCGACATCACGCTCACGCAGAACTTCTATGAGCTTCAGGGCCTCGTTTTCAGCGCCGTCTTCGAATCCGGTGACACCTTCGTGTTGCGCCGGACGCCGAAGCGCCCCAACGCCGTCGTGCCGCTCGCGCTCAACGTGATCGAGGCCGACCGCGTCGCCACCCCGAGCGAGTTGGAAGGCGAGTACCTGATCCGTGACGGCGTCAGGATCGACGAAGACGGCGCTCCGGTCGCTTACATCGTCCTGAACGAACACCCCGGCGAGCGCCAGACCTATACGGTCAACGGCTTCACCGAAATCCCGGCCTTCGGCAAGAAGTCGGGCGAGCAGATGGTGCTCCATATCTTCGAGCGCATGCGCCCCGGCCTGAACCGTGGCATTCCTGCGCTCGCTCCGGTCATCGAAATCCTGAAGCAACTCGACCGCTACAGCGAAGCCGAGTTGATGAAGGCCGTCGTGTCTTCGTTCTTCACCGTCTTCCTGAAAACCTCGGGCGACGACGGCTTTGCTGGCGCTACGCCTGGCCTTCCTGGGATGGGGGCGAACGACGTGACCATGGGGCCGGGAACCATCGTCGATATCGGCACCGACGAAGAGATTCAGACTGCGCAGCCCGCGAACACTGCGAACTTCGACCCGTTCTTTCAATCGGTCGTGAGGCAGATCGGCGTCGCTCTGTCCATCCCGTTCGAACTGCTCATGATGCACTTCACGGCGAGCTACAGCGCGTCGCGGGCATCTCTGGAAATGGCCGCGCAGTTCTTCCGCGACCGCCGCACTTGGCTCGTCCGCAACTTCTGCGCGCCCGTTTACGAGTGGTTCCTGACCGATGCGATCAACGCCGGTCTGATCGACGCGCCCGGCTTCTTCAATGATCCCGTCAAGCGCGCGGCGTGGCTCGGCGCTCAGTGGATCGGCCCGGCGCGGATCATCCTCGACCCGCTCAAGGAATGGAAGGCCGAGACCGAGGCCGTCAGCCTGGGCGCTCGCACCATCGAGCAGGTCATCATCGAGCGCGGTGGCGACGACTTCGAGCAGACCACGGCGCAGCGCGCACGCGAGCATACCGCTCGCGCGGCAGCGAAGCTCGAACCCGAAGTTCTCGCGCCGTCCGGCATGGGGTCTCGCGTCAACGAAGACATCGAACAGAAGGGCGACGGCACCGACAAGCCCGCCCCGAAGAAGCCCGAGAAAAAGCAATGACCATCAACGTCCGCAACCCGCTGATCTTCGACGCAGCTGTCACGGCCAATTGGGCCATGGAAGAGGGGGCTCTGCGTCAGGTCATGGAGATCGCCGCGCGCGAGACTCAGATCACGCCGCAGATGCTCGAAGCCTATCGCGGCCAAGAGCTTGAGCGGTCCGAGCGCGCGACGCGGCGCGGCAACGTCGCGGTGATCGACGTGGCTGGCCCCTTGTTCAAGCGCGCCAACCTCATGACGACGTTCTGCGGAGCGACCGCTTACGAGACCGTGCGCCGCGACCTTCAGGCCGCGATGGACAATGCGTCCATTCGCTCGATCCTGCTCAACCTTCATTCGCCTGGGGGCGAGGCCGCTGGCGTTGCGGAGCTTGCCACGGCGATCAACGAAGTGCGCGGCAAGAAGCCCATCGTCTCGTATGCAGGCGATCAGGCGGCCTCCGCTGCGTTCTGGTTGGGCACCGCGTCGGACGAGTTCATTATCGGGCCGACCGCCGCGCTCGGCTCCATGGGCGTCGTCGCGGGCTATCGAGACACGTCTGCGCAGGACGCGGCGCGAGGCATCAAGACCATCGAGTTCGTGTCTTCGCAGTCGCCCTACAAGCGCGTTGACATCAACACCCAGGAAGGCCGCGACCGCGTGCAAGCGCGCGTTGACGCAATGGCCGCCGTGTTCGTCGAGACGGTCGCGAAGTATCGCGGTGTGAGCGTCGAACATGCACTCGAACACTTCGGACAGGGCGATGTCCTGATCGGCAAGGCGGCAGTCGATGCCGGAATGGCCGATGGAGTCGCGACGTTCGAACAGGTTCTCGCGAGCTTGTCTCGCGGTGAAAGCCCGAAGGCATCCTATGCCTTCAATCCGGCCGCTACCGGCCAAGCCAACGAGGAAGAGATGAAGACTGAACCGGGCGCGACGGCCGCTGACTCCAAGCCGGAAGAGACCGCAACCGTGACCACGACGACCGTCGAGGCCACCACCGAGCAGACCGTCGATCTCGCCGCCGAAGCTCGCACCGTCGAGCGCAAGCGCGTCACCGACATCATGGGCCTGACCCTGCCGGGTTACGAAGACCACGCCGCAAAGGCTATCGAAACGGGCTCTTCGGCTCACGAGTTCTCGGCCATGATCGTAGCCGCTGAAAAGGCCAAGCGCACCGAGCGCGCCGCTGACATCAAGACGGACACCGAAGCCAACTCTGGCGTCGCCCCGTCGAGCGGTCAGGAAAGGGCGCAGGGTGACGAAGCCGCTGTCAACGCAATTCTCGGCGCGATGAAGCTCGCGACCGGCAAGTAAGGAGCCGCAACGTGGCGAAGTTTCAGAACGAAGGCGAGTACGTCCCGAGCATGCTCATGCTCGGCCATCACCGCGCCCGCAAGGTGACGGTCAAGTCGGGCGCTGGCGTTCTCGGCAAGGGCACCGTGCTCGGCCAGATCACGGCCGACAAGAAGTACCTCAAGTCCATCGCGGCCGCGACGGACGGCTCGCAGGTCCCCGACGCGATCCTCAGTGAGCAGGTCGATGCGACCTCCGCTGACGTGGAGGTCGTCGTCTACATCGCTGGCGAAGTCGATCAGGACAAGCTGATCCTCGGCGCCGGTCACACCCTCGGGTCGGTGGATGCGGTCTTCCGCACGAAGTCGATCTGGCTCGTTAAGCCGATGGGCTAACCGAGACAACCACGAAAGCAAAACGGGAAGCCCGACCTATGGACCTCTTTTCGACCACCGCCCTGAACCGTGTTGTCGAGGAACTGCCGCTCAACCCGGCGTTCTTCCTCAACACCTTCTTCACCACCACCGAGACCTCCGAGACCGAAGACATCAAGTTCGACTCGGTCAAGGGTCGTCGCCTGATCTCGCCGCTCGTCTCGCCCATCGTCGCGGGCAAGGTGATCCGCGAAGCTGGCTTCAAGACGCAGTCCCTGTCCCCGGCCTACCTCAAGGACAAGCGCGTCTTCAAGCCCCAGGGTCAGTTCAAGCGCCGCGCAGGCGAGAAGATCGGCGGCAGTCTGTCGCCCGAGCAGCGGCTTGCCGCGTCCATCGGCTTCGCTCTGAGCGAGCAGTTGGATATGTGGACCCGCCGCCTGGAAGTCATGTCGGCCGAAGTCCTGCGCACCGGCAAGATCGTTCTGAAGGGCGATGACTACCCCGAGCAGCTTGTTGACTTCGGTCGCGACGCTCAACTGAGCATCGTCCTGACCGGCACCGACAAGTGGGACAATGTCGCCGTCAACCCGCTCGACGACATCGAAGATTGGGGTCAGATGATCTTCGATCATTCGTCGCTGACCTGCCGTGACGTGATCATGGCGAGCGACGTGTGGAAGACCATCCGCGCCAAGCTGGCCGGTCCCGACACCGATGCGGTCGCCAAGGCGATGCGTCTTCAGATCGACATGACCGCCGCGACTCTGGAATCGGCTCGCGCCTCGCTCGGCCCGATCCTGATCACCCCCGGCATCCGTCTGGTTGCGCAGTTCGGCGACTATCGCCTGTGGGTCCACGCCGACAAGTACGTCGATCCGCTCGACAACGTCGAGAAGGACGTGCTCCCGGCCGGTGAAGTCGTGATGGCTTCGCGCGAGATCGAGGGCGTCCGTCACTTCGGCGCGATCATGGACCTCAAGGCCGGTATCCAGCCCCGCGACTTCTTCGTGAAGTCCTGGGAGGAAGAGGACCCGTCCGTGCGGTACATCCTCGGCCAGTCCGCCCCGCTGATCGCGCCTTACCGCGTGAACGGCACCCTGGGCGCGAAGGTGAAGTGAGATGCCGGTCTATCGCGGCCTCGTAACGATCAAGCGTGACGGGCGGTATCTTCCGCCCGGCACCGCTATCGAAATGAGCGAGAATGAAGCGAAGGCCCTCGGGCCTGCTCGCGTCAAGCTCGCTGACGAACAGGTCTCGGCCGTGGCCGAGATCGCCCTGGGTTCGGCCAGCACGCTCGCTGGTATCGAGTCCGCCGGTGATGCCCCCGGCGACGCGCCGTCCGCTGATGAAGTCCCTCCCGCCTCGCATCAGACGGACGGCGCGAGCACTCGGATCGTGGACATCTCGTCCGCAATCGACCTGCTCGACGAGAAGAAGGACTTCTTCAAGTCCGGCCCTCGCTCGGGTAAGCCGAAGCGGAAGCCGATTGAAGAGATCGTCGGGTTCGACATCACCGACGCCGATATCGACGCTGCCTTGGCGCTTCGTGCATCGGGCGTCTGATGCCGGTCGAGACCGACAACGATCTGCTGATCTTCCTCAACCCCGACGAGTTCGGGGTTGAGGCGTCTTATGTGAGCCGCGATCCAGCCGTCGAGCCGAAGGACATTCCTGGGCAGTTCGACGACGAAGGCAGCAACTGGAATCCGAACCGTTGGAACGGGACGCAATTCCAGATGCAGATGGGCGCGAGCGTCACGTCATCCGGCCCGACGTTTCTCTGCCGCACGTCCGACCTGAACAAGGGCGGTCGCAAGGGCGAGAAGCTGACCATCAAGGGTCAAGAATATCGGATCGAGGACAAGCGACCGGATGGCACCGGCCTGACCTTGCTCTTGCTCATGGCGAACGATTGATATGGCGCATCCTCGCAAGCGTATCCGCGAAGCGTTTCGAGCCCGGCTTGCCGATAGCGTTGACGGCGAGTACCGCACGGCCGCGCAGAGCCGCGTGTACGCGAGCCGCATGGCTCCCGTGAACGAGGAAGAGTTGAAAGAGGATGGCCCGGCCATTCTCGTCTACGCGCGCATGGAGAAGTACAACCCCGAGAAGGACTACGGGGTCGAGGGCGACGCAACCTATATCGAGCGCGAGTTGACGCTTGTCACGGAGGCCATGCTGCTCGGGGGCGAGACCGTTGACGACAAGCTCGACGACATCGCCGAGCAAATGGAAGCCGCGTTCGAGGGCTTCGTGATCCCCGGCTTTGAGTCCGCCCGCCTGCGGCTGCTCGAGTCCGACATCGACGTGATCACCGAGCAGGTCAAGCGTCCCATCGGCGCTATCGGCCTCGTTTGGCAGGTCATCTATCGCACCGCATGGCGTCCCCGCGCCGCGGCGGACAACCTCGACGCCGACATGGCGGACTTCCTGGCGGGAAAGTAGCATGGTCAAGTTTCTGCGCGATCCCGCGAGCACCGGCGGCGTGTCCGACCCGGAGGCGACCGACATCGATCGTCGCGCGCAGGATGTCGTCAAGTTCGGCAAGATCAAGGAAGTGGACTACAAGCGCCAGCCCCCCGCGTATCGCGTCCTGATCGGTGACGAGAACGACGAAGACAACCACAACATCACGGATTGGCTCCCGGCGGGCGGCATGCGCGCGAAGGGCGACCGCGAGACGCACTTCCTTGAGAAAGACGAGAAGGTCGTCCTGCTTGCCGAAGGAGGCGAGCTTGCGACGGCGCAGGTCTATCCGGCGGGCACCTATACGCCCGAGAATGAAGACGAGAAGGAAACGACCGACAAGGCGGGTGTCTGGCGCAAAATCTTCGCGAAGCCGAAGAGCAAGGGCGGTCAGGGCGGCGAGGGTGGCGAAGACGGCGGCGAAGGTGGCGAGGACGGGCAGGACGGCGAGGAAGACGAAATCCTTGGCGAGATCAGTTACGACCGCTCTACGGGAGACTGGCTGATCAAGGGGCTGAAGGACAAGGGCACCATCACGATTGAGGGCACGGGCTGCTCAATCGTGATGAAGGAAGGCACGATCACGCTGAAGGCGAAGAACCTGAAGATCGAGATGGAAGAGAACGTCGAGATCGAGGCGGGCGATACCTTCACGTCCACGGCAGAAACGTCGGAGCACGAAGCGGGCGAGATCGTCCTGGCGGGCATGACGTACCTGGGCGCGAGCAGCAAGGAAGACCGGCCTGCGATCCCGGTCGAGATCGTCAGCGATATGCCCGCGAAGGCGGTCCGGTCGAAATAAGAGCGACCGGATCAGGCTGTAAGGGACCGTGCCGACGCGGCACGGTGCGCCTTATGGCGACCATTGACCTCAACACCGGCAAGCCTCTCGAAGGCATCGACGATGTCTGGCAGTCGATTGCGACCATTCTGAGCACTTCGCTGAACTCGCTCGTTATGGCCCGCGATTTCGGCTCGAAGATGCCGCGCCTTGTTGACCATGCCGTGTCGCCCGTCACGCTGATCGATTTCTACGCGGCCGTGCCGGAAGCGATCAATCGGAAGAGCCCTGAGTCCTTGATGGCTGAAGAGCCTCGCTTCCGCATCATTCAGATGGAGCTTTCCGACATGACGGATCAGGGCCATGCCCAATTCGATATCGAGGGCATCTATTACCCGCGCGGCCATCTCGGCGACTACTCGGAAGCCCGAGACGCGCGGGGCCGCGTGATCCTTTCTGACAACATGGTCGTCGGGAGCTACGTCTGATGGACGCGCCGCTCCCGAACCTGCCGCTGCCTGTCATCGAGCGCGAGCCCGCGTTCCAGGCATTGTTCGACGCCCGCCTGACGCAGATGCGCGGCCTGCTTGAGACTGCCGGTCTCGATTGGGACACGTACATGCTGCGCTCGGACCCGATCAACAACTTCTGCCGCCATGCCGCCTATGGCGATCTGCTCTATGTCACGTCGCTCAACGACACGTTCCGCGCGACGCTGCTCGACTTTGGGCAGGGCGCGGACCTGATCGCGCAGGCGTCCGATTGGAACATGACGCAAGCCGATGGCGAGTCCCTCGACGATCTGCGACGCCGTCTGCGCGAGCGTAAGAAGGGGCAGGGCGGCTTCACCGACAATTGGTACAAAAGGTACGCCTTCGCTGCCGACCCGCTCCGCGTGGCCGACGTTGGCATTACGGGCGATGCTATGGGCGGGGTCAAGGTATCGATCCTGTCCAGCGAAGGCGACGGCGTCGCCAGCGCCGATCTGCTTGCGACCGTCACCGCTGCGCTCAACGACCCGCTCGTTCGCGGCGACAACGATCACATCGCGGTCGTTCCGGCCGTGATCCGCGTCGTCAATGTCGAGGCGGATGTATGGCTCTTGCCGGAAGCCCCGGCGAGCGAGTTGCAGGCGGCCGAAGATCGCCTCAAGACCGAGTTCGCTGCGGCGCGCCGTCTGGGGTGGGACTTCACGGCCGACTTCGTGATCGCGTCCCTGCGCACGTCCGGCGTCCGCCGGATCGTCATGATCACGCCCGCCGCCGACGACTACACGCGCGCGGAGCCCAATGAGGCCGTGGCGCTCGGCACCGTCAAGCTCAACTTCAAGGGTCGGTCCTACTGATGACCGACCTGATCGACATCGTCCCGCGCAACACGACGCCGCTTCAGCGGTCCGTTGTCCGAACCAACGACTCGCGCTCGCGCTATGCCGCGTTGGTGCAGTCGATCATCGACGTGCGCTACCTCGACGCGATCCCCGAAGACGTTCTGCCGTGGCTGTTGCGCCATTGGGGCCTCGAAGACGCGGCAGAGTTCGTCGCTGACCATCAGATGCTCTACAAGGAAGGCAAGCGCTGGCAGACGCTCCGTGGCCGCGTGGAAGCCTATGAGATCGTCTTCGATTGGCTGGGCCTCGACGGCTTCTATGAGCGCGGCGACCACGGCGCGGTGCGCTGGGGCCTGTTCCAGATCGGGCTCACGGAGCGGCCTGACCAAGACACGCTGCTCAACCTGATCGGGCTGGCGAACCTCTCGAAGAAGGCGTCGAGCGTCCTGGGCCGCATCTATGGCGGTTATGACATCCGGCCGATCCGGCTCGACATGATGCGCCTCGACGGTGCGCTGCTCGACGATTGGTCCGGCGTCTATCTCCCCGGCATCAAGCCCAAGCTCTCGTTCGGCAAGCAGCACGGCGGGGAGATCGATTTCAACGTCGAGATGGACGGCGGACTCTACGGCACCGTGGAGGGCGTCGCACGCTTCGAGGAAGGTTTCGTGCTCGACCGCTCGATGCTCGATGGCGAGGTCGTCGAGCCCTCCGTCGTCGCCATTCAGGCTTCGCTCTCGGGCGAGCAGATCGACTACGCGAAAGACGTTCCGATTCCTTGGCCGCGCGTGCCGTGGCCGAGCGTTTCCTACTCCAACATTGAACAGTACACGATTTACGGAGGACCCAATGGCACTTCTGGTTAATAGCGGGCGCGAAGGTCTCGCCGCCGCGCTGAAGTCTCGCTCGATGTTTTTCGCCTGGGGGCGAGGGGATTCGTGGTGGGGCCAGACCGACGTGAAGAACTTCTCGTTCTCGGGCTCGCCCGAGCGCTTCATGCTCGACCACGCGCCGATCTCGACGCTGGCCGTGAAGAGTGTCGATAGCGCTCTCACGTTCGAGACGCCGCGCGACTACACGTTCAACGCCAACACCGGCGCGGTGACGCGCATCAACGGTGGTCAGATCGTGTCCGGCGCTACCGTACAGGCGCATGTCGTCTATGGAACGCCGCAGCTTGGTTCCGGCGAGACCGCTTTGGTCAACGAAGTGGGCCGTCGCATCGCGTCGTCGGTGGAGTTCGTCGTGCCGGATGACAACGGCAACATCAGCACGCCGGGCGGCGCGCGTTGGACGATCTCGACGACGGCGACTCGCTATCTCTATTGCAGCGTGCTCTTCGATTACCTCGAAGCGGCAACCGAAACGATCCGCGAAGTCGGCATCTTCGTCGATGGCACGCGCAAGGCCGGGGTGCCTGAAGGGCAACTGTACTTGACTCCCGATCAGGTCGCCGAACCGGGATACTTGCTCCTGCTCGACCGCTTCGCGGGCAAGGTTCGCTCCCCGAGTGAGCGGCAGGGATTCTCTTACGTTCTGGTGATCTGAAAATGGCTGACGCTCGCGATACCCTCCCGGCATACATCAACACCTTCGATCCGGCGAAGGGCTATCAGCGGATGGTGGCCCACTATGATCGATTCCTGACGAGCAACGAACTGAACGTCATTCAGGACATCGAAGCGAACCGCCTGAAGGGCGTCGCCGATGCGTTCTGGCGTGACGGTTCGCTCGTCAGCGGCGGGGCCATCGTGCTCGGGCCGATCATCAATGCAACCGTCGAGGCGAAGTTGGCGGCGGCCAAGGTCTACATTCGCGGCGCGGTGCATAGCATCGACGCCCGCAGCTTCGTCATCTCGGCCGTTGGCACTGTCGTCATCGGCATTCGGCTCCGCACCTTCACCGTGACCTATGAGAACGATCCGACCCTCAAGGGTATGGCTCCGGGCACGCGCGCACAGGGCGAGCCGGGCGCATCGGCGCTCGCGATGCTCGGCCGCTGGGGCTATGAGGGCGACGGCGAGGAAGGCGACTTCTTCCCGATCTATACCGTCAAGGACGGCACTATCGACACTCCGAACGAGCCCGGCATGGATGACGCCTGGGTGAACCTGCTCGCGCGCTATGACCGCGAGGCGCACGGCGGCTACGTCGTGGAGGGCTTCAACGTAAAGGCGCTCGGCCTCGACGAGTCCGGCAAGCAGACCTTCACCATCTCGGAAGGCACGATCAACGTTTGGGGCTACAAGCGGACCCGGCCCGCCTCCGCGCGCCTTCGCGTTACCGAAGAGCCCGAGATCATGCTGCTCGATGACGAGCCGCATGCCGTCAATTCCGGCTCGCAGACGATCAAGGTGCGGTTCGCGCCCATCGCCTCGATCAAGGAAGTGACGATCATCGCCGAGAAGACGGTGACGTTGACGCATGGCAACTTCAGTGGGGCCTCCGATACTCTGCCCGATCCCACCGTCCTCTCGATCCGTCAGGTCAAGCAGGGCGCGACCACCTATGCGCCGACCTCCGACTACAAGTTGACCGGCGCGGCCGTGGATTGGTCGCCGAGCGGTGCGGAAGTTGCGCCGGGCTCGACCTATCAGGTCACGTATCGCTACCTGACCAACGCGGTCCCGACCAACATCACGCGCGATGGCTTCGACATCACCGGCGCGGCCGATGACACGACCGCGTTCATCAAGTACGAGACGAAGCTGCCGCGCTATGACGCCATCGTGGTCGATCAGCAAGGCGTGATCTCCTACCTGAAGGGCATTAGCTCGCTTTACGCGCCGCAGCCGACGACCGTCGCGCCGACGCTGCACAAGCTGGCCGATGTCTACAACAATTGGGGTCTCGTCCCGACCATCAAGCAGGTCGCGACCGTCCGCATGCCCTTCGCCGATCTGCGCAGCCTTGAAACGATGGTCAGCGATCTCTACGCGCTGGTTGCCGAAGAGCGGCTTCAGCGCGACGTGGATCGGAAGGAAGTCGCCTCGAAGCGCGGCGTGTTCGTCGATCCGATGCTCGACGACGACATGCGCGATCAGGGCCTTCCTCAGACCGGCGCGATCTTTGGCGGCCTGCTCTGGCTGCCGATCATCCCGACCGTCACGACGATGCCTGCCGACACGGCGCTCACGTACACGTTCGAGAGCGTGTTCGAGCAGCGCCAGATCACCGGCGAGTCGAAGATTAACCCCTATGCGTCGTTCGGCCCCCCGGCGACCGATGTCGCGCTCGATCCCTCCGTCGATCTTTGGACCGACACGCAGGACGTTTGGACCTCGGTCTTCACGTCTCGCGTCGCTTGGCAGCGCACGAACTTCGCCGCTGGCCCGCTGATCGGCACGACCACGGAGACGACGGATCGCATCGTCAACAACGCCACGGTCGCGGAAGAGACCATCCGGCAGCGCTCGGTCGGCTTCACGATCCACAAGTGGGGCTACAACGAAGTCCTGAAGAAGGTGACGTTCGACGACATCGACGTGACCCCGGCGGGCACCATCCGCGCGGACGGCAATGGCACGCTGACTTCGGCGTTCCAGATTCCGGCGAACGTTCCGGTCGGCGTGAAACACGTTGCGTTCGAGGGCGTCGGCGGTTCGTCTGCCAATGCGCTCTATACCGCATACGGCTGGCTGACCACGATCACCAACGAACGCACCATCGTCACCACCTATTGGTATAGCGCCGACCCGCTTGCGCAGACCTTCCGTCTGAGCGAGCCCCGGCAGGCGCTCGGCGTGGACGTGAAGTTCACCAAGGTCGGCGACAAGAGCAAGCCGGTGCGGGTCCAAATCCGCGAGGTCGAGCTTGGCCTTCCGACCGAGCGCGTCGTCGCCGAGTCGATCCTCGACATGAACACCGTGAAGGTCATCGACCCGCTCTCGGTTGCGCCCCGCGTCGAAAGCGATTGGACCTTCGCCGCCTTCGAACGTCCCGTCACGCTGCGCGAGGATCGCAGCTATGCGATCACGCTTCTGACCGAAGACACGAACCATTCGGTCGCCATCGCCGACCTGGGCGGCTTCGACCAGATCAACGGATGGGTGACCAGCAACGCCTTCCCGCTCGGAACCTTCCTCGACGGCTCGGACTCGCGTACCTGGCTGCCCAAGCCGGGCCGCTCGCTGGGCTTCCGCCTGCGCTGCGCCAAGTTCACCCAAGCCGTGAAGACCATCGAAGTCGGTGATCTGCCGGTTGTGAATTGCTCGGACCTGATGCCGCTGCTCGCCGCCGAGCGCCCCGAAGGCACCGCTATTGAGGTCGAGTTCGAGGCCCCGAACGGCGCGAAGTATGTGACGGCCCCGGCTGTGAACGTCTCGCTTCCGCAGGCCATCACCGGCACGCTGAAGGTCCGTCTGCGCGTGACCGGAAAGACCAGCCTCTGGCCGGTCATGCTGCCCTACGTTCAGGTTGTGGCGGGCGCGATCCAGGCGGACGGCGACTACATCACGCGCGCCTTCGAGGCGGGCACCGACTCGAAGGTCCGGCTGATCCTCGACGTGTATCTGCCCGGCACCGCCACGTTCGAGGCGAAAATCCAGACCGGCGTCAACGCTGGCCTGCCGGTGTGGTCGGCCTCGAATGCGCTGACGCTCGAAAAGGCCACGCCGCTCGGCGACGGCTGGGAAGAGCGCCAGTACATGCTCGACCACGTCAATCTCTCGGTCTCGCGCGCGTATGTGAAGATCAGCGGCGGCCCCGCTGCTCGCTCGAACGCACGCAACATCCGCGCAGTCGCTGTCAAGTCCACCACGGGTTAATCGACCATGCCGAACGATACCACCGAGCGCGGCTATCCGCTTCCGCACCCCGACAACGTTGCGCGTGAGGACGCGCAGCGGATTCGTGACGCCTCACGGCGATCAGCGAAGACATGGAAGCGATGATCGTGGACCCCGCGTCCGAGACGGAAAAAGGCACCGTGCGCCTCGCCACGGCCGCCGAAGCAACTGCGGGCACGACGCAGGTCGCCGTGCCGGTTGTGAAGCGCGTCATGGACATGATCACGTCGGCCACGTCGGCGCTGCACACGACCATCGTTGGCGAGTATGGCGCGGCGATCTCGACCGCCGTCACGACTGCCATCAACGACCTGAAGGGCGGCGTCGATCCCGCCTATGACACGCTTGTCGAGATCGCCGCGAAGCTGACCGACATGACGCAGATCAATGCGATCCTGTCCTCTCTCGGCAACCGGCTCCGCATCGACACGGCGGCGCAGGGTTTGGATGCCACGCTAAAGTCCAACGGCCGCACGAACCTGGGACTCGGTAGCGTCTCGACCAAGAACGTTGCGACGACGGCCGAGATTCGCAACAACACGAACGCCGGTGCGGTCACGGTCGATGCCGCCTGGGCTGCCGCCGACTATGTCGATCTCGGCAACGTTAGCGGCACGGTCACGCTCGACGGCAACAACGGCTCGCGCTTCAGGATGGTCCTTGTCGGGGCTGTAACGTTCACCCAGGTCAACTTCAAGAAGGGGCAGCCGCTCGACCTGCTGATCTATCAGGACCCCACCGGCGGTCGCACGATCAGTTGGCAGACCTATTGGCTTTGGCCGAACGGCATGGTGCCGACCGTTGCGACGACGGCGAACGGAGTCGCGCTGATTTATTCTGGCGTGTTCAACTTCGCCGGTTGGTTCTCGGGCGGCGGTTGGAAGGTCTCCTAATGATCCTTCCGTTTCTTGTTCGGCCGGTGTTCAGCTTCGTGCGGCCTCCCGTAGTCCCCGGCGGCAACAACTACGGTCCCGGCACCTACGGCATCATCATCCCTGATTACAATACTCTCACGGTGACGATTGCCGGTGCTGGCGGTGGTGGCGCTGGCTTGAGCGGTATCGACGATGGCGCCAACGAATACTTCGGCGGCACTGGCGGCACGTCCGCGTTCTCTGGAGCCGGTGTGTCCATGGTGGCGGCGGGAGGCGGCGGCTCTGGCAACTGGAATGGCGTGAATTTTCCGGGTGCTGCTGGCGGCCCCGGCGGCGCATCAGGAGGTAACAACGCTAACAGCGCTGGCGCTGGTAACGCGGGCGGCGCTGGTTATCACTTCAACGCCGAAGACGGCAACCAATGGGACGGAACGCCGGGCGGGCGCGGCGGCTTTGTCAGATCAATCTTCACCTTCGGCGCTGCCGGGGCACCCGTACCGGGAGCGTCTTACACGCTCACTTGTGGCGTAGGTGGCGGCGGCGGTTGGGGCGCGTTCGCCACGGGCAACGCAGGCGCAAACGCATCTGCTAACATTCAATGGAGTTAGACGTGGACAAGATTGTCGTTCAGGAGACCAAGCCGGGCGTTTTCACCCAAGTCGCGTTCGGCCAGACGTTCGTCATCGACGACGTCCAACACGGCTGGCAAGTCGTCGAGCTTTGGTCTGACGCTGACCTCGCGGAGATCGGCGTCTACAGAGTCACCCAGGCGGTCCCGCCCGAAGGCTATGAGATCGTTAGCGCCAGCATCAAGCGCCTGGGCGGCGTGGTGAAACAGGTACTCGTTACCCGGCTGAGCCCGCCCCGGCCGTTGAAGGCGAGCGCCCGGCAACTGCGGCTCGCGATGAACATGCTTGGCATTCGCGACGAGATCGAAGAGTACGTGGCGTCGCAGTCGCGAGACGTGCAAGATAGCTGGCAATGGACGACCGAGTTTGAAAGCAACCATCCGTTCGTTGTCGGCACGGCCGAGCATTTGAACAAGAGCGAAGCGGAGCTTATCGCGCTCTTCACCCTTGCGCAGAGCATCCAGTAAGGGATACCGAAACGGTCCCGACGCCGGGCAGGGTGATCGGTAGGGTACGCTCAATCCCAATACTGAGGATTGAGAGAACAGATGTCCCTTACCGATTTCCTTCACGGCGTCGAGACTGTCGTCGTCGATAGCGGCCCCCGGCCGATCCAGACCGTCCGCTCGTCCGTCATCGGATTGATCGGCACCGCTCCCCTCGCGAACGAAGTGGCGTTCCCCCTCGACACTCCCGTACTCGTCAACCGTCGTCAGGCGGCGGCCATGATCGGCGCGACCGGCAGTCTGCCGCAGGCCATCGATTCGATTTACGACCAGGGCGGTGCGCTCATCGTCGCGGTCCGCGTCGCAGACGCGCAGACCGAGAACGAGCAGCTTTCCAAGATCATCGGCGGTGTTGACGCCGACACCGGCGCGTTCACCGGCATTCACGTCTTCCGCGCGGCCGAAGCCGAGTGCGGCGTGTCCCCGATGATCCTGATCGCACCCGGCTTCACGCATCAGCGTCCGCTCGGCGTGGCCGGTCATACCGTGACCGCGCAGGGCAACGGCTACACCCAGGCGACCGTGGCCTTCACGGGCGGCGGTGCGGGCGCGGTGCTGCCGACCGCGAAGCCGATCATCACCGGCGGCAAGATCACCGGCCTTGAGTTCGACTCGCTCGGCTTCGGCATCGTCTCGCCGCTGACCGCGACCGTCACCGGCGACGGCACCGGCGCGACCATCACGATCCAGATCGGCGCTTCGGCGAACCCGGTCGTCAGCGAGTTGAAGCAACTGGCTGATGGCTTCAAGGCGCACATCATCGCCGATGGTCCCTCGACCACCGATGCCGCTGCGTTCGCCTATCGAAACGACCACGGCACGCGCCGCGTGTTCATCGTCGATCCGACCGTCTCGGGTTGGTCCGTGAAGACCAGCACCTACGCGCTCGAACACTCGTCCGCCCGAGTGGCGGGCCTGATCTCGCGCGTGGACAACGAGAAGGGCTTTTGGGAGTCGCCGTCGAACAAAGAGGTCTATGGCATCGGCGGCCTGGGCCGTCCCATCGACTACGCCTACGGCGACAAGAACAGCCGCGCGAACATTCTCAACGAGAATGAGATCGCGACGTTCATCCGCGACGAAGGCTGGTATCTGTGGGGCAACCGCACCTGCTCGGCCGATCCGAAGTTCGCCTTCCTGTCCGTCTCGCGTACCGGCGACATGATCGACATCTCCATCGCGAAGGCCCATCGCTGGGCGGTGGATCGCTCGATCACCAAGCAGTATTTCGAGGACGTGACCGCATCGGTGAAGGCGTACATGCGCCAGCTTCGCGTGCGCGGTGCGATCCTCGGTGGTGACTGCTGGGTCGATCCCGAGTTCAACACCGAAGCCGACATCTCGCAGGGTCATGTGACGTTCTCGTATGACTTCACCCCGCCGTACCCGGCCGAGCGCGTGACCTTCCGGTCGCATCTCGTCTCGGACTACATCCGCAACCTCTTCGCATAACGGGGACGAAAGATGATCCCGCGCGTACTTCGCAACTTCAACAGCTTCGTGAACGGCGTCGGTTACGCCGGTCGCATCTCCGAAGTCGAACTGCCCGAGCTTTCGGTGAAGACCGAAGAGTATCGTGGCGGCGGTATGGACGGCAATGTCGAGTTGGACATGGGCTTGGAGACTCTGAGCGCCAAGTTCACCTTCGGCGAGTATGCCAACCAGATTCTCGGCCTTTGGGGCAACATGGACGGCAACGCCGCCCGTATCCAGCTTCGCGGCGCTCTTCAGCGCGACGGCGAGACTGCGGTCCCGATGACTGTCGATCTGCACGGCGGCTTCAAGAAGAACACGCTGGGCACCTGGAAAGCAGGCGACCTGACGCAGAACGAAGCCGAGATGTCCATCCGGTATCTGAAGATTCAGATTCAGGACACCGTCGTCGTCGAGATCGACATCGACAACATGATCCGCGTCGTCAACGGCGTTGATCAGCTTGCCTCCATCCGCACTGCGATGGGCATGTAACGAACCACCAACGGCCGACCTCGCTACGGCGGGTCGGCCACAATTAAGCGGGAGAACTGAACTGTGACTGACGAAGTGAAGAAAGACCTGCGACTGTCCGTGGAGATCACGCTTGATTTCCCGTTCGAGGTCGATGGCAAGAACTACACGTCGCTGACGATGCGTCGGCCGAAGACCAAGGACTCGCTGAAGGCCGCGAAGTTCAAGGGTCATGATGCCGACAAGGGCATCCTGCTTCTGTCCGACCTCTGCAACGTCTCGCCGGACGTGATCGCAGAGCTTGACGAGATCGACGCCTTCAAGCTGGGCACGCAACTCGATGCTTTTCGTGGGGGTCAGTCGAGCTAAGCGATCTCCGCAAGGGGATTTTGACGCTCATTCGGCTGACCAAGGGCGGCTTTTCGATCTCGGAGGTCGAGGAAATGTCCCTCGACGACTTCTACGGCTGGCTTGAAGACGCAACGAAGCTTCAGGCCGACATCAACAAGGCGATGAAGGCAAAGTAACATGGCGACCGGCTTCTCCGTTTTCGTCAACATCGGGGGCAAGGTCAGCCCCAGCCTCAACGCCGCAGTCAACGCAGCGAAGACCCAGGTCAACAGCCTGGGAGCTTCGCTCGCTGGCATGGCTGCAAAAATGAACGCGCCGTTCGCGGCCGTGAACAATCATCTTGCCAACACTTCGAAGCGCATGGCCGCGATGCAGCGCCATGGCCGCAACGCATCGCTGGGCGTCACTGCGCCCGCTGCGTGGTTCGGTGCGAGCATGATCAAGGACGCCGCCGAGTTCGCCAAGGCGGGCAACATGGTCGAGGCGCTTGGCGAAGCGACGAAAGAACAGCGCGTCGAGCTTTCGAAGATGGCGCAGGACATGGCCGGTCGATATGACGCCGGTGGTGCGACGGGCATCCTGAAGTCTGCGACCGAGCTTCTGAAGGCGGGCTTCACGTTCGAGCAGGCCAAGGGCGCGCTCGAACAGGTCTTGGCCGCGTCCGCTCTGGCGGGCGATATGACGCCTGCCGATGTCGGCGCGTCGCTCAGCAAGACGCTGACGCAGTTTCGCATGCCGATGAAGACCTATGATCAGGCGGTGAAGTCTTCGACCATCGTCACCGACCGCATGGTCTATGCAGCCGTGTCCACGGTCGCGTCCATGAAGGACATCTCGGAGTCGTTCAAGTATGCAGGCGGTGTCGCGGCGACGACCGGCAACTCGCTCGACTCCGTCACGGCGATGGTCATGGCGTTCGCGAAGGCCGGTGTGCTCGGCTCCGAAGCTGGCGTCGCGCTGCGCTCGGCCATCGTGCGTCTGGTCAAGATGCCGAAGGGCGGGATGAAGGCATTGAGCCGGATCGGCATGAACCTGTCCGATTACACCCAGGCGCGCCCTGTGACGGCGGACACGGTGCTCGAAAACCTGAAGGCAGACGGCATCGACGCGAGCAGCGTGAAAGGGCAGATCGCCGACGCGATCAAGAACAACAGGGGCGATCATGCCGGGTTGTCGGCCGCGATCACGAAGGCCGTTCAGGGGGCGATCGGTAGTTCGTCGGCGGTTGATGCCGACAAGATTTCGGACTCGGTGAACGATGCCGTCGCTGCGGCAGGGTCGAAGGTGGACATCACGAAGTTCATGACCGATCTGAAGAAGAAGATGGACGACGGTGTCGCGACGACCGGCGACATCGCACAGATCCTCGAAGCGCGTCATATCTCGCGTTACATGGCCTTGCTGAAGGCCGATCTGCCCGCGATGATCAAAGAAGTCGAAGAGAAGTCGGACGGCTATTCACCGCGGCAATACAAGATCGCCAACCAGGGCTTGCCCGCCGTTCTTCTCAAGCTGGGCGCTGCCTGGGAGAAGTTTCGCAACACGATTGTGGACGCGGTCGGTAACGACATCGCCAACGCCTTCACGAAAGTCGCGGACACGCTGCAAAAGTTGTCGGCGACCAGCCCGGCTTTGTTGAAGACCGGCGTCTACTTCGCCGCTGCGGCTGCCGCTGCCGGTCCGCTGCTGTTCGTCCTGGGCGCGCTCGGTCGCGTCGCTCTGCTCGCGATGCGCGGGATGAATCTCGCGGTGCTCGGGATGCTCTTGCCGTTCCGGTTGCTCGCCGGTGTGATCGCTGGCGTCGGGGCTGCCGCTGTAGGCCGCTTGGCAGCCATGGCAGTGGGCTTCCGCATGCTGACGGCTCTTGGGGCAGGGGCAACGTTGTCGGCCCTGGGCGGCTCTCTGCTCGCCCTGGGGCGGTCGATCCTGCTCTTCCCCCTGACGGCCCTGCGCGCCATCGGGATCGCCATGTGGGCGTTGGTCGCCAACCCGGTCGGTCTGATCATCACGGCGCTGGTCGTCGCTCTGACGGCGCTGGGCGTGTGGGTCTACAACAATTGGGCGGGCATCAAGGAGTTCTTCGCCGGGTTCGGCGCTGGCTTCATGGCGGGTCTCGGCCCGGCTGGCCCGACTGTGAAGGCGCTCGCCGATGGCTTGGCGTCCGTCTACAACTGGCTGTCGCAATTGCTCGGGCCGCTCGACGCGACCGGCGCGAAGTGGCGCGAGTGGGGCGAGACTGTCGGCGGCGTCGCGGCGGCAGGCGTGCAGAAGGTCATCTCCGCGATCCAAAGCGTGATTGGCTTCTTCGGGGCTGCCATCGACAAGGCGATGTCCCTGGGCAGCGCCATCAAGGGTATCTTTAGCAGCGGCGGCGGCAAGGGAGCCCCGGCGGGCGGCGCGGCCCCTGCGCCCATCGCTGGCGCTCGCGCGTTGGGCGGCCCCGTGAGCTACGGCAGGCCGTATCTTGTCGGCGAGCAAGGTCCCGAGCTTTTCGTCCCCGGCATGTCCGGCCGTATCGAGCCCAACGACAAGCTTCGCAGCTTGACCTCGGACGGCGCAGCGGCGGTCGCCAGTTCCGCCGAGAACAGCACGACGGTGTCGCGCAGCAACACGGCGCAGATCACCGTCCAAGTCAATGGCGGCAACCCCAACGACGTTCGTCGGGCGGCTGAAGACGCGGTCTACGCGGCCTTCGCGCGGCTCGAGTCTGAGCAGCGTGGACTCTTGAGCGACTGATCATGAACAGCACCGTCCTTCTCGCGCTCGGCGCGTACCGCTTCTCGATCAGCACCGCCGCCTATTCGAAGTTCGACCGGACTTCTTCATGGCGCTGGCCGTCAACGGAACGCATCGGCATGGCCCCGGCACCGCAGTACGTCGGTCCCGGCGAGGACACGATCTCGCTCGATGGCGTGATCTATCCGCACTATCGCGGTGGGTTGCGGCAGGTCGATCAGATGCGCGCGCAGGCCGGGCTCGGGCAGCCGCTCCCGCTTGTCACCGGCTTCGGTCGGTATCTCGGGAACTACGTGATCGAGAAGATCAGGGAGGGGCAAGAGACCCTGATGTCTGACGGTGCTCCCCGTAAGATCGAGTTCACCGTTGAACTGAAGGCATACGTCTGATGGAGCAGTACACGACTATCGAAGGCGATACGGTTGACCTGATCGCCTACAACCGCTTCGGCGTCACGCACGGCGCGACGGAGGCGATCCTGCGTGCCAACCCCGGCCTCGCTGCGAAGGGCACGAAGTTGCCCCAGGGGATGACCATCAACATTCCCGCCTTCGTCGTGAAGAAGGTGAACACCGCCGCGAGGATTTGGTCGTGACGCCCGCTGCCCGCATCCTGCTCGACGGCCGCGACATCACGGCCAACCTGATCCCGGCACCGTTCGGCCTGCCCTTGGAAGGCGGCGGCCATGTCATCCCCGGCGGCGTCCTGGGCGGCGGTCCGCTGCTCTCGCTGACCGTTCAGGATAACGAAGGCAAGAAGTCGGATAGCTGCGAGCTTGAGATCGACAATCGCGAATACATCCCGTCGCCGGGCAAGGGCTCGAAGCTTCAGGTCTCGCTCGGCTTCGTCGAGACCGGCGTCAACTACATGGGCACCTTCCTGATCGACTCGTGGACGAAGAAGGGGCGGCCGAAGATCATGTCCGTGACGGCCAAGGCCGCCGGTCTGACCACCGAGATCAAGTCGCCGAAGTCGCGCTCCTATCATGAGAAGAGCGTCGATGACATCGTGCAGTACATCGCCGGGCGCAACGGCTTGTCGGCCATCGTCAACGGCGAGGTCGGTGGGATCAAGATCGACCACATCGATCAGTCGAGCGAGTCCGATTTGAACTTCCTCACGCGCTTGGCGGGGCGCGTGGGCGCGAATTTCAAGCTGGCTGATGAAAAGGTCATCTTCAACAAAGCGGGCTCTGGCGTGCTCCCTAGCGGCGGCGCGGCCCCTGTCTTCATGCTGACCGAGATCGGTGTCACCGATTGGGATTGCACCGGCTCGACGCGCGGCGATTACAAGTCCGTCGAAGCCGCGTGGCACAACGTCAAGAAGGGCGAGCGGGAGTGGGTGAAGGAAGGCGGCGGCTCGCCGGTCTTCCGCAGCCGCAAGCTCTTCAAGACGAAGGAAGAAGCGGAGGCGCAGGCCAAGGCCACGAAGGGCGCGCTCGCTCGCGGCAAGAAGGTCTTCGCCGCCAACTTCCTCGGGCGCACGGAGATGTTCGCCGGGGCGGGGCTCACGGCCATCGGCTTCGATCCCGACTGCGACGGCAGCTACACGATCAAGTCGGCGACGCATCGCCTGAACGATCAGGGCCTCACGACGCGCATCTCTTGCGAGACCGCTGGCGAGGGAAGCGACGACTTTTGGGGTGGTGGGGGTGGCGATTAGCCTCGCGACTTCTTCACTAGCTCAATCAGGCGTAGTGCGTCAGTCTTGCGCTTCTTTTTGTCAGATCGAAGTCGCGCACCGGCCGATTTGATTGTCAGAACCTTCTCCACCACAACCGGCTGTCCGATTTTTTTGGCAGTCGCCGCAACAAGCTTCTTAAACGCGTTGAGGGCTTCTTCCACCAGTGGAAAAGACCCTACCAAAGTGGTGTTTGGAAGCCGCTTGATCTCCCCATCCTCCATGGTTAGCCACACATCGAAGCCGTAATCGTTTGCAAGATCAAGTAAGACCGGATGCGGATCAGGCGTTGTTTTCTTGATGTCATAACAAACAAAAAATCGCGGCATCATATCCCCCAGCTTCGAATTAGAAGAAAATAAGACAAAATCGAGCGTCAGCAAGTTACGGCTACTGAAACGGTCCCGTCAACTGCGGAACGATAGGCGAAGGTGTTCTCAATCACTGGAGAGCACCATCTCGATCAGCATCAAGAACGGAATGGGCTATCGGAACGGCGCGGCACTGCCGTTCCTGAAGAGCCCGAACCACGGGGGCGCTCTGAAGCCGCGCTTCATCGTGATCCACGATACCGCTTCGGGTCTTAAGGACGACGGCGACATTTCGTGGCTGACCAATCCGGCGGCGAAGGTCTCGGCGCACGTCGTCGTGAGCCGCCAGGGCAAGATTACTCAGCTTGTGCCGTTCAATGTCGTGGCGTGGCATGCCGGTCAGTCCCAATGGAAGGGGCTGAAGTTCATGAACAGCTACGCGGTGGGCATCGAGATCGACAACCCCGGCAAGCTTCAGAAGGTGTCGGAGGGCGTCTACAAGAACGAAATCTGCTCCATCGACACGAACAAGGACCCGTCGCTGAAGGTCGAGTATGCGAAGACGACGGCGCACGGTGCGGGCTACTGGCTGCACTACAGCCCCGAGCAGATCGCGGCCGTCACCGACCTGTGCTTCGCGCTCGCGCAGACCTTCAAGATCGAGGACATCATCACGCATTGGATGATCTCGCCCGGTCGGAAGATCGACACCAACCCGCTCTATCCGCTCGATCAGTTGAGGGCTTCGGCGCTGCCTTACCATCCGGTGGGGCTGATGGCGACGCCGGAAGACGGCGAGCGCCACGATACCGACGAAGCCGGTGAAGAGCAGGTCGAACTCGAACCGCACAGCGATGTCCGTGACGAGAGTGCGACCGCGCCCGGCAGGCTGAAAGCGTTCATCAAGAGCAAGCTCACGGCTGCGTCCGGCCTGTTCGGTGGCCTGTCCATCACGTCCTTCCTGGGCGTGCTTCAGGATTGGAAGGTCATCGTCGCCCTGGGCACCTTCATCCTGATCGGCCTCGCCCTCTGGATTTGGTTGGAGAGGGAATGATCAAACAGCGGTTCATGGACGCCTTCGCGTCTACGGCGATCAGCGACTTCCTTTGGGCGGCGGCGACTTCCGAGATCGCGCTGTCCGCCCTCGGCCTGTTGATCGTCGTGGCCGCAGTGGTCGGCTACTTGCCCATCGTGAGCACGCTGCTTGGCGGCTACGCCAAGACCGCGAAGCTCGTCTTCATCGTCGCCCTCGCGACTCTCGTCTTCCTGCTCGGCTTCAGAACTGCCGACAATCGCACCGACGCGAAGATCCTTCGCGATCAAATCGCGGCGCGCGACGACGTGATCGCCCGGCAGAAGTCGAGCCTTGATCTGGCGCTCGATGCCGCCGAGACGGCCAGCAAGCAGCGGGACGAAGCGGCGCAGCGCGCCTTGGAAGCACAGGACGAAATCGATGACTATGAAAAACGCCTCAAGGCTCGGCCGAACGCTGCTTGCCTGCTCACTCCTGACGATTTCACTGACCGCGTGCAAGACCACGGAAAGCGTTAGACCGTCGCCGGACTTCGCGGTCCCCCACGAATCCACGCTCGTCCTTGACGAAGTGCCAGCGCCAAAGACTGCCCCCGGCATGGACGCGCGTGTTGCTTGGAAGCTCGAAGAGTCGGCGCGGAAGGAAGCGAACAAACGTCTCCGAATCTCCCGCAACAATGTGCGCAAAGTGCGCCTCAAGGCATCCGGCGAAGTCAAATGATTACGATTCCTGAATGGCTCATCGGCCTGCTCGGCACCGGCGCTGGCGCGATCATCGCGCTTCTTATCCGCAATGCGGTTTCGCACGCGAAGAACGAGGCGTCCGCGAAGGCGGGGCAGGCCATCGCCAATGAGGCGAAGGCCGCAGCCGCCGAAGCGCAGCGGCTCGCCGCTGCGACCGAACGCGATCTTGCGCATTTCCGCGAGAAGGTCGCGCAGGAATACGCGACCGTCCAACTGATCGACCGGATCGAAGAGCGGTTGGTTGGGGCGTTGGATCGCATCGGCGCTCGCTTCGATCAGTTTCTCGTTTCGCAAGGCAAAGCAAAGTGAGCATGGAAAACTGGAATATGGGCTACTGAACCGATCTCGCGCTGCGGTGCGTAGCGGGCTCTCATGTGTCTGAATTATTTGAAAGGACTTGCCCGTGTCTCGTGAGAACCCCTTTGCCGTCCCCTTCGATGGTCCCGCAATCGATTGGGTGCCCATTGTGCCGGGTGCAAATCCCCTCGCGCAGCCCATTCGGGCGATCCGCGCGAACACCGCTGGCAACGTGACCGTGACGCTGAAGCGCGGCGGCGCGAGCCGCGTGATGAACTTCGCCGCCGGTGAAACGCGGACCATTTGGGCCACGCACGTCACGGCCGCGACCGCGACGGGGTTGGAAGGGGCGATCTGATGCGCCTCGGGTTCGGGATCGGGCTGTCATACCCGCTTGCAGGGGTGGCCCTGCCGCCGAACTTCCTGTCCTATTCTGAGGACGTGTCGAAGTTCTCATGGCTCACCGGCGGCACGGGAGCGGCGATCCCCCGCGTGTTCTCGAACGGCGCGACGTTGGTCGTTGGGGCTAGGCAGCCGCTGCCCGACATTCCCGGCGGCGAAGCCGGGAAGGGATTTACCTGCACGGGCTTTTGCCAGGACCCGGATAGCACCGACGTTTGGGTCGGCAACTTCGGAGGGACGCGCGGCTCTGGCGGCGTCACGACGCCGACCAGCATCGTGCGGCTGTCGGCTGACGGTTCGACCTTGGTTTCGCAAATCCAGACGGTGCAAGGCATCGGCGGTTTGCAGGGTGTCACGTTTGTCAAGGCGGGCGCGCTGCGCTGCCTCGCCTATGTCAGCGGCGCGAACAACAACGTCTACTTCATGAACCGCGACGGCTCAGTCCCGCGTGCCCCGTTGGTCTTGCCGTTCGTCGCGAACGCGCTCGACTGGGACGACGCTCGTCAGGCGCTATGGGCGGGCGATTCAGCCAGCGGCGACGTTTGGTGCGTGACGCTGAACGGCGTGATGCTGCGATATGCCGACTTCAACGGTGGATGGGGCGGCCCCATCGACCATATCTGCGTGGACCCGTCGCGAGGGGCTGCCGGGTATCTGTGGCTCACCGCTGGCGCGAACGGGTCGCCGGGCATGTTGCTCGCTTGGGACATCGCCAAGGACCAACTTGTCAATCGTTGGCTGCTCGATAGCGCGCAGGCCGTTGAGGGGCTGATTGTCAGTGGCACGTCACTCAAGGTCGTGAGCGATGGCTACTATCATATGTTCGGCGGCGCGCCCAACTCGGCGGCACCGTACAACGTCAATGAGATGCAGACCTACACGATCCCGGCTGTTACTCAGTGGCGCTACTCTCGCGTCTTCAAGGCGGGCGAGATCGTTGGACCTCCGGTCGCGGGAGGGCGCCAGCCGTACCGCCTGATCCTCGACCGTGGGGATGGCAATACGAGTGCTGACTTCACTCTCGTCACCCGCGATGCAGACGCCTCGATCAACGGGCAGGTCGCCAACATGGCGTGGACGGGGAAGTCGATTGACCCCGCCGTCACGGCCAACATGGCGATGCGACTGCTCAACGGAGCGGCGACGAACTTCACCTTCGGAGCCGACTATGTGCGCCGCTCGCTCTCGGCGACGTTCGCGAGCGGTGCGAACAACACGCAGCTTGGCACGCGCGGCACCATGTCGCCGGAGAACATTGTCAACGTGGTTGGGACGGCTCTCGCCGTGAACCTCGGAGCGGCGGCGCTCGAATACGCCGCTCGCCCCGGAGCCTAGTCAGTCGATTGCGTGAACGCGATCCTCGCGTTCGGCGGCAAATTCCCCGGCGACCGCGAGCTCTCCGGCTACACCGACGAACTGGCCTGAAGCTAGGTGTAGCGCGCCTTTAAGTCGTCCCATCGAGAAGGGGTGCTGACGGCAACGTACAGCACTTCCTTCGGGTACTCGCCAAGCTCTATCGTGTAAGTCGCAACCGCGCTGTGGTCGGCAACATCCCGCTCGGCTAATCGCTTCCCATAGTCGAAGGCGTTCACGCCGCGAGCGATTGTGTGAACCTGAACGACATCGCCGTTTGCTCTTCGGCTTACGATTCTATCTTGCAAAAAAGTCAGCCTCCGCTACCGCCCGATATGCTAATGTCGGCCGGTTAGCTTCGCAAGGGAGGCGGCGGGTGCAACGGAACTTCGATTGTCCAGAGTCCGAAGAGCCATGTCAGGATGGCCGCTGCACCAAGACGCTCTGCTGTGAGCGGGAGCGCGCTAATGCGGCAGCGAAGCGAGAGGTCGCTGACAAGCAACAGCGCATCCAAAACGCAGAGGTTTGGGAGACCATCGCCCCGATCCTTCAGAAGTCTCGTCTGAAGGACAACTGATCAATCGAGCGCGTGAACGCGATCCTGCGCGGTCCACACGCAGGACTTCTCGCCCTTCGGCCGAATGCACGCGACGTAAGCGTTGGGGACTTCGACAACGAAGACATCCATCCCCTTGCCGTATGATTTGCATCCTTCGGCCGCGCCCTTCGCGAGACCCGCATCAAAGTCCGCCTTCGCCGTCTTCAACACGGCCTGCAAACCTTCGAGCGTAGGGCAGGCCAGGGCGGTCGTGTGCAGCACGCCGGATTGCCCGACTTCCAATCGCTTTGCCGCGTGCGCGGAGACGACCGTGGCGATCACGGCGGCGGTTGCAAGGGCTACTCGAATGGGCATGTCACGGGCCTCCTAATCGCTACTGTAAGCCATCGCCGTTGAGGCGGACGACTTCCGCAACTGACTTGGAGTACAGCCATGAAGAAGTAAACCCCTTCTCTCATGTCACCTTTTCGAGCCCTTAATCCGAGACCCGAAATTGTTTTGACGGCGGCCTTCGTACCCGCCCGGCAGCGCAACAGTGTCGCAACCGTTCCGACGACTGCGATCCACAAAAATGCCTTGAGGACGATATGGGAGCCGTGGGCGACACGGCTTTGAGAGACCCGCCGGGGAGACCCGAGCGGGTCTCGTTGCTATTGACAACAGCGCGCGGTGATTCCCTCCGAACGCCGCGCCAGGAGCTTCGCCCCGCCCCCAACGGCATGCCGTGGTTGAATACGCCACGTGACGAGTTGCAAATCCCCTTGAAACTGTCCGGCTACCCGTAGATGGTGCCTGAAGGGGGATCATCATGAAGCGAGCATTTGTATTCGGGATATCGATCCTGTTGACGGGGTGCGCAGCTGAGCCGCCGACAGCCGAGCAGCGCCAGTTTGCGGCGCAATGGCTGCTGGCGCAGCAGGCTCGCCAACCGCCGCCGCCTCAGCCGTACTACATGCCGACGACGCCCGCGCCGACGCAAAGGCCAACCAACTGCATCACCAATCAGGTAGGCAATACGCTGTACACGAATTGCAACTAGACGGGGGTCTCTTGATGTCCGACTCAAATATTGAGGTGATCATTTGCGCTGCTGTTCGTGCCGCCAATGGAAAGGTCATCAGGGGCCACCGGCACAATGATGCTATCCGCGCACTGCAAGCGATGGATGGGTATCACGGCGAACAACCACATGGAGAGGACCAGGGGTTTGTCACGTCAACCAACAGGTTTGTAAATCGACGGGAGGCCTATCGGCTACATTTTCCCGAAAGAGCAGAACCAGACGAGCTTCACAGCGACGAGCTGTACTAAGAAATTGCAGCCCGCTCAGACGATAGTCTGAAGGGGTAGTGGGAGAGGCTAATGGCCCTGATTTCGACGGATCAAAACTTGGACGAGTGTGTTTCCAACGTCCGCTTTGTCCCGAACGGCAGCAAAGGACTCGTGGCGCGTTTTGAGGACGCTGGGAGTGCAAGGACCGCGAGCCCAGCGCCGCTTGAACCCGGTGAGCACCGACGGGAGCTGAGCCTTGGCGTGGAAGCGTCCCGGGACCACGGCATTATCACTATACCCGTGCGATTGCCTCGCTATCTCATGCCAGAGTGGTCCCAAGACGATTGGTCGAAGTTCATTGATGGGGAGATTGGCTTCTTTCATAATTTTGTAGATGAGGCCGTCGTGCAATGTCTGTCGCTGGCGCTGGCTGCGAATGATGAGAGACGAGCAGAGATTTTACGGACAGCGGATGAGGTCGTCGTCGATTTCCGCGGAGACTTGCCAAACAAGTACCTGCCGATGATGTCGGGCGGGTACAAAGTGGGAGTACACCGCAGCGGCAACAGTTGGCCAGCTTGGCTGAGTATCCAGCCAACGTATGATCTCGCTTTGAAAAAAGCGGAGAGCATCCGAGCAGAGGCGGACTTGCCGAAAAACAAGTCGGTAACCGCTGCTGGGGCGCTCGCGAATTATCTTAAGAGTGGCCTCGGCTCACCCATTCTAAGCAATTCCTCCTCCGATATTGGGATTCGAGGATGGATAACTGCCGGAGCTATGATCGTGATCGGCCTTGTTGCATGGCTGATGAAATAACGAGGCTTCGCGTTGAGTCTTAGGAAGTGTACTCATAATTCCAGCACGAGATCCAACCCGCGCTAGGGTGCGTGACATGGCGAGGATATCAAAGAAAAGCACTCTTCCAACCGGCCAGGAACGGATGAAGCGTAGACCGCCAACCGACCTCAGTTTGCGGCCGCACAAGATCGAGTTCGACCCGAAGCAGGCTTATTCGGCCGAGCAATTAGCCGAAATTGGCGCAATCGCTTTGAGAACAAATCAAATTGAGGCGCATATCGATTTCATTGGCTCCCACATCCTGTTCTCTACAACACCGTTCTGGCTTCAAATCGCAACCGACAATGCTCTGGGCCTGAAGGCAAAACTTGCTTTGCTGCGCGAGTGTTATGAGCGCTCGACGTTGCTGGATGACAAAGCCAAAAACTGCATCAAAGATTGTTTCGACGAAGTTTTGCAATGTCGCAATTACCGAAATGCCGTCATCCATCACCACATTTACGACCATTCACAGGGCATCGGCGCGTACGTCGATCATGCGAAAGAGAGCCATCAGATTTTGGTCTCGCTCGACGCCCTGACCACGCTCTACAAGATCATGTGTTCGTTGTTGGACGAGGTGCGGGAAGTCGATATGTTGTTCCGCCTGATGACCGATGCGCAGCGGCCGGGGAAGTGGGATGAGAAGGCGGGCGTGATTAAGCCATTCGACGACGATTATTTGAAGGCGAACATCATCCCCCACCATGTCGAGCGGCTCATGAAGCTACAGCGGGAGCGCAAAGAGCTTCATAAGTTGCCGCACTTCCCCGACGCCGATTTGATTAAATCCTTCAATGAGCGGGAAGGGGGAGTCGGCGAGTAGTCGCCATGCCGAAGATATTTCAATCTCCGCGCGGCCAAACAGGGATCGAACCTTGGACCTCTCCCGTGTGAAGGCTGCGGGCTATTTTTATTCGCTAGTTCAACCAACGGCTTACAAGGAACTTGCAGTTGCGTGCACGGATTTACACGGCTGCGCCTTGCTCGACTCAGGAGCGATCCCTACTTTCCAACATTAGACGAAGCGTGGGTAGGGTCGCGGAGTCTATATATAGCTCGAAATCCCTATCGCCGCTGGTCAACCGCTTGGTGTTCGTCACCGAAGGTTTCCCCTTCTGGTTTGGGATGATCTCTATCGCCCAAGCCGCATCAAGCAACGAGAAAGGGGGGCACATGACTGTGCTGCTCACTCTCGAAGCCAGCAGGCCCGGCGGTACGTCCTACCGTCTTGGCTTTGGGTGCTCGTTACCCGTGGCTTGGATTGTGGCCGTGCTATCGCGGCTGTTCTGACGAGAGGGGCACCACGGGAAACCGGGTGCCCTTTGTCGTCCAACTGCCTTGGAATCGAGGTGCGCTACTGTGATACAAATTGGGATCAGTTTGGGATACAGAGCGCTTCTCTCGGGCTAAATTCTTCAATAAAATCAAATAGTATTGCGGCAAAATGGTTCCCTCCGAGCGCACCAAGGCATGTAACCAATTGAAATCTAAGTGTTGTTTCCGGGTGGCTTGAAAGCCGCCCTTTTGCGGCGCGAATTGCGCCAATAAGCCCCCTGGAAGTTGATGCAGACGCCGGACACGGGATACCAGGTGGCACGCCGCGCTCGTGCGGTAGAGTCTCCGCTGGCGACGCTGTAACGCCGTCAATTGGAGCTCAGAAGACTTCGAGCATAGTCGCTCCGCAGCGACTCCCAAACCTCGATATCGCGATCGCGTGCGAGCAGTGCGGGAAGTGCCTCATGCCAGGCGTCTCGATAGGGTCGCTTGATCTGAACGTTCACGACCTCGTCATGGCTCTCCCAGGTCTCGTAGAGCATGAAGCGATTTTCGGACGCCGGATCGCGATGCAGGACCGCTTGATGAAACGTCGGCTCGTTTCTCATCGCGTCGAGCACCGCCCCGAGCAGCCGCAGAAAATTCGTGCGCTGCTCGGGCACGACGTTAAACTTGATGACATAGGTGACCGGCACGGTGCTTCTCCTCGGCATGTGTTCGGGCGTGATTGCCGGCGACGGACCAGCGTTTGCACGGCGGTCGTCCCTTAGGCTGGAAAGAACTGGTAGTCGGCGACGATTTTTCCGCTGTCGTCCACGACGAGGAATTCGAGCCCGCGGGCCAGAACGGAATCTCCGCTGGCTGGAAGCATTTCCCAGTGAAAGACCACGGTGTCGTGCACCCGGCGTGTATCGCCGGCCGCTCGAAACCGGTTGCCATTGTTCCTGACGTTCTTCTCATGGGATTCGCGCACCCGTCGCTCGAGGGCTTCCCGGCCTTCGACCTTGCGGTCGCCGACATAGTGCCGCCCCTCGGGGCCCCACAGTTCCGCGATCCGGCTCTTGCGCCGCTCCGTATCGGTCTCGTTCCAGACGGCGACGTAACGGTCGGCCAGACTGCTTGGGCTTTCCATGATGATCTCCTCGACATGATTGGTCCTGCCTCAGCGCCATGGCTCGGACCTTCGCCAGGCCCGGGAAAGGGTGCTTCACGCGACCGCGCTCGGTCGATAACCTCGCAGGTCAAAAACACGCCGACGTGCGGCGCGAATATGACCTCGGAGGTCATGGTGTGGCGGACGCGGCGCTTGGTAGGATGTCGCATGTCCGGCCGCGCAGTTGAATTCGGCGTATTGCTACGGAGGTGGCGGGGCAGCAGGGGGCTGTCGCAGACGGCGCTTGCGCTGGCCGCAAACAGCTCGACCCGGCATCTGTCATATCTGGAGACGGGTCGTTCGCGTCCGAGCAGGGAGATGGTCCACCGCCTGGCTGAGCAGTTGAACCTGCCGTTGCGGGATCAAAACGTGCTTCTGCTCGCCGCAGGCTTTTCGCCCGCCTTCGCCGAGAGGTCTCTCGAAGAGATGTCATCCGCCAAATCCGCGATGGAGCAGGTCCTCCGGGTCCACCTTCCTTATCCGGCGTATGTGCTGGACCGACACTGGAACGTCGTCCTGTCGAACGCGGCGCTGCCGCAGCTTTACGAGGGGTGTTCTCCGGAACTGCTTCGCAGTCCGGTCAACGCCGTGCGCCTCATCCTGCATCCCGATGGCATGGGACCGCGTATCGAGAATTTCGTCGAGTGGCGCGCCCACACCGTCACGGTGCTGAAGCAGCAGATCGAGGCGAGGGCGGATCCCGTCATCCAGGCTCTTTTGACCGAAGTATCGTCCTACCCGGCTCCCAAGGGGAGCGTGGCGCTCGCATCGCGAGATGGTCCTCAGCGATATGTTTCGCCACTTCGTGTTCAAACCCGTCTCGGCGGAGTCTCGTTCCTGAACACCACGACCGTTTTCGGTGCACCCGCAGATGTCACGCTGTCGGAGCTTGCTCTCGAAATGCTGTTTCCGGCCGACGAGGCCACGATCGCCATTGTGAACGACATGGTCGAGGAGACCAGATTGTCGGTTGCGAGCAATCCGCTCACCTCCAGGGCTGGTTGACCTGTCTGGTCGGGCTCCACGTGTGTCGTCGAGGGGCAGAGGCGGCACGCGTTCTCCGAGCAGACAATTTGACTTGCGAGATCATCGACTCTCTCCACTGCTCGGCGCACCCTGGCGCAGCAGCGAGGGGCTCGCCGCGAACGATGCAGGGGGCAGCTCGAGGGAGAACAGAATGAACAGGCGTAATCTTCTGATGGCATCAACGATGGCCGCGCTTGGCGCGCGGCTTTCGTCAGGCGCGGTCGCAGCCGAGCGAGCAAGCGATGGGAGAGACAAGATGGTCGGCGTCAACGACATCGTCGTGCGGTATCTGGCGGCGTGGAACGAGCGGGACGCGAAGCGACGGCGCGATCTCGTCGCCGCGACATGGACCGAGGACGGCACCTATGTCGACAGAGTTCGTGATGGGCGCGGGCACGACTCCATCGACGGCATGATCGCGAAGGCCCAGGGGCAGTTTCCTGGCTATCGGCTCAATCTCGCGAGCGGTATTGAAGCCCATCATGACCATGTCCGCTTCTCCTGGGTCGCGGGCGCCACTGCGGATGCACCGCTCTACATCAAAGGCACCGACTTCGCCTTCATTGCCGACGACGGCCGCTTCAAGTCTGTCGTCGGCTTTGTCGACGCCGCTCCGGCGCCCGCGGCGCGATAGGCCGGGATGCAGCGAACGCTGGGATACTCATTGGTGAGGAACAGTAAGGTCGAATTGCACTTGCGGTGTTGCCGATGGCAATTCGAACTGAACATCAAGCAGGTTGCTCTTCACCGCGGCAACGACACCAGTAGCCAGACGCCGGCGCTCGCACACGCGATGCCGGCGGCGCGCGCGATCCATCGTCCGATCGGCGTAAGTTTCTCCAACAGGACGAGCAGGGCCAAAAGCGCAATCCAGAGCACGTTCATCACCCCGCCTACGAACAAAAGCGCCATCAAGACCCAGCAGCAGCCGACACAATAGCCTCCGTGCCGGAGCCCCAGCAGCAGGCAGCCTCGCAGGTCGTCGCGAAAGCCGCCGTGGCGCATCAGGAACAGAAATGGCGACTGGCATTGGGCGAGACAGACGTCCTTGAGCGGTGTCCATTGATAGGCTCCCGCCGCGATCAGCAACATTGCACTGAGCAGATTGCTGGCGATCGTCATCCGGGAATCCAGCAGGACTGCCCGCTCGATCGCCCATTGGAGTAGGGTTGCCGCCAGCGAAAAGCCGCCCCAGGCGAGGAGATAACCGGCCGCAAACCAGCCGGTCGCAGCGAACGGCTTGCCCTGCGCTTTCCCCTGTCGACCCACGCGGGCGTACATGAGGATCATGGGCGCGGCCGAGGGTGCCATCATTCCGACCATCATCACCACCCACATCAGCAACACATACGCGAACTCGATCGCTCGCCATGGCTCGCTCGCCGGCAACATGATTCCGATCCCGGCCGGGATCATGCGGAACCCGGTCATGTCCATGCCGCCCATGTCCATGTCCCTGGCGAGCCAGAGCACATAGCCCCATGCCAGCGCGACAATGATCCCGATCGCGCCGCCGACGATCCAGCGATCGCGCCGCAGCACGGTTTCCAGGGGGCCGTCGGTCATTTGCGATAAGTGTTGCCGGCCTTCTCGCAAGGCCGGGTCAGGAGTTGCATCACGCCTGGTTCGACCAGCGGATCGGCGCATAGAGGCCGTTCTTGCCGGAATTGTCCCAGCGCATGCCATGATCACTGAACGTATTACCGGCGGCGCCGACTGCCATCACCATCCTGTCAGGGCTGACTGGATGGCCGATGTTGGCCCACATTTCCCCGCTCGGATGCATGGTCGGCAACGGGTCGACGGACATGTGCAGAATATCAGGGATTTCCGCGGACCGCGTCTTGCCCTCGATTCGGAATGTGATCGGGACCTTGCGAACCCCCAGGTTCTTGCTGATTAGCGGTGTGAACGCGGCCATCGGACCACCGGCGGCGCCGGTGAAGATCGCAGCTAGAGCCTCGGTCTGCTCATCGTTGGCGCGCTGGTCGATATAGGCGGCCACCGACCAATCTCCGTCTGCCATGATCCCCGGCGCGTGGAGGATAACCAGGACATTGAGTCCATCGAGCTCGATGTTGCCATAGCGGCCGCTCTCGACGTGGAAGATCAGCGGTACGTTACAGAAGCCCTCGGTCGGTCGCGAAGTCAGCGGGGGAGCCGCCGACACGAGGCAGGGACACACGATGCTGCAACTGCAATTCTCGAAGTAGTCGCCGGAAAGGTGCCATGGGACATCCGCCATCGCTATCTCCCGCTAGGCCGAACCCGTTAGATTACTTTCGAAGGAGCTACGTGGAGTTGAAAGTTACGCCGCGTGGCGAAGTCCCGCAAGCTATTGTGAGGCTCGGTCAATCTACCGGAAACAGCACCTATCAGCTGGAGATCCACCCAAACTCTTTGCCCATTTCCGCAAGCCATTGAAACTTCAATAAATGCGACCGCCCTCCGAACGCGCCACCTTCAGCCTCACCGTTGTTTTGGTTGGCTTTCGGCGACCGCTTCGGGCGGCGCGCTTTGGCCTGAGCGGTCATCCGCATGCCCGGCGCACACGGTGACCGGCGGGAATATGCTGTCGTAGATCGCACGCGCCTCACGGATGAGGCGCTGCCGCTCGAGCTCGGATTTCGGAACAAATTGAACGACGTTGGTCATTCGCGTTCCGCGGCTTCGTCAGCGCGGCGCCAGACCGGGAAGGGGTCTGCGAGCTTCGCCCATTCCGTGACGTTCATCGCCGGCTTTCCCGGGACGAGGCAGGCATCCAGACGGGCACGGAGCGAACCTTCATCCATACTGGTGCCGATGAACACGATTTCCTGGCGGCGATCGCCGTAGATGTCGTTCCAGTTCGCGCGCAGCTGCTTCCGCCAGGACGGATCATCCGGCCATCTTTCCCTGGGTACGCTTGCCCACCAGAAGCCAAGCGCCTGTGTGCGCGTGATCGTGCCAGCCTGGCTGATCTCGCCAAGCCATTGCGGGCGCGTTGCAAGCCAGAAATGTCCCTTGGCGCGAATGACGCCGGGCCAGGGCTCCCTGACGAACTTGTCGAACTTTTCGGGATCGAACGGCCGGCGCGCGCGATAGACGAAGTTCGTCACGCCGTATTCTTCGGTCTCCGGCACGTGATCGGCAAAGCCGTAGAGCTCCTTGAACCAGAGCGGATGCTGCTGCGCCCGCTCGAAGTCGAACCGGCCGGTGTCGAGAATGCGATCGAAGGCGACCCGGCTGTGGTTGGCTTCGATCAGGTCCGCTTCCGGGTTGAGCGCGCGGACGATTTTCCGGGCTGCCTCGCGTTGTGCGGGCGACGCGTCATCGACCTTGTTGAGAACGATGACGTCGGCAAATTCGATCTGCTCGACGAGGAGATCGACAAGCGTCCGCTTGTCGTTCGCCAGTGCTTCGCCGCGCTGATCGAGAAAATCCGTCGACGAATAATCCCCGAGCAGGTTCACGGCGTCGACCACGGTGACCATGGTGTCGAGACGCGCCACATCGGAGAGGCTTTCGCCGTCCTCGGAACGGAAATCGAAGGTCGCCGCAACCGGCAGCGGTTCGGAGATGCCGGTGGATTCGATCAAGAGATAATCGAAGCGGCCACTGTCTGCGAGGGCGCGCACCTCCTTCAGGAGGTCGTCGCGCAGCGTGCAGCAGATGCAGCCGTTCGTCATCTCGACGAGCTTCTCGTCAGTCCGGGACAGGTTCGCACCGCCATCGCGAACCAGATCCGCATCGATGTTCACCTCGCTCATGTCGTTGACGATCACAGCCACCTTCAGGCCGTGCCGGTTGTTCAGGACGTGGTTCAGCAAAGTGGTCTTTCCAGCCCCGAGGAAGCCGGACAAGACGGTGACGGGGAGTTTTTGCATGGAGATCGAAGAGCCTTTTCAGGGGGATAGTGCGGTGACGCTTGGGGAGGGGCATTGGGATCAGATATGTAATGTTATAACATTACATTCGTTGGCGGCGCAGTCGTCAAGTTGTTTCGCGGCTCAGCTGAAATTCACGCGAACATTGAGGTGGATGATCGTTGTGGCGATTGGCTGCCGCTCAGCTCCAGGCAGCAGCGCGCTCGAAGGACCCGTGCGGGCCTCTCAGCCATATTCGTCGCCGATCCCGTATTCCCGGTAGATCTCGAGCGGATCCGTGTCCGGAAACAGGCGGCATTTGGCCTGGGCGAGATGCAGGCTCACCGCCGACGGCTCCTTGCCGTTCGCCAGCATCTTGCGGATGTCGTCCATATGCGCGCTCGGCTGGTGTTTTGGTTCGAGCTGCTCCAGCGCGACGAGCGCGGTCGCCAGGGCCTCGGTCAGCACCCAGTCGTCGTGGCCCGTGATTCCCTTCTTCGGCATCGGCAGACCCCACATGCGGTGGCTGCGCCAATGTACTGTAGCTTCCGGCGAATCTCCATCGCGCAGCTGGCAACCTCGCGTTTACGTGGAACACGCAGGCCCCGGTACTCTCGCTTGCATTATGAACGCGCGTGGCTAAAAGGCGGCCGGCGATCGTATCTTTGTCGAAATAAAGATGGCGTAGACGGGTCGCACCGCTCAGGGCTGGAGCCAGCATGGTCTTTCTTAGCTTCGTCTACCGCTTCGTGACGAACTTCGCCTTCATGGCGATGGTCTATTTCAGCCTGAATTTCATGGAGAAATACCAGAACCGGGCGATCCTCGCGATCCTGGTGCTGGTCTATGCCGGCATGCGCGCGGCCTCGACGCTGCGTGCGTTCTATTTCTTCCAGAAGATCGAGAAGCTCGAGGCGGAGACCAGGCGCCTGCAGGCTCCGATCAATGACGGTTCGGGCGCAACGAACGCGCGCAAGCAGGTCGTGGCCGACGTTGCCCGGCTGCGTCGCGACGGCGAGCTCAAGTCCTATATGGACCTGTTCTTCCTGGCGCTGATCGTGCTGCTCTGCGTCGCCAACATCATGCGGCAGTAGAGCTTACTGCGCGCGCTTCTTCAGGCTGGCGACGCGGGTCGGATGCGTCACGGCACTCTTCGGTGCCGCGCCCTTGGGGGCCGTGCTCTTGGCCGTGCTCTTGGGGACAATGCTCTTGGGGGCCGTGCCCGTAGCCTGCGCGGTATGCTTCGCTCCGGCCGGCGCCGCGTGTACGGTCCGATGTCCGCGCGACTTGCCGGCCTTGCCCTTGGTTGTACGGGGCGTCTCGGCCGCCATCGCCAGCCGCGTCGCGGCGCGCCGCGACAAGGTCGTCGACAGCAGGACCTCGACCGAGCCCTCCGGGATGGCAAAGAGATCGCGATCGGGCACGGGCAGGGTCGCCGCGACATTCGCCAGCGCCATGGTCTTGCGCGGCAGCAGCGGCTGATGCTCGGTCTGCGCGTTGAGGTCGGCAAGCGAGGGCGCCGGCAGCGTCTCGGTCTGCGCGAACACGAAGTTCGGCACGGAAGGCCAGCGTGCGATCGGCACGGTCTCGGTCGGCGGATGCAGCAGCCATTCCACCGGCGTGGTCGCCGTCGCCGGCCGGTCGGCCGTCGCGGGCACCACATGCACGATGCGATAGCCACGCGCCTTGAGGTCGCGGATAATCTTCGGCAGCGCCGCCACCGTACGGGCCTGGATATCGTGCAACAGCAGGATGCCCTTGCCCTTGGCCTCCAGCCGCTGGATCGCGAGCTGATAGACGCGGTCGGACGACACATGGCGCCAGTCGTCGGCGGGGAAGTCGGCGCTCCAGACCTGGATGCCGCGCGAGATCAGGAGGTTTTCCACGCCTTCGGCGCGCATCAGGCCGGGAATGCGGAAGAACGGCGCGAGCTTGGACGGATCGGTCATCGCGGCCGAGGTCCACTCGATCCCGCCGTTGATCTGCGCCTCGGCCTTGTCGAGCGGCATCCGGTCGAACGTCAGCGGATGGTTCATGCTGTGCGTGCCGACAGTGTGGCCTGCGGCAATCAGCTTGCGCACGCCTTCCGGGTTCGCCTTGGCCTGCTCGCCGATGATGAAGAAGGTCGCCTTGATGCACTCGTCGTCGAGCATCTTGAGGATCTGGTTCGAATATTTCGGCAGCGGACCGTCGTCGAAGGTCAGGACGACTTCATGGTCTTTCAGCGGCAGCGTTTCGCGGTACTGCATGGTGCCGATGCGCGGATGCTCGCGCGGATCGACCACGAGGGTGCGGGAGGTCCCGAGCGCGTCCGGATGGCCGGGACAGTCCGCGGCAAGGGCCGCCGGTGAACCGACGACCAACAGCCCCAGATAGAGGACGATCCACGATCGCGTCCGAACAACAACGCTACTTCCGATCATGAACCTCGTCTGCCTCCTTGCGCGACTGCCGCCTTAATTGGTCGGAGACGCCGAGAAACGGTTCAGGCGCAATACCTTCTGCATCTTTGCATGCCGTAGCATGAACAGACTGTTAATAGGGCCCAAATCACCCCATTTTGCGCCGCCGTGACATTACGGCATCAATGCGCTTCGGCGCTCTTCTGTGACGTGCCCGCTGACACGACGTGAACGACGCGATAGCCGTTGTCCCTGAGGTACCGCAGGAAGGCCGGCATGATCGCGGCCGTGCGTGCCTTGGGGTCGTGGAAGAGGATGATGCCCTTGCCGGCGGCGGCGAGGCGCTCGGTGACGAGCTTCAATTCCTGCTCCGGCGTCATCTCGTTCCAGTCGCTGGCCCAGAGGTCGGCCCCGAACACGACGATGCCGCGCGACTGGAGCAGGTCGAGCTGCGCTGGCGTCCCCTCGAAATAGGGGAAGCGGAAGAACGGCGTCGAGGGCGTCGTCGTCGACAGGCCTTTGAGCGCCGTCTCGTCGGCGGCGATGCCGCGGTCGATCTCGCTCTTCGCCTTCTCGAACGGGATCCGCGCCATGAACGGGTGCGACCAGGTGTGGTGGCCGATGGTGTGGCCCTCGCGCGCAATGCGCTTGACCATGTCAGGATGTTCGGAGGCGTGCAGGCCGATCAGGAAGAAGGTCGCGCGCACGCATTCCTGCGCCAGCGCCGCCAGCACCTTCGACGTCGTCGGCGGATGCGGGCCATCGTCGAAGGTCAGCACGACCTCGTGATCGGCGAGCGGCAGCGTCTGCGGAAAGCTCTTCAGGCCGACGCGCGGCGTGGTCTTGGCGTCGACGCTCAGAACGCGCGAGGTGCCGAGCGCGTCCTTGCGCGGGCAATCCGCGGCCTCCGAAGCGGCGATGCCGGCGAGCCCCGCGAAGACCGCGCCCACCGAGATCGACATCCATTTCAGCCGAAGCATCTTTGCCATTGCGCTCGCAGTTCGCTTGTGGGTATTGCCTGACCGTCAGCTCAGACCACTCGTTCCAACCTGTCAAACGGCGAGGCGCGCCATGGATGAACATATGGACGGTGCCCCATCCGCCGAGGCCTCGGTACTCGACCACGTTCCGATGCGCAATGAAGACGGCGAAATTCGTCACGAATTCGTCGAGGAGATTGCCCATGCGATCGAGGCCGGCGACAGCGCCGCGCTGCGCGCCTGCGTCGCCGAGCTGCACGAGGCCGATCTCGGCGATCTGATCGGAGCTCTCGCGCCCGACCACCGCGTTCGCCTGGTCGAGCTGACCGGGCGCGACTTCGACTTCTCGGCACTGAACGAACTCGACGAGGGCGTGCGCGAGGAGATCCTCGAGGAGCTGCCGCCGGAGACCGTTGCGGAAGGCGTCCGCGAGCTCGAATCCGACGACGCGGTCGAGCTGCTGGAAACCCTCGACGAGGCGGAGCAGGAGGAGATCCTCGAGAAGCTGCCGTTGCAGGAGCGCGTCGCGCTCGAGCGCAGCCTGCTATATCCCGAAAATTCCGCCGGCCGCCGGATGCAGACCGAGTTCATCGCGGTGCCGCAGGATTTCACCGTCGGCCAGGCGATCGACTACATGCGCGAGACGCCGGATCTGCCCGACCGCTTCTACGAGATCTACGTCGTGGACAAGGACCAGCACTGGCAGGGTGCGGTCTCGCTCGACGTCCTGCTCCGCGCCCGCCGTCCGGTGGCGCTTGCCGAGCTGACCGACGAGGATCGCCGCCGCGTCTCCGTCCTTGAGGACCAGGAGGAGGTGGCGCGCATGTTCGGCAAGTACAATCTCGTCGCGGCACCGGTGCTCGATACCCAGGATCGCCTGGTCGGCGTCATCACCGTCGACGACGTCGTGGACGTGATCGAGGAGGAGGCGGACGAAGACCTCAAGGCGCTCGGCGGCGTCAACAGCGACGAAGAACTCTCCGACACCGTGTTCACCATTGCGCGGGCGCGGTTCAACTGGCTGCTGGTCAATCTCGCCACCGCCTTTCTTGCATCCTCGGTGCTCGGCCTGTTCGAGGGGCAGCTGGAGAAGATGGTCGCTCTCGCCGTGCTCGCGCCGATCGTCGCGAGCCAGGGCGGCAATGCCGCGACCCAGACCATGACGGTCGCGGTGCGCGCGCTTGCGACGCGCGAGCTCGGCTCCTCCAACGCCTGGCGGGTGGTGATGCGCGAAGGCCTGGTCGGGCTCGTCAACGGCCTTGCCTTCGCCTTGATCACGGGCATCGCGGCGGTGGCCTGGTTCAAGATCCCGGGCCTCGGCATCGTCATCGGGCTTGCGATCGTCTGCAACCTCGTCGCGGGCGCGCTCGGCGGCATCCTGATCCCGATGGCGCTCGAACGTGTCAGGGCCGATCCGGCGGTCGCGTCAGGCACGTTCGTCACGACGGTGACCGATGTGGTCGGCTTCTTCTCCTTCCTCGGCATCGCGACGCTGTGGTTCGGCTTGAGGTAGGGGCGACGGGCAACCATCTTTAATCCGAACTTAAGCGACCTGCCGCATCATCGCCCGTGCTTGGGGGAATGGACATGCGGTTGCGGCTGAAGGCGGACGGACGGGTCGTCGAGTTGCGGGATGGGCAGGAGCTTCCGGTCCAGTCGTTTCCAATCCAGCCGTTGCCGGTCGAGCCGGCGGCCAATGCCGCCCCTGGCGATGATGCCAGCTCGCTTGCGGTGCGCGCTCTGCGCCGCCGCGCCTGCCTCACCCAGATGGAGTTCGCCGCCAAGCTCGGCGTTCCCGTCGAGACTATCCGCAACTGGGAGCAGGGCAAGCGCGCCCCGCGAGGACCCGCCCGCGCGCTGCTCGCCGTGATCGCGCATGCGCCGGACACCGTGTTCCAGGCGCTCGCCAAAGCCTGACGTCAAGGCCACGCGCGAACCTCCCGTTAGCATTGCCCTGAATATCCGGTCCGGCGCCGGCGTCGTCCGTTGGCAGTGTCACGGGCCGGGTCCATAATGGCGCCCGGATGATGTTTTGAGGCGATCGCAACAGAGAGGATTCCTCATGCTGTTCGTCGAGGCCAATGGCGCAAGGATACCGGCGATCGGGCTCGGGACCTGGGAGCTGAGCGGGCGCGCTTGCGGCCGCGTGGTCGAGCAGGCGCTCCGGCTCGGCTATCGCCACATCGACACTGCGCAGGTCTACGATAATGAGCGCGAGGTCGGTGACGGCCTGCGCGGCTCCGGCGTGCGCCGCGACGACATCTTCCTCACGACAAAGGTCTGGACCAACCATTTCGCGCCTCATGATCTCGAACGCTCGGTCAAGGAGAGCCTCGCCCGGATGCGACTCTCCTCCGTCGATCTCCTGCTGTTGCACTGGCCCAATTCGCACGTGCCGCTGGAGGAGACGCTGGGTGCGCTGTCGCATGCCAAGCGCATGGGCCTGACCCGCCACATCGGCGTTTCCAATTTCACCGTGGCGCTGATCGAGCAGGCGGTGGCGCTCTCGCCGGAGCCGCTCGTCTGCAACCAGGTCGAATATCATCCTTATCTCGACCAGACGAAGGTGAGGGCCACCTGCGACCAGCATGGCCTCGCGCTGGTCGCCTACAGCCCGATCGCCAGGGGCCGCGTCAAGGCCGACCAGACACTCGCTGGGCTCGGCCGCGCGCATCGCAAGACGCCGGCACAAATCTGCCTGCGCTGGCTGGTGCAACAGAATGTCGCCGCGATCCCGCGCACCTCGCGCGTCGAACGTCTGTCGGAAAACATCGATATTTTCGATTTCGAGCTCTCGGACGACGAGATGGCCCAGATCACCGCGCTGGCAAATCCCAAGGGCCGCCTGACCGATTTCGGCTTCGCGCCAAAATGGGATTGAGAGGGGGCTGCTGTATGCTAGGACCGGCGTGGCAACCCAAGATCGATCGATGGAACTGCGGAAGATCATACGGACGGACATTGCAGCGTCGGCGGTCGCGCACCTGACGCTGGTAGCGCTGATCATCCTGATCAGCGAAGTCCATCCGTTTCACGCCGCGGCGCCCGAGACTGTTTCGGTGGACATCGTCACGCCGGAGCAGGTGAAGCAGGAGGAGGAGAAGGCTCAGGAGCAAGCGAAGGAGAAGCCGCCGGAGCCGCTGCCGGACCTGAAACTGCCGAAGCTGGATTTCACCGACAAGGACAAGGCGGAAGCCGCGCCGAAGCCTGAGACCAATCAGCAGGCCGCGGCGCCGTCGCCGTCACCGCAGGCCTCGCCTGAACCGCAGCAGAAACAGCCGCAGCCGCAACCCTCACAGGCACCGAAGCAGCGGGAGGCCAATGTGCAGCCGCAGCCTAAACAGCCGCAGCCGTCGCAACAACCGCCTCCGCAACCGCAGCAACAACCGCCGCCTCAGGCGATGCCGCAGCCGCCGTCGCAACAGCCGCCGCCACAAGCGATGCAGCAGCCACAGGCAGCGCCGCCGGCGTATCAGGCGCCGGAGCCTGACGTGACGGTCAAGTACGGCGTCATGCTGGGCCTGCCGCCGGAATTGCCGCCGGAGCTGCCGAAAGACGCGCCCAAGGACGATGGCGGCGATGCCAAGGATTCAATCGCAGCGAAGCTGCCACCCGAGGTCATCGCCGCGCTGCGTCGCCACCTGAAGAGCTGCGCCAAGCTGCCGGCCGGGGTCGACCCGACCGACAACGTCAACATCAAGCTGCGCACGGTGTTCGCCACCGACGGCACGCTGGCGCGCCCGCCGATCCTGATCGAAGCTCCGCCATCCGCGAAGGGCGTGGCCATCGTGAAGTCCGCGACAGCAGCGCTCCAGGCCTGCCAGCCCTACAAGATGCTGCCGGCCGACAAGTACGGCGAATGGAAGATCTTGGACCTGCCGTTCTCGCCGCGGGATTTCGGCGGAGGGTAGGCGGCTCGCTCCACTCTGTCCACCCTGCGAGCTAAGGCCTCCCGGTTCGGGGCTTCAGCCATGCCATGATCACGGCCTGCGGCGTTCTCCGGCTGCGTGGCAAGCTAAGTCTTTCGATGGTGTGCCGTGCAAACGCGCCGGCCTGCTCGGCGGACCGTCGCTGCGCCGGCGCGAGAGCCATCCACTCGCGAATGACGGCGCGTCGAATCTTCGATTTTGGCATCGGATCAAATCCATGAGTTCCGGCGGATGTTCACGCGGCCTGCCGAAGGGGGATGGCCTCCGAACGTCGCGCCAGAAGCACGCTGCCGCATGGATGCTCGGCGCCCTGCAGGACGACGAAGCCGCGCTTCGTCACTGCGGCACGAAGTGTGTCCTTCGCAGCCGCCTTCTGCGCATCGAGCCAGATCACCAGCGCGGCGCGGGGGCTCAGAAAATCGTCGAGCCAATCCACTGTCGCATCGAGTGCGTGAAGCGTGCGTCGCCGCCAATCCACGAGCGCGACTTCATATTGACCTGCCGGCCGGCCGCAATTACCTGCCGCCGCCGCCAGCAGATATCCGCGACGATGCAGCTCAATCACCAATTCCATGCTCTTCGCGCCGACCACGACGATGCGCTGCCGCGTCGAGCAGTTCGCGATGGCCATCATCGGATCGATGATCCTGTCGCTGACCCCTGAGTTCGACATCATTTCACCAGTTCGCTACGCCGCGCGAGCTTGCGCGACGGAGCGGATATGGTGCCGGATGCTGTATGATTTCGAGATTGGCGCGATCGCGGTTGCATAGGATCGGCATAGGACCGCCCTCGGCCGCTCGCTGCCGGAAACTTACGCGGCGCTTATAAACAGACGATGCACTCCCCATCGCATTCAAATGCCGTCAGCGCCATTCTTCCGGCCCGCGCTTGCTATCGCGCCTTGCCTGGAGACAAAAATGTCCGCTTACCGTGCGTTGATCGTGGGACTACACGATCGTCCCATCAGAATGATCCACATGGATTGCATCGATGATGAAGCCGCGATCAGCTCCGCGGAGCGGCTCGTCGACGGTCGCGACGTGGAGCTCTGGCAGATGGATCGGCCTGTGGCCAGATTCGATTGCCGGTCCGGGACGATGCGCAGGAAGTGAGGGAGCCAGTCGTGTCGTCATTGCAAGCATAGCGAAGCAGTCCAGACTGCCGCTGCGAAAAGATTCTGGATTGCTTCGCTGCGCTCGCAATGACGACGTGGAGAGAGCCGGGGTCAATGACCGCGCCTCGGCCCCTCATCGCCATCCACCAGCTCCGGCGCCATCGCCGCCCAGGCACTGGACGCGAACTGCCTTCGCCAGGTCACGATCACCACCGCCGCCGTGGTCACGAACAGCACCCAGGGGCTGACGAACCAGCCGAGATAGCCGAGCGCGAAGAAGAAAGCGCGCTGGCCGCGGTTGAAGTGGCGGCCGGCGGATTCGAACAGGCGCGAGGTGCGGATGACGTGGGCCTCGGCCTCGGGCGTGTCGCGCAGGTCAGCCGGCGGCATGCCGCCGAACAGGATCGCGACATAGTTGAACAGGCGATAGGCCCAAGCGAATTTGAAGAAGGCGTAGACGCAGATCAGCACGAGGCCGACGCATTTCAGCTCCCACAGCGCGGGCGAGGGGCTGAGATCGATCGGCAGCTTGGCGAGGATGGTGATGGCGTCGTTGGTGGCATGCAGCAGTGCCAGCGCGCCGCCGAGCGCGAACAGGCTGGTGGAAGCGAAGAAGGCGGTGCCGTTCTGGAGCGAGGCCATGATCTGCATGTCGACCATGCGGGTGTCGCGGTCGAGCAGGCGGCGGACCCAGACCTCGCGATAGCGGTTCATGCGCGCCGACAGGCTGCCGCGGCCATAGGCCGAGTGCTCCAGCGTCAGGGCATAGACCAGCCATTCGATGATGAAGAAGCCGACCGCGGTGATGTCGACCCAATGCCTGCCCATGTCTCACTCCTCGCGAAGGTCGCAACGATTGCCACGCGCGGCCGGGTGCGGCAACGATTGATTGGCGGCAGGCGATGGCGCTAAAAGCAGCCGGATCCAGAGGACCTAGGGAAGGACCAGCGACATGGCCGCGCTCAAGCTCGCGATCGGAAACAAGAACTATTCGTCATGGTCGATGCGGCCATGGCTCGCACTGCGCGCCAATGACATCCCCTTCGTCGAGACCGTCATTCCGCTCTACACGGATAATCCTGCGGACAAGGATCAGATCCTGTCCTTCAGCCGTGCCGGCAAGGTGCCGGTGCTGGTCGACGGCGACATCACGGTGTGGGATTCGCTCAGCATCATCGAGTACATCGCCGAGCGCTATCCGGACGCGAAGCTGTGGCCCGACGATGTCGCCGCCCGCGCACACGCCCGTTCGGTGTGCGCCGAGATGCATTCCGGCTTCATGGCCTTGCGCAACGAATGCGGCATGAACCTGCACCGCCCCGTGGGCGCCGTGACGCTGTCGGCGGACGCCAAGGCCAACATCGCGCGCGTGCAGGAGATCTGGCGTGAGTGCCGGGCGCGCTACGGTGCAAAGGGACCGTTCCTGTTCGGCCGCTTCGGTGCGGCGGATGCGATGTACGCCCCGGTCGTGCACCGTTTCCGCACTTACGCGATCGAGGTCACGCCGGAGACCAGGGCCTACATGGACACGATGATGGCGCTGCCGGCGTTCCAGGAATGGACCCGCGACGGGATCGCCGAAACGCTTGTCATCGAGAGATTCGAGAACGTCTAACCCGCGAATGTGATCGGGCGCCGCTTGACGGTCTGCAGGCTGGCGGCGCTCAATCGCGGTGAAGGACCGCTTGGGAGAGGGCACGGTCATGGGAATTCTGGACTCGCTGGAAAACAACCCCGCGCTTCGCGGCGCGCTCGGCCAGCTCGGCGCCGCGGTCTTGCCCGCGGTGCTGAACGAGGTGCTCGGCAGCAACAATCAGGGCGGCCTCAGCGCAATCGTCGCCAAGCTCCAGCAGTCCGGCTTCGGTGACCAGGTCAAATCCTGGCTCGGCAACGGCCAGAACCTGCCGATCTCGGCCGACCAGCTCCGCGCGGTGCTCGGCAACGACACCGTTCGCCAGCTCGCTGCACGCTACAACATCCCGATCGACCAGCTCGGCCAGATTCTGGCCGAGGAACTGCCCAAGGCCGTGGACCAGGCAAGCCCGGAGGGGCATCTGCCCCACACCGCCTGAGGGAGCGGGTTCCGGCGGTATCCTCCACTCACCGGTTCCCGCACTATCGTCCTGAAAATACTGCCGGATCGGCCTATTTGCCATGCCTGTATACCGCTGGCCAAAACGCCGCATCGCGTGCTATATGTCACACCGGGTTTTCAGCCGGTCCGTCGCAGTGGGACCCTGGGCACGGCCGGCGCTGTTTGAGTCATGGAGATGGGCGTTGAAGCATAAATTCCCCGTGGGAACGCGCGTACTGTTCACTGCCAGCAACGTCGCGCGCCCGGCTGCGAGTGGCTCATACGAGATCATCCGCCTGCTGCCGACGGATGGCGACGACTGCCAGTACCGCATCAAGAGCTCGACTGAAGCCTTCGAGCGCGTCGCCAAGGAAAGCCAGCTCGCCCAATCCTGACGGATGACGGTGCCGCGCGTTGACATCGCGGACGAATTCGCTTCGCTCGCCGTCAAAAGGCCCCCTTCGCCTCGACATGGTGAACAGGGGGCAGTTGCCGACTCGTGGGGGCTCGCTTTGACCATTCGCTCTTTGCTCGCGTGAGGGGACGTCGCGCATGAACTGGGCATGGGCCACTTCGTTCGACCAGATCGGGCGCTCGCAGGCCGTTCCGACGTGGATGATCCTGGTAGCCGCCGGCTTCCTCGGACTGATTCTCCTGATCACGCTACTGCGCGCCGAAAGGTCGGTTGCCAACGGCGCGCTGACCGTCATCTCGCTGCTTTCCATCGCCATCGCCGTGGCTGCCACCGTGCGCGTTTATGGTCCGGCGGAGGAGGCGGCCCCGGGCGAGGCGCGCGCGCAGAGCGCGGTCGTCGCCAGCCTGCCGGCGCTGTCCTGTCTCGATGATCTCGCCGGCAATGCCGTGGCGATTGGTTGCGAGAAGGCGCTGTTCGGCTCGCCTGACGCGGCAGCTGCGGCCGTCTCCTACACCGCCGCACGGATCGACCGGCTCACCACGCTCGGCGATGCCGCGACCGCCGAGAAGAGCCTGACGCTGGACATGAAGGTGCTGCGCAAGGCGCTGGAGCGCGACCGCTACGGCCTCGTCGCGCAGGTGCTGGTCGCGCGCGACGGCTGCACGCAGTTCGACTGCCCCGCGTTCCGCTCGCTGACCGATCAGCAGCGGGTCGCCGCCAACATGGATTCCCATCTCTACGACACGCTGGTCGCGCGCTATTCGCCGGGCTGGAACGCGCCCGCAACGGCCCCGGCGATGCCGGCCACCGCGGCGCTTGCCGGGATGCCGACATCGATGCCGACGGGCAGGCCGACCAATGCGGAGTTTCCGAGCGCGTCATCGACGCCGCCGGTGAGCATCATGAATCCGGAGCCGCCCACGGCGGCGGTGCGACAGGCTGCGCCTGCCGGAGGCGCAGCCTCGGCGCCGCGCGCGTCCGCTCCGACCTCGGCGCAAGCCGCTGCTCCAGCGGCGCCGGCTGCGAAGAAGCCGCCGGCGCCGAAGGCCGCGCGTGCGCCGGCCGCAGCACCGGTTCCGCTCGCCCCGCCGGCTCCGGCTCCTGCGGCTGCGGATAACGAATAGTTCGGCATTCCAAATGCGTGGCTGCCCGGCTAATGCTGGGGGCATGCCGCTACATCTGATCAAGCTCGCCGTCGGCTGCGACTCCATCAAGGAATTGAAGGGGTGGGTCGCCGAACGGATGCAGACCGCCAAGAAGAAAGGTCTGCCGCAACATCACATCCACATCACCCGCATGGTGCCCAAGCGCGACGCCGAGATCCTGGCGGGCGGATCGCTCTACTGGGTGATCAAGGGCGAGATCGCCGCGCGTGAAAAGATCATCGGCATCGAGCCGTTCCGCGACAAGGACGGCATCGGCCGTTGCCGGATCGTGATGCAGCCGAAGGTAATCTCGGTATCGCCGCGGCCGATGCGGCCGTTCCAGGGCTGGCGCTACCTCAGCGACGATTCCGTGCCGCCCGATCTCGGCAAGTCGGCCGCCGGCTCGATCGCGGCGATGCCGGAGCCGATGCGGCGCGAGCTGCGCGATCTCGGACTGCTCTGACGCGGCCGCTCATGGCGACGTGACGATGTGCAGCCGCGCCCAGTCGGAGGGCGGCATCACGACCGGACGTCCGCCTTCGCCGATGGCGTCGATGATGTCGACCAGTTCGGGCTCGACGCCCATCTCGAGCAGGTACTTGCGATACTGCTCGCCAAAGATCGCCGTCAGGCTCTCGCGCTGTTCGGGCGCCACGTTGGGCGCGCGGCGATTGCGGATGGAGCGGCCGGTCAGCACCACCGTCGCACCTTGCGGGAGGCTGCGATGCACCCCGCCGGCGAGCATGAGGACGCACGCGAAATCGCATGCCGGATCCGGCAAGGACACCTTGGCGTCGAGCGGCCCGCCCGGGCGCTTCAGCGCAAAACAATCGGCCTCCGGCTTGCCGGCGCAGGCCTCGACCTCGGTCGCGCCGGCGGTGGCATCCAGGCCGCGGTCGCGCAGGATGCGGCCCATGCTGACCGCAACATTGAGGTTGGAGCCGCCCCAGCTATGGATGACGAGCGGCAGCTTGTGTCCCGCCTGGCGATCGAGAATCGCGATCAGCCGCTTGTAGCTGTCCCATTGCACCGTGCCCTCGGCGGCGATCCAGTCGGAGCAGCCCGGTCCGCAAGCCCCCGCGGGGCCATGGGCGAGGTAGAAGATCATCGCATCCGGCGGCGAGCCGTACAGGCCGATCGGCGGGCGCTGTTGTGCCTGGGCGGCAGTCGCGGCGACAAGCGCCAGCACGCCGTTCACGATCATCGTGCGGATGAATGACATGCCCTGCCAGCCGGCTCGTTTGCTCGCGCCGATCATCCATCCGGGCGAGGCAACGCGCAAGATCGACCCTGGCGGTTACACCGCGATATTGTCGATCAGCCGGGTCGTGCCGAGCTTGGCCGCCACCAGGATCCGCAACGGGCCGTCCTTGCGCGAGGTGACCGGCGCGAGCGTCTCGGCATGGCGCGCCTCGAAATAGTCGAGCGCAAAGCCGGCCGCCGTGATCATCCCGGCGCCGCGCGCCATCGCGGATGCGATCGCTTCGCCGGCGCGGATGCGCCCGGCGCTGTCCTTCATGGCGCGGTACAGCGTGGTCGCGGTCTGCCGCTCCTCCGGCGAAAGATAGACGTTGCGCGAAGACATCGCGAGCCCGTCGCGCTCGCGCACGGTGCGGGAGCCGGTCACCTTGACGCCGAGGTCGAGGTCACGCGCCATCTGCGTCACCACCCGCAACTGCTGAAAGTCCTTCTCGCCGAAGATGGCGACATCCGGCCGGCACTGCGTGAACAGCTTGCCGACGACGGTGGCGACGCCGCCGAAGAAGTGCGGCCTGAAGCGGTCCTCGAGCCCGGCCAGCGCCGGCCCCTCCGGCACGATGCGGGTCGCAAAGCCGTCCGGATACATCGCCTCGGCGCCGGGGTGCCAGACGATGTCGACGTCCTCGGCGGCGAGCTTGGCGAGATCGGACTTCCAGGTGCGCGGATAGGCACCAAAGTCCTCGGTCGGGGCGAACTGGGTCGGGTTGACGAAGATCGACACCACGACGCGACTCGCGCGCCGCTTGGCGAGGCGCACCAGCGACACATGCCCGTCATGGAGCGCCCCCATGGTCGGGACCAGCGCGATCGTGGCCTTTCGCTTGCGAAGATTGTCGACGGCGCGTCGCAAGGCGGGGACCGTGCGGGCGATCAAGGGGCTTCGTGACATCAGGACTCGACAGGGTTGGGGATGGGAAGCGGGCGCGTCCCGGCGCCCGGCCGGCTAACCTTAACAAGCGCCGATCGTGGACGCCATGCATTCGGATGCGGCACAGCATCCCGCGCGAGGCCGCGCACCATCTCGCGACATCGTGGGCTGAATCACAGCGAGAGAAGGCGCGCGATTCATGTCGAACAACGGCGCGCTGCGATTTGCATTTACTGTCACGCATTTCACTTGACCGCAGACGCGGTCAACTCGAAGATATTCATCAGGGGTGTTGAGGATCACTATGCTTGTGCAGGCTAGCCAAGGCCAATCCGGCTCGGCGCATGTTGTCGTGCTCGGCAACGAAAAAGGCGGCTCCGGCAAGTCGACCACCGCCCTGCACATCGCGGTCGCGCTGCTGAAGGCCGGCCAGCGCGTCGCCACCATCGACCTCGACTGCCGTCAGCAGAGCTTTACCCGCTACATCGGCAACCGTTCCGCCTGGGCGCGCCGCACCGGCCTCGGCCTCGAGCTGCCGGTGCATCGCTGCATCAAGCTCGGCGAGACCATGCAGATTGCCGAGAACGAGAATTCCGAGTTCCTGCAGTTCATGGAGGCGGTCTCGGCGGTCGAGAGCAATTTCGACTTCATCGTCATCGATACGCCGGGCACCGACAGCTATCTGATGCGTCTGGCGCACTCGATGGCCGACACGCTGGTCACGCCGATCAACGACAGCTTCCTCGATTTCGACGTGCTCGGCACCGTCGATCCCGCCAACTACGCAGTGACGGGCGAGAGCCACTATGCCGAGATGGTGGGGGATGTCAGGCGCAAGCGGCGCCAGCTCGACGGCTCCAGCACCGATTGGATCGTCGTGCGCAACCGCCTGTCGATGCTCGGCTCCCGCAACAAGCAGCTCGTCGCCGAGGGCCTCAAGGATTTGTCGCTACGGCTCGGCTTCCGCTACGTCGACGGCTTCGCCGAGCGCGTCGTCTATCGCGAATTTTTTCCGCGCGGCCTGACCGCGCTCGACGAGATCGACGAGGCCACGCTCGGCATGCGGCCCAACCTTGGCCATCTCACCGCGCGGGAAGAGGTGACTGGCCTGCTCCGCCAGCTCAAGCTGCCGCTCGACGAACGCGGCCGCCGCCGTGCGGCAAATCGCGCCGAGTGGTTCAGCCAGGTCGACAAGCCGCTCGAGGTCCACGACATCCTCGGCGCCTGAGGCGGCGGTATATCGCTACTTCCGGCCGATTGAAGCTGCCGGTTCCCGCCGGAACTGAGTGCGGGCTTAGCCGTTTCACCCTGTGTTTACCGTGAAATTGAACCCAATCGAGACCGGTTGCAGCGGATGGTGGCCTGCACCTGACATGGCCGCCTGAGAACGGGATGCCCAAGAAACGTGTGCGCCGCACAATGAAAGGGCTGACGGTTCACAATATTTAGCCTTCCTGTCACGCGGCTGTGACATATATTAGGGAATAGGCGACCAGGGGCCGAAGAGCCCCGGAAGAACACGATTTTCAACAGGGATTCAGGCCGCAAGAGCCTGAGGCTGAGGACGAAAATGAAGCGTGGAATTGCCGTTCTGGTTTCGGTCAGTGCCCTCTGCGGCGTCGCCTATTTCACGGCGAGCAAGTGGGCGATCAAGCACGAGACCATCACCTTCTACGACGCCTCGCGCGACAACCGTCCCGTGCCTGTCGATATCGCGGTTCGCCGCGACAAGGAAATGCAGGCCAATGCCGGCATGATCACGCTGCCGGTTGCCGTGGTCAATCACGGCAACACCGTCAAGAATACCGAGTACGGCTTCCTCGCCAACATCTTCGCGGCGCGCGGCTACATGGTCGTAAGCCCGCAGCATGATTTGCCGACCGATCCTCCCATGGTGACCAAGCCCGGTGAGCTCTATGTCGGCCGGCTGCCGCAGATCCTGCGCGGCGTTGCCAACATCCATCTCGCCATGCAGGAGATGAAGAAGGTTCAGCCCAACGCCGATTACGACAGGGTGACGATGGTCGGCCACTCCATGGGCGGCGACATCACGATGTATTTCGCCAAGCAGTATCCGGATGAGGTCAAGAAGGTCGTCACGCTCGACAATCTGCGCGTGCCGTTCGTCACCGCCGGCAAGTTCAAGATCCTGTCGTTCCGTTCGCAGGATCCGCAGTTCAAGACCGACGCGGGTGTCATCCCGACCGACGAGGAATGCGAGAAGGCCGGCATCCAGGTCGTGAAGACCGAATTCCAGCACAACGACATGCGCGATACCGGTCCGGATGCGGCCAAGAACTCGATCCAGGGCATGCTCGACAAGTTCCTGAGCGATAGCGACAGCGCCGTGGCGCCCGTCGATACGCGCTCGGCCCCGCCCAATATCCTGGAGCCCGGTCCGGTTGCTCTGATGGCGCCGGCCAAGAGCTGATACCAACACCAGCTGATACCAACACCAGCTGACACCGACACCGCTCCGATCGTCTGCACGACCTGCAAAGCCTCCGCCGGCATCCGCCCGCGGAGGCTTTGCACATTGACCGGACCGCAGGCGCTATCCACATTAGCCGCTCACGCAAGAAGCGAGCAGGGATGCCCGGCGAACCCGTCAAACCGCGTGGCCGTGATGCCGTCTCGAGCCAAACCGGCGGCACGCTGCCTCAAGCCAGCACCGCGGAGGACATCGCCGCGTTCGTCGCCAAGGCGCGGGCGCTGTCGCCGCATGCCCCCGGCGCGAAGGGGCGACTGATTTTCGCGCTGGATGCGACGATGAGCCGGCAGCCGACCTGGGACATGGCCTGCGCGCTCCAGGCGGACATGTTCCGCGAGGCCGCAGCGATCGGCAGCCTCGACATCCGGCTGGTCTACTATCGCGGCTTGAACGAGTGTCGCGCCACGGGCTGGATCTCCGACAGCGCGAAGCTCGCGACGCTGATGAGCAAGATCGACTGTCGCGGCGGCGACACCCAGATCGGCAAGGTGCTGAGCGACGTGCGGCGCGAGGCGGTCGCTTCGGGCGTGCGTGCGGTCGTCTTCGTCGGCGATGCCATGGAGGAGAAGGTCGACGAGCTCTGCGCAAAGGCCGGCGAGCTCGGCATGCTCAAGGTGCCCGTGTTCGTGTTTCAGGAAGGCGCCGACGCCGTGGCCGAGCAGGCCTTTCGCGAGATCGCGCGGCTGACCGGCGGGGCCTGGTGCCGGTTCGATCCCGGCGCGGCGGCGCAGCTCCGCGAGCTGCTGCGCGCTGCCGCGGCTTATGCCGCCGGCGGCCGCGAGGCGCTGTTGAAACTCGCCAAGAATGCGAGCGGCGCGGCCAAGCTGATCGGGCAGATGAAGTAGCGGCCCGCGTTGGAGACGGACGCCATGCATTTTGCCGTGAGGGCGACTATATTCCGGCCATGACCCTGATCGCCGGCGCCGTCGCCGTTATCACGCTTTATCTGCTGCTCCAGATGTTCCGCTCCGCCAATCCGGCGGTGCTGGCGCGCACCATCAAGTTCGGTGGTGGCGTGGTGGCGCTCGCGGTCGCAGCGTTCACGGGCCTGCGGGGCGAGCTGGCGGTGGCGATCCCGCTCGGGATTTTCGGCGCCGGGCTCCTGGGCTGGACGCCGCTGGCGAATGCCGGCTTCGGCAATATCGGCGGGCTGTTTGGCGGTGGCGCAACGCGGCCGTCCGGCCAGGCCTCGCGCGTGCGCTCGCAATTCCTGGACATGCGGCTCGACCACGATTCTGGCCAGCTCTCAGGCCAGATCGTCGCCGGGCCCTATGCCGGGCGCAATCTCGACGAGTTCGATCTTGCAAGCCTGCTGGCGATGGTCCCGGCGTTTGACGCCGAGAGCGTGGCCTTACTTGAAAGCTATCTGGACCGCCGGTTTCCCGCTTGGCGTCAGAACGCGCAGGGCGATGCGGCAGGGCGGCAGCGCCGCACGGCGCCGAGCGGCAAAATGACGGCGGAGGAAGCCTATCAGATCCTTGGCCTGCAGCCGGGCGCGGGGCGCGACGACATCAGCCGGGCGCACAAGTCCCTGATGAAGAAACTCCATCCCGACCAGGGGGGCTCGACGTATCTCGCTGCCCGTGTGAACGAGGCCAAGGATACTCTGCTTCGCACGCATAACGGCTAACTCCGGCACTACGCTACAAACGCCCGTACCGCGTAAGCTCCGCTTGCTCTGTCTGCTGTCGCCCCGATGCCCGCCTTTGTCGGCGTGGTCGATCCCTTGAGTAAAGTTTTAACCGTAAATCCTTGACGAGAAGTTGTCGCGGAACTGGCGTCGCCGCATCCCCAAACAAAAATGCCCGCGCAAGGCGCGGGCATTTTGATTGGAGCGGTACGACAGATCAGTTGCGGACGGTGATGCAGGAGATGTCGGCGCGCTTCAGGGCGCGGCAGACGGCTTCGGCCTGGTCCCGCTCGAGCCCGGCGAAACGGGCCCGGTAAAGCTTGCGATTGTCCTTGGCGAGGACCGGCTCGGTGAACGGGTCGGCCTTGCTGAGCAGGCCGCGGGCCGAGCTGCGGGCGGCGTCGATGCGCTGCTGGGCTTCGTTCTCGCTCTCGAGTGCGCCGACCTGGACGATCCAGCCGCTATGGGTGACGACCGGCTTGGTGGTGGCGCTCATCTGGATCGGCTGCGGCGCCGGATCGGCCGAAGCGAGCTTCGCAGCAGTCGGGGCGGGGGCCGTTGCGGCCGGCAGCACGCCGAGGATGCCATTGCCGGTGCCGAAGCCCGCCGGCTGACGGGGCATCTCGGTGCGGGCGAGCTCGGCCTTCGGCGCTTCCGGCTGGCTCGCCATCTCGGGCTTGTTGATGAGATCGGCGCGGGCGACGACGGCGCCGGAGGTCTCCGCGACGTCGGAGCGGGCCGCAATCGTGCTCGTGACCTGCGGTGCGACCTGAGCCGGCGCGGCGGAGGCGACCTTCACGGCGCCGGCCTTGACCTGAACCGTCTTCACCCGGACCGGCTTCATCGGCTCGGACGAGCCGGGGATGATGGAGAGCGGCTGGCTCGAGATCACGCCATTGGTGAGCGGCGCGGGCTCGATCCTGGATTCAGTCGGGCGAACCTCAGGCTTGCTGGTGTCCGGCCTGGCTTGAGCCGGCGGCATCGCGGCGGTCGCAGCCGCCAGCGCCGAGAGGCGCGAGGCGAGGCGCTGCGGGGCCGTTTCGGGGGCAGGGGCGGCCGCGGCCTGCTGGACCTGCGGAGCGGGACGGGCCGGGGTCTCCGATGCATCGGCGACGTCGGTACTGGCGTCTGCGCCGTTGCGCTCGGTGACAGCGACGACGGTGTGGGTGGTCGCGCCCTTCTCGAGGTTCTCCGCGAGCAGGTTGCGCATGGTGGCGTCGCGCGAGCCGCCGCTGCGGCCGCCGAGCACTACGCCGATCAGGTGGCGGTTGCCGCGACGCATCGAGGTCACGAGGTTGAAGCCGGAGGCGCGGGTGTAGCCGGTCTTGATGCCGTCGACGCCCTCGACGCTGCCGAGCAGGTGGTTATGGTTGCGGATCGACTGTCCGCGCCAATTGAAGGTCGAGGTCGCGAAATAACGGTAGTAGCGCGGGAAGCGCTCCTGGATGGCACGGCCGAGCGTGGCCTGGTCGCGTGCGGTCGTGACCTGCTCGTCGTTGGGAAGGCCGTTGGCGTTGCGGTAGACCGTCCTGGACATGCCGAGCGAGCGCGCCTTGCGCGTCATCATGGTGGCGAAGTCGTCCTCGTCGCCGGCGATCGCTTCGGCGATGACCACGGCGGCGTCGTTGGCGGAGCGGGTGACGAGACCCTTGATCGCGTCCTCGACGCGAATGGTCTGGCCGGCACGCAGGTTCAGCTTGGTCGGATCCTGATCGGCGGCGTGCTGCGAGACCGGCATCTCGGTGTCGAGCTTCATCCTGCCGGACTCGAGGCGCTCGAACAGCAGATAGAGCGTCATGATCTTGGTAAGCGAGGCGGGGTGACGGATTCCGTCTGGGTTCGTTGCCTGGAGCACGGAGCCGGAATTGCCGTCGACGATGATCGATGCGAATTTCGGGCTGGAACTGTCGGACACATCGCGCTGCACCCGGTGGTGCGCGTAATGGCGGCGGTGACGCCGTGCTTCGGCAGCATCGGTGAAGATGACTACGGCGGTGACCGTAAGAAGCCCGAAAACGCCAACCCGCGCCAAGCGCGAGGAAGACAAGTTTTTACGAAGCATGAAACCCCGTCCCCGTTTCTGACTTGATCACCGGCCCGTGAGGCGAAATTGTGCCCACTCGACCCGGGATCATTACCTGCTCAGGCTGTCTCTCCGCTGGTGTTCGCTGCGGGAAACGTTGGGCCTGAGCCGCTGTTCTGGCTAAGGTGATGTTCTCGAACGGCTTTTGACCGTTCGCGGAAGCTGAACACGTCCAGGGAATCAGGGTAGGGGTCCGCGGTTTCCAAAAGCTTAAGGAACCCTTGCGGGAAACCCCGGGAATCTCAGCGATTTGCATCTAGTTTTGTGCGTCGCACAAGATTCTTGACTTTTTTGTGCGTTGCACTATTTTTGGGCGGAGTCAGGGAGCCGGGGCTTCCGACGAAAGCCAGGGAAAAGGATCCGAAATGTTCAAGGTTGAAGACTTTCAGAGCTACGGGAAAGAGCAGTTCGAGCAGTGCGTTGCTTCCGCCACCTCGATGCAGCATGGCCTCCAGGCGATTGCCAGCGCGTATGGCGACTACACCAAGAAGTCGTTCGAAGACACCAAGTCCTTCGTCGAGAAGCTTTCCGGCGTGAAGTCGCTGGACAAGGCCGTGGAAGCGCAGACCGACTTCGCCCGTTCCAGCTACGAGACCTTCGTTGCGGAATCGCAGAAGATCGCCGGCCTCTACAGCGACCTCGCCAAGCAGGCGTTCAAGCCGGTCGAGACCATCGTGTCGAAGTTCACCCCGGCTGCCAACTAACGTCCTCTGGAACTCCTGGAATCGAAAAGCCCGGCTGGTTCAGCCGGGCTTTTTTGTTGTCGCGACAGAGATCCGCTTCAGCGCGCCACGCGCAGCTTCGACAGCGACGTACCGACGTCAACCCCACACGGTCTGACTCGCCGACATCACCAGGCAGAACTTGTCGATGCCGCTCGCGCAATGCTCGCCGCCTTGGCGTCGTCGTGCAGCTTCTTCCGCTGCGTGTCGATCTGCGAGGCATTGCTGTACCACCGGCGGTTCTGCGCATCGAGACCGTCGGCGAGGAGCACGAGTCCGCCAAGCTGATCGACCAGGTTCTTCGCGGCCGTCGGCATCGCCGACATCTTGCCGTCCTGGGCCATCGAGCCGGTGTCGTCGAGCGGCGTGGCGACGCGCAGGCGCACCAGGCGCCACGCGATTGAACGGCAGCTCGATTGGACCGTAGAAAACCGGAGGTATCCCGCGAGATCGCCGCTGCCGCTTAACGGCCGGGTTCCTGGTCAAGATGTTCTAAACGGTGCCGGCCGAAACTTTTGTCAAATCGGTCCGGATTGACTAACCTTGGCCGGGATCGCCGGACCGGGAATCGGGACTGCCTCGACCATATTGGCCAGACCGTTGCACGCTTGCGGCGAGCCGGGGGCGGGCCCATATTCCTTACAATCGAGCCGGGCTTGACCGGACCGGTTGGAAGCGGCGATCCAACAAGGCGGTGCGCCCGTGCAAAGCTCCGAAGGGCGGGGCCGCGCGGCTGACCGTCACTCGCTTCTGTGGGGAATTTGAACGCCTGAGCCATGCCGCACCTGACTTTCAGACTAGACCTGTCCGCGCAAGCCGCTGCCCACGCTCCTCGTATGAGCAATGACGAGAACCGTTCGGGCGGACCGACGGGGCCGAATACGTCTGTCATCACCAAGGTCAAGCCGAAGACCAAGCGGCCGAACCTGTATCGTGTGCTGATCCTGAACGACGACTACACGCCGATGGAATTCGTCGTCCATGTGCTGGAGAAGTTCTTCCAGAAGGACATCGAGGCCGCGACCAAGATCATGCTGCATGTCCATCATCACGGCATCGGCGAGTGCGGCGTATTCACCTACGAGATCGCCGAGACCAAGGTGACGCAGGTGATGGACTTCGCCCGCAAGCACCAGCATCCGCTGCAATGCGTGATGGAAAAGAAATAACTGGGCGTCCAAATCCAGAGTTATTCAGATCGGTTCTGTTCGTGCCGTATGTGACGGCAGCACATCCTGCTGCGTGATCCCACGAAAATCAGCGGCGTCAATCCTGCCCGAATGGGTAGTTCTGCCCAAATCGGAACGGGTTTTGCATCGAGCATGCCGTGGGCGCGTAATGCCCATTTGAGTCGCGGAACCGGTCTTTCGCCGCGATCTTGTATAACTATATGTGACAAAGGTTGTTGTTGCCTGACCGGGCGATGGCGATCATGATGGTGGGGGCCATAGAGGACGCGAATGCCGACTTTTTCCCAAAGCCTTGAACAATCCCTGCATCGTGCGCTGGCGATCGCAAACGAGCGTCATCACCAATACGCGACGCTCGAGCATCTCCTGCTCTCTTTGATCGACGACTCCGATGCAGCCGCCGTCATGCGCGCCTGTAGCGTCGATCTCGACAAGCTCCGTACGAGCCTCGTCAATTATCTTGAGACCGAATTCGAGAATCTGGTGACGGATGGCGCCGACGACGCCAAGCCGACCGCCGGTTTCCAGCGCGTGATCCAGCGCGCGGTGATCCATGTGCAGTCGTCCGGTCGCGAAGAGGTGACCGGCGCCAACGTGCTGATCGCGATCTTCGCCGAACGCGAGAGCCATGCCGCGTACTTCCTGCAGGAGCAGGACATGACGCGCTATGACGCCGTCAACTACATCAGCCACGGCATCGCCAAGCGGCCGGGCGTCTCCGAGGCGCGGCCGGTGCGCGGCGTCGACGAAGAGACCGAGGCAAAGGGTACCGAGGACGCCAAGAAGAAGGGCGAAGCGCTCGAGACCTATTGCGTCAACCTCAACAAGAAGGCGCGCGACGGCAAGATTGATCCGGTGATCGGACGCAATTCCGAGATCAACCGAGCGATCCAGGTGCTGTGCCGCCGGCAGAAGAACAATCCGCTGTTCGTGGGCGAGGCCGGTGTCGGCAAGACCGCGATCGCGGAGGGCCTCGCCAAGCGCATCGTCGACAGCGAGGTGCCGGAGGTTCTTGCGGCTGCGACCGTGTTCTCGCTCGACATGGGTACGCTGCTCGCGGGCACGCGCTATCGCGGCGACTTCGAGGAGCGCCTGAAGCAGGTGCTGAAGGAGCTCGAAGCGCATCCCAACGCCATCCTGTTCATCGACGAGATCCACACCGTGATCGGTGCGGGCGCGACGTCGGGCGGGGCGATGGATGCGTCGAACCTGCTCAAGCCGGCGCTTGCCTCGGGCACGATCCGCTGCATGGGCTCGACCACCTACAAGGAATACCGCCAGCACTTCGAGAAGGACCGCGCGCTGGTGCGGCGCTTCCAGAAGATCGACATCAACGAGCCGACGGTCGAGGACGCGATCGCGATCCTCAAGGGTCTCAAGCCTTACTTCGAGGACTACCATCGGCTGAAGTACACCAATGAGGCGATCGAGGCCGCGGTGCAGCTCTCCTCGCGCTACATCCACGACCGCAAGCTGCCCGACAAGGCGATCGACGTGATCGACGAGTCCGGCGCGGCGCAGATGCTGGTGGCCGAGAACAAGCGCAAGAAGACCATCGGCATCAAGGAGATCGAGACCACGATCGCGTCGATGGCGCGGATCCCGCCGAAGAGCGTGTCGAAGGACGATGCCGAGGTGCTCAAGCATCTCGAGCAGACCCTGAAGCGCACCGTGTTCGGTCAGGACAAGGCGATCGAGTCGCTTGCCGCTTCGATCAAGCTGGCGCGTGCCGGCTTGCGCGAGCCGGAGAAGCCGATCGGCTGCTATTTGTTCTCGGGTCCGACCGGCGTCGGCAAGACCGAAGTCGCGAAGCAGCTGGCGGCGTCGCTCGGCGTCGAGCTGTTGCGCTTCGACATGTCCGAATACATGGAGCGGCACACCGTGTCGCGCCTGATCGGTGCGCCTCCCGGCTATGTCGGCTTCGACCAGGGCGGTCTGCTCACTGACGGCGTCGACCAGCATCCGCATTGCGTGGTGTTGCTCGACGAAATCGAGAAGGCGCATCCCGACCTCTACAACGTGCTGCTCCAGATCATGGATCACGGCCGGCTCACCGACCATAACGGCAAGCAGGTCAACTTCCGCAACGTGATCCTGATCATGACCACGAACGCGGGTGCTTCGGATCTCGCCAAGCAGGCGTTCGGCTTCACGCGCTCGAAGCGGGAAGGCGACGACCACGAGGCGATCAACCGGCAGTTCGCGCCGGAATTCCGCAACCGTCTCGATGCCATCGTCTCGTTCGGCCATCTCAGCGTCGAGGTGATCGGTACGGTCGTGGAGAAGTTCGTGCTTCAGCTCGAGGCGCAGCTCGGCGATCGCGACGTCACCATCGAACTGTCCGAGCCCGCCAAGACCTGGCTGGTCCAGCATGGCTACGACGAGCAGATGGGCGCACGGCCCATGGCCCGCGTCATCCAGGAGCACATCAAGAAGCCGCTGGCCGACGAGGTGCTGTTCGGCAAGCTCAAGGGTGGCGGCCACGTCCGCGTCGTCCTGGTCAAGGACGAGGCTGACGAGACCAAGGACAAGATCGGGTTCGAGTTCCTCGACGGTCCGATCACGCCGAAGCAGGAGAAGCTGCCCGGCGCCCGCAAGCGTCCGCCGGGCAAGTCCAAGCCGGGCGGTGGCGGCTCCGGCGGCTCGAAGGGGCCGACCTCGAAGGGCCCGCTGGTCAAGGCTTGATTGCGAGCGGTATGAATTGAAAAGGCCGGCTGAAAAGCCGGCCTTTTTGTTTGCGTGGCAGTTGCGAGGCGCTAGGTGCCGGTGTCGGGCGCAGGCGCCGCCGGCGGCCGTGGCTTCTTCGGCGCGGGTGGCCGCGCGCGGGCAGGAGCCGACGGCTGCATGGTCACGATGACAGGATTCGGCTTGTGATCGGTGGCCGCCCCGGTGGCAGCATCGACGCCCATGCCGACGACACCGCCGAGCAAAAGATTCCCCGCGAAGCCGGCGGCCCCGGAGGTCGGTATGTCGCGGCTGAGCGGCACGATCTGCGGTTCATAGCCTTCCTTCTGGAAGGTGATCGAGATATCCGCATTCCGCTTGACCACGACGGAGCACGGCGTCGTGCAGGTGGTCGGAACTTCCATTCCGCTGACGACGGCTTCCACGCCCGACGGTGTCGATGAGATGCTGATGTTTTCGGTCGTGCCCCGCGTGACAGACGCGCAGCCGCCCAGCAAGACGCTGAGCGCCACAATTCCAAATGAACGCATGAAATGCCCCTTATTCCCCGCGTCAATGAAGCGCAACCGGAGCGGGAGGGCAATACGTCGTTGGTCCAGATAGTTAAGCCACGCACAAGTTGCGCGCGAGAACAGCCGAACCTGGACGTGAGCTATTCGCCGCGCAGGCGCTGGTCGTCCTGCACCCGGACGTGCTCGGCGCCGCGCGCGCCCGCGGGGGACAGCCGCAGCATGCTCAGCACTGCACCGCACAGCGCAAATCCGACGCCGGCAAGGAGCGCGATCCTGGTCCCCTCAGTCGGGTAGCGGCCGAGCAGCAGCGCCACCAGCGCCGCGCCGGTGGTCTGGCCGAGCAGGCGCGCCGTGCCCAGCATGCCGCTGGCGCCGCCGGCGCGCTCGCGCGGAGCGGCCGCGATCATGGTGCGGTTGTTGGGGGTCTGGAACAGGCCGAAGCCGGCCCCCGCCAGCGCCATCCGCCAGATCACGTCGAGCGGCGTCGGGCTTGCAGGCAGGAAGGCGAGCGCGCCAAGGCCGCAGGCAAACAGCGTGAGCCCGATGCCGCCGAGCAGGCCGGCCGGATAATGCTCGACCAGACGGCCGGCGAGCGGGGCTGCGAACGCCACCGCGATCGGCCATGGCGTGATCAGCAAGCCCATATGCACCGCCGAATAGCCGAAGCGGCTCTGGAGGTAGAAGGGGATCGCGACGAAGGCCAGCATCTGTCCGCAGAACGAGGCGATCGAGGTCGCAATCGACAGTGCGAATACCGGGATGCGCAACAGGTCGACCGGCAGTAGCGGCGAGCTCATGTGGGTTTCGCGGTAGATCAGCAGCGCGCCAGCGACGATGGCGATGGCGAATTGAACGAGACAGGTGATGGCGGCCTCGCCATGACCGACGCTGTCGACGGCCGCGATGCCGACGCCGAAGGTGATCGCGGACAGTCCTGCGCTCTGCCAGTCGAAGGAATGGCCGGCGGGTTTTGTGTGCGGCAGGCTGCGCAGGCCGAGCACCAGCGTCACTGCACCGAGCGGGACGTTGATGGCGAACAGCCAGGGCCAGGTTCCGACCGCCAGGATGCCCGCGGCGAGCGTCGGGCCGACCGCGGCCGAGAAGGCGACGACGAGCGCGTTGATCCCGATGCCGCGGCCGAGCTGGTTGCGCGGATAAGTGAAGCGCACCAGAGCCGCGTTGACGCTCATGATGCCGGCGGCGCCAAAACCCTGGATGATGCGCGCGATCGTCAGCAGCGGCAGCGTATGCGCCAGCGCGCAGAAGGCGGATGCGAGCGTGAACAGTACGAGTCCGGCCAGATAGACGCGGCGATAGCCGACGATCTCGCCGAGCGACGCCAGCGGCAGCAGCGAGATCGTGATCGCGAGCTGGTAGCCATTGACGATCCAGATCGAGAAGGCCGGGCTCGCATCGAGATCGGCTGCGATCGTCGGCAGCGCCACGTTGGCGATGGCGCTGTCGACGACCGCCATGATGATGCCGAGCGCAATCGTCAGCACCGCCTGGTTGCGCTGCGGCTGCGGCAGGCCGTCGGCATGCTCGATCGGGGCAGACGACATGATGGAGGCGCGCCTGATTGGAGCCGTGATTCATCCCCGGATTAGGAAATTGCAGGATGGATCGCAACCCGGCAGGACACGGACAGTTCCTGTGCCGGAAGCAGGCCTTCCGGCACAGGAAAACGGGTCGGGACCGCTTTCGCGAGGGCTCGGGGCGCCGAGCGGTCGGGCAATTGACCGTCTCTACACCGCCGGCGGATTGCGGTCGGAGAAGGTGCCGCGCTGGTGCCAGTACGGATAGGGCAAGGTCACCTTGCTCGCGGCATCGAGCTTTGCGATCTGGTCCTTGGTCAATGTCCAGCCGACCGCGCCGAGATTTTCGCGCAGCTGCGTCTCGTTGCGCGCGCCGATGATCAGCGTCGAGACCGTCGGACGCTGGAGCAGCCAGTTCAGCGCGATCTGCGAGACGCTCTTGCCCGTCTCGTTGGCGACCTCGTCTATCGCCTCGACGACGCGATAGACGTGCTCATCGGGCACGGGCGGGCCGAAATCGGCGGTCTTGGGCAGGCGACTGACCTCGGGCTTCGGTTGACCCCGTCGGATTTTTCCGGTGAGGCGCCCCCATCCGAGCGGTGACCAGACCACGGCGCCGAGCCCCTGGTCCACGCCGAGCGGCATCAACTCCCATTCGTAGTCGCGCCCGATCAGTGAGTAGTAGGTCTGGTTGGCGACATAGCGTGGGAAGCCATGCTTGTCGGCAACCGAGAGCGACTTCATCAGGTGCCAGCCCGAAAAGTTGGAGACGCCGACATAGCGGATCTTGCCGGCGCGCACGAGCACGTCGAGAGTCGTAAGTACCTCTTCAGGCGGGGTGAACGCGTCGAAGCCGTGAAGCTGGAACAGGTCGATGTAATCGGTGCCGAGCCGGCTCAGCGAACCGTCGATGGCCGCGAGCAGATGCTGCCGCGACGAGCCGATGTCGTTGGGCCCATCGCCGAAGCGGAAGGTGGCCTTGGTCGAGATCAGAACCTTGTCGCGGCGGCCCTTGATGGCCTCGCCGAGGACGCGCTCGGATTCGCCGAGCGAATAGACGTTGGCAGTGTCGAACATCGACACCCCCGCATCGAGGCAGATATCAAGAAGGCGCCGTGCCTCGGTCGCGTCCGTCGTGCCCCATGCAGCAAGGCGGCCGACGCCGCCGAAGGTGCCCGTTCCCAGGCTCAAAGCGGGCACCATGAGGCCGGATCGGCCCAAGCGTCGGTATTCCATCGATATGCTCCTCGGCTGGCCGCTGGTTGATCGGTGCGGCCTTGGGGGGCGATGGTAATGCAAGCGCGGGCCGCGTCCTATCACGCGCTCACATACCGGCCTTGCTTGGGAATGGCCTAGTCGTGCAGACGCATGTCATCGAATGCTGCATCGGCAACGCGCGCGCCGGGCGACTTCACCGATGACTGAACCTCGACCCTGGTTGCGGGCGAGGGGAAGCAGGCGGCTTCGCCGTCACGCGCCTGCCGCGGCAGCAGCGTCAGGCCCCAGCCCACCAGGACCAGCACCGCGAGCCTGATCGCGATCACACCCAGCAACAGCTCCGATCCGCTTATGGTGGCGTGAGTCCTCATGCACGCCAGCCTGATGCGCGCAGCCGGACAAGGCAATCTGGAATTGACGAGCCTTGCCTTCGCCTGCAGCGAAGGCTCAAGGTGATAGCTGGCTGGATCTCAGTGCCGCAACTGGCTCTGTCTGAAGTCGCGCGGTGACATTCCGAAATGCTCGCGGAAAACGCGGCCGAAATGCGAGAGGTCGTTGAAGCCCCAGGCGAAGGCGATCTCGCTGACATGGCGATGGGCCAGCACGGGCGAGGCGAGGTCACGCCGGCATTGGGCGAGACGCTCGGCAAGCACATGGCGCTGGAACGAGGTATCCTCGTCGGCGAGGAGATCGTTCACATAGCGCGGCGAGATGCCGAGTGCAGCCGCGGCCTCCGACAGCGAGAGGTCGGGATCCGCCAAATGAGCGCGGATGTGGGCCTTCAGGCGATAGAGCAGGGCGGAGCGATGGGTGGAGGACGGCAGCGATGTCTTGCCGAGCCGTTCGCTCAGCGCCATCGCGAGCAGATCGACGGCCTGCTCCGACAACGCCGCAGCGTTGTCCGGGGCAAGTCGGTCCGCGCTCTGGCAAAGCCTGAAGATGAAATCATAGGCGAGCCGTTCGAGCGGCACATCGGCGCCGAACGACATCGCGGTGAGCGTCTCGGTGGCGCCGAGCCGGCGCTGCAGCATTTCGCGGGGCACCTTGAAGATCGTCTGCGTGAAGGCGTCGTTGAACTTCAGCTCATAGGGACGCGTCGTGTCGTAGAGCGCGAACTCGCCGGGATGGATCACGGTCTCCCGGCCGTCCTGCACCACGCCTCCGTTGCCGCGATTGCCGAGCGCGACCAGGACAAAATCCTGATCCGAACGCGCGATGCGGGACGGCGTCCGGAACACGTGCTGGCGGTCGGAGCAGACCTCGGAGCACACGGCCTTGCCGAGCGGGGCCTGCGTGACCGAGCCGCGAAAGGCGCTGCCGAGGTCGGACTTGCAGTCGAGCCCGACGAAGACGTCGCAGACGATGTCCTGCCACAGCGCCAGCCGCCGGTAGCCGGGGCTGCCGTCTGTCGTGAACTGGATTGGCATCTGGACAGCCTCCCTTTCACATCCTGCAAACCAAATGTCGGCGCAGATCCAGCCAGACCGAAGGCAAATCCCGTACCCGGCGACGATCCCGGCCAGTCGAGTTTTTGTTCCACTGCGGTCGAGCGCCCGGCCGGGTGGCTTGGCCAAATAGACTGCATCGGACGTGGCTTCCGATCAACCGGCAATGGAGGCGGGAATGGGTATCGAACATCCGAAATACAAGGTCGCGGTGGTGCAGGCGGCGCCGGCCTGGCTGGATCTCGACGCCTCGATCGACAAGTCGATCGCGCTGATCAGGGACGCGGCCGAGAACGGCGCCAAGCTGATCGCCTTTCCGGAGGCCTTCATCCCCGGCTACCCCTGGCATATCTGGATGGACTCGCCGGCCTGGGCGATCGGCCGCGGCTTCGTGCAGCGCTACTTCGACAACTCGCTGTCCTATGACAGTCCGCAGGCCGAGCGGCTGCGCGACGCCGTGCGCAAGGCAAAGCTCACCGCCGTGCTCGGCCTGTCCGAGCGCGACGGCGGCAGTCTCTATCTGGCGCAATGGCTGATCGGGCCTGACGGCGAGACCATCGCAAAGCGCCGCAAGCTGCGGCCGACCCATGCCGAGCGCACGGTCTATGGCGAGGGTGACGGCAGCGATCTCGCCGTCCACGCAAGATCGGACATCGGCCGCATCGGTGCACTGTGCTGCTGGGAGCATCTCCAGCCACTGTCGAAATATGCGATGTACGCCCAGAACGAGCAGGTGCATGTCGCGGCCTGGCCGAGCTTCTCGCTCTACGATCCCTTTGCGCCGGCGCTCGGCGCCGAGGTCAACAATGCCGCCTCGCGCGTCTATGCGGTGGAAGGCTCCTGCTTCGTGCTCGCGCCATGCGCGACGGTCTCGCAGGCCATGATCGATGAGCTCTGCGACCGGCCGGACAAGAATGCGTTGCTGCATGTGGGCGGCGGATTCGCCGCGATCTACGGTCCCGACGGCAGCCAGATCGGCGACAAGCTGGCGCCGGACCAGGAAGGGCTGCTGATTGCCGAGATCGATCTCGGCGCCATCGGGGTTGCCAAGAACGCCGCCGATCCTGCCGGGCATTATTCGCGGCCCGACGTGACGCGGCTCCTGCTCAACAAGAAGCGATACCAGCGCGTCGAGCAGTTCGCGCTGCCGGTCGACACCATTGAGCCCACGGACGTCGCGGCGGCGGCGAGCTGATCGCCGGGATCAAGGGGAGGGTACGATCATGGAATCCGCAATTCCTCTGCATCTCGAGACCCAGCGCACGCGCCACAAGCGCGTGCCGGACGATTACCAGCCGCCATATCCGTCGTTCGTGGCGCGCTACAAGCCCGCCGTGAGCCGCGTCGTGATGGCCTATTTCGGTGTGCAGTATCGTGGCGCTGCGCCGGCGGCCGCGACGGCGGCACTCGCCGAGATCGCGGCGCGGTTTGCTGCCGAGGGCGGGCCTTCGCATTGGGATCGCGCCCGCTACGTCGATCGCGCCGGTTATGAGACCGTCGTGTCGGTTGCCTATTGGGACGACGTCGCGCGCTTCGACACCTGGTTTGCACCGGCGCGCGCGGCCTGGACCGAGAACCGGCGCGAGGGCGTCGGCACCTTCATCGAGGTATTGCGTCCCTCGGTCGCCCGGCACGAGACGTTGTTCTCCTCGCTCGACCGGCCCGAGGGCGTGGCCGCAATCGCCGACGGCATGAGCGGCGAGGTGCAAGAGCACGCCTATTGGGGCGGCATGCGCGATCGCATTCCGCTGTCGCAGACTGATCCGATGACGCCGGGCGGCGCGCCGGAATTGATCCGCGACGGCGCGCGGCTGCGGGTGAAGGCGCACGACAATCTCTGCCTGATCCGCTCCGGGCAGGACTGGAGCGACACGGAGGCATCCGAGCGCAAGCTCTACCTCGACGACGTCGAGCCGGTGCTGCGCGAGGGCATGGATTTCCTGCGCGACAACGGGCTTGGCATCGGCTGCTATGCCAACCGCTACATGCAGGTGCTCTCCGCCGACGGCAAAGTGAGCGAAAAGTCCTACGGCCAGAGCTGGTGGAAGAGCCTCGCCGCACTGGAGCGCTGGGCGGAGTCGCATCCGACCCACGTCAAGATATTCGGCGCGGCGATGAAATATCTGTCGACGCTCGGGCCGTCGGCAAAGCTACGGCTCTATCACGAGGTCACGGTGGCCGCCGCGGACGAGCAGTTCTTTGAATATCTGAACTGCCATTCGAAGACCGGCATGCTGGCGGCGGTCGAGACCGTCAGCGCCTAGGCTGCGCAGTGGCCGAGCAGTTCGGGATGCGCGGCGCAGATGTGATGCGCGCCGGCATCCCGAAGCTCGGCCTCGCTGCCGTAGCCATAGAGCACGCCGATTGCGGTCATGCCGTTGGTGCGGGCGCCGATCACGTCGTGGCTGCGATCGCCGATCATGATCGCGCTGCCGGGGTCGACCTTCGCTTCGACGAGCGCGTAGCGCAGCAGGTCGCGCTTGTCGACACGCGTGCCGTCGAGCTCGGAGCCGAACACGCGCTCGAAATACGGCCGCAAGCCGAAATGATCGACGATGCGGTTGGCATAGACCGCGGGCTTGCTGGTCGCCACGAACATGCGCGGTGTTGTCGCGGCAAGCGTCGTCAGGGTGTCGATGATGCCGGCATAGGCTTCGTTCTCGAACAGGCCCACGTCACTGAAACGCTCGCGATAGAGCAAGAGCGCGCGGTCGGCGAGTTCCGAGCTCCCGGTGAGCTTTTCCAGGCTCGCATGCAGGGGCGGGCCGATGCACCAGACCAGCTCATCCTCGCTCGGCACCGCGACGTTCAGCCGCTCCAGCGCGTACTGGATCGAGCGGGTGATCCCGGGTTTTGGGTTGGTCAGCGTGCCGTCGAGATCAAAATAGATTGTAACCATCAGGGCGGGACCGGCGTTGATATCGTCGCCCGTTGCTAGTTGGCTGGGCCCCCAAGTCAAGGTCCGATTTGTCCGGTATTGTGGAGGCCATGCGCTTAGCCCGGGTTCTCGCTGTGTTGTGCCACGCCGTCGCGGCGTGGCCGGCGCTTGGCCAGGAGGCGCCGAGCCGGTTCGTACATCCGAGCGTCGAGGAGCTCGCGATGCCACCGGAGAAGCCAGCCGTGCGCGAGAGCGATACGCGGGAATCGATCTGCCTGATCGTCGAGGCCGCCGCACGGGATGCCAATCTGCCGCTGGAATTCTTCGCACGCGTGATCTGGCAGGAAAGCCGATTCCAGGCCGATGCCGTGGGGCCCATGACGCGCAGCGGCGAGCATGCGCAGGGGATCGCGCAGTTCATGCCGGGCACTGCCAGCGAGCGCGGGCTGCTCAATCCCTTCAATCCGGTGCAGGCGCTGCCGAAGTCGGCGGAGTTCTTGAACGAGCTGCGCAACCAGTTCGGCAATCTCGGTCTTGCGGCTGCTGCCTACAACGCCGGCCCGCGCCGGGTGCAGGAATGGCTCGCTGGTACCGGTCCGATGCCGGAGCAGACGCGCAACTACGTATTCGCCATCACCGGCACGAGTGTCGATGCCTGGGCCAAGGTCGGCAGCACCAGAAAGGGGCCGCCGAGTTCGCCGCCGACGAGCTGCCGCGATCTCATGGCGCTTCTGAAGCGCGCGCCGAATGCCTTCGTCGCCGAGCTCGAACAGCATGTGGAGCTCGCTGCCGCAAAGGTCTGGGGCGTACAGCTCGCTGCCGGCTTCGACCGCAACCGGGCGCTGGCGATGTATTCCCGCGCCGTCACGCGGCTGACCGCGGTGATTGGCGAGCGCGATCCGAGCCTGCTGAGTTCGGTGATGCGCAGCCGCGGCACGCGTGCGTTCTATCAGGTGCGCATCGGCGCCGATACGCGCAACGAGGCGGATGATTTGTGCGGCCGGATACGGAAGGCCGGCGGTGCCTGCTTCGTGCTGAAGAACCGGGGTGTGAGCGGGTAGGGGACTTCTCCCCTGCGCATGCCAGCCCCGCCGCGCGCTTCCTTGACGTCGGCCGCGGCATTGCCCGTTATGCGGGCACGATTCCGCAACCCCGACCAAAACTCCCCGTGGCGCTTCCTCCGCTCGATTCACCTCAATGGCAAAGTCCCTGGCGAGCCTTTGCGTGGGGGCTGCGCTCGATCACGCAGACGATCCTCACGCTTGTCCTGTTCGCGACCTATCTCGGCATCGGCGCGCTCGCCCACGACACCCATTTCAGCCTGCTTTGGGCGCTCTGCTCGACGCTGTTCGTCTGGGCGGGCCCCGCGCAGATCATTTTGATCACCACGCTCGGCTCCGGCGCGACCATCATCCAATCGGCGATCGCAGTCACCGTCAGCGCGATCCGGCTGTTTCCCATGGTGGTCTCGGTGCTGCCCCTGATGCGCACGCCGACGACCAAGCGGCGCGAGCTGTTCTTTGCGGCGCATCTCACCGCCGTGACGCTGTGGGTCGAATGTCATCGCTTCCTGCCGCAGGTGCCGCGCGAGCGGCGCATCGCCTTCGTCAACGGACTTGGCTTCGGCCTGGTCTCGGTATGTCTCACCGCCAACACCGTTGGCTATTTCCTTGCCGCCAACCTGACGCAGACGCTTGGCGCGGCGATCCTGATGCTGACGCCGCTGTCGTTCCTGTTCTCGACCGCGCGCAACAGCCGCGAGGTCGCCGACGTCGTCGCGCTGACGCTCGGGGTTCTGCTCTATCCGATTGCCGCAAAGATGAACTCCGGCCTCGACATCCTCGTCAGTGGCCTCGTGGCCGGCACGATCGCCTATGGCGTGCATTGGTGGCGGGAGGTGCGCGCATGAGCTTTGCGCAGCTCATCGGCGACTGGCATGCGCTTGTCGTGCTGTTCGTCGCCGGCGTTGTTCCTAATCAGATATGGCGCATGCTGGGCCTGTGGTTCGGCGGTGGCATCGACGAGGGCTCGGAGCTCCTGGTCTGGGTGAGGGCGGTCGCCACCGCCATCCTGGCAGGCGTCATCGCCCAGATCGTGGTGGAGCCGCCGGGGGCGCTCGCCAGCGTGCCGGACGTCTTGCGCTATGGTGCGGTCGGCGCAAGCATCATCGTCTTCCTGCTGACCCGCCGCTCGATCTTCGCGGGCGTGGTCACAGGCGAGGTCTTCATGCTGGCCGGGAAGTGGTGGTTAGGCTAAAACCACCGGCGAACAGCAAGGAACTGGAAATATGGTTCGCGAAAACGAGCTCCGCGAGGGTGAGGTCGCCATCGAGTTGCCGTCGACGGAGGATGCCGGCCTCGTCTTCATCGGCCGCATCCGCACGCCCTGGACCTCGCGGATGGAGACGCCGCGACAGGGGCGTCAGGACGGCCCGGTGTGCCGGCTCGAGATCTTCGAGCCGTTCGTGCCGGCCATCAAGGGCGTCGATTTCTACAGCAATCTCGAAGTGCTCTACTGGCTCGACAAGTCGCGCCGCGACATCGTCTTGCAAAGCCCCAAGAACAACGAGAAGACCCGCGGCACGTTTTCGCTGCGCTCACCGGTCCGGCCCAACCCGATCGGCACCTCGATCGTCAAGCTCGTCGGCATCGAGGGCAATGCCATTCTGGTGCGCGGGCTCGACTGCATCGACAACACGCCGCTGATCGATATTAAGCCGGATCGTTGCGAATTCACGCCGCTGGCCGCGCCGCAGGCAGGGGATTTTCAGACGGAGTGAAGTCTCTCCTGCGTCATTCCGGGGCGACGCGAAGCGTCGAGCCCGGAATCCATTGTGCGGCAGAGACAGTGGATGAATGGATTCCGGGTTCGCGCTTCGCGCGCCCCGGAATGACGATCAGCTCTTCAGCGCCGCGATCAGCTTGGCCGCGTTCTCTTCCAGGACCTTGACGTCTTCCTTGCGGCTGGCGGGCGGCAGCATGGCCACGCCGTCGTGGCGCGGCATCACGTGCATGTGGAGATGAAACACCACCTGGCCGCCGGCGGGCTCGTTGAACTGCTGCACGGTGATGCCGTCGGCCTCGAACGCCTTCATTGCGGCGGCCGCGATCTTGTGCGCGCCCCGGGCGACGTGGGCGTAGTCATCAGGCTTGATGTCGAGGATGTTGCGGGCAGGGGCCTTCGGGATCACCAGCGTGTGGCCCGATACCCGCGGCATGATGTCGAGGAACGCCAGCACATGCTCGTCCTCATAGACCTTGTGGCAGGAAAACTCGCCGCGCAGGATCTTTGCGAAGATGTTGTTGGGGTCGTAGGCGGTCATGGCGGCGGCTCCTCGAATTTTGCGCTTACTGTCACCAGCCGTGGCAAACCGTCAAGGCGCCTCGTCGACGCCTTTCCGAAACGGGCCGAGCTCGGCCAGCTCCCGTCCGGCCTCGGCGACATAGGCGCGCTCGCGCTTGAGGTAATCGTCGATGGCGCGGCGCAGGCCGGGATCGGCGATGAAGTGGGCGGAATGGGTCGTCCGCGGCAGGTAGCCGCGCGCGATCTTGTGCTCACCCTGTGCGCCGGCCTCGACGTTGTCGAGGCCGTGTTTGATCGCGAAATCGATCGCCTGATAGTAGCAGACCTCGAAATGCAGGAACGGATGATGCTCGACCGCGCCCCAGTTGCGGCCGAATAGCGTATCCGAGCCGATGAAGTTGATCGCGCCCGCGATCCAGCGGCCGTTGCGGCGGGCCATCACCAGCAGCACGTCCTGGCTCATGGTCTCGCCGATCAGCGAGAAGAATTCGCGCGTGAGATAAGGCCGGCCCCATTTGCGCGAGCCGGTCTCCATGTAGAATTCGAAGAAGGCGTCCCAGGCATCCTCGGTGATGTCGCTGCCGGTGAGCCAGTGGATGGTGATGCCGGCTGCAAGCGCATCACGCCGTTCGCGCTTGATCGACTTGCGGTGGCGCGAATTGAGCGTGGTGAGGAAATCGTCGAAGGTCGCAAATCCCTCGTTATGCCAGTGGAACTGCTGATCGGTGCGCTGGAGGAAGCCGTGCCCGGCGAGCCGCGTCCACTCCGCCTCACGCGCGAAGGTCACGTGCACAGAGGAGGCCTTGCTGACGCCGCACAGCGCCACCAGCCCGCTCGCCAGCGCTTCAGCGATGCGCTCGCGGTCGACGCCGTCGCGGACCAGCAGCCGGGGCCCGGTGGCCGGGGTGAAGGGAACCGAGACCTGGAGTTTCGGATAGTACCGTCCACCTGCGCGCTCATAGGCGTCCGCCCAGCCGCGGTCGAAGACGTACTCGCCTTGGGAATGCGATTTCAGATAGCAGGGCACGACCCCGGCGACGCGGCCATCGACCTTGGCCACCAGATGCCGCGGTCCCCAGCCGGTGCGGATGGTGGCCGAACCCGATTTCTCAATTGCGGATAAAAACGCGTGCGAGACGAACGGGTTATAGGCGGGTTTTGAGAGGCCGGGGGAATCGCCTGGAAGCCCGGATGAGGTTCCCGCGCCATGCCCGTTGCAAGCCTTGTCGGGATTGGCACAGGCGTCCCAATCCTCCGCAGATACCTCGCCAATCGAGGGTACAGCCTCGAGTGTGATTTCAGATGATGCCATCGTGCCCAAGATCGTGCATTGCAGCAGCGACTTCAAGAGGGCGGGAACGCAGGTCTAGCGGCCACCACCGCCGTCATTGCGAGCGCAGCGAGGCCATCCAGGCTGTCTCCGTGGAGGGATTCTCGATTGCTTCGTCGCAAGGGCTCCTCGCAATGACGGCGGAGGGAGCCCCTACGGCACGAACCCCTCAAAGATCATCTGATCCGCATATTGCCCGACTCGCGTCCGCTGCTCCTGGGTGCGCACGGTCCAGCCGAGCAGGGCGCAGCCGAGGACGTTGCGGGCGATCCAGGGGGCGGGGGCCGGCAGGTGGTCGACCTTGAAGGCGACGAAATGCGGCTGGGTCTGAAAGCCGTGACGCAGGTACAGCATGCTGTCGCGCTGCGCCTGCGTCAGCTTCGCCCAGTACTCGTCCTCATAGGTCCGCTGCGCGACGATGCCGCGCGGGCGGGAGGGGAGCAGCTCGCGCAGCGCCAGCACCTGGTCGGGATCGAACGACATGCCGACGGCGGGGCCCTGATAGGACGCCAGCACCTCGGCCATCCGCTTCACCAGCTTGCGGTCGCCGCCAAAATGGCTCTTCACCTCGATCACCAGCGGCACGCGGCCAGCGACCATGGCGCAGAGATCGCTGAGCGACATCATCCGCTCGTCCGTGTCCTTGAACTTGACTGCCTTCAACTCGGCCGCGGTCTTCGACACCACCTCGCCGGCGATCTCGGTGAGACGGCCGAGCGCGTGGTCATGATGCACCATGGCCTCGCCGTCGGCGGAGAGCTGGATGTCGATCTCGATCGAGAAATTGCCTGCGATGGCAGCCCGCACCGCGCCCGGCATGTTTTCCACGATGCCACGGGAAATGTCATGCAGGCCGCGATGGGCGACCGGCCGGGCTGTCAGCCAATCAGGGGCGCGCAACGCCGTCAGCTCCGTGTCAGGCGACCTCGAACACGCCTTCGACTTCGACCGCTGCGTCCGCGGGCAGCGAGGCGACGCCGACGGTGGTGCGGGCGTGGCGGCCCTTGTCACCGAAGGCGGCTACCATCAGGTCGGAGGCGCCGTTGAGCACCTTCGGCCCGTCCAGGAAGTCGGGTGCCGAGTTGATGAAGCCGCCGAGGCGCACCACACGCACGACCTTGTCGAGGTCGCCGAGCGCCGCCTTGACCTGGGCCAGCAGATTGACGGCGCAGCCGCGTGCGGCGGCAGCGCCGTCTTCGATCGAAACGCCGGCACCGAGCTTGCCCTTGGCGATCAGCTTTCCGGCGGGGTCGAAGCAGACCTGGCCGGAGACGAACAGCAGGTTGCCGGTGCGCACGAACGGCACGTAATTGGCGACAGGGGTGGGGGCCTCATGCAGCTTGATGCCCTGTTCCGCCAGTTTCTGCTCGACCGTGCCCGCCATGTTCGACCTCGTTGTCCAAATTTCATCCGCCCGGCTGCGTCCGTTTGGAGGCCGGGCGCGCCCTGTTTCGCCCATCGTGCCGCCACATGCAAGCAACCGGAGCGACTGCATTTTGTTGTGGCCGGGCAGCAGGTTCAAGGCGGGGGCCGCAACTTTACGTGAAACGGCCTCAGTTGCGACGCAATGGAACGGTCATTAAAATGTCGAATCTGCGCTTTCCCCAGGGATGACACATGGTGCACCTTTTCCGGACTTCGCTTGGTGTGATGGCGCTCGCGGCGGCCGCTTTCGGCGCAGGCGGTGGAGCGCAGGCTGCCAGCGGTCCGTTCCTTGCGCACCAGGCGCTCTATGACCTCAGCCTCGTCAAATCGCGCTCCAATTCGGTCAACAGCGCGCGCGGCCGCATCCTCTACAATTTCACGGGAAGCTCGTGCGAGGGCTACACCTCCGAATTCCGCCAGGTCTCCGAGCTCGACAGCGGCGAGGGCAAGCTCACGCTCAGCGACCTCCGCTCCAACTCCTGGGAGGACGCCGCAGGAAAAAGCTACCGCTTCAAGATCGAGACGCGGATGAACGAGACCGACGCCGGCCGGGTCGATGGTTCGGCCGAGCGCGACGGCGACCACATCAACGTCAAGCTGAAGCTGCCGGCGCCGAAGAGCTTCACCCTCGACGGCAAGATCGTGTTCCCGACCGAGCAGATCCAGCGCATCATTGCCGCCGCCAAGGAGGGCAAGTCGCTGCTCGAGCTGTCGGTCTATGACGGCTCCGACGACGGCCAGAAGGTCTACAACACGCTGACCGTGATCGGTCAGCCGATTCCCGCCGAGCGCGCCACCTCGGCCGACCCGTCGACCACGGACGAGCACATGAAGTCGCTCAAGCGCTGGCCGATCACCGTCAGCTATTTCGACCGCGACGCCCAGCAGAAGGAAGGTGAGCAGACGCCGGTCTACGCGATGGCGTTCGAGCTCTACGAAAACGGCGTTTCGCGCCAGCTCGTGCTCGATTACAACGATTTTGTGATTTCCGGCGCGATGGGCAAGTTCGACGTGAAGGACAGCAAGCCCTGCAATTGAGGGCTTGTCTCTCCTTCGTCATTGCGAGCGCAGCGAAGCAATCCAGAATCCCGCAGCGGAAGCAGTCTGGATTTCTCGTCGCAAGAGCTCCTCGCAATGACGGGCTAGCCCTTGTCATCGTCCCCAGCTACGCTCCCTCCCAACCACAAACCCGGGAGGCAAGCACCATGCCCAAGCTCGACCATCTCCGCCCCAGCGGCCTGCATCACAATCCCGCCTATTCCCACGTCGTCACCGCTTCCGGTGCGCGTACCATCTACATCTCTGGCCAGGTGTCGGTGGACGAGGAGGGACGGATCGTCGGCGAGGGCGATATTGCCGCGCAGACGACGCAGGTGATGCAGAATCTCGGCCATGCGCTGAAGGCGGCCGGCGCGACCTACGCCAACATCGTCAAGATCACGACCTTCGTCGTGAACTACAAGCCGGAGCTGCGCCCGATCATCGGCAAGGCCCGCTCGGCCTTCTTCGAGGGCATGGAGCCGCCGGCCAGCACCCTCGTCGGCGTCTCCGCGCTCGCCGCGCCGGAATGGCTGATCGAGATCGAGGCGGTGGCGGTCGCGGATTGAAACGACCGTAGGATGGGTAGAGCGAAGCGAAACCCATCACCTTTGTGCTCGATGGGTTTCGCTTCGCTCTACCCATCCTACTTTGCCGCGGACATAGCTCGCAAAACAGCCATCGCTTCATCGGCCCTGTCAGCAGGCACGAAAAGATGATCGTGGTGGAAGGCCGACACCGCATTCACGCTGATGCCGGCTTCGGCCAGGCGGGCCGTGACCGCAGCCAGGAAGCCCACCGCGTCGAGTGCAGAGTGAACCGTAAGGGTGATCAGGCGCGAGGCAAACGCGTAGCGTAAGCCCGACGCCTCGGCTTCTTCGCGCAGGATCACCAGCGTGGTTCCTTCCTGCTCGCGGAACGTCAGCAGCGGGTTGACCGCTGCGGGAATGGGCTCGCTGGGTGGGATCGTGCAAAACACGAAGATGCCGTCCAGCAGCTCCGGCTTCATGTTCCTCAACAGCGCGTCGAGGTCGCGTTCGCCTGTCACGATGGTCAGCCTCTCAGCGCGTTCGGATGGAAACCCATCAGCGCCGGAACCTGATAGGGGGCTTGCCAACATACCTTTGTATATCTCTTCCAATCCTTCTCATACGCTGACCTTACGCTGGTACAATTGGGCGACGGCGGGAGATTCTTACAATTTGAGTCTACTCGGGTCACTGCGAGGAAGCTCAAATGAACGTCATGATTGGAAAGCTCAACGGCCTGTGGCACCTCATCGTCGGGTCTTGTCAGATCCGAACTCCGTTCCTGGCGACTCAGGATCGGCAGTTGGTCGTTCAGTATGCCCGGCGTGTCTATCCCGGTGCACGGATCTTCGAACGCGACTGAATTGAGCAGGACTCGATCACTCCTGCTGTCCTGTTTCAGGGCCATCATACGCGATGCCGCGAATGACGGCGGAGTTGCCGAACTTCTTGCGCAGACTGTCCACCGCGCGCTCGGCGTGCGCGGCACGGCGGTCAAGCATATCGGTGTCGTCGGCAGGCGAGCCCTCGCGCAGCGCGCTGACGCCGGCGCCCATCAGGCGGAAGGGGGTGCCATCGATCTCCTTCGCCAGCATCTCGCGGCAGATCGAGAAGATCTTGGCGGCAAGCTGCGTCGGGGCTGCGATCGACTGCGAGCGAGTGCGCTGGCGGAAATCGGCAGTCTTCAGCTTCAGCGTGACGGTCGAGCCGGCAAGCTCGCTGCTTTTCAGCCGCGACGACGTCTTCTCGCACAGCCGCCACAGGATCTTCTCCAGCGTCGCGAAATCGCGGATGTCGGTCTCGAAGGTGGTTTCGCTCGAAATCGTCTTGGCGCCCCGATCGGGCTCGACGCGGCGGTCGTCGATGCCGCGGGCGAGCCGCCACAGCCTGCGGCCGTCGCTCGGAAACTGCCGCATCATCTCGATCTCGTCGGCCTTTTGCAGGTCGGCGATGATCCGGAAGCCGCGCTGCACCAGGCGCTCCTGCGTGGCCGGGCCGACGCCGAAGATGAAGCCGACCGGCTTCTCCGCCAGCATCGAACGGGCTTCCTCCTGATCGAGCGCGGCAAAGCCGCGCGGCTTGTCCAGGTCGGAGGCGATCTTGGCCAGGAACTTGTTGCAGGACAGGCCGACCGACACGGAGATGCCGATGTCGCGCTCGATGTTGCGCGCGAACCGCGCGAGTACCTTGGCTGGAACCATGCCGTGCACCCGCTCGGTGCCCGACAGATCGAGAAAGGCCTCATCGATCGAGAGCGGCTCGACCAGCGGCGTCAGCGCCTGCATGGCCTGGCGCACCTCGCGGCCGACACGGACGTACTTCGCCATGTCGGGCGGGATCACGGTCGCGTGCGGGCAGGCCTCGAGCGCCCTATACATCGGCATGGCCGAGCGCACGCCATAGGTCCGCGCGATGTAGCAGGCCGCCGATACCACGCCGCGCTTGCCCCCGCCGATGATGACGGGCTTGTCGGCGATGTCAGGATTGTCGCGCTTCTCGACCGTCGCATAGAAGGCGTCGCAGTCGATATGGGCGATGGTCAGGCTCGACAGCGCGCGGTGGCGGACGAGGCGAGGGGAACCGCAGGCGGAGCAGCGCCGCACGCCCATATCCAGATCGGCCAGACAATCCCGGCAGAAGCAGCGGGGCCCGACCGTATCAGGAACGGTCACGGCACGTCGCGCTCCCAGGAGGGGTCGCCGAGCGCGTCGCCCAGCACCTGCCGCGCCGCAGCAACGTTGGTCGGATGCAGCTCCGCGGTCGAGGCAAAGGCCTTCACGGTGGCGTCATCGCGCATCACGAAATCGAGCACGCTGAGGAGGAAATTCGGGTCCGAGGCGGCATTGCGCAGAGTCTCCGGACCGACGCCTGTCTCAGCCAGGAACAGGCCGAGCCTCTCGGGCTCGCTCGCAATGAAAGAGAGGGCCTGAATTGCAACGATTTCAGCCACTTCGCGAGGGTTGTGAACAGGCTTTTTCAAGGGGCCAGTTTGCCTTTCCATTAACTTTCGGTGTCTACTTTGCAGCCATCATGCCCGAGTCTCAAGACCGCCGACAAGCAACTGGAAACCACATCGCAGAAAGTCGGCCCTCGGGTTTAACGAAACTCAAGCGAATCTGAGGCTAGTTTGAATCCAGTTTTCGAAGCGCCGGCGAGCGGCGCCTGAGGCGTCACATGTATAGGGCTTCGTGCCAATCAGGAGGGCGGGATGGCTAAGACCGTCCTGATCGTGGAAGACAACGAGCTCAACATGAAGCTCTTCCGCGACCTGTTGGAGGCGCACGGTTACCAGACCTCCGGCACCAGCAACGGCTACGAGGCGCTCGACCTCGTTCGCAAGATGCGGCCCGACCTCGTGCTGATGGATATCCAATTGCCGCAGGTCTCGGGCCTCGAGGTGACGCGCTGGATCAAGGACGATCCGGAGCTGCGTGCCATTCCCGTCGTCGCGGTCACGGCGTTCGCGATGAAGGGCGACGAAGAGCGCATCCGCGAGGGCGGCTGCGAGGCCTATTTGTCCAAGCCGATCTCGGTCGGCAAATTCATTGAGACGGTCCGGCGTTTTATCGGATAGGAAGTGAGTTCAAAGTGTCCGCGCGTATCCTGGTTGTCGATGACGTTCCCGCCAACGTCAAACTCCTCGAAGCTCGCCTGTCCGCCGAATATTTCGACGTGATGACCGCCTCGAACGGCACCGAGGCGCTGGCGCTGGCCAGCCGCGCCGAATGCGACATCATCCTGCTCGACGTGATGATGCCCGACATGGACGGCTTTGAAGTCTGCCGCCGCCTGAAGACCGATCCGGCGACGCACCACATCCCCGTCGTGATGGTCACCGCGCTCGACAGCCCCGCCGACCGCAATCGCGGGCTGGAAGCCGGCGCCGACGATTTCCTGACAAAACCCGTCTCCGACGTCGTGCTGATCGCACGCGTGCGCTCGCTGACGCGGCTGAAGATGATGACCGATGAGCTGCGCATGCGCGCCATCACCTCGCTCGAGATCGGCATGCAGGCGCCCGAGCGCAGCGCCGTGGCCGACACCGGCCGGGGCGGCCGCATTCTGCTGGTCGACGACCGGCAGTCCTCCTATGAGCGGCTGGCGACGATCCTCGCCGCGGAGCACACCATCGACGTCGAGCCGAACCCGACGGAGGCGCTGTTCCACGCCGCCGAGGGCAATTACGACCTGCTGATCGTCTCGCTCGACCTCAACAATTTCGACGGCCTCAGGCTGTGCAGCCAGGCGCGCTCGCTGGAGCGCACGCGCCACGTGCCGATCCTGGCGATCGCGGACCCCGAAAACTCGACGCGGCTGCTCCGCGGCCTCGAGATCGGCGTCAACGACTACCTGCTGCGCCCGATCGACAAGACCGAGCTGCTGGCGCGCGCCCGCACCCAGATCCGCCGCCGCCGCTACACCGATCATCTCCGAGACAACGTGCAGAACTCGATCGAGATGGCGATCACCGACGCGCTCACCGGCCTGCACAATCGCCGCTACATGGAGAGCCATCTGGCGACGCTCGCCGAGCAGGCCTCGACCCGCGGCAAGCCCCTGGCGCTGATGATTCTGGACATCGACTATTTCAAGTCGATCAACGACAATTACGGCCACGACGCCGGCGACGACGTGCTGCGCGAGTTCGCGGTGCGCGTGCGAAAATCGATCCGCGGCATTGATCTCGCCTGCCGTTACGGCGGCGAGGAGTTCGTCATCGTGATGCCGGAGACCGATCTCCACGTCGCCGGCATGGTCGCCGAGCGCCTGCGCCGCTCGATCGCGGGCGAGCCGTTCGCCGTCCACAAGGGCACCAAGCGCATCGAGGTCACGATCTCGATCGGCCTCACCACGCTTGAGCAGAAGGGCGAGGCGGTCGCCGACGTCCTCAAGCGCGCCGACACCGCGCTCTACCGCGCCAAGCACGACGGCCGCAATCGGGTGGTGTCGCAGGCGGCGTGAGGCCGCCTGCGCATAAAAATGCGAAAACAACCCCATGCACAGTAGCCGGCGTTAGTCGGATCAATGGCTTGCGCAGGCAGCAAGGCGGCCTATGCCGGTTGCACAGGCATTTGACACGTCGGGCAAAACAGGAGCATTTTGGTAGGATCGCGAATTGGTCCTGACGTATAGTCAGGTGTCGTCGCGTCCCCACAAGCTCCACTGTCATTCCTCGCGAAAGCGGGGAATCCAGTACGCCGCGGCTTCTCGGTTCTAGCCCCACTGTCTCTGGAACACTGGATCACCCGCTTTCGCGGGTGATGACACCGAGTGATGCGGCAGCAGTGCTCAGTGTGGCGTGCGCTTGCTGTGCGTCACGGCTTGCTTCTCCGCATCACCCACATCCACCCCCGCATTCCGCAGCAGCACCTTGGCCGCTTCCTTCGCGGCGCGGGCCATCGCAGGGTCGTCGCGCACGAGGTCCTGCGCGATCGAGCCATCGACAAGGAGCACGAGCTGGGTAGCGAGCGCATCCGCCTCCGTGACGCCGAGCTCCTTCAACCGCTCGCGAAACCAGACGCGGCGGCTTTCCTTGAAGGCGATTGCGATCTTCTTCACGGCGCGGTCCTTTGGCCCGAGCTCGGCGACCGCATTGACGAACGGGCAGCCGCGAAAATCCTTGGTCGCAAAGCGCCGCTCCAGCGAATCGAAGGTGCCAAGAATCTGCTCGGCCGGCGGCTTGTCGGAGGGGCGCGGAGCTACGAAACGGCGCTCCAGATAGGCCGCGATCAGCGCGTCCTTGGAGGGAAAGTGGTTATAGAGCGTGCGCTTGGAGATGCCGATCTCGGCCGCGATGGTGTCGACGCCGATGGCGCGAATGCCTTGCAGATAGAACAGCTTGTCGGCGGTCTCGAGGATCCGCTCCTTCATCGTCTGTGGTGTGGGCGGGGGAGCCATGCGGAGCTGCGGGTCCTGTTCGCTTGACAGCATGGACCTTTCATAGCCTAAGTACACAGGTCTGTGTAACCAAAATCATTGAGAATTGCAGACGCCGGCGCGCGCGTCGCGCCGACGAGGGAGAAGAATATGCCCCTTTTGCAGGTCCTCCGTCCGACATTGCCCATCCTGATCGGCGCCTCGATCATGCTGACGCTGAGCATGGGGCTGCGGCAGAGCCTCGGCATCTTCATGCAGCCGTTGACGCACGACATCCATTTGTCGGTGTCCGACTTCACGCTGGCGCTCGCCGTGCAGAACCTCGCCTGGGGCTTTCTCCAGCCGCTCGCAGGCGCGATGACGGTGCGCTACGGCTTCCGCCCGATCATGATCGTGGGATCGCTGATGTACATTGCGGGCCTCATTCTGATGGCGACCGCGAACGGGCTCGTCAGCATCATGATCGGCGCCGGCGTGCTGATCGGGACGTCGCTGGCCTGCACCGCGGCGGCGATCGCGATGTCGGTGGCCGCGCGCGCGGTGCCCGCGACGGTGCGCTCCACCGTGCTCGGCATCGTCTCCGGCGCGGGCTCGCTTGGCGCGCTGCTGTCCGCGCCGATCGGGCAGATGCTCAACGAGGGTTTTGGCTGGCGCGCCGGGCTCGCCGGCTTCGTCGTCATGTCGGTGCTGATGATTCCCGCGGCCTGGTATGCCGGACGCGTCGACCAGGTCCCGCTGCCAAAGCCGGCCGCCGACGATATCGGCGATGCCACGGCCGCATCCGTCGCGAAGGCGGCGTTCGGCAACGTCCCCTTCGTCGTGATGACCTGCGCCTATCTCGTCTGCGGCATGCAGCTCGTGTTTCTCACCACGCATCTGCCGTCCTATCTGGCGATCTGCGGCCTCGATCCGATGCTGAGCGCGCAGACGCTCGGCATGATCGGCGGTTTCAACGTGCTGGGTTCGCTGTTCTTCGGCTGGGCCGGCCAGCGCTGGAACAAGCTGGCGCTGCTGGGCGGGATCTATATCCTGCGCTCGCTCGCGCTCGCCTGGTACTTCATGCTGCCGGCGACATCGTTCTCGACGCTGCTGTTCGGCGCCATCATGGGCTTCCTCTGGATGGGCGTCGGCCCGTTGGTCGCCGGCGCCGTCGCCGAGATGTTCGGCCTGCGCTGGCAGGCGATGATCCAGGGCCTCGCCTTCATGAGCCATCAGATCGGCAGCTTCCTCGGCGCGTACGGAGGAGGCGTAATCTACGACGCGCTCGGCTCCTACACCATGGCCTGGCGCATCGGCGTGGCGCTGGGCTTGGCCGGTGGCATCATCCAGGTTGCGTTCGCACTGATCCGGCCGTCGCAGCCGCCGGCGCCGGTGCTGCGGACGGCGTAGCCGGGGCTGCGCTCGCCAACGTCAGCTTGGGGGCTTATAGCGGACGCCACGCTGCTTCTTCGTGATGGCAGCTTGTGACCTGAAGCGGACATTCGGTAGCAGCATCTCGCGCATGGGCCGATCAAGAGCACATCGCTCAGCCGCGATCCCTGCCGATGTAGCGAACCCCACGCGGCGAATCGCCGAAGCGAGCTCGGAACAGGCGATTGAAATGCGAAACGTCCGAGAAACCCACCTCCAGGGCGATATCGGAAATCAGTTGCGCACCGGCGCGCGCCTCGGTCAGCAATTTGAGCGCAAGTTGCAGACGTAGCTCATTCACGTGCCCGGTGAACGACGATCCTGACAGCGCCATCAGGCGCTGCAGATAGCGAGGTGAAATGCCCTGGCAGCGAGCGGCCGTTTCGACGCTGAGCCCGGGCTCCTGAAAGTGTGTCGCGATGTAGTCGAGGACGGCACTGTGGCGCGAGGCCACGACCGCACTCGCATCGCTCTCGCCCAAGGGAGCGCACCCGCCGACTGCGAGCGCTACGAGATCACAGGTGTGAGCCATGACGACTTCACGCAGCTTGGGGGCGGCCAGAGCCCCCTCCTTGAATGCCGACTTCAGATAGGCCATGAGGAGACGAAGCGGTTCATTTCGCTGAGGGATCGGTCGCATAGCGAGGCTCTCGATGTCCGTCACGCGCTGCGCAAGCGCCTCGCGGGGCACGGCCAGACCGAATAGTATTCCGTCGACATAGGTGACGGTGGCGGGCTCCGAATGCAGAATCGAGACTGCGCCGCCGGCGCAAAGCTCGACGTCGCGGCCCCGCTGCGTCAGCTGACTTTTGCCGGGCGAGGAGACGATCAGGCCGATCGAGTCGTCACCGTCGGCAATGCTCGTCCGCAAGCGCTGGAAGCGCATTGGCGAGCCTTTCAGTGCGAGCCTGCGCAAACTGCGGATCGCCTGCAGCGTTGCGTCGACTTGAAACGGAATGTTCGCAAGAGGCTCGACATCGACGTGGACTATCCCCCGCACAAAGCTCTCGCGCCATAGTGGAAGTCGCATCCGCTCCGGATGTTCGCGCGTCGAAAATCGATGCGATACGAAATCGGCTGCGTCCGTAGACATGGGGACCTCCAGCCTTGATAAGACATTGGGTTCAAATGCAGCGAAAGGCCAGCGGTCGGTATCCGTACTTTGCAATTTGCGCACCGACCGTCCCTTGAGGTACGCAGGCCTCCAAGAAGCTACATCGCTTGTCTGCTAGTCTCGTTCACCTGTGATTGATGTTGATGTGAACTGGCTCACGTGGCGACCGGAAAATTGCGACAATCTTTGATTGCGAATATCGCGTGCAAATATCTCCTTTGAGGGGATGATTGTGATGGCTCTATTTCAAATTGCTGCCATCGGATCCTATTTGGAAATCCCTGGCAGGTTGCAAGACCAAGTCAAACTTTACAACGCTGTTCGCGACTGCTCGGGCTCATCGACCCGCGAGCAGAAGTTCTGCAGCACGAGACTATCCTCTACCGATTTCCTGTCGTGCCTTGATCGTCGCATCACCATTAAGGTCCGTCGGACACAAATTACGTCCCGGCACAGCTCCTTTTCAGCCGCCGGGTGAAATGGTCGAAATCTGTCACATGGGACGTCAACCGTGGTGATCAGGAAGGGATTCGATCATGTCCGCCATAGTCGACATGCTTTTTCGCGAATACTGCCGTGCGCGTCTCATCGAAATGCGAAAGCAACTTTTGATACGGGGCGTCGGCGACATAACCTTGCAAGTGCCTTGGGAGGACGATGATCCTGCCGACCCTGGCGCTCAGAGGAGCAGCTGGGCGACCAAAGAGCCCCCATCATCCAACGGGTAGCTGGCGCGCGTTATCGACCCCATGAGTGCGAGCGCGCGCAGACAGGCCGGCAGATGGATGATCGAACTCACACCTCGACGCGATGGTTCGGCGAAACTCCGCCGGAGTTCAAAGCGGCTGGCCGCGATCTGCGTATCGACATCTGTCGCGGGATCGCGTTATGGTGGATCTTTCTCGATCACGTTCCCAATAACATCGGGAGCTGGCTGACACCGCGCAACTACGGCTTCTGCGATGCCGCCGAGATCTTCATGTTCCTCTCGGGCGCGACCTGCGCACTCGCCTACGGCAGGGCACGGGAGCGCGAGGGCTGGAGCGGCATGATTGGCCGTTCGCTGCGGCGAGGATGGGACATCTATGCGGCGTTTCTGCTGCTCACGCTCGCTTGCGTCGTCCTCGTCTACCTTGCGGGCAGCGATGATCTCGCCGACGAGAGCAATACGCGAATTCTGCTCGAGCATCCGGGCGCCACGCTTGCGCACGCCGCAATCCTGCAATACCGGCCCGTCAATACCGACGTCTTGCCGGTTTTTGTGATTTTTCACGTGCTGTTCCCGCCGCTGCTATGGCTGCTGCTGCGAGTACCGAACGTGACGCTGGGAGCGTCCCTGTTGCTGTACGCGCTCGTGCACGTCTTCGGTTGGAGTGTGCCAGCCTGGCCCAATGGCGTCTGGTTCTTTAATCCGCTGGCTTGGCAGCTTCTGATCGTGCTGGGCGCATGGTGCGTCGTTGAGGGAGGGAAATTCCGGCCATGGATGATGTCGCGCCCGGCGCTTGTTCTTGCCGTTCTCTATCTGATTTTCGGCCTGGTCCTTGCACAGAGTTGGAGCATCAAGCCGCTGGTCCCGCAAACTTTGAAGGATCTGGTGTTTCCATTGGATAAATCGAATCTCAGTCCGATAAGGCTGCTGCATTTTGTGGCTCTTGCAATTGTGGTGCTGCGATTCATTCCTCAGAATTGGGGAGCGCTATCAACGCCGGCGCTGAGCTGCGCAAGGTGGTGTGGCGAGAATTCGCTGCCGATCTATTGTCTCGGCGTCCTTCTGGCGCTCGCTAGCCACCTTACGCTGCTCGACCTCTCCGAGGGGCTTGCGATGCAGATCGTGGTCAGTTTTGCCGGAGTCCTGATGATGATCGTCGCCGCGCGGCTACTGAACGCGATCAGCCTCAAGCGCGAGCGGAAGTCAGGGTGGACGCAGTCGATCGAGAAAGTTCCGCCGGTTCGCTAAAACTGTAGGCTAAACTGGTAGATTGCGTGGAGCACGGCGAGCGGCTCTTGGTCCATCAGCGAAGTGGCGACACCTTTCATTGAGGTCCACTTGGTGGGGTAGAGCGGACTGACTTTGTTCACTCTGATTGCTTCGCATTTTGACCCAACTGAGACATTGGCGGTCGACTGCGCAACGGCTTTGAATCCGGTTTCAGCCCTACCCGAATATTCGCTTTAGCCGCTAAGGCTGGTGGAAGGGCTGCGCGCTCAACGTTTCGGGGTGCACCCGCGGATGTGGTCAAAGCCTTGCTTGATTGCGGCGAAGCGCGCTTCGATCATCGGCTCAAATTCGAGGTCGGTGGAGATATATGGCAAGTCCTTTTCGACGCCTTCGCGGACGAGTTCACCGACATAGTTGGGTTCTATGCCCAGAGAGATGCGTTCCCGGAGCATATTGATCCCGTCGGCACGTGGGCCCGAAGTCGGCAGGGCGGGGAGCTCCCCCTCGAAGCGCTTGGGGAGATTGCGTCTCGAGTTCATGATTTGAGTGCGGATGATCCCTGGACACAGCACCGATACGCCAATCCCTCGGGGCGCGAGTTCACGCCGCAGGCCCTCGGACAGCGCGACAACGCCATACTTGGAGACGTTGTATGCATTGCTCTCCCCCGAAATGAGGCCAGCGATCGAGGCTGTGGAGACGATGTGTCCACCCTCGCCATGCTGCTCGATCAACGGCCCGAAAATCTCGATCCCCCAAATGGTCGCCATCAGGTTGACGCCCATGGTCCAACTCCACGACGCCTCGGTCCAGGCGCCATAAGGCCCACCGCCGCCAACGCCCGCGTTGTTGACGATGATATGCACCTTGCCATAGCGGGCAGTCGTGGCTTCGGCGGCCGCCACGAGTTCGGCTTTGAGTGAAACGTCCGCTTTCACGCCGTCGACATCGACGTTGGTGAGCCTCAGTTGCTCGAGCGCTGCGGACAGAGCCGCTTCTTCAATGTCGCAAAGCATAACTTTCGCCCCCGCTTGGGCGAAGGCGGTCGCGATCCCCAGTCCAATGCCTGACGCTGCACCGGTCACGAACACAGTCTTTCCAGCGAGTTCCTTCACGCGCATTCTCCTCGTGCAAGCGGACACCCTCGCGCCAAAACGCCAAGTGTCCCCGGACGCCATATGACCGCGCTTTCGAGCGATTGGGAAGCGTGCCGGATGTCCGTTCGTGTCCCACTGTAGACGACTTCGCCAGGGTCACCTGTTTCACTCTCCCTCAAGCCAAATTCCTGCGTCGCTGAGAGCTTCTAAAATGCGTTCAATGTCTTCGAGATCTGGCTCACGGCCACATAGTTGGTTCAGCTCATCAAAGGTAATCTTGCCGTTCCGTTCACCAATTTCGATAGCTCGCCGAATGATGTCCGGCACGTTCATGTTACTCTCCCTTTTGTAGCCTCCACTATACGGGGAGAGAGTCGGTTTGGCGCACCGGGAGGGAACAGTGACCTATGACGAGATCGCCGGGGGCGCCGAGCTTGTAAGGTGGTTTGGCCAGGTGCCGACCTTTCACGACGCCGAAATCCTCAGCCTGAACCTGCGCCGCAAAGGGCAAAGCACCCTTTGTCTCCATGGTTGGATTGGCACAGGTGAAGTGGGGCAGGACGGCTACTACGTGCTCGATCGGCACGCCATCGTGACGTTCATGCTCACCGAGGTCGTGGATCTGAAGCTCGACGGTTTCAGCCACCAGAATGTCATTGGCGGGCTGGTGTTGCGGCGTGCACCTGATCGCGCAGATCGTTACGGCTGCTTTAGTCCGCTTCCGCAAGACATTGAGGTCGAGCTTGAGCCTTGCTACGGCCTCGACGGCTTCATCCGGGCGCGCTCGGTTTCCATAGAATTCAAGCCAGGCAAGCCGAGCGGTCAGGACGACTGATGACTGCTCGTGGCCTATCGCTGACGTCGAGCGACCAAGCGTCAACGTCGTCTCCTATGTGCGTAGCGGGGCGTGTCGCCATGAGCGCTGGTTTCAGAGCCTGAGCGGTCGCGCGGGTATGCCGTCAGCGGCTAGTCACCTGCCGAAAAACCATCGCCTCCAGAGTGATGATCGCTTCCGCCATCTATCGACGGGCCGGGGCCATCAACATCAGCCCCGAGGCCGGACGCCTTCTTTCGACGGGGCCATGCCAACGCCATTCCACCGGCAACAATCAGGAACAACACGATCACCGCTATCCAGTGAGAGATCATGCTTTGACCGAGGCTTCAATCGGTTTCAAAAACTCTTCAATCTCGCGAGCGGCTCCTCCTATGTCCAGGTCAACGTTCAGAAAGCTCGTAACGGCATCTTCGCTATCGGTCATTGTGTGCTCGCTCAAGGCTTGCCGTTCTCGCGCAGATCGTTGCCGCGCTTAATCTCCTGCGTGAGATTGTCGAAGACCCCGCCCGTGGCACGCAATCGCGCCACAGCCGAGCACGAGCGGAAGGAAAGATACAATCAAGCTCACCTACCAAGGGACGTCGTTGCCCATAATCCAAAAACCCCGCCGATTGTCTCGGGACCTTCATTGCACAATGCAACCTATGATAACTGGTGAGATTTATGCACTACCCTCAAGATTTGTTGGTTAAGCAATCCTGATGACAAGGATGTCCGCGGGCGCGGTCATCCTGGGAGCTCTCGGCTCCTACACCATGGCCTGGAGCATCGGCGTGGCGCTGGGCTTGGCGGGCGGCATCATCCAGGCTGCGTTCGCGCTGATCCGGCCGTCGCAGCCGCCGTCACCGGTGCTGCGGACGCCGTGCTGCGTGGTCGTGATGGCCGCTTGTGGACTCGTTTCGGACACGGACTAAGAGAGCCTAGGCAAAGAAGGGGTGCGGAGCGTCTCCCGTTCCTTTCGCCTTCATAACCGCAACGCACTCATCGATCTGCTGGTCGGACATGTTTAGTCCGAATTCGCCGCGCAGCACGTCCCTAAACTCCCTTTCGGTCGCCAACCAGCGTTTCTCCGCGTGCCCGTCTGCGTCGCGCACGGTGACGCGCGCGTTGTACATAGTGATCCGGCTCCTGTTCGGTCCCGGCTTTGCCACGATGATGTTGCCTTGGTAGGGCGTATCCGGATGGGTCGCAGTGTACCAGTTGGTAATCTCGTATTCGCCATCGTAGCGGGGATAAGGAATGACCCGGTAGATGTGCTGCCAGCCATGCTTGAGCCGCGCCTGGAGCGTCAGCTCGCCGCCAATATCAATGAAACGCATGACCTCGTGGGGCGTCTCTTGTTCGACCTGCGGCACGAGCACGAGCGCGCAGGTAGGGGCGAGGTTGCCGAAGCCGACATCCGCCAGATAAGTCCCCTCCGGCAACTCCACTTTCAACAGCATGTGGATGGCTGGGCGCGGTGCGTCGATCTCCAGCCCGCGCACGACGCGCCCTTGCAGGCTTGTGATCCTGTAGCCGAGCGACCGAAGTCCGGCTCGGAAGAGCATGTTTTGTTCAAAGCAGTATCCGCCACGCCCGCTGGCAATCATCTTCTGCTGGAGCGTAGGGATGTCGAGCTTTGGCGGACGTCCCAGCATAATATCGAGCGTTTCATAGGGGATTGAATGCGAGTGTCTGAAAATAAGCTGATTCAGAGTCTCAAGCGTTGGTGTGAGCGGCCCAGCATAGCCGATGCGTGCAAGCCAGGCTTTTTGATCGAGTTGTGTGCCGAGCATCTCACGCGCTCCGGGCGTCCAGGACGCCCATATTGCCATTTTTCGGCTCGGTATCCCACAGAAGTCTCGGGTACGATGATTTGGTCCGATTAGAGTTTCGAGGATGGCAGCGGTTCGCCCTGAGCCGACATCAGTCTACTTGCACCGGCGTCCCCTTATCGGATGCGCGCACGCGCCCGAGGTGATGCGACCATTGGCGGGTGCTCTACGACGCGCTCGGCTCCTACACGATGGCCTGGCGCATCGGCATCGGGCTCGGCCTTGCCGGCGGCATCATCCAGGTCGCGTTCGCGCTGATCCGGCCGTCACAGCCGCCGGTGCTGCGCACGGCGCTTCGGGGCGCGCTGTCACGAGCGTCGGCACCCGAGGCGTCTCCTCCGGCAGAACGGGGAGCATGAGGACCTGAGGAGGGGCACGAGTTGGCCGTGACGCGTAAGGTGTCCTGGAAAGTTCGAGACGCCATCTCGACGGCGCCTCGAATCCAACCGAGTCATCTGGCCATCCGTTCGGACGTCCACCTGGTCCGGTGACTTGCGGCTTTGCGTTACCTGCAAATATGGCGGTTGCCGTCCCACCCGAGGTAGGTGCTCGTTGCCGGATCGTAGGATCGATAACGCTCCGCGCAGGAACGTGAAGCGGTGCCATCCGCGCGAGCCATGGCGCTGTCCGCGCCTTGCGCAGGGGCTGCGCCATCCGGCAATTCGAGGCCCAGCCGACCGGCCGGCGTCAGCGTGCCGTTCAGGTTGCGATTGGGGTTCTCGGCCTCATACGTATCGGGATGGCTGCTCGCAAAGCCGGATTGCGCGTAGGCGGCGCTTGCGGTCAGGCCCGACAACAAAGCCACGGCAGCGAGAATTTTAAGTCCAGTCATGATCCATCTCCATCATTGCCCGGTGCAATCGTGCTGCCGGTGCGACAGGAGTTGGATCGACATCTGCGCTGAACAAGCTCGCTATGATCCCATACGCGCGACCTGGCGCGATCTCGTCGTTCAAATACAGAAAGAATCGTTTGCTTGCGGAACGCGAAAGAGTGGTCCACCGCCGCCAGGAGCGCCTGTCCTTGCCCTCGTGCCCCGGGCGCAGCGGAGCGTTACCTCGACGGTGCGCTTGCGCGCGACCGGCGGGCGACGCTGGGCTAGCCGCGGCCAGCGCTGGCCGACATCGGGTCCAAGTTCAACTGAAACAGAAAGCCAGCGGGCGGTATGGACTAGCGACGTCCTGATCGCTTGAGATCGGCGACCTTAAACCTGTTGCCGGCCTGCAGGCTGCTGCAAAACCAGTGGGCCCTGTTTCGGTTTTCGCCCAGGAACACCTTCGTCTCGACGCAATTCTCGTAGGATGTATGGGTGATGGTGTCTCTGCACGTTGGCGAGAAAGGTCCATAGTTCTGGCCGCCGCCCGACTCGCTGCATCCAACCCAGGGTTCTTTGCCCTGTGGGAAGCTTGATGCACAGCCACCGTTGCAGCTGCTGGCGACTTTCTCCAGCGAGGCAATCCTCCCCATCACCGAACCCGGCGCATACGAAGGCGTCCGTGTGGCTGACGATGACGTTTGAGCGGTTGACGCAGTCCGGCGCGGCGCCGTTGTGTTTGCTCTCCGCTCCGACACGTGCGGTTTTGCCACCTGCTTCGGCGCATCGACCGTGACAGGGGGAATCGTGGCGGCGGAGCCAGTCGGGATTTGCGACGCTGCCGGGGCGCACAGCAAGGCAGTTGACAAGACAGCGATGACAGAGGGCACGACAAAGCCTGATGACAATTTCATGAGCATGTCCTTCCCAAATGCGGGACGGAGATGCCGCCCCGGTAAATGCACGGTAACATACATTCCGGATCGGGCAACCGAGGGTTGAGGTGGCGTCTGCCTATAAACTCGCCATCCGCAGAAAGCGCGGCTTCTGCTGAACGACCTGCTTCGTCGCAAAAGCTCCTCGCAACGACGGCGTGGAGAAAGAGCAGCGCGTCAACTTCGGTCTCGTGCCCCGACATGAGAGGGCACAAATAAAAACGGGGCCGTGAGGCCCCGTCAAAAGTCCGTAGCTTATTCCGCGATCTTACTTGATCTTCTTACTTGATCTTGGCTTCGCGGAATTCGACGTGCTTGCGCGCGACCGGATCGTACTTCTTCTTGACCAGCTTGTCGGTCATGGTGCGCGAATTCTTCTTGGCGACGTAATAGAAGCCGGTGTCAGCCGAGGACACGAGCTTGACCTTGATGGTGACCGCTTTGGCCATGTTCAGAACCTCAGGAATGAAGGGAATCTGGAGCCGGCCAAACGGCCCGCGTTGGCCGGCAACCTAGCCAGAAACCGCCTGATGTCAAGGTTTTACACCCGGAAAACCACCCAAAACGGTCCCATTACGCCTCGAAGAACCGGTTTTTCGGCCGCGGCAGGCCCAGATTCTCCCTCAAAGTGGCTCCTTCATACTCTTTGCGGAAAATCCCGCGGCGCTGCAGCTCCGGCACCACCTTGTCGACGAAATCGTCGAGGCCGGCGGGCAGGAACGGGAACATGATGTTGAAGCCGTCGGAGCCGCGCCCGACCAGCCATTCCTCCATCTGGTCGGCGATGGTCTTGGCGGTGCCGACGAAGGACAAACCGCCATAGCCGCCGACGCGCTGGGCGAGCTGGCGCACGGTGAGCTTGTCGCGCCTGGCGAGGTCGACCATACGCTGGCGGCCGCTCTTGCTGGCGTTGGTCTCCGGAATCTCCGGCAGTTGTCCGTCCGGATCGAAGCCTGAGGCGTCCGTGCCGAGGATGACGGAGAGCGAGGCGATGGCGCTGTCGTAATGCACGCGGCTGTCGAGCAGCGCGCGCTTCTCCTTGGCCTCATCGACGCTGTCGCCGACCACGACGAAGGCACCGGGAAGAATCTTGAGATGCTCGGGATCGCGGCCGATCTTCTCCATGCGGCCCTTGATGTCGGCATAGAGTTTTTGGCCGTCGGCGAGGGGGCCGCCGCCGGTGAACACGGCTTCCGCCGTCTCCGCCGCAAGCTGCCTGCCGTCCTCCGATGCGCCGGCCTGCACGATCACCGGCCAGCCCTGCACGGGCCGCGCGATGTTGAGGGGGCCGCGCACCTTCAGATATTTGCCGTTGTGGTCGAGCACGTGCATCTTCGCGGGATCGACGAACAGGCCGCTTTCGACGTCGCGCACGAAGGCGTCGTCGGCGAAGGAATCCCAGAGGCCCGTGACCACGTCGTAGAACTCGCGGGCGCGCTTGTAGCGCTCGGCATGCTCCATGTGGTCATCGAGGCCGAAATTCAGCGCCGCGTCCGGATTCGAGGTGGTGACGATGTTCCAGCCCGCGCGCCCGCCGCTGAGATGGTCGAGCGAGGCGAAGCGGCGCGCCACGTGGTAGGGCTCGTCAAACGTCGTCGAGCCCGTCGCGATCAGGCCGATGCGCTCGGTGACGGCGGACAGCGCCGACAGCAGCGTGAACGGCTCGAACGAGGTCACGGTGTGGCTGCGCTTGAGCGCATTGACCGGCATGTTCAGCACGGCGAGGTGATCGGCCATGAAGAAGGCGTCGAACTTGCCGGCCTCGAGCTTCCTGATCAGCGTCTTGATATGGCCGAAGTTGAAATTGGCGTCCGGCCAGGCGCCGGGATAGCGCCAGGCGCCGGTGTGGATGCTGATCGGGCGCATGAACGCGCCAAGCTTGAGTTGCCGTTGTGCCATCGCCCCGTATCCGTTCTGGGTGTCGTTAGGGAGGACATAGGGACGCCTGGGAACTCCGCCATCGGGGGAGGCGGGAAGATTTTTTCGTTTTTCGCGACGTGCTCAGCATGTTTCCGTCATTCCGGGGCTCGCCGCTCCGCGGCGCCCCGGAATGACAAAGGGGAAGCCATCGAACCGATCCGCCGCTCGCCCCGACCAAGCCAGGACCCCGTGAGGAGACCTTCAATGGCAGGCGCAATGACCGTGGACGGCGGCACCGTTCGCATCGACCGTCCCATGCCCTGGGTCGGCCGGCTATTGTCGCTGCCGCTGCTGGCCGCGAGCGGTTATCTCTTGTGGAATGTCGGCCTCGGCCTGCGCCAGGATTTTTCCGGCTTCGGCCGGCTCGCCGACGACCTCGTGCCGGTGCTGGTGTTCACGGGATTGGGACTGCTCGTCGGCATCCCCGGAATCATCCTGCTGACGTTCCGTACTTTCGTCGTGCTCAACGAGACGTTGCGCCAGATCGTCATCACCAGGCAGTTCGGCCCGCTCAATATTCGCAAGCACCGCGATCTCGCCGACTATCACTTCGTCAGCATCACCGATGACTATGATGCGGATCTGACGACCTACGACGTCAATCTCTGCGGCAACAGGGGCACCGAGCCGATCACGCTCCAGAGCTTCACCAGGCGCGAGGAGGCCGACAGGCTCGCAAGCGAGATCGGCCGCGTCCTCAAGCTGCCGGCGCGCGACTATGTCGGCACCGAGCCTGATGATTCCTGATTAGGTCCAGCCACGGCCTGTTGCTACCCGTTGCGGAAATTGCCATCCTCGCGGCCTCACACCGCAATGGAAGGCCATGACCTCAGCGAATAACTCCATTCCCGCGCTTCTACCGCGCGGCAAGGGCCACCAATTCCTGTTGTATGGCGACTCCTGTTCGGGCGTGCCGGGTGGATTGCACGAAAAGACCTTCGCCTCGGTCAATGCGGTCGTTCAACGCCTGAGACCGCAGCCTGAATTCGTGCTCTTCCCGGGCGATGAAATCATCGGGCTGACGCCGGATCCGGACGCGCTCCGCGCGCAGTGGCGCTATTGGCTGGATACGGAAATGGCATGGCTCGACCGTGCGGCCATTCCGATGTGGCACACAACCGGCAACCACACGACCTACGATTTGATGAGCGAGGCGGTGTTTCGCGCAGTGCTCGCGCTGCCGGAAAATGGGCCGCCGGGACAGGCGGGCCTCTCCTACTTCGTGCGGCGCGGCGACCTCCTGATGGTGTTCGTCAACACGCTCTGGAGCGGCCTGGGAGGTGAGGGCCATGTCGAGCTCGCGTGGCTCGAAACAACGCTCAGAGCGCATGGCGACGCCCGACACAAGCTCGTCCTTGGTCATCACCCGGTGTTTCCCGTCAACGGCTTTACCGGGACGTATCAGCGCGAGATTGGCCACGAATATGCTCGCCCGTTCTGGGACATCCTGGTGAACGAAAACGTGCTTGCCTATCTGTGCAGCCACATCCTCGCCTTCGACGTGCAGGCGCATCGCGGTGTCCTGCAGATCTGCACTGCGGGCGCGGGAACGGCTCACAGGATGCCGGAAGGTGTCGAGTATCTACATTGCGTTCAAGCCGCGCTTGACGAGGAAGGCCTGCGTTATCAGGTGCTCGATGTTGACGGTGCGGTCAGGGAGAAGATGGAATGGCCGCTGCGCGATCCTGATCCCGCCCAGTGGAGGGAGCTGCCGCTCGGGGAAGCCGAAGCGCCGTTCAGCGGATGCGTGGAGAGCGGGCGGCGGATCGAGCTGAGGCTTGTGGGGCAAAGCGCTGCGACCGATATCGCATCAGCCCAGACGATTTTCACGGCCTTCGCGCCTGGTTCGATTGCGCCGTTCTGGCTTGGGCTTCGGGGACCGAGGCAAACCCTGACAGCCATCGTTGCTCGTGAGCCGGGGCGAAGTCCAACCTATTGGTTTGGACCTGATCTTCCGGTGGGCGAGGGTTTCGATCTTCACGTCGCGATCTACCCGGACATGGGCCCGGGCGGTCTCTTGTACCGCCGTCACGATTCCACGCGCTGGTCGTCTTTCACCTCCGCGACGGCGCGAGGGCTGGATCAGCTGGCGTGGCCGCAGCAATGGGCGATCGGCTACGGACAAGGTGGCAGCGAAGACCGCGCCTTCAGAGGTGCCGCGCTGAGTTTGCTGATCGCGTGAACGAGCCTGGAGAGTTCGGCGGCTGGATCAGCCCAAGATATCCTTCTGCATCTTGCCGCCGTAGAAATGGAAGAACGGCACCGGCGCATCGTGGCGGAGCGGGCCGGTGGCAAGGCGCGTGTCGAGCTCGTTGAGCACGTTGCGTGTCATCGGATGCAGATCGGCGAGCGGCTTTGAGCCGAGCTCGACCCAGACCAGCTCGACCAGCTCGGCATCCGCATGGATCACCCCCTCGACGCGGTGGGTGATCGCGGAAGCGTCCGCGGTGAAGAAGCGGGTGTCGAAGCGCTTGACGCGGCCGGGCGGGGTGATCGCGCGTGCGATCAGGAACAGGCTTGAGGGGTCGGGCAGCAGGCCCGCATCCGCGAACGGCTTCCAGGCACCCTCGAGTTTTGCTTTCCCCTCGGTCTTGCGTCCGAGGCAGAGGCCGGTCTCTTCGCAGGCCTCGCGGATTGCGGCAATCGCAAGCGACTTTGCGCGCGAGGCCGGAGTCTTCGGGCTGCCCTTGGCGAGATTGGCTTCCAGCTCGGCGGTGATGGGGGCGGCGACCGGCACGCGGTAATCGTCCTTGTCGACACGACCGCCGGGGAAGACGAACTTTCCGGGCATGAACACCACCTTGTCGTGGCGCTTGCCGACGAGGACTTTTGGAATGCTGCCGCTACGATCGACCAGGATCAGCGTCGCCGCATCGCGTGGGCGGAAATAGGGATGGTGGTCGGCTTCCTTGCCCTCGTGGATCTTGGCCTTCTCGGCTCCCTGCGACATATCCGTCATGTCCTCACCCAAACCGCTTTTTGATTATTTGCTTAGACCGGCGGAATACCATCCGGAGGGTTGTCGTCAAAGCCGTGCATGCGCAGAGCCCATTGCAAGCCGACCACAGCTCCCTTGACCGGCTGGAGCAGCGCGAGCGAGGCGACGAAGGTGAAGGGCAGATAGGCCGCGAAGCTGAGCCAGACCGGCGTGGTGTAGTTGGTCTCGATCCAGAGGATCGTGGGCACCACGATGTGGCCGACGATGACGATCACGAGATAGGCCGGCAGATCGTCGGCGCGGTGCGGCGTGAAGTCGAGGCCGCAGACCGCGCAATTGTCCGCGGTTTTGAGAAAGGCACGGAACAGCTTGCCCTCGCCGCAGCGCGGGCAGCGGCTGCGGAAACCGCGCTTCATGGCCGTCCAGACGTCGCGCTTCTCGACGAGACCGGTCTCGCGCGTCCAGATCTTTGGGGCCGTGCTCGTCGTCACCATGCCTTGCCCTTCTGACCCCCGCCTTTTCCTTTGTTCTTGCCCTTGCCCTTCTTGGGTTTGCCGGACTTTTGCTTCGGCGGCTTGCGTTTTTTATCCGGACTGCGTCCAGGATGTGCCTTGAACGAGGGGCGGCGTTGTGGGCCGGGACGCCTGCGGTCGCGCGGTGCGGTCTCGCTGGAGGACGACAGCAGCTCGAAGCGCAGCGCGCCCGCGATGGGGGCCGCTTCGATCAGGCGGACGTCGACGACGTCGCCGAGTTGATACATGGTGCCGCTGCGCGTGCCGACGAGCGCGTGCCGGCTCTCGTCATAGTTGAAATATTCCGTGCCAAGGGATCGGATCGGGATCAGGCCGTCGGCGCCGGTCTCGGCGAGCTTGACGAACAGGCCGGCGCGGGTGACGCCGGAGACGCGGCCCTGGAAGCTCGCCCCGATGCGGTCGGCGAGGTGATGGGCGATCAGCCGGTCGACGGTCTCGCGCTCCGCCTTCATCGCGCGCCGCTCGGTCACCGAGATATGGGCTGCGACCTCGCCAAGGCTTTCCGGCGTCTCGCTGTCGGGCAGAGCGCCTTCGCCGAGGCCGAGCGCGCGGACCAGCGCGCGGTGCACGACGAGGTCGGCATAGCGGCGGATCGGCGAGGTGAAATGCGCGTAGCGGCGCAGGTTCAGGCCGAAATGACCGTAATTCTCGGACGAGTATTCGGCCTGGGCCTGGGCGCGCAGCACGACCTCGCTCACCAGCGGGAAGTGGTCGTGGCCTTCGAGCTGCGCCAGCACGCGGTTGAACAAAGCGGGCCGCAGCGCGCCGCCTTTCGCGAACGGAACGTCTAGCGTCTCCAGAAACTCCGCGAGTGCGTGGACCTTCTCCAGCGTCGGCTCGTCGTGCACGCGGTAGATCAGCGGGAGCGACTTCTTCTCCAGCATCTCGGCTGCCGCGACGTTGGCGAGGATCATGAACTCCTCGATCAGCTTGTGCGCATCGAGACGTTCAGGCACGACGACGCGATCGACCGTGCCGTCGCTCTTCAAGAGGATCTTACGCTCGGGCAGATCGAGATTGAGCGGATCGCGCTCGTCGCGGGCGCGCTTGGCGCAGGCATAGGCGGCATAGAGCGGCCTCAGGATCGGATCGAGCAGGGGTCCGGTGGTGTCGTCGGGTCGGCCGTCGATCGCGGCCTGCGCCTGCGCATAATTCAGCTTCGCCGCCGAGCGCATCAGGATGCGGTGGAAGCTGTGCGAGCGCTTCCGCCCGTCAGGGCCGAGCACCATCCGCACCGCGAGCGCGCCGCGCGGCTCGCCCGGCACCAGCGAGCAGAGATTGTTGGAGATGCGCTCGGGCAGCATCGGCACGACACGGTCCGGGAAATAGACCGAGTTGCCGCGATCGAGCGCGTCGCGGTCGAGCGCGGTGCCCGGCCGGACGTAGAAGCTCACATCGGCGATGGCGACATCGACGATAAAGCCGCCTCTGTTGTTCGGATCAGGATCGGGCTGCGCATGCACCGCGTCGTCGTGGTCCTTCGCATCCGGCGGATCGATGGTGACGAGCGGCACGTCGCGCCAGTCTTCACGCCCCTTCAGATTGGCCGGCTCTGCCGCTTCGGCTTCACGCTCTGCCGCGGGCCGGAACTGCAGGGGGATGTCGTGCGCGTAGATCGCGATCAGGCTGATCGCCTTCTCCGACTTGACGGAGCCGAGCTTCTCCTTGACCCGGCCGGAGGCCAGCCCAAAGCTGCGAGTGCGGACGATATCGACACTGACGAGGTCGCCATCCTGTGCGCCGTGCGTGTCGGCTGCGGCGATGTTCAGCTCGCGGTCGGCGGACTTCTTTTCGACCGGGACCAGCCGTCCGCCGCCTTCGGGCAGACTGCGGAACACGCCGAGGATGCGGCTCTTCGTCTTGTCGAAGACCTTGATGATGTGGCCGCGATAGGCCGGGCCTTCGTTCTCGTCCGTGCGCTCGACGCGCAGCAGCGCGCGATCGCCGACTCCGGCCGCGGTGCCGGGCTTGGGCCGGCGCGGCATGACGATGAGGATTTTGGGCGGTTCGCCGCTTTCGACCTCGTCCCATTCGGTGGGGGAGGCGATCAGCTCGCCGTCACTGTCACGGCCGGTGATGTCGGCGACCAGCGTCGACGGGAGCGCGTCCGGCTCGGAGACCTTGTGGCGTTTTTTCTTGATGGTGCCGTCGTCGGCGAGCTCGCGCAGCATGCGCTTAAGCTCGATGCGATCGGCGTTCTTCAGGCCGAACTCGCGCGCAATTTCGCGGGTCCCGACCTTTCCGGGATTTGCCTTGATGAAGGCGACGATGGCGCTCCGGTCCGGAAAGCCATGGTCATTCTTGCGTTTCACTTAACCTCTAATTCTTGATCTAGGTCTTGCCGGCACTCTTCTTGGCCGGAGCCTTGGGGGCGGCGGCCTTGGTCGGCGACGTTTTTGCGGTCGACGACACGGCGGCGCGCGCCTTGCTGGTGGATTCGGATTTGGGTTTGGCCGCCTTCTTCGCGGCCGGTTTCTTCGGCTTCGGCGCGGCGTCATCGCCATCCGCGGCCTTCTCCGCAGCCTTCTTGGCTTTGGCCGGCTTCGCGGCTTTCTTCGCCTTGGTCTTGCCGCCGCCCTTGGCCGCGCGCTCGTCGATCAGTGCGATCGCCTGCGGCAGCGTGATGGCGTCTTTCTCGATGTCGCTCGGGATCGTCGCGTTGACGCCGCCAGCCGTGACATAGGCGCCGTAGCGGCCGCCCTTCACTGTGACGGTGCCGAGCGTCGGATGATCGCCGATCGCCTTGCCGGGGTCGGCGCCGAAGCGGCGGCTTGGGCCCTTGGCGATCTTTTCTGCGATCAGCGTGACCGCGCGGTTGATGCCGATGTCGAAGACTTCGTCGCCGGCCTCGAGGCTGGCATAGGTCTTCTCATGCTTCACGAACGGCCCGAAGCGGCCGAGGCCCGCCGTGATCGGCTCACCCGTCTCCGGATGCTTGCCGATCTCGCGCGGCAGCGACAACAGTTTCAGCGCAAGCTCGAGCTCGACATCGCCGGGCGAGGTGCCCTTCGGGATGCCCGCGCGCTTCGGCTTCTCGCCTTCCTCATAATCCTTGGGCTCGCCGAGCTGGATGTACGGGCCGAAGCGGCCGGCCTTGACCCAGACATCGCGGCCCGTGATAGGATCCTGGCCGAGCGAACGGTCGGCGGTGGTCTCGCCGTCGGCGGCGAGCTGACGGGTGTAGCGGCATTCCGGATAGTTCGAGCAGCCGACGAAGGCGCCGAACTTGCCGGCCTTCAGATTCAGCCGGCCGTTGCCGCAGCTCGGGCACTGCCTGATATCGCCGCCATCTGCGCGGGGCGGATAGATGTGCTGGCCCAGCATGTCGTCGAGCACGTCGAGCACCTGGGCTACGCGCAGATCCTTGATCTCGTCGACGGCGCCGATGAAGCCGGTCCAGAAGTCCTTCAGCACCTGCTGCCAGGAGATCTCGTTGTTGGAGATGCGGTCGAGCTGCTCCTCCAGATTGGCGGTGAAGTCGTATTCGACGTAGCGGCTGAAGAAGCTTTCGAGGAACGCGACCACGACGCGGCCCTTGTCCTCGCCGTGCAGGCGCTTCTTCTCGAGCTTGACGTAGCCGCGGTCCTTCAGGACCTGGAGGATCGAGGCATAGGTCGAGGGACGGCCGATGCCGAGCTCCTCCATGCGCTTGACCAGCGAGGCCTCCGAGAAGCGCGGCGGCGGCTCGGTGAAGTGCTGGGTGACGGCGAGCGACTGCCGCTTGAGCGCGTCGTTCGGGCTCATCGCGGGCAGGCGGCGGGAGTCCTCGTCTTCCTCGTCGTCGCGGCCTTCCTGATAGAGCGCCAGAAAACCGTCGAACTTGACGACCTGGCCCGTCGCACGCAGCTCCAGCGTGCGGCCGCCGGCCTTCGCGGTGATGTCGACGGTGGTGCGCTCCAGCTCGGCCGATTCCATCTGGCTCGCGATGGTGCGCTTCCAGATCAGCTCATAGAGTCGCGCCTGGTCGGCATCGAGCTTGCGGCTCATGCTGTCGGGGCGGCGCGACATGTCGGTCGGGCGGATCGCTTCGTGCGCTTCCTGGGCGTTCTTGGCCTTGGCCTGGTACTGGCGCGGCGCCTCCGGCACATAGGCGTTGCCGTAATCCTCGCCGATCACCTTGCGCGCCTGGGTGATCGCGGACGGATCGATCTGCACGCCGTCGGTACGCATATAAGTAATGAGTCCGGTGGTCTCGCCGCCGATGTCGATGCCTTCATAAAGGCGCTGGGCGATGCGCATCGTGTGCGCCGGCGCAAAACCGTATTTGCGGCTGGCTTCCTGCTGCAGCGTCGAGGTGGTGAAAGGCGCCTGCGGATTGCGCCGGGCCGGCTTCGCATCGACCGCGGTCACGGCATAGGCGGCTGCTTCCAGCGCCTTCTTGAAGTCTTCGGCTTCCGCGCCGCTGCCGACGTCGAGCCGCTGGATCTTCTTGCCGTCGGCGCCGACGAGGCGCGCCTCGAAGGCGTCGCCGCGCGGCGTCAGCAGGGTCGCGATCAGCGACCAATACTCGCGCGGCACGAACTTTTCGATTTCGAGCTCGCGGTCGCAGACCAGCCGCAGCGCCACCGACTGCACGCGGCCGGCCGAGCGGGCGCCCGGCAGCTTGCGCCACAGCACGGGGGAGAGGGTGAAGCCGACCAGATAGTCCAGCGCGCGGCGCGCCATGTAGGCGTCGACCAGCGCGCCGTCGATCTGGCGCGGATTCTTCATCGCATCCGTGACGGCCTGCTTGGTGATGGCGTTGAATACCACGCGCTCGATCTTCTGATCCTTCAGCGCGCGCTTTTCCTTCAGCACCTCCAGCACGTGCCAGGAGATGGCCTCGCCCTCGCGATCAGGGTCGGTCGCCAGAATCAAACGGTCGGCGTTCTTCAGGGACTTGGCGATATCGTTGAGCCGGCCGGCCGCCTTGGGGTCGACCTCCCAGATCATCTTGAAATTTGCGTCCGGATCGACGGAACCGTTCTTCGCCGGGAGGTCGCGGACATGGCCGAACGAGGCCAGAACCTCGTAGGACGAGCCCAGATACTTGTTGATCGTCTTGGCTTTCGCCGGCGACTCCACAATGACGATATTCATGTAGTTCCAGTAACTTACGGGGAAATTACGAGCCGCTTTCGATGAGATTCGGATCGGCCGTTTCGACCCGAACATGGGTGGTGAGGCCCTCGCTGTCAAATCGAGGGGTGTTGAAAGCACCTCGAATGGGAAAAGTTTCATATCGAGAAAGTTGCAAAATACCACCTTGGAGTTGCGATCAATGTCGGCGTAGAGTCCTCCCGGGGCATGGATTCGGGTGGGGTCTGGTGACTAAGCCAGGAAAGAAACGGGCGCGCGCCGCATCAGGCGCGCCGGGGGGCTCGCGCGGTGAGGAACCAGGGGAGGGCGGCGTCGATGAGGCGGTCGCCTTCATTGCCGAGCAGGTCGGGGCGTTGCGCAAGCTCGCCGAGCGCCACAAGCTCGATGTGCTGCATTATCTCCTGGGGATGACCAAGCTGGAGGCCGACGAGCACCTCCGGCTGCGGAGCAAGCGCAAGCTGTCGTAGCGGCGCTCACTATCCAATCCGTCATCCTGAGGTGCTCGCGGAGCGAGCCTCGAAGGATGAGCGGCCGAGATGCCGCAGCCGGGTCGTCGCCCTTCGAGGGCCGCTGAAGAAGCGGCCACCTCAGGGTGACGGCGATGCATGGAGGCGCGCCGCATCCGCGTCGTCATTGCGAGCGTAGCGAAGCAATCCAGAGTCTTTCCGCAGAGGGATTCTGGATTGCTTCGCTGCGCTCGCAATGACGGTTGTGGTGGCAGCGCGCCGCGATCAGGCTGACCGCCGTCGCGGCGCCGGCCGCGGCTTCACCATCGTGTCCGCGGGACTGAGCAGCCGGCCGTCCTCGGCGTGCATTTCGAGCTTCTTCACCGGGCGGCCTTTCTCGCGATCGACCAGAACCGTTGCGATCTGCTCGGGGTGATCGTCGAACTCCTCGCTCCATTGCCGGAGCGCCACGAGGATCGGGAAAGTGCCGCGGCCTTTCGGGGTCAGCACATACTCTTGATAGGCACTGCCGTCGGAGGCAGGGGCGGTGGCCAGAATGCCGTGGTCCACGAGTGAGCGCAGCCGGGCCGCCAAAATGTTCTTGGCCATGCCGAGCTTGCTCTGAAACTCGCCGAAGCGGCGCAGGCCGAACAGTGCCTCGCGAATGATCAGCAGCGACCACCAGTCGCCGATCGCTTCCAGCGACCGCGCGACTGGGCAGGAATCGCCCTCGAAGCTCGTTCGTTTCACCATCGTCCTGGTCCTGTCGCTTTCGCCCGATTTCGGCGTCGATCACGCGCTTGTGTGGTTGCATCATAAAACCATGTGCCCTAGATGGCAACATAGTTTTATGATGCAACCACTGGAGACGATCGTGAGACTGAAGAACAAGACGGCATTGATTACGGGCGGCAATAGCGGCATTGGCCTGGCGACGGCAAAGCTGTTCGTGGCCGAGGGTGCGAAGGTGATCATCACCGGGCGCAACAAGGAGACGCTGGAGGCCGCGGCGAAGGAGCTTGGCCCGAACGGGTTCGCGGTCGCAGCCGACGCCACCGACATTGCCGCGACCGATGCGGCGATCAAGCAAGGCGCCGAAAAATTCGGCAAGCTCGACGTCGTGTTTGCCAATGCCGGCATTCCAGGCGGCACGCCGCTCGGTTCGGCGACACTGGAGGTTTTCGAGAAGGTCATCCGCACCAACCTCACCGGCGTGTTCTTCACGGTGCAGTCGGCGCTGCCTTATCTCAACGACAATGCCTCGATCATCCTCAATGGCTCGGTGATCTCCGTGCTCGGCATTCCCGGCTATTCGGCCTATGGCGCCGCCAAGGCCGGCGTGCGCGCGATGGCGCGGATCATGGCGTCCGAACTGTCGCCGCGTGGGATTCGCGTCAACGTCGTCGCGCCCGGCGCGATCCGCACGCCGATCTGGGGCGCCGCGATCGCAACGCCCGAAGCGGAGAAGGCGTTCGAGAATCGCATCGCGCTGTCGACCCCGTTGGGGCGCATTGGTGAACCAGATCACATCTCGAAGACGGTGCTGTTCCTCGCCTCGGATGATTCAGCGCACATCCAGGGCCAGGAGATCTTCGTCGACGGCGGCGCGGTGGCGTCTCCGAGCGGCGCACCGATCTATCGCGGCTGATCAACGTTTGCGAAAATTGAATCGGTCGGCGCGACGACATCGGTTGCGCCGGCCGGTTCCTGCACCTCGGTGGCCGTATTCCTCTGAACCTTGCGTGAGGCGTTGAACCTTCGCTTGCGCCGCCGAGACACTTTTGCGGGCAGGGGTCGCAAGACTCATTTTCAGGGAGCCCGCGATGTCAAAGGCAGCTCGTATTTCTTCGTCGATTTCAGAACCGCGTATTTACACCGAACATTCCACCATTCCCGCCAAGCGCTCCGACACGTCCGAGTTCATCGGGGTGGCACTTTTCTCAGGCATCGGGCTTTTCATTTCGCTCGTCGCCGTCATTCTTGGCGTTCAGGGCGCCTGGTTTTAGCGCTGTCGAACTCTCAGCCGCCGCCGGAGTCCGGCAGCGGCTGGTGTCGGCGTAAGTGTTACGCCGCCTGCAGGCTGGTGGCAGCCTGAAGCGCTCCGGCCAGCGCCTTCTCACGATGCTCAGGGCCGACCTGGATGCCGTCGGCGACGATGAATTCGGGGCTCGTGATGCCCATGAACGCGAACACGCCGCGCAAATAGGTTTCGAGGTGCTCGAGCGAGGCGGCCGGCGTGCCCGGGCCGTAATAGCCGCCACGCGAAATCGCCACGATCACGCGCTTGTTGCCGGCAAGGCCCTGGGGACCGTTCGCGTCGTATTTGAACGTCTTCCCCGCCACGAGGACGCGGTCGATCCAGGCCTTGAGCTGGCTCGGGATCGTAAAATTGTACATGGGCGCGCCGATCACGACGATATCGGCATCGAGGAACTCGTTGAGCACGGCCGCGCTCGCGGCGAGGTCGGGTCCCAGTTCCGCCGGCGCCGGCGCGCCTTGCGCGGCCGCGAGGTGCGAGCCGGAAAGGTGGGCGAGCGGGATCTGCGTCAAATCGCGATAGACGAGGTCGAACGACGGCGTCGCCTGCCTGAGACGGTCGACGATCGCGGCGGAAACCTGCCGTGAGACCGAGTGGGGGCCGAGCACGCTGGAGTCGATATGGAGGAGTTTCATTGGGGTTCACCTATGGTATAGATTTGTAACCCGCACTACATGAGTGACTGTCAAATTCCCCGCAAGAACGCACTTTTTTGAGCCATGGGCACATCATTGAAACCTGCACACACCGATTTGCCTGCTCCGCGGCTGCCTGATCCTGACCACGCCGACTGCCGCGGCGTGGCGTCGGTCCTGTCGCGCGTCGGCGACAAATGGAGCGTGTTCGTCATCATGAACCTGAGCGACGGGCCAAAGCGCTTCAACGAGCTGAAGCGCATGATCAGCGGCATCTCGCAGCGGATGCTGACCCTGACGCTGCGCGGGCTGGAGCGCGACGGCCTCGTCACGCGCACGATCTTTCCGACCATTCCGCCGCGCGTCGATTACGAGCTGACCGATCTCGGCCGCGGTTTGCAACAGCCGGTGAAGGCACTCGGACAGTGGGCGATGGACCATCTGATGCAGATCGAGGCTGCGCGTAAGCATTTCGATCGACGCAACGACAGCTAAAGAAGCGACACCAATCCGCCGCCGTGACGTTCAAGGCGGCCCGCGAGCTCCAGCTCCAGCAAGACCGTGCGCACGATTGCCGGCGAGGCGCCGGACATCCGCACGAGATCGTCGATCGAGATGGGGGCAGGGCCGAGCAGGCCGGTGATCTGGTCGCGGTCGTGCGCTTGCGGATCGTGCTCGAACGGCTCGCTGTCGGGCTCGCTCATCGGATGCATCAGCGGCCGCTCCATGATCGGTGCGACGGCGTTGACGATGTCGGACGCTTCGGTGACGAGCGTCGCGCCCTGCTTGATCAGATCGTTGGTGCCGGCGGCGCGCGGGTCGAGCGGCGAGCCGGGCACGGCGAACACCTCGCGGCCCTGTTCGGCGGCCATGCGCGCGGTGATCAGCGAGCCCGAGCGATGCGCGGCCTCGACAACGACCACACCGAGCGCGGCGCCCGAGATCAGCCGGTTGCGGCGGGGAAAGTCGCGGGCGCGCGGCTCGTGGCCGAGCGGCATCTCGGAAATCGCTGCACCCGCGTGATCGAGGATCGCGGCGAGCAGATCGCCGTGTTCGGGCGGATAGATGCAGTCATGTCCGCCGGCGAGCACCGCTATGGTGCCGCTCTCGACGCTGGCCCGATGCGCGGCCTGGTCGACGCCGCGGGCAAGCCCCGAGATGACGATGAAGCCGGCTTCGCCAAGCTCACGGGCCAGCTGACCGGCGAATTTCAGTCCCGCGCCGGAGGCATTGCGCGAGCCGACGATCGCGATCATCGGACGCATCAGCGTCGTGGTGTCGCCGCGCACGGCGAGCAAAGGCGGCGCATCGTCGAGCGTGGCGAGCCGCGCCGGATAACCGTCCTCGCCGGGCGCGAGCCAGGCGATGCCGAACTTGCGGCTTGCATCGAGCTCGGCCTTCGCCTCGTCCACGCTACAGATGCGCCCCGATCGCTGAGCACCGCCGCGGCGCGCCAGATCGGGCAGCCGCTCCAGCGCGGCGCGCGCCGTGCCGAAATGGTCGACCAGCGAGCGGAAGGTGCGCGGCCCGACATTGTCGGAGCGGATCAGCCGTAGGCGGTCGATCCGCTCTGCTTCAGTCAGCTCCACGCTCGGATTGATGGCGTCCACGGCGTCTCCTTGTGGGAGCAGCATGGAACAACCTGAGGGCGTGGGCAACAGTTGCGTGAGCTTGATCGGGCTTCAAAGGCGCTGCCGGAAGACCCGACGTGGTCGACGGGTCTTCCGCAGGGTCGTCCATTCAACGCGCGTGCGCCGCCTGAGCGACAGCGACGCCGCTCCGCGAGACGCGAGCGTCAAGGCTGAGCGCACCGGCACCGAAGGCAAAGATCTGGAGCAGGCCGCCTGCCATCATCACGTTCTTGAGGAAGTTGATCATCTGATTCTGGTCGGCAAAGTTGTTGTGGAACGAGACTGCCGCGGCCAGCGAGAATATGGCGAGCGCCAGCGCGACCGAGCGGGCTTGATAGCCCGCGATCAGCAGGAGACCGCCACCGAGCTCGACGAGAACTGCGATCGCATATGCCAACGGGGGCACCGGCAATCCCGCAGAGGCGATGTAAGCGGTCGTCGCACCATAGGCGGTGAGCTTGCTGAAGCCACTCATCGCAAACGGGAGGCCGATCAGCAGCCGGCCAACGAGGGAAGCATAACGGGTCGTATCCATGGTAATCGCTCCTGTACCTGGTTGAGGTCCGACGGCGGTGACGCACCAAGCGTTTGTGGTCCGCAAGAGGGTGCGCGCCGCAGGGCCCTGCGTTGTGATCTCAAACTGGCCCGATTGAATTGCGATAAAAATAGAAATAATTGAAAGATACTGTTTCCATTTTTGATCTCATTGGCGCGGCGCCCGCGGCGGCGAATGCTCTGGTCGAGCCGCTGGTCCCGCTCGACTGCACGCATGGATCGACCGCGTCCACGTGCGCTTGCGCGACCTCGCCCCGATGCTAAAAGCGATCCCAATAAGAAGGGTATCGCCATGATCTCACTTGCCGACCTCCAGCGCCGCATCGAAGCGGGCGAGCTTTCGCCCGATGACGCCATCGCCCAGTCGCACGCGGCGATCGAGGCCAGGGAGAAGGACGTCCACGCCTTCGTCCGCCACGACAGATCCGCGAAGGCGCAAGCCTCCGGCCCGCTGCGCGGCATCGCCGTCGGCATCAAGGACATCATCGACACCGCCAACATGCCGACCGAGATGGGCTCGGAGATCTATCGCGGCTGGCAGCCGCGCGCGGACGCGCCGGTCGTGATGATGCTGAAGCGGGCAGGCGCCACCATCATCGGCAAGACCACCACCACGGCGTTCGCCTCGCGCGATCCGACCCCGACGCTCAATCCGCACAATCTCGGCCATACGCCGGGCGGCTCGTCCTCGGGCTCGGCCGCGGCCGTCGGCGCCGGCATGATCCCGCTGGCGCTCGGCACCCAGACCGGCGGCTCGGTGATCCGTCCCGCGGCCTATTGTGGGGCTGCCGCGATCAAGCCGTCGTTCCGGATGCTGCCGACCATCGGCGTGAAGTGCTACTCATGGGCGCTTGATACCGTCGGCCTGTTCGGATCGCGCGCGGAAGATCTCGCGCGCGGGCTGCTGGCGATCACCGGCCGCACTGAATTCGATGGCATCGCCGCGGCGAAGGCGCCGCGCATCGGCGTGGTGAGGCAGGAGTTTGCCGAGGCCGTGGAGCCGGCGGCGGAAGAGGGCTTGCAGGCTGCGATCAAGGCGGCCGAGAGGGCCGGTGCCAGTGTCAAGACCATCGATTTGCCGGAGTCGGTGCAGGAAGCCTGGCGAATCCATCCGATCATCCAGGATTTCGAGGCGCATCGCGCGCTGGCCTGGGAGTTTTCGGAGCATCATGACGAGATCGCGCCGATGCTGCGTGCCAGCCTCGATGACACCGTCGGCTTGACGCCGAAGCAATATGACGACGCGCGTCGGATCGCCCGCCGTGGCCGCCGCGAGCTCGGCGAGCTGTTCGAGGGCTTTGACGTGCTGCTGACCTATTCGGCGCCGGGCACCGCGCCGGCCAAGGAGCTCGCCTCGACCGGCTCGCCCCGTTACAACCGGCTCTGGACGCTGATGGGCAATCCTTGCGTCAACGTGCCGGTGCTGAAGGTCGGCGGCCTGCCGATCGGCGTGCAGGTGATCGCACGCTTCGGCAACGATCCGCTCGCGCTTGCGGCGGCATGGTTCCTGGAGGATGCGCTGGCGAAATCAGGCTAGCGCGGGCTCAGCAGCGGGCAGCGCGCGTTCGGCCTCGGCGCCTGTGGCGCCTTGTCCGAGCCAACGCTCGGCCGCCTCGCGGCCACTCCGGTGCAGCGTGCGAATGAAGCCGCGGCCGAGATCGGTGGATGAGCGCTGCGCCAGGCCCTCGACGGAGTCTTCGGCCGCGACCCTGGAGAGCCGCAGCGAAGGTGCGGCCGTGGCTCGCGCCCATTCCAGGGCCGCGATCTCGGCGTTGAGCGCGGCGTTGGCTGCGATCTGGTCGAGCCTGCGGTCGATCGCGGCGAGGGTGATCGGCACGTAGCTGTCGCGCGTGGGCGTGACCTGGACGAGCAACAGGTCGGAGGTTGTCGACTCCTGCGCCAGGCGCACCAGCGGCGGATTGCCGCCAATGCCGCCGTCCCAATAGGCCTCGCCGTCGATCTCGACGGCGCAGTGAACCAAAGGCGGGCAGGTCGAGGCCAGCGCGACGTCGGCGGTAATGCAATCGTTACGGAAGATCTGCTGCTGCCCATCGCGGATTCGCGTCGCGGCGATCAGCAGTTTTGGGCAGGCCGCGTCGCGCAAGGCGGCAAAATCGATGTCGCGCGACAGCGCCAGCCGCAGCGGATCGAGATCGAACGGATCGAACTGGCCGGAGCGCAGCGTCGGGCCGAACGCGACCGAGCTTCCCGCCGGCGAGAATCCGCCGACCAGCATCAAGGAGCGGAACGAGGCCTCGTGCATCAGCCGGACCCAGAACCGGTTCAGCCGCGAGCGGGCGCCTTCGCGTCCGCCTTCGGCAAGGCCGGTGGCGAGCAGGAGCGCATTGATGGCGCCGGCGCTGGCGCCGCTGATGGTGTCGATCTGGATGGTCGGGTGTTCCAGCAACCGCTCCAGCACGCCCCAGGTGAAGGCCGCAAAAGTGCCGCCGCCCTGAAGGGCCAGCGACAGTTTTTGCGGAGGCCATTGGTCGGAGTGCGGCTGCGCGAGCGCGACCGGCGCGGACGTGGTCACGATCTCGACTCGCGCAGCGGCTTGCGCGACTGGCGCAGGCTGGGTCACCTGCGGGGGAACGGGAGCAGGCTCGGGCGCGGGCAGCGGCGAGGGCGCAACGGACCAGACATTGGTCGTCGAGAGCAGCCGGCTTGCTGCGGTGCTGGAAGCACCAAGCGAACCGGGCCCGTCATGCGCGCCGACAATCTTCTCGCTCATTCTGAGCAACCGCGTAACGCCATTTGCTGAGTCAGGATGACAGGCATGGAACCTGTTCGCCACTCTCGCCGAGAGTCAGCTGAGAGTTGCGAACAGGATTCGGCATATAATGCGGTAGCGGTGCGGCGGTATCCGTACTTTTTTCGGCCTTGGATTCTGTTTTGACGCGTTTTCTTGACGCGAACCGGTATCCACTTCGCTCGAAAACGCTCTACGCCTTCTCGCCGATCCGGCTTTCCTTGCCCGATTGCAGGCGCTTGATGTTCTCGCGATGCGCGTAGAACAAGAGCAGCGTCAGCGCGGCGAACAGCGATGCGAGCGCGAGGTGCCCGAACCACCACAGGAAAATCGGGGTGATGAACGCCGCCACCAGTGCGGAGAGCGAGGAGTAGCGGGTGGTGAAGGCGGTGGCGAGCCAAAGCAGGCAGAACACGACTGCGCCGGGCCAGAACAGGCCGAGCAGGATGCCGATATAGACGGCGACACCCTTGCCGCCTTTGAACTTCAGCCAGACCGGGAAGAGATGGCCGAGGAAGGCGCCGAGCCCGGCCACCATGGCGGCATTGGGCCCCGCGATGTAGCCGGCGACCACCACCGCGACCGTGCCCTTGAGCGCGTCGAGCAGCAGGGTGCCCGCGGCAAGGCTCTTGCGTCCCGTGCGCAGCACGTTGGTGGCGCCGATGCTGCCGGAGCCGATCGAGCGAATATCCTGCGTGCCGGCGAACTTGGTCAGGACCAGCCCGAACGGAATCGAGCCGAGGAGGTAGCCGATGACGAAGGCCACCGGCAGGAAGGCTTCAAGCCCCATGGCCGCATCTCCAAAGGCCGCATCTCCATGTCGAACCGAGACGCCACGCATGAATTTGCCCGTCAGACATGCTCGTACACCGTCCGTCCGCCGACAATGGTGCGCACCACGCGGCCTGTAAAGCGGGCCTCGTCGAACGGGGTGTTCTTGCAGGGCGATTTGAGGTCGGCGGGATCGACGATCCAGGGCACATCGGGATCGATCACGATGACATCGGCGGGGCTGCCCGTGCGCAGGGTTCCACCCGGCAGGCCCAGGATCTCGGCCGGCCGCGTCGACATGGCCCGGATCAGCGTCTTCAGGTCCAGTTCGTCATTGTGCACGAGGCGGAGGCCCGCCGGCAGCATGGTCTCGAGCCCGATGGCGCCGGGTGCGGCTTCCGCGAACGGCAGACGCTTGACCTCGACGTCCTGCGGATTGTGGTCGGACATGATGACGTCGACGAGGCCGGAGGCCACCGCTGCGACCAGCGCGCGGCGGTCGTCCTCGGTGCGCAGCGGCGGCGACAGCTTCAGGAACGACCGGTAGGGCCCGATGTCGTTCTCGTTGAGCGCAAGATGATTGATCGAGACGGAGGCGCTGACGGCGAGCCCGGCGTCGCGGGCGCGCTTCAGCACGTCGAGCGAGTCGATGCAGGACAGCGAGGCCGCGTGATAGCGGCCGCCAGTCAGCGCGACGAGACGCATGTCGCGTTCCAGCATCACGGCCTCCGCCGCGTTCGGGATGCCCATCAGGCCGAGCCGCGAGGCGAACTCGCCCTCATTCATGACGCCTTCGCCGACCAGATCGGGATCTTCGGTGTGATGCACGATCAGCGCGTCGAAATCGCGCGCATAGGTCAGGGCCCGGCGCATCACCTGGGCATTGGTCACGCTTCTGTCGCCGTCGCTGAAGGCGATGGCGCCTGCGGCCTTCAACAGGCCGAACTCGGTCATCTCCTCGCCGCGCATGCCCTTGGTGAGCGCCGCCATCGGCTGGATGTTGACGATCGCGGTGTCGCGGGCGCGGCGCATCACGAAGTCGACGGTGGCCGAGTTATCGATCACCGGAGACGTGTCGGGCTGGCAGATGATCGTGGTGATGCCGCCGGTCGCAGCCGCCTGGCTCGCGGAGGCAAAGGTCTCGCGGTGGCTGAAGCCGGGCTCGCCGACGAAGGCGCGCATGTCGACCAGGCCGGGGGCCACGATCTTGCCGGCGCAGTTGACGACGTCGGTGCCCTCGGGGACGCCGGCCGCTCCGATCCCGCGGCGGGTCTCGCGGATGATGCCGTCGGCAATCAGGACATCGCCGGGGCCGTCGAAATCCCTGCTGGGATCGACGACGCGGGCGTTGGCAAGCAGGATGGGACGGCGGTCAGTCAGCATGAGCATCACGCGTTCGGCAAGTTGCGGGCGAGCGCTTCGAGCACGGCCATCCGTACCGCCACGCCCATCTCGACCTGTTCGCGGATCAGCGATTGCGCGCCGTCGGCGACCGCGGTGTCGATCTCGACGCCGCGGTTCATCGGGCCGGGATGCATGACGAGAGCGTCTGGCTTGGCGTAGGCGAGCTTTTTCTGGTCGAGCCCGAAATAGTTGAAATATTCGGAGGTCGACGGCACGAAGGAGCCGTTCATGCGCTCGCGCTGGAGCCGCAGCATCATGACGATATCGGCGCCGTTGAGCCCCTCGCGCATGTCGCGCGCAACCTCGACGCCCATTCGCTCGATGCCGGGCGGCAGCAGCGTGGAAGGGCCGACGACGCGGACGCGGGCGCCCATGGTGTTGAGCAGGATGATGTTGGAACGGGCCACACGCGAATGCAGCACGTCGCCGCAGATCGCGACCACGAGGCCCTCGATCCGGCCCTTGTTGCGGCGGATGGTCAGGGCGTCGAGCAGCGCCTGCGTCGGATGCTCGTGCGCGCCGTCGCCGGCATTGATCACGGAACCGTCGACCTTGCGCGCCAGCAGTTCCACCGCGCCGGACGCGTGATGCCGCACCACCAGGATATCCGGATGCATGGCGTTCAGCGTCATCGCGGTGTCGACCAGCGTCTCGCCCTTCTTGATGGACGAGGAGGAGACCGACATGTTCATGACGTCGGCGCCCAGCCGTTTGCCGGCGAGCTCGAACGAGGACTGGGTCCGGGTCGAGGCCTCGAAGAACAGATTTACCTGCGTCCGTCCACGCAGGACGGTGCGCTTCTTGTCAACCTGGCGGTTGAGCTCGACATATTCTTCGGACAGGTCGAGGAGGCCGGTGATGTCGGCCGCGGAAAGGCCCTCGATGCCCAGCAAATGCCGGTGGCCGAGGACGAAGGTCGATTTCGATGTCATTAAAACGAGAGCTATAGGCGGGGATGGCGGGGGGAGCAAGGGCCAATGCCGCGGCGGGGAGTTATCCCCTGATCTGTCGGTTTCGCCGCTTTGACGGGCCCAATCGTCGATCTCCGTCATGCCCGGGCTTGTCCCGGGCATCCACGATCTTCTATCGCATTTGACGCAAAAAGAACGTGGGTGGCCGGGACGAGCCCGGCCATGACGGGTCCGGGAGACATCTCGTGAAATCAATTCGAATTGCGATTGTATTGATGGCGATCTCGTCTGGTGCCCACGCCCAATCGCTCCCCGGCGGCTTCGTCTATTTGCGCGACATCGATCCCGGCATCATCCAGGACATCCGCTACGCCAGCTCGAACAATTTCGTCGGCCGTCCGCTCGCCGGCTACGGCGCCGGCGAATGCGTGGTGAAGCGCGAGGTGGGGCTGCGGCTGAGGGCGGTCCAGCAGGAGCTGGCGGCGCAAGGCCTGTCGCTGAAGGTGTTCGACTGCTACCGGCCGGCGCGGGCCTCGCTCGACATGGTGAAGTGGTCGCAGAACGGCCACGAGACGGCGGCCGAGCGGCGCTACAATCCGAAGATCCCGAAGACCGAGCTGTTCCGCCTCGGCTACATCGCGAGCCGCTCGCAGCATTCCACGGGCGCGGCGCTCGATCTCACGCTGGTCGATCTCAAGGCTGACAATTCCGCCAGATACGACCCGTCGAAAACCTATGCCGATTGCACGGCGCCGGTCGAGGCGCGATTGCCGGAGGGCAGCGTCGACATGGGCACGGGCTATGATTGTACGGACACGAAGGGGCATACCGCTGTAACGTCGATCAATCCGGACCAGCGCGCCTGGCGCAAGCGGCTGGTGGCCGCGATGGCGAAGCAAGGCTTTGTGAACTATGCGAAGGAGTGGTGGCATTTTTCCCTGCCGGGGGCGGGCGGGGCGGCCTATGATTTCCCGATTCCGCCGCGAACGAAGTAGATCGTCGTGCGAACGGCCCCGGAATGACGGTGCCGTCCCAACGAAAGCGCTTGAATGGACTCCCTCAATCCCGATCTCCCGCCGATGACCGTGACGCCAGCCGCGCCGCGCGTCTGGAAATTCTGGGGCACGGCGGTGTGGGGCCTGCTCATCTTCGTCGCGATGTTTCTCGGCCAGGTCGGTGCCATCCTCTATCTGGTCTGGGACCGTGGCGACCCCCTCGACCTGATGTCGATCCAGCGTGTCGGTCGCGAGCCCGCGGCGCTCGCGCTGTCGGTGACCATGGGCCTGCCGGCGACGCTGGCCGCGGTGTGGCTCGCCATCCGCATCAAGAAGGCCTCGTTCGTCGACTATCTCGCGCTGCATTGGCCGTCCTGGAAGCAAATGCTGTTCGGCGCCATCGGGCTTGTCCTGATCGTTGTCGCCTGGGAGACGATGTCGCGGAGCCTTGGCCGCGAGGCGACGCCGGGCTTCATGACTGATCTGTTGAAATCGGGTCGCGACAAGGGCGCGGCTGTGATGCTGCTGTTCGCGTTCAGTGTCGCTGCGCCGATGTCGGAAGAGGTGTTGGCGCGCGGCTTCCTGTTTCGCGGCTGGTCGGCGAGTTTCCTGCGGGTGCCCGGCGCGATCATCCTGTCGTCACTGGTGTGGACCGTCGTACACCTGCAGTACGACATGTACTTCCTCGCCGAGGTCTTCTCCATCGGCCTGTGGTTCGGCTACATGCGCTATCGCGCCAGCTCGCTCTGGCTCACCATCGTGCTTCACGCGCTGAACAATCTGACGGCGGTGGTGCTGACGATGTGGCTGGGGAGCTGAGGCCCATACTCCGTCATTGCGAGCGCAGCGAAGCAATCCAGAATCGTTCCGCGGAAACAGTCTGGATTGCTTCGTCGCTTCGCTCCTCGCAATGACGAGGCGAGGGAGGTGCGCTCCAATGACGAGTCTTATGCCACCATCGCGATCGCGATCGGCATCGTGATCGCCGCCAAGATCGTCTGCAGCGTGATGATCTGCGCCAGCAGCGGCGCATCGCCGCCCATCTGGCGGGCCAGCACATAGGCGCTGGGCGAGGTCGGCACCGCCGCGCAGATTGCGACGATCGCCAGGCTGTCGCCCGAGAGCCCGAACCAGGCGGCGAGCGCCAGCGCGAGCACGGGCATCAGGACCAGCTTGAACGCGACGCCGATCGTCGCGCTGACGCTCGGGCGGAGCAGGCCCTCGAGCTGCAGGCCGGCGCCGGTGACGAGCAGGCCGATGGCGAGCGAGGACCGGCTCAGCGCGTCCGCCACATCATGCCAGATCTTGGGCAGCGGCAAATGAATGACGTTGATGAAGAGGCCGATCACGCAAGCCCAGATCAGGGGATTGCGGATCACCGTCATGACGATGGCGCGCGCCGACTGCTTCTCGGGCGATGCATAGTGCGCGAGCACGGCGACGCTGAACACGTTGACCAGCGGAATGATCGCGACCATCGCCACGGACGCCAGCGCCAGCCCGACATCGCCGAACATGTTGGCGGACACCGAGAGCGCCACATAGGTCTGCCAGCGCGTCGCGCCCTGGAAGATCGAGGTGAAGGCGGGACCGTCGATGTCGACACGCGCGAGCGCCGGGCGGAGCGCGAGGCAGAGCAGCGACATCGCGAGCACCGACAGCAGCAGCGCGCCGCCGACGCCGGCGACCGGCACCCTGGAGAGGTCGGCCTTCACCAGCGTCTGGATCAGCAGCATCGGGAACAGCACGAAATAGGTCAGCCGCTCCAGCCCGTGCCATTGCGTGTCGAGCCGCATCAGGGTGCGCCTGAGCACCACGCCGAGCACGATGAGGATGAAAACCGGCAGCAGCGCCGCGATCACGACGGTCATGGATCAGCCCGATGCCGCGCGAAGATTGGCGAGGCGGTCGAGCGCGCCTTGCAGGATGAAGATCGCAGCGTGCTCGTCGATCACCTCGGCGCGCTTGGCGCGGCTGACGTCCATGCCGATCAGCTCGCGCTCGACCGCGGCGGTCGACAGACGCTCGTCCCAGAGGCCGATGGGGAGTGTGGTCAGCCCGGCAAGATTGCGGGCGAAGGCGCGGGTCGATTGCGCGCGCGGGCCCTCGCTGCCGTCCATGTTGATGGGCAGGCCGAGCACGAAGCCGACCGCCTTGCGCTCGGCCGCGATCGCGAGCAACCGCGCCGCGTCCTGCTTGAACGCCTTGCGCTGGATGGTCTCGACGCCGGTGGCCAACCGCCGGTCCGGATTGGATACGGCAACGCCAATGGTCTTGGTGCCTAGGTCAAGGCCGACCAACCCGCCGCGTTCGGGCCAGTGGGTTGCAGCATCGATCAGGGGCAGGATAAGAGCCGGCATGGGACTAGCGCTTATCACGCGTCGCGCTGCGGAGTGAACCCGGAACATGGATGCACTGACACTATTCGGCCTGTTTGCCGTGACGGCGATGCTGGTCTGCTATGCCCTGGAGGATCGCAGCCATTGGTTCGTGCTGCTGTTCGCGGTGTCCTGCGCGCTCGGCTCGGCTTACGGCTTCCTGCAAGGCGCCTGGCCGTTTGGACTCGTCGAAGCTATCTGGGCCTTGGTTGCGCTGCGGCGGTGGTATCTCAGGCCGCGATGACGGACAGGTCGGGCGAGGGCGGCTGCCGGGCGGCAGGCCGATCCTCGCCCGCTGAGGGCGTCGCCGATCAGCGGATCGCGATCGGGTTGATCATCGCCTGCACGCCGCCGGTCCAGCGCGGCTGTCCAAGCACGAACAGGAATTCGTAGCCCTTGTCGCGAGCGAGCGCGGCGGTGTCCATGTTCTCGAGAATGTAGGTCCCGTTCATGGCGAGCAGGATCTGGTGCACCTCGAACACGTTCTTGGACTCGAACGGCAGCACCTCGAGCGCCCAGGTGTCGGCCCCGATTGCGACCACGCCCTTGCCGGTCAGGTACTTCGCGCCTTCGACGCCGAGGCCGGGCTCGCCGGCCGAATAGCGCTTGTCGTCCTTGCCGATCAGGCTGAGCCAGCCGGTGTGGAAGATGACGACGTCGCCCTGGCGGATCTCGACGTTCTGCTGCTTGGCGGCTTCCTCGATCTCCTTGACGTTGAAGGCGGTGCCTTCCTTCACGATGTCGGTTTTGAAATAGGCGGCCATGTCGAGCAGCACGCCGCGCGTGACCATCGGCGGCACCTTTTCGATGCCGAGCTTCTTCAACCCGTTCGGATCGGCGAAATCGGCGAGCTTGTTGCCGTTGTAATAGACGTGCTCGACGCCGAGATGGCCGAGCCCGTCGAGCTGGCTGCCGATGCCGACCCACGTATCAAGGATGTCGTCGTTATAGGTCGCCTTGTTCGGACCGAGGCCCGGCCTGCCCGCCTGTCCCGGCTGCACCACGGTGATCTTGAAGGTGCGCGGCGGATAGGCCGGCGTCTGCGACGTCACGGGAATGCCGAGGGCGTAGGTCTTGCCGGTCTTCACCAGCGATGCAGCCTTCACCACCAGCTCCGGCGTCATGTAGTTGGCGGCACCGATCTCGTCGTTCGGTCCCCATTTCGATTTGGTCCAGTCTTGTGCGCTTGCAGTTCCTGATATCGCCGACAACGCGGCGACACAGCACAACACGAGCGTATTGCGCATCGTTAGTCCTCCCGATGTTTTGGCTTCGTTATGTTTTCGCGCTGGCCAGTGACACATCCTAACGGAGAACGGATGCGCGCTTCAAAGCTTTTCGAGGTGCTGCGCTGCGGCGGCTGAACGCAGCGCAGACTAATTCAAGCGCGATGGATTTGTGACGAATTTCGCCGCGTGGAACGCGGCGCCGGCGTCAGGCCGCGATGACGTCGTTGTCTTTCTTCAGGCAGGATATGAAACCGCTGAGTGCGCTGTATTGATGTCCGCCGCCGCGCTGGATGAAGAGCGTCTCGACGCGCGCATGCGAGGGGCTGAGTGTGTGGATCGACACGCTGCCGTTCATCGCGCTGCGTTCGACCACGGCGCGCGGCAGTAGCGTCACGCCCATGCCGGCGGCGACACAGCCGATCATGCCGTCGAGCGTGCCGAGCTCGAAGCGTGCCGCCGACGGCCAGCCGAACTCGACAAAGATCTGTTCGAGGCGCTGGCGGTAGGTGCAGCCGGTGCGGAACACCAGCGCGGTCGGACCGGACTCCGGCGTGCCGGCGCGCAGCTCGGCGAGCGAGGCCCAGCGCCGCGCGCTGACCAGCACCAGCTCTTCGCGAAACGCGCTCGTCGCAGTGAGGTCGGCATGTGCGATGGGACCCGCGACGAAGGCGCCGTCGAGCGCGCCTTCGAGCACGCCCGCGACGAGATCGGCGGTGGTCGCGGTGCGCAGGCTCAGCCGCACGGCAGGGAAGTTGCGGTGGAAATCGGCGAGGAGGGGCGGCAACCGCACGGCTGCCGTCGTCTCCATCGAGCCGATCGCGAGCGGTCCCTTCGGCTCGCCGTCGTCACGCGCGGCGAGCACGGCCTCCCGCGACAGCGCGGCCATCCGCTGTGCGTAGGGCAGGAGGCGTTTGCCGGCGCCGGTTAGCGTCATGCCGCGGCTGTGGCGCTCGAACAGCGGTGTGCCGATCTCCGCTTCCAACGCCTTCACGCGTTGGGTGACGTTGGATTGCACCGTGTTGAGCTCTTCGGCGGCGCGGGTGATGCCGCCGGTACGAGCGACCGCGGCAAAGGTCTGGATATCGTTGAGTTCCATGGTGGCGTCGTTTCGCTTTTGTGATGGCAGCGTTCGCAACAATTCATTTTTCGAGAATGCTAGCCGCGCCTAGTCTCCCTGTCCAGATTGGGGAGGAGCCATGCCGATTGCGACTTCGCTGAGCACGCTGCTGGAGATTGAGCATCCCATCCTGCTCGCGCCGATGGATATCGTCGCCGGCAGCCGGCTCGTGACGGCCGTGAGCCGTGCCGGCGGTTTCGGCATTCTGGGCGGCGGCTATGGCGAGAAGGTGTGGCTTGAGCAGGAGACTGCGAAGCTCGCGGGCTTGTCGGCGCCATTCGGGATCGGCTTCATCACCTGGAGCCTCGCCAAGCGGCCCGAGCTTCTCGATGTCGCGCTCGCCGCAAAACCGTCTGCGATCATGTTGTCGTTCGGCGATCCCGCACCGTTCGCGCCGAAGATCAAGTCCGCTGGTGCACGCCTGATCTGCCAGGTGCAGGATGAAGCCATGGCGCGGCAGGCGCTCGATGCCGGCGCCGATGTCCTGATCGCGCAGGGCACGGAGGCGGGCGGTCACGGTGCCTCCCGCACCACCGTCGATCTCGTGCCTGCAATCGTCGATCTTGCCGCGGGCCACGTGCCTGTCGTCGCGGCCGGCGGCATCGCCGACGGGCGCGGTCTCGCCGCCATGATGATGCTGGGCGCGAGCGGCGTGCTGCTCGGCACGCGCTTCTATGCGAGCCAGGAGGCTGATGGCGCGGAGGAAGCCAAGCGACGCATCTGCGCGGCGAACAGCGGCACGACCGTGCGCGGCATCATCTTCGATCTCTCGCGCAACAATGTCTGGCCGGCGCCCTTCACGGGAAGGTGTCTCATCAACGACCACGCCAGGCGCTGGATCGGCCGCGAGGTCGAGCTGATGCAGAATGTTGCGGCAGTCGCGGCGGACTATGCCGCGGCAAAGGCCGCCGGCAATTTCGACGTTGCGGCCGTGATCGCGGGCGAGGCGGTCGGATTGATTCATGATATTGCACCGGCGGCGGAGCTCGTGCAGCGGATTGCAGCTGAAGCCGAGCAACTGCTTGCCGGCCGCCGCAACTCGATAGTCGCGGCGCAAACTTCTTCACCCTCCCCTGGAGGGGGAGGGTCGTTACGCATATAGCGAAGCGAGATGCGTAGCGGGGTGGGGTGATCTCTCCACTCGGGCAGCGTCTCAATGGAGAGACCGTCACCCCACCCCGCTCGCGCTTCGCGCGATCGACCCTCCCCCTCCAGGGGAGGGTAAGGACCAACGAGAGAGACACACCATGTGGCCTGACCGTCGACTGATCGATCTCTTCAAGACCGAATTCCCCATCGTGCTGGCGCCGATGGCCGGTGTGATGGATGCCGAACTGGTGATCGCCGTGGCAGAGGGCGGCGGGCTTGGTTCGCTGCCGAGCGCGATGCTGTCGCCGGAGAAGGCGCGCGAGCAGGTCAACATCATTCGCCAGCGCGTGAAGGCGCCGGTGAACATGAACTTCTTCTGCCACACGCCGGTTGACCTCACAGCCGAAGCCGAAGCGCGCTGGAAGCAGCGGCTCACGGGCTATTACACCGAGCACGGCCTCGATCCCGCCGCGCCCATCAACGCCGCGAACCGTGCGCCGTTCGACGCCGCCTTCTGCGAGGTCGTCGAGGAGCTGAAGCCGGAGGTCGTCAGCTTTCATTTCGGTCTGCCGGAGCAGGCGCTGCTCAAGCGCGTCAAGGCGGCCGGCTGCCTGGTCATCTCGTCCGCCACGACGGTGAAGGAAGCAGTCTGGCTGGAAGAGCGCGGGGTCGATGCCGTCATTGCGCAAGGCGCCGAGGCCGGCGGGCATCGCGGCATGTTCCTGACCGACAAGATCTCCGAGCAGCCCGGCACCTTTGCGCTGGTGCCGCAGGTCGCCGACGCCGTGAAGGTGCCTGTCATCGCGGCCGGTGGTATCGCCGACGGGCGCGGCATCGCCGCAGCCTTTGCGCTCGGCGCTTCCGGCGTGCAGATCGGCAGCGCCTATCTGCGCTGCCCGGAATCCAAGGTCAGCGCGGGCGGGCGCAAGGCGCTGGCTGAAGCGCGGGACGATTCCACCGTCATCACCAATGTCATGACCGGCCGTCCGGCGCGCGGCGTCCAGAACCGCCTGATGCGCGAAGCCGGCCCGATCTCGCCCGAGGCGCCGCCGTTTCCGCATGCCGCGACCGCGCTGGGGCCGCTCAAGGCAGCTGCCGAAAAACAGGGCAGGGTGGATTTCACCAATCTCTGGGCCGGCCAGGCCGTGGCCCTGGGCCGTGAGGTCCCCGCAGCCGAATTGACCCGGGATCTTGCCAAATCGGCCCTGGCCCGCATGAAGGGACTGGCTGGCTAAGGTCTCGCCGCCGGTTGCGGCGCAAAACCGGCCTCTGCTATACGGCAGTTAGATTTTGCCGTGAGAGGCCTTATATAATGTCCGTCGACGACGCTACCGTCCGCCGCATCGCGCACCTGGCGCGCATTGCGGTTTCCGAGGACGAGGTTCCGCATCTGCAGGGCGAGCTCAACGCCATGCTCGCCTTTGTCGAGCAGCTCTCGGAGGTCAACGTCGAGGGCGTGGAGCCGATGACCTCGGTCACCCCGATGCAGATGAAGAAGCGGCAGGACGTGGTCAATGACGGCGAGATCGCCGACGATATCGTTGCCAACGCGCCCGCGACCGAAGGTCACTTCTTCCTGGTGCCCAAGGTGGTCGAGTGACGTAGCGTTTTCGAGCGAAGTGGAAGCCGGTTCGCGTAAAGAAAACGCGTCAAACTAAAGAGCCTTAGGACCAAGTCCGATGTGCATGCTTTGCGACGATGAGAAGGCCTATCAGGCCTATATGAACTATCTCGACAAGATGGAGCGGCAGGGCAAGGCTGCCGATCCCAACGTCGCCGTCAATGCCGTGCTCGACGAGATCGAGGCCGCCGCGAACGCCGCCGCCAAGAATAAAGACGACCCGGCCAACGACAAAACCCTGTCTCCGTTCTTCTGCAGCCCGATCAATAAATGACCGATTTGACATTGCTGACGCTCGCCGAGGCCCGCAAGGGTCTCGCGGCAAAAACTTTCACGTCGCTCGAACTGACCGACGCGCATCTGAACGCGATCGAAGCCGCACGCGTGCTCAATGCCTTCGTCATGGAGACGCCCGATCGCGCGCGCGACATGGCGAAGGCCGTGGACGAGAAGATCGCCAAGGGTGAGGGCGGCCCGCTCGCCGGCATCCCGCTCGGCATCAAGGACCTGTTCGCGACCAAGGGCGTGCGCACCACGGCGTGCTCAAGGATCCTCGGCAATTTCGTGCCGACCTATGAGTCCACCGTGACCTCGCAGCTCTGGCGCGACGGCGCCGTGATGCTCGGCAAGCTCAACAATGACGAGTTCGCGATGGGCTCGGCGAACGAGACCTCCTGCTTCGGCCCCGTCGGCAATCCCTGGCGGCGTGAGGGAAGCAACACGACGTTGGTGCCGGGCGGCTCGTCCGGCGGCTCGGCGTCGGCCGTGGCGGCGCTGCTGTGCATGGGCGCGACCGCGACCGACACCGGCGGCTCGATCCGCCAGCCGGCGGCGTTCACCGCGACCGTCGGCATCAAGCCGACCTACGGCCGCTGCTCGCGCTGGGGCATCGTCGCCTTCGCCTCCTCGCTCGACCAGGCCGGTCCGATCGCGCGCAGCGTGCGCGATAGCGCGATGCTGCTGCGCTCGATGGCCGGGCACGATCCGAAGGACACGACGTCGGTCGACATTGCCGTGCCGGACTATGAGGCCGCGATCGGCAAGTCCGTGAAGGGCATGAAGATCGGTATCCCCAAGGAGTATCGTCTCGACGGCATGCCGGCCGAGATCGAAAAGCTCTGGAGTGAGGGGGCAGAGTGGCTGAAAGCCGCCGGTGCCGAGCTGGTCGAGGTGTCGCTGCCGCACACCAAATACGCGCTGCCGGCCTATTACATCGTGGCGCCGGCGGAGGCGTCCTCGAACCTGGCACGCTATGACGGCGTCCGCTACGGCCTGCGCGAGCAGGGCAAGAACATAATCGAGCTCTACGAGAACACCCGTGCCGAAGGTTTTGGTGCCGAGGTGCGTCGCCGCGTCATGATTGGCACCTATGTCCTCTCGGCCGGCTATTACGACGCCTATTACCTGCGCGCTCAGAAGGTGCGCACGTTGATCAAGAAGGACTTTGAGGATTGCTTCGCCAAGGGCGTCGACGCGATCCTGACCCCGGCGACGCCCTCCGCCGCCTTCGGCATCGGCGAGAAGAGCGGCGAAGATGCGGATCCTGTCGAGATGTACCTCAACGACATCTTCACGGTGACCGTGAACATGGCGGGCCTGCCGGGCATCGCCGTGCCCGCCGGCAAGGACGCGCAGGGCCTGCCGCTCGGCCTGCAGCTGATCGGCCGTCCGTTCGAGGAGGAGACGCTGTTCTCGCTCGGCGAGGTGATCGAGCAGGCCGCCGGCCGCTTCACGCCCGCGAGGTGGTGGTGAATGTCGCCGCGTTCATCGCGAGCCTCGACGGCGCGGCGCCCGCGCCGGATCTGAGCGCGCCGCTCGCCGGTCTCTGGTGGGCCGCGAAGGGCGACTGGGATCAGGCGCACATGATCGTTCAGGACGAGAGCAGCCGCGACGCTGCCTGGGTGCACGCCTATCTGCACCGGGTCGAAGGCGATCTCGGCAATGCCGGCTACTGGTATCGCCAGGCCGGCCAACCCGCGGCAAAGGATTCATTGGAGGCGGAGTGGGAGCGGATCGCTGCCACGCTGCTCGGGAGCAGGACATGAGCACGGCCACGCACAAGCTTCTCAAGGGCGCCACCGGTGACTGGGAGATGGTCATCGGCATGGAGATCCATGCCCAGGTGACCTCGAACTCGAAACTGTTCTCGGGCGCCTCGACCACATTCGGCGGCGAGCCGAACAGCCACGTGTCGCTGGTCGATGCCGCGATGCCGGGCATGCTGCCCGTCATCAACGAGGAATGCGTCAGGCAGGCTGTCCGGACCGGGCTCGGGCTGAACGCGCAGATCAATCTGCGTTCGGTGTTCGACCGCAAGAACTATTTCTATCCGGACTCGCCGCAGGGCTACCAGATCAGCCAGTACAAGTCGCCGATCGTCGGCGAAGGTGAGGTCGTGGTCGAACTGGATGGCGGCAAGACCGCGACCATCGGCATCGAGCGCCTTCATCTTGAGCAGGACGCCGGCAAGTTGCTGCACGACCAGTCGCCGACCATGTCCTATGTCGATCTCAACCGTTGCGGCGTGGCGCTGATGGAGATCGTCTCTAAGCCCGACATCCGCGACGCCGAGCAGGCCAAGGCCTATGTGACCAAGCTGCGCTCGATCCTGCGCTATCTCGGCACCTGCGACGGCGACATGGAGAAGGGATCTTTGCGCGCCGACGTCAACGTCTCCGTGCGCAAACCGGGCGCACCGCTCGGCACGCGCTGCGAGATCAAGAACATGAACTCGATCACCTTCATCGGCCAGGCGATCGAGTACGAGGCGCGGCGCCAGATCGAGATCCTCGAGGACGGCGGGGCGATCGACCAGGAAACGCGGCTCTACGACCCCAACAAGGGCGAGACGCGATCGATGCGGTCCAAGGAAGAGGCGCATGACTACCGCTACTTCCCCGATCCCGACCTGCTGCCGCTCGAATTCTCGCAAAGCTTCGTCGACGAGCTGAAGACAGAGCTGCCGGAGCTGCCGGACCAGAAGAAGGCGCGCTTCGTCGCTGATTTCGGCCTGTCGGCTTACGATGCGAGCGTGCTGGTCGCCGAGCGCGAGAGCGCGGTGTTCTACGAGACGGTGCTGGACACGCTCGGCAACCGTGCCCGCGACGGCAAGATGGCGGCGAACTGGGTGATCAACGAGCTGTTCGGCCGCCTCAACAAGGAAGGCCGGGGTATTACGGACTCTCCCGTCAACGCCGAGCAGTTGGCTGCGATCATCGACCTGATCGGCGAGGGCACGATCTCCGGCAAGATCGCCAAGGATCTGTTCGAGATCGTCTGGCAGGAGGGCGGCGATCCGCGCGCGCTGGTCGAAAGCCGCGGCATGAAGCAGGTCACCGATCTCTCGGCGATCGAGAAGGTGGTCAACGACATCATCGCGGCCAATCCCGACAAGGCCGCGCAGGTCAAGGACAGGCCGCAGTCGCTCGGCTGGTTCGTCGGCCAGGTGATGAAGGCGTCCGGCGGCAAGGCGAACCCGCAGAGCGTCAACGACCTCTTGAAGTCGAAGCTCGGCATCTGACGTCACACATTCGAACGAGGTGACGGATACGCTCCGTCACCTCGCTTCCGGTGCGCGCTGCGACGCTCGCGCACCCTCGGCGGCAAACTCCATCCCGACCGACGGCGATGCGGCGGCCGAATCGCCGCCACGCGATTCGCGCAAAACGGCGGCTTCCCTACGCGCTGACGAGCGCTTGCGCCGTTAAGCATGAAAATATTTTCGTTGCCAAAACTCGCGACTCAGAGTCCGCGAAGCGCGTTCGCGCGGCGATCGCGGGATCGACGATGCGCATCATTGCATCGCGCATGCGCGATGCGCGCGTGCAGAAAAATACTTGCTGCGTAGTGTTTTTCTGCAATCGCATCTCGCGCAAACGTTGACGATGCGGGCACTCCCCGCGATCGCAAGCACGCGTCATGCAGTGCGCCTGCACCGCGCTCGCCAAGCGTAGGCGCGTTGCGCCGTCAACACTTCTTTAAGCGAGAAGCTGTTTTTTTCGTCGTGTTGGTGTATTCGGGATGAGTGTGCACTCGATCCCCGACTGCATGCAGCGATTAAAGCCATCTCACACATCGGAGGGCAACATGGCCAAGAAAGCGAAGAAGGCGAAGAAGGCGAAGAAGGCGAAGAGCGCAGTGAAGAAGACTGCGAAGAAGACCCGCAAGGTCGCGAAGAAGAAGTAACTTCGACTTCTGAAGTTGCCGGCTCCTAGAGAGCCGGCACGTCATCAGCGCCTTCTAACAGGTTCTGGTCGGCGATAGAGGGTGTCGGCGAGACATCAGGCCAACGGTCGGATCGTTCTCTTTCGCGGGTTCGCTCGCCAAAGTACGGTCCGGCAGAAGAAACAAGTTTTCTTCGTTCGGTGCGGTTCTCCTTCTCAAGGGCTCCGCAATTTCACAAGCGGCCTTCGGGCCAACGTGGAATCTGGTCCTGACGTGTTCGCCGACGCCCTCGTTCTTTTGAGGCCGGGGTATTGCCGGCATTCCCTTTTCCCACATTGCTGATCTGACCGTGACGTGGCCGCGCTGCCTTGGGGCAGGCGAGAGCTGCGACGAACTGTCGTTTGCCGCGACGGTCGCCGCTCAGGCGCAATGCGAAGTCGTCGCTCCGATTCCTGAGTCGCGAGTTTCGCGCTGCGCGGGGTGGCGCCGCCGCGCGAGGCGCCCGTGTGGCCTTGCCAGCCCTCCAACAACGCGCCCCTCCCATAAATTGTAACCGCAGGGCGGGCGTCACCGCGCGCGATGGTTATCGTTCTCCCAAAATCCCAAGGTAAACCGAATCTGACGAATCGCAGAAGTGCCTGCAAAGCGGGGACTTTTTGCATTTGTCGTGCGCGCCCCGTGCGGGTGCGTTTACGTCTGCTTCATCGCGATACTTAAACTGCCATTCAAATTTGCCCGCCATCATCGCCTCCAACAAGCCGGCAAACGGCTTGGGCAAGAAGACTCGGGGATGAGTTGAACAGTTCTTTGGACGGGAGCCGCGCTCGGGGGAACGAGGCGGCAGAAAAAAAGGGGATGCGTTATGTTTCAGGGTACTTTCGATCTGGAGACGGCGACGCCGATCGACGCGAGCGCGCTGTCGGACGTGCTGTTCGAGCGCGGGATCTATTGGGCGAGCGGCCGCTCCGGCCTCGTCGACCTCGTCGCCGCGCATAAATGGTTCAACCTCGCCGCGCTGAAGGGCCGCAAGGACGCCGTGGCGCTGCGCCAGGAAGTCGCCGGGCAGATGTCGGACGCCGAGATCTCGGCCGCGCAGCGCGAGGCGAGGGCGTGGGTCTCGGCTCACTGAGCCGAGAATCGCATCCGCACCCCTGTCTTCACGGGGCGTCTGATTGCGCTCAATCAAGTTCCTTCGTCGTGTCGCCTCGGGACCCGCGGGGCATGACCGATCCGCCGCCCGACGACTCCGCTCTGGAACCCGGAGGGCCGCACAAGACGGGCCTCTTGCCGGGGATATGAAGGTCCTGGGCCTTCCGTCCCGGCGCGGCTCCGGCGTCTGGTTCAATATCTGAGCCGGCGAGGCGGTGCTGAATGCGCCCTCGCAGTGGGGGATCCGGCAATCCCGCCACTGGATGCACACATATATAGAGAGCGAGAATCGGCTGCGCGTGCCGCGCTGATCCTTGCGCCAGGCTTTCGCAGCCGTCCGGCGGTCGCTTTCAGGTGAAAGAACGCACAGACCTTGATTCTGCCGCTTGCGGCTCGCCGCCGTGTCGGGCATACCCGGCATATTGGAGACGTGGCCGAGTGGCTGAAGGCGGCGGTTTGCTAAACCGTTATAGGCTTGTAAAGGCCTATCGAGGGTTCGAATCCCTCCGTCTCCGCCAGCCGAGCTGTCCGCTCCGGTCTCAACAATCCCCGCCATCGATAAAGAGCCTTCGCAGCGCGCCTCGAGCCGTGACCATGCCTGCGCCTGGTGGAGAGTCGCGGGAAGACCTGTGTGCCTTCTCCTTGAGTCTCCTTCTGATTCCACGATTCGTGCGCGTCAAAGCCTGTTCAGGCCGAGGTTCCGTCCACAGTGCCTCAGGTGGGGAATTTTGACGGCAAACGGAACCGTCCTAGAAACATAAGTAAAAACAATATGTTGCGAAGGCGCTTCGATCACATCTGCGTGTTATTTGTGCAACACCCTTCGGAAAACAAACGTCATGGGCTCGCTACGGAGCGTTCTGTTGTTGTGTGTGCAAGGACGTTCGGTAATTGTGACTGAGCGACGGAGGGGGGCATCCCGAGGTCGTCCCGTTTTAGGTGGTTCGCTTAAGTCCCTCGCGTTCAGCGGGTGTGTCCGAAGGCGCGAAGCGACTAAGCGGTGAGTTAAGGGACAAGGGAACCAACCTTAGGGTGTCGTCACCCAGCGGATCCGGAACCTTCCCTATAGAGCAAACTTGGAGGTTTAACATGAAGTTGGTTAAGAGCCTTTTGCTCGGTTCAGCGGCAGGTCTGATTGCCGTTGGCGGAGCACAGGCAGCCGATCTCCCCGTGAAGGCCAAAGCGGTCGAATACGTGAAGATCTGCTCCCTGTACGGTGCCGGATTCTACTACATCCCGGGCACTGACACCTGCATCAAGCTGGGTGGTTACCTGCGTGCTGAAGTCGCGATCAACGCGACCGATTTCAACGGTAACTTCAGCAGCGTTAACGGTTCTCAAAACCGCCTGACGAACTACTACGTCACTCGCGCCCGTTCAGACCTCAACATCGACACACGCACTGCGACCGAGTACGGCGTGGTTCGTACCTTTGCTGATGTGGTCATGTCCTGGACGACGGATAACTACACGGGCAACGGCACCGGCAACGGCTCTACCGTTTACTCGCAGCTCGGCAGCTCGGGCGTTAGCGGACCCAACAATTCCAACGCAGGCGCAATCGCCGGCGGTACGCTTGGCGTCTACTACGCTTTCATCCAGTTCGCTGGCTTCACGATGGGTAAGGCGGTTGCCCAGTTCGACGCCCCCTGGACCAACTATCCGGGTAACAACTTCGACGGTCTGACTGGTGGCGGCGGCACGGTCACTGGTGTGAACCAGTTCACCTACACCGCTGACTTCGGTCAGGGCATCACTGCCGCGATTTCGGCCGTGGACCCGACCGCTTACTACCAGAGCAACCTGTACAACACCAGCGCCGGCCTTTCGGTCGCGAATTTTGGTACCGGCGGCTACGGCATCAATGCCTTCGGCGGCACGCGGGCTCCTGACATCCAGGGTATGGTCCGCATTGACCAGGCTTGGGGTCTGTTCCAGTTGTCCGCAGCGGCGCATAACAACCACGTAGCGTACTACGCGACTCCTGGTCTTGTCGGAACCGAAGCAGCCGGTCATCCCGGCGACAAGTGGGGCTGGGCTGTCCAGGCGGCTTTGTCCATCAAGAACATTCCGACTGGCGCGGGCGACGTGATCAACGTCCAGGCGGTCTACACTGACGGCGCGACCCGCTACAACTTCCAGAGCTTGGCTTCGCAGAACTATGCAATGTTCGGCGGTACCAACCTGGCTGGCGCCTATCAGAGCATTGGCCTTGCCGGCGCTGCTGATGGTGTGTTCGCCAACGGAACCGGCATCAGCACGGTTACGAGCTGGGGCTTCCGTGGCGCCTACACCCACAACTGGGATGCGTACTGGAACACGGCAATCTACGGATCGTACGCTCAGCTGAAGTACGGCAACGGTGGTGCGGCTCTCGTTTGCGGCCAACTCGCTACGTTGGGTGCCGCCACCGCGGGTATCACCTCTTGCAACCCGGACTTCAACATCGGCACGATCGGTCTGATCACCCGCTGGACGCCGGTGAAGAACCTGACCTTCTCGGCGGACGTGGCTTACACCATGCTCGACCAGAAGTTCGCGGGCACGATCAGCACGCTCGCCGCTGGCCCTGCGTTTGTTGTGGCCAAGCCGGGTGCCGTGTACGAGCTGAAGGATCAGAGCACGGTCAGCATGCTGCTCCGCGCTCAGCGCAACTGGTAAGTTTGGTCTAACGACCTGACAGAGAGCCCCGGCGGGAAACCGCCGGGGCTTTTCTTTTGGTGAACGGGCTTGCGACCCGGCAACGCAGGCCAAGCTGGTGCCTCGCCCCCGTGACCGGTCGCTCGCTACGCCTCAGGTCGCGGCCGTTGCAGAAGGGGCGGTCACTGCTCTGCACGTCATCTCCGGCGCGCCCGTGGTCCGCCCGTCGCTTTCGGACACGGCGAGCGATCATCTCGCCGACTGACCTCGCCGCGGAGGCGAGGGCTTCCCTTTGCTCCGCCGCACTCGAAATCGAACGGGTCAGATCTGGCAGATGGGTCCCAGAACTGACGAGGTCGGGCGGCCAATTTCGAGCTTCTCAGGTTTGGGTTCCGCTGCCGCCGAGTTGACGACGGCGGCCCGGCGTTGCGGCTGACATCTTCTCTACTCTCCGCGCTGTCTGCTTAACCCGAAACGGACCTTTGATCTGGATCAACCCGGAGGAGTGCCGCTTCGTTTCTGTACGCCTCACCATCCGTCAAAGACCCCACTATCGAAAAGCGCATATCAAGCGAAGCAACTCTTCGAGCGGTGTGAAGCAACGCAGGCCGCTGATGTACGGGCCCGGGGGGCGGGATGAATCTGGCTGATACGAAATCGTTGTCTGGCTCCGGACAATCGTTCGAAGATCCAGCGGGTGAGGGGATGCCTTACGTGCCGGGCGGCACGTTTCGCATGGGCTCGGATCGGCATTATCCAGAGGAAGCGCCGGCCTATCTCGTTACCGTTGACGAATTCTGGATGGATCGCGCGCCGGTCACCAACCGCCAATTCCGCAAATTCTTGAACGCGACCGGCTACGTCACTGTCGCCGAAATTACACCTGATGCGAAGGACTATCCGGGCGCTCTGCCGCACACGCTCATGGCCGGCTCGCTGGTCTTCACGCCACCTAAGCGAGCGCTCGCCGCAGGCGGCGGACTGGACGGCGCGGAATTCGCCTGGGGTGACAAGCAATTCCCCGGCGCCAGGCATATGGCAAACAGCTGGCAGGGCACTTTCCCGCACCAGAATCCTGCGGCTGATGGCTTCGAACGCACTTCGCCCGTCACCGCATTCCCGGCCAACGGTTACGGCCTGCACGACATGATCGGCAATGTCTGGGAGCGGACCGCCGATTGGTATTCGCAGAAGCACGAAGCCGACATCCCGAAAGTCTGCTGCATCCCGCAAAATCCTCGCGGCGGGCCCAATGGCGCGAGCTACGACTCTTGTCAGCCGACACTCGGGATTCCGCGCAAGGTGCTCGAAGGCGGCTCGCATCTTTGCGCTCCCAACTACTGCCGCCGCTATCGTCCGGCCGCGCGTCATGCCGAGCCGATCGACACCTCAGCAAGCCATCTCGGCTTCAGGTGCATCACCAGGAAGAGGATCACGTCATGAGTAACGATAGGATTCCGGAAAAGCCTGAGATGAGCACGGGACCAATCGGCGGAGGATTGAAACGCCGCGATCTCTTGTTGAGTGGTAGTTCTCTCGTCGCCGCTTCGGCGCTCTCGGCCGTCGGACTGACGAGCCCGGCACAAGCGCAGCAGCCGGCACCAGCACCCGCAGCGGCCGGCCAGCGGCCAAACATCGTCTTCATCATGGGTGACGACATCGGCTGGTTCAATATCGGTGCCTACCACCAGGGCATCATGGCAAGCCGGACACCGAACCTCGACAAGCTCGCCGCGGAAGGCATGCGCTTCACCGACTACTATGCCGAGGCCAGCTGCACGGCGGGCCGCGCCAACTTCATCACCGGAGAGCTGCCGATTCGTACCGGGCTTACCACGGTCGGCCAGGCAGGCTCCCCGATCGGCATGCCGGCGCAAGCGCCGACCATTGCGACCGCGCTGAAATCCATGGGGTACGCCACGGGGCAGTTCGGCAAGAACCACCTCGGTGACCTCAACGAGTTCCTGCCGACCGTGCACGGCTTCGATGAGTTCTTTGGCTACCTCTATCACCTCGACGCGATGGAGGACCCGGCCCACCGCAATTACCCGCAATCGCTGCTGGCCACCGTCGGTCCGCGCAACATGGTTCATTCATGGGCGACCAACGTCGACGATCCGACAGTGCAGACGCGCTGGGGCAAGATCGGCAAGCAAAAGATCGAGGACGCCGGAACGCTTTACCCAAAGCGGATGGAGACGGTGGATGACGAAATCCTGAAGATCACGTTCGACTTCATCGACAAGGCCAAGCGGGACAACAAGCCGTTCTTCGTCTGGCTCAACCCGACGCGCATGCACATCGTCACCCACCTCTCTGAAAAATACGAGAACATGCGCAACTCCGAAAACGGCTGGTCAGTTTCCGAGGGCGGATTCGCACAGCTCGACGATATCGTCGGCGCCGTCATGAAGAAGCTCAAGGACGAGGGCTTCGACGACAATACGATCGTCGCGTTCACAACCGACAACGGCGCGGAAAACTTCACCTGGCCGGACGGCGGACAGACGCCGTTTGCGGGCGGCAAGGGAACGGCGCTGGAAGGCGGCTTCCGTGTGCCTTGCATGATCCGCTGGCCGGGCAACGTGCCCGCAGGAAAGGTCGAGAACGCCATTATGTCAGGACTCGACTGGTTCCCGACCTTCGTCGCCGCAGCGGGCAATCCGAATATCGCCGAGGAGCTGAGGAAGGGAAAGCAACTCGGCGACAAGACCTACAAGGTCTACCTCGACGGGTACAACCAGATGGACCTGATTACCGGGAAAGGCCCGTCTGCTCGCCACTCGGTCTTCTATTTCACTGAGGGCACACTGAGCGCGGTGCGCATCGACGACTTCAAATATCGCTTCACTGATCAGCCGGGCGGCTGGTTGGGCGGCACGGTCAAGGTTGATTGGCCGATCCTCACCAATATCCGCCTCGATCCCTTCGAACGCACGAACATGCCCAACGGCGCGCAAGGGTCGATGGCATTCTATAACTGGTTTGTCTTCGAGTTCTGGCGGTTCCAGTTCGTGCAGCAGGAGGTCGGCAAGCTTGCGCAGACGGCGATCGAGTTTCCGCCGATGCAGAAGGGCGCGAGCTTCAACCTGGAAGCCGTCAAGGAGCAGATCGAAAAGGCCATGCAGTCGCAGGCCGGCAAGTAGGATATGGGGCGACGGGCGCCCCAAGCCCCGGGAGTGGCGCGAGCTGCCGATCTGACCAACGACATCGGCAGCTCTCAAGGGTGCGCTCTGGAATGGCGCCTCACGAGATTACTCTCGAAGGCTCAAGCCGGACGACGGCGGATGTCCGGCGCTTGCCGCCGATGCTCCCGGCAGCGAATCGAGAGAAGGCGCCGCTATTCCACGCTGCCGGTGCCGCGGCGCAGGTCAGCCTCGATCTGCAACCGTGTGCCGCCGCCGAAGCGCGCACGGTAGACCTGAAGATTCTCCATGATCCGCTGCACGTAGTTGCGCGTCTCGGAGAACGGAATCAGCTCGACCCAGTCGACCGCGTCGACCTTGGGATCGCGCGGGTCGCCGTAGCGGTCGACCCATTTCTTCACGCTGCCGCGGCCGGCATTGTAGGCGGCAAAGGTCATGATGTAGGAGCCGCGGTAGTCCTCGAGCAGTCCGCCGAGCTCGGCCGAGCCGAGCGTGGCGTTGTAGACCGAATCATTCTTCAGCCGCCCCAGATCGTAGGTCGCGCCGTGCCGCTTGCAGACATAACGCGCGGCGTCCGGCGTCACCTGCATCAGTCCGTAAGCCTGCGCCGGCGAGACCACGGAGGGGTTGAACGCGCTTTCCTGCCGCGCGATCGCATAGACGATGCTGCGCTCGACCTCGGGGCCGATCGGCGTGAACTGCGGAATGCCGTTGACGGGATACGCGTAGAAGTCGAACGGCAGGCCGCGGTTGAGCGCGGCCTTGCCGAGCAGCAGCATGCCGCGCGCGTCGCTGTAGCGCTGGCTGAGCTCGCCGAGGCCGGCAAGTGCCTCGGGATCGCCGTTCTCGCCCATGTCGGCGAGCATGGGCACGGCCATCTCGCGCTCGTCGAGCTCGTAGAGCAGGTGCGCGGCGCGCACGATCTCCAGCCGTTCGGCGCCGCGGCCGCGCGGCTGGCTGTTGAGCTCGATCTGCGGCAGGCCGAGTTTCGCGCGCGCGAGCTGGCCGTAATAGCTGGTGGACTGCTCGGCCGCCCGGGCGTAGGCGTTGCGCGCCTCCTGCTGGCGGCCCGCCGCTTCCGCCGCGCGGCCCTGCCAATAGCCGGCGCGCGCCAGCGTGGTCGGATTGACGCTGCCGACGCCGATGCGGGCGAAATGCTGGGTGGCGGCCGCGGGATCGTTGAGGAAGCGCAGCGCGATCCAGCCCGCCGTGAACTCCTGCTCGGTCTTGTAGATGTCGCGCGAGGGCAGGGCCGCGTCGCGCGCGATCAGATAGGCGCTGCGGAATTCCTCGGTGTCGATCATCTTGCGCGCCAGCAGGCGCCGCTCGATCCACCATTCGTCGAGATTGTAGAGCCGGTTCGGATCCTTCGGCGCCGACAGCATCAGCTGGGCGGCTTCGGCGAACTTCTCTTCGCGGCGCAGGAGCTGGATCTTGCTGAAGATGAAGCCGGGATCGTTGTGCAGCTCGCGCGGCACGGCGTCGAGCAGCGCGCGCGCATTCGGCGCTTTCTTGACGGCGGCGATGCGGGCCTTGGCCAGCGCGACATAGCCGGCGCCGAGGCGCTTTGCGGCGCGGAGCGCAGCTTCGTTCTCGCTGCCATAGAGCAGGGTGTCCATCCGCGCCTTCTGGTCGCCCGGCGTCAGCAGGGCGCCGAACTGGTCGAGCGCGTTGTTCTCGGTCTCCTCCGACATCGGATCACTGCGCCAGGCCTCGCGCACCAGCCGCTCGGCATTGGCGCGGTCGCCGCGCGCCAGCATCGCCTTGGCGAGCGTGAAGCGGCCCTTGGCGGACACAGGCGATTCATTCTCGAACCACGACCACGCGACCGAATCGTCGCGCCTGTCGTCCCACATCGCGGCCTCGAGGCGCCGGCGCAGGAACGTCTGCGACGGCCAGCTCGGATTGGCGGAGAGGAAGGCGCGATAGCGTTCCACGGTCGCGCCATTGTCCTCGCTGCGCAGGATGATCCATTCGGCGAGCTTTCGTGCGACGGGATCCGAGATCGAGGCGGCGTAATTCGTGGCGTCGGCCGCCTTGCGCTTGCGCACGAGCTCGATGACGTTCTCGAGCGTGTCCTTGTCGGCCTGCGACGTCGAGGAGGTCGCAGCGACCGCAGCCGGCGTGACCGGCTTGCGCGGCGTGGCGTGCTGGCGGGTCGCCGGCGCAAGCAGAGGAGCTGCGACGGGTTTGGTGACGGGCGCCGGGGCGGCAGACCTGACGGTGGTCGTCACGGCCGGCGCGGGTGCGGTTTTGGGCGGCGAGCCGTTGGCGGTCGGCTGTGATTTTGGCGCGGCGGCTGCGGGCTTGGGCTTGTCCTTGGCGGGTTCCTTGCCGGCGTTCTTGCCTGCATCCTTGGCGGCGTCCTTGCCAGGTTTCTTCGCGGCATCCTTGGGCGGGGCGGTAGCCGCTCCCTTGCTCGTGCCCTTCGGTGCTTCCTTGCCGGTTCCCTTCGGTGTTTGCTTTGGTGTTTCCTTGGCTGGTCCCTTCGCGGGGTCCTTGGCCGCCGGCTTCACGGCGTCCTTGGCCCCGTCCGCGGTCGTCTCATTGGACTTGGCCAGGGCGGCGCAGCCGACCGACAGCCCCGCCATGAGGCACACGGCCAGACCGGTGGATCGCCATGCGGCACGAGGAAAGGAGGTCACGGCGTTTGGTCGCCCCGAATCAGTCAGTTGGCCCAAGACCTAGCTGTATTTGATTGAATATGCGGACAAAATACCAACAGCTGCTTACCTTTGCCGGGTTTGCACCATTACCGCGGCAAAATCGCGGCCTAAACGGTGCGTCACACGGAGGCGGGTCTTTTACCCGCGGGATAGACCCGATATGAATGCGGCTTGCTCACAAGAGATAGCCGCGTACGGAGGAAGTCCATGGCAGCCAAGACGAAATTCCGGGGATCGTTCACCGCCTTGGTCACGCCGTTCAAGAACGGCTCGCTGGACGAGGCGGCGTTCCGCTCGCTGGTCAACTGGCAGATCTCGGAGGGCACCAACGGCCTGGTCCCGGTCGGCACCACCGGCGAGAGCCCGACGCTCAGCCATGACGAGCACAAGAAGGTCGTCGAATGGTGCATCGCTGAAGCCAAGGGGCGCGTGCCCGTGGTCGCGGGTGCCGGCTCCAACTCGACCAAGGAGGCGATCGAGCTCGCGCAGCACGCCGAGAAGGCCGGCGCGGACGCCGTGCTGGTCGTGACGCCCTATTACAACAAGCCGACCCAGGAAGGGATGTACCAGCACTTCAAGGCGATCAACGATGCGATCGGCATCCCGATCATCATCTACAACATTCCGCCGCGCTCGGTGATCGACATGTCGGTCGACACCATGAAGCGGCTGTGGGAGCTGAAGAACATCGCCGGCGTCAAGGACGCCACCGCCAGCATGGTCCGCGTCTCGCAGCAGCGCGCGGCGATGGGCGAGGATTTCAACCAGCTCTCCGGCGAGGACGCGACCATCCTCGGCTACATGGCGCATGGCGGCCACGGCTGCATCTCGGTGACCTCGAACGTCGCGCCGCGCCTGTGCTCGGAATTCCAGGCCGCCTGGGCGAAGGGCGACACCAAGGCGGCGCTCGCAATCCACGACAAGCTGATGCCGCTGCACAACAATCTCTTCATCGAGAGCAATCCGGCGCCGATCAAGTACGCGATGTCGCTGCTCGGCAAGCTGGACGAGACGCTGCGGCTGCCGATGGTTCCGGTCACCGAGCCGACGCGCGTTGCCGTGCGCAGCGCCATGGTTCATGCTGGGCTGATCAATTGATTTAGCCAACCGGGGAGCCGTTCATGAGCGTCGACGAGAAGGGCAGGAAGATGCTCACGGAGTTCCGCGAATTTGCCATGAAGGGCAACGTCGTCGATCTCGCGGTTGGCGTCATCATCGGCGCGGCCTTCGGCGCCATCGTCACTTCGCTCGTCGGCGACGTGATCATGCCGATCATCGGCGCGGCTACCGGCGGGCTCGACTTCTCGAACTACTTCACGCCACTTTCGAGCAAGGTCACCGCCGCAAATCTCGCGGACGCAAAAAAGCAGGGCGCCGTCTTGGCTTGGGGTAGCTTCCTCACGCTGACGATCAACTTCATCATCATCGCCTTCGTGCTGTTCCTGGTGATCCGTGCCATGAACACCTTGAAGCGCAAGGAGGAGGCTGCGCCCGCCGCTCCACCAAAACCGTCGGCCGAGGTCGAACTGCTGACCGAGATCCGCGATCTCCTCAAGAAGTCTTGACGCGCGCGCTTCATCCAAACTGTTAGCGTCCTCGCGCATCTCGATCAGGTTTGTCTTCCATGGCCGACAAGAACGAACGTCCAATCAAGGTCATGGCGGAAAATCGCAAGGCCCGCTTCAACTATGCGATCGAAGACACGATCGAGGCGGGCATTGCGCTCACCGGCACCGAGGTCAAGTCGATCCGCAACGGCAAGAGTACGATCGCGGAGTCCTACGCCGATTCCAAGGACGGCGAGATCTGGCTGATCAACGCCACCATTCCCGAATATCTCCAGGGCAACCGCTTCAATCACGAACCCAAGCGGCCGCGAAAGCTGCTTCTGCATCGCAAGCAGATCAACAAGCTGATGGGCGCGGTCGACCGCGAAGGCATGACGCTGATCCCGCTCAAGCTCTATTTCAACGAGCGCGGGCGGGCCAAGCTGCAGCTGGCAGTTGCAAAAGGCAAGAAGCTGCACGACAAACGCGAGTCCGAGAAGAAGCGCGACTGGAGCCGGGAGAAGGGCCGACTGTTGCGGGCGAGGGGATAGCGGCAAGAGGACGGGATGACTCAGAAGAACCTGCTCGAAGTCGATTGGAGCCAGATTCCCGCACCCGCCGACGACGGCGGCGCCGCGCATCTCAAGGGCCTGACCTTGCCTCCGGTCAGCCTGCTCGCGACCGACGATACGTCGGTGAATCTGTCAGCGCTCTCCGGTCGGACCGTGGTGTTCGCCTATCCACGCACCGGCGAGCCCGGCAAGATCGGGCTGGTCGACGATTGGGACATGATCCCGGGCGCGCGCGGTTGCACGCCGCAGACTTGCGCGTTTCGTGATCTGTTTGCCGAGCTGAAAGCCGCCGGCGCCGCCCAGGTGTACGGCCTCTCGACCCAGAGCAACGCGTACCAGACCGAGATGGCGTCAAGGCTGCACCTGCCGTTCCCCGTGCTGTCGGACGAGAAGCTGGCGCTGACGCGCGCCCTCAATCTGCCGACCATGGAGGTCGCTGGCCTGACCTTGATCAAGCGGCTTGCGCTGATCATCGACGATGCCGAGGTCACGCATGTGTTCTATCCGGTGTTTCCGCCCGACCGGAACGCCGGCGATGTCCTGGACTGGCTGAAGGCCAATCGAGCCGAGCCCTAGTCCAGGTCGGCCTTCACCTTCGCGAACACGCTGCGGAACATATCCGTCGTCAGCACGCCGGTGTTCGTATTGTAGCGCGAGCAATGATAGCTGTCGTAGAGCCTGAATGCGCCTGCCTGATGCACGGCGCCGTGGCCGAAGGGAGCTTGCGAGGCCTTCAGGTTCAGCGGTTTGAGCACCGTGTCGTGCGCAATGCGTCCGAGCGCGACGATGGCGCGCAGCTTCGGCATCGTCGCGAGATTCGCCCCGAGGAACTGGCGGCAGGTGTTGATCTCGACCGGCAGCGGCTTGTTCTGCGGCGGAACGCAATGCACGGCGTTGGCGATCCGGCAGTCGACCAGCTTCAGGCCGTCGTCGGGCCGCGCCTGATAGGTGCCCTTGGCGAAGCCGTATTCGAGCAGCGTGGCGTAGAGCAGATCGCCGGCATAGTCGCCGGTGAAGGGGCGGCCGGTGCGGTTGGCGCCCTGCATGCCTGGCGCCAGGCCAACGATCAGCAGGCGCGCCTTGATGTCGCCGAAGGGGGGGACCGGCGCATTGTGCCACAACGGCTCACGCGCGCGGTTCGCCTCGCGAAAGGCGACCAGGCGCGGACAAAGCGGACAGTCACGGTCGGGGACGAGGGTGAGAGGCTGGCGGCTTGACCGGGCCGCCTCACTCCTCGAAGTCGTCATCGCCCCTCGGCGCCATCGTGGTCGCGCGCTGGAGGAACTGCGGGGCGTGATGGCGTCCCTCGCCACGCTCGCCGCGGTCACGCGGGGCGGGGCGTTCGGACGGGTCGCGGCCGAGCTTGGATTGCAGCTCGACGAGGTCGGTGAAGACGTCGGCCTGGCGGCGCAGCTCGTCGGCGATCATCGGCGGCTGGCTCGCGATGGTGGAGATCACGGTGACCCGGACGCCGCGGCGCTGGACGGCTTCGACCAGGGAGCGGAAGTCGCCGTCACCCGAGAACAGCACCATCTGGTCGATGTGCTCGGCGAGCTCCATGGCGTCCACGGCGAGCTCGATGTCCATGTTGCCCTTGACCTTGCGGCGGCCGGAGGCGTCGATGAACTCCTTGGTCGCCTTGGTGACGACCGTGTAGCCGTTGTAGTCGAGCCAGTCGATCAGCGGGCGGATCGAGGAGTATTCCTGATCCTCGATGATCGCGGTGTAGTAGAACGCCCGCAACAGCGTCCCGCGGCTCTGAAACTCCTTCAGCAGGCGCTTGTAGTCGATGTCGAAGCCCAGAGTTTTCGCCGTCGCGTAGAGATTGGCCCCGTCGATGAAGAGCGCGATCTTGTTAGTGGCAGAAGGTGACATTCAGTTTGCTCGCGTAGCGTTCGTGATTGATCGTTTATTGTTGGCGCGGCGACAGCAAGCCGCGCAGTCTTATGGTGCCGCCGAAACCCGTCGAAACCGCAAATCCGGAGAAGTCGTGGCAATCAAGGTATAGTTATGGCGGACCTGCATACGCCCGGCGCCACCCTCAATGGCAGCCCGGCAAACCACCCATCCCAGCCCCAATGTGGGGGTAGCAGAGCCGTTTGGCGAGGCCAAATCACAAATTGGCCTTGCGAAATCGCCCTGTCCCCTATAACTAGCCCCAATCATCCACATATTTCGTCCCACCCACAACGGAGCGACAGTCCATGGCTCGCGTCACCGTAGAAGATTGTATCGACAAGGTCGACAACCGGTTTGACCTAGTCCTGCTGGCCGCCCACCGGGCCCGCATGATTTCGTCCGGTTCACAACTAACGGTTGACCGCGATAACGACAAGAACCCCGTTGTGTCTTTGCGCGAAATTGCGGACGAAACCATCTCGCCGGAGGACCTCCGCGAGGAGCTGGTCCACTCGCTCCAGAAATTCGTCGAGGTCGACGAGCCCGAGCCCGATACGGTCCCGCTGATCGGTTCCGCCGGTGCCAGCGTCGATGCCGACGATACCGAAGTTGCCGTTGAGCGCATGACCGAAGAGGAGCTCCTGAAGGGCCTCGAGGGCCTCGCGCCGCCGGAAGAACAGCCCGAGGAGGACGAGTAATCGTCCCGTCGCAGTCGTCGACTTCTTGTGATCTTATCAAAGGCCCGAACCCGTGTTCGGGCCTTTGCTTTTGTTGGCGTTTTCGTGGTTACCATAGCGTTGCCGCATCGCGTTGCTTGCCTGTCACCGAATTGATCGGACGCACGCGCGATCGGGGCTAAGATGTATGCAACGGGCGGCTGATGGTCCGTTTGAAGGCAGGATGGCATGGTGTATCGGCGCCGGAGACAAACGCAGATGCTGGCCGCAACCGAATCGGTTGCCGTGGCCCCGACTGCGCCGGTGGGGCGCCCGGCCAAGCCTCGCGCGCGGATGATGCGTCAATATGACCTCGTCGAGCGCGTCAGGTCCTACAATCCCAATACCAACGAAGACCTGCTGAACCGCGCCTATGTCTACGCCATGAAGGCGCACGGCTCGCAGACCCGTGCCTCGGGCGATCCGTACTTCTCGCACCCGCTCGAAGTGGCGGCGATTCTCACCGATCTGAAGCTCGACGATGCCACCATCGTGGCCGCGCTGCTGCACGACACGATCGAGGACACCGAGGCGACGCGTGCCGAGATCGACCAGATCTTCGGACCCGAGATCGGCGCGCTGGTCGAGGGCCTGACCAAGCTGAAGCGGCTGGAACTGGTGTCGCGCGAGGCCAAGCAGGCCGAGAACCTGCGCAAATTGTTGCTGGCCATTGCCGACGATGTCCGCGTTCTGCTGGTCAAGCTCGCCGACCGCCTGCACAACATGCGTACGCTGGACTTCGTGCCGACGGAGTCGCGACGGCGCATTGCCGAAGAGACGCTCGACATCTATGCGCCGCTGGCCGGACGCATGGGCATGCAGGAAATGCGCGAGGAGCTGGAGGATTTGTCCTTCCGCACCCTCGATCCCGAAGCCTATTCGGTGGTGATGCAGCGGCTCGACGCGCTCGCCGAGCGCAACCGCAACCTGATCGGCGAAATCGAGGACCAGCTCTCCAACAATCTGCGCCACCGGGGGCTGGGCGCGCGGGTCTATGGCCGCCGCAAGAAGCCGTTCTCGATCTGGACCAAGATGGAGCGCAAGTCGGTCGGCTTCGAGCAATTGTCCGACATCTTCGGCTTCCGCCTCGTCGTCAACGACATCGAGGCCTGCTATCGCGCGCTCGGCATCGTCCACACCAACTGGCCGGTCGTGCCCGGACGTTTCAAGGACTACATCTCGACGCCGAAGCAGAACGACTACCGCTCGATCCACACCACCGTGATCGGCCCCGGCAACCAGCGCGTCGAGCTGCAGATCCGTACCGAGGCGATGGACCAGATCGCCGAGCGCGGCATCGCCGCACACGTGTTCTACAAGGAAGACGTGGGCTCGCCGACCGAGTTTCTCAAGCGCGAGTCCAATGCGTTCGCCTGGTTGCGCCACACCATCGGCATCCTCTCGGAGAGCGCCAACCCCGAGGAGTTCCTTGAGCACACCAAGCTCGAGCTGTTCCACGACCAGGTGTTCTGCTTCACCCCGAAGGGCAAGCTGATCGCGCTGCCGCGCCATGCCAATGTGATCGACTTCGCCTATGCCGTGCATACCGACGTCGGCAACAGCGCCGTCGGCTGCAAGATCAACGGCCAGTTCGCGCCGCTGTCCTCGGAGCTCCAGAACGGCGACGAGGTCGAGGTGCTGACCTCGGAGGCGCAAGCAGCGCCGCCGTCGGCCTGGGAAACGCTCGCGGTCACCGGCAAGGCGCGCGCCGCGATCCGCCGCGCCACCAGGACTGCGGTGCGCGACCAATATGTCGGTCTCGGCCGGCGCATCGTCGAACGCCTGTTCGAGCGCGCCAAGATCGAATACGCCGACGACAAGCTCAAGGGCGCGCTGCCGCGGCTGGCGCGCACCTCGATCGAGGACGTCATGGCGGCGGTCGGCCGTGGCGAGATCAAGGCCTCCCACGTCGCGCGTGCGATGTATCCCGACTACAAGGAGGAGCGCATCGCGCGCTACGGCGTCAAGAAGGGGCTCGCCGCCAAGCTCAGGGAGAAGTCGTCGGAGCCGCCGCGCAGCCCGGTCGCGATCCCGATCCGCGGCATCAATTCCGACCTGCCGGTGAAGTTCGCGCCGAACGGCGGCGCCGTGCCCGGGGACCGCATCGTCGGCATCGTCACGCCGGGCGAGGGGATCACGATCTACCCGATCCAGGCGCCGGCCCTGAAGGATTTCGAGGAGGAGCCGGAGCGCTGGCTCGACGTGCGCTGGGACATCGAGGATTCCGCGCCGCAGCGCTTCCCGGCCCGCATCAAGGTCGAGAACGTCAACGAGCCCGGCGCGCTGGCGCAGATCGCGACCGTGATCGCCGAGCACGACGGCAACATCGACAACATCAGCATGCAGCGCCGCTCGCCCGACTTCACCGAGACGACGATCGATCTCGAAGTCTACGATCTGAAGCATTTGAGCGCGATCCTCGCCCAGTTGCGCGCGAAGGCGGTCGTCGCCCGCGTCGAACGTGTTAATGGATAGACGCCTTTCGTAGGCGTCCGTCCCCCCGATTTCGTGAGTCCTGAAATGCCCGCACTTCCGCTCCGCCTCGGCGTCAATGTCGACCATGTCGCGACCCTTCGTAACGCGCGCGGCGGCCGCAATCCCGATCCGGTGCGCGCCGCGCTGCTTGCGATCGAGGCCGGCGCCGACGGCATTACCGCGCATCTGCGCGAGGATCGCCGCCACATCCGCGATGAGGACATGGCGCGGCTGAAGGCCGAGATCTCCAAGCCGCTCAATTTCGAGATGGCGGCGACCGACGACATGATGCGCATCTCGCTCGCGACCAAGCCGCACGCGGTGTGCCTCGTGCCGGAGCGCCGCCAGGAGGTGACGACCGAAGGCGGCCTCGACGTCGTCGGCCAGCACGATGCGCTCGCGCCCTACATCGCACGGTTGAACGATGCGGGCATCCGGGTCTCGCTGTTCATCGCCGCGGATCCCGCGCAGATCGAGATGGCGGCGCGGCTGCGTGCGCCCGTGATCGAGATCCACACGGGGGCCTGGTGCGACGCCGTCGTCGACGGCCACACCGGGAAGGCCGAGGCGGAATGGCAGCGGATCGTGGCAGGGGTGAAGCTGGCCAAGGAAGCGGGGCTCGAGGTTCATGCGGGCCATGGGCTCGACTATGCGACGGCGGAGACCATCGCGGCGCTGCCGGAGATCATGGAGCTCAACATCGGCTACTACATGATCGGCGAGGCGCTGTTCGTCGGGCTCGCCGAGACGGTGCGCAGCATGCGCGCGGCGATGGACCGCGGCCGGAGCCGGGCATGATCATCGGCATCGGCTCCGACCTGATCGACATCACCCGCGTCGGCAAGGTGATCGAGCGCCATGGCGAGCGTTTCCTCGACCGGATCTTCACCGCGGCCGAGCGGGCCAAGGCGGAGCGGCGCGCCAAGAGCGAGAAGATGGTGGTCGCGACCTACGCCAAGCGCTTCGCGGCCAAGGAGGCCTGCTCGAAGGCGCTCGGCACCGGCATCCGGAACGGTGTCTGGTGGCGCGATATGGGGGTGGTCAACCTGCCGGGAGGGCGGCCGACCATGCAGTTGACGGGTGGGGCGCTGGCCCGGCTCCAGGCCCTGACGCCCGAGGGGTTCGAGGCGAAGATCGACCTGTCGATCACCGACGACTGGCCGCTGGCGCAGGCCTTCGTCATCATTTCTGCCGTGCCGCTGGCCACGCCCTGACCGTCAGCGGGCCGTTTTTATAATTCTCATTAAAAATCAATGACTTATTCAGTTTTGATGCGATCCTTGATTGCGTGGCCCCCGACAACCGTCTAAAAGTCCGCGGACGCAAATCAGCCTGGGCGAATTCGGCTTTACGCCGGAATTGGCCCTCATTATCAGAATCAGGACAATCTCCTTGGGCCGCGAAGCGATGGGCTGTTCGCGAAAGGAGGGCGCTCTGTGACCGCCGGCCGGAATTGAGAGAGCAATGAGCGTGACTTCGGGAACGAAAACTGAAAGCGGCGTCGGCGAAACGATCCGCGTCGTGATCCACGCTCTCCTGATCGCGCTCGTGATCCGCACGTTCCTGTTCCAGCCGTTCAACATTCCGTCCGGCTCGATGAAGGCGACGCTGCTGGTCGGCGACTATCTGTTCGTCTCGAAATATTCCTACGGCTATAGCCACTACTCGATCCCGTTCTCGCCGCCGCTGTTCTCGGGGCGGATCTGGGGCTCGGACCCGAACCGCGGCGACATCGTCGTGTTCCGTCTGCCGAAGGACGACTCCACCGATTACATCAAGCGCGTCATCGGCCTTCCCGGCGACCGCGTCCAGATGAAGGATGGGCTGCTCTACATCAACGACACTCCGGTCGAGCGGCAGCGCATGAGCGAATTTGTCGGCGAGGATCCCTGCGGCTCCGAAGGCGGGGGCATCTCGCGGGTGAAGCGCTGGAAGGAAACGCTGCCGAACGGCGTGTCCTATGAGACGCTGGACTGCGCCGATAACGGCTACATGGACAACACCAACGTCTACAACGTGCCGCCGGGCCATTTCTTCATGATGGGCGACAACCGTGACAACTCCACCGACAGCCGCTTCCTCGGCCAGGTCGGCTACGTGCCGCAGGAGAATTTGATCGGCCGCGCCCAGATGATCTTCTTCTCCATCGCCGAAGGCGAGCATGCCTGGATGTTCTGGCGCTGGCCTTGGGCGGTGCGCTGGAACCGTTTCTTCAAAATCGTCCGATGAAAGACGAAGCCAAGGACATCCCGATCCAATCGACCGAGCCCGCGGCGGCCGCCGACGGCGAAGCGGCGACCAAGACGCTTGCGACCAAGACGCCTGAAACCAAGACACCTGAAACCAAGACACCTGCAAAGAAGAAGCGGGTGCGCAGCAGCAAGGCCAAGGGCTCGGATGCGAACGCAGCGCTCGAGGCGCGCATCGGCCACGGCTTTGCCGATCCGAATCTGCTGATGCAGGCGATCACGCATGTCTCGGCGCTGAAGTCCGGGCGCAAGCGCGGCGACAGCTATCAGCGGCTGGAATTCCTGGGCGACCATGTGCTGGGGCTCGTCGTCTCCGACATGCTCTATCACGCCTTCCCGAATGCCGACGAGGGCGAGCTATCCAAGCGACTTGCCGAACTGGTGCGCAAGGAGAGCTGCGCCGACGTTGCCAAGTCGCTCGGTCTGCTCGACGACGTCAAGCTCGGTTCGGTCGGGCCGAGCGCCGATGCCCGCCTGCGCAAGAGCGTGCTCGGCGACATCTGCGAGGCCGTGATCGGCGCCGTCTTCCTCGACGGTGGCTACGCGGCGGCGGCGGAATTCGTCAGGCGCAACTGGACCGAACGCATGCACAAGCCGCGGCGTCCCCTGCGCGATCCCAAGACCGTGCTGCAGGAATGGGCGCAGGGGAAGGGGCTGCCGACGCCGGTTTACCGCGAGGTCGAGCGCACCGGCCCGCATCACGATCCGCAGTTCCGCGTCGCGGTGGATCTGCCGGGATTGGCGCCGGCCGAAGGCGTCGGTGGCAGCAAGCGTGCAGCGGAGAAGGTGGCGGCCTCAGTGATGATCGAACGTGAAGGTGTTGGCGGCGGCAATGACGGCTGAAGCAAGCGGCGAGGCGCCCTCCGCAACGCGCTGCGGCTTCGTTGCGCTGATCGGCGCGCCGAATGTCGGAAAATCCACGCTGGTCAATGCGCTGGTCGGGGCCAAGGTCACGATTGTCTCGCGCAAGGTGCAGACCACGCGCGCGCTGATCCGCGGCATCGTCATCGAGGACAACGCGCAGATCATCCTGGTCGACACGCCGGGCATCTTCCTGCCCAAGCGCCGGCTCGACCGCGCCATGGTCTCGACGGCCTGGAGCGGGGCGCATGACGCCGACCTCGTCTGCGTGCTGCTCGACGCCAAGACCGGGATTGATGAAGAGGCCGAGGCGATCCTCACCAAGGCCGCGAGCGTCAATCACGACAAGATCTTGGTCATCAACAAGGTCGATCTGGTCCAGCGCGAGAAGCTCCTGGCGCTGGCGCAGGCCGCCAACGAACGCATGGCCTTCGCGAAGACCTTCATGATCGCGGCGATCTCGGGCGACGGCGTCGACGACCTCAGGCATACGCTGGCCGAAATCGTGCCGCCGGGCCCGTTCCTCTATCCCGAAGACCAGATGTCGGACGCGCCGATGCGGCAGCTTGCGGCCGAGATCACGCGCGAGAAGATCTATCGCAAGCTGCACCAGGAATTGCCCTACCAATCCACGGTCGAGACCGACAAGTGGGAAGAGCGCAAGGACAAGTCGGTGCGCATCGAGCAGACGATCTTCGTCGAGCGCGAGAGCCAGCGCAAGATCGTGCTCGGCGCAGGCGGCGCCACCATCAAGTCGATCGGCGCGGACTCGCGCAAGGAGATCGGCGAGATCCTGGGCGTGCCGGTGCACCTGTTCCTGTTCGTCAAGGTGCGCGAAAACTGGGGTGACGATCCCGATCGCTATCGCGAGATGGGCCTGGAATTTCCCAAAGAATAACCAAGAAAAGATCGGTCACCGATGAGCGTACCCAGCAACGTCCAGCGCTTCGAAGCGCTGCTCTATGCGTCATTGATGCTGGATGCCCTGTCGGTCGCGGTGCAGGACCGCACGCCCAATGCCGAGATGACCGAGCAGATGATCATGATGGCGACCCTGCTCGCCGGCGGCATGATCCTGCTGCTGGTCTATTTCGTCTGGTTGGCTGCGCGTTGGCGCAAGAACTGGCCGCGCTGGGTGCTGGCGGCGGCCCTCGTGCTGTCCGTGATCTCGCTCGGCCAGATCATCGGCGAGAAGGGCCTGGAGCTCGACAGCGTCATCGAGATCGTCTCCTGCGTGTTGACGGCGATGGGGCTGTATTTCTCCTTCACCGGCGACGCGCAGGGCTGGTTCAACGCCTAGCGCGGGGCCGTAGGGTGGGCAAAGGCGCGCCCTTGCGCGCCGTGCCCACCATGATCGTGCGATGGATCAAATTGGTGGGCACGCTTCGCTTTGCCCACCCTAAGATCGCCCGAACTGCGCTACACTTCCTTCCATGGAATGGACCGACGAAGGCATCGTGCTGGGCGTGCGGCGGCATGGCGAGAGCAGCGCCATCGTCGAGCTGCTGACGCGTGCGCACGGCCGGCATCTCGGCCTCGTGCGCGGTGGCGCCGGTTCGCGGATGCGGCCGCTCTTGCAGCCCGGCAACAGCGTCAGCGTGGTGTGGCGGGCGCGGCTCGACGAGCATCTCGGCATCTATGCGATCGAGGGCCTCAAGCTGCGCGCGGCGACGCTGCTGGGATCCTCCCATGGGGTTTATGGCGTCACTCATCTCGCCTCGATTGCGCGGCTGCTGCCGGAGCGCGATCCGCACGAAGACATCTTTGCGATGCTCGAACATTCGCTCGATGATTTCGACGATATCGGCAGTGCCGCCGTGCACCTCATCCATTTCGAGCTGGCGATGCTCGCCGAGCTCGGCTTTGGGCTCGCGCTGGAAAACTGCGCGGTGACCGGCGAGACCACGGACCTGATCTATGTTTCGCCGAAATCCGGCGGCGCGGTGTCGCGCGGGGCCGGCGAACCATGGCGCGACCGGCTGTTGCGCCTGCCGCCGTTCCTGCGTCGTGGCGAGGCCGCGAGCGACCTCACCGACCAGGATCTCCAGGACGGCTTCCGGCTCACCGGCCTGTTCCTGCTGCGCCATGTGCTGGAGCCGCGCGGCCAGGGCCATTCCGACGCGCGCGCCGGCTTCATCAATGCGCTGACGCGGCAGCAGGCGAAGGCGGCCATTCCGGTGCCATGACCTGAGGGCGCCTCTGCGTTGCCCGAGGGCATGATGTTCCCGGGAACGAAACCCGCCCGGCTGAATTGGCCTCGCTGGGTTCCACAAAGGGGACAGCCTAAATGTTGATCAAGGGATTCGCCTTGTCGGCGGCGCTGCTTGCGTTCGCGCCTGACGCGGTGGCTGGCGAGCCGCAACCAGGTGTCTTTCGCCGGGCATCCTGCACCGTGATCCGGTATTACGTGGCGAAATATTCCGCTGCGGCCGCAGAGACATGGGCGCGGTCCAAGGGGGCAACGGAGGCCGAAATCGAGGTCGCCCGGCGTTGCCTGACCAATGCGCCGGTCACCGCGCAAGCCAAGACCCAGCAGCCAGTGACCGCCGGCTGGGCAGGGCAATAGCCGCCCACAGGGAACCAATCGATCCTTGCCCGATTCGCTTCCACGGTTTAACCGGGCGGCATGGGAAAACGATTGATTCCGCCGGAGGAACCGGCCGAAATTCACGAGGTGCCGCTGCGCGAGGCGCTGGAAGAGCGCTATCTCGCCTATGCGCTCTCCACCATCATGCACCGTGCGCTGCCGGATGCGCGCGACGGCCTGAAGCCGGTGCACCGGCGCATCCTCTACGGCATGCGCCTGCTCAGGCTCGACCCCGGCACGGCCTTCAAGAAATCCGCCAAGATCGTCGGCGACGTGATGGGCTCGTTCCATCCGCATGGCGACCAGGCGATCTACGACGCCATGGTGCGCCTCGCGCAGGATTTCTCCTCGCGCTATCCGCTGGTCGACGGCCAGGGTAATTTCGGCAATATCGACGGCGATAACCCGGCCGCCTACCGCTACACCGAAGCGCGCATGACCGACGTCGCGCGGCTTTTGCTCGAGGGTATCGACGAGGACGGCGTCGAGTTCCGCGCCAATTACGACGGCCAGTCGAAAGAGCCGGTCGTGCTGCCCGGCGGCTTCCCGAATCTGCTTGCCAACGGCGCACAGGGCATCGCGGTCGGCATGGCGACCTCGATCCCGCCGCACAACGCGGCCGAGCTCTGCGACGCCGCGCTGCACCTGATCGAGAAGCCCGACGCGAAATCAAAGGCGCTGCTGAAGTGGGTGAAGGGCCCGGATTTCCCGACCGGCGGCATCTGCGTCGATTCCAAGCAGGCGATCGCTGAAGCCTATACGACGGGTCGCGGCTCGTTCCGTGTTCGCGCTCGATGGGAGCAGGAAGAGGGTACGCGCGGCACCTGGGTCGTCGTCGTCACCGAGATTCCCTTCCTGGTGCAGAAGTCGCGCCTGATCGAGAAGGTCGCCGAGCTGCTGGACCAGAAGAAGCTGCCGCTGGTCGGCGACATCAGGGACGAGTCGGCCGAAGACGTCCGCATCGTGATCGAGCCGAAGTCGAAGAACGTCGATCCCGCCCTGATGATGGAATCGTTGTTCCGGCTGACCGAGCTCGAAAACAAGATTCCGCTGAACCTCAACGTGCTGATCAAGGGCCGCATCCCCAAGGTCGTCGGGCTCGCGGAGTGCCTGCGCGAATGGCTCGACCATCTGCGCGACGTCCTGATCCGCCGGACCAACTTCCGCAAGACGCAGATCGAGCACCGGCTCGAAGTTCTGGGCGGTTTGTTGATCGCGTACTTGAACCTCGACGAGGTGATCAGGATCATCCGCACCGTGGACGAGCCGAAGCCGGCGCTGATCAAGGCGTTCAAGCTCACCGAGGTGCAGGCCGAAGCCATCCTCAACATGCGCCTGCGCAACTTGCGCAAGCTCGAGGAAATGGAGATCCGCACCGAGGACAAGAACCTCCGCGCCGAGCTCAAGGGCATCAATGCGGTGCTCGCCTCGGAGCCGGAGCAGTGGAAGAAAGTCGGCGAGCAGGTCGGCAAGGTCCGCGACATGTTTGGACCGAAGACGCCGCTCGGCAAGCGCCGCACCACCTTTGCGGATGCGCCCGAGCACGACCTCGCCGCGATGGAAGAAGCCCTCGTCGAGCGCGAGCCGGTGACGGTCGTGGTCTCCGACAAGGGCTGGATCCGCACCATGAAGGGCCATGTCGAGGATCTCTCGGGGCTGGCCTTCAAGCAGGACGACAAGCTCGGTTTTGCCTTCTTCGCGGAGACGACCTCGAAGCTGCTGCTGTTCGCCACCAACGGCAAATTCTACTCGCTCGATGTCGCAAAGCTTCCGGGCGGTCGCGGCCATGGCGAGCCGATCCGTTTGTTCATCGACCTCGAGCAGGAGGCAGCCCCCGTTGCGCTGTTCGTCAACAAGGGCGGGCGCAAATTCCTGGTCGCGAGCCACGAGGGCCAGGGCTTCGTCGTCAACGAGGACGATTGCGTCGGCACGACCAAGAAGGGCAAGCAGGTCCTCAACGTCGACATGCCGAATGAGGCGCGCACGGTCACCGAGGTGATCGGCGACACCGTCGCGGTCATCGGCGAGAACCGCAAGATGCTGATCTTCCCGCTCGACCAGGTGCCGGAGATGGCCCGCGGTCGCGGCGTGCGCCTGCAGAAGTACAAGGACGGCGGCTTGTCCGACGTCGCTGTGTTCGAGGCCAAGGCGGGCCTGACCTGGAAGGACTCCGCCGGCCGCGAATTCTCCGCGACCATGAAGGAGCTCGCCGAGTGGCAAGGCACCCGTGCCGACGCCGGCCGCCTGCCGCCGAAGGGTTTCCCGAAGTCGAACAAGTTCGGCAAGGTGATCGGGTAAGGTAGGCTCTCGCCACAACAACGGTGTCAGGCCCCGGCTTGACCGGGGCATGCAGTCCGCCGGGGCTTCTCGGTTCGATTACTGACGTCACGGAGTACTGGATCGCCCGCCTTCGCGGGCGATGACAGCGAGAGAGTGGTGCGCATCTGTCTCCCCACCGTCATTGCGAGCGCAACGAAGCAATCCAGACGGCCGCCGCGGAAAGACTCTGGATGCTTCGCTCCGCTCGCAATGACGAGATGCGATAGCGCCGCTCTCCAACTCAAAAGTGCGCATCCCGCAAACGCGTGGCAGATAGCCACGAGAGCATACGTGGGGGCACGAACATTGCTTTTTCCTGGTGACTGCGAACGTTTCAGTCAAAAGGCAAAAACACACCAATGTTCAAACCGAAGGCTTTCATTCCGGCGCTGTTCGGCCTCGCGCTGGTCGCGGCTCCAGCGCATGCAGCGGGCAATCTCGTCGCAGTGCTCGAGGCGGAGATCGTCACGCTCGATCCGCATTTTTCCACGGCCTACATTTCGCGCACGTTTGGCTACATGGTGTTCGACACGCTCTTTGCGAAAGATTCCAAGGGCGACATCAAGCCGCAGATGGTGCAGGACTGGAAAGTCTCTTCCGACGGATTGACCTATACGTTCACGCTGCGTGACGGCCTGAAATGGCATGACGGCCAGCCGGTCACGGCGGCCGATTGCGTGGCGTCGCTGCGCCGCTGGGGGACCCGCAGCGCGCTCGGTCGTCGCATCTTCGCGATCACGGCCTCGCTCGAGCCGACGGATGCGAAAACCTTCGTGCTGACGCTGAAGGAGCCGTCCGGCCTCGTGATCGATGCGCTCGGCAATCCCGTCAGCCCGGTCGCTTTCATGATGCCCGAGCGCATCGCGAAAACACCCGGCGACCAGCGCATCACGGAGATCATCGGCTCCGGCCCGTTCGTCTACAGCAAGGCCGATCACCGCACCGGCGATCGCATGATCCTGAAGAAATTCGCCGACTATGTGCCGCGCCCCGAGCCCGCCGATTTCCTCGCCGGCGGCAAGCGCGTCGGCATCGACACGCTCGAGATCCGCGTCATCCCTGATGGTGCGACCGCCGCGTCCGCGCTGCAGGCGGGCGAGGTCGACTTCATGCAATATGCGCCGTTCGATCTGTTATCGCAGCTGGAAAAGAACTCCCGCGTCAAGCTGGTCAATTTCACTGGCGGCAACATGTTCGCCGGCGCCTATCGTCTCAACGCCGCATCGAAGCCGTTTGATGATCCGGAAATTCGCCGCGTGCTGTGGAAGCTGGTCGACCAGCGCGAGGTGCTGGATGCGCTCGGGCTCGATGCCAAGTACGCCGTTCCTTGCGCGACGTTCTTCACCTGCGGCACCACCTATGAGAGCAAGGCGGGCACGGAAGCCGCCGCAAAGACGTCGATTGAAGCGGCGAAAGTTGCGTTGAAGGCGACCAAATATGCCGGCGAGCCCGTCATCGTCATGGAAGCCAACGACCTCGAAGCTCCGCGCGTTTCGGCGCAGGTGCTGGCCGAACGGTTGAAGCAGGCCGGGTTCAACGTCGATCTCCAGGTGATGGACTGGGCGAGCGTGCTGGCGCGCCGCGCCAAGAAGGAGGGCTGGAGCGTCTATGGCGTCCACGCCGGTGGTTTTGACTTGGGCTCGCCGCTGACCAACGTGATGGTCGCCTTCAACTGCGCCGACTTCACCGGCTGGCAGTGCGACGCGCGCATCACGCCGTTAATGGAAGCCTTCGCGAAGGCGCCGGCCGAAGAGGATCGCAAGAAGATCGCAGGCGAGATCCAGGGCGTCATGTACGATCAGGCGCCCGCGATCCCGTGGGGCCAGTTCGCGCAGCCGGCGGCCTATCGCGCCACCCTGCGTGGTCTGATACCGTCCGCCATCCCGGTGTTCTGGAACGTTGAGAAGTAACGCGATGTACGATGTCATTGTTGTCGGCGGCGGCTCCGCCGGCGCCGCTGTTGCGGCGCGGCTTTCCGAGGATCCCGCACGGCGTGTCCTGCTGCTCGAGGCGGGGCTGGACTGGCGCGCCGACGAGGCGCCCTGGGAGGTGATGACGCCGAATCCGATCCCGATCATCCACAAGCGTGAGTACCAGGAGAAATGGCAATGGCCTGATCTGCTGACGCGCCGGGTGGCCGGGCAGGAGCCGCGCTTCTACTGGCGCGGCAAGGGGCTTGGCGGCTCATCGATGATGAACGGCCAGATTGCCATCCGCGGCGTCGCCGACGCGTTCGACGAATGGGCCGCTAATGGCTGCACCGGCTGGTCGGCCAAGGACGTGATGCCACTGTTCTCGGTGATCGAGGATGATCTGGAATTTGGTGACGCCCCTGGCCATGGAAGCGGCGGACCGCTGCCGGTCTATCGCGCGCCGCCCGAGAAGTGGGGCCCGATCGATCGCGGTCTGCGCGATGCGGCGCTGGCGAGCGGCTATCCCTGGTGCGCCGACCTCAACGGTCCTGATGGCGAGGGTGTCGCCTGCTATCCCATCAACAGCCGCGACAGCCGCCGCATCACGACCAATGAGGGCTATCTCGAGCCCGCGCGCGGCCGTGCCAATCTGGAGATTCGCGGGCACGCGCTGGTCGATCGCGTGCTGATCAGCGACGGCCGGGCGACCGGCCTTCGTGTTCACATCGAAGGGCAGGGCACCCACGAGATCAGCGCGCGCCAGATCGTGCTGTGCGCCGGCGCCATCCACAGTCCGGCGATCCTGCTGCGCTCGGGCATCGGACCGGCGGATGAGCTGAAGGCGATGGGGATTGCGGTCGAGCGCGATCTGCCGGTCGGCCGCCACTTCTTCGATCACCCGCTGTTCCGCGCCACGATCCAGCTCCATGAAAACCTGCGGCCGACCGATCCGGACACCCGCCACACCAATTGCTGCGTGACCTATTCCTCCGGCCTCGCCGATGGCGGCAAGCGCGACATGATCCTGATCGCGTTCAACCACCGCGGCATCGGCGTGCCGGGTGCGATCGGCGCCGGCCTGTTCAACGCCTATTCGCGCGGCACGCTCAAGCTGGCTTCGACCGATCCGGCGATCGATCCCATCGTCGAGGAGAACATGCTCGCCGATCCGCGCGACATGCTGCGGATGAAGGACGCGGTGAAACGGCTGGCCGTGATCACCTCCCAGCCGGCGCTTTCAGGCATTGCCGACTGGATCAGGCTGACCGACACCGATCTGACGCTGCCGCAGGCAGCTAGCCTGCCGGATCGCGAGCTCGATGCGCTGCTGCGGCGAGAGACCGGAGACATCCAGCATGCCGCCGGCAGTTGCCGCATGAGTGGCGTTAACGACGCTGACGGCGTGGTCAACCCTGATGGCACGGTGAAAGGCATAAGCGGCCTGCGCGTCGCCGACGCCTCGATCATGCCGTCCGATTGCCGCGCCAACACCCATTTCACGACGGTGGTGATTGGCGAGGCGATTGCGCGGATGATGATGCGGTAGGCAGCCGCGATTTGGCAGCAGTCTGCTGCCTCAACATGATGTCATGCCCCGGCTTGACCGGGGCATCCAGTCCCCCGCGGTCCATCGATCCAACCACAATCGTCTCGGCGTACTGGATCGCCCGGTCAAGCCGGGGATGACAGCGAGGATGCAGCCCAACCTCAGATCACCCCAACCAGCCGCAACGCCACTCCCGCCGCGCAACTGCCAGCCAGCACCGTCAGCATCCCCAGCTTGAAGCGGAAGATCGCGGTTGCGGCCGCGATTGACAGCACGAGCGCCGGGATGTCGATGCTGGTCAGCACCGGCCTGTCGAATGCGAACGGGAAAGCGTGCACCGGAACGGTCTCGCGGAACAGCGTGTGCAGCGCGAACCAGATCGAGAGGTTGAGGATCACGCCGACGACGGCGGCGGTGATCGCGCCGAGTGCGCCGGCGAGGCCGGTATTGCCGCGCAGGCGCTCGATGTAGGGGGCGCCGACGAAGATCCACAGGAAGCAGGGGGTGAACGTGACCCAGGTCGCAAGCAATCCGCCGAGCGTCGCTGCAAGCATCGGCGACAGGCCGCTCGGATCGCGGTAGGCGGCCATGAAGCCGACGAACTGAAGCACCATGATCAGCGGGCCTGGCGTGGTCTCGGCCATGCCGAGACCGTCGAGCATCTCGTGCGGCTTCAGCCAGTGATAATGCTCGACGGCCTGCTGCGCCACATACGCCAGCACGGCATAAGCACCGCCGAACGTGACCAGCGCCATCTTCGAGAAGAACAGCGCGATCTGGCTGAAGACGCTGGCCTCTCCGAGGACCAGGAGCAGCGCGATCACCGGCACCAGCCAGAGCGCGAGCCAGAGCGCACCGACGCGGATCGCGCGCGCGGTGTTGGGGCGCACATGCTCGGGAACGGCTTCGCCGAGCATGCTGTCGATCGCGGCGGTGCTGCCGCCGGGGCCGTGAGCCGCCGGGGCAAACTCCGGACGGCCAGCCCGCGCGCCGACATATCCGATCACGCCGGCGGCGATGATGATGATCGGGAAGGGGACCGCGAAGAAGAAGATCGCGACGAAGGCGATTGCGGCGAGCGCGATCATGATGCGGTTCTTCAGCGCGCGCTTGCCGACGCGCACCACGGCCTCGATGACGATGGCGAGCACGGCCGCCTTCAGCCCGAAGAACAGCGCCTCGACGAAGCTGACATTGCCGAAAGTCGCGTAGATGTAGCTGAGGCCCATGATGGCGATGATGCCGGGCAGGATGAAGAGCCCACCCGCCATCAGCCCGCCGGCGGTGCGATGCATCAGCCAGCCGACGTAGGTGGCCAGCTGCTGCGCCTCCGGTCCGGGCAAGAGCATGCAGTAGTTCAGCGCATGCAGGAATCGGCCTTCGGAGATCCAGTTCTTCTCCTCGACCAGGATGCGGTGCATCACCGCGATCTGGCCCGCGGGGCCGCCAAAGCTCAGGCAGGCGACGCGGAGCCAGACGCGGAAGGCCTCACCGAAGCTGATGCCGTGACCGGCATCAGCTTCCGCTTGATTGGCGCGGGCGTCCATCACGCCTTCACCTTGTTGGTCGGCCAGTTGTGGGTCTCGGCCGTCGCGTCGCGGCACCAGCGGTAGAAGGCATCGTAGAGCGTCATGCCAGCTTCGAGCTGCTCGAGATCGTCGTCGTACATCCGCGACAGCCCGAGCGAGGCCGCGAGCAGGCCGGGGGCTTCCGGCGCGAGGTCGGGCCGCGCGGTGTCGGCGCCACGGACCAGCGTGGCAAGCCGCAGCAGGGGCGGTGTTGCAATCCCGAACTCCTCGATCATCACGTCGAAGGTGCAGAGCTCGCCGCGGTGACTCCAGAACACGTTCTCGATGTCGAAGGGCGCCGCGTTGAAACGCTCGCCCACGGCGACGACCTCGGACGGCGCGACATACAGGAACACAGCGTTGGGATCGACGAAGCGGCGGATCAGCCAGGGGCAGGCGATCCGGTCGACCTTGGGCCGCGCCCGCGTCACCCAGACGGTCCGCCCCTTCGCGTCGCGCGGCGGCAGTTTTGCAGCATCGACCAACGGCAGCTTTGCGTCCTTCCAGCCCTCGAAACCGCCTTCCAGCGTCTCAGCCTGGACCCCTAGCTGCCTGAGCCAGGCCGCCGTGCCCTGCGCGAGCTTTGCGCCGCGCAGGCAGGCGACGATGGCGGAGCGGCCGGAAAATTCGCCGCCCCAGTCCGGAACGTTGCTGTGGCTAAACTTGATCGAGCCAGGGATCAGTCGCGGGTCTGCGGCAAAATCCTCGTCCGTGCGCACGTCAATCAGGGCAGGGGCGTTCGCCGTGCCGATCAGCCGTGCCAATTTGTCAGATGATATCGTTGTGTAGGAAGACATGATGCGCCCTCGTAAGAACAAACGGGACGCGATACTTGGGCTTGTCGCCTCGTGGGGAGATCGCTCAATCCCCATGAGCGCCATTACAACGAAACCGCGCCGGGCTGTCAATCGGCTCGTTGACTTGATTTTGCCCGGACATTCCGCAGGTCTATATTGCGGGTCAACGGACCGGACCTTTCGGAGACTTTTAGATGCATTCCCACTCCATTGAACACTGGACCCATGACCACGCCTTCCTCGGCGAGAAGCACGACGAGAACGAGCGGCGCACCTGGCTCGTGGTCGTCCTGACGCTGGTGATGATGGTCGGCGAGATCGTGGCCGGCTCGCTGTTCGGCTCGATGGCGCTTTTGGCCGACGGCTGGCACATGGGCACGCATGCGGCGGCGCTCGGGATTGCCGCCTTCGCCTACCGCTTCGCGCGCCGGCATCTGGGGAACTCGCATTTCACCTTCGGTACTGGCAAGTTCGGCGATCTCGCCGCCTTCTCCAGCGCGATCATCCTGGGTCTGATCGCAGTCGAGATCGCCTATGAGAGCGTGCTGCGTCTGTTCACGCCGGTGCCGATCGTCTATGGCGAGGCGATCGCGGTCGCTGCCCTCGGCCTCTGCGTCAACCTCGCCAGCGCGTGGCTGCTGCGCGACAGCCATGATCACCATCATCACGGACATGACCACGGCCATGGGCATGCGCATGATGATCACGACGATCATGACCACGATCACGGTCATCGCCATCATCATCACGACAACAATCTTCGCGCGGCCTATGTCCACGTCATGGCCGATGCGGCGACCTCGGTGCTGGCGATCGCAGCGCTGGTGGTCGCGATGTATTCGGGATGGGTCTGGGCCGATCCGGCCGTCGGCCTGATCGGCAGCGCCGTGATCGCGAGCTGGGCGTTCGGCCTGGTCAAGACGTCCGGCGCGGTGCTGCTCGACGTTCGCGCCGACGAGAAGCTCGAACGCACCATCCGCGCCCGCATGGAGGTCGGAGAGGACCGCGTCACCGACCTGCATCTCTGGCAGGTCGGGCCCGGCCATTGCGCCGTGCTGGTCTCGGTGGTGTCGGACAAGCCGAAGCAGCCGGCTGTCTATAAAAAGCGGCTCGCCGGGCTGAAGGGCCTGAGCCACGTCACGGTCGAGGTCGAGACCTGCCCGCATTGATGTGATCTGCCGAAACGGAATTCGGCGGCGCAGCCGGGGTTGATCCTCGGTCGCAGCCATACAAGGCGTTGCAAGAGGAACCAAGGATGATGCCCAGGATGAAGTTTGCTCTCGCCGTCGCCGCGCTGGCTCTGTCCGGCCACGCGGCCGTTGCGCAGTCCGAGAAATCAGGCGTCGAAAAGCTCTACGTCCTCAATTGCGGCGAGGGCACCGCCGGCGATATCTCGCGCTGGACGCCCGGCCTGAACGAAGGCAAGTCGATGGACTTCGTCGACAGCTGCTATCTCATCAAGCACAGCAGCAAGGGCTGGTTCCTGTGGGACACCGGCATCTCCGATGCCGTCGCCGCCATGCCGAACGGCCTTGTCCCCGCCGATCCCAAGGCCGTCACCTGGCGCCGGCCGAAGACGTTGGCCGCCCAGCTCGAACAGCTCGGCCTCAAGCCGGATGACGTCAAGGCGATGGCGGTGTCGCATACGCATCCCGACCACACCGGCAATGTCGAGCTGTTCCCGCAGGCCACGCTGTACGTGCAGAAGGCCGAATATGACTGGCCCGGCGCCAACAACGAACCGCGCTTCAAGCCCTCGCATCCCGTCGAGTTGCTCGCGGGTGACAAGGACGTGTTCGGCGACGGCAGCCTGACCATCCTGTCGACGCCCGGCCACACGCCGGGACACCAGTCGCTGCTGGTGAAACTGCCAAAGACCGGTGCGGTGGTGCTGTCGGGCGACGCCGTCCACTTCAGGGATAATTGGGACAATCGCCGCGTCCCCAGCATGAACGCCAACAAGGACCAGAGCGCGGCTTCGATGCAGAAGATCGCGGACACGCTGACCAAGGAGAAGGCGCAGCTCTGGATCAACCACGACAAGGCCCAGCGCGACAGCCAGAAGATGGCGCCTGAGTTTTACGACTAACGTTTGCGCCGAGGCTGCTGCCATGACGCTGGCAGCAGCAACGTGTTAGGGCCCAGGAAAGCTCCGCGACAGGAGATGATCGTGGGAGAGTGGGTCGGGGTTGCGATCGCGCTCGCGTCCAGCAGCCTCGGTGGCACCGCCGCGGCGATCACCCGCTATCTCGTCGGCGGCGCCGATCCGGTTCTGCTCGCGATCCTGCGCTGGGGGATCGGCTTTCTCTCCCTGTTGCCTTGCGCGCTGCTGCTTGGCGTGCGCTGGCCGCAGCGGCCCGACTGGCCGGCGGTGGCGCTGCTCGGCATCTGCTTCTTCGGCCTGTTCTTCATCCTCTACAATATCGCGGTGTCCTACACGACCGCCGCGCGCGCCAGTCTCGCGCTGGCGACGCTGCCGCTGCACACCATGGTGGTCGGTGCGATCCTCGGCGTCGAGCGGTTGACGGTGCGCAAGATCATCGGCGTCGGCATCGCCGTGCTCGGTGTGACAGCCGCGCTGGCCGTGGGGCTCGCCCAGAGCCCGCCCGGCGCATGGCGCGGCGAGCTGATTATGACCGGCGCCGTGTTCTGCATGGCGTTCTACAACGTGCTGTCGCGGCCGCTGATGCAGCGCTCCAGCGCGCTCGGCTTTCTCACCGCCGGTATGGGCGCGGGCGCTGCCGTGCTGGTGCTGGCGGGACTCGCGAAGGGCAGCTTTGCGGCGCTCGATCACTTCACGACGGCGCAGTGGATTGCCGGCATCTATCTCGGCATCGGCGGCGGCGCGCTCGCCTTCATCCTCTGGGTGATGGCGCTGGCGCGGGCGACGCCGACCCGCGTTGCCAATACCATGACGGTCAATCCGATTGCCGCGACCTTGCTCGCGGCGCTGCTCGTCGGCGAGCCGATCACGGCAAACCTTCTGATCGGGCTGATTGCTGTGTTCGCCGGCATCTGGATCGCGACCAGCCGGGCGAAGCCGGCCTAGCTGCGCGGTGCCGTGACCGGGGGCGGGCTGGCGTCCGGTGTCTTCTTCGGCTTGAGCGTGCCGGCGTAGAACGAGAGCAGCCAGACCAGGATGATTGCGAGGAGATAGACGCCCCAGGCCTGTGGCGGCGTGGTTGCCCAGCGCAGCAGGCCTTTGAAGGTGCGGGGCGGACTGTTGTCTTCGCTCATGGCCCGCTTGTGCGCGAAAGGGGCTGCGCGGTCAATCCGGGCGCCGTTCGGCGCGGATCAGGAACAGCGCCGCCAGCGCCGAGAGGCTGAGCGCGGAGGAAACCATCAGCACCTTGGCGCCCATGACATCGATGAGCAGGCCGAAGGCCAGCGGCGCCACGGCCTGCGCCATCCGTGCCGGCGCGCCGATGATGCCGAGGCGGTAGCCGAAATCCTTCGGACCGAAGATCGACAGCGGCAGCGTGCCGCGCGCGATCGTGAGAATGCCGTTGCCCGAGCCGTGAAGCAGCGCAAACGCGCTTGCGGCGGGCGCGCCGAAGATGGCGACGACGGCGGCACCGAGCGGGTGGGTGACGCAGGCAAGGCGCGTCGACCACAGCGGATCGTAGCGGCTCAGAAAGCCCGCTTCGAGAATGCGCGCGGCCACCTGTGCCGGGCCGATCAGCGCGCCGGCCGCGATGGCCTCGACATGCGTCGCGCCTGTGGCCTCCAGCAGGCGCGGGAAATGGACGGCCATCGCGCCGGTGACGGTCCAGACCGCCGCGAAGACGAAGGCGAGCAGCACCATGGTGCGGTCGAGCGGCAAATGCGGCTTCTCGGCCGTCGCCGCGGCCTGCCTGGCGCCCTTGATCGCCGGCAGCATGAAGAAGTTCAGGGGCAGGCCGATCAGAATGTTGGCGGCCGCCCAGGCGAAACAGGTCTCGCGCCAGCCGATATGGGACAGGCCCCAGGCGGTGAGGGGCCAGCCGACGGTCGAGGCGAAGCCTGCCATCAGCGTGATGCCGGTGATAGGCCTGCGCGCCTCGGTGCCATAGATGCGGCTGAGCGCGGCGAAGGCGGCGTCATAGAGCCCCATCGCCATGCCGATGCCGAGCACGAGCCAGGCGAACGCCATCACCGCCAATGATTGCGAGAGGCCGAGCAGGACGAGACCGGCGGCCATCGTCAGGTTCGAGACCGACAGCACCTGCCGGCCCCCGAACAGATCGATCTGCCGTCCGATGCGCGGGCCGAGCAGCGCCGAGATCACGAGCGAGGCCGAGAACGCGCCAAAGATCCAGTTGGAGGAGACGCCGAGGTCGCGCGCCATGGGATCGGCGAGCAGCGCCGGCAGGTAGTAGCTGGAAGCCCAGGCCAGGGTCTGCGTGGTGCCGAGCGCCAGGATGATCGGAAGCTGGCGCTGGCTCATTTCGGTGCGATTCTGGTCGCGGTGTGCGGCGGTGTCATCGGTTGCATTTGCGGCCCGCGGCGAGAGCGCGTCAACAGCGCCTGCGGCATATTCGACCTGCTGCGGGCGGGAGCCTTGGTTGCGCGACGTTCGCGCGCGGCCTTTCGCTCGTCACGAATGCACGCCATAATGGCGTATGCAATTGACCTCGCGCCTCGCGCTGATGAACTGGCTGACCGGCCAAGGGCTGACGGGCCTGCCCGAAAACGAGCTGCTTCGCGGCTTCTGCGAGCGCTGCCGCGCCGAAGGGCTGGAACTCTCGCGCGGGCTCGTCGTGATCGACACGCTGCATCCGATCTATGAGGGCCGCGGCTTCCGGTGGAGCGACCGGCAGAGCAACGAGAGCGATGTGTTCGAATATGGTTCGACCGCCGAAGGCGATGCCGCCAAGAGCTGGCGCCGCTCGGTGTTCTTCCACATGCTCGAGCACGGCGAGGACGAGAGGGTGATCGATCTCGCCGACGCGCCGTCGATGGATTTTTCGCAGATCGGCGAACTCGCGGAAAAAGGCCACAAGCACTATCTCGCCTTCGTGCATCGCTTCGGGGAGAACGGTGCGCTCGGCCTGATGGATTGCCTCTACTCCTGCTGGACCACGCGCCGCGACAGCGGCTTCTCCGAACCCGAGCTCGAATCTCTGCGCGATCTCGTGCCGGTGCTGGGGCTCGCGATCAAGTCGGCGCAGCAGGTCGACATTGCGCGAACGCTCGGCCGCGTCTATCTCGGCCGCGATGCCTCCGCGCAGGTGCTGGGCGGGCGCATCACGCGCGGCGTCACCGAGCGCATCAACGCCGTGCTGTGGTACTCGGATCTGCGCGGCTCGACTGGGATCAGCGAGAGCATCGGCCCCGACGAGATCATCCCGTTCCTCAACGACTATGCGCAAGCGGTGATCGACGCGATCCACGATGCTGGCGGCGACGTGCTGAAGCTGATCGGCGATGGCGTGCTCGCGATGTTCTGGGGGGAGGACATGTCGGATGCGCGGCGCGCCGCGCTGCGCGCCGAGCATCTGTTCCGCAAGAACGTCGCTGCGCTGAACAAGCGGCGGGAGGCCGATCGCCGTCCCACAACGTCGGCCTATATCGGCCTGCATGTCGGCGAAGTCTTTTACGGCAATATCGGCAGCGCGGACCGGCTCGACTTCACCGTCGTCGGCCCCACCGTCAACGAGGTCAGCCGCATCGCCTCGATGAGTCGCTCGGTCGACCGCGAGCTGCTGGCCTCGGCCGAGTTCTACAAGGGCCTGGACGCCGCCGGCCGCCGCTACCTCGTCTCCACCGGACGCTATGCGCTGCGCGGCATCGGCCGCGCGCAGGACCTCTACACGCTCGATCCCGAGGTCGATACGAGCGAGCCGGTGACCGGGAGCTACGAGCGGTATCTGGCGAATTAGGCTGACTGCTCCATCAGACGCGGCGGCACTAGCACCGCGCCGGCACTTCGTCCCCCACCATGGCCGGCTGCCGATCCAACGCCACGGCGGGAGAAAGCCAGATCACCAGCGCCTGCACGCCGAACACGGCGGCTGCGAGATACAGGCAGGCCTCCGCGCTCCAGAGGCCGCCGACGATCGCGCCCAGCGCCGAGCCGAGCGAACGCGCGCCGTAGCTCATGATGTTGATCGCGGAGACGCGTCCGAGCAGGCGCGGCGGCGTCACCGACTGGCGCAGGGTCGTGGTCGAGATCACCCACAGGATCGGCCCGACGCCGAGCAGGAAGAAGCTCATGGCTGCGAGCCAGGGCGAGGGGACCAGCACCGTCAGCGCCATCACCACCGCGGCGACGAAACCCGTGACCGGGCCAAGGCCGACCACCGTGCCGAAGGCGATGCGCTTCATCACGCGCGTGGCGAACAACGCGCCGATCACCATGCCGACGCCGTACATCGTCAGCACGGTGCCGACGCCTGCGGCCGTCAGGCCGAGATGGCGCACCGCGTAGGGCACGAACACGGCGATCTGGAGGAACCAGCCGGTGTTGAAGATGAACTGGGTGATGAACACCGGCCGCAGCAGCGGATGGTGGAACACGAAGGCCGCGCCCTCGCGGATATCCTGGAGCGGATGGCGCCGCGGCGAGGGCGTTCGGGCGGGCTCGTAGATGCCGGAGAGCAGCACGACGGCGATGGCCGAGAGCGCCGCGGCAAAGCCGAAGGCCGGACTCGCGCCCCACCAGCCGACCAGTGCGCCGCCGAGCGCAGGCCCGCTGGCAAAGGCGATGGTGCGGGCAAGCTCGATGCGGGCATTTGCCGACGGCAACAGCTCCGCGCTCACCAGCGAGGGCACCAGGGCCGGCGCCGCCACGCTGTAGACGACCGTGCCGCATACGGCGGCAAAGCCGAGCAGTGCCAGCAGCGGCAAATTGAGCGCGCCAAGTGTGAGCAACAGCACGATGGCCGCCAGCGCGACCGCGCGCAGCGCTTCGGCACCCGCCATCAGCGAGCGGCGGGAGATGCGGTCGGCGAGCAGGCCGGCCGGAATGGCGAACAGGACGAAGGGCAGGGTGAGGGCGGTCTGGAGCAGGCCGGTCTGGCCTTCTGCAACACCCAGCGTGAGCACGGCGACGATGGGGGCCGCGGCCAGCGCGATCTGCTCGGCCGATTGCGCCGCGAGGTTGGACCACGCCAGGCGGTTGAAGGTGTCGGGAAGGCGAAGCGGGTTTGACATGGCGCATTTCCTGCAAAGTCGAGTTGGCGCCAGTATCCGCTCCCGAGGACGGCCAAACCCACCCGCTTCCCGACAGGGCGGCGAATAACGGCCGCGCCGGGAACTCATGCGGCTAGATGCAGTTGCAAATGAGTTGCAATAAGCTTCGACTTCGGTATTCTGCTGCTATGGATGCCCGCTCACCCGATTTGACCCAAGATTCCGCCGGCTGGCGCACTGATGCGCCTGCCACGAAGAGCCTCGCCGAGGTGAACGCCACGATCGCCATCCCCAAGGCGGGGGTGTGGTGGCGGCGATTGCTCGCTTTTGTCGGCCCCGGCTACCTGGTCTCGGTCGGCTACATGGACCCCGGCAATTGGGCGACCGACCTCGCCGGAGGGTCGAAGTTCGGCTACACGCTGCTTTCGGTCATCCTGCTCTCGAATTTGATGGCGATCCTGCTCCAGTCGCTGGCGGCGCGGCTCGGCATCGTCACCGACCGCGACCTCGCGCAGGCCTGCCGCGCGACCTATTCGCCGGCGGTGAACTTCCTGCTCTGGCTCGCCTGCGAGGCGGCGATCATCGCCTGCGATCTCGCCGAGGTCATCGGTACAGCGATTGCGCTCAAACTGCTGTTCGGCATTCCCCTGATCGGCGGCGCGCTGCTTGCCGCGCTCGACGCCTTCCTCCTGCTGCTCCTGATGAACCGCGGTTTCCGTTTCCTGGAAGCCTTCGTCATCGCGCTGCTCGGCGTCATCGCCGTCTGCTTCGCGGTGCAGATCGTGGCCGCGGCGCCGCCGGTGGCGGAGGTCCTGCACGGCTTCATGCCGAAGACCGAGATCTTCACCAATCCGGAGATGCTCTACATCGCGATCGGCATCATCGGCGCGACCGTGATGCCGCATAATCTCTATCTGCACTCCTCGATCGTGCAGACGCGCGCCTATGAGCGCAACGACACCGGCCGGCGCGAGGCGATCAAATGGGCGACGACGGACTCGACCATCGCCTTGATGCTGGCACTGTTCATCAATGCGGCGATCCTCGTCGTGGCAGCCGCGACCTTCCACAAGAGCGGCCATTCCGACGTCGCCGAAATCGGCCAGGCCTTCGAGCTGTTGTCGCCGCTGCTCGGCCTCGGTATCGCCTCGACGCTGTTTGCGATTGCGCTGCTCGCCTCGGGCCTGAACTCGACGGTGACGGCGACGCTCGCCGGCCAGATCGTGATGGAGGGGTTTCTCGACCTGCGCCTGCCGAGCTGGGCGCGGCGATTGCTCACGCGCGGCATCGCCATCGTTCCCGTGATCGTCGTCACCGCGATCTATGGCGAACGTGGCACAGCGGATCTGCTGGTGTTCAGCCAGGTCGTGCTGTCGATGCAGCTGCCCTTTGCGGTGATCCCGCTGGTGCGCTTCGTCTCGGATCGGCGCAAGATGGGGAAGTTCGCGATACCCACGTCAGTCGCCGCGCTCGCGTGGATCGTCGCGGGCGTGATTGTGGTTTTGAACGTGAAACTGCTGGTGGATACGCTGTTCGGGTGAGTGCCGACAAAGCACACCGCTGTCGTCACCCGGCTTGACCGGGCGACCCAGTATTCCAGAGACAATTGGAATTGAGTCGAAAGGCCGCGGCGTATTGGATGCCCCGCCTTCGCGGGGCATGACTGAGAGTGCGGGTCAGCTAATCCTGCGGCTCTGACGTCGCGTCACCCTGCGCATCGATGCGCAGCCAGCCGGAGGGCGCGAGGCGCTGCTGCGGCAGGAAGCGGGCCTTGTAGTCCATCTTCTTCGAGCCCTCGATCCAGTAGCCGAGATAGACGTAAGGCAGCCCCTGGCGGCGGGCTCGCGCGATGTGGTCGAGGATCATGAAGGTGCCCATCGACCGGCTGACCTGGCTCGGCTCGAAGAACGAATAGACCATCGACAGGCCGTCGCTGAGCACGTCGGTCAGCGCCACCGCGATCAGCTCCTCGCCGCGGCCGGTGATGCCGCTGTCGGGGCCGCGCTTGCGGTACTCGATGATGCGGGTCTCGACATGGCTGTCCTCAACCATCATGGCGTAGTCGAGCACGGTCATGTCGGCCATGCCGCCATGGCGGTGGCGGGAGTCGAGATAGGCGCGGAACACCGAATATTGCTCGGAGGTCGGCACGGCACTGCGCTGCTCGCCGATGATGTCGGCGTTGCGCGCGATGACTTTCCGGAAGTTGCGGGAGGGGCGGAACTCGTTGGCGACCACCCGGACCGAGACACAGGCGCGGCACTGGTCACAGGCCGGCCGGTAGGCGATCGACTGACTGCGGCGGAACCCGCCATGGGTCAGAAGGTCGTTGAGGTCGCCCGCGCGCTCCCCCACGAGGTGCGTAAACACCTTGCGCTCATGCCGGCCCGGCAGATACGGGCAGGGAGAGGGCGCCGTGAGGTAAAATTGGGGGGTGTCGCGCGAGTGCTGGGTCAAGGTACGTCGTGGGCCTCCAAAGTGGGTGTCAGCATCGCGCTACGAAGGCCCCCGGTCAATCGGTCTAAGCGGCAGGTCAGATCAGTCAGTTTAGTCGGTCCTGGTTGATAGGATCTTGATCATCAGGTTCTCAGTAGGGCCTTGCGGCTTGCGGCACGGGCGCGCGGACGGAATTGTTGATCACGACCGTTCCCAGCACGAAATCATGCAGCAGGCGCCGGCGGCCGTTGAACAGCCCAACCAGCACCACGAAAGGTGTCAGGAACGAGACCGTCACCCAGAACAGCACGGCATGGGTGGCGCCGAGCACGAAATAGCCGGGCGCGCCGTACCAGGTGCGCAACTCCAGATCCATCAGGCGCATGCCGATCGTCGCGGACGACGGACCGCCGATGCAGGCACCGTAATAGACGATGGCCCAAACAACGGAGGCCGGCCAGGCCAGCCAGAACAGCGCCCAGCCGATGCCGAGCGTGACGATGCCAAACAGCGCGATGAAGACGTAGCCGAGGATCACCGGAACGGAGATCACGACCATGTCGATCAGGAACGCGAACGCCCGCCGCGTCGCCACGCCACGGAACAATTCCGGGTGCAGATAGGGATCGTAGGCGTGCGGTTGCACAGCGCCGTCATTGCGCCAGGCATTGCCCGAGTCCGAATACGACATGGTCCGTTCTCCCAAGGGAAACTCCCGTGGCAGGACATGGGAACAAGTCATCCCCGTGCCAAGGGCGCGCAGGCGTCAACAAGCCGAAATATTCCGGCGATTCGGGGGCGATGGTGTTACCGCTGTCGTTCAGGGAAGGCGTCGCAGGGTGTGCAAAGGCGCGTTAGCGCCGTGCCCACCATCGTTTCGCGATCGCTGGCTGGCATGGTGGGCACGCTTCCGCCTTCGCTCTTCGAGCTACGGCGGACAAGCCGCTTGGCCACCCTACGATGCCTTACGTTTGGCTCCGCAGCTTCTCCGCCACCTTCGGCGCAAAATAGCTGAGCACGCCGTCGGCGCCGGCGCGCTTGAACGCCAACAGGCTCTCCATCATCGCGCGCTCGCCGTCGAGCCAGCCATTGTTGGCGGCGGCTGCGATCATCGCGTATTCGCCGGAGACCTGGTAGGCGAAGGTCGGCATCGCAAAGGTGTCCTTCACGCGCCGGACCACATCGAGATACGGCATGCCGGGCTTCACCATCACCATGTCGGCGCCCTCGGAGATGTCGAGGTCGACCTCGCGCAACGCCTCGTCGGTGTTGGCGCTGTCCATCTGGTAGGTGCGCTTGTCGCCGGTCAGCGTCTTGGCCGAACCGATGGCGTCGCGGAACGGGCCGTAGAAGGCGGAGGCGTACTTTGCCGCATAGGCCATGATCTGCACGTCGAGCAGACCTGAGCGGTCCAGCCCCGCGCGGATCGCGGCGACGCGGCCGTCCATCATGTCGGAGGGCGCGATGATATCGCAGCCGGCTTCGGCCTGGACCAGCGCCTGACGCACCAGCACCGCGACCGTCTCGTCGTTCAAAATCTTGCCGTCGGAGATCAGGCCGTCATGGCCGTGGCTGGTGAAGGGATCGAGCGCGACGTCGCAGAGGATGCCGATGTCAGGAAACTCCTTCTTGATCGCGCGCACCGCCTGGCAGACCAGGTTGTTCGGATTGGTCGCTTCGGAGCCTTCCTCGTCGCGCAGGGACGGGTCGGTGTAGGGAAACAGCGCGAGGCAGGGGATGGTGAGCTTCATCGCGCGCTCGGCCTCACGTACGGCCTGGTCGACGCTGAGGCGGTCGACGCCCGGCATCGAGGCGATCTGTTCGCGCTTGTTGTTGCCGTCAATCAGGAACAGCGGCCAGATCAAATCGTCGGTGGTGAGCACGTTCTCGCGCACCATGCGCCGGGCCCATTCGGCCTTGCGGTTGCGGCGCGGGCGGACGGTCAGATCGAGGGCAGGGGAGGCCGCAGTGCCATCTCGGCGCGAAACCTCGCGCAATTCGATCGGACGTCCGTATTTGATGGCCATCATTCTTCCTCCGGCTGGAATTATTCTTATACCAGCTCGCATGGTTCCCGCCACCGCGGCTTGACCTGCCGCAATGGATGGCAGGCGATTGATTTTGCGGGGCGAAACAGCCAGAAGGGGACCATGTCCGAAATCTCCACCCGCGATGCGGCCCGCGACGGCGCCAGTGCCAGGGACGCCGCCAGAGACAACGCGAGAGACAACGCGATGTCGGTGGCGGCGATCTCGTCGGAGCGCCCCGAGTCCGACGACAATGTCTGGACGCGCCGGCTCGTGCTGTTCCTGCGAGTGATGGCGCTGCTGTCGATTCTGAAGGGCCTCTATCACTGGGCCCAGGTCACGGGCTTCGTCGGCGGCGAGGACGAGGCGTTCGAGAACCAGTCGATGGCCTGGCAGGCCGCCACGGTCTATTTCGCCGTGATCGAGCTCGTTGCCGCGGTTGGCCTCTGGCTCGCGACGCCCTGGGGCGCGGTGGTCTGGCTGACGACCGTGGTGTCGATGGCCGTGATCGAACTGATGTTCCCGGGCATCTACGGCGGCAGCCTGATCGTCGTCGGTGTCGAAGCCTTCATGCTCGCCGCCTATCTCGCGCTCGCCTGGATGGCCGCGCGCGAGCGGCCGCCGTAGCGCGCAGTCGATTTCAACGTACACTCTCTCGTGCCCCGGACGCAGTGCAGCACGTAGCGATGCGCTGCAGAGCCCGGGGCCCATCACTCCGCAATTTCGTTTTTGGCTTTTTGGGTCCCGGATCTGCGCTTCGCTTGTCCGGGACACGAAAGCGGCGTTCGCGCAGTTGTGTGCGATTGGTTGACCGCTGGTTGCCTAAAATTCGAGGTAACTTTTCATTGACTCCGTGCATTCCGCCACAGCTCTTACGCGCCCGTTTCGAAACGGGGCGGCCCTGTACTGGAATGCGACAGAGGTGGCGGACGGAGGGTGAACAGGACCTTGCGAGGGTCAACAGACGGTTGCGAAAAGCCCTTGTGACACAGGCTTAATCCGCAATTCACTGTCTTAAATTCATGATCTCTTTATTCTCTTATTTAAGCCGATCTTCAAACGCCCCCCTTAAGTTGCACCTATCAGACGGAGCACAAGTTTCGTCGAATGAGTGTCGATAAAAACGACAACAGGGGAAGTGTCATGATGAAAGCCGTCGCAACTGCGGCAGATACCGCAGAGCGCGTCTCCGGCCAGCAGGGTTCGGTGCAGTCGCTCTATCTGGAAGCTTTGACTCTGGTGGAGCGGCTGCATCGCCGGCTCCTCGACGTCATCAAGGATGAATTCGATCGCCGCGGCCGCGCGGACATCAATTCGGTGCAGGCGCTCCTGCTGTACAACATCGGTGACAAGGAGCTGACCGCGGGCGAGCTGCGCACGCGCGGTTACTATCTCGGCTCCAACGTCTCCTACAATCTGAAGAAGCTCGTCGAACTCGGCTTCCTCGATCATCAGCGCTCGCGCGTCGATCGCCGCTCGGTGCGCATCCGCCTGACCCCGCAGGGTCAGGAAGTGCGCCGCATCGTCGACTCCCTCTACCAGAAGCACGTCAAGACGGTGGAGCAGGTCGGCGGTATCTCGGGCGAGGAGTTCTCGACCCTCAACAAGTCGCTGCACCGCCTCGAGCGGTTCTGGACCGACCAGATCCTGTATCGTCTCTGAGTTCTTTACGACGGGACTTGGCCAAGCCGGCCCACAACAAGACCGGCAAGCCTCCCGAACGTGCCTGACCTCCCCAAGCGCGCCGGCCCGGTTCTGCCCGGACCGGTGCGTTTTGTCGTTTCGCGACTGCGAAATAATTACCCGGCCGGGCGGAACCTGTTCCCCGCACCGCAGTTGTTACTGCGGATCGGAGGATGCGATGCTGGTCGAGCGCGGGCTTCAGGCAATGAACGTCGAACTCGTGAGCGATGCCTATGCCATTGCCGCGAATTACCTCCGCCGCTCCGGCGCGATTCCCGACACGCTGGTCACCAACGAACGCCTGCTCGAGATCGTCATCAAGCTGCTCCAGCACGGCGAATTGAACAAGATCAGGCTCGCCAACAAGGCCATTGGCCGGTTCGAGGCCCAGTCCGGGGCCCGCGCGGTTGCCTGATCAAAACTCCCAAAATTCGACAGAACCAGAGGGTGACATGGAAGCTGCCATCGACCGGATCATGCAGACCTATGACCTGCTCGCCAATCGCACGGCGGCGGCCAGCGAGGAGGCCCGCGTCAAGGTCACGAACTATCTTAATACCCTGATGGAAGCCGGCGAGAAGGACCCCCACAGGTTGACGGTTTGCGGATTGACCTATCTGCGCCAGCTCGACGGCAGCGTCGATCCGGTGAAGGCGGGGTATACCGGGCTGTAGGGGGCCGGTCCGGCCTGCATCAGCGGGCGCCGGCGCGGATTTTAAGGTCCAAATCGGACCCTTCAGGACTGAACGGGGCGGACGATTCAGAAGCCGTCCTCTCGCCCGGATCCTTCAATCCCCCACCATATCTTGCATAAATATCAGGCCCGACCCGCAAATACTTGGCCGGGGGCGGGTGATGTGGTAGATCGCGCTCGCCGCTTCCGATCGCCACACCAGACCGCCCGTAGCCCGCCAAAAGGCTGCGGCGGTGGAGATATTCGCAAGATGACCTCAGCCAGAACCGCCTCCGCGCCCGACTCGTTTTTCACCGCCCCGCTCGACCAGGCCGACCCGGAAATCGCCGCCGCCATCAAGGGCGAGCTCGGCCGGCAGCGCCATGAGGTCGAGCTGATCGCCTCCGAGAACATCGTCAGCCGTGCCGTGCTGGAAGCGCAGGGTTCGGTGATGACCAACAAGTACGCAGAGGGTTATCCGGGCGCGCGCTACTATGGTGGTTGTGAGTGGGTCGACGTCGCAGAGAACCTCGCGATCGATCGCGCCAAGAAGCTGTTCGGCGCCAACTTCGCCAATGTGCAGCCGAACTCCGGCAGCCAGATGAACCAGGCTGTGTTTTTGGCGCTGCTGCAGCCCGGCGACACCTTCATGGGTCTCGACCTCGCGGCCGGCGGCCATCTCACCCACGGCTCGCCCGTCAACATGAGCGGCAAGTGGTTCAAGGCCGCGCACTACACCGTGCGCCGCGAGGACCAGATCATCGACATGGACGCGGTCGCCAAGCAGGCCGAAGAGGTCAAGCCCAAGCTGATCGTCGCCGGCGGTTCGGCCTATTCGCGCGCCTGGGACTTCAAGCGTTTCCGCGAGATCGCGGACGGCGTCGGCGCGTACCTCCTGGTCGACATGGCGCACTTCGCCGGTCTCGTCGCTGGCGGCGTGCACGCCTCGCCCGTGCCGTATGCCCACGTCACCACCACCACCACGCACAAGTCGCTGCGCGGTCCGCGCGGCGGCCTGATCCTCTCGAACGACGAGGCTCTTGCCAAGAAGCTCAACTCGGCGATCTTCCCGGGCCTGCAGGGTGGCCCCTTGATGCATGTGATCGCGGCGAAGGCGGTTGCCTTCGGCGAGGCGCTGCGTCCGGACTTCAAGATCTATGCGAAGAACGTCGTCGAGAACGCCAAGGCGCTGGCCGAGGCGATGAAGAGCCACGGGTTCGATATTGTCTCCGGCGGCACCGATAACCATCTGATGCTGGTCGACCTCAGGCCGAAGGGCCTGAAGGGCAACGTCTCGGAGAAGGCGCTGGTCCGCGCCGCCATCACCTGCAACAAGAACGGCATTCCGTTCGACCCCGAAAAGCCCTTCGTCACCTCGGGCCTGCGTCTCGGCACCCCGGCGGCGACGACCCGCGGCTTCGGCGTCGCCGAATTCCAGCAGGTCGGCGGCATGATCGCCGAGGTCCTCAACGCGATCGCGCAGTCCGACGACGGCAAGGCGCCGCTGGTCGAAGCCGCGATCAAGGAGCGGGTCAAGGCGCTCACCGATCGGTTCCCGATCTATCAGTAACCCTAGGGTAAACGGATGCGCTGCCCGAACTGCAACAGTCTCGATACGCAGGTAAAGGACTCGCGTCCGACCGAGGATTCGTCCGTGATCCGCAGGCGGCGCGTGTGCGTCGCCTGCAATTTCCGCTTCACCACTTTCGAGCGCGTGCAGTTGCGCGAGCTCACGGTGATCAAGCGCAACGGCCGCCGCGTGCCGTTCGACCGCGACAAGCTGATGCGCTCGGTGTCGATCTCCTTGCGCAAGCGGCAGGTCGAGCCGGAGCGGGTCGAGAAGATGGTCTCCACCATCGTCCGCGAGCTCGAGACCGGCGGCGAGGCCGAGATCTCCTCGGAGGTGATCGGCGAGACCGTGATGGAGCATCTGCGCACGCTCGACGACGTCGCCTATGTGCGCTTTGCCTCGGTCTATCGCAATTTCCGCGAGGCCAAGGATTTCGCCGAGGTGCTCGGCGAGCTCTCCGGTGAGGAGGAAGCGCGGCTCGCCGCGATCCGCAAATGATCTTCCGGATCCTGGAGGATCAGTTCGCGCAGAAGGCCCGCGAGTCCAAGGACGCCGATCGCCGCTTCATGCAGCTGGCGCTGGCGCTGGGCAAGCGCGGGCAGGGGGGCACCTGGCCCAATCCTGCCGTGGGCGCTGTCATCGTGAAAGACGGGGTCATCATCGGCCGCGGCTGGACGCAGCCAGGCGGGCGACCGCATGGCGAGCCCGAAGCGCTGCGCCGGGCCGGCGAAGCCGCGCGGGGCGCCACGCTCTATGTCACGCTGGAGCCATGCTCGCATTTCGGCAAGTCGCCGCCTTGCGCAGACGCGGTGATCGCCGCCGGCATCACGCGGGTGGTCGCGGCGATCGAGGATCCCAATCCGGAAGTCGCGGGCCAGGGTCATGCGCGCTTGCGCGCCGCCGGCATCAATGTGGATGTGGGTCTGTGCGCGGCGGAGGCCGCGTTCGACCATGCCGGGCATTTTCGCCGCATCCGTGACAAGCGCCCGCATGTGATCCTGAAGCTCGCGGTCTCGCCTGACGGCAAGATCGGTGCGGCTGGCGGCAAGCCGCTTGCGATCACGGGCGAGGCCGTGCGCAATCGCGTGCATCTGCTCCGCGCCCAGAGCGACGCCATCCTGGTCGGCGTCGGCACGGTGCTGGCGGATGATCCGCAGCTCAACTGTCGCCTGCCGGGCATGGAAGCACGTTCTCCCATACGCGTCGTGCTCGACCAGAATCTGCGCATTCCGGCAGCGAGCCAACTTGGTCGTTCCGCGCGGGAGACGCCGCTCTGGGTGATCGGCTCGGAGCTTGCGGAAGCCGCCGCCGCCACGCGGCTCGGAGCGGCCGGCGCTCAGATCATCCGCGTACCGCCGGGAAACGCTTCCGGGCTTGATCTTTCGGCCGTGCTGCATGTGCTGGCGGAGAAAGGCATCACGCGGCTGATGGTCGAGGGCGGCAGCCGTGTCGCGGCGTCTTTCGTCGCGGCCGACCTGGCCGACGAGATCTGGCTGTTCCGCGGAGCGGAAGAGATCGGCCCAGGCGGCGTCGATGCGCTCGATGCATTGCCCCTGTCGAAAATCACGCAGTCGCAGGCCTATAAGGTTCATGCTAGCGAGACATTCGGCAAGGATACTCTCATCATCTACGAGCGCGCGTAATGTTCACTGGCATTGTCACCGATATCGGCGAGATCGTCGGCTTCACGCCAACAGCGCAGGGCCAGTTGCACAGGCTGCGCATCGCTTGCCGCTACGATCAGACCACCATCGCCGACGGCGCCTCGATCGCCAGCAACGGCGTGTGCCTGACTGTGGTTGCTTCCGGCGTCGCAGGCGGCAAAACCTGGTATGACGTCGATGCGGCGGCGGAGACGCTTGCGCTGACGACGGCGAAGCACTGGAGGGTCGGCACGAGGCTCAATCTCGAGCGCGCGCTCAAGATCGGCGACGAGCTCGGCGGCCATATCGTCGCCGGCCATGCCGACGGTGTCGCCACCTTGGTCAGTCGCGAGGACCTGCCTGATATGGCGCGGTTCGAGCTCTCGACCACGCGGGAGCTCGCGCGCTTTATCGCCACCAAGGGCTCGATCACGCTCGACGGCGTGTCCCTGACGGTCAATACGGTGAGAGACGTGACCTTTTCGGTGCTGATCATCCCGCATACCCTGACGGTCACGACAATCGGCGGCTGGAAAGCGGGCGCCGAGGTCAATATCGAGGTCGACCTGATGGCCCGCTATGCCGCGCGGCTGACGGAAATGAAGTGACGGCGGAGCCGTTATTCCGGGATGGTCCGATGGACCAGACCACAGGTGCGCAATTGCGCACCGGGGAATCTCGAGATTCCGGGCTAGATGCTTCGCGTCGCCCCGGAATGACAGTGTCTTTGAACTTGGCTTACATGCGTCCGGCGACTACATAGCGCCGACCTCTGTAGAACGGATTTAGACGATGGCAGACGCGCGACGCGCACCCCTGAAGGACCAGACCGACATTTCCGGCGCACGCGCGCTGATTGTCGAGGCGCGGTTCTATGACGATCTCCAGGACGCGCTTCTGGACGGCGCGGTGACCGAGCTGAAGGCGGCCGGTCTGACGCATGACGTCATCACGGTTCCCGGCGCGCTGGAAATCCCGGCGGCGGTCGCCATCGCGATCGATGCCGCAGCGGCGAACGGCAAGCCCTATGACGCGGTGATTGCGCTCGGCTGCGTGATCCGCGGCGACACCATCCATTTCGAGATCGTCTCGGAGGAATCCTCGCGCGCGCTGATGGATCTTGCGGTTTCGCGAAAGCTGCCGCTGGGTAACGGCATCCTCACCGTCAACACCGAGGCGCAGGCCTGGGCGCGGGCGCGCGCCAGCGAGCTCAACAAGGGCGGCGATGCCGCGCGCGCCGCGCTCGCGATGCTGCGCATCAAGCGCCGGCTGGCGCGGGCCTGATCATGGTCGACAACAGCAAAAAGCCGCCGGCCGGCACCGAGAAGAAAGCGAACCGGCGCGGTGCGGCGCGGCTCGCGGCCGTGCAGGCGCTGTATCAGATGGACATCGCTGGCGCCGGCATCAACGACATCTTTGCCGAGTTCGAGAGCCACTGGCTCGGCAACGAGGTCGAGGGCGATACTTACCTGCCGGCGGAAGCGGCCTTCTTTCGCGACGTGGTCTCCGGCGTCGTGCGCGACCAGAAGATGCTCGATCCCCTGATCGACGAGGCGCTGTCGAAGGGCTGGCCGCTGAAGCGGATCGAGGCCATCCTGCGCGCCGTGCTGCGGGCAGGGGCCTATGAGCTCCAGCATCGCAAGGACGTGCCGGGCCGCGTCGTCGTGTCAGAATATGTCGACGTCGCGAACGCCTTCGTCGACCGCGAGGAGACCGGCATGGTCAACGCCGTGCTCGACCAGATCGGCCGCCAGTTCCGCGGCGATGAGTTCGGGCGGGGGTAGTTATCCGCAAGGGCGGTGAAGTGATGCAATGCGGCTGCCCCATACTCCGCTGTCATCACCCGCGAAGGCGGGTGATCCAGTACGCCGCGGCTTATCGATTTTGCACGACTGTCTCTGGAATACTGGATCGCCCGGTCAAGCCGGGCGATGACAGTGAGGGGTGAGGCTGGCGCCGATGGCAAACCCGCAAAATCCCTCTGCTGAAGACTCCCTCATCGCGCGCTATTTCAAGCCGCTGGCGACCGATCCCGGCGCGTTCGGGCTGGTCGATGATGCCGCGGTCCTGTTCTCCTCCGGCGACGACATCGTCGTGACCACCGACGCCGTCGTCGAGGGCGTGCATTATCTTGCAACCGATCCGCCCGATACCATCGCCCGCAAGGCGCTGCGGGTGAACCTGTCTGATCTCGCCGCCAAGGGCGCGGCGCCCGCCGGCTTCGTGCTGACGCTGGCGCTGCGCAGCAAGGAGGATGGCTGGCTCAGGCCGTTCGCCGATGCGCTCGGCGAGGACAGCAGGACTTTCGCGTGCCCGCTGCTTGGCGGCGACACGGTGTCGACACCGGGGCCGCAGATGATCTCGATCACCGCCTTCGGCCGCGTGCCGAAGGGACGGATGGTCGGCCGTACTGGCGCGCGGCCGGGCGACCTCATCCTGGTGACGGGAACGATCGGCGACGCCGCGCTCGGCCTCGACGTGCTCACAGGCGGCGCCGCGGCCGGGGCGCTCGCGTCCGAACCGCAAGCGAAGGAGATGCTGGTTTCGCGCTATCGCGTGCCGCAGCCGCGCAATGTGCTGGCGCAGGCCGTGCGTGACCATGCGACGGCCGCGATGGATGTCTCCGACGGGCTCGCCGGCGATCTGACGAAACTCTGTGCGGCGTCCGGCGTCTCGGCCACGGTTGACGTGGCGAGCATACCCCAGTCACCCGCGGCGGCCGGCCTGATCGCGCGCAACGCTATTTGCGTTGAGACGCTGCTTGCCGGTGGCGACGATTACGAGGTGCTGTGCACGGTACCGCCAGCCGAGAGCGATGCGCTGATCTCCGCGGGGCGGGCGGTAGGCGTGGCTGTCACAGCAATCGGCACGATCGTCGCGGGCCGCGAGCGGCCGCGCTTCCTGGACGGGCAGGGTCACGAACTTACCTTGAAGCGTCTGTCCTACAGCCACTTCTAGGAATTGCGCCAGGGCGGCGGCCAAGCGCTCGGGATTAGGTCTAAATACTTGCCGAGATCGGCTTTTTCGGCCTCATCCGGCGTTGCACCCTCAATTTGATTTTGGCAAGCTTGTGACCGACCAGGGCCACACCTTCGTGCAAGGGGCGGCCCTGTTCAACATAAGGGCGCCCACCGCATGACGGAAAAAACAAAAGGCGCCGGGGGTACGTACATCAAGGATCTGAGGCAAAAATCACATGACAGCATTATGGTTGATAGTGCTCTGCGGAGTGCTTTCCGTCGTCTACGCGATTTGGGCGACGTCTTCGGTGTTGAGTGCGGATGCGGGGTCACCGCGCATGCAGGAGATCGCGGGAGCGGTGCGTGAAGGCGCACAGGCGTATCTCCGGCGCCAGTACACCACGATCGGCATCGTCGGCATCGTCATCTTCGTGCTGCTTGTCTATTTCCTCGGGCTCTATGTCGCGATCGGTTTTGCCATCGGCGCCATCCTGTCGGGGGCGGCCGGCTTCATCGGCATGAACGTCTCGGTTCGCGCCAATGTGCGTACCGCCCAGGCAGCGACCACGTCGCTTGCCGGCGGCCTCGAGCTCGCCTTCAAGGCAGGCGCCATCACGGGCATGCTGGTGGCGGGTCTCGCGCTGCTCGGCGTCACCCTCTACTTCGGCTTCCTGGTGCACTCGCTGAAACTCGCGCCCGATAGCCGTCTCGTAGTCGACGCCCTGGTGGCGCTCGGCTTCGGTGCCTCGCTGATCTCGATCTTCGCCCGTCTAGGTGGCGGCATCTTCACCAAGGGTGCGGACGTCGGCGGCGACCTGGTCGGCAAGGTGGAGGCCGGCATTCCCGAGGACGATCCGCGCAATCCGGCCACCATCGCCGACAACGTCGGTGACAACGTTGGCGACTGCGCCGGCATGGCCGCCGACCTGTTCGAGACCTATGCGGTGACTGCGGTCGCCACCATGGTGCTCGCGGCCATCTTCTTCGCCAAGACGCCGATCCTCGCCAACATGATGACGCTGCCGCTCGCCATTGGCGGCATCTGCATCATCACCTCGATCATCGGCACCTTCTTCGTGAAGCTCGGGCCGAGCCAGTCGATCATGGGCGCGCTCTACAAGGGCCTGATCGCAACCGGCATCCTGTCGCTGATCGGCATCGCCGGCGTGATCTACTACCTGATCGGCTTCGGCAAGCTCGACGGCGTCGACTATACCGGCATGGCGCTGTTCGAATGCGGCGTGGTCGGCCTGATCGTCACCGCGCTGATCATCTGGATCACCGAATACTACACCGGCACCGACTATCGTCCGGTGAAGTCGATCGCCCAGGCCTCGGTGACCGGTCACGGCACCAACGTGATCCAGGGTCTCGCCGTCTCGATGGAAGCGACCGCGCTGCCCGCGATCGTCATCATCGCCGGCATCCTGGTCACCTACAGCCTGGCCGGCCTGTTCGGCATCGCGATCGCGACTGCCACCATGCTGGCGCTGGCCGGCATGGTCGTCGCGCTCGACGCCTTCGGTCCGGTCACGGACAACGCCGGCGGCATCGCCGAGATGGCGGGCCTGCCGAAGGAGGTGCGCAAGTCGACCGACGCGCTCGACGCAGTCGGCAACACCACCAAGGCGGTGACGAAGGGTTACGCGATCGGTTCCGCCGGTCTCGGTGCCCTCGTGCTGTTCGCGGCCTACAACCAGGACCTCAAGTTCTTCGTTGCGGACTCCGCGAAACATCCGTACTTCGCCGGCGTCAATCCGGACTTCTCGCTCAACAATCCCTACGTGGTTGTTGGCCTGCTGTTCGGCGGCCTGCTGCCGTACCTGTTCGGCGCGATGGGCATGACGGCGGTGGGCCGTGCGGCCGGCGCGATCGTCGAGGAGGTGCGTCGTCAATTCCGCGAGAAGCCGGGCATCATGCAAGGCACCGACAAGCCTGATTACGGCAAGGCGGTCGACCTGCTCACCCGTGCGGCGATCAAGGAGATGATCATCCCCTCGCTGCTGCCGGTGCTGTCGCCGATCGTCGTCTACTTCCTGATCTACGTCATCGCGGGCGGCGGCGTGGCCGGCAAGTCGGCGGCGTTCTCGGCTGTCGGTGCGATGCTGCTCGGCGTGATCGTGACGGGCCTGTTCGTCGCGATCTCCATGACCTCGGGCGGCGGCGCCTGGGACAACGCCAAGAAGTACATCGAGGACGGCCATTTCGGCGGCAAGGGCAGTGATGCCCACAAGTCGGCCGTGACCGGCGACACCGTCGGCGATCCCTACAAGGATACGGCGGGACCGGCAGTGAACCCGATGATCAAGATCACGAACATCGTGGCCTTGCTGCTGCTGGCGATCCTCGCGCACTGAACGGCGCAGACGCGATACGAGAAAACCCCGCGGCGCGAGCCCCGGGGTTTTTGTTTGATGGTTGAGTTTGCGTAGGGTGGATTAGCCGAAGGCGTAATCCACCACTGTCCATCGTCGCACGCGAAGTGGTGGGTTACGCCAAGCGGTCTGCGTTTCGCGCAGTCCGCTTCGCTAACCCACCCTACGGTGTCCTCACTGCTCGCTTTGACGCCTACTGCACGTCCATCTGCAGACCTTCCTTCTGGATGATGCCGGCGAACTTCTTCGTCTCGGCGTCCACGAAGTCGGCGAACTGCTGCGGCGTGCCGTAGTCGGCGCGGGCGCCCATGGCGGCGATGTTCTTCTTGATGTCGTCGCGCTCCAGCATCGCCTTGACCTGAAGATTGAGCGCTTCCAGCACGGCGGGCTGCACACCCTTCGGCAGGAACACCGAGAACCACGACGACACGTCGAAATTGGCCAGTTCCGGCGCGCTCTCGCGCATGGTCGGCAGGTTCGGCGCGAGGTCGCTGCGGTCGGTCGTGGTGACGCAGAGGCCGGTGAGGGTGCCGTTCTGCACCTGCGGCAGGCTTGGATAGAGATTGTCGAACAGGATCTGGATGTCGCCGGCCAGCGCGGCCTGGAGCGCGGGGCCCGCGCCGCGGAACGGGATGTGCGTCATCTTCAGTCCGGTGAGCTGGAGGAACCAGGCGCCGGTGAGGTGAGGGCTCTGGCCGACGCCGGACGAAGCGTAGCTGAGCTTGTCCGGGTTGGTCTTCAGATACGCGATCAGCTCGGCGACCGACTTGATGCCGGTCTTCGGATGCGCCGAGACGATGTTCGGGATCCGGATCATGTTGGAGACCGGCTGGAGCTGGTCCGGCTTGTAGGTGAGGTTCTTGAAGATGCTGTAGGCGATCGCGTTCGGCCCGGGGTTGCCGATCAGGATGGTGTGGCCGTCAGGCTTGGCGCGGACGGCCTCGGCCGTGCCGATCGTACCGCCGCCGCCGGAGCGGTTCTCCACGACCGCCGACTGACCCCAGGCGGTCTGCAGATGCGCGGCCAGGAGCCGGCCCATGACGTCGGTCGAGCCGCCGGCCGCGGCCGGCACGATGATGCGGACGTTTTCGGTGGGCTTCCAGTCCGCCAGGCTCGATCGCGGCAGGATCGCTGCGGCCGAGAGGCCGGCAGCACCGGCGAGCACGCGACGGCGGGACAACAAAGTCTTCTGAAGTTTCGTGGGCACGAATCCACTCCCTGCTTCTTGTTTTGCAGTGAGCGTATGGAACCGGGCGGGTAACGGCAAGCCGCACGCGACGGCAAGTGCCGCGCGGAGGGTGGCACGACGCCGCAGGCTGAAGACTCAGTTAAAGCTGAGCAGCTTGAACAGCGGCGTGAGGTAGTTCATCTCCTGACCCGACGTCGCCGTGGTCCGGCTGATGAAGTCGAAGATCTTGCCGTCCTGAAGGCCGTAATTCGCCAGCCGGCGTACGCGCCGGTTCTTGTCGAAATAGACCGCGATGACGCGCTGGTCGACCACCTTCTGGTTCATGAAGGCGACCATCCGCTCCGAGCGCTGCGAGATGTAGTAAAACACCTCACCGTCGAGGGTTGCGACCGTGGAGGGCGTGCCCATCACGATCAGCACTTGGTCTTGGCTCGCGCCGATCGGAATCTGCTCGAGCGCGCCGGGCGGCAGGATGTAACCCTTCTGGAACTGCTCGCCGGTGCAGCCGGCAAGGGCGGCGCCGACCAAGGCGACGGCCGCGAGCATGCGCAAACCGCGCCAGCGTGCATGAGGGCCGCGCGGCTTGTTGGCGCGCAGGCTGGTCTGGTTCGTTATCGTCATAGTGGAACTGATTCCGTCCCCTTGCGTCGCGCGAGGCGCTGAAGTACCGGGCGGAGACTGCAATTGCAACACGCGCACGCCCGCTTGCGGAACCCACAATGGTTTGGCCGTTCAATCACTTCAGGAAACCCCGGCAAGCCCCGCGCGGCACCATTGAAGCCATCTATGGCATGATCGTGACGCAGGCGCGAGAACCCATATTTTACCGCGACTTGGGCGTGCCCGATACGGTTAACGGGCGTTTCGACCTGTTGCTGCTGCATCTCTGGCTGCTGCTGCGACGCCTGCGCACGGTCCAGGGCGTGAACCAAGCCGCCAATCAGGGCGCCACGGAGCTGTCGCAGGCGCTGTTCGACCGGTTCTGCGAGGACATGGACGACAATCTGCGCGAGATGGGCATCGGCGACCAGACCGTGCCGAAGCGGATGCGGGCCTTCGGCGAGGCGTTTTACGGCCGCGTCCAGGCCTATGATCAGGCCATCGGTGGCGGCGGCGAGGCGCTGGCGGCCGCCATCTGCAAGAATATCCTGAATGGGACCGGCATGGACCAGGCGCGGCGGCTCGCGGCCTACGCCCGGGCCACCGAGGCCGATCTCGGCCGGACCGACGAGGCCACGCTGCTGCGCGCGTCTTTCAAGTATCCCCCAGCGCTCACGGAGGACATCACGCCATGAGCCGACCGAACGCCGAATCCAGACCCGATCCCTGGCGGTCCCCCGTCATCGTGGCGCAGATCCCCGACACCGGCCTGCACCGCAAGCTCGAGGCTTCAGTCGCCGAGCGGCAGGCCATCGCCGAGGTCGGCGGCTTGCGGGAGGTGCTTTCCGCCCAGGCTGCTTTCGACGTCGTGCCCAAGAGCGGCGGCCGGATCCAGGTAACGGGGCACGTCCGCGCCCGGATCGGCCAGATCTGCGTCGTCACCCTCGATCCGATCGAGAACGAGATCGAGGAGGACGTCGATCTGGTGTTCGCCCCCGAAGCCGAGGTTCGGAAGATGGCCGACCTGATCGAGGAGGGGCAGGACGACGCCGAGCCGCCGGAGGTGATCGATCCGCCGGAGGCAATCGTGAACGGCATCATCGATCTCGGCCGGATTGCCACCGATGCGCTGTTCCTGGCGGTCGACCCCTATCCGCGCAAGCCGGGTGTCGTGTTCGAGGCCGAGGTCACCGCGCTGGACCCCGAGGACCATCCGTTCGCGGCGCTGAAGGCGCTCCAGGACAAGAAGAAAGGCAAATAGCTGGGCATTCCCGGGGAGGATCGCTTCGCGAGGTGCGTAAGCCGCCTGTCCGAATGGTTTGATGGGCGCCCATATCTATTTGATTTTAATATGCTTATTGCAAATCTTCGCCGGCGCCCGCGGATCGCCCCGAATGCAAAAGGCTGGGGGCAAGAGGTTGTTTCGGGATAACAAAACGCTATTGTCGCGCCCCGGTCCGGGCGCGGCGTGGCGCTAGGCCGGTCGCCATGTCCATGGCGAAGCCATTCTGCGGCCCCGCTCGTTCAAGACCGCACCAGACCAGGTTTCCAGGACTTTTATGCCAAGCAAGGTTCGCATCGCGCTTGACGCCATGGGGGGCGACGTCGGCGCCGCCGTGGTCATTCCGGGCGCCGCCATCTCGCTTCACAGGCATCGCGAGATCGAATTCCTGCTGGTCGGCGACCGCGCCAAGATCGAGCCCGAACTCGAGAAGCATCCCGCCCTCAAGGCCGCTTCGAAGATCATCCATACCGACGTCGCCGTCAGCATGCATGACAAGCCGAGCCAGGCGCTGCGGCGCGGCCGCAAGACCTCCTCGATGTGGCTCGCCATCGACGCGGTCAAGAAGGGCGAGGCGGATGTCGTGATCTCCGCCGGCAATACCGGGGCGCTGATGGCGATGGCGCGCTTCCACCTGCGCACGCTGCCGGGCATCGACCGCCCGGCGATTGCCGGGGTATGGCCGACCAAGCGCGGCGAATCGGTCGTGCTCGACCTCGGTGCCACCATCGGCGGCGATGCACACCATCTGGTCTCGCTTGCCGTCATGGGCGCCGCGATGGCGAGCGTGCTCTTCAACAAGCCCCGGCCCACGGTCGGCCTGCTCAATATCGGGACCGAGGAGATCAAGGGGCACGAGGAGATTCGCGAGGCCGGGGACAGGCTGCGTACGGTGGACCTGCCGGAACTCGATTATCTCGGCTTCGTCGAGGGCGACGGCATCGGCAAGGGGCTGGCCGACGTTATCGTCACCGAAGGCTTCAGCGGCAATATCGCGCTCAAGGCCGCCGAGGGAACCGCGCGGCAGATGGCGGAATTACTTCGTAATGAAATGCAGCGGAGCTGGCTGTCCAAGCTCGGCTATCTCTTGGCGCGCAGCGCCTTCCAGGCGCTGCGCGACAAGATGGATCCCAACAAGTCCAATGGCGGCGTGTTCCTTGGATTGAAGGGGATCGTGGTCAAGAGCCATGGCGGAATCAGCGCCGAAGGCTTTGCCTATGCGATCGATGTTGGCTATGAGATGGCTCACTACGATCTCCTGAACAAGATCAATCAGATGCTCAACCGCGAGGGTGGTGCACTTAGTTCCGTGCAGACCGCGCCGGAGGATGTTTCGTGACTCAAATTCGTTCGGTCGTGCTGGGCTGCGGCTCTTATCTGCCGGAGCAGGTGGTGACCAACGCCCAGCTGGCGGCGCGCATCGATACGTCCGACGAATGGATCGTGCAGCGCACCGGCATTCGCGAGCGGCATATCGCGGCCGAGGGCGAGTTCACCTCGCATCTGGCGATCAAGGCGGCGCAGGCTGCGCTCAGCGACGCCGGCGTGGACGCACAGTCGATCGAGCTGATCGTGCTGGCGACCTCGACGCCTGACAACACCTTCCCCGCAACTGCGGTCGCGGTGCAGCACGCGCTCGGCATCAACCATGGCGCGGCGTTCGATCTCCAGGCGGTGTGCTCGGGCTTCGTGTTCGCGCTCGCCACCGCCGACAATTTCCTGCGCACCGGCGCCTTCAAGCGTGCGCTGGTGATCGGCGCCGAAACCTTCTCGCGCATCCTCGACTGGAACGACCGCGGCACCTGCGTGCTGTTCGGCGACGGTGCCGGCGCGGTGGTGCTGGAGGCACAGGAGCAGCCGGGCAATGCCGCGACCGACCGCGGCATCGTGACCACTCACCTGCGCTCCGACGGCCGCCACAAGGCAAAGCTGTTCGTCGACGGCGGTCCGTCCTCGACCCAGACCGTCGGCCATCTGCGCATGGAGGGCCGCGAGGTCTTCAAGCACGCGGTCGGCATGATTACCGACGTGATCGTGGACGCCTTCCAGACCACCGGGCTCAATGCCGACAGCATCGATTGGTTCGTGCCGCACCAGGCCAACAAGCGAATTATCGACGCCTCAGCCCACAAGCTCCACATCGCGCCGGAGAAGGTGGTGCTGACGGTGGACCGCCACGGCAACACCTCGGCGGCCTCGATCCCGCTGGCGCTGTCGGTGGCGCGCAAGGACGGCCGCATCAAGCGCGGCGACATGGTTCTGCTGGAGGCGATGGGCGGCGGGTTCACCTGGGGCTCCGCGCTGGTGCGCTGGTAGAGCCACAATCGATAGAATTTTGCCGGAATTAGCCGCGATTATCGATGCGTCTGCATTGATGAGCGCTGTTGACCGCCGTATCGTAACCTCCTAATTTCAGACAACAATTGTTCGCCGTGATGTGGGGCAGGGCGATGACCGACCAAAGCAAAACCGTAACGCGTGTTGATCTCTGCGAGGCCGTCTACCAGAAGGTGGGCCTGTCCCGCACGGAATCGTCTGCGTTCGTGGAACTCGTCCTGAAGGAGATCACCGACTGCCTCGAGAAGGGCGAGACGGTGAAATTGTCCTCTTTCGGCTCCTTCATGGTCCGCAAGAAGGGTCAGCGCATCGGACGCAACCCGAAGACCGGCACCGAGGTGCCGATCTCGCCGCGTCGCGTCATGGTGTTCAAGCCGTCGGCGATCCTGAAGCAGCGGATCAACACCCAGCATCGTGGCAATGGCGACGCCAGCAAGGCTCAACCCGAGGCGTAACCGCCTCCGCGAAGGATTTGGCATTTGGACAAGGCGCCGGATGCGTTCCGAACCATCAGCGAAGTAGCGCAGGAACTCGACATTCCGCAGCACGTGCTGCGGTTCTGGGAGACCCGATTCGCCCAGATCAAGCCGATGAAGCGCAGCGGCGGCCGCCGCTATTACCGCCCCGACGACGTCGATCTGCTCAAGGGCATCCGCCGCCTGCTCTACGGGGAGGGCTACACCATCCGCGGGGTGCAGCGGATCCTCAAGGAGCACGGCGTCAAGTCGGTGCAGGGCCTCGCCGACGGCGCGGCCGCGGTCTCGTTCGGGGCCATCGAGGATGCCATCGGCGCGAGCCTGATGGAGCCCGACGACGACGAGGCGCCCATCAAGGGCGTCACGGATGCCGATGAAGACGACTACCAGGGCGACGAGGAGGAAGGCATCGACTTCCGCTTCACGGAGGTCGACGACGAGGACATCCTCACCACCTTCCGCAAGGGCGGCGCTCCCGCCGCACCTGCCGGGCCCAGCGCCATCGACCGGGAGCGGCTCGGGCGGGTGCTCGCTGACCTCGTCGCGTGCCGGGAGATGCTGGATCAGGCGCTGAAGGACGGCTGAGGCGGATCGGCCGGCTTTGCGGGCAGTTCCGGGGCTTTCGGCACCGACCCGATTCAGGAGAGGCACCAAAATGGTGTGACCTCGCCTTGCGCAAAGCAGCGATCCTAGCTAATGGAACGACGTTCGGAGCGTGGCGCAGCCCGGTTAGCGCACTAGTCTGGGAGACTAGGGGTCGGAGGTTCAAATCCTCTCGCTCCGACCATTACTTAGCCGGATTTCAGGGCATCCGGATTTTCCCAAGGGTAACGATCAGGGTAACGCGCTCCGCGGCTATGGTCGCAGTGGATATCTTCCAAAGTCGGGAAGATTTGACTCGGGCCTATTTCTTCTATATATTGGAAAATACCCGTGGGGACGGGAAAGGGAAGAACACCAACCAAGCTCAGAAAGCAGCGACAGTCATGAACGACACCCTCAAGCAGACGGAGCAAGTCGTAATGCTCGCAATTTTGCGTAAGCAGCCCGACGCGTATGGCGTCTCCATCTACGAGGAACTGGAGAAGCGCCTGAACAAGGCAGTTCCGATGGCGACGATCTATGCGACTCTCGAAACTCTGGAGAAAAAGGGGTTCGTCCAGAGCAAGCAAGGTCAGGCAACCGCAGAACGCGGGGGCCGAGCGAAGATGTTTTTCGGAATCACCGGTAAGGGGCAGATGGCCCTCAACGCATCACTCTCCGCGCTGGACCGGCTGCGCGCAGGGACCAAACTGGCAGGAGCCATGGCGTGACTGAAATGAACGAGGATGATGACAAACAAACTGACGATGTTTTCGTGCATTTCACAGACGAAGCGCTGAAACATGTACTGCACTTCGATCACGAAATTCGCGGCAGATTGGTCGAGAATATGATCAAGCTGACGGCGGAAGAGCACAAGCTTCTCGTGGCGGAGCTTGCAAAGCTTGAGGCTAACGCAACGCAGCTTGCTCCGCCAGCAACCAAACGAGCGACGCCGCCGGCTCCAGCTGAATTCTTGCTCGCATTTATCGCGCCGAAAAATTCTGCACAGGCGTTTCTAGGCGATCTTGAAGAGCTTTTCCAGAAGAACGCCGAGAGGTTCGGTGAACCGCAAGCTCGTCGCATGTATTGGTTTGAGGTCGCACGTTCGTTCGGGCCGTTGGTGTGGCAATGGATCAAGCGTATGGGTTTCGTGACGCTCGTGGTCGACTACGTTCGTTCGAAATTCGGACTCTAAATCGGAAACTCACTGACGCTCGTCACCGGCCCCTGCGTCGCCACCCATAGCGTAATGGCGACAGAGAGCACCAAGTCGTCGTGAGCGCCGACGCGCGCCGCGTAGGTCGTGCGGCCGGCCTCGGAAATCTTCCGTTTGAAGTCCTTCATTTCTTCCTTGAGCGCTGCGGCATCATTCGCCGCTGCCGCGATGCGCAGTTCTCCGCTGTGCGAATGCGCCTCAAGGTTGGAGATCAGCAAGCCTTTGGGCACGTGCCACGATCTGCCGTGCTGCGTTGCTTCCAATCCCGCGGTGATCGTGATCCTGCTTGGCCGTAGCCCGGCAGCATCGAACATGTCGCCAACCGGCCGACCGACGCCGGTTTCATCGATGACAAGCTTTGGCTTGAGTAGGTTGAGCGGCGGGCGCGCAAGCAAGTTGGCGACCCGCTGAATCTGTTGCGGGTACGACATGCCAAGCGGCAGGCGCTCCAAATGGCGCACGTCGAAGTGCTCGGTTCGATCCTGGCGCCAGTAGCCGGCCTTGATGTTCTCTTTCCAAGTCTCCAGCGGCACGACTCGGTGGTTCATGACGCTGATTGCGGTGGGGTCGGTGCTCTGACCAAGGTCGACACCCACGAACCAACGATCGACCGCCCGCGCAGGGATTTCACGTCTACTGATTGCAGTCATACCCATAGCGGCCGAACCTCATTGGTAAACATGGCGTCGATGATCGACGTCGAGAAAGCTGCATCCTCGGTGTCGAGAAACTCGCACAGGTACTCCTCCCGGAACTTCGTCTCGCCGAGATTCTTGCGCTCGCGGGCCAGGAATTCCGGAGTGATGCGAGGGCAGGAGCCCAACGCGACTTGGATGCGGTGCCAGTCCGAATCGCTCGACGTCCAAGTTTCGTAAAACGCGCCCCGCTTGCCTTTTGGTGTCGACAAGTAGACCAGTTGCGCACGCCGATTGGTCGCGAGCATGGGGCGGATGGCGGCAATCAGTGCGTCGGAGCACCGCGCGGCCTCGTCGATGATGGCTAGGCGTACATTGGCAAGGCCGCGGATGGTGTCGCCGTCGTTGTCGCCGGGCAGAGCGAGCAGGCGACTTCCGTTTGCAAACTCGATGCGCCGCGCTGCATCGCCGACCAGGGGCGCAGCATCTTTGATGCGATTGTGCGTCGTGCGGGCTCGCAGCACGAATTCGTCGGATAGGCGCTGTGCCGGCGATGCGATCAGGATCAGGCTGTCCGGCTCGGTGGTCGCCACCGATAGAGATTTGATGACGCTCGCCTCGGTCTTTCCATGCTGTCGGGGGATCAACATGGCGGTTTGGGGTGCGTCGGAACGGACGAATTCGGCCTGCCATTCGTCCAGCTCGATCTCGGCGTCCAGAGCGAGCAGGGCCGGATCCAGTGCGCGGGCCATGTCTTGGGCAAGCGCATTCATGGCAGCGGCACCGGGCAGGGGACGGGGACAGGCCTGGCCTCGATGACCAAGGGCGGCTTGCCCGCGCGCGCCGTGATCGCCGCGGCGGCATCGGTCTCCGTTCGGTGCAGGACCGCACCCACCGCGCGAGCGGCGTCAGGGAACGGGCGGAGGGCGGTTACGAGTGCTTGGCGCATGGCCAGGTAATCGGCGCTAATCAGGAGCGACGTCGACCGCACGTCGTGGCGCTGCACGATCATGCCCAAGAGCTTACCGACGAGCGCCAGGTTGGCGGTAATCGCGCCCTCGGCGCTGATCGCCGCTTTGATGTCGGCGAAGTCGATGGCCGTGGCCACATGTTGTTGCAGCCGCGCCCGCTGGTGCACGAGCTGCGACAGCAAGCCTTCCTGCTCGCTCGCTTGTAACGCGTCTAGGTCGATCTCGGTGGGCTTCTGCGCGGTCAGGATCGCCGCGCGCATCGCAGGGCTGACATGGTTCGCCGCGTGCCGGCCGACTGCATCAGCGCTGACGTTGAAGCGGCGGGCGAGGGCGTTGTGCGCGATGCCGTGCGCGAGGCCGATCTCGATCTGATGCTGGGACTTGTGGGAGCAGATAGAACACTTCGGGCCGGTCTTGCCCATTACTCAACACACCTGCGATTTGCCACCGCGGATTTGCGGTTCGATACCCCTATGTTTACCCCACCATACCAAAGAATCCGTGAATCAGCAAAAGTGCTGCAAATGGCGTAACGATGCGTAACAGAGCACTAGTCAGTAGAACTAAGGCGCGTTGATTTGAGCGAACAGAGCGGCGCGATTCGGTGCAATAGAGCGCGCGGATTCATAGACGGCTCCGAAGTCCCAAGGTTATGAACGTGGTGTGATTTGGAGGCGATGATGACACAGACGCTCGCGGTCGTGCTTTGCTGTATTGTTCTTCTGATGCCGCGAGCGGGGCTTGCATATCCTGTGCAGGGACCAGGCGCGACGAGCTGCGCTGAGTTCGCCAAGATGTATCAAGCAGACCCCAGCATCGAAATGATCTTCTTCACCTGGGCGCAAGGATACATGTCGGCCATCAATATGAGCGTTTTGGCCTCAGACCGATTGGCACGTGAACTTGCGGGTGAGGCGGCAGATCAGAAAAGGGCGTTCCGTAGCTACTGCGCAAACAACCCACTCAAGAACTACATGGACGGGGTTTTGGATCTTTACGGGAAGCTGCCTTTTTATCGAAGAAACTGAACCAGCCAGTGCGATTTCCAGTACACTTCAATGTTGACTCCGTTCGTTGGTTCACTGGTTCACCTATAGGGATATGACTGAACCGAACCAGACGATGATGGGGCATTTATGCCCCCCATCGTATCGTCCGTGGTTCATGGAGTGGTTCACGTGAACCAGCCTGATATCTAAGGGGTTTTTGTCCCTGTTGGTTCGGTTTTGGTTCACCCGTTGGTTCGCTCAATTTGCCCCTGGGAAACGCGCTGGTGGCAGCGGTGGTTGGTTCACCCCTGAACCACGCGAATCCATGGCGTTAAGCTCACGCTCGCCCGCACCGGTCAATGTCCAGCCATTGCGCTCGCCACGGATCAGATTCTGTTGTTCGAGCTTTTGCGCCAGGCGGTAGACGCGGCTGTCGCTCATCCCGATCAGCTTCGCCACGTCGCGGCGGCTCTTGCGCGGATGCTGATCGATGGTTCGCAGCAGCGCGTCCTCGTCCCGCTCATTCGCCCGCTCGCGCTCCACGATGCCAACGTCCGACACCGGCCGCGCGACAACGGTCGGAATGGGACGCCCCTTGGTGTCCCGCAGCTTCGGGTGCTGCACTGTCACCAGTTCGAAATGCACCGGCTCGAACGACGATCCGCGGAACTTGCCGAGGGCTTCGAAAGCGATCAGTTGGCCGTTCCGCCGCAAAGCCACGTTGCCGTCCACCTCGTTTAAGAATGCCCCGCCGCCCTTCGGGATCAGGTCATCGTCGGCCGCACGCTTGGTCGGATGCGCCAGCGCGAGCACGCACGGCCCGCCGGGGAGATTCGTCATGGAACGCAGCAGGCGGGCATAGTTGCCCATCTGGACGTTGTCGTTGTCGTCGTCGCCCTCGAAATACGCGGCGACCGTGTCGACGATGACCAGCGTGGGGTGCAGTTTCTTGGCTGCTACCTCGGCCTCGATGTTCGCGACGTTCTCCGAAATCTTGACCACGCCGTTAATGAAGTGGACGTCCACGGCGTCGGGATCGATACCCATCTCTTGGGTCACGCCGAGCCACCGCGCTTGGACGTCCGTCGGATTTTCGCCGGCCGCGTAAATCACGGTTCCTCTCTCGACTTCAATGCTCCCGATCGAACGCCCCGTTGCAACATGTGCAGCGAGGCGCATGGCGGCAGCAGTCTTGCCGCCGCCCGTCTTGGCGGTCATCGAGTAGCAAAAGCGCCGTTGGAAGATCCGGTCGACGACATAGTCGGGCGGCACGAAATCGCGAACGAACTGGCCCGACGACTGAATCAGGTTGGTGTGCGCAGCCGGTTTCGGGAAAGGGACGACAGTCATTGCTTTTGTCTTCTCAAGATGTTCATGGAAACGGCGCTGTTCCCACCGCTCGAATTTGATCCCGTTGCCATCGGGTCGACCATCCGCCAGCCATTTCGCATAGCCCGCGTCGTCGAGATCGAAATAGCGATCCAGCCACTTCAGGCGGCTCGCTTCGTGCGCATCCCGGTCCGCCTGATCCGCCGCGCGCTTCGCGCCGACCTTGGCAGCCAGGTCGTTCAAAATGGCTTCCGTTCGCTCCCAGGCGTCGCCGCAGGGCTCGTAACCGCGCTCTCGCTCGCCATGCATCACGTCGACAATCAGCTGATCAAGCCAGTGCTTTTCGCGGTCGTATCGTGACCACTCATCGATCAGCGCGGCTTCATATTGCTCCATCGTCACAGCCTGGCGAGGATCGCCCGGGCCGAGCAGATTGTTCGCAAGCAAGGGCGGTTCGTACTCGTGCATCAGATCGCGCCACAGGGCGAAGCCGTCCGCATTCGGCCATTGGCGATGCATGTCCCAACCAAGCGCGAGCGGTGGAGACATCTCGGGTTCATGGCTCCCGCCCCACCACCATTCGGTAAGGTCGCGGAACGCCTCGATGCTAAGAGGGGCGGATAAGCGTTCGACCTCGTCGATTTCCAATAAACTCATCGTGGACTCCTTTGATGGAGCCCCACGCAACATTTACATTGCGATGAACGTCGAAGTGTGCTAGCGATGAACTTGCGATAGTTTACCGGACAACTCTTCGACGCCTCAGCAATTGCCGTTGCTGGGGCGTTTTCGCTATGTTGGCTTGTTGGTCGGGTTGAGTGGATGGCTTCGGCAAAATTCGAGCCAATCCAGATTTTCGACTAACTCCTTGCAGCGCGTTCGCCAGGCCGTCGGCTCAATCAAGATATCGGCTCGGTAACGCTCGACGTGATCATGCAGAAGCGCGTAAGCGTGCGCGCAAGCCTTGTCGATCTCAGACTGTGCGGACATTGGTCGCCTGTGGTTTGCCGGTGCGCGAGCTGATTTCGATCTCGAAGCCGACGTGTGCCCCGACTTCGAGCGACTCGAGACCACGGGGGAGCGCGCTCACGTGGCAAAAGACGTCGTGCCCGTCCGTACCGATGAAGCCAAAGCCCCGTTCGGTGTTCCATTTCTTCACTTGTCCGATTTTCATGTTGTCCTCTTTGAGTGGGTTGATTTACGCGCAAGCGGCCGGAATGAACTCGTGCGCTTCTATCCATTCGGCGGCGGCGGCCTCGCTGATCCGGGTGCACTTCCCGATCTTGACCACGCGCGGCCCTTTGCCTTCGGCGCATCGCCGGTAGAAGGTGGCTCGGTGGATGCGATATCGCCGGCAGAATTCATCGACAGTCAGCATGTGCCACTCCTGTTCCTGAACGCAAAAAATCCCGCCGCAGGCAATCAAGCCTTTGGCGGGTTCGTCACAGCGCAAGGATGCGCTCGATTCTTTAATTGTCGCTTAACGTCGCGGGTCGGCGCGCTACTCCTTAACGCGCGCTTTCAATCCGATCTCGATGAGCTGTCGGATCGCATCGGACACGTTCGGAATCGGCTTTTGCTTGGCACGCCACTTGTCGATCGCTTCAAGCATGCTCTCGCTGAGGCCGACGAGCTTTTTGATCGGATAGATTTCGGGGCGTGGCATCGGTACTCCTCACAAATAGCGCATATGCGTTATTGACAAACCGCATATATCGCATATACGTTATTTCCGAGCTTGAGGCAACAGCCCGGCCGAATCGGAGAGCAGCATGATTAATCTTGCCACCTTCAACCCCGCCCGCAGCACGCACATCTACACTCTTCCGGGTGCTTTCTTTTCCAACGGGGGCGCCTTTATGGAATTCGTCTTTGAGCGTCGCCAATACGAGGCGGCCGTGCAGACGTTCACCAAAGAGGCAAGCCCGGCGGGGATAACTGAGAGTGTCGCAGCGGCCCGCCGGTACGGTTTCGCGATGACCAGGGCAGAAGCCCGAGATGCGGCCGCCGACGCGCTGCGCGAGAAGCTGGCGGCACTCGGCTATAGCGAATCCGACATCCAATGGCATGCAGCGCGGCGCGGCCGACGGGATCGCCATCTCTACTTCATGGACCAACGCACTGTTGCCGCGCGCTGGGACGAACTGCGGAAGCGTCGGACGCATTAGCGCTTGTTGCGGGGCGGCCGGGCTTTAGCTCGCGCTGCCTTTCGCGCTTCATACTTCCGTTCCCAAGCGTCTTCGCGCTCCCGCTCGATCGCTTCGTTCCGCAATTTATTCAGCGCGTGCTCACAACGCATCTGCGCCAGTTCGACCTCGGTCAACCCGAGACCGTTGGGAACGTCGGACGACGCGGGCCGCGGCGGCGGCTTGCGTCCCACTCGCGTGGCCTGAACCATCTCCCATACGTTAGCCAGCGTCGACAGGAACGGCTTGCCCGGCCTATAGACGACGAGCTTCCCCGCTCGCGCCAAGCGTTTGAGCGTGTCAGCGGTCACGCCGCTGCCTTCCGGAAAGGCGAGCCGCGCCAGCTCATCCAAAGGTCTAAGGGTTTTGTCGGTCCAATCGGTCACAACCGAGCGGTAGCACGGTCGCGGCGCTTTTCATGTTGACTGTCAACATAAACCCCTATTTTCACAGGCTTTTTGTTGCATTCTCGTGCAAGTTGCGGTTGGATGCGTTCGGGGGGATTTTCAATGCGTATTGCGATGTTTGCCGCCGCGAGCTTTGCGCTATTGGCGACGCCCGCGTCAGCTTGGACGGTCACCCACGAGCGCGACCGCCTGACCGACCGCGAGTTGACATGGGCAAGCGCGCAGAGCGGTGGCGCAACCCTGCTTGTGGGCTGTCTCAATGGTCATGTCCAACCGCGGCTCGTGTGGACCGAGCGAGTGGGCTTTGGAAATGGAATCGGCGTGTCTTGGCGCCTGGACAATGGACCGGTGGTCATGACCACGGGCGCGCTGTTCAGCCAGGACGGACAAACGCTCTACGCGTGGCCGGGGACGCTCGAAAGTCAGGTGATAAGCGGCCTGCGCAAGGGTAAGCGGCTGCGTGTGCAATTGGGCGACGCCGTGCTTGACTTCGACCTAACGCGGGGCGTCGGGTGGCCGCAACAGTGGGGAAAGTGCGGTTAGAAGGGATGACCAAGCACGACTCGTTCTCCTACGCACCGCGCGGCATGTCTCGCGACGAGGCGGCCCGCTACGTCGGCGTGGGGACGACAAAATTCGACGAGATGGTCGCCGACGGACGCATGCCGAAGCCGAAGAAAATCGACGGCCGGGTGATTTGGGACCGTCTACGGGTCGAGGCGGCGTTTACCGACCTTCCCGAAGTGGAAAACGCCCCGAACCCACTGGACCGGGCACCGATATTCAATAGGAAAACTTGATGAGCGACGATCTGAACCCGAACTTTGAGAAGTTTCTGCGAGAGTGGACGTCGAAGAATCTCGGTAGCCTAGGTGACCACACGGATCCTAGCGATCATCGTTATCTCGCTGGTGTCCGCGCGGATCGATTGAAAGAGGATGCCGAGGCCGCGGGATTCGGGGTCGAGGTCCGGCGGCTGAGCCGTAGTTTCAAGGGTGGCTTGCGGGAGTTCGTCGAAGGCGCCTACGAGCGAGCGGAATTTGCTCGTAGGCACGGCGACCAGGTTTGACTCTCAAATCACAAGGAAACACCTATGCACGTACTCGGTCACCTAAACGGCAAAGGGATTCTCATGGTCAACGGTACCGCTAAGGGCGAAGTGTCTTACGACATCAGCGTCTTTCAATCTGCATCGTCGAAAAGCGCGTCTGGTTCGCTTCAAGGCGACATGGACGTCTTGTTCGAAGTGTTCACCGCCGGGAAATCGCAGCTTCGCCTCCGCGATGGCCAGGTGATCGATATCATCTTGAGCGAAGTAACGGGGGAAGACGCCACGATCAAAGTGTCGGGACCCGTCCCGGGGTTTTGACTAGTGCCGGTTCGACGCGGCGTTCTCAGACTTGGCCGATAGAAACACACCGAACCGATTTGACCGGATGCTTCACTCCTCCTGATCGCGTGGCCTTCCGCGCATTGGCGCGCTAACCTAGGCGGCCGGTCCAATCCCGCGGAGTTACCTTGTGCAGATCAAGCTTCCCGTGACCGACCTCAAAGCGGTCCAAAGCATCGAGAGCATTGAGCTTAAAGACGAAGCCGGGAGGCAGGTGGGCCAATACTTGTTCGGAAAGGGCCACGGTCGAATCATCTTCCTGTTCGGAAAATATAGAGGCACGTTCAAGACTCATGCTGAGTGTCAGGCCTTCGTCGATGGCGTCCTTGCCGTGATCAATCACGCTCCCTGATCGGTGACGGTCAGCGGAATGATCGGGGCCGAAGTCACCATATCAGGCCTCCAAAATCGTTCATGAATACATGCCGTAGGGGGATGCGCCGGGGTTGGTGCCAGATCCCGCAACGTTACCGGGGAAGTAGTTGGCCCCGCCACCGCCCGTGTAGATCGAGGCGCCGTTGCTGACGATGAACCGCTGTCCCGTTGCACTGCCGCTGAATGTCATGCCAGAGGCAAAATAACTCGCACCGGAGAGGTTGAAGACGCAATAGCCGCTGCTAAAGGTCGGCGTGCCGGTCAGCGTCACGGTGATCCCTGACGAATACACCCAACCATTGCTTACGAGGTGAAAGTCGGCGCCGCCGCTGATCGTGTAATTGCTCGTGATCGTGAGACCGCAGCCGCCATGGACATAGATGTGATAACCGGTCGTTGCTCCGAATTCGATGCCGGAGCCAAGTGTGATCGCTGCACCGTTCGTCAGCCTGACACAATAAGCGCCGGCGCCGCTGCCGGTCAGCTTCATGTTCTGGAGAATCCACGGCGTGCAACCGTTCGCCAAAATCCCGGTATTGGCGGCGACGCTCAAGATGGTCGTCGATCCAACTCCGGTGAGAATCGGCGCCTTGGCGCTCAACATCCGCGGAAGAACGACAGGCGCGGTCCATGTGCCAGCTTGAGCCGACACTGTTAATTGCCAATGACCACAGTCTATCGCCGCCGCAACATCCATCGCCTTCTGGATTGTCAGAAATGCACCACCAGACGTGTCGGCCAGGCCGTTGTTGCTATCATTCCCGTCAGACCGAACATAGTAGGTCCGATCAGCGGTCAGCACAGCTCGACCGGCTCCTGCGTTGGCTGCAAAATACGTCTTTACCGCTTTCTCAGTCGGCACTTTGGTGTCGGCGTTCGACGCAAATGTTCCATCGGTCGAGATCGCCGCGCCGCCGTCTTGAATGATCTTGCCGCTCGTGCCGTTGTAGGTCGCGAGATTTCCGGATGTCGCGCTCGCCGGGCCGGTCACAGCTCCGTCAATATTGGTCTGAATGACGTTCCACTTTGCGCCTACCGCCGCCTGGTTGCCGCCGGCCGTGGCGTCAGTGTTGCAAATGAACATATCGCCGATTTCGACGACCACGCCGGAGGCGCCGCCGATCTTGCCGGCGACTGAAACGCGGTAAGTGTGTCCGCGATCGGCTGCGGGATAGTTCGGGTTGCCGGAGCAATCGGTCGCCCCTTTGAACACCATCGCGTCCTGCGCCGCGATCCTCGCGTCGGCATAAGCCTTGACGGCCTTCTGCGATGCGAGCCGCGTATCGCTGTTGGCCGCAAGCGTTGTATCGGTGTCAATGACATTCGCCGCGAACATCGCGGTTGTGAGACCGGAGATGCTGCTCAATACCCACGATCGAATCGTAGACAGCAGGATGCCGTAATTGATGCCACCACCCACGGCGGCCAGTTTTTCAGTGCCGTCTAAAAACGGCTTGTCGGGATCGTCGGAAATCTTGCCCGTTGCACTCAAACCCATAATCTCGATACTCCCCTACTGAACTTGAATTAGCCAACACCCATGTTGGTCAGTTGCTCGCCAATGGCATCGGCGATGCCTTTCAGCAGCACGCCAACTTGCTCGCGACTGGTCGTCATTTCGATGCCAAAAATTCCAGACAAGCCGCGCGCAATGAACTCCGCGGCGACCGCGTTTGGATCAATGTCGGAAGCGAGATTGCAGAAAAGCATGTCGACGCGTTCCGCAATTTCCAAAGCCTGTTCCTCCGTCATCCGACACCCGTCTGAGCAAAACGCTGGCTGCTCACGCTGCTTTTGGCGCCCGCCGCGATCGCCTTGCGGTGGGTTGCCAGTTCGGCGCGAATTTGGTTCAGGGCGTAGTCGTCGGCATTGCCGTTGACGACGATTTGCGTGTCGCCCATCGAAATGGTCGTGCCGCCGCGGGCACGTGCCATGGCCATGGAAACGTCATGCGGAATGACGCGCGCGCCGCGCGGCAAGTCAACGATTTCGCCCCGACCGCCCTCGTTGATCATGGCCAGGCCGCCGGGCGCCGAGTTCGTGCCGCTGGCGAACATCGGGAACGACAGGCCGCCCGTACCGGCGCCAAGGCCCGACGACATGACTCCGCCGCCACCCCCGAGCAGACCGCCGCCGATGCCCTGCAATGCGCCTGCGATCGGCCCAACTATAGCTTGCTTGATCGCGATCTTTGCCAGGTCCGCGAGAATCGACTTTGCCATGTCGCTGAATGCGTCTTTGACGCTCTTGGTCCCGGTCACGATACTGGTCAGACCGTCGGCGAAGGTGTCGAGCGAACGCGTTGAGAAGCCATCAAACAGCGTGCGGGTGTTCGTCGCGTCGAGCTGATAACGCTTCAACTGCTCGAAGTTCGAACCCGCGACGGCGGCCTGGTCCGAAAGCTGTTCGAGCGACTTCGCTGCCGCGACGTTCGCCGCCGCCCACTGTTTTGGATTGTTCGGGTCGAGCAGGCCCTGTGCTGCAAGTGCTTTGAGATTGTCCCGTGAGGCCTGTTGCGCCTTGGCCAGGTCGAAAACGCCGAGTTGGGCTTGCGTTCTTCTCCGGTGGTCTACGCTGCGAATCCGTTGATACGATTCCAGATAGACCACTCGATTGGCGCCGGCAGAATGAGTTCGCCGACGCGATCCTCCGGCCAACGCTGCAGTAGCCGCATTTCGATTGCTTCCGGGGTGATCCTGGCAATCTGCCCATACCCTCCGATTGAGTACCATGTGCTGTCTCCGTGGCGGCAGTGCCGCTGAATTTCGAGGACTTTACGTAGCGCCTTCGCGACCGTTTTTGGGTCAGCGTTGATGTCGATGTCGACGTTCTCCGAGAGCCGCGGTCCAACGGCGACCGGCGGCATCAGAAGCGGCTCGTAAGGATCGGGATAGTCGGGGCCAGCCGGTCCGCCCGCCGTTCGGACAAACCATGCCTCCGGTGATCGACGGGTTTTTGAGAACCCGGTAAGGACAATTTCGAAAGCACCGCTGATGCTGCGAAGAATCTCTCCCGAACGAGCGACTGCATCGTCGAACGTCGGGCATTCGCTCAATTGAACCTTGGCAAAATCGACTGCCCAGGTGGCTCCGCGGCCCGAGATCGCACCCGGCCATGCCGGCACCGGAAATATCTTCGGCGAGAACGCTACGACCACGCCGTTTTCGTCATACGACGCTGCATCGGTCGCCATCGTGATGGCTCCGTAACGCGGTTGGCAAATGATGTTGAGAGCGCTCATTTCCATCTATCCACCGGCCGATACGATGGGCGATTTGCGCTCTGGCCACCGCCAGGTCGCGAACTCTGCGTCCGCATCGACCCTGTCATCGAAATCTGGATCGAGCGTCTGCATGTCTGCGTATGGCGGGTTACGTTCTTGTTGCGGGCGCCCTTTGCGTTCGGTCACGGCACTACTCCGCCGCGAACGCAAGTGAACCGAGCACGTTCCGCGCCTCCGGCTCCTGGCGTCGGTAAAGCTCGTCGAAATCGGTGCCAGCTTCGGTCAGCAGCTCGTCGACGAGAGGCTTGGCCCAAACGCGGAAGTCCGTCCCGTGCTGAACTTCCGCCGCGGCGCGGATCTCCTGATCGGCCGCCCGAATCAGTTCGTCGGCCATTTCCATTGCCGCGACGTCAGCGGCAACCTTGGCCAGCTCGGCGCCGTGCGTCTTGCGGAGCATGTCGTTAACGAGTTCGGTGTGAACGCTCTCGGGGACACCGCTCAATTCGGCGGGCGCCCTGGCCACCGCTGCCGCGATGTCGGGATGAAGACGCTGCGCGCGATCGCGCTGCTCTTGCGGAAGGCCGCGAACGTACGCGCGATATTCCTGGTCCTGTAGGGCGCCTGCAATATCGTCCTTCTCCCGGCCCGGCATCTTCGGCAGCGATGATTTGATGTCCGCCCGGAGCTTCCGCAGCGAGAGCCGCGCTTGCGCATTGGACTTGACGAAATCGGCGATCTCGTCGCGCTTCGCCGCCTTGCGCCCCATGTCGTTAAGGTGCTCCCAGCGCGGCAACTTCTCGGCGCCGGCCGCCTTTTCCTTAGCGCCGGCTTTGATGCCGAGTTGCAAGCGCATGATGTCGCCGACCTGCTTCTGCATCGGTCGGCTGTTGTCGAGTTGGTTGATGACGTCGGCGAAAAACTTGGACATGGGAACCTTCGAATACTTAGAGTTGGAATCAGATTGCCGACGGCACGTCGACCGCGTTGGCACTCGTGGCCGCCGCCTTTGCCGCGGTCGCCAGGGTCGCGATCGCCGTTCTTGCAGCGCTCACGTCGACCCCTTGCGATGCCAGGCCGTCGAACTTCTTCGAATAGCGCGAAGACAAACCGTCCACATCGGCTTTGAACGCGTTGACGGCGCCGGTGCCAAATCCCGCGCGAAGAAGTTGAGCCGCCAGGATCTCGCGGTTGAATCCGTCCTTGAGACGATCACGTTCGGCTTCGAGACTGCCCGGAATGATGCGCCATTCTTCGATGTAGCGCGCGCCACTGACGGGATCGGTGAAATATTGTGATGCCATAGGATGCCCCTCGCAGATTGATGTTCGAATTAAGCCGCCGCTGGCACTTTGACGGTGCCGTTGTTCACGGCCAACGTCGATGCGGTTGCGACAAGGTTGGAGATTGTCGCTTTCGTCGCGGTAACGTTGGCGCCCTGCGATGCCAGGCCGTCGAGCTTGTCGATGTATCGCCAGCCGATTTTAACAAGCTCGACATTAAACGCGCGCACGTTGCCGGGGACGGACCCCGCGAAACGAAGCTGCTGTGCAACGATCGCTCGGTTGGCGCCCTTTACAGCGTTTGCGAGTTCGGTGGTGAAGTCGACCATGTTCGATGCCTTGTGCTTGAGGGGAGCGCGTCAGCGCTTCCGATTGTCGGGCGGCAAAACGGTCGTCACACCGTTGACCGTGCTCTGCATCGCAATGTCCGGCCCGTCGACGTGGTGTCCGAACGATCCGTCAGAACTCGCGCGAATGCGCGGTGTCTCGACGTGGTGGCCGAACGAACCATCGGACTCGGAAAGCGGGACGGCGGGAACGGTAACTTTGGACATGTGATCTCCTTGGATGTTGAGGGGTGGCGCGGGACCGGCGGAGGAATGGACACCAGCCCCGCGCTACATGACCCCCGGTGGCGACCGGCGGTCATGTTGAAAGTTTGCACTCATGTTTATTGTCAACATCACGCGGCGATGGGCTGGCGACGCGCGGCGACCGAGCGCTCCCAAGCGCTAAGCTCGACGAGGCGCCAGAAACGACGCTTCGCGATGTAGAGCGGGCGAGGGAAGTCGGGATCGTCTTTCAGACGGCGCTCAACCCACATGTGACTCACGCCGCCGTAGCGGGCGCGGACCTGAGATGTGGGAATCAGAGCGTTGGGATCGTCAGCGGACATCGTGACCTCATGTGTTACGCACAAGGTCTCACGAGGCAGTCCCGCCTATCTAGCGGTGAAAAGTACGCAGAATTTTTGCCGGTGGGTCACAAGTCCCAATAAGAGCGCTTGCGCTCCATATCTCGCGCGATGGTAGACGCCGACTTATTCAGGGCGCGCGGGTCTCGGGCCGCCCACTTTGCTGCGCGCTCTCCGGCATCCTTACCGGAAAACTCACGACGCTTTTGCTTCGCCTCAGTGAGCAGCTCGACATAATTGCGCAGGCTCGAAGCTTTGGCCCGTGGGCGACCTGCGGAGTTCAACTCGCCGGCGAGGAGCGTTGCCAGGGAGCGGCGATCACCTTGATTAAGCGGCCGATCGGATAGCAACCAAAGAATCAAGTCAACTGTCGGCCCGTCTTCACCACAGGCTGCACGCAGCTTCGCACCGCCGAATGCTTTGGTCGCCTTGACCACGGCGCCGAAAAAATCGTCAGAGGGAAGAGGGATAGCCGCGTCGTAACCAGCCAGCCGAAGCGCCCTTTCAACTGCTCCCATGCGTTTGCCGGCGGCGAACGGAGCGGTTTTGTAACCGTTTGCCTTCTTCATGCCGGCTCCCTCTGGAATGCATAGACGTTGCTGGCCGGGCGGTTGTTCACCAGATCCTCGACATATCGTCCCCATGCCGCGAAGGCTTGGGTCTTTTCGCGCAAATATTTGTGCCGCGCGTACACCCGGGCCACACCGCGGATTGCGCCCGACGAGTGATTGACGCACGCCTCGGCGATCTCGATTGAGAACCCAAGGGCCTGTAGACCGGAATAGAAGGTCCGGCGTAGATCGTGCAGCGTCCAAGGCTCCATTTGGTAATCGGGATCGGCCTTACGAAGCTCAACAAGCATGGCTTCATCGAAGCGCTTCTTTGCCTTCGAGAGGCCGCTAATGGGCGTTTCACCGGTCGTGGTGAAAAGTAAGCCTCTGCCTTTGATGGCGGGGAAAGACTTCAACAGCTCGACCGCTTGGGGGCTCAACGGCACAAGGTGCTCGCGCCCGTTTTTCGTGCGCTCCTTCGGAATGGTCCATAACGGCTCGCTCCAACGGCTGCCATCGTCGAGAACCACGGAAGTGCCTTTCAGGTCCAGTTCCGTCCGCGGCAGCTCGCGCAGTTCGTCGCGTCGTTGCCCAAGCAGGATCAAGCATTGCACCAGACGGCCAAAGGGATAGCCCTCGCGGTCGGCGACTTTCCAGGCGACGACCAGCTCGGTAGCCGTCAACTTGCGCTCGCGCTCCGTTTCGTGGGCGAAGGCGTCGAGTGAGGAAACGGGGGAGGATTCCCGCAAGTCGCGGTCGACGCACCAGTCGAAAAACGTCTTGAGGGTGGTCAGGGTGCGATTGGCCGTCACACCGCGGCCGGAATCGACCAGGCCATCGAGCAGCACGATCGCGTCGTGTTTGGTGATGGATGCTAGCGGCCGGCCTGACCACTTTGCGAGTACGCCGTTGCCGGACTTCTCCCATTCGCCCTGATTCTCGGGATCCGGCTTGAGACCGAAATAATGGGCGGTGAGCAGGCGGGTCGATTCGCGCAACCCTTGGCGCTTGCGGCCTTTGTACCGTTTAAGGAACTCGACCATGGCGGCGTCAATCGTATTGTCGCGGACCGCCTCACGCTTGGCCTCGGCCTTGTCCTGGCGCCGGACATGGGTGGGGTCGATGCCGCGCCGGACGTCCTCCGCGGCGGCCGTGGCGAGCATGCGGGCTTGCCCGGGTGTCAGGGGATGGCCGATTTGCGGCTCGGACTGGGACGCCGAGAGCGCCAGAGATCCCAGTGTCAGCTTCTTGGGCGCGCGCTGACCAACTTCGTCGCGTTCGACGGGGGAGCGGAACCGAAAAACCCAAGACTTCACGCCCGAGGGGTGCACCACTAGGAACAGGCCGACGGCGCCGCCGTCGGACTTTTCGTAGCGGACGGCGCGCGGCTTAAGCCCCTCGATCGCGAGATTGGATAGCGCCCTAGTCTTTGGCATGCCGTTACCCCAAGGTGCTGTGGGGTAACGCCTTAGTGCTGTTAGTGGCTGTTACCCCGTGTTCGTAACATGCCCAATAAATCGCAAACAATCAATGAATATCAGCTGTATTGCGGGTGATGGACGTTCAGTCTCGTTACGCTTCGTTACCCTATCGCCTTCGTCTGGGAGACTAGGGGTCGGAGGTTCAAATCCTCTCGCTCCGACCATTTTTAGCCGGATTTCAGGCCGTCCGGATTTCTCTCGCGGGTTCGCTCCTGTTTCTATCCATCAAGTCAGCAATCCTGCCGGTTAGGCTCCAGCGTGATAACGATCGACAGCGACAAGTTAGTGGTAAGCACTTTCACGCGCGGCGTAGGTTGTTGATCGCTCCACGAGACGTTCCGCTTGAAATCTTCAACTCGTCGTTGGCGGCATGCGAGCGTTGGCGCCGCTATTCACGCGTAAAAGTGCGCGATCTGAAGACTAGGCGCCATTTTCCCGATCCGCGCACGCAAAGATTTTTAATATAGTTGGAACAAAATCCAGCCACGCTAGTCTCTAGTGCGTCACACGTCATGGTGAGTTACATGCGAGATGACCAGCTAGCTCTTCAAGCCGTCAGCGACGCGCAGCGGATTCTTGAAGAGTATTTGAAGCCTCAGCCGCGCAACAACGAGCGCGTTATTCTTGATCAATTGGTTGAAGTTCTTGAACGGCCCGACTTGATCGTGGCTGTCAGTCGGATGCGGCGCGAGGACTAGCGCGATTGGGAAGCTGTCGCGCGAGCGTTTGCCACTCATCCGCAAGGGCCAGCCAAGCTGCCTCATCAGGCGCCCATCGCGCCTCCAGCGCATGCGCGCGGCAGTCTTCAGCGAGCGCAAGATACCTCGCAACTTCACTGATCGTTTCCGAATTGCGCTGCATCCGTTGATCATTGCGGCCATTGGCGATCAACGCAATTGGACTCACGCGCGCAGAGGCAGGAATCGAATCAGGTGTGCTGAAACTGCAACGATTTCGAGGATTCTATTCCGTCCGCAATTGCGCCTTACCGTAGATACCCCACCACCATCCGCGTCGTCTCGTCCACCAGCGTCCGCACCGTCTTTTCCGACAGCATCTCGGCATGGTTCAACACCGTGTTGTGCGCCACGGCTTCTATTGCGCTAACACAGACGAACGTCGCTATATCGAGGTCGATCTTGCGCATCTCCTTGCGGTGGCTTTCGAGATAGGCGCGGACGAGGGTGTGGACCTCGCGGTTGAAGGCTTCGACGTCTTTGAGCTGGTCGGGGCCGCTCCACCAGCTCGGCGGCGAGCCAGCGATAGTCTCGATCGGTGTGTTGGGCCATTGGTTCCAGAAGTTCAACGACGTCTGGCGCTGGCGTGAATTGTCTTTGGGAACAATAGACACGATCCGCTCTCGGAGCCATCGCGTGCGTCGCATGCTCGGTAGGTGCGCTTGACGACGTCAATGGCTTCGCAGGCATGATCCAACTGGACGACCACCTGTGGACGCTAGATCGGGGTTGCTAGGGTGGTGGTAGCCCGCTGCCCTTGGCGAGGTCGCGGTCCAGTTTAAACGGTTTGGTAAGAATGGAGTATTGATATTGGGACGGGCTTGGGGACTCACGGGGTCCCTTAGATGGAGCGTTCAGCGCGATCCAAACGAAAAGTAAGTCGAAAGCGCTGGGTTGTTTGTTACGGTAATTTTTCTATTGAATGTCGAGACGAAGATGGCGCGAAGAATTTGGCAGCCAAGCTGCGTAAGCGCCGATACCGTGTCACAGCCCGGACAGCCGATTGCGTCTCACCTTCGTGGCGAGTAGAGCCAGACGAAATCGACGAGTGGATATCTTCACCCACGCGCCCTAGTCGTTCGCCGCGGGTTCGGCCTACGAAGAATCGATAATTTGCGAAACACTCGAGTTGGATAGCGACTTCAAGCACGTTGGTTTCGCCCGCGTCTACTTCAACTTCGGACACACTCTAGCCCCTATTTGGCTGCTGGAATGCTGGCTGGCGCGACTCATCTGGCGTTGCAGCCAACTTGGGTCGAGATTGGTTCCGCAGGAGGAACGAGCGCTCCTGCAGCTATCCAGCGATCGGTCTTGCGTGTGATCCATCGCAAGGCCTGTGAAGGCCCCAGTCTTCCCCATTGGCTGGGGCCTTCCTTTTGCGCCAGATCACAAAAATATTGGCATCGCGGCGTCTGAGGAACGACTCTCCAAGGGAGAGATTGAAAAATCGGTCTGTGGCGAATCTGGACCTCCTCAAGGTCTCGCCATCCACCCGGAACGGCCCCACCGTCCGACGCGCGTTTGGCGATGGGCCGGTTTTCGTAGGTATTCACTCAACTCCCGCCGGCTCACAAAGTCGGCGGGGTTTTTGAGCTAGCCGTCTTTGCATCGGACTCCGAAGTTGTCGCAGGTGCGAGCGAAGGCATCTGTAGCATTTGCGTCTTCAAAGCAAAAAAGTGTGCCGACGTCGGCACGATCGATCCACCAGTCGACCTTGTTCGCCTTCGCAATGCGGGAAGCCTCTCCGCGCAGTAGGTCGAGCTGTCTTCCGGCGGCATGGACTATCAGGCAATTTTTCTTGGGCATATGTTTTGTCCTCAATAGGAAAGCTGAATTGATCGCCATCAAAAATGGAAAACTCATGGCCATGGGCTCGGCTCAATGCAGCCCGCAGATAAATCAACTGCTTAGCAGGATGCCCGCTCTCCCGCGTAGAGCGGGCATGAGGCGCCGTTTTCGCAAACTACCTCAAATATCCCACCACCATCCGCGTCGTCTCGTCCACCAGCGTCCGCACCATCTTCTCCGAGAGCATCTCGGCCTGGTTCAACACCGTGTTGTGCGCGACCGCTTCGATCGCGCTGACGCACATGAAGGCGGTGAGTCCCGAGAGGTGACGTGATAGCCGCAATAGCGTCGGGGTACTTTAAGGCATCCGCTACAACACCTCGGCACGAACCTGAGCTACGCCACGATCCGTAATCCCCAAGCTGTGCGCGGCAGCGAGCGAGAGATCTAGGACGCGGCCACGAATGAATGGGCCTCGGTCATTGATGGTGACGATGACGCTGCTTCCGCCATGGGTCACGCGGACCTTGGTGCCGAACGGCAGGCTGCGATGTGCTGCCGTTAGGAGATTCCGATTGAATGACGAACCGCTCGCTGTCTTGCCTTTGGAATACGAATAGTAGGAGGCTTTTCCGGAAAAGACTCGGTTGAAAGATCGCGCGCCTGAGCGATCTTCCGATGGCTCTTGTCCGTTCGGAGGTCGCGCTTCCGGTTCATCCTTCTTTGTCTGGAGTGCCGCAGGAGGCTGCTCTGCGTGAGCCTTTGGAATGATGGACCATCGGTCGTTGAAATCCTGGGCGACAGCGGAGTTCGCGGTCAATCCGATCCAGGCAGGGACTGTCGCAATCGCTACCATTGTGACGAGAAGATGCATTGTCGGCCTCATCAACAAATTGAAGATCAAGCCGACAATGCAAGCTCATGAGGCCGTGTTCCTGAACGCGCGCTCGCGTCTCGCAAAATGGTGATTGCATACCGACGCTGCGGAGCATGAGCGTAGGGGCATCGCAGCAAGTCAGTTGTCTTGCTGCGGTGCAGCACGCTGTTGAAGGCGAATGGTCGGGCCTAGGGACGTCCATCGTGGATCGGCACCGAGCTACCTCAAATACCTCACCACCATCCGTGTCGTCTCATCCACCAGCGTCTTCACCATCCTCTCCGTCAGCATCTCGGCCGGGTTCAGCACCGTGTTGTGCGCGACCGCCTCGATCGCGCTGACGCACATGAAGGCGGCCAGTCCTGGATCGATCTTGCGCATCTCCTTGCGGTGGTTTTCGAGATAGGCGCGGACGAGGCCGTGGACCTCGTGATTGAAGGCTTCGACCTCGGCGAGCCGGCCGGAGCGTGGAATCTGCTCGGCGAGGACGCGGTGCAGGTCCGGGTCGATGTGATGGGCCTCGATCGCGACGGTGACGAGGCGGCGCACGGCCTTTTCGATCGGCATGTCCGCGACCTCGACGAACGCGGCGCGGACGATCTGCATGATCTCGTCGTTGTGACGGTCGATCACGGCGACGACCAGCGCCTCCTTGCTTGGAAAATACTGGTAGAGCGAGCCGACGCTGACGCCGGCGATTTCGGCGATCCGGTTGGTGGTGGTCTTCTCAAAACCTTCGCGGACCAGAATGCGAGCAGTCGCCTCGACCAGCGCGTCGACGGTGGCGCGGGATCTCGCTTGCGAGGCGTTTTTCCGGGGTTTTGTCGGTGGCTTGCGCGCCATGGTCTTGCGATCCTGAATGCGAGTAGGAAAAGCGAGTGAATGCTCGCATTATATCAGCCTATGGCGCCCTGTCGCCAAGCCTCTTTGTCGCCATATGGATGCTGAGCCAGGCGGAGAACGGACCATGAGCGTTGCAAGACTTGTGTCGGCCTTTCAATTCTGCCCGGGCGGCTGCGTGTTCGGCGCGCGGCCACCCCGCGATTCCGCGCCGAGCCTGCAAAGCCGCGCCTTCAACCTGCTGCTCGGGCTGCTTCCGTACAAGCAGCAGCTCGCGTCAGTCGAAGCGGTGCAGGCGCATGTGCAGAAGCTCGCGCTGGAGCCGGCCTCGTTCGAGCCGACGGGGCTTGGCCGCGGCGTCGAGGCGACGCTGACCAAGATGGGGGGATGGCCGGTCTATTACTCCGCGCCGTCGTCGGGCCATGAGGGCTGCAACTTCGTCATGTTCCTGCATGGCGGCGGCTACATCAACGAGATCGTGCCGGCGCATTGGCGCTTTGTCGGCGAGATGACGCGCAAGGCGGGCGTCGTGTGTGTCGTGCCGATCTATCCGCTGGCGCCGCGCGCCACCGCGAAGGATGTCGTGCCGGCGACGGCCGAGCTGTTGCGGATGCTGCTGGAGGATGCGGGGCCCGCAAAGGTCACCGTTGTCGGCAACTCCGCCGGCGCGGGGCTTGCGCTCGCGGCGTGCCAATGGCTACGCGATCGCGGGCATCGGCAGCCGAACCGGATGGTGCTGATCTCGCCGGCGGCCGATGCATCGGTCAGCCGCCCCGAGCAGGTCGAGATCGCGGCGCGCGATCCGATCCAGGACATTCCGGGGATACTTGAGGCGGGGCGGCTCTATGCCGGCGAGCTCGATGTCGGACATCCCTTCGTCAGCCCGCTCAATGGCGCCTTCCGTTCGCTCGCGCCGATGACGATCTTCTCGGGCACGCGCGATCTGCTCTATCCGGATAGCGTCGATCTCGCGGAGCGGGCGAGGGCGGCGGGCGTGCTGGTCGAGCTGAATCTGCTCCGTGACCAGCCGCACAATTTCGCGCTGATGCCGACGCCGGAAGGGCGACAGGCGCGTGCGATCATTTTGCGAGCAGTGGCTTAAAGGGAAGGCGTGATCGTTGTCACTGGGGCGCGCCGCCGCAATGGCGTCTGGCGCTAGCGGTGCCCGCGCGGAGACCAGGCTACCTCCGGGGCGTTTCCTCATCCGTAGTCTTGGTATCAGTAGTTTTGCGGGGCCTTAGGCGTGGCCCTTGATCTCGTAGTGACCCGGCACGCATTTGTAGCGCTCGAGGCGCCAATTGGCGTGATAGATCGGATGCTCGCCCATCCATTTGGCAAGCGGAGCCTGTGCGCCGATCGCGCACTGCATCATCGACATCTCGGGCGTCATGTTGCTGTCGGTCACGATTTCCTCGATGCAACTGCCTGAGCTGGCTGCGCTCAGCCGGCAGAGCACGGCAACCACGGTCACGAACATTCCTGTCACCTCATCGGTAGTTTCAGACTACGAAGAGGATGCAAGCGGAGTGCCAGAGCCTGTGACGCAAACAACACGCTGGCCTGGCCGACTCGACCCAGCGTCCACCCCATTTGGTGATTCGGATTGTAAAAAAATTGCCCCTAAACCGAAGCCGGGCAAATACGGGGAATCCCCAAGGAAAAGAGCGAGGAAGGTTCGCAGGAATGAGCGATTGTGGGGGCAGCGCCGCGCGAACCGCCCCTTCACAAGGCCTGCGCAGCCGATAGGCTCGGAAGCGTGCGGATACTCGTCAAAAGAGCGGGGCCGCCACGGGACCAAAGGAAACGCGAGGGCAGACCATGAAGGCACGACCAACCGGCGTGATCCCGCCGATGACGACGCCGTTCCGGAAAGACGGCGAGATCGACCTTGGGCTCGTGGCGCCCCAGGTCGACTGGATGATCGGCGCCGGCGCGCATGGCGTCGCGGCCGGCGGCTCGACCGGCGAGGGCCACACGCTCGATCACGAGGAATATCGCGACCTGATGGCCGCGACGGTCGAGGCAGTGAAGGGACGCATTCCCGTGATCGCCGGCATCATCGTGGACTCCACGCGCGATGCGATCCGTCGCGGCAAGCTGGTGCGCGACATGAATGTCGCAGCACTCCAGGTCACGCCGGTGCATTATCTGTTCAAGCCCGATGACGAGGCGATGGTCGCGCACTTCCGCGCCATGGCGGACGAGACCGGCATGCCCATCATCATCTACAACGTGGTGCCGTGGTCGTACCTCTCGCCGGCGCTGCTGGTGCGGATCATGACCGAGGTGCCGCTGGTGGTCGGTGTCAAGCAGAGCGCGGGCGATCTCAAGCTGTTCGCGGATCTCATGATGATGGCGCCGGACAAGCTGATCTACAGCGCGGTCGATGCCCTCATGTACCCGTCCTATACGCTCGGGGCCCATGGCTCGATCGCCGCGATCCTGACCGCGGCGCCGCATGCCTCCGTCGCGCTGTGGGATGCGGTGAAGGCGGGCGACCATCCGCGCGCGCTCGACCTGCACAAGAAGCTGTTGACGCTGTGGAACGCCGTTATCGCCGACAATCTGCCGGCCTGCACGCGTTACGCCCAGACGCTCCAGGGCTTGCCCAGGACCTATCCGCGCGCGCCGATGCCGGAGGCCTCGCCGGCGCAGCAGGCCGCCACCCGCAAGGCGCTGGAGGCGCTCGGGGCACTGAACGGGGTGCGTGTCGAAGCGGCTGAATAGTCCGCAAGCCGAAATAACTGATGTGAAGATGGCAGCGCCGATCCGCTTTTACCTGCGGATGCGGCGCTGCTACATTTTGCGCGCGCCGCGATGCGCGGCGCTAGCTGTGAAGAAACATACCGACAAGGGGAGGGACCGAAGTCCCATGAAGGATTTTGCAGGAAAGATCGCCGTCATCACCGGCGGCGGCACGGGGATGGGACGCGAGCTCGCACGGCAGCTCGTCGCCGAGGGCTGCAATGTCGCGATGTGCGACGTCTCCGAAGCCGCGATGGCCGAGACCAAGCGGCTGTGCGAGGTCGAGAAGCTGCCGCAGGGCCTGCGGGTCACGACCCATATCGCCGACGTCTCGATCGAAGACCATCTCAAGCGGTTTCGCGACGAGCTCGCGGAGCAGCAGAAGACCGACCGGATCCATCTCCTGTTCAACAATGCCGGCATCGGTGGCGGCGGCAGCCTGTTCACCAACACGCGCGAACAGTGGGAGCGTACCTTCAACATCTGCTGGGGCGGCGTCTATCTCGGCGTGCGCACCTTCCTGCCGATGCTGGTCGCGGCGGACGAGGCCCACATCGTCAACACCGCGAGCGTCAACGGCTTCTGGGCCTCGATCGGCATGGGGCAGGCGCACACCGCCTACAGCTCGGCCAAGTTCGCGGTGAAGGGATTTACCGAAGCGCTGATCAACGACCTTCGCCTGCACGCGCCGCACGTCAAATGCTCGGTGGTGATGCCCGGCCATATCGGCACCTCGATCGTCTCCAATTCGCGCAAGGTACAGAGCGCCGACGGGTCGGAGCGGCTCAATGCCGACGAGGTCGCGCTGACCCGCAAGCGGATGGTCGCGGCGGGCGTGCCGGATGCCGACAAAATGTCGGACGAGGACATCCAGGCTGCGTTCGCCGAACGCGCCCGCAGTTTCCTCGAGGATGCGCCGACGACGGCTGCGCAGGCCGCGAAGATCATCCTCGACGGGGTCAAGGCGGAGCGATGGCGCATTCTTGTGGGCGAAGACGCAAAGCGCCTTGACGAACGCGTGCGCGCAACGCCGGAGCAGGCCTATGACCGCGCCTTCTACGAAAGCTTTACGCAGGAAGTTGGCTGGCGGCTCGGTTGAGTCGGTTTGGCTGAGACTGTCAACGAACGTCCGTGTATGCAGGTATGACGACCATCATGGCAAGAGGTGCGGACGTATTATTACGCAGGTAATTTACATGTTACGCAGGTCACTTTACGTGCCACCTCTTGCCAATTTCCGACGCCTTATGACGATTTGGAATTCACGCATGCGACACGCTCCATCGTTCAAGCAATGTTCAAGCGATGGTGATGTGAAACGGGTCTCATTCGGCGCACGGCAGCTTGGTTGGTGAACCAAAATAGTTTAGTCAATCAGGGGTAACGCCATCATAAAGCGTAGCTCCGATGATACCCGCATGCCTCTCCGACGACTGGATCCTCTGCCCGGAGAGAGAGGATATTTCCGCTGAATTCACGCGGCTCCTCACCGCGGCGCAGGAGGGTGGCGCCACCATCGCAGAATGCCTGATGATCGCGCGGCAGCTCAAGCAGGGCGGCGAGCAGTCCTGGCACCGCGAGTGGAAGCGGCTGGCGCAAGCCAACCGGCAGCGTGCCGAGGCGGCGTTCGCGGAAGGCCACATGGCGACCGCGCAGCGCAACTGGCTGCGGGCGATGAACTACTACGGCGCGGCCGCGATGCCGCTGGACCAGGCCGACGAGCGCCGCTGGGTCGCGGTGCTCGCCATGCAGGAATGTGCGCGCCGCTTCCTCACTGCGCGCGGTCCGGCTGGCGAGGTCGTCACGATTCCCTGGGCCGACGACGGACACGTTTTGCAAGGCTATTTCCTGCCTGCGTCCCCGGCCAACAAGCGGGCTCCGACCGTGATCTGCATCGGTGAGCCCGGACACCGCAAGGAGGAATTCCTGTTCAAGCTCGCGCCGCATGCGCGGGAACGCGGATTGTCGATGCTCGCGCTGGACCTGCTCGGCGACCAGCGTGACGACTATACCGACACGCTCTTGCAGCGCCGCGACCTCGAGAGCTCGATTGCCAGCGTCATGGATTATCTGGAGACGCGCGGCGACGTCGATTTCGATCGCGTTGCCATCGTGGCCGACGGGTGGGGCTCTTCGTTCGTCGCGCGCGCGGTGTTGCAGGAGCCGAGGCTCGCCGCGGCCGTCTGCGACGGCGGTCTGTGGGACCTGCACGAACGATCCTTCTTCGCCAGCCGCTTTGCGATGAGCGACCTCAGCATCGTCCCGGTGCCGTCGGCGCCGTTGATGGCCTCGAGCGTCGACTGTCCGGTGCTGATCACACTCGGCGAGGACGGCTGGCTCAAGGCCGACCGGGCGCGCCAGATCGTGCAGAAGTCGCGGCTCGGCAGCTCCGACATCGTGCTGAAGGTGTTCACCGCGCAGGAGACCGGCGCGGCGCAGGCCCACGCGGACAATCCCAGCCTTGCCAACGAATACATCTTCGACTGGCTGGAATCGCAACTGGGCGCCACGGGGCGGCGGATCTGAACGCCGCCTGCCGTCTTAAAGCGCGATGAGATTGGGATGAATCGTCATCGCGCTTTAGGTTGTTGTTTGGGCATGATCTTCTCGGAAAACCGCTTCGCACTGTGCGCTAACGCGGCCCTTCGGATCCGGATCATGCTTTAGTAGTCGAGGGAGATCCTGACGCAGGCCTTTTCGAGCCTGGTCTTCAGCGTCGCGAGCTTGCCGGTGAATTCGGTCAGTTCGTTCTCGTCGAATTCCTGGAAGACGAATTCGCGGATCGTCTTGTACTGCTCGTTGAGGCTTGCGATGTGCTTCTGCGTCTTCTCGACCAGAGACAGCCGCACCACGCGGGCGTCGGTCGGCGAGGGCCGCCGTCGCAGCAGGCCCTTCTTCTCCAGCAGCTTGGACTGGGTGGTGACGAAGGACGGATCGACGTGGAGCAGCTTGGAGACCACGTTGACGGGCACGCCATCGTCCTTGTCGAGGTCGGAGATCGCCATCAGGATCAGCCATTGCGGACCGCTGATGCCCAGCGTTCTCGCCCAGAACTGACGCAACTCCTCCAGATACATGTTGATCGACGATATCTCCCAGGTGAAACGCCTGATGATATCGAGATTGCCGATGGAGCGGAGGCGCGCTCCTTCCTTCCTCGTCGCTGACACAGCGTCACTCCCGTGATCTGATTCTTTTCCGGCCGGTGTCTTGCACGGTCATAGTCCACGCAAGTCTGCCCTGACGCAAGTGCAGAGCAGGGTAATTTTGTCACTAAAACTACAAAGATGATCAGCTCAGCATATTCCCCCGCCCGCAGTGTTGCGCGCGGGGCACAGGTTTAGTGAAACAACAAAGGTGATCTAATAAACTATTTTGATTAGTGGAACGGCGCAGGCATATTGACCCGTGACGGTGGGGGGTACTCGATCGTCCCGTTGCAGGTGGTTCGTTCACGTCCCTCGCGTTAAAAGCGGGTGTCCAAGAGCGCGAAGCGGCCGAGCGGATTTTAAGAGACGGGGATCTGGGGGGCCTCACGGTCCGGTCTCCGCAAAATGAGCAACTTGGAGGTTTTAAATGAAAGTGGTGAAGAGCCTTTTGCTCGGCACTGCGGCGGGTCTGATCGCCGTCGGTGGAGCCCAGGCGGCCGATCTTCCGGTCAAGGCCAAGGCGGTCGAGTACGTCAAGATCTGCACGCTCTACGGCGCGGGTTTCTACTACATCCCGGGCAGCGATACCTGCATCAAGCTCGGCGGCTATCTGCGTGCTGAAGTCGCGCTCAATGCCGGCGGCAACTACAGCGGCTCCTACAACAGTGTTTCCGCGTCGAATAACCGCCTGACCAACTACTACTCGGCGCGCGCTCGCGAAGACCTCAACATCGATACCCGTACCGCGACCGAATACGGCGTGGTTCGTACTTATTTTGACGCCGTGTTCACCTGGACGACCGATTTCACGACGGGAAGCGGCACGACGCCGGGTGCGACCGTTTACTCACAACTCGGAAGCACCGGGGTGTCTGCGCCGAACAACGCAAACGCGGGCAATATCTCGGGCGGTACGCTCGGCGTCTACTACGCCTTCATCCAGTTCGCCGGCTTCACGATGGGTAAGGCCGTGTCGCAGTTCGACGCGCCCTGGATCAACTATCCCGGCAACAACTTCGACCAGCTGGTCGGCGGCAGCGGCACCACCAACGGCGTTGCCCAGTTCACCTACACCGCTGATTTCGGCCAGGGCGTGACGGCTGCGTTCTCGGCGCAGGATCAGACCCAAGCCTTCCAGACCAGCATCTGGAACACCGCGGGCATGACCACCTCCGGCGTTCTCGGCGGCGCTTACGGTTCGAACGACCTTGGCGGCACCCGGTCTCCCGACCTGGTCGCCATGGTCCGTGTCGACCAGGCCTGGGGCCTGTTCCAGGCGTCGGTGGCCGCGCACGACAACCACGCCGCCTACTACGGCGCGACGGAAGTCACCGGTCATCCGGAAGACAAGTGGGGTTGGGCCGTGCAGCTCGCTCTGCAGATCAAGAACATCCCGACCGGCGCCGGCGACGTGATCAACATCTCGGGCGTCTACACCGACGGTGCGAGCCGCTACAACTTCCAGGAGTTGGCTGCGACCAGCTACTCGATGTTCGGTGGTTCGGGCAGCGTGTATCAGAGCATCGGCTTTGCCGGCGTGTCTGACGCGGTGTTCGGTCCCAACGGCCAGCTCGAGCTGACCAAGACCTACGGCTTCCGTGGTGCCTACACCCACAACTGGAGCCCGTACTGGAACACGGCGCTCTACGGCGCGTGGGCTGCGGTCAACTATAGCGGCACGGCCAAGTCCATGATCTGCGGCAGCGCGGCGTTCGCGACCCTGACCGGCACCTGCAACCCGGACTTCAACATCGGCCAGATCGGTGTCATCACCCGCTGGACGCCGGTGAAGAACCTGACCTTCTCGGCTGACTTCACCTACAGCCACCTCGACCAGAAGTACTCGGGCGTGATCACCACCCCGGCGCTGACGTCGGTTGCCAAGCCTGCGGCAACCTACGAGCTGAAGGACCAGGACACCTACAGCCTGCTGCTGCGCGCCCAGCGCAACTGGTAAGCTCAAGGCCGTTCCGATCTGAGAGAGCCCCGGCGGGAAACCGCCGGGGCTTTTTCATGAAAGCGGCCTTCGGAAAATCCGGTAACACGTTGCAAACGACGAAGACGAGCTATGCGATTCGATCGCCCTCAAATTTATTTACTTACCTGAGTTGATCAGCTATCTTGTTTTCAGCCGATTACGAAAGTCGCGGCTCTTAGCTTCATGCTAAGCCTCCAGAAACCTCCGGTGATGCCCCGCCGGAGGTTTTTCGTTTTGGGATTTTCCTTCAGCCGCGCATCACACGGGCGCGCGAGTTCGGCCGGTAGGCGAGGCGGCTGTGGCCGACGCAGTAGGACTGGCCGTCGGGCGCGGTATTGCCGCAGAAGCAGAAGTCGTCTGCACCCGGCGTCGAGATCGGCCAGCGGCAGCGGTTCTCTGAGAGCTCCAGCAGCGAGCAGCGGTTGGCATCGTCGATTGGACCGGCGACCACAGGTGTGTCGGTGTCGCCGTAGATCGTGGCGAGCATCTCATATTGCAGCCGCGGTACGGCTCGCGTCCCGCGCCGCGGCGCGAGGCTCCGCTCGAGCTTGCGCTCGTCGCTCGTCCTGCCGCGCGTGAGATTGAGCCGGGACAGCTTGCCGATCACCGCGTTGCGGCTGACGCCGATGTCGGCAGCGATCTCGCTGCAGGTGAGGCCGGCCTCGAAGTGCTGCTTCAGAAGTTCAATTCGTTCGTTGGTCCAGGTAGGTGAAGAAGCAGTCGGTGAAGAAGTTGGTGAGAGAACAGGCATTGTAGCGGTCCCAGGTTGCAGATGTCGGCCATCCGCCTCTCGAGATCCGTCCGCCTCACGTCCGGCGCGCGCTCACGTTCTGCCGTTGTCGCGAATCGACAAAAGCCCGTCCTTGATGGCGAGACGGATGCCTTCCTCGATCAGTGTGCGTGCGACGCCGGGAACGCTGGTGCCGTGGGTGCCCTGTCTCACCAGTTTTTCCAGATAGGTGATGGTCGAGAGCGCCAAGGTTACGGGAATGCGGTCAGTCTCGGCTTTTTCGGTGGCCATGGCCCGAACGCTAGCCTCTTACTCGGGTACATAAAAGTAACGATTAAGACTCTATTTAGGTTCGGGGGTAGGAGTCAAATCCGGGCGAGACCGGTGTTTCAGCTCATTGGAATCACTAGGGAAATCAGGCGCGACTCCGCGCGCCGCGCGGGATGCCGAGCGGCGGCGGAGTGGAGACGGGTCCGGGCAGGCGGGTGGGGCTAGCCGTGCACGATCGCCTTTTCGATCATGCAATGGATGCCTTTGCAGCCGTTGACGGTCTGCGTCACCCGCAGGTCGGCGGCCAGGCTGCACAGCGTGTAGGCGTCCTCGCGCGACAGGTTTCGCGTCTCGCCGAGCAGTACGATCATGTCGCGCAGCGCGCGCACCACGCACTGGTCGAGGTCGGGATCCATGGCCATGGTCATGTAATGCGTCGCCGTCTCGGCGCGGGGATAGTCGAACCTGAGGTCCTTACGCAGCGTCAGGCGGAAGCGGCCCTGGAGCGCGGTCTCGATCGCGGTGACGCAGACCTCGCCGTCGCCCTGTACGCCATGGCCGTCGCCGCAGGAGAACATCGCGCCCGGGACGAACACCGGCAAATAGAGCGTCGCACCGGCCCCGAGCTCCTTGTTGTCGAGATTGCCGCCCATCGCGCGCGGCACGAGCGACGAGATGCGGCCCCAGGCCGGCGGCGGCGAGACGCCCATCACGCCGAAAAACGGCTTGAGCGGCAGATCGAGGCCCCAGGGCATGCGGCCGACCATCCGCGACCGGTCGATCGGGATGTTCAGGATGCGCGTTTCGTGGAAATCGTCGGGCAGGGTTCCGGACAGCGGCTTGATCATGTTCCAGCCCCAATCCTGCCGGAGTTGGACGTCGAGGATCTCGACCGCGAGCACGTCGCCGGGCTCGGCGCCCTCGACCGCGATCGGGCCGGTGAGGATGTGGCCGGGCAGCATGCGCTCGTTTTTGGCGTGAACCTCGAACATCTCCGGCGGAATGTGAAATTTGTTGCGGTCGGGCAGCATGTCGGGCCCGCCGCTGATGGTGTCGACCGTCACCTCATCGCCGCTTTTGACGGTGAGGACGGGCTTGAGCGTGGCTTCGAAGAAGCCCCAATGGCAGGTCTCGGGGCTTGAATGCAGGTGGTGATGGGTCATTGGCCGCGTCCAATCGGTTTCATCAGAACTCGTCATGAGAACCTGTTATGCCCGGGCTTGACCGGGCGATCGATCCTCTTTCAAGAAGATTTCTGAAGATGGACGGGCCGGTCAAGCCCGGCACGATCATTCCAGCGAGGCTCCCCTGTATTTCGTTCTTTCCAAGACCCTCGGCACCGCTCTGCTGCCGATCAATCTCCTGATCGAGCTCGGAATCCTGTCGCTGCTGCTGATGGCGACGCGGTTTGCTGCGGTCGGCCGCAAGCTCGCCGTGACCACGCTGGCGCTGCTGGCGCTGGTCGCGTTCTCGCCGATCGGCAATCTTCTGCTCTATCCGCTGGAGTCGCGTTTCCCGGCGTGGGACCCGTCGCGGGGCGCCCCCGACGGCATCATCGTGCTCGGCGGCTCGATCGACACCGATCTTTCGGCGGCGCATCGCACGCCCGTGGTTGCGCACGCGGCCGATCGCATGCTGGCGCCGGCCGAGCTCGCGCGGCGCTATCCGAACGCGCGTATCGTCTTCACCGGCGGCTCGGCGAACCTGGTCGCGACGGAGGCGAGGGAGGCCGACTACACCGCGCCGATCCTGGAGAGCCTGGGCATACCGAAGGAGCGCCTGATCCTCGAGCGCGACTCCCGCAACACCTGGGAGAACGCGATCTTCACGAAGCAGCTGGTGACGCCGAAGCCGGGCGAACGCTGGCTTCTGGTCACGTCGGCTTTCCACATGCCGCGCGCGATGGGCATTTTCCGCAAGGCCGGATTTGATGCCGAAGCCTATCCGGTGGATTGGCGGATGGGCGGGCGCGACGGGCTCTTCGCCTTCACCCGCAATGGGGCCGATGGTCTCGGCAAGACCGACGTCGCCGTGCGCGAATGGATCGGCCTTTTGGCGTATCGCATCATGGGGCGGACCGGCGAGTTGCTTCCGGGACCGGGCAAGGACTAAAACGAGAGCCGCAAAACAAGAACAGAGTACCGGCGCGCGATCGCCGGTCGGGAGGACGCCATGCAGCAGCAGAGCGCAGACAGGATCGATCTTGCCGGCCTCGTCGCCGACCTCAACAGCCTGCTGCGGCTGAAGACGACGGTGATCGGCATGAAGCTGTTCGCGCGTGCCGCCGACATGGAGGCGATCCCGAAAATCCGGCGGCCGAACGCGGTCCACACCACCGACCAGATCGTCAGCATGGCTGCACGTCTGGGCTGGACGGTCGGCATCACCGCCGACGATCTTGTCGGTGCGCAGTGTCGCGCCGTGATCGGGCTTGCGCCGCAGGACGAAAAATGGCTCGCCGGCGAAAACTATGTCGGGGTCTGGCACGGCACCGCCGAGGACGCGCGCAAGCGCCAGGAGGCGCTGGACGTGGTTCCGTTCGGGCAGTATCAGGCGCTTGCGGTCAGTCCGCTCGCGAGCGGGCGGCTCGATCCGCCCGACATCTGCCTGGTCTACGCAACGCCGGGGCAGATGATCATCCTGATCAACGGGCTGCAATATACCGGCTACAGGAAGTTCGAATGGGGCGTCGTCGGTGAGACCGCCTGCGCGGATTCCTGGGGGCGGGCGCTGAAAACCGGCGAGCCCAGCCTGTCCTTGCCATGCTATGCCGAACGGCGCTATGGCGGCGTGCCGGACGAGGAGATGCTGATGGCCTTGAAGCCCTCGCATCTCGCCAAGGCAATCGAGGGCATGAAGGCGCTGGCCAAGAACGGCCTGCGCTATCCGATTCCGCCCTATGGGATTCAAAGCGACGTCCGCGCCGGCATGGGCGTGAGTTACGCCAAGAAGTAAAGGTCGACCATGAGCTCAGCAAAATTCGACATCGTCGTCTACGGCGCGACCGGTTTCACCGGCCAGCTCGTCGCCGAATATCTGACTCAGCATTACAAGGGCGACCACACGCTCAAATGGGCGATGGCAGGCCGTAGCCTCGGCAAGCTCAAGTCGGTACGCGATGCGATCGGCGCGCCCGGGAATACGCCGCTGATTGTCGCGGATGCGGCGGACGCGGCCTCGCTGAAGGCGATGGCGGAGCAGACGATGTCGGTGATCACCACCGTCGGCCCGTATCAGCTCTATGGCGAGGAGCTGCTCGCGGCCTGCGTCGCCACCGGCACCGATTATTTCGATCTCTGCGGCGAACCGATCTGGATGCGACAGATGATCGACAAGTACGAGGCGGCCGCCAAAGAGAGCGGCGCGCGTATCGTGTTCTCATGCGGTTTCGATTCCGTGCCGTTCGAGCTTGGTGCGTTCTTCGTGCAGGAAGAGGCCAAGCGCGTGTTCGGCGCTCCGGCCTCGCGTGTGAAAGGCCGCGTGCGCGACATGCGCGGCACGCTCTCGGGCGGCACCGCGGCGAGCGCCAAGGCGACCTTCGATGCGGTCGCAAAGGACATCAGCCTGATCGCGATCCTGAACGATCCGTTCGCGTTGACGCCGGGCTTCACCGGCCCGAAGCAGCCGAAGGGCAACAGGTCGCTGCTCGAGGAGGACCTGCAGTCCTGGGCCGCGCCGTTCATGATGGCACTGATCAACACGCGCAACGTCCATCGCTCCAACATGCTGATGGGCTTTCCCTACGGTCAGGACTTCGTCTACGACGAGATGGTTCTGACGGGTCCGGGCGAAAAGGGCGAAGCCAACGCGCAGCGCGTGGTAGCCGCCAACGCCGAGAAGACCGGTCCGAACGCGCCGAAGCCGGGCGAGGGGCCGTCGAAGGAAGAGCGGGAGAACGGCCTCTTCGACCTGCTCTATGTCGCGATCGCGCCCGACGGCCGCATGGTTCGCGCCGGCGTCACCGGCGACCGCGATCCCGGCTACGGCTCGACCTCCAAGATGATCTCCGAATGCGCGATGTGTCTGTTGCGCGATGTGACAGACGTCCCAGCCGGATTCTGGACGCCGGGTGCGGCGATGCAGCACAAGCTGATCAAGCGGCTGCGGGATAGTGCCGGGCTAACGTTCGGAGTGGAGGCATAAGGCCCACGGTCCCAGGGAAGCGTGATCCGTGTCCGCGAAGTTCGACATCGTCGTCTACGGCGCAACGGGATACACAGGCCAGCTCGTCGTCGAGTACCTCGCCGCGCACTACGCAGGTGAGGGCGCGCCGACATGGGCGATGGCCGGGCGCAGCAGAGACAAGCTCGCCTCCGTTCGCAATGCGATCGGCGCATCGGCGGACACGCCGCTCATCGTTGCGGACGCAGCCGATCCGGCTTCGTTGCGGGCGATGGTCGATCAGGCGAAGCTGGTCATAACCACCGTCGGTCCGTACCAGCTGTACGGTTCCGATCTGCTTGCCGCCTGCGTCGCGTCAGGCATCGACTACATGGATCTCTGCGGTGAGCCGATCTGGCTGAAGCAGATGATCGACAAGCATGAGGCGGCAGCCAGGGCGAGCGGCGCGCGCATCATGTTCTCCTGCGGCTTCGATTCCATCCCGTTCGAGCTCGGTGCGTTCTTCGTTCAGGAGGAAGCCCGGCGCGTGTTCGGCGCGCCGGCGCCGCGCGTCAAGGGGCGCGTCCGCGGCATCAGCTGGAAGTTCTCCGGCGGCACCTCGGCGAGTGCAAGGGTCACCTTCGAAGCGGTTGCACAGGATCTCAGCCTGGTGTCGATCCTCAAGGACCCATTTGCATTCACGCCGGGGTTCGAAGGGCCCAGGCAACCGCGCGGCAACAAGCCCATGTTCGAGGAGGACCTGCAATCCTGGTCCGCTCCGTTCGCGATGGCGACGCTCAACACGCGCAATGTCCATCGCTCGAACGTGCTGATGGGATTCCCGTATGGCAGGGATTTCGTCTACGACGAGATGGTGCTGACGGGCGCGGGGGACGAAGGGCAGGCCAACGCCAGGCGCGTCATGGCCGCCAACGGCGAAAAGACCGGTCCTGAAGCACTCAAGCCCGGTGAGGGGCCGTCCAAGGAAGAGCGCGACAACGGTCATTACGACCTGCTCTATGTTGCGATCGCGCCTGATGGTCGTCAGGTTCGCGCGGCGGTGAAGGGCGATCTCGATCCCGGCTATGCGTCAACGGCCAAGATCATCTCCGAATGTGCGATCTGCCTGTTGCGCGACACGCCTGATGTTCCGGCCGGTCTCTGGACGCCGGGCGCAGCGATGCAGCACAAGCTGATCAAGCGGCTGGTCGATCACGCCGGGCTGAGGTTTGAGGTGGAAGGCTAGTTCAGCCATCGGCAAAGGCGCAACACGCCGTGCCCACCATCTCCCCGCGGTTCCGCTTCGCAAGTGGTGGGCACGCTCCGCTTTGCCCACCCTACGGCACCGTGCCGCTACGCCGCCCGCGCATCATACGCGTACATGAACTCCATGCTCTTCGAGCCCAGCGGCAACAGCCACTTCATCATCTGATTGCGGACCCATGCGCCGGTGGCGCTGAACTCGCGCTTGCTGTTGCCGTTGCGGCGCGCCATCGCGACGATCTTTTCCGTGCGCGGCCGCCGTTCGGCCTCGAAGGCCTGGAAGGTGGCGCCGAGCTCCTGGCCCTCCTGCATCAGCCGCGCGAGCCGCATCGCATCCTCGAGCGCGAGCGAAGCGCCCTGGCCCGCGTGGGGGCTGGTCGCATGCGCGGCATCGCCGATCAGCAGCGAGCGCTTGCGTGACCAGGTCGGCAAGGTCGCGACGTCGAGCGTGTCGGTGACCACGATGTTCTCGGCCGCGTCGATGATGTCGGGGATCGGATCGTGCCAGCCGTGATGGAAGCCGCGCAGATGCTGCTTGAGCATCGCGTGGTCGAGCGCGCGGAACATCGCCGCGTCCATGCCGTGCGCGGGCTGCGTGCTCCACCACATCACGCCGTCGTTCGGATCCGGGCTGCAATAGCCATAGCCGAAGAACCCGCTCTTGCCGAACGTGGTCTCGACGTGCCGGCCGATCGGCCTGCCATCGAGGACGGCGTGCGGCACGAAGCCGCCGAACCCGATCAGTCCGGTGTCGAACGGTTGCGGACCGTCCGGCACCACCTGGCGGCGCACGACCGAGTGCACGCCGTCGGCGCCGATCAGGAAGTCGCCTTCGGCCGTGGTGCCGTCGGAGAAGTAGGCGATGATCGGCTGGTCGCCGCGGTCCTCGATCTTGATCAGGCGCTTCTCGAAATAAAGCGAGACGCAGGCGCACCAGGCCTTGTCGATCAGGATTTCGTTCAGCGTGGCGCGGCAGACGTTGACGGCCGGCTGGCCGAAGCGTCGCGCCATGTCGCGGTTGATCGAGCCGAGCCGTTCGCCGCCCTGCGAATAGAAATCGAAGGATTCGGCGATCGAGCCGCGGCTGATCAGCTCGTTCGCGAGCCCGATCTCGTCCATGACATGCATGCCGTTCGGCGCGATCTGGAGGCCGCCGCCGGTACCCTTCGAATAGGGCCAGGCCTCGTAGATCGCGGATTCGATGCCGGCACGGCGCAACAGGATTGCGGCGACAGGGCCGGCGATACCGGCGCCGATGATCAGGGCCTTGCGGGGACGGTTGGACATGGCTTGCTCCCGACGTTTCCGTGGTGCTAGGAGAAATTACGGTCGCTAAATCTCTTAGTTACTAAGATATATATCGAGTAAGATAAGGAGCCGACCTTGTCAAGGACGAAGGCGCGCGCAGCCCTGCTGCAGGAGCTCGAGGAGGCGATGCGGCGGTCGTCCGCGCAGGGCGTGCTCTATGGCCAAACGGTTGCGAACGTTGCCGGAATTGCCAATTCCGACCTCGAATGCATGGACATCCTGTATTTGGAGGGCCGCGTCACCGCGGGCCGGCTCGCCGAGGTCACCGGGCTGACGACGGGTGCCATCACCGGCGTGGTCGACCGGCTCGAGAAGGCCGGGCTGGTGCGCCGCGAACGGGACGAGCAAGACCGCCGCAAGGTCTTCATCTCCGTCGTGCCGGAGACGGCGATGAAGATCGGCCAGCTCTACGTGCCGATGCAGCAGGCGATGGAGAAGGTGTTTGGCGCCTATTCCGACGAAGAGCTGCGCCTGCTGCTGCGCTTCGCGACCGAGGGCTACAAGGGCGTGCTCGCGGCAACCGAGGCGCTGAAGGGACTGCTCGACACGCCGCCGGAAAAGCGGCCGGATCTCAAACTGAAGAAACTTCGTCGCTAGAGCGTTTTCGAGCGAAGTGGATACCGGTTCGCGTCAAGAAAACGCGTCAAAACAGAAAGCCAGACATTACCGTTCCGATTCCATCGGAACGGTATTGTCCTTGATCTTGTAAGCCTGCGCAGCCGCGATCATGCCCCACATCGCGCCCAGCATCATCCAGAAGTGTCGCCAGTGGTCGGTGTCGATCACGAAGCTCTCGCCGACGGTGCCGACGAAGGCGGAGAAGATCGCGAGATAAGCGCGCTGCCAGGGCACACGAACGAAGATGTGCCTGATACCCATGATCACGGTGGTGAACACCAGCGCGGGATAGCACACGCCGGAGAGCCAGCCGCCGGACATGAAGGCGTTGAGGTAGGAGTTGTGGGTGTCCTCGGGGAAGTAGCGGTGGAATTGCAGGGGGCCGATGCCGAACGGCAGGTCGAGCGCCATCTCCGCGCCGAGGATGTGCCGCCCGAACCGGCCGAAGCGGCCTTCGTCATAGCTCTGGTCGAAGCTCGCGCGCTGCTTGAACATCTCGGCGGTGGAATCGAATGACAGCAGCACCGCGATCAGCGCGAGGCCCAGCACCGCGGCGACGATCGCCATGACGACGATGCGCGAGCGCTGCGCGTTGGTGCGGCTGGTCAGCACCATCAGCACCAGCATGAAGGCGGAGGTCAGCACCAGTCCGCCCCAGGCGGCGCGGGAGAAGGCGAGCAGGATCGCCAGCGACATGATGCCGAAGGCGATGACGTTGCGGAACGCCTTGGCAAACTTGTCGGAGACCACGCTCTGGAGCGCGAACAGCGCCGGCAGGATCAGGAAGGCGCCGAGCACGTTCGGGTCCTTGAACGTGCCGCGCGCGCGCCCGTAGAGTGTGAGGAGATCGTCTCCGCCGGGAACCAGATGGAAGTAGCCGGCGACCGCAGACAGCGAGGCGACCATCGCGCCGACCACGAGGCCGCGGCGGAGCATGTCGAGCCGGGCCGCGGTGTCTTCCGAGGTGACCATCGCGAAGAACACGACGGTGACCGCCATGTACCAGGAGGTCGCGATCCAGCTCGCCACCTCGGACTGTTCGAACAGCGGGACCGCGCTGATCGTGTAGCCGACATTGAGCAGGATCAGCATCAGGATCAGCGGCATCAGCACGAGCCGCAGGCGCAGGCCGGTCGCGAAGAAGGTGACGGCGGCCAGCAGCGTCACGATCTCGTAGGGGCTCGGCTCGATGAAGACGATGGCGCCGGAGGCGCCGACCAGCCACACCAACGCGCGCTGGATGGCCAGCACGCCGGGCGCAGCCGGTGCGGCTAATTTCACTCCACCGGCTGTTGCCGCATACGCCATCACATGCTCACGCTACTCGTACACGCACACAACTTCCGCCGTCATGCCCCGCGAAAGCGGGGCATCCAGTACTCCGAGCCGTTCGTGGCAGTTTCCACTGCCGGCGGTTAGTGGATCGCCCGGTCAGCCGGGCGACGAAGTGAGGCTCGGGTTCGACAAAACTCAATACGCGTTCTCGTTCTTGGTCAGCAGCGAGACCGGCGTCTTCAGGAGAATGACGAGGTCGAACAGCACCGACCAGTTCTCGATGTAGTAGAGGTCGAATTCGACGCGCTTCTGGATCTTCTCTTCATTGTCGATCTCGCCGCGCCAGCCGTTGATCTGGGCCCAGCCGGTGATGCCGGGCTTGACCCGGTGACGAGCGAAATAGCCGTCGACGGCTTCGTCGAACAGGCGGCTCTGGAGCTTGCCCTGCACTGCATGCGGACGCGGGCCGACCAGGGACAAATTGCCCGAGAACACCACGTTGAAGAGCTGCGGCAGCTCGTCGAGGCTGGTCTTGCGGATGAAGCGGCCGACGCGGGTGACGCGCGGATCGTTCTTGGTCACGACCTTGGAGGCGGTCGGGTCGGCCTGATGGTGGTACATCGAGCGGAATTTGTAGACGTCGATGCGCTCGTTGTTGAAGCCGAAGCGCTTCTGACGGAACAGCGCCGGGCCGGGGCTGTCGAGCTTCACCGCCAGCGCCACCAGTCCCATCACCGGCAGGGCTGCGAGCAGCGCGAGGCCGCCGACGATGCGGTCGAACAGCCACTTCATCACCAGGTCCCAGTCGGTGATCGGCGCCTCGAACACGTCGAGCGTCGGCACTTCGCCGAGATAGGAATAGGAGCGGGGACGGAAACGCAGCTTGTTGGTGTGCGCGGAGAGCCGGATGTCGACCGGCAGCACCCAGAGCTTCTTCAGCATCTCCAGGATGCGCGTCTCCGCCGAGATCGGCAGCGCGAACAGCACGAGATCGACGCGGGTGCGGCGGGCGAATTCGACGATGTCGTCGACCTTGCCGAGCTTGCGCGCGCCGGCGCAGGTGTCGAGCGCGCGACTGTCGTTGCGGTCGTCGAACACGCCGAGCACGTGGATGTCGGAATCCTCCTCGGCCTTCAGCGCCTCGATCAGTTGCTCGCCGTTGCTGTCGGAGCCGACGACGATGGTGCGGCGGTCGAGCCGGCCTTGGCGTGCCCAGGCGCGCACCAGCGATCGCAGCGCCAGACGTTCGGAGATGAGCGCGGCGAGCCCGAGGAAGTAGAAGGCCGCAAGCCACAGCCGCGACATTTCGCTGCCGAACTTGGCGAAGAAGGATGCCCCGATGAACAGCAGGAAGACGAATGACCAGGAGGAGATCATCCGCGTCATCTGCCGGAGCTGACCGCGGAACAGCTGCACCTGATAGATGTCGGCGGCCTGGAAGCAGACCACGGCGGCGACCGCGACGGCGATGATCTCCGCGGGATAAACCCAGCTGAAGGAGCCGGCGAGCGGCACGACATAGCCGACATAGAGCGCGATGCCGACGAGGCTCAGCAGCGCGAAATCGGCCAAGCGCACGAATCCGGTGATCACGATCGGCGAATAGGCGCGGGCGACCTTCTGGTTGACGACTTCGAGCGCGGCGGGCGAGAGCCGGCGACGGCGCTCCACAAAGGGTTGGTCAGCCGGCTTCGTCGCGGCGCTTGTCGCGGCGTCGAGCATCGAGCGTGCGTTGAGCGGTTCCACGGGCTTCCACGTCCATTCCAAAAACCCCGCGGGTCGCAGCGTTGCGCCCCGGGCGAGCATCCCCTGGCAGGTCGATTATCGGACAAATCGGAAGATTCTCTAAAGCGGTCTTAAGGATGGTTAATGATTGGCAAATGCGTCGCGATAACCCGCGAGCACGCCGTCAACCATCGCCTGCTGGGAGAAATGCGCGGAGATGCGCTCGCGCAGGGCGGATGCGCGGTGCGCGGTCGCTTGCGGATCGTCGAGTGCGGCCGCGATCGCTTCGGCCATGGCCTCGGCGTTGCTCGCCGCAAACAGCGCCGGGCTGCCATGCCCGAAGATCTCGGGGATGCCGCCGACGCGGGCCGCGATCATGGGAATGCCGGCCGCGCCGGCCTCGATTACGACATAGGGCATGGAATCGCCGCGCGAGGGCACGACCAGCAGCCGCCCCTTGGAGAAGCCGTAGCGCGCCTTGACGTGACCGATGAAGCGGATGGCGCTGGAGAGGCCGAGCCTGTCGACCTGCGCCTTCAGCGCCGCCGTCTCCTCGCCGTCGCCGCCGAGCGTGAGCGTGACCTTCTTGCCGCCCTCGTGCAGGCGCGCCACCGCATCGACCAGCAGATCCGCGCCTTTGATGTGCCTGAACTCGCCGACATAGGCGAGATCGGTGGCATCGTCGGCGATGCTAACAGGCTCGAACTCCTCCGGCGTAACGCCATTGAAGACGCAATGCACCACGCCCTTGGGCGTGCCGACGATGCGCTGATAAGTGTCGCGCGCAAACGCGCTCTCGAACAGGAACAGGTCCGTCGCGTCCATCAGCGTGCGTTCCAGCCGCGCGTAAAACTCGCCCTTGAAGGTGTTGAGGGGGTAGTGCAGCGAGCCGCCATGCGGGGTGTAGATGCGGATGGTGTCGTTGGATCGCCGCCGCATGCGGACGAAGGCGCCGGCCTTGGCTCCGTGGCCGTGCGTGACGTCGGGCTTGAGCGCGGCGATCAGGCGCCGCATCCGCAGCCACACCAGAAAATCGTCAGGCGACGGTTCGCGGCGGATCGCCAGCCGGTGCACGCCGAGCTTCAGCCGCGGCGCGAGCTCGGCCAGCGCCTTGTCCGCGCGCTCGCCGCCGGCGAGGCTGTCGGCGAGAATCCCGACGTGATGACCGCGATCGACCTGACCGTTGGCGAGATCGAGGATGTGGCGGAAGATGCCGCCCACGGGAGCGCGCACGGCGTGCAGGATGCGGAGCGGCCGGTCGGGAGAGGGGGGCATGATCAGAACCAGCGCTCGACGGCGAATGCTCGAACAATTCTCGAAATATCGAGATGGATTAAGAGCCCTCGTGGTTAACAAACGGTGTCGGCGCCGTTCGCACGGGTCGCGGCAGGGTGCGATTAACCCAGCAGCAACCTTAATGGACTGTAATCGCCCCGGTTGAGGTAGAGTCGCAGCGTTGCCCTGCGGGAGTGTTCGATGCGTTTAGCGTTCTGGCGTGCCGGCAAGGACAAGGCGGTGGTCGAGCGGGCTGTTTCGAGGCCCAAAGCCGAAGCCAAATCGAGCGAAGCCGCGTCCAAGATTGAAGCAGAGCCTATGCCGGTTGCTGCGAAGCAGGCACAAGCCGAATCCGGCGACATCGATTTGCACGCGCTCGGCGCGGTGCTCGCCCGCAAGCGCGGCTGGATCATCGTGCCGACGGTGCTGGCCCTGGTCGCCTCCGTCGCTGCCGTCAACCTGGTGACGCCGCGTTTCAAGTCGGAATCGCGCATCCTGATCGACGGCCGCGAGAACGTGTTCCTGCGGCCGAGCAGCGACCGCAGCACCGAAGAGCGGCAGTCGCTCGATCCCGAGGCGGTGACCAGCCAGGTGCAGCTCGTGCTGTCGCGCGATCTCGCGCGCGAGATCATCAAGAAGAACAAGCTCGCGGAGCGCCCCGAATTCGATCCGGTGCTGCAAGGCATTTCGCCGCTGAAGTCGCTCGCGGCGCTGATCGGCATCGGCCGCGATCCGTTCTCGATGACGCCGGAAGAGCGGGTGCTGGATGCCTATTACGAGCGGCTGCAGGCCTACGCCGTCGACAAGTCGCGCGTGATCGTGGTCGAATTCCAGTCCGCTGACCCGGACCTTGCCGCGCGCGTCGCCAATTCGATCGCCGACGGCTATCTCGTGCTCCAGCAGAATGCGCGCCAGGACCAGGCGCGGAGCGCCAGCCAGTGGCTTTCGGGCGAAATCGAAAATCTGCGCAAGAAGGTCTCCGACGCCGAAGCCAAGGTCGAGGACTTCCGCTCCAAGTCGTCGCTGTTCGTCGGCACCAACAACACCACGCTCTCGAACCAGCAGATGGGCGAGGTCAATACCCAGCTCAACAACGCACGCTCGATGAAGGCGGATGCTGAATCCAGGGCGCGGCTGATCAAAGAGATGCTCCAAAGCGGCAAGCCGATCGAAGCGTCCGAGGTGGTGAACTCCGAGCTGATGCGGCGATTGTCGGAGCAGCGGGTGACGCTGCGGGCGCAGCTCGCCGAACAATCGTCCACGCTGCTCGGCAATCACCCGCGGATCAAGGAGCTGAAGGCGCAGCTTGGCGACCTCGACAACCAGATTCGCGACGAAGCGGCCAAGATCTCGCGCTCGCTCGAAAGCGATGCGCGGATCGCCAGTGGCCGGGTCGACGGCCTGACGGCGAGCCTCGATCAGCTCAAGAAGCAGGCAACCTCGACCAACGGTCAGGATGTCCAGCTCCGCGCGCTCGAGCGCGAAGCCAAGGCCCAGCGCGACCTGCTCGAGACGTATCTTGGGAAGTATCGCGAGGCCAGCGCCCGCGAGAGCATCGATACCGCGCCGGCGGAGGGCCGCATCATCTCGCGCGCCATCGTCTCGAATACGCCGGCCTATCCGAAGAAGCTGCCGATCGTGCTGATCGCGACGATCGCGACGCTGCTGCTCTCGTCCGGCGTCGTCGTCACCGGCGAGCTGCTGCGCCAGACCGCGCCGCGCGCGGTGGCCGTGTTCACGCCGGCGCAAACGCAGACGCCGGTGCGCCAAGAGCCGATAGTCCCGCCGGTGGTCCAGCCGGTGGCCGAACCGATGCTCGATCCGGTTGTGGAAGACCTTACGCCGCTTCAGCCCGAGATGACGGCCGATGCCGACGTCACTGAATTCGCCGAGATCGAGCTTCTCGCCGACAGCCTGCGAGCTGCGGGACCGGCGGCGAAGAAGGTCACGGTGCTCGGCACCGCGGCCGGCGAAGCCATCACGCTGTCGACGCTGACGCTGGCCCGGCACCTGGCGCGCGATACGCGCGTCGTTGTGGTCGATCTCGCCGCATCCTCGCCGACCATCGCCGCGGTGTCCGTCGATGCTTCGGCTCCCGGCCTCGCCGAGCTGATGCAGGGCGAGGCTTCGTTCGCGCAAATCATCACCCGGGACAAGCTCTCGCGGCTGCACCTGGTTATGGCCGGCCGTCCCGGCTTCGACCGCAGCCTGCTGCAATCGCCGCGGGTAACGCTCGCGATCGATGCGCTGCTCCGCGCCTACGACCACGTGCTGGTGGACGCCGGCAGCGCCTTGGACCTCCCGGCGGAACTGCTGACGGCGCATGCCCGCGCCGTCGTGGTGCCCGATGCCTCGATGGCGCCGGATGCCCGCGCGCTGATGTGCGAGCAGCTGAGGGCGGTCGGCTTCAGCGAGGTGACGATGCTGAGCAGGCCGGTGCAGCCGTCGGACGCGGCGGAGACGCCGCGCGTCGTGGCGGCGTAGGCGAGAGCGCTCGCCATCGGTCTATCGTTCAGTTGGGCGCGACATCGGTGCCGCCCCTTACCCTCCGCTGGAGGGGGAGGGTCGGCTCGCGGCGCGCCAGCGCGGCGAGACGGGGTGGAGTGGGGTGATCTCTCCCCACGGGCACTGTTGGGTGGGGAGAGACCGTCACCCCACCCCGCTGCGCATTTCGCTTTGCTCCATGCGTAGCGACCCTCCCCTGGAGGGTAGGGCTATCGCATATGAGCAAGGACAGTGAGGAGGAAGTCGTTGTTCCACCTCGCCTGAAGCATTTTATGGCTCGTTCGTGCCGGACCCGGCGTGGCTTGCAGGGCATTGATGGCCAGCTTGCGGATGACGGCAAGATTTTCGGGGGCGTGGTCCCTGCGGCTGCGGCAGGCATCCTCGTCGAACAGGACGTCAAGGACCCAGTGCAGGTTGTTCTCGATGCTCCAGTGGGCGCGGACGGCCTCCAGCAGCTTCTTGGCCGGCAGCAGGCGTGAGGCCAGAAAGTATCGAGCTGTGTGCTTGGCCGTCTTGCCCGTGCTGGAGCGCCAACTGTCGATGCGGCCGACGGCAGCGATCGCGGGGAAGGCGTATTGCTTTGCCAAATCCGGTGCCGGCGCGACGACGGCTTGCCGACGTTCGATGCGGCCGTGAGCCGACGCCTTGGGCTGGGACGCGCGTGCTGGCTTCCGAGCAGTGTCCAGCAGCGCCTTGGCGGCCTTGAAGAGCCGACCACGATTGCTCTTGATCGCCAATACATAATGCCCGTTGCGGTCGCGAATGGCCTGGGCAATGTCGGGGCGGCAATGCAGGGCGTCAGCTGTGACAAGAGCGCCATCCAGATCAAGCAAAGCCAGGACTTCGAGAACCCCGGCAACCTCGTTGCGATTGGGAGCCTTCCTCTGAGCCAACGCCATGCGTGTGCCTGCCGCCCAGACATTGACCATATGCAGCGGCGTGGCCTGCCGGCCCCGCGCGAAGGCGCCGCGTAACGCCTTGCCATCGATACTGACCACGCCCTTGACGCCGAAGCTCTTGCTGAACTTGCGCAAAACCGCCTCCAGCCCTTTAGGGTCCAGAGCGCGGAAGACGTTACTGAACGTATCGTGGCTGGGAATGCCGTATCTGAGCTGCAAGAATTGACGCAACAACTCCTCTCGACCTTTGCCGAAGAACTCGAACTCCGTGCAATTCTTGGCGCCGGCCAGTGTTGCCGCCAGGGCAATGACGATGATCTCCACCAGATCGTGTCGAACGTTGCTGGCGCGAGGATCCTTGAGCGGTCGAAGCAGGCGCTTGAGCTGGCGCATTCTGGTCTCCCTCGGGAAGCGAGAGAGACCCAAAGAATCCAGTTCCAACCGCTTGGCAACAGCCCTCCGCAGCCATATGCGATTCCCCTACCTGGAGGGGGAGGGTAAGGGCCAGCCGCGCAAGCGGAGAGAGTGAAAGTCTTCGACGCTTACCCGAACGTCTGCCGCAGCCGCCGCGCCAGATCGAACAACATCTGGTTCTGCTTCACCAGCCGTTTGCCGTGGCTTAGCGAGGACATCGCCATCGCCGCGAGTTTTCCCCGCGCGGTCAGGGGCACGAAGCTGTCGAAAATGTCGTCGTCGTCCTTGCAGAACATGCGCTTGTAATCGTCCGAGCCGATGCCGAGATCGAGCGAGCGGTAGCCGCGTTCGGCGTAGTGGTCGATGATGTAGCGCATCAGGATCAGCCCGGGGCTGTAGCGGGCGTGCTCGGACATCGTGTAGGTGTTGAACATCATCGAGAAGCGCTGGCCGTCGGCGACGCCGGCGAAGATCGCGATCACCTCGTCGTCGCACTCGAGCGCATGGATGTCGATGACGCGGCCTTCGCGGCGCGCCGACAGGCACGCGCTGCGGATGAATGCTTCGACGCCGGGCTCGGCAAAGACGTTGGGCAGTTTCTGTTCGGCCATCCGCGCCGGCTTGACGCGGAAGAACCAGTCGAGCAGGCGGGAGACGTCCGCATCCGTGGTGGCGAGGTGATAGCGATAGCCGGCAAGCGCCTGGAGCTTCTTTTCCTTGCTCTTGAGCCGGCGGCGGAAGGAGTTGCTGATCCGCGATGCGGGCGGCCCGCCCGGCTCCATCGCCAGGAGAGGGCAGCCGTTGATCGCACTCTGCCGCGGCAGCTGCGCGAACGGGTTGTGCTGGTCGTACCAGCGCAGCGGCTGCTGCGTCAGCGCGAGCACGTCGGCATGCTCGCGCAGCGTCGCAAGCAGCGCGTCGAGATCGGCGATGGCGACCTGGGCTGCGAACTCGGCGTTCCAAAGGCCCATGTTGAAGGTCGTGTGCTTGCCGCCCATGAAGCAGGCCGTGCGCACGCCATGGCTTTGCCGCAGTGAGAGCGGCAGCAGCAGGAGCGGCCGGCGCTCGGCGTCGCGGGCAATGACGATGAAGGGACTGGCGCCTTCGTGGCTGCCGACCAGCCGCTGCCATGGGCTGAGCAGGTCGAAACGCTGGTAGGGCGTGAAGAGGTGGCCGATCTCCTCGAGCGCGCGCCAGACCGTCTCGGCCTCGGCCAGATCGGTGACGATATCGACATGCGCGATACGGCTCGCTTTCGACCGCGCTGGCGATTCTGCCGTCCGGCTTTGCATCGCCGCAGCCATTGTCATTCACGAAACCTGTCGAGAAACGAAAAATTTGCGTATTTCGGCCTGTGGTCGACCTTTGCAAAGAAATGTCAACAAAGGGTAATGACAATCAGGCGAACGCGGAGGTGGGATATTGGCATCCGACGACAGATGGCTGGAGCGGTTGCGGCTTGAACTGGTCTGGTTCACCGGTCAGGCCGTGCTGCGCAGCCGCGGCGCCGGCGCGATCCTGCGCTTTCAGCACGTGCGGCCGCGGCGGCGCGGCGCGTTTCAGCCGCTGCGTGAAAGCGAGATCAGTCCGCAATTCCTCGATCGCGCCATTGGTGCGCTGAAGCGGTGGGGATATGACTTCCTCGGCATGGACGATGTCTGCCGCCGCGCGGTGACGCTGCTGGAGAAGCGGCGCTTCGTGGCGCTCACCTTCGACGGCGCCAACAAGGACCTGATCAGCTTCGCCTATCCGGTGCTGGCGCGCCACGCCGTGCCGTTCACGATCTACGTGCCCACCGCGTTTCCCGATGGAGTCGGAGAGACCTGGTGGCTCGGGCTCGAGCGGATGATCGCGCGCGAGAGCCGCATCAACCTGATGATGGGCGAGAAAGAGCAGCGTTTCACCGTCACGGGCAACGCCGAGAAGCAGGCGCTGTTTTCGCATCTCGAGAGCTGGCTGCGCTCGTTGCCGCCGGCGGATTTGTCGGCTGCGATCGCCGATCTCTGCACGCGCTACCGGGTCGACCTCGCCGCGCTCTCGCGCGAAGCGTCGATGGATTGGGAGGATCTGGCAAGGCTTGCGGCGGATCCGCTGGTCACGGTCGGCAGCGCGACGGTGAACTATCCCGTTCTCGCCAACATGAAGGACGCCGCCGCGTTGCGCGAGATGACGATGGGCAAGGCGGTCGCGGAAGCGGCCTTCGACCGCGAGATCAGGCATCTGGCCTTTCCGTTCGGCGATCGCTCGTCTTTCCGGCGCAGCCATGTCGTCATGGCGGAGGAGGCCGGCTTTGCCAGCGCCGTCTCGACCATCCCGGGCATCGTGGATGCGGAGGGGCGCACCAATCTGCGCGCACTGCCGCGGATTTCCTGGGACGGCCGGATACAATCGCTGCGCATGCTGCGTGTGCTGGTGTCCGGTGTTGCCTTCGCGCCGGTGAAACCGACCGCCAGCGTTACGAATTAAGATTTGACGCGATCCGGCCGCTGCATCCAGCTCACGATCGGCATCGCCGGCAGCACCCAGCCCATGCCGACCACCACGTAGTAGATTGCCTGCCGCCAGCCGGACTCGGCGATCCATGGCATCTGCGCCAGCGCCATGCCGAGCAGGGCCCAGACGGTGGCCAGCACCAGGAGCAGGATGGCGCCGAGGAACTTGCGGGTGCGGATCGTCATGGCGGAATGCTGCGGCCTTCGCGTAACTTGCGCTGCGGGAGCGGGGGACTATAAGGGGCACGCAGTCCGGTTCAAGTCTCTTTGCAACAAGGCTTGGTTTTGCCCCTGAAATGACGACGATTTTCGCTCCGACCAATCCGCATCGCGCCGTGCGCTGGTGGCTGATTTCCGTGGCCGCCCTCATCGCGCTGATGGTGCTGGTCGGCGGCGCGACGCGGCTGACGGAATCCGGCCTGTCGATCGTCGAATGGAAGCCGGTCACGGGCAGCGTGCCGCCGCTGTCGGAGGCGCAGTGGACCGAGGCGTTCGAGGCCTACAAGAAAATTCCGCAATATCGCGAGCTCAATGCGGGCATGAGCCTGTCCGAGTTCAAAGAGATTTTCTGGTGGGAATGGAGCCACCGCTTTCTCGGCCGCTTCATCGGCGTTGCCTATCTCTTGCCGTTCCTGTTCTTCCTGTGGCGCGGCGGCCTGTCGGGTGAGTTGAAACGGCGGTTGTGGCTGCTGTTCGCGCTTGGCGGACTCCAGGGCGCCGTCGGCTGGTGGATGGTGGCCTCGGGCCTCACCGAACGTGTCGAGGTCTCGCAATATCGATTGGCGACGCATCTGGTGCTCGCGCTCCTGATCTTCGCCGGCATCGTCTGGACGGTGCGGCGGCTCGCCGAGCGTCCGCAGATCATTGCGCCCGCGCGGCTGAAATTCACGAGCGTGCTGCTGCTCATCGTGACCTTCGTCCAGATCTATTTCGGCGCGCTGGTCGCGGGTCTGCGCGCCGGGCGTGCCTACAACACCTGGCCGCAGATCGACGGCGCGTTCATTCCCGCAGGCGGCCGGCTCTGGTTCGAGACGCCGTGGTGGCGCAATATGTTCGACAACGTGCTGACGGTGCAGTTCGAGCACCGTATGACGGCCTATGCGCTGTTCGTGCTGGCGGCGCTGCATGCGCTCGATGCGGTGCGCTCGCGCACGGCGGCCGGCGGTGCGCTCTGCCTGTTCGCCGCGGTCAGCCTGCAGGCTGTGCTCGGGATCCTCACGCTGCTCAACCAGGTGCCGATCGATCTCGCGCTTTCGCACCAAGCGGTTGCGATCGTGGTGCTCACGCTTGCGGTGATGCAGGTGGAGCGGCTGGCCTCGCGACAATCTGCACACGCGCAGCCGCGCGCGGTTCCGGTCGGTCAGGCCGGCTGATCAGGTCAGCAATAGCCGTAGACGCCGCAGGCGTAGGGCAGGCGCCAGAAATAGCCGACCTGCGGTCCGCCGTAGTATGGACCTTGATAATCGTAATCCCAGGGGCGTCCGTAATAGCCCGGCAACGTGTTGGAGCCGGGCAGCAGCGGCGTGCCCGGCAGGTTGCGGATGTAGCTGCCGATGCCATAGGCCGGCGAGATCAGCGCATCCGGATCGGTCTCGACATAGACCTGTGGCGGCTCCTGCGGCGGCACGGCAGCCCGCCGTCTCGCTGTGGCCGGCAGATCGGCGGCAACGGCAGCTGAGACCGTCAGCATGGCCGCAAGGGCAGGCACCATCCAGCGCAGCATCGTCGGCTCCGAATCAAAGGGGCGATCCAAGGACGATGTATGCGGCAGATATGGTTAATGACTGTTAACTGAGGCCCGTTCCGGGGCGCGCTTTCGTGTGCCCCGGAACGATTTGGAAAACTACACGCTCAGCGCCTGCTCCAGGTCCGCGATCAGATCTTCCTTGTCCTCGATGCCGATCGAGAGCCTGACCACGTCGGGGCCGGCGCCGGACTTCACCTTGGCGGCGTCGTCGAGTTGGCTGTGCGTGGTCGAGGCCGGGTGGATGACCAGCGAGCGGGTGTCGCCGACATTGGCGAGGTGCGAGAACAGCTGCAGCTTCGACACCAGGCTGACGCCGGCGTCATAGCCGCCCTTCAGGCTGAAGGTGAACACGGCGCCTGCACCCTTCGGCGCGTATTTCCTTGCAAGCTGGTTGTACTTGTCGCTTGCCAAGCCCGCATAGCTCACCGAGGCCACCGCCGGATGCCCGGCGAGGAATTCGGCGACGGCCTTGGCGTTGTCGCAGTGCTTCTGCATGCGCAGCGGCAGCGTCTCGATGCCGGTCAGAATCATGAAGGCGTTGAACGGCGACAGCGCCGGTCCGAGGTCGCGCAGGCCCAGCACGCGGCAGGCGATTGCGAAAGCGAAGTTGCCAAAGGTCTCCTGGAGGCGAATGCCGTGATATTCGGGCCGCGGCTCCGACAGCATCGGATATTTGCCGCCCGTGGACCAGTCGAACGTGCCGGCATCGACGATGATGCCGCCGAGCGAATTGCCGTGGCCGCCCAAGAATTTCGTCAGCGAGTGCACGACGATGTCGGCGCCATGATCGATCGGGCGGATCAGGTAGGGCGAGGCCAGCGTGTTGTCGACGATCAGCGGCACGCCCGCCTTGCGCGCCACCGTCGAGATCGCCTCGATGTCGGTGATGCTGCCGCCGGGATTGGCGATCGATTCGATGAAGATGGCTTTCGTGCGCGGTGTCACCGCGCGCTCGAAGCTGGCGATGTCATCGGAATCCGCCCACACCACGTTCCAGCCAAAGCTCTTGAACGCATGCGAGAACTGGTTGATCGAGCCGCCATAAAGCTTGCGCGCGGCGATGAACTCGTCTCCGGGCTGGAGCAATTGCTGCAACACCACGACCTGTGCGGCGTGGCCCGAGGCGACCGCAAGCGCGGCGGTGCCCCCTTCGAGTGCGGCAACGCGTTCTTCCAGCACCGCGTTGGTGGGGTTGCCGATGCGGGTATAGATGTTGCCGAATGCCTGCAGGCCGAACAGCGAGGCGGCGTGGTCGGCGTCGTTGAAGACGAAAGAGGTGGTTTGATAAATCGGGGTCGCGCGCGCACCGGTGGTGGGATCGGGTTGTGCACCGGCATGCACGGCGAGGGTTGAAAATCCCGGAAGGCGATCGCTCATTGAGGGCGTCCTGTTCTTGTGATCTGAAATCGCGCGGCATGCTGATCGGCGACGCGCCCGCCGTCAAGGCGCCGCGTCACATCGGAACGATCGTGCTACGCGTTGTCGCGTGAGCGAAATGAATCCTTCGCGATTCCGTCAGCTTTGTTCGCTCTTGTTTTTGGCGGCGCGATCCGATGCCGCGGTGTCGCCGCCGCCGACACTCATCCGATTGAGGGATAGCCGCATGCCTTGCGTCGGCGCCGGCGGCCGTTTGGAGCTCAGCGTGCGAGAATTGACGCCCATCCAGGAAATCTCGGACGACAAGCGGCCATACTCGATCTTGGGGCAGCGGTTCATCACGACCTTGATCCCGGCCGCCTCGGCCTTCGCCGCGGCTGCGTCGTCGCGCGCGCCGAGCTGCATCCAGATCACCTTCGGCAGCGGATCCAGCGTGAGCGCTTCTTCGACCACCGGCATGATGTGGCTGGAGTTGCGAAAGATGTCGATCATGTCGACAGGGCGTCCGATGTCGGAGAGCGAGGCGACAAACGGCTTTCCGAGCAGATCCTTACCGACATGGCCGGGATTGACCGGGATCATGTCATAGCCGCGCTGCGCCAGATATTTGAACGCAAAATAGCTCGGCCGCACATTGACCGGCGAGGCGCCGACCATCGCGATCGACTTCACGCTGTTGAGGATGCCGCGGATGTAATTGTCGGGATAGGCGTCGTGGTTCATTGGCTCATCTTTTTGCTTTCATTGCGAGGAGCGAAGCGACGAAGCAATCCAGACTGCCTCGGTGGAAAGATTCTGGATTGCTTCGCTTCGCTCGCAATGACGAATTCTATTCATCCCGCCATGTCGGCGTGCGCTTCTCGATGAAGGCGCCGATGCCTTCCTCGGCGTCGCGCGCCATCATGTTCTCGGTCATCACCTCTGCCGCATAGCGATAGGCGTCCGCAAGGCTCATCTCGGCCTGGCGGTAGAACGCCTCTTTGCCGAGCTTGACGGTGTAGGCCGACTTCAGCGCGACCTGTTCGGCGAGGGCAATTGCGGCGTCGCGCTCAGTGCCGGCCGCGACCACGCGATTGATGAGCCCGATCTCGCGGGCGCGCGTGGCCGGGACCGGCTCGCCGGTCAGCAGCATTTCCATCGCCTGCTTGCGCGGCACGTTCCGCGACAACGCCACCATCGGCGTGGAGCAGAACAGCCCGATATCGACGCCCGGCGTGGCGAAGCTCGCCGCTTCCGAGGCGATCGCGAGGTCGCAGCTTGCCACGAGCTGGCAGCCGGCCGCGGTCGCGATGCCCTGGACGGCAGCGACGACGGGCTTCGGCAGGTGCACGACCGCCTGCATCATCGCGCTGCAGGCGGTCATCATCTCCGCAAAGAAGGCGCGGCCGCGATCCGGGTCAGTGCGGCGCGCGGTGAGCTCCTTCATGTCGTGGCCGGCGGAGAAGGCGGGGCCGTTGGCAGCGATCACGACGCCGCGGATCGCCTTGTCGTCGCGGATCTCGTTGAGCTCGGCATGCAGGCTTGCGATCATCGCCTGCGACAGGCTGTTGCGCGCGGCCGGGCGGTTCAGCGTCAGGACCGCGATGGGGCCTATGGTCTCGCGCAGCAGGATCGACGGTTGGGGGGAGGGGGCGCGGGCGGCCTGGGCGGGCATCGGAGCGTTTCCGGTTGGATTCTTGCAATTGGATGACGCAGATAACTTAATGTAACAGGGGACGTGAAGCGAGGGTGAGGCGAAGCATGGCGTTAGCGAAAATGAGCGTGGCGGAGGTCGAGCAGTTTCTCCGTGACGAGTTTCCCCAGGCCTTCAGTGGCGATGACATCACGATCGAGAGCGCCGACGGCCAGACCTGCCTTTTGCGCCAGCGCTACAGCGAAAGGATGCTGCGGCCGGGCGGAACCGTGTCCGGCCCGACGCTGATGGCACTCGCCGATTTCGCGATGTACGTGGTGCTGCTGTCCGCGATCGGGCCGATCGGGCTCGCGGTCACCACCAATCTCAACATCAACTTCCTGCGCAAGGGCCAGCCCGGCCAGGACGTGCTGGCGGAGGCGCGGCTGCTCAAGCTCGGCAAGCGCCTGGCGGTCGGCGAGGTGAAGCTGCTGTCCGGCACGTCGCCCGATCCGATCGCCCATGTCACCTCGACCTATTCCATTCCAAATGTTTGAGCTTTTTGCAGGTAATATAGCACCATAATTTTAAGATATTGATTTTGCTATTGTAATTCATGTTCTGGGGCATTGACCGTTGCACGTCTCTTCTCTAGAAAACCGCCAGTCCGACGCGGTGTTCGCGTCGATGTCTCCCCCGTCCACGGAAACTCCGATATGAAAACCTTTTCGGCAAAGCCGGCTGAGGTGACGAAGAAGTGGGTACTGATCGACGCCAAGGGTCTGGTCGTCGGCCGTCTCGCCACCATCGTCGCCATGCGCCTGCGCGGCAAGCACCTCCCGACCTACACCCCGCACGTTGATTGCGGCGACAACGTCATCATCATCAACGCGCAGCATGCGGTCCTCACCGGTCGCAAGCGCGAGCAGAAGACCTACTACAAGCACACCGGTTACGTCGGCCACGTCAAGGAGCGCACCGCGCGCCAGATCCTCGAGGGCAAGCATCCCGAGCGCGTGCTCGAGAAGGCCGTCGAGCGCATGATCCCGCGTGGTCCGCTCGGTCGCGTCCAGATGGGCAACCTCCGCGTCTATGGCGGCGCCGATCATCCGCACGAGGCCCAGACGCCCGAGAAGATCGACATCGCCAAGTTGAACCGCAAGAACACGAGGGCCGCATAACATGGCCGAATCCATCCAGTCGCTCGACCAGCTCTCGCAGCTCAAGACCGCGACGGCGCCCGACGCGCCCAAGCACGAGAAGAAGGTCGACAAGTTCAATCGCGCCTACGCCACCGGCAAGCGCAAGGACGCGGTCGCCCGCGTCTGGATCAAGCCGGGCGCCGGCAAGGTCACGGTCAATTCGCGCGAGGTCGAGGTCTATTTCGCCCGTCCCGTGCTGCGCATGATGATCGAGCAGCCGTTCTCGGTGGCCGCGCGTTCCGGCCAGTACGACGTGATCTGCACGGTTGCCGGCGGTGGTCTGTCCGGCCAGGCCGGTGCCGTCCGTCACGGCATCTCCAAGGCGCTCACCTATTTCGAGCCGGAGCTGCGCACCGTGCTCAAGAAGGGCGGCTTCCTGACCCGCGACTCCCGCGTGGTGGAGCGCAAGAAGTACGGCAAGGCCAAGGCCCGCCGGTCCTTCCAGTTCTCGAAGCGTTAATAGCTTCGGTCACATTCGCCGCGAAAGCGGCTTCAATGAGATGCAAAAGGGCGCTGATTTCAGCGCCCTTTTTGTTGTTCGTTTGTATGCAAATTGATGACGTGTTTCCCGAAAACTTGGCCCCGCATGAAAACCTGAATGGAACTCGCAGGACATAGCGTCGCATCTGGAAGGGCGCGCAAGTCGGCTGGGCCGATCGCGTAACTTGCTATGTCTAGAAGGGGGCCGACATGATGTCGCTCGATAGCATCACGCTCTATTTGGTCGCCACCATGGTTGCCGCACTGCTCGGCGCCATGATGGTGTTTTTCGGCAAGCAGGAGAACAGCCCCGCGCTGAAATGGTGGGGCACCGCGTATCTCCTCGGCGCAGCGTCCGTCGCGCTATGGACCGCGGCCGACGACAAGCTCGGCCCGCATCTTTACCTTGCGCTGAACGCAGTCGGCTTCGTCGCCTGCGGCATGGTGTGGAATGCGGCGCGCGTCTTCCACGGCCGCAAGCCGAATTGGCCGGGTCTCCTTGTCGGCGCGCTGGCCTGGGCCGCCGCCGTGACGCTGCTTGATCCCGCCGCGTCCATGCTGCGCATGATCGTCGGCGCCGGCATCGTCTCGGTCTATGCGGCACTGACGGCGAGCGAGCTCTGGGTCGAGCGGCGCAAGAGCCTGCAACGGCGCTGGCCGGCCTTCGTGGTGCCGGTGATGCACGGCTGCGTGCTGATGCTGCCGATCGTGCTCGGCAGCTTCCTGCGTCCGAACGATGCCGGCTTCTCCGGCAGCATCTGGGTTACGGTGTTTGCGGTCGAGCTCATTCTCTATGCCGTCGGCACCGTGTTCGTGATCTTCATGCTGGTATCGGAGCGCACGGTGACTGCGCACCGGACCGCCGCGTCCACCGATCCCCTGACCGGCATGCTCAACCGCCGCGGCTTCTCGGAAGCCTGCGGGCGCGTGATCGAGCGTGAAGCCAGGGCAGGCCGTCCCGTGACCGTGATGATCTTCGACATCGACCATTTCAAGTCGATCAACGATCGCTTCGGCCATCCCGCCGGCGACGAGATGCTAAAACTGTTCTCGACCGTCGTCGTCAGCAACCTGCGCATGACCGACATGTCGGGCCGCATCGGCGGCGAGGAGTTCGCGGCGCTGCTGCCGTGTTCGCTGGAGGAGGGTGTGCTGGTTGCCGAGCGCGTGCGCGAGGCGTTCGAGACCTCCGGCGTCGTGGTCGATGAGGGCCCGGTCGACACCACCGTCAGCATCGGCGTCGCCGGCGGTCCGGCCGGCACCGAGCTGGAGGTGCTGCTGGCCTCGGCCGACACCGCACTCTACCAGGCCAAGCGCAGCGGTCGTAACCGGGTCGAGGCGGCGGAGGAGCTGCCGCTGTCGCTGGAGAACTGGCGCCGCCAGAGTGCTGCGCGGGTTAGTGCGCCGCAGGCGCGTCCGGCCACCGCCTGAAGCCAAGAGGCGCCTCAAGAGGCGCCTTCGGTAATCCGCTGTTTACCATTCGATCCCTACCATTGTGGTTATGGAATCGATCCGTCGACAGAACCCGCAGGCTGCCCTGATGTCGCTCGAAGCCGCTGCGGCCTCGGCACGCGGCGGCTTCGCCTGCGTATTCTCCACCGCGGATGAATACGAGCGCGCGCTGATCACCGAGCGCCGCGCCCAGGGGCGCTACACGCAAAGCCGTAGCTACTGGCCGCTCGCGCTGTTCATCGGTTGCGCGCTCATCGTGGCAGGCACCGCTCTGCTGTTCGCCTGAGAGCACGCATTTTTGACCGGTCAGGGCGCCGATTCGGTGCCTTTTTCTTCGCTGCGGTCTACGGTAGACACACCCATCAGACAAACAGGGTGGAAACCGATGATCACCGAGATCGCGCAAATCGACGTCAAGCCGGGCAGCGAGAAGGACTTTGAGGCGGCCGTCGCCAAGGCCAAGGCTGCCTTCGGCGGCTCGAAGGGCTTTCACGGCTTCGAGCTACACAAATCGATCGAGAAGCCGCAGCGCTACCGGCTGATGGTGAAGTGGGCGACGCTGGAGAACCACACCGTCGATTTCCGCGGTTCGGAGAATTTCACCGAATGGCGCGGCCTCGTCGGTCAGTATTTTGCTTCGCCCCCGGATGTCGAGCACACCGAGACCGTGCTGACGACCTGAGCTGTTTCACGACGCCTTACGCCGCCTCGGTGCCTGAGCATGATCTTTTCGGAAAACCGCTGCGCGCTTTTCCGGATCATGCTGCCAGAGGCGGCGCCTCATACGTCTTGAAATGGTCGATCATGACCTTGGCGATGGCGACCAGTGGCAGCGCCAGCGCCAGGCCCCAGATGCCGAATACGACGCCGAGCAGGATCTGGAACGCGAACAGCGTGGCCGGCGGGATGTCGAGCGCCTGCCGCTGCAGGATCGGCGTCAGCACATAGCTCTCCATCGCGTGCACGCCCATGAAGAGGAGGAAGGCCGACAGCGCCGGAATCCAGCCCGAGGCGAGGCTCGCGAGCACCACGACGACGCCGGCAATGATGGCGCCCACGGTCGGAATGAAGGCGAGCAGGCCCGCCTGAATCCCCAGGATGAACGAGCCGGGAATGCCGATGATGGCAAGCCCGATCCAGGTCACGATGCCAACCGCAATCATCACGACGATCTGCGCGATCAGCCAGCGTTCCAGCGTCTCGCTGATGCGGTCGATGATCAGGGTGACGCGGGTGCGATGCCTCGCCGGCGCCAGGAACAACAGGCCGTCGTGATAGACCCCGGGCTGGGCGGCGAAGGACAGCCCCAGGAACAGCACGATGAAGATGTTTCCCACACCGTGGATGGTACCGAGCAGCAGCTTGAAGGTCTGGCTCACGATCGCGCCACCGCTGGAGGCCAGCGCGCCGGCGCCGGGCAAGGAACCGCGCGGGGGTGCTGCTGGCGAGGGTGTCGAGTCCGATGGCGGATTGGCCGAAGTGTCAGACCCAGCGTTGCCGAGATCGAAGAAGCTGGTGTCGGTCCCGTGGTTGTCCAGGAAGGTCTTCACGTTGCCGATCTGCGACTTGATGGTCTTGCTCAGCAGCGAGGCCTGCTCGGCGATGGTGGCGCCGCCGAGATAGGCGACGCCCGCGAGCAGCATCGCAAGCACGACGCAGACGATCGCGAGCCGGACCGGATGCGGCAGGTGCACGCGGCGGCCGAGTGCGTTGGTCAGCGCGTTGAGGGCGACGCCGAGCAGCATGCCGGTGAAGATCAGCAGCAGCGTGGTCGCAAAATACCAGGTGAAGACCAGCATCGCCGTGAACAGCACGACACCGATGCCGCCGACCGAAATTGCCCAAGCCAGATCGGTGCGGGTTGTGTGGCGTTGGTCTGCGAGGATGGTCACATCATGTCCTTTTCGGCGGCTGCGGGCGCGGCACTCTTTCGACAAACGCGCTTTCGATCAAGACCGCGTCAACGCGCTGGTTTGACGCTGTCGCGCGAACGGTGCAGAGCGACGAGGACAAAACAGGTGGGGGGCGCTTGAGTTTCATCAGCAAGTGGGCCGGTCTGCTCGGGCTTCTGGCCGTGATCGTGATCGGCGACCAGATCCGGATCAACCGGCCCGGTCACAAATACCGCCTCACGGTCGAGGTGACGACGCCTGACGGGATCAAGACGGGGTCCGGCGTTCTCGCTGTCGTGCCCGACCGCAACTATAACCGTGGCGGCCGCACCACGATGCGCGGGGAGGCTGTGTTCGTCGATCTCGGCCAAGACGGCGGCAAAGCCAAGAACCTGGTGGCATTGCTGGCGCATCAGCAGGGCGGCAAGCTCGACCTCGACGACATCAACTATGTCGCGCTCCGTGCCTATGGCGCCGCGCGCGGCAACCGCGTCTCGTTCAACGATATCAGCCGGCAGGCCGGCATGGTCCCGGTGCAGGGGGAACTGATCCCCGTGCTCGTGAGCTTTGGCGATCCCAAAGACCCCCAGACCGCGCGCCTTGTCGCCCGCGACCATGCGGATACGGTCTTGGGCGACGGCTACGCCATCCGTGCCCTCACCGCCGAGGTGGTACCCAATGGGTTTTGGCCGATCGATTTCGGCGGGGTGCTCGGGGAGCCCGTGACGCGCGGAATCGACGTGAACCTGCCCTGGCTGGCCACGCCGGGCGACGTGGCGACAACCGCGCTGAAGGCCGCCGGCCTGCCCGTCGTGGGGACAACCGAGGCCCGGGAGGCATTTGCGCGAAAATAGCATTGCCGTCCCGCGATCCCTTCTGTTGAATTTGTTCCATCCCAAGGGCATGTTTGGAGAATCTTCTTACGCGGGAGGTCGGAACGGGAGATGAGAAAGCCGGTCGTCGGCGTGATCGGGAACGCCCATCGCGTCGAAAATCGATTTCAGGTCCAGATGGTCGGCGAGCGCAATTTGCGCGCTGTGGCCGAGGTCTCGGGCGGCTTGCCGATGATGTTTGCGGGAGCCCCCGACATCACCGATATCGGCGCGCTGCTCGATGTGGTCGACGGGATCGTGCTCACCGGCGCCCGCGCCAACGTCCATCCGACCCGCTTCAATGTCGATCCGTGTGAGCGGCACGAGCCCTACGACATCCACCGCGACGAGGTGGCACTGGCGCTGTCGGTCGCCTGCGTGTCCCGCGGCATTCCGCTGTTCGGCATCTGCCGGGGCCTGCAGGAGATGAACGTCGCCTTCGGCGGCTCGCTGCATCCGGAGATCCGCGAAATCCCCGGCCGCATGAACCACCGCATGCCCAGGCTCGAGAACGGCGAGATTCATCCCGACCCGACCGTGGTGTTCGCCGACCGTCACGACGTCGACCTCACGCCCGGAGGCGCCTTCGCGCAGCTGCTCGGCTGCGAGAAGATTAGGGTCAATTCGCTGCACGGCCAGGGCATTCTCGACCCCGGCAAGCGCGTGCTGATCGAGGGCATCGCCGAGGACGGCACCATCGAGGCGATCCGCATCGCGGAGGCCCCGACCTTCGCGCTCGGCGTGCAATGGCACGCCGAATACGACCCGCAGCGCAATCCCATCAATCGCAAGCTGTTCGAGGCGTTCGGCGAGGCGATGGTCGTGCGGCAGCGTGCGACAGCGTAACAAGGGGCTCGCTCGCGGCTCTCCACTGAACGACGTCTTGGTCTTGCAGCTTACGCCGTCCGCTCCATCCGCCGCGCGCGATAGGCCTGCGGCGACATCAAGGTGAGCTTGCGGAAGGCCTTGCGAAAGCTGCTCTCGTCCTCATAGCCGGCCGTGCGTGCGATGGTCTTGATCGGCTGCGCGGTCGTCTCCAGCAGCGTGCGCGCGTGCTCGACGCGGCGGCGCATGATGAAGGCCTGCGGCGGCTCGCGCGTGAGCTCCTGGAACTTCCGGTTCAGCGTGCGCTCGCTGAGGCCGAGCGCATCGGCGAGGCGCTTGACCGTCATCGGGCTCTTGCCGGTGCGGCGAACCAGCAGGTCGGCCCTGGTCAGCAGCGGGTCCTGCGACAGCAAATAGCCGACGGGCATGAAGATCGACTGGGTGCGTTGCGCGGTGTCGATGACGACGTAGTCCGCGCAGAGCTTTGCGATCGCCTTGCCGTCGACCATCTCGATCAGCCTGAGCAGGAGGTCGACCCACGACATCGGTCCGGCCGCGCAGACGATGCGGTCCGCGACGGTGATGACGGCGTCGGCAGCGAGGTCGATGGTAGGGTGGCGCTGCCGCAACTCGCCTTGCAGCCACCAGGTGATGGTGGCGCGGCGGTGGTCGAGCAGGCCGCTGCCTGCAAGCAGGAACACGCCGCTGCAGAACGCGCCGATCAGCCGGCCGCTCGCATGCTGCTGCCGAAGCCAGGCGCCGGCGCGGGCATATTGCGGTTGCAGGCGTTCCGCCGTGACGTGGTCGACGAGGTTGCCGGGGACGAGGATCGCATCAATGCGGCCGCGTTTGCCGACCGCGCCATCGACCGCGACCATCTGGCCGCCGCCGGCGCGCACCGGCTTGCCGTCGAGCGAAAGCACCTCCCAGGCGAAGCGCGTTTTCGCACCGCTCTGCTGCATCACGTGATTGGCGAGCGACAGGATGTCGGCGATCCCGGCGATCGCCGAATGCATGCAGCCTTCCAGCGCGAGAATTGCGAGCTTCATGAGACCTCCAGGACAGGCGCGGCGATCCTAGCCGATCGGCGCGGGGCTGCGTGGCGGAAATTGCCCGATCTCTGTCTCATCCGCCACTGCCTTGCCCGCGCCGTCAGGTCCAGTCTCGTGCCGTCGTCACACGACAATGATTGGAGAGCGACATGCCTTACGTCACCATTTCCACCGTCCGCGGCATCCTGGATGCCGCGCAAAAGAAGACCCTGCTCGAACGCGTCACCGATCTCCTGGTCGAGGTCGAAGGGCAGGGCAATCCCGATTTCCGCCGCAACGTCTGGGTCAGGATCGAGGAGCAGGAGCCGGCGCACTGGTCGCTGGGCGGCATGCAGCCGACGCCTGAGATCATCGCCGGCATGTTCGGCACGATCGGCGCGGATGGCGTGCGGGTCCCACGGCCGTAGCAGCGCAGCGTGCGCGGGCGGACCAGCCAAAGGGCATGGTTCGCCACCGCCCTGTGCTCAACCGATCTGCTGGGCGATTTTCCATTGCATCGCACAATCACGGCCATGGCCGGCACGCAGCCGCATTGAGGTTCGCAAGACGCGCACCATATGTTCTGCAAGGGAGCCCTGCCGTGCAGACCATGAAGGCGGCCCTCGTTGCGGCGATTGGCGTCGTGGCTTTGATCTGCTGCCTCCTTCCCAGCTCAGCGGAGGAGAACGGCCGTCTTGCATTGATCGTTTCGATCGACGGAGCCATTGGCCCTGCGTCGGCCGGCTACGTGAAGGAGGCTTTGGCCAAGGCAAGCGAACGGCGCGCCGAGGTGGTGCTTCTGAGACTGAACACGCCCGGCGGCCTCAATTCCAGCATGCGCGAGATCATCGCGGATGTGCTGGCCTCGCCGATCCCTGTGGTTGGTTACGTCGCGCCCTCCGGCGCCCACGCGGCGAGCGCGGGGACCTATATCCTTTATGCGACCCACATCGCGGTGATGGCGCCGGGCACCAATATTGGCGCCGCGACGCCGGTGCAGATCGGCGGGCCGCTGCCGGGTCTTCCGAGCGGACCAGCGGACAAGGGCGGCAAGGACAAGAAGGACGGCGACCAGCAGAGCGAGCCCAAGGATCAGCCCAAGGATGCGATGACGGCCAAGGCGACCAATGATGCGGTTGCCTTCATCCGCAGCCTTGCGGAGCTGCGCAACCGCAATGCGGACTGGGGAGAGAAGGCGGTCCGTGAGGCCGCCACACTCTCTGCCAACGCCGCGCTACAGGCTCATGCCATCGATCTCGTCGCGCGCGATCAGGCTGAATTGCTGAGGCAGATCGATGGTCGCGTGGTCGAGGTCGCAGGCGGCAAGACGCAACGCCTGGTGACGAAGGATGCGGTCGTCGAAGCCATCGATCCCGGACCGATATCCCGCTTCCTGGCGGTGATCACCGATCCGAACGTGGCGTTCATTCTGCTGATGGTCGGCATCTACGGCTTGATCTTCGAATTCATGTCTCCCGGTGCCGTCGCCCCCGGAGTCGTCGGCGCGATCTGCCTGCTGATCGGCCTCTATGCGCTCAATCTGCTGCCGATCAATTATGCCGGCCTCGCCCTGATGCTGGTTGGACTCGTGCTTCTCACCATCGAAGCCTTCAACCCGACCGTGGTGATCGGGCTCGGAGGGATCATCGCTTTCGTGCTGGGAGCGCTGATGCTTTTCAGGGGCGAGGCGCCGGGCTACCACCTGTCGTGGTGGGTGATCGGCATCACCGCGGCAGTGTTCGTCGGCTTTGCGCTCGTCGTGCTCGGTTCGCTTCGGCGCGTCGGCAGGGCCCCTGCACTGGTCGGCGCGCAGGCCATGCGAGGCTTGCCCGCCGAGGTTCTCGACTGGAATGGGAACGAAGGTCATGTCTTCGCCCATGGTGAGCGCTGGCAGGCGCGCGGCGCCGAAACGTTCAAGCCCGGAGAGACGGCCGAAGTCGCCAACGTCGTCGACCTGACGCTGCTGATACGGCGCGCACCAACAGGCGAGGGAGGTACATCATGATGCTGGAATATCTGACCTATGCGGCGCTCGCGTTGCTTGTCATCATGTTCCTGTCCCAGGCTATTCGAATCCTGCGCGAATACGAGCGTGGCGTCATCTTCACGCTCGGCCGCTTTACCGGCGTGAAGGGCCCGGGCCTCATCATCCTCATTCCGATCGTGCAGCAACTCGTGAAGGTGGATCTGCGGGTGATGGTGCAGGTCGTGCCGCCGCAGGATGTGATTTCGCGGGACAACGTCTCCGTCAAGGTCAACGCCGTTCTGTACTTCCGCATCGTCGACCCCGAACGGGCCATCATCAAGGTCGGCGATTACATGGCCGCCACCAGCCAGCTGGCCCAGACCACGTTGCGCTCGGTGCTCGGCAAGCACGAGCTCGACGAGATGCTTGCCGAGCGCGACAGGTTGAACGCGGACATCCAGGAGATTCTCGACAAGCAAACCGACGTCTGGGGCATCAAGGTCACCGGCATCGAGATCAAGGACGTCGATCTCAATGAAACCATGGTGCGCGCGATTGCCAAGCAGGCCGAGGCGGAGCGGTTGCGGCGGGCCAAGGTGATCAATGCGATGGGCGAGCAGCAGGCTGCCGAAAAGCTCGTCGAAGCCGGCCGGATTCTCGCGCAGGAGCCTCAGGCGATGCAGCTACGTTACTTCGCGGCCCTGCACGACATCGCGGGCGAGCGGTCCTCGACCGTCGTCTTTCCGCTGCCGATGGGCCTGCTCGACCATTTTTTGCCGCGTCGTGACAACCCGTAGCCATAAGCGGCAGATGACCCATCTTCGGCCCAAATGGAGGTGTCGAATGTCGATCCCTACTTAAACGGGAGGACAATTCGATGACGAAGTCTACCGCCAGACCAGCCAGCCCTCGCCAACGTCGAACATCCATGTTCACCATTCCCCTGGTCGCATTCGCGCTCTGGACGTGCGGGATCGGCGTGGTGGCTCAGGCCGCAGAGCCGGGCAAGGACGCGGCGGCCGGCAGCCTGCCGCGCATCCTCGTGCTTGCGACGGGAGGCACCATCGCAGGCCAGGCCGACGCGCGCGCAGCGGGCGCGTACAAATCCGGCCAGATCACGGGCGAACAGCTGATGCAGTCGGTGCCGGGCCTGGACAAGCTCGCCAAGATCAACGCCGAACAGATTTCGTCGATCGGGTCCCAGGACATGAACGACAAGGTCTGGTTCGCGCTGGCCCGTCGCATCCAGGACGCCTTCGACAAGAATGAAGCCGATGGAATCCTCATCACCCACGGCACCGATACGCTCGAGGAGACCGCGTTCTTTCTCGACAATGTCGTACGCGGCGACAAGCCGGTGGTGATCGTCGGGTCGATGCGTCCGGCCACGGCGGTGAGTGCGGACGGCCCCGGCAATCTGTACGAAGCGGTGCAGGTGGCGGCCGATCCGCGCTCTCGCGGCCGTGGCGTGATGGCCGTGCTGAACGACAAGATCCAAAGCGCCCGCTCCATCACCAAGACCAACACCACGAGCATTGAGACGTTCAGCTCCCCCAATGACGGCCCGATCGGCTATGTCGACACCGCCGGCGGCATCCGTTTCATGACCCAGGCCGCCGGCTTCAAGCGCACGACCTATCCGCTCCCGGCAGGCGAGCAATTGCCGCGCGTCGAGATCGTCTACTCGCATGCCAACATGGACGCCGTTCCGATCGAGGATGCTATTTCCCACGGCGCCAAGGGCATCGTGCTGGCCGGCGTCGGCGACGGCAACACGTCGAAGCAGGCCCTCGATGCGCTCGAAGCGGCGGCGAAGAAGGGCATCATCGTCGTTCGCTCGACGCGGGTTCGATCCGGCTTCGTCACTCGGAATGTCGAGGTCGACGACGACAAGAACGGGTTCGTCGTGTCCGAGGACCTCAATCCGCAGAAGGCCCGCGTCCTCACCCAATTGCTGATCGCGCGCGGCGTGACGGCGCCTGCCGAGCTCCAGCGCGCCTTCACGGCGACGTGGTGATTGGGCGCGTCGTGTCCTGCAGGGTGGGTTAGCGTAATCCACCTGCGGCGGCCCAAAACGAAAAGGCGCTCCTCGCGGAGCGCCTTTTGCTTGTCGCAGAGAGTTTGGGCTGCTTAGCCCGAATAGTACATATCGAACTCGACCGGGTGCGGGGTCATCTCGAAGCGGGCGACTTCGGTCATCTTCAGCTCGATATAGGCGTCGATGAAGTCGTCGTCGAACACGCCGCCGTTCTTGAGGAAGCCGCGGTCCTTGTCGAGGTTTTCGAGCGCCTCGCGGAGCGAGCCGCATACCGTCGGGATCTGCTTCAGCTCTTCCTTCGGCAGGTCGTAGAGGTCCTTGTCCATCGCCGGACCCGGATCGATCTTGTTCTTGATGCCGTCGAGGCCGGCCATCAGCATCGCGGCGAAGCCGAGATAGGGATTGGCGAGCGGATCGGGGAAGCGCACCTCGACACGCTTGGCCTTCGGCGAAGCGGTGTAGGGGATGCGGCAGGAGGCCGAGCGGTTGCGCGCGGAGTAGGCGAGCAGCACGGGCGCCTCATAGCCCGGGACCAGACGCTTGTAGGAGTTGGTCGACGGGTTGGTGAAGGCGTTGATCGCCTTGGCATGCTTGATGATGCCGCCGATGTAGTGGAGGCAGGTCTCCGACAGGTCGGCGTACTTGTTGCCGGCGAACACCGGCTTGCCGTCCTTCCAGATCGACTGGTGCACGTGCATGCCCGAGCCGTTGTCGCCATAGACCGGCTTCGGCATGAAGGTGGCGGTCTTGCCGTAGATGTGCGCGACCTGGTGGATGCAGTACTTGTAGATCTGCATGTGGTCGGCCATCAGCGTCAGCGTGTCGAACTTCATGCCGAGCTCGTGCTGGGCGGACGCGACTTCGTGGTGATGCTTCTCGACCTTGACGCCCATCTTGGCCATGGCGCCGAGCATTTCGGAGCGCATGTCCTGCACGGAGTCCTGCGGCGGCACCGGGAAGTAGCCGCCCTTGGTGCGGACGCGGTGGCCGAGATTGCCGCCTTCATATTCGGTGTCGGAGTTGGTCGGCAGCTCCGAGGAGTCGAGACGGAAGCCGGTGCTGTAGGGGTTGGCGGAGAAGCGCACGTCGTCGAACACGAAGAACTCGGCCTCGGGGCCGACGAACACGCTGTCGCCCACGCCCATCGACTTCACCATGGCCTCGGCCTTCTTGGCGATGCCGCGGGGGTCGCGGTTGTAGGGCTCGCCGGTGGTCGGCTCGAGCACGTCGCAGGTGATGACCATGGTGGTCTCGGCGAAGAACGGGTCGATCGTCGCGGTCACCGGATCCGGCATCAGGCACATGTCGGACTCGTTGATCGCCTTCCAGCCGGCGATCGAGGAGCCGTCGAACATCGTCCCTTCGGCGAAAATGTCGTCATCGATCATGCTGACGTCGAACGTCACATGCTGCCACTTGCCGCGCGGATCGGTGAAGCGCAGGTCGACGTATTTGACGTCGTTGTCCTTGATCGATTTCAGGACGTCTTTGGCGGTCTTCATGCATACCCCTTTTGGCTCTGCGGGTCGGTTTCCAGGTGAGCAGGATTGTTCTCGCTTTTGGCGAGTTCGCGCGCGAGCGCACAAACAAAATCAGGCCGCCGAAGCAGCCTTTTTCTTGTCGGAGTGTCGCAAAATGCGGGATAGCACCCGGCTCAGATAGCGTCCAGCCCGGATTCGCCGGTCCGGATGCGGATCGCCTCTTCGATATTGGAGACGAAAATCTTGCCGTCACCGATGCGCCCGGTCTGCGCGGCGCGGCGGATCGCGTCGATGGCGCGCTCGACCAGATCGTCGCCGATCACGATCTCGATCTTCACCTTGGGAAGGAAGTCGACGATGTATTCTGCGCCGCGGTAAAGCTCGGCGTGGCCCTTCTGCCGGCCAAAGCCCTTGGCCTCGGTCACGGTGATGCCTTGAAGGCCGACTTCCTGAAGCGCTTCCTTCACCTCGTCGAGCTTGAATGGCTTGATGATGGCTTCGATTTTCTTCACTGCGCGCCTCCCGGCCTTTCGATCAAATAGCAACGTCTTCGTCAGGATGCGCTTTTCTTAACGCACGATCTTGTCTTCGCTATGCCGGGATGCCTGACCAGCCCGGCAACAACGGCCGGCCACACCCTGATAGATTGCCAGTGAGCACGACGAACCGAAGCGGCTTCCTCGAAAGCAGGGTCTATGCCAAGTTGCAAATGCCCTGATTATTGGAGCGTTATCAGCCTTTTAACGTGCATCTCTGATAGGTGGAGCCGACCGGCCCAAAATACCGCAGACTACGAAATAGGCAAACAGTTCAATATCTGTGCAAATCGTTGTTCTGTCGGGTGGGTCGGCACGGAAGATGCCTGTTGAAAAGGCGTTTGGACCAGGGAAGTGGCATGGAAGTTCTGACCACCGCCGAAATGCAGCGCGCTGACCAGCTCAGTATTGCGGCAGGCACGCCCGGCTTCAAGCTGATGCTCAGCGCGGGCCAGGCGGTCGCCGAGGCCGCCAATGCGCTGGTGGAGGAGGGGCCGATCCTGATCGTGGCCGGCCCCGGCAACAATGGCGGCGACGGTTTTGTCGCGGCCGCCGAGCTCGCCGCGCAAGGCCGCGACGTCTCGGTGATCCTGATGTGCGAGCGCGACCAGCTCCAGGGTGACGCGGCCTCCGCCGCGCGCGGCTGGAAGCACCCGGTGCTGCCGTTCAATCCGCAGGCGATCGGAAAGCCCGCCTTGATCATCGATGCGCTGTTCGGCGCGGGCCTCAGTCGCCCGGTCGACGGCGAGGCGCACGCGATGATCGAAGCGATCAACGCCAACGGCGCCTTGGTGCTCGCGGTCGACCTGCCGAGCGGCATCAACGGCACCAGCGCATCCGTGATGGGCGCGGCGGTGAACGCGGTCGAGACCGTCACCTTCTTCCGCAAGAAGCCGGCGCATTTGCTGCTGCCCGGCCGGATGCATTGCGGCCACGTGCGCGTCGCCGACATCGGCATCGACGCGCAGGTGCTGGACGAGATCGCGCCACAGACCTTCGAGAACGATCCGGATTTCTGGGGCGCTGCCTTTCCGGTGCCGCGCATCGACGGCCACAAATACGCACGGGGCCACGTGCTGGCGGTCTCGGGCGATGCCGCCGCGACCGGCGCGGCGCGGCTCGCCGCCCGTGGCGCTTTGCGGGCAGGAGCGGGCCTCGTGACGCTGGCGACCCCGCGCGATGCGCTCGCGATCAATGCCAGCGCGCTGACTGCGGTGATGGTTCGCGCCTGCGACACCGCGATCGAGTTTGGCGCGTTGCTCGGCGACAAGCGCTACAACACCTGCCTGATCGGCCCCGGCGCGGGCGTCGGCGATCGCACCTGCGATCTGGTCCACACGGCGCTTCACGCGCAGCGGCATCTGGTGCTGGACGCGGATGCGCTGACGAGCTTTGCCGCAAACCCCGAGCGGCTGTTTGAATCGATCAAGTCCTCGCAGGACAATGCGGTGGTGCTGACGCCGCACGAGGGTGAGTTTCCGCGCCTGTTCTCCGACCTCAGCAACAAATATCCAGGCCGCTCTAAGCTGGAGCGCGTCCGCGCCGCGGCCGAACGCTGTGGTGCGGTGGTGCTGCTGAAGGGGCCGGACACGACGATCGCCGCCCCCGACGGCCGCGCCACCATCGCCGCCAACGCGCCGCCCTGGCTCGCCACGGCGGGCGCGGGCGACGTGCTCGCCGGCATCATCGCAGGACTTCTGGCGCAGGGCGTGCCGGCCTTCGAGGCCGCCAGCATCGGCGTCTGGATGCATGGCGAGGCGGGAAGCGAGGCGGGCCCGGGCCTGATCGCGGAGGACCTCACCGAGACGCTGCCGGCCGTGCACCGGCGGATCTATAATGCGCTCGGGGTGGAGTACTAGTGCTCAGGCAGCTCGCGCTCACCGATATGGGTGAGGCCGCGCAGGTCCATCGAATTGCTTTTGATCAGGCGATGCCGTGGCTCGTTGGGCTGCACACGCCCGATGAGGACCGCTGGTTCTACCGCGAGCGCGTTTTCACGACGTGCCGTGTGTGGGGACGGTTCGATGATGACGTCCTGAGCGGGATGATTGCCTTCCGCGAAGGTTGGGTCGAGCAGCTCTATGTGCTTCCCGTCGCCCAGGGGCGCGGCGTCGGCACAGAACTCCTCGACGTCGCCAAGCGGGCCAGCGACCGGCTGGAGCTCTGGACCTTCCAGCGCAACGCGCCGGCGCGGCGCTTCTATGAGGCGCGCGGGTTCGCACTGGTCGAGCAGACCGACGGGGCGCGGAACGAGGAGCGGGAGCCCGACGCTCGCTACCTCTGGACGCGCCGGTAGTCGCTCACTCGACCGCGTACCAGCGCACCAGCCGCGGCGCGGCCCAGTCGGTCACGACGGATTCGATCAGCCAGCGTCCGGGTGAGGTCGCCGCGAACGCGATGCGCTGGGTCTGGCCGGGCTCGATTGCGAGCGTGTCGAGCCAGTAGGGCTTCCAGCCGTCGTCGAGCTTGTCGAGCAGGCGGAAATGATGGCCGTGCAGGTGAAATACGGTCGTGACCGGTCCGGGGTTCTTGAGGGCCAGCACGACGGTGCGGCCGGTCCTGGCGCGGAAGGCGGGATTGGAGGAGACGGAGAAGCTTGCAGGCCGTGCCCAGCCGGCCTCGGACGCGCCGAGCGCGACATCGAACCGCAGGGCGCCTTTGAGGTCGAGCTTCTCGGGGAGGTCGTTCAGGGGGAGCGGCTGTGGCGGCAACAGCGGCGCGCGCCGCTCGAGCTTGCCTGATATCGAGAGGCTCCCGACCCGGCGCGCCTCCTTGCCGTCATGCAACAGGAATGAGGCCGATGTGGCCGCATCCACGAAGGCGTCGGCGCGTGCGCCGGGGGCGAGCACCAGGGCGCCGTTGCGGGCCGGGAACGGCTCGGCCGGCTGTCCGTCCAGGGCCATCACCTGGACGTCGTGGCCTTCCAATTTGATCGCCAGAACAGAACGTTGCGAGCCGTTGATAAAGCGCAGCCGCAGCCGCTCGCCGGCCGCCGCTGAGAGTTCGAATGAAGTCCGGCCATTGAGGGTAAAGAGCGGTGTCGTATCCCCGGGGGCGCGGCCGGGCGGAAGCGCGGTCCCATCCGGCCGCAGCCGCCATTCCTCGATCAACAGGACCTCGTCGCGGTCGACGGCGACGGGGTTGGTCTCGCCGGCGATGATCGGAAGCGGGCGCGCGGGCAGCTTCAGACCGTCTTCGAAGAGGCGGAAGTCGGCTGCCAGAGTTCCTGCATTTGGTATTGAAACAATTGAGGTTTCAGTCGCGTCCGGCGCGGTCGGCGTACGCCCTCGCAACGGGTCGGCCGCGGCCGGGCCATTCAGGCCGTACCAGACTGGCGCAAGCGGGACAGGCAGGTCGTTCCGAAAGACCACCTCGCAGCGGTCGCCTCGCTTGAGACGGACGTTCCCGATATGACTTGCGGCGGCCAGCTCCCAGATCGGTGTCGCCGGCTGACCCGGCCTGAGCGCCAGGGTTGCCGGCCTTGCCTGCAGGGCGAGCTGGGCGGTGACAGCGGGGGCCGCACCGCCGGCGATCAGCCCGGCCGCGGAGGCTCCGAGTCCGGCTCCAAATCCGGCTCGAAGTCCAGCTCCAAGTCCAGCTCCAAGTCCGGCCAAAACCTCGCGCCGGGTCGGGTCAGCGATCCGCGTTTTCATGGCTCGATGCGGACCATGAAGCGCTGGATAAGTCCAGCCGTCGCGCCTACTTAAAGCCTGCCTCTATCGGACCATTTTTTTGCTGCGAACAGTCAGGCACATGCTATAAGCCCGGCCGCCCGCGGCATCGCGGCCGGTCTTGATGCAAATTCACGCGGGCGTGGCGGAACTGGTAGACGCGCTGGATTTAGGTTCCAGTGACGAAAGTTGTGGGGGTTCGAGTCCCTCCGCCCGCACCAAGCGCTTTCAGCGTTTGCACGGATTACCGAAGGGCTGCTTCCTCACGGAGTGTTTCCGGCGGAAGTGGTCCGATGAACCACCGGCGTTGAGGCGTCTTGCCTCGCGCCGGTTCGATTAATGACAGCGTCCCGACGCATGCGTGCCGGGGCCGAGCGAGAAGAAGATTGGACGCCATGCAGGTCACAGAAACCCTCTCGGAAGGTTTGAAGCACGAGTTCAAGATCAGCGTTCCCGCGTCTGATCTCGACGCCAAGGCCGGTGCCAAACTCGTCGATCTCAAGGACAAGGTCCGCATCAACGGCTTCCGTCCCGGCAAGGTGCCGGTCGCTCACCTGAAGAAGGTCTATGGCCGCTCGGTGATGGCCGAGACCATCGACCAGACCATCCGCGACACCAACACGCAGCTGTTCTCCGACCGTGGCTTCAAGCTTGCGACCGAGCCGAAGATCACCATGCCGAGCGAGCAGGCCGAGGTCGAGGAGCTGCTCAACGGCAAGACCGATCTGACCTATACGGTCGCGATCGAAGTGGTGCCCGCGATTGCGCTCGCCGATTTCAAGAGCTTCCAGGTCGAGAAGCCCGTCGCTGACGTGTCCGACACCGATGTCGACGAGGCGATCAAGCGCATCGCCGACACCAACCGTGGCTATGCCGCGAAGGCCGACGGCGCCAAGGCCGAGTCGGGCGACCGCGTCACCATCAGCTTCAAGGGCACCATCAACGGCGAAGTCTTCGAGGGCGGCACCGGCGAGGGCATCCAGGTCGTGATCGGCTCGAACACCTTCATCCCGGGCTTCGAGGAGCAGCTCACCGGCATCGGCGCGAACGAGACGCGTACGCTGAAAGTGCCGTTCCCCAAGAACTACATGAACGACAAGCTCGCCGGCCAGCCGGCCGAGTTCGAGACCACCGCGACCTCGATCGAGGCGCCGCAGGACGTCGCGATCGACGACGAGTTCGCCAAGACGCTTGGCCTCGAATCGCTGGACAAGCTGAAGGAAGCCGCGCGCGAGCGTCTGGCTGCCGAGTTCGCCGGCGCGACGCGCCAGCGCGTCAAGCGTGCGCTGCTCGACCGCCTCGACGAGGCGCATCGCTTCGAAGCGCCGCCGTCGCTCGTCGACGAGGAGTTCAATCTGATGTGGAACTCGGTCAAGGCCGAGATGGATTCGGCCGGCAAGACCTTCGCGGACGAGGATACCACAGAAGACAAGGCCAAGGACGAGTACCGCAAGATCGCCGACCGCCGCGTGCGGCTCGGCCTCGTGCTGTCCGAGATCGGCGAGAAGAACAAGATCACCGTGACCGACGACGAGGTCGGCCGTGCCGTGATCGAGCGCGCGCGCTCGATGCCGGGCCGCGAGAAGGAAGTCTGGGACTATTACCGCAGCAACGCCCAGGCGTTGGCCCAGCTTCGTGCACCGATCTACGAGGACAAGGTCGTGGACTTCATCCTCGAGCTCGCCAACGTGACCGAGAAGAAGGTCTCGCGCGAGGACCTCTACAAGGACGAGGACGCGGAAAAGACCGCAGCCTGAAGGCTTTGAGAAAGCCTTCCATTAAGGATGATCAGCGAAGGGGCCCGGCTAGCCATCTGGCTGGCTGGGCCTGTTTGCGAGAATCAGCTTCAAGTGCCCCGTGGATTAAGCCTTAATTCGCTCCGCACTTGTCTGGCGCGAATTGGGCTATATCTGTCGGTACGCCCTGTACCCAAGTCTTATACCAAGCGTTCTACCTCTACCCACTTCCTGCATCACTGGCGTCCATCGGCCTTCCGGCAAATCTGCCAAACTGGCAGCCAGGACTGGCAATGTCCGCCTCCTAAAACCCTAGGTGACTCATGCGCGATCCGGTTGAAACCTACATGAACCTCGTGCCCATGGTGGTCGAGCAGACCAACCGTGGCGAGCGCGCCTACGACATCTTCTCGCGCCTGTTGAAGGAGCGCATCATTTTCCTGACCGGGCCGGTCGAGGACGGCATGTCGACGCTGGTGGTCGCGCAGCTCCTGTTCCTTGAGGCGGAAAATCCGAAGAAGGAAATCTCGATGTACATCAACTCGCCGGGCGGCGTGGTGACGTCGGGCCTTGCGATTTACGACACCATGCAATTCATCCGCCCGCCGGTCTCGACGCTGTGCACGGGCCAGGCCGCCTCGATGGGCTCGCTGCTGCTCGCCGCCGGCGAGAAGGACATGCGCTTCTCGCTGCCGAACGCGCGCATCATGGTGCATCAGCCCTCCGGCGGCTTCCAGGGCCAGGCCACCGACATCATGCTGCACGCGCAGGAAATCCTGAACCTGAAGAAGCGGCTCAACGAGATCTACGTGAAGCACACCGGTCAGACCTACAAGACGATCGAGGACGCGCTGGAACGCGACAAGTTCCTGACCGCGAACGACGCCAAGGAGTTCGGCCTGGTCGACAAGGTCATCGACAAGCGCGCCGAGGAGCCGGCGGCGAAACCGCAGTAACGCGAACGGGGCTGCAACATCGATCCCTGGAATACCTATGGGATTTCCCGGGATCGTCAGGGCGACGTTGACGTTAACGGCGTACTGCGCAAGGGCGCAAAAAGCAGTCTTGCGCCCCGCGACAGGCAGAAAGTTCCGCTTTCGTGCTTGTTTTTCGTGGCAATCCAGCAACTCCGGGGCGATTTCGATCACTTCGTCCGTGCCAAGACGTGAAATCACGGTATTGTCACGGGTAGCCAGCACCCCCTCGATTAGCGAATTCTTGATAGTCGGGTGACAGCATGGTTGGCTACGATTGATCGGCTATGATCGCGGAGAATCGAGTGACCGTGATTCGCACGGGATGTAGCGCGTAGGGTCTTTTTTGGTACGGAATTTGCTCTATTTGAACTTCATACGGCCTGCGTGCCGGAATGGAGCGATCGAGCGGAGCGGGATCGAACCGCGGACGGAGACATGAATGAGTAAGGTCGGCACGAGCGACTCCAAGAACACACTGTATTGCTCGTTCTGCGGCAAGAGCCAGCACGAAGTCCGCAAACTGATCGCGGGTCCCACGGTCTTCATCTGCGACGAGTGCGTTGAGCTCTGCATGGACATCATCCGCGAGGAGAACAAATCCTCGCTCGTGAAGTCGCGCGACGGCATTCCGACGCCGAAGGAAATCTGCAAGGTCCTGGACGATTACGTCATCGGCCAGAGCCATGCGAAGAAGGTCCTGTCGGTCGCGGTGCACAACCACTACAAGCGCCTCAACCACCAGACCAAGCACAACGACGTCGAACTCGCGAAGTCGAACATCCTGCTGATCGGTCCGACCGGTTCGGGCAAGACGCTGCTCGCGCAGACGCTCGCCCGCATCCTGGACGTGCCGTTCACGATGGCCGATGCAACGACGCTGACCGAAGCCGGCTATGTCGGCGAGGACGTCGAGAACATCATCCTGAAGCTGCTCCAGGCCGCCGACTACAATGTCGAGCGCGCCCAGCGCGGCATCGTCTACATCGACGAAATCGACAAGATCAGCCGCAAGTCCGACAACCCCTCGATCACGCGCGACGTGTCGGGTGAGGGCGTGCAGCAGGCGCTGCTCAAGATCATGGAAGGCACGGTGGCTTCGGTCCCGCCGCAGGGCGGCCGCAAGCATCCGCAGCAGGAGTTCCTGCAGGTGGATACCACCAACATCCTGTTCATCTGCGGCGGTGCGTTCGCCGGCCTCGAGAAGATCATCTCGGCGCGCGGGCGGTCGACCTCGATCGGCTTCGCTGCCCAGGTGCTCGCGCCGGAGGATCGCCGTACCGGCGAGATCTTCCGTCACGTCGAGCCTGAGGACCTCCTGAAGTACGGTCTCATCCCCGAATTCGTCGGCCGTCTGCCGGTCGTGGCGACGCTCGAGGATCTCGACGAGACTTCGCTGAAGAAGATCCTCACCGAGCCGAAGAACGCGCTGGTGAAACAGTACCAGCGGCTGTTCGAGATGGAGAACATCGAGCTGACCTTCGCCGACGAGGCGCTTGGCGCGGTCGCCCGCAAGGCGATCGAGCGCAAGACCGGCGCGCGTGGTCTGCGTTCGATCCTCGAGGCGATCCTGCTCGAGACCATGTTCGACCTGCCGGGCCTGGAAGGTGTGGAAGAAGTCGTGATTTCGCGCGAAGTCGTGGAAGGTACGGCGCGTCCGCTCTACATCTACGCCGATCGGTCTGATCGCGCCGTCGAGAACGCCAGCGCCTGATTTGCGGCGCTGGAACGCTCCAATCGTCTTTGACAGTAGCGGCTGCGGAATGGTTCTCCGCAGCCGATGTTGCGTCGCTTATACGCGTGCGTAAGCGCCTGATGGCGCGCGTCTTTCAATGACTTGACACCCCCCCGGTCGATAGCCACCTAATGTCGGCGGCGAGCGAGAATTCTCTTCAAGATTCGCCTCAGTTCCGATTCGGCAAGCCCGGTCCAACCTTAGAGTGGTAGGCCGGTTTTCTGGATCACCTCGGCACCTTGTGGCGGTTGCGCATGAGCATGGCGGGCTGCGTGCAAGGGGGCAAAGCAAAAGGAAAAGGCCATGACTAATCCAAAACCCCGGCCAACCATCGTCCATGGCGAAACGCACGCCTATCCCGTGCTGCCGCTGCGCGACATCGTCGTCTTCCCGCACATGATCGTTCCGCTCTTCGTCGGTCGCGAGAAGTCGATCCGCGCGCTCGAAGAGGTGATGAAGAACGACGCGCTGATCATGCTCGCGACGCAGAAGAACGCGTCCGACGATGATCCGGCGCCCGATGCCATTTACGAGACCGGTACGCTCGCCAGCGTGCTTCAGCTCTTGAAGCTTCCCGACGGCACCGTGAAGGTGCTGGTCGAAGGGCTCGAGCGTGCGCGCGTGCAGAAATACACCGATCGCAGCGAGTATTACGAAGCGACCGCGATTGCGCTCGCCGACACCGATGCGAAATCGGTCGAGGCGGAGGCACTGTCGCGCTCGGTCGTGTCCGATTTCGAGAGCTACGTGAAGCTCAACAAGAAGATCTCGGCCGAGGTCGTCGGCGTCGTGCAGGCGATCACCGATTTCGCCAAGCTCGCCGACACCGTTGCCTCGCATCTCGCCGTCAAGATCGCGGATCGCCAGGGTATCCTGGAGACGCTGTCCGTCACCACGCGCCTCGAGAAGGTGCTGGGCCTGATGGAGAGCGAGATCTCGGTGCTGCAGGTCGAGAAGCGCATCCGCTCGCGCGTCAAGCGCCAGATGGAGAAGACCCAGCGCGAGTATTATCTCAACGAGCAGATGAAGGCGATCCAGAAGGAGCTCGGCGACGACGACGGTCGCGACGAGCTCGCCGATCTCGAAGAGAAGATCTCCAAGACCAAGCTCTCCAAGGAAGCGCGCGAGAAGGCGCAGCACGAATTGAAGAAGCTGCGCCAGATGTCGCCGATGTCCGCGGAAGCGACCGTCGTGCGCAACTATCTGGATTGGCTGCTGTCGATCCCGTGGAACAAGAAGTCCAAGGTGAAGAAGGACCTGGAGTCGGCGCAAGCCACCTTGGATGCCGATCATTACGGGCTCGAGAAGGTCAAGGACCGTATCGTCGAGTATCTCGCGGTGCAGTCGCGCGCCAACAAGCTGACGGGCCCGATCCTGTGCCTCGTCGGACCTCCCGGCGTCGGCAAGACCTCGCTCGGCAAGTCGATCGCGAAGGCGACCGGGCGCGAATTCGTGCGCGTCTCACTCGGCGGCGTGCGCGACGAGGCCGAGATCCGCGGTCACCGCCGCACCTATATCGGCTCGATGCCCGGCAAGATCATCCAGTCGATGCGGAAGGCGAAGTCGTCCAATCCGCTGTTCCTGCTGGACGAGATCGACAAGATGGGCGCCGATTTCCGCGGCGATCCGTCTTCGGCGCTGCTCGAGGTCCTCGACCCCGAGCAGAACGGGACCTTCAACGACCACTACCTCGAGGTCGACTACGATCTGTCCAACGTGATGTTCATCACGACCGCGAATACGCTCAATATTCCGGGGCCGCTGATGGACCGCATGGAGATCATCCGGATCGCGGGCTACACCGAGAACGAGAAGGTCGAGATCGCGCGCAAGCATCTGATCCCGAACGCGGTGTCCAAGCACGGCCTGGACTCCAAGGAGTTCTCGATCGACGACGACGCGCTGCTGCTGTTGATCCGCCGCTACACCCGCGAAGCGGGCGTGCGTAATCTGGAGCGTGAGCTCTCCACACTCGCCCGCAAGGCGGTGAAGGAGCTGATGATCTCCAAGAAGAAGTCGGTCAAGGTCACCGAGAAGACTCTGGAAGAGTTGCTCGGCGTGCCGAAGTACCGCTTCGGCGAGATCGAGAGCGAGCCGCAGGTCGGTATCGTCACGGGCCTTGCCTGGACCGATGTCGGCGGCGAGCTGTTGACCATCGAAGGCGTCATGATGCCCGGCAAGGGCAAGATGACGGTTACGGGCAATCTGCGCGACGTGATGAAGGAGTCGATCTCGGCGGCGGCGTCCTACGTGCGCTCGCGTGCGATCGTCTACGGCATCGAGCCGCCGCTGTTCGACCGGCGCGACATCCACGTGCACGTGCCGGAAGGCGCGACGCCGAAGGACGGTCCGTCGGCGGGCGTGGCGATGGCCACCGCGATCATCTCGGTCATGACCGGCATTCCGGTCCGCCACGATGTCGCGATGACCGGCGAGATCACGCTGCGCGGCCGCGTGCTGCCGATCGGTGGCCTGAAGGAGAAGCTGCTGGCCGCTGCCCGCGGCGGCATCAAGACGGTGCTGATCCCCGAGGACAACGCCAAGGATCTCACCGAGATTTCCGATGCGATCAAGGGCGGCATGGAGATCATCCCGGTGTCGCGTCTGGACGACGTCGTCGCCAAGGCGCTGGTGAAGAAGCCCGTGCCGATCGTCTGGGAAGAGGACACCAAGGTGACGGTGAAGCCGGACGGGGACGAGGCCGCCGGCGGACTGACCGCTCACTAAGGTTCAGCGAAAGATGATAAAACGGCGCCTTCGGGCGCCGTTTTTGTTTGAGGGGCAGGGGATCAGGGCGATGCAGATCGACGGGCAGTGCCATTGCGGGCAGATCACCTTTGAGGCCGAGATCGACCCCGAGGCTGTGTCGGTCTGCCATTGCCGGGACTGCCAGACCCTGACGGGATCGCCGTTCCGGGTGACCGCGATTTGCACCAAGGCCGACGTCAGGCTGACCGCCGGCGCGCCAAAGGTCTACGGCAAGCGCGGCGACAACGGCCGGATGCGCTTACAGCACTTCTGCGCCGACTGCGGTTCCCCACTGTTCACCAGCGGCGAGAGCGACCAGGCCGACGATTGGGGCATCCGCTGGGGCTCAATCCGCCAGCGCGACAAACTGCGTCCCGTCAGGCAGATCTGGTGCCAGTCAGCGGCGGTGTGGATCGACGCAGTGCCGCTGCTGCCGGGGAGGCCGGGGGATTGACGTTCCGGACTTGCCCATCACGGGCGGGTAGGGATAAAGAGGCGGCGAGGGGCGATTAGCTCAGCTGGTTAGAGCATCTCGTTTACACCGAGAGTCAAGGCCAGTAAAATCAATAGGTTATGCCGGGTATGCTTCGCTCGGGTAACTTGTCGGGTAACAAATCCCGGGCGGTTAGCTCAGTTGGTAGAGCGCCTGCTTTACACGCAGGATGTCGGCGGTTCGAGCCCGTCACTGCCCACCATCCCATCCACCCTCGACCTTCGTTGCGAGGGCTGAGCTATGGGCATCCTCGCAATCGGCTACATCCTGCTTGCAATGGCTCTGTTGGCCGTCGTCACCGCGACAACCATGAAGCAACTCGATCGAGAGTTCTGACCAGGGTGCGCACCTCACGGCTATTGATCCGTATAGTTCCCGTCTCGCGGGTCCTTGGCGAATCGTTCACGATGCGCGCTCACCTGGAGAACAGGACCATGAGCCCGACCCAATTCGAAGTTCGCCGAGCCGAGCTAGGCCGGCTGCTCGACGCCGCACGATTTGCCGGTGACGTGGGGCGGATGCAGTCGCTTCTGGCCGCAAAGACCTCGCTGTATCGATCGATGTACGGCGCGCCAGAGAATGCCTGACCGCGAGAGCTGGGCACGCATGACGGCCCATCACTTCGTCGACGGAGCGCTGGCAGCGAGCGAGCGGTCGTCCGGCCCACATCCGACCGCAGACCAAATTGCGCTCCTGCGCGCGATCGCCCGACGTGCTCTGTGGCACATGCCCAATTCAGGTGACGAGGCGCGGGCGATGGTGCGACACATCGATATCGAAAATCTCCGCCAGCCCAACCCGCGCGATGACTCCGCACCGGAGTGATAAAGTGAAAGGCGGGACCGAAGCCCCGCAGTCGCTTGGGGCTTTTCCACACCCACGACGCGCAGTAGCTCGCGCGCGCTCCGAGCCACGAGGAATCGATAATTTGCGAGGCGGTTACGATGCCGCTTTGTCCGGCACTCTGCTCTGCTCTGCCCCTGCTGAGATCCACTTGCTCTCAGTTGCGTCGCAGTGCCTTCTCGACATCAACTACAAAATCTTCAGCCTGCTGCTGTGCCAATCGCAACTTTTCCATGGCCTCTCCAACATTCCGGCTCTCGAAGAGGATTGAGTTGAGCTGAGCATTGAACGCGTCTGGATTGAAGGAAATGTCGATTCCAGCGAGTGAGGTGGTGTGTCGCGCCATTATTTGCAGATTGCGAGCTGCATTTCGGGCCTGCATCGCGCTGTTCTCCAAATTGCTGAGGTGGCCGCTTAGGTGGCCGAACTCCTCGACCGTAAGCAGGCTGGCTTTACCAAACCTAACACTGTCCTCGAGGATGTCCCCTGACTGTGGGTAGCGTCGGCGGCTTTCTTCCAGGACCCGCAAGACCGACTCTGCTGCTTCGAACGTATCTTCCAGCGAGCGCCGCAGTAATCGAAGCGTGTGTCGAATATTATCCCTTTGAGACTCGTCAAATTGAGGCGGCGCGGCCGGATTCGGCGATTGTCCGCGAAGCATCAGCCACGTTGAACCGAGCGTTGCAACATTGGATAGGACCGACAGGGTCTGAATGATGACGTCGACGAAGTCTGGATCCAGTTCAGGTTTTTTTTGCACGCTTTGAGCTCCTAAAAAACGAAGAAGATTCCTCAACCGAGGCGTGAACGCAAGCGGAATTGCACAGCTTCATCGCAGGCGGGCGTCATCTCGAATGTTCGCCATCAGCCCGCCGGCTTGAGCGCAGATTTGGCTTCCAAGCGCGAATGGCCGCAGGCGCTGCTATTGGACAGCTCCTGCGGCCAGCGCCGCGACGGTCCGCACGATCGGCGCGGCTGGGCAAGTCGTAGCACAGGGCCCGCCAGCGTGAACCGGCGCCCGCACTATCGCAACGCTCTCTCGCGCGCGGCATTTAAATCCGCTTTTATCGCAGGGATTGCGGCATCGGCGGGCTGTCGGCTTGGGGGCGGCTCACTAAGGTCTCGCGCCCATGGTGCGCCTGATCGAACTGTCGAACTGGACGTGACCTGGTCGGAGCTCACGCAAGCAGAGACAAGTAGGCCAAGAAGGGCCACCGTTACCGCCCGCGTGATCGCCTGGATGCTCATGCCCGCCTAACGGAGATCCACCCGAATCGATCCTCAGATCGTACTCCCAAATTGGGCAGTTCTGAAGGAAGGCCAGCCGGCCGGGACCGGCGGGTCAGCGCTTCGCTGCGTTGCCAGCTAATTCCATCGCGAGATCTAGGGCTGCGATTCCAATTTGGTCGGTCGGACGAGATCGACAGCGCTGGTCCATCCAAGCAATTATCGCTGTAAAGTCACCGCCTCCGACAATTTCTCTATCGCCGCTAACATTCAGACCGCTGATGAAGCCTACAACCCAGGATTCGAAAGCGCCCTTTACTACCGCATTCTTGGTTCTGTTCGTCCAAGCCGAGCACGACTGCGAACCGGCACCTACGATGGTGGCCCCGGCGCGAAGCGGATTGGTTGGCAGTAGTAGCACGGCGACGACCGCCAATACCCTCATCATCAGAACCGGTAAGCTGGATAAAGAAGACCAGCCTACCGATCTAGGTCGCTCTTGTCAGCCGCAGTAAGACAACCCGACTGCTGGCCGCTGCCGGTAGCCTTCCGGTGCTATCGGCGCCGGCGCTTCACGGCTTGCTCCCGTAGAGGCGTTCCCGAAGCGCGTGGGCGTGGTCCGAAATGATCAGCATGACACGGTGCATTCCCACCAGGGCCGTATCCGCATCAGGTTGCGCCATCATCACGCAAAGCAAATCAGTCAGCGTAACGATGTCCTCGATATCCGCCTCGTTCTCAAAGCGATCGGGCAGCCGAAATTCAACGATGTTGCTCATGCTGATCGCTCCCCCGACTTGCGGCGCATAGGATGGGCCGTCAAAAACTCGACATCCTGCTGGATCGCCGTCTCAACTTGCTCGTCCGAGAGGTCGGTGTATCTGTGCTCCCGTGCCGCGAGGGCCTTTCGCTTCCATGTAACATCGGCTGTTCGCCAAGCTGGGGTCAGAAGCTGTTTCGCGATCGCTGACCTGAAACAACGGACCAAGGACATCCAACCATCCGGGTCGTGGTCGTGCTCCTCTTCCACCATGCCCTTAGGAAAGGCTCCCCACCGGCCTGCGCTCTCGATTGCACTGTGCAGCTTCATCCGGGCAGACCAATAGCGTGTGCGCGCCTCGGCTGCGTTCCATGCGACGCGGCGCTGATCCCGCAAACGGGCGTTTCTGGCGGTCTCGGTCTGCGGCGCCATCTTGACTTCGGAGACGTTTTGAGGAGGCAGGGCGCTCGCTGCTCGCCTAGCCGACAGGTCGATGACGTTCGATGGGCTCGCAATGGGGCTAGGAGAGTCGCTGGTGCGTTCTCCCGTTTCAGGCTGTCCGGTGGCTGGTTGGGCAGCAATCGAATTCTGCGAGTCCGCTGAGCCAGCGGACCGCGCATCGGCCGGGTTAGGTACAGACGTGTTTAGGGGTGGCGTGCTATGCACGCGATCAGCCTCGATCATGTTGATAAGTGTCCTTCGTGGTTGAGGTTAGGGCTGGGGCGGAAGCTCGCAACTTCCCCTCAGCCTGTATTTATGGTAGACCAAAAATCATGAAGAAGTCAATAAAGGTAGACCAAAAATCAAAACGAGGCCGGCCAGCCACGGGCCGCGATCCTATGGTGTCATCCCGGATACCTGTGGAGATTGTTGCGGCGATTGATCAATGGGCGGCAAAGAATGAGACCACGCGATCTGACGCCATTAAGCGGCTGGTCGAGATCGGGCTGAAGGCGAAGAAGTGACGACGATGATGCGGTATCGGTCAGAGCTAGGGGACCTGTCGCGCTAATGGGTTTTTCGGACCAATTCGATAAAGCGGTCGACAGCTTCCCAACCACCCGAGCCGGTGTGAAATGGACGCTTTTGGTGGCCGCTCTCGCAGGCGGCCTCGGATATGGAGCGGCCTCGTTCTATTATAGCGGTCGCATTTCAGTGCTGGAGGAGCGACTTCGTCTGGCTCAAGATGGCCGCTCGCCATATCAAATTCGGATTGCCGAGGTCACCACGGAAAATCCATATCGGGTTACGCCTTCCGACGACCTCATCCAGCTCAACCTCTCGGCCGATGTCTCGCCGATCGTGCTATTACCTTCCGGCTTCCCGAAGGGAAAAACGGTCTCGATAAAGGATAAAAAGGGCAATTCGTCTAAGTCTGAGGTGAAGATTCGCGCGGACGGCGGTCTAATCGACGGGATGCCCGAGTGGACACTAGCGGGCGACTTTGGATCAGTGAGCTTTGTTTGGGACGGCAAGAGCTGGTCAGCATATTAGGGGAAGTGCTTGCGCTCGCCCTCCGGTTGCGGTTGGATAGACGATGTTCGAGTCGCTGAATGTCACGGAAATGAATGAAACTGATGTGAGAGAGGCGATCGTTCGACCTCTGCTCACGACACTCGGCTATCGTCACGGCTCGGTCGCCAACATTCGCACCGAGCTCACCCTCCGCTACGATCAGTCATTTCTCGGAAGAAAGTCACCGGGTCGAGATCCTAGATTGCAAGGCCGTGCGGATTATGTTTGCGAGGTGATCCCTTTCGGTCGCTGGATTGTAGAGGTCAAATCGCCTGCCAACGAACTTTGCTTAGAGGATGCACAGCAAGCGCATACTTATGCCGCACATCCCGAAGTTGGTGCTAGATACTATCTCATAACAAACGGTCGCGAGTTCAAAGCTTACCAGACCGGCGCCCCCTTCGAACCATTGTTGACTTGGCAGCTCGAAGAAACCGAAAGCGCTATCTACGCAATCAAGAATCTTCTTGGCCCGGAGGCAATCGAGAGGGCGGGAAAGATCGTGATTGACCCCGGGCGTCCTTTGGCCCCAGGGCTTGGCTCCTATGCTAGGATTGTCGGCGGTTCGATGGCTTATTCGGGAAGCGAGTCCAACAATCCGGCCCTTGAGGCCGCGATGAAGCCAATCTTAGGAATGCGAAACGGAATCCGCGGTCAAGAAGTGCTCCGCGTCCAGGATGGGCTTATAGAAGCGCGCCTAGAGCTGCAGCCAGCATTTAGCATGTTCGACGACATGAACCGCGCTTTAGGATTTGTCCCGATTGTGTTCAAGTGCGCGGATGAAGTCTTATCAAGCGACCCCGCAGCACCATCAATACTGAGCAACATCTTGAGCGTGACATTACCTCGAGGAACGGAGCTGCCTGCAAGTCCACTTATGCGCGGTGGCGTGGTGCAGGTTGACTGCGAAATCACATATCACAACCTAGCGGTGGGCTATCTGACCGATCGAATTTTTTCCGGTATGTTCAAGTCAGAGCAAGAAGTCATCGCCGGTGGTACTGCCGCTGTGCGCCATTGGGGCACTTTTGAGCTTCATCTATCCTGATGTTTTCCCGGCTCTGCGAGCTTTCCACAGCCTAACTCGCCGAGTAAACGCATTGGCGTTGATCACGGCACCAAAAAAGCCGAGGTCAAAACGCGCCGTTGTATCCGTTCGCGCCGGGGGCCCTCTCGAACGCGAACTGGCGGATGGTTATGAGCCGCCAGTACCGAGATCTCGCAGAGCCTGCGTGAAGTTCGACGACGGCAGGCCCTGGGATAAGCACGAAGCAATGATGCGGCGGTAATGCGCAATTTCTGCCGTGCGCACCGCCGCGGCGACCGCGGCATTGCCTCCGCCGGTCAGGATGGCTTGCGCCACGTCGTTCTGCCGGTTCATCTCGGACGCCGCGCAAGTCGTGTCGTGAGTTTTGTTTCCGGTGCGAATGTCGCTGCTCATGCCGCCTCCTCCTTGAAACCATTGGTAAGGACGCTGTCGGCGAGCATCATCTTTTGGCGCTGCTCGATGCCGCCGGCCAGATACTTGGCGACGAAATCCTTGTCGCCCATCGCCGTGGTTTTCCAGTTTTTTACCAGCTCGTATTCCTTGGCCGTGACCTGCTGGCCGTTCAAAAACTGGCTGGTGACTTCTGAGCGAATGCCGAGATCGGCGAACAGGGACGCCGTTGCAGCCATCTGGCGCTGTTCGGTGGTCGCCGGCTGGCCTGGCAAACCAGCCTTGCCAGCGAGCACCGCCGCCACGACATCGTCGCCGGTGTTGGCGGACAGGGCCGTGAGGTCGCGCAGCTCCTGGGTTGCGGCGGCATCGCCGCTGCACACCTTGGCGCCCCAGTCCTTGTCGGCAAGACGGGCATCGAGGACCGCGCGGGCTTCCGTGGCATTGGTCGGGGGCGTCTGGTCGGTCATGCTGTCACCTCGTCGGGACGTTCAGTTTCTTGCGGGCGGCCTCGAAGACGCGCGCCGCTTGCGGATTCTGGGCGTAGAGGAATTGGCGGTTGCCGTTCGCATCGCGCCCGAAGATGGTTTGCTTCTCTCGCACCGGGTGGCCGCAAGTCGCGGCAGCATAGGGATAGCCGGCCGTAATGACACAACTCAGGCCCGGCATGCATCGATTGCAGCACCGGTCCCGCCCAATCCCTTCGATCAGAACTTCAGGATCCATCGATTGCAGGGATGCGCGCCAAGCGACTTCCGCCGCAGCGTCCTGCTGCACGGCCAAGTCGTGCGCGTCGTGGTTCAGGTCGATCTCGAATTGCAGCGCCGCCTGACGAACCGGGATCGCGGCCAATTCCGTCTGGGCGATCTTGTCGCCCCGGGCTGATCGCAGCGCGAGCTCGGCCGCGCCGGTGCGCAGCGCGTCGCGCTCGATCTCGAGCCGCTTCCGGTGCGCCAGCACGACGGGGGCCACCGGCGCCGGCGGCTTGTCGGGGGTCACCTCGATCAGCTCCATGACGTCGCTCATGCCGACCGCCTCGGGTGACTTATCGCTCATTCGGGCGACGAGCGTCCTTGCGGCTTCTGTCGGTGTCGGCGGGGTCTGCGCCATCTTAATGTCGGTCATGTTTCGACTTCCTCTGGTTCGTCCTCGTCTTCGAACTCGTCTTCGTCCTCGGCATCCTCGTCGAAACCGAAGCCCGGCAACCGGAGGTGCTTGGCAGCCGCGCGGTAAAGACCGCGCACCGCTTCGTTGCCCTGGTGGCGCGGGCCGACGCTTCCGGCCAAGACCGGATGCGCGCAGGCGTCGCCGGTGATGATGCAGCCGTGCGCCTCGCTGCAAAGATCGCAGCATGTCCGTTTCTCGATGCCCTCGGTGGCCTCGTCCGGGTTTGCCTCGATCTGGCGCCGCCAGTCCGCCACCGCTGCCCGATCGTGGTCTTGCGCCAGCTTGTGAGCGAGCGCATTGGACTCGATCTGAACCTCGATAGTCCTGATGGCGGCAACCAAGTTTGCCAGCCGCTCCCGCTCGTTGGCGCCGCCCTCATAGGCGGCAAGCGCCCGCTCGGCCATCTGAAGTTTCAGGCCGGCCATCTCCCGTTCAAGCTGAGGGCGCTTCTCAATCACTGCCGGCGCGCGCGGTGCATCCGGGCTGGTGGGCAATTCACTCATGCTCATGCGGCTCCGTTAAGCGCGGGGGGCCGGAGGCCAAGCATCTCGCGCGCCTCGGCTTCAAGCTTTCGAAGGGTGGAGTCGTTCTTCAGATGCTGCGGCAGTCCCGACTTGCACGGGTGGGCGCAAAAAGGTCGGCCGGCTGAGAGCACGCAACTGCGTTCCGAGCACTCGGCCGCACAGGTCTCCCGGCTCAATCCCGCGAGTTTGCTCATGCGGCGGCCTCGGACCGGGTTGCCGCTTCCGGCTGCTTTGACAGCGCGTCGGCCAGAATGTTGCGCGCAAACTGCGAGACGGTTCTGCGGTCCTTTTCGGCCCCGTCCTTCAGGCGGTCTGCGAGTTCTTTTTCAACCCGTACGCTGATGAGTGGCATTGCCATACTTCGTCTCCGTTGTTGACGGGAATATCGGACGACAACGAATTGCGAGCAACGCACTTAAGTACGGCAAATGATTACTCGCCAACTCTTTCCACGAGCCACAGTTCAATCTGCAACGCCGCACAAATGCGCACGATGATTTCGCCGCCGGGGATCTTGCTGCCCGAGCAAATCGTCGCGAAGTATCCGGACGACAATCGCGCCAAGTCATCGACTTCACGTTGGGTCAAACCGAGCTCGATCGCGCGTCGCCGAAACCGTTCAGCCAAATCCGGTGCTGAGTTGATTGAACTGCCAGTCATCGGCCCGCGCTATTCGCCAGTAAACACATCGAAGTTGAGCCCTTTGGCGATGTCGCCGCCGGTGTCGCGACGCCGCTGCTCCGCGAATGGCATTGCGCCGTAGCCGATGCCGTCGCATTCGTGCAGCGCCTTACCTTGGCGCCGCATCATAATGCCGTATCGGAGCGCAGAGACGAGGTCGTCACGATGTTTGACGAGTTTGAAATCTTCGTTCCGGTGGTAGTTGCGCATTTCCTCCAGCAACTCACCATTGTGTGAGGCAATCGCCAACTTGCCGCCGAACATCATCTCGCGCATTTCCTCGAGCGCCGGCTCGACCGCATTGGTCTTGGTGCGATGGTTTACCGCGTGGCTGGACATCATGTTGGCCCCAAAATTCTTGTACTGGAGCGACAGCGACAAACCGCTGCCCTTGTCGTGCTGATTGCCGTCATGGGGCCATGCGATCGGGACGCGCAGGCCCCGCGTCATCGAGTGGATACGCTGCGTATGGTAGAGCGCGCTGGAGCGCTCCATTCGGAACGAGTCGACGACCCAGACTTGGCCAGTGTCGTGGGTCCACGCGATCAGAGCCGCAGCGAACGGATGGCCAAAACCGAAGTCGATGCCGACGCACCAACGTGCATAGGTTGGGATATCGGTGTCCGGGTTGAAAGTCTTCACGACGGTGGGCAATAGCTCCAGCGGAAACACGGGGCCGGCGCCGAGCTGTGGCGTGCCTTCGATCCGGGCTTCGCGCTCGTGCTCGGCATACCCGGAAGAGAGCTCCTCGCGGCGGGATTCCGAGATGTGCTTCACCTCCGCGCTTGGGATGCGAAACACCGCGCGATCGGAGGATGGTTCGGACAGGAATTTGTAGGTCACGCCGGCCGCGGCGCCTTCGCCGACAGGCGTAAAGCTGACGATGAGGTGGCCGTCGGTCGCGCTGGTGCGGGCCAGAAGCTCGGAATAGATTTCTTCACTCGGCCGCTCGTCGATCCAGATCAAGTCGACTGATTCGCCCTGAAGCTTCTCGCGCCGCATTTCGAACGATTTGAACGTGAGGCTCGAGGTTCCGTCTGATATGCCGTCGGTTTGATGGGTGACGAACATGGTGTCGATCGCGCCGGTGCCGCCAGGGACCATAACGGGCTTCTTGCCGTAGCTTTCGAGCGGGATAAGGCCGGTGCCGAATTCATCGTCACCGCAGAGCTTCTTCTGCAGAGTGTCGCGCACGAGCTGCCCGGACTCGCCGACAGCCCAGCAGCGGATTGGCTTCATGAAGCGCTTGCCGGTCCACCAGAACGGATAATCGCCGCTCATGTGCAGCGCGACCTCGAAGCCGGCGGACAGCGTCTTGCCCGATTGGTTGCCGCCGTAGATCAGCCGCTGATGCACTCCGCTGGATCCGGCCATGAAGAACGCCTTCTGGCTCGGATACCAATAGCTTTCGTCGAGAAAGTCGATGCGGCGGTATTTCTTGCGCCGCTCGGAGGACGAAAGCGTTTGCCGGGCGAGCCGGATCAATGCCTGCGGATCGGGTGTTTCGTCAGCCATTGTTCTGCACCTCGATCACGTGTCCATCGATGATTTTTGCTTCCGTCGCGCGGCGGGCGATCTCGGCAGCTTCGAGCCGTTCCAGCCGCGCCAGACCGTTGCCCCCGAAGGTCTCGACCATCTTTTCGCGGGACACCCCCAGCTGCCGCAGCGCGCGCAGCTCCTCAAGGGCTTCCTGATCGGGGTCGACAATCCGGTGTGTCACGTCGACGACCTGCTTGCTCACAACCGGGTCGACGCGGTCCAGCAGGCTCAGGACGGCGCGGCCGTGGTCGCGATGCGCAGGGGTGCGGATCATGGCGAGCAAAGCCGCGACCGCCTCCGGGTGGCCGCCGCGCAGGTATTTGCGGCTCTCCTCCGTGATGGCCGCAATCATCCGGTCGTCGTGTGCAATCTTCCAGGCGATCTTGGCGACGTTCACCGGGGGCGAGGCCTTCCCAAATCCGGCCGCGCGCGCCGCCCGCGCATAGCGGCCATGGCCCGGCTTGCCGGTGACGAGCTCGTGGCAGAACGCGCGCCACTGATCATTCGGCAGCGCCCGCATCGCCGGCCCTAGTTGCCCCCAGTCCGGCTTGGCTGCCGGCAGTGTAGTTTTCTGCTTGGCCTTCACCATCAGCGTGCCTCCGCGGCCGCGCGCCGCTCCTGGGCCGCCTTGTCAACGATCCGCCGCAACAGGCTGCCGACGCTCCGGTCCTCCTCGCGCGCCCAGGTCTCCAGCGTCGTCTTCGTGTCGGGCTCCATCTCGAACGTCAGTCGATCGCGCCGCTTCATCGCAAATCACTCCTCATTGTTCCGCGCCATGGTGTGAAAGACGGCCCTCCGCAGCAACGCACCGAAAAAATCCGAAACAGGTTGGGGGATGGCCGCCGGCTAGGGAGATGGAACGTCGATATGCAGGCCGGTGCGGGTTTTCCGGGGGTGGGGGGTCGATTTGGAAAGGTGGTCTGGCCCGCTCCCAAACAGTTCGCGAGGTCAGACGTTTCGCTTGTTACCCGGCTGTTACCCGCGAATGAGCGACGAGGGCCAAGCCTTTGATATGACTCATGGAAGCTATCGTGCTCAGCGATGTGCTCTCGGTGCTGGGATGCCTGGAGGGAATATCTACTGGTTGAGAGACCGACGAGGACCATCTCCTCGCGTCCTTCACCCCAAACGGACAGACCGGACAGACGGGACATTGCGGACAATGTCCGGTGATGTCTGGCAAGTCCGTGGGACCGGACAAACCGGACAGGACAGACACAACCCTTTAGGGTGTGTCCGTCTTGTCCGGTGTCCGTCCGGACCGGGGTTGTCCCGTCGGTCCTGCCTCGCGGGTGCGCGCACATAGGCGCCCGAACTTCTGAAACAGTGTGAGGTCTATCGTCACCATTCCGCGTGAAAGCCCTTCGGCGGATCATTGGTCGACCCTCCAGAGCCACTCCGAACCGTCCTGCGTGGACGTGGCCATGTCGGGCGGCAGTTCGTTGAGCAGGCGCCGGAAGGCCTTCTGCTTGGCGCTGGCGGCCTTCGTGACGTCGTCTTCGTCGGTGACGTAGCGGCGATAGAACTCGGTGCGGACGTTGCGCACCTCGACCGCGCGGACCACCGGACCGTCTGCACGAACCCGAATTTCCTTGCCGGCTGCGTCGGTGGCCTCGATGACAGCCTCGCGGAGTGTGACGACCGATCGCTTGTCCGCCTTCGGACGCTTGGAACGAATGACCGTCTCCCCGGGATTTCCCGGGACGACCACTAGCGAGCCGAACGGTTCGTCGTCCTCGTCCATGCCGAGGTCGTGCGGCTTGAGCTCGAAGGAGGCTATCGGGCCCTCCAAACCGTCGCGGGCCTTGGCGAGCGCCAGCTCTCGACCTGAGACCTTGCCGGTGCGGTCGTCGCGATCGGCGAGCACGCTGAGCACCACGTCGGCACCACCGCGCCAGAGCGAACCGCCGCGCAGCCCGGCGGCATCCTGCTTGCCGTAGTGGTGCACCGGAATGACGAGGCCTTGAGTTTTGGTCTCGAACTCCCGGAGCTTGCCGATCACCTGGGCGATTTCGCCGTTGCTGTTCTCATCCGCCATGAAGAAATTTGCGGCGATGGTGTCGAAGAACGAGGCGCCGGTGCGGACGCCAAAGCGGGCCTTGATCTTGTCCGCCAGCTCGAGCAGTTCGCGAGTGACGCGCTCGACGTCCTCGGCCGTCTTGATCTCGGGCAGGTCGCCCCGCCAGGCAATGGGCAGCTGCCGGATGTCGAGCCCGCGGGCCTGCGCATCCGCGGTCAGGCGGTTACCGATGTTCTCGGTGCCTTCCTTGCTGACGATGGCACAGGCGATGCGTTCCTTGACCGCGCGTTCAAAGAACGGGGACGCGCTCGCCAGCGAGTTGGCCATGTGGCACGCGATGAACGTCTTGCCGGCGCCGGACTGGCCACCGATGAACAGGATCCCGCGATAGGGCGCGATGCCCTTGATTAACATTTGAGGCGCCGTGACCTTGTGCTCGGTCAGGAAACGCCAGCCGCCCCGCGCGGAGGGTGAGGATGAGCCGTCGATCACTTGCCGCAACGCCGCGCTGCCGTTTGCGCGCGCATATCCGTTCGCGTCGGTGCTCATGCGGCCTCCCGGTGCTGGGGCAGAAGGATTGACCGCACCTCGATCCCGCGCCGCTGAACTTGGCGGGCAAGTTCGGCAGCGTGCCGCCTCCCGTCGGGGTCGTCGTCGACCATGATGGTGATGCAGTCGACATAGCCGGGCAGGACGTCGGCGAGCGCCGGCAGCCTGGACGCTGCGCCTGCCGCCCAGGCGCCAAGGCCTGTGGCTTCGTGCACCGACACGGCGTCCTCGATGCCCTCGGCAATCACCAGGCCAAGCAGGTCGTTCGCGGGCGCCAGCACGACCGGCGAGCCCAGCGAGCGGCCGATCATGATCTTGTCCTGCGCGGTGCCAGCCTTGCCGCGGCCGCCGGGAGCGAGCCGCGTGATATGCACGCCACGCAGAGCTTGCGCGGGGATGTGGATAACTCCAGGCTCCGGCTCCGAGGGAATGCCGAAGGCCCCGATCATAGCCGCCGGATGGTCGCCGCGACCCCGTAAAAATCCCAGGGTCCCGGGCAGCGGTCCGCCATAGCCGCGGGCCTCGCGCAGGTAGGTCTCGGCGTCCGTACCGGCGATCGGCTCGCGCAGCGACCACAGCCAGTTCGCCTTCTGCAGGCGCTCGGCTGATGCGACGCGCTCGCGCTCGGTTGCCTCGGCATGGGCGCGCTGAAGCGCAGCAGCATCGGGAGGAGATGCGTTGCGGTCGCGCGTCGAGCCCTTCTCACCGCAACGCGCGCAGTGATAGCCGGCAAAGCCACCGTCGAGGCGCCAGACGCGAAGCACTTTGCGGCGCTGGTTTACCCGCGCGCGTTTCGTTGGGCCGCAGAGCGGACATGGTACGTCATGGCAGCCGATCCGGCCGCCGGTGAGGCCATCGATGGATGCGAGGTCGAGATGATCAATCATGGTCAGCGCCGCCGTCGAGAAGGCCCAATCTGCGCGCCTCAGCTTCCGCCTTGACGATGGCGCGGGCCAACTCGGGCAGCTTGCGCACGGACATTGAAATGCCGCGGGTTGTTGGGCGGTCGATGCCGTCGGTCCCGGTGGCGTAAACGCGAACATTGATGAGGTTGTGCCCCTCGTATTCGCTCAAACCGATGTGCACGGCCTCGGTGCGGCGTCGGTTCTTCGATATCTTTGCTACCGTGACCGGCTCGGCGAGAGGTGCGGGCTTCGCGCTCATGGCGTCACCTGGTCGAGCGCGGCCCCGATCGGCGAGGAAGGTTCGCCGCGGCTGTTTCGCTTCATGGCGAGTTTGAGCGCGTCGAGGTCGGCGCCGTGTTGCAAGGCAAAGGAAAGCGCGATCGCGGCGTCGGATGCGAGCGCGTCGAGCAGGCTGTTTGCGTGAGCGGCGCCGATGAAGATTTCGCCAAGGCGGCCGTCTGCATATCGGCCGGCCGTCATCGTGAAGTCGGCGCCCGCATGCTCGAACGAAAGCGTTTCAGATGCCCTTCGATTTGGCAGACGTTGACGCGGGATTCCGGTTTGCTGTATGGGCATGTTGCTGATCTCGATTTGCTGATCCAAAACACGAGCGCCGCCCGGTCAGGGGCGGCGTTTCTCGTTCAGGCGACTTCCCGTTCAAGCTTGATGTGCCCGCGCGGGAGCGATTTCGCCCAGGCCTCGAATTCTTCCTCAACCCAGCCAACCGAGTTGGGGCCAAGCTGGACGGGCTTGGGAAATGTGCCTGTTTGGATCTTGCGCCAGATCGTAGGATAGCTGAGGCCGGACCGCTCAACGATCTCGGGGCGGCGAAGGATTTTCATGGAGTGACATCCCTTTGAGTGGAATGTCTTCCCATCTATCGCGTATTCGTCCCGCCATGGTGAGACAGTTAGGCCACGATTTATAGCTTACCTATTTGTCTCACTCTTGCGCTGAAGCGCACGATTGAGCCGTCGGACGAGACTGTCACGCAAATTTTTGTCTTGGGCGCGTGACCTCCCTCGATGTTTCACCGACTGATTTTTAAGTGCAGCCTCAGCAAAGGCTCGCTTGCTTTCCCAGCTGCCAGCTTTCCAGAGCATGACAAGGTCGCGATCACTTTCAGGATCATGCGGGCCCTTACTCTTGCGCGGCGGCGGCGGCCGCTGACGCTTGACCCGTTTCGGCCCAGCCTTGATCTCGTCGCGGAAAAGCGACGCAGCTGTGTCTGGTCCGAAAATAGCACACGCCTCTGCAAACATCAGCGACAGACGTTGCCTGTAATCCTGGCGCGCCTCTTCCGTTAGCCCGAGGTCATAGGCTGCTGCCGAGGTGTCGCCGGGCTTTGGTCGCTTCATGCCTATGCCCGAAGCGCGATGACGTTGTCGGCTGGAGCATCGCTCGGCGGCATCTCGATGATGCCCCTAAGCCGCGCCGTCCATAGCTCCAAGGCTTCGCGCTTCTCGTCGACGTATGCCCACTGATCATAGATCTTGTGGAGTTCGGGCTTGGCGTGAGCGAGGATGAGTTCGCGGACGAGTTCAGGGACTGGCAACGCCGAAAGATGAGTTCGCACCGTCCTGCGGATGTCGTGCAAAACATACCATAATCGCTTCAGATCTGCGACGATCTTTTTCCGCTCCTCGCCCTGGACCCGGCTCAGCTTGCCCATTGCGGTTTCGATTTCAACAATGCGAGCCAGTAGCGCAGCGTCGCTGCGCTCTGTTGCGATCTTGCGAAGCTCCTCCAACATCAGCTTGTCGAAACGACGCTTCATCTTTGAGAAGCCGGAAATCGGCTCTGCCCCGTCACCCGTGCTGAACAGGAAGTCGCCACCATTGAAACGAGGCAATCCCTCGACGAGGGCCAGCAGATCAGCGCAAAGCGGCACGACGTGGGGCCCGCTCTCATCCTCCTCGCCCTTCATGCGCTCGGCCGGGATGGTCCAGAGCTTGCGTCCGATCTCGAATTCAGATCGATGTGCTTCTGCTGCTTCGTTGCGACGTAGTGCTGTCAACATCAGCACCTTGACCATGTCGCCGAAGGGATAACCCATGCGGCAGGCGGCGCGCCATGCTGCGCGCAGCTCGTCATCCGAGAGGATGCGCTTGCGCTTCACCTTCTTGCCGATCAGCTTCATGGCGTTCATTCGATCCGCAGGCGAGCGCTCCAGCCGATAGGATGGATGAGCTATTGCCCAATCGAAGATCTGGCGGATGACTTCGAGAAGCTTGCGAGCGGCTTCGGGTTTGCCGGCATTGACCAGTGACAGAATGCGCTCCTCAACATCGATCGATGTGATGTCGACGGCGGCCTTCTTGCCCCAAGGCGCGATGAGTTCCCGATCGATGATGCGTCCAAGCTCGGCGCCGCGGCGCTTCCGGCCGAGCTCGCGGGCCTTGTAGGTTTCAGCCACGATCGCGAAGGTCGGCCTCGCGGTCTCTTTGGCCTGGGCGGCCGCTTCGTCTGCTGCTGACGCCTCGGCCTTCTTCAACTCGTCGGACGGGTCCTTCTTTTTCCGCACCATGTCGCGGAGCTGCTGGGCCTTGGCTCGGGCCTGCTCAAGGTCGAATGTCGTGATGCCGTCGGCCAGCCGTTCGCCGCTAACGTCGTCCCTCCCGAACTCGACTGCGCCGATCGTGTAGCGGCGCCGCTTGTTCTGCGTGGGCGAAGTGTAGACGTAGATCCAGGACCTCGTTCCCTCCGACGTCACGCGACACCCGAAGCCGGGGACGATGCTGTCGTACTTCTCCGCCCGAGAGGCCTTTGACGTCGGGCGTTTGATCTTCTGGACAGAAAGGGCGGTGAGTGCGGCGCGCGCCATGGTGATGCCTTTCGGGTAACACCGGGTAGCAAATTGACGCGATTACTGTTGTGCTCCCCTGAAATGCGATGATAGGTTTCAGGGCGGAAAGCGCAACGAATCTAGTCGGTTGTGCACACCGGAATGCTACGGGTGAAACGGAGTGAAACCGACTATGCCCTCGTTTACACCGAGAGGGTCCGCGGTTCGAATCCGTGATCGCCCACCAGCCTTCGCTCGCTTCGCGAGCTACGGCTCGGCAGGCCAGCCCAGCAGGTTAGCGCGAAGCGAGCGAAGGCGGGCACTTTCGGCTAGGCAAGGCCGAACCATTTGTGACGATCGTCACAGGCGCCAGCGCCCGAATGGGCCAAGGTCAACTCCGCAGGTCACAACGGAGGTTGGCCCAATGTGCGCTCTGCTGGATCTCATTTATCGACGTTGCTGCCGGGCGTGCCTGCGCGAAGCGCGACGCATGAGCCGCCGCGGCTCGATCATTCCAATTTGGTAGTCGCGGCTGACGCCGCGCCGATTTGGCCGTTGGCGGCTGTCCTGCCTCGTTACGCTGGCATCCGACGCCCAGAAGTGGCCCTCCAAGGGTCTAAAACTGCCATTTTTCGGTCATCTTTTTGATCCCCATCCGAACCACCGTTGCGGCTCCCTGTGGCAGCGTGGAGTATCGCCGTGATGAGTGATCTTCGCAGCAAGCTGGAAAGGTACGAGTCGAAAGCCGCCCACTGCATGAAAGCGGCTCAAGAAGCTTCTGACGAGGCCGGTCGGGCCTTCTACGAGGAGCTTGCCAACTATTACGACGAGCTGGCAGCCGACTTTCGCCGCGTCCTTGCCAAGCGAACCGGAGTTTCGCTCGCGGCCGAATGATCCGGCGTAGCGCAGGTCGGCAGTTGAAACCTCCGCGTCCGTCAACCTCTGACGCCGTGCGGTGCGGCGTGAACGCAAGAACGTCCCGCTGACAGGTGGACCGAAAAGTCCGCCCCAGTTGACGGCGTTCTTGCTTTTCGGCATCGGGGTCTTTCGACCAAGCTGCCGGGAGGGGATCCATGGAACAGCCAAGCGGACACGCCGAGAATGCCGACCAGATCGCCTATTGGAACGGCCCGAGCGGACAGCGCTGGGCCGATCGCCATGCGGCGCAGGAGAATTTGCTGGGGCCGATCGCCGATGTCCTGATCGACCGCGCCAAGCCGAAGCCGGGCGAGCGCGTCATCGACGTCGGCTGCGGCTCCGGCGCGACGACGTTCGCGTTCGCGAAGGCTGTCGCGCCTGATGGCTTCGCGCTCGGCCTCGACGTCTCCGACCCGATGCTGTCGCAGGCGCGCGCGTTTGCGCCGAAAGGCCTGCCGCTCGATTTCGTGCTGGCGGATGCGACGGTCCATCCGTTCGAGCCGGCGAGCTTTGACCTGCTGGCGTCGCGCTTCGGCGTCATGTTCTTCGCCGACCCCATTGCGTCCTTCACCAACCTCCGCCGCGCGCTGAAGCCGACCGGACGGCTCGCCTTTGCCTGCTGGCGCGAGCCGAAGGAAAACCCGTGGATGATGGCGCCGCTGATGGCGGTCTACAAACATGTCCCGAAGATGCCGCCGGTCGGGCCGGAAGAGCCGGGCCCGTTCGCCTTTGCATCGGAAGAGCGCGTGATGCGCATCCTGAAGGGAGCCGGTTTCGTGGACGTGGCGATGCAGTCGCACAATCTCGCAATGGATGTCGCCATCGGCGGCGGGCTTGACGCCGCCGTCGAGGGCGCGCTCCAGATCGGCCCCGCCAGCCGCGCGCTGCAAGGCCATCCGCCGGAGACCTATGCGGCCGCAAAAGCCTCGATCCGCGAGATGCTCGCGCCGTTCATGAAGGGACAGAGCGTGGCGCTCCAGGGCGCGATCTGGATCGTGACGGCGAAGGCGGCGTAGGCGGCGCTCTATCCACCGTCGTTGCGAGCGTAGCGAAGCAATCCAGAATGCGTCCTCGGAGACAGTCTGGATTGCTTCGTCGCTTTGCTCCTCGCAATGACGACGTGGATGGGCCTGTGAGTCCTACACCACATCATCCGGCGCCAGCGCGCAGCCATTGTCGGGATGCGTCTCGATCTGGAGCGTGGTGTGGCCGATGCGGAAGGACGCCCTCAGCATCTGCGCCGTCTCCATCAGGAATGCATCGCCGGCCCCGGTGGGCATGACGAGATGGCAGGTCAGTGCCGTCTCGGTGGTCGAGATCGGCCAGACGTGGAGATCGTGGATTCCCGAGACGCCGGGCCGCTCCAGCAGAAAGATCCTGATCGCGGCGATGTCGGTGCCCCTGGGCGCCGCCGCCATCGACATATCGATGGAGCCGCGCAGCAGGCTGGTGGTGCTCCAGAGGATGGTGGCGCAGATGACGAGGCTGGTGACGGGGTCGAGCCAGAGCCAGCCGGTCCAGATGATCAGCGCCGCCGAGACCACGACGCCGAGCGAGACCGCGGCATCGGCCGCCATGTGCAGATAGGCGCCTTCGATGTTGATGTCGTCCTTGCGTCCGCGCGCGAACAGCATGGCGGTAAAACCGTTGATGAGGATGCCGATGCCGGCGACCACCATCACGGTGACGCCTGCGACCGGCTCCGGCTCGCGCAGCCGCAAGATCGCCTCCCAGCCGATCGCCCCTGTTGCGACCAGCAGGAACACTGCATTTGCCAGCGCCGCCAGGATGGTGGAGGCACGAAAACCGTAGGTGAAGCGGCCGCTCGGCGCGCGCCTTGCCGCGATCGACGCGCACCAGGCCACGACCAGGCCGAGCACGTCACTGAGGTTATGGCCGGCATCGGCGAGGAGGGCGGTGGAGTTGCCGATATAGCCGTAGATCGCCTCGGCCACGACCAGCGCGGTGTTGAGCGAAATGCCGATCGCGAATGCCGTGCCGAAATTGGCGGGCGCATGGACATGCGCGTGGCCGGGAGCGTGGTCATGCCCGTGATCATGCCCGTGCCCGGCATGATCATGGTGGTGATGACCGTGATGGTCGTGGCTGCCCAAATCTAGCGCTCCCCGGACGCCGCCAAATCAGCCGCCATTGTAGGCGTTTCGGCAGCCCCGTCACGCCGGAACAGCGCATAGAGCGCCGGCAGCACCAGCAGCGTCAGCACGGTCGAGGAGATGATGCCGCCGATCACCACGGTCGCCAGCGGACGCTGCACCTCGGCGCCTGCGCCGGTGGCGAGCGCCATCGGCACGAAGCCGAGGGAGGCGACCAGGGCGGTCATCAGCACCGGGCGCAGCCGCGTCAGCGCACCTTCGCGCACGGCTTCTGCGATCGGCCGCCCTTCGCTGCGCAGTCGCTCGATGAAGGCGATGATGACGAGGCCATTGAGTACGGCGACGCCCGACAGCGCGATGAAGCCGACGCCGGCGCTGATCGATAAGGGAATACCGCGCAGCAGCAGCGCGGCAACGCCGCCGGTCAGGGCCAGCGGCACGCCGGAGAACACGAGCGCTGCATCCGCCGCCGATCCCATGCCCATGAACAGTAGCAGGAACACCAGCAACAGTGCCACCGGCACCACGATCGTCAGTCGCTTGGTCGCCGACACCAGCTGCTCGAACTGGCCGCCCCAGCCGATCCAATAGCCCGGCGGCAGCTTGACCTTCTCGGCGACGGCGGTTTCCGCCTCGCTCACGAAGGAACCGAGATCGCGCGCGCGGACATTGGCGGTGACGACGATGCGCCGCTTGCCGTTCTCGCGACTGATCTGGTTCGGGCCGGGCGTCGCATCGACGGTCGCGACCGACGACAGCGGGACATAGCGCATCTGGGCAAGGGGAGAGGCGGTCAGCGCTGTTCGAACGGCGGGGCCGCTTGCTGCTTCCTCGCTCGGCGGCAGCGGGATCGGGATGGCCCGGATCGCGTCGAGATTGCCGCGCAGGTGCTCGGGCAGGCGCACGACGATGTCGAAACGGCGATCGCCCTCGAACAGCTTGCCTGCCGACTTGCCGCCGACAGCGATCTCGACGATGCCCTGCACCTCACCGATGCTGAGCCCGTAGCGGGCGAGCGCCTGGCGGTCGAGCCGGACGGTGAGGATCGGCAGGCCCGAGACCTGCTCGATCTTGACGTCGCTGGCGCCGCGGATGCTGCGGATTGCGGCCTCGACCTGCTTTGCGGCGCCCTGGAGGATGTCGAGGTCGTCGCCGAAGACCTTGATGCCGACGTCGCTGCGCACGCCGGAGATCAGCTCGTTGACACGGAACTGGATCGGCTGGGAGATTTCATAGGCGCTGCCGGGAATGTCGTCGGCGGCGTGGTCGATGGCCTCGATCACTTCCGATTTCGGCTTGTCCGGGTCGGGCCATTCCGCGCGCGGCTTCAGCATGATGTAGCCGTCTGTTTGCGCCGGCGACATCGGGTCGGTCGCGATCTCGGCGGTGCCGATGCGGGTGAAGAATTCCTTCACCTCGGGAATCTCCTTGATGCGCTTTTCCAGCGCCTTTTGCAGATCCAGCGATTGCGTGAGGCTGGTGCCGGGAATCCGGATCGAGGCCAGTGCGACGTCGCCTTCGTCCAGGCTCGGGATGAACTCGCCGCCCATGCGCGCGGCGGCAATGCCGCTTGCGACCACGATGATGGCGGCCATGACGGTGACCGCGACCCGATTGTCGATCGCGAGGCGGAGCAGGGGGAGATAGATGCGCTTCGCCACCCGCATGAACAGGTTTTCGTGCTCGGACACCTTGCCGGTGACGAAGATGGCAACCGCCGCCGGCACGAAGGTGATGGAGAATAGCACCGCGGCGCCCAGTGCCATCAGCACGGTCAGCGCCATCGGCGTGAACATCTTGCCCTCGACGCCGGTCAGCGTCAGCACGGGCAGGTAGACAACCGCGATGATCAGCGTTCCGAACAGGCTCGGCTTGATGACCTCGCGCGACCCGCGCAGGATCGCGCGCAGCCGTTCGGGGGTGGAGAGCAGCCCCCCTTTCTGGCGCTGCGCCTCGGCCAGCATGCGCAGGCAGTTCTCGACGATGATAACGGCGCCGTCGACGATGATGCCGAAATCGATCGCACCCAGGCTCATCAGGTTCGCGCTGACTTTTGTTTCGACCATGCCGGTGATCGTCATGGCCATGGACAGGGGAATGACGCAGGCCACCACGAGCGCGGCGCGGATGTTTCCGAGGATCAGGAACAGCACGGCCACGACCAGGGCCGCACCTTCGAGGAGGTTGTTTTTGACCGTGCGGATGGTGGCCTCGACCAGATGGGTGCGGTCGTAGACGGTCCGCGTCATGACGCCGTCGGGCAGCGATTTGGCGATCTCGTCGAGACGGGCTGCGACGCGGCGCGCCACGCTGCGGCTGTTCTCGCCGATCAGCAGCATGGCGGTGCCGAGCACGGTTTCCTCGCCGTCGCGCGTCGCCGCTCCAGTGCGCAGGTCGCGGCCTTCCGTGACGGTGGCGACATCCCTGATCCTGACGGGATTGCCGCCCCGCGAGCCGATCACGATGTCCTGGATCTCGCCGATGTTGCCGACCTGGCCGGGGGAGCGCACGAGATACTGCTCACCGTTGCGCTCGATATAGCCCGCGCCGACATTGGCGTTGTTGGCGGCGAGCGCCGTCATGACGTCGCGAAAGCCAAGCCGGTAAGCCATCAGCTTGCCGGGGTCCGGCAGCACGTGGAACTGCCGCTCGAAGCCGCCGATGGTGTTGACCTCGATCACTCCGGGCACGTTGCGAAGCTGCGGCCGGATGATCCAGTCCTGCACGGTGCGGAGGTCGGTCAGCGAATAGTCGTGACCGCCTTGCGTCTTCGCGCCCGCCTTTGCCTCGACGGTGTACATGAAGATTTCGCCTAAGCCGGTCGAGACCGGGCCCATCGCGACCTCGACGCCCGCCGGAAGCTGGTCCTTCACCTGCTGGATGCGTTCGCCCACGAGCTGGCGGGCAAAATAGATGTCGGTGCCGTCCTTGAAGACGACCGTGACCTGGCTTAGGCCGTAGCGCGACAGCGAGCGGGTGTAATCGAGCTTCGGCAGGCCGCCCATCGCGGTCTCGACGGGGAAGGTGATGCGCTGCTCGGTTTCGAGTGGCGAGTAGCCGGGCGCGCGGGTGTTGATCTGGACCTGGACGTTGGTGATGTCGGGGACGGCGTCGATCGGCAGGCGCTGGAAATTCCACGCTCCGAACGCGACGGCGCCGAGCGCGAGCAGGAGGACCAGCCAGCGCTGCTGAAGCGAGACGGCGATGAGACGCTCAATCATGCTCGGCCTCGCCCTTGCCCATTTCCGCCTTCACGACAAAACTGTTCTCCGCGACGTAGTGCTCGCCGGCCGAAAGACCCGCCTTGATCTCGACATGGCGCGGATCGGAATCCCCGAGCTCCACGGGGCGCGCCTCGATCTTGTCGCCGTCCTCGCGGACGAACACGATGGTCCTGTTCTCCAGCGTCTGGATCGCACTTCGGCGTACGGCGACAGCGACGTTGCGCGCGGCGAGGATCAGCCGCGCCGTGACGAACAGGCCAGGACGCAGGCGCCCGTCCGGATTTGGCAGCACCACGCGGGCGAGCGCGGTCTGGGTCTCGCTGCTGCCGATCGGCGCCATGTAGGAGATCGTGCCCTTGATCTCGCCGCGGCCGTCGTCGGGATCGATCAGCACCTCGTCATTGAGACGAACGCGCCGGAGGTCCTGCCGGTAAATGGAGAGGTCGACCCAGATGGTGGAGAGGTCGGCGACCACGAAGGCCGGCTTCTGCTCGGAGGCGTATTCGCCGAGCGAGATCTGCCGCTCGATGATGGTGCCTGCGATCGGCGCCTTCAGCTCGTAGACGGTGAGGCTCTGGTTGCTCTCGATCGCGGCGAGCAGGTCGTCCTTGCCGACCCTGTCGCCGATGCGCTTCTGGATCGATTTGGCGACCCCCGGAAAGCGCGGCGTCACCTGCACGACGGCTTCCTGGTTGGCGCGCAGAATGCCGTTGAAAGACAGCGTATCGGTCAGCGTCGCACTCGCAGCTTCCGCCAGCACCACGCCGGCGGCGGCCAGCTTGACGTCTGAGATGCGGATGCGGTCGGCGCCGTGCTCGTCCTGCTCGACATGGTCGTTCGGCTTCTTCTGTTCGGAATGCTCGGCATGGTCGGCGGGCGCGACCCTGGCCGGCGCGAGCAGGGAATAGCCGTAGGCGCCGAGTGCTGCGGCCACGATGGCGACCAGAATGGTGGAGGATGTCTTCATCGCGCGCTCTCCCGGGCCAGCGCAAAGGGATTGCCGACGAGGCCCTCGATGGTCGCAACGCCGGCATGGAAGTTCTGCAGCGCCTCCTGCTCGCGCAGACGCGCCTGGGTGACGCTCGCCTGGGCGTCGAGCACTTCGAGCAGGGTGAAGCGGCCCTGGCCGTAGCCCTGCGCGATCGCCTCCGACGCTTCCGTGGCTTTCGGGATCGCGGTCTCGCGCAGAACGGCGAGCTCGCGCAGCGAGCCCTGGAGCGAGTCGTAGGCGCGGCCGGCGACCACGATCAGCGTGTTGCGGTTGGCCTCGCGTTCGGCCCTGGTCTTGGCCAGGCTTTCCTGCGCCGAGAGGATGTTGCCCTGGTTCTGGTCGAACACGGGAATCGGCACCGAGACGGTGAGGCGCACCGCGTCGTCATTGGTCTCGTTGAAATGGCGCCATCCCGCCGCGATGCGCACGTCGGGATAGGGCCTTAAGCGCGCCATCAACAGCTCGGCATTGCGCTGGGCATACACCGCCGTCCAGCGCACCAGCTGCGGATTGGCATCGATGGCGGCGACGACCGACTGGAACGTCGGCGTCTTTCCCGTGGTGTCGAGCCGGCCGGAGACCTCGCCGAATTTTGCTGCGGGATCCCCCATCAGCACCGCAAGCTCGCGCCGGGCGCTCGCCAGCGTCGCCTTGAAGCGTTCGCGGTCGGCCTTCACCAGGGCGGACGCAACCTCGGCGCGGCCGGTCTCGGCCGGCGAGGAGGCGCCGGCCTCGACGCGGCGGCGCAGCAGCGGCGTCAGCCGGTCGATCGCGGCGATCTGCTCGTCGAGGATCTGGATGCGCCGCTGCGCGCCGAGCACGCTGAGGAAGGCGATCGCGGTCTCCGACAGCACCTCCAGCCTGACGGCCTTGCGCTGGATCGCGGCCACCTCGATGCCGGCGGCGCCCGCGGCGATCCGCGCATCACGCTTGCCGAACAGCTCGAAGGCCTGGCTGATCTGGAGCGTGGTCTCGGCCGATCTTGTGCCGCGATAGATGCCCGATCCGAACGAATTGTCCTGCTCATAGGAGAGTTCCGGATTGAGCAGCGCGCCGGCTTGGATGCGCTGCCCGGTGGCGATGCCGACATCGCGCTCCGCCGCGGTGAGCCGCGGGCTCGCGGCCAGTGCGCGCGACAGCGCGCTCCGCATCGTAAGCGTCTGGGCGTGCGTGTGCTGCGTCAGCCAGGGGCCAACGAAAATCGCCATCGCGCAGGCAAGGCGCGCGGCAGTCCGTCTGCAAGACATGAAGGTGACCTGTGAACAATCGTATCGTGGGCGCATGGGCGCCCGGCTGATCAGTTCAGGTCAGATGTTTGGGGGGCGGAGAGTCGGTGTCAGGCACGACGCCTGCAAGCACAGTCAGACGAGGCGGATTTGACGCGGCCACCAAGTCCGACATTGCGCCAGACAGCAGCAGTTGTGCGAAGACCACCGAGAAACAGCCATGACAGTGATGGGCTGCCAGCGTCTTGCTATCCGTATCTCCGGAATCGGGTCCCGGCGACACGGCGATTTCCAGCTGGCCGAACGGATTGGTCACGTCCAGGCATTGGCACGTATGCAACACGCCCGACAGCAGATAGCTGATTGCGAGACACGCAGCCAACAGCCCGCGCCAGTTGCGCAGGCGAAACAATCTGATCGGGCGGCGGATCGCAGTCACGAAGTCACTCTGGTTACGTCCGGGTTCGTAGCATGGCGACCGGAATAGTGTCGACCCGCAATAATGTTACGTGTGGGGAACTGAACGTCGCACCCGCGTGTATCCATGCGATTGCAAGCAGCGACGTCGGTTCATCGCCATCGTTGCGGTCCCATGGTAAGACAGAAGCGACGAGAGGGAGCTCGGAATGCCGGAAGAGTCTTGCTGCTCGCACGATGCGTGCTGTAGGGAAGCCGCCAAGCCCCGTGTGGAGGACGTCGCCGCGTCAGGCTGCGCCGACTGCTGCTCGGCGGGCGTTCCGGTCTTCGACGGGCTCGATCCGCGATACAAGCGTGTGCTGTGGACCGTCATCGCCATCAACGCGACGATGTTCGTGAGTGAAATGGCGGCGGGCCATTTGGCCGGCTCCCAGGCTCTCAAGGCCGACGCTCTCGACTTCCTCGCCGACACGGTCACCTACGGCCTGAGCCTTTCGGTGATCGGCGCGAGCATCAAGACGCGTGCCACCGCCGCGTTGTTCAAGGGGTTGTCGCTCAGCGCCATGGCAGCCTGGGTGTTCGGATCGACGGTCTACCAGACCCTGGTCCTGGGGCTCCCGCGTGCGGAGCTGATGGGAGCGATGAGCCTGGCCGCGCTGGCAGCGAACCTGACCTCGGTTCTCCTGCTCGCGCGCTACAAGGACGGCGACGCCAACGTGCGGTCGGTATGGCTCTGCTCGCGCAATGACGCGATCGGCAACGTCATCGTGATGGTCGCTGCCATTGGCGTATTTGGAACCGCGACGGCATGGCCCGATCTGGCGGTCGCCGGCGTGATGGCAGGAATCTTCCTCACCTCATCACTGCAAATCTTGCGGCAAGCGTGGGCGGAGTATCGCGGCGGGCAAGCTGCCGTGACTGCCTGAGGGGAGATGCAATCGAGATACGAAAAGGCCCCAGCCCGGGGCTGACCGGCTGAGGCCTCTTGTGCTCACGATCTTCATCCTTGGGACTTGAACAGACAATCCGCATCCTGCCGGTTCGTTCCCGCCGGCTGGGAAAATTAGGAACGTTCGTCCGCCGACCTCATTAGCGCCCCGGAGCATTTGAGGAGGATGGGACTATGAACGGACTGATCTATCTGATCGGCTTGATCGTCGTGATCATGGCGATCCTGTCGTTCTTCGGCCTGCGTTGAGAACGGCAATGGAAACACTCGTACAGGAGAACACGATGGAAGCTGGCGTAGCGGCTGCCGAGGACCGCCGCACCATTCAATGGAGCTCGGTGTTCGCAGGCGCTTTCGCCGCCGGCGCGATGTCGTTCATCCTGGTCGGCTTCGGCGTCGCCATCGGCCTCGGTGTCAGTTCGGCCTCGCCGACATGGCGTGATGCGTCCGTCGCGTTGGCGCTGCTGTCCGGGCTGTACCTGATCATCCAGGCGGTGATCAGTTTCGGCTTTGGCGGTTATATCGCCGGCCGGACCGCGCGACCTGCGCCTGCGCTGGCCACGATCCAGGACCACGCTGAGCGGCGGGACGGGCTTCACGGGCTGACGTCCTGGGCCCTGGCCGTGCTGATCGGCGCGACGCTGCTGGCGATCATCGGTGCTGCCGCGATCGACCGTTCGCCGTTGCGCAGCTCGTCCGGGAATGCGACTTCCGCCGAGCCGCTGTTGAGCTATGAGCTCGACAAGCTGTTCCGCGCGCCGCGGCGGCCTCCCGCCGACATGCGGGAAGCCCGAGCCGAAGCCGGACGCATCCTGATGACGTCATCGAGCCATAGTGGCGTCGCGCTTGATGATCGCAATTATCTCGTGCAGCAGGTCACCTGACCGGACTGGCGGCCGCCGATTCCGAGCGTCGGGTCGACGCCCTGATCGCGGACGCGCGGACTGCGATCAACCGCGCACGGCGCAACTCGGTCATCGTCGCCTTCTCGGTGGCGGCAGCGGCCCTGATCGGAGCCGCGGTGGCCTGGGCCGCGGCGGTAGCCGGCGGGCGGCACCGCGATGGAGCGCCGCTGCCGGACTGGATGGCGAGCTCGGACCGCTTCCATCGCAGCCCTCGCGCGATGCCGGTGCCGTAGCTCTCGAGAGGGTGGCCGGGAGCAAGCCCGGCCACATCACCTCCAAGAGAGGGGCTGCGAGAGGGGCCTACGCCTTTTCTTCCCAAATCATCGCAAGGTGCACGATCGTCTGCACGGCCTTTTCCATGTCCTGCCGGCTGACCCATTCGAGCCGCGAATGAAACGCGTGCTCGCCGGCAAAGATGTTGGGGCAAGGCAGGCCCATGAAGGACAGGCGCGAGCCGTCGGTGCCGCCGCGGATCGCGGTGCGCATCGGGCGCAGGCCGGCACGGCGGATCGCCTCGATGGCGTATTCGAGGATGTGCGGGTGACGGTCGATCACCTGCTTCATGTTGCGGTACTGCTCCCTGACCTCGAACTTGTAGCTCGAGCGCGGATAGTCCTTCATCACGTCTTTGACGATGTTCTCGAGCAGGACTTCTTTCTCCTTCAGCCCTTCCTCGGTGAAGTCGCGCACGATGAAGGACAGCGTCGCCTGCTCCAGCGCGCCGTCGATGCCGATCGGATGCAGAAAGCCGTGCTTGCCTGATGTCGTCTCGGGCGAGCAGCCTTCCTTCGGCAGCCGCTCGACGATGGCGGCTGCGATCTTGATCGCGTGCTCCATCTTGCCCTTGGCGTAGCCTGGATGGGCGCTGACGCCGTTGATGGTGATGGTGGCGCCGTCAGCCGAGAAGGTCTCGTCCTCGACGCTGCCGGCGCTCTCGCCGTCCATGGTGTAGCCGAAATCGGCGCCGAGCTTCTTCAGGTCGACATTGTCGACGCCGCGGCCGATCTCCTCGTCCGGCGTGAACAGGATCTTGATGGTGCCGTGCTTCACATCGGGGTTGTTGATGAAGAAATGCGCGGCATCCATGATCTCGGCGACGCCGGCCTTGTTGTCGGCGCCCAAGAGCGTGGTGCCGTCGGTGGTGATGATGTCGTTGCCGATCTGGTTCTTCAGCGCGGGATGTTCAGTGAAGCGGATCACCTGGCTAGTATCGCCCGGCAGCGTGATATCGCCGCCGCGATAGTCCTTCACCAGCTGCGGCTTGACGTCCTTGCCGGTCACGTCGGGCGAGGTGTCCATGTGCGAGCAGAAGCAGATCACCGGCACCTTCTTGGTCGTGTTGGCCGGGATCGTTCCGTAGACGTAGCCGAAGTCGTCGAGATGCGCGTCGGCGACGCCCATGGCCTTCAGCTCGGCGGCGAGCACGCGGCCGAGGTCTTTCTGCTTCTCGGTCGAGGGCGAGGCCGGGGATTCCGGATCGGACTGGGTGTCGATGGTGACGTAGCGCAGGAAGCGTTCGGTCACGGTGTGCGAAAAGGAGAGGGAGGACATTTCTGGTCAAACCGCCGGGTCTTGGGGAAGCAAGGCTTGGGGGAGCAGGCGGTATATCAGAAAAGCGGGCCGTGATGCGGCCGGAACGATGCGGATCAGGCTTAACGAAAGGTGAGCCGTCTAGATCGCCTCTTTCAGCTCTTTGACCGGGCGGAAGGCGACCTTCTTGCTGGCCTTGATGTGGATCGCCTCGCCGGTGGTGGGGTTGCGGCCGGTGCGGGCGGCGCGCTTGCGGACCTGGAGGATGCCGAGCCCGACGATGCGGACACGGTCGCCCTTCTTGAGGTGCTTGGCGATCAGATCGACCATGTCGGTCAGGACGGCCTCGGCGTGCTTTTTCGAGAGGTCCTGGCTCTCCGCGATATCGGCGGCGAGGTGCTTGAGCGTGATGGTGGCAGGAGCGGCTGCCTTCTTCGCCGAATCCTTCTTAGCCATATCTGGCCTCCTCAATGACAGGGAAGCCCCGGAAAAGCCGGTAAAGCGTGGGGATCCCTCCAAGTCCTGGAAGGCGTAGACGATTCGGGCGCGGGCTGACTATGCCACGAGTTCCCGGCAGACGCCGGCAATGCCGCGAAAGGCATCGAGAAGTTCGGGCTAAGATTATGAAGGGATTGCCAAAATGGCGCGAGAGACGGGGCTCGAACCCGCGACCTCCGGCGTGACAGGCCGGCGCTCTAACCAACTGAGCTACTCCCGCGTGGTTCGCTGAAAGCGCGCGGAACGAGGGGGGACTTAAAGGCGGGGCTTGGTGAAGTCAAGGACGTTGCGCTTTGTCAGGACGCATCGGCTAAGCATTGCTCTGGAAAACGAAAAAGGCCGCCAGGCGGCGGCCCTGTCAGCCCGAAACAGGCGTGTCAGCGAATCTCTGACGTGCCTGCGCTGGTCACGGCCACCGGCTTGCCGGCCTTGATCACGTGGGCCGATTGGGCGGTCTGGCTGGAATCGCCGTTGGTGCGGGCTGCGATCCCGAAGCCCGCGACCAGAATACCAGCAACCAGCGCCACCACCACGATCTTCAGGTGGGTGCCGCGATCAGCCGAGTGAATTGAGTGGTTCATATGAGCCTCCCGACGGGCTTAGCCGCCGTCTATGGGCCCATGTCTTAAGGACCATCTGTTTCCGGATGGTTTCGCGGGTTCCGCAAAATGGTTTCATTAATACGCCCGCTTGGTTGCGCCGGGCTGGTGGCCGGAACGGGTCTCAGGCGGCCGCCCGGCCGATATCGCCCCGGATCGTGCGGGCCGCCCAGACGAACAGCAGGGCTCCCAGCGTGGTCGTGACCGCCGCCGAGAGCAGGGAATAGCGCACGGCGTCCGCGCCATAACTGCCCTTGAGGGCGTCGTTGACCATGCCGACCGCAAGTGGGCCGACGCCCTGGCCGAAGCAGGTGGCGGTGAGCGCGATCAGGGCTGAGGCGAGCGCCCGCATGCTCGGCTTCGCGACCGTCTGCGCGATCGCGAAGATCGGTCCGAGATGGAAGCCGACCAGGAACGAGGTCAGTGCCAGCATCGCGACCATCATCGAGAAATCCTGCGTCAGCATGCACAGCGCGAACACCGGGCCGGCCAGCCCTGAGGTGATCGCCGGGGCCCACAGCTTCCAACGGTCGTCGCGGCGGCTGATTTGCGCCACCACGAAGCCGCCGAGCAGGGTGCCGGCCATGCCGGCGAGCCCCTTGAAGGTGCCGGCATAGGTGCCGATCTCGGCGCTCGACAGATGGTGCACGCGGGCCAGGAACGGCGGGATCCAGGCCGCCGTTGCGTAGTTCGTGTAGGTGGTGAGGCAGAATCCGACCAGCACGATGATGAAGCTCTGCTGCGAGGCCAGGAAGCGCAGTGTCGGCCCGAGCGGCTCGGGGACGAAACTCTCCTGCATGGCGCCGCGCTTCGGCTCGGAGATCGTCAGCCACAGGATCAATGCGAGCACGATGCCGGGCAGGCCGGCGACATAGAACGCCATCCGCCAGCCATAGTGCTGGTTGACGTATCCGCCGATGAAATAGCCGAGGAAGACACCGAGATAGGTGCCGATGGCGTAGATGCCGAGCGCGCGCGGCCGTTCGTTCTTGGTGAAGAGATCGGCGACGATCGATTGCGAGGCGGGCGAGCCCGCGGATTCGCCGATGCCGACGCCGATGCGCGCCAGCGCCAGCGAGGTCACGCTCGAGGCCATCCCGCACAGCGCGGTCATCGCGCTCCAGAACGCGAAGGCCACGGCAACGATGTTGCGCCGGTTGAGCCGGTCGGCGACGCGCGCGATGGGAATGCCGAGCAGGGAATAGAACAGTGCGAAGCCGAAGCCTGCGAGCAGGCCCATCATGGTGTCGCTGAGCTGAAACTCCTTCTTGATCGGCTCGATCAGGACGTTGAAGATCGTGCGGTCGAGGAAGTTCAGCGCATAGATGATGGTGAGCAGGCCCAGCACGTAATAGCGCCGCGCCGGCGGCTTTGCCGCCGCAGTCGTTTGCACCGACACTTGTGACGTCACATCGACCATCGCATCCCCCCAACTTGTCTTTGTTATCGTTGCCGGTACAGCCCTTCGTGAGGCTGGTCGAGAGCGTTTTCGAGCGAAGTGGATACCGGTCCGCGTGAAGAAAACGCGCCAAACAAAAACTCAGCCTTCGCGGATGTAATTCCCCGCTTCGAATTCGACTGGCGCAGCACTTGCGTCGAACGACACGCCGATCGGATCGCGGTCTGCTTCCATCGCCTCCAGTTGCTCGCCGAGCATGCGCCGGATCATCAGGATGCCGCGGTCGCTCTGGCCGAAATGCTCCTCGGAGTGGATGGTCTGCGGGCCCTGGCCGACCTGGGCCTCGTAGTCGCCCGGGAATTGCTGGTGCTCCTGCTCGGTCATGTCCCACCAGAACTTTCCGTTGAATTTTGAGCGCATGCGGCCGATGTCGCCTGATGTCTTGACGCGGCCGGCGACGTAGATGCGGAACGACGTGTCGTCGATCGGCAGGGTCCAGCCGATCGACTCGACCCGGGCGAACTGCGCCACTCGCGGGTTCGGCACGACACGGAGCGTGGGGAGGGCGGCCTCGGTGACGCGATAGAACACCTTGCCGTCGTCCTGCTTGCGGATCGAGCGCACGGCGATGCCGCGCGGTGTCTTGTCGAACGTCACTTCCGGCATCGAGGCCATCATGTTGGTGAATTGGGGACCCGAGAACGAGCCGTGCAGCACCGGCACGTGATAGGGATCGACCACGTTCTCGAAATGCTGGAGCCAGTTGCAGGGGATGACCGCAGGCCCGCCACCGCCGATCGAGGAATCGTCGGCCTCGACGAACTCGCCGTCGTCCATGTTTTCGAGGCACTCGTAAACCGGCAGCACCGGGCGTTTCTCGGCAGGGCCCATATAGGCGAAAATCAGCCCGTAGCGCTCTTCGACCGGGTACCAGGGCTGGCGCACCTTGTCCTTGAACTGTCCGCCATCGGGCTCGCAGGGCTGCTCCAGGCAATGGCCCTCGGTGTCGAACTTCCAGCCGTGATAGCAGCAGCGGATGCCGTCTTCCTCGACCTTGCCATAATAGAGCGTGGTGCCGCGATGGCAGCAGCGGGCGTGCAAGAGGCCGACGCGGCCGTGCTTGTCGCGGAACAGGATCAAATCCTCGCCGAGCGCGCGCACCTTTTTCGGCGTGTCGGTGGCGTCGCTGACAAGCCCGACCGGATGCCAGTAGCGGCGCAGCAACTCACCCATCGGCGTGCCGCGCGTAACCGAGGTGAGCTCGGTGCGCGTGTGCGCCGGCTTCATTGCATAGCCGGTGCCGAGATCGCGATCCCGCTGGGTCATGGTCATACGGTTCCTCCCGCGTCGCCGGGCCTTGGTGACCCGGTCATCTTCGCGTGTTGGCTCAGTCAAAGGCAGATCGATGACAATGTCAACGATCTTTCAAAATGCCTCTTAATCGCATTCGGAAGTGGTTGGGGAGGTTGCGCTACCAAGACTTGGCACGCCCTGGCTTTCTTGGCAGAGGTGGATCATGAGCCAGACATCGAGCAGGGACGGGCATGCGTCGCCCGATGCGGACGAAAGTCACTCGCCGGCGCCGATCACCGTGATGCTGTCGTCGCGGCTGATGGTGCTCGCCAATTTGCTCAAGCGCGGCGCGATCCTCCGCTACAAGCGCCTCGCCGGATTGTCCTCGGTCGAGTTCGGTCTTGTCGCCTCGCTCGGCCGCCGTCCGCCGATGAGCGTGGCGCGGCTCGCCGAAGCCGTCGGGCAGGACAAGGGCCAGATCAGCCGCGCGCTCGCGGAACTCGTCTCGCGCAAGCTGATCGCGAAATCGGCAAACCCGAAGGACAGCCGCGAGGTGCTGGTCTCGCTGACCGCGGCAGGGCTCGCCGCGCATGATGCGATCGTCGAAGGCGCGCAGGAGCGCAATCGGCAATTGCTGGAACAGTTGAGCAAGGACGAGTTCGAGACGCTGCTGGCGCAGATCGACCGTCTCACGGCGACAGCCGAAAAGATGCTCGAAGCCGAGAAAGTTCCGCGCTGATCTCGCAGCGATCTCCAGAAATATTGGATCGCTTCTAAGAGTCCTTCTAAGAACCTTTCAATTAGGGAATTCGCGCGCGCTCACCTAAGCGTCATCGCAAGCGCTTGTCGTTGGGGGAACGACGGCATGACGCAGCAAAACAGACATATTGGGGTGCGCGTTGAACAGTCTTCATATGCTGCGGACAGCCGTCCTGGCGACCGCGTCCGCTTTCGTATTGGTGCCGCAGGCATCGCTTGCGCAATCGTCGACGCAAAGTGGCGCGCAAAATCTGCCGTCGGTGACCGTCGACGCGCCGGAAACACGCCGCCGCGCGCCTGCTGCCGCCGTGCGCCGCGCGGCGCGGCCGTCGGTGCAGTCCGCCGCCAGCCGCAGGCCGGTTCAACAGCGCAATGTCGGCTTTGTCGAGACGCCGCGCGGTCCGGTGAACGGCTATGTTGCCAACCGCAGCTCGTCCGGCACCAAGACCAACACGCCGATCATGCAGACGCCGCAGTCGGTCTCTGTGATCGGCGCAGACCAGATCCGCGACCAGAAGCCTAACAAGCTCGACGAGGTCCTGCGCTACACCGCGGGCGTGCGCGCCGGGACCTTTGGTGCAGACACCCGCAACGACTGGTGGCTGATCCGTGGCTTCAAGTCCGACGACATCGGACTGTTCCTCGACGGCATGCAGCTGTTCTACACGGCGTATGCGAGCTGGAGGCTTCCGCCGTTCAACATGGAGCGCGTGGAGGTGCTGCGCGGTCCGTCGGCAGTGCTTTACGGCGGATCGAGCCCGAGCGGCATCGTCAACGTCATCAGCAAGATGCCGCCGACGGAGCCGATCCGCTACGTCGAAACCGGGGTCAACAATTTCGGCAACGCCTATGTCGGCTTCGATGTCGGCGGCCCAGTCGCGACGCAGCCCGAAAACGGCAAGCTGTTCTACCGCGTCGTCGGCCAGGTGCAGAACGGCCCGACCCAGGTCAACTTCACGCCCGACAACAACTACTTCATCGCGCCGTCTTTCACTTGGAAGCCGGATGCCGACACCACCTTCACGGTGCTTGCTTCGGCGTCGAAGACCGACACCCGCGGCATCAACTTCCTGCCTTACCAGGGCACGGTGACGAACGCGCCGTTCGGCAAGATCCCGACCAGCTTCTTCGCTGGCGATCCCAGCGTCGACAAGTTCACGCGCGAGCAGGAGATGCTCGGCTATCAGTTCGAACGCAATCTCACCGACGATCTAACGTTCCGGCAGAATGCGCGATTTGCGCATATCGACCTGACCTATCGCGGTTACATCGGCAACGGCTGGGACAATATCAATGCGGCCTCTCTCGGTCGCTACAATTGGTATGCGAAGGATACCGCCAACCAGGCCGATCTCGACAACCAGCTGGAATATCGCTTCAACACCGGTCCTGTCAGGCACACGATGCTGTTCGGGGTCGATCTGAAGGGCTATCAGATCGACGACTATCAGGCCTTCAACTTCGGCACCGTTCCTCCGATCAACGTATTGAATCCCGTCTATGGCATCAACATCCCGCTCACGGGCCCTCCGTTCCGCAACTTCCTGATCACGCAGAAGCAGGCCGGCACCTATCTCCAGGACCAGATGAAGCTCGGCAACTTCACGCTGGTGCTGAGCGGCCGCAACGATTGGGTCGAGACGACGCAGGCCGCCCGCGACACGGGGGCGACGCTCGCCAGCAACAATGACAGCCAGTTCAGCGGTCGCGCCGGCCTGATCTACAATTTCGACAACGGCATCGCGCCCTATATCTCCTACGCAACGAGCTTCAACCCGATCATCGGCCTCAACGCGCAAAACCAGCTGTTCCAGCCGGAGACCGGCCAGCAGGCCGAGATCGGCGTGAAGGTCGCGCCCAAGGGATTTGACGGCTACTTCACCGCCTCATTGTTCGATCTGAAGCGTCAGAACGTGCCGACCACCGATCCGGTCATCACCACGCTGCAGAACCAGACCGGCGAGGTGACCTCGCGCGGCATCGAGCTCGAAGCGGTGGCCAATGCCACGAAGGAGCTGAAGTTCATCGGCGCCTTCACGGCGTACCATCTCTTCACCAGCAGGGACCTCAATCCGGCGCTGGTCGGCAAGACGCCGACCAATACCCCCGAGCTGCTGGTTTCGGGCTGGGCGGACTACACCTTCAAGGACGGGCCGCTCGAAGGATTTGGTTTCGGCGGCGGCGTGCGCTATGTCGGCTCCTCCTGGGCCGACCCCGCCAACACCCTCGAGGTTCCCGGGGTGGTGCTCGGCGATCTCGCGGTCCATTACGAATGGCAGAACTGGCGCACGGCCATCAACGTGATCAATTTGACCGACAAGATCTACGTCGCGAGCTGCGCGGCGGCCTCGTCCTGCTTCTATGGCGACCGCCGGCGCGTCACCGCCAGCGTCTCCTACAAGTGGTAGGCGCAGGCGAGGGGAGGGCTTTGTGAAGGCGCGCACGGTCAGGCTGTGGTCCGTGGTCCACACCTGGACCAGCCTGATCTCGACCGTCTTCCTGCTGCTGCTCTGCCTGACCGGCCTGCCGCTGATCTTCCATCACGAGATCGATGAGCTCATGGGCTATGCCCCCCAGCCCCAAGCTCATGCGGGCGCGGCGCGTGCGACGACGCAAGCCGTCGCCGACGCCGCGCTCGCCGCCGATCCCGGCCGGGTGCTGCAATATATCTCCTGGGACAAGGACGAGCCCGGGATCGTGACGGCGTTCACCAACAGCGCCGTCGACGGGCTGCCTGACAACACGACCGTGCGCGCGTTCGATGCGGTGTCGACCAAGCTGCTCGGACCGGTCGGCGTCGGGCCGATGCTGATCATGCTCAAGCTGCATACCGACATGTTCGCCGGCCAGCCCGGAAAACTGTTCCTCGGCGGGATGGGCCTGCTGTTCGCCATCGCCATCATCTCCGGCGTGGTGCTGTACTGGCCGTTCACCCGCCGGCAGCGCTTCGCCACCATTCGCGATCATGCCTCGCGCCGCGTGCGCTGGCTCGACTGGCACAATCTGATCGGCGTCGTGACGGTGGCCTGGGCGCTGGTGGTTGGGCTGACCGGCGTCGTCAACACCTGGGCCGAGCTGATGCTCAACCAGTGGAAGGCAACCGAGCTCGCCAGCATGGTCGCGCCCTATGCCGGCAAGTCGCCGCCATCGCATCTGGCTTCGCTCGACGACGTCGTCGCGCGTGCCAGACAGACGGCTCCCGGCATGGAGGTCGCCTTCATCGCGTTCCCGGGCACGCCCTTCACCTCCTCGCACCACTTCGCCGCCTTCATGCGCGGCGACACGGCGCTGACGGCGCGGCTCCTCAAGCCGGTCCTGCTCGACGGCGAAACAGGGGAGGTCGCCGACAGCCGGGCGCTGCCGGTCTACCTGCAGGCGCTCCTGATTTCGCAGCCGCTGCATTTCGGCGACTATGGCGGGATCCCGCTCAAGGTGATCTGGGCCGTGCTCGACATTCTCACGATCGTTGTGATCGGCAGCGGCCTCTATCTCTGGCTGGCGCGGCGGCGCAAGCGTGCGCCGGCCAGAGCCAACGCATTCGCCAGACGGACCCCGGTCCCGTCGTGATGCATGGCTCCTCTGACCGTTCGCGCCTGTGGATACGTGTCTTTGCGGCACCCATCCTGCTCGCGGCCGCGACCATCACCGGCCTGCTGGCCGCGCTGCTCTGGGGAACGCTGGGCCAGTATGTCGCCTGGGTGACGGTGGGAGCCCCGGTGCTGGTCATTGTCTGGGTTTGGGTGCGCTGCCGCACCCAGAAAACCGGGCAATTTTCGCGGACGATACGCGGCAAATAGCGGCCTCTGCCCGTGTGCCGCAATCTTCGAACGGCTGCCCTGCAAAACTGTGGCCGCCCTTGCTGGGATTAGCGATCTGCTCCATACCAGCCGCGGGGTGATTCCGGGATTTCTATCGTTCTGGGGGCGGCAAAGGGCCTAAAAAGAGCGTGTCTTGCGCCCATTGGTGCACTGCGCTAAGGCTCAGAACAATTCCAAACTGGACGAATCCGTGGCTGTCCCGAGGCTGCGGGAAAAAGGGCTCGTCAATGAGCGGCATTCTGCAGAACTATCTTCCACTCGTCGTCTTTATAGGGGTAGCGGGTCTCATTGGCCTTGTGCTGCTGATCGCGCCCTTCATCGTGGCGTTCCAGCAGCCGGACCCGGAAAAGCTGTCGGCATATGAGTGCGGTTTCAACGCGTTCGACGACGCTCGCATGAAGTTCGACGTCCGCTTCTACCTGGTCGCCATCCTCTTCATCATCTTCGACCTCGAGGTGGCGTTCCTGTTTCCCTGGGCGGTGGCGTTCGGCAAGCTTGGCGCGACCGGCTTCTGGTCCATGGTGGTGTTCCTCGGCGTGCTCACGGTCGGGTTCGCCTATGAATGGAAGAAAGGAGCACTGGAATGGGATTGAACCCTGCATCGTCCACAGGTCCGGTCGTCGCGCCGGCCCCCAAGGGCATCCTTGATCCGTCGACCGGCAGGCCGGTCGGCGCCAACGATCCGTTTTTCCTCGAGGTCAACTCCGAGTTGTCCGACAAGGGCTTCTTCGTGGCCGCGACCGACGACCTCATCACCTGGGCCCGTACCGGCTCGCTGATGTGGATGACCTTCGGTCTCGCCTGCTGCGCGGTTGAGATGATGCAGGTCTCGATGCCGCGCTACGACGTCGAGCGCTTCGGCTTCGCCCCGCGTGCCTCGCCGCGCCAGTCCGACGTGATGATCGTCGCCGGCACGCTGACCAACAAGATGGCGCCTGCGCTGCGCAAGGTCTACGACCAGATGCCCGAGCCGCGCTACGTCATCTCGATGGGCTCCTGCGCCAACGGCGGCGGCTACTATCACTATTCCTACTCGGTCGTGCGCGGCTGCGACCGGATCGTGCCGATCGACATCTACGTGCCGGGCTGCCCGCCCACGGCGGAAGCGCTGCTCTACGGCGTGCTGCTGCTGCAGAAGAAGATCCGCCGCACCGGCACCATCGAACGCTAAGGTTTTACGTCATGGACGACGCCAAGCTCGACGCCCTGGGGCAGACGATCGTTAGCGCGCTTCCGGGCGCCGCCATCGGTCATTCGGTTGCCTTCAACCAGCTCACGGTGGATGTCGAGGCCAGCAAGATCGTCGAGGTGGTCAAGTACCTCCGCGACGATCCGAAATGCCGCTTCATCAACTTCACCGACATCACGGCCGCGGACTATCCGGCGCGCGAGAAGCGCTTCGACGTGATCTATCACTTCCTGTCTCCGACCCTGAACACGCGAATCCGGCTCAAGGCCCAGGCTGACGAGACCACGCAGGTGCCGTCGCTGATCGACGTGTTCCCGGGCGCGGACTGGTTCGAGCGCGAGGCCTACGACCTCTATGGCGTGTTCTTCGTCGGCCACCCCGACATGCGCCGCCTGCTGACCGATTACGGTTTCGAGGGCCATCCGCTGCGCAAGGATTTCCCCACCACCGGTTTCGTCGAGGTCCGCTACGACGACCAGGAGAAGCGGGTCGTGTACGAGCCTGTCCGACTCAACCAGGAATTCCGCAAGTTCGATTTCCTTTCGCCGTGGGAAGGGGCGGACTATCCGCTTCCCGGTGACGAGAAGGCGGGACCGAAGGTCTGATCATGAACGAGCAACCCGAACAGCTTCGCAATTTCACCATCAACTTCGGGCCCCAGCATCCGGCTGCGCACGGCGTGCTGCGTCTGGTCCTGGAGCTTGACGGCGAAATCGTCGCCCGCGTCGATCCCCATATCGGCCTGCTTCACCGCGGCACCGAAAAGCTGATCGAGCAGAAGACCTATCTCCAGGCGATCCCGTACTTCGACCGGCTCGACTACGTCGCGCCGATGAACCAGGAGCACGCTTTCTGTCTCGCCGCCGAAAAGCTGCTCGGCATCGAGGTGCCGCGCCGCGGCCAGCTGATCCGCGTGCTCTATTGCGAGATCGGCCGCATCCTCTCGCACCTCCTCAACGTCACCACGCAGGCGATGGACGTCGGCGCGCTGACCCCGCCGCTGTGGGGCTTCGAAGAGCGCGAGAAGCTGATGGTGTTCTACGAGCGCGCCTCCGGCAGCCGTATGCACGCAGCCTTCTTCCGCGTCGGCGGCGTGCATCAGGACCTGCCGCAGAAGCTGGTCGACGACATCGAGGCCTGGTGCGATCCGTTCCTGAAGGTCGTGGACGACCTCGATCGCCTCCTCACCGCCAACCGCATCTTCAAGCAGCGCAACGTCGATATCGGCGTGGTGCCGCTTAAGGAAGCCTGGGAGTGGGGCTTCTCGGGCGTCATGGTGCGCGGCTCGGGCGCGGCCTGGGACCTGCGCAAGTCGCAGCCCTATGAATGCTACGCCGAGATGGATTTCGACATCCCGATCGGCAAGAACGGCGACTGCTACGATCGCTACCTGATCCGCATGGAAGAGATGCGCCAGTCCGTGCGCATCATGAAGCAGTGCATCCAGAAGCTGAACGCAGCCGACGGGAAGGGGCCTGTCGTCGTCGAAGACAACAAGGTCGCGCCGCCGCGCCGCGGCGAGATGAAGCGCTCGATGGAAGCGCTGATCCATCACTTCAAGCTCTACACCGAAGGCGTCCACGTGCCGGCCGGCGAAGTCTATGCCGCGGTCGAGGCGCCCAAGGGAGAGTTCGGCGTCTATCTGATCTCAGACGGCACCAACAAGCCCTACAAGTGCAAGATCCGCGCGCCGGGCTTCGCGCATCTGCAGGCGATGGACCACATCTGCCGCGGCCATCTGCTCGCCGACGTCTCGGCGATCCTGGGCTCGCTCGACATCGTGTTCGGAGAGGTCGATCGGTGATGGCGCAGGCGCCAATCCAGTTTGACCGTGCCTCGGGGGCCCTTGAAGGGGCCAACCTGTGGGAGCGGACGGCTGCCTTGGCGCTGGTGACGGGATCGAAGATCTCGTCGCACTTCTCGCATATGGGCTACATCGCCTGCGCGAACCTGCTGCGGAAAACGCTGCCCGAGCGCAATATCGCGATCAGGCTCAATCCCGACGCCGTGTTCGAATTCCCCTACGGCGACGGCTATTGGAGCAAGCTGCTCAACCGCTCGTACAACTACGAGGACGAGCTGGAGGTCCTGTTCGCCGACTCCATCGACGTCGACTACACGCTGCTCGATTGCGGCGCCAATTACGGCTACTGGTCGGTGCTGGTCTCGAGCAAGCCGTTCGGATCGCACAAGGCGATCGCGATCGAGCCGTCGGGGCAGAACTATCCGAAGCTTGCCAACAACGCCCGCGTCAACGGCAACCGCTTCGAGCCCCTGAAATGCGCGATCGGTGCGGCTCGTGGCACTGCGCGGCTAACAGGCACCAAGCATGAGGCCTTCAGCATCGCCGGCGCACCGTCGGCGGGCGGCGAGGACGTGCCTGTTCTCGCGCTCGACAATCTCATCGACGACGGCAAGGTGGCGGCCCACGGCAAGTACCTGATCAAGCTCGATGTCGAGGGCGTCGAGATCGAAGCCATCAAGGGCGGCGCCCGGCTGCTTGAGACCGACAGCGTCATCATGTGCGAGGAGCACGGCAGCGATCGCAGCCACGCGGTGTCGCGCTTTATCCTCGAACAGACGCCGCTGAAGCTGATCGTGTTCGATCCGCGCAGCAACCGGATGGAGACCGTGACCGAGCTGTCGATCCTCGACCGCATCAAGGTCTCGACCCACGTCGGCTACAACGTTTTCGGCACCGCAAGCGCATTCTGGCAGGACAGGATCGATGCCCTGAATGCGAAAACCGCGCGCCGTATGCAGTGAGAGATAAGAGATGTCCGTTCGCCGATTAGCACCGAAGGAAGTCCAGCCCGCGAGCTTTGCGTTCACGGAGGAGAACCTCGCGTTCGCCAAGCAGCAGATCGCGAAATATCCGGCCGGCCGGCAAGCCTCCGCGGTGATCGCCATCCTCTGGCGCGTCCAGGAACAGCACGACGGCTGGGTGTCGGAAGCCGCGATCCGCGCCGTCGCCGACTTGCTCGACATGCCCTATATCCGCGTGCTTGAGGTCGCGACCTTCTACACGATGTTCCAGCTCGCCCCCGTCGGCAAGAAGGCCCACGTGCAGGTCTGCGGCACCACGCCGTGCCGCCTGCGCGGCGCCGAGGATCTCATCCACGTCTGCGAGCACCGCATCCACCACGAGCCGTTCCATCTCTCCAAGGACGGCAATTTCAGCTGGGAAGAGGTGGAGTGCCTCGGTGCCTGCGTGAACGCGCCGATGGTGCTGATCGGCAAGGACACCTATGAGGATTTGACCAAGGAAACCTTTGGCAAGGTGCTCGACGGCTTCGCCTCGGGCAATCCGCCGAAGCCCGGTCCGCAGAACGGCCGCCAGTTCTCGGCGCCGACGGGTGGGCCGACCACGCTGAAGGAGATCACCTGATGCGTGATCTCCCCACAATTGGAGGGAACGAGGCCGTGAACAAATGGGGCTTCGTTGCCATGCATGCCGCGGTCGCGGCCGCCTTCATGTTCCTGCTGCAGCGCTTCGTGATGAACGCGACGCAGGAGAGCAGCCTACTCTGGGCGCTGACCTTCGCCGTCTGCGCCGCCGGACTTGCCTACAAGCAGTCCAATCGTTGATCGGAAAGCACTGAAATGCTCGAGGACAAGGACCGCATCTTCAAGAACCTCTACGGCCTCCACGACTGGGGGCTCGAGGGCGCGCGGCGCCGCGGCGCCTGGGATGGTACGAAGAATATCATCGACAAGGGCCGTGACTGGATCATCAACGAGATGAAGGCCTCGGGCCTGCGCGGGCGCGGTGGCGCCGGCTTCCCGACCGGCCTGAAATGGTCGTTCATGCCGAAGGAATCGACCGACGGCCGGCCGAGCTATCTCGTCGTCAACGCCGACGAATCCGAGCCCGGCACCTGCAAGGATCGCGAGATCATGCGGCACGATCCGCATCTCCTGATCGAGGGCTGCCTGATCGCGAGCTGCGCGATGAACGCGCATGCCTGCTACATCTATGTCCGCGGCGAGTTCATCCGCGAGCGCGAGCATCTCCAGGCCGCGATCGACCAGGCCTATGAGGCGAAGCTCGTCGGCAAGGACAATGTCAACGGCTGGCCGTTCGACATCTACGTCGCGCACGGCGCCGGCGCCTATATCTGCGGCGAGGAAACCGCGCTGCTCGAAAGCCTCGAAGGCAAGAAGGGCCAGCCGCGTCTGAAGCCTCCGTTCCCGGCCAATGTCGGCCTGTTCGGCTGCCCGACCACCGTCAACAACGTCGAGTCGATCGCGGTTGCGCCCGATATCCTGCGCCGCGGTGCGGCCTGGTTCGCCGGCATCGGCCGTCCGAACAATGTCGGCACCAAGCTGTTCTGCATCTCCGGCCATGTCGAGCGGCCCTGCAACGTCGAAGAGGCCATGGGCATTCCGTTCCGTGAGCTGATCGAGAAGCATTGCGGCGGCATCCGCGGCGGCTGGGACAACCTCAAGGCCGTGATCCCCGGCGGTTCCTCGGTGCGCATGGTGCCGGCCGAGCAGATCATCGACACGCCGATGGATTTCGACAGCTTGAGCAAGCTGCGCTCGGGCCTCGGCACCGCGGCCGTGATCGTGATGGACAAGTCGACCGACCTGATCCGCTCAATCGCCCGCATCTCCTATTTCTACAAGCATGAGAGCTGTGGTCAGTGCACGCCGTGCCGTGAGGGCACCGGCTGGATGTGGCGCGTCTTGACCCGCATGGCCGACGGCCGTGCCCACAAGCGCGAGATCGACATGCTGCTCGAGGTGACGAAGCAGGTCGAAGGCCACACCATCTGCGCGCTTGGCGACGCAGCCGCCTGGCCGATCCAGGGCCTGATCGCGCATTTCCGTCACGAGATCGAAGCGCGCATCGACCAGTATTCGCACAAGGCTGACATCGACGATATCGGCGTCCGCGATCCCGTGAACATGGTCGCGGCGGAGTAAGAGAAATGACCAAGCTCATCATCGACGGCAAAGAGATCGATGTCCCCGCCGAGTATACGCTGCTCCAGGCGTGCGAAGCCGCGGGCGCCGAGATTCCGCGTTTCTGCTATCACGAGCGGCTGTCGATCGCCGGCAATTGCCGGATGTGCCTCGTCGAAGTGAAGGGCGGCCCGAAGCCGGTCGCGAGCTGCGCCTGGGGCGTGCGCGATTGCCGTCCGGGTCCCAAGGGCGAGCCGCCGGAAATCTCCACGCGGTCGCCGATGGTGAAGAAGGCGCGCGAAGGCGTGATGGAATTCCTTCTGATCAACCATCCGCTGGACTGCCCGATCTGCGACCAGGGCGGCGAGTGCGACCTGCAGGACCAGGCGATGGGTTATGGTGTCGACACCAGCCGCTTCGCCGAGAACAAGCGCGCGGTCGAGGACAAGTACCTCGGCGCGCTGGTCAAGACCTCGATGAACCGCTGCATCCAGTGCACGCGCTGCGTCCGCTTCTCGGCGGAAGTCGCCGGCGCCCCCGAGATGGGCGCCACCGGCCGCGGCGAGGACATGGAGATCACGACCTATCTCGAGCACGCGCTCACGTCCGAATTGCAGGGCAACCTCGTCGACATCTGCCCGGTCGGCGCGCTGACCTCGAAGCCCTATGCTTTTGCGGCGCGCCCGTGGGAGCTCGGCAAGACCCAGTCGATCGACGTGATGGACGGCATCGGCTCGGCGATCCGCGTCGACACCCGAGGTCGTGAGGTGATGCGCGTGCTGCCGCGCATCAACGAGGCCGTGAACGAGGAGTGGATCTCCGACAAGACCCGCCATGTCGTCGACGGCCTGCGCACCCAGCGTCTCGACCGGCCCTATATCCGCGAAGCCGGCAAGCTGCGCGCGGCGAGCTGGCCCGAGGCCTTCGCCGCGATCACCGCGAAGGCGGCGCGTACCGACGGCAAGCGCATCGGCGCGATCGCCGGCGACCTCGCCGGCGTCGAAGAGATGTTCGCGCTGAAGGACCTGCTCGCCAAGTACGGCTCGGGCAATCTGGCCGTGCAGGGCGGCGACGCCTTCGATCCCGCGCTCGGCCGCGGCTCCTACATCTTCAATCCGACGCTGGTCGGCGTCGAGCAGGCCGATGCGCTGCTCATCATCGGTGCCAATCCGCGCAAGGAAGCGGCCGTGTTCAACGCCCGCATCCGCAAGCGCTGGCGCGCCGGCGGCTTCAAGGTCGGCGTGATCGGTGCCAAGGTCGACCTGACCTACGACTATGATCATCTGGGTGCAGGCACCGAGACGCTCGGCGAGCTCGCGGCCGGCAAGCACTCCTTCATGGACGTGCTGAAGAACGCCAAGCACCCGATCATCCTGGTCGGCGCGGGCGCGGCCTCGCGTCACGACGGCGCCGCCATTCTCGCCGCCGCCGCCAAGCTCGCGCTCGATGTCGGCGCGGTGAAGGACGGCTGGAACGGTTTTGCCGTGCTGCACGAGACCGCCTCGCGCGTCGGTGCGCTCGATATCGGCTTCTCCGCCACGGCAGGTGGCCTGAACGCCGCGCAAATGACGACCTTCGGCACGTTGGACCTGCTGTTCCTGCTCGGCGCCGACGAGATCAAGCCGTCGGACGGCACTTTCGTCGTCTATATCGGCACCCATGGCGACCGCGGTGCGCATCGCGCCGACGTCATCCTGCCGGCCGCCGCCTACACCGAGAAGTCCGCGATCTACGTCAACACCGAAGGCCGCGTGCAGATGACCGGCCGCGCCGCGTTTCCGCCGGGCGAAGCCCGCGAGGACTGGGCGATCGTGCGCGCCCTGTCGGAAGCGCTCGGCAAGAAGCTCGGCTACGACTCGCTGTCGGCGCTCCGCCAGGCGATCTTCAAAGCCGTGCCGCACCTGATCCGTCTCGACCAGATCGAGGCCGGCGCCGCCGACCAGATCAGGAAGCTGGCAGGGAAGGGCGGCTCGCCGGAGAAGGCACCGTTCAAGCCGGCGATCGAGGACTTCTATTTGACCAACCCAATCGCGCGTGCGTCCGCCGTGATGGCGGAATGCTCGCGGCTTGCCTCCGGGCAGATGCTGACCGCAGCGGAGTGAGCCGATGGAATTCTTCGAAAGCGCATTCTGGACCGGTTTCCTCTGGCCGCTGATCATCATGGTCGCGGAGAGCGTCCTGGTGCTCGTCGTCCTGCTGGTCGCGATCGCCTACATCCTGCTCGCCGACCGCAAGATCTGGGCGGCGGTGCAGATCCGCCGCGGCCCAAACGTGGTCGGCCCCTGGGGCCTGCTGCAGTCCTTCGCCGACCTGCTGAAGTTCGTGCTGAAGGAGCCGATCATCCCGTCCGGCGCCAACAAAGGCGTATTCCTGCTGGCGCCGCTGGTGTCCTGCGTGCTCGCGCTCGCCGCCTGGGCGGTGATCCCGACCAATCTCGGCTGGGTGATCTCCGACATCAATGTCGGCGTGCTCTTCATCTTCGCGATCTCGTCGCTGTCGATCTACGGCATCATCATGGCCGGCTGGTCGTCGAACTCGAAATACCCGTTCCTGGCCGCGCTGCGCTCGGCCGCGCAGATGGTGTCCTACGAGGTCTCGATCGGCTTCGTCATCATCACGGTGCTGCTCTGCGCCGGCACGCTGAACCTGTCGGCCGTGGTCGAGGCCCAGCATGCCCGTGGCCTCGCCAGCCTGATCGGGTTGCCGCAGCTCACCATTCTGAACTGGTATGTGTGGCCGCTGTTCCCGATGTTCGTGATCTTCTACGTCTCGGCGCTGGCGGAAACCAACCGTCCACCCTTCGACCTCGTCGAAGCTGAATCAGAGCTCGTCGCCGGCTTCATGGTCGAATACGGCTCGACGCCGTATCTGCTGTTCATGCTCGGCGAGTATGTCGCGATCGTCACGATGTGCGCGCTGGCCACGATCCTGTTCCTCGGAGGCTGGTTGCCGCCGGTGGATCTGCCGCCCTTCAACTGGGTGCCGGGGATCATCTGGTTCTCGCTCAAAGTGTTCTTCATGTTCTTCCTGTTCGCGATGGCAAAGGCGATCGTGCCGCGCTACCGCTACGACCAATTGATGCGCCTCGGCTGGAAGGTGTTCCTGCCGCTGTCGCTGGCGATGGTGGTCGTGGTGGCCGGTGTGCTGCATTTCGCCGGCATCGCGCCGAAGTGAGGGCCGTCATGGGTATCAACATCAACGCCACCGCACGCTCGCTCCTGCTGTCGGAATTCGTCTCGGCGTTCTTCCTCGCCATGCGCTATTTCTTCCAGCCGAAGCCGACGCTGAACTATCCCTTCGAGAAGGGCCCGATCTCGCCGCGCTTCCGCGGCGAGCATGCGCTGCGCCGCTATCCGAACGGCGAAGAGCGCTGCATCGCCTGCAAGCTGTGCGAAGCCATTTGCCCGGCGCAGGCCATCACCATCGAGGCCGGCCCGCGCCGCAACGACGGCACCCGCCGCACCGTGCGCTACGACATCGACATGGTGAAGTGCATCTATTGCGGCCTCTGCCAGGAGGCCTGTCCGGTCGACGCCATCGTCGAAGGTCCGAACTTCGAGTTCGCGACCGAGACCCGTGAGGAACTGTTCTATGACAAGGCCAAGCTGCTCGCCAATGGCGACCGCTGGGAACGCGAGATCGCGAAAGCGATCGAGCTCGACGCGCCGTACCGGTGAGATGAGAGCATGATCCTTCCCGCGCTGTTCTTCTATCTCTTCGCCGGCGTCTGCGTCGCCTCGGCGGTGATGGTGATTGTCTCGCGCAATCCCGTACACTCCGTGCTGTACCTGATCCTGGCCTTCGTCAACGCCTCCGGCCTGTTCGTGCTGATGGGCGCCGAATTCCTCGCGATGATCCTGATCGTCGTCTATGTCGGCGCCGTCGCGGTGCTGTTCCTGTTCGTGATCATGATGCTCGACGTCGACTTCCTCGAGCTGCGCGAGGGCTTCATCGAGTACCTGCCGGTGGGCCTCGTTATCGGCGGCATCTTCCTGTTCGAGCTGCTGCTCACCGTCGGCTTCTGGGTCATCAACCCCGGCGTCTCCAAGACGATCACGGCGGCGATCCCGACCAATGTCAGCAACACCGAGGCGCTCGGGCTCGTGCTCTATACGAAGTACATCCACTACTTCCAGCTCTCGGGCATGGTGCTGCTGGTCGCCATGATCGGCGCCATCGTGCTGACGCTGCGCCACAAGGCGAACGTGAAGCGGCAGGACATCAACGTTCAGAATGCACGCACGCCCGAAATGGCGATGGCGATGCGCAAGGTGGCGTCGGGGCAGGGGCTCCAGGACAGCGACGCGGCGGAGTGGGTGAAATGACGATCGGGCTCGGACATTATCTGGCGGTCGGCGCGATCCTGTTCACGCTCGGGATCCTGGGCATCTTCCTGAACCGCAAGAACATCATCGTCATCCTGATGTCGATCGAGCTGATCCTGCTCTCGGTCAACATCAACCTCGTGGCATTCTCGACGTTCCTCGGCGACATCGTCGGCCAGGTCTTCGCGTTGCTGGTGCTGACTGTTGCGGCTGCGGAAGCCGCGATCGGTCTCGCCATCCTGGTAGTCTATTTCCGCAACCGCGGCTCGATCGCGGTTGAGGACGTCAATCTGATGAAGGGCTGAGCTCAGTCATGGTTCAGGCGATTGTCTTTCTGCCTCTGCTGGGCGCCATCCTTGCTGGCCTGATCGCGCTGTTCGGCGCGCATGCCCGCAACCCCTCGGGTGACGAGGTCGAGCATCACGGTGACCATGGGCACGGCGACGCCCACGCGGCGGTCGCCCATGATGATCATGGCCACGACGATCACGCGCATGACGACCACGGCCCGGTCGAGCCGCCGGCCGCGGGCTCGCGCGGTGCCGAGCTGATCACGACCGCGCTGCTGTTCGTCTCGGCGGCGCTGTCCTGGATGACGCTGGTCGATGTCGGCTTCATGCATCACGACATGCGCATTCCGCTGTTGCCCTGGATCCTCTCCGGCGACCTCCAGGTCTACTGGGCGCTGCGGGTCGACACGCTCACCGCTGTCATGCTGGTGGTGGTGACGACCGTGTCCTCGCTCGTGCACCTCTATTCCATCGGCTATATGGACGAGGATCCGTATCGGCCGCGCTTCTTCGGCTATCTCTCGCTGTTCACGTTCGCCATGCTGATGCTGGTGACGGCCGACAACCTGGTGCAGCTGTTCTTCGGCTGGGAAGGCGTCGGTCTGGCGAGCTACCTGCTGATCGGCTTCTGGTATCAGAAGCCGTCGGCGAACGCGGCGGCGATCAAGGCCTTCGTGGTCAACCGCGTCGGCGATTTCGGCTTCGCGCTCGGCATTTTCGCGATCTTCATGCTGACTGCCTCGACCGATTTCGAGACCATCTTCCACCAGGCGCCGAGCCTGACCGGCAAGACCATCGACTTCCTCGGCTGGCATGCCGACGCGCTGACCCTGACCTGCCTCCTGCTGTTCATGGGCGCGATGGGCAAGTCGGCGCAGTTCCTGCTGCACACCTGGTTGCCGGACGCGATGGAAGGCCCGACCCCGGTCTCCGCGCTGATCCACGCCGCGACCATGGTCACCGCCGGCGTGTTCATGGTGGCGCGCCTGTCGCCGCTGTTCGAGCTCGCCCCGAACGCGCAGGCCGTCGTGATGTTCTTCGGCGCCACCACGGCGTTCTTCGCCGCCACGATCGGCCTCGTCCAGAACGACATCAAGCGCATCGTCGCGTACTCGACCTGTTCGCAGCTCGGCTACATGTTCGTGGCGATGGGAGCAGGGGCCTATTCGGTCGGCATGTTCCACCTGTTCACGCACGCCTTCTTCAAGGCGCTGCTGTTCTTGGGTTCCGGCTCGGTGATCTACGCGATGCACCACGAGCAGGACATCCGCAACATGGGCGGCCTCTGGCGCAAGATCCCCTACACCTATGCGGTGATGGTGATCGGCACGCTGGCGCTCACGGGCTTCCCGCTCACGGCGGGCTATTTCTCCAAGGACGCCATCATCGAGTCCGCCTACGCCTCGCATAATCCGTTCGCGATGTACGGCTTCCTGATGACGGTCGTCGCCGCCGGCCTGACCTCGTTCTACTCCTGGCGCCTGATCTTCAAGACCTTCCACGGCGAGCCCCATGACGAGCATCACTACGAGGCCGCGCATGAGGCTCCGCTCTGGATACTGATCCCGATCGGCGTTCTCGCGGTCGGCTCGATCGTCGCGGGCTTCCCGTTCAAGGAGCTGTTCGCCGGTCACGGCGTCGAGGAGTTCTTCCGCGAGTCCGTGAAGATGAACCCGCACATCATCGAGGAGATGCACCACATCCCCGAGACCATCGCCTTCCTGCCGACGGTGATGATGGTGCTGGGCTTCCTGGTGTCGTACCTGTTCTACATCCGCCGGCCCTATCTGCCGGTCGAGCTCGCGAACACCCAGCCGATGCTGTACCAGTTCCTGCTCAACAAATGGTATTTCGACGAGCTCTACGATCTCATCTTCGTCCGTCCGGCGAAGTGGATCGGCTATCAGCTCTGGAAGAAGGGCGATGGCTTCATCATCGACGGCCTCGGCCCCGACGGTATCTCGGCCCGCGTGCTGGACGTCACCCGCAACGTCGTCAAGATCCAGACCGGCTATCTCTATCACTACGCGTTCGCCATGCTGATCGGCGCCGCCGGCCTGATCACCTGGTTCATGTTCGGCTTTGGAGGCCAGTAAATGACAACCTGGCCAATCCTTTCGGTCACGACGTTCCTGCCGCTTGTTGGCGCGCTGATCGTCTATCTCAGCCGCGGCGATGACGAGGCGGCCCGGCGCAATGCGCGCTGGATCGCGCTGTGGACCACGCTGATCACCTTCGCGGTGTCGGTGATCCTGGTGATGCGCTTCGATCCGTCGAGCGCCGACTTCCAGTTCGTCGAGAAGGCGAACTGGCTCGCCACCGGCATCACCTACCACATGGGTGTCGACGGCATCTCGCTGCCGCTGGTGATCCTGACCACCGCCATCATGCCGTTCTGCATCATCGCGAGCTGGAAGGCGATCACCAACCGCGTCCGCGAATACATGATGGCGTTCCTGATCCTGGAAACGCTGATGATCGGCACCTTCTCGGCGCTCGATCTCGTGCTGTTCTACCTGTTCTTCGAGGGCGGCCTGATCCCGATGTTCCTGATCATCGGCGTCTGGGGCGGTCCGCGCCGGGTCTACGCGTCGTTCAAGTTCTTCCTCTACACGCTGCTCGGCTCGGTGCTGATGCTGCTCGCCATCATGGCGCTGTACTGGAACGGCGGCACCACCGACATCCCGACCCTGATGCACACCGCCGTGCCGCGGTCGCTGCAGACCTGGGCGTGGCTCGCCTTCTTCGCCTCGTTCGCGGTGAAGATGCCGATGTGGCCGGTGCACACCTGGCTCCCCGACGCCCACGTCGAGGCGCCGACCGCGGGCTCGGTGGTGCTGGCTGCGATCCTGCTGAAGATGGGCGGCTACGGCTTCCTGCGCTTCTCGCTGCCGATGTTCCCCCTGGCCTCGCACGACTTCGCCCCGCTGATCTTCACGCTCTCGGCCATCGCCATCATCTACACCTCGCTGGTCGCCCTGATGCAGGAGGACATGAAGAAGCTGATCGCGTACTCGTCAGTGGCGCATATGGGCTTCGTCACCATGGGCATCTTTGCCGGCACCATGCAGGGCGTCGCCGGCGGCATGTTCCAGATGATCTCGCACGGCATCGTCTCCGGCGCGCTGTTCCTCTGCGTCGGCATCGTCTACGACCGCCTGCACACCCGCGAGATCGCGGCTTATGGCGGCCTCGTCAACCGGATGCCGCTCTACGCGCTGACCTTCATGGTCTTCACCATGGCCAATGTCGGTCTGCCCGGTACCTCCGGCTTCGTCGGCGAGTTCATGACACTGCTCGGCACCTTCAAGGTCTCGATCCCGACCGCGTTCTTCGCCACGACAGGCGTGATCCTGTCGGCGGGCTATGCGCTGTGGCTCTACCGCAAGGTCGTGTTCGGGGCGCTGGTCAAGCCGTCGCTGACGAGCATGAAGGATCTCACTTTCCGCGAGTGCGTGACGCTGTTCCCGCTGATCGCGCTGACGATCCTGTTCGGCGTCTATCCGAAGCCGGTGCTCGATATGTCGGCCGTCTCGGTCCAGCAACTCGTCAACAATTACAACACCGCTGTGACGGCCGTGAAGGCCGCCGCACTGCTCCAGTGATCGGGCAGGTCAGGATATCGCCATGAGCTTTGAGACTGCAGGTTATCAACTGGCGCCGGTGCTGCCCGAGATTGTGCTCGCGGTCGGCGCGATGGCACTCTTGATGCTGGGGGCCTATCGCGGGCAGGGGACCACCAAGACCGTCACGACGCTTGCGGTCCTGCTGCTGGTCGTGGTCGGCGTGCTCGTCTACGCGCAGCCCGCGGGCAAGCACGTCACCTTCGGCGGCAGCTTCATCGTCGACGATTTTGCCCGCTTCATGAAGATCCTGGCCCTGATCGGCTCGGCGGTGACGCTGGTGCTGTCGACCGAGTTCCTGTCGGACCCGTCGCGCCGGATCTTCGAATACGCGATCCTGGTGCTGCTCTCGACGCTCGGCATGATGGTGCTGATCTCGGCCGGCGATTTGATCTCGCTCTATCTCGGCCTCGAGCTGATGTCGCTCGCGCTCTATGTCGTGGCGGCCTCGAACCGCGACAACGCCAAGTCGACCGAAGCCGGCCTGAAGTACTTCGTGCTCGGCGCGCTGTCATCGGGCATGCTGCTGTACGGCTCCTCGCTGGTCTACGGCTTCACCGGCACGGTCAGCTTTACCGGCATCGCGGCAGCCGCGACGGTCTCGAATATCGGCCTGGTGTTCGGCCTCGTCTTCCTGCTCGCCGGCCTGTGCTTCAAGGTCTCGGCTGTGCCGTTCCACATGTGGACGCCTGACGTCTACGAGGGCGCCCCGACGCCGGTGACCGCCTTCTTCGCCTCGGCGCCGAAGGTGGCCGCGCTCGCCGTCTTCACCCGCGTCACGCTGACCGCGTTCCCCGGCATCGTCTCGCAGTGGCAGCAGATCCTGGTGTTCGTGGCGATCGCCTCGATGGCGCTCGGCTCTTTCGCCGCGATCGGCCAGACCAACATCAAGCGCCTGATGGCCTATTCCTCGATCGGCCACATGGGCTTTGCCCTGGTCGGCCTCGCCTCCGGCACGGTCGAGGGCGCGCAGGGCGTCTTGATGTACATCGTGATCTATGTGGCGATGACGCTCGGCTCGTTCTCTATCATCCTCGCGATGAAGCGCAACGGCCAGGCCGTGGAGCAGATCAGCGATTTCGCCGGCCTGTCGCGGACCAATCCGCTGCTCGCCTTCATGTTCGCGATGCTGCTGTTCTCGCTCGCCGGCATCCCGCCGCTCGCCGGCTTCTTTGCCAAATGGTACGTCTTCGTCGCCGCCATCAAGGCGAACCTGTTCACGCTCGCCGTCATCGGCGTGCTGACCAGCGTGGTGGGAGCCTACTACTACCTCAGCATCGTTAAGACGATGTATTTCGACGAGCCGGCCGGCCAGGTCGATCCGGTGCGCGTCGAGGTGAAGACGGTGCTGGCGGTCGCGGGCCTGTTCAACATCCTGTTCGCGCTGTTCGCGGGCCCGGTGGTGAGCGTCGCCTCCGCAGCGGCAAAGTCGCTGTTTTAGGATGGGGTTCGCGCTCGGTCCTCGCGCACTCTCGGCGGGCTACAAGCTCGCAGCTTTCGAACGGACCGGCTCGACCAACACCGACGCGATCGAGCACGCACGGGCCGGCGAACGCGGCCCGATGTGGTTCGTGACGTCGGACCAGACCGCCGGCCGCGGCCGCCGCCAGCGCGCCTGGATCGCGCCAAAGGGCAATCTCGCCGCCAGCGTCCTCGAGGTCCTGGAAATTGCGCCTGCGGTTGCCGCCACCATCGGGTTTGCGGCGGGGCTTGCGGAAGAGGCTGCCCTGGAGAAGGTCAGCCTCGAGGCCGCATTGCGGCTTGGTCCCGACCGGCCCAGATACGCCCTGAAATGGCCGAATGACGTCCTCGCGGGCGGCAAGAAGCTGGTCGGCATTGGCCTCGAAGCCGAGGCTATCGGCGATCGTCTCGCCGTCGTCGTCGGCATCGGTACCAACGTCGTGGCGGCGCCGGAGGGGACGCCGACACCGGCCGTTTCGCTGGCCGCACTCGGCGTCCAGATCAGCGCGGAAGAGCTGTTCTCGGCGCTGTCCGACGCCTGGGTCGAGTTCCTCGGCATCTGGGACAATGGCCGCGGCTTTGCGGAGATCCGCAAGCTCTGGCTGGAGCGCGCCTGCGGCCTCGGCGAACGGGTCGCGATCAACACAGGAACGATGACGCTGGAAGGCATTTTCGACACCATCGACGACACCGGCTGCCTGATCGTCCGCACCGTTGACGGCCGACGCCTGCCGGTGGCGGCCGGCGAGGTGTTCTTCGGCTCGGCCGCCTCCGTGGGAGCTGCGTGATGGCACGGCCTGACGAACTGGTATTTGCGCCGCTCGGCGGCGTCGGCGAGATCGGCATGAATTTGTCGATCTACGGCCTCGGCAACCGCCAGCAGCGCGCTTGGCTGGCGGTCGATCTCGGCGTCTCCTTCGGCGACGAGGAGCATCTGCCGGGCATCGACCTGATCATGCCCGACATCAGCTTCCTGGAGAAGGAACGCAAGAATCTGATGGGCCTGGTGCTCACCCACGCCCATGAGGACCATTTCGGCGCCATCATCGACCTCTGGCCGAAGCTGAAATGCCCGATCTATGCCACGCAGTTCAGTGCGGCGCTGTTCGAGGCCAAATGCGCCGCCGAGCGCAACGCGCCGAAAATCCCGGTGACGGTGGTGGCGTCGGGCGGCCGCGTCGATATCGGCCCGTTCAACGTCGAGTTCATTCCCGTCGCGCATTCGATTCCTGAGGCGCACGCGCTGGCGATCCACACTGACGCCGGCACGGTGCTGCACACCGGCGACTGGAAGATCGACCCGACCCCGACGCTCGGGAGCCCGACCGACGAAAAGCGGCTGCGCGAACTCGGCGAGGAGGGCGTGCTCGCCCTGATCGGCGATTCCACCAATGCCGTGCGTGACGGCCGCTCGCCCTCGGAAGCCGAGGTCGCGCGAACCATCATCGATCTGGTCAAGGCCGCCAAGGGCCGCGTCGCGGTGACGACCTTCGCCTCCAACGTCGCGCGCATCAAGGCCGTCGCCGCCGCGGCCAGGGCTGCCGATCGCGAGGTCGTCGTGGTCGGCCGTGCCATGGAGCGCGTGGTGCAGGTCGCGCGCGAGACCGGCTATCTCGACGGCGTGCAGAATTTCCGCTCGCCCGAGGTCTACGGCCATCTTCCGCAGGACAAGGTGCTGGCGCTGTGCACCGGCAGCCAGGGCGAGCCGCGCGCGGCACTGGCGCGCATCGCCAATGACGACCATCCCGAGATCACGCTCAACCGCGGCGACAGCGTGATCTTCTCCTCGCGCACCATCCCGGGCAACGAGAAGGCCGTCGGCTCGATCATCAACAATCTGGTGCTGCAGGGCGTCGAGGTCCTTACCGACCGCGACCATCTGGTCCACGTCTCCGGCCATCCCCGCCGCGACGAATTGCGCGACATGATTGCCTGGACCAAGCCGCAGCTCCTGATCCCCGTCCATGGCGAGGCGCTGCACCTGAACGAGCATGCCAAGCTCGCGCGCGCCGCCGGCGTGCCGCGCGTCCTGGTCGTTCGCAATGGCGACCTGATCAAGCTTGGCCCGGGCGATCCCGGCATCATCGGCGAGGTGCCCTCCGGTCGTCTCTACAAGGACGGCACGATCTTGGAGGACTCCAAGTCCCGCGCCGTGGTCGAGCGCCGCCGCATGGCTTTCTCCGGCTGCGCCTTCGTCGCGGTCGCGATGACGGAGCAGGGCGAGCTTGCCGACGATCCCGAGGTCGATCTCGTCGGCATTCCCGAGAAGAACCGGGACGGCGAGCCCTTCGACGACCTCGTCTTCGACGCAGTGGTCTCCACCATCGAGGGCCTGCCCAAGGCGCGCCGCCGCGATGCGGATGCCCTGGCTGAGTCGGTGCGACGCGCTGTCCGGGCCGTCATCAACGAACATTGGGGCAAAAAGCCCCCCTGTCTGGTACACGTCCTGACAGTGTAATTTGGGCATGATCTTTTCGGAAAACCGCCTCACACTTTTCCGGATCATGCCCTGAGGGAGAAGAACATGCTGGGCCGGCTCAACCATGTGGCGATCGCCACAAAGGACGCCATCAAGGCTGCCAAGATCTATGGCGCGGCGTTCGGGGCGCAGATCTCGGAGGCGGTCGCGCTGCCCGAGCATGGCGTCACCACCGTGTTCGCGACGCTGCCCAATACCAAGATCGAGTTCATCGAGCCGCTCGGCGAGGCCTCGCCGATCGCGAAGTTCCTCGAGCGCAATGCCGACGGCGGCATCCATCACATCTGCTACGAGGTCGTCGACATCATCGCCTCGCGCGACACCCTGGTGAAGGAGGGAGCGCGGGTGCTCGGCGACGGCGTGCCGAAGATCGGCGCCCACGGCAAGCCCGTGCTGTTCCTGCACCCGAAGGATTTTTCCGGGGCGCTGGTCGAAATCGAGCAGGCGTAGGGCGCCGGATCATGGCCATCCAGATATCGACCGCGCTTGCGATCTACTTCGTCATCTGGTGGATCGCGCTGTTCCTGACGCTGCCGTTCGGCGTGCGCAGCCAGCACGAGGACGGCGTCGGCGCGCCCGGCACCGACCCCGGCGCACCGATCCTGACGCGGATGAGAGGCAAGCTGATCTGGACCACGATCATCTCGGCGATCATCTACGGGATCGGCATAGCGGCCTATCATGCCGGCTATCTTTCGATCGAGCGCTTGTCCAAATTGATGGGAATGCCGTTCTAGAGCTATCGCTCGCTGGAGCGGAGGCTATCGTATTCGTGAGCGGTTTCCCTGCGACGCATCCTTCGAGACGCCCGGCTTTGGCGGGCTCCTCAGGATGAGGACGGGGTGCGGGGCAGCAGTTTCAACGGGCACCGATATCCGTTAGCCTCATCCTGAGGAGACCGCGAAGCGGTCGTCTCGAAGGACGAGGCGTGCGCGTGCTTTGTCCTGCTTGGAATTTTGTGCTTGTTTTATTGGGGGAACGAATGACTTTTCAGCGGATCGTCGTCGCGCTTCTGGTGCTGATCGTCGCCGGCCTTGGCGCCATCGGCTATTTCGAGTGGAAGATGGCCGTACAGGTCCGAACGCTGAAGGCGTTCGTCGAGGGCTCTGTCTTCAACGAAGCCGTGATGGCCTGCGAGCAGGCCAAGAGCTCGACGCCGTTCAAGTGGAACGGGGGCAAGAGCACCTCGGTGATCGGCCTGAACTCGGTCAAACTGGACAAATACACCGTCAGCGCCAGCTACACGCTGGTGGCGGACAGCATCTATTGTGATTACGATCCCATCAAAAGAAAGGCCGAGATCGGCTCGAGCTTCCTGGAGCGGGAGTAACGATCCGGCCATGCCAAGAGCATGATCCGGAAAAATGCGAAGCGGTTTTCCGATAAGATCATGCTCAAATACCAGGGGTGGGATCGTCATGGCGCAGGGGCGGGCGGGGGACTATCGGATTCTGCATGAGGCGGCGCTGCGGGATTATCTCGCAAGCGTGGCGGACCTGAAGGCGCTTCTGGGCGGCGATCCAGCCACCTGGCCGATCACCGAAGTGGGCGACGGCAATCTCAATCTCGTCTTCATCGTCAAGGGCACGCACGGCGGCGTCGCCGTGAAGCAGGCGCTGCCCTACGTCCGCCTCGTCGGCGAGAGCTGGCCGCTGCCGCTGTCGCGGGCCCATTACGAGTATCTAGCCTTGTCGAAGCAGGCCCAGCTCGCGCCCGGCCTCGTGCCGGCCCTGCTGCACCACAACGAGACACTGGCGTTGACCGTGATGGAGCTGCTCGAGCCCCACATCATCATGCGCAAGGGGATGGTCGCCGCAACGCAATATCCCGGTTTCGTGGACGACATCACCACCTTCATGGCGCGCACCCTGTTCTTCACCTCCGACCTCGCCCTGTCGGCGGCCGAGAAGAAGCAGGGCATCGCCGCCTTTGCCGGCAACCACGCGCTCTGCAAGATCACCGAGGATCTGATCTTCACCGATCCCTACCGCATTGCCGAGCAGAACCGCTGGACCGCGCCTTATCTCGACGACCTCGCCGCAGAGCTGCGCGATGACATGGAGCTGCATGTCGCGATCTCCCGGTTGAAGCTGAAGTTCATGGCAAGCCCCGAGGCGCTGCTCCACGGCGATCTCCACACCGGCTCGATCATGGTGACGGAGAGCCAGACGCGCGTGATCGATCCCGAATTCGCGTTCTACGGCCCGATGGGATTCGACGTCGGCGCCGTGCTCGCGAACCTCCTGATGGCCTATTTCGCCTCCGCCGGCCACGAACGTTCGCCGGGCGAGCGGCGCGAATTCGAGGGCTGGGTGCTGGAGATGGTCGAGAAGGTCTGGAGCGAGTTCGCCCGTAAGTTCCTCGATCTCTGGCGCGCTGGCGCCACCGGCGATGCCTATCCGGTCACGCTCTTCGCCGGCGAGAAGGGCGCCGCACGCCTGGGAGCCGAGCGGCAGGCTTACATGCAGCGGCTGTTCACTGACACCGTCGGCTTCGCCGCCGCCAAAACCCTCCGCCGCATCTTCGGCCTGGCCCACAACATCGATTTCGAGCTGATCGAGGACCCGAAGAAGCGCGCGATCAGCGAGGCCCGCGCCGTGCGGCTGGCGAGGGCGATGATGGTGGAGGCGGGGGCATTTCCGAACATCTCGGACGTCACCGTCGCAGCGCGAAAACTGCGCGATTGGCAGCCGGAGTTTGCGACCGGCTAGGGGCCGATGCGCTTCAATAAAGCCGCATCGGTAGCAGGACGCCGTCCGTGCCGGCCAGCAGACCCCAGGTCTCGTTGGCCGCGACCTCGAACTCCCGGCTCTGCGTCGTGCCGCCCTCAACCTTGAGGGTGACCTTGTACTTGCCGGGCGGCAGATCGATCTTTTGGCTGTCCGGTATTTCGGCGGCGGCGGAGTCGGAGTGCGCCAGTTTCTCGCCGGCGTGCGCCGCCAGCTTGACGGTCTGGTCGGCGACGGTGATGACCGCCGCCTCGTCCGATTTGTTGCCGAGCATCAGCTTTGCCTGCCTCGGCCTCGGCAGGAGGCCGGCATTCGCGATACCCGGCTTGCGCAGCGAAAGTTCGGCGATTGTCCCGTCGTCCTGACGGGAAAGCCGGACCAGGACCGGTCCACGGGCCGTCGTGAAGGTGATCACGGCCCGGTCCGGTTCGACCACCGTCTCGATCCAGCCACGCTTGTCGAGTTCGGCGCGATAGAAGCCGAGCACAGCCGTGAGATCGCGCGGGGTCTCGGCGTAGACTGACGTGATGAACGGCGAATTCTTCGCCGTAGCGATGCTCCAGCTCTCGGGCAGTGGCAGACCGGTGCCCTGGGAAACCCTGGCTTCGAAACCCGCACCTGCGCCCCGTGCGACCGCTCCGACGGGGATGCTGAGCAGTCGTTCGACGAAATTATCCGGAGTGTCATGGCGCCGGACCGCCCACCACGTTTCGTCAAGATAGTCGTTCACGCCGGTGGTGCGACTCCAGCTGAACCGGATGCTGTCCGCCTCGCTGTACCGGCCGTGGCGGCGACCAGTCCGCCCGCGAGCAAGATACCTAGCGTTCCGCGATTCATTTTTTCCGCGATCCCTGGGGCTCAGATACGATCCTGAGCTTGGTCGCGTTGATCGCGAAAAATGTTCACTGCTCTTGGTCGCTCATGATGCACCGCAATCGGCGGCTTGCACCGCCTGGGACGCAACCTGACCTCCGAGGGTCTCGCGAGCGCCGCGTTCCGGAACCCGTCGCCATCAAAACGAAGCTTGCGTTCGACGGGCTACGAATGATCAAATCCCTGATCGGAATGCCTGCGTTGTTGGGGGACACATGATGTTCAGGATGATCGCGATCGTCGCTGGTTTGGGGCTGGCGCTCGCCACCTCGGCGGAGGCCCAGGCGCCGCGCAAGGGCGGAACCATCCGCATGACGGCGCCCTACGGTTCGAGTTTCACGAGCCTCGACATTCACACCACGCAGCGCGCCCAGGATGAGATCTACGCCAAGGCGCTGCACCGGTCGCTCTACGTCTGGAATTCCGCGGAGGGCAAGCCGGTTCTGGAGCTTGCCAAGGAAGACGTGGTCTCGGGCGGCGGTCTCGTTCACACCTTCAAGCTGCGCGACGACGCCTATTTCCACAACGGCCGCAAGATGACGGCCGACGACGTCATCTGGTCCTACAACCGCATCATGGACGGCACCAAGGCCTATCCCGGCGCGCGTTTTGTCCGTGTCATCGAGGGCGCGGCCGCGGTCGAGAAGGGCCAGGCCAAGGAGATCTCCGGCCTGAAGAAGATCGACGACTTCACCCTCGAAATGAAGCTGACCGAGAAAGTCGATCCGGGCTTCTACTTCTTCACCGCGCTGACCTCGATCTATCCCGCCGACGAGGCTGCCAAGGAGAGCTTCGTCCAGAAGCCGATCGGTCTCGGTCCCTTCAAATTCGTCGAGCACGTGCCGGGATCGCGCATCGTTCTGGAGCGCTGGGACCGGTTCTACAAGCCCGGCAAGCCCTACGCCGACAAGGTCATCGTGTCGATCATGGCCGAGGCCGCGGCGCGCGATGTCGCCTTCCGCAACAAGGAGATCGACACCTCGGTGCTGGGACCTGCGCAATACGTCGCTTATCAGTCCGACGCCGACCTCAAGGGCACCATCGTCGAAGTCGCCGAGGTCTTCACGCGCTATATGGGCATGAATCCGTCGTTCAAGCCGTTCACCGACAAGCGCGTCCGGCAGGCGATCAACTACGCGATCGATACCGACCTGATCATCAACAAGCTGGTCAAGGGCAAAGCCTATCGCGCCACCAGCTGGCTGCCGTTGACATCTCCAGCCTACGACAAGGCGATGAAGCCGTACCCCTACGATCCCGCCAAGGCCAAGCAGCTGCTCGCGGAGGCCGGCTATCCGCAGGGCTTCGAGTTCGAATGGACCACCAGCCAGAATGAAAGCTGGGGCCTGCCGATCGTCTCGGCCGTGATCCCGATGCTGGACAAGGTCGGCATCAAGGCGAAGGTCAAGCAGGTCGAGACCGCGGTGCTGGCCGAGGTGGTTCGCAGCGGCGACTACCAGGCCTTCATCTATTCCCAGGCGACCGGCCCGGATCCCCTGGCCGCGCTCAAATGCTTCCACTCCTCGACGCCGCAGCCGGCCTGCAACTACATGAACTACAAGAATGCCGACTTCGACAAGCTGATCGATGCGGCAGGGCAGGCCGACGATCCAGCAAAGCGCACCGAGCTGCTGCAAAAGGCCAATGCGCTGCTCTATGAGGAAGCGCCGGTCTGGTTCTTCAACTACAACAAGGCGGTCATGGCGGTGCAGCCGTGGCTCAAGGGCGTTCAGCTCAATGCGACGGAGCTGACCCATCAGAACGTCGAAGACCTCTGGGTCGACGAGACCTCGCCCGCGAAGTGACACGCGCTCTCGCGCTCCCTCCATCGCGACGAGCGGTGGGGGGAGAGAGGAAAAGCCTGGATGCTCTCGTTCCTGCTCCGCCGTCTCCTGCAAACCATTCCGACCGTGCTCGCCGTCGTGCTGTTGGTCTTCGTCCTGTTCAGCGTCGTTCCCGGCAGCATCGTCTCGTCCATGAGCGACGACAGCGATCCCCAGGTCGAGCTGCGCATGAAGAAGCAGCTCGGCCTCGACGATCCCCTCTATTTGCGTTTCGGCGCCTACATCGCCAAGCTCGTAACCGGTGATTTCGGCACCTCGTTCCGGACCCGCGAGCCTGTCACGACCATGATCGCCAAACGGGCTTGGCCGACGCTCCAGCTCATCTTCGCAGCCATGACGTTTGCGATTTTGATCGGTGTTCCCCTTGGTTTCATTGCAGCGCTGAAACCGGGGGGCATCGTCGATACGCTCGCAATGGTCGTGGCGGTGTCGGGCCTCTCCATCGCCAAATTCTGGCTCGGGCTCGTGCTGATGTATCTGTTTGCGTTGAAGCTCGGCTGGCTGCCGAGCTTCGGCTATGGCGATGGAGGGCTGAAATATCTGCTCCTGCCGGCCGTGACGCTCGGCGTCTCGCCGATGGCGCTGTTTGCCCGGACGACGCGCGCAGCCGTCCTCGAGATCATGACCGCCGATTTCGTCCGCACCGCGCGCTCGAAGGGCATGAGCGAGACCCGTGTCGTGAAGTGGCATGTGATGCGCAACGCGCTCGTCATCATTCTCACCACCGTCGGCCTTCAGTTCGGTGGGTTGATGGGGCAGGCGGTCGTGGTCGAGAAACTGTTCTCCTGGCCGGGCATCGGCTCGCTGCTCGTCGACAGTGTGCTCCAGCGCGACATTCCCGCCGTCCAGGGCTCCATTCTCGTGGTGGTGCTGGCCTTTCTCGCGATCAATCTGCTGATCGATGTGCTCTACGGCGTGATCGATCCCAGGATCCGATACGCATGAAGCTCCGCGCCAATCTCATCATCGGTGGCGCGCTGTTCGCGCTCGCGATCCTGGTCGGCCTGCTCGCGCCCTGGCTGGCGCACACCGATCCCGTCCTGGACGCCAACCTCATGAACGCGGAGGAGCCTCCGAGCTGGACCTGGTGGTTCGGCACCGACGACCAGGGCCGCGACATCTACTCCCGCGTCGTCTACGGCGCCCGCGTCTCCCTGACCGTCGGCATCGTCTCGCAGCTCATCAACAGCGTCATCGGCGTCGCGCTGGGCCTGAGCGCGGGCTATTGGGGCGGCTGGTGGGACGATTTCGTCAACGGCCTGACCAATCTGATGCTCGCGATCCCCTCGCTGATCTTCGCACTCGCCATCATGGCGGTGCTTGGCCCTGGCCTCACGAGCCTCCTGATCGCGCTCGGCCTGACCAACTGGTCCTTTACCTGCCGGATCGCACGGGCTTCGGCGCTGTCGCTGAGGAGCCAAGGCTATGTGCAGGCGGCGACCGTGCTCGGCTACGGCGATCTGCGGATCATGGTCACGCAGCTGCTGCCGAACATGTTAGGGCCGATCGTCGTCATCGGCACGCTCGGCATGGGCAGCGCGGTCCTGTCCGAAGCCGCCTTGTCGTTCCTCGGCCTCGGCGTCCGCCCGCCCTTTCCGAGCTGGGGCAGCATGTTGTCGGATGCTCGCGAGCAGATCACGACGGCGCCGTGGCTGTCGGTCTTTCCGGGCCTTGCCATCTTCCTGACGGTGCTCGGCCTGAACCTGCTCGGCGACGGCCTGCGCGACATTCTCGATCCCCAGTCGCGGAGCCGGCGGACATGACCGGCGCGCCGTTGATCGAAGTCGAGGATTTGCGCATCGATCTCGACGACGGGGCGAAGCGCGTCGCGGCGGCCGAGGGCATTTCATTCCGCATCGACCGAGGCGAGACATTCGGCCTGGTCGGCGAATCCGGCTGCGGCAAGAGCATCACGGCGCTCGCCTTGATCGGCCTGTTGCGGCAGCCGCTGTCGATCGGCGGCGGCGTGATCCGGTTTGAGGGGCGGGAGATCCAGCACCTTTCCGCGGCCAGGCAGCGGGAGCTGCGCGGCAATCGCATCGCGATGATCTTCCAGGAACCGATGACGGCGCTGAACCCGGTCTCGCCGGTGGGGCGGCAGATCGCCGAGATGTTCGTGCTGCACAAGGGCAAGAGCTGGCGGGAAGCCAACAAGCTGGCGGTCGAGGCGCTGGCGAGCGTCCGCGTCCCCGCGCCGGAGCGGCGCGTCAACGATTACCCGCACCAGCTGTCGGGCGGCATGCGTCAGCGCGTCATGATTGCCATTGCGCTCGCATGCGGTCCGGACCTCCTGATCGCCGACGAGCCGACCACCGCGCTCGACGTGACCGTGCAGGCCGAAATCATCGAGCTGATGCGCAATCTGTGCGCCGAGAGGGGGACGGCGATCCTGATGATCAGCCACGATCTCGGCCTCGTCGCCAATGTCTGCCGCCGCGTCGCCGTCATGTATGCCGGCCGCATCGTCGAGGAGCGCGGCTCCGCCGATATCTTCCGGGCGCCTTCGCATCCCTATACGCAGGGCCTGGTCGCCTCGCTGCCGCGGCTGGGCAGCCGGGCCGCGCTTGGCCGCACCAGGCTCAAGGAGATCGCGGGCGTGGTTCCAGCGATCACGAATTTCCCGGATGGCTGTCGGTTCAATCCGCGCTGTACGCAGGCCACCGAGATCTGCCGCACGGTTGCGCCGCAGACGGATTTGCTGGAGGCCGGCGGTTTCGTCCGGTGTTACCACCATGCATGAGCCGCAAGCCATGCAGGGTGAAGCGAGGCCGGACGACGATCTCATTCTCAGCGTCGAGGATCTCGCGGTTCATTTTCCGATGGGGGGCGGCCTGCTGGGCCGCAGCCGGCGGGTGCTCCGGGCCGTCGACGGCGTCGATCTCAGGCTGAGACGAGGCGAATGCCTCGGCCTTGTCGGCGAGTCCGGCTCGGGCAAGTCGACGGTCGCATTGTCGATCCTGGGTCTGTTGACGCCGACGCGCGGCCGCATCGTCCTGGACGGGCAGGTGGTGACGAACAGGCAATCCGGCGACCGAAAGTCGCTTGCCCGCACCGTGCAGATCGTCTTTCAGGATCCCTACGCCTCGCTCAATCCCCGCCAGACCGTCCGCCGCACGCTGGAAGATCCCCTGCGCGTGCATGGCGTGACCGCAAAAAGCGAGATCGAGGACCGCGTTGCGACGATGCTGCGGCATGTCGGCCTGCGGCCGGAACAGGCCGACCGCTATCCGCATGAATTCTCCGGCGGCCAGCGCCAGCGCATCGGGATTGCGCGCGCCCTGATCCTCAATCCCAGGATCGTCATCTGCGACGAGCCCGTGTCGGCGCTCGACGTCTCGATCCGCGCCCAGATCATCAACCTGCTGCTGGAATTGAAGGAAACCCTCGGTCTCTCCTACATCATGATCAGCCACGACCTCGGCGTCGTCGAGCACATGAGCGACCGCGTCGCCGTCATGTATCTTGGCCGCATCGTGGAGAACGGCGGCTGGCGCGAGATTTTCGAGCGGCCGGCGCACCCGTACACGCAAGCCCTGATCGCCGCCATTCCCGATCCGCTGCGCCATGCGCCGTTAGCGACGACAGGGGGCGATCTCCCCAATCCGCTCAATCCGCCGAACGGATGCGCCTTCAGCCCGCGTTGCCGGTACGCGGAGGCCGCGTGTCGCCGCGAGCCCGGTCCGGTGCTGGAAACGCGCGCCGATGGACATTCGGTGAGGTGCTGGCGGGCAGACGAGATTGCGGGGCAGACGCAATTGGCTTCGACCGAGGGCGGGCATCCCTAGGGATGGAAGGCGCCTCCGTCGCAGACAAAAGCGTCGCTCTAGCTGCCCGCTAGTCACGTCCGGTCTGCCCTGACGGGCGGACGATTTTTGGGGGCCGCCCATGAGCCATCGCGTGGGGTTGATCCTTGGCGCGGTCCAATCGCGTACCGCCCCATTTTCATGTGTGCTACATGGTTGGGTAGCAAAATGTAGCAGGAAAGGCAGATCATGACTAACGATCAGGTCAATCTCGTCGTTCAGCACCTTTGCGAGCAATTGCACTTGGCGCTCCGCTTGAAGGGCAGTGAAGCACATCCACCAAACGCCAAGGATATTGGATTCGATCCGGCCTCTGTGAGAACCGTATTGCTGACCAGCTTGCGTTCGGCGGGTGTCACGACCCACCACGAGGCGGTCGGGAAGAGCGAAGAGCCGCCGTGGTCCTAAACACAAAACGCGGGACAGAAGCCTCGCGCCAATGTCTCAGTTGGGTCAGCAGCAGACAAATCCACGACAGCGTCCATAGGTCCGTTAAGGGCCATCAGCCGACGTGATTGCCTGTGAATAATCTAAGAGTCCGGGCCGCGGAGCGGCACCGGTCGAGGTATTGGGTCAATCCGGCCGCCGGAGCCGAACAACCACCCAGTCTCTAAGCGGAACGCAAACCTACCCGGCGCCGGAAAACGAGATTGCCGACACAGCTTCTCGACGAAACGAATGGGCCAAGAGGTGTGCGTGTGGGCAGTCGCAAGCTGTTCTATCTCGAGCGTTCGGCCGCCGCAGTTAGCACGGGATAGCGGGCATAGAGCGTGTCGACGCGGTCCCGCCACATCGCCACGAACGCACCCGAGGTGAGACTATCGACCGACTTCCATTCGCGTTTGACCGCAGGCAGCGTGTTGCCCCAGATAGCACGCTTGCACCATCGCTCGCCCTTCGCCGAGCCCTCCTGGGTTGCGCACATCGACTTCCAGGCAATTCGCTGCGGACGGCTGAGGTGTTGGGCGGCTCCTTCCCAGCCCTGCTGGTGGATCAGGTAGAGGTCGGAAAAGGTCGGCTTCTTCTGCGCCATTATTTCGAATAGCGCAGCCTCGCTGAGAAACTTGTAGGCGGCACCCATAGCGTTGTCGCGAGGATTGAGGATGTCGCCCGATCCGTATTTGCTGAACTCAAACTTGCTCAGCTGGAACAGGCCGATATAGGAGCCGGTGCGTTGCCTGGGATTGAAATCGGATTCGATTTTGGCGACCGCCTTCATGAAATTGACATCGACACCGAACGCTTCGGCTGCACGTTCGATCTCCTGGACGGGCGTTCCGAGCGGAACGTCGCGCAACGCCGACAAGGCGATCTTCGCCGGTTTCTCCGGCGGCGGAATTTCCGAGTAGACGTAGTATTTGAGATACGACGGTTTGCCTTCGCCCGGATTGGGCGAAGCAACGGGCGGACGGTCCTGCTGTAGCGTTGCCGAGTTCTCGGGCGACGCTGCCTCAAGGCTGGCGACCTGCAACATCGGCCCTTGCGAAGTGGTTACATCGGACGGCGGCACCGAGTCAGGCGCCGCGGCGCTGAATCCCGCCGCAACGATCGCATTAGCTGATAATCCTGTATCGAATTTCGTCTCGATGGCCGGGGCCGGAAACGCGGCGCCGGCATTTGTCAGGACCGTCGTCACATTCAGCGGGATGCCGCTGAACGCATCAGCCACTCTTGCATTCGGCGTTGCGATGCTTGGGCGCGGTACCGTGATCTCACAGATCGCGGCAAGCGAAGTCGCTGTCAGCGCGCCGGCAATCCAGCTTGCTTGCCAAATCTTCAATGTCGCCAGCCGCGCGGCCGCGGTCCCCCCATTTATGTCCCCGACTTGGCACGCAGATTAAGGAGGCGAGGGGATGACAATGGGGCGCACCTGTGGCGCAGGTGCGGCCAGTCTCGGCCGCGTCGCCAAGATCGCCTCAATTGGAAGTTGCGGTCGTGATGCGCCTCCTACCGAGGAACAGGACGGGCGCCATATCGCGCAACTATCGCTAAACGAGGCATCTTCGCGCGTTAGCGCATCGAGACCGGCGCCCGCGCGCACGCCGCTCCCAAGCATCTCGAGGCCGCGACGTCGCAAGACCCGAGGACGGTTCGCAGGGATCGACAATCGCAATCCGCTTTATGACCGCTAGCGTCGGTCTCAGCGGAGCCGGTCTAGCCAAGCTCAGGTCTGCCGTGACCGTTGTCTCCGCTCGGGCCGGAGCGTTGCAGCTTACCACAGTGCCTGCCGCATTCTTGCACAACAGTAAACTAGTGCGCCAATGTCTCGGTTGGGTCAGAAGTGGTCCTCGACTGATTGGGCCCGGCAGTCAGCTAAGGGCCAATTCCGGACCTTCCCGCGGGCCGGCAGAGACTTCGTTTCACATGTTCCCCAGACTCGTCAGGTGACGTAGAATGTCGTCGCCCTTGAAGTGGGATGTGCCGAAATCACCGTCCGGGCAAACGAGCAGCACTGGTGCCATCGGCAAGCACGCTCTCTTAGAAGCCGTTTTTTTCGGTTTCGCACCACCGTTCACCACGAACTTTGCGCGCTGCTTATGCGGCGGCTCGTTCGGTAACGTCGGGAGAAAGCGATGAGCAAGATCGATCGAAGGTCCGCACTGGGAATCGCGTTGGCAGCGGCCTCGGCTGCCATGGTCAAGCCAGCCGCCGCTCAAGCCACAGGCTACAAGGATATGACGCCTTGGCCAGGTGTCGTGGTGCGTGAATATGAAGGCGAGACACCATCCCTGATTCCAGGTTTTAAGACCGTCTCAATGCGCGATGTCATCATGCAGCCGGGGGCGAAGACCATGGGGCCCCCGATGATGAATGCCATGATCTGCCATATCACCGAAGGGGAGCTTCGGCTCGAGCAGGACGGAAAGACCTTTACGGGCAAGAAGAATTTTGTCTGGACCTGCAACAAGGAAACAAAAGAACAGGCGTACAACGACGGGAATGTGGTCGCGATTATGCGGATCACGGACCTGAAAGCTTAAGGCCCATGTGGAGGAGCGGATGGCGCACGCGACGACGCGCCATCCGCCTGCAGGATCATGGGTTGTTGCAATGTCACAGCCGGAGAAAAGTGCGTCCGCGCGCCAAGCAGCCCCACCCGTGAACGGGAGCCCATTTCACGACCGTCATTCAAGCTCCCTATGAAGAGGCGAGTGCGGCTCGAAACGACCGAGCTGGGTTTGAGCTTAGCGCTCCTCAGACACGCGATCGCCGCATGATGTTCTGCTCCTGTTGTGCCCGAGGTGTCCAACGTCGTCGCGGCGAGGCTATGGATTGCCGGTCAAGCCTATCGTCTGATGCCGACCAGACGAGGGCGGCGGTTTGCGAGAGGGTTTTCGGTCGGCAGGGCGCGCAGCCACGCGCGAAAACCGATGATTTCGGGGCAATCCGCGGTGCCTTCAGGCGCGATCAGCCAATCGCCGAGGCCTGATCCCTCATTGACCCGGTCGCAGCGATAGCCCGGATGGCGGCCGAGACCGCGGGCGATCAAGAGGTCGACCTTGCCCTCGACCAATTCGTGCAGGCCGGCCGGCTGCAGCACCCGCAAGCCGATCTCCGCATGCGCGCTGCGAAACTCCGCCAATTCGAGCCGGCGCAGGTCGAAGCTGCCATGGACCCCCAACTGCAGCAGCACCGCGCCCGCCGGCTTCAATTGCGAGGTCGCCTCCGCAATGTGACGAAAACCTTCGGAGACCCCGGGCAGATAGGCCTGACCGGCCGCGGTGAGAATGAGCTGCTTATGCAGCCGCTCGAACAGCTGCACGCCGAGGCGTGCCTCCAGCGCTTTCACCTGCTGCCCCACGGCGGCAGGTGTCACGTGCAGCTCGTGCGCGGCCAGCTTGAAGCTGAGATGCCGGGCGGCGGCCTCAAAAGCGCGGAGCGCGTTGAGCGGGGGAAGGGCGTAGGTCATCGCACCGCAGTTTGACACCGATGGGCCTTGGCCTTGCAATAGATTTTCTTGCGCTGAACCGCAGCAACAATGCTTTGATCGGCGCCGTCATCGCCGGATACGGTCGGCCCGCAATCCGGAGACCCCCAATGCCCCGTCGTTTAGATCATCTCGTCATTTGCGTCCGCGATCTGGAACAGGCCGCGCTGGATTGGCAGACGCTGGGCTTCAACCTCACGCCGACCGGTGTGCACCCGTTCGGAACGAGCAACCGCCTTGCGCAGTTCGCCGACAATTTTCTGGAGTTGCTGGCCGTCACCGACAATGCGTTGGTGCCGCCAGCCACGCCGGGCCATTTCAGCTTTGCGGCCCACAACCGCGATTTTCTTGCGACCGCCGAGGGAATGTCGATGCTGGTCTTGCACAGCACCGACGCCCATGCCGATGCCGCGCGTTTCAGGGCCGACCGCATCGGCGATTATGCGCCGTTCGATTTCGGCCGCGACGCGGTGCTCCCGGGCGGAGGCACGGCGCGCGTCGCGTTTTCGCTGGCCTTTGCCACCGATCCCGCCATGCCCGGGGTCGCGTTCTTCACCTGCCAGCAGCGTCACCCGCCGGAACTGTTCTGGAAGGCGCAGTATCAGCGTCATCCCAACGGCGCCCTCCGCGTGGTCGAGGTGGTGATGTCGGCGGTGGAGCCGGCGGCGCGTCGCGATTTCCTCGAGCGCCTCACGGAAGGCACGGCCGAGCTTGCGCCCGGGCGGCTGACGATTGGTGAGCGCGGCAATCATATCACCTTGCTTGACCCGTCCGAGCTGGCGCGTCGGTTACCGGGCCTCGCGAACAGCACTTCGCCGCGCTTTTGCGCGGCACGTCTGGCGGTCGCTGATCTGGATGCGACAAGGCGAACGCTGGAACACAATGGCGTCGGCTTTGCGATGACCGGTGCCGTGCTGTTGGTGCCACCCGCCACCGCGCATGGTCTGGCGCTCGAATTCGTCGAACAGGAGGCAAACTGACATGGCTCACATCGTCAACCACAATCCCGCAACGGTCCATCCTCCCGCCGGCGGTTACAGCATGGGACTTGAATTGATGCAGCATCGCCGCCTGTTGTTCATCAGCGGCCAGGTGCCCGAGAAAACCGACGGCACCGTGCCCGAAGGTTTCGAGGCGCAATGCGAGCAGGCCTGGCGCAACGTGACCGAGGTGCTCGCCGCCGCGGGCCTTGGCGTCGAGCATCTGGTCAAGGTGACCACGTTCCTGACTGACCGGACTCAAGTCGTGACCAACCGCACCATTCGCAGCAAGGTGCTCGGCGAACATCGGCCGGCGCTGACGGTCGTGGTCGTCGAGACCGTTGACAGCAAATGGCTGCTGGAGATCGAGGCGATCGCCGCGGAATGAAACCGGCGTCGTCGAGGCTGCAATGAGCCAATCAGATCAGGTGTCCAATGGCTAAGACCATCCATCCTTTCTACGAGACGCATCGGAGCGCAATGGAGACCGCCATGCGCGATCGACTCGACCTCGCCGAAGCAATGTTGCGCGAGCGCATGCATCTCTCCGACATCGGCGGGATCAGGCGAGAGGTAATGGACGAATTCGAGATCGTGCTCACCCAGATGCCCTATGTCGGCGGCGCGGCAAGCCGCATGAGCGATTTCTTCATGCGTCTCATGGGCTTTATGGCCATCAGCCGGGTGCTGCGACGACACGGCGTGCCGGTGCCTGTGATTGGCGAGATCGAGCGAGACACCTACAAGGCGCAATTGCTGACCGTATCAGAAGCGGAGCGTCTCGCCTCGGGGCGACAATTCATGTCGCCGGAGAACCAGGCCTTGCTGCGCGAGCAGGCGGCAGGGAGCGTCACAAAAGCTCATCAGGAAGAGTTTCCGGAAGACTTCGTCTACGATTTCGTAGAGCCGGGTCCGCAAGACAGCTTCGAATTCGGCATCAACTACAAGGCCTGCGGCTTCTGCAAGCTCGCAGCGCGCCACGGGGACAAGGACATCCTGCCGAACATCTGCGGCCTCGATTTCGTCGCCTACGCAGCGCGCGGCATCCGTCTGGAGCGCACACAAACACTGGCGGGCGGCGCGAGCCACTGCAATTTCCGCTTCTCGCGGCTACCGCCGGATTAGATTGCGAACGTCGTGCCAAGATTGAGGACCATCTTTACCATCCACTGGCCCTTGATCGTAAAGGTCGTAGGAGTGGGGTTGGGTATCTCGAAATTAAAAAAGACGCTTCCACTCTTGTTAAACGCTACGCCGGACAATGCATCTGGTAAAAATGACACGTTTTGCGTGACGTCACCGCGATGCCCCTTGATGTCCTTCAATGACCATGGCCCGCTGATGTTGCGCATAAGTTGTGTATCAAGCTGGAAGTCCGTGTCCGAAACGCCGCTCCCAGAAAGTGGCCCGGAGCAACCTAGAAGTGCGGCGATGTTAGCTACTCTGCTGCCAATCTTAAACGATATCGATGCGGTGCCCGACGACGTGCGTATCCTCAGCACGTGCGCAGCAATAAACCAATCATCAGCTTTTGTGTCGGCAGACATGACCGCCTCCCACTGTAACTGGACCATCACTCTAGCGGCTGGAGATTATCGATCCTGATGTCATACCCATGTGAAGAGGGTCACACTCTTAGACTTTTTAGGGCTCACCCGTTGGCTCGTTCTCCGCATCCACAAATAGCGCGTGTAGAGTCATCTCATGCTTCGATCCGAGCAAAACGCGAACGCGGTGGCGCGTTTCGCCAGATCTGAGAACAGCGCCGTGTCGGCCGGCCATTCTGGGGCCCGCCGCTGCGTTCACGATGATCCGTTGCCCTTTCACCAGCTCGTTTTTGACGAGTGTGAGGTCCAGTAAGTTCGGCAGGCTGCGCCTGTTTGGCGGAGTCATGGTGGAAATTTCTCAATTGGAGAAGTCTTGCTTTAGTCGAATTGTTGGCACTACCTTATTTTTTTAATGATGGAGATGTAGCGTGGCTATGGGGACAGTGAAGTGGTTCAACCCGACGAAGGGGTATGGGTCCATTCAACCGGATTCGGGCGGGAAGGACGTCTTTGTTCACATCTCGGCAGTTGAGAAAGCCGGCTTCACCTCACTCGCGGAGGGAGCCAAGGTTAGCTTCGATGTCGTGAACAATCGCGGAAAAGACTCGGCGGAAAATTTACGTGTCGGTTGAAGCCACTCAATGTGCTGTTCAACGAAAAGGCCGCAGCGGCGAACCCCTGCGGCCAGCCGGGTTAAATGAAAACGTGAAATATTGAGTCCAGCCCCGGCGAGATAAAGCGTACAGCGACGGCGCCGCTGCGCAATGTTGTCGAAGTCACATTTGGAAAAATTCGAGTGTACGTCAGCTCAACTGACTGAGGTGGGGCTCGCCGGGGCTGGCGAAGGCGAGCCCGCAACCCCAAGGCCGCGAAAGCTCCGGCTGCCTTGACGGACGCAGCAGTCTGCACCTGATCGGCGCAGATCCGAGCGTTAAAGTAATATCGGAATTCGGCGGATGAGAACTTAGAATGATCGAAGCCAGCGTCAATTTACCGCTGGTGCCCGAGTCCGATTCCCAAGCCCAGCGCCTTCTGACGTAGCGCGCCCTCTGTCCGCTTGGTCATCTTGGCTAACTTTGTGACAGGCGTCCGTGCTTTCGAGTGCGCCTTCAATTCCTTGATGTCGGCAGCCGTCCATTCGCGACGAATTACGTTTTTCTTCTTAGCCAAGACGCGCTCCTTCGATGTTGAGGGCGCGGTCTAACACATGACGCGCGATGCGCAACAACCACTCTTCGCACCCGAGATTTAATGGCTGACAACGAGCAACTAGGCCGTGAACCCATAAATCAGCCGCACTGACGGCCCGCGAAAGTCCGCTATGCCCCGGTAGCGATCAAATTGCGCATCGCAGCGAAATGACGCGATCGGCCATGAGCCGACATCGCTCCAATCAAGCGGCGATACTTGTCAGGCTCCTTAGCGGCCGTAGGGGAAGCAGCGGTTGCGATCGAGTGTGAGACCGAAATGCGCTCCCAGTGCGGCGATGGCCGCGTCCTGCTGAGGATAAGGATCGGCATTGGATGCGGCAACGATGATGATCCGGAACCCGCCGCGATCTTTGCCACCCGGTGGCAGCATCGCTGTAGTTAGTGCATTGCCCTCCCTGTCGCGCAGCGTGAGGAAAAGCGGCATCTCTCGCTGTACATGGGCCTCGAGGCCGATGTCGCGCTCGATCGCGTTGGGCCGCTCGGGACGCCAGGACTGGACTGCCTTCTCCCGCTCGCGGCGGAAATATTTCTCAACTGTGTGGCCCATCAGGCGCGACTCATACATCGCTTCACCTTCCGTCTCGATACGGAACCAGGTCTTGCCCTTCGGCGCGTCGCAAACATACTGCATTTCGCCCGTCCTGCGATCGCCGCAATTCTAGGGCGGTGGGCCTGCAAAGCCAATATGAGACTAGCTCCCGTGTATAGCGCTGCACGATCAGAGGGGCTAAGAGTATTTGATTGGACGTTGAAGTTCTAGTGAGCCCAAACGATACTAGGTCGACCGGAATAATCCTCTTCAAGGAGCATCCCGATGCCTGACGTAAGGGAAAAGCAACGCGAAGCCCGCCGGAAGATCATTCGCCAATGGGCGAAGCTTCCGAAGGATAAACGGCAGTCTATGGAGGGGATTTCTGAATTCGCCAGGACCGCCGCTCAGCAGAACGAGAACGCATTCGTCCGCAGTCGTCGCGATCCGTATCAGAAGATCATGGGATGGCTATTGCCGCGTGCTCATCTCTGAACGACTGAGTCCTCTGCACATCCTTCGAAGGCGACACCGAAATTTCGGCAAAGTCATCGAATGTCCTGCCGTGTCCGACCCCCCGGCAGGGCCGTCACAAAGCGACGAGATAACTGTGAAGCTGAAAGCAACAATCATCGTCGTAGCGCTGCTAGCTGCAACGGCTGCACATGCCGAGACGATCGATCTGAAATGCTGGGCGCGGGGCCTTACGGGCGGCGAGGGCAACTCGGTCTACATAAACGGGGAACAGGTCACCGTTAATCTGGACGAGGGGACGATGCACTCTCGGACATTCGGAAGCAATTTGGCCGTCCACGTCACGGATACGCACTTGTTCTTTGAGACGGCGCTTACGCTCGGCAACATTTGGCGACATCTGTTCGATCCGACCGCTGTCTGGCAAGGTTTCATCAACCGCGTTGACGGCACGCTTAAGGCGCATAAACGCGACGGTACTGTCATCAGCGGGCACTGCCAGCTGATCGGCTGAACCTGCCCATGTCGCAGATGGGTCAATCGCGTCGGGGGCGCGCTGGACGAGCCGCTTCCGCTCTGCCCCACAAATCGGACCACGCGTGAGCCGGTCTGGACTTCGCCTACGGGCCACAAACGGACTCACGAGTATTGAGGCGGCGCGATAAGGCGGAGCGCCTTGACGCGTGGCGCAAGGCAGCCGTGGGGTCAAGAGCGCCGGTTCGCGCCTCAGCCGGTGGCGTCCGGTCTGGCCCCGCCAACAGGCGAACCCCGGTGTGGAGAGCCGTTGTTCTTGCACAATAATCGGCGCGCTGAGAGATCATATTGCCCCGCAAAGCAAAATGATGCCGAGAGGAGTTTCGCCAGGGCAGCTTTACGCCGACTGCGCACGTTCGATATGGTTATGACGTCCGATATCTCACGCGGAGGAAAGCGACATGCCCATCATCACAGGATTCGACAAACTCGCGTCAGTGCCCGAGGAGCAGATTACCGAGAAAATTCGGCGCCGAGTCATATCTGGCAAACAAGGGACGATGGTGTGCTGGAGAATAAAGTCGGGCGCGCGCGCCGCCGCTCACAAACATCCGCATGAGCAGTTCGTGTGGATGATTGCCGGCACCATGGAATTTCGAATTGACGACCAGAAGCGAACAATGAAACCCGGGGACGTAGCGGTGATCCCCGGCGGTGTCGAGCACGAAGCCTATTTTCCGGAAGACTCAGAGCTGATCGATTTCTTCGCGCCAGTGCGTGAAGACTTTCTAACCGCTGCGCCCCCATCCTACATGGTGCAGCGTTAAGCCGCGCACCGCCTAATGAACCGAAGAATGACGCTGCCGCACGCGCGAGCCGCATTGCTTGACGTGCGCTTCGCGCTCCGCGAGCAGATTTTTCCGGTCATGGTGGCAGACGTCCGTTCCGGGTCATTCGCGACCGGGTCGAGCCAACAGCAAGCCCGGCCAAGTCCGCTATGCCGCCGAAAGCGGAAGCAAATTCAGAGAATTATCTGCACGGCCACGGGGGCGCGCTGTCGGTTGATGGCGCTGCCCGAGATCCGCGTCGTATCCGCGATACACGTGATCCTGGATTGCTCTCCTGCCGCCGCATCGTCATTGCGAGCGCAGCGAAGCAGTCCAGAAATGCATCCGCGGCTGGAGTCCTGGATTGCTTCGCTGCGCTCGCAATGACGGGGGAGACACCGGCCTTTCGAAGCGGGCGCCATGATGACACCCTGCTCCTGTTTTGCCCGACGTGTCAAACGTCGATGCGGTCGCGCTCACGCACTTGCGGGTTTGGTAAGCGGCTGAACTTCCTCATAGTTTCTACTGTGCATGGGGTTGTTTTCGCGCTTTTCGTTTTGAGGGCTGCCTAGTCCGCCGCTTTTTCCCTCAGCCGCTGCGCGTAGACGTTGATGACCAGCGCCGCCAGCAGGATCAGGCCGCGGATCAGGATCTTCAGGAAGCTGTCGATGTTGACGTGGTCGAGGCCGTTATTCAGGACACCGAGAACGAACAGCCCGACGATGGTGTTGCCGATGCCGCCGCGCCCGCCGAACAGGCTGGTGCCGCCGACAACCACGGCGGCGATGGAGTCGAGCAGATAGGTGTCGAACTCGTTCTGCTGCGCGCTGCCGAAATGGGCGACGCCGAGCATGCCGCCGATGCCCGAGCACACCGCCGAGATCACCATCACGGCGCCGAGGATGAGCTTGACGTTGAGGCCGGAATATTCGGCCGCCTCGCGGTTGCCGCCGACCATGTAGACGTAGCGGCCGAAGCGCGTGTAGGTCAGCACCAGATGGCCGCCGAGCAGCATGATCGCCGCGACGATGACGATCCAGGGGATGCCGCCGATCGAGCCCGAGCCGAGCGTGGTGATCAGGCCGGGCACCTTGTAGGCAATCTGGCCGCGCACCAGCAGCGCCGAGACGCCGGCCGCGATCTGCATCATCGCCAGCGTCATGATGAAGGAGGGGATGCCGATCACGGTCAGGCCGAGCGCGTTGACGAGGCCGAGCAGGGCGCAGAGCAGGATCGACAGGATGATCGCGACCGCGCCGGGCAGGGGAATGTTGGCGATGTTGACGTAGGATTCCTGTAGCGTGAAGTAGGCGACCGCGATACCGGTGACGTTGGCGATGCTGGCGATCGAGAGGTCGATCTCGGCGCAGAGGATCACGAAGGTGAGCCCGACCGCGATGATGCCGGTGACCGACACCTGCGTCAGGATGTTGCCGAGATTGTCCAGCGTCGCGAAGGAGGGGCTGGCAAGTGCGAAGAAGGCGGACAGGAAGATCAGGGTGAGGAACGGCGCGATGTTGCGCATCTGCGAGCGCAGGAAGGGCGCAACGCCGCGCGGCCGCCGACCCGCCGCCAAAGCCGTCTCACTGCTCGCCATGGTGCTTCTCCGTCACGCCGCTTCCAGCAGGCGGTCCTTGCTGACCGGCTCGTTCTTGAATTCCCGCACCAATGCGCCGCGCTTGAGCACGAGGATGCGGTCGGCCAGCGACAGCACCGTTTCCGGCTCGGTCGACAGCACGATGACCGCGAGCCCCTTGGCGCGGAGATCGCGGATGATGTTGATGACGTCGTTCTTGGCGCCGACATCCATGCCGCGGGTCGGCTCGCACAGCACCAGCAGCTTCGGCGGATAGGTCAGCCATTTTGCGAGCGCGACCTTCTGCTGGTTGCCGCCGGAGAGCATGCCGAGATCGAGGCCGATCACCGGCGGCCTGATCTGCAGCTGCTCGACCTGGCGTTTCGCGATGTCGCGCTCCTGCGCCGGCTTGAGCAGCAGCGACGAGATGCGGTCGAGAATGCTGATCGAGATGTTCTTGTAGACCGGCTCCTGGTGAAACAGCATGGCGCGCCGGCTCTCCGGCACCAGCGCCACGCCGGCGCGCCGCGCCGCCGCCGTGCTGGCGAAGGTTTTTGGCTTGCCCTCGACGGCGAGCGTGCCGCCGTCCGGCTTCAGCTTGCCGAACAGGATACGCGACAGCTCCTGCTGGCCGCAGCCCATGAACCCGTAGATGCCGAGCACCTCGCCGGCGCGCGCCTCGAAGGAGATGTCCTTCAGGCTGCGGGCCAGCGACAATTGGTCGACCTTCAGGACCACGGAGCTGTCGCTCGGCCGTGGCAGCATGAGGTCATCGGTGTAGCTGTGCTCGAGCGCTTCGCCGCCGCGGCCGATCATGGCCTCGATCAGCGCGCCCTTGCTGGTCGCGGCCGCGGCGGTCTCGGCGACCTTCCGCCCGTTGCGGAACACGGTCACGGTGTCGGACACAAGCAGGATGTCCTCGATGAAATGCGAGATGAAGACGATTGCAGTGCCTTCCTCGCGCAGCCGCCGGAGCGTCGCGAACAGCCGCTCGACCTCGGGCGGGGAGAGGGCGGAGGTCGGCTCGTCCAGGATGACGATGCGGGCGCCGGAGAACAGCACGCGGGCGATCTCGATCAACTGCTGGAGCCCGATCGGGAGGTCGCCGAGCCGGCTCATCGGGTCGACGTCGATGCCGAAGCGGGCGAGCTGCTCGCCGGCCTCGCGTGCCATGCGCCGCCATTGCACGAGGCCGAACCGGTTGGTCGGTTGGTTGCCCAGGAACACGTTCTCGGCGACCGTGAGATCGGGCGCGACGCTCAGCTCCTGATGCACCATGGCGATACCGGCCGCGTGTGCATCGCGGGCGGAGCGGAAATGCGTCTCCTTCCCGTCGATCAGGAAACGGCCCGAGAATTCGCTGTGCACGCCGGCGATGATCTTCATCAGCGTGCTTTTGCCGGCGCCGTTCTCGCCGACGAGACCGTGGATCTCGCCGGGTGAGAGCGCGAAGTCGACACCACGAAGCGCCTCGACGCCGCCGAAGCTCTTCGTGATGCCTTGCAGTTCCAGAATGGGCGAACGAACCTCAGGCATGGAGGCTCAGATCAGGAAGTGATCCTGCATCCACTGCATCCCGGCGGCGTTGGCCTTGGTCACGACCGGGCCGTCGGTGACGACGTTCTTGGGAATCCCCTGTCCGCTCTTCTCGCCGCCGACAACGGCGGAAACGCCCGCGATGATCGCGCCGCCATGGATGCGGCAGGAGGGATTGCGCACGGTCGCGAACATGCGGCCTTCGCTTACCGCCTGGATCGCCGGTGGCATTGCATCGACGCCGCCGATCAGAATGTTGGTGCGATTGCGCGCCTTCATGATGTTGGCGGCGGCGAGCGCCATGTCGTCATTGTGGAAGAACGCCGCGTCGATCTGCGGATATTTGGTCAGATAAGTTTCCCAGAGGCGCGCGGTTTTCGACACGTCCCAGTCGGCAGGCTGGGTGTCGAGCACCTCGATGTTCGGGAACTGCTTGACGACGGTGTTGAAGCCCTTCGCCCGGCCTTGCGCGCCGGTATGGCCGAGCGCGCCTTGCGTCATGATGATCTTGCCCTTGCCGCCCATCGCGTTGCACAGCGCCTGCGTCACCGAGGCGCCCATGAACTCGTTGTCGGGGGCAAGGAAAGAGTGGACGTTGATCTGGTCGAGCGGGGCAATCAGCGTGTCCATGTCGATCACGGGCGTGCCGGCATCGATCATCTTCTGCACGGGCTGGGTGAGGGTGCCGATGCCGAAGGCCTGGATCGCGACGAAGTCCCACTTTTGCGAGGCCATGTTGTCGATCGCCGCGCGCTGCTTCACCGCATCGAGCTGGCCATCGAACCAGGTCACCTCGACATTGAACAGCTTGCCCCAGAATTCCGCCGCCTGCTTGCCCTGGGCGCACCAGGTGGCCTGGAGGCCCGCATTGGAGAAGGCCGCCTTCAGCGGCTTCTCGGATCGTCCGACCTCGGCTGCAAGGGCGGGGTTTATGCCCATGCTGCCGAGAAGGGCAGTCGCGGCGCCGGCGGTCGCCGCCGCCTGAAGAAGATCGCGCCTCGTCGTCGAGAAATCTTTCGTCCCGGACATCGCTCGCTCCCATAAAATTTTCGTCGGCGCGTCATTGATTGCGCGACCGATGTCCGAAAGTCTCTCACAAGAGTTCCTGCCACTCAATCTGCAATCGATCGCGAGATCGCCGCAGCTCGTGTTAGGTGCAGCGCAAAGCGTCAGGCCGGAATAGTGGCGAAGGCGCCGATCTCGACGAGCAGCTGGTCCCAGGCCTGTGCGATTTCCGGCGACCATTCGTCGCCGAGCAGGTCGCGCAACGTATCCCTGATGACGGCGAAGAACGCGATGAACAGCTCGCGCGGGGTGCCGTAGCCATCGTGCGAGGCGACCTCGCAGGCGATCAGCCTGAAATGGCCCCGACGCTCGCCGGCGAAGTCGAGGATCGCCTCGATCGTCAGCGCAAGCATTGATCCCATCACCAGCTCGCTGCCCAGCGAGCGGAACATGGTCTGCGTTTCGGGATGCTGTTCAAACAGCCGCTGGTAGACGAGCGGCGTGAGATCCGCGCAGCGCGAGGCCGCGAGTTCGAAGCTGTTTTCGATTGGATTAGAGGGAGCGCTCATCGGCATCGAAGCCATGCGGGCAAAAGAAGCCTCGCGGGCAAAAAAAAGAGCGGGGCCCTGGCCCCGCTCGAAAATTGTGTCGACCCTATTATCCCCGATTCTAAGATTTGCTCTTGATTGACGGGGCGACGCTGCGTTTTGCGCGCCAGGGGCTCCTCCCGAGACTTGGACCACCAGACTTCGACCTCTCGGCCAGCCTGAGCAAGAGGGATGCTAGATCAACTTTTCTCACTTGTCATCATTTTCGGCAACGATTGTTCAAAATTAGAGCAGCTGACGAAATGATCGGGCTGTTTACCCCGTAAGCATATGACAAATATAAGAAATCTGTGGACGGGACGGGTTGCCGGACTGCCTCAAATGCCGGACGTCGCAGCCCGTGGGGCGGCGGGATCACAGTTTTCGAGAAATTTGCGCTGGGCCAAGAAGCCGGCGGAACTGACCTCGACTCAGGTCTCGGCGAGGTGTTTAGTTCGTAGGCGAACGAATGGTTCGGCGGATGCGCGCACGGCTGCAAAAATTCCTACCCCTGGTCCTGCTCGCTTTGGCGATGCAGGTGCTGGCGCCGATTGCCGCCTGTCTGGCGGCCGGCCAGGCCGTGGCCGATCCGTTGTCTGCCGGCGTCATCTGCCACAGCGCGAGCGAGCAGGGCGGTCTGAACGACCAGACCGGTGCGCCGACCGCACATGGCGCCGCGTGCGCGCTGTGCTGCCTGGCGCAGGCAGGCGCATCGCTCGATTCGCCGCCGCACATTGCGCTCGCCATTCCCTTCCGCCACGCCGCGCGCGTGGTGTGGCATGCGGCGGATGTATCCGCCGTCGCGATCCATAAGGGCACAAGCGCCCAGGCGCGCGCACCGCCTCAATTTTCCTGACGACCCTCGTGATTGCCGCGGTCCGTCCGCAGGCGATCGAAGCTGTCGAATGGCCGGAGAGAAAGCCCGGCGTCAGGAATGCCCATGTTACGTTGTCATGCCCGCCATGGCGTGAGCGTCGTCGCGGTCCAGGCCGCGCTGCTTGCGTCGTCGAGCGGAGGCTTTGCCCAAAGCACGAACACGGAGTTGCCGGCGGTGACCGTTGAGGCGCCGCAGACTGCCCGTGCCAAACCAGTCACCCGGCCCTCGCGGCCGCGATCCGCTTCGGCCGGCCGCGCGGCGAGGCCCGTTACGCCGAGTGCGAGCGTCGGCGCAGCGACCCCAAACCGGGCCGTGACGGCCAGCGCGGCGCGAGACGGTCTCAATCAGGCGCCAACCGGCCAGACAGAGACGACCATCTATCGCAGCCAGTTCGACAACCGGCCGGCGGTTACCGTGGCCGACGTGCTGCGCGAGAGCCCCGGCATATCGGTGAAGCAGGGCAACGGACCCCGCGATATCGGCATCTCGATCCGCGGCTCCAACGCCCGCAACGGCTTCGGCATCCGCAATCTCGTGATCTTCGACGACGGCTTCCCGGTCACGCAACCGGACGGGCTGTCCCGCAGTGACCTGATCGATCCGCGGGCCTACAGTGCGATCGATGTGATCCGCGGCCCGTCGTCGGCGCTCTACGGCAACTATGCCACCGGCGGCGCGCTCAATTTCCGCACCCGCCCGGGCGGCTCGATCGATGGCGCCGAGTATGGCGTCGATGGCGGGAGTTTTGGCTACCTCAACAATTATTTTACCTACGGCAAGAAGGTCGGCAATTTCGAGGGCTCGCTGTTTGCGAGTGACGCCCGCGGCGACGGCTTCATCGGCAATAGCTGGTACAATACCCAAACGGTCAATTTTCTCGGCACGCTGCAGGCCACGCCTGATGATCGCTTTACCGTCAAGTTCATCAACAACAATCTTGATACCCGCCTTCCGATCCGCTCCTCGCTGAACCAGTTCTATCAAAACCCTTTCCAGCAGGGCTGCGCGACCGGGGCTACCGCCGCACCGGGATGCGCGACGGTTCTGCTCAATAATAACGGCTTCAACACAGTCGCGGGGACCGACAGGGAAACGGCGCTGCAAGCAGGGCTTGGTCGCAACGACCGCCGGACCATCGTCGGCGGGCGATGGGAGCACGATTTCGACAATACGACGACATGGCGAAATCAGTTCGTTTTCGACGACCGCAACATCAGTCAGCCCACGGGTGGCACCAGCGCCATCGGCGACTTTCCGTCGTACAATTACATGAGCGACATAACCAAGCGCGGTGAAATCTTCGGGATGGATTCGACCACCTATTTCGGTGGCTTTTACAACACTCTGACGGCATCGAGCGACACAAGATTCGTGATGCCGGGTGGTAACGCGACGCTGGGTAGGCTCCAGAGCAATACGTTCAGCGACACCTCGAATTACGGCGTGCGTGCGCGCGAGGAACTCAAGCTGACGCCGCAACTGACCGCTGTTGCCGGGATCGGATGGGAAACCACCATTCTGAAGGGACTAAATACGGCATACACCTACACGGGAGCCGCGGGCATAACGACGACGAAGCTCACCGCGACTGACCGGCAATTTCAGAATACGGCTCCCGAACTGGCGCTGGTCTACAAATTGAACCCCGAGTGGCAGTTTCGCGGCCGCGTCGCTACGGGCTACGGAACGCCGCAGGTCACCAACCTGTTCATCGTTTCGGACGGCACACCCGGCAATAACACCCAGCTCCAGACGCAAAAGAATCTCGGCTACGATCTTGGCTTCGATTGGACTCCAAACACCGCGCTCAAATTCAGTGCGACCGGCTTCTACGAGTTTTTCCGTGACGAATTGGTGAGCCAGGCGACACAAATGGCCGGCGTCAGCTTCATGTTCAACGCGCCACGATCCGAGCATCGCGGTGTCGAGCTTGCCGCCGACTGGAAGTTCCTTCCAGGCTGGCGATTCACGGCGGCGTATACCTATCTCGATCAATTCTACACCGAATACACGGAAAACCTCAGAAGCCCCGGCGTCGGTGGAACGGTCTTCAGCTTCAATCGTGCGGGCAACAAGATTCCCGGGATCTCGCCGAACGAGTTAACCGCGCGACTTGGCTATGACGAGTTTTCGGGGCCGCTTGCCGGCCTCGGCGCGTTCGTCGAAGTGCAGTGGAAGGATTCCTTCTGGATGGACAACGCCAATCTCTTGAAGGCGCCCGGTTACGAACTGGTCAATCTCAACGTGCATTACAAGACGGACCTCCAGTCCGACTACTTCAAGTCACTGAACGTCTATTGTGAAGTCAGGAACGTGTTTGACCGGACCTATGTGGCTTCGGCGAACAATATTGCAAATACGGTGCAAGGCACGGGCATCCAGGACGGAGCGATCGCTTTGGCGAATACGACCAATTCGATCTACGCTGGCTCGCCGCGCGCGTTCTTCGCCGGAATGAAGCTGGCGTTCAAATGATCGAGCAACACTGCAGCAGGAGGAAAGCCATGCTACGAATGAGCCTGCTCGCGACGCTCGTCCTTTCGCTTTGCCAAGACGCAGCGCATGCGCAAATGAGCCATCATCAGCATGCCTCGGAGGCGGCGTGCGAGGAGATCGAGTTGCGTTGCGCGTCGAAGGTGACGCCGGCCTTCGCGTCGGATGGCACGCTTTGGCTCGCCTGGATGGCGGGGGGGCAGATATCGGTGGCAAGTTCGAAGGATGCGGGGCGCAGTTTCTCGGCGCCCATCCAGGTCACGACGAAGCGGCTGAACCTTGATTGGGGGCCGGACGCCCGGCCGAAGATCGTGGTCGATCGCAAGGGCGGCATCGCGCTCGCATTCTCGATCTTCAGGGATGAGGCCTTCAACGGCCAGGTGCTCTACACACGCTCGGCCGACGGCGGGAAGAGCTTTGCGGAGCTGAAGCCCATCACCGCCAACAACGAGAGCCAGCGTTTTGAGGCGCTGGCGCTCGATCAGGATGGAACGGTCTTCGCGGCGTGGCTGGACAAGCGCAATCGCGTCCCCGCGAAGGAGGCGGGACGGAAGTACGAGGGAGCAGGGCTGTTCTTTGCCTCGTCGCGCGACGACGGCGCCACCTACGCGGAGGCGAAGCTTGCGCGTGACAACACCTGCGAATGCTGCCGGTTGGGGCTGACATTCGCGGCGCCCGGGCGGCCGGCCGTGATCTTCAGAAATATCTTCGAGGGCGGCGTGCGCGATCACGCGGTCATGACCTTCGCCGACGTCTCGACGCCGGGCGAAATCCATCGGGTCAGCAATGACGACTGGCAGATCAACGCCTGCCCGCATCACGGACCGAGCCTCACCGTTGCGCCGAACGGGACCTATCACGTTGCCTGGTACACGAACGGCAAGGCGCGCAAGGGACTGTTCTACGCCCATTCGCGCGACGAAGGCCGCACCTTCTCCACGCCCATGGCGCTGGGGCAGCCGGGCCGCAATCCGACGCGTCCTTACGTGCTCGCAAGTGCTGTGGGAACGGTGATGGTCTGGAAGGAGTTCGACGGCGAGAAGACCTCGGTCCAGATGATGATTTCCCGCGACGACGGCGAGAGCTGGTCGCCGCCGAAGACGATATCGAGCACGACCGACACATCTGATCATCCCTTGCTCGTTTCCAATGGCCAACAGGTCTATTTGTCATGGATGACGAAAGCGGATGGCTATCGGCTCACAGCAATCGAGGACCAGCCATGAGACGTCGATTTGCAGGCATTCTGGGTCTGGGTATCCTGATCGCGTCAGCGGCTACGCTCGGAGCCGCGCCGGCCCTGAAACCGTTCGAGCGTGGCACCTGGCAAGGCGTCCTTAGGGGGCATGCGGGCCGCCCGACGCTCGTGCATTTCTGGGGCGTGACCTGCGGGCCCTGCAAGGTCGAGCTGCCGCTGCTGGGGCAGTTTGCGAAGGACCATCCCGGGATCGACGTGGTCACGATCAGCGCCGATCTCGTGCCGAACCTGCCGGCGGCAACGCAGTCGATGCTTGACAAGGCGGGGCTGTCGTCGACCGAGAACTTCATCTTCAACGACGGTTTTGTCGAGCGTTTGAGGTTCGAGATCGATCCCGCCTGGCAGGGCGACATTCCCCGGACCATGCTCATCTCCCGCGACGGGACAATCACGACGATCGAAGGCTCGGCCGAGATGGCCGATCTCGAAAAATGGTCGGGCCAACAGCTCGCCACACACTGACATTCAATCTGCAAACGGGAATACCGATATGAAGACCATGTTGAAAGATCTGCTGCTCGCAGCGTTTGCTCTCTCGCTCTGCGCAGCACCAGCGGCGGCCGAGGACGTCAAGGCCGGCGATCTCGTTATCTCGCAGGCCTGGAGCCGGGCGACGCCCGGCGGCGCCAAGGTGGCCGGCGGTTATCTCACCATCGAGAACAAGGGGACAACGGCGGACAGGCTGGTCAGTGTTTCCGCCGACATCGCGGGGAAGACCGAGGTCCATGAGATGGCGATGGACAACGGTGTGATGAAGATGCGTCCGCTCGACAAGGGGCTCGTGATCGATGCCGGCAAGACGGTGAAGCTCGCGCCCGGCGGCAATCATCTGATGCTCCAGGAGCTGAAGGGGCCGTTCAAGCAGGGTGACAAGGTACCGGTGACACTGGAGTTCGAGAAGGCCGGCAAGGTCGCCGTCTCCCTCGACGTTCAGGGCGTCGCTGCGCAGGCGCCCGGCGACGGCGGGCATATGATGAAGAAAATGCCGGATCATTCGGGAATGAAGATGTGATGAAACAGATCAAGTTTTCCATGACCTTGCGTCGATCCCTAACAGGCCTTGCGCTCGCGTTGGCTGCGTTGCTGTCGTTTGCCGCGACACCGCTTGCGGCGGCGACGGACGACGACAGCTTCTTCACGCACCTGCACACCGAGAAGGCGATGGCCAATGTCACGGTCTCGCCGGGCCGCGCCGGCCCGGTCGAGATCGCTATCCAGCTCGAAACCACGGACGAGACGCCGCTCACGGCCAAGGCCGTGTCGGTGACGCTCGTGGACACGCAGTCCGGGCGGAAGCTCGCGCCGGTCGAGGCTTTGCGCGACGGCGAGGACAGCTGGCACGTGAAGGTCGCGCAATTGACGCCCGGACGCTGGATGCTGGGTCTCGGAATTTCGATCTCCGAGGCCGATCATGTCAGTGTGGAATCGCCGATCCTGATCAAGTGACGATGTCGAAGGGGCCTAACATGTCGAAGAAATCCTGCCTGTTCCTGATCGCCGTGCTGGCCGCGTCGCCTGCATCGGCGCATATCACGCTCGAGACCAAGCAGGCGACAGTTGGTTCCTACTACAAGGCCGTCTTCGCCGTGCCGCACGGCTGCGCGGGTTCGCCCACGGTGAAGATCAAGGTGCAGATTCCGGAAGGTGTGATCGCGGTGAAGCCGATGCCAAAAGCGGGCTGGAGCGTCGATGTCGTCGAAGGCAAGTACGCCAATGAATACGACTATCACGGCAACAAGCTTGCCTCCGGCGTCAGGGAGGTGGCCTGGTCCGGCGGCAAGCTGCCGGATCACAATTACGACGAGTTCGTCATCAGCAGCTTCCTGACCAACAGCCTGAAGCCGGACACGACGCTGTATTTCCCTGTTGTCCAGGAGTGCGAGACCGGCGTCAGCCGCTGGATCGAGATCCCGGCGGACGGGGCGGGGCATTCGCACGAGGGCAAATCGCCGGCACCGGGCGTGAAGCTCTTGCCAAAGCCCTGATGCGCCTGCTCGCCGCGCTCGCGACGCTCCTCTGCGTTGTCGGCTTCACGACCGGCGCGTCCGCACATGCGGCGCTCGTCGCAGTCGAGCCGGCGAGCGGCAGCATGCTTGCGAGCGCGCCGAAGGCGGTGGAGCTGCGCTTCAACGAGGCGGTGACGCCAGGCGCAATCCAATTGATCGACGGCGCCGGGAGGGCGCGGGACGATGCGCGCGTCAGCGCGTCGGGCGAAACGATCTCGGTCGCGTTGCCGCCCGACCTGCCGCAGGGCACTGCGGTCGTCAGCTATCGCGTGATCTCGCAGGACGGCCATCCCGTCGCGGGATCGGTGATCTTCTCGATCGGCATGCCGACGGGGACGCAACCTCCTGCCAATGCCGATCGCGGGCTGAGCGTGCTGATCTGGCTGGCGCGGGTCGGTCTGTATCTCGGGCTGTTCGTCGGTGTCGGAGGCGTGTTCTTTGCGCGCTGGGTTGCGTGGTCGACGACGCGCATGACCGTTCCGCGCGTAGCGCTCGCCATCGGCATTCCGGGCGCCACAGCGTCCGTTGGCGCGTTGGGCCTCGATCTCCTCGGGCTGCCGCCAGCGGCTCTCGCGACGGCCGCCCCGTGGAAGGTCGCGTTCGCGACCAGCGCCGGCCCCGCGCTGCTGGTTGCGATTGTTGCGATGCTGCTCGCGTTGATGGCGCTGCGCAGCGCATGGTATGCGCGCGCTCTTGCGATCATCGCGCTCGTCGGCGTCGGTCTGTCGCTTGCCATGACCGGGCACGCTGCAACGGCCCCGCCGGAGGCGTTGACCCGGCCGGCGATCTTTCTCCACGGCCTCGGCGTCACCATCTGGATCGGTGCTCTCGCGCCGCTGGTCGCACTGGTGTCGAAGCCGACGACTGCGACGCTCCCCGTCGTGAGCCGCTTTTCCCGCATCGCTGCGCTGGCGGTCGGCGTGCTCGCCTTGACCGGCCTCGCACTCGCGATCGTTCAGCTCGAAAAGCCGGTCGCGCTGGTCGAAACCCGCTACGGACTCATCCTCTCGATCAAGCTTGCATTGGTCACGGGATTGCTGGCGCTCGCCGCGCTCAATCGGTTCAGGCTGACACCGGCCCTGGCCCGGGACGAGACAGGGACGCCCGCGCTCAAGCGCTCGATCCTGCTGGAAGGCGCGATCGCACTCGCCATCCTTGCCGTCGTCGCCGGCTGGCGCTTCACGCCGCCGCCGCGGACGATCATTCCCGAGACGCCCTTGGCGATCCACATCCACAGCGACAAGGCGATGTTCCAGGTTCTGGTGTCGCCTGGGAAACCCGGCGTCGACGATTTCGTGCTCCAGCTTATGACCGGCGAGGCCACGCCCCTGATCGCGAAGGAGGTGACGCTGACCCTGAGCCTGCCGGAGCGCGGCATCGAGCCGATGGAGCGGGGCGCCTTGCTCGAGCCGGATGGCTACTGGCATGTGCGCAAGGTCGAGCTTCCCTTCGCCGGCCGCTGGCACGTGCGGATCGACGCGCTGGTGACCGATTTCGAGAAGGTCACGCTGGAGGACGAGCTCGATGTGGGGCTGCCTTAGAGCGCGCCGGTTCGGTTCATGCTGAACCTGAAGGCAACGGAAAAATGACTGGAATTCCGCCGCCTTAGCGGCTTTTCCTCATTCCCGGTCTTGTGTTTTCGCTCCCAATCCGCTTTCACTGCAGGCGATCACTGATTCCCAGAGTATTGCCATGCGGTTGTCGCGATTCTTTCTGCCCATCCTGAAGGAAAATCCGAAAGAGGCGGAGATCGTCTCGCATCGGCTGATGCTGCGCGCCGGCATGATCCGGCAGGAGGCGGCCGGCATCTATGCCTGGCTGCCGCTCGGCTTCCGCGTGCTGAAGAAGATCGAGCAGATCGTGCGCGAGGAGCAGGACCGCTCCGGCGCGCTCGAACTCTTGATGCCGACGCTCCAGCTCGCTGACCTCTGGCGCGAGAGCGGCCGTTACGACGCCTACGGCCCGGAAATGCTGCGCATCGCCGATCGCCACAAGCGTGAGCTGCTGTACGGGCCGACCAACGAGGAAATGATCACCGAGATCTTCCGCGCCTACGTCAAGTCCTACAAGAACCTGCCGCTCAATCTCTATCATATCCAATGGAAATTCCGCGACGAGCAGCGTCCACGTTTCGGCGTGATGCGCGGCCGCGAATTCCTGATGAAGGACGCCTATTCCTTCGATCTCAACGAGGCAGCCGCGCGCGTTGCCTACAACAAGATGTTCGTCGCCTATTTGCGCACCTTCGCGCGGATGGGGCTGAAGGCGATCCCGATGCGCGCCGAGACCGGCCCGATCGGCGGCGATCTCAGCCATGAGTTCATCGTGCTGGCGGAGACCGGTGAATCCGGCGTTTTCATCAATCGCGACGTGCTGGACCTGCCGGTGCCGGGCGAGGACGTCGACTATGACGGCGACCTGACGCCGATCATCAAGCAATGGACCTCGGTCTATGCGGCGACGGAAGACGTGCACGACGCCGCGCGCTTCGAGCAGGAGGTGCCTGCGGACAAGCGGGTGAACACCCGCGGCATCGAGGTCGGGCAGATCTTCTATTTCGGCACGAAGTATTCCGACGCGATGAAGGCGCTGGTTGCGGGCCCCGACGGCGTCGATGTGCCGATCCACGGCGGCTCCTATGGCGTCGGCGTCTCGCGCCTGCTCGGTGCCATCATCGAAGCCTGCCATGACGATGCCGGCATCAAATGGCCGGAGGCGGTGGCCCCGTTCCGCGTGTCGATTCTCAACCTCAAGCAGGGCGATGCCGCGGTCGATGCGGCCTGCGAGAAGCTCTATGCCGAGCTCACCGCCAAGGGCGTCGACGTGCTCTACGACGACACCGATCAGCGGGCCGGCGCCAAATTCGCCGCCGCCGACCTGATCGGCATCCCCTGGCAGATCATGATCGGGCCGAAGGGCCTCGCCGAGGGCAAGGTCGAGATCAAGAAGCGCAGTGACGGCTCCCGCGAGACGATGTCGCCTGCGGACGCGATCGCCCGGCTGGTCGGCTGAATATTGTTCATCGCGCGATATCGCGGCCGCCAATCCGGCCACAATTGACCCCGAATCATGGGATTATCGAGCGATGGATGAGACCATGACCGAGACCAAGCAAACCGCGCCTTTTGCGCCATTCGAATGGATGCTGTCGGCGCGCTATCTGCGGGCGCGCCGCAAGGAGGGATTCATCTCGGTCATCGCCGGGTTCTCCTTCCTCGGCATCATGCTCGGCGTGGCGACGCTGATCATCGTCATGGCGGTGATGAACGGCTTCCGCAAGGAGCTGCTCGACAAGATCCTGGGGCTGAACGGCCACATCCTGGTGCAGCCGCTGGAATCGCCGCTGACCGACTGGAAGGACGTCGCCGACCGCCTCAGCCAGGTCCAGGGCATCCGGCTCGCCGCGCCCGTGGTCGACGGCCAGGCGCTGGCGTCCTCGCCGTGGAACGCCTCGGGCGTCCTGGTGCGCGGCATCCGCTCCGAGGACCTCAACAACCTCACCTCGATCGCCAAGAACATCAAGCAGGGCTCGCTCGAGGGCTTTGACGACGGGCAGGGGGTCGCGATCGGCCGGCGCCTTGCCGACCAGCTCTCGCTGCACGCCGGCGACAGCATCACGCTGGTGGCGCCGAAGGGCGCGGTCACCCCGATGGGCACGACGCCGCGCATCAAGCCCTACAAGATCGTCGCGGTGTTCGAGATCGGCATGTCCGAATACGATCTCGGCTTCGTGTTCATGCCGCTGGCCGAAGCTCAGGCCTATTTCAACCGCAGCAACGACGTCACCTCGATCGAGGTGTTCACCACCAACCCCGACAAGATCGACGCCTTCCGCAAGGCGGTGACGGAGGCCGCGGGCCGTCCGGTGTTCCTGGTCGACTGGCGGCAGCGCAACTCGACCTTCTTCAACGCGCTCCAGGTCGAGCGCAACGTGATGTTCCTGATCCTGACCATGATCGTGCTGGTCGCAGCACTCAACATCGTCTCCGGCCTGATCATGCTGGTGAAGGACAAGGGCAGCGACATCGCGATCCTACGCACGATGGGCGCCTCGCAAGGCTCGATCATGCGCGTCTTCCTGATCACGGGCGCCTCAATCGGCGTGGTCGGTACCCTGGTCGGCTTCTTCGTCGGCCTCGTGATCTGCCTCAACATCGAGTCCATCAGGCAATTCCTGTCCTGGCTGACCAGCACCGAGCTGTTCTCGCCGGAGCTCTACTTCCTGTCGAAGCTTCCCGCCGAGATCGACGTCGGCGAGACCACGGCTGTCGTCATCATGGCGCTGACGCTGTCGTTCCTGGCGACGCTGTACCCGTCGTGGCGCGCCGCGCGCCTCGATCCTGTCGAAGCGCTGCGGTACGAGTGAGGGGCTGATGGAGAGCCAGCAGGGGGCGGAAGATGTACCGGTCATTTATCTCCACGAGATAAAGCGGCAGTACTTGCAGGGCGAGGTGCCGCTGACGATCCTCGACAACGCCAAGCTCGCGCTGTGGGCCGGGCAATCGGTGGCGCTGGTCGCACCGTCGGGCTCGGGCAAATCGACGTTGCTGCACATCGCAGGGCTGCTTGAAGCGCCCGATTCCGGCGAGGTCTACGTCAACGGCGCGCCGACCTCGCAGCTGCCCGACATCGAGCGTACCCAGCTCCGCCGCACCGATATCGGCTTCGTCTACCAGTCGCACCGGCTGCTGCCGGAGTTCACGGCGCTCGAGAACGTGATGATGCCGCAGATGATCCGCGGCCTGAAGAAGTCGGAGAGCGTCAAGCGCGCCAAGGAGATCCTCGGCTATCTCGGCCTCGGCGACCGCATCACCCATCGGCCCGCGGAATTGTCGGGCGGCGAGCAGCAGCGCGTCGCGATCGCGCGCGCGGTCGCCAACGCGCCGCGCGTGCTGTTCGCGGACGAGCCGACCGGCAACCTCGATCCGCACACGGCCGATCATGTCTTCCAGGCCCTGATGCAGCTGGTCAAGGCGACCAAGGTCTCCATGCTGATCGCGACCCACAACATGGAGCTCGCCGGCCGCATGGACCGGCGCGTGTCGCTGTCGAACGGCCAGGTCGTCGAGCTCGAATAATAAAAACTGCGAAAACAACCCCATGCACAGTAGCCGGCTCTGGCCGGCTACGATCGGGGTGACGCCTTGCAGCCATTTGACATGTCGGGCCTATCAGCGGCGACGGCGCATCGCCGCAGCGGAGGGGCCGCTACGGCCTGATCACCGTCAATTTGAACGGTCCCGCATTGGCTGCGGCGTGTTCCACCGCCTCGTTGGCATGGTCGAGGTCGAAGGCCGTCGCCTCGTATTCGTCCAGCCGTAACAATCCCGCGCGCATCAGCGCGATCAGGCGGCTCGCCGCATCCGGCGGATACATCCAGACGCCGTGGATGCTGATGCAGTTGCGCATGATCCAGGGGTACGGCAGCTCGAGGCCCGCGCCGCCGGCCATGCCGACGCCGCCCATCAGCACGACGCGGCCGTAAGCGTGCACCGTCATGATCGCCGCGCGTACCACGGTCGTGCTGACCGAGGGTGGCATGATGTCGAACACGCAGTCGATCGGCCCCGGTGCGGCGCGGTTCATGCTTTCGCAGTCGTCGCTCTCGTTGCCGGTGAGTTTCACCGGCTTCACCCGATCGCCGAAGCGGCGGACGAGGTCGGCCAAAATCCTGTCGTTGCGACCGGGCGCGACCACGCAGGCCGCGCCCATCGCGAGCGCGACGGAGACGGCCGCGCTGCCGAAATTGCCGGTGGCGCCGCTCACCAGCACGGTCTCGCCGGGTTGAAGGTTGGCGGCGAGGAAGCCGCCATAGGGCACCAGCAGCGTGCCCAGCGCGCACCATTGCGAGGCTTCCGCGGACGTGATCGCACCAAGCCGCTTCACATTCTCGGTCGGCACGCGCATCTGCTCGGCATAGGAGCCGTGGCGAAAATGCCGCTGCAGGCGCATGCCGCCGGGGCCGGCGGCCGTGAGCCCTTGCAGGGCGATATCGGGCGCCACGATGTCATCGCGCGAACGCACCGTCGGGTCGCAGAACACCCAGTCGCCGACGCTGAGTTTGGTGGCGTCGGGGCCGATCGCGCGTACCCGGCCGATGCCGCCGGGGCCGGGGATGATCGGCAGGTCGAGCGCGTAGTTTCGTTCGCCGCTGAAAACCTCGTTCATGTAGGACAGCACGCGCGTGGCGACGACGTCGACGATGACCTCGCCGGTGCCCAGCACCGGATCAGGGACATTCTCGATCACCAGTGGCGATCCGAAGGATTTGAGTGCGGCAGCTTTCATGATGTTCACCTCAAAGTCGGGTGAAAGGGCATATGCGCCGCCTTGGAAAGGCTAGGAAGGCCTGGTATTATCCTAGTATTACGAAGGCCCTGCATCGGAGCGCAACATCATGGCCGACCCGCGCCGCGTCGAATTCGGCGACTTCCTGCGGTCCCGCCGCGAAAAGCTGACGCCGAAGACGGTCGGTCTTCCCGCGGGCAGCCGCCGGCGCACCGCGGGCCTGCGCCGCGAGGAGGTCGCCCAGCTCGCCGGCATCGGTGTCGACTGGTACATCCGCCTCGAGCAGGGCCGCACCGTCAGCCCGTCGGTCACCACGGTCGATGCGCTCGCCCGTGCGCTGCGGCTGAGCAAGACCGAGCATGCGCATCTCAAGGCGCTGGCGCGCGACGGTGCCAGAAGCGCGTTCACGCGCGAGATCGTGCCGCCGCCGATCCTGCGGCTGATCGAGAGCCTGCCGCATCCGGCCTATATCACCGGGCGGCGCTGGGACGTGCTGGCCTGGAACGAAGCCGCCGAGCAGGTTTTTGCGTTCGGCCGGTTGCCGGAGGAGGATCGCAACACGATGCTCCTGATGATGACCAACAAGCAGACGCGCAAGGCTTACGGCGCGGGCTGGGCGGAGGTCGCCAAGCGCATGGTCGCGATGTTCCGCGCGACCCACGACGTCTGGGCCGGCGATCCCGCGTTTGCGGAGTTGCTGACGCGGCTGCGACAGGGCAGCCCGGAATTCGTCAAATGGTGGGAAGCCCACGAGATCCGCAGCACCGCCTCGGGCCTCAAGACGATGTCTCATCCAACTCTGGGCGTGCTCCATTTCGAGCACACGAGTTTTCAGGCCAATGACGATCCCGCGCTGAAGCTCGTGATCTACACGCCGGTGTAGGGCGTAGAACGCGAAGGCCAAGACCATCGGCGCGCAGACCCGCGCGCTGCGTCTCAGCAAGACCCGGCATGCGCATCTGAACGCACTGGCGCACGACGGCGACAGGTGCGCGTTCACGTCCGAGATCGTTCGCCCGTCATTCGGCGGATGATCGAGGGCCTGAATCAGCCGGCCTGCACCGCCGGGCAGCGCTTCCGGCCGTGGTGCGGAAGCGCTGTGATCGGATCGGGACGGCCACCGGCATATGTCCAGCGCCTCCGCGCTTATCGTAGTTTGCGGGGCGGCGCCTCGACTAGAGATCGATGCTGACGGCGATGTTGCGGCCCTGTAGTTCGGCGATCTTCATTCCGTCAGCCTGCAGCTGCGCAAACTCCGGGTCCTTTGACACGGCCTCCTGCACCTTGCCGTAGACTTCCCAATTGGAGTAGCGCGTCGTAACCAGCAACTCTCCTGCCCAGGGACCGGTGTGGAAACGGGAGAGCCGAAGAAATTCGGCACCATGTTTTTCAAAGATTTTCTTCGCCTGCCTGATGATCTGGATCGTTTCCTCGACCTTGTCGGTTTTGAAGCGAGTAAATTGAACGATCGGCATGGGCTACCTCCATAGTTGTGCAAATGTCCAAGAGGCATTTATCGAGCAACGTTTGAGGAGCGAACCTCTTGCTCGATGAAGGTTCGTCTTCAGCGGCTCGATCCTGGTTCAGGCTTCGCAAGCGGAAGCAACTCTGCCCGTTCTCGGCGGATGGTCGGCGCATCGTCACTGGCAGGCAATTTTTCGCGCTGAGTGGTGTTCGCCGCGAACCGGATACCTCTTGCTAAACCACGTATCGCGCTCGAGTGCCGGCCGTTCGAACGTCGCGATCGCGGCGAAGCGCGCTATGCACGCTGGTGGGCGGAGTTGCTGATTGTACCGAGGGACTCGTGGTGCTACGTTTCTGCACGTCATTCCGTTTTCGGTTTGATGCGACGGGCGATCGGGCTTACGGACTGCCGCCCGTTCATTTGAAATTGGAATACTTGAGGCAATAGTGCCCCGCCTCCGGCCCCCCTTTTGAGTGCGGTCGGACAATGTTTTTTCATTGGGCCTCCGTTCTTCCCACTGACTCGGAGGCGGGTTCTTTCAGTCGAATTTTGCAACAAGTCGATCTTCGACATGTGCATTCTGACGAGCCACGCGGATCTTGCCGCACCAAATCACCATCCGATCGCGGGGCGGGGCAGGCATTGCCTGATTGTTGCATTGCTCTGTGCCGCTTCCCTGTTTCAGGTCACGCCCAAAGCGTGGGGACAATGCTCGGCGCGCGACGTGTTACAGAATCAACTGAAGCTCGGCAAAGTTCGTGCAGTTGATTTGCCGGTGAAACTCATCGGGTCCGCCCGCGATGTTCCAACATGGCGGAATATTGCGGTCGGCACCTTTGGCAACTCCATTGCGTTACGCAATGCATTGGATGCGGTCGGTTGCAATATCGGCGGGCTGGCCGCGGAAGTTCTCGCTCGACCGGCCTTCACCGTCAGTCCCAACAAGATAGACGTGGAGCTTGTGGCGGTATCCGCGGTCGAGCTCGGCTTTAAAACCGATAGCGTGCCTCTGGCCGTCATTTACGCGCGGGCCCGGCAACTCGGCTTTGAACTTGCGGCAGCGGAGGTTGGTCCGCAATTACGCCTTCAATATCTTGATCAGCCCATGGGCGAATTCCTCATCGTGGGAATGCAGCCAATCAAGACGTGGAGCGGAGAGCCGGTGGTTCTCAACGTGGCAAATGGCGGAGCCGGATTGATCCTGATCGGCCAGGACGGCCGAGATGACGCTGAAATACCGGCGACCTCCCGTTTTCTTTTCGTGCGGCCGCCTGACCTTAGCGGCGGAATCGCGGCCGCTCTGCTGCCGCCATGAAGGCGAACAACCAAGTTTCGAGCAGCGGAGCGCTGACAGCGGAGAAAATTCCTTGCGTCAGATCAAGGGAGACTTCCTGTCCATGGAGATCAACGAGGCTGCCGGCTCAAATGCAGCGGCACCGGAAATTCACCAAGGGATGGAGGCAAGCCTCGTCTCCAGTTTCGTCTGGAGAGGCGTCAACAGTAGGGAGTGACATCATGCGCGGATTCGGAGCTGTATGCATCTCACTGTTACTATCGACAATTCCCGCGACTGCGTCAGATCAGAATCTCAAGGAAGAACTTGGAAAGATAGGCTCAGCATACGAGCAGTACTTCGGCAAGAAGGATCCCGCCGGGATTACTTCGCTTTATACCAAGAACTATATGCGTGTGACTGAAGACGGCGTCGTGGACAATACCAGGTACTATGAGGACGCTTTCAAGGCGGGAGTTAGTCGCCTCGAGGTCAAGATGACCGAGGTTCAGTCATTGTCAGAAAACATGGCTCTGGTCACCGGCGAATCTCGCGTTACTGGCAACAGCGAGACAGGCGCTCCCATAGACTTCACCGTTGTTTGGACCGCTCTCGATGTTCGTGAGGACGGGCAATGGAAAATTCGCATGCTAACGTCTGTCCCCAAACCGCCGCCGCCTCAGCCGCAGCAGGCCGCAAAGTAACTCCAAGCAAAGTCTTCTCTGCCCGCAATCGTTCTCTGCACCACCTTAAAGGGAGCCAACGATGGCCATTTTGCACGCAAACCTCGCATTGCTTTCAGTCGCATCGATTCTGGCAACGACGAGTGTCCAGGCTCAGAGCATGCCGCCGGAGGGCCCCGTCTCGGTCATATTCACCGCCACGCCGATTCCTGCTCTCAAGCCGATGGCGATAGGCGGCGGCAGAGAATTTGTTGTCATGAACCAGGCCATGGCAGCCTCAAACGAGGCGGGAAATCCTGTACTCAACAACATGGGTGGACGTTGTCAGCTCAGCCGCCTGACGGATCCGTCGGCGAAGACCGCTGAAATTCACGGGTTCTGTACTTACGTCGACAAGGACGGCGACCAGTTGTTCGAGCAATGCGACTGGATGCCCGCATCCCCCAACAATTGCAACATAACGGGTGGGACCGGCAAATTCGAAGGTCTCCAGGCCGCGCTCGTCGTCACCATCGACCCTCTCAAGAGCAACTTCGATGGCATCAATCAGGTTATTGGCCACAAGAAGGGGACGTACAAGTTCGTCAAGACGAACTAGGCTCGTCCGCTGAATTCCAGCAGCCACGCACGGCCTCGATTGCTGCAGTTCGGGATGCCGAGACAGCAACGTCTTCTGAACGGTTTGCCCCGGCGCTCATGTCCGCTACCACGCACGAGCGACGTGGTTCCGTCATCTGCTGAACGGCCGGCCGGTGTCCCGGTGAAGTACGAGGCACGCCGCTCGCCAGCATGTTCGGTGACCGGCGGCGTTGTGAATTTCTTGGGTGTGAATGGGTTCACAACGACGTCGCCAGGCGAATGCTATATTCCAGCCGTTCAACTGCCGACTGATTTTTGAAGAGTGTCTTTTTCGAACAGCCTCTGAGGAGAGGGTCATGTTCAAGCAATTCCTCTTGGTCGCGGCGATAGCCTCCCTAACGTTAGCCACATCCACTAAAGCCCATTACGAATATGCTTTGGAGCGCAGCGCGTCCGCCGAGTCGCGTTCGGTTTCGTTGCATTCTGATACGGCTCAACTTGCGGAAGCCCTGCTGGATGACATCGTGACTTGGCTCTCATCGAATTTCGACCTGCCTGCCATCAAACAGCGCCCCGCCGTTGAATTTGCGTCGAAGATGGAGCTTGCGAGGTTGCGTGCAAGGGACCGTACTTCTTCGCAAGGCTTCATGCAAAGCGATGCGCACGTAGCTCAGCGCGGAGTTGTCGCACTTTACGACAACGAGACGAGAACGATCTTGCTTCCTGATGATTGGGGCGGCACTTCGCCCACCGACCAATCGGTCCTGGTACACGAAATGGTCCATCACCTTCAGAATGTTGGAAGGCTCAAATTTGATTGCCCACAGGCGCGAGAGAAATTGGCCTACCTGGCTCAGGATAAATGGCTGGAGCGGTTCGGACTTAGCTTGGAGAACGAGTTCGACGTCGACATGTTCACAGTGCTGATTTCTTCAGCATGCATGTATTGATCGTGACCGGTCGATCCCGGTCGCTGTCGAACGATTGCCTTTCCAAAGGCGCGCAAAGCTAAGATCATCTCGTACGTACCAACAAGACTTCCGCGGATTTGATTGATGACCAGACTCTTGGCGGTCCTCGCAATTGCATTGGCGATCCTGGCGATGGCTCGGGGGCAGCAGGATCAGTTTGTACCGCGGCCAACAGGACTAATGCCAGCGGTGCTTGTTCCCTGAGTTCTCCTGAGGTGACGGGTTAATCCATTCAGCCGGTGGCGCACAGATCCGCTCGGGGCCCAAAGCGCGTTTCCGAGGTGGCGCAGGCGAAGTCTGCAACAGCCCCAGAGTGAAGCTACGTTCTGCCACGGGCCTTCGAATTGCGCTCCTGCGCTTACGGCGACGGCACGGTCGAAGGCGGCGCGGTGACGTTCGGTAGCGGAGTTGCTGGCCAAGGGCTTGCCGGCCAGGGACCTTTCGGCTTGGCCGCGACCGACGAGCACGCTGCCGCAAGCTGCGTCCGCACCGATGCCAGGCCCGTCAGGTCGATGTCGAATTTCGCGACGTCGACCTTTTCGTCCGGCATCGGCGTGGTCCGCCGGACATGGAGGGAGCGGGACGCCATGATCGCCTTGACCATGTCAGGGTCGATACTGCCGCTCCACATCTCGTACTTCGCGGCCCGCACCGGAAACCCTCCGGCCTCCTGGTCCTTGTCGGAGTCCGCCGTCATCATGATCGTACTTTTGCCGACGCTCGCCTCGTCGATCTCGCCCGCGAACATCAGCGGCACGCGATTCCTGGTTTCGCAAAACATGCGCCACTCCATCGTCCGGAACGAAGAGCCGCTGTCCTTCTTCATCACCGCGATCTTGCTGATGAACGGCCGCGTTGCCTTCTCCAGCCTCCACATCCCTTCGGCAAACGGTCGGGTGTCGATTCCGAAACGATAGAGCTCGGCTCGCGTCAGCATATGCAGGTTTTCGAACTTCACGGTACGGATGAGATCGTCGAGGTCGCGGCTGATCCCCATCGCCGCGATGAACGCAGCGCGGTCGCGGTCGGCGTTCGCGATCCGACGCTGTCTGTATTCCGCGACCGCCTGCGGCGCCGGATGCCCGTGAAAGACGAGGACCAGCCTGGAGTTATGGACCGCCAGAACGGCGTCGGGAGCCACCTCGCGTGATGTCGCCCCGAGAAACAGGTAACCGCAGGCCGAGTTGCACATCGCATGGTAGGTCGTGAGCTCCGCCTCGACCTCGCCGCCGGCGCCCTTGGTCTTCAGGCATGCGGTGTCCACCTGTGTGCCGGCGGCGCACGGCGTCGCGATCGTCCGGCCGACACGCGCGACCGACTTGCGACTGCGCAGCAGCCGGCCGATGACGTAGGACTGCTCCACGTTCCCGCCGGGCGAATGAAGGTAGATCGGTCGCTGCGTGTCCTTGACGCCGGCCAGGAAGCGGCGAATGCGCTGGCTGGCGTCCCCATCGATCTCGCCCTCGATGGCGATCCAGCGGTCGCAGCCGGGCCCGCACGCGTCCGGTGCCCCCTTGGCAAGATAGATCGTCAGCTTGCGCGCAAATCCGGCCTTCTCGGAAGGCGTTTCCTCGGCATGCAGTGTGCATGGAAGCAGCATGGCCACGAGAAACAAAATACGGGCAAGCATGTAACGACTGGGCCGCGCGCGGTGAGGATAGGCGCCGACGTTACATGATGATCGGCGCGCTTACAACTTTTGGTGGTTAGAACCGGCTGGCCGATGCGCCGGTATCGGTGAGCCAGTAGAGCGAGATGGCACCCAGGATCTCGTCACGTCAGCCGATCGATGATTTCGAAGAGCCTCTCGCAGGACGCTTCGATCCGCTTTTGCGGCGATGTGGCGATACCCAGCAACAGACCGGGGCGCGCCGAAGCCGTGGACGCATACCAGAGCGACAGCGGGGTAGGCGCCAGTCCGAACGATGCCGCTTCCCTGGCGATGGCGAGATCGGGCGCTCCGTCCGGCAGCCGCAGGACCGCTGCCAATCCGGCAAGCGCAACATTGGCGGTGCGCGTCCGAAGCTGTTTCAGCAATGCATCGCCTTGCGCGCCGTAGACCCGCTTCGTGCGCCGGAGATGCCGCAGATAATGGCCCTCGCGCATGAAATCGGCGGTGGCGAGCTGCACTGCGGGCCCGGGCGCCGGTGCGAGGCAAGCCGCGGCTTCGGCAAATCGCGATACCAGAGCCGCCGGCGCAACGACAAAGCCGAGCCGCAAGGCAGGGGTCACGGTCTTGCTGAAAGAGCCGATGTGGATGACGCGGCCCGCGCGATCGAGCGAGGCGAGTGCCGGCGTGGCCCGGCCCCTGAGCTGAAGCTCGCTGAGATAGTCATCCTCGATCACCCACGCCTTGCGTCGGGTGGCCCAGTCGAGCAGGCGCGAACGCCTCGCCAGCGACAATGTGGATCCGAGTGGCGCCTGCTGCCCGGGCGTCACGACGACAAGCGCGGCGTCAGGAGCATGCTTCAGGCCATAATCGACATCGATGCCGTCGGCGTCGACCGGGATCGGCGCGATCGACAGTCTTGCAAGCGCGAGACCGTGCCGCGTGAAGGGAAAGCCCGGATTCTCCACCCAGACCTTCGTCTTTGGCTCGGGGCCGAGGACACCGAGCGCCAATCCGAGGCCGCCGCTGAAACCGCTGGTGATGATGATCTGCGACGGCACGCACTCGATCCCGCGCGCCAGCGCAAGGTAAGCTGCGATCTCGCGTCGCAAGTCGAGCTCGCCGCGCGGATCGGGATAGATCGCCGGCGCGCTCATTTCGACGCGAACTGCCTGCGCGCGCATCCTTGCGAGCAGGGTCGCAGGAAAAGTCTCTTGCGCGGGCACGCCCATCTGGAAGATCGCCGGCCCCGCCGTGAGCTCCTGGTACATCTCCATGAACGAGCCGGGGGCCGGAGCCTTGTCCTTCCGAACGGGAAAGGACGGCCGATCCGCGACATGCGTGCCGGTTGCGCGTGACGCGACGATCAGTTGGGCAGAGGCCAGCTTTTCATAGGCCGCGCGCACGGTGCCCCGCGCGACGCCAAGCTGGGCTGCCAGATCCTGCCAGGAGGGCAGGCGCGCTCCGGGTGCGAGCACGCCGTTCTCGATGGCGGCCCTGATGCCGCCATGGATCTGCTCGGCCAGCGGCATCTTCGCAGAGCGATCCAATTCCAACCGCAGCGGTTTGGTCATGCTCCTTGGTACACGATTTTCGCGCGTTCTTGGTTCTTTTCTGTGGACCAGGGCAGGGGCATTTATGGTGGAGACAAGGGCCGGGCATCGATCATCAAGGAGCAGGACAATGACCAAGCGTCTCGACTACGACCGTATCGCGCCGGCAGGCGTGAAAGCGTTGGGGGGCGTGTACGGCTATATCATGCAGAGCGATCTTCCAGCGGGATTGATCAACCTCGTCTATCTGCGCGTATCCCAGATCAACAACTGCGCATATTGCCTCGACATGCATATGCGCGATCTGCTCAAGAGCGGGGTGAAGATCGAAAAGCTCGCGCTGCTGCAGGCGTGGGCGGAAGCCGGCAATCTGTTCGACGCGCGCGAGCGCGCCGCCCTCGCATGGGCCGAAACGGTAACCCGCGTCGCAGATACCGGCGTGCCGGATCAGGCCTATGAAGCTGCGCGCGCGGTCTTCGAGGAGCGCGAGCTCGTCGACCTCACCATCGCGATCGGTCTGATGAACACGTATAATCGCATGGCGATCAGCTTCCGTAGAACGCCGCAGGCCGCCATCGAGAAGGCCGCCTGAGGGCCACGAACGGCATCGACCGTAACAGATGCAAAGCAGGAGGTTGAAGATGACGAGCTTGATTTCCGGCGTCAGAATTCCCGACAGCAAGCTGGCGCGCGAAGCCACTGAGCTGGTGCGCAGTTACGAAGACGCGATGCTGTTCAACCATTCGGTTCGCGTCTACGTGTTCGGCGCGATGAAGGGGCTGCGTCAGAAGCTGAAGTTCGATGCCGAACTGCTCTATGTCGCGGCGCTGTTTCACGACCTCGGCCTTGTCGATCATTACCATACGGCGACGAAGCGATTTGAGGTCGACGGGGCCGACGCCGCGCGCGAATTCCTCCGGGCGCGCGGCATTGCCGAGCCGCAGGCCGATCTGGTGTGGGAAGCGATCGCATTGCATACCACGCCCGGCATCCCGCAATATATGAGGCCGGAAATCGCCCTGACGAACGCAGGCGTCCTGGTGGATGTCGTGGGCGTTGGGTATGACGACTACACGACGGAGCAGCGCGACCAGGTGATATCAGCGTTTCCGCGCGGCGATTTCAAGAACGAGTTCCTGAAGGTGCAGACCTGTTCAGCCCTGAAGAAACCCCAGACGACGTTCGGGACGGTGAATTTCGACTACATCGAGGATCACGATCCCACCTTCCGCAAGCCCAACGCGTGTACGCGCATCCGCAATACGCCCTGGCAAAGCTGAGCTGCCGCTTTAAGCTACGGGATCCCTGACGGCATCCGAACGGCTTCGGTCATCCGGCGCCAGCGGTGGTGCCGGCCTCGCGGGAGCGTTCTTCAGCAAGGCAGCGTCGCCTGAGGTGTCCTCGACCGGCGCGGCTCCGGCCTCGCGCGCGGCGACGATCCAGATCAGGAAGCCAAGAAGCGCGAGCGCGGCTCCGACGGGACCGGTGGAGGTCCAGCCCAGCCCCTCGCGTATGGCAAGGCCGCCCAGGAACGGGCCGAGCGCATTGGCGGTGTTGAACGCCGAGTGGTTGAGCGCAGCAGCGAGCGCCTGCGCGTCTCCCGCGACGTCCATCAGCCGCGTCTGCAGGACGGCTCCGAGCGAGACGCTGGCGCCGATCGCGAAGACGTCGGCCGCCAGCAGCCAGGGATTGCCGGCGGCGAGCGGAAAGACCAGGAGCGCGGCCGCGGCAAACAGCAGGATGACGCCTGCCGTCGGCATCAGCGCGCGGTCCGCAAAGCGCGGCACGAACAGATTGCCGAGCGTAGCGCCAATGCCGAACACGGCCAGGAAGAACGGAATGACCGCGGGGCTGACCTTGGTGACCTCGATCAGGGTCGTCGCCAGATAAGTGTAGACGGCGAACATGCCGCCGAAGCCGACGGCTCCGATCGCGAGCGTGATCCAGACGCGGCCGCTTCTGAGCGCCGCGAGCTCTCGCCGCGGATCCGATTGGCCGGCCTGGTCGCGCGGCGCGAACAGGGCGCACAGCAGGACCGTGATCAACGCCAGCAACGACACGAGGGCGAAGCTCGCGCGCCAGCCGACCGCCTGGCCGATCAGATTGGCCAAGGGCACGCCGATGATCGTGGCAGAGGTCAGGCCGAGCATCACCTGGCCGATCGCCTGCGAACGGCGGTGTTGCGGAACGAGCGAGGCCGCGACCAGCGCGGCGATGCCGAAATAGGCGCCATGCGGCAATCCCGACAGAAATCGGGCTGCGATCATCCAGCCGAAGCCCGGCGCGAGCGCGGTGAGCGCGTTGCCGAGCGCGAACACGGCCATCAGGGCCAGCAACTGGGTGCGCCGGGCGAACCGCGCGCCAAGCACGGCGATCAGCGGCGCGCCCAGCACCACGCCGAGCGCGTAGGCACTGATCGCGTGCCCCGCGGCCGGCTCGTCGATCCCGAGGTCGGCAGCGAAGAACGGCAGCAAGCTCATCGATGCGAATTCGGTGGTTCCGATCGCAAAGCCACCCATCGCGAGCGAGAACAGGACGATGGCGAGGTGAGGGGGCGCTGAGGCGCGGGGCGAGGTCGCGTGAGGCGAGGTCGTCATGTGTCCTGCATTGGTGGCGTCAACGGGAACCAGCCCAGCGAACGTCGCCACCCCTGCAAGATTTGTCGTCGTACTTAAACCCGCACCAGCCCGCGTCAACATCGGAGGCGCGATGCAAGGCAGGCCGCATATCAGCATCCCGATTTGCGAGTGGCGCTAATCGGCGCGCTTCGACCGGCGAGAGGCTCCCGGTTTCTTCTGCGGAAAATACGGATTCACGGCGCAGCTCGCGGAGCGCCCGACGGCAAGAAACCTGCACTGTTCGAGCGAAGTGTAGCGGCAGTCGAAATAGCCGACCGGGCCGTAGATCTGCATGCAGACGGGATAGCTGGGATCGTAGGTCTGCGCGTGCGCCGGAACGCCCGAGAAGAGCAGGCCGGTGGCGACGAGTGCGGAGCGGGCGCGGCGCATCTCAGCGCGGCGCGTAATAGCCGGGTGAATAGCCCGGTGTCTGGGCGCCCGGACGATTCTGATAGGCGTAGGGATCATCGCTCTGGCCTGCGAAATACGGATTCGCGAGGCAGGTCAGCGCGCGGCCCGACGAGCTCGCCTGACACTGAGCGTAACTGTCGAACGTGCAATTGCTCAGCCCCGGCCATTCGTCGCCGGTCAGGCAGAACGCGTGATGCGTACCGAATGCGCGTGCGGGCGTGCTTGCGCTCAGCGTGAACGCGAATGTGGCGATTGCGAGCGAAAATGTGGCGACAATGGGGAGGGCAATCTGTCTGCGCATCTCAAGCTCCAATCACACAATCGTGCGTGCATCGGGTGTCCAAGCACAGATGCAATATACGTCGTGTAGTCGACATTGGAACTCATGAAAACTCTTGTTTCAAAGGGTTTCCCGCGGGGGCCGCTAAACATCCATTAACGCAGCGTGGGCCTTTGGCTTCAACTGTGGCGTCGCGGTTACAGCAATTCCGTCGATCGCTGATATGACCACCGCACGGCCCGGGGGCCTACTGATGAAACTGGAACGGGATTCAAATGAAGAAGAACTTGTTGCTTGCTGCTGTGAGCCTGGTCGCGCTCAGCGCCGCTGCACCGGCGCTGGCTGCTGATCTCGCGGCTCGGCCGTACACCAAGGCGCCGGCCATGGTCGCCACGATCTACGACTGGAGCGGCTTCTACATCGGCATCAACGGCGGTGGCGGTTCGTCGCACGCGACCTGGGATTTCGTTGGCGTTGGCCGCGAAGGTTCGCACGATGCGACGGGCGGCACGGTCGGTGGCCAGATCGGCTATCGCTGGCAGTCCGGCCAGTGGGTGTTCGGCGTGGAAGGCCAGGGCAACTGGGCCGATTTCTCGGGCGACAACACCAGCGCGCTGTTCGCCACCCGCAACCGCACCAAGATCGATGCGTTCGGTCTGATCACCGGTCAGGTTGGCTACGCTTGGAACAACGTCCTGATCTACGTCAAGGGCGGTGCGGCTGTGGTCAGCAACAAGTACGAAATCTCCAGCACGGCTGGCGCGCTGCTCTCCTCAAGCAGCGACAGCCGCTGGGGTGGCACGGTCGGTGCCGGCCTCGAGTACGGCTTCGCGCCGAACTGGTCGGTTGGCGTCGAGTACAACCACATCTTCCTGTCCGACAAGGACGTGACCTTCGCTGGCTTCGCCGGCTCGGAGCGCATCCGCCAGGACGTCGACATGGGTCTCGTCCGCCTGAACTACAAGTTCGGCGGCCCGCTGATCGGCCGGTACTGAGCAAACGACTGAGACTGATCGCTCTCCTTGGAGCGGTTGTGAAAGCCCCGGCCGTTGGCCGGGGCTTTTTCATCGTTTGAATTCAGCGAGTTAACCATCCCATTTCGAGGTGGCTGAGACGGCTTGACTCTCAAGAACGAAATGAGAACAATGTTCTTCATACGTTCTGGTAATGGAGCAAGCCATGTTCAGGATTTTCGTGGAAGAAGCCGCCGCACTCGCCTCGATCTCGCTGTTCGTCGGGATGATCGCAATCTGGGCGCAGGTGATTCCGCAGCTCTGAGCCGCGGCTGGCCAGACCCCCTTGGTCATGCCCTTGGGGAAAAGCGGGACGACGCGGCCGTTTCGTGGCTCCGGCGTGGACTCTGAAGCGGTGACGCCCCACCATTGTGAGGCGAGTCGGCTGGGTGGACGGAAGATGTCCCCATGATCCCCCTGGAGCCGGCGACCGCTCCATCTCATCTGCAAGAGGCCGTCACGCGACCATGCCGAGCGCCGGATTTGTCCACCTTCACGTTCACTCGGCCTATTCGCTGCTCAAGGGCTCGATCAAGATCGCCAAGCTCGCCGAGCTTGCGAAGAAAGACCACCAGCCCGCACTGGCGCTGACCGACACCGACAACATGTTTGGCGCGCTGGAGTTCTCCGACAAGATGGCGGGCTCCGGCATCCAGCCGATCGTCGGCTGCGAGCTCGCGATCGATTTCGGCGACCAGGATCCCAGTGCGCGCAATGCGCTGCTGCCGTCGCGCGTGGTGCTGCTGGCGGCCCAGGAGCGCGGCTATCGCAGCCTGATGCGGCTGAACTCGCGCGCGTTCCTCGAATCGCCTGACAGCCACGCGCCGTTCATCAAGTTCGATTGGCTCGACGGTGAGACCGAAGGCTTGATCGCACTCACGGGCGGCCCTGACGGGCCGATCTCGCTCGCGCTTGCCAGCGGGCAGGCCGAAATTGCGGCGACGCGCTGCGAGCGTCTCGCAGGCCTGTTCGGCGACCGCCTCTATGTCGAATTGCAGCGCCACAACATCGACAAGGAGCGGCGCGTCGAAAGTGGGCTGATCGACATTGCCTACGCAAAAGGCCTGCCGCTGGTTGCGACCAACGAGCCGTATTTCGCTTCGAACGACGATTACGAGGCGCACGACGCGCTGCTCTGCATCGCCGGCGGGCGGCTGATCGCCGAGACCGATCGCGTTCAGCTCACGCCCGATCACCGCTTCAAGACCCGCGCCGAGATGGCGGTGCTGTTCGCCGACATTCCGGAGGCGCTGGCCTCGACGGTGGAGATCGCCGAGCGCTGCTCGTTCCGCCCGATGACGCGGAAGCCGATCCTGCCATTCTTCACCGTCGGTGCCGCCGCCAGCTCCGACGCCGCGTCGGTCGAGGCGGCCGAGCTGAAGCGCCAGGCGGAGGAGGGGCTCGCCAACCGCCTGCGCGTGCACGGCCTGTCGCAGGGCACCACGGAAGAGGACTACGACAAGCGCCTGGCGTTCGAGCTCGACGTCATCATGCGCATGAAGTACGCGGGCTACTTCCTGATCGTGTCGGACTTCATCAAATGGGCGAAGGGCCAAGGGATTCCGGTCGGACCGGGGCGCGGTTCGGGCGCCGGCTCACTGGTCGCCTGGGCGCTGACCATCACCGACCTCGACCCGATCAAGTTCGGCCTGCTGTTTGAACGCTTCCTCAATCCGGAACGCGTCTCGATGCCGGACTTCGACATCGATTTCTGCCAGGACCGCCGCGGCGAGGTGATCAGGTACGTCCAGGAGCGCTACGGTCGCGACCAGGTCGCGCAGATCATCACCTTCGGTACCCTGCAGGCGCGCGGCGTGCTGCGCGACGTCGGCCGGGTCCTGCAGATGCCCTATGGCCAGGTCGACAAGCTGACCAAGCTGGTGCCGCAGAATCCGGCCGCGCCGGTGACGTTGGCCGCCGCGATCGAGAGCGAGCCGAAGCTTCAGGCGTTCCGCGATGAAGACCCGGTGGTGGCACGCGCCTTCGACATCGCGCAGCGCCTCGAAGGCCTGACCCGCCACGCCTCGACGCACGCGGCCGGCATCGTGATCGGCGATCGCCCCTTGAGCGAACTCGTGCCGATGTACCGCGATCCCAAGTCGGACATGCCGGTAACCCAGTTCAACATGAAATGGGTCGAGCCGGCCGGGCTCGTGAAGTTCGACTTCCTCGGCCTGAAGACGCTGACCGTGCTCGACGTCGCGGTGAAGCTCCTGAAGCCGCGCAACATCGACATCGATCTCGCGACGCTGCCGATCGACGATGCCGAAAGCTACCAGATGCTGGCGCGGGGCGAGGTGGTCGGCGTGTTCCAGGTTGAAAGCCAGGGGATGCGGCGCGCGCTGGTCGACATGCGCCCCGACCGTTTCGAGGACATCATTGCGCTGGTCGCGCTCTATCGCCCGGGCCCGATGGCGAACATCCCGACCTATTGCTCGCGCAAGCACGGCGATGAGGAGCCGGAATATCTGCATCCGGTGCTGGAGCCGATCCTGAAGGAAACCTTCGGCGTCATCATCTACCAGGAACAGGTGATGCAGATCGCGCAGGTGATGTCGGGCTATTCGCTCGGTGACGCCGACCTGCTGCGCCGCGCCATGGGCAAGAAGATCCGCGCCGAGATGGACAAGCAGCGCGACATCTTCGTCGCGGGTGCGGTGAAGAACGGCGTGCCGAAGGGGCAGGCCGAGACCATCTTCGAGCTGCTCGCAAAGTTCGCCGACTACGGCTTCAACAAGAGCCACGCGGCGGCCTACGCGCTGGTGTCCTACCACACCGCCTATATGAAGGCGCATTACCCGGTGGAGTTCATCGCAGCGTCGATGACGCTCGATCTCAACAACACCGACAAGCTCTCCGAATTCCGTTCCGAGGCGCAGCGCCTCGGCATCAAGGTCGAGCCGCCGAACATCAACCGCTCAGGCCCGACTTTCGAGGTCGGCGAGAAGACGATCTATTACGCGCTCGCCGCGCTCAAGGGCGTCGGCATCCAGGCGATCGAGCAGATCATCGAGGAGCGTACCAGGCGCGGGCTGTTCACCTCGCTCGCCGACTTCGCCGCGCGGGTCAATCCGCGCGCAATCAACAAGCGCATCATCGAAAGCCTCGCCGCTGCTGGCGCCTTCGACACGCTGGAGCCGAACAGGGCGCGGGTTTTTGCCGGCGCGGACTCGATCCTGGCCGCCTGCCAGCGTGCGCATCAGGCCGAGACCATCGGCCAGAACGACATGTTCGGCATGTCGGCGGACGCGCCGACCATCATGCTGCCGCAGATCGAGCCCTGGCTGCCGGCCGAGCGGTTGCGCCGCGAATATGACGCTATCGGATTCTTCCTGTCGGGCCATCCGCTCGACGATTACGCGATGGTCCTGAAGCGCCTGCGGGTGCAGAGCTGGGCCGAGTTCTCGCGTGCGGTGAAGACCGGCGCCACCGCCGGCAAGGTCGCGGCCACCGTGGTGTCGCGCATGGAGCGGCGCACCAAGACCGGCAACAAGATGGGCATCATGGGGCTCTCTGATCCCACGGGCCACTTCGAGGCGGTGCTGTTCTCCGAAGGCCTCGCGCAATACCGCGATGTGCTCGAACCGGGCGCCGCCGTGCTGCTCCAGTTGGGCGCGGAATTGCAGGGCGAGGACGTCCGCGCGCGCGTGCTGCATGCCGAGCCGCTCGATGACGCCGCCGCCAAGACACAGAAGGGCCTGCGCATCTTCGTGCGCGACACCAAGCCGCTGGAGTCGATCGCCAAGCGTCTGGCCGGACCCGATATGGCGGCCTCGAACGGCGCCGCGCCAAAAGTCGGCAGTCCCGGCATCGCGCCGCGCTCGAACGGTGACGGAGAGGTCTCGCTGGTGATGATGCTCGACCTCGAGACCGAGGTCGAGATGAAGCTGCCCGGCCGCTTCAAGGTCTCGCCGCAGATCGCCGGCGCGATCAAGGCGGTCGCGGGCGTCGTGGACGTGCAGCAGCTCTAAAGCACGATGAAATCTGGAAGAATCGTCATCGTGCTTGGGATCGGCGTTAGCGTATGATCTCACCACAAACGCGTGCCGCGTTTGTGGTGAGTGAGAATTGCTGCCCTTTTCCGGATCATGCTTTAGCAGCCGATCTCGAATATATGCAGATGGGCGCAGCTCTGTGCGGTCGTTGCGCGTGAGGCGAGCGATCGCTTCGGCTTTGCAACATGGTTCGCGTTGCAGCAATCATCAGTTGCATCATTTATCATTGGTGATTTCTTCACATCGATGCACCTATCATCGCGACGCTTCCATTCGTCCACTGTCCCCGGGGAAACGTCACATGTGCGACAAGTGCTCTGAATCTCTGCATCATGAATCACTGCATCGAGACATCGCGCCATCGCGGCGATCCGCGATGTTGTTTGGCGCCGCTGCATTCGGCATGGCCTTCGCCGGCGGAGCTTTCGCGAGCGGCGCCTTGGCAAAGGAGGCCAAGCAGCCACCCAAGCCGCAGAACGTGTTGTCGCCCGACGCATCGCTGAAGCGGCTGATGGAGGGCAATGCGCGCTACGTCGACGGTGTGGCGCGGCGCCACGATTTCAAGCACGAGCGCGAGGCGTTGGCCGGTGGACAGAATCCGTTCGCGGCGGTTCTGAGCTGCGCCGATTCACGCATCGCGCCGGAATATGCCTTCGACAGCGGCCGCGGGGATCTCTTCGTCTGCCGCGTCGCCGGAAATTTTGCCGGCACCGAAACCATTGCCAGCATGGAATATGCGGTGGCCGTGCTCAACGCACCGCTGATCCTGGTGCTTGGCCATGATGCCTGCGGCGCGGTCGATGCGACGCTGAAGGCAATCAAGGACAACACGTCGCCGCCGGGCCACATTCCCTCGCTGGTCGATGCGATCGCGCCTGCCGCAAAGGCTGCGATGCAGCAGGGCGGGGACGTGCTCAACAAGGCGATCCGGCAGAACGTGATCGACAACGTCGCGAAGCTGAAGGCGGCCGCGCCGATCCTCAATGCGGCCGTGGAGCAGGGCAAGCTGAAGGTCGTCGGCGGCATCTACCGGCTCACCACGGGAACGGTCGATCTGATCGCGCAGGGCTGAGCGCAGCTCGCGCCGCAGCGCGGTCGTGAGGCTGACGCGGGCCTGACGCAGGGGTTTGATGGGGGGGGGGGGGCGCCATGCCGCCGCCTCAATCCGCGCTTTTCGTTCAAGAGCCATTCAGCCGGCCGCACGTCTTATGTACGGTGGCAGCTCAACAACGATAGCGGGCAAGTAAGCCATGCGTGGGACCTACAAGGCCTTCATCTGTTTTCTCTTGCCGATCCTGGCCGTCGCTGCGGCCGCGCCCGATCGGGCGCGCGCGCAGCAGCAGGAAAAGCGCGTCGCGCTCGTGGTCGGCAACGGCGCCTACGCCACGTCGCCGCTGGCGACGACCGCGAACGATGCCGGCCTGATCGCGCAGACGTTGCAATCGGCGGGCTTCGACGTGGTCGGCGCGCGCGACCTCGACGGCGACACGCTGCGCAAGAGTCTTCGCGATTTCATCCAGAAGGCGCAGGCCTCGGGTCCTGGCACCGTCGCGATGATCTATCTTGCCGGCTATGGCGTGCAGCTTGCCGGCGAGAACTATTTCATCCCGGTCGATTCCAACATCACCCGCGACACCGACGTTCCGACCGAAGGCCTGCGCATCAGCGACTACGCGCGCCAGCTCGCTTCCATTCCGCTCAAGGCTAACATCGTCGTGCTCGACGCGGCGCGCGCGCAGCCCTTCATCGAAGGCGGCCAGCCGATCGCGAGCGGGCTGGCGCTGGTCGAGCCCGATCCGAACATGCTGATCGCCTTCAACGCCGCGCCCGGCACGGTCGCGCCGGAAGAGCCCGGCCCGTACGGCATCTACGCGCAATCGCTGGCGGAGATGATCCGTACCGGCGGTCTGCCGCTGGCCGAGGTGTTCGACCGCGTCCGTCTGCGCGTCAACGAGGCCAGCAAGGGCGCGCAGGTGCCCTGGAACGAGGCGAAGATTTCGGCGCCCTTCTCGTTCTTCGAGCGCGGGCCCGATGCGCCGCCGCCGGAGGCCGCGCCCGACCAGGTTGCCGCGATCCGCAACAAGCCGATCCGCGATCTCGGCGTACAGGACGCCTATGCGGCCGCGCTCGAGCGCGACACGCTGCCCGCCTACGAAGAATTTCTCACGGCCTATCCCGGTGACCCGCTGTCGAAGCGTGTGATGGCGATCGTCGCGGCGCGCCGCGAGGCGATCACCTGGCGGCGGACCTACCGGAACGATACACCGGAGGCCTATTGGTCCTATCTGCGCCGCTATCCGCGCGGGCCGCACGCGGCCGATGCGCGTCGGCGTCTGGCGATTCTCACCGCGCCGCCCGAGCCACCGCCGACCTTCGCGATGATCGACTATGACGTGCCGCCCCCGCCGCCGGAGGAGGTGGTCTATGTCGACCGTCCCGTGCTGTACTTCAGCGACCCTGATTTCGGCTTCGCGCCGCCACCGCCGCCGCCTGTCTATTATCTGCCGCCGCCGCCGCCGGATTTCGTCGTGCTCGAGCCACCGCTGCCCGTGGTCGGCCTGTTCGTGCTGCCGCAGCCGATGTTCGTGCCGATCCCGGTGTTCGTCAGGCCGCCGATCTATGTCGCGCCGCCGCCGAACAACATCATCTTCAACAACATCCATAACACCACGGTCATCAACACCGTGATCAACCGGCCGCCCGCCCCGCCCGTGGGAGCGGGAGGAGGGACCGGGCCCGGCAATCTGAGGCCGGCGATTGCCGACCGCGCCAACCCGGTAGCGCCAATGTTGCCGCAAGCCGCTACGCAACGCGCCGCGCTGATCCAGCAGGGCAAGGCGCCGATGCCGCCGAGCGCGACAGTCCAGCCGACGGCGAGGCCAGGGACGCCTCCCGGGACGCCGGCCAATGTCGCGCCGCCGACCGGCACGCCCCCCGCCGCACCGCCGACCAAGCTGCCACAGACCAACACGCTGCCGGTTCCCGGCGCCCAAGGCGGGCCGCCGGCGCCGCCGGCCGGGGCAGGGACGTCGCCAGGCGGCAGGCCCTTGGCGCCGACGGCAAATGCACCCGGCGCGCCCGCGCCGACGCATCCGGGGGCGCCAACCACGGCCGCTCCCGGCACAACGCTGCCGCCCCATCCTGGTGCGCCAACGGCCGGCACTCCGACGACCGTTGCGCCCACCGCGAATCCGGCTGCGCCCGGCCAACCGCCGAAGCCGCCGGTTGCTCAGACCCCGCCCGGCGGCGCGCCCGCTGGCGGCAAGTCTGCAACCCGTGAGCCGGCTGGCGCGCCACCTGCTGCGGGCACGTCGCCCGGCACGCCCTCGGGCGCTGCGGGCAGGCCGGTCACGCCGCCGCCCTCGGCCGCGCGCGAGCCGGTCAAACCGCAGAACTTGCCCGCGACCCCTCCAGCGCAGGCCGCCCGGCCGTCGCCGTCAGCTCCAGCACCGCGGCCGCAGGCCGTGGCGAGGCCGACGCCGCCACCGCCCGCCGCTCGCCCGGCACCGCCGCCGCATGTCGCATCGCCTCCGCCGGCCCGCGCGGCTCCGCCTGTGGCCGTTGCACGGCCGGCGCCTCCGCCAATGGCCCGGCCAGCACCTCCGCCCATGGCGCGGCCCGCGCCGCCACCGCCGGTCGCCCGGCCGGCACCGCCGCCGCCACGGATGGCCGTCGCGCCACCGCCCCCGCCGCGTCCGGCGGCGCCTCCGCCGCGCCCAGCGGCGCCGCCGCCGGCGGCGAAAAAGTGCCCGCCGAACCAGCCCAAGTGCTAGGTCTTTACGGACTGGCGTGGTGATTACGGAAGAGGGGCTTCGGGGGGCGAAAACCGCCCCCGAAAGGCCCTTATTTCCTTGCTTCTGGCCGAAATGGCGCTATATAGCGCCCCATCTCACACGGAAACATGGCTCACAAGGCCGTCCGGTGGCAACCGGGGCGAGAACGCTCCGTTTTGCTCACACGTTTCCGGAGGAACCAACCGGAGAATTGAAACTATGGCGCTACCCGATTTCACCATGCGTCAGCTCCTCGAAGCTGGCGTGCACTTTGGTCACCAGTCTCACCGCTGGAATCCGAAAATGGCACCGTTCATTTTCGGCGCCCGCAACAACATCCACATCGTCGACCTCGCGCAGACCGTGCCGTTGCTGCACACCGCCTTGCAGGCGGTCAGCGACACCGTCGCCAAGGGCGGCCGCATCCTGTTCGTCGGCACCAAGCGCCAGGCGCAGGACGGCGTCGCGGACGCTGCCAAGCGCTGCGCGCAGTATTTCGTCAATTCGCGCTGGCTCGGCGGCACGCTGACCAACTGGAAGACGATCTCGGCCTCGATCAAGCGCCTGCGTCATCTCGATGACGTGCTGTCCGGCGGCGACGCCAGCTCCTACACCAAGAAGGAGCGCCTGACGCTTCAGCGCGAGCGCGACAAGCTCGATCGCTCGCTCGGCGGCATCAAGGACATGGGCGGTCTGCCCGACCTGATCTTCGTGATCGACACCAACAAGGAAGACATCGCGATCCAGGAAGCCCAGCGGCTCAACATCCCGGTCGCCGCGATCGTCGACACCAATTCGGATCCCAAGGGCATCACCTATGTGGTCCCGGGCAATGACGACGCCGGCCGTGCGATCGCCCTCTATTGCGACCTGATCGCACGTGCGGCGATCGACGGCATCTCGCGCGCCCAGGGCGATTCGGGTATCGACATCGGCGCCTCGGCTCGTCCGGTCGCCGAAGAGCTGCCGGCCGCTTCCTCGAGCGGCTTCCAGGGCCTTGCCGGTCCGCGCGGCACCGCCGACGACCTCAAGAAGCTCCCGGGCGTGTCGGGCGCGATCGAGAAGAAGTTCAACGACCTCGGCATCTTCCACTTCTGGCAGCTCGCCGAGCTCGATCACGACACCGCACACAAGATCGGCGAAGAAGTCGGTCTGCCGAGCCGTGCGGATGCCTGGGTGGCCAAGGCCAAGGCGCTGACCGCGGAAGCGGAATAGTCAAAAAGAGCGATGGGTTGGCCGGATATAAGTCCGGCCACCATTTCAGTTGACGCGAATTCCTGAGATGGACCGCGGCGGGGCTGTTTGATGCCACGCCGCGGCAAACCGGCAGGCAAGAAGGATTTTCAACGATGGCAACGATCACAGCTGCGATGGTCAAGGATCTGCGCGAGTCCACCGGCGCAGGCATGATGGACTGCAAGGCCGCGCTCACCGAAAACGACGGCAATATGGAAGCCGCGCAGGACTGGCTGCGCAAGAAGGGCCTGTCGAAGGCCGCCAAGAAGTCCGGCCGCGTCGCCGCGGAAGGCCTGATCGGCGCGCTCACCAAGGGCACCAAGGGCGTCGTGGTCGAGGTCAACTCCGAGACCGACTTCGTCGCGCGCAACGGCCAGTTCCAGGGCCTCGTCAAGATGGTCGCGCAGGTCGCATTCGACGTCGGCGCCGATGTCGAGAAGATCAAGGCCGCCAAGGTCGGTGACGTCACGATCGAAGCCGCAATCAACGATGCGATCGCCACCATCGGCGAGAACATGACGCTGCGCCGCGCAGCTTCGCTCGAAGTGAAGCAGGGCGTCGTGTCGAGCTACGTCCACGGCGCAGTCGTCGAAGGCGCCGGCAAGATGGGCGTGATCGTCGCGCTCGAATCGCCCGGCAAGGCCGACGAGCTCGCGGCCCTCGGTCGCCAGATCGCGATGCATGTCGCGGCCACCAATCCGCTCGCGCTCGAGCCGTCCGGCCTCGATCCGGCGGTCGTGAAGCGTGAGAAGGACGTGCTCGCCGACAAATATCGCCAGCAGGGCAAGCCCGAGAACGTCATCGAAAAGATCGTCGAGTCCGGCCTCAAGACCTACTACAAGGAAGTCTGCCTGCTCGAGCAGGCCTTCATCCACGACACCGGCAAGTCGGTGGCGCAGGCGGTGAAGGAAGCCGAAGGCAAGGTCGGCGGCGCGGTGAAGATCGCGGGCTTTGTGCGCTATGCTCTCGGTGAGGGAATCGAGAAGCAGGAAAGCGACTTCGCGGCCGAGGTCGCAGCGGCCAGCGGCAAGAAGTAAGCGCCGGTACGTTCCTTCCGGCTTGCCGCCGGAAGCGGCGCCCGGACGGGGAAAGTGCTCATGACTGATCCGGTCTATCGTCGCGTCGTGATCAAGCTGTCCGGCGAGTATCTCGCGGGACAGCAGGGCTTTGGCATCGATCAGCCGACCCTCGACCGGGTTGCGGACGATCTGATCGCCGCCCGCCAGCTCGGCACCGAGGTTGCGGTGGTGATCGGCGGCGGCAACATCGTGCGCGGCGTCGAAGTGTCCTCGCAAGGGGTGTCGCGCACCACCGGCGACACCATGGGCATGCTCGCCACCATGATGAACTGCCTCGCGCTGGAGGCGACGATCGAGCGCAAGGGCACGCCGGCACGTACGCTGTCGGCCTTCGTCATGCCCGAGATTTCCGAGCTGTTCACCCGCACCGCGGCGCACAAATACCTCGCCGAGGGCCGGATCGTGCTGCTCGGGGGCGGAACCGGCAATCCGTTCTTCACCACCGACACGACCGCGGTGCTTCGGGCCGCCGAGATCGGAGCCGAGGCTGTGCTGAAGGCAACCAATGTCGACGGCGTCTACTCGGCCGACCCGAAAAAGGATCCGACCGCCACGCGGTTCGACCGGCTGACGCATTCGCAGGCGATCGAGGGCGGCTACAAGGTGATGGATGCGACCGCCTTCGCGCTTGCCCGCGAGACGTTGCTGCCTATCATCGTATTCTCGATCGCGGAGCCGGGTTCGATCGGCGCTGTGCTGCGTGGCGGCGGCCACGGAACCGTCGTCGCCGGCTGAGGGCTCGTCGGTCGCGCCTGTAGGGCGCGGAGTGAGTCGCCGGGATTTTGAAGGAGAAACGTGATGGCCACGGGTAATTTCGACCTCAACGAAGTGAAGCGTCGCATGCAGGGCGCCGTCCAGGCCCTCAAGCACGAGCTTGGCGGCCTGCGCACGGGGCGCGCGTCGGCCTCGATGCTCGACCCGGTGCAGGTCGAGGCTTACGGCAGCCACATGCCGCTCAACCAGCTTGCCACCGTCAGCGTGCCGGAGCCGCGGCTGATCTCGGTGCAGGTCTGGGACAAGTCGATGGTCAAGCCGGTCGAGAAGGCGATCGTCGATTCCAATCTCGGCCTGTCGCCCGCGACCGAGGGCCAGGTGCTGCGCCTGCGCATCCCCGAGCTCAATGAGGAGCGTCGCAAGGAGCTCGTCAAGGTCGCGCACAAATACGCGGAAGCGGCCAAGGTCGCCGCGCGTCACGTCCGCCGCGACGGCCTCGACGTCCTCAAGAAGGCCGAGAAGAATCACGAGATGTCGGAGGACGATCAGAAGCGTCACGCCGACGAGGTGCAGAAGGCGACCGACGGCACCATCGCCGAGATCGACCAGTTGCTGGCCGCCAAGGAAAAAGAAATCCTCACCGTCTAAAGCGCGATGAACTGTCATCGCGCTTTAGGTTATTGTTCGCGCATGATCTTTTCGGAAATCCGCTTCGCACTTGTCCGGATCATGCTTTAGGGCCGCCTTCATGTCCAACGCCGCCGCGCCAGCAACGGAAGGACCCGACCGGTCCGACGCGCCTGCGCATGTCGCCATCATCATGGATGGCAACGGGCGTTGGGCGGCCGCGCGCGGCCTGCCGCGGGCTGAAGGGCATCGCCGCGGTGTCGAGGCGCTGCGCCGGGTGGTGCGTGCCTCGCACGAGCTCGGCATCCGCTATCTCACCATCTTCTCCTTCTCTTCGGAGAACTGGTCGCGCCCGGCGAGCGAGATCGGCGATCTGTTTGGTCTCCTGCGCCGCTTCATCCGCAACGATCTCGCGAGCCTGCATCGCGACGGCGTCAAGGTCCGCATCATCGGCGAGCGCGACGGACTCGATAGCGACATCTGCGCACTCCTCAACGAGGCCGAGGAACTGACGCGCGACAACACGCGCCTGACGCTGGTCGTCGCCTTCAATTACGGTTCGCGGCAGGAAATCGCGAAAGCCGCCCAGAAGCTCGCGCGGGAAGTCGCAGACGGCAAGCGCGCCCCTGAAACGATCGACGCCGAGACGATCGGGGCTCATCTCGATGCGCCCGACATCCCCGATCCCGATCTCATCATCCGCACCAGCGGCGAGCAGCGGCTATCCAACTTCCTGATGTGGCAGGCCGCCTACAGCGAGCTGGTCTTCGTGCCGATCCACTGGCCCGATTTCGACAAGGCGGCGCTGGAAGGCGCAATCGCCGAATTCGCCAGACGCGAGCGCCGTTTCGGCGGTCTGGTCGCGAAAAACGCCTCGTGAGCGAACCCGACGCCGCATCGGCGGGCGCGAAGCCTGCCCCGAGCAATCTCGTGATGCGAGTCCTCGCGGCGCTGGTGCTGGCGCCGCTCGCCATCGCGCTCGCCTACGCCGGCGGCTGGCTATGGGCGCTTCTCGTCACCCTGGTGTCGATCGGGCTGTTTGCGGAATGGCTGATGGTGGTGGGCGCGGGGTCTGCCGCACTGACCGGGGCGGGGACCATCGTCATTGCCATGATGGGGGCCTGCGTCGCCTTCGGCGCGCTCAAGACCGCAATCGTCATCGGCCTCATCGGCGGCGCGATCGTGACGCTGATCGCGCGGGGCAAGTTCATCTGGGCGGCCACCGGCTTCGCCTACGCATCGGCGGCGCTGCTGGCCTCGATCCTGGTGCGGCAGGATCTCGTCAACGGCTTCGCCGCGCTGATGTTCGTGCTGCTCGTAGTGTGGGCGACCGATATCGGCGGCTATTTCGCCGGACGCAGCATTGGCGGACCGAAACTATGGCCGCGCGTGAGCCCGAAGAAGACCTGGTCCGGGGCGCTCGGCGGCTTTGCGGCGAGCCTTTTGGTTGCGGCCGGCTTTGCGGCGTGCGGGATCGGAAAGGCGGTTCCACTGCTGCTCGTCAGCGCCATCCTGTCGGTGGTATCGCAGGCGGGCGATCTGTTCGAATCCGCGGTGAAGCGGCGCTTCGGCGTCAAGGATTCCAGTCACTTAATTCCCGGCCATGGCGGGTTACTGGACCGCCTGGACGGTTTTGTCGCCGCCATCCTGATGGCATGGATTATCGGCTTTCTCCGCCATGGTGTGCATAGCGCCGGAAGCGGTCTTATGGTTTGGTGAGGATATGAGCGCGGTCCCATTGCGTAACAACAAGGCTGCGGCGTCGAGCGTCCGCAGTGTCACGGTTCTCGGCGCCACCGGCTCGATCGGCGACAGCACGATGGATCTGCTGCGCGCCTCTCCCGAGCGCTATCGCGTCGAAGCCTTGACGGCGAACGGCAATGTCGAAGCGCTGGCCAAGCTCGCCAAGGAATTTTCCGCGCGCTACGTCGCGATTGCCGACACATCCAAGTTCGCAGAGCTCAAGGCTGCGCTCGCGGGAACGAGCACGGAATGCGGCGCGGGCGAAAGCGCGGTGATCGAAGCCGGCGCGCGTCCGGCCGATTGGGTGATGGCCGCCGTAAGCGGCGCCGCCGGACTGAAGCCGGCCCTGGCCGCGGTCGATCGCGGCGCGCATGTCGCGCTCGCCAACAAGGAATGTCTCGTCTGCGCCGGCGATTTCTTCATGCAGCGCGCGGCGAAAGCGGGCGCCTGCATCCTGCCGGCCGATTCCGAGCACAATGCGCTGTTCCAGGCACTCGGCTCAGGCAACCGCGATGAGCTCGTCCGCGTCATCATCACCGCCTCGGGCGGGCCGTTCCGGACCTGGAAGCCCGCCGACATCGAGCAGGCGACACTCGAGCAGGCCTTGAAGCATCCGAACTGGAGCATGGGCCAGAAGATCACGATCGATTCCGCCTCGATGATGAACAAGGGCCTCGAGGTGATCGAGGCGTCCTATCTGTTCGCGCTCTCGCCCGACGAGATCGACGTCCTCGTGCATCCGCAGTCGATCATCCACGGCATGGTCGAGTTCTCCGACCGTTCGGTGGTGGCCCAGCTCGGTTCTCCCGACATGCGCACGCCGATCGCGCACTGCCTCGGCTGGCCCGATCGCATCAAGGGGCCGGCGGCCAAGCTCGATCTGGCCAAGATCGGCCAGCTGACCTTCGAGGCGCCGGATTTCGAGCGCTTCCCCGGACTTCGGCTGGCCTTCGATTCGCTCCGGACCGGGAAGGGGGCGACCACCGTCTACAACGCCGCCAACGAGGTTGCGGTCGCCGCTTTCATCGCCGGCAAGATCCGGTTCGGCGCGATTGCGCGGCTGGTCGAGGCGACGCTGGACGACTGGATCCGCGGCGGGAACCAGGCTCCCCTGACGTCCGCCGACGATGCAATCTCTGTTGACCATGTTGCGCGAAATAGAGCTGCCGCCCTATTGCCTCAAATTGCCTTAAAGGCATCCTAGATGGCACGGGGCCAGGGCCTTGCGGCGCTGGATGAGGGAATTCGATGATCGACTTTTTCGTCCATAGTTTCAATACGTTGAGCCATGGGCTCCTCGGCTACGCGGTTCCCTTCCTGTTCGTCCTGACGATCGTCGTGTTCTTCCATGAGCTCGGCCATTTCCTGGTCGCGCGCTGGGCGGGCGTTCGGGTGCTGACCTTCTCGCTCGGTTTCGGACCGGAGCTGGTCGGCTTCAACGACCGCCATGGCACCCGCTGGAAGATATCGGCGATCCCGCTCGGCGGCTACGTCAAGTTCTTCGGCGACGAGAGCGAAGCTTCGACCCCGTCGGCCGAGACGCTCGCGGCTATGACGGCCGAGGAGCGCGCCGGCAGCTTCCATCACAAGAAGGTCGGCCCGCGCGCCGCCATCGTCGCGGCCGGACCGATCGCCAATTTCATCCTGGGCGCGCTGATCTTCGCCGCCATGGCGCTCTATTACGGCAAGCCGAGCACGATCGCCCGCGTCGACGGCGTCGTCGCCGACGGCGCTGCGGCCGCGGCCGGCTTCAAGATCGGCGACGTCGTCGTGCAGATCGACGGCAAGCCGATCGAGAGCTTTGCCGACATGCAGCGAATCGTTGCGATGAATGCCGGTTCGGCGCTTGCCTTCCAGGTCAAGCGGGACGGCGCCATCGTCTCCCTGACCGCGACGCCGGCGCTGCTTGAGCGCAAGGATCCCTTTGGCAACAGCCACCGCCTCGGCGTGCTCGGCGTCGAGCACAAGTCCCAGGCCGGCGAGGCCTCGACCACGCCGGTCGGCGTCGGCGAAGCGCTCAAGATCGGGGTCGAGCAGGTCTGGTTCATCATCACCAGCACCTTCAAGTTCCTTGGCTCGCTGTTCGTCGGACAAGGCAATCCCAATGAGGTCAGCGGCGTGCTCGGCATCGCCAAGATGTCGGGGCAGGCGGCCAGCGCCGGCTTCCAGTTCGTGATCAATTTGTGCGCGGTGCTGTCGGTGTCGATCGGGCTGTTGAACCTGTTCCCGATCCCGCTGCTCGATGGCGGTCACCTGATGTTCTACGCGGCGGAGGTGGTCCGGGGCCGACCCCTGTCCGAGCGGACTCAGGAGATGGGGTTCCGAATCGGGCTCGGTTTGGTGCTGATGCTGATGGTGTTTGCCACCTACAACGACATCTTGCGGATGGCAGCTTCCTGATACGGGCTTTTTTGTGGCGTTGCTCATGAGCAACGTCTTGGAATGAAATTGAAATTGCGGTGTCAGCAGCCGTTTGCGGCATCGGGGAAATTGGCTACAAGCGGCTTCGAACTTGGGGAATCTCCCGGACCGGCGTTGGGGTTGGGTCTGGTACTGATAAGGGCGCGTTGCGCAATGAAGTTTGGACTGCGACTCCGGGGGGGCTTGCTCGCATCCCTGATCTTGTTCGGCGCGCCGGTGCTTGCCCCGGTTGGGGCTGCTTTTGTGTCTTCGTCTGCGCTTGCTCAGACCGTCCAGTCGATTTCCGTCGAAGGAAATCGCCGTGTCGAGGTGGAGACGATCCGCTCCTATTTCAAGCCGGGCCCGGGTGGCCGCCTGGATCAGGGCGCCATCGATGACGGCCTGAAGGCCCTGATCGAGACCGGCCTGTTCCAGGACGTGCGAATCAATCGCGGTTCCGGCGGCCAGATCATCGTCTCTGTGGTGGAAAACCCGGTGATCGGCCGCATCGCGTTCGAAGGCAACAAGAAGATCAAGGACGAGCAGCTCACCGCTGAAGTCCAGTCCAAGGCGCGCGGCACCTTCTCCCGCGCCATGGTGCAGTCGGACACGCTGCGAATCGCCGAAATCTACCGCCGCTCGGGCCGCTATGACGTCCGCGTCACGCCCGAGATCATCGAGCAGCCGAATAACCGCGTCGACCTGGTCTTCACGGTCGAGGAGGGCGCCAAGACCGGCGTCAAGTCGATCGAGTTCGTCGGCAACAACGCGTTCTCGTCCTACCGCCTGCGCGACGTCATCAAGACGCACGAATCGAACCTGCTGAGCTTCCTCGCCAGCAACGACATCTACGATCCCGATCGCGTCGAGGCCGACCGCGATCTGATCCGTCGTTTCTATCTCAAGAACGGTTTCGCCGACGTCCAGGTCGTCGCCGCGCTCACCGAATACGATCCGGAGAAGAAGGGCTTCAACGTCACCTTCAAGATCGAGGAAGGCTCGCAGTACCGCGTCGGCACCGTCGACTTCCGCTCCTCCATTCCGAACTTCGATCCGACCACGATGCGCTCCTATTCGCGCGTCAATGTCGGCGCGCTCTACAACGTCGAGTCGGTCGAGAAGTCGGTCGAGGAAATGCAGATCGAGGCGTCGCGTCGCGGCTATGCCTTCGCCGTGGTCCGTCCCGGCGGCGACCGCAATTTCGAGGCGCACACCGTCGCCGTGGTGTTCAACATCGACGAAGGCCCGCGCACCTATATCGAGCGCATCAACGTCCGCGGCAACACCCGCACGCGCGACTACGTGATCCGCCGCGAGTTCGACATCTCCGAGGGCGATGCCTACAACCGCGCGCTGGTCGACCGTGCCGAGCGCCGCCTGAAGAACCTCGACTACTTCAAGAGCGTGAAGATCACGACGGAGCCGGGCTCCTCCAGCGACCGCGTGGTCCTGATCGTCGATCTCGAGGAGAAATCGACCGGCGACTTCTCGGTCTCGGGCGGTTACTCGACGACCGACGGCGCGCTCGCCGAAGTCTCGATCTCCGAGCGCAATTTGCTCGGCCGCGGCCTGTTCGCCAAGGCGTCGGTGACCTACGGCCAGTATGCGCGCGGCTATTCGCTGTCGTTCGTCGAGCCGTATCTGCTCGACTACCGCGTCGCGCTCGGTCTCGACCTCTATCAGCGCCAGCAGCTGGCCAACAGCTACATCTCCTACGGCACCAAGACGCTCGGCTTCTCGCCGCGCCTCGGCTTCTCCTTGCGTGAAGATCTGGCGCTCCAGCTGCGCTACTCGATCTACCAGCAGGAAATCACGCTGCCGTCCTACCTGGCGAACTGTAACAACGTCCTCGGTTCGTCGGCCTTCAACCCGAGCCCGGCCTTTGCCGCATCGCAAACGCCGCCGATCGATCTGACCTCGACCGGCGGTCTCGGCTGCTACTCCGACGGCGAAGCCTCGCTGCCGGTCCGCAAGGAGCTTGCCGGCGGCAAGACCCTGACCTCGGCGCTCGGCTACACGCTGACCTACAACACGCTGGACAACAACAAGAACCCCACCGACGGTCTGCTCGTCGACTTCCGGCAGGACTTCGCCGGCGTGGGCGGCGACGTCACCTACCTGAAGTCCGTCGTGGACGCGAAGTACTACGCTCCGCTGGTGTCCGACATCGTCGGCCTCGTTCACCTTCAGGGCGGCATGCTGAACAAGATCGGCAACAATGATATCCGCATGCTGGATCAGTTCCAGATGGGCCCGAACTTGGTCCGCGGCTTTGCTCCGAACGGCATCGGTCCGCGCGATTTGAATCCCTTTGGCACGCAAGACGCGCTTGGCGGTACCAAATATTGGGGCGCTTCGTTCGAATTGCAGATGCCGTTCTGGTTCCTGCCGAAGGAAGTGGGTCTGAAGGGCGCGGTCTACGCCGACGCCGGCGGCCTCTTCGACTATCAGGGCCCAACGACGTGGTCGCTGACCAACGAAATGACCACGACCAGGAACTCGAACTGTGCGCCGTCGACCATCAACCCGCCCACGGCTGGAACCTGTACCGGCCTGGTGTATGACAACGGCAACGTCGTCCGTTCGTCGGTTGGTGTCGGCCTGATCTGGCAGTCGCCATTTGGACCGCTGCGCTTCGACTACGCCGTGCCGCTCACCAAGGGCAAGTACGACCGTACCCAGGAGTTCCGGTTCGGCGGCGGCACCTCGTTCTAATTCGATCAGCAGGGCATGAGCCGGCCCCTTGTGGGGCCGGTTTCCAAAAAGATCGTGCTCAATCCGTGAGATAAGGCATGATGCGGCCTGACCGCTTCATGCCGAAGCCGGACCGCGATGGGGTGGAATGGCGCAGCCGACCTTCTTCAAAAAGCCGCCGGCCTCAGCGCTGGCTGACATTGCAGCGCTGACCAAGGCGCAGCTCGTCGACCCAGCCAGGGGCGGTCACGTCATTACCGGTCTTGCTTCGCTCGACGAAGCCGGCCCGATGCATCTGGCGTTCTTCGACAACCTCAAATATGCCGACGAGCTCAAGGCGACCAGGGCCGGAGCTTGCCTGGTGAGTCCGCGCTTCGAGGCCAAGGTGCCCGCGCATGTGGCCGTGCTGCGGGTGGCGCAGCCGTTCCGCGCCTTCGTCGGGCTCGCCCGGGAATGGCACGGCGATGCGCTGCGCCCGCAGTCCTGGGTCGGTAATGACGGCATCGCCCCGTCGGCCATCATCGATCCCTCGGCCCGGCTGGAGGACGACGTCATCGTCGATCCCCTGACCGTCATCGGCCCTGACGTCGAGATCGGCAGCGGCACCGTGATCGGGGCCGGCGTGGTCATCGGTCCCGGCGTCAAGATCGGCCGGGACTGCAATGTCGGCGCCCGCACGGCCATCCAGTGCGCGCTGATCGGCAACAACGTGCTGATCCATCCCGGCTGCTCGATCGGCCAGGACGGCTATGGCTTCATCTTCTTCGGCCCCGAGGGCCATCTCAAGGTGCCCCAGACCGGCCGCGTGCTGATCCAGAACAATGTGGAAGTCGGCGCCGGCACCACCATCGATCGCGGCTCCCTGCGCGACACCGTAATCGGGGAGGGCACCAAAATCGACAACCAGGTCCAGATCGGCCACAATGTGACCATCGGTCGGAACTGCCTGCTGGCGGCCCAGATCGGGCTCGCAGGCAGCCTGACGATCGGCGACAACGTGGCGCTGGGAGCAAAGGTTGGCATCAACAATCACCTCAAGATCGGCGATGGGGCCCAGGTCACCGCGATGAGCGGCGTCAAGGACGACATCCCGCCGAACGGACGCTGGGGCGGCTTTTTCGCCAAGCCGACCAAGCAGTGGTTCAAGGAAATTATCGCGGTGGAGCGCCTGGTACGCGACAGCAGGGCCGATCCGAAGAACGAGGGACGGGAATGACGGAGGAATCACCGATCAAATTCGAGCTGGTGGATATCAACGCGATCCTCCGGACGCTGCCGCACCGTTTCCCGATGCTGCTGATCGACCGGGTGATCAATATCCGCGCAGATTACAGCGGCATCGGCATCAAGAACGTCACCTTCAACGAGCCGGCCTTCCAGGGCCATTTCCCGGAACGCCCGGTCTATCCCGGCGTGATGATGATCGAAGCGATGGCGCAGACCGCGGGCGTGATCGGCATCACCTCGGTCGAGGGCACCGAGAAGCCGCGCGCGGTGTATTTCCTCACCATCGACAAGTGCAAATTCCGCAAGCCGGTGCTGCCCGGCGACACCATCGAATATCACATGCGTTCGATCGGCCGCCGCAAGACGATGTGGTGGTTTCACGGCGACGCCAAGGTCAACGGCCAGATCGTTGCCGAAGCCGACGTCGGCGCCATGCTGACGGACTGAGCGGCTCAAGCCAGCGGAAATGGATTATGCGCCGCAGCCGTAACGGCCGCCGGCCGGCTCGCGCCTGATACTCCGGTTGAAGAACTGGCCCATGGACGGTGCGCCGAGCAGGCTGTCGACCGTCTCGGCCGCGACCCCGCAATAGCGGTCATATTGGCCGTCGATCGCGACGATGAGGTTCTGCCGCGTGCGGTCGTAGCAGACCCGCTGAAGCACCGTGCTGCGGGTGATGTCGCGGCACTCGAACGTCCCGAGATCGACGAAGCGGCGTTCGCGGGTCTCGACCGTCTCGGAGACGATCGGGGCGGCCGCGAGCTGTGCGAGCAGAACTGCCAGGGCCCTGACCACGATGACTTCAAGCTCCACATGAAGGCGTTGAAGGGCTAGAGCATGATCCGGAAAAGTGTGCAGCGGTTTTCCGAAAGGATCATGCTTAAACAATAGCCTGAAGTACGATGACGATTCATCCCAATCTCATCGTGCTTTAGGACGGCCGGCTCATCCGGCGCCTGAAACAGGCCGAGATGATACGTCACTGGACAGATCGGGCATAGTCGCGCTAACCACCGGAAAACCGAGCGACTTCAACACATAATCAGACCTTCTTGATGAGTCAGATTGCTTGATGAGTAAGATTGATCCCACCGCACGGGTCGCGGACGGCGCCGTGATCGGCGAGGGTACCGAGATCGGACCCTTTTGCATCATCGGTCCGGATGCCGTGATCGGCGCGAACTGCAAGCTGATCGGACAGGTCACGGTCATCGGCCACACCTCGATCGGTGACGGCTGCGTGATCTCGCCCTTCGCGGTGCTGGGCGGCGCGCCCCAGGATCTCAGCTACAAGGGCGAGCCGACCAGGCTGGAGGTCGGTTCCGGCTGCACCATCCGCGAAGGCGCGACGATGAATGTCGGCACCATCAAGGGCGGCGGGCTGACGCGCGTCGGCAACGGCGGCTACTTCATGAACAACAGCCATGTCGGCCATGACTGCATGGTCGGCAACAACGTGATCTTCGCGACCTCGGCGACGCTCGGCGGCCACTGCGAGATCGGCGATTTCGTCTATATCGGCGGCCTGTCGGCGGTGCATCAGCTCACGCGCATCGGCCCGCAGGTGATGGTCGGCGGTCTCTCGGGCGTGCGCGACGACATCATTCCGTTCGGCCTCGCCAACGGCCAGTATGCGGCGCTGGAAGGCCTCAATCTCATCGGGATGAAGCGGCGGCAGTTCACCAAGCAGCGGCGCGCGACCGTGCAATCGTTCTACCAAAAACTCTTCCACGGCCCCGGCACGTTCGCCGAGCGGCTCGCGGCGGCCCAGCCGCTCGCGAGCGAAGACCCCGCGATTGCCGAAATCCTCGACTTCATCGGCAAGCGCAAGCATCGCCCGATCTGTCTTCCCGCCATCGAGAAGTGATTTCGGGATGGCCGCGGGCATGACATCGGCGGCTTCGGAGATTTCGTCGCCGGTCGGCGTCGTCGCCGGCGGCGGCGCCATGCCGTTCGCGGTCGCCGACTCGCTTGCCGCGCGCGGCATCACGCCGGTGCTGTTCCCGCTGCGGGGTGCCTGCGATCCGACGCGAGTGGAGCAATTCCGCCATCGCTGGATCTCGGTCGGCCAGCTCGGCCGCGCCATGCGGCTGTTCCGCGAGGAGGGCTGCCGCGATCTGATCTTCATCGGCACATTGGTGCGGCCCGCACTGTCCGAAATAAGGTTCGACGTCACGACACTGCGCCTGCTCGGCAACGTCATCCGCGCCTTCCGCGGCGGCGACGATCATCTGTTGTCCGGCGTCGGGCGCATTCTCGAGCAAGGCGGCTTTCGCATGGTCGGCATCAAGGATGTCGCGCCGGATCTGCTGATGCCCGAGGGCTGCATCAGCCGCGCCTGGCCGAACGACAACAGCAAGGCCGACATCGAGCGCGGCCGCGCGGTGCTGACCGCGCTCGGCCCGTTCGACATCGGCCAGGCCGCGGTCGTGATCGACGGCCATGTGGTGGCGATCGAGGATATCGAGGGCACCGACGCGCTGCTCGCGCGCGTGGCACGCCTGCGCGAGGAAGGTCGCATCCGCGCTGCGGCAGGACGCGGGGTGCTGGTGAAGGTACCTAAGAGCGGGCAGGATTTGCGCTTCGACCTGCCGACGATCGGCCCGCGTACCCTGGAGGGCGTCGCTCGCGCTGGACTGGCCGGCATCGCCGTCGTCGCCGGCAATACCATCGCCGCCGAGCCGCAGGCGATGATCTCGCTCGCCGACGCCAAATATCTCTTCGTCATCGGCCTGACGACGTGATGCAGAGCCGCGATCCCAAGCGAAAGATCTTCCTGATCGCGACGGAGGAATCCGGCGACCGGCTCGGCAGCGCCTTGATGAAGGTGTTGCGCCAGCGGCTCGGCGACGGCGTGCAGTTCGTGGGCGTCGGCGGTCGGACCATGGCGCGCGAGGGGCTCGAGACGCTGTTTCCGATCGAGGAGCTGTCGATCGTCGGGTTCGCCGCGGTGGTGCAGCAATTGCCGAAGATATTGCGGCTGATCCGCCAGACCGTGGACGCCGTGCTGGAGGCTGCGCCCGACGCGCTCGTCATCATCGACAGCCCCGATTTCACCCATCGCGTTGCCCGCCGCGTGCGCGCGAAGAATCCCGCGATCCCGGTCGTCGACTATGTCTCGCCGCAGCTCTGGGCCTGGCGGCCGGGACGGGCGCGGACCATGCTCGGCTACGTCGATCATGTGCTTGGCCTGTTGCCGTTCGAGCCGGAGGAGTACCGCAAGCTCGGCGGGCCGCCATGCAGCTATGTCGGCCATCCCCTGATCGAGCAGTTGCCGTCGCTGCGGCCAAATGCGGAGGAGCAGCGGCGCCGCGATGCCGAGCCGCCGGTTCTGCTGGTGCTGCCCGGCAGCCGCCGCAGCGAGATCAGGCACCATCTCGACGTGTTTGGCGCGACACTCGGACGGCTCCAGGCCGAAGGCCGTGCCTTCGAACTGAAGCTGCCGACCATGCCGCATCTCGAAGCCACCATCCGCGAAGGCATCGCGAGCTGGCCGGTCAAGCCGCAAATCGTGGTCGGCGAGACCGAGAGGCGTGCCGCATTTCGAACCGCGCGCGCGGCGCTGGCCAAATCCGGCACCGTGACGCTGGAGCTCGCGCTATCAGGCATTCCGATGGTGACGGCCTATCGCGTCGGCGCGATCGAAGCCTTCATCCTGCGCCGCGCGATCCGCGTCTCCTCGGTGATCCTCGCCAATCTCGTGATCGGCGAGGATGTCATTCCGGAGTTCTTGCAGGAAGACTGCATGCCGGAGAAGCTGGCGCCGGCATTGACGGAGCTGCTCACGGACACGCCGCTGCGCAAACGACAGGTTGAGGCCTTCGCACGGCTCGACACCATGATGTCCACTGGCAACAAGTCGCCGAGCGTGCTCGCCGCCGACATCGTGCTTGCGACGATGCGCAAGGGGCGGCGGAGCTAGAGCGTTTCACATTTTGACTGAAGCATAACCGGCGTTGGCGAAGTAGTTGGCGCATTCGCGAGGCTGGATGTCGTGGACGAGGTGACCGATGTGGCGCCAAGTGTCCTCGATGGTGCGCTTCTGAGCTTGCCGCATCCAGTGTTTGATCTTGGAGAAGGCCTGTTCGATCGGGTTGAGGTCGGGCGAGTATGGCGGCAGGTACCAGAGCCTGGCGCCAGCAGCCTGGATCATCTGCCTGACAGCTTTCGACTTGTGGCTTCCGAGATTGTCGAGAATGACGATGTCGCCTTCGCGCAGGGTTGGCAGGAGAAGGTGCTTCACATAAGCGCGGAAGCATTCGCCGTTGATCGGGCCGTCGAAGACGCAGGGTGCCGTGAGTTGGTCATGACGGAGCGCGCCGAGGAATGTGAGGGTACGCCAGTGACCGTGTGGGGCGAAGCCGCGCAGGCGTGCCCCTTTGGGGCCCCAGCCCCGCAAAGGGGCCATGTTGGTCTTGATCCAGGTCTCATCGATGAAGACGAGCCGGCCCGGATCAAGTCCGGCCTGCCAGGATCGCCAACGCTGGCGCCTACGAGAGACGTCGGCGCGAGCCTGTTCGAGGGCGAACAGTGTTTTTTTTGAACCGCAGCCCTTCCCGACGCAGGAACAGCCAGACCGCGTTGTGTGAGACCTTGACCCCACGGGTTGCCAGTTCCGCCTTCAGACCATGCAGCGTCAGGTGCGGCGTCTGAGTGATCCGCTCGACGATGAAGGCGCGGTGCGGATCAAGCACAGGCTTGCGGTGACCGCCCATCTTGCCAGGCACAACCGAGCCGGTCGCCCGCTGCCGCTGTGACCACTTCACAACCGACGAGACCGCAACACCAAACCGTTCCGCCACAGACCGGCAGCTCTCGCCCGCCAAAACCGACGCCACCACACGCTCGCGAAGATCCAGGGAAAGAGGTCGGGTCATGCGATGCTGGCCTCCAATCCAGTCAGCATCTTGAATCACAATCCGCCAAAAACCGGAATCCCCTCCGATTCAATTAAGCAATGAAAGGCTCTAAGCCAAGCCGCCGTCGACCCGAAAATACTGGCTGGTGATACGCTGGCTCTCGTCCGACGCGAGAAACAGCGCCATGCTGGCGATGTCCTCGGGCGTCACCGCATCGGGCACCGCCTGGCGGGTGCGCAGCTCGGAGATCTTCTGCTCGTCCGGAAACCAGAGCCGGCGCTGGCGCTCGGTGATCACCATGCCGGGCGCGATCGCGTTGACGCGAATGCGGTCGGGGCCGACTGACCTGGCCAGCGAGTTGGTGAAGCCGACGATCGCCGCCTTCGCCGCGGCATAGACCGGCAACGCCGGCGCACCGCGGATCCACGCCACCGACGACATGTTGATGATCGAGCCGCCGCCGCGCGCCTGCATCTGCGGCACCACTGCCTGGGCCGCGAAGAAGACGTGCTTGAGATTGACGCCGATCGTCCAGTCGAATTCGGCCGGCGTCACCTCGGCCAGCACCTGACGCTGGTCGTTGGCGGCATTGTTGACGAGGACTGCGGCATCGCCGAGCGATCCGTGCACCCGTGCCATCGCAGCGCGCAAGGCGTCGATGTCGAGCAGGTCGCAGGGCACAAACAGGGGCGTGGAGCCGGATGTGGCCGAGACGTCCCGCACCAGCGCTTCGCCGGCGCTCGCATCGATGTCGAGGAAGGCAACACGGGCGCCCTGGGTGGCGAAGGCGCGCACGAAAGCGGCACCGATGCCGCTGGCGCCGCCGGTGATCAACACCACGCGGCCGGCAAGGCTGGGATAGATGGTCCGGGTCATGCGATCAGCCGCTCCGTCTCGGGGTCGAACAGGCAAATGCGCCGCGTGTCGAGCGCGAAGGTGGCGGTCGCGCCAGGCGCGGGACGGATATCCGGCGTGATGCGCGCCAGCGCAGTCTCGCCGCCGAGCCGCAGCAGCACGATTGTCTCGGCGCCGGTCGGTTCGACCATCTCGACCGGCGCGTCGACGAGCACAGGTGGCTCCCTGGAAAAGACGCGGCTGGCCTCGGCGATGCATTCCGGCCTGATCCCGACGACCACGTCGCGGCCGACATAAGATGCCGCCGCGTCGTGTCCATGCAGGCGCAGACGAACCTCGTCCGGTCGCCCCGCGCCGATCACGGCCACGGGTCCGCCGCTATCGGCCTCGAGCCGCCCCGGCATGGTGTTCATCGGCGGCGAACCCATGAAGCGGGCGACGAACAGATTGGCCGGATAGCGGTACACGGTGTCCGGATCGGCGAACTGCTGCACCACGCCCCGATGCATCACCGCGATGCGCGTTGCCATCGTCATCGCCTCGATCTGATCGTGGGTGACATAGATGATGGTGGCGCCGATGCGCTGGTGCAGCCGCTTGATCTCCATCCGCATCTCGACGCGCAGCTTCGCATCGAGATTGGAGAGCGGCTCGTCGAACAGGAAGAGCAGGGGATCGCGCACCAGCGCCCGTCCCATCGCCACGCGCTGGCGCTGGCCGCCCGACAGCTGCGACGGCTTGCGGCCGAGCAGGGGCTCGATCTGGAGGAGGCGAGCCACATTCGCCAGCGCCTTCTCCTGCTCGACCTTCGGAACGTGACGGCATTCCATGCCGAAGGTGATGTTCTGGCGCACCGTCATCGACGGATAGAGCGCGTAGGACTGGAACACCATCGCGATGTCGCGATCCTTGGGCGGGACGTCGTTGACGACGCGTCCGCCGATCTCGATCGTTCCGTCACTCGGACGATCGAGCCCGGCGACGATGTTGAGCAGGGTGGACTTGCCACAGCCGGATGGCCCGACCAGCACGGTGAATTCGCCGCTCTCGATGTCGAGATTGATGCCCTTCAGCACCTCCAGATTGGCGTAGCGCTTGGACAGGGTGCGAATGCTCAGTGCTGCCATGACGACCCCATCATTTCACTGCGCCGGCGGTCAGGCCGCGTACGAAGTACCGTCCGCCGAGGAGATAGATCAACAAAGTGGGCAGCGCCGCGATGATCACCGCGGCGCTCTGCACGCCATGCTGCGGAATGTCCGCAATTGCGGCGGAGAGCGCAATGAGCGCGGCCGTGACGGGCTGCTGCTGGCCGGTGGTGAATGTCACGCCATAGAGGAATTCGTTCCAGATATGCGTGAACTGCCAGATCACGGTGACGATCAGAATAGGAGCCGAGAGTGGCAGTATGATGCGCCAGAAAATGCGAAAGAACCCGGCGCCATCGATGCGTGCGGCCCTGATCAACTCGTGTGGAATGGCGACATAGTAGTTTCGGCAGAACAGCGTGGTGAAGGAGAGCCCCTGGATCGTGTGAATCAGCACGAGGCCCGTCAGCGTGTTGATGAGACCGGTGTCCCGCAGCACGATGGTCCAGGGAAGCAGGCGCATCTGCTGGGGAAGGAAGAGGCCGAGGGTCACGATGCCGTAGATCCAGCTGTCGCCGCGAAAGCGCCAGAGTGACACGGCGTAACCGGCGACAGCGCCGAGCAGGGTCGAGAAAATCGTCGCCGGGATGGTGACGAGCGCGGAGTTCAGCATGTACGGCCGGATGCCGGCGCAGGTCTCGGCGACGCAGAAACCGCTCCAGGCCTTGGCGTAGTTGCTCCAGGCCAAATGTTGCGGCCAGCCGATCATCGAACCCTGCGCGATCTCCTCGTTGGTGCGGAGAGAGTTCAGGACGACAACAACGAGTGGCGCGAGATAGGCCGCAGCGAACAATGTCACGACGAGATAGATCAGAATTCGGCTCGGTGCGAAGCTGCGGTCACGCATGGGTGGCCTGCCTTCGCTGGACATAACGCCACGCCGCATAGGGTAGCAGCACCGCGAGGAGAATGAGCAGCATGAGCACCGCCGCCGCGGCGCCCCGGCCGAGCTGGCTGCGCTGGAACATGAGGTCGTAGACGACAAGGGCCGGCAGCTGGGTCGCGATTCCCGGCCCGCCATTGGTGAGCGCACGGACAAGGTCGAAGGCCGAGATCGCGAACTGCAACTGGACGACGACGACGGTGATGGTGATCGGCCAGAGCGTCGGCAGAATGACCCGCCAATAGGTTCGGACCGGTCCAGCGCCGTCGATCTGGGCGGCCTTGATGATATCGGAATCGACGGAGCGAAGGCCGGCGAGGAAGAGCGCCATGGCGAAGCCCGAGGATTGCCAGATCGCGGCAATCACGATCGTCCAGATCGCCATGTCACGGTCGATCAGCCAGTCGAACCGGAAGGAGGTCCAGCCGAGGTCATGGACGAGCTTCTGGATCCCGATGCCGGGATTGAGTAGCCAGCTCCAGACCGTGCCGGTGACGACGAACGACACCGCAAGCGGATACAGGAAGATGGATCGCAGCACATTCTCGCCGCGAATGCGCTGATCGAGCAGGATCGCAAGCACAAGGCCGGTGATCAAACTCAGCAGCACGAAAGCACTGCCAAACAGCAGCAGATTGTCGAAGGCAATCTGCCAGTTCCGCGATGCCAGGACCGCGTTGTAGTTGCGCAAGCCCACCCAGCCCGTAACCGGAACAAGGGTAGAGGGCGTGAACGAAATCCAGATCGTCCACAGCGAAAACGAAATGAGATGCGCAGCCGACAACAGCAGTGGCATCCAGATCATCAGATATTCGGGCAGCCGGCGCACGACGTCAGACGTCGCCGGCCGCGTTGCTGTGGAGACGGTGTCGGTCAACGCGAACCCTCGACGGCCTCGGCGAGGCGGGTGACCGCCTGCTCCGGCGTGATCGTCTTGTTCTTCACATACTCGGTGAGCACGTCGATCATCGCGGCCGTCATGCCGTTTTCCTGCGCCATGTTGTGCGCAAGACTCAGGACGGCCTGATTGTTGGCGACAGCGTCCTTGAGCGCGGCTGCGGTCCGCCGTTGACCGTCCGACCAGCCCTCACCGGAGAGGTCGACATCGGTGCGCACCGGGATCGATCCCGTGATCTGCGAGTACATGGTCTGGATCGCCGGATCCATGACGAGCTGGGCCATCAACGTCTGACCGGCCTGGAGGTCGGGCTCCTTGCGCTGCCAGAAGATGAAGGCGTCGGCATTCAACAGGAAGACCGGCCTGCCATTGTCGCTCGGGCCCGGCGTGATCATGAAGTCGTCGAACTTGAAACCGGCGTTGCGCAACACGCCCTGCGCCCAGCCGCCCATGATCATCATGCCCATGTCGCCGTCGACGAAGCGCTTCAAATTGGTGGCGTAGGGTTGGGCGCCGACGTTGGGGTCCATCCAGTTGGCGATCTTGCGGACCTGGACGAAGGCAGCCTTGATCTCGGGGCCCTCCAGGGCCTTCTTGTCGAGATTCATGATGGCCGCACGGTATGCCGTGGGACTGATGCCGGCCAAAGAGGCCTCGAATTTCTGCCCGTCATCGGGGCGGGTGCCGCCGTTGGCGATGGGGTAGGTGATGCCGCCCGCCTTCATCTTGTCGGCGAGCTCGTTGAAGTCGGCCCAGGTAACCGGAATCTTGTCGGCCTTGGCCTTGTCCATCGCGCGCTTGGAGAGAAACAGCATGTTGGTGCTGTAGATCTGCAACGGCAGCGCAATCCACTTGCCTCCCGGCTTGTGCAATTTTGCGAGGTCCGGAGCGACGACCTTTTCGTAGCCGGCGGCCGCGACGAGGGCGTCGAGATCGACAGTCGGGGCGATCTTCGACCAGGCCGCAATCTCGGGGCCCTTGAGCTGCGAGCAGGCCGGCGGATCGCCGGCGATGATCTGAGCGCGCAGCTTGTTCATCATCTCTGTGGTGAAGCCGGGGACGGGCGAGTGCTGCCAGACGCCGCCTTTCTCCTCGAATTTCTTGCCGAGTGCGGTGATCGCCGCCCCATCGCTGCCTGCGGACCATTGCGAGATCGCGGTCAGGCGCGGCTTGGCCGCGCCTTGCGCGCGGGCGAATGCCGGTAATGCGAGTGCGGCCGCAGACCCAGCGAGCAGACGGCGCCTTGTTGTCGTGATCGGCATGGCAGTTCCTCCCGGTGTGAACTTTCTTGGCGCGTTGAGCCACGTGGCTCAGGGCATGTCAGGCGGCCTCCGTCGAAGCCGCGGGCATCCCGCCGCGGCTCGCGAGACAAAAGGCGGCGAAGGCGAGAGCTGCTTGCGGATCGTTGCCGTTCGAGGGCGGCACGAAGGCGAGCGACACCTGCGCCAGTTTCCGTCCGCCGAGAAGGCAGGCGTCGATCCCATCGACCACCGCTTTGCGATCCTCCTCAGAGAGAGCCGACGGCCAACCGCTGACGACGACGCCGCGGCATGGCTTGACGTTGAGCGTGTTGCCGATCGCGAGGCCCAGCCTGAACAGCCGCTGTCGCAATTCTTGCCGCACACGCGAGGTGAGCGGGATCGCGGCCACCCATTCACTGCCGAGCTGGAGCAATTCCGCTTCGGTGGTACGCAGGAGCTCGGCCAGCGCCGGCAGCGACGTATAGGCCTCGACGCATCCGTGGTGGCCGCAGCGGCAACGCGGTCCATCGTTGCCGAACACCATGTGGCCAAGCTCGACCGGCTGGAGCGCATCCTCCTCGATCGGATCGTCCATCCACGTCCCCGCGACGCCCTGGCCGACGAAGACGAACAGGTGCGCATCGCTGAACGGGTAGTTTTCCGTGCGGCAGCGATGAAAAATGGCGTGCGCGACCACCGAATTGGTGAAGACGACCGGGACGTCCGCAAACAGCTCGCCGAACATGCCGCCGATGCGTTCGACATCGCAAGGAATGATCGGATTGCCGAACTCGCTCAAGCGGCCGAGGCCGGGAATGGTGATGCCGATCTGCGCAAGCGTGATGCGGCGGCGGCGCGTCCAGTTGCGTAATAACGTAATCGCCTCGCGAAACACGCGGCCGACGCTCTCGACCGTCAGCTTGGCCGGCAGCGGGAGGCGCTCGATGTAATGCAGCTCGCCCGACAGGCCGCCGACGCCGATGCCGAGCCACTGGCCGGTCAGCTCGAGGGCCGCGAGCGCCACGGAGCCATCGAGCGACACGAGGCCTGTCGGACCGCCGACATAAGGGGCAGGGCGCCGCACTTCCTCGATCAGGCCTTCGGCTTTCAGGTCAAACAGGATGCGCGACAGGCTCGCCTCGGACAGGCGCACGGCCTTGGCCAGCGGCGGCCGGAACGAGCCGCCGGACTGGAGCAAGTGAGTCAAAATGGCAGCGCGCGTCTGCCGCCGACTTCTCGGCTGCTCCGGCATTTCCATCCCTGTCGTCATTCTTACTTAGTGTAAGAATTTGCGCGCGGAGCGTTTCGACTGTCAAGCGATTGCGCGCGCGATGAGTCGACTTGTTGTTGTGCGTGGCAGCAAGATGAGGCGAAGAACCGGTCAGGCTTTCGGCCGCGTGCCTTCCGGCCATTCCGGCAGCTCGGCCTTCGGGTCGTACCAGTTGGCGGAATCCGATCGCCAGATGTGCATCTCGGGCCGTTCTGCGATCGGTGTGTCGAGGCAGCCCATCCGCAGCAGGACCGTGTTCTTGCCCTCGCGCGAGGCGACGATGTGCGATCCGCAGTGCGAGCAGAAATAGCGGGTTTTGCCGGGCGAGGATTCGAAGCCGCGCAGCAAGTCCTCGCCCCTCGTCCAGCGGAAGCGGTCGCGCGGCACGTTGGTGACGGTGGAGAAGGCCGATCCGTGCGTCTTCCGGCAGGTCTGGCAATGGCAGTGCATGATGGTGCCCGGGGTCGCATCGACCTCGTAGGCAACGCCTCCGCAGAGGCAGCTTCCGGTCAGCATCGGGTTCTCCATATCGTAGGGTGGGCAAAGCGCAGCGTGCCCACCGTTTTTGTCTCGCTCGCGGAGAGGTGGTGGGCACGCTTCGCTTTGCCCACCCTACGGCGTCCTCCAAAACAAAAACGGCGCCATCGCAGGATGGCGCCGTTTCCAAAAGCCCTAAGGCCGATCTTACTTCCGATCCTTGATTGCGACGTAGTCGCGGCGGGTGACGCCGGTGTAGAGCTGGCGCGGACGGCCGATCTTCTGCTGCGGGTCCTCGATCATCTCGCTCCACTGGCTGATCCAGCCGACGGTGCGGGCGACCGCGAACAGCACGGTGAACATCGAGACCGGGAAGCCCATCGCCTTCAGCGTGATGCCCGAATAGAAGTCGACGTTCGGGTAGAGCTTGCGGTCGATGAAGTACTGGTCGCTGAGCGCGATCTTCTCGAGCTCGAGCGCCACCTTCAGCATCGGATCGTCGCCATGGCCGGTCTCCTTGAGAACGGCATGACACATCTTCTGCATGATCTTGGCGCGCGGATCATAGTTCTTGTAGACGCGGTGGCCGAAGCCCATCAGGCGGACTTCGCTGTTCTTGTCCTTCACCTTGGCGATGAATTCCGGAATCTTGTCAACCGAGCCGATCTCGGCGAGCATCGCGAGCGCGGCTTCGTTGGCGCCGCCATGCGCCGGGCCCCAGAGGCAGGCGATGCCGGCGGCGATGCAGGCGAAGGGGTTGGCGCCGGAGGAGCCGGCGATGCGCACCGTCGAGGTCGAGGCGTTCTGCTCGTGATCGGCGTGCAGGATGAAGATCTTGTCCAGCGCGTCAGCCAGCACAGGGTTGATCTTGTACTCCTCACAGGGCACGGCGAAGCACATGTGCAGGAAGTTCTCGGCGAACTTCAGCGAGTTCTTCGGATACACGAAGGGCTGGCCGATCGTGTACTTGTAGGCCATCGCCGCCAGCGTCGGGATCTTCGCGATCATCCGCATCGAAGCGATCATGCGCTGCTTCGGATCGTTGATGTCGGTGGAGTCATGGTAGAACGCGGCGAGCGCGCCGACGGAAGCCACCATCACCGCCATCGGATGGGCATCGCGGCGGAAGCCCTGGAAGAAGCGGGCCATCTGCTCGTGCACCATCGTGTGATGGATCACGCGGTCGTCGAAATCCTTCTTCTGCGCGGCGGTCGGCAGGTTCCCGTAGAGCAGAAGGTAGCAGGTCTCAAGGAAGTCGCCGTTCTCGGCGAGCTGCTCGATCGGGTAGCCGCGGTATTCCAGCACGCCCGCGTCACCGTCGATATAGGTGATCTTGGACTCGCAGCTTGCGGTCGAGGTGAAGCCGGGATCGTAGGTGAACAGCCCGGACTGGGCGTAGAGCTTGCCGATATCGACGACATCAGGCCCGACGCTGCCGCTGTGGATCGGGAGATCGTAGTTCTTGTTTCCGACCGTCAGCGTGGCGGTCTTATTGCTTGCTTTTGCGTCCATCAGAGGTCCCCGATGTGTGGTGAAACGGGCCGGACCCGGAAGGCCCCGATGAGATAATGGGGCAGGCCGGATGTTCCAGAAGGTACGGGGCAGATGGGTATATTATTGCTGTGTGCGCTGCAAGATCACCGCGCGCATGGTCGACTTACGTCTTAGCCTAGTCCTTGGACTGATCCTCGAGCCGGCCCAGGCTTTCCTGGCGTCCCAGCACGTCCAAAACCTCAAATATGCCAGGCGATGTCGACCGTCCCGTTAGCGCCGCCCGCAGCGGCTGGGCGACGGCGCCGAGCTTGAGACTATTTTCCTCGGCAAAAGCGCGCAGCGCGGCCTCCGCATTCGCCGCACTCCATGTCTCGACTTTCTCCAGCGCGGAATGAAGCTGGCCGATCAGCTTGCGGTTCTCGGGTGTCAGCAGCGCTGCCGCCTTGGGATCGAGCTCCAGCGGCCGGTCGGCGAAGATGAAATAGGCGCTGTCGATCAGCTCGATCAGCGTCTTGGCGCGCTCCTTCAGGGCCGGCATGGCTTTGAGAAGCTGCGCCCGCGTGGTGTCGTTTAACTTGGCCTTAAGCTCGTCGCGGCTGGGCACGACGTGGTCCAGCACGTCCTCGAACATCTTCACGAGTGATTGATCGTCGGCGTGGCGGATGTAGTGGCCGTTGAGGTTTTCGAGCTTGGCGAAATCGAAGCGGGCGGCGGCGCGGCCGACGCTGGCGAGGTCGAACGCGGCGATCATCTCCTCGGTCGAAAAGATCTCCTGGTCGCCATGGCTCCAGCCGAGCCGGACGAGGTAATTGCGGAGCGCGGCCGGAAGGTACCCCATGGCGCGGTAGGCATCGACGCCCAGTGCGCCGTGGCGCTTCGACAGCTTCGAGCCGTCCGGGCCGTGGATCAGGGGGATGTGGGACATGCTCGGCAGCGCCCAGCCCATCGCGTCGTAGATCTGCTTCTGGCGGGCGGCGTTGATCAGGTGGTCGTCGCCGCGGATGACATGGGTGACGCCCATGTCGTGGTCGTCCACGACCACCGCGAGCATGTAGGTCGGATTGCCATCGCCGCGCAGCAGGACGAGGTCGTCGAGGTTCTCGTTCTGCCAGACCACGCGGCCCTGGACCTGGTCCTCGATCACGGTTTCGCCGGTCTGCGGCGCGCGAAGGCGGATGGTGGGCTTGACGTCGGAAGGCGCTGTTGCCGGGTCACGGTCGCGCCACATGCCGTCATAGAGGCGGGTGCGGCCCTCGCTGCGCGCCTTCTCGCGCATCGCGGTGAGCTCCTCCGCGGTCGCGTAGCAGCGATAGGCCTTGCCGTCGGCGAGCAGCTGCTCGGCGACCTCGCGGTGACGGGCGGCGCGGCTGAACTGGTAGATGACGTCGCCATCCCAGCCGAGCTCCAGCCATTTGAGGCCGTCGAGGATGGCGCCGATCGCAGTCTCCGTGGAGCGCTCCCGGTCGGTGTCCTCGATCCGGAGCAGCATCTTGCCGCCGTGCTTTTTCGCATAGAGCCAGTTGAACAGCGCTGTGCGGGCGCCCCCGATATGGAGGAAGCCGGTCGGCGAGGGAGCAAAGCGGGTGACGACGGAATCGGTCATTCTTGGCAGGGCCTATGCATTGGAGGCGGTGGTATATAACAGGACCGGAGCATAACTAAAGCCCGGCAGCGGACCGCTAAGCTCTTGGCTCAGCCAAGCGAATTTGGCAGAAGGGCCGCTGATTTCCCTACAGGATTTTCGTAATGACAGAACCGGTGGCGAACGAGGTTGGGCGCGATTTCATTCGTGACATCATCCAGGCCGACCTCGATCAGGGCAAGTACAGGGAGATCGTGACCCGGTTCCCGCCGGAGCCGAACGGCTACCTGCATATCGGCCACGCCAAGTCGATCGCGCTCAATTTCGGCATCGCGCAGGAGTTTCCGGGCCGCTGCCATCTGCGCTTCGACGACACCAACCCGGTCAAGGAAGAGCAGGAATACATCGATTCCATCCAGGCGGACGTGCACTGGCTCGGCTTCGATTGGGGCAGGAACCTGTTCTTCGCCTCGGACTATTTCGACCGCCTGTACGAATGGGCGGAGCAGCTGATCCGTGACGGGCTCGCCTATGTCGACGACCAGACCCAGGAGGAGATCCGCCTCGCGCGCGGCACGCTGACTGAGCCGGGCAAGAACTCGCCGTTCCGCGACCGCAGCGTGGACGAGAATCTCGACCTGTTCCGCCGCATGAAGGCCGGTGAATTCCCGAACGGCGCGCGTGTGCTGCGGGCCAAGATCGACATGTCCGCGGGCAACATCAACCTGCGCGACCCCGTGCTGTACCGCATCCTGCATGCGCACCATCCGCGCACCGGGACCAAGTGGAGCATCTATCCGAGCTACGATTATGCGCACGGCCAGTCGGACGCGATCGAGGGCATCACGCACTCGATCTGCACGCTGGAGTTCGAGGACCATCGGCCGCTCTACGACTGGTTCATCGAAAAGCTGCCGGTGCCGTCCAAGCCGCACCAGTACGAAATGGCGCGGCTCAACCTGACCTACACGCTGCTGTCCAAGCGCGTGCTGACCCAGCTCGTCCGCGACGGCCATGTCGCCGGATGGGACGATCCGCGCATGCCGACTGTGGCGGGGATGCGCCGCCGCGGCGTGCCGCCGGCAGCCTTGCGCGAATTCGTCAAGCGCATCGGCGTTGCCAAGGCCAACAGCGTCGTCGACGTCGGCATGCTGGAATTCTGCATCCGCGAGGAGCTGAACCGCACGTCGCAGCGGCGCATGGGCGTGCTGCGGCCGCTCAAGGTGGTCATCGAGAACTATCCGGAAGGGCAGACCGAAGAGCTCGAAGCGATCAACCATCCCGACGATCCCTCGGCCGGCACGCGCAAGATCAATTTCGGCCGCGAGCTGTATATCGAGCAGGACGACTTCATGGAGCACCCGCCCAAGAAGTTCTTTCGCCTGTCGCCGGGCAACGAGGTGCGGCTGCGCTACGCCTATTTCGTCAAGTGCACCGGCGTGATCAAGAACGACGCGGGCGAAGTGGTGGAGCTGCGCTGCACCTACGATCCCGCGACCAAGGGCGGCAACGCGCCCGACGGCCGCAAGGTCAAGGCGACCATGCACTGGCTGCCGGCGGCGACGTCGGTGCCGGCGGAGATCCGCATCTACAACCAGTTGTTCTCCAATCCGAGCCCGGACGCCTCGAACTTCGCGGCCGATCTCAATCCGCAGTCGCTGGAGATCCTCTCCAACGCGCGGATCGAGGCATCGGTTGCGGAGAGCAATTCGACCGAGCCGATGCAGTTCGAGCGTCAGGGCTATTTCGTGCGCGACAAGGACTCGACGCCGGGCAAGCCGGTGTTTTCGCGCACCATCGGCCTGCGCGACACGTTCGCGAAGGAAGTGGCCAAGGGCTGAGGGGATTGGGCCTATGAGCAGTGAAGCCGACGCCATCGTTTCCGCCATCATCGCGAAATGGTGCGCCGGCTTCGAGAAGCTCGACGCCGCGGCGCTGTCGTCTCTCTATTCGAAGAGCGTTTTCTTCTTCGGTTCGAATCCAAGGCTCTATCGCGGCCGGGAAGGCGTGGTGGCCTATTTCAATGGCCTGCCGCGCTGGCGCTCGCCGCGCGTCACGTTCTCTGACGTGGCATCAGCGCGGGTCGCGCCTGATGTGATCAATATGGCGGGCATCGCCTCTTTCGACCTCGGCGAGGAAGGTCCGCCGCTTTCGGTGAAGATCACCTGGGTGGTTGTCCGTGAGGCCGGCGATTGGAAGATCGCGAACCATCACGTTTCGTCCGTGACTCCGCTGATTGAGTCGTGGGCCGGCCTCCCTCAGGGGGCGATCGCTATAGAGCACGATCCGGAAAAGTGTGCAGCGGTTTTCCGAAAAAGATCATGCTCAAACAACAACCTAAAGCGCGATGACGATTCATCCTAGAATCATCGGGCTTTAGATATCGTAGTAGAGGTGAAACTCATAAGGATGAGGGCGCAGCCGGATCGCATCGACCTCCTTCTTTCGCTTGTAGTCAAGCCAGGTTTCGATCACGTCGGCTGTAAACACATCACCGCGCAGCAGGAAGGCGTGATCTCGCTCGAGCGCGTCAAGCGCCTGCTCCAGCGATCCCGGTGTTGACTTCACCTCCTTCGCTTCGGCAGGCGGGAGGTCGTAAAGGTTCTTGTCGATCGGGCTGCCCGGGTCGATCCGGTTGTTGATGCCGTCGAGGCCGGCCATCAGCATTGCGGCGAAGGCCAGATAGGGATTGCAGGAGGGATCAGGCGAGCGAAACTCGACGCGCTTTGCCCGCGGGTTCGGCGAATACATTGGAATCCGGCAGCAGGCTGAACGATTGCGCTGGGAGTAGACCAGGTTGATCGGAGCCTCATAGCCCGGCACCAGACGCCGATAGGAGTTCGTGGTCGGGGCGCAAAGACCGCAGAGAGCCCAGGCGTGGGTCAATAGCCCGCCGATGTAGTAGCGGCCAAGCTCGCTCAGCTCGGCGTAGTCGGCTTTGTCATAAAAGAGATTGGTCTCACCCTTCCAGAGGCTCTGATGAACGTGCATGCCCGAAGCGTTGTCCTCAAACAGCGGCTTCGGCATGAATGTCGCGGTCTTGCCATGCTGATGGGCGGTGTTCTTCACCACATATTTGTAGATCATCAGATTGTCGGCCATGCGGGTGAGGGTCGTGAAGCGCATGTCGATTTCATTTTGGCCGCCTGTTGCGACTTCATGGTGATGGGCTTCGATCTGGATTCCCAGATGCTCCATCGTCAGAACCATCTCGGTGCGCAGCGCCTGCATGCTGTCGGTCGGGGGGACGGGAAAGTATCCTTCCTTCGGGCGCGGCTTGTGGCCCAGATTCGGCGCTTCCTCTGCGCCGGTGTTCCAGCTGCCTTCGCTGGAGTCGATTTCGTGCATCGCGTAGTTGATGCCCTGTCCGTAGCGCACGTCGTCGAATACGAAGAACTCCGCTTCCGGGCCGAAGTAGCTCGTATCGGCGCGCCCGGTGCCCTTGAGGTAGGTTTCGGCTTTCTGGGCGATGTAGCGGGCATCCCGGCTATAGGATTGGCCGGTCACCGGGTCTCTGATGTTGCAGATGAGGACCAGCGTCTTTGCCTGACTATAGGGGTCGACGAATGCCGTCGCCGGATCCGCGACAACCAGCATGTCGCTTTCCTGGATCTCCTGGAAGCCGCGGATCGATGAGCCATCGAATCCAATGCCCTCATTGAGTGCATCGGCATTCACCGCGCTTGGCGGGACGGAAAAATGTTGCCACACCCCCGGCAAGTCGGTGAACCGCAAATCGATCATCTGGACCGTCTCGTCCTTGATCGCCTTCACGAGATCTTCGGCTGTCGCACATTTCGCAACCATGGCTTCGCTCCCAGATCAGCGTCCTGAGATCGCGCTGCCGTTCGGCCGCAACCGAGCGGCTTGCGACGGACTGTGGTCCACGTTCAGCGTTGGCGTCGCGTCAGCCTCAATCCGGCATGGCGCACCGCTCGCAGTCAGGCAGCTTCGCAGGCCCGCCGGCAGTTTTAGCTTTGATGTGGCCCGCGCATGAGCTTCATGGCGTCTTCGATATGCCGCCAGGTTTGTGCCAGTTCGAGATCGCCCTTTGACTCGAGATCGATCGCGTTCTGGGCGGCTTCGGCAATGGCCTTGGGGCCATGTGCTTCCAGCAACTGCCGCGCATAGTCGTGGATTTCTATTTCTCGCATGGCGTCATCTCCCTCTTGTTCCGGGCGCGAACTGGGTGGGCCGAGAACGGTAGATATTGACACCTGTCAAGCTTCGACAGTCTGCATCCTGGTGCGTCGCACTCGCAAGGGCCTTTTCCGGGGGCATGGGCGGCCAGGATTGAACACCGGTTCTGGACCGGCAGTCGCGGCAACACAACGCAGGCCGGACGGATGCATCTTCATCGGTGCGCCCCCATATAAATAGCAGAGGGAGGTGAGCATTATGCGCATCCAACATTGGCAAGACGCTGCCAGCCTGTTGGTGGGCGTGTGGCTGGTCCTGTCGTCGTTTGTCCTGGGTTTATCCGGGGCGGCTGTCTGGATCACCATCGCCCTTGGGCTCGGCGTCATGCTGTTTGCCGTAGAGGCTCTTGTCATCCCGTCCTACCTGGAAGAGTGGGGCGAAATGCTGTTGGGCCTGGCGTTGGTGCTGGCGCCTTGGACCATTGGCTATGACCAGGCGTCATCCACGGCGAGCAGCGTATTGTCGGGCCTGCTGGTGATCTTGCTCGGTGGCTGGGAGCTGGTGACCGATCGCGATTTCAGCGCCTGGTGGCACGATCGCTGGCATCACCCGGCCGGCTGACAAGAGCAATCGGCCGAATTCTCCGCCGACCGCTATCCGCCGGAGGCGAGGCTCGACTTGAGCATGCCGAGGACAACGCTTGGGCGTAACGAGGACCCGAGTGATCGTCATCGCGCTGGGGCCCATGCGGCGATGGTGCAGGGCCTTGCGATCCTACACCAAGACCAGCACCAAGATTATTCCGTCACGGTGCGGTTCTGGGCTCGATCGGCTGCCAGATGCTGATCTTGCGCGTCTCCGGCATCAGGAAGACAGCGAGCACGAAGCACACCGCGGGGACGACGATCGGGTAGATCAGTGCGTAGCCGATGCTGCCGGTCGCGGCGAATGCCGCCGAGGTGATGAACGGCACCAATCCGCCACCCCAACCGTTGCCGATGTGGTACGGCACGGAGACCGACGTGTACCTGATCCTGGCAGGGAAGAATTCCGCCAGAAACGCGCCGACCGGCCCGTACACCATCCCGACATAGCAAACGAGGATGAAGATGATGAAGATCGCGGTCGGATAGTTGATGTTTCCGGGCTGCGTGACCGATCCCAGCCACAGGTACAGCGGATAGTACGTGATCGCGGCGAGCAGCATGCCTCCGAGGATCACCGGCTTGCGGCCGATCTGATCCGACAGCCAGCCAAAGAAGATCAGGCTCGGCGTTGCAATGAGCAGCGCCGCTCCCACGATGTAGGCCGAGGTCAGCGGGTCCACCTTGGAGACCTGCTGCAGAAAGTACAGCGCCCAGAATTGACCACTGTACCAGACCACGCCCTGTCCGATCAGGACCACGATGGCGATCCCGATGTATTTGATGTTCGAACTGAGGAAGGCCTCCTTCCACGGATTCCTCGTCATCTGTCCGCGGGCCTTGATCTCCTGGAAGATCGGCGTCTCCTGGAGCTGGAGGCGGATATAGATCGCAATGGCCACCAGCAGGAAGGACACCAGGAACGGAACGCGCCATGCCCATTCGTCGAAGGCCTGATTGCCGAACCAGGTCCGTGTCAGGATGATCACGGCCAGGGACACTACGATGCCGAGAGTTGGCGAGGTCTGCAGCCAGCCGGTGTAGTAGCCGCGCTTCTCGTCCGGAACATGCTCTGCGACATAGGTGATGGCGCCGCCATATTCGCCGCCCAGACACAGACCCTGGATCATGCGCAAGCCGAATAGAAGGAACGCCGCCGTCAGACCGATGGACTGGTAGGTCGGGATCAACCCGATTGCCCCCGTACCCAGTCCCATTCCGCTCAGCGTGATGAGGAACGTATATTTTCGCCCGACCCGGTCGCCCATCCATCCAAAGAGGAAAGCTCCCAGCGGACGGATCAGGAAGCCTGCAGTGAACAGCGCGATCGTGCTGAGGAGGGCTGCAACCGGGTGGGACTGCTCGAAGAACTTGACCGACAGAACTGCGGCCAGGCTGCCAAAGATATAGAAATCATACCATTCGATGACGTTTCCCACCGATGCAGCAACAATCACGCGGCGAAAATCGCTCGGTACTTGAACTGCCATGTGCTGCTCCTATCAAATTCAAACGCTACTCCTGGCGCTTTTCAGCGCCCATTCGCTCGCGGAGTACGCTTGGTGCGCGAACGCTACAGGCGAGAATTGCGAGTTGCGTCCGCAACGCCTGGTCTCAGGGACGCTTGAGCCACCTGAGAAAGAGCTCCAGCGGTCTCTTCGGTACCGCGAGCCATCACGACCTGCCCGTCTGCCGGGGAGGCGTAGAAGCAATGTAATCCCGCCGGGGCTGGCGTCTTATGAGACTTTCGGCTCAATCGACCTGAACCGAGTGACCCGTCCCGAGATGGAACGGTCGCCCATCGCGCCGGGCGGTTTTGTCACGAACGAACGGAAAGGCCTCTCAGGCGTTGTGTGGGTCCCCAACAAGGATCTCACCATGCAGAACATCGCAGAGCATATGGAAGTCATCGGCGCCGACGGCGTCCACATCGGCACCGTCGATCGCGTCGAAGGCAACCGCATCAAGCTGACCAAGAAGGATAGCGGCGAGGGTAGCCACAAGGGCCACCATCACTTCATCGACAAGGGCCTCGTCGCCGGTGTCGAGGGCAACAAGGTTCGGCTCTCGGCCAAGGCGGACGTCGCCGTGACGATGGAAGAGGAAAAGTAGGGGGACCTTCGCTCCGTTCCTGATCCGTACCGCTATTCGCCAGGGAATTATATACTTGACACCACAAGGCACAAAGTGTTGATTTGTGGTGACAGGCCGGCGCCAATTCGGGAACCATATTTAGGGTTCGCCTTTGGTTCGTAATGCATTTGGTAACCGAGTCGGTTACTCTCCGGGTTGCGCGTGACACGGTGAATCTCCCGGCCGTGGCCCCGCTGGTCTTTCCTTTTTCCCTCTCGTGGGGAGTCAGGGAGGAGAGATTCAGCCAGCGGTGTGCATTATGTGGGGGTTGGAGTCCCACCGCGCATTCTTCAACGGGCAGCTTCGGCTGCCCGTTCTAGTTTCAGGACACTTCGCCGTATTTCTTGAGCATCCGGCGGACTTCCTTGTCGCTGGCGGGGTGGAAGGTAACCACCCATAGCTCGTTTCCGGCGAGGTTGGTTTTGATGGTTGCCTGAAACCATTGGCCGAAGATGTGGTCGAAATGAAAAAAGCTAAGGTGCCTGCTTCTATCGGCGACTACCCGGCCATATGTGAGAGTTGCAGGCAGAACCTGGAAGTGATCCGGTGTAATGCGGTGTTTATGGGTGCACTTCAGCGCGTAATGATGATCCATCATTACAAGGTTTGAAGAACAGCCAATTCGGGCGCAGAGATCGGACCCGACGCGCGTTATCGAAAGGTGTTTTGGTTCTCCACTCACGACGAACCTGAGCCAGTCTATGGGGAGAATGATGGGCAAAGATCAGACCGAAGAGTTTGACGAGAAAGAAGCCCAAGAGCGTTTCGAGGCTGCGCTACGTGGCGCGCTAAAAACGCCTCATGAGCCGTTGAAGGAAAAGCCGAAGGTGAAGAAGGCTAAGAAGAAGCCCGGCCAGAGCCGGGCTTCCAAGTCATGAAGGAAGCAATGAGCAGAAGCCGGCTAATCCGTTGGATCGCAAGGATGCTCAATGTGCCAATCGAAGTGCGTCAAACCTTCTTTAGGAAGGGGATCAACTTATAAACGTCTTGATCATCTGACTTGCCGATTAGCCGCGCTGTTTTGTACTCAGTCATTCCGAGTAGCGCCATGTCGGTTGCTGGGTTGAAGGACGCCTTTATTCTGGCTGCGATTGTATCGGCACTCTGTTCCGAAGAGAACGCAATGAATGAAGTTGGTTCGAGCCACCACTTCGATGACAGATTGTCGATCGCTTCGTAGAGCTTGTCGCGACGGTGCTCATAAGTTGCGTCGTCGTGAATGCGAAACGTCAACCAATAGGTATTTCCGGCCATTCTGGCCCCTTTCTAAGGTGGGGCCACTATTGACTGCTGACGAATCCGGACTCATTGTCCGGCTGTTGGTATCGCCAATGCCCGCTAGCAGCCCCGAGCTGTGAATGCGGGTTCGGGAGGGAGCCCCGCCACAGGGCCCCTCTCGAATCATGTTCCAGTATATCCTGATTCCCGTATTGGTAGTCCGCGTTCCGGCTTTGTACGGGTTTTACACAACTAGCGCGTTCGCCAGTATTTGACGCGGATCGGCTTCTTGGGCGGATGCTTCTTCGCGCGCCAGCGAATGAAGCGCCGAGCCAGCCGGGACAGATCGGTCTTAGTGAGATTGACGATACGTCAGACGCTTGCCAGCCGCGCCTTTGATGGCAAGGTCCGCGCGTTCTCCGTCGTCGATGCCGAGCGCAACGCGGTTGCTGTAACGGAAGTCGAATTCTGAAAGGTAGCGGTGCAGGTGCTTCTCAGCGCAATGCTGATAGACGCCCTTCATGCCGCGCTTGAGGATCGAATAATATCCTTCCACCGTGTTGGTGGTGATGTCGCCGCGAACGTACTCGTCTTTGGAGTGGTTCACGGTCTCGTGGCTGATGCCTTCGACTTCGGCAATGTACTTGTAAGCGTTGGCTTCGTCAGTCATCAGGCGCGCCTCTTTGCTGAGGTTGGCGCGGATGATCGGCAGGATTTCGCCAGCGCGAACGCCGTCAATGTGGAAGCTGCGAGCGGCACCGCCGCGTTCCACAAGCGTAAGAACAACGTTCTTGTTCGCCCATGCGTAACGGCCCTTCTTCGGCATACCTTTGACGCGGCCGTAGAAAGTTTCGTCAACTTCAACCGGGTTGCCGCCGCCGCCCATGGGCGGGAGCAAGCCGCCAGCGCGCATCGCTTCACGGATGCGATGGGTGAGGAACCAAGCCGACTTGTACGTGATGCCCAAGGCCCTATGGAGCTGGTGCGAGCTAACGCCCTTCTTGCTCGACGCCATCAGGTAGAACGCCTGTAGCCAGACGTGGAGCTTGATGTGGCTGCTTTCCATCACGCTCTTGGTCGTCACTGAGAAGTCCTTGCGGCACTCCTTGACGCGGCAGCGGTAGACGCCGGGCTTCTTGGTGCCGAACGACTGATTGACAACGCCGCAGTGCGGACAGACGCGCTCAGCGCCCCAGCGGAGACCTTCAAGGTACTCGCGGGCTGCTTCGTGGCTCTGGAAGTGGGGCGCGTTGAACTGAGACATGAGGCCAAATCCCTAGAAACTACGGCGATTCTAGGGATTGGGCCTTGTGGTGTCAAGTATATAATCGCCATTCGCCAGCCTGCACGTTCCGGTAGCCTCCAGGCCTGTCGCGTATCGTAAGGTGCAGGGAATGGCGGAGCCGGGCCGGCCAGTTCGGTCCCAGGGGGTTGCGGGGACTTGGATCGCGGGGACTTGGCCCGTCGGCCGAGCTGCATCCGCGGGCGGCCTCGTGCCGGCAGGGTTCGACCTCTGGACGTCGCTGGCCGAGACCCTGCGCGAATGGGCGCGCGCCGAGGCCGGCGCTGGGCGATTGTTGCCGTGGGTGCCGGTCGCGTTCGGCGGCGGCATCGCGCTCTACTTTGCCGCCGATCATGAACCGGTGCTGTGGGTTGTTGCCGCAACGGCCGTCGCACTCATGCTTGGCGCCGTGCTGTTGCGGCGGAGCCGGTTGTTTGCGCCGGCGATCATGATCGCGGCGGTCGCGGCCGGCTTTGCCACGGCGACCTGGAAGACGGCGCGGATCGCGCACACGGTGCTGGCAAAGCCGCTTTATTCCGTCTCGCTGTCGGGCTTCGTGGAGACCCGCGACATCCGCGAGCGCACCGACCGCTTCGTGCTGCGCGTCACGGCGATGGAGGCGCAGCGCAGCGACGTCAAGCTCGAGCGCGTGCGCCTCTCCGTGCGCAAGGGGACTGCGCCCGAGGTCGGCAGCTTCGTGCAGTTGAAGGCGCGGCTGTTGCCGCCGTTGTCGCCGGTGCGCCCCGGCAGCTATGACTTTTCGCGCGACATGTTCTTCCAGGGCATCGGCGCCTCCGGCTTCGTGATGGGCACGATTGCGGCATCGGTGCCGCCGGATGCCGGTGGCTTGCGGCTACGTTATGCCGCCTTCATGCAGGGTCTGCGCGATGCGATCGATGCGCGCATCCGCGCCACGCTCGAGGGCGACAACCGGGCGATTGCGACCGCGCTGCTCACGGGCCGGCGCGATGCGATTACCACGCCCGTCAACGACGCCATGTTCATCTCGGGGCTCGGCCATGTGCTCTCGATTTCCGGCTATCACATGGCGGTCGTCGCCGGCGTGGTCTTCTTCGCGGTGCGCGCGCTGCTGGCGTTGATCCCTGGAATGGCGGCCGGCTTCGCCATCAAGAAATGGTCGGCGGCCGCGGCCTTGGTCGCAGCCGCGTTCTATCTGCTGCTGTCGGGCGCGGAGGTCGCCACGCAACGCTCGTTCTTCATGACGGCGGTGGTGCTGATCGCGGTCATGGTCGATCGCCGTGCCATCACCTTCCGCACGCTGGCGGTGGCCGCGCTCATCGTGCTCGCGGTCGCACCGGAAGCACTTGTGCATCCGAGTTTTCAAATGTCCTTCGCCGCGACGCTCGGACTGGTGGCGCTGGTGCAGATCGGCATGCCGAACCTGTTTGCGTCGCCCGATCATTCGGCGACCGCGCGAATTGCAATGTGGGGCGGGCGCGAAATCGCGATGCTGTTCCTGGCCTCGCTGATCGCGGGGCTCGCGACCACGCCCTATGCCGCCTTCCATTTTCACCGCGTCACCCCGTTCGGCGTGCTCGCCAACCTCGGGGCGATGCCGGTGGTTTCGGCCCTGGTGATGCCCGCGGGCCTGTTGGGCTTGATTGCAGCGCCGTTCGGACTTGATGGTCCGTTCTGGTGGCTGATGGGGATCGGCATCGACTGGATGGTTGCGGTGTCGCGCTGGGTGGCCGCGCTGCCGGGCGCGGTCGGCCGCATCTCGGCGTTCGGCATCGCACCGCTGATCGCCGCAAGCCTGGGAATTATCGTGATGGGCTTGTTGCGCACGCCGTTGCGCTGGGCCGGTGCGGTGGTGCTGTTCGCCGCGATCCTCTGGGGACTGTGCGCGCGGCAGCCCGATATCCTGATCGCCGGTGACGGCCAGAGCGTCGCGGTGCGGGGCAGGGATGGGCACATGCATCTGATCAGGTCGAGCAAGGACGGTTTTCTTCTGAAGGAATGGCTCGCCGCCGACGCCGATCCGCGCGACGCCGGCAGTGCCTCACTGGCCGCCGGCGTGTCGTGCGACGAGGCCGGCTGCGTGACGCCGCTCGCCGACGGGCGCCTGGTCGCGCTGGCCTTGCGCATCGATTCATTGGTTGACGATTGCAGCCGTGCCGCGCTGGTGGTGACGGCGCGGCCGGCGCCGCCGGATTGCGCGGCGATGGTTGTCGACCGTCAGCGTCTCGCACGGCAAGGCGCGCTGGCGCTGACGCGAAGCGGCGATGGCTTTGCGGTTCAGGCGGCGAAGGCGAGGGGGGCAGACCGCCCGTGGTCGCCGGCAGCCGCCGGCGAGGGCGATTTCGACGGGAGCCTTGCGCCGAAGACGGCCGCGCCCCGCAATCGCGACGCGACGCCAGCGGAGGCCGACTTGCAGGCCGAGGATTGAGCGGACGGGTTACAGATACCAGGCCAGCACGGCGTCGAGCCTGGCGTTGCCGATTACCGGCAGGACCACCATCTGGCTCAGTCCAGAGGCGCTGGCATGCAAGGCCGCGATCGAGCCGTCACACGCGAGATCGTCGTTGAGCGCGGGCATGCCGGTGGCCCAGGCCCCGCCGATGCTGCCTTCGCCTTTGGCGATGGATTTCGTCGCATAGAGCGCGGCGAGGTCGGTCTGCGCGCTGCAATCGCCGGCGCGGAAGACCAACGCCGAACGGGCCTCGTCCGGGACCCAGATCTCGAAGCGTCGCGCAATCGGGGTCGCCTGCGCCGAGAGGAATGTCAGCACCCAGGTCTGATCGGTGCCGGTCCGGTAGGGAACGCCGACGCCGAGATTGATTCCGACCTTGGCGGCGTCCTCCCAGCGCAGAAAACTCCTGGCATCGTGCAGGTCCTTGATGATCAGCGGCAGGCCGGCTTTCCAGATGCGACCGGGCAGGCCGAAGCCACGCGGAAATCTGGTGTGGCGGGAGTTGAATTCGAACATGTCGGCGGTGCCGTAATAGCCGTCGACGAGCGCCATCTCGTGGGAGGTTTCGGCATCGTTGTGCCAGAGCTCGATCGCGCCGACATGGGCCTCGTCGTCGCCGCAGAACAGCACCATGACGGCTTGCAGGAATTCGCCTGAAAACACCGGCACCGCCACGCCGCAGGTCAGCCCGGCGGCGATGGCCTGATCGGTCCGCTTGAAATAGGAATCGGTGAATCTGGTGAGGATCACGGGGTGGCCGCTGGCCCAGGCCTTGCCGGGAAGCCCCTCGTCATATCCGAACTGCAGATCCTCGCTCACGTCCCTAAACGCGGACAACCCTTCGCCGTAGAGGCCGCCGCCGAATTCAAGCCGCATGCGCGTGCGGTCAGGCACCCAGAGTTCAACGACGCGAATGAAGGTCTTCATCGAACGTGTCCGCCGTCTCAGCCGCACCAAGCATCGGCCATTTGGCTGCGGAACGGACGTTCAAAATTCAGGCAGGACAGCGCAAACTTCGTGCGGTGGGAGGCGCAACGGCTCGGTCCGCCCGATGGAGTTTCGCGGGACACGAACGACAACATCTCGCCGGCCTCGGCCGGCGATGGCGATTTTCAATCCCGGCCCGACCTGCCGGCGGGGAATGGCTATGTCAGCCGATCGGCAGGCGGGTGATGGTCGGCCGGCTGTCGGTGATGATCTGCGGCTTGTGCTCGCGCTCGCCGACCGGCTGGGTCACCGGTAGTTGCAGCACGGTCGCGCGCTGGCCTTCGACCAGCTGCGTCACCAGCACGGATTTGCCGTCGGGGAATTCGATCGCATCATGATGGCGATCGGGAATGTGCGGATCGATCTTGCCGAACTTGCCGACGCGCGAATTGACGGTGCGCGTCCAGATCCAGCGATTGTCGTAGCGGACGTTGTCGGCGAAGGCGAGCTCCGTTCCCGGGAGCAGGCAGACCGCGACGGTCGGATCGGCTGCGGAGGCAAAGCCGCGCGTCGAGGTGCCGCGGAAGGTTGTCGTGACGATCGTCTCGCCGACTTCGGCGGGGCGCGACGCGACGGCATGCAGGCTGTAGTCACACATCGGGTGCTCCTCATGCAGGGATAGCGACCCACGTCTCTCAATCGAGGCGCAGGCCTCTATCAGAGTGGAAATGTGAAAGGTTCTGCCCGGTTGTAGGCAAATCTACGGCTCGCCGCCGCAGACCGCAATCACATTATCTTTCCCGAATCCACCAGGAACAAAGCCCGCCCCTGTGCATTCCGGAGGCGCGTGTCAGCGCCCCGCAGGCGCCGACCAGCCGGAATATTGCCAGCCCGGCCGCGACGGTTTGTCGACGGCGTCGCGGGCCTTGCGGGCTTCCTCGCTCACGGCGGTATCCTTGCGGACATGGGGTCGCGATTGCGCGGCCAGGGCTTGTGCGGCCAAGGCTTGCGACGCTGATGCTGCGATCAGCGCCACGGCAACTGTGATCTGAACGATCCGGCGCATGACTGCCCCTCGAACCTGAAGGCCGCGAAGCAGGGCTGCTTCGTGCGGCGTGCCGAGGATGTACCGCTGGAGGAGGGGCCGGATAATCTGCGCGAAACCAGAAAGACTATCCAGCGGAAGCGGACAATCGTCCGCTCCAATCTCGGATCGGCGATGCCGATCGAAAGCGCGCGGGGCGCCAAGTAACCGGTACCGGCGCGTCCGGTATCAGTACTTCCGGTACAGCCCGATCAGCTTGCCCTGGATCTTCACCCGGTTGGGCGGGAGGATGCGGACCTCATAGGCTGCATTGGCGGGCTCGAGCGCGATCGAGGCGCCGCGGCGGCGGAAGCGCTTCAGGGTTGCTTCCTCGTCGTCGATCAGCGCCACCACGATATCGCCGGTGTCGGCGCTCTCGTTGCGCTGGATCAGCGCCATGTCGCCGTCGAGAATGCCGGCCTCGACCATGGAATCGCCGCGCACTTCGAGCGCGTAATGTTCGCCCGAGCCGAGCATGTCAGGCGGTACGCTGATGGTGTGGCTGCGGGTCTGCAAGGCCTCGATCGGCGTACCGGCCGCGATACGACCCATCACGGGCACCGCGACGGGGCGCTCGCCCTCGTCCGCGGACGGGCTGGAGGTCGTGCGGACCTTGCCGAGATTGCCTTCGATGACGCTCGGCGTGAAGCCGCGGCGGCTACCGGCGGCGGCCTGAAGCTCGGGCAGCTTGATCACCTCGATGGCGCGGGCGCGGTTGGGCAGGCGCCGGATGAAGCCACGCTCCTCAAGCGCGGTGATCAGGCGATGGATGCCCGATTTCGAGCGCAGGTCGAGCGCGTCCTTCATCTCGTCGAAGGAGGGCGGCACGCCGCTTTCCTTCAGCCGTTCGCTGATGAACCGCAGGAGCTCGTATTGTTTGCGCGTTAACATCTCGACCAAAATCCCCCGGTTGATGTCGTTCGATTCCGAGACGCTGAATTCAGCAGTAAGCCGCTACATGCTCGAAACAAATCATGAACGGACACTATATGTTCGATACATGTTCCGCAACTGCTTAATTTACCGTGAACGCGACAAAGTTCGCGGAACGCACGCGAACGAAGCGATCAGACGGGCAGCCGCAAGACCTCGCAAGGCGTGCCGGCTTCGGCCTTCGGCGCGAATGGCGCGCGCACGAGAAGTGCCTGTGCCGCAGCGAGATTCGCAAGAAGCGAGGAATCCTGGTGATTGACCGGAAGGGCGAGGAGCGTGCCGTCGTCGCGCAGCTCGAGGCGTGCGCGCAGATAATCCTCGCGCTGGTCGTTGGCGCCGACATCGCGGCCGAGCACTGCGCGTTCGCGGCGGTGATGAATCATCGAACGGCCCGAAAGCGCGCGAATCAACGGCACCATGAACAGGAAGCCGCAAACATAGGATGACACGGGATTGCCGGGCAGGCCGATCACGCGCATCGCGCCGAGCCGCCCGTTCATCATCGGCTTGCCCGGCCGCATCGCGATCTTCCAGAACGCCATCGAGATACCTTCGTCCCTCAGCGCCTGTTGGACCAGATCGTGGTCCCCGACCGACGCGCCGCCGGTCGTGATCAGGATGTCCGCGCCGCTCTCCCGCGCGCGGCCGATGCCGGCCGTGGTGGCCTCCAGCGTGTCGGCGGCAACGCCGAGGTCGATGGTATCGGCGCCCTCGCTGCGGGCGAGCGCGTGCAGGGCGTAGCCGTTCGAATAAACGATCTGGCCGGGACCGGGCGTGGTGCCCGGCATCACCAACTCGTCGCCGGTCGCGAGAATCGCGACCTTCGGGCGTCGTCGGACAGGCAGTTGCGGGTAATTCATGCCGGCGGCGAGCGCGAGGTCGCGCTCGGTGAGCCGGGCTCCCTTGCACAGCAGCACGTCGCCTTCCGAGAAGTCGACGCCGGCGGGGCGGATGTGCCGCCCCGTTACGGCGGCTTCCTTGATGGTGATGCACTTGCCGTCCGCGACCGTATCCTCCTGGATCACGACCGAATCAGCGCCATCGGGAACGACACCGCCGGTGAAGATACGCACGGCCTCGCCGGCGCCGACCGATCCCGCAAACGGGCGGCCCGCCGCGACCTCGCCGATCAGGGTGAGCTGGGAGTCGATCTTCGCCGCATCGACCGCGCGCACCGCATAGCCGTCCATTGCCGACATCGCCTGCGGCGGCTGCGTGCGCCGCGCCGCGACATCGCGCGCCAGCACGCGGTGGAAGGCTGCGTCGAGCGCGATCATCTCTTCAGGCAGCGGCTCTGCGCCCGCCAGCACCGCGGCGAGCGCATCGGATACCGGCATCAGGGCCACGGGTGAAAACTCCTGCTGGGCCCGTTCGGGCAAATCGGCGGCGAGAGTTCTAGCCGAGTGCAGGCGCAGAGGCAAAACAGTGGCCGCGCAGGATGATTTGTCCTGCGTCATCCGCTCTACGATGAAGGGTGAGCATCAAGTCCGCCGCGGCATGATCCAGAAGGCGAGACAGACCGGTACGAGGATGGCCATGGCGAGGACGAGAAAGACGAGAGCCACGGCCAGCATCGGTCAGCCCCCCGGCTGCTTGTACGGACTGACGTCCGGCGCTGCGGGGCCTTGATCCTTGTCAGGCAGCGGGTCCGCCTGGGATTTCAGGTCGGCGGCCTTGCTGATCAGTTTTGCGGAAAGGTCAGAATCCGAGGTGGTTCTGGCGAATTTCATCAGCAGAGAGGCCTGCTTGGTGAGGTAGGTTTTGCCCAACACGACGATTGATCCGATGTAGAATTCCCAACGGACTCATGAGTCCTGAGAGGAGCAATCGTTCCGGGAACTCTGTATAAAAATGCACAAAGGGACTTGGTTCCTCGCCCCCGGGGCAAAATAGTTCCATTCGCGGCTCGTCGGCCCGTCGGCCGTCGGTTTGCCGGCCAGAGATCAGATTCCAAGCGCCCTGAGGGCGTTCCCGACGTCGCGGGGCGACGTCACGTGGACCGTGGTCAGGCCGCGCGACCGCGCTCCTTCGATGTTCTCGGCAAGATCGTCGAAGAACACGATACGGTTCGCCGGCACGCCGATCGCGGCCACGACATGGTCGAAGGCCTCCACATCCGGTTTGCGCAGGCCGATGCTGGACGACAGATACAGCTCGCGGAAATGGCCGAGCAGGCCGGCATATTCCTTCGAGAAGTGGTCGACATGCGGCCGGTTGGTGTTGGAGAAGGCGTAGAGCGGCATCTGCTTTGCCGCGCGCGGCAGCAGCTCGGCGATGTCGGGCATCTCGCCGGCGAAGATCGCGTTCCAGCCCTCCAGGAACTGCGCGTCCGAAATGCCGATCCCGAGCGAGACGCGCAGCGAGTCAAAATAGGCCTCGTCGCTGATCTTGCCGACCTCGTGCAGCCGGTAGGCTTCGCTGTCCCGCACATAGCGCGCGACGATGGCTTCCGGCTTGCAGCCGGCATGTCCCGCCCAGCAGGCGATCGCCTTGGAGAAATCGATGTCGAGCACGACGCGCCCGAGATCGAAGAGGAGCGCGTCCGCGCTGCCGGGAGAGAGCGAGCTCATTGCATCCTTTCACTCAATATCGATAGGGGTCGTGGTCGAACAGCGGGAACGCGCTGAACACGCTAGGCGCATTCGTTGCGGTCGCCTGGTGCAGGCAGGACTTGTTGACCTCGGCGAACGAGGTGGCGCCCAAGAGGCCGAGGCAGCGCAGCACCTCGTCCTCGAGCAGCTCCAGCATTCGCCTCACGCCGGCTTCGCCGGCCGCCGCCAATGCCCAGCATTGCAGCCGGCCGATGCCGACCATGTCCGCGCCCGCCGCGATCGCCTTGACGATGTCGGTGCCGCGGCAGAAGCCGCCGTCGACCATGATCTTGGCGCGTCCCTTCACGGCCTCGACGATCTCGGGCAGCACATGCATGGCGCCGCGGCCGTGATCGAGCTGGCGGCCGCCATGGTTGGAGACGTAGATCCACTCGACGCCGTGATCTACCGCGATCTGGGCGTCCTCGGCGGTGGCGATGCCCTTCAGGATGAGCGGGATCTTGAACTTGTCCTTGATCATCTTCACGGTCCGCCACTCCAGGCCCTTCTGGTAGTCGCCGCCGGTGGCGCGCAGGCGGCTCTCGCGAACATAGCGCTTGGCAATGTCACGTTCGCGACGGCTGTAATGGGCGGTGTCAACGGTCAGGCAGAACGCAGCGTAGGCGTTCTTCTCGCTCCGGCTGACGACATCGGCGACGAAGTCGTCGTCGCCGCGCACATAGAGTTGATAGAGCCGCAGCGCATCAGGGGCGGCCTCGGCGGTCTTCTCCAGGCCGGGCTCGGACACCGAGCTCAGCATGTGCGCCGCGCCGAAGGTGCCGCAGGCGCGGGCGACGCTCGCCGCGCCATCCGGATCGAAGATCTCCAGTGCGCCGACAGGGGCCAGCAGCACCGGCAGCCGCATCCTGCGCCCGAACAGTTCGACCGAGCCGTCGACCTCGCGGACGTCGCGCAGCACGCGCGGCCGGAAGGCGATCTCATCGAGCGCCATGCGGTTGCGGCGCATCGTGGTCTCGGTCTCGGCGGCGCCGACGATATAGTCCCAGGCGTTCTGGTTGAGGTTGGCGCGCGCCTTGCGGATGAATTCGTGCAGGTTCTGGAATGGCTCGGCGCTGGCGCCGAGTTCGACGTTCCTTTCCGGCCGGATGCGGGGCGCGTCGTTCATTGTTGTCCTCCCGAGAATTTGAAGCGTTATTGTCATCGCGTATCGTGTCCGGCCCTCCAAAACCATCCTAAAATCGCATAGCTGCGAGGCGTGGGCCGGCCGGCCGATTCCCGCCTTGCGCGAAACGGTCTCGGAACGTTGCCAAAAGTTTAGGCCCGGGCGAAGGGATTTTTACGATGTACCCGCCGGCGCGGCGTCCCGGCCTTGAAGAAACCAGAATGGTATTGTGAACAGCGGGCTGGATCGCCATTTGCATGGCGCCTGCCAAGCCCAAAGCAAAGCTCCAAGCAAGAAGGCCAGCCTATCCATGCGGAAAAACCTGCTGTTCCCCCTGGGCGCACTCACGGGAGCGTGTCTAACCCTTCTGGTCGCCAGCCCGCACGGTGGAGTATGGGCGGCACGGGCGGCAGCGAGCGCGGATGATGCCTATTCCCGGCTCAATCTGTTCGGCGAAGTGTTCGAGCGGGTGAAGGCGAGCTATGTCGAGAAGCCCGACAATTCCAAGCTGATCGAAGGCGCGATCACCGGCATGGTGACCTCGCTCGATCCGCATTCACGCTACATGAACGACAAGGCCTGGACCGAGATGCAGGAGACCACCTCCGGCGAGTTCGGCGGGCTCGGCATCGAGGTCACGATGGAGGACGGCCTGGTCAAGGTCGTCTCGCCGATCGACGACACGCCGGCTTCCAAGGCCGGGATCATGTCCGGCGACCTCATCAGCAAGATCGACGGCGATGCCGTGCAGGGCATGACGCTCGAGCAGGCCGTCAACAAGATGAAGGGGCCGGTCGATACCCAGACCAAGCTCACCATCGTGCGCAAGGGCGCCGACGCCCCGCTCGACGTCGCGATCAAGCGCGAGATCATCCATGTGCGTCCGGTGCGCTTCCACGTCGAGAACGGCGACATCGGCTATATCCGCGTCACCTCGTTCAACGAGCAGACCACCGACGGCCTGAAGAAGGCGATCGCGTCGATCTCCAAGGAGGTCCCGCCGGAGAAGCTGGTCGGCTACGTGATGGACCTGCGCAACAATCCGGGCGGCTTGCTCGATCAGGCCGTCTCGGTGTCGAGCGCCTTCCTTCAGCGCGGTGAGGTCGTCTCGACCCGCGGCCGCAATCCGGAGGAAACCCAACGCTTCACCGCGCATGGCGGCGACCTCACCAAGGGCAAGCCGCTAGTGATTCTGGTCAACGGCGGCTCGGCTTCGGCCTCGGAGATCGTCGCTGGCGCGCTGCATGACCACAAGCGTGCCACGATCATCGGCACGCGCTCGTTCGGCAAAGGCTCGGTGCAGACCATCATTCCGCTCGGCGCCGGCAATGGCGCGCTGGCGCTGACCACGGCGCGCTACTACACGCCGTCGGGCCGCTCGATCCAGGCCCAAGGCATCGCGCCCGACATCGAGATCCTCCAGGACGTGCCGCCCGAGCTGAAGGGCCGGATGGACACCATGGCGGAGTCCCAGATGCGCGGCCATCTGCAGGCCGCCGACGGTACCGAGCAAACCGGATCGCAGTCCTACGTCCCGCCGGAAGAGAAGGACGACAAGGCCCTGCATGCGGCCTACGACTTCCTGCACGGCGTGACCGCGAATGCGGTCGCCGCCAAGCCTGCGCCGAAGGCGGCGGTACCGAACTAAAGCCTTCCGACGTCCAGATATCGCCCGGGAGCGGATGACCGCTCCCGGGCGAATTCGTGCGGTGACGCTTCCAATTGTTGCGAAGACCGCCCTAGCTTGCTTCGCGGCGTCGGCTTTCCTCGCCGCCGCGCTGGGCGAGGCGGCTGCGATGCAGCGCGAACAGCTCCAGCACCTTGTCGGCCGGTTTTGCGGCGCTGAACAGGTAGCCCTGCATCTCTGAGCAGCCGAGCGCACGGAGCAGGCGCTGCTGCTCCTCGGTCTCGACGCCCTCGGCCGTGGTGGTCATGCGGCGGGCGGCAGCCAGGTTGACGACGGCCTGCACGATGCTGGCGGAGCCGTCGGGACCGGCGATGTCGCTGACGAAGCAGCGGTCGATCTTGATCTTGTCGAACGGGAAGCGGTGCAGATAGCTCAGCGAGGAGTAGCCGGTACCGAAATCGTCGAGCGCGATCCGCACGCCGATGGCGCGGAGCTGATGCAGGATCGCAAGCGCGGCGTCGTCGTCGCGGATCAGCACGGCCTCGGTGATCTCGAGCTCGAGCCGGCTCGCCGGCAAATTGGAGGCGGCAAGGGCCGCCATGATCTTCAGCGCCAGCGTGCCGCTCTTGAACTGCACCGGCGAGACGTTGACGGCGAGGCGGATGTCGTCGGGCCAGTTGGCGGCATCGCGGCAGGCCGTGGCCAGCACCCATTCGCCGATCTCGTTGATCAGGCCGGTGTCTTCGGCGATCGGGATGAACTCGGCGGGCGAGACCATGCCGCGTTCGGGATGGCGCCAGCGGACCAGCGCTTCGCAGCCGGTGATGCGGTCGTCCTTCAGGGCGAGACAGGGCTGGTAGTAGACCTCGAGCCCGCCTTCGAGCCCGCCTTGGGCGATGGCGTGGCGCAGATCGATCTCGAGCTGCCGCCGCTCGCGGACCTTGGCGTCCATCTCCGGCTCGAAGAAGCGATAGGTGCGGCGTCCGGCGGCCTTGGCGGCATACATCGCCATGTCCGCGTTCTTCAGGATCTGGTCCAGCGCGGTGCCGTGTCGTGGCGCCAGCGCGATGCCGATACTGGCGTCCGTGGTGAGATGATGGCCCATGCAGTCGAACGGCGCGCGGATGGCCTGGAAGACCCGCGCGACGAGCTCGTTGACCTGCTCCGGCGCCGTCACTGCGCTCTGTACGATGGCGAATTCGTCGCCGCCGAGCCGCGCCACGAAGTTCGCCGGACCTGCGCATTGGCTGAGGCTCGTCGCGATCGATTTCAACAGCTCGTCGCCGACGAGATGGCCGAGCGCGTCGTTGACCCCCTTGAACTCGTCGATGTCGATGTAATGCACCGCGATCTCTTCGCCGCCGGCGATGGCGGCGAGCTCCGCGCGCAGGTGCTCGTGGAACATGGTGCGGTTGGGCAGGTCGGTCAGCGCGTCGTAATGGGCGAGGTGGGTGATGCGCTCCTCGATGCGCCGGCGCTCGGTGACGTCTTCGTGGGTCGCCACCCAGCCGCCGTCCGCGAGCGGCTCGTTGAGGATGTGGATCGAGCGCCCGTCGGAGGTGTCGATCACCATGGAGTTGCGCACATGGATGTCGCGCAGCACGCGGAAGACATAGTCGCCGATGTCGCCACTGAACGAGCCGGTCGCCTTGCGGTGGGCGATGATGTCATGGAAGCTGGAGCCGGGCTTCACCACCTCGGCTGACAAGCCGTACATCTCGATGTAGCGCTGGTTGCAGATCACCAGCCGCCGCTCGGCGTCGAACAGCAGCAGGCCCTGCGTCATGTTGTTGACGGCGCGGTCGAGGCGCTGCTTCTCCAGCGTCAGCCGCTCGCGGGAGGCGCGGTGCTGCTCCAGCAACTTGCGCACGATCGCGATCAGCACGCCCGCGATGGCGAGCGCGGAGGCGCCCGCAACCGAGATCAGGATGCCGATCTGCTCGCGCCAGTCCGTCAGCGCCGCCGCGCGCGTCGTGGTGGCCATCATCAGGATCGGGAAGTGGGGCAGGGCACGCGAGGAGATCAGCCGGTCTTCTCCGTCGACGGGGCTCATGATGCGGCCGGCGAAGTGATCGAGCCCGAAGATCCTCTGCTGCTCGAACGGGCCGGTCTTGAAATTCCTTCCCATCTGCTCGCTGGAATGGGGATAGCGAGCGAGCAGCGTGCCGTCGCGATGCAGCATCGAGATCGAGGCGCCTTCGCCGAGCACGACGGAGGCGAAGAACTTCTCGAAATTGGCCGGTTCGATGCCGCGTCCGACCGCGCCCATGAACTCGCCGTTCGGTCCCACGATCTTGCGCACGATCAGGATGGTCCAGGCGCCGGAGACGCGGCTGTGCACCGGCTCGATCAGCACGTTCGGCGAGTAAGGATCGTATTTGAAAGTGCGAAAATAGGCGCGATCGGCGACGTTCACTTTGGGGGCCGGCCACGCCGTCGACGAGTTGATGAGATTGCCTTCGGCATCGATGATGTTGACGCCGCCCATGTAGGGCAGCGCCTCGATCTTCGAGCGAAGCATCCGATGGACGTCCTGACCGGAGAGGCGTTTGCGATAGTCCTCGGCGCTTGCGATGCCGGTTGCGCGGACGTGGTCGACGAAATCCTTCTGGATGACCGCGAAATCCTGCAACTGCTGATCGAAATGATGAGCGAGCAGAAGGACGGTGTTTTCCAGCTCGCGCCCGCTGTTGCGCAGCGCGCGCTCTCGGAAATTCTGCGCCATCAGGACCGAGCCAATGGCGATGGCCGCGATCAGCAGCGTGCCGCCCACCACCAGCCAGCGGATCGGTCCGCTGCGCACGAAGACCTGGTCAAAGAGGCGACTGCCGTATTTCGTCATCATGTCGATCGTTGCCGTGCACACGTCAGGATCGCTTCTTGATCCCGAGAACATCCGTTGGTTTACGGAAACGATGTGGAGGCGAAGTTAGGAAGCGCGGTTAATGCGACATGAACGGCCGCGTACAAAAGCAATCGATGCGCGCGACGCAGGACGTGCAGGAATTGCCGGAAGCTCTCGCGATGCCGGTCAATTCCTGCCGGTCGTGCCACGGTCAACCAAGGCTTAACCATCTAAGATGTTGGCGATCCACAAGTCGGCATTGGCACGTGATTTGCGAACATGCCTGCCAGCGACACAGAGAGGACACGACGATGACAAACACCTTGAAGAACTTCCTCGCCGACGAGCGTGGTGCGACCGCGATCGAATACGGCCTGATTGCCGCCGGCATCGCGCTGGCCATCATTTCCGTCGTGAACGGCATGGGCTCCAAGCTCAACGCCAAATTCGGGTCGATCAGCTCTTCGCTGCGGTGATCGCGTGGGCTCCGCTGCGCGCCAATATCACCGCCACGATCAGCGCCGCGACGACGTTCGCGGCGGCGCTGATCAGGATCGGCAACGTATAGCTGTGGTTGACGTCATAGGCGAAGCCGGCCGCACTCGGGCCAACCAGCGTGCCGAACGCTACGCTGGTGTAGAGAATACCGATGATTCCGCTGACGTTGCGTCCGCCAAAATAGTCCATGACCACAGCGGGCAGCACCGCGACCCAGCCGCCGTAGAACACGCCGTAGACGAAGGCGAAAGCGGCGAGGGTCCAGACATCGGCGGCGACGGCCCAGATCGCCATCGCGAACGCCATTCCGACCAGGACCATGATGAGCGAGCGGTCGCGGCCCATCCGGTCGGCGAGCGCGCCGAGAAAGAAGCGGCCTGCGGTGCTGCCGGCCCCGATCACGCCAAGCAGGAGCACCGCAGAGGACGCCGCGACCCCGTGGTCGCGCGCGTACGGCACGAGATGGACGAACGGGACGAAGGCGCCGAACGAGCAGACCAGACACGATACGTAGAGGGCGACAAACCGCGTCGACCGGACGGCCTCGCGCACCGAGGCGCCGCCGGCATTGCTTGCGCCCGTGGCCTCGCGAGGCGGATCGCCGTCGGGTCCGAGGCCGCGGTGCTTCGGATCGTTCTCGATCAGCAGCGACGCTCCGCCGCCCAGCACCAGCGCGATCGCACCCAGCACCAGATAGGCGCCGCGCCAGCCCACCGATGCGATCAACAATGAGGCGAGCGGCGGCATCGCCAGCGTACCGAGCCCGATGCCGCTCACCGCGAGCCCGGAGGCAAAGCCGCGGCGCTTGACGAACCAGCGTTGCACCGCGCCGATCGCGGGAACATAGGCGCAGCCGAGGCCGAGGCCGACGCCCAGCCCGTAGGCGAGATAGACCTCGACAAGGGAACGTGCCGCGCTCGCGGCCGCAAGTCCGACCGCGATCAGGATCATGCCGGCGACGGCCAGCGGACGCGAGCCGAGCCGGTCGGCGAGGGGACCGCTGACGAGCCCGAGCGCAAAGTACAGAAAGCCCGCAATCGAAAACACGAGCGAGATCGAACCGCGCGAGGCGCCGAAATCGCGCTGGAGCGGCTCCAGAAACGCGCTGAACGTGTAGGCGGAGCCGAAGCCGACGAACATGACGGCAAACGCCGCCGCGACGACGAACCAGCCATGGAAAATGCTGCGCTGAGCGAGCGTGGATTGAACGGTCAATGCTGCCTCCGCGTGCTGAGGGAAGGATGGCGACGATGCCAGGACGTGGCCCGCTGGAACGCCGCGCCGGCGCGCACGAGCATGGCCTCGTCGAGATGAGCGGCGACGAGCTGGAACGCGATCGGCAGTCCGTCTGCCGATGCACCACCTGGTAGCGTGATCGTGGGATGACCGGTTATGTCGAACGGGCAGGTGTAGCGCTGCAGCTTCGCGATCAGATCCGGCTGCTCGCCGAGCGTCTGGATCATGGCGAGCGTCACCGGCGGGAACGGGTGTACCGGGATCAGCAGCAGGTCAATGGTCTCGAACAGCGCGGTGACGCGACCGCGTAGCGCCAGCCGCCGCAACAGGATCTTCTGATAATCGAGAGCGGAGAGCGCGCGACCGGCCTCGATCAGCGAGGCGAGCATCGGACCATACTCGTTCTTGCGGGCAGGATACGTCGCCTCGTGCGCGACCGCAGCTTCCACCGCACAATTCGGTGTCCAGTCGGCAATCGCCTGCGTTACATCGGGAAATCCGACATTGACAATGCCGGCGCCGAGCGCGCGGAACGCATCGATGGCGTCTGCCAGCACGTGCTGTGTCGTGACGTCCACGTCGTCGCTGTTCCAGGCGGCGTCGACGCCGATCCGCAAGCCCCGCACGTCCTGTGCGGCCGCGGCCGCGGCCAGATAGTCGGGCACCGGATTGAACGCCGAGGTCGGGTCGTTGGGGTCATGCCCGGCAATGACGCCGAGCAGCGCGCCCGCATCGGCCGCGCTGCGGCCGATCGGTCCGACATGGTCGAGCGTCGCGGCCAGCTCGAACGCGCCGTGGCGGCTGACGCGACCCCAGCTCGGCTTCAATCCGGTCAGCCCGTTGGCGGCAGAGGGCCAGCGGACCGAGCCGCCGGTGTCGGAGCCGAGCGAGCCGAAGCAAAGCCCGGCAGCGGTTGCGACCGCCGAGCCACTGGACGAAATGCCCGGCCAGTAACTCGCATTCCACGGATTCTTCGGCGGCGTCACCAACGGATGGTGATCGGAATAGGCGCCCTCGGTGAGTTGCAGCTTGCCGAGTATCACGGCGCCTGCGTCCTTGAGCCGGCGAACGACGGTTGCGTCTTCGCGGGGACGAAAGTCGCGATGAAGCGTGGTGCCGGCCGCCGTCGGAATGCCCTCGGTCCAGAACAGGTCCTTGAGCGCAATCGGCACGCCATGCAGCGCGCCCCGATACCGGCCCTGTGCGATTTCGGCGTCCGCGGCCTTTGCCTCGGCGATTGCCGTTTCCGCCATCACGTAAACGTAGCTGCCGAGATCCCGGTCCATGGCGTCGATACGGTCGAGTTGCGCGCGCGTCACGTCCAGCGCGGAGATGTCGCGCGCCTTGAGGCGTGCTGCGAGCGCGGTGAGTTCGAGATAGTGCAAGGCATCAGCCATCGGCGCGGGTTCTCCGTTCTGGTGATCGCAATGGGTGGCTCGATCCCGAAGGATTCGACACCGGTATAATTAGGATACAGGTGTCGCTTGCTGTCAACCAGTAAATCTGTTTTACTGGTGTTCAAATCTTTGGTGTTCCGATGTCGAAAGAGTCGCGCAAATTCCAGGTTCCCGACACGTTGGCGAACGTCTACGATTTCGCCAACACGCTCGATGTTCGCCACTTCACGCATTTCGGCGTGGAGCATCCGGAGAGCGATGAGCTTGGCGGGCCGAAGGAACTTGCGGACTGGATGCGGGAACGCGGTCTTGGCGCCGAGGGCGGGCGTGTCACGCCCGCGATGTTTGAAACCGCGCTAAGACTGCGCGGCGCCTTGCGCGCCTATCTGCAATGCGAGCCCGCCGAGCGGCCCCGGAACAAGAGCGTTCTCGGCACGCTCAACGAGGCGCTCGCGCCGTTTCCGTTGCGGGTGGCGGCGCGCGCAGGCCGCGGCGCGATGCTGTCCGCAGCGCGAGAGGATGCGCTCGCAGGCCTCTCGGCCATCGCGATCGAGCTTCATGACGCAACGCTTGTGGGAACGCTGGACCGGCTGAAGATGTGCGCGTCGGAGGAGTGCCGCCGGGTGTTCTTCGACCGCTCGAAACCATCGACACGGCGGTGGTGCATGTCGACGCTGTGCGGCAACCGGATGAAGACGCGCGCCTATCGCGAGCGGCAGCGCGAGGCGAAATAGATCACGCGGCGCTCAGGCGCGGTAGTGGCCCGACTTGCCGCCGAGCTTCTCGACCAGGTGGATGCCCTCGATGCGCACGCCGCGTTCGACTGCCTTGATCATGTCGTAGATGGTGAGGCAGGCGACCGACACCGCCGTGAGTGCCTCCATCTCGACGCCGGTCGGGCCCGTCACCTTCACGCTGGCGCGGACAAGGCAGCCTGGCAGTTTCGGGTCGGGCTCGATGTCGACCGTGACCTTCGACAGCGCGAGGGGATGACAGAGCGGGATCAGCTCCGAGGTGCGCTTGGCCGCCATGATGCCGGCGATGCGCGCGGTGCCGAGCACGTCGCCTTTCTTGGCGTTGCCCGAGACGATGAGATCAAGCGTCGCCTTGGTCATGATGACGTGGCCTTCGGCGACGGCGAGCCGTTCGGTCGCGGGCTTGTCCGACACGTCCACCATCCGCGCCTCGCCGGAGGCGCCGATATGGGTGAGGGCAGGGCCGGCCTTCGCTTTGGATTGCCTGGCCTTGGCGGGCTTGCGCGCCATGTCAGCGCGTACCCGTCGCGCGCGGCGCGTTGTCGCGCGCGAGCAGCGTGCGGGTGGCCGCGGTCACGTCGGCCTGGCGCATCAGGCTCTCGCCGACCAGGAAGGTCGACATGCCGACGCGTTCGAGCCGGGCGAGATCGGCGGGCGTGAAGATGCCGCTCTCGCCGACCATCAGCCGTTCCGCTGGGATCAGCGGCGCCAGCGTCTCGCTGGTCGCGAGCGTGGTCTCGAAGGTGCGCAAATTGCGGTTGTTGACGCCGATCATCGGCGAACGCAGCTTCAGCGCACGGTCGAGCTCGGCGCGGTCGTGGATTTCGATCAGCACGTCCATGCCGTAGGCGAGGGCGGCGTCCTCGAGATCCTTGGCGGTGGCATCGTCGAGCGCGGCCATGATGATCAGGATGCAGTCGGCGCCATGCGCGCGCGCCTCAATCACCTGATAGGTGTCGAACATGAAATCCTTGCGCAGCACCGGGAGCGACGTCGCCGCGCGCGCCGCCACCATGAAGTCGAGATGGCCCTGGAACGAGGGCGTGTCGGTCAGCACCGACAGGCAGGCCGCACCGCCGGCCTCATAGGCCTTGGCGAGCAGCGGCGGATCGAAATCGGCGCGGATCAGCCCCTTCGATGGCGAGGCTTTCTTGACCTCGGCAATCAGCGCGTAGTCGCCGCTGGTGTGCTTGGCCTTGATCGCGCGCACGAAGCCGCGTGGGGCTCCTTGCGCCTTGGCCTTGGCCTCGACTTCCGAGAGCGGCAGCGCGCGCTTGGCGGCCGCGATCTCTTCGCGCTTGTAAGCTTCGATCTTGGTCAGGATGTCCGACATGTCAGGCTCAGCCGTTCGAGACCGCGATCAGATGCTTCAGCCGCGCGCTCGCCGCGCCGCTGTCGAGCGACTTCGCACCGATCGCAACGCCCTCCTTGAGGTCCTTGGCGCGGCCGGCCACGACCAGCGCGGCGGCGGCGTTGATCAGGGCGACGTCACGATAGGGACTCGGCTTGCCGTCGAGCACGCTCTGCAAGGCGATCGCATTGGCGTCGGCGTCGCCGCCCCTGAGCGCACCGGGATCGCAGCGCGGCAGGCCGGCGTCCTCCGGCGTCACCTCGAAATTCCGGATCTCGCCATTCTGGAGCGCGGAGACGAAGGTCGGGCCGGTGAGGGTGATCTCGTCGAGGCCGTCGGAGCCATGCACCACCCAGGCGGATTCCGAGCCGAGGTTTTTCAGCACCTGCGCCAGCGGCTGCACCCATTGCCGCGAGAACACGCCGACCATCTGGCGCTTGACGCCGGCCGGGTTCGACAAGGGGCCGAGCAGATTGAAGATCGTGCGTGTCGCGAGCTCGACCCGGGTCGGGCCGACGTTCTTCATCGCCGGATGGTGGGCAGGGGCGAACATGAAGCCGATGCCGCATTCGCGCACACAGCGGCCGACCTGCTCGGGCCTGAGGTCGATCTTGACGCCGAGCGACGCCAGCACGTCGGCGGCGCCCGAGCGCGACGACAGCGCACGGTTGCCGTGCTTGGCCACCGGCAGGCCGGTGCCCGAGACGATGAAGGACGCGCAGGTCGAGACGTTGACCGAGCCGGAGCCGTCACCACCGGTGCCGACGATGTCGACGGCGTCCGCGGGCGCGTCGACTGTGAGCATCTTGGAGCGCATCGCCGAGACCGCGCCGGTGATTTCGTCCACGGTCTCGCCGCGCACCCGCAGCGCCATCAGGAGGCCACCCATCTGCGAGGGCGTGGCCTCGCCGGACATCATGGCGTCGAAAGCGGAAGCGGCTTCGTCACGCGACAGGCTGGCGCCGGTCGCCACTTTTCCAATAATCGATTTCAGGTCGTCCATCGCGTGCTTTCAACTCACTGGTTCGCGCCGGTCACCTGCGCGAAGGCGGCCTGATTAATGGTGGTCCCGATGTCGGTTTCAAGCTTGTTGACGTAGGAGGCGACCTGCTCGTCGGTCAGCGCGCGGTCGAGGCTGTCCTTCAGCTTCTTCACCGCGTCGGATGCGGCGTCGACCGCGGGTTCGACGATGTCGGTGACGCGGAAGACGATCACCTCGCTGCCGCCGTTCACGGCGGTCTGGCCGACCCCGTCCTTGGCGGTGCGGAAGGCGGCCGCAACGACGTTGGCGGGCACGCCGGCGGGCGAGTCGTCGCGCTTGAAGCCGGAGGCGGTCTCGACCTTGGCGTTGATCGCGGCGGCCTCGTCGGCGAGCTTGCCGCCCTGTTCGAGCTTCTGCACCATCTCGGTCGCCTTGGTCTTCAACTTGGCGGCGATCTGGTCCTGGCGCCAGCGCGCCTCGACCTGGTCGCGCACCTCGTCGAGATTGCGGTCGCGCGAGGGCGTGATGGCGAGCACGTCGTACCAGACATAGCCGCCCTTGAAGGAGATCGCGTCGTTATCGACGCCGACATCGGTGTTGAAGGCCTGCGACACCACGTCGAGGCCCTGCGGGATGCTGGTGACGGGCTGGCCGTTCGGGGCACGGCCGGAGCGGTCCACGGCGTCGATGGTCACGGCAGTGAGGCCGAGCTTCTGCGCCGCATCGATCACGCTGGCGCCGCCGCCGCGCTCGTCTTCCATCTTGTCGCGGAGATCGTTGACCTTGACGCGAGCGCGCTCGGTGGCAATCTCGCGCTTGATGTCGCCGACGAGGCTGGCGTAGTTCGCTTCACTGCCCGGCTCGATCTTGTCGACCTTGACGATGGACGTGCCGAGACGGCCCTGGATCGGCTGGCTGATCTCGCCTGCGGGAAGCGCGAAGGCGACATCGCCGACCGCGGGGTCGAGTGACGATTTGGTCACGAGCCCGAGGTCGACATCGGAGGTGCTCAGCCCGCGCTCCTTGCCGAGGTCCTCGAACGACATTCCGCCGGCGAGGCGCTCGCGTGCGGCCTGCGCATCGGCGACGTTGGGGAATACGATCTGATGGATCTGGCGCTTCTCCGGCGTGCCGAGCCGGTCCTTGCGCTGGTCGAACACCTTCTTCGCGTCCTCGTCGGAGACCTCGCTCCATTTGCCGATCTCTTCCGGCGAGACCACGACGAAGGAAATCTTGCGATATTCGGGCGCGCGGAACTGGACCTTGTGATCCTCGAAATAGGCGGCGAGGGCTTCGGGCGAGGGAGCGTCGATGGTGCCGGCCTGCGCGGCGTCGAGCCTGACGAATTCGATCGCGCGCTGCTCGTTCTGGAAGCGCGTCAGCACGTCGATCATGGCCTTCGGGGGTTCGAGGCCGGCGCCGATCGTGCCGGTGATCTGCCGGCGCAGCGACACCTTGCGCTGCTCGGAGACGTAGCGCTGCTCGGTATAGCCGAAATTGCGGATCACGGCCTGGAAGCGGTTCGGATCGAAGCTGCCGCCAACGCCCTTGAAGTTGGGGTCGTTCATGATGACCTGGCGGATCTGCTCGTCGGACTGGCCGAGCCCGAGCCGGCGAGCTTCTTCGTCGAGGGCCGCTTCCGCGATCGTCTGCTGGAGCACCTGGCGGTCGAGGCCGAAGGCACGCGCCTGGTCAGGCGTCAGCGGCCGGCCGAACTGGCGGCTGATCTGTTGCAGCCGGTCGGTATAGGTCTGCCGGAACTCGTTCAACGAAATCTCGGTGCTGCCGACCTTGGCCACCGTGGACTGCCCGAAGCCTTTGAAGATGTCGGCGATGCCCCAAACGCCGAAACTGATGATCAACACGCCCATCACCACGGCCATAATGGTCTTGCCGAGCCAGTTTGATGAGGCCTTGCGCATTCCTCGAAGCATTTGGTCCAACTTGTTTGGCAGGAGGGGAACGGGAGCGCGTCTTAATGCAGATTCCGCAAAAGCGCGTCACCAAATTGATCAATCATCATAAAGTGGCGGCTTTCCCCCCGCAACCTCGGGCGGCGCGGTCCCTCGACGTTGCGGTTAAAGCCCTCAGCTCTCTGGAACTGCCGCGATAGCTCTGCTAGCGCATGCACAAACCTCATTTTGCTGGAAATTGACATGACCGACGCCATCCGACCGCTGATCGCCGGCAACTGGAAAATGAACGGCCTCATGGGCTCGGCTGCCGAATTCGACGCCATGCTCAAGGGGGCGGCAGAGGTGGCCGTCAAGGCCGACTTGCTGGTCTGCCCGCCGGCGACCCTGATCGCGGCCTTCGCCGACAAGGCGGGCGGCAACAAGGTCGCGGTGGGGGCGCAGGATTGCCACCCCAAGGCCTCCGGCGCCCATACTGGCGATATCGCGGCCGAAATGCTGGCCGATGCCGGTGCGACCGCCATCATCGTCGGCCATTCCGAGCGCCGCGCCGACCACGGCGAGGGCGATGCCCTGATCCGACAGAAGGCCGAGGCCGCCTGGCGCGCCGGCATCACCGCGATCGTCTGCATCGGTGAGACGCAAGGGCAGCGCGATGCCGGCCAGACCCTGGACATCCTGCGCGGCCAGCTCGACGGCTCGCTGCCGGACGGCTCGACCGCCGCCAACCTGGTCGTGGCCTATGAACCGGTCTGGGCGATCGGCACCGGCCTGACCCCGACGGCCCAGGATGTCGAGCAGATTCATGGCTTTATCCGGGAACTCCTGACCTCCCGGTTCAGCGCGGACGGGGCCAGGATGCGCATCCTCTATGGCGGCTCGGTCAAGCCGTCGAACGCGGCCGAGCTGATGTCCGTGAAAAACGTCAACGGCGCGCTGGTCGGCGGCGCCAGCCTGAAGGCGGCCGATTTCCTTGCGATTGCGAAGGGCTGCCCCTAGCTAATCTCAAAGCGCGGCCGTGGCCGATCGGGGGGTGGCAATGCCCCTTCCGATCGTGTAACACCGCGCAACTTCAGGAAAACCCGCGAAGCGCGATCGGCCGCCGTCTCGGCGCTGTCGGCTTGTGACGGAAGGACACTATGCAGACCGTTGTCATCGTCATTCACCTCATGATCGTCGCCGTCATGATCGGCGCCGTCCTGCTCCAGAAGTCGGAAGGCGGCGGCCTCGGCATGGGCGGAGGCGCGGGCTTCATGTCGAGTCGCGGCACCGCGAACCTTTTGACGCGGACCACCGCGATTCTGGCTGCGGGCTTCTTCCTCACCAGCCTGTTCCTGTCGTGGCATGCCGGCTACAGCCGTGCGCCTACGTCGATCATCGGCGCGCCGGCGTCCCAGACCCAGCCGGCCGGAGGCGCTCCGATCGCGCCGCCGACCTCGGGTGGCATCCTGGATTCGCTGAAGAAGGCCGACGAACAGCAGCAGAACCAGGCGCCAGCCGGCCCGCAGGTGCCGCGCTCGCAATAAAGCAGGGGGGCCATGCAGGGCGGCTTCTACCGTCCTGCATCAAAAATCCCCATCAAGGCTCTGTCACCACTCTTAGTTTTGGCTCACCCACAGGCCCGCAAAATATTTGGGGCGGAATACGAATCGCTTTGGCGAATCGTATTCGAGGGATTAGAGGTTAAGTCCCATGGCGCGGTTCATATTCATCACCGGCGGCGTGGTCTCTTCGCTCGGCAAGGGTCTGGCTTCAGCGGCACTGGGTGCCCTGTTGCAAGCCCGGGGCTACAAGGTCCGCCTCCGCAAGCTCGACCCCTATCTCAACCTCGATCCCGGAACGATGTCGCCGTATCAGCACGGCGAAGTGTTCGTGACCGATGACGGCGCGGAGACCGATCTCGATCTCGGTCACTACGAGCGCTTCACCGGCCGGCCTGCGACCAAGCAGGACAACATCACCACCGGGCGCATCTACCAGGACATCATCTCCAAGGAGCGTCGCGGCGATTATCTCGGCGCGACCATCCAGGTGGTTCCGCACGTCACCAATGCCATCAAGGAATTCGTCCTCTCCGGCAATGACGATTACGACTTCGTGCTGGTCGAGATCGGCGGCACCGTCGGCGACATCGAGGGCCTGCCTTTCTTCGAGGCGATCCGTCAGCTCAAGAACGAGCTGCCGCGCGATCATGCCGTCTACATCCATCTGACGCTGCTGCCTTACATCCCGAGCGCGGGCGAGCTGAAGACCAAGCCGACGCAGCACTCGGTGAAGGAGCTGCGCTCGATCGGCATCCAGCCGGACATCCTGCTCTGCCGCACCGACCGCGAGATCCCGAAGGAAGAGCGGCGCAAGCTGGGGCTGTTCTGCAACGTGCGCGAAAGCGCCGTGATCGAGGCGCGCGACGTCGACAACATCTACGCCGTGCCCGAGGCCTATCATAACGCGGGTCTGGACGACGAAGTGCTCGCCGCCTTCGGCATCGGCTCGCGGATTCCGCCGGAGCTGCGTAGCTGGCAGCAGATCAACGAGCGCGTCCGCAATCCCGAAGGCAACGTCACCATCGCCATCGTCGGCAAATATACCGGCATGAAGGATGCGTATAAGTCGCTGATCGAGGCGCTCTCGCATGGCGGCATCGCCAACAAGGTGAAGGTCAATCTCGACTGGATCGAGAGCGAGATCTTCGAGAAGGAAGATCCCGCGCCGTTCCTCGAACACGTCAACGGCATTCTGGTGCCGGGCGGCTTCGGCCAGCGCGGCGCCGAAGGCAAGATCCGCGCGGCGCAGTTCGCGCGTGAGCGCGACGTGCCGTATTTCGGCATCTGCTTCGGCATGCAGATGGCGGTGATCGAGGCCGCGCGAAACCTCGTCGGCATCGAGGACGCCAACTCCACCGAGTTCGGCCCGACCAAGGAGCCGCTGGTCGGCCTGATGACCGAATGGCTGCGCGGCAACGAGCTCGAGAAGCGCTCCAAGGCGGGCGATCTCGGCGGCACGATGCGTCTGGGCGCCTATCCCGCGGCGCTCAACCGCGGCAGCCGCGTCTCGCAGGTCTATGGCGGCGCGACCGAGATTTCCGAGCGCCATCGTCACCGCTACGAGGTCAACACCGCCTACAAGGACCGCCTCGAGCAGCACGGGCTGAAATTCTCCGGCCTCTCACCCGATGGCGTGCTGCCGGAGATCGTCGAGTACGAGGATCATCCTTGGTTCATCGGCGTCCAGTTCCATCCCGAGCTGAAGTCGCGCCCCTTCGAGCCGCATCCGCTGTTCGCCTCATTCATTCAGGCGGCGATGGTGCAGAGCCGGTTGGTGTGAGCCCTCTGTCAAGCTTGGCTTGACAGGATTGGTTGCTCGGCTAGTGTCAAGCCTTCCTTGACGAGGAGGCTGGCGTGTCGATCGAACCTGGAGTCGCGACCATCAAGCCGACACCGTCGCTGTTCTGCTCCTTCTGCGGCAAGGATTCCGACAGCGTCAAAGCGTTGATTGCCGGGCCCTCGGTTTTCATCTGTGATGAATGCGTCGGACTTTGTAACAAGCACCTCGGTGGTGAACCGGTCCCCGTGTTGAGCCCTGACTGGAGCACATACTCTGACGAGGACTTGCTCAAGCTGCTGCCGCGCTCCGCGGCGGTTGCCGAGACCGCGGGTAACTTCCTCAACGGCCATGTTGACGCGTTGCGCGCGCGCAGTGTGACCTGGGAAGCGATCGGGCAAAGGCTCGGCGTCTCGCGGCAGGCCGCTTGGCAAAGGTTTTCGTAAGCGCGCGGCTTTCCGTCAGATCATGCAGGTGCGGTGCTGTCCTCGCTCGCCCGACGCTCTTTCATGATGGGTAACACGCTTGAAGCGGCTGCCAGCTGGGCGCTGCGCGTGATCAGCCGATACTGCGGGCGTCGCGTCAGCCTGTAGACTGCTGCGGGCGGCACGTTGAGGATGGCGCGATCCATCAGCGTTGCGCGCAGCCCCAGCCGGTCGAGCACGGATCGCGGGATCGGACAGCTCATGCCGTAGGTGAACTGGTAGAAGGCGCCGCCGGGGCGGACATAGCTGAATGCGCCGCCGACGATCGAGACGACCTTGCGCGTCGACATGTTCAGCAGTGGCAGGCCGCTCACGACCGCACCAACAGGTGCCCCGTCATAGAGGTGCTCCGTCGTCAGCCGCCCCGCATCCATCCATAAGACCCGCGCTCCGGGAAAGCGAATTTGAAGCAGCTTCATGAAGTCGGAGCCGTATTCGATGAGCGTGAGGTCTTCCTGGCGCACGCCGCGCTTGAGCAGCTTGTAAGTGAACGCGCCGGTGCCGGGGCCGAGCTCGAGGATCGGGCCGGTCGACGCGGTGATCTCGCGCGTGATGAGATCGGCGAGCGCCGCTCCCGATGGCGCGATCGCGCCGACCCGCCGCGGGGCCGACATCCAGGACAGGAAGAACGAGAGGAAATCGTTGGGCATGTGCACTCCGGCATTTCGATTGCGCCTCGCAAATCAGGGGTGAGGCGGTCGAAGAGTCGCCTGAGCGCATTGCGACAGCATTGCGCTTGAGACGCGGAGACGAATTGAATCAGCCCTGTTGCAGGGGTGGCAGCGTCATCCTGAAGCACGCACCGCCGTTCGGTCCGTCCAGGACCGAAACGTGACCGCCATGCAGGAGCATGATCTCGTGCACCATGTTGAGGCCGAGGCCCGCGCCGCGATCGAGCGGCGTAAGCCGGTAGAACGGCTCGAAGATCAGCTCGCGCTGATCGGCCGGAATGCCCGCGCCCTCGTCGGTGACTTCGATGCTGGCGGGGCGGCTGACGCGAATGACGATCGTGCCGCGGCGTGGGCCGTGCTGGATGGCATTCTGCACGAGGTTGGTCAGCGCGCGTTCGAGCGCGGCCGCGTCGCCGAGTACCTCGATCCGCGCCTCCGGTGCGTCGAAGGACAGCTCATAGCCCGCCGCAATCGCCAGCGGTGCGAGGTCGGCGGCAACGCCTTGCGCGACGGAGACCAGGTCGACCGGCACGAATGGATGCCCGCAACGGTCGAGCCGCTGGATATCCAGCAATTGCTCGGCAAGCGTCGCGAGCCGCGCCGCATCCTCGATCAGGCGGGTCTTGTCCGGTCCCGACGGCAATGACTCCAGCCGCGTGTTCAGGATCGCGATCGGCGTACGCAGCTCGTGCGCGGCATCGGCAACGAAGCGCTTGTGGCGGGCGTAACCCTGATCAAGCCGCGCGAGAGCGTCATTGACCGCGGCCACGAGCGGCACGACCTCAAGCGGAATTTGCTCCACCGACAGCCGCGCGCCGCGCTGATGGATATCGATCCGCCGGGCCTGGTCTGCCGTCGCGTCCAATCCTCTTAAAGCACGCTGCACGACCATCGGCGTCGCGATGAACGTCGCGGTCCCCATCAACAGCAGGCCGGGGAGCGCAATGCCCAGCAACACGAGCGACGTCGTGAACACCGCCTTGGCGCCGCTGAGCTTCCCCTGCGTCGCCGTGATGACCTGCACGTTGCCAGCGGCCGTGTCGATGCGTTTCAACCGCGCCGCCGGCTTGCGTGGATCGTCCTCGAACAGCTGCCAGCCGAGCCGTGCCTGGCTGATCTGGTCGAGGGCGCCGCCGATCCCGGCGAATTCAACCGGCACGGAGCCTTCACTGAGCGAATGGCCCTGCCTGTCGCGAACCAGCAACCAGAGGTCGGGGGTCTCCTCGCGCAACGCTTTCAGCTCAGCCGTCGGCCGCAGCGTCAGGCCGCCCGCCGCGTCGCGCGCGAGCGCGCTCTGCACGACGTCGATCACGCGATCTTCGTCCCGTTGGACCAGCACGAAGCCCGTAGCGCACAGCGCGCCGAGGATGACGACGACCAAAGCGACCAACAGCGCGGCCTGGAGCAAAAGCAGGCGCCAGCTCAGCCGAGAGCGCAGGCAATACGGGTCGGCGTGCCTGCTCACGGCAGTTTCTTCAGGAGATAGCCGACGCCGCGGATGCCGTGGATCTCCACGCGCGCGTCGGCTTCGGCAAGCTTGCGGCGCAGCCGCGAGACATGCGTATCGAGTGCGTTGGACTGGATCTCGTCGTCGAAACTGTAGACCGCTTCCTCCAGCGCCGATCGCAGCACGGTCCGGCCCATACGGCGGACCAGGGCTTCGAGCACAAGGAGCTCCCGCCGCGGTAGTTCGAGCGGAGCCCCGTCGACGGTCGCCTCGCGATGGCCGAAGTCGAAGGCGAGGCGGCCGGCGCGGATGATGTCGGGCTGAAGCCCGGCGGGCCGGCGCAACACCGCGCGCAGGCGTGCCAGCAATTCCTCCACCGCGAATGGTTTTGCCAGATAGTCATCCGCCCCGCTGTCGAGCCCGGCGACGCGATCGGCGAGCTCGCCGCGCGCCGTCAACACGATGATCGGCACACCGTCGGCGCGCGCTCTCAGTTTCGGAATCAGGGCAAGACCGTCGCCGTCGGGCAGCTGGCGATCGAGCAGCACGGCGGCGTGCACGTCGGCGGAAATGGCCTCTTCGGCTTCGGCAAGCGTTGGCACGTGATCGACGATCATGTCGTACCGCTTGAGCGCCGAGGCCAGCGCTCCGGCCATCTCCGCTTCATCCTCGACGAGCAAAATCCGCATGATCCGCACCTGAGCCTCAACCGAGGCGTTGTAGCGGCAGTATCATTGCGGCAGCATTACGGGAACCGGGTGCGATCGGGGCCGGCAAGCCATGCGCCAGACGCCGCGGGCGGTATCGGGCAGGGCCGAAGACATCGTTACGGTCAGCCGTTATAACCCCCGACGTCATCAGGGAGGAACAAGAATGATCTATGAAATGCGCATCTACCGTTGCGTGCCCGGCCGCCTGCCGGCGCTCTTGAAGCGGTTCGAGACGGTCACGCTGAAGCTCTGGGAGAAGCACGGCATCAAGCAGGCCGGCTTCTTCACCACGCTGATCGGTGAATCCAACCAGGAGCTGACCTATTTCCTCGCTTGGGAGTCGCTTGCTGACCGCGAGGCGAAGTGGGGCAAGTTCATGACCGATCCGGACTGGATGAAGGCGCGCGCCGAGAGCGAAGCGGACGGCCAGATCGTCGGCAACATCGTCAGCCAGATCCTGACGCCGACCGCCTTCTCGTCGGTCAAGTAGCGGCTCCCGCGCGGCGCGCGCCGGAAACCCCGGCGCAACCCTGATATTCTGACAGCCCGGGCCGAATGGGGTTGATCCGCCCCTCATCGCCGCTATGGTCGCGGCGAAACGAGGGAATTTGCCTTGAGCTCTTCGAATTCAGCAGCGCCGGTCGTCACCATTGGCACGGTCAAGTTCGGCAATGATCTGCCGATCTCGATCATTGCCGGGCCGTGCCAGCTCGAAAGCCGCCAGCATGCGCTGGAGGTGGCCTCCGCGCTGAAGGAGATCGCCGCGCGGCTGAAGGTCGGGCTCGTCTACAAGACCTCGTTCGACAAGGCCAACCGCACCAGCGCGTCGGCAGCGCGCGGTCTCGGGCTCGCACAGTCGCTGCCGATCTTCGCCGAGATCCGCGCCTCCCTCGGCTTGCCGGTCCTGACCGACGTGCATGACGCTGCGCAGTGCGCCGAGGTGGCGCAAGCCGTGGACATCCTCCAGATCCCGGCCTTCCTGTGCCGGCAGACCGATCTGCTGCTGGCCGCCGCCGCGACGGGCAAGGTCGTCAACGTCAAGAAGGGGCAATTCCTCGCGCCCTGGGACATGGCGAATGTCGTGACCAAGATCACGACCGCGAACAATCCCAATGTGCTCGTCACCGAGCGCGGCGCCTCGTTCGGCTACAACACGCTGGTCTCCGACATGCGCGCGCTGCCGATCCTGGCGCGCACCACCGGCGCGCCCGTGATCTTCGACGCCACCCATTCAGTGCAGCAGCCGGGCGGGAAGGGGACGTCCTCGGGCGGCGAGCGTGAGTTCGTGCCGGTGCTGGCCCGTGCAGCCGTCGCGGTCGGCGTCGCCGGCGTCTTCATCGAGACCCATCCCGACCCTGATCGCGCGCCCTCGGACGGGCCCAACATGGTGCCGCTGCGCGAGTTCGAAGGGCTGATCCGCACGCTGATGGCATTCGACGCGGTGACGAAAAGCACAACGCGCTGATGTCCCAGCCTGCGACCGGGCCGTCGTCCGACCAGAAGTTTCCGCCGGCGATCAATATCATCGCGCTCGCGAGCTTCTCGGCGGCGTTGTCCACGCGTGCGCTCGATCCCGTCCTGCCGCATGTCGCCGAGGATTTTTCGATCAGCATCACGACGGCCGCCAGCATCGCGGCCGGCTACGCCTTGATCTACGCGCTGGTTCAGCCGGTGATCGGAGCGGCTGCCGATCTGTTCGGCAAGGCGCGGTTGATGACATTGTGCCTGGCGCTGCTTGGCGTCTCCTGCATTCTTGGCGCGGTCGCGACCACCTTCTCGGGCCTGTTCGCGAGCCGCATCCTCGCCGGTATCGCCTCCGGTGGCGTGTTTCCGGTCGCTCTCGGCCTGACCGCCGACCTCGTTGCACCCGCCAAGCGGCAGGTCGCGATCGGCCGCACGCTTGCGGGTTCGATGACCGGCAATCTGCTCGGCGCGACCGCCTCCGGCATCATCGGTGAACTCATCGGCTGGCGCGGGGTGCTCATGATGCTCGGCGCGCTCGGCCTGATCGCGGCGGTTGCGGTGGCCGCGGGCTTTCGCAGCGCCGCGCTGACGGCGCCGCCGAAGACCGATCTGAAGGCCTTGCGGCAGGGCTACCGGACCATCTTCGCCAACCCCAACACGCGCTACTGCTACTCGGCGGTCTTCGTCGAGGGCTGCTGCGTATTCGGCCTGTTTCCGTTCATCGCCGCGCTGCTGTTCGATCTCGGCGAGAAGTCGCCGTCGATCGCGGGCATCGTGATCGCGGGCTTTGCGATCGGCGGACTGTTCTACACTTTCACGGTCTCACGCTTCCTGCCGTGGCTCGGCGTCAGGGGCATGATGATTGCGGGCGCTGGCCTCGTCGGACTGCAGCTCGGCGTGCTCGCCTTCGGTCCCGGATGGAAGCTGCAATTCGCCAGCATGCTGGCGATGGGCTGGGGCTTCTACATGATCCACGGCTGCCTGCAGGTGTTCGCCAGCGAGCTGTCGATCGGGGCGCGGGCAACGGCGATGTCGCTGCATTCGTTCTTCTTCTTCATGGGGCAGACCGTTGGCCCGATCGCCTATGGCCTTGGCCTCCAGCACGGTGGCAAGGTCCCGACCCTGCTCGCGAGCGCCGCGATCATGGTGGTGCTGGGTTTCGTCTGCGCCCGGCTGCTCAAGCAGCGGGCACCCTCGGACGCACGGGTCTGAGGGGAGTATCGAACTACCGGCTTCCGTATTTTCCCGGAAGAGATTGGTAGCCAAAGCCGTTCAATCTTAAATCAAATCTCATCGTTCGCTCCGTAGATTGCCCGCGAACCGCGTCTTGGCGGCAATATGGATCAGTCGATGCAAAAGCAGCGTTCGGTCGCCCGCATCCTCGGGGCGGTGGTTGGGTCTCTCGGTCTCGTTCTCGTCGTCATCTGTGCCTATGCGCTGAAGCTCGCGGTCACCCGCTACTCGGACAGCAACCGCATCGTCTCGCTCGCGGTGGCCAGCCGCGACCTGACCAATACGCTCGTGATTTTCCGCCTGGAGCGCGGTGACACGCTGAGCTATCTGGCGTCGGCTGCCCCCGCGCCCGACAGCGTCATGAACAGCCTCGCCGAGCAGCGAGCCACGGTGCAGAAGAATTACGCGCAGGCCTTGCAGAGCCTCGGCTCCGCTGAAGCGCCCGGTCTTGCCGAAAGGCTCGACAAGCTCCGCGGCATCTGGGCTCAGCTCGAGGAGTTGCGGCCGCGCGCGGTCGCTGCCCTGAAGCAGGAGAAGGCGGCTCGCGACGCGAACCTGCAACCGAGCTGGGCCAAGATCAGCGACGCCTATATGGACGCGATCGGCGACGTCACCGCCCATGTCGACAACGCGATGACGCTGATCGATCCCGTGGTCGATCGCCTCCTGATTGCCAAGCAGGCCTCCTGGCAGGCCCGCGCCAATGCCGGCCAGACCATTCTGATCCAGTTCTCCTCGATACTCGCCAACAAGACCTGGACCGCCGCCGATGGCGTAACCTTCGCCGATCTGCGCGGCCGCATCCAGCAGTCCTGGGTGGTCGTGCGCGATCTCAGCCCGAATGTGGCCTCGCCCGAGCTGTTGCAGGCGATCCGTAACGCCGAGCCGGAAATCTCCGGCGCGCTCAGCGACGAGCGCAATGCCATTGCGACCAAGCTGCTCGCCGGCGAGCCCGCCGGCGTCGCAGGCATCGACTACCGCGATCGTCAGCTTGTCGGCGCCAACAATGTCGTCATCGTCACGCAAACTGCGCTCGCCAACATGATCTCGCGGGCCGAAGAGGGCGCCTCGCGCGCCCGCTTCAGCCTGATCCTGTTCGGCCTGCTGGTGCCGGCCTCGCTGGCGCTGACGATCGGCGGGCTGATGCTGATGCGCAACCGCGTCACCCGGCCGCTGACCGCGATCACCGGTGTCATGACCCGTTTCGCGGCGCATGATTTCGCTGGCGAGGTGCCGGGCCTCGACCGCAATGACGAGATCGGCCGTATGGCCGCGGCGCTCCAGGTGTTCAAGGAAGCCATGATCAACGCCGAGCGCCTGTCCGGCGACCAGGCCGCCGAGCGCGCCGACAAGGAGAAGCGTGCATCCGAATTGTCCGGCCTCGTGCGGCAATTCGAGAGCCGCATCGGCCAGATGGTACAGACGCTGTCGAGCGCCTCGGGCGAGCTGGAGACGACCGCACGCTCGATGTCGGGCACGGCGGCCGAGGCCCAGACCCAGGCCGGCTCGGCCTCGACCTTGGCCGACCAGGTCGGCGGCGGCGTGCAGACCGTGGCGGCCGCAGCCGAGGAGCTCAACGCCTCGATCCGCGAGATCAACCGCCAAGTCGAGCAGGCGGCGCGCGCCACCGAGCAGGCGGTCGTCACCGTCAAGGAAACCGACAGCACCATGCGCGCGCTTGCCGACGGCGCGGATCGCATCGGCGAGGTCATCGGCCTCATCACCTCGATCGCCGGCCAGACCAACCTGCTGGCGCTGAACGCGACGATCGAGGCAGCCCGAGCCGGCGAGTCCGGCAGGGGTTTTGCGGTGGTGGCGAGCGAGGTGAAGAACCTGGCCTCCCAGACGGCGAAGGCGACCGAAGAGATCAGCGCCCAGATCACGGAGATCCAGGGGGCGACGCAAAAGGCGGTCTCGGCGATCGACGGCATCGTCAAGACCATCGAAGAGGTCTCGAGCATCAACCGCGTCATCGCCGCCGCCATCGAGGAGCAGAACAAGGCCACCGCCGAGATCGCAAACACCGTGCAGCACACGGCGGAAGCGACATCGACCGTTACCCGCAATATCGCAACCGTGTCGTCAGCGGCGAACGAGACCGGCCGCGCCGCGTCCGGCGTGTTGAAGGCCGCCGCCAACCTGTCGAGCCAGTCGACCTCGCTGACGTCGGAGGTCGACGGCTTCATCAGCAAGGTGAGGGCGGTGGCGTAATGGCTGCCGCGCGCACTCTATCGATTAGTCCTCGGTCCCCAGACGCAGCGCTGCGCGCCGCGCTGGGGCCAATACAATCAACGAGGGCGATGCGCCCGGGCGGCGATCGCTTGTGCGCGTTCGAGGAGCGCTTCTGCCCGCTGAACGATCGGGATATCGATCATCTTGCCGTCGATGGCGAAGGAGGCGCGGCCCTCGGCAGCCGCCTGCTTGTTGAGTGCAACGACGCGCTCGGCATCCGCCACCTCCTTGGCTGAGGGGCTGAACCCCGCGTTGAGGATCGGCACCAGCGATGGGTGGATACAGGCAGAGCCCACGAAGCCAAAGTCCGCCGAGCGCCTGACGATCCTTGTGTATCCTTCCAGATCGGAGAAATCAGCGACCGAGCCGATGGTGCCGAGCGGCATGATGCCCGCGGCTCGTGCCGCCTGCACGACCTGCTGCTTCGGCATCAACAGGGTTTCTTCCGTCGGCTTGGCGCCGATGGCGGTGGCATAGTCTTCAGCTCCCAGTGAAATGCCGGCCAGCCGCGGGATCGATCGCGCGATCTCGTGAGCCCTGGAGAGAGGACCGGGCGCCTCGATCAGGCCGACAAACCAGATCTTGCCGACGGGCAATCCGCGATCGATCTCCAGTCTGGTCACCATCTCGTCGAGCAGGCGCAGGTGTTCGGCGCCTTCGACTTTGGTGATCTTGATCGCGTCCACGCCGGCGATGACAGCCGCTTCCAGATCGGGCACCGCCAGTTCGAGCGGCTGGTTGATCCGCACCATGACATCCGAACTTCCGGTGTCGCGAAAGCGCTTCACGATGCCCGGGATCAGCTTTCGAGCGTTGGCCTTTTCAGCCAGCGGCACGCTGTCCTCGAGATCGATGATCAGCGCGTCCGCGCCGCGCTCGACGGCCTTGACCACGAACCGCTCGACGTTCGCGGGTACGAACAGCGCAGAGCGCCAGACGGGGAATTTTCGTTCAACTGTCATGTGCTGGTTTCCTTCACAACGCCCGAGGCGAGGGCGGTATCGATGTCGTCAGGGCTAAGGCCGACTTCGGCCAGGATGGTGCGGCTGTGCTGACCGAGGCGTGGCGCCGGCGTCCGGATGCTTCCGGGCGTCTCGGACAGGCGTACCGGGACAGCGTGCATCGGGAACGTTCCCATGTCCTCGTCGGGATAGTCGGCCAGCAGTCCGCGGGCCTGCACGTGGCGATCGTTCATCAAGCGGACGGTGTCGTTGACCGGACCGATCGTGACCTCGGCCGCCTCGAAGAAGGCGACGTTGTCGTCGACCGTTCGTGTCGCGATGAAATCGCCGATGATCTTGTCGAGTTCGGCGACATGGACGAGCCTCTGCTCGTTGGTCTTGAACTTTGGATCCTCGCAAAGCTCCGGGCGGCCGATCGAACGCAGCACCCGCATTGCCATGCCTTGCGTGGACGCCGACAGGCAAACCCAGCCGCCATCGAGCGTGCGGTAGACATTGCGCGGTACCGAGCCGCTCGAGCGGCTCCCGCTGCGCGGTTTGACCACGCCGGTCAAACGGTAATTTGCCGCCTGAGGACCGAGCGAGTTCACGATCGGGTCGAGCAGCGGCAGATCAATCACCTGTCCTTTTCCGCCGTTGATCTCGACTTCCCGCAGCGCCGCCATGGCTGCGAACGCTCCGGTGAGACCGGAGAGGGCGTCGGCCAGATACATCGGGGGCAACACCGGCTCGCGATCGGGAAAGCCGTTCATCTCGGCAAAGCCGGAGAAGCCTTCCACCAGCGTTCCGAATCCAGGCCGGCGATGATAGGGGCCTGTCTGCCCCCATCCCGAGATGCGAACGATCACAAGCTTGGGCCCCAGCCGCAGCAGTTCCTCCGGCGAGAGCCCCATCTGCTCGAGCGTGCCGGGACGGAAACTCTCGACCAGCATCGCGGCGCCGGGAATCATCTTGCGGATCAGCGGCACCGCTTCGTCGTGACGGAATTCCAGGCAGATGCTGCGCTTGTTGCGCGAATGGATCTTCCAGTTGGTCTCGACACCCTTGGTGCGCCAGCCGCGCAGCGTATCGCCTTCGCGCGGCTCGACCTTGATGACGTCGGCGCCGAAGTCGGCGAGATGCTGGGTGAGCAGGTTGCCTGCGACCAGCCTCGAGAGGTCGATGACGCGGAGCCCTGTCAGCGGGCCGCGGACACCGGGGGTGTAGTCGGCCTGATGCAGTCCGCTTTCGGGAGAGGTGGCGTCAGTGGGATTTGCCATGGTTCCGTTCTGTAAACAGGATGCCGCCGGTGACTGGCAGCCACAGGCGCAACTGGCGGTCAGTCGTTGCCTCCTGGGTTTCGATGCGGATCTGATTTCCGCCGACGCTCAATCCGATTTGCCATCGGCCGCCAACATAGGAATGGCTCACCACGTCGGCTTCAACGATCGAACCTCCGATCGCCTGATCTTTGGCCGCCGCCAGGCGCATCTGCTCGGGGCGATAGGCAAACGTGACCTTGTCGCCCAGGGATGGACGTTTGTCGGACTTGATCAGAACGCGCTGACCATCGGCGAGACTGACCAGTGTCTGTCCATCGCCGTCGGGCACCCCGACCACGTCGCCGTTCAGGAAATTGGTGGTTCCGATGAAGTCGGCGACGAAACTGTTTGCCGGCCGCGTGTAGATCTCTTGGGGCGAGCCGATCTGGCTGATGCGGCCGCCATTCATGACCACGATGCGGTCGGAGAGAGCCAGCGCTTCGACCTGGTCGTGCGTCACGTAGATCGTCGTCAGGCCGAGGCGCGTGCGCAGTTCGGCGAGCCAGGTCCGGGCGCGATCGCGCAGCTTTGCGTCGAGATTCGACAGGGGCTCGTCGAGCAGGAGGATTTCGGGCTGGTAGACCAACGTTCGCGCGAGCGCGACACGCTGCTGCTGGCCGCCCGAGAGCTGATGCGGATAGCGGTCCTGAAAGCGCTCCATCTCGACGAGAGCGAGACTCTCCTCGACGCGGCGCTTGCAGTCGGCGGTCGATACCTTGCGCAGCTTGAGCGGAAACACGACGTTGTCATAGACCGTCATGTGCGGCCACAAAGCGTAGCTCTGGAACACGAGCCCGCAATGGCGCGCTTCCGGCGGCAGGAAGATTCCCTTCTCTCCGTCGAAATAGGTCTTGTTGCCGACGCGGATGCGTCCGCTCGTCGGTTGATCCAGTCCGGCAATCGCGCCGAGCGTTGTTGACTTGCCGCACCCTGACGGCCCCAGCAGCGTGACGAACTCGCCATCGGCAACGTGGATGTTGACGTCGTCGATCGCTTTGACCGGTCCGTACCGCTTATGCAGGTTCTCGATCAGTAACTCAGCCATAAAGCTTCACTCCGAGAAAAGCGCGCGCCGCCGTGACACAGACGCCGATCACCAGGATCTGGATGGTCGCCAGCGCGGACACCAGACCGACCTCGCCCTGCGTCCATGCCTGAAGCAGCGTGGTCCCGATCACTTCGCTGCCGGGTGCGAACAGGAAGATCGCGGTCGTGTACTCCTTGAAGAACGTGATGAAGAGGATGATGAAGCAGGCAACGAGTGCCGGCCGCAATAAAGGCAAAACGATGCGCCGGCTCGTCGTCCACCAGTCCGCGCCCTGCGTACGGGCGGCGCGATCGAAATCCGGGCTCATCTGCAACAACATCGGAGCAACCGCACCGAGCCCCACAGGAATGAAGTGCATCGTGAAGGCGACAACCAGAATCCAGATCGTGTTTCGGAGGCCGCCCAGGCCAGGCACGAGCGCAAACGCGTAGAAGAAACCGATGCCGGCGACGACGCCGGGCACGGCACGGGGAAACAGCGCGACGTAGTGCAGCGCGCCACGCCAGCGGAAGTCGGACCGCAGCACGATGATGGCGATCAGGGCGACCATCGCAGTGGCGACGACGCCACCGACCGAACTGACGATCAGCGAGTTCCAGATCGAACGCGGGTAGACCGGGTATTCGAGCATGTTGGCGAAGTTGCCGAGCGTCAGCACCTCGCTGATCGGCACCATCGGCGACAGCAGGCTCGTGAAGGCGCGCAGCAGCAGCGCGCCGATCGGCATCACGACAGTTGCGGTGATGTAGATCGCCGAAACGATGCAAAGCGGCCAGCGCAGGTTGTTCAGGCGGAAAGGGCGCGGTCGCGTGGCCTTGCCGCCGAGCGTGACGAAGCGCCTTGTATTGCCGAGCAGGCGTCCTTGTAGCCACACCAACACGCAGACGACGGCAAGCATCAGCACGGCAGCCGTTGCCACCAGCCCGTGATCGGGGCGGGCCGACGCCACGCCGTTGTTGTAGAGGAATGTGGTCAGCACAGTGATGCCGGCGGGATCTCCGAACACCAGCGGAATCGCGAGGAGCTCCAGCCCCACAGTGAAGTTCAGCACGGCACTATAGGCGATCGCCGGCATCAGGAGCGGCAGCGTGATCCGCCACAAGGTCCTCAAGGTGCCGGCGCCGGTCACGCGCGCGGCTTCCTCCAAAGTCGGATCGGTGATCGAGGCCGATGACATGCAGTAGATGTAGGCGACCGGTGCTTGCGAGACGCCCGCGATCATCGCCATGCCTGGCAACGAGTAGAGATTCCAGGGCGCGCCGTCGAAGATCGACTGAACCAGAAGCTTGAGGTAGCCGGCCGGCCCGTAGATCGTGTACCAGCCGAACGACAGCACCAGCGCCGAGAGATAGATCGGCCACAGGAAGAGCTCGCCAAACAACCGCGCAAACGGCATGTCGGTGCGGCCGAACAGCACCGCCGCCAGCGTGCCCAGCGTCTGCGAAATCACGGTGGTGAGGGTGGCGAACACGAACGTGTTCCAGATGACGAGCGCGAAGCCATCGGTGCGAAGCAGGCGGCCGAAATTGCCCAGCGTCAGCTGCTGGCCGGAATCGTAGAGCGCACGATCCAGGAAAGATTGATAGAGAACGGGCAGGAGCGGCGCTGCGATCAGGACAATTGTCAGCAGCGCCATGCCGTACTGGATGACGGTATCGCGGCCGGGCAGCGGCTTCGGCAAAGCGTCCGCGGCCGACGACCCCAGCGCGCTGCTTGCGTCAAGCGACATTGAAGGTCTTTTTCCAGCGCGCGAGGAAGCTGTCGTAGTCCCGCACCGCGTCCCGATCGTAGCCGATGTAGCAGATGTTCTGCTCGCCGACGGCTTCCACGATCGACGAGTAGGTGTGGCGGATTCCGTCGCCCGGCTTCACACCGGGGCGTGCCGGCGTCAGGCCGCCCCGTCCGAATGCGCGCTGACCGTCCTCCGAGACGACGTAGTCGAGCATCAGTTTTGCTGCGTTGACGTTCTTCGATCCCTTCGGAATCGCGATGCCACGCAGCACGACCGGCTGACCGTCTCCGATGAAGCTCCAGCCGAGGATCTTTGCCCGCGCCGGATCGTTCAGGCGCGGCCAGAAGGTGATGGCCGAAACGAAGAAGCCCATGGCGTATTCGCCGGAGGTGACCTTCTCGGTCATCGGGCCGCCGGAACGCTCGAATCGCGGCGAAAGCTTTGCAAGTTGGGCGAACCAGTCCCAGGCCTTTTCGCCGTGCTTCTTCACGAACGCGTAGCTGATGCCGTAGCCGAAAGTCGTTTGATGCACGCCGTAGCTGGTGATGCGGTTGCGCCAGGTCTTCTCGTTTGTGACCGCAAGCTCGATGAACTCGGCAAGTGTCTTTGGACGCTTGCCGTCGGCCACCAGCGTGTTGTTCCAGATCAGCGCCATTGGGTCGGACGAGACGGTGTAGACGCCGGGAAACGGCTTTGACCAATCCGGCCAGGCCTTCGCTTCAGGCGATACGTAGTCGAGGACTTCACCGCGCTCCTGGAAATCGATCCATCCGCCCGGATCGGCTGTCGCGATGAGGTCGCAGGTGCGGCTGTTGGTGCTCCGCTCGGCCAGATATCGCTCGAAGCTCTCGCGGGAGGCGGGGAGATCCAGGGTCTCGACCTTGATCTTCGGGTAGAGCTTGTTGAAGCCCTCGATCACGGGACGCCAGTTTTCCGGCGACATGATCGAGTAAATGAGGAGGCTGCCCTCGTTATGGGCGTCGTCGATGACTTTCTGATAATTCTCGGGATACCCGTTCGGCGCCGCCTGGGCCGTGCCCCGAAGCCCCATCGTGGCGCCGAGGACCGACATCACCATTAAGCTTCTACGATCGATGCCTGACATCTACTGTTCCTCCGGCCGCCGCGATTTGTTATGCACATTTATTGGCGCCAATTTGTGCGCAATAGTTTTGGCAAGTCAAGCGCTCCAAAAAGGGAAGCAGCCATGAAAGTCCGGAAGGAGCAGAAGAGGCTGTTGGCGGCGGAAATCGGTGCCGCCATCCTGCAAGGCGACTACCGGCCTGGCGAATGGTTGCGCCAGATCGACCTGGAAGAAACCTTCGCTGCCAAACGGTTTGACGTCCGAAGTGCGCTGACCCAGCTTGCCGCAAGCGGGATGGTGACGCATGTCGAAAATCGCGGATACCGGGTCGCGCAACCCGACTTGAACGTCGTTCGCGAGATATTGGCGATCCGCACGCTGCTCGAAGTTGAAGCGGCAAGGCAGGCGCTACCGAATATCGGCCCCGACGAACTCAAGAAGATCAAGCAGGCTCAGCAAATCTTCGAAGATGCTGTGGCGCGCGGCAGCAAGGCGGATCAGGCAAATACCAACGCAGCCTTTCACGACGAGATCTATCGCCACGCAGCGAACCAATCGCTCGCCAACCTCATCGTGGAGATCAGAAATCGCGCCAGACCAGGGCCGATTGCTTTGTGGCCCTCGAACGCCGAGCTGCAGAGAAGTGCTGCACACCATGTCGAGATCGTCGATGCGATCGAGTCTCGCGATCTCGCCGCGCTCGTTGCAGCAGTGCGACGACACATCGTCGAATCCGGCGCCAACTATCCGGCGCGCGATCTCGGTCCCGTCAAGAAGGCCTCGACAGCCTCCGATTGACTAAGAGTGGCGAAGCCAATCTGTTGAGGGCGTATCAGGAGCAGCGCGTGGAATAGGCCCGCCTCAATTCGCGCCCCCAGCCGGAATCGGCTCCATCCCGCTTGCGATGATCGCTTCGCGCGCGGCGGGCGAGGCGAGGAATTTTATGAGGGCACGGCCGGCCTCGGGCTCCTTCGAGCCGGCCGCGATCCCGGCCGAGAAGATCGTGATCTTCTGCAATTCGTTCGGCAGCGGTCCGACAATATCGATGCCCTTCACGGGCTTCAGCTCGCTGATCTGCTGGAAGCCGAGCTCGGCCTCGCCGTGCGCGACGATCTCGCCGACCGGCGTGGCCGGAATCTTGCGCGCCTTGTCCTTCATGATTTCGGCGATGCCGAGCTTGTCGAACATCTCGGTTGAGACGTAGACGCCGCTGGCGCTGTCGGAATAGGCGATCGTCTTCGCCGCCAGCAGCGCGCGCTTGACCGCCTCCACCGAGCCGATGTCCGGCTTCGGCGCCCCCGATTTCACGGCAACGCCGATCGGCGAACTGGTGAGGTCGACCTGGCTGCCGGCCACGACCTTGCCCTTGCCGGCGAGGTCGGTGAGGGCATAGCCCACCATGATCAGGACATCGGCGGGTTCGCCACGCTCCAGCCGGACCGGGATCGCATTGGTGGTCGTCCCCATCGACGGCCCATATTCCGTCAGCACCTTGTTGCCGGTGGCCTTCTCGAATTCCGGCACGAGCGCCTTGTAGGCAGCCGTCAATCCGCCCGAGATCATCACATGGACCTCGGCAGCTTCGGCCGCGCCGGTCAGCCACAGGACGGCTAGAACGCCGAAGGCAATGTTGCGGAATGTTGCTGATATCGATGTCATCGTCATTCGTCTCCAACTAACCCCGTCCGCGATACGGCGCGACGCCTTGCTCCGGCACCCACAATCCCTTCGGCACGCGACCGGTCTGCCAGAACACGTCGATCGGGATGCCGCCGCGCGGATACCAGTAGCCGCCGATGCGCAAGAACTTCGGCTTGATCTCGCTCGCGATGCGCTTGCCGATCATCACCGTGCAGTCCTCGTGGAACGCGCCGTGATTGCGGAAGCTCGCGATATAGAGCTTGAGCGACTTCGACTCCAGCAGCCACGGGCCGGGGGCGTAGTCGATCATCAGATGCGCGAAATCCGGTTGTCCCGTGACCGGGCAGAGCGAGGTGAATTCCGGCACGGTGAAGCGCACCAGATAGTCCGTGCCCTTTTGCGGATTGGGCACGCGGTCGAGCTGGGCTTCTTCCGGTGTGTGCGGCCACTCGACCGCGCGGCCGAGCTGGAGGGATTTCTTCGCCATCGTCGTCACATCCTGTTCGAGCATGATCCGGACCCGGAGGGCCGCGTTAGCGCGAAGTGGGCACCGTTTTCCGAAAGATCATGCTCAACTAAAAAACCGGAGCGCGATGAGATCGCGCTCCAGAGGGTGCCGGGATGGACGCAAATGTCGCCGTCGTCAACCAGCCGCGATCGTCTGGATCATGACGATCCGGTCGTTGCCGGACTCGCAGCCCCACAGTTCGCCCGGGCGGCCGTCGAGCTGGCGCACATTGGCATTGGCCTTGTCGCTGGCGAAAACGTTGAACCGCTCGGTCGTGGGATCGAAGCGGACGATGGCATTGGCGGAGAAATCGGTCAGCCAGACCTTGTCCTTGTCGTCGACATAGACGGCATAGGTGCGGGGGCGATCGCCCGGCAGCTTCCAGGTTTTCCAGGAGCCGTTGGCCGGATCATGGACCGAGACGTGACCGCTGTTCCACTCGCTGACCCAGATCCGGCTTTGCGAATCTGACCAGACCCGCCGCGACCCCTGGCCCGGCGTCGGCGGCTCGACAATGGCGGCATTGCCGGTCGCAAGATCAATCTTCGCGATATAGCTGCCGGCCAGCGAGGCGTACCAGACCTCGCCTTTGGGCGTCACCGCGATGCCGTAGGGGCCCACGCCCTTGGGCGCCCTGAACACGTCCATCTCGCCCGATCTCGGCTTGAGCCGGCCGTAATAGCCGGACTGGCCGGTGAACCAGTAGGTACCGTCCTTGTCAAACACGCCGGTGTTGAGATTGGCGTAGGCGAATTTTTCGGGCAGGCGGAACAGCGTGACCTTGAGATCGCCGGGATCGACCCGGGCGATCGCGTTCTGGCCGCCCTCGGTGATCCAGGGAGCACCGTCGGGGCCGATCGTCACGCCGTGCGGCGCGGCGCCCTGGCCGAGGTTGACTGTCTTGAAACTGCCATCCCGGGGGTCGAGCCTTCCCAGCATGCCCTTGCCCTGCGCCGTGAACCAGACCGTGCCGTCGCGAGTGGGGGCGAGGTCGTGCAGGCCGATGCCGGCGCTGATCGGGAAATATTTTGTCCGGAACAGGCCTTCCTGCGCAAAACTTGGGCGGACGGCGAGGAGGGCGGCGCTCGAGGCAAGAAACTGGCGGCGGTTCATGGCGTTACCCCGACTGTTTCAGATTGAGGTTGGACGCGCAGAGCAGGTGACTTCAAGGATAGTCCGAGCCCGCTCACGCGTCAGTCGAAGCACGCCGTCCAAGCGTTCACATTTGCTTGCGGCCCGTGTAAGACCCCCGGCACCGATCAGCCCTAACGAACGGAAGTGCACATCATGACCGCCATCATCGACATCATCGGCCGCGAAATTCTCGACAGCCGTGGCAATCCCACCGTCGAGGTCGACGTTGTGCTGGAAGATGGTGCGCTCGGCCGTGCCGCGGTGCCGTCCGGCGCCTCCACCGGCGCCCATGAGGCGGTGGAACTGCGCGATGGCGACAAGGCCCGCTATCTCGGCAAAGGTGTCACCAAGGCCGTCGGCGCCGTCAACGGCGAGATCTTCGAGGCCCTGAGCGGCCTCGATGTCGAGCAGCAGGCCCAGATCGACCAGATCATGATCGACCTCGACGGCACGCCGAACAAGAGCCGGCTGGGCGCCAATGCCATCCTCGGCGTCTCGCTCGCCTGCGCCAAGGCAGCCGCGAACTCGCTCGACATGCCGCTCTATCGTTACGTCGGCGGCACCTCGGCGCGTCTCTTGCCGGTGCCGATGATGAACATCATCAATGGCGGCGTGCATGCCGACAATCCGATCGACTTCCAGGAGTTCATGATCCTCCCCGTGGGCGCGTCGTCCTTCGCCGAGGGCCTGCGCTACGGCGCGGAGGTCTTCCATACCCTGAAGTCGGAATTGAAGAAGGCCGGCCACAACACCAATGTCGGGGACGAAGGCGGTTTCGCCCCGAACCTGCCGTCGGCGGACGCCGCGCTCGAGTTCGTCATGAACGCGATCGGCAAGGCCGGCTACAAGGCCGGCACCGACATCGTGATCGGGCTCGACTGCGCCTCGACCGAGTTCTTCAAGGACGGCAAATACGTCTATGAAGGCGAGGGCAAGACCCGCTCGATCTCCGAGCAGGCCAAGTACCTCGCAGACCTGGTGTCGCGCTATCCGATCGTGACCATCGAGGACGGCATGTCGGAAGACGACATGGACGGCTGGAAGGAGCTCACCGACCTCATCGGCAAGAAGTGCCAGCTGGTCGGCGACGATCTCTTCGTCACCAACGTCAAGCGCCTGGCCGAAGGCATCACGGCCGGCCGCGCCAATTCGATCCTGATCAAGGTCAACCAGATCGGTACGCTGACCGAGACGCTCGCTGCCGTCGAGATGGCGCACAAGGCCGGCTATACCTCGGTGATGTCGCACCGCTCCGGCGAGACCGAGGATTCCACCATCGCCGACCTCGCGGTCGCCACCAATTGCGGGCAGATCAAGACCGGCTCCCTTGCGCGTTCCGACCGCACCGCCAAATACAATCAGCTCCTGCGCATCGAGCAGCAGCTCGGCAAGCAGGCACTCTACGGCGGCAAGGCGGCATTGAAGGCGCTGGCATAAGCCAGCGTTCTGGCAAGGACAGGGGAGGATCGACATGAGCGACGGCAAGACCGGACTGCAACTGCGTTCGCTGATCAAGACGAGCGGAGAGCTCGAAATCTCGCTCGTCGACGTGCCGACCCCCGAGCCCGCCGCGGACGAGGTCGTCGTCCGCGTCGAGGCGGCGCCGATCAACCCGTCTGACCTCGGCCTCCTCGTCGGCGCGGCCGACATGAGCACGGCGAAGGCGTCCGGCACCAAGGACGCTCCCGTCATCACCGCGAAGGTGCCGGAGGGTGCGATGCGGGCGATGGCCGGCCGGCTCGACGAATCCATGCCGGTCGGTAACGAAGGCGCGGGCGTCGTCATCAAGACCGGCTCGTCCGATGCCGCGAAAGCATTGATGGGCAAGACCGTCGCGATGATCGGCGGCGCGATGTATGCGCAGTACCGCACGCTGAAAGTGCGCGAGTGCCTGCCGCTGCCGGCGGGCACCACGCCGGCTGAAGGCGCTTCCTGCTTCGTCAATCCGCTCACGGCGCTCGGCATGACCGAGACCATGCGGCGCGAGGGGCACAAGGCACTGGTGCACACCGCGGCCGCCTCCAATCTCGGCCAGATGCTGAACAAGATCTGCATCAAGGACGGCATTCCGCTGGTCAACATCGTGCGCAGCAAGGAGCAGGCCGACATCCTGCACAAGATCGGCGCCAAATACGTCGTCGATTCTACCGCACCGAGCTTCCTCGGCGATCTCACCAATGCGCTGGTCGAGACCGGCGCCACCATCGCCTTCGATGCCATCGGCGGCGGCAAGCTGGCCGGCGACATCCTCAACTGCATGGAAGCTGCGATCAACAAGACCGCCAAGGAATACAGCCGCTACGGCTCCAACGTGCACAAGCAGGTCTACGTCTACGGCGCACTCGACATCCGCCCGATCGAGCTGCCGCGCGGCTTCGGCATGGCCTGGGGCGTCGGCGGCTGGCTGCTGTTTCCGTTCCTGATGAAGATCGGGCAGGCGGACGGAGCCAGGCTGCGCCAGCGCGTCGTCGACGAATTGAAGACGACCTTTGCCAGCCACTACACCAAGGTGGTGTCGCTTCAGGAGGCGCTCGATCCCGCCAACATCGCGGTCTACGCCAAACGGGCCACCGGCGAAAAATTCCTCATCAACCCAAGTAAATCTTCGTGATGTGCCGCGGCACACCATCCAAAGAAGGACTTGCCTTCTGAGCGAAGCGCGGGAACATTCGCGCCGCAATTGAAAGCGGGGCAACCGCAAGCTTAGAAGGGGACACTTCCATGACTGATCTGAATCGCCGCGACCTGCTCGCGGGCGCGGCCGCTATTGGCGCGGCGGCCGCAACCGGACTTGGACCGACCACTGCCAGTGCTTCGGTGCCGCCAAGCGGGGCGCAGGCGCCGGGCTTCTATCGCTACAAGGTCGGCAGCTACGAGTGCACCTCGATCAACGACGGCGCGCGCACCTTCCCGATGCCGGACAAGTTCGTGGTCAACCTGCCGAAGGAGGAAGCGCTGGCCGCGGGCGAGGCGGCGTACATGCCGAAGGGCATGGTCACGGTGCCGTTCAATCCGCAGCTCATCAACACCGGCTCGAAGCTGGTCCTGATCGACACCGGCAACGGCGTTGCCAATCTCGAGCCGAGCAAGGGCGCGGTCGGCCGTACGCTGCAGAACCTCGCCGCTGCCGGCGTCGACCCGAAGAACATCGACGTCGTGCTGCTGTCGCATCTGCACCCCGATCACACCAACGGCATTCGTCTGGCCGACGGCGCGCTCGCGTTCCCGAATGCGGAGATCATGGTGCCGGCGAAGGATTGGGAGTTCTGGGCGAGCGACGAGAACGCGGCCATGGCTCCGAACGACATGACGAAGAACTACTTCGCCAACGTGAAGAAGACCTTTGCCGGCCTCGAATCCAAGGTCACGAAGTACGAGTGGGGCAAGGAGGTCGCCCCGGGCATCACCTCGATCGCGACGCCCGGCCATACGCCGGGTCATACCTCGTTCGCGGTGGCCTCTGGCGACAAGAAGGTGCTGATCCAATCTGACGTCACCAACATTCCGGAGTTCTTCCTGCGCAATCCGGATTGGCACGTGGCGTTCGACAACGACGCCGCGCTGGCGCAGGCGACGCGCCACAAATTCTACGACATGGCGGCGGCCGAGAAGGCGACCGTGATCGGCTTCCACTTCACCTTCCCCTCGGTGGGTCATGTCGAGAAGGACGGCGCGAAATACCGCCTGATCCCGTCGGCCTGGAATCCGACGATCTGAACCGGGCCAGGGGTTTGCGAGAAACATCAGGCCGCCTTCGGGCGGCCTGATTGTTTTTGGATCGTAGCGACCATCTGCTTTCGAGAAACTCAGCGTTTCCAAATGGGACCGGTTCATGCACTTGCATCCATCGGCCGGGATCGCTTAAGTGCCGCCCCGGAACTTCCGCTCAAGCCCCCAAGGACAATCCATGGCCTACAACATCGTCGTGATCGCCGGCAGCCTGCGCAAGGACAGCTTTTCGCTGAAGATCGCCAATGCGCTCGCAAAGCTCGCGCCGGCCTCGCTCAAGCTCGAGGTCGTCACGCTGGCAGGCATCTCGTTCTTCAACCAGGACCTCGAGGGCGCGCCGCCGGCTGACTGGCTGGCCTTCCGCGAAAAGCTGCAGAAGTCGGACGGCGTCATTTTCGTCACCCCCGAATACAACCGCGCCATCCCGGGTGTGCTCAAGAACGCCATCGACGTCGCCTCGCGCCCCTACGGCAAGAGCTCGTTCAACGGCAAGCCGGTCGGCATCATCTCGAACTCGCCGGGCCCGCTCGGCGGCGTCAGCGCCGCCAAGACGCTGCAGAACATCCTGCCGGGCATTGCCGGTCCGATCCTGCAGCAGCCGGAGATCTATCTGAACGCGGTCGGCGATGCCTTCGATGCGGAGGGGAATCTGACCAAGGAATCTCTGAAGCCCGTACTCCAGGCCTATATCGACGCGTTTGCTGCGCACGTGGCCAAGCACCACGGCTGAGGTTTTTCTTCGTCATGGCCGGGCTTGTCCCGGCCATCCACGCCTTGGCCCGTGGTGATGAAGAACGTGGTTGCCCGGCACAAGGCCGGGCGTGACGGCTCGCGGTAGGGATTGGAACGCGAAGGGGGAGGCGATTAGCACTCCCTTAACCAACCTGCCGCATCTTCCCAAAATGGTCTCCCGCGCGCGCCTGAAATCGATCCTGACCGGCCTTGCCCTCTATGCGATGGCGGCCGCTATCGTCGGCTATTTCGGCGTCAACGCCTACACCGGCAAATACGGTCTCAACGCCCGCCAGGAACTCGACCAGGAGATCATCGCGCTGACGAGCGAACTGGCCCAGCTCAAGCGCGAGCGCGCGAAGAGCGAGCAGCGCGTGTCGCTGCTGCGGACGTCGCGGATCGATCCTGACATGCTGGACGAGCGGGCGCGCTATCAGCTCGACTATGTTAATCCGCACGATCTCGTTCGGATGATCCCTGCGAAGTAGCGCTTTCCGCTGCATTCGAAACCGGCATCGAAAGCCGCTGCCGAAATCCGACAACCGTGTGGCAATTCTACCGAAAGTCGTAGGCTTGGAACCGGGCTGCCGCCTTGACGGCAACGCAGCAACGGCCCCATGGCTTCTGCCACCGTCGGCCTGAGTTGACGCAGATCAACCGGGCCGAGCCGGCACAGCCTAGACTGCCACCCGGAGGAAACAGTGATGAATGGGCCAATGTCCCGACATCACGCGGCCCGCGTCGAGGCCGCCATTGCGTCAGGCCAGGCCGCGCGCTCCGCGCTGGTGGCCTCATGGCGCCGTTCGTCCCGATTGCATCATCTCGATCCCGCCGGCCGCAGCGCGCCGATGCGGCTGAGTGATGTCGAGTTGCGGCAGGCGCGCGAGCGCGTCGCGCCACTGCTCGCCGCCGCGCAAGGCGCGATGGACCGGCTCTATCAGGCGGTCGGCGCGAGCGGCTGCTGCGTGCTGCTCGCCGACGGTGCGGGCGTGCCGGTCGACCGCCGCGGCACGGCGGTGGACGATGCGACGTTCCAATCCTGGGGCCTGTGGACCGGCGCGCTCTGGAGCGAGGAGCATGAAGGCACCAACGGCATCGGCACCTGCGTCGTCGAGCAGCGCCCGCTGACGATCGACCGCGACCAGCATTTCTTCACCCGCAACACGCTGCTGAGTTGCACCGCCGTTCCGATCTACGACCACGAGGCGGCGTTTGCGGGCGTGCTCGATGTCTCCTCCTGTCGCGCCGACCGGACCGATGCGTTTTCGAATCTGATCGCGCTCGCGGCAGGTGAGGCGGCGAGGCGCATCGAAGCTGATCTGTTTCGCCGCGCCTTCGCCCATGCCCGTATCGTGCTGACGCAGGGCGCGGACGGTCAGTCCATCGGCCTCGTCGCGGTCGATGCCGACGATCTCGTGATCGGCGCGACCCGCTCCGCGCGGGCGCGGCTCGGGATCGCACCGGGCCGTCCCTTGCAGCCGGTGCCCGCGGCTGACCTCCTCGGCGGCGATACCGCCCATGACCATCTTGCGGGCGGCCAGCGCGCGGTGTTGCAGCGAGCGCTGCTACGCGCAGGCGGCAATGTTTCTGCCGCCGCCAAAGCGCTCGGCGTCAGTCGCGCCACGCTGCACAGGAAGCTCAAGCGGTTCGAGCTGAAGCACTGAGCTCCAGCGTCATTGCGAGGAGCGAAGCGACGAAGCAATCCAGACTGCCTCTGCGGAGACAGTCTGGATTGCTTCGCTTCGCTCGCAATGACGGTGTGGAGGCTGCGAGCGTTCCACCCAGCTGCTTGCCTCGCCCACGACTGTCGCAGAACTGCGACAGGTCGGGCCGGCCATCGCTCACGCCCGGGCTGACAGGAAAACGCTCCCGCGACATCGTCGGCGCAAGTCGTGAACACGCGACGAATTGCGCAAACAGCAAACATCGGGAGTGATCAATGAACAAGGTGGAATTCCTCGGCGTCACCCAGGTTCCCTTCGCCGAACGCTATGACAATTTCATCGGCGGCAAATTCGTCGCGCCAATCTCCGGCAGGTACTTTGACAACGCCTCGCCGGTGAACGGCCAGATCGTCTGCAAGATCGCGCGTTCCGATGCGCAGGACGTCGAGGCCGCCCTCGATGCGGCGCACGCCGCCAAGGCCGCCTGGGGACGCACCAGCGTCGCCGAGCGCGCCGCGATCCTGAACCGGATCGCCGACCGGATGGAAGAGAATCTGGAGCGCCTTGCGGTTGCCGAGACCTGGGACAACGGTAAGCCGATCCGCGAGACCCGCGCCGCCGACCTGCCACTCGCGATCGATCATTTCCGCTATTTCGCCGGCGTGGTGCGCGCGCAGGAAGGCTCGATCGGCGAGATCGACCACGACACCATCGCCTATCATTTCCACGAACCGCTCGGCGTGGTCGGCCAGATCATCCCCTGGAACTTCCCGCTGCTGATGGCGTGCTGGAAGCTCGCGCCGGCGCTCGCCGCCGGAAATTGCGTCGTGCTCAAGCCCGCCGAGCAGACGCCGGCCTCGATCATGGTCTGGGCCGAGATCATCGGCGATCTCCTGCCGCCCGGCGTCCTCAACATCGTCAATGGCTTTGGCCTCGAAGCCGGCAAGCCGCTCGCGTCCAGCCCGCGGATCGCGAAAATCGCCTTCACCGGCGAGACCACGACGGGCCGGCTGATCATGCAATATGCCAGCCAGAACCTGATCCCGGTCACGCTCGAGCTCGGCGGCAAGTCGCCGAACATCTTCTTCAAGGATGTCACCGCCGAGGACGACGACTTCTTCGACAAGGCGATCGAGGGTTTTGTGATGTTCGCGCTGAACCAGGGCGAGGTCTGCACCTGTCCGAGCCGGGCGCTGGTCCACGCCGATATCTATGACCGCTTCATGGAGCGGGCGCTGAAGCGCGTCGCCGCGATCAAGCAGGGCGACCCGCGCGCGGCCGACACCATGATCGGCGCGCAGGCATCCAGCGAGCAGCTCGCCAAGATCCTCTCTTATATCGACATCGGCAAGCAGGAGGGCGCCAAGGTGCTGGCCGGCGGCGGTCGTGCCGAGCTCGACGGCGACCTCTCCGGCGGCTTCTACGTCCAGCCGACGGTGTTCGAGGGCCACAACAAGATGCGAATCTTCCAGGAGGAGATCTTTGGTCCCGTCGTCTCGGTCACGACCTTCAAGACCGATGACGAAGCGCTCGCGATCGCCAACGACACGCTCTACGGCTTAGGGGCCGGCGTCTGGAGCCGCGATGCCAACCGCTGCTACCGCTTCGGCCGGGCCATCCAGGCCGGCCGGGTCTGGACCAACTGCTACCATGCGTATCCTGCGCATGCCGCGTTCGGCGGCTACAAGCAGTCGGGCGTCGGTCGCGAGACCCACAAGATGATGCTCGACCACTACCAGCAGACCAAAAATCTCCTGGTCAGCTACAGCCCGAAGAAGCTCGGCTTCTTCTGATCGGCAAGATCTGATTGGGCAAGATCTGATCGGGCAGGAGAGGGCGGCGCAACCTTGCGCTGCCCTCTCCGTCGTCATCCGTCTGTCAGAGTCTTGAGACAAGACGACAGCGCCGACCATATTCGGTTCGGCGCCCGCGGCACTCGAAGCGATGCCGGGCAAAGACGGAGGCTTGGTGATGCGGAACAGTCGTTCAGGACAAACAATAGGTGTCGCAGCGATGCTGTTCGGCGCGGCGGTGCTGCCGCTGTCGATGGCCTTTGCACAGTCCGGCCCGGCGCCAGCCGGCGCCAAGCCCTTCCTGACCGTCGATGGAAAGGCGCCACTGGTCCTTGGCCATCGCGGCCTGCCGGGCCTGGTACCTGAAGAGACCGAGGCGTCGTACGACCTCGCCGCGGCGCTCGGGACCGATGCGCTCGAAGAGGATTTGCACTTGACCAAGGATTGCGTTCTGGTCGTGCGTCATAACCCCTGGCTGAGCGACAACACCAACATTGCCGAGGTGGCGAAGACCAATGCGGCCGTCGCTGCCCGCAAGCGGACCGTGCCCGGTGTGCGCGTCAAGGCCCCGTCGGCTACCGGCGTCCCTGCCGACTACCTGACGGATCTCAGCGACCCGGCTGATCCCAAATCGGTGCTGAAGTCGCTGATCGTGGACGGCGAGGATCATACCAACGATTGGTCGATCAGCGATTTCACCATGACCGAACTGAAGCAATGGATCGGCGGCACCACCTACGACGCGGCCAACGAGCGGCCGAAAGTCTTCAATGGCAAGCTCCCGATCATCAGCTTCCAGGACGTCATCGACATCACCAAGGTCAAGAGCAAGGAGACCGGGCGGATCATCCTCGTCTATCCCGAAACCAAGAACCCGACCTGGAACAATGCCCAGGCGATCGCCAATGGCTGCGGCGCGGCCGGCAGCCGTCCGCTCGAAGATGCCCTGATCAAGATCATTGGCGATAACGGCCTCAATACCAAGGACGCTCCCATCCTGGTCCAGAGCTTCGAACCCGGCAGCCTGAAATATATGCGAGGCCACGGCCTCCAGACGCGGCAGGTTCAACTCGTCGACGGCAACGGAATCGACTTCAAAACCGGCAAGGTTCTCCTCAACAACATCACGAATTCGCGCCCGTTCGACTGGACGGTTGCGGGCGATGCGCGCCTGTACGATGCGATGCTGACGCCCGAGGGGCTTGCCGAGATCAAGACCTACGCCGACGGCATCGGTCCGTGGAAGGCCTATATCATTCCGCTCAAGATCGCGCCGTGGAAGGACAGCAACGCCGATGGCACGCCCTACAAGGGATCGACGCCGGAGGCTTCGACGCAGGACGCGACCAGCCTTGTCGCGGACGCGCACAAGCTCGGTCTTTTCGTGCATGTCTTCACGTTTCGGAACGAGAAGAAATATCTTGCCGCCGACTATCGCAGCGACCCGAGCCTTGAATATCTCAAATTCTACCGGCTCGGCGTCGATGGGGTCTTCAGCGACTTCACGCATACCGGCGTTGCCGCCCGCGCGGCGTATTTGCGCGAGTTGGGCTGGTAAGGCAGGCACGGCGAATCGGACGCGCGTGGGATTTCGGATACAAAACAGCGCGTCCGATTTCTCTGCGTTGGCTGCTCACGTTCCCTTCGCTGACCGGTGAGCTAAAGTTGCCCGATCGGCGCCAAAGGTTTTGCAAAGTTTCGGCCACGTTGCAGTGCGGCATAATGAAAGTCGTGCCATGCCGCCGCGGTCCTTTCCAAGGGCGTTTGACTTGGGTTAGAGAGGGCTGAAGTTTTCTCTGACCCGGAATTCCCATGGCCGCACCCAAGAAAGCCGCCGCAAGCACTCCACAGGACAAGACCGACGGCGGTTCGCCCCCGGAATTCACCAGAGAGCAGGAGCTCAAAGCGCTCCGCGACATGCTCCTGATCCGGCGGTTCGAGGAAAAGGCCGGCCAGCTCTACGGCATGGGCGCGATCGGCGGCTTCTGCCACCTTTATATCGGCCAGGAGGCCGTGGTGGTCGGCATGCAGATGGCCCTGAAGCAGGGCGATCAGGTCATCACCGGCTATCGCGATCACGGTCATATGCTCGCCACCGGCATGGAGGCCAACGGCGTCATGGCCGAGCTCACCGGCCGGCGCGGCGGCTATTCCAAGGGCAAGGGCGGCTCCATGCACATGTTCAGCAAGGAGAAGCACTTCTACGGCGGCCACGGCATCGTCGGCGCCCAGGTCTCGCTCGGCACGGGTCTGGCCTTCGCCAACCATTATCGTGGTAACGACAATGTCAGCGTCACCTATTTCGGCGACGGCGCGGCCAACCAGGGCCAGGTCTATGAGAGCTTCAACATGGCGGAGCTCTGGAAGCTGCCGGTGATCTACGTCATCGAGAACAACCGCTACGCCATGGGCACCTCGGTGTCGCGCGCTTCGGCGCAGCAGGATTTCTCCAAGCGCGGCGCGTCCTTTAATATCCCCGGCATGCAGGTCGACGGCATGGACGTCCGCGCCGTGAAGGCCGCGGGCGAGGAGGCGGCGGCCTGGTGCCGCGCCGGCAAGGGTCCCTTCATCCTGGAGATGCAGACCTACCGCTATCGCGGCCACTCGATGTCCGACCCCGCCAAGTACAGAACGCGCGAAGAGGTCGAAAAAGTTCGCCACGACCAGGACCCGATCGAGCAAGTGCGCAACCGCCTGCTCGCGGCCAAGGTGAGCGAGGCCGATCTCAAGGCGATCGATGCCGAGGTCCGCGACATCGTCAATGCGTCCGCCGACTTCGCCCAGCATGATCCCGAGCCGGATGCCGCCGAGCTCTGGACCGACATTTATCGCTGAACGCGCGCAAGCTTTCTTTTGGAGTCGATATGCCAATTCAAGTGCTGATGCCCGCGTTGTCGCCCACGATGGAGAAGGGCAACCTTGCCAAGTGGCTGAAGAAAGAGGGCGAGACTATCAAGTCCGGCGACGTCATCGCCGAGATCGAGACCGACAAGGCGACCATGGAGGTCGAGGCGACCGACGAGGGGACGCTCGGCAAGATCCTGATCCCCGAGGGCACCGCCGACGTGGCGGTGAACACGCCGATCGCGACCATTCTCGCCGATGGCGAGAGCGCCGCCGATCTCGCCAAGGCGCCGGCGAAACCGGCAGCTGAGGCTGCCCCGCCCGCTGCCGCGAAGGCCGAGGCACCCGCGCCTAAGGCTGCGCCCGCGCCGCAGGCCGTCGCCGAACCCGATCCCGAAGTGCCCGCCGGCACCGAGATGGTAACGCAGACCATCCGCGAAGCGCTGCGCGACGCGATGGCCGAAGAGATGCGCCGCGACGCCGACGTCTTCGTGATGGGCGAAGAGGTCGCTGAATATCAGGGCGCCTACAAAGTGACCCAGGGTCTGTTGCAGGAATTCGGCGCCAGGCGCGTCATAGACACGCCGATCACCGAGCACGGCTTTGCCGGCATCGGCGTCGGCGCCGCCATGACCGGGCTGAAGCCGATCGTCGAGTTCATGACCTTCAACTTCGCCATGCAGGCGATCGACCAGATCATCAACTCAGCGGCCAAGACGCTCTACATGTCCGGCGGCCAGATGGGCTGCTCGATCGTGTTCCGCGGGCCCAACGGCGCCGCCGCGCGCGTCGCCGCCCAGCACAGCCAGGACTACTCGTCCTGGTATTCCAACGTCCCGGGTCTCAAGGTGGTCGCGCCGTTCTCCGCAGCGGACTACAAGGGCCTGCTCAAGGCCGCGATCCGCGATCCCAATCCGGTGATCTTCCTCGAGAACGAGGTGCTCTACGGCCATACCGGCGAAGTGCCGAAGCTCGATGACTTCGTGATCCCGATCGGCAAGGCGCGCATCGTGCGTTCGGGCAGCCACGTCACCATCATCTCCTGGTCGAACGGCATGACCTATGCGCTGAAAGCCGCCGACGAACTCGCCAAGGACGGTATCGAGGCCGAGGTGATCGACCTGCGCACGCTGCGGCCGATGGACACCGAGACCATCGTCAACTCCGTCAAGAAGACCGGTCGTGCGGTCACGGTGGAAGAGGGCTGGGCGCAGAGCGGCGTCGGCGCCGAGATCGCCGCGCGCATCATGGAGAACGCCTTCGACTATCTCGATGCGCCGGTCGCGCGCGTCTCCGGCAAGGACGTGCCGATGCCCTATGCGGCGAACCTGGAGAAGCTCGCGCTGCCGTCGGCAGCCGAAGTGGTCGAGGCCGCCAAAGCCGTCTGCTACAGGTAGACCATGGCGGGCCCGAAGGAGCAGCCATTGCCACCCGACGTCCTCGCCCGCGACGACGCGGTCGAGATCCTGCGCGTATTCGTGCTGGACGGCGGGCTGTCGATGGCGTTCCAGCGCGCCTTCGAGGAGCCCGACATGTGGGGCCTCCTGCTCGTCGATCTCGCCCGTCACGCGGCGCGCGCCTACGCGCGCGAGAGCGATTACACCGAGGAGGACGCGCTGAGCCGGATCCTCGAGATGTTCCAGGCGGAGATTGAACGGCCGACCGATACGGGCACGACGACGCCGCGCGGGAAGGGGCACTGACCGTGGCGATCGAAGCCCGTCATTTCGATTTCATGCTGGAGGCGATCCGCGAGGCGGAGGCCTCGATCGCGCAGGGCGGCCTGCCGATCGGCGCCGTGCTGACGCGCGGCAACGAGATCATCGCCCGCGGCCACAACAACCGTGTGCAGGAAAAGAACGTCATCCTCCACGGCGAGATGAGCTGCCTGCGCGAAGCCGGCGTGATCTCGTTCCATGACACCGTCATGTACACCACGCTGTCGCCATGCTCGATGTGTGCCGGCGCGCTCGCTCTGTTCAAGGTGAAGCTGGTGGTGATCGGGGAATCCGTCACCTTCCCGGGCTCCAAGGACATCCTCGACAAGTTCGGCATCCCCTGGATCGACCTTGCAGACGACCGCTCCATCACCATGATGAAGAATTGGCGTTCCATCCCTGCCAACGAGCGCCTGTGGCAGGGCGACATCGGCAACTAAACCTGGTCGTCTTCGCTGTCGGAGACGACGTATTGAAAAGTTCTTCTTGAGGTCAGCATGCCCATCAACATCCTGATGCCCGCTCTCTCGCCGACAATGGAGAAGGGCAACCTCGCCAAATGGCTGAAGAAGGAAGGCGACAAGGTCAAATCCGGCGACGTCATCGCCGAGATCGAGACCGACAAGGCGACCATGGAGGTCGAGGCGATCGATGAAGGCACGATCGCCAAGATCCTCGTGCCCGAGGGCACGCAGGACGTCCCGGTCAACGACGTGATCGCGGTGCTGGCCGGCGAGGGCGAGGACGTGAAGGCGGCCGGTGCCGCCAAGCCCAGCGCCTCGGCCGCACCTCCGAAAGCTGCTGAAGCGCCCGCCGCCGCGCCGGCTCCCGCAGCTGCGCCTGCCGCGCCCAAGGCTGCGCCGCCGCCCGCCGCTGCACCGGCGCCGCAGGCCGCAGTTCCGGCCGCGCAGAGCAACGGCCATGGCGGCCGCGTGTTCTCGTCGCCGCTCGCGCGCCGTCTTGCCAAGGACGCCGGCATCGACGTGTCGATGGTGACCGGTACGGGCCCGCACGGCCGCGTGGTCGCGCGCGACGTCGAGCAGGCCAAATCCGGCAAGGGCCTGAAGGCACCTGCCGCTGCGCCGTCTGGGGCGCCCTCGATCGCGCCGACCATGTCGGACAAGCAGATCCTGTCGCTGTTCGAGCCCGGCTCCTACGAGATCGTCCCGCATGACGGCATGCGCCGCACCATCGCGCAGCGCCTGACCGCGTCGATCCAGAACGTTCCGCACTTCTACCTCACCATCGACTGCGACATCGGCAAGCTGCTCGCCGCGCGCGAGGAGATCAATGCGGCTGCTCCCAAGGACAAGGAGAAGAAGCCGCTCTACAAGATCTCGGTCAACGACTTCGTCATCAAGGCGATGGCCGTTGCGCTCCAGAGAATCCCGAACTGCAACGTCAGCTGGACCGAAAGCGGCATGGTCAAGCACCACCATTCCGACGTCGGTGTCGCCGTGGCGATGCCCGGTGGCCTGATCACGCCGATCATCCGCAAGGCAGAGACCAAGACGCTCTCCACCATCTCCAACGAGATGAAGGATTTTGCCGCGCGCGCGCGCTCGCGCAAGCTGAAGCCCGAGGAGTACCAGGGCGGCACTACCGCGGTCTCCAACCTCGGCATGTTCGGCATCAGCCACTTTACCGCCGTGATCAACCCGCCGCATGCGACGATCCTCGCGGTCGGCACCAGCGAGGAGCGGCCGGTGGTGCGTGGCGGCAAGATCGAGATCGCGAACATGATGAGCGTGACCTTGTCCTGCGATCACCGCGCCATCGACGGCGCGCTTGGCGCCGAGCTGATCGGCGCGTTCAAGCAGCTGATCGAAAATCCCGTCATGATGATGGTCTGAGATGGCGCATGACGACGCGCTGGCCCTGGATCTCGATGCTGGTCTCGCTGATCCTCACGCTCAGCCCGCTCGGCCGCGACATCGTTGACTCCGCCTTCTTCGCCGGCGAGGCGCTGTCGCGCAACATCTGGGCGCCGATCGCGCTCACCATCTTCGCCGTCATGGCGGCCGCCATTCTCTCGGAATGGCTGATCAGAACCTACATCCACAATCGCCGCGCCCGCGGCGCAACGACCGCTTGAGTTGAACGGGAGCCGCCATGGCCGATACATCCTTCGACGTCATCATCATCGGCTCCGGTCCCGGCGGCTATGTCACCGCGATCCGCGCCGCGCAGCTCGGCTTCAAGGTCGCGATCGTAGAGAAGTCCTATCTCGGCGGCATCTGCCTGAACTGGGGCTGCATCCCGACCAAGGCGCTGTTGCGCTCCGCCGAGATCTACCACTACATGCAGCACGCCAAGGATTACGGCCTGTCGGCGGAGAAGGTCTCGTTCGACCCGAAGGCCGTGGTGCAGCGTTCGCGCGGCGTCTCGAAGCGGCTGAACGACGGCGTCGGCTTCCTGATGAAGAAGAACAAGGTCAGCGTGATCTGGGGCGCAGCCTCGATCGACGCGCCCGGCAAGGTGACCGTGAAGAAGTCCGACGTCGAGGGCCCCAAGGGCGCGCTGGGCGAGGGAAGCTACCAGGCCAAGCACATCATCATTGCGACCGGCGCGCGGCCGCGCGTGCTGCCGGGGCTCGAGCCCGACAAGAAGCTGATCTGGACCTATTTCGAGGCGATGGTGCCGGAGAAAATGCCGAAGTCGCTGCTGGTCGTCGGCTCAGGCGCGATCGGCATCGAGTTCGCCTCGTTCTTCCACACCATGGGCTCCGACGTCACCGTGGTCGAGGTGCTGCCGCAGATCCTGCCGGTCGAGGACGCCGAGATTGCAGGCCTCGCCCGCAAGCGTCTGGAGAAGCAGGGCATCAAGATCATGTCCTCGACCAAGGTCACGAAGCTGGAGAAGAAGGCCGACAGCGTCGTCGCCACCATCGACGACGGCAAGGGCAAGCCCGTCACCACCGAGTTCGAGCGCGTGATCTCGGCGGTCGGCGTCGTCGGCAATATCGAGAATCTCGGCTTGGAAAAGCTCGGCGTGAAGACTGACCGTGGCTGTATCGTCATCGACGGCTACGGCAAGACCAATGTCCCCGGCATCTACGCCATCGGCGACGTCGCCGGTCCGCCGATGCTGGCGCACAAGGCCGAGCATGAAGGCGTGATCTGCGTCGAGGCCATCAAGGGCCTGCATCCGCATCCCATGGACAAGGACCTGATCCCGGGCTGCACCTATTGCCAGCCGCAAGTCGCCTCCGTCGGCCTCACCGAAGCCAAGGCCAAGGAGAGCGGCAGAGAGATCCGCGTCGGCCGTTTCCCGTTCGTCGGCAACGGCAAGGCGATTGCGCTGGGCGAGGACCAGGGCCTGGTCAAGGTGATCTTCGACAAGAAGACCGGCCAGCTCCTCGGCGCCCATATGGTCGGTGCGGAAGTCACCGAGCTGATCCAGGGCTACGTCGTCGCGATGAACCTGGAGACAACCGAAGAAGAGCTGATGCACACGGTGTTCCCGCATCCGACCCTGTCGGAGATGATGAAGGAAGCCGTGCTCGATGCGTATGGAAGGGTTTTGAATATTTGAGGATTGGACGGCGGCGCCGTGCCGATCCGTCATCCTGAGGTGCGAGCAAAGCGAGCCTCGAAGGGTGAACGGCCGAGATGCAGCAGCCGGGCTCGTCGCCCTTCGAGGCCTCCGCTTCGCTCCGGCACCTCAGGGTGACGAGTTCAATAGCAACCAAGCAGAACAACAAGAGGGGTCAACCCATGCACGACAACGACAACCTGACCATCGAACGCCCGACCTTCGTCACCCATCTCGAATGCGCGATGGAGGGCGATCATTACGCCGCCGACCAGGTCCACAATCTCTCCAAGGCCGGCAAGCCGCTTTTGGTGCGCTATGACCTTGCGGGCGTGAAGAAGGCGCTGACCAAGGACGCGCTTGCCCAGCGTCCCGGCGACATGTGGCGCTACCGCGAGCTCTTGCCCGTGCGCAAATGCAAGGACATCGTCTCGCTCGGCGAGGTCACGACGCCGCTGATCCGGCTGCCGAAGCTCGGCGCCAGGCTTGGCGGCGGCGAGATCATCGTCAAGGACGAGGGACGCTTGCCGACCGGGTCGTTCAAGGCGCGGGGTCTCGTGATGGCGGTGTCGATGGGCAAGGCGCTCGGCATCGAGCACATGGCGATGCCTACCAACGGCAATGCCGGCGCGGCGCTCGCAGCTTACGCCACGTCGTGCGGCATCAAGACCACGATCTTCTGCCCGGCCGACACGCCGGAAGTGAACGTCAGCGAGATCGAGCTTCAGGGCGCGACCGTCTATCGCGTCAACGGCTATATCGACGATTGCGGCAAGATCGTCGGCGAAGGCAAGGCAAAAGTCGGCTGGTTCGACACGTCTACGCTCAAGGAGCCGTACCGTATCGAGGGCAAGAAGACGATGGGCCTGGAGCTCGCCGAGCAACTCGGCTGGGACGTGCCCGACGTGATCTTCTATCCGACCGGCGGCGGCACTGGCCTGATCGGCATGTGGAAGGCTTTCGACGAGCTGGAGAAAATCGGGTTCATCGGCTCCAAGCGCCCGCGCATGGTCGCAGTACAGGCGTCGGGCTGCGCGCCGTTGGTGCGAGCCTATGACGCCGGCACCGAGCATGCGACGCGCTGGGAGGATGCCCATACCATCGCATCCGGCATCCGCGTGCCGCAGGCGATTGGCGACTTCCTGATCCTGCGCGCGGTGCGCGAGAGCAAGGGTTTTGCCATTGCGGTGGACGACGACAAGATCTCGGCGGCGCTGAACGAGGTCGCACGCGAGGAGGGGCTGCTGCTATGCCCCGAAGGCGCCGCCACCTACGCCGCCTACAAGGACAGCCTCGCCGACGGCCGCGTCAGCAAGACCGACCGCGTGATGCTGTTCAACTGCGCGACGGGCCTGAAATACCCGCTGCCGCCGGTGACCCGCACGCTCGATCGCCACAAGCCGATCGACTACACGCAGTTCTAGGCACGACCAGACCACCGGAGCGCGATGATCGCGCTCTGGCGCGTCATTTCGTCTCTTCACGACCGATCCCTCTTCCCGTACGCGGGAGGGCACAAAAACAACAAAGACATCGCTGGGGAGAAGACAATGAAGAAGGCCATCTGGGTCGGGCTGCTCGGTATTATCGCTGTGACCGGCGCCGCGCGCGCCGACGACTATCCTTCACATCCCATCACCGTCATCGTTCCCTTCGCCGCCGGAGGCCCGTCGGATGCGATGGCGCGCGTGCTCGCCGAGCGCATGCGGGTGACGCTCGGCCAGCCGCTGGTGATCGAGAATGTCACCGGCGCGGGCGGCTCGATCGGCGTCGGGCGCGCCGTGCAGTCGCCGCCGGACGGCTACACCATCTCCTTCGGCCATCTCGGCACCCATGTTGCCAACGGCGCCGTCTACAAACTCAAATACGACCTCGTCGCCGATCTCGAGCCGGTGGTGCTGCTGCCGAGCAATCCGATGATCGTGGTGAGCAAGAACGCGGTGCCCGCGACCTCGCTGAAGGAGCTCATCGAGTGGCTGAAGTCGCGGCCGTCGCCGCCGACCGCCGGCACCGCCGGCGCGGGCTCCGGCAGCCATATCGCCGGTGTCTATTTCGAGAGCGTCAGCGGCATCAAGCTGCAATACGTGCCTTATCGCGGCACGGCTCCCGCGCTGAACGATCTCATCGCCGGCCAGATCGACGTCATCATCGATCAGACCTCCAACTCCATCAACCAGGTCCGCGCCGGCACGATCCGCGCCTATGCCATCACCGACGACAAGCGGCTCTCGTCGGCGCCGGACATTCCGACGGCAGCCGAGGCGGGGCTGAAGGGCTTCAACATGACGTTGTGGTCGGGCCTGTGGGTGCCGAAGGGCACGCCGAAGGAGATCGTCACCAAGCTCAATGCGGCCGCCGTGGAAGCGCTGAACGATCCCGCCGTGAAGAAGCAGCTCGAGAGCCAGGGCCTCGAGATGACGCCCAAGGATCAGCTCACGCCCGAAGCGCTCGGCGCCCGCCAGAAAGCGGAAATCGCAAAATGGTGGCCGATTATCAAGGCCGCCAACATCAAGGTGGATTGAGGCGGCTTGCCTCTTCGGAGGCGGCCACAACGTCAAGTCGCCGCACCCTGTGGGGCAATCAGGTTCACGCGGCGCCGCGTTACGTCTTGGCTTCGCTGTGCTTCGACAGGGCGGTCTCCAGACAACTGATCAGAGCCGGCGTGGAAAACGGCTTCGCGAGAAAGCAGATGGCGCCAGCTTTCAGCGCGCGGTCGCGCACGGCATCGTCGGGAAAGGCGGTCATGAAGATGAACGGTGTGCGGTGACCAAGGCCGCGCATATGCATCAAAAGATCAACCCCGCCCATGACCGACATCTGCACATCCGCGATCACGCAGGACGTCGTCTTCAGTTCGGCCGATTGGAGAAATTCGAGAGCGGAGCCAAAGATGCAGACGGTGTATCCCCGCGACGTCAGGAGATTGTTCGTCGCAAGGCGGACTGATGGATCATCGTCAATGATGGAAATGACCGAGAGGACTGACAAGATGATCGCTCCTGATCGGGGAGCCGCCGATCATGGTGCAGCACCCACCGGAAGGTGGGCCCTCGGGGCGAGCTTGAAAAGCATACTTAGGTTTGCACCTTCCCCCTTGGGCGCGGGATTCCGAGCGTCTCGGTCATTCTGACGAGATCGGCCAATGACTTCGCACCCATCTTCCGCATGATCTGCCCACGATAGATCTTGACGGTAATCTCAGCCAATCCAAGCTCGGCAGCGACTTGCTTGTTCATCAGGCCTGACGCAACCAGGGCGAGAATGTCGCGCTGGCGCGCCGTCAGGCCTTCAAAGCGAGCGCGCACGCTTGACACCGACTTCTCGGCATCGCGCCGCCTGCGATCCCGTTCGATCGCAGCCTGGACTGCATCCAGCATGTCCTGGTCGCGCACCGGCTTGGTCAGGAAATCGATGGCGCCACTCTTCATGGCCCTGACGGTCATCGGGATATCGCCATGACCGGTGATGAAGATGATGGGCGTGCGAATGTCGGCCTTCACGAGATCCGCCTGGAGGTCGAAGCCGCTCGAGCCGGGCAGCCGGATGTCGAGCACGAGGCAACTGGGGACCACCGGCGGCTTGGCTTCCAAGACCTCCGCCGCCGAGCCGAAGGCCTCCACCCTGAGGCCGACCGATTGGAAGAGATTGGTGAGCGCACGCCGCATCGACGGATCGTCATCGACGATCAGGACGATCGGATCATCGGCCCCCGCCTGTGCCTGCGCCTGTGTTGGCTTGGCCTGGTCAGTCACGACGCGGCCTCGTGTGGGAAGGGCAGGGCAATCTGGAATGTTGCACCGCTCCCCTCATTTGGAAATGCCGAAAGCCGGCCCGCGTGAGCCTCGATGATCGATCGGCAGATCGATAGTCCCATCCCCAGGCCGCTCGACTTTGTGGTGAAGAACGGCATGAAGATGCGGTCCGTCACGTCGCTGTCAAGGCCGACGCCGCGATCTGTCACGGTAAGGAGCAGGTGCTCGTCGCCGTCCCGACTGGAGCGAATAGCCAGCTCGCGCGGGAGCTCGACATTGGCTTGCATCGCTTCGATCCCGTTCATGACGAGGTTGATCAGCACCTGCTGGAGCTGGATCCGATCGCCGCAAATGTTGGGCAGGCCGGACGACAACTCCATCCGCACCGACACGGCATGGGTGGCGAGCTCGCGCCGAACGAGGGCCATCACCTCCCTCACGACCTGATTGATGTCGAGTGGAACCATCTCGATCTCGGTCTTTTTCGCGAGCGCGCGGATCCGGCGGATCACCTCGCTGGCCCGATTGGCGTCCTCGACGATCCATTCGACGGAACGGCGCGCAGCGTCGAGATCGGCGGGGTCGCGGCCGAGCCAACCGATGCAGGCGTCCGCATTGGAAATTACGGCGGCAAGAGGCTGGTTGATTTCGTGCGCAATCGAGGCGGTGAGCTCGCCGAGCGTCGTGATGCGCGTGACATGAGCGAGCTCGGCTTGCGCTTTGCGCAGGGCATCTTCGGCCTGCTCGGTGCGGATCGCCGCCGTCACATCGCTGCTGACGCCCCTATAGCCGAGGAAGTTACCATTCTCGTCATGGAAGGGCTTGCCGCTGGTGCGCACGTAAATCGGAGATCCGTTGCGATCCTTGCTGCGGTAAACCAGGTCGCGGAACGGAAGGTGGGCATCGAGCGCCGCGCGATGCTGCTCCCACTTCTCGGGCTCGAACTCGGCATCGGGCGGAATGTCCCAACGGGTCAGCCCGATCAAGCCTGTCGGCACCGGACTGGCCGTATCGGCGTGTTCCGATATCCGGGTGATGCGGTGATCCGGCCCGGTCTCCCAAAACCAGTCCGATGCGGTTTCGGCATAGTCGCGGAATCGCTGCTCGGATTGCTTGAGCTCGTCAAAGGCCTTCTGCAGTGCTTCTTTTGCGGCGAACTGGTCGGTGACGTCCACGTGCGTGCCGATGATTTCCATCACATCGCCATCGCCGCCCTTCACAGGATGCCCCTCCGTATGGACACGTCTTATCGAACCGTCCGGACGCGCAATCCGAAAGTCGATTTCGAAGGGCTCCCCTTGGTGGATTGCGCGACGTTCCACGTCGGCAATTCGTCGAAAGTCATCGGCGAGGATCCGTTGCTGGAAAGCCCGCGCCGGGACATCGATCTGGTCCGGCTCAAATCCGAACAGGCGGTAGAGTTCAGCCGATCGGTAGGCAAACTCCTGACGACGCACGTCCCAGGCCCAGCTGCTCGTATGGCTGAGGCGTTGGGCTTCGGCCAGATAGGCCTCGCTGCGGCGCAGCCTCTGTTCTGTTTCTTTTGCAATCGTGACATCGGTGACAGCGCCGGCGAACTCGATGCGCCCGGATGCACGTCTCACCGCGCGTGCCACGGAATGGAGATATTTGATGGATACATCCGGCATCAACAGGCGATATTCATGGTCGAAATCCTCCGCTTCGCGGAAGGCTCGATCAAGGGTCTTGCGGACCGCATCGCGGTCCTCCGGATGGATGCGCTGAAAAACGAAGCCCAGGTTCGGCTGCATTGCCGGGTCACATTGGAAAATGCGGAAGGTTTCCCTCGACCAGAAGATCTCGCCGGTCGCGGGGCTCAAGCCGAAGCTGCCCGTGCGGCTCAGTTCCTGAGCCTGGGCGAGGTAGGCCTCGCTCTGCCGCAGCGCATCCTCCGCCTCCTTACGCTGGGTGATGTTTTCGCAGGCGACCAGCACGACCGGCGTGCCGTCGCCGCGCAGCATCGCCTTGGCGTTTTCACGGACCCAGAGAACCGAGCCGTCTTTGCGGATCTTGCGAATCTCCCAGGTATGCGACTGGTCCACGGTTTCCAGGCACAACCCGACGCATTGACGAACGAAGTGGCGGTCTTCCTCGAAAAAGACGTTCAGCACGGATTGGCCTGTCAACTCGGCCGCCGTGTAGCCCAATTGTGCGGCGCCAAACGTGTTCACGTTGAGCACCGTCCCGGCCGGATCGACCATGAAGTACATGACCGGATTGTGCTCGAACACCTCGCGCCACTGCTTCACGGCGTCGCGTAGATCGACGATGTCCTGTCGCGCGTCATCACCGACCGCGGGACTGTCCTTCTCGCCGGTGCCGAAAGATCGAAGCGCCGCGAGGCCGCCGAGTAGTAATTGTGCGGCCGAATTCCCAAATTTCGCGATTTGGCCAGGCATCATCGCGGGCGTCCCGGCTCGCAGGGGTCGAAGCAAGTAGAGCACTTTGCAACCAGGGGAGCAATTCCCTCTGACCAAAGTAGAACTCCGCGCCGAAACTCGCGGCAGCCGTGCAGCCTGCCGGCCTTGCGCCGTCTCGTTGCGAAGGTGCGGCAAAGGCCCGAAAAACTACGGGACAAACCTACGTATAGCTCGCGCATCCCAAGTCATAGCGCACATTTACCTCCGTACAATTGAGTCGTCCGTTGCATGCGGACTAGTCTCACAACCATCGAAGGGACGCGATGTGCAAGGCCACAAGCCGGCGATTGGCTCGATGTGCTGCTGATAGCTCCGCGTCCATTGCCCGACCTGCCGCACGATGGGCCGGTCGCGATTGAGAGGCCGCATTTCACTAACGAGCGTGGATGGCCGGGCGTCAGCGTACGCGCGACGCCACGACCATGAGAGCCGGGAGGAGAGCATGATGTGCGATACGCCTGAACACTCCGAGCGTGGTCCTGCTGTAAAAGCCTGCGCTGTCTGTAGCGGCAAGTTTGGCCTGATCCGATATTATTCGTGGCGAACGCCGCTGTGCTCCAGAAAATGTCTCGATCGCTTCAGGGCGCGCCGCGAACGCGACCGCCGATGGTTGTTTCGATTTCAGGCGGCATGAGGACTAGCCCTTCGATCGGCTCCATTCGGCAATTCTGAACAGGAGGCTGCGTGCTGAACCGTGCTTGCAAGCTCCTCTTGATGATCGCGCTGCCGTTTCCGTGGATAACGGGAGTGGAGGCCGACGAGATCGGACAGGATGGTGCACATCGTCATCATCCGCTCCAGGATCAGCTCCTGCACGAGAAGTTCTATTCCAGCTGGCACATGCCCGATAATCCCGTGCTCAGCTGCTGCAACAGCGCGGATTGCTACCCGACCGAGGTGCGATACGTCGACGGCAGGATCTTCGCGCGGCGCCGGGAGGACGGGAAGTACATCCTCATTCCATCCCAGAAGGTCGAGCGAAACAGGGACAATCCCGACGGCCGCAACCATCTTTGCGCGCCGCCGCCGTCCGCCTCTCTGGTCGACACGGTCTACTGCTTCGCGTTGGGAGGTGCCACGTGAGATTCATATTGGTGAACGGCAGGACCCCTTTCCGCAAGACATTTTGTCTATGGTGCTGCGAGGAGATCAGCGGCGGTTATCTGCGCGACGCGAAGACGCTGCTGCCCTATTGCGGCTACGAGTGTTACGCGCTCCATCACGAAGCGGCGCCGTTGATCGAGAGGCGAGCGCAAGCGGCGTCTTGAGCTGACGGGTGGGCGAGGCGCATCGGCCGATGCGGGGGCTGGCAGGGGAGGACAGGACGTTGAAATTCATGCTCGTCAATCAGGGCCAGCCGCGCCATGGCGTCACCTGCAGCGCGTGCGCCCAGCCGCTGGGCTCGAGTTACGTCCGGCATGTATCCACGCAACGGCGGTACTGCGAGTATGATTGCTACCGCCGATATCAGCAGACGAGCATGGAAGGGCTCTGGCCTTACCGCAGTTCGCTCGAATTGATCACGGTGTTCGCGGCCGTTTCGAGCTGGAGCTGGATGATGCAGGTGGGCGCGCTCTCTGGCGCGCTGACGGAGGCATTTCTGCGCGCGCGCGAACCTTCTGACCACGGAAGGAGGTGACCGCTAGCCAAACGATGCGAGCCGCGCAGAGTGGTCGGCCGCAGTCACTGCATCCAGCTTCGCGCCGCGTCCAGCCCCGGCGTTGCGAAGCTAGGGCGCGGCGGCTGCGGCCGCTGCCGTGGGTGCCGCGCTGACTTCGTGCGTCGTGACGCGTTGCTCGGACTTCGCCGTGGCTGTGCCGCTGCCCTCGAACCGGGCGCGGTAGACCAGCACATTCTCAATCACGCGCTGGACGTAGTTGCGTGTCTCCGACAGCGGGATGCGCTCGACCCAGTCGACCGGATCGATCTTGGGGTCGCGCGGGTCGCCGCGCGCCTGCACCCATTCGCGCACCCGGCCGCGGCCGGCATTGTAGCCGGCGAAGGTCATGATCTGGTCGCCGCGATATTCCGACAGCAGCGCGCTGAGCTCGGCCGCGCCCATCTGCGTGTTGTAGACGGGATCGGATACCATCCTGTCCCAGTCATAGGTCAGGCCAAAGCGCTTTGCGGTATCGCGGCCCGCCTCCGGCGTCACCTGCATGAGGCCGACCGCGTTGGCGGGTGACTTGTCGCGCTGGTCGAACGAGCTTTCGGTGCGCGCCACCGAATAGATCACGCTGGTCTCGATCGCGGGCGCGACCTGCTTGTGCTCGGGAATGCCGATGGTCGGGAAGGCGTAATGGTCGAGCGCAAGCCCGCGCGCCAGCGCCGATTTGCCGACCTGCAGCATCACGCGCGCATCGTTGCGCCGGCCGGCAAGCTCGCCGAGGGCTTCCAGCGCTGCGACGTCGGTGCTCTCCTTGGCAAAATCCTCGGCGTAATAGAACACCATGTCGCGCTCGCCGATGCCGTAGAGCATCTCGGCGGCGCGGACGCGCTCGTCCGCGGGCTGTGTGTCGGCCGCGGCCAGCACGGGCGAGGGCGGGCGCAGCTCGATCCCGTCGAGGCCGAGCCTGGCGCGTGCGAGCTGGCCGTAATAGGCGGTCGTATAGCGCGCGGCGGCCTGATAGCTCATGCGCGCATCCGCCGTCGCCCCCATCGCCTCGGCCGCGCGGCCGCGCCAGTAATGCGCACGCGACAGCGCGATCGGATTGGCCGAGCCTTCGTCGATCGCGGCGAAATGCACCATGGCCGCCTTGGGATCGTCGAGATAGCGCAGCGCGATCCAGCCGCACATGAAGTGGTAGTCGACGCGATAGACTTCCATCGCGGGCACCGCCGCCGCACGCACCACGTCGTAGGCGGTCTTGAACTTGCCCTGGTCGAGCAGCTTTCGCGCGAGCAGGCGGCGCTCGCGCCACCAGGCATCGGTGTCCTGGGCCGCCATCGTGTCGGGCGCGGCGGCCAGGATCACCTCGGCGGCGTCGTCGATGCGATCGTTCTGGAGATGCCACTGCGCGCGGCAGAGGACGTAGCCGAGATCGCGGCGTGCTTCGGTCGAGACGTCCTCGAGATAATCCTTGGCCTTGTTGGCCTTGCCGGTGACCGCCGAGCAGGCCTTGACGATCGCGAGCGCGTCTTCGCCGAGCCGCTTGGCCGCGCGCCTTGCAGCGGCGTAGTCCTTTGCGCCGAGGCGCTTGTCCATGCGGGCGCGATGATCGTCAGCGGTCAGGAGATCGCGGAACGCCTCGTAGGAATCCTCCTCGCTGCGCTCGGATAGTTCGTCCGTGCGCCAGGCCTCGCGCACCAGGCGCGTAGCCCTGTCATTGTCGCCTTCACTCAGGAGCACGCGGGCGAGTGCGAACTTGCCCTTGGCGCTGGTCGGCCGGTCCATTGTGAACTTGTGCACGGTCGCCGCGTCGCTCTTCTCCTGCCACAGCCGCGCTTCGGCACGGCGGCGGAGCAGGGCGCTGCTCGGCCAGTCCGGGTTGGCGGCGATGAAGGCGGCGTAGCGCTTGAAAGGTGCCGTGCTCTCGGAATGGCGCAGCATGAACCAGTCGGCGAGCTTCTGTCCGGCCGGATCGGCAATGCGGTCGCGCGCCGCGCTGGCGTCGTCGGTTTTGCCCTTGCGTGCGAGATCGATGGCGTCCTTCAGCGCGGCGAGGTCGCCGGTGAGCGGCGGCGGCGCCGGCTTGTCCGAGGGCTCGTCGTCCTTCTTCGACTTGCGCTTGGCCTCGGCGTGTTTGCCATGGCGCGACTTGACCACAGCATGGCGCTGCTTGCCGGCTTTCGCCTCATGCGTCTTCTTCGACGCGGACGATTTGTGACTGCTCTTCGCTGCCAGCTCGGTTGGGATCAAGGCCAAAGCGGCCACGGCAACGACACACGCGAGCGAGCGTAGGCACTGGTTCATTCGATGGTCCCCCTGCGAACCACTACAAACCAAGGTCCGCGACGACATGCGGCTTGAGAATCAAAGACGACACCCAAAACGATGCCACGACACCGTTTCGCAGTCCTCACGCTCCTTCAACAATGCGGCAAAATACCGATGGGAACTCGGGAACTTCCGAAATGGCGGAAAGGGTAGCGCCTTCAACCTTTGTTAACGAATGAGGCTCGGGCGACGGTTGCGCAGGGTTCAGTGCGCCGTGGGGTCAGATTGCGCGTGTTCCCGCGGTCAAATCCGGTGTATTGAGTTCCCCAACTCGTTCTTTCAGCCTTTGCCCCCGCACCCATGCCGCTTTTCAACCAGTCGATCCGGCGCAAGATCGTCGGCATCGCCCTCGGATTGATCGTCCTGATGCTGGTCACCTCGATCCTGTCGATGGTGATGTCGAGCCAGGTCGGCGTCCTGCTCGACGAGCTGACCGACCGCTACATTCCGGCCTACGGCCATCTGGCGCGCGCCAACATCCGCTCGCTGGAGCGGTCGGTGGCGCTGCGGCGGATGGTCATGATGAAGATGCAGGCGCCCGCGGAGGAGGAGGCCTATGCGGCGCGCCTGCGCGAATTCGAGGAGGCCGATCGGAAGATCGACGAGGAGGCCGAGGCCGCGCGTACGCACATCAACGCGATCATCGACGACAAGAGGACGCCTTCCGACAATGCCGGGCTGGCGCGGATCGAGACTCGGATCGAAACCGCTCTCACCGAGCTGCGTCACGACATGAATGAGGACCACGCAAAACTCCTCAAGCAGGTGGAAGGCAAGGAGATGACGGAGGCGCGCGGGACCCTGGAGCATCTCGACACCATACGCGACCAGTTCAACCAGAAGATCGACGCGATCCGCGCCGACATGCTGAAGCAGGTCTTCGCCAGTACGGCGACAGTGATCGGTCGCCAGCGCCAGGCGATGATCATTTCGGGCATCGTCACCATTCTCGCGGCGGTGGTCGGATTTGCTTTCGCGCTCCTCGTCTCCAGCGGCATCACACGGCCGGTGCGCCTCTTGCTCGCCGGCACCCGCGAGGTCGAGGCGGGTCGGTTCGACAAGACCATCACGGTCTCGACCCAGGACGAGATCGGCGAACTCGCCGCGGCCTTCAATCGCATGATCGAGCAGTTGCGCCACAACGAGCGCATCCGCGAGACCTTTGGCCGCTACATCGATCCCAAGGTGGTGCAGGGGCTGATCGACCGGCCGGAGGTCGCCATCGACGGCCAGCGGCGGGTGATGACCATCATGTTCTGCGACATGAGCGGCTTCACCTCGATGAGCGAGGGCATGACCCCGCGCGGCCTCGTCAAGGTGATGAACCACTATTTCACGGTGATGTCCGGCCCCATCAGGAACCATCGCGGCGTCATCGACAAATATATCGGCGATGCCATCATGGCCTATTGGGGGCCTCCCTTCATCGAGGAGGACGAGCCGGCGCTGCTCGCCTGCTTCGCCGCCATCGACATGGCCGATCAGGTGCCGGCGCTCCAGAAGCAGTTGCCGGACCTGCTCGGCATCCGCGCCATGCCGGCGCCATGCGACTTGCGGATCGGCATCGCCACCGGCGAGGTCCTGACCGGCAGCATCGGCTCCGAGCTGATGATGAGCTTTACCGTGATGGGCGATGCCGTGAACCTCGCCTCGCGCCTCGAGCTGGTCAACAAGGTCTACGGCACCCGCATCCTGATCTCGCAGGCCACGGCGGATGCGATCGGATCGAACCTCGAGCTGCGCGAGATCGATCGTCTCGCGGTCGCCGGCCAGAGCGCGCCGCAGGCGATCTTCGAGGTGATGAGCAAGGCGCACGGGCTCAGCATCCCGCAGGAGAGCCTGCGCGCGCGCTACACCGAAGGCCTCGCCGCCTATCGCGCGCAGCGCTTTGACGATGCTCGGGCCGCGTTCAATGCAGCGCTCGAAGCGGTGCCCGGCGACGGCCCCTCGCGCACGCTGCTCGGCCGCATCGCGCTGTTCGAGGCCAATCCGCCGGACGCAGCTTGGGATGGCGCCTGGCGGCTGGAGCAGAAATAGCCGTCCTTACCGGGCCGGCATCGCCCTTGCCGGAAAAAACGCTTCTACTCGATAACGATGTTCGCCGTGACCTAATTCCCGGGCTTAGGTTTGTCGTCCCTTGAGGCGTTTGATGGGGACACGCCGATGACAGAACTTCATGACAGGCTGGAACGGTTCGAGACGCTCACCGCCGAATGCGAGCTGATTGCCAAGCTCGCCACCGACAGCACCAAGCGCGAGTTCTATCTGAAACTCTCGGAGCAGTACCGTCAGCTGGCGGTGGATATGCGGAAGGTGATCGCGACCAAGGCTGCGGCCTGACGCCGCCTGCAATCCGTTCTTAATGTTTGGCGCGCATCCTCGGAGGATGCGAGCGTTGCGATCATGATTGCTCGCAGTGGGAATGCCGAGGTGCGTTGCTGTGCAGCGTGCCTCGCCGATGTCGCTTTGCCGCTCTTTACCAGGGCAATCCCATGCGCCTTGTTGCAGTCCTCATCTTCGCGCTCATGACGGCTGCCTGCAACCAGGAGCAGGACATCACCGGCTCGACCCCGGTCTGTGCGATGCGGAACTACAACTCCTACAATCCCCGCGACATGAATCAGTGCGTTGCCGCCTGCAAGGCGTGCGACCACGGCAACACCGTCACCTGCACCCGTCATGCACCCTCAAAGGCGCCCACTGAGCGGCGGCGCTGCCTGGAGCTGAGGGGCTGACGGTGCTCGGGCACCGGAACGATTCACATGGGTTAGTCATTGAAGAGGCGGACAGGACGCGGAGTCCTATGGAATGGGTATGCTCGATCCCGGTCGGTTCCTGGTGTCGTGCTCGCATTGCGATGCTTGGCCGATGGCGGCCAACGTCAAACGTTCGAGCTGGTCGGCGTCGCCGCACGAGGTCCGCTTCGTATGCCCGCGCTGTCGCCGCGAGGAGACCGCCATCATCTCGGCCTCCGGTGAGCTGACCCCGATCCGGCGCAGCGACGCTCCGCTGCGCGACGTCACCGCGGCCTGGGCTCAGGCCCAGCGGCCAAGAGGTCGGGCGTAGCCCGCCCGTCACAGGACCAAGAGGGCGGGCGTAGTCAGCTCTGCGCAAGGCCTTGCGCGGCCCGTTTTTGGAACCCGGCCTACGCCCACGCGTTTCCGCTCCTACATCAACGCATCGAGGCCCTGCGAATGATCAGCGAGCATTTCGACACCCGCACCCGGATCAACATGAAGCTGGCGCTGGATCGGGTCTGCCGCAATCGCCCGGTCGGCGAGGACCATTGCTTTCGCAGGTCCGTTGCCGAGAACATCATCCGCTGCGCGCTCACGGGCCGCACCGGCATCGGTCAGCTCGTCGATGCCGGCGAGCGGGCGATGATCAGGACGCGTTCGGAGCGGGAGTCGGCCTGATTGCGCCGGCTCAATCTCCGGTGCGGTGCTTTGACCGTCATGCAACCGGCCGATTGACTCTCCGCTTACCCGCCCCGTAGATTGGTCGGTGACGGTTCTCCTCACGGAGATCAAAAGGGAACGTGGTGCGAGATTTTCCCGATACCGGGATATTCTCAACGCCACGGCTGCCCCCGCAACTGTAAGCGGTGAATCTTTCGTCATATGCCACTGGGAATCTCGGTCCTGGGAAGGCGACGCAAGGTAACGACCCGCGAGCCAGGAGACCTGCCGTCAGCCGTGGTCACACGCGAAGATGTCGGTCGGGGAGTACAGACATTAGCTTCACCGGAGCAATCGATCGCTCCGCCGTGAAACCTCGTTCGCTGTGACGTGCCACTGACGTCATACCGAGGTTACAAGAGTGTCCCGTATTGTCTTTGCCGCCAGGCGCTTCCGCGCCGGGCTTGTCGTGTTCGTTTCCCTTTGTTCGCTCGATCTGTCCATTGCCCAGGCCCAGCAATCGGCATCGCCCGATCTGCTGCCGCCGGTCGAGGTCGCGCCGACCGAGCGTGCGGCCAAGCCGCAAGTTGCGCAGCGTGCGCCCGACCAGCCCGAGCAGCGGCGCGTCGCTCGCGTGCCGAAACCCGAGCTGTTGCCTCCGTCGCCCACGGTTGCCGGGGTATCCGCAGCGAACCTGTTTCCGACGGTCGTCGTCAGTCCGACGGGCGTTGTCACTCCGACCAATCTGGTTGCGAGCTCGGTGACGGTTCTGACCGCCAGAGACATCGAGCGCGATCAGCGCCGAACCGCATCCGATGCGCTGAGCGCGGTTCCTGGCCTCAACCTCGTGCAGACCGGCGGTCCCGGCGGACAGACGTCGATCTTCGTGCGCGGAACGAATTCCAACCACACCAAGGTCCTGATCGACGGCATCGACGTCAGCGATCCCGGCAACCCGAACCGTTCGTTCGATTTCGGCCAGTTGCTCACCTCCGACATTCAGCAGATCGAAGTCCTGCGCGGTCCGCAGAGCGGTCTCTACGGCGCAGACGCGCTGGGTGGCGTGATCTCCATCGTGACGAAGAAGGGTGACGGTCCCGCCCGCGCCACCGGCTCGGTCGAGGGAGGCTCGTTCGGAACGTTCAATCAAACCGCAGGCCTGAGCGGTTCACAGGACCACTTCAACTATGCCTTCAACGTCGCGCATTTCCACGCGAACGACGTGCCGGTGACGCCGCTCGAATTGCTGCCGCCGGGGCAGAAGGCGATCGGCAACTATTACGACAACATCACTTATTCGACGAAGCTTGGCGCCGAATTGAGCGAAAACCTGACGCTCAACGGCGTGGCGCGGTACACTGACGCCACCCTGCGCTTTACCGGAGACACCTTCAATCCCGTCACATCCGCGAGCTTTCCCTCGGCCGCGCAAAGCACGCAGACGGTGCACCAGCTCTTCACGCGCGGGGAGGCGGTCTGGTCGGCTCTCGACGACCGGATGAGAAGCTATTTCGGCGTCAACTACACCAACCACTGGAACTACAATATCACGCCCGGCGACGCGATGGCCACGATCACGACCGGCGACCGCCTCAAGTATGATTGGCACACCACGACCCAGCTCGCGCCCAACAACAATGTCATCATTGGCGCGGAGCATGAGACCGAAACACTGCAAACGGCGACGGTCTCGGCGCAAAACGTCAACAAGGCCGGATATATGGAGCTGCAGTCCCAGTTCCGGGATCGCGTCTTCTTCACGGCCAACGTCCGGCAGGACGATAATGAGCGGTTTGGAGAGCATCCGACCTTTCGTCTGACGTCTGCCGTGATCGTGCCGGTCACGGATACGAAGTTCAAGGGTAGCTACGGCACGGGTTTCAAGGCGCCGACGCTCAACCAGCTTTACGTCAGCTTTCCCGCGTTTTTCTTCTTTGCAAATCCCAACCTCAGGCCCGAGGAAAGCGTCGGATACGACGCCGGCTTCGAGCAACCCTTGTTTGGCGATCGCGTTCGCTTCGGGTCGACATACTTCCGCAACGACGTTACGGACCTGATCCAGAGCACGTTCGATCCCGTGACATTCACGAGCACCAACACCAATATCGGCAAGGCGATCACGGAGGGCACGGAGAGCTTCGTCGCGGCTGCGATCACGGACCGGATTCGCGTTCGTGCTGACTACACTTTTACCCGCGCGGTGGATGCAACGGCGGGACTGGAGTTGCTGAGGCGTCCGAAGGAGAAGTGGAGCGCAAATGTCATCTGGAATCCGATCGATCCGCTCACATTGTCCGCAACCGTGTTGCACGTCGGGAGTTTCGTCGATGGCAACCGCGACTTCAGCATTCCGCGTCTGCTGGCTCCGGCCTACACCGTCGTCAACGTTGCAGCCGAATATCTGGTCACCGACCAGGTGAAGGTGTTTGGCCGGTTCGATAATCTCGCCAATGTGCACTATCAAAATCCGACCGGCTTTCTGCAGCCGGGACTGGGCGTCTATGGCGGCATTCGCCTGGCGAATTACGACGTCAGATAGCGAGAGAGAGAAGCCTCATGACAACGGCCGATCCGCTCATGGACCTGATCGCAAGCCAGCTTGCCGACCCTGAGGCCGGCTGGAGCGTCGGCACGTTCGGTGCCATTGCCGAGTTCACACGCGAGCCCGGCGAGGCCTTCGATATCGAGCAGTCGCGCAACGGGATCAGCGTCGTGACGCGGAAGGGTGGGATACGCGTTGTCTCCCACCCGGATCTGCGCCTGATCGCATCGGAATCGCCGACCACGGAGAGCTGGAGCCACCGCCTCGCGCTGTGTCTTCCGCATGAAGCCAGCGCCATGAGTGGTCGTACCGTGCTGACCGAGCTCGGCCCGGATATCGAGGCGCTCCTGACGAGGGATCGCAGCGGCATCCTGTTCGACCTTGGCCTCGGCGCATTGCAAATCGACGCCTGCATCCGCGTCAGCGATGCCGATGCCGTTGCCGCGCTCAGGAGCCGCACGGGCCAATCCGTGTTCGCGCCTGAAAGCGACGCCATGCGGATTATTCTGGCCGCCAATCCGCACCGCGTCTTCATCAGTCGCATCGGGCGCGCCGAGGTATTTCAGCCGATCCCGCCACCGGGCGGGCGAAGCCCTGACGGCCCGCACACCCACGTCCTGCCAAAGCTGCTCGCGCATCGCCGCACCCATGCTGCGACTGAGCCACTGCCTGAGGGGTGGATCGCCTGCGTGCATCTCTATCCGGCCCATCCGCTGCGCGATCAGCTCGGCCGCAAGCGCGCTTTCCGGCCGGATCATCACGCAGCCTTCCAGGTGCTGCTCGAACTCTATGGGGTGCCGGAGCTGACGGCGTGCAAGAGGGCCGTGGTCGAAGCGGTCGCGAAGGGGCGGGGACCTGAGACGGTGACGCTTCCGCCAGATCGCACGGCGCGCGCCACCGTTCGCGTGGCCTTGCGCCAATTGGCGGCGATGGAGCCGCACGCCGCGACACTCGCCGCCTGGCTTGCCGCCTACGACCGGCGCGATCCAGCCGAGACTGAAGATCCCATGGAGGCTCTTCACTGAGTCAGACGCGATGCCGCGTTCCAGCAAAAATGTGCTACAAATCCCACAAGGAGATCGTTCCATGACTGTCACCATCCTGCCGCCCCACGCCGACCGTTTCCGCCTTCATCCGGTCGCGTCGCGCCTCGCGCCGATGTTCTGCTTTGCGCTGCTGACGGTGTCATGCGCGCTCGCGAGCTTCGCACTTGCCTGCGCGACGCCGTTTGCGGCGTTCGCCGTCGTCGCCGCCGCGATGCTGCCGATGCGTCCGGCGCTGCTCGTCGTCACCGGCGCCTGGCTCGTGAACCAGACCATCGGATTCGGCGCGCTGCATTATCCCATTGATGGCAGCACCATCGCCTGGGGCTTTGTGATTGGCGCGGCTGCGCTGCTGTCGACCGTGGCGGCGTCGACCGTTCTCCGCCTGCTGCCGCAAGGCCGCACGCCGCTGATGCTGGCCATCGCGCTCGTCGCCGCCTACGCCGCCTATGAGTTCGTGTTGCTTGCCGCGACGCCGTTCCTGGGCGGAGAGGGCGCGTTCACTGCGGCCATCGTGATGCGCATCGGGCTGACCAGCGCCGTCTGGCTCGCCGGCCTCGTCGCCGCCTGCGAGATCGTCCGCCTGGTCGGTCCGTTCGGGCGCAAGGGCGCAATGTCGGCCTGAGTGGCTGACTGGTGGCCCGGATTGCGCTGCGCTCCATCCGGGCTACGAGACAAGAGTCCGGTCATGTCTATGACCGGACCATCGCCCACCGCCGCAAGGCGACCGCCGTCCACACCATCTCGACAAACCCGAACGGCCAGGCGCCCTGGAGAAAGCCGTAGGCGCCACTGAGCGCGCACGCCGCCGCGAAGGCCAGCACATAGTGAGGCCCGCGGCTCAAGCGCGTAGAACAGCAGCATCGCGCTGACCGACAGCAGTCCGAAGATCGTCAGCGTATCCATCAGCCCGCCGGCGGTTTCGGCTTCTTGGCGACCCCGAGCGCGTGAAAGACGGCGGGCCCCATCACCGGCCACAGCGCGGCCGTCGCGGTCAGGACGGTTGCCACGCACATCGCGGCCAGCACCGACGATCGGATTTTCAGGCCTGATGTCCGCGATCGCCACACGATCCAGCCCCATGCGGAGAGCACTATTGCGATCGACAACTTCGTCATCAGGCCGTGCGCGTGATCGAGCGCGGCGATCAGGCTTCCGGCGCTGGCGAGCACGACAGCGGGCAATGTGAAGGGCAGCACACAGCACGCCGTGCAGGCCGCAGCGGCGACCGCAGTCGCAACCGCCGTGCCTGCGGCCTTGCCGCCGCTCGGCTCTGCCTTCGCCGCGCAGCCGCATCCCGGCGAGGCCTCGGACGGAAGATTGCAGGACGGTCCAATAACGCTCATGTGATTCTCCTCGTGCTTGTGCGTCGCGGACCCGATCGCTACGCCCTCAAGCCACTTGAGGTTCAAGCGAAAAGTGAGAGCTTCCATGCGAATTGGTGTCCTCGCCAAAGCGGCCGGCGTCTCGGTCCCCACCATCCGCTATTACGAGAGCATTGGCCTGTTGATGCCGCCGGCACGGCAAGGCGGCCAGCGCGTCTATGGCGAACAGGCTCTCGGTGCGATCCGCCTCATCAGGCACTGCCGCGATCTCGATTTCTCGATCGACGAGACGCGTGAACTCCTCGCATCGGTGCAGCGATGCGCGCCGTGCAGTGAAACGAGGACCTTTGCGGAGAAGCACCTCGGTGCAATCAGGGCGAAAATTGCGGAGCTGCGTGTGCTGGAAGCGACAGTGGCGTCGCTGGTGAGCGACTGCGAGGCGACATGCAGCGGCAGCGTCGCGCCGGACTGTGTGATCCTGCAGTCGGGATGCGGACCTCATAGCGCGCCAAGTTGAGGCGCGCTCCAGGATTGAATCGGACTCGCATCCGTTTTCGCCGAGGTCGAGAACCCGTTCCCGTGGATGTCGGAGGCGATGGACCTGAAGAAGGAGAAGAACTTCTTCGAGACCCGCGTCATCGAATACCAGAATGGTGGTGCGCTGACTTGGGAATAGCATCGATAGTGGCTATGCCGCGGGCGTGCCACCTGTGCTTAAACGGTGGCACGCGTACGACTGCAGGGGGATGAGGTGGAGATCCGACGAGACGATCCGACGGCGCCCTATGTCGCCGACTTGTTGGCACATCATCTCGAGGAGTTGCGCAGCGTCATGGCCGAGCACGCCTTCGCTCTCGATGCCACCGGCCTTTCGGCTGCCACCGTGACCTTCTGGACGGCTTGGCGGGACGATGTCCTGCTCGGGTTCGGTGCGCTGAAGGAGCTGGATCATACGCATGGCGAGGTGAAGTCGATGCGTGCCGCGCCGGCTGCGCGGGGCACCGGGATAGGGCGCGCACTGTTGAGCCATATCATCGCTGAAGCCCGCACGCGGGGTTACGTGCACCTCAGCCTGGAGACCGGCACGGCAGCCCTGCACGCGCCCGCCATCTCGCTCTACCGCAGCGCCGGTTTCGTCTCCTGCGCGCCGTTCGCCGACTATGAGGCAAGCCCGCACAACCAGTTCATGCGGCTCGACCTGACCGATTGAGTTGCCTTCGTCCAGGGGACATTTGCCGGTGGGCTATTGTTACGGTCCGGAGAGGGGGGCATCGCCGACAACGGAGGGCGGCACCGACTCACCTTAGTGCAGTGCGCCTCGTTACCGAGCAGAAGTCAGGCGCGCCAAGCCTACGGAGCAATCTTGAGTTGTGAATTGTCATAATCACGAGGGTATTACAGTAAGCCGACCCGTGTCTTCCCGGTAACGATTGTGCCGTCTCTGCAACACTCATCTTGGATTAAACCCTTATCTCCGTCCGTTCGCATCAGCGCCGCTTTTTAGCCACACCCGAACATGAATAAAATCGCTCTAAAGTTTGAAGGGCATCGGCGGTCTTCGAAGGACTGGAAATCCCAAGGTCGATTCAAATCTTGGCTCTGATTTTTCGGGTCTGAAAGGGTTGCCGGGGAAACTGGTTTGCGATGGACGCAAAGACCGACATCAAGCAGAGGCTGCCGAGCCGTCACGTGACGGAAGGCCCGACGCGCGCGCCGCACCGGTCCTACTTCTACGCCATGGGTCTGACCACCGAGCAGATCCACCAGCCCTTCGTCGGCGTCGCCTCCTGCTGGAACGAGGCCGCCCCCTGCAACATCTCCCTGATGCGCCAGGCGCAGGCGGTGAAGAAGGGCGTGGCATCCGCCGGCGGCACCCCCCGTGAATTCTGCACCATCACCGTCACCGACGGCATCGCCATGGGCCATGATGGCATGCGCTCGTCGCTGCCGTCGCGCGAGTGCATCGCCGATTCCGTCGAGCTGACCGTGCGCGGCCACGCCTATGACGCGCTCGTGGGCCTTGCCGGTTGCGACAAGTCGCTGCCGGGCATGATGATGGCGATGGTCCGTCTCAACGTGCCTTCGATCTTCATCTACGGCGGCTCGATCCTGCCCGGCAATTTCCGCGGACAGCAGGTCACCGTGCAGGACATGTTCGAGGCGGTCGGCAAGCACTCAGTCGGCGCCATGTCGGACGAGGACCTCGACGAGATCGAGCGCGTGGCCTGCCCCTCGGCGGGCGCCTGCGGCGCGCAATTCACCGCCAACACCATGGCGACCGTCTCCGAGGCGATCGGCCTGGCGCTGCCGTACTCGGCCGGCGCCCCGGCACCGTATGAAATCCGCGACGCTTTCTGCATGACCGCGGGCGAGAAGGTCATGGACCTGATCGCCTCCAACCTCCGGCCGCGCGACATCGTGACACGGAAGGCGCTTGAGAACGCCGCCGCCGTGGTCGCGGCGTCCGGTGGCTCGACCAATGCTGCACTGCACCTGCCGGCGATCGCGCACGAGGCCGGCATCAAGTTCGACCTGTTCGACGTCGCCGAAATCTTCAAAAAGACACCATATGTCGCGGATTTGAAGCCGGGTGGCCGTTATGTCGCCAAAGACATGTTTGAAGTAGGTGGCATACCGCTTCTGATGAAGACGCTGCTCGACAACGGATTTCTCCACGGCGACTGCATTACGGTCACCGGTCGAACGATCGCCGAAAACCTCAAAAGCGTGAAGTGGAATCCGCACCAGGATGTGGTGCACCCGGCAGACAAGCCGATCACCGTCACTGGTGGTGTGGTGGGTCTGAAGGGCAATCTGGCGCCAGAAGGTGCGATCGTGAAAGTCGCGGGAATGTCTAACCTGAGGTTCACCGGTCCGGCGCGATGCTTCGACCGGGAGGAGGACGCCTTCGAGGCCGTCCAGAACCGCACCTACAGGGAAGGCGAAGTCATCGTGATCCGCTACGAGGGCCCCAAGGGCGGTCCTGGCATGCGGGAAATGCTCCAGACCACCGCGGCGCTGACCGGCCAGGGCATGGGCGGCAAGATCGCGCTCATCACCGACGGCCGCTTCTCCGGCGCCACCCGTGGCTTCTGCATCGGCCATGTCGGGCCGGAAGCCGCCATCGGCGGCCCGATCGGGCTGCTCGAGGATGGCGACATCATCGAGATCGACGCGGTCGTAGGTACCCTTAACGTAAAATTGAGCGACCAGGAGCTCGCCCAGCGCAAGACCAAATGGAGGGCTCGCGCGACTAACCACACGTCGGGTGCGCTCTGGAAGTATGCTCAGCAGGTTGGACCAGCGGTCGGTGGGGCAGTAACCCATCCGGGCGGCGCGCACGAGAAACAGTGCTATGCGGACATCTAGGCGTGCCATAGTTGCGTTTGTGTTGGGGGCCGGTGCGCTGGCCGCGCCGGCGCTCGCCTTTGACGGCTCGGCCAGCAAGGATGCGGCCCTTCCGGTCGTGACCACCTTGCCGGGCGCCGCGGGTGCCGTGCGCAGCAAGGTGGCGGCACCGGCGACCACGCCCCAGGAAACCTCGCTCAGCGCTCTGCAATATGCTGCCGAAGGCGGTCATCCCGGCGCTCAGTTCAAGCTCGGCCGCATGTATGCCAACGGCGACGGCGTCGCTCAGGACGATGTGCGCGCCTTTGAATATTTCAGCCGCATCGCCAATGCGCATGCCGAGGACAGCCCGTCGGCGCCGCAGGCGCAGGTCGTGGCCAACGCCTTCGTCGCGCTCGGCCGCTACTATCTGAGCGGTATCCCGAACTCGAAGATCAAGTCGGATCCGGACCGGGCGCGGGAGATGTTCTCCTATGCGGCCTCCTATTTCGGCAATGCGGATGCGCAGTACGATCTCGCTCGGCTGTATCTGAAGACTCCGGACGCCTCGCGCGAGGATTTCCGCTATGGCGCGCGCTGGCTCGGCCTTGCCGCCCAGAAGGGCCAGCATGAGGCGCAGGCGCTGCTCGGCCAGATGCTGTTCAATGGCGACCGTCTGCCGCGGCAGGCCGCGCGCGGCCTGATGTGGCTGACGCTGGCGCGTGACAGCGCCGGTATCGAGGAAACCTGGATCAAGGAAAGCTACAACCGCGCTTTCGCCAAGGCCTCGGACGACGACCGCGCCATGTGCCTGCAAATGCTGGAACAGTGGGTGCAGGGCGTTCAGGGGCGCCGGTAGTAGGTACCCCCGCCGGGTAGGGTAGGTTAGCCCGCGGCTGCGCGAAGCGCAGTCCGCCGACACCATCCAGCACCTCCACGCTTCAGCTCAAGCCGCCTCCAGATCCAGATCCGCCCATACCGGCACGTGGTCCGACGGCTTCTCCCAGGCCCGCACATAGCTGTCGATGCCGACATCGGCGAGCCGGTCGCTGGCCTGCGGCGACAGCAGCAGATGGTCGATCCTCAGGCCATGGTTCTTCTGCCAGGCGCCGGCCTGGTAGTCCCAGAAGGTGTAGAGCCCAGGCTCGTCGGTGACCGCGCGCAGGGCGTCGGTGAGGCCGAGGCCGAGCAGGGACTGAAAGCTCTCCCGCGTCTCGGCCTTGAACAGGGCGTCCTCAGTCCAGGCGGCGGGATTATGGACGTCGCGGGCATGCGGGATGACGTTGAAGTCGCCTGCGAGGATCAGCGGCTCCTCGGCCTTGAGGCGCTCCCTCGAATACTCAAGAAGCCGCGACATCCATTTGAGCTTGTAGGGATATTTCTCGGTCCCGACCGGATTGCCATTGGGCAGATAGAGGCAGGCGATGCGCATCACCCCGTGCTTGAGCGTGACCACGCCCTCGAGGAAACGGGCATGGGCGTCCTCGTCGTCGCCGGCGAGGCCCGACTTGGTCTCGTCGAAGCGGAGCTTCGAGAGCAAAGCGACGCCGTTGAAGGTCTTCTGACCGTGGGTGACCACGTTGTAGCCGAGCGCCTCGATCTCCAGCCGCGGGAAGGCCTCGTCGACGCATTTGATCTCCTGCAGGCAGACGATGTCCGGCTGGCACTCCTTCAGCCAGGTCAGTAGCAGGTCGATCCGCTGCCGGACCGAGTTCACGTTCCAGGTGGCAACTCTGATGGGCATTGGCGGGGCTCCGGGCAAGGGGTCATGGTTAGAACAAACTGCAAACGCGCCCGTCAAGGACGCCGCAAAATCTCCCACAAAATTAACCCGGCTTAAGCCGGGCTCGGGCCATTGATACCGAAAAGGTTTTCGAATGGGATGGCCGGACAAATCCATGAAGCGAGCTGAGCCGCGCGACGGCCTGATCGGCGCGTTCCTGTACTGGCTCGGCGGCTTCGAGATCGAGGACGGCCTGACCGCCGATCTCAGCGAGCGCGAGCTGCGCCGCATCCGCGCCAAGCAGATCGACGCGGTGATGCGCGCGATCCCGGTGACCATGGCCGTCACCATGCTCAACGTCGCCATCGTCCTGATCCTGTTCTGGGGCAGGGGCTGGAACGATTTCCTCGCGATCTGGGGCATGACCCTCGCCGTCACCGCCTCGCTTGCCGTGCGCGCGTGGCGGCTGTCGCATCAAAACCCGTCGCAGGAAGCGTCATCGCGCGCCGCGCGGCAGATGCTGCGGCAGGCGTTCTTCCTCGCGGCGATCTGGGGCACGCTGCCGCTCGCGTTGTTCAGCCGGGTCGAGCCGACCAGTCAGCTCATCCTGGCCTGCCTGATGGTCGGCATGATGTCCGGCGGCGCCTTCACGCTGTCGACCTTCCCGCGCGCGGGCCTCGTCTATCTCGCGACCGTGACGATGGCCTGTGCCGGCGCGCTGTTCCTGTGCGGCACCGGGCCGTATCTGCTGACCGCGGTGTTCCTGCTGCTGTTCGCGTTCTTCATGGCGCGCAACATCGTCTCGCAGGGCAATCTGTTCCTCGGCAATCTCAAGGCCCGGCTCGAGCTCGAACGACAGACCGAGATCATCTCGCTGCTGCTGAAGGACTTTCAGGAGAACGCCAGCGACTGGTTGTGGCAGACCGACGCCGAAGGGCATCTCGTCGACGTACCCCAACGCTTCGCCGAAGTGGCGCAGCTTCCGCTCCCGTTGCTGAAGGGCTCGCATTTCGTCGACGTGCTCAACATGCTCTGTCCCGACGACAAGAGCGCGGCCTACAACGTCGTCGGCCTGATGGAGCAGAGCGAGCCGCTGCACGAGATGAACCTGAAGGTCGTCGCCGGTGGCGAGGCACGCCTGTGGTCGCTCACTGCGAAGCCGGCCTACGACCGCGACGGCCAGTTCCTCGGCTATCGCGGCTTCGGCCGCGACGTCACCGAACGCTGGCGCGCCGAAAAGGCGGAGGCCGAGAGCCGCGCCAAGTCCGACTTCCTGGCGGTGATGAGCCACGAGATCCGCACGCCCATGAACGGCGTGCTCGGGCTTGCCAGCATGCTGCTGGAAACCAAGCTCGATCCGGAGCAGCACGAGGCCGTCACTTCGATCCGCGAGTCCGGCGACAATCTCCAGCGCATCCTCAACGATATCCTCGATCTGTCCAAGCTCGAGGCCGGACGCTTCGCGTTCGAGGCGATCGACTTCGCTCCGCAGGCGCTGGTCGAGACAGTTGCGACCGTCGTGCGCGCAGGCGCCAAGAGCAAGGGGCTCGCCGTCAAGGTCGAGCTCGATCCGAACCTGCCGCCGACGCTGCGCGGTGATGTCGCGCGGATCCGGCAGGTGCTGCTCAACCTCGCCTCCAACGCGGTAAAGTTCACCGACGAAGGCGAGGTGACGATCAAGGCCACCTGCCAGGCGCGCCGCGATCTGCTTGCGACCGTCGAATGGACCGTGACCGACAGCGGCATCGGGATTGCGCCCGAGAAGCTCGGGGAGCTGTTCTCCGACTTCGCGCAGGCCGACGCCTCGATCAGCCGCCGCTTTGGCGGCACCGGGCTAGGGCTTGCGATCTCGCGGCGCATCATCGAGCAGATGGGCGGCACCATCGGCGTCACCTCGACGCCGGGCGAGGGCTCGACCTTCCGCTTCACGCTGGTGCTGCCCTGGAGCCAAGCGCAGGTCTCCGACCAGGCGGCGGGCAGCGATGAAGCCGACGAGCTCAAGGCGCGTATCGCGAGGCTCGACCGGCCGCTGAAGGTGCTGGTTGCCGAGGACGATGCCGTCAACCGCATGGTCGTGACCAAGATGTTGGGGGCGTTCGACGTCGAGCTGCGCGTCGTCACCGACGGCGTCCAGGCGGTCGAGGCTGCCTCGGAGAGCGATTACGATGTCGTGCTCATGGACGTGCGCATGCCGGACATGGACGGCCTTGCCGCGACGCGGGCGATCCGCGCGCAAGGCGGGCGCTTCGAAGCCTTGCCGATCGTCGCTCTCACCGCCAACGCCTTCCCCGAGGACGTCAAGATCTGCCGCGAGGCCGGCATGTCGGATTTTCTGGCAAAGCCGCTGCGTAAGCCCGCGCTCGCCGCCGCCTTGCTGCGCGCGCTCGACGGCCACGCGATGTCGGAGGACGTGCCGCTTCAACCGGAGCTGACGCCGGTCGAGGTCGCGTGGACAGACGAGGAAAGGCAGATGACGGGCGCGTAAGCGCTCAGATCGAGAAGCGGCTCCCGCAGCCGCAGAACGCCGTCGCGTTGGGATTGTCGACGCCGAACGAGGCACCGATCAGATCGTCGACGAAGTCGATTTGATTCCCCGCAATTCCCAGATTCGTAGTCTGGCGCTCTGTCCAGCTGAGCTACGGGCGCGTGCGTCGGCAATGTAACGCGGCGCCGTTACAGTTTTCCATACACTCGCCCGGCGATCGCCTTCAGGCGCTCGACCGATCCGGACTCCGGGTGCGGCTTGACCGGCGCGAACAGGATCGACGCCTGCCTGCCGCCCTTCCAGACATAGATGTTGACGGCGTTGCCGTTGCCCTTGGTGCAGGAGTGCTCGCCGAACGCTTCACTGCCGAGTTCGGGTATCGCCACGTGTTTGCACGGGCCCGTGCGCTTCATCATGCTGATGACGGTGTCGCGCGAGATCGCGATCACCGCGACAGTCATGGTGTTGGCCTCGCGATCGAACATCATGCAGCTGCCCGCGCCGGTCCGCTGGACCGTCAGCGTGCCCTTGTCGAGAAAGCCGTCGGCATCCGCGGCAGTGAGCCACTCGCAATTGCCGAACCGCTCGCTGCTCTTGCTCACGTTCCCGATGGCAACGCGCGCGGCTTCCGTGAGCGATCCGAGCAGCGCGCCGTCGGCGCGCCGGCCGATCGGATAGACGCTGATCTGCAGAATGTAATCGCCGGACAAGGCGACGACCGAGGCCTCCTGGCGCTCTGCGCCGGCGGCGCTCGTTCCGCCCTGGCCTTCGTCACCGATCCCCGCGACTGCGCTAAGCGGCATGCGCTCGCCAAGCGTCTTGACGAAGGTCGCGTACAATTCCCTGGCGCGGTCCTTGTCGGGATTGCGGAATACGGTCAGCATCATCGTGTCGCCGCGCCCGCCCTGGTAGATGCAGCCGCGGCCGTCCTGATTTGAAATCAGTGACCATTTGAGCGCCGGCATCGCGCCGGCGAGCTCCTGGGCGCTGATGAACGGGCAGGTTTCGGCAGCGCGCACGGGAAACATCGGGACGGCTGCCATTGCAAGGAATAGAGCGAGGCAAGAGAACAGACGATCAATAATACGCATTGGATAATTTAATACCGCTATTGGCGCGCCACGGCAGATGAAGATGGGCACTATTGCTTCGTCGTGGCGCTATGATGCAACGTTCAATTTTGCTCGACTGCTGCCCAGGGCGGACGTGAGCCGCCGACGCTGCTATGATGAGCAACCGGATTTTGGATGGGGCCACCGCCTACTTCCGCTGAACGCGCTGACCGGACATGGCTGCATTAACATTGCGACAGGACGGGAAGGAGGTGCCATGCCGAAAACGATCGCGATATTGGGCTCCGCCCTCTTCTTTGCGGTTGCGCCCACCACAGTGGCGGGGCTCGTTCCCTGGTGGATTACGCGTTGGGAGTTTCGGCCGCCCTTCTTCGATCTCGACGCGACACGCGCCGTCGGGATCCTGTTGATCGTCGCCGGTCTACCCGGGCTTGTCGACTCGTTTGCACGCTTTGCACTGCAAGGATTGGGCACGCCGGCGCCGATCGCACCGACGCAGAACCTCGTGGTGACAGGTCTCTATCGCTATGTGCGCAATCCTATTTACGTTGCCCTTGTCGCCGTCATTCTGGGCCAAGCGGTCTTGTTCGGCGACCAGCGCCTTCTTGGGTACGGTGTGTTGGTGTGGCTCGCCTTCCACGCGTTTGTCGTGGGGTACGAGGAGCCGGCGCTCGTTCGTACGTTCGGAACCGAGTACGAGGATTTCCGGGCCAATGTCCCGCGCTGGATTCCGCGGCTCACGCCCTGGCGAGCCGCACGACGCCGGAATCATTCGTGACGCGGGCGCCACCGCGGGAAGGGCGTAGTAGCGTGCCCTGTCGTAAAATGGCGCCGCTGACGAGATTCGAACTTTCTAGAATGATTGGACTGCGGCAGGTGCCGCTTCGGCGTCAGACTGTATCGGACCCGCCGAGCCCCCTTGGGGCCCTCGCGATGATCACAAGTTACCCCTGATTTGCCCGACGCGTCAAACGATTTTCGTAAAGTCCGAAATGCATCGTGCCGGCTCCCGGCTACTTTGCATGGGGTTGTTTTTCAGATTTTTAAGTCGGGCTAGATCGAGAAGCTGGTCCCGCAGCCGCAGGATGCCGTCGCATTGGGATTGTTGACGCGGAACGAGGCGCCGATCAGATCGTCGACGAAATCGACCTGCGAGCCCGCCAGGAACGGCTGGGAGGCGGAATCGACCAGCACAACCGCATTCTCCTGCTCGATCACGAGATCGTCGTCGGTGCGGTCGCGGTCGATGTCGAACTTGTACTGGAAGCCCGAGCAGCCGCCGCCCTCGACGGAGATGCGCAGCATCGCGCCAGAACCTTCGCCCTTGAGGATCTCCCCAATCCGGCGCGCGGCGCGGTCACTGATGGTCACGTCAGTCGTCATAGCTCGTCTCCGATAGTCCCGCGGTCATACCAAGTTCACTTGCCCAATTCATTTGGTATCCCGCGTCCGGCATAGTTAAGTGCAAGCATACGCAGAATCAAATGGATAGGGACTAAATTCGTCGTGTCCGTCGGAATGGCAGCCCCCCGTGCGCCCTATGCCTGCGACCCCGACCGGAGCCGCGGCCGGCTGGTCGCGGAGCCGCCGAGCCGGACCCGCAGCCCGTTCCGGCGGGATTGCGACCGGGTGATCCACTCCACCGCGTTCCGCCGCCTGAAGTACAAGACCCAGGTCTTCGTGTTCCACGAGGGCGACCACTACCGCACCCGGCTGACCCATTCGCTGGAGGTGGCGCAGATCGCTCGCGCCCTGGCCCGGCAGCTCGGGTTGGACGAGGACCTCACGGAAACGTTGGCGCTGGCTCATGATCTCGGCCATCCGCCGTTCGGGCACGCCGGCGAGCGGGCGCTGGATGCCTGCCTGAAGGATTTCGGCGGCTTCGACCACAACGCCCAGACCTTGCGCGTCGTCGCTTCGCTCGAGCATCGCTACCCGGAGTTCGACGGTCTCAACCTGACCTGGGAGTCGCTGGAGGGCATCGTCAAGCACAATGGTCCGCTGACGGATCGCAGCGGCGCGCCGGTCGGGCCCTATCGCGGGCACGGCATTCCCGTCGGCATCGCCGACTACATCAAGACCTACGATCTCGAATTGTGGAGCTTCGCCTCGCTGGAGGCGCAGGTCGCCGCGATCGCCGACGACATCGCCTATGACGCCCACGACATCGATGACGGTCTGCGCGCCGGCCTGTTCCATCTCGATGATCTCAAGGTGATGCCGCTGACCGCGGAGATCATCGCCGAGACCTCGGCGCATTACCCCGATCTCGAAGACGTCAGGCGCGGCGCCGAGCTGGTGCGCGAGCTGATCTCGCACTTGATCGGCGCGGTGTATTCGGAGGCGCAGAAGAACCTCGCCGTCGTAAAACCGCAATCGGCCCAGGACGTGCGCCAGCAGAGCCGGGCGCTGGTCACGTTCCCGGCGGCGGTTGCCGAGGAGGAGGCCGCCATCAAGCGCTTTCTCTATCAGCACATGTACCGCCACAAGCGGGTGATGCGGGTGATGGGGGAGGCGGAACAGATTCTGTTCGACCTGTTCGCAAAATACCTGACATCGCCCGGTGAGCTGCCACCGGAATGGCTGCTTGGGGCGGAGGCGGACAATGAGGGCGACCGGGCCCGCCGGATCGGCAATTTCATTGCTGGAATGACCGACCGTTTCGCCCTGACCGAGCACCAGCGGCTCTTTGACTCGACCCCCGATTTGCGTTAGGCGGCGGCCATGCCCGACACATCCTCAGCACTGCACCTGTTCGCCGACGTGCTCGCACGCGTGCACGCCGCCTGCCGCGCGCTCGCGGCGGACGCCAACTGGCCCGAGGGTATCGATTTCTCGCGCGTGGTGGTCGAGCCGCCGCGGGACGCCTCCCACGGCGACATGGCGACCAACGCCGCCATGGTGCTTGCGAAAGAGGCAAAGGCAAAGCCCCGCGATCTCGCCGAGCAGATCGCCGAGCGCCTGCGTGCGGACGCGCTGATTGCCAAGGTCGACGTCGCCGGTCCCGGCTTTATCAACCTGACGCTGAAGCCGGCCGCCTGGGCCGAGGCGCTGCGGACGGTGCTGCGCGAGGGCGCCGATTACGGCCGCGTCCGCGGTGGCTCCAAGGTCAATGTCGAATACGTCTCGGCCAACCCGACCGGACCGATGCATGTTGGCCATTGCCGCGGCGCCGTGTTCGGCGACGCGCTGGCGAGCCTGCTCCAGTTCGGCGGCCACGACGTTACCCGCGAATACTACATCAATGATGCCGGTGCGCAGGTCGACGTGCTCGCGCGTTCCGCCTTCCTGCGGTACCGCGAGGCGCTTGGCGAGGATATCGGCGCGATCCCGGAAGGGCTGTATCCCGGCGACTACCTGAAGCCGGTGGGCGCGGCGCTGGCGAAAGAGCACGGCGACAAGCTCCTTGCGATGAGCGAGGCCGAGTGGTTGCCGACGGTGCGCGCCAAGGCGATCGCGATGATGATGGACGAGATCAAGGACGATCTCGCCGCCCTCAACATCCGCCATGACGTGTTTTTCTCCGAGCGCTCGCTGATCGAGACCGGCAACAACAAGGTCGCCGAGACCATCGATTTCCTGAAGGCCAAGGGCGACATCTACGAGGGCCGCCTGCCGCCGCCGAAGGGCGCGCCGGTCGAGGATTGGGAAGACCGCGAGCAACTGCTGTTCAAGGCGACCGCTTACGGCGACGATGTCGATCGTCCGCTGATCAAGTCGGACAATTCCTATACTTACTTCGCTTCCGATATCGCCTACCACAAGAACAAGTTCGATCGCGGCTTCGCCGAGATGATCGACGTCTGGGGCGCCGACCATGGCGGCTACATCAAGCGGATGCAGGCGGCGGTGAAGGCGACGACATCCGGCAAGGGCGCGCTCGACGTCAAGATCGTCCAGCTCGTGAAGTTGCTGCGCAACGGCGAGCCGGTGAAAATGTCGAAGCGGAGCGGGGATTTCGTCACCTTGCGTGAGGTGGTGGATGAGGTCGGCCAGGACGCCGTCCGCTTCATGATGCTCTACCGCAAGAACGACGCGGTGCTCGACTTCGACCTTGCCAAGGTCATGGAACAGTCGCGCGACAACCCGGTATTCTACGTCCAGTACGGCCACGCCCGCGGCCACTCGATCTTCCGCAACGCCCGGGCCGAGGTGTTCCCGGAACTGCCTGAGGATACCGGCAAGCGCATCGCGTGGCTCGGCGAGTCGGCGGTGGAACGGCTGTCGGACCCGGTCGAGCTCGAGTTGCTCAAGCGCCTCGCAATTTTTCCGCGCATGCTGGAGGCGGCCGCGGCGGCCCATGAGCCGCACCGAATTGCCTTCTATCTCTATGATTTAGCCAGCGAATTTCATGCACTTTGGACGAAGGGGCGCGATTTGCCCTATTTACGCTTCATTATCAATAATGATGCAGATCTTACAAAGGCGCGACTGGCCATGGTCCAGGGCGTCGTCTCGGTTCTGGCATCGGGCCTCGCCATCCTCGGCGTCCATGCTCCGGACGAGATGCGGTAGTTTGGGGCGAACTACTTAAGGGGAATTTTGGGGGGAACCGGCAGAAGCCGGACCGCTTAGACTTGGTTGAATGCCTTGTGGGTCGAAAGCCGCGCCTTGGTCGAGGGGCGCGCGGCTTTCCCGAAGGGACGCATCATCACGATGGCCGAACGATATCAGGACAGAACGTTTCCTTCCGATGGCTATGGTCGCGGTGGCGATCAGCATGGGAAGGCGGACAACGATCCCTTGGCCGAACTCGCCCGCCTGATCGGACAGACCGATCCATTCGCTGCGCAGGGGCGACCGAGCGCGCAGCCGCCGGCACCGCCAGCCCAGAGCTATCAGGACCACGACTATCCGCAGGACGACCATCGGCAGGACTATGCCGAGCAGGCGCCGGCGGCTCCGCCCGGACCACCCTCATGGATGCGGCGCGCCAACGTGCAGCCGCAGCCGGCGCCCGAGCCCGACTATCCCGTTTCTGTGAACCCGGTTCATCCATTGCACCGCTATTCAGCCCAGCCGACCGCGCCCGAGCCTGATTTTCATCAGCCGCAGGCCTATCAGGACCACGCTTACCAGGATCAGGCCTATCAAGCGCAGGCCTATCAGGATCAGGCTCATCAGGGCCGCGCTCACCAGCAGCATGATCAGGCTTACCAGGAGCAAGCCTATCAGGAGCCGCATCAGCCGGCCGATCCGGCGCGCTACGACGACGCGCTCTATGGACGGCTGGAGGGTGGCGAGCAGGATTATCAGCGCGATCCCGCCTATCCGGACGATCCTTACGCGTTCCAGAGCGACTATCCCGAGGCCGATCTCGACGAGCCGAAGAAGCCGCGCGGCGGCATGATGACGGTCGCGGCGATCCTCGCGCTTGCGGTGGTCGGCACTGGCGCGGCCTTCGCCTACAAGACCTATGTCGGTTCGCCCCGCAGCGGCGAGCCGCCGATCATCAAGGCCGACAACACGCCGACCAAGATAGTGCCGGCGCCGACCGACTCCTCGGCCAAGGTGCCGGATCGCATGGCGAGCGGCGACGGCTCCGAGAAGATCGTGCCGCGCGAAGAGGCGCCTGTCGACGTCGCTGCCAAGGCGGGCGGTCCGCGCGTGGTGTTCCCGCCGCTGAATCAGAACGCGAACCCGCCGTCGGTGGCGAGCGTCGCGCCGTCCACGATCCCGCCGCCAAGCGCGGGTCCAATCCCGAGCAACGGCACGCTGCCGGCCAACACGCCGCGCTCGATCAGGACTGTGGCCGTGAGGGGCGATCAGACCGATAGCACCGCGCCGCAATCCGCAGCCGCCAAGCCGACGGCAGCCGCGCCGAAGCCCGTTGCCGTGCCCACCGCACCGGCTGTGCCGCACAATCCGCCGACTTCGGCCAATGCCAGCGCCAACCAGCCGCTCTCGCTCGCGCCGCAATCGACGCCGGTTGCGGAGGTGCCGCAGCGGATGGCTGCGCCGCAGCGGATGGCTGCGACCAACCCGACGCAAATCACGCCGGCCAGCAACGGTGGTGGCGGCTACGTCGTGCAGGTCTCCTCGCAGCAGAGCGAGGACAGCGCGGCCGCGTCCTACCGGGTGCTTCAGAGCAAATATGGCAGCGTGCTTGGATCGCGCTCGCCGGTGATCAAGCGGGTTGATCTGACTGACAAGGGCAAGGGGGTCGTCTATCGCGCTTTCGCCGGACCCTATGGTTCGGCGGAGGAAGCGACGCAGGCTTGCAACAGCCTGAAGTCCGCTGGCCTGTCCGCCTGCTTCGTCCAGAGGAATTAACGGCCGTTTCCTTGACCCCCTCGCGGGGCAGGGTTAATCGGCCGTTATGAGCACGCGGGCCTTCATTACCGGTGTATCCGGAACAGAACTAACCGCCGCCGAGCGGGAGTTTATCCGTGCCGAGCGCCCGTGGGGCTTCATCCTCTTCAAGCGCAATGTCGCGACGCCGGCTCAAGTTGCTGCGCTGGTTGCGGAATTTCGGTCGATTGCGGGAGCGGCTGACGCGCCTGTCCTGATCGACCAGGAGGGGGGCCGCGTACAACGGCTGGGCCCGCCGCACTGGCCGGTCTATCCGCCGGGCGCCATTTTCTCGACCTTGTACGACACTGATTCGGTACTCGGACTGACGGCTGCGCGCCTCAGCGCCCGGCTGATTGCGTCGGATCTCGCCGACCTTGGCATTACCGTGGATTGCCTGCCGCTGGCTGACGTGCCTGTGCCGGGTGCTGATGGCGTCATTGGGAACAGGGCTTACGGCACTGAGCCCGGCAAGGTCGCCGCGATCGCGCGCGCGGTCACCGAGGGCCTGGAGCAGGGCGGCGTGCTGCCGGTTCTGAAGCACATTCCCGGTCATGGACGCGCCACCGCCGACACCCATTTCAAGCTGCCGACGGTCGATGTGCCGAGGGACGAACTCGACCGGACCGACTTTGCGGCCTTCAGGCCGCTGGCCGACCTGCCGATGGCCATGACTGCACATGTTGTGTTTAGCGCAGTCGACCCCGCCCATCCGGCGACGACTTCTGCGACAATGATCACTCAGGTGATTCGCGGCGTGATCGGGTTCCAGGGTTTGTTAATGAGTGATGACGTGTCGATGAACGCGCTGTCGGGGAATATCGCCGAACGGACCCGCGCCATCTTCGCGGCCGGCTGCGACATGGCCCTGCATTGCAACGGCAACATCGAGGAGATGCGCGAGGTCGCCGGCCAGACACCTGAGCTGTCCGGCACGGCGCTGGCGCGGGCGAAAGCCGCACTTGCGTCGCGCAAGGCACCGCAGCCGTTCGACCGTGCGGCCGCACGCGCCGAACTGGACGCATTGATCGCACGGGCAAACACGGCATCCGCATGACCGCAGAAATCCTATCGTTTGAAACCGGGCGGCCCGCAGAGCTCGCCGAGGGTGAGCCGGCGTTGGTGGTGGACGTCGAGGGCTATGAGGGCCCGCTCGACCTGCTGCTCGCGCTGGCGCGGCAGCAGAAGGTCGATCTCGCCAAGATCTCGATCCTGGCGCTGGCCGACCAGTACCTCCACTTCATCGAAGCCGCGCGAAAGATCCGGCTGGAGCTTGCCGCCGATTATCTCGTGATGGCGGCCTGGCTGGCCTTCCTCAAGTCGCGCCTGCTGCTGCCGGAGCCGCCGAGTGCGGAAGGCCCGAGCGCAGAAGAGATGGCGACCGCGCTCGCCAACCGCCTGCGCCGGCTGGAAGCCATTCGCGAAGCCGCCAACCGGCTGATGAACAGGCCGCAATTGCAGCGCGACATCTTCCCGCGCGGCGAGCCCGAGCAGATCGCCGAGATCAAGCACCCGAAATACACCGCGACGCTGTACGACCTGCTCACTGCCTATGCCGCGCAGCGCCAGTCGCGCGTGCTGGCGAGCGTGCATCTGGCCAAGCGCACGGTGTGGTCGCTCGCCGAGGCGCGCGCCACGCTGGAGCGGCTGGTCGGCAGCATCAGCGAACAGGACGACTGGGGCGTTCTCGACGACTTCCTGGTCCGCCACGTCGCCGATCCGACGCAGCGCGCGACGGTGTTCGCTTCGAGCTTTGCCGCCGCGCTCGAGCTAGTGCGCGAAGGTCAGCTCGAGCTGAACCAGAAAGAGGCGTTCGCGCCCATCTATTTCCGGAAGGGGCGCCCGAAACCGGTCGTGGACGCAGCTCCTGCGCCTGATGCGCCGGTCGGTTAAGTGCAAGAAGGAGAAGCTACCATGGCAAGCCTGGCTGAAGTGCGAGTAGAAGAGGCCGAGCCGATGGAGAACGAGTCCCAGGCGCGCCCCGAAGAGCTGCGGCTGCTGGAAGCGCTGCTGTTTGCTTCGAATGAACCGCTGGACACCGCGACGCTGGCCAAGCGCATGCCTGATGGCGTCGACGTCAAGGCTGCGCTCGAACAGCTCCAGGCCGACTATGCCTTGCGCGGCGTCAATCTCGTGCGCGTCGCCAACAAATGGACCTTCCGCACCGCGGGCGATCTCGCCTGGCTGATGACGCGGGAGAGCACCGAGACCCGCCGCCTGTCGCGCGCCGCGATCGAGGTACTGGCGATCATCGCCTATCACCAGCCGGTGACGCGCGCAGAGATCGAAGAGATCCGCGGCGTCGTCACCTCGAAGGGCACGCTCGATGTGCTGCTGGAGACCGGCTGGATCAAGCCGCGCGGTCGTCGCAAGACGCCCGGCCGCCCCTTGACCTTCGGAACCACCGAGGACTTCCTGTCGCAGTTCACGCTGGAACAGCTTGGTGATCTGCCGGGCCTGGAGGAGCTGAAGGGCACGGGCCTGCTGGATTCGCGCCTGCCGACCGGATTCAGCGTGCCGACCCCCTCGGATGACCCGCAGCTGCGCGAGGACGAGGATCCGTTGGAACCGGGCGAGGACCTGGATCTGGCGCTGGCGCCCGCAGTCGAGCCTGAGACGCCGGAAGGCGGCAATGAGGGCGGCGAGGGTGGCAGCGAGGACTGACGTCCCGGCCGTTTAGAGGCTCCCTGCGACCAGTTAACACTGGCAAGATTACGTAGCGCCAACAGCGAATTGGCGCTGCCTTGGTCCTTGTTTTTGAGGCCTGCCGAGCCTAGGTTTCGGGGAAGATCGGCCGGGTCCCCGGCCAAGTGTGTTTGGAGGGTTGCAGGATGGGTTCGCTTAGCATTTGGCACTGGATCCTGGTGATCGCAGTCGTCCTGCTGCTGTTCGGCCGCGGCAAGATTTCGGATCTGATGGGCGACGTGGCCCAGGGCATCAAGGCCTTCAAGAAGGGCATGCAGGACGACGACAAGGTCGCCGACAAGCCCGAGCCGGCCAAGTCGATCGAGCACGCCGCCGCGCCGCCGACCGCGGCCCGGTCCGACGTCGGCAGCAAGGCCGTCTGAGTAAGCGTACGCGAGACGCGGGTGACGGCGCCGATCCTAAGCACGAAGGATTGGGCCGGTCGCGGCTGGCGTGAACGGAAGGCCTCATGTTCGACATCGGGTGGAGTGAACTGGTCCTGATCGGGGTCGTGGCCCTGGTCGCCATCGGCCCGAAAGAGCTGCCGGGCGTGCTGCGCATGGTCGGGCAGTGGATGGGCAAGGCCCGCAAGATGGCGGCCGAATTCCAGGGCCAATTCCAGGAAGCGATGCGCGAGGCCGAAATGGCCGACCTCAAGAAGAGCTTCGACGAGGTCAAGGAAGCCGCTTCCGGCTTTGCCGGCAACAACCTGATGACCTCGCTCCAGAAGGACGTCAGCGACGCACTCCGCGTCGATGCGCTGGACAAGCCAGCCGAGACCTCCACGACCACCGCCGTCGAAGCGACTTCAAGTGAAGCGCTGGCGATTTCAAGCGAAACGCCGGCGACACCAACCACGCCGGAAGCGCCGAGGCCCGAGACCTTCGTGGAAGCCGAGGCGCATGCGGCCGTGAACGAGCCGCTCGCGATCACCCGCGAGGTCGAGCAGGCCCAGGTTATGCAAGACACTGCGCCACCTGAGGCGATCAAGGACGTCAAAGCGTCATGAGCGACGCCGATATCGAGGCCAGCAAAGCCCCTCTGATGGACCACCTGATCGAGCTGCGATCGCGGCTGATCAAGGCGCTGCTCGGCTTCGGCGTGGCCTTCATCTTCTGCTTCTTCTTCGCCAAGCAGATCTACAACGTGCTGGTCTGGCCGTTCGTGTGGGTCGCGGGTCCCGAGAATTCGAAGTTTATCTACACGGCGCTGCTGGAATATTTCATCACCCAGCTCAAGCTCGCGTTGTTCGGTGCCGGCTTCATCTCGTTCCCGATCGTCGCGACGCAGATCTACAAGTTCGTCGCGCCCGGGCTCTACAAGCACGAGAAGCAGGCCTTCCTGCCGTATCTGGTCGCGACCCCGTTCTTCTTCGTGCTGGGCGCGGCGCTGGTCTATTTCGTGGTGCTGCCGATGCTGGTCCGCTTCTCGCTCGGCATGCAGCAGGCCGGCAGCGACGAGACAGCGCAGATCCAGCTGCTGCCCAAGGTCGGCGAATATCTGTCGCTGATGATGTCGCTGATCTTCGCCTTCGGCATCGCCTTCCAGCTTCCGGTGATCCTGACGCTGCTTGGCCGCATTGGGATCGTCACCTCGAAAATGCTGCGTGAGAAGCGCCGCTATTTCATCGTCATCGCCTTCGTCATCGCAGCCGTGCTGACCCCGCCGGACGTGCTCAGCCAGTGCTCGCTCGCCATCCCCTTGCTGGCGCTCTACGAGGGCTCGATCATCGCGGTCGGGATGGTGGAGAAGAAGGCGGCGGCGTCGCAGGCCGCCACCGGGACCGACGTGTCGACGCCGGCCAATCCGGCGGAGTAGGGCTTGGGTTCACTGTCATTCCCCGCGAAAGCGGGGAATCCAGTACGCCGAGGCCCCTCGGAGAATCACTGCTGTCTCTGGAATACTGGATCGCCCGCTTTCGCGGGCGATGACGCCTGTGGTAGTGGGAGGCGCGATGCAAGCTCCCGACATACCGCGTTGGCTGTTGCACGCTGATCCAGGACCACCGCCATGCACGACATCAAATCGATCCGCGACAATCCGCAAGCCTTCGACGCCGGCCTTGCCCGCCGGGGCCTGAAGCCGTTGTCGGGCTCGCTGCTCGCGATCGACGAGAAGCGGCGGGCGGCGATCCTGGCCTCGGAGCAGGCGCAGGCGCGGCGCAATGCGGCCTCCAAGGAGATCGGCGACGCCAAGAAGGCGAAGGACGACGCGCGCGCCGCCAAGCTCATGGCGGAGGTCGCCGAGCTCAAGACCACGATGCCTGAGCTCGAAGCCGTTGCGAAAGCCGCCGACGAGGAGCTTGCCACGGCGCTGTCGGCGATCCCCAATCTGCCGCTCGGCGAAGTGCCCGACGGCGTCGACGAGCACGGCAATGTGCAACGCCATGTCTTCGGCAACCGGCGCAACTACGCGTTTGCGCCCAAACCCCATGATGATCTCGGCGGCGCGCTCGGTGACATGGATTTCGAGACGGCGGCAAAGCTCTCCGGCGCGCGCTTCGTCGTGCTGAAGAAGGGGCTGGCGCGGCTCGAACGCGCGCTCGGCCAGTTCATGCTGAATCTGCACATCGACGAGCACGGCTATACCGAGATCAATCCGCCGCTGCTCGTGCGCAACGAGATCATGTTCGGCACGGGACAGTTGCCGAAGTTCGAGGACGACCAGTTCTGGGCGATCAAGGGCGAATTGCTCTCCGCGCCCGACCTTGAGCGGTTGCGGACCGAGCGTCTCGGCATCATTCCGACAGCGGAGGTGGCGCTCACCAACCTCGTTCGAGAATCCATCCTCGATGAGAAGCAGCTGCCGATGCGCTTGACTGCGCTGACGCCGTGTTTTCGCGCGGAGGCGGGCGCCGCAGGACGTGATACCCGAGGCATGATCCGCCAGCACCAGTTCACCAAGGTCGAGCTGGTGTCGATCACGACGCCGGAGACCAGCAAGGACGAGCATGAGCGGATGCTGGCATGTGCCGAGGAAGTGCTGCGCCGGCTCGATCTGCATTACCGTGTGATGACGCTTTGCACCGGAGACATGGGCTTTTCGTCGCAAAAAACCTATGACATCGAGGTCTGGATGCCCGGGCAGGGCGAGGGCGGCGCGTTCCGCGAGATCTCGAGCTGCTCGGTCTGCGGTGACTTCCAGGCCCGCCGCATGGACGCCCGCTCGCGCGGTCCGGACGGCAGGCCACGATTCGTGCACACGCTGAACGGCTCCGGCACCGCGCTCGGCCGCGCGCTGATCGCTGTGATGGAGACTTATCAACAGGAGGACGGCTCGATCGCAGTCCCCGACGTGCTCCAGCCCTATATGGGCGGGCTGAAGGTGGTCGCGCGCGAATAGGACGCGATCACGCCCAGTTACGCAGAAACGTTTGGTTGCGAAGATCGGGCGGCTGGTTATCCTGCCGGCCACCCGACAACGCGAACTCACTGTCCATGGCCTTGCACCGCGACATCTTCTGGGTCGGCAGACAATGGGCGGTGACAGGTGCCGGTATCCAGGCTGTCGATCAGCGCCTGCGTGGTGTGCTCGACATCGCGGTCGCGCGGCTCTGGGATGACGCTCTCGTGTGCAGCCGGCGGGCCAAGCCCGGCGTGAATGCCGCGGATTTCGACAAGGCGCTGACCGTGGCGCGCGAACGCTTTCCGCAGACGCCGGAGCCGGACCCGATCCTCGCGCAATTGGAGGCGCTCGGGGTGATCGAGGCTCCCGTCTTGAGCCTGGTGGTGCCGGCGATGAGGCTGCGTGCGGAAGGCAGGCTCGCACGCTTCCTGCCGCAATGGCGCATCCGCAGGTAGCAGGACCAGGCTGGGAACCCGCCGCCGGACCCAGTCGGACGGTTTGCCTGATCGGCCCGGGCCGGATAAGACGGCTCAGACCCCGCTTCAGGAATCGACCCCCGGCATGCGCATTCTCTGCACCAATGCAGTCAAGCGCTAAGAATGCTGTATTTTCAATGACTTAGGTTTTCGGTCTCAAGGCCAATCTAACGCGGGTCTAATCAGGAGCAAAGAACATAAAAAAAGGCGGGACTAGCCCGCCTTCACCACTTCCAGAACGCGCTTGCGTTCCTTTCCCGTCGGGCGCCGCCGCAGTGCCTGCGCCAGCGGCGAGTTGGGGTCTTGCAGGGCTTGCTGCCACGCGACGACCTCGTCCTTGAACCACAGCTTGCGGTGCAGTCCGATGGCTCGCCCCTTCGGGAACAGTCCGTCGCGCTCCATCCTGAACAGGGTGGTGCGGCTCACCGGGATCATGGCGAGCACCTGCTCAGCCGTGAGCATCTCGCGCACGTTGTCCTGCACGTCAGTCATTGTCGTCCTCCTCTTTTTTCTTTTTGCTGAGGGCGCGCAGATCACTGATGCGGACCATGCCGTCGAGGCGCTCGGCCTCGTCGGCAACGGTGAGCATCCAGCGATGCGCCCATGCCTGCGTGTAGCTGCAGTGGCGGCAGCGCCAGCCGTGGGCCGTGGCGACGAGCGCGCGGTCCTTGTCGCGCAGGTCGCTGTGGTGTGGGCAGGTGAAGGGGGGAACAGACGCAGCTTCTGGAAGCGGTTGAGCGCGTCGACCTGGGCGTCGTTCCAGGGAGTCTCGGTGCGGTCACCCATCGCTGTCGTCCTCCAGCTCGACGCGCTCGGCCCCCATCGCCGCCATTGCCGCGTCCAGATCGCCGCGATGCTGATGCGCGGCTTGGCGAATGCGCGCCATATGCTCGGTGAAGGCCGCCTTCAGGTCCGGGTCGGCGTCGAGCTGCGCCTGGACCTCGGGCGGGATCACGATCTCGATGTCGTCGGGCGGGGCAGGGCTCATAACCGCACCACGCGCTCGGCGATGCCGCCGATGGTCGCGGCGAGCTGCTTGGCCTGCTCGTTCACCTCCATGCACACCGTTACCTGCTGGTTCAGCGTGTCCTTGGCGGCGGCGCCGCTCACCAACAGGTGCTGCTCCAGCGCATCGAGCTGGCCGCGCAGCTCGGCGATCTGCAGGCACACCGTCTGCACCACGTTGTCGACGACGGAGGAGATCGCGTCGCGCTGCGGCGCGCCGTAGCCGGGCGGTGCGACGCTTCCTGCTGCCACCGGCTCGGCGCATTTGAGGTCGGCGGCGGCATCGATCCGGTCGCGGATCGCGGCGAGGTGGTCGCGGTGGCTCTCTTGGGCAAGTCCTTGGGCAAGTCGCACGTAGGGCATGGGCATTCGCTCGCCTCCCTGGAGGAAAGGAGAGCCTAGGCGTACATAGTACGTACAGCAAGCAGTTATCACGATCTTAGCGAATCATTGCAGGCAAAATTATTAGGCCAGGTCAAAGGGGAAAGATTCCGCGTGACAGTTCCCCACTACCGCCTACACTGCGTGACCTGCCCTGGGGGAGCGTTCGTGGAAATCGGGCGAGTGGCGTTGCCCAAGCGTAGACGGGGAAGTGGAAATGCTCATGTTTGATCCCGACTACAAGCGGATCGAATTGGCGACCTACATTGTCTGCATGTTGCCGAGGGACGTGGCTGAGGCCACGGCGGTGCTCTCGCTGGCGAGCCAGCTGGCGCCGACCATCCTAACGAGCGAGGAAGCTCGGTTGAACGAGCTGAGGAAGCTGGAGGGGAGGGCCGCGAGCTAGGAGCGCTTGCGCGCGCGCCCCTTGGTCTTCGTCGCCGTGGCGCGCGGGGGAAGAGGTTTTGCCGGTGCCTTCTGCAAAATGTGCTGGCGAACCTTGTTCTGCTGCCGCTCTAGCGCCTCGATGGCCCTGATCTGTTCCAGATAGAACGTCGACAGATTGCCGATCTTGCCGAACCACAGCCACTCGATGCTCATGCCGTCGAATTGCTTCATGATCATCATGGCGACGTGCCGCGGGACGGGATAACCCTGCTCGTAATTGTTCCAACGCTTGGCATCGACACCTAGACGGGCAGCGAAATCCTGCTGGTTCTCCCCGCTGACGATCTGTCGCAGCATCCGCAGTCGCTTCACATAGGCCTCGGTGTCGAAGCCTAGTTCGTCGAGCCCTTCCAGCCTTCTCGCCAAGACGCACTTCCCGCAGTTTGTGGTCGGAAAATAAAACCTCTGCACGAGCGGACATAGGCTCGCGTGCAGCAGGTTGTAACTTGTACGCAAAAAAATCAAGCCCCGTGAGAAGTGGCCACTTGCTGGCCGCAATTTGTTCGATACCGTAGGAGTACTTATTTCTCATCGACGCTACATCGTAGGTATCGCGAATGAAGTACCTCACCACCGCGCGCGACGTCGTCAATCACCTCGGCGGCCTGGAGCGCGTCTGCGAGCTGACCGCCAGCAAACCGGCCACTGCCAAGAATTGGCCGACCCGCGCCAAATCCTTCCCGGCGTCGACCTATGTCGTGATGCAGCGAGCGCTGCGCCGTCGCAGGGCCAGCGCGCCGCCGCATCTCTGGAACCAGCGCGGCGTGTGACGGGGCGGCAGATGGGCGAACTTCTCCTGATCCCCGACGATGTTCCGGCCAGCCGGGTGCTCGACCAATGGCCACCGGAGCTGCACGAGATCGCGCTCGCTGCCTGCGCCCACTATCGCGTCGGTCTCGATCCTGGGCTGAAGCTCAAGCACATCCGCGGCCTCGTGGTGCTGCTGGCGCGCCGCTACACGCGCGCGAGCCTTCCGATCATCGGCGCCGCGCTCGGTTGCAGCGCCAGCAATGCCGCCAGCATGGGCACCAAGATGAGCGGCAAGCTCGAAATCATCGAGCAGCTCCGCGACGACCACGACGTCATCGAGCGCCGCATCGCCGAGCTGGTGATCGCGCGCAGTGGAGGCTGGCATGTCTGACAACGTCGTCAAGCTCAACCCGATCAGCCACTCGCACCGCCTGATGCGCGTGGCGATGGATGCCCAGTTCCTCGCGGAGAACATGACCGCGCAGGAGGCCGCCTCGTTCCGCATGGCCATCGAGGACGCCCGCGACAATCTCTCCCGTCTCAGTGACCGCGCCGAAGGAAAACGCTGATGAAGCCGACAGAAGCCGACGCGCTGCGCCTGGAGATCGAAAAGCTGATCCGCGACTATCCCGAGATCGCCGAGGACGAGGTGCTACGCGCCGACATGCTCGACGCCGAGACCTCGCTGGCGGACGTGCTCACCGCGCTGATCCGCCTGGGCGAGGATGCCCGCACGCTGCGCGACGCCACCAAGACGCAGCAGGAGAACCTGAAGGCGCGGGCCGACCGGTTCGGCCGCCGCCTGGAGTTCAGCCGCGCGCTGATGCTGTCGATCCTCAACGCCGCCGCCCTGCGCAAGGTCGAGCTGCCCGAGGCGACGCTCTATCTGCGCAACAACCCGCAGCAGCTGGTCGGCGAGCCCGACGCCGACGCGCTGCCGGACGAATTCGTGAAGATCAAGCGGACGGCGGATCGCGCGGCGATCAAGACGGCGCTGCAGGCCGGGCGTGAATTGCCCGGCCTGCAGCTCTCCAATGCGCCGCCCTCGATCATGGTGATGGTGAAGTGATGTTCGACGCAGAGATCAAGGCCGCGCTCGATGCGCCGCTCAACCGCGCCCACGTCAAGGAACGCGAGCAGGGTGGTCGCAAGCTGTCCTACATCGAGGGCTGGGTCGCAATTGCCGAAGCCAATCGGATCTTCGGCTTCGACGGCTGGACCCGCGAGACCGTCGAGGTCAAGTGCGTGGCGGAAGCCCCGCGCGAGATCGGTCGCGACAAGACCCCAGGTTTCGGCGTCACCTACAACGCCAAGGTCCGCGTGACGGTCGGCCGCATCGTGCGCGAGGGCTGCGGCTCCGGTCACGGCATCGACCGCGACCTCGGCCTCGCCCACGAGAGCGCGATCAAGGAGGCCGAGACCGACGCGATGAAGCGCGCCCTCATGACATTCGGCAATGTGTTCGGCCTCGCGCTCTACGACAAGACCCAGAGCAACGTCGTCGATGAGGGCGAGCTGCGGCGGCAGGCCGAGATGGCCGCGAAGCGGACCTCGTTCCTCGAACACTACAAGGCGTCCATCGACGACTACACCGACAAGATCAGGCTGCTGACGTGGTGGAACAGCGACGCGCAGAAGGCGGCGCGGCGCCAGTACGAGCTGAGCAACGACGACGTTGAAATGTTGAAGGCGCGCGTGCGCCAGAAAGCGGAGGCGCTCGATGTCTGACGAGTTCAATCTGGAAAATTCGCGCGACTTGCGCGACGCAGGGATGGCGCTGGTGATGGATCACAACGAGACCTTCAAGGAACAGTTCGCGCGCGTCATCGATCAGCTGCCGTCCGGCTGGACCGGCACCTGCGAAGACATCCGCAGGGACTGGACGGGCAGCAGGCCTCACCACCGCAACGCCTGGGGCGCGTGCTGGAACGCCGCCAAGAAGCGCAAGCAGCTGATCGAGCTGCCGGTCAGGGTGGCGATGACGGCAAAGAAATCGCACGCGCGGCGCACCAACCTGCACAGGAAGGCGTGATGAGCAGGGAGCTGAAGGGCGCGCTGTTCTTCTCGGATCGCCCGCCGCACATCACCGGCTATCTGGTGATCGCTGGCACCGAATACGAGATCGGCGGCTGGAAGGTCAGCGAGGTGCGCGCCGACATCTCTGCGCGCAAGCGCGGCGAGCGCAAGCCAGAGCAGGACGACATGTTCGGCGAACGTGACGGGCGCGACGCCTGGGCCGGGCTCGGCCCGGCCAAGCAGGCTGGCATCCGCTGCGGTGATCCGGTGTTCTGGCGCTACCTTCAGGAAGAGCACCGCTACCGCGACGTGACGTGCGAGCAGCACGCCGCCGACTGCGTGCGCCATCACTGTGGCGTCGCCAGCCGCGCCGATCTGAGCAAGCCCGGCAGAGTCGACGAGCGACGGCGCTGGCACCGGCTCGATGATCATTTCCAGGCTTGGCGCATCGCCGAGAATTCATAACCCAACGGGAGGACAGCCCATGACGAAGCAGACCAAGCAGGTAGCGACGCAGGACCAGATCATCGAGATTTACGAGGAGCTGAAGCGCGCGCTGAAGAAGACCGGCGAGCGCACCATCGAATATCTCGACGGCAACACCGACGTCACCGTCGCAGCCAAGCTCGGCGTCGGCGTGCAGTCCGTCATCAGCATCCGCACCAAGCGGTTCGGCACGTTCTTTGAACGCGGCGACACGCCGCCCGGCGGCAACTTCGTCAGCGCGTTGCGCGACGAGGTTGCCGCGCTGCAGCGGGCCCTCGACCGCCAGCAGCGCGAGAACGAAACGCTGAGCCGCGAGGTCGGCGAGCTGCGCCAGGAGAACCGCGAGCTGCGCCAGGAGAACCTCCAGATCGCTAGCGTCCTCGCCGACTTCCTGCCGCGCTACAACAAGCTGATCGACACGCTGGTGCTGCCGCCGCACAGCGTCAGCGTTCGGCACCTCAAGGTACCGACCAACGACAAGCCACCGGTTCAGCGTGGGTGACATGAAGAAGCGCTGGTCGATCTGGGTCCGCGAATACGGCAGCAACCACGACGTCGAGCTGATGCAGCTCGACGGCGACCCTGCACCGGTCGTGAAGGGGCTGCACGCCAAGTCGATCACGATCAAGAAGAGCATCTTCGAGCCGGGCAGGCGCAGGAGCAAGATTCCGCGCTACACCTTCGTGCGTGTGGTCGACAACAGCGCAGGTGAATGATGGCGCGCCCGTGGATGCCGTTCTACTGGGGCGATTACTTTCGCGACACGCGGCACCTGACCAAGCTGCAGCATGCCTCCTACCTGATGCTGATCGGGCACTACTGGACGCATGGCAGTCTCCCCGATGACGACCGCCAGCTCGCCAATATCACACTGTCAACGCATGACGAGTGGCAGGCCGACAAGCCGGTGCTGCAAGCGTTCTTCTACGATGGCTGGAAGCACAAGCGCGTCGAGGCTGAGCTGACGCGGACTGCCAAAAAAACTGCCCAGGCAAAAGCGAAAGGCCAGAAGGGTGGTGCGACGGCGGCCATGAACCGCGAGAAGCTTCTCTGGCAATTGCAACGGCTTAAGTAGCACCAGCTACAGCTCCAGCTGCACCTGGGCTGCACTAACCACAACCACATATTCTTTTCCCTTACTTCTACCTTCTCTGTGGCTGCGCGCGCGAAGGGGCTTGCCGGTGTGGAAACTGTGGATATAGCGTGCCACGCATTCGCGCCGGGGATTGCCGATGGACACGCCGCTCGACGACGCAGGACCGACGCCGGAACGCCTCGCGAAAGCCGGACAGTTCTTCACCGTCGCCGGGCGCTCGCGCTCCAGCCGCAAGATCACCATGCTCGACGACGCGCTGGGGAAGGCGTGGCTGCGCCAGATCATCTCGGCCCAGGAATATTCGGCGCTGCGCCGCTACGCGCTGCACTGGGTCGCTGGCGGGCTGCAGGGGCCGCTGCCGTCTGTCGATCTGAATAGGATTTATTCGCATGATCCGACGCAGATGTCGGGGCTTGCCAAGAGCGAGGCCCAGCTCGATCACAAGCGGACCTACTACGCGGCGAAGCAGGCCATCGGCTTCAACCCGTCCTACGTCGCCGATCAGGTGGCGTGCTTCGGCCGGGCGCTGCAGGAGACCGGGATGTCGATGGGGTTCAAGAGCCCGTACCGTGCGCGCGAGCGTGCCGCGGAATATCTGGCGAGCGCGGGCGCGGGGCTGTCCAAGTTTTTCGAGAGCCTGCGGCGTTGACCGCAGGGGCGATTTGCGCGAACAATTCGTTATCAATCCGCCGTGTGCCTCTTGCCAAGTTTCCCCTTGCGTTCGGTGCGCGCGACGGAGCGATTGCAAAACCCCCGGCGGGCCGCCCCCGCCGAGGGTTTGAATTTCAGCGCCGTGGTGAAGGTCGGGATTACTTCGCTTTGAAACTGAAGCCCGGCCGCCTGTTCCCGCGTTCCTGTTCTAGCGCAGCCCCAGCAGGGGCAGCACGTGCATGACGTCGTCTTGGTGCCGCTGGTGCACAGGCAATCAACCATCTTGGTAATGAGGCCAGACCTCGATTGACCAGCAATTTATGGCAGCGCAGGAAGTTCACCGTCTATGAGCATGCGCTCGAAGGCACAGCGCGCAAGCCACGCTGATTGCATGAAGGCGTTAGGGTCGAGCTGGCGCGCAGCGTGAACGACTTTGTTCCTCCATCTATACATCTCGTCTACTACTTCGTAAGCGCGTGCCTTGTCCTCAGCGGACGTGCCGACATACTCTGAAAGAGCCGTTGCAATTGTCTTCGTCTTTTGCTGCACAGAACTGATACCGAAAAGAACCTCCATTGCGGTCCAAATGAGCGTCATCGCTTGCTCAATGGTTGGGCTCCAGGAAGCTGCGTCGAAGAGACCGAAAGCCCGATAGAAGCGGTCCTGACGATAAAGGCTTGCTGCCTGAGGAAGTAGATCGCGGACAAAAGACAGGTCGTCCTCACAAGCCCGCCACACATCTGTTTTGAAGACGCCGAGATGCTGCGGCGCGTCCTCAAAGGCGTGGGCGAGTGCGGTCCGCCACTGTGCTCCCATCTCCATAAATGGCATGCTGCCGACGACGACCATCCGTACCGGCGCGTTCACCTTCAACCGAAAGAGAGCTGCGATCAGCCACGCGGTCAGTGTCGGAGTGAGATGATCGACGACGCCTTCGGCTTGGATGGTCAGCTCGACCCGGCTTTTGAACGAAAACCCGCCTTGAACTGCGACCCAAGGCGTGGGATGAGCCACGCCAATCTTGGCCGGCGCAGCAAATGCCATCATCGGCGCATCGAAGATGTCCACATACACCCGACGCAAGAGCAATCCTGGGCCGAGGTCCCAGGTTTCTTCCGGCAACTCCAAGGCAGTTAGGCATCCGTACAATGGAGTGCTGTCGGGATTCCAGGCCCGACGAGTCGCCGCGCGCTGCATGAGTTCTCTCGGATCATATTCCATGGGCAGGTCCACTATCGCGAAGGGCCTCAGACAGGATATTTTATACGATACAACCATAGGTAGCGGAAGGAAAGACCTCCTGCACGAAGGACACGACGAATACCGCGCCTACGAACAGGGCAATCGCTGTTGTGCTCATGGGCGCAGCTCCTCGGGCTTGATGTCGTGGTCGAGCATCGCGTTGACCAGCATCGCGATGTGCCTGGGCACCTCGGCCTCGCCGCTGATCCATTTGCGCACCTGCCGGTCGCCGCAGCCGATGGTCTCGGAGAACAGCAGCGAGCGCGCCCGCACGCTCGCGGGGTTGTCGTAGAGCTGGCTCAGCGCAGCATCGAGCTGCGCGCCGTCCATCGGTTTAGGCGGCTTGTGCGACATTGATCTCTCCCTGCAGGCGATTGACGAGACGGACGACGGTGGAGCTGCGCCACTCGCCGCCCGTGACGGACTTGATGCCGCGCGCGTTCAGCTCGGCGGCGATCTTGCGCGAGGACAGGCCGAGGAGCGGCGCGACGACGCCGCGCAGGGTCTCGGCGAAGGCCTGCGCCTCATCGGCATTGGCTTTCGCCAGGGCGGCATTGCCCAGCACCTGACCGCGGGCCTTGGCGGCCTGCAGCGCGGCCGAGGTGCGCGCGGAGATGTCGCTGCGCTCCTTCTCGGCGATGGCGGCGTAGATGTGCAGCATGAACGGGTCGACGTTCGGGCCCAGGGCGGCGACGACGAACGGCACGCGCTGCGCCATCAGCGCCGCGATGAATGCGACATCGCGCGACAGGCGGTCGAGCTTGGCGACCAGCACCGCGCATTTGAGCTTCCTGGCCTGCTTCAGCGCTGCGCTGAGCTGCGGGCGGCGCTCCAAGGCGTCGAACCCCTTGGCAGTCTCGACCTCGACATATTCGGCGACGATCTCGTAGCCCTCAGCGGCAGCGAACCGCTCATTGGCGGCGCGCTGGGCGTCCAGGCCGAGACCGGAGCGGCCCTGGCTCTCACGCGAGACGCGGACGTAAGAAATGATCGGCTTCATGACGTATTCCCCTTGCTTCGATCTCTTGTAGGCCTTTAAGGCCACGGAGGCAAGCCGTATAAATACGCGCCGCGCGAAATAGCTTCTCAACTCGGACCTAATCGGAGAGCCAGGATGAGCCGAACGCTGCGGCATCGGGACCGGCATCGCTATTGGGGCAAGACTTCGGGGACGTCGAAGCGCGCAAGGCAGCGCCGTGACGCAGCGGCGGGCGTGCAGAGCGCGTTCGCGGGTGACCGCGACATCAGCGCCCCCAATCGGGCAGGCCGCTCAGCGGGCCTCGCACGGGCCCAGGAGGAGGAGCGGACGCCATGAGGCATCAGACCACGCGGCGCAGGCCGAAGCTCGTGATCCCGAAGCAGGGGCTGAAGGTGAGGGGCAAGTGGAAGAGCAAGCTGGCGCGGATGGAGCGCGAGCAGAAGCGGAACGAGCCGGACGAGAGGTGAGACGTGGCACCGTTTAAGCGAACGCATGAGCTGGTGAGGGTTGGACCTGGGCGACCATCAGAGTACCGGCCGGAATACTGCCAGCTCGTGATCGAGGCGATGGGAACGGGCATCAGCGTCGGCGCATTCGCAGGCGTGGTTGGGGTCGCGGTGGACACGGTTTACGAGTGGATGAAGCGACATCCCGAATTCTCCGAGGCGGTGAGCCGCGCTCGCGGCAAGCAGCTGCTCGCCTGGGAGCAGAAGCTCATCCGGTCGAAGAAGGGCGCGGAGACGATGGCCTCGATCTTCGCGCTGAAGAACATCGCGCCCGCGACGTGGCGTGACGTCCGCAACGTGCAGCACGATCACAACGTCAAAGTCGAGCAGCTCACCGACGCCCAGCTCTACGCGATTGCAGCACAGAAAGCGGGTGGAGATGGCCAGACCATCGACGTCGAGGCCGTTCGCGTGGCTGAAACTGACTCAGGCTGACGAACGTCAACCTGGGGCAGCGAGCCGTTACGCTTGGGGAGTAGCCGTTGCGCCCTCGTCGAGGGCGTGTTGGGCAGGGCGATCCCGCCTCGCGCCCTGGCCTCGGCGGCCGGGGGCATGCCCCTCTGGCAGGGGTACCGGGGGTGGGAAAATTCAGCCGGGCAAGCATGCTTATTTCGACATCCCCCTCGACGTCAGCGGCAACTTCAGAATGTTCGCCCTGGGGTCAGCGCCTCGGATCGGCGCACATCTCAGAAAGTTCGCGGGGTGCGGATGGAAAGAGATGTTGCTGCGGTCATTGTTCGGCTCCCCCCTGTCCCCCATAGTGCGTTGTGCTGAAAACCTGTCTACGAATCTACGGTAGATCATAACAGCGATCTGCGCTCAGGGTAGTTATCACTTTGATCGAACATTATAGGGGTCCTATACTCCCCACAACTAGTGGGGGAATCAGGATGGCCACAAACGAAGCAATTGTGCTGAGGACAAATTTTGAATCTTGGCAGCGTCGAGCTGATGGTTTGGACGCAGATATTGATCCATGGCTTTATTACTGCCTAGAGCAGCATCTCAAATCCTACGCGATAGACGACGACGACCTTGAGGCCGGCATCACCGACTCTGGTCACGACGGCGGCATCGATGGGTACTATTTTCTCGTCAATAATCGACAGGTAGTCGATGCGGACAGTGATCTAGACCCAAAGATGGTGTCCTCGATTCACCTCCTGTTCTTTCAGGTCAAACACAGCGGGGGAATGAGGCCGACGGAAATAGAAAAGTGGCTAGAAACTGTCGATGATTTTTTTGACCTATCAAAAGACCCAAGTGCGCTTGAGCACCGATACAATTTCAAGATCAGAACCGCCATGCGGGTCTGGCGCGAACAGTTCCTGAAGTTCTCAGTTCATTTTCCTAGTGTCTCTGTCAGCTTTTTCTACATCACCGGCGATGATGCTGCGCCGGACGGGCTGGCATTAGATGCCTGCAACCGCGTAAAACTGCGCGTTGAACGAGCGATTAAGTCAACGTGCAAGGTTAATTGCGTCGGGGCCAAACAGCTTTGGGAGCAGGTGCAGAAACGCCCGCTGAGCCATCGCGTGGTGCGTTGGGCAGAGAACCCAATGCAGACTAAGGAGGGGTACGTAGGGCTTGTGAGGCTTCATGATTTTCGCGAGTTCCTGATTGAGGATGAGGACCCTAACGTACTGGCTGAGCGCATATTTGAGTCCAACGTTCGCGGGTTTGTCGTGGACTCGACGATCAACGAAGAAATGATGAATTCACTTCGCAATCCGGACGGAGAGCCAAATTTTTGGCTCCTCAACAATGGAGTGACTGTAATTGCCGCGAAGACCCTGCCGTCTCACTTGATGGTGACTGTTTCTGATCCTCAAATCGTCAATGGGTTGCAGACTTCTCGCGTGATCTTCGACACCATCAAGCCCGGGACGAAAGACGACCGAACAGTTCTTGTTCGGGTGATTGAAACAACAGATCAGCGAACTCAGGATCGCATCATTAAAGCCACCAATAGTCAGAACAAGATGCAGGCCGCCTCCCTGCGAATGACAGATCAGATCCATCGAGACATTGAGCAGCACTTCAGAGGAGAAGAATTGTTCTATGACAGAAGGAAGGGTTTCTACAAAGACCAGGGGCAGCCGATTAAGCGCATTGTCTCCGTCAATGCTGTCGCTCAGGCCATAATCTCAATCATCTTGCAGCGACCGGACGATGCTCGCGCGAGGCCGGGAGATTATTTCAAGGAAGAGAATCGGTATCGATCAATTTTTGCAACACAAAAGGTCCCCCTGCCAACCTATCTAGCGTGCGTTCGCATCGTGCGCCATGTTGCATCTTACATGTCAAAGCGGACAGCTTTGGACAAGAGAGACTCAAATAATCTTCTCTACTACGTAGTGGCCATGGCGGTTCGTGAATACACCGGACTAAAGATGCCGGTAGCTTCCAGACTTCCTCGCCCGGACCAACTGAAGGACGATCTGTTGTTGAGCACACTGCGCAACGTCCAGCGGTTCTACTTCAAGCTTCTTAAAGCAGCCGATAGCGACCTTGTCGCCAGAGGCCCCGTTTTGCTGAAGCGATTGGATGCGCAGTGGGACAGGAAGAAGAGAAACGCAAAAAAGGCCGGGTGATATTGAACACAGCGCGGACGAAACGGCCAAACGGCGCGACGAGGTGACGTTGGCGACGTGATGCGACCGAACCCCGCTGTTGGACGGCTAGGTGCCGATGTAGTTGCAAAGGCCCCGCGCGCCATGTCCGGCTTTGTAAGCGGATGGTCGCCGGCTTGATCCCGACCGCGGGCTCGACGAAGGCCCCAGCTCGTGCGTGTCACCGGTCGCGAGCTGGGGCACATGCGGCGTGCCCACGAGGGCAGGAGAAAAACGTTGCGATCTTGCCGTCGTTCCTAACTCAGTGCGCGTCGGCCCCAGGCGCCGCGAGAGAGGAGAAATCGGGACGCCGGGGCCGCGAGCGCGCCAAAAACCCAGCGCACCGCCGCAACCTTCCACTTTGAAAGCATTCGCGCTTCTAACAAATGTGAAGCTGCGCGGATTAATTTTGGCGCAGTCCGTTTTCTTTTTTTCTAGGAACTCTGGTCCCGGTCATGCATTTCAATTGCGCTTCGGGCCCGTTTCCCAATTCGTGTCCCGGAGTGCTTTGCACAACGTGGCCTCGCGGCTCCAGCTAGGTTGCCCCCTGTTTCTGCTGGAGCCGCCTTCTTTCCAGAGTTTTCCTGGTGGAGGTCCGCTTGAAATGTGGGCCCACATGAACCCGATGGACACGTTCAATCCCGATGAGCCCTGTCGCGTGCACGAGGGCCTCAACAACACGTTCATTGATTGGAAACCCGAATGGGCCGCGCGCTATCGCGAGTATGCCGCCCCGCACGACGAAGGCGTTATCGCTTTTGACGGGTTGCTGTTGGACGGCTGGGTCCCGATGTAGCTAAAATCAAATGCCGCGCGCGCCAGAAATGCGCGAGGCATGCGCCACTGCCCCATCGCCTCCGTCGGGGGGGCGGCCCCCCTGAGGGAACACCTCAGAAAGAAAATATCAGGCTGATAGCCAAGACGGCCGAAAACACGCCCAGCGCCGTGACAGCAATTTTGAAATGAAGATCATTATCCGACAGCGCCGTCAGCCCTCGCCACTGGCAGACCGGAGGAAAACTCGGTGGCTCTTGGAGGAACACCACCGGGCTGATCCGCCGATCCGCACCCCGTCCTATGGCTGACAGGCTGAATAAATGGAGCTGACGCGTCTGTCGGAATCCCGACACACCGTCTCGGTTTAGTCGGAGGTGTGACCGACAAGCCACGTCACAGGAGGCGCGCGGCGAGATGTCTGGCGATCAGCTGAAAGGCCTGCGTGATCTCAGGCGCGCCAACATGGGCGACGTCGCCGACATCGCCGATCAGTTGCTGGCCCGGCAGCTGATCGCGCTGAGCAGCCGCGGCGAGCCGCCGCCACCGCCACCGCCACTGCCGCCGAAGAAGAAGCGGGTGCGGCGCTGCTCGCCGACCTCGAAAGCCACCCTGCAGCCCTGGAAGGCCGACGGGGTCTCTCGGCGCACTTGGTACCGGCGGCTCAAAAAAAGTTCCGCAAACGCGCTCACGTAATCTTTACGTCCGGGGCGTTTTGGTGCAGCTTTCCGGTGTGCTCGATACCCATGCGAGAGGGACAGCTCCATGGCGGAAACGCTGGCGACACTTCGTGCCGATCTGGACCGGGCGCTGACCCGCATCCGCGCCCTGGAAGAGATCGTCTTCCGGCTCAATCCCTCCGACAAAGAGGACGTGCTCGACACCGTCGAAGCCGTCCGCACCTATCTGCGCAACATCAAGGACTATGAGGCGCTGACGCCGCCGGTCGTGACGTTCCTGCGCGAGCGGCTCCCGGTCGACTGGCGTGAGCTGGTGACCCGTCACGGCCACGGCATGGTGTTCGGCCTGCTGGCGCAGAATTTCAACATCGTCGAAGCGCGACGGAGGCTGCGGTGAACAGGCTCGAACAGGCCACGCAGTTCATCGACGAGATGATCGCGCCGCACGTCAAGCGCAAGCTGCGCGATGCGCGCGACCGCGCCGTGATCGGCGCGATCACGATCTGCTGGGTGGTCGCCATGAACGGCGGCGACGCCGACGACTGCATCGAGGAGCTGGGCGGCCTGCTCGACAGGCTGCGCGAAACCGACGAGGCCGAGGACAAGGCATGATCTGGCTCGCCTTTGTGATCGGGATGGTCGTCGGGGGCTGCGTCGGGGTCGTGACACTCGCCGTGGTCTCGATGGCCGGTGAGCCCTGATGCGCGTCATCGTCTGCGGCGGGCGCAACTTCAACAACCTCGACGCGGTGACGCGGTTTCTCGACATGCTGCATGCGATCCACGGCTTCACCCTGGTGATCCATGGCGGCGCGAGGGGCGCCGACTGGTGCGCCAACCGCTGGGCCACGGTGCAGCGGCTCCCGATTGAATGTTTTCCGGCGCACTGGAAGGTCCACCACAACGCCGCAGGGCCGATCCGCAACGGCCAGATGCTCGCCGAGGGCCAGCCCGCGCTGGTGATCGCGTTTCCTGGCGGCAGCGGTACCGCCGACATGATGAAGCAGGCCCGCAAGGCAGGCGTGCGCGTCATTGATCTCGCAGACGAACAGACAAGGGCTTTGGTCACGGCGCAATGGAAGGCGATAGGTTCAGGTCAAGCCGTGCAGAGCTTGGTCTCCCCGAAGACTACGGCATCGCCAGCGCAGCCGACCGCATCCGCGACCGCTACGGAGATTTCAGGCCGCTCGGCGCGCTGAGTAGGCCGCTCACGATTGGCGACAAGCTGCTCGCCGCGGCGAAAGTGCCCGCCAAGATGCTGCTCGACACCGCGGGCAGTCTCGGCACGCTGCCGATCCGCCTGCGCGAGGCGATGGACCGCTACGGCCAGACCGGCGAATACGATCCGGCGCCCGTGGTCGAGGCAGCGTCGCTGCCGATGGGCACAGGCGCCATCGCGGGCGTGCCGATGCGGGCAGGCGAGGCGGTGCTCGGGGCTGGCGCGATCCGGCCGCTGTCCGAGGTGCCGCAGGCGATTGCGAAGGGCGACACGCGCGTTGCGACCCGTTTTCCGACCGGTGTGAAGAGCCCGGAAAATCCGCTGCGGCAACATTTGTCCATCGGCACCGAAGAGATGCGGATGGACCCGGAGCAGTTCGCGCACAACACCTCGATCCTGGCCCGCTATCCCGGCTTCGCGCATCTCAAGGGCATGGCGCCCGAGGAGGCGGCGCAGGCCTATATCGATCAGGCGGCGGGCAATATGCGCTTCCTGTATGAGAATTCGCCCGCCGACCTCCAGCGCCGCGCGCCGCTTTGGTACGAGGGCGCCAACCGGATTTCGGATGCGCTGGCGCAGCGCTGGGGCGTGCCCAGGCAAAGCGCATCGGCTGCGCTGGCGTCACTGTCGCCGCAGAAAGACTGGTTCATGAATGCCTCGCTCGGCGAGCGCGTCGGCGACATCGTCACCGCGAACCCGCGCGCGACCAGCGACATGGCGAGCTGGGTCGGGTCGCAGCCCGCATTGATGGCAAAGCCTGACACTGCTGACTTGCTGCGCGCCATCGAAGGCAAGCGGCTCGATCAGGTCGACCCGAAGCATGCCGCGTTGTTCGTGCGCGCCTTCGACGAGGCACACAACGCGCGCAATTATCGCTCGGTGCTGCCGGAGGGCGATTTCGGCGACTTCGTGAGGACCGCGAGCGGCGATCCCGCCAAGGTCGCCTGGGGCACCTTTGGCGACATCGGCAAGGCGGTGCGCGCGATCCAGTCCGGCGGCGACATGGACACGCTGTCGCCGCTGCTCGGCGCCAAGCACAAGGTGCGCAGTTTCTACAACAACATCGAGGTGCCGAACGATCCGCGCTTCGGTGACATTACCGGCGACACCCATCAGGTCGCCGCCGCCCAGATGCGGCCCCTGTCGGGTTCCTCGGAGGCGGTGATCCAGCATCTGGCGTCGGGCGGCCCGGCGGGCTCGGTCAACGCCAAGTCGAGCGCGGTGACCGGCGTCCAGGGCACCTACGGCTTAGTTGCTGATGCGACTCGACAATTTGCCCAGGAGTACGGAATGCTCCCGCGCGCCGCACAAAGTGCGACGTGGGAGCCGATCCGTTCGCTCTTCCCAGCCGACTGGAAAACCGCTAAAAACGCAACAGCTGTCGATGACATCTGGAAGGCGGTGGACCGTGGAGAGCTATCAGTCGATCAAGCACGGCGAGCGATCTTCGACGTTGCGGGCGGAATTGGTACGCCTGAGTGGCTACGAGGCGGCGCTGGCGCTCGTGCTCCACAATCTGCATCGACATATCGGTAAGCTCGCCGAGGGCTACATCGGGATCAACTGGTGGGGCGAGGAGCCCGAGGTGATCGAGCCTGAAGAGCAGCACATCATCGATCTGCTCAACGAGTACGATGCCGCACTGAAGAATGATAACGGCAGAGAAGGCGGCGTCGGAGATACTCCGACGCAAGCTGATCCGCTCAAGCCTCACTGAGTGGTGCAAATCTCAAGGCTATCTTCCTGCCCGTCACCATCTCCTGCTGATCGATAAGCTTGAAGCGCTGAGCCGCGGCGACATTCCGCGGCTCGCGATTTTTATGCCGCCCGGCAGCGCCAAGAGCACCTATGCCTCGGTGCTGTTTCCGCCCTGGTGCATGGCGCAGCACCCGAAGGCGCAGTTTCTCGCGGCCTCGCACACCACAGAGCTGGCCGAACGCTGGGGCCGCCGCGTCCGCAACCTGATTGCGGAGCAGACCTCGATCCTCGGCATCCATCCCGACGACAACAACCAGGCGGCGGGCCGCTGGGCGATCAGGGAAGGCGGCGAGTATCTCGCGGCCGGTGCGCGCATCGGCATTGCGGGCTTTCGCGCGCTGTTCGGCGTGATCGACGATCCCTTGCGCAGCAGGGAGGACGCCGAGAGCGAGCACGTCCGCGAGCGCTTGTGGGAATGGTACCTGTACGACTTCCGGCCGCGCCTGATCCCTGGCGCGCGGCAGCTCCTGATCCAGACCCGCTGGCACGAGGACGACCTTGCCGGGCGCGCGCTCAACCACGAGCCCTGGGAGGTGATCTCGCTTCCCGCCGAAGCCAAGGCCAACGACCAGCTCGGCCGGGCCGTCGGCGAGTTTCTGTGGAGCGATGGCGAGTACGGCTACGGCGAGCAGCTGCGCGAGCTGAAGGATACGACGCCGCCGCGGGTGTGGAGCGCACTCTATCAGCAGGCGCCGGCACCTGAAGAGGGCGACTATTTCAAGGAGCAGTGGTTCAAGCCGCTGCACCTGCAGCCGGGCCACGAGTTGATGCGCTGCTACGGCGGCAGCGACTACGCCGTCACCGCCGACGGCGGCGACTACGCGGTGCATATCGTCCTCGGCGTCGACCACATGGGCAATCTGTATTTGCTCGATGTGTGGCGCGGCCAGAAGACCTCGGACGTCTGGATCGAGGCGTTCTGCGACCTCGTCGCGAAGTATCGGCCGCTCGCCTGGGCGGAGGAGACCGGCCAGATCAAGTCTGCCGTCGGGCCGTTCCTCGAAAAGCGCATGCGCGAGCGCCGCGTCTATGTGAGCCGCGAGCAGTTTCCGACGCGCGGCGACAAGGCGGTGCGTGCGCGCGCGATCCAGGGCCGCCTCGCGCTCGACGGCATCTACTACGCCAGGAACGCGCCCTGGGCCGCGGACCTGTTCGCGGAGCTGATGAATTTTCCGGCGTCCAAGCATGACGACCAAGTGGACGCTCTCGGCCTCGTCGGCCAGCTGCTCGACAAGATGGTGGTCGGGCGTCTCGCTCCTGGCCGCTCGGTCGCGGAGCCGTTCGACGGCTACCGCGCTCACTCCCGCATCAAGTCCGTGGACCCCATGACGCTATGATCAACCTCGAAACCCTGCACGCCAATTACAATTCGCAAGGCGTGGTGGGACCGGAGGATGCAGACGCCAGGAAGCTTCTGGTGCGCCGCCGTGAGTTCGAGGACTATTGCTCGGCCAAGTCGCGCGAGATCGAAGAGCAGCGTCAGTCCTGGCGCTATTACCACGTCGACCAGTGGACCGCGGACCAGCTCAAGATTTTGAAGAAGCGGTCGCAGCCGCCGATGACGTTCGACCGCACCGGGCGCAAGATCGACAGTCTGTCGGGTACGATCCGGCGCCTGCGCACCGACCCCAAGGCCTATCCGAACACGCCGAACGGCGAGCAGGGCGCGGAGGTCGCCACCCAGGTGATCCGCACCATCAACGACGCCTCGTTCGCCGAAGACCTGGAGGTCGAGTGCTGCCGCGACGCGCTGGTGCATGGCATCGGCGTCAGCGAGCTGGTGCTCGGCCAGGGCGATCACGGCGATCCCGATCTGCGCTTCGACTATGTCGACCCGCGCACGTTCTTCTACGACCCGCGCTCACTGCGCACCAACTTCACCGACGCGCGCTTCCACGGCGTCTACAAATGGGCCGATGTCGACGAGCTGGAGTCGCTGGTCGAGGGCAGCGCAGAGCTGGTGAAGGACGCGCTCAACAACGACGGCGGCTACTGGACCGCGTTCGACACCGACCGCGAAAACCTCTGGGTCGACAGCCGCAACCGGGTGCGCCTCGTCGATCACTGGTACAAGCGCGGCGGGATGTGGCGCTGGTGCCTGCACACGGGCAATGTCGAGCTGATGGCGGGCGACAGCCCGTTCTTCAACGAGCGCGGCATGTCGATCTCCAAGTTTGCCGCGTTCGCCAACATGATCGACATCGACGGCGACCATTACGGCTTCATCCGTCGCCTGCGTGGGCCCCAGGACGCGATGAACCAACACCGCTCCAAGTCGATCCACATCATGAACACGCGCCAGATCAAGATTCAGGAAGGCGCGGTCGACGACATCGAGGTGACACGGCGCGAAGCGGCGCGGCCCGACGGCACGCTGGTCTATCGCGGCGACAAGAGCGCGCTGGAGGTGATCCAGCCCGAGAGCGAGTTCCTGCAGCAGACGGAGTACTATCAGGACGCCAAGGCCGAGATCGACACTTTCGGCCCCAACCAGCAGCTGATCCAAGAGTTCGGTCAGAATGTTTCGGGGAGGGCGGCTAACCTACTCCAGCAGGCCGGTCTCGCTGAGTTGGGGCCGTTCCTGAAAAACTTCCGGATGTGGAAGCTGGAGCGCTACCGCGCCTGCTGGTGCGCGGCGCAGCGCTACTGGACCGGCGAGCGTTTCCTGCGGGTGACGGGCGATGCGGGCGTCGCCCAGTTCATGGCGATCAACTCGGTGGAGCTGGATCAGTACGGCCTGCCGATGCTGGTCAACATGCTCGGCAACATCGACGTCGAGATCAAGGTCGACGAGGGCCCCGACACCGAGACGGTGATGGGCGACGTCTTCGACCTCCTGATGGGCCTGTCGCAGAACAACGTGCCGGTGCCGCCGCAGCTGATCATCGAAGCCTCGGCGCTGCCGCTCTCCGAGAAGAAGAAGCTGCAGGGCATGCTGGCGCAGCCCGACCCGACCAAGCAGCAGGCGCAGGCAGCGATCATCCAGAAGACCATGGCCGAAGCCAATCTCGCCAACGCCCAGGCCGGAAAGGCGCAGGCCGACGCGGGCAAGGCGCAGACCGCCGGGCTGCTCAACGTCGCCAAGGCGCGCACCGAAGGCATGCCCGAGGGCGGCCCCGATCCGAAGACGCCGCTCGACTACGCGCAGCAGATGGCCGAGATCAACGAGACCAACGCCACCGCAGAACACAAGCGTGCCTCGGCGCGCTCGCTCGACCACAGGGCGCTGGTGACGCCGCTGCAACTGCTGGCCGATCATTCCCAGCGCAACGCTGATCGGTTCGGCGCCAGCATCGAGCAGCTCGCCAACCGCAACGTCGACACCTTCCACCGCATGGCAGACCGCGCGGTGGACGATTTCCACCGCGGCCAGGACCGCGCCAGCCGCGAGCGCGTCGCGCGCTTCGCTGCCGCGAACCGGCCGAGGCCGCAAGTCTAGAAAACCGCCACCGCCCCACGCGGGCTGTCCCCCGCGCCCGGTGACGGGCGGGCGTGCTTCACCGCGCGCCCGCACCCCTTCGTCCGCGCCACGACACGGCGCACACGCCCGATGCGAGCGAGATCGCATTGCCCTGCGAGAGGGATGTCTCGCCACGCCGCCCGTCGCGACAGCCGGGCCACGTTCGCCGGAAACGACATTCCGGGGAGACCATGACATGACTGACGTGACCCAAGGCGCTGACGCGCCCGACGAGAATGCCTTGTTCAACGACGCGGTGAGCACCGCGACGCTGGAGAAGTTCGAGAACCCGCCCGTCGTGACGGAGCCGCCAGCTCCGACGCCACCGGCCGGTGAAACCCCCAAGCCCGAAGCCAGGACTGAGCCGAAGCTCGACGAGACGATCCCCTCGGGGCGTCTGCGTGAGGAGAGCGAGGCGCGGCGCAGGGCGGAACGTGAGCGCGACGATCTCAGGGCGCAGATGGCAATGCTGGCGCGGCAACAGCCGCCGCAGCAGGGCCAGCAGCAGACCCCGAAGATCGACCTGTTCGAGAACCCGTCGGGGTTCGTGCAGCAGGAGCTGCGCCCGTATCTGGAGCAGATCAGCAGCGACTTTCAGATGCAGCGTGAGGCGATGTCTCTCGACTTCGCTCTCCAGCGGCATGGCAACGAGAAGGTCGGCGCTGCGCGGCAGGCTCTGGAGCACGGCATGGCGCGCAACGATCCCAATGCTTGGGCCACCTACAACCGTGCGATGGGGTCTCACGATCCCTATGGCGTGATCGTCCGTTGGCACAACGACGGCGAGACGCTGCGCTCGATTGGCGGTGATCTCGATGGCTACAAGAAGCGCGTTCTCGAAGAAGCATTGAGTGACCCGGATTATCGCAAGCGGGTCATCGAAGCTGCGAAAGGTCAGGCAATGGCGACCGGCAACTCCGTCGCTCGCCCCGTCACGGTCGCCTCCAGTCCATCGCTTGGCAACATCGGTGCCGGGGGTGGTGAGGCGCAGATCGCCGAACCCTCCGACGCAGACCTGTTCCGCCAAGCCACCTCAGCACGGCGGCGCTAACCCCACATGGCTAGAGCGACTTGCGCCGCCTCATCATCGGGTGAGCGGCTATGCTTACGACCAACCACGTCAACAACGAGGTCATCAAGTTTCGTCGGCAGGTGATCTCCGACTTCCTCCGACGCTCCCGCTTCGACCCTTTCATGGGCGACAGCTCCACCAACGTCATCGTGCGCCTCGCCGATCTCGAAAGCGACGGCAAGCAGATCAACGTCCCGCTCGTCAACCAGCTCCAGGGTGACGGCGTCGGCGCTGGGACGCTGCGCGGCAAAGAGGAGCAGATGGACAGCTACGGCTTCCCCATCTGGGCCGATTGGGGCCGCAACGCGGTGGCCAACAACCGCGCTTCCAACAAGGAAAGCTCGTTCAACGTCCGCTCGACCGCGCGCGATCTCTTGCGCGGCTGGGCACGGCGCATCGTGCGTGACGACATTGTCGACAGCCTGCTCTCGATCCCGACCGCCTCGATCCAGGCGGGCCGTCTTCAGGAGCCGGGCAACCGCGTCAACGGCATCCGCTGGTCGGCCGCGACCGCCGCGAACAAGAACTCGTGGACCGCAGCCAACTGGGACCGCACGCTGTTCGGTGCGCTGCTCTCGAACTACTCCTCGACCTTCGCGACTGCGATTGCCAACGTCGACAGCGCGCAGGACAAGATGACCGCGGCCATCGGCTCGCTCGCCAAGCAGCTCGCCAAGCAGTCTGGCGTCGATCCGTCCAACCCCGGCGTCTACAACGGCCGCCCCAAGATCACCCCCTGGGAGATCGAGGAGCTGGACGAGGAGATGTATGTCTGCTTCCTGGGCGACCGCGCGTTCGCGGCACTCCAGCAGGACCCGCCAATGTATCAGGCCAACCGCGATGCGCGCGCCCGTGAGGGCAACGCCACCGCGACCAACCCGATCTTCACGGGCGGCGCGCTGAAGTACGACGGCATCCTCTACAAGAACATCCCCGAGATCACCCAGCGCCTGCTGCTGAAGGCCGCAGGCGGCGGCTCGGTGGACGTCGAGCCGTTCTTCCTGTGCGGTCAGGCGGCACTGGCCTATGCGACGGGCCAGCTGCCGCGTCCGACCCAGCTGGAGGACGGTGACTACGACTTCGTCACGGGCCTCGGCATCGAGGCGCAGTACGGCGTCGGCAAGATCGCCAAGGCCCCGCAGAACGTCGGCGGTGCCACCGCGGGCGATCTGGTCGATTGGGGCATGGTGACGGGCTTCGTCGCTGCGCCGCCCGCGGCCTAACGGTTCAATCTTCCCCCGGATTGAAGACGCGACGACTACAGGGAGCCGGACCCGGCTCCCTGACTTTCCTCCAACGAGAGATCATGATCATGGCTCCTCGCACTCTCTATCGCCAGCCCCAGGCTGGCGGCCAGGGCTTCGCGCGCACCAAGAAGGTGTTCGGCGGCCCGACCGTAAACTTTGTTGCCGCCGACGTTGCTCTCAATGCGCAGACTGCTGTGATGCGGGTGCCCAGGGGCTTCATCCTGCAGAGCATCGGTGGCACCACGGGCGATCTCGATACGGGCGCCACCTTGCAGGCGTCTCTCGGTGATGCGGCGAACCCTGCGCGCTTCGTGGCGGCAGCCGCATTCGCGCAAGCGGCTGGCGCATTCACCCCGACCTTGGCGGCGGGCGCGGCGGGGTACGAATTCCCCGACGACACCGACATTCTGGTGACGGTGACGGCGGCGGCGGCCGGTCTCGGCCCGACGCCCACCGTCAGCATCCTGATGGAAGGCTACATGAAGTGACTTGGGCGGGCGGCGTAAGCCGCCCGCTTTGTTCGTTTCATGTGGAACGTAGATCACAAGGAGTCATCGATGAAGAAAGCAACCGTGACGTACACCGCGCCGAAGGCCGACAGCAAAGTCGTGGAGATGCTCGGCACCACCTTCTACGACGGCCAAGCCACCCCGGTGGTCTGCGAGGAGGCGAACATGACCCGCCTCCAGGGCAACCGCTACTTCAAGGTCGGCGAGGTCTCGGATTACGACCCGGCCAAGGACGCGCCGAAGCAGGAGGCCAAGGCCGACGAGCCGAAGCCCGATCCGAAGGATCACAAGCATCACAAGTAGGGCCGCTTCAAGCGGCCCTTTTCTTTTGGGGATGATGACATGCCGCTTGTCGTGCTGAACGGCCCGATCATCGCTGCCGGTGAGAGCTTGTCGGATGCCGTCGATTGTAGCGGCGCCGACATCGTCCGGCTGACCATGCCCGCCGACTGGACCGACGCTCTGCTCACGTTCCAGATTTCGACCGACGGATTGTTCTTCAACAATCTGTTCAACCATCATGGCGAAGAGGTGTCGCTGCCGGTGACACCCGGCGTCGCCATCGTGGTGCCGCTCGACTTCCTGCGCTCAGCCGCCTTCATCAAGTTTCGCTCGGGCAGCTACCAGACCCCGAAGCCGCAGGCCGCGCAGCGTGAGTTTGCGATCACCGTGGCGCAAGGCAACGTCGTGACGGAGATGCCAGCCATCAACGTCAAGCTGGTGCCGTGATGGCTGAGACCCACACCGCGGAAGAGCTGATCAACAAGGCCGCGGCGATCCTCGGCAAGTACGTGCCGGGCGAGGCACTCGGCGACGTCGAGCACCAGACCATCGACAAGTGCATCGACGACGTACTCGCCGAGATCGCCAAGATCGTCGCCATCGCCGACCGCGACGACATCCCGAACCTCGTGTTCGAGACGGTGGCGCGGCTGGTGGCGATCTACGCGGCGGCCGAGTTCTCCAACCAGCCGGTCGATCTCGCCGCCGTGGCCCAGCACGAGATGCGGCTGCGCTATCTGATCGCGCAGACGCCGACCTACGAAATCCTGGCGACCAACCATTTCTAGGGTATCGCAACCGAACCTGAGATGACCGACGTCCCGTTTCCGCTCCTGTCGGCGCCCGGCCTCAAGCCGCAGCTCGCCGGGGGCCGCATCATCAACTGCTACCCGGAGAAGCAACCGGCGACGGCTGGCAAGCCGTATGCCTACTATCGGGTGCCGGGTCTCAACGGCTTCGGCACCGTGCCCAATGGCCGCTTCCGCGGCGGCGTGCTGGTCAACAACATCTTCTATGGCGTGTTCGGCACGTCGGTCTATTCGTGGTCGTCGGCGGGTGGCGCGGGCACGCTGCTGCCGGGCGCGATCCCCGGCAGCGACATCGTGTTCGGCGCGCGCAACAATGCGGCGAACCCGGATGTGGTGTTCGTCAGTCCCGGCAATGGCGCGTTCTGGATCAACGGTGCCGGTCAGGTCGTCGCGTACCCTGACGGCAATGTCGGCCAGCCCAACGCGGTGGTGTTCCACAAGGGCTTCTTCGTCTTCAGTTACGGCAACGGCACCACGCGCACCTCGAACGTCAACGTCACCATCATCAACATGCTCAATGTCGCGACCGCGGAGAGCAAGCCGGACACGCTGTACCGGCCGGTGCCGCTCGGCAACGGTCAGCTGCTGTTGTGCGGCTCGAGTTCACTGGAAGTGTGGGGCGGCCAGAACGATACCGGCTATCCGTTCTCCTACATCGCGACGATCCCGCGCGGGATTGTCGGCCCCGCGGCGGCGGCTGGTGCGGAAGACGGCTTCGGCAAGGGGCTGTTCATCGTCGGTGACGACAACCGCGTGTCCTCCATCGACGGCTACACCTGCACGCCGATCTCCAACACCGACGTTGACCGGCTGATCGAGCAGGAGACCGACAAGACCAAGATCCGCCTCGGCGTGTTCGTGTCGCGCGGTCACGGCTTCGTCGTGGTGCAGGGTCCGGCATGGTGCTGGATTTACGACACCACGCTGCAGACGTGGCACGAGCGGCGCTCGTACCTGCAGCAATATTGGCGCGGTCTCTATCCGGTGCTGGCGTTCGGCAAGTGGCTGTGCGGCGACAGCGACGCGGCGAACCTCTGCGAGATCAGCGCAGACGTGCGCAAGGAGCTGGGCAACCCGATCATGATGCGGATCGAGACCGGGCCGTTCGGCGCATTCCCGAACGCCGTGCGGATCAACGCGATTGAGCTGTACCTGACCAAGGGGGCGAGCGACGCCACCGGCCACGATCCCGACGAGACCAATGTCGAGATCGCGATCTCGATCTCGCGCAACGGCGGCCAGGACTGGTCGAACCCGCGCAATGCCAGGATTGGCCGCCAGTCCATCACCAACGGGCGCGTGCGGGCCTCGATCTGGGGGCAGGCCGAGGTGCAGGGCGTGCGCTGGCGTTTCGAGGAGAGCGAAGGCGTCAACTTCGCCTTCATGGGCGCCGACATGCTCGGGGACCAGTTGCGATGAAACTCAGCCTTCCTGCGCAAACCGTCGCAATCCAGACCGACCAGGGCATCGATCCGATTTGGTACGAGAAGCTCACGGCCATGGCGGCGTTCATCAACTACTTCTCCGAAGTCAACTTCAAGACGCTCACCAACGGCCAAGTGCTGATCTGGAATGATGCGCAGAAGAAATTCCTGCCGGGAGCAAACTGATGGCCGGATTTTTCGACACGCTGTTCGGCGGCGGGGCCGAGGAAGAAGCTGCAGCGAAGAACCGGGCGCTCGCGTCCCAGTATCAGACCGACGCGCTCGGCTATCTCAAGAGCGGCTACGACACCGGCACCAGCGCGATCAATTCCGGCATCAGCGCCTATGCGCCGCTGGCCGCGCTCGGCAGCAAGTACAACGCTGCGGGCGATACCTGGCTCAACGCGCTCGGCGTCAACGGCCCCGAGGGCAATGCCAAGGCAACGGCGGCGTTCCAGACCACGCCCGGCTACGACATCACGCAGAAGGCCGCGCTCGATGCCATCGACCGCAGGCGCGCGATTGGCGGCATGTATGCGAGCGGCAACGCCGATCTCGACACCGGCAACGCCGTCACCGGCATGCTCTACAACACGCAATATGCGCCCTGGATGGCGGGCCTGCAGAGCGCCGCAGGCATGGGCGGCCAGTACACCGCGGGCGCCGCCCAGGGCCAGCAGCAGGGCTACAGCAGCCTTGCCAGCCTCGCGCAACAGTACGGGCTCAACCAGAGCAACGTCGCCAACAACACCATGGGCACCAACGTCGCCGCGAACAATCTGCAGGCCGCAGGCGAGGCGGCTGGCGCGAAGAACCTGCTCGGCGCCGGGCTGTCGCTTGCAGGCATGGTCGCCGCGCCGTTCACGGGAGGGCTCAGCCTCGGCAGCCTGGGCGGCCTGTTCGGCGGCGGCACGCCCACGGGCGCGACGACCGGCGGCTACAGCAGCACGGGCGGCAACCTGTTCGGGTCGGGAACGGTGGGCGGGCTCCGCTACACGGCTTACTGAGGTCAAGGTCCATGGGTATCAATCCCAGCAGCTTCCCGACGCCCAGCTCTTTCATTGGCGAGATCGACTGGTCGCCGCTGGCCAGGATCGGCCAGATCATCAAGGAGCAGCGCGAGCAGGACGAGGCGGCACGCCTGATCGCGCAGCTGTACGGCGGCCAGGGACAGCAGCTGGATGGCGCCCAGGTGAGCCAGCCGCCGCCCGTGGAGCGTCGTCCGGCCCAGGCTGCTGCGCCAGCTCCTGCTGCAGCTGCGCCGCCCCGGTTCACGTCTGCCGAATTGGCGCTGCCGCCGCTGCTGACGCCCGCTCAGCGAATTGCCCAGGGGTTCGAGCCGTTCGGTGGAGCGGCGCGCCCGGCACCGTCGCTGACGCTGGCTGCGAACGAGCCGTCGCCGCTCGACACCGCGCAATGGCCGCAAGGCCCCGTTGGCGCGCCGTTGCTGGCGGCCAACCAGCCGTCGCCTTTGGACACAGCGCAATGGCCCCAGGGGCCTGTCGGAGCGCCGTCGCAACTCGCGGCACCGGATGAGCCTTCTCCGCTCGACACCGCGCGATGGCCGCAGGGGCCGGTCGGCGCGCCGACGAGCGCAACGGCGCAGGCGTCCTACTCGCCGCAGGGCCTGGAGCGCGCGCTCGCCGTGATCCGGCAGAAGGAGAGCAGTGGGGACTATGCCAACGTCACCACCACCCGCAACCGGCGGGGCCAGCCCCAGAGCGCGCTCGGCGCCTACGGCGTGATGGACTTCAACGTCGGCCCCTGGACAAAGGAGGTGCTGGGGCGCGCGATGACGCCGCAAGAATTCTTGGCAGACCGGGACGCCCAGGACGCCGTCGCGCGGGCCAAGTTCGGTGCCTACGCCAACAAGTACGGCCTCAGCGGCGCCGCGCGGGCGTGGCTCGCGGGCGAGGGCGGCATGTACAAAAACATCGCCGACCCGCTCGGCACCACGCCCACCGCCTACGCTGCGGACTTCGAACGCAAGATGGGCCGGGATTTGCCGCCCGAGATCACCGCGGGCACCTCGCGTCCCGATGCGGCGCCGCAGTCCTCGCTCGCCTTCGATCAGGTCCGCAACCGCGCCGTCGACAGCATCGTCAGCGACGAGCCGCGCGCGCCTGGCGTCGGCGCGGAGCAGCTGCAGGCGCTCTATCGCAACCCGCTGACGCGCCCGCTCGCCATTGGCCTGCTGCAGAAGCAGCTCGACCCCGGCACCTACGACTTCAAGATCGTGGGCGACAATCTGGTGCGGACCAACAGCCGCACCGGCCGCACCGAGATCATGATGCGGGACGTCAAAAACGACTACGAAATCCAGAAGGTGAAGGACGACGACGGCAACGAGCGGCTGGTGCGGGTCAGGAAGCAGGGGCCTGAAGGGCCGATTGACAGCGGCGGCAGCGGTGGCGGCGGCAATTACGGCAAGCTGCCGCCGAACCATCGCTGGAAAGACCCGAACGACAAGTCGCAGGGCGTGGTGCCGATCCCCGGCAGCGAGGCCGACAAGATCGGCGACGAGATCGTCGCGCGGGTCGGCCTCGGCAAATCGTTCATGAGCACGCTGCCCGATCTGAGGGCGCGTGTCGCGCGCGGCGATGTCGGCATCGAGAACCCGGCCAACCACGCCCAGGCGATAGCGAATATCGGCGTGCCCGGCGAGACCAAGCGCATGCTCGATACGGGTGCGGAGGCGCTGATCCGCATGCTGACCGGCGCGGGCATGAGCAAGGAGGAGGCGGCGCAGAACGCGCAGCAGTACCGCATCACGCCGCGCGACACGACTTTCACCATCAACTCCAAGATCAGTGCGCTGGAGCGCCATCTCAATCACATCGGCGAGCTGCTCGGCAGGAGCCGCGGCGGCGGCAATCTGCTCGCAGCGCCAGCGGCGCCTGATCGCGCTGCCGTCGAGACCGAGTTGCGCAGGCGGGGAGCCATCAGGTGAGCGATCTCTCTGGAATGTCCACGGAGCAGCTGCTCGCGCTCTACAATCAGCAGCCAGATCAGCCACCGACGACGGCTGCATTGACGCCGCCAGCGCAGCTGACGCCGGAACAACTGGCGACATCGGCGCAGCGGCAGCAGCAGGGTGAACAGCCGCTGTCGTGGTCGGACGTCCCTGGCCAGATGCTGCAGAACCTGCCGTCGAGTGCCTACCGCTTCGGCGCGGACATCGTGCAGCCGTTCCTCCATCCCGTCGACACGCTCAGCAACATCGGCGACGTCGGTCATGGGGTCGCCCAGAAGCTCGGCGTCGCGTCCGGCACCGAGGACATCAACAAGGCCGACGCCGTCGGGCAGTTCTTCGCCGACCGCTACGGCGGCATCGAGAACATCAAGCGCACGCTGGCGACCGATCCGGTCGGCGTGGCGGGCGATCTCTCCGCGGTGCTGAGCGGCGGCTCGGCGCTCGCGGCCCGCGCGCCGGGCATCGCGGGGCAGGTGGCGCGCGCAGCAGGAACCGTGGGTCGTGCCATCGACCCACTGACCGCGCCTTTGACCGCGGCCGGTCACGCGGCGGCGGCGGCGGCTGGCCGCGCCTCTGGCGTCGGCGGGACGCCTTACCGGATGGCCGTTGCAGCTGGCCGGGAAGGCGGCGAGACCGCGGAAGCCTTCCGCAGCAACCTGCGCGGGACAGCCCCGGCCCAAGAGACAGTGGAATACGCGCAGAACGCGGTGCGCCAGATGCGCCAGGATCGCGGCGCTGTCTACCAGCGCGAGATGCAGCAGCTGGGGCTCGACCAGACGGTGCTCAACTTTCGAAACATCGACAACGTCGTCCGGCAGATGGAGAACAGCTCGACCTTCAAGGGCATCACCAAGCAGCCCGAGACGCAGCCGATCCGCAACCGCATCAGGGACGAGGTCGCGTTCTGGAAGCAGCTCGATCCGCGCGAGTATCACACCCCTGAAGGCCTTGATGCGCTGAAGCAGCGGCTCGGCGACATCCGCGATGCTACCGAACACGGCTCGCCGTCGCGCCGCGTTGCCGACGCTGCTTATCAGGCAGTGCGCCAGACCATCGTCAATCAGGTGCCCGATTACGACCGCATCATGCGCGGCTACGAGCGCGCCTCGCAGATGGTCAGGGAGATGGAGCGCACGCTCTCGCTCAATCCCAATGCCACCGTCGACACGTCGCTGCGCAAGCTGCAATCGGTGCTGCGCAACAACGTCACTTCCGCCTACGGGCGGCGTGCCGAGTTGGCTGACTATCTCGTCGCGAACGGCGCTCCGCACCTGATGGAGCGGCTCGCGGGTCAGGCACTCAATTCGTGGGCACCGCGCGGACTGATGAGCACGGTCGCTGGTGCGACGGTGCCAGCATTGGGCGCGTTCCTCGGCGGCGGCGGCTCGCTGAGTTCTTCGGCGCTCGCGGTGCCGTCTATGGCGGCGATGTCTCCGCGCCTCGGCGGCGAGGTCTCCTATCTGACGGGCGTGGGGCAACGCTATGCAGGCCGTGCCCACCCGCGCGCAGTCGCGGAGGGGGCGCGACAGGCCGGGCGACTTGAACCCCGCCTCTACGTTTCACCGAACCGAGATCAGTAACCCGCCTCTGGCGGGTTTTTTGTTGGGGCTCCTGATGGCAGGCACCATCCCGCTTTCCTTGACGCAGCAGTTCGACGAGTTCGGCAAACCGCTGTCGGGCGCGTTGCTCTACATCATCCAGGCCGGGACCGTGTCGACGCCGCAGCAGCCCTATCAGGATGCGGCGCTGACGATCCTGCAGCCGAACCCGATCCAGCTGGACGCCGCTGGCCGCGTGCCGCAGTTCTTCCTGGCGGACGGCTACATCAAGGTTCGGCTCGACGACAAGTTCGGCGTCACCCAGCTCGCGCGTGACGGCATCCTCGTGATTGGCCCCAGCGCGGGCGGCGGTGGCGGTGGCGGTGCCGATCCCACCACACTGATCCAGACCGGCGCCATTCAGCCGTTCTACGGCGTCGGCGTGCTGGCCGGTTTCGTCCGCATGAACGGGCGCACCATCGGCTCGGCAACGTCCGGCGCGACGGAGCGCGCCAACGCGGATTGTCAGGCGCTGTTCAATTTCCTCTGGAATGTCGATCCCAATCTATCGGTGCTGCCAAGCCGTGGCGCGACCTCGGCATCGGACTGGGCGGCGAACAAGACCATCGCCACGCCAGACGCGCGCGGGCGCACGCTGCGCGGCGTCGATGACATGGGCTCATCCCTGTCAGGGCGCATCACCGCCCCTTATTTCGGCGTCTCTCCCATCATGCTCGGTGGTGGTGGTGGCGTTGAGGCCCGGTCGCTGGTGCTCGCCAACCTTCCGCCGATCACGCCAGCGGGCGTCATCAGCAACGGCGCCATCAGCATCAGCCACAACGCGCAGTTCTTCACCGGAGGCAGTATCGTTTCCAATAGCTCGCCGGGTGGCGCGTTTCAGAACACGGGCGCAACCATCACCGCATCGCAGGCCCCATCGACGTTCACCGGCTCGGTCGGTGGCGGCTCAAGCTCGCTGTTCGGTCTCACCGCGCCGTCGCTCTTGGTCACGCACTACATCAAATTGTGAGGCGTCATGTACACCGGCTATCTGGCCCCGCAATCGAACCGCTCCGATTGGACCGAAACCATCCTGCTTGAGGATACCGAAAGCGGCGAGGTGATCGATCTCACCGGATGCCGCGTCACGCTGACGGTGCGCGACGAGAACAGGTGCGCGCGGCTCACAGCCGACAGCGATGCGGGCACCATCACATTTCCCGACGTCGGGATGTTCACTTGGGATTTTGACCACAACACCATGCGCGGGCTGTGCGCCGGGGCCTATCAAGTTGGCGTGCGTATCTCGCGCGACGAGCGGACGGTGCAATTAATCATCGGCAGCGTCAACGTGATGGAAGGCATTGACGATCAATGACCGACGCAATCAAGCTCAAGGTGCTTCCGCAGTTTCCCAGCCGGTTGATCGGTCGCGCCGGTATCGACGTTAGCAAGCAGAGCGGCGATTATTATCTCGATCTCGACTATGCGGATTTTCCAGTCATCGGCAGCGTTCCGGCGGGGGCGACTTACGCGCTGATCTTTAACCCGGCAACCGGGCAATATGCGCAACTGCCGATCTCGCTGCTTGGCGGCGGCATCGCCGACGCGCCGAATGACGGCCAGCTTTATGGTCGTAAAAACTTGGCGTGGTCGGTCGTTCCCGGCGTTGGGGCGATGCGCGAATTGCTGACGGCAGGGCGAACCTATTTCGTTGCCAGCGGCGGCAGCGACAGTAACCCCGGCACAAGCGCAGGTGCTCCGTTCGCAACGATCCAGAAGGCCATCGATGTCTGTTCGGCAACGCTCGATCTCGGCGGCCAAACCGTCGCGGTCAGTGTCGGCGCTGGCACCTTCGCCGGATTTGTCATGAAGGCAATGACCGGCTTGGCAAGCCTGCAATCGTTCGTCATCAACGGGCAGGGTGCAACGACCATCATCAACACCACCATCCAATCGAACCTGCCTTTGCCCACGGGCACACTGCAAAATATGCAGATCGCGACTGGTGTTAGCGCCGTCGGAATTAACGGCGGTATGGGCTCTCGATTTGGTCTCGGCGTCGGCATCTCGTTTGGCGCCAATGTCTATCATTGCGCTCTCAGCGGGGGCTGCACTCTCTATGTCCCCAGCCCGCTCACCGTCAACGCGTCGGCAACCTTCGCGTTCTATTGCTCGACGGGCGCGCTTCTGATGGCGGAGGGCTCCGGTAACTGGTCGCTGAATGGTACGCCTAATTGGGGCAGCTTCATTCACGCGGAGAACGGCGCCAACGTTCGCATAAACAGTGTCACGTTCACCGGGGCGGCAACAGGCGGACGTTTCAACGCGACCGGCAACGCCACGATCTTCACGAACGGCGGCGGCGCAAACTACTTGCCCGGCAACACAGCGGGCGTGACATCAAATGGCGGGCAGTACATATGAGCGTCCCGTTTCTCTCGGTCAAGCCGCGCGCGATCAAGCTCAAGGTGTCACCGCGCTTTCCTGCGCGCCTGATCGGCCGCGCCGGGATCGATGTCACCAAGGAGAACGGGAATTATTTTCTCGATCTGGATTACAGCGACTTCCCGGTGATTGGATCGGTGCCGCCGCAGGCGACCTATGCGCTGATCTTTGATCCTGCCACCGGAAAGTATGCGCAGGTTTCGACATCATTGATTGCGGGCGGCGGCATCGCGCCCGCAACGGCAACGCCGCTGATCGAAAGCGGCGCGGGCGCTGTTGGTACGTCGGTCAAATACGCGCGTGAGGATCACGTCCATCCGGCTTTCGGCGGTGGCGGTGGTGGCGCGTCTGTCACCATTTCCGACACACCCCCGGCATCGCCCACCGCCAACTCGCTGTGGTGGGAAAGCGACACCGGCATTCTGTTCATCTATTACAACGACGGCAGTTCATCGCAATGGGTGTCGATCAGCGCAGGCCAGCCGACCGGCGCGGTGCGTTACGATGTCGTGCAGGCGCTCACGGCATCGCAAAAGCTGCAAGCGCGCCAAAATATCGGCGCGGTGCTGCAATCCTATCTGGTGGGGTTGACGCTTTCGACGCCCGGCCTTTCCGCAACTTTTTCGGTTGCGTCGGGCATTTGCGCGGACAGCACAAACTCGGATGCGATGAGGCTGGCGGCGTCGATCTCGAAAACTACGAATGCATGGGCGGTTGGAACGGGCGCGGGCGCGCTCGACACTGGCACGATTGCCAATGCAACTTGGTATCACGCCTATCTGATTAAACGGCCTGACACCGGGATTGTTGACGTTCTGATTTCGCTATCCGCATCAGCACCAACGCTGCCAGCAAACTACACGCTATTCCGGCGCATTGGCGCAATGTTCACGACAGGATCGGCACAGTGGGTCTATTTCGTCCAGAACGGCGACGAATTTTTGTGGGGCAATCAAATTGCCGATGTCAGTATCGTCACCATTGCAGCAACGTCGCTCACGCCGACACTGAGCGTGCCGACAGGCTTGAAGGTCAACGCTCTCATTACATTCCGAATGGATGCTGTCACCGGCAACACTGGTGGCCTTGTCTCGTCGCTAGATCACTTCGATCAAGTCCCCGGTGGGGCCTATACGTCGCTATTTGTCGGCACTACATCCGCCCTTGCCGCAGCCGGTTGGATGAACATCAGGACCAACGTCAACGGCCAAATCAGGGTGCGTGGGACAGGCGCAACCGCAACTTACAGCATCATGACAATGGGCTGGGTTGATCGACGCGGGAGGGATAATTAATGAGCGTCCCGTTGCTCAGCGTCGTGCGGAGCTTGCATCATGGCCTTTGATTTCCCCAACGCGCCAACAGTCGGGCAGACCTATCAGGGCTATACATGGGACGGTGAGAAATGGATCGCGAGCCAGTCCGGTGGCGGCGGTGTCGGCCGCACCATGTTGTCGGCCGACACGACCTACTTTGTCCGCACCGATGGCAACGACGCCAACAACGGTTTGACCAATTCGCCGGGCGGTGCGTTCCTGACTATCCCGAAGGCGATGAGCGTGGCGGCTGCGCTCGACACGCTATCGTATCAACTGACGATCTCCGCGCAGGCAGGCACGTTCACCACGACGGTCGCGCTGCCTCGGATGGTTGGCGGCAAGGCACCGATCCTGACGGGAGTTGGCAGCACCACAATCATCAACGTGGCGTCGGGCACATGCATCGACGCAAACGGCAGCACGCCATGGGTGATCCAGAATTTGAAGCTGCTCGGCAGCGGGGGGGGCAGCTACAGTATCAAGCTGTCCAATGGGGCCGCCGTCGTGCTTGGTGCAGGCATGGATTTCGGCCAGACGCCCGGTTATCACATCTACAATCAGGGTGGGTGCAGCGTCACGATTGCGGGCGACTACACCATCAGCGGCGGCGCATCCGATCACATCGTCAGCAACGGCTGGGTTAATTCGCAAGGTCGCACCGTGACACTCACGGGGACGCCAGCATTCTTGGAATTTTTCTGCATCTTCAACCTGTCCGGTGCCTCATATTTTGCGCCCGGCATGACGTTCATTGGCACGGCAACGGGCGCACGGTTCAACGTGTCCAACGCTGCATCGATTTACACGGGCGGCGGTGGCCCCAACTATTTCCCCGGCAACGCTGCCGGAAGCGGCTCGACGCCGGGCGTCGCGCCATATGGCTCGTATGCGTGATGATCCTGCTCGCAACGGTGCTCCACCTGATCCTGCTGCATGGTCCCGATGGTCACGAGGTCAGCGTCAACCCGATGACGGTGACGACCGTGCAGGACGCGCGCGCCGACAGCGACACCAACAAGCAAACGACCAAGGGCGTGGCCTGCATCATCAGCATGATCGACGGCAAGTTCATTGCCGTGCGCGAGGATTGCGACACCGCGCGCAGCATCCTGCAAGCAAGGTAGGGAGGAGAGATGTTTCCGTCGAATTGGTATTGGAGCGTCGCCGGGCTGACCGGTCAGGTCTACTCCAGCAAGGCCTCGAATTACGTGCAGGAGACCGACCCCGACTATCTGGAATGGCTGACACAGGCCGACGTGTCGTCCGTGCTCAACACGCCAACCCCCATCGACACCGAGTTCAATCTTGGCGGCGTGCTCGCGCCCTACAAGCTTGAGCCCATTCCGGCGAACGTGCTGACGGGCTATCAGGCGGGGCGCGCCGACATCGCCCTGGCGGAGCCGCTGGCCCCGGTGGACTACGATCAGGAGAACCGCATCCGCGCCCTGGAAGGCCAGCCGCCGCTCACGATTGCCCAATTCAGGCAGAAGCTGCTCACGCTGTAGGAGGCGCGCCGTCGACCGGGCCGTTTTTCTTGGGTGAACTAACATAGGTTGGTGACAGAACCGGCTCACTTCACCAACCTGATGGTGCCGGTTGACCGACAAGCCTCCGGTGATGCTCAAACACGCAACGTACTTTCCAAAGGCCCCGCTTAGGCGGGGCCTTTTTTTGCGCGCACTAACATAGGTTGGTTGACGGAACCGGCTCACTTCACCAACCTGATGGTGTGATGCACCTCCAAAGGCCCCGCTCCCTAAGGCGGGGCTTTTTTTGCGCTCGACGCCCCGCGTCCGGTGATCCCGGCGCGGGGCATTTTTGCGTTCAGACCATCCTATCTGAATTGGTCCCGCACGCGGCGATAGGCCGGGTGCTGCCTGTTCTTGACCTTGATCCAGTGGTCGCAGCGCCCGGCGCGATAGGCGCGGCCGCCGTGCTTCGACACCATGCCCTCCAGCCCGTGCAGGCAGGCGTGCCGGAACAGGTCGGGGCCGATCTCGCCCTGCTCGAACTGCGCGGCGAAGATGCCCTCGGGGCGGCGCGCCAGCAGCCGCGCCAGGTGAGGCTTGCGCAACTTCAGCGGCAGGCTCCGGTAGTCGTCGCCGTCGCCCGCCAGTATGTCGAAGGCGTAGAGCTGGACCTCGTCGTCGTGCCTGCGCGAATGCAGGGCGTCGAAATCGGGCAGGCCGGTCATGGTCAGCACCACCGCCTCGCCGTCGATCACGAAATGCTGCTGCCGGTTCTTCAGCGCCGCCTCGACGATGCGCGGGTAGCGCTCCGCCCAGTCGTAGCCACCCTTGGTGAGCAGGCGCACGCGTGCGTTCTCCCGCACCACGATCAGGCGGTAGCCGTCATATTTGATTTCATGCAGCCAGTCGGGGCCGGTGGGAACCCTGGCACCCTTGACCGGCAAAGCGGGCTCAATGGGTTTTGACATATCAGCGCAGATAGGAACGGGCCGGAGAGTTGTCGAGGGTTGCCGAAGAACGCGCTGGGCAGATCGCATTAATTGACATCCTTGCTCCGCTTGCTAAGTCATGATCGGGAAAAAGCGGCAATTTGGGGCGAGGATGAAGGATTACCAAGCTCAGCTTGAAAAGCTGCGAAAGGAAGCCGCCGAGTGCGCGCTGATCCGCGATCTTGCGACCGACAAGGCCAAGCGCGAGACGTTCGACCGGCTCGCAAACCATCTATCGCTTCTGGCGGATCAGGTTGAGATGGCGATGCTTGAGCGGAAGGGCAGGAGTAGTCCTTGACGGGCGCGTGGCGAGCGGCTGGAATATGGCTGCAGCCTTTTGCTGGAGATCAGTGATGCGTTCCTCGCCGTCGATTGCTCCAGGGGTGGAGCGGGACATCTACATGGTGCTCGATGACTACGGCCAGCCGCTCGGCCGGGCATGGCCCGAGATGGACGAGACACACACCGAACGCGAGACGCTGCTGCGCCACCTGATGGAGGGCCAGTATCACAACCCCGTCAGGATCGTCAGTTTCAATCCCGGCGCGGGCTGGGCCCAGGACGCCTCGCAGGAGATCGCCGACGCGCTGCGCCAGCGCTGCGCGCGCCGCGAGGAAGCTCCGCCGTCGCTGGAGGACTTCCTCGACCGCCACAGCCGCGGCGCCGCGATCCAGCTGTCGCTGTTGTAACTCTGGCCAGAACCGGCGCTGTCGGCCTCGGTCGTGGGAAGCTGGGGATATGTTCCCTCAGGTTCTACCGCAACGAGCAAGCAACTATAATCTCTCTGACGCAACGGAGGGGGCCGTTACGTCATGCCGTGGGCACGACCCGAATATTCGAAACGTCGCGTCAACGATGCCGGTGCGCTCGTGGCGTCGTACGACGTGGGGGCACCGAATAGTTTCCCGGAATATCTCGAAGCTCTGGACGTTGTGAACAATTGGCGCTCGGCCCACAATTTCCCGCTGAACACCTTTCACGTGGGTCTGAAGAAGAGAGGAAGACAGATCGATAGGGGGATCATCACAGCACAACGCATCAAGCGTCTCTCCTCGATTGAACACAAGCTGGATCGTTGGCCGACGATGACGCTTTCGCAGATGCAGGACATCGGCGGATGTCGCGCTATCATGAGATCGAGCAAGGCGGTGAGGCAGCTGTGCGAGGCGTACGCGTCCAGTGATCTGAAGCACACGCTGGCGGTCAATGACGATTATGTCGCCTCGCCGAAGCCCTCCGGCTATCGAGGCGTTCATCTCGTCTATAAATATTTCTCAGATCGCAAGGCCGACTACAACACGTTGAAAATAGAGATACAGATCAGATCGCAGCTGCAGCACGCGTGGGCAACGGCAGTCGAAACTGTCGGCACACTCCAGCAGCAGGCGCTAAAGTCCAGCCAGGGTGAGAAGGACTGGTTGCGGTTCTTCGCGTTAGCCAGTAGCGCCTTTGCGCTGCGGGAAGGCACGACGCCTGTTCCAGGAACTCCGACCGCCTATAGTGAACTCGTCCGCGAAATGCGGGATTACGTGCGTAGGCTCGATCTGGCGAAGCGGCTGCAGAATTACGGGCATGCGATGAAGCTATTGTCGAGCCCGCAACATAACAGAGGTGACGATCATTACTTCCTGCTGGAGATGAATCCTGCGCTGATGTCGGTACAGGTCACGACGTTCAAGTTCGGTGAGTCGCCCCTGGCAAACCAAAAATATCTCGAAGTTGAGCGCAGCTTGAAGGATATTCCTGGCGCGGAAGCTGTGCTCGTCTCGGTCGATTCGCTGGACGCCGTGCGAAAAGCCTATCCCAACTATTTTCTCGACACCGCGGTGTTCGTGCGGCTCATTCAAGAAGCGACCAGAACCCTCGCGCGTCCGCGACGACCGGCCGACACAAGGCAGCTCGATCTTTTCAAGTAGTCGCGCCATCTCCCGCCAACAAACGACGCAGATTGTAGTTCATGGACGCGCTGGCGCAACCATGCAACGGGTTCTATAAGACGCGCCATGACCGCGCTCACCCGACGCCGCAGCGACAACGAACCTCAAGAGAGCTGGAACATCTATTGCGGCGACGTCCGCATCGGCACCATCGGCGTGCGCGCGGGCGTGCCCCTCAGCGCCGACCAGTGGGGCTGGCGCATGGGCTTCACCCCAGGCACGGAGCCCGGCACGGATCGCAGCGGATCGGCCGCAAGCTTCGATGAGGCCCGCGCTGCGTTCGAGGGCGCGTGGCAGGAGCTGGAGCCGACGCTCAGCGAAGACCAGTTTGAGCTCTGGCGGCGCGACCGCGATTTTCACGCCTGGAAACACCGCATGGCGGCCAGCCACTGCCGGATGCCGACGGAGACCACAAGCGGCCTGTCGCGGTGCTTCTGCGGCGCGCCGATTACGCTCGCCTACGAAGCGCACATCCACACTGTTCACCGAGGCATCGGCGCATGAAGCACACCGCAGAACGTCCCTTTGCCAAGCCAGACGTTACGGCCCGCAAGCTGGTCGCGCTGGCCGCCAGCATTCCGCCGGTTCAGGACGGGCGCATCCACATCGAGAAGCTCAACGCACCGTTTCTCTACACGCTCAAGGGCAGCGGGCCCGAGTTCGGTGCGGGCCTCGCCTGTGCCGTCGAACAGGGGTGGTTGGAGCTGCACGAGAGCGGCACTTATGTGCGCCTGCTGACGCCGGGCGAAGACTTGCTGAAGTAAGTATCAAGCCGGGACCACGCGGGGCTGGGGGCAGGCGCGTGGACCCGGCCGTTACCCCGCATTTGGCGATGCGGAGCAAAACCTCACGCCGCGTGGGTCTCGCGCACGAGGCGCGCCCGACCGCGGCGGCGCGGTGTTGCGTCGGCCTTGGCCTCGGCCTCCCTGGCGGCCTTCTGCGCGGTCTTCCAATGCACCTTCTTCTCGGGCTTCGCCTTCGGCGATTTCAGCCGCACCTGTCCACGGTAAAGCTCGACCAGATCATGCTGCTTCAGATACTGCAGCTTGAGCTTGATCTGCTCGGGCTTCAGCCCGGTGTCGCGCGGCAGCGTGTCTATCGTTACCCATCGCTCCTCCGACAAATACTCCACCAGCTTGATGCTGCGCGAGGAGGGCGGCGGCGGCACTATCGTCTCGGGCTTGGGGACGTGGACCGCCACGGTGTCGCGCACGGTGGTGGAAATCTTGGTCAGCCGCAGCACGAGCTCGGTGAGGTCGGACAGCTCGGAGCTGATCGCCGAAAGCCGATCTGGAACCGACAGGGTCTCTGGCTGCGGCAACGACAGCGCCTTGTTGAGGTGCGGGACCTTATGCGGCTTCTTCTCGTGTTGCATCTTCAGCGTGACATTGTCGGCGCGGAGCAGCCTGCGCACCTCGGCGCGGGTGTTCATGCGTGCGCGCCAGTCGCTGGTGGTCTTGGCGACAATGATGGTGCGGACCTCCTTTTCCGGCACCACGCGCCATGTGATCTCGATGTGGCCGCCATTGGTGTCGCGCAAGTGCCCTTTGATGCCGTGCGCCTTCAGCTCATTGAGCGCGATCTCTGTCAGCTCGTTGTGGTAGGCCATGTTGCTTCCTGTTCACTCCCGACGATTGGCCAGTTGATGCGTTGCCACCGTTGAGCCGATTGCCTAGTCTTCGGCTGCAATCAGGCCAGCGATCAGGTGGCGAACCGCACGCGTCTGGGCCGCGCTCAGCTGCTGAAACTCCCTGGCAAGCTTGTAGGTGTCGAAGTCGATGCCCTCGACGTTTTGCTTGTCCTGCCAGCCCATCAAATGATGCGGCGATGTGGAGAGGCGGCTGGCGACGTCGGCGAGGCGGCTCGCGGCGACCCGGTTCACGCCTTTCTCGTATTTCTGCACCTGCTGGAAGGAGACGCCGAGAACCGCGCCCAGCTCTTCCTGGGAGAGATTGCGTTGAACCCTGATCAGCCGAATCCGCCGCCCGATCTCGCTGTCCATCTCATTGGCGGATCGCGTCCGCCGCTTCATTGCCTTCTTCGCCATTTCGTCCCTTTGCAGCCCTGCCCAGATTGATCTGGGGTTTTGTTTAGATCGTCCGTCATTGAACCGTACTTTGTACGGTAGCAATCTTGGCGTACCTATTGCGTCTAAAGTGTGAAAAAAGGTGACTCGCGTTGCAGTTATGAACGCGCAAAAAATCCATAATTTCCACTATGTTGACAGCAGTAGAGTGTCCAAAATGGACATGGGTTGAATCGGCGCCGCTGGAGCAAAAAATACTAACTGCCATGCCGAAAATACGCAGTGGCAGCATAGACAAATGGGAAAACAGAAATTGGCTCTTCCAGTCGAGAAGCGGCGCGAAATCGCGGCAGTCGTGGCACGCATGATGGTGACGTGCTTCACGGCGATGCAAAAGCAATATGGCCACAAGCATCTTGGCGCGGTGGCGATCACGCTGCTGGTGGGCATGACGATCCGCAGCAACGATGCGGATGGCACGCGCTCCACTATCATCGGCATCGCGCGGCAGCTCAACGTGCCGCGCACCAGCGTGCGCCGCTCGATCCTTGAGCTGGTGCGACAGGGCATCATCATGGCCGAGGGCGAGAGCGGCTTCACCAACAACGATGACTACTTCGCCGGACGCCTTGACGCCGATTGCGCTGTGGACATTCCCACAGCGATCCTGAACGCGGCAGCGGACCTAAACAGACTGCTCGGCAACGGCAAGGCGCAATAAAGAAAGCCCGCCATGCGGCGGGCTCTCAGGGATTGCAGGGACCGCATCCCTACAAATTCTGACAGCAATGTTAGGGCGTACACTCATAAATCGCGACCGTTCTGCAAAATGCCGACAATTGCCACGCGCCGCGTCACGCGTGCGCACAGCACGGGCTCGCAGAAGCGCCGACGCAGTGAATAAGCGGAGTCGCTGCGTTGATAGTCATTTCGATGGCCTGTAGCTTGCTGCGATGAAGGTCTTTGAATTGACAGCTCAGGCTGTCTTAGAGAGCAACATAGCTCAAAAGAGGTGTTTTTGCTGCGGTGGGCCACCCAGCAATGGCGCTGGTGAGCATGTAATTCCGAAATGGCTCCAAAATAAATGCGACCTGTTCGATGAACGCCTAACGCTATTGAACGGGACGTCCATTCCTTACCGATATTTGACGGTGCCATGCTGCGTAGAGTGCAACACTGGCTATCTAGCGAAAATCGAAAACTCAGTGCAACCGATCTTTGAGCGTGGGCACGTGGCATCCGATGAGGAGAAGCTCACTCTGGCGCGTTGGCTTTCCAAAATCTTGATCGGGCTTTTAGTCAAAGAGACCGGTCTCTTGTTCGACCGATCAAGACCTAGCCACGGAATGATCGTTGATCCCGGTTTCATCGACGAACTTCGCCACTGTCATTTTGTGTTGCAGAGCGGCAGAAAAGCCACGTCCTTCCGGTGTCTCCACAGTGTGTTTCCATTCTCGATGTATTCCTACCGTGTGCCGAATCATCGACTTGATCGCCCGTTCGATTTTTCCACGAATGTCGGGGGACAGTCGGTCTCAATTAGAATTGGTCAGCTAGGTGCCGTTTTCATAAACGATGGCGGTTTTCAAATGGAGGTCGGACCGGAAGGACCATTCGGCCTATTGGATTCTGAGCTATCCGAAACACAATTCAAGGAGATTTCAGCTCGGGTGCATTACAAAGCGTCTCTTAGAGATGCGACGCACTTTTACCTGACGGTTGAAGATGACGAATCCATCCAAGTAGAGCAATTGCACGTCAAATCGTTTTCGGGATATTTGCCGGGAACCGGTGAGTTGCGAATTTTCGACGAGTGGGATGAAACCGCACTCAGCTATGCCATGTCGGCTTACATGGGGATTGAGCGGTCGATGATCTTCGATGAGGAGAGCCGAGTCTGCCGAACGTCGCTCATCGATCAGGAAGGCAAGCTGATGGTCTGGCCGAAGGAGTAGTGGAAAGCCCGGCAAGTGTATTTGGCCATCAAGGCGGCGTGATGAGTTTTCAAGGGCAATGAGCTGGGCAGGAGGGGATCGCCAGCGCCACCGAATCAGCGGCGACGCCAATGGCGGCAAACAGCCATCCGGCGATCACGCTGGACCCCAGGGTGTGGGCGAACCTGCCATTCATGGTGATACCGACCCCCGGCCGGGGAGGCGCGCTGGGCCCCGGTGAGGGGTGCCTTGCTCATTATTTTTAATGTCGGCTGTGGTGGTGACGTCGGTCATTGGAACCTGCTGTGAAGGTTTCGGGTGATGGATAGGCCCGGTGCCGAGTTCCAGCTCGGTGTCGGGCCGCTTGATTTAGGCGGCTGAGAGGAGCTGCTGCGGTGCAGGCAGGGCCGCGGCGGCGGGGAGGCCGAGTTCTTCGCGCAACACCAGATCGAGATGATTGAGCATGTCCACGCGCCGGTCGATGACCGGGCGCATGGTGAGCACGCGCCTGGAAACGATATAGCGCTCGCGGGTGACGGGCGCGGCGTCGTCGTCCGCAGCCTTGTGCGTCATCACCCGGCCGATCTCCGCGTCGGTATAGCCCAGCTCCGACAGGATCGTAGCCCCGGTGCGGCGCAGGTCGTGCGGGGTGACGTCCTCAAGGCAGAGATACTCGCAGACGCCCATGTGGCCGTTGGCGTCATCGGTGGTGCGCCGGAGCAGGGCGCCCAGCGATTGCTGGCTCATGGGGGCGGCGCGCCGCTTGCGGGTGCCGGGGAAGGCGTAGTCCCGCTTCGCGTCGCCGATAGAGAACGCCTCGCCGAGAATTTCCTGGGCGAGACTGTTGAGCGGCTGCACGACAGGACGCGCCTTCTTCGCCTTGCGGCTCTTCACGTTCTTCAGCGGGATGGTGACGGTCTTAGGCCCGACCAGCTCGCGCTCGATCTTCACGCATTCACCAGTGCGGAGCAGGGTGACCAGCGACAGCTTCAGGGCCAGTTTGCTGAGACGGGAGCCGGGGCAATCGGGATCATTGAGGCCAAACCAGAACCGGCGCAGCTCCTCGATGTCGAGCACGCGACCTTCCTCAAGGTCGGCCTTCTCGGCCACCTTGTCGTCCTCAAGCTGCTTCACGACCGGGCTCTTGGAGACGTATTGGCGCTCCTCGTGCATCGCCCAGATGAAGAGGGTGCCAAGCTGGCCCCGCACGTTGTTGGCCTGCGCCGGGTAGCCCTCCGCGACGATGCTGTCGTATAGCTCCTTGACGTCGCGCGGGGTGATCTCGCTGGCGACCTTGTCGCCCCACCATTCCAGCGGGCGCTTCAGGGCCGACTGGATGTTGGGCCAAGTCTCCTTGCGTGGAACCCGGCCCCATTTGCGGTCAACCAGCTGCGAGCAGTAGGCGATGTATTCGTCGTGGACCTGCCGGAAGGTGACGCCCATGGCGCGCTGGTCGGCGAGCTGCTGGGCGGCAATCTGGCGGATGTCCTTGCCCAGGGCGATCAGCGCGGCGAGCCGGGCGGCCTCGGCGCGAGCCCGTGCAATCGTCCAGCCGTCCTTGACCGTGCCGATCAGCTCCCAGTCGCGCACCGGCTTCTTGGTTTTGGGGTGCAGCTTCTTCTTGTTGAGGTACTGGTAATATAAAGAGAACGCGCCGTTGGCGGTCGCGCGCAGCACGAAACCCTTCTGGCCCTTCGGGCCGCCGTCGCTGTAGGTCTTGGTTCCCTTGGCGGGCGTCTTGAGGTGGTCGTCGGTGATGAAGACTGGCACGAGTTTTCCCCCTCGTTAGATTGGTTAGATGGGCTGGCCGCAAAAGGCCTCGCCGGGCTGTGGTCATTGGCTCTGGCAATGGCGACAGAGGCCGTTAGATCGGTTAGACAGGTCTAATCAGGCGTAGAAAAACGTCGGATCAGTCGCGGAACATGGGATTCGAGGATAAAAGAGAAGCCCCTTGTTGTGTAGGCTTTCCCTGATTTCTTGAATGGTCCCAATGACTTATACTATCCTCTGCACCAATGACGACGGCATTCACGCCCCCGGCCTCAAGGTCGTGGAGGAGATCGCACGTGCATTGTCCGACGATGTCTGGGTCGTGGCGCCCGAGCTCGACCAGTCCGGCGTGTCGCACTCGCTCTCGCTGAACGATCCGCTGCGCCTGCGCGAGGTCGGACCAAACCACTTCGCCGTGCGCGGCACGCCGACCGACTGCGTCATCATGGGCGCGCGCCATATCCTCGGCACCAAGCCACCGGACCTCGTACTGTCCGGCGTCAACAAGGGCCGCAACGTCGCCGAGGACGTGGTCTATTCCGGCACCATCGCCGGCGCGCTGGAGGGCACCATCCTGGGGCTGCCGTCTTTCGCCCTGTCGCAGGAGTTCAGCATCGAGACGCGTGAGCGCCCGCTTTGGGACACCGCGCTCAAATTCGGACCCGACATCCTGCGCAAGGTGATCGCCGCCGGCATCCCGAAGGACACCGTCATCAACGTCAATTTCCCGGCCTGTACGCCGGAAGAGGTGCTGGGCATTCGCGTCACCCGCCAGGGCAAGCGCAATCTCGGCTTCCTCAGGATCGACGAGCGCAGGGATGGCCGCAACAATCCCTATTTCTGGATCGGCTTCGAGCGTGCAGCGATGATGGATACGCCTGCCGAAGGCACCGATCTGGCGGCGCTGCGCGAGCGCTATGTCTCCGTCACGCCGCTCCGGCTCGACCGCACCAATGAGGCGTTTTCCGAAGCGCTGAGCGCGACGCTGAAGTAATCGCTAGCCGCCGCGAAGGGCGGCTTCGATGGTCTTGCCGAGTGCGTCGAGCTGGAATGGCTTCTGCAGCGCCGGCCGGTCGCGGTACTGCTCGGGCAGGCCGGAGGAGCCGTAGCCGGTGGCGAAGATGAACGGGCAGCCCTTCGCCTTGATGACATCGGCGACCGGAGAGATGACCTTGCCGTTGACGTTGACGTCGAGGATGGCGATGTCGAACTCGGTCGCCTGGGCGAGCCGCAAGGCCTCGGTGATATCACCAGCCTCGGCAGCCACCTGGTAGCCGAGCTCTTCGAGCATATCCGCGACCATCATCCTGATCATCACCTCGTCCTCGACGAGGAATACAGAGCGGCCCGAAGGCCCGGTCGCGGTCATAGTCGTTGAGTCCTTGCCCATTTGCGCAAAACGTTCGCAGATAACGCGAATCGACGCAATGCGCGTTTCGGCGAGCGGACACCTGAAAATGGTCTTTGCAGCCAACCCGTTGCAAGCCGATTTATGGTCCAATACCGCGCCCGAAAGGCTATCATGGGTTCCTGGGTAGGAACAGGATTCCTGCCCCGGGTCTTAACGAGTGGCCCCGGACCCGACGAGACGATAAGCAGCGATGACCTCCGATCAGCACCCGCCGGAAAAGATGATGTTTCAGCTCTCGCTGAGGCGTCGGGGCATCAGCGATCAGGCGGTGCTGCGGACGATGGAGGAGGTGCCGCGCGATCTGTTCGTCGAGGAGACCGATCGCGACGCCGCCTATCGTGACAGCGCGCTGCCGATCGCCTGCGGGCAGACCATCAGCCAGCCCTTCGTCGTCGCCTACATGACCGAACAGCTGCAGCTCCAGAAGAAGCACCGCGTGCTCGAGATCGGCGCCGGCTCGGGCTATCAGGCCGCCGTGCTGTCGCGGCTCGCAGGCCAGGTGCTGACCGTCGAGCGCTACCGCAAGCTCGCGGAGGCGGCACGCGCCCGGCTCGAAAAGCTCGACTGTCACAATGTCGAGGTGATGCTCGGCGACGGCCTCAACCTGCCGGCCAATATCGGCCCGTTCGACCGTATCATCGTGACCGCCGCGATGGAGCAGCTTCCGGAGAACCTGGTCGAACGGCTGGAGGTCGGCGGCATCCTGATCGCGCCCATCGGCCCGCACCATGGGGTGCAGACGCTGGTCCGCCTCAGCCGGACCGTAGCCGGGATCGAGCGCAAGGAACTCGTCGAGGTCCGCTTCGTGCCGGCGCTGCCCGGGGTGGCGCGGGAGCTGTAGATTTCCGGATCGGCTGTGCCGCCAACATCTTATTGGGAGGGTTAAGCCGTTATTTACTCGCGACGTGTTTACTTAAAAGACCAGTTCTGTTGCGTACGAGTGAGTAACCATGTCTGTTGTCGCCGAGTTGCTTTACTCGCGCCGCGTGCCGCAGGTTGCGGTCTTGGCGCTGATCTCGTTCAGCTTTGCAGGGTGCAGCGCCGACATGCAGTCGCGGCTGTCCCAGTCGAACTTCTCCAACCCCTTCTCGTCTGATCAGACCGGCTCGGTGCAGCAGGCACCGCCGCCGCAGCAGCGTGAGCTGCCGCAATATTCGCGGCCGCAGACGCAGCCCGGTTATTATCAGTCGCAGCCCTTGCCGCCGCCGGCGGTCTCCGCGCCGCAATCTTACCCCGTCGCTGGGGGTGGTGGCGTGTCCGGAGGCGGCCGTGGCGTCAGCTCCTACGCGCCTCCGGCGCAGCCGCATCTTGAAACCACGGCCACCGTGCCGCCGCGCTCGGTCGCGGCCGCCCAGCCGGCCGGCGGGACCAAGATCATCGTCGGCACCAGCGACACGCTCGATGTGCTCGCCAAGCGCTATCGCGTCACGCCGCAGGCGATCCTCGCCGCCAACGGCTACAAGGGCCCGCGCGCGCTCTCGCCCGGCCAGCAACTGATCATCCCGCATCCGGCCACAGCGGCTGCGCCCGCACCGGCGATGGCTCCTGTCGCGGCGGCTCCCGCGATGGCGCCTGCTGCGAAGCCGGTTGCAGCCGCCGCGCCGCCGAGCACGCACTTCGTCAACCACGGCGACACGCTCGCCAGCATCGCCCGCAAGAACCATATCTCGCCTGTCGAACTCGCCCGCGCCAACGGTCTCGCTCCGTCGGCCAAGCTCAAGCTCGGCACCAAGCTGACCGTGCCCGGTGCCAAGACCGTCGCTGTCGCAGCGCCGGTTGCTGCGGCCCCTGTCGCGGGGACGCTGCAGCCCGTTGCGGTTGCTCCCGCACCCGCCACCAAGATGGCCGCTGTCGCCGCACCCGTGCAAAGCGCGCGTCTGGCCCAGGCCACGGCCAATGTCGAAGAGAAGGCCGCGGAGGCTCCGGCGAAAGCTGCGGAGACCACCAGCGCGCTGCCGACCTTCCGTTGGCCGGTGCGCGGCAAGGTGGTCACGAGCTACGGCGCCAAGACCAATGGCAAGTCCAATGACGGCATCAATCTCGCGGTGCCCGAGGGTACGCCGGTCAAGGCGGCAGAAGACGGCGTCGTCGCCTATTCCGGCAACGAGCTCAAAGGTTACGGCAATCTGGTCCTGGTTCGGCACTCCAACGGCTACGTCACCGCATATGCCCATGCGAGTGAGCTGATGGTGAAGCGCGGCGATACCATCAAGCGCGGTCAGGTCATTGCCAAGTCAGGTCAATCCGGGGAGGTGGCGTCGCCGCAGCTCCACTTCGAAATCCGTAAGGGATCGAGCCCGGTTGACCCGCTTCAATTCCTGAACGGGGCGTGAGGCGCAGGCTTCCCGAAGCAGGGCACGCAACCACCACGAACACGCTGTCATCGTCCGCCTTGCGCGCAATTGCGCACTGGGGCGAACGATCCAGTATTCCAGAGACAGCAATCGCCAAGCCGAGAAGCTGCCGTGAACCGTCGCGTAGATTAGCGCGCAGCCAAATTCGGATTAATAAAAGGGCGACGTATGCCGGAAGCGGGTCGTGTTCATGCGATTTCGCTCCGGCAGGCCGCCAAAAGGAATGGGATCAGGTTCGGCCCGAGGCTTTTGTGACCGGACGATCAAATTATCGAAAAACAACCCCATGCAAAGTAGCCGATGGCTGCCGGTGGAATGACCTAATGTTCTGAATCTGCTTCGGTTTCGAAGGCGCAGCGGACATGGCAGCGCCTGCTGGCGACCCAGCGCCGTCGTGAATGACCCGATCAGGACCCTTGATCTAGATCAACCGGGAAGTCTTGCGTTCCGTCTCCGTAGCCGCGCAGGCGAATGATGCGTGGATCCGGAGATCGGCATGAAACTGGCTGATACGAAATCACCGCCTGACTCCGGACAATCGCTCCAGCATCCAGCAGGTGAGGGGATGCTGTACGTGCCCGGCGGCACGTTTCGCATGGGTTCGGATCGGCACTATCCGGAGGAAGCGCCGGTCCACCGCGTCACCGTGGACGCGTTCTGGATGGATCGCCATCCAGTGACGAACCGGCAATTCAAGGTGTTCGCCAAGGCTACCGGCCACGTCACCCTTGCCGAGATCGTGCCCGATCCAAAGGACTATCCGGGAATGCTCCCGCACATGATCTACGCGGGTTCGCTGATGTTCTCTCCGCCCGCGTATCCGGTCAGTCTCCGGGACTTCAGCCAATGGTGGACCTTCGCCAAAGGCGCGGACTGGCGGCATCCCTACGGGCCGGGCAGCGATATCCGCGGGCTGGACGATCATCCCGTCGTGCATGTGGCCTTCAGTGATGCGCTCGCCTACGCAAAATGGGCCGGCAAGGATTTGCCGACCGAAGCGGAATGGGAATTTGCGGCGCGCGGCGGATTGGATGGCGCCGAGTTCGCATGGGGAGATGAATTTGCGCCCGGGGGCCGTCACATGGCCAACACCTGGCAGGGCGAATTTCCACGCCAGAACACCAGGGACGACGGATTCGAACGGACATCGCCAGTTACCGCATTCCCGCCGAACGGTTACGGGCTGCACGATCTGATCGGCAACGTCTGGGAGTGGACGTCCGACTGGTACGCGCCTCGGCATGAGGCCGACGCTGCAAAAGCCTGCTGCATTCCAGAGAACCCGCGCGGCGGCCGCGAGGCCGACAGCTACGACCCCAGAACGACCAACGTCAAGATTCCACGCAAGGTCATCAAAGGCGGCTCGCATTTGTGCGCGCCGAACTACTGCCGACGCTACCGGCCGGCTGCGCGACATGCGGAGCCGGTCGACACATCCACGAGCCACCTTGGATTTCGGTGCATCAGGCGAGGTGTCTCTAACGCATCATAATGGGAGAGCGAGGCCATGTTGAATTGCATATTCAATGACAAGCCGCCGTTTGCCGCAATTCCACCGTTCAAGACGTCCAGTTGCCACAAGAGGTCCTGCGCCTCGCTGCTTGGCGCGACGATATTGATGTCGCTGTCCGGGGCAGCCAGCACGCCGGCGACCGCACAGCCGGCGCAAAAGCCCAATATCCTCTTCATCATGGGTGACGACATCGGCCTGTACCAGCCGAGCATCTACCATCGCGGATTGATGGTCGGCGAGACGCCCAACATCGATCGCATCGGCAACGAAGGCGCCATCTTCACGCATTACTATGCCGAGCAGAGCTGCACCGCCGGTCGCAATGCCTTCTTCACCGGCATGCATCCGCTGCGAACGGGAATGATTCCTCCGCAACTGCCCGGCAGCCCGTCCTATTTGCGGCCCGGCACGCCGGCGCTCGCAAAGTTTCTGCTCGATCTCGGCTACAACACCGGCGAATTCGGCAAGAACCATCTTGGCGATCACACCGACGCGCTGCCGACCGCGCATGGCTTCCAGGAATTCTGGGGCTACCTGTATCACCTCGATGCGATGCAGGGCGTGAGCTTCCCGGACATCAACAAGTCTCCCACCCAGCAGACAGTTGCCCCGCCATGCAAGAATACGCCAATCCCCGGCATCCCGGAGGTACCGGGCGCGGTCGATCCGAAAACGTCGGTTTGCCTGACGCCTCCGCGCAACGTCCTGTCGTGCAAGTCCGATGGTACATCCAGGACTCAGCAGTGCATCGATCAGGGCCCGCTGACACTCGAGCGATCGAAGGGTGTCGACGAGGAAATCTCGGCTAAGGTCATCGACTTTATCGATCGCAACGATCCGAAGACGACGGGCAAGCCCTTCTTCGTCTGGTACAACCCTGCGCGCATGCACATCACGACCGTGCTGAATGACAAGTACGCGGCCATGATCGGCGAACCCGGCGGCAAGGACTGGGGCCTCAACGAGGCCGGCATGAAGCAGATGGACGACAACATCGGCTATGTGCTCAAAAAGCTTCAGGACATGGGTCAGTTGGACAACACGATCGTCGTGTTCACGACCGACAACGGCGCCGAGACGGAAACCTTCCCGGACGGCGGCACCACGCCGTTCAAGGGTGGCAAGTTGACCACCTGGGAAGGCGGCATGCGCGCTCCGGCGCTCGTTCGCTGGCCGGGGGTTATCAAGCCCGGCACCATCAAGAACGACATCTTCGCGTCGCTCGACTGGCTGCCCACGTTTGTCAGCATCGCGGGTGGCGCAAAGGGAGACGCGCTGAAGAAGCGCATCGAGGCCGGCCAATATCCCGGCATCGTGAAGACGACGCTCGATGGCGTCGATCAGACCGAGTACCTTTCCGGACGTTCGGAAACGTCTGCCCGCGATACCTTCTTCTATTATTCGGGGAAGGACCCGTCGGCGGTCCGCTACAAGAACTGGAAGATTTACTTCACGATGGTGTCCGACAGCCCGGCGGGCTTTATTGCCGGAGCGCTTCCCTATCACTGGGCCCAGGTCGTCAACATCAAGCGAGACCCGTTCGAGATCTCGATCGGTTCACAATACAAGACGCTCATGGGCCAGGGCGGCACAATCGGCTCCCCGTCTACAGCCTACATCTATGATTGGAACATGCTGCCCATCGGCCAGGCGCTCTGGCTGAAGGAGCTCGAGAGCTATATTGCGTACCCGCCGCTGCAGGACCCGGCGAGCTACAACCTCGATCAGGTGATGCAGCAGATCAAGCAGGCCAAAACTGCCGGTCGCAGCGACTAACGGATCAGTATGCATTGGCGGGCGCCACTTCGGCACCCGCCAATCCACTGCGCTGAGAATCCAGCTCCTCACGAACCAGCATGCCGGCAAGCGTGCTACGAACAGCAGCGATACACCAGCCTCGCACGCACCTTCAATGTTGACCGGTAGGGACCGCACAATCAAAACGGATCGACAATGAAACGGACCATGCGATTTCCACGCCTTGACCGTCGCGCACTGCTCTCGTCTCTGGCGATGCTTCCGTTTCTATCTGCCGCTCTGCGTTCCACGTCCGCCATGGCGCAAACGCAGGGCGACCCGCTGCCGTCCTGGAACGAGGGTGCCACAAAGTCATCAATTCTTGATTTCGTCGCGCGCGTCACGACGCAGAACGGCTCCTATTTCGTTCCCCCCGAGCATCGTATCGCAACTTTCGACAATGACGGCACGCTCTGGATCGAGCAGCCGATGTACGTCCAATTGGCCTTCGCACTCGACCGCGTGAAGGCGCTTGCGCCTATGCATCCGGAATGGAAGAGCAAGCAGCCCTTCGCAGCGGTGCTCGACAACGATCTGAAGGCGCTGGCGGCTTCCGGCGAAAAGGGATTGGTCGAGATCATCGCGGTGACACATGCCGGCATGACCACGGTTGAGTTCGAAAAAATCGTGACTGATTGGCTTGCGACCGCGCGCGACCGTCGCTTCAAGCGCCCTTATACCGAGCTCGTCTATCAGCCGATGCTGGAGCTGCTCACTTATCTCAGGGCCAACGGGTTCAGGACTTTTATCGTGTCAGGCGGCGGTATTGAATTCATGCGGCCGTGGACCGAACGGATCTACGGAGTGCCGCCGGAGCAGGTCGTGGGGTCGTCGATCAAGACTCGATTTGAGATGAAGGACGGCGCGCCGACACTCTTCCGGCTGCCTGACATCAACTTCATCGATGACAAGGCGGGCAAGCCGATCGGGATCAACGAACACATCGGGCGCCGTCCGATCGCCGCCTTCGGCAACTCCGATGGCGATCTTGAAATGCTGCAATGGGCGACACTCGGCGCCAGCGGGGCGCGGTTCGGCCTTATCGTTCACCATACGGATGCGGAACGCGAATATGCCTACGACCGCGACTCACATTTCGGGAAACTCGACGTCGCGCTGGACGCCGCGGCCGTCAACAAGTGGACGGTCGTCGACATGAAGAAGGACTGGAAGCGCATCTTTGCCTTCGACTGACATCCTCTAAGGACCCATAAGTGCCATCTGGACGGCTATAGCCAGTGGACATCGTTACCGGCATGAGGCACCCAACGCATTCCGGATTTGCACACACCGACCATCTTTGTCGCCTGCGGCACCGCGTTCGAGGCGCGGACATCCAGGACGTTGGGCGCCCCCTAGGGCGGCATCACGGTCGGTGGCCAATAGAGTTTGGAACCCTTGGCATCCATATTGATCGTTCCGCCGAACGGCGCGGGCGGGCTTGGGAGATATTTGCCGTCTATCGTCGTCGTGGGGCTGGGTGAGCCCGGCGTTCCCGAGATCTGCTGGGCGAAGGTCGGACCAATTGTGAGGGCCAGAACGGAGGTCGACCATACCAATGCGCGCATGGTGGGAGTGATGTTCATGGTCAGACCCCCTCGAATTGACTATTCGAAGATAAACCTGCGAACAGCATGCGCCATACGCTTCAGGATGGCCGCATCGTCATCGACCACAATCACGAAGCGCCATCATGTCCGTGTAGCCCCGGTACGGCGTGCGCCAAGAGTCTTGGCCGACCGTTGATCCAGATCAATGGAATAGTCCACCGTGAGCACAACGAAGGGTCTTGTTATAAAGGCGGGCTTTGCCGACGGGCGCTGAGAATGTCCGGTGATCGGGACCGACCGGACGCGGCTGGCCTCGCCGTCGGTTGCTGACGAGGCGACGACGTCTTCTAAAAGCGAACATTTCCGGACTAGTGATCAAAGAAGTCTGCACGATGTCGGACCGTGAACCCATTCTCAAGCCCGTTGCGATCGCAGACCTGCGCCCGACCCAGATGACGGTCGGCATTCGGGAGGTCAAGGAGAAGCGCAAGCGCTGGCGTGACGAGAGTAAAAACAAGGGAGCCGAGTTCTTGGGCAAGCACATGATCCCGGTCGTGCTTGGCCCGAAGGACCGCCACTACGTCATCGATCATCACCACCTGGCGCGTGCGCTCCATGAAGAAGGGGTCGAAGAGGTATTGGTTACGGTGGTGAAAAACCTCAGGACGCTGGAGCCCGATTCGTTCTGGTTCGTCCTGGACAATCACAGCTGGATGCATTCGTACGACGACGAGGGCCGTCTGCGCCCTTACAAGGATTTGCCGAAAACCGTGGCCGGGCTTGTTGACGATCCGTTCCGCTCGTTGGCGGGCGAACTGCGGCGCGTCGGCGGGTACGCCAAGGACACGACGCCGTTCAGCGAGTTCTTGTGGGCGGATTTTTTGCGTCGACAGGTCAAGCGCAAAACCGTTGAGACCCGCTTCGAGGAAGCCCTCGAGCAAGCCCTGCAATTGGCCAAAAAAGAGGAGGCGAGCTACCTGCCCGGCTGGTGTGGTCCCGTCTTGGAGGATTGAAGGCATGCTCATCCAGCGCGCGAAATCCGCAAGCGCGCCGATGACCCGACGAGCCGTGCAGGCTTGGTGCGAGAGGCTAACGGACAGCGGCATCGACCAGAGGAAAGAGTAGCTCATGGCGCAAGCAGAGGCCGACAGAACACTGAGCCATCTGGATCACGAGCTTGTCGCGTCGCTAAACGACTTCCACGATCCGAGCCAAGAGTGGCGCCGCCTCTTCTCGGAGCTGCTCGGAACGTTCTTCCTCGTCCTCGTGGCCGCCGGTGGCGGCATGATGGGGCAGGCCTTTCCCGGCACGATCAGCCGTGCCGCTGCGGTCGTCGCACCCGGTCTGATGGTGATGGCGATCATCCTCTTCATGGGCAAGGTGTCCGGCGCTCACCTCAATCCCGCGGTCAGTATCGCGTTCTCGCTGCGTGGCGACTTCCCGTGGCGTCGCGTGCCGGGATACATCGCCGTGCAGTTGATCGGCGCGACGCTCGCGGCTCAGTTCCTACACGCGGTGATCAACGTGCCGGCCAACTACGGGTCGAACTATCCCGCCTCGGGATACTCCTCTTCCGAGGCGTTCCTGATGGAGGCCGTGCTGACCCTCGGTCTCGTCAGTGTCATTCTCGGTACGGCGTCCGGCGCCCAGAACATCGGGATCTTCGGCGCGATCGGTGTCGGCGCGTACATTGCGCTCGCCGGGCTTTGGGGGAGCCCTATCTCGGGAGCGTCGATGAACCCCGCGCGCACGTTCGGTCCGAACTTAATCGCGACCGACTTCACGAGCTACTGGGTATATGTCGCAGGTCCACTCGTGGGTGCAGTTCTCGCAGTGGGTGCAGCATGGGTGCTCCGCGGTGCGGGCGGCGGCCGCGCAGGCTCAGGTGCGGCACAGGGGAGCCTTTTCACCGAAGTCGAGCACCCGGAGAAAGGGTGAGGCGCAGGCATAATGAGTCATGAACTCTCGCTGTTCGTGGGTACGTTCGCGACTTTGCTCGCGATAATAAATCCGTTCGAGGTCCTGCCGGTCTATCTGAAGATGCTGGAAGGCAAGGACGCCGCCACACATCGCAAGGTGGCATGGAAAGCTTGCCTCTATGCACTGCTTCTATCTCTCTTTTTCTTGATCTTCGGAACGCTGATCCTACGCTTGTTCGGCGTGCCGCTGAGCATGGTCCGCATCGTCGGCGGGATCATCCTGATGAAGATCGGCTTTGAACTATTTTCACCATCCGCTTCCGGTGGCGTGATTCCAGCCAGCGGCGCGGATCAGAGCGGTAACATAGCTTTCGTTCCGCTTGCGATGCCGCTCATGTGCGGACCAGGCGCTATCGCCACAATCCTCGGCATGACTGCCACGATTAAGCGATCATCAGCGGAACTGGCCTCTTTCGTAGCGATCGTCGTGGCCATTTTCGCGACGATGGTCGTCACCTACCTGTGTCTGGCATATGCCGGGAAACTTTTCGACAAGCTCGGCGCAATGGGGATCGATGCTATCACCCGAATAGTTGGCTTCTTCGTCTCTGCGATGGGCGTTGCGCTGATCTTCGACGGTATCATCGAGGCATTGCAGACGCATGGTGTGACGATTCTGCGTTGAACTAGCTGTTGGTGGCGCCACGCAAATTCCGGGGCGATCTTGACCGCGGATGTATTCTGCCAATCGGAGATTTGTTCTGAACCGAACCGAGTCCGAGGTGGACCGTATTACGCGGCGTCGGGAAGTTGTCGGCCCACAGTACAAAGGACGCGATCATCCACTTCGGACACCGGGGCACAAGTCTGATTGTGCGCCAGGCCGGCACGTCATTTAACCGGGAACAGCAACGCGACACTAGTTCGCAGTGACCAGGCCGGAGCGCCAGTCGGACGTATCACGTTGTAATAGGCTTGGATCGATGCGTTGACCGGTTGATCACCCACTCTGAAAACCCGACCGATACCGCCGCCGACCGGCACCGTCCACCGCTCCCCGCGAGCCAATCCGCGGTGATGATGGGTGATGTGTTCAGGTACCAGCCGTGCGCCATGTTGTAGTTGGCGAAGGGCTGGGCGAGGAAGGCGTTGACGGGCGGTCACAGTGGATTGCCGCCGACCGACCACTGGTTATTGAGCAATACGCCGATCACCCAATGTGGGGGCGTGACCACTAACACGGCCGTCGGGCCGAACAAGAATTTACCGGTCCCGAGGATGGGATCGTTTGCGGACGGAACGGTGAAGACTGGTCCCACGCCCCAGATCAGCGGCCCGGGGTGCACGGGGGACAAAAACAAAGATTGAGTAATGTCGCCAATCCCGTTGGTGTTGCTGTCGAAGAACGGGCTCGGCTGGCTCACCAACGGAATGATGGTACGTGAGATTACGTTCCAGTCTTCGTTTAAATGCATGGGCACGACGGGTTGAATGTTGAATACTTCCTGGGTGCGATTGAATGGTCCGGTATTGAAATTGGTGTTGCTCTGAAACGGCACGCTGACCAGGTCCGCAATCGGATTCTGTGACTGCTTTTGCAGGTCTTCGTCTTTTGAAGGCTCGTGGGAATGCTTCGCCGCCTCAACCTCCGCGGGGAGGCCGCTTTCAAATTTATAATTGACGCCAGCTTTGACCATTTGAAGGTCGCGGTTCAAAGCGACCGAGGGGAGGGTGGGAGAACTCCAGTTCGATAGGCCAAGATAATCGTATTCGAGTTTGACGGTCCAATGCGACTTGAAGCCGTATTCGATGCCAGCGCCCGCCAATCAGCCGGTGTTCGTGCTGGTCCCGTTCCAAGCGGCGCCGGGGAGGTTCAAAGTAGCGCTGCTGTTGACCCAACCGCCGCCAAGCTTGGCGAATACGAGCCATCGATCATCCACGAGGCCGACACGGCCCGCCACGGTGCCGGTCCAGTGTTGGTCTACAAAGCCTAATGTCGGAGCAGGAAGGACCGGATGACCAAAGCCGGCTCCATCGAACTCACCTTCGACACCAAACAGAAAGTGACCGGCCTGGAAGTTATAGCCCGCCTGCACGCCTCCAACGAATTCGCTGAGCCCGCCATAAAGATTGTTGCCGGGAATGTTCAGGCCGCCGTTGGACCATGCACCGCCGAAGTTGGCGCCCACATAGAACCCTGACCAACTATAGGGTGGCGCGACGATCGGCGCTTTGTACAGTGGGGCTTTGATCGGCAAATCCGATGCAAGAGCTGAGCCGCTCAACAATCCTGCAGCAGCAATACCTGCAAGGAAAATCTTCCGCACCGTCGCCTCCTCAAGGTAGGCCACAACTCCGAAACATATTCCCAGAAGCACTTTCCAGCCAACCGACTTGTTTGATGCAGATCAAACCATTCGTGCAATCTTCGATGCGGTGACATTCGGGCAACTGCGAGGTTGAGTCCCTCTCTCTAACCGCGTCGCATCAATCGTTATCCTGTCACAAATGCTGCCTCAGTTCGCGATAGCTCGCAAACTCAGCAAGATTGAATTGGGCTGCGGCGTCACCATCATTGGCCAGCGGACGAACAAGACGCAGGGCCTTGGCGTAATCGGCTCCGGCGTGAGCATCGACCGCATCCTCGAATGGGAGAGTGGACACAGGTGCGGAAGACTGACGCTAGAACAACGGCGACGAGCGTGAGCTTGAGGTTCATCGTCTGGCAACTTTGCTCTTGGTCACACCCGATTACCAATAAGCGGTCGTGAGGCTCACTATGCGACCGAACAACGGCTGGCATCGCGTTGCAGCAAGAGACGCCGGCGAACGGTAATGCGAGCTTGCTTTTTTTCTCACTCGTTGGTGGGGGCCGAAAATAGAATCGGTGGCACAAACTGCATACTCAACATTTCCAGCTATGAGAGGTTTGCAGTAGGTCTGCCGTGGCGCCCGACCGGACTTGGGTTAGCGGATGTGGCTCTTTGGTCGCAGCATTGATCTTTTTTACGACAGACCTATCCCCGTTGAATTTTACATGATGAGCCCCGGTCGCCTCGGGGGTACGCTTGTCGCCGAGTTGTATTCGGCGGCCACACATCTCACGAGGCACGACATGACAGCGGAAGTTGCACTGGCGGCGGAGAGTGAGCGACCGAAATCAGCACGTCAACGCAGACTTGGCGTTGCTGCATTGGTCTTGGCGCCCTCGATCATGTTTTTTTCCCAATGTGCGTCGGCCGATGAAGGCGGCGTCAGCTTCTGGGTCCCCGGCTTTTTTGGAAGCTTGGCGGCTACACCGCTGCAGCCGGGTTGGTCGCTAACGAATATCTACTATCACACCTCCGTATCCGCTGGCGCCGACGTCGCGCGTGCGCGTGAATTCACGCTCAATAGGGTTCCCGTCAACGGCACCCTCAATGCAAATCTGAATTTGAACGTCAACGCCACGGGCGATCTTGGTTTTGTGCTCCCGACCTATGTATTCGCAACGCCGGTTCTCGGCGGCCAGGCGTCGGTGTCCCTCCTGGGAGCCTACGGCGTCGTCGGCACCAGCTTAGCAGGGACTTTGTCCGGTGTGATCTCGGCGCCGCCGCTCGCCCCTGTTCCCTTCGCGCGGTCCGACACCATCAGCGACACCACATGGGGCTTTGCGGATGTAGCGCCGGTATTCCAATTGCGCTGGAACGCCGGGGTCCACAACTACATGACCTATATCATGGGCGGCATCCCGGTCGGCGCTTACCAATCCGATCGCCTGTCGAATATAGGCATCGGACACGGCGCGATCGACGCCGGTGGCGGCTACACCTATTTCAATCCGCAGACCGGCCACGAACTCTCCGGCGTGCTCGGCTTCACCTACAATTTCAAGAACACTGCAACGCAGTATCAAAATGGCGTCGACATGCACTTCGACTGGGGTGCATCGCAATTCCTGTCGAAGCAGGTCATGGTTGGCCTCGTGGGCTATGTCTACAAGCAACTCGGCTGCGACAGCGGTTCAGGTGACCGTGTCGGCTGCTTCCAGTCCCAAGTGGTCGGCATCGGCCCCCAGATTGGATTCCTGTTTCCGGTCGGCGACATGCAGGGCTATCTCAATTTGAAAGCTTACGGCGAGTTCGCTGCGGAAAACCGGCCATCGGGCTGGAATACCTGGGTCACCTTCTCTGTCTCGCCGCCCGCGCCCGGAGCACCTCCGACGACAAAGCCCATCGTCAGAAAATACTAGCAGCAATCAAGCTGCGGCTTGTCAGTTTGCTGATCATTCTTTGCAACACACGGGCAGCCGGTGGCACCTGGTCGCCGTCGAAGCTCGTTCCGGTGACCACCACCGAGGCCGTAGTGCCGGCGTGTAGCAGGCGTGGCCTTCGCGCGCGATTCCCTTGCGATCTCGCCCGCCGCGCCTGAAAGTCCCGTCACGCCGACCCGGCACATGATGACGAAGCAAGGCACGCGCCCTTCGGGGAAGGGCGGCACGTAGCCGGGTTGCGATCCGACCGCTACTTCGCCGTCAGCCTCACGCCTAGCCGTCCCGCGAGCTCCTGCACGAACTGCCAGGCGACCCGGCCCGAGCGGGAGCCGCGCGTGGTCGACCATTCCAGCGCTTCGCGCTCCAGCGCCTCGTCGTCGACCTTAATGCCGAAATGGCTGCAATAGCCCCGCACCATGGCGAGATATTCGTCCTGGCTGCAGCGGTGGAAGCCGAGCCACAGGCCGAAGCGATCCGACAGCGAGACTTTCTCTTCGACGGCTTCGCCGGGATTGATCGCGGTCGAGCGCTCATTCTCGATCATCTCGCGCGCGAGCAGATGACGGCGGTTGGAGGTTGCGTAGAGGATGACGTTCTCGGGCCGGCCCTCGATGCCGCCTTCGAGCACCGCCTTGAGCGACTTGTAGGACGCATCATTGCCGTCGAAGGACAGGTCGTCGCAGAACACGATGAAGTAGAAGGATGAGGCGCGCAGCTGTTCCATCAGCGCGGGCAAGCTCTCGATGTCCTCGCGATGGATCTCGATCAGCTTCAGCTTGTCGGCCGATTTGCGCTCCGCGTTGATGCTGGCATGCGCCGCCTTCACCAGCGACGATTTGCCCATGCCGCGCGCACCCCAGAGCAGGGCATTGTTGGCCGGCAGGCCGTTGGCGAAACGCTCGGTGTTCTCCATCAGGATGTCGCGCATCCGGTCGACGCCCTTCAGCAGGAACAGCTCGACGCGGCTGACCCGCGGCACCGCAGCGAGGCGGCCGTCGGGGTGCCAGACATAGGCGTCCGCCCGCTCGAACGAATCGCGTTCGACGGCGGGCTTGCCCTGGGCGGCGAGGTGCGCCGCGATCGTCTCCAGCGCGCGGACGACGCGGTCCTGGGACAGGTCCGGGGCTGGGTTAGCGACTACCTTGGGGGTTGCCTTGGGACGTTTTGCCGCGACGCGGGCAGGCGTCCTGGCAGGGGTGCGGGGGCCTTTGCCGGCCGGGCTTTTGCTTGGTTTTTTGGGCATGTCCGAAGTTCCTGAGAATGCAGCCTTATCGGGCCTGAGGGCGCGCCGCAAGGTGGCCAAATCGACGGTCTGGCAGCGTTGCAATTGGGGCAATGGCCGCTATAGTCCGCGCGAATTTGACCGAACCGGTCGCCTTTGAGGGCCTGACCGGTTTTCCCCCGTTTCCACGAGGATCGTCCGAATGCTGATTACCCCTGCGTATGCCCAGGCTGCGGGCGCCGGCGACACCAACAGCATGTTGATGTCGCTGCTGCCGTTCGCCCTGATCTTCGTGATCATGTACTTCCTGATTCTGCGTCCGCAGCAGAAGAAGGTGCGCGACCACGCCGACCTCGTGAAGAACATCCGCCGCGGCGACACCGTGGTGACCTCGGGCGGCCTCGTCGGCAAGGTCACCAAGGTCGTCGACGACGACCAGATCGAGTTCGAGATTTCCGACGGCGTGCGCGTGCGGCAGATGCGCCAGATGATCTCGGGCGTGCGCGCCAAGGGCGAGCCGGCGAAAGAATCCAAGGATAGCAAGGAAGCCGCCAAGGACGACGCCGCGTCGAAGTGAGCGCTTCCGCGAGCATCCCAAGTCTCCTGATCTGACAGGTCCAGTCGATGTTGTATTTCACGCGGTGGAAGGCGCTCGGGATTATCCTGACGGCGCTGATCGTGTGCCTCTGCGCGGTCCCGAACTTCTTCCCCGAAGCGCAGGTCAAGACCTGGCCCGCCTGGGCGCAGCGCCGGCTCGTGCTCGGCCTTGACCTCCAGGGCGGCTCCTATCTGCTGCTCGAGGTCGATTCCAGCTATGTGAAGAAGGAGAGGCTGGACCAGGTCCGCGACGACGTTCGCCGGACGCTGCGCGATGCCAAGATCGGATTCACCGGCGGCGTGACCGTGCGCAACGACGCGGCCGAGGTTCGCATCACCAAGGAATCCGACGTGCAGCCGGCGCTCGCCAAGCTGCGCGAGCTGTCCCAGCCGCTGGGCGGACTGATGGGATCCAGCGGTCAGCGCGACCTTGAGGTGACCGATGCCGGCGGCGGCGTGATCCGCCTGACGATCCCGCAGGCTGCGATGCTCGACCGCATGCGCAAGACCATCGAGCAGTCGATCCAGATCGTCGAACGCCGCGTCAACGAGCTCGGCACCGTCGAGCCCGTCATCCAGCGCCAGGGCAACGACCGCATCCTGGTGCAGGTCCCCGGTCTTCAGGATCCGACTCGCCTGAAGGAATTGCTGGGCAAGACCGCGAAGATGGAATTCCGCATGGTCGATGCGTCCGTGCCGCCGGATCAGGCGCAGCAGGGGCGGTTGCCGCCGGAATCCGAGCTGCTGATGAGCGCCTCGCCGCCGCCCACGCCCTATGTGGTCAAGAAGCAGGTGCTGGTTGCCGGTGGCGACCTGACCGACGCCCAGGCGAGCTTCGACCAGCGCACGGGTGAGCCGGTGGTCAGCTTCAAGTTCAACACCTCGGGCGCGCGCAAGTTCGCGCAGGCCACGCAGGAAAACGTCGGGCTGCCCTTCGCGATCGTGCTCGACAACAAGGTGATCTCGGCGCCCGTCATCCGCGAGCCCATCACCGGTGGCCAAGGCCAGATCTCCGGCAATTTCACGGTGCAATCGGCCAACGATCTTGCGATCCTCTTGCGCGCCGGCGCGCTGCCGGCCCCGCTCACGGTGGTCGAGGAGCGCACCGTCGGTCCGGGCCTCGGCCAGGACTCGATCGAGAAGGGCGAGCTTGCGGCCTATGTCGGCTCGATCCTGGTCATCATCTTCATGCTGCTGACCTACCGGCTGTTCGGCGTGTTCGCGAACATCGCGGTCGCCATCAACGTCGCCATGATCTTCGGCCTGTTGTCGCTGCTCAACGCCACGCTGACGCTGCCCGGCATCGCCGGCATCGTGCTCACCGTCGGCATCGCGGTCGACTCCAACGTGCTGATCTACGAGCGCATCCGTGAGGAGCTGCGGGGCGGCCGCAATGCGATCTCGGCGATCGATGCCGGATTCAAGCGGGCCCTTGCGACCATCCTCGATTCCAACATCACTACCTTCATTGCCGCCGCGGTGCTGTTCTACATTGGCACCGGCCCGGTGCGCGGCTTTGCCGTGACGCTCGGTATCGGCATCATCACCACGGTGTTCACCGCCTTCACGCTGACCCGGCTGATCGTGGCCTGGTGGGTGCGGTGGAAGCGGCCGCAGAGCGTGCCGATCTAGGAGCCTGATTGTGACTCACTACGTTCTCATCGGGCTTGGCATCCTTATTGCCGTTCTCACCGTGGTCGCAGCGCTCGGGCTGCTGCCGTCGCTGCGCATCGTCCCGGACGAGACGCATTTCGACTTCACGCGCTTCCGCCGGATCAGCTTCCCGATCTCGGCGGCGCTGTCGATCGTCGCGATCACGCTGTTCTTCACCCATGGCCTGAATTTCGGCATCGATTTCCGCGGCGGCACGCTGCTGGAAGTGCAGGCCAAGTCCGGCGCTGCCGACATCGCCGCGATGCGCACGACGCTCGATGCCTTGCATCTCGGCGAAGTCCAGCTGCAGCAGTTCGGCGGCCCCGAGAACGTCCTGATCCGCGTCGCGGAGCAGCCGGGCGGCGACGCTGCCCAGCAGGAAGCGGTGCAGAAGGTGCGCGGTGCGCTCGGCGATTCCGTCGAATATCGCCGCGTCGAGGTGGTGGGACCGCGCGTTTCCGGCGAGCTGCTGGCCTACGGCATGCTCGGGCTGATGCTCGCGATCGTCTCGATCCTGATCTACCTCTGGTTCCGTTTCGAATGGCAGTTCGCGCTCGGCGCCATGATCGCCAACGTGCACGATATCGTGCTGACGATCGGCTTCATGTCGATCAGCCAGGTCGATTTCGACCTGACCAGCATCGCGGCCCTTCTGACCATTCTGGGCTACTCGCTCAACGACACCGTCGTCATCTACGACCGTATCCGCGAAATGCTGCGCCGCTACAAGAAGATGCCGATGCCGCAGCTGCTCAACGAGTCGATCAATTCGACCCTGTCGCGCTCGATCATCACCCACTTCACCGTGACGCTGGCGCTGCTGGCTCTGCTGCTGTTCGGTGGCCATGCCATCCACAGCTTCACGGCGGTGATGATGTTCGGCGTGGTGCTGGTCGGTACCTATACCTCGATCTTCATCGCGGCCCCGATCCTGATCTATCTCGGCGTCGGCGAGCATCGCGAAGATGCGCCCGATACGGCTACGCCGGCGAAGAAAAACAAGGCATGATCCGAACCGCGTGCCCTCGCAGGCGTTTGCGAGGGCAGTAAGCTCATTCGGACGAAGCACATGGCCGGCGATCCCAACGCACCGCATTTTCCCCGCTCGGCGCCGATCGAAGCCTATGGTAAGGGCGGCTTCGCCTTTGCCGGCATGTCGCATCGGGGATCGCTGCTCTGCCTGCCCGACGCGATCTGGGCCTGGGACGTGACGGACCCGACGAAGATCGACCGCTATTCGCTGGATCGCGTCTTCACGGCGGCCAACAGCATCGACACGCTTCTGATCGGCACCGGAACCGGCGTCTGGCTGCCGCCGCCGGACCTGCGGCAGGCGCTGAAGGCGGTGAGGGTGGTGCTGGATACGATGCAGACCGGTCCCGCCGTACGCACCTACAACATCATGATCGGCGAGCGGCGCCGCGTCGCGGCCGCGCTGATCGCCGTGCCATGAGCAGCGCTGCGCCTCCGGCCGATTCCGTCGCCTTCTGCGCCAGCCTCGTGCGCAGCCATGACTTTCCGCGCTATGCCGCAACGCTGTTTGCGCCGGCCGCCGAGCGCCAGGCGCTGCTGGCGCTCTATGCCTTCAATGTCGAGATCGTCCGCGTCCGCGACCAGGTGAGCCAGCCCTTGCCCGGCGAAATCCGCCTGCAATGGTGGACCGACATGCTGTCGGGCCACGTCCACGGCAGCGCCGAGGGCAATCCGGTGGCGGCAGAGCTATTGCGTGCGATCCGCGATTTCGACCTGCCGGTCGAGCCGTTGTCGCTGCTCGCCGACGAGCATCAGTTCGACCTCTACAACGATCCGATGCCGACCATGGCGGCTCTGGAGGGCTATCTGGACGCGACCTGTTCGGCATTGTTTGCCCTCGCGGCGCGGGTCATGGCGCCACCTTCGGAAGCGGCCGAGCATGTCGCAAGGCATGCCGGGCTCGCCCAGGGCATCGCGCAGGTGATTGCGAATCTGCCGCGCGACTCGGCGCATCGGCAACTGTTCCTGCCGCAGCAGCTGCTGGCGGCTCATGGTTGCCAGATGGAAGACGTGTTCGCCGGCAAGGAGACGCCGAACCTGCATGCGGTGCTCGGCCAGCTCGTGGGCGAAGCCGAGCAGCATTTGACGACGGCCTTGTCGCTGTTGCCGGAGGTGCCGGCGCCGGCGCGGCCAGCGTTTCTGTTGCTGAGCCAGGTGCGGGGTGACCTCAAGCGCCTGTCGCAACCCGGTCGCAATCCGTTTGCGTCGCAGCCCCCGTCGCGACTGCGCACGCTATGGACGCTATGGCGGGCTTCACGTTCCCGAGAATTTACCAAATAGCGGCCGGCTTGTCGCCTCAAACGGCCAAATGCTCTATGCTGTCCTATGGCTGAGTTGTCCCAAAACATATCCCCCGATCTCAGCGGCTTGCCGGTCGCTCTGGGCGACATTCATGCCGCCGCCGACACCATCCGCGGCGCCGTCGTCGAGACGCCCTGCAGCTACAGCCGCACGCTGAGCAACATCTGCGGCTGCGACATCTGGCTGAAATTCGAAAACCTCCAGTTCACCTCCTCGTTCAAGGAGCGGGGTGCGCTCAACCGGCTCACCGCGCTGACGCCGGAGGAGCGTGCGCGCGGCGTCATCGCGATGTCGGCGGGCAACCACGCGCAGGGCGTCGCCTATCACGCCAAGCGGCTCGGCATTCCCGCCACCATCGTGATGCCGGTCGGCACGCCCATGGTGAAGGTCGAGAACACCAAGCACCACGGCGCCGCGGTGGTGGTGACGGGCGCGACGCTGGAGGAGGCGGCCGCACATGCGCGAAGCCATGGCGAGGCCCACGGCATGATCTTCGTCCACCCCTACGACGACCCCCTCGTCATCGCGGGGCAGGGCACTGTTGGGCTCGAGATGCTGAAGGCGGTGCCGGAGCTCGATACGCTGGTGGTCCCGATCGGCGGCGGCGGCCTGATCAGCGGCATCGGCATTGCCGCGAAATCGATCAAGCCGTCAGTGCGGATTCTTGGCGTCGAGGCCTGGCTCTACCCCTCGATGTACAACGCCATCCATGACGGCAATCTGCCCGCGCGCGGCGACACGCTCGCCGAAGGCATCGCGGTGAAATCGCCGGGCAAGATCACGACCGAGATCGTCCGCCGCCTCGTCGACGACATCGCGCTGGTGAACGAAGCCGAGCTCGAGCGTGCGGTCGCAACCCTGATCTCGATCGAGAAGACCGTCGTCGAGGGCGCCGGCGCAGCCGGACTTGCCGCGCTGATGTCCGATACGTCCCGCTTTGCCGGCCAGAAGGTTGGCCTCGTCCTGAGCGGCGGCAACATTGACACCAGGCTGATCGCATCCGTTCTGACGCGCGAGCTGGCACGCGAAGGACGGCTGACCCAGTTGTCGCTCGACATCCCCGATCGGCCGGGGCAATTGGCTGCCGTCGCCTCACTGCTGGCCGAGGCCGGCGCCAACATCATCGAGGTCTCGCATCAGCGGACCTTCTCCGACCTGCCGGCCAAGGCGACGCTGCTTCAGCTCGTCATCGAGACCCGCGACAGCGCGCATCTGGACGAGGTCATGGCCAAGCTCGGCGCATCCGGCTTGAGTGCGCGCTGTACCTGAGTGGCGCGCGCCACTATCGCGGCGCCAAATCCGCGAGGTGGCCGATCAGCCAATCGATCTCGGCTTCCGTGTTGTAGTAATGCGGGGAGGCCCGCACGACCGGCGGTAGCGAGCGGACTTCGGCATCGATGCGGGTGCTAGCCGGATCCGAAGCGCCGATGGTGATGCCCGCTGCAGCGGCGCTGCTGACGATGGCGTCCGCCTCATACCCATCCATCGTGAAGCTGACGATGGCGCCCGGTGCGCGTCCGAGGTCGCGAATGGTCACGCCGCGAACGGAGGCGAGGCCGCCGCGAAGACGGTCCGCAAGCAGACGGCAGCGCTGCTCGATGGGGCCGAGGCCGATCGCGAGGGCATAATCGATGGCAGTGCCGAGACCGAGACGTGCGGCGTAATTGTTCTCCCATGTCTCGAAACGGCGGGCATCGTCACGGAGCCGATATTCACCGCGCGAGACCCAGGGCGCGGCGAAGTGATCGATCATCGGTGGCTCGAGCCGTTGCAGCAGCTCGCGACGAACGTAGAGAAAGCCCGTGCCGCGCGGGCCGCGGAGGAATTTGCGCCCCGTCGCCGACAGTATGTCACAGCCGATGGCGTCGACGTCGACCGTCATCTGGCCGACCGCCTGACAGGCGTCGAGCAGATAGGGAATCCCGTGCGCCCGCGCGATCCTGCCGATCGCCGCCGCGGGATTGACCAATCCGCCATTGGTCGGAACCCAGGTGATGGCGATCAGCTTCACGTGCTCGTCGATCATGCGCTCGAGCGCGTGGACGTCGAGCTCGCCGCTGGCATCGCTCGGCACGACATCGATGATCGCGCCCGTGCGCCTTGCGACCTGAAGAAACGCGACGTAGTTGGCAGCGTATTCGGCTTCGGCGGTCAGGATCCGATCGCCCTGGCGAAACGGAAGCGCGTAGAACGCCATCTGCCAGGCAATTGTCGCGTTCTCCATGAGGGCGATCTCATCGGGGGCGGCATTCAGCAGGCGCGCTACGGAGCCATAGACCGCATCGAGCCGATCGGACTCGCGGTCGGCAGCGGCATAACCTCCGATCTCGCCCTCCAGATCGATGTGGTCCTTCATTGCCGCGACGACGGCAGTTGGCATGAGGGCCGCGCCGGCATTGTGGAGATAAGCGAGGCGGCAGGCGGCCGGGGTGTCGGAACGTATCCGGTCGATGTCGATCAATGCTGGTCTCCGCCTCTGCTGTCCCGATCCCATGAATTAGGCGCGTTGACGAGCGCGAGCAAGCTCATGTGCAGATTGGAACAAAATGGCGGATTATTGCCTCGTCTTGGTATCGGATTCCAAATCGGCGGTCTTTCTTCCCGGATTTTGAGAAACCCGGTGACTTCGGACGTTATATCTTCCCGGATCGGGAACAGACCATGCAAGAGAAAACGCAATCCCGCTCAATGACCGGGACGCCCAGGACCAACATCACCCGACGGATCGACCTCACGACCCTCAGGCTGTTCATCGCCATCTGTGAGGAAGGCAATTTGACGCGCGCCTCGCAGCGCGAGGCGATCGCGCCCTCTGCCGTCAGCAAACGCATGCATGATCTCGAGGAGGTGCTCGAGGTCGCGCTGTTCGAGCGGCATCCGAACGGCATGGCGCTGACGCCGGCCGGTGAATCGCTGCTGCATCATGCGCGCGTGACGCTGCTCAACGTCGAGAAGATCGCCGTCGACATGGCCGAGCATGCGCGCGGCGTTCGCGGGCATGTGCGGATGCTGGCCAATCTGTCGTCGATCGTCGAATTCCTTCCCGACGATCTGCCCGGCTTCTTTCGCTCCCACGAGCTGGTGCGGCTCGATCTTCAGGAGCGTCCGAGCGCCGATGTCGTTCGCGGCGTCGAGGAGGGCGTGGCCGAAATCGGCATCTGCTCGGCCGACGTGTCGACGCGCGGGCTGGAGCGGTTCTCCTATCGGCGGGACCGCCTCGTTATCGTGGTGCGATCCGATCATCCGCTCGCGTCGGCAAGAGACGTTTCGTTCGCCGACACACTCGACTACGACCATGTCGGCCTGTTTGCGGCGAGCTCGATCTATCTGCGCTCGCAATATACCGCGCAGCAGATCGGCAAGTCGATCCGGTTGCGGGTCCACGTCCCGGGTTTTGATGCGGTGTGCCGGATGGTGCAGGCCGGCATGGGTATTGGCCTCATTCCCGACCGTGCGTTCCAGGTCCTCAGTCACGGCATGAACCTGACAGCCGTCGAGTTGAGCGACGACTGGGCCGATCGCGAACTCGTGCTGGTGGCCAGGGATCCCGCGGGATTGTCGGCGACGAGCCAGTTGATGCTCGATCATCTGCGATTGCCCGGAACCAAACCTCACTGATGGCGGCCTTCGTGTCGTTCGTCATCCGCGAACGCGTGTTCATCAAAGGATATTGGACTTAAGGCCCTGCGCTCGGCGACACCACGATCAAAGACGATCGAGGAGCGCCAGACGTGGACGGACCATTATCCGGAATACGAGTCGTAGAACTCGGAACTTTGATCGCGGCACCATTTGCCGCGCGGCTCTTCGCTGAGTTCGGCGCCGAGGTCGTCAAGATCGAGCAACCCGGCAGTGGTGATCCCTTGCGCAGATGGCGCAAGCTGCATCAGGGCACCTCGCTCTGGTGGTACCTGCAATCCCGCAACAAGAAGTCGATCGCGATCGATCTGAAGTCGCCTGACGGGCGCGACGTGGCGCTGCGGCTGGCGGCACAAGCCGATGTCGTGATCGAGAATTTCAAGCCAGGGAGCCTCGAGAAGCTCGGCCTCGGCTGGGACGTGCTCTCAAAGCTCAATCCAGACCTGACACTGGTCCGCATCTCCGGCTACGGGCAGACAGGCCCTTACCGCGATCGCTCCGGCTTCGGCGCGATCGGCGAAGCTATGGGCGGGCTGCGCTTCACCACCGGCGATCCCGACAGCCCGCCGGCGCGGGTCGGCATCAGCATCGGCGACAGCCTTGCGTCGCTTCATGGCGTGATCGGCGCGCTGATGTCGCTGCTTCGTGTCAAGACGGGGCAGGGGCGAGGGCAGGTGGTCGACGTCTCGCTCTATGAGAGCGTGTTCAACCTGATGGAGAGTCTCGTCCCCGAATATGACCTCATGGGTCATGTCAGGACCCGCACCGGCGGCGCTCTGCCGGGCATCAGTCCATCCAATACATATCCAAGCTCCGACGGGCGCCACGTCGTGATCGCCGGCAACAGCGACGCGATCTTCAAGCGCCTGATGCAGGTCGTCGGCCGTCCGGACCTTGCCGACGATCCGGCCCTTGCCAGCAATGATGGACGCGTTCGTAGCAACGCGTTGCTTGATAGCGCTATTGCAGCGTGGACCTCGGAGCGGACGATGGACGAGATCCTCGCGCGCCTCGATGCGGCCGATGTTCCCGCAGGCCGGATCTATTCGGTCGCCGACATCGTGGACGATCCCCATTACGCCGCCCGCGAGATGATCCTGCCGACCGAATTGCCGGGCGATGTCACCGTCAAGATGCCGGGCATTGCGCCAAAGCTCTCGGACACGCCCGGCGCGGTCAGGTGGTCCGGTCCGACACTAGGGCAGCACACCGATGAGGTGCTGACGAGCCTCGGCTTGCAGGCAGGCGATATCGCGCAGTTGCGCAGAAGTGGAGCGGTACAATGATGGCAATGTCACCCGACATCATGATCCAGGAAGTCGCACCCCGCGACGGCCTTCAGATTGAGGCGAAATGGGTCGAAACCAGTGAGAAAATCCGGCTGATCAATTCGCTCTCCGCGATCGGATTCGGCCGCATCGAAGTCTCGTCGTTTGTCTCGCCGTTGGCCGTCCCCTCACTGCGCGACGCGGCAGACGTTTTCGCCGGAATCGAGCGGCGTCCCGGCACGATCTACACGGCACTGATCCCGAACCGGAAGGGGGCTGAGCTCGCGCTGGCGGCGCGTGCCGACGAACTCAATTTCGTGATGTCGGCGAGCGAGACGCACAACCTCGCCAACATGAACCTGACGCATGTGCGGTCGCTGGGCTCGCTTGCCGAGATCGTGAAGCCGGCGCATGCCGGCGGCGTCATGGTCAACGCCACAATTGCGACCGCGTTCGGCTGCCCGTTCGAAGGCAAGCAGCCGTTCGAGAAGGTGCTCGATATCGTCAAGCGCTATCTCGCTCTCGGAGCCGACGGCATCACGCTCGCCGATACCACGGGCATGGCCAATCCTATTCAGGTCTCGGAGCTGGTGGCCGAGGTTCTGATGCTGGTCCCCGCGGACATGCTCACGCTTCACTTTCACAACACGCGCGGTCTTGGACTGGTCAATATTCTCGCTGCCTGCGACACCGGCGTGCGCCGCTTCGACGCTGCGCTGGGCGGCCTCGGCGGATGTCCATTTGCGCCGGGCGCTTCGGGCAATGTCTGTACCGAAGACCTCGTCAATCTCTGCCATGAGATGGGCTTGCGTACCGGCCTCGATCTGCAGCGCCTGATCGATCTCTCGTTCCGATTGCCCGAACTGATCGGACATGAAGTGCCAGGGCAGGTCGCCAAGGCCGGCCGCCCGCTCGACCTGCATCCGATACCCGAACGGCTGCGGCAGGCAGGCTGAGAACGACTGCAATCAAAATTTCAAAACATAATGGAGGAAACCATGACAATCGCCACGACGGCGACCGCCGACCTTGACACTGCAATTACAGAACATCAAGTCATCAAGAAGATCGCGTGGCGGCTGATGCCCCTGATCATCGTCTGTTACTTCTTCGCGTTCTTCGACCGCGTCAACATCAGCTTCGCCAAGGCCGCGTTGCAGGCCGATCTCGGCCTCAGCAACACCGCCTACGGCTTTGGTGCCAGCCTGTTCGTCGTCGGCTACGTCCTTTTGGAAGTGCCGAGCAACATGCTGCTCTATCGCTTCGGCGCGCGGCGCTGGATCGCCCGCATCATGATCTCCTGGGGGCTGGCGACAGCTGCCATGGTTTTCGTCCATAGCGAGTGGCAGTTCTACGCGCTGCGCTTTGTGATCGGCGCGATGGAGGCCGGCTTCGCGCCCGGCATTCTCTACTATCTGACGCTCTGGTTTCCGAAGTCGCACCGTGGCCGCATGACGTCCGTGTTCTTTCTCGCCACCGCATTCTCGGGGATCATCGGCGCACCGATCTCAGGCCTCATTCTCAATTATCTGAATGGGCTGCACGGTCTCGCGGGTTGGCAATGGTTATTCCTGGCCGGCGGCGTTCCCTGCGTTGCGCTTGGCTTCGTCGTGCTCCTGCGCTTCGACGACGGGATCGAGCAGGCCGAATGGTTGAGCGACAACGAGCGCCGGTTGATCTCGGTTCAGCTGGACCGCCAGAAGAGCGAGATCGGCGAGCACTCGGCATGGCGCTCGCTGCTCATGCCCGGCGTGCTGCTGCTCGGATTCATCTACTTCCTGATCCAGATCGCCTCCTACGGCCTCAATTTTTGGGCGCCTGACCTGATCAAAGCGGCCGGGGGCGGAAGCGCGGCCGCGATCGGCTTCCTGACCGCCGTTCCCTACATCTGCGGCGCCATCTGCATGATCGTCGTAGGCCGATTGTCGGATGCATCAGGCGAGCGCCCGAAATTTGTCGCAGCCTTGATTCTGACCGCGGCCGTGGGCTTCTTCGCGTCCGGCGCATTCGACAGGAATGTCGTCACGCTGGTTGGCGCGCTTGCCATCCTTGGTGCCGGCGTGGTTGCGGCCATTCCGACATTCTGGACGCTGCCTCCGAAAATTCTCACCGGTGCGGGGGCGGCGAGCGGGATCGCGCTCATCAACACGCTGGGGCAGGTCGGCGGCATCGTCAGCCCGGTCATGGTTGGCTCGGTCAAGGATATGACCGGCAGCACGACACCCGCGCTCTATGTCATTGGTGGCTTGTGCGTGCTCTGTGCGTTGCTGCTGCTGACGGTGCTTCCGCGAGACCTGAAAGCCAGGGACGTGGCGGAACCCCGGGTCGCATAGGCCGCGGCATTGGCGCGCCTTGGTGAGGCGCATTCAAGAGGGTATCTAGGCGAAAGACATCACACCGCCGTCCATTCTCAATGGATGGCGGTGTGATGGCCTGGAACCGAAGGGGACGCGCAATGGCGAAGAACACGATTTGCCTCTGGTACGACAAGGACGCCGATGCGGCTGCCCGCTTCTATGCCGAGACGTTCCCCGACAGCGCAGTGAGCGCCATTCATCGCGCGCCCAGCGACTACCCGTCGGGTAAGGCCGGCGACGTGCTCACCGTCGAGTTCACCGTGGCTGGCGTCGCCTGTCTCGGCCTCAACGGCGGTCCGATTTTCAAGCACAACGAGGCTTTCTCGTTCCAGATCGCGACCGACGATCAGGAAGAGACCGACCGCTATTGGAACGCCATCATCGGCAATGGCGGGCAGGAGAGCGCCTGCGGCTGGTGCAAGGACAGATGGGGCCTCTCCTGGCAGATCACGCCGCGGGTGTTGACTGAGGCACTGGCGGCCGGTGGCGCCGAGGCAAAGCGCGCCTTCGATGCGATGATGGGGATGACGAAGATCGACGTCGCCGCGATCGAGGCCGCGCGCCGCGGCTGACATTATCTCGCCTCAGATGCAGAGGCCGAGCAGCTTGACGTGGCAGCCGCTGGATTTCGGCTTGCTGGCGGGCGCGGCCTCGCGCTTCACGGCAACCAACGGCTCCCCGTCCTTCTTGCCCTTGCCTTTGCCCTTCGGCTCGTAGTCGCCCGCGATCACCATGGCCCAATAGGTTCGCTTGCCGCTGGCATTTTTGGCGCTGGCGATGCCGACGCGGGAGGCGTTGTGCAGCAGCAGGTTCTTGCGATGTCCGGACGAGTCGATCCACTGTCCGAGCGTCTTCTCGAAATTGTCGTATCCGTAGGCGATGTTCTCGGCGGCGCGGCCCGCGCCGGCCGGTGCGACGCGCCGGTTGAACGGGCCGAGCGCGTCGTGGCTGAGGTCGTCCTTCGCCGCCATCGCGCGGGCCTGGTCCATGGCGATGCGGTCGAGGGTCGAATCGCGGACGACGCGGACTTCACCGTGCTTGAGGCGAAAGCCGGAGATCAGCTCGGCCGGGGAGTCGGCCATCGCGGGCGCGGCCGCGAGCAGCAGAAGGCCAGCGATCACGCCGCCAACCACACGATGCATCATCATCCCCCGAATGCCCATGACCCGCCGCCCGTATGATCCCATCGCTTCTCTATCGCCAATGTGGACGCTTCAAGGCGCGAGCAACCCGTCAGCTTGTCGGCAGGTCGGCCTCGAAGTTGAAACGGTCCCGCAGGTTCTTCCGCTGTTCCAGGATGTCCTTGAGGAAGGCGCGGTCCTGGTCGTTCTTCATCATCGGCTCGATCAGATCGAGCTGGTTCATGGCGACCAGTTGCAGGATCTCGGTCCGCGGCTTGCCGCTGGTATCGCGGGGCAGCGCGTGTACGACCTGGATGTGCTCCGGCGGCTTGGGACCCTTGGCGGCCGAAAGCTCGCTGCGAAGCTCGCCTTCAAGCGTGGCCTGATCTGCCTCGACGAAGGCATAGAGCCCGACGCCGGAGCGGCGGTCAGCGAAGGCGACGATGGCGGTGTCGCGCACGGCCGGGTTCTTGCGGATCAGCTCGGCCAGCACCGGGGCGTCGTTGACCAGCCGGCGGCCGCCGCCCTCGCGGTCGGTGAAGTTGAACAGGCCGCGCGTGATCGCGCGATAGACCTTCTTGCCGGTCGCGAGCCACAGGCTGGCGGCAAATGACTTCTTTGCCAGGATTTTTCGCTCGCGCGGCGTCAGTGCCTCGGGCGCGTAGGAGCGCTTGTGCTTGAGCAGATGCCGCAGGTCCTCGTAGGCGAGGATGCGGTAGAGCCGGCCACGTCGGTTGAAGCAGGCCGCGAGCTGGAAGTCGGTCACATAGGCGCGGCCGTCGCGGCCGACCAGCCAGTTCTGCTCCTTGGCGAGATCGTTGTGGCAGATGCCGGCGCGGCGCAGCCGGCGTAGCGCCGCCTTGGCCGAGCGGAAATAGGCGAGGTCGCCATGCGGCTTGGCAAGATGCAGCGCGACGCCGTCGACAAAGCCGCGGACTAGCGCGCGGCGTCCGGCCCAGAGTAGCTCAGGGCCGACATTCAGCCCCCTGGCGAGGGCCAGCGCATGCTTCTCGCGGGCGAACAGATGACGAGCCAGCACGAAGGACCACCACGGCACTTCGTCGAGCCGGCGCAGCACGGCGTCGACCTCGCCGCTGTCACCGCGGAAGCGGCCGCGCTCGACGGTGGAGAACACGTCGCGCTTGAGCAGCACGCCCTCGGTCCAGCGCGCCGACAGTGTCGCGGCGTCGTCTTTGGGAAGACTCATCGAAAACTCACGCGGCTGCCGCGATGCGCAGGTGATCGGCGATCCAGCGATCGAGATCGGCGAGCGCCAGCGCGCTCATCGCCTGTTTCTTGGCCACCGTTTTCTCGTTGCCGCGCAGGCGCGTGCCGTCGGGCTTCTTCGTTGGAGCATTCGCAAGCGGCGGGAACAGGCCGAAATTGATATTCATCGGCTGGAACGAGCGCGTGCCGGGCTCGATGGTCTCGATATGGCCGCCGGTGATGTGACCGAGCAGCGATCCCAGTGCCGTCGTAGTAGGTGGGCTCGCCAGTGCCTCGCCGCGCGCATCCGCTGCCGCATAGAGACCGGCGATCAGGCCGACGCTGGCGGATTCCACATAGCCCTCGCAGCCAGTCATCTGACCGGCAAAGCGCAGCCGCGGCTGCGCGCGCAGGCGCAGCTGGCCGTCGAGCAGCTTTGGCGAATTGAGGAAGGTGTTGCGATGCAGGCCGCCGAGGCGGGCGAATTCGGCCTTCTCCAGCCCCGGAATGCTGCGGAAGATGCGCTGCTGCTCGCCGTATTTCAGCTTCGTCTGGAATCCGACGATGTTGTAGAGCGTGCCGAGCTTGTTGTCCTGGCGCAGCTGCACGATCGCGTAGGCCTTCGTGGTGGGATCGTGCGGATTGGTGAGGCCGACCGGCTTCATCGGGCCGTGGCGCAACGTCTCGGGGCCGCGCTGCGCCATCACCTCGATCGGCAGGCAGCCGTCGAAATAGGGCGTGTTGGTCTCCCATTCCTTGAACTCGGTCTTCTCGCCCGCGATCAGCGCGGCGACGAAGCCGTCATACTGCTCCTTGGTCATCGGGCAGTTGATGTAGTCGGCGCCGGTGCCGCCGGGGCCGACCTTGTCATAGCGCGACTGGAACCAGGCCACTGACATGTCGATGGACTCGCGATGCACGATCGGCGCAATCGCGTCGAAGAAGGCGAGCGCGTTCTCGTCGGTGAGCTCGCGAATGGCGTCGGCGAGTGGCGCGGAGGTGAGGGGGCCGGTCGCAACGATGACGTTGCTCCAGTCGGCCGGCGGCAGGCCTGAAACCTCGCCGCGGGCGATCTCGATCAGGGGGTGGTCGTTGAGCGCCTTGGTGACGGCCGCCGAGAAGCCGTCGCGGTCAACCGCGAGCGCGCCGCCGGCGGGCACCTGGTTGGCGTCGGCCGCGCGCATGATCAGCGAGCCGAGCCGGCGCATTTCAGCGTGCAGCAGGCCGACGGCGTTGTTGACGGCGTCGTCCGAGCGGAACGAATTCGAGCAGACGAGCTCGGCGAGCCCATCGGTGCGGTGCGCCTCGGTCATGCGGTCCGGCCGCATCTCGTGCAGCACCACGGGCACGCCGGATTTGGCGACCTGCCAGGCGGCTTCGGAACCGGCAAGGCCGGCGCCGATCACGTGCACAATGTTGGATTGGGGTCCTGTCATGGGGCGGACAGGTAGCGCTTTTCGGCGGTCAGTGGAATCGCCGAGATGGAGTTTTCTGCCATCAGAAACGACAACGCCCGCACGAGGCGGGCGCTATCGGTTCGTCCGGTGAAGGGCTGAACGAAATCAGCCCTGATACTGACCGGCGGCAACGCGCGGGATGTCCGAGCGATCGAGGCCGATGTCGGCCAGTTCGCGATCGCTGAGCTGGGACAGCTCGGCAACATTGCGCTGATAGTCCCGGAAAGCCTGGATCATGCGGATGAGCGAGAGCAGCATTGGTAGTCTCCTGTAGTTCGATTCAGCCCTTGCCCGAGCTTCATCGTTGAAATGAATATAGGTGAGAGTGGTGCAGTGCGAAAGTTCCGATGTTGCGATGCAGCTAAGCGCGAGGTGCATAGCGGTGGTAACGGACGATTAACCCGGAAGCACTCTCGCCCAAAGGGTAGGCGAAATAGAGAATGCTTTGCCATAAATCACCGTGAATTCACGGGGTTTACTGCAACCACTCTCGTTACCGGTGAAATAGAAATAGGGAGGGTTCCAGCTGTTCTCAAGGCGATCAGTCAGCGTCTGCACCCAAGTCTAGCATGCGCGAATCGCATGATGGTGGAACTATAGATATGAATATTAGTTCATTTATATGAAAGATACCGTGCGACGGTCCAGACTATCCGACTCGCTCTGGGCTGCCGGACGAGCGGGCTAGGAGTCCGCCGAAACTCACCCTGACGCGTTTCAGACCGCAACCGCTTCTCTGGTGCGGTGCACACACGCCGAACGTGTGACATTCATTACAAGGGTGTAATGAAAATCAGAAGTTTCGCATGGTGCCTCTGCGCCGCGCGCAACATCACGCAATTCTCGCGAGGAATTTATTGCGGCAAGTTGCCGCGCCCGGAGGAAAGTCATGTCGCAGATTCCGGCAATGTCGCTGGTTCTGTCCAAGAAGAAGAGAAGGAAAGTAACATCATGACGAAGTTACTCGGGGTTATCGCAATTGCCGCCGTCGCGTTCGCTGTCGCGCCGGCCCAGGCCGCCAAGCACGCCATGGGCGGTTGCAGCTCGGCCAATCTGGAGAAGACGGAGACCGCGATCGAGAACATGGCCGACGGCGACAGCAAGTTCGTGGCGCAGAAGGAGATCGCGGCTGCGCAGGATGCGCTGCTCAACGGCAAAATGGGTGTGTGCGGCGCGCACCTGAACAAGGCGATGAACGCCACCATGGGTAAGTAAACGCACCAAGAGAGGGCCGATCGCCGGGCGATCGGCCCTACGCGTCCTCTCGGGCGCTATTTGCTATTTAAGGGGCGCGTGCGAGCTGAGTCGCGAAATGGGCGACGGTCTTGGAGTAGACTTCGCTCTTGTTCCACTGCTGCAACACCGCAAAATTCGGACTGCCCGGCTGCCAATCCTTGCCGCGCTGCCAGCCGTAGCCGGCGAGATAATTGGCGGTGGAGGCGAGCACGTCGGGTGCGTTGTGCAAGAGGTCACGCTTGCCGTTGCCGTCGAAATCGACGGCGTATTTCATCCAGGACGACGGCATGAACTGGGTCTGGCCGAGCTCGCCGGCCCATGCGCCCTTCATGTCGGCGGGGGCGAGGTCGCCGCGCTGGACGATGCGCAGCGCATCCAACAGCTCGGCACGAAACTGGTCGGAGCGGCGGCAATCATAGGCCAGCGTTGCCAGCGAGCGGATGGTGGCGAACTTGCCGGTGTTGACGCCGAAATCGGTCTCGAGACCCCAGATCGCGACCAGCACCTCGCCCGGCACGCCGTAGGTCTGTTCGATGCGGGACAGCACCGAGCCGTACTGCTTCATCATGTTGGAGCCGCGCTGCATGCGCGGCGGCACCATGCGGCCGGAGAACTCCTCGAAGGTCTGGGTGAAGACTTTTTGCGAGCGGTCCCGGTTGAGCACGCTCTGATCGAGCGTCACGCCGGCAAGCCCGGCGGCAACAGCCTGCTGCGAGACGCCCTTGGCCGTGGCGTCGGCTTTGAAGTCCGCGAGCCAGGCGTCGAAATTGCCCGAGCCGCAGGCAACAGCGGCGAGGGCTGGCTGGGCGGTTAGGATTGACGCGGAGAGGGCGAAGGCTGCGAGAGCGAGACGAGAAATCGTCGGGGTCATCAGATGAAATGGATTCCGTGAAGTGATCTGACCGGCGGGCTCAATTTCGATTGTAACCGCGGCCAAAGCAAGGCGTATGACAGCACGCGATCCCGCCCGAGCCGAGCCCGGGCAGGATCTCATGTCACGATATCGTCAGGCGTCCGTCCGATTCCGCCAGGGGAAGAGGTTGGCGGGGAAGTCGGCGGCCGGCTTGCGCGGGCGATGCGGCGGGGGAGGCACCGGACGTGCACCGGGCTCCGAGACGATCACCTTGCGGTAGAGGTGCCAGGTGGCATGGCCGAGCAGGGGGATCACCACGGCAAGGCCAAGGAACGCCGGAATCGTGCCGAGCGCCAGCAGCGCCGCCACGATCAGGCCCCAGGCCGCCATCGGCACCGGGTTCTTGGCGACGACGCGCAGCGACGTCACCATCGCCTCAAACGCGCCGGCATGGCGGTCGAGCATCAAGGGGAACGACACGGCGCTGATGCAGAGCGCGGCAAGCGCAAACAGGAAGCCGGTGCCGCAGCCGACCACGATCAGCCACCAGCCTTGCTGGGTCGTCAGCACGCGCGTCATGAAATCAGAGATCCCGGTCGCGCCCTCATAGCCGAACGCCGCGACATAGATCGCCTGAGCGGTCGCAACCCAGGTCACGAACAGAGCGAGCAGCAGGGTGCCGAGACCGAGCATGGCGCCGAACGACGGCGAGCGCAGCACCTCCATGGCATCCCAGGCGCTGGCCTCCTCATAACGTTCGCGCCGGCTGGAGAGCTCATAGAGACCGAGCGCGGCGAACGGGCCGATCAGCGCGAAGCCTGCGGCCAGCGGGAACAACAGCGGCAGCACCGAATAGCCCATCACCACGCGGGCGAGCACGAGCCCCAGTACCGGATAGATCACGCAGAGGATGATTGCGTGGCTCGGTACCGCCTTGAAATCTTCCCAGCCGCGCCGGAGCGCGTCGTGCAGATCGGACAGTTGGATGGTTCGGATCACCGGTCCAGCCGCATCCGCGGTCTGGGCCACAGTGGGGACATTGCCCGGGTAGAGTGTGGCCATGGTCGCTAGCTCCCTTGCCATGCGGCCGAGTTCGGCGCCGGCAACGGCGCAAGCGGCCGCTTTTCTGAGTTTCGCGATTCCGGCTAGACGCGAGTTCCGGACGTCACCGCGAGCTGACAGTGGAGCGTACGCCCATTTCCGAGTCCTGTCCCACACGCTTGGTTGAGATTCGATGCCGCACCGCAACCTCAACGATGTCATTCGGTCGTCATTTCGCCGCAGATAAGCTGATGCTGGTTGTCGGTTCGCAGAACTTCGCGGGCGCAACGCAGTGACTTCGTTTATAAGTGCCACTCAAGGCCCTTCCAACGGATCCTTTTCGGGGAGAAGACATGAGCATTTTCGGGAAAATCATGGGCGCGATCTTCGGCAGCCACCCAGCTTCCGCTGCACCCGCAGGCAGCCCACCGTCGGGCAGCGCGCCCGCCAGCGCCGCGCCGGGCGGATCGGCCCCTGCTGCCGCGCCCGCGTCGACAGTGGACGTTGCTTCGATCGTTGATGCGGCGGTCGCCGCCCACAAGGGCGAGAAGCTCGAGTGGCGCACTTCGATCGTCGACCTGATGAAGGCGCTCGACATCGATTCCAGCCTCGCTGCGCGCAAGGATCTCGCCAAGGAGCTCGGCTACAGCGGCGACACCAACGATTCCGCGAGCATGAACGTCTGGCTGCACAAGCAGGTGATGTCCAAGCTCGCCGCCAATGGCGGCAAGCTCCCGCCGGAGATCAAGCACTGACCGATTGTTCGGTCGTAAGCCATGGGCCCGCGATCTCGCGGGCCCTTTTGCATTCAGGCGACGAGGTCTGCCTCCTCCGGATGCCTGTCGAGATAGTCGACGACGAAACCGCAGCCGGCGATCACCTTCTTGCCGTCACGGCGGATCAAGTCCAGCGCGCCCTTGACCAGCTCGGATGCAATGCCGCGGCCGCGTAGCGCGCGCGGCGTCTCGGTATGGGTGATGATCACGGCCGACGGCGTCAGCCGGTAATTGGCGAAGGCGATTTCGTTGCCCGCATCGAGCTCGAAGCGACTCCTGTCCTTGTTGTCCCGTACCGCCATGCCAGATCCCTTCGAAGCGCTGCGTGTTCTCTGATCTAGGCGCCTGAACCGGCCCTTGCCAAGGTGCGACCAAGGGAGGTTGCCGCAGGGGAGATATCCAGAAAATGCGTGTCCCGCTCCGCCTCATGGCGCTGCTCGCGGCGCTCGCCTCGACCGCGCCGGTGCCGGCTGCGGCCGAAGGCGGTCCGGCCTGGGAGGCCTGCGTCGGGCTGGCCAGCACGCCGGGCGAGCGGGTCAAGGCCTGCTCGACCGTGATCGATACCAGGAGCGAGAGCAGGCAGAGGCTCGCCGGCGCCTATTGCAATCGCGGCCATGGGCTCACCGAGAAACGCGAGCTCGACGCCGCATTGTCCGATCTCGATGAGTCGGTCCGGCTCGATCCCGGCTATGCCTGCGCCTACAACAATCGCGGCCGCGTCTACAGCTTCAAGCGCGACTATGATCGTGCCATCGCCGAATACGACCAGGCCATCAAGCTCGATCCGTCGCTGGCGCTGGCCTACAGCAACCGCGGGGAGTCCCGTTTCAACAAGGGCGACCTCGACGGCGCCATTGCCGATTTCGACGCAGCGATCAAGCGCGATCCCAACTATGTCACCGCCTACGCCAACCGCGGCTTCGTCTACGCCCGCAAGCACGACACGGCGCACGCGCTCGCCGACTACAGCATGCGGATCAAGCTGGCACCGGATCTGATTGCCTATATCGACCGCGGCAACGTCTATCGCGACAGCGAGCAGTTCGACCGGGCCGCCGCCGACTACGGCGAGGCGATCCGCGTCGCGCCGACCGACGCACGCGGCTGGCGCAATCGCGGCATGATCCGGCTCTATCGGGGCGACAACAAGGGCGGCCTCGCCGACTACGACAAGGCGCTGCAATACGATCCCTCCGACGTGTTCTCCTGGAACAACCGCGGTCAGGCCAGGCTGCGCCTCGGCGACAGGCAGGGAGCGATTGCCGATTTCCGGAAGGCGCTGGAATTGCGTCCAGGGCTGCCATCCGCCCATGATGCACTGCAGAAGCTCGGGGCGCTAACGCGTGAGCCATAATCGGCTCGCTGTTTCAAGAAACGCTGGTCAGTCTTGCAAACGTGCGCCCGGTTCCCCAAGTGTTGTTTCAGGACATACGCCCGAATGCGGCCGGCAGGGTCGCTAGACGTTCGGAGTGTGATGATTGCCAGCCGCCGACGTATGCCTCTTTTGGAGGAGGGTACGATGTCGGACTTTAGTTTCTTCAATACTCATCGAACGTGGGAAGATTGGTGCGGGATGCTGCTCGGCGCGCTGATTGTCGCGTCGCCGTGGTTCCCCATCCAGGATCACGCGCCGGTCGTCGAACACCAGGTGATGGTCCTGAACACCGTCGCGATCGGCCTCGTCGTATTCGGCCTCAGCCAGCTCGAATATGTGGCGTTGCAGCGCTGGCAGGAGGTGGCGACGATCCTGGTCGGGCTCTGGCTCATCGTCTCGCCCTATCTGTTCGGGTATTCCGGCGAAGGTTTTCTCCGGATCTACCATACGAGTCTGGGAGCGGTGGCAGTGATCCTCGGCGTGCTCCAGCTGTGGCAGGACTGGGATCTGAGTGACCAGGATTTGCTGAAGCATGGGCAATAGGCGGTAGATTTGAGCAAGCCCGCCGCGCACTCGGTGGGCCTGCGCTCGCTTAACTCTTCACCAAATCCGCATACTCCGGATGTTTCTCGATCCATGCCTTCACGAACGGACATTGCGGGATCAGTTTCAAGCCGGCCGCGCGGATCTGGTCGAGCGCGCCTTGCACCAGCTTCGAGCCGACGCCCTTGCCGCCGAGCTCCTTCGGCACGTCGGTATGCTCGAAGGTGATGACGTTGCCGTCGAGCTTGTAGTGTTCGGTCGCGAGATGGCTCTCCACCTCCAGCTCGAAGCGATGATCGGCCTTGTTATCGATGACGTCGCTCATGGTGTCTCCCGTCAGGTCTTCAACGAGTCCGTCAGCATCTTGCGGATCGACCAGGCCTCGCCGTCGGACGAGCCCTTGATGTCGTCGATCCGCCAGCTATTGGCCTCGCGCACGAAGTCATAACGCACGATCAGGTCGGCGGGGTTGCGGTCGTTGCGGTGGCCGGTGATGGTCACCGCGATCGTCGCCTTGTCGGCCTCCATCTTCTCAGCGTCAATCTTGAAGGATTTCACGTCCGGTTCCTGCGAGTTGGTGACGGGATCGAAATCGACCGGCCCGACATCGCCCTTCGGCGTATGCGTATCCGCCTTGGCCCACAGCGCGACCAGCGCCCTCGAGAGATATTTTGTTTTGGCCGCCTTGTTCTCGATGACGAAGGCGCCGCCGCCATCGCCTTTGCCCTTGGCTGCGCGCGTGTAGATGGCGGTCAGGATCGCGACGGGGTCGCTGGAGACAGGCATCACGGCGAATGCAGGGGAGGCGGTGGCAAGCAGAGAGGCGGCGACGAAGGTCCGACGGGTGAGCATGAAATGTCCCTGAGATAATGACGTGCGACCGCAGGGCCGGAGCGGCCGGCGTCAGCGCGCATCTCTGTGGACCGACGAAGCGGCCGCTCGGTTCAATCGGTCGCTTTGGCGAGCCTGGAATCTTCAGATTGCGGCTGCGGGCGGAGGCAACCCTGGCAGATGACGAGGGAGCGGGTAACCCTGGCGTCCTGCTCGGCCTCGATGCCGTCCTGGGCCTGCCACCATTCCTTCGAATAGGGCTGAAGTCCGGCTTGCGACCTGCTGCGCTCGGAGCCGGCGTCGGCGCGGGTGGTACGCGGAGCCCCGGAACGTGGCTGGTTGGGATCCTGGCCGGCGCCGTCCCAGGCATAGCGCGCAGGCTTGAAGGCGGGGTCGGCGGAGAGGTGCGCCTGGGGCGCCACGGCACATCCGGCGAGCGCCAGCGACAACAGGAGGAAGGCGGGCGCTTTGACCATGATGCGGCACTCTGTACGCGAGAACTGGCTGAGGTTGCGCCGATCATGTTTAAAATTCCCTGAACAGTCGCGGCTGCGCCGGCGACAAACGCGAATGCGATATCTGATCCTCCTGCTCACACTGCTCGCCGGCGCTGCGCGCGCCGATGATGCAAAACCATTCAATCCGGCCGACTATCCGCCCGCCGTGCAGAAGGCGTTGCGCTACGCCAATGAGGAATGCGACAGCCAGGATGGTGGCCTGGTGGCTTTCGCCCCGGACACCGTGCGCAAGATCGACCTGAGCGGGGACGGCCGTGAGGATTACATCGTCGATTTCCGCGACACCAAATGCGGGGAGCGCGAGACGACCTATTGCGGAACCGGCGGCTGCGTCATGAACGTCCTGGTGACTCTGCCCGATGGCAGCGTGCGCCCCGTGTTCGACGGCTATGTCCGCAGCTACAAGATTTTACCGCCGCCGATGAAGCGTGGCGCGGCGCGCACCATTCGCTTCGATCTGCACGGCAGCTATTGCGGCGGTTTCGGTGCGCAGGCCTGCTGGAAGGAGAAGGCCATCACGGTGACGCCGTTTGCGTTCAAGCAGCCGTAGGGCAGATGCGCGGCCGGCGGCCTTGCTACGCCGCGTTCGATGGCGATAAATGGGCTGCAAGGAGCGGGCGGCTCGTGCGCCGTCCGCCGTCGAAGAGGAAGCCCGATGCAGCCCATGCGCATGTCCCGCCGCGTCATGAATCTCGCTCACATGCTGACCCAGAATGCGCGGCGGCATGGGTCGCGCCCCGGCTTCGTCTGGGGTGACAAATCCTGGACCTGGCGCGAGATCGATGCGCAGGTCTCGGCGCTGGCCGCCGCACTCGCCGCGCGCGGCATCGCCAAGGGCGACCGCATCCTCGTCCATTCCAAGAACGGCGACGAGATGTTCTTCTCGATGTTCGCGGCGTTCCGGCTTGGTGCGGTCTGGGTGCCCACCAATTTCCGCCTGATGCCTGATGAGGTCACCTATCTCGCGCAGGCCTCCGGCGCGAAGGCATTCCTGTGCCACGTCGATTTTCCCGAGCACGCTGCAGCCGTGAAGGGCGGTGCGCTGGAGTTCACCTGGAGCGTCGACGGCAAGGGCTCGTTCGGCGAGCGGTCGGTGGCGGAAGCCATCGCCTCGCAGGCCGGTGCAAGCGTTGCGAACGTTGCCGTCGAGCACGACGATCCCTGCTGGTTCTTCTTCACCTCCGGCACCACCGGCCGCTCCAAGGCCGCGGTGCTGACCCACGGCCAGATGGGTTTTGTCGTCACCAACCATCTCGCCGATCTCACACCCGGCGTCACGGAAGCGGACGCGTCGCTGGTGGTGGCGCCGCTGTCGCATGGCGCCGGCGTGCATCAGCTGGTGCAGACCGCCCGCGGCGTGTGCACCGTCCTGCTGCCGACGGAGAAATTCGACATCAACGACGCGTTCCGCTTGATCGAGGCGCATCGGGTCAGCAATCTCTTCACGGTGCCGACGATCCTGAAGATGATGGTCGAGCATCCCGCCGCCGACAAATATGATCATTCCTTGCTGCGTCACGTGATCTATGCCGGCGCGCCGATGTACCGCGAGGACCAGAAGGCCGCGCTGAAAAAGCTCGGCAAGGTCATCGTGCAGTATTTTGGCCTCGGCGAGGTCACCGGCAACATCACCGTGCTGCCGGCGGCGCTGCATGATCCCGAGGACGGGCCCTACGCGAAGATCGGCACCTGCGGCTTCGAGCGCACGGCCATGCAGGTCTCGATCCAGGACGACGAGGGCCGCGAGCTGGCCGCCAACCAGAGCGGCGAGATCTGCGTGATCGGGCCTGCCGTGCTCGCCGGCTACTACGACAACCCCGAGGCCAATGCGAAGGCGTTCCGCAACGGCTGGTTCCGCACCGGCGACCTCGGCCACATGGACGAGGAGGGGTTCGTCTACATCACGGGACGCGCCTCCGACATGTACATCTCCGGGGGGTCCAACATCTATCCGCGCGAGATCGAGGAGAAGATCTTGACGCATCCCGCGGTCGGCGAGGTCGCCGTGCTCGGCGTGCCCGATGCGACCTGGGGCGAGGTCGGCGTTGCCGTCTGCGTCGCGCGCGAAGGCGAGAAGCCGGTGAGCGAAGCGGAGATGGCGGCGTTCCTCCTGCCGAAGGTGCCGCGCTACAAGATGCCGAAGCGGTTCTTCTTTTGGGAAGCCTTGCCGAAGTCCGGCTACGGCAAGATCCCGAAGCGCATGGTGCGCGACGAGCTCGAGGCGCGCGGGCTGCTCGATCTCGACAACAAGCAGGCGGGCTGAGCATACGCGATGCGAAGTATCAAGCAGCCGGGCTCGCCTGTCGCCGAACGCATCCAATGGGTCGAGGCGAGCGGACGCGCGTTCTCGTTTAGGCTCGAAGCAGGTCTGCCGCTCCTCGAAGCCGCGCGGCGTGGTTTTGCGGCGGAGGGGTTTGCCAGTGGCGTGCTGAATTTTGGCAGCGCTGCGCTCGGACCATTCGCATATGTGATGCCGGCGCTGTCGAAGACAGGTGAGAACGCAGCGTTCTACAGTGACACTTTTCGTCCCAGCGGCGTGACGCGGACGAAACTCGGCAGCATGACGCTCGGTATGCGCGACGGCGCCCCGTTCTTTCATTGCCACGGGCTCTGGACGGAGGCGGACGGCAAGGCAGGCGGCGGCCACATGCTGCCGGACGAGACGGTTGTCGCCGAGCCATTCGAGGTCGAAGCGTTCGGCATCGACCGTGCGATGTTCACCGCGGAGCCCGATCCCGAGACCAATTTCAAGCTGTTCGGGCCGGTGCCCGCTGCGAGCACCGGCGCGCGTACGACAAGCCGCGCCTTCGCGCTGCGGCTGCGGCCCAACCAGGATTTTGCCAGCTGCCTCGAAGCGTTCTGCCGCGCTAACGGCATCGCAGGCGCGAAGATTCATGGCGGCGTTGGCTCGACCATCGGCGCGCGCTTCACCCATGGCGGGGTGACCGAGCCGTTCGCGACCGAGCTCGCCGTGACAGCGGGGACGATCGTACTGGGCAGTTCGGGCGCACCGGAGGCGGCGCTCGACATTGCCCTGATCGACTACACTGGCGGCATCGCCGAAGGCCGGTTGGTCCGCGGCGACAATCCCGTGCTGATGACCATGGAGCTGCTGCTCGAGGTGTTGGGCTAGTATCGGCGAGCGATCATCAGTGAGCACGTAGCTTGGCGATGGCCAAGAACGTGGATTCACTTATCCCTGATACGCCTGAGCCCGATCCTTGAAAGAGGTTGAGCAAGGGAGATTGACCCTGGTCGATGCTCTGGCTGTTTCTAACGTCATACATGGCGGAGAACCGGCTCAACAGTTTTTCAACCTTCGCCGGATCGGAAAGATCCTTGATCTTCATGAATTTGTCCACGACCTTGGCTTGCTGATCGATCTGCATCGAGGCCATCGAGTCAGGCAAATCGAAGGTGGTCCTGAACACCTCCGAAAGAGCCTTGTCGGCAAGGATGTCGTATGCGGAAGTGATTTCTCCCGCCTTTCGCTGGAAATAGAGCGCAAGGCGTACGCCGGGATTCGTATCCCCCTGCTGCTGCTCCAGACTTTGCTGGAGATAGTTCGCCTGTGTTTCCCGGAATTGATCTCTCTTCTGAGGACCCATCATCGGGAGACGCGCGACGTTACCCTTGCTGTCGAAGTTGAACGACGCCACGATTTCGGCAAAGCGAGGATCGCTCTGCGTGTTCGCGAAGCTCTTTGGGTTGTTCAGGTCGGAGCCGAAGATCTTCTTGAAAAAATCGGTGCTGACCTTCTTAGGGTCCAAACCCTTGGCCACGAGAATGAAATCGACCATCGGCCTGTTTGCGAGAAGGTCGGAAACGCTGTCGATGCCTGCGATTGCCTCTTGATAAGCCGTCGCATCTTTCGTGGCTTGTGCCCGGACGGCCGTCTGCTGCTGAGGGCTTGCCTGTTTCAGCGCTGCAATGACGTAGTTCCTCGCAATCTCGACGACTTCAGCCGAGTCCTGAGCCACCAAGGGGGTCGTCAGATTGCCTTTCGCATCGAAGTTGAAAGCGTGTGCGAGCTGTACGTACCGCTTGTCCTTGAGGGTATAGACGAAGCTCTTGGGGTCACTGAGGTCGCTTTCGAGGACAGCCTTGATCGTGGCCTGCGAGACCCCCTTGGGATCGAGGCCGACGGCGCCCAGCGCAAAATCATACACGGCTGGTGTTGATACGAACGCCTGGACTGAATTGATCTTGAGGATCGCCGTTCTGAATTGCCTGACTGCAAAGGCCTCGTTAAGCGGGCTTGCCGCCGAATAGACGTCGGCCTTGCTGTCGTCGAACCGCTGTTTTGTGATCGTGACGTTTGCAGCAGTCTGGGCGGACACGCCTGACGGAAGCGACCCGTCGGACGAAAACTCGAACGCGCCGGCCAGGTCTACGAACCCGCCAATCGTCGTGATCTGGTCGCCGAGGCTGGAAATGCTTTTCGTATATGACTCCAGGTGACTTTTTTCGACCAGGATCTGGATGTTCAACTGGTTCACGTCGGCGCCCGGTTGCGATAGTTGGGCCTTGTAATCGGTTATCTTTAGATCAGCGGCGCTGGCATCCGATTTGGCTTGAGCAAGCTGGGCGTTGAGGCCAGTCAACTGAGAAGCGAAGGTGGTGTTGACGTAGCTGTTTGGATCGGACGGATCGCTGCGCAAGACCTGACTTATCGTGTCAGCTGGCCACTTGCTTTGATCGATCCCGTATGCCGAATAGACATAGTTGCGAAGACGGTCGTTGTTCAGGAGTTGGTCTGCACTGCTGATGTTGCCGATTTCGGCGCTGTAGTATTTCGAGTCGTCGGCAAGTGCATCGACCTGGCTCTTCTTGGTCGCCGTGTACAGATCGATCATCTCATCGATTTGGTGATCTGATTGCGCAACTGGCGTCGCACTGCCATTGAAGGAGAATGCCGCGGCAAATTCCTGGTAACGCTTGTCGACCAGCTTGTTGACGAAACTCTTTGAGTCGGAGAGGTCGCTCTCCAGCACTTTTTTCATGAAGGCCTTGGCGTAGGCCATGTCTTCCAGGCCATACGCCTTCATCGCGTAATGATACAGGCGATAGTCCTTCATAAAATCGTCGACGGTCTTCACCTTGCCGATGTTGGCTTTGTAGTAAGCCTCCTCGCGCGCGACATCCGTTTGCTGTTCGACCCGCGCCAGGGACTGCTTGAGATTGCGCGTGATGTAGCTGTAACTGAAATACGTCGATACCATCGCACACTCCTCGCGGCTTTACGGTCCCGGACGTCCGTCAATCATTGCCGGGGTCGCGAGGTGGGAGCCGGCCTCATGCCGGCAACTGTCTCGTAGCTACGTTTTCTTAATTCGCACCCGGGTGGCGGATGGCGGGTTTGTTTCAATTTGTTTCCAGTTGTTTCTCAGATGCAGCTTTCGTGAGGATTGTGTTCCTGATATGTTCTTGTCAAAAGATGGGTCGGAACGGGTTGGAAGCCGGGCATGAGCCGAAGAAGCAATCGCACGATCAACCTGCCGGCGCCGTATCTGAAGCGGGTCTGGCTCGATCCGTCGCAAGTTCACGATCGCGGGGCTTATCCGTTTTGCCTGCCCATTTTTCCGGATGATTTCGAGCTCAGCTTCGACGCCGCCATCACGATCATCGTCGGAGAGAATGGCACCGGGAAGTCGACGATCCTCGAGGGTATCGCAGCGCTTGCCGGCTACGACGATGCGGGTGGAGGCAAGGGCTACATGCCCGTCGACCATTCCGAAGCGCGGGAGAAGATGGGCGGCCAGCTTTCCAGGGCCTTGCGCGCAAGCTGGCTGCCGAAGATCACCAATGGCTGGTTTTTTCGCGCCGAGAGTTTTTTCTCGGTCGCGCGATATCTCGACAAGGCCGCACGTGATGCCGGCCAGGCCGGCCCCGACTTCCTGTCGCATTCCCATGGCGAAGGTTTTCTGCGCTTCTTCGAAGAGCGCTGCCAGCGCCAGGGCATCTTCATCTTCGACGAGCCGGAATCGGCGCTGTCGCCGGCGCGTCAGATCGAATTCCTGAAGCTCTTGCGACGCATGGACGAGTCCCGCATCTGCCAGGTCATCATGGCAACCCATGCGCCTCTGCTGATGGCCTATCCAAACGCGAGACTGTTGCGGTTGGGCAAATACGGCCTGGAGCCGACGACGGTGGAGCAGACCGATCATTACCGGGTGATGCGCGAATTCTGTGACGATCCGCGCGGGTTCGTGGAGGCGACACTGGCGGAGTAGGCGAGGACGCTACCGGCACCCGCTCTCTCCGTCGTCATTGCGAGCGCAGCGAAGCAATCCAGAATAGTTCCGCGGCAGCAGCCTGGATTGCTTCGCTGCGCTCGCAATGACGGGGTGGAGGCAGTAGCGCACCAACTCGCCTTAGCAATCGCTGCAGCATGGGCCCCGGCTCTGCAGCGCACCGCCGAAGGGGCGCTGCGCTGCGTCCGAGGCACGAGAGCTGAATTCATCTCGCATCCTATCCAGATCGCACCCACGGTTTCGCATCCTCGCGGCAAGATCTGCCCGAGCTCTGCTGCATTCACCGCCCCCAAAAGTACCGAGGGCGCAGGGAAGGCCGGGTGCCGGCTGGCACCCGCGGTCCACTGTGCGGAAATTGCGCTACGAAGTTTCCACAGCGGCATACAGGTGAAGCCAAACATCCGGCCTTCCCTGCGCAGTGGTTTTACGGCTTATGCCGAGCTCTCCCCGGGGAGCGATGCACTATTGCCCCCGTCGCCTTGCGGATGGCTGATGCGCGCGGCCCGGTCGGGCCGCCACATCACCGCAAGACTTGGCGCACAGGCTCCGGGCGCCGGGACGGCACGGTTTTACCGCACACAGGCTGCACCGGTCGTGCGCGCGCGGCGTTCGCTCACGGTTGCCCGCCCTGCAAACCACCTTTCGCGCCGACGCTGCCTGCGTCCACCACGTCCCATCCCGCGTGTCGTGACGATCGCGATAACGCCCCTCGGCCCGGGGCGGGATGGCTCGCTATATGATAATCCGAAATTACTTCTGCGCGGTGCGGTTGACCCTCCCATTGGGTGTCTTGCCCGCCGGGCGGCGCAACGGGTTGTGGGACGCGCGAGCGCGCGCCGCAACGCCGCCATGAACAGGTCTCCCCTCGGCCGCAAAATGCGTTACCATGATCCCAGCGCGCCTCAAGTCGCGCACGATCCACGAGACGCATGAGGAAACGAGATGAGGGTGACGATTGGACGGCGCATGGTCATGGGCGCGGTGCTGACTGCCGCGGGCGCGGTGGCTTTGACGGCGGCGTTTGGCCCGGCCTGGGCACATGGGCCGACCCGGCAGAAGGTGCGCGAATCCATCGAGATCAACGCGCCGCCGGCCAAGGTATGGGCCGCGATCGGCAATTTCCAGGACATGAGCTGGCTGCCGCCTGTTACCAAGACCGAGGGCGAGAAGGGCAATGAGATCGAAGCGACGCGGCGGCTGACCCTGACGGGAGGCGCCACCGTCGATGAGGAGCTCTACAAGTTCGACGCTGCCGCGATGACCTATTCCTACCGGATCACCAAGGTGGACGTGAAGGTGCTGCCGGTCACCAATTATTCCTCGACGCTGACGGTGACGCCGAGCGCCGACGGCAAGGGCGCGACGCTGGAATGGGCGGGCGCGTTCTACCGCGGCTTCCCCAACAACGATCCGCCGCCGGAGCTGAGTGACGAGGCCGCGGTGAAAGCGGTGAAGGGGCTTTATCAGGCTGGGCTCGAAGCGCTGAAGAAGAAGATCGAGAGCGGAAGCTGACGGTGCGGTCGCGGGTCCTGGCGGCAGTCGCCGCCAGCCTTTGCGCTGCCAGCATTGGCAGCGCGTCCGCCGAAGAGGCATTCGTCACCAACCAGCTCAGTGACGATCTGATGGTCGTGGACCTCGCGACATCGCGCAGCGTTGCCACCATTCCGATCAGCGGCAAGCCGGCCGGCGTGGCCGTCAGCGCGGATGGACGCTTTGCCTATGTCACAAGCCCCGACGCCAAGGCGGTGACCGTGGTCGACGCGGCAACGCGGCAGGTCTCAGGGCGGATCGAGGTCGGCGGCGGGCCGCTCGGCATTGCCGTGACGCCCGATGGCAAGACGCTCTACGTCGCGGACTGGTATGCGGCCGCGGTGCGGGTGATCGATACGGCCTCGCGCAGCGTCACGGCCAGCATCGCGGTCGGCGCCTCGCCGTCAGGCCTAGCGGTGACGCCCGACGGCAGGCTGCTGCTCTCAGCAGACCGCGACGACGACAGCGTCTCGGTGGTGGATATCGCGACGCGTGAGCGCAGGGCGACCATCAAGGTCGGCACCCGTCCGTTCGGCGTCACCATCGATGCCGAGGGAAAACGCGCCTACACCGCTAATGTCGGCTCCAACGACGTCTCGGTGATCGACATCGCCGCGAGCCAAGAGATCGGCCGCGTGCCTGTCGGGATGCGTCCCTATGCCGTGGCGCTGACGCAAGGGCGCGGCTTCGTCACCGACCAATATGGCGGCACCGTCAGCGTGTTCGATCTGGCGACGCTGAAGCCGGTCAAACGGATCAATGTCGGCGACTATCCCGAAGGCATCAATGCGACCGCCGACGGCAAGCGCGTCATCGTCGCCTGCTGGGAGAGCAACACATTAAGCATCATCGATGCCACCGAGTTGAAGGTGATCGGCGAGGTCAAGACCGGCGACGGGCCCCGCGCGTTCGGGGCGTTTTTGCGCAGGACGGAGTAGGGGGCGCGTCGCGTCTATTTCGATCCGGCAAATGCCTTCAACTTCAGGAAAAAGTCCTTCAGGATCGGGTTGCGATCCACATAGGTCACGTATCGGATCGGATGCCGCCGTCGGTCGACGCTCCACGTGATCTGATCCGTGAGAACCGGGGCCGGGATGATCACGCTTGGCGCCCAATCGGGATTGAGAAGCCAGCCGACCGGCGCCATGTCCCAGATCTCCTTGGCCCAGCCCAGATGGTCGGACGAATAGTCCTTGAAGCGCATGGCGAGGAACGCGCCGATGCTGCCATGCGGTTCGACGTAGCGCTCGATCTCCGGCACCGTGCTGTGAAGGTGCGAGGTGACGCCCTTGCATGGCACGAGCACGAGCGGCACGCCGCTGTCGAGCAGCACCTGCGCGCCGCCGACGTCCTGCTTGAGATTGAACTCGATCGTGTGCGGCCATTCCAGCGCGTGACCGCCAAGCCAGACCACCACCACGCGGTCGATGATGTCGGGCGCCTTGAGCAGCGCCGAGGCGACATTGCTGATGGCGCCGATGGCAATGACGTAGAGCGGATTGTCAGGGGAGCCTGCGCGCGCCCGGGCCACGAGGTCGTCGACGGCAGGCGCCGCCTGCGCCGTCTTGCCGGGGCCGACATAGTCGGTGACGCCGCGATGGACGAGGCCGTCCGGCGCGACTTTGAGGCGCTCCAGCAGGCGAAGGATTTCCTGGTAGCTCAGCTCCATGCCGTGGCCGGGACTGTCGGCGCGTGTGTTGAAGAACGGCGCGGCGTAGATCGCCTCGACGTCGAACCGGTCCTTCGACAGCAGCAGCTGCACCAGCGCGAACTGATCGTCGATCTCGTTGTAGGTGTCGGTGTCGAGCACTACGCGCACCTTGCCGACCGGCGGCTCCAGGAGTTTGAGGCGGGCTGCGTCCGAGAGTGTCATCACCGTCTCCTTGGGCCGGGCGTGCCGATTGCGGATCAGGCCTTGAGCGAAATCGGGCAGACCACGTCTGCGATCTCATCCATCTGCGCGAACATGTGATCGGGCGCAAGCGCCTGCAGCGCCGCCGGCGCGGCGTAACCCCAACTCACCGCGCCGCAGGCAATCCCCACCGCGCGCGCCGCCTCGATATCGCGGACCTCGTCGCCGATCGCGATCACGCGGCCTGGCTCCACGCCCGCGCGCCGGATCACGCGGCGGAATTTCGCGGGCTTGCCGAACAGCGAGGCCGCGCAGTCGAAATGTGCAAACAGCGCGGCGGACTCGCCGAGCTTCTCGCGCGCATTGGCCTCGCTGTCCGAGGTCACCAGCGCGAGCTGCACGCCGTTCCCGGCCAGCGTCCGCAGCATCGTCTCAACGCCCGCAAACAGCGGAATCTCCGCCGCCGCCTCCGCCTTCAGCCGCCGCGCATGCCGCGCGATCGCCGGCAGCTTCCACAAGGGCACCTCGAGCCGGGCGAGGATCTCGCGCGACGAGGCATGCCGCAGCGCTTCGATTTCGTCATCCGCGACGCGACGAAAATTGAAGCGGTCGGCGACATCGTTGATGGTGCGCAGGAACCACGGAAAGCTGTCGGCCAGCGTGCCGTCGAGATCGAAGATGGCGAGGGAGTAGGGCATTGGAGGAGGGGAAGTGCCGGGCGGACCTTGCGCATCCTGTCCGCTGGCGATGCGCTGACAGATGCTATCGGAGATGCTATATTAGCGTCCAGAGGTGACAGATGTCGGAGCTACTGGCAAGAATTACCGTCGATCCGCAGCGTATGCATGGACGCCCGTGCATTCGCGATCTGCGGATCACGGTTGCCGACGTCCTGGGATTGCTGTCCGCAGGACAGTCGCGGGAAAGCATCCTCGAAGACTATCCATATTTGGAAGAGGCCGACATCGACGCGGTGCTCGCCTATGCTGCCCGTCAGGTCGATCATCCGATCATAGCGGTCAAGTAGTTTGCTTTACCTGATCGACGCTCAGCTTCCCCCTGCACTTGCAGAAGCCTTACGTAGTGCTGGATACGATGCGGTTCACGTGGTCGAGCTCGGGATGGCAAACGCGACCGACGGGGCGATCTGGAACGAAGCCGTTTCTCGATCGGCTGTTCTCGTAACCAAGGACCGTGACTTCTCGCTTCTCCGCGCTGCCAAGAAACAGGGACCGATCGTGCTGTGGGTGCGTGTTGGCAATATCGACAATCGCGCGCTGACCCGCCAGTTCTTGGACGCCATGCCGCAAATTGTCGAAGCCGTCGCGCGAGGCGAGGCGGTTATAGAATTTGTTGGCAGCTAGCAGGGTTCACCGCGACCTGCGCACGTGCACATTGATGTCGAGATCGATGTTGCTGACGCAGGTCTGGGTAGTCCGGTGAGAGCCGCCCTCGTGCCAGGGGCCATCGCGCGTGCGGGCGTTGGTGATATTGGCGAGCTTCAGGCATCGCCATTGCGGCAGCGGTCCGCTGCTCTCGCCGCCAAATTGCCAGGCGAGCACGGCTTCCTCGCCCATCTTGTTGGTGCCAATGATGTGGGGGCAGAGCTCGCGATAGCGCCCCTCGTAGATGCAGGTTACCTGCTGCTCGGCGAGGATTGCCTTGCGGAGGAGCATGTAGGTGCGGCTGGGCATCGCGGACACTTGCAGACTTTCCCCGATGATCCCGCGGACGAGGCGGAGTGAATTCTACTCCGCCGCCTCGCTGGTGCTCCTCCGCTTCGGCTTCCGCGCCTTCTTCAGCACCGGCTCCAAAAACTTGCCCGTGTAGCTCCGCGGCGCCTTCGCGATGTCTTCCGGCGGGCCCCAGGCGACGATTTCGCCGCCGCCGTCGCCGCCTTCGGGGCCGAGGTCGATGACCCAGTCGGCGGTCTTAATGACTTCGAGATTGTGCTCGATGACGACGACCGTGTTGCCCTGCGCGACCAGCTCGTGCAGCACCTCAAGCAGCTTCTTGACGTCGTGGAAGTGCAGGCCGGTGGTCGGCTCGTCCAGGATGTAGAGCGTGCGGCCGGTCGCGCGCTTTGAGAGCTCCTTGGCGAGCTTGACGCGCTGGGCTTCGCCGCCCGACAGGGTCGTGGCCTGCTGGCCGACATGGATGTAGTCGAGGCCGACGCGGTGCAGGGTCTGGAAGGTCTCGCGCACGCGCGGCACCGCCTTGAAGAACTCGGCGGCTTCCTCGACGGTCATGTCGAGCACGTCGGCGATGCTCTTGCCCTTGAACAGGACCTCCAGCGTCTCGCGGTTGTAGCGCTTGCCCTTGCAGACGTCGCAGGTGACGTAGACGTCGGGCAGGAAGTGCATCTCGATCTTGATGACGCCGTCGCCCTGGCAGGCCTCGCAGCGGCCGCCCTTGACGTTGAAGGAGAAGCGGCCGGGCTCGTAGCCGCGCGCCTTCGCTTCGGGCAGGCCGGCGAACCATTCGCGGATCGGCGTGAAGGCGCCGGTGTAGGTCGCAGGGTTCGAGCGCGGGGTGCGGCCGATCGGCGACTGGTCGATGTCGATGATCTTGTCGATGTGCTCGAGACCCTCGATGCGATCGTGGGGCGCGGCGCCTTCGCTGGCGTTGTTCAGCTTGCGGGCGATGGCCTTGTAGAGCGTGTCGATCAGCAGCGTCGACTTGCCGCCGCCGGAGACGCCGGTGACGGCCGTGAACAGGCCGAGCGGAATTTCGGCCGTGACGTTCTTGAGGTTGTTGCCGCGCGCGTTGACCACCTTGATGGTGCGGCGATGGTTCGGCGGGCGCCGCTCCGGCACCTCGACCTCGAGCTCGCCGGTCAGATATTTGCCGGTGAGCGATTTCGGGTTGCGCATGATCTCGGCGGGCGTGCCTTCGGCGACGATGTTGCCGCCATGCATGCCGGCGCCGGGGCCGATGTCGAGGACGTAATCGGCGAGCAGGATCGCGTCCTCGTCATGCTCGACCACGATCACGGTGTTGCCGAGGTCGCGCAGGCGCTTGAGGGTGTCGAGCAGGCGCGCGTTGTCGCGCTGGTGCAGGCCGATCGAGGGCTCGTCCAGCACGTAGAGCACGCCCGTCAGGCCCGAGCCGATCTGCGAGGCGAGGCGGATGCGCTGGCTCTCGCCGCCGGACAGCGTGCCGGAGGAGCGGGACAAAGTGAGGTAGTTGAGGCCGACGTCGAGCAGGAAGGTGAGGCGCTCGCGAATCTCCTTGAGGATGCGGCCGGCGATCTCGTTCTGCTGCGTGTTCAGCGCCTCGGGCACGGTCTCGAACCATTCGCCGGCCTTCCTGACCGACAGCTCCGAGATCTCGCCGATATGCTTGCCGCCGATCTTGACGCAGAGCGCCTCGGGCTTCAGCCGGAAACCCTTGCAGCCCTCGCAGGGGACGTCGTGGAAATATTTTGCGAGCTCCTCGCGCGCCCACTCGCTCTCGGTCTCGCGATAGCGGCGGTTGATGTTGGTGATGACGCCCTCGAAAGGCTTCTTGGTGTCGTAGGAGCGGACGCCGTCCTCGTAGGAGAACTTGATCTCGTCCTCGCCGGAGCCAAGGAGGATCGCGTTCTGCGTCTTCTTCGGCAGATCCTTCCATTTGGTGGTCAGCGTGAACTTGTAGTGCTTGCCGAGCGCGGTCAGCGTCTGCACGTAGTATGGCGATGACGACTTGGCCCAGGGCGCGATCGCGCCCTTGCCGATGGCGAGTTCCTTGTCGGGGATGACGAGGTCCTCGTCGACATGCTGCTCGACGCCGAGGCCGCCGCAGGCCGGGCAGGCCCCGTAGGGATTGTTGAACGAGAACAGGCGCGGCTCGATCTCCGGAATCGTGAAGCCGGACACCGGGCAGGCGAACTTTTCCGAGAACAGGATGCGCTCGGGCCCGCTCTTGTCGTGGATTTTTGCGGTCTTCTTCTTCTCCTCGACGGGCGCGGCCGCCGCAGGCGCATCGGCGAACTCGACGACGGCGAGGCCCTCCGCGAGCTTCAGCGCGGTCTCAAAGCTTTCGGCGAGGCGCTGGCCGATGTCGGCGCGCACCACGATGCGGTCGACCACGACGTCGATGTCGTGCGGAAATTTCTTGTCGAGCGTCGGCGCCTCCGCGAGCTCATGGAAGGTGCCGTCGATCTTGACGCGCTGAAAGCCCTTCTTGAGCCATTCGGCGAGCTCCTTGCGGTACTCGCCCTTGCGGCCCCGCACGACGGGGGCGAGCAGATAGAGGCGGGTGCCTTCGGGCAGCGCCAGCACGCGATCGACCATCTGCGAGACGGTCTGGCTCTCGATCGGCAGGCCCGTGGCGGGCGAATAGGGCACGCCGACGCGCGCCCAGAGCAGGCGCATGTAGTCGTAGATCTCGGTGACGGTGCCGACGGTCGAGCGCGGGTTCTTCGAGGTCGTCTTCTGTTCGATCGAGATCGCCGGCGACAGGCCGTCGATCTGGTCGACATCAGGCTTCTGCATCATCTCCAGGAACTGCCGCGCATAGGCCGACAGCGATTCGACGTAGCGGCGCTGGCCCTCGGCGTAGATGGTGTCGAAGGCGAGCGAGGATTTGCCAGAGCCGGACAGCCCCGTGAACACCACCAGCTTGTCGCGGGGGATCTCGACGTCGACATTCTTGAGGTTGTGCTCGCGCGCGCCACGGATCGTAATTGCGCGCAGGCTGGATCCCGCGTTCTGCTGTTGGCGCTTCGCCTTGATCACTTCATCCATCCGAGTTGCCCTCAAGGAATCCCAAAGGTGCGCGATCGCGCCAACAAAAAAGGCGCGCGTCGCCCGGAACCGGGATCGGCGCCGATGGGTATGGCAGCGAACGTAGGAAGAACGGGGACGGATTTCCAGTGGCGTGTGCGAATCGTCAACGGATTGTTGGCGCGCTGGCGGCATCTGGCAGGAGCGGGGCAGGTCGGAACATGCGAAGGGCCGGCGCGAGGCCAGCCCTTCGTTCGCGTTTGAATGCGGATTTGGGGCAATCCGCACATGATCAGGACTTGGAGGTTCCTGAGGGAGGCTTTGTCTCAGTATTTGGCGACGACCGGGCCGCCCCAGCGGTAATTGATGCGGATCAGGCCCATGTCGATATCCTGGCCGATCCGGTCGGTGCGCGGGGCGAAGCCGCCGACGAGAGTTGCGAAGTCGGCGCTGTGATGGCCGAGGAACACATGGTTGTACTCGCCGCCGACCGACCAGTTCTCGGCAAAGCCCCATTCCACGCCGATGCCGATCGTGTAGCCCCAGCGGGTCTGATTGACGCTGTTGAACGTCGCCGCCGCTGGCGCGCCCGGAAAGAAGGTGTCGTATTTGTCGTGGGCCACGGCTGCGCCGGCCTTGCCGTAGAGCAGCAGATTGTTCACGGCGTAGCCGAGCTGGCCCGTGAACAGACCGAAGCTGTCGATCTTGGTTTGGTTCGTGATCGGCGCCAACGCCACGCTGACATTGCTGCCCTTGAAGTCGGCCCAGTTGCCCTGGCCCTCGATGCCGAACACCCAGCGCGACTTCTGCCAGCGATAGCCGAGCTGTCCGCCGACCGTGCCGCCGCCCGCATTGTGACAGCCTTCGCCAACGGCCGGATCGACAGCGATGCCGAGCGCGCGGGTCACGCCCCAGCAGGCATGAGCCAAGCCGCCGCCGCCATTGATGCCGGCATAGATGCCGCTCCAGTCATAGACGGGAACGGCGGCCGCCGGCGCCTTGTAAATCGGCAGATCGGCGGCGGTAGCCGGCGCGACCGCGCCGAGTGCGAACAGGCTGACCGCAGCCAGCATCCACGTCTTCATTTCACGTCCCCAACTCGCCAAAGCCATTCGCGGACGCTTGCGCGCGCCTCACGACTCCAAGACGGTTGGGTGCACCCTCGCGCGAAAACAAAAAGGCCGGCGCGAGGCCGGCCTTTCGTAACGCGATGACGTCGGAGGCGACGCTCAGTACTTCGCCACGACTGGGCCGCCGAACGTATAGTTCACGCGAACGGTGCCCATGTCGACGTCCTGCTTGATACGGTCGATGCGGTCGTTGAGGCCGAGAATCGTGAACGAGTTGTTGCGCTTGCCCATGAACAGATGGTCGTACTCGATCGCAACGGACCAGTTCGGCGCGAAGCCGAATTCGAGTCCGGTGCCGACCGCGCCGCCCCAGCGCGTCTCGCTTGCGCTGTCGAGGACCACGCCAAACGCCGTGCCGTTGTACTTGGCATGCGTGACCGCCGCGCCGCCCTTCACGTACCAGAGCACGTTGTTCCAGGCATAGCCGACCTGGCCGGTGAACAAGCCAATCGCGTCGATCTTGGTCTCGTTGACCAGCGGAGCAAGCGCCAAGCTCGTATTCGAGCCCTTCAGATTGGCCCAGTCGCCCTGGGCTTCAAGGCCGAACACCCAGTTGGCCGACTGCCAGCGATAACCGACCTGGCCACCGACGACGCCGCCTGTCGCATTGTGACAGCCTTCAGCCGTGTCCGGACCCGCGACGCCGAAGATGTTGTTGACATCCCAGCAGTTGCGGCTCGAGGCGCCGCCGCCGTTGATGCCGATATAGAAGCCGGACCAGTTGTAGACCGAGGCCACAGCAATGGGCGCCTTGGTGTAGGGGCGGGCCGCCAAATCGGCCGCCGAGGCGGGAGCCAACGCGCTGAGTGCGAACAGACTGGCCGAGGCCAGCAAAACCTTCTTCATTTCAAATCCCCAGCTTCGTTTCTCTTTGCCGGCGAAAAACGGCCGACCCAATGACCCAATCGATGTCATTGCTGTACACCATTGAAGCCTAAGGTTGTGTCACCGGGATGCCACAGCTCTCCTGAAAAACGCTGGGAATCGGTTGGCCTGGATCTGGACGCGCGAAAACAAAAAGGCCGGCGCAAGGCCGGCCTTTCGTAACGCGGTGCGTTGGAAGCGAAGCTCAGTACTTCGCGACCACCGGGCCCCCGAAGTGATAATTCACGCCGACCTGCACGGTGTGGAAGTTGAGCGTGCCGGTGGGCAGGGCGCCCGAGAAGTAGGTCTCGCCGCCGAGGCTGCGATAGAGGTACTCGCCCTTGACCGACCACTGCGGAGCGAAGAACGCTTCGACGCCCGCGCCGACGGTCCAGCCGGAGTGCCACTTGCTGTCCGACGCGGTCAGGCCGAGAGCGGAGAGGGTGATCTTGTTGTCGATCCAGGCGTAGCCGCCGGTGCCGTAGAACAGGACCTGATTGACGGCGTAGCCGATACGGCCGCGCACGGTGCCCATGGCATCGGTCTTCGAGCTCGCCGTTGCGGTCACAACGCCGAAGCCGGGAACAACAGTGGCGCCGGTCGCCGAAGCGCTGACGTCAGCCCAGGAACCATCAGCCTCGACGCCGAACACGACGTTGCCAGTCTGCCAGTTGTAGCCGGCGGTGCCGCCGACGAAGCCACCCTTCATCTTCGGGTCGCCGGAGCCGTTTTCCCACGCGCCGCCGCCGACGATACCGAGGTAGAAGCCGGTCCAGTTGTAGACCGATGCCACCGCCACCGGAGCCTTGGTGTAGGGGCGCGCCGCGAGATCAGCGGCCGAAGCCGGAGCAGCGAGAGCGAACAAACAGGCCGAAGCCAACAAAACCTTCTTCATTTTCAAACTAATCCCAGTCCCGGTTTCTGTTTTTGCCTTCCGTGCGTTCGGAAGGACATCGGACGCCGTGGTCCAACTGATGTCGTGCTTACACCAGCAAAGCCGCAAGTTGTGTCTCCCAAAAGCCACAATATTTGCAAAACGTAATGATAACTGACCTATCATTCCCGTTGCCCACGCAAAAAGGCCGGCGCGAGGCCGGCCTTCGATTTTCAAGCGATCTCAGAGGGATATCAGTACCTTGCGATCATTGGGCCGCCCCAGCGATAGTTCACGCGGACGAGGCCGATATCGACGTCCTGGCTGATACGATCGGAGCGTGTGGCAACGCCGAGCGGGGCGATCACGAAATTGCCGGATCCGGTGAAGCCGACGGTGCGGTTGCCCATGAAGATGTGGTCGTACTCGAAGCCTACGGTCCAGTTCGGCGCGAATCCGAACTCGACGCCCGCGCCCACGGTGCCACCCCAACGGGTCTCGTTGGCCCGGTCGACTTCGAGGCCGCTGCCGAGGTCGTAGCTGCGGTAGCGATCGCTGACGACGGCGCCGCCGCCCTTCACGTAGAGCAGGACGTTGTTCCAGGCGTAGCCGACCTGACCGGTAATCAGGCCGAAGGCGTTGATCTTCGAACGATCGCGCAGGCCGGTGATCGCGCTGATGTTGTCACCCGAGAAATCGGCCCAGTTGCCCTGGCCTTCGAAACCGAACACCCAGTTGGCCGACTGCCAGCGGTATCCGACCTGGCCACCGACTGTGCCGCCGGTCGCGTTGTGGCAGCCTTCGCCAAAGAAAACGCCGCCGCCGAAATCTGCGTCCCAGCACTTGTGGCTGGTGCCGCCGCCGCCGTTGATGCCGATGTAGAAGCCGCTCCAGTCGTAGATGGTCGCAATCATCGGCGCCGGGGCCTTGGTGTAGGGACGCGCAGCGAGATCTGCCGCGCTTGCGGGAGCCGACAGCCCCAATGCGATTACACCAATAGTACCAATCAAGATCCTATTCATTGCGGTCTCCCCAGTTTCTGACCGCTTTTCGAAGTCCCCGAAGCGGCTGATCAGGCGCGACGCCCATAAGAATCTAATTCCGAGGCAAGCGTAGCTTAGGCGGGAGGCAGAGTCCGTCTCCGGAATGCAACAGTCCGGCGGCATCTGGACTGCTTCTAACTTGATGAATGTTAAGCTGTTTTCGTTGTCCTCGGGGAATGTTTTCGTTGTCCTCGGGGAATTGGGGAAAGTTCCATTTGGCGCAGGCCGTCTTTGTGCGGCGCGGTGTCGTCCTGCTCACGCAACAAGGTGAGGAATGTCACAAGAACAAATCTGGAACGAACCGGCCAGGGGTGCTATATGTGGGGATAAGTGGAGGGGTGACGGGCCGATCCGTCCGCGCAAGCGTATAGGGTCGCGTCAACAGGTTGCAGAGGATGCGGGCGCGTCCCGGGCCTTTTGAAATTCAGTGGCATTCGGAGTGGAGAGCGGCGATGGCGGGAAGCGTCAACAAGGTCATTCTGGTTGGAAATCTCGGCAAGGATCCCGAAATCCGCCGCACCCAGGACGGGCGGCCGATCGCGAATTTGAGCATCGCCACCTCGGAGACCTGGCGCGACAAGAACAGCGGCGAGCGCAAGGAAAAGACCGAGTGGCATCGCGTCGTGATCTTCAATGAAGGGCTCTGCAAGGTCGCCGAGCAGTACCTGAAGAAGGGCGCGAAGGTTTACATCGAGGGCGCGCTCCAGACCCGCAAATGGACCGACCAGAGCGGCGCCGAGAAGTACTCCACCGAGGTCGTGCTCCAGGGCTTCAACTCGACCCTGACGATGCTCGACGGCCGCGGCGGCGGCGGTGGAGGGGGCAGCTTCGGCGACGAGCCGGGCGGCGATTTCGGCTCCTCTGGTCCCGTCAGCAGCGCGCCGCGCCGTGCCGTTGCCGCCGGCGGCGGTGGCCGTAACAGCGACATGGACGACGATATCCCGTTCTGAGGCGGGCGGGGGCGCTTCGCCCCTGATGTCACCTTGCTCGCGTAGAGCGACAGGATTCCTTACCAATTGACGGGCAAAGCTCGGGTTTTCCGGGCTTGCCTCATGTTCTACCTCAAGCCTTTGACGAGGCGTGATGTGAATGGTATTAACTTAATGTTAATCCTATTTACATGGGTCGGCCGTCGATCGGAGGAAGCCCTGCATGAGCGTTGCGCCGCTGCTTGAGGCCGCTCCAGCGATCCCGCTGCACGCCTTTGCCGCCATGGCCGCCTTCGTGCTCGGCCTCGTTCAGTTTGCCGCCCCCAAGGGCACGCTGCCGCACCGGACGATCGGCTGGATCTGGGTGGGGCTCATGGCGGTCGTTGCGGCATCGTCGTTCTGGATCCACCAGATCCGCCTGGTCGGGCCATTCAGCCCGATCCATCTCCTGTCGATCTTCACGCTGGTGATGCTACCGCTTGCGGTGTGGCGGGCGCACACCCATCGGGTCGCCGATCACCGACGCATCATGATCATGACGTTCGTCGGCGCGCTCGTCATTGCCGGGCTGTTCACCCTCATGCCTGGCCGGATCATGCATGCCGTGGTTTTCGGGCCGTAGCGATCGCCGAAATCGAGGTCCCGCCGGTGCCCGAAATGGAGCGCGCGAACAGTCTCCCGCCAACCCGGTAAGTGCATGAAAAAACGAAGGGAAAAAGCGCTTCCCTTGGCCTCGCAAGGGTGGTTATCAGGGGCTCGATGCGCTATATGATTCCCAGATAAAATCTCACCGGATTTCCCCTTGGCTGACGACGACAACAAGCCCGGCGACCAGCCGGCGCAACCCTCGGACATTCGCCCCGTTTCCATCTACGAGGAGATGAAAAAGTCCTATCTCGATTACGCGATGAGCGTGATCGTGGCGCGTGCGCTGCCTGATGCGCGCGACGGGTTGAAGCCGGTTCATCGTCGCATCCTCTACTCGATGAACGAGCAGGGGCACACGCCCGACAAGAAGTACGTCAAGTCGGCGCGCGTGGTCGGTGACGTCATCGGTAAGTATCATCCGCATGGCGACCAGTCGATCTACGACGCCATGGTCCGGATGGCGCAGGACTTCTCGATGCGCGTGCCGCTCATCGACGGCCAGGGCAATTTCGGCTCGGTCGACGGCGATCCCCCGGCGGCCTATCGGTACACCGAAGCGCGACTGACGAAGGCGGCGTTGGCTCTGCTGGCCGACATCGACAAGGACACAGTCGACTTCCAGCCGAACTACGACAACAACGAGACCGAACCGTCGGTCCTGCCGGCCAAGTTCCCGAACCTGCTCGTCAACGGCGCCGGCGGCATCGCGGTCGGCATGGCGACCAACATCCCGCCGCACAATCTCGGCGAGGTCATCGACGCCTGCGTCGCGTTGATCGACAACCCCGCGCTCACCATCGACGAACTCATCAACATCGTTCCGGGACCGGATTTCCCGACCGGCGGCGTCATTCTCGGACGCGCGGGCATCCGCGCCGCCTACCACCTCGGCCGTGGCTCGATCGTCATGCGCGGCAAGGTCGCGATCGAGACCATCCGCAAGGAGCGCGAGGCGATCATCATCACCGAGATTCCCTACCAGGTGAACAAGGCGACGATGGTCGAGCGCATCGCCGAACTGGTCAAGGAAAAGAAGATCGAGGGTATCGGCGACCTGCGCGATGAATCCGACCGCGACGGCTACCGTGTCGTCATCGAATTGAAGCGCGACGCCGTGCCGGATGTGGTGCTGAACCAGCTGTACCGATTCACGCCGCTGCAGACGAGCTTCGGCGTCAACATGGTGGCTCTCGACAGCGGCCGTCCGCGGATCATGCATCTGAAGGACCTGCTGGCGATCTTCGTCGACTTCCGCGAGCGGGTCGTCACGCGGCGCACCAAGTTCCTGCTCGCCAAGGCGCGCGATCGCGCCCACATCCTGGTCGGTCTCGCGATCGCGGTCGCCAATATCGACGAGATGATCCGCGTCATCCGGACTTCGCCCGACCCGACCACTGCCCGCGACACCCTGATGGCGCGCGACTGGCCGGCACGGGACGTCGAGGACATGCTGACGCTGATCGACGATCCGCGCCACCGCATCAGCGAGGACGGCACGATCCGGCTGTCAATGGAGCAGGCAAGGGCCATTCTCGACCTGCGCCTTCAGCGCCTCACCGCACTCGGCCGTGACGAAATCCGCGACGAGCTCGACAAGCTCGCCGGCGAGATCGCCGACTATCTCGACATCCTGCGCTCGCGGGCGCGCGTGCTGGGCATCATCAAGACCGAGCTTGCCGAAGTGAAGGCCGAGTTTGCGACCCCGCGCCGCACCGTGATCATCGAGCAGGAGGGCGAGGTCGAGGACGAGGACCTGATCCAGCGCGAGGACATGGTCGTAACCGTCTCCCACGCCGGCTACGTCAAGCGCGTGCCGCTGTCGGCCTACCGGGCGCAGCGCCGCGGCGGCAAGGGCCGCGCCGGCATGCAGACCCGCGACGAGGATTTTGTGTCGCGCCTGTTCGTGGCGTCGACGCACACACCGGTGCTGTTCTTCTCGTCGCGCGGCCAGGTCTACAAGGAGAAGGTCTGGCGCCTGCCGATGGCCGCGCCGAACGCGCGCGGCAAGGCGCTGATCAACATCCTGCCGCTGGAGCAGGGCGAGCGCATCACCACCATCATGCCGTTGCCGGAAGATGAATCGACCTGGGGCAACCTCGACGTGATGTTCGCCACCACCGGCGGCAACGTCCGGCGCAACAAGCTGTCCGACTTCGTCGACGTCCGCCGCTCCGGCATCATCGCCATGAAGCTCGACGAGAATGAAGCGATCGTGGACGTGCAGATCTGCACCGAGCACGACGACGTGCTTTTGACCGGCGCCGGCGGCCAGTGCATCCGCTTCCCGGTCACCGACGTGCGCGTCTTCACCGGGCGCACCTCGATGGGCGTGCGCGGCATTGCGCTCGGCGAGGGCGACAAGGTGATCTCGCTGGCGATCCTGCGCCATGTCGAGACCTCTTCGGACGAACGCTCGGCCTATCTGAAGATGCGCCGCGCCGTCGCCGGCGAGGCCACGACCGAGGAGCCCGCAGTGGATGCCGAGGCCGAGGAGACCTCCGGCAGCTTCCAGCTTCCGCAGGAGCGCTATATCGAGATGTCGGCGGCCGAGCAGGTCGTGCTTACCGTCTCCGTCAACGGCTACGGCAAGCGGACCTCGTCCTACGAGTACCGCACCACCGGCCGCGGCGGCAAAGGCATCGTCGCCATGAGCGTCAACAACCGCAACGGCAACCTGGTGGCCTCATTCCCGGTGGAAGACGCCGATCAGATCATGCTGGTCACCGACAAGGGCCAGCTGATCCGCTGCCCGGTCGAAGGCATCCGCGTCGCCGGCCGTTCGACCCAGGGCGTGATCGTGTTCGACACCGCCGAGGACGAGCACGTCGTCTCGGTCGAGCACATCACGGAAGAGGCCGAGAGCGGGAATGGCGAGAACGGGAACGGCTCGTAGATCGGGCCGCTCCTGTCGGGTGCCGTCTCCGGCTGACGGTTGCTGTCGATCGGACAGGACCGGCGTGCCACAAAGCGCCGGTGCGGGCCTATGATCCTGGAAGATGCGGCCGGCGCGATGCCTTCCAGCCGAGCACGGCCAGCGGAATTGCCAGTGTTGCCCAGGACAGCGCGTCCCAGCCATCGTCGCCGAACAGCGCCGACGCCAGCCCGACAAGGATGAGCCCCCCGAGCAGGAGCGGCCAGCGAAAGATCTCGTCCATGGTGTGGCGCTCGCGCTTCATGGACGGATCCCGGATGTCGCTACGACAGGCGGCCCGTCCTGCGCGCGCGTGGTGAGGCGAGGCGATTTGCGCTTGCCGAGCCAGAGATAGACGCCGCTGGCAAGCACGACGATGGCGGCAAGATCGAACAGCGCCCAGATGATCTTCAGCGGCAGGCTGCCGTAGTCCCCGAAATGAAGCGGGCGCGATACCTGCAACGCCCTGAGATACCACGGCAGGCCACGCGCGGTGACGAGCTGCCCGGTTTCGGCGTCGAGCATCGCGGGCGTGAACAGGCGCGAGGTGATCGGCGTCGTGCCCTTGGTCCAGACGATGAAGTGCCGTGGTGTCCCGAACCGTGCGACCGTCGGAAAGATGATGCTGGCCGGCGTATTGCCGTCGAGCGCCCGGCGTGCTGCGGCCATGACGTCGTCGACGTCGGCCCATTTCGCAAGTGGCGGCTTGCCCAGGTGCGGCGCGATCAGCTCCGGCATCACTTCCGCGCGCCAGGCGGAGAACAGCGGCAACGATATCGTGTTGATGACACCGGTGACGCCGACGGCAAGCAGCCACACCAGCGTCACCGCACCCGCCAGGTTGTGCAAATCGAGCCATTTGACCCGCGGCGCGGAGGCGAGACGCACCGCGCCGAATTTGAGCCGGCGCATGAAGGGGGCGTAAAGCACGACGCCGGAGACGAGGGCCGCGACAAACAACAATCCCATGACGCCAAGAAATAGCTCCCCCGGCAATCCCAGCAGCATGTCGCGATGGATTATGCGGATGGTGCGCATCAGACCTCCGCCTTCCTGCGCATCCTCGCCGATCAATTCGACGGTTCTGGAATCGAACGACAGTTTCAAGAAGCGTTGTCCGGGTGGCGCCTCCGGGGTCTTCGACAGGAACACGTTGACGACGTTGGCACGGTCATCGTCCCAGCCGAGCACCTGGAGGTAGCGCTGCGGATAGCGCGCCTTGGCGGCGTCGATCAGCCGGCTTAGCGGAGCCTGCGGAGTATCGGCCGGGAGCTCCCGGGCCGAGGCTTCCGACTTGAAGAGCTCGTCGATCTCGTCGTGAAAGATCAGTGGCAGCCCGGTGATGCAAAGCATCAGGAGGAATAGCGTGCAGACCAGGCTGGTCCATTTGTGGACCAGCGACCACCATCTGACTGACCGTGCTGTCATCCTCTCACCACCGGTAGGTCAGCGTCGCCAGCACCGTGCGCCCCAGCGCCCAGCGGCAGCCGCCGGCCGTGCATAACGAGACATAGGTCTTGTCGAACACGTTGTTGACGTTCACCGCCGCACTGAGGCCCTTCCACTGCTGATACCGCATCCCGAAATCATAGGACAGCACCGCATCGAACACCGTGCTGGACGGAACGGTGGCGGCGGGCAGGAAGACGCCCGGCACGATGGTCGGAACCGTCAGATTGTTGGCGTTGGTCGTGTACATGTCGTGGACGTAGCGGACGCCGCCGCCGAAGCCGAAGCCGGTGGCAGGACCGCCCTGCACCAGATAGTTGGCCCAGAGCGAGGCGGTGTGCATCGGGACGTTGGCGAGCCGCTTGCCGAAATTGACGTCCTGGGGCGAACTGATCCGGTTGTCGAGGTAGGAGTACTGCCCACGCAGGCTCAAGCCGGGCAGGGGGCTGCCGACGACGGACCCTTCGAACCCGCGCGAGCTGACCTCGCCGACCTGCGCCGTTGTGTTGGCCGGAATGCCGGGGCCACTGATGACGGTTGCGACGTTTTGCTGCTTGAGGTCGTAGACCGCGGCCGTGAACATCAGATTGGTCCCGACCGGCTGATACTTCACGCCGCCTTCATACTGTTCGCCGGTGGTCGGCTTGAAGGGCTGACCGTTGAGCAGCGTGCCGACCGAGGTCGGCTGGAACGAGGTCGAGTAGCTGACATAGGGCGCAATGCCGTTGTCGAAATTGTAGATCGCGCCGATGCGGCCGGTTGGCTTCTGGTCGTCGTTCAGGACGCGAACGCCGGTGTTCTGGGCCAGCGTATTGCCCTCGGCCCAGTCGTAGCGGATTCCGCCAAGTACGGTGAGCCGGCCGAGCCTGGCCTCGTCCTGGACGTAGAGGCCGCGCTGCGACAGGTGCTGGTCGAGGTTCTGGAAGAGCGCCGTGGGGACGGCGATGTTCTGCGTGTAATTCGGCGCCAGGATGTCGAGCGTGTTGGTGGCCGCGAAGCGGGCGAGATTGTTGAAGTCGAACCGCTGGTAGTCGAGGCCGGCAAGCACCGTGTGCTGCAGCGGTCCCATGTTGAACTTGGCCTGGAGCTGGTTGTCGGCAGCGAATGTGTCGAGGTTCTCGTTGGTCGAGAAGTAGCTCCGGTTGATCGTGCGGCCGTCGACCAGCCGGAGCGTGGCGCCCGCGCCCGTCGTCGTGAACCCGCCGGGCTGCACCTCGACATAGCTGAGCTCATTGTGCAGGTAGCGTACGTTCTGGCGCACCGTGAAGACGTCGTCGAAACGATGCTCGAACTCGTAGCCGGCGGTAGCCTGCTTGTATTTGAGAGTCTCGTAGTTGAGATCGCCGGCAAAGAAATTGCGCGGGATCTGCCCGAACGTCCCCGGCACCAGCGTGCCCTGGATCGGCAAGAGTGCGAAGGCACCACCCTTCGGGTCCTGCCGGTAGCTCGTCAGGAAGGTGATGGTGGTGTCGATACTCGGACGCCACGTCCAGGCCGGCGCGATCGAAAATCTTTGCTCGCCGATATTGTCGACCTGGGTGTCGGCGTTGAGGCCGATACCGGTGACGCGGTAGAGCAGCGTCTTGTCTTTGTCGACGGGGCCGCCGACATCGAAGGCGCCCTGGATCCGGTTGAACGAGCCGGTTTGCAGGGAGACTTCTCCGAACGGATTTTCAGTCGGGCGCTTGCTGACGAGGTTGAGGATGCCGCCGGGCGAGGCGGCACCGTAGAGAATCGATGCCGGCCCGGTGATCACCTCGGCGCGCTCGAGCAAATAGGGATCGACCCGCGGCGCACCGAACGGTCCGCCCTGGAGCCGCAGCCCGTCCAGATATGTTTCGAGGCTGAAGCCGCGCGCGCTGACGTTCTGAAAGCGGAAATCGGTATCGTTGCTGAAATAGATTCCTGGCGCGTAGCGCAAGAGGTCGCGGACGCTCTGGGCGCGCCGCACGTCCATTTCTTCCCGGGTGATGACGGCAATGGACGCCGGCGTCGACATGATCGGTGAATCCGTCTTGGTCGCGCCCGAGGCGCGCGTTGCGACGAATCCGTTCGTTCCGGCGTTGACGCGCGCTGCTGTTCCCACCAGCGCTTGGGGCTCCGGCTGTAGTGTCGAACGGTTGGCCTGTTGAGTGGACCGCTGGCTCGCACTGCGCCGCGCCGATGCGTTGCGCCGGACCTGGACCGGACGTTGCGCGCGCTGAACGGGTGCGTCGACCGTCACCGGCGGCAGCGCGGATGCACCGGATTGGCCAGTGTTCTGCGCGTTCACCGGCGTGACGGCCATCAGCAGGCAGCCCAGCGTGAGTGCGCTGGCTGTGCTCTTGAAAGTGTTCCTTAAAAAATAGTCCGCACGACCACGCAGGCCGTGTCCATCGCATTCCATGTCAGCGCCCCATCCGGCGATCGCCGCGCCGGCGGGATGATCCTTCTGACCTCACGCGACTTCGCACCCGCGCGCGTGTTAGATGGCGACATTGCGAGCGTCGAGTTGAACGAATTTTGAATCACTCGAAACGTCATAATTGGAAGCATTCTTAGAACTTCTAAAAAAGCGAAGCTAACTGATCGACAAAGCATTGGAATTTGTTGCTGCGTATGTCTGGTGATGGGCCAGACAAGATTGAGGTGCGCTCGAATGTCGCACACTCCCGGGTTAGCGGGCGTGACGAGCTCTACCTGTCGGTGATCGGTATCTCATCGAGACGCGTGGTGCGAAGCCTGCCTTGCCCTGAACGGGCGATCCGCACGACGATCAGATCTCCAGCTCCGTCCCGAACTCCACCACCTGCCTGGTCGGCACGCCGAAGAACGCGGCGGAGCGTTCGGCGTTGCGCTGGAGGAAGGCGAACAGGCCTTCGCGCCAGACCCACATGCCCGGGATGTCCTCGCTCGGGATGATGGTCTCGCGGCCGACATAGTAGGTGATGTCGGAGAGGTCGATGCCGGGCAGCTTGCCCTGGCGGCAGGCGAGCGTCAGGCCTGCATAGATCGTCGGATTCTGCATGAAGCCGTAATGCAGCACCACGCGGGTGATGCCGGGGATGATCTCGATCACCTCGGCGCGGTCTTCGTCGGTGATGTGCGGGGATTCCTCGATAAGCACGGTGACGAGGACGATGCGCTCATGCAGCACGTGGTTGTGCTTGACGAATTGCGTCAGCGCCAGCGGCACGCCGCGCGGCGCGGATGCCAGGAACACGGCGGTCCCGTGCAGCCTGGCTCTGCACTTGTTGACCGCGGTCTCGATCAGGTCCTCCTCGGGCTGGCGCAGCTTCGCGCGCGCCGCCTCGACCAGCCTCACGCCGCTGCGCCAGGTCAGCATCATGAAGGCGACGAGGGCCGCGAGCAGCAGCGGAAACCAGCCGCCCTCGAACAGCTTGATCGAATTGGCGGAGAAGAAGATCACGTCGATCACGAAGAAGAAGCCGTTGACGGCAATCACGAGCCACGGCGAATAACCCCACTGGATCGCGACCAGCGCGGCAAGCAGCGTGGTGATCGCCATCAGCAGCGACACCGCGATGCCGTAGGCGCCGGCGAGCGCTTCCGAGGTGCCGAAGCTCAGGACCGCGCCGAGCGTTGCGGCAGCCAGCAGCCAGTTCACCAGCGGCACGTAGATCTGGCCCATCGCATGGCTGGTGGTGTGGCGGATCTGCATGCGCGGCAGGAAGCCGAGCTGGATCGATTGCTGGGTCAGCGAGAACACGCCGGAGATGATCGCCTGCGAGGCGATCACGGTCGCGAGCGCCGAGAAGGCGACCAGCGGATAATGCAGGGCGTCCGGGCAGAGCTGAAAGAACGGGTTCTCGATCATCGCGGGATCGGTGATCAGCAGCGCGGCCTGCCCAAAATAGTTCAGCACCAACGCGGGCAAGCAGATCGCGAACCAGGCGAGCCGAATCGGGAAGCGGCCGAAATGCCCCATGTCGGCGTACATGGCTTCGCCGCCGGTCACCGCCAGGAAGGCGGCGCCGAGGATCGCGAAGGAGATGTGGAAGTCCTGGTGGATCAGGAAGTTGAAGGCATAGAGCGGGCTCAGTGCCGCGAGCACAGCCGGGGCCTTGACGATGCCGTGGACGCCGAGCGCGGCCAGCACGAAGAACCAGGCCAGCATCACCGGCCCGAAGATGCGGCCGATGAAACCCGTGCCCTGCTTCTGGATCATGAACAGCCCGATCAGGATGGCGACGGTGATGGGCACCACCACAGGCGCGAGCGAGGGGGCGTCGACCTTGAGACCCTCGATGGCTGAGAGCACCGAGATCGCCGGGGTGATCGCGCCGTCGCCATAGAGTAGGGCGGCGCCGACGAGTCCGACGACGAGGAGATGCGCGCGCCAAGTGCCGGACTGGGCGTGGCGGGCACGCAGCAGCGCCAGCAGAGCGACGATGCCGCCTTCGCCGCGATTGTCCGCGCGCAGGATCAGAAGCGCATATTTCAGCGAGATGATCAGCAGCAGAGCCCAGAGGATCAGCGAGGCAACTCCCAGGACAGCTTCGGGAGTCAGAGTAGCGCCATGGGCGGCCGCTTTGGCGGCTTCCTTCAGGGCGTAGAGGGGGCTGGTGCCGATATCGCCATAGACGACCCCGAGGGCGCCCATGGTCATGGCAATCGGCAGAGGGTCGGGGTGATGGCCGGAAACGACTGCGGGCGTACTGGACAAGGTCGACCCCCCGATGGGATCGCGCCCGCCGGGCCATTCCGACGGGCGCGAGCATCAGACAGTCTGCGACGAGACGTCGCAAATATCCATGGGATTTATCTCGGGGTTTATATGACGCGAAGCTGACAGCCTCGACTACGGGGTCCGGTCGGCGGTCACGAGGCGCGCCTCGCGGATATTGGCCTTGGTGCCGGCCTGGCGCAGGCAGGACGCCTCGAAATTCGGCCAGGCCTGCTGCGAGCAGTCCTTGCCGATGGTGCGGATATCGAGGCGGTCGCTCTTGGCCAGCGGCTGCGGGACGCTCGCTTCGACGGACGGAGCGAAACCGGGAAGGACGGTGAGGGCAGCAGCGACGAACGCAGCAATAGCGATGGCCGAGATGGTCTTGATCATTGACGGTCCCCTGTGATGCGGCCGCTACGCCCAGTTGTGCGGCCCGTCATTCGTTGGGCGGATTAGTAACCATGGCCAGTTTCCGGACGTCTTCGCGGACGCCCGAAATGGTTTCGTTTGCACTCCGTTTTGTTTCATGGCCGCTCCGAGGACGAAACAATTCGGGGGATTCCGACACGGTGCCGCCGAAAAACCGGCAGGGAACCTGTCTGGCTTGCCGGGCCGGGCCGGGCGCGGTAGGACGGGGTCATGCCGCGTATCGCCTTCTACCCGGGTTCCTTTGACCCCATCACCAACGGCCATCTGGACGTGGTCCGGAACAGTGTCTCCCTGTGCGATCGGCTCGTGGTCGCGATCGGGGTCCATCCCGGCAAGAAGCCGCTATTCTCAACCGAGGAGCGGCTCAAGATGCTCCATGACGTCTGCGGGCCGATCGCGGCCCAAGTCGGCTGCACGCTTGATGCCGTCACCTACGACGATCTTGCGGTCACTGCGGCACGCAGGCACGGCGCGACTGTCATGATTCGGGGTCTGCGCGATGGCACCGACCTCGACTACGAGATGCAGCTGGCCGGGATGAACGGCGCCATGGCGCCCGACGTCCAAACCGTGTTCCTGCCGGCCTCTCCGGCCGTCCGCCCAATTACCGGCACGTTGGTGCGTCAGATCGCAGCCATGGGCGGAGATATCTCGACCTTCGTGCCGCCGCTCGTCGCCAACCTGCTCAAGGCCAAATTCGCCGGATAACGGCGCAATTCTTCATCCTAGCTGATCCGGAGTTCTCATGATCCGTCGTCTCGCAATTCTTGCCACGATCTTTGCCGCGCTCTTCAGTGCGGTCCCGGCGGTGGCGCAGCAACTGCCGGCGAACCTCGACAAGGCCAACGCCATCGTCATCGACACCACCAAGGGCCGCATCGTGATCAAGCTGCGGACCGACATTGCGCCCCAGCATGCCGAGCGCATCAAGCAGCTCGCGCGCGAGGGCTATTACAACAACGTGCCGTTCCATCGCGTCATGGACGGCTTCATGGCGCAGACCGGCGACGGCGAGAAATTCAACGGCACCGGCGGCTCGAAATATCCGAACCTGAAGCAGGAATTCTCCAAGGTTCATTTCGCCCGCGGCATCGTCGGGATGGCGCGGCGCGGCGACAGCGTCGACAGCGCCAACTCGCAGTTCTTCATCATGTTCGCGGACGGCGGCAGCCTCGATAACCAGTACACCGTGATCGGCGAGGTCGTGCAGGGCATGGACGTCGTCGACAAGCTGAAGAAGGCACCGCCCGGTTCGGCCGGCGGCGCCGTCACCGATCCCGACAAGATGGTGAAGGTTCAGGTCGCCTCCGACATCAAATAGGATGGGACCATGGCGCGCTATGGCAATAGGCTTTTGCTGGCTGCCGCGCTGTTGCTGCTCGGCGTTTCCGGCGCGGCCGCCGGGGACGCAGAGGTCAACACCATCCAGGACATCTTCCAGCACTTGCGGACCTGCTGGAAGCCGCCGCCGCCCAACAAGGCTCGCCCTATCGACATCACCGTCGTCGTGAGCTTTAACCGGGCCGGAAACATTCTGGGCCATCCGAGGATTACCTATGAATCCGCGGAGGCCTCCGACAATGACCGGCTGCAATACCGGGTCGCGGTGATGGAGGCGCTGCAACGCTGCACGCCGATGCCATTTACCGATGCAATGGCCGGCGCCGCCGCGGGACGTCCATTCGCGATCCAGTTCCGTAACCGGAAGACTTCACCCCCAACGCAAGAGAGACGAGCATGAGCGTCACCGAAAACACCCTGATCCTCGAGACCACGCAGGGCCCCGTCACCATCGAGATGCGGCCCGATCTCGCGCCCGGCCACGTCGCGCGCATCAAGGAACTGGTCCGCGAGGGCTTTTACGACGGCATCGTGTTCCACCGCGTGATCGAGGGCTTCATGGCGCAGACCGGCTGCCCCCAGGGCACCGGCACCGGCGGCTCCGGCAAGAAGCTGAAGGCCGAGTTCAACAAGGAACCGCATGTGCGCGGCACCACCTCGATGGCCCGCGCCGCCAGCCCCGATTCCGGCGACAGCCAGTTCTTCATCTGCTTCGACGACGCCCGCTTCCTCGACAACCAGTACACGGTGTGGGGCAAGGTCACCGAGGGCATGGAGAACGTCGACAAGATCAAGCGCGGCGAGCCCGTCCAGAACCCCGACAAGATCGTCAAGGCGCGGATGGCGGCGGACGCGGGCTGACATCGCGCATGTGTCGTGAAGCTTCTGGAACGGGATGACGGTCATCGTCATCCCGTTCTGATTCCTGGTTGAGCGCTAATTCGTCGTGAGCTGACGGACGGCGCCGATCCAGTCCTCGATGTGATAGGAGCGGACCATCTTGCCGCCCTCGAGCGTGTGCACGTCGATCGACATCACCTTGAACGATTTGCCTCTATGCGGTGCGCCCATGAAGTCGGCCGCGGGCGTGCCCGTCGCTTCACCGCGGATCGTGACCTGGTTGCCGGAGACGAGCACGTCCTTGATCTCCCATTTCAGGTCGGGAACGGATTTGAGGCGCTGGCCGATGCCCGCGATGACCTCGTCACGCGTGTTGCAGACATTGTTGCCGCGGCAGGATACCCAGTCCGCGGCCGTCGACTGTCTGATCAAATCGGGGCTGTCCTTGGCGAATTCGGCGTTCAGCGCCTTGTAGAACGGCGCGACGCTGGCGCGAGCCGCCTCCGTGCTGATCTCGGCGGTGGCCGGGCAGGCCGACAGGGCAATAGTGGCGCAGGCCGCAAATATCCGTTTCATGCTGATTCCAGTGATTTGTTTGAGAGGCGGGCGGTGCTATGAACCGGCCTGGATAATTAATCCAATGAGTAATAATGCCTCCTCATGAATGAAATCGATTTACGCCGGTTCGACCTCAACCTGCTGGTCGTGTTCGATGTTCTGATGGTCGAGCGCAGCGTTACCCGCGCGGCCGAGCGACTCGGGCGGACGCAGTCGGCGATCAGCCATTCCCTGTCCCGGCTGCGCAGCCAGTTCGGCGACCCGCTGCTGGTCAAGGGCGGGGTGCGGATGCAGCCGACGGCGTTCGCGCTCGATCTGATCGACCAGGCGCGGCCGATGCTGAGCGGCATTCAGCGCGTGCTGTCGCCGACGCAGGTGTTCGATCCAGCGCATTCACAGCGCGTGTTCAGGCTCGCGGTGCCTGATTTTGCGCTCGCGCTGTTTGCCGAACTGCTCGCGCAGGTGCGCAAGGAGGCGCCGTTGGTGTCGGTCGAGTGGACCACGCCACGCGCGCCGACCCTGCTTGACGTCGCGGAGGGCCAGGTCGACCTCGCGATCGTGCCGTCGGAACTGCAATGGCCGCAGAGCGTGGCGGGCGAGGCGATCGGGGCGCTGGGTTGGCGCTGCTTTGGCCGGCGCGATCATCCGGCATTCTCGGAATGGGGGCCCGCGAACTGGGCGCACTGGCCGCATCTTGCGGTGCGGATCGGCGACAATGTGAGAAGCCCGGTCAACGTTGCCGCCGCAGCCGCCGGTCTGACGCGGACGATTGCCGGATGGGTGCCGCATTTTCCTGCGATCGCGCCGATCCTGGCCCGGTCCGATCTGTTGGCGACGCTGCCGTCGGCGGCTATGGCGGACGTGGTCGACGCTTACGATCTTGCGAGCACGGAGGTTCCGTTTGCGATTGCGCCGCTGCCGCATGCGATGGTGTGGTGCAGCGGCCGCAGCCGCGATCCCGGCATGATCTGGTTGCGCGACCGGCTCCGTCCGATCGCCAGACGCACTTTCGCCGTTTAGAAGCACAGGACACATGCGTACTGATCTCTTCGACTTCGAGCTTCCTCCAGAACGGATCGCGCTGCGGCCGGCGAGCCCACGCGAGTCGGCGCGGCTGCTGGTGGTGCAGGGCGGTGGCGTGCTGCGCGATGGCGCCATTGCCGATTTGCCCGATTGGCTCGCGGCGGGTGACCAGCTCGTCGTCAACGACACCAAGGTGATTGCGGCGCAGCTCAAGGGCCGCCGCATCGGCCGTGAGACCGAGCCCAAGATCGAGGCGACGCTGATCAAGCGCCTCGATGGCTCGCGCTGGCAGGCGTTGGTGAAGCCCGCGAAGAAGCTCATTGCCGGTGACCGCATCCGCTTCGGCAATGAAGGCAAGGTCTGCCTGCTCGGCCATCTCGACGCCGAGGTCGAGGCCAAGGGCGCCGAAGGTGAGGTGACGCTGTCGTTCTCCTTCCACGGTCCCACGCTCGACCAGGCGATCGCTGATGTCGGCAGCCCGCCGCTGCCGCCCTATATCGCGTCCAAGCGCACGCCCGACGATCAGGACCTCGCCGATTACCAGACCATGTTTGCGGTGAACGAAGGCGCCGTTGCCGCGCCGACTGCGGGACTGCATTTCACCCCGGCCCTCGAGCAGGCGCTGAGCGACCGCGGCGTCGGCATCAACCGCATCACGCTGCATGTCGGTGCCGGGACGTTTCTGCCGGTGAAGGTGGACGACACCAAAGGCCACAAGATGCATGCCGAATGGGGCACGATCTCGGCCGAGACGGCGGAGCGGCTCAACACCGCTCGGCAGAATGGCGGCCGCATTATCGCCGTCGGCACGACGTCACTGCGGCTGCTCGAAAGCGCGGCCAGCGAGGACGGCACCATCCAGCCGTTCGCGGCCGAGACGTCGATCTTCATCACCCCCGGCTATCGCTTCCGTGCCGTCGATATTCTGATGACGAATTTCCATTTGCCGAAGTCGACGCTGTTCATGCTGGTGTCGGCGTTTGCCGGACTTGAGACGATGCAGCGGGCTTACGCGCACGCGATCGCGGAGGGGTACCGGTTCTATTCGTACGGGGATGCGTGCTTGTTGTTTCGGGCGCGCTACTGATTTCGGCGCCGTAGGGTGGGCAAAGCGAAGCGTGCCCACCATTCTTCTTAAATGCGCGGTAGGAGTGGTGGGCACGGCGCTTGCGCGCCTTTGCCCACCCTACGGCACCTTCCGTTACGCCATCACGCGCTGCGGCAATAACTCCGCGATCTGCACCGCGTTCAGCGCGGCGCCCTTGAGCAGCTGGTCCGCCGCCACGAACATCGAGATCGAATGCCCACTGGGATCGCTGAGATCCTTGCGGATGCGGCCGACCAGGACGTCGTCCTGGCCCGAAGCGTCGATCGGCATCGGGAAGTAGTTCTTCATGCGGTCGTCGACGAGCTTCACGCCAGGTGCCTGCGCCATGATGGCACGGACCTGATCCTCGCTGATCGGCTTCTCGCATTCGAAGGTGATGGCCTCGCAATGGGCGCGCAGCACCGGCACGCGGACGCAGGTGACGCCGATCGCGATCTTCTCGTCCTCGAAGATCTTGCGGGTTTCCTTGATGACCTTGGTCTCTTCGTCGTTGTAGCCGGTTTCAGGGTCGACGGCCGTGTTGTGGTTGAAGAGATTGAAGGCGTAGGGGTGCGGCATCACCTTGGGCGTATAGACCTGCCCGTTGAGATTGGCGCGGGTGGACTCGACGAGCTCGTCCATCGCGGCGGCGCCGGCGCCGGAGGCCGCCTGGTAGGTCGAGATGATGACGCGCTTGATGCGATTCTTCTGGTGGATCGGCCAGAGCGGCACCAGCGCGGTGATCGCGGCGCAGTTCGGGTTCGCAATGATGCCCTTGTGGTCGCGGATCCGGTTGGCGTTGATCTCGGGGATCACCAGCGGCACGTTCGGGTCCATCCGGAAGGCGGAGGAGTTGTCGACCACGACGGTGCCGGCCTTGACAGCGATTGGCGCGAACTTCTTGGAGATGCTGCCGCCGGCCGAGAACAGCGCGATGTCGACGCCCTCGAAGGCGCGCTCGGTGAGCTCCTCGATGACGACGTCCTGGCCGCGGAACGATACCGTCTTGCCGGCCGAGCGGGCGCTTGCGAGTGCCTTGAGCTTGCCGACGCGAAAGCCGCGCTTGTCCATGGTGGCGATGAATTCGGCGCCCACCGCACCGGTGACGCCGACAATCGCGACGACGGGATCGTTACTCACATTCTCCTCCATTGCATTGAGCTGAAAACAACAAAAAAGCCCCGGACCAGAGGTCGGAGCTTCGGTAGAGTGGATTGCGTTTAAGTCGACGACCTACGCGCGCACGCCTCCCCGGGCCCCGAAGGCCGTGGTGGTTTTGGTCGTGCGTTTGGTGGTCGTGAACATGGCGGCGACTTATGCGGGAGAGTTTCGCGTCAGTCAATGGCTTTTCGGCGGGATTGTGGCCGCCGCTATTTCGCCCGGGCGCCCGGCGGCTCCAGGATGACCTCCTTGAGGTTGTCGCCGCTGATGACGACGATCGCGAAATTCAGCCGGCCGCGTTCGCGCACCAGTCCGCCGCTGATCGCCTTGCCGGAGGCCGCACGTTCGGCGACATGCACGGCATCCGCAAGGCGGTGCTTGATGGCACCGAGCGCCGCGAGGTTGCTGCGGTCGTCGAGATCGAGTTCGGCGAGGGGGAGGGCGGCTTCGCCGCCAACGAGCTCGCCGGTTGCGGCGTTGATGGTGTGGCGCCAGATACGGTCGTTGTGCAGGGTCTTCACCCGGTAGACCGGCACGCCGGAGCCACCGTCGAAACTCACATCCGCCGTCGTGGCGCCGGCATGACGGGCTTCCGCAATCGCCATGGCCTGGCTGATCGAGATCGACGAGCTGCGGAATCGTTCGATTTCGCGGCTGACCGCTTGGCGGTCCACTTCGGCATCACCATCTGTGTCGCCGTGAAGCGCGGTCGGCGTGCCTCCGGTCACGGTCGCCTGCACCGGCGCGGCAAGGAGCAGCGCGGGCAAGGCGATCGCAAGCAGTTGCGAGGTCAATCGTTTGGCTGTCGTCATGCTCGAAACCCTCGGCCAGCGAGTGTGCCGGATGATCGTAAAGAATTCGCGGCCGACCTTGGGCATCGGCCGGCCGCGGAGCGTCGCAGCGGGCTGGACCCGGCACGGCGATCTTGGGCGGTACGGACCTCTTTGGGGCTGGTGAAAAAGCGGTCCGTATCGCTTATAACTAAACCATACCGTATCGTTTTGTTTTGGTCAACGACACGGGCGTAACCTCGAAGGGGAAACGTCGCGACCTCACGGAATTGTCAGCGGGACGGGCGCCGCCGCTGTGTGCCCTTTGCGGGGCTCTGGATGCGGTCTGCTGGTCCCAGCGCACCGGCCAGGAACAGCTTGATCGCCGCGCGCATGCGCTTCTCGGCGGCCTTCAATTCCAGCGCCGTTCCAAACGTCGCCAGGCGGTGGGTGTGACCGACGACGACGTCGAGGAACACCTCTGCCGCGATCGTGGTGTCGTCGACATCGAGTGCGCCCTGCGCCACCAGATGGTCGAAGAAGCGGGCCGTGGTGGCGACGGCCTTCAGCCAGCCTTCCTCCTTGCCGAGCTTGGCGATGTCGGGGAAGTTGATGGCTTGTGACGTCATCATGCGGCTGAATGCGACAGCATCGGGCCCGCAGGTGAAGGTGAGCATCTCCCGGCCGATCTCGACCAGCCGCTGCTCGACCGAAATGTCCGAAGCGCTGGAGAGCTGGGTCTCGGCGGCTGCCGATAGCGGCGCAAGCCAGCGCGCGATTTCGCGCCTCAGCACGGCGGCAAACAGGCCGCGCTTGTCCCCGTAGCGGGAATAGACGGTGGGTTTGCTGACCCGGGCCGCCTCCGCGACCGCGTCGAGCGAGGTCGCGTCGAAGCCACGATCCAGGAACAGGCGGGTGGCGACCTCGATCAGCCGCTGATCGCGCTCGATCGCAGCGGTTTTCGTCGGACGGCCGCCGCGTGATTTCGGCACCTCGCGCCGTGGCGCCGCCGGTTTTGTCCTGGTCGCAGTCAATCCCATGCCCAATGATTCCTGCGCGCTTCTAATCGTCGTCATTCGCTCTATATCGCGCAGGAGCGGGGGCGTCATCGCGAATCTGGCCGAATTGGCCATATCGTCAACGGTTTCGGCACGGTCTCGTTCCGTCACGAGAGATCACGGCAGCTTCGAAGTCCAGGCCTGGCCGGAGGCAGCCTTCTCATATCCGTACTGATACAGCGCCCGCATATAGGCGGTGTCGAACCCTTCCGAAGGCGGCGCGGGATAATCGCGTGCGATGTAGGAGAGATGGAAGCCGAGATTGTTGCGCTTGGCGAAATCATAGGTCGAGAAGATGATCGAGCGCGTCTGCGACTGGGTGATCGACGACAGGCTGCGCGAGGCGACGTCGATGGTGCTGTTGGACACGAGCTCGAAATTGCGTTCGATCTTCTTGTTGACGAGGATGTAGATGTTCATCCGCGCGTTGCCGGGCAGGCGGTCCTGGGAGAGCAGCGCTTCCGGCAGCGTCAACACCGGCGCCGTCACGCCGCCGTCGACATGCATCTCCTGAAATCTGCGGCCCTGGCCTTCGGCGTCGATCATGATCGGCGGAAACACCAGGGGAATGCTGGCGGAAGCCGCCATCACGTCGCGAAACAGTTTTAGCGCCTCGGGTGTTCCGACCGCTGCGATCTTGCCCATGTCCCAGATGGCCGTACGCTGGGTGTCGAGATCGGTGGTCACCACCAGCAGCTTTCGGCCCTTGGCATTTTCACGCGCGACCTGTGCCATGATCTCCGGCCCGACATAGCGCGCGACGAGCTCGCGCAGCCGCGTGTTGCCGAACAGGCCGGATCCGAACAGCACGCGCATGATGCTGGGATCGTTCAGGAGGCTCTCGGCGATGCCGCTGGTGTAGACCTCCCTCAGCGTGTCGTCATATTGCGAGCCGAGGAACGCAAAGGGTGCGATCAGGCCGCCGGTGCTCACGCCCGAGACGACGGAGAAGGTGGGACGGGTTCTGGCAGCGGTCCAACCGCTCAGCACGCCGACGCCATAGGCGCCGTCAGCGCCGCCGCCGGAGAGCGCCAGATAGGACTTCGTGGCGGTGCTGGTGTCCTTCTCGAAGCTGAATTTCGTGACGGGCTCGTCGGCGTAGCGCCTGAGACCGTCGATATCGAGCACGCGCGATGTACTGGCCTCGGCGGCCGTATAGGGCGTGCGGGGCAGGGAGGTGCAGGCGCCGAGTGCCAGGCTGCACGCCAGAGCCAGGAATCCGGTCAGGCGGACGCCTGCCTGTTTGATCCAGCCGCGCGAGGGGCCGGACATTTCGGTCGAACATGAAGCAGAGGGCATTGTCGGTGGCTGGCGATCACGCAAATACTGCCGCCGGCAAATTCACCGCGGCATCTCGTCCAGCCCCAGGCAAAAACTACACTGTATCGTTTTGTTTGGCAAGCGCGCCGGGCGATCAAGTCGGCGTCAAATATGTCCCGGTCTGAGCCACAAGCCGGCTCTGGCGTCGTCCGAGCGGGTTGATCAGCCTCTTCCGACACGCAATAAGCACGACCATGAATCTTCCCGACACCGGTCTACCCAATCATTTCGAGCTGCTCGCCACCGATGGCGCCGCGCGCACCGGGCGCCTGACCACGCCGCATGGCGTGGTGCGGACGCCGGCCTTCATGCCGGTCGGAACCGCCGGCGCCATGAAGGGCATGCACTGGCGCGAGGTGCGCGAGGCCGGCGCCGACATCGTGCTCGGTAACACCTATCATCTGATGCTGCGTCCCGGCGCCGAGCGGATCTCGGCGCTCGGCGGCCTGCAGCGGTTCACCGGCTGGAACGGGCCCATGCTGACGGATTCCGGCGGCTTCCAGGTGATGTCGCTGTCGGACCTGCGCAAGGTCACCGAGAGCGCCGTCACATTCCGTTCGCATATCGACGGCGCCAAGGTCGAACTGTCACCGGAGCGCTCGATCGAGGTGCAGCGCTTCCTCGGCTCAGACATCGCCATGCAGATGGACGAATGCGTGCGGCTGCCGGCGGAGCGCGACGACATCGAACGGGCGATGCGGCTGTCGCTGCGCTGGGCCGAGCGAAGCAAGCGCGCATTCGAGAGTGCGCCCGACGGTTACATGCTGTTCGGCATCGTGCAGGGCGGCGACGTGCCGCAACTTCGTCACGCCAGCGCCGAGGGCCTCGTCGCAATCGGGTTCCACGGCTATGCGATCGGAGGACTTGCCGTTGGCGAGCCCCAGGCGGTGATGCTGGCGATGATCGACGAGACCGCACCGATGCTGCCGAGAGAGCGGCCGCGCTACCTGATGGGCGTCGGCACGCCGGACGACATCCTCGAAGCGGTCAAGCGCGGCATCGACATGTTCGATTGCGTGATGCCGACGCGCAATGGCCGCCATGGCGTTGCCTTCACGCGCTTCGGCCAGGTCAATTTGCGCAACGCGCGCCACGCCGACGATCCGCGTCCGCTCGACGAAGAGAGTTCCTGGCCGTCGGCGCGCAACTACGCGCGCGCCTACCTGCATCATCTCGTCAAGGCGGGCGAGACGCTGGGCGCCATGCTGCTCTCCGAGATCAATATCGCCTACTACCAGTTCCTGATGCAGGGCATCAGGGACGCGATCGCACACGGGACGTTCGACGAGTTCTACCAGCGTACGCGCCAGGACTGGGCGAGGGGCGACATAGCCCCGCGCTAATCAATTGCAGACGATCCGCTGCTTGACGGCGTGCTTGGTCACGAAGCCGTAGCCGCAATTGTCGCAGGTCCAGAGATAGCTGATCATGTGGTCAGAGATGTAGGCCGATGCTTCGGCGGCGACCATCGAGTCGGCGCAGACGGGGCAGGTGGGCAACTCGCTGCAACGCGGGTCGCGGTGATATGCGACGGTCGACAACACTTCAGCGACTGCTGACATCGTGGTGACCTCTCTGCTTTGAGACCTAAGTCTAACATAGACCGAATCAGTTGACGAGGTCGCAACACAAATGCGTTGGTTTTCTGATAATTACAGCTCACGCGATTTTGCGATGCAGCGTATTTAACATGTGCCGCATTGTCGCTTGCGTGTCGTCCCAAGCTGTCCGTTACTGCACAAGAGACGCTGCAGAAGCAGAAATTGTCGTCACAGGGAGTTCATCATGGACGTATCGTCCAACACGGGTGCAGCGCACCAGCCCGGCCGCGGCCGGATCTACTCTTCGATCGTCGAGGCCTTTGGCGACACGCCGATCGTGCGCTTGCAGCGGCTGCCGGGCATGCACGGCGTCAACGCGACGATTTTGGCAAAACTTGAATATTTCAATCCCGCCGCGAGCGTGAAGGATCGCATCGGCGCGGCCATGATCATCGCGATGGAGAAGGCCGGCATCGTCAAGCCCGACACCGTGCTGATCGAGCCGACCTCGGGCAACACCGGCATCGCGCTCGCCTTCGTCGCGGCCTCGCGCGGTTACCGGCTCAAGCTGGTGATGCCGGAATCGATGTCGATCGAGCGGCGCAAGATGCTGGCCTTTCTCGGCGCAGAGCTGGTGCTGACGCCGGCGGCACAGGGCATGAAGGGCGCGATCGCGACCGCCGAGGAGCTCCTGAAGACGACGCCGAATTCGGTGATGCCGCAGCAGTTCAAGAACCTCGCCAATCCCGAGGTGCACCGCCGTACCACCGCCGAGGAGATCTGGAACGACACCGGCGGCAACGTCGATATCTTCGTCGCCGGCGTCGGCACCGGCGGCACCATCACCGGCGTCGGCCAGGTGCTCAAGCCGCGCAAACCGTCCTTGCGGGTGGTGGCGGTCGAGCCGGAGGAAAGCCCGGTGCTATCAGGCGGCCAGCACACGCCGCACAAGATCCAGGGCATCGGCGCCGGCTTCGTGCCCGACATCCTCGACCGCTCGGTGATTGACGAGATCGTGAAGATCAACTCGACGACCGCGATCGAGACCTCGCGGGCGCTGGCGCGGCATGAGGGCATTCCCGGCGGCATCTCCTCGGGCGCGGCGATCGCGGCTGCGCTCCAGATCGGCAAGCGGCCGGAAGCTGCGGGAAAAACCATTCTGGCTATAGTGCCGTCCTTCTCCGAGCGGTATCTTTCGACGGCTCTGTTTGAGGGAATCTAGGACATGACGGATCAACCGAGGCGGCCACGCACGCTTGGCGATGCGCGGTCGGAGGCCGAGGCAGCGTTCAAGAAGGTGACCGCCAAGGTCACCGTGGCGCCGCCGAAGCCGAACGTGGCGCCGGGAATCAAGGAGCAGGTCACGCTGCGCATCGACCAGGACGTGCTGGAGTTCTTCCAGCAGGGCGGGCCGGGCTGGCAGGAGCGCATCAACGAGGCGCTGCGCAAGGCGGCGGGGAAGTAGCGCCTCCTGCCAGGGGCGCCGAAGGGCGGCGCGCCGGCGAACTCAGAGGACCTGCGACAGAAACCGCTGCGTTCGCTCGTCCTTGGCCGCCGTAAACAAGGCTTCCGGCGGCCCGTGCTCGACGATCACACCGCGGTCGGTGAAGTAGACGTGATCGGCGACCTCACGCGCGAAGTTCATTTCATGGGTGACGAGGAGGCATGTCATGCCATCCTCGGCCAGCTCCCGGATGGTGACCAGGACCTCCTTGACCGTTTCCGGATCGAGGGCGGCCGTAACTTCGTCGAACAGCATGATGTCCGGTCGCATCGCCAGCGAGCGGGCGATGGCCACGCGCTGCTGCTGTCCGCCGGAGAGTTCGCCGGGATAGGTATCCTCCTTCCCCGCGAGCCGCACCTTGGCAAGCAGCGCCCGGGCGCGCACTTCGACCTCGGCACGTTTCTGGCCGAGAACATGGATCGGCGCCATCATCACGTTCTGGAGCGCGGTCTTGTGCGGGAAAAGATTGTACTGTTGAAAGACCATCCCGACCTTGCGGCGCAGCGCCAACTTGTCGAGCCTGGGATCGGACACCTCGATGCCTTCGATCTGAATGCTGCCGGACGAGATCGGCTGCAGCGCATTGATGCAGCGGATCAGCGTGGATTTTCCTGATCCGGACGGGCCGATGATGCAGATCACCTCGCTCTTCCTGACCGACAGGCTGATGCCTTTCAGAACCTCGAGAGCGCCGAACGACTTTCGGACGTCGACGCATTGGACGATGGGCTGATCCGGAGTCCAGCTCGTGGCCATGCTCTGCTCCCTCAGCGTATGCGGAACCGACGCTCGAGACGAGCGGTCCAGAGGTTGATCGGATAACAGTAGAGAAAGAAACACAGCAGCGCGAAACCGTAGAGCGGCGCGAACAGTTCCGGTCTGCCGCCTTCGGCGGCATGTACCTGCGCAGTCAGGGTGAGCATTTCCGAAACACCGACGATCGATGCCAGCACCGTCGACATCGCGACCAGCGCATAGACGTTCATCCAGGGCGGCAGCATGCGCTTGATGCACTGTGGCAGCATGATCAGCCACATCGTCTGGCGCCGTGTGAACGAGAGCGATTCGGCCGCCTCCCATTGCGTCGACGGGATGGAGCGGACAGCACCGCGCACGACCTCGGCGACATTCGCCATGACGGGCAATGCGAAGCCCACCGTTGCCTTGATCCAATCCGGCAACGGGATGGTCGTCTTGAAGAGGGTGACCTGGAAGGGCACCAGAAACATGACGAAGAACAGCAGCACCAGCCAGGGCGCGTTGCGGAAGAATTGAGTCAGGAGCCAACTGACGGCGGCGAGCGGTCGAAACTCCGACAACAACCCCAGACCCAGGCCGAGCCCGGCGACGGTCCCCAGCAGCATGGCCAGCAGGGAGATCAGGATGTTGAAGGCGAACCCGCGCAGCAGCAGTGGCGACCATTTCACGATGACTTGCAGCGGGGACAGCATCGCCGGTCCGGTCTGCGCCCACGCGGTGGACGCGGCCATGATGGCGCAGAAGCAGAGGATCGCGGCCGCCAACGGGCCGATCCGAACGGATATCCGGGCCGGCGCGGGACGGTACGGCAGAAGGACGGCAAGCCTGGGCTCGGCCTGGACGTCTTTCATCGGACATATCCCGGGATGCGCATCGCCCGCTCCCAGCGATGCATCAGCCAGACGAGGACGCCGACAAGGATGCCGTAGGTCGCCAGCAATACGACCATCATTTCGAAGACGTTCTGCGATTCCGACCAGATCTGCTTGACCGCGTACAGCGTTTCGGGAACGGCGATCGCATAGGCGAGCGTCGTCGTCTTGAGCAGGTTGACGAGGTTGTTGTTCAATGCGGGAAGGCAGACGCGAATGGCCAGCGGAAGGACGATATGGATGTAAGCCTTGAGGCGCGTGTATCCGAGCGCCTCCGCGGCTTCCAGCGTTGTCCTCGGCACCGCCTCGATGCCGGAGCGGAAGATTTCGACGTTGAAGGCGGCCGCGAACAGTGACAGCGAAATGATGGCCCATTGGACGTTGCTCAGCAGCGGAACGCGCATGCCCGCCGCCTCGACGGCCGGAAGCATGGTGCCGAGGCCGAAATAGAAAAAGAAGATCTGGACCAGCGGCGGCGTGTTGCGGAACACCACCACGAAAGCATTGACGGGCAACCGCAACAGCATCGACGGACTGCCCTGCAGCAAGGCGCCAACCGCGCCGATGATGAGGCTCAGCAGGATGGTCGTGATGCTCAGAAGCAACGTCATCTTGAGCCCGCCGAAATAGCGGTCCCAATCGTAGGCATCGTAGAATACGGAGAAATTCAGCCCCGTTGTTTCGTAGAGCCGTTGAAACCAGTCGCCGATTTCGTGCATTTTGCGCGACACCAAACTGTTGAGGCGATGCCTCGTATCAGTGCATTGGCTCGACCTGTTCGGAGCGCAAGATGTATCTGGCGCTCCGCTCTGCGCATCTACTTGTCCTTGTATTGCTCATGCATGAGCAGCGAATACTCGGTCGGCGTAATGCCCCACTTCTTTTCCGCTGCCACGATGAAGCCGGTCTTCATCCAGTCCTTTGTCGTATCTTCGAGCAGCTTCTGAAGGCTGGCATTATCGAGCGCGACAGCGATCATCCATGGCGATGGCAAAATACCTTTCAGGGGCAAGTCGTAGTCCGCCTTCCACTCGTCTTCGAGCAGTTTGCCTTGCAGGAAGGTCTGATCGTAGACATAGCCGATGCAGTTGCCCTGCTTCATGGCGAACAGAGGCTTCTCCGAGCCGTCAAACGCAACGATTTCGGGGCCGTAGGATTTGGCAACGTCCTTGTTGTACCAGGCCCCCGACGTTGCGCAGACGGGTTTTCCCTTGAGCTCGGCCCAGTCCTTGATGCCGGACTTCTTGTTGAGAAGGATGTTCACATAGTCCGAGTAGTACAGCGGTTCGATGGCTTGAACCACGCGGCGGCGCTCCGGCCTGTCCGACATGGTCGCGATCAGCAGGTCGACCTTTCCCTGCTGAAGAAATTCGATTCTGTTGGAGGCCGCGACCGGAACGAGTTCGAGTTTGACGCCGAGGCGCTTGGCAATGTCTGCGGCGAGATCCGGCTCGATGCCGACCACGTTTCCCGTGGGATCGCGGAAGCCGAAGGGCTTGTAGTCGGCCTTGACGCCGACATTCAACGTGCCGCGCTGCTTGATGGCATCGACGCCATCAGCTGCTTGGGCACTGCCAAGCATCAGCAACGCCGCGATGCCTGTCATCATGGAACGGACAATGTCTCTCATCGGATGACGCCTCCAGGATTGTAATCACGACGCGCGTTGCGCGCGCATTCTCAAGATACAAGGCTCGTGCCAAACGTCACGAAAATCGGGAGATGGAGAATGGGCTGAGGTCGATCGCGCTTCGACCGTCGGTCACCATCCCGGCCACGACGTTGCCGATACCTGCCGAGTGCTTGAAGCCGTGGCCCGAGCACGCCGAGACGACACAAATCCTGTCCTGGTCGGGATGGCGGTCGATGATGAAGCCCCGATCGGGCGTCACCGTGTAGATGCAGGCTGCCGCCTGCGCGACGCGCGGCGTGGCGCCGGCGAGCCGCCCCGCGACGTGCTTCCGGTACATTTGCGCCGATTCGGCGGGATCGACGGTGCGGTCGATCGTATCGGCCGTCGTGCTGGTCTCGTACTGCTCGGTCGCGACCTTGAGACGACGATCGCCAGGCAGCGGCGGGAAGCCGTAGAGGTAGTCGACATCCGTCGCGCCATGCATCCAGATGAACACAGGGGCGTCGGCGCGATACGCGCTGGTATCGTCGAGTTCGTACCAATGCAGCACCTGCCGCTTCACCGTAAGCACGCGGTCAAACGGCGCGCCGAGCAGGTGGGCATTCCAGCCGCCGGCCGACACCACCACCTGGTCGGCCTCGAATGTGCCTGAGGACGTTTCCACCCGAACGGCGGAGCCTCGCTGCGCGATCGAGAGAACCTCGACTCCCGTGCGGATCGTTGCTCCGAGCTGCTCCGCGCGCGTCAGCTGCGCCTTGATGCAGCGCTCCGGAAAAACGTACCCTCCGCCGGGCTCGTAATAGGCCTTCTCGTTACCTTGGAGATTCAGGAACTGCGGGAAGCGATGAGCCACCTCTCGCCCGTCGATCACTTCATGAGCGATGCCGAAGTCACGCGCCGCTCCAATCGAGCGCGCGACGAAATCGGGCTTGCCGTGGTGCGACGTCTCGCCGACACCGGGCGCCATGACGACGAGGCCGCATGGGTTCAGCAGCTCCGCAGACGTCTCGGCTTCGAGCTCACGCCAGATCCGGTGGGTATCCAGCACCAGGGGCACGTAATCGCGGCCTTCGCCGACCGCCTGCCGGGTGATGCGGGTTTCACCGTGGCTGGATCCCATCGTGTGGGGCGGGGCGAAGCGATCGAGGCCGACCGCCTTTACCCCTCGCTTGGCCAGTTGATAGAGGGCCGCGCTGCCCATGGCACCGAGGCCGATCACCAGAATATCCGCTTGCTCGCTCATGGATCGGGACTGCTTAATTGTTAGGACAGCACGAATTCTGCTTTCAGATGCGGCTCCTCGACAAGGATAATTCATGGAATGAAGAGAATTTGCATCCCTATATGACTTCTGCTTAAGTCATCGGGATGCAGCCACCTGTTCCAGACCTTCGAAGCCTGCAGATTGTCGCTGCCGTCGCGGACTCCGGCAGCATGCTCGAGGCGTCGCGCCAATTCGGGATGACGCAATCCGCGGTATCTCAGGCAGTCAGGCGTGCCGAAGCCGCCGTCGGCGTCGCCTTCTTCAACCGCAGCCGCAGGCCGCTGACGCCGACCCGGGCAGGGCGCATCCTCGCAGACCGCGTTCTCGATCTGAATCGCGACTTCGATGTGCTTCTCAGCACGCTCCGGGCTGCGGCGGAACAGTCTGCACGTGTCGATCTCAGGCTCGGCCTCGTCGATTCCTACGCGGGCACCGTCGGCGCGCACCTCGTCAAGGAGCTCATGACGGGGTCGATCGCGCTAAGCCTGTCGGCATGGTCGGGGCTTGCTCATTCTCATGCCGAGGCCCTGGTTCGTCGCATGATCGACGCGGCGATCACATGCGATGCGATGGACGACCTGTATGACGTCGAGCGCTTCCCGTTCTACCGCGAGCCGTACCTGCTCGTGGTGCCGCGCGGACTGGAAGCTGAATTCGCCGACCTTGATTTGCGCGAGATCCTCGCCCGGCACCGTCTGGTCCGGCATAGCGAACGTTCCTATGTCGGCGCTCAGGTCGAGCGCCATCTGAGTCGCTTGGGCATTCGACCGCCACGGGCCTTCGAGTTTGATACCTCGGACAGCCTGGTAGCCATGGTCGCGACCGGCATGGGCGTGGCGATCACCACGCCGCTGTGTCTGTTGCAGGGGCTTGCCCACGCGGCCCAGGTCAGCGCTCTCCCGCTGCCGGGCCCTGGATTCTTTCGTGAGCTGCTTCTGGTGACCCGGCGCGGAGATCTCTCATCGTTGGCGCCGCGCATCGCCGAGATGGCGCGAATGAGCATTACGACGCAGGCGATGCCGCGCGTCCGGACGCTCGTGCCCTGGTTCACCCAGGATTACTAGCAACGGAAAAGCCCGGCTGGCGCCGGGCTTTTCCGTTTGAGCTCTGGCCTTGCGCCTCAGCGGCGGAACATGCCGCCCATCATGCCGCCGACGACACCGCCGACGAAGGCTGCGCCGGCATCGCCGCCGCCGCTGTTGCGATGCTGAACCGGTGCGCTGCTCTGGGCCTGAGCCGGGGCAGCACGCCGTGCCGGCTTCGCGCTGTCGTCGCTCGCGGTGGCCGGCGCGGCCGCCACGATCTCGGACAGCAGGGCCTTGTGCTGGAGCTTGTTGAGGTAGCCGGTCGAGGGATAACCGCGAGCGGCCTGCCAGCGCTTCAGCACCGAGCGCGTCTCGTCGGTGAACGCACCGGTCACCTTGGTGTCGAAGCCAAGCCCGGTCAGACGGCGCTGCACGTCGCGGCGCTGGCCCTTGTCGAGGCCGATCTGGTCCTCGGTAAGCTGGCTGGCGTCATCGGTGAAGGTGGCGGGATCGATCCCGGAGTTCAGATTGCGGGTCGCCGTGGACGGGCCGCTCTTGATCGCCGCAAGCCGCGCCAGCGCCAGCGCCTTGAACTGGCCGTTCGGATAGGCCGAGAGATAGGCGTTGAGCTCTTCAGGCTTGTTGGATTCCTTGACCGAGCGCCAGTACTCGAGCTCGACACCGTCGGAGCTGCTCGCTGCTGCCGGCACGTTTCCAGAAGCGGTCGGGGCTGCGTTGGCAACCTGCGTCTGCTGCGACGGGTTGAGATAGACCGCGCCGATCAGGTTGGTGTGGCCCCAGGGAAGCTGGCCCTTGCGGGTCTCCTCGTTGACCTGGGCGCGCACCGACGTCATCGCCTGCTGGATCTCGACGCCGGGCTTGGTGATGTTGTCGATCAGCGCGCGGGTGAACGGGCTGTTGTTGCCCTCCTGGCCGTCGAGCGCGGTCTGACCCGGGCCGGTGGCGAACGCGATCAGCGTGCCTTCGCCCGACTTCATCTCGGCAAGACCGCTCTGCACGTTGACGCTGCGCGTTGCCGAGTTCGACTTGATCTTGGCGGCGAAAGGATTGTCGCGGCAGGCGTCGAGGAAGACGAGCTTGACCTTGGCGTCGCCCATGGTCTGCTCGAGCGTCAGGTCGATATTGATGGCTGCGCCGAGCTTGACGTCCATCTCCGACTTGATGTCGGCGTCGACAGGCAGGAGGTAGTTGCTGCCGCTGACCGCGATGCCGTGGCCGGCGTAATAGAACACTGCGACATCGGAGCCTTGCGCCTTGCGGCCGAAGTCCAGAAGCTTCTCCGTCATCTGGTCGCGGGTGAGGTTGGATCCTTCGATCACCTCGAAGCCGACATTGCGCAGGGTCGCCGCCATCGCCTTGGCGTCGATCGGCGGGTTCGGCAATTGTGCGACGTTCTTGTAGGAGCCGTTGCCGACGACGAAAGCGACACGGCGGTCGGCCTTCGCGGCACTGACCGACAGTGCCATGCACATCAGCGAAACGAGCAGGGTGAGAGTGCGCATCTGAAATCCCCAACAGAATCGAATTGCAGGCAGCAACAAATTGGCAACGAACCTACACGAAGTGCCCGACTTCGCGCCACCAAAACGGCAGTACGTCGTATTCAACCCGCTGCTGTGTGGCCGAATGTGCACGATGGAATGACCCTCCAACGTGATCAAAATCACACGGCCACTTCGTTTTTGTCGCGCGAGACAGCGCGAGGTTCACTGCGCGCGGGCGGGAACCGGGGCGGTTGGCTTCAGATTCAGGAGATTGCCGCACAGGATCAGCGTCGCGCCAAGCACGGTCCAGGCGTCGAGCCGCTCCGAATACAGCAGCCAGCCGACAGTCGCGGTGAGCGGCACCCGCAGGAAGTCCATCGGCACCACGATGGTTGCATCCGCGTAGCGGAGCGCGCTGGCGAGGCAATAGTGCGAGAATGTGCCGCAGACCCCGATGACGAAGAGCCAGCCCCAGAGAGTGGTTGACGGCCAGGTCCAGACATAGAGCGTCGGCAGCAGGCCCACGACCATCTGCACCACGATCATCCAGAACAGGATCGACAATGCGCTCTCGGTCCGGGTCAGCGATTTCGCCAAGATCATGGAAATGCTGAAGCCGATCGCGGCTCCGAGCGCGATCAACTGGCCCGGATTGATCTCGCCGGTGGCGGGCCGCACGATCATGACGACGCCGACGATGCCGAGTGCGATGGCGGCGATCTTCCAGACGGTCATGCGCTCGGACAGGAACGTTGCGGCCAGCAGCGCGGTCCAGATCGGCATGGTGAATTCGATGGCGACGACCTGGCCGATCCCGATCAGCGTCAGTGCGTAGAACCAGCCGAGCTGCGCGAAATAATGGACCCCGTTGCGCGCGAGGTGCTGGGGCAGGCGTTTGGTCGCGACCGCCTTGAAGCCGCCGGCCCGGTAGATGATCGGCAGCAGCAGCGTGAAACCGATCACGGAGCGCACTTCCATGATCTCGAAAACGTTTAGCTCGCGCGTGGTCTCGCGGCCGGCAACCGCCATGACCAGCATCAGCGCCAGCCAGCCGGCCATCCACAGTGCAGCCATCGTTTTGGACGGTGTCGCGGTCATCGTTGCTGGTGCGGGCGATCGAGCCTGAGGGGAGGGCCGGTATCGGCGACATCGCCGGCGTTTGCAACGGCCAAAACTGCGGATGCAGCGATGCAGGGCGGCGTGCTAAGGCAGCATTGAACAACAAGAAAAGGGAGATATTCGCTCATGCAAATCTTGCAGCCGGCCGAATGGAAGAAACCGCGGGGCTTTTCTCACGGCGTCGTGGCCGAAGGGCCGGGCCGCTGGGTGGTGCTGGCCGGGCAGACCGGCGGCGACGAGACCGGCAATTACGCGCCTGACATGGCGGCGCAGGTCGCAACCGCGCTGAAGCGGATCATCAAGCTGCTGGGCGAGGCCGGAGCCGGTCCGGAGCACATCGTCCGCCTGACCTGGTACCTGACCAGCCGGAGCGAATATGAGGCGGCCGGGGCCGGCATCGGCGCGGCCTGGAAGGAAACGCTGGGGCGCAATTTTCCGCCCTCGACGCTGCTCTACATCGGCGGTCTCGTGGACGAGCGGGCCAAGGTCGAGATCGAGGTCACGGCGTTCGTGCCGAACGCATAAAACGCATAAAAAAGCCCCGGCGGAATCGCCGGGGCTTTTGCCTTGAACGCGGGCCGCCTTAGCGCGACAGCGAGATATTGGCGCCGCGGAATTGGCTGTCCGCGCGCATCGTGACGTTCTGCTTGTTGCCGGACGTCTTCAGCGAGATGTTGGCGTTGAAGCCGGCGGTCGAGGCGACCAGCTCGTAGTTTCCGCCAGCGCCGCGGCCCTGGAGGGAGCCGCTGATGTTGCGGCTGGCCTCGGACCAGCTGCCGGCGATGGCGCCGCCTTCAGCCCTGACGTTGGCGCCGAGATTGAACTTGTAGGCGTCGCTGGCGCAGGTCAGCGACATCTCCATCGTCGGTCCGATCGGGGCGTATCTGGCCCGGCAGCGGATCCGTTCGGTCGAGCCGTCATCCAGCGTGACGGTGCCGGCACCGCTCCAGCTCCCCGCCAGCGGGGCGAACGGGCCGGACTGGGCCTTGCTCTCAGAGTTGGCGATCCCCGCCGCAAACAAAACGGCGGCCGCGATCAGCAGCCGCCGGCTTACGACGTGGGTCCCGAATTTCTTACTGGCGCGATGCTTCCCACCGCCCGCTGCACGGTATGCCTGCAGATGCTCCATTCCACTTCCCCGATCCGGCGTTGCCGCTGAGTTGACCGTTGGCATATGCACCATTGATCGAAACTTTCACAAGTCCCCCGCTGCCGATGGTGCCGGAAACGTTAGCGCCGGGCGCGGTGATCTTGCCGTCGGCAACCGTCAGCATGGAGCTCGCGGTCGGCTCGCAGGTGCCGCTTTTGGTCACGATGGTGACGTGCCAGTTGCCGTCATAGGGGGTCTGGGCGAAAGCGGGAGCGGCGAGGGTGATAACTGAAGCGGCACAGAATGCCGTAATGCGACCAAAACGCATGAATTCCGTCCTTGAATCTGTCTGATATGCTGACGCTTATTCGGCCCAAATGTGACGGAAATTTGTTGCATTGCCAAAGCGAAAATTGTTCCTGTGGAAACAATGGTTTATTTGTGTTTCCGGCTCCAATTTTCGAAGCAGAATCAACGCGGCTTCACGTTAAGGGTAAACGTCAGGAGGGGACTCAGGGGGAAGGACTCACGAAAGACTTGGCGCCAAGGTCGCGAACTGCTCGTCCTGAACCTTGGAGGGCAACGCCTTGTGGACCTTGACGTAGTCGATCACGTCGGCCAGCAGCTTGAGGCCGAGCGGAGCGAGCGCGCGCTCCCAGAGTTCGCGAGCCGTCTCGCCCTTCCTGACGAAGCACCAGTCCTGGGCGGCGATGGCGCCGGCGTCCATGCGGTCGGCAAGATGATAGATCGTGCCGCCTGCGACCGGATCGCCCTCCTTGATGGTCCATTCCACGGCGGCTTTGCCACGATGACGCGGCAGCAGCGAGGGATGATAGCCGATCCCGCCGAACTTCGCGGCGGCCAGGGCGTCCTTGCCGATCCGGGCGTGGCTGTGGGCGGTGATGATCAGGTCGGTGTCGGGCCCGATCTCAGAGGCGACCACCAGTTTCGGATTGGCCTGGACCGCCACCTCGATGCCGGCCGCCTTGGCGCTCGCGGCGAGGCGATCCTCGGCGTCGGCCACGACGACCCGCACGATCGAGACGCTGTGCTCCCGGAGCATGTTCAGGGTGGTCACGCCGAAATGGCGGGAGCCGACGAGGGTAATGCGCATGGGTGTCCGATCCGTCTCGCAACTGCGTCATCCCCGATAACACGTCGGTGCGTCCTGTCACCAGCCGCGGGCGGTTTGTGCCGGTTATCAACAATGCAACGGGCGCGGGGCGCGACAGACGCCGCGATTGCGCGGCCGGCCGTTCCGGTGCTTCCATGCGCGTATTGCACCGTATCAGGAGCGAGCGCATGCGATGCGCGTGGTTTCGCGGCACTGAGCGTAGCCACGCCCGCGCGCGCCGGCCGGCCGTACCCGTCGGTCCCGCCCGAGGTCGGGGTGGCGCCCTTCATCGGTCCGACGTGGGATGCCTATCGTTGCGTCGAAGGGCAGGTCTATAATTTCTACCATGCCGCCTATTACGACGAGGAGCTGCCCGCACTCTATCGCGGCTACGCCTACAGGCCGTACTACCGCTACAGCGCCTACCGCAGGCTGCCGCGCAAATATTTTTGCGTCACGGACTAGCGTTGCCGGGCGGCCACATCGACAGCAAATGATGTATCCGCCGGTTCCTCTGTTTCATTCCTGACATAAGGAGCCCCCGTGTGCCGCTAGAATGCACCAACCGGGGCTGGCCAAATTTGATTCCGAATCCGTTTTCGAACCCGGCTTTGGCCGCTGGCGAGTGATCGCCAGCGGCTTTTTCATGCCGGCCATCACGAAATCATAAAACGGTAACGCGTTCTCAACCTGCCTGTCGTATCGACGAATCCGTCGCGGATTTGTATTGCGTACCGCGACACCAAAAATGTCCCGCCGGCGTGGGTGCGCCGCGTGGGCTTTTTTGCCGGGACCGATTTCATGCCGAGCGCAATTGAGCAGATCGTGGACGCCTATGTGCGGCTGAAGAACCGCCGTGGGCTCGACGAGCTGATGATGCACAGGCAGCGGCTCGCGGTCGATCTGAAGAGCAGGTCCGGCTATGATTTCAGCCTGCCGATCGGCAAGATCGACGAGGAGATCGCGATCATCGAGGAGGGGCTCAGCCGGCTGAAGGCCCAGTCCGCGGATCCCCGCGGGATACGTCCGATCTGACGCGCTCAGTCGCGCCGGCCACCGTCGATGACGGTGAACAGCGGCCGTGCCTGGGTCGGCTCGACCAGCAGTTCCTCCACCAGCGCGGTTGCCGCATCGACATATTTGCGCGTCGGTTTGTCGAGCTCACGTTTGGCCTCGTCGTCGAGCGCGACCTTTGCGGCCTCGACCAGCTTGCGCATGCGCGCCGCATGGTCGTCGCCCGCCGTCAGCGTCGCGCGCGCCAGCGAGCGCAGCACGAACAGCTCGCCTTCGAGGCGGAGCAGACGGTCGTTGAGCCTGGTGAGGACGGCGTTGAGGTCGGCCATAGCTGCTGTTCGTCGCGGAGGATCCAACCTGATCTAGCGGCGATCGGTGAACGGAATCCAAACGCCATTGGCGCAATTGGGTTGATCTCCAGGTCTCCCGGCAGCAGCGATGCCGCCGATGTGAGACATCGTGACGTTGCGATGCGTCGTCCCAGCGTGGTTCCCGCACCACATGGAGCCTGGGTGGACATCTGGAGCGCGTACGATGCGGTCTGTCCTGGCTTTGGTCCTCTTGATTGCAACATGCGCGTCGGCGGCTGCCGCGCCGGCGCATCATGCCCGCCCGCGCCATCACGTCGTCGTCCATCTGCCCGAGGACGCGCCGGTCCCGCCCGGCTGGTACAAATTTCCCGGGCAGCCGCCGATTCCGCCGTCGGAGAACAGGAATCTCGATCCCTCCAATTTCGGCGGCGGTTGATCGAAGCTACGCCGCGGTTCGGGCGAGATAGTCGCGGGCGAAGGCGAGGTACCAGTCGAGGCAGGCGGGATTGGCCATCGCCTCCTTGTTGATCACCTTTTCGACGGGCTGGCCGAGCAGCAGCTTCTTGATCGGCAGCTCCTGCTTCTTGCCCGACAGCGTGCGCGGGATCTCGGCGACGGCAAAGATCTCGTTCGGCAGGAATCGCCGGGACAGGCCGGCCTCGATCGCCTTGTTGATCTTGGCCTGCATCGCAGCGTCGAAGGCTGTGCCCTCACGCAGCACCACGAACAGCGGCATGTAGCTGTCGCGGCCGAGATATTCGAGGTCGACGACGAGGCTATCCAGCACCTCCGGCAGCGCTTCGATTGCGGAATAGAGCTCGCTCGTGCCCATGCGCAGGCCGTGCCGGTTGATGGTCGCATCGCTGCGGCCATAGATGATGCAGGAGCCGTCCGGATTGACCTTGAGCCAGTCGCCGTGCCGCCACACCGGCCCGCGGCCGCTGCCGTCGAAATTGTCCGGATAAGTCTCGAAATAGCTGGAGCGATAGCGCGCATCGCCCTTGTCGTTCCAGAAGCGGAGCGGCATCGAGGGCATCGGCTCGGTACAGACGAGCTCGCCGACCTCGTCGATGACGGCGCGGCCCTGCTCGCTGAAGGCTTCGACCGCCGCGCCGAGCAGGCGGCATTGCATCGCGCCCGGGGTCTGCGGCAATTCGCGGTTGCCGCCGATGAAGGCGCCGGCAAAATCGGTGCCGCCGGAGATGTTTGCCCACCAGATGTCGGCCTGCGCCTTGCTGCCGTTGATTTTCGACAACGCCGCGAAGCGATCGTTGAACCAGGCTTGCGTATCGGCGCTGAGCGGCGAGCCGGTCGAGCCGAGGCAACGCAGCCGCGACAGATCGCCGGCCGCAGTGAGATCGATCTCGGCCTTGGCGCAGTTGGCGAAGAACGCCGCGCCGGCGCCGAAGAAGGTCGCTTTCGACTGTGCCACGAACCGCCACAGCGTGGTCCAATCCGGCTTGTCCTTGGTGCCGCCCGGGCTGCCGTCGAAGATGCAGCAGGTGGTGCCGCTGAGCAGGCCGCCGACCTGCGAATTCCACATGATCCAGCCGGTCGAGCTGTACCAGTGATAGCGCTCGCCGAACGAGTTCTCGTGGTAGGAGCAGCCGAGGTCGTTGTGCAGGCCGAGCAGCGCCAGTACCACGATGACGATCCCGCCATGGCCGTGCACGATCGGTTTCGGCAGGCCGGTGGTGCCGCTGGAATAGACGATCCAGAGCGGATGATCGAACGGCAGCCAGGCCGGCTCGAACGCGTCGATCGCAGCGCCTGTCCTTGCGACGATGTCGGAGAGCACGGCGTCCGGCGCTGCGGGCGCGGTCTCGCTGTGCAGGATGACGTGCTCGACCGTCGGCAGCGATCGCCGCAGCTCCGCGACGACGTCGTTGCGATCATGCCGGCGGCCGGCATAGGTGACGGCATCGCAGGCGATCAGCACCTTCGGCTCGATCTGCTTGAAGCGGTCGATTACGGCGGGCGCAGCCATATCGGGCGCGCAGACGCTCCAGACCGCGCCGATGCTGGCGCTCGCCAGATACGCGATGATGGTTTCGGGGATGTTGGGCAGATAGGCCGCGATCCGGTCGCCGGGCTTGATACCCTTGTTCTTCAGATGCAGCGCAAGCGCCGCCGCCTTGCGCCGCAGCTCCGGCCAGCTCGTTTCGTTGAGCTTGCCGTCCTCGCCGCTACTGACGATCGCGGGCAGGCCGGCGGCGTCGGCGGCCTCGACATGCCGGAACACCTGCCGTGCATAGTTGACCTGCGCACCGGGAAACCACACCGCGCCCGGCATCTTGCGCTCGGTGATCACGGCCGTAAACGGCGTCGGCGATTGCAGATCGTAATAGTCCCAGATGCTGCGCCAGAAGCCGTCGAGATCGCGCACCGACCACTGCCGCATCTCCTCGTAATTCGCGAAGGAAAGGCCACGCTGCCCGGCGAGCCAGTTGCGGTAGAGGGCGATCTGGGGAACGAAGGGAGCGGTCATTGCGTGTCGGCTTCTGTTGCGGGGAGGGGGAGTTTATCCGGTGTCGCGGCGTAGCAGAAGCGTCAGTTCCTCATCCCTGCGTCACGGCAAAGCGTTCGTCGCCGATCCCGGCCTGATGCCGCGCGGCCGGCGCTGAAGCTGGCGTTCAAACGCCTTCAAAGCAAAAACTGAAAAACAACCCCATACACAGTAGCGGGGGTATTGAATGCATTCGTCATTTTCAGTTGGTGCCAAGCAGGTTCTTTTCGGACTTGTCCAACGCGAACAGCCTACCGATATCTCGACGGAGCGACGCATCGCCTCGTCCGGATTTGACACGTCGGGCAAAACACTGGCAGAGTGGCATCATCGGAAATTCGTAACGCCCGCGCGGGGAAACCTGCCGCGGGTTTTTTTATGTCGTAGCAGTTGCCGTGATCAAAGGATCGCTATTGTTCCGCCGCAACGGCAGGGCTGACAATCGCATTGGGAATTTTGCGTGAAGTGTTTTGCCCGACGACGGGCAAGGTGTCACTGCGAACTCCGTCGATGCATTGTGCGTCGTTGCTTCAACATCGTCATTGCGAGCGCAGCGAAGCAATCCAGAATCTCTCCGCGGAGGCGTTCTGGATTGCTTCGTCGCAAGGGCTCCTCGCAATGACGGCGAGAGTGGCGATGGGGTTTCGTAGCCCGGATGGAGTGAAGCGCAATCCGGGGTTCGTGCAATAGAGCGACACTGGTCCCGGATTTCGCTTCGCTCCATCCGGGCGATGGCAGTGAGAACCTTGCCTCGGCCTACCAACCCACTCCCGCCCATCGTCTCCCGAACACCGGCGGCTTTGTCTTCACCGCCGACCAGCCGAAGAAGTGGTGCTTGCCGGACCAGGTGTGCACCACGCCGCTGCAGATGCTGCATTTGAAGCTGCCGGTGTGGGCTTCGCTGTGCTCTTCCCGTGTCGCGGTGTAGTTCATGCCGCAACCCGCGCAGGTGAATTCTTCGGTCGTCCAGATGCTGTTGGCCATTGCACGTCAGTGTTCTTGGATGCGTTGTGGGAAGCGTAGGTGCGAGCCTTTGCAGCCGCGTAAACCGGCGCGTGGAAATCCGGTTAATTGTCGTTAGCCAACCCCCGCGTGCAGGCATGCAGCAGCGCCGGTCAACCCAAATTGCGCCGCCGGCAGGCCAAGTGCGCCCTTGATCTCGTAGCTGGATTTCAGCCCGTCGCCTCGGCGCGTCCGCACCCGCCTGACCGCGAGCAGCGGCAGCCGGCCTTGCACCGGCCGGACCGGACCTTGTCGTGGATCGCGTAGGCGTAGCGCCAAAAGCCCGGCGCGGCGTTTGGCTCGAGCGCGTAGTGTATGCCGCGATGAATGCCGGTGCGGCGATCGGGCTCTTTGCGGCGGTGAGCCATCGCTTCTTCGGGCCGAAGCGTTCCCTAATCCGGGGCCGTCGCGGGCCCGGTCGTCTTGACGCCGGATGCGCGGCTGGCAATAACGCTTTGCCGCGCAAGTGCCGGAACCCGCGTCAATGCCGCAAGGAAAGGCGTGCCCGTGAAAAGTCTCCGTCAGCTCCTGACGGGAGAGGACATCATCCAGCTCCTGATCCGGGTCGGCCTGCTTGGCCTGCTGATCATCTGGACCTTCCTGATCATCCGCCCGTTCGTGCCGATCCTGGCCTGGAGCGCCGTGCTCGCGGTCGCGTTCTATCCAGCCTTCAGCTGGGTCGCCAAGATCCTCGGCGGCCGCCCGAAGACCGCGGCCGCGATCCTCACCCTGATCACGCTCGGCATCGTCATCGGCCCGGCGACCTGGCTCGGCCTCAGCGCGGTGGACGGTGCGCGCGAGCTGGCGAAGCAGCTTGGCACCGGCGACCTCGCACTGCAGTCGGCGCCAGAGCAGCTCAAGTCGTGGCCGGTGGTCGGCCCTTGGCTCTTTGATCTCTGGGATCAGGCCTACAACAACATCCGTGCGGTGCTGCGCGAGGTCGCGCCCTATCTCCAGCCGCTGGCGGGACCCTTGTTGTCGCTTGCGGGCGATGCGAGCCTCGGCACGCTCCAGTTTCTGGTCTCGGTGTTCGTCGCCGGTTTCCTGTTTCCGCACGGGCCGCGGCTGGTTGCGGCCGGCCGCGGCTTCCTGTTTCGCATCGTGCCCGAGCAGAGCGAGCATTTTCTCGAGCTTGGGGGCGCCACCATCCGCGCCGTGGCGCAAGGCGTGATCGGCGTCGCGATCGTGCAGGCACTGCTCGCCGGCATCGGCTTCAAGCTGGCAACCGTGCCGAGCGCCGGCCTGCTCGCCTTCATCGTGCTGCTGCTGTCGATCGTGCAGATCGGCGCGTTCCTCGTGATCCTGCCGGTGATCATCTGGATCTGGACCGCCAAGGACGTCACCACGGCGCTGCTGCTCACCGTGTTTCTCGTCCTCGTCGGCTTCATCGACACCATGTTGAAGCCGCTGGTGATGGGGCGCGGCCTCACCACGCCGACCATCGTGATCTTCGTCGGCGTGATCGGCGGCACGCTCGCCCATGGCATCGTCGGCCTGTTCATCGGGCCGATCATCCTGTCGGTGGCCTGGGAGTTGATGATGGCCTGGATCAGGACCGAGGACCTGGCGGCGGCGAGCGAAAGCTGAGCTGCTCGCAAGGGCTGTGGTCAACGCGCCCGCGAACTTGTCTATTCGACTAGACAAGTTACGATAGGGCGATTCTGTTTTCTTTCGATCTACGGCAGAAATGGCGAAGTCTTCCAAGCTGGTTGCCGCAAAGCGCGGCAAGGTATTGTTGGTCAGACGGCGATCGGACGGCCGGTGGATGTTCCCGGGCGGCCGCAAACGCGCGCGCGAGTCCGACAAGGACTGCCTGCGGCGGGAGATCAAGGAGGAGCTGCCCAAGCTGAAGCTCGGCCGGATCAGCCTCTGGAAGGAAGTGACGGCCAGGAATAAGCGCTCCGGTCGCAAGATGAGCGACGCGATCTTCATCGCCAAGGGCGCCAAGGGCAGGCTCGAGATCGGCGACAAGAATGAGATCGACCGCGCCGCCTGGCAGAAGCCGCGCGGCATCCGCCTGACGCCGACCTCGCGCTACATCCGCGATCGGCTGTTTCCGAGCAAGCCGCGGCGCCAGTGAGCAGGGAGGGCCGCGTCTTCGCGGCGCCGGTGCGACAAATCGCCCGCTGGTCCACAACACGAGCCCGAAATCGACAGATCATCCTGCGATCAGGTCGCCCGATGGTCCTGGTCTCGTCGAGACAGCCCCAGCCAGCCGCTATTGCTTGACCGCCAGCGTGTCCAGGCAATGGTTGAGGTAGACGGTACGATCCCTGGGCAGCACCTTGTCGAGATCCGCCTTCAGCGCGCATTCGCGTTGCCGCATCTGCTCGGCCCGGCGCTTCTCGGCCGCCGCGCGATATTCGGGGGCAACCTTGTTGGGATCGACCAGCGCCTGCGTGCGGGCGGGAGCGGTCACGGCGAGCGCGATGGCCGCGATGATGATAATGAACTGCTTCAAAATGAGCCTCCGCAGAAGGGCTCATGCTAGCGCGAGGGTAGCGAGGGCTCAAACGCTGAGTACGGCGAGGCGACCGATCGCGCAGCCTGTCCAGGCTGCGTCCGAGAGGCTGTCGGTGGAGTCGGTTTCGACGACCTGAAGTCGGCCAAGTGAAATCGGCCAAGCGAAGTCCACTCACTTCGAGGCGTGGTCGATCTTGTGCCCGAGATGCCCGGTGTCGTGATCGCGACGCAACTGGCTCAGCGAGGTCTCGTTCAATTGGTGCAAGACCTCGCTGAGCGGGGTCGCATCGGGATAACCGGCCGCAAATGCCTTTCCGTAGATCTTGCGCAACGTACCGACCAGCGTGTTGCCGTGCTTCTTGCTGATCGCGCCATCCTTGTCCCGATGGCGACCGTCCAGGCCCGGTTCCTTCATGTGGTTCTCCCTGTGCGGCGTCTTAAGCGCCTGGAGAGAGCGTGCTCCCAAACGAATTGCTTGGCAACGGTGCGGCGCGCGGGAGTTGAGCGGCGGTTCGCTCCATCGCAAGAGCGTCGCGTTCGCACTTCGCTCTCTTAGCTGTGAAGCCGCGTCAGATCGCGGTGGGACGGTCGGCATATTACATGAGAGGGAGCGGACTCGATTGGAGCCGATACGATGCGTCTTGTTTTGGCCCTGGGCCTCTTGATCGTCTTGTGCGCGTCTGCAGATGCCGCGCACCACGCTCGTGCGCACAATCCTGCGACACGCCATCCTTCGGTCGATCGTCTCGGCACGGAAATGAATCCTCGCGCGCGCTTCGCGGTCCCCGGCTGGAGCGATGAAGCAACGGCGCGCTGGCTCAATAATGCCTCGTCCAACGTCGGCCGAGGCGGATAGCCACACCCGGACGCGGTACGCGAAGATCGGCGTAGCCGTGTGAACCAGTTCACACTCGCGCTTCGAGACCGGTGCTATGAAAGCCTCATTGCTTTACCAATTGATATTTTGAAAACGCCCCGGCGCTCCCTACCAGGCGCCGGGGTTTTCATTTCGGTCACGGCCACAGTTCCCGAAGCGGGATCGGACCGGGCGGGTGCTTTCTGAAAAGTGCCGAAGGTGGGACGACTAAGCGGCTTGCTCCTCAAACGAGGTGTAGACCTGCCCAGCCGGATCGACGATCTGAACGTCCCAGCACCCGTCTTCGACAAGCTCTCTGGCCTTCTTGAGGGCGGCCGCGAGTGACAGCCGCTTGAGGCTGACGACGCCTGCCGTGTCGAAACCGCTGATTTCAAACATGCCGTTCCTCCGGTTTTTTTGAATCCTACACCTTTTGAGGGCGTTGTCTCCCGGCTTTTGTGGCAAGGCCCCTGGAACTGCAGACGGCTGCAGTGTCCAGTGCCAGCGCGGTGGCCGCCATCGTGCCCTCGGCCGACCCTGATGGTCGTGGCGCTCCCGTCTCGTTCAGGCGTCATTCAGAGGGGGTGTCTATCTTGCTGCCTTGGAGGACCGCTTCGATGCTGATCACCACTATTGCGACAATCCTTGCGCTTCATGGCGGTGCAACGGCGCCTGCCGCAGCTGTCGAACGCCCGCTCGAGGTGCAGTACCGCGGCGTGCCGAGGCATCCGCCGCCGTGCGGTCATCATTGGGATCTGAGCGCCCGCGACGGGATGTGCTATCCCAACGGCTATCTCCGTCCCGAAGATCAGGCGGCGATGCAGGGGTACTATCAGGGCCCGCGGCCTTACTATGGAACGCGCCGGCGTCCGGTGCCATGCGGCCACGGCGCTGACGTCGATATCCGCGACGGTGTCTGCTACCCCAACGGCACGGTTCCACTACAATTCCAGGACCGGCCGGAGAATTACTACCGGCGGTACTGAGAGACGGGCCGTCAGGCGCGAGGCCAAGTTTGCTCCTGATCAGGCGCGCTCTTGATGAGGTAGCTGCGGCGCCGGCCCAGCACCACGACTAAGCGGCCTGCTCCTCAAACGAGGTATGCACGCGCCCCGTCGGATCGACGATCTGAACGTCCCTGCACCCGTCTTCGACAAGCTCTCTGGCCTTCTTGAGGGCGGCCGCGAGTGACAGCCGCTTGAGGCTGACGACGTCTGCCGTGTCGAAACCGCTGATTTCAAACATGCCGTTCCTCCGGTTCTCGTGAATCTTACACCTTTTGGAGGCCTTGCCTGCGGCTTTGGAGGTTCGAAGCAGGCTGCCGCGTGACTCATTCCGTCGCATCACCCTCCGTAATCGGCCGGGGCTGCCGGGCATCCCAGGGGGCCACGTCGCTAACGTGGAATTAATCCAAAATGCCCACAATTTTAGGCAGTTGTAGGTGGGTGCTGCGTAGAGGAGCCGTCCCGAGGACGTTCCGGCGTCGGCTTCCTTTTGCTCGCTCATTTGAGGTCAATGGACATGACCACGACATCCGAGGCGCAAGGCCTCGTCGAACAACTCGACCCCGCGGCGCTCGCGCTCGCAGTCGCGGCACTGGAACCCGCAGCCCCGGAAGCTCCGGCATCGAGCAAGCGGTCCAGCCGGAAATCGGTCCTGGCACTGTCGGTGTGTGCCTTGGCCATCAATGGCGCCGCGGCGATCTATACATTGCCGGCTGATTTTCCGTCGCCGAATATCAGCAGTCTGGCTGAACTGCTTCCGCGCCGGGAAGCTTCCGCGCCAAAACCGGATCCGGTTGTCGCTGCCTTGAAGGAGATTCAGTCGGCCCAGCAGCAACACACGGCTTCGCTGCAGGAGAGCAACCACGCCTTGCAGCAAAATGCAGCTCTGCTGCAGCAGGATTCAATGGTGCTGTTGTCCCTGCGGCAGAGCATCACGGACGAGCGGGTCGATGTGAGGAAGATATCTTCGCAGCTGTCCACGCTCATCGCGAAGGTCGATACGCTGCAGAATGCAATGATGTCGGACGTAACGTCCTCGATCCGAAAAGCGAATGCGCGCTATGGACTGTCCGCAGCGATGCGCAAGCGGATGGTCCTGCAGTCGAAGTCCGTAGGGCCCGTTTCGGTTGGAGGCGCTCCGCTGAGTGTGCCGGCTGCTACGTCGTCGCCGGAAAGCTGAAGACCGGTCAGGCAAATCACCTGACACTACTGGCTCTCGAGCTCACGCTGGCCGGTCGTCTTGTCACGCCAGGCAGGACACAATGGCAAGCACGACGTCGGCGCCTAGGTCCCCTGAGTACATCGTGAAAAGGATGCCAGCGCCAAGAACAACAGCAAAAACCTTGAGAATAATCATTTTGAGATACCCTCGTGGGTGACGAGAGACTGGACCCGGATTGTTTCCTGAGTGCTTCGCGTGATGCGGCGAACGGTTTCATTCACCGAGGCGTTATCCGTGAGGGGCCGCTCGACTTAGGGGCCGCAACAGGGGCTGCTGCGCCCCGATGCATTTTCGAGATCAAGCCCGGGGGCATCGCAATCGAACTGGCGCGCGCCAACGGTGACTTCAAAACTCTCTCGCAAGAGCGAGCGCAAAGTCTCAGTTGCTCCGTTCCGACCTCCAGCCGGTTTCCCGATGCGAAATGGTGGCGGTGATATCGACATCTCTGCCGGCCGACTGGCGCCAGGCAGCCACGCCGAAACACACCGTCAGCGTCAATGTCGTCAGCAATAGCAGCACGGACAGAAACTGGCTCACGCACATCCCCGGCAAGATCTCGCGCGAACGCGCACACATCTGGTTGATTCGGAAAATGCAGTCCGACTGACCTAGGGGGCTTTTTCCCCAAGGTTGCAAACCCGTGGACCGAATACTCGTGGCCTTTGAGCCGCCGCGACTGAGGGGCCGGCTCCGCACGCACCGGGCTTCTGCGCTTCACAAGAATTGGCCGGCTATTGCCGTCGCCACGGCATAAGCTTCGACTGGATGCTCGATGGCAGCCTCGCCGGCCTTCGCTCTATGATAGAGGCGATTGTTGGAGGCGGTGACTTTACAACGCTGTAGATCCCGTCCGACCGACCAAATTGGAATCGCAGCCCTAGATCTCGCGATGGAATTAGCTGGCAACGCAGCGAAGCGCTGACCCGCCGGTTCACGTTGGCGGGCCCCGTTTAGAATTCGCTAGTTGGGGGTGCTGCCGCTCTTGGTCTTGGACGAATTTTTCACTACCGGTTTGGCCGGCGTGGCCGGCTTCTTCGCTTCGTCGCTGCGGGCAGTTCCCCATGGATCGACTGCCTTCTGGTTGGGAACATTGCCGAGGGAGCGTTGATAGGCGCGCTCGGCCCGAATGTCGCCCGCCTTCTCGGCCTCCGTCTTGTCCCTGGACTGTTCGCCGTACATTGGAACATGGTCCTGTGCCAATGCGGTCTGTGCGATCAGGGCGAACATGACAGCGACGGCGATTTTGCGCATCTAGAAACTCCCGGTTCTGTGACTAGCATAACATCGCGCCGATTGCGGCATCAATGCATCGGAGTGGCGTCCGGTAACGGCTGATAACGCATCGCCGCCGGTTGAAGCGGTAGAGATAAGCCCGCCGGCTCACAAGGTCGGCGGGGTTCTCTCTTGCGGGGCAGGCTAGTCATCATCCGCCGACGAGCCGTTAGTTCGCTAGTTGAGCGCGCGCCTGTTTGACATTGTGTGAGACGACACGATCGTAGGCCGATAAAGCGGCATCGGTCGCTAACTCAACCATTTCTCGATAAGCGGCGTCGTTCGTTTGAGTGAAGCTTTCGCGGATTGCTCTGGTAAGCTGTTCGTCTGAAACGGCGTCTCCCGGGGCCGCTCGTCCGGTGAGTCGGCTATACAGATTCAAGCGATACACGTCGGCGGCGATTTGCCAGGCCCAATCCTCCAGTCCCAGTTGTTGAACCACCCGGTCGACCCCTTGCTCTACGCGCAGAAAAATTGGGGTAGTCGACGCTGGGCATAGAAAACACTAACTCAGGTTAGAAAAAAATCTGCCCTACAAATTCAGGTGGAAGCCGCCGCTCGAGGCGCGCGCCGGTTCAGGCACCAACAAATACGCCGCCGGGCTCTAATACATTGTCCCGGCGGCGGTGTTCATTTCCAGCCCCGAGATGGGAACTAACAAAAACCTCGGATAGAGATTTTACGTACGAAACCTGGGAAGGTTTCAGGCTGCCGGTTCACGCTGGCGGGCCTTGGCAGACCCTGCAAACTCCTGTTGATGTGGCCGAGGAAGCTGTCACATTACTTTGACGTACAGGTGCCAATTTGGCAGGCGCTGGGATTTCAGAGCCCAGACCGGAATACGCGGCGAACGCTGCCAAGCGAATATATTCCGCTTGTGCAGCGTTCAGTATCCTCTCAATTTCGGGAGTTCGGCGTGTTTGATGCTGAAATGACTGCGCTGCTCAGGGCGGTGCTTGATGAAGTTTGCGAAAATATTCCTGTAAGCGAGACGGGCGCCAGAGCGTACGTTGCTTCGAAGCTGCTCGATGCAGCGGCACATGGACAGCTCTCAACCGACGCGTTCAAAGCGGCGGGTCGCGAGGCCTTGAACCCACCAACGATGTGGCGCTAATTATCCGCTCCACATCACTTGATCACATTGTATTCGAAGGCGACGACCCTCCGGGTCGTTCTCCTCAAACCATCGTTCCGCGGCGCCCACCGTCGCGAAGACCTTGATCTGATCGATGTCGCCGACCTGCTTGGGGTGTTTACATAGATGAAGATGGTTGTTGGTCCCACTTCAGCTTGCGTCGGCCCCAATGGGGCTCCTTCATTCGGGTTAAGCTCCGGGACATAGTGGCGCTTCGCGTTCGAGGCGGTGGCGCTGCGTGATCAGCATATATCTCGGCACCGTGCGATTGCCCGCAATCGTTTTGCCAACACAGTGCCCACGCAGGGATTATTCCGGCGGCTCGCTTACTCGGTTAAGTCTCTGATCTGGCTTGGTGAGCGCGCTGGGGCTCGAACCCAGGACCCCGTGATTAAAAGTCACGTGCTCTACCGGCTGAGCTACGCGCTCCCATGGCCGCTGATGGCTTTAAGAGATCGCCATCGTCTTCGGACATTCGAGAAGCATGTCTTGCCGCTGCCTCAACTGGCGTCGCGGGGAAAAACCGGCTGTTTCCGGATCATGCTTTCGGCCCGCGCTGTGTAGGGGGATGGGGCGCTGAGGTCAATAGCGCGAGTGGCGGCCAAAACTCCTGACAGAGACGGGGATTCGCTCGCGGTTTCCACCGCTTAGGCCGGAATTTTCAACTCGATTGGCGGCCCGCTATCCACGCCGAACAGCGCCGGAGGCTTGCCGGCGCGGAGGTTTCACCCGCGCCGCGAGACCGTCCGGCCCGTCAGTTCGCCTCCCGCCGCACCTCGCTCGGCACCGGTTGCGGCGTGCCGGCCGGCGTCGGCAGGGCGACCGGGCGCAGGCCGATCAGCTCGGCGGTGCGGATCGCGCTGTCGCGCCAGAACTTGAACGAGTTGATGCGGCTGAGCTCGAGGATCGCGATCGCGACCGCGGCCAGGAACGGCAGGCTTTGCAGCACCAGGACGCCGGCGAAGATGTAGATCTCGGTGATCTGGCGATAGCTGTTGGAGGCGATCAGCACGCCGGCGCCGATCACCAGCAGGGTGCCGATCACGGCTTCCCAGAATGCCTGGAACTCGATCGACATCCTGGACAGGCCGCCCTTGGAGGTGCGCGCGAACGCGATGTGCTCGGTGATCAACCCCTGCGCGACCGCGCGCGACACCGTCCATTGCACGCTCATCGCGGCGATCATCGCGCCCATCATCTGGCCGGGTTTGATCGCGACGCGCGCGCGGTACATCGACAGGAAGTGCGCGAGCGAAACGATGAAGGCGCCGATGATCGGCAGCGTCAGAATCTTGTCCGGGATGGCGATGTCGGCGAAGGCGACGATCGGCACCCACACGAGGTTGAGCAGCGCCACCACCACGCCGAGGCTCTCGGCGCCGAGCCAGTTCAGCCAGCCAAGACCGTATTCGCGCTTCTGGTCGGGCGTCAGCCGGCTGCGGCCGGGCAGGAAGTGCCGCCAGTGCTTCTTCACGATCTGGAGGCCGCCATAGGCCCAGCGGTGACGCTGCTTCTTGAAGGCCTCGTAGGTGTCGGGGAGCAGGCCCTGGCCGTAGCGGTGATTGGTGTAGTGGGTGGTCCAGCCGAGCTCCTGGATCGCAAGGCCGAGATCGCTGTCCTCGCAGATCGTGTCGGATGACCAGCCGCCGGCCATGTCCATCGCGGCGCGGCGGATCAGGCACATCGTGCCGTGCACGATGATGGCGTTGGCCTCGTTGCGCTGGACCATGCCGATGTCGAAGAAGCCGGCATATTCGCCGTTCATGATGTAGTGCATGATCGACAGGTCGCCGTCGCGATGCTCCTGCGGCGCCTGCACGAGGCCGACGCGCGGGTCGGCGAAAGCGGGCACGAGGTCCTTCAGCCAGTCGGGATCGACGGCATAGTCGGCGTCGAGGATGCCGATGATCTCGGCATCGACGGCGGTGCGGTCCATCGCGATGCGCAGCGCGCCGGCCTTGAAGCCCTGCACCTTTTCGGCGTTGATGAACTTGAAGCGTTCACCGAGCGCGCGGCAATGGTCCTGGATCGGCTGCCAGAACGCGGGATCGGGCGTGTTGTTGATGATGACGACGCATTCGTAGTTCGGATAGTTCAGCCGCGACAGCGCATCGAGCGTCTGCTTCAGCATCTCGACCGGCTCGAAATAAGCGGGGATGTGGATCGAGACCTTCGGATAGTAATTTTCCGGAACGTTCTCGACCGGCTTGCTCTTAGAGAGCAGCCGCCGCGGCGGCCGGCCCAAGGCCACTGCCGCGATCTCGTCGACGCGCGCCATGGCGATGAGGACAAGGGGAACAAGCAGGATCATGCCGAGCGTGAGCGCGAAGGCCGAGCCGAAGATGAAATAGTGGTCGTTCCAGAATGCGAACACGGTCGCAGCCCAGGCGCCGACGCCATTGGCGGTCGCCGACAGCAGGAATGCCTGCCTGGCGGTCGGCTGCTCCAGCCGCAGGATCGGCAGCGACAGGAGAATGCCGACCAGCAGCGCAATTCCCATCAGCTTCCAGTAGTCGGGATTCTCGACCGGGCCGGTCCAGGCGAATTTCGGCTCGCGGCTGGCGTTGAGGATGCCCCAGTACGGGCCGACGCCGCCCTCGAAATATTTCCAGGGCTGATCGATGGCTTCGACGATGTTGTATTCCATGCCGATGGCTTCGGCGCGGCTGACGAAGTTGCGCAGGGTCAGCGCCTGCTGGAACGGGCCGGGGTCGGCGTTGCGCAGATTGTAGCCCTGGCTCGGCCAGCCGAATTCGGCGATGACGATGCGCTTTCCGGGGAACAGATTGCGCAGCAGGTTGTAGCGGTCGACGGCCTGGTCGACCGCCTGGTCCGAGCGGAAGTTTTCCCAATAGGGCAGCACGTGGGCGGCGATGAAGTCGACGTTGGAGGCAAGGTCGGGATTGTCGCGCCAGATGTTCCAGATCTCGCCGGTGGTGACGGGCACGCGGACCGAGCCCTTGACCTTCTTGATCATGTCGATGAGGTCTTCGACCTTCTGTTCGCCGCGGTAGATCACCTCGTTGCCGACCACGACGCCGACGACGTTGCTGTTCTTGCGGGCGAGCTCGATGGCGGCCTTGATCTCGCGCTCGTTGCGATCCTTGTCCTTGTCGATCCAGGCGCCGACGGTCACCTTCAGGCCGAACTCGGCCGCGATCGGCGGCACCAGCTCGACACCGCCGGTCGACGAATAGAGACGGATCGCGCGCGTCATCGTCGACAGCGTCTTCAGGTCGGCGCGGATTTTCTCGACGGTGGGGATGTTGTCGATGTCGGGGTGGGCCGCGCCTTCGAACGGGGCGTAGGAGACGCTCGGCAGCAGGCCTTTGAAGTCGGGCGCGGGTTCCTTGTCGCGCAGGACTCCCCAGAGGCCGGCGTGGAGCACGGACACGAGCAACAGAACGGCGGCGACAACGCGCATCGCGGCTAAACCAAAAGGGGCTGAGGTGGCAGGGAAGCGGATCCGACCCCGAGATCCGACCGAGTCCGCGGCAAATGGAGCATACCTCTGCCGCGCGGTTTCACAACTGTCATGGCCTCATGACCGTATGAGGGCATGACAGTTTCGGAGTGTGCGGCAGTGCCAACCGCTTCTATCGCCGATCGTTCCTGAACGGCGGCTGAAACGATCGCGGCTATTTCGAGGGCGCCAGTGTCGGGCTTGCCGCAGGCGCGGGGCTCGCGGCCGGCTGCGGGGCCTGCGAATTGCCCGTGGTTGGCGCCGCCGTCGGGGAGGCGCTGGCTGCCGCCTGCTGCGGCTGGGATGCCGGGTTGATCCAGCAGGCGTGCACGCGGCTGTCCAGGGTCTCGGCGACCTTGGGATCGATCTGGCCGCCAAAGCGGGTCAGGCAGCGGAAGGCAGCCTGGATGTGGCCGCCGGGGCAGCCGAAACGGTCGTAGAGGTCGAGATGGCGGAACGCGGTATCGAGGTCGTCGCGCCACATCAGCCGCACGACGCGCCGGCCGAGCCAGACGCATTCAGGGTTGCCGGCCGGGCCGCTGATGACCTGGGCTGCTTCGGCGAACTCGTCGGTGCGGCGCTGGTTCTGGGCAGCGTCCCTGGCGGCGGCATCGGCGGGCTGGGCGGCTGCCTTGCCCTGGTCCGGGGCGGGCGTGCCGCTCTGGGCGGAGGCGCCACCGAGACCGACCATGACGACCAGGGAGGCGACGGCCAAGGTGGCGGCGAACTGCCGCAGGACCGCATTTCGTAACTCGAACACCCGTTGCCGCATGAATTCCCCAATATATCAGCTGACCGCCCGCGCCAGGACCTCGCGGACTCGCCGGTGATGGCGTCCAAATGGGTCCCCAATGCGGCGGCAAAGTCCTGCCGAGTCCATGACCTGAATTTGAAATTTTGTCCAGCAAAGTCACGATCCTAGGCCTCTGTCGAACGGCCGCAGGTAAATTCCTCGGGGGAGGGAAGGATCCATCCCGGACACACCCCTTGGCAGATGGCGCGTGAGCAGGTAATCGACGGCACCTCGCGGAGGACGGAACCGATTTCTCTTCGTACGCCACTGGCGCTTCTGCTCGTTTCACTGGGTGCGATTGCTGCCGTGTGGTGGTGGCTGGCCACGCCAATCACGCTCGCGCGCGCCCCGATCGACCCGGCCGACAAGGTCCAATGCGTCTCCTACGCGCCGTTCCGCGGGGAACAGTCGCCGCTGAATGCGTGGACCCATATCGAGGCCGACCAGATCGAGCAGGATTTGCGTCAGCTCAAGGAGATCACCGACTGCGTCCGCACCTATTCGATGGAGAACGGGCTCGACCAGGTGCCGGCGATCGCCGCCAGGCTCGGCGGGCTGAAGGTGCTCCAGGGCATCTGGCTCTCCAGCAACCGCACCAAGAATTTTGAGCAGGCTGCGCTCGCCGTTCGCCTCTCCAAGGATTTCCCCGGCACCGTCACGTCCATCATTGTCGGCAACGAGGTGCTGCTGCGCGGCGAGATGACGACCGCAGACCTCGTCTCCATCATCCGCTCGGTGAAGACGCAGGTCAGCGTGCCCGTCACCTATGCCGACGTCTGGGAGTTCTGGCTCAGGAATCGCGAGGTCTATGACGCCGTCGACTTCGTCACGATCCACATCCTTCCTTATTGGGAGGATGTTCCGGTGAAGGCGAAATTCGCGGCGAGCCATGTCGAGGCGATCCGCGAGCGCATGGCGGTCGCGTTTCCCGGCAAGGAAATCCTGATCGGCGAAACCGGCTGGCCCAGCGAAGGGCGCATGCGCGAGGGCGCGCTGCCGTCGCGCGCCAACCAGGCGCGCGTCGTCTCGGAAATCCTGGGCCTCGCGAAAGCGAACAAGTTCCGCGTCAATCTGATCGAGTCCTATGACCAGCCCTGGAAGCGCAAGCTGGAGGGCACCGTCGGCGGCTATTGGGGCCTCTATGACTCGGTGCGCCGGAACCTGAAATATCCGCCGGGCCAGCCGATCAGCAATTTCCCGTACTGGAAATGGTACATGGGCGCGGGCATGGGCCTCTGCGTGCTGGTATTCGCGGTCGCCGGCCTCACGCTGCGCAGGCGGCCGTGGACGCCGCGCTTCTCGGCCTGGCTCGGCGTCGCGATCTCGGCGACGTCAGCGGGCATCCTGCTCGGGATCGGCGCCGACAAGATGTATTATGAGAGCTACGGCATCGGCGGCTGGCTGCATTGGGGCGCGCTGCTTCTGGCCGGCATCCTGTCGCCGATCTTCTGCGCGCAGGCGATGGTGATCGGCCGCAGCCTTCCGACCTTCCTCGATCTGCTCGGCCCGCGCGAGGGCCGCAAATGGTCGAAGCTCACCGCCGTGCTCGGCCTGACGCTGGCGGTGACCGCGGTGATTGCGGCGCAGACCGCGCTCGCCTTCGTGTTCGACCCGCGTTACCACGACTTCCCCTACGCCTCGCTGACGATGGCGGTGGTGCCGTTCGCGGTGCTGATGCTGAACCGGCCGCAGATCGGCCAGCGTCCGATCGCGGAATCGGTGTTCGCGGGCCTGCTCACGCTGGCGGCCGCCTATGTGCTGTTCAACGAGGGTCGCGAGAACTGGCAGTCGCTGTGGACCTGCGCGATCTACTTGCTGTTCGCGTTCACGCTGTGGCGGGCGCGGGCCGAGCAAATCCAAGAATGAACAGGCCGATCGCAAGGCCCGACAGTACGATATTGTAGAGCACGATGCCGAGGCCGGCGGCGACGATGCCGACGGTCAGCAGCACGATCGACGGCCGCATCAGGTTCAGCGTCGCAACCACCAGCGCGACGATGCCGAACACCGAATTCTTGAACAACACCGTCGAGACCGTGCGCGCCTTGCAGATCAGCGTCTGCAGGCCGGCGTCACAGGCGAGGCCGACGGTCGAGTTCTCGATGCCGAGATAACGCAGATAGATCGCATAGCCGACGGAGACGAAGCCGACGACGATCAGGAACTGCACCTGATAGGGCGTAAGGCGGAAGGGCTTTTTTGTCATGGGCGCAATATGGTCGGGATGACGGGAGGGGGCAACAGGCGAGGTGGATATTTCTGATCGCTTGCGCCGATCGACGGTCCGTTGCTCGACGGCCATTGAGGCTCCAAGTTGATGAAAGGCCGCAGTGAGCCCAAGGGGTGCGCAACGATCCGCGGGTGATGATCTAACTCGTGCGCGTTCCTACCGCCTGAAGAACGACGACAGCGTCGATCCCGCCGAGGCCGTCTCCGGCTTCGCCGGTGCGGCCGGCGGCTGAGGCGCGGGGGCAGGCGCGGGCTCTTCGCGCTTCGACGAGCGTTTTGAGGAGTAGCTGCGGCGGCGCTTCTCCGGTTTGGCGGCAGGAGCGGGCGCCGGGGCAGTCTCGGCTTGCGGCACCGCGTCCTGGTTCTTCTCGGAGTTCTTCTCCTGAACTCGGTCCTGAGTCTTCTCTTGGCCCTTCTCCGATCCGCCGCGTATCGACAGCCGCTGGCCGTCGAACACGGTGGTCTCGCAATGGCGGTCGTTTTCGGCGAGGCCGGCGCAGAGCTTTGCGGCGGCCGCCGCATTGATCAGCGGGCCGGCGCCGAGACGGAGCTGCATGCCAAGGCCGGCATTGCCTTCCTTGATCATGATGATCGGCCGCAGCGCCGCGATCTCCGGATTGGACTTGATCAGGCCGCGCCAGAGCGCGCGCAGGCCGTCGAGCGAGTTGGCGCCGCCGAGCTCGATGGCGAAACGCGTCTGCTGGACCGCGATTGCAGGGGCCTCGCTCTCGGCCGTCTCCGGCGGCTTGGCTGGCGCCGCGGCGACCTCGGTCGGGGCGGGCGTCTGTTCGGGCTTCTTCTCGGCGGCCTTCTCCGTCGTCTCGGGCTGCGTCAGCTTCGATGCGGCGGGATCGGGTGGCGCCATGATCGACTTGGATGGCACCAACGGAAGCATGGGCAGTGCCGACGTCGTCAGCGGCGACTGCGACACCAGCGAGGCCATGGCGGCGTTCTGCGGCGGCGGGATCAACTGATCCTTTGCGGCCTCCTTCAGAGCGTCTTTTGTCGGCTCCTTCGCCTGGTCCTTCGCGACTGCCGCGCGCGGCTTGTCACTCGAGGGGGCCGGCGTCGAGGCGACCGGCGCGACGCTCGGCGCCGCGGGCTGTGTGTCGGGCGTTGGCGCGTCCTGCGGCTTGGCGCTCTGCTTGGCGATGGCGCCGGTGACGGAATCCATCCCTTGCTCGAGCACGGTGACGCGCGAATAGAGCCGGTCCCGATCGGTGTTCAGCGTCTCGATGGCGGAGGCGAGGCGACGGGCCTCGTTCTGGCTCTCCTTGGTCAGCATCTGGAGCCGGTCAGCCTGGCGCGACAGATCGGCCGACGCAACCTGGTCACGGCGCCAGCCGAGCTGGGCCTGATTGGCCATCACGGCCATCACGACGGCGCCGACGGCAACCACGCCCCACGCGCCCAGCCGCCACATCACGCTGCGATCGACCGCGCTTTCCTCGGCCAGAAGTCCGGAGAACAGCCCGCCGGTCTCCTTGGTCCCGAAGGCATCCGCCAGTGGGTCGGAATCCTTTGCCATGAACGTTAAGTGCCCAGCCCCGAACAGCTTCCCCGAATCAATCAGGGAACATTAACAGGAAAACCCCGTCGCACTTGAATTCCGGGCGTTTGCGGGGGTAGCAAGGCGACAGCTCAAGACGGCATCGGCCTGCCGCCGCCCGTTGATTCGGCCATGTTTGACAGGATTTCGATGACCGCCCGTTCCAGCCTCACGATCGTGCTCGCCGCCGGCGAAGGCACGCGCATGCGATCGAACCTGCCGAAAGTGCTGCATCCGGTCGCCCACCAGAGCCTGCTCGCGCACGTGCTAGCCGCCACGCCGAAGGGAACCGGCACCTCGCTCGCCGTCGTGATCGGCCCCGACCATCAAGCGGTCGCGGACGAGGCGAAGCGCATCCGTCCCGATGCGCTCACCTTCGTGCAGGCGGAGCGGCTCGGCACTGCGCATGCGGTGCTGGCGGCGCGCGAGGCGATTGCGCGGGGCGCGGACGATCTGCTGATTGCCTTCGGCGACACGCCGCTGATCTCGGCCGAGACCTTTGCGCGGCTGCGCGCGGCGCTCGCGAAGGGCGCAGCGATCGCCGCGCTCGGCTTTCGCGCCGCCGACCCCACCGGCTATGGCCGCTTCATCGTCGAGGGCGACCGTCTGGTCGCGATCCGCGAGCAGGCCGATGCCAGCGCGGAAGAGCTCAAGATCGATCTGTGCAATGCCGGCGTGATGGCGATCGACGGGCGCCGTTCACTCGCGATCCTCGACAAGATCGGCGACGCGAATTCGAAGGGCGAATATTATCTGACCGACGCGGTCGGCGTCGTTCGTGAACAGGGATGGGAGGCTGTCGTGATCGAGACCAGCGAGGACGAGGTGCGCGGCATCAACACCAAGGCACAGCTCGCGGAGGCCGAAAGCGTGATGCAGGCGCGCTTGCGCAAGGCGGCGATGGAAGCAGGCGTCACGCTGATCGCGCCCGAGACCGTTTATCTGTCCGCCGACACCGTGTTCGGCAATGACGTCACCATCGAGCCGTTCGTGGTGATCGGTCCGGGCGTGTCGATCGCCGACGGCACGGTGATCCATTCCTTCTCGCATATCGTGCAGACCACGCTCGGCAAGAACGTCTCGATCGGCCCCTATGCGCGGCTGCGACCCGGCACCTCGCTCGGCGACGGCGCGCGCATCGGCAATTTCGTGGAAACCAAGGCCGCGACGCTGGAGGCCGGCGTCAAGGTCAACCATCTCTCATACATCGGAGACGCCACCGTCGGCGCCAATTCCAACATCGGCGCCGGCACCATCACCTGCAACTACGACGGCTTCAAGAAGCACAAGACGATCATCGGGCAGGGTGCCTTCGTCGGCACCAACTCCTCTCTCGTCGCGCCCGTGAAGATCGGCAACGGCGCCTATATCGGCTCCGGCTCGGTGATCACGCGCGATGTGCCCGACGACGCCATGGCGCTGGAGCGCAACCAGCAGACCATCCGCGAAGGCGGCGCGGCGCGCTATCGCGAGATGAAGACCGGCGGCAAGAAGCTGGAAAAGAAGCCGGAGAACTGAGCGCCAGCCGCCGTGTCCTCTCGCTTTGTGCGCGATCTCTTCAGTTTTCTGATCGACACATTCGTCACGGGGATAGGGCGACGGCTGCTGTGGGAAATGAACGAGTACGATCCGCCCGAGATTTTGGCCCTCGTCATCGGGCTTGCGTTCTGGGCCCTCCTCATTTTCCTCGTCTGGGCCGTGATGCTGGGGTTGTAAGGCGCGCCGCTATTCGTCGTCGGAGAATTCCGAGAAGATCGCGCGCGTCAGACGCCAGCCGCGCGGCTTGGCGCGTTTCGCAGGTTCTCCGGCGGCGTGCTTGACGAAGACGGGCTTGCTTTCCTTGCCGCGCTGGGGCGGCGGCCAGTGCGCAAGGTGCGTGCCAGTGGTCTCGCTGGCGTGGGCATACATCGATGACAGGCCTTTGCGGCCGGACGAGCTTTTCATGACCTTACTCCCTGGCCGGGAATCGTTGGTCAAACTCATTGACAACAAGTTAATTCGCGCGGTTTAAGGCCGGCCAATTCGACGCAGTCGAAATCGGAAGCGAACCGGCGCTGTCTCAATCAGCAATAATTATTGAGTATCTGGTTCCTTAGGAACTTCGCTAAAGACCGAGCGGATCGTTTAGGCGATTTTTCGACGATTTGGGGGATATTGATCCGCATGTGCGGGATTGTCGGCATTCTCGGGCGCACGCCGGTTGCAGAGCAATTGGTGGATTCGCTCAAACGTCTTGAATATCGCGGCTACGACTCCGCGGGCGTCGCCACGCTCGAAGGCAAGCATCTCGAGCGCCGCCGCGCCGAGGGCAAGCTGAAGAACCTGGAGAAGCGTCTCGAGGCCGAGCCGCTCAAAGGCACGACCGGCATCGGCCACACCCGCTGGGCCACCCACGGCAAGCCGACCGTCAACAATGCCCATCCGCACGCGACCGAACGCCTTGCCGTGGTCCACAACGGCATCATTGAGAATTTCCGCGAGCTGCGCGAGGAGCTCGAGAAAAAGGGCACGGTGTTCCACACCGAGACCGACACCGAGATCGTGCTGCATCTCGTGGACGACCTGCTCACGCGCGGCAACAAGCCCGTGGAAGCGGTGAAGCTGACGCTGGCGCGGCTGCGCGGCGCCTTCGCCCTCGGCTTCATCTTCGCCGGTGACGACGACCTCCTGATCGGCGCCCGCAACGGCCCGCCGCTCGCGATCGGATATGGCGACGGCGAGATGTATCTCGGCTCCGACGCCATCGCGCTCGGCCCGTTCACCGACACGATCAGCTATCTCGAAGACGGCGACTGGGTCGTGCTGACGCGCAAGGGCGCCACGGTCTTCGACAAGGACGGCCACGCCGTCCAGCGCGACAAGATCAAGCACGCCGCCTCGACCTCGCTGGTCGACAAGGCCAATTACCGCCACTTCATGGCGAAGGAAATTCACGAGCAGCCGGAAGTGGTCGGCCACACGCTGGCGCGCTACGTCGACATGGCGACCGAGCGCGTCTCGCTGCCGGTCAAGCTGCCGTTCGACTTCAAGAGCATCCAGCGCATCAACATCACCGCCTGCGGCACCGCGAGCTATGCCGGCTTCGTCGCGAAATACTGGTTCGAACGCTTTGCGCGCGTGCCGGTCGAGGTCGACGTCGCCTCCGAATTCCGCTACCGCGAAGCGCCGTTGCGCAAGGGCGATCTCGCCATCTTCATCTCGCAGTCGGGCGAGACCGCCGACACGCTGGCTGCGCTGCGTTATGCCAAGGCCGAGGGCGTGCACACGGTGGCCGTCGTCAACGTGCCGACCTCGACGATCGCGCGCGAGAGCGAGACGGTGCTGCAGACGCTGGCCGGTCCCGAGATCGGCGTCGCCTCGACCAAAGCCTTCACCTGCCAGCTCATGGTGCTGGCAAACCTAGCGATTGCGGCCGGCAAGGCCCGCGGCGAATTGTCCGACGAGGACGAGACCAAGCTCGTTCATGGCCTCGTCGAGATCCCGCGCCTGATGTCGGACGCGCTCACCACCGAGCTCCAGATCGAGAAGCTGGCGCGTGAGATCGCCAAATCGCGCGACGTGCTCTATCTCGGCCGCGGCACCAGCTTCCCGCTCGCGCTCGAAGGCGCGCTGAAGCTGAAGGAGATCTCCTATATCCATGCCGAGGGCTATGCCGCCGGCGAGCTGAAGCATGGGCCGATCGCGCTGATCGACGAGACCATGCCGGTCGTCGTCATCGCCCCCTACGACCGCGTGTTCGAAAAGACCGTCTCCAACATGCAGGAGGTTGCCGCCCGCGGCGGCAGGATCATCCTGATGACGGACGCCAAGGGCGCGGAGGAGGCGACCGTCGAGTCCCTCGTCACCATCGTCATGCCCGACATGGCGGCCGCGTTCACGCCGATGGTCTATGCCGTCCCCGTGCAGCTGCTCGCCTATCATACCGCGGTCATCATGGGCACCGACGTCGACCAGCCGCGCAACCTCGCGAAATCGGTGACCGTGGAATAGGCAGAAGGGATCAGGCCGGGACGCTAGGTAGTCTTCCAAAACCTGCTAGAAGACCCTAGTTTGAGTGCAGCGACCGACCTGGAACCCGAATGACCCCCCGCGACGACGCGCCTGCGCCGCTTGATCCCATCCCGGAACCGCATACCGGCCTGATGGGCCGCTTCCGCAATTATTTCCTCACCGGCCTCGTCGTGACGGGGCCAATTGCCATCACGCTGTATCTGGTCTGGTGGTTCGTCACCTGGGTTGACGGCGTGGTGCGGCCGTTCGTGCCACTGGCCTACCGGCCCGAAACCTATCTGCCGTATGTCGTTCCGGGTTGGGGACTGATTGTCGCATTCTTCACGCTGACGCTGGTCGGCTTTCTCGCGGCCAACCTGATCGGCCGGACGCTGGTCGATATCGGCGAGACCTTCCTTGGCCGGATTCCGGCGGTGCGCGCCATCTATCGCGGCCTGAAGCAGGTGTTCGAGACGCTGTTCTCAGGCAAGGGCTCGAGCTTCCGGAAAGTCGGCCTGGTCGAGTTTCCGTCGCCAGGCATGTGGTCGATCGTGCTGATCTCGCAGTCGCCAAATGAAGAGGTCGCGCGCAGCCTGCCGGGGCAGGAGGAGCACGTCTCGGTGTTCCTGCCGTGCTCGCCGAACCCGACCACGGGCTTCTTCTTCTACGTCCCCAAAAGCAAGATCGTAGAAGTCGATATGAGCACCGAGGATGCCGCGACCCTGATCATGTCGGCCGGCGTGGTGCAGCCGGGCTCGGCGCCCGACCCGAAAAAGGCCGCCGCGCTCGCGGGCATGGCGAACGCCGCGCGCATTGCCAATGCCTCGGCGCTCCAGCCCCAGCCTGCGAAGGTGGAGTAGGGCCATTCCCGTTTCGGATGGCCGCATTCACGCAAGCACTTTCGTCCTCTGCTAGTCTTCCGGTTGAATCGAGCGCCTCGCTCGGAATTCGACCTGGAGTGCATGATGACGAAGACCATCGCGATCCTCGCGCCCGGCGCCATGGGCAGCGCCGTGGCCCGCCGCCTCAGCGAAAACGGTGCGCGCGTGCTGACGTCGTTGAAGGGGCGTAGCGAGGCGACGCAAAAGCGCGCCGCAGATGCTGGCATGATCGGCGCCGAGGACGACGCGATCGCGGAGGCCGACATCATCCTTTCGATCGTACCGCCGGGCGAAGCCGTGGCTTTGGCCGAACGCCTGGCCGGGCTGATCGTCAGGCGCGAGAAGAAGCCGATCGTCGTGGACTGCAACGCAGTCAACGTCGATACCGTGCAAAGAATCGAGGAGATCATCGGCTCGGCGCAGGCGCCGTTCGTCGATGGCGGCATCATCGGCTTCCCGCCGCAGCCCGGCGGCAAGAGCCCGGCTTTCTACCTGTCCGGCGAGTACGCCAGGGACCTTGCGGTGCTGAAGGATCTCGGACTCGACGTGCGGATCGTCGAGGGCCCCGTCGGCGCGGCCTCCGCGCTGAAGATGTCCTATGCCGGTATCGTCAAGGGCCTGGCCGGCATCGGCTCGGCCATGGTGGTCGCGGCCACGAAAGCGGGCGCGGCCGATGCGCTGCGCGACGAACTCGCGCTGAGCCAGCCCGCGGTCCTGGCCCGGCTCGAAGTCGCGCTGCCGGACATGATCCCGAAGGCCTATCGCTGGGTCGCGGAGATGCGGGAGATCTCGGGTTTCCTTGGGCCCGACCATCCGGCGAGCCAGATCTACGAAGGCTTTGCGCGCTGGTTCGAACACCTCGCCGCGGATGCGGATGGCGAAGCGGTGGATGCGGCACTGCTGAAGGCGTTCGCAGCGCGTGTCGCGCAGAAGAAGGCCTGACCGTCCAGTCCGAAGTCACGGCAATGGATCACTCGCCGTGCACTGAGACCGACTCCAGAAAACCCTGGATGTCCCGGTCGCGTCTCAGGCGCACGACCGGGACATCGGGACCATATTGAAGGCGTTCGGCCTCGATCACAGGCACGCGCTCCGTGTCGTAGCGCCACGCTTCCTTCATCAGTTTCCAGTCGAACTGTTCCGGACATCCCTTGGGCAGATCGGGTCGCGTCGTGTCGCGATTGAACGCGGAGCGCCAGAGAATGCGCCACTGGCAGAGCCAGCGCGGGCGGTCGATGACGACCAGGGTGTCGGCACGCGCAAGCGTAAGATCGAAGGCGAGCCCCGAGAAGCTGCCGTCGATGACCCATGCGTCGCCCGCGGTCGCCTCCGCGACGCGGAGACGGAAGCTGGCCTTGTCGGATGGCTTCCATCCCGGTCGCCAGTAGAGCACGTCGAGATGCACCACGGGCAGCCCAAGCCTCCGCCCGAGATTTCGGGAGAGGCTCGTCTTTCCGCTTCCCTGAGAACCGACGACGATGATCCGGCGCATGAGCGCAAGGTTCCATAAAGTCGATCGTGGGGAAAGAGCGCGCCTTCCGGGCGCGCTTTATTACCTCGCATGTAATTGAGCCAATTCGCAGCCCGTCTACCTTGCTGATCGTCCACCCGCGGGGAGCCTTCAAGCCTCCGTTGAGCGCGCGTGTCACCGCATGAGGAGAGATATGCAAGTCGTGTTTACGAAGAAGGCGCCGCCACAATGGCTGCTCGATATGTGGAAGGAGATCGACGACAAGACCTTCGGGCAAGGTTTCGAGTGTTTTGCGGAGGATGCTGTCTGCAATCTCGGCGTCGCCGATTGGAAGGGGCGGGAAGCGATCCGCGCCAATCTGAAGGCCTTCATCGACACCGGATTCACCGCGCTGCATCACGTCACCGAATATTGGGACGCCGGCACCCTGAAGGTGTTTCGCGGTGTCGTCGACATGACACCCGATGATCCCTCGATGACGACGGTGCACCCGACGATGACGCACTTTTTCTACATGGACGAGACCGACGACACCAAGGTGCGGCACTGGGTCGGCGCCGTGGGGCCGGTCACCTTCGGTTGATCGCCTGGAATAAGCTTGCCATTGGCGGCGGCGCCTCGGGTAAACCGGCGCCGCCGCCGATGCGCGTTGACGATATCGACCGGAAGGATCGATCGAATGAAAGCTGTGGCCAGCGACATCAAGACAGCCGTCAGATCCGCGGGCGCTCTGCTGCGTCAATGGCGGGACATTCGCGGCAAGACGCAGCTCGATCTGTCCTTCGACGCGGGCGTTACGCAGAAGCACATCAGCTTCGTCGAGAGCGGTCGCAGCATCCCGAGCCGGCAGATGCTGCTCGATCTCGCCCAAGCGCTCGATGTCCCATTGCGCGAAAGAAACGAGCTGCTGCTGGCCGCCGGCTACGCGCCGTCATACTCCGATCCTGCGCTCGACGCGCCGGCCATGACGAGCATCAATCGCGCCCTGCGGCGCATGCTGCGTCAGCACGAACCGTTTCCGGCCATCGTCATGGACCGGTTCTGGAACGTGCTGATGACCAATGACGCCGCGCCGCAGCTCTTCAATTGCTTCATCGACATGTCGGCGCGACCGGCTCCCCGTAATCTATTGCACCTGATGTTCGATCCGGCCGGGATGCGTCCCTTCATCGCGAACTGGCCGCAGACCGCCCGCGGCCTGCTGGCCCGTGTCCATCGCGAGGCGGTCGGGCACGTCGTCGATGCAAGGACGAGGGCGCTGCTGGAACAGCTGTCGCGATACCCGGACGTGAAGCCGGAATGGCGCGCACCCTCGGCCTCCGATGCGATGCCGATGATCCCGCTCAGCTTCGTCAAGGACGGCGTGACGCTCGACTATTTCTCCCTGATCACGACGGTCGGAACGCCGCAGACGGTGACTGCGGAAGAGCTGCGGCTCGAGTGCATGTTTCCGGCCAACGAGGCGACCGAAACGGAGCACGGCAGGTTCTTGCGTGCGCATGCCGGGTGAGGGCCCCCGCCGCGTCTCAACCCGTTCGACGTGTGCCGAGATCCACCCACATCGTCATTGCGAGCGTAGCGAAGCAATCCAGAATCTTTCCGCGGCGACAGTCTGGATTGCTTCGCTACGCTCTCAATGACGAGGAGGAGACGGCGCGGGATCCATCTGTTACTGTCTTGCGGAAGCAGATGGATGCAATCGGAGCTCGAATGAGAGTGCTGGTGATCGGCGCGGGCGCGCTTGGCGGCTATTACGGAGCTCGCATGGTCCGCGCCGGGCGCGACGTGACCTTTCTGGTGCGCGAGAAGCGGGCCGAGCAACTGCGCCGGGCCGGATTGCAGGTCGTGAGCCAGCATGGCGACTTTGCCGTACAGCCAAACATCATCCAGGCGGATGACCTCAAGGAGCCGTTCGACGTCGTCCTCGTCGGCGTAAAATCCTACTCGCTCGACGATGCCATGAGTCAGTTTGCCCCTGCCGTTGGCGCCGATACGATGATTCTGCCGATCCTCAACGGATTGAAACATATCGACACGATGACCGCGCGGTTCGGTGCCGCGCGCGTCCTCGGCGGATTGGCGAATGTCAGTGCCGGGCTCGACGCGGACGGTCGTGTCGTTCAGTTCATGGCTAATCAGACGATTGTTTTTGGCGAGATCGATGGTTCGTTGAGCGAGCGCGCGCTCGCACTGGAGACACTGCTCCATGTCCCTGGTATCGACGTACGCGCCAGCGAAGCGATCATGCAGGACATGTGGGAGAAGTTCGTCCAGCTGAGCACGCTCGCCGGCATCACCTGCCTGATGCGCGCGAGTGTCGGCGACATCCTGGCCGTGCCGAACGGCGAGCAGTCGATCTTCCGCCTGTTTGCGGAATGCTGTGCCGTTGCGACGGCGTCAGGTTTTGAACCGCGCGCGCCGTTCATCGAGTTCGACCGGAAACTCTTCACGACCCTGGACTCGCCGCTTAAGGCCTCGATGCTGCGCGATATCGAGCGCGGCTCGGTCACCGAGGCGGAGCATATCCTGGGCGACATGGCCAATCGGGCCCGTGCGCTCGGCATCGACACGCCGCTGCTGGATCTGGCCCTGGCGCATGTGGCGGCCTACGAGGTCGGGCGCCGAAGAGCAGCAGGCTAACCCGCGCCGATCAGCGGGATCGCCTCGTCGCGCTCATAGAGATACAGCAGGCACCGCAGCGCCTCGCCGCGCTCGCCCTTTAGCTTCGGATCGTCCTTCAGGATACGCAGCGCCTCGTCTCTAGCCTGGGTGATGAGCTGGCCGTGCACCTCCGACCGCGCGATGCGGTAGCCGGGCAGGCCGCTCTGGCGCACGCCCAGCACGTCGCCTTCGCCGCGCAGCTTCAAATCTTCCTCGGCGATGCGAAAGCCGTCGGTGGTCTCGCGGATCACTTTCAGGCGTGCCTTCGACATCTCGCCGAGCGGCTCCGAGTAGAGAAGGAGGCAGGTCGAGGCTTCCGAGCCGCGCCCGATGCGGCCGCGCAGCTGGTGCAGCTGGGCAAGGCCAAACCGTTCGGCGTTCTCGATCACCATGATGGTCGCAGCCGGCACGTCGACGCCGACCTCGACCACGGTGGTCGCAACCAGAAGGCCGATCTCATGGGCGGCGAACTGGCCCATCACGCGGTCCTTCTCGGTGCCCTTCATCTGGCCGTGGACGAGGCCGACGCGGTCGCCGAAACGCTTTTGCAAGCTCTCGAAGCGTTTGGTCGCATTGGTCAGGTGCTCGGTGCCCTCGGCCTCGGATTCCTCGACCAGCGGGCAGATCCAGTAGACCAGCTTGCCCGCCTCCAAGGCCCGGCCGATGCTGTCCGTGACCTCATTGAGGCGGCTCATCGATATGGTGCGGGTCTCGATCGGCTGGCGGCCGGCGGGCTTCTCGCGCAACTCGGAGATGTCCATGTCGCCGAAATAGGTCAGCACCAGCGTGCGCGGGATCGGCGTCGCACTCAGCACCAGCACGTCGACGGACTCGCCCTTCGAGGTCAGTGCGAGGCGTTCGCGCACGCCGAAACGATGCTGCTCGTCGACGACGGCCAGGGCGAGATCGCTGAAGATCACGTCGTCCTGGATCAGCGCATGGGTGCCGACGAGGAGATTGATCTCGCCGGCTTCGAGTTGCGCCAACAGCTCGCGCCGCTCCTTGCCTTTCTCGCGGCCGGTGAGGATGGCTACCCGCAGCCCTGCGCGCTCCGCGAGCGGGGCGATGGTCTTGATGTGCTGCCGCGCCAAAATTTCCGTCGGCGCCATCAGCGCGGCCTGCTTGCCGACTTCGGCGACGGCGGCCGCCGCCAGCAGCGCCACCACGGTCTTGCCCGAGCCGACATCGCCCTGAAGCAGGCGCAGCATGCGCACGGGCTGTTTCAGATCCTCGGCGATGGCGGCCGCGGCGTTGCGCTGGGACGGGGTCAGGGCATAGGGCAGGGCGTCGATGATCTTGTTGCGCAAGTGACCGTCGCCGGCATTGCGGACGCCGGCGGGGCGGCGCAATTGGGCGCGGATCAAGGCCAGCGCGAGCTGGCCGGCCAGAAGCTCATCGAAGGCGAGGCGCGACCAGTAGGGCTTTTCGGGCAGGATGTCGGTGAGCTCGACCGGTTGATGCACGCGGCTGAGCGCTTCGGCGATCGGCGGAAAATTGCAGCGGCGCATCACCTCGGGGCTGATCCACTCGGGCAAAGCGGGCAGCTTCTGAAGCGCCTGCGCGATCGCGCGGCGGAGCGAGCCGAGCGCGAGGCCCTCGGTGAGCGGATAGACGGGATCAATCCCCGAGAGCTTTGAAATCGCCTCCTCGTCGAGCACGCGATCGGGATGCACGATCTGCGGGATGCCGTCATACATCTGCAGCGTGCCCGAGACGTAGCGCTTCTCGCCCATCGGCAGCAGTTTTTCGACATAGCCGGGCTTGGCGCGGAAGAAGGTCAGCACGACGTCGCTGGTGTCGTCGCTGGCGTAGACGAGATAGGGCGCGCGGGCGTTGCGCGGCGGAGGCGGGCGATGGCGATCGACGGTGACCTCCAGCGTCACCATGGTTCCCTGGACGGCGTCGCGGATCTTTGGCCGCGCGCGGCGGTCGATGACCTGGCTCGGCAAATGCAGCAGCAGGTCAACCAGGCGCGGCGTCTCATTGCGGCTGAGCAGGTACTGCAGCAGCTTGTCCTGCTTCGGACCGACGCCGGGCAGGCTGGTCACGGGAGCAAACAGCGGATTGAGCAGGCTGGGGCGCATGAGAGCGAATCTAGGATCGTTTCAGCCCGTCATGCCCGGCTTTATGGCGGGCATCCACGTCTTTTTTCGCGGCGCTCGCGCAGGCGGCGGGCCATGCCAAATCGAGGGCTGACAGGGGCGGTCCGAGTGGCTATATCACCCCGGCCCGGCACGTCCGGGCTTTCTGCGTTTGACTGGATCTGAGACATGACGGGAACGACACGATCGAGCAACGGGCTGGACGATCGCCGCAAGCGGCTCCTGTTCCGCTGCTGGCACCGCGGCACGCGCGAGATGGACCTGATCCTGGGCCGCTTTGCGGATGCGGAGATCGGCAATCTCACCGACGCGGAGCTGTCCGAGCTCGAGACCCTGCTCGACGAGTCCGATCCCGATCTCTATGCCGCCATCACTGGTGACAAGGTGCTGCCAGCTGATGTCACCGGTGCGCTGTTTGCCCGCATCAAGGCGTTCCCGATTACGGACGGCGATTTATGAAACAGGGGATGAAGTCGCCGGCCGAGCTGCTTACGCCCGGCCGCGCGCTGACGCTTGCCAATGTTGCCGAGGGCGCCGAGGGCCTCGTCATCTCCGATCTCGCCCGCGCCATCGCGGCGCGGCCGAAGAAACCGGCCGTCAGCCTCGCTGTGGTCTGCCGCGACGGTGGGCGAATGCAGCAGCTCGAGCGCGCGCTGCAATTCTTCGCGCCCGACTTGCCGGTGCTGACCTTTCCGGCCTGGGACTGCCAGCCCTATGACCGCGTCTCGCCGCATGGCGGCATCCTGGCGCAGCGCCTGACCACGCTGGCCCGGCTTGCGCCGCTGACCGGCAGCGACAAGCCGCTGATCGTGCTCACCACGGTGAACGCAATCGTGCAGCGCGTCCCTGCGCGCGAACTCGTTGCCGCGCAGGCACTGTCGGTTGCGCCGGGCAACGTGGTGCCGATGGACACCATCATCGCCTGGCTCGAGCACAACGGCTACAACCGCTCCTCGACCGTGCGCGAACCGGGCGAATATGCCGTGCGCGGCGGCATTTTGGACTTGTTTCCGGCCGGCCTCGACCAGCCGGTCCGCTTCGACTTCTTCGGCGACAGCCTGGAATCGATCCGCTCCTTCGACGCCGAGACCCAGCGCACGATGCTCGACATGCGCTCGCTCGACCTCGTGCCGATCTCGGAATTCCAGCTCGTCACCGACACCATCCGCCGCTTCCGCATGGGCTATGTCGCCGAGTTCGGCGCGCCCGAGCGCGACGACGCACTGTACGAGGCCGTCAGCGAGGGCCGCCGCCATCCCGGCATGGAGCACTGGCTGCCGCTGTTCCAGGACCGGATGGACACGCTGTTCGACTATCTGCAAGGCGCAGCCATCGCGATCGAGCCGCAGGCCGAGGACGCCGTCCGCGAGCGTTTCAAGCAGATCCAGGATTACTACGAAGCCCGCCGCGATGCGATGGAGCATCCCGGCGGCGGCGCGATCTACAAGCCGCTGCCGCCCGAGAGGCTCTATCTCACCGACGAGGAATGGACCAGGCGCGAAAGCGAGATGTCGCTGGTGCGGCTGACGCAGTTTTCGGTTCCGGCCGATGGTGTGACAAACGTCGATGCCGGTGCGCGCAAGGGCCGCGACTTCGCACCCGAACGCAATGACGCCACCGTCAACGTGTTCGAGTCCGTCGTCAGCCACGTGATGGCGCTGCATGCCCAGCGCAAGAAGGTCGTGATCGCGCTCTGGAGCGAGGGATCGCGCGACCGCATGACCTCGATGCTGCGCGACCACAAGCTGACCCATACCACCAGCGTCAACAGCTGGCGGACGGTGCAGGCGACCCCGCGCAACGAGACCATGCTCGCCGTGCTCGGCCTGGAAAGCGGTTTCGAGACCGACGAGATCGCGCTGATCAGCGAGCAGGACATCCTTGGCGACCGCCTGGTCCGGCCCCGCAAGGCGAGCCGCAAGCTCGACAATTTCATCTCGGAGGTGACGAGCCTTGCCGCGGGCGACATCGTCGTCCACGTCGATCACGGCATCGGCCGCTTCATCGGCCTCCAGACTCTCGACGTCGCCGGCGCGCCCCACGACTGCCTCGAGCTGCATTACGCCGCAGAGACAAAACTGTTCCTGCCGGTCGAGAACATCGAGCTGCTGTCGCGCTACGGCTCCGACCAGACCACGGTCGAGCTGGATCGTCTGGGCGGAAGCGGCTGGCAGACCCGCAAGGCAAAACTCAAGAACCGCATCCGCGAGATCGCGGGCGAGCTGATCAAGATCGCCGCCGCGCGCCATTTGCACGAGGCGCCAAAGCTGCCGGTGCAGCCGGGCCTCTACGACGAGTTCTGCGCGCGCTTCCCCTATGACGAGACCGAGGACCAGTTAGGGGCGATCGAATCGACCCTGAAGGATCTCGAAGTTGGCCGTCCCATGGACCGGCTGATCTGCGGCGACGTCGGCTTCGGCAAGACCGAGGTGGCGCTGCGCGCGGCGTTTGCGGTGGCGCTCGAAGGCAAGCAGGTCGCGGTCGTGGTGCCGACCACGCTGCTGGCCCGCCAGCATCACAGGACCTTCACCGAGCGCTTCAAGGGCTTCCCCGTGAACGTGGCCCAGGCCTCGCGCCTGGTCCCGACCAAGGAGCTCAACCTGGTCAAGAAGGGCATCGCCGACGGCTCGGTCGACATCGTCGTCGGCACCCACGCGCTGCTCGGCAAGGCGATCAAGTTCCGCGATCTCGGCCTCGTCATCGTCGACGAGGAGCAGCATTTCGGCGTCACCCACAAGGAACGGCTGAAGGCGCTTCGCTCCGAGGTGCATGTGCTGACGCTGTCGGCGACGCCGATCCCGCGTACGCTGCAACTGGCGTTGACCGGCGTCCGCGAGCTCTCGATCATTGCATCGCCCCCGGTCGACCGTCTCGCGGTGCGCACCTTCGTGGCCCCGCACGATCCGCTGATGATCCGTGAGGCGCTGCTGCGCGAGCGCTATCGCGGCGGCCAGGCGTTCTACGTGGTGCCGCGCATCGACGACCTCGCCGAGGTCAAGGACTTCCTCGACAAGAACGTGCCGGAGATGAAGGTCGCGGTCGCGCACGGCCAGATGCCGCCCGCGGTAATCGAAGACATCATGACCGCCTTCTACGACGGCAAGTTCGACATCCTGCTGTCCACGACGATTGTCGAGTCCGGCCTCGACATTCCCAACGCCAACACCCTGATCGTGCATCGCGCTGACATGTTCGGCCTGGCGCAGCTGTATCAGCTCCGCGGCCGCGTCGGCCGCTCCAAGCTGCGGGCCTATGCGCTGTTCACGCTGCCGGCGCAGCAGAAGATCACCGCGCAGGCTGAGCGCCGGCTCACCGTGCTGCAATCGCTGGAGACGCTGGGCGCGGGCTTCCAGCTCGCCTCGCACGACCTCGACATCCGCGGCGCCGGCAACCTGCTCGGCGAGGAGCAGTCCGGCCACATCAAGGAGGTCGGCTTCGAGCTCTACCAGTCGATGCTGGAGGAGGCGATCGTCAACCTCAAGGCCGGCGTGTCCGAGCCTGCTGCCGACCGCTGGTCACCCTCGATCACCATCGGCATGCCCGTGCTCATTCCGGAAGACTATGTTGGCGACCTCTCGGTGCGGCTGTCGCTGTACCGGCGGCTGGCCGATCTCGACACCGAGGAGGAGATCGAGAATTTTGGCGCCGAGATGCGCGACCGTTTCGGCGTGCTGCCGGACGAGGTGCGCTATCTGTTCAAGGTCGCCGCGATCAAGGCGTTCTGCCGCACGGCCAATGTCGGGAAGATCGACGCCGGCCCGAAGGGCGCCGTCATCGCCTTCCGCGATAATTCGTTCGCCCATCCCGACCGCCTGGTGTCGTTCATCCGCAGTTACGGCCAGGCCGCCAAGGTGCGGCCCGACATGAAGGTGGTGTTCCTGCAGGACTGGGAGACGCCGGAAGAGCGTCTCGCCGGCACCACCGAGATCATGCGCCAGCTCGCTCAGCTGGCGCGGAGCAAGAAGGCGGCGTAATTGTTCCGAGTGCCACGAGAGTGGTACTTGGATACAAAACAGCGGCATATGGCCACTTGCGGAATGATCGAACGACAGCCATGTTCGATTCGTCGAGTTCGGCCGACGATTTGGCCTCGCGGCTGATAGCGTGCCTGACTGATGACCTGATTCGTGTGACCCGCGACTGGTTTACCGGCCGCGGGTTTTTTGTACCGCAAAACGGGCCTTCCCCGCCCATTGAAACTGCTGAGGTCGCGAGCGTGTCTATCAATATCGATTCAGGCCAGGAACACGGTGACGAACACGACGACGTCATGTATCCGCAGGTCCTGCCGTTCATATTGGTCCACGCGGGATGCTTCGCGGCGATCTGGTCGGGCGTCTCGTGGCAAGCCGTTGCCATTTGCGCGGTTCTGTACTGGTTGCGCATGTTTGCGATCACCGCCGGGTATCACCGGTATTTCTCGCATCGGGCTTACGCGACCAGCCGGGTGTTTCAGTTCATCCTGGCCTTCCTGGCCCAGAGCAGCGCCCAGAAAAGCGTCCTCTGGTGGGCTGCCAAGCATCGCCATCATCATCTTCACTCGGATACGGCGCAGGATGTGCATTCGCCCCGGCACAAGGGCTTCCTCTACAGTCATGTCGGCTGGATTTTCTACCGGCAGCACGATGCAACCGACCTGGTGAAAGTATCGGATCTGGCGTCGTATCCCGAATTGATGTGGCTGCACAAACTGGAGCTGCTGCCGGCATTCGTGCTCGCAGGCCTCTGCTTCCTCATTGCGGGGTGGTCGGGACTCGTGGTCGGCTTCCTCTGGAGCACCGTGCTGGTGTATCACGGCACGTTCTGCATCAACTCCCTCGCACATGTTCACGGCCGCAGGCGGTATGTGACCGGTGACGATTCCCGCAACAACTGGCTGCTCGCTCTCGTCACGATGGGTGAGGGGTGGCATAACAATCACCACGCCTATCAGGCCAGTGCTCGACAGGGCTTCCACTGGTACGAGATTGATCTCACCTATTATATCCTGGTGGCCTTGTCCTGGTTCGGGATTGTCCGGGATCTGAAGATGCCGCCCAAGCAGGTCCTGCGCAATGAGCATCGGTTGGGGTCACGCGCGATCAAGCAAGCGGCCGAGCAGCTCGCCGCTCGCTTCAATCCTGAACACATCGCGCTGGCGATCAAGACGTCGATCCATGAGACCGAATTGTCGGTCCGGGACGCGATCGTTCTGTTGCAGCACCGCGCCGATTTGCGTCTGTCCAGCATGCCGACTCGCGACCAGTTGCTGGCTGAAGCGCAGCGCATGTTCGCGAAGACGATGTCGCTGGACGACATCGTCGACCGGGCTCACGAGCTCCTGAACGAGACTGTCGGCTTTCTCCTGGCCACTCCCGCTCTGGCGACCGCGCCGAAATCGAGCGCGAATGGCGGCGGTTAGCGCCACGTTGCCCGGACAAGGGGCGCGCACGAGATCGGGGATTGCTGACGCGCGACTACGACGCCGCGCGCGACGCGTCGGCTGAGAGACGCCCGAGCAGTGACCGCGCCGTATCCGAGGGCGACAGCGAATCCACGCTGACGACGGGATCGCTGCGCATCTCGTGCTTGCCATTGGAGGTGTGCCGCATCACCGCTGACAGGCGGCGGGCGATCATGTGGGCGGTGCGGAAGTCGGTCTCCGCGAACACGACGATGACGGAACCGTCTTTCTGCGCCACGCCAAAATCCATCTGCCGCATCAGGCGGCTCAGGATCCGCGCGGCATCGAGCTGGGCGCGGGAATTGCCGGGCTCGAAGGCGAAGCGCGCCACGGAGAGGCCGCCGCCGCGGGCAAGAGCCTGCTCGACCGCCTTGGCGAAATCGCGGGCAAAAGCTTCCACCGTAAGCAGGCCGCTGCGCGGATCGAGCCAGCCGCCGGCATCGATCGAACGCAGTGTGCGGCTCAGTTGCGCTTCCATCGCGTGCTGGCGGATCAGCGGCAGCGCGTTGGCGGCGACCTTCGCCGGCTCGCCCGGGATCAGCTCGAGATTGGGCAGGTCGTAAGTCTGTGCGAGCTGGTGCGCGGTGACGACCACGGGCAGGCTGCGGAATCGGGTGTCTTCGGCGAGCACCGTGAGGAAGGCGTCGGTGACGCGCGCGGTAAAACCTTCGGCGAGCACGACGCCATCGATATCGCGGGTGTTGAGATGCTTGGCCGCGGCCTCGATCGAGAGCGCGCCGACGACCCCGACGCGTTCGCCGAACGCAACGGAGAGCGCAGGATAAGCTGCGCCGCGGCCGATCAGGAGCACCGTCGCATCGCGGGCCGGATCCCCGTCCGGCAACCCGACTTTCGCGTCCGGCAGCCGGCGCAGAACCGTCGCATGGAGGGTACGTACGCGCAGTGCGGCGCGGAGCCGCGCGACGAGGCGGTCGGAATTGCCCCCGCGCGAGGAGAAGGGCAGGGCATTCTGCGGCAGCGTGCCCGCAGCATCGAGCGCCACGAACGGCAGGTAGGGCGATTGGTCCGCGATCTTCCTGGCAAGCGGCGCCAGGTGGGGCTCGTGCCCGACATGCATCGCGGCAAGAACCGCGGCCGGCTGCACCTGCTCGACCGCGCGCGCCGCGCTGGCCCAGTCGGCGTCGACGACGGGAAACAGACGGGCCTCGTCCAGTGCCGCAATGAAAGGCGGCCGCTGGGCGTTGGACACAAACAGGATCGGGCCCGCCTGGGACATCGCAAACTCTGATCACGCAACAGATGCTGCGCAATCTAGTCCGGTTGCCTTAATGCAGCGTCAATGGATGGGTCGAAACTACGCTTAAACCGGCCCGGAGCGGTCGCGAAAAGCCTCGACCATCAGGGGGTTAAGCCCGAGCTCATTGAGCGCTTCGCGGGCGCGGGCATTGTCTTGCGCCCGTCCTGCGAGCCGGTGACCCGAGAGCCGGTCGGGCAGCGCGGTGAGCAGGGCGCCCTGGCCGAGCCGGCGCGCCCATTCCTGGAGGTCGTTGGACAGGAAGCGATAGCCGCCGACGGCCATGATGCCGGAGGGCGGCGCGGTGATGCAGATCGCGCCGCTCGGACGGTCGAGCCGCGCGGCATAGCCGGTGTCGACATAATCGCGCGGCGGCTGCGCCGTCAGCGTGTCGCCGACCGGCTGCGGCGGCGCGTAGGCAGCGATCGGCACCATCGCTCCGCGCAGGCCGAGCGTGCCTCTGGGCGTCAGCAGGATCTCGCCGGCGATGGAGGAACCGGACTGCTCGCGCGGGGCGCCGTGCGGCCCGGGCATCACCGCAACAGGCATGCCGTCCTCGCCGCGGCGGGCGCCGAACAGCCCGGCCTCGCCGAACAGGTAGACGTCGGTCAGCGGTGCATGCGGCGCGATCCAGGCATCGCTCGCCGCCACCTGCTCGGGCGCGCGCCAGAGGCCGATGACGTTGCGCAAGCTCGGCATCCGCGCCGCGAGATCGGCGTCGCCGAGCCGCAGCGCGAGCTGCGCGGGGGCGATCAGCACCTCGCATTCGTGCTCGCTGATCTGCCGCTCCAGCACGTCGTTCTCGAAAGGATGATGCAGCGCCAGCGTGCCGCCGCAGAGCAGCCACACCGCGAGCGAGGAGGCGAGGCCTGCGAACGACATCGGCGTGAACGCCGCCATCACGGTCGCGCCTTGCTTGATGTCGGCTTCCAGCGACATCGCGAGCCCGCCGGCGATCAGGCTGAAATGCGGCCGCGGCACCGGCCGAAAGCCTTCCGCGGTGACGTCGAAGGAGATCATCGCCGCCTTGCGGCCGTCCTGGATCACGGCGCGCGTGGTGCCGGGCGGGCGGGCCAGCACGTCGTCGAGCGAGGCCATGCCCTCGGGCAGGTCGGCGCCGAAACCGCAGACATAACGGATCGAGAACGCCTCCGCGGCGGCATGCATCGCGAGGTCGGAATAGCTGACGCCGTCGACCTTGCTCATGGTGACGATGGCGCGCGCCGCGGTGCGGTTCAGCGCGGCGGTCAGTTCCGCATGGCGCCAGAGCAGCGGCAGCACGGCGACGACGAGCCCGGCGCGATGCGCGGCGAGCACGGTCAGCACGAACTCGACCGTCGCAGGCAGCTGGATCGCGATGACGGAATTGGCCGGCAGGCCCGATTCGACGAAATGCGCCGACAGGGCCTCGATGGCGGTGTCGGCCTCGGCGTAGCTCATCCGCCGCGGCTGGTGGCCGGTCACGCGGGCCTTGTTGAGGGGATCGAGCAGAGCGGGCGCGTGCGGTTGCCGCGTCAGCGTGCGCTGAAACAGCGTGTCGAGCGTCGGCGATACGGCTGGCTGATTCACGGCGTCACTTCGCTTGCGGCTGCCCCTTCGACCACCAGGTCTCCGGCAGGTAGCCGGACAGCGAGGTGACCTTTGGCCGTTCTATCCGATTCCAGCGCGCGATCCATTGCTCGGATACGTTAAACAGGGGGATTGTATAGAAACCGGAGATCAAGGCGCGGTCGAGCGCCCGCACCGCCGAAACGAAGGCCGTGTGATCACGGGCCTCGAGGAGAGCGTCGATCATGGCATCGATGGCGGGATCTTTGGCGCCCATGTAGTTGCGGGTGCCCGGATTGTCGGCGGCCGCACTCCCCCAATAGAAATACTGCTCGTTGCCGGGCGACAGCGACTGGTCCCAGCGGTTCTGGATCATGTCGAACTCGTAGCCGAGCCGGCGCTGGTCGAACTGCACGGGATCGACCGCGCGAACGCTCGGCTCGATGCCGGCGCGCTTGAGGTCGCGCTGGAACGCGAGCGCGATGCGCTCCTGGTCGCGGGTCGTCACCAGCATCTCGAAGGTGAAGGGGGCTTTTGTCGCGCGGTTACGCAGCACGGTGCCGTCGAGATCGTAGCCGGCGTCCGACAGGAGCTTGAGTGCTGCGCGCAGCGTCGTCCGGTCGCGTCCCGAGCCGTCGGTCACTGGCAGGCGGTAGCTGCCGTCCATGACGTCGGGCGGGATCTGCGCGGCGAAGGGTTTCAGCAGCTCGCGCTCGCGCGCATCCGCGGGCCGGCCATAGGCCGACAGGTCGGAGCCGGCGAAATAGCCGGCAACCCGCGAATAGAGTCCGAAGAAGTAGTTGCGGTTGACCAGCTCGAAATCGAACAGCAGCGTCAGTGCCCGGCGCACGCGGATGTCGGCGAAGATCGGACGGCGCGTGTTGAACACCAGGAATTCGGAAGGCTGCGGCACGCCGGGCTTGATGGTGTCGCGGATCACTTCGCCGCTTTTGACGGCTGGAAAGTCGTAACCCTCGTGCCAGCGCAGCGGCTCGTGCTCGACGCGGAAATCATAGAGGCCGCGCTTGAAGGCTTCGAACTGGCCGTTGGCCTCGCGAAAATAGTCGAGCCTGATCTCGTCGAAATTGTAGAGCCCGCGATTGATGGGCAGGTCGCGTCCCCAATAGTCGGGATTGCGGGTCAAGGTCACGCTGGCGCCGGGCTTCACCGCCATGATCCGATACGGGCCCGAGCCGATCGGGCCGGTCAGCGTCGTCTCCTCGAAGGTCGCGACATCCACTGCATGCTTCGGCAGGATCGGCATCAGGCCAAGGATCAGCGGCAATTCCCGGTCGTTGGCGCCAGCCAGCTCGAAGCGGACGGTGAGAGGGTCGGGCGCCTCGGCCTTGGCGACCTTGGCGTAATATTGCCGATGGTTGGGGCGGCCGTGATCGCGCAGCAGCTGCCAGGAGAACAGCACATCCTCCGCCAGGACCGGCTTGCCGTCGGAGAAGCGTGCGCGGGGATCGAGGCGGAACGTCACGAAGCTCCGCGCGTCATCGGTCTCGACCGATCTGGCGAGCAGGCCGTAGAGCGTGAACGGCTCGTCATTGCCGCGCGCGAGCAGGCTCTCGACCACGTAGTTTCGCACCGGCTGCACGGCCAGTCCCTTGACGATGAAGGGATTGAGGCTGTCGAAGGTGCCGAGAATGCCCCAGGTCAGCCGGCCGCCCTTGGGGGCATTAGGGTTGGCGTAGGGCATGTGGGTGAAATCGGCCGGCATCGCCGGCTTGCCGTGCATCGCGATGGCATGGGCTTCCTCAGCCCCTGCGCCGCCTGCGGAGAGCGCGGAGGCGAGGATGAAGGCGAGAAGACAGAGGCGGGTGCCAAGGCCCTCAAGAAGGCGCTGGAACATGGACATCGGCACACGTTGATTCGAGGGCCTGCGGGCCTGAATCCTATCACAAGGAATTTCACGGATCGCGGGCCCGGGAGCGGTTCAAGGCGTGGCCAAAGACGCTTGTCGGCATTGATCTTTTCGTCGGCCACGTTAAGAAGGCACGCAATCGCGCAAGAGCGTCGAGCCCGTCACTTATCCGCCTCAATTGACGGGGAGAGAGCCGCGCCCAACGCGGCTAGGTTCGTCGCTTCGGAGCGGTTCGGGCACTTCCCGTTCAGAAAGGGTTTTCCGCAATGAATTTCCGTTACTTGGCCGCGTCCGTCCGGCCGCGCGGGCGACTTCTCGCCTTGTTGACGGCGACGGTGTTGGCCGTTCCGTTTGCCGCCGAGGCCCAGACCCCGGCACCGGCCCCCGGTGCGCCCGCCGCGCCCAAAGCGGCCCCGAAAGCTGCTCCGAAGGCTGCCCCCAAGGCTCCGGCGCCGGCCGCCCAGGCTCCCGCCCAGCCGGCTCCCGCGCAGGGTGCTCCGGCGCAGCAGGGCGCGGCCGCCCAGCCGGCTGATCAGCAGATCCAGCTGATCTACGCCCCCTGGACCAAGTTCTGCCTCAAAGGCCAGGACGCCAACGCCAAGCAGGTCTGCTTCACCGGCAAGGACGGCCGCATCGAGTCGGGCCAGCCGGTCATCGCGGCCGTGATCATCGAGCCGGAAGGCGAACCCAAGAAGATCCTGCGCGTGACGCTGCCGCTCGGCATGCAGCTCGTGCACGGCACCCGCATCATCGTGGACAATAATCCGCCGTTGCAGAGCCCCTACGTGATCTGCTTCCAGAACGGCTGCATGTCCGACTACGAGGCCACGCCCGAGCTCATCGGCAACATGAAGAAGGGCCAGAACCTCGTTGTCCAGGCGATCAATGCCAACGGCGCGCCCTTGACGCTGCCGCTGCCGCTCGCGGGCGAATTCCAGAAGGCCTATGACGGTCCGCCGACCGATCCGAAGGTGTTCGAGGAAACCCAGAAGAAGCTTCAGGAAGAGCTTCAGAAGAAGGCCGACGAGCAGCGCAAGAAGCTCGAGCAGAACGGTGGCGCGCCCGGCGCGGCTCCGGCTGGTCAGAAGTAAGCGCGCTCATATCCCGGACATGAAAAAGGCGCTCGATTCGAGCGCCTTTTTTGTTGGCCACTTTGATGGCGGCAAACTCAGTTCAAGCGCGGCCGGCTCAGTTCAGCGACGGATTGCGCGGGCGATAGCCGCCGGTTTTGTCCTTGATGAAGATCTCGGCAACCTGGGAATGGCGGATCGGCTCGCCGGAATCGTCCGGCACCAGGTTCTGCTCCGAGACGTAAGCGACGTATTCCGACTCCGCGTTCTCCGCGAGCAGGTGGTAGAACGGCTGGTCCTTGTGAGGCCGCACCTCTTCGGGAATCGACAGCCACCACTCCTCGGTGTTGTTGAATTCCGGATCGATGTCGAAAATCACCCCCCGGAACGAGAAGATCCGGTGGCGAACGACCTGTCCGATCTGGAATTTGGCGGTCCTCGCTTTAATCATTCCCCGTCGATAGACCAGGATTGTGGCCGATGCTAGTGCCCTGATCTGGAATTAACCTTCGACTAAGGGGCGGATAGCCCCCAAATCTTCAGAAAACACTTCATCAATGATCGATATCCTCAATCTGGCGCTACCTTATTTTGGCTTGATCTTTGTCGGATTCGCGTGTGGCAAGGCCAAGTCGCTGCCGGAATCGGGCCTCGCCTGGATGAACTTCTTCCTGCTCTACGTGTCGCTGCCGGCGCTGCTGTTCGCGATCATGTCGAAGACGCCGTTTGCGGAATTGAACAACCCACCGTTCCTGGTCGCGACCACGCTGTCCACGGTTGCGGCATTCACCCTGGCGCTGGTCGTCGGCAAGGTTTTGGGACGGCTGACGCTGCGCGAGGCGACGCTTGCGGGCCTCTCCGGAGGCTATGGCAATATCGGCTATATGGGGCCGGGGCTGGCGCTCGCCGTGCTTGGGCCGAAGGCCTCGGCGCCGACCGCGCTGATCTTCTGCTGCGACAGCATCTTCCTGTTCACGATCGTGCCGCTGCTGATCGAGCTCTCCGACCGCGACCATCCCTCGCTGGTCCATGCCTTCGGCGTCGTGCTGAAGCAGATCGTGCTCAACCCGCTGATCATGTCGGCCTGCTTCGGCGCGGCCGTGGCGGCGCTTCATATCGAGCTGCCGGTCGCACTCGACCGCACCATCACGTTCCTTCAGAACGCAGCAGCACCGACCGCGCTGTTCGTGCTCGGCGTGACCGTGGCGCTCCGCCCGTTCAACCGGGTGCCGTGGGAGGTGCCGGGCGTGATCGCGGTGAAGCTCTTGATCCACCCGCTCGCCGCGTTCGGCCTGATGCTGGCGTTCGGACCGTTCGCGCAGCCCTGGGCCGCGACCGCCGTGCTGATGGCCTCGCTGCCGCCGGCGCTCAATGTGTTCGTGATCGCCCGGCAGAACGACGCCTGGATCGAATCCGCCTCCGTGGCGGTGCTGCTCGGGACCTTCGCGTCCGTGGTCACGCTGACCAGCGTGATGTGGGCGATCCAGACCGGCCGGCTGGCGTTTCCGTAGGCGAGCCTAGCGCCGCCACGTCGGGGTCAGGCCCTCGCGCATGGCGAAGCGCCGCAGCGGGCCGATGGCGCCAAGCAGGTGCATGCCGACGGCGCGGACCGGCTGGAGCGGCAGGAAATCGTTGAGCAGGGAGCGGTTGGCGATGTCGATCGCAAACGTTCGGCTCAGAATGTCCGGACGGCGCGCGCGGTCGTAGCGCCTGAGCACGTCGGGTGCGCCGGGATCCTGGCCCGCAGCGATGGCGTCGCCCGCGAGCCTCGCGATGTCAGCGGCATCGCGCAGACCAAGGTTGAGGCCCTGGGCGCCGATCGGCGGGACCACATGGGCGGCTTCGCCGACCAGCGCGATGCGGTCGCGGCCGAAGGATTTTGGACGTTCGATCGCCAGCGGGAATAGGTTGCGGCCCGGCTCGACCGTCATGCGTCCCAAAATGGAATGCGACTGCTTCTCGATCGCGGCGGACAGCTCCGCGTCGCTCAAGCCGCGAAGCCGCTCGGCCTCGGCGGGGGCCGAGACCCAGACGATGCTCGAGCGGTCGCCGGGCAGGGGCACGAACACGCAAGGGCCATGCGGCGTGTGGAACTCGGTCGAGACGTTGCGATGCGGGCGGGCGTGGCCGACGTTGAAGGTCAGCGCGGTCTGCGTCAGGTCGCGTCGCGTCACCGCGATGCCGGCGGCTTCCCGGCACAGCGAGTGCCGGCCGTCGGCGCCGACCACGAGCCGGGCCGAGAGGAATTGAGCGGACGCAGTGCGGATCGCGACGTCGTCGGCTTCGATGACGACGCTTTCGGCCTCGTCATCGCAACGGACGAGGTTGGGCAACTCGGCCGCGCGTTCTTCCATCGCCAGCATCAGCGAGCGGTTGTCGATGTTGTAGCCGAACGCGTCGAGCGCGATTTCGTGGCAGGAGAACCGGACCTCCGGCGCGCGGAACAGCCGGCCGGTGTCGTCGACGAGGCGCATGGTTTCAAGCGCGGCCGCCTTGCCCTTGCAGCGCGGCCAGACGTCGAGGCTCTCCAGGAGATCGACGGAGGCGCCGAGCAGGGCGGTGGTGCGGTTGTCGGCATAGGGCACGCGCCGCGCCACCAGCGCGGTCCGCGCGCCGGCCTGCGCCAGCGCGATGGCGGCCGCCAGTCCCGCCGGTCCGCCGCCGATCACGGCCGCGTCATGGAGTGTCGATGCATCTGTCATGGAACGACAATTGACATGCTGCGCGGCAAATTCAAGCCCGGCTATATTTCCTTGATTTTGTGGCGAATTGTGCGACCGCGCGCCGCAATGGCGGATGTGCAAACCGGTCCCATTCTGATAGCAGAAGCCATGGATACCCAAGAGGATTCCCTGAAGCCGAGACCGGCGATCCGCGCCGCGGCCTTCTCGGTGCACATCTTCACCGCATTCGGCGCGGCCATCGCGCTGCTTGCGATGCTGGAGGCCGTGCGCGAGCATTGGGCGGCGATGTTTCAGTGGCTGGGCGTCGCCCTGATCATCGATGCGATCGACGGGCCGATCGCCCGCCGGCTCAACGTCAAGGACGTGCAGCCGAACTGGTCGGGAGACGTGCTCGATCTCGTGGTCGACTTCCTCACCTATGTCTTCGTGCCGGCCTATGCGATCGTGGCGAGCGGGCTGTTGCTGCCGGTGGCCGCGCCGCTGCTCGGCATCGCCATCATCGTCACCAGCGCATTATATTTCGCCGATCTGCGCATGAAGGCGGACGACAATCATTTCCGCGGCTTTCCGGCGCTGTGGAATGCAGCGGCGTTCTATCTGTTCCTGCTGCACTGGCCGCCGCTGGTGTCGACGCTGCTGGTCGCGGCGCTTGTCGTGCTGACCTTCGTGCCGTTCCACGTGCTGCATCCGGTCCGGGTCGTGCGGCTGCGCTGGCTGACGATGTCGCTGATCGCGATCTGGGCCGTGCTCGGCCTCTATGTGCTGGAGATGGATTTTCGCGTCGGCACCGGCGTGACGATCGTGCTCTGCGTCATCGCGCTCTGGATCAGCTTCAGCGACGCCTTGATCCGCCTGGCAAGATCCTTCGCATGATGCACCTCCTCACTAGTCCTGAAGCCTGGGCCGCGCTGCTCACCTTGACCGCGCTCGAGATCGTGCTCGGCATCGACAACGTCATCTTCCTGTCGGTGATCGTCTCGCGCATCCCCGAGAAGCAGGCCCACCGCGCCCGCCAGATCGGGCTCGCGCTGGCGCTGATCTTCCGCATCATCCTGCTCAGCCTGCTGGTCTGGCTGATCGGGCTGACCGCGCCGGTGTTTTCGTTTTCGGGTTACGGCTTCTCCTGGCGCGATCTCATCCTGATCGGCGGCGGCCTGTTCCTGATCGCCAAGGCGACGCACGAGATCCATGCCGAGGTGGAAGCCGACGACGGCGAGGGCGACCGGGAGTCCGGCGGCAGCGCGTTCTTCTGGGTGATCGTCCAGATCATCGTCATCGACATCGTGTTCTCGCTGGACTCGATCATCACCGCGATCGGCATGGCGCAGGACATCGAGATCATGATCGCGGCGGTCGTGATCGCCTGCCTGATCATGTACATTTCGTCGGGGCCGGTGTCGCGATTCGTCGCCGAGCATCCGACCACCAAGATGCTGGCGCTGGCGTTCCTGGTGCTGATCGGCGTCGCGCTGGTCGCGGACGGATTCCAATTCCACATTCCGCGCGGCTACATCTACTTCGCAATTGCGTTCTCGGCGGCGGTGGAATTCTTCAACGTGCTGGCGAAGCGCAACCGCAGGAAAGTCCGCAAGTCGTCCGTTTAGCCGTTCCAATCTGGGTCGAGTTGACAAGGCGGGCGCGATGTCTTTCGCTCAGCGGCGAGAAGACCGAGAGGAGGTCAGGTGATGACCAAAGCCGTCCGTGTGCACAAGGTCGGAGGCCCCGAAGCCCTGGTCTATGAGAGCGTCGATGTCCCGGCGCCGGCTTCCGGCGAGGTGCGCATCCGCCAGCATGCGGTCGGGTTGAACTTCATCGACGTCTACTATCGCACCGGCCTCTACAAGGCGCCGGGGCTGCCCTTCATCGCCGGCAACGAGGCGTCGGGCGAGGTCATCGCCGTCGGGCCCGGCGTGACGCATTTCCATCCCGGCGACCGCGTGGCCTACTACCACAATCTCGGCGCCTATACCGGCGAGCGCAACATCCCCTGGGAGAAGCTGGTCAAGCTGCCCGACCACATCACGCACGAGCAGGGCGCCGTGCTGATGCTGAAGGGGCTGACGGTCTGGTATCTCCTGCACAAGACTTTCAAGGTCGAGCCGCATCACCGCGTGCTGATCCATGCCGCAGCCGGCGGCATCGGCTTGCTCGCCTGCCAATGGGCGAGGGCGCTCGGCGCGCACGTCATCGGCACCGTCGGCTCGCGCGAGAAGGCGGAGCTTGCGGAGGCCAATGGCTGCGACCACGTCATCCTCTACAACGATGAGGATTTCGTCGCGCGCGTGAAGCAGATCAGCCGCAACGAGGGCTGCGACGTCGTCTATGACGGCGTCGGCAAGGCGACCTTCCCGGGCTCGCTGTCCTGCCTGAAGCCGCGCGGCATGTTCGTCTCGTTCGGCAATGCCTCGGGCCCCGTGCCGCCGTTCTCGATCGCCGAGCTCAACAATCACGGCTCCCTGTTTGCGACGCGGCCGAAGCTCAACGACTACGTCGGCACGCGCAAGGAGCTACTGGAAGGCGCCGACACGCTGTTCGCCGCCGTCATCAACGGCAAGCTGCACGTGCCGATCAACCACGCCTACGCGCTCAAGGACGCCGCCAAGGCGCATATCGACCTCGAAAGCCGCAAGACCACCGGCGCGTCGATTTTGAAGCCGTAGCTCTCGTCATCATCGGCTCCCGTGTCCCGGCTCTGCAGCGCACCGCCGAAGGGGCGCTGCGTCCGGGGCACGAGACCGTCTCACGCCACCCTTCGTGCCGCGCCGGCCCTGGTCAAAATCCCGTCGAGACAATCGATCATCTCGGCGATCTCTCCCTTCGTGACGTTCAGCGCCGGCATGAAGCGCAGCGTGTCGACCTGCGGCGCGTTCAGGAGCACGCCGGCCTCGAACGCCTGCGCGACGATGCCCGGCGCGATCGGCAGCTTGAGGTCGAGCGCGAGCAAGAGGCCGCGTCCCCGCACGCCGCCGAGGCCGTGCCGGGCCGAGACCTTCTGCAACTCGCTTTCGAGCAGCAGGCCGGTCTCGGTGACCGTCTTCAGGAAGTCGGGCTTGCTGATCTCCTCCAGCACCGCGAGCCCCGCCGCGCACATGATCGGGTTGCCGTTGAAGGTCCCGCCCTGATCGCCGTGCTCGAAGCAGGACGCGCGTTCGGTCGCCAGCAGGGCCGCGAGCGGCACCCCACCGCCGATGCCCTTGCCGAGCGTCATGATGTCGGGCGCGATGCCGGTGTGCTCATAGTGGTAGAGTTTGCCGGTCCGGCCCATGCCGGTCTGGATCTCGTCGAAGATCAAGAGCAGGCCGTGCGCCTCGGTGAGGGCGCGCAGCTCCTGCAGGAACTGGTCGGTCGCGGCCCACACGCCGGACTCACCCTGGATCGGCTCCAGCATCACCGCGACGGTGTTGTCGTTGATCAGCGCTTCGACCGAGGCGATGTCGTTGAGCTTCGCCTTCTTGAAGCCCGCGACCTTCGGCTCGAACAGCGGCTCGAACGCCTTCTTGCCCGAAGCCGACATCGTCGCCAGCGTCCGGCCGTGGAAGCCGCCTGCGAAGCTGATGATCTCGAACGCGCCGTTCCTGTGCAGGCTGCCGTATTTGCGCGCGAGCTTGATCGCGCCCTCGTTGGCTTCCGCGCCCGAATTGGCAAAGAACACCTGGTCGAACGCGCTGTTTGCGACCAGCCGCTCGGCAAGTTTCAGGCTCGGCTCGTTGTAGAACGCCGGGCTAGGCGTCAGCAGCCGCTTGGCTTGCGCGGAAAGCGCATCGGCGATCGCGGGCGGGGAGTGACCGAGGCAGTTGACGGCCCAGCCCTGCACGAAATCGAGATAGCGCTTGCGGCCGTCGTCCCAGAGGTAGGAGCCCGCGCCGCGGACGAACACGGCCTTGGGCCGTGCGGTGATGTCCATCAGCGCGTCATACGGATGCGTGGTCATGTCGAACTCCTGTGGGGACGGGGTGGAAAAAATGGAGCGCAAAAAGCAGAAAGGCCGCACCTTGCGGGTGCGGCCTTTGCGAAAACTCGGCTGAATTCTACTGGTTCAGCGGCGTCGTCGGACATGGCGCACCCTCTCGTCGTCGCGGAAGCGACGGCGGAGCATTTCGGTGCGCTGATGGGTCCGAGCGTTGATCATGGGGCGCGGCAATACATGCGAATGGCGGGGCTTGTCAAGCGGGGCGGTTTGAAGAACACCCGTCCGGCGTGCATCGGCGAGATCGGAGCACGTCACTGAACGCTGTAGCGCGCAAAACTGTCCGCGATGCCGGCATTGATTGCCTTGGCGGCCGCGATGTCTTGCTCAGCGCCTTCGTTGTCGCCCTTCTTTCGCTTCGCCAGTCCGCGGCCGTAGAGGGAGCCGTCGAGCTCAGGCTTTGCACTCAGCGCCGCGTCGTAATCCGCAATCGCCGCGTCGAGATTGCCGAGCTTCAGATACGTGAGGGCGCGGCTGTCCAGCGTATAGAGGTCATTGGGAGCCATCCGCAGCGACTGCTCGCAATCGGCCAACGCCTCCTGCAGGCGGCCAAGGATCGCACGCGTCATGCAGCGCGAATTGAACACGCCCGAATAGCTCGCATTGGCCTTGATCGCACGATCGTAGTCCTCCAGCGCCCGCGTGTAATCGTGCGTGTCGAAATACATGTTCGCGCGCGCATAGGCATCGCGATCGTTGTTCGGACTGAGCTGAAGCGATTTTGCGAAGTCGGCCAGCGCCCGCGCACGGTCGCCGCGGTCGCGGAAGACGCGTGCGCGGTTGCCGTAGGCCGGGCCGTAATTCGGGTCGAGCTTGATCGACAGATCGAAATCCGCCAGCGCGCGAGCGTCGTCGCCATGGTTGCGATAGGCAGTGCCGCGATTGAAATATGCCAGCGCAAATTTAGGGTCGAGCTTGACGGCCTGATCGTAGTCGGCCATCGCACGCTCGTAGTCGTTCTTGTGGATGTGGGAATTGCCGCGGTTGTTGTAGCAGAGCGCGTCGCGGGCATTCAGCCGAATGGCGCGCGTGTAGTCGGCAATGGCGTGGTCGGTGTCGCCGAGATCGTCATGGGCAATGCCGCGATTGTACCAGAGGTCGGCGTCTTTCGGATCGAGATCGATGGCACGGTTGAAGTCCGCCACGGCACGCTCCGTGTCGCCTTTTCGCCGAAACATCTCGCCGCGATTGGCCAGCGCCCGTACATTCGAGGGATCGGCCTTGAGCACGGCCGAGCAGCCGGCGATGCGCTGGTCCTCGCGGCCCCCGTCGTCGTCGCTGTAGCACCATTGGCGTGCCTGCGCGGCCGATGGCGATCGCGCGGTGGCGGGGGCGGACAGGGCGAGCGCGGCCATTGCGATGCCGATCGCAGACAGCTTGAGGAGAATCTTTGACGTTTCAGCGTGTTTCATTGTTTTCCGCATCGAAACCATTGCGCCTCTGGCGCGTTTGTGATCGAAGGACGCGACTTGGTTCGAACCGAATGCATCGCGGGTCAGACCAAGAAGGCGGGACCAACCAGATAGTTTGAAGACCTTGTCCGATACGCCTTACCCGATCGACCTCGACAGCATTCGCGGCGCGTTTCCGCCGGGCATCGAGGCCCCATCTCTGCTGGTCGACTTTGCCGATTGGCTGAACGGGCGCCCGTGGGGCAGCGTCGGCCGTTTCTCCCTGCAAGGCCAGTTCTCCGATCAGGCGCCGATCTTCGACGGCAGTCCCTTGCGCGACAGGTTTTCGCTGTTCATGCGGCTGCCGGATGGCTCGGCCGTCGGCGGCTGGTATGGCGCGGGCCTTGATCGGGACAATCCGCCGATCGTGGGGCTGGGCTCCGAGGGCGATTACGAGCTGCTCGCGCCGAGCCTCGACGGCTTGCTGGCGAAGCTGACGTCGCAGCAATTCGACAAGGCCTGGAGCGATCTCAAGCCGCATGACGAGGTCGAGTGCCAGACGGACGAGCTCGCGAAATGGCTTGCCGGACAGCCGATCGGCGACAAGGCGGCGTGTGACGACGGCGCAGCGGAGCTTCCCGACTTCCGCGGCTTCGTGGAAAAATGGAGCAGGGATCGCGAAGACTATTGGGCCAATCATCGCCTGATGGCCGAGCTCGGCTGGCGGCTCGCCGCGCATCTGCCCAGGGGCAAGAAGCCCTGGGACAAGACGCATTTCGAGGTCGCGATCGTCGGCAAGCAATATGAAGCGCGCGTCCTTTCGCACGGCCCGCAGCCGTTCGAGGAGGCCGCCTCGATCGAATCCCTGCTGCGCGATCTACGCGAGGAAATGCGGAAGGCGCAGCCCGAGCTCGGGCTGTGGTACGCGATGAAATTCGGTCTTTATGCCGACGGCCGTGTCATGCCGAATTTCGAATACGACGTGCGCCCGACCATCGACGGCGAGCCTGCAAAACTGACCGAAGCCCAGGCCGATCTCGCCCGCGCCCCGCGCCCGGAGCGCTGGGTGCCGAAATGGCTGGCCTGACGGAGCGCCGTCAGAATCCCGTCACGCTGCCGTGCAAATCAGGTTGCTAAACTGGCTTCTTGTCAGGATGGTTTGCCGATGTGCGGACTTCGTCACCGGTGTGTTGTCGGGATGCTGCTGATCACTGCGGCCTCAGCCGCAGACGCGCAAGCTACGCTCGCGGAAATGCCCGTCGCCGATCTTCCGATCGTGCTGGCCATCGATCGTGCGCTCACCCGGTCCCACGAGATGACTCCGAGCGAAAAGAAATTCAGCGATGAGGCGGATGCCGGCGGCGTTATTCTCACTTACGTTCTGGAAACGAAGCTTCGCCTTCGGTCGGAGAAGTACTTCCTGGTGGTCTGCAGCTCCGGCGGTAGCGCCGACTATAATTGCGTGTTCAACCTGGTTGGAGGCGCGGCCGATCTTTATCGAGACCAGATCGAAGGCCTCCGATTCGAGATACCCGGCGACGGTTGCGTCTACGCTTCCGGTCACGTCAATACGATGTTCGACCATCGACGCAAGTACTGCCTTGGCGGCGATCGGTTGAAGGAAGTCAGCCAACCGTTTCATTACGTCGGCCTCAAGTCAAAGACGCTGCATGACCTGACGTTCTATTTCGATAAGGCTGCGACGAATGCGGTCGGCACCATTCCGAAAGGTGAGTTCGTTGAGGTGCTCGTTGCAGGTGCCAAGCGCGAGAATGAGCGCTACGACTTCCTTGTTCGGGACAAGAGCGGACTGACTGGTTGGGTCAGTCTGGCCGGAGGTCAGCAAGCGGAAGACATCGAGGGAATCTTTTTTGCCGGCGACTAGTTGCCGCGCGGGAACGGCACCTTCGATCCCCCTTGACTTAGAGTGCGCTCGAAGGGGTATCTGTACGTGCGTCAGTACGAGAACGGGCACACATGAAGATCGGCGACCTCGCAAAACGAACCGGCTTGTCGTCTCACACGCTGCGTTATTATGAGCGCATCGGGCTTTTGCCATACGCAGACCGGGATCGTTCCGGCCAGCGTGACTTTGACGAATCGATCCTCACATGGATCGCATTCCTCGGTCGGCTCAAGACCACGGGAATGCCGATCCGGGACATGTTGCGTTATGCGGCGCTTCGTGATGAAGGCGAAGCCACTGGGCTAGCCCGGCGGCAGATGCTGGAAATCCACCGGGAACAGGTTCGCACGGAGATTGCCGAACTCCAGGAATGCCTGCTCGTCCTTGATACCAAGATCGCCGGCTATGCCGGCGACGAACAGAGGACGAAGGAAAATGACGCACGCCCAAACACAAGCCGAAAGCCGCTTCGATCGCGGCCAGCGGGCCCTGTCACGCATTGACGGCAGAGCCGGCGAAAAGGTCGTCGCCTCACTCGCCGACATCGCTCCGGATTTCGCACGCTACGTGATCGAGTTTCCCTTCGGCGACATTTACAGCCGCCCGGACCTCGGCCTGCGCGATCGAGAGATCGCGACGATCGCCGCGCTGACGGCGCTCGGAAATGCCGCGCCTCAGCTCAAAGTGCATATCGAGGCGGGTCTGAACGTCGGGCTGTCTCGCGACGAGATCGTGGAGATCATCATGCAGATGGCCGTCTATGCGGGCTTCCCGGCGGCGGTGAACGGGCTGTTCGCAGCCAAGGAGGTGTTTTCCGCGCATGACGGACGGCAGGCGTCGGGAGAAGCGACATGACGAACTTCGAATACGATGTGCGCTCGATCATTGACGGCGAGCCCGCAAAACTGACCGAAGCGCAGGCCGATATCGCCCGGGCACCGCGGCCCGAGCGCTGGGTGCCGAAACGGCTGGCGTGATTGTTTCCACATCGTCATTGCGAGCGCAACGAAGCGATCCATACTGTCTCCGCGGAGGGATTCTGGATTGCTCGCAATGACGGAGCGCCTCAGAACCCGGCGACGCTACCGTGCAGGTCGTATTGGTCCGCGCGCTCGATCTTCGCGGTGACGATCTCGCCGACCCGCAAGGGGCGCCGGCTCGACAGGTAGACCGCACCGTCGATCTCCGGCGCGTCGGCCTTGGAGCGGCCTTTCGAAACCGTCGGGCCGACCTCGTCGATGATGATCTGCTGGCGCGTGCCGACCTTGCGCTTCAGCCGGCGCGCGGAGATCTTCTGCTGGCGGGCCATCAGCGCGTTGTAGCGCTCCTGCTTGATCTCTTCGGGCACGGGATTCTCGATCGCATTCGACGTCGCACCGGCAACCGGCTCGTATTTGAAGCAGCCGAGGCGATCGATCTCGGCCTCATCCAGCCAGTCGAGCAGATAGGCGAAATCGGCATCGGTCTCACCGGGGAAGCCGACGATGAAGGTCGAGCGAAGAGCGAGATCGGGACATTCCTCGCGCCAGCGCTTGATCCGCGCCAGCGTCTTGTCCTGCGCTGCGGGGCGCTTCATCGCCTTCAGCACCTCGGGGCTCGCATGCTGGAACGGGATGTCGAGATAGGGCAGCACCTTGCCCTCGTTCATCAGCGCGATGACCTCGTCGACATGCGGGTAGGGGTAGACATATTGCAGCCGGACCCATGCGCCGAGCTCGCCGAGCTCGCGCGCGAGGTCGAGGAATTTGGCACGGACCTGGCGATCCTTCCACGGGCTCTCGGAATATTTGAGATCGACGCCGTAGGCCGACGTGTCCTGCGAGATCACCAGCAATTCCTTGACGCCGGCGCCGACGAGGCGCTCGGCCTCGCGCAGCACGTCATTGGCCGGGCGCGAGACGAGATCGCCGCGCAGTTTCGGGATGATGCAGAAGGTGCAGCGGTTGTTGCAGCCTTCGGAGATCTTCAGATAGGCGTAGTGGCGCGGCGTCAGCTTGATGCCCTGCGGCGGCACCAGATCGAGATGCGGATTGTGGGCGGGCGGCAGCGCGCGATGCACGGCGTCCAGCACGCTCTCATATTGCTGCGGGCCGGTGATGGAGAGCACGCCGGGATAGGCCTGCTCGATCTGCTCGGGTTCCGCGCCCATGCAACCGGTCACGATCACCTTGCCGTTCTCGGCCATGGCCTCGCCGATCGCCGAGAGCGATTCCTGCTTGGCACTGTCGAGGAAGCCACACGTATTGACGATGACGATGTCGGCCCCGTCATGCTTGCGAGCGAGCTCGTAGCCCTCGGCGCGCAGGCGCGTGATGATGCGCTCGGAATCCACCAATGCCTTGGGACACCCGAGCGACACGAAGCTGACCTTGGGCGCAGCCGTCTGATCCATATCTGATCTGCCTGATTGACAGGCCAGAGCTAGTCCCAATTGCCCATAATTACAACCCTTTGCATCGCCCTCCGGCATGCTATGGATGAATCGCCGGGTGGTGAGTGAGCTATGAGCGCCGAACAGTCGCCTAAAATCGTGATTGTCGACGAAAGCCCGATCCGGGCTGCGATCCTCGAGGAAGGGTTGCGGGAGGCCGGATTCACGCAGGTCGTCCATATCCGCGAGATGCAGAGCCTGCTCGCCCGTATTTATGCGGTGGATCCCGACATCATCCTGATCGATCTGGAAAACCCCAGCCGCGACGTGCTTGAGGCGATGTTCCAGGTCAGCCGCGCCGTGAAGCGGCCGATCGCGATGTTCGTGGACCAGAGCGATTCAGCCTCGATCCAGGCGTCCGTGGAGGCGGGAGTATCCGCCTACATCGTCGACGGGTTGAAGAAGGAGCGCATCAAGCCGATCCTCGACCTCTGCGTGTCCCGCTTCAACGCCTTCGCAAAACTCCAGGAGGAGCTGGAGCGCACCAAGTCGCAGCTCGAGGACCGCAAGATCATCGAGAAGGCCAAGGGAATTTTGATGAAGGTCAAGGGCCTCACCGAGGACGAGGCCTACGTGCTGCTGCGCTCCACGGCGATGCGCGAGAAGAAGAAAATCGGCGAGATCGCGCAGTCGATCATCACCGCGTCGGAGATGCTGAAATGACCGGTCCCCTCCGCATCGGGTTCATCCCGCTGGTCGACGCCGCCGCCCTGATCGTCGCGGTCGACAAGGGCTTTGCCGCCGCCGAAGGGCTCGAGGTCGAGCTGGTGCGCGAGGTCTCCTGGTCCAACGTGCGCGACAAGCTCAATATCGGCCTGTTCGACGCCGCGCATCTGCTGGCGCCGGTGGCGATCGCGTCCTCACTCGGGCTCGGCCACGTCAAGGTGCCGATCGCGGCGCCGTTCAACCTCGGCGTCAACGGTAACGCGATCACGGTCTCGCCGGCGCTCCATGCCGCGCTGATGGAGGAGATCGACGGCGACCGCTTTGATCCGCTTGTCACGGCGAAAGCGCTGGCGAAGGTCGTCGCGAAGCGTCGCAAGCTAGGTGCCGATCCGCTGACCTTCGGCATGACCTTCCCGTTCTCGACCCACAATTACCAGCTGCGGTTCTGGATGGCGGCGGCGGGCGTCGATCCGGATGAGGATGTGCGCCTCGTGGTGCTGCCGCCGCCCTTCATGGTCGATAGCCTCGCCAATGGCCATGTCGATGCGTTCTGTGTCGGCGCGCCGTGGAATTCAGTCGCAGTCGATCTCGGCATCGGCCACATCCTGCATTTCGTCTCCGACATTCTCGTGCGCGCGGCAGAGAAGGTGCTGGCCGTCCGTCAGGTCTGGGCCGACAAGCATCCGGATGTGGTGGCAGCGCTGGTGCGCGCGGCCGTGAAGGGCGCCGAGTTCATCGAGAACCCCGCGAACCTGTCTGAGGCGGCGCGGATCCTGGCGCAGCCGGAGCGGATCGGCGTCGATGCCGAAGTCATTCAGCGAACCCTCACCGGGCGCCTGAAGATTTCTCCCGACGGCACCCTCCGCGAGAGCGGTCGCTATCTCCTGGTCGGACGCGAAGGGGCAGGGCGCCCGGACCCCGTCCAGGCGGCCTGGCTCTATGCGCAGATGGTGCGCTGGGGGCAGACCGCACTGACGCCGGACGGCGTCAAGACGGCGATGGCCGTGTTCAGGCCCGACCTCTACGACGCAGCCCTCGGTCAGCAATCGCCCGCTGAAGCCCCCGCGGCGTTCGGGGCATTTGCGGGCCCGGCCTTCGATCCCGGCAACATCCGCGGGCATCTGGAGGCCTTCGAGGTCGGACGCTGGAAGGCCTGATTCGGTCCTGCATCGTTTTTGGGCGGAAGAGATCATCGGCTAAATTTTGGGCCGCCTGCTCGAATTTCATGAGAGTTCCGGACCGCGATTTTCCGGCTTGTCTGTAACCATCTGAAATTAAAGTAATTTTCATTTCATCGAAGCTGGCACGCAACTTGTATGTTGCAGTGCGGCCAGCTTGTCACAGACGCCTGCTGAGCCAAGTCCCGCAGCAACGAAGCTGACCGGACCGTTGGGTGCGCAGCCGGCTTCTTGAGCCAGCCGGGTTCCTCGCGGGTCGCGCAATTTTCCGTCGATGCCACCCGGTGGCCGCAGGAGCTTCGTTACCGACCATGAAAATCGATACGCTCTCAGTCGACTTTTCCGACGAGCAGAAACGCTATCTCGAAGGCTTCACGACCGGTTTGCAGATCAGCCGGGTCGGTCGCGGTCTTGGCGGCAGCGCCGGCAAGGCCAATGCCGAGCCCAGGGGCCCCGACGCCGTCCACATCAAGGCGCAGGACAAGGTCATCGCAGCCGGCAAGAAGCTCGCCGACCAGGAGAAGTTCAAGCGCGACGAGCATCCCTTCGATGCCTATCCGCGACTGCGGCAGCAGGCGCTCGACAACGCGCCGCCGAGCCCGGCGGACAATTTCCGCTGGCGCTATTACGGCATCTTCTACGTCGCGCCGACACAGGACTCCTACATGTGCCGGCTGCGCATCCCGAACGGCATCATGAAGCACTGGCAGCTGTCCGGCCTTGCCGATCTCGCCGACGAGCTGTGCGGACCATACAGCCACGTCACGACGCGCGCCAATCTCCAGCTCCGCGAGATCCCGCCGAAGAATGCGATCAAGCTGATCGAGGGCATCCAGGATCTCGGCCTGTGCTCGCGCGGCTCCGGCGCCGATAACATCCGCAACGTGACGGGAACGCCGACCGCCGGAATCGATCCGCAGGAGCTGATCGACACGCGCCCCTATGCTCGCGAGTGGCACTACCACATTCTCAACGACCGCTCGCTCTACGGCCTGCCGCGCAAGTTCAACGTCGCCTTCGACGGCGCCGGCAGGATCGCGGTGCTGGAGGAAACCAACGACATCGCCTTTACCGCGTTCGAGGTGAAAGATGGATTTGGTCTCGAGCCCGGTGTCTGGTTCCGCCTCGGCCTCGGCGGCATCACCGGCCACAAGGACTTTGCAAAATACTCCAACATCATCGTCAAGCCGGAGCAGGCCACCGCCGTCGCCGACGCCATCGTGCGCGTGTTCATCGATCACGGTGACCGCACCAACCGCAACAAGGCGCGTTTGAAATACGTGCTCGATGCCATGGGCCACGACGGTTTCCTTAAACTCGTCGAGGAGCGGCTGATGACGCCGTTCACGCGCGTGCCGGAAGAGGCGTTTGCGCCGCGGCCAGCCGCTGACCGCATGGCGCATATCGGCGTGCACAAGCAGAAGCAGGATGGCCTGAACTGGATCGGCATCTCGCTGACGCTCGGCAAGATCAGCTGCGATCAGATGCGGGGGCTGGCCAAAGTGGCGCAGGACCTCGGCGACGGCGAGATCCGCCTGACCGTCTGGCAGAACCTGCTGATATCGGGCGTGCGCGACGAGAATGTCGAGCTCGCCATTGCGGCGATCAAGCAGATCGGGCTCGCGGTCGACGCCTCACACATCCGCGCCGGCCTGATCGCCTGCACCGGCAGTGCCGGCTGCCGTTTCGCGGCTTCCGATACCAAGCGCAATGCCGCCGAGATCGGCGACTGGTGCGAGCCGCGCGTCGCCATGGACAAGCCGGTCAACATCCACGTCACCGGCTGCCATCATTCCTGCGCGCAGCATTACATCAGCGACATCGGCCTGATCGGGGCGCGTGTGCCGGTGAACGACGAAGACACGGTGGAGGGTTATCACCTCTTCACCGGCGGCGGGTTCGGTCCCGATGCGGATGTCGGGCAGGAGGTTTATCACGACCTCAAGGCCGAAGACGCGCCGAAGACAGTCGAGGGACTGCTCAAGGCATATATCGCTCACCGCTCGTCGCCCGACGAAACCTTCCTGTCCTTTGCGCGCCGCCATGATGGCGAAACGCTGCGCAAGCTTGCCGATGCACAGGTGTCCGCATGAACCAGATCACGCCTCCGCCGAAACTCGACATCATTCCCGCCAGCGCCCCGTTCTCCGACGCGCAGCGCTCCTGGCTCAACGGCTTCTTCGCCGGGCTGTTGTCGCCTGACGTGGCCACGCCGTTGTCGGCGGAGCAGGGCGCAGCCGTCATGCAAGCCGGTGACGGCGACGACGGTGAAGCGCCATGGCACGACCAGACCATGCCGATCGCGGACCGGATGAAACTCGCCGAAGGCCGTCCCGTGCGCCGCAAGATGATGGCCGCGATGGCGCAGCAGGACTGCGGCCAGTGCGGCTACAATTGCCACGACTATTCGGAGGCGATCGCCACCCGTAGCGAAGCACGGCTCAATCTCTGTGTCCCCGGCGGCAAGGAAACCGCGCGGATGCTGAAGTCGCTGTACGAGGAGCTGGACAAGGCGCCAGCGGCCAAGGCGGCCGACAAGGTGGATGCGGTGGCGGCGCCGGCCGTGACGGTGACGATCGCTGAGCCCGGCCGCTCGCGCGACAACCCGGTCGCGGCGACGTTCCTGTCGCGGCGCCTGCTCAACAAGGGGAAGTCGGAGAAAGAGACCTATCACGTCGAGTTCGATCTCGCCGAGAGCAAGCTCGACTATGTCGTTGGCGATAGTTTTGGCGTGTTCGCACACAATGAGGTCGGCCTCGTCGATCAGATCATCGCGCTGCTCGGCGCCTCCCACACCACCAAGGTCAACGGCAAGACGCTGCGCGAGGTGCTGATCGACGACGTCTCGCTGTCGCCGGCGCCCGACACGCTGTTCGAGCTGATCTCCTTCATCACCGGCGGCGCGCAGCGCGAAAAGGCGCGGGCGCTGGCACAGGGCGAGGATCCCGATGGCGACGCCGCCACGCTCGACGTCATGGCGGCGCTCCAGAAGTTTTCGGGCACGCGGCCGCATCCGGAGGCCTTCGTCGAGGCGCTGGAGCCGCTCCAGCCGCGGCTGTATTCGATCTCGTCCTCGCACAATGCGACGCCGGGAAAACTGTCGCTGACGGTGGACTCCGTGCGTTACGTCATCGGCAAGCGCAAGCGGATCGGCGTGGCCTCGACCTTCCTCGGCGAACGCATCGCCGAGGGCGAGAAGCTCAAGGTCTATGTGCAGAAGGCGCACGGTTTCGGCCTGCCGCAGGATCCGAAGACGCCTGTCATCATGATCGGCCCCGGCACCGGCATCGCGCCGTTCCGCGCCTTCCTGCTCGACCGCAAGGCGACCGGCGCGCCCGGCAAGAACTGGCTGTTCTTCGGCCATCAGCGCAGCGATTGCGATTTCTTCTACCAGGAAGAGCTCAACGCGATGAAGACCTCGGGGCTGCTGACGCGCATGTCGCTGGCCTGGTCACGCGACGGCGAGAAGAAGTTCTATGTGCAGGACCGCATGCGCGAGGTCGGCCGCGAGGTGTGGACCTGGCTCGCCGAGGGCGCACATCTCTACATCTGCGGTGATGCCAAGCGCATGGCCAAGGACGTCGAGCGCGCACTGGTCGACATCGTCGCGCAGTTCGGGGCACGTTCGACGGATGAGGCCGTCAGTTTTGTCGCCGAGCTCAAGAAGACGGGCCGCTTCCAGGCTGACGTCTACTAAGGCGCGAGCCGATCAGCGCAAATCGTCCCGGCGGCGCAACTGCCGGGCGTCGGGCCGCTGGGTCGTTTCTACTGTGCATGGGGTTGTTTTCGACAATTTTGTTGGAGGGGGGTCTGAATGCCTTCGCCCGACTGTCATCCCACCGTCATCCGGGCCGGTTCCAGCTGGCTCGGATCTTAACGAATAAGATTCTCGGAACCCGCAGGCGAAGAGAATTTGCGCCTGCGACGGGGCGCCTTCAGAGAACCTCCATCGCTATTTTCGCCGCCATCTTGCCTCCCGCCAGGGTTGATCCTTCATACTCACGCAAATGGGGCGTTGGAGATCGACCATGCGCGAACTATCGGCGGAAGCCAGGCTGCACTTCTACGCGCGCTCGCTCTCGCGTCGGACCGGGGCGAGCATGCATCACGTTGGGCTCTACAGCGCCTTCGCGGTCATCGCGGCCATCGTGTTCGGCACGCTCTCGGTGCACCCGTTCTGATCACGCCCCGCGCTTGAACGGCGCGACCTCGATCCCCGCATCCTTCAACGCCTGACGCAGGCCGCGCGCGATGTCGACCGCGCCATGCGTGTCACCGTGGATGCACACCGTGTCCGTGCGCATCTTGATCACCTTGCCTGTCACCGAGACCACCGCGCCATCCTGCACCATGCGCACCACGCGATCGGCGATCGCCTTGGCATCGTGCAGCACCGCGCCGGGCTTCTTGCGCGAGACGAGGTTGCCGTCGTCCTCATAGGCGCGATCAGCAAATACCTCGTGCACCATCGGCAGATTGGCGTCTTCGCCGGCCTTCACCAGTTTTGAGTTGGCGAGCACGACGAAGATCAGGCTCGGATCGACCGCCCTAATGCCGGCGGCGATCGCCTTGGCCGTCATGTCGTCCTCGCAGGCGACGTTGGAGAGCGCGCCATGCGCCTTCACATGGGTGACCTTGTGCCCGGCTGCCGTCGCGATCGCCTGCAACGCGCCGATCTGGTAGGCGACGAGGTTCTCGATCTCGGAGGCCTTCAGGCCCGCGATCGGATGCCGGCCGAAACCGTGCAGGTCGCGGTAGCCGGGATGGGCGCCGACCGAGACGCCGCGCGCCTTCGCGAGCTCGACCGTCCGGCGCATGATGTCGGGGTCGCCGGCATGGAAGCCGCAGGCGACGTTGACCGAGCTGGCAAGGTCGATCATCGCGGCGTCGTTGCCCATCTCCCACGCGCCAAAACCTTCGCCGAGGTCGCAATTGAGATCGATCGTCTTCATGGGGTGCTCTCCGCCTCTGGTCGTCTTGTGGCTTACGGCTCCGCCGTGACCTGCCAGGTCCCGGCATCCACGGCGCTCACCGCATAGCCCGCGACATTAGCATCGCTGAGCGCCTCGATGTTCAGCTCGACGGTGTCGGAAGAGCGCAGGCGATCGGGCAGGTTGCGGATGAGTTGCGCGAACTTGCGCGCCTCCTCCTGCGCCTCGGCCATGGTGACCTCAAGGAAGCGGAACGCGGTTCCCGCCGAGGTCTGCGCGAGGCGGCCGACATCGGCCGTGATCACGGTTGCGATCTTCGGATAGCCGCCGGACGTGCCGCGATCCATCATCAGCGCGATCGGCGAGCCGTTGCCGGGGACCTGAATGCTGCCGTTGACGGTACCGTCGGAGACGATGTTGTGGCCGTGCAGATGCTTGATCGCCGGGCCTTCGAGCCGGTAGCCCATGCGGTCGGAGGTCGCCGAGATCTTCCACTCGCTGTCGAGGAACAGCGCCTTGTTGGCGTCGTCGAACTCGTCGTCCTGCGGGCCCAGCAGGACACGGATCGGACCGCTCGCAGGCTTCGGCAACTCGATGCGCAGCTCCGGCGCGCCGCTTGCGGCATCGACTGTGAATTCATCGCCGGCCTGGAGCGGCCGCGGGAAGGGGCTGCCGAGGCCGGCGCGGGCGTTCACCGCGAGACTGCCGAACACCGGCTCGCCTTTGATCCCGCCTTCGATCGCCAGATAAGTGAACGCCCCGCCGCGGGCAAAGCCCAGCGTCAGCGTCTCGCCGTCCTTGAGCGTCACTGACGTATCCATGGCCACCGGCCGCCCACCGACGTCGGCATTGCGCGGGGCGCCTGATATCGCGACGCGCACGGCGCCGTCTTTCGCGGTGAACGTGGCGCCGAAGGGGCCGATCTCGACCACGGCCGCGAACGGCTCGTTGCCGACCAGCGTGTTCGCTGCCGCCAGCGACAGACGGTCCATCGCCCCGCTGACCGTTAGGCCGTAGCGCTGCGCGCCGTGGCGGCCGCCGTCCTGAACGGAGCTTGCGGGACCGATGCTGGCGATCACGAGCCGGCTCACGCGACCACCTGCTCGGCGATGATCTCGCCGGCCTCGGCGGCGCGATCCAGTTCCTCGAAGGTCTTGTGGTCGATGGCGAAAAACGTCACGCGATCACCGGGTTCGGTGAGAAAGGTCGGATTCCGGTGGAGTTGATAGGTTCTGACAGGCGTGCGGCCGAGCAAGTGCCAGCCGCTAGGGGCCGCCAGGCACTGGATCCCGGCCTGGATGCCGCCGATCGAGATCGTGCCGGCAGGCGTGAACAGCCGCGGGCTCTGCCGCCGCGACATGTGCAGGGATTTGTCGAGGCCGCTGAGATAGGACCAGCCCGGGGTGAAACCGATCATGGCAACGCGATAGTCGCCGGCGACGTGACGCGCGACGATGTCGTCGGGCGTGGTGTTCAGCGCCTTGGCGACATCCTCGAGGTCGATGCCGTGCTCGCCGCCATAGGCGACGGGAATGCGCCAGCGCCGGGCTCTCGTGGCCGGCGGCAGCGGCTGGCTGGCGAGCGCGAGCAGCTTTTCGCCGAGCGCGTCGAAGCCGATCTTGCCGGGATCGTAATGCACCAGCAGCGAGCGATAGGTCGGAACGGTCTCGGTGATGCCGTCGATGGGGCTTGCTGCGAGCGCCTTGTCGAGCGCGAGCACGCGCTCGTTGGCGGCGTCATCGATGGTGCGGCTGAATTCGACCGTGACGGCGCTGTCGCCACTGGGCAGAAGGCGGGGCGGGGGAAGCGTCGCGGCCATGAGCTGTCGAAGGGCTGTCGAAATCGGGCTTCTCAGGAAATGCGGGCTCAGCCTTGAGTTCCGCTTTTCCCTGCTTCGCGTAAATGCGCCCGCAAGTCCAATAAATTAATGCAAGGGGAAACGATAAAGCGTTGTTATCGCGTCGCATAACAGCCCAGCGGCCCTGCGTTCTTGCTGGCTCTTTGGCCCTTGACGCAAGGGCTGCGGCTCGCAAGATGCGCGCGTTCTTTCCCGCCCATCCGGAGCTCGTTTTCGTCCATGTCGCTGTCCCCCGAAGCCCGCAAGACCCTCGCCGGCATCACCACTGCCACCATCACCACGGTCCTGCTGAAAAAGGGCCTGCGCAACGTGTGGATGCGCGGCGCGCGACCGCTGCGCCCGGGCCTGCCGCGCCTGGTGGGACCGGCCTTCACGCTGCGCTTCGTGCCGGCGCGCGAGGATCTGGCGACGCCGGAATCCTGGTCGTCGCCGATCTCGACCCGCACCGCGATCGAAGCGATGCCGGACGGCTGCATTGCCGTGGTCGATGCCATGGGCATCACCGATGCCGGCATCTTCGGCGACATTCTTTGCGCGCGCATGATGAAACGCGGCGTGACCGCGCTGGTCACGGACGGCGTGGTGCGTGACGTCGAGGGCGTGCTCGGCACCAACCTTCCGGTCTGGTGCGACGGCTATGCCGCGCCGCCGTCGGTTGCAGGCCTCACCTTCGTCGGCTGGGGCGAGCCGATCGGTTGCGGCGGCGTTGCCGTGTTCCCGAACGACATCGTGGTCGCCGACCAGGACGGCTGCGTGCTGATCCCGCAGGCGATGCTCGATCACGTGCTCAATGAGGGCGTCGAGCAGGAGCGCATGGAAGCCTGGATCGTCAACGAGGTGAACAACGGCGCGGTGTTGCCGGGCCTCTATCCCATGAACGCCGAAACAAAGGCGCGCTACGCCGCCAGCAAGAAGTAACAGGAAACGAGGTATCCCATGGAAATCACCGTCGCAGGCACACGGCCGACCCGCCGCGCGCCCAAGGAAAATTTTACGGGCACCGTGTTGCAGGACCCCGTGATCATGGCCCCGGCGCCGGCGCGGCTGAACTGCTCGCGCGTCACCTTTGAGCCGGGCGCGCGTACCAACTGGCACCACCATCCGCTTGGGCAGACGCTCTACGTGATTTCGGGCGTCGGCCGTGTCCAGACCAAGGGCGGTCCGGTTCAGGAGATCCGTCCCGGTGACACCGTCTGGATTCCGCCGGGTGAACTGCACTGGCACGGCGCCTCGCCCAACAACAGCATGTGCCACATCGCCATGCAGGAGGCGCTCGACGGCGTCTATTCGACCTGGCTGGAGCCGGTGACCGACGCGGAGTACGGCGCGGCGCTGGGCTAATCTCTCGTGCCCCGGATGCAATGCAGCGCGTAAGCGCTGCGTTGCTGATCCGGGGCTCACAAGTTTCCTCAAAGCAAGAGCCCTTGGGTCCGGGCTCTGCGCAGCAACGCTGCGCGTTGCAGCGCGTCCGGGACACGGCAAATCACATCCGCTCCGCCGTCCACGTGCCCGTGCACAGGGTGCAGCGCCATGTGCCGGAGCCTGAAGTGCCGCTGAGCCGGCCGAAGCCGACGGCGCGTTTGATCCCGGTGCTCAAGGTGACGTTGATGTTGCCGGCATCGGCCACGCGGCCGGATGCTGAAACCGCGGCGCTGCTCGATGCGATCTGACCGTTGCTGATGCCGATCGAGACCGTTGCGCCGTTGCCGCACGTCTCGCTCGATGATGAGATGCGGACATTCCAGGCGCCATCGAAGGTCGAGGTCGCCGCGCCCGCCTGCGTCAGCGGGACGGCGATGGCGACAATGCTGGTGAAGAGACCTTTGCAAAATCCGTTCATGACACGCCCCTTGGGTTGACCATGCGGGGATCGTGGCATGAGCGCGGAACCCGCGATGTGAGAGCTGTCACGTGCGCAAGGGGCTCTGTGAGGTGGCGCACCCCGCAAGGAGATCGCGGACAAAAGCAAAGGGGCCCGGATCGCGGGCCCCTTGTCTCGGTTCGAACGTCGAAGTCGGACTCAGTTCACGCGCGTCCAGGTCTGGCCGCCGCAGAACATGCCGCCGAAGGCGCAGCCCTGCACGCGCAGGCGGTCGGTGCCCTTCATCGCGATCGTGGAATCGTAGGTTGAGCCGGTGTTGGGGTCGAGGATGCGGCCGGACCATTTCTGATCCTTGTTCTGGTCCTTGGCGGGTTTCATGTTGATGAGGACCTGTTCGCCGTTCTGGTTCGATTTGCTGTCGACCGAATAGCCGCAGAGATTGCTGCCGCATTGCTCGATGCGGACCTTGCCTTCCTTCTCCTCGGTGAGCCAGATGCCGAGCGGTGAATTGAGATCGCGCGCGGGTGCGGCTGCGGGAACCGGCGGTGCGACGGCGGCCGCCTGAACGGGTGCGGGGGCCGGCGCCGGAGCCGGAGCGGGGGCTGGAGGCTGCGCCGGGGGTGCAGCAGCCACAGTCGGGGCCGACGGCGGCGCCACGGCGGGCGCTGCCTGCTGCTCGACCGAAGGCGGTGCGGGCGGCGGCAACACGGCCGTTTCGGCCGGCGCGTTGCTGGCGGTTGCAGACGGCGGCGGAGCGGGCGGGGGCGGCGCTGCAGCGGCCGGCGCCTGTTCGGTTGCGGGCGGCGCTGCGACAGGGGCGGGAGCTGGCACCGGAGCGGCCGGCGGTTGCGGATCAACCTTGGCCTGTTGCGGCGCCTGCTGGCCCGGGGGCGTCTCGTTCTTCTTGGCTTTCTTCGCCTTGCCCTGGCCGGTGTTGTCATAGACGCCGGGGATCTGCACCGTGCCGCGGTCCGGATCGATGCGGATGGTGCGCCCGCCATATTCGAAAGTGTACTGCGCCTGCGCGGCGGTGCTCGCCAAAAGGAATGCGGCCGTGGCCAACAGCTTCCTCATTTCCGTCTCCTGAACAGCTGGTCCCCGTACCAACGCTTTACGCGCCGGTTCGATCGCAAAAAGTGATCTAGATCACTGTCACCGTATGAGTCGTGGTCCGGCTGGTTCGGGTTCAATACGCCCGGAACCCGTCCACAGTTTGGCCGAGACAAGCAACAGGAGGACGCGGCCTGGAGCGCCGCTCCGATGGGATCGGAACGAGGCTCTAGATTCCGTCTTCCTTACGCGAACCGATATCCACTACGCTCGGAAAACGCTCTAGTCGAACCAGGCGGCGTAGATCTTCCTGTAGCTGCCGTCCTCCATCGAGATGTGCAGCCACTGGTCGACGAAAGCCTTCAGCGCCATGTCGCGCTGGAGCCAGTAGGCCTTCTCCGAGAAGTCGAACGGCTTTTCGGGATGTACTGCGCAGAGCACGCCGGAATGCTGCTTCTGCTGATAGCGGGTCTCGGAGGCGTCCGTCATCATCAAATCGGCGTTACCCTTGGCGATCTCGTCGAAGATCACGGTGTTGTCGGGGAAGACGTTGATCTCGGCGTCCTTGATGTTGGCGCGCGCGAACCGCTCGTTGGTGCCGCCGGGATTGACGATGACGCGGGTGCCCTTCTTGTCGATGTCGGAGATGGTCTGGTACTTGCCGACCTCGGCGCAGCGTGCGATCGGCGTCTTGCCTTCGCGCATGATCGGCATCGAGAAGAAGCCCTTCTTCTGCCGGTCGAGCGTGACCGAGACGCCGCCCATGGCGATGTCGAACTGGTCGGCCTCGAAGTCCTTCATGAGCTTCGGCCAGGCCGTCGGTACGAATTCGACCTTGACGCCGAGCGCCTTGCCGAGTGCCTCCGCCATGTCGACGTCGAAGCCGCTGAACTGCTGCGTCGCCTTGTCCAGGTAGGTGAAGGGCTTGTAGTCGCCGGTCATGCCGACGCGCAAAGTGCCGCGCTTGACGATCTCGTCGAGGCGCGACGGCGCCGGCTGCTGCGCATACGCCGAAAAGTTCGCCAGCAGGACCGCGGCCAAGGCCGCCACGATTCGAACGATCATCTCTTTTCCACCCATGCCCGAGCTGTCATTGTGCAGCTCTTGAAACTTGGACTTAGACCAGATGCCCGTCGCTGGCGAGGCGGAATTGAAGGGAATTTAGGGTGACGATCTCGATGTATGACGCCTCGGTCGGCGTCTTCGTGCCGTATCTGCGCAACCTGTCGGCACTGCTGGACAAGGGCGTCGCCTATGCCGAAAGCCGGAAGTTCAATCCGGCCGTCCTGCTCGGCATGCGCATGGCGCCGAACATGTACGATCTGGCGCAGCAGATAGGGGAGGCGTGCCGCCATGCCACGGTCGCGCCGGCCTTGCTGGCCGAGCAAGAGCCGGTGGCGCTGCCGGCGCTGGAGCACGACATCGCCGGGCTGCAGGCGCGCATTGCGACGTCAATCGAGTTCATCGAAAGTCTGTCGCGCGCCGAGATCGATAGCGCGGCGGAACGGAATGTCTTCTTCAGGCTGAAAAACGGGACCGAGCTGCCCTTCACCGGGCGGACGCTGCTTCTGACGTTCAGCGTCCCGCAATTCTTCTTTCACGTCACGACGTCCTACGACCTGCTCCGGCATGCCGGGGTCGAGCTCGTGAAGCGGGATTTTCTCGGCCCCCGCGAGCGCTAGGCTTCGCCCTTGCGCTCGTAATCGGCGAGCGAGCTGCGGCCGGCGATCTCGCTGCGCAGCTCCTCGAAGCGCCGATGTGCCTCGTCCTCGTGCGCGTCGACGAAAAGCACCGCGGCTTCGCTCGTCATCGGGCCGCTGACCACGGGCGCGGACTGCTCGCCGATGGTCTCGTGGACGTAGAACTGGCCGTCATCGCCGCGATGGACCGTCCATTTCAGTCGGATCGCCACCATCGGCCCCGGACCGACTTTGCTGTAGCCGTCGGCATCGGTGTGCTCCGGCACCAGCGGCTGCTCCTCGACCACGGGATGCTCCTCGGTGGTCAGATGCTCGTCGGAGGCCAGATGCTCGTCGGAGGTAGATGGATGCTCGTCGGCGACCACGTGCTCACCGGCGACCACGATTTCGGTCTCGGTCTCGCGGACGACGAGGACGGGCTCGGGGTGCTCCAAAATGCTGGCGATGGTCGCCAGCGCGTGGTCGGTCGGGTCGATCTCTGACAAGGGTTCATCCTCCAGCTCGACGCGGCCGGCAAGTCTGTCCCACTGCCGCCGCGGCCGGCCTTATTACGCGGGTTTGATTAAGGCTGAGTTTGGGCTCGATCTGCACCAAAATGGGACGCATTCTGGCGTTCCGGAGGCGGGCGGATAACCGCCCGCCTGGAGGTCGGCTCAGCCGAGCACGTCCTGGTTGATGATGTTCTGCCGGATAGGATCGCCGTCCAGCACACTCAGGATGTTGCGAGCGGTCTGCTCGCTCATGCGGCTCACCGCCTCGACGGTGACGCCGGCGACGTGCGGGGCCATGATGACGTTGGGCAGCGCGAACAGCGCGTTGCTGACCGGCGGCGGCTCCACCTCGAACACGTCGATCCCGGCACCGGCAATCCTGCCGGAGACCAGGGCGTCGTATAGCGCAGCCTCCTTCACGATGCCGCCGCGTGCGGTGTTGATGAGATAGGATTTCGGCTTCATCCGGCCGATCCGCGCCGCGTCGAACAGGCCGACGGTTTCCGGCGTCTTCGGGCAATGGATGGTGACGAAGTCGGCGTTGGGCAGCGCCGCGTCGAGATCGGCGACGGGCTCGCAGCCCGCGGCCTTGATCTCGGCGGCAGGCTTGTAGGGATCGTAGACCTGCACCTTCATGTCCATCGCCAGGCAGCGCTTGGCGGTGCGTGTGCCGATGCGGCCGAAGCCGACGACGAGCACGGTCTTGCCGTAGAGATCGAACGGCAGCATGCCGAGCCGGTCGGCCCATTTGCCGTCCTTGACGCAGGCATGCATCTCCTGCGCGCGCTTGGCCAGCGTCAGCATCATGAACAGCGCCTGCTCGGCGACCGAGGGCGAGTTGGCGCTGCCCGCGACCATCAGGGGCACCTTGCGGCGGGAGAGGGCGGGTACGTCGACGGCGTCATAGCCGACGCCGATCCGCGTCACCACTTTCATGTCGCGGGATGCCTCGAGCTCGGTCTCGCCGAAAGCGGTGGCGCCGAGCGCCACGCCGTGAACCGGGGCGTGGCTCTTCAGCAAGGCCTCGAAGTCCTTCGCCGAGATCAGGTTCGCAAACTCGACGAGCTCGATATCGTCGCGCTGGGTGAGGAGGGCGCGTGCCCCTTGCGACAAGGTTTGCGTAACGAAAATCTTCTTCTTGTTGGTCGCCATCGTCTCCTGCCCGCGCGAGTTTCTTGGACCGGCATCACAACACGGCGCCGGTCGCCTCGTTTAGCAGGTGCATATTGTTGAGGTCCATCGCCAAACGCATGGGTGCCCCGTCCTTGGCGCCGGCATTGGGATCGACGCGGCCGCAGATAGGTGTGCCGTCGAGCCCGAAATAGACCAGCGTCTCCATACCCATTGGTTCGGTGACGTCGAGCACGGTCTCGAAGGTTTCGATCCCCGGCCCGAGATGCGCGTGCGACTCGGTGAGATGCTCGGGCCGGATGCCGAGCAGCAGCTGGTCGGTGCGCGGCAGTGCGTTGTAGCGCGCCGCGCGGGCGGGCGGCAGCGCGAACGCGATGCGATCGGTCAGGCGGATCTGGAGTGTGCCGCCGGCATCCTCCAGCCGGCACGGGATGAAATTCATCGCGGGCGAGCCGATGAAGCCGGCGACGAAGCGCGTCACCGGCTTGTGGTAGAGCTCGTTCGGCGTGCCGATCTGCTCGATGCGGCCCTTGTTCATCACAACGACGCGGTCAGCCAACGTCATCGCCTCGACCTGGTCGTGGGTGACGTAGACCGTGGTGGTGCGCACCTTCTGGTGCACCTTCTTGATCTCGATCCGCATCTGCACGCGCAGCTTGGCGTCGAGATTGGACAGCGGCTCGTCGAACAGGAACACTTTCGGATTGCGCACGATGGCGCGGCCCATCGCGACGCGCTGGCGCTGACCGCCGGAGAGCTGCTTCGGCTTGCGGTCGATCAGGTCGGTGATGTCGAGGAGGCGGGCGGCTTCCGTCACCCGCGCCTTGATCTCGGCCTTGGGATAGTGCTTCAGGCGCAGCCCGAACGACATGTTCTCCGCGACCGTCATGTGCGGGTACAGAGCGTAGTTCTGGAACACCATCGCGATGTCGCGGTCCTTGGGCGGCACGTCGTTGACGACGTCGCCGCCGATCATGATGTCGCCGTCGGTGATGTCCTCCAGTCCCGCGATCATGCGCAACGTCGTCGACTTGCCGCAGCCAGAGGGGCCGACGAGGACGATGAACTCATGGTCGGAGATATCGAGATCGATGCCGCGCACGGCTTCGACATCGTCGTAACGCTTGATCACCTTGCGCAGGGAAACGTCGGCCATTGCACTTCAACCCCTCGATATCAACCCTTCGTCGCGCCGGCGGTCAGGCCGGCGATGTAGTAGTCCATCAGGAAGGCGTAGATGACCAGCGGCGGAGCTGCGCCGAGCAGAGCGCCGGTCATGATCTGCCCCCAGTTGAACACGTCGCCCTTGATCAGCGTGGTGGTGATGCCGACCGGCAGCACGAGCTGGTCCACCGACGTCGTGAACACGAGGGGATAGAGGAACTGCGCCCACGACACGGTGAAGGCGAAGATAGTCGCTGCGATCAGCCCGGGCAGCGCGACGGGGATGAATATCCGCGTCAGGGTCTGGAGCCAGGAGGCGCCATCGATCAGGGCAGCTTCATCCAGCTCCTTCGGGATCGAGGCGAAATAGCCGATCATGATCCAGGTGCAGAACGGCACCGTCAGCGTTGGATAGATGAACAGCAACACGTACCATCTGTTGAGCAGCGTGATGCCGGTCAGATCCTGGACGAGCCCGAGTGTCTTGAACAACGGGATGAACAGGAGGCTGTCCGGGATCAGGTAGGTGAGGAAGACGCCGGTGGCCAGCGTCGCCGAGCCCCAGAACTTCATGCGGGCCAGCGCGAAGGCCGCGGGGATGCTGATCAACATCGTGATGATGACGACCACGATCGACACGATCGACGAATTCCAGAAAAAGCGCAGAAACTGGTTCGAGGTCAGAAGCTCGACATAGTTCGACAGCGTCGGGTGGAACACCCACCAGGGGTTGGTCGCAGCCGATATTTCCGCGCTGCTCTTGAGCGATGTGATCAGCATGTAGATCGGCGGCGTCAGGAAGAAGATCGCGAACAGCACCAGGAAGAAATAGGACCAGCGCAGCGCCCAGGTGCGGTCGCGGCTCATGCTGCCAAGCTTGACCTTGCGCGTCGGGCCGCCCTTGTCGATTGCAAGCGTGCTCATCAGGCTTCGTTCCCGCGTTTGGTGACATCGCGCAGGATGAAGATCGCTGCGACGGCGAGGATCGGCACCATGAACAGGGAGACGCAGGCGCCGAGCGGAATGTCGCTGCTCTGGATGCCGACCTGGAACGCCCATGTGGCGAACAGATGCGTCGTATCCAGCGGCCCGCCGGACGTCAGGATGCGCACGATGTCGAAGTTGGCGAAGGTCACGATCAGGGAGAACAGGGTCGTGATGGCGATGATGTTGCGCATCATCGGCAAGGTGATGTGCCAGATTTTTTGCCACCAATTGGCGCCATCGATCGCCGCGGCTTCATAGAGCTGGTCAGGTACGGATTTCAGTGCGGCCAAATACATGATCAGGAAGAATGGCGCGCCGTACCAGACGTTGACGAGGATGACGGAGAAACGTGCCCAGAAGGTGTCACCGAGCCAGGGGATGGGGCCGACGCCGAAGAACGAGAGCGTATAGTTGAACGCGCTGTAGGAGGGATCGAACAGCCACAGCCATGCCAGCGTGCTCATCGCCGGCGGGATCACCCAGGGGACCAGCAGCATGCCGCGCCATTTGCGTTGCTTTTTGCCCGGAATGTTGTGGACGAAATGCGCGACGATGAAGCCGATCAACGCCTTGAAGATTACGGCGGTGATCGCGAAAATGCAGGACTGTCGCACCACCATCCAGAACGTCTCGCGCTTGAACAGGAAGGTGAAATTGCCGAGGCCGACGAATTTCGTCATCGCCTTGTTCAGCGTCGCCAGGTAGACCGAATAGAAGGCGGGATAGAGCACGAGCAGGGCGATCAGGAGAATCAGCGGCAACGTCAGGAAGAACGCCACGGTCGATTTTCGTCCCAGTGCATTGCGCAGGCTCGATCCCTTGCGCGCGCCCGCCGCACGGGCGACGCGACCTCGCTCAACGACGACATCGGCCATGTCAGCTTCCTTGAATCAGCTCTCTTGAGGCAGCAGCTTCTCTTTGCGGACTTCCAACTGCAAACCCGGCCTTTAGGGCGGCTTTGCAGGCATGCGGATCCGATGATGGGATGCGGACGGCTCGCGCACGCGGCGCGAGCCGTCCTGTCCCATCGCGGTCTAGCTTCGCATGAAGCCTTCGCACTCGCCTTCGGCCCAGGCGAGCGCCTGCTCCATGGTTTCGCCGCGCGCAAAACGCAGCGCCATCTTGGTCAGCGTCGCCTGGAAGTAGATCTGTTGCGCGATCTTCGGCGGCGCGGGCGACGCTGCGATCGACAGCGTCTGATGCTTGTAGGGGTCCGGGTAGTGGAAGAGCGTTCCCTTTGGCGGCCCTTCCTCCTCCCATGTCTTGAACTTGGTCATGTTCGCGTAGGCCGGCAGGTCGTAGCCGCCGCTCACCGCGACGAATTTCTCGATCGAGGCTGGCGATGACATGTGAACGAGCAGGCTCTTGGCCGCCTCCTTGTTCTTGCCGAAGCTCCAGACGCCCCAGAAGTAGGGCAGGTACGGCGCAAACCGCCCCTTGGGACCCGACGGGAAGCCGTGCGTCCAGCACTGTTCGGCGACCTGCGGCGCGTCGCGCTTGGCAACGGCCCAGGCGCTCGGCGGATTGAGGATCATGGCGCCGCGGCCGGAGATCAGCCATTTGTTGTTGGAGGCGTCGTCCCAGGACGGTGCATCCGGCGGCAGGAACGCGATCAGCTTCTTGTAGAACTCCATGGCCTGGCGAACCTGGTCGGTCTTCACCGTGATGTCGCCCTTGGCATTGACGAGCTCGGCGCCGAACGACTGGAAGAGCGCGCCGGCGGTGTCCACGCTGTCCGTGGTCTCGCCCATACCGATGCCGAACGCGAAGCCCGCCTTGTGGCAGGCCTCGGCCGCCTTCAGGAAGGTCTCCATCGTCCAGTTCTCGACCTTGGGCGGGCCGCCGGCCGGATACATCTCCTGCACGTCGATGCCGGCATGCTTCTTCATGAGGTCGATGCGGGAGCAGGGGCCCTTGATCTGGCTGCCGGGCGTCGCGGGCACCGCGAGCCATTTGCCGCCGGACTGTCCGAGATATTTGACGGTGCCGTTCACCTCGCCGTTCTGCTTGAGCAGCGGCTCCATGACGTCGTTGAGCGGCTCGAGATTCTCGGCATAGGCCTGCGGCCACCAGCTCGGCATCTGAAGAATGTCATGACCGGACTTGGCCTGCGCTTCGGCCGCGGCGGTCAGCTCGATCTTCTTGTTGTTGCTGGTGATGTAATCGATGGAGACTTCGACCTTCTCCTTTGCGGCCCATTCGTTGACGAGATCCGTCGAGGCCTTGTTGGCGCCGGGGACCCAGTGGTCCCAGAAGCCGATCGAGAGTTTGCCGGCGGCGTAAGCGCCCCGGACATAAGGCGCCGAGATCAGCGCCGCGGAGGACATTGCAGTGGCAGCCACAAATTGACGTCGCGTCAGTGTCTTGCGTGACATCTCGTTTCCTCACCTGGGTGTTTTATTGTTCTGGTGCTTCCTCTGGCATTCCGAGTTTTGTTTTTGATTTCTTGTTCGCGTTTCTTCTTGTGCGACCGCCTCGCCGTGAAATCGCGCGAAGCGCAGCAAATTGGTAGCGCGATCAGATCATGATTGATCCCGTCTGTCGAGGAAGCCGAACGGGTCGCCGTCTAGAACTAACGTTGCGTCCGGGAATGCGGCGGCGCCGTCTCGCGGCGCGCACCAGAGGTGAACCTCGGCAGCGCATTTTGCGACGCACACTTCGGGGCAAGGAGCGCGGGACATCTCGTGCGCAATTACGCCGCAGTTTCGAATAAGCCTTCATAACCGCTTCGCGCCAAACAGTTTTCGGGCGCGGACAGCATTTGGCTGCGGCTGGACCGCGACGCGGCGAAAACGATAGAGTTGCAACCGCCGGGTGGCCCCCACCCGGACAGGACAATCGGATTGACGATGGAGACCAGAATGATCAACCCGGCGCCGCCTGCGCGGCTTCACCTACGGCGATGGTTCGCGCTGGGCTCCGTGCTCGCGGTGCTGCTCGGCGCCGCAGCGGTTGCGCAGGCGCAAGGCCTGGTCAAGGGCGTTCAGGATGGGGCCGCGGCCGGCAACAAGGCGGCCGGACCCGTTGGCGGCGTGCTGGGCGGTGCGATCGGCGGCGTGGTCGGTGTCTTCACCGGCGTGCTCGGCGTCAATAACAACAACCAGCCGGCTCCGGCTCCCAAGGATGCGAGCAAGGATTCCAAGCAGCCGGGCGCCGGTAAGGACAAGGATGCCAAGAGCGCCAAGGAGACCGCCAAGGCGGGCAAGGGCGCCAAGGCGAGCAAGGAAGCCAGGAATGCGCCGCAGGACAACAAGGACAATAAGGACGTCACCGTCCTCACCCAGCCCGGCGCGCCGCAACAGACCGCCGAGCAGATCGTCGCCAACAGCGACTCCTATATCGAGCGGATCAAGACCGAGTTGAACCTGACGCCCGATCAGGAGAAGCACTGGTTCGGCTTCTCGAGCGCTATGCACTACCTGGGGCATAATGGCGCGGAGCGGCTCAACCTGCGGATCGCCCGCGCCAAGCGGGATCCGCCTGACGACATCATCGAGCAGATGCGCAACGAATCGCAATTCCTGATCGACCGCGCCGCCGACCAGCGCAACGTCGCCGATGCCGCCGAGCCGCTTTATTCGAGCCTCGACGACAAGCAGAAGGAGGTCTTCATCCAGGAGATGGTGCGCCTCAGCCACGAGCGCGGGCTGGATTAATCAAGTTGAATCCGATTGCGGGCGTCTGAATTAACGGCGCCCGCCACGAATTCGTGAATCCTCTCCGCATTTCGGGTATGGTTAGCTTCGTAAGCTGACTGCGGGGTTGATATGGCGGACGGACTCTCCGTTTTCCTGGTCGAAGACGAGGCGTTGATCCGGATGATGATCGCCGACATGGTGGAGGAACTCGGCCACCATGTCGTCGCAGAAGCGGACAATGTCCGGGACGCGAGCGCCTTTGCGATGACCGCGCAATACGATTTCGCCATCCTCGACATCAACCTGAAGGGCCTCTACGTTGATCCCGTCGCCGACCTGATCGAGCGCCGCGGCAAGCCGTTTCTGTTCGCCACCGGCTACGGGCCGGAGCTGCTGCCGTCCTTGCTCCGGCGGCGGCCGATCCTGCGCAAGCCGATTTCCCTCGACCAGCTCAAGGTGATGATCGATTCGCTGTTTCCGGACGCGGTCGCCAAAACTCCTCACTGAGAAGGCTCCTCGTTGACAAGGCTCCTCACCGAGAAGGCGCCGTACTGAGATCGCCAACGAAAATGGCCGCCCGTGAGGGGCGGCCATTTGGCGAAAGAATGTGTCGTGGTCTCAGATCAGGCCAGCGCTGAGGTCGATGCCGCGCGCCATCACGCCGAACGAGGCGACCAGGCCCATGCAGCAGAACAGCAAGATGGTCTTGAACGAAGAATCGGCAAAACGGGTTTCGACGGCGGCCGGGATCGCGGCAAGCGAAATCATGCTCATGTTCATTCCCCCCTTTGTTGACCCCTGAATTGCATCAGGTACGGGAAGCTCTTAGAGCAAAAAGTTTGACGCGAGCTTGCGAGGGATCGTTAACGGAATCGCAGTCGCTTGCGTGTTTGCGCGAGCAGCGAGCGGTCCCGCAAGTCTCAGTTGCGGCCGTTCTTCAGCACGGTGGCGATGGTATGGGCCGTCATGGCGGCGCGATCAGAGGCGCGCTGCGCGGCCAGCCGGTCGCGCGCCTTTTCCTCGATCAGGAGCTCGATCAGGGCCAGCCGCTTGTCATCGTCGTCCGCCTCGGTCAGCAGGCGGTGATAGCGGTGATAGTCGAAACTCAAGTCCTGCTTACGCATGTCACGCCCCCGCAACTACGCCACACACTCCAGGGAATTGTTTCCCATCGGACATAGTCGGGCAAGCACGATCCTGCGTGGAACCGCGCCTTGGCTGCAATCAGCTGTGTATAGTTAACGGACTGGACGGCGTCGGAGCCGATCGCGGCTCATCAATCCGGATTGTGGTCGGCGAACATCTTCAGGCCGACGAAGCTCGCGTCGGGTTTCGTCACCAGCCTGGTCGGGATGTTGCGCAAATAGTCCTGGAAGCGTCCCTTGGCTTCGAAGCGCGCACGGAAAGCGGAGGCCGCGAGGAACTCGGGGAAGCGCGGCACGATCCCGCCGGCGATATAGACGCCGCCGCGGGCGCCGAAGGTCACCGCGAGATTGCCCGCGACCGAGCCGAGGATGCCGCAAAACATTTCCAGTGTCGTGCGGCTGAGTTCGCAACTGCCCTCCAGGGCGGCTTTTGTGATGGCGGCGGCGTCGCGGTGCGGCACCTGGGCGCCGTCGACCTCCGCCAGTGCCTCGTAGAGGCTTTGCAGACCGGAACCCGAAAGCGCCCCGCGCTCGATGGAGACATGGCCGAAACGTCGGCGCAAGCAGGCGATCACGCGTTCCTCGCGCTCGTTCTCCGCCGGCAAAGTGGCGTGGCCTGCCTCGGTGACGACCGCCAGCCGGGCGCCGTGGCGTTCGACCAGACAGGAGACGCCAAAGCCGGTTCCAGGCCCAACCACCAGCAGCGGTTCTCCGGGGAGGCCGTCCTGGCCCCCGAGCGGGATCAAATCGGCAGGCTTCAGGGCGGGCAGGGACCAGGCCACGACCTCGAAATCATTGAGCACATGCACACTCTCGAAGCCGAGGGTCGGCTGGAGCTCGTTGCCGTCGATGACCCACGGACTGTTGGTCATGACGCAGCGGTTATTGGTCACGGGACCCGCGACGGCCAGCACGGCTCGTTTGGGCTGCTTGCCGCCGGACCGGCGTGCAAGGACGTCGGCGATGGCTTCCCGGACGGTCGGGAAGTCCGCGACCTTCACATAGTCGATGGGTCCGGCCTGGTCGCCGCTGTCCGATGCGCTTTCGCTCAGCGCAAAGCGCGCATTGGTGCCGCCGATATCGGCGAGAAGAATCTGTCCTGTCTTGCCGATACCCATGATCTTGTGGCTGCCGCGCCGTGCAGGCTCGCGGGAACCGTTCCCTCCGCTCCATCCGATCCGCAATTTGCGAACGTCTTTAGAATCCGTCTTCGGGTGAGCCTAGTCAACTCGGACAACGCCAAACCGTTGCATCCCAGGTGAGACGGGCGCGATATCGCCGCATGTGTCGGTAGTTGCGAAGCCGCTCGGGAAGATCGACATTGGACGGAGCGTTCGGGTCGCGCCGGACGGCTGGAACGGGACCTTGCGATGCAGATTTCCGACCGCGACGTGCTGCTGGTGATCGACGTGCAGAACGACTTTTGCACCGCCGGAGCGCTCGCCGTTCCCGGCGGCGAGAAGGTTGTCCCGGCCATCAACCGAATTGCCGCAAATTTCACCAATGTGGTGCTGACCCAGGACTGGCATCCAAGCGATCACATCTCGTTCGCACCGAACCATGCGGGCAAGCAGCCGTTCCAGACCATCGAGCTCGACTACGGCACCCAAGTGCTGTGGCCGACGCACTGCGTGCAAGGCACGGCGGGCGCTGAATTCCACGCAGAGCTCGAAATTATCAGGGCAAACCTCGTGGTGCGCAAAGGCTTTCGTCGCGGCATCGATTCCTATTCGGCGCTGTTCGAGAACGACCATCGGACGCCGACCGGCCTGCTCGGCTATTTGCGCGAGCGCGAGCTGAAGACCGTCTTCGTCGCCGGCCTGGCGCTGGATTTCTGTGTTCGCTTCTCGGCGGAAGATGCCCGCAAGGCGGGGTTCGAGGTCGCAGTCATCGAGGACGCATGCCGCGGCATCGATCTCGACGGCTCTGTGGGCGCGACCCATCAGAGTTTTCGCGAGCGCGGTATTTCGACCGTCAGCCTGGAGGCCTTGCTGTGAGGACCTTGAGATAGTCATGGTGGAGAAGGGCGGCAAACCGCTGGGCGGATCGGATCGTCCTCCGGATGATCCGCTGCTATTGCCGTTTGCGGCGGCGCGGCTCGCGATGGACGCCTGCTTCTGGTGGCTGGAACGCGGTCCGCCGGAACAGGACGAGAGCAATCTGCCGTGGACGACGCCCAATGCGGTCGCCTTGGAGCTTGCGACCATGCGCCTGCGCGATTGCACGCGGACGCAATCCGGCCAGCCGGCACTGGTCTGCGCGCCCTATGCGCTGCATCGGGCCCTGATCGCCGACTTCGCACCGGGCCACAGCGTGGTGCAATCCCTGCAGAATGGCGGCATCGATCGGGTCTACCTCACCGACTGGCGCTCGGCCTCGCCGGACATGCGCTATCTCTCGATCGACAGCTATCTCGGCGATCTCAACGTCGCCGTCGACGAAATCGGCGCGCCGGTCGATCTCGTCGGCCTGTGCCAGGGCGGATGGCTGTCGCTGCTCTATGCGGCGCGCTTTCCCGCCAAGGTGCGGCGGCTGGTACTGGTGGGGGCGCCCGTCGATCTCTCGATCGATTCCGCGCTGTCCCGGCTCGCTCGCAATGCGCCTGAGGCGCTCTACGACCAGCTTGTGGCGCGCGGAGGCGGCAATGTCAGCGGCGACGAGATGCTGCGCTTCTGGACGAAGGCGCCGAGCCGCGACGACATTGCGGCGGCATTGCAGAGGGATTTCTCGGACGAGGAGGGCGCGGCATTGCTCGCGCGTTTCGATCGCTGGAATACCGAGACGCTCAACCTGCCCGGCACGTACTATCTGGAGATAGTCAACCGGATCTTCCGGGAGAACCGGATTGCCGGCGGCAACTTCACGGCGCTCGGCCGCGAGGTTGATCTGAAGGACGTCAAGGCGCCGGTCTTCCTGCTGGCCGGGCTCGATGACGACGTCGTGCCGGCCAGACAGGCGCTTGCGACCGCCAGTCTGCTCGGAACACCGCCGGCCTTCATTGCCGCGGCCTCCGAGCCCAGCAATCATCTCGGCCTGTTCATGGGGGCGCGCACCCACGCCCATGCCTGGCCCCGGATCGCCGAGTGGCTGCGCGACGACCTTTCCGGAGTGCTGGCCCGCAGCGCCTGACCTTGTCAGGTGCCTTGGCCCGGCCGGGCCGGCGAACACGCAAATCCGTTATGCATGACGGCGGATGGCCTGCACGGGGCCCGGTCGATGGGCTACATATCATCCGGAACTGGCGGCTGCGGCCGCGACAAGATCAAGGGTACCGCGCTCGATGAGCTTCCACTCGATCTACGCCCACGGATTTGCGCGCGTGGCGGCCTGCGTCACCACCTCCCATGTGGCCGATCCCACGGCCAACGCGAAGGCGATCCTGGCGGCGGCAGGCGCTTGCCATGAACAGTCGGTGGCGGTTGCCGTGTTTCCGGAGCTGTGCCTGTCCGGCTACGCGATCGAGGATCTCGTCAAGCAGGATCCGCTGCTCGATGCGGTCGAGCGCGGGCTCGCCTCAATCGTCGAGGCGTCCTCGGCGCTGATGACCGTCCTGATCGTCGGCGCGCCGCTGCGCTTTGGTCATCGCATCTACAATTGCGCCGTCGTCATTCATCGCGGCAACGTCCTTGGCGTCGTGCCCAAGTCTTATCTGCCGACCTATCGCGAATTCTACGAGGGACGGCATTTCGCCTCCGGCGCCGGCATGGCCGGAGAGACGATCGCGTTTGGCGGGTTGCACGCACCGTTCGGCGTTGACCTCCTGTTCGCGGCCGAGGATGTTCCAGGCCTGATCATCGGCGTCGAGATCTGCGAGGACATGTGGATTCCGGTGACGCCGGCTTCCGAACTCGCGCTTGCCGGCGCCAGCGTGCTGATCAATCTATCCGGCAGCCCGATCACGATCGGCCGGGCGCGCTCGCGCGCACTGCTGTGCCAATCGACATCGGCGCGTTGTCTTGCTGCCTACGTCTATTCCGCCGCTGGGGCAGGGGAATCGACCACGGACCTGGCCTGGGACGGCCAGACCTCGATCTATGAGAATGGCGTGCTGCTGGCCGAGGGCGAGCGGTTCGGTCAGGACGGCCAGATCACGTTGGCCGACGTCGATCTCGATCTGCTCAGGCAGGAACGCGCGCTGATGGGCACGTTCGACGATAATCGCCGGCAACGCGAAGCCTTTTTCCGGAGGATCACCTTCGCCCTGAAGCCGCCGGCCACCGACATCGGCTTCCTGCGCAAGATCGAGCGCTTCCCGTTCGTGCCGAGCGACGAAGCCCTGCTCGAGCAGGATTGCTACGAGGCCTACAACATCCAGGTCGCCGGCCTCGTGCAGCGCATGCGCGCGACCGGAACCAAGCGCGTGGTGATCGGCGTCTCGGGCGGCCTCGATTCCACCCACGCCCTGATCGTCGCCGCCAAGGCGGTCGACCTGCTCGGCCTGCCGCGCGGCAACATCCTGGCCTACACGATGCCGGGCTTTGCCACCGGCAGCGAGAGCAAGACCAACGCACTGGCGCTGATGAAGGCGTTGCAGACGGAGTGGCAGGAGCTCGACATCCGTCCCACGGCGACGCAAATGCTGAAGGACATCGGTCATCCCTTCGGCAAGGGCGAGAAGGTCTACGACATCACCTTCGAGAACGTGCAGGCGGGCCTGCGCACGGACTATCTGTTCCGGCTCGCCAACCATCATGGCGGCATCGTCATCGGAACCGGCGATCTCTCGGAGCTCGCGCTCGGCTGGTGCACCTACGGCGTCGGCGACCAGATGGCACATTATAATGTCAACGCCGGGGTGCCGAAGACGCTGATCCAGCACCTGATCCGCTGGGTGATCGCCTCAAAACAGTTCAGCGACGACGTCAACCGGACGCTTGCGTCGATCCTGTCGGCCGAAATCTCGCCCGAGCTGGTTCCGGTCAAGCCCGGCGAGAAGCCGCAGAGCACGGAAGCTTCCATCGGACCCTACGAGCTGCAGGATTTCAACCTGTTCTACACGCTGCGATTCGGCATGCGGCCGTCCAAGATCGCCTTCATGGCGCAGCACGCCTGGAATGATGTCGCCAAGGGCGAATGGCCGCCGGCGTTCCCGACCGATAAGCGCAGGGCCTATGATCTGCCGGAGATCCGGCGCTGGCTGGAAGTGTTCCTGCGCCGCTTCTTCGCCTTCAGCCAGTTCAAGCGCTCGGCGATGCCGAACGGGCCGAAGGTTTCGGCCGGCGGCTCGTTGTCGCCGCGCGGCGACTGGCGCGCGCCGTCGGATTCAAGCGCGGCGGCATGGCTTGAGGATCTCGAGCGGAACGTTCCGAAGTGATTGAGCAAGACTGCTGATCGGGCAGGGTAGATCCAAAACGACTTCGCGCCGCGCGGCTCGTAAAGCCGGCGGCGCGAAATTGCGTTCAATCTAGAAAGTGCCGAGGTCCGGAGTGCCTAGGAGTCCGGACCTCGTCACCTTGCCCCAGCCTTTGATCCCCCCGCCCCATGCGGTCCCCCAACCCCATGTAGCGCGATCAGAGGGTGATGCCCCTGGAAGGCCGCCGATCGATGGCGCGATGTACGCGAAGTATGGTTAGGATTCCATTCCGGATCACTACGGACACGAACGCGCTTGATGCTGCACGCTGGTGCATTCGTCCGCATCTGCTGCGATCGCTGCTGCCTGAATTCGATGCAGGCGATCGGCGGGGATGTCCACATCGGCGCATCGCCGCGGCGCCTGCGTTTCACGGGCCTGTCACTTAACTGGTCTAGCGCTGCTCCCGTCATCGCTGACGGTCAAGGAGCAAGCCATGTCGAAGCCGGTGCTGGGCGCAGCATTGTCCATCAAATCGATCCCCGCTCACCGCGACTGGCTTCTGGAACGGCAGCGCGATCTCGAGATCCAGGACTTTTTCCGCGCGGATTTGCTCGACGGCGATTGGCGGAGCGCGGCCAGCGAGATCAAGCAGATGCTCTCGGGCCATACCGGCCGGCTCGGCATTCACGGCCCGTTCTGGGGCTTCAAGATCGACAGCCATGATCCCTTGATCCGCAAGGCGGTGACGAAGCGCCTGCTTCAGGGCCTCGACGCCGCGGAATTCCTCGGCGCGACGCAGATGGTGATCCATTCGCCGTTCACGACCTGGGACCACAACAATCTCGATCTCTATCCTGACAACCGCGCCAACATCGTCGAGCGCGTCAAGGCGACGCTGGCCGAGGTGATTGCGCGCGCCGAGACGATCGGCTGCGAGGTCGTCATCGAGAACATCGAGGACAAGGACCCGCGCGACCGCGTCCGTCTCGCCAAGGCGCTCGAAAGCAACAAGGTCCGCGTCTCCCTCGACACCGGCCACGCCAACTATGCCCACATCTCCACCGACGCGCCGCCGGTCGATTACTACGTCGAAACCGCCGGCGACATGCTGACGCATGTGCACCTCCAGGACACCGACGGCTTTGCCGACCGGCACTGGGCGCCGGGCGAAGGCAACATCCCATGGGTGGCCGTGTTCCGCGCGCTGGGCCGGCTGACCTCCAACCCGCGGCTGATCCTCGAACTCCGCAATCACGACGACGTTCGCGCCGGCGCAGCCCATCTCGCCGCGCTCGGTCTCGCTGAATAACCGGCATCACAAAGGTCAGGGCTTTTCGTCATGAGCAAACTCACCCGTCGCACCATTCTGAAGTCCGGCGGCGCTGCCGCGGGCACGCTTCTCCTGCCGCGCTTTGCGATCGGGCAGGCCGACAACCGCCCGTCGGTGACGATCGCAGTGCAGAAGGTAACGAATTCGAACGTGCTCGACGTGCTGCGCGAGCAGTCCAATGTCGGCGAGCGCGTGTTCTTCTCCTCGATCTGGGAGGGCCTGATCTCCAAGAACTGGCGTGGTAGCCTGGAGGCCGTACCGGGCCTCGCCACCGAATGGCGCCGCATCGACGACCAGACCGTCGAGGTGAAGCTGCGCCAGGGCGTGAAGTTCCACAATGGCGACGAGCTGACGGCCGAAGACGTCGTCTTCACCTTTAGCCGTGAGCGCATGTTCGGCGAGACCGAGGCCAAGAGCCGCTCCACCATCCAGGCCTTCGAGAAGATCCCGACGCCGCGCCCGGGCAAGGAACTGCCCCCTGATGTGCCGGCGGTTGCCCGCCGCATCTGGCCGGACCTCGTGCGCGTCGATGTCGTCGATAAATACACGGTGCGCTTCTACAACGCGACGCCCGACGTCACGATCGAGGGCCGGCTGTCGCGCTACGGCTCCGACATCATGAACCGCCGCGCTTGGGAGCAATCGGCGAGCTATCTCGACTGGGCGCGCAAGCCGATCACGACGGGCCCGTACAAGGTCGTCGAGCTCAAGCCCGACGTGTCGCTGACCCTCGAGGCGCATGACGAATATTGGGGCGGCCGGCCGCCGCTCAAGCGCATCCGTTTCCTCGAAGTGCCCGAGGTCGCGAGCCGCATCAACGGCCTGCTGTCGGGCGAATACCAGTTCGCCTGCGACATCCCGCCGGACCAGATTGCCGGGATCGAAAAGAACTCTGCGTTCGAAGTGCAGGGCGGCACGATCCTCAATCACCGCCTGACCGTATTCGACAAGAACCACGCCCAGCTCGCCAATCCGCTGGTGCGGCGCGCTTTCACCCACGCGATCGACCGCCAGGCGATCGTCGACAGTCTGTGGGCGGGCCGTACCCGCGTGCCGAAAGGCCTTCAGTGGGAATTCTATGGCGACATGTTCAACGCCGACTGGAGCGTGCCGGCCTATGATCCCAAGCTCGCGCAGGATCTGTTGAAGCAGGCCAATTACAAGGGCGATCCGATTCCGTATCGCCTGCTCAACAACTACTACACCAACCAGGTCGCGACCGCGCAGGTGCTGGTCGAGATGTGGAAGTCGGTCGGCCTCAACGTGCAGATCGAGACCAAGGAGAACTGGTCGCAGATCATGGAACGCGCGCCGACCCGCGCGGTACGCGACTGGTCGAACTCGGCGGCCTTCAACGATCCCGTCTCGTCGCTGGTCGCCCAGCACGGCCCGAACGGCCAGCAGCAGCAGATCGGCGAGTGGACCAACGCCGAACTGAACGGGCTTTCGGAGTTCCTGGAGACCTCGACCGACCGGGCTGCCCGCAAGAAGGCGTTCCGCCGCATGCTGGAGATCGCCGAGCGCGAGGATCCCGCTTATACGGTGCTGCACCAGAACGCGACCTTCACCGCGAAACCAAAGTCGATCAAGTGGAAGGCGTCGCCGGCATTCGCGATGGATTTCCGCGCCGGCAATTTCGAGGCGTAAGTGGCGACGCCGCTGATCAATATCCAGGGCCTCAGCGTCGCCTTCAACGGCGTACCGGTCCTGCGCGGCGTCGATCTCGCTTTGCGGAAGGGCGAGGCCCTCGGCCTCGTCGGCGAGTCCGGCTCCGGCAAGTCAGTGACGTGGCTTGCTGCGCTCGGCCTCTTGCCGCGGCATGCAAAAGTCTCGGGCTCCGTGCGGCTCGACGGACGCGAAATCCTCGGCGCGCCCGCGGGTGAGCTTGACCGGGTGCGGGGCGGGCGGGTCGCCATGATTTTTCAGGACCCCGCAAGCGCGCTCAATCCGGTGCTCACCATTCGCAAGCAGCTCTGCGAGGCTCTGGCGCTGCATCGCGATCTCTCGGGCGAGGCGGTGAAGGCCGAAGCGCGGCGGCTGCTCGATCTCGTCGGCATTCCCGATGCGGCGCGGCGGCTCGAAGCCTATCCGCACGAATTCTCGGGCGGCCAGGTCCAGCGCATCATGATCGCGATGGCGCTGGCCGGAAATCCCGATCTCCTCGTCGCGGACGAGCCGACCACGGCGCTCGACGCCACCATCCAGGCGCAGATTTTGGAGTTGCTCTCGACCATCCGCCGCGAGATGAGCATGGCGATGGTGCTGATCAGCCATGATCTCGGCGTCGTCGCGGAAAACTGCGACCGCGTTGCCGTGATGTACGCCGGCCGCATCGTCGAGCAGGCGCCCGCCAATCAGCTCTTTGCCGATCCGGTGCATCCCTACGCGCAGGGCCTGATCGGCGCACTGCCGCCGCTCGACGGGCCGCGCCGCCGTCTCACGGCCATTCCCGGGACCATCCCCGATCCCGCGCACATGCCAAGCGGCTGTGCCTTCGCGCCGCGCTGCGCGCTGGCGGCCGAGCCGTGCGGACTTGCCGTGCCGAGCCTGGCGCCGATCGCGAACGATCGCGTGGTTGCCTGCATCCGTGCTGAAGCTTCGCGCCGTGCGCTGCTCGGGATCGCCGCCGAATGAGCGCGCCGCTCGTCGAGGTGTCCTCGATCTCGCGCAGCTACAGTATGCGCTCCGGGATGTTCGGTCGCAGCACGGCCGTCCACGCGGTCGATCGCGTGTCTCTGATGATCCCCAAAGGCGAAACACTGGGCCTCGTCGGCGAGTCGGGCTCGGGCAAGTCGACCACCGGTCGCATCGTGCTCGGTCTCGAGCCGCCGGATCGCGGCGAGGTGCGGTTCGACGGCAAGCCGATGGCCGCGCCAGGGACGAAGGCGTGGCGCGCGCAGCGGGCGCGCATGCAGATGATCTTCCAGGATCCGCTGGGGGCGCTGGACCGGCGGTTGCCGGTCGCTGCCCAAATCCGCGAGCCGCTGGACATTCACGGTCTCGGCACGCCGACTGAACGCGACGAACGCGTCCGCGAATTGCTGCGCGCCGTCGAGCTGACACCGGCGCATGGCGCGCGCTACCCGGGCGCGCTCTCCGGCGGCCAGCGTCAGCGTATCGTGCTGGCGCGGGCACTGGCGACAAAGCCCGATTTCCTCGTCTGCGACGAGCCGGTCAGCGCGCTCGACGTCTCGATCCAGGCGCAGGTGGTGAACCTGCTTTGCGATCTCCAGGCGCAGCTCGGGCTGACGCTGCTGTTCATCAGCCACGATCTGCGCGTCGTGCGGCAAATCAGCAATGTCGTCGCCGTGATGTATCTCGGCCGCATCGTCGAGATCGGCAGCGCCGACGATCTCTTTGCGCGTCCCGAACACCCCTATACGCAGGCGCTGGTCTCGGCCTCGCCGGCACCGGGCCGCCGCAGCGCGGGCCGCATCGTGTTGGCAGGGGATCCGCCGAACCCGGCGGCGCGGCCCCAAGGCTGTGCCTTCCATCCGCGCTGCCCGCGCGCTATTGCGCGCTGCGCGAACGAGGTGCCGACGCTGTCGGCCGTCGGCGGTAACAGGCAGGTCGCCTGCCATCTCGTGACGGGGCCGCAGGCCGAGACGCGGGACGCGGCCTGATGGGACGCTATCTTGCCATTCGGATCGGACGCGCGGCGCTGACGATCGTGCTCGTGGTCACCTTCGCCTTCGTGGTGCTGCGCCTCTCCGGCGACCCCGCGCTGATGATCCTGGGACCGGAGGCCCCGCCGGAAGTGCTCGCTGCTTTCCGCAAGGCCTGGGGGCTCGATGATCCGATCTGGTTCCAGTACCTCGACTACTTCGGCGCCATCGCCAAGGGCGAGCTCGGCCGCTCCATGCGCGACGGGCGGCCGGCGATCGAGCTCGTGCTGGAGCGGATTCCGTCAACGCTGGCGCTGACGCTGCCGGCCTTCTTCTTCAAGGTCGCCCTCGGCATTCCCGCCGGCATCTACGCAGCGCTGCACCGCGGCTCGGGAATCGATCGCGCCGTGATGATGACGGCGGTCGCCGGCTTCACCGCGCCGAGTTTCGTCCTTGCGCTGCTGCTCGTGCTCGTGTTCGCCGTTCAGCTCGGTTGGTTGCCGTCGGGCGGGCAGGACAGCTGGCGTCATGCCATCCTGCCAATCGTGACACTCAGCCTCGGTGGCGCCGCGGTGCTGGCGCGCTTCACTCGCAGCGCCATGCTGGAGGTGCTGGGCCAGCCCTATATCCGCACCGCATCCGCAAAAGGCGTGCCGTGGCGCAAGGTGGTGACGTCGCATGCGCTGCCGAACGCGGCGATCCCGACCGTCACCATTCTCGGCTTCATGGTGGGCACGCTGATCGCGGGCGCGGTCGTGGTCGAGAGCGTATTTGCCTGGCCCGGAGTAGGGCGCCTGCTGGTCGTCGCCGTCGCCAACCGCGACCTTGCCGTCGTGCAATGCATTCTCTTGCTGGTCGCGATGACCATGGTCACGTCCAATCTGATCGTCGACTTCCTCTACGGCTTCCTCGATCCGCGGCTCCGCGCCAAAGGGGCGCATGCATGACCGACGCAACGCTGAAGGACGCGGGCGTCCGCCGCCGCATCAGCCTTCCCGCGATCCCGGTCTCGGTCGCGCTCGCGATCAGCTGGATCGTCGTCATGCTGGTGATCGCAGCGTTTGCGGAGAAAATCGCGCCCTACGGCTTCACCCAGCTCGACCTGCGCAACCGGCTGGCTGCGCCCGGCAATGTCGCGCACTGGCTCGGCACCGACGAGCTCGGCCGCGACGTGCTGTCGCGGCTCCTCGTCTCTATCCGCATCTCGCTGTTGATCGCCTTCGGCGCGACCGCTATCTCGGCGATCGTCGGCACCACGCTCGGTTTTCTCGCCGCGCACTTTCGTGGAGCCGTCGAGCAGTTCGTGCTGATGCTGACCGACTTCCAGGCCAGCATGCCGTTCCTGATCATGGCGCTCGCGGTGCTCGCCTTCTTCGGCAGTTCGCTGCCGCTGCTGATCGGCCTGATGGGCCTGTTCGGCTGGGAGCGCTACGCCCGCATCGCCCGCGGCCTCGCCATCTCCGCCAATGCGCAAGGCTATGCCGCGGCCGTCCGCCAGCTTGGTGCGACGCCGTCGCGGATTTACTTGCGCCACATCTTGCCCAACATCGCCTCCACCCTGATCGTCTCGACCACGCTGGTCTTCCCCGAGGTGATCCTGATGGAATCCGGCCTGTCCTTCCTCGGCCTCGGCGTGCAGCCCCCGATGACCAGCCTCGGCAACATGGTCGGCTATGGCCGCGAGTACCTGACCCGGGCGCCCTGGATCATGCTGGCGCCGGCGACCACCATCGTGATCACCACGCTGGCGGTCTCCGTGATCGGCGACTGGCTGCGCGACCGGCTCGACCCGACCCTGCAATAGGGCGACTGGCTTGACGCGTGCGCCGATTTGCCGTCGGACACCCGCTTCTAGCCTTGGACCTCCGGCGTCCTGCCGCGCCCGAGCGCGAATTGACCGACCGGGCCCTCGATATGGAATTCCAACTCCGTCATTTTCGCGAACAGATCGATGTTGGTGCTGCCAATGGCGCAGCCGCCGAGGCCCATATCGGTCGCCGCCAGGTAAAGCGTCTGAATCAGGCTGCCGACATCCTTCAGGATCAGCGAATATGCGATTGAGCTGTATTTCCAGGAGACCCGCCCAAAACGCGCCGCGATCGTGATGAGGATTTGTGGCTGCCCCGGCGCGTCCATGGCGAACTGGGCAGCCGCCAAATGCGCCTGGAGTTGTTGGGCGGAGGCGCTGATCGCGACTAGCGCGTGGCTCCCTGCATCGTAGTGGTAGAGTCCGCCCGCAAGCCCGTCGCAGTTCGCGACGGTAAGGTACAATTCCAGCTCGTACGCGCTGCCCGCCGACGGATAAGGCCTTGTGCTGTAGGTGACGTCGGAACCGCCTTCGAAATACGGCTCGCTCTTCCATTCGGACAAGATGCGCGCGGTGGTGTCGAGAAACTGCGCGAGTTCGCCGAGCGTGACCGGATTCTTGTCGTCGAAATCCCGCGTTGAATGGCGTTCGCGCAACAGCTTCGGGAAGCGGGAGTTCGACCCAGGGGAGGAGAATTTGCGCAGGTCAATCTTGCTGCCGGCCCAGGGCGGACGCACGGCCGGGGACGGCGGAACGACGCCGGCATAGGTGAAGGCGGCGCCGGCCGGATTGGCTTGCCGACCCTCCGTGCTCCGCGTGTGAAACACCAGATCGTGGAAATCCCAGAGTACGAGGTTGCCGTCGCCTTCGTTCACCCGCAGGCCTTGTCCGTCTTTCGCATCGAGCTTGAGCAGGATCTGGCTGTCCAGCAACAGTTCGAGCAGATGGAGGGTGGAGGAAGCTATCTTCTGGTTGAGCTTGCCGATCTTCCGAGGCTGCGACAGCACAGCAAGGGTGGCGGCGATGGCGGGATCGCCAATCCGGAACAACGCGCCGGCGCGCGGCGATTCCAGCACCAACTCGTTGCCGCGCCGGCGCAGAAAGGCAAAGCGCGATAGCACAATGGTGTCACGACTGCCCAGCTTCGCGCGCAGCGGCCAGTATTCGGGGACTTGGGGCTCGATGACCACGAAGTCCTGCGTGTTACGCGAAGAAGAGAGGCGGTATTCCAGAAGCCCCTGCCGGGCCAAGCGACGCACCAGGGCGTCGACGTCTCTCGCGAGGGCGCTCTTGCCTGCAAAGGACGCGAGCGGAAGGCCGGTGCTCAGACGTCGCGCGCAGTCCATCGCGGCCGCGCTGAATTGTCCGAGGTTGACGGAATAGTCACCCAGAACGGCGGTGATGTTTCCGTCCGGCTGCATCTGGAGGGAGAAGTGATGGCTCAACCGGGCGGCAATGTCTGGCGCGATCTTCCTGGTCGGCTTTTTCCGGGGAGCGCGCACGAAAGAGCAGCCCTTCAGGTGTGTGGAAGGAATGAAGTCAGATCGCTTTCCGGTCGCGGCCGGTCCAACAATCCGAGCTTCACCGGCACATCGTAAAGGCGACCAGGTGCGAAACGGCGATAGAAATGACGTAGGCCGGGAACGAGCACTCTGACGACCGGAACCTCGACGTCGGGACGTGTCTGGTCGAGGACGAGGAAATCGTAGCCTGCACGGGCGGCGATCTCGACGCAGGCGATGACCTGGTCACGCGTATTGTCGTGAAGCTTGAGGCTCGGCGCTGGGGGGACGATCGGGTGGTGGCTCGGTGTCAGGAACGGGTAGTCTTCCAGGCGCAGCGGCGTGACACCGTCGAGGGTCGGCTTCTCGCCGCTTGCGCCGCCCATCATGCCGACGGACATAAATTGGGTCAGCTCGGTGAGGGATCGCAGCAGCGCTATATGGCGGTCGAAATGCGCGCCGGAACCGAACTCGATATTCTCGTGTCCATTCTGGATCCAGTGCATGATCGCCACGTAAGTCGGAATGCCGAGGTCGGTGGTGATGTCGAGCACCCACAGCTTGCGCCCGGCTTCCGCAAATTGAGCCTGGAGATCCCGGACATAGAAATCGTCGAATTGCCCGAGATCGACCTCGGCGCGCTGCACCCGGTTATACCACCAGATCGCGTAGGCATCGCGCTCGATCAGTTCGAGGAAGCCCTGAACGATGGCTTCGTCGCGGGTGTTGCCGGCCGCGCAGCCGTTGGAATCCGTATGAAAGCCGCCATAGAAGAAGTACAGGAGGCCGCTCGGCAGATATTTGAAGCGTTTGTCGCGCAACGACGAGACCGGCGACCACTCGGTCCTCGTCGAGGGATCGAACGGCTCGGGCACCGGATGGGGATCGTCCGGCTGCTGCAGAAACCTGTTCTTGAACTGCGTTTCGCTGAAGAGCTGGACGTCGTTGGGAAGAAGCGCGTCGCCAGGCGCGAAATCGTCAAATCGACGCGTCGTCCTGATCTCATCGCCTTGGAAAATGCCCGAATAGCGTTCGATCGACTCCATCAGCGCGCTTGCCTCGCCCTGTTCAGCCGTCGAGCCCTTGCCAAAGCTGCCCCCGCTCAATCCGGACCTGAGCTGGTCGATGCTGTGGGCCGGCGCGGAGAAATTGTGCTGGGCGAAGTAGTTGGTGTTCATCGGCAGATCAACGTCGATCCGCTCGAGCCGGGTCACCACCCCTGTCAGTGGACTCACATGCTTGCGGAACCGCGACACCGTCGACCGCGACGTCACGGTGCGATATCCACCGCTGGTCATGACGAGCCTCTTGCCCTCGGCAATCTCGACCAGGGCCGGAGATCGGCGCGGATTGTTCAGCTTCCTGCTGCCGCAGGTCGGACATTGTGGACGTCGCGTCACATAGTGCTTGGCGATGGCGGCGCCGGTCAGGTCGAAGCTCGCGATGTGATCGCACAAATCGGTGCGAAAATCCGAGGCAATTGCCTTGGCGATCTCGACGGCTGCAAAATGGATTCCAGTCTTGCCGACGCTTTCTCTGACTAGAGGCGATATGGCAACCGCGCGCGCCGGTCCCCGGTCAAGAAACCCCTTGATCTCCCGGTTGCGGATCATGCGATCGAACAGGCAGGTCCAGCAGGCGCTCTCGCCCGGTTTGAACACGGGCCCGACCAGCGGAAACGGGCCGGATGGCTGTACCAGCAGCCATGGTGTCTCGCCGGCCACCCGTTCCTGGTTCAGTTCAGCAAGTCGCCGGTCAAGATAATCGTTCACCAGCGTGATCGTGAGCTTCGGCGAGCGCTTGGCGATTTGAACGCCGAGCTTACTCAAGGCCGCGGTCAGCTCCTTGGCGCCTTGGACGTCAATCGACTCGACCTGCACGGGGCAATTGCGAAGATTTTGTTCCGCGATCTCCAAAGGCATGCCGAGGCTTGCCAGGAAACCTCCGACGGCGTCGTCGAACGCTTTCGGGGGCCGCGCAACGACATATCGGCGATCGAGCAGCCGCTTGATTGCTTCCTCGATCTTGTCGGCCGGGAAGCGCTTCGAAAGCTGGCGAATGATTTCCGGCCTGGCCTTGCCGTGTTGCCCGATCGCGGTGGCGAGGGCGCAGTAGAGCTCGCCGTGCAGGAAGAACTTGCGATCCTCGGAATAGAGGCAAACCGCATCGGGAGGCAGTACGTAGGCGGTGAAGTTCGGTGCAAATCGGAGGAGGTTTTTGCGGGTCTGCCGCGCAACGCGGGTCTTGCGATTGGCATTCATTGAGTCAGCACGCTGATCCTGTTGCCGTTACGTCAGATCGCCGGCCCAAGACGGATCGTCGTGCCCGCGCGCTGGTATTTTCCCGGAGAGTTGGAACAAATTCGCCCGTCGCCGGCAAGCCATCGATGCACGTGCGGTAGCGAAACCAAGCATTTGGCCGGCCCCTTTCTCAGGACCGGTCAATGATATATCGGCTGGTGGACACGCCATTCGGACGCTAGCAGAAGCGGCAGCGGCCCCACGATGCGCAGCAACCCGCGCATGATACGGCGCATCCCACCACACCAACGCCACAGCCAACGGCACAACCCGCACATCGGCAACCGACGCCACATCGGCAGCCCCGGCAAGCCCGACAGCCTCTGCAGCCGCGGCAACCGCCGCATCCGCGCCATGCCAGTTGCACGCGGCTACCGGCGTTTTCCTTGTCGAAGAGATGGAAGGTGGCCAGACTGACGTCAGCCATTTCCTCTTCATCGAGGGTGATTGCTTGTCCTGCGCCAAGGTGGGGCAATTGTTGTGCGTCGGGTGTCGGCACCGCTGACGCCGATGCGCCTCCCGCCAGCGAGAACGTCAACCCTGCGGCTCCGAACGCCGGCACGGCGACCTTGGTTATTCGCTTCTTCCCTTTAGAAGTCTTCTTCGCCTGCCGCATGGTCGAACCTCCGAGCATTGCAAGAAGTATCCCAGCCGCGGTAAGTCTACGCCGAGGAAATAACGCGAGCAAGAATTACGCGCACAAAAGCGCGGCGCCGCACGTTCAGGATGTATTCATCTTCATGAACGACGCTGGCGCGGCCAGTTGACACAAGGCATCAACGATCCGCGCTCTGGGTGCGCGTGTAGCTTGGTGCAGTGCCGCAAGCGCATCGAATCTTGAACGGAGAGATCGGCGTGGCGGATCAACTCGGACGTTTCGCTTGGTACGAACTGCTGACCACGGACGTCGCGGCGGCGGGCGCATTCTATCGCAAGGTCGTCGGCTGGGGCGTGAAGGATGAATCGACTCCGGAACTGCCTTACACGGTGCTTCGTAGCGGTGGCACCCCGCTGGGCGGCCTTATGGATATCCCGGAAGAGGGGCGGAGATCAGGGGCAACGCCGAGATGGATGGGTTACGTCGCTGTCGACGACCTGGACGGGGCTGCCGCGCAGATCAGGCGTCTCGAAGGCACGATCTTTGTGCCGCCGACCGACACCAATATTGGCCGAATAGCAGTCGCTGCCGATCCACAGAAAGCGACGTTCGGGCTGATCGAGAAACCGACATATGGCCGAGGGAAACCGGGCCGGCCGGACGAGCCGGGGCGCGTGGGCTGGCATGAGCTATTGGCCGCCGACCGGACCGTGATCTTCGGTTTCTACAGAGAACTATTTGGTTGGCAGAAGGCTGACGCTCAAACCGATCCAGCGGACTGGTATCAATTGTTTTCGGCGGGGGGCCAAACGGTCGGCGGCATGCTGACGAAACTTTCGAGCGTAGCGCAGCCATGTTGGCTGCATTACTTCAATGTCGACGACATCGGCGCTGCGACGAAGCATGTGAATGCTGGTGGAGGCCGGATCCTCCAGGGTCCGATCGAATTGCCGGATGGCTGCTGGATCGCACGATGTGTGGATCCCCAAGGCGCCCTGTTTGCACTGCAGGGTGCCCGGGGTCATGCAGTCATCGAGCCATTCTCGGCCTCGGAAGTCGGGTGGTCCGCCAAGTGGGGCGGCATTGCCTCCCAGGGGAGAATTGTGCTGCCCAAGCCGAAGCGCTAGCTACTGCCGCGTCCGTCCGGCGCTGGCGCGACCCTGCAATAACCCGCGCCGGGAGCAGGGGAGGCCTGCGCGGGGCCGATCCGGGCCGTTTCGGGGCAAGTTCCCGTTGCGCGCGCCTAGCCCGTGCGCTATCCGGCCGGAAAGGCCTGAGGCGGCTTCCATTTTTCCGCCCGGCTGACCCAACCGAGGACGGAAACCGCCATGCCAGCCTATCGCTCCCGCACCACCACCCACGGCCGCAACATGGCGGGCGCCCGCGGCCTCTGGCGCGCGACGGGCATGAAGGATGCCGATTTCGGCAAGCCGATCATCGCGGTTGTCAACTCCTTCACCCAGTTCGTGCCCGGCCACGTCCACCTCAAGGACCTCGGCCAGCTCGTCGCCCGCGAGATCGAGCAGGCCGGCGGCGTCGCCAAGGAATTCAACACCATCGCGGTCGACGACGGCATCGCCATGGGCCATGACGGCATGCTCTACAGCCTGCCGTCGCGCGAGCTGATCGCCGACAGCGTCGAGTACATGGCCAACGCCCATTGCGCCGACGGTCTCGTCTGCATCTCCAATTGCGACAAGATCACGCCCGGCATGCTGATGGCCGCGCTGCGGCTCAACATCCCCGCCGTGTTCGTCTCGGGCGGACCGATGGAGGCCGGCAAGGTCAAGCTCCAGGGCAAGACCAAGGCCGTCGACCTCATCGACGCCATGGTGGCCGCGGCCGACTCCAAGGTCAGCGACGAGGACGTCAAGGTGATCGAGCGCTCGGCGTGCCCGACCTGCGGCTCCTGCTCGGGCATGTTCACGGCGAACTCGATGAACTGCCTCACCGAGGCGCTTGGCCTCGCGCTGCCCGGCAACGGCACCGTGGTCGCGACCCACGCCGACCGCAAGCGCCTGTTCGTCGAGGCCGGCCACACCATCGTCGATCTCGTCCGCCGCTATTACGAGCAGGACGATGCCTCCGTGCTGCCGCGCAACGTCGCCAACTTCAAGGCGTTCGAGAACGCGATGACGCTGGACATCGCCATGGGCGGCTCGACCAACACCGTGCTGCATCTGCTGGCGGCGGCCCATGAAGGGCAGGTGGAATTCACCATGCAGGACATCGACCGGCTGTCGCGCCGCGTGCCCGTGCTGTGCAAGGTCGCGCCATCGGTCGCCGACGTCCATGTCGAGGACGTGCATCGCGCCGGCGGCATCATGGGCATTCTGGGCGAACTCGACCGCGCCGGCCTGATCGACACCTCGGTCTCGACCGTGCATGCGCCCACCATGAACGACGCGCTGGAGCGCTGGGACATCAAGCGCTCCAAGAGCGAGTCTGTCCGCACCTTCTTCCGCGCTTCGCCCGGCGGCATTCCGACCCAGGTCGCCTTCAGCCAGGAGCGCCGTTACGACGAGCTCGATAGCGATCGCGAGAAGGGTGTGGTCCGCAACCTCGAGCATGCCTTCAGCAAGGATGGCGGACTCGCCGTGCTCTACGGCAACCTCGCGCAGGACGGCTGCATCGTGAAGACCGCCGGCGTCGATGCCTCAATCCTGAAATTCTCGGGCCCGGCGCGCGTGTTCGAGAGCCAGGACGCCGCTGTGGAAGGCATTCTGGGCGGCAAGGTCGTCGCCGGCGAGATCGTGGTCATCATCTACGAAGGCCCGCGCGGCGGTCCCGGCATGCAGGAGATGCTGTATCCGACGAGCTATCTGAAATCGATGGGCCTCGGCAAAGCCTGCGCGCTTGTCACCGACGGACGTTTCTCCGGCGGCTCGTCCGGCCTGTCGATCGGTCATCTGTCGCCGGAAGCGGCCGAAGGCGGCAACATCGGTCTCGTCCGCACCGGCGACCGCATCGCTATCGACATCCCGAACCGCAGCATCAGCCTGGAGGTCTCCGACGAGGAACTCGCCAGCCGTCGCGCGGCGGAAGAGGCGAAGGGCGATGCCGCCTGGCAGGCGATGGGCCGCAAGCGCAACGTCTCGACCGCCCTTCAGGCTTATGCAGCGCTCACCACCAGCGCCGCACGCGGTGCGGTGCGTGAGGTGAAGCGGCGCACGAAGTAAGCGCGGCACCGTCCGCGCCTCGCGTGCATGGTCAACAAGTTCTGAACGGCCGGCGAAAGCCGGCCGTTCGCATTAAGGATGCCTCGACGAAGTTCGGCAGCTCAGGATGTGGCGGCGTATACTGCTCGCGACCTTCGCAAATCCATTTTGGGCAACTGGGGCACCACCACAATGTCTCGTACTCTCGCTGTCGTTTTCTCAACAGTCGTCGCCGCGATTTCCATGACGAGCGCGGCCTCCGCCGGCTGCTACAATTGCTACGCGCCGCCGCCGTGCCAGACCTGCTACCAGCAGCAATACGTGCAGCCGCAATACCGGACCGTCGACGAGACCGTAATGGTTTCTCCCGGCGCGACGGTCGCGCACCGCACGCCGGCGCAGTATCGCACCGTGATGGTGCCGCAGACCGTGATGGTCGCGCCGCCGAGCGTCCAGTACGAACGCATCCCGCCGCAATACGCCACGCGCCAGCGCGTCGAGATGGTTTCGCCCGGGTATTCCTATTACGCGCCGGTGCAGATGGGCTGCGCGTCCTGCGGCTACTGAGCCAACGCAGCTACAAAGAGTCTCGCGCGGCGCTCCCTTTGGGGGCGCCGTTTTCTTTTGAGGCAGCAAACGAGGCCCCGGAAATGGACGCGAATCCAACCGGGCCTCGCAACCAGCGACGCCCTGGGAGATGTCGCCGGTGTCCGGGATTGCTGAGGAAGGCTGCGTGTGTCGGCGGCCGACGTGCTGCGAAGCTAGAGGAACAGGCTGACGCTCGCCTGACAGATCGCGTGCGGCGGAGAATTCAGCCCTGGGGTGAGGGCGAGCGCTTGGAGGTGCCTGTACCAACGGACGGGTGGCGCGCCGCGCCGCCGCTGTTTCTCGCGATGCCAGAGCTCTCGTGCTGGCCGCGTATTAGGTCAGCTGCAATGCCATGTGAATTACACCGGGTTCGCGGGGCGTTGCTGACTTGAAGCCAAACTTGTCGAAGACGCGGAGCATCGCTGCGTTCTCCGGTAGTACTTCCGCGGTCAGCTCCGTCAATCCGGCCTCACCGGCAATAGCGATCAGATGGCGCGTCAGCAGCCCGCCAACGCCGCGTCCCTGCCAGGCATCGATCACGACGAAAGCTGCTTCCGCCCGTCCTGGCTCGAATATGACATAGCGACCACCGCCGATGACCATGCTGCGGCTCGCCTCTTCCGTGCACGCAACCAGTGCCACGTGGTTTCTGAAATCGGGTTCCATGAAAAAAGCGCGCTCCCGTTCGGAAAAATGACGCTTCGTCGCAAAGAAGCGGCGTTGGAGCGATTGAGTGCTTGTCTCCTCGAGCGCGGCAAGCATGTCGGGCTCGTCCTCGGGACGAAGCGCCCGGATATCGACCAATCGTCCGTCGCGCAGTCTCTCCTGGCGGCTGTAATTTGCGGCATCCGGCACTTAAGCTCTCCCGCGGCCCGATTGCGGCGCGCCCCCGCGGGGCGGTTGCTCGATCCCGATTGACGCGACCGCCGTTGCCAACCGTTGACCTAAATCAACGTCAGCGACCGCCGACCTTTTTGAATGACCTCACGCGACGACGAGGTCGAACATGGCGATCAAAGACTTAGAGCTGCCTGATGGCCCGATGTCGGGGCTGGTCGCCTCGGCCGTGGAATACATGGTCGATGCGGGACAGCGCAGCGTCCTGTTCCTGGACATCATGCGCCAACGTGGCGACCAGTATCGCGAGCACGTCGCCCAGACCGCCCCGCATGTGCTGCAATATGCCGCCGAACTGATCACGGACGGGCGGAAACTGGACGAGCCCGTCAACTACGCGCTGGTGCGCATCATTCCGCCGAAGGATGTTGAGATCGACATGAGCCGGCGTCCGTTCGTCGTGGTCGATCCGCGCGCCGGCCATGGACCCGGCATCGGCGGCTTCAAGGCCGATAGCGAGATCGGCGTCGCCATGAAGGCGGGACATCCCTGCTACTTCATCGGCTTCCTTCCGGAGCCGATGCCCGGGCAGACCATCGAACGCATTGCGCGCGCGGAAGCCATTTTTATCGAGACGGTCATCAGCCGTCATCCGGACGCCGACGGAAAGCCCTGCGTGATCGGCAATTGTCAGGCCGGTTGGGCCGTCATGATCCTGGCGTCACTGCGGCCGGAATTATTCGGGCCGCTGATCATCGCCGGTGCGCCGCTGGCTTACTGGGCAGGCGTGCATGGCAAATACCCAATGCGATATTCTGGCGGCCTGCTGGGCGGAAGCTGGCTCACGGCGCTCACGAGCGATCTCGGCGCCGGCAAGTTCGACGGCGCCTGGCTGGTGCAGAATTTCGAAAACCAGAACCCGTCGAATACGCTCTGGACCAAGCAGTACAACGTCTACTCCAAGGTCGATACCGAGGCGGAACGCTATCTCGATTTCGAGCGCTGGTGGGGCGGACACGTCAATCTCAATGCCGAGGAAATCCAGTTCATCGTCGACGAGCTCTTCATCGGCAACAATCTCGCAGCCGGCAAGATCGAGATATCCGACGGTCGCAAGATCGATTTGCGCAACATTCGCTCGCCGATCGTGGTGTTCTGCTCCAAGGGCGACAATGTCACCCCGCCGCAGCAGGCGCTGGACTGGATCCTGGACTGCTACGCCGACGTCGACGAGATCAGAGCTTACGGACAGACCATTGTCTATACCGTTCACGAGAGCATCGGTCATCTCGGCATCTTCGTATCCGGCGGCGTGGCCAAGAAGGAGCATGCTGAGTTCTCCAGCAACATCGACCTGATCGACGTGCTGCCGCCAGGACTCTATGAGGCCACGTTCGAGGCCCGTGGCAACGAGACGCTAAATGCGGATCTTGCGGCAGGCCAGTGGGTGATGCGCTGCGAGGCCCGCACGCTGGACGATATCCGCGCGATGGGCGGAAATTCGCCCGAGGACGAGCGGCGCTTTGCTGCGGCCAAGCGTGTCTCGGAGCTCAATCTCGCTGCTTATCAGAAATTCATGCGGCCGTGGGTGAAGGGCATGGTGACGCCCCAACTCGCGGAATGGGCCCGCAACATGCATCCGCTGCGGCTGCAATACGAGGCGTTCAGCAGCCAGAATCCTTGGATGTCCGCGGTCAAGTCGGTGGCCGATCGTGTCGAGGACAACCGCAAGCCGGTTTCAAAGGACAATCCATTCCTGGCATTTCAGGAACAAATGTCGAAGCAGATCGTCCACGCGCTGGATAGCTGGCGCGACGCGCAGGAGGCGCTGAGCGAGGCCGTCTTCCTCAACCTCTACGGCTCGTCGCTGCTCCAGGCCGCGGTCGGCGTCGACCCTAATTCCGTACCCTCGCGCCACCGGGAGATGTCGCCGGAGCATCGCGCCATGCTCGCGGCACGGATCGCCGAGCTAAAATCTCACATCGGTGAGGGCGGACTCCGCGAAGCGGCACTCCGTGCGCTGCTTTATGTTGGCTCCGCACGCGGCATGGTTGATGAGCGCAGCATCGCAGCGTTGCGGCAGGTTCGGCGCGACCATGCCGGCGCCCGCATGACGCTGTCGGAATTCAAGACGCTGGTGCGTGAGCAGTTCTTCATACTGCTTCTCGATCGCGAAGGTGCTCTCGCTGCGATCCCGAAATTGTTGCCCGACGACATCAACCAGCGGCGTGCGGCCTTCGCGGCGATGCGCGAGGTGCTGTCGGCGAGTGAAGACATCACCGGCGAGCGGGCCAATCGCCTGAAGCGCGTCGCCACTCTTTTTGGTCTGGACGGAGAGGGGGAGTTGACTTCGAACGTCGCTCCTTTCGATCCCAAGGCACGGGCGTCGTAACGCGGATTGGCAGGATCGGGAGTGACATCATGTCGGCCGACACGACGCAAACCCAGCCCGGTAGCAAGTACGATCGCTTAATTGCGGCGGCGAAGGGCGCGCCGCCAACGCCGACCATCGTGGTGCATCCTTGCGACGAGACCTCGCTGCGCGGCGCCATCGATAGCGCAAGCGCTGGCATTATCCGGCCAGTGCTCGTCGGGCCCGAGCGGAAGATCAGGGATACTGCCGCCCGGTGCGGTCTCGATGTGTCCGGTTTCGAGATCGTTGATGCCGCGCACAGTGACGAATCCGCGGCCAAGGGCGTCGAGCTCATCCATGCCGCCAAAGGCGAACTGTTGATGAAGGGCAGCCTGCACACCGACGAATTGATGCGCGCCGTCACGGCCAAGACCGGTGGCTTGCGCACCGACCGACGTATCAGCCATGTCTTCGTGATGGATGTGCCTGCCTATGCAGAGACCATCTTCGTGACGGATGCGGCAATCAACATATTCCCCGATCTCGACGCAAAACGCGACATCATTCAGAACGCGATCGACCTCTACAACCAGGCAGGGTTCGGCAAGAAGCCGCGGGTGGCGATTCTATCAGCCGTCGAGACCGTGACCTCGAAAATCCCCTCGACCATCGAAGCCGCGGCCCTGTGCAAGATGGCCGATCGCGGCCAGATCACCGGCGGCATCCTCGACGGCCCGCTGGCTTTCGACAATGCCATCGATCTGGAAGCCGCGCGGATCAAGGGCATCACGTCCGAGGTCGCCGGCCGCGCCCAGATCCTGATGGTTCCGGACCTCGAGTCCGGCAACATGCTGGCCAAAAATCTGGCCTATTTCGCCAAGGCCGATGGTGCCGGCATCGTTCTCGGTGCGCGCGTGCCCGTCGTGCTGACCTCACGCGCGGATTCGCCACGTGCGCGGATGGCGTCCTGTGCGGTCGCCGCGCTCTATGCTCATGCCCGGCGCCAGAAGGCGCCGACGGTTGCCGCGTGATCGCCATGGATACGATCCTCGTCGTCAATGCCGGCTCGTCCAGTGTGAAGTTTCAGGTCTATGCGATCGACGGCGACGGTGCGCTTCGTCGTCAGATCAAGGGACAGATGGACGGTATCGGCAGCCGACCGCGTCTGCGGGCAAGTGGTCCGAGCGGCGATCCGATGGCCGATCGGGCCTATCCGATCGAGGCTGTGCCTGATGTTCCGGCGGCGATGACCGTTGCCGGCGACTGGCTGCGGGACGAACTTCGCGTCACGCCGATCGCGGTCGGTCACCGGGTCGTGCATGGTGGGCCGGACTATTCGCGGCCGGTACTGATCGACCACGGCGTCGTGTCCCGTCTCGAACGATTGGTGGCCCTGGCGCCGCTGCACCAACCCCACAATCTGGCGCCGATCCGTTCGCTGCTGGCGAATTTCCCGACGTTGCCACAGGTTGCTTGCTTCGACACCGCGTTTCACCGCACGCATGATGCCGTTGCCGACCACTATGCTATTCCGCATCAACTTCATGCCGAGGGTGTCAGGCGCTATGGCTTTCATGGGCTGTCCTACGAATACATCGCCCGGACGCTGCCGGGCGTGGCGCCCGATATCGCGAAGCGGCGCGTGATCGTTGCCCATCTCGGCAGCGGAGCGTCGATGTGCGCGCTCAAGGACGGGCGCAGCGTCGAGAGCACCATGGGTTTCACAGCGCTCGATGGCCTGCCGATGGGAACGCGTCCAGGCCAGATCGATCCCGGGGTAGTGATCTATCTTATCTCGGAGAAAGGGATGTCCGCCTCAAACGTGCAGAACTTCCTTTATCGCGACTGCGGATTGAAGGGGCTCTCCGGCGTCAGCAATGACATGCGCGAGTTGGAGGCGAGCGCCGACCCCAAGGCGAAGCTCGCGGTCGACCATTTCGTCTACCGGATCGGTCTCAGTGCCGGCATGCTCGCGGCCGCCTTGCAAGGCCTCGACGCCTTCGTCTTCACGGCCGGGATCGGCGAGAATTCGGCGAACATTCGCGCGCGCGTGGTCGAGCAGCTCGGATGGCTCGGCGGTACGCTCGATCCCGCCGAGAACGCTCGCAATTCCAGGCTGATCTCGCGTTCCGACAGCCGCATCCCAGTCTACGTCGTGCCAACCGACGAAGAACTGATGATCGCACAGCATACGCTGTCGCTGTTGATGAACGGACAATCGACCGATCCAAGGCAAGAGAGGGTGTCATGATCCCCGTGTTCCCGGATACAAAGGTTGCCCTGAAGGGCAAGAAGGGCCTCGTCGTCGGCATCGCGAACGACCAGTCCATTGCCTGGGGGTGTGCGAGGGCATTTCGCGCGCTTGGGGCCGATCTGGCCGTCACCTACCTCAACGATCGCGCCAAGAAACACGTCGAGCCGCTGGCGCAGGCGCTGGAAGCGCCGATCTTCATGCCGCTGGACGTGATGACGGAGGGGCAGACCGAGGCGGTGTTCGAGCGGATTACGAAGGAATGGGGACAGCTCGATTTCCTGCTGCATTCGATCGCCTTCTCGCCGAAGGAGGCGCTCCATGGCCGCGTGGTGGACGTCGGCCGCGATGGCTTCCTTAAGACGATGGACGTCTCTTGCTGGTCATTCCTGCGCATGGCGCATCTCGCCGAGCCGCTGATGAAGAACGGCGGCACGATGTTCACCATGACCTACTATGGAAGCCAGATGGTGGTGGAGAACTACAATATCATGGGCGTGGCGAAAGCGGCGCTTGAAGCGGCCGTCCGCTACGCGGCCGCCGAACTTGGCCCAAAGGGGATCCGCGTGCACGCGATCTCGCCCGGCCCGCTCGCCACGCGCGCGGCGTCAGGTATCCCGGAGTTCGACGAGCTCATGGACAAGGCGCAGTCAAAAGCGCCGGCGCGCAGCCTGGTCAGCATCGACGACGTCGGCAATGCCACTGCCTTCCTGGCGCTTGATGGCGCCAAGCTGATCACCGGGGGCGTTCTCTATATCGATGGCGGGTATCACATCATCGACTGAGCGCACTCAGCGATAGTGCAGGGCGATCAGCTCGGCGACGCAAGCGGGCTTCTTGCCGCCCTCGATCTCGATCACGAGATGATAGTTGACGCGCAAGCCGTCCGGCGGCACGTCCTCGGTTTCAGCGACCGTGACCCGGCCGCGAAGCTTTGAGCCGGCCGGCACCGGCGCCAGATACCGGATGCGATCCGCGCCATAATTCAGCGTATTGCGCAGCCCTTTCAGGCCCATCACCGATCGAATGAACAGTGGAGCAAGCGAGAGCGACAGCAGGCCGTGAGCGATGGTGGTGCCGCCGGGCGCTTCCTTCCTGGCGCGGTCCTGGTCGACATGGATCCATTGCTCGTCACAGGTTGCTTCAGCGAATTTATTGATCCTATCCTGGGTCACCTCGATCCAGTCGCTCGCGCCGATCTCGGTGCCGACCGCGGATTTGAACTCGTTGAAGTCGCTGAATATCCGCATGGTCGTGACCTCGTCAGATCGGCATTTCCGGGATGTTGTCAGGAATGACCAGTTCGGCCTCTGTCACCGCCATGACCTCGCCAACGCCGACACCTGGAGCGGTCTCGAGCAGCGTCGCCTTGCCGTCCGCAAAACCGATAACCGCCATGTCGGTCACGACCAGATGTACCGGGCGCGCCGAGGTCAGAGGCAAGTTGCATTTCTTCACGATCTTCGATTTGCCCTTCGCGGCATGTTGCATGGCGACGATGACCCGCTTGGCGCCGCTGACGAGGTCCATCGCCCCGCCCATGCCCGGGACCATCTTGCCCGGGATCATCCAGTTGGCGAGAAGCCCATGCGCATCGACCTGGAGGCCGCCGAGCACGGTGACGTCGACATGGCCGCCGCGGATCAGTCCGAACGACATCGCGCTGTCGAAGATCGCCGCGCCCGGAAGCGCGCTGATCGGCCGGCCGCCTGCGTCGGTGAGTAGCGGATGGGCCATGCCTTGCTCCGGAATGGGCCCGGTGCCGATCAATCCGTTCTCCGACTGAAAAAAGACTTTCAAATCAGCCGGAACGTAATTCGCAACCAAGGTCGGAATGCCGATGCCGAGATTGACGAGGTTTCCGCTCTTCAACTCCCTGGCGACGCGTCGGGCGATGATGATCTGCGGGTCCATGATCTCACCCGTTGGTAATGAGGTAATCGACGAGCGGCGCCGGGGTCACGACGTGATCGGGCGCGATGACACCGACGGGCACGATGTTCTCTGCAGTGACGATGACCGTGTCGGCGGCCATCGCCATGACCGGGTTGAAGTTGCGCGAGGTCAGAGCGTAAGCGAGATTGCCGAGATAGTCGGCGAGAAACGCGTGAACCAGCGCGTACTGCGCCCGCAATGCCGTCTCCAGCAGGAACGGCTTGCCATCCACCTCGATCTGACGCTTGCCTTCGGCAACCAGCGTTCCGACGCCCGTCGGCGTCAGCACGCCGCCGAGGCCACATCCGCCCGCGCGGATGCGTTCGACGAAGGTGCCTTGCGGCACGAGATCGACGGCGATCTGGTTCGCGAGCATCTGCTGCTGCGCCTTCGGATTGAGGCCGATATGCGTTGCCGTCAGCCTCGAGACCAGCGTAGCGTCGAACAGCTTGCCGACGCCTTTGCCGGGAGTGGCGGCGTCATTGCAGATCAGAGACAGGCCGGTCTTGTTCTGCCGCACGAGTTCGTCAAGCAGGCGCTCCGGGGTTCCGACACCCATGAAGCCGCCGACCATGACGCTCGCACCGGCCGGGATCATCGCAACGGCTTCTTCGACGGAAACGGCCTTCATGGGCGGAACTCCGGTCGGCGGGCGCAGGTGAATACTGGATCGATGTTGGGCGTGGGTAGACTCTCAGCTTTGATCTGCGTCAAGGTTGCCCGGTCATTCGCGCAGGCCAACGCCGACGCCTGCAAGGGTCTCGTGCCAGAGCCTGCGCACCTCGGCGTGCCGCCGTTCGAGCGTCGCGCTGACGGCGTCCCGGAAAGGTAGGAGGTCCGGGCCCTTCAGAAACTGGATCTGCGCCTGCAACAGCCGGCCGCTTTCGAACTCGATGCGCCGCAGCGCCATCACGAAGGGATCGCTCGCGTTCGCTTCCATCGGCAGCAGGGCCGCCGGCCGGGTCCCGGCATGAACCGCATGCGCGAGCGTCGCGAGGTGAATGGTCTGCGCGCGGGTGTGATCGGCGACGCCTTCGATCGGGGCGGGGAGCCAGGCCATCTCCCAGGATGCCGCCATGGGGCCTAGCGCGAGGTCCGGGACCCAGGCGGTCGCGCGCATGAGAAGCGAGACGATCTCGCTCTCGCGATAGAACTGCGCGTTCAATTCGGTCTGCCAGGCGGCATCGAATCTCGCGGGCAGGGCGACCGCGAATTGCCGTGCCAGCGCACCATGCGCAGAAACCAGGAACGCGGCGACCCGCGTCTGCTGGCGGGGCGGCACGCGCCCGTCGGCTTGCAGAGGTCCGAAGAACGCGCTCACGTCGCTGGCCCCTGCACCGGGATCGCGCGCAGATGGTCATAGCCGGCTGGAAACGGCGAAAAGTCTCCGCCGGCATCTTCCGGCGCGATCAAGACCTGCTTGTTGCCCCGCCAGCGGCCAGCCAACACGTCCTCGGCGAAGCGCGCCAGCAGGTCGGCTGTTAAGGCAGCCTTTTCGAGCGTGAAGGCGTGATAGGCTCTCGGGATGATGACGAGCGCACTGTCGGGAATTTCCACACGCAACGTCTCGTGCAGCGCCCGCGGCGTGAGGAAGTCGAACTCGCCGTTCAGGATCATGGTCGGGACGGATATTGAGGAGAGCTGCGCCGTCAGCGGTTTGAAGTCGAGGAAGGACTCCATCAGGTTCTGAAGGGCGTACACGTCGTTGACCAGCCAACCCTGCCGCTTCACGCTGTCGAGCTTGTCCAGCAGCGGCTTCAGCCACTGGTCGGACAGGTTCATCGGCAACAGCAGATCCTGGAGATAGCCGGTGCCGCCCAGGATGAGGCCGGTGCGCAAGGCGTTGCCGATCAGAAGCAGTTGTGGCGAAAGCTCAGCAAAGCAACTCATCGGCACAAGGCCCGACAGCCGGGCGCCATGCTCGATGGCATAGCGCAGCGCGATCAAGCCACCGAAACTGATGCCGCTGAGGAAGACCGGACCGTCTCCAAGTTCGCCGATCAGGCGATGCAGCACGGCGATGTGGTCGTCCTGATCGATGAAGAGCGCGGGCTTATCGGAGACGCCCTGGCCGAGCAGGTCGAAGGTAGCCACCCGGAATCGCCGTGCGATCAGCGTGTCGCGATACGCGCCCCAAAGTTCGGAGTACTGCGTGAGACCGTTGACCAGCACATAGGCAGGCGCATTCGCCGGTCCGTCGAGCTCATAGCGGACACGATATGAGCCATGACTGAGGAAGGGCATTGCGGAGACCGGCCAGCGTGACGATGACCACGATCCTCAACGCAGGCCTGGGGATTCCATTGAGCTAGATCAAACCTCAGGAGGAGGCCCAGCCTAGCGTTCGCGCAAAACACCGTCGGGAGGGAGTTCGTCATGAACGGGAGAAGCGCTCTCACGCGTTGCTTCGTCAGCCTGATCTTGTTGCTGGTCGGCACCGCACTCGCGGTCGCCCAGCCGTTCACGCGGCGCTCGTCTCAGATGCAGCATGATGGACTCAAAAAGACCTATGAGATCGCGAACTTCCGGCTCGGCGGCAAGTACGACCTGGCCAATCCCTCCAAATGGGAGAATGGCGGCGAGGGCGGCGTGACGCTGGAATCGCTCGGGGCAGGCAAGCTGCGTACCGGATACATCGCGATCGGCAACGCGCGGCGCAATGCCGCCGGTGAGATCACCAATGCGGTCGTGATCAATTCCTATTATTCCGGCGATTCCACCGACATGTACGAACAGTGGGTCAAGGGCGCTGCCCTGTCGGGCGGCGTCCCGATCATCGGCCCCGGACGGCCGATCGACACCGACCGCTACTACGTCATCATGGTCGACCCGCTGGGCACGTGGGGCGCAAGCAAACCGTCCGACGGCCTCGGCATCAAGTTTCCGCAGTACAGCTACTACGACATGGTGCAGGCGAACTACCGCCTGCTGCGCGACGAGTTGAAGGTCGCGCGTGTCGCGCTTGTCACGGGCGTCTCCATGGGCGGCACCCAGACCTATGTGTGGGGGGTCATGCATCCCGAATATATCGGCGCCCTGATGCCGATCGGCGGCACCACGCAGTCGGACGGTGACGACCCCGTTGGCAACTGGACCTTCCAGATGATGACGGCCGCGATCGAGGGCGATCCGGTCTGGCAGGCGACCAAGGGCGACTATTACAAGCTGCCCAAAGAGAAGCATCCGGTGCCGGGCGTGGCGTTCGGCTGGTCGATCCTGGGAATGACAGGCTACGACTTTGCCTATCGGACCACCCAGAACTGGGCCGCAGTGCAGCCTGAGATATTCTACTGGGATGCGCCGAACGAGAAGGCGGGACTGAACGTCACCAATCGCGCCAAGATCTACGACGCCGTCGATCTCGTCTGGCGCAACCGGGTCGGTGAGACCCATAACGTCAATCCCTATCTCGGCCGCATCCAGGCGCGCACGCTGGTGATGCACATCACCAACGATCTCTGGCTGAACTTCAAGCTGGCCCAAAAAGCCGTGGATCGCGTGCCGGGCGCGGACCTGATCGCGCAGGAGAGCCCGGTCGCCCATTACGGCGTGTTCCCGATCATCAACCAGCGCAAGAACGATCCGAAGTTCGTCGCTTTCATGGACGACGTGGCGGCTCTCGATCGCGCGGGGATGTTCGTCGACAAGAATTATCGCGTACCGGGCGTCGCCGAAAACATCGATCCGAGCAAGTCCTTCTGGAAGGACTTCGTGACCTATCCCTATCCGGTCAAATATGCCAACGCCAAGGACAAGATCGGCAACACCTGGCAGATCGGTTACATGGATGAGTATGCCGGCACCGACAAGGATCCCAAGGTCCTCGTCATCATCCACGGCAAGGGCGCATTCGGCGGGCACTATGGCAACATCATGCAATATGCGCTGCGGAGTGGCTTGCGCGTGATCGTGCCAGACTTGCCGAACTACGGCATGTCCGGGCCCGGTAATCTCGATAAGAGCCCGGCGCGCACCATGCAGGATATGCGCGAGGTCATCTACGATCTCGTCGTAAACCAGCTTGGCGTCAAGAAAGCCTATTATCTCGGCCACTCGCTGGGCGGTCAGTTCGTCACGGGGTACGCCCTGACCTGGCCGGATGCGGTGCAGGGCCTCGCGCTCGAAGCACCGTCCGGACTCGAGGAATATCCGCGCGACATTACGATCGCGAAAGACAAGAAGGCACCTCTGTTCCAACCGGGACTCGGTCGCGACTTCGACAAGTGGAAGCAGATCTGGGACCAGACCGGCATCCTGGCGGCGGAGAAGGCCCGGGACGAACAGAGCATTCGCGACTTTTTCTATTTCAAGAAGCGCGACCCCGACACCGGCGTGGTGTCGGCGGCGAAGAGCGGTTACTTCTTCAGCGACAGCGAATATGCGCGCTTCCATACCGAGCAACGCGTCGGGCTTACCAAGGGCAACCCCAACGAGCTCGAACAGTGGTGCAACGTCTTCATCTTCGACATCTACACGATCGGTGCCGAACTCCAGCAGGATGATCCGAAGAACCTTTATGAGCGGGTCACCCAGATCAAGGCGCCGATCTTCCTCGCTTTCGGTGACAAGGAACCTTTCATCCCGACGCCCGCTTTCAACGGGCTGACCGATCTCGGGCGCGACGTCATCACGCCGTTCATGACGCGCATGAGCAATGCCGGCAACCGGCCGATGCTCAAGATCTATCCGGAGACCGGACACTTCATCCACACCGACAATCCGGTGGAATATTCAGCGGACGTCGTGGACTTCGTCACGAAGGGAACGGTCGACACCTCATCGCCCCTCGGCACAGATCGCATGATCAAGGGTTCCGTGGTATCCGCCCTGCCAGTGGCGCCGACACCTCCCGGTGCGGCACCAACCGCCGGTCTCAACAAATAGGATCGGTCTATGCCACGGGTGCAGGCGGGTGAAATCGAGCTTGGCTGGCGGGAGTGGGGCCGAGGCGAAGTGATCGTCGTCTTCATCCATGGCAATCTCGCCAGCAAGGACTGGATCGAGCTGGCTGCGCCCTTGTTTCCAACGGGCCTGCGCGTCATCGCCCTTGACTGGCGCGGCTGCGGGGACAGCGACCGGCCGAAGCCTGCCGCCGATTATTCGAACTACTCCATGCAGCAGCATGCCGAGGACATGCTGGCGGCACTCGATATGCTCGACATCGGCTATTGCCATCTCGCAACGCATTCGACCGGCGGCATCATCGCCGCCCGCATGCTCTTGATGCAGCCGCAGCGCTTCGGGCGCGTGTTCGCACTCGATCCGGTGACGCCGCTCGGCATGTCTTTCAATGCCGATCAAATCGGCCTGTTTCGGGCGATGATGGCGAGCAAGGACCTGACACGGACGATCATGGCGACCGCGGCGTCCTCGCTGTTCGTGCCCGAGAGCATGGCGCCGAACGCCGTGCCTCGATTTCGGGAGGGATTGAAGGATATTCAGGCGTTGTTCGACCGCATCATCGAGCAGACCTTTGGCGTCTCCGAAGGCATCTGGATCGGAACGCCGGTCAACCTCACGAAGGAAAGAGAGAGCAGAGAGCTCGAGCGCCGTATGCCGGAGCTGAAGCATCCGCATCTGGTGCTATGGGGCGAATGGGACGGCTGGATTCCGCCGGCCGATCTTCACGCCATGGCCGATGCGATGCCGGATTGCCGTCTCGTGATCGTGCCTCGGATCGGACACTCGATGAATCTCGAAGTACCGGCGCTCTATGCCGGCTATTTCGGCGCCTGGTTCGGAGGACTTACCGTGTAACCGCTAACGCCTGAAGGGAGAAACGTCATGCCAGAGATCAATCTATCCGCAGAGAACGTCCGTGCGGCGCTGACCGAGGCACTTGGCCGCCTGCGTAAGGCCAACGCCGACTATTTCGAGATGCTCGAGAAGGGAATCAGTTCGTCGCCTCTGCCGATCGCGAACCAGGCGAAGGAGTTTTGCAGTTTCATGCAGCGCAATGTCACAGCGACCCTGGACCTCAGCGACAAGCTGATCCAAGCCAAGGATGTACAGGACGCGCTCAAGCTTCAAGCCGATTTCTTCCAGGAGCAGATGCGGGCCCTGACCGACCAGACCAAGACCATGGGTGAGGCCGCGATGAAGGCGGCTGGCGGCATGTTCGGTCCGAAGAGCTGAGACTGCAACCACGGTACTGACAGACGCGGTAGCGTCAGAAAGGTCTGGTATGGCCGAGACCAACAAGCTTTCTGTCGAAAAGGCACTCCAGAAGTTGCTTCGCGACGAACCCTTGGAAACGGCGAGTGAGCAGCGAGACGAAAAAGCCGAGGCGCTCAGGGAGGAGATCAAGCGCATGCGCGCGCAGAGATCGCGTCTTGAGCGATCACCCGGCAAGGGCAAGTGAGATCCGGTTTGATCGGATGATGCCCCGGTTTTTCGTCGGCACGCTGGTCCGTGTCGTCAACGGCTGGTCGGTGGCCGTGCTGTTCGAGGTTCTGCGCAAGGCGCTCGACCATCTGGCCGATTTCAAAGCGCCCGGCTTCACACGGCCGTAAGCCGAAGAGCGGAGCGGGCGCCGCATGCGCAATATCGCCACATCGGGGCTCGTTGCCGATTTCCTGTTCGGCTTCGGCGCGCTGTTCGCGATCATCAATCCCTACGGACTGGCCTTCATCTTCCTCGACAAGACGAGAGGTCTTTCTGAAGACGAGCGCGCGAGTCTTGCGCTGCGGGTTGCCGGATATGCCTTCGTGGTCCTCCTGGTGTCGCTGTTTCTGGGCAGCCAGATCCTCAACTTCTTCGGCGTGACAATCCCGGCGCTCCGGATTGCCGGTGGCCTCGTAGTCGCAGCGACAGGCTGGTCCATGCTCCACGCGCCCTCGGGCCCGGCCGGATCTCACGAGGTCTCGTCCCCCGATCATGCGACCATGAAACGCATGGCCTTCTTTCCCCTCACAATTCCGCTGACGACCGGGCCGGGAACGATCGCGACAGCCATCGCGATCGGAATCAGCCGGACCAGCAGCCTCGATGCAATGTTCACGTCCTCGATCGTTTCGCTCCTGGTGGCGCTCGCCGTGACTGCCGCGATCTACCACGCCTACCGGAAATCGAGCGCAATGGCGCGCCTGTTCGGCGAGGAGGGCACCAGCGTCGTGACGAAGCTGTCAGCATTTCTGCTGCTCTGCATCGGCGTGCAGATCATCCTCACCAGCGTTTCCGAGGTCGCTCGGTCCATATTGGACAGCGCTTCGCGGGCTATCCAATAGGTGCTCTCGGGATTGCAAGAACACCGGCGAACTGCGAAGTACAGTTATCTGGCATAAATCATTGATTTTGCTGGTGACTTCGAGCAACTACGAACCGAGGAGAGCAATATAACCTATTGGCGGAAGGGGTGGGATTCGAACCCACGGTACCCTTGCGGGCACGCCGGTTTTCAAGACCGGTGCCTTAAACCACTCGGCCACCCTTCCGGACAGAGAATGGTTGTCGCTTAACGCAGTCGACCGCGCAAGGCAACGCGAAGTTGGCGCTTGCGGGGGAAAACCAAGTCCGATGGGGGAACAGGCCGGGAAGGGCGAAGCTCGGCTTCGTCGAGCAGTCGTTCGGCGCCGATTCGCTCACGGTGTGGCTCGGCTTCGTCCCACGACGACTGGAATGCACGCTGCGCTCAATCACGCAGCGTTTGATGACCGGACACGTCCGATGGCCGGCGCTGAGCTTGAGCAACGCACTCGTGCTCGCATCCGCCTCATCCGCACGACGCATGAGTAGATCTGTCGATTTGATAAAGGTTGTATGAAATTGATCACACAACCCCGAAAAATATTCACGCTTGCTTCGACGTTGAAGGTGCGTGTTTACGTGACATCACCCAAAAGTTGTGCTTAGTCTCCGGCCGCCTTCTTCGTCTTGCTGTCCGGGGGCTGGAATGGACACCGAATCGTTTACCGTTGCTTATGCGCGCGTGAAGGCGATCCTGGATGAAGCTGCCGGCGACAGCACCGCTGATTATGGTGGCGCTGGACGTTTTTGGGACAAGGGCGCACAGGCGCTGGAGGCGGCCGAGATCTTCGGCTTCAAGATGGTTGCTCCAGTGCCGGAGGGGCACGCCTGCTGCATCCCTCCGCACGCGCGCAGTGACGCATCCGGATTGATCAAGGGATTGCGCGGCGACGCACCGTTCGACGGCGGCCGGTTCCCGGCGCTGCCATGGGGCGGCAAGCGCGTCGCGCCCGCTGACGTCGACCGCATTGCCGACTGGATCGATGCCGGCTGCCCGGATGATGCGACCAGCGTCGCAGTCGAGCTTGCGCCTGGCAAGCCGGCGAAGACGGCGACGGTGAAGGTGAGCGAGATCGCCGAATTTGCGGTGGCTGCCGACGGCTATTCGCCGGCCGCGGATGCCGGCGAGCCCAGGCGTCGCATGAACATCGATTGCATGAGCGAGCCGCAGCTCGAACGCCTGCGCCGTGGCTTCCGCCGGCTTTACGATCTCGACCACTGGCCGGAAGACCGGCGCAACTACAACAACCAGGCGCTGATCCACCAGAACCATTGCCAGCACGGCTGGGAGCGCTTCCTGCCCTGGCACCGCGCCTATCTCTACGAGTTCGAGCAAAACCTTCAGGACTTCGAGCCCGGGCTGATGCTCCCGTACTGGGACTTCACGATGCCGGAGTACCGGCCGGAGGAGCCGGACAAGGGCCGCATCATTCCGAATTCGATGAAGGCCTATCTCACCGAGGAAGCGGCCGAGACGCTGTTGGCGGCGCTCGACCCGGCGCCGACGGCGGCTCAGAAGAAGGCGATCCTGGCGCTCGCGCATGACCGCGTCAGCTTCACCTCACAGCACGGCTTCTTCTGCTACCTGATCAACACGATCGGCTATTCGGCCGTCACGCCCGATCCCGCGAATGCCAACCGGCAGTGCTTCATCGACGCGCTGCTGCACTCCAACTCGCTCTGGTATCCGCTGCGCTATCCTGCGGAGTATGACGGCGGCGGCACCATCAACCAGGTCATTCACTATCATTACCCGTCGGCCGACGACATCGCCCAGATTCTGAGCCTCAACAATTTCCGCGACTTCGGCGGCGGCAGCATCTACGACGCGGCATTCGGATTCCTCGACCAGAATCCGCACAACACCATGCACATCTGGACTGGCGGCCAGAACCCCGATGCCGGGAAGGCGGCCTATGTTTGCCAGGGCGGGCCGACCGCGACGGGAACGACACCGCAGCCGGGCGCGGAGACGGCGCGCCTGCGTGCGCTCACGACGCGCCGCAACAGCGCCGCGCAGGTCGGCGGCCGCCGCTTTCATGCCCGGCCGGATCTCTATTCGCAGCCGGATTTCGGCGACATGTTCAGCAATCTGACCGCGTCCTACGACCCGGTGTTCTGGCCGATCCACGTCAATATCGATCGGATCTGGTGGGAGTGGCAGAAGCTCAATCCGAATGCGCTGCCGGCCGATCTCGATTCCGTGCTGTCGCCGTGGAACTACACCATCCGCGACACGCTCGACATCGCGCCGTTCGGCTACGAATACGTTCGCAGCTCGCATTTCATGCCGGTCGGGCTCGAGGCGCCGGTCAGCCGCTTCGTGTCGCAGCCGATCAACGTGCCGCAGGCCGCGCGGAGCTTCAAACGCGCGGAGATCCGCCTGCACCAGGTGCCGCAATTGATGCGCTCCTGCTTCGTACGCGCCTTCCTGAACGAGCCCGGGGCCGACGCCTCGACGCAGATCAAGGGCAATCCGCACTACGCCGGCTACATCTCGATCTTCGGACATGGGGCTTGCTACGGCGGTCCCGGCCATTGCGATATCCCGCCGCCGCAGCCGCGGCGCTTCGATCAGCGCGGGCGCAGCCACAACACGCCACGCGTCCATCGCATCGACGTCACGGCCGCCGCCAGGCAGGCGCTCAAGAAGAAGGGCCCGCTGCAGATTACGCTGGTCGTGATCGGCGGCGACTACCAGGAGGAGAGGGAGCTTCTGAAGCTGGAAGGCGTGTCGATCAGTTTCCTGGATTGAGAAAGCGGCGGGGAAGTCATGGCGACGTATCGAATCCATCCGGGCATCGGCATCGCGCGCCTGGGCAACAGCGACAGCGAATTCTACCTCGCGCCGGAGACGCCCGCGGCGATGCCGCTTGCCTGCGACAGTTTCGGCAATCCCCTGCACGGCCCCGACGGGGTCACACCTGTTCCGGTCAAGACCTTCAAGGATGCGCAGGGCCGCGTGAAGCGGCAGGCCGCGCGCTTCCAGATCTTCGTCTATGACGACGAGTCCCCGGAAGGCAGGCCGCTGGCGCTCGGCGATGCCGTGGAGGGCGGCGGCAATCATGGTGTGCTCGTCGACATCCAGTGGCGCGTCTATGTCGCCAACAAGAAGGCCTCCTGGTACCCGTTCACCGAGCTCAAGGGCGAGCACGGCTACGCCCCCGGCAGTGCGCGCCGCAACGCCGACATCACCGGCCAGGACCGCGACCTTCTCATCATCGATCCCGGCCCGCGCAGCGTGAACGCGACCACCAACCGGCGCGCGCATTTCGATCGCTCGGGCGGGCCCGGCGGCTACGCCACCACGTTTCCGCCCAGGGGCCTCCAGCCGTTCGACATCGACACGCTGGGCGAGATGATGACCGACAACAAGGGCCGCCTGGTCGTGCTCGGCGGTCACGGCAATTCGGGCATGGACGTCAACGGCAGCTTCGGTCCGAAGATCGAGGACTATGCCAACACCGACGGCTGGTACGACGACATCTCCGATGGGCCGGTGATGGCGCGGCTGATCATGTATTCGAAGCAGGTCGGCCAGACCCGCTACATCGACGTCGAGTTTCCGGCCTGGGTCGTGGTCGGCTATCCGCGCTTCGTCCCTGAGATCCTCGACATGATCACGATGGACGAGGTGCTGTACGATCTCTATGTGCGCCAGTTCGCCACCGATACCGGCATCTATGGGACGCTCGGCACCTATGACGATCCGCAGCAGATCCCGTTCCGCGACGAGGCGGCGCTGCGCCACTGGCAGGCCGGCCGTCTTGCCTGGAATCGCAACTACCGGCCGTGGTTCTATCGCGACATCTGGCCGATCCTGTTCCGGCCGGATGAATTCAGGTATCTGAACGATATCCTTCAGCAATCGAACTACCCGCACGATCAGGCGCAGCGCGGCACGTTCGATCCCGACAAATTATCGAAGACCCCGAAACGCACGACGCGGCCGACGGCGACGGCAACACCGTCGGATGCACCGTTGCGCGACGCCAGTCAGGGCGAAGCGGTCATGGCGGTGGCGGCGGTCGCAGGTCCGACCCACTATTCCAAGGCCGACGATCCCTACGGACCGATGCGCCGCTTCCTGTTCGATCTGTTACGTCGTGCGGGCGAGGCCAATTCCTTCCAGGTGCAGGACCGGGCATCGTCGCGCGTCCATTCGCTGCCGCTGATGCCATTGCTGTGCGGCGACAATCCGCTGACCAACGAGACGCCGTCGAAGTTTCTTCATCTCACCGAGTACCAGCTCTTCATCCTCGGCCAATGGGCGCGCGGCTGGTTCATCAACGAGAAGGAGGAGGGCTGGCTGCCCGACGGCTATTCACCCTTCGCGCCTTATCCGAAGACACCGCCGAAGACCGGCCGCGAACTCGACCGCGGCGTGCTCAGCAACGTGCTCGGGGGCGCCTTTTGTCCAGGTGCCGAGCTCGGCTGGGTGATGCGCAACCCTTCGATCTACTGGGCGCCGTATCGCATCAACGCCGATCGCAGCGTCTCGGATTTCCTGCAGAGCGCCGCCCAGGCCAATCAGGACCACGGCACCGTGATTGCCGACCCGACCTTCAACGTCAACTCGCCGCTCAGCCAGGACAACGACTTCGAGACCGGTCTTCAGCCGGGTGACCTCACCAAATATATGGGTCTGCCCTGGCAGTCCGATTTCAACGAGTGCACCACGCAGCCGATCAACATCACCTACGCCGACTGGAACAATCTCTGGCCCGGCAGTGACAATGACGATCGCTTGCGGCGCGACGAGAAGACCTGGACCACACTGTGGTGGCCGGCGCATCGGCCGTTGCAGTCGTTCGAGATCGCCTCAGTCTCGAACGGAAAGCCCAATTACGTCTGGACCACGTGGAGCCGCGGCGTCCCGCAGACACCGGTCGGCGACCTCAAGATGGTCACCGAGTGGTCGCTGCTCGGTTTCATCGTGCGCAATCCCTACGAGCCGGCCGTGAAGCCCGCCGACAGCTATCAAGGACCCAAATACGTCAGCGTCGAGCGAACAACCGGGTCGAGGCCCGATCCCAAAAGCGAGGCATCATGAGCGACAATCCATTCGTCGGACATTGGACCTATCGCAGCCTGCTCAATGATCCCGACGTCAACACGGCCTTCAACAATCTCGAATTCGGCCGTGGCACGATCGAGATCGCGGACGGGCCGATGCAGCTGCTGACCGGAACGATCGGCGGCCCGGGCTGGTCGCTCGCGCTGAAGGGATCGCGCGCCTATGGATCGCCGATGCAGGTGCGCTTCCAAGGTACCGGCGTCGTCGGCGGCGAGGAATGGATCTACGATTATTGGGGCTCGCTGGTGCCGGCCTGGCCCAATGGCGTCGACCAGCGTCCGGCCATCGTCGGCTCGGTGATCCGGACCATCCCGCACAGCGGCGGCTCGCCCGGCACGGTGGCGCCTGCCGGCGTCGTGGCGTCGTTCTACGCAGTCCGGGCCGACTGACCTTGGCCGCTTTCGACATCATCGTTGCAGGCGCAGGTCCAGCCGGAGCGGCCGCTTCTCGCGCGCTTGCGATGTGCGCGCCGGAGCTTCGGCTGGCCGTGATTGCGCCGTCCGAGCGGCGCGGGCGGGGCCAAGGACGAGGCGAGGTCTTGTCACCGCTGGTCCAGCCGGTGCTTCGGCAGCTCGGTCTGTGGCCGACATTTCTGGGGCAGGGCTTTGCGCCGTCGCACCGCACGCTCACCTCCTGGGACCAGGCCGGCCTGACGTCGAGCGAATCGCTGCTGGAAGCGCGCGGGCCGTCATGGCGCGTTGACCGCAGGGCGTTCGATGGCTGGCTCACGGCGGAGGGGTGCCGCGCGGCCGAGCGCGTCGATGCGAAGGTCTGTCATCTCGCGCGCGAGGCGGACGGCTGGTCGGTCGTTTGCGACGACGGCAACAGCCATTCGGCCCGGCTGATCATCGACGCGACGGGCCGCGCCCGCGCACTCGCCGACCGCCAGGGTTCGCGGGCGAAAGCGCAGGACCGCCTGATTGCGGCCTATGCCGAGGCGACGACATCGGGACCGGCCGCACCGGAGCTGCTCGTCGAGGCCTTTGAAGACGGCTGGTGGTACACGATGGCTCTCGACCAGGGCAGGCGCGCCTTTGCCTGCATGACCGATGCCGATCTCGCGCGTGGCCTCAGGCTGAACACGCCGGACGGCTGGCGCAGAGCTCTCGCCAGGACGCAATTCGTCTCGGCGCTCGCGAGCAAGATCATTCGGCTCGAACCACCCCGCTTGATCCCTGCGGGCAGTCGATACGCCGCGACGACAGCCGGCTTCCATTTCCTCTGCGCAGGCGATGCCGCAAGCGCTTTTGATCCGATCTCGGGCCACGGCGTGGTCAAGGCCATGCGCTCGGGCGTGTTCGCCGCCTATGCCGCCTGCGATTGCCTCGCGCGCGGTGATGCGGCCGCTCTCGATCGGTACGGCGCGTGGATCGCGCGCGAGGCTGCGGCCTACGCGACGACGCTGAGCGAACACTACGGCAGTGTTTCGCGCTGGTCCGAGCGGCCATTCTGGCGGCGCCGGCGTGCCGATGCGCCTTCACGCAATCCTTCGAGCAGTCTTCTGGAACAGTAGGGCGGACAACATGATGAAGAGCTTCGCGCGAATTGGTCTTGTCATCGCCGCGCTGGGACCGAGCCTTCCAGCATTCGCGGCGCCGGTTCCCCGTGCTTTCGAACCGCCGCCGACGCTGCCCGGACAGGGCAATGTCGTGGCCCTGGAGGCCGCCGTGGCGCCGGCCGTTGGCGGCTGCCGGCCGCAAGGATCGATCTCGCGCAGCGGCTCGATCGTCTCGGTGGTGCTCAACTTCGTGCGCGGCCGCTTCTTCATCAACAACCCGGATCCGACCGATCCGCAACCGGATGGCCTCGACCCCGTCGAGCTGCGCTCCTATGGCGGCTGCAAGTCGGGCCCGGCGATCTTCGTCAAGCCCGGCGACACGCTGCGCGTCGACCTGATCAACCAGCTCGCGAAGGACGACCCGAGCTGTCTGCCCAATCCTCCGGAGGGGCTGGGCTTGCCGGCGTTGGTCGGGTGCTTCAACACCACCAACCTGCACACGCACGGCCTCCACGTTTCGCCTGCCGGCAACAGCGACAACGTGCTGCTCAACATCGCCCCGCAGACGAAGTTTCCGTATGAGATCAACATCCCCAACGACCATCCGGCGGGAACGTTCTGGTATCACGCCCACCGTCATGGCTCGACGGCAGTGCAGGTGGCGAGCGGCGCCTCGGGCGTGCTGGTCGTCAAGGGCGAACGTCCCTATACGCCACCGTCGCCGCAGAACCCGAAGCCGATTGCCGATATCGACACGGTACTGCATGACGTCAACGGCGCACCGTTCAAGGAGCAGCTCTTCCTGTTTCAGCAGATCGCCTATGCCTGCTTCGCCAACCAACCAAACCAGGCCGGCGGCCCCTGGCAGCAGATCTACACCACGCAGGGGCTCTACAACGCCAGCAGTCCGGCAAATATCGCCAACGCGCCGTGGACGTGCCCGCTGGCGACATCAGGCAATCCGGTGAGCCCCGGCGTCGTCGAGAATTTCGGCCTGCAACTGGATTCATCGTCGATCTGGGACACCAATGGGCGCTTCACCAGCGTCAACGGCATCGTGCAGCCGACGCTCACCGTGCCGGCCGGCGAGATCCAGCGCTGGCGCTTCGTGCATGCCGGCATTCACGACACGATCAACATTCAGCTCGTGCGTGCAACGCCGGTCGGCACAACGAACCTGATCGCGACCTCGGCGCTGAGCGGCAACCGCCAGCAGCAGAAGGCCGATCTTCTGGCCGCCTGCAACGCCTCGGCCGGCACGCTGATCCCGCAGTTCGAGATCGCATCAGACGGTCTGACCCGGACCAAATTGCGCACCGTGCACGCCTCGCAAGTCGGCGGAGTGCTTGAATCGAACTACATGCAGCCCGGCTATCGCAGCGACGTCCTCGTCGTATTCCCCTCGGACGGCGACTATTGCCTGCTCAACCAGGCGGCGCCGAAGGCTGAGCGCGTGTCCAACGGCAATGGCGGCGGGCAGGGGCCGACGACGCCGCAATTGCTGGCCTACATCCATGTGCGCGGAGGGCAGCCCGTGACCGGCGACCTGCAGGCCTATGTCGGCAAGGCGCTGTACGATGCCAATCCGACGCTGCCGGACGCCGTTCGCACCGGGCTGCGTGACGGCGATCTGCGGCCGTGGGCGCCATTCGAAAACCTTGCGCCGCCGGCTGCCGGCAGCCAGCAGCAGCAGGCGGTCTTCGCGATCAACTTCCCGGCCTTCACGGTCAATAACGCCTCGTACGATCCCGACGTGGTGAACTTCACGCGCGAGGTCAACACCACGGACGACTGGATGCTGTCCGCGCAAGGCGAGCCGCACATCTTCCATATCCACGTCAATCCGTTCCAGGTGATCGACGTCACCACCACCAACACCAACGGTCAGCAGATCTCGATCTACAATCCCGACGGCACCTGCAAACCTGACATCGTGTATGCCGACAAGCAGCAACTGGCCAACCAGTATTGCGGCATGTGGCACACATTCCGCGACACGATCATCGTCGAGAACAACTATCAGATCCGCGTCAGGACGCGGTACGACCGCTACATCGGCGAGTATGTCCTGCATTGCCACATCCTGGACCACGAGGACGCGGGCATGATGGCCAACATCGCGATCGTTCCCGACCTCAACGCGCCGGGCGGCGGCCTCGGGATGGCGGGCATGCGCCATGCCAAGCAGCCGACGGCGACACCCGCGGCGACGCCCGTAGGCCACAAACATTGATCGTCACAGGAAGCAGGGAGGATTACGCGCGATGAAGATCGGCATTCCCGTCTACGACGGCGTCGACATGCTCGACGTCGCCGGCCCTTTCGAAATGTTCGACTGGGCCGACTTCGACGTCGAGATCGTCGCGGCAAAGCCGGGAATGAAACGGTTTCGCAGCCGGGGATTTCCGTTCGAGGTCGCAAAATCCTTCGCGGACTGCACCCAGTATGATGCCATCTGGATTCCCGGCGGCGATCCAGACGCGCTCACCGAAATCATCAACGATCCGCACCGGACCTATTTCCAGTTTCTGACCAGGCAGGCCGCCGGTGCGAAGTACATGTGCTCGGTCTGCGAGGGGGCTATGCTGTTCGCGGCATCGGGTCTTCTCGACGACCACTGGGCGACGACGCACTGGGCTTTCCTGGAATGCTTCCCGACGCTGTTCCCGAAGGTGAAGGTTGCCGACGGACATCCGCGTTTCGTGCTGGATCGCAATCGACTGACCGGAGGCGGAATATCCGCGGGCCTCGACGAAGCGCTGATGTTGATCACGCTGCTCGGAGGCACGGAGCTGGCGCGTCAGGTTCAGCAAAATACCCAATACTATCCCGATCCGCCCGTCCGGAGCGCGATTCCCGCAGCGCCGCAGTGCCCGCTCACGGGCGTCAAGCCGCCGGGGTCGACGCAATAGGTCCCGCGGACCGACGAATGCATCATCTAACTATCTGATATGTTGAGACTTCGATCGACCGCGTCGGCCTGCATGGTTCAACTCGTGGAACCGTTTCGCTGCTTGCGCGTTGTCTCTGCATGACTGAAGACCTTTCCTTCCGACGCAAACCCTTGACCCCTGAGCAGCGCCAGGCTCGTGACGCCGCTCGCCGGATCGAGGCCGAAAAGGCCATGCGCGATCACGAAGAGGCGCAGAAGGCGTTTTACGCCAACAAGGAACGGCTGAGGGCCGAGCGGCTCGCGCGCGAAGCGGCCGAGGCGAAGGACTGACCGAACGCGGTCGCCGCCCGCAATCTTCTGAAGCGATCTCCCAACCGGAGATTGGCAGCTAATGCCGGTTGGACATTCCCCTCGCGCTCAAAGCCAGCTTGAGCGCCTGGACGGCGCCGGCAAACGCGCCGCGGGGCGCTTGCGCCTCGATCGCTTCGGCCGCGATGCGACAATCGTCGGCGACCTTGAGCAACCCGCTTCGCGCGAGATCCATGGTGGAGAGGGCGGCCTGCTCCAGGCAGACCCGTTCAAGCCGTCGAAACTCCCGCAGCTCTTTGTTCATGCGTCAGCTCTCGATGTCCCCCGGCCCATCCGGCGCCGAGTCTGCTTAACGGACGGTAAACATCTCTGCCTAGCCGATTTGGCTGGCGCGGCGCTGGTGCGTGCCGTGCTCACGCCCGGGCTGCGGCGGCACCACCGCGCAGGCTTGACGGCCTCTGCCTTCCGGGAGGAAGATTCAAATGATCCTAAACTGACGAGAACCACGGAGACGTTCGCTCCTAACCAGTCCGATTCTCCTCAGCGAAAACGCATTGGAGCTGACCATGACCACGTTCGACAAGCGCGAGCAGGGCTTTGAGGCCAAATTCGCCCACGACGAGGAATTCATGTTCAAGGCCACGGCCCGGTCCAACAAGCTGCTCGGGCTCTGGGCCGCGGGCCAGCTCGGGCTCAGTGGCGATGCCGCGGCAACCTACGCAACCGCGCTGGTGACGGACAATCTGGAGAGCCAGACCATCGACGATGTCGTGGACAAGGTGTCCGGCGATCTTGCCGCCAAGGGCGTGGCGCGCGAGCAGGTCGCCCAGAAGCTTCAGGAGTGCCTGCACCAGGCGCTCGCGCAGCTCGAAGCAAGCAAACAATAAGAAGGCCGGCCGTTACCCTCACTCGGCGTGCTTGCGCATTCCGGAGTCGCTGAGCCTGTCGACGTAGGCAATGCCGATCGCCGAGGCGATGAAGGTGATGTGGATCAGGACCTGCCACATTACGCCGGTCTCGGTGAAGCCGGCGCGGTTCGAGCCGAGATTGCCGGCCTCGATGAAGGTGCGCAGCAGCGCGATCGAGGAGATGCCGATGATGGCCATGGCGAGCTTGATCTTCAGAACGCTCGCATTGACGTGGCCGAGCCATTCCGGCTCGTCGGGATGACCCTGAAGGTCGAGCCGCGAAACGAAGGTTTCGTAGCCGCCGACGATGACCATCACGAGCAGGTTGGAGATCATCACGACGTCGATCAGCGCCAGCACGCTCATCATGATCTGCTGTTCGGTGAGGTCGATCGCGTGCCAGGAAAGATGCCAGAGCTCCTTGAGGAACAGCACGATGTAGACGCATTGCGCCACGATCAGTCCGAGATAGAGCGGCAGTTGCAGCCAGCGCGAGCCGAAGATGATCATCGGCAGCAGGCCCAAACGCGGGGACGGCGGGCGGGGTTCGGTCCTGGGTGCAGGCTCAACCGACATTCAGGCAGCATCCTCGCGAGTTGAGATGATCTCGCTTTCATGTAACCCGACAAGATGGCCGGTGGAAGACGGCCAAGCCGCCGGCTGCGCCCGACAGATCGCGCCGTCTCGTGCTACCGTGCCGAACGGCCAAAGAGCGAGGGCTTGAATGAGGAGGCAGGGGTGTCTTGGAGCGGCTTCGGCAAAGGGCTCGGCGGGATCGCGGTCGCCGTCGCAATCGTGGTTGGCACCGGTGGCGCGGAGGTCTCGGCGACGCCGCTGACGCCGTTTCGCTACGAGGCGCAGGCGCAACGTCATTGCCCGCACGACCAGGTGGTCTGGCTCGATTTCAGGAAGGGCGTCTATTACGGCAAGGGCCAGAAACGGTATGGGCAAGGTTTCGACGGCAGCTTCGTCTGCCTGAGCGAGGCCCGCGACAGCTTTTATCGCCGCTCGCTATTGGGCCTGCGTTGAGCAGCGCGTGATTCGGAAGTTTGGGGACGGCTATTTCCGGCCCGGCAGCTTCACCGGCACGTGCGGGGAGGTGCTGATCACCCGGGGACTTCCGTCAGGATAGGTGCGGTCGCCGCGGATCAGCGATTCCAGAACCAGAAAAAATTTCTCAGCAAGCATTTGCGTCACCCTCGTTGGTGATGGCCTCTTGAAATGAGTCGAGGCGCCGAACGCAGAAATTCAATCAACTAAACGGGAGCAGGGCAATACCGGACAGAGCTGTATGCTGCATCGCGGTGTAGTTGTGGTTAGAAAGCAGGAGCGTGGTGGTGGTGCTCAGCCGAAGGCCAATGCCACGAGGCTCGAGCAGAGGAGAACCAAGCCGCCGGCGGTCAGTGCCAGGAAGCCATCGGATACGAAGTCATGGTTACGCATGGGACACCTGCCACTCTCGTGTTCGATGCTCGGTCGGATCGATTAAAATTGTCCGAACGGGCCGTCTTGAAAGAGGTGATCCTTGCCGTCCGCGCGAATGCCCTCAGGCCCTCGTGCGGTAACCTTCAAACGCATGGGCCAGGAAGATCCCCGCGCTTACCAGACCCATCAGTGCCGAAACCGTCTCGATCATCGTCAAATTCCAGTTCGCCCCTGCAACCGAGAAAACGCGTGCGGCCTTGCACAGTCAAAAGAATTCCAGTGAGCCACAAGACAATGGGGGTGGAGTGAGGATTTGGCGCAACAGAATGTCCAGGAGTGGCACAGAGCAGGGTGCCTGCGCTCCGTAAATCAACGGGGGAGAGGCGAACGTCCCGTTTACCATCCCGGCGTGAACGCTGTGGGCTCCCCATTTCCGCCGTGTTCGGGTTGCGTTATCCTTACTGCTTCCGACGCGGTGGTGGGCCGCCTCGGATTAAGGGACCGGACAGCGCTCCCCCGTAGCCAATGCGGGTTGGGTACGCCTCCGGCGAAGTGGTATTTGGGGCGCATGGGGATCCGACGGTCAGATTCGGTTTTGCGGGTCGCGCGCGGTGTTGCCGCGGTCGCGACCTGCCTCGCGCTCGCCAATTGCGCCTCCTCGAACAAGTTCGCCAGCCGGGTCGATCCGAAATACGGCGTGTCTTCGAGCCCGCGGGTCGTGGCGTTTGGGGATCCGGTCCCGAAAGGCGGCGGTACCTACCGCGTCGGAAAGCCCTATGTCGTGGGCGGCCGCACCTACGTGCCGGAGGAGGACGTCAACTACCGCGCCGAGGGTATGGCGTCCTGGTACGGCGACGATTTCCACGGCCGCCTGACCGCCAATGGCGAAGTGTTCGACATGACCTCGCTGACAGCGGCGCATCCGACCCTGCCGATGCCGTCCTACGCGCGGGTGACCAATGTCTCGAACGGCAAATCGCTGATCGTGCGCGTCAACGACCGCGGGCCCTATCACGGCAACCGGCTCATCGACGTCTCGAACAAAGCCGCTGAACTCCTTGAATTCAAAGGCAATGGCGTCGCCAAGGTCCGTGTCGAATATGTCGGCCGGGCGCCGCTGGAAGGCTCCGACGACCGCCAGCTGATGGCGACCCTGCGCACCGGGATCCCGGCGCCGTCGCCCTCGATGGTGCGGGTTGCCTCGGCAAGGCCCTTCGTGCCGGAGCTGCCATCGTCGAACCGCGGCGCCATTCGCGGCGAGGTTCCGACGCCGGAGGGGCGGCCCTACAATCTCGGCAACACCTCCGCCGACATGGCATCGCTCAACGCGACCTCGGAGATGTCGGCCTCGAGCCGCAGCCGGGGCCGGGTGCTCAAGAACGCGCGCGCCGTGTCCTATGACGAGGACAGCCGCTATGCGACCGAGAACGCGCCGTCATCGGCCGACGGCGCCGCCGAGGCCCGCAGCATCCTGAGCGGCCGCGGCCTCTACTAAGCAGGTACCAAGCCGGCAAATCCGGCGAGCGGCGTAGCGCCCAGGGATCAGAATGGGATGCGCGCGCGTCCCGTGAACGTCCAGATCTGCGTGTTGCTGCCGATGCCGCCGAGTTCGGCGCCGAAGCCGACCGTGGTGCCGCTGGCCAGCCTTGCGCCGATGCCGCCCGTGACGCGGGCTGACCAGCCCTGGAGCAATGGTGTCGAAGCGAGCGGGATGCCGCCCGCAGCAACGATCGCGGCCGCATCGTCCTGCGTGAAGTAATAGTCGGCAAAGACGCCGGCATAGGGGACCAGCAGCACGCTATCGAGCCACGGCACGGGATAGGAGACCCTGTTGCCGGCAGACGCGCGGCCGCTCGAGAAGGTGCGGGCGGCTTGCGGGGTGCCGAGCGAGTCGACATAGGCGTTTTCCCGCTCCCAGATCGCGTAGACCTTGGCCGACGGTTCGATATTGAAATTGGCCCAGCTGTAGCTGCCGGTGAAGCCGGTCGCGAATATCCAGCGATTGCCGTTGAAATTGCCTTGGGCCGTGCCGGCGGTGCCGTCATAGCCGATGCCGGAATAGGTCACGGCCACGTCGTAACGCAGCGTCGGGATGATCTTCCAGCCGAGATAGGCGCCGACGGTCCAGCCGTCGCCCTTCAGCTTTCCGTTGATGTCGGTCTGGGTGTAGCTGAAGTTCTCGTAGCCGCCGGTCACGCCGACCAGCAAATTGGGTCTCGCCCGGTAGGTCAGTCCGGACAGCAGGTTGATCTGCTGGCCGAAGAGCGTGGCCTGGGTTGCACCCTGACCGATCTTGCCGGACGAGCCCCATTGATCGATGCCGCTGCCGCGCACGTCGATCCAGAACAGCCAGTCCTTCTGCTCCCTGAAGCGCGCAGCCGGTGCCTTGGTCGGAGCCGCCCGATCGATCGCGGCGAAGGCGTCATCGATCCGCGAGGAGCCGCGCCCGCGGCCGCCGGTCCGGCCGGAGCCGCCGTCGCCGATATAGGCGTTGGAGCCTTGGGAGGCGGGCTGCTGACTGGATTTGGGCTTGTCGTCCTCATCGCCGTCGGGCGCGGCGGCGAAATTGACGCGCAGTCCGCCCGCGCCTGGCGTGATGTATTGCCCGCCGTCGCTGAATCCTTCGGAAATCGCGGTGTCAATCGAACCGGAGATCGCCTGTCCCGAACTCTGCGCCACGATCTTGGTGACGTTGAGCTGGAGGGCGCGCAGCTTGGCGCTGTCGGCGGGAATGTCGACCGACTGGTTCAGAGCCGGCGAGGTCGAGGCGTTGAAGGCCACACTGCCGTTGTAGGTTGCCGTGATGCTGTGATTGCCGACGGCGAGCGTGGTCGTGGCAAAGGTGGCGACACCGGCCGACAGGGTAGACGTGCCGATCGGCGTGCCGCCGTCGTTGAAAGTGACCGTTCCCGTCGGCGTTCCGCCCGAGCTGTTCACCTTGGCCGTGAAAGTTACAGACTCGCCGTAGCTGCTCGGATTCTTCGACGAGGTGAGCTCCGTGGTGGTCGTCGCGGACAGATAGGTGAACCTGTCTGCCGCCGAGGTCGGCGACGTCCCTCCGGCCGTCGTCACGGTGACATCGACCGTGCCGGCGCCGGGCGGCGAGGTTGCCGTGATCGACGTTGCCGAATTAACCGTGAAGCTGGTCGCGTTGTTGGCGCCGAACTTCACTGCGGTGGCGCCGGTGAATCCGGTCCCCGTGATCGCCACGGAGGTGGCGCCGATCGCGGATCCGGAGCTCGGTGAGATCGAGCCGACCGTTGGTGCCGGCGTGTAGCTGAATTGGTCCGATGCCGATGTGGCGGACGTTCCGCCTAGTGTCGTCACGGTGATATCGACCGTGCCGGCGCCGGCCGGCGAGACCGCGGTGATCGAGGTTGCCGAATTGACAGTGAAGCTGGTCGCATTGGTTGCGCCGAACTTCACGACGGTGGCACCGGATAACGCGGTGCCCGTGATGGTGACCGACGTGCCGCCGGCGAGCAGGCCCGCATTCGGCGCAACCGACGTCACCGCCGGCGTTGCGGCATAGGTGAATTGGTCCGCGGCAGAGGTGGCCGTCGTTCCGCCAGGCGTCGTGACCGTGACGTCCACCGTGCCGGTCCCGGGAGGAGAGGTCGCGGTGATCTGGGTGGCCGAGTTCACCGTGAGCCCCGTCGCGCTTGTCGCCCCGAATTTGACAGCGGTCGCGCCGGTAAAATTGGTGCCGGTGATTGTCACCGATGTTCCGCCGGCCACCGGGCCGCCCGTCGGCGAGATCGATGTCACGGTCGGCGTGCCGAAATAGGTGAACTGGTCCGCCGCCGAGGGGGCCGAGGTGCCGCTCGGGGTTGTCACCTTGATGTCGACGACGCCGGCCCCGGGGGGAGAGGTCGCGGTGATCGAGGTCGCCGAAACGACGTTGACGCCCGTCGCAGGCGTTGCGCCGAATGTGACGGCAGTCGCACCCGTGAAGTTGGTGCCGGTGATCGTCACCGTCGTGCCGCCCGCAGTCGGACCGGTAGTCGGCGAGATCGAGGTCACCGTGGGAGCGGGGATGTATGTGAATTGGTCCGCGGCTGATGTTGCCGAGGTACCGCCGGCTGTCGTGACCTTGACGTCTACGATGCTGGTCCCCGGAGGCGAGGTCGCTGTGATCGTTGTTGCGTTGACGACGGTAACGCCCGTCGCGGAGGCTGCTCCGAACGTCACTGACGTCGCGTTCAGGAGATTGGTGCCCGTGATGGTTACCGTGGTGCCGCCGCCAGCCGGGCCAGACGTCGGCGAGATCGAGGTCACGGTCGGTGCCCCGACAAAGGTGTATTGATCAGCAGCCGAGGTTGCGGATGTCCCGCCCGGCGTTGTGACCGTGACGTCGACCGTCGTACTGGCGGTGCCGCCCGGCGAGTGGGCCGTGATCTGGGTATTGGAGTCGACGCTGTAGCTTGCGGCATTCACGCCGCCGAACTTCACGCCACCCACACCGGTGGTCGCGCTGAAATTCGTGCCTGTGATGATCACGGACGCACCGGCTCCTGTCGGCCCCGAGGTCGGCGAGATCGAGGTGACGGTCGGCGGGCCTACATAGGTGAACTGGTCAGCCGCCGAGGATACGGACGTGCCGCCTGGCGTCGTCACCGCGATGTCCACCGTGCCGCTACCGGATGGTGAAGTTGCGGTGATCGAGGTCGCCGAAACGACGTTGACGCCCGTCGCAGACGTTCCGCCGAACGTCACGGCAGTCGTACCCGTGAAGTTGGTGCCGGTGATCGTCACCACAGTGCCACCCGCAGTCGGACCGGTAGTCGGCGAGATTGAGGTCACCGTGGGAGCGGGGACGTATGTGAATTGGTCCGCGGCTGATGTTGCCGAGGTACCGCCGGCTGTCGTGACCTTGACGTCTACGATGCTGGTCCCCGGAGGCGAGGTCGCTGTGATCGTTGTTGCGTTGACGACGGTAACGCCCGTCGCGGAGGCTGCTCCGAACGTCACTGACGTCGCGTTCAGGAGATTGGTGCCCGTGATGGTTACCGTGGTGCCGCCGCCACCCGGGCCCGACGTCGGCGAGATCGAGGTGACGGTGGGCGCAGCCACATAGGTGAACTGGTCGGAGGCCGTGGTTGCGGACGTTCCGCCTGCTGTCGTGACGGTGACGTCGACGGTGCCGGTTCCGGCAGGCGCGGTGGCCGTGATCTGGGTATTGGAATTGACCGTGTAGCTCGCGGCATTGGTGGCGCCGAACTTCACGCCGGCAGCGCCTGTGGTCGTGCTCAAATTCGTGCCGGTGATGATCACCGATGTGCCGCCACCGGTTGGACCTGATGTCGGCGATATCGAGGTTACGGTCGGCGGGGCGACGTAGGTGAACTGGTCCGCCGCCGACGTCGGCGATGTCGAGCCGTTGGTGACGGTGACATCGATGGTCCCGGCGGACCCCGCCGGCGCCGTCGCCGTGATCTGCGTATTGGAGTTGACGGTGTAACCCGTCGCATTGGTGGCGCCGAACTTGACGCCGGCTGCGCCAGTCGTCCCGGTGAAGTTGGTGCCCGTGATCACCACCGAAGTGCCGCCGGCGAGCGGCCCGGTCGTCGGTGAAATCGACGTCACCGTGGGGCTGGGTAGATTGATCGTGAACGTGTAAGGGGTGTTCGCGATCGAACTGCCGGAGCAGCCCACGTTGAAATCGCTACAGCCCGGCGTGTAATACAGGGTGATCGAGTCCTGTCCGCCACCTGTCTTGCTGTTCAGCGTGATATCGATCTCGGCCTGGCCGGCCTTCGCGGATTGACCGTTTTGGTTCGGGTTCGTTGGATGAAATGTGTAAGTTGCCTTTGACGTGGTCGGATTATAATCGGCCGCTGTGAGCAGCGGGCTGCCCGAATGGCCGCTCGAATTTGCGATCGGTGCATTGTAAAAGGCGTCTGTGCCCGCGACGGAATAGACGCCGTATACAACCGAGTCGTCGGCCGCGGCTGCGCCAACGGTCAAACACAGGCGATAGATCTGACCGACCGACGTGAAGTTGATGGTCACGCCCGATGTGGAATTCGTCGTTTGATCGCAAGCCGCGTTCGCCGCTGCCATCGCGCCGAGCATCACGACGGCCGCGATGCAGATGCGTTGAGCCGCCCGCCAGAGAGAGCGCAATATCCGCGACGGCATAGCTTCACCGTCGCGTGCCGGGACCGCCAATTCCTCGACTATGTCTGGAATGGCCACCGCAATTGCGTGACTCACCGGCCCCCCTTGGCGGCAGCTCTCGATAGAGCAGCCGCCTAAATCCCTGATTGTGAAATTATTCGCCTATATTGTTGCGTGCATTTGGACGGGACGCGGTGCACAACGCAAGCGTGCGAGCCAGCCGAACTGCCGAAACCAAGTTGCGGGCGCTACTTTGCAGCGAACCGTTGCATGGCGGCAACAAAAGCGTGCTTTGATAGCGGCCGACGGAAACGCTTGGCGTCCCAATTTATGGTTGTGCTAGCGCTTGACTGTCAACGCTGGCTGTTCAACAATCTTGGCGAGTGGGCCGTAATAAATTCATTCTTTAATTTAAGTAGCGCCGTCGTGGTCTGCATCATCACGCGCCGGGTCGTTTGATTTTTGGGGGAGGGGTCATGCCGTTACAGCCGGTTCTCGGACAAATCATGCCTTTTGCGGGCGCAGTGATTCCCAGAGGTTGGGCGCTGTGTAACGGTGCGGTGTTGGCCATCCAGCAAAATACCGCGCTGTTCTCGTTGCTCGGCACCTATTACGGCGGCAACGGAGTGACGACGTTTTGCCTCCCGGATCTGCGCGGTCGCGCGATCCTGGGCTCGACTGGCGCCGGCCAATATCCCGTGGGCATGAGCAGCGGGTCGGTTTCGGCGACCCTCAATGTGCAGCAGCTCCCGGCCCACAATCATCTTATTCAAGTGTCTGCAGCGGTCGGAGGAGGCGGACGCGGGAGCGTCCCTCCCACAGGCAACGTCTTCGCGACAAACTCACTGCCGGCGACCAATCCGACGAAGATTTTTGCCGCAGCCGGGAGCGGCGACACGCCATTGGCGACCGCCACCAATCTGGTGAATGAAGGCGGCAATCAGGCGCACAACAACATGCAGCCCTATCTCACGATCAGCTATCTGATCGCGACGCAGGGGATTTATCCGTCGCGAAGCTGAGCGGCTGCACGGCCGCATTTTCGCAAACGTAATCCATCCACTTCAGTTTTCCCATATTCGCGCATTCGCCGATCGGATCGGAACGGGCGCACACCAAAGGATCATATGTGATGGCGGATCCGTTTCTCGGCGAGATCAGGTTGTTTGGCTTTCCGCGGGTGCCGGACGGCTGGTTCGCCTGCAATGGACAGTCGGTCTCGATTGCCCAATTTGAGACGCTTTACGCCGTGATCGGCACCACCTATGGCGGCGATGGCGTCAACACGTTCAACCTTCCCGATCTACGCGGCCGTGTGCCGATCGGACAGGGACAGGGGACAGGCCTTCCGAACTATGCGCTGGGCCAGCCCGGGGGTGAGGAGAACCACACCCTGATCGAAGCCGAAATGCCGACCCACAGTCATGCGCTGATGTCCTCGACCGCGACGGCAACGGATGTAACGCCCGGGCCGACCCTCCATCTTGCCACGGCGTCAGCAGGCGAACTCTACGCACCGATTGCGAACGCCGGGACGTACTCCACGATGGCCCCCTGCGTCGCCACTTCGGGCAACAGCATCGGGCACAACAATATGATGCCGAGCGTGGTTGCCAATTACTGCATTTGCTACGCGGGCGTCTTCCCTTCGTCCGGTTAGGCTGCGCACGCATCCGTATTCAGTCTCAAGGAAAGACAACATGTCAGATCCGTTCGTCGGAGAAATCCAGGCTTTTACGTTTCCTTTTGCGGTCGGCGGCTTCAACAGGGCCTGGCTGCCGTGCGGCGGCCAGCTCCTGCCAATTCAGGGTTACAGTGCGTTGTTTGCACTCATCGGTACCTATTACGGCGGCAATGGCACGACCAATTTCGCCTTGCCGAACCTGAACGGTTCGGTCGCGATCGGCCAGGGGCAAGGCCCGGGATTGCAAAATTATGTCGTCGGCGAGACCGTCGGCAGTTCGACAGTGACGCTGATCGGCGACAATATGGCGAGGCACACGCACATCCTGCAACTCGGCGACAAGAGCGCGACAGGCGCTACGGCAGGTCCCGGCGCGGCGGGGACCACGGTTGCGATCGACCCTAACTTCACCGGCTTCACGGCGCCACCCGGCAGTCTCACCTTGGTGCCAAGCGCCGTCACACTCACCGGGCAGAACCTGCCGCACGACAACATGCAGCCGACCCAGGCGATCGTCTGGTGTATCGCCTACGCGGGAATCTTTCCGGCTTTCGGCAGCTCCTGAACGATCTTGAGTGCGCGACGGCATGATTGACGGCGCGCCGCTCGACATCGTCCCGGACGATCCGGCTCTTCGGCTTCGGCCCGCAGGCCCGATCGACGAGCCGTTCATCCGGCGTCTCTTCGAGGAGGTGCGGACGGGGCAATTCACCGCGACGGGATTGTCCGGGCCGATCGTCGGCCAGATCATCGCGCAACAGTTCCGCAGCCAGGCGGCCGGCTATGCCGCGCAGTTTCCGGGGGCGATCTCGCTGATCGTCACACAGGACGCGACCGCGATCGGCCGGCTGCTGCTTCATTGCGAAAGCGAGCACTGGCACATCATCGACATCGCGCTGCTGCCGGCCGACTGTGGTCGCGGCGCCGGCACGAAGATCCTCGACGCTCTCGAAGCGAGCGCACGGCAGCAGGGTGTCGGTGCGCTGACGCTCTCGGTGCTTGCGGACAATTCGGCCGCGCACAGGCTTTACCTGCGGCGAGGATTTGCCGAGACCGGGCAGGCGGGCGCCGCCCACATCGCGATGAAAAAAGATCTCGCCTAGCGCACCGCCACTTCGCGCAAGAACGTCAGCAGCGCAGCGTTGACCTCGTCGGGCCGCTCCTGCTGGACCCAATGGCCGGCGCCGTCGATGATCAGCTTCCGCGTCAGATTGGGCAGCACGCGCTCGAGCTCGTTGACGCGCTTGGCGCCGATCAGGCCGGTGATGACGGCGTCTTTCGAGCCGGCAATGAAGAGCGACGGCTGATGGATCTGCGCGTCCTGCCAGGGCGCCGTCAGCTCCCAATTGCGGTCGAGGTTGCGGTACCAGTTCAGCCCGCCGCGGAAGCCGGACTTGCGGAAGCTTTCGGTGAAATAGGCGAGGTCAGCCTCGCTGAGCCAGTTGGGCAGCGGCTCATCGGCGAGCGCGTGACCGAGAAAGCCTTTGCCCTCCTGGACGAACATCGCGGCGCTGGGATCGGCAAGGCCGCGCCCGCCGAGCACGATGCGCATGGTGCGGGCGACGTCACGCTCGAACTCGGCCTCGGCGACGCCGGGCGTCTGGAAATACTGCCAGTAGAAATTGCTGACTCCGCCCTGGCGCAGCAGATCGAGCGGCTTGCCGCGGCCGCGGAATGGCGGCGGCACGCTGAGGCCCGCCACCGCCGTGAAGATGTCGGGCCGGAACAACGCCGCATGCCAGGCGACCGGCGCGCCCCAGTCGTGGCCGACCACCATCGCCTTGCTCTCGCCGAGCACCTGCACGAGGCCAACGATGTCGCCGACCGTATCGAAGATCGAGTAGGCGGCGACGTCCGCCGGTGCCGCGCTCTGGCCGTAGCCGCGCATGTCGGGGGCGACGACGTGGAAACCGGCGTCCGCCAGCGCCGCGATCTGGTGGCGCCAGGAGTAGGATAGCTCGGGCCAGCCGTGGCACAGCACCACCAGCGGACCCTGGCCGGCTTCGCGGATGAACAGGTCGATCCCGTTGGCCTTGATCACGCGGGTGGACAACATCGCTTTTCCGCCTTGTTTCAGGGGTTTGGTCGGGAAATATGAGGTCCCACGATAGGGGCGCGCCGAGAATCGTGCAATCTCGGGTTCGGCGGCCAGCCCCGTGTTGTTCGCACCTGTTCCTGCTGTTAGAACGCCGCTCTCAGGGCTTCGCCATGGCATTTCGTCTTTTTCCGCTCCGCCGCACCCGGTTCTCCGCCGGTGTGCTGGCGCGCGGGCTGATCGCGGCGGTTCTGGTGGCCGGCATCGGCTCGGGTGGGGCGCTCTACGCCGCCAACCAGAGCATCCAGGGCGCCAAGAAAACCGAGGATTCCGGCTTCGATGGTGACGCCCCCACCTCGATCCTGATCGAGGCCTCCAGCGGCAGCGTCCTGTTCGAGAAGAGTGCCGACGAGCTGCGCGCGCCCTCCAGCATGATGAAGCTGATGACGGCGGAAGTCGTCTTCAATGCCATCAAGAAGGGCGACATCAAGCCGACCGACGAGTACCGGATCAGCGAGAACGCCTGGCGCAAGGGCGGGGCGCCCTCGGGCGGCTCGACCATGTTCGCCGCCATCAACAGCAAGGTCTCGGTCGACGACCTCCTGCATGGCGCGATCATCCAGAGCGGCAATGACGCCTGCATCGCGCTGGCCGAGGGCATTGCCGGCAACGAGAAGATCTTTGCCGCCGACTTCATGACCAAGCGTGCCCGCGAGCTCGGCATGACGAAGTCGACCTTCGGCAATTCCAACGGCCTGCCCGACCCCGGCAACAGGATGACGGTGCGCGAGCTCGGCATCCTCGCGCGCCACATCATTCTCGACTTCCCCGAATTCTACAAACTGTTCGGCGAGAAGGAGTACACCTGGAACAAGATCCGCCAGCCCAACCGCAATCCTCTGCTCAATTCGATGGAAGGCGCTGATGGTCTGAAAACCGGCTACACCAAGGAAGGCGGTTACGGCATGGTCGGCTCGGCCGTGCAGAACGGCACGCGGCTGATCGTCGTCGTCAATGGCCTGGAAGATCCTGAGGATCGCGCCACCGAAGCCAAGAAGATGCTGGAATGGGGCTTTCGCAATTTCGAGACCCGCACCTTGATCGCGGCCGACCAGCAGGTTGGCTACGCAAAAGTGTTTGGCGGCGAGAGCCGCTCGGTCAAGCTGGTCGCCAAGACGCCCGTCAAGGTGATGGTGCACAAGAACGGCAGCGACAAGCTGATTGCGCGCGTCGTGTATAGCGGACCGGTGCGCGCGCCGATCGAAGCCGGCCAGAAGGTCGGCGTGGTCAAGGTCTGGCGCAGCGGCAACATCGCGGTGGAAACGCCCGTCTATGCCGCCGAAGCGATCGGCACCGGCTCGACCATGCGCCGCGCGATCGATGGTGCCAGCGAGCTCGTGATCGGCATGTTCCGCGCGGGCGCCGAGAAGCTCTGATCATGAGTGAGAGCGCAGCACAGCGGCCGTCCGGGCGCGGACGCTTCATCACCTTTGAAGGCGGCGAGGGCACCGGCAAGTCGACCCAGATCAAGAAGCTCGCCGACCGCCTCAATGCGGCCAGGATGCGGACCCTTGTCACGCGCGAGCCCGGCGGCTCGCCGGGTGCCGAGATCATGCGCCACCTGGTGCTGTCGGGGATGGGCAAGCTGCTCGGGCCCGAAGCCGAGACGCTGCTGTTCGCGGCTGCCCGCGACGACCATGTCCGCACCGTGATCCAGCCTGCGCTCAATCGCGGCGCCTGGGTGCTGTGCGACCGCTTCGCCGACTCGACGCGGGCCTATCAGGGCAGCCTCGGCCGCGTGCCGATGGGCCTGATCAACGCAATGCAGCGGGTCACGATCGGCGATCTCAAGCCGGACCTCACCCTCATCCTCGATTTGCCGGTCGAGATTGGATTGCAGCGCGCCGCCGTGCGTCGTGGTAGCGGCACACCTGACAGGTTCGAGAGCGAGAAGCTCAGCTTCCATCAGGACCTGCGCGAGGCCTATCGCACGATCGCCGAGGACGATCCCGGCCGTTGCGTCCTGATCGATGCCAATTCGGATCCTGACACGGTTGCTGGACGAGTCTGGACGGCGCTGCGCGATCGTCTTCTCCCAACCCCTGCATCGGTGGTTTCCCTATGAACCGCCGCCAGGCCGAACGTGAAACCGCCATTCCGCATCCGCGCGAGACGAGCCTCCTGTTCGGCCATCGCGAGGCCGAGACGGCGCTGCTCGCGGCCTATCGCAGTGGGCGCATCCCGCATGCCTGGCTGATCGGTGGGCCGCAGGGGATTGGCAAGGCGACGCTGGCCTATCGCATGGCGCGCTTCGTGCTTTCCAACGGCCAGCCGCTGGCGCCGTCCGTGCAGCGCGCCGAGACCCTCGCAATCGATCCTGATAACGCCGTGGCGCGGCAGGTTGCGGCCAGCTCGCATGGCGGGCTGTTGACGCTGGAACGCACCGCCAACGATCGCGGCGTGATGCGCACCGTGATCACCGTGGACGAGACGCGGGAGACGATCGGTTTTTTCGGCTCGACTGCCGCGGCAGAGGGCTGGCGCGTCTGCATCGTCGACACCGTCGACGAGCTCAATCCGAATGCCGCCAACGCGCTGCTGAAAATCCTCGAGGAACCGCCGCAGCAGTCGCTGTTCCTCCTGGTCAGCCACGCACCGGCGCGCGTGCTCGCCACGATCCAGTCGCGCTGCCGCAAGCTGCGCCTGCGCCCGCTCGGCACGGATGATGTGATCGGTGCCGCAGCTTCGGCGGCTGACCTCGATCCGAACGATCCGGCGCTGCGCGATGCCGCGGAGGCCTCCGAGGGCAGCGTCGCGCGGGCGCTGACGCTGCTCGGCGGCGATGCCCTGAAGCTGCAGCAGCGCACGGCGGCGCTGCTCGCGCGCCTGCCACAGGTCGATCCGCGCGAATTGCACACGCTCGGCGATTCGCTCGGCACCAGTGACCGCGTCGCGCTGGCGGCCTTCATCGACGGGATCGATCGCTGGATTGCGGAACGCCTGCATTCCGACGAGGCCAATGCCAACCAGAATCTGCCGCGCCTTGCGCGCCTAGCTGAGGTATGGGAAAAGATCGTCCGCGCCGCGCGCGACACCGAAACCTACAATCTGGAGCGAAAGCCCTTGGTTTTCTCGGTGTTCGGCTGGTTGGCGGACGCAACGCGCTAGAGCATGATCCGGAAAAGTGTGCAGCGGTTTTCCGAGAGGATCATGCTCAAAACAATAACCGAACGCAGGTTCGTTTCCAGATCTCGAGAAGCCGGTAAAGGAATTCGTCGTGGCCACGCGAGCTAAGAAAACCGCTAGGGGCAAGAGCAGCAAGAAGAAGACTGCCAACAAGGCCGTGAACAAGGCCGTGAAGGCGCTCGCGCGCAAAGCTGCCAAGAAAGTCAAGAAGACCAATAAGGCTGCCGCCAAGAAGGGCGTGAAGAAGAGCGCTGCGAAGACGACAAAGAAGGCCGGCAAGAAGGCTGCGAAGAAGCAGGTCGTCGCCAAGAAGGCGGTGAAGAAAGCGGCCAAAAAGGCAGCCAAGTCTCAGGCGAAGAGCAAGGCTCCCGCGAGGAACAAGGCTCCGGCAAAGAAGGTCGCCACGAAAGCGAAAGTGACCGCGCCTGCCGTGACCGCCGCGCCGGCTCCTGTCGCCACGCCGCCGAAGGTTGTGAAGCCCAAGGTGTCGAAGCCCAAGTTTTCGAAGCCGGAGGCGCCGCCTGCGCCGAAGCCCGTCGCAGCTTCGCAAGCCGCAGCACCCGTTGCCGCTCCTGCGCGCGACAACGTCTTTTACATCACGACTGCGATCGCTTATCCCAATGGCAGCCCGCATATCGGCCACGCCTACGAGGCGATCGCGACCGACGTGCTGGCGCGCTTCGCGCGGCTCGACGGCAAGGACGTGTTCTTCCTGACCGGCACCGACGAGCACGGTCTGAAGATGATCCAGACTGCGCAGAACGAAGGCCTGACGGTGTCAGCGCTGGCGGCCCGTAATGCCGGCCGCTTCAAGGAGATGGATGAACGCCTCAACGTGTCGTTCGACCGTTTCATCCGCACCACCGAGGAGCAGCATCATCGCTCCAGCCAGGAGATCTGGCGGCGCATGGAAGCGAACGGCGACATCTATGCCGACACCTATGCCGGCTGGTACTCCGTGCGCGACGAAGCCTACTACGCCGAGGACGAGACGCGCCTGAACGACGACGGCGTGAGGCTCGGGCCGCAAGGCACGCCGGTCGAGTGGGTCGAGGAGAAGAGCTATTTCTTCCGTCTGTCCACCTATCAGGACAAGCTTCTGAAGCTCTACGCGGACCGCCCTGATTTCATCGGGCCGGATTCGCGCAAGAACGAGGTGGTGAGCTTCGTCAAAGGCGGCCTGCGCGATCTCTCGATCTCGCGCACCACCTTCGACTGGGGCGTCAAGGTGCCCGGCGACGAAGAGCACGTGATGTATGTCTGGGTCGACGCGCTCACCAACTACATCACCGGCGTCGGCTTCCCCGACGAGGGCGACAACAACTGGCGCTATTGGCCGGCGGACGTGCACATCATCGGCAAGGACATCATTCGCTTCCACGCCGTGTACTGGCCCGCCTTCCTGATGTCGGCCGGCATTCCCGTGCAAAAGCGGGTCTATGCCCACGGCTTCCTGTTCAGCAGAGGCGAGAAGATGTCGAAGTCGGTCGGCAACGTCGTCGACCCCTTCAATCTCGCCGACCAATATGGCGTCGACCAGGTGCGCTATTTCTTCCTGCGCGAGGTGCCGTTCGGCCAGGACGGCAACTACAACCACGAAGCCATCGTTGCGCGCATCAATGCCGATCTCGCCAACGATCTCGGCAACCTCGCGCAGCGCTCGCTGTCGATGATCGCCAAGCAGCTCGGCGGCGTGCTGCCGGAGCCGGGCGAGTTCAGCGACAACGACAGGGCGATTTTGGCGATGGCTGATGGCATGATCGCCGCATCGCGTGAAGCGATGGCGACGCAGCAGATCCATCACTGGCTCAACGCCGTGTGGGCCGTGGTCGCGGAGGCCAACCGCTATTTCGCGGGCGAGGCGCCGTGGGCGCTCGCCAAGACCGATCCTGTGAGGCAGAAGACGGTGCTCTATGTCACCGCCGAAGTCGTGCGCCAGATCGCGATCCTGGCCCAGCCGGCGATGCCGACCGCCTCGGGCCTGCTGCTCGACAGCCTCGGCATTCCCGCGGGCGAGCGGAATTTCGCGATGCTCGGGGGCGCCAAACGGATCGCGCCAGGCTCGACGCTGCCGGCGCCGACACCGGCGTTCCCGCGCTACATCGAGCCGGCGGCCTAGGGCGTTCGGGCGATGCTGGTCGACAGCCACTGCCATCTGGATTTTCCGGACTTTGCGGAAGACCTCGACGGGATCGTCTCGCGTGCACGTGCGGCCGGCATCGGCCGTATGGTCACGATCTCCACGCGGGTACGAAAGCTCAATCAGCTTCTGGCCATCGCTGAGCGCTACGACGACGTCTACTGCTCGGTCGGCACCCATCCGCACAACGCGGACCAGGAGGACGGCATCTCGCCGGACGAGCTGATCGGGTTGACCGAGCATCCCAAGGTGGTCGCGCTCGGCGAGGCCGGGCTCGACTATTTCTACGACAACGGCGCGCCGGAGGCGCAGGCGAGGGGCTTTCGTGCGCACATCGCCGCGGCTCGTGCGACCGGCCTGCCGCTGGTGATCCACACCCGCGAGGCGGACGAGGATTGCGGCCGCATCCTGGAGGAGGAGGCTGCCAAGGGATCGTTTCGCGCCGTGCTGCATTGCTACACGGGCGGGCGCGAGTTGGCGCTGAAGGCGGTGTCGCTCGGGCTCTATATCGGCTTCACGGGCATCCTAACCTTCAAGAAATCGGAGACCCTGCGCGCGCTTGCGGCTGAACTGCCGTCTGACCGTATTCTGGTTGAAACAGACTCGCCCTATCTTGCGCCCGGCAAGTTCCGGGGCAAACGCAACGAGCCGGCCTATGTGGTCGAGGTCGCCAAGGTGCTCGCCGAAACGCGCGGCGTGTCGCTCGACGAGATCTCACGCCAGACCACCGAAAACTTCTTCCGCCTGTTCTCCAAGGTGAAATCTTAAGGTTGGGAGCCGTATGACGCTGACGCTGACCATCCTGGGCTGCGGCTCCTCCGCCGGCGTGCCGCGCCCGGCACTCGGCTGGGGCGCCTGCGATCCCAGCAATCCAAAGAACCGCCGACGCCGCTGCTCGCTGCTGGTCGAGCAGACGTCACACCACGGCACCACGCGCATCGTGATCGACACCTCGCCCGACCTGCGCGAGCAGCTCATCGATACCGATGTCGACCACATTGACGCGGTGTTCCTGACCCACGAGCATGCCGACCAGACCCATGGCATGGACGATCTGCGCTCCGTCGTGCTTCACATGCGCCAGCGCATTCCGGTCTATTTCAACCAGTCGACCGCGAAAGACATCATGGCGCGGTTCTCCTATTGCTTCATCTCGCCCGAGGGCAGTGACTATCCGCCGATCCTGCACCGGCATTCGATCGAGGCCGGCGAAAGCCGGACCATCGGCGGCAAGGGCGGCGACGTGACCATGACCGCCTTCCTGGTCCAGCACGGCCAGATCCCCGCGCTCGGCTATCGGATCGGCAACGCCGCCTACACGCCCGACCTCAACGACATCCCGCGCGAGAGCTGGGGCGTGCTGGAAAATCTCGATCTCTGGATCGTCGACGGCTTGCGCTACACCCAGCATTCCAGCCATTTCAGCATCAACGATGCGCTATCCTGGATCGATCGTTTCAAGCCAAAGCGTGCCGTCATCACCAACATGACGGCCGACGTCGATTACGAGGTGATCAGGCAGAAGCTGCCCGCGGACGTGGTGCCGGCCTACGACGGCATGCGGCTCGAGACGCACTGATCGCGCCGGCTCGGTTCAGGCCGAGATCGCCTTCGCCGATCCCACCTCATTGCGCAGCAGGAATTTTTGGATCTTGCCCGTGGACGTCTTCGGGATCGGGCCGAAGATGACCGCCTTCGGCGTCTTGAAGCCGCTCATATGCGTGCGGCAGAAGGCGATGATCTCGGCTTCGGTCGCGCTGGCGCCGTCCTTCAGCTCGACGAAGGCGCAGGGCACTTCGCCCCATTTCGGATCGGGCTTGGCGACGACGGCTGCGAACAGCACGGCCGGATGCTTGTAGAGGATGTCCTCGACCTCGACGGAGGAAATGTTCTCGCCGCCGGAAATGATGATGTCCTTGGAGCGATCCTTGATGATGACGTAACCGTGCTCGTCGAGCACACCCAGGTCGCCGGTGTGAAACCAGCCGCCCTCGAAGGCTTCCTTTGTCGCCTTCTCGTTCTTGAGGTAGCCCTTCATCACGATGTTGCCGCGGAACATGACCTCGCCGATGGTCTCGCCGTCGCGGGGCACCTCCTGCATCGTTTGCGGATCGATGACGGTGACGCCTTCCTCGAGCGGGTAGGGCACGCCCTGCCGCCGTTTCATGCCGGCGCGCTCGGCGGCGGGCAGATCGTCCCAGCCGGGTTGCTCGGCGCAGACGGAGGCGGGGCCGTAGACCTCGGTCAGGCCGTAGACGTGCGTGAGCCTGATGCCGATGTTTTCTGCGCCTTCGAGCACCGCGACCGGCGGTGCGGCGCCGGCGATCAGGCCGACGACGCGGCGCGCGGCACTGCCCTTCGGCGCGTCGGGTGCGTTGATCAGCGTGTTGTAGACGATCGGCGCGCCGCACATGTGCGTGACGCCGTGCTGCTTGATCAGCTCGAAGATTTTTGTCGGCTCGACCTTGCGCAGGCAGACATTGATGCCGGCGGCCGCCGCGATGGTCCATGGGAAGCACCAGCCGTTGCAGTGGAACATCGGCAGCGTCCAGAGATAGACCGGATGCTGGCCGAGTTGGCCGGCGAGGATGTTGCTGACGGCGTTCAGATAGGCGCCGCGATGATGGGTGACGACGCCCTTGGGATTGCCCGTGGTGCCCGAGGTATAGCTCAGCGCGATGGCGTCCCATTCATCCTTGGGCGGGATCGCCGTGAAATCAGGATCGCCTAGTGCGAGCGCTGCCTCGTATTCGATCTCGCCGATGCGCTTGCCGCCCTTGAAAGCGGCGTCGTCGACGTCGACGACGAACGGCTTCGGCCCCTTCATCTGCGCGAGCGCGTCGGTGATGACAGTCGAAAACTCCGGATCGACCAGGATGATCCTGGCGCCGCCATGGTCGAGCTGAAACGCGATCGAAGGCGCATCGAGACGGATGTTGAGCGCATTGAGCACGGCGCCGGTCATGGGGACGGCGAAGTGCGCCTCGTTCATCGCCGGAATGTTCGGCAGCATCGCCGCGACGGTGTCGCCGACGCCAATGCCCTTGCCGCCGAGCCAGGACGCAAAGCGTTTGCAGCGCTCATGCGTCTCGCGCCACGTGAAGCTGCAGCCCTCATAGACCGTGCTGACGTGGTTGGGATAGACGGCGGCGCTGCGCGCGAGGAAGCTCAGCGGGCTCAGGGGGACGTAGTTGGCGGGGGTTTTGTCGAGGCCGATGTTGTACTGGTTCTGCCACACGCTCATCGAACCCTCCTTGACGCCGCGCTTTACAGGAATCCGATCGAGATCCAGGGGAAGATCGCGACGATGATCAATCCCACCAGCAGCGCCAGCAGATAGCCCCAGATCGGCCTGATGCCTTCGGCCGGATCTACGCGTCCGATGGCGCAGGCGGCATAATAGCCGACGCCAAAGGGCGGGGCGAATAGTCCGATACCCATGGCGAGAATGATGACCATGGCATAGTGCACCTCGTGCACGCCGACGGCACGGGCGATCGGAAACAGCAGCGGCCCGAACAGCACGATTGCCGGAATGCCCTCGAGCACGCTGCCGAGGATGGTGAAGGCCAGGATGGACACGGCGATGAAGGTCGCAGGCCCCCCGGGCAATCCGGTCATGGCTGAAGCCAGCGAGCGCGAGAAGCCGGATTGGGTGAGCCCCCAGGCCATGCCGGTCGCCGTGCCGATGATCAGGAGGATCGCGCCCGACAGCGCCGCGGTCTCGACCAGCATGGGAAACAGCCGCCGCCAGTCGAAGCGGCGGTAGATGAGGAGGCCGACCAGGGCGCCGTAGACGATGCCGATGGTGGAGACTTCGGTCGCAGTCGCAATGCCCTCGACCACGGCGTAGCGGATCACGAAGGGCAGCGCGAGCGCGGGCAGGGCGATGATGAAGGTCTTGCCGATCTCGCCACCCGTGGCGCGGCGGACATGGCTCATGTCCTCGTGGCGGTAGCGCCACCACACCAGCATGCAGAGCGTGATGGCGAGCACGACGCCGGGCAGCAGGCCGCCGGTGAAAAGGGCGGCGATCGAGACGCCCGTGACCGAGCCGATCGTGATCAGCACGAGGCTCGGCGGAATGGTCTCGGTTTGGGCACCCGTAGCCGCAAGAAGCGCCACGAGGTCGCCTGGCTTGGCGCCGCGCTGCTTCATTTCTGGGAACAGCACGGGCGCCACCGCCGCCATGTCGGCGGCCTTGGCGCCGGAGATGCCGGAGACGAGGTACATCGCGCCGACCAGAACGTAATGCAGGCCGCCGCGGACATGGCCGAGCAGGCTCGCCAGGAACGCGACCATGGCCCGCGCCATGCCGGTCATCTCGATCAGGAGCCCCAGGAACACGAACAGCGGCACCGAGAGCAGGATGAGGTGGCTCATGCCCTCGTCCATCCGCCCGACCAGCACCATGACCGGCGTGCGCGTGGTCAGCGCCAGATAGCCGTAGATGGCGAGGCCAAACCCGAACGCAATGGGAACGCCGGCAAAGACGCAGAAGCCGGCGACGCCGACGAAGAAGATGACGAGGTTGAGATTGCCGAGCGGCCGCAGATAAGGCTGCGCCAGCCAGAACAGACCGACGATGACGGCAACCGATATCACCGCCGTCAGCACCATGCGGTAATCGGCGGCGCGCAGCAGCCGCAGCAGCGCGAACACCGCCATCAGGCAGATGCCGGCCGGCAGCGCCGCGGCGCGCCACATGTTCGAGATCTGGAGCGCCGGCGTGGTGATGAAGCTTTCCTCGTAGGCGTACTCGGCGGAAGGCCAGACGATCAGCACCAGGAAGGCCAGCGCCGCGCAGGTCGCGACCACGTCCAGATAGGCGCGCAAGGCCGGCCGCGCGCTCGCGACGAGCGCCGTCATGCGCATGTGCTCGGAGCGGCGGAACGCGACCGCCGCGCCCAGCATGGCCAGCCACAGGAACAGGATCGAGGCGAGCTCGTCCGACCAGATCAGCGGCCGGTGCACGCCGTAGCGTGCGACCACGCCGGCAAACAGGATCACGATCTCGGCGACGACCAGGATTGCCGCGGGGATCTCGACGGCGAGGCCGAGGATGCGCTCCAGCGAGGCAAGCACAGGGGATCGGCGAGGGGGCTGAACAGCCACCTCGCCGACCACTTCGGTCGCCTGAACCTCGACATGAGCCATCTCGATAAGAACCTCGGCGGCCCCGACGCGTTACGACAGCTTGCCGACGGCCTTTTCCAGGAGATCCCAGGCCTGGTCGCCATACTTGCCCTTCCACTCGGCATAGAAGCCGGCGGAGCGCAACTTGTCGCGGAACGGCGCCACCGCAGGCTGGTTGAAGGTCAGGCCCTTGCCCGCGAGCTCCTGTTGGAGGTTCGCATTGAGCTTGGCGGTATCCTCACGCTCCTTGACGGCAGCGGCGTTGATGTTCTTGGCGACGATGGTGCGCACATCCTCCGGCAGCGCGCTCCAGGCGCGGCGGTTGGCCAGGAACCAGAAGCCGTCCCACATATGGTTGGTCAGCGAGCAGTACTTCTGCACCTCGTACAACTTGGCGGTCGAGATGATCGCCAGCGGGTTCTCCTGGCCCTCGACGATCTTGGTCTGGAGCGCCGAATAGACCTCGGCGAAATTGATCGAGGCCGGCGCCGCGTCGAACGCCTTGAACATCGAGGTCCACAGCGGCGACACCGGTACGCGGATCTTGAAGCCCTTGAGGTCGTCGGGCCCGTTGATCGGCTTGCTCGACGACGTGGTCTGGCGGAAGCCGTTGTCCCAGATCTTGTCCATGACCTCGAGGCCGGCCTTCTTGATCTCGCCGCGGACATGGGCGCCGAGGTCGCCGTCCATGGCCTTCCAGACCGTGCCGTAGTCCGGGAACGCGAAGCCGATGCCGTTGATGGACGCGGCCGGCACCAGGGTCGACAGGATCAGGCCTGACAGCGTGAAGAATTCGACGCCGCCGGACCGGATCTGGCTCAGCATGTCGGTGTCGGACCCGAGCTGGTTGTTCGGGAAGATCTGGAGGTCGAACTTGCCGTTGGTCTCGGCCTTGATCGCCGCCGCCATCTCCCTGGCGCGCACGTTCAGCGGATGGGTGTCAGGCAGGTTGTTGGCGTATTTGTAGGTGAACTCGGCGCTCTGGGCGCGGGCCACATGGGGCGCACCGAGGCCGCCCAGGACCGCGGTCGCGGCGGAGGCCTTGAGAAGCGTGCGTCGGGAAAAACTCATGGGTCTGCTTCCTCGGAAGTTTGTTGTTGTTCTGAGATGCAAACCTATACGGACGGAAGGCCTGAAGGTCATCTGCGATCTCGCGAGGCCTCGCTTATTGCAGCCGGACACCGTCGCGGCAATATCGGCTTTCGGCAGATGGGCCGGATTCAAAATCTGAAAAACAACCCCATGCATAGTAGCCGTCAAGAGCCGAGAGGCTGGTCGCGAACCAGATCGAAAACGGATCGCAAGCGAAGGCCCGGTGTCAGGAATTCGATCTAAATATCTGATCTAATTGTATATAAATATATTCCATAATATAGCTTATGCGAATCATGGATATGGCGATCCGGGCTGGGTGCCCCTTGGCGCATGGTCGCCGAAATCCCTCCCCACCGTTCATGGCGAGCCGCCTTGCAAGGCCGTGGCGTCGCGACGCATCGCCGTCTTCAGCTGTGCCTTCTTCAATACGGGTGACGCTCGCGCACGGCGTCACCCGAGATGGTCGTGCCGGCAGTCAGGACGGCGCGGCGAAGTCGTAGGAGATGCGTCCGGCGGGCAGATAGAACAGAGCGATGACGGCGCCGCCGCGGACCTCGGGATAGTGCCGGCTGCCGGGATCGGGCGCAGTCCAGCCGGGCCCTTGCCAGCCTTGCAGCCCCTTGAGCTCGGCGCCCTTGTCCAGCGGCACGACCAGGTTCAGTTCCCCATATGGGTGACCGTGATACTGCCCGCGCAGCACGTCGTGGTCGTCCTCGTCCTTGAAGCGGCGCGGATCGATGCTGTTCATGTAGACGGCCGTGATGCTGAACTGGAACGTTTCGGGCATCGGCTCCAGGATGCGGCTACGCCGGTAGTTCGGGCCTTCGACCTCCTGGTTCGCCGCCCAGCCTTCGGCGACCCCGAGTTTAATCAGGCGTGCCAGGTCCTGGTAGAGCTGGCTGCCCTCGCCGTATTTTTGATTGAGCCACCGCTCCATCTCCGCGCCGGGCGTCATATCCTTGACCTCGCGCAGAAACGGAATGCTGCACTGAATTAGTTCGTCTCGGCTTCCCATGGCCTTGTCCTTTCCCTTTGGGTTGCACTTTGTTCTTCGAAGCCTGCGAAAGACGTGAACTCCGCTACGTCGGCGCGCGGCATCAGCCTGCCCCGGGTTTCGTCCCTGGCACGGCCGATCGAGATACCGCACACCACCAACTGCTCCGTCGGGATCGACAGCAGCGGGCGCAGGATCCGGTGATATCTGGAGAACGTTTCCTGCGGACAGGACTGAAGCCCATGGCCCGCCGCAGCCAGCAGCACGTTCTGGACGAACATGCCGAGGTCGAGCCAGCTGCCGACTTCCAGGCGCCGGTCGATCGTGACGATCAGCCCGACGGGAGCGCCGAAGAAGGCATAGTTCTTGGCGGTTTGGGCGCTCCTCGCTTCGATATCGGCCTGGGCGATGCCGAGCGAGCCGTAGAACAATCGGCCGAACTCCTGTCGTCGTTGCAAATAGGGTTCGGGCAGGTCGCTGGCGTAGTAACTGTATTCCGACATATGCGCGTCGCGGGCCGTTTCGTGCGCCTCGCGCAGCGCCGCCGAGACCCGATCCTTGGCCGGGCCCGCCAGCACGTAGACGTGCCAGGGCTGGATGTTGGCGCCGCTTGGCGCAAACCGTGCCACGCGGAGAATCTGCTCGATGGTCCCTCGCCCGACCGGCGCGCCCGAGAAGTCGCGGCATGCAAAGCGGCCTGCGATGATCTCGTCGATACGGCTCTGCGCGGCCACGCCCTGGCCGATCATGGCTTCTTCAAGAGCGGACATCCGCCTTGCTCCATCGGCCGGAAAGCCTCCTCTCCCGGTATCGTCGCCAGCAGCTCGTAATAGTCGAACTTGTATTTGGACTGCTCGGGTGACTTCACCCGAAACAGATACATGTCGCGAACCAGCCGGCCGTCCTCGCGGATCTGGCCATTCTTCGTCATGAAATCGTTCACGGGCATGTCGCGCATCCTGGCGGCGACGGTCGGTCCATCCAGCGTGCCTGCCGCCTGAACCGCTTTGAGATAGTGCATCACCGCACCATAGGTGCCGGCGTGGATCATGGTCGGAACCTTCTGGGTCTTCGCGATGAAGCGCTTCGACCACACACGGGTGTCCTCGTTCATGTCCCAGTAGAAGGCCGCGCTCAGCATCAGGCCCTGGGCGCTCTGGAGCCCAAGACTGTGGATGTCGGCAATGAAGACGAGCAGTCCGACCAGTTTCTGCCGCTGCGTAATGCCAAATTCGCCGGCCTGCTTGACGGCATTGATGAAGTCGCCGCCGGTGTCGGCGAGCGCGATCACGTCCGCCTTCGAGGACTGCGCCTGGAGCAGGAAGGAGGAGAAGTCCGGCGTGTTGAGCGGATGTTTCACGGCCCCGGTCACCTTGCCGCCCGTGGCGTCGATGACCTTGCGGCTGTCGGCCTCGAGCTGGGCGCCGAGGGAATAGTCGACCGAAATGAAGTACCAGGAGTTTGCGCCGAGACGCGACATCGCCCGCGTCGTTCCCTGCGACAGCGCATAGGTGTCGTAGGTCCAGTGAATGCCGGTCGGCGAGCATTCGTCGCCAGTCAGGCGCGACGTGGCGGCGCCGGTGGCGAGGAAGAGCTTCTTCTTGTCGCGTGTGATGCCCTGCACCGCCAGCGCGACCGCAGAGTTGGGCACGTCGAGGATCACCTCGACGTTTTCATTTTCGAGCCAGCGCCGCGCGATGGTCGCTCCCACATCGGCCTTGTTCTGGTGGTCTCCCGCGACGATCTGGATGCTGCGCCCCAGCACCTGACCGCCAAAGTCGTCGACCGCCATTTGCGCCGCGACCACCGAGCCCTGGCCGCCATTGTCGGCGTAGAGCGAGGACATGTCGGTAAGAACGCCGAGCTTGACCGGACCATCCTGCGCAATGGCCCGCGCAGTGAACAGCGCCAGTGCCAGTCCGAAAGCTCCGATCGACATCCCGCAGGATTTCATTGCCCGTCTCCTCCAAATTCGGCGCCGGGATCATGACGGGATCGCGCGAATGCGGAAGTGAAACTCTTGCAGAGTGATCCTGAACCGCCTTCAGATTGGTGGCGCGAACGGCCAGGCGTCGCGGTCCGGTCGCCCTGCTCGGTTGCGTCGGCTGCGCGCATGGCCTTAACTGGGAATCGATCGCAGTAACGCAACGGGCGTGCGATCCGCCTGCGACGGTGTCCTGCACGTGGCTGTTTCCTTCAAGACCCTGGACCTGAACCTGCTCAAGGTCTTTGACGCCGTTATGGAGGAGCGCAGCGTGCTGCGCGCAAGCCAGAGGGTTGCGCTCAGTCAATCCGCCGTGAGCCATTCGCTCGCCCGGCTCCGCGAGATGCTGGAAGACGATTTGTTCGTGCGCACGGCGACCGGAATGCAGCCGACCGCGCGTGCGTTGACCATGGCGCCACAGGTTCGCGAAGCCCTGCGATCCCTCGAGGCGGCGGTCGAGCAGCCGCGCTTCGTTCCGGCGGCCTCGACCCGACAGTTCACCCTGGCCGCCAACGACTTCACCACGATGATGCTGGCATCGCCGCTCCTGAAGATACTTGGCCTAGAGGCGCCGGCGATCGACCTGATCATCAAGCCGGTGACACGGATCGACCTTGCCGAGCAGATCGACCTTGGTCGCATCGACGTTGCGATCGGCGTCTTCTCGGATCCGCCGAGCCGCTTCCGGACCTCGCTGCTGTTCGAATATGACGATGTGCTGATCGTGGGCGGCAAGCGCAAGCTCGGCCGGATCGATAACGCGGCCCTGGCGCGCATGCCGCTGGTCGTTGTCTCCTTCGGCGGCGAGCAGGAGGGAGCGATCGGAGGATTCATCTCCGAGCGCGGCCTCGCCAGGCGATCGGAGATGTATGACCGCGCGGCGCTCGAACGGGCATTGTCCGAAAGCGACCGGCCGCCGCGCATAGCTGTTTCGCTCCCGCATTTCCTGGCCCTGCCCGCGCTGCTCGCGGACTCCGAATTGGCGGCCATCGTTCCGCGTCCATTGGCGCGGGCGTTCGAACGCGCGCATGCCATCACGACCTACGAACTGCCTTACGCCACAACCTCGGTAGAGGTCCGGCTGTTGTGGCACGAACGTATCGAGGGCGAGCCGGCGCATGACTGGCTTCACGATATTCTTCGGCGCGCGACCGAGGACCTCAGGCGTGGACGCTAGGTGATCGAGCCGGTCTAGCGGCTGATCCAGACTTGCAGCATGTTGGCCGCGACGCGCGGGTCCCTTACCGCTGAGAGACGCGCTTAAGACGTACTCGAGCTGCTGAGTCATGGCCAACTGTGCACCCGGACAATAGCCGACTGCGATTTGGTAATTGGTCGAGCGTGATCTCTTCGTGAAATCTCTGCGCGCATCACCGATGCTGCCATTCGCGGGATCCCAGAGCCTCCTCACCAGCGGTAGGTCAAGAGCCCTGACAACGCCGGTCCGGGGTCACGGCCAGTCGGCAAAATTCAGCGCCGGCCTCGATTGTCCGGCTCTCGCGCGGGCCGCAACGCGGCGGCGCCACACGCCAGGTGCCTCGCCGGTGTGCTTGCGGAAGAAGCGGCTGAAATACGCGGTGTCCTTGAAGCCGAGCGCGAATGCGATCTGCTTGACGGCGACGGTGCCGGCTTCGAGTCGTGTCGCGGCTTCCTTGACGACACGCTGCTGGATCAGCTCGCTCGGTGAGCGCTTCAGCTCGCGACTACAGAGTGCGTGCAGGCGATCCGGCGTCATGCCGAGGAGTTTGGCGTAATCGCCGACGCGTAGATGCTGCTGATAGCGTTCCTCGAGCAGCCTGCGGAAGCGGCTCAGAATCTCGGCACTGCTGCCCTCCTCGTATCGGTCGCTGTCGCCGGCGAACAGGCGCCAGAAGCGCAGCACGCACAGCGTCAGCTCGGCCGACATGATCGATGCCGCGCCGCTGCGCGCGGGCGTTGCGATCTCGGCGGCGATCGCCGCGATGGAGCGCGCCATCGTGGTCACGAGATCGGGTTCGACCGGCAGCGCCATGATGCCGCCGGCGCCTTCGAGTGCGAGATAGGCCGGCTCGGCCGACGGCGGCAGATAACGATGCCACACGCCCGTGCGCAGCTGCAGCAGCTCCGCGGACGCTCCGGCCGACACCTCCAGATACTCGGCCGATCCCGCCGGGAGCCAGATGATCGCGGGCCCGGCCAACGCCATCATCCTTCCGCCCTGACCGACCTCGGCGGCGGCTCCCTGGTGAAGGCAGAGCAGATGAATAAACGTCCGGGCGGCTTTCGACGTCAGCATCCAGCGCCGCGCAACATAGTGGGATCCGATCAGCTCGGCGCCGACGGGCGCAGCTGCGCTCGCAGCGACTGCCGGCGCCGTATTGGCGTCCGCGACGCCTCGACGCACTTGCCCGTTGGGGCCGGAAACGTCCAATCTTTCGCCGGATCTGTCCATTGTGCGAACAGACCTTGGGGTGCTTGCTAGGTCAAGTCCTGTCGCGGCCGGCTCAATGAAGCCGCGCCGAAAAGAAATCGGGACCAAGAGGAAACGACCCACTCACATCGTTGCGGACCATCGCTTGAGTGAAACACGAGGGAGGATCGACATGTTTTCGGCGAACCGTCGAACGTTGCTGCGCATAACTGGCCTGGTGGCTTTCGCCACGGCGCTGGGGACCTTTGGGTCCACGGCCTATGCGCAGGAGAAGATCCGGATCGGCTATGCCATTTCCAAGACCGGTCCCTATGCCGGTGGCGCCGGCATCACCACCCTGCCCAACTACGAGCTATGGGTGAAGGACGTGAATGCCAGCGGCGGCATCAAGCTCGGGGACAAGAAGCTCCCGATCGAGGTTGTTGAATACGACGATCGCAGCAGCTCGGAAGAAGCGGTCAAGGCGATCGAGCGCCTCGCCAACCAGGACAAGGTCGATTTCATCTTGCCGCCCTGGGGCACGGGCCTCAACCTTGCCGTCGGCCCGACCCTGAACCGCCTCGGCTACCCTCACCTCGCGGTAACTTCGGTGACCGACAAGGCGCCGGAGCTCGCCAAGCGCTGGTCGAACGCGACGTTCTGGCTCGGCACGTCGGCGCAGATCTCCGAGGGGCTCGCCGAGCTCATGGCCAAGCTGAAGAGCGAAGGCAAGATCGGTCCGAACGTCGGGATGGTCAGCGTTGCCGATCAGTTCGGCATCGAGTTGTCCGCCGCCGGCCGCGAGGCCTTCAAGAAACACGGATTTGCGCTCACCTATGACAAGACCTATCCGATGGGGGCGCAGGATCTTCAGCCCCTGCTGAAGGACGCAATCGCGTCCAACCCGGACACGTTCGTCGCCTTCAGCTATCCGCCGGATACGATCGCGCTGACCGAGCAGGCGCAGCTCCTGAAGTTCAATCCAAAAATCTTCTACGTCGGCGTCGGCACCGCCTTCCCGCTCTACAAGGGCAAGTTCGCCGCCAACAGCGACGGCGTGATGGGCATCGGCGGCTGGAACGCGGACTCGCCAGAGCTGAAGGATTATCTGGCGCGCCACAAGGCGGCGACCGGCAAGGAGCCGGATCGCTGGGCGAGCTCGATCACCTATGCGAGCCTCCAGGTGCTCCAGCAGGCGATCGAGAAGGTCGGCAAGGTGGACCGCGCCGCGGTCGCAGCCGAAATCCGCTCGGGCACGTTCGACACCGTCATCGGCAAGGTCAAGCTGAAGGATGGGCTGCTTCAGGAGGTGTGGAGCGTCGGCCAGTGGCAGAACGGCGAGTTCTACGCGCTTGCGCCCGCCTCGCTTCCGGGGGCGCGCGCGCCGGTCGTACCCAAGGCGCAGTGGCAGTAGGTTTGGTTGGCAGGCCTTGCACTGCGAGGCCTGCCTGCCGTTCGGTCCAGGGGACGCCGTTTCATGCTGCTTGTCGACATCGTCCTGCCGGGCCTCGTGCTTGGCGGCATGTATGCGCTGATCGCGCTCGGCCTGACGCTGCAATACGGCGTGGCGCGGATCATGAACCTCTCCTACGGGGAGTCGCTGGTAGCCGCCGCCTTCGGCGCGTTCTCGCTCTACAGCGGTCTCGGCCTCAGCCCGCTGGCCGCGCTGCTGCTCGCGGTTCCGGTCGCGATGGTGCTGAACTGGCTGCTCTATCGTTTCCTGCTCGAACGGCTGATGCGGCGGGGCAAGGACAGGGGCGCGCAGGAGATCGACAGCATTCTCGTCACCTTCGGCGTCCTATTCGTGATCCAGGGCGCCATGCTGGTGGCCTTCGGCGGCCAGTATTACAGCTATAGCTACCTCTCGATTCCACTGACGATCATGGGGTCGACCCTTGCGGTCAATCGCCTCGTCGCGCTGCTGTTCGCAGCGCTGGTCGGCGGCGCCGTGTATCTCGCCCTCACCCACACGCGGATCGGCACCGCCGTCCGCGCCATCGCGGTGGACGCGAATGCCGCTCGCCTTGTCGGGATCGACGTGGCAGCCCTGTCAGGACTTGCGTTTGCCTTCGGTGGTGGGCTCGTGGCCGTCGGCGGCGTACTCGTCAGCATGTTCCTCACCTTCAATGCCGCGATGGGCGTGGTCTTCACCATGAAGGCGCTGGTCGTCGTGATCATGGGCGGCGTCGGCAATGTGATGGGTGCGCTGGTGGCGGGACTGCTGCTCGGCGTGGTCGAAACGGCCGTGGCGCGGCTGGTCGACCCCGGCCTGACGCTCGCCGCCACCTACGCGCTGTTTCTCGGCGTGCTCCTGATCAGGCCGACCGGTCTGTTCGGGAGAGCCGCGTCATGACGGCGCCTGTCATGACATTGCTGTGGTGCGCCGGCCTTGCTTTGGCCGCGGCGATCATCGCCTATCCGCTCTATGCCAACGGCTACTATCTCGCGCTCGGCATCAGCGTCCTCTATTTCACGATTCTGGCGACCGCGTGGGCGATGTTCTCAGGTCCCACCCGCTACATCTCGCTCGCGACGGTCGCGTTTTTCGGCCTCGGGGCCTACACCGCCGCGGTGCTCGGCGAGACCATGCCCTGGCCCGTCGTGCTGCTGGCCGCGGCGGGCGTGGGCGCGCTCACCGCCGCCATCACCGGGCTTTCGACGCTGCGGCTATCAGGCATCTATTTCGTGATCTTCTCGTTCGGGCTGGCCGAGCTGATCCGGCAGCTCGTGATCTGGTACGAGGTCAACATCCACAAATCCGTCGGCCGGTATCTCTTCAGCGCGGTCACGCAGGACATTCTCTACTGGCAGCTCCTCGCCCTCACCGCGCTCGTCTTCCTGGCGGGATGGCTGCTCGGGCGCTCGCGCTATGGGTTGGCCCTGCGCGCCATCGGCGCTGATGAGACCGCCGCGAGCCATTCCGGCATCGACGCCACGCGGGTCAAACTCGGTGTGTTCATTCTCAGCGCGACATTCATGGCAATGACCGGCGCGATCATGGCGCCACGCTGGACCTACATCGATCCAGCAATTGCCTTCAATCCGACGATCTCGTTCCAGGTCGTGATCATGGCCTTGCTGGGTGGTGCCGGCTCGCTGTTCGGCCCCGTGCTGGGTGTCATCCCGCTGGTGCTGTTGTTCGAGGTGCTGACCGCGACGCTGCCCAACCATTTCAGCATCGTGCTCGGCATCATCTTCGTCTTCATCGTCATGGTGCTGCCCAATGGCGTGATCGGCCTGCTCGGAGCCGGACGCTGGCGCGTCCCGGCCGGAGGCGGTTCCACCGCCGCCTCCGCCCGCACAATGGATGCGCCGCTCCTTGCGGTCGATGGTGTCAGCAAGTCGTTCAGCGGGTTGCGCGCGGTCGACGGTGTCAGCTTCACGGTGGCGCAGGGTGAGATCATCGGCATCATCGGACCCAACGGGTCCGGAAAGACGACGCTGCTGAATACGCTCTCGGGCGCGCTGCGGCCCTCATCGGGCACGATCCGGCTCGGCGGCACCGTGCTCAATCGCTTGCGCGCACACCAGATCGCACGGCTCGGCCTCGCCCGCACATTCCAACTGGTTCGCGTGATGCCGGATCTGACCGTCGCCGAGAACGTCGCAGCCGCGCGGCTGTTCTCGACATCGAGCGGTTCGGACGTGACCGGAAGCGAACTGCTCGACCTGGTCGGGCTCGGCGCGATGCACGAAGCGCCCGCAGGCGATCTGACCTATATCGACCAGAAGCGCCTCGAGCTCGCCCGCGCGCTGGCGCTTCAGCCTCGCCTCGTCCTGCTCGACGAATGGCTGGCCGGTCTCAATCCCAGCGAGCTCGAGACCGGCATCGCGTTGATCGCAAAGCTGCGCGACCGTGGCCTCACCATCATCATGGTCGAGCACGTCATGGATGCGATCCGCGCGCTGTGCGGCCATTGCATCGTCATGAACGCCGGCAGCGTGATCGCGCGCGGCGCGCCGGACGAGGTTTTGGCCGATCCAAAGGTGATCGCCGCCTATCTCGGAGGCGACGATGCTTGATGTCACCGCCCTCTCCCACTTCTATGGCAAGCACCGAGCTTTGGCCGACGTCGCGCTCAACATTGCGCAAGGCGAGATCGTGGCGATCCTCGGCGCCAATGGCGCCGGCAAGTCGACCCTGCTCAAGAGCATCGCAGGTCTGGTGAAGCCCGCGCCGGGCACGACGATCCACTTCGACGGACAGAGCATCGGCGAGCTGCCGGCTCATCTGATCGTCGAGCGCGGCATTGCCCTGGTGCCTGAGGGCCGCGGCGTCTTCGGCGATCTGACGGTCGCCGAGAATTTGCAGCTCGGTGCCTATCCGGCCCGTGCGCGCGCGGGCGAAGCGGACCGGCTCACAAAAATCCTGAAACTGTTCCCGCGTCTTGCCGAGCGCATGAGCCAGGCCGTCCGCACCATGAGCGGCGGCGAGCAGCAGATGGTGGCGATCGGCCGCGCGCTGATGTCGAACCCGCAGCTCCTGCTGCTCGATGAGCCCTCGCTCGGCCTGTCACCTTTGCTCAGCCGCGAGGTGTTTCGCGCCCTCGGCCAAATTCGTGCCGACGGCGTCGGCGTGCTGCTGGTCGAGCAGAACGCGCGCGCGAGCCTCGACATCGCCGACCGCGTCTACCTGATCGAGTCCGGCCGCAACGCCGGCAGCGGACTTGCGAGCGCGATGAAGAACGATCCCGAGATCCAGCGCGCCTATCTCGGCAAGGCCCGTATCCCGTCACCTACACCAACATCACTCCCCTAACCCACGGAGAGCGCCATGAACGCAATCGACCTTCTCATTGGCGGCAAGGACCAGGCGGCGAGCAACCAGCGCACCTTCCAGCGTCATAATCCGATCTCAGGCGAGGTCGCGACAACAGTGGCGGCCGCCTCGATCGACGATGCCATGCGCGCCGCCGACGCTGCGGCGGCCGCCTTCCCGGCCTGGTCGCAGCTCGGTCCATCCGAACGCCGCAAGCGGCTCGGCGCGGCCGCCGACATCCTCGCGCGGCGCGCGGCGGAGTTCACCGCGCTGATGGTGGCCGAGACCGGCGCCACCGCGGGTTGGGCCGGTTTCAACGTGCATCTCGCCGAAGGTATGCTGCGCGAAGCCGCCGCCATGACGACGCAGATTTCCGGTGAGGTCATCCCGACCGACAAGCCCGACAATCTGGCGATGGCCTTCCGCCAGCCGGTCGGCGTCGTGCTCGGCATTGCGCCGTGGAATGCGCCTGTCATCCTCGGCGTGCGTTCGATCGCGATGCCGCTCGCCTGTGGCAACACGGTGGTGCTGAAGGCCTCCGAGATGAGTCCGGGCGTCCATCGCCTGATCGGAAGCTGCCTCACTGAGGCCGGCCTTGGCGACGGCGTCGTCAACGTCGTGACCAATGCGCCGGAGGATGCGCAGGCCGTGGTCGAGGGGCTGATCGCCCATCCCGCCATCCGCCGTGTCAATTTCACCGGTTCGACTCGGGTCGGCCGCCTCATTGCACTCGCTTGCGCCAAGCATCTCAAGCGGGCGTTGCTCGAGCTTGGCGGCAAGGCCCCGCTCATCATTCTCGACGATGCGGACCTCGATGCGGCCGTCAACGCTGCCGCGTTCGGCGCCTTCATGAACCAGGGTCAGATCTGCATGTCGACGGAGCGGATCGTCGTCGACGACAAGGTCGCAGATGCCTTCATCGCCAAGTTCGCCGCCAAAGCGAACGGACTTCCCTTCGGCGATCCCCGCAAGGGCAATGTCGTGCTCGGTTCGCTGGTCAGCGGCGCGGCCTGCGACCGCGTCCGTGGTCTGATCGACGATGCCGTTGCCAAGGGCGCGGTGCTCGCGGCGGGCGGACATGGCAGCGGCACCATCATGCCGGCGACGATCGTCGATCACGTCACGCCGGCGATGCGCATCTATGGCGAGGAAAGTTTTGGTCCCGTCGTGACCGTTGTCCGCGTCAGCGGGGTCGACGAAGCCGTGCGCGTCGCCAATGACACCGAATACGGCCTCTCGTCCGCCGTGTTCGGCCGCGACATCGCGCGGGCGCTGGCCGTTGCCAGGCGGATCGAAGCCGGCATCTGCCACGTCAATGCGCCGACCGTCCATGACGAGCCGCAGATGCCGTTCGGCGGCACCAAGGCCTCGGGCTACGGCCGTTTCGGCGGAAGAGCGGCCATCGACGAGTTCACCGAGCTGCGCTGGATCACCGTGCAGACCGGACCTCGCCATTATCCGTTCTGAACCGTGGCCTGCGCTCGCGCTGACTTGCGCCCGGCGACCATCCGACTGTTCATCGGACGGTCGTCGGCAGGCGGCCGCTGCCCGAATCTCGGCGGCAGTTCGCCTTAGCGCAGCGGCAGCAGCTCCAGCTGGCTCTGCGCCTTCTTCACGGCCGCGGCGTACCAGCTCTGGCTCGGCGCTTCCTTGGCGAAACACTTCGTGTAGGCGTCCATGGCCTGATCTTCCTTGGCCATGGCGTCCTCTGGAGTCTTCCTGGCCATCATCTGCTTCCAGACTTTTTCGCAGGCCGGGATCTCAGCCGTCTTCACGGCGTCGGTTGCGGCGAGGAAGAAGACCTTTTCGCCTTGAATCGCGACGACGTCGATTTCACGCGGCGCGCCCTTCAGGTCGCCGTTGCCGCGGACGCCGAGTACGGCGACCGCGGCACTCGCGGATGCGGGCTTCGTGACCGGCAGCTCGGCATATTTGGCGAAGGCCGAGTCCTGGATGGCTTGATAGTAGAAGCGATCCGACTTGAAGGCCGCGGCGATCTCCTGCGGCATGCCGTCTTCGCGGTGCTCGGCCAGCCAGTGCTTGAGCAGCGGGATCGTGGTCACGACGGCCTGCATCTTGTCGCCTTCGGAGGCGAAGCCGAGTCCGTCGAGATGGCCGAAGCCGGAGTCGCCCTTGAACAGCGTATCGGCATTCGACTTGCCCTCCGCCGGCAGCCCCTTGATCGTGACCGGTCCGACCAGGCCGCGCAGCACACCGGTCAGCTCGTTGAGCGCCGCATCGTGCCGCTTAAAAGTGTCGTCGCTCTCCTTGGCTTTGGAGAATTTTGCGATGTAGCGATCGCGCAGGTCGAGATAGTGCTGCTCGGGGCCGGCCGCAGAAGCGGGCGTGACGAAAACGAGCAGGCAGAGCAAGGCGAGCGATCTCATTGCATGGTCCGACTGGGAGCGATCTCCAGTCTTTGTGCCGATGCCGGGCGCGAAGGTTCATCCCGCGAAAGCCAACGGGGCCCCTACTCCGCCGGCGTGAGTTGCTGCCGGCTCAGGCGCATCGCCGCCGTCTCGCGCACCCGGACGCGGGCACGGCGCTTGCGCCACCAGATCACGACGCCGGTCACCGACAGTGCCGCCACCACGAGGCCCATGATCGAGATCAGGATCCTGCCGAACAGCCCGACGATACGGCCCGAATGCAGCGGGAATTGCGCCTGCACGAAGATGTCGGCGGCAGTGCCGACCCAGGGCAGCCGTTCGCCGATCGGGCGGCCGTCCTCGCTGTCGTAATAGAGTTGGGCCGGCCCGACGCCGCCGGCGCCGTGATCGTCGCCGGGATGGAAGAAGGCCGCGGCATAGACGCCATGGGCCGGGCCGTAATTGATCGAGCCGACCGGGACGGTCCACCGTCGCCCCTTGCCGTCAGCCGCCGCGCGCGCAGCAATGTCGTCAAACGTCACCCTGGGCTCGATGGGATCGTCGAGATTGCGGTAGGGCCGCTGCTCATAGGGCGTCGGCGTGTAGTTCGACACCATCTTCATCATCGGCGAGAACACCTCGAAATAGAGGTTCAGCGAGAACGCCGTGAAGGCGATGATGAACAGCACGCCCCAGTTCCACAGGCTGAAGGCGCGATGGATGTCGAAATTGATCCGGTAGGCGCTGCCCGATGTCTTGATGGTCCAGGCCGGTGCCCAGCGCGCCCAGAAGCCGCGTTCGAGCTGGCGCGTGACCTGGGGCGCCCGCGCGGCCTTGGCGCGCCGTCGCGAGGGGAGCGTCAGATAGAAGCCGACGAAGCAATCGATGGTCCAGATGATGGCGATCACGCCGAGCACGCGCATGCCCCAGCGATCGCTGCCCCAGAATTCGGGAATGTGCATGGTGTAGTGGAGCTTGTAGAGGAACGAGACGAAGTTTTCGCGCGTCACCGGCCACACCGCGCCCCAGTAGCGCCGGCCGAGCTCGACGCCCGTGTTGGGATCGAGGAAAACCTGATTGTAGTCCATCGCAAAGCGCTTGCCGGTCGAAGGATCGATCCGCGGCATCACGAAGAACCACAGCGAGTGCCCCTCCTCCGGCGTCATGAAGAGGTAGACGACGCGGGCGCGGGGATCGCGCTGCTCGATCATCTTCGCGAGCTCGATCGAGGGAATCGCGGGGCCTTTGCTGGTGACATCGAACAGGTGGTGGTTCAGCACTTCGTCGATCTCATGATCCCAGGAGATGATCGCGCCGGTGATGCCGGAGAAGAACAGGAATCCGGCGGTGAGAAGTCCCGCCCAGCGATGCAGCCTGCCGAATATCGCTCTCATCGTCTCGACTCTCATCAAGCGGGTCCGGCTGACATCGCCGGACCGTCCTCACTTCGAACTCACCAGCGGTAGGTCAGCTTGCCGATGGCTTTCCGCCCCTCCGCATAGAAGCAGCCGGACAGGCTGTAGCAGGTGGCGACATAGCGCGTGTCGGCGAGGTTCGTGACGTTCAGCGACAGGCGCCAATTGTCCCTGCTATAGGCGAGCAGCGCGTCCAGCACGGTGGACGATCCCACCTTGAACGTGTTGGCGTCGTCGCCCCAGGTCGCGCCGACATAGCGGATGCCGCCGCCGAACTGCAGGCCGGCCAGCGGCCCGTTCTGGAGCGTGTAGTCGCTCCACAGCGAGGCGCGGTTGAGTGGCACGGTCGGCGGCGCCTTGCCGAGATTGACGGGATCCTGCGACAGCATCGCGTCGACATAGGCGTAGGCGGCGCGCAGGTTCCAGCCGTCGGCGAGCGACATCGTGCCTTCGAGCTCGATGCCGCGCGATTTCACCTGGCCGATCTGCTCGGCGAGATAGCTCGGCGGCGCGAACGTGACAACGTTGTCGCGCGTCAGGTCGAAGGCGGCGAAGGTGAACAGTGCATTCCAGCCGAGCGGCTGGTACTTGACGCCGACCTCGTATTGGACGCCGGTTTCGGGATTGAGCATCTGCCCCGACGGACCGGTCGCGAGCACCGGGAGGAACGACTCGGAATAGCTGAAATAGGGAGCGATGCCGTTGTCGAAATTGTACATCACGGCGGCGCGGCCGGTGAAGGCCGAGGCATCTTTCGAGACCGACGTATTGGAGGTGGGGAGATTGCTGTCGACCTGCGTCGTCACGAAATCCTGGCGGCCGCCGAGCTGGAACGACAGCCGGCCGAGCTTGATCTGATCCTGCGCATAGAGGCCGACCTGCGACTGCCTGACACCGGTGTTGTCGCTCATGGCGCCGATGGTCCAGTCGTAGCTGTAGACCGGGTTGAAGACGTTGATCTCGGGCGCCGACGTCGTGACGCCAAAGGCGGTGTCGCGGAACGACGTGTTGCGATAGTCGATCCCGACCAGGGTGGCGTGGCTGAGGATGCCGGTGGTGAACTTGCCCTGGAGCTGATTATCCACCGCGAACGAGTTGATGTAGGAGTTGCTGTAGCTACCGAAACGCGCGAGCTGCCCCGCGGCCTCGTTGGTGTAGCCTCCGCCGTAAAACACCTTTTCCTCGTTGTGCTGATAGGCGTAGCGCAGGTTCTGCCGGAACGTGATGTTGTCGGTGAAATTGTGCGAGAGCAGGTAGCCGGCGGTTGCGATCTCGGTATTGAACGCGTTGAAGCTCGGAACGCCCGCAAAGAACGAGACCGGGATGGTGCGGCCGTTGTTCGGCCATACCGTGCCCGAGGCCGGCAGGAACTGAAGGCCCCACCCTGCCCGGTCCTTCTGGTAGTTGGCGAGGATCGTGATGGTGGTGTCCTCGTTCGGCTTGAACGTGACGGCGGGCGCGATGAAGACGCGGTTGTCCTTGGTGAAGTCGACCTGGGTCTCGCCGTCGCGGACGACCCCGGTCAGGCGCCACAGCACGGTGCCTTCCTTGTTGGCGGAGCCGCCCATGTCGAACTGGCCCTGATAGCGGTTGAAGCTGCCGCCAGAGATCGAGACTTCGCCGAATTGCTGCGCGGTCGGCAGCTTGGTGATGTAGTTGAGGATGCCGCCGGTGCCGCTGCCGCCGTACATCGCCGAGGATGGCCCCTTGAGAACCTCCAGGCGTTCGGCCCCGTAGGGATCGAGACCGTTGAAATGCACGTAATTGCTGGATGGAATCCTGAGGCCGTCGACGTAGAGGCCCGACATGGTCGTGTCGAAGCCGCGGATCTGGAGAGCGCCGAAGCGGGTGTCCGAGCCGCCATTGACGTCGCCGCTGACGCCTGCGGTGTAGCGCAAGGCCTCGCCGATCGAGACCGCCCCCTGGTTCCTGATCTGGTCGGTGGTGACGACCGACACCGACTGCGGCGTTTCGATCAGCGGCGTGTCGGTCTTGGTGGCAGTGCCGCTCCGTGTCGCCACGAAGCCGCGCACCGGCCCATTGGCGCGTTCACCCGTGTCGCGATTCGATGAGGCCGATTGCGTCGGCATGGCTTGCTGCGCAGGAGAACGCCGGTTGGCGCGTGCGGTCCGTGTCGTCGCGGACCGCCGCGACGAGGCCGCCGCCGCGGGTCGGGCGCGCTGCGCCGGCGCTTCCACCGAGACCGTGGGAATTTGAGTCTGCGCCTGCACGGGCGCGAAGGGAACGCAGAGAGCGAACATGCTGACGGCACCGAAGAAAAGCACCTGAAGCTGTCGAACACGCGCATTGGAGCACGAACGAAGTTGGAAGTCTGACACGTCTAGCGAGGTCCCACGCACTGCCGGCTTTGCCGGAATGATTTTTGGACTCTCGCCCTAACGCGGGGGCATTCTCAGCGCGAGAGACGCAGAGTTAGAATCTATCGAGACCGGGGAATAAATCGTGCGACCAATGCGCCCATATGCGCGTCGAGGTGCATCGCTGGCTTCTGCGAGCGCTTCGATATGGAATGCTTCTAGAGTGAGAACATTCGCCGCTTGTCCGCAACCGCCTGGAAACGGCGGGCGCGCTGCCGCGAACGAATGGCTACGGCGACAATGCGACGGCTGGGAGCCCGGCGGTTCAACCTTGCGCGGCCATCATCGTGTTGAGCGCTTTAACGCTCGGCGCAAACAGCATCGCGACTTGTCGCGCGAAGAGCTAGGCTTTGCCGGCGTGGCAGCACGGGCCGCCGGCGGCATCCTTCGGGTCGCCCGCCAGCACGCTGCGACTGTTGCGCTCCGGCGGAAGGTCGCCGGCGGCATTGGCCGAAAAGAATCCGGTCGGCTTCAGCATGAAGCCGGCATACTCGACCGGCATGATCGGAAAATCCTCGGGCTTGCAGACATGGGTGTGGCCGAAGGAGTGCCACACCACGAGATCGGTATTCTCGATGCTGCGGTTCTGCGCCGCGTAGCGCGGCAGGCCGTCGCCGCCGGCATGGACATTGGGATAATCGCCGCTGGCGTACTTCTCGTCCTTGTCGAAAGCGGTGACCCAGACGTGCTTCGTCGCAAAGCCGCCGCGCTTGCGCACGTAGCTGCCCTCCTGCGCCAGCATCAGCGGGCTTGGATTGACGACCAGCTTGTAGGCCGGCGCGTTGCCGACGGAGTTGGTCTCGTTGGGATTGCTGATCTTCCAGAACCGGCCGGTCTCCCCATTGGCAATGGCCGCCGCGTCGCGCTCGCGCGACAGCACGCGCGTGGTCGTGTCGAATGCGTTGCCGTGCGGATTGTCGTGCCCCCAGGGCCTCGGCACGAAATCGTGCTGCGTAACGGTATTGCCGCCGCCGTCGAGGTCCATGTGCAGGCGCACGTTGAAGAAATGCTGGTGCGTCGGCCCGCCGAGATTGTCGTCGACCATTCCGCCCCATTTATACGTCTCGCCGGATGGCACGGCGGCGGTCTGGATGATGCCTGTGAGCTTGGTCTCGAGCTGGATCGTGCCGTCCTGGTACAGGTACCAGTAGAAGCCGTAATCGTAATTGCCGACGGTGGCGAAGAACGAGATGACGAGCCGTCGGGACCGGCGGACCTCGAACAGGCCGTTGCGGAATTCGTAGTGCTTCCAGGCAATTCCGTAATCTTCTTCATGCATGCAGATGGCGTTCTGCATGACGAAGGGCTCGCCCTTGTTATCGGCGGCCGGCACGTCGAAATAATGGATGTTGCCGAGGCAGTCGCAGCCGAGCTCGAGCGCGTTGGCGAGCATGCCGAGCCCGTATTCACCGGCGTCGAAGGCCGACTTCCAGAAGTGGTTGGCGGTCGGATCGGCATAGGGCACCACCATCTCGGTGACGCTGGCGCGGTGGATCAGCGAGCGCTTGCGCATCCCGTCCTGGTAGGCGAGCTGATGCAGCACCAGGCCCTCGCGCGGCGTGAGGCCGACGCGAAAACTCCATTTCTGCCAGTCGACCTTCCAACCATCGACCTTGAAGCTCGCGCCCTCCGGCTGCTCGATATGCAGCGGCTTGATGTCGGTGCGCGGGTTTTTGACCTCGTGCGCGCCGTAATTCCGCTTCTTGCGCGGGATCGGCACGATCGGGTCTGCGTCCGTGAGGTCGATGACCTTGCCGCCGATCAGGTCGACGACGGCGACCACGCCCTCGATCGGATGGGCGTAGCCGTTGTCCTGCAGATGTTCGCGAAAGAAGCTGACGGCGCGCACGATACGGGCGCCGCGCTCGTACTCGAAATCAAAGAAGCCCGAGGAGAACGGATCGACCTGGACCAGCTCGATATCCTTGTCGGTCAACCCGCGCCGGTGCATCGCCGCGCGCCAGCCTGGATCGGCCTTCACCACGGCCTCGCACTTGAAGAATTCTTCCAGCATCACCGGCGGCTGCCCGTAGGGCGCCTCGCGGTTCGGAATGACCTTGCGCGCGACGATCTCGTTGCGGCCGAGATCGACGATGTGCTCGATCGCCTCGCCCGTAGTGATGTCCAGCGCGAGCGCGAAGGCGCGGCGCCCTGCTCCGCCAGCGGCCAGCTCCTGCTTGGTCGGCTCCTCCAGCCGGACCGTCGGGAAGCGGCAGTTCTCCGGCGAGGTCGCGGCGGCACGAACCAGCGTGCAGGCGGCCGTGATCTCTTCGGCTGTCAGAGGATCGAGCGGATGAGGAGCGGCCGCTTGGATCGGTGATTTGGCTTTGACGGTATCGAGCATGATGATCACCAGAGATCAGCGCGGGGCGAGATGCGCGGTGATGGCGCGGAAAGCGGCGAGCCAGCGGTGGTCGAGCGGAACGTCCATCGCCTTCGGCTGCGTCGCGAGCTTGACGATGACGGTGTCGGTGGCGGCGTCGATATAGAGCCACTGGCCGTGGATGCCGATCCCCGCGAGATCGTTGCGCGAGGGATCGATGGTGTACCATTTGCTGCGATAGCGGGCGCCCGGGAAGATGTCGGCGAGATCGCCGGCCGCCCACGCCTGTGGATCGCCGTTCTCATGGATGTCGTCGATCCACCAGCCCGGCACCACCTGCCGTCCCTCGACCACGCCGCGGCAGCGGATCATTTCGCCGAAGCGCAGCAGATCGCGCGCGGTAACGGAAAGCCCGCCGGCGATGCGGCCCATGCCGTGGCTGTCGAGCGTGAGGGAGCCATCCTCCTCGGCGCCCATCGGCTGCCAGAGATAGTCGGAGAGGATGCGATGGTAAGGCATGCCGCAGGCGCGCTCATAGACCCAGCCGAGCACTTCCGTGTTGGTCGAGACGTAGTGGAACACCTTGCCGTGCGGCTTGCCGGTCCCACGCAGCGTGGTGAGATAGGCGCGCTGATGGCCGGGCTCGACGCCGTGCGGCGGCACGTCCCAGCCCGAGGAGAAGCGATAGCGCGCGACATCGCCGGCCGGATCCTCGTAATCCTCCTCGAACTTGATGGCGACGGCCATGTCGAGCACGTTGCGGACGGTGCAGCTGCCATAGACCGAGCTCTCCAGCTCCGGCACGTAGCGCACCACCCTCGCCTCGGGATCGAGCAGGCCGCGCGCAGCCAGCACGCCGCCGAGCGTGCCGGCGATCGACTTGCTGATGGAGCAGATCAGATGCGGCGTGGTCGCGCTCATGACGTCGCCGTACCATTCGTGGATCAGCGTGCCCCGATGCATCACCAGCAGCGCATCCCCAAAAGTTTCGCGCAGCGTGGCTTCGATCGTGGTCGGCTTGCCGTCGGGCGCGGTGAAGTCGAGCTTTTGCAGCTCGCGCGGTGCGCTCGGCATCGGAGTCGGACAGGCCGAGCGGCGGACCTCGGCGGTCGGCAGCACCTCGCGGGTGTGGGTGAAGCCCCAGCGGATGGCGGGGAAGCTACGCCAGTTGCCGCGCGTCACCTGGGCTTCGGGCGCAGGTGGGCTGCCGCGCATGATGTCCGTCGGTCGCATCTCGATCCTCCGCAAGGCCATCCCGACTGCGATGTCGGAACGGCAAGGGAGAAGACTGCACACAGGCCGCATCGGGCGTTATCGAGATCCGGCAATATTTTGCTGGACAGCGGCCATGGCCGTGCCAGTCTGGCGTGGTTATTGTTAGCTCCTGGCTACCAAATTTCGACGTGATGTCATGGCCTTAAGCGCAACTCTTCCGACTCCAGACTCGGCTGCAAACCTATTTCAGGCGCGCAGTACCGACGTCGACGAGCATTGCGCCGCGCTCGGCCGCTGGCGCCTGAGCTACGACCAGATCAGCGCCGGCGCCTTCCGCGGCAGCTTCACGCAACTCTCCCTGCCCCGGCTCGAAGTCTTCCGCGAGATCACCAGCCAGCAAGTCCGCCAATACGGCCAGCTCGGAGCCGACAGTTTTGGCATCGGTTTGCCCTGGCACAGCGACGGCGAAGTCCATTGCAACGGAGCCAGTGTTGCAGGCTCCCAAGTCATCGCCAGCATCGATGCCGAGATCGACATGTGTACGCCGAAGGCCTTCGAGCTGCGCGGTGTCGTCGCCAGCGCGGTGCTGATCGCGGAGCTTGCCGCTCGCCTCGACATCGAATTGCCGCGTGCCGTCTGGCACCAGTTGCGGGTGATCGAGATGGCGGAGGCGCCGGTCGCGCGGCTGCGCGCCCATCTCGCCGCCATTCACGAGACCATCACGGCCACACCCGAACGGTTCGACGATCCGGCCGCGCGGCAGGCGCTGGAGCACGCCCTCCTCGTCGAGATCATGGACATGTTGCCGACGGCCCAGCCCAGCGATCCCGGCCGAAGCGCCACGGCGCGTAAGCGCACGGTGGATCGCGCCCGTGAGCTGATGCACGGCAGCGGCGATCGCTCGCTGTCGCTGCTGGAGGTCTGCAAGGCGGTCGGCGCGAGCCCGCGCAAGCTCGGCTATTGCTTCCGTGAAGTCGTGGGTACGAGCCCGATGCACTATTGGCGCGCGATGCGGCTGAACCGGGTGCGCCGGGATCTGAGGCGCGCCGGCGGCGCCGAAACCTCGGTCTACGACGTCGCTGTGCAACACGGCTTCTGGCACTTCAGCCAGTTCTCGCTCGACTACAAGCGCCACTTCTCCGAGCTCCCCTCGGTGACGCTACGGCGCGCCAGGCTCGCTGCCTGACGCGCTTGCTGCCTTACCAGGTCGCCAGATAGGTGCCCTTGAAGCGCGTCTCAAGAAACGCCTTCACGGGATCGGAGTGATAGACCTCGATCAGCTGCTTCACCCACGGCTTGTCCTTGTCCTCCTCGCGGACGGCGAGGATGTTGACCCAGGGACCATCGGGGTTCTCGCGCGCGATCGCATCGGTCGCCGGATTGAGGCCGGCCTGCACGGCGTAATTGTTGTTGATCGAGACGACGTCAACGTCCTGCAGCGCGCGCGGAAGCTGGGCGGCATCGAGCTCGACGAAGCGCAGCTTCTTCGGGTTGTCGGTGATGTCGGCAATGGTCGAAGAGACGTTGTTCGGGTCCTTCAGCTTGATCACGCCGTGCAGCGCCAGGATCATCAGGCCGCGGGCGCCGTTGGAGGGATCGTTGGCAATCGCAACGCGGGCGCCTTCCGGCAGATCGGCGAGCTTCTTGTACTTCTGCGAATAGACGCCCTGCGGCGAGCCGATCGTGTTCGCGACCTTGACGATCTTCCAGCCGGTCTTGGAGATCTGGTTCTTCAAGTACGGCTCGTGCTGGAACGAGTTCGCCTCGAGGTCTTTCAGCGCCAGCGCCTGGTTCGGTATCACGTAGTCGGTGAACTCGACCACCTTGATGTCGAGGCCGCGCTCGGCGCCGACCTTCTTCACCACGTCCAGGATCTCTGCATGGGGGCCGGCGGTGACGCCGACGCGGATGGTTTCGGCCTGAGCGGTGGTCGCAAGCAAGGCTGCAGCCGCAAGGGTTGCGAGAAAACGCATTGAAGTCTCCAGTTTCAGAAAATGTGTATCAGCGCTGCCGCAGCCGGCGGTTGACCCGGCGTGCGAGATAATCGCCCGCGCTCTGCACGAGCTGGACCAGTGCGATCAGCACGACCACGACGGCGAGCATCATCTCCGGCATGAAGCGCTGATAGCCGTAGCGGATGCCGAGATCGCCGAGCCCGCCGCCGCCGACGGCACCGACCATGGCGGAGTAGCCGAGCAGGCTGACCACCGCGAGCGTCAGCGCCAGCAGAAGTCCCGGCAACGCCTCGGGGATCAGCACCTTGAGCACGATCTGGATCGGCGAGGCCCCGAACGAGGACGCGGTTTCGATCAGGCCGCCATCGACCTCGCGGATCGCGGCCTCGACTAGACGCGCGATGAACGGCGTCGATGCGATGACCAGCGGCACGATCGCCGCGGTCGATCCGATCGAAGTGCCGGCAATGAGCCGCGTAAACGGGATGATGGCGACGACCAGGATGATGAAGGGCGTGGAGCGCGTTGCATTGACGACGATGCCGAGCACGCGATTGACGGCGGGGGCCGAAAACAGCTCCCCTTTCCGGCTGGTCGCGAGAAAGACGCCGAGCGGCAGGCCGAAGGCGGTGCCGAGCAGCGCCGCGATGCCCACCATGTAGAGGCTTTCGCCGGTGGCCTGGACGATCAGGTTGATGAGTTCAGGCGACATAGCCGAGACGCTCCGCCGAGAATTGATATTGAGAGAGCCAGGCCAGCGTCCGCGTCACCGCGTCCTCACCACCGGAAATACCGAGAGGAATACCGAGGGTCAGCGAGCCCACATGCTGGCCGCCGATCTCGTCGATGCGGGCCGACAGCAGCGAGACGTCGAGACTGAGATCGCGGGCGAGCCGCGCCACCAGCGTGTCGCCGGCCCCTGCCCCGCGCACCTGGACGCGGATCACCGCCTGCCAGCCCGCGGACGGCTGCGCCACGATCCGGCTCGCAAGCGACACGGGCAGGCTGTCGCCGATCACTTCGGCGAGGAAGGACTGCGTGATCGGATGTTTTGGGTGGGTGAAGATGTCGGCGACATGGCCGCTCTCGACGACGTGGCCGGCGTCGAGCACCACGACCTCCTTGGCGAGCTGGCGCACCACGGACATTTCGTGGGTGATCAGCACGATGGTCACTCCGAGCTCGCCGTTGATGTTGGCGAGCAGATCGAGGATCGCGCGCGTGGTTTGCGGATCGAGCGCCGAGGTCGCCTCGTCCGACAGCAGCACGCTCGGCCGCGTCGCCAGCGCACGGGCAATGCCGACGCGCTGCTTCTGGCCGCCCGAGAGTTCGGAAGGATAACGGTCATGCTTGTCGGCGATGCCGACCAGCGCCAGCAGTTCGGCGACGCGGGCCTTGATGTCGGCCTTGGCCCAGCCGGCGATCTCCAGCGGCAGCGCGATGTTGTCGGCCGCCGTACGCGACGACAGCAGGTTGAAATGCTGGAAGATCATCCCGATCGAGCGCTGCGCCAGCCGCAATTCGCGGCCTGCCAGCGCAGAGATATCGCTGTTATCGACGATCACGCGGCCAGTGGTCGGCTTCTCCAGCCCGTTGATCAGCCGGACCAGGCTCGACTTGCCGGCGCCCGAGCGGCCGATGACGCCGGTGATCGAGCCGCGCGCAATCGCGAAGTCGATGTCTTGCAGGGCGTTGACGCCGGGCTTGCCGCGATAGGCCGGATAGATCTTCGAGATGCCCTCGAAACGCACCATCGCGTCAGCGATCTCGGCGGCAGGTGAAATCGCTTCAAGCGTTTCGATCTTCTGTCCGATTGCGAGCGATTGGTGGGCGTTCATGGAGGCGGCCTTCATGCACAACAGTTCCTGCTGCCCCCGTGGGGCATGCGGGAACCGGTCGCGTCAAGCGACTGAGAGTGAAATCGCGGCGAGGGTTCGGGTGGAACGCGCTGCACTGCAGCACGCACCATCGCCTTTTCAGGTCTTCCTTGCAATGTCAGATATTTGCGGGGAGTTGGACGAAGTTTCCCGAATCCCACCCCGGCGAAGAAAATTCGTCTGCCGAGGGTATGAGCTTCCGGCCCCGCTCAGCTGATCTGCAACCAGGGCAGCACGATCAGCAGCAGTCCCGCGAAATAGAGCAGCCCGAACAGCAGCCCAAAGCCCCAGAACTGGCCCTTCCCGATGTAGCCGCTGCCGAAATACATCGGCGCGGGTCCCGTCGCGTAAGGCGAGATCACGCCCATCAGGCCGAGCGAATACATGCAGAGCATGGCGAGCGTCGTGACCGGCAGGCCGGGAATGCCCGATCCCACCGCGAGCACCACCGGCAGCACGGCCGCCGCATGCGAGGTGATGCTCGAGAAGAAGTAGTGGATCCAGAAGAACAGCGCGACCAGCAGGATCATCGCGGTCGACGGCGACAGCCCCGCGAGCGGTTTGGCGTATTCGGTCGCGAACCATTTGATGAAGCCGATTTCGTTGAGGCCCGAGGCCAGCGTCAGCAGCGAGGTGAAATAGAAGAACACCTCCCAGGCGCTCTTCTCGCTGACGATGTCGGCGAACTCGATCACGCCCGTCACCAGCATCAGCGAGATCACGATGAACACGACGGTGGTGGCGTTGACGAAGTTCGAGCCGAGCAGCGGCACGTGGATGTCCGGGCTAGAGCCCGCGATCCACAGGAACATCGCGAGGATGATCAGAGCCAGCATGATCCACTCGTTGCGCGACATCGGGCCCATCTCGCTGAGCTCCCTGGCCGCCCATTCGGATATCTCCGGGCTGTGCTTCACCTCGGGACGGCAGACCACATAGCTGAGCAGCGGCACGAGGATCATCAGGAGGATGCCGAGCGGCGCAAAGCCGACGAACCACTGCGCCCAGCTCACCTCGACGCCGGCAGTCTTCTTGGCGATCGCAAGCGCGGCCGCATTGGGCGCGAGCGCGGTGAAGAACAGCGAGCTGGTAATCGCGGTTGCCGCAAACGCCGTCCACATCACATAGGTGCCGATCTTGCCGGCGGTCGGCCCGGGCTCGGAGCCGTAGATGCGCGGGATGTTGCTGATGATGGGATAGACGATGCCGCCGCTGCGCGCGGTGTTGGATGGCGTCGCTGGTGCCAGCAGGAAGTCCGACATCGCGACCGCATAGCCGAGACCAAGCGTGTTGCGGCCGAGCTTCTGCACCAGCACCAGTGCGATGCGGCGGCCGAGCTGGCTCTTGCGATAACCGATCGAGAATACGAAGGCGCCGACGATCAGCCACACCGTGCTCTCGGCAAATCCTGCCAGCATCCAGCGCAGCGATTTGCCGGGATCGGGATCGATATAGCCGGCGACGCCTGCGACCGTCAGCCCGATGAACCCGACCGCGCCGACCGGCATCGATTCCAGGATGAGTCCGGTGATGACGGCCGCGAACACGGCAAAATAGTGCCACTGATTGGCGTTGAGACCCGTCGGCACCGGCCACAGATAGATGGCCAGCCACACCACGAGCGGCGCGATCAGCTTCCAGCTAGACCCTTTTGCCTGAGGCGTCTGCGAGCTAGCGGCCATGGGCCCTCCCCCTCGATTGTCGTCGCATTGTACCGCCCGTTGGCCGAGCCGTTTTTGTCCTAGCGCGGCGTATACGGACTGTCCGCGGCGCGATCAATGGCCTGACTTCACGTTCTACCGCCCCTTGAAGCGCGGCTTGCGGCGGGTCAGGAACGCCTCGACGCCCTCCTTGTGGTCTTCGGTGAGACTCGCCAGCGCGAACTGGTCGACGTCCATGTGGCTGGCGAGATCGTCCAGCGCATGTGCGAGCCGGTTGACGGTCAGCTTGGTCATGGCGACCGAGAGCGGCGGCTGCGCGGCGACCTTCCGAGCAAGCTCCATGGCGGCATCGAACGCATGGCCCGGGTCGGTCACCTGTTCCACCAGGCCCCATTCATAGGCCTCATCAGCGCTGATGCGCTGGTCGGCCAGGATCACCGCCTGCTTGGTGCGGGCCGGCCCGATCAGATGCAGCATGCGCGGGATGCTCTGCCAGCTCATGTTCATCCCGAGTCCGATCTCGGGCACGCGCAGATGCGCATTGCGCCCCATCACGCGGAAGTCGAGCGCCACGGCCAGCGCGACGCCGCCGCCGACGCAAAAACCCTCGATGGCCGCGATCGTGATCTGCTCCATCTCCTGCCAGGCATGGGTCAGACGCGGTCCGAGCTTTAGATGCCGCCGCAGCGTGCCGAGATCCATGTCCTTGCGCGAGCTCCCTTCGGCATCTTTCAAGTCGAAGCCGGCGCTGAAGGCGCTGGTGCTGCCCGTCAGAACCACGACGGACGTTGCGGCATCATCCTCGAAGCTGCGCGCGGCTGCGGTGAGCTGGCGCAGCGCCTCCGGCGAGAGCGCGTTGATGCCGTCGCCGCGGTCGAACCGCACCACCGCAATCCGCCCCTCCGGTCCGAGCCCCTTCTCGATCTTCACGAAGTCCGTCACCAATGTCTCCTTATCCGCTTTGCTGCGAGGCTAGCCTACATCCGGCCTCACGAATATGGGACCCGGTTGCGCCCCAGCGCATACTCGACAGGCAGGGACCATTGCGCCTATCTTTGCGCCATGAGCCACGATCACGACCATCATCACGACCATTCCGAGCTGTCGGAGACCGAGCTGCGCGTGCGCGCACTCGAGACGATCTTGACCGAAAAAGGCTATGTCGAGCCGGCCGCGCTCGACGCCATCATCCAGGCCTATGAGACCAGGATCGGACCGCACAATGGCGCGCGCGTCGTCGCCAAGGCCTGGACCGACCCGGCCTTTAAGCAGGCGCTGCTGGAGGATGGCTCGAAGGCCATCGGCACGCTCGGCCATGTCAGCCGCGTCGGCGACCATCTCGTCGTGGTCGAGAATACGCCAGAGCGCCACAACATGGTCGTGTGTACGCTGTGCTCCTGCTACCCTTGGGAAATGCTGGGGCTGCCGCCGGTCTGGTACAAGGCCGCGCCCTACCGCTCGCGCGCGGTGAAGGACCCGCGCGGCGTGCTCGCCGATTTCGACGTCACGCTGCCGAAGGACATGGAAATCCGTGTCTGGGATTCGACGGCCGAGACCCGCTTCCTGGTGCTGCCGATGCGTCCCGAAGGCACGGAGGGGTGGAGCGAGGAACAGCTCGCCGAGCTCGTCACGCGCGATTCCATGATCGGCACGGGCTTTCCCAAGACGCCTGGAGCGCCCTCGTGAACGGTGTCCACGACATGGGCGGCATGGACGGGTTCGGCAAGGTCGACGCCGAGCCGAACGAGCCGATGTTTCACGAGGAGTGGGAATCGCGTGTTCTCGCCATGGTGCGCGCGATGGGCGCCGCCGGCGCCTTCAATATCGACACCTCGCGCTTCTATCGCGAGACGCTGCCGCCGCACGTCTATCTGTCGAGCTCCTATTACAAGAAATGGTTTCTCGGGCTCGAGGAAATGCTGATCGAGAAGGGCTACCTCACCCGGGAGGAGGTCGCTGCCGGTCACGCGATGCAGCCTGCAAGGGCGCTCAAGCACGGCAAGTTCGACATCGCCAATGTCGAGCGCGTCATGGTGCGCGGCAAGTTCGCCCGCCCTGCTCCGGCGCCGGCAAAATTCAACATCGGCGACCGCGTCCGCGCCAGGAACATTCATCCGACCACGCATACGCGGCTGCCGCGCTATGTGCGCGGCCATGTCGGTGTCGTCGAGCTGAACCACGGCTGCCACGTGTTTCCGGATTCGGCGGCGATGGAGCTCGGTGAGAATCCGCAATGGCTCTACACGGTCGTGTTCGAGGGCAGCGATCTCTGGGGCGCGGACGGTGATCCGACCTTGAAGGTGTCGATCGACGCCTTCGAACCCTATCTGGACCCGGCGTGATGGGCAGCACGGCTGCGGCCGCCGCGACGGCGGCCATTCCGAGCATTCCGCGCGATGACGACGGCCCGGTGTTCCGCGCGCCTTGGGAAGCGCATGCGTTTGCGATGGCGCTGACGCTGCACGAGCGCGGCGTGTTCACCTGGCCGGAATGGGCCGCAGCCTTGGCCTCGGAGATCAAGCGCGCGCAAGCCGCCGGCGACCCTGACACGGGCGAGACCTATTACCTGCACTGGCTCGCCACGCTGGAAGGTTTGGTTGCAAGCAAGGGCGTCGCATCGACGGAGACGCTGCACCGCTACCGCGACGCCTGGGACCACGCCGCCGACCGCACGCCGCACGGCAAGCCGATCGAGCTGCTGGAAGAAGATTTTCGGTAGTTCGGTAAGAGGCGCGCGCGTGCCAAGCCCTCCGCTGTCATTCCCCGCGAAAGCGGGGAATCCAGCACGCCGCGGCCTCTCGACTCAAGCACGGTCTCTGGGATACTGGATCACCCGCTTTCGCGGGCGATGACACCGAATATGTGGCCTCAGCGCCCCGCCGCAAACTCCCGCCATCCCTTCGCCCGCAAACTGCACGCCGGGCACTCGCCGCAGCCATAACCCCAGTCATGCTGCGCGCCGCGTTCGCCGAGATAGCAGGTGTGCGAGTGCTCGCGGATGAGATCGACCAGTCCTGCGCCGCCGAGGTCGTGGGCGAGCTTCCACGTCGCCGCCTTGTCGATCCACATCAGTGGCGTATGCAGCTCGAATTGCCTGGCCATGCCGAGCGAGAGCGCGGCCTGCGTGGCGCGGATGGTGTCGTCGCGGCAATCGGGATAGCCGGAATAATCGGTCTCGCACATGCCGCCGACGATGTGGGTGATACCGCGCCGGTAGGCCAGCGTCGCGGCAAATGTCAGGAACACCAGATTGCGGCCAGGCACGAACGTGTTCGGCAGGCCGTCGGCGCCCATCGCGATCGCGACGTCGCGCGTCAGCGCCGTTTCGGACAAGGCCGCCAGCGTCGGGATCGACAGCGTGTGGCTCTCGCCGAGTCTTGCGGCCCAGTCTGCGCGCAGACCCTTGATGCCGTCGAACAGCCGGTCGCGGCAGGCAAGCTCGATGGCGTGGCGCTGGCCATAGTCGAACCCCAGCGTCTCCACGCGCGCGAAGCGGCTCAGCGCCCAGGCGAGGCAGGTGGTGGAATCCTGGCCGCCGGAAAACAGCACCAGGGCGGTTTGTGATGAAAATGCGTCACTCATGGCCCGCGCTTTAGCACCTCGCCAATCTGCCGCCAATCGGTGGAAATCGGCCTGTTCCGCCGCGCCGCGCTGGGAACGGCGGGCCGCTTTTGGCATAAGGTTTTGGACCCAGGAGACTGCCCCGCAATGACCCCTTCCCGTGACATTTCCCGCCTGATCGAGATCATGGCGGCGCTGCGCACGCCGGTGACCGGCTGCCCCTGGGACCTCGAGCAGAATTTTGCGACGATCGCGCCCTACACGATCGAGGAAGCCTATGAGGTGGTCGAGGCGATCAGCCGCGGCGATCTCGACGATCTGCGCGAGGAGCTTGGTGACCTGCTGCTCCAGGTCGTGTTCCACGCCCAGATGGCTTCAGAACAGAATGCCTTTGCCTTCGGCGACGTCGTCGAAGCCATCACCCGCAAGATGATCCGGCGCCATCCCCATGTCTTCGCCGACAAGGACGGCAATCTCGCCTCCTCCCACGTCAAGGAAGTCTGGGACCGCATCAAGGCCGAGGAGAAAGCCGAACGTGCGGCGCGCCGACCGCCGGAGGAAGCGCCGACGCACAAGTCGTTACTCTCGGCCGTCAAGGCCGGCCAGCCCGCGCTGACCCGCGCGATGGAGCTCCAGCGCAAGGCCTCGACGGTCGGCTTCGACTGGAACGACCCGCGCGCGGTGCTGGCGAAAATCCGCGAAGAAGCCGACGAGATCGAGGCAGCGCTCGACCGCAACGACAACGAGGGGCTGGCGGAAGAGACCGGCGACTTGATGTTCGCGCTGGTCAATCTCGCCCGCCATGTCGATGCCGATCCGGAAGCCGCGCTACGCGCCACCAACGCGAAATTCGAGCGGCGGTTCGCCTTCATCGAACGGGCGCTCGAGGCGCAGGGGCGGACGCTGGAGCAGGCGTCGCTGGCGGAGATGGACGCGCTGTGGAACGCGGCGAAGAGTGAGGCGAAACCGGTATCAGAGACTCGCTCGCAGGCCCGTCGCTAGCTTGCGGCATGCTCCATAGGCGTGCCCGCAGGGATCGAAGCGATCGCGAAGGAGGTATAGGTCAGCATCTTTTCCCGAAGGCAGCGAGGCGGTCATGGCGGATCGTAGTCAAGCCATGAAACCGTCACGACAAGCAGTCTAAAGTTGAGCAACGGAGCCCGCGCAGCCGAAATCCCACCTCAGGTGAGTGCGATGCCACTAAAGCACTATTCGGTCCTCAAGGGACGCCCGATCGCGATGCGTTTCGGCACCGGCCAGTCGCCGCACTATCAGGTCCATGTCGTGGCCGACAACGCGGATTTCCGCATCGCCGTCAATGTGCAGTCAGGCGACGGAAGCGAAGTCGAGTTCCTGGTGCGATCGCACTTTGTCCATCCGATCACCGATCAACTCGCGGCGTTGGCGGAGGGCCTGCACCCGCAGCCGCCGAAGCCGGCCAGCATCGCGCTGGACTTCATTCGCGGCAATCTGATGCAGCCCCAGGAGATGATCCCGCTGCCGCTGTCCATGCCCGGACCGGACAATGACCTCAACGAGAAGCTCGACCAGTTCGTCCAGCGCGCGCTCTCAAACGAAACCGCGATGATCTACGCATTCGGTGAGACATGGGGGCCGGAGACCAAGGCCGACAATTATTTCGGCTTCCGGCCGGGCCGCGGCATCCACGACATCCATATGAATCAGGGAAATCCAATCGGAAGGTTCTCGGGCGACAACGGGCCATGGCAAGACGGCGGGCTGGTGTTCGAATTCCCGGATCAGAAGCTATGGACGGCGGTCTTCCTCAAATTCCAGACGCAGGCCTGGCACACCGACGACAAGACCGGTGACCCCATCGATCTCGGCACGCCGACACAGCCGCCAGATCCGACGGCTCCTCCGACCGGGCAAATGCCTGACGGACTCGTGCGCATCATTGCAGCACTCGTCAACGCCGTGAAGACGCCCGAGCGGGAAGTCGTCACGCTGCTCAATACAGCCGATCGCGACATCGATCTCACCGGCTGGATGCTGGCCGACAAGCAGAAGAACAAAATGGCCCTGTCAGGGAAGATCGTGGCCGGGGGCACGCTTGCCGTCGTCGTGCAGAAGCCGATGGAATTGTCGAACCAGGGCGGTATCATTTCGTTGCTGGACGAGCGTGGGATCAAGATCCACGGCGTCGCCTACACCAAGGCGCAAGCGAAGACTCCGGGCCTGACCATTCCGTTCTAGCGTTACGCGTCTCAACCCAGAAACGCGGATATGGTCGATATCGCACGCAAGCTTGTCGGGCGCACCGCGCCCTTCGGATCACGCCACGCGCGGCACGGCATCGAACCGGTTCACCACGATATCCCGCTTGGTCTCGTCGACCCGTACGGTCATGTCGAAGCGGCCGTCGTGCAGCTCCTTCGTCAGCACCTCCGCATTTCGATGCAGCCAGCTGATGCCGGCGCCGTCGGCGGCGTCGATAGAGAGATCGAGCGTGGTGCGTTTTGCGGCGAGCCGTTCCTCGATCGCGGCGAGCAGCGCGTCGATCCCCTCGCCTGACACGGCCGACACCAGCATCGCCGGGTGATCCTCCGGCCTGCGCGCTGCGATATTCAGAAGCTCTTCGCGTTGCTCGGTGTCGTAACGGTCGATCTTGTTCCACACCTCGATGATCCGGCCGGAATCGTCGGGGTTGATGCCGAGCTGGCGCAGCACGGCGTCAACGTCGCTTTGCTGGGCCTCGGCATCCTCGTGCGAGATGTCGCGCACATGCAGGATGACGTCGGCCTCCAGCACCTCCTCCAGCGTGGCGCGGAAGGCCGCGACGAGCTGCGTCGGCAGGTTGGAGATGAAACCGACGGTGTCCGACAGCATCGCCTTGCCGCCATGCGGCAAAGTGAGCGCGCGTAGCGTCGGATCGAGTGTGGCGAACAGCATGTCGGCGGCCTGAACGTCGGCGCGGGTCAGGCGGTTGAACAGCGTCGACTTGCCGGCATTGGTGTAGCCGACCAGGGCGACGACGCGATACGGCACGCGCTGGCGTCCGGCACGATGCAACCGTCGCGTCGCCTGCACCTTCTTCAGCTCGCCCTCGAGTTTCGAGATGCGCTCCTGGATCAGGCGGCGATCGGCCTCGATCTGCGTCTCGCCGGGACCGCCCATGAAGCCGAAACCGCCGCGCTGGCGTTCCAGATGGGTCCAGGAGCGAACGAGGCGCGAGCGCTGGTAGTTGAGATGCGCAAGCTCGACCTGGAGCGAGCCTTCCTTGGTCTTGGCGCGGCGGCCGAAGATCTCCAGGATGAGCCCGGTGCGGTCGAGCACCTTGGCGTGCAACTCCTTCTCGAGATTGCGCTGCTGGATCGGCGCCAGCGCGCAATCCATCACCACGAGCTCGACGTCGAGGCTCTTGGCCAGCGCGGCGATCTCCTCGACCTTGCCCTTGCCGATATAGGTCGCGGGGCGGATCTGGTTGATCGGCGCGATGATGGCATCGGCAATGACGAGGTCGATCGCCCGCGCGAGGCCGGCGGCTTCATCGAGCCGGGCCTCCGCGTCACGCTGAACATGGCTTTCCGATTGCGTGTCGGCACCGCCCGCGCGCACACGCAAGTAGGGGCCGATGACAAGCACCCGCCCCGTCTGCTTCGCCCCTGCCGACCGCGGACGGTCGGCGTCCCCGTCGAAATTCCGGGGTTCCAATCAGATCACTCTCAAGCCGGCTGATCCTCGCCGCCTTCGAACAACTGGATCGGAGCGCCAGGCATGATGGTCGAGATCGCATGCTTGTAGACAAGCTGCGAGTGACCGTCACGCCGAAGCAGCAAACAGAAATTGTCGAACCAGGTCACGATGCCCTGGAGCTTCACTCCGTTGACCAGAAAGATCGTCAGTGGCGTCTTGGTTTTGCGAACGTGATTGAGGAAGGTGTCCTGTAGGTTTTGTGCGCGGTCTGCCGCCATTGTTTTTTTCTCGCTTTGAGTTTCTTTTTATTGCGCCGGTTGCGGCCCTCTTTGTGACATTCGGGGCCTCTTCCGGTTGCTATTCCTCATGAGATCCCCCTCGGAGGAACAGCGGTTCGATTAGAGGACAGGACGGGTTATTAGGCAAGCCGCTTCACGCGGCAGGCCACGCCCAATTGCCCCGAAAAACTACGGAAATCGATGATTTTCCTTGCTAATCCCTGAGCTACGGCCGCGACGTCGCGGTGTCAGCCGACACCGAGCGCCTTCAGCTTCCGGTGCAACGCCGAACGTTCCATGCCAACAAACTCAGCCGTGCGAGAAATATTTCCTGAAAAACGGCTGATCTGTGCAATCAAATAGTCGCGCTCGAACACTTCGCGCGCTTCGCGCAGCGGCAGCCCCATGATGTGCTCGCCATTGTTGCTGGTCGGCATCGCCGGCACCATCGAGCCGACGTCCTGCGGCAGCATGTCGGCGGTGATGATCACCTCCGGGCCGCCCGCGGCCAGAATCATGACTCTCTCAACGTTGTTGCGGAGCTGGCGCACGTTGCCCGGCCAGACATGCGATTGCAGCACCGCCATCGCGTCCTGCCCGATCTGCCGCTTGGGCAGGCCGCTGCCGGCCGAGATCTGCTCCATGAAATAGTCGATCAATTCCGGAATGTCCTCGCGCCGCTCGGAGAGCGCGGGCACGCGGATCGGCACCACCGAGAGCCGATGATAGAGGTCTTCGCGGAAATGACCGGCCGCGATCTCCTCTTCGAGATTTCGCGCGGTTGAGGAGATGATGCGGACGTCGACCTGCACCTTGGCGGTGCCGCCGACACGCTGAAACGACTGCTCGACCAGCACGCGCAAAATCTTGTTCTGGGTCTCGCGCGGCATGTCCGCGATCTCGTCGATGAACAGCGTGCCGCCATGGGCCTCCTCGAGCGCGCCGGGCTTGCGCGGCTGCTCGCCATTGGACTGCTCGACGCCGAACATTTCGTGTTCCATGCGCTCCGGCGTGATCGCGGCGGCATTGATCACGACGAACGGACCATCGGCGCGGCCCGAGGCCGTATGCAGCGTGCGCGCGGTCAGCTCCTTGCCGGCACCGGCCGGGCCGACGATCAGGATGCGGCTGTTGGCCTTGGCCGCGCGGTCGATGGTCTGGCGCAGCTGGTTCATGCTCGGCGAGCGGCCGACGAGCGAGCTTGCGCTCGGCGCGAGCTGCTTCAGCTCCTTGACCTCGCGCTTGAGCCGCGAGTTCTCGAGCGCTCTGTTCGCGACCAGGATCAGGCGGTCGGCCTTGAACGGCTTCTCGATGAAGTCGTAGGCGCCGCGCTTGATCGCGGCGACCGCGGTCTCGATGTTGCCGTGGCCGGAGATCATCACGACCGGCAGATCGGCATTGTCCTTCTTGACCTGCTCCAGCAGCTGCAAGCCGTCGAGCTTGGAGCCCTGGAGCCAGATGTCGAGAAACACCAGATGCGGCCTGCGATTGGCGATCTCGGCGAGCGCCGTATCGCTGTCGCGGGCGGTCCGGGTCACGAAGCCCTCGTCTTCGAGAATACCCGCAACGAGATCGCGAATATCGGCCTCATCATCGACAATCAGAATTTCACTTGCCATGGTTCGCGCCTGTCTTGTCAGATGCCTGTTGAGGCTTCGATCTTCGTTGAATCATTGGTCTTTTCAGCCGCCTCTTTGGTTTCGGCGGCCGGCTGTTTTGTTTCGGGGGCCTTGGCGATCTCCTTGACCGCGTTTGCGGCCGACGATGCCTGCTCGGTCCCCTCGCTCTTCGCGGGAGCACCGGAGATCGCAAAACGCATCCGCATCCACGCGCCGCGCTGGCCCTCGCGGAAATCGGAAGCGTCCTTCAGCTCGATACGCCCGCCATGGTCTTCGAGCACGCGGCCGACGATCGCCAGGCCAAGCCCGGTGCCCTTGGCCCGCGTTGTCACATATGGCTCGAGGAGGCGCGAGCGCGCGACCTTGGGCAGGCCGATGCCGTTGTCGATGACGTCGATCAGCACGTCCTCGCCCTCGCGCGAGACCACGACATCGATGCGGCCCTTGCCGTAATCCTTGCCGAGCTCCTCCGGCGGGACCTGCTCGATCGCCTCGGTGGCGTTCTTGACGATGTTGGTGACCGCCTGCGAGATCAGCCGCCGGTCGAACTGGGCGCGCAGCGGATCTTCCTTGAATTCGGCCTCGATATCGATCTCGGGATGGGCGACCTTCATCAGGAACACCGCCTGCCGAACGGTGTCGGCGACGTCCTCGCCCTCCATCACCGGCTTGGGCATCCGCGCGAAACGCGAGAACTCGTCGACCATGCGGCGGATATCGTCGACCTGGCGCACGATGGTGTCTGTGCACTGCTCGAAGATCTGCTTGTCCTTGGTCTCGGTGATGTCTTTGCCGAACTTGCGGCGGATGCGCTCGGCCGAGAGCTGGATCGGCGTCAGCGGATTCTTGATTTCATGCGCGATGCGGCGCGCAACGTCGCCCCAGGCCGAAGTGCGCTGCGCCGAGACCAGCTCGGTGATGTCGTCGAGCGTGATGATGTAGCTGTCGTGCGGCTGGCTGGTCTTCTCGGCGCTGACGCGGACCGACAGGTTGCGCTCGGTGCCGTCGCGCGTGATCGTGATCTGGCCCTGCACCAGGCGCTGGGTCCCTTCACGCGCCGTCTTCATCATCTCCTCGAGCTCGGGCAGCACGTCGGAGAGCGGATGGCCGAGCGTCTCGGCTTCGGAGTGCCCGATCAGCTTCTCGGCGGAGCGGTTGAGGATGCCGACGCTGCCCGAATTGTCGACGCCGATGATGCCGGCGCTTGCGGACGAGAGCACGGCCTCAATGAAGCGGCGGCGGCTGTCGATGAGATCGCTGGCGTTGACGAGCTCGTCACGCTGGCTGCGCAATTCCTGCGTCATCTTGTTGAAGGTCTCACCCAGCTGGGCGAGGTCGCCTTCCGACTGATGCACCGGCACCTTCACATGGAGGTCGCCGGTCGAGACCGTGTGGGCCGCGTTCATCAGCCGCCGGATCGGGGCCACCAGCGAGTTGGCGAAGTTGAGGCCGATCAGCACCGAGGCCATCAGGATGGTCAGCGCGATCACCGCGAACATCAAGGCGAAGGCGACCTGGATGCCGAGCCGGCGGGACTCGATCTGGGCGTATTCGGCGACGCTGACCTCGGTCTGCTTGAGCTGGTTGACGACGTTCGGATCGAGCGGCCGCGCGACATAAAGGAAGGTGTCGTTGAAGGCGCGCAGCCGGATCACCGCGGCGACGAAGCTTGCGTCCGGCAGCACCGCGATCTCGGGCTCGGATTCGTTGACGTTGCTGAGGAAGTCCGGCGCCGGCGGCGAATAGGCGAGCCGCATGCCGGTGTCGGCCGATTCCAGGATGTTGGTGTTCTTGTCGATGATCATCGCGCCCGGCAGGTTGCGGGAGCCGGCGCTGGCGGTCAGCAGCTCGCGGAACGAGCGGCGGTCCTGGTCGTAGAGCGGCCGGGCGTGGGCGATATCATTGGCCATGCCGAGAATGTCGCCGCGGATCAGCTGCGCGTGGTCCTGCATATAGGCGCGCGCGATCGTCAGCGAATTCTGGATCACCTCCTTGGTCGGGCCGGAGAACAGCCGGTCGAGGCCGCGCTCGATGGTGACGTTGGCGACGACGGCGACCAGCACCGCCGGCAGCACCGCCACGATCGAGAACAGGCTGACGATCTGGACGTGGAGGCGCGCCGCCGCCCGGCCCCGCCGCCGCGCCAGGATCAGCTGCCAGAGCTCGCGGACGATGATGCCGACTAGCAGCAGGATCGTGGCCGCATTGATCAGATAGAGCGAGCGGACCACCTCCGGCGTCGGCTCGATCCTCGTGAGACCGGTCAGGACCAGGAAGGTCAGGAGGGCCGACAGCAACGCCATAGCCACGGCAAGGGGCGCCAGCCAGCGCCGCACCGACCAACGCCGGGGTTCTTCCGCTGGGGCCGTGTCGAAGTGTGCGGCCGAGGTGTCTGCGCTGGTCATTCCGGCAATGGTGCTGAAAACGGGGTCCGCGGTGGGCGGATACTGATGTATTCATACCACATTGTTGCCGAATTGCGACAATTCCGCGGCGCCCTCGCCGCGACGGACCGGCGCATCCACAGGCGGCTGTTCTGGCAAACCTCGCTTGCGGGAACGGATTCCCGCCCCTGCGGATTGACCGCCATGGACAGGTTCTTTCTCGCGATGATGGTGTCGGCCGTGCTGCTGCTGATCGTAGCCGCCGACCTCTTGGTCAATGGTCTCGGGGTGCAGCAGCCGCTGGCGAACGTCGCCAGCGTCCAGCCGGTCTCGGGACGGCTGATCAGATGAGCGCGACGCAGCGCCCTGCGGTCGAATAACAATTCATACGTTCCAACGGAACGTTTCGGCCTGATTCGGACTTTTGCTCACCGCGCCAGCCACAACGGCCAGCGCGATCCGGACAGGCTCAGCTCCGCTTTGGTAGGGGGAGCTGAGCCACCGTCCGTTCGGCAAGACTAGCCCCCGCTCCGATATACCTGGATATCGAGATCCCGGATCTTCTTCCGCAGCGTGTTGCGGTTGAGACCGAGCAAATCGGCGGCGCGGATCTGGTTGCCGCGGGTGGCGGCGAGCGCGGCCGTGAGCAGCGGCACCTCGATCTCCTTGAGGATGCGGTGATAGAGGCCCGGCGGTGGCACGCCGTTCGGGAAGCCCTGGAAGTGCGAGGACAGATAGGCCTCGACCGCACCGCCGAGATTGTCGACGCCCTGCTGGACCGCGGCACCGGGGCTGACCGTGGGCGGCGCAAGCTCGCCGTCGATGACGGAGCCGGTGATCACGTCCTGCGGGTAGAGCGCGGCGAGGCGCCGGGCGAGGTTCTCGAGCTCGCGCACATTGCCGGGCCAGCGGTGCTGCTTCATCCGCTCCAGCGCCAGCGCATCGAGCTTCTTCGGCGGCAGGCCATCCTTCTCGGCCAGCGTGAAGAAGTGCCGCACGAGGTCCGGCAGGTCTTCGATGCGCTCGCGCAAGGGGGGCAGCCGCAGCGGCACGACGTTGAGGCGGAAGAACAAATCTTCGCGGAACAGGCCCTGCTGGATCAGGACGCGCAGGTCCTTGTTGGACGCCGCGACGATTCGCACGTCGGTCTTGATCGGAGTGCGGCCACCGACGGTGGTGTATTCGCCCTGCTGAAGCACGCGCAGCAGGCGGGTCTGCGCCTCCATCGGCATGTCGCCGATCTCGTCCAGGAACAGCGTGCCGCCCTCGGCCTGCTCGAACCGGCCCGAGGCGCGGGTGTTGGCACCGGTGAAGGCGCCGCGCTCATGGCCGAACAGTTCGGACTCGATGAGGTCACGCGGGATCGCGGCCATGTTGACCGCGACGAACGGGCCGTTGCGGCGCTTGCCGTAATCGTGCAGCGCGCGCGCCACCAGCTCCTTGCCGGTGCCGGACTCGCCCGTGATCATCACGGTGAGGTCGGTCTGCATCAGGCGCGCCAGCACGCGGTAGATTTCCTGCATCGCCGGCGAGCGGCCGACCAGCGGGATCGCCTCCATCTCGGCGTCCTCGTCCGGCGTCGAGACCCGTTCCTTCGGCTCGGCCAGCGCACGGCCGACGATGGCGATCAGCTCCTTCAGGTCGAAGGGCTTTGGCAGATATTCGTACGCCCCACGTTCGGAGGCGCGGATCGCGGTCATGAACGTGTTCTGCGCGCTCATGACGATGACGGGCAGATTGGGCCGCATCTTCTTGATCCGCGGCAGCAGGTCGAAGGCGTTCTCGTCGGGCATCACCACGTCGGTGATGACGAGATCGCCCTCCCCCTGGCTGACCCAGCGCCACAGCGTTGCGGCATTGCCGGTCAGCCTGACCTCATAGCCGGCGCGGGACAGTGCCTGATTGAGAACTGTGCGGATGGCGGTGTCGTCATCTGCAACGAGAATGCTACCTGCGGGCATCGTTAATCCTCATTTCGCCCCCTGTGACGCAGACGACGACTTCCCGGCAGAGCCGTCGCGGCTGCTTTGATCGGCATGTTTGACCGATGTGGAATACATCGGCATCAGCACGCGGAAGGTGGTCTTGCGCGGCTGAGACTCGCATTCGATGATGCCCCCGTGATCTCCGATGATCTTTGCGACCAGCGCCAGGCCAAGACCCGAGCCGGTCTGCTTGGTGGTCACGAAGGGATCGAACAGGTTGGGCAGAAGATCGTCCGGCACGCCTGGTCCGTTGTCCTTCACGCAGAACTCGAGCGGCAGGGATACACGGGATTTTTGACCGGGGACTGACAGGCGCACGCCGGGACGGAACGCGGTGGTGAGCTGGATCTCGGCGTCGGGGACGTCGATCAGCGCTTCGGCGGCGTTCTTCACGAGGTTGAGGAACACCTGGACGAGCTGATCCTGGTTCGCCAGGACCGGCGGCAGCGAGGGATCATAATCCTCGATGAAGCGGATGTTGCGGGCAAAGCCCGACTGCGCCAGTCGCTTCACGTGATCGAGCACGGAATGGATGTTGACGGGACCGCGCACCACGGGGCGCTCGTCGCCGAACACCTCCATGCGGTCGACCAGCGTCACGATGCGGTCGGCCTCGTCGCAGATCAGCCGCGTCAGCATGCGGTCCTCGGACGAGGCCTGCTGCTCCAGCAGCTGCGCCGCGCCGCGGATGCCGGAGAGCGGATTCTTGATCTCATGCGCCAGCATGGCGGCCAGCGCGATCACCGAGCGCGCGGCGCTGCGATGGGTGAGCTGGCGGTCCATCTTGTCGGCGATGGAACGCTCCTGGAGCATCACCACGATATGGCCGGGCCGTTCCGTCAGCGGGGCGACATGCAGATCGACCTGGCGGTCGCCGCCCATGCGCGGCGTGCCCAGATCGACCTTGTATTCGTTGACCGGCGAGTTCGACGAGCGAACCTGGTCGATCAGCGCCAGCAAGGGGCTGCCGAACGGCACCAGCTCTTTCAGCGACTGCCGCTTCAGGAACTGCGTCGAGATGTCGAAGAAGGCTTCGGTCGCGATGTTGGCGGCGACGATCTTGCCGTCCGGCCCGATCATGAGCACGGGATTGGGCAGCGCATCCAGGATCGCATCGCTCTCGGACGGAAGCGGCCGGCGATGGTCAGCGGCTGAGCTCATGCAGCAGCGCTCCATGCGAAATCGTCGAAGGCATCTTGCAGCGACTGGTGGACGAGGCGCGGGTCCTCGGAGGTGAGGATCTTCTGGCGCCAGGCTTTCAGCTTCTCGGCCGGTGCACGGCTCACATCGGCCGCGACGTCGAGCGCCCAGCCGAGATGCTTGCGTGCGTGCCGGAGGCCGATGCGCAGGCCGTAGAGCGCGCAGACGCCCTCATAGAGCGTGCGGACATAATGCAGCTGCGTCTCGAGCGACGGCGCCACTTCGACCGCCCCGCCCTTCAGGCGGCGGCCGATCTCGCCGGGCAACCAGGGCTGCCCCTGCGCGCCGCGGCCGATCATCACGGCATCGGCGCCGGAGGCCTCCAGCGCCGCGAGCGCCTTCTCGTAAGTGGTGATGTCGCCATTGACGACGAGCGGAAGGGAGATCGCTTCCCGCACCGCGCGGATCGCATCCCAATCGGCCTCGCCCTTGTAGAACTGGCAGCGGGTGCGGCCGTGCACGGTGACGAGCTTGATGCCGGCGGCTTCCGCACGCCGCGCCAATTCCGGCGCGTTGCGGGTGTGATCGTCCCAGCCGAGCCGCATCTTCAGGGTCACCGGCACCTTCACCGCCGCGATCGTCGCATCGATCAGGCTGACGGCATGGTCGAGATCGCGCATCAGGGCGGAGCCGGACTGGCCGCCGGTGACGTGCCGGGCCGGACAGCCCATGTTGATGTCGATGATGTCGGCGCCTCCGGCTTCCGCGATCCGGGCCCCCTCGGCCATCCAGTGCGCCTCGCAGCCGGCGAGCTGGACCACATGAGGCCCGATCCCGGTCGCTTCGCAGCGCAACCGAGACATCTTGTGGCCATTCGCGAGCTCATCGCTGGCGGTCATTTCGGACACGACCAGACCCGCCCCGAGCTCGGCGGCAAGCCGGCGGACGGGCGAGTCGGTGACCCCCGACATCGGCGCCAGGAAGACCGGGGTGGCGACCTCGATATCGCCAATTTTCAACGGCTTAGAGCCTGATACTGCCGAGCCGGTCACAGGGGTCTCGTTGCGTAGGCAGGGCCTCATCGCGTCTGCCATGACCTATCTTGCGCACAATTCTTGTGCAGTCAAGCGTCATGCCTACAGTTTAGACAGTTCTGCAAACCTTTCAAGTGCAGTGCAGCAAAATGCTGTTTCCCACAATCCGGGGAAACCCCCTTTTTTTGCGGGCCTGCCGTGCTAGAGGCATGCGGCAATCACCCCACTCCCCGACTCTCTTCATCACCAACTGAGTATTTGAGTCCTATGGCGAAATCACAGCGCACCGCAGTCGTCCTCGTCGCGGCCGGACGCGGCCTGCGGGCTGGCGCCGGTGGTCCCAAGCAATATCGCGAGATCGGCGGCGTCCCCGTGATCTATCGCGCCATGGAAGCCTTCAGCCGCCACCCCGACGTGTTTGCCGTGCAGCCGGTGGTGAACCCCGACGACAGCGCCATGTTCACGGCAGCGGTCGCAGGTCTCAGCCACGAGCAGCCGACCAATGGCGGCGCGACGCGGCAGGCCTCCGTGCTCGCAGGGCTCGAAGCACTCGCCAAGCATAAGCCCGATATCGTACTCATCCACGACGCCGCGCGCCCCTTCGTCTCGGCCGGCGTGATCTCGCGCGCAATCGAGGCGGCCAGCCGCACCGGCGCTGCGCTCCCCGTGGTTGCCGTCACCGACACCATCAAGGTCACCGGCAAGAGCGGCAATGTCGAGGACACGCCGGACCGCGCAGCCTTGCGAATCGCGCAGACGCCGCAATCCTTTCGTTTCGACGTCATCCTCGAGGCGCATCGTCGCGCGGCGAAGGACGGGCGCAGCGATTTCACCGACGATGCCGCGATTGCCGAATGGGCGGGATTGACGGTCGCAACCTTTGAAGGCGATGTTGCCAATATGAAGCTCACCACTCCCGAGGATTTCGTGCGCGAGGAAGCGCGCCTGGCCAGCGTGCTCGGCGACATCAGGACCGGCACCGGCTATGACGTGCACGCCTTCGGCGAAGGCGACCACGTGATGATCTGTGGCGTGCGGGTGCCGCACACCAAAGGCTTCCTCGCCCATTCCGACGGCGATGTCGGCCTGCATGCGCTGGTCGACGCTATCCTCGGCGCACTCGCCGACGGCGATATCGGCTCGCACTTTCCGCCGAGCGATGCGAAATGGAAGGGGGCTTCCTCCGACCAGTTCCTGAAATACGCCATCGAGCGCGTCGCCCAGCGCGGCGGCCGCGTCGCCAACCTCGAGGTGACGATGATCTGCGAGCGGCCGAAGATCGGCCCCTTGCGCGACACCATGCGCGCCCGCATCGCCGAGATCTCCGGGGTCGACATCTCCCGCGTCGCGGTGAAGGCGACCACCAGCGAGCGACTCGGCTTCACCGGCCGCGAGGAAGGCATCGCGGCCACCGCGAGCGCCACCATCCGCCTTCCCTGGAGCGTCTAGGTCATGGGCGGCAGCGACGCACGCGCCCTCTCCCGCTCGCTGCTCGATCTCTGCCGGATGCGCAAGCTGACGATAGCCACCGCCGAGTCCTGCACCGGCGGTCTGGTTGCCGGCGCGCTGACCGACATTCCGGGCTCCTCCGACGTGATCGATCGCGGTTTCGTAACTTATTCCAATGACGCCAAGCGAGCGATGTTAGGGGTCGAGGCGAGCACGCTCACGAATTTCGGCGCCGTCAGCAAGGAGACCGCAACCGCGATGGCGGTCGGCGCACTGGAGCGTGCCGACGTCGATCTCGCCGTTGCCATCACCGGTATCGCCGGCCCCGGCGGCGCCACGCCCGGCAAGCCGGTCGGTCTCGTGCATTTTGCGGTTGCCGCGCGCGACGGCCGCATCGTCCATCGCGAACATCGCTTTGGCGCGATCGGTCGGACCGCCGTGCGCCAGCGCTCGGTGGTCGAGGCATTGCGCATGCTGATGGATCTCGCCCGCGGCCCGAAGGCCCAGCCCAAGCCCCGGCGCGCAGCCGCGGCAACCCGCCTGCGGCCTCGCGTGACCCGCTCGCCGCGCCGGCATGCGGTGAAGCGCAGGACGCCGCGGTCACCGCGCGGCTAGAGACACGTCATGCCGCCGCCAGCAGCGCGCTCGCGTGGTCGAGCACGCGCTGCTTGACCGCATCAGCGTCGGACGGTTTCGTCTTCGCGCTCACCGTCAATTCCACGACGGGCGCTGCGGGATCGGCGGCGACCACCTTCGACACATTGACCGATGGTGCGGCCCGCTCGTCGACGCGAGGATCTTCACGCAGCTCCTTCAGGATCTGGTCAGCCAGCGCATTGGCGGATCCTGCCCTGACCGGAAACGTCACCTTGACCTCGCCTGTGCCCGGATAGGCGCTGTGATTGATGATCGCTGCGCCCCACACCTGCCCGTTCGGCAACAGGATCTGCGTGTTGTCGGGCGCGACGAGCTCGGTCATGAACAGCGACAGCGATCTGACCTTCCCCGACTTGCCGCCGACCTCGACGTCGTCGCCGATGTGGAAGGGCCGGAACAGTAGCAGCATCACGCCGGCAGCGAGATTCGACAGCGTGCCCTGTAACGCCAGACCAATCGCGAGTGATGTCGCGCCCAGCACGGCGACGAGGCTTGCGGTCTGGATGCCGAACAGCTGAAGCACGGCGATGCCAACCACGGCCAGCACGCCGTAACGCGTGACGCTGGACACGAACACGGTCACGAGCGGATCGATCCGATGGCCGACGTTCAGCACGCGCGTGACGAAACGCTGCATTGCGCCGGACAGATACCAGCCGATCGCCAGCAGCAGGATCGCGTAGATCGCGTTCAGCCCATACAGGATGAGTGACGCTTTCAGCGTGTCGAAATTGATGGTCATGGCGGCTCCAACCCGGACAATCCGTACAGAACTCGCCGCGGAGCGAAATGATCCGCTCTGCCGGCCTGTCCCATGCTGTCAATTGGGCGCGCCAAGCGCGCGTTCCCGGCATGCGCGTTCGGCGCAAGGGAGCCGAACGGGTTCCGCGACATCCAATTATTGTTCCTGGCGCTTCGTCCGACAAATGACAGGGAGCTTCTGCTCAATCGCCTTCGCCAGCACCGTGCCGCTGGTCCGGCCGAGCTCTTTCGCGATCAGCGCAATCGGCTTGGTGCCTGCCAGGACCTTCAGCCTGCCAAGGTCTTCTTCGCTCCATGCCTGCTTCCAGCGTGCCATCTCCCCGATCCCGCGACAAAGCGCCCGCGCCCGACTCGGATTGTAGTCGAGCCCTTCGCGAAGGGCAGAGTTCTTGGTGCGCCGTTTGCGGCGAGGGGTGTTGCGTCAGCGCGCTGCGTTTTGGCACAAACTGCACTTGTCGCCCGATGTGAAGATGCGCTCTGATGGAAGGTCGTCTGCCCGGCCCAAGCGGCAGAACATCCGCGCGCGCGAACGGATTCCACATTGCCGCGCTTCCCGCTTGTGGAGCAAAGCTCGGGCGGAATACGCCGCGAGATCGCAGCGTTTTGTCCAGTTTTCAAAAAGCACGCAATTCTTGTCGAATTCGATCAAGATCGCAAAGGTGCAACCGCGACCAAGCGTCATCGCTCATGTCCGATCTTGCGCGCGACTGTATTGGCGCAATAATGCGGCTCTACGCTGTGGCCAGGAATCAACCCGGTCCTGCTTTCTGGAGGGCGACGGCGTGTTCGCTCGCGACACTGCAGTGGCAATCGCCATTGCTACCTTGGCCGGCATTGATGGTACTGCCGCACAAACGGTCAACCAGCCGCCGGATACCATGGCGGCGCGGGTGGAGGCGTGCACGCCCTGTCACGGCAACAAGGGCGAAGGCACCAGCGACGTCTATTTCCCGCGGCTTGCCGGCAAGCCGGCCGGCTATCTCTACAACCAGCTCCTCGCCTTCCGCGGCGGCCGGCGCAAATACCCGCCGATGAACTATCTGCTGGAGTTTCTGCCTGATCCGTATCTGGAGGCGATGGCCGAATATTTCGCCAGCGAGCATCCGCCGCTGCCGCAGCCCGCGCCGAGCGAAGTCAGCAAGGAAGTGCTGGCGCAGGGCGAGCTGCTCGCGACCAGCGGCGATGCCGGTCGTAACATACCGGCGTGCGTAAGCTGTCACGGCCCGGGCCTCACGGGCATGCAGCCCGGCATCCCCGGCCTGCTGGGCTTGCGCGCCGCTTACGTCAGCGCGCAGCTCGGCGCCTGGCGCTACGGCACGCGAACGGCAAAATCGCCTGACTGCATGCAACTCGTCGCCGGCCATCTGACGGAGGCAGATGTTACCGCCGTTGCGGCCTGGCTCGCGACACGGCCGGCGCCCACCAACCCGGCCCCCGTACCGAAGGGCACCTACGCGCTGCCGTTCGGCTGCGGCAGCCAGCCCAACTGACGAGGCGCATGATGGGCTCAAGACCGTCGATCACGCTGCTATCGATCAAGCTCCTGGCCCTCGCCGCGCTCACCACGGCCGCGCAGGCGCAGGACAAGACCAGCGATGTCATCGCGCGCGGCGAATATCTCGCCCGCGCCGGCGATTGCACGGCCTGCCATACTGCGGCCGAGGGCCGACTGTTTGCCGGCGGGCGCCCGATGCCGACCCCGTTCGGAACGATCTACACCTCCAACATCACGCCCGATCCGGAGACCGGCATCGGCAAGTGGAGCGCGGACGATTTCTACAGAACCATGCACAACGGCCGTTTCCCGGATGGCGGGCTGATCTATCCGGCGATGCCGTTCGCGTCCTATACCAAGGTCACGCGTGCCGACAGCGACGCGATCTTCGCCTATCTGCGCTCGATTCAGCCGGTGAACCAGAAGAACAAGCCGCACGAGCTGCGCTTTCCCTATGACAACCGCCAGCTCATCCTCGGCTGGCGCACGCTGTTCTTCCGCGAGGGTGAGTTCAAGCCCGACCCCACCAAGTCGGCGGAATGGAATCGCGGCGCCTATCTGGTCGAGGGGCTTGGTCATTGCGGCATGTGCCATTCGCCGATCAACGCGCTCGGCGGCACCTCGCAATCGGACGCCTTCAAGGGCGGCCTGATCCCGATGCAGAACTGGTACGCGCCGTCCCTCACCTCCAACCGTGAGGCGGGTCTCGGCGACTGGAGCATCAAGGACATCACCGATCTGCTCCAGACCGGCGTCTCCATGCGCGGCGTGGTCTACGGCCCGATGGCCGAGGTCGTGCACAACAGCCTGCAATACCTCAACGACGAGGACACGCGCGCGATGGCGGTGTACCTCAAGGGCATCGCGGAGCCCTCGCCTCCGCCGCCGGCAAGCACGACGCTGCCGACGACCGAGAGCAGCCTGCTGATCAGCCTCGGCAAGACCGTCTACGACAGGAACTGCGCGAGCTGTCACGGCACGCAGGGCGAAGGCAAGCCGCCGCACTGGCCGCCGCTCGCCAACAACCAGTCGATCGAGATGCAGTCGGCGGTCAATCCGATCCGCATGGTGCTCAATGGCGGCTATCCGCCGGGCACCAAGGGCAATCCGATGCCCTACGGCATGCCGCCTTTCGCCGGCCTGCTCTCCGACAACGAGGTCGCGGCCGTCGTCTCCTACATCCGCACCGCCTGGGGCAATCGCGGCACGCCGGTGTCGGCGCGCGAGGCCAACGAGCTGCGCTCGGCACCACTGAACTGAGAGACGCCAGAGAACCATCATGATCAATTCCGATCCGCCGACCAGCCCAGCCGCCGCCGACCAGGCCGTCGAGGAGGTCGTCGCCGCGGGACCGTCGGGCGCGATCGTGCTTGCCGGCATCGCAACGGCCTGCGTGGTCGCGATGTGGCTCGCGTTCTATCTGTTCGTCTTCCTGCCGCGCGGGTCACTGCAATGAGCGCAGAGGATACCCATGGCAGCGCCGAGGTCGCCGCCCGCGTCGAGCGGCGCTGGGCCACCGTCGCCGTGATCATCATCGTGATGATGGCGCTGCTGGCGGCGTTCGCCGGCATCCATCGCGCGACCATGCCGCAGCCGCGCGTCGAAACCACCGATCCATCGCGGATTCATCTCTCCGGCGAGTTCGTCGAGAGCAATCTCGGCAGCGTGTTGGAGGCCAATGGCAATGTGACGGTGCGCGCGATCGGCCAGCAATATTCCTTCACGCCGGCCTGCATCGTGGTGCCCGCGGATACGCCGATCACGATGCGCGCCACCAGCGCCGACGTCGTCCACGGCATCCTGATCCAGGGCACCAACATCAACACCATGCTGGTGCCCGGCTACATCTCCGAACAGCTCATGCGCTTTAGCAGGACCGGCGACTATCTGATGCCCTGCCAGGAGTTTTGCTCCTTCGGCCACGAGGGCATGTGGGGCAAGGTCAAGGTGATCGACAAGACCGAATTCGCCGATCGCGCGAAGGGTGGCGGGAGGCTGAACTGTGTTGGCCAATAGGAAGCTCATCCTCGCCCATTTCTGGCTGGCCTTCGGCGTGTTCGGCATCGCGCTCACGCTCGGCGCCTGGCAGATGTTCATCCGCAGCCCGATCGGCACCTGGCTGTCCAATCCCGAACTCTATTACCGCTCGCTGACCGCGCACGGCACCGTGATGGGCTACGTCTTTCCCACGCTGGTCGCGATGGGCTTTGGCTATGCCATCAGCGAGTCCGCGCTGGAGCAGCGCCTCGTCGGCGTGCGCTGGGCCTGGACCGGCTTCTGGCTGATCGTCGCGGGCGCGATCATGGCGATGGTCCCGGTCGCGCTCGGCCGCGCCTCGGTGCTCTACACATTCTATCCGCCGCTGATCGGCAACGTGTTCTACTACCTCGGCGTCGTGCTGGTCGTGGTCGGCTCCTGGATCTGGGTCGCGCTGATGGCGATCAATCTGCGCGTCTGGCGGAAGGCCCATCCCGGCGCACCGGTGCCGCTGGCGATGTTCGCCAATGTCGCGGGTTCCTATCTGTGGGCCTGGACCGCGGTTGGCGCCGCGCTCGAGCTGCTGCTCCAGATCATCCCCGTCGCGGCCGGCCTGAAGGCCACGATCGACGCGGGTCTTGCCCGCGTGTTCTTCTCCTGGACCTTGCACGCCATCGTCTATTTCTGGCTGATGCCGACCTACATCGCCTATTACACCATCGTGCCGCGCGCGATCGGCGGCCGGGTCTATTCCGACAGCATGGCGCGGATCTCCTTCATCCTGTTCCTGGTGGTGGCGATGCCGATCGGCATGCATCACACCTTCGCCGATCCGCAGGTCGGCGCCGGCTTCAAGTTCATCCATTCGGCCTTCACGGCGCTGGTCGCGCTGCCGACGCTGCTGACCGTGTTCACGATCTGCGCCTCCGTCGAGATCGCGGCACGTCTGCGCGGCGGCCGCGGCATGTTCGGCTGGATCAGGGCCCTGCCCTGGGACAATCCGATGATGCTGGCGCTGGCGTTCTCGTTCGTCATGCTCGGCTTCGGCGGTGCCGGCGGCCTGATCAACATGAGCTACCAGCTCGATGCGTCGATCCACAACACGCAGTGGATCACCGGCCATTTCCACCTGATCTTCGGCGGCGCCATCGTGATCATGTACTTTGCGATCGCCTATGATCTGTGGCCGCATCTGACCGGGCGCGAACTGATCGACATCCGCCTCATGCGCACCCAGCTCTGGCTGTGGTTCATCGGTATGACAGTGACCACGTTCCCGTGGCACTGGGTCGGCATTTTGGGCATGCCGCGTCGCATGGCCTATTTCGACTTCGGCGATCCCGCGATCGCGCCTCAGGCGCTCTCCGTCACCTTCTCGGCGATCGGCGGCTTCATCCTGCTGGCGTCGGGCATCATGTTCATCGTCATCCTGGCACGTGGCATGCGTGCGCCTCAGGTTGACGCCGGCCCCTACCGCTTTGCGCTGGCCGTGCATCAGTCCGCGACCGTGCCGGTCGCGCTCAACACGCATGCGCTGTGGGTGGCGCTGATGATCGTCCTCACCCTCACCAATTACGGCTACCCGATCGTGACGCTGGCGCTGACCGAGGGCACGTCGGTGCCGGCCGTCTATGTGGGAGCGCAGTGATGAGCGCGCGCGACCTCTTCACCTTTCGCAACAGCCATTTCAGGATTGGCGTCGGCGTCACCGCCGCGATCCTCGTCGTGACGGCGATCATCGGCTTCATCGTGCTGCCATTCGCGCAGCCCTGGGTTCAGTTCGCCAATGTCTGGGATGCGATCTGCAGCGCTGCCGGCGTCCCGCAGCGTGCGGCGAACGTTACTGCTCCGGAACAGACAAAACGCCTGTCGGAGGTCGTGCTGACCTCGCATACGCTGTCGCGTCCGAGCCAGGAAGCGATCGGCCGTGGCGCGACGCTGGCGCAGCGCTGCGCCATCTGCCACGGCCCGACCGGCATCAGCCGCGCGGATTCGCCCAATCTCGCCGGCCAGTACGCGGCCGTCATCTACAAGGAGCTGCACGATTTCCGCTCCGGAGCGCGCACCAATGCCGTGATGTCGCCATTCGCCGTCAATCTGACGGACCAGGAGATCGCCGATCTCTCGAACTATTACGCCTATCTGCCGCGGCCGGCAGCCTATCACCCGACGCCGCAGCTGCCGAAACCGAGCATCGTCATCTACGGCGCGCCTATGCGCGGGATCGCGCCCTGCGGCTCGTGCCATGGCAGCCTCGACAACAAGACCGGCAGTCCCTGGCTCGAAGGCCAGTCCGAAGCTTATATGAAGGCGCAGCTCCAAGCCTTCGCGTCCGGCGAGCGACGGAACGACATCAGCCAGCAGATGCGCAACATCGCACGCGCGATGACGCCGCAGGAGATCGAGCAGGCCGCGGCGTATTACGCCTCGCAGCCGCCGGATGTGGTGAAGGCGGTGGATTGAGCCTCACTGTCATCGCGAGCGCAGCGAAGCAATCCAGAATCCCTCCGCGGAAAGGTCCTGGATTGCTTCGTCGCAAGGGCTGCTCGCAATGACGGCGGAGAGAGCATGCCTTACGTCGACGCCAGCTTCGGCCGGCCGTAGATCGCATCCGCCCGCTTCTCGAATGCGATGGAGAAGCGCGCGAACGCGGCGTCGAACATCGAACCCATCAGCATCGCCAGCATGCGGCTCTTGAACTCGTAGGCGAGGAAGAATCCGACGTCGCAGACGCCCTCGCCCTTGGGCTCGAACGTCCAGCGGTTCTCGAGGTTGCTGAACGGACCTTGCAGATATTCGACCAGGATATTCAGATTGGCGCGGTCGAGCGTCACGCGGCTGGTGAAGGACTCCTTGACCAGCTTGAACGACACCGTCATGTCGGCGACCAGCACCTCGGTGCCGTCGGGTTTGGCCATCCGCTGGCGGATCTTGAGCGCGCTGCACAGCGGCACGAACTCCGGGTAGCGCTCGACGTCGGCGACCAGATCAAACATCTCGGACGCGCTGTGATGGACACGGCGCTTGCTTGAAAACTTGGGCATGGCGGTTCAGCGGGCAGACGCGGCCCGTGCGGCCTTCAGTCTCGCAAAGTCCTCGCCGGCATGATGCGACGAACGGGTGAGCGGGCTCGCCGACACCATCAGGAAACCCTTGGTGTAGGCGACCTTCTCGTAGGACGAAAACTCGTCGGGCGGCACATAGCGCATCACGGCGTGGTGCTTGCGGGTCGGCTGGAGATATTGCCCGATGGTCAGGAAGTCGACGTCGGCGGAGCGCAGATCGTCCATCACCTGCTGCACCTCGTGGCGCTCCTCGCCGAGGCCGACCATGATGCCGGACTTGGTGAAGATGGTGGGATCGAGCTCCTTGACCCGCTGTAGCAGCCGGATCGAGTGGAAGTAGCGCGCGCCGGGCCGCACCGTGAGGTAACGCGACGGCACGGTCTCGAGATTGTGGTTGAACACGTCGGGCCTCGCCGCGACGACGATTTCGAGCGCCCCCTCCTTGCGCAGGAAGTCGGGCGTCAGGATCTCGATCGTGGTCGAGGGGCACGCGGCCCGGATCGCACGGATGGTCCCTGCAAAATGCTCGGCGCCGCCATCGGCCAGATCGTCGCGGTCGACGGAGGTGATGACGACGTGGGCCAGCCCCAGCTTGGCGACGGCCTCGGCGACGTTCTGCGGCTCAGCGGCATCCAGCGCATTGGGCATGCCGGTCTTGACGTTACAGAACGCGCAGGCCCGGGTGCAGGTGTCCCCCATGATCATGAAGGTCGCGTGCTTCTTGTCCCAGCACTCGCCGATGTTCGGGCAGCCCGCCTCCTCGCACACGGTATGCAGGCCGTTGGCGCGCACGATGTTGCGGGTGTCGGCATAGCCGCGGGTATTGGGCGCGCGCACGCGGATCCAGTCCGGCTTCGGCGGCGAAGCGGAATCAGGGCGATTCACCTTTTCAGGGTGACGCGGGCGCAACGGATTCGAGATGGTGTCGACAATAACGACCATGGGCTGTCCGGTCTGTTCAGGTCCTACCTAGTCGGTCTGGCTGCCTGCCGCAACCCGGCTCGCGCCGCTTCAGGGAACATGGCAGATATGGGCAATATCCTGCTCTGTTCTCAGGCGATTCTCACCTCGAATGGCTCCAACCTCGAAAGCCTCACCACCGCGCCTCGGCAAAGCCCTGAAGCGTGCCTTTTTCGGCCGCAGCGTCCACGAGGTCGCGCCCGATTTGATCGGGGCCACCATGCTGGTCAACGGCATCGGCGGCCTCATCGTCGAGGTCGAGGCCTATCATCATACCGAGCCGGCGGCGCACTCCTACAATGGCCCGACGACGCGGAACCAAATCATGTTTGGCCCGCCCGGCTTTGCCTATGTCTACCGCTCCTACGGTATCCACTGGTGCGTGAACTTCGTCTGCGAGGAGGAAGGCTCCGCCAGCGCCGTGCTGATCCGCGCGCTGGAGCCGACGCATGGCCTGGCGGCGATGCGCCGCCGCCGCCATCTCCAGGAGGTGCACGCACTGTGTTCGGGTCCCGGTAAGCTGACCGAGGCGCTGGGCATCACCATCGCGCAAAACGCCCTGCCGTTGGACCGGCCGCCGATCGCGCTGCATGCGCGGACAGAGGAGGTCGAGGTGGTGGCCGGCATCCGGATCGGCATCACCAAGGCCGTCGAGCTGCCCTGGCGCTATGGCGTCAAGGGCTCGAAGTTTTTGAGCAAGCCGTTTCCGAAGTGACCGTCATTCCGGGATGGTCCGAAGGACCAGACCTCAGGTGCGCAATTGCGCACCGTCGTTCGGCTCTTTGAGCCGCCCCGGAATGACAGAGCCAGGTCACGACGCCTGCTTGAGCCGCTCCTGCGCCTCCAGCAGCTTGGCCTTGCGGGCCAGCGCCGCCTCGCGCTTTTCGCGCTCCTCCTCGACAACCTCTTCGGCCGCATTGGCGACGAACTTCTCGTTCGCCAGCTTGGACTCGGCACGCTTGATGTCGGCGTCGGCCTTGCCGATCTCCTTGTCGAGGCGCGTGCGCTCGGCGGCGACGTCGATCACGCCCTTCAGCGGCAACGCGGCCACCTCGCCGCGCACGAGGAGCTGGACCGCACCATCAGGTGCGCGGTCGGCGAAGGATATGTCGGACAGCCGTGCCATGCGCTTGATGACGTCGGTCCAGCGCGGCGCGCGTTCCTTCGTCTCGGTCGAAGCGCCCGCGAGCACCAGCGTCGTCAGCGTTGCCGGCGGGATGTTCATCTCGGCGCGCACCGAGCGGATCTGCGTGACGAGATCGATCACCCAGCCGATCTCGGCTTCCGCCTTGGGATCGGTGAAGTCGGCATGGTCGAAGATCGGCATGATCAGGACTGGCGAGATCAGCGGATCGGTCGGCCCGGCAGCCGCAGCGAGCATCGCGAGTTGCTCCGGCGTCGGCTCGGACGGCTTCAGCGGCCATTGCGCCAGCGCCAGCAGGCCGTCGCGCTTGGCCGTCACCTCCCACAGCTCTTCGGTGATGAAGGGCATGAAGGGGTGCAGCAGCTTCAGGATCTCGTCGCGCGCCCAGGCGACCATGGCGCGGGTTTCGTCCTTGGCCGGGCTGTCCGGACCGAGCAGCACGGGCTTTGCGAGCTCGACATACCAGTCGCAATAGACGTTCCAGACGAAACGGTAGATCGCACCGGCCGCATCGTTGAAGCGATAGGCTTCGATTGCCTCGGTCACCTCGCGCGTGGTGTGCGCACTCTCATGCGCGATCCAGCGGTTCAGCGTCTCCTTGGCCTTCGCCGGCTCGAAACCGTCGGGCACGGCGCAGTGGTTCATCTCCGCGAAGCGCGACGCATTCCAGAGCTTCGTCGCGAAATTCCGGTAACCCTCGACGCGGCTGGTGGCGAGCTTGATGTCGCGTCCCTGCGCCGCCATGGCGGCCAGCGTGAAGCGCAACGCGTCGGCGCCGTATTCGTCGATCAGCTTGAGGGGATCGATGACGTTGCCCTTCGACTTCGACATCTTGGCGCCCTTCTCGTCGCGGACGAGGGCGTGGATGTAGATCGTCGAGAACGGCACTTCCTTCATGAAGTGCAGGCCCATCATCATCATCCGGGCAACCCAGAAGAAGATGATGTCGAAGCCGGTCACCAGCGCGTTGGTCGGGTAATAGCGCTGCACTTCCGGTGCATCCTCAGGCCAGCCGAGCGTCGAGAACGGCCACAGCGCCGAGGAGAACCAGGTGTCGAGCACGTCCTCGTCACGCGTGATGAAGCCTTCGCGCTTGTTGCGGTCGAGCGCCATCTCGCGGCCCTGCTCGGCCGTGATGACTTCCTGCTCGACGTAATAGCCGAGCGCGTGGCTGACGGCCTCCTCCTCGGTCTCGGCGACGAACACCTTGCCGTCAGGACCGTACCAGGCCGGGATCTGATGACCCCACCACAGCTGGCGCGAGATGCACCAGGGCTGGATGTTCTCCATCCACTCGAAATAGGTCTTTTCCCAGTTCTTCGGCACGAACGTCGTTTCGCCCGAACGCACCGCAGAGATCGCGGGCTTGGCCAGCGTCTTGGCGTCGACGTACCACTGGTCGGTCAGATACGGCTCGATCACGGTGCCGGAGCGATCGCCATGCGGCACCATGTTGGTGTGCGGCTCGATCCGCTCGACGAAGCCGAACGAGTCCAGCCGCTCGACGAGGCGCTTGCGCGCGGCGAACCGGTCAACCTTGTTGAACTCCTCGGCGAACTGCGAGGCGCCTTCCGGCAGGTCGCGCAGGTAATCCTCGTTGTCGAGGAGATCGAGACAACCTTCCTTGTCGAGCACGCTGATCCGGCGCAGGCCATGGCGATTGCCGACCTCGAAGTCGTTGAAGTCGTGCGCCGGCGTCACCTTCACCGCGCCCGAGCCCTTGTCCGGATCGGAATACTCGTCGGTGACGATCTTAATCTTGCGACCGACCAGCGGCAGGATCACGTTCTTGCCGACCAGCTTCTGATAACGCTCGTCGTCGGGATGCACGGCCACGCCGGTATCGCCGAGCATGGTCTCGGGCCGCGTGGTGGCGACGACGATGAAGCTCGAGGGATCCTCGGGGCTGAACGTCTTGCCCTCGATCGGATAGCGCAGATACCACAGGCTGCCCTTGACCTCGGTCTGCTGCACTTCGAGGTCGGAGATCGCGGTCAGCAGCTTGGTGTCCCAGTTCACCAGCCGCTTGTCCTTGTAGATCAGGCCGTCGCGATGCAGCTCGACGAACACCTTGATGACGGCCTTCGACAGGCCCTCGTCCATGGTGAAGCGTTCGCGCGACCAGTCGCAGGAGGCGCCGAGGCGCTTGAGCTGGTTGATGATGGTGTCGCCGCTCTCGGCCTTCCACAGCCAGACCCGCTCCAGAAACTTCTCGCGGCCCATCTCGCGGCGGCCGGGCTGCTGGCGCTCCATCAGCTGCCGCTCGACCACCATCTGGGTGGCGATGCCGGCATGGTCGGTGCCGGGCTGCCACAGCACGTCGCGGCCGCGCATCCGCTCGAACCGGCACAGGATGTCCTGGAGGGTGTTGTTGAGGGCGTGGCCCATATGCAGCGAGCCCGTCACGTTCGGCGGCGGGATCACGATGGTGAAGGGCACTGCGTCGCGGCGGTCGGGGCGGCCGGCCCTGAAGGCAAGGCTGTCCTCCCACACGACGGACATGCGGGCTTCGATATCGGCGGGCTGGTAATTTTTCTCGATCATGGGCTGCTAGAAAGCCGCGCGCGGGGGGCAAGTCAACGAAAAGGTCCAAAAGAAGGACCAAGAGAAGGTCAACGGAAAGCCCGGCGGCAAAACGGCTTTCCGGCCGGTCGGCAGGCCAAACAGGCGCATCAGCGGGGCTTTATGAGGACTCTGCGGCCGCCCTCACCTGCCGCCGCGCGAGACCCGCTCGATTTCGGCCTTCACGATGCGTTCAACGAGGCCCGGCAGGTTGTCGTCGAGCCAGGATTTCAGCATCGGACGCAGCATCTCCTTGACCAGATCTTCCAGCGTCCGCGCATTGCTGCTGAGCACCGTGTGGGCCAGGGAGTTGAAGGCGGATTCGACCGCCGAGACCGTCGATTGGGCCAGGATCGGTTGTTGGGGCGGTACCGGCGGCGCATCGTAGTCCACCGGCGCATAGGACGATGACGGCGTCAGGCGCGGCGGCGATTCGGCGAATTCCAGATCGTCGCGCGGCTCGACCTTGCGGAAGCTCGGCGGCGGCGGAGGCGGCGTCGGCTCCGGATCCACCGCCATCTCGTCGGTCAATTCGAGCACGTCGGTTTCAGGTTCGGGCTCTGGCGCACGGACCTCGGGCGCAGGCGTAGCCGCGTCCAGCCCCGCCAGCAGAGCATCAATATCGTCCTGGTTATTGGATGCATCCGCCGCAGGTGCGGGCGGCGGCGGCGCTGGAGCCGGCTTCGCAGCCGGCGGCGGCGCGGGCTTCTCGGCAACAGGTTTTGCGGAAGCGACCTTGGACGGCGGAATGTCGTTCATCGCCTGAAGCTTTGGTGCGGGCGCCGCGGGAGCCGGCGCTGGCTTGGCAGCTTCTGCCGGCGGCGGCTTGGCCTCATCGTCGGCAATGATGCGCCGGATTGAGGCCAGAATCTCCTCCATCGAGGGTTCTGTGACCTTTGCAGGCTGCGTCATCTCCGACTCCACATCATCAACGCCCTCGCATGCGTTGTTTTACACCAAGCACGACAGGATTGGCCGGTTCCGGAACGGACGCCCCGACATTTTCGTCGCGGCAGCCCGACTTGTCCCCAGTTCACGGCTCAACGTGCGGCGGTGCGCCTCTGCCCTCGGCACTCAAGCCTTTACGCACACGACATCAGGTGCCGGGCGAATCGACCCGCATCTTCTTGGCAAGGCTATGTCAGGGATTTTGATGATTGCAAGCAAAGCACCAGTCGGCCTCAGCTGTTTGCGAGGCCGACCGGATGACTACGGACTCTAGCGTCCGTCAGGCGTGCGCACGCCGGCCCAGCTGTCGCGGACCTGATGGTAGTGAACGCTCGGATCATAAACCGTGGTCGCAAGGCCGAGGACCTGCGGCGACAGACGGCCGATGGCGGCCAGAACCTGATAGGACGCGACCACGCGGTCGTGCTGGGCGGTGACCAGCGCGACGCGCGCGTTGACCAGCGCCTGCTGCGCGTTGAGCACGTCGAGGGTGGTACGCTGACCAGCCTTGGCTTCTTCGCGGACGCCGTTCAGCGCGATCTCGGACGCTGTGACCTGCGCCTGCGCGGACTGCACCTGGGCCTTGCCGGCCTGCAATGAACCCCACCACTGCACGACCGTCGCGCGAGTCTGGTCGCGGGTCGTTTCGAGGTTGAGACGCTGCTGCGCCAGGTTTTCCTTGGACTGACGGATCAGCGAATATGAATTGCCGCCGTCGTAGAGCTGCCAATTGGCCTGCGCGATGGCGGACGCATTGAACGACCTGTATTGGATCAAGGACTGTTCGTTCCCCTGCGTGGCCCCAACCTGCAACGCGATCGTCGGCAGCAGCGCGCCTTCGGCGACCTTGACCTGCAGAAAATTGACGTCGATGCCGAACATTGCGGCCGTGACGTTGGGATGCTCGATCAGGCCGAGCTCGACCGCCGCGGCGAGGGTTGCGGGCAGGAAACGATCGACCGGCGAGCCGGGCGCGAGGTTCGTCGGCTCGTTGCCAATGATGCGGCGGAAGTTCGCGCGCGTCGTGGTGAGATTCGCTTCGGCCGTGAGGGCCTGCGTCTTGCCGGCCGCCAGTTGCGCTTCCGATTGCGCAACGTCGGTGCGCGTCACTTCGCCGACGTTGAAGCGATCACGCGTCTGCTTCAGCGTCTGCTCGAGCACGCGCACGTTGCTGCGCTGGACCTCAAGCGTGGCGGCGTCGCGCAGATAGTCCATGTAGGTTGAGGCGCCCTGAAGCAGCACGCTCTGATCCAGGCTGCGCAGCGCTTCGCGGGAGCCGGAAACCTGGCTCTCGGCGGCGCGCGTCCTGTTGCCGGTGATGTTGCCGTTATAGAGCGTCTGCGTGACGGTCACACCCACGCTGCGCGGCACGGAGGGCCCGTTGATTGGTGAGTTGCCCGGCGCCGGCGAGCTCAGCGTATCCTGATATTGATAGCCGCCGTTCGCCGACAGCGCGACCCTGGGGCGATAGCCCGACAACGCCTGAGGCACGTTCTCGTCGGTCGAGCGCACCTGGGCGCGCTGCGCGTTGAGCTGCGGATTGTTCTGATAGGCGCGCACCAGTGCGGACTCGATGGTGTCCGCCAAGGCAGGCGTCGGCCCGGCAAGTGCCAGCAACAGGACCGAAACCGCAGCTCCGGTGAAGAGCTTCACCCCATGCATCCCTTAAATTCCGTTCATTCTAACGCCCCGCTCGTGCCCGCGAGCTAGGATACCGTCTACCGAGTGGAGTCGTTGCCCCGCAGCAACATAGGCCGCCAATTGGCGCAACGGAACCACCTGAAGGTAGTTCCCGGTGGAAACTCTTCACGTGCAGCATCCGGGCCACACTTCTGATTCAGAACGGGATTTTAACGGGCTTTGGGACTTCAGAAGACGAAAGCGGCGGCCCGTTCCAACCCGGGAAGGACCGGAGCTGCGGCATCGAACAGCGCCCGATGGCCGAATTCACCGTGGGTATGGGTCACGATCACGGCCCGGGGGGGCGTGGATTGGGCCGACACCCCCACGAGGCGCCCGCCCTCCTTGAGCTGCCCGAGCAGCGCCTCAGGCGTCACCTCGAAGGCGCCGTTGAGGATAATGACGTCATAGGGAGCGGCAGAAGGATCCCCTTCGGCGCAGGTTGCGGCCTTGCACGTGACGTTGGCGAGGCTGGCACAAGCATCCTTGGCCTTCGCGGCCAAGGCCGAATCACATTCCGTCGCGGTGACCTGACGGGCGAGCGTGGCCGTCAGCGCGGCGAGGTAGCCCGTGGCGCAGCCGACCACCAGCACGTTGTCACCCTCGCCGATTTCGGCGGCCTGGAGCAGCTTGCCGGTCAGCTGCGGCTTGATCAGGAACCGCTTGGCCCCGCCTTCGCTCACGTCAAGATCGAGGTCGAGATAGGCCAGTGCCTGCCTGGCAACCGGCACGAACGCCTCGCGCGGAACCGTGAGCATCGCGTCGAGAATACGGCGATCGGTGACGTCATTAGTGCGCACCTGGCCATCGACCATTTTTAGGCGCGCGGTCGAGAAACCGGACATTTGCGGACCCTGCAAGGCGGACGATGCCGCGGACGAAATTTGGCGGCATCTTTGGAACAGGCTCCGCGAAAACGCAACACGTCCGTTGGCCCGGGCGGACCGGGCTACGCAACCCGCGGCGTCAAGCTGGTCGGTGAGCTATTCGATCGTGACCGCGAGGCGGCCGATCAGCGCGGCGACTTCGTCGAGCCGGGCCGAATCGTGCGCCTCGACGGCGCGCGCGAGGCAGGCCAGGCATTCGTCATCGCTGAGCTCGGGAACGTCCGCCGGCAGAATCGAGGGGGCCATTTCGGAACGGTCGACCTGGACGTCTTGCATGGGAATCAGCTCCGTAAAAATCCGACACTCGCAAGCTCGACTTAAATTGGGTCGAATTGGCGTCCCCCTCATGACGCGACCGCGTCCGCACACACGACTGCTTGAGTGCGATTCTGCGCTGGATTTGGGTGGATCATTGTTGAAATGTCGCCTGAAGTGGTGCGGCAGCGACATTAGAATATGGGCGCAGCGCATTGAAAATGCATTGAAATATGCTCCGGGCGCTCCACAGGCTAACGCACGGGCGGAACGAGCGTCCGTGCGAGCATGTTCCACGCTGCAGGTTCAGACGACGGTTGCAAGGTAGAGCTGCGTGTCGAAATAGTCTGCGGCCCGCACGGGTGCGGTGACGCCGGCATCCGTCATGAAGAAGTCGCTGACCTGCTGGAGCCATTTCACGACGGTCCCGTCGGAATAGAGCCGCTTCCATTCGCGCGAGGAATAGAGCTTCTGGGCCTTGAAGGCTTCCGCGATGTCGGCGCGACGCGACTGTCCGTAATGTGTCTGGAGCGCCTCCGCCGCGGCCGCCGGATTGCGCACCATGTGGTCGTTCGCTTCCGCCCAGGCGCGGATGATCCGGGCCAGCACCTCCCTGTTCCCCGCATAAAAATCCATCCGCGCGGCCCAGCCGCCGAGCACGGCGGATTGCGGGTAGAAGGCGGAGGCATCCACCAGCTTGACCGCATCCGGCAGCGCCTCGCGGACGGCAATGTTGAACGGCACCCAGAGCGCAACGGCCTGCACCTCGCCGGCAATGAACGCCTTGACGGCGGCGGCCATGCTGCCATTGACGATCTCGACCTCGGACGGATTGACGTTGTTGGCCCGCAGCGCGCGATCGAGGAAGATGTGCGCCGTGGTCTTCATCGTGGTCGCGATCCGCTTGCCCCTTAGATCGGCCATCCCCTTGACGCCGAGCGTCGGCCGGACCCAGAGCTGTGTGGTCGCGACCTCAATGTCGTTGATGAGAAAGCCCCGGCCGCGGCCGAGCGCCAGATAGTTGGAGATGACGCCGCCGGCCGAGAGGACGTCGAGCTCACCCCGCGCCATCGCCTCGAAGACTTCAGGTCCGGTGTTGAACTCGTGCAATTCGAGATCGATCCCCTCGCGGTCGAACGAGCCGCGATCGAGCCCGGTCCAGATGTGTCCGTCTACGGCGACCACGTGGAGATAACCGAGCCGAATTCTGCTGCGCGCCTGCGCGATGGCCGGCGCCGCGTGCATTGACGCAGCCGCGAGCGCCGCGCCGTGCCGCAGCAATTGCCGGCGATTGACACCGCAGATGTTCATGCCGCCGCTCCCGCATTCCGGGGCGCGGACCGAAATCGCTGGGCATGAAATAGCGCGATGCCATCCTTGGGATAGTCGTGCAGGAAGGCCGACAGCCGGACCAACGTCGTCTCGGCCGCGCCGTCCTGCACGATCGCCGCAAAGACTTCATCCCAGCGTCGGCACATCGCAACGTCGGCTTCACCAGCGTGCGCCAGCTCGCCACGGAGGTCACTGACTTCGATCGCGTCGGCAAATCCCTTCGGCGTGATAATGTCGACGCTGCGGAACAGGAACCTATCGCCGACGCTGGCGCGGACTGCCGCGCTGACCAGCACGCGCGTGCCGTAATTCTTGTTCAGTCCCTCCAACCGCGACGCCAGGTTGATGGTGGCGCCAAGCGCGGTGTAGTTCATCCGGTCGCTCGAGCCGATGTTGCCGACCACGGCATCGCCGACATGCAGGCCAAAGCGGGTGTCGTAGGGTGGCCAACCCTCGCGCCGAAACTCCTTGTTGAGCGCTTCGTTGGCTGCAAGGCATGCCAGGATGGCACGGCAGGCATTGGCGGTGTGGTCGGGATCGTCGGCCGGCGCGTTCCAGAATGCCATCACGGCGTCGCCGATATATTTGTCGACCGTGCCCTGGTGCCGCATGATCTCGTCCGACAGCACCGCGAAATAGCGCGAGGTGTGGATCATCACCCGCGACGGGTCGGCGCGCTCCGTCTTGGCGGTAAAGTCGGCGACGTCGGTGAACAGCACCGTGATCTCACGCCTGGAGCCGCCGAGGCTGAGCGAAGAGCCGGTCTCGATCAGCTGCCGCACGATCTGGCGCGGGATGAAGCTCGCAAAGCTGCGGACCACGCTGCGCATGGTGAATACCGAGCGGCCAAGCTCCTCGATCTCGGCGATGACGGAATGGACGCGCGGCCGCTCGGTAATTTCGAACCGCTGGATCGCGTCGGTCTCGTCGGCCAGCTTGCGCAGCGGCTGTGCCATCAGCGATCCCAGCCAGAACGCGAATGGCAGCGTGGCTCCGACAAAGGCCAGCGCCAGCGCGAACAGCGTGCGGCGCTCGTTGATGATCTGCGCATAGAACTCGTCGAGCGGCGCGACCATCGCCATCCGGATATTGGCCGAACCGGCTGTCTCGAGCCTGTGGACCGCCGCGACATAGGTTCGGCCCGACGCGTCGGCAAAGAACTGCTGGGGGGCCCCGCCGTCCCGCCAGGAGCGGATGACCGGCACGAGCGCAGGCAGCCGGAGCGCGCCGATCTGTGGCAGGTCGTCCTGCCGCTCCGGGATCTCCGCCATCAGGCGGTTCATCTCGGGATGACCGACGATGCGTCCGGCATCGTTGAACAGGAACGTCAGCCCTGATTGACCGAGCTTCTGCTCCGCCAGCATGTCCTCGAACCGGTTCAGCAGCAAATCACCCGCAATAACGCCGCGGCGCCCTTCCCTCAACGGCGTCCGCAGCGTGTAGCCCGGCTCGCCCGTGGCGTAGAAGACGTAAGGACCGGTCAACAGCGTCTTGTCGTTCTTGAACGCTTCGACATACCAGGGCCGCTGCCGCGGGTCATAGCTCGCGGGTCCGGCGACCTCAGCAACCTGAATAAGGTTCTCGGAGAGATATTGCGTGACAGGCGCGGCCCCCGCCGTGCGCGAGATCACGACCAGCCGGAAGGCAGCATCCTCATCGACATTCAAACCCTTCCGGAACGCCGGCTTGGCGCGGTCGATGACGTCCATCTCGATGAACGAACCATCCTCGTAGCCGACATAGAGATTGAACAGCTGCGGGTTGTTGCGCAGCATCGCCGCCATCAGGTTGTAGAGCCGTGAATTGTCCGCGATGTCGGCCTCCTGGATCGGCGGCAGGCCGGACAGGATGTCGAGATTGTTGCGGACGTTCCTGAACTGCTCGTCGACATGGTCGGCGCCGAGCTGCGCCACTTTTTCGATGAAGCCGCTGGCCGCCGTACGCGTGATGACCGTCACGCGCTCGAAACTGAGATAGACCAGCGTCAGTCCAACGAGCAGCACCACTCCCACGAACACCGCGATGATCGATGTCTGGAAGCCGATGCGAAATGGACGCTTGCTGGCTCTCTTTCCGCTCATCGGAGCTGCGCGACGCCTCCTTCAGAATTTTCGGACGATGGGTTTCGTCGCAGCCGGCGCGGGTGCGGCCGGCGAGACCGAGAAGGTCACCCAGGTCGACCAGCTACTCGGACGGTTCTCCACCTCCAGGTCCTTGTATCCCCTGATATTGAGGTAGCCCTGGTAACCATCGGACATCGGGATCATGAACCCGATCTGCGGACCGATCCCGACCGCCTGCCCCCTGAACCCGCCGAGGTTGGCGCCGAGACCGCTGTCATCGGTGATCTGCTGGAAGAAGTATCCGGCGATGCCGACATGGACGCTCTTGCTGACGAACTGGGAGGCGGCCCAGTCGACATGGAGATCGACACCGTTCTGGTACTGGAGAGCTGCGTTCATGAAATTATAGGTGAGCCCGCCGACGATGGAGAACTCGTGGCCGGTCGTCAGGTCGAGATAAGTGTAGCCTGCGCCGACGTCGATCGCGGGGAAGCCAAAACTCAGATTCGCGAGCCGGCTGGAATCATAGGTGCCGCTCGGGATGTTGCCGGTGATGTAGACCATCTCGTTGTGGACGCCCTGGTTCCATTTCAGCGTGCCCTGGTAGAAGACGTCGGTCAGCGTGGTGCGGTTGTCGGTGGCGCTGCCCGAGATGGTGTTGCCGCGGGGGCCGGTCAGGGTTGCGTCGATCCCTACGCCGATATTTCCCGGCGCCGTGATCAGCGTAAAGGCGGCCTGGCCGCCGAGCACCGGCATCGGCGAGGTGTAGGTGATGCCCTGGACCAGCACATCGGCATGGGCATTCAGGCCGGCGGTCACCGAGCCGGGTATGCCGCCGCTGGTGACGAAGCTCTGCCCTGCTCCGGCTTTCTCCTGAAGATGGATGTAGATCGTCGAATACGCCCAGCCCGGCGTCACCGGTACGGCGGCAAGGCTGCCAAAGATGCCCGGAAGCCAGAAGCCCACGCCGCCGGAATCAGCGAGCGCAGGCTGGGCGGTGAAGCTTGCCGCTGCCAATGCGGTTGCAAGCCCCGCCTTCCGAAGATGTCCCGTCATGTCACGTCTCCTCAAGTCCCATCATGTCTTCCACCCGAACAGGACTGTCCTACCCTCGTCGTGCGCCGGCTATTTCGTGGCGCTGCCCATCGTGCTTGCCCTCACCTCGGTGAAGTCGCCGGGCTTCCAGCTCTTGTCGAAGGCGGCTGCTTCAGGTCCGTAGATGCGGATGTAGGCGAACCAGCCGCGGCCCGGCTGCGTCTTGATCCAGTGGGTCTCGTTGCCCTTCGGTGCGTCCGGGCCGAAGAAGAGGTCCGAGGATGCCGCGCCCTTGACGTCCTTCAGCTCGAACATCGAGCGCAACGCACCCTTGTCCTGATCGGTTTGGACCTGCGAGCGGGTCTGGGTGTCGTAGACGGTAACCGACCAGAACAGTTTTCCCGGAACCGGCTGCGGTATCGTGAGCTTGTAGTTCTTGGCTCCGTCGAGGAATGCGCCGGTGTTGTCGCGCGTGCTCATCCAGTACAGCGAGCCCGCGCCCGCGGAGCGACGGAACATCGCAGGCGACGTCACGATCGCCTGCGCGAACCAGCGGTCGCGCGCCTCGAGGTCCATCCCTGCCGGTGTCTCGAACTGGGCACTGCCGGGGGTAAGCCCGACCCACTCCCATTTGCGATCGGGCCAGTTGACGCGATCGGCCCGCGCACTGTCAAAAGCCGAGACGAGCATCTGATCGCGCCCTGCTTTGGCTGCGCGATCAAGGATCTCAGTCATCCGCGCGTCGGGTGCAAACGGCTTGCCTTTCTCGATGCCGAGCTCGGCGAGCAGGCCGTACATCGGCAAGAACGACGGAACGATCGGCTCCTCGTCCACGATCTGCTTCAGCACCGCCCAGAACTTGCCGTTGTCCTCCCAGCGCAGCGAGGACGAGTCCATCTTGTCCTTCGTGATGTCGACGACGGCAAGATTGGCTGCGCTGCCGAGCGGATGAATCTTGATCGCCTTCAGGGCATCCATCGCCTTGCTGGTGTCACCACCAACGGGCAGCGCGCGGACGGCAAGCAGGTTCTTGTAGGATTTCGACTGCCCGACGTGATAGCCGGCCGGAATTTTACCCTTGTAATCCGGTGGCAACACCAGATGCTTGCCGCCCTTCCCGGCGTCGGGCCCCGGCATGCCGAGATCCTGCACCCAGCCCTGGTTGTGGTCGTTGATGAGCCCGATATAGGGGCCGGGCGGCAGCTCGATGACGACAGGACCCTTGGCGACGTCGATGACCGCGGAGCCGTAAGGCGTGTCGGAATTCAGCGTGAAACCGAGCTGCCGCGGGCCGGCCGCGGCGATCCCCATCTTCTCGCCGTCCTTCAGGCCGAGTTCGCGATTGCCGTTGAAGATGCCTTCGACCGAGACGGTCGGATACCAGAAGCGGTAGGCCGTGATCGCGCGCTGGAAATCGGCATCGTCGCGCGCGCGTTTGGTCGTATCCGACGACGGATAGCCGCGCTCGAAGGTGTAAGGCGCCGATCCTTCCGCGTGCGCCGGTTGATGGCAAAGGATCGCTAATACGGCGACCGTCAGGAACAACGTGCTTCTCATCGTCATCACCCTTTTTGATGTTTTGACTGCCGTTCGCGAACCATGTGGTGGGCGGCTACTTCGTGGCTCCTCCGATAGTGGTGGTGACGCGCTCGACGTCAGGCAGTACCCAGCTGTGGTCGAACAGCGCCTTGGTCGGCGCGTAGGCGCGGAACATCAGTTCGAACTTGCGGTTCGGATCTGTCGGTACCCAGTTCGCTTCCTTGCCCGTCGGCGCTGTCGGACCGAAATAGATATCGACCGAGCCGTCGGCGTTCTTCTGCAGCTCGGCGATTTGCGAGGATCGGCTGGCGCGGGCCATGTTTTTGATCAGCGCATGCGTCTGACGGTCGTACGCCGTGACAGACCAGTATTGCTCGACCGGTGGATTAGCCGGCACGCTTAGGCGATAAGTCTGGTCTCCGCCGAACGATTGACCGTCCTTGTCCCTGATCGAGATCAGATAGAACTGCCCGGCGCCGAGACGCTTGATGCCAATATAGGCGTAGCTGTAGGCCATGCCGCGCTCATCGACCGGATACTGATCCGGGTCCGCGTACCCGCTCTGCGTTGCCTTGATGAGATTTTGCGGCGCCGGGAAGGTCCAGCGGCTCGTTGGCGAAAAGAATGGCGGCAGGCCGGCATCGTATTTCGCCTCGAGCAGAGCCCCAGCCTCGCGCACTGCGCCGGCCAGCGCCGCTCGCGTCGCATCATCCGGCTTGAACGGCTTTCCCTTCTCGATGCCCAGCGATTTGAGCTGGTCGATCATCGTGCGGTCGCGCTGCAGCCAGGGCTCGCTCTGGATGATCCGATCGAGATGCTCGAAGAATGTCCCATCGTAACGGATCGTTGAATCATAACTGACGTCTTTGACGTCAGTGAAGATCGTCGGGGGCGGGTTTCCGGCCTGTGTGAGCGGATACACCTTGAGCCGCTTGCCGTAGGCGATCGACGTTTCAACATCGGCCGCGCCGTGACTCCTGAGGTTGGAGCGGAACAGCATGTAACCGCCGAAGGTGTCGGATTGCAGCGTGATGTAGCCGTCCGGCGCCTTGCCGGAATAGCCAGGCGGCATGACCAGATACTTTCCGCCGCTTCCCTTGTCCGCACCAAGCAGTCCGGCATCCTCGAGCGGCATCTGCCAGATCGTGACGATATTTCCGTTGAACGAGCCGTCCTTGTCGCCCGGCGGCAGGTCGAGCACGACAGGGCCGTCCTTGGTGTTGAAGAACGCCATGAAGTAGAGCGCGTCCGGATTGGGCGTCAATGTCTGATTGCGCCAATCGAGTGGACGACCCCAGTAGATGACCTGTCCCACCTTGCCCGGCGTCTTGGTCAGCATCTCCTGAAGCATCAGGTCGTAGTTGACCGCCGGCATGCCCCAGATGACGGCTTCGACCGCGCGGCGCTGGATATTGCGCGCGGCGAGGTCTTCCGGAGACGTACCTTGCGCCTGCGCGCTCATGGTCATCAGTGCGACGATGGCGGCTCCGGCGATCGCTCTCAACATGTTGCACTCCGTCAGAATGGATTGACGTAATTCAGGATTGCGACCTGCCGCAGGATCACGCGGCGTACGACGTGGGTCGGCTTGACGTGGTCGGTGTAGATCGCCGCCGTGCCGGCGCTGCCAGCGGGCAGGCGCCGGGCGAACCCGGCATCGTCGAGCCTGATGCGCACGACGAAAGGTGCGGCCTCGATGGCCTTCGGCAGGACCGCCGTGCCCGATGTCTGCGTCTGTCCCGTCGCGATCGCCTGGAGGACGCTCTCGACCTTGCCGGAGTAGATCTGCCCAGGTGCGAATTTGAAGGTGACCTCGACCTCCTGCCCCGGGGCGACATAGCGCGCATCGTTCTGGTTGATCTCGACGCCGATGATGGTGCTCGAGGTGTCGATGAAGGCCATCACCGGCGCCAGCGGCAGGTTCGACACGCGCGCACCCTTGCGCAGCGCGAGGTTGGTGACGTAGCCGTCGGCCGGCGCGCGCACCACCGTCTTCTCGAGATTCCACTGCGCGGCCTCGAGCTGGCCGGAGAGCTGGTCGGCCTCCGATTGCCGCTGCTCGACATCGAAGCCGCGGCCGGCGTCCCGCTCGTAGAGCTGCGTCATCTGGCCGAGGCGCGTCTTGGCGAGCTTGAACTGCGCGTCGATCGCCTTGACCTGCGCCGCATAAGGCGTCGGGTCGATCTTGAACAGGACATCGCCTGCCCTCAGCGGCGCGTTGGCGAGAACAGGAACATCCGTCACCTCGCCCGCTACATCAGGCACGATCGAGACCGCGTTACGCACCACCAGCGCGTTGCCCTGCGGCGCGCCCCACCCCATCGGGATCAGAAGCCCCAGCAGCACGAGCACCATGACGATCGCCGGCGAGACTTTCCAGAACAGGTTGAAGCGCACGATCCTGAAGTGCACCAGCAGGAACAGCAGCACGAGGTAGGTATTGAGGATTGCGATCGCCATCACGCATCTCCCGCCTTGCGCGCGGGCACGTCGAGATAGGCCCAGATCAACGCGATCGGCCATAGCGCGAAGCCGAAGAACAGCGTGATCCAGCCGGCGACCGTCACGGCCTGCGCATGGGGATGATTGCGCGATTTTGCGATGTGGCCGGGCAGCCAGCCGGCGATGCAGACAACGCCGATCGCGCTGGCGAGCAGGATCACCAGCACGATCCAGGCGAAGATGTCGTAGCCACTCATGAAGAACGCCTCGGTTTCATCGGAGCGCCGCCGTCATTGGCAGTAGTCCCAAAAGCCCTGGGTCCGGGATGGATCGGTGTAGTACCAGCACATGCCGGGTGCGGGGGCAGCACCGGCCCACGCGGCCGCCGTTGCGGCGGTCACGACGCCGATTGCGGCACCTGCGGCGATCGCACCGCCTCTCGGCCAGCCGTACCAGCCCGGCCGCGCCCAGCCGCCGCGGCCGGCGACCGCCGTCGTGTGGCGAACCGCAACGTTGCCGCGCGGTCCCCTAACGGCGGTGGTACCGCGATAGGCCGCTCCACGCGGACCAACGGCAGCACCGCCACGATGAACGACTGCACCGCCACGAGGACCGACTGCCGCCCCGCCGCGGCGCCCGGCGGCGCGCACCTCGATGAGGTCGGGCGGCCCCGCAGCGTCGTGCTGGATCGCGGCGGGCTGAAGCGGGGCGGCCGACACGCTTACCAGCGGAACGGATAGGCCCGTCGCCAGCGCCAGAATGCAGCTCGCCAGTCGCGTCAAATGGGTATGATTAGACATTGTCGCTCCTTCTCTCGCTTTTCGTGTTGCCGCTCAGTCACCGAATTTGTTCGCGGGGGCTCTCGTCATTGCGACGCACCTGTGCTGCTGCGTTCGAACGCGAACACCGTTTTCCAATCCTTCGCCATATCGACGACGGTCCAGCCGCGCTGCACCGCCTCGTCCCAGGCTTTGTCGAGCTTTCCGATTTTGGATTGCCGGTCGTAGGCATATTTGCGGACGGCGTCGGTGTGGTGGACGATGCCGAGGAAGCGCGCACCGGGTCCTGCCGCGGTCCATTGCAGCATCTGGTGGTCGCCGTCCGAATTGCCGAAGGCGAGGATCGGGCGACGGCCGATGAAGCGGTTGATGCCCGACGGCTTGCCGGGACCGTCGTCGATGAACTCGACCTTCGGCAGCTTCATCAGGACGGGTTTTCCATCGGCGCCGATCTCGAACCGGGTGACGCCTGAGGAGCCGACCACCTGCTCAGGGGGAATGCCGTAGGCCTTCTCGGCCCACACCCGCATGAATTCCACGCCGCCGCCCGACACGATGAAGGTCTTGAAACCATTCGCGCGCAAATAAGCGAGCAGCTCTATCATCGGCTGGTAGACGAGCTCGTTGTACGGACGGTTGAACCGCGGGTGTTTCGCCTGCGCGAGCCAATCGCCGACCGATTTGGCGTAAGCGTCCGTTGTCATCCCGCTATGCGCGACCGAGAGCAGCGTGAGCAACCCTTTCTCGCCTTGCGCCGCGAGCGCGGGCTTGTCATTCGCAAGAAATCCCTTGAACGGCTGCTTCTGCTTCCATTCCGGATGCTGCGGCGCCAGCGCCTTGACCTGATCGAGCCCGAACGCCGCCTGGAAGTAGACCGGCTGCTCACACCACAGCGTGCCGTCATTGTCGAACACGGCGATGCGCTCGGCGGGTCGAACGAAATCCGGCCCGCCGTCGCGCGTGACGCGCGCGACAAAATCGGTGATTGCCGATTTCGTCGCGCCGTCGTCCCAGGATGGCAACGGATCGGCCGGCTGCGCCATCGCAGCTGCGATGGTCGCGAGACTTGCAACCAGGAACGCGGTAAGCCGAGCCATCATCGTGCTTGCCCTTCTTCCTACTGCGGCTTCATGCGCTCAAGCTCGTTGAGACGCTTCAATGCCGCTTGCTGCCGCAGCAGGCCGTAGTTGATGCCGCTCGCGTTCAGCGAGCTGCCTTCCTGGTAGGGGAACTGGTCGAAGTCGGAGAAGAACTCCTTGATCTTGCCCTGCACGGGCACGATCAGCCACATGTTCCGGGCGAGGAAGTCGATCGCTCCGCCGCCTTCCTCCATCCCCCGCTCATAGGGATCCATGCGCAGATTTGCGATTAGCGCCCATGCCGGGACTTCACGGGTCGCTGTCGCGATATTGCCCTTGGATGCCGTCGCGAAACTCAGCTTCCAGTCGTTCCACCGGATCGCATTGAGATTGCCGCCCTGGTCGAAATAGTAGATGGCATCGCGCGGCGGCTCCTTGGTGTCTCCCTTGAAGAAGGGCATGAAGTTGTAGCCGTCGAGATGGACTCTGAAGCTCTTGCCGCCGGCGCCTGCGAAGCCGGACTTCATCTTCTCCTTGATGTCCGTGATGCCGGCGGCGGCACAGAGCGTCGGGAACCAGTCGATCAGCGAGATAATCTCGTTGTATTGCGTGCCGGGCTTCACGACACCCGGCCACCGCACCATCATCGGGATGCGCATGCCGCCTTCCCAGGTCGTGCCCTTCTCGCCGTGGAAGGGCGTTTGTGCGCCGTCGGGCCACAGCGCGAGCTCGGCACCGTTGTCCGTGGTGTAAACGACGATGGTGTTGTCAGCGATGCCGAGATCGTCGAGCTGCTGGAGCAGTTCGCCGACCATGCCGTCGTGCTCCACCATGCCGTCGGCGTGAATGCCCTTGCCGGTCTTGCCGAGTGACGACGGCTTCAAATGAGTGAAGACGTGCATCCTGGTCGAGTTGAACCAGACGAAGAACGGACGGTTGGCCCGAGCCTGACGCCCGATGAAATCCTTGGCACCGCCCAGGAATTCCTCGTCCACCGTCGGCATACGCGCGGTGTTCAAGGGGCCGGTGTCCTCGATCTTGCCGTCGGCCGATGCCTTGAGCACGCCGCGTGGACCGTATTGCTTCCGGAAATTCGGATCCTTCGGATAGAAATAGCCCTCCGGCTCTTCCTCGGCATTGAGGTGATAGAGATTGCCGAAGAATTCGTCGAAGCCGTGCTTGGTCGGCAAATGCTCGTCACGGTCACCAAGATGATTCTTGCCGAACTGCCCGGTCGCATAACCTTGTGTCTTCATGACGTCGGCAATCGTCGGCATCCAGTCCTGGATGCCATGGGGATCGCCGGGCATGCCGATGGTGAGAAGGCCGGTCCGGAACGGTTCCTGGCCAAGAATGAAGGATGCACGGCCGGCGGTGCAGCTTTGCTGACCATAGGCGTCGGTGAAGATGGCGCCCTCGCGCGCGATCCGGTCGATGTTTGGCGTGCGGTATCCCATCATGCCCATGGTGTAAGCGCTGATCTGGGGAATGCCGATGTCGTCGCCGAAGATGACGAGAATGTTGGGCTTGCGGCCCGCCGCGGGCGCTGCAGCCGGCGCCCCCGAAGGGGCCGCCTTCTGAGCCTGCGCCAGTGCCTGCGATGTCAGCGCCGCTGTTGCGACGATCGACGATGTACCAAGCAGCACGGCGCGGCGATGAATCGCCGATTGGTCGCCACAGGTGGAATCGGCAACGGCATTATTCTGCTTCTTCGTCTCGTTGGTCATTCGACGCTCCCTGATTTATTCGATCTTGGTTGTCGTGGATGAGGGCGAATCTAGATCGTCCGTTCCGTCTGAGTGACCTCCTGTGTTTTGCTTATCTCGCGGGCTTTCGATACGCGGCGACCTTCGGGGTCCCGACCGGGTTCAAATGCGGGGGCAGACCTGCCGTGACCCGGCCTCCGGCCCGCGGGCGCAGCCTGCGGCGGGCGGCGACCACGCGGTGCAGCAGCCGGCGCGGCGACCAATGAGCCGGATTGTGCCTATTTCCGAACAAATCGCTCTCGATCGCATCAAGCTGGCAGTCCAGCTCCGGATCACCTGCGACGGCCTTGAAAGCTTTGGCCGTACTCGGAGGCTGCCCCACGTTGAGATGCGGCAGCCATTCAAGCAGTGCGAAATAAGAGGCCTGTGCATTGCGACGGCGGATCGCGCTGCGCAGCCGGCTGAAAGCAAAAGCCTCCGACTGAAGATAGGACTGGTGCCGACGATGAAGACCGGCTGCGACGCGGCGTGCGACACCAGGCGCGAACCAAGCGACCCCCGCGGCAATTGCCGCCAGGAGCAGCACTGTCATCCAGTTGTCGACGATAAAGTCGACGACGCTATCCCACATCCGCCCCTGACCCGATCGGCTCAAGGAAGCCGAATCTGTCGCCGCCGAGGTCAAGATTCCCTTGAGAGGCACGGCCTCGAGGTGAGCCTGCTCGACCTTGCCGCTACCGACATTCCACCAACCGATATCGACGGACGGCAGCGAATAGTCACCTGCCCGCTCCACCATATATGTTGCAGAATCGACGCGGGTCGACGTCATGACGTCGGAGCGCCCGTCGACCTTGTCCTCGAGCTTCGGCTGCGCCGGATAAAGCCTCAAGCCATCGACAGACGGGAATTGCTGAGGCGGCAGCAGCATCGCTGGCGTGCCTTCCGCCCGGATCGTGATGGTTCGCGTGACGGCATCACCGGCCTTGAGCGGGTCGGACGAACGCTTGACGTCCTGCTCGGCGGTCAGGCTGGTGGCCGATACGAACGGGCGAAGTGCGCCCGCCGCGTCCGGGATGAAGGCTTCGAACGACACGCGTGGCAGCGCGACGGCCACCTCGCGCGTGGCTGGCGGCTCGGCCGCATATTTGATCCTGACGCTCTGATCGGCGACGGCGTAGGAGCCCGGCTCCTGCGGCGAGATCGCGTATTCGAACCGTACACCAGCATAAGTCACGCCATCGCGCTGCTCGATGGTGTTGACGCTCTGCAATTGTCGCGTCACCGCGTTGCGCACCTGAAAATCGGGCAGTTCGGGCGGCGACGTCATATAGTTCGGCGCCATGACCAGGATACTCAGCGTGGTCTTCTGCCCGACCACGACCCGCGACGGGTTGATCGTGACCTGCACGGTCGGCTCGAGGGCCACCGATTGCTGCGCATACACATCGGGCGACGGGAGCGCGCCGCCAAGCAGCAAGGCGATGAAGCCGATCCAAACTCTCACTGCGGCGCCCTCCCCTGTGTCGGAGCGGCCGCCTGGATCGCAAATTTCAGTTTGAGGAAATCCGCAGGCGAGGTCTGGACCTGACGCATCCAGGCTTCGGCCGCGCCGGCAGTGGTGACGTCCTGCGGCGTGACAGTGATCTTCTTGCCGCCTTTCTGATTGGGATCGACGCGCATCTCGTCGGCCTTCTCATCCGGCGGCGCAGGGTCATCCTGCTCCTGCTTGCGTCGCTTGGCTTCACGCGCATCAAGCGCCGCCTGAACGATGGCACGGTTCGTCTTCGCGGCGGCGTTGCCCGGCTGCGCCTTGAGCACCTCGTCATAGGTCTTGAGCGCTTTCTCATAAGCGTGGTTCTGCGCCTGCGCGTTGGCCAGCGCGAATTTTCCGTCGAGCGTGTCAACGCGCGAAAATTCCTCAGCGGCGGCGAGAAAATCGTACGCGCGGTATGCCGAGATGCCGCGCCACATCGGATCGGCGAATGTCGTTTTCGCGGCGGCATAGTCGCCACGGTCAAATGCGAGTCGTCCCTGCTGATCCTGCGTCAGCCAAAGATTAGTAAAGCGCGATGGCTCCTCGGCTCTCGAGGCGCTGGCGTGCGTCGCAATGAAGAGAGCCAGGACCCACGCCACCGTCGTACCGCGCCGGAACCACAGCAGACTCAACAGCGCCAGCGGCGGCAGCAGCCAATAGCCTTCATCTCGCCATTGCGTGCCGAACGCATCGCCCTGGGCGGCCTGGAAACGCGTTTCGATCCGGCGCTCCAGTCGCACGATGTCCGAGCCGTCGATACTGACCCGGATGACGTCCGCGCCGGCCGGCAGCGCCGATGTGTCCGGGCTGACCGCGAATATGACGAGGCCATTGCGGCCGGCCGCCTGCCGGATCGTGGCCGCATCCGCGGTCCCGAGATCGTCCGCGACCAGCAGGACCGTTCCGGGGACCGGTTCGGCCGCCAGCGCGTCGGCCGCCAGCGCGACGGCACCCGCAACGTTCTTGCCGTCCGCCGGCATTAGCCCTGGCTCAAGCGCGGCCAGAAACGGCTCGATCACGGAGCGGTCGTCAGTCGGCGGCATCACCAGATGCGCAGTGCCGGCAAAGGCCACGAGCCCGGTCCTGGCGCCCGCGCGGGCCGCAAGCAGATCCCTGATCTTCTGTTTGGCGCGCTCGAGGCGCGAGGGCGCCACATCGGTCTCATTCATCGATGATCCGACTGCGAGCGCAATCATCAACGGCGCCTTGTCTTCGACGAAGGGCGGAAGCTCGCGGCGCCAGGTCGGACCGGACAGACCAATGATGCCGAGCATCATGCCGGCTGCTACGAGATAAACCGGGTTGACGTGGCGCCCTTGTCCCGGCCGCACGATGAGATGCGTCAACAGATGCGGAGCGATCACGCCACCCCATTGCGCGCGCACGTCCTGCCGGCGAAGCAGCACCGCAAACACGACAGCGAGCGGGATCAGCGCGAGCAGCCAGAGCGGGCGCAAGAGATGGAAGGACGTCGTTGCTGCGTCACGCATGGCTGACGCTCCGCATCCGGCGCCACTCGCTGCCGAGCAGGAGCCAAAGCCACAAGAGCAGACCGATCGCGATGGCCAGGCCGAACGGCCATTGAAACAGCGGCAGCTTCGGCCGCCATGACAGGGTCTGAAGCTTGGCCGGCGCAAGGCGGTCGATATCGGCATAGATCGCCTGCAACTGCGCGCCATCCTCGGCGCGGAAGAAATGCCCTCCGGTGGTGTCCGCGACATGCTGCAAGACGGCGAGGTCAACGCGGTTCTCACCCGAGGCTGCGGGGTCGCCGACGCCGATGGTGTAGACCGTGACATCGTTCTGACGAGCGATGTCGGCGGCGTGCTCGGGCGGCACCCGGCTCGCCGTATCGTTGCCGTCGGTCAGGAGGATCAGGAGCTTCTGTTTTGCCGTGCTGGCTGCAAACGTCTTGATGGTGAGCCCGATTGTGTCGCCGATCGCCGTCTGCTGGCCGGCCATGCCGACCCCTGCCTGATCGAGCAATTGCTGCGCCGTCTGGAGGTCTTGCGTGAAGGGCACCTGCACATAGGCCCTGGTGCCGAACAGGATCAGAGCGACACGGTCGCCCTTGCGGCGGGCGATGAAGTCTCTGACCACGCGCTTGACGCCGTCGAGACGGGTGAGCGTCGTGCCGTCCGACGCCTTGAAATCGCGCTGGTCCATCGATCCCGAGATGTCGATCGCCAGGATCAGATCGCGCGCGGAAACCTCGCGCGTCACCGCGTCGCCGACCCATTGCGGCCGGGCCAGCGCCACAACCAGCAGCGTCCAGATGGCCGCAGCCGCGATCATCTGGACGGCGCGGCGTTCGAGGACAACCGCGCCGCGCTGCGGCGTCTGCCCGGTTGCCGCCGCCAGCCTGTCGAAGAAGGGCACCTGGATCGAGGCCTGCCGCGCCCGGTATGGCGGCAGCAGCCACCACGCCAGGACCGGCAACGGCAACAGCAGAAGCAGCCATGGCCAGGCGAACTCAAGCATGATGCCCCCCGATCCAGCGGCGCACGAGACGAACCAGCGATTGCAGTTCGGCGCCATCAGGCGGAATTTGCTGGTAAGGCCCGCTCGCGAGCAGGCGCCCCACGCCGTGAGAAAACTCCTCGCCGCCATAGCTGCGATCGAGGAAGGCCAGCCACGCCGGACCGACCAGTGGTGCCACTCGTTCGCGCGGAAAGGCCGCGAGCGCCGTTCGCCGCACCAGCAAGGTCAACTTCGACAACAGCTCCGACGGCATCGAATTGCGCGCCTGCTCTATGCTATGAAGCTCCGCGAGCGCTTCGCGGCGATAGCGGTTGACACGGCGCAGATGCGCCACGCGCCACACGGTAGCGCAGATGGCCGCGAGCAGCAGGGCGATCGCGAGCCTCGCCGCCCAGGTCTGTGGCCAGAGGCTGACCTCGTGCGGCAGCGGTACGTCGATCAGACCGGCCATGGGGTCGGCAGTCACGGATGGAGCCTCAGCCAAGGGCCGCCTCCGTCTGATTGTGCGGGGCCGCGCGGCCACGACCGGCCGGCAGACCACCAAGAAGACGCCGAAGCTGCGCAGCGGTGTTCTCCGCCGCGCTCAGCGGCAGCACGGGAATTCCGAGCTCGCGCGTCCAGTCGAAGATGCTCTTCAGGCGGTCCCGGGTGAGCTGCGATACGCTCTTGCGGACGCTGTCACGGCCGACATCGAGCCGGATCTGCAACTCGCCATCGGTCACGGTCATGCTGGCCGACGGTGGCAGATCGCTTTGCAGGGGATCATGGACCATCGCAGCGACAACGTCATTGTGCCGCGCCAGCGCGGCGACCATATCGCGCGTTGCAGCGTCCGCGCCGTCGAAATCGCTGATGATAATCACGGCTGCATCGTGCGGTGCCCGGCGCCTTGCATGATCGAGCGCTGTGTTGAGCATCGTCGGCGCGGACACGAGACCGCGCCCGACGCCGAGCGCCTGGTTCTGCGTGACGACGGCCGCAAGGATCTGGAGCACGGTCGCCCGGCTACGATGCGCCCTCACCTCGATAAAGTCTCGATCGTTGAACACGACGGCGCCGACGCGATCGCCGGCGCCGAGCACCCGCCACGCCCCGATCGCTGCGGCCTCGGCCGCCGTCACCGATTTCATCGCATGCCGGCTGCCGAAGAACATCGACAGGCGCTGATCGACCACCAGGATCGTCTGCCGGTCGCGCTCTTCGTTGAAGACCCGGATATGCGGCTTGCGCAGGCGCGCCGTCACCTTCCAGTCGATCGAACGGACGTCGTCGCCGGGACGATAATCCCTGATCTCTTCGAAGTTCAGGCCGCGGCCCCGCATGCGGGAGGCAAGGCGGCCGGACAAAAGGCTATGTACGGGCTGGCGCGGCAGGAACGAAACCTTGCGTCCGCGATATTCGAGCGCGATCAGATCGTGAAGACCGACATAGACACCTGGCATATTGGCTGATGTCTCGGTCATGTCGGCCTCAGGCTGCTGCAACCAGCTCGGTGATCTTGTCGATCACCTGGTCGGGCGTAACGCCCTGCGACACCGCCTCGTAGCTGAGGATGATCCGGTGGCGCAGGCAGTCGTGGATCACTGCGCGCACGTGGTCGGGCGTCACGAAATCATACTCATCGAACCAGGCACGAGTTCGCGCGCAACGATCCAGCGCCAGACTGCCGCGCGGGCTGGCGCCGACCTGGATCCATTTGCTCAAGGGCTCGCCATAGCGCCCAGGAAAGCGCGTCGCGTAGATCACGTCGACCATGTACTTCTGAACGAGGTCGGAGACGAAGATGCCGTCGATTTCGCCACGTGCATCCAGGATCGCCTGCTGCGGGATCGGGGGCGGCTCCGAGGTGTGGTCCTTCGGTGCTTGTGCGTTCTCGGCACGATTGAGCCGGATGATCTCGCCTTCGGATGCCTCGTCGGGATAGGTGATGACGACATGCATCAGGAAGCGGTCGAGCTGCGCTTCGGGAAGCGCATAGGTGCCTTCCTGCTCGATCGGGTTCTCGGTCGCGAGCACCATGAACAGATCCGGCATCTTGTAAGTCTTGCCGGCAACCGTGACCTGGCGCTCCTCCATGGCCTCGAGCAGCGCGGACTGCACCTTGGCCGGCGCACGGTTGATCTCGTCGGCCAGCACGAGATTGGCGAAGATCGGGCCCTTCTGAAACTGAAACTGGCCGCCCTTGTCGGTCTGGACGTAGATCTCCGCTCCGGTCACGTCCGATGGCAGCAGATCAGGCGTGAACTGCACGCGCGACAGGTCAGCGGCAAGATGTTTTGCCAGCGTCTTGACCGCGCGCGTCTTGGCGAGGCCCGGCAGGCTCTCGATCAGCAGATTGCCGTTGGCGAGCAACCCGATCAACATGCTCTCGACCAGATGATCCTGGCCGAGCACGGACTTACCGATCCGCGACTTCAGTTCGAGCACGGCATCGCGGGCGGGCGAGCTTTTCTTACCCTCAGGCTCTGTCACGGCTTTGAACTGGCTTGCGCTGGCATCGGGCATGGCTGCAACTTATTGACGCGAACTCCGGCCACCGGGATGGTTGGCCGGAGCGCAAGTGATCGTCGGATTATTTCGGCGCGGTCTTATCGAGCGACTTCATCAGCCCTTCGACCATCTGGTCGATGCTGAAGCTCGCGGAACGCTGGCTCGGCGGATAGTCCTTGAAAGTCTGAAGGAATGGAGCCACGCGCCAGGTGCCATACTGGATCAGATAGGCGTTCTTCGCGAACCAATCGTAGTACTGATCGGACACAACGTCGGCACGCTCGAAAGGGTCCATTCGCAGGTTGAACATTTTCGGCGCACGCAAGCACGTGAAAGGGTTCGCCCAGACCTCGAAGCCGCCCGGCTTGCGCTGCTCGCAGAACACGATCTTCCAGTCGTTGTAGCGGTAAGCGACCAGATCGCCGTCGTCGTTAAAATAGAAGAACTCGTTGCGGGCCGACTTTGGCTGCTGTCCCGTCAAGTAGGGCAACTGGTTGTAGCCATCGAGATGAACCTTGAAGTTCTTGCCGCCGAGATCGGTGCCCTTCAGGAGGCGGTCCTTGACGTCGGTGTCGCCGGCCGCAGCCAGCAACGTCGGAAACCAGTCGAGACCCGAGACCATCTCGTTGGAGACGTCGCCGGCCTTGATGCGGCCGGGCCAACGGATCATCGCGGGAACGCGGAATGCGCCTTCCCAGTTCGTGTCCTTCTCGCTGCGGAACGGCGTCGTCGCAGCGTCCGGCCAGGACCACTGGTTGGGGCCGTTGTCGGTGGTGTAGACAACGATGGTGTTGTTGGCGACGCCGAGTTCGTCGAGCGCCTTGAGAAGCTTGCCGACGTCGCCATCGTGCTCGATCATGCCGTCGGCATATTCATTGCCGGGCATGCCACTCTGTCCCTGCATCGAGGGGCGCACGTGGGTGAAGGCGTGCATGCGCGTGGTGTTCATCCACGTAAAGAAAGGCTTGTTGGCGCGCGCCTGCCGCTTGATGAAATCGATCGCGGCGTCCGTGGTCTCGTCGTCGACCGTTTCCATCCGCTTGCGGTTCAGCGGTCCTGTGTCCTCGATCTTTCCGTCGGCTGAGGCCTTGAGCACGCCGCGCGGTGAATTGCTCTTGGTGAACGTTGTATCATTCTTCGGATAATAGGGCCGCTCCGGCTCCTCCTCGGCGTTGAGGTGATAGAGATTGCCGAAGAACTCGTCGAAGCCGTGCTTGACGGGAAGATATTCGTCGCGGTCGCCAAGATGGTTCTTGCCGAACTGGCCAGTGGCGTAACCGAGCGGCTTGAGCGCCTGCGCGATCGTCACGTCGCGGTCCTGCAATCCAACCGCCGCGCCGGGAATCCCGACCTTGCACAAGCCGGTGCGCAGGCAGACTTGTCCGGTGATGAAGGTGGATCGGCCCGCCGTGCAGCTGTTCTCAGCGTAGTAATCGGTGAAGATCATGCCTTCGTTGGCGATGCGATCGATGTTCGGCGTCTTGTATCCGACGAGGCCCCGCGTGTAGGCACTGATGTTGGATTGGCCGACGTCGTCTCCGAAGATGACAAGGATGTTCGGCTTGGCCGTGTTGGGCTGCTGCGCGATCGCTGGCGTGTTGATGAGAGGGCTCAGACTTGTCGCAACCAGAGCCGCGCCGAGCAGGCCACGGAATAGCGACTTTCGGCTCTTGTCAGTTGCGTTTGCGCAAGTCTTGGCCTTCTCCTTCACGTCACTTCCCATCTTGATACTCCCTACTTCCCAGAAGGTACCGGTGAGCTGGCGTCGGCAGGTATCCGCACCACGCAGCGGAAGCCGACGTGACTTGTTGAGGTATCGATCGGCTCGGCGTGCCTTGCAGCGGGGCGGTAACGTCGGCAGTAATTGGGGGCACACAGATGCGAACCGCCCTTCAACACTTTCCGCGGAATGCGTATGGTTGGTTGACATGGATCAAAGCTCGCATCCTCATCTCCGCCGCGCGGATTGCGTGGAATGCAACACGGCTTTGCCGCGTCCGCATGGTGCTTCGCCGACCACCAGTCGGAGGTCCATTCCCAGACATTGCCGATCATGTCGTGGAGGCCGTAGCCGTTCGGCGGGAAGGCCATGACCGCCGAGGTTCGCTCGAACCCATCCTCGCCGAGATTCTGGACGGGGAAATTGCCCTGCCAGACGTTGGCCATGTGCTTGCCGCCCGGCATCAGCGCATCCCCCCAGGCGAACTCCTCACCGTCGAGGCCGCCGCGCGCGGCGAACTCCCATTCCGCTTCTGTCGGCAGTTCCTTGCCGGCCCAGCGGGCATAGGCGGCTGCATCGCTATAGGAGACATGCACGACCGGATGGTCGTCGAGGCCCTTGATGTTGCTGCCGGGGCCGTAAGGATGACGCCAGTTGGCGCCGCGCATGAAGGACCACCATTGGCTCCAGTCGGTGAGATCGGTGATGCGCGGCAGCGGCTCGAACACCAGCGAGCCGGCGTAGAGCATCTCCTTCAGCGCGCCGGGATAGTCCTTGGGGTCGGGAACGATCTGCGCCTCGGTGACGTGGCGGGTCGCGTTGACGAATTGTTTGAACTGCCGGTTGGTGACGGGGGTGCGGTCGATCCAGAAACCGTCGACGGAGACGCGGTGGCTCGGCGCCTCCTCGGGATAATGATGGTCGGATCCCATACGGAAGGTCCCGCCGGGAATGAAGACCATCTCGCCGGTCTTCACGTCGTCCGGCAACCACTCGCAGTGATCCGTATCCGCCCGCAGCATCGTGGAAACTCCGATACGAGTATTCCACCCGATACTATGGCGCGAACTTCAGCAGGCGTCGACGAGAGCACATTGCCCGGCATTCTGGACGCATTGTCTGGTCCCCTCTTCTTGGCGCCGAGGGTGCGAGATGGGTGTCGTAGACTTGCGTCAGCATCTCTCCCTCTTTTGCGCACATCCTTCGAGCCTGCGGCAACACCATACCGCCATCCCCGCCCTGCAGTTCGCAGAGCGATCGTCGCCGATATCGCCTAGGTTGCAGACGGTATCCGAAGATTGGATGCCCGTGATGTGCAGTTTGTGCCAATACGTCGCGCCGATCGGTGAGGCTTAACGACACATGTCGCAAATTCCTCAATCCAAAGCGTCATGTGGCGTACAGCTCGCTTCAAACTCTGCGATAATTTACCTCAAAGCGCGAACTCGGACTGTCGTACCCACTTCGCGTTGTAGTGGTATTTCGCTGCTGCGTGCCGCAGAATTGTCGCCCTTGAGTAACAGGGTGGAGCCATGGGCCAATTCCTACTGGTTGATTCGCGTAAGCTCGACGGCTTCGAAGGTCTTCACCAGGCCGTTCACGGTTCGCACGTCGATGTCATGCAGCTGGGGCGCGGGCGATTGCGCGGATCGCTGTCCCATGTCGGCATCGGCGATTTCTCGCTCAGCATCGGCACCTTCAGCGTCGGCATGCGTACGCAGCGTGTCTCCAGCGACGACAAGCTGATCATCGGGATGCTGCTCGCGGCCGAAGAGCGCGTCACCCACTGGTCCTTCGACATGCGCCTCAACGACGTGCTCGTGATTCCGCCGCTGCTTGAGCATGACGGAATCTTTCACGGTGGATCCGCTTACGCCGCCATGCGCTTCGACATCAACGAGGTCGCATCGCTGTTCGGCGGCGAAGCGAGGCTGAGCAATCCCGACACCTGGCGCAGGCGCGACCATTTCCGGGCGGACCCCAATAGCGGCGCGATCGCCGCACAACGTCTGGTCCGGATCATGTCGCACCTGCGCACCTACAGGAGCGGCCTGACGCCCTCGACCGCCGATTTCTGGAAGCGATCGATCGTCGAATGCATGGCGGCCAACGTGATGTCGTCGCTACCGCACGACGACACCGGCTGGCTGCCTTCGGCAAGGCGGCTGATCCGCCGGGTCGAGGAGTATCTCGACGAGGCCGGCACGCGCCCGGTGCATGTCTCGGAGATCTGTGCCGCTCTCGGGGTGTCGCGCCGCACCCTCCATCGCGCGTTCCAGGAGGTGTTCGGCTTGGGCCCGGTCAGCTTCCTCAGGCACAAGCGGTTGTGTGCCGTTCATTCCATTCTGCATAAGAGCCTGCCGGGCTCGACGACGGTGGCCGCTGTCGCCATGCAGCAGGGCTTCTACGAACTCGGCCGGTTCTCGCAGTATTACCATGCGATGTTCGGGGAGCGTCCGTCGCAGACCCTGGGAATTGGAGCTGGCCCTCGCGTGAAGGTCCAACCCTCTGGAGTTGAATTATAGGCGCCGGGTTCGGCGGCGCCGGGGCCGGCCATGGTGCAGCCGATTCCCCTTCGACCGGTCGGCAGAACAGCCACACGCCGGGTCCAACGCGGTGGCGTTGGGCAATGTTGCGCAATTGCAACACGCATAAGACTTTGAATTTATTGGATTTTGGCTCCCCGGGCTGGATGCAAACTAATAATGAAACACCCTTTATCTATAGGGTTTGCGCGATGCTGCGACCCGTAAGGGGCCACGATACTGCGTTCGATACTGCGAAACGCCCCTCCCCGATCCCTGTTTTTGGCCGCTCAGCGAAACCCACAATCAGGGGGATAACGCCCCTCTAGCATGCGTCGAACCGCGCCTTCCATGCTACCTCAATAGGCAATGGGGGCTTCCATGGCGTTGACGGTTACAGACGGGCTGTTGATCATGGCGACGATCGCCGGGCCTATACTCGCAGTCCAAGCACAGAAGTGGCTCGAACGGAGCCGTGAGGACGACCAGCGCAAGAAGAACATCTTCTATGCTCTGATGGGCACGCGGGCGACGCGCTTGGCTGAGGACCACGTCCGGGCGCTCAATTCGATTGACCTCGCGTTCGGCACCAGCCGCGTCAAGGAGCGCGCCGTCATCGACGCATGGGGCTCCTATGCGCTCCAGCTCAACACGCCCCATGACCAGACAAGCGAGGCTCAGAGGGTCGCGTGGAATTCGGACGCCCACCGTCTGTTCATCGAGCTGCTGTTCGTGATGTCCAAGGCCGTTGGGTTCGACTTTACCAAAGAACACCTGCAGCGCGGCATCTACTACCCGACCGGCCATGCCGAGATTGAAGCCGATCGCCATCGTGTTCTGAAGAACGCGGCTGCCGTGCTTTCAGGTGACCAGCCCTTGAAGATGGAGATATCGAGCTTCCCGGTCTCAAGCGAGATGGTCAGCTCGCAACTCGCACTCCAAGGCAAGCTGATTAGCGCGATCGGCGACGCCGGCTTGCGAGTTGAGATGGTTGCACAGTCCGACACCGCGCGGCGGAGCCGCAGCTAAGCAGAATGGTGGAAGCGGCCGGCGCTTTCAGGCCAATCGGGTACGAAAATGACCGCAACGAAATTGGGGAACATCGACCTCAACGTGCTTGAGCACGATCTGGTCAACCAACCGAAATGGGCAGAGATCAGGAACCGAATTCGGCAGCTCCGAACCGTAAATGCTGCAGTTATCGACTTCCAACAAATCCATAGCAATCTTACGTTTTTGACTTCCTTTTGGGAAAACGCCGATCTGGCAGCTCCACTGCTTCAGCATTCTATACTGTTGTATGCCCGTGCGACCACGAACGGAAACGACGGGCTATCCGGCTGGAATTTCGAAGCCGGACTGACTACCAAGGCTCTACGCGACTTTCATTCCGAAGTTCATGACATTCGAAATAAATGGGTAGCACACTACGGGAGCTTTTACCCGGAAACCGCTGAACCATTTCTCGACGACCGCATCGTCGCTGTTTTCGACGATCAGAACACGCTCGCGCTTTGGGGGCCATGGACACGCCACGCATCCGCGTCCGTGACCGCACGGAAGCTGATGACGTTGGCAGGCACACTTGGCGAATTCGGCGACGTGGAGCGACGGAAAAAGGCCGAAGGTCTCGTCCTAAAGATCAAAGAGCGTCCTGAGTTGATCGAGATCATGAAAGCGAACGCGAGCCAGCTACGGTTCGAGCCGATTTCGTTTTTTAGAAATGGCCCGGGGACGTGGCCCCCCGGACCACCTCACCAACCGTTCACGCGGATATCGCTAAGCGAAATGAAGCCCAAAGGATGAGAGAACGAGGCTGGGGGCGCCCTTTCGACGATCCGATCAAGCTGCCGGGCGGCGAGTTGCGCACGCTCCGCGACGCCGGCCATTACATCGCGAAGCTCCCCAAGGGCGTGCATGATCAGAGGCGCTGTTGCTGGTCGTCGAGCGCAGTGGGCCGACCATGTTCGTTCGGTTCGGGATCATGCGAGCGATGAATACAGGCAAGGCCACGCCCGACCTAATGCCACGTCGGAAGCGCACGAACGTCTATAGGGTTGCTCGATAGCACGCCCGATTTTTCTGAGGAAATGTGCACGTTCGTGAGCTACCGAAGCACCGAAGTGCCACTAGTGTGTGTCGGCCTTTCGAAAGGACCACTCTGAAGATGCAACGCATAGATGGCTTCTATCTCTATACGGTGGGCGGCCAACTCCGTCCGCTCAGCCAAATACGGTCAGGCGTGCCTGGGCCGGGGACCACATATGCGGATGCATATTTGCCGCTGCTTGTCGCCGAAGGTGCCCTTGAACCCCTCTTGCATCGCAGCATTTTTCGATTGCGGACTGCAGTCCCGGCCGGTCAGCGACTACTCGAAGCCATCCGAACCATCAAAGACAAGACGAAGCTCGGCGAAAACGACAACGAAGCTCTTGATTGGTTCGACAGTTATCACTTGAGCAACAACCTTTCAGCTTTCGAGAGCGTGTTGCAGGCCGAGTTGGCGCTTCTCCCTCTGTACGTTGTCATGCCCAAAGGGGGGTACGATATCACGACCCTCATCGAAAACGGCGTTCACTGCTTTCCAATAGACATCATGTTTAAGGTTCCGGAAGTAATTGACGATCTGCGAGAGGGAACGAAGTGTCTCGCGTTCGAGCTTAACACCGCAGCCGGCTTTCACTTGCACCGAGCTAACGAGGCGGTCTTGAGAAGATATTGGGATGTTGTCTCGAAGGGAGCACCACGACCTGTACGTGGAAATATGGGCGACTATCTGAACCAGATGAAGCAGAACAAATATGGCGACGAAAATGTCAGGGCCGCTCTAGAGCATCTGGTCAAGTTTCACAGAAATCCGTTGATGCACCCAGACCAAAATATTCAGAATGCCGATGATGCCATAGCACTGATGAACGGCATCCATAACGCGATGGTTCAGATGCTGAAAGTTGTTCCACTTCCTGAAGCCACGCAGCACCAAGTCGGAGCCGCAGCACCGTTATTGCCTCTCGGATGACTATGGAAGAGCTAGTAGTTGCGGCCTCGCTAACCTTGACCCCAGAGGCTCTCAAGCACGGCGGGGAGGTCTGCTTTCCGTTGTTGGGCTGGCCGCGTCGCCGTCATGAACTTGCCGTGCCGAACTCCTAATAACCCTTCGTGCCGCGCACCACGCCGATCACCGACGACGGTAACCCCATCGCGCGCGCGATCTCGCTTTCGAGCGAAGCGATGGCGGCGCGCAGCTCGGCACCGTCAGCGTAAGTGACGCTCTTGCCATCGTATGAGATGGTTCGCGCGCCCGAACGATAGGCGCGCTTCAACTCATCGAGCTGCGACTGCAAGTCGGCAACGTCGGCCATGCTACTGGCCGGCGTTCATGACAAGGCCGCGCCACTCGACGGCACCGGCGCCAAAGTCGAGGCGAACCTTGGTCTGCACGCCATCGACCTCGAAGCCGGCGCGGCTCTCGGTCTGCGGACCCGACGCACCGGCCAGATAGGCATACTCGATGCACGGCATCAGGGCGGGATCGCAGGCAAGATACCAGCGCTTGGGATCGGTGAGGCGCGGTTCGACTATTGGTGTCAGGTAGGTGAACGGGTTCACGTCATCGACCTTGATTGGGTTGGTCGTGACTGCGAGCTGGTCGGCAACGGTTTCAAGCGTGGACGGCACGATGATGAACGCGGGCACCGCCGAGACCAACCCGCCGCCCGGCCCCTTCTGCGAACGCATCAAGAGCCGCATGGCAGAGAGCGTATCGACCGAAGGAGCTGCCCCTGTCGCCGCCACGTTGGCGTGGCTGACGTGAAACAGCGTCTGGCCGTCCGACATCGTCGGACCGCTGCCGGAGTTCGACACCAGCAGATTGACGAGCGCTTGCCGCTCGAATTCAGCAGCAGCAAGGCCAAGGTACCGCGTGACATCGCCGAGACCGCCAAGATCATCATTGATCAGCGCCTTGCGCGTGATGGAGAAGATTTTGCCAAACGTCCCGAGCGAGTAGCCTTCCGCGCTATCGATAAACGAACCGAACGGATATTCGGCGCTTTCATTGACCTGTTCCAGCACGAACCCGGAGTGATCGATCTGGATACGCGACTTTGGTCGGAAGTCATTCGCCTCGGTCTGCTTGGCGATACGGCGGATGCCGCCCGGCGCCGTCTGATAAGCGTCGCGAAGTGACTTGTTCATGAGGTTCGCAAGCAGCGCCGGATAGTCGGACGTTGTCTGCAACGCGCGGGTGATCACGCTCGGCCCCGTCATGCCCATGACGCTGACGCCGGCCCGATGCAGACACTCCCGCGCCATGTCCGCGCAGGTCATACCGACGAACTGCCGAGCCTCCGGCGCCGGAGCGAAGGCCGCGTTGATGCGGGTGTACATCGCTTCAGCGGCGACGCGCTGAAATACCTCAGGATTGTCGAGGGAGTTGTGGTTATGACGCATAGGATTTCCGTTGCTGCGGACCGTCACAGAGCGGTCCATCATGTCGTTGAGAAAGGCAGCGCGCGCCTGATCGACGGTCGCGCCGAGTTCAATCAAGGTATCGACGCGATCGACCGACGCGCCAGCCCGGCGGCCGAGTTCACGGATGGCGCGGGTGTCAACTGGCCCATTTGGGCCACCTGCCCGCGTCCGCGCGGTCGGATCGGCCGGCACCGCGACGAACGACGCTTCCCGCACGCTCCAGCGCACTGCCGTCTTGGTGGGGGTGCCATCGGCGGCTTTACCGGCGCGCCACTCGTCAACGGCGTAGCCGACAGACAGGCTGCGCAGAATGCCATCGCGGACATCCTGAACGACCGCTGCGATCTCCGGGCGCGACGAGAAGCGGATGCGCGCGATGACCTCATTACCCTCGATGCGCACGTCGTCGAGCGAGCCGAGCACCGCGTCGAGGTTCGATGCATCGTGAGAGTTCAAGACGCTGGCGCCGCGCGTCACCGCAAGGTCGAGGCCGGCCGGGTCGAGGATTTCCAAGAACTCGCCGCGCGCATCACGCCGACGGACCGGCGTGTTCGAAGCGATCACAGCTTCGATCGTCATGTCGTCGGGGTTGAACGTGCGCGGGCGCGGCATCGCGTCGCGGCGTCCGAGAGGAACGGCGCTTTCGCGCAGCGAGATTACGGGACGGATATGCATTAATTGTTCTCCGGTTCGTTCTGGTTGGAGATGTTGGTGACATCCGCCGACAAGTCGTCGGCGGCAAAGGGGTCGGCTTCGATCTCGGCATCGACATCGGCCGGGTCGCGACCGCCTTCCGAGATCACTTCGGAGCGGGACTTCACCTTGGCCGCGATGTTCAGCGTGTTCGCCTTCGCTGACTTCAGCTCGTCAATCGGCGGCCACCCCGGAAACAGGAACTGCGCCGCGTAGCGCTCCGGGTTCGTCTCATAGTCGGGCGCACGCATGCGACCGCTCAAGACTTCTAGCAGCACGATGCGGTCCCAGATCGGTGTGAGAAGCTGCGCGACGATGTAGTTCTGCTGCAGAGCTTTCACGCGGCGCAGGAACGCCGTCATGCCGAGCTTGCCGGCGCTGAAGTTCACGCTGGCGAGATCGCCGGTCGCGATAAAGAATGGCACGCCCGTGCCGGAGCCGGCACAGATCAGACGTTCGATATGAGACAGGACCTCGCCGAGCGTGTTCATTTCGCTGACAGGCGGGAATGTCACGTCGGCGCCGGGCGGCAGACGCAGCGTCGCACCCGGTTCAAGGTGCAGGGCCTGCGGATTGTTGGTGCTGTCGAAGTCATAGCTCAGTTCGCCTTCGGGATCGCGAATGAGCATCGACAGCAACGCCGTCGTCTTGAGCTTGACGATGGAAGCATCGACCGCTTCATCAAGCTGCATCGCCAGCGGCGCAACTGCCGTCAGCGGGCTGATGCCGCGCGGCATGCCCGGGAAACGCGGCTCGAAAACATGACACACATCAAGCGCCGACACGCGCACGGGAGGCAGGACGCTCGCCCATGGCGCATCGGGCTGGGTCGGAAGCACCCAGTAGGCCACGCGGCGGCCGATCGCGTCGAACTCGACGCCGGCAACAATGTTCGGGCTGTCGCCCGTCGTGCCGAGGCTCGGTACGGTCCGGGCGCTGTCAACCTGATCGGCGCTGAGGAGCTGCAGGCGCAACGACATGATCGAGGGATCGACAACAAACTTGGTGAAGCTCTCACCGTCGATCACGAAGCCGCGCGCGACGCGGTTCAGATAGCCAGCAAGCGACATCGTACCTTCGAGGTCGCAGGACTTATAGAATTCATTCCAGACGCGCTGCAGATGCGCATTCACGTCGGGATCGGGATGCGCCGAGCGCACGGTCGGCCCGTCACCTACGATCGCCGTCGCAGCGTTCGTGACGATCGACGAGACCAACGCATTATTTTCCGCTTGGTGTGCAATCTTGCGCGACGCCAGCCGCGCCGCTGCAAGCGACTGCGCGACCGGCGCGTTGAGCATGTAGCTATGCGGCCAGCGGCCGGCGCCTCCGGTGATGTCATAACCGGAGAAGCTGCGCGCGAAGGCGCGGAGAGCGCAAGTGGTGCGTTTGAAGATGTTCGGGCTCTTCACTGCAGAGCGCCCTCCTCGGCAGCTTCACGGTGCCGCAACTGCCATTTCTCGATGATCGGCGAGACGCGCGGCGCAATCGCCGCCGCCAGCAGATCGGCGCCGGCATCGAGTTCTTCGGGCGTCGGCCAGATGCGCTCGGGCAGCTCGATGTCATGTTCGGCGGCACGAACGCGCACGGTGCCAAGCGCCTCATGGAGCGGCACGCAATAGAAGGCAACGCGCGGCGCCTCGGTGATACCCAACGCTGCAAGATTGTCATCGATTGCAAGGAAGTGCTCGGCCGTCGCCTTCATGGCGACGTTGACGGCCGGCGCCGAGGAGATGAGCCAGCGCCGGCCGTCGTGAGCAAAGGCGAGGTAAATCGCCTTCGCGTCATCGAGATCGTGGAACTGCGACACGATCTCAACCTGAAGGTCATGCATCACGTGATCGATCGCAGTGCGCTTGGCACCGGCAGCGATCAGCATATCGATCGCGGTCAGGATTACGGCGTCGGCGACGATGAAAATCTGATCGCGCCACAAACCATCCGCGCGGTGCTCGGGCGTCGCGACGATGAGCGGCGCAAGCTGGCCGCGCGCTTTGAGCTGACGGCGATTGAACGCGCTCTTGCCGATCAGCTTGTCGAATTCGTGTGGAGCGATGGCGGTGAGCGCAGACATTTCGAAATCTCCGTTGTGTGACGCTGCTGTCTTGTGGAGATGTATCGAGGATGTTATCGCTGATCAAGCGTAAGCCATTGAATACACGAGATAAATTCGGATGTATTCGGAGGCGAGCGGACGGAATTGGAAGGTCGCGAACGACAGAAAAATCTGCCCCCGGCGCCGAACCGGAGGCAGATCATAAAGGAGATCATGTTGGAATGATCGATGATACCCCGATCGATATTGCGAGCGCAAGCGCGCGGCTGCGGCGCCCGAAGAAGAACGAACTGCACATCATCGTCGCCAAGGCTGTGCTCGCCAAGATGGCGCACGACGGCGAACAGTTGATCAACACCGTGAAGGGCTCGTGGTCCTATCGCAAAGGTACGTGGGAGCTGCGCACCGACGCCGACTGGCTCGAAGTGCGCGTTCAGGATGCCGGCGAGCGTCTTGGCTTCACCGTGAACAACAAGCTGCGTTCCGAAGCCCGTAGTTGGATCGAACGCCGGCCTGAGTTGTGGCGCGAAGATGAAATTCAATGGGATCAGCACGGCAAAATCCCGACGCGCTCCGGTCTCGTCGATCCGCGCACGGGCGCGCTGGAGCCGGCACGCCCAGACCATTTCTGTAAGTGGCGGATCGAAGTCGATTACGACGCGACGGCGACGTGTCCGTGGTGGGAGATCATGATCAATGACATGTTCGGCGACCGTGATCCTCAACATCAACGCGAACTGGTCGGCGTCGTGCAAGAGCTGATGGGCGCCGCGCTCATCGACAAGAAGCCGCGCGCTCTGTCGAAGGCGTGCGTGTTCTGGGGCATTGAGAACCGCGCCAAGTCGGGCGTGCTTGAAGTCGTCACGGGCTTGTTCGGTGGCAACCCGATCGCGGCGTCGATCTCTTCTTTGGACGGCAACCACGGCACCATGCCCTTCTTGCGTCGGGCGCCATGGGTTCTCCACGAGGCATTCAATCCCGGGCAATGGCACTTTTCGTCAACGGTCAAGGCGATCGTCACGGGTGAGCCGATCGGCATGAACGTCAAGAACGGCCCTTACCTGACCCAAGTCGCACACGCGCCGATCTTCTGGGCGACCAATCATCCGCCCCAATTCAAGGAGGCAACGAAGGCGATCGTCTCGCGCATGGTCGTCATCGAGGTCACGCGAGCGTTCTCAGAAAGCAAGCCGATCGGCGCCGCTGCTGAGGCCATCAAGCGCGGCTTCTCGAAGCCGGGCGAATTCGTGGTCGCTACCGAGCTGCCCGGCATCCTGAATTGGGCCATCGCCGGGCTTAAGCGCGCGCTGGAGCGTGGCGCCATCGCCACCACCGAGAGCATCGCCGAGACCGCCAAAGCGATCCATGAGGACAGCAACGTCGTGGCGGGGTTCCTGAGCGAATGCGTCGAGTTCGACCCAAATAAGCGGCTGAAGACCAATGACTTCTGTCTGGCGCATTCGGCGTGGTGGTCGGAACAGAAGAGCGAGCGTCGATTGCCGTCCAACGTCGCGATCGGCAACGCGCTGAAGATGACGGGCGATGCTCGCATTGCTATCGATCGTGTCGATCTGCGTGAAAACTCCAGTCGGTACTATTGCGGGATGAAGCTCAACGCGATGGGCCTGCGCTACCACAAGGCGGCGTCTGAGAGCCGGAGCCGCATGTTCGAGGCCAAGAAGCTCAACACATCGGACGCTGCCCGCGAGGTCAACGGCTTCATCCCGCCGAGCTGGGACGGCTTGGAGAGCATCATCAAGATGCGCAAGGCATTCGAGCGCCATGACAGGGTGCAGGCAACCGTCACCGAACCTGTCATGCCGGCCGAACTGGTCACGCATTCGGCGTGACCAGTGACCAGTTCGAGAGGCGTCAAGGGATCATCTGTCATAGCAACTGTCACCGTCGCAAGCCGTTGGCTTCGTTTGTAATTCCGTCGTCTATGACAGTAGTGACCAGTTATTCTTATTAAACCAGAGGAATAGAGAAAGTATGGAAGAGAGAGGGGAAAGTGAGAGTTATAGGGAAAAGAGGAAAAAACTGGTCAAGGTGGTCACGCCTGTCACGGCTGCTGCTTCGTCGGCCATCGCTCGGCCAGTGATCACGAGGGTCGATGGCATGACGGCGACTGCTGACCTTCTCGACATCGCCGATCTCATCCGTTGTCTCGGCATCGAGGCGCTTCGCGGCGCCGGCCGTCACGATCTGCGCGCCGTCGAGATCGCGCTGCGCGACGCCGCCGACATGATCGCCCGCGAGTTGCGCATCGAGCTCGTGCTGCTTGATGACTGGCACGATAAGTAGGAATGCTTTTGTTTTACAACCGCAAGGTACTGTGACCCCCACCGGGGGGCAGGTCGCGCGCCCGCTCGGCTATTCCGCAGGTCCAGTATTTTCCCGGGGTGTTGATATTGATTGTTGTTGTCGTCGCAGAGAACACGCGGCAATCGTGACCACGGCGCACGTTATATAACGGCTTAAATTTCCTCACATGTCGCAGTTGTAATTTGCGGAGTTATTTGCCGCTTTCTTCGAGTTAGTTACCGCTTTCTCCGAGTTATTGACCAAGATGCCTTGTCGAACATCGCGCGTTCTGTTGATTTCGTTGATGCACGCGGTCGAGGTGATTTGTTCATGCGCGGCCAATGTCATTCGGGTCTGTGACCCACAGCAAGTGAGGGATGAAGTGATGAATGCGAATGCCGTGCCGGAGGGCTTCGAGACGGTCAAGGTGGCAGGTGACCTGCTCGGCTATGGCCGGACCAAGGTCTACGAACTGATCAACGAGGGGAAAATTGCCGCCTTCACGCGCGAGGAGGATGGTCGCACTCTCATCGCTCGTGCCAGCATCGATGACTACAAGGCGAAGTTGGCGGCGTCGCTGAAGCCCTTCACCCCGAAGCCGGGCATGCCCAAGAAGCCCAAGAAGCCCAAGGAGCGCTCCGGCTAAGCACGAAAAAAAAGCCGCCCTCCGGGGCGGCTTCTTTGTTTCGACGCCGCCTTGCACTCAGGCGACAGCCTCCAGATACTTCGCCTTAGACCGCCCGCCCCCGCGTAACGTGTCGAGCAGATCGGCCCAATACTGCATCAGCCCGATGCGCTCGGGCAGCGCATCATCGCGGTCATAGATCGCGCGCGTCGAGCCGTCCTGATGGTCGAGCTGCAGCTCGATCAGCGAGCGATCGAACATCCGGCGCCCGTCGCCGTTGCGCTGCCGATTGAGGATCGTCGAGGCCGACGATCGGAAGCCATGGGCGCAATGCACGTCCTTATAGCCCAGCGCATGCAGGGCGCTGTTCAACGTGTTCTCGGACATCACGTCGCCGGGATTACGGCCGACGCCGAGCGCGGGGAACAGGTAGCGGCCTTTGCCGGTGATCTCGTGCAGCTCGCGCAGAAGCGCGACCGCCTGCTTCGAGAGCGGCACCACGAAGTCCTCCACGGCTTCACCGGTCTCGGCGCGCTGCGACGCCATCTTGAGCGACGCGAACGGGATCACCCATTGCGCCTTGAGGAGATCGAAGTGCTGCCACCGGGCCTTCGCCATCGTATCGGGGCGCACGAAGGTCAGTGCGAGCAGCTTCAGCCCGTAGCGGGTCAGGTTATGACCGCGCCCATCGTAACCGTCGATGTCACGAAGCAGCTGCGCGAACTTGGCTTCATCGGTAATCGCCGGGCGCTTCCTCTCGCGATGCTTCGCCAGCCCTTCGTTGAAGTCCACGTCGGCGAACGGCGAGTGCTTGATCCATCCCTTGCGCTTCGCGACCGCCATGATCTTGCGCGCCGCCGAGATCACACGGATGCGGCTCGGCTTGTTGAACTTCTCGGCGAGGTCAGACAAATGCGCGGTCTCGACCTGCTCGACTGGCACATGGCCGAAGCCCTTGCCCGTGCGATAGCCGCCCTTCAAGTAGCTGACGCAGCGTTCATCGCGGGCATAGGTCTTGGGGGAGTTGCCGACCTTGCGCGCGGCCAGCCATTCGTCGGCGAGCCGGCCGAAGGCGCGCTGCTCGGCGTCGGCCTCGGCGGCCTTCTCGGCAGCCGCCGTGGCCTTGGCGGCGGCCTCGGCAAGCCGGCGAGCCTGCGCCGGGCTGACGGGGTGCTCGCCCTTGGCGACCGCCTCGATGGCGTCGGCGTGGATGCGCCGGGCGCGGGCCAAGGTGACCTTGCCCTCGCGCTCCTCGCCATACTCGCCGATCGACAGGGTGCGCCGGGTCCCATGAAGGGTGTAGTCAAAACGCCACAGTCGGACACCATTCGTTCGGACAAGCACATACAGCCCGTCGTCATCCGGCATCCGGTAGTCCGCCGACTTCGGCTTCAGATTTTGCAGTTGGATGGCATTGAGCGCCATGGGTGGTTCCCTCTTCGTAATGTGAACAAAGCGGGGCCATTGCAGTATCGTAAACCGCCCTTGCAGTATCGGACCCGGTCCAGCCGGCTACGATACTGCAATTCGCCCCGGTTGGAGGCGGCCCGATGCGGAGGGGCTTGGATGACTGCGAACGCGAGATCAGGCCCGTAAGGGCTTGATTTTCAAGGCTTTAGGCTGGGAAAGAAAGGGTGTGTTGGGGCCATTGGACGTTCGCGGATCACAAAGAACAACCGCGAAAACAGGCTAATGGCTCCCCGGGCTGGATTCGAACCAGCGACCATCCGATTAACAGTCGGATGCTCTACCGCTGAGCTACCGAGGAAAGGGCGAACCAGTTGTTCGCGCGCGGCTGCGTATAACAAAGCCGCTTGCGCTTGCAAAGGACGAATTCGCGATCTTGCACAATGCGTGGAGGAAACGCCCAGAGGCCCCTCCTCGGGGTCAGGTCAGGCCGTCTTACTCGGCAGTGAACGACGTGGTCTTGGTGCCGGGGTCATAGCGCAGCCGGAGCGCGGTCATCTTGCAGAGATTGACGTTCTTCCAGAGCACGGACTCGTCATAGTTCTGCCAGTCGACGCGGATGTTCCAGACGCAGCCCTCGTCGTCCTCGTCGAACTCGACATAGGTGCTTGCCTGGTTCTGCAAAACCTTGTCGAGCTCGTTGTCCCATTCGTCCAGGCCATCGTCCGGCGCGTTGAAGCCGAGGAATTTGATGGCGTAGCCGGTCTCGTTGACGACAGTAACGTTGCGGGCGTCGGCCGCGAACGACGGCGTAGCGGCGATCGCAAAACCGATCGCGACCAGTCCGGACAGAAAAGACTTCATGTGAAATTCCCCCGATCGAAAGAGGCTCCGGTGCCTGACGTCGATCCGCGCAGGCGCCGCGGCAACAAATGGCGTTGCCTCGAAGAATTCGTCCGGAGCGCGATCGAGTGGTTCAACACGCGATCGATCGACGCTCCGGAGCGTGCGCGACGCGAGACGCGCACGGGCAGTTCATACCGATTCGAATTCTCCGCAGCAATGAACCGGCGTTCATAGATCGGCGGTGTTTGTTTTCTCCGGCGCGGGCGCCGGCACTGCGGCGCCGTTGCTCTTTCCCGTCACGGCGCCGACCAGCGCTTTCACAGGATCTTCGCCCGGCGCAAACCCGCTCTGGCGCAGGATCTCGTCGATCATCGGACGCAGCGCGTGCACCTTGAGGAGCTCGCCCGCAAGCCCTTCGCCGAAACCGACATTGCCGCCGCCGGTGCCATTGCCGCCGAACGCGCCGCCGGTGTGCAGGATGCGGACGTCCTTGAGATTTCCGATCGGCTTCACCATCTCGGCCAGCGCCGAGGGCATGGTCTCGATCCGCTTCTTGGCGAGCTCGAAGTCGATGACGTTGGCACCGAGCTTGTTCTGCGCCTCGTTCTTGAGCGTGATGATTGCGGCTTCGGCCTCGCCGATGTTCCTGACGCCGACAGCCTTGATCTTGTTGGACTCGGCTTCCGCGGTGGCCAGCGTCTTGACGGCCTCGGCGCGATCGAGCGAGGCCTTCTTTTCGGCTTCGGCGGCGACGATCAGCTCGGTCGATTTGCGCTCGGCCTCGGTCCGCGCGGCCAGCACCTGAGTGAGACGGGCACGGTCGGCGACCTCGACGGCACGCGCGGTCACGACCTTTTCCTCCGCGGAGACGGCGAGCGCCTCGGCGGTCTTGGCCTCGGCGACGGCTTCCGAAGTCTGCTTGCTCTTGGAGGCGATCTGGATCTCGTTCTCCTGCGTGGCGATCTGGATTTCGCGCTGCGCGTCGGTCTTGCGCTTGTTGATGGCGAGATCCGACTCGATGACCGCGGTTTCCTTGACCTGCTTGGCGCCGGCCTCCTTCTCGGCAACGGCGCGGTCGGTATCGATGCGGGCGTTCTCCTCGGTCAGGCGCGCGGTCTGGGTTGCGGTCGCGACTTCAGCGCGGGTGCTCGCGGTCTTGTTGGCGATGTCGCGCTCCTGGGAGAGCTCGGCCTCCTTCTTGGTGCGCTCGATGGTCAGGGTCTGCTGCCGCGCCTCGAGGTCCTTTTGCGCAATCGCCACCTCGTTGTCGCGCACGATCGAGTTGCGGTCGCGCCGGCGCGTCTCGGTAACGGTCTTGAGCTGGGTCAGACCTTCGGCGTCAAAGAAGTTCTCCGGGTTGAAGAACTTGACGTCCGTCTGGTCGAGTTTTGTCAATGACACCGATTCCAGCTCGAGCCCGTTCGACTTCACGTCGGACTCCACTGTTGCCTGCACGTGTTTGACGAAATCGCTGCGCTTTTCCTGCAGCTCCAAAATGGACATGGTGGCCGCCACCGACCGCAGGCCGTCGACGAATTTGGCCTCGACCTGGTTGCGCAACGCCTCGGCGTCGTTGGTCAGTGCGCCCAGCGTCTGGCTCGCGAGCGCGATGCTCTCATCGTCAGGACGGACGCGCACGTAGAACTCGGCGACGATGTCGACGCGCAGCCGGTCCTTGGTGATCAGGGATTCCCGCTCCTTGCGCTCGACGGTGAGCCGCAGCGTCTTCAGGTTGACGCTGGCATAGGAGTGGAAGATCGGCAGAATCATGGCGCCGCCGTCGAGCACGACCTTCTTGCCGCCGAGGCCGGTACGCACGAAGGCCTCGTCGCGGGTGGCGCGCTTGTAGAGAATAGTAAAGACGATCCCGAGGACGACGATCAGCGCGACGCCGATCATGGCCGGGACTGCGATGTCGAACATGACTTTCTCCGATAAATGATTTGCTAGCTGCTTAGAGGCGGTTTGGACGGCTTGAGTTCATCGTCGGCCTTCACGGCCACGAAGCGGGTGCCGGCGCGATCGACCAGCAGGACCATGGTTCCCTGCGGCAGGGGCGATGATGACGGCGCGGCGACCGCCCAGACGAAATGGCGGTTGCCGTGGATGTCGGCGACGCTGACGCGGCCGGGCGGCCCCTGATCGAGCGGGCCGATCACGACCTCGCCGACGCGGCCGACGAGATCGCCGAGGCCGACGGCATAGCTTTCATCCTTGGGAATGACCCGCGCGATGCCCCTGCTTGCAGCGCGGACCAGCGGAATCGAGACGGCGACCGCTCCGACCGAGGCGAGCGTTGCCGGCAAGGGACCGGCCACCATCCGCGCGATGTCCTGGATCAGGAAGCCGGTGATGGAGAAGGCGCCGAGCAGCAGCAGCAGGAAGATCAAGAGCGGCACGCCGCCGACATTGATCCAGGAGATGGCATTGATCACGCCATTGTCACTGGGGTGACCGAAATCGATGTTGGTGCCGAGCATCTCGCTCAGCGAGGCCCCGACCAGCATCGAGACCACCTCGATCGAGCCGACGATGAGGATCATGGCCGCCGCGATCGCGAACGGCCTGACCGCCGGCGACATCACGTGTTCGAGCAGAGCGCTCATGACACATTACTCAGGAGCGCGACTTCAACCGCGCCAGCCTCGCTGCAATCTCCTTGTCGCGATGCAACGTGCTGAGCTCGTCGATGTCGCTTGAATACGGGATGGCTGCCGGAACGCCGGTGGCGCGCGCCACTGCCCTGCCCGCGCGCAAGGCCTTCGCCGCCGCCGAGGCCCCCCCAGATTTCCGGGGCGACGTCGAGGCCTGATGGCTTGCGTGAGCCTCGCTCTTTTCGAGATCGGCGCGGCGCTGCTCGGCATCCTGCAATGCTGACAGCACGGCGCGCAGCGACGTCACGCACTGTTCGATCTTCTCGTTATTCTCGTCGATGGCGCGGGAAAGCACCTCGAACTGCGCCTCGAGGTCCATCTGCCGTGCGATGCCGGCGCGGGCGAGATCGTCGCGGCTATCCGCGATCGCGCCCTCGATCTTGGGCGTAAGATCGGTCATCTCACGCTCGATCTCGGTGCGGCGCGCGTTGAGACGGTATTCCTCGGCGCGCGCGGCCGCGAGCGCATCGCGGGCTTCGCTCTCCGCGCGCTCGATCTCGCGGATGGCTTGGCCAACCACTTTGAGCTTGTTCTTGCCTTCCGCCTGCTCGATCGCGTCATAGGCGATCCCGGCGATCAAGCGCCCGACCCGGGACAGGAAGTTGTCGGGGGCGGCAGCGATGGTATCCATGGCGTTCTCCTCCTCTGGCAGACTGTTCGGCGTGACGCCGTAGTGAACTTCAAACCCGTCGTCCGTGCGGATGAGGTGCGCGGGGGCGCTCTGCCCCCAACCCTCGGCATAGCCGGCATAGTCGAAGGGCACGCTGAAGCGCCCTTGCACGGTTGCAATCGAAATGGTGGCGGGGCCCTTGATCTTGGCGAGCTTGTCGTCGAGCGGCAGGCGGCGGCCCTGCGCGGCGCGATAATCGGCGCGGTCGCGCAGGCCCAGCGTCACCAGCCGCGACGGCAGCGCGGTTTCTTTCCGGATCGGCTCATAGGCATGGGCATGGAGCAGGACGACGTTGGAGCCGACGTTATGGCTCCGCGCCACCTCATCCAGGATCTCCATCATGCGGTCATAGGCTTGGAACGTCGCCTCCATGGCGGCCTTGGCGGCCGGGTCAGGGGCAAGCCTGTAACGCAGCACGGATGGCGCGTTTCGGGACGACGGGCTCATGGAAAGCACTAAAGCACCATTTTGGTGCTTTAGGAAGAGCAGGTGCGATCACGTTCCCCTGATCCTAGTGCACTCTATAAGTTAGTCGCGGCGGCTCTGATCCGCGTTCAGGGCGGGCTATCACCTTCTAGATCACCGCCGATCAAGACTTCTTGCACGTGCGGGTTGCAATTTTCATCAAAGCCGAAGCTCTCGTGTCCGGACATGCGCAGCGTTCTTATGCTCCTGCGGTTGCCCGGATTGCGCTGCGCTCCATTCGGCTACGCATCGCCCCCGCGGTCGCCTGGGATGGCGCGATACGTAATTTGCGACTTCGGGAGAACCAAATGATATCGGAGCTCGGCCAGGATTTGCGCGCTTAGGGAATCATCCGGTGAGGTCGTTCGACGGAGATATGACGCCGGAATGACGTATCTGCTTGCTGCATCCGAAATAGATCACAGCTCTCCACAGCCTATCCGCAGCATATCCACAGGCCGATTGCGCCGGATTCGCGAGACCGCACGAGCCACTTGCTGCGCACAAATCCACAGGGCGGCTATGTCAGCCGCCGGCCTGGTCGAAAACGGTGCGGCAAGCCTCGCTCAAGCCTGACCGGTTACGGCGCAGACAGGCCGTGATGGCGCGGACGTTCGGGATCTCGCCGGCGCAGAGCCGATAGACGTCGGGGGTGCAGGCCCGGCGCTGCTCCGGCGTTCCCTGCTGCGCCTGAGCGGCGGAGGCGAACAGCGCCAGGAACAGCCCGACCGTCGAGGCGCGGCGCGCCCGGCGCTTCGCACCCGCAAACCGCAAGAACCTTGCCGTCATGACCAAGTCTCCCGTCTGCCTTGCCCGTCCCTCGCCTTCGCTGGCCGGTGTCGTGCCAAGGGGTAGGAGAAATAAATCGCAGGGGATGTGATCTCTTTCACACTGAGGCCGGACGGGAGGAACGTACGGTTCCGCGGGGATTTTAAGGAATCACTAACCAATCGGAGCCCGATCGCCGGATCGTTAAAATGCGAACGATCGGCTCAATCGGGTAACAAACCGGCTTTGCGACATTGCGCCATCCGCGTTCTGCGAGGGTGCGATGAGCGAAGCCGAATTCAACTTGCTGCTGGATGCCGTACGGGACGCCATGGTCTATCAAGATTTCGCGCCTGAGCCGGAGGAGGAATTCGTGCCCCGCTCGTGGTCGTACGTCGCAACGCCCAAAGCCGCCAATGACAATGAGGGCGCCTGGCCCCTTCTGCCGTTTCCGGACGGCTGGTACGCGGCCGGTTGAGGCCACTTACAACGTCAACCGATGCGCCCGCTCCCGCGGGCGTTTTGCTATCGGCCATGCGCCGGAACGGCGCGGCGCCGATCAGGTCTTGACCCGCTCCTCGCCGTCCTGCGGCACCCGGTCGGCTGCGGCCGGCGGAAAGATGCTGTCATAGATCGCGCGGGCCTCGCGAATTAGGCGAGCCCGCTCCAGCTCGGATTTCGGGACAAATCGGACGACGTCGCTCACGTGCTCTCCAGCTCCAGGGGTTCGTGACGCATCACTTCGCAGATGCGAAGTCTATGCCATCGGGCCTGAATCGGTGGTGTCCGCCAAGCCCCCGGTGTGCACGGCCTGGCAGGCCTTAACCGCGCGCTCGGCGGAACGCGCAGTGAGCAAAATTTGTGATGAAATATCAGGAGGTTGTTATGGAGGCCACGACCAGAATTGAACTGGTGTACACGGTTTTGCAGACCGTTGCGTAACCACTCCGCCACGTGGCCCCGTAAGGGCGGAGCAATATAGGGGATCAATGGCTTAGGCAACCCCGACCGGGCGTTTACGCCTTGGCCCCGCCGGGGCCGGCGAGATATTTCGCAAGAATCGCATCGGTCGGGCCGACCGCGGTCATCCGCCCCTCATCCAGTAGGATCGCGCGGTTACAGGTGCTCTGGATCAGCTCGATGTCGTGGGAGGCCAACACCAGGATGCCGGCACGGGCCACGATCTCGTCGAGCCGCTGCCGCGCCTTCCGGCGGAATTGCTGGTCGCCGACGCCGATCCATTCGTCGAGCAGCACGATCTCGCCTTCCACGGCGGTTGCGACTGCGAAGATCAGGCGCAGCATCATGCCGCTGGAATAGGTGCGCAGCGGCAGGTCGAGCCTGTCACCGAGCTCGGTGAACTCGGCGATCTCCGCCCGCCGCGCATCGATCTCGGAGCGCCGCGCGCCGGCCACGAGCCCGCGCCGCACGATGTTCTCATAACCTGTCGCCTCCTCGTCGAAGCCGGCCGACAGGTCGAACAGCGACAGGCAGCGGCCGTGCACGTCCACGCTGCCCGCGGTCGGATGATAGATGCCGGCGAGCACCCGCAGCAGCGTGGTCTTGCCGGCACCGTTAGCGCCGATGATGGCGACGCGGTCGCCGGCGCGGATGTCGAGACTGACGTCGTTGAGTGCGGAGACGATGTGCGGCACCGCCGCCGTCCGGCGCAGCGTCACGGCGCTGACGAACCGGCTGCGCAGCGAACGGTCGCGGAACGACAGCACCGGAAAGTTGACCGAAACGTTGCGAAGCACGATGTGCGCAGCAAGACTCATGCGCGCCTCACAGCCAATACGCCACGCGGTGGCGGTATTTCGCGTAGCAGCCGAAGGCGATGACGGCTACGACGACCGCATAGATCGCCCCGAGCAGCCATTGCACAGGATCGGTCGGCTGCGACAGCAGCGGCCTGCGCACGAGGTCGAGCAGCGTCGCGAACGGATTGGCGCGGATCAGCCAGGAGAACGCGGTGCCGCGCAGGGCGTCCTCGGTCCAGATGATCGGCGTCAGGAAGAAGATGAATTGCAGGCCGCTGACGATCGCCGTGCCGATATCGCGAAAGCGCGCGCAGAGCATGCCGAGCGCGACCGAACCGCCGAGCAGAACGATGAGCAGGATCGCAAAGCCGGGCACCGCGAGCAGCATGCTCCCATGCAGCGGCCATGGCATCACGATGTAGAGCGGCACCACGATCACCAGATGATGCGCGAAGATGAGGACGTTGCGCGCGATCATCTGGAGCACATGCACGATCAGCGGCGCCGGCACGGCCTTGATCAGGTGGCCAGACGCCACGAAGATGCTGGAGCCTTCTTGGAGGGTCGTCGCGATCAGGGTCCAGACGATCAAGCCGACGGCGAAGGGCGGCAGGAAACCGGCGATGTCCTGCTTGAACAGTGCGGCGTAGACCGCGCCAACACTTGCGATCGTTGCGGCGAGCGTCAGCGTGATCCAGAGTGGGCCGATCACGGTGCGCCGGTAGCGCAGCGAAATGTCCATCAGCGCGAGCGTGCCCCAGCGATCGGGTCGCGCCGCCTGTGCAAGGATTTCCTTCGCCGCTGGCTGAATTCGACTGCCCCCTACCGATTCCGGCCTTCCGATGCCGCGACAGGATAGCCGCTCATCAGCCGCTGGTCTCTATCCGGCCGCCGTGCGCCGGGCAATCAACCGTCCGGATGATGAAGGCCGAGGTCAGGCCCGCTTGCGGCGGCGGAAGTCGCGCCGACCGCCCTTTGGGGCCGGTTTCGGCGCTAATTCCGGCATCTCCGCCTGGACTTCGCGGTACCGTGTCAACATCCGTTCAAAACTGGCGTTCAGCGTCTCCGCAATGTCGGGGCGCTTCTCAAGACTGGCAAGGATCGTTGCGGCGGCCTCGATGGTCGACAGCCCGTCCTTGCGCGGCTCCTTGCGCAGGCGTCCGTATCGGGAGGGATGCGCCGGGTTGAGGATGACGCGCTGGCATTTCAGCATCCAGGGATTGCGCCACCACAGCGCCTTGGCCTGGCTCCAGGTGCCATCGAGCAGCACCACGCCTTCGAGCTTGCCGAGGATCGAGCGCTGGTTCTCCGCCACCTCGCCCTTGCGGTTGAGCGCCAGGATCTCGCCCTCGGCTTCGAGATCGGCCGCGCGGGCCGAGCCGAGATAGAGCACCGCCCAGTGCGAGGCGTTCTCGACCGGCCGCCCCAGCGCCTTGGACAGGCTCGGCCAGGACAGGCCGACCCGCACTGTGGCATCGGCGAAATGCGTCGCGAGCAGCCGCGCGGTGCCGAGCGCCCTGTCCTGCTCCTGCGGATGCTGGAGGATCAGGAGCGAGAGCCGGTTTTCAATCGGCGTGACGCTGTCGCAGATGCACAGCGGCATCGGCTTCTGGCAGTGCGGGCATTCGGGGATCGGATCGGCCGGCGCGGCGGCGGTGGGGTTCGACATGGCCGCCGCTATACGCTTCGAACGGCGGTTCAACAACCTATTCCGCGGGCGCGGCGAGCGGACGCGGCTCGGAGCGGCGGCGCAGGCGGTCGATCAGCAGGTAGATCACGGGCGTCGTGTAGAGCGTCAGGATCTGCGAGACGAACAGGCCGCCGATGATGGTGATGCCGAGCGGACGGCGGAGCTCCGTGCCCGGACCGGTCGCGATGACCAGCGGAATGCCGGCGAACAGCGCTGCCATGGTCGTCATCAGGATGGGGCGGAAGCGGGCCTGGCAGGCCTCGAAGATCGCCTCCGCCGAAGACAGGCCGCGCTGGCGTTCGGCATCGAGCGCGAAGTCCACCATCATGATGCCGTTCTTCTTGACGATGCCGATCAACAGGATGATGCCGACGAAGGCGATCACCGTCAGCGGCGTGTTGGTCAGCTGCAAGGCGAGCAGCGCACCGAGCCCGGCGGACGGCAGCGTCGAGATGATCGTCAGCGGATGGGCGAGGCTCTCATAGAGCACGCCGAGCACGATATACATCGCCACCAGCGCGCCGAGGATCAGCAGTGGCTGGCGGCCGCTGGTCTTGGCGAAATCGCCCGCGTTGCCGTCAAAACTGCCGCGAATGCCTTCCGGCATGTGCAGCTCCTCGACCGCGCGCTGCACGTTCTGGGTGGCTGTCTGGAGCGGCACGTCCGGCAACAGGTTGAACGACACCGTGGTCGAGGGAAACGCCTGCGAATGATAGACCGCCAGCGCAGCGAGCCCGCGCGTCGCATGCACCACGGCCGACAGCGGCACCTGCGCGTCATTGGCACCGGCGACGTAGATGCGATCGAGGTTGGATGGGTCGACCTGGAATTTCGGGTCGATCTCGAGCACGGTCATATACTGGTTGCGCTGGGTGTAGATGATCCCGATCTGCCGCTGCGAAAATGCGTTGTTGAGCGCGTTGTCGATATCCTGGACCTTGACGCCGAGCGCCGACGCCTTCTGGCGGTCGATCGAGAGCGTGAGCTGAAGCCCGCCGGGATCGCGGTCGCTGGAAATATCCGTGATGCCCTCGACGCTCTCCATACGCTTGGCCACGATCGGCGCCCATTTCTGGAGCAGGCTGAGGTCGGTGCTGGTCAGTGTGTACTGGTAGTCGGAATCGCTCTGCCGTCCGCCGGCGCGGACATCCTGGGCGGCGAACATGAACAGGCGGATGCCGGGCACCGGGTACAGGGCACGCCTGAGACGGTCGATCACGACCTGCGTCGAAACGTGGTCGCGCTCCTCCGGCGGCTTCAGACTGATGAACATGGTGCCGCGGTTCGAGGTCGCAGCCCCCGGGCCCCCGCCTCCGCTGCCGACGGTCGAGCCGATGCCGGCCACGGCCGGGTCCTGCATCACGATGTCGGCGAGCCGTTGCTGCAGGCCGAGCATGGACTGGAACGAGATGTCGGCCGAGGCGCGCGTCGCGCCGATGACGAAACCGGAATCGTCGGTCGGGAAATAGCCCTTGGGGACCTTGATGTAGAGTGTCACCGTGAGGCCGATGGTGGCGAAGAACACCAGCAGCGTCAGCAGCGGATATTGCAGCACGGTGCGCAAGCTGCGGGCGTAAAAGGCGACGATGCGCGACAGCGAGCCTTCGATCAGCCGATCGAACAGCGTCGCGGTCCCGGACGTGGTCTGCCGGATGTAATGGGCGCAGATCATCGGCGTGACCGTCAGCGACACCAGCGTCGAGACCAGGATCGCGAAGGTCAGCGTCAGCGAGAACTCGCGCAAGAGCCGGCCGACGATGCCATCCATGAAGATCAGCGGCGTGAAAGCCGCGATCAGCGACAGGCTGATCGAGACCACGGTGAACCCGATCTGCCGCGCCCCGACCAAGGCCGCCTGGAGCGGCCGCATGCCATGTTCGAGATTGCGGTACATGTTCTCGATCATGACGATGGCGTCGTCGACCACGAAGCCGACCGAGATCGCCAGCGCCATCAGCGACAGATTGTCGATCGAGAAGCCTGCGACCCACATCCCGGCACAGGTCCCGGCCAGCGCCAGCGGCACGGAGATGCCGGCCGCGATCGTCGGCGTCAGCCGCCGCAGGAACACGAACACCACGACCATCACGAGGACAGCGGTTGCCAGCAGCGTCCACTGCATGTCGAGCACGCTGGCGCGGATCGTGCTGGTGCGATCGACCAGCGTGGAAATATCGACACCCGCCGGGATCCATTGCTTCAGCGCCGGGATCAGCGCCTTCACCCGGTCGACGGTGTCGATGACGTTGGCGTCGCCCTGTTTGGTGATCTGGATCAGCACCGCCGGCTGCTTGTTGAACCAGGCGATCGAGCGAGCATTGCGGACGGAGTCCTCGATGTCGGCGACGTCGGACAGCCGGACGAAATTGCCGTTCGAGCTCTTGATGATGATGTCGCGGAACTCCTTCGCCGTCCGCATCTGCTTGTTCAGCGACAGCGTCTCGCTCTGGCGCTCGCCGTTGAAGATGCCGACGGGACCAAGCGGGTTGGCGTTGATGATCGCGGTCCTGACGTCGTCGGTGGCGATACCGGCATTCGACAGCGCGACGGGATTGAGTTGAATCCGCACCGCCGGCTGGTCCGCGCCGCTCACCGTCACGTCGCCGACACCAGGCACCTGCGAGATCCGCTGCGCGATCACGGTATCGGCGACGTCGTAGATCGCGCTGGCCGACAGCGTCTTCGAGGTCAGCGCCAGCACGAAAACGGGCGCGCCGGCCGTATTCGCCTTGCGGAAGCGTGGCAGCGTCGGCAGGTCGCTCGGCAGATCGATCAGCGCCGCGTTGATCGCCGCCTGCACGTCGCGCGCGGCCTTGTCGATGTTGCGGCCGATGTCGAACTGGAGCTGGATGCTGGTCGTGCCGAGCGACGACGTCGAGGTGATCTGGTTGATGCCCGCGATCTCGCCGAGCCGACGCTCCAATGGCGAGGCCACCGTCGCCGCCATGACGGACGGGTCGGCGCCGGGCCGGCTGGCCGAGACGAAGATGGCGGGGAAGTCGACGTTCGGGACCGAGGCGACGGGCAGGAACTCGTAGGCGACGACACCCAGCAGGAACAACCCGATCGACAGCAGCGTGGTCGCGACCGGGCGGCGGATGAAGGGCTCCGAGATCGATGCCATCACTGCATCCCCTCGGTCGCGCCCGCGACCGGCGGGCCGCCGGATTCAGCCGGCGGCAGCGCCTGCTCGAGGCGGCGGTTGATGCGGTCGAGCGCCAGGTAGATCACGGGCGTGGTGTAGAGCGTCAAAAGCTGGCTCAGCAGCAGGCCGCCGATGATGGAGATGCCGAGCGGAAAGCGTAGCTCGGCGCCGGTGCCGCTCTCGATTGCGAGCGGCAGCGCGCCGAACAGCGCTGCCAGCGTCGTCATCATGATCGGACGGAAGCGCAAGAGACAGGCCTGCACGATCGCCTCGTTCGGCGACATCCCCTGCCCGCGCTCGGCCTCGAGAGCGAAGTCGATCATCATGATCGCGTTCTTCTTGACGATGCCCATCAACAGGATGATGCCGATCAGGCCGATCACCGAGAGGTCCTGCCCGCACAGCATCAGCGCCAGGATCGCGCCGACGCCGGCCGAAGGCAGCGTCGACAGGATGGTGATGGGGTGGATGTAGCTCTCATAGAGCACGCCCAGCACGATGTAGATCGTGATCACGGCAGCGAGCAGCAACCAGGGCTGGCCGGCGAGCGCCTTGGCGAATTCGGCGGCATCGCCGGCATAGACGCCGACGATGTTGTTCGGCATCTCGATCCGGGTCTCGATCGTTTTCACCGCCTCGACGGCATCGCCGAGCGCGGCGCCCGGGGCGAGGTTGAAGCTGAGCGAAATCGACGGGAATTGCGCCTGGTGCGAGATCGCGAGCGGCGCCGTGGTGCGCTTCAGCGTCGCCACGGCGGAGAGCGGCACCTGGGCGTTGGGCGCGCCCACGATGCTGCTCGCCGCGCCCGGCAGATACAGCTTCGACAGGATCGAGGGGTCGCGCTGGTACATCGGCAGCGCCTCCAGCACCACGCGGTACTGGTTGGCCTGGCCGTAGATGGTCGAGATCTGCCGCTGCGCGAACGCGTCGTTGAGCGTGTCGGTGATTCCTTGCAAGCTCACGCCGAGCTGTCCGGCCCGGGTCCGGTCCACGTCGAGCTGCGCCCGCAGGCCGCCCTCCTGCGCCTCCGAGGAGACGTCGCGGAACAACGGATCGCGCCGCATCTCGGCAACGAGCTTGCGCGCCCATTCGGACACCAGCGTCGCGTCGGTCCCGGTCAGCGTGTACTGGTACTGCGAACGGCTCGACTGGGTCGATATCTGCACGTCCTGCACCGGCTGGAAATAGACGGTCATGCCGGGGATGGCCGACACCCGTTCCTTCAGCCGGGTCACCACCGCGCTGACGTCGTCGCGCCGCTCGCCGCGCGGCTTCAAGGTCATGACCAGGCGTCCGACATTTGTGGTCGGGTTGACCGAGCCCGCCCCGATCACCGAGACCACGCCGACCACATCAGGGTCGGCCTTGATGGCATCGGCCGCCTCGGCCTGCCGCTTCTGCATCTCAGTGAACGACACGTCCGGTCCCGCCTCCGTCACCGCCGTGATCGAGGCGGTGTCCTGAAGCGGCAAAAAGCCCTTTGGCGCGACGACGTAGAGGACGAGGGTTGCGACCAGGGTCGCGAAGGTCACGAGCAGCGTGGCGCGCTGGCGTTCCAGTACCCAGAGCAGCGTCCGGTGATAGAACTCGACGGTGCGGTCAATGAAGCGGCTGATCGCGGCCAATCCCGGCACCGCCAGTTTCTCATGGGCGTGCTTGAGCAGCCGCGAGCACATCATCGGCGTCAGCGTCAGCGAGACCACGGCCGAGGTCACGACCGCGATCGTCAGCGTCAGCGCGAATTCGCGGAACATGCGTCCGACGAGTCCGGACATGAACAACAGCGGGATGAACACCGCGATCAACGACACCGTCAGCGAGATCACGGTGAAGCCGATTTCGCTGGCCCCCTTCAGCGAGGCCTCCATCGCGCTGTCGCCGTTCTCCATGTGGCGGACGATGTTCTCGATCATGACGATGGCGTCGTCGACGACGAAGCCGGTGCCGATGGTGAGCGCCATCAGCGACAGATTGTCGAGGCTGAAGCCGGCGAAATACATGATGCCGAAGCTGGTGATCAGCGACAACGGCAGCGCGACGCCCGCGATCAGCGTGGCCCGCAGCGAGCGCAGGAACAACAGCACCACCAGCGTCACCAAGACGACGCTGAGGATCAGGGTGAACTGCACGTCGCGGACCGAGGCGCGGATGGTGACGGTGCGGTCGGAGACGATGGTGAGGTTCACGCCGGCCGGAATGGCGCGCTGGACCTTTGGGATTTCCGCCCGGATCTGGCTGACGGCATCGATGACGTTGGCGCCGGGCTGGCGCTGGATGTCGATGATGACCGCCGGCGTGCCCTGGTACCAGCCGCCGGTGCGGTCGTTCTCGAGGCCATCCACGATCTGCGCGACGTCGGCGATCGTGACCGGCGAGCCGTTGCGATAGGCGATGATAACAGGCTTGTAGGCATCGGCGGCCGCGATCTGGTCGTTGGCGGCGATGATGTAGGATTGCTGCGCGCCGTCGAGCGAGCCTTTTGGTCCCGAGACGTTGGCGTTGGCGATCGCGGTGCGCAGATCCTCCATCGCGATGCCATAGGCCGCAAGCCGCGCGAGGTCGGCCTGGATGCGCACGGCCGGCTTCAGCCCGCCGAGCACCGAGACGCGCCCGACGCCGGAGATCTGGCTCAGCCGCTGCGCCAGAAGCGTGTCGGCGATGTCGCTCATCGCCCGCAGCGAGATCGTGTCGGAGCGAAGCGCGAGCGTCATCACCGGTGCGTCCGCCGGGTTCACCTTGGCGTAGGTCGGCGGATAGGGCAGCGTCTTGGGCAGCACGCCGGCCGCCGCGTTGATCGCGGCCTGCACGTCCTGGGTCGCGCCGTCGATGTCGCGGTTGAGATCGAACTGCAGCGAGATCTGGCTGACGCCGAACGAGCTCGTCGAGTTCATCGCCGACAGCGACGGAATCTGGCCGAGCTGCCGCTCCAGCGGTGCGGTGATCAGCGAAGCGATCACGTCGGGGCTTGCGCCCGGAAGCTGCGTCGTCACCTGCACGGTCGGGAAATCGACCTGCGGCAGCGCCGAGACCGGCAACGAGAAATAGCCAAGCGCGCCCCCGATCAGCAGGGCGATGCCGAGCAGCGAAGTCGCGATCGGGCGGCGGATGAAGGGTTCGGAGACGCCCATGGGATCTGCCTGCCGCTCAGGCGGCTGTTGTCGGGATCATGGCTGCTTGGCTCCACTTCCCGATGCCCCCGGCCCCGGTGCCGGTCCGGTCTGCCCCTTCTGGTCGCCTTCGCCGCTGCTCCGCTTGGCGCGGTGCTCGCCGTCCTTGCCAGGTCCGTCCTTTTGCCCGTCCTTGGCCTGCCCGTCCTTCTTCTGGCCATCCGGGCCACGCGTGCGCTTGCGCGGGGCGAGATCGGCCGACGGTGTCTGGTCATCGCGGCCGACGACCACCTTGGACCCGTCGGACAGATTGGCAAAGCCCGTCGTGACGACCTTGTCGGTCGGCGACAAGCCGCTGGCAATGACGGCGTCATGCTCGTTCTGCTGGGTCACGGTCACCGGCTTGGCGGAGACGACATTGTCCTCGCCGATGACGTAGCTGAAGGTGCCGATCGGTCCGCGCTGCACCGCCGATGTCGGCACCACCAGCGCCTGCATCAAGGTCTCGACCTTCAGGCGGACATTGACGAACTGGCCCGGCCAGACCTGGTAATTGGCGTTGGGGAATTCCGCCTTGAGCTTGAGCGTGCCGGTGGTCTGGTCGACCTGGTTGTCGATGCCGGTCAGCTTGCCGGTGTCGATCACGGTGATGCCGTCATTGCCGAACACGTCGACCGCGAGCGTGCCCTTCGACGCCGCCGCGTTGACGCGCATGATCTGCTGCTGTGGCAGGCTGAACCACACCGCGATCGGCTGCAATTGCGTGATTACGACGAGGCCGGTGGTGTCGGCAGCGTGGATGATGTTGCCCTGGTCGACCTGGCGCAGGCCGGCGCGGCCCGAAAGCGGCGCCACGATTTTGGTGTAGCTCAGCGTCGCCGCCGCATTGTCGATCGCGGCCTGGTCGGCCTTGACCAGCGCCTCGGTCTGCGCGACCGCAGCGCGCTGGGTGTCGGCCTGTTGCTTGGAGCCTGCGTTGGAGGCAGCCAACTGCTCGTAGCGCGTAAGGTCGATGCGTTGGTTGGCGAGCTGCGCCTCGTCCTGGGCCTTCTTGGCGACGGCCTGGTCATACGTCGCCTGGTAGAGCGCGGGGTCGATCTCGCCGAGCACGTCGCCCTTCTTGACGTCCTGGCCCTCGGTGAATTTCACGGCGATCAGCTTGCCGTCGACCTGCGAGCGCACGGTCACGGTGTTGAGCGCGCGGATCGCGCCCACGCCGTCGAGATAGACCGGGACGTCCTGGATGCGGGGCGTCGCCGCCAGCACCGGCACCGGCAGATCGGGCCGCTGGTTGCGGCCGTTCGCCTGCTGCGGCTGCTGATGCCAGACGGTCCAGCCGAAATAGCCGAGCCCGCCAAGGATGGCGAGCGTGATCAGGGTCATGACGAAGCCGCGGCCGCGCGATTTCTTCGCCGTCCCTTCTTTCGCGCCTTCCTTCGTATCCGGCTTAAAGAGCATTGACCGGTTTCTCCATTCGCGGCTCCCAGCCGCCGCCGAGCGCCTGATACAGGCTGACGATGGCGAGAAGCCGTGCGAGTTGGGCCTGCCACAACGCATCTTCGGCCTGAAATAGTGTCTGCTGGACGTTCAGCACAGTCACGATGTCGGCCGTGCCGGCGCGCAATTGCTGCTCGGCGAGATCGAAGGCGCGCTTCGACGAGGTAACGACATCGCGCTGCAATTGTAGCTTGATCGTGGTCTGCTTGATCGAATACAGCGCGTTGTCGACGTCCGCAAACGACTGGATGATGGTCTTGCGGTAGGTCTGAAGCAATTCATCCTGTCGCGCCTTGGCGAATTCAAAATTGCCGAGGATCTTGCCGCCGTCGAAGATCGGCTGCGTGGCGCTGCCGACGAGCTGGAAGAAGGCCGCATGCGGCTGGAACAGCGAGACCAGCGCCGAGCTCTGATAGCCGCCATTGCCGGTGAGCTGGATCGTCGGAAAGAACTGCGCGCGGGCATTGCCGATGTTCGCGGTCGCCGAGGCGAGCTGTGCCTCCTGGCGGCGGATGTCGGGCCGCTGCGTCAAAAGCTCCGACGGCAGGCCGGGCGTGACGCGCGGGATGGCGATCTTGTTCAGCGAGCCGCCGAGCACGCGGACGCTCTCCGGCGGCCGCGACACCAGCACGGCGAGTGCGTTGACGTTTTGGTCGAGCGTCTGGCGCAGCGGCGGCACCAGTGCCTTCTGGTTGGCGAGCACGCTCTCCTGCTGGGCGACGTCGAGGTCGGTGCCGGTGCCGGCCTTGCGGCGCTCGCGGATCGCATCGAGGATGCGCTGCGCGCTGGCGATGTTGCTCTGGGCGGTACGCAGGCGATCCTGCGAGGCCAGCACCTGGAAATAGGCGTTGGCGACGCCGGCGAGCGTCGTCAGGGCGACGACGTCACGATCGAAACGGTTGGCATTCGCCGTCTCTTCCGCCGTTTGCAGCGCATCGCGGTTCTGGCCCCAGAAGTCGAGCTGGTAGCTCGCGCTCAGCGACGCCGAATAATTGACGACTTCGCGGCCGCCGATGGACAGGCCCGAGGCGCTCGAACCCGAGGTGCGTGAATAGGTTTCCGATCCGCCGCCCGACAGGCTCGGCAGCAGAGCAGCGCCCGCCTGCCGCGCCTGGGCGTCGGCCTGGACGATGCGCGAGACGGCGGCGGCGATGTCGAGATTGACAGTCTGCGCCTCCTCCATCAGTTGCGTCAGCTCCGCAGAGCGAAAGCCGCGCCACCAATCCAGCGACGGCGGCGCATCCGGCTTGCCCGCGTATTTGTACTGCGTGGGAACATCGAGTGCGGGATCGGGCAAATCCTGCGTCAGAACGCAGGCGCCTGAAGTGGCGGCAAGGCACGCCACGGCAGCCCATCGCGCCGCACGCGACGTCCGGAACGTAAGGCCGGGAGATCGCCTCATGGCGACCGCAGGACCATCCTGTGTCACATCCACCCCCCGCCGGGCAGATCGATCCGCCACCGCAGAGCCGGATTAACCGATTCGTGGCGGGACGGCCGGGGGCGTTTGTGTAACTCGTTCACAGCCGTGATGCTTTCTGCGGAACCTGAAGTTCATACTAGCGGGGCGCGGAACAGCGGGACAGTCCCGCACCTGCGAAATGCGCCCCCGAATGCGTCGATGTCGAACTCGCAAAAATACAAAAAATACCTGTGTCACAGAGGTTTTTTATCTTCCAACCTCGCTGCGAGGCGCATTCAAGCTTACCAAGATTTCATGTGATATTGCCGCCACGCCGACGCCAGGGCCACCGCTCGCGGCAGGCGCTCCACCGAAACCTGCGCCGCAGCGCACCGCAGCTTCCCCGGCCTTGGGTGAGCGCACGGCGCGCTCTGATCGGGTGATGGTCTGCAATTGCACTATGCAGGCGACGGTGAATTACCGGAGGTACCCCGCCAGCACCTTGGCGACCGGCGCAGCGGGCACCTATATCATGCGCATGATTCGACGCTGACCGTTTGCGGGGCGCCCTCGGGTCCAGCGATATGAGGCGTATGGGGGCGCCTGGCTCGCGGTCGGACAGTATCCGTTCAGGTAATGGATCCGCCGATGTCGCATACCATCTCGGTGACGTCAGACACCATAGACACAGTGCTCGCCGATCTGCCGCGCATCGTTCGCCTCGCGCTCAGTTTTGGCGCGCGGCTGCGGCGAGGAACGCTTGATGTCACCCTGCCCGACGGACGCGTGATCCGCCTCGGCGGCCAGGAGCCGGGCCCGAATGCGGCGATGCGGCTGCACAATTACGGCTTCGCTTCGCGCCTAGTCAACGGCGGCGACATCGGCATCGCGGAGGCCTATCTCGCCGGCGACTGGGATACGCCGGACCTGACGCAATTCCTCTATCTGTTCTGCGTCAATCACGATCTGATCCAGGCCATGCTGAACGACAAGCCGCTGATGCGGTTCGTCCAGCTGCTGCAGCACTGGTTCAACCGCAACACCCGCCGTCAGGCGCGGCGCAACATCCACGCCCATTACGATATCGGCAACGCGTTCTATTCGGCCTGGCTCGATCCCGGCATGACCTATTCCTCGGCGCTGTTCGAGGAGAGCACCTCCGATCTCACGGCAGCCCAGACCAACAAATACCGCCGGCTCGCCGAGGCGCTCGACCTGAAGCCGGGCCAGACGCTGCTCGAGATCGGCTGCGGCTGGGGCGGCTTCGCCGAGTTCGCCGCAAAGACCTTCGGCACGCGCGTGGTGGGCCTCACGATCTCGACCGAGCAGCGCGATTTTGCGCAGAAACGCATTCACGAGGCGGGCCTTGCCGAGAAGGTCGAGATCCGTCTTCAGGATTATCGCGACGAACGCGACCGCTACGACCGCATCGCCTCGATCGAGATGATCGAAGCCGTCGGCGAGCAGTTCTGGCCGAAATATTTCGCCCAACTGCGGGACCGGCTGCTGCCCGGCGGCCTTGCTGGCATCCAGGCGATCACCATCCAGGACACGCTGTTCCAGGGCTACCGACGCGAGGTGGACTTCATCCAGCACTACGTCTTTCCCGGCGGCATGCTGCCCTCGCCCGCCGTGCTCAAGTCGCTCGGCGACAGGTTCGGCCTGCCCGTCATTCGCGAGCGCATCTTCGGGCAAGATTATGCCAAGACACTGGCCACCTGGCGGAATAACTTCCAGACGGCCTGGCCAGGCCTCGTGCCGCTCGGCTTCGACGACCGGTTCCGGCGGCTGTGGGAGTATTACCTGTCCTATTGCGAGGCCGGCTTCCTGTCCGGGAATATCGACGTCCGGCAAGTCATCTTCGCAAAGCAGCAATAAGAGTTTGCGGGGTCGGCTTGCAAGGGTCGCTTGTAAGGCCCGCCACCCTACTTTAGGGTCGCGCCCACCTTATGAACCAGCCGGTAATTGCCTGACATGACCATCAAAAATGACGTTGTCGAAGCCATCGGCAACACCCCGCTCATCAAGCTCAAGCGCGTCTCCGAACTGACCGGCTGCACCATTCTGGGCAAGGCCGAGTTCATGAATCCGGGCCAGTCGGTGAAGGACCGCGCCGGCAAATGGATGATCCTGGAGGCCGAGCAGCGCGGCGAGCTCAAGCCGGGCGGTCTCGTGGTGGAGGCGACCGCCGGCAACACCGGAATCGGCCTCGCGGTCGTGGCGAGCGCGCGTGGCTATCGCACGCTGATCGTGATCCCGGAGACGCAGAGCCAGGAGAAGAAGGATTTTCTGAAGCTGTGCGGCGCCGAGCTGATCGAAGTGCCGGCCCTGCCCTATGCCAATCCCAACAATTATCAGCATGTCGGCCGCCGGCTCGCCGACGAGCTGCGCAAGACCGAGCCCAATGGCGTGCTGTTCGCAGACCAGTGGAATAACCTCGACAATGCGAAGGCGCACTACGAGTCGACGGGACCTGAGATCTGGGAGCAGACCGGCGGCAAGGTCGACGGCTTCGTCTGCTCGGTCGGCAGCGGCGGCACGCTCGCCGGCGTCAGCCGCTATCTGAAAGAGAAGAACAAGAACGTCAGGATCGCCTGTGCCGATCCGCATGGCGCCGGCATGTTCGAATATTTCCGGAGCGGCGACGCCAAGGCGACGCCGGGCGGCTCGATCACGGAAGGTATCGGCCTCAACCGTGCGACCGCAATCGTCGAGAGCGCAAAGGTGGATGACGCCTATCTCGTTCCCGATGCGGAAGCCGTCACGGTGATCTACGAGCTGCTCCAGCACGAAGGCCTGTGCCTCGGCGGCTCGACCGGCATCAACATCGCCGGCGCGATACGGCTCGCGAAACAGCTCGGGCCCGGCAAGACTATCGTCACCGTGCTCTGCGATTCCGGCAGCCGCTATCAGTCGAAGCTGTTCAATGCCGACTTCATGCGCGCCAAGAACCTGCCGGTGCCGGAATGGCTGGAGAAGCGCAGCAACATCAAGCCGCCATTCGTTTAGCTACCTTGTAGGGTGGGCACAGCGCAAGTGCGCCTTTGCCCACCTTACGAGATCATCGCAAGATCTGGCTCAAGAACAACTTCGTCCGCGCGTGCTGGGGAGCGGCGAAGAACTCGTTCGGCGTGTTGGCCTCGATGATCTGGCCGGCATCCATGAACACGACGCGGTTGGCGACCTCGCGGGCGAAGCCCATTTCGTGGGTGACAACCAGCATGGTCATGCCCTCCTCGGCGAGGTCGACCATGGTGTCGAGCACTTCCTTGACCATTTCGGGGTCGAGCGCCGAGGTCGGCTCGTCGAACAGCATCACCTTCGGATTCATCGTCAGCGCGCGTGCGATCGCGACGCGCTGTTGCTGGCCGCCGGACATCTGTCCCGGAAACTTGTTGGCCTGGTGCGGAATCTTGACCCGCTCCAGGAATTTCATCGCGTTGACCTCGGCGTCCTTCTTCGGGATGTTGCGCACCCAGATCGGCGCTAGCGTGCAGTTCTCCAGGACGGTCAGATGCGGGAACAGGTTGAAGCTCTGGAACACCATGCCGACCTCGCGGCGGACCGCATCGACGTGCTTCAGGTTCGGCCCGAGCTCAATGCCGTCGACGACGATCTCGCCCTCCTGGAATTCCTCGAGCGCGTTGATGCAGCGGATCAAGGTCGACTTGCCCGAGCCCGACGGGCCGCAGATCACGATGCGCTCGCCCCTCTCGACCGCGAGGTCGATGTCGCGCAGCACGTGGAACTCGCCGTACCATTTGTTGAGGCCGGAAATCTTGACGATGGGGTCGGACATGATGACCTCGATCAGTTGCGACGGTGGGCGTTGAGGCGGTGCTCGACGAAGAGCGAGTAGCGCGACATTCCAAAGCAGAAGATGAAGTAGATGATCCCGGCGAAGGCAAAGCCGGTGAACGCGGTCGACGGCGTCGACCATTTCGGATCAGAGAACGACGCCCGGAGCGAGCCCAGCAGGTCGAACAGCGCCACGATCGAGACCAGCGAGGTGTCCTTGAACAGCGAGATGAAGCTGTTGACGAGGTTCGGAATGACGTGGCGCAGCGCCTGCGGCAGCACGATCAGCGAGGTCGTCTTCCACCAGGACAGGCCCAGAGCGGCCGCCGCCTCGCCCTGCCCGCGCGGAATCGCGGCCAGCCCGCCGCGGACGTTCTCGGCCTGATAGGCGCCCGTGAACAGCGAAATGCCGATCAACGCACGCACCAGGCCGTCGACCGTGAAATTGCCCGGCAGGAACAAAGGCAGCATGTAGGTCGCGAAGAACAGCACGGTGATCAGCGGCACGCCGCGCCAGAACTCGATGAAGGCGATCGAGAAGATCCGGATCAGCGGAATGGTCGAGCGGCGGCCGAGCGCGAGCGCGATGCCGATCGGCAGCGAGGTGACGATGCCGGTCACGGAGACCACCAGCGTCACCAGAAGCCCGCCCCACAGATTCGTGGCCACGACCGGCAGGCCGCCGTGATCGAGCCCCATCACCTTGATCACGGCCGCGATGGCGATGAAGGTGCCGATGCTGGATGTCAGAGCCCGGCCGCCGGTGCGAACGCCGCCACCGACGACGAAGGCGATCAGGGAGACGATCGCCGCCGTGATGGCGAAATCGGCCCAGACCGACTGGCCCGTTCCCTGGAGCTGGTCACGCAGCCAGGTCAGCGGAAAGATCAGCCAGTAGATCGCGGTGCCGACCAGCACGATGAGATTGCCGGCCAGCCAGAAGAGCGGTGCGATGGCCGAGGTCTTGCTGAGACTGAGCAGAGCCTGCCCGGCGCCGATGATGCTGTCGTCGAACAATTGCAGCAGGCCGGCCGTCCAGCTCAGGCCGAACCCGGTGATGCCGCCGCCGTGCAGCAGAAAGAACGCCACCACTGGAAAGGCGAAGAAGAAGAGGCTTGCGTTCAGTCCTTTCGCCGGCAGGCGCGGAATCAGCAGCGGCAGCAGCAGAGCCGCCGCCAGGATCAGCGAGAGGTTGACCCGCCAGCGCTCGGCCTCGGGATAGAAGCCGTAGATCAGTTGCGGCAGCTTGGCCTGGATGTAGGGCCAGCAGGCGCCGACCGTAAAGCCGGCATTCTCGGTCAGGCACGCCGTGCGATCCTTGCCGGTCCAGACCGCATCGACCATCAGGAACCTGACGGAGGGAACGATGGTGAACCAGAGCAGCAAGGCGCCTACGATCGTGAGCAGGATGTTGGTCGGCGAATTGAACAGGCGGGTGCGCACGAGGCCAATGAAGCCCGTGGTCTTCACCGGCGCGGGACGCTCGATGAGCAGGTCCTGGCGGACGTAGGCGGACGAGGTGATGTCGCTCATGCGCCGAGGCTCCGGCTGACGCGCCAACCGTACACGCTCATGATGGCGCTCGTGAGCAGCGAGATCAGGAGGTAGACGCCCATCGTCATGGCAATGATCTCGATCGCCTGCCCGGTCTGGCTCAGCGACGTGCCGGCGAACACCGATACCAGGTCAGGATAGCCGATCGCGACCGCGAGCGAGGAATTCTTTGTGAGATTGAGGTACTGGTTGGTCAGCGGCGGCACGATGACGCGCATCGCCTGCGGCACGACGATCAGGCGGAGCGTGGTGCCGCGGCTTAAGCCCAGCGAGGAGCCCGCCTCCATCTGCCCCTTGTGGACGGACAGGATGCCGGCGCGCACGATCTCGGCGATAAAGGCGGCGGTGTAGGTCGACAGCGCCAGCGTCAGCGCCACGAACTCCGGGATGATCCGCGAGCCGCCGGCGAAATTGAAGCCCTTGAGCTGCGGCACCTCGAAGGTGAAGGGCACACCGGATACCAGCATGGTGGCGAGCGGCAGGGCGAACAGCAGGCCCAGCACATAAGGCCAGATCCGGATCATCTGCCCCCGCTGAAACAACGCGCGCCGTGCGTAGATGCGCAAGGCCAGCGAAGCCACGATGCCGAACGCCAGCACCGCGAGGAACGCCTCGAAGCCGCTCTCGCCGATCGGGCGCGGAATGACGAGGCCGCGATTGCTGACGAAGGCGAAGCCGAGCAGCGAGATGCTCTGCCGGGGATTTGGCAAGGCCGCGAGCACCGCTAGGTACCAGAACAGGATCTGGAACAGCAGCGGCAGGTTGCGGATGATCTCGACATATATCTCGCCGACGCGCGACAACAGCCAGTTGGGCGACAGCCGGCACAGCGCGACGATGAATCCGATCACGGTGGCGAAGAAGATGCCCACCACCGAGGCCACGAGCGTGTTCAACAGCCCGACCACGAACACGCGCAGGAACGTGTCCGAGCCGGTGTAGGAGATCAGGGTCTGGTTGACGTCGAAGCCGGCATTGTTCCGCAAGAAGCCGAAGCCGGCGGCAATGTGCTGATTTTCGAGGTTGGCCCGGGCGTTGGAGACGATCTCATAGCCGATCCAGCCCAGGATCGCGGCGAAGGCAAACTGGACGGCGACGCCGTTCCAGCCTGCCTTGCCGCCCAGAATGCGCCTGATCTTCAGCGCGATCTGGGCCGGCGGTTTTCGAGCCTCGGTGCTCATCGCCGCGGATCAGGCGGGATCAGCGGATCGGCGGCGCGTACTGAAGACCGCCCTTATTCCAGAGATTGTTGAGGCCACGGTTGATGCCGAGCGGCGAACCGGCGCCGACGTTGCGGTCGAACACCTCGCCGTAATTGCCGACGGCCTTCACGATCCGCACCACCCAGTCCTTGGTCAGGCCGAGCTGTTCGCCGAAATTGCCGTCGCTGCCGAGCACGCGCTTTAGCTCCGGATTTTCCAGTTTCGCCTTCTCGTCGACGTTCTTCGAGGTCACGCCGAGCTCTTCGGTGGTAACCAGGGCGAACAGCGTCCATTTCACGATGTCGAACCACTGGTCGTCGCCGTGGCGCACCATCGGCCCGAGCGGCTCCTTCGAGATGATTTCGGGGAGCACCATATGGTCGTTGGGATTGGCAAGCTTGAGGCGGTTGGCATACAGGCCCGACTGGTCGGTGGTGAAGACGTCGCAGCGCCCGGCTTCATAGGCCTTGACCGTCTCGTCGTTGGTGCCGAACGCGATCACCTCGTACTTCATGTTGTTGGCCTTGAAGTAGTCGGCGAGATTCTGCTCGGTGGTGGTGCCGGTCTGGACGCAGACCGAGGCGCTGTTGAGCTCGAGCGCCGAATTCACCTTGAGCGACTTCTTCACCATGAAGCCCTGTCCGTCATAATAGGTCACGCCGGTGAAGTTGGCGCCGAGCGAGGTGTCGCGCGAGATGGTCCAGGTGGTGTTGCGCGAGAGCACGTCGATTTCGCCGGATTGCAGCGCCGTGAAACGATCCTTGGCGGACAACGGCACGTACTTGACCTTGGTCGGATCGTTGAAGATCGCGCCGGCGATCGCGCGGCAGAGGTCGACGTCAAGCCCGGTCCAGTTGCCCTTGTCGTCGGGCGAGGAGAAGCCGGGCAGGCCCTGGCTGACGCCGCAGGACAGCATGCCCCGGTCCTTGACGGTCTTGAGCGTTTGAGCATCGGCGGCCTGGGCGGAGAGGCCGGCGGCGAGAGCGAGAGTGAGAGCCAGAGTTACGCGTTTCATGGGCTGAAGGCCTTTCAAAGTCGTCTCAAGGTCAGGAATGGCGTCTTTGGGATCGTCTCCGCCAGGCCTAGCCGCATCACGACTGGCCCTGCAAGAGTCATGCTGGAAAACCTTGCCGAACACTCGCCCATCCCGGGAGGCCATACCTTAATCCTCGCCGCAGGCGCCCGCCGTTATGGCTGTGACGCAAGGTCCGGTCAGACGATGGATCGAAGGTCGCGGCAGCCCCTCAACATGCGGCGACTGAATAGCACCCGCGCATCTCAGAACGACTAGCGAGCCGGGTCAAGGGGTTGACGGGACTCTTCTGTGTTCTGTTATTAACGGCAGCGGCCTTCGGCCGGCCCGCGGGCGCGGCGCGCCCGGTGGAAACGCGGTTTTGAAAGCAGACGCATGGATTCCTCGCACCCCTCCCAACAGCACGCCGAGACCCGGCTGGTGACCTCCGGCCGCGACACCAAGGCGCAGAAGGGGTTCGTCAATCCGCCGGTGTTTCACGGTTCGACCGTGCTCTATCCGACCGCCGAGGACCTGCACGCCCATCGCGGCGAGTTCCAGTACGGCCGCCACGGCACCCCCACCACCAGGGCGTTCCAGGAGACGCTGATGGCGCTGGAGGGGCCGCAATGCGCCGGCGTCGGCATCGTGCCGTCAGGCCTTTCGGCGATCTCCACCACCCTGCTCTCGGTGCTGAAGACCGGCGATCATCTGCTCGTCTGCGACAACGTCTATCGGCCCTCGCGCAATTTCTGCAACGGCATGCTCGCGCGCCTTGGCATCGAGACCACCTATTTCGATCCGCTGATCGGCGCGGGCATCGACAGGCTGTTCAAGCCCAACACCCGCGCGGTGCTGGTGGAGGCGCCGGGCTCGCAGTCGTTCGAGATGCCTGATATCCGCGCCATCGCCGAGGTCGCGCATGCGCGCGATGCGCTCGTCATCGACGACAACACCTGGGCGACGCCGCTCTATCATCGCTCGCTCGACCAGGGCGTCGACATCAGCATGCAGGCCGCCACCAAGTATATCGGCGGCCATTCCGACATCATGTTCGGCACCATCTCGGCCAACGCCAAGGCCTGGCCGCAGATCGCCGAAGGCATCCGCCTGCTCGGCGTCTGCGCCGGCCCCGATGACGTCTTCCTCGCGCTGCGCGGCCTGCGCACGCTGTCGGTACGATTGGCGCAGCATCATCGCTCGGGGCTCGATATGGCGCGCTGGCTCGCGGCCAGACCCGAGGTCGCGCGCGTGCTGCATCCGGCGCTCGAAACCGATCCGGGCCACGCGATCTGGAGGCGCGACTTCACCGGCGCGTCGGGCCTGTTCAGCATCGTGTTGAAGCCGGCGCCGCAGAAGGCCGTCGACACCATGCTCGACACGCTCAAGCTGTTCGGCATGGGTTTTTCCTGGGGCGGCTTCGAGAGCCTCGTGATTCCCTTCGATTGCGACGCCTATCGCACCGCCACCAAATGGTCGCCGGGCGGCCCGACCCTGCGTCTTCACATCGGCCTCGAAAGCGTCGACGACCTCAAGTCCGATCTCGATCGCGGCTTCGCTGCCCTCAAGGCGGCAATGTGAGCCTGCTCACAAGGCATCGCGCCTCGGGACGCGGCAATCGTGCCGGCGGACGCGCAAAACGCGCCGCGGGAACGCGCAACCGCCGCAAACGTTAAACGCGGATGCGCCAACAAAGGGTTTGAACCGCTGACGTTTGGCGCTAGCCTCACCAATCGACTCCAATCCGGACGCGGAGCATGGGAACGTTGGTTCTGCTCGATCTGATGGGCGGCGTGGCGCTGTTGCTGTGGGGCCTGCACATGGTCCACAGCGGGATTCTGCGCGCCTTCGGCCCGGACCTGCGGCGGCTGCTCGGCAAGGCACTTGGCAACCGATTCAACGCGTTCGCCGCCGGGCTAGGCCTCACCGCGCTGCTTCAGAGCAGCACGGCGACGGCGCTGATCACCAGCTCATTCGCGGCAGAAGGCCTCGTTAGCCTCACTGCCGCGCTCGCCATCATGCTGGGAGCCAATGTCGGCACGACGCTGATCGTGCAGGTGCTGTCGTTCAACATCGCAGCCGTTGCGCCCGTCCTGTTCGTGCTCGGGCTCGTCGCCTTCCGCTCCGGCCCGCGGTCGCGGATCAAGGATATCGGCCGCGTCTTCATCGGCCTCGGCTTGATGCTGCTGTCGCTGCACATCCTGCTCGACACGCTGGCTCCGGCGGAGAACGCGCCGGGTGTTCGTGTCATGATGTCTGCGATCACGGGCGATCCCGTGCTCTGCATCGTCATCGCCGCGCTCGTCACCTGGGCGGTGCATTCGAGCGTCGCCAGCGTGCTTCTGATCATGTCGCTGGCCTATTCGCAGTTCATCACGCCTTACGCAGCCCTCGCGCTGGTGTTGGGGGCCAATCTCGGCAGCGCCATCAACCCCGTGTTCGAAGGCACCCGGCGCGACGATCCCGCGAGCTACCGCCTGCCGCTCGGCAATCTCGCCAACCGCGTGATCGGGATCGCGCTGGTGCTGCCGTTCCTGAGTGGGATCGCCGAGCACATGCACGCCTGGCAGCCCGATCTCGCCAGGATGACGGCGGCCTTCCACATCGCCTTCAACGTGGGCACGGCCGTCATCTTCATCGGCCTGCTCGACACCATGTCCCGGCTCCTGACCCGGCTGCTGCCCGATCGCGTCCGGGAAGACGATCCGGCCCGGCCGCGCTATCTCGATGAGAGCGCGCTGGAGACGCCGTCACTGGCGCTCGCCGACGCCGCGCGCGAGACCTTGCGCATGGGCGACCTCGTCGAGGTCATGCTGCGCAAGGTGATGGCGGCGATGATGACCGGCGACCGCGCGCTGGTCGACCAGGTCTCGAAGATGGACAATGTCGTCGACAGCCTCGACGAAGCCATCAAGCTCTATGTGACGAAACTGATGCGGGGTAGCCTCGACGAGAGCGAGGGGCGGCGCGCGATGGAGATCATCTCCTTCGCCATCAACCTCGAGCATATCGGCGATATCATCGACAAGAGCCTGAGCGAACTCGCGACCAAGAAGATCAAGCGCCGCTTCCAGTTCTCGGCCGAAGGCGCCGAGGAACTCGCCGCCTTCCACAAGCGCACGATGGACTCGCTGCGGATCGCCTTCGGCGTCTTCATGTCGGGCGATGCCAATGAAGCACGCAAGCTGCTGGTGGAGAAGACCACGCTGAAGAACACCGAGCTCGCCGCTGTCGAGCGTCATCTCGACCGCCTGCGCGAGGGCCGCCCCGAGACCATCGAGACCACCTCGCTGCATCTCGACGTGCTGCGCGACCTGCGCCGCATCCACTCGCATATCTGCTCGGTCGCCTATCCCGTGCTCGATGCCGCCGGCGAGCCGTATCGCAGGAGCGAGGCGGATACCGTCCTGCCCGCCTCCGGCGCGGCCTCGGCGTTGCCGCGCTAGAGCGTTTCACATTTTGACTGAAGCATAACCGGCGTTGGCGAAGTAGTTGGCGCATTCGCGAGGCTGGATGTCGTGGACGAGGTGACCGATGTGGCGCCAAGTGTCCTCGATGGTGCGCTTCTGAGCTTGCCGCATCCAGTGTTTGATCTTGGAGAAGGCCTGTTCGATCGGGTTGAGGTCGGGCGAGTATGGCGGCAGGTACCAGAGCCTGGCGCCAGCAGCCTGGATCATCTGCCTGACAGCTTTCGACTTGTGGCTTCCGAGATTGTCGAGAATGACGATGTCGCCTTCGCGCAGGGTTGGCAGGAGAAGGTGCTTCACATAAGCGCGGAAGCATTCGCCGTTGATCGGGCCGTCGAAGACGCAGGGTGCCGTGAGTTGGTCATGACGGAGCGCGCCGAGGAATGTGAGGGTACGCCAGTGACCGTGTGGGGCGAAGCCGCGCAGGCGTGCCCCTTTGGGGCCCCAGCCCCGCAAAGGGGCCATGTTGGTCTTGATCCAGGTCTCATCGATGAAGACGAGCCGGCCCGGATCAAGTCCGGCCTGCCAGGATCGCCAACGCTGGCGCCTACGAGAGACGTCGGCGCGAGCCTGTTCGAGGGCGAACAGTGTTTTTTTTGAACCGCAGCCCTTCCCGACGCAGGAACAGCCAGACCGCGTTGTGTGAGACCTTGACCCCACGGGTTGCCAGTTCCGCCTTCAGACCATGCAGCGTCAGGTGCGGCGTCTGAGTGATCCGCTCGACGATGAAGGCGCGGTGCGGATCAAGCACAGGCTTGCGGTGACCGCCCATCTTGCCAGGCACAACCGAGCCGGTCGCCCGCTGCCGCTGTGACCACTTCACAACCGACGAGACCGCAACACCAAACCGTTCCGCCACAGACCGGCAGCTCTCGCCCGCCAAAACCGACGCCACCACACGCTCGCGAAGATCCAGGGAAAGAGGTCGGGTCATGCGATGCTGGCCTCCAATCCAGTCAGCATCTTGAATCACAATCCGCCAAAAACCGGAATCCCCTCCGATTCAATTAAGCAATGAAAGGCTCTAGCGATCCAGCGTCTTCGACGCGGTGCCGTGGTTGTTCCAGATCAGCATGATGTTGCGGATGTAGATGATGGTCGCGAACAGCTGTCCGATGATAATGACGGGCTCGCGCTTCACGACCCCGTAGATCAGGGTCATCATGCCGCCGCCCATCGAGCAGAACCAGAACGCGATCGGCACCACGCTGTTGCCGGCCCGTTCGCTCGCGATCCACTGCACCAGGAACCGCGCGGTGAAGAACAGCTGCGCGACGAGGCCGAACGCGAGCCAGAAGTCGAACTTGGCAACGAAGACGTCGTAGAAATAGTTGCTCAGCGCCTGGCCGTATTGAATGATCATGCCTTCACCTCAGTCACGTCTGGTGTCGGCTTCTTGCGGCGGATCAGCCACCACACGCCGACGAGATCCATGATGCCGATCCACAGCCGGTCGAAGAAACCATAGTTTGACACGCCCGAATGGCGCGGCCGGTCGATCACGTCGACATAGGCGATCTCGTAGCCCTCGCGGCGCACCAGCGCCGGCAGGAAGCGATGCAGACCATCAAAATAGGGCATCATCAGGAACACGTCGCGCCGGAACGCCTTCAGGCCGCAACCGGTATCGCGCGTTCCGTCCTTCAGGATTGCATTGCGGACGCCGTTCGCCACGCGCGACTGGAATTTCTTGAAGCCGGTGTCCTTGCGTCCGACACGCTGACCGGCAGCGAGACCGACGCGGCCCGCCCCCTTCTCGACCGCCGCGATCAGGTCCGGCAGGAAGCCGGGATTGTTCTGCCCGTCGCCGTCGAGGGTCGCCACGATCGCGCCGCGCGCTGCGCGCACGCCACTGCGCACCGCTGCCGACTGGCCGCCTGACCTGGCGTGGCGAAGCTGCCGGAGATTGTCCCGCTGCTGCATGACCGCGCCGAGCCGTTCGCCGGTGGCGTCCGTCGAGCCGTCATTGACGTAGATGATTTCATAGGCCCAGCGGCCGTCGAGCGCCGCGCCGATCTCCTCGATCAGCGGCGCGATGTTGTCGGCTTCGTTGCGCACGGGAACGACGATGGAAACCGAAGGCTGGGACGACGACAAATCGAAAGCTCGTGGTTGGAATTGGCCTGCCCCGGGGAACCGGCGGTCCCGGCAGGCAGCCGCTTTTATGGGGCGGATGCCCCGTGGGCAACCCTTTTGAGGCGGCCCGAGACCGCCCCCGCAAGAGGCACAATGGTGCCGTCGGCGCGGATGGCAAAGCCGAGCCTCCGGGCCGCGAACCAGTAGCGCACCGCCATGGCGCCGACCATGCCGACCAGAGCGCCGGCGACGACGTCGCTCGGATGATGCGCGAGCAGCACCAGCCGGGTCAGCAGGATCACGATTGCGTAAGTGAACATGAACACGCGCAGGCGCGGCCACAGCGCCGAGACCGCAAACGCCAGCGCGAACGCCGTCACCGCATGACCCGACGGCAGGCTGGCATAAGCCCCCGTTCCCTCGAACGGGATGAAGTTGAACGGATCGGCCTTGCCGCCCACGAACGGACGTCCGCGACCGATGAGATATTTGAGGATCTCGGCAACGAACACGGACAGGGCGACAGACAGAAACAAGAACTGCAACCGCGTGCCAAGGCCGAGCAGCAATCCGCGACGGGTGCCGTGCAATCCCGCTGCAACGAGCGCCAGGACCACCAGCGTCCCCCCGAGCACGGAGAGCACATACTCGTCCTTGCCGAAATCGGTGAGGATGCGGATCGGCCACAGGCTCGGCGTGCCGCGCGCCGGCATCAGCTGGATCTCGGTCTGATCGAACGCAAGCAGCAGCACGATGATCAAGGCCGCACCGGCCGCGCTGAGCCACAGCGAATGCCGCGCCAGCTTTCGCGCGGCTTCGGCGCGGCGCGAATGCGAAGGCGTGCGGACGAGCTGCGCCAGGGCACGGCCCGACACCGCGAGCAATTGCGCGGGGTAGCCCGGGCGCGGCGCGATGTCGGTCGGCGCCGGCATGCTACTCAGTGCCTTCGGAGCGGAAGATCGAGATCGAGATCGCGCGCCCTTGCGAGAAATTATAGCCGTCGATGCGCGTACCGACCTTGTAGCGCAGCCCGATCGCCTCGGCGCGCTGCACGAAGCTGCGCTCCGAGCGCTGCTCGATCAGCGCGAAGCGACAGCTCCCCTGCCGCAGGAAATCCGCCGCGCCCGAGCCGTCGGTCAGCAGCGTCTGCGTGCCCGTCAGGAACACGAGGCTCGGCTCGTGATAGCCGGCGGCGGCTGCCTTCGGCCCGACGCAGGTGACGTTGCGAAGCGCGCGTGCGATCTCGATGCTCGGAAACAGCGGGGTCAGCGACGGCAGCACGATGCCGTAGACCACGACCGCGAGCATCAGGGCTGCGACCAGTGCGTTGAGCAGCGAACGCTCAGCGCGATTGGTGTCGAACAGCCACCAGGCGAACAGACCGAAGATGAGCGAGGCCGCAATGAACGGCCATGCCACGAACGCCGGTTGCCGCGTCAGCATGACCGCGCCGACCACGGCGATGATCGAGGCGGCAGCGGGAATCGCGAACCACCAGGCCGAGCCGCGCGCGAGCCACGAGCGCGACAGGACATTGCGCTCCAGCGCACCGACGGTGAGGATCGCGATCGCCGGATACAGCGGCAGCACGTAATGCGGCAGCTTGGTCAGCACCGCCTCGAACACGATCCAGGACGGAATCAGCCAGGCCAGCAGGAACTGCGCGCCGGGCTCGCGCCGAGCCCGCCACACCGCCGGCGCCGCCATCGCCGCAAGCGGCGCGCCCGGCCAGAACGTGATCCAGAACAACGCCAGGTACAGTCCGGGCGGCGCGCCATGGGATTCCTGGGCGCCGATTTTGCTCAGCATGTCGCCGCCGACTGAATCGGCGAAGAAGGCATCGCCGGCGCGCCAGAAGATCGCGACGAACCAGGGCAGCACCAGGACCAGCATCCACATCAGGCCCCAGAGCGGACGCAGCTTCCAAAGCCACGAGGCGTCGCGGTCCTGGATCGCGAGCGCGACGATGGTCAGGCCTGCGAACATCAGGATCAGCGGACCCTTGATCAGGATGCCGACGGCGAGCGCGGTCCAGAAGATCGCGGGCCAACTCCAGGGCGGATGGGTCTCATCCTCTGCGCGCTGCCACGACAGATAGGCGCGCGACATCGCGCCCATCGCGGCGGTCACGCAGAGCAGCAGCATCGCATCGGTTTTCGCCAGCCGCGCCTCGACGCCGAGGAGCACGGAGGCACACATCAGCAGCGCGGCAAGCACCGCCGCGCGCCGCGTGACGAAGCCGAGCGCGGCCCAATAGGTCATCAGCACGGCGCCGATGGCGCCGATCAGCGACGGCAGCCGGTACACCCAGATCCGCAATTCGGCCTTCGGCAGCTTGAGCGCTGATGCGGCTTCAACTGCGGCCGCTTGCAACCAGTAGATGCCGACCGGCTTCTTGTAGCGGACGTCTTCCTGAAAACGGATGTCGACATAATCGCCGCTCTCGACCATCTGCTTGGTCGCTTGCGCAAAGCGCGCCTCGTCGCGGTCAACGGGCGGGATGGTGAAGAAGCCCGGGAGGAATAGCAGCAGCGCGCAGAGCAACAGGAAGCCGACCGCGCGGGCGTGGCTGGCCGTGGCGACGTCGAGCATGGACACGAGCCGGCTGCCCGGATTTACGGGCGCTTTCGGCTCGCGGGGGGCTCCAAAACGGGGGCTGGGATAGGTCTCGGCCATTGGTTCCGCTTACGCTGAAACCGTCATTCCGACAACCGGTTAAGGCGGGGTCATTGAATTCGAATGACAACTGTGTCCGCGGCGCCAGTGGCGTCGATCACGGTCAGCCGCGCAAAGCCCGGACCAGGCGGATCGATCAGCCGCTGGCGGCGCCCGTCGATCTCGCCGAGTGACGTTCCATTAACCAGGACGGTCATGGGAAGGACGCCGCCGGCGACCTTTACCGGCATGGCTGCGCTCCCCTCGCCGCCGGAACGGTCGACATCGATCCGCGAGCCGTTCAGCGGGAACTGGATGTGCAGCGCCTGCTCGCTGCCGGTCCGCACCAGGTCCCCGACCGGGCGGAACCGCTTCAGCGGCAATGGCAACTTGGCGTTGCTGGCGACCAGGGTTCCCTTCGGCGGCTTCGGCAACGGGGCCAGCGTCTTGCCGGTGCGGGCAAAGGCGTCGAACAGGATCGGGGCTGCGGCCACGCGGCCGATCAGGCCGGGAACCGGCGCGCCGTCGGGCCGGCCGACCCAGACGCCGATGGTCATCCGGCCGTCGAAGCCGACCGACCAGGCGTCGCGATAGCCGTAGGAGGTGCCGGTCTTGAACGCGATGCGGTTGTGGGCGGCATTTTCGGGCGGCGGCGTGCCCAGGAGGACGTTGCCGACCTGCCAGGCCGCGACCTGATCCAGCAGCCGCAGCGGTTCGCGATCGTCCCGGCCGGTCATGAGGTCGCGCAACGGCATGGTGGTGCCGAGCCGGGCGAAGCCCGTATAGAGCTGGGTGAGGTCCTGCAGTGTCACACCGACGCCGCCGAGTCCCATCGCGAGCCCCGGTGCCTCGTCCTTGGGCAGAACCAGATTGCCGCCGGCCTGCCGCAGTCGCGACGACAGCCGGCTCGCGCCGACGCGGTCGAGCAGTACGATCGCCGGCACGTTCAGCGACAATTGCAGCGCCTTCTTCACCGGCACCGTGCCCTGAAACGTCATGTCGAAATTTTCCGGCGCGTAGGAGCCGAAGCGGACGGGCCGGTCGTCGATCAAGCTGTCGGGGTGGACGAAGCCGTCCTCGAAGGCGAGCCCGTAGATGAAGGGTTTTAGCGTCGAACCCGGCGAGCGGACGGCGCGGGTCATGTCGACCTGCCCCGCCCGGCTCTCGTCGAAATAGTCGGCCGACCCGACGCGGGCGAGCACGTCGCCGCTCTCATTGTCGACCACGATGATGCCGACCGAAATGTTGGGCCCGAGCGCAATGGCCCGGTCGCGCGCCAGCGGCTCCAGCACCTTCTGCAGATTGGCGTCGAGCGTCAGCTTGATGACGGGCGTATCCTTGACCGTCGAAAGCGCCGTGTCGGAGGCATGCGGCGCAAGGATCGGCATCGGCTTACGCAGTTTTGGCACGGGCACGGCCTTGGCCTGCTTCGCGTCCTCAAGGCTGACCACATGCTCCTCGACCATGCGGTCCAGCACGCGGTCGCGGGCTTTACGTGCCGCCTCGGGATAGCGATCGAGCCGGCGCGTCTCCGGCGATTGCGGCAGCGCCACCAGCAGCGCGGCCTCGGCCAGCGAGAGCCGCTTCGGCTCCTTGCCGAGATAGGCGATCGAGGCTGAGCGGATGCCTTCGAGATTGCCGCCATAGGGCGCCAGCGCGAGATAGAGGTCCAGGATGTCGTCCTTGCTCATGCTGCGCTCGATCTCGATCGCGCGTACGATCTGGCGCAGCTTGGCATAGAGCGAGCGTTGTCGCCGCGGCTCCATCAGGCGCGCAAGCTGCATGCTGATGGTCGAGCCGCCCGAGACGATGTGGCCGCGCGTGGTGAGCTGCAGTGCGGCGCGCCCGAGAGCGAGCGGGTCGAGACCGTTATGTGCGTAGAAGCGCTGGTCCTCATAGGCGAGCAGCAGCTTGAGATAGGTCGGATCGATGTTGGCCTTGGCATCGACCGGCAGCCGCCAGCGGCCGTCGGCCATGGCATAAGCGCGCAGCAGTTTTCCGTTGCGATCGACGATTGTGGTGGAGACCTGGCGCGCCTCGTCGAGCGGCAGCGGGCCGAGCGAGTAGACCCAGGCGACGAAGCCGACGATGGTGAGGATGAGCGTGAGCGCGAGGCCCGAAAGGACGCGAAAGCCCCAGCCCCTCGCTCCGTCATGGCCGGGCCTGTCCCGGCCATCCACGTTCTTGGCGGCAGCGCCAAAGTCCGTGGATGCCCGGGGCAAGCCCGGGCATGACGACGGAGTTTGCGGAAACCTCGCGTTGCTCATCTCACCACTCACTTCGCCGCCCGCACCTCGACGTTACCCGTCCCGGTCCGGCCGTAGCGCGAGGGATTGTACATGTCCTCGACATAGGCCTGCGGCAGCACGTATTTGCCGGGCGAAACCGCACGCGCGACGTAGGCGACGGTGAAGACCGCCTTGGAGTCCGAGGCACGATCGACCGCCGCCGTGAAGCGGTCGTCAAGGAACTCGGTATCTTCGGGCTCCTCGCCGTCCTCGATCCAGTCCAGCGTGCCGCTCTCGCCGGACGAGACCAGCTTCGGATTGTCTATCTCGAGGCCCGCGGGCAGATAGTCGGACACCATGATGTGGCCGTACTCCGGCTTCGCCTCGGTGATCTTCAGCACCACGGCGAAACGCTGGTTCTGCTTGACCTTGCTGATGTCGGCGGGCTTGCCGTCGAGCGTGAAATAATTGCGCTCGATCTTGAAGCCGTTCGATGCAGCCGGCTCCGGCGTGACCGGCGAGCCCGACACCGAGACCACCGCCTGGACCGGCGCATCGCCGGTGTTGGTGATCTTCAGCGGCTTTCCCTCCAGCGTCACGGCCTTGTAGCTGCGGTACAGCGCGGCCTTGACCGGTTGGCCGTCGACTTCCATCGACAGGTTCTCCTTGGCGAGCGCGCGCGCCGCCAGCACCAGCCACGCATTCTCCTGCGTCGAGGTATAGGGCGTCAGGCCGCGCGCGGTCTCGACCCGCGACACCGCCTGTGTCAGCGTCGCCTTCGGCGCGTTGCCTTCACTGGCGAGCGAGACCAGCGCTGCGGCATCGCGAAGCTGCGAGCCGTAGTCGGTGCGGCCGAACTCCAGCACCGGCTTCGGCGCGAGGCCGTCGAGGGCGGCACCGTAGACGCGTTCCGCGCGATTGCGGTCGCCGACCAGCGCCAGCGCGGCCGCAAGCTGCGACTTCGCGATCGGGGTTGCGAGATTGGAGAGCTTGGTATCAGCGAGATAGCGGAGATCGCCGATCGGCGCCGCGCCATTGCGCGCGAGCACGTAGAGGCCGTAGGCGAGATCGCGCCCTCCGTCCTTCTCCGGCTCGTTGCCGTTCACGACTGAATTGCGGATACGGTCGAGCGCGTTCTTGAACAGCACGTCCGGCACCGCAAAGCCCTTTTCGCGAGCGCGGGTCAGGAAGTCCGTCACGTAGGCGTCGAGCCAGGCATCGTCGCCGCCGGCCGACCACAGGCCGAACGAGCCGTTCGAACCCTGGCGCGCCAGGAGCCGCTCGATCGCATCGCGGATGCGCTGGTCGACCTCGGTGTCCATGGCCAGATGCGCGCCGGCGGCGAGCTCGTTGACATAGAGCAACGGCAAGGCACGGCTCGTGATCTGTTCGGAGCAGCCATAGGGGTAGCGGTCGAGCGCCTTCAGGATCGTTGCGGCGTCGAGCGCCGTCGACAGGCTGGCCGAAACCGAGACGCTGCCGGTGCCCGGGACGAGATCGGAGAACATGTCCGAGGTCAGCGTCAGGCTTTCACCCTTCGCCAGCGTCCGGATCGAACGCCGCGCCAGCACCTGCGTCGCCGCCTTGACGTCGAGCGCATAGTGACGTGCCAGCGCAAGGCCGTTCGGTCCCTTGATGTCGACGTCGAGCGTCGCCTGCCCCGCCGCCGTCGCGTCGATTGCGAGCGTAAACGCGTTGCGCTGCTTGGCGGCGAGCTTGACCGTGGTTGCGGGATTGCCGGTCATCTTCACCGGGCCGCCGGTCTTCACGTTGATCACGTAGTCGCCGGCCTGGCCCTCGACATTGTCGATCTCGAGGTTGACCGTGCCGTGGTCGCCATTGAGCAGAAAGCGCGGCAAGGTCGTGGTCAGCACCACGGGATCGCGGATCACGACATCCGTGTTGGCGCGGCCGAGCTTTGTCGCGGTCCACGCCACCGCCATCACGCGCGCGGTGCCGGCGAACTCGGGGATATCGAAGCTCACTTCGGCGGTACCGTCGGCGGCGACCGTGACGATGCCCGAGTAGAGCGCGAGCGGCTTTTGCGCGGGCGGAGAGCCCTGCAATTCGCCGGCGCCGGCATCGCCGCCGGACTTGATCTGTCCGCGCGTGCCCGACATGCCGTCGATCAGTTGCCCATAGAGATCGCGGATCTCCGCGCTCAGGCGGCGCTGGCCGAGATAGTAATCGTCCGGCGCCGGCGGCTTGTAATTGGTCAGATTGAGGATTCCGACATCGACCGCGGCGATGACGATTTTGGCGTCCTCACCCGGATTGAGCCCGTCGAGCTTGACCGGGATCTTCAACGTCGCATTCGGCCGGACCAGTGCCGGCGGCGTCAGCTTCACCTGGAGCGTGCGGGTCTGCTTGTCTATGCCGAACCATTTCAGGCCGATCGCCCGGCCCGGCATGCGTTGCGCAGCCGCATCGAGCGGGCGGCGCAGCGTCGCCACCACATAGGCGCCGGTGCCCCAGTCCTTGCCGACCGGCAGCCTAACCTGCGCGGTACCTTCCTTGACGTCGATGGTCTGCGTCGTCAGCAGGCGGTCGCCGAGTACGTTGACGGTGAGCTTGCCGGCGCTGCGGACGTTCACCGATACCGTCATGGTGTCGCCCGAGGCATATTGCGGCTTGTCGATCGAGGTTTCCAGCAGGTCCGGCGTATCGGCGCTGCCGTCGGAATACCAGCCGACGTCGAACTGCACCGAGGTCACCGGACCGTCGGCATCGTTCGACTTCACATCGAGCCGGTAGCGACCGGGCTGCGGGCTCAGCGAAATCCGCGACGGCTTGTCGGCAGCGATCGTCACATCGCCGTCGGAAACGCGCGAAGTCGATTTGACCGGCTCGTACTCCCAGTAATTGTTCTGGCGATACCACTGGTAGCGCGACTCCATCTTCAGGAGCTCGTAGCGCAGGCCGTCGCGGCGCAGCCTCTCACCCTCGGGCGAGACGAACACGACATCGAACTCCGCCTTGTCGCCCTCGGCGACGTTCTTGTCGCCGAACAGCGGCTTGATGCCGATCATGGCGTTGGCGGGCGCGACCGGCAGCACGATCTTGCGCTCGACGGCGCGGCCGCCGGTCTCGACCATGCGAACGAAGATCTGCGCCTCCTGCGGACGCGTCGAGGCGGGCTGCTTGTCCAGCGTCACCGGGAAGGTGGCAACGCCATTGGCGTCGGCCTCCGGCAGGTTCTCCAACGGCGTGCGCTCGTTCGAGGTGGTCTCCTCGTCGGCGACGCCGAACTGGTAGCCGGCAAAACCCGGGCGTTCGCTCGCGGGCGCGACCAGCATGTCGCCTTCGAGCTGGAGGCCCGAAGCCGGCGCGCCATAGAGGAAATGGCCATCCGCCTTGAGCTCCACCGGAGCGTTAGCTTTGATCAGCTTGTCCTTGGCGGACAAGTCGAATTCGATCCGGTCAGGGACGTAGTCCTCGACCATGAAGGTGGTTTCGCCGACCGACGAGCCCTTCGGATCGGTGAACGCGCGGACCCGCCAGGTCCCGGTCGGGACGGCCGAATTGAGCGGCACGGACAGCGTGCGGCCGCCGGCGCCCTGGTCGGCGAGCACGGCGCGGCGGAATTCGACGCCGTCGGGGCGCTCGATCACCAGCGTCAGCGGCCCGCCGGCAACGGCATTGCCCTGCCCGTCGCGCAAGAGCGCGGTGAGATAGACGGTCTCGCTGGAGCGATAGACGCCGCGCTCGGCATAGACGAAAGCATCGGCGCCTGCAGGCACCGCCCGGCCCGAAACGCCGCGGTCGGACAGGTCGAAAGCCGAGGCCTTCAGGCTCAGAAAGGCATAGTCGGCCTTCTCGCTCGTGACCGTGAGCATCGCCGGCGACAGGCCGCCTTCGCCGCGCGCGAGCCCCGCCTCGAACAGCACATGACCGCTGTCGTCGGTCTTGCGGGTCGCCAGGATCTCGTTGTTGCGGGCGACCAGCCGGACCTCGGCCTTGCCGACCGGGTCGGTCGAGGCCAGCGAATTGACGAAGACGTGGATGCCGTCATTGCCGGAATAGGCGGTGACCCCGAGGTCGGAGACGATGAACCATTGCGTCGCGAGCTGGTAATCGTCGTCCGAGCCCGGCCCCTTGGCCGCGGCGGTCATCACATAGACGCCGGGCTGGAGCTCGCCGAGCGCCTGGTCGACCGGGAATGCGGTCGTGACATCCTGGTTCAGCGTCATCGCGGTCGCGAGTTCGCCGGTCCAGACCTTGACGCCGCGCTCGCCGCCGAGATCGGCAAGCTGGTAGCGCGACAGCGTCTTCTGGAAATCGCTGTCGACGACCGTGTTGATCAGGTTGCGGTCGCCGATCCGGAAGACGTTGACGCTGACCGCGGGCGTGTTGACGCTGACCACGGGAATGCCGCGCTGGCCGGTCCGCGGCAGCACATAGGCGCGGCTGGTGAAGCGCACGAACGGCTTGCGGTCGCGCACATAGACGTTGAACTCGGCCGATTTCGGCAGGCCCTCCTTCACGGTGGACGGCAGGCCGGCGCGCAGATTGATGTTGTAGCGCTCGCCGTGCTTCAACCCGTCGACGCAGAGCTGCTTGCCTTCAGCCGACAGCGCCGGTTTGTCCTGGCCTGCCAGCGCGAGGTACGGCGCGAAATCGGTGCGCTTGGCCAGCTCCTCCGAGAACTGGAAGCAGGCGCGCGGGCTCGCCGAATCCGAGTCCACGGTATAGTCGAGCAGCCGGAAGCCGTGCTCGTCGCGCATCTTCTCGTATTGGCCGCGGACGTCGGCGACCTCGCGCATGTCGAGCGACAGTCGCAGCGCATCGAGCGCCGGCCGCCACAGCTTGCGTTCGGCCAGCGACTTGCCGAGCACGGCGAGCGCATCCGCCTCCTCGCCCGGGTTGCCGGCGCGCTGGTAGGCGATGTAGGCGGCGGTCGAGGCACGCTCCAGCAGGAACGTCTGCTCGCTCGAGCTTTTCGGCGAGATCTGGAAGATCACCTTGGCGAGCCGCAGCCAGTTGCCGGTATCCTCCGGCGTGGTCGCGGTGATCTGGCCGAGCACCGACAGCCCGGTGCGGAAATCATTGCGCCGGAAGGCGGCGTCGGCGTCGGTGCGCAGCGTCGCGCTGGTCTTGGCGACCGGCCCCGCTTCGCTCTTGATCTGGGCCTCCAGCTTGATCGCGGAATCGGCGAGGTCGTCACGCTTGAACGCCTTGTCGGCGGCCTGCGCTGCGCTAAGGCCGAGCGCCAGCGTGGCGCAGAGTGTGACGGCGCGAACAAGACCGATCATAATGGACTCCCGGAAATCGCGGCGAACGCCGCGTGAGCATGAAATGCGCGGAAAGGTGACGGACTCAAGGCGATGGAACCAAAGGTGCAAATCGTCGCATTCGCCATGACAAGGCAAGCCCTGAGGAGACCGATCGAGATATCACCGCGCACGCCGTCCTGATGGCGCAGCCCTACCTGACCCGTCGACCGGCGGCCGTGTCCCGGAAGCTGGCCAGCGTTCCCGGCGATGTAATCCATCGTCCAGTCCGCTACCGCTCTACCCGGCACCCTGACACCCCACCGTTCCGCTTAGTCGCGGCGTTGAGGAAAACGGTTCGGTTCAGACTTGGCGGGAGCGAGGATTTTTCATATTTGGCGTGATAGAAGACCGGCAGGCGATAGCCGAGGCTGGCCTCAAGACGGTCCCATAGCTCAACTGGATAGAGTAGCGGATTTCTACTCCGCGGGTTGCAGGTTCGAGTCCTGCTGGGATCGCCAGCGGCTAAATCGCCGCTGATTTTATTGACAAAAACCGGCCTCGTTTTCTCACTTTTTAGCACCCCTGTTCGGGTGGGAAAAAATTCTCTATTCGTTCCCCATGCCCGACGACCTCATCATGCGAAGAACCGTCACTGGCGGCGAGACCACCTCCGACGACTATGTCGTGATCTGGGATGACATCAACATCGGCCGTATCTTCAAGACGGTCGGCGGCGGCAAGGCCTGGTCATAGTCCTGCTTCCTGCCGAACGTGCCGCAGCGCAGCCATCACCGCGGGCGCGCCGGCAGCCTGGACGGGGCCAAGGCCGATTTCCGCAAAGCGTGGGCCGAGCTTCAGGGCGAAGTCAGCTACGACCAGATCAAGGCGGCCCGCGCGATCGAGGGCGACCGCAGCCGGCCGTGGCACAAGCGCTGATGGGCGAGGCAGGCTGGTCGCGCCGCTTCGACGATCCGATTCCCCTGCCCGATGGCCGCGAGCTCGCTACGTTGCTCGAGGCGGGCCGCTACATCCAAACCCTGCCGACGGCGACGCAGGGGCGGGCCGAGTGGCAGGCGGCCACCGAGGCGCTGCTGCTGGTGGCCCAGCACGGCGGCCCCGCCATGTTCGCCCGCATCGGCATGATGCGCGCCATCAACGCCGGCAAGCCGCCGACGCTGCCGCCGACGCTGCCGCCGCGCAGGAAACGCGCGAAGGCCTACCGGCTGATCGGCTAGAACGGGATATCAGACAGCACAGAGAACGCGGGCTTGACGATCGGCCGGCAGATGTGGCCGCACTGCTTGGCCATGTTCTCTTTCGCCGTGAGCCAGGCGAGCTGCTGCCGGCTGCGATCGTTGGCCCGGCGGTTGTCGAGGCTGTCGCCGTTGTCGTGGTCCACAAAGTGCTTCAGGCTGGGCCGCTCGATCCCCATCCGTTCCACGATGATCACCCGATGCATCAGGATGGTGACGTTGCGGTCCCCGTCCCTGACCGAGCGACGGGCATAGACCAGGCCGCCGCCCTTGTGGCTGACGGCATAGGTCCACTTCCACTGCATCAGGAAGTCGTAGTCTTCGATCGAGACCTTGACGACGTACTGGGTGCGCGCGCCGATCGTGATGGTGCGATAGGGCGTGTAGATCGGAACGTCTCCGGTCAGCCGGGCGCATAGGCGCGGTAGAGGTCGGCGAACGCCTTGACCTCGAGCGCGACGAAGGGAATGCCGGCGCCGAAGAAGGCCGCGAGCGCCAGGATCCGCAGCGCTCTCACGTCATGCTTCCGGGCATGAAGCAGCGGATCGTCGGACCCTGGTAGCCCCAGATCGGCCACACCATGGTGCGCCCGGCCCGGTTCGGCTCCGTGATCACGGCCCCATCCTCGACGTCGACCCAGATCATCTCGGTCCCGGCCGGCGGCGCCGGCACGCTTGCGGTCGGCTCGAAGCGCCAGCGCGGGATCCGCACGCGATAGCGCCCGCCTCTGGATTCCCAGTCGACGTCGGAGAGCGCATAGCCGTCGGCATCAGAGCAGCATGGCCCCTTCCCGGAATGCAGGGAATCGAACCACGGCTTCAAGGGCGAGGCCGCATGACGGCCGTCGAGATCGCGCGCCAGCGTGCTGCAGCTCAAAAGCGCAAGGCCCGCGGCGATGAGTGCTACGTCGAGACGAAACGATGCCATCAGCCACCTCCTTTGACCGCGAGCACGGTCTTGAATCCAAGCCATACGGCGCCGATCAGGCCCGCTGCGATCGCACTGACGACGGCCTTGAAGGTCGCGGTCTGGGCCTGCTCCACGCTCTTGCGCCAGCGGCGCAGGTGCATCAGATCGGCCTTGAACTCCTTGCGGTCATCCTCCTCGATGCCGAAGGAGGTCAGGATTGCGGAAACGGCCTTCAGAACCATCGCATCTTCCGTGTCGTTGGCGAGCCGCCGTTCCTCCGCCAAAGTCTCGCGTATGATGGTCTTGATCTCGTCTTCGCTCATTTGCCGCCTTCTCCTACTTTCCGACGAGCCGCTTCAGCCCGTCGACGAAAGTGCTTGACCCGGGGCCGCCCCGCGCGGCGATGGCCGGCGCGCCAAGGAGGGCCATCAGCAGGAAATAGGCGTAATCGATCGTCGAGCCCGATGACGGATAGCGCCAGCCGGTAAAACCCGCAGCCTGCACGCCGATCACGATCCAGGGGATGCAGAGCTGGTGCCAGACCAGCACGAACAGTTGCGAGACGACGGCCGCAACCCAGGCCTTCTGCATCACGGGGCTGTTGCCCAGCGCCTGCATGAAGCTCGCATAGGTCTTCGACAGGCTGTCGTAGAAGGCGACCTCGACGTCGCGGAAGGTCGCCATCAGCGCAGCTTGCATCTGCGCCATCAGCTGATCCTTGCTGATCTCCTTCTTGACGTAGGCCTCCCAGGCGGACTCGAGCCGGCCGAACAGGCCATCACAAATCGCGCTGATGATCGGCCCCGTCAGGAGCCCCGTGAGCATGCCCATTGGTGCCCCTACTTCGTGATGTTGTTGGTGGCTCTGAGGTTGAGCACGCGAAGCACGATCAGGATCAGGCCGATCACCTGGTTGATCACCTTCGTCGTCTCGGTCGGGATCAGCGCCGACATGTCGGCGCCGGAGATCTGCTGCAGGATGTCGGGCAGTTGCGGCCAGACCATCAGGATGCTGGCCACGATCGCGTCCCATTGCACGCGGACCCAGACCAGGAGGCGCTGCCAGAGCCCGTCGGCCTGGTCGTACATTTCCTTGATGTGCGGCAGGTTGCGGATCTTCGGGCGGACCCAGACAACGTAAACCGCGATGGCCGCGCCGATCAGCGAAGCGTGCACAGCGAATTTGAGCATGGACGTCTCCAGTTGTTTCGAAAGAAGCGATTACCCCTCGCCCGACGGCGAGGCCCACCATGGGATGGTCACGACAGCAAGCAGCAGAGCCACCAGTACGCCGGCGCCGATCAGGTAGATGACGCTCTGGATCATGGCGCGTCCTCGCTAGACGCGGCGATAGGTGCCGAACACGAAGTCCCAGAGCGGGACGGTGATGCCGAAGTTGCAGCGCTCATCGTGATGATGGGCGAGATGCCAAAGCGCATAGCGCCGGATCGGCGCCGGCAGACTGTTCATGTCGGCGTGATGCAGCAAATGGTGCCAGACCAGGAACCAGACGTAGCCGACGACGAAGCCGGCGAAGATCGCGCGCGGCATGACGAAGAAGGCGAGCGCGAACACGGCTGGCGTGTAGTAGATCGGGAACACGACGTATTCCCGCGGGTGAGTGTGATGGCGCTCGTGGCGGGCGTGGTAGAGCCAGGCGTGCAGCGGCAGCCGGTGCACCCAATACTCAGTGAAGGTGAAGAGGACGAAGCCGGCTGCTGCCCATGCTGGCCAGCTGGCATCACGCCAGTCGATCGCGGCGAGCGCGAGCGCCAGCAGCGGATAGGCGGCGAAGTCCAGCCAGTAGAGCCAGTTGGGCTTGGGGAACGCGCCGCCGCGAAGCGCGAGCGCCAGCGCGCCGCGAAGAGCAGGGATCATGTGCTGTGATACTTTCGAGAGTTGATGGAGTGCGGCCCGATGGAGACCTGCGTTCACGAGACGTTTCGTGCCCGGAATGTCTTTTCCGGATCTTGGAAAGCAGATTCCAAAACCGACAACGAAACAGGTACCGACACAGAACGATGCGGTTAAACCCGCTGGCCTACCAGATCGCTTCGACGGCCGCCTTGCGCTTCGCGATCGTGATCGTCGCCGCAATCATCACGGCGATCGCGACACCGATCATCGTGTAGGCGGCGACCGACGGGAGCAGCGGCGTGGAGCTCGGCACGACCGTGCCAGTCTTGGCCCCGGTCTTGGCCGTCTCGTTGGCAGCAGCGGCAGCGCCGCCCGCGCCCGCGGCCGTACGCGCCGTACGCGCGCCCTTGGTCGCATCGTCGACGATGTCCTTCGGTGGCTCGCTCGAGGGCCGGGCCTCGACGTTGTCGCTCGCGAACGTCACCGAGGGATCGAACTTCTGCATGCCGAGCAGCAGGGCAGCGATGCCGACTTGCTGGGAGATGGCAGTCGGGTCATAGACGCCGTCGCGGATGTATTTGCCGCGGCTGTAGGCCGTCGTGCCCGAGAACAGGTATGGGTTGGGCACACTCTTCGTGAAGTAGCCGAGCCCGTTGTACTTCATCGAGATCGTCAGCGCCCCGCCCATGGTCCAGTTCTTCCACAGGGCCATGTAGGGCGCGCAACTGATCAGGGCATCGTCCGCCGCCTCATACCAGTCATCGAACGGACCGCGCCCACGGGGCACGTTGACCGAGGGCCGGTCCCAGGGGTCGCCCTGCGCAATCGACCGGAGGAATTGAATGTCGGGCCCCGCCTCCATCTCCTTGGTCACCGCAATCATGAACCAGGGCACGTCATAGCCCTTGCGCTTCAGCCGGGCGGACTCCTCGGTGAACCAGGCCTTGTTTTGCGGGTGGCAGAGCCGCTTGGCCGCAGCATCGATGCGGCCCTGCCATTCGGGACGAATCACGGCCTTGGCGAACAGGGCTTCGTTCGCCGCGATCATCGCGGCGTTGGTCGGTTTTGCCATGTGTTGGAGCCTCTCGTGCGTCCTTAGATGTTGCAAAACTGCAACTTTAACCGTGGGTTGCTCGATTAAGGGTTGTGGTGGTAGATTTCTCACCCGGGCGGGAGGAAACCTTGGAACATGACGAGAAATGGATCGATTGCCCTGCATGCAAAGATCGATCGCTATTGGCGCGAATTCTCTTTTTTCAGTGCACGCTTTGCGAAGATACGAGACGCACAAGCCCCAGCCATTTCAGGGCTTGGCAGAGCCATGCCCGGAAGCAAATCAATTCCCATTCATGACGACTGACTAGGTTGGCGCGCCCGGCATGTCGGCCCTATTATCCACCGCGGACAGACTGCCTTTGGTTGAAAGCCGCAACACGGCCGCAGTCAGATGGCTAACCATCGCGCTCGTCGCGACGATATTTCTGGGCAACGTCCACTTTGTAATTTCATTTCCGGTCGCGATCATTCCGGCCATTTGCCTGCTTGCGATCGACCGCCCATCAATCCCGGTCGGCGCCTGCATGCTTGGGCTTCTGACGCTTCCGCTATTAGGACAATCACTCAGCACACCTCTGCAAGATAGAACCGACCTCGTCCTATACCTTCCGTTCTTGTACGCAGTGATCTGCGCCTCTGCCGTCCGTCCCCTGACGAGAGACCAGGACCTGTTCGCCGCATTGATGGCTGGTGGCATTGCGCTGTCGGCGATGATGCTAGTCAGCCTTGCGGACGGCATCTATAAGCAACCTCCGCTGTCGCTCTCGATGCTCAAGACCCTGATCGACACCCCGCTCGGGATCGGAAACTATCTCGCGACATTCCTTGTCTTTCTGCTGAATGTCGCATTGCATTGCAGGGCGCGACGGCTTGCCGTGCTATTCGCCGTGCTGGCGCTGGCGACATTCTCGCGAACCGGCGTGGTGATGATCGCTGCATCCCTCGCCTTTCGGATGCTGGCAACACGCCTTGACCATCGCCAGCTCGTGATTGCGCTGTGCGGCTTCTTTGCCGCGTCGCTGGTTGCATGTGTCGTCATCTACACCGCCGCCGCAGCCTGGCTGACAGACCCAACCGAACTCGGCTCGACTGGCATCCGGCTGATGATGTGGCGCGATGCGATGGATGCGATCGCCTATCACCCGATCACGGGAGCGCCGCGCTCTTGGTATGTCCGGCATCTTAACTTCGGCTACGCTTGGGATTTCTCATTCGGTGCCTGGAACCCGCACAACTTCATTCTTGCCGCCTGGATGCTGTTCGGCATCGTCGGCGCCGTAGCGTTCCCGACGTTTCTGTTTGTCGCGATCAAGCCGGTCGCCGAGAGAGCGCGCGCATCGGCAACATGGCGCGGGATCCTGATCGGCCTGGTCATCTTCGTGGCATGGGGCCTATTCGAAGACCTGCTGTTCAACGCCGCAGCCTTGATCCTGGTCGCGACCTTGTATGGCTTGGCGCGCACGCCACGCGCAGCCCCCAAAGCTACTGCTGCTTTCGTGGTAGCAGGCGCCGTAGCAACGCTTGCCACAGGGTGGATCGACGGTGCGCGAATCTTCCAAAACCCGCAAGTGAGTCCCAGCAAGGTCATCTTTCAATTTGCAGATGGATGGCGCAATTACGAAAATATCAATTGGTCCGATGGCGACTGGTCATCCATCGACGCCCAATTCCAAGACATGCCAGAGCGTGCCAGGTTTGCCGTCTTTACCATCAACACCAAAGGATTCCTGTCAGACCAATATAAGTACGAACAGCGCGTGTCCGTTTATCTTGACGATGTTCTATTGAGCAACGCCCGAATTCGCTCATCCGATGCCGCTCTATTTCGGATATTCATCCCCACAGAGCGGATCAATCATCGAAGAACGATAACGCTCAAGTTCAGGTCGTGGACTCCGACTGAAGCCGGTGACATTGGCATGGATGCCGACCTCGGCAGGCTTGCCTTTGCCATCACGGGGATTGGAAGCGAGTTTCTCCAATAGCCAGTCAGCACCCGGCGTAGGTGTTCGCCAATGCAGTGCTGAAATGTGTTCCGCCCCCGGTCCATGAATTCGGCGCGATGCAACTTAATTGCGTCGTGCTGGTGACCAGTGTTCGTGCCGTCGAGGTCGCTAGATAATTGTCACCAAAATTCCCCGCCGTCACGTTGTTGTAGCGAACCGGAGTTGCCGTGGTGCTCACGGCGGCGTTGACCACGTTCCCTGTAAATGTCGGCATGACGACAGTGCCAATACCGCCGTTAAAGTCCACCATCGCATTGCGCGCGCAGCTCGACGCGTTCACAACTTCCTCAAAATAGTTGTTCACCACTACGTGCTTGGTGCCACTGTCAAAGATGGTGCAGCCCGTCCACGTAACGTTGTTGCCAGAGAAGATGAAGCCGGCCGCACCGGAGACGAACTCGAAAAGCCCGCCGAAGGTTGAAGCTCCATACAGGAAATTGTTTTGGATTTTGAAACTATCGGAGACCAGCGAAAGGTGAACGCCTCCAAAAATCCGGTTCCCTACAATGTTGGCGGCCTGAGACGCCGAAGACGTGCCGTTGCCGACATGGAGAGTGTAGTCGTTACCGCTCTCGCCAAGGAAGAGATTGGTGATGTTGACATTGACGAAATTGGCGGATGGAACATCGACCAGGGCAAGGCCGCGCTTGCCGTATCGCTTGTACATCAGGAACGTCGGCGGCACGAATTGAGGCGTCATGCCGATGCTGAAGCCGCTCCAGCTAATGCCGGTCCAGTCAAAGCCGGCAGATCCATCGACGAGAAAATTATCGACGGTCGATGGAATGTCTGGGAACGTCATCAGGTTGGAAAAATGCCCTGAGCCCTTAACGGTAAAGGCGCGATTCTGCCGCAGAGCATAGGTGTTCGCGCCTTGCTGGCGGATGACACATCCCGTGTTCTTGCCGGGAATATAGACCATGCCACCGACCGGAACTGCGTCCAATGCCGCTTGAATTGCCGACGTGTCATCGGTGCCATAGACAAACGGCGCGGTGTTGGTTGCTGCGACAGCGCTCAACGTGGTGCTGGCGGCAACGCCGATATTCACCTGCGTCGCGCTGACAAAGCTTGCAATCGTGGTCGAGATCGCAGCTCCGGCAGCGCCAGCGCCCGGCACATAAATCCGTTTGCCGACATCCGCGCTCGTGAACGTGCTGCCCGAGGACGTCAGCAGCGTGGTGCCTGATGTAATTGACAGGTTCGTCGCGGGCTGATCGAAATTCTGGTTGGACTGGAAAATGCCGTCGCATTTCGCGCCGTACCAATAGATGCTGGTATAGCCAAGCGCGAGGTTACAGACGCTTGGCGCCAGCGTGCAGAGGGCATTCAGGCTGCGGGCCGCGAAGGTGCCGTTGGTGCTACTCGAGCTGAGAATGTCGCCCGTGGCGTTGGTGGAATTGCTCGCGCCGGTCCCGCCGAACCCGGTGGGGACCTGGGCATATTCGCCGAGGACGCCGCCATTGTCGTAAAGCAGACGCCCCGTGGTCCCGCCAGTGACCGGACTGGACCCGACATTGATGCCGCTATTGGTCGGGTAAGCCGCCTTTTTCAAAGCGCCGGAGGCCGCTTGATCGGAGATAACGACATAGTCGCCGGCCGTCGGGCTCGCCTTGGTCGCCAGCGTCGAAATGTCGACGTCGGTCGGCGCCGCGCTCGACCCGGTCGCATTCATTTTGAGGGTATACGCAGCCATCGTCGCGAGCTGCGAATTCGTGACCCTGTTGGCGCCGATCGCTGTGACGCCAGAAGCGTTGATCGTGACGTCGCCCGTGATCGTCTGGCAGATCGGATCAGCCGCGGCTTGGCCGACCGCGAGCTGCGCCGCGCCGCACAGCAGCGACGTCATCGGGCCCGTGCCGTGGCCGATGATGAAGCCATGGTTCGTCAGCGTCGCAGCGCCCGTGCCGCCCTTCTGAACGGACAGCGGCGAGGTACCCTGGTTTTCCTGCGCGGCAGACGGCGCAAACGACAGCGCGAGCGCCAGCGCGCCCGCAAGCAAGCGGAGCTTCATCGGAGAAGACCTCTTTGGATCGCGTGGGGAGCTAGTAGGCGCCGGTCCGGTCGGGGAGCGGCGTCAGCGTGATCGAGCCGCCATTGCCGTCGATCTTGTAGACGTAGTCGACGGCTGCCATCTGGGTTTGCCCGGCGCCGGGCGTGATCGAGATGTTGTTGACCTGGGCATCGCCCTTGCCGTCGACGACGGTAAGCGGATTGGTGCGGGCAGACCAGTCGACCGTGATGTTGAAGGGTGCCGCGACGACCTGCTTGACGATCAGAACGTCATCGCCGGGCAGCGCGGCATACGGCCCTGCGGCCGTGAGAATGCGAACCACCTTGTTCGTGGCGATCGCAGCCAGCTGGACCAGGTAATAGACGCCCGTCGTGGAATCATAGACCAGCGTATAGGTCGTGGCCGGGTTGGGAACGACAGCGACGCCGGGCAGCAGCCGCGCAAAGTTGAGCGATACCGTCCAGACGCCGTTGACCTTGGCGAGCTGGATGACGCCAGCGCCCTTCACCTGCGAAGGGAACGGGACCGAGGTTGCAACGCGCATGTTGGCGGGCAGCGTCATGGCAGGCCGTAGGGGTTGGAGGGTTGGGGCGTCTGGAGCGGCAGGAGCCGCGTGCCGCCGGAGAAGACCGGTAGCTTGCCGATGAAGAGCTGGCGGCTGTCGTAGCCATCATAGGCACTCATCGCGATCTCGTAGGTGCGGTGACGCAGCTTCGCCATGGTCGCGGCTGGAATGCGAATCTCGATGCGGCCGATGTCAATCAGAGAGAGCCCGCCTCCGAGCTGCGCGGAGATCAGCGGCGCTTCGCAAGCATCCGTGCCGATGAAGGATGAGGGGCCATAGCCGCCGCCATAGCCATGCTGGTGCGTGTGCCCCCTGATCTCGAATTCGAACGCGCACCCGATCTGAGCCACAAGTGCGCCGGTTGCCGGCGCATAGGACGTCACATAGCCTGTCATCGTGTTGAGGCCGGTTGCAGCGTCCGCGATCGTCACAGGTGCGCCGGCTGCGATGGCAAGGCCAGCGCCGACCGTGAGGCTCAACGCCTGCATCTCGTCCGCGATGGGGTAATCCGGGATGGTCAGCTGCGTGTTGGACGCTGTGACTACCGCGTTTGACGTCACAACCCACGCCGCCGCCGTGAAGTCGCCGGGCGCGGCCAGCACTCGCCCCGAGACGTCGATCGGCGCGCCGGTGTCATCATCGAACAGCGCGACCGTGCGGAGCAGGTCTTCACGGTTCGTCACCTGGGGGAACAGGACGGGGTTGATGTACATTGAATGACCCCGCCTCTCGACTAGAGCTTGATGTAGGTCGTGAGAACGACAGTCGGCTGCACCGTGCGATGAGGCTGGCCGAGCGTATTGCTCGACGTCACCGAAATGCTGTTGGTGCCGCTGATGCTGTTCACCGTCAGCCAAGAGCCGCCGAGGGGAACGGCAGCTACGGAGCCGTTGGAAGCGCTACCTGCATTCAGCGTAAAGAGTCCAGCGCCGTTGTTGTTGCCAGCCAATGATATGACAGTGCCGCCGGCATTGACCGCTGTGTTGACCGCGATCGATTGGGAGGCGTTCGTGGACGTGATTCCAGTCGGCAATTGTCCGACCAAAAGCGTGGTGCTTTCGCTGCTATTACCAGATGACCCGAGCGTTGTTGGCCCCGTGCCGAAATAGCTAGCAGTAAGGCGCCCAGCGGCAGAGTTGCCCATGTCGTCCAGACCAGCGAGAACGCGTCCGCGGAAATCGGGCACGGTCAACTGCTTGCTGGCATTGTAATCTGCAAGGCAGTTGCCGGAGCGGGCCGGCGTCATGACGAGATTGAGATCGGTGCCGCAGAGATAGACAAACAGTGCCTGCGTATCCGCGTTGGCGCGCTCGCTCGCTCCGCTTGCTGCATTGCCGATGGTGAGCCCGTTGGCACGCACGAAGCCGGAGAGAGGCCCAGTCCCATAACGCGCCTTGACGTCGCCGGTCTGTATGATCGCGGTCGGATCGACCGTGCCGCCGCCTCCCCCGCCACCCGATGACGGGCCCAGCACCTGCATCGTGGTGTCCACGATCGGGTTGCCGGCGAAGTTGGTCAGGCGGACATGGATCAACCCATCGGCCAGCCAGAACATCGGCAGCCGGCCCGACTGATCGCAGGAGAGCGGATTGCCGAGCGGCTGGGTCAGCGAGAAGTCGGAATAGACGTTCTGCTTCGTTGCGACCGTGCCGGCCTGGTAGAAGGTCGCCTGGCAATTGGCGGCAACCGAGCCGTCGGTATCGAGCTGGATCGACAGCGCCAGGGGGATGGTGCCGGCCGCATGGGCGGACGGGAGCGCCAGGAGGGTGATTCCAAAAAGCGCCGAAACGGCAAGTTTATTGAGATATTTCAAGAACATGGATTGATGCTCTCCACATGCGTGGTTGCCGGTCCTGCGCGACGCAGATAGGTTCGCTTGATGCGCGAAATTGTCCGCCCGCTTGCGCGGGCAGCTCTACTGTTGACCCTGATCGGGCTGTTCCTACTGACCGCGTGGCCGTTCTGGCTGCTCGTCGGCGCGGCTTGGGCCAATGCCCGGCAGCTGCGGGACGCTCATACCCGAGAGCTGGTTGCCACCTGCCCGCGCGAGAGCGTCGTCGGCGGTCCGCAAGGCCCCGAGGAGCTTCTGCTGCTTGGCGACGATCGCGAGGCCTTTCTGAAGCACCTTGGGATCATCTGAGACCAGCATCTCGGCCACCTTCTTGGCGACGCGCTGATCGATGCCGGACTGCACCTTGGCGCCGGCATAGCGTCCGCCGCTGGAGAGCATGCTGCCGAGCACGGTTGCAACGCCGACGTCCTTTGGATTCCAGTCGCCGGTTGCAATCCCGTAACCCGCCCCGCCCGTGATGCCGCCGGCAAGCCCTGCTTCCGCGAGCTGGCGCGCGGTCGTCGAGTTGCCCTGCACGGCGCCCCGCATACGGTCCATGATGCTCTCGACGCGAAGGCGAGCCTCCAGCTCCTTGGTGCGCTGGGCGCCGATCGCAACGTGCATCTCTTCGCGCGCGGCTGGCGAGCCCATGATCTGGTTGACGACGTTACGGCGATCCCCGGTCTTTTCGATCGTCTGCACCAGGCGCGAGATGTAACCATCCTGGAACAGCTGACGCTCTTCCGCTGACATTTTCGCGAGCGCTTTGCGCGCTTCCGGAATGCCGAACCGCTGGCTGGCGCCGACAAAATTCTCGCCTGCCTCGAGCGCATCGCCGGCGCCGAAGAACTTGGCCGCGCCAGCGCGCGCCGTGCCATAGCTCGGCACGACATCGTCGAGATGCTCGCGCAGGATCCTCGCCCAGTCCTTGGCCTCAGGCGTGCCGGTCTTGTCGAGTGCCCGCTTGACGTGGTCCCAGAACTGAAGGTTCGGCTCCATTTTCGAGCCGTCTTCATTGACCTTGAGCTTCAGCCGGCCGGTCTCATCGAACCGGAACGGCGTCTTCGGCGGGGTAAAGCCCAGCTTGGCGGCTTCGTTCTTGGCCGACGCCATCGCCCTGCGGATCGCTTCCTGCACCACGGGCGCCTGGCTGATCTGCTCCAGCGTTTCGGTGAACTTCAGATTGGCGCCATCCGCATAGGCCTTGGCATAGTTCGGCCGGTTGACCGTGCGGGCGATGTTGTCCAGCGCAGTCTGTTGCGCGTCAGCGTTCGGGTAATGGAACGTGCTGCGCAGCCAGGCCGCAAGACGCGGCGACTGCTCCTCGAAGCGGTCATCGATCGTCCGGTTGAGGATGGCGCGCCCTTCCGGCGACGTATTGGCCGCACTTCGCGCCAGCGCGCGCGTCGTCTCGCCGCCCATGTCCATGACGGCAACCGGCTGGCCAGCCGATCGGGCAGCGACCAGCTCTTTGCCAGAGAGCCCGGGGTCGTGGTTCTTGTAGTCGCGCGCGATCGAGGAGACCACGCGACGCGCGGCCTCCGCCTCCGGCTCGCTGTAGCCACGCACGGCGTTCTTGATCGGCTCGATGGCCTTGGCCGCATAGGGCGCCGCCGCCTCGACGCCGCGCATGAGGACCGGCGCTGCGCCGCCAGAGAGCACGCCCAGCCCGCCGCCCGTCATGGCCTTGTCGAGGCTCTCCGCGGCGCCCTCGCCCTGCCCTGCCCCTGACAAGGCGCCGAAACCTCCGCCGGCAGCAGCACCCGCTGCCATGCGCGCCGGCAACGTTGCAGCCGCGGCGCCAACCCCTGCCGGGACCGACATCGCACCGCCGACCTCGCTCGCGGTATAGGCGATGGGATGCTCCTCGGAGGCCTGCTTGTTGCGCTCGCGCTCCTTGGCGACCTCTGTGTCATAGGCCGCCTTCGCATCCTTGTTGCCCGTGAAATACTTGACGGCGCCGCCGATCAGATGGTCGATGCCCATGCGCGGATCATCGATGCCGCCGCCGCCGGCTTTCGAGAGGGCGAACAGCTCGTCCGAGAAATTGGCGGTCGCCCCCTGCATGGCGCCGCGCGCGATGCTCTCTCCCATGCCGGGCGCAGGTTTGCTCGTCTCCAGATGCGACTTCAGCGCCTCGGTCGCATCCTGCATGCTGGAGGCCTGCACCTTGAAGCGGCGGCCGTCCTGCTCGATTTGGAACGTCGGCATCGCCTACTCCGTGATTTCCTGAATGCGCGCCTTCTTGCCGTTGGGCGCGGTCACGACCGTCCAGCCGTCCTTGCTCACCGTGCCGGCATCGCCCTTCTTTTCCTCGCTCGCCCCGCCCAGCGCCTTGAGCGTGCCGGGCAAGAGCATGTCGCCGAAGTTCTTCAGTCCCGTCGACGTCTCGTACTGCTTTTGCAGGCCGTGCAGCTGGCCCAGCGCCAGCTTCTTGTACTTCTCCACCAGCTGCGCCAGCTGCTGCGGGCTCGATGCGCGATCGAGGTCCTTCTTGACCTCCTCGCGATCGGCGAGCGCGCCGGCAGACCCCACCACGGCCTTGACGATTTCATCGCCGACGAGCGCCTTGACGCCGTCGAAGTTCGTCGGCGCCGGATCGCCCGTGTTCGCCGCCCAGGTCTGCTTGAAGCGGTTGAGCATGCGGGTGTTGCCGTTCTTGAGCGCTTCAGCGGCTTCGTTCAGCGTGTCGAGGTGGTCGACCAGCACGTTGAACGAACGGATGGTGTTGCCTTGCGGCCCCGAGGTGAAGCGCTGAATGGCGACCTGCTGGCCCTTGAACTGCTGCCACTTCTTGGACCACTCGCCAGGGTCGCCGCCTGCCTCTTGCTCGAGCTGCGCCGCACGCTGGCGGATGGCGCGGGATTCCGCTTGCCCCATCAGATTGCTCTTCAGGTTCGGCGGCAGTTGCCCTGTCTGGCGGTACCGCTCCGCATCGGCATCGAGCGTGGGCGAGCCGCCGGCTGTCTCGGTTGCGCGCAGCGCCGCGGCGGCCGGGCCCTCATAGAGCACCTGACCGTTGCGCGGATCCAGCATGGTGGTGTTCGGGTTGGCCTGCACGGGCTTTAAGGATTCCTCGATGCGGCTCGCCCAATTGTTGAGCTCCTGCACCTGACCCTGCGCGCGCGGATTGGCGGCAAGGCGCGCGGCTTCGCTGCGCAGCGCCAGGATGGCGGCTTGCGGATCCGTGAAGCCTTTCGGCAGCGGGACCTGCGGCACGATCGGTTGGCCCTGTGCCGGCGCCTGCGGCTGCGCTTGCGCCTGCTGCACCGGTTGCTGTGGAGGCTGCTGCGGCGCCGGCCGCGCGGAGGGTGCGCCATTTGGCGCAGGCTGGGACGTTGCCTGTGGCGAGGGCTGCGCCGCGGGCGTTCCGGCATTGGCCGAGGGCGGCAGCGCGCCGAAGGCGTCTGCAACGCGCTGGGCGGGCGCCATATCGCGTCCCTCACCGGAAGCAACCTGCGAGGGCCGCGCGGGCACCGCAGCGCTGCTCGCCTGCGGCTGGCTATCGGCCGGGGCATACTTCTGGAGCAGGCCCTGCGCGCGGCGCAGCTGGCCCGGCGTCATGTTGGCGTTGGGATCAATCCCCATCACGCTCGCGATCTTGGCGATGGTCTGGCCGGTCGTTGCATCCTGATTGGGAAGGCGATCCGTCACCAGCGAGGCGATCGTGCCCGAGCCTGAATCGCCATGCACGCCCGCTTGCACCGGTACGCGCGGGGCCGCAGACACTCCGCCCCCGGCCGGCGCAGCGCCGCCAGCGCCAGGCGCGGCCGCCTGGCCGCCGCCGGAGAGCAGCGGCGACAGCTTCGAGGCCGACTGCGCGTACATCGCGTCCGCGCCGTTCCACAGCGCCGTCGTGTCGCCCCTCTGCGCCAGCATCGCGACGGCACGGCCGTAGTCGATCGTGCCGTCCGAATTCATCGGCAGGCCGCCGCGGAAGGTCTGCTGGATGTCCTGCCGGATCTGGCCTTGCCGGATCGCCTGATCGTTGAGCTCGCGCTGCTGCTTGTTGAAGGCGCCCTGGTAATAGGCGTTCGGCAGGTTCGCGATCTGGCTGAAGATGTCCGGCGTCGGCGGCGCGTAATCGCGCGTCGACGGGACGGCAACGGTCTGTTCGAACATGGCCATGGATCAGGCCGCCTCGAGAAAGCGCGCCAGCGACGCTGCCCGATCGGTCGCCTTGGCGTAGTTCACGGCCTTGAAGCCAGCGATCTCGGTCACGGCCTCCGGCCGGTCGCGCTCAACCTCCTGCGCCATCACGCCGATATGCGGGATCAGGCTGCCGATGTAGTTATACCGGTAGATGTTGGTGCCGTCGTAGAGCTTGCCTACCGGCTCGATGTTCTCCTTGAGGTTCTCATCGGAGAAGACCGACAGCGCACCGGCGAGGCCACTCAACCCGCCAGAGCTTCCGAGAACCTTCGAGCCAGCCGATGCGAGGCCACTCAACAAACCCCATTGGTTTTCGTTGGCCTGGTTCTCCGCCAGGATCGCGTTGGCATTGGCATTGCCGATGCCCGTGGCGCCCGTGTAGTTGAGGTTGGCGAGATTGTTGTACTGACCCGCCGTCGCATTGCCGAGCCCCGTGTAGGTGCCAGCGATGCCGCCCGCGGCGGTCTGCGAGCCGCTAAGGAACGGCATCAGGTTGTTGACTGCGTTCTGGTAGCTCGTCGACGCGAGGCCCTGGTTGTAGTTGGACAAGTCGATCAGCTGCTTGCCGGAGGCGAGCGTGCCGTTCGCCGCAGCCGCGGCGTTGATCGAATTGTTGCCCTGCTGAAGCTGGAACTTGTAGCCGGGCGTCGCCTCCAGCGACTTCATCGCCGCGTCCGCGCCCTGCTGCCCATTGAGCCCGAGCAGGTTCTTCAGCTGGTCGACGCCGGCATTGGCGTTGGAGTAGTTCGTCAGGTACGGCTGCAACGCGTTCGTGTAGTTGGTGTTGATCGCGCCGATGCCCTGGTTGATGTTCTCGGTCGCCTTCGACACGCCCGTGTTGATGCCGGCGATCTGGGCGTTGGCGGCATCCTGTGCGACACTGTTGTCGAAGATATCGAAAATGCTCATCAGACTACCCTCATCATGACCACGGAGCCGTTGCGGTAGAATTGCCCGATGTTGACGCCCGCCACGGCCGCCGCCGCATCGTTCGCCGCATTGATGAGCGTCGGCGCATTGCCGGCGCGCATCGCTGTCAGAAGCTGATCGACCATCGCCATGTAGTCGCGAAACAGCGCCGTCGGCCTGCCGTCCTTGTCGACCAGGGCAAAGCTCGGATCGAATTTCTTGTCCTTGACAGGAAGCGTCACGGCGCCACCCGCTGGGGGTTGTCGCTCATCACCCCGCCCTTCAGCCCCCGATACACAGGATCGGTGATGTCGAGGCGCCAGCGCACCCCTTGCGGGCCGGCAAGGCCGCGGTTCTTGACCGAGGCCCGCGCGAGCTCGCCGCGGCCCTGCGGCCCCAGTGCACGTAGCGAGGGATTGTCGAAGGTGAGCCCGCCATCCTTCGAGCAGGAGATCGCAACCTGCGGCGCAACCGCCTCCGGCGGCGAGGAGACATCGGTCACCGTCCCGCCTGAGACGTAAGGATTGGCAAAGACCGTGCCCTGCAGCTCGATGTGATTGGCGTCGACCTTGGTCATCGTGAAGGCGCCGTTGGCCTCCGTCGTGCCCGTGACGCCCGCAACATTGACCTGGTCGCCACTCTTGGCCTTGGCCGTCTGATCGACCGTGAGGCGCACCACGCCGCCGGTCCCGCTCGATGCACCAAGGACCGTCATCACATAGGTCCCGACCTCGATGCCGACGCCGGTCACGAAGTCGAAATCGGCGCGCGCGATGCGCATCGCATCCGGAAATTCGCGTGACGGGCCGGATTCCACGCGGAACAGATACGGCGTCCCGTTCTCCGTGTAGGACTCCTGATCCGCATAGAGCAGATTGCCGGACTGGGTGTCGCCGCAGATCCATTTGTTGAAGGCCGGATGGCCTCCGACCATGCGTGAGGGTCCGTAGACGCCGCCATTAAGCGACCAGCGCTCGTGCCAGCGCTTGGTGGCAAGGTTGATTTCCCAGCACCAGGTCGGCGACGACAGCCGCCAGAACTTCTTGCCGCCGGCAATGGTGCAGCCCGCCTTCAGGATCTGGCCGGCCTTGACCGCCTTTTCGATCAGACGGTTGAGATCGGGCGGCGAGACATCAGTCGGCGCCAGCGAGCCCGGGGATATCCACTGCACGTGAAAGTCCTGCGAGACCCAGAGCAGCTCGGCAAAGCCGAGCTCGAAGCCAGCGATGGCTGAAGACTGCACGAGACCGATATCGACAATGGTCAGGCGGCCGTAAGGAAAGGCCGGCGCTGCGATGCCCTGATCCTGCCAGACTTCGAAAGAACCGGTGGTGAAGAGCAGCAGCAGATTGGAGAACGGAATGGGCCGGAGCAGGTTCGCATCCGCGCGGCCCTGCACCGTGATGAAGGTGAGCGCATTCTGTGTCAGCGCGTTGAGGCCGGAGGCAAAGCAGCGATTATCGCCGATCGTGAAGAAGAAATAGCCGTCCTGGAATGCAACGCCATTGGGCTGTGGCAGGTTGCCGCCGCCGTTGTAGAACGCGGGCGCGCCCCCCGTTGAGAGCTGATATGCGCCGTTGTCGACATCGACCGCAACGACGTCCGGTACGGCCGCCATGTTGCGCGCGATCGAGACCATCTTCGTGCCCGGAAAGTTGCCGAGCACGTTGATCACGCCGGCCACGTCCGTCGTCAGCGCCTTGCCGTCGAAGATTTCGTAGGAGAGGTTCTTGACGAGCAGGCCGCCGCGGTAGCCGCTCTCACCGGTGATCGCGTGCTGCGATAGTCCAGGGCAGCCGCGCCAGACCTGTTGCGCCGGCCCCGTGGGGCGCGATGGCTCCCCGAGCGGCTCGGCATAGCAGTTGATCAGCCGGCCCGCGCCCTCCTGAGGCGTCGCGCCCGGGAAGGTCGAGAGCGGAAACGGTATCGGGACCGGCTTGCCCATCAGAAGCACTGCATCCGGAAGGTCTCGTAGGTCGGCCGGCCCCGGCACATGATCTTGAGCGACTTTGCGGCCGCGCCCGCGCCGACATCGACGCCGCCGAGGCCGCCGAGGCCTTTCACCACGAGATCGATCATGTCCTGCCCGGAGATGCCGAGATTGCTGGCGCTCTCGCCGGCGACGATGTCGGCGAGGTCGGAGAACCACGCCGCCGGGATGTTGTCGCGGTCGCCGACATAGACGATCTCGAGCCCGGCGAGCTTGCGGTAGATCGATTCCAGGCTGTCATTGACCAGCGCGAAATCGTCGGGGTCGACGGCTTGGCCGACCGCCAGCACGTTGGTCCGCTTGAGCACCTCGAGGACGAGATCGCTCGAGGTGCGGTATGGCGAGGTCGGGGCCATGGCCTAGCGGCCTCTCGCTACCAGGGCAGCTGGTTGTAGCCGTGATTGACCCACACGGCCGCAACCTGCGCTTCCGACATGTCGCAGGCCTTCGCCAGCTCATGCAGGCGCGGGGCGAACAATTCGCCGACACGCGCAAAGTCGTCCGGGCCGACGTCGCACTTGGCCTGCAACTCGCGGTCGCGTGCAAAGCGCGCGATCAGCTCTTCGGGCGTCTCGAAGGTCTCATCCTTCAGCCAGCCGACGAAGTAGGCGAGATACCCCTTGGCATCGGTCGGGGCCTTCTCGCGCGGGGTGCGCGGCTGCTTGCCATCGCCGACGATGAAATGGGGATTGCCCTTGGCACGCTCGATGATCTCGTGGTTGAGCTTCTCGGTCGAGGTGCCGTCGGGATCGCCCTTGATCTCCTTGGGGACATTGGCCTGGAAGACATGACCGCCCCATTTGACGTGCGAGGGATCATGCTGGCCCGGCACATAGGTGATCTTCTCGGCGATTTTCGGCATTCCACTCTCCTCGTTCGAAGGCGATGCCCGGGACAAGCCCGGGCATCTGGTTGATAAGATCAGCAGGACGTCGCGGTGGAGCCAGTCGGCACCAGCGTGCAATCGCCGTCGTTGGGCGCGATGTACTGGATAATGAAGATCGCCCGCCCCTGCGTGCCCTGGCTACCGGCGGCGCCGACCGTGTATGTCGCATAGATGTCGAAGCCGCCGTTCATGCCGGTTGCGGTCGCGCCCGACCCGGTCACGAGCTCGCCGGCGCCCGCGAACGCGGTGTCAAAGACCGCGGTGGTGGCCTGGCCCGTGAACACGTTGAACGCCGCCATCACGTTGGTCGCCTGCCCCGAAGTGCCGAGCGCGATCGTCGCCGACGTCGTCGGGTTGAACGTCGTGATGATCTGCTTGGAGATCGAGACCAGGAACGCGTTGTAGGGGAGCGAGGCAACGCGGAACGAACACGCCGTGTCCGCCGCGCGGAGCGGGCAGTCGTTGAAGTCGACCGCAAAGCGAACGTAGTGCGTCAGCTGCTCGGGGTAGTAGCGCGGCGCCAGCGAGTTGTTCGGTGTCAGCGTGAGCACGGTTGCCGCAACGGGACCGAGCGACATCCCAGCGATGCCGAGAGCCACAAGCGCCGCAAGCGCGGCAGTACGAGAGAGAGCGGCGAGCTCGCGGAGCTTCGCCAAGAGCGTCTGCTTCATGATGGCCTCCTGGGCCGAAAGATTTGCGTTGAAGAGAGGACGGCGCGTTTTGCGCGCCGTCCGTTCACTCATCAGCCGAGAGGCTTAGTTGTCGGCGACCGCGGCGAGGAATGCGGTATAGACACCCCACTCCTTGAAGTTGCCGGCCGCATTCAGCTTGGCGATCTTGCCGACGCCGTAGGCCATCTTGATGCCCGCGCCGCGGAGGAACTGATAGTCATCCTCCTTCAGGAACGTCGGCGTCGGCATCTTGCCCCAGCACCAGGCCATCGCACCCTGACCGCAGAGGAAGGCGGGCGCGATCTGGATGCCGCCGGAGCCGGCGGTCTGGTAGAAGACCGGCAGGCGCAGCGACAGCTCGGGGATTTCCCGGATGATGACGCCGTTGTAGAGCAGGTCGCCGTCGACGAAGATCGGGTTCTTCAGATAGCCCTGGTTCTCGCGAGCCCGGCTATTCTGGTTGGCCGTCTTGATGTCGTTGTCGTTCTGCGCGTCGCGGAACTGCTCCTGACCGACGAACAGCACGAACCACTCGGTCCCGTTCTCCTTCAGCTTGAAGGGACGGATGCGCGGGTTGGCCTTCTTCGCCGACCGCTTCATGCGGTTGACGAGAGCGCCAGACACCGTCATCGCGCCGGTCACGTTCGCCATGGAAGCTGCGAAGTTGCCAGCCACGAGGTTCGCGGTGTTGCCGTTGCCGACCAGGATGCGGTCGGCATTGTCCGTGATCCAGGTGTTGCGCTGTGCAGCCGTCGCAGCATCCATCAGGATGCCGTTGACGCGCTGGCCGTTCGGCGACCCCAGACCCGCGGGCGGGTTCTGCGAGGGCAGAGCGTAGAATCCGTCGACGATCTCGTCGCGCTGCTTCTCCTGACCCCAATCGGTCAACGCCGGCTTGATCTCGGCGTAGAGGTCGACGGAGGACTTCTGCTCTTCCGCGTTGTTGATCGTGACCGCATGCCGCGACCAGTCGATCCACATGCGGGTGCCCTGGTTGTCCAGAGCCTCTTCGTTGCCGCGCAGCTGTCCGACGCCGACGCCCTGTCCATTGAGGCGGGCCCGCAGCGGAATGTTGATCTGCTCGCCGCCGTTCTTGCCGCCCTTGTCCAGATCCGTGATGACGCGAATGATCGCGTTCATCGACGGGCCCATATAGGGGGAGAACAGATTCTCGCGAACGTATTCCCGGTAGATTTCCTTTCGGAAGTAGATGAGCTTGTTGTTTGCAGCAGTCGTCGTAAGCATGGCTTCCCTCAAGAGGTTGAAGCCAAGCGCGAGGCGCGAATGCGTAGCTCATGCCGCCGGCACGGCGCCGGCGGGTCGATATCGATTAAGAGCTGAAAGAGAGGTTCGCGGTCCCTAGCGCCAGGCAGCGTCAGCGACCGACTGTTCCGAATTGTCCTGCGCACTGTGGTCCATGCGCTCCACACCAAGGTTGGAGCCGCCGGCCCGCGCGATCGACTTCGGCAGTCGGGTGGTGGTACGCGGGGCGCCATTCTCTCCGGTCGAAGCCTCTGCCTTAAGATCGGCCAGAAGCTGCTTCCGAAACTCGGGGTCTTTCAGGAGGGCTTGCCGGGTGTCCTCGCGGATACGAGCCTCCGCCGCATCGGGATCGTCCCCGAAACGTGCGAGAGCCGTCGTCCGCTTGTGCCACTTCACCAGCTCCTCGCCAGGATTGGACGAGTTGTAGATCCGCTGCACGGTTGCCCGGTCGTCGGGGTTCTGCGGGTTGAGGCCGTTGATGGCATCAAACGCCTTGGCGAACGTGTCCTTGTGCGTGGCATGAGCGAGCGCAAAGCTCGTCTCCACGGCGTTCTTGCGCACGTCCTGTCGGACGGGCGCGACCGCCTGCTGCACGAGGCTCGTGATGTGTTCGACAAAACCCTTGGGGTTTTCGAAGATGTCGGGGACTTCCGGCGGCTCTTCTTGCGTCTGCTGCTGGGCCTGCGGCGGCTGCCGCTGGCCATTGAGCAGGCTCGTCAGCTGCTGGAGCTGGGCTTCGAGCGCGGCAATCTTCGGATTGTCACCCGTCGTGCCGTTGAGCTTGGCTTCGAGCTCGGCAACGCGGGCTTCCGCCTGCCGCCGTTTCTCGGCCTCCTCACGGAGCTTGCCGGAGGGCACACGGCCCGCTGGCGGCTCCTGCTCGCGCTGCTGTTGCTGCTGACCGGTCGTGCCGTCTCCGGCCTCGGCCTCGCCGTCCTCTTCCCCGTCCTCCGCCTCCTCTTCGGACTCATCGCCCTCGGTCTCCTCGGAGCCATCGGCGTCTTCGTCCTCATCGGTTGCGGCTTCGTGCTGACCTTCCAGACCATCGCCCAGGCTCTCGAGCGTGCGATCTCCGGATGCGTCGGCGCGTTCGGTATCCTCGATGTCCCACGCCTCCCCTGCGATCTCCCTTTCGGTCTCGATGATCGCATCGGAGATGGCGTCGACTTCCCTTACCTGACCCATTGAATGGCTACCTTTTCACATGCCAGCGTCTGGTGCTGGACGGACCGCAGCGCCGTTCGCGTCCGCAATCGGAAATCCGACTTCGGACGGCACGCCGGCACTGATGAATTGCGTTGCGCCGCTATGGAGGACGCCTGCCGCAGGGTTTGAAGTCCGGCTCCCTGGATGCCGCGCACCGTCTGGTGGCGCTGACCGAAACTGTATTAAGCGACCATCGACCGCCGAACTGGCGGCGACGATGGCCGCGGCGGACCGGCCGCGTGGTCTGTTGCGGGCTCAGAAGCCTCGACGTGCTCAGAGGCCTGCGCGGCGAGCTCCGCCATCTGCTCGCTGTACATCTTGACCGCCTTCTGGAGGCTATCGATCAGCGAGAGCGCGGTCTGCGGAGAGCAGCGCAAGTGAGCGACGCATACCGCTTCGCGCATCACGGCGCCGTCGGACCTTGGAACGATGCTGGCAGCCGTCAGCTCGACCTCGATGCCCATGCCGGCAACGCCATAGAGCGGTGCGTTGTCGAAATAGACGAAGGGCGCAGCGGAAGCATTCTTCAGGAGTGGCGCCGGAGTGCCGGAGGACCGGCCTTTGATGGACATGTCAGGCTACCTTGTTCTGGAACGCTGGCGAATTGTCGTTGGAGGCGGGATCGATGTCGCGCTGGAGCAGGAAGCTGTAGGGAACGATCGTGCCGCCGCCGGCGCCGAAGGACTGCCCCACACCCGTCGTGAGGTTCTTGTAGCGGATGATCGAGGTGTTGGAGGCGAGCAGCGATGTTGCCGAGACTGCGGTCCTGACCCCATGCAACCACATCTGCGCGGTGTTCTGCGCCTGGATATCGGTCGGCGTCGTGACCCCGCCATGGCCGACGTCACCCTGACTGTCGTGCGCGTAGCTGCCGAGCACCCACATCTGGCTGGCATTGATCGGGATCAGGTTGGTGCCGAAATTGCCGAAATACTCGCCGTTGACGTCGATCGAGATCACCCCGTCATGCGCCGTCAGCCCGTTGCAGGACTGGACCGTATCGCGGCCGTTGTTGCGCCCGACGCTGTTGATCGTCAGCGTATAGAGGCCGGGTGTTCCGCCCGGTGTCCAATGGCTGTTGATGCCGTCGGCCTCGGCGTTACACCCGACGCTATTAACCAGCGCAGCCAGGCCGGTGATGAAGTCGAGCTTGAAGCCGTTGACGGCGTTCGTGCTGTCGCCCGAGTAGCAGGCTTTGACGTTCACCGCGATGAAGTTCAGCGTAGCCACGGCCGTCATCGCGACCGCGCCGTTCGCGCCGCCTTGGAAGTTGAACCCCTTGAGGTAGACGTCTTTCGACGTTCCGTCCGTGACGAAGTTTGGGGTCGACTGAAGCAGCGCTCGAGTGTTGGTGCTGGTGACCGCCGCGCCGCCGGCCCACTTCACGTAGAGCGTCGAGCCGACCTGCGCCCAAGCGCTGCCGCTGGCGGCGTTCGCGGTCGCAGCGTCCGCGTACTTGGTCGCCATGATCGGATCGCCGTAGGCGTCCAGGATCGTGGGATTGATGACCTGAGAGACGGCGCTGCGCGTCGCCGTGTAAAGTGTCGTGAAGGTCGGGTCGGGCGAGCCGGACCAGGTGAGCGTGCTGCCGGTCCAGACATCGAGCGTGCCACCGACCGCGACATAGGCCGCTGGCTGGGTGTTCGCGACTACCGTGCTGACGTTGCTGAAGCCGTTTTCCCGCGGGCATCCAGCAGCGACGTAGTCGACCTGGACATTGAAGGGTACAGCGGCAGCATTGCCGAGCTGCGTCGCCTTCCAGATCGACTTGACCTTCGAGCCCGAGGTGCCGGGGTTCGCGTCGTTTCCGGTCGAGCAGTTGACGTAATAGCTCGGGCCGGCGAGCGCAGCTGAGGCGTAGCTCTCGGGCACAAAGCTCGTCGTGAAGCTGTTCGGGCCCGATTGCTGGATCGTGATCGGGTATTGGTTGAACGGCCAGGCGAAGCCGGCTGGAGGCGGGATGCTCCCTGCGCCCGAAAACGCCCCATCGAATCCCGCGCTGATGCCGCCGCCGAGCTGCGGCGTGACGGATCCGCCAAGGCCATCGCCGTGCGAGGCGACCGGCGCTAGCGCAAGTGCGAGAGCAAGGAATGAGCGGAGGAGCTTCATGGCGCGCGAAACCGCTACTGGATGGCGACGTACAGGCTGTCGCCCGCGGTTGCGCAGGTCCCGACGATCGGGCCGCTATCCGTGTAGGGATAGTAGCGCGTGTAGGCCTGACCCGGCTGGAGCAGCACGGAGGCCTTCGCGGCCGTAATCGTGCCGCCCTTCGTGGTGACGCTGGTCGCCGTGGTGTTGCCGGCGGAGACCACGCCCGTCACGTCGAGATAGCAGCTGTCCGACGCATTGTTGTTCTGGATCGTGAGCGCCCGGCGCGTGTTATTGGCGGTCTGGATCGTCTGGAAGGTGTTGCCGGTCGTGATCGAGACCGACCAGTTGTCCGACGGCACGGCGCTTTGCGCGGCAGCGCTGCCCACGCCAAGCAGCATCGCACCCGCAAACACGATTCCTCTGACAAACGCCAGCATCGCTTCTTCCTTTCGCTAAAGTTCAGCGCATGCCTGCGCCAATTGGCGCAGCCTGCCGCTGCGGCTGCATCCCCGCCTGCCCTTGCGGTTGCAGGAACGGCAGCATGATCTCATGCGCCTTGACGAGGGAATCCCGCACGAAGGTTGCCGCATCGAGATCGGAGGCGCGGGCGAGATGGCCGGCGCGCGCCGCTTCCGTGGTGACCTGCGCTCGCTTGGTTTGCGCGGTCGCCAGCGCCTGTTCGGCCAGAGCAAGCGTCTTCCGGGTGTCCGCGGCCTGTTTGGCGTTCTTGCCGGCGGCGTGCTCCAGCTCGAGCTTGGTCTTGGCCTGCTGAATCTGCAGCTGCTCCGGCTTTGGCGCCATCATCTGCTGCAGCTTGTCCTTCTCATCGCGCGGGATGTCCGGATCGATCTCGACCAGGATCTGCGGCGGGATGGTGCCGGGCGGATATTTCGAGAGCTTGTCCGACAACTCCTGAAGCGCAGAGATCAGGTCGCGGCCCTCATCGAGCACGATGTTGACGTCGAGCGCGCCGACCGCATTCACCATCACCGGCCGGCCCCATTCGTCGAGATCGACGCCGTTGATCTGGATGAACTCGGCAAGCTTCTGGTTGTTGTTGACGCGGATCCAGCGCTCCCCAGTCCAGTGCCGCTGGCAGGCGTTCCAGATCTTGCGGTAGAGGTTGAGCCGCCACATGCGATGTCCCAGCACGAACGGCCCGAGCTCGGCCATGCCGGGCTGGCGCAGCAGCTCGATGGCCTTGCCGGAGAGCTGCGTCATGCCGGCGCCAGTCATCGCCGCGATGTTGGAGTTGGCAAAACCATCCAGCTCGTTCTTGGCGTCTTCCGTGAACGAGGTGAAGGTCGCGACCTCCGGCGTGGTGTCGTCGACCTTGAGGTCGAAACCCTTGTTCTTCTCCACCACGCCGTCATGGCGTGCGACCTCGCGGCGGGTGATCTCGACATCGTCGACGGCGCCCTTGTCCATGACGATGCGGCGCGAGTTGGCGAGCGCCAGCGTCTTGGACTTGCCCTGGTTGAGCGCGTCCTGCGGACCCTTGAAGGTGCGCACGAACGAATAGCGGTCGCCGTCCTGGTCGATGAACGGGCCCCACATCTCGAAGGAAGAGACCGAATTGCCGCGCTCATCGAAGAACGGCGAGACGCCCTGGTCGAGCAGCACGTTGGCGACGTAGAAGGCCCAGCACCAGCGCCCCTTGTGCTTGTACCAGTGCTCCACCATGCGCACGCGGCGCGTGGAGGTGATCAGCCACTTGATCTCGCGGTCGGGGTTCGTCGTCAGGTCGCTGTCACCCTGGAACAGGCCCTCGAGCAGCTCGGCCTTGTCCGGAAAGATCTCGATCGCCGCGTCGACGTCCATCCACTTGGCGATGCCCTCGTAGCGGACATCCTTGAAGTCGAAACGGAAGGAGCGCGGATCGTAGAAATATTCGTCCCCGATCACCCATTCGAGGCCGACGTCCGGATCGCCCTTGTCGCCCTTCTGGAGCACGACCTGCACGCCGCCAAGGCCGTCAATGCCGGTCTGGAGCAGGGTCCAGTAGTTGAGCGAGTTCTTGAACTGGTTGGCATCCAGCACATAGCGCACGGTTTGCGTGGCAACGGACGCACCCGCCTCGCTCTTGGGATCGCGCCCCTCCGCCTTCGGGTCGCAGCGCATGCGCTCCACGACGCCGACGATGCCGTTGATCTTGCGTCCGATCCGGTTCCAGATCTGGACCGGCTGATGGCGCGCTTTCAGCACGCGCAGCTGTTCGGCCGTGAGCTGGGCGCCGTGGTAGTAGCGGCGGCTATCCTTAGCCTCCTCGACCTCTTCGACCTTGCTGTCGACATAGTCGAGATACTGCCGGCGCAATTCCCCGACCGACAGGAACTGGTTCGGGTTGGTCTCGATGCCGCCGCCCGGCGCCTGCCGCGAGAAATCATCCGACGTCTCGGGCCGGCTATCGGGGACGAGCGGCGCCAGGCGCGCAGCGTCGGCGCGATCCATCTCGTCAAGTGGGGAATATTCGACCAGGGGCATGCGAGGCGGTCGCGCGGGTTACTTCGTCGCGATGCCGCGGACGGTCTGCCCCTTGCCGCTATCGCCTTCCTTGCCGGAGGCGATCGGCTTCTCCTTCTTCAGCTTCGCAAGCTGCTTGTCGGAGATGTGGCCGGAGCGCGCCAGGCGATCGGCCTGCCGGGAGACCTCGGCCATCTTCTCGGATTCCTTGGCGGCCTCTTTGCGAACCATGCCCATGAGCTTCTTGTCCCCCTGGATTTCGTCCGCGCGCATCAGCGTCCGCATCGCCTCGCGGACGTCCCAGTCGTCATAGCGCTTCGCCTGCGCTGGGCTCGCCGGCACTTCCGCGGTCACCTTAGACTTTGCCATGCCACGTCTCCTCTTCCCTGCTCACGCTGCCGGCGCGCGGCAAGCAACCGTGCGGCCGTCTTTGGATGATGCCCGTCGCCCATCAGGCTGATGACGCGGGAGAACCCGTATTCGTTGACGAGGTCGCGCCAGGCGCGGTCGAGACCGTCGATCCGCATCATCATGCCGAACCGGTCGTAGTCTTCCGGATTGTCGTCATCTGGATCGACTTCCGGATCCTCCGGGATGTCCTGCCAGCGCGGGCGATCGTCGCGGACGAAGCGCTCGCGCCGGCACCGCGCCAGGGACCGCGACAGCACGGATCACCCCTTCGCCAGCATCTTGTCGAGCTGCTTGTCCGAGATCTTGCCCTCGGCGTAGAGCGCCTCGGCCTGCCGCTGCTGCTTGCTCTTCGGCTTGTCCTTGCCCAGCACCTGTTCCAGCTGCTCCCGCGCGACGTCGAGCGCATCGAGAGGCTTGTCCAACAGATGCCCTTCGACCTTGTCGGCGACCGCCTTGCAGTTGGCGATGGCTTCATCGGGCGTATCGCCATAGGCGACGACAGCGCCGATCTCGGCGCATCCGGTCCACTGCGGGATGACGTAATACTCACCCTCGATGCGGCAGAAGTTGCGCAGCTTGACGAAGTCCAGAACGTCCTTGCCGATGGAGACGTGCATCCAGTTCTGATCGGCCCATTCGGAGATCAGAAGCACTTCGGCGCCCCACTTTGCCTTGTACTCCGGCTCGACGATGATGCCTTCCGCCGCATACCAGATCACCTCGGCGATGTTCGCCATCAGCACCTGGTAGAGCTCGTTCGGCGGCGAGCCTGCGCGACAGCACGGATCGATCAGGTAGGCCTTGCCGTCCTTGGTGCAGCGAACCTCGGTCGACAGGAAGCCGCGATATCCGTAGCGCTTCAGCGCCGGGGCCAGCTTTTCATTGACGGAGCGCACCTGCTCTGGAAGCTCGGACCAGCGGACCGTCTTCATCAGGTAGGCTTCGTCCTTGACCTCGACGCCGGTCATTGCGCTCTTGGCGAAGCGCCCATCGACGCAGATGCCGTCATAACCGGTCTCGACCGCGTCGTTGATGCCGGCCTCGACCGTGAACTGCATGATCTTGGTGTAGGCCCCGAGCTTGTGCTCCAACTCGTTGAGGCGGACCTCGACCTTGTCGTAGCTCTTGGCGCCGAAGGTCTCCATGTCGCCTCGAGTGCCCGAGATCTTCACCCACTGATCGTCATGAGACTTGAGGTACCGCCGGAGCGCATCGAGCCCCGTGATGACCTTGTAGGGCCCAATATCGATGCCGAGCTTCTTGCTCGCCTCTTTCGACTTCGGCCGGTCGATCTCGAGCTCGGCGCCGCCGCGGCAGCCGAACACGCGCTTGCCCTGCGCGACAAGCCACTTCTGGAATCCCGCCTCATAGACATCCGGGAAAATCCAGATGTCGACCTCGTCGAAATAGTCGAAGGGGTTTTCGATACGCTCGACGCCCGGCAGGCCATCACCGATCAGAAGCGCATTGGACTTCGGCATGCCGCTTGTCCAGGGCACGTAGTAGAGCACGCGGCCGAAGGACTTGCCGAGCGTCACGGCGAGCGCGGTGAAGACGCCATTGTCATAGACCAGTGCTGTCTTGCTCTTGAGGTTCAAGGACTCACCTTTTCAAGCGCAGCTGGTGGAAGAACGCGCCATCATCCTCGGTCGAGGGTTTCAGGCCAAAACTCTCCGCCTGGTCGAAGACAGAGCCCATCCCAAACTCGCGGCAGGAGCAGACGAACAGGTAGGCGCCGTCATGGTCGGACCAGGTGTCGACGACCAGGAAGGATTCCGTGATGGGCAGCATAATGGTCTGCCCGGTCCCGCCCTTGCCCTCGAGCGGATAGGTCCACACCTTCGGCTCCCCGACCGGATACATGCCGATCGCATCACAGACGGCGACCAGGAATTCCTTCCACTGCGCCTCGGTCAGCATGCCGTGCAGCACGAGACCGAACGAGCGCATCCTTGCCCCCAGCGCCTCCGCCATCAGAGGTCGCCCAGATGCCGCTTGGCGGCCTTCTCGGAGATCATGCCGCGCTTGATGGCACCCTTCGCAGCCTTCCGGGTGACCGCCTTGTTCTTGCGGTTGCCCTTGGGCTTGCCCTGGTAGACAACGGCGTTGTTCGCGGGGGCGGAGGCGGTGCCGGCCATCAGCGGCGATCCCCGGGCCATTCGGGAGCTGCGAGGCGATCTCGCAGCGCAAAACCCATCAGGGGCCAGAGCTGGCGAACGGCGTCCTCATATGCGTACTGCTTGCCGAGCTCCGCGTCGAAGTTCTCCGGCGAAGCCCGCGCACTCTTGCCCACGATCGTGAAGCCGTTGCGCATTTCGAGGATGCAGAGCGAGAGCAAGCCGAGCGGGTTGCCGGGCTTGCCATTTCCCGTGATGACCAGCGCCTCACCGACGGCATCGCACCCGCGCACGTCATACCGGCGGATGATCGCCGCCTCGATGTCGGACAGCTTCACGCGCGGCGCGACTGCAACGGCTTCGCTCGCGGCATCGGTCACCTTAAGGCTGTCCATCGTCTTCCTCTCCGTACGGATCGTCGCAATAATCCCGCCAGGCGTCGGGATCGTCGGGCTCGACCTCGGCAGCGTCGAGGTCGTCTTCGTCCTCAGGGTCGATCAAGCCGCCGTCTGGTCGGGCAGCGCCTGGCCGCGATGGCCGAGCAGCGCCTTCATCTCCTCGAAGTTCTCGCGGCTGATCGGCGCGTTGTTCTCCATGGAGTGACCGACGGCCGCGATCAGCGAGGCAACGCGCTCGGAGATCGTGGGCGGCGCCTGCTCGACGTAGCCGCCCGCCTTGGCGCGCTCCAGGTTCTCCGCGTTGCGCTTGGTCTCGACCTCCGCGACCGACAGCTGCCGCTGCGGCGCGTTCGGATCGCCGCCGATCTGCACCTCGCCGGTCGCCGGCACGTTCGCAGCGATGCCCTCACCTGCGTTCGCCTGATCGTCCATGGTCATCCTCCCTTACAGGGTTGCTGTGTCGTCGGAGTAGCGTTCCTCGCGGCTCTCGCCGTAGGCGTCGCGGGATTCCTTCTGCGCCGGCGTCAGCGACTTCACCCACGGCCGCGAGGTGCAGGCGTAGCGGCCATCGTCGGCGGCGTGATCCTCACCCGTGGTGTCGAGGTCCTCAGGCCGAGCCGCGTCATGCTGGAGCACGGGCACGGTCCGGATGAAGTCGACGCAGGTTGCGAAGACGTAGAGCATCGGCCGGCCGGCGGACCAATCGACCGCACCATCCTCGCGGCGCTTGGCCGTGCCGATCAGTCGCGCCCTCATTCCATCCCAGCCCGACATCGGACCGCCGCGGTCGCGGCTCTCGGCACGGGAGACGCGGGTGTTGTCGGCCTCGCGGAACGGAACCAGCTTCTCCTTGATCAGGACCTGGTTGATCCGCTCTGCGATCGATGGGCCGCCGTCCTCCTTGAAGGTCGAGGGATCGAGCACGCCGTAGGACAGTTTCGGATCGTCCTTCTCCAGCTTGACGATGCGCGCCCCGACCTGCTCGGCCGTCAGCTTGCCGCCCTTGGCGCCGTAATCTTCGCGGTAGCGGACGAGGGCGCCTCGCGGGAGCAGATTTGAGCGAGCTCTTCCGCCGTCCACTGCGAGCCCTGCATGAAGTCCTCCAGATCGTCCACCTCGATGATCGGAACGTTCTGATAGATCAGATTGATCGCCGTGCCCGACAACGGGAAGCCTGTAGTCGTCTCCAACAACGGCCCACCAACCGATGCTGAACGGGCTGTAAGAGCCCCAGTCGCCAGAGCGGAAGCGCAACCAATGGCGCGGAAGAGTGAACGGCGCGACAACATGCTGCGGGTTGCTCCACTCATCGAAGAAGGCGCCCTCGACCACGTCCCAGTCGCCGTCCTTCATCGCCTTGACGAGCGAGGCCGAGCCCAGCCCCGCAAGACGATCCGTGTAGCTCGGATCGTCCTTGGCCATCGAGGGATTGTCCTCGAGGCGCGCCGGGATGAACTGCCGCAGCATGCCGCCTTCGGACGGAGGCATGCGGCGGATCGTCAGCGGCATCGTGCCGGTGATGAAGGTGGTCTTGACCCAGAGGTGGCCGGTATTGCCGGGGTTTGAGCCGCACAGGATGCGCGGGAACTTGCCGACATACTCAGGCGGAAGCGTGATGCCGACCATGCGCACGCGGTTGCGCAGGAAGCGGTACTGAGCTTCCGAGAAGTGCGTCAGCTCATCGATGAGCAGGACGTGGATTTCCGCGCCCTGGTACTTGTAGACGTCGTTCTCCGCCTTGCAGTGGCAGAGATAAATCCGGCTGCCGTTCCAGAAGCGGATCTCATCGCCGATGATCCGGCACCATCCGCCGTGCACCAGAGGTGCCAGCATCGCGCGAAAGCCCTTCGGGCCTTCGAGATGGTTCTTGTAGAGGTCCTCACGAACGCGGCGGAAGAGATAGACCTGAAGGCCTGCGATCGAGGAGCACCAGACGATCGCGGCAACGCGCATCAGATGCGACTTGCCGGGGCCGGCGGCGCCGCCGAACAGGACCTCGGTCGCCTCAGTTAAGAACGCCGTCCACTGTTTCGGCCAGAGGTGAACGCGGAGCGCGTCGGGACGCTCGTCATGCACGGCGACGCTTGCTCAGCAGGGCGACAGATAGCCGGAGGCGCCGCAGAAGGCGCCCTTCTCCTCCGCACTTGGAGGCGGCGACAACAACACCCACAACACGACGCCGCCGAAGAGCGCCAGAGTTCCTGCGATGCACTTCATGTCAAACTCCCTGCGGCGCGCCGGTCATGATGATGGTCGGAGCGACAGCCGTCACAGCAACGCCCGCCAGCGGCACACCATCCTTGCCCGTCGCCTCGACCTTGTCGCGCCAGAGCCCGGCGAGCTTCGCCTTGGTCTGGATGCACTGGTTGGCCGCGCTCGGCTCCTTCAGCTTCATCGCGAGATCGCGAGCCTCTTCGGCCTCCACCATCAGCGAGGCAACGGACGTCGAGGCCAGCATCGCGCCCTGGTACTGGATGCCGGCGACGCGCTCGCGAATGACCTTGCGCTGGCAGAACTTGCGCGCGTTGGCCCGGAATGACGACGCGCCCGTGTCGAGCCCGCCGAGCGCCGCCGCCTCCTCCTGCAGACTCGCCGTCATCGGCAGGCCGCGCTTGGCGCGCTCCTCGGGCGTCAGCGCAAAGCCGGCAGCCAGATGCTGCGCAGCGCGCTCTTCCTGAGGATTACGCAAGGCCACCGAGTGCATCGATATGATTCCATCTGAGTCCGGACTGACTCAATGTCGCCGCAAATGAAAAAGCCGCCCGCAACAGAGGCGAACCTTCGCGGGCGGCTAAGTCTAGGAAGGAAACGCCCAAGGAGGGCAGCGACCCCACGCCCATCACCCCGACCTAGTTGGAACTAGGCCAGTCCGGACCGCAGGGCCGCACAACCTATGTCTGAAAACGAAAACGCCGCCCGTGTTTCATGCACGGACGGCGTTCGCCGGTTCTCACCTTCCCAAGCAGAGGAGGATACTTCGCGAGCCAACGAAGCGTCCTATAAACGACAAAGCCCCGCACGATGGCGGGGCTTAAATTGCGCAAGCTTCGCACTTTGGGTGGCCGTTAGGGTGGCTCCCGGGGTGGCTGGCAGGGTGGCTGCTACTTGCCTTGATGCGCGACCTGCCAATATTCCAACTCAACTGGCGTCGCGCGTCCGAAGATGTTCACTGCTACTTTGATTCGCATCGTCGGTTCAAGGTCCTCGATCGCAACGTCGAGGCCCTCTTCCACAGTCCCGGGGAAGGACGCGAACGGTCCGTCGGTCACCATGACCTTGTCGTTGATGTCGAAGAGCACGCGCAAGCTCTCCTTGCCCGGGATCACGCCGTTGTTCTCCCGCGCCCTGATGGCGGCGATCTTGTCCTCCGGCATGAAGACCGGCATGCGGTCGCGGCACATAAGCCCGCCGACGCCGGCAAACTCGAAAGCATCGTGCCAGCCAGGCTGGCGCAGATCGAACCGCGTGAAGACGTAGCGGGGGAACAGCGCCGTCTCCTGCGGGGCCATCACCACCATGCCGGAGGCGCGCTGCGAAGCCGACATGCGCTTGCGCGGCAGCGGCTTCAGCTGGACGATCTTCGGATAGTAGGTTTCGATCTTGAAGCGGGCGAAGGCATCGAGTGCCTGCTGATCAGACCCCCGGATGCACTGGACGATGTACCATTTCGGCCCCGGGCTCTCCCGCTCGGCCCTGCGTTCCGCCTCCCGCTGCTCCGCATAGGCCCGGCGCGCTGCAGCTTCTTCCTTACTCACGGTTTTCATCAACATCCTGCCCTCTCCTTCGCCGTTCACGATTTCAAGTCCTGGTAGTCCTGATCGGTCATCAGCCGCTTGGGCGGCGGCCACTCGCCCTTTTGCGTCGGAGGCCATGGATGCGGCGCGTAGATGCCGCGCCGCTGCTCCAATCCCATGCCCTTGCTGTCGATCAGTGAGGTGCGATTGCCGGGCACATGGGTTGCGATGAATTTGGACCACGCGCCGATCTGCTCGCGGTCTTCGATCCAGATCCCCCGCGGGCTCTTGGCGGGGTCATCGAGCGCCAGCAGCTGCGCCGTGACCTCGCGCGGATAGACGATCCGCCCACGACTTTCCGGCGGGCGACCGCGGGCAATCGCGTACAACGCCGTGATCGCCCTCCCCTCGGGGCTGGCAGGATCGTAACTCGCTGGCCGCGCTGCGGCGGCGGCATCAGGCGCAAGCTTCGCAAAGCCCTCCCACGCATCCCGTTCCTTCAGGAACAGGTGCGCCCCGAGCCGGGCAGGAGGCCTTCGCTGTGACCGCAGGTGAACCGCATAGCCTTGCGCTGCCCGCCTCGCCAGCGAGCGTTCGTCGGCCGACAGCGCTGCCCAGACCTGCTGCGCGATCGACTGGCGCAGGATCGGCTCGCCCCAGTCGCTTTCGAATTCCTTCCAACCTTCAAGGTCCGACCCACCCCCCGGAGGGGGGCTGGGGGGAGAATCTTCTTCACGGTTAAGATGATGGTTATTGTCGCTGCAGTGAGACGACCCCTGTCGCTCCGCAGAGACAGCCCCGTCGCCACGTTGCGACACCCCAGTCTCAGCCTGAGACAGGGGTGCGGCCGGCTCATCGTCGCTTTCCTGATCTTCCGAAGGGGCGACCTGCTTGATGAAAACGCCAAATTGCAGCCGGATTTCAGGTGACGTCCGACGCCGGCCGGGTGCTGCCGCGCTCCAGATTTTGCCGGCATCGTCGATCCAGCGCGGGAACATCACCAGGAGGCCGGACGCCTGCAAGAGATCGAGGCGGCGGTAGACCGTCGCACGCGACTGCTGGCTTTTGGCCGCCATCCAGTCGGCTCCGGGCCATGCCACGCCCTCCTCGTTGGCGCAGTCGGCGATGACGTAAAGCAGACACTGGGCGCGGGGATCGCCGGTCGCCTGCTCCATCGCCCAATTCATAGCCTTGATGCTCAAAGGGTCACCTGTGGAAAAGTCAAACAACGGGCATGACCGGCATGGTTCCGGGCACGAAGGCGCGACGACATCGGCGGCGCGTGAGAGGATGCGATGGTGCGAAGGCCTGCGCTCATGGCGCCCCGCCGATCTTGGGAACGCACGGCAGGTCGTCGCGGAGCCGCAGCTGCGCAGATGAGGCCGACTGCCGCCACTCGCGCCAGGCGCGGCCGTCCGGCGCATGCACCGTCACCTTGATGACGCCGCAGACCGAGCAGGTGCGCTCGGTCTGCTGGTAGCGATCGAGCTCGAGCGAAGGCGGCACGCTGATGGGATCGCCGAAGACGTGGTGGAGCTTCTGGCCCTCCGGTAGCACCAGGATGGTGCTGCTCGATTGATCGCTCATGTCGTCCCCCAGGTGCCAGATGGCGTTTTCGGCCTCATAGACGTGGACCATGACCGCCTCGCCGCTTGTCGAGCGCCGAATAACCTGGCGGCGGGTCGCCCAGGACGCTGGCCGTCAGGTCACGCCGATCCTTGGCGGCGCTGCGGCGTTCAAGCTCGGCATAGGCCTGCTCCGACGGGCCGCCGCGTGCGCCAGCCGAGAAGGACGGTCCGTGGCGGTTGAACCGGGCTGCGACACTGTCGACGGTCTTGCGCGTCGCCCGGGCGATCTTGGCAAAGACCTCGCCTTGCGCGCCCCAGGGACCATCGCCGTCGCCGTGGTGATCGGCGAAGTCCCGCTGCCAGATGGCGGCGGCCTTGCGGATATCGGTTGACGTCCAGAGGACGCCTTGCGCTGTCTTCATTGCCCCTTCTCCAGGTACATTTTGGCGAGCGCCTTGATGCGGGATTCATCTGTGTGAACCTGCTCAAGGCCTGCCTTCGGATCGATGATGCCGCGGGCCTGCGAGGCCTTCAGGCCCTGCACGCTTGCGATCAGCGGGTCGGACCCGCCGTCGGCGACGATGAAGATTTCCGTGATCGGATCAGTGCGGGCGTGCGGGCGAAGGCGGCCGGCCAGCTGCTTGTGCACCTCGCGCGACCAGTCGAGCTCGCCGTGAACGACGGTTGCGCAGCGATGCTGCAAGCCGTCGAGGCCGGCGCCGGAGCGCAAGGACATGATGATGCAGTCGGTCTCGCCGGCCATGAAGGCGCGCTTGACGCGGTCCTTGGCTGCCGGGCTCTCACTGCCCGTGTAGAGCAGCGGGTTGTAGGCCGCGAGCTCCTTGAGCCAGATGTCATAGACGTCGCGATGCCAACCGCCCAGGATGATCGGGGTTTTTGCATCGAGCAGGATCTTGACGTAGGCGGCAACGTGGCGGGCTTTGGCAACGCCGGTCGTGTGCCGCGCCATCATGTCGAGCTCGCGCGCCGCCTGCCCGCGCTCGGTGAAGGAGCCGGAGAGAACCTTCAGCGCCAGCGATCGCGCCAACTGCTCGTCCGCGGCTGCCGCTTCCTCATCGTAAGGCACATCGACAACGATCCGGTTCGGCGGCGGCCCGCCGCCCACCTCGCGGATCATGATGTTGAGGTCGCGCAAATGGCTGCCGAGCGCGACCGGATCGTCGATGATCAGCTTGCTCTCATCATTGAACTTGCACCATTCGCGGATGAACTCCTCGCGGGTGCCGAGGATGCCGGGTTCGATGATGTCGAGGATGTTGAAGATCTCCCCGCCATAGCCGAAGATCGGCGTTGCCGACAGCCCGATGCGGCGGCCCGCATTCTGGGCGAAGACGGAAGCCGCCTGCCCTTTTTGCGTGCCGCGGCCGTGGCGCAGGTTCTGCACCTCATCGAAGATCACGGAGCGGAAGCGGCCCGTCTCGGCGACATTCACCCAGCCGTGCGCGTTGGAATATTTGAAGATGTAGACGTCGCGGTTCGGCAGCACGTAAGGCGAGGTTCCGGCGATGATGTGGGCCGAGAGCGTCGTGAACTTCATCACGAAATCGTCGAACCATTGGTTCGCAACGTGCGCCTCGCAGATCACGGCAATCGGCAGGAATGCTTCATCCATGCAGGCGGCGAGCGCGGCCAGCGTCTTGCCGAGCCCGACGTCGTCGGCGACCAGAAGGCGCCCCGTGCGCTTTGCGACCTCGACCGCCCGAGCCTGGTTCGGGCGCAACACCACGCCCTCCTTGAGCCGCACTGGGGCCCCTGACGGCTTCCAGGTGGGCATCAGGACGTCGTCGATCTCGGAACGGATACGCTCAAAGCGGATGCGCCCCTCAGCGAGCCGCAAGCGATCGGCGGGCGCCACGACCAGCGGATAGCGCTCAAGGAACCATTCGAGCTCGGAGCGGGTCTCGTCGCTGTCGACGAAAGTGTACGAGCCGACCTGCGTTGCCGAAAGCCGTGGGAAGATGCGCTTGGCGCGGATGGCGACCTGCGGCTCGAGTTCGGTGATCACCCAGCGCCCGGCCTCCGCCACGAGAGCGAGCTTGCCATAGGTGCGCGTCTCAGCCTCGTTTTCGCGCCAGGCAAGGCCGGCAGCCGCGGCAAGGAGATCATCGGACGGAGAATGCATGTTCACAGCCAGCTCCGCCCCAGATGCGCAATCGCCGTCGGCTTGCCGTTCACATCGAACGGCAAGCTCATCGGCACATTGGTCGCCAGCACGATCTCCGCGACCTGCAGATGGGCGCAGTACCGCTCGATCTGGCGATAGATCGCCCGGCGCGAGCCGCCGATCTTGACCTCGATGGCGCAGGCCGGCGCCAGCGGCTGCAGGGTCGCGCCCTCCCCGGCCATGAAGTCGACGATGTCCTTGTCGTCGAGGCGGACTTCGCGGGCGAACGGCACGAGCTCCATCGTCAGCACCTGCTCGATCGCGGCCTGCAAGGCCTTCTCATCTGACAGCGGGAGGCGGTAGCGTGCAAAGAGGTCAACGATCAGCTTGCGCGTGGTCATGCCGCCTGCTCCGCGGGCTCACAGGCCGGTGTGCCTTCACCCTCGATCCGATCGAAGCCACCAGCGGCGTAGAATTCCGTCCAGTAGCGATCACGCCCGCCTTCGTGCTCGGAGCGCGACACCTTGATCATGCCGCAACGCTCGCACTGGCGTTCGGTCTTGTGCTCGAATGTGGTCTTGGGGCCCCAACGATGCTTCATCCCACCCGGCTCCACTTCCAATGGTTGCGCGCGTAGACAAACCAAAGGGCGATATTCATCGGCAGCAGACCCCACGCCTGCGATGCGATGATCCAGACCAACCAGAGCCCCTGGTTGCCAAGGCCGATGGCCCATGCATGCGGGTGCTTATTGCCGGCGAGCAGCGTCATCCAGATCGTGATGGCGGAGAGCAGCCAGGGCAGGTAGGCGCGGACGGCTTCGCCCATCACAGCATCCCCAGCGCCTGCATGTACGTCTCAAGGATCGTCTCGGCTTCTGCCCGCTCGTTCGGATCCTGCTTGCGCATCCGCACGATGGTGCGCAGCGCCTTGACGTCGTAGCCGTTGCCCTTGGCCTCGGAATAGATCTCGGCGATGTCGTCGGAGATCGCCTTCTTTTCCTCCTCGCAACGCTCGATGCGCTCGATGATGGATTTGAGCTGATCCTTGGCGAATTGGGTCGATGCAGCGGCGCGGGCATCGCCAGAGGTCGACGTCGAGGCTTGCTCGTCCATGGCGCTTCTCCAGGTTTACAGATGTCGGGGGACGCAGGGACGCAACGGAACAAACGCTAGGTCACTCGGCAGGCACGATGCGGTAGCCCGCCTCCTTCAGCGCGATCAGTACGGCGCGGACCGGCAAGGAATCTTCGCTCAGAAGCCGCCCCGACCAGCGGTAGGGCACGGTTGAGAGCGCGACAGCGATCACGAAGTCAGGATCAAGGCGGTGGCCTTGGCCCGACGCAGGCCGGTCCTGCGGCATCAGATCGATCGCGGTCGGGAGCGGGGTCAATGTCGCAGCTCCGCTGACTCTATCACGGCCGCAACAACGGAGCGCTGCACATTGAAGATGCGCTGATGCCCTCTGTACGGGATTGGCTCGCGGAACCTGCGATAGCTGCCGCGGCGCCAGCCGAACCTACCAGCAGAGAAATCGCCGCATGCCATGTCGGCGTCATCCATGAAGCCTTTCATGTAGAGCTTTTCGGTGGGGATGACGTCCGTTAGATCGACGACCCCGACGATGGCGCCCGTGGGCAGGTCCATCCCCCAATGGCCGCCGAACTCGCTGACGACAATGTCGGCAAGCTCTTCGTCGAGATCGAACACGATCTTTTTGGCGGCATGGACAAGCAACTGGCCGCGATACGGCGTCGACCAATGCCGCGTTTCGTGAAGCTTGTTAGGTGACACCCACAGCGAGGCCCAGGGCTGCCAGAGTGAGATTGCCTTGATGATGATGTTGGTCATGCGCTCGCGCCTTTCCTCAGGCACTTTGCCTTGACCTGCTCATTAAAGCCGAAATGGTCCCGCGCCTCTTCATCGTTGGTCGCGACGAAGCCGCAGTGGTAGCAGCACCAAACTCTTGTCGCCTGCGACCACTTCCGCGCCAGGACCAGAGGATTGTGCTCGCACTGCTCAGCGGTATGCCCCGTGTCTTCACAGACCGAGCAGCAGATGTGCTTGACCTGTTCCTGCACCATCGCGCGCGCAAGGTCTGAGATCGCTTCGCGATAGTCCGCCGCCGTCAACGGGCCACGCCGATGGACAACGGATTTGAGATGCTCGAATTCCGCGCTCACGCTTCAGCCTCCGTCACTTGCACATCGCTGGGGGGGGGGGAATTGGCAGCATCAAACGCCGCCAGATCGAACAACGCCGGCACGGCCATCTTCTCTTCGGCCTGCCGCAGGTACTTCACGCCATCGGCGAAGTAGGTCGTCGACAGCTCCGTCGCCGCACCCCGACGTTTCTTCATCAGGGCGCGGTAGGGCACGGTCATCAGCCCGCCAAAGGGATCGAACACCAGCTCGCCTTCGTTGGAATAGCGCTCGATCAGGCGGTCGACGATATCGAATTGCAGCGGGCACAGGTGCATCTCAGCGCCCTTCCTCTGCTGCATCATGTTGAGCGTGCGCATCCGGTTGACGTCGCTCCAGACCTCCGGATCGTGCGAGCCAGGCGCGATCGCCATGAAGGTTGCCGGCAGCGCGCCCTGCGCCTCCAGACGCTCGCCGATCGCGACATGGGCCTCATAGTCATAGACCCGTTCCGTGCTGATCTTGGAGAACAGCTTGGCGTGATCGGCGGCATCGAGAGCGGCGAACTCTTCCGGGGTCAGCAGCCGATCGCCGGAGGAGCGCCAGAAGCCGTGCGCATCGATCTGCCAGCGCGCGCGGGTGTAATCGTCCTTGCTCTTCTCGACCGGGACATCGGCATAGGAGCGCGTCCGGTCGCTCTGGGGCTTGCGGAACAGCAGCACGTATTCCGGCGAGCCGACGCCCATCTTTGTGCTGTCTTTGGCGTTCTCGCTCCAGCCCAGCCGATAGGTCTGGTTGTTCTCCCGGACGACGTCGGTCACGACCGTGATCATGCCGAGGTACTGGAAGTGGTGCGCGCGGTAGTGGCCGATCGCCTCCGCGTGGAATGGCGAGACCGTCGGAACGCCCTGCCCCGTGACGCTGCCGAACAGGATGCGGTCCTTGACGTGGATGCAGGCGAGCCGCCCAGGCTGGAGCATGCGGTGCAGCTCGCAGGTGAGGAAGTCCATCTGGGCCCAGAAATGCGCGTTGTCGTCGGTATGGCCGAAGTCGCGATAGGACGCCGAATATTCGTAGTGGTTGGAGAATGGGATCGAGGTCACGATCAGGTCGACGGAGGCCTCCGGCCAGGTGCGGCACTCCAGCACGGCATCATTGTTGATCGCCGTGAAATTCTCGCCTCTCTCTTCGTGCCGCGCGATCGTCATCGTGCGCAAAAGCTTATCGCGAAGCGGCAGCGTGTTGAGCCCGTGGGCGGCGATGATCTCGCTCATGCGCTTGCGCATGGCCGTGTCCAGCGCCCACTTCTCCTCCAGCGCCGCCCGGCCGGCGCGCATGTCCTCGCTGTAGATGATGTCGATCTCGACCGGATGCTGCTGGCCGAAGCGCTGCAGGCGATAGATCGACTGAATCCAGTCGTTGAACTTGTAGCCGTCGCCGGGCAGGCCGACATAGATCGCCTTGTGGCAGTGGTACTGGAAGTTTGAGCCGGAGCCGGACAGGATCGGTTTCGTCGCGAAATACTTGGTCCGCCCTTCCTCGAAATCGTGCAGGTGCTGTTCGCGCTCCTCCAATTCCATGCCGCTGCCGGTAATCGCAACGACACCGGGCACGGCCGCCTCGATCGCCTCGCGCTCGGCCTCGAGGTCGTGCCAGAGGATGCGATGGCTTTCCGGATCCTGCGCGAGCAGGTCCTGCATCTTGGCGATGCGGGAAGGCAGGCTGTCGCGGCGCGCGCGGGCGGCATCCTGCAAGGACGAGGCGCCCTTGCGGAACAGCACGGTTTGGCCGTCGCGCTCCGGCTCCGCCTGGCTGTGATCGGCCGGCACCTCGTGCCAGCGGATCGTCAGCGGCGGCAGCTCGTAGCCCTCATCGCTGTAGCCGAGCTCGGACGGCTTTTGCAGGAAGGCCGCCCAGGAATGCACCCACATCCAGAATTCGTCTTCCTTGTGGGGGTAGAGCGTGAGGTCGCCGGCCTTCTCGCTGTTGCGCTGGAAGAAGCGCGTCAGCGCAAGGCCCGTGTCCATTACCCCCAGGAAACCGGAATAGTGGATCAGCTCCTTATAGCGGTTCGGCGAGGGCGTTGCGGTAGCAACCAGCTTGAAGGCGACCTTGCCGAACAGCGGTAGGAACTCCTGGAACGTCTTCGAGCCGTAGGAGCGCAGCACGCTCGCCTCATCGAGCGAGCATGCGGAGAACAGGTTCGGGTCAAGCTTGCTGTCGCGGATGCTCTCATAGTTGGTCAGGAAGTGAGCGACGCTCTCCGCGCGCGCGAGGTGGTATTCCTCATTGGTGCGGATGAAGCGGACCTCCATGCCGAGCAGCGAGGCCTCCTTGATGAAACCGTGACGCACGCCAAGCGGCAGCACGTTCAAGGTGGCCCCGCCATTGCGGCGCTGGAGCTGCCGGCACCATTCGAGCTGCATCGCGGTCTTGTGCAGGCCGAAGGACGCGAAGATCGCCGCGCAGCCGAGCCGCAGGGCCCAGACGACCAGGTCCTTGCAGTGCGGTTTGAGATAATCGTGCAAGGCTTCGCGGTCGACCTCGATGCCGCGCAGCGGCGCCGTCACGACCTTGTCGTGGAGGAACTGGTCATAGGAATGCAGCGGCGCTGCGGGCGAGTTGTCATCCCACGCGAGCGAGGCGGCTGCCTGCAACAGCTCCGACCATTCGGCGCTTACGTCACCAGGTGACGTAACGACGTTTTCGCTGCCTGCGCCAATTGGCGCAGCCTCGCGCTGGCGCTTTGCGACGATACCGGCGAGGTATTCATCGCTCGGTTGAAGGGGTGAGCCCGCGTCCTGATTTGGGGGCGAGGACGCGGGCTCTGATCGCAGAACCGGAGTTTGGGTGGGGGCCTGGTCTGCGATGTTGGTATCGGCTTCTGACGGGCTGGGCCGCTCGCTTCCCACCCCGGTTTGCACATCGTCGCGCCGTGGTGCGGGACTACGCCTAGGTTCGGCCCCTTCCACAGCAGCGACAGGCTCACGGGCCACAGCCTCGTCCGCCCGCCCGTCAGAACTCTTTTTCCGCTTACGCGGCTTGCTGCCCGCGATGCGCGAAGCATCGCCAGGCTTGATCGGATCGCCCCGGCCGTCGACCATCGGACCATCCGGGAAGCGGCGCCAGTGCGCTTCGATCGCGGCATTCATCCGGACGTAGTCGTTGGAGCCGAAGCGCAAGCCGTGGCCGCATTTGCAGGTCGCGACCGAGACGATGCGGCCGTCATCAACCTCGGTCGTCATCGAGAACAGGTGGGCGGCCGGGAATTGCCGGCGCAGGCCGTGGGCCTCGACTAGGGAGGCGACCACCGGATCCGAGATCGTCGCGCCGGCGTCGATCTCGGCATAGGTTTTCTGATCGAGCGCTTGCGGCGCGCTCGCGGGCGCCCCGGCAGGCTTCAGCGACAGTGCCCAGTCGATCACGCGCCCCGCATAGCCTTCGCTCCAGCTCGTCCCCTCGCCTTCCTTCACCCGCACGTTCTTGCGGGCCTTGCCCACCATCGCCGCGATCGCCGAGCGAAGCGCCGCCTCGCGGCTCGCATGCTGCTTGCCATCGATCCGGAAACCGGGTGGATGGGCGAGCCACGTCCCGCCCTGCAAGGCCAGCACGCCGATGCGCGTTGCCGGCGAACGGTAGCGCGGATTGTCGTGCTCGAAGAACTCGCCCTGGTCGTCGCGGAAGGCAAGGCCGCCGATGCCGAGCGGCGGTTCGCCGGAGAGGGTGCGGAGATCGGTCATGCCTGCTCGCCCCCTTCAATCACCTGCCCCGCCGTCAGCGTGATCGTCACGGGCTTGCCGGTCTTCAGCCGCTCGGTCAGATCGTCAAGCAGCACGGACGCGCCGAGCTCGGAGGAGCAGATCATCTCCACGATGACCGTGTCCCCTTCGACATCGAGGGCAACCTGCTTGACGACCTGGACGCTCTCGCTGTTCACGCGGCGCCCCTCTCCGCTTCGAGGACCTTGACCCGCTCCTCCGCAGCCCGGCGCAGCTGCACCTCATTGGCGAGCCGCTCGGCCATCTCCATGGCGTCCTGACGCCAAGTCATGCGCCATAGTGGAGAGTTGCAGTTGGGGCATTTGTCCCCGGCCTCATCGCGCGTGGTCACGGAGCCATCGGAGGCGTTGAGATTGAATTGGTTCAGCGTGAAGCTGCACTTTGGGCAGCGCCATTGCCCAGGAACGTAGAGCTGTTCGGCTGGCGCGCTGGCAGACGCATGGAAATGAAACTCTGGCAGGCGCCGCCACACCTCGGGAAAGAACCGCTCAGCGCCTTTCGCGATCGTCTCGCCGCTGCACACCAGCGAGGGCGCGAAAAAGATGCTGTTCGATCCGCCGCGGCTGTCGACACTGTAGTCCCAGAACGCAAGGGCGGAATAGCCAAGCCCCCCGAGGCGGGTCAGCGCGGCCACGTAGGGTTTGGGATCGCGCGGACAAAGCAATCCGTCGAAGTTGAACTCCGGCCGGTTGTGAACTTTACGCAGGTGACCCTCGATGGATTCGAAGAGGTAATGACCGGCCTCTTGGTAGCAGCCGAAGTAGAGGAACTTGTCCGCGCTCATGCCGCGACCTCCGTCGTCTCGACAGCCTTCACGTCGACCGCCGCCACATGCCACTCGACCGGATAGGCGCACGCCGGCATCACCTCCGGGCGCGCATCCTTGGCGTAGACGTGCAGCTCGCCGTCCTCTTGCGTGATGTAGAACGAACCGCGATCGAGCCCGAGGCGCCAGAGATCGCCACAAAGCAGCATCGCCGCAGCCTCCAGCCGCTCGCGCGCGGTCTTGGCATCGCGCGCTTCCTTGGCCTTGCCGTTGGTCGCCTGGAGCGCACCGAAGAAGGTCAGCCAGTAATAGCCGTCCTCGCAGGGCCCGATGATACCGCTGTCGTCCTGGCTGGGATCGCAGACGATGTCGCCGTTGCAGGCGACGACGACATGGGCGCAGCCGTTGCGGCTCGTCCCCGTAACCAGGAAGATCGGCATCTCCCGCAGGTTCGTCCCCGCGATCGAATCCAGCACGGCCTGCAAGGGCCGCGAGCCGTCGCAGACGATGTTGATCGCGGTCATGCCGCGGGCGTTCAGAAAGGCTTCCGCGGCGGCGGCGCCGTCATCGCCTGAGACGGCGCCGTCCATGAAGTGCGGGACATCGGCCGCATCCATGTCCAGCACGATCGCAATCGCCGTGCGGAGGCAGTCGCCGTAGGCGGTGGGCGGGTTGTGGCGGAGGAGTTGTTTTTGCGGCTTCATGCGTGCCCGCCGTCTTCCAGATCGACCGAGCCGTGATAGACCTCCTGCGTCTCGCCCTTGAACTGGAGCATGAGGCAGCGGGCGATCTTGAAAAGCTGGGCGTTACACATGGATACCTGCCCCCCCCGGTCCACATCATCGCCGAGCACGCTCAGTGCCATCGAGCTGATCATGCTGGCGCAGACCGCCGCGAGCGCGTCGGAGACAAACTCGACAGACGTGCCGCGGTTGATCTCTTCCGCCATCAGCCGAGCAAACGCAGTATCGACGACCATCGACATGCGCGCCTGCGCCCCCATGCTCGTGTTTTCGTTCGAAAGCGGTCGCAGGAGCTCAGTTGCTCGTGCGAGCGAGGCTTCAATCTTCTGCATATCGACGTGTGGCATGCTACTTTCCCCGTTTCCGTTCGTTGTCGAATTTCTCGCCCTCTGCGATCATCAGCGCCGTGCCGCGCACCATGTCGCGACGAAAGCCCTGCGGCTTCCACCACTCCCAGTCCCACGGCCAATAGACAGGCAAGTGCTCACCCTTCGTATCGCCGGCATGGATGGCGTAGGACGCGCCCGCCTTCGCCAGGACGCCGGCCGGGTACTTCGCGTCATGATCCGCGGACCAGCCCTCGACCTCGATCTGCCGGAAGCGTTCGGCGATGACCGCCTGCATGAACGGCGACAGCGGACGGCGGATATGCAGCGCCTCGAAGATGCGCCGCATCACGAATTGCCGCGCGATCGAGATCACGGTCATGATCAGCGCGAAGGAAAGATTGGCGTGCAGGCTGATGTGCACGCCCAGGAGCGGCAGGAAGAAGGCCTGCGCCGCAACCGAGATACCGAACCCGACGGCGATGTTGACGAGGGATTCGACCAGGGACATGAACTTTGATTGCTTCATCGAACGGCCTCACATCGCACGGAGTAGTGGTCCGGGTTATTGACGTAGAACGAGAAGTTGGACCGTGCCGCGGACAAGCATTGCTCAGCCGTTGGAAAGACCGTGCTGCTGCGAAAAGGCGCAAGGTCGCAGGCAAAGTAACCCGCACAAGTCAGGACGATGACAAAGCTCATCGCACAGGCCTTTCCGGAACAGGTGAAATCTCGCGCGCGTAGCCGTAGGTCTGCGCACGTATCCAATTCTGCGAGCGGTTGAGCTCGACCGCGGGCGACCAACCTTCCTTGACATCCTCGCCGATGCGATACATCGCCTTCTTCTTGGCCTTCGCCTCATTGCGGCGCTGTGCTCGATACGTGACGGCCGGACGCGGCGCCTTCGGCTTGTGCTCGCCACGCTTGGACAGCGTCTTCTTCATCGCCTTCTTGATGCCGGCCAGGCGCTCACCATCAGGCGCAGGATCCGGAAATTGCGCCGCAACCTCCTCGAGTGTCAGATGTTGCACGGGCGCGGCAAGCTCGGCGCCGGGTTGACCAACGACAGGCGCGGCCTGCTCGCTGGCGCCTTGAGCCAGATCCATCACGAACCCCTCCCCTTGTTCAGCATGTGAGCGAGATCGAACGTCTCCACCTCAATGGAGCCGTCGTCCTTGCGCGCGAATGAGACGTTGAAATCCTGCAAGCCGTGATCTGCATGCACGAGCTGCTGAAAGAAGAGATCTGCGACCCTCTGGAGGAACACCTGCCCCGAGATGGTCGGGCTTACAGGGTGCCCCCCCATAATCGGGCGCGCGGTGGAGGCGATATGCGCGGCAACCTGCGCAACCGCGACCGCGAAAATGTCGAGAATCGGATCGTGGGTGAGACCGCGCGTGAACGTCTTGAAGCGATCGGCGCAGTAGGCAACGCACAGCGCCTGCATGTGGGTGCCGAGCTTGTGCCCCTCGATGATCGCCGGATCGACCGGAACGCCGTCGACCTGCGCATCGGCTCCGAGGCAACGCAGCACCTCTGCCATCGCAGCGTCGCGGACGGGTTTTGCAGTGTCGTAGAGATCGCTCATGCGGCCTGCTCCTCGCTCTCGCCTGCCGCATGGTCTTTCTTCACGACGGGATGCTGGGTAAAGCGCTCGGCGTCGTCAGACAGCGTCCAGGATTTGCGGCAGGTCGGCGGAATCCAGCGGGGTGCGCGCGGCGCCTCGCCCTTGATCCAGATCAGCCAGATGTAGGCGGTTGCCGTCGAGCCATCCGGCTCCCAGCGGCCTTTGCAGAGGTTGACGCGCTCGGCATAGAACACGATCCGCGTCGGCGGATTATCCTTGAAGATGCGCTCATAGCGCCCGCCGGTTTCCAGCCATTGGAGGCGGACGAACATCGCGAGCCCCACCTTGGCACGCTTGAGCGCTTGCAGAACGAAACCTTCGGTCTTGTCGCCAAACGGCGGGTTGGTGAGGATGAAGTCGCGCTCCTCGCCCTCGACCTCGAGATCGGACAGGAAGTCGAGGGTCCGATCGCCATAGCCATAATCGAAGATGTCGGTTGCGAGCACGTCGGGGCAGTATTCGCGCAGCACTTCGGCCATGTGGCCTTCGCCGCAAGCGGGCTCCCAGATCCGCAGCTGGTGGAATTTCGCTCCTTGGTCGTCGTCATCGAGATCGCCGCTCTCGAAATACGGGATCAGTATCTCCTCGATCAGCGCTCGCGTCGCCCAGGGCGGCGTCGGGAAGTAGTCGAGGCTCTCATCCGGCTCCTTGCGCGATGACATGATCGCGCGTGCGCCGTTCGGCAGCGCCTTCTCCAGCGCCGCCGGCTGCTCGGCCTCCGGCATGCGGGCGATCTTCTCCGCAACCGAGACGGCCACCTTGTCCTGCTCGACCGCATGCTGCAGATCCGGGATACCCTGCTCAACGACGGTCGCGGCGCGCTGCACGGAGCGCCTTCCGACGCTCATCATGTCGGCCGCTTCCGTCTGCGAGATCGATGCGGCAGGCTCGACTTGCTGCGGCTCGCTTGCGCCAACCAGGTCCAGCAGGGGTGCGCCAATTGGCGCACCCTGGGTGTGCTGATTGGCGCCGAGCTTCAGCGTCGCAATGCGCGCAGCCACCATGGCGCGCTGGCTCTCAGTCAGATGCCGCCGCTTCAGGTTCTTCGAGATCACCCAGTTGAGCGCTTCGCGGTCGTCACCCTGAAACAGCGAGGTCCGGACCGGCAGCCCCTTGCGCGTTGCCGCCGTGTAGCGGTTGCGACCATCCAGGATCATGTCCCGATGCAGGATCACGTCCTCGAGCTGGCCGTTGGCGCGCATGTCTTCGCCGAGATCCTCCAGCTCCTGGTCCGACAGCATCGGAAACAGGTTGGCGAGCGGGTGGAATTTGATAGGGGCATGGCCGGGCTCGAGGATCATCGCATCCGCCTCCCCGACCACACGCCGGCAAAGAAGGCGAAGACGATCACGGGCCAGCCGATGATCGCGGCGATTGAGGCAAACACCACGGCAGCGTGCGAGACCGTGCCCCACGCCTTGTGGATCAGGCCAGCCGAATACATCAGCATCCAGATCACGGCGCCGATCAGCATGTAGGCGAAGACCCAGTTAACGAGATCGTCGGCGCCCATCATGCAGCCGCCTTCTCGTCGCGCGCCTCACCGCCGGCATAGATCGCCCGGATCAAGGCCCAGCCCATGTCGGTCGGCCGGAAGAACGGCCCGCGCGGCCGTTCACCAGGCATCGATCGCGACCAGATTTCGATGAGGTGACGACGCCACAAGGGCGTCATCGCCTCGCGCTCGGACAGACGGGGATGGCCGCTCATGCTGCCTGCTCCGTCAAGACCAGCCACTGGCAGCCGGGCGCCTTCATCTCGATGAGAATTTGCACCACTCCCTCTGCGAAATCGGCGAGCGACTTGTCGCGAGCCGATTTCGAGGCGTAGGCGGCGTAGGCGGCGTAGGCGGCGTCGGCGGCGTCGGCGTCGGCGGCGTCGGCGGCGGCGGCGTAGGCGGCGGCGGCGTCGGCGTCGGCGGCGTCGGCGGCGGCGGCGGCGGCGGCGTAGGCGGCGGCGGCGGCGTCGGCGGCGTCGGCGGCGGCGGCGGCGGCGGCGGCGGCGGCGGCGGCGGCGGCGGCGGCGGCGGCGGCGGCGCGCCTTGCCTCTACCGATATTGAGCGCGCTTCGCGCGCACTCTTTTCGGTCGGATCGTTTTCGCACTTGTTCGCTGCATCACGCAGCGCCTGCTGATGTTTCGGATCCTTGTGGATCGAGGCTGCGGCACGAAGTGCCGCCGGCACAGAGACCTTGATTGCGAGCGTTGCGACACGCTTTGCGAATTCGCGCTCGTCGAGGACGTCGCGGCTGCCGAGCTGCGCCAGCGCCAGGCGTCGCAATCCCTTGGTGCGCGCCTCGTTGCTCGACCATCTGGAATCATTGAGCCGGATCTTCAACCGACGCAGCCCGCGCGAGACGCAGGCAGGATCATCGCCATGCGGCAGATCCATCGCGTAGCAAACGGCCGCCTCCACACACATCTGGCCGGGCACAGGGCGGCCCATTCCATGGACCAGGCCAGCGTCCACGACCTCGAGCACCTTCTTGGCGATGTCGAGATTGATGCCCCAGTCCTTCGGCGCGGTCGCCTCACTGTTGCTGCCGTCGTCCGTGCCAGTCTTGCTGCGGTTGGGATGGTTGATCATCGGCTCTCTCCTGCCCCTGATGAATTGCCGAGGCGCGCAAGGTCGGGCTTTCGGGACAGCCGTTCTCGCGCGCCGCGAAGCTCGCGGACGATCGGGAAGGCTCAGAACTTGGGAAAACAACTAACGCGGGTACGCGGCGGGAACGCTTTAACGAGGCCGGATTGCCTCGCTGATCACGGGAACGAGATGGATGACGGTCAGGCCGATCAGGCCCCAGCACATGACGGTTGTCGTGAGCATCGCGGGCCAGATCCCCAGGTTGACAGGATCAAGCTTCCTAGAGCGCGCATGCTTGGCGGCGGCGAAGTCGACGACCTGGGCGCTCATGCGAACCTCCCGTCAGGCGCGGCGGCGCGGCCTGATCGCATCGAGAATGACCATGCAGGCATCAAGTGACGGCTCGCGCTCGCCGGACAGCCAGAACTTTGCCGCGCGCTCTGACACGTTGGCGCGAAACGCAAGCTCAGCTGCCGTCTTGCGCGGCCATAGGGCGCGCGCCGCGATCGCAAAGCCATTTTTGAATTCTGGTGAACAGTCGGGAACAACTGTTCCCTGTTTGAAACTCGACAGCGCGGCGATGCGCTGGCTTGATTCGGACATGACACACCCCAACGCAACGCAACTAACACAGATGATTTCAATCGAGCTTGAAGCAAAGCTGCGCGACGCGCGCGCGCTGTTTCAAAGCGGAACACCGACAAAGTGCTATCGCTATCAAATGAAGATTTTAGTTGCAGGGATTTCCCGACCATTGCAGCATGGCCGCATTCCTCAAAGCTCGGGCGGGGCTGATAATAATGGGTACTGTCGTGCGTTTTCCTGCGCGTCATCATGCGCGAGCCTCCACTTCATCCACCTCGACACGGCGAGCGGCGACTTCAGCCAACACATCCAGGGTGATATCCGCGTTGCCGCTCGAAGCGGCAAAGTTGACCAACCCGCGCCAGCGCTCTCCCGGAATTCCGCGAGGCCGCTTGCGCCAGCCGCTCACCGTTGAGGCGGACTCACCGAGCGCCTCGGCCACGGCACCCGTGCCGCCGAGAGCGTCGATGATCGAACCCCATGTCCAAACTGATTCCATGACAGTTCGAGATTTAGTTCTCAATTCGCGAACCTGTCAACCGGGCGTAATTTGCGAAACGACTTTTCGCAGGCCGCATGGTGAGATATCCACCATGGATAGCGATCAAGACATTGCCAGGCGGCTCATAGCGGTACGGGAGCATTACGACCTCTCGCAGACCGCGTTCGCGGATGCCTTGAACATCGCTAAAAACACGCTCAACGCCTTCGAACGCGGCAAACGCCCTCTAACCCTCGAAACAGCCAAGAGAATAAGAGACCGGTACGGCATCTCGATCGACTGGATTCTCAATGGCGACATCGGCCAGCCGGGTCATGACATCGTGATCAAGATGGGCCCCAAACCCAGAATTGAGGCCGACCGGAAGACCGAGAAGGAACCGGCAGGCCGACGTAAGGCGTCCTGACCATGAGAACGAAAAGTTCTCAACTTGCGAATTTTATTGTTGACGGTTCTCAGATTGCGAACTAAGGTGGCTTCCGTTCTCACCAACGGAGTCACCCAATGTCCGCCGCCGCAGACATCCCCCAAAACCCCTTCGAAGCCGCCCGCCAGGCGCTGATCGCGCGCCTTTTGACCCTGCCCGTCCCGCAAGCGATCGGCGAAGTGTCCGAGCACCTGAAGGACGCCGCCAACATCTTCGACCAGTGGCTGTACGCCGTTGGTTCCGGCGTCGCCGATCACGTCACGATCGATGTCGACATGCGCTCGTTCCAAGGCGCGTTCCTTGCCGCCGTCGACGGCAACGCGACGTATGAGGCCGAGTGCGCCGTTGACCGCGCCTCGCACCGCCGCTCCTTCCGGAGGGCCGTGTAATGGCGCAGTTCCGCAAGAAGCCCGTCACCATCGAAGCGTTTCGCTGGACCGGTGACGCCGATCAAACCGAAGATCCGATTTGGATCGTTGAGGCGATCAAGCGTGGCGACGTGATGTTCCACAAGTTGCCGCTGACCATGACGATCGCGACGCTCGAAGGCACGATGAGCGCCTCGCCCGGAGACTGGATCATCCGCGGCGTCAAGGGCGAGATCTATCCATGCAAGCCCGACATCTTCGCCGCCAGCTACGAGACGGCCGACGCGCCGCCTCGCGACCTGAGGACGGCTCTCCAGATGGCTGCCGGCGCGCTCCGGAGCATGGAGCACAAGAGCCTGGTCGATCCGTCCTCGCCCATCACGTTTGTCGGCGATTGGGCGCACTTCGGAACGATGTCCATGATGCGCTCGAGATCAAAGGAGTCCTGACATGGAAGACCGCACCAACCACAACGCTCTCGCCGATCAGCTCGCTCAGCGCCTGCGCGCAGAGACCGAGACCAGGATCGACCCGACCTACGTCGCCGCCGGCATCACCCGCCTTGCCGACTTCGAGAAGCGCGCGAGCGGCGAGAAGCCGCAGCGCAAGCCGCGTACCCGCGTCAAGAAGCCCGCGCCCGAGACCACGACGGCGCCGGTCACTGCAACCCCTTCCCAACCCACGGAGCCCGCCGCCATGTCTAACGTCTACAATCTCTTCGAACCTGCCACATCCACGACCGCGCACCTCAAAGCCGGCTTCATGGGCAAGCAGGGAGCAGGCAAGTCAGTGACCGGCAGCCTGTTTGCCATCGCCCTGGTCCGCCATCTCAAGGCCAGCGGCGTCACCTACGCGAGCAAGCCGGTCGCGTTCTTCGATACCGAGACCGGTTCGGACTGGATGATCCCGCTGTTCGAAGAGGTCGGCATTCCGCTGGTGGTTGCCAAGAAGCGGTCCTTTGCCGACCTGATCGCCGCGATGAAGTGGGCGGAGGAAAACGCCTCCGTGCTGATCATCGACAGCATCACCCATCCGTGGCGCGAGCTCCAGGAGAGCTATCTGAAGAAGAAGCAGCGCTCTTTCCTCCAGATCGACGATTGGAGCTTCCTCAAGGGCCCGCACGGCTGGCAGCAGTTCACCGATCTCTACATCAACTCGAAACTGCACATCATCATGTGCGGCCGGGCCGGCGACGACACCGAGCAGTACACCGACGAGAACGGCAAGCGTCAGTTCGAAAAGGTCGGCGTCAAGATGAAGACCGAGACCGAGACTGGCTTCGAGCCCTCGCTTCTGGTGCTGATGGAACGCGACATGAATCTGCGCACCAACAAGGTCGCGCATGTCGCCTCCGTGGTGAAGGATCGCTCGATGCTGCTCGACGGCAAGGACTTCACCTTCGAGGGCTATTACGAGAACGGCGACCGACTGCCGACCGACGTCCTGGTCAAGCAGGTGTGGGCGGCTTTCTCCCCGCACATCAAACGCCTCAACATCGGCGGCGCGCATGTCGGCGTGCAGGCAATGGGCGACAGCACGCACATGATCAAGACCGAGAAGCGCGACTGGCAGCCGGTCCAGCGCAAGATCGTCCTGGACGAGATCAAGGACCTGCTGACGATGCACGTACCGGGACAAACCGTCGCCGACAAGCAGCGCCGCGTGATCCTGATGAAGGAGCATTTCTCCGCCGGCTGGGTCGAGATCGAGGAGACGTTCGACCTACTCACGCTCCGCGCCGGCTTCGATAGCCTGCACCAGGCGCTCGAAGGCAAGCCGTCCCGCTACGCATCCGCGATGGAGGCCGAGCACGTGCCGCCGCTCGCTGACGACATTCCCGCGCACTCGAAGGCGCCTGCGACGCCCGCGGTTCTGAACGACTCCCTGCCCGAGTTCGCGGCGGCGGCCGGGTAAGGAGTCCGCGCGAGGATGCGGCGCCGATAGCAAAGCGCCGCATCCAAGGCGGGCGGCGGCCGATGGCCAGCCCCGGTAGGCCGCCGCCCGCAACTGATGACCCCTCATTTCAACGCGGAAATATTAACATGAGCGGATTCACCCGCACAAGGCAGCCACAGCCGCTGACGCGCGCCCAGGCTATCGCCATCCTCCAGCCGATCGCATCGGAGGAAATCGCCGCCATCCTCAGCCAGCAGGACGTGTTTCGCCTCGACCACGACTGCGTCAACCCCGCCGGCCACGACGCAATCGCCTCCTGCGGCGACGTCGTCTGCCCGCATTGCGCGAAGGTGTTCTGGCGATGATCACCCTCGAAGAGCGCGAGGCGCTGGAGCGCCTCCTTGAGATCGCCAAGAGCGACACCGGCCAGAGCAAGCGTGTCGCCAACTTCCTCCTCGCCTGGTGGAATGCTTCGCGCGATGGCGGCTTCGACCTGATCGACCTCTGGAGTGTCGACCAGGAGATCAAGGACGACATGGTCACCATCTTCGCTGTGGTGGCCCGCGAATGGCATTACCCCGACGTCTGGGGCTACGGCCCCGAATTCGAGGCCCTGGTCACCGAGTGGCGCACGCTCCGTCGCAAGAGGAGGGCCACATGACCGATCGGATCACGATCAGCATGCTGCACGACCGCCTGCGCGCTCAGGGCGTGTCGGGACGGGAGCACGCCGCCTTCAAATGCGTGGTTTGCGAGACCGTGCAAAGCATGGCGTCGCTGAAGCGCGCCGGCTGCCCTGACGGCCGCCTCGAAAATCAGATCGGCTTCTCCTGCGAAGGCCGATGGTCCGGCGCCGGTCCGTGGCCTAACGACCCCGACAAGCAGGCAGAACGCCGTGGCCAGACCGACAAGCGCGGTTGCAACTGGACGCTCGGAGGCCTCTTCCGGATTCACAAGCTCGAAGTGCTCGACGAAGCCGGCCAGGCGCAGGCGCTGTTCGAACCGGCATCGCCTGAAGAAGCGCAGGCGCTGGAAGCTTGGCTCAAGACGAAGACGGCGGAGCTCGCCCGATGACCGAGCCCCGCAAAAACTACCTGATCGACGGCCCTCCCTTCCAGGAGCCCAAGCGGCGCGCCGCGCGTGTCCTTGAAATGGCGGCGATCCTGCTCGAAGAGCCGGCCTACATCGAACGTGGCGATGCCGTCCGCTGCCTGCACTTCAGGGGTTACGGCGTCGTCGACGTCATGATGCTGGTCGACGACGCCCGCTACGAGGCGCATCAGCAGCTGGTCGCGAAGGTGATCAGCGATGAGTGAGCAGCATCTCGTCGCGCGCATCAAGCGCAGCAGCAAATATTGGGGCCAGACCGCTCCGAACGCATGGTTCGACGTTCGCGTGGTGAGCGACAACTATTACCAGCTCCGAGGCAACAACAACAACTATCGCCTGGTCGACGTAGCGATGGGCGTTCGGTTTGACAACGGGGTCATCGTCGACCTCTCGACGGGGAAATCATCGAAGGCGGAGGTCACTGCGTCATGATCATCACCCGCCCCCAGCGTATCACCCCGCCAGCCGCACCAGGCGCCCTCCTGAAGCCGGTTTGCGAAACTGCGCAAACTCGCAAACTCCGCGCGGAGCCAGCCGACGATCCCGACTACCTCACGAAAGTCCGCCAGTGCCCGTGCCTGTACTGCGGCGTCGACCCCTGCGGCGAGGCTGCGCATGTGCGGCTCGCCTCTGCAGCCTTCGGCAAATCGAGCGGCCTCCAGAAGAAGCCGGAGGACCGTTGGGCGCTGCCGCTGTGCCGTGACGATCATCTCAACGCGCGCCACGCCCAGCACAGGCGAAGCGAGGACGCGTTCTGGCGGGCGCTCGGCATCAACCCGCTGCTGGTCTGCCAGCGCCTCTACGCCCAGCGCGGGGACATCGTCGCGATGCGGGCTGTGACGTTCGTGGCGATCGCCGAGAGGAGCGCAGAACGATGACCGTCAATGTGATCTGGGTGGATCACGGCCGCGAGCCGCAATGCGCGCCGAACCCAAACTTTCCGAACGGCGTCGATGTCGATCTGCGCCGCGACAAGGAGCAGCCCGGTTGCTCTGCCGACCTTCCTTACCCCGCAAAACGCTGCGGCCATCATCTCGTCCAGTGCGACGTCTGCGGCTACTCGGTCGCGATCACCACGGCCGGAAGGCCCGACGATCCGCGCCGCATCACGCTTCCATGCAAGAGCAACTGAAAGGGGGAAACCATGAGTCAGATCAGACTTGACGCACTGGAGAACGTCGACTTCGACAAATACCTGTCGTTGTCGGAGAAGGCCGAGCGCGATGCCGCTATCGCCTCCAACAACGCCTTCATCGCCGCGATGATCAAGGCCTCCGCCAAGGGCCGCGAGAAGGTGACGCCCGGCACCTATGTGGACCACTCCCCGCCGCTGGGCGCCCGCTTCATCCGCGCGACCCCGCCGATCTCGGCCTGCGGCTCGCCGGCCGCGATGTGCATCGAGCGCGGCAATCCCGACGGCGGGGCACCCTTGGCGTTGAAGAGTTGACGGGGCGAAGCGGCGCACCCTGCGGGATCCTGTCTCGCATGAACGCAGGGTGCGCCAATTGGCGCAGGCAGGAAGAGAGCAAGCCAATGACGATGTCACCGGGCGCGAGACGACGAAGGGCTTGGGAACTCACGGTACCTGATCCGGACCCGCCCAAGGTCGATCGGGCGCCAAAGCCGAAGAACCCGGTCGTGTACTTCTTTCAGACCGGCGAGTTCATCAAAATTGGGAAGTCCGACGCATGGCGCGAGCGCCTGAGCGGCTTACAGACGGCGTCTCCGTATCGCATCGACCCGCTGCTTGTATTGCGCGCCACGCCCGGGCTGGAGCGCCAACTTCACATTCAGTTCAAGGCGAGCCATATCCGGGGTGAATGGTTTCGCCCAACCGCCGACCTGATGCAGTTCATTGAAGATAACCGCCACAATTCTGTTGCGGGCGAAGACGCGGTGGACGATCTATGACCCGCCATCCCGACCATCGCGAGCGCGCCTACGCCCCGCGCGGCCTGCGCCGGGACGCCGCCGCCGACTGGGTCGGAATGAAGCCGACGACCTTCGATAAGCTCGTCGCCGAGGGTCTGATGCCACGCGGCAAACTTGTGCATGGCTGCCGGGTCTGGGACCGCTATGAGCTTGACACGGCTTTCGAAAATCTGCCCGATGAGAGCCTGCCCGATGCCGCGCCGCTCCAGCCAGCCGATGGCGGATGGGCCAAGGTAACCTAGATCCCATGCCCGAGATCCTGCCGCGCTACGTCCACCACGATCCGGACCGGCACGGCAACGATCGGCTCTATTTCATCAAGTGGAATCCCTCGACGAAGAAGCTGCGCAAACGCCGCTTGCGCGAGGAGGTTGGGACGGCCGCTTTTTTCGAGGAGTATGCCGCGGCCCTCGCCGATCGGCCCTACGCCAAGCCGGCGGCGGCCAAGGCAGCTCCGCCCGCCCAAGTCAAGCCGAACACGCTGCGCTGGCTGTGCGCCAAATACATGCGCGAGAGCCTGGAGTTTCGCGGCTACGACCTCGAGACCCAGAAGAACCGCCGCAGGATCCTCAAGGCCCTCTGCCGCGAGCCTGCGAGCGATGATGACCCGCAGGAGATCGGCGATCTCGGCTGCGACATTCCGCAGGACAAGATCGAGTTGCTGGTCAACCGCAAGGCGTTGACCTCGATCGACGCCGCCAATCACAGGCTCAAGGCGATCCGGAAGCTATCGGAATGGGCGGTCAAGCAGACGCCGAAGCTGATCCCGGTCAACCGGGCCAAGGGTGTCGATCTCCTGAAGCGCCCGATGACGACCGGCCATCACACCTGGTCCGTCCCGGAGATCGAGCTTTACGTTGAGCGGCACCCGCAGGGCACCAAGGCGCATCTCGCCTTGATGCTGTTCCTGCTGCTCGGCCAGCGCATCAGCGACGTCGCCAAATTCGGCCGGCAGCACATTCGCCAGCCCCGTCATGTCGCGGCCAAGCTGCGCAAGATCCACCCCGGTCGCTGGCTCGCCTTCCGCCAGCATAAGAACCGCAAGCGCGCGCCGGTCGATCTGGTGATCCCAATCCTGCCCCAGCTTGAGTCCGTCTTACAGGCCACCAAAGATGCCGGCACGCTCGGCACCATGACATTCCTGGAAACGGCCTACGGCAAGCCTCACACGGTCAAGGGGCTCGGCAATTGGTTCGCGGACCGATGTGTGGAGGCCGGCGTCCCCGGGCGCGCCCACGGGCTCCGCAAGGCCGGCGCGACGGTGTCGGCGGAGAATGGGGCGACACCGCACCAGCTGATGGCGATCTTCGGCTGGAAGACGCTGTCGCAGGCCGAGCTCTACACCAAGGCCGTGCAACAGCAGCTGATGGCCGGCGGCGCGATGAACCTGCTGGTCTTTACGCCGGGCGGACAGGACGACGCGGACGATGATGATTGAGGTGAGAAAAACGAGGGCTGGAAGCCCTTGAAAACACGTGGAGCGGCCGTTTTTCTCACCTTCCCTCTACGCAATTGATTGTGCTCAAAATTGGAAGCTCTGCTGGGATCGCCATCCATCACGGGATTGGCGAGGCCGATAGAGCCGACTTGCGGTATCGGCCCCCGCCCACCGGAGACCTCCTCAAGAGCCTCACTGTTCTCGTCGATCCCGAGGACGATTTCGATTCCCGCTGCCGGAATTTCGGTGCCGCTTGATCGACGCGACGGACGCACAGTTACCATCCGTCTTACTTCACGAATACGTGGGTACCCTCGCCCCGGTCTTTGAACCGGACAGACGAACCCTATCTATGCGCCGGGCGACGTGCGCCCGATAGGGAATTCGATGCTGCCAACCGAGTGGACGAGAATGGCTATCGCATCTGCGGTTGCCGTGATCGCGATGTCGTATTTGGCAATCGACGCAGGCGTCGTGAACTCCAGCGTGATCACACGGCGCATCGAGACGGCGCGGGCTTCCATTGCGGACGCGGCGGCCAGTCAGCATCAACTCGCCTTCGCTATTCAGGCGTGGGCGCGTCCAAGCCGCCAGAAGGTCGACTCGGAGCCACACTTGGAGCACTGCCTGGCGATCGATTGAGTCAGGTCGCGGCACCAGATCAGCCGACGCCTAAGCGGCATTTCTTTTGTTCACGGTCCGACTCCGCTTCGTTCCAAAAGCACGAATCGTCATCGCAAAAATCGGCAGCGTGCATTCATTAATACCGCGTTTCGCTCGCTCGGTTCGTTCATGCATCCACGGTCACGAGCACGGGCCGCAACCGGTACGCGTCGATCGCGGCATTCGACAGCAGCAGCCTGCGCCGCTCGCCGCGCAGCATCAAGCGATCGATCCGGTTCAGGATGAAGCGGGCTGAATCCTGGCGCTCGCCGGTGAGCAGCCCGGATTGGTCGAGATATTTCCAGGCGATCTCGAAAGACTGCGCGCGTAATTCGGGGTCTGTCATAGCCGGCCAACGTCGGCGGGGAACGGATGTTCCTAACCGCGCAACGTCAGCCCGGCGCGACGGAATGCGCAGCGCCGCGGAACGAGATCACGACCAGCACGTTGGCTGCAACGAAATGGAGTGGTGCCGACCCGCCAGCCCCGGTCGGCTTTGAAGGGCCCCGTGCTTGTCCCCCCGAGCGCGGGGCTTTCTCATGCAGGCCAACCAGCGTCCCGACCTCGGCCGATCATTGACGCGATATCTGGCCGAGGATGCGATTAGTCCGTCTGCTCCTCGCGCCGGTCACGGGCGAGTTGATGCCAGGCCAGAGCCAGTTGGATCAGTCTCTGCCGGTCGGCGCCGTCGGCGGACGCCGCGGCCCTCTTCATCGCCGCCTCGGCTTCGTGCTGTGGATCGTACTTGGGACACATGAGGCCGAACCTAACCGACCGAGATGGACGGACCGATGGCAATTTCGTCCGTATGAATGCGGGGTGGTTTTCTCGCCGTCCGGCCCTCCAAGACGCATCTGTGAACTGCGTCACAGCCGGCCCCCGGCGTCTCGGCTAAACATCGCTTCAACCGCTCGCACCGCCGCGAGAGGGCATGGGTGGTCTGTCATGACACAGGAAGCAGCAGCCGAGGCTCACGTCCCGACGCGACGCGCAAGGCCCGATCTGTTCGGCGCCACGTTTCTTGCCACCATCGGTATCGTGATGCTGGCCTGGATCGCGGGCCTGGTCTGGGCCGCGATCGCGTTCTTCAACTGGCTGGTGTGACGCGCGAAGCGATCAGCATCGGTTCGGCAAACAATACGTTGCCCAGACAAAAAAGAGGCGGGCCTGCGCCCGCCTCCTTGTTTCAGACCTTGCCTGAAGCCTCAGTAACACGCGCGAGGATCGGCCTGCACATACTGACCGCTCGGATAGCGGTAGTAGCAATTGCCCTGGGCCAGATAATAGCCGGGACGCGAGGCAGCCGTGGCGCCGGCGATCGCGCCGGTGGCGCCGCCGATCACGGCACCTGCGGCCGCTCCCGAGGCGTTGCCCGAGATCAGGCCGCCCAGCACGCCGCCGACGATGGCGCCGCCAAGCGCGCTTGCGCCGGGATCAGCCGGAGGCGGAGGCGGCGGCGGTTCGTAGGCGACAGGAGGCGGCGCCGGGGCATAGGCCACCGGCATGTCGTCGATGTAATCCTCGGAGATGTAGGCCGGCGGGCCGGCCATCCGCTGCGGATAATAATACCAGACGCCGCCAACGTCCCACCACCAGCCGGAGCGGCCGTTGCGGACCTCGTGGCGCCAGCGCCCGCCATCCCAGGCGCGATTGCCGCGATAAGCGTGTCCGCCCCAGTCGCGCTCCGGTGCGGGGCCCCTGGCGTAATTGCGTCCGGGCGGCGGGCCACCTGCTCCGTGCGGGCGGGGACCGGGGCCACCGGCGTGGGGCTGGCCGCCGGGCTGTTGCGCAGGCCGGGCCGCCTGCTGCGGCGGGGGGCCCTTGCGCATGTTCTGATTGTTCTGGGGCGGCGCGCCCGCGCCGGGCCCCGCAGGCGTCTGGGCCTGGGGTCTTGGCGGCAATGAGTCCTGTGCCTGCGCCGAAAGCGCGGCAAGGGACATGGCCAAAACCAAGGGAATAATGATCTTCATGCGGCTGGACGCACTCATGCGTGCTTGACCCCCTACTCTCGCGATTGCCGTGGTGCCTAGCGCGATAGACGATTCGCCTCGCGCCTGGCTGATGCCGGCGGACATAACTGACCTGCTTTGGTCGGCTAAGTCCCGTTACAAATGATTAAGATCACGGCATTTTTCGGCCCTAGGGGTACGGCTGGAACCGTTCTAGCGCGCCGGCTCGATCACATTGCAGTTGGTCCGCCCCGACATCAGGCAGTCCTGCATCTTGCTGGCCGCGGTGAGATCGCGGGCGAGCCACCAGCCGACACCGAGGATCACGAGCGCGATGATCAATCCGGCAATCGCGCCACGACGGTTGTCGCCGGATTGAGGTCTTGCGAGGGATTTGGGCCTTTTGCCCGGTTCGGGCTTGGATTCGGACTTGGACTCAGACTTGGACATGACTGGCCGATCGCAGGGGTGAACCGGCTTTACCACCTCTGCGACGTCGCGTCACATCCCGGTCGATCGTTCAGCCCCGGGTCTGCCGGATCGCATCCTTGCGCGAGGTTTCGACCGCCGGGGTGGCCCGCGGTGCGCAGGTCGTCAGCAAGAACGCGGTCTGGGTGCATTCCCAATCCGCGCCGAGGACGGCACTTTCGACCGGCTTCGGGCGGGCGAGCAACAGTGCGACGCCGGCCAGGGCGACCACCGCGACGGCGATTGCGAGCGCCTTCAGTCGGAAGATCATCATGCCCGTGCTCCGTCTCGTACCGGGCGGACGCTAGGCGCCGCTCCGTGTGGTCCTCTATGAAGGACATCACAATTCGGCAGTTTTTCCGGGCTACGAGAGATCGTCGGGGTTGGCGATTTTTCGTCTACCTGATCGGCTGCGATTATGGGTGGCTTCGCGACGCGCGCCGATGTACACGCTTCTGCGTCGCGTGGCGCCCGCTATGCCCAGCCGACGTACCAACAGGCAATGATGTAAGATCGGAAGCGAGGAAGACAAGGCTCGTCGATGAGTGGATTCAGGGAACCCGGCTTCGCAGACCGGCAAAAGGCGGCGCAGGACGCCCGCAAAAATCTTTTGAACAAATTCAAGTCGCAGCCCGGGCTGGATGATCCGGCGGTGGCGGCACGTCGTGCTGAGCGCGAGGCGCTCGCGACCAAGCGCGCGGAGGCAAAGGCCGCGCGCGAAGCCGAGAAGGCCGAGCAGAAGCGGATTGCGGAAGAAGCTGCAGCGGCCGAAGCCGCGCGTATCGCCCGCGAAGCGGAAGAGGCGATCGCCAAGCAGGCTGAAATCGAGGCCGAGCAAAAGGCCAAGCGCGACGCCCGCTACGCTGCCCGAAAGGCCAAGCGGAAGTAACGTTCGCAAGTCACGTTCAACTCAAGTCACGTTCAACTCACGTCGCGTTCAAGTGAAGTTGAACTGAAACATCGCTGGGGGCGGTCCATGTGACCGCCCTCGGACTTTCAAGCGCGCGCCTGCCTTCGCAGACGCCGCGACGACGGCGGAAGGTCAGTTCTTCTTCATCATCCCGTCGTCTTTCTTCATCCCGTCCTTCGACATGTGGTCCTTCTTCATGCCGTCGTCCTTGGACATCGTATCCTTCTTCATGCCGTCCTTGGACATCGTGTCCTTCTTCATCATGCCGTCGTCCTTGCCCATCTTGTCCTGGGCAAAAGCGGCCGGCGACAGCGCGAGGCCAAGCGACAGAGCGGCAGCCGAGACGCCGAGCACGATGCGGGTGCGAATGGTCATGAGTGATTTCCCTTCGAGATGGTGTTTGTCAGCGACGGACGCCGCTATCTGATCTCGACGGATTGCCCGCTGGCGTTGTTACGGGCCCAATGACAAAATTTCTGCGGGCCGGCTGCGCGGACGCTCAGTGTGCACCGCAGCAAGGCCGGCACTTGCCCCGGCATTCGGTCTCGAACTATCAGATGAGAGAATATTGGGTGAGAGACCGGCTAGGATGGACCTATGCGCTGGTCTCAAAGACCCAGCCCACCTCACACCGAACAAGAACCGGCCAAATGCCGTCCAAGGGGATACATCATGCTCACGCGCCGTCATCTGATTGCGACCGCCGTCGCCGCACCCGCCATTCTTCGCTTCGGCACTGGTACCGCGCATGCCGCGACCACGCTGAAGATCTCGCACCAATTCCCGGGAGGGACCATCGACAAGGGCGACTTCCGCGACCGGCTCTGCCGCATGTTCGCGGCTGAAGTCGCCAAGCGCAGCAACGGCGACATCGCCGCGGAAATCTATCCGAACTCCTCGCTGATCAAGACCAACGCGCAGTTCTCCGCGATGCGCAAGGGCGCGCTCGACATCAGCCTCTATCCGATGCCTTACGCCGGCGGCGAGCTGCCGGAGACCAATATCGGCCTGATGCCCGGCCTCGTGACCACCTACGACCAGGGCATGCGCTGGAAGAAAGCGCCGGTCGGCAAGGCGCTGACCGACTTCCTCGCCGACAAGGGCATCATCCTGCTCACCTGGGTGTGGCAGGCCGGCGGCGTCGCCAGCCGCTCCAAGCCGATCGTCGCCCCTGAAGATGCCAAGGGCATGAAGGTGCGCGGCGGCTCGCGCGAGATGGACATGGTGCTCCAGACCGCCGGCGCCTCGGTGCTCTCGGTGCCGTCGAACGAAATCTACGCGGCGATGCAGACCGGCGCCTGCGATGCCGGCATCACCTCCTCGACCAGCCTGATCTCGTTCCGGCTCGAAGAGGTCGCGAAGTCGCTGACCTCGGGTGCGGGTGCCTCCTACTGGTTCATGCTCGAGCCGCTGATGATGTCGAAGGCGATCTTCGACAAGCTGCCGAAGAACCAGCAGGACGTCCTGCTCGCAGTCGGAACCGAGCTCGAAGCCTTCGGCCGCAAGGGCGCGCAGGACGACGACGTCGAGGTCGCCAAGGTCTACGAGAAGGCCGGCGCCAAGGTCTCGGTGCTCGATGCCGCCACTGTCGGCAAATGGCGCGACATCGCCCGCGACACCGCGTGGAAGGACTACGGCGCCAAGACCGCGACCGCCGCCAACCTGCTCAAGCTCGCCTCCGACGTCGGCGCATGAGCCACGGTCCGCTTCCGGATCGTGACGACCAGGCGAACGCTGCCGCAAGGACCGGCCTTGCGGCGGCGATCGATCGCGGTCTCGCCGTCCTCAACAGCATCATCGTCGTGTTCGCAGCGATCGCGCTGATCGCGGCCTGCGCCATCCTGAGCTACAGCGTGCTCAGCCGCGCCCTGTTCAAGGCCGCCAATTACTGGCAGGATGAGGCCGCCGTATTCCTCCTGGTCGGCGCCACCTTCATGACGGCGGCCTATGTGCAGCAGAACCGCGGCCATATCGGCATCGAGGCCTTTGTCGGCCTGCTGTCGCCGCTCGCGAACCGGATCAGGCTCTGGCTGGTCGATGCCGCGACGTTCCTGTTCTGCGCCTTTTTCACCTGGAAGTCCTGGACGCTGACCCATGAAGCCTATGTCGACGGCCAGGTCTCGAACTCGATGTGGTCGCCGCCGCTCGCCATTCCCTATTCGCTGATGGCGTTCGGGATGAGCCTGCTCTGCATCCAGATCCTCGTGCAGCTTGCGCTGCCTTTCGCAGGAGCCAGGCGTCCATGAGCGTTTTCGGTATCGGCCTCGCCTACGGTATCGCGACGCTGGTCGTGATGTTTTCAGGCATGCCGATCGCGTTCGCGCTCGGCGCGGTCGCGGTCGTGTTCATGGGCATCTACATGCCGGCCGCGTCCCTGGATACGGTGACGCAGAACGTCTACGAGGAAATGGCCTCGATCACGCTGCTGTCGATCCCGCTCTTCATCCTGAAGGGCGCCGCGATCGGCAAATCGCGCGCCGGTCAGGATCTCTATTCGGCCCTGCATGCCTGGCTGCATCGCGTGCCCGGCGGCCTCGGCGTCGCCAACGTGTTCGCCTGTGCGCTGTTTGCGGCGATGGCGGGCTCGAGCCCTGCGACCTGCTCGGCGATCGGATCGGCCGGCATCCCCGAGATGCGCAAGCGCGGCTATTCCGGCGGTTTTGCCGCCGGCATCATCGCGGCCGGCGGCACGCTCGGCATCCTGCTGCCGCCCTCGATCACGATGATCCTGTTCGCGGTCGCCGCCGAAAAATCGCTCGGCCGGCTCTTCCTCGCCGGCATCGGCCCCGGCCTGCTGCTGGTCTCGCTGTTCGGGGCCTATGCGGTGATCCGCTTCCGCCAGGAATATGCCGCGGCGCAGGCGATCTTTGAGAAAGGCGGGCCTGAGGCTGCGATCCTGGCCCGCGACGAATACACGCTCGCGGAACGCTTCAGCGTGCTGCCGCGCGTAATCCCCTTCGTGCTGCTGCTCACCGGCGTCATGATCGCGCTCTATGGCGGCTACGCGACGCCGTCGGAAACCGCCGGCCTCGGCGGCCTCCTCGCGCTGGCGCTGATCGCGGCGATCTACAGCGTGTGGCGGCCGAGCGACCTCGCCCCGATCATGATGTCGACGATCCGGGAATCGACCATGCTGATGATGATCATCGGCATGTCGCTGCTCTATTCCTACGTGATGAGCTATCTGCACATCTCGCAATCGGTCGCCGAATCCATCGTCGCGATGCACCTGCCGCGCTGGGAGCTGCTGTTCGCGATCCTCGTCATGGTCGTCGTGCTCGGCTTCTTCCTGCCGCCGGTCTCGATCATTCTGATGACCGCGCCGATCATCCTGCCGCCGCTCCGCGCCGCCAATTTCGACATCATCTGGTTCGGCGTGGTCATGACCATCGTGATGGAGATGGGGCTGATCCATCCACCGGTGGGATTGAATATCTTCGTCATCCGCAACGTCGCGCCGGATATTCCCCTGCGCGAGGTGATCTGGGGCACCCTGCCCTTCGTGCTGCTGATGATGCTGGCGGTGCTGCTGCTGTGCTTCTTCCCGGGAATATCGACCGGGCTGCCGGACCTGGTGATGGGGCCGGACGGGAGCAGGTGACGTTGCCGTAGGGTGGGCAAAGCGAAGCGTGCCCACCATTCGCAAATTCGGTCGCGGAGAGATGGTGGGCACGGCGCTGCGCGCCTTTGCCCACCCTACGAAGCAGCCCGCTTCTTCTTCGCGTTTAGAGCGGAGGCCACGCGGCTCACGGGCGGCTTGCCCAGCACGACGCTCATCTCGTTCGTGGCCGCCAGCAGCTTGTCCATGTCGACGCCGGTCCTGACGCCCATGCCTTCGAGCATGTACACGACGTCCTCGGTCGCGACGTTGCCGGTCGCGCCCGGCGCGTAGGGACAGCCGCCGAGGCCGCCGGCGGCGGCATCGATAACGCGGACGCCCTCCTCCAGGCCGGCATAGAGATTGGCGAGCGCCTGGCCATAGGTGTCGTGGAAATGCATCGCGAGCTTGGCGGCAGGAATGTTGGCGATGACCGCGCGCAGCATCTCCTTGGCCTTATCAGGCGTGCCGACGCCGATGGTGTCGCCGAGCGAGATCTCGTAGCAGCCGAGCTCCCACAGCGTGTTGGCGAGATCGGCGACCGCCTTCGGCTTGATCTCGCCGTCGAACGGGCAGCCCAGCACGCAGGAGATATAGCCGCGGACCCTGACGCCATCCGCCTGGGCGCGCGCCAGCACCGGTTTGAACCGCTCGATGGACTCCGCCACCGTGCAGTTGATATTGGCGCGCGAAAAGCCTTCCGAGGCCGCCGCGAACACGGAGACGACTTGCGCGCCGGCAGCGCGCGCGGCGTCATAGCCCTTCTCGTTCGGCACCAGCACGTGGAATTCGGCGCCCTTGACGTGGCTGACGCCGCGCAGCACGGCGTCCGAGCTCGCCATTTGCGGGATCGCCTTGGGCGAGACGAAGGCGCCGACCTCGACCGTGGTGAGGCCAGCGGCTACGAGCGCCTCGACGAAGGCGATGCGGGCCTCGACGCTGACGGGCGTCTTCTCGTTCTGGAGGCCGTCGCGCGGCCCCATTTCGATGATGCGGACGGGATCGCTCATGTCACTCTCCCGATGGTTCGACGACGGCGAGCTCGACACCCTCCTGGACGATGTCTCCGACCTTGCATTTGATCGATTTCAGTACGCCGGCATAGGGCGCGCGCAGCGTCTGCTCCATCTTCATCACTTCCAGGGTGAGGATCGGCGCGCCCTTGTCGAGCTTGGCGCCCTCCTCGGCCAGCACGGCGACGACGGTGCCCGGCAGCGGTGCCGCGATCTTGTCCTCTCCGACATGCTCTTCGCTCTCGCCGCCGAACGGATCGACCCAATGCAGATCGAAGCGGCCATTGCGTGTGCGCAAATACAGCTCATGGCCGTCGATCACGGCTGCGACCTGCGATTTGACGCCATCGAGCGTCAGATCGAAGCCGCCGTCACGCGGGGCGATCGTGAACGCCAACTCGCGCTCACCGGTCACCAGCGTCGACGGGCCGCTGCCGTAGTTCAGCGTGATCTTCTGCTCAGGTCCATGGCCGACGCGGAAGGCAAAGCTGCGCTGGCGGCGGCCGACCGGCATCCAGCCAAAAGTCTGCCAGGGCGAACTCGCCTCGTCTTGCGCGGCCTGCCGCTCGTCGTTGATAACAGCGGCGACTGCTGCGCACAGCTCGAGCTCGCCGGGTGCCGGCGGGGCCTGCGTAAGCACCGCCAGCTCGCGCTCGATGAATCCAGTGTCGATCGCATTGGTCCGCACCTTCGGATGCGTCATCAGCGCCGACAGGAACGGGATGTTGGTGACGATGCCGCGGACGTCGGACTCTTGCAGCCCGCGATTCAGCCGCTCGATCGCGACGTCCCGCGTCGGCGCCCACGCGATCATTTTTGCAAGCATCGCATCGTAATAGGGCGAGACCGTATCGCCTTCGCGATAGCCGGCGTCGATGCGCAAGCCGCCGGTTTCCGCCGGCAAGCGCCAGGTCGAGATCCTCCCGACCGACGGCATGAAGTTCTTGGTCGGATTTTCCGCGTAGACGCGCGCCTCGACCGCGTGGCCATTGAGCCGGAGCTCGTCCTGCTTCAGCGGCAGCGCCTCGCCGAATGCGACGCGCAGTTGCCACTCGACCAGATCGATGCCGGTGATCAGCTCGGTCACGGGATGCTCGACCTGAAGACGCGTGTTCATCTCGATGAAGAACACGTCCTTGCCGTCGGAGACGAACTCGATCGTGCCGGCACCGACATAGTTCACGGCGCCCGCCGCCTTTCGCGCGGCGGCGCAGACCGTCTCGCGCTGGGCGGCATTGAGCGTCGGCGACGGCGCCTCCTCGATCACCTTCTGGTGCCGGCGCTGTAGCGTGCATTCGCGCTCGAACAGCGACAGCAGATTGCCGTGGCTGTCGCCGATGATCTGCACCTCGATGTGACGGGGATTGTCGACATATTTTTCGATCAGCATGCGGTCGTCGCCGAACGCGGCCTTGGCCTCGCGCTTGGCGCTGACGATCGCCGGCCCAAGCTCGTCCGCCGAGCGCACGATGCGCATGCCGCGGCCGCCACCGCCGGCGGACGCCTTCACCAGGATCGGGAAGCCGATCTTGTCCGCGGCCTTCGAAAGCGTCGCCTCGTCCTGGGCCTCGCCGTGATAGCCGGGCACCAGCGGCACGCCGGCCTTCTCCATCAGCGCCTTCGAGCCGGACTTCGAGCCCATCGCCGTCATCATCGCGGCGGTCGGGCCGACGAACACCAGGCCCGCCTCCAGGCAGGCCCGCGCGAACTCGGCATTTTCGGACAGGAAGCCGTAGCCGGGATGCACGGCTTCCGCGCCGGTCTTTCGCGCGGCCTCGATCAGCCGCTCGACACTGAGGTAGCTGTCGCGGGCCCGCGCCGGACCGAGCAGCACGGCCTCATCCGCGAGCGCGACATGCATCGCGTCGCGGTCGGCCTCGGAATAGACCGCGACCGTGCGCAAGCCCATGGCTCGCGCGGTGCGAATGACGCGGCAGGCGATCTCGCCGCGGTTGGCGATCAGGAGCGTGCGAAAACGCCGGTAGAGCATTGAACGGTCCATCGCATCACATCCTGAACAGGCCGAATTTCGTAGGCTCGATGGGCGCATTCGCCGCCGCCGAGAGGCCAAGCCCGAGCACGAGGCGGGTGTCGGCCGGGTCGATCACGCCGTCGTCCCACAGGCGCGCGGTCGCGTAATACGGATGCCCCTGGCTCTCATATTGCGCGCGGATGGGCTCGCGGAACTGGTCTTCCTCTTCCTTCGACCAGCTATCGCCCTTGGCCTCGATGTTGTCGCGCCGGACCTGGCTCAGCACCATCGAGGCCTGCTCACCGCCCATCACCGAGATGCGCGCGTTCGGCCACATCCACAGGAAGCGCGGCGAGTAGGCGCGGCCGCACATGCCGTAATTGCCGGCGCCGTAGGAGCCGCCGATCACGACGGTAAATTTCGGCACCGAGGCGGTCGCAACCGCCGTGACGAGCTTGGCGCCGTCGCGCGCGATGCCGCCGGCTTCGTACTTCTTGCCGACCATGAAGCCGGTGATGTTCTGCAGGAACACCAAGGGAATGCCGCGCTGGCAGCACAGCTCGATGAAATGCGCCCCCTTCAGCGAGCTCTCGCTGAACAGAATGCCGTTGTTGGCAATGATGCCGACCGGATAGCCCCAAACGTGGGCGAAGCCGCAGACCAGCGTCGTGCCGTAGAGCTTTTTGAACTCGTCGAACTCCGAGCCGTCGACGATGCGGGCGATGATATCGCGCACGTCGAACGGCTTTCGGCCGTCGACCGGCACCACGCCGTAGATCTCTTCCGCCGCAAACAGCGGGTCGCGCGGCTTGTGCATGTTGAGGTTCGGCCGCACCGATGGCTTCAGCGTGCCGACGATGCGCCGGGCGATGCCGATCGCATGGGCATCGTTCTGGGCGTAGTGGTCGGTCACGCCCGATTGCCGCGAATGCACGTCGGCGCCGCCGAGCTCCTCGGCACTCACCACCTCGCCGGTCGCGGCCTTCACCAGCGGCGGGCCGCCGAGGAAGATGGTGCCCTGGTTGCGCACGATGATGCTTTCGTCCGACATCGCGGGAACATAGGCGCCGCCGGCGGTGCAGGATCCCATCACGATCGCGATCTGCGGGATGCCCTGCGACGACATCTGGGCCTGGTTGTAGAAGATGCGGCCGAAATGGCGCTCGTCCGGAAAGATCTCGTCCTGGAGCGGCAGGAAGGCGCCGCCGGAATCGACCATGTAGACGCAGGGAAGATTGTTCTGCCGCGCCACGTCCTGCGCGCGTAGATGTTTCTTCACCGTCATCGGATAATAGGTACCGCCCTTGATGGTGGCGTCGTTGGCGACGATCACGCATTCGCGGCCCGCGATGCGCCCGACGCCGGTGATGACGCTCGCCGAATGCACGTCACCGCCATAGAGGCCGTACGCCGCCAGCGGCGACAGCTCCATGAACGAGGTGCCGGGATCGACCAGCAGGTCGACGCGCTCGCGCGCCAGCATCTTGCCGCGCGAGGTGTGGCGGTTGCGCGAGACCTCGCCGCCGCCGCCGGCGACCTGGCTCAGTTTTTCACGCAAGTCAGCGACAAGCCCGCGCATGGCCTCGGAATTGCGCGCAAAGTCGGATGAAGACGTATCGATGCTGGAATGGAGCGGCATGTTGATTCCAATGAGGTGAAGGTTTCAGGCCGTCTCGGACATCAGCTCGCGGCCGATCAGCATGCGACGCACCTCCGAGGTGCCGGCGCCGATCTCGTAGAGTTTTGCGTCGCGCCAGAGACGTCCGACCGGGAATTCGGAGGTATAGCCGACGCCGCCCAGCGCCTGGATCGCCTCGCCGGCCATCCACGTCGCCTTCTCCGCGGAATAGAGGATCGCGGCGGCCGCATCCTTGCGCAGCGTGCGGGCGTGGTCGGCCCGGTCGCAGGCGCGCCCGACCGCATAGACATAGGCGCGCGCCGACTGCCAGGTCGCATACATGTCGGCGAGCTTGCCCTGCATCAGCTGGAAGTCGCCGATCGGCTGGCCGAACTGTTTTCGTTCGTGCATGTAGGGCACCACGGCGTCCATGCAGGCCGCCATGATCCCGAGCGGGCCGCCCGACAGCACCGTGCGCTCGTAGTCGAGGCCGGACATCAGCACCTTGACGCCCTCGCCCACCTTGCCGAGCACGTTCTCTTCCGGCACCTCGCACTCGTCGAAGAACAGGGGATAGGTGTTGGAGCCGCGCATGCCGAGCTTGTCGAGATGCTGGCCGTGGGTGAACCCCTTGAAACCCTTCTCGACCAGGAACGCGGTCATGCCGCGCGGGCCCGCCTCCGGATCGGTCTTGGCATAGACGACCAGCACGTCGGCGTCGCCGCCATTGGTGATCCACATCTTGGAGCCGTTGAGGACGTAGCGGTCGCCGCGCTTGTCGGCGCGCAGCTTCATCGAGACGACGTCGGAGCCCGCGCCGGGCTCGGACATCGCGAGCGCGCCGACATATTCGCCGGAGATCAGTTTTGGCAGATAGCGCGCGCGCTGCGCGTCGTTGCCGTTGCGGCGGATCTGGTTGACGCAGAGGTTGGAATGGGCGCCGTAGGATAGCCCCACGGCAGCCGAGCCCCGCGAAATCTCCTCCATGGCGACGATATGGGCGAGATAGCCCATGCTGGAGCCGCCATATTGCTCCGGCGCGGTCATGCCGAGCAGGCCGAGGTCGCCAAAGCGCTTCCAGAGGTCGGCCGGGAACAGATTGGCCTTCTCGATTTCGGCGGCGCGCGGGGCGATCTCCGCCTCCACGAAGGCGCGCAGCGTGTCGCGCAGCATGCTGATGTCTTCGCCCAGATCGAAATCGATGCTCGGGATGTTCAAGGCGATTCCTCCGTATTCTTGTCGGGTCCGAACCTACCCCCGCCCGGGCGTCCTGGCGGTCGAAAAGGTTGCATTTTCCGCCAAGTTTGGCGAGGATTTTTCATGCCTTTTCAAGCCGCGACCGCGACGCCCCGCCGCGCCATGACCCCCGCCGCCTTCGTCCGCGGCGTGGTTGCCGCTTATGCCCTTTACGGACGGGATCCGGCCGAAGCCTTGGGCAAGGGGCAGGTCACCGCGGACCTCGTTCGATCCCGGGACGGACGGGTGACGGCGGCCCAGTTCGAGGCGCTGGCCGGCCACGCCATGCGCGAGCTCGACGACGAGGCGCTTGGCTGGTTCTCGCGCCGACTGCCCTGGGGAACCTATGGCATGCTGTGCCGCGCCTCGATCACGGCCCCCAATCTCGAAGTCGCGCTAAAGCGCTGGTGTCGGCATCATCGCCTGCTGACCGAGGACGTGCTGTTCGAGCTCTCGCTTGGTGATGAGACCGCGACCATCTCCATTCGCGAGCAGCGCGACCTCGGCCCCTTGCGTGAATTCTGCCTGGTCACCCTGCTCCGCTATGTCCTCGGCTTCTCCTGCTGGGCCGTCGATTCCGCGATCGCGCTGCGTGCGGCCGAGTTTCCCTATTCCGAACCGGGCCACGTCTCGGTCTATCCGACGATCTTCTGCAGGCATTTGAGCTTTGATGCGGACGGCGCCCGCATCGTATTCGACAAGCATTATCTCTCTCTGCCGCTGACCCGCAGCCCCGCCGATCTCGACAGTATGCTCAAGGGCGCGCTGCGGCTCACCGTGCTGCCCTACCGACGCGACCGGCTCCTGGTCGAGCGCGTCCGCCGCGTGCTGCGCAATGCACGTGGACGCATTCTCGGCGCCGAGGATGTCGCAAGCGAGCTGGCGCTCTCCACCCGCACCATGCATCGGCGCCTGCGCGAGGAAGCGACCTCGCTGCGCGATCTCAAGGAAGAAGCAAAGTTCGAGCTCGCCAAGCAGGAGCTGATGCGCGGCCGGACGCCGATCAAGCGGATCGCGGAGATCGCCGGCTTCCGCAACGAGAAGAGTTTTTCGCGCGCCTTCCGCACCTGGACCGGCGCCAGCCCGCGCGAATTTCGCGACCGGTATCGCTGAGGCCTGCAAACACGCACGGCCTCCGCGATCGAACGCAGAGGCCGCGCCATTTACGCCGGAATTGGCGATCGTGACTTAGTTCGAGGACGCATCCTTGCGCGGACGAGCCTTGGTACGCGACTGCGGCTGCTTCGGCTGGAAGGCGAGCGCATCGTTGCTGGTCTTCGCGCCGGCGGCCTGCGAGCACATGCCGCCGATGCCGCCGGAAGCGGCCCGGCAGGCTTCCATCGTCGGATAGCCGCAGCCGTGTGCAGCCTGGGCGCCGTTGGTGATGCAGTAGTCGTCCGCCTTTGCGGCGGGCGCGGTCATCATGAGAAACGCAGAGGCGAACAGCGTCGCAGCGGATGCGACGAACGTCTTCGAGGTCGAGGTCATGTTGTCTTTTCCTGCTTCAGGGTCCCACAAAAGCATCCCCAGCCTGCGACGCAGGCTGAGGCTCACACCTCGCATGTAGGCCAGCGCCCCACCCCGGCAATCACGGTTCAGCGCATTGCAGGGCTTCGTAAATCACATGTCACAGTTAGGTGAGTTACTCATGTAACATGGCGACTTCGGATTCGGCTTTTGTGAATCGTCGGGGGTCGCGAGGGGCGCAGCTCGCTGTCCTGCTGGGGCCATCGCCTATCCCGCCGACGCCGCCACGACCTCCTGCAACGGCAGCGGCACGTCCTTCGCGACACCCAGCACCGGAAAGCTGCGAACGTTCTTCACATCAGGCATCGCAGCGAAATGCAGCAGCTGCTGCCGCATGCTCTCGACGTTCGGCGCGACGCATTTCAGCAGGTAGTCGGTGTCGCCCGAAATCCGCCAGCACTGCTGGATGCGCGGAATCGCGGCGATCGAGCTCTCGAACGCCTCCAGCACCGGCTGGGCCTGGCTGCCGAGCTGGATCGAGACGAACGACACCACCTCATAGCCAAGCAGCCGCTCGTCGATGACGGCGCGAACCGCCCGGATCACGCCGCGGCTGAACAGCAATTTCAGCCGCCGCAGGCAATTGGGCGCGGACACGCCGACCCGCAGTGCCAGCTCGTTGTTGCGCACCCGCCCGTCCTGCTGCAGCTCGGAGAGTATTTTCAGATCGACGCCGTCGAGCTGGTCACGCCCGGCCATCCCTCCACCTCGCCATGATCCCGTCATGACGTCAGCGAAGCACGCTGCGGAATCGCTGCCAAGGGGCCGGAGCCCGGCGCGACAGCTGATCCGTGCATCGGGTCATCGGACGCGACGTCATGTCTGCGGGCGGGGTACCCCCCGCCGTCATGGCAGGGCTTGTCGCGGCCATCTGCGCTCTTTCACTCGGCCCCAAAGACGTGGATGCCCGGGACAAGGCCCGGGCATGACGAGTAAATCACGTCGGATGAAGTCGGAGCAGCCAGCCGCCCCTCAATGCGTCCAGGGCTCGCCGCGCCGGAACGAGAAATTGTCGGCATAGGCGGCCGGGCGGCGGATCGAATCCTGCGGCTCGATCACCTGGTAGGCGATGCCCTTGCGCTCGCAATAGGCGACCGCCTCTTCCTTGCTGTGGAAGCGCAGCGTGATCTGCTGCTTCATGTCGCCGGACGAGGTCCATCCCATCAGCGGCTCGACCGAACGGGGCTGCTCCGGCTCGTAGTCGAGCTGCCATTCCTTGGTCTTGGACCGGCCGGATTGCATCGCGTTCTTGGCGGGCTTGAAAATGCGTGCGGTCATGGGTGGTCCGGGCCTCTTCGTCTTTTCGTCCGATTCCGATGCGTCACGGTAGCAGTTGGTCGAAACCGCGGGCATAGTATAGAGACACCTTTTGGGAACTGATCGGTGATTCCGGTCCCCCCGGGATGCCTTGCCGACGGGTATAGTCATTATGCTGCACCGTGACAATTGCGTACCCGCCTTCCGCGCCGGGATCCCGCCCGGCGGCCCTGTCTCGCCGACACCAGCGTATCCGCCCCCTCCGAAAGCTTCCGTCGCATGGCCTTCCTGAACATCAACGCCACGCTTCCCGAAAAGGGCCGTGACCTCAGGCTCGACCTGTTTCGCGGCATCGCGAACTGGGCGATCTTCCTCGACCATATCCCCGACAACGTGGTGAACTGGATCACCACCCGCAACTACGGCTTTTCCGACGCCGCCGACCTGTTCGTCTTCATCTCCGGCTACACCGCCTCCTTCGTCTATGCGCGAATGATGCTCGAGCGCGGCTTCATCGTCGGCGCCACGAGGCTGACCAAGCGGGTCTGGCAGCTCTACGTCGCCCACATCATCCTGTTCGTGATCTACATCGCCTCGATCAGCTATCTGGCGCTGCGCTTCGGCGACTCCGACATGATCAACGAGTTCAACGTCGCCGGCCTCGTCGACAACGCCACCGAGACCTTGCGCCAGGGCCTGTTCCTGCGCTTCAAGCCGCTCAATCTCGACGTGCTGCCGCTCTACATCGTGCTGATGGGGCTGTTTCCGCCGGTGTTGTGGTTCATGTTGCGCAAGCCCGACCTGACGATGGCGCTGTCCATCGTGCTGTGGCTCGCCGCCCGCCATTACGGCCTGAACCTGACCGCCTATCCGGCCGGCCAGTGGTACTTCAACCCGTATGCCTGGCAGGTGCTGTTCGTGTTCGGCGCCTGGTGCGCGATGGGCGGTGCCCGGCGTTCGGGAGCCGTGATCAATTCGCCGATCACGCTGTGGCTTTGCCTCGGCTATCTCGCCTTCGCGCTGGTCATGACCATGGCCGGCCGCTTCCCCACCCTCGGCGGCATGTTCCCGGGATGGCTGTTCTCGGCCTTCAACCCCAACGACAAGACCAACCTTGCGCCCTACCGCTTCCTCCATTTCGTCGTGATCGTGATCCTGGTGATCCGCTTCGTGCCGAAGGAATGGCCGGGCCTGGAGTGGAAGGTGTTCGATCCCTTGATCGTCTGCGGCCAGCAGTCGCTCGCCGTGTTCTGCGTCGGCGTGTTCCTGTCCTTCGTCGGCCATTTCGAGCTGTCGATGAGCTCGGGCTCGCTGTTCGCGCAGATCTTCGTCAGCATCGCCGGCATCGCGATCATGACGACGGTGGCCTATTACATTTCCTGGTCGAAAAAGCAGGACAAGCCGTTGAAGCCGCCGCCGCCCAAACCTGCGGCCGCCGCGCCTGCAAAGGCCGCCTAGAGCCATTTCCGTTCCGATGAAATCGGAACGGGGCGCTGGGTTTCCATTGCGGCAGCGGAGCCGGCTCAGGCCGCTTCGCTGTCGTACTCGGTGAACTTCTTGTAGATCCAGTCGCGGCCGTCGTGGCGGCGCCAGACCCTTCCGTAGACGAGCTGCCCGTTGATCGAGCGGCGCGGCACGATCACGGTCCAGAGGTGCCAGATCTCGGTCCAGCTCGACTGCTGATGGACGGTTCGGACGTTGCGATCGAAAGACATGACGCAAAACTCACAGGATATGAGCGCCGCGACGAACTGTGACCTGTGTGAGCACCGATTGCAGGCAGCCCATCGCGAGCCTTGCCGACCTGATATCAGCCAGGAATGCGGCCGCAACAACCACTCGGCCTTAACCTAACCGGTCAACCTTACCCCTCGTGGGTACCCGCCAAGACCCGTTGAAAGCCGGCGCCGATTTTTCTATGATGCGTGCACAATTTGAGAATGAGCGCACCGTTTTGGACGCGTGGCAATTGCGAACTGATTTTCATTTTTCAAATGACTTGCTGACCGGGGCACCACAATGAATATGCAATGTGGACGTTTGCGCTTGGCGGTGCGCTCGGTGCCGCCTGCGCCACGCGTCAAGACAGTCAAGACATCCGTCTCTGAACCGCCGAAGGCGGCCAACGACAATCATCTGGCCTGGCCGTTCGTGCCGTTTCCGCTCGGCTGGTACGCGACGAACTGATCCCCGGAATAGCGCGACGCCGCTCAAGCGGAATATCATCGCTTGGCGGCGTCCGTTTAGGCATTGGGCGCTGAAATCCCCAATGCTCATATGTCTATGGCGACAGCCAAAGGTTCGAAGCCATTTTGCGAATTCTGCGTCGGGCCGGCCGGCGCAATGCCTTGAAAAATCGCGCAGAAGTGGCGTTTGGTGAAGAACAAGCGCCAAGGCTTCAGTCAAGGCTTCAGGCAAGGTTCGCGCGCGCTTCCGGTCGCGATAGGCCGCCTACCCCACGCCCCCGCAAAAGCGCCGGCTCGGATGTGCGACGTGCTCTGGGCGTTACAGGTCCGTCCCGACTAGTTGTCATGTTCCCGCCTCTGCGGTCGCAACCAATCACCGCGCCATGAGTTGCAGGTTCTTCCCGTCTGTCCGGGGGAGCCGCGTGGCTGCGATCCATGTCCGCGCGATGTACGGACGGTCATCTCGTCTCACGACCGTGTGAGCTGGAGCGCGGCCGGTGAATTTTCACGAGCGAGCAGAGACCAACGAACATCAGGCCGCAAGGCAAGGGGATGCAGTGAGCCAAATCGATACGACCGAGAAACTCTCTGGCACGCCGGAGACCGAAAATTCGCTGTTCGCGCTGTGCGGGCTCGGCGTCGCCGGGATCGCCATGCTGGGCTGGATCTGCGCCCTCGCTTGGATCGCCTGGCGCCTCGTCGATTGGCTGTTGTTTTGAAATTGAAACGCAGCCGGAACGCCAACACACGCAAAAGTTGCAGCTGGCGCAATTTCGCGGGGATCGTCCTGCCAACCTGACCGTCGTAGGCGACAACGGAACGGGACGAGCGCGGCGCAATATCGAGAGAATTGAAGGAGCTTCAACCTCGGGACTGGTCGGGGCAGCTGGATTCGAACCAACGACCTGCAGTACCCAAAACTTAGCAGACTGTTTTCAGACGGGTTCCGTTTAGTACCATCGAACTCCGCTCGTTATATAAGCTATTGATAATACTAAAATATATTCAGCGTCTCATTTCCATTGCTTTCCTGTCGTTTCCGCCCAATACATGATCCGGTGGCTACTCGGTGGCTATTCCGGAGAAAGCGATGCCAATACTGAAACTCGGCCGACGTGCGGTCACCGGCCTTCCCGCAGTGACGAAAACAACCATTTTTTACGATTCGGAGCTGACCGGTTTCGGCGTCAAGGTCACGCCCACGGGCGCGCAGTCATGGGTGGTCGAGTATCGCCCTGGCGAAGGCGGCAGGCGCGTTGCGAAACGCCGTATGGTGATTGGTACGCCCGCCACGCTAGCCCCCGAGAAGGCCCGGGAAGCCGCTGAAACGCTGCTGGCCAAAGTGAAGCTGGGCGCCGACCCGGCCGCGGAGCGGGGCGCTGCGAGGAAGGCGGAAACCGTAGACGAGTTGATTGATAGTTTCGTCAGGGACCACCTGAAGCCAAAATGCAAGGCGGGCACGATCCGCCTGAACACCGGTTATATCAAGAATCATATCCGCCCTGCCCTAGGCAAAAAGAAAGCCACGGCTGTGACTCGACCGGACGTAAACCGCCTGCACCTCAAGATCAAAGAAGCCGGACACGATGTCGCAGCAAATCGGGTCGTGTCGCTGATCGGAACAATCTATGAGTTTGGCCTCGATGAGGAAATACTCCCCAAGCGTACCGAGAATCCAGCCGCCGGCATCACACCCTTTGTCGAAACGCAACGGCAGCGCTACCTCACCGAACAAGAACTGCATCTTGTTGGCGATGCAGTTCGAGAGGCCGAGACGGTCGGCATTCCGTGGGCGCCAGATCCAACCAAGAAGACCAAACACGCGCCCAAGCCCGAGAACAGGCTTACGAAGATCGATCAGCATGCCGCAGCAGCGTTGCGCTTGCTCCTGTTCACGGGCTGCAGGCTGCGAGAGATCCTCAATCTGCGATGGGCAGAGTACGACGCAGGCCGCGGCCTGCTATTCCTGCCCGACTCCAAGACGGGCCAGAAAACTGTCGTGCTCTCTGCGCCAGCCATCGCAATACTAGACGCCCTACCCCGCATCGGCGTCTATGTGATCGCCAGCGAGTCAGCGGGCACGAAGGACGAGAAGCCGCGCGCGGACCTGAAGCGCCCATGGGATGCCGTACGCAAGCGCGCTAGCATCGAGGATGTGAGAATCCACGACCTACGCCACAGCTTCGCCAGCGTCGGCGCTGGCTCGGATCTCGGCCTGCCTATCATCGGCCGCCTGTTGGGCCACACGCAGGCAAGCACCACGCAACGTTACGCACACATTGCGGTCAACCCCGCTAAGCGGGCTGCGGATCTCATCGCTGGCAAGATCGCCGACGCCATGAATGGGAAGTGACGGCGCTGACGGGAAAGGCCGCCCCGACCAATGAAAAAGCCGCAGTGAGGCTGGACCGCACTGCGGCTTCCTCTAGTCCAATATCTTTGGTGCTCAAATCTCGTTCAAGTGTTCATCCAATAGAACACAGCGTTCCGAAAATGGGAGTCCGCACAACTACGGTGCGCGACAGAAGGCCCGCCCAATTTGCGACGGAGGCGGCCGATGCGATGAACGGCAAATATGGCAACGGCCCTTGATGACTGTGCCGGGACTAATCGCGCGCTTACGCGCCCCAATCGGCATGATACCGGTTGCCCCGGTGCTTTGAATTAGGTTCAGAAGGATGGCCCTGGCTGGAACTCGGCAATGTTTTGGTGGGCCTCGACTCGCAGCTATGACACCTAGGCCAAACTCCGCCGCTCGCGCTCAGCGTCGTTCGCCGCCCTGAGCCGGTCCCTGATGTATTCGGAGATTTCGCCGATCTCAGCCCGCAAGTCTGACTCCGAGATGCCCCGCTCCCCAGCGGCCTCGACAAGACGTCGGCTGAGTTCCGCCACATCCTGCGACGCGCCGGGAGTCCGATACTGCTCGACGGCGTGGATGCTGTTCTCGGTCCAGAAGTCGATAAACTCGCGAGCCTCGCTCACCGTATTCCCCCAACGCACCACTGGCGGCAGCGTTAACGCTAGTCGGAAAAAAGAGCAAGAAGAAGCCCGCCCCAGCGATGGGGCGGGCTGCGTGTCCGGGCTCAGCTGGCGCTACTCCGCAGCGTCCAACTGCTCACCGGCCGGAAGCATGGGTTCCGGAATCCCGCGCGCCCGGCGATCGGCCACGAACCAATCTCTCCAGATATCGTGCAGCCGATGTGCGTCTTTCGAAAGGTTTGAGGTCAGCCACTCCATGCTGGACGGGGTATACCCACAATCGGCCTTCGCATAATCGGCCACGGCCCGGGCGGCGTGGCGGACGGTGACGATCTGTTCGAGCAGCGCGTCTTTGAGTTCGCGGGCGGTTTCGGTCTGCTTTGTGGTAATGTGGACGGTAGCCATGAGCGCGGTAACCTCGCGTTAGGGTTAGGGCCGGTTCGCAGGGCTGCAACCTTGCGCCGGCCTGATTTCGTGATAACATGGCTACATGAGCAACGCAAGTCATGTTAACATGAAAACACCAAAAAAGAGAGCGCCGGCTACTGGTGAACTGGTGGGTATCCGCATCCAGCCGGAGATAGCCAAGGCCATAGACGACTGGCGCCGCAAGCAGGCCGACCTGCCCGGCCGACCGGAAGCCATCCGCCGGCTAGTGGAGTTAGGGCTGCGAGGAAAGGCCAAGTGAGTGATCAAAGCCGCAAGACTCTGACCTGATGCTGTCGGCATGCGGGGCAAGCTCGTCTAATCACTGTTTGGACCGACCGGCACTGCAGACTCTGCTTCTGTTAACAACGATTCCGCGCGTCTTGCGCTCTGACGGTCGGCGGCCGAGCATGCCCCCTCACCTCGGAGGCGCGCGATGTCGAAGGACCACACCACTCTCAACACGGCCTTCCTTCTGATGGCGCAATACAGCGGCAAGGCGGTGATCCCCGTGGAGGACGTCTGCCGCGACTATTTTAGCCACCTTGATCCGGGAAAGTTCATTCGCAAGGTGAACGAAGGCGATTTGAAAATTCCGATGGTGCGCATGGAGGAGAGCCTGAAATGTGCCAAAGGAATCCACCTTCAGGATCTCGCAGACTACCTGGATGAACGCCGAGCCGAGGCGCAGAAGGAGCTAAAGCAGGTTTGGGGCTAGGTGCCGAAAAGCTAGTTGCCCTCCGCGATTGGCTCGCCCTATGGTGGCGCTTTGGCGGCTCGGCCTCACTTCTCTTCGCTGGTCGCTTCGATCAAAAATGGTTCGTGAGTCGCCCTCGGCATAGCGGCGCTCCAACTTGTGATGGCCTCGTTCGTTAGGTGAGTCGCAGCCAATTTATTCCAGGACGTCACGACCCTCCTCCAACTCTCCTTTCGAGCGGGCAGAAGCTCTAGCATCCTTTGCGCCTTTCGCGCAGCCACTAACTTCCCGTCGCGCTTGGCCTCTTTCAGTCTTTTGCGCACCAGCTCTTCGGTTCGCCTCCATCCGACGTCCGTCATTCTTTCCGCGACAAAGCAATCGAAGTAAACCCGAAAAGACAAAGCTCGGTCTGCGGCGATGCATGCAGCCAAGTCCAACTCGTTCAACCAACGATGAAGAGATTCGAGTTGCTCCGACGTGCCAAAAGCGAGCATGCCATCATGCTCAAACGTTAAGAATGTCGCGAAGCCCGCGATCTCAAGCTGCATGTCCAAATCTTGTGAATCCAGCCAACGGGTGACTGCTTGCAGTGGAGACATCGCCTTCCCTCCTTCAGCCGTGATTGGGCTCGCGACTGGGGCGACGGAAGCAGCGCGGGCGCGACTCGGCGCCGGGAAACATGCGAAAAGCCGACGCTGTCCCTGCCACGTCCGCGCTGCCAGTGAAGTTTGCGGCGATGACTCGGCGCTAGCGTTGGACCATAGCGCTGTCCCTACCACACGCCGCTAACTTTGATGGACGGCCTGGCCACCGTGAATGGCAAGGCTGACCAGCACGGCCCGTGCGGATGGCAGTCCATGGGGCGTGCCCTCGAAGCTGTACCAGCGAAAAGTCCTCCCGCGCACCTACCAGGATTGGCGGCCGCCTATTCCACGGCCGGAGTCTAAGCTGGTCACTTAGCCTTGCAGACGAAGGAGAGACCCACGTGGCCAAACTCGCACGCATTCATTGCATCAATAAGACCGACAAGATGAATCCCCACGAGAGGATTGAAAGTGTCGGAGGTGTATATCCAAACGGAAGTCGATGGAGGCAATCTGTCAGTCAAACAATCAAAGACATCGAAAGTGGCGAATGGGAGTTCTATATTGAAGAGGACGGAATCGTGGTTGGCTTGATCGTGGCCACGCACGATGGGCAAAAGTACATCAAGACGGCGGCGGACGACATTCATCCAAACAATCTTCTATTGCTCGCTGAGTGTCCGTGACACCGCGACTGACAGCAGCTCAGCCAACATGGCTTGACGATTTGATGGTCTTGCGAGGTAAATGAACGTTTCGAGGTCCAAATGATCCGCGAGATTGTTACTGTCGCCCTCGCCGTCTTGGCTGTCGGGCTACTGATCGCAAACCACCTGGTACGACGAGGAGACGCCTTGAATTGCGTCCGGCGGCGCTAAGTTTCCACCATGCCTCCGCCAAACAGACGCAGCCTGCCGAACCCACTGGACCTCACACTCGTCAAAAACGAGATGGTGAAGGGGCAACGGATCATCGTGAACGCAGCGGCGGGTCCCAAAATGGCCGGCCGACATGGCGTTGTTCTCGGATCTGGCGGAACACGCTACCGCGTTCGTGTTCTGCTTGACGGATCAAAGCACGAGATAACACTACACGCGCGTTTTGTGGATGTGCTGAACGAGAACGAGCCATCCGCTTGACCGCTACAGTCAGTCTCGCGTCCGCCGCGCGCGGTTGCATCCGCGCTCTGGACTGGGTAAAAATGCGCACGGGATTGCACCGCCTCCCCTCCTCGCCTTAGCATCCTTCACCGCAGCAACAACGCGCGCGGCAGATCAGTGCTCTGCCGCGCCAACGCTATCAACCCTGTGCCGCGCGATCGCTGCACCGGAGGCGTCAACCACGATTACGACGGTGCCGCTAGCGTGATCGTAGTCGGGATCGCTGACGATGTCCCGAGCGACACGGGCGCCGTATTGGATCGCTAGTTCAGCAGAGCCAAACAGTTCTCCCATCTCGTCCACCTGCATCTCTCCGTTGTGAATGATCGGGAAATAGTAACGTCGCATAGGAGTGCCCTCCACCGCGGCGATCATGCGCTCATATCGAACCAGGGCGCACCTGTCTAAATCGACAGGGAATCGTTATGCAACGACATCCGCACCGTCCCACTCAATCTTAGCGACATACCTCTCTCACTTTAGCTAACCACCGGACAATTACGGAGAGCGAAGCTGCTTTCTTTCTGGTGGACAGCCCTTGGTTGCGATAGTAACTTAGTTCTTTTTCAGGACGTGAGATTTTCTTATGCGCGATTGGCAACTGCCGTTTTCTCGCGTGTGCTTGGACTGCACCTCAAAGCGCGAACCAGGATCCTACCGCGGCTGCACGGAGCATGGGGCAGATTTTCAACGCGCTGCGATTTTGAGCGGTGCGTGATGCTGCTCTACATTTTCACGGTCATAATGATCGAGTCGTGGCTCGACTTCTGGCTCACGGCAGCCCAACGTGTCACCCCGGCATGCTGCCCGGGCTGGGGCACCTCATTCTGGGACGCGACTGGGGACTGACTTGGAGTCCTGGCAGCCCGTCGGTCGCGATTGAAGCAAGACGGCCTGCCAGCCTTTCGTCAGCTATCGCGAGCGCACCCGGTGCCTTTTATGACTAACCCGCACACCGCAAGCAGCGCGAGCACGACTCGGCGTCGGGAATGCAGACCGACGCTGTCCCTGTCGCGCCCGCACTGCCAGGCACATGCCGCGCGGAGTGCGAGTCTACGGGCATGCCCCTCAAGATGTATCGACGAATGGTCTCCATTGCACCTACCAACCCCGGCAGGTGTCGATCTCATGTGGCCTGGTGCAAATGCGCCATGGCGACTGAATTAGATTCGATCTTTGAGGTGATTGAGCATTACCGCGGGCTTTCCGCGCAATACGATGCCGCGGCATCCATGTCCGCGAAACTAGTCGAAGGGGGCGAATTTGACGCCGCCGAGGCAATCAGCGAGGAGCGGTTGTTGGCTCTCGACCAGTACAGAGACGTGCTCCTCCAATCCAAACCCACAACGCTTGCGGGCGTCATCGCGCTGAGCCGCTACGTCGCCAGCCTACCGGCTTGGTTGCTGTCGGATGAATGGCATCAACCGTTTCTGAGGATGCTAGCGGACGCGCTGGACGACGCGCTGGACAAGGGCGCCACGCCATAAAGTTGACGGCTCGACGTAGCGCACGCACCGACGCTAGCCCGTTACCCGGTGACAATCAGGTAAAAAACAGCGCGGACGTGACTCGGCGCCAGTCGGAGATACGAGAGCCGACCCGACATAAGTTCACGTGCTTTGCACGGATCATTTCCACCCAAACTTATCGCATATAGAAGCAATGATCTTGTCGATTGCGATTGCAATGCGCTCGTCTGCATATTTTCTGGCCAAGGCGCCCAGTACCAATATCTCGATTAGGAAGACGCAGATCACGCCAACGAAGCCAATGTGAGGAAACGTAGCTAGATCTATGAGGGTGACGCACCCGCATATCCAATAAAACCTCTCTTCGCGGCGCTCGTCAGATTCCCTTTGCAGAGCAGCCTCTAACGCTGCAGCACTCGTCTCAACCATGTTCGGATGAGACGGAGACTGCCTAACGATTACAGAGAAATCATGCGCTTCCGACTCGCGCGCGGTACTCGGCAATGATGTCAGCGTCGGGGATTGGGATGCCTCTTGATCCAGGGACATAGTGACGAGCCCAAGCTCCATTCTGCCAATGCGTCATAGCAACCAATTCACCGGGCGATTTTTGAATAAGGAAGTTGCACGCCTCATCCAAGGTAGCCGCCTCCTGCATCCCACCAATGGGCGGGGCCCAGAAAAAGACGTCCTGAATTGGTTTGCTTCCGAAATTTCGGACTTGCCGGTAGAGTTGGGGCTCGACGGGGCCATAGTCCCATGCCTGGAATTCGGCAGCGACCAAGCGTTGTCCGGTGCGTCCGAGATGCACCATCTGAGCCATATAAAGGATTTTCTGTAGGGCGAGGTTCGTGACGCCCCAATTTCCACGCGCGCAGATGTGTCGCGCTGCGGAGGACGAAGCGATCGACATTTGCGTTTCCCTCTGGGCAACGGCCCCCCTGCCGGCCATAAATCCCATCAGATTATATAGGATTCGTTTAGGATTTGTCACCCGGCCCCCAAAACAACGGAAAGGGGCGCCAAACTGACGCCCCGGATGCCTAGATTTTGCTGAAATACGGTCGGCGACCGCGCAGCCGGTCGATCTAAAGTCCAGTTTCGGGAAGGTTGCCAAGCTCGGCTCATCCGCCCTATAGTTGTGACAGATCAAGGGAGGCAGATATGGCAAACATTAAAGGTCCGCGAGATCACTCGCCGGAAATTGAGAAGCTGGCTGGGAAGAAGTTGCGCGATCCAAAAGCAACGCGGGATGAGAGGCGGCTTGCCGGCGCGGTTCTCGCTCACGCCGATGGCAAGCCCGCAAAGCCAGCTCCAAGACCGCCGAGGCGGGGGCGTTAGTTATGGTGAAGCGAACTGAGCAGCTAGCCTGACAATTGCTCGTCACGGCTAATGTAGCATGGACGACAGCTTCGCGAGCTTTTCAACTAGGTCAAAGCCCATAAACTTAAGCAACAGATAAAGGGCTACCGTGCCGACTGCGAAAAACAGATTGGCAACAGCATTTACGGTGACATCTTTCCAAAATTTCCCGCGCACGGCGTCTTTTAACGCGGCCCTTACAGCCTCTTTTTTCTCTTCGTCGGCATAGGAGACTGCGAACGTGGCGAGCATCTGATCTGCTTTGTCCCACGCGAGATCTATCTGCCCGTCATTCCATGTGGACTGGAAAACATCGATGTCTGATTGCGGAACGGCGGCGCCCGTTGTCGACTTTCTCTCGATGAGGAACTCGCGCTTACGTTCCTTGTAAATACCGTAAGCGATATAGGCGGTGATAAGATCACCGCTTTCCTTCACCCGAGAAAACATCTTCTCGAATATCGGATTGTAATTCCCCAAAACGTGGGACCCTTACTTGCCCTTTTTGGTCAAGACCGATGCCGCCAGACTCTTGGCGGTTCTAAAGCGCCCCGCGTCTGCGCTCTGGATTGTCGTCGATCCGATGCGGCCACCCGCCTTCGTATTCGATACAATCGTCACGGTCTTGCTCTGGGCCGAGCCTGAGGCCGGCCTTACACTCCAGCGGCCACCCGTGTTTTCGCGCATTTTTCGTCTCCGATTCATGAACAATAACATAGGTAGCCATGCTGTCATAGCCAATACGGGCACACTCAAATTAAGACCGCCCGTATTCTCACCTCCACCGCTTCCGCCCGCCTCACCGCTCACCGTCCAATCGCTGACCGGCTCACCCTCTCCGGCCGCGCCTGCGCGGATTGACAAATCTCGCCCCTCCACTGGAGTCGTCAGCTTCTAGTCAGACCGACGCGGCATACTCGACACACTGTTGCTCGTGAATAGAGGCGGTCCGTTTCTGCGTGTGGGCTGTCCGCGCACTGGCACGAGCTTCATAGGCACGCGGTGTCTGGTTCCGTTGACACCGCGTGCCGACCAAACGTTAGCGCTCGTCAAGCACCCATTCGCGTACCGTCAGATAACTAGTGCCCGAATTTCGCCAAAAGAAAGGCCTGTCGCGGCGCGCGGCCGCAGACGGCCACGCGTAGAGTTTTCGCCTAGCTCGAACAGAATTCCGTGACGATGACGAACCCCGCAGACCCGTTTCCGCCAGCGGCGGTCAGGGTGCCCGACCCGTTGCTCGACGCACCGGATCCACCGCCGCCGTAGTTGCTCGCATTGATTCCGGCAACGCCGCCGGGTCCTCCGATACCTTGAGCGCCACCACCAAAAATCGAGCTTCCGCCGTTCCCACTCGCAAACGCGATAGTGGCATTGACTGAATTGTAGAGGCCCGACCCACCCGCCATGCCGGTTGCTGCTATGTCGCCAGTCCCGGCAACACCCGGCGCTCCACCGGCCCCAATCTGCGCGCTGCTTCCGTACTTGCCACCGCCACCGCCCTTCGCGATGCACAGTGTACCCACGCTGGTGTCACCGCCGGCCGAACCGTTGTTTGCGCCGGCCGATCCTCCGCTACCAGCCGCACCGATAGTTACTGTCTGGGATGCCCCGATTGTCGCCGAAGACGCGATTGTGCGTGAATACCCGCCGGAAGCGCCGCCACCGCCTTGATAGAGTTGGCCCGTGGTGCCATTGACAGCGCCGCCGCCACCACCACCGCCGACGACCTCGATGGTCGCATAAAGCAAATTTGCAGATGGCGTGTATGTGTCGGACGATGTGAATACTTGTTTCTTTACCGCACCGGCCGCACCAAGGTTGTTTCGCGAAGTCGCCTTATTAGCCACATCCGACAGATTGGATTTCCTGAGATTCCGTGATCCGGAGCCAAACGCCATCAACCCGCCGCCAGACCTTGCCGGTCGAAGGTTGGAATGCGATCCAGCCGCGTGCATCGGGCGGTGGTTCAGTGAGTTCGGACGGAAGCGCCCCGAGATTGATTTTCATAGATGGTCTCCGCTTCTCTTCATCAATTCCGCCCTCAACTCCAGCGCGACCTCAACAGGTTCGCGGTCGCAGCAGATGCTACATTTTGAAAACTTGCGGGATTTAATGCGCGACTGGGCCGCCGGTAGCTAGTGGCGGCGGTGGGAGAGATCGCGGACACCCCCCCCGGGGGTGGGCCTAGCCAATCGGCTCAGTCGATGGCGGTCGCCGACGAACCTCATCAACGACGTCGACATATTCCACCGGGCCCCGCACCACGATAACGAACTGCATAGTAAAAGGCTCGCCCCGAACGCCAACCACTTCGCACGCTCGCCACGTTCGCTTGCCACGCTCGTCGCGCACCGCGAATTCCGCCGCGTAGTTCTCAACCGGAATCACGCGGCTACCTTCCGTAGCTGCAAGGCCTCGCCGTCACTCGCGATGAATTCGAACGCATCGCCGGCCGATGGGTGCACGACGCCTGCCTCGCGCAACAACTTGCGAGTTATCGCGTGCGCGACGCCATGGGCATCGACAAGCCATAGCCGGCCAAGACCATCGTCAGCGACAATGCGCTGTAGGGTTCCGAATTTCATGGTGCTCATCATACCAACGGTATTCTGCGGGCCAGCATCTTCGCCTCAATGCGACGGCGGGCTGCTGTGTTGTTGCCCACTGCCCGACTGATCTGAGCTGAAGTGTCCTTGCCGTAGGCTCCCCACAGGACCAAAGAAATCTCAAACAGTTTGGCCTCGGTAATCAGCCGCTTCGGAATGTCGCCAGAGTCGTCCCACTGCTCGACCACCGGGGTGAAAGATACGCTCACCTCATTGACCGTGCCGTTGCCCACAGTGGCCAACGCCTCTTGCCCGAGCGGCGCATCGGGATTCGGCTGCAGTTCATAATAAAGGCCGGCGTTGGTCGACCGCAATTTCAAGGTGCCATTGCTGACACGCCCGAGCGGCCTAGAGGAGTCGTGAGCCCACAGCGCGGCGACGTCCGGATTTTGCGCGAGGTGCCTGTCGAATGAGGCCGGCGCGAAGCGTTCCTCAAACAAACCGGCGATGATGGCCGGCTTGTTCCACGAGATCGCCCAACCAGAGATCTTATCGGTCACGCTGCGCCGCCCTCAGTCGCTTCTCGCGCTTGGCCTGCATGAGCTTGCGGGCAATCACGGCGGGTGAGTCCGTGCTTTCGGAGTGCCGGCTTTCGCCAGGCAATTTGACGCTGCGGCGGACTGGCTTCCGGTCCGCGACGTCGGAGGTGCGTTCGGATCCCTTAGACATTGTGACCAGCCTCCCGCGCTTCCTTCACAAAATAGCTGATCTTCCCATCGCGCCTATCGCCAAGAAAGAACGGGCGCACAATACGCAAGTAGCCCGGGTTCACGTCCTCGCGCTCCAGATCGTCAAGCAATTCATCGTGCGACTGACGGGCGACTTCCACCTCAGCCAGCAACCTGCACAGGGCGCCGAGACGGCGGGCGTATTCGGGTCGCGCATTGTCACAAACTAACTTGCTTGCACCATTGCGGGCCTCATCGAGCCGCTTTTTGATCACGACCAGTGCCGTCTCGACATCGGTGATTTCGCCGAGAACTTCGGAGCGGCGCTTTCTAAGTTGCGGTGCGGCTCCTTCATCATCGCCTAAGAGGCGCGACACGCCGGCTGAATAGGCTGACTTCGGCTGTTCCTCGATCTTTTTATCGAGATCAGAGCGTTCGCTTCTCAGCTTAGACAGCAGGGCGCTCAATTCACTCTGCCGTTGCAATAGTGCCGCATAGGCAGGGTCGGCCTCAGCGAGGCTCAACACGCGGAATTCGTCAGCGTTTTTCTTGGTTGCCACTTAACTAACCTTTCCAAAAACTTCGTCCAAAACGTCCGCAACCGCGGCAGCATTCAGTGCGGTTGACTTATGGTGACCGCGCAGCGCCCAATGTGCAGGATCGGCGCCGGCCGCGATGAAGCGATTGACCTCACCACTCGGCTTGTGGATCGCCACGGAGCGTGCACTGCAGGACACTTCGATCTGAGATTTACGCGCCTCCGCAACGCCAGATCGGGCATCCTCAACTAGGAGCGCAACGGCGACCGGTGCATTGGGAATCGAGGCCAGTGCCGCTGCCAAGTTGATGCCACCGGGAGTCAGACTGTGATACGAGCGAAGCGCCGCGACTGCCGTGTGCAGCTCGGTATCTGCGGCCAGCGCGACAATGAGGTCAAGCACGCCATCCTCGTCGAGGTCTGGCGCAACGCCCGGCGCGCCAGAAGGCAAGATGCCCGCCTCCTGCAAACGCCTCGCGATGCCGGTGCTTCGCGATCGGGGAAAGCCAATGTGGGTCTGGATGGAATCCAGACATGCATTAAGTGAGGCCATCGTGGGGCCTGATCCTTTCAGATTTGGATGTTGCGATTAGGGGGTGAAATAAAAAGCCGCCCAGCGGCTTCACGGCTCAGGGCCGGAAAAAGGTGCGCCGGGATCGAACCGGCGCTAGTTTCTTACACGTCACGTCGGGCCACAAATTGTGGCCCCATGGGGGATAAAGCGGAATGAGTGGCAAATTAGGGAGCGTGATCGGCGGTGAAGCGATCCGCCCTTTCATTTTTCAGTTCGCCGTTTCGGCGAACTGCAGAAGTGTGCTGGAGTTCCCACGCGACATTGCCGTTGAAATCCCACGCCGGAGTGCTTTGTCAGGTCGCATTGCGAGCCTGCCGGCTGCCAAGGCCACCTCACCCTAAGTCCCGTAAATTTCCCATTTTTCTCGCTACTGGCACAAACTGCACGTCAGATCTGCCTCAACCTATGCTAGTGTTTCCACCATGGGCAGTGAGGTCGCGTTTCAGATCGCCGTAATCATCCTGGGCAGTGTGCCTGTGGTGCTCATTGCCATAGCTCTCTTTGCGTTCTGAAGGCCGCCAAACGAGGCGGCCTCTTGCCCTTTGGGACATCAGGGTACGCCCGTAATCAAGCCGCCTCACGATCCGCGGCGTCGCGACGGGCGTACTCAGCCATCAGCTTCACGATTGCACCGTCAACCAGCTTCACGGCCATGCGTTCGCCGGACTTGGCGCTGAGGCCTAGCTCCTCGCCGATCTCCTCGCTGGTAAGCGTGCCGAGAGCCAGTTCCAATATGCGGCAAGCGTCCCGGCCCAGACGGCGCTTCATGGCGATGTGATCCATGCGCCGCGCCGCTTCATCCTGGACGTCCGGTAGCTCGTCAGGCATGCCAAAGCCGGCATCCATAGCAACGCTGGCCTTGTCCTCCGCTGGCCCGCGCGGTTCGCTGAAGGTTTCGACCAAGCTGCGGTATCGGCCACGCACCTTAACGGCCACAATGCGCTTTTTATTGTCATACAAGATTCTGTTGGCCTTCTCTGGCCGGCCGTTCCTGCGGTCCTCTTCATCTGCCATAGCGGCCGCGTAGAGATCGTCGCCGTCAGGCACCTCCTCGCCAAGCCGGCTGTCGACGCGGCTGATTTCGGTGCGGCCGGTGTCGTCGACAGGTGCGTTGTCGTTGGCCGCAGCCATCGTTCCCTCAGACAGTGATACGCCCTCATCTTCAGCATATCGCTCTAGGGCCTGGATTTGCGACCATGCATCCGCGCGCTTCAGGCGGCCGAACGTCGGCCAGTCTCGATTGCGAGAGCGGACCTCTGTCTTGGCTTGCTGCGCGCGCTGTTGGGCCAGGATGGCGCGGTGCTGTGCGGGGGTGCGCGGCGTGTTGTCGTTGGCGGGTGTCATTGGTGCGGTGCTCCGTGACGTGATAGGTGGCAGCTTTTGCTGCTCTGGTGCTGTCGGCGCTAGGCCGATACGGTCAAATTGCTGTGCCGTACCGTACAGCGCGCCCCCTAGTAAAAGGGAATGCACGTACGGTTCTGATTTCTCCCAATGACGGGGGTGGTAAAACCACCACCCGTCATAGATTTTGGTTTTATGTTTGCGCGTGCACTGCTGCGGTACGCGCATAAGACATTGTTTCGTATGATATTTTTGTCAGTCCGTACCGTAGCGTGCACGGGCGGGTACGACTTGCTCAGGCTTTCTCCGGCCTGACGACACCACCCGCTCAGCGTTGTGGCGTGCCGTACGTGCCTCATGGAGCGTACGCGCTGCCTCTGGCGCGGCAGTTTCGCCCTTTTTGGTCAGCGACCAGACTCCGAGGTCGTACTGCACCAGCTGCGCTTTCTTGAGCCGGTCGGTGACGGTCTGCGCCTTGCGCTTGCCAGCCTCATCGTCGCCCCAACCAAGATGCTCCGCAAGCTCGCGCAGGCTCCGTTTGCCGTTGGCGCGAATGGCAAGAAGCATCTCTTGGTTCTCCTTCGTCGCCAACGCGGCACGGGCGGCTATCTCGCCCTCACTCACAGTTTTCGCCATGACAGTGGGAATCTGCCTGCCACGACTATCCACCAAGGTCGGAACCCGGATCTCGGGAAGGTCAAACGTGATACGAGCAAATTCGGGTCCTCGGAACTTGCCCTGCCAGTGAAGCTCGGATGTGCGCTCACCCTTCTTCGCAAGGGCCAGGTTGCCATCCACCTCATTAAGGAATGCACCACCCCCGCGCGGCAGAAGATTCCCCTCGCTCGCGTTTTTAATGGGGTGGCTGGCTGCAATGACAGCAGGTCTACATTCCATGCGCGTCAACGAGCGAAGCAACCGCGCGTAGGCCCCCATCTCTACGTTGCTATTCTCGTCGGTGCCTGGGAAGTAGGCCGCTGTCGTGTCAACGAATATCGCATCAACACCGCCAAGAGCCGTGACGTCCTGTTCGATGCGTTCGGCGAACTCGGGGATAGAAAACACGCCTTCGATAAAATGGACGTCAACGTCATCTGGATTTAGCTTTGACTCGTGGCAAAGCCCAATCCAGCGCATCCGCACGTCATCCGGATTTTCGCCCGCGAAATACAGAACGCGACCACGCTTAACACCTTGCCCGGATAGCGGCTCGCCGCGTGCGATGCACGAAGTCATCAGCAGAGCTACGGCCGTCTTGCCGGCACCGGTCTGCCCAGTAATCGAATAAAGGAATCCAGACTGGATAATCCCGTCGATTAAATAGTCCGGCGGAACAAACCCGCGCACGAACTCTCCAGACGACATGATGCCGGGGAATGCATCTTCGGTATCTTCATCGTCCACAACTTCATTTGTGGCGTCCTTCTTCTTCAATAGTCGGTCTGTTGAAATGGCAGGTGTGCCATCGTCTGGCTCACCGACACGATCGCGCAGCCAGTCCACGGCTTCTTGCGGTTGCAGACCGAGGCACACCCCAACCAAGTCAATTGGGCTATACCCGCGATCTCCGTCCGCGTAGTCGCAGATACCGGACGGCTGAATATTTAGAGCACGACCGCGCTCCTTAACGGTTGTGCTATTGGTCGGGCGGAAGCTCGCTACACTGTGGAAACCAGACTGGTAGCGCTTTAGATCCTCAAGACCAAGCTGTGGCACCCACGCGTCAAGGTCTGCATATGCACGCTCTTTGACACGAGACCACGGGTGGTCGCTGTCAGCGGCGCGCGGCTGGTTGTCATTCGCCGCAGTCTTGGCGCGCTTAATCAGCGTTCCACGTTCCGCGAAGTAGGCATCAGCACGGCGTAGTAGCGCGTCCACGGCTTGCGGTGTGATTTCCGGTAGGTCGGCAAATGGAGTCTCGGAGGGACTGCCATTGTGCCATTCATATGACTTGCCCGTGTCAGGGTGGATGCCGTAGGCGACGAATTGCGTTCGTTCGCCGAAAGCTTCGACCTGACATTTGTGCCCGTTGACCTCATAGGCGCCAGTTGCGCGCTTCTCGCGTGGCTCGGTTGCGCGGAAGGTGATCAAGCGCTTTGGCTCTTTGCCGATGCGATATGGTGCCCTGTCTGCGCCAGGCAACTCCTTCACCATCGCCCAGATAGCGTCGGCCGTTTCCTGGTGTGGCGTGTCGATATCAAGGCCGACAAGCTCGCCACAGATGAGTCCTGTGTTGGTATGGTCAGGATGTTGGCGCGTGTAGGCGTCAGCAACGTTCGGGGCAAGGTGTAGGTCTGGCCAGTTGTTTCCGGTCGCAGCCTTGCCGTCACACGCTACGGGTCGATAACCAAACTCACTGAGACCGCGGCGAAGGTGGCTAATAGGGGCGAGGTCGGTGGAAGTTTTAGCTGCGGGCTGCATTGGCGGGAAGCTCCAAAAGAGACTTGAGGGCAAGATCAGAAATCGCGCGATTGAATGATTCACCGAACGCGGCAGTGCGCTCGTGAAAAGCGTTCGGTGCGACGGTCCAGCAGCGGTCGCCGTCACGCTGACGAAGGGGCAGGTTGAAGAGCTTCAGATGGTCGTTTAGCTGCAGGTCGAAACGCGCGAGCGTCGTCGAGCCCGGAGGGCTGGGACGGATGGATAGGATCTTCAATGTCGAAATCCCCTAATTGGGGTTGCCCTATTGGGCGATGCACTCGGCTGAAGCGCCGATCGTGCTGGTAGTCTAGGCGGTAAGCTATGCCGCCGTTACGTGGACTCGAGCGTCTTTGTTTAAAGCGTAGCCGCTTCCCTTGCCGCGCCAGTAGCAAAGCTCTGCCCGATAAGAGTAAATCAATCCGCGTTTCTCAAGCCGCAATAGCGCCTTCGATACAGCAGCAAAATTCGCCGCCGTTCTCTCTCGGCCTAGAGCATCAATAATGTCTCCCGTGCGAGGCAAGTGATAGACGGTCAGACCGCCTGATGGATGCGGCGTTGGCTGCGGCGCTGTAAACAGATAGGAAATGATTTCCTTCTGCATCTTGCTTAAACGGCTAACAAGATTCTCGTGCTGAATTTTGTTAGTCGTTTCCGTCACGCCGCCACCGCCTTGCTGGTGGTGTCGTTCGCGCCCCAGGTCGAGGTTCGCCGCCGAGACATTATCCAGGCGTCGACATCGGCGGCGGCATACTTGATGGCCCGCCCAATTTTGAAGAACGCTGGCCCGGTACCGTCGCAGCGCTTCTTTGCGAGGGACGAGCGCGATAGGCCGGTCAGGGTGGCGGTCTGGTCGAGGGATAATAGATCCACAGGAAAACCTCCTGGTGGAGGGTCGATACGCCCGGACCGGCTAAAGCCGTTTCAAATGTCCGTCAGCGTTGTCCTGGCTACCGGCGTTTCGCCAATTTCCGAGGCACATCTATATATGGCGGTCGGCGCAAAAAAACATGCAGCCGATTTCGTGAAATATTTTTGGGTGCAATTCTGGCCCGGTGGCTACCCGGTGGCGACTCGGTAGAACTTTTGGATTTCAAAGTCCGGCTAAGTCTCTGATTTTATTGGTCGGGGCAGCTGGATTCGAACCAACGACCTGCAGTACCCAAAACTGCCGCGCTACCAGGCTGCGCTATACCCCGAATGTCAGGCGAGCCCCGTCGATACACGCTTCCCAAAGCGCCAGCAAGCTTTCAAGCCGCCGGCAAGGCGGCAATAACCCCGCCCGCCCTACTTGGTGCCGAACAGCGGGTGGCCGACGCGGTCGCCGGGGCGGATGCCGTATTTCTGCGCCGTTCCCGCCACCACCTCCAGCACGGCCCGCGCGGGCCCCTGGGACGAGATGATCTTGGTCGACAGCGGCTCGGTGTTTTCTGCGATGCGCAGGATGCGGCCGTCGGCGCGGATGAAGATCATGTCGAGCGAGACGTAGGTGTTCTTCATCCACATCGACACTTCCTGCTCGGGTTTGAAGTCGAACAGCATGCCTTTGCCGTCAGCCAGTTCCTTGCGGTACATCAGCCCGGTCTGCTTCTCCTCCTCGGTCGTGGCCATTTCCACCGAGAACACCTGCACGCCGTTCCTGGTGACGATCTCGAGCGGCTGGAAGCTGGCGGCGCGCACCGGCGCGCTCGCGACGGCACAGCCGACGACGAGGATGGCGGCCAGCCAGCCCCTTGCAATGGACCAGACGGCCTTTCGGTTAAAATTCATGGGACGGTACTCGAGGGGGCGTGGGACTGGACCAGTCCTTACGCGGCGACCGTGACAAAAGCCAGAGGCGCGCCGGACCACCTGCGCGCCTCTTGTCACGATTGCGGGAGTAGGCGATCGCCGCTAGTGCGACTGCAAGCTTTCTAGTGCGACTGCAATCCCGGCGATCCCGTCTCGGGATGGATCTCGGCCGCCATCATGCCCTTGGAGCCGGGCCCGAAGCGGACCAGGACATATTGGCCGGGCCTGAGTTCGGTCATGCCGAAGCGGCGCAGCGTCTCCATGTGCACGAAGATGTCGGGCGTGCCCTCGCCGCAGGTCAGGAAGCCGAAGCCGCGCAGGCGGTTGAACCATTTGACCTGGGCCCGCTCCAGCCCGCTGGTCGCGGTGACCGTGACGTGGGTGCGCGGCGGCAGCATCTGCGCCGGATGGATCGCGGTCGACTCGTCCATCGAGACCACGCGGAAGGCCTGGTAGCCCTTGGCGCGCTGGATGCACTCGACGACGATGCGGGCGCCCTCATAGGCGGTCTGGAAGCCGTCGCGCCTGAGCACGGTGACGTGCAGCAGCACGTCCGGCCAGCCATTGTCTGGAACGATGAAGCCGTAGCCCTTTGAAGCGTCGAACCATTTGATGACGCCGTGAACCTCGACGAGGTTGGCACTGCCTTCGCCAAGTCCGCTGAACGGGCTTAGCGCGTTATCGCGACCGCCGCCGTGCTCGCCCACAGCGGGAACTCCGATCTTCTTGGACTCAAATCCGTCCGACGACCCCATAACCCCGGACCCCACACTGCCCATTGCAACCCGCCTCAGCGGCGGCGTCGAATCACGCGTCTTAAGAGAATATTCTCAATTCGACGCGACGCGAATCTTTCGACTCAAAAGATAACACTCCCGGTTGAGACGCATAGATAAAAAAGAGATTCGCCGGAACCTATGAACAGCTTGCACAGCCGCGAATCAAACTGCTGCCTCAATTTGCGACAAAGGGCCCGAGGGTCTCGCCGATGTCGTGGCGGATGACGAGGTCGGCGATGTCGTCCTGATCGGTCGGCTCGCGATTGATGATCACCAGACGTGCACCGGCGTTCTTCGCCATCATCGGAAAGCCTGCCGCCGGCCACACCACGAGCGAGGAACCGATTGCGATGAAGAGGTCGCAGGCTTGCGACAGCGCGGTCGCGCGCTGCATTTCGTCGTCGGGCATCATCTGGCCGAACGAGATCGTCGCGGTCTTCACCGGCTCGTCGCACGCGGTGCAGTTGGGTGCGCCGCCATCTTCGTCGAAGCGGCGCTTCACCCAGTCGAGCTGATAGGCCTGCCCGCATCCGATGCAGCGCGCATAAGTGGTATTGCCGTGAAGCTCGATGACGTGCTCGACGGCGAAGCCCGAAGCCTGGTGCAGATTGTCGATGTTCTGGGTGATGACGGCGGGAACCTTGCCAGCGTGGTAGAGCGAGGCGAGCGCGCGATGACCGCGGCCGGGCCTGGCCGCGGCAAAGACAGATTCCATCGCAAAGCGGCGGCGCCAGGATTCGTCGCGAGCTTCCTGGCTGGCGACGAATTCGTCGAACGGGATCGGACGGTTGCGCGTCCAGATTCCGCCCGGCGAGCGGAAGTCAGGGATGCCGCATTCGGTGGAGATGCCCGCGCCGGTGAACGGCACGATGGTCCTCGACTCGGCGATCATGTCGCCGAGTCGTTCGACGCCGCTGCGAAGATCCGATGCAATCACTTGCGGCCTCCCGGGCTGGCCTTGCGCCAGCAGCACCATGCGCTAGCGGCAAGATCGTTGACGCTGTTATCCACTGCCGCGCAAGAATCGCGCAAGCTGCGGTGGGCAATTTCTTCCGACCTTCGCTTATCACAATCCTGCAATGCCGCCTCCCCATTGACGCCCCAATCAGAAGCGCCAATGCATGTGTTAACGCGACTCAACGTGATTGCGGCGGCAGTGCGTGAGTTCGGCCGTGCACACATATTGAAGTGCACACATACTGACGTGTAGAGGGGATTTGACATGACCGAAGACGAACAACGCAAAATCCGCGAACGCGAAGAGATCGCCGCCCGTGTCGCCGCCTTCCGTGCCACCCAGGAAAAATTCCAGCGCGAGCGCGAAGAGTATTTCGTGTCGACGCTCGACAATGCGCGCAAGGCTGAGCGGCCCTCGCTCTGGCCCTAAGGCGCCTCCGATCGCCACGCATGAAAAAAGCCCGGAGCATCGCTCCGGGCTTTTCACTTGGTCAGCCGTTACCAGCCGCGATAGTAGTGGCGCCGATGGTAGTACGGCCCATCGCCATAATAGGCATACGGGCCAGGGCTGTAATAGGCGGGCCCGCCATAATAGCCGTAGCCCGGACCATAATAGCCGTACGGATGGGACGCTGCGACCGCGCCCGCGGTGATCGCGCCGGCGGCGAGGCCGAATGCGAGGCCCGGGCCAATGCCGCGGCCGCGCGCCTCTGCAGGCGCAGGTGCCGCGACTGCGGTCACGCCGACGGCGGCAACGGTGGCCAGAACTGCCAGTGTCTTCTTCATAACTCTCCTCCTTCGCGTCTCGCGGGGACAACGTCGGGGGCCCGCGATGGTTGCGCGCAGAGGTGGAACCCGGACGGCAGAAAAATATCGGCACGAGCGGAACGAAAGCGCGTTCCGCGGATTTCATCTTCGAGTGCGGAAGCCTCCGCTATCCGGTAGAGGCGACAGCACGATGCCCCGTCAGCATCTCCGCGATGCTGGCGGGGTTTTTGGTTTCAGGGAAAGACAATGGCAGCAGGCATGAATGGCTGCCAACGGGATGGATGCCGAGGAGGACACATTGCCGCTATCCGCTTTGCTGGGGCGCATCCGCAGGCTCGTTCCCAAATCCCGCGACCAGCATTACGACGAGATCGTCCGCAACTTCGGTGTCGGCGCGCTGCGCCCGCCGCCGACGCCGATGAGCGACGGCGAGCTGGCGCGCGCCATCGCCGAGTTCCTCAAGGAGCAGCCGTCGAGCGCGTCCGTCGCAACCCTCGGCCGGCGGCTGGACCCGTCCTCTCCGCTGTAACCGGGTTTGTTTCTCGCGAGTGGGGAACAAATGTTTCCCGCGCACGTTGAGCCCTCTTCACGCAAGAAGGGACCCGACATGCCCGCGTGGCTCGAAATTCTGCTCAACCTGTCCGGCTATGCCGGCTTCGTCGCGCTTGCGCGCCGCGGCACCGCGTGCCCGGGCCATTCCGCCGACGATCGCACCTATGGTGACGAGCGCTAATTGGTGTGGGGCGCCTGACCTGCCGTGCGCACCAGCCGGTCGGCCTTGACCGCGACGCGCGTGTCCTCGAGCTGCGGCCGCAGCGAGAAGCTGATCACCACGAAGGCGAGGCAGAACAGCGAGCCGACGACGGCGACGCGCCGGTAGGTGTGGCGGTCGCCCTGATAAAAGGATGGTTCTGAAAAAGGTGTCATGCAAACTTGCTTCTGGGCAAAGTCGTTTCTTGTCCTTGCCAAGACACCTATCCCAAGCAGCCGCAAGCGCAACGCGATTGGGGTTTTAACCTAACCGAATAGGGTTATCGGCTTTCCCGCAAATCTTCGTTAGGAGTTTGCGCAAGGCTTGAGGCATCTGCCCTTGAGATCCCGGCGCACAGCTTCAGACCGCCTCCGCCCCAAACTCCTGAACGGGTACGGCTTTGTTCCAGCTTCGCCCGCATTTCGTTCTCGAAGAACGAATCGGAATCGAAGAAATCAGCGCGGAGCGTCTCTTAACAAGTGGTATGGATCGCCGCGAAAGCGAACGCGTGCGATCACAACGAAAGCCCGATCACTCCGTGTCGTCTCGCTTCAGTGGCGGCGGCACCTGCGGCACCGAGGGCCTGCCTTTGCGCAGCCGCTTGCGCCTGTCGTACCAGAACACTTTGACGATCTCGGCGAGAAACCAGCACGCATCCATGTCGCTCTCCCTCGCTTCATTCCGTAGCGAGGACACGAGGACGGGACCGTGCGAAGCATCACGCTCATGCGCTGCGACAAGGCCTGTCCCGCATCGACACAGAAGCCACGCCTTGTTCTGCATCCGACTCCATTTCGTTCGCAAAGAACGAATCGGAGTCGAGCAAATCGGCGCGGCGCGACTCCTAACGATCGATGAAGGCGCGCGCCGTCACGTCTTCATCGGCAAGATTTTCAACGGCAGACGAGATCGCTCTTGCCGGTCGCCGTCGTGGCTCGCCCGCGCCTCACGCCGCTCGCTTGGCGTTGCCCTTCTCGGAAAAACATTCGAGGATCTGGATGCGGAGCTCTTCGGCGGCCGGCCCCTCGACCTTCCTCAGCTGATTCCAGAGCCTGATCACTTCGCGCTGTTTCTCAATGGTCATGCGTCACCTCCAACGTGATGACCAACTAGAACAAAATGAGAACAAAAAGTCCAGCCCCTGGCCCGCGATTTCCCACGCACATCGCCTCGAGCCTGACGGGAGCTGCGGGGCCCCCTGGAAGCACGCGATTTTCGCGCCCGCTCACATGGAAAGCCGCCTGACGAACACTCCGTCGCCACAGCGCGGTTGCTTTTTGGGTTTTCAACCTTAAGTTCGATGCGCTGGCGGCCAGGCGCTGAAATCCCATCGCCGCCGGCCAAGAGAGCCCCGTGCGCAAGCGCGGGGTTTTTCTTTTGGGAACGCGCCGCCGCCCTCCCCGTTAGCCATTCCGGAGCGAGGGACCGTGACCAGGAAATTTTACGCCGTCGAGGTGGTTCGTCAGATCGAGGAGACCGTGGAGATCATGGTCGAGGCGCCGGACGAGACCACGGCGCACGATGCGGCGCTTGCGCACCTCAAGGCGCGCGGCTCCGAATATCAGTGGCTCAATCCCAAATGCGAATTCATCGTCTGGCGCGAGCGCCAGATCGATCCGCCGGCGATCATCGATGTGTCGGTGTCGCCGGAGTAGCGGCCGGAACGAAAGTCCCCGCCCCGCGTTGTCAGGCCGAATTCAGTGGTGCTGGCGGCTGTGCGACGCGGCTGTCCAGCTTTGAGAAGCCCCGGTCCCCAACGCCGGGGTTTTTCTTTGCGTCGCTATCGAACAACAAGGCAGCGAATAACAAAGCAGCCACACGGGCGTTACACCGGGTGGCTGCTTTGACGACTGTCAGCTTCGCGCAAGATTCCGTCGCCGTCATCTCAACCGCCGGACGCCGGACAACGTTCCGGCGCTCGGCAAATTTCCGTGCGGCCCTTGTTGACCGTCAGACCGGCAAATTGTCGTTCAACCCCGGCCGGACTTCGCCTTGCGCGGCCCGCTCGGCGAGGAGCATCTTTTCGGCCTCATACCAGAAAGTGTCCATCCTCCCCGCGGGCTCGCCGGCCTCCCGCCAGAGATGATAGGCGCGGTCCCGGATCTGTTCCTCGCTCAGACTGGCCATGTGACGTCTCCCTTTGGGAAGCAAAGCCTGACGACGCCCGAGAGTTCCTTATCCGTGTCCGGCACACCAGCCGGCGGTCGTTGCGGCGCTCCGCAACCGGGAGCCGCCGCGACGCCCTCGCGGGCCGCTTAGACGGAGTCCTTGGCCACCTTCAGCGGCGAGGCCTTCACCGACTTGCTCGCCGGCTTCGCCGCGAACTGCATCGGCTCCTTGGTGAAGGGATTGACGCCCATGCGGGCTTCGGTCGCCGGCTTGTTCACGACCGACATCTTGACGAAGCCAGGGATGACGAACTCGCCGGACTCATTGAGCTCCTTGTAGCCAACCGTCGCCATGTACTCGATGACCGACTTCACGTCGTTCTTCGACAGCTGCGTGCCCTCGGCAATTGCATCAATCAATTGAGTCTTCGTCATCTTCGCCATGTCTGAATTCCTTTTGTGCGGGCGAGCAAATCCTGCTCAGGACGCGGCTGAACCACGCAAGTGTGATGCCGATTCACGCCGGAGGTCATGAAGTCACGGGGCTTAGAACCCATTGAGGCCCAAAACACAAGCATGCCTTGTGCGGGGGTTCCACCCCTTACCGTGAAAGTGTCGCGGCATGCCGCCGCGTTCGCTTTGAACCATTCTGCCGCCGGCGCGTCTAACTAATTGAAGTCCCCAAGCTTCACCCCCATCAGAGAGCCCCGCTTCCCCCAGGCGGGGCTTTCGCTTTTGGTTGCCTGGTGGAGCGCGCCGGCTGGTATATGGTCGGATGTTTCTCGTGAGGGGCTGATGAAGATTGCCATTGTTATCGCCGGCCTGATCGTCGTTGCGGTCGCCGCCCTGGTCGCCATCCAGCCGGAGTTTTTGAAGCCTGCGTCTCTGGCACAGGTCAAGAAGTCCGACATCTTCGGCTTTTCGCCCGGGATGACATTCGAGGAGACCAACAAGCTCGTCACGCAACGTCACTACCGCTGCCGACAGGGTCGAGGTTCGTACATCCTCGAATGCGAAATCAACGGCGCCAGGGTCACGGTCTATAATGACGACGTCGACGCCAGCCACCCCATCCGGCGCGTCAATGCCGAGTTGAACAATCCGGGGCCGCAGGACGCGGCCGTCAAATCCATCTCCGACCAGTTCAACGCCCAACCGACCAGGGACGCCCGCGAGGGATGGACGTGGATCGTCGGCCGCGGGCTCAAGCTGAGCTACGACGGCAGCGCCTTGAAGCTCGTGGACGAGGCCGAGGATAACAGGCTTCGCAACGAGGAAGCCAAGCGCTAGGTGCGCCGCGCTGGATCGAGCGGACCGTCTCCGCAACCCGCTTATCCCCAACCATCGCGTCACCTCGTCGTGAAACCTGCGGCCCGGGGCACGTTGTTGAGACTTCGGTAACCTAACCCATCCACTCTCCCCGCCAGTATCGTTGCGTTGGAGTAAACCCACAGTGCTGAATTTTGACGAGCTGCGTGAACTCGCGGCTGATGTTCGCGTGTTTGTTGACATCGCCGAGGACAAAGCCGAAGCGCTCAAGGCCGTCATCGCGGCTTACGACGTGGTGCTGGCGATCTTCCCCTCGCAGGAGGGCATGGGCCTCCACGTCATCAAGGGCAAAGAGATCCTGGATAAAATCGCCAATTCGCGGACCCATGCGGTCTACAGCCACACTGCGATCGCGGTTCCCGACCTTGAGCATGCGCAGATGCTGAAATATCTGACGGCGCCTGTCGAACGGCGGATTGCTGCGTAGTTGCCGACGGCATCCTCACAATGACCGGCGGATAGGAACGGTCGGCTCTCCCGCACATTGACCCATCTCCAGATGAGGAGATTGCAATGAGCGTTGAAGGTAAAGCCAAGGAAGCCGCCGGCTATATCAAGGAAGAGCTGAACGAGCACGGCAAGTCGCCCGAGAGCCAGAAGAAGGCTCAGGAGGGTCGTGACCTCAGGAACGAAGGCCGCGTCGAAGACGGCAAGCCGCCGAAGACGTCGAAGCCCGGCACCGGTCACTAGACCGACTTTTCGAAGACCGCCCCTGGCCATGTCAGGGGCGGCTTTTCATGTGAGCTCCTGCCCCGGACGCAGCGCTCCCAGCGATGCGAAGCATGGTCCAGCAGCGACGAACACGCTGCGGCTACGTCCCATCTCGCATGTCCCTGGTCGCGAAGTGACATCCAAACGCCACCAGGACCAGGGCAAACGTCGAGCCGAGCAGAATTCGCAGAGTCGATCCCATCTCCTGGCTCACATACCGGACATCGTGTCGGTGGCTGTAACGCTCAGGATGTGCGGCATCAGGCGCCTGGGGAGAGCTCGTCAAAAGCACAAGCCACGCGACGGTCCCGCAAATCGCCGCAACCCTCGCGATCTTTCCGAGCCTTTGAAGCCAGCGCTTCATGCCGCCCCCATCATGGCGTGGATCTCCGCTGCGCCTTTGTCCGGATCAGCCTTCATAAGCTCCAGGAGGCAGCCGCGCTTCTCAAGTCTTCGGCCTGGCCAGCAGCCTGAGAGCGCTGAAAATGATGAGAATGGCGAAAGCACCGAGAGCGTAGGTGAGTGCATTCACGATCCAGGATATGGCGATGCCTGCGAAGCTCGAGCCTCCGACCGCCCCCCAGAACAAATACGCTGCGGTGATGCCAGGCCACTCCAGCGAAAGAAAAGCAAAGTCGGTCAGCGGCTCGATGGCAAGGAGCACCGACGAGATGAGCGCCCCGATGGCCAATGCGATGATGACGTTCGCTTTCACGGAGATCATCAAAAACCCAGCAGCCCGGCGAAGACAGGAATGAGAAAATAGGCGGCGAGCCCGAGAAGGCCGCCCACGACAAAGCGTGCAGCGCGGCCGTGAACTTTCGTATCGAGCCACGCACAAACGGTTACCGCAGCCTGTCTCAGCCAGTTACCAGCGAGAGTTCTGACGAGATCAAACAGGAGTTCTGCAAGGAGTGCGGCCATGGCGTTTAGTCGCCCCATCTCTGACGGGGTTCAACTGCCGAGGGTTCGACCATTGAGGTGGGCAAGCCTCGAGATACGCGCAAGTGCGGAAGTTTGCCGATGCGGGTTTTCATTTCGAGCCAACCGCTGCACAATGCGACATGGCTAAAATCAAAGTGACCTTCAGAACCGTACGTGTCGCCGAGGGCGACTGGAAAATACTCGCCGACTATCCGGACAGCGAGCAGCGTGAAATTACCGGATTTGCCAGCAAGGCGGACGCCGACGACTGGATGAACGGTGACCGCAAGATCGCGTGGCTGCGCTCTCAGGGCTACGCCAAGTGATCTGATACTTAAGTGGCCCGGTAGGCCCTGACAATTGCGGCGGCAGTGCACCAAGCTCACTCGCCGTCGCCACCCTGGCGGCTTCGGTCCGCGCTTGGCCGGTTTCAGCGGCCGCCCGGTCGTCAAAGAACGTGCGCGCCCGGCCATTGCCGCGCTGAGTGACATGGTCGCGACGACCAGGGAGGACGACACAGGCAAGACGGGCCATGCCGCAGCATGCCTCCAGTCCTGGTCACGTCAATTAAGTGCACTGTCACCGTAATTCCCCAATGGCATCAGGCAGCTTCGTGACCCACGCGGGCAAGCAGGTCCATTGGGACGGCGCCAAGGACGAGGACGCCGTGCTTCTGATCATGGGCGAAGGCCCGGCGACCGCGACGGCGGCGGAGGAGAAGTAGAGGGAGAGCGATCTTCGCCGCCTGGGTTGTCATCCTGAGGCCATATTGCAGACGGCACTGATGCGGCTCGCTTCGCAGCATGTTTGTCGCGTGTTGCAGGGGAAGCCAATTTGGGGAAGTCGCCATGAAACTCATTATCGTTGCCCTCGGCGCTCTGCTGGTTGCAGCACCCGTTCGCGCCCAGCAAACGCGCCTGCCGCCTATTCCGCCCGAGCGCTATGACGAGGCGCAAAATAAGGCCGCGGCCGAATTCGAGGCCGCCCTCAAACGCCCTCCTTACGGACCGTTCGAGAAGCTAATCTACAGCCCTGACCTCGTGACGCCGATACGTTTGATGGGAGGCTATCTGCGCCGCGGGACGGCCTTTGGCCCGGCGCTGAGCGAGCTCGCGATCCTCGTCACGGCCCGCGAGTTGTCGCAGGATTACGTCTGGCGATCGCATGCCGCGGCGGCCCTGCAAGCCGGCATCAAGCAGGAGATCGTCGACGCCATCGCGGATGGGAGACGTCCAACGGGAATGAGCGCGGATGAAGAGATCTGTTACGACTTCTCGACCGAACTCCACCGCAACAAGCGCGTCTCCGACGCGACCTATGCGCGAATGAAAGATCGCTTCGGCGAACGAGGCGTCGTCGATCTCACGGCGGTCAACGGCTACTACGTCATGGTCGCCATGGTGATCAACGCCACCCGCATCCAGGTGACGGACGGATCGAAGCTGCCCCGCTTTCCGGATTGACGTCCGGAATTATGGGGGACAGTGCACCAAATTCATTCGCGATCGCGACCCTGCTGGCTCTGCGCCTTCGGTTCACGTTTGGTGGAAAGCGTCAATTGAGTGCACCGTCACTGAAATTCGGAATTCTCAATGTATGAACGAGCAGAACGCGCTCATAAAAGGTTTGTAACCAACCTTACGCGCATTCAATCTCTCTTTGACGTCGCGTTCACTCGCAGCTCCAGTTTCGATCCAGCGGGAGCAGTGGCCATGGAGTCAGTTAGCGGCGACCTCATGAGGGCAATCGTAGTATTTTTACATGCATCGACCGAGGACTACATCAGGAGCAACCTCCGCCCCAATTACAAATTTACCTTCAGTGGCGAAGCGGATGTAGAGAAAGCTTGCTTCCGGCATTCATTCGATTCATCTTCGTTAGCAAGCTTTCTGCCACATCTCACGAGCTTGGCGAAGCGGCGGAACCACATTGTTCATCATGCGGACCTCTCGGACAGCGGGGCCGTCACCGAATGGACTATAGTGGACACGTGCGATGTCTTCATTTGGCTGACCGCGATATGGGGCTTCTCGTGGCTGCTGATGTCGATCGTTACGCGACCACACCCCAACTTCGTTGAGCGTGGGAGCGCCTTTCGTTCTGCCATGCATAAGGCGGTGGACTTTAAGAAAGAGATGGAAAAATTCGTTTCTTCGCCTTCAACTTACACGCCAGCGAGAAAGGTCGAAATGGACCAGCGCCTCGTCGAAATATTCGCGACGGCTCATCCTAAGCAAAAGGCACCGACGTCTTTTCGAGTCCCGTGAATGAACTTGCAGCCGCCTCTCCAACGTGACATCGCCGCCCTCCTCATCCGCGAGGAACTTGCGCCTACGACTTCGGTGCTTGCAAGCCCGGTGTCAATTGATGCACTGTCACCGTAATTCCCGTCGTATGTTTGCACCGGGGCGCCGGAGGACCGGCAGTGCTGCTGAACAGCGCGGACCGGAAATATCAGGTCGGGATCGTCAGCCTGGGCGAGGATTGCGACAGCCCCCGGGCGGGCCTCGGTGTCTACACCCGCGTGTCGTCCTATGCAGACTGGATCCGGAAAGCCGTGCCTAACCTGCCGGGCGAACAGGTGACCGGAGACAAGCGATAGGCGGAATTACGGTGACGGTGCATCAGATTCATTCGCCATCGCCACCCCGTTGGCTTTCGGCTTCGGACCGCGCTTGGCGGACAGCATCAATTGAGTGCACTGTCAACGTAACTGCACCCAAACGCGTTTTTTGTGTGACCTGGCGCTTCAGCGCCAGGTTGCCGGTTCGCACGGAGGCTTATTGAACGGACCTCCGGCATAACTGCCAACGTCTGGAGCCCGGACACAGTGTCGTGCCACGCCGCCCTACGCCATGTTGCCGGTTCGCAGGGAGGCTTATTGAACGGAGCTCCGGCAAAACTGCCAACGTCTGGAGCCCGAATGCAGTGAACGACGCGGGACGGATGGACGGCTGCGCCGTTTTGGTCGTACCACGTGGCCATGGCCGGAGTAGCGAACATGGCCGCGGCGATCAGTCCTACCGAAGCAAGCTTCCTCATTTGCGTGTCTCCTTATGTGTCAATGATTGGACGACTGACTATCCTTTGCGGCTCATTCCTACCGAAGAGACTGCAAGCAACATTTTGCGGTGTCGATTATGCACATCATCAAGGTTGATCTATATCAACTTCGCCCGAATACGGCAGCTGATGACCGCTCTGGGGCAAACTGTGAAAAACTCAACCTAAGCAAATTTCAGTCGGCTATGCCCCATTGAACGGACGTCAATGAGGCGTGCCGCCACTTCGGCTGATGGGCCATGAGCGGTCGTCGAACAACTCCCACGACGGTGGTGAGAAGCCGCCACCGCGACGACTTCTCCCCCTCTTGTCGCCGAGGTCGAAATAGAAGGGGAGTAAACCCAGACTGGCAGCGCGGAAGAGACGGTCCCAATCAGCCCAGGCAGATCCAACCATCACGGACAACTCGTCTGCCATTGTCTGACAAAGCCCAAGCCCGGATTCGCCCTCACGCACATTTGCCCCCGCCCCCTGCCCCTCCTCCCACTTTCCTGCTATCTCCTGTCCCCGCCGTCCCGGCCCAAAGCAAAACCCCATCCGTTCAAGGGAGCAACAACCATGCGATACCTTCACACCATGCTGCGCGTGCGCAATCTCGATGTCGCGCTGAAGTTTTACCAGGATGCGCTGGGACTGAAGGAGGTGCGGCGGATCGAGAACGACAAGGGGCGCTTCACGCTCGTCTTCCTGTGTTCGGCGGACGATCTCGAGGCGCTGAAGAAGCAGCCGCAAACGCGCGGCGCGCCGCTGGTCGAGCTCACCTACAATTGGGACGAGGAGAAGTATGGCGAGGATCGCTTCTTCGGCCATCTCGCCTATGAGGTCGACGACATCTACGCCACCTGCGCGCAGCTGATGAAGGCCGGCGTCACCATCAACCGGCCGCCGCGCGACGGCAACATGGCCTTCGTCCGCTCGCCGGATCTGCACTCGATCGAGTTGCTGCAGAAGGGCGAGCCGAAGGCGCCGGCCGAGCCGTGGTCGTCGATGCCGAATACGGGCCACTGGTAGGGCCGCGCCGCAGGAACCAGCCCTCGCGACCGGTGTTGTCCTTCCGACATAACGATTGAGGAGGACGCAATGGGACGTGGACTGTTGCTATGGATGCTTGGCGTGCCGATCCCGGTGATCATTCTGTTGTGGCTGTTCTTCGGCCACTGATCGTCTGGCTCGATCTGCCAGGTTCGATTTGCCAAGTTCGATTTACCAAGTTCAACTTGCCAGGTTCGACTTGCAATGAAAGCTCCGCCGACGGCGGAGCTTTTTGCATGAGGGGCGCGCCGCAATCGCCGTCGCTCCGCCTGAGGAATTCCGCTATCACGCGCGCCAAGGCGAAATGCGGGAGGACTTCATGCCGGACACCAAGCGGACGATCTGGGGCCGCGCCAACTCGGTCAACGTGCAGAAGGTGCTGTGGTGCCTCGCCGAGCTCGACCTGGCTTACGAGCGCATCGACGCCGGCATGGCTTTCGGCAAGACCCGCGAGGCCGACTATCTCGCGATGAACCCCAATGCGCGGATCCCGACGCTGGTCGAGGGCGACTTCGTGCTGTGGGAGTCGAACTCCATCATGCGCTATCTCTGCCTCGCCCATGGCCGCGGCACGCCGATGTACCCCGAAGCAGCAAAGCTGCGCACCAGCGTCGACCGCTGGCTCGACTGGACGCTGTCGATGGTGCAGCCGGTCGACCGCCCGGTGTTCTGGGGCATCGTGCGCACGGCCCCCGCCGAGCGCGACATGATCAAGGTGCAGCGGGATGCCGATGCCGCCGCCGAGGTCTGGGCCATCGCCGACCGCCTGCTCTCGTCGCGCCGCTTCATCGACGGCGACCAGTTCACGCTGGCCGACATCGCGATCGGCGCCTATGCGCGGCGCTGGCTCGGGGTCGAGGGCATCACCCGTCCCGCGCAGCCGCATTTGACCCGCTGGCTCGCCGAGCTCGGCAAACGGGGCGGATTTGCACAGTTCGTCGCACCGCCGATGTCGTGAGCCGGCGGCGCGGCGTAAGCTGCTCTGAGCGCGCGATGAATCGTCGTCATGGCGCACGGATCAGGCGTCGCGCCGGGACTTGACGGCTACTGTGCATGGGGTTGTTTTCGCGTTTTTTTGTTCTGGGTGGTGCCTAGCGCCAGCCGCGCTCGACCAGCAGCACGCAGATGATCAGCACCAGCGTCACGGCGGCGGTGGCGAGCTTGGCCGTCCAGCTCAGGCCGCGGCCGACCCACAACAGCAGCGCGCAATACATCACGAAGGGGACGATGATGCCGGGCCGCATGAGATCCGGCGGCATCGGCTTCAGCGCCTGACCGTGGTCTCGACGCTGATCGAGCCGCCGATCTTCACGCAGGTGCCGGTGCCCTCGACCATGACGAAGCGCGGGCCATAGGAGGCGCAGGAGCCGGCCTTCGCCGTGCCGCCCGTCCCCTTCAGCGGCAAGGCCTTGCCGGCCTGCGGCCGCTCGGCGGGCGGAAGGCGCAGGGCCTCGGCCGCGGCCGCGGAGGTGGCCAGCAACGGGATGACGATGAGGAGCGGCGCGCGCATGCAGCCGTTTTAGCCCGGACCGGCGCCACGCGCCATCCGGGTCGCTTCGCTCGGGATCAGATGAACTTGACGCCGGCCGATTTGCCGCGGCGCCAGACCACCTGGCAGCTCCGCCCGGTGCGGGCGTCACGGGCGAACGCCATCCGGATCACGCCCGGGAGCTGGCTCGAGTCCTCGTCCAGCGTGATCTTCGCGCCGGTATCGGAGATGTCCTGGACCAGGCAATGCCGCGCCGCGAACCCGCCGTCGAGCGTGATCCAGGCGTGCCGCGACAGCGATTTACGGGCTGCGCGCTTCTTGGGCTGGGGCATGAACAAAATTTCTCCGGTTCCAGCGCTAGCTCAGGCCCCCCTAAGAAACCGTTGAAATCGCCCGCGAATGTAACGGGGGCGGCGGCTATCCACCGGTGCCAAAAGACCGTTCCCGAACGGCTTGCCCACGGCGCCAAAGGCCACTATACGTTCGCCCGCTGCAGCCGCCGGGCTCGACTCGGGTGGCCGGCGGCCGTGCCGCGAAAAGCGGCGGGGCCTTGTGTTTGCTCCCTTCGTCTATCGGTTAGGACGCCACCCTTTCACGGTGGAGAGAGCGGTTCGATTCCGCTAGGGAGCGCCAAAACAGCTCCAGCAAAAACCTCGTAAGATCAGTTATTTAACTGCGATACTTGACATTTTCGGCGCCCCTCCCTCATCTAAACGTAGATACATCGCGTAGATACATGGGGCGGAAGTGAAGCCGGATTACCTGATTCAGCGCAACGGCTACTGGCAGTACCACCGCCGCGTCCCGAGAACCTATGCTGGCTTGGACGGCAAGAGCAGCAAGTTTGTGGTCATTAGCACCAAGATCGCTGTTGCCGACGATCGCACGGGCGCCAAGGCCGCGCGCGTGGCTGCTAGGCTCAATGAGCAGCAGGAAGCCCACTGGCGCTCCCTCACATCCGGCACGCCAGATAAGCAGCGCTGGCAGGATGCTGTCACCATCGCCCGCTCGCATGGTCTGGATTACTTGGCGCCGGTTGAAGCGGCCCAGCGCCAGATTGAAGAGCTGCTAAGCCGCATCGAGACCCTGAAGATCGGCGAGCGCAGGACCGACGTCGCCACCGTTGATGCCGTACTCGGTGCCGTCGACAAGCCGCGCGTCATGCTCTCCGATCTATTCACCGAGTATGAGAAGACGCAACAGACGCCGCTCTCCAAGATGTCGCCCAATCAAAAGCGCAAATGGACTAGCGCGAAGAAGCGAGCGGTCGAAATCCTGATCGAACAGCGCGGCGACAAGGCGCTGCAGGATATTACGCGCGCCGACGCCGTGGCCTATGCCGACTTCTGGGAGGCCCGGACCATCGCAGAGGGCATCAGCGCTAGCAGCGCCAACAAAAACATTAGCCACATCGGCGGAATGATCCGCGCCGTCGACAAGCGCCTCAAGCTTGGGCTCGATAGCGTGTTCAGCGGGACGAGGATCGAAGGCGGCCGGGACGGAAGTCGTGCTCCGTTTACGGTCGATCATATTCGCAACGTCATTCTCGCGCCTGGAGCGCTCGACGGCCTCAACGATGAAGCCCGCGACGTGATCTACGTCGTTATGGAAACTGGCTGCCGTCCAAGCGAGATTGTGAACCTCTCGAAAGGCCGGATCGTGTTGGACGGTGACGTGCCCTATGTTCGTATCGAAGCTGAAGGCAGGCTACTCAAGACCGAGCATAGCGAGCGAGATATTCCGCTCGTTGGCCTGGCCCTAGAGGCGATGAAGCGCCACCGCAGCGGCTTCCCTCGCTATCACGACAAGGGCTCGTCACTGAGCGCGACCCTCATGAAGCACATGAAGGCGCGCAAGTTACTGCCAACCGACAAGCACTCTGTTTACAGCTTCCGTCACGCGTTCAAGGATCGGCTTAAGGCCGCAGAATGCCCCGAGGAGATGGTTGATGAGCTGATGGGCCACGCCACCGGTAAGCCGAAGTACGGCGATGGCTATGGCCTCAAGCTCAAGGCTCGATACATCCAGTCGATCGCGCTGACTCCAGCCTAGGCCAAACTCCGCCGCTCGCGCTCAGCGTCGTTCGCCGCCCTGAGCCGGTCCCTGATGTATTCGGAGACTTCTCCGATCTCAGCCAGCAGGTCTGACTCCGAAATGCCCTGCTCCCCAGCGGCCTCGACAAGACGCATGCTGAGCTCTTCCACATCCTGAGACGCGCCGGGTGTCCGATACTGCTCGACGGGGTGAATGCTGTTGGCAGTCCAGAAGTCGATAAACTCGCGAGCCTTACTCACCGTATTCCCCCAACCCCTACTGGCTGGCGGCAGCGTTAACGCTAGTCGGAAAAAAGAGCAAGAAGAAGCCCGCCCCTATCGCTAGGAGCGGGCCCCGTGTCCGGGCTCAGCTGGCGCTACTCCGCAGCGTCCAACTGCTCACCGGCCGGAAGCATGGGTTCCGGAATCCCGCGCGCCCGGCGATCGGCCACGAACCAATCTCTCCAGATATCGTGCAGCCGATGTGCGTCTTTCGAAAGGTTTGAGGTTAGCCACTCCATACTGGCTGGCGTGTATCCGCAATCCGCCTTCGCATAATCGGCCACGGCGCGGGCCGCGTGGCGGACGGTGACGATCTGTTCGAGCATAAGATCCTTGAGTTCCTGGGCGGCTTTGATCTGCTTTGTGGTAATCTGCACGGTAGCCATGAGCGCGGTAACCTCGCGTTAGGGTTAGGACCGGGCTGGTGTTGCAAGCGCCACCCGGTCTGCTATAAATGTAATGACATCTATTATTTAGGTCAATACATTTATGGGCAGGCCACCGGGAAGAATTCAGGATCGCCCATTTCAGATGCGCGTCTCGGACGACTTTCTGAAAGCCATCGACCAATGGGCCGCTCAGCAGCCCGACAAGCCTTCGCGCTCTGAAGCAATCCGCCGCCTGGTGGAGATGGCGCTCCGCACCTATCAAAAGGGGTAGCTGCCCGCCAGGCCTCCCGCGCTATGGTTGCGGCTGGGGGCCTGAATGCGTCGATTCCGAATACCAGAAATATTCTTAGGCTGTTTTCTCACCGTGGCAGTGTTTGCTGGCGGGATGACGTTTGAGTCATCGCGTCGCCAACCACCCCAATCCGATGCCACCTCCCAAAGCGCAAGCAGCGATCAAGGCCATGCAGAGAAAGGCTCCGTCTGGGACTGGATCTTTCGCGACGCGTCGGGATTCTTCACGGCGTGGCTCGTAATAGTGGGCTTGGGTCAGATCGGAATGTTCTTCTGGCAACTTCGATATATGAGAAAAGGAATGCGGGACTCGACCATCGCCGCTGAGGCCGCGCGCACCTCTGCCGGCGCAACAGTTGCCCAAGCCGAGATCGCGCGTAACAGCGCGATCCAGCTCCAGCGTCCCTATATTTTCATCTTCGGTGTTACCGAGTTTAAGCCCACTCAGACCGCGTTTTCCGTCTACTACACCGTCGCCAACTATGGGGCTATACCGGCCATTGTGGAGGACGCTTTTGTCGGTTTCGTTTTCAGTGATAGAGGCGAGCCGGGGCTGCCAAACCGTATCTGGGACGACCATGATCTCTCCACAAGTCCCATTCTCGAAGCCGGAGCCGAACGAAGGTCTCTCACCGAGAGCGTTCCTGATGGAATGGACTCTACATCCCCCATCAACATCCCGGACGGTGCCGGTGGTTGGTATCCTACTCGCTTTGAACCTGATTGGAATGTCCCGACCGAAAACGACGTGTTCTTTCGCGTTGTCATCAGATATCGAGGCCCATTCAGCAGCGGTCATGAGACATCCGCTACATGGTTGTGCGAGCGTGAAAGCAAGCAACTGATTCAGCGAGGAGGCGAGGATTACAACTACAACAGATAGGATACGAAATGTCCGCGCCGTGATGTCGCGCAGACCGCCTGCAGTCATCATGGATTAAAGCCCACCAGCGCCTTCCCCCACCCATCATGGAAACAGGATCCCCGCTCCATCACGGCAGCGCTGGCGCTTGCCGCGAGACATACGCACACCTTTTAGGTTGTTATTCTATTTAATGAGTCAACAAGGTTGTGGGAATCTGGCAGCTACCTTCCGGCGTAGCGATTGGCTACGCTATTTTTACGGGAGTTTTTGATTATGGCTAAAGTGCCTCCATTCCACTCAAAGAAGCCGAACACAAAAAACGTCTATCACGACAACAACAAATGCACTGAAGGCAACAATATCGAAAGGCAGTATCTTGCTCAGGGAACTGGCGGTCGTCCCCGATGTGAGCACTGCAGCCGGCTAGCCTAAGCCCTTGCGGGCTGTGGTGCGAGCACCGGTTGATTCCACCACAGCCTCACACGCGGCACCGAGCATTCGCTCGGACCTACGCTATCGGCATGGAGCCCAAACAACAATGGCGACACCAAGGGGCTGAGCTTGCCGCGCTTTATGCCAAGGAAGCTATGATGGAGCGAGCGCGCGCCAGAGCTGCGCGTTTTATGCAGGAGTATTCGATAAAGACATGACCACAGAAGACGAAAACAAGCCCCGCAGGACACGCGCGCCAATCCACGACATGCCCCTCTACCCCAGCGAAGCGCAGATTGCGCGAGCGGTGCTGGGTGATCGGCCGTAGACCATCCTCAGGCGTTCGTCAGGAACGCTGCAGTATCAAGGCCGCTCTTTCTTGCAACCTAATGCGACCGGGTCGAAATCCAGCGCAGTCCATTGATTGCCCTGCTCAAGGTGTGTTGCGTCGACAACGTACCCGGTGTCTTTTATGGCTAACCCGCACATGGCTGCGGCGCCGAGGCGAGTCGCCATCCGCCGGGAAATGAGCGGCTCGTTCTCCTTGGGCTCGTAGAGAAGAACCTTGTAGACAGTGACCTTAGTCATCCCCACGTCTCTCTGGATGCAGCTCGATATCTTGCTGGGGCCTTTCCGGGCCACCCGAGGCCGATTTTATCCGCGCGCTTGCTTCACCCCCCCCCCTGAAATTAGGGGCAATCCACCTCAGCGCAATTGAAGCAGCGCGAGCACGACTCGGCGTCGGGAAGCAGATCGACGCTGTCCCTGCCGCGCTCGCGCTGCCAGCGAAGTTGGCGGCGTGTGACTGTCCCTACCACACGCCGCAAACTTCGGTGGCCGGCCTGGCCACCGTGAATGGCAAGGCTAACCACCGCGCTCCCGCGGTGACGGTAGGCCCCGGGGAGCTACCAAGTAGTATCGCGGAGAGGGACTGCAGGGCACCTACCAGGATTGGCGGCCGCCTATTCCACGGCCCGAGTCTAAGCTGGTCACATAGCCTTGCAGACGTAGGAGAAACCCTCGTGGCTAAACTCGCACGCATTCATTGCATCAATAAGACCGACAAGATGAATCCCCACGAGAGGATTGAAAGTGTCGGCGGTGTATATCCAAACGGAAGTCGATGGAGGCAATCTGTCAGTCAAACAATCAAAGACATCGAAAGTGGCGAATGGGAGTTCTATAATGCATCGGCCTGGCTGAAACTTGCTCACCTTTCGCCGCGCGCTCGATAATCTGCTTTCTCTCAGGCTCTTTCATCTTGATAAGCGCGTCCATCTCAACGCCCTTATCAAGACTGGTGCCAGCGATCTTATGGAGGTCGTCGCCCAGTTCCTTCCCCCTCCGAGCAGCCTGCCGAATTGTTCTCTCGTCTTTGCCCGACGTTTTGGCTGTTTCCTTCGTGAACGCAACGGAAGATTTTTCCGTTGCGTCGCCCTTTCCCATTGCGGCGTTCGCGGCGCGCGCTCCTATCGCCTTGGGAGACCCGTTAATCTCCTCCCACGCCTCCTGGCGCCTACGAATATGCAACGCCTTCTCGGCTTGCACCTGCTCCCACACCTCTTTCCGCCGCTTGATATCCCCAACTAAATATTGGCGTGATCCGGTGCACTGCGACTTGCCTTCCCGCTCCGGTTGCGCTTTGTACCTACTCCAGGCTACCCTACCTAGTTCGAGTGGGTTAGGCCCAGCCCATGACATCATCGCCAGCAGCGCGCCCTTCATTTTCTCAACCATGCGGGGAAAAATGCCGAGTATTCACAGTTTCGAACAAGCGATGAAAGCAGTAGCGGGCTCGTCAGCCACCTTCTTTGCCTGATCTGCGTCCAGTTGCGTGGCGCGGGCCTTGATAGCGCTGGCCTGCGCGGGAGCGCCCTTGAGGTATGAGAGGCACATCTTCTGGTCGTCGCGACGTCGGTTGATTAGCCCCTTCACAACAACGCCACGCGCGCGGATATACCAGCCGTTATAATTGCCGTTCTTGTCCTTGGTGAGCAGCGCTTCGCACGCGCCCTTGAAGTCGCCCGCGTTAATCTTGGCCACCATCGGCGACTTGCACACCGCACCAGTGCCGGCGTTGTAAGACGTCGTAATCATCGCGGCGCGGACACTGTCGGGAGCGTCAACGTGAATGCACTCGCCAATGCGAGCGTCGTATTCTTTCAAGCGCACCGACAGCCTGTCCGACCAGAACTTTTCGTCGTGCGTCTCGCCGCACTTGACGCCTTCGGTTTCGCCATAGCCGCCAGTACACGGCTGGCCCGTGCCAACGCGGTCAACCTTCACGGTCGGCCAATAGCCCTCGGACTGCTTAACGGCGGGCAGCACCATGGCCATGGCGGCAGCGCTCGCAACCGTGATTGCTGTTTTGCGTACGGTCATGCGCCACCCCCGACGTCGGCGGGCGGAACCTGCTTCACGAGGCGGAGGTAGCCAATGAGGCCGTAACCGGCGCAGCTCAATGCAAGGAAAAACCACGGGTTGAACACGTCAACGAACGCTGCCAGGCCAAGGACGGCGCCCGTTAGGACGAACATGAACAGGCTTGCGCGCACGGACCAAAGTCGGTGCAGATCGGTGCGCCAATTATCGATGAGCGTGGGCGCGCGGGCGCGCACCCAAGAAATTGGGGACATTTTGAATGGTCCTTTGGTGGGGATGGGTGGCGATTCAGCCGCAGGATCGATTGGCGGCGGATGTCAAGTAGCTAATGGCGTACTTGCACGGAGGGGTTGTGAGGAATATGGTCCGCGCCGAAACTTGGCGTCTAGGGGGAATGCTGAAGCGTCATCTTTTGCGGCGCGTATCTCGATACTCGGCCAAAGCCAGTAGCAGAAGCCGACGAGTGTGATGCCGAGGCCGACAACAACTGAGATGAGCTTCGCCAGGCCGGCGGCGCTCCCCCAATCGAAGTCGTTCCAACGCCGGCGCAGTAGGGCATGCTGATCCTTGCTCATAACGCCAAGGTTGCATAAACTCTGACCGTCGGTCCACCACAACCGCGTATTTTAAGTCACCTGTAGTCGGTCATCACAACCTTGCGTTTGCCGTCCAATGACAGCTAATCGCCACCTGAGTTCCTGCCGTAACAGAGCAATACGTCCTGAACCCGTTTTCGCCAATGAGGTCGACAGTAGTAGGAGTTACGTCAACGCCGTTAACACGATCGTATATTTTATTCGTAGCGCCCGTGAGGTCTGAATAGATAGTGACCGTTGGGGCTGCCCTCTTGGCCTTTTTGAATCTTGGGGAAACTCCGCCAAGGTTGAACGATCCAGATGCGGACCCAAAAAAGCTACACTCTGCGCCTGCGGCTGTGGCGGCAGTCGGTGGCGTGGAATAATTATACGATTTCTCCCAGTAGCGCTTGCACAGTTGAAGCTCCTCGGCGAACGACGGAACTACAAACGATGGGGCTGCGCCTCCCTCGTATATGCCAACATCGAAAAGATCGAAGTTGTTGCCGTTGGTGGCGAAAATGTTTGCTTGTCCTGCGGCCATCAGCATGACCTGCATCAAGATGCCAACGGTATTGTCTTTCGCCCATGTGTTTCCGGTGGGCCCCGCGATCGTCACCGTTTTGACGACGTCGGTATTCACCTCACCCGCTGAGATGGTGAAGGAACCCGACACCGCATCGGTCGAGGCGGCATTGAGAAATTGAACTGCATAAGTCCCCGCGACCGAAGTTTTTACACCGAGCGAAACCGTCACCGCCTTCGCGCTAGCTGACCCATAGAGAAGATCAGCAACGCGGTATCCTTCGATCTTTTGCTGGAGCCAGCAGAATGATGACCCCACAGTCGCCTGAGCAGCGGTAACCGTAAGCCTGATACGGTTTGGAGACCCTCCGGGCGTGGACGCGGCAATCTGCGCTACGCTGAATGTACCGGAGCCCATTGAGGTGGGCTGTATCGACCACTGGTCAACGGGGTAATAGCCGCTCGTTGTTCCGGCGGTAGTCCCGTTCTCCTGCGACACCATCATGGCACCGTTGATGATGTAATTCTTTTTGGTGATGCCGATGTTGGCGCGAGCCTGCGCCTGCTGAGCGGCAGTCAATGACTGCGCGCCGCCATAGCGAACCACACCGAGGTTGGTCGAAGCTGTCGCGGCGCTCGCCAGGTCCGACAGATTATTCGCCGCGGTAAGATCGCCCGCGCCTGGCTGACCGACTACATTCAAATTCCAGTCGGCAAGCGTGCCGCTGCCATTGGTCTTGTCGGCCGTCATGGTGAGCGTCGTGCCGCTGTAGGTCGCGAGCCCTTCCATCCAGTTCGATGTATTCGCCGCCGAACTGGCGCGCACGCGCGCACCGTTCTGATAGGCCAACCCCGCCTGCGTCGTGAACGCCTTAGAGCCCGTTCCGACCGCGAGCGATGTCGTTGACGTGCCGCCATAGCCAGCGCCGGTGAGGCCGATGGCGCCGGTGTCGCCCTTAGACGCCAGCACCTGCCAATAAGTCGAGTTCGGCGGCGTGTGATTGGTGTGGTCGAGAATGCAAACGTAGCTCGATCCGTTCAACGCAACGACGTCGTTGGATGCGTAGGCAGTTGCGCCGCTCCACGCACCCTTGACCTGGAACGCCTTGTAGATGCCCTGGTAAACCCAGGTGCCGCCAGACTTGACCCACTGCTTGCCGGTCGTCGGCTGCATGGCGTACTGGCCGTCATTGCCAAGCGACGGATCGGGCGTGGTTTGGTTGATATCGACGAACACGAAGAAGCCGGACGTGTTGAGCGCCCCAACGAGCTGGTCAACCGACCGCGCGTAGGTCTCGCCGACAATGCGCTGCTGCGACACCTTGTAAACCGCGTAAGTCGCGCCGCTAATCGTAGCGCCAGGCCATGGCGTGATGACCAAATGCGTGTCATCGGTTACGTCTGTGATCGGGACGACGTAATGGCCGCTCTGGAAAAGATCCCCAGGCTTGACGTTGCCGGCGCTAGACCAAATCGTGCCGGTGCCCGTCACGACGGTGCCGTCTGCGGAAACTGCAACGGTGCCGGTGGAGTATGAAGAGAGTGCGGTCAATTTGAATTCTTCTTTGCTTCGATGCGCTCAAGCGCCTCTGTAATCCGCAACCATTTGCCATCGACCTTCCGCCAGACCTTGCCGGTCGAAGGTTGGAATGCGATCCAGCCGTATGCACCCGGCGGTGGTTCAGTGAGTTCGGGCGGAAGCGCCCCGAGATTTATCTTCATTGGTGGTCCCCTATCCTCTTCAGCAACTGCGCCCGCAGCCCCAGCACCACCTCGACCGGCTCACGGTCGCAGCCGATTAGCGACCGTGGCTCACGATCCAGAGGACACGCTGCGAACTTTGACCGGCCGAGTGCTGCGGCTAGCGCGATTTTCAGGTCGCGCAGTTCGTACTGATCGCTGGTGGCAAGGCCCCGCCGAAATAGCGCAACGGCCTCGGTGGTTACGTGCGCAGAATGGCGCCGTCTGTCTCGTTTTAGGCGCGCGGGCATCAGCGCGGCTCACCGAACTCGGTCAAAGCCCAAGGCTGATGCGTATCTTTGAACGTCGACATGAACTCGGCACCGAAGCGCTGCCACGCCGCGCGCGCCTCTTCCCGGTCTGGCCGACCGTAGGCGTCGGTCTCAATGCCCGCGTCCGCCAGCTCGCCAAAAAAATCGAATTCGCTGGAGAAGACGCACTCCCAGGCATCAAGGCCAGCGGTCGCGTGCCTTCTATTCTTGCGCGTGCGGACCGGCATCAGCGACGGTTCCCATAGTCGGCCGTGCGAGGCGCGCGCGGCGTCTCTGGACCGTCCACGCCGTCAAGCGCTAGCTCGCGCAGCAGCCTGGCAAAGCCAATCCTTGCGTCGCGCTCAATAGCTACTTCCGGCCGCGGTTTGGGGCAGCCGAAGCGGTCGAGGTATGTCATGCCCTCGGTCTGAATCACCGCGCGCGCCGATTGGGCGCTGTCCCACGCTTCCGCGGCCAGTTGCAGTAAGCGAAGGTGATGAGGTTCTAGATCGAAATCGCAGATAACCGCGCGCCACCATTTTTTGGTAGCGGGCTCAAGGTGGGCGGGTGGTCTTGGTGATGTCACGCACAGGTCTCCAAATTATTGTTTGAACCGGGGCAGCGCGCACGATTGTAAGTGGGGGCCGCCGGTAGCTAGTGGCGGCGGTGGGAGAGATCGCGGACACCCCCCCGGGGGTGGGCCTAGCCAATCGGCTCAGTCGATGGCGGTCGCCGACGAACCTCATCAACGACGTCGACATATTCCACCGGGCCCCGCACCACGATAACGAACTGCATAGTAAAAGGCTCGCCCCGAACGCCAACCACTTCGCACGCTCGCCACGTTCGCTTGCCACGCTCGTCGCGCACCGCGAATTCCGCCGCGTAGTTCTCAACCGGAATCACGCGGCTACCTTCCGTAGCTGCAAGGCCTCGCCGTCACTCGCGATGAATTCGAACGCATCGCCGGCCGATGGGTGCACGACGCCTGCCTCGCGCAACAACTTGCGAGTTATCGCGTGCGCGACGCCATGGGCATCGACAAGCCATAGCCGGCCAAGACCATCGTCAGCGACAATGCGCTGTAGGGTTCCGAATTTCATGGTGCTCATCATACCAACGGTATTCTGCGGGCCAGCATCTTCGCCTCAATGCGACGGCGGGCTGCTGTGTTGTTGCCCACTGCCCGACTGATCTGAGCTGAAGTGTCCTTGCCGTAGGCTCCCCACAGGACCAAAGAAATCTCAAACAGTTTGGCCTCGGTAATCAGCCGCTTCGGAATGTCGCCAGAGTCGTCCCACTGCTCGACCACCGGGGTGAAAGATACGCTCACCTCATTGACCGTGCCGTTGCCCACAGTGGCCAACGCCTCTTGCCCGAGCGGCGCATCGGGATTCGGCTGCAGTTCATAATAAAGGCCGGCGTTGGTCGACCGCAATTTCAAGGTGCCATTGCTGACACGCCCGAGCGGCCTAGAGGAGTCGTGAGCCCACAGCGCGGCGACGTCCGGATTTTGCGCGAGGTGCCTGTCGAATGAGGCCGGCGCGAAGCGTTCCTCAAACAAACCGGCGATGATGGCCGGCTTGTTCCACGAGATCGCCCAACCAGAGATCTTATCGGTCACGCTGCGCCGCCCTCAGTCGCTTCTCGCGCTTGGCCTGCATGAGCTTGCGGGCAATCACGGCGGGTGAGTCCGTGCTTTCGGAGTGCCGGCTTTCGCCAGGCAATTTGACGCTGCGGCGGACTGGCTTCCGGTCCGCGACGTCGGAGGTGCGTTCGGATCCCTTAGACATTGTGACCAGCCTCCCGCGCTTCCTTCACAAAATAGCTGATCTTCCCATCGCGCCTATCGCCAAGAAAGAACGGGCGCACAATACGCAAGTAGCCCGGGTTCACGTCCTCGCGCTCCAGATCGTCAAGCAATTCATCGTGCGACTGACGGGCGACTTCCACCTCAGCCAGCAACCTGCACAGGGCGCCGAGACGGCGGGCGTATTCGGGTCGCGCATTGTCACAAACTAACTTGCTTGCACCATTGCGGGCCTCATCGAGCCGCTTTTTGATCACGACCAGTGCCGTCTCGACATCGGTGATTTCGCCGAGAACTTCGGAGCGGCGCTTTCTAAGTTGCGGTGCGGCTCCTTCATCATCGCCTAAGAGGCGCGACACGCCGGCTGAATAGGCTGACTTCGGCTGTTCCTCGATCTTTTTATCGAGATCAGAGCGTTCGCTTCTCAGCTTAGACAGCAGGGCGCTCAATTCACTCTGCCGTTGCAATAGTGCCGCATAGGCAGGGTCGGCCTCAGCGAGGCTCAACACGCGGAATTCGTCAGCGTTTTTCTTGGTTGCCACTTAACTAACCTTTCCAAAAACTTCGTCCAAAACGTCCGCAACCGCGGCAGCATTCAGTGCGGTTGACTTATGGTGACCGCGCAGCGCCCAATGTGCAGGATCGGCGCCGGCCGCGATGAAGCGATTGACCTCACCACTCGGCTTGTGGATCGCCACGGAGCGTGCACTGCAGGACACTTCGATCTGAGATTTACGCGCCTCCGCAACGCCAGATCGGGCATCCTCAACTAGGAGCGCAACGGCGACCGGTGCATTGGGAATCGAGGCCAGTGCCGCTGCCAAGTTGATGCCACCGGGAGTCAGACTGTGATACGAGCGAAGCGCCGCGACTGCCGTGTGCAGCTCGGTATCTGCGGCCAGCGCGACAATGAGGTCAAGCACGCCATCCTCGTCGAGGTCTGGCGCAACGCCCGGCGCGCCAGAAGGCAAGATGCCCGCCTCCTGCAAACGCCTCGCGATGCCGGTGCTTCGCGATCGGGGAAAGCCAATGTGGGTCTGGATGGAATCCAGACATGCATTAAGTGAGGCCATCGTGGGGCCTGATCCTTTCAGATTTGGATGTTGCGATTAGGGGGTGAAATAAAAAGCCGCCCAGCGGCTTCACGGCTCAGGGCCGGAAAAAGGTGCGCCGGGATCGAACCGGCGCTAGTTTCTTACACGTCACGTCGGGCCACAAATTGTGGCCTTCAAAGCGATACGTTCCCAACTGTGGCGAAATCTGGATTTACGCAGCCTGCCTCCGGCGCGGCCGGTTTCGGCGGGCCTCCGTCAGCACATTGTCGTTAGCGGCCAGCAGGCGTTTGGCGTCTATTGCGCGGATCATGGCGTCCTCAACGGCACCGAATTGCATCAGCCGGCTGCCGCTTGTAGCCGGGATCGTGCGGCCAGCTAAGAATTCAGCGCCCTCCGCAACGCCTGGCGCGTATTCGCACCAGCGGGCGGCCGCGGTCTCGCTGAAATACCACCCATCGCGCACCGGCTTGGTGGTGGCCTCGGGTTCGTCCAAATGTAACGCTGGCGTTACATTTGCCTTGGGCTGACGGCGCTTACCTTTGCTCTGGCGGTACTGCTCGCCACAGGGGTGCCAGCGGCCGTCCAGGCCCAGCCATTGCGTCATGTCGGCATTAAAGGTTTTGCGGGCCGCCGCGTCGAGCTGGGCGCCATAGGCCGGCCCGTAGCCGACGAAGCGGCGGTGAAGAATGCGGTTCAGTTCGTCAGGACGCGGACGCATCTCGATAACGCGGTCGGCGGCTGGCGGCGTGTTGTCGTTAGCGTGGTGCATTTGAGTCCTCGTGTACTTGGGGTGCGCTTGGCCGTCTGCGCGGCCCGATTGCTGCGAAACCGTGTTTTGGTTTCCATTTTGCACGCGCGGAAATTCTTCTGGGGCCGCGGGTCCTTAGATGATGGTGGAGGGGATCCGATATGCCCCGCCCGCGCGGAAACTGCGCGCACAATTTTCATTCGCGCACAGTAGCTAACCATATGTAATCATAGGATTTCTTCGCACGGCGCGCCGATAGCGGCGCCCTAGGAAGATGGGTGCACAGCGCTCGCGCACAGTCTCTCCCTGTGTGTGGGTGTGATAAATCACACACCACACAGCAAACATATGGTTGTTGTCCAAATTCGTGCGTCACGCGCATTCGAGTAAGTCCTTACAAATAGTATGATATTCGTCATATCGCGCTACTGTGCGCGGCTGTTTTGCGCGCGCACAGTTCGCGCACAGTCAGATTGTGAGGTTGGCCGCCGACCTTGCGCTAGTCTCCGCGGCGTGCCTGTCAGCGCGCGCCTCAACGGCAGCCTCGTGACCGCGCTTTGTGAGTTTCCAACCCTTGCGCGCCACGTCGATTAGTTTCCGCTTGAGTAGACGGTCTTTGGCGTGACGGACTCGATCTCGGTTCAGGTCACCCGAGGGCGTGTACCAGCACAGGCTCTGAGCTAGGTCTGCAAGCGAAGCCCCCTTGCCCTGCTCTATCGCCAGCAACACGGCATCATCATCGTTGCGCGCCTTGTCTGCGCGCTTGACGCTTTCGCCCTTGGTTAGCGCCTCAGCCATCACTGTAGGGACCGGACGGCCCTTGCTGTCGACGAGCGATGGCGCCGTAACGGTCTTGAGCTCAAAATGGATTGGCTCGAAGTCTGGGCCTCGGTGCTTGCCCTGCCAATGCATCTTGACGGTTTCGCCCTTATTTAGAGTCAGATTCCCATCAACCTCCGCAATGAACGCTCCACCGCCGCGGGGCAACAGGTTCGATGGATCTGCATTCTTCACGGGATGGCATGCTGCATAGACTGAAGGTTTGCCCGGCAGAGTTGTCAGCTTACGCAAGCTCCGCGCGTGTGCGCCAAGCTGTGTGTTGCTATTCTCATCGTCGCCATGGAAATAGGCCGCGCTGGTGTCAACCACGATCATATCGGCACCTCCTATCTTGTCGACGTCGGCCTTAATGCGCTCGAACATCTCAGCCACGCTGAATGTTCCAGCGATGAAGTGCACGTCGACGCAGTCTGGGTCGAAATCCAGGTGATGCGCCATCGCAATCCAACGCATGCGAACGTCGTCTGGGTTTTCACCAGCGAAGTAAACGACGCGGCCCTTCTCAACCTCACGATCACCAAGCGGCTTCCCCAACATCGTAAGCGCCGCTAGCAAGAGCAGCACCGCCGTCTTACCCGTGCCGGTCATGGCGGTGGTGCTGTAGAGGTAGCCCTTCTGCGAAACTCCATCGATGTGATAGTCGGGCGGCTGAAACCCGCGGATGAATTCGGCGCTGGTCTGAATGCCGGGATAGCTGTCCTTCTGTTTTGCAGAAGCTGTGTTGCCAGCCGACTTTACGGGGGGCGCGTTGTCGTTCGCCGGCTTGGGTGGCACCTCGGCTTCGTTGAACTTGCTGCCGGGCTGCGACGTCCATTTTTTAAGAGGCGCCATCACGCGGCACCCCGCATGTCAGCGAAGTCGCTGCCAATCTCCGGTGGCGCAACAATTTCCACCCCCCTCCTCGCCTCGTGCCAGCGCCGTCCGCATGCGTTGGCAGCAGACATTCCGGCGTGGTCTTGGTCGGCGAAAACGGTCAGGCATTCGATGCCGCTCAACACCGGAAGCGCCGCCATCGTGCCCGCCGACAGCGTTGCCCAGATCGGAGCGAAGCCTGTCGCTAGACAAGTCTCGATGCCCTCACCGATGCCGAGTCCATATTCAACGTCGGCGTCGTCCGAGAGACGAACAACGGCGCCACGGGCGCGGCCATACATCTTGCGGGTGATCTTGCGTCCGCCGCTGTCCAAGTATGTGACGTGAACGCCGCAAGGCGCGTTGGTGACAATATCCGTCATCAGCGCAACCATTGTGCGATCATTGGCACGGAAGCGGGCGGCGCCACCCGAATAGCTCAGGCCGCGGCTCGCAAGGTAGGTTTCCGCTAGCGTTCCGGGAATCGGGGTGGCGTGCGCCCACCGTTGCAAGGCGCTGCGGATGCGCGCTGGCTCGTCGTCGTCATGCTCGCGCAGTTTAATTACCGGCGTGTCATCATTGGCGGGCTCGCGGCGCCAGTCATCCGGCAGCCCGAGGCGTTCGCGGACGTGGTCTTTGCACTGTTGCCAATCATCGCCCGCGAAGCTGGTGACGCTGAATGTGCCATCGGCCCTGAACCTGACCTTGAGGCTGCGGTCATTCCGGCTGTGGCCAGGGCCCGGGCAAAGAACGTAATCGCGGACGGCTTTGCCGCCGAGGGCGCTGGCGATAGAGCGGAGGTTAGTGCTGGCTGGCATGGGCGGAAAGCTCCAAGAGTTTCGCAAGGGCAAGATCAGAAATCGCGCGGTTGAACTGCTCGCCAAAAGCGGCAGTTCGCTCGCTGAAAGCGTTGGGCGCAACGGTCCAGGACCTCTCACCTGGGCGCTGCCGCAGAGCGAGGTTGTAGAGGCGTAGGTGGTTATTCAGCTCAAGATCGAAGCGCGCGAGCGTCGTCGAGCCCGGTGGGCTTGGTCTGATGTCGATTATTCGCAATGTGGAATTCCCCATTTTGGGGCTGCGCCATTGGCGCGGTGCTCTCGGCGAAAGGGCCGATCGAGCGTTAGGCGGCTTGGGTGCCGCTGGACTGGTTGTCGTTGGCCGCGCGTGTTGCGAGTCGCCGCCGAGCCCGAGCCATGACGTCACCCTTCGATTGCAAGAGGGTTAGCTCTCGTTCGAGCCGCTCAACATACGGCGCGAACTGCGGGCGGTCATGCCGAACCATGACCTCGGAAATCAGGTCGATAGCGGCATCGATACGCTCGACCGTTACGGCAAGCGGATTCTGGATGTACATTTATGGGGATATCGGTTTGGGCGTGTTTCAGCCGAGTAACCGAAAGCGCCTGCCAGGCTGGGGAGCCCTCAAAATGCAGTCACGCTGCGACTGAGTCGCGTTAGTAGCAGAGATTATATAGATTTTTCGATTAATGTCAATATAAAAAGTCAAATCAAGTTTTGTTACAGAGATGCTGTGATGCTTGCGCTTGCCGCAACCCTCGCCGCCCCGTCAGGCAAACGTAGATACATCGCGTAGATACAAGGCGAAACACCATGATTTCAACCTATTGAAAAGAAAGAATATTACACATTATTCTCTGTGGTTTCATTCCGCTAGGGAGCGCCATTGCCGGAAAATTCCCAAGCATTTTCAAATCTATAGGGCCGCGATTGGCTAACTCGGCAGGACGGTTAGCCAATGCCTCCATAGCCATGCGCGCCAGCCGCTTCTGGTTGGCAGCCTGCGTGTACGTCTCGATTTCCTTGAGATTCTTGTGGCCGGTAATCGCCTGAATCTGGTGCGGGGTGCATCCGACGTCGGCAAGGTTGGCGCAGATGGCGTGGCGCAATCCGTGCGGGCTGGAGTCCGAAGGCAGGCCAGCCTTGTGCGCCGCTTCGCGTATCCAATTCGTCGCACCCTTGGCGCTGCGTTCCTTCTTCCACTGCGTTTGCAGGAAGGTGCGCTGGGCGCGCGGAATGTCTTTCAGGTGCGTCCACAGCGTCGGGTGGATCGGGATATTCAGCGTCGTCTTGTGCTGCGACTTTTGCGTGGTGATGGTTATCCAGCCGTTGCTGATATGCGTCCAGCCCAGCCGCACAGCGTCGCTACGACGCAGTCCGGTGTGAATGAATATCTCCAGCCCAAGGCGCTGCAGCGTGCCCGCCTTCCAGCGATTGCGAAAGGCCTCAACGTCAGCGTCCGTCCAAGAGCGATAGGACTTCTCGGTGTACTTGACGCGCTTGGCGCGCTTGATTGGATTGTCAGCGAGCATGCCAGCGCCGATGGCGTATTCCAGCACGGTGTGCAGCCGCTTTCGCAACACGTTGGCTGCGGCAGGGCCGCCGACATTCCGAGCCTTGCCGCCGGGTTTCTTGGCCGGCTCGGTCGTCCTTTCCGACGCCGTGTCAATGATTGCATTGATGTGGCGCGTCTCAAGGCGGGAGAGCGGCAATGTGCCGTATCTGGCCCGGAAGCGCTCTAGCACACGCCGGTAGTTGGCTCGCGTGGATTCGGCCATCTGCCTGTATTCTGCGCTGGTGTAGTAACCAGCAATAGCCGCCGACATGCTGCCTGCAGGGTTGCGCTCCGGCTGCTCGGCAGCAGGCTGCGCGGCCATGGCGCTTTCGTATGCCGTCCAGAATGCCGGGCTATACAACGGCCCAGGCAAGGCAATGCGCTTCTCGTCGGGCTTGCGCAGATAGATGCGCGACTTGCCAAGCCTGTCAGTGTACGCGTGTACGTGCTTCGGTTTGCGGTGGCGCAATCGCGTCATCCCATGGGTTATTATCGTTGGCAACGGCAGGTGCCTTGCCGTCAAAAAGCGAATCTAACTCGTGTCGGTCCCAAATGACAACGCCCAGCATCTGGCGTGGAGCCGGGATTGCGCCCAGCTCCCGCTGTTTGTCGAAATGGCTGGGGCTTATGCCCAGATACCTGGCCGCATCGGCCCGCCTCAGCCCGCGGGGTTGGATCACGTGGCCAGTCCAAGCGTCCGGGCCAGGCCGGCTGTGTCCGGTCGAGACAACCCCATCTCGCCCAGCGCCATGTCGGCGTCAATCTGCTCAACGGTGCGATGTGGCAGCGCCTCGCGCGCTTTCCGCGCCGCAATCCGCCGCCTGGCTGCACCGTCGTTCGCTACTGCCTCGGGCGATCGCCCACCCATCTTAACGTACATCGCCAACAGCGCATCGCGGGCCGACTCGGCCAGGGGCGACCCGGGGTACCAGCGAACAGCCGGAGTTGTGCTGCCGCGAGTCAGCGCGTACGGCGGGAGCGCCCGCCAGCCCTTGGCGGAATGAGTCAGCCGCACACCGTAGAAGGTCATTAAAACGTCAGGGAAGAAGACATCGGCAAACGCCACCTTCGTGAATTCGTTTTTTCCCTCGTCTTCAGTGATGAGGGTCATGCCCCTAACTTCGCATTTCATTTAGCTAACTCCAATTTCTGCCAAGATGTCAACGAACGCTGAGCGCTCGTCCGGTGTGATACTTTTGATGTCGTACGCGCGGCCACTGCGCGTGCTGGTCAGACGCCAGGTCGGGTCAGCGTCTCCAAGGCCCGGCTGGTTTCTTACCGTCACGACTACGGTTTGCGTGCCCTGGAGCCGGCCTGACATAACGGTCTCGCCACCTTTCAGGTATTTGATGCGAGCCGGTGTCGTCAGCACCTCCACCCACGAAATCGTAGAGCCGCCAGCACCGTCGCTGACACTCACCTGTTTCTCGAGTTTTACCTCCTGCCGAAGTTCTCCCGGCTGGGTCATGCCGCGGCCTCGTCAATCTTGTTCTTATTGTCGTTTGCAGCGGCGAGGCTGGTTACGTTAAGAGGCACGACGTATTCGTCACCGCCAACCACCTTCCCCATGTTCAGGAATTTGCGGATCTCGTTAACCGAGAGCCAGCCGTTATTGCGCCCTACAGCATACGCATTGTATTGCGCCGTCAGATCGCCTCGCAGTAGTGCCGCCATGTCGTGTTCAATGAAAAACGACTTGCGCGACTCTGTCGTCAGCAATGCGACGTTCATGGCTTGCTCAACTCGTTTTGCCATCGGCGCAAGACAGCGCGTAACGAGTGCGCGGGATTCGTCGCCAACATTGCTATAGGTGCTGTTGTCGGTGATGCCCGCAACACTCGGAGGCACGCCAAATACGCGGCAGATATCCATGTTTGACAGTTTGCGGGATTCCAGGAATTCAGAATCCTTGCTGTTAAAGCTGAACGTTTCAAACTTCGCGCCGCCATCCAGCACCATGACTTCATTGGCTTTGAGCGAGCCAACGAATTTGGATTTGAATTTGGCAACGATGTCCTCGGCGTTGCCCGCGCCCTTGCCAGCGACGGCCAGCTTTTCCGGGAACACCAAAGCCCCGGCCGGCCGGAATGAGTTTTCAGCAGCGGAGCCAGCCGTGTCTTGCTGGCTCAAGGCAAGCCCGAAGGTCGCCGCCGCGATCTGAATCGGACTCATGCCGAGCACGCCATCGCTGGTACGATAGCGCAGATGTAGCACCTCCTCCTGCAACAGGACTTCCGTGCCGCCGTTTTGCTGCGCGTGCTTATATCGCAAGCGGCCACTGCCAAGCCGCTCCACCGTCACGCTGCCGGCAATGAGCGGATGCAGCGACGTGACCTGGCCGCGACCATTGCGCTCGATACGGGCGACGGCGTTCCCGTACATAAGAACATTCGCGGCGAGCCACTCGCGCGCCTCGAAGGCCGTCAACGTTGGCGAGGCCTGCGTTTGGAGCACATCGTAAAGCGGATGGTCAGATGCCGGCTCGCGGCCACCGTCGTCGGTGTGGCGATACAGCTTAAGCGGCACGGCCGACAAATTGCCGGTGATAGCCGAGATACAAGCGTGCGCCACCGAGTGGCCCGAAGCCTTTTCGATGTCGGCCCGGGCTTGCCAGCGCGCGCCGAGGAACTCGCCGAGGAATGGATCCGACGACGCGATGCGCTCCTCTACTTTCTTGTTAAACGGCCACATTGCCCGCCTCCATCTCCAAGAGCGCAATACGGCGTTGTGCAGCGGTGCGCTGTTGACGCGCGCGGGCCGATAATTCAGTGTTGGGATAGGCTGGCCATGCAGAAACCACGCTAACCTCGTGAAGCGTAACCTTGCGCAGCGTGCGCTTCTCGCCGTTCCATTCGTCGCCGCCGGACTCGACGGAGAATCCAAAACTCATTCCCCCGAGAGTTTGATTTGCGGCAAGGGCTGCGACATCCCGGCCCGCGCCTGTGTCCGGCAAGTCCAATTCGAATTTCAGGCCGCGCGCATCAGAGCTAAGTCGAAGTGTTTTGTTTCGCGTTCGTCCCAGCACTGCATCGCGCCGGTGGTCTGCAAGAGCTAAGATATCGCTGCCATCGGCAAGGCTGGAATCAAATGCTCCCGGTGCAATCGTCTCGCTGAAGTCCGCAATGCGCGCCTCAGTGTTATAGAGCGCGGCGTAACCCGTTAGCTTTTTGCCTTCTGCGCGCACCTCAATGGCTGCGCGTTCCTCAATTTTTAATGTCATATGTTGATTTCCCTGAAGGGTGCCAGCAGCGTGTCAACACCGAGGGCGATGGCCTTGGGCGGCTCGGTGGTGGCTGCGTCTCGGTTTGAATACCAATGCGACACGAGCAACCGAACCGCATGTAGAACGGCCGGCTGCGGTGGCGTGCTAATCGTGACGCCGATGGATTCGATATACGACTCGGCAGCGTCGATAAGGGGCTGAATGTAGGTGTCCTCCGAGTCAAAACTGACTCGGAGGTGCGCCTTAGCATCCGCCAAAGTTAAGGCGGACATTTGACTAGATCGCCTTCCAGGAAAACGCTTCCGGATGGCGGATCGCAATGTCCGCATCCAGGAACGCGTGGAGCCGCAGGCCGCCCTTCGTCGCATCCGAATAAGGGTTGGCCAGGATATCGACACCGCTCCAATATCCGAGAACTAGATTGGACCACGCGCCGTAGATCAAGTGCTCTTTCGCCGGGGAGCCGCCATTGTTCGGAACGTTGTTCGAGGCGACGACTCGTTCGTCGTGGAAGATTTCAGCCAAGCTGAATCCACGGCCTTCGCCGTCCTTCAATTTCCTCACAACACCGAGCAGAGTCGGTGACGTGAGGAAGCCCGTGTTGCCTCCAACATTGTCGATTTGCAGCTCCGCGATAAGGTCGGCCGCGAGGTCGTTGATCGCGGTTGACGTGCTCGTGCTCGCGGTGATGCCGGCCAGAATTCCCGTAGGCTGATTGGTGCCGCCACCCTTGATCGCCGCGGAGTCGAGAGCCTGCGCGAGAACGAAGGCAAGATCCTGACGAAGAATATTTTCAATCGCCACGCCGGACTGGAGCGTCAGGCGACGCGAGAGGTACATCTCGCCGGAGACGGTCTTGGGCGACAGGCTAACCTTGTCGAAGGTGGAATCGGAAGCGGTCGACGCGCCGTCTTCTGCGACCCAGTAAGCGGTGGGTCCCGAGGTCAGACGCGGCAAATCGAGATTGCCGACCAGACCGGAAATCACGGTCGCACCGAGGCCCTGCACAGCCAGCACCGGCCGGAGTCGGTCGATCAGCCCGCCGAGGTTTTTCTCAACGGTGTTGCCGGCCGATCCGCCGACCGTCATCGCCCGCTGCTCCCCGAAGATGAGCGAGGTGGGAATCATCACGCCACGCACTTCCCGACCCTTGCCAAGCTCGGCCGAGACTTCGGCTTCACGGCCGGTCAGGCCACCGGCAACGGATTCCCTGATCGCCTTGGCAACCGAGAATTCGCGCACCTCAGCGTCAAGCCGCGCGTCCGGCTCGGCATCGGCCTGGCGCTCGAATTCCGCCAAGGTCGCGGCGTTTTTAATCTGAACGTCGAGTGCACGCACCTCGGTTTCGAGCGCGTCGAACTTGGTCGCGTCGGGATTGTCGCCCAGCGCACGCAAGGCAGCAATCTTCGAGGCGCGGGTTTCTTTGAGTTGATTGATGTTAGGCAAGTGTAGTCTCCGTACGAAGTGGGCCGAAGCCCGGTGATTGGCCGTCGCGACGGCCGGTTGCGGCGTTCGGAAACGCCAAAAGCCCGCGCAGCACGAGGCTGGCGAGCGATACAAAATCAGGAATTGTTGGCGCGGACTGCGCGGGCCGGTTGGGCCATATGTGCCGGGATGTTCCGGTTTCTAGGTTGCGCGCGGCCATTCGGCTTGAGCGCTGATTTTTGTTTGGGGCTTCACGTTGCCCGGGTAGTGCGCCGGACGTTGCCGGCAACGCTGCTGTTGAGTCAGCAGTCGTAACAATATGGTTGGTGGCGCGCGGAAGTGTGCAGAAAAAAATTTGCCTCACACACTCTAGGCAGCGAGCGACCAAAAAACCGATAATAGGTTGATTTTGTTGCAATTTTGGCGTTTAGGAGTTTCCTAAGCTATTGACATTATTCAACAATTAAAATCTGGTTTTTCTGCGATTTGACGCAATCACGCCATAAACAGGGCATTTCGCGACAATATGTCGCATTGATGTGTAAAATATTTAATGCAGAGGCCCGCCACATCTCTGCAGCGGGCCCAATCGGTAATATGGTGTGGTCACTCGGCGGCTTGCGCCAGTTCGTCGTCCCAGAACGACGGCACGGGCAGCGCGAGCAAGTCGGCAGCGAATGAGTCCTTGAGGTGATTCAGCCAGCCGGGAAGTGGATCGTTAAGCGCCCCAACAAGCGTCGACACCTTCGCGGCGAACTCATCCCACGTCTGAGCTTGTTCGTTGGCAAGCTCCTTCAAAACGTCGTAGCCGGTTTCCTCCAGCATCTTGATAACGCGCTCGGGCAGCGCGCCCTGTTTCAGCGTGGTGACCTTGCAGTAGTCCTGGACTAGTTGGGCGACGGGCGTGTTAGATTTCTGGCTAGCCTGTAGCATGGGTATATTCCTTGCTGGGTTAGGCCCGTCCAGGTGTTGCAACCATCTAGGCGGGCCGTTATACGTAACGTACGGACAATATGATGTACGTACATTACGGTCAAGGCCCATGGAAGAAAAAACCGAAAGATTTGAGATGCGCATCCCGGCTTCGTTCTTGAAGCTGGTCGACGACTGGCGGCGCCGGCAGGAGGACCTACCCAGTAGGGCCGAGGCTATCAGGCGACTTGTTGAGTTGGCGTTGCGCCGGGGCTAGGGATTCCGCCTCCGGTATTCGCAACACGCTGCGAATTTGATTTGCTCGCGACAATCGTCGGTCATCTCTTCCTTGTTTTCCGAGTTGCATCGCACCTCGAACGCGTCACCGTTGTGCCAAAGTCCCATCTCCCTGATGTGTCGGCCATCCACCTCGACGTCGAATACAGCGATCGGCTTGCTCGTGCCCTCGGGAAAATCGCCAAACCAAGTCGGTGTTTCCCAATTCGATAGCTGAATCATTCCAATTCCCCTTCACTAGGCCGCCAGCAGGCAAGCCGGTAGTGTGTTCGGCTCATGGCGCGCAGAAATTGAATTTGCCATAGCCAGTGCTACGAGTCCATCGATGCGGCCGGCGGCTTTAGCCTTGTCGAGTTTTCGTCCACCGGCCGGGTCTTTCGTAATCACGGCGTTGGCCGCGCACATTGTTAGGACGGGATGCGAGCCATGCCGCAGCTGCGCCTCGGCTACGGAACGCTCCAGCGCGTCGACGGCGGGCGACATGTCGCGAAACCCCTGCCCGTGCGGCACGAGCGGCAATTCGGCGCCGATGCGCGCTAGCTCTCGCTTCAAATCCTCAATGCGCCATCTGTCATAGGCCACCGCCTGAATATCAAACCGGGCTGCATCCTCGGCCATTGCCTCTGCAACGAAACCCGGATCGATCGTGCTGCCCGGTATCAAGTCCAGCAGTCCTTGCCGTGCCCAGACGTCGTACGGCACCTTATCCAGCTCGCTCTTGTCTGCGATGCCGTTTTCCGGAAGGAAGAAACGCGGCAACACATGCAGCGTGCCGTCCTCCATCGGGAAAACCAGTACCCAGGCCGTCAAATCGCGGGCAGCGCTGAGATCGAGACCGCCGAAACACGGCCGGCCTTTCAGCGCCTCAATATCGATCGGGCCGCCGCAGCGATCCCATTCAGCCTTCGCAATGAACCGAACGTGAGCCGCGACTCTCTGATTCAAGATCTTGTTGCGGAAGTCCTGCATCTTGCTGGGAATGCGCTCGGCCTGTGCAGCTTGCCGGGCCACGTCCTCCTCGGAGCGGAAATCACCCAAGGCCGGATTGGCAAGCAACCACGTTTCGCGCGCCATCGGGTCGGTGGACTCGGGCGCACTGTACAGCGTGAGATGGAACGACGGGTCCACAACCTCGCCGGCCTGCACCTTCAAGCCATAGTCTACCAGCGTGCTGAATACATGGTTGTCGTCGGGTGCCTGAGTGCTGATGGCAATCAAGAGCGGATTATCCCGCGCGCCCATGGCGGAATCCAAGGCGTCGTACAGATCGCGTTTCGGCGCATAACCAAGCTCGTCAATTACGGTGAAAGACGGCGACAGGCCGAGCTTCGTTGCGGCGTCACTCGATAGCGCGGCGAATATGCTGCCCTTGCCTTGGCCGTCCAGCACCTCGATTTCCTTTCGGAACCTGATGATATTGCAGCGTGCGCCCAGCTCCGCGTGCTGGCCTAGGATGGCCACGATCTCCGCGAAGATTTTGCCTGCCTGGAAACGATCATTCGCGGCCGCATAACATTCGCCGCGAGGCTCGGCTTCCGGGCCGGCCAAGTGGCAGAGCGCCAGGCCAGCCACCAAGCCAGTTTTGCCGTTCTTGCGGGCCAGCGACAGAATGGCCGTCCTCACAGGCCGGATGCCGGGTGCATCCTCCGAATAGACGGCCTCCAAGAATTCGCGCTGCCAGTCGCGCACAACCATCTTCGTTCCGGCCAGCTTGCCCTGCGTGATCGGCAGGTCTTCAAGGAAGGCGACGACGCGCCCTACCCTTGAGAGGCCTTTCTTCTCCCACGGCAGGCGTTTGCGCAGCTTTGGAGACAGGATGCCGCCGCTAGATTTGGGCTTTGCGCCCGGCCCACGAAGGCCCATAATATTTTACCTTTCATGAATTGTGTACTGAACGGTACAAAACTAAGTCTGTGCCCTTCTGAGCCGCCGGTCTTGGAGGCGGAAAGCCCAGTCCTTGGAAGCCCCTAGGGGGTAGCTAGGCTTGGCAGCGCGCTTGCTGTGTGCGTTTCAATCCCAACCCGCTATCGGATTGCCATCCACGTCATAGCCCTTGAGCGCCCGCCTAAAGCCGCTTGCGTTGGGGTGGTCGACAGCGTTGGTCTTGGCGTTGTGGCACGCCTCACACATGCTCATCAGGCCAGCCAAAGGCGGGAATGCTGGGCCTCCCTTGGCTATCGCGACGATGTGGTCCACGGCCTTGGCCAGCACCGTGCGGCCACGTAACAGGCACGCCTCGCACAACGGATGGGCTGATAGCTTGGCTGCCCGCAGGTTGAGCCAAGCTATGGTGTTATAGGGCCAGCCCGCCATTAGGCTGCTTCGCTTATGATTGGTTCTTCAATATCCAAACCATCGGCAGGTGCAGGTGCATCAGTGCAACCCCTAAAGGGGGGTTGCACCTGCACCTTTGCACCTAGCCTGTCTGAATGGTCGCTAGGTGCAGGTGCAGGTGCATCAGGTGCATGCACCTCGTTTGCACCTAGGTTTTGCACCTCGGCTGGGACATAGACCTTGGGTGTCCCGGATGACTGAACGCGGCCAGCCTCCTCAAGCGCCTTGACGGCTCGCTTCCATCTTGACGCGATGGTGTTCTCCTTCACGTCGGGGTGCATCTGGTGATAACGCGCTTGCCACATGCCACCGCCGACAGGATGCCCGCCTGCCGAAAGGTCGGTCAGGATGTCCATAAGTTCGGTCTCGGCCTTGGCTTGCACAGACTGGCCTACGGCCTTGGCAAATCCGGCCACATCCACCGCCTTGACCACGACGGGCGCGGTAATCGGCTCGCCTTCCTCGTCAGTTCCGACGTTCACAGACTCCATCCTGAAATTGCAGATGACGCCTTCCTCGCCGTCGTTGGTGCCGTCGCATTCCAGCACATGGCCGGCCGCGTTCTTCTTGACCATGAAGGACGCATCAACCGCGCCATCCAAGTCGATAGCGCCTTTGCCGCGCTCGCCAGCCCAGCCAGTATGATGCACCACGGTCAGGTGCGAGCCGGTCTCAGCGATAATCGTGTCGCAGGACCGGACATACTTCGCCATGTCTTTCGATTGATGCTGGTCTCCCGGCCCGAAGGTGCGAGTCAGCGTGTCGACGATAATCCAAACACAAGGCTGGCCGGTTATCTTCGCTGCCTCTTTGACTGCCATGGCAATCGCGGTGGCGTGAAGCGTGCCCGTGGTCATGTCTATCAGGCCGCCAAGCACAAGCAGGGGAAGGTCTTTGACGCCGTGCTTCTTGCGGAAGGCCATCATGCGCCGCTCGGTCAGTTTCTTGCGCTCGGCCGCCACATAGACAACCAAGCCTTGCTTCACCTTCCTGCCCATCCACGGCAGGCCAGCCGCGATATGACAGGCAAGGTCAGTCACGATAACGGACTTGCCCGAACCTGGCATGCCGCTAATCATCGTGAACTCGCCGGCACCAAGCATACCCTTGACGACAGTTTCCTTCTTCGCCTCGGTGCCGATGTCATCAAACCAAGTGAAGGTTAGCTTGCCCCATGAATCCATCTTAGATGGCGACAGGCCGTTGTCGTTAGCCGCAGTTGGCCGTGATGACAGCCGCGCCCGCAATAGCGCCATCGACTTCTGCATTTCGGACGGCTCGCGCTTTGGCGGCTCGGCCCCGATGTCACGGGCGATAATAGACTCGGCAATAGCGCGGTCGGACTCCGGGCCATGGATTTGGATAAGCTCGGGCTTGCCGTCGTTCAGCCGGATCAGGAACGTTGCATCCGGGTCGCAGCCGGCCACGTCGCTCACAAGCACGCAGGCGGCGCGAGCGGAAGGCTCGTCCTCGGGCCATTCATCGGCAGGGAGCTTCCGAACGTTGGCCGGGTCGGCCTTGGCCCAATCCGGCTCGCCATCTTCACCGGCCGGTGCAAGCACCACGTCAGCGAGGCAGTGGCCTTGGTCGGTCAGGACGTCATAGATGCCGAAGGTAAGGTCGCGGGTTTCGTCAGTCATGCTGGCCAGCCTCCGCATGTGCGAGGGCAGCCTTGGCGATTGAATCGAGCAACCGGGTAATGTCGTCGCCGAAGACGCGAACCTCGCCCTCGGCATTTCGAATGAGCGTCAGCTTGTTGAGGCAAACGCTATCAAGTTCCGCATTGAACATGCCAATGCGTCGCCCGCCTCGGCCAACCGGCCGGAACTTCGTGATTTGCAAAACTGTACCTATGTGAGTGGAAGAATACCGGACGTTGCCGGGGAATGTGCGCGGTTAATCCGCGTCTGTGCCGTCATCAGCGTTAGCCGATGCCGGAATTTCGCTATGGGATTCAATGGTGCGATTGCTGGCTAACTGAGTAGCCAAGGCATTGAAAATGCTTAGCAGTTGCTCACCGCTAGGGAGCGCCAACAAATCAATCACTTACCGCCCTCTTCCGCCGCCGTGTCCAACACAGCGCCGGGTCGCGGAGCTGCGCGAGATGGAGCGCCATTGCTCGGATCGGGCGGACGATGACGATCTCGTTCTCGCGCGCGACGGACTGAACGCGCTGGCGGCCGACTACCGCGCCGCTGCGGACGCGATGGTTCCCTCTGGTGCTGTTTGGGACCTTTAGGGCGCGGTGAGCGTTGAGGCGTTAGCACCGGGGCAGGATCGCGAACCCCGGAGTTCGGATCATGAGCACGATCCCTGCGGACCTCGAAAGAAAGTTCGAACAACGGTGGGCCGCCAGATTGGCGCGGACCATTCCGCCGGCTCCATTTGCGCGCCCAGCCTGTCCGAGGTGCAAGTCCCAGATGATGCTCGTCAGCATCGAGCCAAAAAGCCTAAGCGTGGACTTGCACATGTTTCGCTGCGCTGTCTGCAATCACGCACTTACGACATTCGCAATGCATGAAGATCCCATGCATTCCAATCGCCGCTGGCTTCAAGGCGATTTGCGCCCACCGAAGTAACCCGCGCTGCAAGTCGTGACCGAAGGCGAGACGCCGCGGCTGCCGGAAGGTTTCAGGGTCGAGCTCGACAAGGACGGTTGGCGGCACTGACTCGCGGATCTTCAATAATCCGCCGGCCGCGTAGGGCATGACCATGTCCGATGACTGGACCAAACGAGCGACGAACATCCTTCGAGAACTTCATGCTGCCGAGACGGAGCTAATCGGCAGGGGTGTTATCCTGACCGACGGTAAGGCGGGGACGGTTGATCACGTCTTCCTTGACGAGGTGCACGGGCTCCGGATCTCGATCGATGGCCACGACGGCAAGTGGCCGATTTCGACTCTGAAGCTTCTAGACTCCGGTTTCGCCAGATAGCTTGTCCGCCCGGTCACCGTCCGCGGTGATCACTCGGTGACCGGGCGCCCAGCGCGGACTTTGAAGGCCTGCTCGCCGGTGCCTGGCTGAGTAAGCCAGTCACAGTTTACCTGGAGTGGCAGCCATGATGCAGAACGTTGTAGCCGGATGCGTCGCAGTGGCTTTGATTATCCTGGCCTTGATTGGCTTTGCCCAAACGCACCATGAATGTTGGCACGGGCACGTGCTCCTAACCCATGAGCCCTGCGGATCCGTCAGCCCTTCAATATAGGAACAACCATTTTCTGCTGATCTAGGCGCGGGATCGAAGCCCCGCCACTCGTGAAGCTTTGCCAGCACACGTAAGCTTGCGGACGACTCAGCGCGAAAGCCCCCTACCGCCCGGTAACCGCCTTCTGGCGCGCAGCGTTCAGGTCTGCCTTTGTCTGTGCAGTTGCGGCACTCGCGGACTCTCGATTTGGGGGCGGCTCATTGAGGTCTCGGGCCCACGGCGCGCCAGATCGAGCAACTGACTTCGGAGCGGCATGTTCTGAGCTGGAGCAGGCAGAGACGAGAGAGACGACAACAAGGGACATCCCCGTCCGCCCCAACGTTTGAGTGATCCTGTTCATCAGGCAATCAACTTCCGGCGCGGCCTTACTGTTGGCGCCTGCGATCCGCTCTAGCATCGAAATAGATGACCACCGCGAATGTGGCGCCTAGAGCCAAAACGCTGACACAGCCGGTAATCAACGCCACCGCCATCATAGCTGGATCAGTATTTCTACGGCATCAGGGGTGGGCAATTCACGAATGATTAGCGCATGCAACAAGGCTGGGGCGCGCCATCGTTCGCGCGTCGACGCTCGGGACGCACTGAGTTGGCGGGCGCCGGCCGGTAGTCGAATGACAGATTGACGGGGCGGACGTTCGATGGCGGGCGGCTGCCCGGGAACGTGAGGACGTTGGACATGGCGGTGTTCTGGCTTTGGCCGATCAAAGCCGCGCCCGGTGTCAGACCGGGCAGCCGGGGGTTGATCACCAGCCAGAGCGACTGGTCGAGACGCTTTTACGGTTTCCCGCTGGACAGCACGCTCGCCCCCGGCCATAAAAGGCCGGTCGGAGCCGCGCCGGCAAGCGCGTCCGTTCATTCAGCCGCTCTCACTCGTCGCCAAATGAGTGGTTCCTTGACCAAGGGAATGCGGCCTAGCTCTGGTCAGGGTGATCAAACCCAGAGCCATCCCACCACGATTTGGTGAATTTTGTCTATCCCCTTTAGGGGCTGCGGCCCGCTCCATAGCTGGGCACGTCAAGGAGGATTGACGGTTTGAACGGGCACAAGCTTGAAGGGCTGCAAGCCGCGCGAGCCATCGCCGCGCTTAGCGTCGCCTACTTTCACTCTTATGTCGCACTGCGCGCATTTCCGGAGCTGGCCCAGCATCCAATCCCATTTTTCAAGGAATGGGGTTTTCTCGGCGTCGACTTTTTCTTCGCAATCAGCGGATATGTGATCTGCCTAGTCATCACCCGGCCCGGCTTCACGGTTCGCTCGTTCTGCATCAAGCGAGTTTTTCGGCTCTACCCAATGTACTTCGTTGCCATGTTCCTCGTGGCCCTGATGATCTGGGCCGGCAAGTTCCCGGACCCGGTCTCGCTCAGCCAGTACCTTTATTCGCTGACTCTGCTGCCGACGCACCCACCACCCGGCCCGGCCTATCCGGTAAGCTGGACGCTTGAGCGCGAAGTCGTGTTCTATGCCCTTGCCGGCCTTGCCATCCCCGTCGCCGGAATCGGCGGCCTTGCTGTGCTGCTCGCGGGACTGGCGTGGGCCGGTTACGTCCTGCATGACCCTTGGTCATTCCACCTCGCATCAACCTATCAGGCCAATTTCCTCGGCGGCGTGCTCGTCTTTTCGCTGAGCCGGCTCATCAAACTCCCACAGGTGGCCGCGCTGGCCGCACTCTTCGGCGGCGCCGGCTGGCTGCTCTTCCTGTGGCTGCTGCCGAACCGCATCTTCCCGTTTGCGACCGCAATCTGCCTTGCGCTCGTCCTGCTGGGCATCGTCCATGTGAAATTGGCCTGGTCGCATCCTTGGCTACGCTGGCTGGTCCGTATCGGCGACGCCTCCTACTCGATTTATCTCCTGCACGGCATCATCCTGTACTATGCTTGGTGGCTCGGTGCGCAGTTCGACCATCTGCCGAACTGGTTGTGTGAGGTATGGAGGTTTGGAGCGCTCGGCGTATGCTGTGCTGCGTCCTGGTGGACATGGCGTCTGATCGAGCGCCCCTTCATCAATTTCGGCAACCGGATCGCCGATCGTAGACTGAAACCCCATGACGCCATCAGCCGGACTGACGTCAGTCAGACGGCTTGAATTACCTGATCAGCGAGGCCCGCCGGCGTGTATCGACAGGCCAATCGAGATGACGGCCAGCGCGATCAATACCCAAGGAACAGGCGACCGATCATACCGCAACGACGCGCCCGTTGGTGGCAAACAGATCATCCGGATCGTATGACAGGAATTGTGGCGCAACGATCAGCCCGGCGGGCGGTTCGGCCTTCACGGAAGATTCCTCCAAAATCGTGAAACCGGCCTCTTTGAACATCCGCACGTAGTCGCTGTGCCGAAGCCGGTTGACGTACTGCTTTCCGCTGTTGAACGGCCGCCATTCGGCGTCGGAGTAGCGCAAAAAGTTCAGCCGCGAGACCGACGGATCGGACCTGGCGTAGTGGTCGCTGTAGTCGATCGAATGCGTCGTGATGCCGTTGGTCACTGCGCGCAACGCCTTCAGTAATTCCGCAAGCTGGTCGGCCGGCACATGCTCAAGGACCTCGTTCGAACAGGAGCAATCGACGGGGCCGTCATCTACCGAGACATGGTGCGGCGCCCTGTAGTCGATACCATACCGCTGCAGTTCATCCCAATCGCGCAAACAGACCTGACCAGCCAATAGCGTGTCCGCAGCATGCTGGACCAGATCTAATCGCGCGAGACGCTGGACGTCGCACGCAATCACCGCCCTGACGCCGAGGCGCCGCAGCGCTAGCGGCACCGCCAGATCACGACCGGCGCCGACCTCGAGGACGCTGGCGGGCATCGCGCTCCGATGCCGCACGTAGTCGTCGACCACGCGACGCGCAACGCCGGCGAGCGAATCCAGCGTTTGCGCGGGCCGCGGCCAATTTCGCGTCACATGACGCTGCAGAAAATAATGCAGCTGTGCGCCGCCCGGAATCTCCAGCGCGCGGAATGCCAGTGCCTTGAGCCGCCAGTCCATGGTCATGCAACCTAGACTGGCAGACGCGGCCGTCAAGCCGGGGCATGCCTTTTCCCCCCGCCAAGATTATACGATCCCATTCTTGGCCGCGATGTTGGTCAACCGAGACGTTCCGCTGGCCTGACTGATACTGAAATCAGTTCAGACGCCCAGAGGTTGTTGGTCTGACAGCGCTCGAATTACGGGTTAAAGGTGACGTTGGAAGTGATGGGGTTGTGCGATTTGATCCGCTCGGCTGTCCGTTCGTGACGACATTTGTGCAGCTACCGGCCGGGACTTGGCCGATGATCGCGTTGCCTGGATTGTTCGTGCCTTGCAGTTTGATGACGCTGGTGCATGTCACCGCGCCGCCGCCGTTGATGTTGTGCAGGCGGACGATGTCGCCGTTGGAAGTCGCGGAAGGGATATCCAGCACAACGCACGTCGGCGTGGCTCGCAATGCACATTCTGAATATCGTAGAAGCCGCCTGATGCGGCGAAATCCGCTGCCCCGCATGAACCTCCCCGCCCCTGACCGACGACCAATGTCCCGTTGGAACCGGTGCAGGCCCATGGCGCAGCGCAAATCCCCCTCGGACGGCCAGACCGGCGCCGCCTCGCCGGCGCCGCCGTCCTGGATGCACCGTACCGCGCCCTACGCGCCGGAGCGGCGCGCCAGAATGCTGGAACACATGGCACGCGCCCGATCGCTTCCGCAGCCCCAGGCCGCGACGGTGCCGACACCGTCGCGCACGAGCGGCATGGACATTCTCGGCGATGCCTTCGGCTACATGGTTTTGTTCGGTGTCATCGCCCTGCTCTTGAAGTCGCGCGTTCCGCTCTGTCTCGGCGCCTTCCTCTTCCTCACCGACGGCGAGCGCATCGAACACGCGCTTGGAACGATCGGCATCCGGCTCGATCGGGATACGCTCGGCCCCGACATCATCAAGGGCTTCGCATCCCTGTTCGGATGGTTCGCGCTGCTCGCGTCGTTGCAAGGCTCCGTGCCGGCCTGGCTTGCGGCATGGATGCCGCCGGCCGCGTCATGGTCCGCCATTGCCGGCATCGCCGTCGTGTTCGCGACCGTCGAAGCGTCTGCGGGGCTGGCGATGCGGCACGCATTGCCGTGGCTTGGGTTTCAGATCAGGCCGGACAGCCTGACCGCGACGGCGATCAAGCTCCTCATGGCCCTTGGCCTGCTCGCCTTGGTGGTGCTGCTCGGATCTCTCTGAGCGGCACACAATGACGATGTCGTGAGATGGCCAGGTCATTTACCGGAAATTTACCCCTGCTATTTGATCGGCGTATCGTTTGCTTAGACGTTGCGCCCTACCGTGAATCTACGGAAACACTCCGAAACACGATTGGCGTTCATGTCCGTCTCAGAGTTCCTCAGGCAGCGCGCAGTGGAAGTCAGCGTGAGCGGCAGCTACTCGCTGCCGCGCTGGTACGATTGTGAGGGCCAGCTGCGCACCTTCGCCTGCCGCACCAAGCGTGTCTCCCCGTTTCGCATGATCGTCGACGTGCCTGTTGTCGGCAAGGTCGGCGAGCGCGTGACCTCCTATTTCCAGGACTTTGGCGAATTCCAGTGCACTATCAGCGCGACGCTGAAGGCTGGCTTCCTGATGGAACTCGACATGACGCGGGAACGGCGCGCCTGGATGTCGGAAAAGCTGACCTGGCTGGAGAAGAAGCAGAAGGACGCAAGCATTCAGGACCTGCGCATTGACGCGCGCTTCGTTCCCCAGGTCTCGCACACCTTTCTGACGCTCGCCGACGGCAGCACCCATGCCTGCTTCATCATCGACGTCTCCACGGCCGGCGTCGCGATATCCTGCGAATACGACCCGCCGATCGGAACCCCGCTTGCGGTCGGCGCCTGCGTCGGGCGCGTCATTCGCAAATTCGACAACGGCTTTGCGGTCAAGTTCGCCGAGAAACAGCGGCAAGACGACCTCGTCCGCCTGGTTGTCCGTACGCCCATGCTGCAATCGGCCTGAAACGGCCCGATCGATTTTAACTCAATTTTAACTAAATACTGGAGGTGCTGATCCCCGCGCGGTAGGGTGTGACCCAGCATGTCCGCAATCACTGCGGGCCCCGAGTTATTGGAAGTCCTGGAATGTCCATTGCTGAGTTCGCCCCGGCAGAGACCGCCCGAAACGCGCCTGCCGCCGTAAAGCCGCAGCTCCCGCCCGGCGTCATCACTGAAGGCCCGCTCGTTCAGGCCAAGTTGCGCGAAAGCTATCTCCTCCTCGGCATTCTCTATGTCGGCGCTGTCGCGGGCATCATCTGGGCCATCACGCAAGGCGTCGGCAAGGTGGAGCTGTTTACCTTCGCCTGGATGTTCGCGCTGACGACGTTCGGCATCGGCGCCGGCATGCACCGCCTGTTCGTCCATCGCAGCTTCCGCACCGGCCCGATCATGCGCGTCTTCTTCTGCGCCATCGCCCAGATGGCGGTGCAGGGCTCGATCGCGAAATGGGTCGCGAACCATCGCCGCCACCACCTCTATGCCGACGACGTCGGCGATCCCCACAGCCCGCAATTCGACGGCTTCGGCAATCGCTATGTCAGCGCCCTCAAGGGTTTCCTGCACGCCCAGGGCAGCTGGGTGTTCGACCAGGCGACCACCGACAACGAATACTACGCCAAGGACATCCTCGCCGATCCCATTGCGATGTTCTTCGTGCGCACGCGCTGGGTCTGGTACGGGATGTCCGGCGTCTTCATTCCCGCCGTCATCGGCTACACCTTCGGCGGCGTGCACACCATGATCGGCTGCGTGCTGTTCTCCGGCCTGCTCCGCTGCTACCTGCTGATCCTCACCAGCCAGCTCACCGGCTCGGTCTGCCACGCCTACGGCTATCGCCGCTTCGAGGTCGAGGACGCCTCGACCAACGAGTTCGTGACTACGATCCTCACCTTCGGCGAGGGTCTGCACAACAACCATCACCGCTTCCCGCGGGACGCCTATATCTCGCACGCCTGGTGGGAGATCGATCTCAACGGCCTGATCATTCTGGGCATGGAGAAGATCGGCCTCGTCCACGACGTCTTCCACGCCTCGCACCGTCAGCTGGAGCTGGCGTCCGAAGCGGAGGCGCAGGCAGCCACGACGGCACGCTAAGGCGGCAGGCGGCGGCCGTTCCTCCGGCCGCCTTGCCTCCGCTCGCTGCCCTATCGCGGCCCCATTGCGGGATCAGCTTTTGAGGGTCTGTGCCTCGTGCCGGACATCATTTGCAGACTTGCGATCGGGGGACCGAATGGCAGTCAACAAGATTACCTGGGACCGGGTTGGCCGGGTCACCGAGCCCGGACGCTACATGTACACCTTTGGCTGGCTGACGATTACGGCCGGCGACCTCGATATCTGGAAGCAATATCCGCAAGCCGCCTTCACGCTGCTCGCGCACCACGCCGAGCCGGACATGGCCGTCGGCCAGGAATTCCATCTCGGCGCCTTCGACATCGCGCCGGACGCACAGCCGCCGTTCACCACGCATTGAAGCGCGGGAAACGCCAGCCCAGATCGCCGTGCGAGCTGCGCGCGGCGCAGGCGACTGCGGGAACGCATGGCATCCACGTTGCTTAATCAACGTCATGATACACATCCCCGCTGTCGACCAGGCCTTCCTGCTGCTGCTCATCGTCTTCTGCCTTGGCACGTGCCTCGTTCGCGCCTTCTGGGAGCTGGAGCAGGTGCGGGCACGCCGGGTCGCTGCGCCGCCCCGTGGGCGCACAACGAAGCGTGACTAGGCCGGTTGGCCCGGCCGCGCGTGGTCCAGGCGGCAGCCACGCCGCCTCTGGACTCGCCGCTCAGCCACGTGCATCGTGAATCGAAGAAACCTGTGCAGTGCCTTGATCTGACTTACCAATCGCGATCCGGTGGCGGCCGCGCGGCCGCTGCCATGGATGACGAATTGGTTCTGTCATGCGCTTGATTGCGCTCGTCTTCTACACGTTCGGTGCCGATCCCGATGAACGCTTGCTGTCGCGCCCGTTAAGTGACGTGACAGCAAATGGTCGCATCGGTAGACGTAGATAAGCGGATCAAGGGAACCTATTTTCGGCGCCGATGTACCTGATTGAAGCTTTGCCCACCGTCATCGGAACTGCCGCCATCGCCCCGGCGCTGCTGATGCTGTGGCTCGTCATTGCCGCCGAGGAGCGCCCGGGACCGCCGGCCCAGGTCTGGACTGCATTCCTGCTCGGCGCGGCCAGCATTTCGCTGCTGGGCCTTGCCCGCGCGCCCTTCGCCAAGATGGTTGCAGCCCCTGACAACCCCTGGGCGGCGCTCGCCATGCATTCGGTCTTCGGGGTCGCGCTGCCCGAGGAAGCCGTCAAGGTGATCGCCATCGTGCTGGTCTCCTCGACCAAGCGGCGGACCTTCGCCAATCCGATGGACACCGTGGTCTATGGCGCCGCGGTCGGCCTCGGCTTTGCCGCCTACGAGAACCTCGCCTACCTCGTCCAGCATGCCGAGATGTGGCGCTCGCTGGCCGCCCTGCGCAGCGTGCTGACCGTGCCGTTCCACGGCGCGCTCGGCATCATCGCCGGCGCCTACCTGACGATCGCGCGTGCCGGCACGGCGCTGGGTGCGAACCGCCACCATCGCGACTGGGCCCGCCTCTCCAGCCGCCTGCTGATCTTCGCCGGCCCGCTCGCGCTGCATTCGGCCTTCGACTTCCCGCTGCTGACCTTGCAGCGGATGCCCGATCTCGATCCGACGCTGCGGATGTGGCTGGGCGGAGCGAGCCTGCTGATCGGCTTCAGCTCGATCGCCTTCGCCATCCGCCTGGTGCGGCGGGTCGCGCGCCATCACGCGCCGCGGACCGATATCGCGCGGGAGCGGCTTAGCCAGCTGCGCCGGATGTGGGCGCTGCTGCTCGCCGGCGGCGGCGTCGGCTTTCTCGGCCTCGCCTTCGTGCTGACCTCGATCCATCACTGGCTGATCAATCCCGAGCGCAATCTGACGCTGGCCCTGATCCCGATCGGCTTCGTCTCGATCCTGCTCGGCCTCGCGCTCCTGATCGTCACGATCGCGATCTACATTCTCGGCCGCAACCGCGTTCGCACCAGCGGCGAAGGTTTTTCGTCAGCGCACGGCGGCGGTTGAGCCACGGGATGGCAAGCTGAGTGTGTGCATACTAGATTGAGCACACATCTTTCGATCTGGAGCCTGCCGATGACATCGCCTGAGGATTTTTCCCGGCTGCAATCCGCCATGAGCGAAACGGTCAAGGCGCATTGGAAGGCCTTCCTGTTCGAAGGCATCTTGCTTGCCGTTCTCGGTATCGCCGCGCTGATCCTGCCGCCGCTCGCAAGCCTTGCGATCGCGATCTTTCTCGGCTGGATGTTCCTGATCAGCGGCATCGGCGGACTGATCGTGACCTATTGGGCGCGCAGCTCGCCGGGCTTCTGGTGGTCGCTGATCTCGGCCGCGCTGGCCGTGCTCGCCGGCATGCTCCTGCTGGCCCGGCCGATGCAGGCCGTGCTGACGCTGACCATCGTGCTCGGCGCCTACTTCCTCGCCGAGGGCGTCGCCACCATCATGTATGCGCTGGAGCACCGTCGCGATTTGAGCAGCCGGTGGACGTGGCTCCTGATCTCGGGCCTCGTCGACATCGCGATCGCGTTCATGGTGATCACGGGGCTGCCGAGCTCGGCGGAATGGGCGATCGGCATCCTCGTCGGCATCAATTTGCTGTTCGGCGGCGCCACCCTGATCGGCATGGCGCTGGCGGCACGCAATAGCAACACCTGAGACGTCTCATCGCGCCGGCGCCGTTTTGGGGGGTGACAACCCCCCCGCGGCGCGCTATATGCCGGTCCATGATCACCCTCGTCACCAGCTATTTTTGGTACTTTAGCTACGACAGCTCGCTGGCGGCAGGAGGATCGCGCTCAATCTGAATATTGAAGCAAACGTCCGAACAAGCCGCCAGACCTGGCGGCTTTTTTATTGCCGGCAGGTTCAACCAAACAGGAGCCTGCCGTGCTGAGCACGACCGACGATCTTCGTATCCGCGAACTGAAAGAGCTGAGCACGCCGGAAGAGGTGATGCGGGAAGTGCCGCGCACGCTCACCGCAACGCGTGTGGTGATGGCGGCGCGCAACGCCATCCATGCCATCCTCAACGGCCAGGACGACCGCCTGCTGGTCGTGATCGGCCCCTGCTCGGTGCACGATCCCAAGGCCGCGCTCGAATATGCCGAGCGCCTCGCGAGCCTGCGCGAAGACCTTGCCGACCAGCTCGAGATCGTGATGCGGGTCTATTTCGAGAAGCCGCGCACCACCGTCGGCTGGAAGGGCCTGATCAACGATCCCGACCTGGACGGCAGCTTCGACATCAACAAGGGCCTGCGGCTGGCGCGCAACGTGCTGTCCGCGGTGAACAATCTCGGTCTGCCCGCCGGCACAGAATTTTTGGACATGACGACGCCGCAATACATTGCGGACCTCGTGTCCTGGGCCGCGATCGGCGCGCGCACGACCGAGAGTCAGATCCATCGCGAGCTGGCCTCGGGGCTGTCATGCCCGGTCGGATTCAAGAATGGCACCGACGGAAATGTGCGCATCGCGGCGGACGCTGTGAAGTCGGCCTCGCATCCGCATCATTTCATGGCGGTGACCAAGCTCGGCCGCTCGGCGATTGCCTCGACCGCGGGCAACGAGGACTGCCACATCATCCTGCGCGGCGGCAGCAAGCCGAACTACGATGCGGCAAGCGTTGCGGCCGCCTGCAACGATCTGGCCAAATCCGGCGTCGCTCCGCTGGTGATGGTGGATGCGAGCCACGCCAATTCGAGCAAGAAGCCGGAAAACCAGCCGCTGGTCATGGCCGACATCGCCGGCCAGATCTCGGGCGGCGAGAACCGCATCATGGGCGTGATGATCGAGAGCAATCTCGTCGCCGGCCGCCAGGACGTGGTGCCGGGCAAGCCGCTGACCTACGGTCAGAGCATCACGGATGGATGCATCGACTGGGCGACCACCGCGACCGCGCTCGAGCAGCTCGCTGACGCGGTCGAGATCCGGCGCAACTCGCAGCGCGCGGGGCTGCACGAGCGCTCGGCGTAAGGCCAAAGCAAAACGCGGGCGGGGCGAGCTGTCGCGCCCTGCCCGCCGCTAGCGGCTTATTACTTGAGCATGATCTTCGCGCAAACGCATCCCGCGTTTGTCGCGATGGGAAACCGTTTGACACTTTTCCGGACGATGCTTTAGCAGCCGCGGCAGATGCTCTTGATCTTCTTGTCGAGCGCCGCGTCCTCCTTGTTCACGGGATTGTTCGGATCGCTCAGATTCTTCTCGCTCGGCACATCGCTGGCGCGCGGCTGGCGATGACCGATGGGTGCCTGCGGCACCGATCCCGACGTGGCGCCGCCGGATGTCGACCCCTTGGAGCTGCCGGGCTGTGCAACCGCCGCGCCGCCAAGCAAGACCACGAGCGACGCTGCCACCACCATGATCTTCTTCATGTCCGTTCCTCCATTCTCAAACCCGCGTTCTCTGCATCACCGCTCACGTCTCGGGCGGATAGAGATGAACGTCGCCGCAATAATCCACGATACGATAGCGCGTTTCCGTCTCCGCTTCACGCGCGTCGGCTGCGGTATTTTGCACCGCCAACACATAATTCGGCCCCACCGGGGATTTGCCGGCGCCGCCGGGAATGTCGATGACATAGTCGGGCTGACACAGTCCTGACACCCGTCCGCGCAACTGGCGCATCAAATCCTGCCCCTGGGCCAGCGTCGTTCGCAAATGCACGGTCCCCGGCGCGAGATCGCCGTGATGCAGATAATAGGGCTTGATCCGGCATTCGACGAAAGCTCGCATCAAATCCGACAAAGCGGCGATGGTGTCGTTGACGCCGCGCAAAAGCACGGACTGGCTCACCATGGGAATCCCGGCATCGGCAAGCCGTGCGCAGGCTGCGCGCGCAGGCCCCGTCAACTCGCGCGCATGGTTGGCATGCACCGCGACCCAAGTGGTCGCGCCCTCGACCTTCAACGCAGCCACCATCTCGTCGCTGATCCGCGCGGGATCAGCTACCGGCACGCGGGTGTGAAGGCGGATGATCTTGACGTGATCGATTCCCGCGAGATCGGCCATGATCTCGCTCATCCGGCGCGGCGACAGCATCAAGGGGTCGCCGCCGGTCAGGATCACTTCCCAGATCTCGCTGTGCGAACGGATGTAATCGATCGCCGCGCGATATGCGCCGTCCGAGAGCGCGTTCTCCTTGCCGGGCCCGACCATTTCCCGGCGGAAGCAGAAGCGGCAATAGACCGCGCAGACGTGAACGAGCTTGAACAGCACGCGGTCGGGATAGCGATGCACGATGCCCGGAACCGGCGAGTGCGGGTGATCGCCGATCGGATCGGCGCTCTCGCCTGGCTGCATCTCCAGTTCCGCGACGGTCGGAACGAATTGCCGCGCGATCGGATCGTCGGGGTCGGACGTGTCGATCAGCTCGACCAGCGCCGGCGTGATCGCCACCGCATAGCGCGCGGCGACACGCTCGAGCGCGGGCAGCGCTTCCGCCGGTGCAAGCTGCGCGGCCACAAGCTCGGCCGGCTCACGCAGTGTGCGTGCAAGGTTGGTCTTCGTCATGTCTCACTTAACGTTTCATTTGCAGGCGGTGTCCACACCACCTGATCGATCCGCGCTGCGCCGCTCGCCAGCATCACCAGCCGGTCGAAGCCGAGTGCGACACCGCTCGCCTCCGGCATTTCGGCGACCGCGGCAAGAAAATCCTCGTCCAGCGGGTAGGCCTCGCCATAGCGGCGCTGCTTCTCCGCCATCGACTCCGTGAAGCGCTTGCGCTGTTCCTCGGCGTCGGTCAACTCGCCAAAGCCGTTGGCGAGCTCGACGCCGCAGGCATAGACCTCGAACCGCTCTGCGACCCGCGGGTCATCGGCCTTCACGCGCGCCAACGCCGCCTCTGGAGATGGGTATTCGAACAGAATGGTCAAACGCCCCTGCCCCAGATGCGGCTCGACATGCTCGACCAGGACCTTGCTGAAGATGTCGGACCAGGTGTCGTCCTCGACGACGCGGACCTTGGCGCCGGCCGCCCGCGCGAGCGCGGCACGATTACCCTCGCCGCCCGAGATTGTCGACAGCAGGTCGATCCCTGCGAAGCGCTCGAAGGCGCCGGCGACCGTCACAAGCTCCGGGTCGGCGAAGGGATCGGCGGTCCGGCCGCGGAAGGAGAACGTCCCGATCCCGGTCGCCTGCGCGGCGCGGGCGATGACGACGACTGTGTCCGCCATGATGGCATCGTAGGGGGCGCGAGCCCGATACCATTCCAGCATGGTGAATTCGGGCAGATGCAGGTCGCCGCGCTCGCGATCACGGAACACCCGTGCGAATTCGAAAATCCGCTCCTCGCCCGCCGCCAGCAGCTTCTTGCAGGCGAATTCCGGCGAGGTCCGCAAGTACCGGCTGGCACGGCTGCCATCGGGCCGCATGATCTCGGTCCGGGGGGCGTGCAGATGGGTTTCGTTGCCCGGGGAGACCTGAAGGACCGAGGTTTCGACCTCGAGGAACCCCTGCTCGGCGAAAAAGCCCCTGAGAGACCCGGTAACGGCCCCCCTGGCCTGAAGGAACGGCCGCCGGTCGAGATGCCTCCCGGGCGACCAGAACGGCGAAATCGGCTTGTCCCCAACCATTACCCGGCTGCTCCCCGGCCCAGCAAAATGCTGGCATCCAACGGCAAAATCAGTATGTTGCGCCCCGAAACGGGCGCTGAGGTCCGATTTGAGACCCCGAGTCCCCCCGAGATTTGACCACGTCCTGGCCCGAGCCGGGCCAAGCAAGCAGGAAATATAGCTTTGAGAGTCATCGCCAGTTCTATTCGCAAGGGCAACGTGATCGAGCAAGACGGCAAGCTTTATGTCGTCGTGAGCGCCGAGAACATCCATCCCGGCAAGGGCACCCCGGTCAGCCAGATCGAAATGCGCCGAATCTCGGACGGGGTAAAGATCTCCGAGCGCTACAAGACCACCGACCAGGTCGAGAAGGCCACGATCGAAGAGCGCAACTTCACCTTCCTCTATGAAGATGGTGACGGCTACCACTTCATGAACCCGGAAACCTACGACCAGGTCCAGGTCTCCAAGGACGTGGTCGGCGACGCGGCCTCCTATCTTCAGCCAGACATGACCGTCAAGCTGTCAACCCACGACGTCAACGTGGTCTCGCTCGCGCTGCCGCAGCGCGTGACGCTGGAAGTGGTCGAGACCGAGCCGGTGACCAAGGGCCAGACTGCCTCCTCCTCGTACAAGCCGGCGGTGCTCTCCAACGGCATCCGCACCACCGTGCCGCCGCACATCGCGGTCGGCACCCGCATCGTCGTCATGACCGAAGACGGCTCCTACTCCGAGCGCGCCAAGGACTAACGGAGAGCGGGACGATCGGACAGGTGCCGCCGGGGGGGCGAGACAGTGGTTGGGAAGGGTTTCCGCTTCGTCTCGCTTATGCTGGCGTCGCTGTCGCTCCTCACTGCTACGCCGCTCGCTGCGGATGAGATCCGCAGCCCATCACTCACGGCCCTGCGCGTCGATTGGCGCGCAGCGCTCGACCAGCTCCGCACTGAGGTCAACAGCCGTCCCCAGGTCGCGGGCGACTTCATCTTCGTACCCCGCCGTTCGGTGCCACGCTACGATCCGCGCGCGATGCCTGCGCTGGTGCAGCTCAACGCGGTCTCATCGCAATTCTTCACCGGTATCGCCCGCAGCTCCGTGCCCGTGCTGCTGCCGTTCGATGCGGCCGCATATCTCGAGGCGCAACGCAACCACGCGCCGGGGACACTCGCGCTCTCGCGCTATCAGGCCGATTTCAATCCCGCCGACATGTTCGATGCCGGCCCCTCAGGCTACAGTGCCAGCTTCTCGCTCGAACCCGGCGCCGGCGACGGCATGCCGAGCCGCGTCTACGCAAGGCCGGTCGAGGTGCAGATCACGGGCTCGGCACTCGTTTACGACGTCGCCGATCCCGCCGGCGGCAAGGGCGAGCAGGTCAAGCCGCTTGCGGCAACCTATCCGGACCTGCGCAGGTTCATCCGGGAAGGCTATGTGCGCTACGCCTTCACCCGCTTCGGCGTTGCCTATGTCGTCTCCATCCAGTGCCTGGACAGCATCGCAAAGCCGCGGAGGCTCGCCTGCAAGGAAGCCTATCCGGTTGCCGAGCGCTTCCTGAAAGGGCTCCGCATCGCCGGCGGCCAACGCATGCGGCCGCTCACGGACATGGCCTCCAGCATCATCGATCGTCCTTCAGCGCGGTCGCCGGATTTCACCTACCGACCGAGCGGCGACATCATCCCGAACACCGGCTATCGCAACAAGGCCGGCCATCCGGATGTGATGACCTATGCGCAGATCCGTTTTCCGCTCGAAAAGGCGCCCGCCTTCGTGCGTTCCCAATCCTACGGCAAGCGCGACAAGAGCGACGGCCCGACGGCCTATCCCTGGCGCGACAATTTCTGCGAGTCCCGCAGTTTCGAGGTCTGGCAATGCGGCGGCGGTTATGGCCACCAGGGCGAGGACATCCGCGCCGCCGAGTGCCCACCGCCCGGCGAAGGCCGCGAACCCTGCAATCCCAGGCAGCGCGGCGTCGTCGCGGTGCGCGACGCCATCGTGATCCGTGGCACCAAGGATCAGGCCGCGACACTCGAGGTCAACAGCCGGACCGAGCATATCCGCTTCCGCTACATGCACATGAACCCGCAGGCCCTGACCGCCGACGGCATGCTCAACGGCCGCATCGTCACCGAAGGCGAGAAGATCGGCGTGGTCTCCAACTATCTCGACCATCCCGCCGGCACATCGATGCATCTGCATTTCGACGTGCAGGTATTTACCCGCGACGGGTGGATCTGGGTCAGTCCTTACCTCACGCTGGTCTCGGCCTATGAACGCCTGATCCACGCCCGCGGCCGCGAAGTCGGCCCGGAGATCGCCGGCACGCCGCAGCCGGTGGCGCATGCGTTGCCGGAGGACGTGATCAAGCCGGACCTGCGCGAGGGATCGAGCGGCGAGGAGAATTGAGGGGCGAGTTCGCTCACGCGGCCGCTACGGACTACTCCAACAACGTCGTCAGCTGTGCGCCCTCGTCCGCCACGAACACCGCGATCAATTCCGCCGGCTCGGTCGCGCTGGCATTGGCCGAGACCAGATGCGTGGATCCCGGTGGCTCGAAGAAGGACTGGCCGACACCAAATGTCTCGACAGGACCACCGCCAAGCTGGGAACGGATTTCACCCTTGGTGATATAGGCAGTCACCGAACCCGCGTGACGATGCGGCCGCGAGAATCCGCCGGGACCGTAGAACACACGCACGATGGTCACGCGCTTGCCCGGGACGTTCGGCAGTGCGTAGGAGCCGATCGGCTCGACCTTGTCGAGCGGCGAGCTCTCCGCCGCGGTCGCGCAAAGCGGCGCCAACGCGCCGGATACGGCATCCATCGTCACCGGCAACGCCTTGCCGATCGCAAGCGCGCAAGCGAGCCCGCCGACGACGGCCAGCGCCATCGAGCGCGATGGCACCGGACGCTGCGCATGGGTCAAACTCATTGCAGTCATGACAACCTCCCCTTGTTTTCTCGTTGTTGCAATCAAGATGCCGCAGCGCTCGCTGCGGCCGGCCGCTTCGCCGGCGTCCAGCGATACGCGGCGCCAAAGCGGTTCCAGACGTTGATCGAGGCGACCGCCGAGGTCAGGTACATCAGCTCGGTCGCGGAGAATTCGCCGGAAGCTTCCGCATAGACCTTTTCACTGACGCCATCGGGCAGGAGGGACAGCGCCTCCGCCCAGGCCAGCGCGGCGCGCTCGCGCGCGGAAAACACTGGCGCCTCGCGCCAGACCGCGACCAGATTGAGCTTGTCCACGGGCACGCCGATCCGCTCCGACAACAGGACATGATGCTGCACGCAGAAGGCGCAGCCATTGATCTGCGAGGCGCGCAGCTTGACCAGCTCGAGGAGCTGCTTGTCGAGGCCCGCCTTGGCCGCCACCTGGCCGAGCGCCAGCACAAGCTCATACGCATCGGGCGCGATCTTCTTGAAATCCTCGTATTCGCTGCGGGCGTGTGACATTGCCGTTCACCTCGTGTATTGTAAGACTGCTTATATCTTATAAGAGCTCTTATATGCCACGCAAGACCGCTGCCATCACGAAATCGAAGGCTTCGCGGAAGCCGGCCGCGCCTGCCCAAATCGCTGCCGTTCGCGTGCCCGCGCCCGGCGAAGGCAAGCGCGGCGAGCAAGGTTATCTCGGCTATCTGCTGCGGCAGGCCCATGCCGCGGTCCGCCTGACAATGGAACGGACGCTCGCCGACCTCGGCGTGACATCGCCGCAGTTTGCCGTGCTGACCATGCTGAACGCCTATCCGGGTCTCTCGGGCGCCGACGTCGCCCGGCTCACCTTCCTGACCCCGCAGACGGTCGGAGTGATCATTCGCAACCTCGATCGCGACGGTGCGATCGTGATGACGCCTCATCCGGTCCACGGCCGGATCCAGCAATGGACGCTGACGCAGCGGGGAACGACGCTGTTGAAGGCATGCAGGGAGCGCGTGATCGCACTGGAGAAGCGTCTTGCGGCAAGTCTGGACGCCAAGGCAGAAACCGCGATCCGGCGCTGGCTCGCCGGCATCGCCGCCGATTTGCAGGACTAACCGGCTCTAGTCGCCGCCGCCTCCGTCACCACCGCAGCCGCCGTCGCCTCCATCGGCATCCGAGAAATCGCTGACGGCGCCGTCGCCCTGAATGCCGCGGCCAAAGTTCTCGGCGATGATCATCAGGATCACGACAAACAGCCCGGCGCCGAACGGCCAGGGATTGGTACGGATGATGTCGAACAGCTCCCGCATGCGCGCATTCTTACGCAGACGGAAGCAAATCGACCGTAAAGCCACAGGCTTGAAATTGGGGATATCCGGGCGAGCGCAGGGACGCTCAACCGCCCTTCAACGCTTTCTTAACCTCGCCATCGGGCCAAGCATCGCCCGCCGCGCTCACGCGCACGCGGCTCTGATCGGCGGCATTCACCAGCACATGCGAACTCGTCCGATCACGGCTCGGCTCGAGACGCAACTCGGTTTCGGGCTTCCAGCTCAACGTGGTCGCGAGATCGCCGGGATAGATCCGCCATCGCGATCCGTCGTCGAGTTCGACGACATGGCTTTCCGCATGTGCCCGTATCTTCATTCCACCCCGAATTCTCGATGAGCAGATTGCGTGCAGAAGGCGGGCCCCGGCGCTCGGCCGGGGCCCTGCTCCGTCAGTCGTTGTCGTGATGAATCACGGTCTTGCTGCGATTGCCGAATTCATCTTCCTTCTTGATCACCGTGGTGCGGTCGGCGGGCTCGCGCTCCTTGATGACCGTGGTGCGGTCGCGATCGCGATCCCGCTCACGATATTCGTGCGACTGTCCGACCGTCACGCCGGCACCGACCGGGCCGACGTGAACGCCGACTTCGTCGGCGAATGCAGGGGCGGCGATGGCCGTGACCATGGCGGCGGCAAACAGATATCTTTTCATCTTCATCCTCCAGTGTATGCGGAGGGAATGCGGGACTGCGACACTTTGTTCCGGCGGAACGCGGGCGCTGGCCTGTTCCCGGTGTTCCAGGAAGCGGCCCACAGCAGCCGTGATTCCCGCTAGAATGGGTCCATGAAACAAGCTGATTCCTCGGCCAATCGCAGCCGCCGCGCCCTGCTTCGGTCCACGCTCGGCGCAGCCGCATTCATCACATTCCCCACGCAGCTTCTCGCCGCGCCTCCGGGCTTCGACGAATGGCGCGAGGGTTTTCGTGCACGCGCCATGGCGAAAGGCATTTCGGCCGCGACCTGGCAACGCGCGATGGCCCGGGTCGAGCCCGACATGAGCGTGTTCAAGCAGATGCGCAACCAGCCCGAATTCCACGAGCAGGTCTGGCAATACATCAACCGCCGCGTCTCGGACTGGCGCATCATCAACGGCAAGATCGCGCTGAAGAACAACGAAGCGCTGCTCGCGCGCATCGAGCGCGATTTCGGCGTCGAGCGCGGCACGCTGTTGGCGCTGTGGGGCGTGGAGTCCGCCTATGGCGATCCGCTGGTGCAACAAAACCACATGACGCCGGTATTCCCCTCGCTCGCCGCGCTCGCCTGGAACGAGCCGCGCCGCAAAGCCTATTGGGAGACCGAGCTGATCAACGCGCTGCGCATCGTCGACAAGGGCTGGAGCACGCCGGAGCAGATGCAGGGATCCTGGGCCGGCGCGATGGGGCATTCGCAATGGATGCCGGAGGTCTGGCTCAATGTCGGCATCGACTATGACGGCGACGGCAAGGTGTCGCCGTTCGGCAAGCCCGACGACGCGCTGGGCTCAACGGCAAAGTATCTGGTCAATCGCGGCAAGTGGCGCCGCGGTGAGCATTGGGGCTACGAGGTGCGCGCGTCCGGAGAGGCGAGCGGCAACCGCACCTACGCGGCGTGGGCATCGGCCGGCGTCACCCGCGCCGACGGCCAGCCGTTTCCGCAACCGAATGCATCCGCGCAGATGTGGACGCCGGTTGCGGGCGGGCCGACGTTTCTGCTGGGACCGAATTTCTATTCGGTGAAGAGCTACAATCCCTCGATGAACTATGCGCTCGCAATCTGCCATCTCGGCGACCGCTGCCTCGGCGCGCCGCCCTTCATCCAGCCCTTCCCCGGCTCCGAACGCGCGCTGACGCTTGCCGAGGTGCAGGAGATGCAGACGCGCCTGACCAAGGCCGGTTTCGACACCGGCGGCACCGACGGCCGTGTCGGCAACGACACCATGAAGGCGATCAAGGATTTCCAGCAGCGCGCAGGGATCACGCCCGCCGATGGCTATGGCGGGCTGAAGGTGCTGGCGAAGTTGCGGCAGGGGTCGTAGCGCCGGCCCGTAGTGGCGTTCGCTAGTGCCGGTACTGCGGTTCTTCCGCATCCAGCTGGCGGCGGATCGCGGCGAGATGCAATCGCGCGGATTCGGAATCGCCTTCGCGCATTTGCCTGTAGGTTTCAGCGGCAATCGCGGGATCGACCGGCAGCACCTTCCGTCCCGTCGACATCGCCAGCACCTGCACCTCGGCGGCGCGTTCGAGGTAATAGAGATCGTCCCAGGCTTCCGCGATGGTCGGCGCCAGCACCATCACGCCATGATGCTTCATGAAGACGATGTCGGCATCGCCGACGGCCGAGGCGATGCGCGCGCCTTCGCGGTTGTCGAGGGCGAGGCCGTTGTAATCGCGATCCACTGCGGTGCGGCCGTAGAATTTCAGCGCGGTCTGGCCGGCCCAGATCAGGGGATCGCCCTCGGTCATCGACAACGCCGTGGCGTAGGGCATGTGGGTGTGGAAGGCGACCTTCGCACGCGGCAGGCGCTTATGCATCTCGGCGTGGATGTAGAACGCGGTCGCCTCGGGCGCGCCCTCGCCGTCGAGCACGTTGCCGTGGAAATCGCAGATCAGGAGCCTTGACGCCGTCAGCTCGCGGAAGGCGTAACCGTAGGGATTGACCAGGAAGAGATCCTCATGGCCGGGCACGACGGCCGAGAAATGGTTGCAGATCCCCTCCTCAAAGCCGTTGCGCGCGGCCATGCGGAAGCAGGCTGCGAGGTCCTCGCGCGCGGTGCGGATCGCGTCGGTGGCGAGATCAGGCCGGTTCGAGCGGAACGGCGCAGGTGCGGATGAGGAAGATTGAAGACTGTGCGCCATGGCGAAGGAAACCTCTTTCGGTCGGAAGAGGCCCTCGTTGTACAGGGCCGACGCCTCTGCGTCAGCCCCTGCGGGCGCCACCCTGCCCTTCGCGTCTGGCGCGGCGGCTTATTGCCGCCGCGGCACGCCGCCGGCGTTCATGCCGCCGTCGATGACAAGCTCGCTGCCGGTGACGTAGCGCGAGGCATCGGAGGCCAGATACAGCACGCCGGAGGCGATCTCCGCGGCCTGCCCGGCACGGGCGAGCGGGGTTGCGACCTTGGCTCGTTCCTCGGGGTCGATCGGTGCGTTCTGGCCGGCGCCCGTCGCCCCCGTCGGGATCTTGCCCCAGATCGGCGTGTCGATGATGCCGGGATGAACGGAGTTGACGCGGATGCCGTCGCCGGCGGCCGCGCACTCCATCGCGATCGATTTGGCGAACAGCCGCACGCCGCCCTTGGTCAGCGAATAGGCCGAGAGGCCCGGCGCGCCGCGCAGGCCTGCAAGCGACGACATCATCACGATCGAGCCGCCGCCGGTTTTGCGCATCAACGGCAGGCAATGCTTCACCGAGAGAAACACGCCGTCGAGGTTGATCGCGTTCTGCTTGTGCCAGTCAGCGAGCGTCATATCGACGATCGAGGGTACGGCAATGCCGATGCCGGCATTGGAGACCATGATGTCGAGCCGGCCGTAGCGCTTGGCGATCTCTTCGACGATCTCGATCCAGCGCTCCTCGCTGGTGACGTCCTGCTCCAGGAAGATCGCCTTGCCGCCGGCTTTTGTGACGCGCTTGACGAGCTCCGGGCCGCGCAGCTCGTCAATATCCGAGATGACGACGGTAGCGCCTTCGCGCGCGAACAATTCGACGATGGCCTCGCCAATACCCGACGCACCGCCCGTCACCAGCGCGACCTTGCCCTCGACCTGCCCTGCCATGTTCACTCCCTTTTTTTGTTGTTTGAGCGGCTTATTTTTGATGCATGATCTCCGCGCAAACGCGTACCGCGTTTTTCGCGAGGGATCTTGCGTTATCTAATCACGGATGGCCCCTGGTCCGGTAGCGCGACGTCGACCACGCGGAATTGCACGCGCTCGGCGCCCTGGTACCGGTCGACCGACAACGATCCCGCGACATGCAATTGCTGACCGCGATTGGCGAGAAGTGCATTGCCGAGCTTCTGGCCGACCGAACGGAACGCAATGCCGTTGACGATCGAGCCGTCGCCAGACTTGAAGCGTAGCCTCAAATGCGCCTGTCCGACCTCATCGGCATAGACGAGCTGATGCGATGGCAGCGCCAGCACGACTTCCGGATTGCCGCTGCCGAAGGGACCGGCGCGGTTGAGCGTGGTCGCAAGCTCCGTCGTCACGGCGCGCGCGGACACCGCGCCGTCGACATAGAGCTCGTTGACATGGCGCGCCTCGGCAACGTCGCGCGCCAGCGCATTTTCGAGATAGGCGCGGAATTCGGCGAGCTTCTCCTTCCTCAACGTCACGCCCGCGGCCATCGCGTGGCCGCCGCCCTTCAGCAAGATGCCGTCGGTGACCGCCTGCCGCACCGCCTTGCCGAGATCGACGCCGGCGATGGAGCGGCCCGAGCCGGTGCCGATGCCGCCGGGCTCCAGCGCAATCGCAAAGGCCGGTCGCGAAAACTTCTCCTTCAGGCGGGACGCCACGAGGCCGACCACGCCGGGATGCCAGCCTTCGGAGGCCGTGACGATGACGCCAATCTTGTCCTCGAGCCCGATCGAGGCCAGCGCCTCGGCTTCGGCCTGCGCTTCGGCCGCCTGCTCGATGACGCGGCGCTCGCTGTTGAGGCGATCGAGCTCGGCCGCAATCCGCGCCGCCTCGACGCTGTCGCCTTCGAGCAAGAGCCGCACGCCGAGATCGGCGCGGCCGATGCGGCCGCCGGCATTGACGCGCGGCCCCAGCATGAATCCGAGATGCCAGGCCTCCGGCGGGCCGTTGAGCCGCGCCACGTCCATCAGCGCGGTATGACCGACATGGTCGCGCCGCCGCATCGCGATCAGGCCTTTGGCGACGAAAGCACGGTTGAGCCCGATCAGCGGCGCGACATCCGCAACCGTGCCGAGCGCGACGTGATGCAGCATGCCGAGCAGATCGGGCTCGGGCATCTCGCTCGTCCAGAAGCCGCGCTGGCGCAGCTCGCGGTTGACCGCGACCAGCGTCACCAGCACGAGGCCGACGGCGGCGAGATGGCCAAGGCCCGAGATATCGTCGAGCCGGTTCGGATTGACCAGCGCATCGACCTCCGGCAGCTCCGTGCCGGCCTGGTGATGATCGATCACGACCACGGACATGCCGAGGCGCTTGGCTTCCGCGAGCGGCTCGATGGTGGTGGTCCCGCAATCTACCGTGACGAGCAGCGTGGCGCCCTTGGCGGCCAGCGCGCGGATCGCTTCGGTGTTCGGGCCGTAGCCTTCGAAAATCCGGTCGGGAATATGGATCAGCGGATCGAGCCCGCAATGGCGCAGATGCCAGGCGAGCAGCGCCGCCGAGGTCGCGCCATCGACATCGTAGTCGCCAAAGATCGCAACCTTCTCGCCGCGCACCGCCGCATCCGCGATCCGCTTCGCGGCGGCCTCCATCTCCGTCACAGTGTACGGGTCCGGCAACAGCTTGCGGATGGTCGGATCCAGGAAGTCGCTGACGCCATCGATGTCGATGCCGCGGCCCGCCAGCACCCGCGCCAGCAACTCCGGCAGCTGGTGTCGCTGCACGATGGCGAGCGCCTTGGCCGCCCCGCGCGCATCCAGCCGGTCGAGCCAGAGCTTGTCGGTGAGCGAGCGCGCGACGCCCAGAAACGCCTGGGGCACTTCGACGGGCAAGGCGGTTGCGGGCGGCGTCATGAGTCGAGACTGGCTTGAGGAACCCAGGAATCGGACTGGGCGTTGCGGCGATCGGCCGACAATGACGATTGACCTGGAATCCCCCGGGATTTGCAATGTCCGCGCCGCACAAAGCGGTGGATTGCCGCTTTGCTGCGCGGACTGACTATCATTTGGGCAATCCGTGGAACAGCAAATTAAGCGGGCGTTAGGCGGAATCTTCGAAAAAGACTCGTATTCGATCTGTAATTAGTTGTTCCGGGTTCGTTGCAGATCAGGCCTCATTGCCAAGGGGAGCCCCCGATGTCTGCTGCGCTGGGTCTCAAAGCCAAGCCGATCGCCACCGAACCCGCTGATGACGATTCCGATATCTCCGCGCTGATCAATCGCCTGACCGCGGAGGTCAACCAGATCGCGGTCGACAAGACCAAAGCGATCCAGCAGATCACCAACCAGATGAAGATGCTGGCGCTGAACGCGCTGATCGAGAGTTCGCGCGCCGGCGCGCAGGGCGCGGGCTTCGCGGTGGTGGCGCAGGAAGTGCGCGGCGTCGGCCAGCAGGTCGAAACCATCGCACGCGAGCTCGAAACCCAGCTTACGAAGCGCACCGGCGATCTCGTTGCCTCGATCGACCGCATGAGCCAGCGCTCGCGCGGCGAGCGCATGGTCGACCTGTCGCTCAACGCCATTGAGCTGATCGATCGCAACCTCTATGAACGCACCTGCGACGTGCGCTGGTGGGCGACCGACTCCGCCGTGGTCGATTGCGCGGCCTCGCCGAGCGCCGCAGCCGTCTCCCATGCCTCGCAGCGCCTCGGTGTGATCCTCGGCGCCTACACCGTCTATCTCGACCTCTGGCTCTGCGACCTCGACGGCAACGTCATCGCCAACGGCCGCGCCGACCGCTTTCGCGTCGTCGGCCAGAACGTCGCCCACACAAAGTGGTTTCGCGAGGCGCGAACCTTGCGCTCCGGCGACGACTATGTTGCCGGTGATGTCGAGAACCAGCCGCTGCTCGGCAATGCCCAGGTCGCGACCTATTGTGCCAGCGTCCGCGCCGGCGGCCAGGCCAACGGCGCGCCGATCGGCGTGCTCGCCATCCATTTCGACTGGGAGGCGCAGGCCCGCGCCATCGTGCAGGGCGTGCGCGTCGGCGACAGCGACAAGGCGCGCGTGCTGCTGGTCGATTCCAATCTGCGTGTCATCGCAGCTTCCGATGGCCAGGGTATTTTGAGCGAGCGCATCTCGATCTCGCTGAACGGCCAGCGGTCCGGCTTCTACCACGACCGCACGGGCGCGCTGGTCGCGTTCCATGCGACGCCAGGCTACGAGACCTATCGCGGCCTCGGCTGGTACGGCGTGATCGTCTGCGGAGCGTGACGACGTCATCACGAGACCTGTGAGCGGGGCAGCGTGACCGTCGAACGATGGTCGCGCCGTGATGCGGCGCGACTTGCAGCCTATCCGAGATAGCCAGACACTCCGTCCCACAACAGCTTCAACGCCGTCACGGCCAGCAAGCCATGGCACGCCCGGTAGATCTGCCGCTGGTCCAGCTTTCCGTGCAGCCGCCAGCCGAGCCAGACACCGCTGGGAATGGCAAGGAGGCACGCCGCCATCATGATCCAGACGTTGCCCGCCGGCCGCACGAGCAACAGCCAAGGTACCGCCTTGATCGCGTTGCCGACGGTGAAGAACAGGCTCGTCGTTCCCGCGTAGACCTCCTTGCTGAGGCCAAGCGGCAGGAGGTACATCGCCAGCGGCGGTCCGCCGGAATGCGCGACCATGGTCGTGACACCCGAGGCAAGACCGGCAGCAACCGCCTTCGGCGAGGAGCGCGGACGAATGACCACCTTCGGATCACGCACGAGCCATATGCCGACGAAGCTCAACGTCACGACAGCCATCACGATCGCGACGGCGCGATGGTCCAATACACGGAACAAGAGATAGCCGAGGGCAATGCCGATCACGAGCGCGGGCAACAGCAGCACCAGGTCCGGCTTCGACCATGTCGAGGGCTTCCAGTAGCGCAGTGCGAACAGGTCCATGGCGATGAAGAGCGGCGCGAGCAGACCGCCCGCCGTGACCGGATCCATCACGCACGACAGCAACGGAATGCCGACGATGGAGAAGCCGCCGCCGAATGCGCCCTTCATGAAGCAGATCAGGAAGACGCCGGAAAAGGCGATGATCACTGTGGAGACCGTCAAATCCATCTGCGCATCTCCATGACCGTCACGCTCGCGCCTTGGCTCGCGTCACGCCGAAACATCGCGGGCGAGACTCGGCTCAGATCGCCGTGACGTCGTCATCGGTTGCTGTTGGGCCGGCGTCGGTCGACGTCGCTTGCGAGGTTCGAGGCGGCTCGGCCTTCGGCTGGAAAAAGAGACCGGGCAGCACTGAAGGCAGGCCAAAGGTCATTCCGAGGAATGCCAGAAACACATCAAGATAACTCACGTTCATTCTGTTGCTCCGCTTTGTCTGGCGCGACCACCTCTCGGTGCATTTGAGGGTCGATGCGGCGCAATATGAACCGGTACATTTCTCAGTACAATAAGAACATTGATCTCGGTGCAATTTCGCCGCCTCCGTATGGCCTGAGCAGATGCAGCAAACTTCGTTGGGCTTCGATCCGACCGCGGCAGGCGCGGCGTCCACCCCGTCGCAACGAGTCTTCTGAAGCATTTTCCGGCAAAGCGGGCCGGTTACAGGCAAGAGCCCGCCGCATTGCTCGGCTAAGCTGCGCTTCGCATCACGTTGGGCGACGTGACGTGATCGGCTCACGGACCTGGATCACTCACGCTCGTCGCATGCCGAGGAGACATGCCATGAAGATCGTCGTGATCGGCGGGACCGGATTGATCGGATCCAAGCTCGTGACGAAGTTGAAACAACACGGCCACGAGGCTGTTGCAGCCTCGCCGAAATCAGGCGTGAACGCCGTGACCGGGGAAGGCCTCGCAGCAGCGCTGGCTGGCGCGGATGTCGTGGTCGACGTTGCCAACGCGCCGTCCTGGGAGCCCGCCGCCGTGCTCGATTTCTTCCAGCGCTCGAGCACAAACCTCGTCGCGGCAGAGGCAGCCGCGGGCGTGAAGCACCACGTGGCGCTGTCGATCGTGGGGACCGAACGATCGCCCGACAACGCCTATTTTCGGGCCAAGCTCGCCCAGGAGACCATCATCAAATCCTCTTCGGTCCCCTACTCCATCGTTCGTGCCACCCAGTTCTTCGAATTCCTCGGCGCCATTGCCGAAACGGCTGTGGTCGAAGGAAAGATCGTCGTCCCGTCCGCACTGTTTCAGCCGATCGCCGCCGAAGACGTGGCTGATCGCCTCGCGGAGGTCGCCATGCGCCGGCCGCTCAACGGCACCATCGATATCGCAGGACCCGAGAAGGCCCCCTTCAATGAATTCATTGCGCGGCGCCTGAAGGCGTCCGGCGACGCCCGACCGGTGGTGGGAGACCCGAAGGCACCGTACTACGGCGCCCCCATCGACGACACATCACTGAACCCGCTCGGCGAGGCGCGGCTTGGAAAAACGCCGCTCGCAACGTGGCTCGCAGGGCTCTGAGGATCCGCCAGACCTTCCATCACGACAACCACTGCAATGAAGGAGATCCCATGCGCAGATTGCTGATCGCAACGGCGGTTTATGCCGCATCAGTCCTGACGGGTCATGCGGCCGAACCGGCACCTCTGGCCAAGGTGACGGTCGTGTTCGACCGGGCGCTGCCGAACGTCCCAGGCAAGAGCATGAAGGGCGTGCTGGTCGAGTATGGTCCCGGAGGGTCCTCACCGGCCCACATGCATCCGCCCTCCGCATTCATCTATGCGACCATCCTGGAAGGAGCGATCCGCAGTCAGGTCAATGACGAGCCCGCCAAGGTCTATCGCAAAGGAGAGAATTTCTTCGAAAAGCCCGGCGACCGTCACGCCATAAGCGCGAATGCCAGCGATACCGAACCTGCGAAGCTGCTGGCCGTGTTCGTGGTGGATTCAGCAGACAAGGAGCTGGTCACGCCGATCACGAAGTAGCGCCGCCTCGTCACGTAGCGCGGCGCGCGGCCATCTCCGCGGCGAGCAGCAACGCGGCGCGGCTGGCGCCGATCGACGCGATGCCTTGCCCTGCGATGTCGTAGGCGGTGCCGTGCGCGGGCGTGCAGATCGGGAACGGGAAGCCGCCGAGCAGGGTCACCCCGCGATCGAAGCCCATCAGCTTCATCGCGATCTGGCCCTGGTCATGGTACATCGTCAGCACCGCATCGAAGGCGCCGCCCTTGGCGCGCAGGAACACGGTGTCGGCGGGAAACGGTCCCTCTACGGCAATGCCGTCGCGCTGACCGGCCTCGACCACGGGGGCAATGATTTCGATCTCTTCGCGTCCGAAATTGCCGCCATCGCCGGCGTGCGGGTTCAATCCGGCGACCGCGATGCGCGGTCGCGGAACACCGGCGTTGCGCATGCAAGCATCCGTCAGCTTCAGCGCACGATGGATGCGTTCGCTGGACAGGTTTGCCGCGACATCCTTTAGCGGAATGTGCGAGGTGACCCGCGCATTCCAGAGTTCGCCAAGCACGTTGAACTCGCTTGCAGGTGTCTTGAGCCCGACGACTTCGGCCGAGAATGCGATCTCGTCGTCATATTCGGCGCGGGCGAGGCGCATCGCCTGCTTGTTGAAGGGGGTGAAGCAGACGGCGTCGGCGCGGCCATCGCGGCCGAGTTCAAGCGCGCGCCGGTAATTGGCCAGCGCGAATTGTCCGCCGGCAAGGGTCGCGGTCTTCGGCTGGATTTCCTTAGGGTCTAGGTGGCCGAGATCGACGAACAGCGCATCGCCCCTCGCTGAGCGAAGGTCAGCCCCTTGCTGCACCATGGTCATATCAGGCTTGACGCCGGCGACGCGCGCGCCCTCGTCGAAGATGCGGCGGTCGCCGATCACGACGATCCGGCAGCTCGCGCGGATGTCGTCCTCCGCCACGAGCTTTGCCGTCAGCTCCGGGCTGATGCCGGCGGGATCTCCCATCGCCAGTGCAATGAGCGGCTTTGCGGTCATATGATCACCTTCTCCTGAGCAGTCGTCTCATTGGCGGGCGGCGCAGGCTTGCGAAACAGGCGCGCAAGCTGGAGCACAAGCGGAAGCAGCAGCAGCGCGATGCCGGCCACGATCAGGCACGTCACCAGCTTGTTCGCAAAGAAGATCCCGAGCGATCCCTTCGACATCAGCATCGATTGCCGAAATGCATCCTCGGCCTTGTCGCCGATGACGATCGCGAGCACGAGCGGCGCCAGCGGATAGAACAGCTTCTTGAAGAGATAGCCGACCATTCCGAAGCCGAGCATCATGACCACGTCGAGATAGGAGTTCGACACCGAATAGGCGCCGACGACGCAGATGATCACGATCAGGGGCGCGATCACCACGAAGGGAATCCGCATCAAGGCGGCGAAGACGGGGACGGTCAGCAACACCAGCGCGACGGCGACGATGTTGCCGACATACATCGAGGCAATCAGGCCCCAGACAAAGTCCTTCTGGTCGACGAACAGCATGGGTCCGGGATTGAGGCCCCAGATCATCAGTCCGCCCATCATGACGGCGGCGGTCGCCGAGCCGGGAATGCCGAGCGAAAGCATCGGCAGCAGCGCGCTGGTGCCGGCGGCATGATCGGCCGTCTCCGGCGAGATGATGCCTTCGACCTCGCCCGTGCCAAAGTACCGGCCGCGGCGCGAGAAGCGGCGGGCGATGCCGTAGCTCATGAAGGACGCCGCCGTCGGGCCGCCCGGCGTGATCCCCATCCAGCATCCAATCGCGGCACTCCGCAGCAATGCAACGCTGTGGCGCGGCAGGCGGCCGACAGCACGAAGCACCTCGCGCCAGTCGATCTTCGAGGAGACCGCGCGGGCATGAAACTCCTCCTCGACCGCAACCAGCAGCTCGCCGATGCCGAACAGGCCCATCACCGCGACGACGAAGTTCACGCCCTTGACCAGCTCGTCGATGCCCATGGTGAGGCGGACGCTGCCGGACACGGTGTCGATGCCGATGGCGGCGATCGCAAAGCCGATCGCCAGCGCCACGACGGTCTTGATCGGCGCCGCGCCGCCCATGCCGACGAAGCTCGCAAAGGCGAGGAAATAGACCGCAAAATATTCCGGCGGCCCGAAGGCGAGCGCGACCTGCGCCACCCAGGACGCGAGGAAGGTGATCAGGATGACGCCGATCAGCGCGCCGAACGCCGCCGAGCCGAAGGCAGTCGCCAGCGCCGTCGTCGGCCTGCCGTCACGCGCCATCGGGTAGCCGTCGAAGGTGGTCGCGACCGACGACGGCTCGCCCGGAATGTTGAACAGGATCGAGGTGACCGAGCCGCCGAACAGTGCCCCCCAATACATGCTGGAGAGCAGAATGATCGCCGAGACCGGCTGCATGCCGAAGGTCAGCGGCAGCAGCAGCGACACCCCGTTCGGCGCGCCCAGCCCCGGCAGCACGCCGACGAGAATGCCGAGCAGCACGCCGACCACCATCAGCGCCAGATGCGGCACGGTAACCGCGATGGTGAAGCCGTGCAGGAGTTCTCCGAGATTATCCATCGGCCCCGCCCTCAGAAGCCGAATGCGGCGGCCAGCGCGCCATGCGGCAGGCTGACCTGAAACATGCGCTCGAACACGACGTAGAGGGCGAGCGTCGTCGCCGCCGCCATCGCCAGCGCACGTGGCACGGATTGATGCCGCGGGATCGCAAGCACCGCGAAGACATACAGGACCGAGGCGATGTACATCCCGGCCAGCGGGATCGCGGCAACGAAGATCGCGGCGGGCACGAACAGGCCGGCAAGCCGGCGCAGCTCGATCGGCGTGATCGCGATGGGGACATTTGCAAGCGTCGCAGCCGGCAGCACGCCCCGCACCAGATTGTAGAGGCTTCCGAGCACGATGATGATGCCGGTCAGGAACGGGAACGTGCCGGCGTCGACGCCCGCGCTCGACCAGCCGATGCCGTTGTCGAGGCTGGAGACGACGACGGCCGCACCAAAGCTGCCGGTGAGGATTGCGGTCGCAAGTTCAAGGGCGCGGCGCGATATCATGATGGTGCGGGACCTTCCGCTTTACTTGACCAGCCAGCCCTGCTCGCCCGCGACCTGTTTGACGTGCTCGAGGTCCTCCTTGATGAACTTGTCGAACTCGGCCCCGGTCAGGAACGTGTCGACCTGGGAGGTCTTCTCGATGTAGTCCTTCCATTCAGTCGTCGCCTGCACCTTCTTCATCAAGTCGACGTAGTACGCGGCCTGCTCCGGCGTGACCTTGCCGGGCAGCCACACCGTGCGCGGCTGCTCGTATTGCGTGATGTCGAGACCCTGCTCGACGCAGGTCGGAACGTCGCCCCAGCCTTCGGTCGCTGTGACCTTGGCGCCCGGCGCCAGGCGTTTCGGGCTGAACACGCAAAGCGGGCGCTGCGTTCCACCGCGCCATTGCCCGAGGCTTTCGCTGGGATTGTTGACGTGGGAATCGAGATGTCCGCCGGCGAGTTGCACCGCTGTCTCCGCGCCGCTCTTGAACGGGATGTAGGTCAGCTTGACGTGACCGGCCTTCTCGATCATGCGGGTCAGCACCTCGTCGGTGTCCTTTGACTGCGCGCCGCCCATCTTGAATTCGCCGGATGCGGCCGCCTTCAGATAGTCACCCGCCGTCTTGTAGGGCGCGTCCTGCTTGACCCAGAGCAGGAACTCATCCTGCGCCATCGCCGCGATCGGGGTGAGATCGGTATAGTTGAAGGCGACCTTGGAGACGAGCGGCTGCTGCCAGGCATTCGAGGTGCCGAAGATCACCTTGTAGGGATCGCCGGCGGAGGCCTTGCCGTAGACATAGCCTTCCGCGCCGCTGCCGCCGCCCTTGTTGACGACGACGATCGGCTGCTCCGTCAGCTTGTACTTGGTGATGATGTTCTGCACCGCGCGGGCGAGATTGTCGGTGCCGCCGCCCGGCCCTGCCGTGGCCACGAACTCGATCGGCTTTTGCGGTTGCCAGGCGGCGAGCGCCGGCATGGTGCCGGCGAGTACGGCCGCAGCCGCGGATAGCAGAAGCTTCGACGTCCCACCCATGATTTCCTCCAGCTTTTATGTTTTGTTGTTTTGTTCTACCGACGTCCGGTCAGGCGACGCGTTCCTCGCGCCTCGCTTTGCCCAAGACAATTGCGCCTTCTTTCTCGAGCGCTTCGATCTGCTTCTGGTCGAACCCGTGCTCGGCCAAAACCTCGCTTGTGTGCTCACCATAGACCGGCGCGCCCGACAGCACTTTGCCTGGGGTCTCCGAAAACTTGACGGGAAGCCCGATCGTCTTCACTGGCCCGAGCGTGGAGTGCTCGACCTGGACAACCATCTCGCGCGCCAGCGTCTGCGGATCGCTGAGCGCCTCCAGCATGTCGTGCACGGGTCCGCACGGCACGCCCTTTTCGTCCAGCGCCGCGAGCCAATACGCCCGCGACTGGGTGCGGAAACGCTCGCTCAGGACCGCCTCGAGTTCCTTCAGGTTCGCCATGCGGTCGGCCCCGGTGACGAAGCGCGGATCGGCGGCCAGTTCGCTTGCGCCAAGCGCTTCCAGCATCAACAGCCAATGCTTCTTGTTGGCGCCGCCGACCACCAGCCAGCCGTCCGAGGCCTCAAAAGCCTGGTATGGCGCGTTGAGCGGATGGGCCGAACCCATCGCGCGCGGCGCGGTGCCTGCGGCCAGCGCGATCGTGGACTGCCAGTAGGTCTGCACCAGCGCCGCCTCATAGAGCGACGTCTCGACCCACTGCCCCTCGCCGGTCTTGAGGCGATGCGTATAAGCGGCGAGGATACCCATGCTCGCGAGCAGGCCGGCGGTGATGTCGGACAGCGGCGGGCCACACTTCACCGGCGGCCCATCGGGGCGTTCGCCCGTAAAGCTCATGATGCCGCTCATCGCCTGCGCGACGAGGTCAAATCCCCGGCGGTGCTTGTAGGGACCGGTGCGGCCGAAGCCCGACAGCGAGCAGTAGATCAGTGTCGGATGCTGCTTGTGCAGGTCTTCGTAGCCGAAGCCGAGGCGTTCCATGGCCCCTGGCGCAAAGTTCTCGACCAGCACGTCAGCGCCCGCGATCAGCCGCCTCAGCACCGCTTTGCCGCCTTCGGTCTTGAGGTCCAGCACGATGCCGCGCTTGTTGCGGTTCATCATCAGAAAGGATGCCGCCTCCTCGCCGATCTTCGGCGGCACGGAGTGACGGGTGTCGTCGCCGTTCGGCGATTTCTCGATCTTGATGACGTCGGCGCCCATGTCGGCGAGCATCAGGGTGCAGGTCGGCCCCGCCATGACATGGGTGAGATCGATGACCTTGAGGCCGGCAAGCGGCCCCGGACGGCCGGAGTTGGATTGCGATCTATCGCTTTGCATCGGGGCGTCCTATTGGCCGCGCCACTGCGGCGCGCGCTTGTTGAGGAAAGCATCGAGCCCTTCGCGAAAATCCTGGCTCGTGTAGCACATCAGGATGAGGTCTTCCCCCTCGTCCCGCGTCAGTCGCCTTTGCAAACGGGCCACGGCCTGCTTGGTCGCGGTCAATGTCAGCGGGGCGTGGCTGGCCAAGAGCCGGGCAAGTTCATCGGCGCGCTTGTCGAGCGCTGCGAGGTCATCGACGAGCTCGCCGAGCAGCCCGACGCTTGCGGCTTCGGTGGCGTCAATGAGGCGCGCGGTGAAGATCAGATCCTTGACGCGCGCAGCGCCGATCAGCGCGGTGAGACGGCTGACATTGGACATCGACAGGCAATTGCCGAGGGTACGAGCGATGGGAAATCCGATCTTCGTGCTGGTCGTGCCTATGCGCAGGTCGCAGGCCGCGGCAATGCCCGCCCCTCCGCCCGTGCAGAACCCGTTGATCGCCGCGATCGTCGGCACGCGGCACTGCTCGAGCGTGGTGAGCACGCGATCGATCCGGTTCTCGTAGTCGATGGCGTCCTGGGGTGTCCTGAATTCGCGGAACTGGTTGATATCGGTGCCCGAGGCGAAAGCTTTGTCGCCGGCCCCGCGCAGCACCAGCACCTTGATCGAATGATCGTCGTTGGCCTCTTCGCAGATCGCCGCCAGCCGCTCGTACATGGCGAAGGTGAAGGCGTTGCGGGCCTGAGGACGGTTGAAGGTGATCCGCCCGATGCCGTCCCTGCATTCAAAAACGAGGTCGTCCGCCTCCGCCGCCAGGTCCATTTCCTCATGTCCTTCTGTTTTTTATACTTTTGAATGCAAAATTATGGATTTTCAAGCTGGAACTTCTGAGATAGTGGCGTATAACTTCATTTTTGAATTCAAATCGGAGCACTCGTCCCATGCTTCACGAGGAGGTCGTTGGGCGCATCCGCGCCATCCTGCTCGACGGTGAAATCCCGCCGGGCGCGCGGATTCCCGAGCGCGAGCTGTGCGACCGGCTCCAGATCTCGCGCACGCCGCTGCGCGAGGCGCTCAAGGTGCTCGCCGCCGAAGGGCTCGTGCAGCTCCTGCCCCATCGCGGCTCGCGCGCGGCCAAGCTGACCGACAAGGACATGCGCGACCTGTTCGAGGTCTGCCAGGGTCTCGAGGCGCTCGCCGGCGAGCTCGCCTGCGAGCGCATCAGTGACGCCGGGATCGGCGAAATCGCCGCCGCACATGACGACATGGTTCGGCATTATCGCGAGGGCGACCTGATCCAGTATTATCGCGGCAACCGCGCCATCCACGAAGCCATCGTCGCCGCAGCCGAAAATCCCGCGCTGACCGGGCTCTATGCCTCCGTGACCGCGCGCATCCGGCGCGCGCGCTATGTCACGCCGATGACGCCGCAGCGCTGGGCGTTCGCCGTGAAGGAGCACGAGGCGATCCTGAATGCGCTGCAGCGGCGCGATGGCGCCGGCCTCTCCCACATCCTGCGTGCGCATCTGCGCCACAAGCGCGAAGAGGTCTTGCAGGCGGGCTTTGCCGAAACGGAAGGAAACGACCTCGCGCTGCGGATCGCGTGAGGCGGGTTCGCCCGGCGAGCATTCGTTCGACCCATTCCGCGTCTGGCCTTCGCGCCGCTTCGCTGCGATAACCGCCCCGAAGATCGGTCATAAGATCAGGCAACGCCGCAATGAACAAACCGCTGCCCTCAGACCCCGTCGCTCGTGCGACCTCCGACAGCACGGGAAGCGCACCGAAAGGCGGCTTCGCCGATCTCGTTCCCGAACTCGGCGTTTCCAACATTCAATCCAGCCTTCCGTTTTGGCGTGACTTGCTCGGCTTCGAGCTCGCTTATGATCGCCCCGATGCGCGATTTGCGTATCTCGTCAGGGGGCGTTTGCAGGTCATGCTCTGCGAACTGAATGGACGCTGGGAGACGGCCGAGATGCAGCGGCCATTCGGACGCGGCGTCAATTTCCAGATGGTCGTCGATCGCATTGATCCCATGCTGAGGGCTCTCGGCGAAGCCAAATGGCCGCTCTACGAGCAGCCGAACGAAGCCTGGTATCGGGTCGGCGATCAGGAATTCGGCCAGCGTGAATTCCTCGTCCAGGATCCGGACGGTTACCTCGTGCGCTTCGTCGAGCGCCTGGGCACGCGCACGCCATCCTGACGCAAAAAGATTCGTCCAGTCCTGCCGCATCGCGCGATAAGGAGACACAATCGCGACACAGTCGTTGATTGCATTGCGATGGCGCGCGAACAGTTGCGCAAAACAAAAGACAAAGGCGGAGGAAACGCATGACTATCGATGTCTCACGTCGATCCCTGTTCGCATTGGGGGCTGGCCTTGGCGCCAGCGCAATGCTCGGCGGCAGCGCGCTTGCCCGCGCTCCCAAACTCGGCACCCAGCCCCCCTACTGGCACCGCTTCGAGCTCGGCGATGCCGAAGTCACCGTCGTGTCCGACGGACCGCTGCCGCTAGGCGATCCCTCCGGGACCTTCACCGGCGTTCCCAAGGAAGAGGTGAAGAAGATGCTGGCGGACAATTTCCTGTCGCCGGACAACGTCGTGCTGGAGCAGAACTCCCCGATCGTCAACACCGGCGACAAGCTCATCCTGTTCGATACCGGCATGGGCAGCTCCAAGATGTTCGGCGCGACCACCGGCCGGCAGCAGAAGAGCATGACAGAGGCCGGCATCAAGCCGACGGACATCGATGCCGTGGTCTGCTCGCATGCCCATATCGATCACATCGGGGGCATCGTGGACGACGGCGGCAAGCCGCTGTTTCCGAACGCGCAGATCTACATCTCCCAGACCGATTTCGACTTCTGGACCGACGAAGGCAAGCTTGGCAGCGCGGCCAAGGACTTCGTGGTACACGCCCGCAAGAACCTGCTGCCGGTCCGCGACCGCATCGTATTCTTCAAGGACGGCCAGGAATTCTTGCCCGGCGTGCAAGCGATCTCGGCGCCCGGTCATACCGTCGGCCACACCATCTTCATGGTCTCGTCGGCCGGCAAGTCCTTTGCCTTTCTCGGCGACCTCTCGCACCATTCCGTGCTGCTGCTGGAGCGGCCGCGGATGGAGTTCTCCTACGACACCGACCCGAAACAGGCGGCCGAGTCGCGCGTCAAGCTGCTGACGATGCTGGCGGCCAACAAGACCCCGGTGATGTCCTATCACTTCGCCTGGCCGGGCTACGGCCATGTCGCCAAGGCCGGTGACGGCTTCCATTACTATCCCGAACCGATGCAGATGACGTTGTAATCTTCGAGAACCGGTCCGGGCGGTGCACGCTGCCCGGACCATTGAACCGATGCACGCTCTCTGTCGTGTGGGGCGTATGCTGCATTCCGCTCTCGAGCCGAACCTGCTCAATTTCGCATTCGCCCGATTATCCTTGCGATCCTCTGTCAGCTGACGTGATCGCGCGTTAGACGTGAAGCTCCCCCGCTTCACGCTCCGCGAGCACCTCGGCTCGCCGTTGCGCAGCCAACGGAGACCATGTCATGACCAAACCAAGCATCGTTTTCGCGCACGGCCTCTGGGCTGACGGATCGTGCTTCGGCAAGCTGATCCCGGTGCTGCAAGCCGAAGGCCATGAGGTCATGGCGAGCCAGCACGGCCTCGATTCCCTCGCGACCGACGTCGCCTGCGTGACGGCGTGTTTTGGCCGTGTTCCCGGACCCGTGGTCCTCGTCGGCCACTCCTATGGCGGCACGCTGATCACGCACGCCGGCACCGATCCGCGGGTGGCCGCGCTGGTCTATATCGCGGCGCTCGCGCCCGCTGCCGACGAAACCTCGCAGAGCCAGATTGCAAAATTTCCGACGACGCAGGTGTTCGGCCACATCGACGCGCCGGCGGGCCGCGTCTGGCTCAAGCCAAGCGGCCTGACGCACTTTGCCGGCGACCTGCCCGAGGCCGAGCAGAAGCTGGTCTACGCGACGCAAGGGGCGCCGGTTGCGGATCTCCTGACCCAAAAGGTCGATGGCACCGCGTGGAACGCAAAACCGAGCTGGTACATCCTCGCCAGCAAGGACCAGACTGTTCACCCCGATCTGCAGCACTTCGTCTCGAAGCGCATGAACGCCACCGTGACCGAAGTGCCTTCGTCCCACGTCCCCATGCTGTCGAAGCCGGATGTGGTTTTGGACGTGATCCGTAAGGCAGCGAGTGCGATCGCGGCGAGGTGACATTGGCCGTCCAAGCCAATGTCGCTCTTCAAATCGGGTCCGGGCGCATGCCGTCCGGACCATTGGCCAAATACACACCAGACAATTTCTGCTTTTCTTAATATAGAATAATTCGATTATAACGGCCGATATTATTCGTTTGTCAAAATCGCTCTTCTGCGTAGCTTGAGCAGCGTGGCATCGCCGGTTGCCCGCGAAGGCCGCTTCCTGCAGACGCCTCACGCACAACAGGAGTGATCATGACGACGACATCACAGGGCGAAGCGTCATTCTTCCAACTGCTGCTCCGCTGGGTCACCTATCGGTTGGCACAAACGATGGCGGCGATCGCGCCGGTGCACCGCGCCAGTGAAATCGCGGCCGCAGCCGCGGCGAGCAACAACCCCTCGGGGGCGTAAACCAGCCATCAGCGGCGCTTGCGGGCGCCGCGCGCTGGCGTCTCCGTCACGCGCCGGCTCTGTTCGGCCGCGAGGTCGCGCATGATCGCTATCGCGCTCTGCACGTGGTCGTCGGGCTGGTCGACCGAATAGACGACATAGGCCGGCATCGAGAATTTCGGCGCCCCCACCACCAGGTGCAGCCGCCGCGCCTTCAGCAGCGGCTCGACGATCCGGTGCGCAAAATAGCCGGAGCCGCCGTTGGCGAGAACGTGCTGCAGCCCGAGCCAGCCGATATTGGCGGTCAGCGCAGGCCCCGCGAAATTGGGAAAGACGGCGCTGTGGCGGGCGTAGAATTCGGGCCCCCAGTCGACATAGACGTAGCCCTCCTGCGGCTCCGGATCGCTCCTGGGATTGGTCGAGACCAGCACCAGCTGCTCCTCGATCAGCAACTCGACCTTGAGGCCGGGGCGGCTTTGCGGGGTGTACATTACGCCGATGTCGATGCGTCCCTCGACCAGCCCCTGCATCAATTCGGGCTCAAGGGCGCTCTCGGCCCGGATGGAGATCTGCGGATTGGCCTCCTGCATACGCGGCACCCAAAGCAGCAGGAACTCCTCCCACAGGCCGATGCGGCCGCCGACCACCAGCGCCCCGCTAAAGCCCTTGGGGAGGCCGACGTCGTGGCGGGCCTGCTCGACGGTGCGAACAAGCGTCGAGGCATGGCGCTGAAATTGCCGCCCAGCCACCGTGAGCGTCGCGCCGGCCTTGTTGCGCACGAACAGCGTGCAGCCGAGCAGCTCCTCGAGCGAGTGGATCCGCGTGCTGACGGTGGACTGGCTGACGTGAAGTCGGTCGGCGGCGGTGATGAAATTGCCGGTCGCGACCACGGTCAGGAATGTACGCGCGAGCTCGGTATCCAGGGACGCACCTCACACATCGACATTGTCGATATGAAAGGCGCTGTCCTGAAGGATGTCAAACAGAAGCAGTGCCGCTCAGCAGCCGAGCTTGTCGGCAATCCCCCGAAAATCCTTCGCGACGATGTCCCAATTGCCGGCCGCCTCGAAATCGACCTTCTGAAGCGGGCCGTATTCGGTTGGCCGCGCCACGAACGCGGTCTTCAGCCCGTTCTTCTGCGCGGCGGCGAGATCGCCGTTGTGGGCGGCGACCATCATCACTTGCTCCGGTTTGAGGCCCAGCAGGCGCGCGGCGCCGAGATAGGTCTCGGGATCGGGCTTGTAGTGCTCGAACAGCTCGGCCGACATGATGAGGTCCCACGGCAGGCCCGCGAACTTCGCCATGTTGGTGAGCAGCGCGACGTTACCGTTCGACAGCGGCGAGATCACGAATTTCGACTTCAGCCGTGTGAGGCCGACGACGCTGTCGGGCCAAGGATTGAGGCGATGCCAGCCCTTGGTGAGATAGTCGAGATCGGCTTCGGTGAGGCCCTTGATCGAGAATTGCGCGACCAGCTTTTCCAGCGAGCGGCGGTGCAGATCGTCGAGCATGACGTAGCCGCGCTCAGGATGTTTGCGCACGTCGTCCATCGAGGCCATGTACATGCCGCGCCAGCCGTCGACCAAGGCGGTCCAGTCGGCGCTGATGCCGCGCTGCTTGCTCCACCACATGAAGTCGGTAATGAGGCTGGTGCGCCAGTCCACGACCGTGCCGAACACGTCGAAGACGAGGGCTTTGACGGCGGAGAGATCGGACATGGGCGCTTCCCCTGATTGTTCTTATTGTCATTCCGGGGCGATGTGTAGCATCGAGCCCGGAATCCAGAAGTTGTGGCGCGAGATTCCGGGTTCTCGCTTCGCGAGCCCCCGGAATGACGAAGCGCGTCAGCCCAGGTAAAACTTCTCCAACTGCCGGTGCTCGGCCTTGATGTAACGCACGGTACCGGTGACGGAACGCATCACGACCGTCTCGGTCTCGATCACGCCGTCCTTGCGGAACTTGACGCCCGACAGCAGCGAGCCGGTGGTGACGCCGGTGGCGGCGAACAGGCAGTCGCCGCGCGCCATGTCCTCGATGCCGTAGATCATCTTGGGATCGTTGACGCCCATCTTGGCGGCGCGCTCGCGCTTCTCGTCGGAATCCAGGATCAGGCGGCACTGCATCTGGCCGCCGATGCAGCGCAGCGCCACGGCCGCGAGCACGCCTTCCGGCGCGCCGCCGGTGCCGAGATACATGTCGACGCCGGTGTTATCAGGATCGGCGCAGTGGATCACGCCGGCCACGTCGCCGTCGGTGATGAGGCGCACGGCGGCGCCGGTCGAGCGCACGCTCTCGATGATGCTGGCATGGCGTGGACGGTCGAGCACGAGAACGGTGATGCCTTCCGGCTGGACGCCCTTGGCCTTGGCGAGGCGGCGGACGTTGTCAGCCGGCGTCGCATCGAGGTCGACGACACCCTTGTCGTAGCCCGGCCCGATCGCAAGCTTCTGCATGTAGACGTCGGGCGCGTGCAGCAGCGTGCCGCCGTCGGCCATCGCCATGGTGGCAATCGAGCCCGGCATGTTCTTGGCGCATAGCGTGGTGCCTTCGAGCGGGTCGACCGCGATGTCGACCTGCGGGCCGGCGTTCATGCCAACCTTCTCTCCGATGAACAGCATCGGCGCCTCGTCGCGCTCGCCCTCGCCGATCACGATGGTGCCCTCGATCGGCAGCTTGTTGAGCTCGCGCCGCATGGCGTCCACCGCGGCCTGGTCGGCCGCCTTCTCGTTGCCGTGCCCGCGCAGCCGCGCCGAAGACACCGCCGCCCGCTCCGTCACCCGCACGATCTCCAGCGTGAGGATGCGCTCGAGCAACGCGTGCGGCGGGACTGAAATATGGGTCGACATCGGCTAACTCCTTCGGATCAGTTTTGGACGGAAATCTCCGTCCGCATCAACTCGTAACACCCACAGTTCGTTCGAACCGTGTCTTATTGTTTGAGCATGACCTTTTTGTTTGAGCATGACCTTTCCGGAAAACCGCTTCACACTTTTCCGGGTCATGCTCAGTTCTTCTCGATCCGGATCACCTGCGGCCGTCCGCTGATCACCTTGTCCTTCTGCACGGCGGCGAGCGCGCGTCGCACGGCATCCTCGTGAGTTGCGTAGGTGATCAGGATGACCGGCACGGGCACCGCCTTGCCGTTCGCCGGCGCAGCGCCGCCATTGGGATGACGCTGCACGATCGACTCGATCGAAATCTTCTGCTCCGCGAGCCGGGTCGCGATCGCAGCCGCAGTGCCCGGGAAATCCCGCGCCAGCAGGCGGATATAGTAGCCGCCCTCGTGCCTCTCCATCGGCGCTTTCTTGGTGTCGCGCAGATGCGAGATCGGCCGCCCGAACGGATTGGCGCGGATGCCGCGCGCAACGTCGGCGATGTCGGCGACGACGGCGGATGCGGTCGCAGCACCGCCGGCGCCGGGGCCGACCAGCGTGATCGGAGGGATGCCCTCGCCATCGATCGTGACCGCATTGGTGACACCCATCACCTGCGCGATCGAGGAGGATTTTGGAACCATGGTCGGATGCACGCGCTGCTCGATGCCCTTGGCGGTGCGCACGGCAACACCGAGCAGCTTGAGCCGGTAACCGAGATCGTCGGCCGCGCGCAGATCTTCCGGCGCGATGGATGAGATACCTTCGACATACACCGCGCTTTGAGCAACTTTCGTGCCGAAGGCGAGGCTGGCGAGAATGGCAAGTTTTTGCGCGGTGTCGTGGCCATCGACGTCGAAGGACGGATTGGCCTCGGCGTAGCCGAGCCGCTGCGCATCCTTGAGGCATTCGGCGAAGGACAGGCCCTCCTGCTCCATCCGCGTCAGGATGTAATTGCAGGTGCCGTTGAGGATGCCGTAGACGCGGGTGACGCCGGTTCCGGCAAGCCCTTCGCGTAACGTTTTGATGACAGGGATCGCGGCTCCGACCGCTGCCTCGAAATTCAGCGCGCCGCCGTGCTTTTCGGCGGCCTTGGCAAGCTTCAGGCCGTGCTTGGCGAGCAGCGCCTTGTTGGCGGTGACGACCGACTTGCCCGCATTCAGTGCCGCTTCGACCGCAGAGAGAGCGGGATCACCGGCGCCGCCCATCAGCTCGACGAAGCAGTCGATGCCGGGATGCGTGGCGAGCGCCATCGGGTCCTTGGCCCATTCGACGCCGCGCAGGTCCACGCCGCGCTTCTTCGCCTTCGAACGCGCGGTGACGGCGACGACGCGAATGCCGCGGCCGCTGCGGCCCGAGAGCACGCGGGCCTGGGTCTCGATCAAACGGACAACTTCGGCGCCCACGGTGCCGAGCCCCGCTATGCCCACTTTCAGGGGTGCAACCATGATGCTTTAGAAAACCTGCCGAAGAGAAACTTAACGCCGATTGGCGAGCGGAACGACGTTGTGCAACGTTTCGATGCCGCTTTCAAGGAAGCGGCGCACGCCGCGCGCGGCCTGCCTGATCCGTTGCTCGTTTTCCACCATGGCGATGCGGACATATCCTTCACCGTGCTCGCCGAAGCCGACGCCGGGCGAGACCGCGACGCCGGATTTCTCCACCATCAGGGTTGCGAACTGCATGCTGCCGACGCTGCGGAAGGCCTCCGGCAGCGGCACCCAGGCGAACATCGACGCTTCCGGCGGCGGGATCTCCCAACCGGCGCGGCCGAATGACTCCACCAGCGCGTCGCGGCGCTTGCGGTAGGTGTCGCGCATCTCCTTGATGCAATCGTCGGGGCCGTTCAGCGCGGCGGTCGCGGCGACCTGCACCGGCGTGAAGGCGCCGTAGTCGAGGTAGGATTTGACGCGGGCGAGCGCGGCGATCACGCGGTCGTTGCCGACCGCAAAGCCCATGCGCCAGCCGGCCATCGAATAGGTCTTCGACATCGAGGTGAACTCGACGGTGACGTCGATCGCGCCGGGCACCTGGAGCACCGAGGGCGGCGGGTTGTTCTCGTCGAAATAGACTTCGGCATAGGCGAGATCGGACAGGATCAGGATCTCGTGCTTCTTCGCGAACGCGACGAGGTCCTTGTAGAAGTCGAGGCTCGCGACATAGGCGGTCGGGTTCGAGGGGTAGCAGACGACGAGCGCGAGCGGCTTCGGGATCGAATGCACGATCGCCCGTTCCACCGCCTCGAAGAATTGCGGCGTCGGCTCCGAGGGCACCGAGCGGATCACGCCGCCTGCCATCAGGAAGCCGAAGGCGTGAATCGGGTAGCTCGGGTTCGGACAGAGGATGACGTCGCCGGGCGCGGTGATCGCCTGCGCCACATTGGCAAAGCCCTCCTTCGAACCGAGTGTCGCGACGACCTGGGTGTCGGGATTGAGCTTCACGCCGAAGCGGCGGGCGTAATAAGCGGCCTGGGCCCGACGCAGCCCGGGGATGCCGCGGGAGGCCGAGTAGCGGTCGGTGCGTGGCTTGCCCAGCGTCTCCTTCAGCTTCTCCAGGACATGCGCCGGCGCCGGCAGGTCCGGATTGCCCATGCCGAGGTCGATGATGTCGGCGCCGGCATTCCGCGCGGCCGCCTTGGCCCGGTTGACCTGCTCGAACACGTAAGGCGGAAGGCGTCGGATGCGGTAAAACTCTTCCATGGCTCTCTGGGCTCCAGGCAACCGGTCAGGACAGAATCGACCGGCCATGACAGCCGCTCGGGAAAGCTCTCGCCCCCTCGCGAAAATCACTCAAAATCAAACGCTTAGAGCAATATTCGACGGCAGGAGCTGAAGTCGTTCGCCCTGACTCTCGGCTGAACTGAGGTCTTTTAGCACGGCATGGCGGGGGCGCCAGCGATTACGCCGCGTTACTTGGCGTCTTTTGCGGCAACCGATTGGCGGTCGCGCGCGGCGGCCAGCTCGGCTTCGATCTTGGCGCGCTGGTCCGGCGGGATGACGGCCTGATCACGATCCGGCGGCAGATCGTGCACCGGAAGGTAGGAGCCGGGCTCCCTGGGATGGGCCTGCGCGTCGGTGGGCGTATAGTCAGCCAGCTGACTCGAGCAGCCGCCCAAGGCAAGCGCCGCTATCAGCAGCGCGCCATAGATCGGCAGCGACTTTTGCAGGTCCCTCAACGCCAACACTTGGGAAATCCCCTACTCATCCCAACGCAAGGCTGCCGGAGCTTAACCCGACAACCTGCCCAAGTTCAAACCATTGCTGCCCACAAATGGTACGAGCGAGAATACTTCCAAGGCCCACTGCGGAAGAGGTGCACGCTGATTGTGACAAAACCAAGGGGCTTTGTCGCAGTGCAGCACATGTTGGAGCTTGTTTAACGCCAAACATGCGAGCTTCGCGGTGACGAATACGGAATGAATCGTTACTGTTCTGCTCATGAGTAGCGCCACGACCGACACACCCAGATCCGAAACGAAGTTCGATGCGGAAGCCTTCGCGATGAATGTCGCGCGGGCGATGGAGAGCGGCGGCAAGGCGCTCGCCGCGTATCTGAAGCCACGCGAGAGTGGCGAGGTGCAGGATCGCCCGCCGGCCGAGCTTACGGAAGTGGTCAAGACCTTCACGTCGGTCGCCGAATATTGGCTGTCGGATACATCCCGCGCGTCGGATCTGCAGACCAAGCTCGCCAAGGATTATCTCGCCCTCTGGGGCTCGGCGGCGCGCCGCATGGCTGGCCAGGACGCTTCACCCGCGATCGCGCCCTCGCCGCGCGACAAGCGCTTTGCCGATCCGGAATGGAAGTCGAACCAGTTCTTCGATTTCGTGATGCAGCTCTATCTGCTCACAGCCAAATGGGCGCAAGAGCTGGTGCAGGACGCCGAGCTCGATCCGCAGACCCGTCGCAAGGCGGAGTTCTACGTCCAGCAGGTCACCAATGCGATTTCGCCGTCGAACTTCGTGCTGACCAATCCGGAAGTGCTGCGCGAGACGGTGGCGAGCAGCGGCGACAATCTCGCGCGCGGCCTGAAGATGCTGGCCGAGGACATCGCGGCCGGCAAGGGCATGCTGAAGATCCGCCAGTCCAATCCGGACAACCTCGTCGTCGGCATCAACATGGCGACGACGCCGGGCAAGGTGATCTACCAGAACGAGATGATGCAGCTGATCCAGTATTCGCCGACCACGGAGAGCGTGCTGCGCACGCCGCTCCTGATCGTGCCGCCCTGGATCAACAAGTTCTACATCCTCGATCTCAAGCCGGAGAAATCCTACGTCAAGTGGTGCGTCGACCAGGGCATCACCGTGTTCGTGATCTCATGGGTCAATCCCGACAAGCGGCTCGGCAACAAGAGCTGGGAAGACTACATGAAGGAAGGCCCGCTCACGGCGATGGACGTGATCGAGAAGGTCACCGGCGAGATGAAGGTGCACACCGCCGGCTATTGCGTCGGCGGCACCATGCTCGCGACCACGCTGGCTTGGCTCGCCGAGAAGCGCCGCCAGCGCGTGGCGTCGGCGACGTTCTTCGCGGCGCAGGTCGACTTCACCCACGCCGGCGATCTCCTGGTGTTCGTCGACGAGGAGCAGATCGCGGCCCTCGAGCAGGACATGAAGGCGGCCGGCGTGCTCGAAGGCTCGAAGATGGCGATGGCCTTCAACATGCTGCGCTCCAACGATCTGATCTGGTCCTATGTCGTCAGCAACTATCTGAAGGGCCAGCAGCCGAGCGCGTTCGACCTGTTGCATTGGAATTCGGATGCGACGCGCATGACCGCGTCCAACCATTCCTATTACCTGCGCAACTGCTATCTGGAGAACCGGCTCTCCACCGGCACGATGGTGCTCGACAACACGCTGCTCGACCTCTCCAAGGTCAAGGTGCCGGTCTACAACCTCGCCACCCGCGAGGACCACATCGCGCCGGCGGAATCGGTGCTGTACGGCTCGCAGTTCTTCGGCGGCCCGGTGAAATACGTCCTGTCCGGCTCGGGCCACATCGCCGGCGTGGTCAACCCGCCCGCCTCGAACAAGTACCAGTACTGGACCAACGACAACGTCAAGGACGTCAACGTCGCCGAGTGGATGAAGGGCGCGGTGGAGCACAAGGGCTCGTGGTGGCCGGATTGGCGCGAATGGCTGGGCGGGCTCGATCCCGAGGAAGTCCCGGCGCGCGCGGTCGGCAGCGGGGCCCTGCCGCCGATCGAGGACGCGCCCGGCAGCTATGTCAGGGTTCGGGCATAGCGGACTCACCCGCGCTTTCGTATAGACTCGTTCTCAACGCAGCGACGACACAGGGGACGGACCATGACGCGCGAATTGTTCTGGCTGACACTGACGGTGATCCTGACCGGGATCCTCTGGATTCCCTACACCATCAACCGCTGCCAAATTCGAGGCCTCAGTGGCGCGCTGGCCAATCCCTCGCGCGGCGACAAGCCGCAGTCGGAGTGGGCGAACCGCCTGATGTTCGCGCATGACAACGCGGTCGAGAACCTCGTGCTCTTCGCGCCGCTGGTGCTGATCCTGAACGCGATCGACTATTCCTCGAAATGGACCGTGCTCGCCTGCGCGGTCTATTTCTGGTCGCGCGTCGCGCATCTGATCGTCTACGCGCTCGGCATCCCGGTGTTCCGCACGCTGGCGTTCACCGTCGGCTTCCTTGCCCAGGCCGTGCTGGCACTGGCGATCTTCAAGGTGTTTTGAAGTCGCAGCGTCCAGGGTCGCTGGACGCTATTGCAATCCAAAGATATCCTCGCACGGGGGTAACAACCGAAGCGGGAAATCCCGATGCGGATCCTTTTGCCAGTCCTCGCGGTGCTCGCGCTCGCCGGATCATGTCGCGAGGCCGGCGCGCAGACGCCATGTCCTGAACTGCCACGCCTGCGCAGCGAAGCTGTCGAAGCCGCAAAACCGATGGCGCGCGCCTTGATGTCGGATCGCTGCGACGCCTACATCCGGGCCTCGCGCGCCTGGAGCGCCGTGGTCGATTATGCGAACGACCATCGGGACGTCTGCGAAATCTCCGACCGCTTGCTCGGCGACCTCGAGATGTATCGCCGCGAGGCCGTGGCGGCCCGCAAGAATGTTTGCGCCGGCCGCCCTGTTCGACCGTTTCCAGCCGACATTGTTTCGCAGTGAGTGACGGCGCGTTGCGCCAGGCCCTGGCCTGCAGCGCATCGCTCCGAAGAAGCGTTGCGCTGCGCCCGGGGCACGAGGCTGCCCTACTCCTCCGGCAGCCCCAGCATCAGCCGCATGTTCTGCACGGCCGCACCCGAGGCGCCCTTGCCGAGATTGTCGAGCCGGGCGACCAGTACCGCCTGGTGGTATTTATCGCTGGCGAAGACGTGGAGCTCGAGCGTGTTGGTCTCGTTGAGCGCCTCCGGTTCGAGCTTGCCGCCCTTGGTCGCCTCGTTCTGGAACGGCATCACCGAGACATATTTCGAGCCGGCGTAACGCTTGGCCAGCGCGGCCTGAAGGTCCGCACCGCCGGGCTTGCCCGGCAGCGTGTCGAGCTGGAGCGGTACCGACACCAGCATGCCCTGCCGGTAGTTGGCGACCGAGGGAATGAAGATCGGCCGCCGCGTCAGTTTCGAATAGAGCTGCATCTCCGGCAGATGCTTGTGCTCGAAGCCGAGGCCGTAGAGCTCGAAGGACGGCGCGCTGCCGTCTTCGAAGCTCGCGATCATCGACTTGCCGCCGCCGGAATAGCCGCTCACCGCGTTGACGGTGACGGGATAATCGGGCGGCAACAGACCGGCATCGACGATCGGCCGCAGCAGCGCGATCGCGCCGGTCGGATAGCAGCCGGGATTGGAGACCTTCTTCGCGGCCTTGATCTTGGCGGCCTGGTCCGGCGTCAGTTCCGGAAAGCCGTAGGCCCAGTCGGGCGCGACCCGGTATGCGGTGGAAGCGTCGAGCACCTTCGGCGCTAAAGCGCCCATGCTGTCGACCAGCGCCACTGTTTCCTTCGCGGCATCGTCAGGCAGGCAGAGGATCACGAGATCGATCTCCTCCATCAGCGCCTTCTTGGCCGCGGGGTCCTTGCGCTTGTCGTCGGCGATCGTCTTCACGGTGACGTCGCTCTGGAGCTTCAGCCGCTCATTGATGCCGAGCCCGGTGGTGCCGGAGCCGCCGTCGACGAAGACGGTGGCGGGCTTCTTGGCCGCGCCGGTGGTCGGGGCCTTGGTGGTTTCGGTGAGGCTCATGGCGCGCTCCTTTCGAGCATGTTGGTTTCGTTCGCGAAGGCCTCCGGCCTCACGTCCTGCATCAATTGTGCGATCTCTCTGGCGTCGGCCGCGGGTTGCGCGCCGAGCGCGTTGGCGATCGCGGTATAGTCGGCGTCCGATTTGTGCTGGTTGAGCTTGAAGCTGCCTTCGACCTCTTCAACCGTCATGACCAGACCCACGATTCCCTTCTTCAGCGCCTCGAGCCGGCCCGCCGTCATCTTGCCCGACGTCCACGGCTTCTTCGGCAGCAGCCAATTCTCGAACTTGTCGCTGAGCGTGTCGATCTGCACCGCCAGCTCGTCGTCCGACAACAGCTTCACCGGCCCGCTCAGATGCACCGACTGGTAGAGCCAGGTCGGCACCTGATCCGGCGAGACGTACCAGTCGGGCGATACATAGGCATCGGGGCCGTTGACCGCGAGCAGCCAGGAGGTCGCGCCGTCCGCCAGCTTTAGCAGCGGATTGTGACGGGCGACATGAAAGGCGGCCTGCGGCGTGCCGTCAGCGGCGTAAGTCAGGTAGAACGGCAGCGGCGAGGCGACCGGCTTGTGGCCGTCAAAGGCGCACATCGTGCCGAAGCCGCGCTCCTCGGCGAATTTCAGGCTCGCAGCGCGGTCCTGCTTGAAAATGGGTGGCGTGTACATCGTGGTCTCCTGCTGGGCCTCCTTGGGGGGCCGCCGGATCAGATCGCGCTGACAGGAGAGAGAATGCCGCGGATCGGATCCAGCGGCAAAGACGATGATCTCAAACGCGATCGACCGCCCAAACCGCTAAAGAGCGGCGGCGGCGACGGGCGAACAGGATGGTCGCGGCGTTGATCATGGCGCGCGGCTATAAAGCCGGCGGGTTCCAGGGTCAAGTCCAAATCGATGGGGCGTGACGGCAGGATGCCGCACCTCGTGACGGCAGGATGCCGCACGGATGTCATCGGGTAGCAGCGGAATTTCCCCTAAGCTTGGGGGTTCCCGAGAAAGAAAGGCGCCACAACCCCGCCGGTCCGTGCCTTTCGTTCGCAACCCAGCCCCAGGACATCGCCATGACCGAGATCACTCGTCGCGCAACGCTAGCCGGCGCCGCCGCCTCGGCGCTCCTGCCCTTCGTGAAGACCTCGCCCGCGAGCGCCGCCGCGCCCCCGGCAGCGACCCAGAATGCGAGCTTCTACCGCTACAATGTCGGCACCCACCAGATCACTGTGGTCTGCGACGGCGTCGCGACCGTCAACCTGACGGACAATTACGCGGCCGGCGCCAGCAAGGACGACATCAACAAGATCTTCGCCGAGAACCATCTGCCGACCGACAAGGTCACCCACACCTTCAATCCGGTCGTCGTGAACACCGGGCCGAAGCTCGTCGTGATCGACACCGGTCTCGGGCCCGACCAGTTCACGCAGACCAAGGGCAAGGTCGGCCAGTTCCACAACAACCTTGCGGCGGCCAGCATCGACCGCGCGGCAGTCGACACCGTCATCATCTCGCACTTCCACGGCGACCACATCAACGGCCTGCTCGCGGCCGAGAACAAGCCGGCCTTCCCCAACGCCGAAATCATGGTTCCGGCAGTGGAATGGAAGTTCTGGATGGATGACGGCGAGATGAGCAAGGGGACTGGCAATCCGATCCTTGAGAGCAACTTCAAGAATATCCGACGTGTGTTCGATGCGCTCGGCCGCAAGGTCACGCAATACGAGTCCGGCAAGGAAGTCGCGCCCGGCATCACCTCGGTGGCGAGCCCGGGCCACACGCCGGGACACAACTCCTTCATCGTCGCGTCCGGCGCGGAAAAGGTACTTGTGCAGGTCGACATCACCGCAGGCGCAGCCTTCCTGTTCGTGAAGCATCCTGAATGGAACATCGCCTCCGACGTCGACAAGCCGCTGGCGCAAGAGACGCGGCGGAAGCTCTACGACATGGCGATTGCCGAGAAGATGCCGATCCAGGCCTTCCATGCCGCCTTCCCGGGTCTCGTCCGCGTCGAGAAGGAGAAGGATGGTTCGGGCTATCGCTGGATTCCGTCGATCTGGAACGCCTCGCTCTAGGCTCTGCCGTACGTGCTGACCGGGCGGCCGAGCTGCCCGGTCAGATCAGGCGCCAGATCCATTCCATGACCTTCGCGATCACGTCGCCGAACAGCAGCAGCGCCGCGGACCAGACCAGCGCCGAGACGAAATTGGCGGCCTGAAAACTCCAATAGGGCATCTCGAAAATGCCGGCTGCGAGCGGCACCGAGGCGCGCAAGGGTCCGAAGAAACGGCCAATGAAGATGCTGGGCACGCCCCAGCTCCGCACGAAGGCTTCGCCCCTGGGCAGCAGTTCCGGGTAGCGCGACAGCGGCCACATCTGCGCGACCTGCTCCTTGTAGCGATAGCCGAACCAGTACGAGACCCAGTCGCCGAGCGCAGCACCGATGCCGCCGGCGATCCAGACCGGATAGAAGCTGATGCCGCTTGCCCCGATCAGCGCGCCGATCGCAACCAGCGCCCCCCAGGCCGGGATCAGCAGCGAGATGAAGGCCAGCGACTCGCCAAAGGCGAGCAGGAACACGATTGGAGCCGCCCAGGCCTGGTGAGCGCGCACGAAATCGGCCAGTGCGTGCGCGTACTGCTCCATTCCAGATTGCCTTCCCGCCCCGTCACGGTCCTGTCAGATAAAAGGACTGGTAAGCCAAGGACTTGTGTGACATCAAGTCACAAAGCCGGGCCTGAGCCGGGACCAGGTGTCAAATTGCCGGGAATTGGTGGGCCCTGCGGCGTAAAATCGCCGGGATTGGCTCCCACCCACACCCGTCCGGCGGACCTGCGGTGACCTCTGCAGGCCAGCCGTGGCATAGTCGGCCGAACCGATTCGCCGCCATCGCGGCCATCAAAGTGCATCAAAATATATGTCCAAGCAGTTGAAGCCAAAAGCAAAAGACGATTTTTTCGGCGGCGATGAGCCGAAGTCGCGGGCGCCCGCCAAGACGGCGTCGCGCGGAACCGGCGGCGAAGCCGACTACACTGCGGCCGATATCGAGGTGCTCGAAGGCCTGGAACCGGTGCGCCGCCGGCCCGGCATGTATATCGGCGGCACCGACGAGAAGGCGCTGCATCACCTCTTCGCCGAAGTCATCGACAACTCGATGGACGAGGCGCTGGCCGGGCACGCGACCTTCATCGGAGTCGAGCTCAGCGCCGATGGGTTCCTGACCGTCACCGACAACGGCCGCGGCATCCCGATCGATCCGCATCCGAAGTTCCCGAAGAAGTCTGCGCTCGAAGTCATCATGTGCACGCTACATTCGGGCGGCAAGTTCGACTCCAAGGTCTACGAGACGTCCGGCGGTCTGCACGGTGTCGGCATCTCCGTGGTGAACGCCCTCTCCTCGTTGCTCGAGGTCGAGGTCGCACGCAGCCAGAAACTCTACCGCATGACGTTCGAGCGCGGGCACCCGAAGGGCAAGCTCGAGGATCTCGGCAAGGTCAACAACCGCCGCGGCACCCGCGTGCGCTTCAAGCCCGACACTGACATCTTCGGCGCCAAGGCCGCGTTCAAGCCGCAGCGCCTGTTCAAGATGACGCGCTCGAAGGCCTATCTGTTCGGCGGCGTCGAGATCCGCTGGAATTGCGCACCCGAGCTCTTGAAGGGGGTCGAGGACGTGCCGGCGGAAGCGACCTTCCACTTCCCCGGCGGCCTCAAGGATTACCTCGCCGCTGCGATCCACGCCGACACGCTGGTGCATCCCGACATCTTCTCGGGCAAATCGGGCCGCAACGGCGCGCATGGCGCCTGCGAATGGGCTGTCGCCTGGACCGCGGATGCCGACGGCTTCCTGTCCTCCTACACCAACACCGTGCCGACGCCCGATGGCGGCACGCACGAATCCGGCCTGCGCAGCGCGCTGCTGCGCGGCCTGAAGGATCACGCCGAGCGCGTCGGTCAGGGCAAGCGCGCGTCATCCATTACGTCGGAAGACGTGATGGTGGGCGCGGCCGTGATGCTGTCGGTGTTCGTGCGCGAGCCCGAATTCCAGGGCCAGACCAAGGATCGTCTCGCCACCGCCGAAGCGCAGCGCATCGTCGAACAGGCGATGAAGGATCCGTTCGACCACTGGCTGTCGGGCAATCCGAACATGGCCAACCGGCTGCTCGACTTCGTGATCGACCGCGCCGAGGAGCGGTTGCGCCGCCGCCAGGAAAAGGAAACGGCACGCAAGACCGCCGGCAAGAAGCTGCGCCTGCCCGGCAAGCTCGCCGACTGCACCGACGCCGGCACCGAGGGCTCCGAGCTCTTCATCGTCGAGGGTGACTCGGCAGGCGGCAGCGCCAAGCAGGCCCGTGATCGCAAGACGCAAGCAGTGCTGCCGCTGCGCGGCAAGATCCTCAACGTCGCCTCGGCCGGCAAGGACAAGCTGACGGCGAACGCGCAGCTCTCCGACCTCGTGCAGGCGATCGGTTGCGGCCAGCTTTTGCAATATCGCGAAGAGGATCTGCGCTATCAGCGCATCATCATCATGACCGACGCCGACGTCGACGGCGCCCACATCGCCTCGCTCCTGATCACCTTCTTCTACCGGCAGATGCCGCGGCTGATCGACGAGGGCCACCTCTTCCTCGCGGTGCCGCCGCTCTACAAGCTGACCCATGGCACGAAGTCGATCTACGCCCGCGACGACGCGCACAAGGAGGCGCTGATCAAGAGCGAGTTCAACGCCAACGCCAAGGTCGAGGTGAACCGCTTCAAAGGCCTCGGCGAGATGATGCCGGCGCAGCTCAAGGAAACCACCATGGATCCGCGCAAGCGGACGCTGCTCAAGGTGGTGTTGCTCGCCGACGACCGCGACACCACGGCGGATTCGGTGGAGCGGCTGATGGGCACCAGGGCCGAGGCGCGCTTCGCATTCATCTCGGACAAGGCGGAGTTCGCGAGCGAGGAGCTGCTGGACGTCTGAGGCAGTCTTCTGACGTCACGCAAAAAGCCCCGGCTACGGCCGGGGCTTTTTTGTTTGCGGCCCTTCGCGGAGGCGGCCGGCCAGGCCGCGTCCGTTGCCCGACTCATCTTGAGGCGGAACGACTCGGCCAACGACTCACCGGTGCCAAGGCTGGGGCAGGATTGCTACCATTTCGGACAGACCCGGATTTGCTAACGAGAAGTTACCTGAACTCGATCTTCGCAAAATGACGCAAACCATTGAGATATTAGAATTATTTCTGATTTCGACGATCTCGCCCGGAATCGCCGCCGAGCGGCGTTTCCCGGCGACTGTGCCTGTCCGGCAACAGCATTTCGATGGAAAGTGGCTATAGTCCGGGCATCAGATCAATCGGACTTCAGTGCGCTCGCGCCTGCCGGACAGACCAAAGCTTGGGGATTTTTAGAATGAAGAAGATTTTGCTCGCACTGACCGCGGTTGCCGCGATGACCGGTTCCGCCTCGGCGGCCGACTTGGCGGCCCGTCCCTACGTGAAGGCCCCGATGCCGGCGCCCGTCGCCAACTGGACCGGCTTCTACATCTTCGGCGGCGGCGGTGGCGGCCTCTCGAATGCCGATCAATCGATTGTCGACACTGTCAGCGGCACCCCGCTGACGATCACCCAGCGCCAGGGTGGCTCGGGCTGGTTCGGCACCGTGGGCGCCGGTTACGACTGGCAGTTCAGCGGCACCTGGGTCGCTGGTGTGTTCGCTGACGGTCAGTTCGGCAGCATCCGCGCCACCATCCAGGATCCGGGCAACAATATCACGGGCAACCAGAAGCTGGAAACCTCCTGGGCCGCTGGTGTGCGCCTCGGCTGGCTGGCCGCTCCGAACGTTCTCACCTACGTCAACGGCGGTTACTCGGGCGCTCACTTTGGCCAGACCAACTTCACGGACCTCGCCGGCGTTCCCGTCGGGGCCCACCTCAACAGCTACAACCGCAACGGTTGGTTCATCGGTGGTGGCGTCGAGAACAGCCTGAACTTCTTCGGCATCAGCTCGCCGGGCTGGTTCATGAAGACCGAGTATCGTTCGGCCTTCTACAACGCCAAGACCCAGGACGAGCTGTTCGACGTCAGCAATCTCCCGGTCGGCCAGAGCATCCGCGCCAACAGCTGGAACCAGACGATTTCGACCTCGCTGGTCTACCGCTTCAACTGGACCGGTCCGGTCGTCGCGAAGTACTGATCTGATCTGAACCAAAATTCAGACGTCAAAGCCCCGGCATTGTCCGGGGCTTTTTCGTTGCCGGATAGTCAGCGGCTGACGCTCGCCTTCAAGGACCGGTACGCCTCTCCAAGCTTGTTCTCGATCCCCGCCCAGTCGGTCTCGGTGATCGCCTCGCCCCGCGCATCGCGAAGCGCCATGGCCTCTGCCCGCGCGATGCCGAACTGCCTGATGCCGGAATCGTCCACGCTCCTGCCGTAGGTCAGCGCCGCCACGCCTGCGATGGTGAGGCCATAGTCGCGCGGGTCCGCCGCCTCGCGCCGCGCCTGCCACCAGTCAAGCTCGAGACGGGCGGCCTCGTGCGCGTCGAATGCCACGGGCGCGGCTAATGCAAAATCCCGGTAATATCCAACGAGCGCTGGCAGCGCCGCATCGGCTTCCCGGCGTGACCGCGTCGGCTGGAACCTCCTGGCGGCCCCGGCGGCGCCGAGCGCGATCTGCAAGCTTCCTAGCGGCGAAAAGCCGAACTGCGTCCGCGTCGATTCGTAGAGATGGTAGAACAGCGCGGCATAGCGCTTGTCGTAATAGTCGCGCCACATCGCGGTCTCGAGCCGCGCCATCTCGGCCGGATCGAACGCCCGCAGATCCGCACGCCGCGGAATGACGGCATAGGCCGCCACCAGTGCGGCCGCAGCCGCGATGCCAAGGGTGCTACCCAGGAGCATCTTCCGCACGGACATGGATCCTCCCAGCGGCCCTGCATCCGCAGCCATTGTATCCAAACCGAAGCTACGGCTAGTCTGGCGGGAAGTTTTCGTGACAAGCGGCGATCGTTGATGCCGTGGGCCACGACAGAAGCAGACCAGCGGGGAGGAATGCATGCGCAGATTTCTGCTGATCGCAGGCCTGTTTGCCCTCGCCGTCGGGTTGCTCTGGATCGGACAGGGAACGGGCACCGTCGCCTGGCCGCGGTCGAGCTTCATGGTCAACCAGTTGCAATGGGCCGGCTATGGCGCAGCCATGGCCGGCTTCGGACTGGTCCTGGTCTGGCAGAGCAACCAATAGAAGAAACCAGGGAATACAAATATGACATCCAACCGGTTCGATCTCCGCGGCAAAGTCGCGATCGTCACAGGGGGCAATGGCGGCATCGGTCTTGGCCTCGCCCATGGACTCGCCGATGCCGGCGCCGATATCGCCGTGGTCGGACGCAACGCAACCAAATCGGCCGCCGCCGTCGCCGATCTCAGACAGCGCGGCGTGAAGGCGATTGCCGTCACCACCGACGTGACCGACAAGGCGGCGGTCGCGGCCATGATCGACCGCGTCGTCAAGGAGCTCGGCCGGATCGACATCCTCATCAACAATGCCGGCATGAGCATCCGCAAGCCGCCGCACGAGCTCGAGCTCGACGAATGGAACAAGGTGATCGACACCAATCTCACCAGCGCCTTCGTGTGCTCGAAGCTCGCCTATCCGGCGCTGAAGGCGTCGGGCAACGGCAAGGTGATCAACATCGGCTCGATGATGTCGATCTTCGGCGCGAGCTTCGCCACCGCCTATGCGGCGAGCAAGGGCGGCATCGTGCAGTACACGCGCGCGTGCGCTAATGCGTGGGCGCCCGACAACATCCAGGTCAACGCCATCCTGCCGGGCTGGATCGACACCGACCTCACCCGCGGCGCGCGGCAGCAGGTCTCGGGACTGCATGAGCGCGTGCTGGCGCGCACGCCCGCGGGACGCTGGGGCGACATCGACGACTTCGCCGGCATCGCCGTGTTCCTCGCCTCGCCCGCCTCCAACTTCGTCACGGGCACTGCGATCCCCGTCGACGGTGGATTCTCCGTGATGGCGTAAGCTTGGCTGCGGCCGACAAAAAAGCCCCGGACAGAGCCGGGGCTTTCAGTTGGCCGTACTTTTTTAGCTTCAGTCGTTCGTTGACGTGCTCAGTAGCGCGCGATGACCGGTGCGTCGAACTTGTAGCTCGCGCGCACGACGGCCCACTGGATATCGCGCGGCTTGGCATCGAAGGTGTAGTTACCCGAGGTGCCGCCGAGCTGATAGGTCTGGCTGCCGAAGGCCGCGTAATTGTACTCGAGACCGACGATCCAATTGCGGGTGATGCCGTATTCCCAGCCGGCGCCGACGGTCCAGCCGTTGGCCCAGTGGGTCTGACCGCCCGAGCCCGTCGAGGGCGCAACGGTGTCGCTGACGTTGAGACGGTTGTTCACGCCGGCATAGCCGCCCTTGATGTAGAACAAATTGTTCTGCACCGCGAAGCCGGCGCGGCCGACGACGGTCGCGAGCACGTTGGCGCGCCAGGTGAAGATATCGTCAGCGGCGCCGAAGACGGTGTTGACGACCGTACCCTTGTTGTCGAGGCCGGAGATCGTGCCTTCCATGCCGAACACGTAGTTGTTTGCCTGCCAGTTGTAGCCGATCTGGGCGCCACCCATGATGCCGGCGCCACGCTGGCGATAGCCCTGGCCCGGAACGAGATCGCCGAACGGCGCGCCGGTCCCGTTGTTGATGAACTGCTCGTTGGTCCATGCGCCACCGATGTGGCCGCCGACATAGAAACCGGTCCAGTTGAACAGCGGCTCCGCATAGGCGGGCGCCTTCGTGTAGCGCGCACCGAGATCGGCGGCTGAAGCAGTGCCGGTCGAAACCAGAGCGGTCGTGCAGGCGAAGGCGGCAATCAATTTGTTACGCATGGTACACCCCGTGTCCTTTGATGGGTGCACGGTCACACGCAGGTCTTACTCAAATTTGAATCAAGAAAGTTAAGACGCCGGATTGGCAAGCGGCGCGACGTGAATCCGTTTGCGCTGTTGCACGCACGCAACGCGCGGCGCGCGATTTAACGCCGCGTTATCCCTACCGACCTCCTGCACTACGATGCCGGCGCGGCGTTCGACTGCACGTGCTCGGGCCGCACGCCGAGCGCAATCAGGCGCGCCGGAATACCCTGGAGCCATGGCAGCGCAGTGATCAGGCGCACGACCAGCGGCACCTTCAGTGGCCGATCGCCGCCCTGCAGGGCACCGCTGATGATGTTGTTCTGCACGATCACCTGCATTCGCTGAGTCATCCTCACCGGGAATTCGCGGCGTCGGCGCACGGCATCGAGTTCATTCTCGGTTGGGCAGCCCTGCCGAAGCTTGTCGGCCAGCAAATTGGCGGTCGCGACCGCATCCTGCACGGCGAGATTGACGCCGACGCCGCCGACCGGCGACATCGCATGCGCGGCATCGCCGATGAGAAGCAGGCCCGGCCGCGTCCAGCGCGCCAGGCGGTTGATCGCGACGGTGAGCAGCTTGAAATCGTCAAAGCTCTTTATATCGGCAATGCCGGATCGAAGGATCGGCGCCATGCGCACGACGTCGCCGAGCAGCGCCTGCAATCCCCTCGCCTTCACCGCCTCGTATTGTCCCTTCGCGATGACATAGGCGCACTGCCAATAGTCGCCGCGGTCGAACGTGACCATCATCTTTCCGGGCTCGACGCGCGCGAACAGGTTCTCGGTCTCGTCCGCCTTGCGGCCGACGCGGAACCACAGCACGTCCATCGGCGCGCCGATCTCCTCGACACGGAGCCCCGCACGCTCGCGCACCGTCGAATGCCGGCCATCGCAGGCAATGGTGAGATCGGCTTCGATATCGATCAGCCCCTCCGGCGTCATCGCACGCACGCCGGCGACGGTCTCGCCGCGGCGGATCAGATCGACGGCTTCCGTATTCATCATCACCTTGAGCGAGGCGAAGCGCTGGCCGGCCTCGCGCAGGAAATTCAGGAAGTCCCATTGCGGCATGAAGGCAATGAACGGGTACTTGGTGCGGAGCCGGCGGAGATCGGCGATCCGCACGGGCGTGCCGCCAAACAGGCCGTCCATCATCTGCAGGCGCTGGTGCGGCAGCTTCAGGAACCCATCGATCAGGCCGAGCTCGTCCATCACCTGGAGCGTCGAGGGATGCACGGTGTCGCCGCGAAAGTCGCGGAAGAAATCCGCATGCTTCTCCAGCACCACGACGTCGATGCCGGCGCGTCCCAGCAGATAGCCAAGCATCATGCCGGCCGGCCCGCCGCCAACGATGCAACACCGGGGTCTCACGGAGTGACGCACGGTGTGGTCTGGGGTATCAGATTCCGTCATCAACGCCTCGCTTACAACTTTAGTACTCTGTGCAGTGCAGCAAGCCGGAATTGGTTTGCCGCAATGCCGAATGGCCAGTAGCGTTGCTGATGATTTCGATTGATTTCAGGATGATCCCGCGTTGCGCACCATACTGATAGTGCTTGGCATCTGGCTGCTGATCAACGTGCTTTTCGTCGTGATCATGCTGCCGCCGCGCAAGCCGCGGAAGCCGGATCCTCAGGACGCAGGCACGCTCGCGCCGGCGCGGATCGACCAGAACGGCTATCCGTTCGAGGAACAGGAGAAGGTCCTGCTTCGCCATGTCGTCATCTCGATCGCCATGGGGACGTTCTTCTCGCTTGCGCCGCCCTTGATGGAAGCGATCGACTCCATCAAGCGCTACATCGGAAAGCGTCGCGGCTAGTTCCCCGCGCCAACTGCGCTCGCCGCCCAACAATGGAACCGCAGACCGCTCAGTTGTTGCTGCGGTTCGCGGCCCGAAAACTCTTGATCTCCGACACGCTGCCGTCGCGGTAGGTCAGTTCCACCGAGACGAACTGCGTAGCCGGGGCAAGCTTCATGTAGAGCGGCATGCCGGCGCTGATCGCGCTGGGATCGCGCATGTCGCAGCCCGGCATCTTCAACACCTGGTTCGGAACGGCGGTGTCGATACCGATGCGCACCTCGCGGATGGCGCAGCGGTAGGACACGAGGTGCGTGTAGTAGACGAGCAGGCCGTTGAACTCGCGGAATGACAGCCAGCTCGTCGCGGTCATGTCGAGGATCTTGCGCTGGTCGCGGATCAGCGCGGCCTCGGGATCGAACCTGATCGGGAATGGCCCCTGCATGTCGCCGGACTGATCGACATAGCGGACCTCGATGGTGCCTGCCTGCGCATCCGGCGGCAATTCGATCGACGGGTTCGGCATCCGCTTGCGCGTGCGCGGATCGAGCGTGTCGATGAAGCCGGTCTCGCGGAAATCGCCATTGCCGGCCATGCGCCAGGAAATGCCGAGCGTCGGGTCGGCGAAGGAGAACACCACGCTCCAGCCGCCATTGTGCCGCGAGAAGCTGGCGATCGGCGCGTTGGTGGTCTCTTCCTTCGGCACGCGCGGTACCGACACCGGCGGAAGAGCCGCGAGCTTCTGCGGCGCCGGATCGGCCGGGCGCGCAGCGGCCGTCGCGTCCTTGGCAACGCCGCTGAGGAAGACGTCGTCGACCATCTGGTCGAAATAGACCGGCACCTGCCGGTGCTTGACGGTGTCGGCCATCTCGCTGACGAGACGGCGGGTGCGCTGCGCCACCTGGACCAGGTTCTCGCCGGGCTGGAGCAGCTCCTTGGCGAAGGTGCGCGTGAACACCGAATTGGGATTGGCGTCGTCGTTGGAGAGACGATCGAGTGCGGTCTGGCGGGGACCTGCGGAGAACACCGAGAACACGCCTTCGGGCAGCTGCACCATCGGCGCGAGGCCGCCGCCGCCGGCGACCGCGCGGGTGCCTTTGCGCTCGAACGGGTTGTTGCGGCAGGCGTCGAACACCAGGATCGACGTGCGCGCCTTCTTGTTCTGAAGGCGCTCGACGATGCGGTCGGCCAGGATGGAAGCGTCGCGCACCAGCTCCTCCTGCCCCTCGGTCGCCGCCGGTACGTCAGTCGGCAGCAGGTAGTTCTGGCCCGCGATCTCGAAGCCGTGGCCGGCGTAGAAGAAGAATGCGGTGTCGCCGGGCTCGATCGCCCTGTCGAACGCGAGCAGCGTCTCGGAGAATTGCTGCCGGCTCTGGTTCTCGGCGACCATCACCGAGAAACCGAGCTGCTTCAGCGTATCACCCATGGTACGGGCGTCGTTGACCGCCTTGAGGAGCTTGGGGACGTTCCTGTAGTCGTTGTTGCCGACGACGAGCGCAACGCGCTTCTCGGCGTGTGCGGGCAGCGCGAAGCCGCTCAGGCTCACCGCAAGGCCAAGGGCCGCCAGAATTCTGAAAAGCCGACGCGTCATCGTAAAATTCCCGTTGCAGAACGGCGCTCCGCCGGCCCCCTCGAGCAGCGATTCATTGGAACCCTCTGCCGTTGATGATAGTCGGTCCAGCCATGTCCACGGTTCAACGCCGAGAGCCCTCGGGTTCCGTCATCAGGACTATGGCAGATTCCTTCGGAATCTGCTTTTTTCTAGGCAGTTGCGCTGCAAGCGGGGGCTGCCGTGTATCGATGGTGTACTGACGAGGTCGAGCCGCATGACCGGTTCGACTATTGGCGCGAGGTCCGGTCCAAGGGCCTGTTCGGCGTCACCGCCGAACTCGAGCGCGAACGCCGCGCGGACTTCTACGGCGAATTCTCGCTGCGCGAGCTCGGCGGCGGTGGCCTCGTCGAGCTGAAGGCCTCGCACTACACGGTCGAGCGCAGCAGCTCCGACATCGCCTACGCGCCCGGCGACAGCATCTGTGTCTACCAGCAGCTCGGCAGCGGCGGCTGGTTCGGCGGCATGCGCACCGGCGACTTTGCGATCGCCAACGGCAGCTTTGCCACCAGCCATACCGACCAGCCATACCGCACCGCGCCGCTCGGCGCAGGCGGCTTCCATCTGCGTATCCTGAAGATCCCCGTGAGCAGCCTCTCCACGCAGGACAGGCGCATGCGCGAGCTTGCGCCTCGGACCTTCAACGATCCCAGCCTGGCGCCCCTGCTCGGCGCCTGCTTCGCCGACCTCAATGAGGCCGCCGCGGGCGATGACGGCGCCACTGATGCGACCTCAATCGCCCAGGCCTCCCTGGATCAAGCCTCGCGCGTCCAGGCCTTGGCTTATCTGGCCCTGATCGAGCGCGGGATCGTGCGGCCCGGTAGCCGCCGTGGGCAGGCCGCGCTGCGGACCGCCCGGCTCTCGCAGGCGCGTCGCCTGATCGCGCGCCATCTGCAAGACCCCGGTCTGGCGCCGACGATGGTGGCCGACCAGCTCAGCGTGTCCGTGCGTCACCTGCACATGCTGTTCGAAACCGCAGCGAAGAGCTTTTCGCAGACCGTGACGGACGAACGCCTGAAACAGAGCCGCCGCCTGATGCGCGAGGCGCCGGACCGGCTGATCGCTGATATCGCGACCTCCTGCGGCTTCGAGAGCCTGGCGACCTATTACCGGGTCTTCAACGCCGCGTACGGAATGGCCCCCGGCGATTTCCGGGCGCAGGGCCCGGAAGGGCGTTAGCCGTCCCTCCGGCCGCTATCGCCCGGTTAACGGTGGAAGCGGAAAACCCCAGCCGGGCCCGCTATTTGGGCAAAAACCTCAGGTTTTTTAGGGTCTTCCCGCGCCCGCTCCATTGACTTTGGCCGATTCCCGCCTATGTTCCGGGGCGACGCGGCTCAGATCGAAGACCGATTCTTGAGCCTTGCGCTTTGTTCGCGTGAGTCAGCACCCCCAGCTTCTTTGAGAGCGCGCCGTTTCGGGGTGGAACGCGACAGCCTTAATTACCCTCGATTCCGAACGGCGGTTTCGACCAGAGGCTCAATGTCCTTTTCAAATCTCGGACTGTCCGAAAAAGTCCTCGCCGCAGTGGCGGCCACCGGTTACACCACCCCCACCCCCATTCAGGAACAGGCGATCCCCCACGTCCTCGCACGCAAGGACGTGCTCGGCATCGCCCAGACCGGCACCGGCAAGACCGCGGCCTTCGTGCTGCCGATGCTCACCATCCTCGAAAAGGGTCGCGCCCGCGCGCGCATGCCGCGCACGCTGATCCTGGAGCCGACCCGCGAACTCGCGGCGCAGGTGAAGGAAAACTTCGACCGCTACGGCGCCGGCCAGAAGCTCAACGTCGCCCTGCTGATCGGCGGCGTTTCCTTCGGCGACCAGGATGCCAAGCTGACGCGCGGCGTCGACGTGCTGATCGCCACCCCCGGCCGCCTGCTCGACCACACCGAGCGCGGCGGCCTCCTGCTGACCGGCGTCGAGCTGCTCGTCATCGACGAAGCCGACCGCATGCTGGACATGGGCTTCATTCCCGACATCGAGCGCGTCTGCAAGCTCGTCCCGTTCACGCGGCAGACCCTGTTCTTCACCGCGACCATGCCGCCGGAAATCCGGCGCATCACCGAGACCTTCCTGCACAATCCGCAGAAGGTCGAGGTCTCCAAGCCCGCCACCACCGCCGTGACCGTCACGCAGTCACAGGTGCCTGCGGGGCGCGAGGCGCACGAGAAGCGCGAACTGCTTCGCCGCCTGCTGCGCGAGGCCAAGGATCTCAAGAACGCGATCATCTTCTGTAATCGCAAGCGCGAGGTCGCGATCGTTCACAAATCGCTCCAGAAGCACGGCTTCAGCGTCGGCGCCTTGCACGGCGACATGGACCAGCCGGCCCGCATGGCGGCGCTCGAACAATTCCGCAAGGGTGAGCTGCCGCTGCTGGTCGCCTCCGACGTCGCCGCCCGCGGCCTCGACATTCCCGAAGTCAGCCACGTCTTCAATTTCGACGTCCCCCATCATCCAGACGACTACGTCCATCGCGTCGGCCGCACCGGCCGTGCTGGCCGCACCGGTACCGCGATCTCGATCGTGACGCCGCTCGACCAGAAGTCGATGGTGGCGATCGAGAAGCTGATCGGCCAGAACATTCCGCGCGCCGAGGGCGATTACGAGATCCACGCAGAAGCCGGCGATGCGACCGAGCGCCCGCGCGAGCAGCGCGGCCGCGAGCGTTCGCGCGGCGGACGCGGCAAGCCGCAGCGCGGCGGTCGCGACCGTGAGCGCAGCCACGAGCCGCGCGAACCGCGTGGCGAGGCAAGACACGCTTCCGAAACAAGGCCTTCAGCCGAAACAAGGCCCGCTCCCGAGGCGAGGCCCGCGCGCGAGCCGAGGCCTCCGCGTGAAGCCAGGCCATCATCCGAGCCGCGTCATGGTTCGCGCCAGCAGGCCAATGCATCGCATGTGCCGTCGATCGGCCGCCCCGAGCCGCGCCGCCAGCGCGAGGCCGATACCGAGCCCGGCGATCACTCGCACCTTCCGGCGTTTCTGCTCCGGCCAGTGCGTTCTCCCGCCGGCGCCTGACGCGCCGGCGCGATTCAGCTCCGGTTGAGCTGAGCCGTCTCACACTTTTTCTGATGCATTCGCAAACGTCTGTTTACAGAGCGTTCACGATCGTCCGTTAGCCTACGAACATAATTTAAGCATTGCTGCGGTCGATGGCGCACCGACCGCTGTGGGGTATGTTCAGTGGTCAAGGTGCTCGACGAACACGAACGCACGATGGCGTTCGCCGAAGTTGCTCTCGGTCAGATCCGTTCGCTTCGACAGACCGCAATTCCCCGCAATTACGAGATCTGGTACGTCTACGCCACCGGCTATAACGCACCGCTCAACAAGATCATCAACGAGACGCTGGCGCGCCACGGCAAGCTGACCGAAGGCGATCTCGAGCAGATCTACGAGACCTATCTTTCCCACATCAAGACCACCGACCGCATCGACAAGGTCGGCGCACGCGTCATCGGCGAGATCGACGACGTGATGACGGTGCTGAACGAAGCGCTCGGGATGACCGGCTCCTACGATGCCAGCCTGTCGGGTGCGACCGAGCAACTGTCGGCGGCCAAGAGCCGCGACCAGATCAAGTCGATCGTCGAGACGCTGCTGCGGTCGACCAGCGAGATGCGCGAGACCAACAAGGCGCTGGAAGACCGCCTGACCCTGTCCAAGAACGAGATCAGCAATCTCCAGCAGAGCCTGGAGGCGATCCGCGCCGAGAGTCTGACCGATCCGCTGACGGGGTTGGGCAATCGCAAATATTTCGATCGCATGATCGGCATGGCCGTGCAGAGCGCGCTCGCCTCGGGCGAGCCGCTGTCGCTGCTGCTGTTCGACATCGATCATTTCAAATCGTTCAACGATTCCTACGGCCATCTCACCGGCGACCAGGTGTTGCGGCTGGTCGGCCTGTCCATGAAGCAGACCATCAAGGGACAGGACATCACCGCGCGCTACGGCGGCGAGGAATTCGCGGTTCTGCTGCCCAACACGGCGCTGCGCCAGGCCCTCACCGTTGCAGATCACATCCGCCGCGCCGTGATGGCGAAGGAATTGAAGAAGAAATCGACCGGCGAGATCCTCGGCCGCGTCACCATCTCCGTCGGCGTCTCCATGCTCAGGCAGGGCGACGACCCCGACGCGCTGATCGAGCGTGCGGATGCCTGCCTCTATGCCGCCAAGCGCAACGGCCGCAACCGCGTGATCTGCGAGGCCGATCCGGAGTTCGCGATCGAGTCGCACAGCCGGGTGGCCTGACGCCGAAGCAGCGCACCGAAGAAGCGGCCGGCGCTTGACATTCCAACCCGCCGAACGACATCTTCCCCGCCGCCTGACTGCGAGCGTCGAGAGGACTTGTCGTCATGCCCAATCCCCATGACTTTCACACACCGCAACCGTCCTACACCAGGGACGAATTGCTGAGATCGAGCGACGGCGGCTATTTCGGCCCGGGCAACGCGCAATTGCCGGCCCCGCCGATGCTCATGATGGATCGCATCACCGAGATCAGCCTGGACGGCGGCGGGTTCGGCAAGGGCCACATCGTCGGCGAGCTCGATATCGTGCCCGGCCATTGGTTCTTCGATTGCCACTATCGCGGTGACGCGATGATGCCGGGAAGCCTCGGACTGGATGCGATGTGGCAGATGATCGGCTACTGACTCGGCTGGTCGGGTTCACCGGGCAAGGGCCGCGCCATCGGCGTCGGCGAGGTCGAAGCTACGGGATTGGTCACACCGGAGACGCGACGCGTGCGCTACGAGGTCGCCATGCGCATGGTCCGGCGCGGCAAGCTGGTGCTCGGGATCGCCGACGGTCGCGTGCTGGCCGACGGCGTCAGTGTCTTCATCGCCAAGGACATGAGGGTCGGACTGACCAAGGCGGTGGACTGAACCTAACGGTGGGCACGCTTCCGCCTTCGCTCTACGAGCTACGGCGGACGAGTCGCTTTGCCCCCCTACGAACCGCCTTCTTGGCTGCTTGTTTCTTCGCGGGTTTGCGCACCACTTTCTTGGTTGCTGCCTTCTTCCCCTTGGGCTGCTTCCTCACCTTGGCCCGCTGGGCGGCGGCGAGCGCTGCCCTCGCCCATTGCGCAAGCTCCTCGGAATCGTCGAACAGGCGCGCCGGCAGTTCCCAATAGGAATTCACCAGCACGGTTTTGGCGCGGGTCGAGTACTGGAACGGCTTCGAGCCTTCCGCTTCAAAGCCCGGGATGGTGACCTCGTCGGCGCGGAAGAACAGGCCCGCGCGCAAGGCGAGCGCGAAGTTGATACCGTCGGCCGAGATGCCGTAGCCGGAAAACATCTTGCGGATGGTGACGGGGCCGAAATCGGCGAACAGGTCGATCAGGAATTCGCGGTCCATGGCCCAACTCTCCCCCAGCGTCGTCCCCGCGAAAGCGGGGACCCATAGCCCCAGGGAGAAGTTTAGCGAAGACTGTCAGTCGTGCCAGCTCCGGTACTGGCACCTCCCGCTAAAGATAGATCACGCGGTATGGGTCCCCGCGTTCGCGGGGACGACAGTCGGGCCTACCCGTCGATCTTGGCCGGGCGCAACTCGACCGACTCGCCGCAGCCGCAGGCGGAGACCTGGTTGGGGTTGTTGAAGACGAACTGGGCCTGCATCTTGTCGGCCTTGTAGTCCATCTCGGTACCAAGCAGGAACAGCACGGCCTTGGGATCGACCAGGATCTTGACGCCCTTGTCCTCGACGACCTCGTCGGTCGGGCGGACATCGTGGGCGTATTCGACCGTGTAGGACTGGCCGGCACAGCCGCCGTTCTTCACGCCGACGCGCAGACCCACGATCTCGGAATCGGCGCGGCTCGTCAGCTCGCTGATGCGCTGGGCCGCGGCATCCGTCAGCCGCATCACCTGCGGGCGCGGCCGCCGGGGCTTTGGTGTCGAAGCTGGTGTTGCCTGGGTCATGTTATCTATGTGGTCCGTTGCGGAGCGAATTCAATGCGAGCTGAGACCGTCACCACATGTTGAGCACGAGGCGGGCCTCGTCGCTCATGCGTTCCGGCGACCACGGCGGCTCCCAGACGACCTTGACGTCGACCACGCCGACGCCGGGGACGCTGGCGACCGCGTTCTCGACCATGGTCGGCAGCTCGCCGGCGGCCGGGCAGTTCGGCGTCGTCAGCGTCATCTGGACGTCGACCGAGCGGTCGTCCTTGATCTCGACCTTGTAGATCAGGCCGAGCTCGTAGATGTCGGCCGGGATCTCCGGATCGAACACGGTCTTGAGGCCCGCGATGATCTCGGTGGTGAGACGCTCGGTCTCCTCAGGCGGCAGCGCCGACTGGGTCTCCATCGGATTGGCTTTGACTTCGGCCGTGTCACTCATGCGAACAAATCCCGCGCCTTCAACAGCGCCTGTGCCAGATGGTCGACTTCTTCCCGCGTATTATACATGCCGAACGACGCCCGGCAGGTGGCGGTCACGTTGAACCGCTCTAAAAGCGGCATCACGCAATGGGTGCCGGCGCGCACGGCGATGCCCTGGCGGTCGATCACGGTGGCGACGTCGTGGGCGTGAGCGCCCTTGAGCTCGAAGGAGATCACCGGGCCCTTGCCCCGGGCGGTTCCGATCAGCCGCAGCGAGTTGATCTCGCGCAGCCGGTCCTGGGCATAGGTGGTGAGATCGTGCTCGTGGGCGGCGATGCGCTCCTTGCCGATCGAATTGACGTACTCGATGGCCGCGCCAAGGCCCACGGCCTCGACGATCGCGGGCGTGCCTGCCTCGAACTTGTGGGGGGGATCGCCATAGGTGACGATGTCGCGCGAGACCTCGCGGATCATCTCGCCGCCGCCGTTATAGGGACGCATCGCGACGAGGTGATCGTACTTGGCCCAGAGGATGCCGATGCCGGTCGGCCCGTAGACCTTGTGGCCGGTAAAGACGTAGAAATCGCAACCGAGATCCTGGACGTCGACAGGCAGATGCACCGCACCCTGGCTGCCGTCGACCAGCACCGGAATGCCGCGCGCATGCGCGATCTTCACAACGTCCTTGATCGGGACAATGGTGCCGAGCGCGTTCGACATCTGTGTGATCGCGACCAGCTTGGTCTTCGCGGTCAGCAGCTTCTCGAACTCGTCGATGAGGAAGTTACCCTCGTCATCGACCGGCGCCCACTTGATCACCGCGCCCTGGCGTTCCCTGAGGAAGTGCCACGGCACGATGTTGGAGTGGTGCTCCATGATCGAGATGACGATCTCGTCGCCTTCCCCAACGTTCGGCCCGCCCCAGGACGACGCGACCAGATTGATCGCCTCCGTCGCGTTGCGGGTGAAGATCACTTCCTCGGTTCGCGGCGCGTTGATGAACTGTGCAACCTTGGTGCGGCCGCCCTCATAGGCTTCCGTCGCGGCGTTGGCGAGGTAATGCAGGCCGCGATGCACGTTGGCGTATTCGCTCGTATAGGCCTGCGTCATGCGGTCGAGCACGGCGCTCGGCTTCTGCGCCGAGGCGGCGTTGTCGAGATAGACCAGCGGCCTGCCGTAGACCTGCATGGCGAGCGCCGGAAAGTCCTGGCGCACGCGCGCGACGTCGTAGGCTCCGTTCTTGACTGCGGGATGTGTGCTCATTGGCGCCGCTCCAGCCAGCGCTCGGCGATGCCGATCACGTGTTCGCGCAAGCCGTCATCGGCGATCTGCTCGATCGCTTCGCCCACGAATGCCTGGATCAGCAGCGCCTGGGCCTGCTTCTCCGGCAGACCGCGCGCCTTCAGATAGAACAGCAGGCTGTCGTCGAGCGCGCCGGCAGTGGCGCCGTGGCCGCAGGAGACGTCATCGGCGAAGATCTCGAGCTCCGGCTTGTTGTCGGCCTCGGCTTCGTCCGAGAGCAGCAGCGCCCGGGTCATCATCTTGCCGTCGGTCTTCTGCGCATCGGGACGGACGATGATGCGGCCCTGGAACACCGAATGGGCGCGATCGTCGATCACCGCGCGGAAGACCTCGCGGCTGACGCAGTTCGGCACGGCATGATCGACCACCAGCGTGGTGTCGCCGTGCTCGGTCTTCTGGAGCAGGTTCACGCCGTTGATGGAGAGATCGCTGCCCTCGCCTGCCAGCGTGATGAAGCCCTGGAGGCGGCTGACGGCAGCGCCAGTCGTCATGTTGAAGAAATTGAGCTTCGTGTTCGCGCCGACCGTGACGAATTGCGAGGTCACGTTCACTGCGTCGGGCGCATCGTCCAACAGGCGGATATGCGCGACGTCGGCATTGTCGCCGACCGAGATGATGACGGCGTCGTTGACCTGGTAGGCCTTGGCGCCGGCCGCCACAAAGCTCTCGATGATGTTGGCGCGAGCGCCGTTCCCGACCGCGATCTGTGAACGGCTGAAAGCCGACGCTGACGAAGCGGTCGCGATGTGGATGATCTGGATCGGCGCGGACAGCTGCGCGCCGTCGGCGATCGACAGCACGACACCGTCGGTTGCCAGCGCCGCATTCAGTGCGATCACGGCATCGGTGGCCGCGGTCTTCAGGAGACCGGCGTCCTTCTCCAGCGCTTCCCGCAGGGTCTTGAGGCCCGCCTCAGAGGCAAGCGCCTTGACGTCGGACAGATCGGCCGCGAACACGCCGTCGACCAGCACCAGCTTGCGAGCACCGGCGATCGCGTGCGCCTTGACGGCATCCGCGGCACGCTTCAACGCGGCCGCATCGGGGCTGGCTGCAAGCGGCAGCACCTCGCCGACCAGCGCACGCAGATCGGTATATTTCCATTCCTCGATCCGGCGATGCGGCAGGCCGAGACGCTCATAGGCCTCGAACGCCTCGCGGCGTACAGTGATCACAGAAGGCGAACCCGGCAGGCGGCCTTCGGCGCTGGCGAAGAGATCGCTCACCGCGCGGCCGTTTCCGGTCTTTGCCACAGCAACGTTCATCCTAAAATTCCTTACGCGGCATCCTCGAACTGGGCGTAACCAGACGCTTCCAGCTCCAGCGCCAAGTCCTTGCCGCCGCTCTTCACGACACGGCCCTTCGACATCACGTGCACGACATCGGGCACGATGTAGTTCAGCAGCCGCTGATAATGGGTGATGACGACCATCGCGCGCTTGGGCGAGCGCAGCGCGTTGACGCCGTCGGCCGCAATGCGCAGCGCGTCGATGTCGAGGCCCGAATCCATCTCGTCGAGGATGCACAGGCTCGGCTCGAACAGCGCCATCTGCAGCACCTCGTTGCGCTTCTTCTCGCCGCCGGAGAAGCCGACATTGACGCCGCGCTTGAGCATGTCCTGCGGGATGTTCAGCGACTTCGAGACCTCGCGGACCTTCCTCAGGAAGTCCGGGGTCGAATATTCGCTCTCGCCGCGCGCCTTGCGCTGCGCGTTCAGTGCGGTGCGCAGGAAGGTCATGGTGGCGACGCCGGGAATCTCGACCGGATACTGGAACGCCAGGAACACACCCTTCGCGGCGCGCTCGTTGGGGTCCATCTCCAGAAGGTCCTCGCCCTTGAACAGGATCTGGCCGTCAGTAACTTCATAGCCGGGCTTGCCGGCGATGACGTGAGAGAGCGTCGATTTGCCGGAGCCGTTCGGCCCCATGATCGCGTGAACCTCGCCCTCGTTCACGGTCAGCGTCAGCCCGTGGAGGATCTCACGCTCCTCGACACGAACCTTCAAATCCTTCACTTCAAGCAAAGCCATCTTGGTGTCCAGTCTATTCAAATGATGCATGGAGCGCCGTAGCGCACCGCGAGGGTCGGCGATTAGCCGACCGACCCTTCAAGCGAGATCGAGATCAGCTTCTGCGCTTCCACCGCGAATTCCATCGGCAGTTGCTGAAGCACGTCCTTGACGAAACCGTTGACGACGAGGCCGACAGCTTCTTCCTGGCTGAGGCCGCGCTGGATGCAGTAGAACAGCACGTCCTCGGAGATCTTCGAGGTCGTGGCCTCGTGCTCGAACGTCGCCGAGGAGTTCTTGGCCTCGATATACGGCACGGTGTGCGCGCCGCATTTGTCGCCGATCAACAGGGAATCGCAGGCGGTGAAATTACGCGCGCCGGTCGCTTTCCGGTGCGCGGTGACCAGACCGCGATAAGTGTTCTGCGACTTGCCGGCGGCGATGCCCTTGGAGATGATCCGGCTCGACGTGTTCTTGCCGAGATGGATCATCTTGGTGCCCGAATCGACCTGCTGGAAGCCGTTCGAGATCGCGATCGAGTAGAACTCACCGCGCGAATTGTCGCCGCGCAGGATGCAGCTCGGATACTTCCAGGTGATCGCCGAACCGGTTTCGACCTGGGTCCAGGAGATCTTGGAATTGTTGCCGCGGCAGTCGCCACGCTTGGTGACGAAATTGTAGATGCCGCCCTTGCCTTCCGAATTGCCGGGGTACCAGTTCTGGACCGTCGAATATTTGATCTCGGCATCGTCATGCGCGACGAGCTCGACCACGGCCGCGTGCAGCTGGTTCTCGTCGCGCTGCGGCGCGGTGCAGCCTTCGAGATAGGAGACGTAGGAGCCCTTGTCGGCGATGATCAGCGTGCGCTCGAACTGGCCGGTGTTGCGCTCGTTGATGCGGAAATAGGTCGACAGCTCCATCGGGCAGCGCACGCCCGGCGGCACGTAGACGAACGAGCCGTCGGAGAACACCGCCGAGTTCAGCGTCGCGTAGAAATTGTCCGAGGTCGGAACCACCGAGCCCAGATATTTCTGCACCAGCTCGGGATGCTCGCGGATCGCCTCCGAAATCGGCATGAAGATCACGCCGGCCTTCTTCAGCTCGGCCTTGAACGTGGTCGCAACAGAGACCGAATCGAAGACAGCATCGACCGCGATCTTGCGCCGGGCCGGATCTTCCTCTCCGGGCTTCGGCTCGACGCCTTCGAGCATGGCGACTTCCCGCAAGGGAATGCCGAGCTTCTCGTAGGTCTTGAGAATCTCCGGATCGATCTCGTCGAGCGAGGTGACCGTCTTCTTCGGCTTCGGTGCCGCGTAATAATAGAGGTCCTGGAAGTCGATCTTGGGATAGTCGACGCGCGCCCAGGTCGGCTCGGTCATGGTCAGCCAACGCCGATAGGCCTCGAGCCGCCACTGGAGCATCCAGGCGGGTTCGTTCTTCTTCTCGGAGATGAACTTGACGGTCTCTTCCGACAATCCCTTGGGGGCCTTGTCGGACTCGATCAGGGTTTCAAACCCATAACGATACTGATCGACGTCGATGCGCTTCACGCGCTCGACCGTCTCTTGCACGGCTGGCATTCTATCCTCCGCTCGCGGTTTCAAGGACCGCGGTGGATCACAAACTTGGACGAGTATTACGATGTTTTTCGGCAGAAAGCACGTGCTTAGAACCGTTCAAGCCGTGTTTCGTCGCTTAGACTCTAAGTAGGGTATTACCAAGCTTTCGCCAAGCCTCTAACGCCCTGTTGATGTCATCTGGTTCCGTGGACCAGCCCAGACTGAGACGCACCGCTCCCTGGGCAACGGTGGCATCATACCCCATCGCCGACAGCACGTGAGACGGCTGCACTTTGCCTGATGAACAGGCTGAGCCCGAGGACACAGCCACGCCTTCGAGATCGAAGCCGATCACGGCGGTTTCGGCCTTCAGGCCGGGGGCCGTGAAAAGGATGGTATTCGGCAACCGCTTGATGTCATCCGAGAAGATCATCGCCCCGGCAATCCCGCGGATACCATTTTCCAAGGAATCTCTGAGGGTTGCCATTCGCTCCGTATCCTCTGGCAGAGCCTCAAGGGCAGCTCTCACCGCTGCCCCGAAGCCGGCGATGCCAGCGACATTCTCGGTTCCCGCGCGGCGGCTCAGCTCCTGTCCGCCGCCCCGCAGCACGGGTTCCAGTCCAGCGATCCCCTCCGCCAGGACCAGCGCGCCGACGCCCTTGGGGCCGCCGATCTTGTGCGCGGAAAAGGTCGCAAGGTCTGCGTCCATAGCCTTGATATCGAACGGGATTTTCCCTAGCGCCTGGATCGCATCGACGTGCAGGAGCCCCCCCGCCTCGTGGACGATCCCTGCGGCTTCTGCGATCGGCTGAATTGCGCCGGTCTCGTTGTTCGCAGCCATGATGGAGACCAGCGCCGGCGGGCCGTCACCGAGCAACGCCTTCAGACGGTCGAGGTCGATGATGCCGGCGCGTGTGACCGGGATCTGGTTGACCTTGTCCGCTGGGAACCGACCGCCTGACAGCACCGAGGCATGCTCCACAGCCGAGACCAACAGGCGCTCGACAGGGCCGCCGGACGGCCCTCGCAGACCGGGCGACAGCGCCAGCGCATTGGCCTCGGTTCCGGCTGAGGTGAAGACGACGTTCCTTGGCAATGCACCGACGGCCGCTGCGAGCGTGGCGCGGGCTTCCTCGACCAGCCGGCGCGCCTCGCGCCCCTCGGCATGAACCGAGGACGGATTGCCGACCAGCTCCCAGGCTGCAAGCATCGCGGTCCGCGCCTCGGCGCGCAGCGGCGTGGTCGCATTCCAGTCGAGATAGACACGGCTCGGCATGAGGTATTATATTACTCCATGGATCGGGCTGGTGTGCCCTCCTAGAGCCCGACATGGGCCCCCGTGGAGCGCTTGGCAACTCGATTCCGAATCCCCCACCGCGCAATGACGCCGCCATGACACGCTAACATCTTGAGCCCATTGCGGGATGTTCAAGATGCTTGCTTTTTGACCCTCGCCTCATGTTAGAACGCCCGCGTCAGTTCACCGCGCGCCGCTCGCGCACCATCCGAGGGCGCCGCTCCACTCTTCCATTCGCGGTTTGATCGGCACAGCAGTCGATGAAGTCCGCACAATCGGTTGATTGCTGAAGAGCGTCTTCAAGGGATCAATCAAGAGATCATCATGCCTGAAGTCATTTTCACCGGCCCTGCTGGCCGTCTCGAAGGCCGCTATCACCCGGCCAAGCAGAAGAACGCGCCGATCGCGATGATCCTGCATCCGCATCCGCAGTTCCACGGCACGATGAACCATCAGATCGTGTACCAGTGTTACTACGCCTTCGCGCATCGCGGCTTCTCGGTGCTGCGCTTCAACTTCCGCGGCGTCGGCCGCAGCCAGGGCTCGTTCGACCACGGCACCGGCGAATTGTCGGATGCGGCCGCCGCGCTCGACTGGGCGCAGACCATCAATCCCGAAGCACGCGCCTGCTGGGTCGCCGGCTTCTCTTTTGGCGCCTGGATCGGCATGCAGCTGTTGATGCGCCGTCCCGAGGTCGAGGGCTTCATCTCGATCGCGCCGCCCGCCAATCTCTACGACTTCTCGTTCCTCGCGCCCTGCCCCTCGTCGGGCCTGATCGTGCATGGCGAGAAGGATGCGGTGGTGCCGCCCAAGGACGTCAACACGCTGGTCGAGAAGCTGAAGACGCAGAAGGGCATCGTGATCGACCAGCAGGTCATCCCCGGCGCCAATCACTTCTTCGACGCCAAGCTCGAGCCGCTGATGGAAACCATCACGGCCTATCTCGACATGCGCCTGGCCAACGTGCGCTAAGGCCTCAAATGGGCTCCTTCGTCGCCTTGCTGCGTGCCGTCAATGTCGGCGGCACCGGCAAGCTGCCGATGAGCGAGCTCAAGGCCATGTGCGAGGAGCTCGGCTTCGCCGCTGTGCGCACCTATATTGCGAGCGGCAACGTCGTCTTCACGAGCCGCAAGTCGGAAGCTGCAATCAAGACCGCCCTCGAAAAGCGCCTGCACGCCTACGCCGGCGCGCCGGTCGGGGTGCTCGTGCGTAGCGCCGCCGAGATGGCGCAAGTCTCGGCCGACAATCCTTTTCCAAAGGCTGCGCCCAACCGCACCGTCGCGATCTTTCTCGACAGGGCGCCTCCTGAAGACGCGCTTACCAGCATCCGCGGCCAGAAAAACGAAGAGCTCCGCCTCGGCCGCCGCGAGATTTACGTGCACTATGGCAACGGCATGGGGACGTCGAATCTCGTCATCCCCGCCGCCAAGACCGGCACCGCGCGCAACATGAATACCGTCGCAACGCTCGCGAAGATGGCCGCGGAGATCTAGGCCAGCTTGAGCGCGGCGATCCCTATCAGCACGAGCGCGATGCCGGCAAGCTTCATCGCACTCAAGGTCTCGCCGAACAGCACGACGCCCAGCAGGAAGGTGCCGGCCGCGCCGATGCCGGTCCACACCGAATAGGCGACGCCGACCTCCAGCACCTGCAAAGCGCGTCCGAGCAGGAAGACGAAGGCGGCAAGCAGCACCAGCGAGGCGATGCTCCAGCCTGCGCGCGTGTAGCCTTCCGCATATTTCATCGAGATCGCCCAGCCGACATCGAGCGCACCGGCGATCACCAGCATCAGCCAGGCCATGGATTGCGACATTGGCGTGCGCTCAGGCCGCGAGCTTCAGCAGATGCGCGTCGTGGCGTACCAGGAAGGCACGCAGCAATTGCGGATAGTCCGCGCCGACCGCGGTGCGCACGCTCGGACGTCTCGCAAGCTCGGCTCGCCACGCGCGGACCTTCGGCAGATCGCGGAAGATGCCGTGCTCGGTCAGTTCGTCGAACAGGTCGAAATAGCGGAAGATCGGGGCGAACACCGCATCCACGAGGCTGAACGCCTCGCCCGCGAAGTAAGGCCCTGCACCGAGTGCTGCCTCCACGCGCGCGAATTTCGCCGCAACCGCCTGGCGCTTGCTTTCGAACGTCGCCGGATCGGTCGTGGTCTCCAGACCCCAGAGGTCACCGAGGGTCGCCGAGCCGAACTCCATCCAGGCGCGATGCTCGGCGCGCTTCAACGGATCCGCCGGATGCAGCTTGAGGCCTGCCTGCGTCTCCTCGATGTATTCGCAGATCACGTTGCTCTCGAACAGCGCGACCTCGCCCTTCTCGGTCGCGACCACCAGCACAGGCACCTTGCCGAGCGGCGAGAGTTTCAGAAACCAGTCGGGCTTGTTGGCGAGATCGATGTCGATCCGTTCGAAGGGCACGCCCTTCTCGTTGAGCGCGATCACGGCGCGCTGCACATACGGGCAAAGCTTGTGGCTGATGAGTTTCAGTGAAGCGGTCATGGCAATGATCCCGGCGGTTTGATGCAACTGCATCCAATATAGATGCAAATGCATCCACACGTCAAGATCGATGCATTTGCATCAACCGGCCTTTGATCTCAAGGCCTGGACCTCACGGCCGCGCCATCACTCCGCCCGTCATCGGCATCGGCACGCCGGTGGTGGCGGGGTAGGACAGCGGCAGCCCCTTGAGGCCGCGGGCGGCCAGGAAGCCGAAGGCCTGCGCCTCGATGGCGTCGGAGGCCCAGCCGAGCGTCTCGGCGGCCTCGACGGTGGCCGAACCCACCCGTTCGCGCAGCATCCGCAGCATGGTGAGGTTGCGGGCGCCGCCACCGCAGACGATCCAGCTCCGCGGCCGCCGCGGCAGGAGCGAGATGATCCGGGCGATCGCCGCCGCGGTGAAGGCGGTCAGCGTCGCGGCGCCGTCGGCCGGCGGGACGTCGCCGAGCTTCAGCGCGGCAAAGTCGTTGCGGTCGAGCGATTTCGGCGGCGGAGCCGCGAAGAACGGCAGGTCCAGTGCCCGCGCGATCCAGGCTTCGTCCGCCTTGCCGAGCGCTGCGAACTTTCCCTCCGCATCGAAGGCCTGGTTCATGGTGCGATACATGAAATCGTCGAGCAGCGCGTTGCCCGGTCCGGTGTCGCAGGCGATTAGCGTGTCGTTGCCGTCGATATAGGTGATGTTGGAGACGCCGCCGATATTGACGACGACGATCGGTCCTTCGCGCTCCAGCGAATGGACGAGCGCCCGGTGGTAGACCGGCACGAACGGCGCGCCCTGCCCGCCGGCCTCGACGTCGGCGGCGCGGAAGTCGTGCATCACGGGGATATGGATCGCCCTGGCGAGCGCCGGCGCATCGCCGATCTGGACCGTCAGCCGCTTCTCGGGGCGATGCAGCACCGTCTGGCCGTGGAAGCCGACGATGTCGATGTCCTCCGGCTTCATCCGGTTCTGGGCGATGAAGGCGGCCACGGCCTCGGCATGGGCCAGCGTCACCGCGCGCTCGGCCTCGGCCAGAACGCCCGGGCGGGCGTCGCGTCGCGGCAGGTGCACGGCCTCGCTCAGCGCCTGGCGCAGCAGATTGCGCTCCGCCGGGCTATAGGCCCGGTAGCCGGACGGCCCGAACGCCTTCACTTGCTTTCCGTCGGTTTCGATCAGCGCGACATCCACCCCGTCCAGCGAGGTGCCGCTCATCAAACCGAGTGCCGTCAACATCATGGATCAGCGTCCTCAAGAGACCCCCTCCGGCATGCCGATCTTGTGCCAGAGGGACACATCTTATAATGCCACAGGCAAAGTGGCGGGTGGCAATCGAGTTCCCACGGAAGACCCTTAAATTGCACCCGAAACAGTAAACCAAGAATTGTCAGGCACGCCGACAGATGACTGCATTTAAATCGGATTTTCTCAACACCCTGCAGGAACGTGGATTCATCCACCAGTGCTCCGATTTCGAGGGGCTGGACGCGCTCGCCGTCAAGGGCGAAGCGACCACCTATGTCGGCTACGATTGCACCGCCCGCTCGCTCCACATCGGCAACTACCTGACCATGATGATGCTGCACTGGCTGCAGCAATCCGGCAACAAGCCGATCACGCTGATGGGCGGCGGCACCACCATGGTCGGCGATCCCTCCGGCAAGGACGAGACGCGCGCGATGCGCACCGTCGCCGAGATCGAGGCGAACAAGGAATCGATCCGCGGCGTGTTCGCAAAGGTGCTGCGCTACGGCGACGGCAAGAGCGACGCCGTCATGCTCGACAATGCGGAGTGGCTGACCAAGCTCAACTGGATCGAAATGCTGCGCGATGTCGGCCGGCATTTCTCGGTCAACCGCATGCTGACCATGGACTCCGTGCGGCTGCGCCTCGAGCGCGAGCAGGAGATGAGCTTCATCGAGTTCAACTACATGGTCTGCCAGGCCTACGACTTCGTCGAGCTCGCCAAGCGCACCGGTTGCAAATTGCAGATGGGCGGCTCGGACCAATGGGGCAACATCATCATGGGCGTCGATCTCGGCCGCCGCATGGGCACCCACCAGCTGTTCGCGCTGACGACACCGCTGCTGACCACGGCGTCCGGCGCCAAGATGGGCAAGACCGCGCAGGGCGCGGTCTGGCTCAACGCCGACCAGTTCTCGCCCTATGACTTCTGGCAATACTGGCGCAACACCGAGGACGCCGACGTCGGCAAATTCCTGAAACTGTTCACGACGCTGCCGATGGGCGAGATCAGGAAACTCGAGGCGCTCGGCGGCTCGGAGATCAACGAGGCCAAGAAGGTGCTTGCGACCGAGGCGACCGCGCTCTTGCACGGACGCGACGCAGCAAACCAGGCCGCTGAAACCGCGCGCCGCACCTTCGAGGAAGGCGCGCTGGCCGAAAGTCTGCCGACGGTGGAAATTCCGCGCGGCGAGCTGGACGCCGGCCTCGGCGTGCTCAACGCCTTCGTCAAGGCAGGCTTGGTTGCCTCCAATGGCGAGGCTCGGCGCCAGATCAAGGGCGGCGGTCTGCGCGTCAACGACGAGTCCGTCAGCGACGAGAAGATGGCGCTGTCGGCGGCCGATCTGACGCCCGAGGGCGTGATCAAGCTGTCCTTCGGCAAGAAGAAGCACGTCCTCATCCGGCCTGCATAGGCGTATGAGCTTTTGATGCTTGTCAGGGCGCGCCGAAGCGCGCTCCCTGACCGGCAATGGATCAGAACACGCCCAGGGGAGCTTCGCGGGAACAGGCCGGACGCACGCAGCGAGATGCGGTGCGCACCGCACTCGTCGTGCTCGGGCTGTGCTTCACGCTCGCTGTCCTCGGCCGCGGCCTCAGCGAGAGCTTCACCGTCTTCCTCAAGCCGATCTCCGAAAACTTTGGCTGGGACCGTGCGCAGGTCGTCTCGATCTACTCACTGACCTGGCTGATCAGCGGACTGACCGCGCCACTGGTCGGGCGCCTGTTCGACCATTCCGGACCGCGCATCGTCTACGCACTCGGGCTTTTCCTGCTCGGCTCGGCCTTCCTGATCGCGGCGCATGCGCAGGCGCTCTGGCAATTTCAGCTCTCGATCGGCCTCTGCGTCGGCATTGGCGTCGCCTTCATCGGCATTGTGCCGAACTCGATCCTGCTCGGCCGCTGGTTCGGGCCACGGCTGCCGACCGCGATGGCTGTGGTCTATTCGGCGATGGGTGGCGGCGTGCTGGCGCTGCTCCCGACCTCACAGCTTTTGATCGATCATCTCGGCTGGCGTGAAGCCTATCAGGTATACGGCTTTGCTGCGCTCGGCTTGCTCGTGCCGCTGCTGCTTCTGCCCTGGCGCATGTTCGCGATCGGCTCGCCGCATATCACCAAGAAGACCGATCCTGATTTCATCGACAACGGCTGGACGCTCGTGAGCGCGATGCGCCACCACGCTTTCTGGGCGCTGTTCTCGACCTTCTTCTTCACCGCGGTCGGCATGTATTCGATCGCCGCGCAGATCGTGGCCTACCTCATCGACGCCGGCTTTCCGCCGCTCCAGGCCGCGACCGCCTGGGGTTTTTCGGGCGTGGTGCTGGTGTTCGGCATGCTCGGCGTATCCGCGCTCGACGGGCTGATCGGGCGCCGGCCCTCGGTGCTGCTCAGCTACGCGATCTCGATCATCGGCATCTTCCTGCTCTGGCTCTTGCAGTATTATCCGAACATCATCCTGCTGACCGGCTTCGTCGTCTGCTTCGGCAGCATGATGGGCTCGCGCGGCCCGCTGATCACAGCGACCGCCATGAAGATTTTTCGCGGCAAGCGCGTCGGCACGATCTTCGGCACCATCTCGATCGGCAGCGGATTGGGTTCGGCGTTCGGCTCATGGAGCGGCGGCCTCATCCACGACTTCACGCAGGGCTACAACCTCCTGCTCGTCTTCGCACTTGCGAGCGTGATCCTCGGAATGATTCCATTTCTGATTGTCCCCGCCTTGCGGCAGTAGGTCTCCCCGACGTAACCTGCATCCCTCTGCGTCACCGGGAAATTACGGGCGACACACGCTGCACCGCGTGCGAAACCCTCGGGCGCAACCGGAGTTAAGGGACGAACTGCGATATTTTGTCCACATGACAAAAATGTCAGCGCCGAATTGACCCCGGGTGGCTTGCGAGGCCGAACTGAATACGGTCCAAGTCGCCCATTGGATGGAGGGCACAAACCAATGAACTTTCCCTATCTCACTCGCTTTGAACCGGTTCTCCTGAGCCTGTTCCGCTTCATCACCGGCCTGCTGCTGTTTCAATTCGGCGTAGCCAAGCTGTTCAAGTTTCCGCCTTTGCCGATGTTCGCGAAAGTCGAATTGATGTCGCTTTACGGCGCGGCCGGGACGCTTGAACTGGTGCTTGGCGCGCTGTTGATCCTCGGCCTGTTCACCCGCCTCGCCGCTTTCATCCTCTCCGGTGAAATGGCCTTCGCCTACTTCATGGGACATATGCTCAAGGGCGAGACGCCGGTGCTCCTGCCGTTGCTCAACAACGGCACGCTCGCCATCCTGTTCTGCTTCGCCTGCCTCTATCTCTCGGCGGCCGGCGGCGGCCCGATCAGCGTCGATGCGGCGATGGGCAACGAACGCGCCTCGACCGGCGGCGCATTTGCGCGACGCTGACGCGCGCAATTGACGCGCAAGTCACGGATGGCACCGGCAGCTTTGCCGGTGTCATCTACCGCGAGCCCAGCACGTTCCAGATCAGGACGAGGGCCGCGACGAGCAGCGCGGACATGATGAGGCGGTGAACGAATCGGTTCATTGCCGCTCCCGCCAGGCTCGATGACCACCAAGGTCCGGGATCGATCTTCTCCTGCATACGCGCTGACGTGCGCGGACGCATGTCGCTTTGCCTGCACGGTTACGCATCAGGCTGCGAACTGTCACGCGCGCGGCCGGCGGCCTCATGCCTATGTTCATGATTGGTAAGAACTTCATGCTACCGATGCGAGCAATAACAACCATTTCGTAGAGGCTGCGATGAAGCTGCTGAGCCACCTGAAGATCCGCACCAAGCTTACCAGCATGGTCTGCCTTGCGGCTCTCACAGTCACGGCCATCATCGCGGTATCGGCCTTCCTCAGCAAGAGCCGCATGATGGAGGACCGGGTCCAGCAGATGAAGACCGCGGTCGACATGCTCTACAATCTCGCCCAGTCGGTCCAGGACGACGTCACCGCCGGCAAGCTGACGCAGGCCGAGGCCAAGGCCCAGTTCCACATGCGCGGACGGCGCATGACCTTCAACGGCAACCAGGGCTATCCGGTCGTCTACAACGCCGACACGTCCCTCCTCGTCAACGGCGCCAACCAGCAGCTCGAAGGCAAGATCACCGGCGCGATCGACGCCAACGGTGTCCTCATTGCCGACGCGATCCTCAAGGCCGGCGAACAGAATGGCGGCGGCGTAGCCTCCTATCTCTATCCCCGCCCCGGCCAGACCGAAGCGGTGCGCAAGACCGTGTTCGCGCGCAAGTTCGCCCCCTGGAACGCGACGATCAGCTATGGCCTCTATGTCGACGACATCGACGCCGATGTGCGCGCGCTGACGCTCGAGCTTGCCGCGGTCGGCCTCGGCCTGATGCTGCTGATGGCGACGTTGTCGTGGCTGATCGCCCACGACGTGCTCGGCGCGCTCGATCGCCAGAAGACCCGCATGCAGGAGATTGCCGACGGTGCCATCGACAAGCCGGTCGAGGAGACCGGCCGCGGTGACGAGATCGGCCGCATGGCCGAGACCCTCGAAGTGCTCAGGCAGACCGCTTTGACGGCGCGCAACCTGGAGGCCGAGCAGGTCGCCGCCAAGACACGCAGCGAGCAGGAGAAGCGTGACGCGCTGATCTCGCTCGCCGACCGCTTCGATGCCTCGGTCGGCCAGCTCGTCGGCCTGATGGCCTCGGGCTCCGGCGAGCTCGAGACCACCGCCAAGTCGATGTCGTCAACGGCCGAGGGCACCAATCGCCGCGCCGCCGTGGTCGGCTCGGCCGCCACCGAAGCCAGCCAGCGCGTCCAGACGGTCGCGGCTGCCGCCGAAGAGCTCTCCTCCTCCATCACCGAGATCAGCCGCCAGGTCACGCAATCCGCCGAAGTGACCGGCCGCGCCGTCGACAGCGCACGCCGCACCGACACCATCGTGCGCGCGCTCTCGGACGGCGCCCAGCAGATCGAGCATGTCGCCGAGCTGATCTCCAGCATCGCGGCGCAGACCAATCTGCTCGCGCTCAACGCCACCATCGAAGCCGCGCGCGCCGGTGAAGCCGGCCGCGGCTTTGCCGTCGTCGCCTCCGAGGTGAAGTCGCTCGCCAGCCAGACCGCGGAAGCCACCCGCGAGATCGGCGACAAGATCGCCCAGATCCAGGGCGCGACCAAGGAGGCCGTGGACGCCATCGGCGGCATCACCGCCACCATCGAGGAAGTCAGCCGCATCGCCACCTCGATCGGCGCGGCCATCGAGGAGCAAGGCGCCGCCACCGCCGAGATCGCCCGCAGCGTCTCGCAGACCGCGGAGGCGACTAAGGAAGTCACCACCAATATCGGCGGCGTCAGCACCGCAGCGAACGAGACCGGCAACGCCGCCGGCATGGTGCTCGCTGCGGCCAGCAATCTCTCCAAGCAGGCCGAGCAGCTCTCCGGCGAGGTCGGCACCTTCCTGGCGGGCGTGCGCGCGGCCTAAGCTTCGCGACGCCAATCCCTCCACATGCGTCATGGCCGGGCTTGTCCCGGCCATCCACGTTTTTATGGCCGCCCTGCACGAAGAGCGTGGATGCCCGGGCCTTCGCCGCGCCGAAGCGGCTTCGGCCGCGTAGGCGGGACAAGCCCGGGCATGACGGAGTTCTGAGCTTCCAGCTTACCGCCGCGCGAGGGTGCAGCCGCTCGACAGCTGACGCGTCGATCCGGTCGAGCCGTCGTTCGACTGCGAGGGGAATTCCTCGAACGGCGAGTTCTGCTTGCCGGTGTTGAACTCGAAGATCTTGCGGAACAGGCCCGGCGCCATCGCCGAGATCGGATTGACGCGCATCACGGGCGCGGCCGGCGTGCCGACGACCTCATAGGTCACGCCGATCAATCCCTCATTGTTGCCGCCGCCGAGGAAGATGCCGAACAGCGGGATCTGGCCGAAGATGTTGTTGACGCCATACATCGGCACGAAGGTCCCGCTCATGCACACCTGGTTGCCGGGATAGTCGATCGAGCCCTCGATGGTGGCGCCGATCATCGGACCCTTGACGACGCCATCGCGGATCGTCAGGGCGCCGTTCTGACGCGTGAACTCGGCGCGCAGCGCGCTGAAGGAGACGCCGTTCCCGGTGCCGTTGGGCGCGCCGGCGGCAACGCGTTCGAGCTGCGCCTCGCCCTTCACCGTGAAGTCGCGGACGTTGATGAGGCCCTCGCGCGTGGTGTTCGGCTCCGACGTCGGCGGCTCCATTGCCACCACCATCTGGCCGCCGATCGCCTTGGTGTAGGTGTCGGTGAAGCGCAGTAACGCGCCGGCATCGTTGGTCTGGAGGTAGATCACCTCGCGATTGCCCTGGGCGCGGCCGCCGCGCAAATCGGCTGCCACCGGCGTGTCGCGGCCAATCTTGCCGTTCAGCGTGAAGGCTTTGACGGTGCCGTTGCGCCGCGACATCTTGGCATCGACGCTGCGCATCGCCTCGCCGTTGAATCCCGCGACGGCACCGAGCTTCAAGTCGATGTCGAAATCGACGTTCTTCATCTTGTTCTTGGCGTCGTCCTTGGAATTGCCTGAGATCGCCGACTTCAGGAAACCGCGGCCGTCGAACACATCCCCGCGCATCGTGCCGCGTACCACCCCGTCCTGGCCACGCTCCACCTTCAACGAGGCCTTGTCGCCATCGGTCGGCGCGTAGGTCGGGAAGTTCGCGTTCATGAGGTCGCCGTTCGGATCGACTTCAAGCGAGCCCTTGATCGAGGCGCCGCCGCCTTCGACGACGATGTCCTCCAGACGCGTTGATTGCGTTGTCGGCACCACCTTGAAGCTGGCCTTGGCCGATTTGCCCGGCAGCTTGACCCAGCCGGGCAGGATGTTGTCGAGCTTGACCGAGGTCAGGTCCGCCTCGACACCGAGCTTCGTCGTCTGGTCGGGACCACCGGCGATCTTGCCCGACAGCTTGATCGGCAGCGATCCGCTGACGGCGGGGCTCAGATCGAATCCCAGGCGCGCGCGGCTGGCATCGTCCAGCGTGGTCTGCAATTTGACGTCTGCATCACCCTCGGCCGGCTTGCGGTAGTCCAGCGAGGCCGCCTGCCCGTTGATCTTGACGTCGCCCTTGACCTGATAGCCCTGGTTGCTCGCTGATATCTTGAGGTTGTTGGCCTCGAGCTTCTGGTTCATCACCAGCTTGTCGGCTGAGAAGCCGTTGAGATCGGCGGTGACGGCGTAGGTGGTGTCGGCCTTGGTCAGCTCGCCCTTGACCGGCAGGCCGAGCTGGATGTTGGCCGTGAACGTCCCCTTGCTGGTGTTGGGATCGACGACGGTCGACGACAGATCGCTCAGGCGATCGTTGGCGAGCATTTCGGCGGCAGCAGGCACCGGGCCATCGACGCGGAACCTGGTCCGCGACGGCGACGGTTTGGGCGCCATATCCGGCACCTCGAAGACGAAGTCGGAGATCGTGACCTTGCGGCCCGCCGGCGTATCGGCAATGCCCTGCCCGATATTCACGGTCGCGGTGCGCCCGGTCACACGCGCCTTCAAATCGGCGTCGTGCACCACCGGCATGCCATCCACGGGGCGGACCGCGACGCCACTTGCGACGATGTTGACAGACAGGCCGTCGTCGGGAATGGGCGGGCCCTTGCGCGGGAGGTTCTTCGTCGGCGAATTGACACCGATCTCGATGCGCTGGAGCGTGCCGCGCTCGATCCGCTCGATCACCCATTCGCGCAACTCGGGAACGACAAGCGTCGGCCACATCCGCTTGAGCGCGGAGGCCGACATCGGCGTTCCCGCAAAGCCCAGCGTCAGCCGCGGCTCGCCCGAATAGTCGATGGCACCGGTGCCGGCGACGCCGATCTCGCCATTGCTGATATCGGCTTGCGTCAGCAGCATGCGCTTGTGGTCGGTATCGAAGCGGAAGCCGATGGCGATGCGGTTGAAGACCAGCGGGGGCTCGTTGTCGATTCCGCCCAGCAGGATCGAGCCGCCGCTGAAGCCAAGCTGCCAGTCGTTGGTGGTGCCGTTGGGCGGCTCGAGATGGGCCAGAAGCGTCAGGCGGTTCGCGCCCGAGAGAATCTTGAACGGAGCGACCAATACCCGCCGGTTCGAATCCCACTCGACGTTGATCTCGGCCGAGTCGATCGCCATCGGATAATCTGGCGTGTCGGTGTCGATGATGTTGCCCGCGCCGACCGCGATCTTGCCGCGGAAGAAGGTCGGCACGCCGTCGCGGCCGAGCTCGCCCTTGAGCTCGCCGGTCAGCGGCAGGTCGGCGGTGTAGGTGAAGTCCTTCACCCGGAGCGCCAGCAGGATGTTGGCGGTGGAAACCTTATCGGCGCGGATGTCGACCGAGCGCACACCATTCTCGGCAGGGCCGATCGTGGCGCGCAGCGACCACGGGTGCGCGCCCTCCTCGCCCAGGCTGAGTGCGACGCCGCCATGGCTCGGCCGGCGCAGGCTGAGCGTGATGTTCTCAAAGCTCCACTTGCTGCCGCGCTGCTGATCGTCGACGATCAGATTGCCGTTCTTCAGACCGATCTCGTTGAGATTCTGGCCGTCGAGGCCAGTCATGCTCAGACTGTCGAGCCAGTCGAGGCCCTGAAGAATGCCACTCGGGGCAGCCGTCTGGGGAGCGGCCTGCGATGCGTCCGGACCTGCAGGTCCGGTGGCGAATGGCGGCGGCGGGACACCGTTGCGCGGGAATGTCGGCGGCAGGCCGGCTTCCTTCTTGGAGGCGACGCCGGTTGCCAGCGGCTTTGCGGTGTCACCGGCTGACACGGTGACGGTGCCGTCGGGCGCGATCCGGATCGCAAGCTCCGCGTCCACGAGATTGAGGCTCTCGGCGCGCAGGTGCCCCATCAGGAGACCCGCCCCCGACAGCTTCACTTCGGCCTTCGGTGCGGTGGCGACGATGACGTGATCGTGGTCGCGGACGACGATGTCGCGGATGCGCACGGCGATGCGGATCCGCCCGGCCCGCTCGATCTGGGTGCCGCCGACCTCCACGGTGTTGCCGTGGCCGATATTGTCCTCGATGGCGGCAGCGAGCCAAGGCGTCGCGATGTCGAGATTGATGGGACCGGCACCAAGCCGCCACCACAGCGCGCCGAAACAGCCGACGAAAATGACGGCGAGCGCCCCGACCACGATGGCCAGCCGCTTCAGCCAGCGATCGGCGGCCAGCCAGCGGCGCAATGACGCAAATCCGTCACCGAAGCGAGGGAAGCCCGAATTGGAACGCGACAACAGCCGGCGCGCCCGATGGCCCGCCGCTGCTTCCTGATCCGGATCCCAGTCGGCGTCGTCCCATTCCTGCGGCTGCTGTGGACCGCCGCGCCGATCGAAATCCCGATTGTAATCCTGGGGCGACGTATTCCTTGCCATTGCCTCTCGATACAGGCGCCCATCGTAGGATTGAGCGCCGCCGGGACCGCAGCCGTCCGCGGGAAGCGAAGCTCCCTGCGCCGGCATTGCCGCCATACCTCTAATATTCCTGCTGTTCGTCATTTCGCCCCGGGAGCGCGTTCAACGAGCAGTGGGGTGGTGCGTGGAATTCCTTGTAACCATACCCCGGCGTCGCCAGACTTGCCCAGACGAGGGCGCGATTCCGGCACACCGGACGAGAGCTGCAATACCGCTTTGGTTGACCCGCCGAAAGCGACGAAAGGAAGGCGTATGTCCAAGAAATCCCGAAAGAAATCGTCCAAAACGCCCTCCGGCAGTGCAACGGCTAAAAAGAAGACCCCGACCAAACGGGCAACGACTCAAACAAAGTCCGCGAAAACACAGCGGACGCCGGCGAGCAAATCAACCAGGACCGTAGCAAAAGCAGGATCACATAAGGCCGCATCGAAACAGTTAAATTCCTCCAAATCGGCCTCCGCGCCCGCGAAGACGAAGCCGGCCCTGACCGAGGGCCAGAAGGCGCCCGCCTTCCGGCTGCCCCGCGACGGCGGCGATGTGGTCTCGCTCGCCGACTATGCCGGTCGGAAGCTCGTCCTGTTCTTCTACCCCCGCGCCGACACGCCCGGCTGCACCCGTGAGGCGATCGATTTTACGCGGCTGGCGGACGCTTTCGGCGCCGCCGGCACGGCCCTGCTCGGCATCTCCGCCGATCCGTTAAGGGCGCAGGAGAAGTTCCGCGACAAGCACGGCCTCGGCATGCCGCTCATCTCCGATGAGAAACACGAGATGCTGGAGGCGTATGGTGCCTGGGGCGAAAAGTCCATGTATGGCAAGAGTTTCCTCGGAGTTCTTCGCACCACGATACTGCTTGGCGCCGACGGCAAGGTAGCCAGGGTCTGGCGCAATGTCCGCGTCGACGGCCACGCCGACGAGGTGCTGGAAGCGGCAAGAGGCCTTTAACCAATCCGTTAAATTCGAGCGGTTCCGTTTCCGGAAAATTAACCATGACCGGCCCAGATTGCTGCGGCAATTAGGCCGTACGGACTCATCCGACCGGCGCGGGAGTGCCGATGTCGAAAAGTTCTGCCCAATATTCGCAGTACCCCCAACATCACGCGCACGACCACGGACGGGCCTTCCATCGCCGCCCCGCAGCCGCAGCGGCAGCCGTCGCGATCCCCCTTCCCGACGCCGACGACGCCTACACCATCGTGCACCACGGCAAGCAGGTCCGCCTCGGACCCGTGGTGTTCTGGATCGTGGTCGGCACCGTCGTGCTGCTCGGACTCTGGTCGGCCGCGACCGCCACCTATTTCGCCTTCCGCGACGACGTCCTGACCCGGCTGATCGCGCGCCAGGCCGAAATGCAGTACGCCTACGAGGACCGCATCGCCGAGCTCCGTGCCAAGGTCGACCGCACCACCAGCCGGCAGCTGCTCGACCAGGAACAGTTCGACCAGAAGCTCGACCAGATCATGAAGCGCCAGACGGCGCTGGAGTCCCGAGCCACGGCGCTCGGGGCCATGCCCGACGTGACCGGATCAATCCCCCGCACGGCTCCGCAGCGCGGCGATTCGAACCAGGGCGCGACTCAGGGGACGCCGAAGCCGTCGCCGATCAGCGACACCGTGATCTTCGTGGCACCGCCCGATCGCGAAGCGCGACTTGAGTCGCGCGCCCCGACCGTCGCGGCACCGCCAACCAGCCAATTCGCCAAGAACCAGGGTTTCGACAACGTCCTGGTCCGGCTCACGACCTCGCTCGACCAGGTCGAGCGTCGCCAAATGGCGACGCTCAGCGCCGTCGAGGAAGGCATGGATTCACGCATGCGCCGGATGCGCGGCGTCGTCAGCGACCTCGGCCTCAATCTCGCCAGCCTCGAAGCCGCCGTGCCGCGCTCCGCGATGGGCGGTCCTTTCGTGCCCGTCAAGCTGACGGCCAATGCCGGGCCGTTCGAGAAGCAGCTCAACCGCATCAATGTCACACGCGCCGAAATGGACCGGCTCAATCGCACGCTGGCGCTGGTGCCCTACCGCAAGCCCGTCATCGGCGAGGTCGAATTCACCTCCGGCTTCGGCGTGCGCAGCGATCCCTTCCTCGGCCGGCCCGCGATGCATACCGGGCTCGACTTCCGTGCCGCCACCGGCGATCCCGCACGCGTCACCGCCAACGGCAAGGTCGTTTCAGCCGGCTGGTCCGGTGGTTACGGCCGCATGGTCGAAGTCGATCACGGCAACGGGCTCTCGACCCGTTACGGCCATCTCTCCGAGATCAACGTCAAGGTCGGTGAGATCGTGAAGCTCGGCCAGGTCATCGGTCTCGTCGGTTCGACCGGCCGGTCCACCGGCCCGCACCTCCATTACGAAACCCGCATCGATGGCGAAGCGGTCGATCCGCAGAAGTTTTTGCGCGCCGGCGTGCGGCTCAGCGCGGGCTAATAAGCCCGCGCCACGCGCTTTCAGCGTGGCGGCGCCCTATCGCCGGCCGCCGCCCATCCCGCCTCCGGGACCTCCGAAGCCGCCACCGCCCATCCCACCGCCGGGTCCCATGGGTCCGCCGCCGGGCGAACCAAATCCGCCAGGGCCTGACGGGCCGCTCGGGCCCGTCGGCGCGGAGCCAGGATTTGCACTTGTGCCAGGTCCTGGGCCAGATCCCGGCGCAGGTCCGCCACCGGGCGCGCCGGGCTGACCGCCGCTCGGAGTGGTGGCGCCGCGGTTCGGATGCAGGATCGAACCGCCGGGCGACCGATTGGGATTGCCGCCACCGGATGGAGGTGCTCCAGGCCCCTGGCCGATGGCCTGAGCCGACTCCACCTGGAAGCCGCGCGAGCGATCGAACACGCCGTTGACCACCATGCGGGCCTCGCCGGCGGCCGGGCCGAAGCGTGAACCGTCACGAGCCACGAAGCCGGAGCCGAGCTGGAGGTTCGATCCCACGCGCTGCACATAGGCCTCGATCGAGAGGCGGCTTGCACCGACGAGATCCGAGAAGTCGTCGATGCGCGTGCGTGCGGCCTGCATTGTGCCCTGGCTCGAACGGCCCTCGATCTGGGCGCGCTGGCCAACCAGCAGCGGATCGACCCCGCTCAGCCTGAGCCCGCCAATTCGCAAGCCGTCAGGCCCGCGCTCGACGAGACCGGTGACACGCTCGGTTGCCTCGCGCCGCGGCTCGATCAGGCTTGCGACGATCACGCCGTCGGTCCGGCGCAGGCCGTAGACGGCCACCTGCGTGCCCGCACGGAGCTTGCTCTCCTTGTCGCTTGTGACGATCTTCTGGCCGAGCACCGTCAGCTCGTTGCCCTTCACGGCTTCGATCGGACCTGCGACCTCGCTCGCGATCGTGATGTTGCGCGTAACGAGCGTGCCGTCGGCCTGACGGGTCGCGACCACGCGCGCAAGCTGGCCGATGCGCAGGGCCTTGGGGCTCGCGGCCTCGCCGTCGATCCGGACCGGCACGTCGCTCGCATAAGTGACGCGCTCGCCGTTGACGTAGATGCTGCCAAAACGCTGGATCACGCCGACGATACCGGTGCCGCCGATGCCGTGGTCGTCACCGCGCCTGATTCCGGTGCCGCCGATGCCCTGATCGGTGCCGCGCTTGACCTGCGCGTGGGCCATCGCCGTGCCGGCGAGCCAAAATCCAGTCAGCAGCAGACGGCGGGAGATCAGCGGCGGCCGGCTCATGAAGAACCACCCTCCTTGCCGCCTTCTTTGGCCTCTGCCTCGCCATCTGCATCTTCGCTGTAGATGTAGATGCCGAAATTCCAGCGGGCGTCACCGCCCTTGTCCTTGGCGAGCGCGCGATTGGCCTCGCGGTTGGCGGTCTTCAGCGCGTCCATCGCGAGCTCGCGCGAGCGTGCCTCGAGGCGCCGCGCCAGCTTGGGCGAGATGTTGTTGTAGTGCACCGCGCGCTCGAGGAAGCGCGGCGCCGCGCCTGAGACGTTCTGCGCGGCGGCCGCGATATGGTCGTGCAGATTACGGCCGAGATAGTGCCATTTGCTGTCGTCCTCGCCGCTCGGGACGAAGGCCGCCTCGACCAGCTCGATCTCGTCGGAATCGTTGATGGTGACGAGCTTGCGGTCGACCCATTCGTCGAGCACCGCGCGCGGCCGCACGTCCTTGGTGACGGAGGTGACGAGCTGCTCGAACGACGGCGCATCGCCCTCGGCCGTGCGCGGCAACGCCAGCGGCTCGCCCTTCGCATCGGTGAATTCGGGCGCAGCAAGCCAACGCGCGATCACGGCGCTCGTCAGCGACACCGCGGCCGGCGCCTCGTGCACCGGCGCGCCGGCACCGCGCAGCCGCGCCACTTCCTTGCGATGGATCCCGGTAAGCAGGCTGACACGGCTGTCGGTCTGCTCCTTCCCCTCCAGCGCAAAATCGTGCTCGGCGACGTTGACGAACAGCTCGCGAAGCAATTGCGCCAATGCCGGAAAGGTCATGCCGCTGCGAATGCAGAGCCGCACGAGCGGGCGCAGCAGCCGTGCCAGCGGCGCGTGCAGCTTCGCGGCGGCATTCGGCTGCGGCGCCGCTGCTTTGGACCCGGACTTGGCATTCATGTCTGAACTGTACCCGCGCCGCACGTGGGACACAATCCCACTTTTTCCCACTTTGCGGTTGACGTGGTAAATTTTCCCACGTACACGAAACGCCACTGAGGGCGCGACGTAAAGGGACTCACACCCATGGCTGACCGCTTGGTCCGCAATTCCAACTCACTGCGTGCTGTGCCGGCTCCTGACTGGAGACACGGTGCAATCGAGCCGATGCTGCCGGCGCTGCTGCGCGGCGTGATCTTCATCTCGGTGCTGACCGCACCGTTCGTCGCGGCCCTTCTCGCAGGCTGACACCATCATGCATCACACCAGCGAAACTCCGCACCGCCCGTCGGTGCTGCACATCTTCAAGATCTATTATCCCGACCTGTTCGGCGGCACGCTGACGGTGATCCGCGACATCTGCGCGAGCCTGAAGGACAGCTTCGCCTCCGCCGTGCTGGTCTGCTCGCAATCGGCCGAGCGGCGCGAGATCGTCGTCAATGACGTGCCGGTCGAGCGCGTCCGCTCTTTCGGCAATCTCCTGTCGCTTCCCGCCGCGCCCACCTATCCCTGGCGGCTCTGGCGCAAGATCGCCGAGCACGATTTGCTCGCGCTCCATGCCCCCTTCCCGCTCGCCGACCTCGTTTTCGCCTTCGGCTTCGGCGTCCAACGGCCGCTGGTGGTGCACTGGCATGCCGACATCGTCACCCATGCCGGCCTGCGCTGGTTCATCGAACCGTTGATGCGGCGGACACTGCGCGGGGCGAAAGCGATCATCGTCTCGGACCACGCGCTGATCGAGAACACGCCGTTGCTGCGGGAATTCGTCGACAAATGCCACGTCGTGCCGTTCGGCATCGACACCTCGGGATACGACTGGCCCAAGATCGAGCCGCACCACGTGAACGATCGCGGCCGGCTCGTGCTCGCCTGCGGCCGGCTCGTGCCCTACAAGGGCTTCGACGTCCTGATCCGCGCCGCCGTCAACCGCAGGTTCGAGGTCTGGATCATCGGCGAAGGCACCGAGCGGCCGCGGCTGGAGCAACTGATCCGCGAGCTCGGCCTCGGCGACCGCGTCCGCCTGCTTGGTTCGGTGAACGACAGCGAGCGCATCAAGCTGATGTGCCTGTCCGACGTCTTCGTCATGCCGTCGGTCACCAATGCCGAGACCTTTGGCCTGGTCCAGCTCGAGGCCATGGCCGCCGGCCGCCCTGTCGTGAACACGGCGCTCGACACCGCGGTGCCGCGCGTCGCCCGCCACGGCATGGAGGCGATCACGGTGCCGCCGGGCGATGCCGAAAAGCTCGGCGATGCCATCGACACACTGATCAGCGATCCCGAGCGCCGCCGCCGCATGGGACTGTCAGCCCGGACGCGCGCCCTCACCCGCTATTCCGCCCCAGCCTTCAGGGAGGGCATGCAGGCCGTCTACCGCGACGCCGTCACCGCGTCGTGCAAGGAACCCGCAACCGCCGCCGAGCCACCGCAGGCGACCGGCTGGCTGGACACCGTCCGGATCGCGGCGGCACTGGCCTGGTCGGACATGCGCCACCGCTACGTGCGTTCGCTGCTCGGCCCGTTCTGGATGTCGCTTCAGATGGCGATCGTGGTCGCAGTATTGGGCTCGGTGATCGGCCAGATGTCGAACGCCGACATGTTGGCGCGCCTGCCGATGCTGGCGCTGTCGATGACGGCCTGGACCTTCCTCAACAGCGTCGTGCTCGATGCGACCACGGCGCTTCAGAATTCCGCAAGCCTGATCCGCGACCGGGCGCTGCCGCCGGTGATCTTCCTGCTGCAATGCACCTTCCGCCAGGCGCTGTTCGCGCTGCATAACGCCTGCGTGCCGCTGGCGCTGTGGCTGATCCTCTCGCCCCACGACCTCTCTCACGCGCTGGCGGCGCTGCCCGGCCTGCTGCTGTTCATAGCCTGCACCTTCGCCTTGAGCCTCGTTCTCGGCGCGACGGCAACGCGCTATCGCGACCTCAAGCCGATCATCGAATCCACGCTGATGCTCGCCTTCCTCGCCTCGCCCGTGATCTGGTCCGCCGAGATGATCAATCACCGCTCGACGGTGATGCGGCTCAATCCGCTGACCCATCTGTTCGCGGTGTGGCGCGAGCCACTTGCAGGCGGCCATATCGATCCCGCCAGCATCGTCTACGTCCTCATCACGCTGGCGCTGCTGATCTTTGCGAGCGTGCTGACGCTGGTCCACCTGCGCAAAGCCGCATTCTGGATTTGACGCATGGTCTCGATCAGCCTGCAAAACGTCTGTCTCGATTATCCGCTCTACGGCGCCTACGACTTCTCGCTGAAGCGGCGGCTGCTCGGCCACCTCATCCGCGAACCGGGCGAGATGCGGATCATCCGCGCCGTCGACAACATCTCGATCGAGGCCGAAGCCGGCGCCCGTATCGGGCTTGCCGGGCCCAACGGCTCCGGCAAGTCGACGCTGCTGCGCCTCATCGCCGGTGTCTATCCGCCGAGCAGTGGCCGCGTCACGGTCCGGGGCAACGTCGTGCCCCTGCTCGGCCTGAACGCCGGGGTCAATCTGGACTTCGTGGCGGAGGACAACATCGCGCTGCTGCTGCGGATCAGCGGTCGCAAGCCCACACGTAGCGTGATCGACGAGATCTGGGCTTTCACCGAGCTCGAAGCGCGCATGCAGCGCTTGCCCCTGCGGATGTTCTCCTCGGGCATGCTGATGCGGGTGTTGTTCGCGACCGCGACCGCTTTCCCGGCCGACATCCTGCTGCTCGACGAATGGCTCAGCGTCGTCGACGAGCATTTTGCGGAGAAGGCCGAGAGACGGCTGCAAAACCTGGTCTCGCAGGCGGCGATCGTGATCATCGCCTCGCACGACCTGCCGCTGCTGCGCCGCACCTGCTCCAGCATCATTAACCTCGATCACGGCCGCATCGCCTCGACCATCGCGGTCGAGCCGCCCGCCACGCACGCCTTTGAACTCCGCGAGAAACGCGCATGAAACAAAACATCCTGGTCGTGTCCGAGTCGCTCGGACAACCCAATCACAAGCGCGGCATCTTCCACTTCACCCGCGAATTGGTACGTTCGCTCGCGTCGGAAGGCCACGAACTCACCTTGCTGGTGGAAACCTCGAAGCGTTACCGCAAGCTATGTCGGCGCGAGCGACGCACGAAGCTGTTTCCGACGCAGTCGCGCAACATCGAGCTGCTCGCTCTTTATCGCTTCCTCGACGAGGTCAACGTGAGCGGGCCCGTGATGCTCAGCGGCGCGCGTCGCAGGTTCGACTGGCTCCGCCGCAAGGCCACCATGCTGCTGTCGCGGGACAATATCCTCTGCCTCCTGCGCGCGATCGGCCTGCTTGGCCTGCAAGCCCGGCTGATCGAGAACCGGACCGCCGCGCTCGAATACATTCCGCCAGATATGCGCCATCTCGAACTGTTCAGCGAATTCCAGCTCGAGCCCGGATTCTTCAACTATCAGGACTCCTCGGCCTTCTTCCTGCTGCCGCCGCCGCGGATCGACGCGCGTGACTATGATCTCATCGTTGTGGACACCCCGACGCGGGTCGCGATCAGGCGCAAGCCAAACGCCAAGGTGATCTGCGTCGTCCACGATTTGCTGCCGCTCACCGACCTCAAGCTCAGCGACATCGCCACGCGGCAGTTCCTGGCGCGGATCGGCACCAGCCTGCGCCAGGCTGACGAGCTCGCCTTCGTTTCAAACTATAGCATGATGCGGTTCAGGGAACTGTTGCCGCAATTTGCGCACCTGCCGGCGCGGGTCGTGTATCCCCGCACCCGGTTCGACGCCCCGGATGTCCTCCACCTCCCAGCCCTGTCGGGGCGTCCGGGGCGGCCGAACTTCGTCATCATCGTGTCGAACGAGCCGCGCAAGAACGTCGCCACCGTCATTCGTGCCTTCCGCAACGTCCCTCAGGCCGATCTCGTGGTGATCGGTCATGCGGGCCAGATCAGCCGGATGCGCAACCTGCCGCAGAATGTCCGCTTCGCCGGCTATGTCGACGAGCACGAAAAGGCCGCCATGATCGCGGAGGCGCACGGGCTGATCATGCCGAGCCTGGCCGAAGGCTTCGGCATACCGATCATCGAGGCGCTGGCCGCGAACACGCCGGTGTTGTGCTCCGATATCGCGGTGTTCCGTGAGGTCGCGGGCGAGCTCGCCGACTATTTCGACCCCTTCTCGACCGATGCGATCGCAGCTTCAATCACCCGCGTGCTGACGCGGCAGGAGGAATGCCGCGGCCGCATCCGCGCGAGGCGACACGAACTCGCCGAGCGCTTCGGCTACGAGACCCAGGCGCGCGACTTCCTCGGGCATGAGATGCCCCGGGAAAGCCTGGCCGCCGCGCAATAGGCATCGTTGCACATGACTGCTGAAACCGCGGCATCCTCCGGCCCGGCCGGTCGGCAGGCTTTGCGCGCCCGATGGCAAGCCATGGGCCAATCGCCCGCTCTGATCGGGGCCGCCGATGTGCTCGCTGTGCTGATCGCGGCGTCGCTGCCCTGGTCGACCACAGCGCCTTCGATCTTCGTCGGGCTCTGGCTGCTGGTGGTGACGCCGACCATCGACTGGCGCGACTATGGACGCCAGCTCGCACGGCCTGCGTTCGCCCTGCCCATTGCCTTCCTGCTGCTCGCGCTTCTCGGCACGCTCTGGTCGGACGGCGCGTGGGCCGATCGGCTGCATGCGATCAAGCCGGTCGCAAAGCTCGTGCTCATTCCAGCACTGCTCTATCACTTCAGCCGATCCGAACGCGGTTTCTGGGTTTTCCTTGGCTTTCTCGCGTCCTGCACGCTGCTTGCAGTCTATTCCTGGATCGTGCTGCACGATCCCGCCTGGAAACTCACCGCGACCGCGTCGGCCGGCGTTCCCGTCAAGAACTACATCGACCAGAGCCAGGAATTCACGCTGTGCGCCTTTGCGCTCGCGCTGCCGGCGTTGACTTTCTGGCACCGCGGAAACGTGGTCGCGACAGCCATCTGTCTGGCATTGATCCTGCTGTTCGCCACCAACATGGTGTTCGTCGCCTCCGCCCGCACGGCGCTGCTGTGCATCGCGGTGCTGCTCGGATTGCTCGCCTGGAGGCATTTGAGCCGGCGCGCGGCGCTGGTCCTGCTCGCAGGCACGATAGCCGCGAGCGCGCTGGCCTGGACAACCTCGCCCTATCTGCGCCACCGCATTGCGGACATCGCCGTGGAATACCGCCACGGCCATGAGGACATCAGCCGAGCCTCGACCGCCCAACGCCTGACCTATTGGCGCAAGGCGCTTCACGCCTTTGCCGAGGCGCCCCTGACCGGTCACGGCACCGGGTCGATCAAGCGCCAGTTCGAGCGCGCCGCCACCGGTGGAAGCAGCCTCGATGCGGAGATCGTCAGCAATCCCCACAACCAGACCCTCAATGTCGCGATGCAATGGGGCGCACTCGGCGTCGTCCTGCTCTACGCCATGTGGATCGCCCACCTTCGCCTGTTACTGGACGAAGGCCTTGCGGCCTGGATCGGGCTCGTGGCCGTCGTACAGAACATCGCGAGCTCGCTTCTGAACTCGCATTTGTTCGACTTCCACGCGGGGTGGATGTATGTGATGGGCGTCGGCGTCGCCGGCGGCATGGTGCTGAAAGCGAAGGCCGCCAACCCTGACTATTGACTACGCTCGTGGCCGACTTCGCCGGTGATCACGTCGCCGAACAGCTCCCAGGCCTCTCCGTTGAAGCGCATCAACTGCATCTGCTCGATCGGGAAGTAGTCGTCGGGTGAGGTGTTGACCATGATGCCGGGCAGCATCAGATCGGTGTGAAAGTCCTTCAGGCTGGTGGCCTGCTTCATCGCGTTCTCACGCGTGAGATTGTCGCCGCACTGCTTCAGCACCTGCGCCATCGCCTCGGCCTGCACATAGCCATAGAGGTTGTTGGCATTTGCCTTGTCGCCATCGGGGTAATATTTGTCCATGAAGGCGCGCCATTTGATCACGGCTGGATCCTTGTCCCAGGTCGGATCGGTCGGGTCCTTCAGATAGGCTGTCGAGATGATGTCCTTGGCATAGTCGAGCCCGGCAGGCTTCAGCACCGAGGCGATGGAAGTCGCTGTATTGGCGAGGAAGAATTTTGGCTTCCAGCCGAGCTCGCCGACCTTGCGGATCGCCTGCGCCGAGCCCTTCGGGGCGGCCCATGAGAAGAAAATGTCAGCGCCCGAGTCATGCAGCGCCACGATCTGCGAGTCGATCGAGGGATCGCTGACCTCATAGGATTTGTCGGTGATGATCATAGCCGCCTTGTCGCCGAGCCCGTCCTTCAGGCCCTTGAACTGGTCCTTGCCGGCGTCGTCGTTCTGCCAGAACACGGCGATCTTGCTGTTGGGGAAGTGATCGCGAATGTATTTTGCGTAGATCCGCCCCTCGCTCTGGTAGTTCGGCTGGAAACCCATGGTCCACGGGAAGTTCTTGGGGTCGCCGAACTTGGTGCCGCCGGACGCCACGAACAGCTGCGGCACCTTCTTGGCGTTCATGTATTTCATGATCGCGGAGTTCGAGGGCGTGCCGAGCGGCTGGAAGATCAGCAGCACCTCGTCGCTTTCGACCAGCTTGCGCGCCTGCTCGATCGCCTTCGGCGGCGAATAGGCATCGTCATAGCTGATGAAATTGATCTTGCGTCCGTTGATGCCGCCCTGGTCGTTGATCATCCTGAAATAGGCGGCCTCGGTCTTGCCGATGACGCCATAGGACGATGCCGGCCCGCTATAGGGCATGATGTTGCCGATCTTGACTTCGGTGTCGGTGGCTCCGGGATCGTATTTCTTCTGCGCCAAGGCCGGTGCCGTGACGAGCACGCCGGCAGCAAGAATGGCGAGGGCAGCAAGGTTTTCGCGACGACCCGGCATCGTTCTCTCCCCTATGTTTTGTAGTCTTGTTTTGCGGAGAGTGTCGCAAGGCCGTTCGCCGCTGGCAAGCGCCGCGATTTTCCGCGCCGTGAAACGACGGACTCGGAACTTACACCCCGCGCCGCAGCAGGTTCAGTACGCGTCCGTCGATCACGAGCAGCGCGCTGCCGATGACGATGGCGCCCGCGATCTCGCGCGCGGAGATCGGCTCACCCAGCACCAGCCATCCCAGCAGGATGGCGGTGACGGGAATGAGCAGCGTCACCAGCATCACATTGGTCGCACCCGAACGCCGCAGGATATGAAAGAAGACGATGTAGGCGAGCGCCGTCGACAGGGCGGCAAGGCCAAGCACCGCGAGCCAGGTCGTCAGGCCCGGCATCGAAAGATGCCACGGCTGCTCCATTGCGCCGGCAACGATCGCCATCATCACCGTCGATGCCATCAGCTGAAACGTCGCCGTTCCCAGCGGAGCTGAGTCCTTCAGCAACCGCCGCGCGGCCAGCGCCGCAAAGCCATAGCTGAACGCGCCGCCGAGGCAGAGCAGGATGCCGAGCCCCTGCCCCGGCCGCGTCTCGATGCCCCATCCGCGCAGGATGATCACACCCGCGAGGCCGAGCGCCACGCCGGCCACCCGCCGCATCTGCAAGGCCTCTTCGCCGGCCGCAGCCATCACCATCACCGTGAATAGCGGCGTGGTCGCGTTCAGGATCGAGGCCAGTCCGCTCGGGATGAAAGTCTGCCCGAGCACAATCAGCGAGAACGGGATGACGTTGTTGAGCAGCCCGATCGCAACGAACGGCTTCCAGCCCGTCACTCCCTTGGGCAAGCCGATCCCCTGCATCCACAGCAACGGCAGCAGAATGGCCGCCCCAAGCGCGACGCGCAGGAACACCAGCGTCAGCGGCGGCAATTCCCGCAGCGCCGCGCCATTGAAGAAGAACGATCCGCCCCAGAGAACCGAGAGCACCGCGAGCAGCGACCAGTCTCGCGCGTCGATCCTGTTATCGTTCGGGGACATGTGTTTCACCTCGGCGGCCGAGCCTGCCGCCTAGGACGGCGCGAGAAAGCCCGCCACCCGATTTCCGACAACGTTGCTCAGGAGGGGCGCCGCGAGCGAGCGTCACCGGCAATATCGGCGATCACCGCTCCAATCACCAGCGCGCCGCCAATGAGCGCATGCACGGCGGGCAGCTCGCGAAAAGCGACCCAGATCCAGAACGGCATCAGCGGCGTTTCCAGCGTCGCGACCAGGGAAGCCTGTCCTGATGGCAGCAAGCGTGAGCCGAGCATGTAGAAGGTCAGGCCGAGCGCGACCTGGAGGCAGCCGAACATCGCGAGGATCGCAAGGCCGTTGCCACCGACACGGGCGATGTCGTGGGCGAAGGGAAGGCTGACGAGGCTTCCCACGAAGTTCGACAGTGCTGCCGCGGCCACCATCGAGGTCTCGCGATGGCGCCGGACCACGACGGTCATGGCGGAGATGGCGAGCACCATCAGGCAGCTCAGCGCGACGCCGCCGAGATCGGCGCCGGCCTGAACGCCGCCGACCGTGATCACCACGCCGGCAAAGGCGATCAGGCTCGCGGTCAGCGTACGCCACGTCGCGGCTTCGCCGAGCCACAGCCACGCCAGCGCAGCCGCGACGAAGGGCTGGGTGGCGCTCAGCACCGCCACGTTCATGACCTTGGTCATCTGAAGCGCTGGAATGAACGAGACCATGCCGAGCGCGGACAAGGACGCGACGAGCAGGCCGCCCCTCCCCGGCACGACCAATTGCCACAGCGCGGCGCGGCCCTGCATCGCGACGAGAAACACGGTGATCAGGCTGCCCGCGAACAGGCCGCGCCAGAACAGGATGGTCCAGGGATCGAACGGCAACAGGCGCGTGAAGAACGGCGCGGTGCTCCAGGCAATTGCGGCAGCGACGACGAGGGCAATGCCGAGACCACGTTCCGAACGAGGCTGCCCCATGTGATGCGCCCGGCTAGGTCGGCTTCTTCGGCCGCGACACCAGCTCGATCATCTTGCCCTCATCGTCGTCGGGCATTGCGGCCTTGGCCTGCGCATAGGACTCGACCGCAGCGCGCGAGACCAGCGGCTTGTCGGCCAGCAGGCTTTCGGCGAGCTTCACGGCGTAGGCAGCATCCTTGTGCCGCAGCGCCGCCGTAAACGTCGCGCCGCTGAAATCGCGGGCAACCATGCGCTTGGAATGACGCTGCACCTGCGGGCTGGCGGCGACGCCGGCCTGGATCGATTCCAGCACCAGATTCATGTCGAGCCCGGCCTGTTCGGCGATGGCGAGGCCTTCGGCAAGGCCCGCGATCTGGATCGCCCCCAGGAGATTGTTGATGAGCTTGTAGACGGTGCCGGAGCCGACCGCGCCGAAATGGCGGATGGTCGAGCCGATCGGTTCGAGATAAGGCCGGGCGCGTTCGAGGTCGGCCGCATCGGCGCCTGCGAGCAGCGTCAGCTTTCCGGCAGCTGCCGCATCGGGCAATCCCGTCACCGGGCAGTCGATGTAGATCAGCCCGCGCGCGTTGAGCTCGCGGCCCATCTCGCGGGCGTGGTCATAGGAGACAGTGGAGCACTCGATCGCGATGGTGCCGGCCTTCGCCGTCTTGGCCGCGCCCTGAGGCCCGAGCCAGACCGCGCGCGAGGCTTCGTCATCGGCGACCATGGTCACGACCGCATCGGCATCGATCGCTGCGTCCTCAGGCGACGTCGCCCAATGCGCACCGCGCGCGATCAGGTCGTCCGCTTTTGCCTTGCTGCGATTCCACAGCGTCACCGTGAAGCCGGCATCGAGATAGCGGCCGGCCATGCCGTGGCCCATCCGCCCCAATCCGATGAAGGCGACGCGGGACATCAGTCGACGTCCTCGATGTCGGCTCCGGTGGTGCCGAAGGCGCGCTGCGCCAGGGTTGCGGCCATGAAGTCGTCGAGCTCGCCGTTCAGCACGCCCGATGTGTCGGACGTCTGCACGCCGGTGCGCAAATCCTTCACCATCTGGTAGGGCTGCAGCACGTAGGAGCGGATCTGGTGACCCCAGCCGATATCGGTCTTGGCGGCCTGGTCGGCGGCGGCTTTCTCCTCGCGCTTCTTCAGCTCGATCTCGTAAAGCCGCGCGCGCAGCATGTCCCAGGCCTGCGCCCGGTTCTTGTGCTGGGAGCGGCCGGCCTGACAGACCACGGCAACGCCGGTCGGAATATGCGTCAGGCGCACCGCGGATTCGGTCTTGTTGACGTGCTGGCCGCCGGCGCCGCCCGAGCGCATGGTGTCGACGCGGACATCGGATTCCTTGATGTCGATCTTGATGCTGTCGTCGATGACGGGGAACACCTGCACGCTCGAAAAAGAGGTGTGCCGGCGCGCGTTGGAATCGAACGGCGAGATGCGCACCAGCCGGTGCACGCCGGCCTCCGTCTTCAGCCACCCATAGGCGTTGTGGCCCGAGACCTGGATCGTCGCGGACTTGATGCCGGCCTCTTCGCCCTCGGACTCCTCGAGGAATTCGACCTTGAAGCCGTGCGTCTCGGCCCAGCGCGTGTACATGCGCAAGAGCATCTGCGCCCAGTCCTGGCTTTCGGTGCCGCCGGCGCCGGCATGGACTTCAAGATAGGAATCGAAACGATCGGCCTCGCCTGACAGCAGCGCTTCGAGCTCGCGCCGTGCGACTTCCTTCTTGAGGTTCTTCAGCGCGGTTTCAGCCTCAGTGACGACGCCGGCATCGCCCTCGGCCTCGCCGAGCTCGATCATGCCGATGTCGTCTTCGAGCTCCTGCTCGACCTTGCCGATGCCCGAGAGCGAATCCTCAAGCGAGGTGCGCTCCTGCATCAGCTTCTGGGCTTTCTGGGGATCGTTCCAGAGATTGGGATCTTCTGCGAGCTTGTTCAGCTCAGCGAGGCGCGCCGTCGATTTCTCGACGTCAAAGATGCCTCCTCAGCAGCCCGACTGACTGCTTGATCTCTTCTACCAACCGTTCGATTTCGGCGCGCATGTTGTTCTCTGATCTCGCGGAATCCCGCGTGCATTGGAGCTGGGATGTAGCGGCGGCGGCCGCAAAGCGCAACCGCCGGAACCGCCATCGTCTGTCTTATCCGCTAGTACAGCCCGCCGGTGCCCGGCCGCATGAAGAAGCCGGAATCCGGCTGCTGCTGCTGCGACGCCGGCACGCCGCCGCGCCCGTCGGCATCGGCGACGCCGATCACCGAATAATTGTCCGGCGGCGCCGTGCCCGGCTTGAAGGCTTCGAGGATGGTTCCGCCGGTCTCGCCGGGGCCGGCGCGCATGCCGGTCTTGGAGACGACGCGCACGAGCTTGATGCCGGCCGGCACCTTGAACGGAACCGCGGGCTTATCGGCGAGCGCGAGCTTGAGGAAGTCGCGCGCGATGGGCGCGGCCAGATGGCCGCCGGTCGCGGCGTTGCCCCTACCCAGCGCGCGCGGCTTGTCGTAGCCCATATAGATCGCGACGGCGACGTCGGGCGAGAAGCCGACGAACCAGGCGTCCTTGGCCTCGTTGGTGGTGCCGGTCTTGCCGGCGATCGGCTTGCCGACCTCCTTGACCACGGTTGCGGTACCGGCCTGGACCACGCCTTCCATCAGCTCGGTGATCTGATAGGCGGTCATGGAATCCAGCACCTGCTCGCGGCGGTCGATCAGCTGCGGCTCGGCCTGGTTCTTCCAGCCGCCCGGCGCGTCGCAGCCGCGGCATTCGCGCTGGTCGTGCTTGAAGATGGTGCGGCCGTAACGGTCCTGGATACGGTCGATCAAGGTCGGCTTCACCCGGCGACCGCCATTGGCGAGCATCGAATAGGCCGTGACCATGCGCATCGCCGTGGTCTCGCCGGCGCCGAGCGCGTAGGACAGATAGTTCGGCAATTCGTCATAGACGCCGAAGCGGCGCGCATATTCGCCGATCAGGGGCATGCCGATGTCCTGTGCGAGGCGCACGGTCACGGTGTTGAGCGACTGCCGCAGCGCGTTGCGCAGCGTCACCGGTCCCTGGAATTTGCCGGACGAGAAGTTTTCGGGCCGCCACACGCCGGCGCCCTGGCCCTGGTCGATCTCGATCGGAGCGTCGAGCACCACGGTCGAGGGCGTATAGCCGTTGTCGAGCGCGGCCGAATAGACGATCGGCTTGAACGACGAACCCGGCTGCCGGTAGGCCTGCGTGGCGCGGTTAAACTGGCTCTGGTCGAACGAGAAGCCGCCGACCATCGCGAGCACGCGGCCCGTCCAGGGATCCATCGCCACCATCGCGCCGGACACTTCGGGGATCTGGCGCAGGCGATACTGGCCCTCGACCGGCTGTCCCTCCTTGGTGTAGAGCGGATCGGCATAGATCACGTCGCCCGGCTGCAACACCTGCGCCACCGACGTCGGGGTCTTGCCCTTGGCATTGCCCTGGGCCGCCCTCGCCCAGCGTACGCCGTCGACCGTGACGATGCCGGTCTCGCGCTGCTTGCTGATGGCGCCGCCGAGCTCGCGGTTCGGCTGGAAGCCGATGCGCGCGGACTGGTCGCTGGTCTCCAGCACCACCGCCATGCGCCATGGCGAGATGTCGGACAGCGACTTGATCTCGGCGAGCTTCACGCCCCAATCGCCCGAAATATCGAGCTTGCTCATGGCGCCGCGATAGCCCTGCTGCTCGTCATAATTCACGAGGCCGGCCACCATGGCCTTGCGCGCCATGACCTGGATCTTCGGATCGAGCGTGGTGCGGACGGACAGACCGCCTTCGTAAAGCTTCTTCTCGCCGTAGCGCTCGAAGATGTCGCGGCGGACTTCCTCGGCGAAATATTCGCCGGCGAAGGTGTGGGCGCCGTTGGAACGGCTGGTGACGGCCAGCGGCTCCTTGCGCGCCTTGTCGGCGTCGGCCTGCTTGATCCAGCCGTTCTCCAGCAGACGGTCGACCACGTAGTTGCGGCGCTCGATGGCGCGGTCGCGGTTGCGCACCGGATGCAGCGTCGCGGGCATCTTCGGCAGCGCGGCGAGATAGGACGCTTCCGCGACCGTCAGCTCGTTCACCGACTTGTCGAAATACACCAGCGAAGCGGCCGCGATGCCATAGGCGCCGAGGCCGAGATAGATCTCGTTCAGATACAGCTCGAGGATCTTGTCCTTCGAGTAGGTCTTCTCGATGCGCATCGCCAGCAAGGCTTCCTTGATCTTGCGGGCGAAGGAGACCTCGTTGGTCAGAAGGAAGTTCTTGGCAACCTGCTGGGTGATCGTGGAAGCACCCTGCGGACGGCGATTGGAGCCGTAGTTCTGGATGAAGAGCACGCCGGCGCGCGCCATGCCGGTGTAGTCGATGCCGCCATGCTCGTAGAAATTCTTGTCCTCGGCGGCGAGGAAGGCGTTGATCACGAGCTTCGGCACCGCCTGGATCGGCAGGTACAAGCGCCGCTCCTTGGCGTATTCGCCGAGCAGCGAGCCGTCGACCGCGTGCACGCGGGTCATCACCGGCGGCTCGTAGTCCTGAAGCTGAGAGTAGTCGGGCAAGTCCTTGGAGAAATGCCAGATCAGGCCTGCCACGGCTCCGACACCGACAAGGAACACCACCGTTCCCGCGGCGAACAGGAAGCCCATGAACCGCACCAGCAAGCGCATTATATGTTTATCCGTTCAAACTCTGGATCAGCTCAAGGCACCCAAAACAGGCGCCAACTCCACGTCGCGAATTCACCGGCCTACTCAATTACATCAGTGCCGGACCCAAGACGCTTGCCGAACGGGATTCTCGCCGATTCCGGAACCCCCTGCGGCATTTTTATAAAGCGCCCGCTGTGGCCAAACTAGGGCTTTTGCAACGGGACGGAAAATCCCTCTCAATTCGACGAACCCCCGGTCGTCAATTCGACGATCCCCCGGTCGTCAGTTTGACGATCCGGCCGTGGCCATCCGCTTGGTCAGGAACCCGTCGATCGCCTGCGCCATCGAGCCCACGGCCTTGGACCGCCAGCCCTCGGAGACCAGATGCTCGAGGTCGCCCTTGTTGGAGACATAGCCGATCTCGACCAGCACCGACGGCACGTCAGGTGCCTTCAGAACCCGGAAGCCGGCCGACTTCAGGGGATGTTTATGCATCCGCACGGTCGACTTCATTTCACCCATCAACAGGCGGGCAAAACGGCTTGAAAAGGTACGAGTTTCCCGCTGGGTGAGGTCGATCAGGATGTCCGCGACGTCGGTCGGCTCCTCCGCGAGGTTGAAACCGGCGATCGCGTCCGCCCGGTTTTCCGCATCCGCCAGTCGCTGCGCCTCGGCGTCGGAGGCCTTGTCGGACAGCGTGTAGATGGTCGCGCCCTGCGCATCGCCCTCGGCCTTCGGCAGCGCGTCGGCGTGGATCGAGACGAACAAGGCCGCCTTGAGCCCGCGGGCGACTTTGACCCGGTCGTTGAGCGGAATGAAGGTGTCGTCGTCCCGTGTCATTACCACGCGGAATTTGCCGGTCTTGTCCAGCCGGTCGCGCAGCGCCAGGCCAAAGGCCAGCACCAGGGTCTTCTCGCTCTCGCCACTCGACTGCGTGCCGTTGTCGATGCCGCCATGGCCGGGATCGATCACGACGATCGGGCGCCCGTCGACCTTTTGCTGCCCGGCTTCCGGAACGCCAGCGGCCGGAACCGTTGCCGGCGGCGCGTCGGCGATTGCGGGCCGCAGTTCGGGGCGTTTTTCAGGAGCAAGCGACTGCACGAAGGCGGTACGGTCGACCTCCTCCAGCTCGAGCACGAGCCGGGCGGGCTGCCCATTGGCGGCCTCCAGCACGTAGGAATTGGCGATCTTGGCCGGGCCTGTCAGGTCGAACACGATTCGCGAGCCGCCGGGCATGACCAGCCCGTAGCGGAAGGCCTTGACCAGCCCCCGTCCCCCGACCCCGGTGCCCGCAGGCAGTTGAAAATTGACTTGGGGCACATCGACCACCACCCGGTACGGGTCGGCGAGCGTGACGGCGCGGAAGGTCACGGCCTGATCGATATCGAGAATGAAACGGGTCTGCTTACCATCGCCGGCCAGCCGGGCGGCTGAGGCTGTCGGAAAATTCGCTACCGCAACAGTGGGTTGCGGCTGGCTTTCCGCCGCGCTAAGGCGCCAGGAATCAGCACATGCCAATGCTGCGGCGCACAGAACCGCGCATCCCAGCAAAACCCTTTGATTTGTGCGGCTCGCCACCGATTTCGTGCCTCCGAGCAGCTCTTTTAACGCAATAGAACCACAGGGTTAATCGATCCTTAATGACGGATATACGAAACTCGCCGACTGTGACCGCCGTGCGACGCTCCCTTGCACGGTAAGCCCATTCCACGTATGTACGGAATGCTGACGGCCGATATTTCCGGTTGTGTCGCGTTCAGCCTCCCGGTGCAGCGCCGGAACTCTCAAGGTTTGGGAATTCCAGCGTTTTTCCGTTCCCCTCAAAGACCAGCGCGGTGCGCGGCAGCGAGGTGGAGCGGGTCAAGCCCCGGTGGCGGACGGTCCCTGGTTACCACCGCGTTTCCGGGACGGTTTTGACAGCGACGTGACTCGTTACCCGGTCCCTTAATCCCAAGGGAGCGGTTCGTAATCCCCAAGGCGAGCGCGCTCGCGCCATGCCTGGCCAGCAGCAACTGATTGAGGGGCGGCCCCGCCGCCCAATGTTTCATACGGGCCGACGCTTGATGCGCCAGAGTGTGCCGACGAATTCTGAAGGACCGTTCGCGACGCTGCGGAGTGACAATCCCGCGCGCCGCTTCGGCCCTCCAGCTTCCGTTTCGGCAAGGCGCGAGAGACGGCGTTTCGGCCTTCCCCTCACCCCCGAATCAGGTGGACCGTCGCGTCACCCGGCAGCGCAGATCGCGCCCACGGTGAATCGCGCCCGCCGCCGCCAAGAGTTAAGACATGCCCAACAAGATGTTGATCGATGCCACCCACCCGGAGGAGACCCGGGTCGTCGTGGTCCGCGGCAATCGCGTCGAAGAGTTTGATTTCGAGACCGCGCAACGCAAGCAACTGCGCGGGAATATCTACCTCGCCAAGGTCACCCGGGTGGAGCCTTCGCTCCAGGCCGCCTTTGTCGAATATGGCGGCAACCGCCACGGCTTCCTCGCCTTCAGCGAAATCCATCCCGACTACTATCAGATCCCGGTCGCCGACCGGCAGGCACTGATCGAGGCCGAGGAACAGGCCCATCGCGAGGCCGAGGAAGAGAGCGAGAACCGCTCCCACGGCCGCCGGCGCTCGCGCCACCGCAACGCCCGCCGCCGCGGTCATGGCGAGCGCGTCCGCAGCGACATCGTCGAGGGCCTCGAGGCGGGCGCCGATCCCGCAGCCCAGCCGGTCGAGGGCGAGGTCCTGCACACCGAGGGCGCGCCGCACGAGGGCGAGCATCTGCACGCCGATGCGGAACATCGCGGCGAGCACGACGGCCACGAGCATCAAGACCACGAGCATCAAGACCACGAACATGGCGAGCATGATCACCACGATCATGACCACGAAGGCCATGATCATCACGATCATGCGCACGACGACCATCATCATGACCATGGTCATGACGGCCAGCACGATCATCACGACCATGATCATCACGACCATGATCATGCCGACGAGACGCCCGCGCCTGTCGCAGCCTTCGGCGCCGGGCCCGTGGTCGCAAGCGAGACCGCTGCCGAACCGCAGGAGGCTATCGCCTCCGAAGCCCATGCCGAGGCTCTCGCCGAAGCCGTGACCGCTTCCACCGAACCGGCCGACGCCGTCTACGCTGCCGGCGAAAGCACTGATGCTCGTCATCAGGAGTCCGATGAGGAAGACGACGAGGACGAGGACGGCGAGGAAGCCGAAGAGGAACACGTCGAATCCGTCGGTGGCGACGACGTGATGGAGGAAGTGCCGGAACGCACCTTCCGCCCGCGCCGCCAGTACAAGATCCAGGAAGTCATCAAGCGCCGCCAGGTGATGCTGGTGCAGGTCGTCAAGGAAGAGCGCGGCAACAAGGGCGCGGCGCTGACGACCTACCTCTCGCTCGCCGGCCGCTATGCCGTGTTGATGCCGAACACCGCGCGCGGCGGCGGCATCAGCCGCAAGATCACCAGCGCCCAGGATCGTTCCCGCCTGAAGGAAGTCGTGCAGGATCTCGACGTGCCCGAGGGCATGGGCATCATCCTGCGCACCGCCGGCGCGGCCCGCACCAAGCCCGAGATCAAGCGCGACTTCGAATACCTGATCCGGATGTGGGAGACGGTGCGCGACCTGACGCTGAAGTCGCAGGCCCCGACCCTGGTCTACGAGGAAGGCTCGCTGATCAAGCGCTCGCTGCGCGACCTCTACAACAAGGAGATCGACGAGATTTCGGTCGCCGGTGAATCCGGCTACCGCGAGGCGCGCGATTTCATGAAGATGCTGATGCCCGCCAATGTCAGCGCGGTGAGGCAGTATCGGGACGGCCAGCCGCTGTTCTCACGCATGGGCGTCGAGAGCCAGCTGGACGCGATGTTCTCTCCGACCGTGCAGTTGCGCTCCGGCGGCTACATCGTGATCAACCAGACCGAGGCGCTGGTCTCGATCGACGTCAACTCCGGCCGCTCGACCCGCGAACACCATATCGAGGACACCGCGCTCAAGACCAATCTGGAAGCGGCCGAAGAGGTCGCCCGCCAGCTCCGTCTGCGCGATCTCGCCGGCCTGATCGTCATCGACTTCATCGACATGGACGAGAAGCGCAACAACCGTGCGGTCGAGCGCAAGCTGTCCGATTGCCTGCGGCAGGATCGCGCGCGCATCCAGGTCGGCCGCATCTCGCATTTCGGCCTGCTCGAAATGTCGCGCCAGCGCATCCGCGCCAGCGTGCTGGAATCCTCGACCGATCCCTGCCCGCATTGCGGCGGCACCGGCCATGTCCGCTCGGTCTCCTCGGTTGCGCTCCAGCTGCTGCGCGGCCTCGAAGAGATCCTGATGAAGGGCGCGACCCACAATCTCGTGGTCCGCACCCGCACCGACGTCGCGCTCTATGTGCTGAACCACAAGCGCGGCCATCTGCGCGACCTCGAGAACGGCTTCAAGGTCACGCTGGCCGTCATCGCCGACCCCAGCGTCAGCGGACCGCAGGCCTATCTCATCGACCGCGGCGAGCAGGTGCATACGCTGGAAGCCGCCAAGGCGCTGCTGGCGGCACAGGCCGCCGCAAGCCCGCCGCCCGTAGCCGAAGAAGTCTATGACGACGAGGAATTCGATCCGGAGCTGGAATCCGAGGTCGAGACCGAAGAAACCGAAGGCCTCGCCGAGGAGCAGGCCGGCGGCGAAGCGGCTTCCGACCAGGACGGCCAGCGCCGCAAGCGCCGCCGGCGTCGGCGCGGCCGCGGTGGCCCGCGCGACGGCGAGTTGCGCGAGGATGGCGCTCCGACGTCTTCCGAAGCGGCCGTGGCGGCCAGCGAAGGTGAAGAGGATTCCGAGTCCGAGCAGGACGGCGAGGAAGGCGAGGACCAGGCAGCCCGCAGCGAGCAGCAGGGCAACGGCGATCGCCGCCGCCGGCGTGGTCGTCGCGGTGGACGCCGCCGTCGCGGTGGCAACGAGGAAGGTCTCGCCGGCTCCATCGGCGACGAGCTCGCAGCCAATGCGCCGTCGGAAGCGACCGACGCCGTCGCCGATTTCGACAGCTTTGGCGGCGAGGCTGCGCCCTCGATCGCGCAGGCGGAACACACCACCGCCGAGCCTGAGGTCAGCCAGCCCGAGCCGCACGCCGAGGTGCAGATTGAGGCGCCGGCCCAGCCTGAGCCCGCTCCTGCCGCCGCGGACGAAGAGCCCGCCGACGACAAGGCTGCGCGTCGCCGCTCCACGGTCCGGGAAAAGGTGAGCTTCCTGTCAAGCAGCGCGAGCGAGCCGGCAACGCCGGTTGCGGCAGCGCCAGAGCCGGTTGCTCCGCCCGCACCAGCCGCTGAACCCGCACCGGAAGCGGCAACCGAAACTCCGGCCGCTCCGCGTCGCGCCGGCTGGTGGTCTCGCCGGTTCGGCGGCGGCGAGTAGGCGAACAAATCAGTTGAGACCGCCCGGGCCAAACCGGGCGGTTTTGATTTGGCAAGGTCAGTACGATGCAAAGCGCAATTGTTCTCGGCGGCGGCATGATCGGCGTGAGCGCGGCGCTGCACCTCCGGCAGCGCGGCTGGGCGGTCACGCTCGTCGACCGCAGGGAGCCTGGCCGCGAGACCAGCTACGGCAATGCCGGGATGATCCAGGCCGAAGCCGTGCGTCCCTATCCGATGCCGCGCGACCTCGCTTCGCTCCTGAAGATCGCGACCGGCCGCACCAACGACGTGCGCTACAGCCTGTCGTCGCTTCATCTCCATATCGAGCCCCTGCTGCGCTACTGGTGGCATTCGGCGCCGAAGCGGCATCGCGAGGCGATCGACGCCTGGGCGCGGCTGATCGCCTACGCGACGGCGGAGCACGACATCCTCATTCGCGAAGCCCATGCCGACAATCTGATCCGCCGCGCGGGCTACCGGCACCTGCATCGCGACGCAGCTTCCTTCGATCTCGCCGTCAAGGCGGCGGAAGAAGACCAGCGCGAATTCGGCGTGAGATTTCGCGCGCTCTCGGGAGCCGAGCTCGCCAAGGCCGAACCGATCCTGCGCGACGACCTGCCCGGTGCGATCCATTGGCTCGACACCTGGACCGTGTCCGATCCCGGCGCACTGGTCACGGCCTATGCCGAGCTGTTCGAGCGCCTCGGCGGCACCATCGTGCTCGGCGATGCCCAGACCCTGCGGCAGACCGCGACCGGCTGGTCGGTCGACACGGACCAGGGAGCCATCGACGCTGCGGCCGCCGTCGTGACGCTCGGGCCCTGGTCGCCCAACCTGCTGCACAAATTCGGATACCGCATTCCGCTGGTGCGCAAGCGCGGCTACCACATGCATTACAGCGGCGGCGCATCACTCGATCTGCCGCTGGTCGACAAGGCCGGCGGCTACGCCATGGGTCCGATGGCGAAGGGCATCCGCATCACCACGGGCGCGGAATTGACCGGCATGGACGCGCTCGCCACGCCCGTGCAGCTCGCCAGCGCCGAAGCTTCGGCGCGAGAGCTGATCGACCTCGGCAGGCGGGTCGAGCCCGACCCGTGGTTCGGCACCCGCCCTTGCACGCCCGACATGCTGCCGGTGCTCGGGCAAGCTCCGCGTCACCCCGGCCTCTGGATGAATTTCGGCCACGGCCACCAGGGCTTTACGCTGGGGCCCGCAACGGGACGCCTGCTCGCCGAGATGATGAGCGGCGAGACGCCCGCCATCGATCCCGCACCGTACCGGCCGGAGCGCTTTTAGCTGTCGGCGCGCTCGGCCAGCAGCTTCCTGATGCGGTCGGCATCTTCACGCGTCGCCGGATTGTAGACGATCATGCTGAGATCGGAGCGGCCCTCGACATTGAAGCTCGAATATTCGAACGACATCGTGCCGTGAACGGGATGCCGCAGCCGCTTGGTGCCGTCGCCATGATGGCGCACGTCATTGTCGCGCCAGAGCGCCGCGAATTCCGGACTGGTCCGGCAGAGCTCGTCGACGAAATCGGCGACATGCGAGACGGCGCCTGCCCGCGCTGCGTCTGCCCTGAATGCGGCCACCACGAAGCGCGCTACACTGTCCCAGTCATATTGCGCGGCGCGCACGCGCGGATCGCAGAAGATGAAGCGCAGGATGTTGCGCTGTCCCGGCGGGATCGCGCCGTAGTCGGTCAGCACGACGCTTGCGGCGCGATTCCAGGCGACGACGTCCCAGGTCGCGGTGCGTACCAGCGCCGGGCTGAATGAGAGTGCATCGAGCACGCGTTGCAGCCGCGGCGAGACTCCTTCGCTCGCCTGGTAGCGCACCTCGGGCGGGCGGCCGAGGCCGATCAGGAACAGGTGCTCGCGCTCGACATCGGTCAGCATCAACGCGCGCGCGATGCGGTCCAGAACGTCGGCCGACGGCGCCCCGCCGCGGCCCTGCTCCAGCCTGCTCCAGCCAGGTGTACCAGGTCGCGCTGATATTGGCGCGCTGGGCCACTTCCTCCCGGCGCAGACCCGGCGTGCGCCTCCGGCTGCCGGAGAAGCCGAACGCGGCTGCATCGAGCCGGGTGCGACGGTCCTTCAGATAGGCCCCAAGCAAGTTCTCGGCGGCAGTGCTCTCGTTCATCCTGTTAGCGATTATACCCTGATAATGTCACTACTTTACCCGGATAACGCTAGCGCAGATGGTTCTCTCCACCAACCCCAGGAGATTTCGCATGCGTGTTTTCGTTACCGGTGCCACCGGCTTCGTCGGCTCCGCCGTCGTTCGAGACCTGATGGCCGCCGGCCACAGCGTGCTCGGCCTCGCCCGCTCCGATGCCGGCGCCGCAGCGCTCACCGCGATAGGCGCGGAAGTCCATCGTGGGTCGCTGGAGGATCATGCGTCCTTACGCGGCGGCGCTGCCGATTCAGACGGTGTCCTGCACCTCGGCTTCAACCACGACTTCTCGAAATTCGCCGACAATTGCGAGCTCGACCGCCGCGCGATCCTGGCAATCGGTGAGGAGCTGAAAGGCTCGGAGCGTCCGCTCATCGTCACATCAGGCGTGGCGCTGCTGGCGCCCGGACGCCTCGCAACCGAGGATGATGCCGCCGCCCGCCACTTCCCGCGCGTGTCGGAAGCCACCGCCGAAGATCTCATGGAACGTGGCGTCCACGCCGGCATCGTACGGCTGCCGCCCACGACCCACGGCGAGGGCGACCACGGTTTCGTGCCGCGCCTGATCGCTATCGCGCGCGAGAAAGGCGCCGCGGCTTATATCGGCGACGGGAGCAACCGCTGGCCAGCCGCGCACCGCCTCGATGCCGCGCGCGTCTACCGGCTTGCGCTGGAGCAAGGCGCAACCGCTCGCCGCTATCACGCGATCGCCGAAGAAGGCGTGCCGTTCAAAACGATTGCGGAAGTGATCGGCAAGAGGCTCGGCGTACCCGTGGTCTCGAAATCCGCCGACGACGCCGAGGCGCATTTCGGCTGGTTCGCGCGATTTGCGGCCGTCGACGTTCCGACCTCGAGTGCGAAAACGCGTGCCCTGCTCGGCTGGTCGCCCAAAGAAAAAGGGCTGATCGAGGATCTCGACCAGCCCTACTATTTCAAGGTCTGACGGCGCGTGGCGCCGCCACAAGCAGATCAGTCCGTCGTGAGGGCCGTTTCCATGTCGGTCGGATCGATCTGCCTGGCGAGGTTGGCGTTGAGCTTGTCGCGGTCGAGCTCACCTTCCCACCAGGCGACGATCACGCAGGCCACGCCGTTGCCACAGAGGTTGGTCAGCGCGCGGCACTCGCTCATGAACTTGTCGATGCCGAGCACGATCGCCATGCCCGGCACGAGGCGCGGATCGACCACGGCGAGCGTCGCGGCCAGCGTGATGAAGCCCGCGCCGGTGATGCCGGAGGCCCCCTTCGAGGTCAGCATCGCCACCACCAGGATGGTGAGCTGCTGGCCGAAGGAGAGATCGAAGCCAAGCGCCTGTGCGATGAACAGCGTCGCCAGGGTCATGTAGATGTTGGTGCCGTCGAGATTGAACGAATAGCCCGTGGGCACCACGAGGCCGACCACCGACTTCGAGCAGCCGAGGCGCTCGAGTTTCTCCATCAAGGAAGGCAGCGCGCTTTCCGAGGACGAGGTGCCGAGCACGATCAGCAGCTCGTCCTTGATGTAGGCGAGGAACTTGAAGATGGAGAAGCCGGCGAAGCGCGCGATGGTTCCGAGCACGACGAACACGAACAGCGCCGCGGTGACGTAGAACGTCGCGATCAGGCCGACCAGGTTGAGGATGGCCCCGGTGCCGAACTTGCCGATGGTGTAGGCCATCGCACCGAAGGCGCCGACCGGCGCCGCGCGCATCACGATGGAGATGACGCCGAACACCGCATGCGCGGCGTCGTCGATGAAGCTCCGGATGGTGTGGCCGCGCTCGCCGAGCCCCATGAGGGCGAAACCGAACAGCACCGAGAACAGCAGCACCTGCAGGATCTCGCCTTGCGCGAAGGCGCCGACCACGGTGTCGGGGATGATGTGCAGGATGAAGTCGACCGACCTCTGGCCCTCGGCCTGCTTGGCGTAGTTGGCAACGGCCTGCGCGTTGGCGGCGGCGCTGCCGAAGCCCGCACCCGGCTTCACCAGGTTGCCGATGATGAGTCCGATCACCAGCGCGAAGGTCGAGACGACCTCGAAATAGACCAGCGCCTTGACGCCGATGCGGCCGACCTTCTTGGCGTCCTGGATATGCGCGATGCCGGAGACCACGGTGCAGAAGATGATCGGGGCGATCACCATCTTGATCAGCTTGATGAAGCCGTCACCGAGCGCCTTGATCCATTCGTTGGTGGCGAGCGTCGGCCACAGCCAGCCGACGATGGCGCCGAGCACGATGGCGATCAACACCTGGACGTAGAGAACCTTGTACCACGGCTTGGCGGCGGCCGGCGCGACCGGCGCCCCCGCCATCGTTGTCGTCGTCATTGTTTCACTCCCCCTCAAACTCAGAGCCAGCCAAGATCAACTTGGCCGGCTCTGTCAATCGGAACTGCTCGTTATTGCGCGCTTTACCCGCGTCGATCGACGATCCGGCGGGCCGCCGGCATCAGCGCGGCGCCCAGCGCGTTCTTGACCACCGATGCCGCAATGAACGGCGCGACGCCGACCGCCCAGGCCTTGGTTGCGCCAAGGCCGATGCCGTAGGCCAGCCAGCCGAAGCCGGCGATGAAAATCACGACGTGGGCGAGCGCCATTGCTCCAAACAGCAGCACGACGTTGCGATCCCAGCCGCGCTCGGCCAGCCAGCCGGTGATGAAGGCAGCCAGCACGAAGCCATACAGATAGCCGGCAGTCGGGCCGACCAGCGGTGCAATTCCACCGACCGGACCGGCGAACACCGGCAGCCCCATCGCGCCTTCGGCGAGGTAGGCGATCATGGTTGCGCTGCCAAGGCGCCAGCCATAGGCGGCGCCGATCATCAGCACGACCAGAGTCTGCAGGGTCATGGGCACGTAAGGCAGCGGCAGATTCACCTTGGCTGATAGCGCCATCATGGCGGTGCCGAGCGCAATCAGCACGACGGCGCGAAGTGCGCCGACGGTTTCACCCGGACGGGTCGGCCACATCAATGCGGCGAGAAGAGAATGCGGCGTGGCGACGGACGGGAGGGAACGGTCAGACAAGTTGAACTCCGCGGGTTGGTGTCGAAACGGCTGTCGAAAACTCGCGGCTATTTAAGCCAGTGAGCGATCCGGTCAACTGCCTCCCGCATCTCCGCTGCGGAACGCGCATAGGAGAGCCGTATGAACGAACGACCATGGATGGGATCGAAATCGAGACCCGGCGTGGCCGCAACGTGCGCCTGCTCCAGCATCTGCTTGGCGAATTCGAAACTGTCCGAGGTGAAGTCCGAGACGTCGGCATAGAGATAGAAGGCGCCATCGGCAGGCAGGAACTTGCTGAGGCCCGCCTTGGGCAATCCCTCGATCAGGATGCGCCGGTTTTCCTGATAGCCGTGCTTGATCTCCTCCATCTCGGCCGCACCATCGAAGGCCGCCTCGGCCGCGATTTGTGACAATGACGGCACCGAGATCGAGAGGTTCTGCTGCAGCCGCTCGATCGGCCGCACCAGGATCTCGGGCACGACCATCCAGCCGACGCGCCAGCCCGTCATGCAAAAATATTTCGAGAACGAGTTGATCACGAGTGCGTGCTCCGACAGCGCCGCCGCCGTCGCCGCCGGAAACGCGTAGTCGAGCCCGTGATAGATCTCGTCGGAGATGAAGCGGATGCCGGCGTCTTCCGCCGCGGCGATCAGGCCGGCGAGCGCCTCGCGGGACATCATCGTCCCGGTCGGATTGGCCGGGCTGCCGACCAGCACGCCCTTCAGCGGCGCCTTGCGATGCTCCGCCAGCAGCGCCTCGCCGGTCAGCGCATGGCGCGTGTCATTGGTGGTCTCGATCAGCACCGGCTCGCAACCGAGCGCGGTGAGGATGTGACGGTAGGGCGGATAACCCGGCACCGTCACGGCGACGCGGTCGCCGGGCGCGAACATCGACAGGAAAGCCAGGATGAAACCGCCGGAGGAGCCTGTCGTCACCACGATCCGCTCGGGGCTAACATCACAGCCATAGGCATCCCGATAGTGGCGCGCGATGCGTTCGCGCAACGAGGGGATGCCGAGTGCGGAGGTGTAATCGATCCGCCCGGCCTCGAGCGCCGCATGGGCTGCCGCGATCGCGGTCTTTGGGGCGCCAGTTGCGGGCTGGCCGACCTCCATGTGGATGACATGGCCGCCTGCCGCCTCGATTCGGGCCGCGGCGGCCATCACGTCCATCACCATGAACGGGGGAACATCGCTGCGGCGGGAGGGCTCGAGCCACTGCCCCACCCGGTTCCTCAATGTCGCATCGTGCATCGAATTCTGCTATTTCGCTGGCGAACCGGTCGGTTCGGTCCGGTAAACGGGGCGCTTGCGCCCCAGACTGGCCGCATTGTACGGCTCATAAGGGCATATCTCGTATCCGGTCCGCCGCCAATCGCCAAAAACCAATCACGAAACTGCTTGATCAAGACCGTTTGACCCAGACCGCCTGATGTTGCTCCAGATCGCATTGCGCAAGAAGGCCTCCTCCCTCACCGCCGTCGTCACTGCCGCGGCGATCGCGCTGTTGCCGATGCCGGCCGCGCATGCGCAGGCCAAGGGGCCGCCGATCCTGCGCGACACCGAAACCGAGCAGCTGCTGCGCGAATACACGCGGCCGATCCTGCGCGTTGCCGGTCTGGAAAAGCAGAACATCCAGATGGTGATCATCAACGAAGGCTCGTTCAACGCGTTCGTCGCGGACGGCCGCCGCATCTTCGTCAATTACGGCGCGATCCTCCAGTCGGAGACGCCGAACCAGATCATCGGCGTGCTGGCGCACGAGACCGGACATCTGGCCGGCGGCCATCTGTCCAAGCTGCGCGAACAGCTCGCCAACGCCCAGACCCAGATGATCATCGCCATGCTGCTCGGGGCCGGCGCGATTGCCGTGGGCAGCACCCGCGGCAGCAACAGCACCGGCAACAACGGGCTCGCCAATGCCGGCGTTGCCGCCATCGCCGGACCGCAGGAGATGATCCGCCGCACGCTGCTGTCCTATCAGCGCCAGCAGGAGGAGAACGCCGACCGTGCCGGCGTGAAATTTCTGACCGCGACCCAGCAGTCGCCGAAGGGCATGTACGAGACCTTCAAGCGCTTCACCAGCGAGAGCCTGTTCGCTGCCCGCGGGGCCGATCCCTATCTCCAGTCGCATCCGATGCCCGCCGAGCGCGTCGCATCGCTTCAGGAATTCGCCAGTTCCAGCCCCTATTGGGACAAGAAGGACGATCCCGCGCTCCAGCTCCGCCACGACATGGTGCGCGCCAAGATTTCCGCGTTCATGGAGCGGCCGGAGACGGTCTACCGCCGCTACCCCCAGACGAACGACAGCATGCCGGCGCGCTATGCCCGCGCCATCAGCACCTATCTGCACGGCGATTTGCGCAGTGCCCTGGCCCAGATCGACGCGCTGATCCAGGTCCAGCCAAACAACCCGTATTTCTACGAGGTGCGCGGCCAGGCCCTGCTGGAGGGCGGCAAGCCGGCCGAGGCGATCCCTGCCCTGCGCAAGGCGGTGCAGCTGTCCAACAGCGCGCCCCTCATCGAGATGTTACTTGGGCAGGCTCTGGTTGGATCGGATAATAAGGCCTACACCGATGATGCCGTTCGGATTCTCCGGGCCGCGGTGGCACGGGAACCGGAGGCTGCGCTCGGCTATATGCAGCTGGCGATGGCCTATGGCCGGAAGGGCGACTATGCCGAGGCCGATCTGGCGTCGGCGCAGGCCGCCTATCTGCGCGGCGACAACAAGACCGCCCGCGAGCTCGCCACGCGCGCGAAAACCCGTTTCGCCGTCGGCACGCCCGGATGGGTCAAGGCCGACGACATCGTGGCGGCCAAGCCGCCGCGCAACTAACGCGACCAAGACGACGCCTGACACCACGACGTCACGACACCGAGCTTAAGTCCGCCGGGACGTTTTCCGAAACCAGCTTTCGATAAGAGGATTTGCCTATGCCTTCGCTGCGCCTGCTTGCTCCCGCGCTGTTCGCGCTCGCCATGTTCGGCGCAGCCGTTCCCGCGTCGGCCGACAGCTTCTCGGATGCCCAGCGCACCGACATCGAGGCGATCATCAAGAACTATCTCGTCACCCATCCCGAGGTGCTCGAGGAAGCGATGACCGAGCTCACCAAGCGCCAGGCCGCGGCCGAAACGCAGAAGCACGAAGCCAGCATCGCGCAGAACTCCGATGCGATCTTCAACTCGCCGCGCCAGGTCGTGCTCGGCAACAAGGACGGCGACGTCACCTTCGTCGAGTTCTTCGATTACAATTGCGGCTACTGCAAGCGCGCGATGGGCGACATGCTCGACCTCATGAAGGCCGATCCGAAGCTGAAGGTCGTGCTGAAGGAGTTTCCGGTGTTGAGCCAGGGCTCGGTCGAAGCGGCGCAGGTCGCGGTCGCCGTGCGCATGCAGGATCCCACCGGCAAGAAGTATCTCGACTTCCACCAGAAGCTGCTCGGCGGCCGCGGCGCCGCCGACAAGGCGCGCGCGCTTCAGGCAGCCAAGGAAGCCGGCCTCGACACGGCGAAGATCGAGAAGGACATCGGCAGCCCCGAGGTGCGCGCCACCATCGAGGAGAATTTCAAGCTCGCCGAAGCGATGGGCATGAACGGCACGCCGAGCTACGTGATCGGCAAGCAGATCGTGATCGGCGCCGTCGGCCTCGAAAGCCTGAAGGAAAAGATCGGCGTTGCCCGCTGCGGCAAGGCGACCTGCTAACAAGCGACCTGCTGATCTCGCGTTTCACAACTTGCGCATGCGACGAGGCCGGCTGAACAGCCGGCCTTTTTCGTTGACCGCAGCTCTGCGCAAATTCTGGCGCGAATCCGGCGCGCGCATTCATCTCGCGTTTAAGAAACAAATACCCCGGAACCGCCGATGTTCCGGAACAACTCAAATCTCCTTTCGTTGGTGGCGCGGGCAATGACGCAAAGAAACACGTGAGGAGAAATTCAATGTCTAACCGCTTTATGATCTCGGTTGCCGCACTCGCGCTCGTGGCGGGCACCGGTCTGGCGAACGCACAGGGCACCATGAACCGCGACAGCGGTGGCGGCGCCGGTGCGCAGCCGACGCAACATTCGCAGCCGTCCGGCGGTGCCGCCGAGCGTGGCGGCGCGATGGGCAAGGAATCCGCAGCTCCGGAGAAGGGCACCGTGGGTCAGGCTGGCGGCTCCAGCACGATGAAGTCCGAGGACAAGTCCTCCGGCGCGATGAAGGACGAACACTCGGGCGGCGCCATGCACAAGAACGCGGCCGATGACAAGGCTGGCGCCACCAAGGGCCAGCGCGCCGACGAACGCGCGCAGGGCCAGATGGACAAGTCCCAGCAGGACAAGTCGAAGAGCATGAGCTCGGACTCGACCAAGGACTCGACGACCAAGTCCGGCACCAAGGACATGAAGGCGGAGGACAACAAGGCCGGCGGCGCTGCCAAGAGCAACAATGCCGAGAACCGTCCGGCAACGACCGACACGAAGTCGCAGACCACGACCGGCAACGCTTCGGCCACCGCAGCCGCGCCGCCCGCCGAGAAGCGGACTGAAATCTCGACCGCGATCAAGTCGACCAAGATCGAGGAGACCACCAACGTCAACTTCAACATCTCGGTCGGCACCGCGGTCCCGGCGTCCGTCCACTTCCACCCGCTGCCGCCCCGGATCGTCGAGATCTATCCGCAGTGGCGTGGGTATGAAGTGATCTTCGTCCGCGGCCAGTACGTGATCGTCCGTCCGCAGACGCGCGAGATCGTCTACATCATCGAAGGCTAAGCTGCTTCGCTTAAGGCCAGATGAACCCCTGCCGAGAGATCGGCGGGGGCTTTTGGCCTATGAGGCGGCCTTTCCCCGTCGGTCCCATCCGGCAGCCATGCTTTGGACTGGTTAACAAGCAATTTCCGTGGCTTCCGCACAGGTTTTTGCACCCCGGATGAGGTGCTTGAAGCGGCCCGGGAGGCCCTTCAAGGCTTCCCCTCACGCGCTTTGTTACCTATAACCCCCGCCACGCCGAAGCACCTCTTGCGGGATTGGAATGGCCGAACCAGCAACCGACACGATCCTCGTCCTCAACGGGCCGAACCTCAACATGTTGGGGACGCGCGAGCCCGAGAAGTATGGCCATGCGACGCTGGCCGACGTCGAAACGCTGTGCCGGGAGACGGCGGCGGCGTACGGCCTCAAGGCCGACTGCCGGCAGTCCAACCGCGAAGGCGAGCTGATCGACTTCATCCACGAGGCGCACGCCCGCAAGATGAAGGGCATCATCATCAATGCCGGCGGTTATTCGCACACCTCGATCGCGCTGCACGACGCGCTGCTCGCGGTGCAGATCCCGACCGTCGAAGTGCACGTGACCAACATCCACGCCCGCGAGAGCTTCCGTCACCATTCCTACACCGCGCGCGCGGCCTTCGCCTCGCTCTGCGGTTTCGGCATCGAGGGCTACCGCCTCGCCATCCAGGGCCTTGCCGCCAAGCTCGGCATCAAGCCCAAAGCCTGACGCTCCCTCTTCACACAGAACATTCGGATCAGAACATGGCGCGCCAGCCAGACGACAAAGCAGCCGTAAAGTTTTCCAGCGAGGATTCCGCGCTCGTCCGCGAGCTCGCACTCCTGCTCGATGAGACCAGCCTCACCGAGATCGAGATCGAACGGGCCGGCCTTCGCCTGCGCGTCGCCCGCAACATCAGCGTCGCCGCGACCATGCCGATGCAGATGGCGGCCGCTCCCGCCGTCCTGCCGGCGGCCGCAGCTGCCGCCGCGCCAGTCGCGGCCGACCTGTCGAAGCATCCCGGCGCGGTGACCTCGCCCATGGTCGGCACCGCCTATTGGGCGCCGGAGCCCGGCGCCAAGCCGTTCATCGAGGTCGGCAGCAAGGTCTCGGTCGGCCAGACGCTGCTGATCATCGAAGCGATGAAGACCATGAACCAGATCCCCTCGCCGCGCGCCGGCACGGTGACGCAGATCCTGGTCGAAGACGGCCAGCCGGTCGAGTACGGCGAGCCGCTCGTCATCATTGAGTAATGGTCGTGGGCGGTCAGCCGCCCTAGCCGCTTCCCGCGCGCCAGTCCCTTAAGGACACCATGTTCGACAAGATCCTCATAGCCAACCGTGGCGAGATCGCCCTTCGCATCCTGCGCGCCTGCAAGGAGCTCGGCATCGCGACCGTGGCCGTGCACTCCACCGCCGACGCCGACGCCATGCATGTGCGCCTGTCGGACGAGAGCGTCTGCATCGGGCCGCCGCCGTCCAAGGACAGCTATCTCAACGTGCCCGCGCTGCTCGCGGCCTGCGAGATCACTGGCGCCGATGCCGTGCATCCCGGCTACGGCTTCCTCTCCGAGAACGCGCGCTTCGCCGAAATCCTTTCCGAGCACAATCTGCATTTCATCGGCCCCAAGGCCGAGCACATCCGCCTGATGGGCGACAAGATCGAGGCCAAGAAGACGGCCAGGAAGCTCGGCATTCCCGTGGTGCCCGGCTCGGACGGCGCGGTCGGCCCCGAGGACGACGCGATGGCGATCGCCAGGAAGATCGGCTTCCCCGTGCTGGTCAAGGCAGCCGCCGGCGGCGGCGGCCGCGGCATGAAGGTCGCGCAGAGCGAGGCCGACCTCCAGGTGGCGCTGTCGACGGCGGCCAACGAAGCCAAATCCGCGTTCGGTGATGCGTCCGTCTATCTCGAAAAATACCTCCAGAAGCCGCGTCATATCGAGATCCAGATCCTCGGTGACGGCCGCGGCGGCGCGATCCATCTCGGCGAGCGCGACTGCTCGCTGCAACGCCGTCACCAGAAGGTATGGGAGGAAGGTCCCTCGCCCGTCCTTGCCGCCGCTGCACGCGCCAAGATCGGCGAAACCTGCGCCAAGGCGATGCGCGAGATGAAATATCTCGGCGTCGGCACCATCGAATTCCTGTTCGAGGACGGCGAGTTCTACTTCATCGAGATGAACACCCGCATCCAGGTCGAGCATCCCGTCACCGAGAGCATCACCGACATCGACCTCGTGCTGGAGCAGATCCGCATCGCCGCCGGCGGCGAACTGCCGGCGAAGCAGAGCGAAGTGCAGATCATCGGCCACGCCATCGAGTGCCGCATCAACGCCGAAAACCCGCAGACCTTCCGGCCCTCGCCGGGGCGCATCACGCAATATCATCCGCCCGGCGGCCTCGGTGTCCGCATCGATTCTGCGGTCTATCAGGGCTACACCATCCCGCCCTATTACGACTCCCTGGTCGGCAAGCTGATCGTGCACGGCAAGACCCGCAGCGAATGCCTGATGCGGCTGCGCCGGGCGCTGGACGAGATGGTGGTCGAAGGCATCGAGACGACGCTGCCGCTGTTCCGCGACCTGGTGCGCCAGCCCTCGATCATCGACGGCGACTATCACATCCACTGGCTGGAACAGTACCTCGCCGGTAAGGAACCGGCCCAGGGATAATCCTCCTTTCCCGTGGAACCCTTTGGGCCCCATCGCGTTCTGGACGGCGGGGTCAGTTCCGAGGGGGCGTTTTGAGTTCCGTTGACGTGACGAAGCGAGACCGTCGTGACGGCTAAGGCGCAACGACGGCGCGTATTCTGGCAGATCCTGCTGCTCGCGGCGGGTCTTCTGGTGTTGACCGTGATCAGCGCCGGTTCCGTCTACCTCGTCAACGAGGCGCGGAGAGATAGCACAAGGGTGCTCCACACCATCGAGGTGGAGAACCAGATCAACACCCTTTTGCTCGAAGTCCGGCGCGCCGAAAGCAGCGCCCGCGGCTTTCTCCTGACGCAGGGACCGGATTTGCAGTCGGATCATGAGAAGGCCGTTGCAGCGATTGTTCCGGCGCTCGACAAGCTGACGCGCCAGATCAGCGACAATCCGGCGCAACGCGACAACATTGAGAAGTTGAGCTCGGCGATCGAGATCCGGCTCGACCAGTTCTCGCGCGAGATGAATTTCGTGAAGCAGGGGCAGGCCGACAGTGCCACGGCGCTGATCCGCGAGGCCGCCGCCGGCAACATCACAACCACGATCAGCAACCTGGCCAACGCGATGATCCGCGAGGAGGAACGACTGTTCCGGATCCGCACCGCCAACTCCGACCGGAGCCAGACGCTGGCCGCATCAATGACCGGCATCGGCTCCGGCCTGGTCGTGCTGCTGGCCCTGATCTCGCTCTGGCTCGTGCGGCGCTCGGTGCGGGCCCGCGACGAGGCCGAGGCGCGCCTGCGCGACGCCTACGCCAATCTCGAGACCGTCGTCGACGAACGCACCGCAGACCTGCGCGAGGCCAACAACGAGATTCAGCGCTTTGCCTATATCGTCAGCCACGATCTCCGCTCGCCACTCGTCAACATCATGGGCTTCACCAGCGAACTCGAAGAGCTTGGCGGCGACATTTTCCGCCGTATCGGCGGCCTCACCCATGTCCCGGCCGATGGCCCGCCGCTGGCTGACGGCGAGGTCACGCTCGAAGGCCCCGACAAGCAGCTTTCAGCGGATTTTTCCGAAGCGCTCGGCTTCATCAAGTCGTCGATCGCCAAGATGGACCGCCTGATCTCGGCGATCCTCAACCTCACCCGCGAGGGCCGGCGCGAATTCGTGCCCGAGAAGATCGACAGCCGCGAGTTGATCGAAGCCATCGTCTCGACGCTGGCGCATCAATCCGCCGAAGCGCAGGCCGAGATCCATGTCGCGCCGCTGCCGGATCTCGTCAGCGACCGCCTTGCGCTGGAGCAGATATTCTCCAATCTGATCGACAACGCCATCAAATATCTCAAGCCCGGCGCCCCCGGCGAGATCAGAATCCGCGGGCGCACCAAGCTTGGCTACGCTATCTTCGAGATCAGCGATAACGGCCGCGGGATCGATCCGAAGGATCACCAGCGGATTTTCGACCTGTTTCGCCGGGCGGGAACCCAGGACAAGCCTGGTCAGGGCATCGGTCTTGCGCATGTGCGTGCACTTGTGCGCCGCCTCGGCGGTACCATGTCGGTATCATCGGAATTGAATACGGGCAGCACCTTCACCATCACGCTGCCCATCACCTGGAACGCAAGCAACCGGAACGCCGAACAATGACTCAACCCGTCACCATCATCATGATCGAGGACGACGAGGGCCACGCCCGGCTGATCGAGCGCAACATCCGCCGATCCGGCGTCAACAACGAGATCATCCCCTTCGCCAACGGCACGGACGCGATGAAGCACCTGTTCGGCGCCGACGGCAGCGGGCTCGTGCAGAAGGGCAATGCGCTCCTGATCCTGCTCGATCTCAACCTCCCCGACATGACCGGGATCGACATCCTGAAGCAGATCAAGGAGAACAAATATCTGAAGGCCTCGCCCGTGGTGGTGCTGACCACCACCGACGATTCCCAGGAAATCAAGCGCTGCTACGAGCTCGGCTGCAACGTCTACATCACCAAGCCCGTGAACTACGAGAATTTCGCCAATGCCATCCGGCAGCTCGGCCTGTTCTTCTCGGTCATCCAGGTCCCGTCCGCCGCTTCATGAACCAGCACACGCCAACACTGCTCTACATCGACGACGACGCGGCGCTGGCCCGCCTGGTCGAGCGCGGCCTGACGCGGCGCGGCTACAAGGTCATTCATGCCGCAAGCGGCGAGGAAGGCCTGGAGCGCATCCGCCGCGCGGAGACGGACGGCTGCATCGACGTCGTGGCGCTCGACCAGTACATGCCCGGCCTCGACGGGCTGGAGACGCTCGAGCAGATCATGGCGATCCCTGATGCGCCGCCCGTGGTGTTCGTCACCGCGTCGCAGGATTCCAGCATCGCGGTCACCGCGCTGAAGGCCGGCGCGGCCGATTATCTCGTCAAGGACGTCAAGGGCGATTTCATCCCCCTGCTCCACGTCGCCGCCGACGGCGCGCTGCGCCAGGCCGAATTGCAGAAGGCGCGCGAGGAAGCCGAAGCCGAGATCCACGCTTCGCGCGACCGCTACGCCGCGCTCGCCGCCGAACGTGAGTTGCTGCTGCGCGAGGTCAATCACCGCGTCGGCAACTCGCTCCAGATCATCGCTTCGCTGCTACATCTCCAGGCGAGCTCGGCGGGCCAGGAAGAGGTCAAGGCGGCGCTGACCAACGCGATGGGCCGCGTCGCCGCGGTCGCGCAGGTGCACCGCCGACTCTACACCTCGCAGGACCTGAAGAGCGTGGTGCTGAACCAGTATCTGGATTCGCTGCTCGAGGATCTCAGGCGCTCGGCCGAAGGCAACCGGATGTCGCGGCTGACGGTCAAGGCCGAGCCGATCGAGATCGATCCGGACCGCGCCGTCGCCGTCGGCATCATCGTCAACGAGCTGGTGATGAACGCGGTGAAATACGCCTATCCCGACGGCGCCGGCCCCATCCATGTCGAGCTGACCTCGCAGGGCGAGGATCTGCTGCTGGCGATCACCGACGACGGCGTCGGCGACAAGGTCAAGGCGGATCCGCGCTCGACCGGCATGGGCCAGCGCATCGTCGCGGCGATGGCCACCAAGCTCGACGCCACCGTCGAGCGCGACCCCGCCCATACCGGAACTCGCGTCATGCTGAGGTTCCGCCGCACGCCCGCAGCCCCCGACAAGACCAATAACGCCGCCGCAGGCTGACCCTCGCCCCCTTCGCAACACCTCCACGATCCTGCTATTGTTGCGCCATGACTTCGCGCGACTCCGCTTCGTCTGAAATCACGCCGGCCGTGCTGTTGCGCGCCTATGCCTGCGGCATCTTTCCGATGGCCGAGAGCGCCGACGATCCGACCCTGTTCTGGGTCGAGCCGGAATTGCGCGGTGTCATCCCGCTCGAGGGATTTCGTGTGGCCTCACGGCTCGCGCGCACCGTCCGTTCGGACGCCTTTCGCGTCACCGTCAACACCTCGTTCAAGGCAACGATCGCCGGCTGCGCCGCGCCGCAGGCGGGACGCGAGGACACCTGGATCAACAAGCGGATTCGCGACCTCTATGGCGGCCTCTACGAGCTCGGCCATTGCCACAGCGTCGAGGTCTGGCAGGGCGACGACCTCGTCGGCGGGCTCTACGGCGTCAGCCTCGGACGCGCCTTCTTCGGCGAGAGCATGTTTCACACCGCGCGCGATGCCTCGAAGGTCGCGCTGGTGCATCTGGTCGCGCGGCTGATCCATGGCGGCTTCGAGCTGCTCGACACGCAATACGTCACCGAGCATTTGAAGAGTTTTGGCGCGGTCGAGATTTCGCGTCGGCGCTACACCGCACTGCTCGACAAGGCCCTCGCCGGCGACCCCGGTGATTTCCTGAGGCTGTCGGCCGGCGACGCGATCCCGGGCGCATGCGCGCTCGATATCATCGCCTCGCGGCCATGATCGGTGATGGGGCCTAGCGCCCGAACCCGGGAATACCGAACAGGCCCGGCCGCTGCTCCGGCGGCGGCGGGGGTGGCGGCGCCGGCTGCTGCTGGATCGGCGGCAAGGGCTGCGGCGGACGCTGCTGCACGGCCTGCTTGGGTGGCGCCGCCTTCTTCTGCGCTGGCGGCGGAGCCGGCGGCTTTGCCGCGGCCGGATCGGGCGCCGCGGTCGCAATGGTCTGCTGCGGCTCTTTGCAGTCGGTGAGCCAGATGTCGTAGATCGGATGCTCGACGCCGTGCAGGCCGGGGCTTGCCGCATACATCCAGCCCGAGAAGATGCGCTTCACCTCGCCCTGCAAGGTGATCTCGTCGACCTCGACGAAGGCGTCGGTATTGGTGGCTTCGGTCGCCGGCCGCGTATAGCAGGCGTCGGTCTTGACCCGCAGCGCGCCGAACTGGACGGTCTCGCCGATGTCCTCGTCGAAATTGATGATGCGCCCGGTGATCTTGTCCAGGCCGGAGAAGGTCGCCTTCTTGTTCACGATCTTCTGGGCCGGCGGCTCGGTCACGACCTCGTCGCCCGGCTGGAGGCTCGCCGGGGTCTGCGGGACAGTGCCGCCCGGCCCGCCCTTCTGCTGGGGCGGGCGCTGACCGGGCGCACCCGGGGCGGCTTGCGGATTGGGCGGCGCGACCGCGACGGACGGCGGCTGGTTCGGCGGTGCGACGGTTGACCCCGGCGGCGGCGCCAGGGGCTGGGATTCGACCGGCCCCGGCATCACGTTACCTTGCCGTCCCTGAGGCGGCGCCATCGGGCGCGACGGCAGCACGCGGCCCTGCGGCGGCAGCGCGGGGACTTCCTCGTCGTCGTCATCGGGGATCTGAGGCTGCGGCTGGCCGCGCGGAATCGCACCCGGCGGCCGCGGCGGCGGGTCGGAGAAGATCGTGCCGATCTGCGCCTGCGCGGACGTCGCAACCGTCAATGCGGTGGCGGCCAGAAGCGCCGCAAGACCTGGCAGGGCAAGTCTTGTAAGGGTAAGGGTTCGAACCATCTTCTCGCGCGGCTTCAACAGCGAATCGGGCTTGCTGGACATTCTACAGGGGATACCGCCGCTCGCAGGCCATCGGGTTAACACGGCGAATACGGCGGGGGAAGGGCGGCATCCCTGCCCTGCCCGCCGCCGGCTGGCCAGACCGGCGGCCCGATGGGACAGTTGGCCGGCCCCTCCCCGGGGCCGAGGCGGGCAGCGCCCCCGAAAACGACGTCCAACGACAACAGTAAGCCCAAGGTCGCCCCATGCCCGTCGTGCTCGATCCCGATGCCGCCGCCGTCTACAAGGCCTTCCAGGAGGCCGGCCGCCCCGCCTACGAGACCCTGACCGCACCGGAAGCCCGCGCCTATTACGGGCAGGCGCGCTTTGCCACCAACCCCGAGCCGCCGGAACTGGCGCGCGTCGCGGCGCTGGCGATCCCGGCTCCGCACGACGAAATCCCCGCCCGCATCTACGTCCCGAAGCAGCCGCGCCTTCAGAACGGCCTGTCGCCGGCGCTGGTGTTCTTCCATGGCGGCGGCTGGGTGATCGGCGATCTCGACTCCCACGACGTCGTCTGCCGCCAGCTCGCCGTTTCAGGCGCGCTGATCGTGATCTCGGTCGATTACCGCCTCGCGCCCGAGCACAAGTTTCCCGCCGCCGCCGATGACGCGATCGCCGCGACCAGGTGGATTGCCGCGAATGCGCGCGAGCTCGGCATCGATGCCTCGCGCCTTTCGATCGGCGGCGACAGCGCCGGCGGCAATCTCGCCGCCGTGGTCGCACTCACCGCACGCGACGGCAATGGTCCGAAGATCGCGGGCCAGGTCCTGATCTACCCGGCAACCGATTTCGCCATGACGCACGGCTCGCACCGCGAGCCCGAGACCAGCGTGCTGCTGACGCATTCGGTGATCCGCTGGTTCCGCGATCACTATCTCAACGGCACTGCCGACATCCAGGACTGGCGTGCCTCGCCGGCGCGCGCGAAAAGCTTCGCCTTGCTGCCGCCGGCCTATGTGCTGACCGCCGGCGCCGATCCCCTGCGCGACGAAGGCGACGACTATGCCGAGCGCCTCAGGCAGGCCGGCGTGCCCGTCACGTACAAGCACTATCCCGGCCAATTCCACGGCTTCTTCACGATGGGCAAATTGCTCCAGCAGGCCAACCTCGCCGTTAGCGAGATCGGCGCGTGGCTGAAAGGATTGGGCTGACGCCGCCGTCCCGGATGCCATCCCTTCTCCAAACCGTCTTCGCCCTCCCCCTGCGCGCGCTGACATGGCTCGGCAGCCAGGGCACCCGTGCGGTGGCCGCCGTGGTGTTCATTGCGGCCGCGGTCCCGCCGCTCGGGATGCTGCTGCGGCCCTACGTCACCGAGGCGATCTTCGGGCTTCTCTGCATCTCCTTCATGCGGGTCGACCTAGCCGCGCTCTACAGCCATTTGCGCCGGCCGGCGCTGGTCGCGACCGCCACCGCCTGGACCACGATCGGCGTGCCGTTGATCGTCGGGCTGGTCGCCCATGCAACGGGGCTCACGGCTCACTCGCCCGGCCTTGCACTCGCGCTGATGCTCCAGAGCATGGCTTCGCCGATGATGGCGTCTCCGGCGCTTGCCGCGCTGATGGGCCTCGATGCCACGCTCGTGCTGGTCACGCTGGTGACCTCGACCGCGCTGGTGCCGTTCACGGCCTCGCTGTTCGCGGGCCTCTTCCTCGGCGACATGCTCACCATCTCGCCGCCGGCGCTCGGACTGAAGCTGCTCGGCATCCTCGCGGCATCGCTGCTGGCCGCAACCTTGATCCGATGGATCTTCGGCGCAGCTGCGATCCAGCGTCACAAGCGGCCGATCGACGGCTTCAACATCATCATTCTCCTGATCTTCGCAGCCGCGATCATGGGCGATGTCGTGAGCGACCTCGTGGCCCAGCCGCTCTTCACGATCGGCCTGGCGGCTCTGTCCTTCGCGATCTATTTCACGCTGCTCGCCGTCACCACGCTGCTGTTCCGCCGCATCGGCTATGAGCGCGCGCTGGCGCTCGGGCTGATGGTGTCACAGCGCAATCTGGGCCTGATGCTGGCCGCGACCGCCGGCGCGCTGCCGCCCACCACCTGGCTCTATTTCGCGATGACGCAGTTTCCGATCCATCTTGCGCCCTACATGCTGACGCCGATCGCCCGGCGATTGACGGCGCGGGCGGAAGCATCCGGCAGGACGGCAACAGACAGCGCGATTTGAGGCTTGCGCCGGAAACCTCGCAAGCCGCTCATGGCTTGCGCGATCGCTTTTTCCTGCACTCGACCAATATCCAGTCGCGAAACGCTTTCATCCCATGCGAAAGCCTTTTCGATTTCAGCGACGTCAGCCAATAGGATCCCAGGAAGACTTGGCTGTCATAGGGGCAAACCAGCCGCCTGCGCGCCAGGTCGTCCGAAAACAACACGACCGGCAATAGCGCGACCCCCGCGCCTTGAGCGGCCGCGTGAGCCAGCGAGACTGACGAGTCGAATGTCGGGCCGGTCATCCGCGGTTGCGCGCATTGCACCAAATCGAACCATTGCGCCCACTCGCCAACCCGATAGGATCGCAACAGCACCTCCTTATGGAGGTCGCCAGGGACTTTGAGTCGCTTTGCAATCGGCGGCGCGCACATCGGCGTGAAATGGGCGTCGACCAGACGCTCGGCGTTGGTGCCGTGCCACGCACCGTCACCAAATCGAATAGCGCAGTCCAGTCCTTCGCCGCCAAGGTCTACACGATTGTTGTTCGCGAAGATCCTGATATCGATGTTTGGATGGCTCGCGGTGAAGCTCCTGAGACGCGGCAGGAGCCAACCGGATGCGAACGTTCCGACTACACCAACTGTCAGCATTTCGCGCATCCGACCGTTCTCGAACCGGTCCAGGACCTGGTTGATCTGGCCGAAGGCATCCGAGATTGCAGGCTGCAGCGCTTCGCCCTCTTCCGTAAGAGCCAGTCCACGAGTCAAACGCCGGAAAAGCTTGACGCGCAGACTCTCTTCCAGAACCCGCACCTGCTGACTCACGGCGGCCTGCGACACCCGAAGTTCGAGACCGGCCTTGGTGAAGCTGAGATGACGCGCGGCGGCCTCGAATGAGCGGAGCGCGTTCAGTGGCAGGCTGGAAATGCTGGCAGGGCGGCGGGCCACGTCTGATCCAAGTTTTGCTTATGGATGGCCTTACGAACCATCGTTTGTCAATCGCGAGAGCGCGACGCAAAACCTGCCCGCCAATCACGGGAGTTTTCGATGCTTACGCGACGTCAGTTCAGCTCATCGGCATTTGCGCTTGCGGGAAGTCTCCTCCTGCCCCGGGTTTCAAGTGCTGCGCCAAGCGGAACAGGACCGCTCATCAACGCCGTCGAGCAACTGGAACTCAGGAGTGGAGGCCGGCTTGGCGTTTCCGTGCTCGACACAACGACTGGAGCGAATGTTCATCACCGAGGGGATGAACGCTTTCCCATGTGCAGCACATTCAAGGTCCTGGCGTCCGCGGCTATTCTCAAGGACGCAGGCAGCCAGCTGGAACGGCTTGAACGACGCGTTCGTATCGAGCAGGCCGCCATCGTCGCGAACTCTCCCGTGACCCGCGAACATGTCGGCGGAGAAGGAATGTCGCTTCGCGAACTCTGCGAGGCCGCCATTACCATGAGCGACAACACCGCCGGCAACACGCTGCTGAAGAGCATCGGCGGCCCCGCCGGGTTGACGAGCTTCGCGCGAAGCCTCGGCGACAAGATGACAAGACTGGATCGGATCGAAACCGAGCTGAACGAGGCCGCGCCGGGTGATCCCCGCGATACCACCACGCCAAATGCGATGGCCGCAAATTTCAAACGCTTACTGCTCGGTGACGTCCTTCGTCCGGATAGTCGCGACCAACTCGGCAAATGGCTCATCGCCAACAAGACCGGGGATACCCGCTTGCGCGCCGGCCTGCCGCAAGGCTGGCGTGTGGGCGACAAGACTGGAGCGGGCGAACACGGCACCACCAATGACGTGGCCATCGTGTGGCCGCCTGAGCGTTCGCCGCTCATCGTCGCAGTTTATCTCACGGGCAGCACGCTCGACCCGAATGGACGAAATGAGCTGATTGCATCGGTTGGACGCGAGATCGGCAAGAGCTTCGGCTGACAATCGTCGTCCGCCTACCCCGCCCGCGCCGCGCGCCGCAGCGCCTGGGGCGGCTGGGGCGGCTGGCCGAAGGCGCGGATGAAGGCGCGCCGCATGCGCTCGGGGTCGCCAAATCCGGTCGTCTCCGCAACGAGCTCGATCGCCTCGCGCGAGGACTGCACGCGCTCGCGCGCGACCTCGATCCGCAACCGCTCGATCGCCTTCGACGGCGTCGTGCCGGTCTCGGCGGCAAAGGCGCGGGCAAAATGCCGCGCGCTCATGCCGGCACGATCGGCGAGATCTTCGACCGTCAGCCGGGCATCGAGGTTCTCGCGCGCCCAGGACAGCAGCGCGCCGAAGCGGCCGTTCGGCGTCTTCAACTCCAAGAGCGATGAGAACTGCGACTGGCCGCCGCTGCGGCGATGATACAGCACGAGCTGGCGCGCAGCCTGTTGCGCGATCTCCTCGCCATGGTCCTCGGTGACCATCGCGAGCGCGAGATCGATGCCCACGGTGATGCCCGCCGACGTCCACACATTGCCGTCATGCGTGAAAATCTGGTCCGGCTCGAACTCCACCTAGGGAGGACGCAGTCATAGCGGCGGCGCAGCCGGCTTCGAGGCCCTGAAGAGATATCGGTTGGTGCTGAAGAAGTATCGTCCCGCCCCGCCCAGACGCTCGAACTCGCTGTACCATGCTTCGAGATCATCGGCTGAAACGTCGTTCCTGCGGGCGACGAAGTCGCGAATGCCCTGGGCCAGCCCCTTGCTGTAGCTATCGTCATCGTACTGCAAATTCAGAATTGGAAAGACCGACGCTCCGTCCAGGTGAAGTCGTGCATTCGCCAATCTGTGCGCCATCGATCTCGGGAGACGCGGGTGAGCGCAGTGCGCTTCCCATGATTTCATGACCGCGGCCATACGTTCCGGGCTTTCGGAATGCCACACCACCGCGTCCCAGTCTGTCGCGACAAAAATCGTACGGCCCCCTGGCTTGAGCACGCGAAATGTCTCTGCGAGAACGCGGTCAACATCGGGCACGTACTCGGCAACCTGCGTGCACACGACGACATCGAACGACGCATCGGGTTGACCCAATTCCGTCGCGTTGCCGATCGCATATGAAGTCCAGGCGGAAGCCTTCTGCCGGTTGCAGACCGCGATCAGGTCAGTCGACACATCGATCCCGACGACAGCACCATCAGGCCCAACGATCTGCGCCATGCTTTCGCAGAGATAGCCGGGACCACATCCGATATCGAGAACGCTCTCGCCGGCGGACAGATTGAGCTGCCGAATGGTCTCGGCGCGCTGGGCGGTCACGTCCCCCGTGAGATAGATTCTCTGGAGCCGTTTCGCGTTCTCGTTGCTGTACTCCATCCCGCCCATCTTCGCCTCCGCGCTCGAGTGCCAGGTGAGATTTGCTAACCCGCCCTCGCCGCACGCCGCAACGCCTGCGGCGGCTGGCCGAAGGCGCGGATGAAGGCGCGCCGCATGCGCTCGGGGTCGCCAAATCCGGTCGTCTCCGCAACGAGCTCGATCGCCTCGCGCGAGGACTGGACACGCTCGCGTGCGACCTCGATCCTTAAGCGCTCGATCGCTTTCGACGGCGTCGTACCGGTCTCGGCGGCAAAGGCGCGGGCAAAATGCCGCGCGCTCATGCCGGCACGATCGGCGAGATCTTCGACCGTCAGCCGGGCATCGAGGTTCTCGCGCGCCCAGGACAGCAGCGCGCCGAAGCGGCCGTTCGGCGTCTTCAACTCCAAGAGCGAGGAGAACTGCGACTGGCCGCCGCTGCGGCGGTGATACAGCACGAGCTGGCGCGCGGCCTGTTGCGCGATCTCCTCGCCATGGTCCTCGGTGACCATCGCGAGCGCGAGATCGATACCCGCGGTGATGCCCGCCGACGTCCACACATTGCCGTCACGCGTGAAGATCTGGTCCGGCTCGAACTTCACCTTGGGATAGCGCGCGACGAAATCCCGCGTGCGGCCCCAATGCGTGGTGGCGCGTCGTCCATCGAGCAGGCCCGCCTCGGCCAGCACATAGGCGCCCGAGCAGACGCTGGCGACGCGCACACCGCGCCGCGCCAGCCGCTGCACGAAGGCGCGCGTGACCTCGCAGCGTGCGGCGTCCGTTACGCCTGCGCCACCCGCGATGACCAGTGTGGTGATCGCATTCGCCGACCTGAAGTCGCGCGCCATCATTTCCACGCCGGACGAGCTGCGCACGGGCCCCGCATTCAACGCAAGCACCCGGATTCCGGTGGTCGTCTTGCCCGTGCAGCGCGCCGCGATCTCGAACACAGAGATCGGGCCGGCCGCATCAAGCAACTGGAAATCCGGGAAGATCAGGATGCCGATCATGGTCATGTCCGAAAGTGAGGGAAATACGCCATTTTGGACGGAATGGCATCATGAGAGGCTGCGTCCGTCAAGCTCATCTTTGGAGGACCTGCCCATGTCGTCACCGCTCCAGATCGGTCTTTTGGTGTTTCCGCGCGTCACCCAGCTCGACTTCACCGGTCCCCTGCAGGTGTTTGCCAACGTGCCCGGCGCAAAACTGCATCTGATCTGGAAGCGCATCGAGCCGGTGCCGAGCGACTCCGTGCTGACGCTGACGCCGACCACGACATTCGCCGACTGTCCTCAGCTCGACGTGATCTGCGTGCCCGGCGGCGCCGGCACCAACGACCTGCTCAACGACGAGGAGGTGCTGGATTTCCTGCGCAGGCAGGCCGAAGGCGCCAAATATGTCACTTCGGTCTGCACGGGATCGCTGGCGCTCGGCGCTGCCGGCCTGCTCAAAGGCTACCGCGCCGCCACCCATTGGAGCGCGATGGAGATGCTCAGTCAGTTCGGCGCGACGCCGACCAAGACGCGCGTCTGCATCGACCGCAACCGCGTCACCGGCGGCGGCGTCACCGCCGGGATCGATTTCGCGCTGACGCTGGTGTCGATCCTGGTCGACCGCACCACGGCGGAAGCAATCCAGCTCCAGATCGAATACAACCCCGCCCCGCCGTTCAACTCAGGCTCCCCTGATACGGCGCCCGCCGAGGTGCTCGCTCTGCTGCGGGAGCGCGGCGCGCAAAACCAGGCCCGCCGTCTGGAAGCGGTGAAGCGCGCAGCCCAACGGGTGATGTGAGGAACGCCACGATTGCTGCTCTCGCAGCCCGGAGGCTGCACACTTCGTGTGCAGCACAACCTGATTTTCGATTGCAGCAATTTGCAAATGTAGCAGATTCACCACAGGCTGCTCGGAAACAACCTCAGATGGAGGATTCTGCGTCAACGGTACTGCCCCACTGAAGGCTCGTCAGATACTGTTCAGGGTATATTTAAGACTCATCCTTCGGAGCGTTCATGTCGTTGCTGGTGCCGGGTCGGCTGGACTCCCTGAGCGCTCTTTCCTCCATTTTCGTGCTGACCGCGACCAGCGCACTCGTCTGCGCCATCCAGCCTGCGCGCGCGGTGTGCAGTCCGACTTCCGGCAACGTGAGTTGCACCGGAACGACGGTGAACCAGAACGCCGGCGGGCAAGGTTTCAATGCGATCTTCAGCAATGTCACCGTTGGTTCGGACGCGTCCGTTATCGGGTCGAACGTCGGCATGTTCACCCTGGTGAGCACGGTAACGAATGCGGGCACGATTTCGGGAGGCGTCGCGGGCATCGTCGTTGGCAACCAGACCGTCATCTACAATAGCGGCGTGATCTCCGGTCTCACCGGTATCGAGTCCGGCCCCATCGCCTACGCTCCGACCGCCGAGATCACCAATTCCGGCACTATCGTCGGGACAGGAGGCTTTGCCATCAATATGAACAGGACAAGCGCCCTCACCCTGCTGCCCGGCTCCAAGATCATCGGACAGATCGTGATCTCCAATGTCGCGCAGCTGAGCGTGTCCGCCCCGAACCAGAATCTCACCTTCGTCAATTCGCTCGGTGCGATGACCGTGACCATTGGTGCCGGCCTGCCCGGTGTCGCCTCTGGCAACACGCTTGTCACGGTCGATCCCACGATATTCGGCGTGATGGACCGCACCCTGCTCGCGTTCACCGACGCCGTCACCGGCCTGGCCGGCAGCCGGACCAGCGCGGCGAGCACGGCAGGCGGTGGTGCCCTCGGCTTTGCCGCGGCCGACAGCACGACGTCATCGGTCGACGACGCCTTCGCCCAGGTGATGGGCTACGCAAAAGCGCCGACCGATGCGGTGTGGTTCAAGAACCCGACCGTGACCGCATCGGATGGCACCACGGTGTGGGCACGGGGCTTCACCGGCCACCGCGTGCAGCAGGCGGATGGCATCTCGTTGCGCAACGTCACGGACTTCTACGGCGGGGCGATCGGCATCGACAAGCGCGTCGCGCCCGATCTGTTGCTTGGTGCCTATGGCGGCGGCGGATCGACACTGACCACCATCGATCCCGCGATGGGCGACGCCCGGAGCGACATCGGCTTCGGCGGCGTCTATGGCCGCAAGGATATCGGCAAGACCTTCATCGACTTCGGATTGCTTGGCGGCGCGACCTCCAATCGCTCCAGTCGCCTCATCAACAACAACCTCGCGGCGGGGGGCCTCGAAACCGCGACCGCCAATTTCGGCGGCTGGTTCGTCAACCCCGAACTTGCGCTCGGCTACCGCCATGCGATCGCGCCCGGCTGGACGCTGACGCCAACGGCGCGCGTCCGCTATCTCGCAGCCGGCTATGACGGCTATACCGAGAGCGGATCGACCGCGAACCTCACGGTCGGCAACCGAACGCTGCAAAATATGGAAGAGCGCGGCGAGCTCAATCTGACCTATACGACCCAGACCGAAGCCGTTCGCTTCCAGCTTGGCGGGTATGGCGGCGTGATCGGGCAACAGCGCGTCGGCGACAGCGATGTCAACGCCACCTTGCTGGGCCAGGCCCTCGCCTTCGCCGCACCGGGCCAGGCCTCCATCGCGGGCGGCTTTGTGGGCACGACGCTCGACTGGCGCTTCCGCAGTGGGGTCGGCCTCTACGGTGGTATCGAATACACCGCGCTGACCGACCACTCCAGCACCGTCACCGGCCGTGCCGGCTTGCGGGTCGGCTTCTGACGTTCGACGCACACCGAACTCACCAGCGCGCGGCGCGCTGCTGACACGACGCTGTCAGCAGCTTGTCGCAACAATCCGGATTGCGACTGACGCCCACGGATGCTTGCCGGTCGCCTGCGCACGGGAGGACCTGACCAATGGCGCGATACCGGCTGCACTGCGTCGGAGCTTCGGGCCATTCGTTCAAGGTCGCGCTATTCCTCAACTGCGCCGGGCTCGACTGGGAGCCGGTTGGCCTCGACTTCGGCGGCGGCGAGACCCGCACGCCTGACTGGCGGGCCGCAACCAATGTCATGGGCGAAGTCCCCGTCCTCGAGGTCGATGGCCGGCATATGAGCCAGTCCGGTGCGATCCTGCTGTGGCTCGCCGAGACTCACGGCGTGTTCGGCCCGACACGCGAGGAGACATTCGAGGCGACGCGCTGGCTGCTGTTCGACAACCACAAGTTCACCTCGAGCTTCGCCCAGCACCGGTTTCAGCGCTGCTTCATGCCGGAGCCCGCCCATCCCGCTGTGCTCGCTTACTTGCGCGCGCGGACCGACAGCGCCTTCTCGATCGTCGACAGACACCTCTCCGACCGCAGCTTCATGCTGGGCGACCGGCCGACGATCGTCGATTTCTCACTGTTGGGCTATCTGTACTATCCGACCGAGGAGACGGGTTTCGATCTCGCCGCGACTTTCCCGGCGATTGATGCCTGGCGCCGGCGTGTCGCCGGACTGCCGGGTTGGAAGCCGCCTTATCAGATGATGCCAGTCGGCAACTCGCCTCCGCTCCGTCTCCATCTCTGAGAAGCGAGCAGGGCAACAAATCAAAGAAAAAGGCCGCTCGGTTTCCCAAGCGGCCTTTCCTGTCTTACGGCGGCTGCACATTCCATCGGGCGATTTCGAACTTCCAGACCGGGGGCCTATCTCCCGATCGAGTCCTGGTCGGCGGCCGCTGCATCTCGGGACAGTCGCGAACTGTTGCCCGAACCGAACGCGATGGTCTCCCATCTCCGTAAGATGGGACCATTGAGCCGCATCGCTCGCGTAGCTGCAACGCCCGCGCAGGCGCTGTCCCCGCTGTTCCCGTTGTCCACAGCAAGATGAGGCGGATGCTGGTGCATCCACCCCCACGGCAAGGATTCGGACGGAGATCGGAAAGCTAGCCGGGCGTCCAGGGCTGGTAGTCGCCGGTCGCCTTGGGACGCTTGCCGCTGGCAAGCGTCGAGCCGGAGGGCCGATAGGCGTTCGGCGTGCCGGTGGGGTTCGGCTGGTGCGGCTTTTGCCATTCGCGCGGCTGGTAGTTTTCTTCAGTCGGCGGCACATCGACGACGTGATGCATCCAGCCGTGCCAACCCGTCGGGATGCGGCTTGCCTCGGCGTAGCCGTTATAGATGACCCAGCGCCGCTCGAAGCCGAGTGTCGGATCGATCGCGCCGCCGCGGGTCCGATAATAGCGGTTTCCCTGCTCATCCTGGCCGACCAGCTCGCCGTACCGCTTGGTCCAGAGCTGGGTGCCAAAGGTCTGGCCACTCCACCAGGTGAAGAACTTGAGGAAGAACTGTTTCATACGGGTAGGGCCCTGCTTCGTGAGGCCCTGATGCCATCCGGGCGGCGAAATGTCCAGTTCCGCGGGGACGGCCGTGCCCCCGCAAAATGTGGTGCCCCCGGCGTAAGCACTGCCGCAAATCGGACGCGATCCGTTCATGCCGGGTACAGCGGCCGCATGGAAACCTGCGCCATACACGCACACCGGCGTGAAACCTGGAACCGCGGGCCCTTCAAGAGGTTTGCTTCCGGGAAAAGGAGTTTGAACATGAACAGTCTGAGAGTTTTGAGCGCTGCGGCAGCGATCGCGTTGGTTCTTCCGTTGGCGACGCCGAGCTTCGCCCAGGGCCGTGGTGGCCACGGCGGTGGTCATTTTGGCGGTGGCAGCGGCGCCCATTTCGGTGGTGGCGGCGCCCGCATGGGCGGCGGCAGTTTTGCCGGCGCGCGGATCGGTGGCGGCGGCGGGAATTTCACAGGCGGAGCCACGCGCCCGAGCGCCGGCCTAGCCATGCGTCCGAGCGCAGGAGCCACGTTTAGTGGTGGCGGTGGCCGTCCTCTCGCAGTCGCGGGTAACAACTGGCGTGGCGGAGGCCGTCCGCTCGCAGTCGCGGGTAACAACTGGCGTGGCGGCGGTGGCAACTGGCACGGCGGCGGCTGGCATCGTCGCGGCGGCTTCTGGCCCGGCTTCGCGGCGGGCGCGGCCATCGGCGGGCTCGGCTCCTACGCCTATTACGGTGGTGGGTACTACAACGATCCCTATTACTATGGCGACGACAGCTACTATGACGAGCCGTCGGTCGCGGTGGTGCCGGACGGCGGTGGTGACTCGTCGGCTTATTGCGCGCAGCGCTACAAGTCCTACGATCCGGCCTCGGGCACGTATCTCGGCTATGACGGCCAGCGGCATCCCTGCCCGTAAGCAGATCGACAACGCTTGAAGGAAGAGGCGTCGCATCAGTGCGGCGCCTCTTTCGTTTATCGCGCGCTCATCACCTGTTTCGCGCGCAGCCCGCGCATCGCGCGCGAGGATCTATGCACCCGAGCGCGAGGGACCTCTATTCACCGCACCGTGCATATCTACAATGATCCAATCCCAAATTGACCCGTCCCGCGATTCGCCTATATCACCGATGAATGTTGGGACTTCGATCTACTGGGAAATGTCATGCCGCGTATCCTCGTGGTAGATGACGATCCGATGGTCGGCGCGACCATCGAGGTCCTGCTCCAACGTCAGGGCTTCGATGTCACGATGGCTGACGGCGGCGAAACGGGGCTGGCTGCGCTCGAAGCGCAGACGTTTGACGTGATGCTGGTCGACATCTTCATGCCGCACATGCGCGGCTTCGAATCCATCCGCATCTTTCACGAGCGCGCCCCGGCGATCCCTCTGATCGCGATGTCCGGCTACGCCTTCGCCTCGTCTGCCGCGCCCTCCCCCGATTTCCTCCGCATGGCACTGGAACTCGGCGCGACACGCTGCCTGCGCAAGCCGTTCACGCCGGACGCGCTCCTGACCACGATCCGGGAATGCCTCGGCGAGGCCGCGCAGCCGAAGGACAAGAAAGAAGTCCCTTGATCCCAACGCAGCGCGTCATTCTCGGTGCTGGACTTGCAATCCTCCTGATCATCACCGCCGCCTCGATCGGACTCGACGTCAAGTCGCGGTTCGATGCCGCCTGGGTCAATCACACCATCGAGACGCAGAAGAAGATCTCCGATCTGCGCGTGCTGATGCGTCGCGCCGAGAGCGCCGCGCGCGGCTACGAGATCTATCGCAACCCGAGCTTCAGCGACGAGTTTCAGGCGGTGCACGCCCAGCTCGCACCGGCGCTCGCCGACCTCAAGCGCAGCCTGCGTGACAATCCCGATCAGGTCGCGCTCATGGAGGGCACCGAGCCGCTGGCGCTGCGCCGGGTCGAGATCGCCGCGGAAGTGATGCGCCTGCGCGCCGGGAACGACCAGGCCGGCGTTGCCGAGCTCCAGGGCAAGGCCGAGGGCCGTGGCCTCATGGACACGGTGATGGGCAATCTCGATCATCTGAGCGCAGAGGAAGAGCGATTGCTCGCCGCACGCTCCCTGAATTCCCGCCGCACCGGCATCGTCCTGCTCGGCATCGACGTGATCGGCGCGCTGGTGATCCTGCTGCTGGTCGCAATGCTGATGCGCGAGAGCCAGCGCACCACGGTCGCGTTGAAGAGCACGCTGCTGGAGACCACGGCTGCGAAGGAGCAACTCGAGGCGGCCGTCGCCGAGCGCACCGAGCATCTCGTCAACGCGCATGACGAGCTGCGCCTGTCGGTCAACGTGCTCCAGAGCACCTTCCACAGCATGGCCGAGGCCGTGCTGGTGATCGACGCGGAAAGCACTGTCCTTCTGTCCAATCCGGCCGCGGAGCGCATATTGCTGCATCGCGCCGGCATGAGCCTGCGCAATCTGCGCGCCCTGTCCGACGTGTTTCACGGCGACGGCGTCACGCCGCTCAGGGCGGACGAACTGCCCTCGATGCGCGTGTTGCGCGGCGAGCAGTTCGAGAATCTGGAGATGATCGTCCGCCCGCACAGCGGTGACGTTCCCCGCCATCTGATGATCAGCGGCCGGCCGATGCGCGACGGACAAGGCAACGTCTCCGGCGCCGTGCTGGTCTATCACGACGCGACCACTTCGCGGGAAACCGAGCGACAGCTGCACCAGTCGCAGAAGCTGGATGCGATCGGCAAGCTGACCGGCGGCGTCGCGCACGACTTCAACAACATGCTCACGGTGATCTCCGGCAATACCGAGACGCTGGTGGCGAGCCTGAAGCAGCAGCCCGAGCTCCAGCGTGTGGCACGGCTGATCGACGATGCCGCCGAGCGCTGCGCCGAGCTGATCCAGCATCTGCTCGCCTTTGCACGACGGCAGCCGCTCCAGCCGCGCAATGTCGAGATCAACGGCGCGATCGCCGATATCGCCAAGCTGCTGCGCCCCACCCTCGGCGAGCAGATCCAGATCGAGACCGTGCTGGAACAGGGACCGATGACCGCGCACATCGATCCGTCCCGCCTCACCAATGCCGTGCTCAACATGGCGATCAACGCCCGCGACGCCATGCCGAACGGCGGCAAGCTGCTGCTCGAGACCCACCACGTCGTGCTCGACGAGGCCTATGCGCAGGCCCATGCCGAGGTGCAGCCCGGCCCCTACGTGATGCTCGCGGTCAGCGACACCGGCACCGGCATGACGGCAGACATCCAGCAGAAGGCCTTCGAGCCGTTCTTCACCACCAAGGAGGTCGGCAAGGGCTCGGGCCTCGGCCTCTCCATGGTCTACGGCTTCGTCAAGCAGTCCGGCGGCCACATCAAGATCTACAGCGAGGAAGGCCACGGCACCACGATCAAGCTCTATCTGCCGCCGGGCGACGGCATGACGGATGCGGCGGCGCCAGTGGCGCCGCAGGCCGAAGGCGGCGCCGAGACCATTTTCGTGGTCGAGGACGACACGCTGGTGCGCAACTTCGTCACCGCGCAGCTGCAGAGCCTCGGCTACGACACGGTCGCCGCGCCCGACGGCCGGGCCGCGCTGGACATGATCGAGGCCGGTCAGGACTTCGACCTCCTGTTCACCGACGTCGTCATCCCCGGCGGCATGAGCGGGCGCGAGCTCGCCGAAGCGGTGGCCAAGCGCCGGCCGGGTGTGAGGGTGCTCTACACCTCCGGCTACACCGACAACGCCATCGTCCATCACGGCAAGCTCGACGACGGCGTGCTGCTGCTGACAAAACCCTACCGCCGCAACCAGCTCGCCGAGATGATCAGGAAGGCGCTGAACGGCGGCGGGATGACGGCGAGCTAGTTCAAGGATTGTTCTGCGGCGGCTTCCGCCGCTTCGTTTCGAACGCCTTCGCGACATCCGGAGGCATCGTCCCGGGCGCACGCGAGCGCGCACCTTCTATCGCCCATGCCTTTTCGAAATCGGCGCTCGCAGCGGCAACGTCGTGCTTCTTCTCATAGGCCGCGCTGCGTGCGCGATAGGCGTGTTCATTGTCCGGATCCAGCTCGATCTGCTTTGTGAAGTCGGCAATAGCCCGGTCCTGATCGTCCTTGAGCGCGTAGGCCCGGCCGCGAAGCCCGTAGACGTATCCGACCTTGGGGTCGGCTGCGATGCTGGCATCGAAGTCGGCGATGGCTGCGTCGAGATCGCGCGTGTGCAGATAGGCCGAGCCTCGGACGCGGAGCGGATACGAACGCTTCGGATTCAGCTCGAGCGCCTTGCTGGCATCGGCAATCGCGTGCTCGAAGTCATTCTGGCGCAAACGAGCATTGGCGCGACTCTCGTAAGCCGCCGCACTGGCCGGATTCATGCTGATCCAGTGATCGATGTCGACGATGGCGTGGTCGTAGTCTTTCTTTCGCCCGAACGCCACGGCCCGGTATCGGTATCCGTCGAAACCGCCGTCCGGTTCGATGCCGAGGGCGCTGGCAAGATCGGATGACGCGCCGGCGCGGTCGCCGATGCGATTGCGGCTGTCTTGCCGGGCGAGATAGGCCGCGATCCATCTCGGGTTGATCTCGATCGCCCTGGATTCGTCCGCGATTGCACCGTGCGGATCGCCCTTCTTCGCGCGGGCGATGCCCCGGTTGGTGTAGGCGCGAAAATTCTGCGGATCGATCTCGATGGCTTTCGTCGAGTCGGCGATCGACTGATCGACATCGCCGTCCTCGAAATTGGCTGCACCGCGCCTCATATAGGCGTCGGCGAAAGCCGGATTGAGGGCGATGGCCTCGCTCTCATCGGCGACGGCCGCCTTGTATTCGCCGCTGCGCCAGCGGGCGTTGCCCCGATCATGAAAGAAGCCCGCACGTTCATCCTGGCTCGGCGTGTCGGCCTCGATCAGGCGCGTGCAGGCCGAAATGACGGCCGCTTCCGGGGCGTCATTGGATGCAACGCAGGACACCCGGTCCTGATGGGCTTGAGCCAATCCAAGGGACGGGATCAGGCCGAGCACGACGGCCAGCGCGATGACTCTCATGCGTTGCCCCTGGAGCGAGGTGAATTGCAGGGAACTATCTAGAGGTGCAGCGCGGCTTCGCGCAAGAGACCGCTGTCTAGCGCGTCGCCAGCACCACGGCCGCCAACGTGAAGATCAGCGCCGCGATCTGCCCCGGCCCCAACGGCTCGCCCAGCGCCAGCGCGGAGGCGACCACGCCAATGACAGGCACGGCCATGGTGCCGATCGCGGCGACCGAGGCCGGCAGCCGCGCAAGGGCTGCGAACCAGCTGACATAGGCGATGCAGAACTGCACCACGGTCGAATAGACCAGGAGCCACCAGCCGACCGGCGTCACCAGGGACAGATGCGTGGTCTCGACCAAGAGGCCGATGATCGAGATCGGCAGGCAGCCGATCCCGATCTGCCAGGCCGCGGCCGTGATCGGCGGCAGATGGATCGGGTACTTCTTCGAGAACACCGTGCCGACGGCGAAGCCGATCGCGCCGCCCAGAGCCATGATGATGCCCGGCAGCTTCTCCACGCTCGCGGCAAAGCCGTTGCCGCCCATGATCGAGGCCAGGCCGACGAAGGCCATCACCAGCCCCAGCGTGCGCAGCACGGTCGGCCGCTCGCCCAGCACCGGCCAGGCGATCAGCGAGGCCCAGACCGGCATGGTGTAGGCGATCAGCGCCGCCTCGCTGGCCGGCAGCCAGAGCAGCGCCAGGCCCATCAGCACCATCCAGCCGGTGACGTTGAGGACGGCAGCGGTGATCAGGCGCGGCCAGATCTCGGGGGCGACCCGCAGGCTCTGCCGGCGGACGAGCGCCAGCGCCGCGAGCAGCGCCGCCCCGAGCACGCCGGTCACCCCGCGCAGGGTCAGCGGCGGCAGCTCGGAGAGCAGGAATTTCGTCACCGGCCAGTTGAAACCCCAGCCGATCGAGGTGATCGCGAGGAACATCAGGCCGGCCGGGGCGATGCGCGATCGCGCATCCCGGCGAGTCGAATCAAGCATGTGGGCAATCCGGCAAAATCGAGGTCAGCTTGGCGCGGATTCGCGGCCTCCACCACCACCCCGGCGGGCATGCCTGCCCTCACCTTCCGTAGCCCTACGTGAGTCCCGCTGAGGCAACCCCGGTCCCGAAAAATATACCTGCCCTGTGAACAGCGGGGTGAAGGGTCCGTATCGTCACGGGATGCAAATTTTTTTGGTTGGGAATCCCTGAGGACTCACTGATACTTGGCTCAACAACAGGCGCGGGCTTGCCCCCTGTTATCCCCCGCAATCCACCATATTTAGTATTTGATTCAGGAACTCGCACTAGTTCTTGACGGGCGCAACGGAGAGTCCTAGCTTTCGGTCCGTTCGGCGCGAGTGAGTTTGCGTCCCGCCGGCACTCCCCCAAAGGGTCTCGCAAATCGTCACTCCGCCAAGCCAGCCAAAGGCAGCGGATGAGGGCTTGTCTGCCCTCGAAATGCAGACCTTTCGGGCGCCAGAACGGGCCGGCAACAGGCTCGGATGGCATTGGTTGAAGTGGCGTGTGGGGCGTTGAACGCATGTCGCGCACATCCCCTTGGGGGCGGATGGGTGTGGACATGCCGGCGGATGCAAGGTGCTCGCACCAAGCCATCGCGCCGGGAGAAACTGGGCCGGATCCACCGGCTGAACTGCGAAGCCTTTGGGCCGATGAGGTCCTTGGAGGAATCGCGAACCGAAATAGCGACCCGGGCGCCTTGCGGAGGCAGTCCGGCAGATAAAAGGACGGGGCAAGACCATGCGGATAGAGCGGCGCCACACCACTTCGGGACAGTCACCTTACGCCGGGATCGATTTCCGGCTGACCACGTCGGAGATCCGGAATCCCGACGGCTCGGTCGTGTTCAAGCTCGAGAACGTTGAGGTACCGACCGAGTGGTCGCAGGTCGCCTCCGACGTGCTCGCCCAGAAGTATTTCCGCAAGGCCGGCGTCGCCGCGCGCCTGAAGAAGGTCGAGGAGGAGTCCGTCCCCTCCTTCCTGTGGCGCTCCGTGCCCGACACTGATGCCCTCGCGGCGCTGCCCGAGAAAGAGCGCTTCGTCAGCGAACTCTCGGCCAAGCAGGTGTTCGACCGGCTGGCCGGCTGCTGGACCTATTGGGGCTGGAAGGGCAACTACTTCTCCTCCGACGAGGACGCCCTGACCTTCTATGACGAGATCCGCTACATGCTCGCCATGCAGATGGTCGCGCCGAACTCGCCGCAATGGTTCAACACCGGTCTGCACTGGGCCTATGGCATCGACGGCCCCGGCCAGGGCCACTATTACGTCGACCCCTTCACCGGCAAGCTGACCAAGTCCAAGTCCGCCTACGAGCACCCGCAGCCGCACGCCTGCTTCATCCAGGGCGTCGGTGACGACCTCGTCAACGAAGGCGGCATCATGGACCTCTGGGTCCGCGAAGCCCGCCTGTTCAAGTACGGCTCCGGCACCGGCTCCAACTTCTCCCGCCTGCGCGGCGAAGGCGAAAAGCTCTCGGGTGGCGGCCGCTCGTCCGGCCTGATGAGCTTCCTCAAGATCGGCGACCGCGCGGCGGGCGCGATCAAGTCGGGCGGCACCACGCGCCGCGCCGCCAAGATGGTCGTCGTCGACGTCGACCACCCCGATATCGAGACCTATATCGACTGGAAGGTGAAGGAGGAGCAGAAGGTTGCCGCCCTCGTCACGGGCTCCAAGATCAACCAGAAGCACCTCAAGGCGGTGCTGAAGGCCTGCGTGAACTGCGAAGGCTCGGGCGACGATTGCTTCGACCCCGAGAAGAACCCTGCGCTCCGCCGCGAGATCAAGCTCGCGCGCCGCAGCCTCGTGCCTGACAACTACATCAAGCGCGTGATGCAGTTCGCCAAGCAGGGCTACAAGGACATCCAGTTCGACATCTACGACACCGACTGGGATTCGGAAGCCTACCTCACGGTATCAGGCCAGAACTCCAACAACTCGGTCTCGCTGAAGGACGACTTCCTGCGCGCCGTGGAAACGGATGGCGACTGGAACCTGAACGCCCGCACCTCCAAGAAGGTGACCAAGACGCTGAAGGCGCGCGACCTCTGGGAAAAAATCGGCTACGCCGCCTGGGCGTCGGCCGATCCCGGCCTGCACTTCAACACCACCATGAACGACTGGCACACCTGCAAGGCGTCCGGCGACATCCGCGCGTCCAATCCGTGCTCGGAATACATGTTCCTGGACGACACGGCGTGCAACCTGGCCTCCGCCAACCTGCTGACGTTCTACAACACCGAGACCAAGCAGTTCGACGTGAAGGGCTACGAGCACCTCTGCCAGCTCTGGACCATCGTGCTCGAAATCTCCGTGATGATGGCGCAGTTCCCGTCCCGCGCGATCGCCGAGCTCTCCTACGAGTTCCGCACGCTCGGCCTCGGCTACGCCAATATCGGCGGCCTGCTGATGACCATGGGCCTGTCCTATGACAGCAAGGAAGGCCGTGCGCTCTGCGGCGCCCTGACCGCTGTGATGACCGGCATCACTTACAAGACCTCGGCCGAGATGGCGGCCGAGCTCGGCACCTTCCCGGGCTACAAGAAGAACGCCGCGCACATGCTGCGCGTCATCCGCAACCACCGCCGCGCTGCCCACGGCCAATCCAACGGCTACGAGGCGCTCTCGGTGAACCCGGTACCGATGGACCTCGTGTCCTGCCCGCAGGCTGACCTCGTCAGCCACGCGCAGGCCGCCTGGGATGCGGCGCTCGAGCTCGGCGAGAAGCACGGCTATCGCAACGCCCAGACCACTGTCATCGCGCCGACCGGCACGATCGGCCTCGTCATGGATTGCGACACCACCGGCATCGAGCCCGACTTCGCCCTGGTGAAGTTCAAGAAGCTCGCCGGCGGCGGCTACTTCAAGATCATCAACCGCGCGGTCCCCGCGGCGCTGCGCGCGCTCGGCTATCGCGAAGCTGATATCGCGGAGATCGAAGCCTACGCCGTCGGCCACGGCTCGCTCTCCAATGCGCCGGGCATCAACGCCTCGACGCTGAAGGCCAAGGGTTTTACCGATGAAGCCATCGCCAAGGTCGAAAAGGCCCTGCCGACCGCCTTCGACATCAAGTTCGCCTTCAACAAGTGGACCTTTGGCGAAGACTTCATCCGCGACCAGCTCGGCATCGGTGCAGAGGCGATCGCGGCCCCCGGCTTCGACCTGCTCCAGGCCGTCGGCTTCACCAAGCGCGAGATCGAGGCGGCCAACGTCCACATCTGCGGCGCGATGACGGTGGAAGGTGCTCCGCACCTCAAGGCCGAGCACTATTCGGTGTTCGACTGCGCCAATCCCTGCGGCAAGATCGGCAAGCGCTATCTGTCGGTCGAGAGCCACATCCGCATGATGGCGGCGGCCCAGCCCTTCATCTCGGGTGCGATCTCCAAGACCATCAACATGCCGAACGACGCCACGGTGGAGGACTGCAAGTCCGCCTACATGCTGTCGTGGAAACTCGCACTGAAGGCCAACGCGCTCTATCGCGACGGCTCCAAGCTCTCCCAGCCGCTCAACTCGCAGCTCATCGCCGACGATGAGGACGAGGACGATGCGGTCGAGTCCCTCTACGAGAAGCCGATGGCGGCGCGTGCCGCCCAGGTCTCGGAAAAGATCGTCGAGAAGCTGGTCGAGCGCATCATCGTGATGCGCGAGCGCGAGAAGATGCCGGATCGCCGCAAGGGCTACACCCAGAAGGCGGTCGTCGGCGGCCACAAGGTCTATCTCCGGACCGGCGAATATGATGACGGCCGTCTCGGCGAGATCTTCATCGACATGCACAAGGAAGGCGCAGCGCTCCGCTCCTTCATCAACAACTTCGCCATCGCGGTGTCGCTGGGTCTCCAGTACGGCGTGCCGCTCGACGAATATGTCGACGCCTTCACCTTCACCCGCTTCGAGCCGGCGGGCCCCGTGCAGGGCAACGACAGCATCAAGTACGCGACCTCGATCCTCGACTACGTCTTCCGCGAGCTCGCGGTGAGCTACATGTCGCGCTTCGATCTCGCCCATGTCGATCCGACCGAGTCGAACTTCGACGCGCTCGGCAAGGGCGTCGAGGAAGGCAAGGAGCCGGACGAGACGCAGCACGCGACCAAGCTGGTCTCGCGCGGCCTCACCCGCTCCCGCACCGACAACCTCGTCGTGATGCGCGGCGGCTCCGCCGCGATCGCCCCGGGCAACGACAGTGCCCCGACCGGCGGCAGCAAGGTCACCGCGCTGGCCTCGCACGGCACCTCGGCCCGCGCCGGCGATGCCATCGAAGGCGCCGTCGCCCTGAAGCAGGAAGCCAGCCACGACTTGTCTCCCACGGAGAAGCTCGAGGCGCTCCAGTGGAGCAAGGGCGGCAGCACCGCACAGACGCTCGTCCCCACCAAGGCCGAGCGCCGCGCGGAAGCCAAGGCCAAGGGCTACGAAGGCGAGATGTGCTCAGAGTGCGGCAACTTCACGCTGGTGCGGAATGGCACGTGTATGAAGTGCGACACTTGCGGCAGCACGACGGGATGTTCGTGAGGGGGCGCAACCAAGGTTACGCCCAACCTGACTGACCTACGCACATGCGAAGGGCGACCAACGGGTCGCCCTTTTCTTTTAGCTTAGCTCCCCAACTAAATCTATCAAAGGTTGAATTGCCGCGAGGCTGCCTACTGCCTAACATAGAAGACTCGTTTTAGCTGAGGAATAGAGCAGAATGCCTCTTACCAATACATACGTATTGCCCATTGGTCGAATCCCAGACCTCTTCCAGAAGATCCAGGACGGTCAAGCGCCCGAGCGATTCACTAATCAGCTTCTGAAGGATTGGGGATTTTCCTCAACCAACGATCGAGCGTTCACTACGCTTCTGAAGTCGCTGGGCTTTCTAACCGCTGACGGCAAACCCACTCAGCGCTACCTCGATTATCGCGACCACTCGCGATCGAAATCCATATTGGGCCAGGGCGTGCGAGAGGCCTACGACGATATTTTCCTGATTAAAGAACACCCAACCGCTGCGGACCGAAACGCCATTGAAGGAAAATTTAAGAGCTATCACAATGTAAGCGATCACTTAGCAAGCTTAATGACCAAGACCTTTTTTAGTTTGCTTCCTCTTTCTGATCTTTCAGCGCGAAGCGCTCCAATCATCAAGGCGTCGACCGATGCACCCAAGCAAGATTCTGATGAAGGACAACCAACGAAAGATCCGCCAAAGACCGGGGCCCGACTTTTGGCGGACTCAGATACAATATCGAGATACATTTGCCGCCGACCAAGGATGTGGAAGTTTACAATGCTATCTTCAAGTCATTGAAGGAACACCTCTTCAATGAATGATCAACTCAGAAGCTTCCTATTCCGCGGACTAATGTTTGAGTCGGAGGCGGAGTCATTTCGCAAGGCAGGCATACAAATCGGAGTTTCGTCAACCGAAACGGAAGAGACCTTGCTACAAGAAGCCTTGGCACCCTTCGGAGTTGTTCGAAGAAACCAAGCGCTAGAAATGGCACGGTTATACGCGGTTCTCTTTTGCTTTGAGAACGAAATCCGCGACTTCATCCGGGACGCTCTTGCCGAAAAGGAAGGCGCGGACTGGCAGGATAAGCTACCACCAAAGATCAAGGAGCACGCGGAGGGCCGTCGAGAGACCGCGCAGAAGGATTCCTGGCTCGAGGGCGAAAAATCAGATTTATTGGGATTTATTGACTTCGGCCACTTGGCCCAAGTGATAATCGCCAAATGGGATCATTTCAAAGACATCGTACCAACGCAGCATTGGCTGAAGCAACGAATGGATGAACTCGAAAAGGCCCGAAACTTTATCGCCCACAATCGCATGTTGCTGCCAACCGAGTTTCAACGCATCTACATGTACATTGCTGATTGGAACCGAGTGATCGGCTTGTAGCCGTAGCTCGTAGGATGGGTTGAGCGCTTGCGAAACCCATCTTGTTTCCGCGCGGAGGAAGCTTTGATGGGTTTCGCTTTCGCTCAACCCATCCTACGAGCTGTCACCGGAATCGTCCGGACGTAATCGCAGATCGGTTCCGGCTTCAATGCTCATCAATGCTCTGCCGCCAAAATTGCCTTTGCGGTCGAGCCCTTCCCTCCTAAACTCCGACCACAACCGGTATGGGTTCCGACGGGCCCGGTAGAAGCGGAGTCATGTTATGCCCAAACCGGAAAGCTTCCCGATCGAGAAGATCTTCGTTCCCACGAAGCAGAAGAAAGCCATCAAGCCCGAGATCGTCGGGGAGATCGCGGAAAGTATGCTGGACATCGGACAACAGGAGCCCATTTCCGTTCGGCTCGACGGAGACCGGCTCGTTCTGGTCGAGGGACTGCATCGGCTCGAAGCCTGCAAGGCGCTCGGCGAGACGACCATACTCGGTGTGCGGGTCCCGGCCGAGCTTGCTCAACCCAAGCCGCTGCTGTCCGAAAGACCCGAAGTCGAGGCAGAGCGCATCAAGATGGCGCGATTGAAACAGTTGCGCCTCGAGAAGGAAGCCGCAGAGACATCGACGGCTGCCTCGAAGCGCGTCAACGCAACGGAAGCGCCGCGCGCCCGTCCGACGAAAGGCGTCCGCGACAATGCGAAGGCATCACCGGGCCGGACTGCGAAATCGGCACCGAAAACATTGTCGGACTGGATCACGCAGCAAAAGGGCAGCGGCGGCCGCTATTGATTGCCGGCTCCCGAACCCAGCCTCGGAAGTCAGGCTGGTGCCAGCCCGTAGGATAGTCAATCGTGATGTGCCAAAGCGGGGGGTATTGCTTTGCTCCACCCATCCTACGAGACCTCACGGCTCATCATTCGCCGGCGCGTTGCGGCGTGCTTGCCTTGCGGCTTGTCTTGCGTCTTTTCTGGCAACCCAGCGTGCGCGAAACCGCTTCGCGGCATGAAACGTCCGCGGGGCGACGACCTGAAACGCCATTGAGGCTATTCCGGCGACCACTCCCTTCACCACGTCGAAAGCAAAATCGGGTCCAAAATACTCCCACATGACCCTGCATCCTTCTTCGCGAAGGCACCGCCGGGCAGTCGTGGGCTGACATGAAAAATGGAAAGGCCCCGTCCGTCACCGGCGGGGCCTCAAGAAACATCCCTGCACGCGCCGCTGCGCGCACGCGAAATCTCTCGGTTCACCCGCTCATGGTGGACACGATGAAAGAGCTGCAAAGCATGGCCGTGCGATTGAAAGCGCCCATAGCGATCATCCCGAAATTGCCAAATGCCGACCAGCCCGGTGCGCATCGCCGAGCGGCGCACGAGGGTCTTGTGTCGGCGCCACAGAAGCAGACCCAAGGGCTGCCGTCTGTGTGCCATTTCACAACTACCGGAATACTTTTATAAGGCATGATGAGCAAGCGTGGCCCCGCAGGAAGGACCGCCATGAACGGCAATCGCTACTACGGGGTTCGGGTCGAGGGCGCCAAATACGGCGTGGGTTTTGGCTCCGCACTCGCCATCGCAATCTCCTACACCAACAATCATTCGATCCTGTGGGCGATCATCCACGGCATCTTGGGCTGGCTCTACGTGGTCTATGTCGCCCTGTTCCGGTGACGACGAACGCGAGGATCAATCTCGCCAACGACGAGATCGATGACGCGGATCGGGCCAGCATGGTCTCGCGCGCAGGACGGCCAAGACCCGGCAGGATGCCTTGCCGATACCCGGCAAAATCTCACCACATGGCCGCCACGCAAGCGACAATCCACAATCGCGATTTCAGCGCAAACACGACGGAGGCTTGCGGCTTCAGCGATATTGAGGAGTCATTTGCAATGTTGAGTGCGGGCGAAAATAAGCCAACGGGAAAATCCGGCCGGCGCGGCGGGAAGAAGAAGGCCGGGCAACGGACCGGGACCGGCGGGCAACACGCGACTGCAGCCCATCAAGTGCCGGATGCCTCGGCGGAGGTCAGCCAAGAGAACAAGCAAGAGAACAGGCAAGAGATCAGCCAAGAGACCGAGCAAGAGATCAGCCAAGCGACGAGCCGGGAGATCAGTGCGCAGGTACCGTCGGCTGCTGCCTTGCCGGGCGAGGCTTCCGGGATGGAGATCGCTGCAAGCGCGCCCGTCACATCGGTGGAACCCTCCCACGCCAGCAGCACGCAGGCCATTGCCGCTGCCTATAGCGACTACACGAGGACGTCGCTCGAGCACGCCTGGGCCTTCCTGGGAAAGCTCGCGACGGCGCGCTCACCCGTCGAGGCCTTTGAGCTTCAAATGGAGTACGCGAAACAGGTGTGCGACTCGTTTGTCGCCGAATCCCAGAAGATCGCCGAGTTGCATGAACAATTGACCAGACAACGGGTCATGCATTTTGAGGGGTTCGTGGCCAGGCTCACCCAGACGACGCTCGAAATTCGCGCGACACGTCACTAGCGGCAGTTGCGTATTCCGACGCCACGGAGCCGGAAGAGACGTGAGCCAGCAAGCGCAACCCGGATGAGCACAGCGACATCCGGGAAAACTCGTCGAATGAACTCCCGGAAGTCGCGGAGCCTGTCATCGGGCGGCGCTTCGCGCCGACCCGTTGGCTCATCCGGGCTACTTGCTGCAGTCTCCGCATCGGCTAGCCGGTTGTCTTGGCCCGCTGCACTTCGTGCGGGTGGCGACGATCGCCACGCCGATTTGACTTGCGAACGTAGGTGACGAGTGCCTCGGGGTTCTCGAGCTTGATCTTCAGCGCCGCGACCAATGCGTCCTCGGCTTCGATCGTGAGCACCTTGGCACGCACCCCGAGCTTCAACCCGACAGTATATGACGTCATGGCAGACTCCACGGGTCCAAGCCTCCACCGTACCTCAATCGGCGTCCCTTCGGAACAGCCCTGCTCAACACATCCCCTTTCGCCGCCGAACCAAACCGGATCACGACTGCTCTATCAGGATCGGTGAACCGAGCTCTTCGAAATGAAAGAGCTGAAAGACCCGCTGGCCGTTGAAGTCGAGTACTCTCAAATCATCGGTCTCGTGCAGATTGCTTTCGACCGCGTGAAAGTGCCCGCCGTAGCGCTCTCTGGCGAGCGACAAGGGAACCTCGAACGCGACGAATTTGCCGATACCTTTTTGCCTGAGCACCCCTAGGAGCCTCTGGTCGTCCAGGGACTGGTGCGAAGTGAGAATGAGCAGCGGACCGCTCGCCGTGAGCAGCAGAAGCGATTTCATCGGATCCTCCTTTGCGCCCCGCCCTACCTGATCTTCGCCAGGCACTCCTTCAGGCGCTCCAGCTCCGTACGTACCTGCGCCTCCATGGCGTCTTGCAATGCGAGTATGCCCCTGGCGGACAATTCTGCGGAGGCCTTCCTGTCCGGATTCTGCTTCCAATCCCGGATGGCTTGCTTGGTGGCCCTTCGGGCCTCCGACGTCGTCTTAACGTACTCCTTCATGCAGGCGTCGGCCATTGAGCATGACACTCCTGGCCGCGGCCGGACTTGAAAGAAGCAGGGCGAGTGTCGCGGTGGGGACCCTCATGGCGCTTCCTCCCGCGATAGCATAGCACGTCGCAGGGATGCCCGGGGGAGCAGCGCCCGGCTGATTCAGCAACCGGAGCCCGCCATAATTTCTCCTTCGCACGCGCGTTGTGTTGGACGACGGTGAGGCCTATCCTTCCGACGATCGGACTGCCGCACTCCCATTGACGCCCGACTGGATGGAGCGCGCATCGGTGCCTGAAGCGAACGACCCCAAGCCTGACGAACCCAAGTCTGATGGCCCCAAGCCTGAAGGCCCCAAGCCTGAGGGCCCCAAACCGGACGAGGTGCGCGCCGATGGCGGGCTGGCGCGGGCCTATGACCAGATCAAGAGCGCAGAGCAGGACCTTGCGCGGCTGGACCGGCTGGTTTCCGGAATGGAACGCGGCAACGAAGGCACGCGCGCCCCGCAAGCGAGCGCCGGTGCGAAGGCAGCCGAAACTCCCAGGGACAAGGCCCCGCCACCGGATAGCAAGGTTGGCAATCAAGGCCTGAAGGGAGATCGGACCATGCTGCGTGCCTTGGTTGGCCTCGTGCTGGCGATCGGCATTCTCGGTGCCGCCTTCGCTTCGCAATATCGCGATGAGGCCAAATCGATCATGGCGCGATGGGCTCCGCCGGCCGCCAGTCAGCCCCAGCGAGCATCCGCGGTCGAAACTCCGGCGCAGCCGCCGGCCGTGCAACTGGCTGCTGCGGATGGGCCCGCTCCGGTGCCCGCGCCGCCGCTCGGCAAGGAAACGGAAAGCGCTCCAAGAGCTGAGGCTCCAAAAGCTGACGCTGCTAGACCTGACGCTCAAAGACCTGACGCTCAAAGAGCTGCCAGCACGGCGCCTGACCAATCATCGTCCGATCTCGCGCAATCGCTCAAGACCATCACCAGCGAACTTGCCAGCATCAACGGAAAGCTCGAGCAACTGAAAAGCCGCAACGAGCAGGCACTGCGCGAGCAGGCCGACACCATTCAACAACTGAAGGCGGCGCAGGAGAAGGATGCGGCGGACAATGCGCGCCTCGCCGCGCAGGTCCAGGCGCTGCAAACGCAACTGACGACGTCATCCGCACCTGCACCCGCGAAACCGGTCGTGCGGAGCGCGACGAGCAGCGAGACGGCTGCGCCCGCACGGCCGCACGTGCAAGCGGCGGCACCCCGGCGGCCCAGGCCGCCGCCGCCGCGAGGACGCTGGATGCCCCCGCCCTATATGGCCGACCCCTACGGCGATCTGGATTGGTGAGCCAGCAGGGCGGATGAGCCGACGGCGGAGCGCCACTCGCTGGCGAACTGTCCGCTTCCAGTCAGGAAAATATGTCGATGCCGAAAGAATATGACGTAGTCACCTTGAAGCAAAGGACGCCAGCGATTCCACTGCCGCCGGGTACCCGAGGGACCATTCTGATCGCGCATGCGGCCGAGCCGCCAGCATACGAGATCGAGTTCGTAGATGACGCAGGGGCATCGCTTGGCACATATACGGCTCAGGGTGCGGGGCTAAATCTAGACCCGTAGGACCTCCTGTCCGCTCCCACAACAACCCATGCCACAAAAAAGCAGTCGCCTCCTCCCCCGCCTTCGCAACGTCCGGCGGGGCGCCCGGTGGGTGCGAAAGAGGTTCGCGCGCGCACCGCGGATGGTTCGGATCGCAGGCAGCGTGGCGATCCTGCTTGCGGTCGCAGCACTGCTGAACATCGGCTATCAATTGGTCCGCAAGCCGACCGAGCTGTTCGTCTTCGTCGGCAACACCCTCGACAAGGAGCCGGCCGAGAACTGGCGGCAATACGGGCCGCTGTTCCGAACCTTCTCCACCGCGACGGTCACGCCCGAATTGCTGGCCGCGCTGGCGCAGGTCGAAAGTTCGGGCAATCCGGTGGCGCGCACCTACTGGCGCTGGCGATTGAGCCTCAACCCGCTCGCGATCTACCGGCCCGCCTCCAGCGCCGTCGGCCTCTACCAAATGACCGACCCGGCCTTCGCCGACGCCGCACGGTTCTGTGTCCGCGGCAACGCGGTCACGGAGACCGGCTGCGGGTTCACCGGCCTCTACACCCGCGCGATCCCGAGCCACGCCATCGAGCTGGCCTCGGTGTATCTCGACCGCAACGTGGCTGACGTTCTCGCCCGCGCCGGCGATGTGAAGGCAAGCCGCGAGCAGAAGCAGGATCTGGCCGCCTTCATCCATCTCTGCGGCGCGGGCCCCGCCACGGCCTACGCGCGCCGCAAATTTCAGATGAACGCCGACGAGCGCTGCGGCGACCACTCGGTGGCAAGCTATATCGCCAAGGTCAACGCGATGAAACGGCGATTTCTGCGCCTTGCGGCGGATGACGGCAATTAGCTCATGGGATAGTTGGAGCAGTCAGCCGGCACCTTGCACCAGCCTAGACATTCATTGTCGCGAGGGCGCGTGCTTCAGCGGGCTGGCCGGCGCTTTGAGGCGCGTTGATATCCTTCCAACACTCGTCGCTTTGATGGACTGCGAGAATGTTGATGTCGAGAGCCATAAACCGGTAGCCATTGTCGTTGAGCCAATGCTCGAGTTGCCGGTTATCCGTCTTGATTTTTTCGATCAAGAGGATCGGGCGGTACTTTTTGATTGTCTCCCGAGCCCCCGCAAGGGCCTCCATCTCCATGCCCTCGATATCGATCTTGATGAAGTCGACTCGCGGCAAGTTGAGCTCGTCCAGCGTCATTTTTCGGATGAGGACGGTGTTGTTGGTGTAGTCGATCGGCTGGCCGATGAATTCGTTACTCGGGCGCTGCCGCAATTCCAGGCTGCCGAAGCTGGAAGGCGCAAAATAGTTTGGATGTGGAATTTGCATCGTGCCGGATTCGGAGGAAACGGCAGCATGCACCGCCAACGCATTGAAGCAGTTGTTGATGGCAATGTTGCCCGCCAGGGCATAGTAGATCCGTTCCTGGGCTTCGATCGCAACCACCGAACCCCAGCCCGTCATCAACGAGGCCCATTCGATCGTGTGCACGCCGATATTCGCACCACAGTCGATAGCGACCACCCCGTCACCGTGGTACCGCCGTCGTAATGCCAGCAGTTCGAGAGCAATCTTGACTTCGACTGGATCGAAAGCAGCCGTTTCGAGGATCTGAAACCCCACACCGTAGCCGCGGTCAGGACCGACCATGCGATAGTCGAAGCGATTGACGATCATCGTTCCATGGTTGGACGAGGCCATGACAAAGGCCAGCTTTTGCCCCGCGATCGGCATTACAGAATCTCCTCTAACTCGGAGATGCCACTATCCCAACGGGCGCTTATGCGAAGCTTGTCACGACAACGGCGCAACCAGTGTCTTAACCAGTGTCTTGCCAGCCGCGAAGATCATGCGTTTTCGCAAAGGCTCAACCCTCCCTGAATGAGCGTGCTTCCCGCCGCGCGCTTGCGCCCTACCTGATCTTCGCCAGGCACTCCTTCAGCCGCTCCAGCTCCGAACGAACCTGCGCCTCCATCGCGTCCTGCAATGCGAGTATGCCCCTGCTGGACAATTCGGCGGAGGCCTTTCGGTCCAGGTTCTGCTTCCAGTCCCGGACTGCCTGCTTCGTGGCCCTTTGGGCCTCCGACGTCGCCTTGCCGTACTCCTTCATGCAGGCGTCGGCCATTGAGCATGTCTGGCATTCCTGGGCGGCGGCCGGGCTTGCAAGAAAGAGAGCGAGTATCGCGGTAACGACTCTCATGCCGATTCCTCCCCCCGGGAGCATAGCACGTCTCGGGGATGCCTCGAGCAGCAGCGCGCAGGACGGGTGGAGCACTTGCGAAACCCATCATTCCATGACGGCCATTGATGGGTTTCGCTTCCGCCTTCGCTCTTCGAGCTACGGCGGACAAGTCGCTCTACCCATCCTACACGTCTATTCCATTCCGCGTCCGTTGGCGGCCTTCACCACCAGTATGGCCACCGCCATCCCTCATAGCGGACCCATGACGACACATAGGGCGGGCCGTATGGATCGACCCGGTCGTCTTCAGGGCGATAGCGATATCGTGGAACAATGTAGTAATCCCACGGCGTTGGCCTGAGCACGGGCGCCGTGACGATGAGCCTCTGCTGTGGTTCGCGAACGACTTGGGCCTTCCGCGTCCGGGCTTCAGCGCCTGATATCCCGAGGTTGCACAGCACCAGGGCCGTTCCGAGCGCACACGCGACAGTCATGATCTTCATGCGTTGGCCTCCTTCCCGGGAAGAGTGCTCAAGGACGCAAAGCAAGGCAAGCTAATTTGCGCGCGACTTTGCTTGAATGACCGCTGTCGGCTTCTCCTTGCCTCCTCCCCGCGTCACGCTGGAACGATAGCCGCAATCCACCGATCGCGGCTATCCCTCTTCACGCATCAATCCGATCGTCTCACGCCGCTTTCGCCGGCTCCTGCGACGCCGTGTCCATCGCGCGCATATAGAGATCGAGCAGGCTTTCGCGCTCGTCGCGCTCGTTCTTGTCTTCCTTGCGGAGCTTGATGATCTCCTTGAGGATTTTCACATCGAAGCCTTCACCCTTGGCTTCCGAGAAGACTTCCTTCTTCTGTTCGCTCAACTCCTGCAATTCGCTGTCGAGGTTCTCGATCCGCTCGACGAAGGAACGGATTTTGCCGCCGGGAATGGTGATGTCGGACATGGTGCCTCTTTGCTGACTGAGGCCGTGAAAATGACCGCAAAGAAATGACCAATGTGTTAACCTCGCCCTCTCGCATCGCCGGCGGAAACGCCAATGACGAGGCGCCAGTGGAGCCGTCCCATGCCCGAGCTTCGCTTCGACGACGGTGCTGCCTATGAGCAGATGATGGGCGTGTGGAGTCGTTCGGTCGGCGAGGTCTTTCTCGACTGGCTGAAGCCCGCGCAAGGGCAGCGCTGGATCGATGTCGGCTGCGGCAATGGCGCCTTCACCGAACTCATCCTTGCGCGCTGTACCCCTGCCGACGTGCAGGGCATCGATCCGTCCGAGGGGCAACTCGCCTTTGCCCGCACACGACCCGGAGCCCGCGGTGCTGCGTTTCAGACAGGCGACGCCATGGCACTGCCGTTTCCGGCCGCGAGCTTCGATGCCGCGGTGATGGCCCTGGTTCTCGTGTTCGTGCCGGATGCTGCGAAGAGTGTCTCGGAATTGGTGCGGGTGGTTCGTCCCGGCGGCCTCGTCGCGACCTACATGTGGGACATGACGGGCGGCGGCTTTCCACTCGATCCGATCCTCGATGAGATGCGCGCGATGGGGCTGTCGCCGACGCGCCCGCCACATATGGAAGTCTCCACCCTCGCGGCGCTCAAGGGTTTCTGGAGCGCGGCGGGGCTGCAGCGGATCGCCACGCGCGAGATCACCGTGCAGCGGACCTTTCGCGATTTCGACGAGTTCTGGAACGTCGAGACGAAGGCTCCCTCTACCGCACCTGTCATCGCCGCGATGCCGGCGGCCGACGTCACCGGGCTCATGCAGCGGGTGAAGGCGCGTCTCGCCGCCGACCCGCACGGCCGTATCACCTGCAGCGCCCGGGCGCACGCGATCAGCGGGCGCAAGCCGGACTGAAGGTCTGGTGAAGCAGCAAGCGTAGCTCGACGAGCGGAAGCGAACCCATCGACGCTGCGCGCGACGATGGGTTTCGCAACGACTTAACCGTCCTACGAAGGACGCTCGACGCCCACTTCAGTGTATCTCGCTCAACAACGCCCTGACGGCGATGCCGTTCGGCTCGGGTTCTTGCTCCGCAAGCTCCGGCTCGGGAGACTCGCCGACCGAGACTTCCGCCATTCTGCGCTTGATCTGTTCGCAGGTCTTGCGGACGTCTTCGGTGAATAGCGCGCATTCTTCGATGCGCTTGAATATCTTCCGTCCCTCTTCCCGATACCCCGCCGCCGTTTCGCGCATGAAAGCGATCGCATCGTGGACCTGGGCTGTCAGCGCCTCGCATTTCTGCGCGGCGTCGATCAACTCGGTGCCCATGGCCTCGATCTCCTTTGCGGCGGACTCATAGTCGCGAATGACCGCCTCTGCACTGAGCGCTCCGACGCGCGTCACACCCGCGGTGTGCTCGACGTAATCAGGCAGAGCAATGGAAGCGATGGAGCTTCCCGTGCGTACCGACGCAATGTCCGCCTCGAGCTGAACCAAGTTTACTCCTTCACGTCTGTGCAATTGTTCAATACTTGCCATGATTATCCTCCCAAATACGCACCCAGAACCCCAAACGGCGTTGAGTGTATTACGGTGATAAGCGGCATCCTAACCAGATGAATCCTTGACAGCCTCAACATTGCCATTTTTTCCTAATCACGAATGCCGCACGCAGCGATAACTGATCTTGTGAGTGTTCAACCTCTTCTTGAGCTGCCGTGCGAGCAGGTGTCGGCTCGGCAGCGACGACGCAAGCTCGCAACCCAATTGACCGGCCGCGCGCTCCCCAGCGCGTTCCCTACTCCCGCGCGCGGCGCAACGCCTCCTGCAGCTTCATCCTTTGCTTGTCCCACCGGCCCTGCTCGGCCTCGGCGCGTTCGTCGAGCGCGGCCCGCTCGGCTTCGATCGCCTCCGCCTTCGCGTCGTGCTCCCGCCTCGCTGCGTCCAGCGCCGCCTGGGCCGTGGCAACCGCCTTGTCTCGGCGCACTCGCTCCTTGGCGCGGGCGGCCTCTTCCTTGCGGCGCTCGGCGTCTCGCCGCCGCTCTTCCTTCTCGAACGCCGCGGCGGCTTTGCGCGCGTCTTGATCGTCAATCTTGCGTGACTGTTTTGTTGCGCCCTTGGCCGGACGCTGCTTCGACTCGGATTTGGACTTGGATTTGGACTTGGGTTTTCGCTTGGCCTCACCGTCGACGAGATCGGTCGGCAGCTCGGCGCTCTCGGTAAACGGGCCGTCGGAGCCGACCGGACGCCGGAGCACGACGCCCGGGCTTGCCATGGTCGCGGCGACGATGTCGGGATCATCGGTCTCCTTCGCAGCGCCCTGATGGAAGAGGTTGGAGCTGGCGCCCCAGGCCTCCAGCGCCGACTTCATCGAGGGTGCGGCGACCGCCTGATCGTAGAAGCCGAGCGAGGTCTGGTAGGTCTTCAGTTTTCTCTTCAGGTTTTTCGGCATGTCGCCCCGCGGCCCCGGCGACGCACCTCTCCGTCGCACCGGCGCTACCATGCCATAGTGCCCCTGTTTTGCCCGACGAGTCAAATTTTATTCGGGATCACCGAAATCGATCCGGGCAGTCGACGACCCGGCTTGCCGAAGGATCAACACAATATTCGATCTCGCGGCCCCCTGAAATCATGCGTGTTTTCTACGGTGCATGGGGTTGTTTTCGACATTTTTGTTGGGCGAACGGTTCCGCGAGGTGGCCCCTACGCCGCGTCGACGTCCTCAGGCGGCGGACCTGCGACGAGCCCGTCGAGGCCGACCATCAGCAAATCGGCGATGTGCATCAGCTGGTAGAGCGGAATGTCGGCCTCGCCGTTCTCGGCCAGCGCCAGGAAGGCGGGCGTGACGCCGATGCGCTCGGCGAGCTGGGCTTCGGTGTAGCCGCGGGTCTCGCGCGCCGCTCTGACGCGCGCGCCGATCCCGAGCCGGTGCCGGGACTGCTCGTCCGCGGTCATCATGACAGCCTGCTCGTCCAGGCTCGCATAACCCTCAGTGAACGCGCTGCCGATCAGTCTCCCCTTACGCCAGGCGACCCGGCAGTTCTTGCGCAGTCCGCTGCTGAAGACCAGCGTGAACTGCTCGGCCACCCACAGCGACGAGTTGAGTTGCAGGCGGGCGCCGGTGCCGGAGACATCGCGGATCGTGCAGGGCACGCTGACGAGGCTGCCGGTGCCGTTGTCGAACTCGACAATCCCGGTTCGCAACGTCTGATGTCTGGCAGCGGCACGATGCTCGCTCATGACCTGGACTCCCAAAGCTTGCGGCAGCGTCGAACGGCGGAGCCGACGCATCCGTATGATCAGGACATGGATACCGCGGAATTTTTCCCGAACTCCTAAGGCTCCGGCACTTCAACCGGGACCGGACGCCATGGTAAAGGATTTGCTCCCAATCCATCTTTTCCGGCGGAATGCGTGCGGCGCGCCCGTGAGAGCGTTTTCGGGATACCGGCTCGCGTAAAGAAAACGCGCCAAAACAAAAACCTGGAGCCTTCCCGTTCCGATTCCATCGGAACGGGAAAGGCTCTAGGGGGTGACGAGGCAAGCAATGACCGAACCGATGAAATGCCCGAACTGCCAGTCCGAGCACGCCTATCAGGACCGCGATCTCTGGGTCTGTCCGGAGTGCGCCCATGAATGGAGCGCTGGGGGCGATGCGGCCACTCCGGTCGCGCAGGAGGCCGGCGTGCGCGATGCGCATGGCAATGCGCTCGCCGATGGCGACAGCGTCATCGTGATGAAGGACCTCAAGGTCAAGGGGTCGTCGTCGGTCGTCAAGGGCGGCACCAAGGTCAGGAACATCCGCCTCCAGGACGCCACCGACGGCCACAACATCGCCTGCAAGATCGACGGCATCGGCGCGATGAATTTGAAATCGGAGTTCGTGAAGAAGGCCTAAGCCGCCCGCGTCCGCTCGAGCTATTCCTCCAGCAGCGCGTCATACCCCTTCGCGCTGAACGCCAGCAGACAAAACCCGTGCCCGAAAGGATCGGCCAGCATGGCGATCCGGCCATAGGGCGCATCGCGCGCGGGCGCCTCGAGGGTCGCACCGGCGGCAAGTGCGCGCGCGACGGCGGCATCGACGTCGTCGACGACGACGTCGATATGCAGCGGCGTCCAGTGCCGCTCGTAGCGGCGGCGGTCGCTGCCCGCGCCCGGCGTGCCGGCCTGCTTGGTCAGAAGATACAGCGGCGCGGGCCAGCCCAGCAGCTCGACGAAGTCGGTGCCGAAGCGGCGGCCGACCGTCAGGCCGAAGGTGGCGGTGTAGAAGGTGGTCGCTTGCGCTGCGTCGGGAACGTCGATGTTGAGCAAGATGGTCATGACGGGCAGCGTAGCTCGGACGGAGCGGATGCATAATCCGGAATGTTGCCGCACCTCCGGTCGCGCTGCGCGATCACCGCTGCCGCTGCGCCAGATAGAACCCGCCCAGCACCGTGACCAGGCCCGCCACCTGCAACATCGTCGGCGGCTCGCCGAGCAGCAGCCAGCCGACCAGGAGCGTCAGCGCCGGCACGCAGGCCGGGATCACGGCGGCGCGGGCGACGCCGAGGCGCTGGACCGAGACGGCGAACAGATAAAGCGCGGCGGGGCCGGCGAGCACGCCCTGCGCCAGCGCCTGAATGGCATTCTCGGTCACGCCGATCGCCGCGACATGGGCGAGACCGACGGTGGCGAGATAGACCGGCAACAGCAGCAGCGACAGCACGTTGATGACGAGCGCGGCCGACACGGCGGAGACGCGCCAGTGCCGCAGCAGCGCGCCAAAACCGGCGAACATGAATCCGGTGAGCACGAAGGTCAGATCGCCGAGCACACCATCGGACCCGATATGGCCGATCGATTCCGTGCCGATCACGCAGAGGCCGCCGACGATGACCAGGGCGCCGGCAAGGCGCGAAGCGGAGATGTGCTCCTTCAGCACGACCGCCGCTAGCAGGAGGCCGCCGAGCGTCGCGCATGAGGGCTGGATGACGCTGCCGTGGCCGAGCGGCACGAACAGGAATCCGGTGTAGGAGATCAGCGACATCACGGGACCGCCGAGCACCATCAGCACAAGGCCCCTGCCCCAGCCGATGCCGCAGAGATCACCGATGCCGGCGCGCGCGACCAGCGGCAGGAACGCGATGCCCGACCAGACATAGCGATGCACGAGCAGATCGACCGGGGTGAAACCGACCTTGAGGCCGTGCCGCGTGCCGGCAAAGCCCAGCGCCCAGAACAGCGCAGCCGACAGGCCGCAGACGACGCCGAGTACCGCCGGCGCCGCATCGTTCTTCTGAATGAGAGCGTCAGCGCCGCTCGTTCGCTGATCCATGGGCAAGCCTTATGTCAGCGCGTGAGCCGCCTCAACCCACGCCGTTGCAGGTCTGGCACGCGGCCTATCCCAACCATCATGCCTCCTCGCCGAACACCATCCGCCATCCCTTGCGCGTGTCCATGTATTCCCGCACCTCGCGAATACGGTCCCCGGCCACCGTGAACACGAAGCAATAGTCGTTCTCGTACGGCTTGCCGCCCGCAAGCGTGGCACGCATCCGCTCCTCCACGATCACGACATCGCCGTCGGCGTAGACGCCGCGGAAGGCGATATCGATCTCGGAATACATCCTGTGCATCTCCTGCGCGATGAAGCGCGCGATCGCTTGCGCGCCCACCATGTGATCGGTGTGATCGAGCGCGACCGCGGTGGCGTTACCCTTCTGCGCGATCCATTCGGCATCGTCGGTGAACAGCGCGGCGATGCGGCCGGCATCGCGCGACGAAAAGGTCTTCCAGGCGTTGAGGACGATGTCTTTCGGGCTGGTCACGGCGCGCTCCAGGACTGGCATTGAGGGGGCTTGCATCTAGGGCCGCCTTCTAGGCCGCCATGCGCGTTGCGGCTCGCCACAATCGGACTCGGTCATCCGGCGGCCCTTCCTCCCGCGCGGGCATGCGCTATCATCCGGCCATGCTGAGTTTTGACGACTGCAACGCCGCGCGCCTGCGCAGGGATCCCCGCTATGACGGCCGCTTCTTCACCGCGGTGAAGACCACGGGCATCTATTGCCGCCCCGTCTGTCCGGCCAAGCAGCCGCTGACGCGCAACGTCGTCTATTACCCGACGGCGGCCGCGGCCGAAGCCTCTGGCTTCCGTCCCTGCCTGCGCTGCCGCCCCGAAACAGCGCCGTTCTGCCCGGCCTGGAACGGCACGCGTTCGACGGTCGCGCGCGCGGTGAAGCTGATCAACGAGGGCGCGCTCGATGAAGATTCGGTGGTGACGCTCGCGATGCGGCTCGGCATCTCCTCGCGTCACCTGGCGCGCTTGTTCGAGCGCCATGTCGGCGCGACGCCGCAGCAGCTTGCCAAGACGCTGCGCGTCCAGCGCGCAAAACGCCTGCTCGATGCCGGCGAACACACCATGACCGACATCGCGTTCCAGGCCGGCTTCGGCAGCCTGCGGAGTTTCAACGCCGCGTTCGCCGAGCTCTATGGAAGATCGCCGTCCAGTCTACGCTCATCGAAGCATGCGTAGCCCGAATCGAGCTGCGCAACTTCGCTCAGAAAAATCCGGGGCTGAGATCGAGCCCATAGGTCAGGCTCAGCACGAACACGAACAGCGCGGCGGCTGCGAATAATGCAAGATGCCTGAGAATGAACGCGCGCGGCGAGGTGGTGGCAATAACGGCTTTCTGCGCAACGGGCATGACGCCCTCCATTATGAAAACGATTTTTGGCCGCCAATGAGCGACGCCCGCATCAGGCGCCGCGATCTGCAAAGCAACTATTAAAGAGATCACACTCGTCTTGAACGGCCGTACACAACCGGCGCGCGACGGCGATTTTTCTTGCCGCAACTTTCTCAACCCGCGCACGGCGCGCCAGATCACGGCACGCCTCTCAAAAAAAGACGCGCTCCCGAAAGAGAACGCGGTCCGTGCAGGCTCGGGAGGAGACGAGCCAGCTTCGTGTTGTCTTCAGACGATTGAGATCAGCGGGCCGTGCCCGTCGTGACGTCAGCGGTCTTGACCTTGCGCGGCGTCAGCACGCGGGCCTGGTGGACCGAAGCGACCGTGGTCGGCACGGTTGCCTGCTGCTGGACATGCGCGGCACCGAGCACGCGCACCTGCAGGGGGGAGACCGGAAAACCGTTGGCCTCATAGGTCGGCAGCTCGGCGGCGAAGGCCGCGGTGCTGCCCGCGATCGTCAGGATGGCGGCGGCGATCGACAGAGTCTTCTTGTTCATTGGTGATGCTCCTGAGTGGAAGTTCGGAGCACATTTAAGCGCGTTTTGCTGCATTGCGACATGCTCTGCTGCATTGCAACAGCGCGCCCGCTGCATGGCAATATGTTTAATGCGCACAAGCGCTTGGTCGAAGCCCCGCCTGACGCGACATGACACTTTTATGGGCGGCGGTCAGGCACCGAGCACATGCCCCGCGTCCACGCGGCTTATTTCAACGCCGTCGCCAGCGATTGCAGCTTTGCGACGAGATTGGTGCCGAGCGCATAGATGATCTCGATGATCGCCAGCGCGATACCAGCTGCAATCAAGCCGTATTCGATCGCGGTGGCGCCGGATTCATCGGCGGCAAATTCGGTCAACAGGCATTTCAATTTCACAACTCGCATCCTTCCAACTCTACCGCACGTTGCCGTTACGGGAGAGATACCAAACCGCAATCCAAGATTGAGTAAATTCAATCCCTTCAATTTGATGACAATGAATGGCTGGCGCTTTTCAGCCACTTGCCGCCCCTGAAACCGCAGGGAATTCGCGTTGCACCTCGGCAACACCCGCCCGAAAAGACCCATTTCGCCTATTTGCGCCATTGCGCCGCCACACCATCCTCCGAACAATTGACGCGTCGCGTGCCTGGCTGTGCAAGATTGGTTCGAACAGAACCGTTTGGAGGCAGGGATCATGAATGATCGGCGGTCTCTTCTGGTGGCGGTCTCGTGCCCCTCGGCCGTTCTCGCCGGCTGGCTGGTGCTCTCCCTGTCCGCCTCCGCTCCGGCCCTCATCGAGAAAAGCAGCGCCAATGCTGCCGCCGTGTCGCGCGCGAAAGATCTTGGCCGGCTCGAGCTCGCCGACGTCCCGCATGCTGCGGCCATCGAGGATGGCATCGCCCTGACCGCCGATATCGCGGCCGCTGTCGCCGCGACACCGAATCCGGATCCGGCCCCCGAGACCGCAACAGCCGAGATGCCCGCCGCCGTCATCAAGCTCGCCTCGGCCGATCCGGCGCTGATCTTGCCGGCGGAGGCGTCGCCGGCACTACAGATATCACCTGAACCCCCGCCGCCCATCCTCAGCGAGGCTGCACCGGCAGAAGCCGCACCGGCGCCGGAGCCCGTGGTCAAGCTCGCATCCGCCGATCCCACCGAGATTGTGCCGACAGATGCGCTGTCGCCCGCAGCGATCGCGACCGACCCAGCGCCTGCCGCGAGCAAGCCCTCGCCGCCGGCTGACACCGTCGCCGTGCTCGATGAGTGCTTTGTCATGGACGCCTGCATCGACCGCTATCTGTGGACGCTCTATCAGCGCACCGCGAAGGAGGATTCGATCAAGGTCGAGGACCGCCGCCCCGTCACCGTCAAGCGCAGGGGCAAGATGGTCACGGTGATGCGCAGCTTCACAAAGCTGGTCGATCAGGATTTTGGCTGGAAGGATCCGAAAGCGGCCGAGCGCGCCAGCATGCAGATGATGGATTACGTCATCGGCGGCATGGACAAGAGCTTCAAGCGAAAGCTGTTTCGCATGATGCTCGCAGCCGAGGCCGCCGGCCTGTCGCCGGGCATCACCAGCGCGTTTCGCGACGACTACCGCCAGTCGATCGCAAGCGGCCTGAAGGCCGCCTCCGACCGCTCCTATCATGGCGGCAGCACGCGCGGTGGCTACGGCCATGGCATGGCGGCCGACATCGTCAGCACCCAGGGCAACAACCGCACGCAGCGCTGGGTCTCGACCGAAATCCTGTGGAAGTGGGTCGACGCCAACGGCAAGGCATTCGGCATCGGCCGGCCCTATCTCGGCCGCGATCCGCCGCATGTCGGCCCGGTCGACGGACAGGAATACATCTCGAAGCGTGGCACGGGAGACCACAAGGAAGCGGCCAACGTGAGGTCCAAGAAGGTGACGCGGGCCGCGGCCCACGCAAAGCTGCGAAAGACACACGCCGCACGCGAGCAGAAGGGTTTGGCCAAGCCGCAGAAGTCGGCGCAATCGGCCGGCAAGCGCGCGACCTGACCTGTTACGGCTTCCGCCCGGGGATCGGCAGCGGTACGAGGCGCATTTCGGCGGTGCCCGCGTCTTGCGTGCGCACCAGCACCGCAAAGATGGTTTCGACCGCGAGCCGTACGGCCGCCTGCATCGCCTTGCCCTTGGCCAGATGCGCCGCAATCAGGCCGGTGAGCAGATCGCCGGTGCCTGAGGGGCGGATCGGCAACCGCGGCGTCGCAAAGCGCGACAGCTGGCCGTCGGCGCACAGGATCGTCTCCACCTGCCCTTCTGCCGTGTCAGCGAGCGTGCAACCGGTAGCGACGACATCGATGCGACGTTGCCCCGCCAGCGCCGCGCACGCCGTGCGCAGGCCCTGCGTGTCCGCGATCGTGACGCCCGACAGCAGCTCGAGCTCGAACTGGTTCGGCGTGATCAGGTTGGCGGCCGGCAGCAGCCGGTGCTGCAACACGTCCAGAATGCCGTCGGCAACATAGACGCGGCCGTCATCGCCGATCACGGGATCGCAGAGATAGACCAGTTTCGAATTCCGCGTCAGCGCCCGCTCGACGAAGTCGGCGATCACCGCCGCATTGCCGGGGGAGCCGAGATAGCCGGTGACCAGCACCGCGGCCTCATCGACGAGGTCGCGCTCTTCGACGCCTTTCAGGAGATCGGCGACGAGCTCGGTCTCCAGCACCCGCCCGCGCAACGTCGGATAACGCGGATGGTTCGACAGCAGCGTCGTCGGCACCGCCGCGACGTTCACGCCCTCCGCCTGCATCGCATAGGCGGCCGCGCTGTTGCCGACATGGCCGTGGACCACCTGGCTTTGAATGGAGATGACGAGCATGAGAGGTCCGTAGGGTCAAATAATGGATGACGCAAGGTAACCCGGATGGAGCGAAGCGTAGTCCGGGGTCTGAGATTGCAGCATGATTCCCGGATTGCGCGGAGGCTGTCATCGGGCGGCCGCTTCGCGCCGACCCGTTGGCTCCATCCGGGCTACGGGACAACGCCATACCCCAGCCCCGGCCGCAGGGCCCGCATCTTCCGCGCCAGCCGCCGGTGCCCTGTCTCCTCCGACCGCGCCAGCCGGTCGGCGACCGCGACATGGTCCGCATCGCTCTTGTGCTGATTGAGCTTGGCCTGCCCCTCGACGGTGTCGACCACGAGATCGACGACCCGGATCGCAGCCAGCATGCTCTCGCGCTTGCCCGGCTCCATTTGCGCGAGGTCCCAGGGCTGCTTCGGCAACCGCGCCTCGGACACCGCAAGCAGCGCATCGCCATGCCCGCGGTTCTCGTCCAGTTCGCGCAGATGCACCACGCCCGACAGGTGCACGGCCTCGTAGAGCCAGGTCGAGACATTGTCGCGCGAAGAGTACCAGTCGTTGGAGATGTAGGCGTCGTCGCCGGCAACGATCAGCAGGAAGCGCCGCGTGCCGTCTGCGAGCGACACGAGCGGATTCTTGGCGGTGAAATGGATCTGCACGACGACGCTCCCGTCGCGCTGGTCCAGCACAAACGGCACGTGCGAGGCGCGCGGACCGTGCTCGTCCGCCGCGACGATCATGCCGAAGCCGCGTTGCCCGGCAAATTCCAGCGCACGCTGCTCCTCGATGCGAAACTGGGGGCGAAGCAGATGCATGGCGCGGCGCTCGATGGCTCGAATAGGGGACGGCGAGCGAAGGCTAACCCATGACCCGGCAAAATCTGAAGAATAATCGGCCCGCAAACGCTGACGTCAGCAATGCCTCAGCGTCGCAAGATAGGCGCAGAACATGTCGGCCATGGCATCGGCATAGACTGCGATCTCCGTCTCGCTCCGCGTCTCTTCCGAAAAACTCTTGCCGACATCGCTCAGCGTCGCCGTGATCAGCTCGCCGGCGAGGATACGCGTCGCATCCGTGGCTTTGGGCAGCGCCTCCCGCATGAACACGGCGACGATCCCCTCGCCGGCTGCTCGGGCGTCCTGTGCCTCGGGCGCGTCGCGATACAGCGGCGCAGCGTCACTGAGCGCGACGCGGATCGCGGCCTCCTCGCACTCGGAACGAATGAAGGCGTGGACCAGCGCGCGCAGCCGCGCCAATGGCGGCTTCGCCGCATCCGCGAGGATCCCGCGCAACAGCTCGCTCGTGCGCCGCCACTCGTCGCTCTGGAGACGAAACAGGATTGCTGTCTTGTTCGGAAAATATTGGTAGAGCGATCCGACGCTCACACCGGCCCGCTCCGCCACCCGCGCCGTGGTGAAACGCTGCGCTCCCTCCTTGGCCAGGACCTGAACAGCGGCATCCAAAATCGCGGCCACCAGCCCGCTCGATCGGGCCTGTTGCGGCTGTTTTCTCGAGGAAATTGAACGGCTTCGACGGTCGGCCATGGCGTGCTCGGGCAATGCGAATAGGGAATGCGACGAATTAGTCGTATTTCAATCCCTGCGCAAGCACGCGCTTCTTCGCGAACTCCGGAGACATCAAATGACCACCCCAACCATCACAACGCTTGCGCCGCTGCTGGATCGCCTGTTTGACGAGGCCGAAGCAGCCAGGGGCGCAACGCATGCCGCCGTCGCCGATTTGTCCGACGCAGACCGGGCGCGGATGATGCGGAGCAAGACCGAATACCGCGACCTCTACGGACGCTTGAAGAACGCACCGCTCGCGGTCTCCCGCGAGACCGGTCATCTGCTCTACATGCTGGCGCGCAGTTCGCGCGCCAAGGTGATCGTCGAGTTCGGAACCTCGTTCGGCATCTCGACCCTGCACCTTGCCGCAGGCTTGCGTGACAATGGCGGCGGCCGCCTCATCACCAGCGAGTTCGAGCCGTCCAAGGCGGCGCGGGCGCGGGACAATCTCTCGGCCGGCGGACTGATCGATCTCGTCGAGATCCGCGAGGGCGATGCGCTGAAGACGCTCAGCGCCGATCTGCCCGACACGGTCGAGCTCGTGCTGCTCGACGGCGCCAAGGCGCTCTACCCGGAGATCCTGGATCTGGTCGAAGGCCATCTCAAGCCGGGCGCGATCATCGTCGCCGACAATGCCGACGACAGCCCCGACTATCTCGCGCGCGTACGCGGGCCCGCAAGCGGCTACATGTCCACGCCCTTCGCCGAAGACGTCGAGCTCTCCGTGCGGATCAGCTGACGCTGCATAAAATCGACACTCTGAGCCGTCGTGCGATCTATCGCGCGGCGGCTTCGTCTTCTCGGCGAAACAGCCAAAACTCCGGCAAACCGCCGCCGACAGGCTCCGCCCTGTCGCAGGCTCGTCACTCACACGTGATAAATCCACCCGCCAAAAGCCATGTTCCGCGTGCTAAACATACCTACCGCGCGGTATCTTTCGCGCGCCACATCTGAGCTCGCCATGACCTCCGCCTTCAATGCCTACGCAGCGCTTGCCCTCGCCATCGTCTTCGAGGTGACCGCGTCCGCCTTCCTGCAGCAGTCCGCGCAGTTCACGCGGCCATGGCCGACGCTGGCCATGGTGCTGTTCTACGTCGCCTCGTTCTACGCGCTGTCGGTGGCGATCCGGGTCATTCCGCTCAGCATCGCCTACGCGATCTGGGGCGGCGTCGGCATCATCCTGACCGCCACCGTCTCCTTCGTGCTGTTCCGTCAGATGCTGGACGCCGCGGCCTTCGTCGGCATCGGGCTGATCGTGTCAGGGGTCGTGGTCATCAACCTGTTCTCGCAGACGACGGCGCATTGATGCCGGCCAGCGCCTACACCCGCGCCAAGCAGCCCGAGCAGGTCCGGCGCGCCCTGCTCGACCATGCCGCGGCGATCGCCATGGATCACGGCGTATCGGGGATCACGGTGCAGGCGGTGGCAGCGGCGGCCGGCGTCACCAAGGGCGGGCTGTTCCATCATTTCGGCAGCAAGCAGGCGCTGATCGAAGGCCTGTTCGCCGATCTCCTCGCCCGCGTCGATGCCGAGATCGACGCCGCTATCGAAGCGGACCCGAAGCCGCGCGGCGGCTTTACGCGGGCCTATGTCAATGCGGTCTTCACCGGCAAGGCCTTCGGCTTTGCGACGCCCTGGGCGGCGCTGAGCATGGTCGTGGTGACAGATCCGTCCCTGCGCCGGCTCTGGAACGACTGGATGAAGGCGCGCCTGAAGCGTCACCGTACGACCGACGCGGCGCCCGAACTCCACGTCGTGCGCCTCGCCGCCGACGGCGCCTGGTTGTCATACATCACGACGGGACAGACGCGCATGGGCGCCGACCTGCGTACCGTGCACGACCGCCTGATCGCACAGACCTATCGGCGCGGATAGCCGGAACGACGGCTATTGGCTCTGCACTGCCTTGGGCGGACGCGGCGCGGATTTGGTCGGCTTTGCGCCGGACTTGGCCGTCGCGCGCGGCGGCGGTTCGTCGACGGACACCAGATAGGCGGCGAGCGCCTTGGCGGAGTCGGGACTGGTTGCGTAATGGTCCTTCAGGAACCAGGCGAGCGTCAGGCTGAAGCGCCCTTTCGCCAATCCCCGCGGGCTGCGATGGCAGGTCGCGCAGCCGTCCGCGAAGAGCTTTGCGGCCGGCTTGCCGGCATCGAGATTTTGCGCGGACGCGACCGTCACCGTCAGCGCCGCGGCTGCGAGAGTCACCAGGGGCGCGATCGCGTCGCGCCCCGGTCGAAACAGCGAAATCAATGTCGTCCCCTTGAGCGTTTTCGAGCGAAGTGGATTCCGGTTCGCGTAAAAAAACGCGTCAAAAGAAGAATCGGCCCCGTCGCGCGGTCACGCCGCCAACAGCTGATCGAATTCGGGCGGAGTGTAGGCCTTGCCGTCCGGGTCGGTGATGACGACCTGCCATCCCTCGCTCGCCCATACTTTTGCCTTCGCCACGATGAGCAACCGGCTCTCGCGGGCAAAACTGCACTTCTCATTGTCGCGTTCTGCGACCATTTTATAGGCCAATGCGCATCCCCTTGCGTCGCCCTGCACCAACTCTCCTCGTGGCAGCGGGCTTTGGCGGCAATTCGCCGGGAGCGTGGCAATTTGGTGCCATCGACGGCAGCATTGTGCCCCTGGTTCCAACTGAGCGATGGAGATTGATCGTGCGCAGCATCAGAAATGCGATTCTGCTTGTCGCGGGCTTGCCTGGCGTGGCGCTGCTTGCCACCGCACCTGCGCGGGCGCAGACCTACGATCCGCGCTATCCGGTCTGCATCGAGATCTACACCATCGACGGCAGCAGCATCGATTGCAGTTTCACGTCGATCGCACAGTGCGCCGCGACTGCTTCCGGGCAGTCCGCCCAGTGCTACGCCAACCCTTATGCCCTGCAGAGCCGGCCACCGCGCCCGGGTCCATCGCCGCCGCGACGGAACCGTTAGGAGATCGCGATCCGCTCAGTGGACGCGGATGATATGGGGACGACCGAGATCGATCAGCCCCTGCACCGCCGAGAGGCGGTCGTCCAATGCTGCGATGGTCAGCAGCAGATTGTTGCGGCGCTCGTCGAGCATGCCCATCTCGGCACCGGTGAGCTTCGTGCTCGTCCGCTCCTTGTGAATCCCGTCGAGGGATTTGCGCAGCCCGGCGATCAGGCTGGACAGCTGTTTGGCCTCCTTGGTCATCGACCGCTTCGCGACATTTTGGCGGCGCGTCTCCGCCTGGCTCTGTCTCATCGTCATCCTCCCGTTGCCCCGCTGCCCCGAGTGGATGCTTACAGCTTTTAGTAGACATATTACGATCGATGAAATCTGCCCGCGAAGAACTTTCTTAAATTAGACAGGCCGGGAACCCGAGGGCGCCCAACAGAAAGCCCGGCGCGAGGGCCGGGCCTTCTTGGTGGTGTCAGTGCTTCTGGTGACCGCCACCGGGCCCGCCAGCCGGCGCGCCGCCACCGCGCGGAGCGGCATTCATATGCGGAGCGCCACCGCCGCCGCCGTGCGGCATCGCAGGTGCTGCCGCGCGCGGCGCCGGCATCTGCGCGCGCGCATTCATCGGCGAACCGTGGCTCACATTCGGCTGAGCCATGTGCGGCGCTGCAGGACGTGCGGCAGGCGCGGCCGAGACACGCGGCGCGTCGTGCGCGCGCGCCATCGGCTGTGCACGCGCCGCGCGGCTTTGTGTCTGGTCGTGCATCATGCGCGCCTGCGCATCGCGCGGATTGCGGGTCTGCACATTGGCACGTTCATGCGCGATGCGCTCGCTCCGTCCGGCGTGGGTCCGGTCGGCCGTGACCGCAGCGCCGCGCTTCGCGATCGCGGCGTCACGCTTGGTAATCGCGGCGTCATGTCGTGTGGTTACAGCGTCACGCCCGGAAATCACGGCGGCGCCCCTGTCGCCCTTGCCGCGCACACCCTCGCGTCCCAGCGCGATTGCGGCGTCATGCGTCGCCGCACGGCCGATGCGGGCCGCACGCGGATCGATCGTCATCCGCGCCGCAACGTGCTGATGCGAGGTCCAGTAATTATTCCAGTAGGCGTGGCGTCGATAAAAGGGACGCCCCTCGTAATAGTTCGACCAGTACGAGGTCAGCACGAACGGAACGATCGGCACATCGATCTGGTCGGCGTAGTCAGGCAGATAGACGTAGTGATTGCGGTAGAGATATTCGAGATATTGCGACGACACCCAGCCGCGATCGTCGGAGAAACTCACGTCACACCAGGCATTGCCGCGCAGGCAGCCATGGATGTTGACGCGGGCGCCCTCGGGGACGCGGTCGACCAGTGGAAAGCCCGGCCCCGGCCCGGCGCGCAAGCCGGTCGAGACGGTGACGATTCCCGGCGCAGCCAGCGCGGCCGTCGGGGCAAGTAACAATGCTGCAACTAAAGCGGTTCTGAGTCTCATGGCGAATTCCTCCTCGTTCCAGTCGGAACGCGCTCGCGCAATGAGCGTTCCGCGAGCAGTCGTCGCATCCGTCGAAAGATTGAGACGGACGCCGCGCGCGGTTCAATATTCATTCGCCGTTCATCGGCGCAACGCGCCGATGAACGCTTTAGCCCGTCAATTCGCTTGCAGCATGAAGCCATCGAAGTACGACGCAAGCGCAGCAAAATCATCGAGCGGCAGCACGGCCGCAACATACTGGTCTGGCCGCACCACGACCATGCAGCCGGCCTTGCGATCGATGCCGCGCATCGCAAAGACATCCTGGCCGCTCTTGAGGTCGGGGCAGAACATCTTTTCGTAATCGAACAAACCGTAGCGGCCCTTGCGCGGAAGCAGCAGCGACGGCATCGCTTCAATGGCGAGCTCGCGATGATCCTGCTGGAAGACCGCTCGGAGGTCGATCACGCTGTCGATGTCGGCGCCAGCGGGCGTGTATCGCCTGACCGGCGATTCCCTGGCTTCGGTGAGGAAATTGCACAGGGACCGAATGGCCGAGCCAGCAGCCGCGGGATCTTCCGCCGGCGAAAACGCGTAGATGCGGAAGCGGCCATCGGCCTGCGATGCGTGGCCGAGGTGGACCGGCTTGGCATCCCCGAGCCGAATGACCGGCGCGGAATGGAAGCGCGTGCCGATGACGAGTCCTTCGGCAAGATGCTGGTGTAATGTCGCGCCAGTGAGAAGCGACGGCCGGTAATGCGTCGCCGTGCCGGCGGTGTAGCGCCCGTGCCTGACGAAATAGTCCTGCGTCCTGGCCGCATCGGCACCACCGGCCTTGGCGGCGGAGGCGAGAATGCCCGCCCATTCGCGGTCGAAATCGATCAGCTCCTTCGCCACCGCCTGGCGCTCGGCCGAATAGGAATGCAGGAGGCTCGGTGCACACTGCCACCGCAGGACGGCGGCGAGCTTCCAGCCGAGATTGAAAGCGTCCTGCATCGAGACGTTCATGCCCTGCCCCGCCTTCGGGCTGTGGGTATGGCAGGCATCGCCGGCGATGAAGATGCGCGGCAGGCGCGAGGCGATCTCGGCCTCCGGCACGTCGTCGAACTTGTCGGTCAGGCGCTGGCCGATCTCGTAGACCGACCACCACGCGATCTCCTTCACATCCAGCGTGTGCGGGTTCAGGATCCGCTGCGCTTTCGCAATCACGTCATCGGCGGTGATGTTGCGATTGGCGACGCGCTCGCCGACATCGAGTTTTGCGAGCTCGACATAGAGGCGGACCATGTAGCCGCCCTCGCGCGGAATGATCAGCAGGCTGCCGTCCTTCGCCGACTGGATCAGGGCCTTGAAGCGGATGTCGGGAAAATCGGTCACCGCCAGCACGTCCATCACGCCCCAGGCGTGGTTGGCGGAATCGCCATGCAGCTCGCGGCCGATCGACTTGCGCACCGTGCTGCGCGCGCCGTCGCAGCCGACGACATAGCGCGCCTTGATCGTTTCGATCTTGCCCTCGTTCGCGGCATCTACGCGTTCGAGCCGCACCGTCACGGCATGGTCGGCGGGACCCGCGGCCGCATCGACCTCGAGGTCGAGCAGGCGCCGGTTGTAATGGGGTTCGAGCTTGGCCGGCGATTTGCGCATGATGTCGAGAAAGCCGTCATGGATGCGCGCCTGGTTGAGGATGACGTGCGGAAACTCCGACAGCCCGTCCTCGACATCCTGCACCCGGCCGCTGCGCAAGATCTTCTCCGGCGTCCGTTCGTCCGGCTTCCAGAACATCGTCTCGTTGACCCAATAGGCTTCCTTCAGCACGCGCGCGCTGAAGCCATAGGCGTGGAACATCTCCATGGTGCGGCAGGCGATGCCGTCGGCCTGCCCGACCAGCAAACGGCCCGACTTCTGCTCGACGATGCAGGTCTTGATGTCGCCAAATTGCGCAAGCTGCGCCGCGAGCGTCAGACCCGCAGGGCCGCAGCCGACGATGAGGACATCGACCTCTTCCGGCACGGCCCCGGCTGCGCCCGAAGCCTGAATGCGGTCGGCGGGATCGGCGATCTCAGGATCGCCCGGCTGAAATCCATTGAGATGGAATTGCATGAGCATCTCTCCCGTCAACGTCTTCTTCGATATTGATCAGTATGCTGACTATCAGTATACTTGTCAATGATCCGCACCGTCCCTGCGACCGAGGAGAATTCGGTGAAAGACAACAACGACATGCCCGGGCACTTGGCGCGCCGGTTCCAGCAGATCGCGGTGGCGGTGTTTCTGGCCGAGGTTGGCGAAGCCGGTTTCGACCTCACGCCGGTGCAATACGCAGCACTTGCGACCATCAAGGCCAATCCGGGGCTCGACCAGGTGACGCTCGCAGGATTGATCGCCTACGACCGCACCACCATCACCGGCGTCATCGACCGCCTCGTCCAGAAAGGCCTTGCCGAGCGCCGCGCCTCCAGCCGCGACCGCCGCGCCCGCGAGCTCGAGATCACCGACGAGGGCCGACGCACGCTGCGCAAGATCACGCCGGCGGTGGAGTCCGCCCAGCGCGTCATGCTGCGCGGTCTCAGCGCGAAGGAAGGCGAGGAGCTGATGCGGCTCCTGCACAAGGCCATTGCCGCCGGCAACGAGCTCAGCCGCGCCCCGCTGCGCGAGGTGCAGGCATAACCCCCGTATTTCCATCCGTAATTGTCGCAGTGCCGCGAAACCTGGAACTAACCTTCGGCTGCTACGGTCGACAACATTCGGCGTTTAATGCGCGATTAACTTTGCCGCTCGGGAGTTTCGGATGTTCAGGTTCCTCATTGCGGCGACGGCCATCGCGCTCTCGGCCGGTCCCGCGCTTGCCAACGGCCATGGCGGCGGCGACCCTGCTCCGCCGAAGCCCGAGGCCACGACCGCACCGGCGAAGGTGATCCTGACCAAGCAGGGCCCCACGCTCGTCGACCTCAAGGGCATGACGCTCTACACTTACGAGCGCGACACCACCGGCAAGACGTCGAACTGCAACGGCAAGTGCGCCGAGAGCTGGGTACCGCTCCCCGCAACGGTCGACGCCAAAGCCATCGGCGACTTCACCGTGATCAGCCGCAACGACGGCAGCAAGATGTGGGCGTACCGCTATCGTCCGCTCTACACCTCGCCGGCTGACAAGGCGCCAGGCGATGCCAACGGCAATGCCACGACGCTGCAATGGCGCGTCGCCCGGCCTGAGAACTAGGTCTCAACCGGCAGCCCTGCCCACGACGAAAGTCTCGTGAGCCGTGGACTGACCGATCGCACTGCGCTTAGCCGCGCCAGCTAGACCCCGCATCGACCCGCGCGTTCTGCCCGGGCGGCAGCACCACCACCGTCGCATTCATCTTCACCCGGTCGAACAGATCGATCACGTCCTCGTTGCGCATCCGGATGCAGCCGGACGAGATCGCCTGCCCGATATATTCCGGCTGGTTGGTGCCGTGGATACGGTAGAGCGTGTCCTTGTTGCCGAGGTAGAGATAGATGCCCCGCGCGCCCAGCGGATTGGCGGGGCCACCGGCGACGCGCGCTGGATATGGCCCGAGCCGCGCCTGGATGTCCGCTGTCGGAACCCAGTCGGGCCATTCCGCCAGACGACCGACGCGCGCAACGCCGGAGAAGGCCATGGCTTCCTCGCCGACCGCGACGCCGTAGCGGATCGCCTTGCCTTCGGGCAGCACGAAATAGAGGTAGCGCGCATCGGTATCGACCAGGATCGTGCCCGGCTGCTCCTTGCGCGGATAGTCGACGATATGACGGAGATATTGCTCAGGCACGTTCGCCTGCGCGTAGGGCGTGTGCGCAAGCAACTGCCGGTCGCGCGGCGTCATGCTCGCATCCGTCGATGGAGAAAGCGTCGTCTGCATGCAGCCGGCAAGCGGAAGCATGGCAATGACGAACAATACGATAAGAGATTTTGGCACCACCGGCCCCCCGATAGCGGATAGTTGCGCTCCCAGCGACGCCAGATGCTGCCCAAATCGTGCTGAAAACAAGGCGGAGGGAACACGTGCGCGTGTTCGACTGGCCTGGTTCCATCACCACAAACGGCGAAAGAGCGTCGCACAGTCTCCATCCCCTCGCCTTGCTTTGGTCAAACCCGGCTGGACTCGTGCGTCATGTGCTTGACTCATCAGATTTGGGATGAGTCGACCTCAACAGATCGGCTCGCGCCAATGCGGACGACCACTACTTTAAACACTCGCGTTTTAAAGGAGCCGCAATGCTCGCGACGCTGAACTCCAGGCAAATCGTCGATGAGATCGTGAAGGACACGGTCAAGGACAACGATCCGCATGACGCCATTCAGATTTCACCCGACATGGTGCTGGCTTCGCGCCCCATCAGCGTCGCGCCCGCGTTGGCCCCTGAGATCGCAACCCGTCCAGAGCCGAAAATAGATCCGAAGTTCGCGCCGGAGCGCACCATCAATCCGGAGCCGAAGTTCAGTCCCGTCCTGGAGCCGCAGACGGCAGTGCCCTCGGTCGACACCGCCGTGCGCGTCGCGGCCAGCGACGATCGCAACCGGCAGAAGCGATCCTCCGCCGGCAAATGGCTGCGCCGCGCGTTCGTGACGATGTTGCTTGCGGGCGGAAGCGTGGGCGCCGCCGTCGCCTGGGAGAAACATGGCGACACGGCCAGGCAGATGCTCGCCGAATGGAAACCAGCATTGACTGCGTTGACCTCGCTGCTGCCTTCGACATCGCGAACGGCGGCGCCAGTCACCGCCGCGCCGGTCACCGCCGCACAGGCCGCGCCGCCCGCGGAGCAAGCAGCGACGGACCAAGCGGCCGATCAATCTGCCCAATCTGCGACGCCGCCTCCGGTTCAGGTTGCAGCAGCCGCGCCGGTCGCAACGCAGTCCGATCCCGCGCAATCGGTACAATCGCAGTCGGTACAATCGATGACGCGCGATCTCGCAGCGATGGCGCAGCAGATCGAAGCGCTCAAGGCCAACATCGCCGAGTTGAAGGCCGGGCAGGAGCAGATGGCGCGCGAGATGGCCAAACCGCCCGCGCCAAAGCCGGTGGCTGAGGTCAAGCCGGTCGATCCGCGCGCGCGCGTGTCGACGCTCCCGCCGCGGTCTCCGGCGCCTCCGGTTCGCAAGCCGAAGCCGGTCGTGTCGCAGACCTACATGCCGGCCTATTCGCCTGCGCCGCCTGCACCTTCGCAGGCTGCCGCGGTCGCGCCGACAGCAGCACCGGTCGCCACGACGCAAGCCGTTGCCGATGACGACGGACCTGTCGTGCGTCCGCCGATGCCGCTGCGCTAGACCAGGCGCGGGCGTAGCGTCGCTGTCGCGACATCGTCCAAGCTGTCCGAGTCGATGCGTTGCGTTGAGTCCGGGCAATTACGGAGACCGATATTTCGATCGTCTTCCGTCAAGAGAAAAGGCCGTCGGGATTTATGCCGCCGGCCTTCTCTTGCAGCTGCCGGTTCCCGGAGCCCGGTTCTGCTGCAATTCCATGACTTATGATCACGTCGACATATTTAATAAAATCTTAACGCGCGCGAATGCTGCACATGATTTCTGCGCCATAAGCACAGAGATTGCGCGACCCGTTCATTCGAAAATATCGACTCAGTGGTATCATCCGAGATGTGTTGAGACTTCCACTGAAGCTCAATTCGTCACACCGGGGAATTCGAATGCCCTACTATTCCTTCGATCTCGTGGTTGGTGAAGAGTTCAAGAACCAGGGTGGAATCATCCTCGAAGATATCGAGGTCGCTTCCGATCGCGCCGTTCAATTGGCTACCGAGCTGTCGCAGGTGAAGCCGGAGTTGCAACGGAAGGGGTGCGCGGTGCGCGTCACCGATCGCGATCACAAGGAGGTCTATCGCACCCCGCTCGATCCCGTGCCGGCCTGGCGACGCTAGGCCACAACGTTTTCGAGCGATTTGGAAACCGGTTCGCGCAAATGCGCGTCGAACCGAGCATCAAGAGCACCGTTTCGATTCATCGGAACGGGGCTTTAGTCGTCCAGCTCCGGCGGCTCGAACCAGTTCGTCAGCGACAATCCGCCGTCCACGACGAAGGCTGCGCCGGTGACGTAACCCGAGAGCTTGTTCGACAGCACAGCAAGCGCCATCGGCGCGAGGTCCTTGGCCTCGCCGAGACGCCCGAGCGGGATGTGCTTCGCCAATGAGGCATCGGCAACGAATCCGCCCGCCGCGATCGCGCCGGGCACCAGCGCGTTGACGCGGATGTCGTGACGCCCGAGCGTCTTCGCGAGCTCCTTCACCAGCATCGCCATCCCCGCCTTCGCCGTCGAGTAATGCGGCAGGTTGCGCGGCGTGCCCGCGTGCAGCGAGGTGAGAAACAGGAACGAGCCCGGCCGTTTCGCCGCGATCAGCCGTTTTGCCAGCCCGCGCGCCAGATGGAATCCGGCATCGAGATTGACGGCATGCATCTCCTGCCAGGTCTTGCGGTCGACCGCGAGCGCATGGTCGGCCTCCCGCCGTGGCGGCGATGCGCTGTGCACGAAATGCGAGACCTCGCCGAGTGCCTCTGCGGCGGCCAGCAGGGCGTCGCAAGCGTCTGACCTTGCGAGATCGCCGACCCACGGCACCGCCAGTTCAGGCCTGCCGCTCGCGCTGATCGCCGCACTCACCCGTTCCAGGCTCACATCGGCGAACACGGTCCGAACGCCCTCGCCGACAAGCGCCTGCGCAATTGCGCGGCCGATGCCGTTGCCTGCGCCGGTGACGAGGGCCGTGTCGCGTGCGGGGTCGAACGGCGTGCTCAACAGGCTCATGTCGCTCTCCGTGGCCAGGACGGGGTGACGATAGCGCACCGCACCGGGGAGCGACAAATACGTCCCGGCACCATTGCGGAGCGGCCTGCCGGACGCTAGCCTCCCAAAAAACGGAGGAGATACCAAGGATGCGCACCGGTTTCCTGATCGCAGGTCTGTTACTGCTCGCCGCGCCGGCCCAAGCCGCGGACCATCCGCGCTCGACCTATGTGACGATGGTCTTGCAGGCCTTCGCCGCCAGGGTCGAATGCCCGAACACCGATCTCGTTTATCAGGACCTCGTGCAGAAGGCGCAGCAGATGCAGCTGCCGGACGGCACCACCGAGAAGGTGCGCAAGGCGATCGCCTGGATGCACACCGGCGGCAAGATGGGCGAGAAGCAGGACGACGATTTGATGGCCGAGGTCGCGGTCGCGACGCAGGCGACCGACATGGACCAGCGCCGCCTCGGCATGCCCGGCTGGTGCGAGGCCCAGAAGACCAACCTTGCCGGCCTGATCCGCAGCAAGGGCGGCTAGGCGCTCTCTCGCGGCGTTAAGCACGCCGCGGCGGAACCGTCGCGGCGGCTAACTATCGTCATAATCCTCGACACCATGCGGCCTCTTTGAATTCGAACAGGAGAGCTCACATGCGGAGTATCCATTTCGTTTTCGCCGGCGCATTTGCGGCCGCCACGGTGCTGACCGCGCCCGCCCTGGCGAAGAATTCCGATGCCCAGAAAGGCGAGGAAAAATCCACCTCGACATCCTGTAGCGCCTACCAGCAGGCGCCCGACGGCTCGTGGGAACCGCTTCCCTGCAAAGAGACAGGCGAGCGCCCCCAGCCGCAGACACAAAATCGCACTTCGCAGCCGGGCGCCGACCGCGGGGAACGCTGAGCGCGCTCGCGCTTGCCGCGTGTTATTAGCTGTTGGCCGGCCCGCGGATGATCTTCATGGCGTCCTCGATGTGACGCCACTCCTTGGCCTCATCGGCCTCGCCGCGGCCTTCACAGGCCTGCGCCTGTTCGGCCGCCTTCGCAATCGCAGCGAAACCATGCTTTTCCAACATCTGGCGCGCGATGGTGTGGACCTGGAGCTCGGATATCATGGGCGCTCTCCTGTTCAGGAAACCGCAGCGCCTGCCTCGGCTCTCCGCGGTCTCTGACAACGATTTCGGCGCAGGACCCGTTCCGCCCACGGCCGATCACATCGGCAGGCCTGGAATTCGAGCTGACGAGGAAGCAAGACAAAGGCGGTCCGCTATGCCCAGCGAACCGCCTTTTCACCCACCCCAAACTGGAAGTCTTCGGCCGCGTCCCCTACCCGACCGCCGCGCGCTTGCGCTCCAAATCGTTCGGCACCTCGATATCGACCTCCAGGGTCGACACCTCGTCGCCGCGCTCCAGGCGCACGATGACCTTGGTCGGATCCAGCGTGACGTGCCTGGACACAACGGCGAGAATTTCCTCACGCAGCACGCCGAGCAGGTCGGGCTGGCCGCGCAGTCCGCGTTCATGCGCAAGCAGGATCTGCAGCCGTTCGCGTGCGACGGGTGCCGAGGCCTTCTTGCCGCGGAGAAGCCGAAGCAGACCCATGCTCATGCAGCCCTCCGTCGCAGCAGGCGATCCATGAAGCGCCTGCGTTCAGCCGGCACCTGCATCGGCACGGTGTCACCGCAAAGCCGCCGCGCCGCGTCGATATAGGCCCGGGCCGGTGCGCCGTCCGCGTTCGACAGCGTCACCGGCGTGCCGACATTGGAGGCCTTCAGCACGTCCTGGCTCTCGGGGATGATGCCGAGCAAGGGCGTGGCCAGGATCTCGAGGATGTCGTCGATGGTCAGCATCTCACCGCGCGCGGCGCGTGTGGCATCGTAGCGGGTGATGAGAATGTGCTTCTGGACGTGGTCGCCCTTCTCGGCCCGCACCGTCTTGGAATCGAGCATGCCGATGATGCGGTCGGAATCGCGCACCGAGGAGACTTCCGGATTGGTGACGATCACGGCCTCGTCCGCAAAGCGCATCGCCATGGAGGCGCCGCGCTCGATGCCGGCCGGGCTGTCGCAAATCACCCAGTCGAAGCGGTCGCGCAAATCGTCGATGACCTTGCCGACGCCCTCTTCCGTCAGCGCATCCTTGTCGCGGGTTTGCGAGGCCGGCAGCAGCCAGAGATTCTCCAGCCGCTTGTCGCGGATGAGCGCCTGCGGCAGCTTTGCGACGCCCTGCACCACGTTGATGAGATCGAACACGACGCGGCGTTCGGCGCCCATGACGAGGTCGAGGTTGCGCAGGCCGACGTCGAAATCGACGACGACGACCTTGTCGCCGCTCTGTGCCAGCGCAGCCCCCAGCGCAGCGGTCGTCGTGGTCTTGCCGACCCCGCCCTTGCCTGATGTCACGACCAGTACCTTACTCATCTGAAATGTCTCCTTTGCTGGTCAGTCCAGTGCTGTAATTCGCATGGTATTCCCCTGCAGCCAGGCCTGCGCCGGCTTGCCGCGCAAGGCGGCGTCGATGTCGTCCGCAGTCTGGTAAAATCCATCAATTGCAAGCAGTTCAGCCTCGATCTTCTGACAAAAGATGCGGGCGCTCGTGTGCCCGTTGACCCCCGCCATGGCGCGGCCGCGCAGGGCGCCGTAGATGTGGATGGAACCGCCGGCGACGACTTCGGCGCCGGAGCCGACCGAGCCCAGAATGGTGACGTCGCCTTCCGGGAAGATCACGGTCTGGCCCGAGCGCACCGGGCTTTCGAGCAGGAGCGAGGTCGGCTTGGTTACGGCCTTCGCCTCGGCCTTCTTCGGCGCGCTCGGCTCGACCACGCAGCTGCGCCCGCCCGAGAGCAGCGGCGGCATGGTCGGCGTCAGCCGGCCCTCCTCCACCCCCTCGATCCCGAGCACCCGGATGTTCCGGTCGTGAAGGCTGCTGAGCAGATGGCCGATGCCGGACTGGCTGAGATCGACCGAGGACAGATCGATCACCACGGGCCGGCCGGCGAAGAAGCCCGGCGAGCGCGCAATCGTGGCGTCGATCTCCTGCAGCCAGTCCTGGATCGGGACCGTCGGCACGAACACGAAGGCCACGTAGGAGCGCCCGCGCAGGCGCACCATTTGGCGTTGGACTTTTGCTGCAGCCTCCATAGCGGCCGACTCGATCCTTGTTATTGAATGGTTAACGATGCGGCGGATTTGGTTAATGGCTGGTTAATTTCTCCGTGGAGTCACATGGGGGTGGCTGGCTCGCGGCAGGGCGCTCTCGCCCAGCACGCCACTGTCATGCCCCGGCTTGACCGCGGCATCAGTACGCCGCGGCTTATCCGCATCACGGCACGGCCTCTGGAATACTGGATCGCCCGCCTTCGCGGGCGATGACACTGAGAATGTCGAAGCACTGACCCCTTGGTCTCCTCATTGCGAGCGCCGCGAAGCAATCCGGCCTGCTTCCGCGGAGAGACTCTGGATTGCTTCGCTACGCTCGCAATGACGCCGTAGAGGCGGCGTGCGCCCCCCTGCCCACTCACCTCGCGCCGTCCATTGTGATTGCAGGACCGATCATCCGGATTGACACGGTGGTGACATCTGGTTTGGATCCGCCTCCCCCGTGGACGGAGCCGATCATGTCAATTCAGTCTTCCATCAGGCGCAAGACCGCGCCGGACATCCGTGCACGCAAGCAAGGCGAGCCGATCGTGATGCTGACGTCCTATCACGCGCATACGGCCGCACTGGTGGATCGGCATTGCGACGTCATCCTGGTCGGCGATTCCCTTGGCAACGTCATGCACGGCTTCGAAACGACGGTGCCGGTTACGCTCGACATGATGATCCTTCAGGGCGCCGCGGTAATGCGGGGCTCGAAGCAGGCGCTGGTCGTGGTCGACATGCCGTTCGGCTCGTATGAAGCCTCCAGGGAGCAGGCGTTCAACTCCGCGGTGCGGATCATGAAGGAGACGCAATGCGGCGCGGTGAAGCTTGAAGGCGGCGTTCGCATGGCGGAGACGATTGCATTCCTGTCCGGGAGCGGCATTCCGGTGATGGGTCATATCGGCCTCACGCCGCAATCCATCAACACGCTCGGTTCGTTTCGTGCCCAGGGGCGCAACGAGGTGGACTGGGGCCCGATCGAGGACGATGCGAAGGCCGTCGCCGATGCCGGTGCATTCTCGGTCGTTGTCGAAGCCGTGGCCGAACCGTTGGCGCGCAAGATTACGGAGACGATTGTGATCCCCACCATAGGCATCGGTGCGAGCGCAGCCTGCGACGGTCAGGTGCTCGTGCTCGAGGACATGCTCGGGCTGTCGCCACGAACCCCGAAATTCGTCCGGCGCTACGGCAATCTTGGTCCGGCCATCGAAGCGGCGATCGAAGGGTATGCCACCGACGTGCGGTCACGCGCCTTTCCCGGGCCTGAACACGTCTACGAGATGAAGAAAAGCTGACGATGCGCAGCAAGCGGTCAGGCACCGCTCACGGCTCCCCCTACTTCTTCACCTTGCTCGCGTCCATCTTGACGGCGGGATCCAGCATCTTGGTCGTGAACGCCGTGGTCACGTCGAACGGCTTCTCCATGCCGAGATAGGTCTGGACCAGCTCATAGTCCTTCTTCATCCGCTCGCCGTCGATCCAGCCGAGACCCTTGGTGGTCGTGAACTCGTCGGTCATCAAATACTTGATGCGCTCCCACTGCCGCTCCTGGTTCTCCTTGTCGAGACCGGAGACCTGGTCGAGCAGCGCCTTCAGGCACGGCGTGACGTCGGCGACGCAAGCCGCAAAGGCCTTCTGCGAGACGCGCACGAACTCCTCGACCAGCTTGGGATTCTTCTGGAGATAGGCGCCGTTGACGATCAGCGAATTGCCGTAGGGGTTGAGCCCGATGTCCTTCCAGTTGACGAAGCCGAGGTCGGGCCCGAACTCGATCACCTTGAGATCGTGCTCGTTGTAGAAGTCGCTGATGATGTCGACGGTATGGCTCTTCAGCGCTGCGATCTTCGCGGTCGGGCCGATATTGACGAAGCTGACGGCATCAGGCGCGATGCCTGCGGCCTTCGCAAAGGCCGGCCACATCACGCGCGAGGCGTCGCCGGGCGGGTTGCCGATCTTGTGGCTCGGAAAATCCTTCACGCCATTCACGCCGTAGCTCTTCAGCCAATAAAACGTCTGGCCGGTGTTGGCGTAGATGCTCATCAGCGCGACATCGTCCGCGCCCTTGCTCTTGGCGACCAGCATGGTGGCGAGATCGGCGATGCCGAAGGCTGAGCCGCCCGAGCCGACCTTGGCGGCGGAGACGCCGGAGCCCTTGCCGACCTCGATGGTCAGGTCGATGCCGGCCTTCTCGAACCAGCCCTGCGCCTTGGCGTAATAGAACGGCGAATGGTCGGCCGTCGGCGTCCAGTTCAGGATCAGATTGACCGCCTCGCCCGCGCTCGCCGGCACCGCCGGCACACCGAGCATCAGGGCCAATGCCAAAGCCGAGCCCGCAGCCTGCAAACGCTTCATCGCATCCCTCCTCATTGCCGCGACCCGGCTTGTCGCTCTCCCCGTGTGAGGATACCAATGCAACAAGCCGCCCTCGACTTGTCAACTGTCTGGTTGGAAATGCCCGCAAAACGTTCAGGCGACACCGTGCCGCAGCGGCGCGATCCCGTCGCCACCCGCAAGAAGCTGCTCACCGCGGCGCGCCTGGAGTTCGCCCGGCACGGCTTTGCCGGCGCCCGCGTCGACGAGATCGCCGAGCGCGCGGGCGTCAACAAGCAGCTCGTCTACCACTACTTCGGCGACAAGGACGCGCTCTATCTCGCCGTGCTCGAATGGGTCTACGCCGACATCCGCGAGCAGGAGCGCCAGCTCAACCTCGAAGGCCTGCCGCCGGAAAAGGCGATCCGGAAGCTGATCGAGGCCTCGTTCGATTACCTCGCGACGAACCCCGATTTCATCGTGCTTCTGAACGACGAGAACCGCGGCGGCGCCCGCCACGTCCGCGGCTCGACGCGGCTGGAGGCAATGCATTCGCCGCTGGTGAAGAGCGTCTCCCACATCCTCCACGAGGGCGTCCGCGCCGGCATGTTCCGCAAGGGGATCGATCCGATCCAGCTCTATATCTCCATCGCGGGCCTCAGCTATTTCTATCTCTCCAACACGCCGACGCTGTCGGCGATCTTCGGCAAGGACCTGTCGAGCCGGGCGGCAAGGCGCGCCCGCCGCAGGCATGTCGTCGACCTCTTGCTGCATTCGCTCCGGCCTTAATCAACCAACTGGTTGAAACTTCCCGCAAGGCCGGTTAGGCTGACGAACAGCGGCAAGGTGGCCGCTGGCAACAGGGAGCAACCGGTGACCGGAGACGGCGCACGCACCTCGCGCAGCTTTGCGATCATTCTGATCGTGCATCTCGCCGTGCTCGTGCTCTGGCAGGTCGCGGTCGATGCCTTCCATGTACCGAAATTCATCCTGCCCTCCCCGCTCGCGACGGTGCAGACGCTGGGCACCGCGAGCTATGCCTGGGGCGCCAACACGCTGGTCACGGCGATCGAGATCCTCGGCGGCTTCGCGCTCGGCGCGTTCGTCGGCGTCGCGCTGGCCGTGATCTTCAGCTGGGCACCGCTGCTCAGCCTCGTGCTGCTGCCGCTGTTCGTGACGATGAACATGATCCCGAAGGTCGCGCTCGGCCCGCTCTTCATCGTCTGGTTCTCCTACGGCATCGTGCCGAACATTCTGATCGCCTTCAGCATCTGCTTCTTCCCGATCCTGCTGACCACCGCGCGCGGCCTGCGCGAGGTCGAGCCGGACCTGCTCGATCTCGTCAAATCGCTGCGCGGTTCGCGCTGGACGCTGTTCCGCAAGATCCAGTTGCCGGGATCGCTGCCTTACGTGTTCTCCGGCATGAAGGTCGGCGCCATCCTCGCGGTGGCCGGCGCCATCGTCGGCGAGTTCATCGCCTCCGAGCGCGGGCTCGGTTATCTCATGATCCAGGTGCAGTCGTCGCTCGACACGCCCGCGATGGTGATGGCCGTCGTGCTGCTGACCCTGCTCGGCGTCGCTCTCTACGGCCTGGTCCTCGCCCTCGAACGCATGTTCGTGGTCGGCGACACGAGGCAAACTTGAAACGGCAGAACTAACGACAAGGACCGATCCATGCTGCTCAGCCGCCAGACACTGCCGAAGACGATCCCGGATATCGCAGCCCTCGACGATCTCCTGTGCCGGCCGACCCAGGCGCTGATCGACGACCTCAAGAAGGTCGAGGGTGACATCATGATCCTCGGCGTCGCCGGCAAGATGGGACCGACGCTGGCGGGGCTCGCGAAAGCCGCCGCACCCGATCGCCGCGTCATCGGCGTCGCCCGCTTCAGCGACGCGAGCGTCAAGGACTGGCTGCACGCGCGCGGCGTCGAGACGATTAGTTGCGACCTGATGGACGAGAGCGCGATTCAGGCCCTGCCGAAGGCGCCGAACATCGTCTTCATGGCCGGCCGCAAGTTCGGCGCCGAGGGCGACCTGTCACTGACCTGGGCGATGAATGCGCATGTGCCGGCGCTGGTCGCGCAGGCCTTCCCGACGTCGCGCATCGTGGCGTTCTCGACCGGCTGCATTTATCCCTTCGTCCCCGTCGACGGCAAAGGCGCGACCGAGGACATGGCGCCGAATCCGCCCGGCGAATACGCCCAGTCCTGCGTCGGCCGCGAGCGCATGTTCGAGTATTTTTCGCGCAAGTTTTCGACGCCGGGCCGGCTGTTCCGGCTTAATTACGCGATCGACATGCGCTATGGCGTGCTGCACGATATCGCCACGAAGGTGCTGACGGGCACCCCGATCGATGTCAGTCTCGGCCACGTCAATTTCATCTGGCAGGGCGATGCGTCCGCGCAGGCGCTGCGGTGCCTTGCGCATTGCACCGCACCGACCTCGCCAATCAATGTCAGCGGCCACGAGATTTTGGCGGTGCGCGATCTCGCAGCAAAATTCGGCGCGCGCTTCGGCCGCGCGCCGGTGCTGACAGGCAAGGAAGAACCGACGGCGTGGCTCACCGACACGTCGAAAGCTGTCGAGCTGTTCGGCCTGCCGGTGGTCGACACCGAGCAGTTGATCGCCTGGACCGCGGACTGGGTGTCCCGCGCCATGCCAAGCCTCGGGAAGCCCACCAAATACGAGGTGCGCGATGGACGCTACTGACGGTCCGCCCATCCTCAAGCTCGCCGTCGACGACGCGATCGCCGGGCTGGTGCTGTCGACGGAAGCGCAGTGGAACCAGACCGAGGAGGACTGGCGCGTTTTCCTGCGCGATGGCGTCGTGTTCGGTATTCGCGACGGCATGCGGCTGGTCGCGACCGCAGCGCTGCTGCCCTATTCCGGCAACAACGCCTGGATCAGCATGGTGCTGGTATCAGGCACCCATCGCCGCCGCGGCCTCGCCACCCGTCTCGTCGATGCCTGCCTGGAAACCGCGCGCAAGAACGGCCTGACGAGCTGGCTCGACGCGACGCCCGACGGCGCCGCGGTCTACGGCCCGCTCGGCTTCACGCCGACGCTGCAATTGCGCCGGCTGAAGCTGGTGAAATCCGGGCGAGCCGCAGCCCCACCGTCTTCATCGGCAACCATCGATGCGCTGCGGGCGCGGGACCGGCGCGCGACCGGTTTCGACCGCACCGCGCTCCTCTCCGCCATCGCCCTGCGCTCCGGCTCGCGGATCGTCGCAGCGCATGGCGCCATCGCGCTGGTTCGCGACGGCCGAACCGCGCGCCATATCGGGCCGTTGTTTGCCAACAATGCCGCGCCGGCGCTGGCCCTGGTTCATGCGATCGCGCGCTCCGAGACCGGCCCGGTTCTGATCGATGCCGTTGCGTCGCAAGCCGCATTCCTGGACGGATTGACCGCCTCGGGCTGGATCATCGAGCGGCCGTTCCAGCGCATGCGGTTCGGCCCCGCCACCACCGCTGCCAAGGAAACGCCATTCGCCGTTGCCGGCCCTGAATTCGGATAGGACATCATGCACCACAGCCAGATCAACAGCGACGTCCGCAAGCTGATCGCCGACGGCACCGTGCTGCCGGCGCACCCCCTCGCGCTCACGGCGGAGCGCCAGCTCGACAAAAAGCATCAGCGCGCGCTGACGCGCTATTACGTCGACGCCGGCTCGGGCGGCCTTGCGGTCGGCGTCCACACCACGCAATTCGCGATCCGCGATGTCGGTCTCTATCGTCCGGTGCTCGAACTCGCCGCCGAGACCGCAGCCAACTGGACCAGGCGACCGCTGGCGATGGTCGCAGGGCTCGCCGGTCCAACAAGCCAGGCAATGGCTGAAGCCCGCACCGCGCGCGATATCGGCTATCACGCAGGGCTTCTCAGCCTCGCCGCGATGAAGAGCGCCTCCGAGGATGAGATCATTGCGCATTGCACGGCGGTCGCCGCCGAGATCCCGCTGGTCGGCTTCTATCTCCAGCCGGCCGTCGGCGGGGTCGTCCTGTCGAGCCGGTTCTGGCAGCGCTTCGCCGCGATCGACAATGTGATCGCGATCAAGATCGCGCCGTTCAACCGCTATCGCACGCTCGACGTGTTGCGCGGCGTCGCGGCGGCCGGTGCGCTCGATCGCGTCGCGCTCTACACCGGCAATGACGACCACATCCTGCTCGACCTGATGCTGCCGTTCGATCTCCGCGACAACGGCATCACCACGCGCACCTATTTCAAGGGCGGTCTGCTCGGCCATTGGTCGGTGTGGACCGCCAGCGCCATCAAGCAGTTCGAGCGCTGCAAGGCGGCGCGGCACAAGGAGGCCGTGCCGGCCGATCTGCTCGCCCTCGATGCCCGCGTCACCGACTGCAACAGCGCCTTCTTCGACGTCGCCAACAATTTTCACGGCTGCATCGCCGGTTGCCACGAGGTGCTGCGGCGTCAGGGCCTGATGCAGGGCCTGTGGTGCCTCGACTCGAACGAGGGCCTCAGCCCCGGCCAGAAAGAGGAGATCGACCGCGTCTATCGCGAGCACGCCGACCTCGGCGACGATGCGTTCGTCGCCGCCAATCTGAGCAAATGGCTGGCATGAGCGCCGAGCCCTTCATCAGCCTGAGCGGCGTCCGAAAGGTCTATCGCAGCGGCGGCGCCGAGTTCCTGGCGGTATCGGACGTCACGATGGACGTGCAGGAAGGTGAGCTCGTCTCGCTGGTCGGCCCCTCCGGCTGCGGCAAGACCACGGTGATGAAGATTTTGGCCGGCCTGCACGGCGCCGACGGCGGCACCGTCAGAATTGGCAATGCCAAAAGCCCGTTCGATCCGACCCGCGACATCGGCATGGTATTCCAGCAGGCACTGCTGCTGAAGTGGCGCACCATCCTGGACAACGTGCTGTTGCCGGCCGAGATCGTTGGCCTGCCGATCAAGGCCGCGCGCGAGCGGGCGCGCGATCTGCTCAACCTGGTCGGGCTTGCCGGCTACGAGCAGAAATATCCGCGAGAGCTCTCAGGCGGCATGCAGCAACGCACCGCGATCGCGCGGGCCTTCATTCACGATCCAAAACTGATCCTGATGGACGAGCCGTTCGGCGCGCTGGACGCCCTGACGCGCGAGCAGATGAATCTGGAGATGCTGCGGATCTGGCGCGAGAGCGGCAAGACCATCATCTTCGTCACGCACTCGATCCAGGAAGCCGTGTTCCTGTCCTCGCACTGCGCCGTGCTGACGGCGGGCCCGGCGAAGATGGCCGACTACTTCCCGATCGACCTGCCCTTCCCGCGCGACCTGCCGCTCAAGACGACCGATGCATTCGGCGCCTATGCGCGGCGGATCTATGCGAAGCTGGGTTTGGGCGCGGCGTAATTCACCACACGATAGAATCCGTAGGGTGGGCAAAGCGAAGCGTGCCCACCATTGCACTTGACGCAAAGAACGTGGGCACGGCGCAAGTGCGCCTTTGCCCACCCTACGAGAGCGGGGCACGACGTAGTCACCGCGCCCTGCTCGTCATCAAGTCTTATTTCGCATCTTGCTGAGCAGATAGTTGTCGTAGAAGTTTTCCGCGATCTGCGTGTAGAACAGCAACTCCTTCATATAGGCGTCGTGGCTTTCCTTGGTGCGCTTGAACAGGTCGCTCTTGGCGGCGAGCTCGTTCAGGTGCTCTTGGGTCGCGTTGTAGCAGGCCTCCAGCACCGGCTGCGGGAACGCCTTCAGTTCCGCGCCGTTGGCGATCAGCCGCTTCAGGGCCGCCGGATTCACGCTGTCGTATTTCTCCAGCATCCAGGCGCCGGCCGCCGAGGCAGCCTGATTGACGATCGCCTGGTACTGTTTCGGCAAGCTCGCCCACTTCTCGTCATTGACGATCATGTGCAGCATCGCGCCGCCTTCCCACCAGCCGGGGAAGTAATAGTACTTCGCGACCTTCTGGAAACCGAGCTTCTCGTCGTCATAGGGACCGACGAATTCAGCGGCGTCGATCGAGCCCTTCTCCAGCGCCGCATAGACGTCGCCGCCGGCGAGCTGCTGTGGCACGATGCCGAGCCTGGCCAGCACATGGCCGCCCATGCCGGCGATGCGGAATTTGAGACCCTTGAGATCGTCGACGGTCTTGATCTCCTTGCGGAACCAGCCGCCCATCTGGGTGCCGGAATTGCCGCAGAGGATGGCGTGCGTCTTGAACGGCTTCAGCGCCTCGTTGGTGAGGTCGGCGCCGCCGCCGAAATGCCACCAGGATTCCTGGTGGCGGTGGTTCATGCCGAACGGCGCGCCGGTCGCGTAGGCCAGCGCCGGCTCCTTGCCGATGTAGAAATACAGCGGCGTCTGCGCCATCTCGACGGACGCGACGCTGACGGCATCGAGCGCCTGGAGGCCGGGGACGAGCTCGCCGGCCGCAAAGGTCTGGATCTGGAATTTGTTGTCGGTGGCTTCCGCAACGTATTTCGCAAAGGTCTGCGCCGTGCCGTAGATGGTGTCGAGCGACTTCGGGAAGCTCGAGGTCAGGCGCCATTTGATCTCGGGCGCGCCTTGCGCAATCGCAGGTGCAGCAACCAGCGTCGTCGCGCCGGCGACCGCGCCGCCCTTGAGGAATGTACGGCGTTTCATGTTGGGGTCTCTCCCTGGGAGTAAGTTTCAAACATATCGGCGTCTGGCCACGGTCTTCGCGGACCGTTTGCCCGTTCCTATAGCGGAGTTCAAGCTGGGAGCGGAAGGCCTGCCGGCGTCCGTAGCCCGGATGGAGCGCAGCGCAATCCGGGCGACGAGAGCGCGTTGAAAGGCCGCTCAGAGCAGCTTCGCGCTCACGAACAGCGCGCGCACGGCGTTGGTCGCCTGCACCGCGAGCATGGCGTTGTCCGCCGCGCCTTCGAGCGCCGCGACCGCCTCTTCATGGAGCGAGCGGAATTCCATCCACTCGACCGATTTGAAGTTGGTGAGGAATTGATAGGCTTGGCCGACGGTCGCAATCGCCAGCGTGTCGCCATTCAGCTTGATCTTGAACGTCGTACGCAGCGGGGTCTCGGAACTCTGGGGATCACTCATGGGCTGCTTCTGGAGGATGACGGCTTAACGAAGGGGAAACGGCAGCCCCGCCGTTCGGCAAATATCAGGAGTCGGTGCTGGCGCGTTGCGCGGCTATCGCCGATCCACTCAGGCTCGGCACCACGACCAGGCGGTTGAACTCGCCATTGTCCCAGGCCTTGAGGAAACGATCATAGTCCTTGATCGAGACGCAGCCGTTGGAGTCGCCGCGCGGTCCGAGCATGTAGCTGTGGGTGAGCAGCCCGACGCGGCCAAGCGCGCTGGTACCCTCGGTCGGCGTCAGGCGCAGCGCGCGGATGCCGTGGAACAGCTTTTCACGCGGCTTCAGATCGTAGGTCGCGGGCGGGGTCGCACCCACCATCCGCTGGTCGACATGCTCCGGGTCGTCCATCAGCGCGCCCATGCCCGAATGCGCTTCCAGGGCGACGCCGCTCGGCAGGTAAAGCGCCTTGGCCTTGATGTCATAGACCGCCGTGCGCGAATCGTAGCCGAGGGCGGCGAGGTCCGGCGCCTTGGCGAACAGGCCGTCGCCAGGAGTCAGCGAGGCCAGCTTGATCTTGGCTGTAAACTTCTCGAAGAAATTGCGGTTGTCGACCCTCGGATTGGTCTCGGCATAGGCCTGGCTCGAGGCAATCTGGGACGCGAGGTCTGCCTGGGCCGGGCGCGAGCGCGGCACCGGGATGACGTCGGCGCGCTGCGACGGCCTGGTCTCGTCAACCACGTGCCGGTCGTCATCGGTCAGGGTCGAGCCGGTCAGGGTCGAGCGCCAGTCGTCGCCCTGGAGTTTTTGGGCCAGCATCGCTTTGGCGTCGCGCAGCTTGAGCTGGACCGCGCTCACCGCCGAGCGCTCCAGCGACCGCAGGCCGAAGTCACGGGCGGGCGGGCTGCTGGATACCGAAGCGAAACGGTCGTCAAACGAAGGGCCATTGGCCGGAGGCAGTGCGGTGGCCGGAGGCAGTGAGGCGGTGACCAGCGGCGTCGAATCGCCGATGTCCGCGACCCAGGCGGCAGCTCCCAGTGCCAGCGCGACGGCTGCCAAAGACAGCAGTATCGTCTCCGCTCGCCCAATACGGCGGCGCGACAACAGCCTTTCGGCGCTTGCGCGGTCGGAAACCATCAGATCCCCAAATCGACCCCCGGAGGGCCCAACCCCCGTCCGGAGACTCTATACCAGCTATCGCATTGGGAGCCAAAAGTTAGGCATAATCGCGGCCGGCAAGCCCCCCTTGAGGTATCCAATGACCGATCCTTTCGATCTAGAGCGCTTCGTCAGGGCCCAGGACCCGGTTTTTCGCGACGTCCAGGGGGAGCTGGCCCGGGGCCGGAAACAGACTCACTGGATGTGGTTCGTCTTCCCGCAGTCGCCGGCCTCGGTTTCAGCGCCATGTCGCAGCGCTACGCCATCGGCTCGCGGGCGGAGGCCGAGGCTTACCTCGCCCACCCTGTCCTCGGCTCGCGCCTGATCGAATGCACCCGCCTCATGCTCGCGGTCGAAGGACGGACCATCAACGCGATCCTCGGCGCGCCCGACGACGCCAAATTCCGTTCGTCGATGACGCTGTTCGGCGCCGTGTCCGACGAGCCCGTTTTCGGCGAGGCGCTCGCCCGGTATTTCGCCGGTGAGCGCGACGGCGCCACGCTGGAGATGCTGTCGAAGCTCGATCGGCCGGCGTAACGCGCGGAATCAGCGGCCCTTCTCAGCGCCCCTGGAAGACGGCCGCGCGACGCTCGATGAAGGACTGAATACCTTCCTTCGCGTCGGCGCTGGCGAGCACGCGGTCGCGGATTTTCGGAATGAAGGCAATCGCGGCCGCCTCACCGCCTTCGACATATTTCGCCGCGGCTTCCTTGGTGACCTGAATGCCGAGCGGCGCGTTGCGCGCGATGATCGCGGCGAGCGCCATCGCCCGCTCGCCCTGCTCTCCCGACGGCACGACCTCCTGCACGAGGCCGATCGCGTGGGCACGCTCGGCTGAAAACTCGTCGCACAGGAACAAATGGTACATCGCATCGCCCCAGCCGGCGCGCGAGAGGAAGCGGAAATGTGCACCGCCAAGCGGCGCGATGCCGCGCCTGGACTCCATCTGGCAGAAGCGCGAATCCGCGGCAGCCACCACGATGTCGCCAGCAAGCATCAGCTCGATGCCGATGGTGAACACGATGCCCTGCACGGCGGTGATAATAGGCTTTCGGCAGCGTTTGCTGAGCCCGAACGGATCGACATTGCCCTCCTTGATGTTACGCTTCTCCGCGGCGGGGCCGAAGAACTTCGGCATATCGAGCCCGGCGGTGAAATCGTTGCCCTCGGCCCAGATCACGCCGACGCGGTAGGCCTCGTTGTCATGCAGTTCGGTCAACGCATCGGACAATTGCTCCATCATCGCCGGCGTGAACGCGTTCTTCTTCGCAACGTTGTCGATGACGATCTTGAAAACATGGCCGTGCACCTCGGTGCGGATCTGACCTTCGCTCATTCGTTTTTCTCCAGATTGATCGCTTGATGTTGGCAGCAAATCAGGCCGGCGGCTGAACGGCCGAGCGGATCGCGTCGATCCGCTCCGGCGTGAACACGCCGGAGTCCAGGAGCTGGAGGATTGAGAGTACGCCCCCGCGCGATCCCCAGCTTCCCTCGTCGATGATCTCGAAATTGACCCACCAGGTCGGCGACGGCGCTTGCATGCCGCAGGCCTCCGCCAGCCGGGCCAGCACGTTGCGGATCACCTCCGCCCGCACCTCGGCAGGCCAGGCCGCGCTCATCACCGCGATATTGACGGTCATGACATCGCGGGGGGTGTCCTGCTCGGACAGGAGCCGGCCGCCGATTGCCATGCAGTCGGGCGGCAGGTCGTGGAAATGGACCTGGAAACCCATTCGCGCCGCCGGCGCAGGCTGACCGACTTCCGGCACCAGCACGGCGTCGGTCAGGCTTTCCGCAAGGCGGCGGCGCTGGGCCAGACCGAGCCTGCCGGCGGGTGCCGTCACGGTGATGATGGTCAAGGTGATCTCCGCTTCCACGAATATGACAATCGTCATATTTCAGCGACGCTTGCCTATGTCAAGCGTCATAGTCTAGATGAGGAAGCCAACCGCGGGACATTCGATGACAACCACCACGCGCGACAAGATGATCGCCGGCGCCGCTGACCTGATGAGCCGGCGCGGCGTCAACGCGACCAGCATGCGTGATGTCGTCCGCCATACGGCGACGCCGCGCGGATCGATCAGTCACCACTTCCCGGACGGCAAGCGGCAATTGATCGGCGAAGCCGTGACCTTCGCCGGCAAGCAGGTGTCCATTCCCTTGGAGAGGGCCATGAACGAACGCGGCACGATCGACGGCCTCAAAGCGTTCGTCGCATCGTGGCGCCGACGGCTGGAAGCAAGCGGCTTCGAGGCCGGCTGCCCGGTGCTCGCCGTCGCCGTCGACCGCTATGTCGCCGAGGCCTCCGACAAGGACAACGAGACGGCGCAGCAGCATCTGCTCGATCTCGCTGACGGCGTGTTCGCCGACTGGCGTCAGATCATGCACGCGGCCTTGCTGCGCGAAGGCCTTGCTGCGGAACGGGCGGAGCGGCTTGCAACACTCGTCGTCGCCTCGATCGAGGGCACGGTTGCGATGTGCCGCGCGAGCCGCAGCGCGGATGCGCTCGATCAGGTTCAAGAGGAGCTGGAGACGGTCCTCTCCACCGCCCTCGCCCGTACTACCGGATAGATGGAGACGTACCGATGGATTCCTCCCGACAACGCGAACTCGCCCGCCATCTCGCCGATTTGCGCCGCGAAGGCCGTCAACGGAGCGGCCTCGAGGAACGGCTGGTGCCGCCGGATGCCGACACGGCGTACCGCATCGCGCAGATGGTGGAGGAGGAGTTGGGCTGGGACGTCGTCGGCTGGAAGATCGCCGGCATGAAGCCCGGGCTCCAGCGCCAGCTTCGCATCTCCTCGCCGATCTACGGGCGAGTGTTCGCGCCCCTGATCCAGGCCTCACCGGCGAGCGTCGAGCATGCCAGGCAGTGCAGCCCGATCCCGGAGGTCGAGTACCAGGCACGCCTCGGCGCCGACCTGCCGCCGCGCGCAAGACCCTATACGGTGGAAGAGGTCGGCGATGCCGTCGCTTCACTGCATCCCGGCATCGAGCTCGCCGAATGCCGCTTCGTTCACGATGCGGCGTTTCCAGCGATGCCCGCGATCCTCGCCGATGGCTCCGGGTCCGGAACGATCGTGCTTGGTGAGCCCATCGCCGATTGGCGTAGCCGCGACATCGCGAATCAGGACGTCGTTCTCAATTGCGACGGCGTCGAGCGACGGCGTGGCAGCGCTGCGGAGGCGATCGATCATCCGCTGGTGCCGCTCGCCTGGCTCGCCAACGAGCTGTCGCGGACCGGCATCGGCCTCAAGGCGGGGCAGACCATCAGCACGGGCACGCTCACCGGCATGCTGCGGCCGAAGGCGGGCGAGACATACGTCGCCGATTTCGGTCCGCTCGGAACTGTGAGCGCGACCTACGCCTAAAGACGCGGCAATCGGGGCCACCAGCGTAAACCCGGGATTAACATCGCCTGCCTATCTTCCGTGCAAAATAATACTCCCCGCGCCAATTGCCGGATAGATCATGAAAATCGGTACGCTCCTGACCACCGCCATCGTCTCGCTCTCGACCGTGGGCGGCGGCCTCGCCGTCTACGTCGCCGTGACGAAGTACCAGACCATGGACAAGATCGCCGAGGCGCAGGGCCGACTCGCCATCGTCCGCGCCGTCAGCGACATCCCGCGCTATCTCAACCCCGAGCGCGGCTTTGCGACCAACATCCTCTACGGTCCGGCGACCTACGATCCGGCGCAGCTTTCCGAGCATGACAAGCTGCGCAAGCAGACCGACGGCGCGCGCGACAAGATGAATGCGCGGCGCAAGGAGCTGCCGGGTCCGTTCGACGACGGCGCCACCATCGGCAGCAACATCGACGGCATCAATGCAAAGTTCACCGCGCTGCGTGAGGCCATCGACAAGGCGATGGCGGGACCGGTCGAGGCGCGCAAGGACGCGGCCAAGAAGATCGTCGCCGACAACGCCGTGCTCAACGGCGGCGTGACCGCACTGCTCAACGAGCAAGTCCGCCGCATGGCGATCCTCAACGGCGACGCTTACCGGCAGGCCAGCTACGCCAACATCGCGATGACATTGCGCGACGTCGGCGGCTTCAACTCCAGCCTGCACAAGAATCTCGTCGGCGGCAAGAAACCGGCGACCGACACCGAGAAAGCCGATATCAGCCGCTCGCAGGGCCGCAACGATCAGATCGTGATGTCGCTGCTGGAGCTGCGCGGCAATCCCGCAACTCCGGCGAACGTCGCCGCCGCACTGGAGAAGTTCAACTCGGTCTATATCGAGGAGTTCGGCCGCGAGCTCAAGCTGGTGAAGGAAGGTGCGGTCACCGGCAAGTACGAGCACGACGTGGACACCTATTACACCGCCACCCAGCGCGGCCTCAGCACCATCATCGATGTTCGCGATGCCTTCTACGACAATGCCGAGCAGATCCTCGCCGGAGCGTCGGCAGCCGCGCGCACCAGCTTCACCATCGCCCTCGTCGGCCTGCTCGCTGTGCTGATCGCCAGCGCCGGCCTCATCGCCGTGGTCCGCCGCCGCGTGTGTGCCCCGATCGTCAACCTGACGAGCCGGATGTCGCGGCTTGCCGACGGCGACGTTGCGGAAGATATCCCCGGTTCCGAGCGCTCCGACGAGATCGGCGCGATGGCCGCGGCCGTCCAGGTGTTCAAGGACAACATGATCCGGGCCGACCGGCTCGCGGCGGAGAAGCAGGCCGAGAACGACGGCAAGATGCGCCGCGCCCAGGCGCTCGACGGGCTCACCCGCGCCTTCGAGGCCAAGGTCACCGAGCTGGTCGGCGGCCTGTCCCGCGCTTCCTCCACCATGGAAAGCACGGCGCAGTCGATGACCTCGACGGCGGCCCAGACCAACAGCCAGGCCGCGGTCGTCGCCGCCGCCTCGCAGCAGACCTCGACCAACGTGCAGACGGTCGCGAGCGCGACCGAAGAGCTGACCTCCTCGATCTCCGAGATCGGCCGTCAGGTGGCCCAAAGCACCGAGATCGCGGCCCGCGCCGTCGACAACGCCCGCCGCACCGGCGACACCGCGCGCGCGCTCGCCGAGGGCGCCCAGAAGATCGGCGACGTCGTCACGCTGATCCAGAGCATTGCCGAGCAGACCAATCTGCTGGCGCTCAACGCGACCATCGAAGCCGCCCGCGCCGGCGATGCCGGCCGCGGCTTTGCGGTCGTAGCATCCGAAGTGAAATCGCTGGCGGGCCAGACCGCCAAGGCCACCACCGAAATCTCCGAGCAGATCACCGCGATCCAGTCCGCAAGCGACGAGACCGTGAACGCGATCCGCAACGTCGCCGACGTCATCGCCGAGATCGACCAGATCGGCACCGCGATCGCGGCTGCGATCGAGGAACAGGGCTCGGCGACCCGGGAGATCTCCCGCAGCGTGCAGGAGGCCGCGCGCGGCACCCAGGAGGTCAACAGCAACATATCGGGCGTGCAGCGCGCCGCCGACGACACCGGTGCGGCCGCGAGGGAAGTGCTGGGCGCGGCCGAGCAGCTCTCGACCCAGTCGCGCGACTTGGCTGGACAGTTCGACCGTTTCCTCGGCGAGGTCAGGGCCGCCTAGTCAGCCTAGTACGGCGGCGCCTTGCGCGTCCGCTGCGTCTTGGCGGCCTCGATCCACCACAGCAGGTCATCGGCAAAGCGCGGGAACGAGCGCTCCAGTGCCTTGCCGCCCTCGCCGATCGGCTCGCTCTCGGCCGACAGCGTCTGCGCGATCGGGCCGACGCCGATGGTGCTCGACACCACGACCATGCCCATCTCCGACAGCGTGCCATGCCAGGCGGTCGAGGCGCGTGCGCCGGACAGTCGGCCCGCCGAATAGCTCACGATCGCGGCCGGGCGCCAGAACCACTCTTCCAGGAAGTGATCGGTGAGGTTCTTCAGGCCGGGCTGGATGCCCCAATTGTATTCGCCGGTGACGAAGACAAAACCGTCGGCGCCGCGGATCTGCCCGGCCAGCTTCTCGAGCGCCTCGGGTGCCGCCCCTTTGGGATATTCCTTGTACATGCGGTCGAGCATCGGCAGGCCGATCGCCTTGGCGTCGATGAACTCGACCTCCTCGCCGCGCTGGCGCAGGCGATCGATGACGAAATTCGCAAGGCGGACGCCCATGCGGTCGGAACGGTAGGAGCCGTAGAGGACAAGGATGCGGTTGCTCATGGCCGGCACGCTAGCACGAAACAGCGATACGGCCCCAACCGATTTGCCGCGCTACCGTTGTCGTCCGAGCTCCAGCGTTTGCGACGGCGTCTCGCCGAACTGGTCGCGATAGCTTCTGGAGAAGTCGCTGAGATGCCAGAAGCCGAACGCCAGCGCGACGGCCTTGACGCTGTCCGCACCGGCGAGCAGGCGCTGGCGCACCAGCCACAACCGGCGCAGGCGCAAATAGCGATGCAGGCTCATGCCGCGATAGCGGCGCACGACGTCGTGCAGGGTGCGGACGGACAGGTTGAGCTTGCGCGCGATCTCCTCGCTGTAGATCGGCTGCGAGAGGTCGTCGGACAGAAGCGCACGGATCTCCCGGAAGATCCTGAAGTTGCGTTCGTCATTGGGACGCAGGGTCCATCGCGCGGGAACGACGCTTTCGAACGCGTCGTCGACGGCGCCAAGCAGGGACTCCTTCATGGCTGCAGCCTTCAGCGGCACCTCCGCGGCTCCGATCGGCTCCGACGCAGCAGCCAGCACCTCCCGGACCAGGCTGCGCAGCCGGTTCAGGCTCGCAGCCGTCGTTTCAAATATCTTGAAGCTGGATACCGCGTGCGGCCAGCCGCGATCCGTCACCTCCGGCCTGAACATCACCGAGGCAATTTGCCGCTGCACCTCCTCGATGGTGGTGTAGGCGGCGCCGCCGCTGCCGATGACGATGACCGGTCGGGCGCGCTGCGAGCCGTTGAAGCGGATGGGCACGTTGAGCTCGTCCATCGTGAATCCGATGGCGGTGCAATTCTCGATGAGCTGCGCGTCGACGACGCGGGGAAACGCCCGCGTGAAATTCACGTCGCAACCGGGTAGCGACAGTATGGTCTGCTCGGCCGAAATCCTCCGTACGAAGGGCGTGAACTCGAAATTCAGGCCTCGTATGGCATTTCGAAATTCATCGACGTCGGAGAAGCGAAATACCTTGGGCGCAATACTGTTCATGGCAATGTGAAACGTCGCGTCGCAACCAACGCGCGTCCGGCGGCGCTGCCGGTCCGAGTTCCCCCCTTTCGGTTGTCCCGTTCGACCGAAAGAATCATCCTAATTCATCTCGTTCAGTTGGCGAGGGGCCGGTTCAAAGGACAAGTCGCCGCATCGAGCCTCGCCGAATTTCGATAGCGTTTCCAGCGCCGCCAGCGGTGCGCTGATACCCCGTCGATCAAGCTCTAAATTTCAAATTAACGCCTGTCAGGCGCAATGAAGGTCATTGGATAGTCGCGATTTTTTTGAGTCAGGCCCCTGCCATGATGGCAAATTTGCCTGCTGATAGTCTGGTTGAGCTGGAACAGGCGGTCGCGACGTGCCCGCCCGACCGCTGTGCACGCATCCTCTCGGGCATTGTGCAGTTGCTCACCGGTAGCCGCGACCGGCCGCAGGAACTGCTCGCCGGTGTGGTCGACGGCGTTCTACTGCGACTGACGGAACGCGTCGAGGCCAGGGCGCTCGTTCAACTCAGCACCGCGCTTGCCGAGCTCAAGGTGGCCCCGCCCGAGACATTGCAGCGCCTTGCCTCACACGACGACCCGGACGTGGCCTGTCCTGTCCTCCTCAAATCGCAGGCGATCTCCGCCACCGATCTCGCGACGATCGCGGCCTCGTGCGGCGAGCGGCATCAACGCGCGATCGCCGCGCGCAACTCGATCGAGCCTGAAGTGACCGAGGCGCTGATCAAGCGCGGCGGCCCGATCTGCCTCGCGCTGGTCAAGAACGCAGGAACCCAATTCTCCGAGGCAGCTTACGCTGCGCTGATCGCCAGGGCCGATCCGGACGGCGAGATTGCAAAGGCGCTGGTGCTGCGGCCCGGCACGCCCGACCTGGTCGTCCGGAAGCTGCTCTCCGTGTCGCCCGCCCAGAAGGCGCCGGCCAAGGCCAACGCATCCGCCGTTCCACCCGCACAACCAGCCGCGCCGGTTCCGCCCAAGCTGCCCTGCCCGGCCGACTATGCGAGCGCAAGGCCGGAGATCGTCGCCCTCGCCCGCGTCGGCAAGCTCAACGATTCCACCGTGAACCGCTTCACGATCCGCGGCGAGACGGCCAATCTGTTCACGGCGCTGTCGGTGCTCTCGGGCGCTCCGATCGAGATCGTGGAGCACGTCATGACCGATGACGATTGCGAGGGCCTCATCATGGCCTGCCGGGCCGCGCGGCTGAACTGGGCCACCACGCTCGCGATCCTGAGCAACCGCAGCGGCACACGGCTCTCCTTCGTCGAGCGCGAACGGGCGCAGCAGATCTTCGAAACGCTTCTCTTGTCGACCAGCCAATGGACAGTGCGCTGGGGGGAAATTGCAGCGAGTGCCAACCCAAGCGATCCGGGACATCGCGGCACAAAAATGGGGGTTAACCGATGAGGTTCGACGGTCGAAAGGCGCTTCGCGTACGGATGGATCACAAGCAGGCTGTCAATCTGATGGGCTCCGACGGCACCTGGCGACGCAGTTGCTTCCTGCTCGACGTGTCGCAAAGTGGCGCCAAGATCGAGGTCGAAGGGACGCTCGACGTGCTCCAGGCCAAGGAATTCTTCATGCTGCTGTCATCGACGGGGCTTGCTTACCGGCGGTGCGAACTGGTGTGGATCGACGGCACCATGGCCGGCGTGCACTTCATCACCGCAGACGGCAAGAAGAAGCCGGCGAGCGCAAAAGCGGCTGCTGCCCCCAACTCCACGCCAAACAAATAGGCTCCAGAAGCTCATTCAATGTCATCATAGTCCCGGTCCGCCGTGCAGAGTGCCCGAACCATATCCAGCCCCGTCAAAAGCGACGGCGGTATCCGAACGACGGAAGCGGTTCGCCCGTTTGTGCATGTGCTGGCCGATTCGTCCGACAAATTGGCGGGCGTCTGCTCGGCCCTCGAACGGCATTTTACCGTCGCCGGCGAACGACTCGATGCGGAAGCCAGGCTGTCACAAGTGCCGTTCGCGGTCGTCGTTCGCGCGGAGCTGCGTGACGTCGGCAACATCGCGGCCATCAAGAAGCGCGCCGGCAAGCTGGCGAAAGCCACGAAGCGCATCTTCCTCGTCGAGCACTCGTCTCACGTCGGTATCTCGCAGGCCTACGCACTCGGCGCCACCCTCGTTCTTCCCGGGGCGATCAACAAGAGCAAGCTGCTGGCAGCGCTGGCTGATCCGGCCGAGCTTACCTCTGGCGCCTCAAGTGACGCACCGCAACCGGACAACGCCGTCGAAGCCGCGGCGACCGCCATCGCTTCGATGTTCACGGCCGTCACGCTCGGCGAGCCCCTCGACGTCGACGGCACGAAGGAAGCGGGCCGCAGGATCGCCGACCGCATCACCGAGCACGGCCTGTCCGAATGGCTGGCCACCGTGCGGCGTCACCATGAGGGAACATACCAGCATTGCCTGCTCGTGACCGGCGTGGCGATCGACTTCGGACTGAGCCTCGGCGTCGGGCGAACCGATCTCGAGCGGCTGTATTCCGCGGCCATGTTCCACGACATCGGCAAGGCGCAGATTCCGCTTGCGATCCTCGACAAGCCCGGCCGCCTCGACACCGACGAACGCGCCATGATCGAGAAGCATCCGGCGGCGGGTTACGAGTTTCTGAAGGATCACGAGAAAATCTCGCCCGAGATTCTCGACGCCGTGCGGCATCATCACGAATATCTCGACGGGAGCGGTTATCCCGACGCGCTGTGCGGCGAGAGCATCAATGACATCGTCCGCATCCTGACGATCTCGGACATCTTCGCGGCGCTGATCGAACACCGGCACTATAAGCCGACGATGCCGCGCACCGAGGCCTACAACATTCTTTGCGGGATGACCGGCAAGCTGGAGAAGGCCCTCGTAACTTCGTTCAAGGAGGTTGCGCTCACGCGCTGACCGCGCAGGCGCAGCGATCCCGCCGCGAGGACCTCTTCACGAACCGCGCTTAGTGCGTGGCCCGGTATTTGGCGCGGTGCGGAATCGACCGGGAGGCCAGTCCTTCCGCAAGCAGCTTCATGTCCTCGCGTCTGCCACTCCGGATCAGCTTGCCGAGCTCATCGGGTGTGAAGGGAAGATTTGGATCATCATCGATCGGATACCGCGGTCGCGGACCGAAGAACCGTCGAACCAGGCTAGCCAGCCGCCGCATGTCGATTCCCTCGCGCCAGCAACAAACCTTTTACTGCGCGTATTGTTCCTCCCGCGCGATCGAGATTGCAAGAGGCCACTAACGGCTCGGCATCAAAAATTTCGACGAGAGAATAATCTCCTTTCCGTCGCCTCAGCCGGCTCGCAGTGCGCATCTGTGACTTCTCGCCCTAGTCGGCAAAGCCGACATAACGCACGAAATCGTCGTTGCCCTCGCGATCGGAGCGAACGGCGTTCGCGGCGAAGCCGTCGTCGGGATAACCCATCGCGACACATGTCATGATGACCTCGTCTTCCGGAATCCTCGCGACCTCGCGCACGATGTCGGAGCGCATGATGCCCTGCCCGTTGATCACCGAACCGAGACCGCGATCCCAGGCCGCGAGCACGATGCCGTAGCAGAGCGCGCCGAGATCGAAATGGCAGACCGCGCCAGGATCCAGCACGCGGTCATAGGTCAGCACCAGCGAGACCGGCGCGTCGAACTGGCGGAAGCCGCGCAGTACCCAGTCCTGCCGCATCGGCTTGTCGTCGCGCGCGATCCCCATCGCGCCGAACAGTTTCTTGGCGATGTCGACCTGCCGGGTGCGATGCACGCCCTGATATTCGCCGTGGCTGATGATGTCGCGCTTGACCTTGGCGCCGCCGACCATCTCCTCCATGTTGCGGCGGCGCAGCTCTTCAAGCGGAGGGCCTGTGAGCACATGCACATGCCAGGGCTGGGTGTTCATCGACGACGGCGCGCGCTTGGCGCTCTCGATGATCGCCTCGATCACCGCGCGCGGCACCGGCTGCTGCTTGAAACCGCGCACGCTGCGGCGCGACTGGACCAGCGTTTCGAATTCCAACTCTTGACCTCCCTGATCGTTCATTCCGCGGCATTGCAATTGTAACGCGTAACCGGTTGCCGATGCGGTACGTCAAATCTATGCTACCCCGCAAGCAAGACCAAGAACCCAGCGAGGACCCCCAAATGCCCGCACCGCTCGATCCCGTCATCGCCCAGATCATTCCGCTGCTGCCGCTGCGCGATCCCACCACGATGACGCCACAGAGCGCGCGCGATGCCTTGCGCGCACTGGCTGCCTCGCGCGCGGAGGTGCCGCCGCCGCCCGTCGACACCGTGCAGGATATCAAGGTGAAAGGCGGCGCCGGCCCGCTCGATGCACGTGTCTATCGCGTCGGCCCCAATCCTGCGCCGACCGTGGTCTTCTTCCACGGCGGCGGCTGGGTCGCGGGCGACCTCGAAACCCACGACCGGCAGGCGCGCAATCTCGCGATCGAGACCGGCGCGGTCGTCGTCTCCGTCGATTATCGGCGCCCGCCGGAAACGCGCTTTCCCGGCGCCTTCGAGGACGCGTTAGCCGCCGCAAGTGACATCTTCAACCGCGTCGCGGAATTTGGCGGCGATGCAAAGCGTCTCGGCGTTGCCGGCGACAGCGCCGGCGGCAATCTCGCAGCCGCCACCGCGATCGCCTGCCGCGACGCCGGCATCACGCTCGCGGCACAACTGCTGGTCTATCCCGTGACCGACGTCGTCGGCCGCTACGCTGACCCGCGCGAGAACGCGCGCTTTGCGTCGCGCGCCGAGAATGCCGACGGCTATTTTCTGACACGGGCGACGATGGAATGGTTTTGCGGCCACTATCTCGCCGATCCCAAGGATGCCGCCGACTGGCGGGTCTCGCCGTTGCGCGCGGAGCTCGCCGGCGTCGCGCCGGCCATCGTGACGACCGCCTGGTTCGATCCCTTGCGCGACGAGGGCGCGGCCTATGCACGGGCGCTGGAGGCCGCCGGCGTCCGCGTCAAGCACCATGAGGGCCCCGGCCTGATCCACGGCTATTTCGGCCTTGGCGATGCTTCCGCGGTCGCGAAGGCCGAGGCGCAGCGCGCACGGGCCGACTTCAAGGCACTGCTCGCGCGCGGAATCTGAACCGCAGATGAATGGAATAATCAGCGATGTCGGTCGTGGCGCGCATCGATCCTGCTTGATTGCGCCACGATTCGCGGCTCCAATCCGCTTGGTAATTTTGTCCTAGGGAGACACCCATGATGAAGCGGATTTTTCTCGCAGCGATCGTCGCCACCTTTGCAGCGGGCTCGGCCTTCGCGGACGACACCTGCGAGAGCAAGGCGGTCGGCAAGGACGGCAAGGCACTCGCCGGCGCCGCCAAGACCTCGTTCATGAAGAAGTGCAAGGCCGACGCCTGCGCGCCCAAGGCGGTCAGCGCCGACGGCAAGCCGCTCGCCGGCGCCGCCAAGAACAGCTTCATGAAGAAGTGCGAAGTCGGCGCCTGATCGCTGCTGGTTCGCCACTGCTGCACGGACACTCTGCAACTCCGTCGTGCCCGGGCCTGTCCCGGGCATCCGCATATGTGTGTCCGTGTGGCAAAGAATCAGATGGCCGGACCAGGTCGAAAGCATGAACGTCCGCTTGTAACGTTGTCGTCAAGCCATCCGAATTAACCACCAACTCGATCCAATTTTAATAAGACAACAACGCTGCTTGTTAGCGTAAGCCGCGCAGATCAACGTGCGGGAATTGCCGTTTTCCGGATATCGGCGGGACCGGGAAAGTGACTTCGTCAAGTGCGATCGCCATCGCTGCGATCGTTCGATTGGAAGTTATCTTTCATTGGGAGCATCTCGCCATGATCGAACGTCGTGCAATGAAGCGCATACCGATCAACCGGGCGGCGCGGCTATCGTTTGGTGAACTTCGCGAGACTCATCCGTGCCTGGTGCGTGATATCAACGCCTTGGGTGCCTGCATCTCCGCGCCGTACTACATATTTGCCGACGAGTTTGTGTTGTCGTTCGACGGCCACTCCGGAATTTTCTTCTGCCGCGTCGTATGGAGAAAGCAGACGCTCCGCGGCGTTTCCTTCCTCCTGCGTCGTCGCTCGCAGAAAGCAGCGAACGATTTCGGCGCGCCCGCAAATGTGGTGCGACTTGATCGCCGGCTCGTATGCCGCGGCGGGGTCCTTAGCCCGGAAGTGTCGACCTGACTGCTCGCGCGCGCCGACGATGCTATCGAACAGGCCCGGGCACTTCCCGTACCGGCTCCATGGGGTTGGGAGTCTGCTGCTTCGCCGCTGTCGCCAGGCGCATCAGTATGGGGCAGATGAACGCAAGCGGCCGCCTGTTAGCCTCCACTGCGGTCGCGGCCAATAGGGGTTCTCCACGCACATCGCGGAGAGTCCGATCGCCGTCGCTCGGCACTGATCCCATGATGTATAGGCGCATTCGAAATAGGTGCTGCCACCCCACTCCCATCTCTGAAGGCAGACGGGGTGGCTGGGATCGTAAGTTTGAGCTGCAGCCGAGGCGATCGCCAGGATCGCCGCACTGCCCAGGATTAGCCAACGGAGCATCCGCATCGCCGCCTCCTCCAAATGGATCGTCCAAGCTTTCCGGTTCGACCGCCGCTCATGTCGACACAGGAGACGCTTTGCGACGCTTCTTGGCCCCTGTGTCGTCGCTCGACGAAAGCGCGAACGATTCCGGCGCGCCCACATCGGCACCTCTGCGCTCGCCCTCGGGCCGGCGGACATAACTCATCCGATAAGCGGCCCTGAGCCTTGCTCGGAAAGACCCTGCAGCCGCCATCCTGCAATATCACTGGTCTTTCCGCATTGCTCGCAAATCAGGTGAGAGCATCTCAAAGCTCGTCCCCGCTGAACGTTCTCGCGGGAAGCTTCACATCCGCAGCGCGGGCAAGCTAGTGCCGCGCGCCCGCATCCGGGGATGGCGAGCAAGAAGCTGGCGAAGTTCGATACGCGGTTGACGATCCTTCTGATCAATTTCGATTACCCAAAACGACGGCCCCGGACTTGGGTTGAGTGTGGGTTCCGGGACCGTCATCGAGGCGCGGACCGCGGCCCTCCCGCGCACTGCCAGTAACGTAGAAGTCCGCGCGACGGGCAATTGTCTTCTGGTACAATCCCACTGCCTGGAGGTGCATTCGACTGACAATACTGCCGAAAGGCCTCGCTCGCGTGCGTCATCATGCCCGCTAGCAGACATTGCGGTGCTCGGAGCCGATAGCCAATCTTGGCCCATCAGCGAAACATCGATGCTTCTCAATTAGGTCCGCTTGATGGGCCGCAGCGCACTGGATTTCTCGCGCCGAACTCTTCGCATTTGACCTGCACCGGAAACCTTTGATCTGGATCAAAGAGTCGGACGATCAATGCAATCTCAACTTGGGCGATAGGCGACGTTCGGAACCATCGACGTCTGTCACATCAAATTTGGGGATGGGGGGCAATCAACACACCTGCAACGTAGTGGAGAGACCGCCATGGCCGTCAATCTCGTTTCAGCTGCACAACAGCTCTTGACCCCTGAAGTCATTGCGCAGATCGCCTCCTTTCTTGGCATGGACCGAAGCGTGGCGCAGAAGGCCGCAATAGCGGCCATCCCGACAATATTGGCCAGCCTGTCGGATCTGGTCGGAACCCCGGCCGGCGCCAATCAACTGTCAAAACTGCTGTCCCAACAGCAAGGCAGCAATCCCATGGATATGCTGCGCGGCGCCGGCGCCCCGGACCTGGCTCAGACCGGTTCGAGCATGTTGTCCGGACTGCTTGGAGGCCGAACCACGGACACCATGGCCCAGGCGATCGGCAAATTCGCGGGAACGGGCGATGGCGGCGGCAAGTCGTTACTCGCCATGGTCGGACCATTGGTCCTGGGTATGCTCAGCAAGCAGCAGCAAGACGCCGGGATGGATGCAAACGGACTGGCATCGCTTCTGCGCTCGCAGAAAGATCAGATCATGGCGGCGATTCCATCGGGCCTCAGTGATCAACTCGGCGCCGCGGGCCTGATCGACAAGGCGCGCAGTGGAATGGCCACAGCCGCCGCCACAGGGAGCCGGATCGCCGGCGCTTCCGGCGCCACGGGCGCGAGCCAGGCGGCCATGGCCGCCGGCCGGACGCAATGGCCATATTGGCTCGGCGCACTCGTTATCGTTGCCGGACTTGCCATATACGCGCTTCAGCGTCCGACCGAGCAGACGGTCGCTCAGAGTACAAACGTTACGCCGCCCTCGGCCGGAACCGTGGGCATGGCGCCCGCGGATTTGACCGTTGACGGGGTGAATCTGGCGAACCAGGTCAATTCGTCCCTTGGTACGCTGAAGGCCCAACTGCCAACCATCACCGATCAAGCCAGCGCGCAGGCGGCCCTGCCGAAGATCAACGACGCCATCTCACAGCTGGATGGCATCACGGCGCGGGCGGCCAAGCTTTCTCCGGAAGGACGACGCGCGCTTGCCAAGCTGATCGTCGCGGCGGCCCCGGCCATCAATGAGATGTGCGACAAGATCTCCGCAACGCCGGCCGGCACAATCGCGAAGCCCGTGATCGACAATCTTCGTGCCAAGCTCGACGAGTTGGCGAAAGTCTGAGACGTCCCAGCAATGAACTCGCCACACTGCAGCGACGGGAGGTGTTTCGCAGCCTCCCGTCCCGCAAGATGAAAGGAAAAGACTCCATGGCCGACAAGACCAATTTCACCAAGGATGAATGGGCGCTCCTCCTGAGAAGCCCGATGAATGCGGGAATGGCCATTACGGCTGCAGAACCGAGCGGATTGTTTGGTCTTCTGAAGGAATCGTTTGCCGGCGGCACCGCGCTCGCCCAGGCGGCGACCGACCCCAATGCCAACCCCTTGGTAAAGGCTGTGGTCGCCGACTTCCAGACGAGCGACGGCCGGGCCGCGGCTCATGACGGGTTGAAAGCAGAACTCGGCAAGAGCACGCAGACCGAGATCAAGAGCAAGACGATCGCATCGTTGCGCGAGGTCACGGCGCTGCTTGCTGCAAAAGCTCCGGATGATGCCGCGGCTTTCAAGGGCTGGCTGCGTCAGATTAGCCAAAAGACGGCTGAGGCTGCATCGGAAGGCGGAGGGTTGTTCGGTGGGGGTGTTCAGGTCAGCGACGCCGAGAAAGCAACCCTCGGCGAAATCTCCAGCGCGCTTGGCATCTGATCTCGGTGCACCGCACGCCCTACCTCTCCGCGCCCTGCGCCATTGGTTTGCAAGATGACGAACCGGTCGAATTGCGGATTGTCCAGGTTTGACCTGGATAAGCGCGAACCGCACATTGGTCTAAATTGGGCTTGCGTAGCACCCACTACGTACAATGCCCCTACCAGAGCCGCTGGCTTCCCAAAGGCCAGCGGTTTTTCATTTCACATATCGACGGCGACCCAGGCCGTGATCAAAGCGGTGCGAAACTTCGGCTTCAGCCGAAGCAGCAACTTCCGTACATGCTTAGTCCCGCCTGAACCGGTAGTCGAATGCGGCGCCGAGCGGCTTGATCAGCCCCACCGTCGGTGCCGGGAAATGGATCGGCAGGATCAGCGTGTCGGTGTCCGCAACGGAGGCGAAGAACTTTCGCCGCGAGACCGCCGACTGCCTGGCATCCCAATCCGGCTTCGCCGACCAGTCCGGCTCGCGGCACTGGATCTGGTGATGCATGAGATCGCCCGCGACCACCGCGCGGCTACCCTTCGAAAAGATGTTCACGCAGCAATGACAGGGTGAGTGCCCCGGCGTCGGCGTCAGCGTGACGGTGTCATCGAGCGCGTAGTCGTCGTCCACCAGCAGCGCCTGCCCGGCCTCGACGATCGGAAGGCAGTTGTCGCGGAAGACGGTGCCGGGCGGGTTGTTGCCTTTGGCATTCTCCGCCTCCCAGGCCGCGTACTCGCCCTTGTGAAAGACGTACTTCGCATTCGGAAACGTCGGCACCCAGCGGCCATCGCGCAAGGTCGTATTCCAGCCGGTGTGGTCGATGTGCAGATGCGTGCAGAAGACGTAGTCGATCTGCTCGAAAGAGATGCCGAGTGCGAACAATTCGTTGCGCCAACGCTCCTTGCCGGGAAAGTCGAACGGCGGCGGATGGCCCTTGTCCTCACCTGTGCAGGTGTCGACGAGGATGGTGTAGCGCGGTGTGCGCACGACAAATGTCTGATAGGTGATGACCATCATGCCGCGCGCGGCATCGAACACCTCCGGCTCCATCGTCGGCAGATGACGGGCGAACACGCCCTCGTCATAGGCCGGGAAGAAATCCTGCGGCCGCCGCCACGGCCCTTCCCGTTCGATCACCGCATCGATGGTGATGTCGCCGATCCGCAGTTGCTTCATGGTTGTTCGCTCCCTTTTTGGGAGAAAACGTAGCGGGCAAGACCACCGCGTTCAAGATGCGCCGGCCGCCGCTCAGGCCTGCTTCAGCAGATGCCGGGCAAACCCGGGCAACGAGCGGAAGGCCATGTGCAGATTGTCGTTGAAGGAGGCAGTCAAATAGCCGTGGTTCTGCCAGGCACGGACAAGCGCCGCACGGCTGAAGATCGAGACGTGACCGTTGCGCGGGCCGACATACCACCAATTGACGCCGTGCGTCTCGAAATCAGGCGGTTGCAGCAGCGTGGAGAACAGCACGAGCCCGGTCTCCTTTGTGCTCGATACGATGGCGGCGATGCCGGCCGTCGGATCGGGCATGTGCTCCAGCGTCTCGAAGCAGGTGACGATGTCGAATTTCCCCTGCGGCGGCCGCGAGAAATCGGCCACGAAGGGATCAAAGGTCTGCGCCTCCAGGAAGCCGGAGCTGCGCAACGTCGTGCTCAGCAGGCCGCCACCGCCGCCATAGTCAAGCACGCGCAACTCGGCCTTGCTGGCTCCAAACAGGTCTTGCACCAGTTTTGCGCAGCTGGTCGGCCGGGCCTCCCTGTAGTCGGGATCGACCTCGATATAATCGTCGTTGTAGATCTCGGTCTTGAAGTTCGCCTCGCTCCAGTCGTCGAATGCATCGGTGAACAGGAACCCGCAGCCTTGGCAGCGGTGGTAATAGACCGGCTTCCCCAACAGCGGCAGCCGCCTGCCGCGCGCTTCATTGCAATGTTTGGCGAAGTCGACCACGCCGAACAGTGCGGCCTCTGCGCTGCAGATCTTGCACGGCAGAGGCGCCGCGGAAATCTCTTTCAGTTTGGTGATCATGCCCCGTTCCGCGATCTTCGCCTAGAGCGGACCATCGCCCGTGAGGGTTGCGCGAGGCTTGCGCGGTCGCGACCGTTTCACAGTTGCGGATCGGTCACTTGCAATGTCGGCAACCGATCGGGTCACTGCCGATCACGACCGCAATCCCGGTCCTTCCCGCTCGATCACCGCATCGATGGTGATGTCGCCGATCCGCAGTTGCTTCACGCGTCTCCTCCCGCTTTTTCTTCAGCGTAACGAGCGAGTTCGCAGTGCTCAAGGCTCATACGCGCATGCCTGTGCGGCCGGGACCTTGGTTTCGGTGTGACGTGACCACAGCCACGCCGCGTTATCTCAACGACGCACACACGTCGCCGAGGCGTCACACGCGCGTCGTGGGCCACGCTCGATAATCCCCGCGTCATTCCAGGTCAAACCCGCGCGGGTTGCGCAGCAAGAAACATGGGCACCACGTGGACATGAAAGCGTTCTTCTCCCTGATCTCGTCGATATCGCTCGCCGCATCGCTGGCCGGCACCGCAATTCCGGCGCACGCCGATCAGGAGGACAACAGCCGCGACCGCGGCTTCGACAATTCCAGGGATCGCGACCATGATCGGGACCATCATCACGGTCACCGCTCACCGCCGGTAGTCGTCATCTCGCTCGACGGTGCAAAGCCCGATTTCATCCAGCAATTTATCGACGAAGGCGTACTGCCGCGCGACGGCGCTCTGGCGCGGCTGAGCCGCCATGGCGCGGTGGCGCGGCAAAACATCACGGCGTCGCCGTCACTTACCGCCGTCTCGCATATCGAGATCGCCACCGGCTCGACCGCCGTCCACAACGACATTCCCTCGAACACCTACCAGGCGATCGTCGGGCCGGTTACGTCGAGCCTCAGCGGTTTCGCCGCGCCGATCGGCGGCTATCGCGAGAGCCCGCTCGGGCCCTCGCTGCGTCCGACGGCATTGCCGCTGTGGGTGCAACTGCGCCAGCAGGGCAGGAAAGTCGTCACCGCGACGTGGCCGGGCGGCGACGGCGCCGACATCTCGATCAACGGCACTGTGGTGCAACCGGCCCAGCCCATCCGCATCACCGACTACACCGTGCCGTTCGGCGCATTCGGCGGCATCGGCGCCCAGGGCTTTTCGCTCACATCGGCGGACTTCGCCGCCGATCCGGCCGTGGCCACGGCCCTCCAGGCGGCTGGCCGCTTCTCTTTCAGCCCGGTGCTGGCAACCTCCGCGCCGATCGAGACGTTCTCATGCGCATCCGCTCCGACCGCAACCTGCACCAACGCGGCTACCCAGGACATTAAATACGCGATCCGGGTTGCGGCGCTCGACACCACCAATGACAGCAAGGTGAACTACGACACGCTCGTGTTCTTCGACGTCACGCGGGGCATCGCGGCTGGACCGTTCAAGCCCCCGGCGACCGGACCGGCCTATGCGAAGTTCGGTGGCGAGAACGCGCCGTTCTTCTTCGACGGCAGCGGCGCCAAAGTCGGTGCGGCCTACTTCGTCTCGCAGCTTGCGCCCGATCTCTCGGTGGTGCGCTTCGCCCGTTACGGCGCCAACTTCATTCCGCGCAACGCACCGGTCCTGACCGACGTCGACGACATCAACAACAATATCGGCTTCTGGCGTCCGCAGGCCGACTTCCGCATTCCGGAGCGGCTGAGCCCGGGCTTCACCAATTTCCCGGACATCGAGATCGAGGCGATGTTCGAGGACATGGTCAAGACCTTCGTGCGCTATCAGGCGGATATCGGCGAGCGCGCCATCCTGAACAATCCCGACGCCGATCTCGTGATGGTCTATATCGAGCAGCCCGACGGCTCCGAGCATCAGTTCCTGCTCACCGACCCCCGCCAGGGCACCAACCCGAAGGACCCGAACTCGATCGGGGCCAACCAGGACGCAGCCAAGGTCGCCCGCTACAAGTCCTACATTCGCTTCGCCTATCAGACCGCGGACAAGGCGGTGAAGCGGATCGCCGATGCTGCAGGGCCGGACAGCAACGTCATCGTCGTGTCCGACCACGGCTTTGCGCCGTTCCACACCTCGGTCAGCATGGCCAATATCCTGAAGAACGCCGGCATCGACACCACCAAAGTGGCGATCCGCACCTCCGGTCCGGCGGCCAACATCTACGTCAACCTGCAACAGCGCGAACAGGGCGGCACCGTCGATCCTGCCACCTACAAGGCGCTGGTGACGCAGATCACCGAGGCCGTGAGGAATGCCGTCGATCCCAACCCAAAATTCAACGGTTCGCTCGAGGACGGGCGGCTGTTCACGGTGGTCGAGACCCGCCCGCTACAGTGCGAGGCCGGGCTCGGACAGTGCACCAGCAAGACCATCGGTCAGGACTTTGGCGACGTGTTCGCGCTGATGGCCCCGGGTTACAATTTCGACGGCATCCAGAGCCCCGGCGTCGCCCGGCTCGGCGATGCTCCGTTCAATGCGGCGACGACCGCGCTGTCGATGCCCAATTTCTACGGTGCCCACGGCCACGATCCCAAGCTGCCGGTGATGAGCGCGACCTTCATCGCCGCCGGCCCGCAGATCCGCAACAACGCCACGATCCGGCGCATGCACAATCTCGACGTCGCGCCGACCATCATGCAGATCCTGGGCGTCCGGCCGCACCAGGTCGATGGCGAGGTGCTGCGCGAGATCCTGCGGTAGCGCTTTACGGCCACAACGGATGGGCGCAGTACCGCCGCCCATCCCGCCAGTTCATTGCGAGTCTCTCGATTTGGTTGCGGCCCGGATGGAGCGAAGCCCAATCCGGGGCCGGAGCAACTGCATCACGCGACCGCTCGCGTGGAACGAATCCCGGATGGCCCTTCGCTCCATCCGGGCTACGGCTTCCGATTACGACCGCAACCCCGGCGCTTCCTGCCCGGTGCGCGCGACATATTCCGTGTAGCCGCCGCCGAACTGGTGGATGCCCTCCGGCGTCAGTTCCAGCACGCGGTTCGACAGCGTCGCCAGGAAGTGGCGGTCATGCGAGACGAACAGCATGGTGCCCTCGAAATCCGCCAACGCCGTGATCAGCATCTCCTTGGTGGCGAGATCGAGATGGTTGGTCGGCTCGTCCAGCACCAGGAAATTCGGCGGATCGAACAGCATCTTTGCCATCACCAGGCGTGCCTTCTCGCCGCCCGACAGCACGCGGCAGCGCTTCTCGACGTCGTCGCCTGAGAAGCCGAAGCAGCCGGCGAGCGCGCGCAACGAGCCCTGCCCCGCGGTCGGAAACTGGTCTTCAAGCGACTGGAACACGGTGCGCTCACCGTCGAGCAGGTCCATCGCATGCTGGGCGAAATAGCCCATCTTGACGCTGCCGCCGACTGCCACCGTGCCCTCGTCCGGCTCGCTCGCACCGGCGATGAGCTTGAGCAGCGTCGACTTGCCAGCGCCGTTGACGCCCATCACGCACCAGCGCTCCCTGCGGCGGATCATGAAATCGAGGCCGTCATAGATGCGCTTGCTGCCGTAGCCCTTGTAGACGTTCTTCAAGGCAACGACGTCCTCGCCCGAGCGCGGCGCCGGCGGGAAATCGAATGCCACGGTCTGGCGGCGGCGCGGCGGCTCGACCCGTTCGATCTTGTCGAGCTTCTTCACCCGGCTCTGCACCTGGGCGGCATGAGACGCGCGCGCCTTGAAACGCTCGATGAACTTGATCTCCTTGGCGAGCATCGCCTGCTGGCGCTCGAACTGCGCCTGCTGCTGCTTCTCGTTCTGCGCCCGCTGCTGTTCGTAGAACTCGTAATCGCCGGTATAGGTCGTGAGCGACCCGGAATCGATCTCGATCACCTTGGAGATCACGCGGTTGATGAACTCGCGATCATGCGAGGTCATCAGCAGCGTGCCTTCGAAATCGTGCAGGAATTTTTCCAGCCAGATCAGGCTTTCGAGATCGAGATGGTTGCTCGGCTCGTCGAGCAGCATGACGTCGGGGCGCATCAAAAGAATACGCGCCAGCGCGACGCGCATCTTCCAGCCGCCGGAAAGCTTGCCGACATCGCCGTCCATCATCTCCTGGCTGAAGCCGAGGCCGGACAGCGCCTCGCGCGCGCGGCCGTCGAGCGCGTAGCCGTCGAGTTCCTCGAACGCGTGCTGCACCTCGCCATAGCGCGCGATGATCTCGTCCATCTGGTCGGCCTTGTCGGGGTCGGCCATCGCGGCCTCGAGCTCGCGCAACTCGGCTGCGACCTCGCTGACGGGACCCGCGCCATCCATCACCTCGGCCACGGCGCTGCGGCCGCTCATCTCGCCGACATCCTGGTTGAAATAGCCGATGGTGATGCCGCGATCGGTGGAGACCTGCCCTTCATCGGGCAGTTCCTCACCGGCGATCATCCGGAACAGCGTGGTCTTTCCCGCACCGTTGGGGCCGACGAGGCCGATCTTCTCGCCCTTGTTGAGGGCGGCGGAAGCTTCGATGAACAGGATCTGGTGGCCGGCTTGCTTGCTGACGTTGTCGAGGCGGATCATGGGGTCTTTTTGTGGGATTTTTGCGTTGCAGCGTCATAGGCCATGCCGGCCGCCAGGGGAAGCCCGGCCGGGCCCGGGTTCTAACCCCGCGGGTGCCAGATTCCGCCATTTCACCCGCAGCTTCGGGCTCTTGGGCGGAAGCGGACCCTGATGCTCCAACTCGACGATTTCATGGGCGCGGCCGCGTAGCTGGCGCCAGGGCCAAGCCGTGCGCCTTGGCGATCCTGATGTTTATGATCAAATTTGAGCCGGTTCGCTTGTTTGCCTCCGAGGCGGAGCCGGCACGGCGAAGCTCAAATACCAACTGCTTCCTTCGAAGCAAGGCGAGGACAAATCCCGTGTCAATTCCTATTGAACGGTGGAAGCAATGCCAAGGCGGATTCGCCCACCGAAGCCCGTGCCGAAGCGCGGGCTTCAGTGTAGTGCGCCATCAATGCGTCGCCTTTCAAGGCGGCACAATTACGCTGCGGTAATCCGCTCTCTTCGCTCCTTTCGTTAGGCTTCAGCCTTCCTCACCGCCGGAATCTTCCACGATCCATTGATGATCGAGGGGTTCTTCTCGCTCGGCCAGTACAGCCGCATCATCAGGACGAAATCGCCCGATGGTGCCGGAAGCCAGTTGGATTCCTTGTCCTTCCCCGGGGAATCCTTCTGGATGTAGAGATCGGTGGACCCGTCCGGATTCGATTTCAGATGCTCCCGCGCGCTGATCGAGTAGCGGTTGATCGGATTGCTCACGAAGAAATAGCCGGAGTCATACATCGTGAGTGACCAAAATCCCTCCGCCGGCGGCAGCTGCCCCTTGGGAAATCGTATGACGTATTTGTTTGCACCACTGTACTTGCGGCCCTCCGCATCCTTCTGAGAAGTCGGATAGACCGCATCCTGCGGACGGTTGGCGCCGAGGCCAATGGCCGTGATAAGCGCCCGCATCAGATAGTCGGTGCCGTAGATGCCGGTCTTGGTCGTGAAGCCCCAGCCGCTCTCGTCCTTCATGTCCTTGTTGACCTTGAACTGGAGCATGATCCGGTCATTGGCGATTTCCGGAACGCGCTTGACAAAGTCCGCCTTGAGCTTGCTCGCATCGAAATCCTGTCCCGCCACGATCCCGATCCTGGCAAACTTGGCAAGCTGCGGCGCATCCGCCGCGGCAGGCGGATTGTCTTTCATCAGCTTGGAGAGCAGCGTGAAATATGCCACGGCATCCATGCGATTGACCTGCTCGCGCACGGCCGTCTTCATGTCCTGAGACGGATCCACGGTGCCCGCGGGCGGTGTGTAGGGCTTGCCATAGGAGCTCAACGGCACCAGCTTGAATTCGTCCTGCAGCTTGTGCACCTCGGCATAGTCTTCCGGCGTGCCGGTGCAATAGATGCGGCCGAGCAGCCACACGATGCTGGTCGGCGACTTGTATTCCTTGACGCCGGGAGGCAGCGTGCCCTTCCATCCGGGGCCCGTGATCGCATAGGTCTGCGCCGCGGTGCCGGTGGTCCGCTTGCCCGGCACCTGGAACACGGTGGTCCACCCATCCAGCATCGGAAACAGCGCGTAACGGCCTTTCATGTCCGGGATGCTCAATACCCACGGTTCCTTGCCGACGTCGAAAAACGCACTGGTGTAGAGCGTGTCCGCGTTCGGTGCGGTTACGTCCCTGTAGGACGCGTTGGGGTATTGGCGCAGCTTGATGATCTGCCCCATCGGCGCTCGGGTCCCGGCCGGCGCCGCGACGTTGGTGAGAACCCTGCGCGTCATTTCCATCGTCACCAGCGGGTAGCCGAAGATGTAGGCGTCGGTGGCGAGCGCGAAATCCTCGAATCCTTCGCCGATGCCGAGGAGCTCGCCGAAGTCGGCGTGGCTCATGGTGCTCATGGAGGCACTGGCGAGCAGGCTCATCCCGCCGATCGTGACGTTGCGACGCGTAACATTCATTGGACAGTCTCCGCTACATTTGCGTTTGGAAACGGCATTGGTGTGATAGTCAGGAATGATAGTTCCGGTCTCGCACAGGCTTTAAGGCAAGCCTGCTTTCCGCCTTCCCCTCCTCTCAGCGACAGATCAAATATGGACGCCGGCGCCGAAGCGCCGGCGCTCATCGCGGCGTTATTGGGCCGACAGACCGACCGTTGTCGGCGTCCGCATCACCGGCGGGGGATTCCATTTTCCGGTCAGCGCGTCCGATTTCGGGCTGTAGAGTCGCATCGTCAGATTGAACGCCCCCTTCGGCGCCGGCAGCCAATTGGCTTCCTTGTCCTTGCCCGGGTTTTCGTTCTGGAAGTAGAGATCGAGCGATCCGTCCGCATTGTATTTGAACGGCATCCAGTTGCTGACGGCAAAGCGGTTCAGCACATTGCCGACCTGGAAGCCTTCCGGATCATAAAGGGTGATCGACCAGAAGGCGTTGACCGGCGGGGCAGCGCCCTTCTCGAAGGTGATGGTGTACTTGTTCGCGCCATCAAGCGGCTTGCCGGATTCGTCACCGAGGTTGAGGGGATAGATGGCGTCCTCGGGCAGATTGGCGCCGAGTCCCACTTGCGACACAATCGCCCGCTTCAAATAGTAATTGCCATAGACGCCCATGGTGTCGGTGTTCATCGACCAGCCATTGGCGACCCGCGCGAGCGTCGGCACCTTCCAGGCCATCAGCTTCTGGCCATCCTGCGGTGCGGTCTCCAGTGCGCGTTGCAACACCGGATCGAGCTTGCCGATGTCAAAACTCTTCCCCGGCTCGATGCCGATCTTCTTCATCTGGGCGATGATCGGCTCGTCGGTGATGTGCGGCGGATGGAGTTTGAGCAATTCCGCGGCGTAGGCGAAATACACGCCGGCCGACATGGTGTCGACCTGGACCTTTGGCGGCGTCTTCATGTCGACACTCGGGTCCGGCTTGAATTCGGCCGGCTTCGGCGTTTTGCCGAACTCGGAAAGCAGCGCGACCTTGTAGCCGGCCTGGATCTTGTGGACGGCATCGTAGTCCGGCGGGCCATCGGTCTTGGTACGCCCGATGATCCAGACGTAAGGCGTTGGCGCGTCGATACGCTGGGTATCCGTTGGAAGCTTGAATTCTTCGGCGAACCGCTCGCGCAGATCTGGCCGCCAGCCCGGCGGCGTTACCAGGTACGTCCCGGCCTTGGTGCCGGTCGTCCGCCAGCCCGGCGACGCAAACACGTCGGTCCACATGTCGAGCATCGGCAGCAAATAGTAGCGCCCGTTCGTATCCGGTACCGTGACGACAACCGGCTCCTTGGTCATGTCCAGCCATGCGCTGGAATATAAGGTGTCGAAGTTCGATCGAACGACACCCCTGAAGTCCGCAGGTGGATATTCAGGCACGTTACTGAACGTGTTCGGCGGCCCCTTCGCCATTTCCTTGCCGGGCCCGACGTTGGTGAACTGCTTCCGTGTCAGGTCCATCGATAGCAGCGAGTAGAAATAGACATAGGCGTCGACCGCGATCGCGTGCGCTTCCTGCTCCGTGATTGCCGGCGCGGCGCTTTGCGCGAGCGCCCCGGGTGCTGTCAGAGTGCCGATGCAGAGTGATAGAGTCAGTGTCAGAATGCCCCGAGGCATGTCGATTCCTCCTGATGTGTTCTGCTCCGTCCAGCAGGCCCGGCCCGCCTTGCTTTATTTCCGTGCGCCTCCGCGCAAGGATGAGTCTGCGGGCATCCTCTGACGCCCGCAGATCAAAACGAACTAGTCTCTCGCTCTTTCCAACGCGTGCCGCATCAGCTTTTGCTCGTCGCTCGACACCTGCGTCGGTCCAAGCTTGAACGTCAGCTTGTCGATCTTGCCGGTAAACTGGAACGGCAGCTTGTAGCTGTCATCCACGCCAGTGCGGGTATCCACCCCGACGTCGAAGGACTCGTCGATCGCCATGATGAACGAGATCGAGTGCGGGATCGACTGGCGGGAGACCTCCTTGCCGTCGACCGACAGCACGCCGGCGCCGCCCTTGCCATAACCGGGGCCGTCATACTTGAAATCGAACGCGATGGTGTGCTTGCCCGGCTTGAGCGCAGTGCCCAACCAGTCCCGCGCACCCACGCCCGATTCCCAGCGGTATCGCTTCAAATCCAGCATGTTGTAGACAAAGACCGGCTTGCCCTTCAGCAGATAGAGGCCGTAGCCGCTGAATCGGCCGCCGAGAGTCGCGATCATCCCTTCAGCGCCGCCCTGCGGGACGGTTATCTCGGCGGTGATCGTGTAGTTCTTGTTCATGATGTCAGGCGCATTGTTGACAGGGATGCCGGGATTCATTCCCTTGTAGGTGAATTCGGTTCGCCCGGCGGTCGCGCTCGGCCGCGGCGTCGTCAGGCGCGGCAGCACCGAGTTGTCCAGCGGCAAGACCTGGTATTTCCCCGCCTCCGTCAGAAACAGTGCCTGGAGCTCCTTGAGCTTGTCGGGATTGCTGGCTGCGAGGTCATTGAACTGCGAAAAGTCCTCGACGATATTGTAGAGTTCCCATTTGTATTCGTTGATCTCGGGCAGCTTTGCCGTTCCCAAAAGCCATGGCGGCACAGGCGGCGTCGTGCATGCATACCAGCCGTCATGGTAGATGCCGCGGTTCGCGAACATCTCGAAGTACTGCGTGTCGCGCTTTGACGGAGCGTTGGCGTTGGCCTGGTCGAACGTATAGGCCATGCTCACGCCCTCGATCGGCTTTTGCTTGATACCATTGACCGTCGCGGGTGCGGGAATGCCAGTGGCTTCAAGAATCGTCGGCACGATATCGACAATGTGATGAAATTGGCTACGGATGCCGCCGACGTCCTTGATGTGGCCGGGCCATGAGATAGCCATGCCTTGCCGGGTCCCACCGAAATGCGATGCAACCTGCTTGGTCCACTTGAACGGCGTATCGAAGGCCCACGACCACGCCACGGACATATGCGGGTAGGTCTTGTCGGAGCCCCAGTTCTCGTAATGGAGCATCAACTCGGCCTCGGGGAGCTTGAGGACGCCGTTGTAGGCGGTCATCTGGTTCGGGGTGCCCTCGAGCGTGCCCTCGGCGCTGGTGCCGTTGTCGCCGCTGATATAGATGATCAACGTGTTGTCGAGCTTGCCCATATCGTCGACCGCCTGGATGACGCGACCGATCTCATTGTCGGTATAGGCTGCGTAGCCGGCAAACACCTCCGCCTCTCGCGCGTATAATTTCTTTTGTATGAGTGAGAGCGAGTCCCACTTCGGCAGGGTATCAGGCCAGGGGGTGAGCTGGGTGTTCGCGGGGATAACCCCGAGACGCTTCTGGTTGGCGAAGATCTGCTCGCGCAGCTTCTCCCAGCCCATGTCGAACTTGCCCTTGAACTTGTCGATCCATTCCTTCTTCGGCTGATGCGGCGAATGGGTGCCGCCAGGTACGTAATAGACGAAGAACGGCTTGTCGGGAGCGGACGCGTTCAAGCCGTTCATGTAGTTGATGGCCTCATCCGCCATGTCGGTGATGAGGTTGTAGCCGGGTTTGCCGACCCACGGAAAAATCTGAGTCGTGTTCTTGAAAAGATAGGGCGTCCACTGATCGGTCTCGCCCCCCATGAAGCCGTAGAAGTATTCGAATCCCATACCGATCGGCCATTGGTCGAACGGACCGGCCGAACTGTACACATAGGTTGGCGTGTTGTGGTTCTTGCCGAACCACGAGGTGGCAAATCCGTTGTCCCGCAGAATAGTCCCGACCGTCGCGCTCTCCTGGCCAATGACGGAATTGTAGCCGGGATAGCCGGTCGACATTTCACCGATCACACCAAACCCGACCGAGTGGTGGTTGCGGCCGGTGATCAGCGCCGCCCGCGTCGGCGAGCAGAGCGCCGTCGAGTGGAACTGTGTATAGCGCAGACCCGCCCTGGCGACGCGATCCATCGCCGGGGTCGGAACGACACCACCGAAGGTGCCGGACACACCGTAACCCTGGTCGTCGGTCATGATCAGCAGCACGTTTGGCGCGCCCTTGGGTGGCACGACGGAAGGTGGCCAGTATGGTTTTGAGTCCTTGGCGGTCTCCTCGATGACGCCGCCGAATTTCGGAGGTTCGGGCGGAAGCTGCTTGCCATCGAGTGTCATCGTAGCGCCGGGCGTGCCCGGCGTGCCGGTGATTTGCTGCGCCGCGGCCTGCGCAGTGAGTAGGCTTGGCAAAGCCACGAGCAATGTCGCAAGGCCGGTGGCCAGCAGCAATTTTTGTTTCTGTCGCCACCTGTTCTGTTCATCGGTCATGGCGTGTTCTCCCGTTTGATACAGCGGAACCCAACGTGACTGGCGGATGTGTCAATCGGCTCGGCATGGCGCGCCGCCGGCCGGTAGCGGCGGCAATAATTGGGTGCGCACAGGTGCGAACCACCCTTGAGCACCTTGCGCGGGATTCTGATGTTAGGCGTGCACGGGTCGTAGCTCTGGTCTTCGCGACCACCGAGCGGATTCTGCGGGATGCAACAGGCCTTCTGCGCATCGGCCTGATGCTTGGCCGCGTACCAATCGGTCGTCCATTCCCAGACATTGCCAATCATGTCGTGAAGGCCATAACCGTTCGGAGGAAATGCCGTCACCGGCGACGTACGCTCATAGCCGTCGGTCGCTAGATTCTCGTGCGGAAACTCGCCCTGCCAGGTGTTGGCCAACTGGCGTCCGCCGGGCATGAACGTGTCGCCCCAAGCGAACTCGGCTCCGTCAAGGCCACCGCGTGCCGCGAATTCCCACTCGGCCTCGGTCGGTAGTTCCTTCCCCGCCCACGTGGCATAAGCCTCGGCATCCCTAGAGGTCACATGCACGACCGGGTGCTCGTCCAGCCCGCGGATCGAGCTGCCGGGTCCGTAGGGCCGCCGCCAATTGGCGCCAAACTTGAACGTCCACCATTCGCCCCAGTTGCGCAGATCGACCCGCCGCTTGGGTGTCGCAAATGCGAGAGAACCAGCCTTGAGCATATGCGGCAGCGCGCCCGGATAGTCCTTTGGGTCCGGTGGCTTTTCGGCAAAAGTCACATAGTCCATTGCTTCAACGAACTGCCGGAATTGCCGATTGGTCACGGGTGCGCGGTCCATCCAGAATCCATCGACCGTCACGCGATGAACCGGCGCCTCCTCAGGATAGTGCCGATCCGACCCCATTCGGAACGTGCCGCCGGGAACGTAGAGCATGGTGCCGTCGGCAGACTGCTGCTGCTGCTGTTCATGATCAGATGACGAATTCGCATCGGCAAGGGTCATGACTTCTCCGAAGACGCATCCCTATTGCCAGTCACCGGTCCGAGCTGAAACTTAAGCGGCTCTCATTTGAGACATTGAGAAGCGACGCCCGACGACTTGGCCTAACCCTCATCCGATGCTGGATGAACCAGCAGCGGGACGCATTCGTTGACCTAAATCAAGCCACCGCCGCGCTATCCGCGCTCGGGACACGCAACGCGACTTCGAGCGCTGATGCCTGCGTCTCGAAGCCTTCCTTTCGTCGATCTCTCAATAACAAAGCGGATCCGGATAGTAGCCGCTGGCCGGACGCGCGTAGTAAGGCGCAGCCACTCTCGCTTCCAAGCGAGAGGTCGTGCATCGAGACGTGCAATATCGGTTGCAGTTAACGCCGCATGGCGTCTGCAGAATCAAAAACGCGCGCTAGAATTAAACGTGATGGGCCTGTAGTCTTACCGCAGGGTGATGCTTCAACTACCTCCACAAGCATCACATTAGCACAATCTTAGAATGAGGGCCAGCCATGGTCATTATTCTGTGCCTCTCCATCCCCGACGGGATGGACCGTGACGCGCTCCGCTTGGGCATGTCCGGCAGCGCCACCGCCTTTGCCGACAATGCCGGCGTGATCGGTCTGCTCGCCTCGATCCTGGTATGGGTCAGCTCTTACACGGCCTATCTCTAGCAACCAATAGGTTCAATCGGGAGGAAGGTTTACATGCAGTGTGATGATCGCCACGCCGTTACGCCTGTCCATCTGTTTGCTGGCGCGGTTTTCCTTGCAGCCTCGCTTCTGACCGGAAGCGCGTCTCATACCGACCTGACGATGTCCGCCGCGCAAGCCGCGGAAGAAATGCCGAAGGAGATGCTTGCTGCGCAGATCCGCACGCAGGGCTTTGCCTGCGACAAGGCGCTCGGCGCCACGAGAGATGTTAAGCGCTCCAGGCCCGATCATGCCGTCTGGGTCCTGAAATGCAGCAACGCCAACTACAGGGTCAGCCGCGCTCCGGATATGGCAGCAAAGGTGCAGCCGTTGGAATAGGCGATACCAGTAACGCCCCGCCAGGACGCCGTCCTGCGAACAACGCGCGGATTGAGTGAATCCATACGGGACACCGCGAGGGCTACGCACGTTTCCAGCCGGCGAACCTTCTTCGATGCACCGCGCCCAGGCCTTTGCCTCCAGCAACAGCTGCAGGAAGTCGGGCGAACGTCTCGATGTCGATCAAGAACATCGTGCCCCGAGGGCAAGCGCGTCTGGCGGCATCGAATGCGCACACGCGGTTGAAAGTCATCGATAGCCTGACGTCGGCAAAGCGTCGGAACTATTGGCCTCGGGTAAGGCGGATCTTGCCGTCGTTCGCGGCGATACCGGGGGCCTCGAACTACGTACGACTACTCCGATGCCCAGGCCTTCCGGCGAAGGCCGCCAGCCCCGGACAGAACCCATGTTGTCGGACACTCCATCGGTCAGTCAGCTCTCACATGTTATCTCCCAGGCGGCCGCACCTGGGCCTGAGCCCCTGAGTTGAGCTTGCTCGGTGTGTTGCCCCGCACCGGGAACTGCCCCCTGAGCGAAGCCGGCTATCGCTCCTCCATTAGTTGTTGAAAATCTCAGGAACAACCAATTTACGAATTGTTAGCAGTTTCCATCGCAAATGGTCTAGGCGACCAACAACAACCAGACCGGGTTCCATTACCCGACCAAGCCCATGAATGCATCTGCCCTCCTGATCGCGACGGCCTTTGGCGCAGCATTCCTTGCTGTGGAGTACAAGTGGTACTACCAGCCCGACATGTTCAATCCGGATGTCGTGCTCAGCGCCTTCTCCTCCGAGCACATGAAAGCTCGCGCAGCAGTTCGACATGTGCTGATCGATCCGGACTCGGCCAAATTCAGCACATTGCGCTCAGTCGAGGCCGACGCGGCGCGATATGTCTGCGGCGCCGTCAACGCAAGAGACAAATCCGGCCAATCCATCGATGCCGCTTTCGTCTACGCTGTGGCCGTTGACTTTGCCCGCATTGACGACGACGGCCGGATCACGCAACTGCGTTCGGGATTTCGGCCTTGCCCCACTGAAAATGACAAGGTCGCGCAGCAGAAGCCTGCTCTTTCGCCCGGCATGCTGTCCGTAGCGCAGACCGTTCAGAAGGTCGCTCCGCAAGCCGGCACCTCAACTGTGTCAGGTCTGACGACGCGTGCATCCCCGGCAGGTGCAACGGCGTCCGGCGGGACCATGGATCAGCAGATCCGCGAGTTGGCCGCACGGACTGTCCCGCCTGAACCGGCCAATGGAGCCCAGGCAACCCTGCCGGTAGAACGTGGGACCGGCAAGGAGAGTGCGTGGCGAGCCGATCAGCCTCCCGTCGCATGGCCCAAATTCCCTCCGGATCACCCGTTGGCAAGGTCAACCCGGAAACGGAGTCCCTCCGAAGCACTCGCCTTGGCGAAAGGCGTCGAGGAACGCTGGAACCAGGCCAGGTCGTCCGGAAACGTCGCGATGCGTCCATCGTCGGACGAAATCAAGGAGGCGTGTCGCGCCTTGCTTGGGATCGATCCCGCAGATAGCGAATATCGAAAAGCCTGGGCAACTTTCGTGCACCTGCAAGACATCGACCGCGATGTTGCGGTGAAATGAAGCGGGAACGTAGGAGAGCGGCGGGGACCTCCGCCTCTGCCCCAAGGACGACCTTCGTCCAGCCCCGCTTCGAGGTCGCTATTTGGCGTAAGTGGACGCGGCTTCTACAAGCACACGCCCCTAGAGCCTTTCATTGCTTAATGGAATCGGAGGGGATTCCGGTTTTTGGCGGATTGTGATTCAAGATGCTGACTGGATTGGAGGCCAGCATCGCATGACCCGACCTCTTTCCCTGGATCTTCGCGAGCGTGTGGTGGCGTCGGTTTTGGCGGGCGAGAGCTGCCGGTCTGTGGCGGAACGGTTTGGTGTTGCGGTCTCGTCGGTTGTGAAGTGGTCACAGCGGCAGCGGGCGACCGGCTCGGTTGTGCCTGGCAAGATGGGCGGTCACCGCAAGCCTGTGCTTGATCCGCACCGCGCCTTCATCGTCGAGCGGATCACTCAGACGCCGCACCTGACGCTGCATGGTCTGAAGGCGGAACTGGCAACCCGTGGGGTCAAGGTCTCACACAACGCGGTCTGGCTGTTCCTGCGTCGGGAAGGGCTGCGGTTCAAAAAAAACACTGTTCGCCCTCGAACAGGCTCGCGCCGACGTCTCTCGTAGGCGCCAGCGTTGGCGATCCTGGCAGGCCGGACTTGATCCGGGCCGGCTCGTCTTCATCGATGAGACCTGGATCAAGACCAACATGGCCCCTTTGCGGGGCTGGGGCCCCAAAGGGGCACGCCTGCGCGGCTTCGCCCCACACGGTCACTGGCGTACCCTCACATTCCTCGGCGCGCTCCGTCATGACCAACTCACGGCACCCTGCGTCTTCGACGGCCCGATCAACGGCGAATGCTTCCGCGCTTATGTGAAGCACCTTCTCCTGCCAACCCTGCGCGAAGGCGACATCGTCATTCTCGACAATCTCGGAAGCCACAAGTCGAAAGCTGTCAGGCAGATGATCCAGGCTGCTGGCGCCAGGCTCTGGTACCTGCCGCCATACTCGCCCGACCTCAACCCGATCGAACAGGCCTTCTCCAAGATCAAACACTGGATGCGGCAAGCTCAGAAGCGCACCATCGAGGACACTTGGCGCCACATCGGTCACCTCGTCCACGACATCCAGCCTCGCGAATGCGCCAACTACTTCGCCAACGCCGGTTATGCTTCAGTCAAAATGTGAAACGCTCTAGGTAGGGCGCGTACTCATAAAGGCAGCGAGATCCTTCGGGCTCACGTCTGCTTAACCCCAGCAGCGGCACGAAAGCGGACAATCCGAGATGGCCGCTCTGGGCCAGTAGCACAAGGTTAAACCAGTCTAGAAATCATCCAAAGAACGCTCGTCAGCCCAGCGGTTCGGCTCCGAACCGCCGCGAGTGATTTGGATAGCGCCGGGTCTCAGACGAGTCCTTCATCTGTGAGCGCCCTGGCGACCGAAGGAATCGTCTTCATGTGCGCGAGATAGTCGTTGAGCCGCTTCGGCACCTCGATCTCGTTCTTCTCAGCCCACATCAGCATCACGACAAGATATGGATCTGCGATCGTCATTCGATCGCCCACCAGAAACGGCCTATCGCCAAGCTGGCCGGCGATCGTAGCGAAATGCTTGACTAGCAATTTTCGTGCCTTGTCCCTTTCCGCCTGGGTCGCGTCAGCGTGGAAAAACGGCCTGAAATTGCCATGGAATTCGGTGGTCATGAAGGAAGTGGCTTCAAGTGCGCGCCAACGGCCGAGACCGTCGCTGGGAAGCAGGGCCCCTGCTTGGTGGGCGATATAGACAAGAATGGCGAGATTCTCGGTAAGGACACTCCCGTCGTCGAGTTCCAGCGCGGGAATGAAACCCTTTGGATTGATCGTCATGAAGTCACGCCCATCCTCGGTCCGCTTGCCCCGTTCGACTTTAACGAGTCTGTATGGAAGGCCTGTCTCGATCAGCACGATGTGATCAGCCAAGCTACAGCCGCCGGGATGATAGTAGAGGATCATCATGAGCGTCTCCGTACTAGTCGGTCGATAGGAAGCTAGAATGTCGCCTAGCAAGATAGGCGACATGGTCAGGACCGAATCGTCACGTCCCGTTGTCTCAAGCGGAAGTGACCGGGGAACTAGCAGCGGCTTGTGGGTCCGTGGAGAGGCGGCTCGGTGGCTTCGTCAAACGATCAACACGTCAATGCCGTTCCTGACGACGAGCCGAGAGTCTCACTGGGGACGAAGCCCGAAGCAACATCGTGTTGCTGGGGAGTTTCAAGCTCCGACATGATTTCGGCCAAGGCGCGGGCAATGTCCGCGACGGGTCAAATCGCGTCGGTTGGCCCGTAGCTCGACGACTTCCGGTCTACTCCCCGCTCCGGACATGTCGCTGTAGCGCGCAAACTGAAGCGATGGGCCAGAAGCAGTCGTAAGACATCCGAACCTGCAAGGCGCGTTAGGCGAAATTGATCAAATCTAGCAGGTAATGCGCGAGTGCCACCGGCCATAGCACACCCGACCGCCGCAGCATTAACATGAGGAAAAGGCCAACAGTGGCCGCAGAAACGACATTACCAAGGCCGGCCCACCAATGAATTGCGCCGAACAAAACTGACGTAGTGAGAACGGCAAAGATGCCGTCACCCAGATAAGGCCGGAATGCTAGCCGGATGTATCGGCGAAGTATGACTTCTTCGCTGATAGCTACCAAGGCTAAGCCAAAAAAAAGATCGAACGCTTTTAGCCATCCGGTCGGGTGCGGATATGCGCCGAGAACGGTTGTAGGGAATGCCGCATTGAGGAGAGATTGCGGCAACTGGACAAAGCGATCTAGCAAGCAAATTCCGACGATCCAAAGGACAATCTCAAAAAGTGAACTTTGACGTTCACCTGTTCGAAATGCAGCGATCCGAGCAGAAGGCACTGCCGCCAAAATGGTGAGAGCAGCGATCCGACCCGCATAGTCCCAGAGAAGCCAACTTAGCGCTTGATGTTGATGCAGCCGCATGACTTGTGACGCAACTAGCGCCATAAGGGCTAGAATGAACCACCATATTAACGGTTGCGTATTGGAGCGATTATTCGCGCGCTCTTTAGAATTGCCGGAGGAGCGTTCTTCCATGCTCGCCTGTAGATTACCTGCGGCTTGAACCTAAGACAGTTGGAACGAAGCGTCCATGCCGGTATCGTTGGTTGTCCGCCTCTGATGACCGCTTAGGGTCAATCGCGTCCGGTTTGACGCTCGGTTGCAAACTTCCGGTATGCCCCGATGAACCGACATTTGGCTACACCGCATCAGCAGAAGCGATGGGCCAAAAGCGTCGTTCAAACGTGAAAGCAAGGAGCGGCGCGCGCACCACATAGAACAGGGCTAGCTGCTTGGAGAAAATGCAATGCGTTTTGTCTTAGGATTATGCCTTGTGATCGCGTCGTGTGCTTCTGCGAACGCCGCCCCAAGGTGGCATCACATCCCGCGACAAGCCATCACGCGTCCTGGCCAGGCTGTCACCCCGAGCTATATCACTCCGGGCGGCGTGCGCATCTATCGCGACGACTCCGTTCCGGGAGGTCTGCGGACCGATCACGACGATCCTCCTGCCTACGATGATCCATCCAAGTTTGGCGGCGGCTGATTGACGGACGCGCGTCTGCTTTGGGTCGATTGTGTTGCAAAAGTCGTTTTGCAGGAGACGTCAAACTCTGAGGGCCGCTGGCGCGTTCTTCGCGCAATGATCTGAGGGACCTCGTCGCCTTGCGCCAAATTCATGGGCGACTTCGGTGGCGCGACTGAGGCTATGTGAATCGTCGACCTCTTTGCACTTCAGGCTTTCGCTAAACATTTGGACCGCTGCAACTTTCGACTTTTGCAACGGTATCGGTCCAAAAGGCGAAATCACCCCACTAGATGCGGTAATGGGCCCGGCTCCGAGCAAGGGGTCATGATGGTGGCTGTCCCCCGATAGATGATGAAACGGGGTCACGATTTGAGTCGGCCCCAAGCATCTGGAGACGGAGGACAGCCGTGGACAATTATGCCGGAATCGACGTGTCATTGGAACTGTCGAGCGTGTGTGTTGTGGACGCCCAGGGTAAGATCCTGAGGGAAGCAAAGGTCGCAAGCGAGCCCGGCGCCTTAGTTGAGCTTTTTGAGGCGCTCGGCTTTGCAGTGAAGCGGATCGGGCTGGAGGCTGGGCCGCTGTCGCAATGGCTGCATGCGGGCCTGAGAGGTGCAGGATTCGAAACAGTTCTGCTGGAAACGCGGCACGTGAAGGCCGCGTTGTCTGCAATGACGGTTAAGACGGATCGGAAGGATGCCCGCGGGATCGCCCAGTTGATCCGGATGGGGTGGTATCGATCGGTACACGTAAAGTCGGTTGACGCGCAAGAGATCCGGGCACTCCTGATCGCACGCAAACAGCTTCTCGGGCGGCTCATCGATGTAGAACTAAGTATCCGAGGGATTTTGCGCGGCTTCGGTCTGAAGGTTGGTCCGGTGACGCGAAGGAATTTCGAAGCGCGGATTCGAGAGCTGGTTGCGGGCCAGGCGACATTGGAGCGCATTGCCGATGCGATGCTTTCGGCGCGATCGACCCTGAAGGCAGAATACGGAAGGCTACACAAGGCTGTGCTGGCAGCTGTGCGTGACGATGCGGTCTGTCGCCGGCTGATGACAGTGCCAGGCGTTGGTCCCCTAGTGGCTATTACCTACAAATCGGCGATTGATGATCCTAAGCGCATTGCAAAGTCAAAGGCAGCAGGCGCGCTGTTCGGGCTCACACCAAAGAAATATCAATCGGGAGAAAAGGACGTCACGGGCGGAATCACGCTGGCCGGCGATGAGACGGTGCGGACGGTCTTGTATGAAGCCGCCAACGTTCTGCTATCGCGTATCACACGGTTCTCGAAACTCAAGCGCTGGGGGATGGACGTCGCCAAACGGCGAGGCTCGAAGCGCGCAAAAGTCGCCCTGGCACGTAAGCTCGCAGTGATCTTGCATCGGATCTGGGTCGACGGCACAACTTACCGATGGGCTGAAGCGGGGCCGATAGCGGCATAGAACAGGCGGAGGAAATTAAGAACGCAACCGGGCTGAACTGAAGCCCAATGCCCGAAGTCCCGTCGCCGGGACGGTGGATCCGGTGAAGCCGTTACACGCCCAGTGGCCGTCGTCTGACGAACCACGCGTATCTAGATAGGCTCACCGCTCCCTCTGACAGCATGATGTGGCGGCCAGGCGTCGACCACGGACAGAAGCATGAGCTCGGCGGCGTGACGTTCACTCGGGAGGCTTGACATCATCGGGCCCATTACAGAAGGGCGTGTACTCATAAACGTCGGCTTACGAACGCAAAGCGGAAGTCTGCCACATTGAGCGTGATCGGCGGCTTATGACCCGAAGCGGACGTTCGTCGTGGTCGCAGCGATATCCGTCTACTGTGCCGACATCGAAATTAATCGCGTGTTGACGATCGGAGCAGGCGGATTTGTCATCTCGGACGGAGATACTGCTGCGTCGTTGAGATTGCAGACCGGGCGCTGCAATGCGGAGGGCGTGCTTAGGGCCAAACTCAACTTCTTCAGCATGCGCCGGAACTCGTGATCATACGACGCGTCGACATCGCGCATCGTTGAAAACGATGTGACGAAATATTCCTTTAATCGGTCGATCGCTTCTCCATCTCCATAGAGAACACAAGCACTGTTGGCCTTTCATATCCGGTGGTGAGTGAGCAAGCTTGAGCTCTGCGGTACCGGGGCGGCGATGTGTGTGGCCCTGGAGTGGCTACTACGGGCCCAAGCTTGGCGTGCCTCGACGTGTTCGGCGTGTAGGACTTCCACTGCGGGATTAGGAGTAAGATGAACAATCACCTTCGGCATGCAGCACTTGCCGTATTCACTGTCATGCTGCCGATCTTTACAATCGGTCACGCTCGCGCCCACGATTATCAGCACCCCGATTTGAACAGCTGGTATGAGAGCTTGCACAGTGGCAAAGGGCCTTGCTGCGATGGCAGTGATGCGAAGCGCGTTGATGACGCCGATTGGGAAACTAAGGACGGTCACTATCGCGTACGCCTTGATGGCGAGTGGGTTGATGTTCCGAACGAAGCTGTCGTGGATGGACCGAACCGCGCTGGCCGTACGATGGTCTGGCCTTACTACCTAGATGGTCATCCGAAGCCGCGCTGCTTCATGCCGGGGAGCATGGGCTGATAGCGAGCGCAGGGATGCAAGCCTGAAGTAGTCCGGGCGCTCTAGCACCCGTCGTCTCCTTCCACGACGGTCGACAGGAAGCTGGAACGAGCCAGATCACATGCAATCGGTTTCGAGAACGAGGTGCCAAACCATCTACTCGTCAACGAGCCATCGTTGGTGACCCAGGGGATTGGCGGCAGTTGCGGCAGATAAGATGCATACGGCATCACTTTCGCAAGCGTCACTCTGACCAGATACTTTGCTAGAAAAGACTCGTTCATTCCGCCGTCCAGTCCGCTATAGATCGGGGCTGCCGGCACGTTGTCATTGAGCAATCGCGCGAATTCGAGTTCGTCGGTACGTTGCTTCTCAAGCGCCCGCCGCGCAATTTTGGAATCCACGACAAACGCGGGGCATTTATCGGTGGGACTGAACACGAGAGGATACGGCGAATTTGGTGGAGCTTGCGCATCGAACACATAGCGTCGATTGCACACGTCCACCTTAGGTTCGAGATGCGTCGTCTCGAAGTGATCGTTGCCGACTTTGAGCATTTTCCAGAAGGAGAGGTTCGGGCTATTTCGATGCTGCGCCAGGTTTGCCGGCGTCAGGCGGAATGGATAAGCCTGGACCTGAAAGGACGGTCGGCCGCCGAGCGAGTCCCGCGCTAGCGAATAGATCTCGCTTATCTGTTCGTCGGTCATGGCATAGCAACCGCTCGATGAGCAGTCGCCATGGATCATGAGTAAGCTGCCGTCGCGATTGTTTGCCTTGTCGAAGCTGTTGGGAAAGCCGACGTTGATAGCAAGATGGTAATCGGAGTTGGGATTCATCAGCTCGGGAGTAATCGTATAGAACCCCTCTGGAGCCTGACGGTCACCCTCCTTCAGTTTCGGCCCGAGATCCCCCGACCACCGACAAATCGGGTACACCTTGAGGATTTTGAAGAGGCCGGCGGTGTCCTGTTTCCAGACTTCGAGCTCCGCCTCTTGCTTGAAGACGCGCACAAGGATGGGCGAGTATTTTGGCATCTTCTTTTTTCGGAGCAGCGAGAGCAACTCGGGTGGTAGCTCCTTTGTAGCCTTGGCCGGCAAGCGGTTGCTGTTTTCGCCAAGGCAGGTGGCCGGCGACAACGCCGCGAAAAAAGCTGTAGTCAGCACAAGCGCACGGAGTGCCGTGGCGCCGATCATGACCTTACCTCGGGCGTGGAATCTGCTCATTTGGGTAGCGTGTAGTCAGTGGGTTCGTAAGGCAAGCCCAGATGGACGCCGCCACCGGAGAAGTTCGAGCTTGTCGTTGGCCTTGGGGATGCCAAGGCGCTCGGTCTCGTCGTCCGCTTCTGGCCCTTAGCGGACTTGCTAGGGCGAACTGGCGATGTCTGCAAGTGACCCTTTGCGGACATATCGAAATCAAAACAGACCGAAATGGCCGAGACGAGAAGCACTGCGGCTCAACTACGGAAGTCCTTTTGTCACCGTAAAGGGATTGAACCCACGTTCCGCGAGGGCAGCCCACGAAGCTGCGCCAAGATGTGGCAATCGGAAATAGAGTCGCGGCTTGGTCGGATCGGTGTCCAACACGAACCCAGTCGGTAACTCGCGGGCAGTTGTGGCATACAACCCACCATCCGGCGACCTCTGGGATTCAATGACAGCGATCAACGACTTTGCCCTCCCAGTCCTGCCAAGCAATTTCAACAAGAGAGCCATTTGGCCCGTCCCTTCGGTCCACACACCGTCTCGGTCTTCACCGTAGGAAAAGCCCTCGTCGACACTCATTCGCTGTTCGGCGGTAGTAATTGCCGATGCAAATTTCTCGGCCGCTCCGGGGAGCGCCATTAAAGGCCAGATCTGGGCATCCAGAGCCAAAATCGGATTGTGCGTGACACCGTCTTCAGCGGTACCTGCGGCTAAACAGGCGCATGCCAGATCCCACATCGTATTTACGAAGTACTCAGCAACCGTTGCCTTATCGCGCCAGCGCGAATCGCCTGTACGGATCGCAAGAAGGCCAAACGCGGCGGCGAGGTCAGTATTATGTTCAGTCGATTTCCACGTCCGCACTTCCGGCGTCGGTTCGTGCCCAAACGTACCACCCGTGAAACCGCCAGTACCGCGCGTATCGGCCCATTGCGCGACCCAGGCGCCAAGCCGTGCTGCACCATCGCGGAACCGAGAGCCGGTGTTCACATCATCAATCGACAGCAATGCCAACATGGCCCATGCCATGTTACCAACATCGCTGCCCACCTGATATCGATCTTCTAACCACTTGTTCTGAGTATTGTCCCACCAACCCGGAAGTTTGGCGGAGCCACTCGCCACCACACCCGCGGCGTAAGCGTTCCGGAGCCGTCCATCATGCCAGGTCCGGTCGTTATCGATGGCCCAGAGAATCGCCGCGCCGATCCGACGTGCTTTGTCTCGCTCACCGCAACCGACTAATGCGATGGCGGCCACCGCATTGTCATAGAGGTATGCGGCGCCATGGAGAGCCCCCGATTCCACGGTCGGATAGCTGGGCAAGAACAACGGCCCTGGCGGTGCCTTATCGATTAGATCAGCGAGGTACCCGCATGCAGACGCTTCTGGTGTTGCTAAAGCCCGTGGTGGAGTGGCGGCCATAATGATTATGAAAGTCGTTACGATCCATACGAAGGTTTCTATTCGGGCCACTTGCTGTTCTCTGGGTTGGACGATGATCCTATATACCCATCGGCGATGTCTGGAAGTGGCCCTTAGCGGACTAGCTCGGGCGAACTGGCGATGTCCGGTCTTGAAGACTAAACGGACACGGGCCCTACCTCCGCGCGGGCTGATCGGGTTTATGAGTACGCGCCCTTCTGTAATGGGCCCGATGATGTCAAGCCTCCCGAGTGAACGTCACGCCGCCGAGCTCATGCTTCTGTCCGTGGTCGACGCCTGGCCGCCACATCATGCTGTCAGAGGGAGCGGTGAGCCTATCTAGATACGCGTGGTTCGTCAGACGACGGCCACTGGGCGTGTAACGGCTTCACCGGATCCACCGTCCCGGCGACGGGACTTCGGGCATTGGGCTTCAGTTCAGCCCGGTTGCGTTCTTAATTTCCTCCGCCTGTTCTATGCCGCTATCGGCCCCGCTTCAGCCCATCGGTAAGTTGTGCCGTCGACCCAGATCCGATGCAAGATCACTGCGAGCTTACGTGCCAGGGCGACTTTTGCGCGCTTCGAGCCTCGCCGTTTGGCGACGTCCATCCCCCAGCGCTTGAGTTTCGAGAACCGTGTGATACGCGATAGCAGAACGTTGGCGGCTTCATACAAGACCGTCCGCACCGTCTCATCGCCGGCCAGCGTGATTCCGCCCGTGACGTCCTTTTCTCCCGATTGATATTTCTTTGGTGTGAGCCCGAACAGCGCGCCTGCTGCCTTTGACTTTGCAATGCGCTTAGGATCATCAATCGCCGATTTGTAGGTAATAGCCACTAGGGGACCAACGCCTGGCACTGTCATCAGCCGGCGACAGACCGCATCGTCACGCACAGCTGCCAGCACAGCCTTGTGTAGCCTTCCGTATTCTGCCTTCAGGGTCGATCGCGCCGAAAGCATCGCATCGGCAATGCGCTCCAATGTCGCCTGGCCCGCAACCAGCTCTCGAATCCGCGCTTCGAAATTCCTTCGCGTCACCGGACCAACCTTCAGACCGAAGCCGCGCAAAATCCCTCGGATACTTAGTTCTACATCGATGAGCCGCCCGAGAAGCTGTTTGCGTGCGATCAGGAGTGCCCGGATCTCTTGCGCGTCAACCGACTTTACGTGTACCGATCGATACCACCCCATCCGGATCAACTGGGCGATCCCGCGGGCATCCTTCCGATCCGTCTTAACCGTCATTGCAGACAACGCGGCCTTCACGTGCCGCGTTTCCAGCAGAACTGTTTCGAATCCTGCACCTCTCAGGCCCGCATGCAGCCATTGCGACAGCGGCCCAGCCTCCAGCCCGATCCGCTTCACTGCAAAGCCGAGCGCCTCAAAAAGCTCAACTAAGGCGCCGGGCTCGCTTGCGACCTTTGCTTCCCTCAGGATCTTACCCTGGGCGTCCACAACACACACGCTCGACAGTTCCAATGACACGTCGATTCCGGCATAATTGTCCACGGCTGTCCTCCGTCTCCAGATGCTTGGGGCCGACTCAAATCGTGACCCCGTTTCATCATCTATCGGGGGACAGCCACCATCATGACCCCTTGCTCGGAGCCGGGCCCATTACCGCATCTAGGCCCTTCTCATCAGCTTGAGCGAGGCCGCAAGGCGCAGGCTGCGCTTGCCGGCGAGTGCGATGCCTTCGAGCTCGCCGCTCTCCGCCGTGCAGGTTCCGGAGAAGCCGATCCCGACCTCGCCGCCGCCGAAGACCGGATTTTCGCCTTTCGACGGGGTGTGTTCCTGGTTCACGATCTCGCCCTTCCAGCGGCCCTCTTCCGAGGAATAGGAGCCGAGATAGTAGAAGAACGCATCGCCGCCGAGAATGCGGCCGTCCATCAGCAGCATCACGCCGGAGAGCCCGGCATCGACGCCGTCGAGCGTGCGCAGATGGATCGCATAGAGCCCGTTGGCAATCCCACCCGGCCCGACCGTGCCGCGCGGCGGCAGCGCCTCGTCGTCGAGCGGCGCGAGGTTTGCCCAGAACACGCTGTCGGGCATCGGATCGGCCTTGCCCTCGAACAGGATCGTCGATCCCTCCGTCCTGCCGCGGACCTTGATCGCGGCGACGTCGGTGCCCATCAGCGACTTGTAATTGGGATCGTCATTGTGGCGCTCGGTGATGACATTGGCTTCGATCGCGCCGTCCCTGACGTCGTAGGTCCCGAGATGCGCGAAGGCGGAGTTGCCGCCCAGCATCTTGCCATTGTGCATGCACATGATGCTGCGGCCGAAGGCGCCGTTGATGCCGTATTCAACCTTGTAGAGTCCGTCCAGCAATGTCTTAAACCCGCAAAATCAGACAAAATCAGAAAAGAATCGCGGCTACCTAGCACTGTCGCCGCACCGAGGCCATCCGGCTTTTCAGCGCAGGGCGGGAGCGGAGCCCACTCGCCGCATGATGCCATCATGCCCCTGTTTTGCCCGACGGGTCAATTAGTATTTCGCAAAATACGAAATTAGTGATTTCAACGACTTGGCTACTGTGCATGGGGTTGTTTTTCGACTTTTTGTCTGCCCTTTGCGGAGCGGCCTACCTCACACGCTAGTGACGCTTGAAATACTGCACTTCGCGCTCGTGCTTCTCGGCCGCGGCGCGGCTTCGGAACGTGCCGAGGTTGCGGCGCTTGCCGGTCTTGGGATTCACCTTGCGTGAATAGAGGCGGTATTCGCCGGATGCCAGTTTGCGGATCATGGTGGACCTCCCGCTCGCTGTGATTCAACGGCCCGTGCCGGAGCTGGTTCCTCCTTGAGGCTCCTTCGAACCCGCCGGCGCAAACGTGCGACCAATCGGCATGAACCAGATAGAACCATCAGCCGAGGAACTGATCGCAGCGATCGTCGCCAGCGCGGCGAAACAGCCGCTGCTCGATGCGGCCTTCGAACTCTGGCGCTGGCGCTACCGATTGGATTCGATCGAGGGGCGTCCGAGCGCCGAAGAGGTCCGCGTCGATCGCACGCTCACGCCGGAGCAGTTCAGCGAGAAGCATCGCTGGGACCGCGACCACGCCCATGAAGGGCCGATGTTCGGTTATGTGAAACGCGCCCATCCGCGAGCCAGTGACGATGCGATCCGGCAAGCTATCATCACCGCCGTCAAATTCGAGGGCGCGGCCGAGGCGCATTTCAACTGGAATGGCGATTTCTGGGACTGCGTCGTGCGCGCGGTGGCGCAGGCCGCCGCGCAATATCCCGACTTTCTCGATACGACCTATCGCGACGCCCGCAACAATCTCGCCTACTACATGAAGTGAGGTTATTGCTTGAGCATGATCTTTTCGAAAAACCGCTTCACACTTTTCCGGATCATGCTCTAGAAGCACAGCGTGGTGACGAGCTTGCCCTGCTTGTCCTTGATCGCATAGGGACAGCGGATCCGCTCCAGCGCCTTCTTGGCGTCCTCGTCGCCGAGCGCGGCAGCGCGCTCGTAATAGGCCTTTGCGGCATCCTTGTCCTTGGCGCCGCCGCGGCCTTCCTGTGCGAAGGCGCCCATCCGCTCCAGCGCGCCGGGATGGTTTTGCGCCGCCGCCTTCTCGAACATCGCGCGCGCCGCGACGTCGTCCCTCTCGCCGCCGTTGCCGTTGGAGAGCATCAGGCCAAGCTGGTACTGCGCCTCCGCGTTGGTCTCGGCCGCCCTGCCGAGCAGCGCACGCGCCTGTGCGGGATCGGCCGGCGCAGCACCGCCAGCGCCGCCGAGCGCGGCAAGATTGCTGACACCGCGAGGATTGCCGGCCTGCGCCGCCCGCTCGAACAGCTTTCGCGCTTGTGCTTCGTCTTTCGCGACACCGGAGCCGGTGCCGTAGGCGACGCCGAGCTCGACCATCGCCGCGCTCGATCCCTTGTCGGCCGCCTTGCGCCAGGCGGCGATCGCCTCCGCCGTCTGCCGGTTGGCGGCATAGGCGCGGCCGAGCGCGAACATCGCGCGCCGCGACGACGGTGCAGCCTGTTTGCAGAATTTGACGGCAGTCGCAATGTCGGATGCAGCAAGCTCCGTCACGCCCTTCACATCGGCCGGCTTGTCGGGATCGCTGGGATCGGCGGCCAGCCGGTCGCACAGGACGAGATCGGCCGATTGGGCATACGCCGATAACGGCGCGGCGAGCGTGAGGAGGATCGCAAGGAGACAGGTCCGCATGGGCGCCACGTTGCGTCTCTGCTCCGGCAAATTCAAGGCTCGAGTCCCGATTGGCGCAGCACCGGGACGACCTCCGGCGATGCCAGATAGCGCAGCAGCCGATCGGCCGCTTCGGCATGTCTGGCGTTGGCCATGCGGCCGGCGGAGAACACGGCCGGTGTCTGCAAATCGTGCGGGATCGGGCCGACGACCTCGATGCCCTCGACCTGCTTCAGCTCGCTGATCTGCTGCACGGCGAGGTCGGCCTCGCCGCTGACGAGCCGCTCCGCCGTAAAGCCCTGCTCGACGATGGTGGCCTTGGCGTTGATCTCGGTCGCGATACCCCATCGCTGAACCAACTGGGCGAAATAGACACCGCTCGCGCCCAGCCGCGAATAGGCGACGGATCGCGCCGCGAGCAGCGACTTGCGCAACGCAGCTTCGCTGGAGATGTCGGGATGCACGCCCCCTGCCCGCACGGCAATGCCGACGAAGGAGCGCGCCAGATCGGCTGCGCTACCTGCGGCCACGCGGCCCTCGCCGATCATCTCGTCGAGCCCCTCACGGGTCAGGATGACGAGATCGGCGGCCTCGCCGTCGCGTAGCCGTTTCAGCAGTGCCAGGGTGGGCGCGAAGTCGGCATCGACATGGATGCCGTGGGCAGCTTCGAAGGCGAAGGAGAGGCTGCGCATCGCGCCCATCAGGCCGAGCGTCGAGAGCATGCGAATGTTTTCCATGGGCTATTCCTGTCGCGATCAGGCGCGGTGCATCAGCTTGAGCGCGGCGGTCAGGCGCAGGCTGCGCTTGCCGGCGAGCGCCGTTGCCTCCAGCACCGCGTGCTCCGCGTCATAGGTGCCGGAGAAACCGATGCCGACCTCGTGGCCGCCGAAGATCGGATCGTCCTTGGCCGGCGTGTGCTCCTGGTTGAGGATCTGGCCCTTCCAGCGCCCCTTGGCCGCGGTGTAGCTGCCGAGATAGTAGAACGAGGCATCGCCGCCGAGGATGCGGCCCTGGTTGAGCAGCATCACGCCGGTCAGGCCGCCATCGACGCCGTCGAGCATGCGCAGGTGCACCGAATAGAGCCCGTCGGCGATGCCGGCCTCGCCGACGCCGCCCGCAATCGGCACCTCGTCTTCGGTGATCGGCGTCATCACCGACTGGAAGGGCACGCCGGGGAGCTCTTTCAGCTCGCCCTTGAATCGATAGAGATCGCCGTCGGCCCAGCCCTTCGCAAGCAAGGTCGCATCGTCGGTGCCGGCCATGGCGCGGTAGTTCGAGTCCGGGTTGTGGCGGACCGTCTTGATGACGATGTCGACGCCGGCTTCGGTCCTCTCATAGGTGCCGATATGGGCGAAGGCCGAATTGCCGCCGAGCATCTTGTCATTGCCGACATGCATCACGCTCCGGCCGACCGCGTCGCCGAGCTGAAATCGCACCTTGTAGAAGCCTTCAAACACCAGCCGTGTCCCCGGCCCCGCGCATCCCGGGGCATTCTATCCCGGTTTCGCCGGCGATGGACAGACTTCAAGCCGGCATGGCCGGCAGACCCACAACGACGGCTGTCATCGGAATGCAAAAAATCCGCCGGAGCTTTGCAGCTCCGGCGGATTGAAGACCAACCCGGGCCAGCCCCCCGGCCCGGGCCGGGAGGGTCTTAGGCCGCGGCCTTCTTGTCGGCGGGCACGGACGCGATCGTCTTCAGGATCTGCGAAGCGATCTGGTATGGGTCGCCCTGCGAGTTCGGACGGCGGTCTTCCAGATAGCCCTTGTAGCCGTTGTTGACGAAGGAGTGCGGAACGCGGATCGACGCGCCGCGATCGGCAACGCCGTAGCTGAACTTGTTCCACGGCGCGGTCTCGTGCTTGCCGGTCAGACGCTTGTCGTTGTCCGGGCCGTAGACGGCGATGTGGTCCATCAGGTTCTTGTCGAAGGCCGCCATGAGCGCCTCGAAGTACTCCTTGCCGCCGACCGTACGCATGTACTCGGTCGAGAAGTTGGCGTGCATGCCGGAGCCGTTCCAGTCGGTGTCGCCGAGCGGCTTGCAGTGGAACTCGATGTCGATGCCGTACTTCTCGGTCAGGCGCAGCATCAGGTAGCGCGCCATCCACATTTCGTCAGCGGCCTTCTTGGAGCCCTTGCCGAAGATCTGGAATTCCCACTGGCCCTTCGCGACTTCCGCGTTGATGCCTTCATGGTTGATGCCGGCAGCCAGGCAGAGGTCGAGATGCTCTTCGACGATCTTGCGGGCGACGTCGCCGACATTCGAGAAGCCGACGCCGGTGTAGTACGGACCCTGCGGCGCCGGATAGCCGGAGGCCGGGAAGCCGAGCGGACGGCCGTCCTTGTAGAAGAAGTATTCCTGCTCGAAGCCGAACCATGCGCCGGCGTCATCGAGGATGGTGGCGCGCTTGTTGGAGGCGTGCGGGGTCTTGCCATCGGGCATCATGACTTCGCACATCACGAGCACACCGTTGGTGCGCGCGGCGTCCGGGAACACGGCGACCGGCTTCAGCACGCAATCGGAGCTGTGGCCTTCGGCCTGCTGCGTGGAGGAGCCATCGAAGCCCCAGAGCGGAAGCTGCTCGAGCGTCGGGAACGACGCGAATTCCTTGATCTGTGTTTTGCCGCGCAAGTTCGGAGTCGGCGTATATCCGTCGAGCCAAATGTACTCGAGCTTATACTTGGTCATTGAGCCTCTCTGTAGATGATGCGAAAGGTGGGGTTGAGAGCCCCCGCACGTTTGTACCCGGCCATCATCGGCCGCCGCTCTACAAGCATTTTGCGTGCCAAAAGGCCGCAGCGCGGGAGGCTTTCCACCGCGGCCGGGATCGGCCCACCAACGGCAAACCGTCCCCGGTGGCGTGCGTCATAGCCGCGCACCTTCGCGTGAAGCTGCACCGCAAAAATCCCGCGGAAAACGCCTGATTCTGGAGCAGACGCGCCGAAGCCGGAGATTGCCGATGAAACGCGCATCAACGTCCGGCAACTTTCGCAAAGTCCTGCGCCCTGCCTAGCAACCTTTGGAATGGCCCAGGCGTTAGCCACCGACACGGTGCCTTAGGGGATGCAGAGGGTCACATGCCCACAAATTAGGCAGCAACTGATTTCCTTTTCAGCACTTTCCAATTCGGGATGCGCGGCCGATATGGGGAATCCAGTAACCACAATCGAACGAGTCGGGCGCACCATGGAGGCCAAGGCGCTTCGACCCAGGAGCAATCGCAATGATGAATAATGGTCTGAATCACGGATCTGCAACGATCTACCAATTCCCTGTCGGGGGCCGCGCGGCTCTCGCCGGACGCCGCTATGGCGACACCGGCCTTCCAGCCGATCATGCTTCGCTTCCCGCGAACGTCTCGATCTGCAGCGACAGCTGGTACCACCAGGATGCCGTCGACGAAGCAAAGCCCAAATGGGAACGCTAATGTTTGTGTTTGGTATGATGCCGCCGCGCTCGCGCAAGCGTCCGACGGAAGTTTGAAAAAGGGTCGAAACAACGAGGTTTCGGCCCTTTTTGATTCCTGGTGGACTCCCGGCTAGAGCGCGGGCTTTTCGATCACCGTGCAGGAAGTGACCGGCCGCTTCAGATGCTGGACCGTGGTCGCTCCGGTCTTGCCGATCCTCAGCGTGATCCCTGCCCCCGAATAGCGCGTGCCAGAAAGCGCCAGCCGCTTCTTCAGCGTGACAGGTTCGCCGTCGATCTGAAGGAAGGCGCGTTTGTCATCGTCATAAAATCCCACGATGAACTGCGTACCATCGGCGCAGCGATAGGTCCGGAACGTCTGCGCGTCCGCCTGTCCCGCACCGATAATTCCGCCCGACAGCATGGTGATCGCCAAAACAATGGCCTTGTGCCGGCCCATGATTGCCCCCTGAATGCACTCAAGGACGCCGTAGTGCGTCCAGCGGAAACATAACCCAAGCTGATCTCATGCCAGATTCCCTCGCCCGCCACCTCGCCCTGCAAGGCGCCAGCAATTTTCGCGACCTTGGCGGCTATCCGACCATCGATGGCCGCACCACGCGCTGGCGCCACATCTTCCGCTCCAACCATCTCGGCCAGCTCACGCCCGCCGACGTCGAGATCGTCCGCGCGCTGGGCGTGCGCAGCGCCTTCGATTTTCGCGGCGTCGAGGAGCGCGCGGCCGGCGTCTGCGTCGTGAACGAGATCACCGTGCATTCGCTGCCGATCGAGCCGACGGTGGTGGCCGCGCTGCGCGCCGAGCTTGCCAAGGGCAGGCTCACCGCACCGGTTGCGCTCGACCTCATGCGCGAGTCCTACCGCAACTATGTCCGCCACAACACGCACAGTTTTCGCGCGCTGTTCGGCCATCTCCTGGAAGACCGCGCGCCGCTGGTGATCCACTGCACCGCCGGCAAGGACCGCACCGGCTTTGCAAGCGCGCTGATCCTGCATGCGCTCGGTGTGACCGACGAGGTCATTGCCGAGGACTACCTGTTGACCAACCAGCACTACAAGCGGGACGCGACGGCCGCCATCGACCTGCCGGAGGACGTGCGCAACGCCATTGGCAGCGTCGAGGCCTCGTATCTTGCCGCTGCGTTCGAAGCCGTCGGCAGGGAGTACGGCGATCTCGATACCTATTTGCGCGACGGGCTCAAGCTGGGCACGGCCGAGCGGACCGCGCTGAAAGAGCGTTATCTCAAGTCGTAATCAGACACGGGCATCTTTGTGTCACGCCGGTCTTCGTTAGGATCGCCGAACGAAGAGCGCGCGCAACATGCATCGTGCTCCAGTCGCTCTGATGCAGCTTCAACTCATCGTCAGCCGCGAGCAGCTGCTCGAACGTTGCGTTGTTGTACGCGTGCCAATGCCGCATCAGCGCCCAGCGCGGGAACAGATTGACCTTGGCGTCTTGCGCCGCGGTCCGGATTGCCGAAACCATCTTCTCCGAAAGCTCGGCATTGTCCTCGAGCATGGCTGTCACGTATTGCGGGTCGATCAGAATGACGTCCATGGTCGGGTGACCGCGCAGGAGCGTCAATCCCTCGGCGATCTTCCCAACCACTTCATCGAAGTTGAATTGCTCCTTGCGAAACACAGCGTTGGTTCCGACTTGCCAGAGCACCAGGGAAGGATTGTCGGCAAAGATATCGTCGTTGAACCGATCCACTTCCTGTGGCGCATCTTCACCGCCCTTGCCGCGGTTGAACAAGTCGATCCGAATGTCTTTATGGAGGTCATCATCCTTATAGTGTTTTCTCAAGTACAGCTCGAGCCGCGCGGGATATGCAACGACGTTGCCGAGTCCGGCCGTCGAGGACGACCCCATCGCCACGATGCGCACGGGCCCCTTTCCGCCCAATGCCTTCCTGAAATTCTCCAGCGGGTACTGCAGATGAACGATCGCAGCAGGAAACTCGAGGGTCGGCAAATTGTCAGACATGAAACAACCTCCTCAACCATCTAAAGTTGCATTTATAGCCCAATTTGGAAGCCGCCGCCATTGCAAGCCCAATTCACCGCGCGCAATAGTTGGCGCGAATTGAAACGACGGAGAGCGCCGTGCAGGGAAAAGTCATTGTCGTGACGGGCGCGCTTGGCGCCCTTGGCAAGGTTGTCGCCGAGACAGCGTTGGCGCGCGGAGCGCGTGTGGCCGGCATCGATCACGCGCCCTCGCAGATGTCGGCAACGCCCGAACGCATCGAGATCGGCAGCGTCGATCTGTCCGACCCAGCGCAAGCGAAGACGGCGGTCGAGGCAGCGGCAAAGCACTTCGGCAGGCTGGATGCGCTGATCAACATCGCCGGCGGCTTCGCGTTCGAGACCGTGGGCGACGGCGACATCAGGACGTGGCAGCGCATGCATGCGCTCAACGTGCTGACGGCCCTCAACACCTCGCACGCGGCGCTGCCGCATCTCGCCACGTCCGGGGCCGGCCGCATCGTCAATATCGGCGCCACGGGCGCGCTTCAGGCAGGTTCCGGCATGGGCCCCTATGCGGCGTCGAAAGCCGGCGTGCATCGCCTCACCGAGGCGCTTGCCAACGAGTGGAAGGGCAAGGTGACCGTGAACGCGGTGCTGCCGTCGATCATCGACACCAAGGCCAACCGCGCCGACATGCCGAAGGCGGATTTCTCCAAATGGGTGACACCGCAGGAACTCGCCGAGGTGATCCTCTTCCTCGCGAGCGATGCCGCGAGCGGCGTCACTGGCGCGCTGATCCCGGTGAGCGGTCGGGTCTAGTCCGGCACCAATAGCCGCAGATTGCCCTTGAAGCGGATGCTCTGCTTGCCGGCGAGCGCGATGCCTTCGCCATAGGCGGTCTCGCCGGCTAGGTGCCGCTGAAGCCGATCGTCACGACCTTGCGACCCCACACCGGGCGCTCGTCGAACGAGGGCGAGTGCTCCTCGTTGGTCAGCTCGCCCTTCCACTTGCCGTCGGCCGAGGTGTAGCTGCCATAGGCGAAGAAGAATGAATCGCCGCCTCGCATGGTGCCGTCGCGCAGGACCATAACGCCCTGGTTGCCGCCCTGGACGGCATCCAGCATCTCGATGCGAATGTGATAGAGGCCATTCCTGATTGTCATCTTCGCAAAGCGCCCGACTGTCCCGGTCGCAGGATAGCCGCACCATCGGTTCCCGATCAAATGGCGCAGAGCCACAACTGCGTTCCGGGCTAGACTGGCCGCAACTGATTCTCGGAACGCAAGACTCGGACGCTTTCCTTGGAAACCGCGCTTTATCTACCCGTCAAACGCTTCCTCGAAGAGCTCGGCTTCACGGTCAAGGGCGAGATCGGCGGTTGCGACCTCGTCGGTCTCAGCGCCGGCGATCCGCCTGTCGTGGTGATTGGCGAGCTCAAGCTCGCCTTCAATCTCGAGCTGATCCTCCAGGCGGTCGACCGCGCGCCCGCCGGCGACGAGGTCTGGATCGCCGCAAAGATGTCCGTGCGCGGCAAGGGGCGCGAGAGCGATGCGCGTTATCGCAATCTCTGCCGCCGCCTCGGCTTCGGTATGCTTGGGGTCACTGACCGCGGCCAGGTCGAGGTGCTGGTGAAGCCGCCGACGGCAGCGCCGCGCCGCGAGCCAAAGGTCCGTTCGCGCCTGGTCGCCGAACATCAGCGCCGCCAGGGCGATCCCGTGCTCGGTGGCAGCACCCGCGCGCCGATCATGACTGCCTATCGCCAGCAGGCGCTGGCCTGTGCGTCGGAACTCGTCGGTGGGCCACGAAAGGTGCGCGAATTGCGCGAGCGCTGTCCCGATGCCGGCAAGATCTTGCTTAGCAATGTGTATGGCTGGTTCGAACGTGCGGACCGGGGAATCTACGGGCTCACCGAGGCCGGACACGCGGCGCTGAAACGCTGGCCGCAGGCACCGATGAAAGAAACGCCCCGCGGGGCATCCCTGCCCTAGCGGCAATCACGTTGGGAGACATCGCATGATCGTTGTGACTGGCAGCGTAACGGTCCGTGCCGAGACGTTTGACGAGGCGCGCCGCCTGAGCCTCGAGCATGTTCATCGGTCGCGACAGGAGCCCGGCTGCATCTCACATGCAGTGCATGTCGACTGCGAGAACCCGCTCAGGCTGGTATTCTTCGAGCAATGGGCCGACCGCGCCGCGCTCGCCGCCCACTTTGCGGTATCTGCATCCGGTGAGTTCGTACGGACCTTGCGCTCACTGGCCACAGGGCCCACCACGCTCGACCTTTATGAGGCCAGCAGGCTCGAAAAGCTGTGAGCGCATAGCTGTGATGCCACACCAAATTCATATTGCAATGCAACATCTCCGGCACTAGGTATCCCGGCATCAAACCGAGGCCGTTATGAGCGCAGACTGGAATACCAAATATGGCACGCGGCGCGTGCGCCACGATCCGCCGACCCTGGACGAGGCGATCTTCGCCGCCGTCGGCATCACCGACGATCAGGAGCAGCAGGCAGAGATCGCCTCAGCGCTGATGGGGATGCCGCTCGACGTCGTGCAGGCCGAGGTGAAGAAGCAGGCCCGCACCAACGGCCGCATCACCGCCACGCGCGTGATCGCTGGCGAACAAGGTGCGCAGCGCTCGGTGGTGGTCGAACGCCGTGTCGTCCGCCGCTTCGGTAACGACAAGCGCACCGGCACCTGAGCGCGCAATTCCCTATCCCCAATACGAAAGCGGACCGGTTTTGCCGGTCCGCTTTTTGATTCCAATCCGCTTTTGGATCTAGGCGGCGCGGTTGCCGTACATGCTGGAGATGATCTTCCAGCAGGTCGAGTTGAAGCTGAGAAGAGCGCGGCCGGCCGTGAAGGGCGAGGCCGCGAGTTCAGCGAGCTCGGCCTCGGGCGTCTTGGCGAGATCGATCGTGCCGGTCGATTCGCCATGACGGAATTGCAGATTCGCGCCGAACTTCCTGGCGAGCGCCCGCATGGCGTGATTCTCGGCGCCGGTGGTGATGCGCAGGCGCTTGTAGCCTTTCCAGCGCGCTTCCGCGATCAGCCGGCTGAACAAGATGGTGCCGACGTTCTGGCGCCGCGCCGAGGCTTCCACGCTGAAGGCGACCTCGGGCAGCGAATCGTCCTCCGGCGGATGCAGCTCGGCCGCGCCGCGGACCACGCCGTCGACGATGTAGGCGACAATCACGGTGCCGTCCTCGGCGCAGCGGGCGGCGTAACGCTCGATGAAGCTGTCGTCGAGAAAGCCGTTGAAACGGTCGTGCCGGCTTGCGGAATCAAGCCGCAGGAGGTGATCGCGCAGAAGCGGCAATTCTTCCTGCTGGCTCAAGGTCCGCACATAGCCCGGAACGGGCGTCGTGCGGGTCGTGTCTTCAAGTACCACGTCAAAACTCCTCTTGGTGTCCCTCGAGGAGGCGTTCGAATCCCTAGGCTCCCAATATTGTGCGACGCAGCATGTTTTTCAAGGCGGGAACCTGCCCAAGTTTCAGGCATCGAAAGCGACCAATTCGTTAATAAAATCAAACCCCCGTAGTCATACGAGGACCAGCTGGGTCTGGGTCACCACGGCGACCAGCTTGCCGTCCTCGGTCTCCAGCCGGGTGCTCCAGACCTGGGTCCGCCGTCCCCGATGGACCGGTGTGGCCGTGGCGATAACCGTGGTTCCCTCCTTCGCCCCGCCGATGAAGTTGGTCTTGCTCTCGAGCGTCGTGGTGCCCTTGGCATCCTCCGGCAGATTGATCACGGTCGCGGCCGCGCCGACGGAATCGGCGAGCGCCATCACCGCGCCGCCGTGGATGGTGTGGTGGAGCGTGCAGAGGTCGGGCCTGACCGTCATCCGGGCCACCACGCGGTCTTTCTCGGCCTCGACGAATTCGACGCCCTTGAGCTCGGCAAACGGCATCTTCATCGCTTTAAGCTTCTCGAGCGGCGTCATCGGATCTCCTCCCAATTCATTGTTGTCTCAGCGTGAATTGCTTCGGGCGGCAAAGCAATGACGTCCGAGGTAATGACCCTGCTGACATCGGCGACGGCATTTGCGCATATGCTCTTCCCATGCGCCACTTCCCGCCCCGCCGCATCGTTTGCCTGACCGAAGAGACGGTCGAAACGCTGTACCTGCTCGGCGAGCGGGACCGCATCGTCGGCGTCTCCGGCTACGCCGTCCGCCCGCCTCAGGTGCGGCGGGAGAAGCCGCGGGTGTCGGCCTTCGTCTCAGCAGACATTCCGAAGATCCTGGCGCTGGAACCGGAGCTGGTGCTGGCCTTCTCCGACCTCCAGGCCGGCATCGTCGCCGATCTCGTCCGCGCGGGCGTCGACGTCCATGTTTTCAATCAGCGCGACATCGCCGGGATTTTGGCGATGATCCGGACACTTGGTGCGCTGGTCGGCGCCGCTGAACGCGCCGAAGGCCTTGCCGGTAATCTCGAACGGCGCCTCGCAGAGATAGCGGCAACACCTCGCCCCTCGGCGCGGCCAAAGGTCTATTTCGAGGAATGGGACGATCCGTTGATCTCCGGCATCGGCTGGGTGTCCGAGTTGATCGAGATCGCCGGCGGTGAGGATGTGTTTCCGGAGCTGCGACATCGGCAGGCGGCAAAGGATCGCATCGTCTCGGCGGAGGCGGTGCGCGAGGCGGCGCCCGACGTGATCCTCGCCTCCTGGTGCGGCAAGAAGGTGGTGTCTGCCCGGATCAAGCAGCGCGACGGCTGGAGTGAAATTCCGGCCGTGCGGGATGATCGCATCGTCGAGATCAAGTCGCCGATCATCTTGCAGCCGGGGCCGGCGGCGCTGACGGATGGGCTGGATGCGATCGTGACGGCGTTGTGGGGCGAGCACAGCTCTCTCATCCCGTCATTGCGAGCATAGCGAAGCAATCCAGAGTGCCTCTGCAGAGAGATTCTGGATTGCTTCGTCGCAAGAGCTCCTCGCAATGACGTCTGGGCGGCCACCGAGCCTCACGTCACCGCATTCACGACCTGATATTCCGGCCGACGCCAGACCTCGCCTGCGATCACCTCTTCGATGATCTCGGCTGCTCGCATGATCTCGCTCTCCCCAATGTAGAGCGGTGTAATCCCGAACCTCATGATGTCAGGCGCGCGGAAATCGCCGATGAGGCCACGGGCGATCAGGGCCTGCATGGCGGCATAGCCGCCGTCGAAGGCGAAGGAGACTTGTGAGCCGCGGCGCTCGTGCGCGCGCGGGGTGACGAGCTTGAGCTGCGGGCAGCGGCGTTCGACCTCGGCGATCAGGAGATCGCCAAGTGCCAGCGAACGCGCACGGACCTCACGAATGTCGACCCTGTCCCAGATGTCGAGCGAGGCCTCCAGCGCCGCCATTGCGAGCACCGGCGGGGTACCGACGCGCATGCGCTCGACGCCGCCGGCCGCTGCGTAGCCAAGCTCGAACGCAAACGGCTTGGCGTGGCCCATCCACCCCGACAGCGCGGCGCGCGCGCCGTCGGCGTGGCGCGGCGCGACGTAGAGGAAGGCCGGCGCGCCGGGGCCGGCGTTGATGTATTTGTAGGTGCAGCCGGCGGCGAAATCGGCGCCGCAGCCAGCGAGATCGACCGGTAGCGCGCCAGCCGAATGCGCGAGGTCCCAGACCGTGACGATGCCGAGCGCATGCGCCTTTGCGGTCAGCGTCGCCATGTCGTGGCGCCGTCCGGTGCGATAGTCGACCTCGGTGATGTAGAGGACCGCAATCTCCTCCGACAACGCGGCCTCGATCTCCTCCGGCGCCACCAGGCGCAATTGATGGCCGCGGCCGAGCGTCGCGATCAGCCCCTCGGCCATGTAGAGATCGGTCGGAAAGTTTCCGATGTCCGATAGCACCACCTTGCGCGAGGCGTTCATGTCGAGCGCGGCGGCGAGAGCCTGGTAGACCTTGAGCGACAGCGTGTCTCCGACCATCACGGAGCCGGCTTCCGCACCGACCAATCGCGCGATGCGATCGCCGACATGGCGCGGCTGGGCATACCAGCCCGCACTGTTCCAGGCGCGGATCAGCTCGTTGCCCCACTCGGCCGTGATGACGTTGCTGACGCGCTCGGCAACGCCCAGCGGCAGCGCGCCGAGCGAATTGCCGTCGAGATAGATCACGCCCTCAGGCAAATGGAACAAGGCCCTGGTGTCGTCATAGACGCGGAGCTTGGTCATGGGATCTCTACAGAATCGTGCGGACGCGCCAGAGCTCGGGGAACAGCTCGACCTCCAGCATGCGCTTGAGATAGCTGACGCCGCCGGTGCCGCCGGTGCCGCGCTTGAAGCCGATGACCCGCTCGACCGTCGTGACGTGGTTGAAGCGCCAGCGTCGGAAATAGTCCTCGAAATCGACCAGCTTCTCGGCAAGCTCGTAGAGCATCCAATGCGTTTCCGGCGCTTCGTAGACGATCCGCCAGGCCTGGAGCACGCCCTCGTTGAAGCTGTGGGTCTCGCGAACGTCGCGCGCCAGCACGGACGCGGGCATCTTGAGCCCGTTGCGGTCGGCGAGCCGCAGCACCTCGTCGTACAGACTCGGCGTGGCAAGCTCGCCTTCGAGCAGCCTGGTCGTTTCCACATCGTGCGCGTGCGGCTTGAGCATGGCGTGGTTGCGGTTGCCCACCAGAAATTCGATCAGCCGGTACTGACGCGACTGGAAGCCCGAGGACTGGCCAAGCTGCGAACGGAAGCGCGTATACTCGCTGGGCGTCATGGTGCGCAGCACGTCCCAGGCACCGTTGAGCTGCTCGAAGATGCGCGACATCCGCGCCAGCATCTTCATCGCGGGCTGCACTTCATCCCTGGCGATGGCGCGGCGCGCGGCGCTGAGCTCGTGGATCGCAAGCCGCATCCACAGCTCCGTGGTCTGATGCTGGATGATGAACAGCATCTCGTCATGGGCTTCCGAGAGCGGATGCTGCGCGCCGAGGATCGCATCCAGCGCCAGATAGTCGCCGTAGGACATGCGCCGGGCGAAATCGGTCTCGGCGCCTTCGCTCGTGGGATCGTAATCGCTGGACGTCATGGCAGGCCCTTTCGATCGATCGATCCTCGCCGCGTCAGTCGAGGCCGATCAGGCGCGCGGTGATCGGGGACGACGGATCCTTCAGTCCGTCGATCACCGTAAAATGGTTGAGCCCGGGATCGACGACGAGGCGCGTCGGTACGTCGAAGCCGGTCCAGACATTGGCGATCAGATCGGACTGGCGCATGAATTCGGGCCGTTCGCCGCCGCCGACCCAGGCCGTGACCGGCGAATGTCCCCGCGGCAGGTGCAGCGCCGCGCTTTCAAGCGTCGCCTCGTCCATGGTCATGCGCAGCGTCTCGTTCATCTTGGTCTTCAGCAGCGGACGCAGATCATGCAGCCCGCTGATCGAGAGCGTGCCGGCGATGCGGTTGTAGACGGCAGGCTCGAGCCGGCTGTCGTTGCACAACATCCGCGTGACGAGATGGCCGCCCGCGGAATGGCCGGCGAGCCGGATCGGGCCGGAGACGAGCGAAGCCGCCTTGGCGATCGCGGCGGTGATCTCTGCGGTGATGTCGGAGATGCGCGCGGCCGGCGTCAGCGTGTAGCTCGGCAGCGCCACCGTCCAGCCGTGATGCCGCGCGCCTTCGGCCAGATCGGTCCAGGTCGACTTGTCGAAGCGCATCCAGTAGCCGCCGTGCACGAAGACGACGAGGCCCTTGCTGTCGCCGTCGGGCAGGATCAGATCGAGACGCTGGCGCTCGCCCGGGCCGTAGGAGGCGTCCGCGCGGAAGTCTTTCAGGCCGGCGCGGTAAGCCGCTGCCCGCTCCGCCCATTGGGCCGGCATCTTGTCCGAGCCCGGGATATGGGCCGAATTGGCATAAGCATCATCCCAATCGCGCATCGTGACACCCAAGGATTCGGCCGTCGAACTGGGGGCCAGTCTGCCACCAGTCAGGACGGCGGCCTAGTCTTTCTTTTAAGCTTAAAGGATTTTGGGCTGCCTGTGCTTCGGGCAGCAGAGCGGCAAACTCCGTCATTGCGAGCGCAGCGAAGCAATCCAGTCTGCCTCCTCAGCAACAGTCTGGATTGCTTCGTCGCAAGAGCTCCTCGCCATGACGACGGAGCGAGCTACGCCTTCTCCAGCCCGCACCAATCCGCGATGAACAGGGCCATCGCCTTGGTCGACTTCTTCAGCGACTCCAGCTCGACGAATTCGTTGAAGCCGTGCATCTCGCCGCCGCTCGCTCCGAAGCAGAGGCTCGGGATACCGTGATTGAGACCGTAGAAGCGGGTGTCGGTAAGCGCGGTGAAGACGAGGTCTTGGATTTCGCCGCCATAGACGGTGTTGAAGGCCTTGCCGAACGCGGCCTCGGGCGCCGCGGCGTCGGTCAGTTCATACCCCTCCGACAGGAAGCCCGACCATTCGACCTCCGGCGGATTGTTGGCGAGGAAGCGGTGGTTGCGCGCGGCAGCCGCAACGCAGGCCATGATCTCCTTCTGGTGATCGGCGATCGACCAGTCCGGCAGGACGGCGATACGGCAATCGACGTCGCACCAGGCCGGCACGCTGGAGGCCCAGTCGCCACCCTTGATGATACCGGGGTTGAAGTTGATGGGATGGTTCAGCGTCTTGAAGTGCCGATCGGCCTTTGCGCGCTCGTTCCACTCGATCTCGAGCTTTTGCAGCGCCTGGATCAAATGATAGGCCGCCATGATTGCGTTGGCGCCGGAGCCGGCGAAGGCAACGTGGGTCGGATGGCCCTTCACGCGCAGGCGAAACCAGATCACGCCGACCTGCGAGCGCACCATCTTGCCGCCGGTCGGCTCCGGGATGAAGCAGGCGTCGGCACGATAGCCGCGCTGCAATGTCGAGAGCGCGCCGACGCCGGTGCTCTCCTCCTCGATCACGGACTGGAAGTGGATCCGCGCCGTCGGCCTGAAACCCGCCGCCTTGATCGCATCCAGCGCGTAGAGCGCGCCGATCGTGCCCGACTTCATGTCGCAGGCGCCGCGGCCGAACATCTTGCCGTCCTTGATGACCGGAGAAAATGGCGGCGTGTCCCACAGTTCCAGCGGCCCCGCGGGCACGACGTCGCAGTGCCCCTGGAGGATCAGCGATTTGCCGCCATTCGTTTGCGGTCGGTAGGTGCCCACCACCGTGCGCGCCTTGGAGAAATCGTGCTCGATCGGACCGAAGCCGCGCAGGTCCTTGAGGTCATCGACATCGATGTGCCAGTCGTCGACCTCGTAGCCCCGCGCGCGCAGGAGATCGCCGATCATGTCCTGGCACGGCCCCTCCGCCCCGCGGGTCGAAGGGATCGCGACGAAAGCGCTTGTGGTCGCAAGCTGGGCTTCGAAGCCGGCATCGACGGCGTCAAGAATCCTCTGCTGCGTGTCGGCGTTCATCAGGCTACTCCAATCGGGCATTCAGATCATCGATAGAGCGCAAGCTAGCCGATTTCAGGCGTTCGGGTACTCCACAAAATAAGCATCCCGCAATGCATCTTCGAGCAGCCGGCCTTCCGAATAGCCATTCAGCGTCGCAGGCCGGGTTACACCATCCAGCAGGCGCGGGCACGGCTCCGGCGCGCCCAAGACGGTGCGCACGGGGATGCGCTCGGCATAGATCGGCAATTCGTAGTCCTCGTCGTCGTCAGCGACACCCTTGGCGCGGACTTTGGCCGAGGCTTCCTCGATCTCCATTGCAATGAAGGAGGTCGCCTTGATCTCCTGCGCGCTGCTCTGACGCAGGCTCGCGGTGCGATCCGGGAAGAAGCGATCGACCATGGCGATCACCGCCCGCTCCTTCTCCTCGGGGTCGGTAACGAGATAGGCGGTGCCGAATGCCATCACGGCGCGGTAGTCGGCGGAATGGTTGAAGCCGCAGCGCGCCAGCACGAGGCTGTCGAGATGGGCGACCGTCAGGCAGACGCGCTCGCCCCTGGTCTGGTTGCGCAGCATGCGGCTGGCGCTCGAGCCGTGCCAGTACAGCTTCGTTCCCTCGCGCCAGAAGAAAGTCGGCGTGCAATAGGGCTGGCCGTCGATCACGTAGGAGACGTGGCAGAGCATCGAGGAATCCAGGATGCGGTGAACCGTGTCGTGATCGTAGAAGCCGCGGTCGTGACGGCGCTTGACCTGGTTGCGCGCTGACGTCGGATAGGAATTCTGGCTTTCAGTCTGGCTCACGGCCGCTCCTGTCGGGCTTGGAACAATTCCAGGAGAGTTGTAGCCGCGGATTTGGTCTGCGATAGTGCCAATTCCATGCGAAAAATTCCGACCAATTCTGTCCCCTCGCCGGCCAAGGCCGAACTGCCCCTCGACCTGACCGGCCCGCACATCACCGCGGGCGCGTCGTCGGCGCACCGGCTGTACCAGGCGTTGTGCGACATGATCGTCTCTGGCCTGGTCAAACCCGGCGAACCGCTGCCTCCGTCGCGGACGCTGGCCAAGCAAACCGGCTTCCGCCGCAACGCCGTCGTCACTGCCTATGAACGGCTGATCGCCGACGGCTTTGCCGCGGCGACCGTCGGCTCCGGCACCTTCGTCGCCGCGCGCATTCCCGCACGCGCCGCCGAGCCGAGGAAGCCGAAGGCCGTGGTCGAAACACCCAGGCAGGGCGCGTTCGCGCTCGGCTGCACCCATATCGACGAACGCGCGGTGCAGCGTTTTCGCGCTTTTGTCGGGCGGCGCATGCGCGCATTCGGGTCCGAGCATCTGCATTATGGCGATCCGCGCGGCAGCCGCGAGCTGCGCGCGGCGATCGCCGATCATCTGCTGTCGGCGCGTGGCCTGCGCTGCGACCCGGATCAGATCATGCTGACCTCAGGCACGCTGCATGCGCTGCGCATCGTGTTGAGCGCGATGCTGAAGCCCAACGACCAGGTCTGGTGCGAGGACCCGGGCTACCCCGCCGCGCGAAGAACCATTTCGCATTGCGGATATCGTGCCGTGCCCGTTCCGGTCGACGAGCACGGGATATTTGTCGCCAAGGGCCGCACCGCCGCATCGTCCGCACGTGCGGCCTATGTGACGCCGTCGCACCAGTTTCCGCTGGGCGTACAGATGTCGATGCCGCGACGGCTGGAACTGCTGGATTGGGCGAGGCAGGCCGGCGCCTTCGTGCTGGAGGACGACTACGACAGCGAGTTCCGCTATGACGGCGCGCCGTTGATGTCGCTTGCCGGCATCGATCATCTCCAGCGCGTGATCTACATGGGCACGTTCGCCAAGACGCTGTTTCCGGGCCTGCGCATCGGCTATTGCGCGTTGCCCGAGCGGCTGATCGCTGATGTCACGGCCGCGCGCGCCGCGCTCGACCGCTTTCCCGGAACGCTGATGGAGGGCGCGGTGGCCGACATGCTCAATTCCGGCGCGTTCGCCGCGAACCTGAAGCGGGTACGCAAGCTCTATCGCGAGGCGCGCGACGCGCTGGCTGAGACCCTGGAAGCAGCATCCGACGGCGCGCTGTCGGTGCCGGTGCCGTCGCAAGGGCTGCACCTCGTCGCCCGGTTCGATCCGTCGGTCCAGCTGTCGGCGGCGGCAGAGGCCAAGCAGGCGGCAGGCGCGGAAGGCTGGCTACTGGCCGACACCTATTCGCGTGCGCGTCCCCTGCCCGGATTCGTGCTGGGATTTTCCGGCCACGCGGTTCCGCAACTCGTGGCCTCCGCCGAACGGCTCGCGCTGGAGTCGCGCGGTGCCTTGCGCGCGAGGAGCAAATCGGCCCGGCGGGCGTGACGAACGTTCACTATGAGAATCGCCTGCCGCTCCCTACATTGCGGCATCGACGCCGGGACCTCACATCATGCTGCTGCGCCGCGCGACCTGCCTCTCGCTGCTGATCTCGGTCGCCCTCGCGACGACGGCGCATGCCGTCACTGTCGGACGTGAACAGGACATCACCGATCTCAAGCTCGGCCAGCGCGTGCAAGTGGATGACGGAACCTGCCCCGCCGGGCAGGTCAAGGAAGTGCGCGGCGCGAGAATGACCGACAAGGGCGTGGCGCGGACCACGGCCTGTGTGCCGCGCTACGGTCCGAAATCGAAGTGATGGTTATGACTTCGCCGGGTCGAACATGCACTGCAAGGTCGGTTTGGCGATCTTAGTGAAGGTCGAGCCGATCTCGCCCTGCTTGGACGCCGGCACCCAATCAGTCTCGATCGTTGGCACGCCGGTCTCGCTGATGCCGCGCAACAGCGCCTCGCGCAGATCGCGGTCCTCGACGGCCGCAGCGGCGTGATCATGCAGGCAGCCGCAGACCTCCTCGGGATGCTCCCAACGCCCGAGCATCCGCGGCGCACACTGACGGACGAACTCGCTGCGGGGATCCGGTAGTCTGGAGGGAGCCCGCACCTGCGCATGGGCAGCGCTGATCGTCAGAAGCGAAACGAACGCTGCGGCGCAGAACCGGACAATCATGATGGCCTTTATCGGCTGGTTTTTCTTGTGATTTTCTTGTGATTTTCTTGGCTGTCGATCAGAAACGCGCAGCGACCACGATCGGTTGCGATGCCGGAGCGATGACCGGCGGCGAGCCGCTGTACTTGAAGGTGCCGACGCCCGGGAGATTGCCGTCCGGCGAACCTGCGAACGAAGAGCCGGCGAGCACGAAAGCGAAGGCAAGGATGAAGCTAAGCGTGCGCATGATCTCGTGTCCCAGTTCCGTGGCCGGCGGTCCGCCGTCGTCGTTGTGAAGCTGATAACCATGCGTCGTTTCGCGCGTGATGCGCCAAAAGCGGAAAATGGTTTCGTCTTTGTGAGAATTGTTTCATCGCGCCCCTGGCGACGAAACATTCAGCGGAAAATCCCAGTCTTTTCAGAGGGGCCGCGCGGCGCCTGAAAGTGGCCTTGCAGGCTCTGTCCGCGCCTGGAAGCAGACCCACACGGCGCGCCGTCACACGCACGCCTTCCGCACTTCACATGCATTTTACGCTTTTCTGCTGAAGAGAAGCCCGAACGAAGGCTGGGTTCCGTCGAACCGGGGGGCGATTCGACTGCGACCCAAGCCATCGAAACCGAGAAGCCCGGAACCACCGGGCGCGTTCAGTTGAGGGATGCCATCATGACGGCGCAAGATCGCGCAACGCCGCGCGACGCGGACCTACGGACGGACCGTGCCGACCCGCAATCCAGCCGGGTCGCTTCGATCGGGGCAATGTCGCTCCAGTCGGGCCGCGGCCACGAGGCCGCGCCACAAGCATTCGTGCGGCTGACCGGGTCGCATCTCGCAAAGCCGCGCGCCAGCCGCACTCTCGTCACTGAGTGAACGCACCCGCGTCACTGGGTGAACGCAAGCGCGTCACTGAGTGAAGAACTCGCCGCACTTCTGGACGTTGGCGTCAGCCGGTCCCCACGGCATGACCGGCACCGTGGAGGTCGAGTTCTTCGGCGAGCCCTCGATCAGCCGGTCCGAATAGACCATGTAGACCAGCACATTGCGTTTGGCATCACAGCCGCGCACGATCTGCATCTTCTTGAAGAACAGCGAGCGGCGCTGGCGGAACATGTCGTCGCCCTGCTCCATCTTGTTCTTGAACTTGATCGGACCGACCTGACGGCACGCCAGCGAGATGTCCGAGACCTCCTCGGCAAGGCCGAGCCAGCCCTTGAAGCCGCCCTTCTCCGGCACCGTGAAATGACAGGCCACACCCTCGACCTCGGGGTCGTCGAGGCCGTAGGTCGCGAGCTTGTCGTTCGGGCTCATCCATTTGAACACGGTCGAGCGGCGGAAGATCAGATCCGGCTCGTCGGCGGCGGTTGCGGAAGTCGCTGGTACAGCCAGCAGCAGGAGGAATAAAGCGAGGTCTTTCAGGCGGATGCCGGAAAGACCGGGGAAACGAGATGACATGAAGTTCTCCGGTAACAAGTCCCGGCAATGTAGGCATGCGACAGCCGGTCAGGAAGACGACCAGCAGCCGTTACAGCCGCCGTTTACCGCTCCGTGAGGCTTTTTTGCTACGTCATGGACAAAAGTCGCTGGCGGCAGAACTGCCGTGCTAGTGAACGCGTATCCCCTCTGCGAGACTAATTTCTGAGTTGGATTGTGGATTCGAGGAATGAATAGCGTGAACGGGGCCAGTTTTTCTGCCAGGCCAGTCCGGCTGTGGCAGGTCGCCATTTTGACGGCGGCGGGTGCGATTGGCTTGACCAGCCAGGCGGACGCGGCGTTCTATTACTGGAGCGACTACTCCGACGGATCCTACGCCGCCCGGCAGGAGCGCTATCCCGACATTCCCCGGCAGAAGCCTCAGAAGCGCAGTACGGCCGGCAAGAAAGCGGTTGTCGCCGAGAAGGAAGCCGGCACCAAGCCGCAAGGTCCGCTCGTGATCGTCGTGTCGATCGATCGGCAGAAGGTGACGGTCTACGACACCAACGGCGTCTTCGCGGAATCCCCAGTGTCGACAGGCATGAAGGGCCACTCGACGCCGATGGGCGTGTTCAGCGTGATCCAGAAGCACAAATTCCATCAGTCCAACATCTATAGCGGCGCGCCAATGCCGTACATGCAGCGGATCACCTGGTCCGGCATCGCCATGCATGCCGGCGTGCTGCCGGGCTATCCGGCCTCGCACGGTTGCATCCGCATGCCGATGGCGTTCGCGGTGAAGATGTGGAACTGGACCAGAATGGGCGCGCGCGTGATCGTCTCGCCCGGCCAGATGTCGCCGCAAAATTTCTCGCATCCCCTGCTCGCCTCGGTGCGCGTGCCGCCGCAGCCCGCCGTCAGCCTGGAGCCGCAGACCAATGTCGGCGACAAGGCCGACAAGGGCGCCGCACCAACCAAAGTCAGCGAAGCAAAGCCCGTCGAGACGAAGACCGCCAGCGCGGAGAGCGCGCTCGAGCTGCGTTCGTCGGTCGGCCATACCGTGATGTCGGATGTGACCACCGGCAATGCACCGGCGCGCGAGGAAGCAGCCGCTCCGGCCGACAAGGTTGAGGCCAAGTCTGAAAAGAGCGCCGAGGCATCTGACCCGGTCAAGCCGCAGTCGGAAGAAGCCGCCAAGCCCGCAAGCACCGACGCAAAGCCCGTCGCGGCCGCAGAAGCGCCCAAGACTGCAGAAGCGCCCAAGGCTGAAGCCGCCGCGCCCGCGAAGAAACCCGATACGCCCGCTGCCGCACCGGCGCTCGCCGCCTCGCCCGACGCCAAGAAGGACGAGACCCGCGTCGCCGATCCTGCGCCTGCCGCGAAGCCGGAGACGCCCAAACGGGCCGGCCAGATCGCGGTGTTCATCAGCCGCAAGGATTCCAAGCTCTACGTGCGGCAGAACTTTGCGCCGCTGTTCGAGGTTCCCGTCACGATCGCTGCGAGCGACCGGCCGCTCGGCACCCACGTCTTCACCGCCGAGGTCGACAAGACCAACACCAACGCGTTGCGTTGGTCAGTGGTATCGCTGCCGGTCTCCGCCCGCGCCGCCGCGCGCGAGGATGACAGCCGCGTGACACTCCGCCAGCGTGGCGCCGCCGTGATCCCCGTCGCCGCCAAGCCCGTTACAGCCAAACCCGTGGTCATGCCGGACAGCCCGGCCGAGGCACTCGACCGTATCTCGATCCCGGCCGACACCATGGCAAGGATCAACGAGATGCTGACATCGGGCGGCTCGATCATCGTCTCCGACCAGGGCATCAACCAGGGCGAGACCGGCGAAGGCACCGACTTCATCGTCCGCCTGTACTAGAGCGCTTTCGAGCAAAGTGGCGCCTTGCCGCGTCCGATAACGCGGTGTTGACCAGGCGCGTCGCGCCGACGCAGTAAAGTGCGTCCCGGATCACGTCGGGGGACGTTGCCATGCTGAACCGCAGGACCATGCTCGCCGCGCTTGTCGCGACGACCGCGTCTGCTGGACGCAGCCGTGCCGATGGCGGCATGAGCCGGATCTCGGCCTATGCCTTCTCTTTCCCTGCATTATCAGGCGACGACATCCGCCTTGCCGCGTTCACGGGCAAGCCGCTGCTGGTCGTCAACACCGCTTCGCTCTGCGGCTACACTCCGCAATATGCCGGCCTGCAGGAAATCTGGAGCGAGTTTCGCGAGCGCGGGCTCACCGTGATCGGTGTGCCCTCCAACGATTTCGGCGGTCAGGAGCCCGGCGGCACCAGCGAGATCACGGAGACCGCACACCACCAATACGGCGTTACCTTTCCGATCGCGGCCAAGGCCGTGGTGGTCGGCGCCAAGGCGCATCCGTTCTACAAATGGGCGGCCGAGGCGCGCCCCCGCGACGTTCCGCGCTGGAACTTCCACAAATACCTGATCGGGCGCGACGGCTACATTGCCGAGGTGTATCCGTCTGCGGTCGATCCGACGGACACACGGGTCAAGACGGCGATCGCGAAGGCGCTGGCCGACAGCTGACACCCGCAGCCCGCATCCGGTTGGGCACAATTGTGGCGGGGTGCCAAACAGCCGTTGCAATGACGAGGGCCCACCATCTAGGCTAGGACTATCAAGGGGCAGGATGGTTTTGCCAGAGGCGAAAAGCTGCGGCGGAACAACGGGATCAATCTCGAGGACATCACCATGCGTGTGGCGGCAGGACTGATTTTGGCAAGCGCGATGTCGGTTGCGATGGCAGGCGCAGCGTGGTCGCAGACCCCGGCCGCAAAGCCCGCAGCCGCCACCCAAGCGGCACCGGCTGCATCCCCCGCCGCAGCACCGGCGCCGGCTCCCGCGGCGGTAGCCGCTGCGCCGGCGCAAGCGGCCTTCCCGCCCCCGCCGAAACAGGCGCCCCAGCCCGCCCGCCCGGCCTGCAACACGCCCGGCGCGCTCGGCGTCGCCCGCACCGTGGAGATCGACACCACGGGTGGTCCGGGCTTCGGCTTCGAGCATTTCAAGGAGCTCGACTTCCTGCGCGACAAGGAGGTCGTGCTGACCTTCGACGACGGCCCCTGGCCCAAGAACACGCCCGCCGTGTTGAAGGCGCTCGCCGACGAATGCACCACCGGCATCTTCTTCTCGATCGGCAAGCACGCGACCTACGAGCCGGAGATCCTGAAGCAGGTCTATGCGGCCGGCCACACCGTCGGCGCCCACACCTGGTCGCACGCCAACCTCAACAACAAGAAGCTCACGGAAGCGCAGCGCAAGGAAGAGATCGAGAAGGGATTCTCGGCAGTGAAGTGGGCGCTCGGCGGCATCTCGCCCTCGCCGTTCTTCCGCTTCCCGGCGCTCCAGCATCCGCCGGAGATGGTCACCTATCTCGGCAACCGCAACGTCGCGATCTTCTCCTGCGACATCGACTCCTTCGACTTCAAGGCGTCGAAGCCCGAGAAGGTGATCGAGACCGTCATGAAGAAGCTCGACACCAAGGGCAAGGGCATCATCCTGATGCACGACTTCCAGAAGCACACGGCGGAAGCCCTGCCCGAGCTGCTCAAGCGCCTGAAGGCCGGCGGCTACAAGGTGGTGGCGATGCGTGCCAAATTCCCGGCCTCGACGCTGCCGGAATACGACCAGGAGCTGCTCAAGGACGTCAAGCTGCCGACGGTGAGCAACCGGCCGGTCAACAGCGTCGTGACGACGGTCTCGGAATAGACCGCAATTGTCTTTCCGGTTTGAAGGTTACGTCATCATATCGGCGGACGGCATGCTTGCCGATCCGTCGCACATCATGCCCCCAACGCTGGTGTTCGAAGGCGACAAGCGGTTCTTCGAGCAGGCGCTGGATCGTGCCGCGATCATCGTGCACGGCGGGCACTCACACGAGCAGCAGCCGAATTCGCCGAAGCGCAAGCGGCTGATCCTCACCCGCAAGATCAAGGCGCTCACCGTCGACCCGGAGATGCCGAACGCGACGCTGTGGAATCCCGAGCATGCGAGCTTCGAGGAGGCCTGCGCTTTCGCGGATGTCGCCTCCGGCACGGTCGCAATCATCGGCGGCCCCGTCGTGTTCGACATGTTCATGGACCGCTACGACACGTTCTGGCTGTCGGAAGCCCCGCATGTGCGGTTGCCCGGCGGCGAAGGCTGCTTTGTCGGCGTGCCGGAGCGGACGCCGCATGAGGTGCTGGCGTCACACGGGATGAAACCGGGGGCACCGTACCTGCTCGACGCGGTGCATCACGTCACGGTGACGCCGTGGCGTCGGGTCTAGCACAGGCGATCTGCGCTACGGCGTCGGAAGGTGATAAGCCAGCACACCACGCAGCGTGTGCACCGTGCCGCCCGCGCTCAGGCTGGTCATGAAATCAGACGACAGATCGTCTCGCGCCCCGAGATGCGTGACGCGATATTCGGCGCGGGTGGAGATGCAGTCGGTGAAGAGATCGAGTGCGCCATTAGCAGCGGCCACGATCTTGTGGAACCGCTGTGATCTCAAAACCATAATCTGTGAATGATGGTTCATGCGCTCGTCGCAAACGGACGAGCCATCAACTCGCTTTACACGTCCCCGTAGGCCGTCTCGGCCGAGCGCGTAGCGCGGCCATAGCCCATGATCATGAACAGCGCGCCGATGATCGAGAGATTCTTCAGCGCGTCGACCACCATCTTGGCGTTGTCGGGTGCCGCCTGATTCCAGAAATCGGAGAACAGGACGGTCGAGCCCGCGATGTAGATGATCATCAGCAATGCGAAAAAGCGCGCGCCGAAGTTCAGCGCAATCATCACGCCGGCAATGATCTCGAGCCCGCCGACCGCGATCGCCAGCAGTTGCGGCGTGGTCATGGCGGTCGCCGTCTCGATCTGCTTGGCGTAAGGTTCGATGACCTCAGGCACCACGACCTTGGTGGCGATGAAATCGGCCGTCGCCTGGAGGGCAAAGAGCTTGGTCGCGCCCGTGTAGATGAACAGCACGGCGAACAGGATTCGCCCGAAAGTCACGAACGCTGGCATGGTCGGCCTCTTGGCTCAGGCTTTTTGAAATCGGCGTCTTGACGAGAGTACCGGGCGATTATGAAGAGTCGTGCGCCGGTTTACAAACGGGGAAATGGCGAACTGCGAGCAATTCAAAAGTTGGCGACGCGGGCGGCGCACCTTCTTCCCTTGTGGGAGAAGGTGGCATAGGCGGCCTGCGGCCGCCGTTCTTAAGAACGCCGAAGCGAAGCCTCGGCTATGGCGCCGGATGAGGGGTATCTATCCGCGAGCTCAATAGCGGTGGGACTCGTGCATAGAAACCCCTCACCCGTCTCGCCGCTAACGTGGCGATCCACCCTCTCCAACAAGGGGGGAGAGGGTAAGACGGCATCTTACGTAAACAACGTCGGCTGCTGCCGTGCAGCGCGCTCCTGCGCTTCCACCACCGCAACTGCCGTCATGTTGAGGATGCCGCGCGCCGTCACCGAGGGCGTGAGGATATGGGCGGGGCGCGCCGGGCCGATCAGGATCGGGCCGACGGGGAGCGCATCCGCCAGCGACTTGATCATCTGATAGGCGACGTTGGCGGTGTCGAGGCTCGGCATGATCATGATGTTGGCCTCGCCCTCGAGCTTGGAGTGCGGCAGCACCATGCGGCGCGCAGCCGACGATAGCGCGGTGTCGCCCTGCATCTCGCCGTCGGCCTCGATCTCGGGATGCTTCTCCTTCAACAGCTGCGTCGCCCGGCGCATCTTGCGCGAGGACTCGGTATCGTAGCTGCCGAAATCCGAGTGCGAGACGAAGGCGATCTTCGGCTTGATGTTGAAGCGCTGGACGTGGACCGCCGCCAGCGAGGCGATCTCGGCGAGCTCCTCGGCACTCGGATTGGGACGAACTTGCGTGTCGGCGATGAAGAAGGCGCCCTTGCTGGTGATCAGCAGCGCCAGCGCCGCATAGTCGATGATCCCCGCGGAGAAGCCGATGATCTCGCGGACATGGCGGAGGTGGTGCATGTAGCGGCCTTCGACGCCGCAGAGCATGGCATCCGCCTCCCCGCGCGTGACCGCGAGCGCGGCGATCACCGTGTTGTTGGTGCGCACCACCGTGCGCGCCGCATCCGGCGTCACGCCGCGGCGGCCGGCGACCTCGACATAGGACTGCACATAGGAGCGATAGCGCGGATCGTCCTCGGGATTGACGAGGTCGAAATCCTTGCCTGCCTTGATCGACAGGCCGAAGCGCTTGATGCGCGCCTCGACGACGGACGGACGCCCGACCAGGATCGGCGTCGCCAGCTTCTCCTCCAGCACCACTTGCGTGGCGCGCAGCACGCGCTCGTCCTCGCCTTCGGCGTAGATCACGCGCACCGGCTGGGTCTTGGCCTTGGCGAACATCGGCTTCATGACGAGGCCGGAGCGGAAGGCGAAGCGCTCGAGCAGCGCAGTGTATTCGTCAAAGTTGGTGATGGGGCGCGTCGCGACGCCGGACTCCATCGCGGCCTTGGCGACGGCGGGCGCGATGCGCAGAATCAACCTGGGATCAAAGGGGCTCGGGATCAGCGAGCCCGGGCCAAAGCCCTGCGTTTCGCCGGTGTCAAAGCCTTGCGCCACTGCATCCGACGGCGCCTCGCGCGCGAGCTGCGCGATGGCCTCGACGGCAGCGTGCTTCATCTCCTCGTTGATGGCGCTGGCGCCGACGTCGAGCGCGCCGCGGAAGATGAAGGGGAAGCAGAGGACGTTGTTGACCTGGTTCGGATAGTCGGAGCGGCCGGTGCAGATCATGGCGTCGGGGCGCACCTTCCGCGCCTCCTCCGGCATGATCTCCGGGGTCGGATTGGCGAGTGCCATGATCAGCGGCTTGTCGCCCATCGCCTTGGCCATCTCCGGCTTGAGCACGCCGGGTGCCGACAGCCCGATGAAGATGTCGGCGCCGCCGATGACATCGCCCAGTGTGCGCTTCTCGGTCTTCTGCGCGTAGACCGCCTTCCAGCGGTCCATCGTGGTGTTGCGGCCCTCATGCACGAGGCCGTCGATGTCGCAGACCCAGATGTTCTTGCGCTGCGCGCCCATCGACACCAGGAGGTTGAGCGTCGCGATCGCGGCGGCCCCCGCCCCCGACGCCACGATCTTGACGTCGGCCAGCTTCTTGCCGTTCAGCCGGAGGCCATTGGTGATGGCGGCGGCGACGATGATGGCGGTACCGTGCTGATCGTCATGGAAGACCGGGATCTTCATACGCTCCTTCAGCTGCGCCTCGATCTCGAAGCATTCCGGTCCGCGGATGTCCTCGAGATTGATGCCGCCGAAGGTCGGCTCGAGCGCGGCCACAGTCTCGACCACGCGCTCGATGGTGTCGGCGGCGATCTCGATGTCAAACACGTCGATACCGGCGAACTTCTTGAACAGGACCGCCTTGCCCTCCATCACCGGCTTGGAGGCCAGCGGGCCGATATTGCCGAGGCCGAGCACCGCGGTGCCGTTCGAGACCACCGCGACCAGGTTGGCGCGGGTGGTGAGCGTGGCGGCCTCCGCCGGGTTCTTGGCGATCTCGGTACAGGCGGCGGCAACGCCCGGAGAATAGGCAAGCGCGAGGTCACGCTGGTTGGCGAGCGGCTTGCTCGCCTGGATCTCGAGCTTTCCGGGGCGCGGCAGACGGTGATAGGCCAGCGCCGCCTGGTGGAGATCATCGGAAAAAGACGACATGCGGTGTCTCGCCTCGCGTTAGCGGCCTCAAAATGCCTCATCCGGAGCCGCCGCCCAAGCGGACGGTATTTCCGGGTCGTGGAAACGGGATGAAGCACGGCGGGCGCCCCGGTGGCAACATCCGATTGCGCCCCCATCAACAGGGCGCATGGTCAAATATCTGATAGCGCTAGCTTTCCCTAGACCGCGCGACATTTCCCGAATATGGCAGGTTGCGCAGTGCAATACGAGCAACTGGAGCTGGGAATGAAACGAATCCTGATCGGCCTGATCGTGGCAGCCGTGCTTGCCGCGGGCGGATGGTTCGGCTTCAACCTCTACGTCCAGCATCGCGCCACCGCCGAGGTCGAGGCGGCGTTCGAGCAGATACGCTCCGGCGGCGGCAAGGCGAGCCATGGCAAAGTGGCGTTCGAGCTCGCGACCCGAACGCTGACGATCGAGAATATCAATGTCGAGCCCGCCCAGCCTGAGTTAGCCGACGTCAAGATCGCAAAGGTCACGGCCGTCGGTATACGCCAGCCAGATGAAGCCCATTTCTCGGCCGACAGCATCGAAGTGTCTGGGGTCGAGGTCGCCTTCACGTACACCGATCGGGCGAAGCTGAAAGCGAACTACAAGATCCCGCAGATCACCGCTCGCGATTTTTCCGGTCCCACCCGTGCGGCCAGCGCTCCGCTGTCCGGCTCGATCATCGACATGTACCGCTTTATGCTCGCGCAATACGCAACTGTCTCGGCGTCCTCGATCGTGGCGCCGACCGTCGCGGCTAATATCGATGCGGGCACCGGCAATGCCGGCAGCGGAGACTTCGTCTATTCCGGTCTTGCGGTCCAGAACGTCAACCGCGGCAAGATCGAAACGGCGAAGACGGACCGTATCACCTACTCGCTCGACGTGACCCAGCCGGGCAAGCCCGCGAAAATGACCGGCGAGCTGTCCGGTCTGGCCGCCTACGATTTCGACGCAAGCGCAGTGACGGCCGCCCTCGATCCGCAAGGGTCGAGCGACGACGGTTTCCACAGGATCTATCGACGCATCTCAGCCAATTCATCCGCGGTGACAATGGCACCGGGCGTGCGTGTGCAAATCGACAATGTCGCCATCGACGACATTGCGATCCGGCCCTCGAAATTCCGCCCGGCCGAAATCATGGCGTTGATGCCGGCTGACGGTTCGATCCCGACGCCGGCGCAGTCGCGCGACATGTTCGAGAAGGTGGCCGAGTTCTTCGAGGGCTTTCAGATCGGCAAGGCCGAAATCGGCAAACAAACGGTCGAGACGCCGCAAGGGACGGGAAAGCTCAGCGCCGTCAAATACGATCAAGACAAAATAGCGCTGGAAGGCCTCGAAATGCCGATGCCGCAGGGGCAGCTCAAGATGGAGCGCTTCGCGCTGAAATCCTTCAGCGCCGCGAATCTGATGCGCTGGGCGGCAAGCCTCAGAACCCCCGGGCAGCCTCCCTCCCCCGATCAGATGCTGGGCCTGTTCCGGGTGCTCGAAGGTGCCGAGATCAAGGGCGTGGTTTCGCCTTACAAGAACACGCGGCAGCTCGTCACCATCGATACGATCAGCCTGAACTGGGGCCAGCTCGTCGGATCGATCCCGAGCAAGGCCAATCTGGTCGTGAAGATGGTCACGCCGACCGATCCCGCCAATCCGGCGCAGCGGCCGCTGATCATGGCGGGCGTGGACAAGCTCGCGATCGACCTCGATCTCGGTGCCGCCTGGACGGAGTCCTCGGGCGCGTTTGCGCTTGCGCCTGCAACGATCAATCTCGGCAACCTTGCCAAAGCTCAGGCCCGCTTCGCGCTCGCCAATGTGCCGCGCGGCCTGTTCACCACGACCGACCCGATGGAGGCTATGAGTGAGATGGCGCAGGTCGAGACCGGCACGCTCGAGCTCTCCCTGCGCGACAGCGGCATCGTCGATCTGATCGTGGCGCAGTTCTCGCGCATGCAGAATGTCAGTCGCGACGCCGCCCGCAGCGCCATCACTGAGATGATCCGGGCACAGGGCGAGAAGGTCACGGCCGCCAATCTCGATGCGAAAGCGGCGGTCGATGCACTCGCCGGCTTCGTCGAGACCTCAGGTCAGACGCTCACCATCAAGCTCACGCCGCTCGGCAAGGTGCCGGTGCTTCAACTCGTGGACGCGCTGAACAGCGAGCCGATCGTCGCGCTGGCGCAGTTCAGGATCGAGGCGTCGACGGGGCTGTAGGGGCGAGAGAAAGGCGGCTCTTTCCTCCTCGTCATTGCGAGGAGCTCTTGCGACGAAGCAATCCAGAGTCCTTCCGCGGAAAGTTTCTGGATTGCTTCGCTGCGCTCGCAATGACGATGTGGAGGCAGTCTCCCCCAATCGCCGGGAGAGTCGACGGCCTCACTTCTGCGGCAGGTTCACCCGCACATGCAGCTCGCGGAGCTGCTTGGTGCTGGGCTCCGACGGTGCACCCATCAGCAGGTCCATGGCCTGCTGATTCATCGGGAACAGCGAGATCTCGCGCAGATTATTGGTGCCGCACAGAAGCATCACGATGCGGTCGACGCCCGCCGCCATGCCGCCATGCGGCGGCGCGCCGTACTGGAAGGCGCGGTACATGCCGCCGAACCGGTCGACCACTTCCTGCTCGCCGTAACCCGCGATCTCGAACGCCTTCACCATCGCTTCCGGTACGTGGTTACGAATGCCGCCCGAGGCGATCTCGTAGCCGTTGCAGGTGATGTCGTACTGGAACGCCTTGATGGTCAGCGGGTCCTGGCCCTTCAGCGCGTCGAGGCCGCCCTGCGGCATCGAGAACGGGTTGTGCGAGAAGTCGACCTTCTTGTCGTCCTCGTTGTACTCGTACATCGGGAAGTCGACGATCCAGGCGAGCTCGAACCGCTCCTTGTCGGTGAGGTTCAACTCCTCGCCGACCTTGTTGCGGGCGAGACCTGAGAATTTCCAGAACTTGTCGGGGTCGCCGGCGACGAAGAAGGCGGCATCGCCTTCCTTCACGCCGATCTGCGCGCGGATCGCAGCCGTACGCTCTGGCCCGATGTTGTTCGCGAGCGGACCGGCACCCTCGCCGCCCTCGCGCCACATGATGTAGCCGAGGCCCGGCTGGCCCTCGCCCTGCGCCCATGAATTCATACGGTCGCAGAACGCGCGGCTGCCGCCACCCGGCGCCGGGATCGCCCAGACCTGGTTCTTGGGGTCTTCGAGCATGCGCGCAAAGACCTTGAAGCCGGAGCCGCGGAAATGCTCGGAAACGTCCTGCATCTCGATGGGGTTACGAAGGTCCGGCTTGTCGCTGCCGTATTTGCGCAGCGCCTCGGCGAACGGGATCCGGCGCCAGTTCTTGCTCACCGGTTTGCCCTTGGCGAACTCCTCGAACACGCCGGTGATGACGGGCTCCATCGCCGCGAAGACGTCCTCCTGCGTGACAAAGCTCATCTCGACGTCGAGCTGGTAGAACTCGCCCGGCAGACGGTCGGCGCGCGGGTCCTCGTCGCGGAAGCAGGGCGCGATCTGGAAGTAGCGGTCGAAGCCCGACATCATCAGCAGCTGCTTGTACTGCTGCGGCGCCTGCGGCAGCGCATAGAACTTGCCGGGATGGATGCGCGAGGGCACCAGAAAGTCGCGCGCACCTTCCGGCGAGGACGCAGTCAGGATCGGGGTGTTGAACTCGAAGAACCCCTGCCCCTCCATGCGCCGACGCATCGACTTGATGATGTCGACGCGCGTCATGATGTTCTGGTGCAGCTTTTCGCGGCGCAAATCGAGGAAGCGGTACTTCAGGCGGATGTCTTCAGGATAGTCCTGGTCGCCGAACACCGGCAGCGGCAAGTCGCCGGCCGGACCGAGCACCTCGATCTCGCTGACATAGATCTCGATCTTGCCGGTCGGCAGATCGTCATTGTCGGTCCCCTCGGGGCGGCGGCGGACCTTGCCGTCCATCTTGACCACAAACTCCGAGCGGAGCTTTTCGGCCAGCGCGAACGCCGGCGAGTCCGGATCAACCACGCACTGTGTCAGGCCGTAATGGTCGCGCAGGTCGATGAACAGCACGCCGCCATGGTCGCGAACGCGATGGACCCAGCCCGAGAGGCGAACTGTTTCGCCGATGTTGCTCTCGCGGAGATCGCCGCATTTATGTGACCGGTAGCGATGCATGGTCGTCCCAAATTCGATGTCGGAGGAAGCGAATCGGACGGCCTGAAACAACCGGTCCGAAGTTGCGGCAGGGTTTACCCGACGAGACCGGAGGCGGCAACCAAGGGAACGGCCTGTTTTGGGCCAGAAACGCCCATTTTTGGCCGATTGGGCCTCAAGCCTTTGCCATCAGGCGTTCCCCGCCTATCTTTACCTCCATGATCGTCCATTTCCCCTTCCAGAACTCCTATTCGGCACTTCCGGACAGCTTCTTTGCCCGCGTCGCGCCGACCCCTGTGGCCGCCCCCCGGCTGATCAAGCTGAACCGGCCCTTGGCGGTCCAGCTCGGGCTCGATCCGGATATCCTGGAGACCCCTGAGGGCGCGGAGATCCTGGCCGGCAAGACGGTTCCCCCCGGCGCCGATCCCATTGCCATGGCCTATGCCGGCCACCAGTTCGGGCAATTCGTGCCCCAGCTCGGCGACGGCCGGGCGATCCTGCTCGGCGAGGTCATCGACAGGGACGGCATCCGCCGCGACATCCAGCTCAAGGGCTCGGGTCCCACCCCATTCTCCCGCCGCGGCGACGGCCGCGCCGCGCTCGGGCCGGTGCTGCGCGAATACATCGTCAGCGAAGCCATGTTTGCGCTCGGCATCCCGACCACGCGCTCGCTCGCCGCGGTCGTCACCGGCGAGCACGTCATCCGCGAGACCGCGCTGCCCGGCGCCGTGCTGACGCGCGTCGCCGCGAGCCACATCCGCGTCGGCACCTTCCAGTTCTTCGCCGTCCGCCGCGAGACCGGCGCGATCCGCCGGCTAGCCGACCACGTCATCGCCCGCCACTATCCAGATCTGCTCCATGCAGAGCGCCCCTATCACGCGCTGCTCGCCGGCGTCGTCGCGCGTCAGGCCGATCTCGTCGCGCGCTGGCTGCTGGTCGGCTTCATCCACGGCGTGATGAACACCGACAACAGCTCCATCTCCGGCGAGACCATCGATTACGGCCCCTGCGCCTTCATGGACGCCTACAACCCCGCGCAGGTCTTCTCGTCGATCGACGAGATGGGCCGCTACGCCTATGCCAACCAGCCGCGCATCGCGCTGTGGAATCTGACCCGGCTCGCCGAATGCCTGCTACCGCTATTCTCCGACGACCAGGAAAGGGCAGTCGCCGAAGCCCAGGACATTCTCGGCGCCTTCGCCGAGACCTTCAGCAACGCCTATCAAGCAGGCCTGCGCAAGAAGGTCGGCCTGTTCACGGAACGCGACGGCGACGAGGCGCTGATCCAGGACCTGCTGGACGCCATGGCGAAGAACCAGGCCGACTTTACCCTCACCTTCCGCAAGCTCGGTGACGCCGCGGGCGACGAGGCCGATATCGCCGACGTCCGCGCGCAGTTCATGGACCCCTCAGCCTTCGACGACTGGGCCAGACGCTGGTGCGAACGCATCGCGCTGGAGCCGCAGGCCGCAGCCGAGCGTCAAGCCGCCATGCAGGCCGTCAACCCGGTGTTTATCCCGCGCAATCACCGCGTCGAGGCCGTGATCCAGGCGGCCGTCAACAACGACGACTACGCGCCGTTCGAGGAGCTGGTGAAGGTGCAGGCCAAGCCGTTCGAGGAGCAGCCGGACTACGCCGCCTACGCCGATCCGCCCCTGCCGGACCAGCGAGTGTTGCAGACGTTCTGCGGGACGTAGCTCGGTGCGTAGGGTGGATTAGCCGAAGGCGTAATCCACCACTTCTCGCAACAAGCGGACAGCAAAGAGGTGGATTACGCTTCGCTAATCCACCCTACGGGGGGTCACGCGCGCTCGCCAAACTCACCGGTCAACTCTTTGTCACCGCCCCAATCCTCCGGAAACAACCCGGCGCGGACATCGCGGTGAAACGACGAGTACGGCCAGTCACTCACTTTCGAAACGTGCCCGTGCTTGACGGGATTATAGTAGCAACACTCGACGTGGCGCGCGTAGTCAGTCTCGTCACGGATCAAATGCTCCCAGAAACGGCGTCGCCAAATACCGCGCTCGTTCCGCGCGGCGCGGACTGCGCTCAACCGATCGTCCGCTGGCAAAGCTTTTGCAAAACGGGTCTTGATCAGCCGCCAACGTACGGAGAAATCGGGATCGCCAGGCGGCAGCTGCCAGATTGCGTGAAGATGGTCCGGCAGGACAATAAATGCGTTAATCTCGAAGGGATGGCTCCGGCGAGTTGCGGCAACCGCGTCGCGCAGGATTTCGATCTGGTCGGTCAGGAGTGCTTTCCGCCGATCGAGCAGGTTCACCGTGAAGAACCAGCATCCTCCGGGGACGAATGCGCGGCGGTAGTCGGACATTCGCAATCGGTAGCACAACTTGAAGTTGGCTCACAGTGGTGGATTACGCCTTCGGCTAATCCACCCTACAGACCCGCCCCTACTTCGTCGCCTTCCTGACCCCGCCGAACGAGGCCGCGTCGAACTTTTGCGGATCGACGGGATCGTAGCGGGACCACTCCATGTCGGGCACGTTGGCGTAGCGCTCGGTCCAGGCCTTGTCCGTCGTCGTGGTGCCGGGCGCGACGGGGCGGATCTCGAAATGCAGCACCTTGTTCGGGCCGATCTCGCCGATCGCGTCCTTCGCCTTGACGCTCGTGCCCACCGCAAGCGCCTCTCCCGTCGACCCATTGATGCGGCCGAGCTGGACGTAGCGTGTGTAGACGATGCCGCCGTTCGGATAAGTGTGCTTGAGCACGACATAACGGCCGCAGCCGCCGATAAGAGGCAAATCCCCGGGCGTCTGCTCGCTGGTCTCGATCTTGACGACGACGCCGTCCGCCATCGCCGCCACCGGATCGCCTGCCTTGTCGGAGGTGAAATCGACGCCGGGATGCTCGTCCTGGGTCCAGCATCCACAGGAGGTCATCGTCTTGTCTGCCGGCTTGTCGGCGCGCGGAAAGCTGCGCGGGGTCAGGAATTCATTGACCAGCAGCCCTGGCCCTTCGGGGGACGTAAAGGCATGGATCGCATAGAGCGAGAGCTTGTCCCCGACCGGCACCTCCCCCGGCAAGAAGCCGTAGACCACATCCTGGATGAAGACCTTGAGCTCGCGCCCCTTGGCGGAGCGGACCGTGATGCAGTTGGTCGCCTGCAAGGCGTCGGCGTCGGTCTTGGGCATGCCGCTCATGATCAGCGATCGCTTGAGCGCGCCGCTTGCGCACGGCTCCCCGTGGGAGGCCAGCGTGATGTCGAGCTTCAGCGGCGACATTGGGTAGACGTCGAGGCCGGTGGCCGGTCGCCGCCGTGCCAGCAACTCGTCGAGATCGGTCTCCTTGTAACGGGCGAAATTGAATTCGGCGCGCACCGCATCGGGGACGGCGCAGAGGACGACAAGCAGCAGGGAGGCAGCAAGCAAACCCAGCTTGGGGAGGACACGCGGCGGCAACATTCGAAGGTCTCGTGATGCAAATTCTATGAGCAGCATGAGCAAACCATGACCGCACCTTCGCGGCAAGGTAGACCGCATCTTGCACCTCAATCGTGAGAGGTCATTCGGCCCCAGAGTATGCTCGGCCTGTCGTCCCAAGCATGTCCACACCTTCCACGCCCGCAGGAACCGCTGTCATCAAACTGAAACACTGGCGCTCTAACGGCCTGTCAGGGACGTCCTGCCGGAGGCGCCCATCCTCCAACAGTCCTGACGCGCCATGCCCTTCAAATTCATCCACATCACCGACACGCATCTCGCGAACCCCGGACTGAAGCTCTATGGCCTCGATCCGCGCGCCCGGCTGGATGCGGCGGTTGCCGACATCAACAAGCACCAGTCCGATGCTGCCTTCGCGGTCGTGACCGGCGACCTCACCCATTGGGGCGAGCCTGAAGCATACGCCAATTTCGCCGAGGCGATGGCCGCGCTGAAGATCCCGTACATCGCCATGGTCGGCAATCACGACAAGCGCGTGGCCTGCCTCGACGGCCTGAAGGCCGCCCCGCGCGATCCGAACGGCTTCGTCCAGGGCACCCGCACCACCGAGCACGGCCTGTTCGTCTTCCTCGACACCCTGGACGAGACCAGCCACGCCGGCGAGATGTGCGCCAAGCGCCTCGGCTGGCTCGCAAGCACGCTGGCGGCCGCGCCCGCCGACATGCCGTTCGTCGTCTTCATGCATCATCCGCCCTTCCCGGTCGGCGTCCACGCGATGGACGAGATCGCGCTGAAGCAGAGCGCGGAGTTCGCCGAAGTGATCGCGCCCTACCGCTCGCGCATCCGCCATCTCTTCTTCGGCCATGTGCATCGGCCGATCTTCGGCAGCTACGGCAAGATCCCGTTCTCGACGCTCCGCGGCACTAACCACCAGGTCTGGTTCGAGCTTGACGCTGCCGCGACCGACCATCTCGCCAGCCATGAGCCGCCGGCCTATGGCGTGGTGCTGATCGACGGCGAGAACCTGGTCGTGCACAGCCACGACTTCCTCGATACCAGTCTGCGCTTTCCATTCGCCGCACCGACGGGAATGAACGACCGCGACTATGCGCTCAATTTCCCGGCGCGATGAGATGAGCCTCGCTGAACCCGCGGCTCTCCCGGTCGCGACTTCGGCGGCACCGCGTCTGCACGTCCTGAAGCGGTTTCTTGGCCGATTCAAAGCCTCGCTGCCCGCCTATCTGCTGCTGTTGCCCTCGCTGGTCTTCCTCGCGCTATTCACCTACGGCGCGATGGGGCGTGTGCTCATCGACGCGCTCTACCAGCGCGCCACGCCGAAGGCGCCGGTCCGCTTCGTCGGCCTCGACAATATAGCCGCGGTGCTTGCCGATCCCGCCTTCACCGGCGCGGTCGTCAACAATCTCGTCTACGCCATCGGCACGGCGATTCCGAGCATTGGACTTGCACTGCTGTTCGCGCTGGCGTTGTCACGCACCAATGCGGTGAGCAGTGCGCTGCGCGCCGCACTGTTCCTGCCGGTGCTGATCCCGATGGTCGCGGCCTCCGCGCTGTTCCTGTTCATCTTCCTGCCCAATGTCGGCTTGCTCGACTACTACATCGGTCGCCTGCTTCCGGTGGTGCCGAACTGGCTCGGCGACCCCGACATCGCGCTCTCAGCGATCATGGTGATCACCATCTGGAAGAACGCCGGCTATTACATGCTGTTCTTCCTCGCCGGCCTCCAGGCCGTGCCCGAGGATGTCATGGAAGCCGCGCATCTCGACGGTGCCGGCCCGTTCATGCGGTTGCGCTACATCATCCTGCCCGAGCTCAAGCCCACCTTCCTGTTCGTCATCGTCATCGCCACGCTCAACGCGGTCACGCAGGTCGACCACGTCTTCGTCATGACCAAGGGCGGGCCGTCCAACTCGACCAATCTCGTGCTGTTCTACATCTACCAGCAGGCGGTCGAGCATTACGACATCGGCAAGGCCTCGGCGGCGACGCTGCTGACGCTTGCGGCGCTGATGGGCCTCACCGCGCTCTCCTTCCGGACGATGGCCAATCGTGAGGGCGGAGCATGACGCTGATCGACTGGCTGCTTAGAGACGCCCCGCTCGCCACGCGCCGCGAGATCACGCCCAAGCTCGGCTTTCTGCTGACCGTGCTGCTCGCGATCGTTTGGCTGATCCCATTCCTGTGGATGGGCGTGGCGACGCTGCGCCCGGCGTCCGACGGCATCAACGCGATGGCCGAGCTGATGCCGAGCCTGAAGCCGACCCTCGACAATATCAGGGATGCCTGGGAGATCGGCGACTTCCCGCGCTACACCCTCAACACCACGATCATCTGCACCGGCATCCTGCTGGTCCAGTTCGTCACGATCACGCTGGCGGGCTTCGCCTTTGCGCGGCTCGAATTCGCCGGCAAGACGCTGATCTTCTATTTGTTCCTGATGCAGCTGATGCTGGTGCCGGTGCTGCTGATCGTGCCGAATTTGAGCCTCGTGGCGCAGCTCGGGCTCTACGACACGCTCGCCGGCGTGATGATGCCGTTCTTCGCTTCGGCCTTCGGCACCTTCCTGATGCGGCAGGCTTTTGAAGCCATTCCGACCGAGCTGGAAGACGCCGCCCTGATCGACGGCGCCAGCCTTCTCCAGCGCATCCGCCACATCTACGTGCCGCTGTCGATGCCCAGCTTTTCCGCCTTCGCCATCATCTCCGTCACCAGCCACTGGAACGACTTCCTGTGGCCGCTGATGGTGATCAATTCGCCAGACAAGCGGCCGCTCACGGTCGGTCTGTCCGTCTTCACCGCGACCGCCGAAGGCACGCAGGCCTGGGGCACGATTGCCGCCGGCACGCTGATGGTGATCGCACCGCTGCTCATCACCTTCCTGATCTTCCAGAAGCGCTTCATCAGTTCTTTCGTCACCTCAGGCATCAAATAGGAGATTTTTCGATGCTGTTTACCCGCAGGCTCATGCTTGGCCTCGCTATGGCAGGCGCCCTTGCCGTCCCGGCAATGGCCGAAGGTCCGACCGAGATCGACCTGTTCTTCCCCGTTCCCGTCGACGGCAAGCTCGCCCGCGACATGGGCACCTTGATCAAGGAGTTCAACGAGACCCATCCCGCGATCAAGGCAACCGCCGTCTACACCGGCTCCTATGACGACACGCTGATCAAGACGCGCGCGGCCATCAAGGCCGGCAAGCCGCCGTCCGCCGTGATCATGTCCGCGAACTTCCTGCTCGACATGCAGATCGAGAACGAGCTCACCAATCTCGACAGCCTGATCGCCGCCGACGGCACCACCAAGGACCAGTTCCTCGGCCAGTTCTTCCCGGCGCTCCAGGGCAATGCGGTGATCAATCGCTCGGTCTACGGCGTGCCCTTCCACAATTCGACGCCGCTGCTCTACATTAACGCCGACAAGGCCAAGGAAGCCGGCCTTGATCCGAGCAAGCCGCCGCAAACCTGGGCCGAGCTCACCGACTGGGCCAAGAAGCTCACCAAGCGCGAAGGCGACAAGGTGACCCAATGGGGCATCGCGATCCCCTGCGCCTACGACTATTGCGGCTGGATGATGGAAACGCTCACCATGACCAATGGCGGGCGCTACTACAACGAGGAATTCGGCGGCGAGGTCTACTACGACACGCCTTCGATGCTCGGCGCGCTGACCTGGTGGAACGACCTCGTCTACAAGCACAAGGTCCACGCCCCCGGCGCGACGCCCGGCCCGGCCGTCAGCACCTCCTTCATCTCCGGCAACGCCGCGATGATGATGCTCTCGACGGGCTCGCTGACCTATGTTCGCGACAACGCCAAGTTCAATTACAAGGTCGCGTTCATCCCGCGCAACGTCCGCAACGCCGTGCCGATCGGTGGCGCCTCGCTGATCGTTCCGGCCGGCCTCGAAGCCGACAAGCAGAAGGCCGCCTGGACCCTGATCAAGTGGATGACCTCGCCCGAGAAGAGCGCCTGGTGGAGCCGCGCCACCGGCTATTTCGCGCCCAACATGGCCGCCTACAAGACGCCTGACATGGTCGAGTTCCTCAACAAGAACCCGGACGCCAAGACCGCCGTCGAGCAGCTCGACGTCGCAAAACCCTGGTTCGCGACCTACAAGACCGTGCCGGTCCGCAAGACGCTGGAGGACGAGGTGATGCTGGTCCTCAACGGCAAGAAGCAGCCGAAGGAGGCGCTGGTCGCCGCCCAGAAGGCCGCCGACGAGACGCTGAAGCCGTACAACGCGGAGACCTCGCTGAAGCTGCCGTAAGGCCGACGATCAGCCAAACAAGCTCGGCGCTCCACGGTGTGGGGCGCCGAAATCATTTCAGGGGCTTGCGTCAGTTGCGCCTGCCGTCGAGCCTGAACACCATCTGCGTCGGACGCACGAACCGCAATGCGACCAGCAGCACCGCCATGACGGTGCACATGTAGATGACAGCCATCGCATCGATCGAATAAACCGGCCGCACACCGCCAGCAAAAACGTTGTAATACAACGCGACGACCAGGGTCTGCGATCCCCCGCCCGCGAGCAGAAACGCCAGCTCGAAGTTCGAGATCGTATTCACGAGAACCAGCAGGCCCGCTGTCAAAATGCCAGGCAGCATCAGCGGCAACAGGATGCGGCGGAATATCTGCAGCCGGCTCGCGCCGAGCATCTGTGCCGACCATTCAAGGTTCAAGCTGATCTGCTCGAAGAACGGCAACAGGATGAAGACCGCAAGAGGAACCATGGGGACGAGCACGGCGAGAATGACGCCGATGACCGTCCCGCCGACGCCAAACCCATAAAGCGTCGTGGCAAGCGGAATGCCGTAGGTCATCTGAGGGATCAATAGCGGCAGGAAGTAGAGCAGCAGCAGGACCGGCTTGGCGTTGAAATTCCGCCGCGCCAGCACGTAGGCCGCCGGAAATCCGATCGCGAGCGCGATGAAGACCACAGCCAGCGCGATGAACAGCGTGATGAAGAGAACGTGGGAGAGCTCGAACTCCCGCCAGGCGTAGGTAAACCAATCCGTCGTGAACGCCGGCGGCAACGGCTTGCCGAACCAACGCTTGGCGAACGAGCTCACCACGACATGCGTCACGATTCCGAGCAGGTTCAGGATGAACCCCAGCAGGAACAGGTAGATCGCCAATTTCCACATCCGTCCGCGCATCTGCTTCCCTTCAGCGTTTGCCGACGCCCATGGTTGTTGCAATCGTCATACGGCGGCGCACCAGCACGATGACCACCAGCGCCGCGAGCTGGCAGAGCCCCATGATGACCGCGATCGCGGACGCGTAGGACATGTCATATTGCTCGAAGGCCTGCTGGTAGGCCGCGATCGAGATCGTCCGCGTCGAACCGGCCGGCTGGCCAACCATCACCGCGGATGGAAACACGGCAAAGCTCATCACGAAGACGAGGGCAAACGCGATGATCAGGCCCGGTGCGATCAACGGGAACATGACGCGGCGGAAGATGGTCCATGGCCCGGCGCCCAGCATGCGTGCGGAGCTTTCCAGGCTCGGGTCGATGCCGGAGATGTAACCGAGCAACATCAGGAAGCAGAACGGAAAGTTCTGCATGAACAGCGAGAAGGTGACGCCGATCGAATTATGCGTCAGCTCGAGCGGGTTCTGGATCAATCCGACCGCAAGCAGCAACTGGTTGAGCCAGCCATTGTGGCCGTAGAAGCCCAAAATTCCTTCCGACAGGAAGACGACACCGAGCGAGATCGGAAGCACGAGAATGGTCGTGATGGTGCGCTCGAACCAGATGCCACGCCGCATGCCGTAGGCGAGGAACAGCGCAACCAGCACGACCGCGACCGTCGTCGGCAACGCCAACATGAAGGTCGTCTTGATCGTATTGTACTGGTAGGCGTCGTTGAAGAACGCGACATAGTTCGAGAATATCCCGGCGTCGCGCTTCTTCGGCTGCAAGCTGATGTAGATCCCGTAGAGGAACGGGTAGACGAACATCGCGAGCACGTAGAGCAGCGACGGCGCAAGGCAGAGGATCGCGACGAGGTCCAGTTCGCTGCGAGAATCAGAGCGGATGCGAGCCACGATCTGTCCCCTCACTCGCGACGCAGCAGGACGAATTTGTCCGCCGGCAAGGTCAGATCCAGCATCTCGCCCAAGACGAGCTTCTCGTGCGAGCGCACCCAGAGCCTTGCGTCGCCATCGAGCGCGATCTCGGCCTCCTGCTCGCGTCCGAGATATTCGACCAGCTCGACCTTGCCGCGCAGCACGTTGACGCCATCACCAGACCTGCCGAGACGCACATCTTCCGGCCGGATCGCCAGAACGGCGTGCTCGCCCGGGCGGAAGCTATCCCTGGCCCTGGCCTGCAAGATTTGCCCCTTGAAGCCGGCTTCGATCATACCGCCCGCTTCCTTGCCGAGTCTCACATCGAGGAAATTTCGAAAGCCCATGAAATCCGCCACGAAGACGTTCTTGGGACGGTCGTGGATTTCCTGCGGCGTCCCGACTTGCATGAGCACACCTTCGCGCAGCACGACGATGCGGTCGGAGAGCGAGAGAGCTTCGGCCTGGTCGTGGGTGACGTAGATGGAGGTCAGGCCGAGCTGTGCGTGCAGCTGCTTGATCTCGGCGCGCATCTCGACGCGGAGCTTTGCGTCGAGGTTGGACAACGGCTCGTCGAACAGCATCAACCGAGGATGCAGCACAAGAGCGCGCGCGATGGCGACACGCTGCTGCTGTCCGCCCGAGAGCTGACCGGGATAGCGGTCTTCATAACCGGCAAGACGCACCAGACCGAGCATGTCCCGCACGCGCTGCTCGATTTCCGCAGACGGCCGCTTCTGGAGAGAGAGGCCGAAGGCAACGTTGCCGAACACAGTCAGATGCGGAAACAGCGCATAGTTCTGGAACACCATGCCGAACCCGCGCTTTTCCGGCGAGACATCGTCAATCCGTCGTCCGTTGAGATGGATCTCGCCGTCGCTCGGCGGCACCAGGCCTGCGATGATGCCGAGCGCCGTGGACTTTCCGCAGCCGCTCGGCCCCAGGAAGGTGACGAACTCGCGGCCGCCGATCTCCAGCGGAAATTGGTCGAGCACCACCTTGCCGCCATAACGCTTGGTGATCGACATCTGCAGCTTATCGATAGAGTCGGCCATTCCCCGCCCCGCATACGCGCGCGAGGGCCGCACCTGCGCGCCCTCGCGTCTTGGTCCCGGTTATTGTTATTTCTTGACCTGATCGGCGCCGACCTCACGGTCCCACCGTTCCATCGCGTAGCTCAGCTCGGTCACGCCCAGCGGAGGCGATACCTTCCATTTGGTCCCGATCTGATCGTATTCAGGACGCCAGAACTCCTTCACCTCGTCCTGGATATCCTTGGGTGCCGATGCCAGGGCTGCGGCCTTCACGACCGGCCCGATGAAGGCCTTCCAGGTGAGCGCCTGCTGCTCCGGCTTCCACATGAACTTCATGAGGTCGACGATGACATCGACCTGTTCCTGCGGCACGCCCTTCGGGATGCACCAATAGTGACCGTCCACCACGAACGTGGTGTTCTCCAGGATTGCGATCTTCGAGTCCGGCGGGATCACGCTCTGCGCGCGCGGCTTCATGTCCCATTCCATGATCCCGGCGATCATCCAGCGCTGCCCCTGCGCGAACTCCTTCAACGTGATCGCGGTACCGGTCGGATAATATTCGACGGACTTGCCAAGCTCTTTGAGGAAATCCCAGCTCTTGTCCCAGCCCTTTTCGGGGTCGAGCGGCTTGGAGTCCCCGAGAATGAAGGCGAAGCCCTGGAGGATCGCCCGGCCCGGCCCGCTGTTCGCCGGACGCGCATACATGAATTTGCCCGGGTTCGCCTTCACCCAAGTCAGCAATTCCTGCGCGGTCTTCGGCGGGCTCGGCACCTTCGCCGGATTGTAGATCAGCACCGGTCCACCGGCATTGCCGACTGACGGAATGAGGACGCCCTTGCCCTCGTCGTAAAGAGCCTTGCCCGCATCGGTGAGGCCGTCGCGCGGAAAGGTCTTCTGATAATCGGGGATGGCGATGAGCTGGCCGTTCTGGGCCAGCAGTGCGCCGCCATCCTGCCCGGTCAGCACCAGATTGATATCGAGGCGTCCGGCATCCTGCTGCGCCTTGATCTTGGCCGGAAGCTCCGGCGCGGGCGCGCGCTGGATCTTGATCTCGCTGACCTTGTCCGGATTCGCCTTCTTGTAGTTCTCGATGATGGTCTGCACCGAGGCCAGGTCACCGCCGGTATCGATGATCGAAAGACTGATCGGAGCGGCCAGGGCTCCGCTGCAAAGACACGCCCCCACCAGGGCGGCGACCATTGGGGTTGCTGACCTCGTTCTCATTCTCGCCTCCCAAGTGCTTTATTTTTAGCGCAACTTGTTATTTATTTGTAAGGCAAGCATCGACGAAATCTTCGCTGGTTGTCAAGCGGTCTGTTCTGTAGCTGTTTCGAACTGCCGGCCGAGCGCCTTGTGCGCGGACTAAAATGTCAAAAACTTGTTTGGAAGCCGAACGCAAAACCGGGCGGAGCCGGACTTGAAAAAGCCTGCGATGAAATCCGTGGAGTTGCCGCTCTCCTCCTCGACGGGACGATTGAGCGACCGGATCTACGACCATGTGCTCGGTCAGATCGCGATCGGCATTCTTCCCGTGAACTGCCGGCTACCGCCCGAGAATGGCCTTGCCGAACTCCTCGGCGTTTCGCGGCCCGTCGTTCGCGAGGCGCTAACGCGATTGCGCGATGACGGCCTGATCGCATCACGCCAGGGCGCGGGCTGGTTCGTGACGCGACGCCCGGCCGCCAATGCCTTCGACTTCGCGCCTGTTAGTAGCATCCCCGACATCCAGCGCTGCTTCGTGTTCCGGATGGCCGTCGAGGGCGATGCCGCGGCCCTCGCCGCACGCAACCGGGACAGGCAAAGCCTGCGCCGCATTCAGCAGGTCCTGACCAGGCTGGATACGATGGTCGCCCAAGGGCGCGAGGGCGGCCTTGGTGTCGAGGAGGATCTCCTCTTCCACCGCACGATTGCAGAGGCGAGCGGCAACCGGTTCTTTGTCGAGACGCTAACCTCGTTGAGGGAGCAGATCGCCATTGGCGTCAATCTCAACCGCAACTTGTCGCTCATTCAGCCGCGCGGCCGCATTCTCAGGGGGCAGCAGGAGCATCGCCGCGTGTTCGAGGCCATCGAGGCACAAGACGAGGACGGCGCCCGCCGCGCCATGCGCACGCATGTCGAGAATGCGCGCAAGAGAATATTCGAGGGGGGCTGATCGCCGCGACGTGAGCCACGCGCCGCGCGCTTAGATCGTCACCACGATCTTGCCGAACTGATTGCTCGACTCCAGGAAGCGATGCGCCTCGACGATCTCCTCGAACGGGAACGTTCCGGCGATCACCGGCTTCAAGCTGCCGTCCGACAAGCCGTCGAGGATGAACGCCTTTGCCCGCGCGAGGCGCACGGGATCGCGGATGATCTCGTGCACGAGGTAGCCGCGCAGGACCAGGCTCTTGGTCAACACGTTGAAGAGCGGGAACGGTGTCGGCGCGGGGCTCAGTCCGCCATACTCGATCAGAATACCACCCGGTGACATCGCCGCAGTCAGCGGCTCGAATGCCGGACCGCCGACGGCGTCTAATACCACGCGGACGCCATTTGAACCGGCGATCTCCGCGAGCCGCGCTTCGATGTCCTCCTCCTGCGAGGCGATCACGTGGGCGGCGCCGGCCTCGCGCAATGCGCGCCGCTTGGTCGAGGTCCGCGTCAGGGCGACCGGAACAGCGCCGATCCGGTTCGCGATCTGGATGGCCGCAAGCCCGACGCTGCTCGATGCGGCCGTGACGGCGACAACGTCCCCTCGCCCAAGTGCGGCGATATCGACCAGCGCGCCGTAGGCCGTCAGATACTGCATCCACACCGCAGCCGCCGCCTCGAAGCCAAGCTCGGGCGGATGCTTCACGACGAGTTCGGCCGGAAACGTCGCGAGTTCGGCATAGGCCGGCCATCGCACCATCGACAGCGGCGGCACGATGCTGACCGCATCTCCCGGCGCAAAGCCGGCCACGCCTTCGCCGATGGCCTCGACGATACCTGCCGCCTCCAAACCAAGCCCGGACGGAAATGTTGCGGTCTCGATATAGGTGCCCGTCCGCAACAGCGCCTCCGCACGGTTGAGACCGAGCGCCCTGACCCGGATCTGCACCTCGCCCTTTCCCGGCGGTGGAACGTCGATGGTCTCGATGCACAGCACTTCGGGACCGCCATGCCGGTGAAAGCGAACGACGCGGGTCATGGATACACTCCAAAACAATTGAACTGAATGGAGCTATGCCGATCCCACCGAAGTGGATAAATGGCCCGAATACGCGAACAGTCGAAACCAGGAGTTTTCAATCATGGACCGCCTGACCAGCATGGCCGTATTCGTCCGGGCCGTCGATCTCGGCTCGTTCGCGGCTGCGGCCGACGCCCTGGAGATGTCGGGGCCGATGGTCGGCAAGCATGTGCGCTTTCTCGAAGAGCGCCTCGGCGTCCGCCTCCTCAACCGCACCACACGGCGCCAAAGCCTGACCGAGGCTGGCCAGGTCTATTACGAGCGCTGCCGCGCGGTACTCAGCGAGGCCGAAGCCGCCGACGCCATCGTGGCCGATGAACTCTCCGCGCCGCGCGGCAGGCTGCGCGTGACCATGCCCGCCCTGCTGGGCCGGCACTGCATCGCGCCCCTGCTGATGAAACTCGCGCGAAAATATCCGCATCTCGAGCTCGACCTCTCCTTCGGCGATCCCATCGCTGACATCATCGAGGCCGGCTACGATCTTGCGATCCGGACCGGCGATCTCGACGACCAATCCGGTCTGATCACCCGGCGTATCGCAAGCCAGCGCATGGTGGTGTGCGGCGCGCGGTCCTATTTGCGCGCCAACGGCAAACCGAAATCGCTCGACGATCTCGCCGCGCATCAGGCGATCATCTATCGCCGCTCAGGGCGTGTCCGGCCATGGCTGTTTCCGCAAGCCGACCAGCCGCCACGCGAAATCATGCCTTCGGGCAGGCTGAGGCTCGACGATATGGAGGCGATCGCGGACGCCGCCGCGCAAGGCATGGGTCTCGCCTGGCTGCCTTATTGGCTGGTCCGCGAGCGTCTCAACAGCGGCGCGCTGGTCGGCCTCCTCGAAGGCCAGCCCGAATTCCTCTACGACTGCCACGCGCTGTGGCCCCGTTCGCCCCGGATTCCGCCAAAAGTCCGCGCCGCCGTGGACGCGCTCGCCGCCGCCTTGCCGAAGCTCATGGGGTGATGATCGAGCCCGCCCCCGTTAACCCCCCGTCCACCATCCGGCCCGCCCGGCCGCCGGTAACCACGAGAATTAACAGACCCTCAACGTACCCCCGACAAATCTATCAATGTTTCTGGAGATTTCGCCGTGGATCTGTTGGTTTTCGAGTTCCTAGGGCTGGCGCTGGTCGCCATGTGCGTGGTCGTGGTGGCGCTGCCCTGCGCGCGCAAATCCTCGCACCGGATCCGTTACGAATAGGAATTTCGTCGGAAAGAGACGATTCCGGCCCGATGCAAGGCTCGAATTCGCTTAGAGCCCCTTGACATCACAGCGCTTTCGGCAGAACGGCTGATACCAAGTGTCATGGGCCGTTCATGGATTTGATTACCACCACCGCTGACCTCGCGGCTGCCTGCAGCCGGCTGGCCAAGCACCCCGTCATCACAGTCGATACCGAGTTCCTACGCGAGACCACCTACTACCCGCTGCTGTGCGTGGTGCAGATGGCGAGCGCCGAGGAAGCCGTGGTGATCGACACCCTGGCCGAGGGCATCGACCTCAAGCCGTTCTTCGACCTGATGGGCAACGAGGGCGTGCTGAAGGTGTTCCACGCCGCCCGCCAGGACATCGAGATCATCTGGCACCAGGCCAACATCATCCCGCACCCGGTGTTCGACACCCAGGTCGCGGCCATGGTGCTCGGCTATGGCGACAGCATCGCCTATGACGCGCTGGTCGAGAAGGTCACCGGCCACCGCCCGGACAAGACCCACCGCTTCACCGACTGGTCGCGCCGGCCGCTGACCAAGGAGCAGATGCACTACGCGGTGTCCGACGTCACGCACCTGCGCGACGTGTTCGCAGCGCTCGATGCCGACCTCAAGAAGCGGCGCCGCAGCGAATGGGTCTCCATCGAGATGGAGGTGCTGACCTCGCCCAGGACCTACGATTTCCATCCCGAGCGCGCCTGGGAACGGCTGAAGACGCGGGTCCGCAAGCCCAAGGACCTCGCGGTCCTGATGGAGGTCGCGGCCTGGCGCGAGCAGGAAGCGCAGAGCCGCGACGTGCCGCGCGGCCGCGTGCTGCGCGATGAAGCCATCAGCGACATTGCGACCCACGCGCCGAACACGCTGGAGAAGCTCGCCCATCTCCGCTCGGTGCCGAAGGGGTTCGAGAAATCCAAATGGGGCGCGGACATCGTCGCCGCGGTCGAGCGCGGGCTGGCGCGGGATTTTGCGACGCTGCCGAAGCTGGAGAAGCCGCGCAACAACAACAATGGCGCCGCCATCGTCGAGCTGTTGAAGGTTCTGCTGCGCATGACCGCGGAGCGCCACGCCGTCGCCAGCAAGGTGATCGCCACCGTGGACGATCTCGAGGAGATCGCAGCCGACGACGAGGCCGACGTCCCCGCCCTGCGCGGCTGGCGCCGCGAGCTGTTCGGCGATGCCGCGCTGAAACTGAAGCGCGGCGAGCTGGCGCTGGCGATCGAGAAGGGTCGCGTGATCGGGGTTCAGCGGGCGTAGCGGGCGCGAGCGGGCGCTTCGCGGTTGGCCGCGAAGCCAGCCACATCGTCATTGCGAGCGCAGCGAAGCAATCCAGAATCTTTCCGCGGAGACAGTCTGGATTGCTTCGCTGCGCTCGCAATGACGGAGTTTGACGCGCCGGCTTCCCTTACGCCGGCGTCAGCTTGGCCACTTCCGGCTTCATGTCGTTCAGCACGCCCGTGATCGCCGCGATCAGCTCGTCGATCTGGGCCTTGGTGACGATCAGCGGCGGGCAGATGGCGATGGCATCCAACATGTTGCGCGAGATCACGCCGCGCTCCTGGAGCATGCGGCTGGCGATACCGCCGACGGCGCCGGGCGTGCTGGCGGCCGTCTTGCGCCCCTTGTCGAGCACGAGCTCGATCGCCGCGATCATGCCGACGCCGCGGACCTCGCCGACCAGCGGATCGCTGGTGAGCTCGCGCAGCTTGCCCTGCATGTAACCGCCGAGCTCGGCGGCGTGCGCGACCAGGCCGCGCTCCTCGATGATCTTGAGATTCTCCAGCGCAATGGCCGAGCCGACGGGATGGCCGCCCGCGGTGAAACCATGGCCGAGCACGCCGATCTTGTTGCTCTCGTCCGCGATCGGCTCGAACATGCGATCGTTCAGGATGATCGCCGACAGCGGGAAATAGCTCGAGGTGATCTGCTTGGAGACCACCATCACGTCGGGCTTGATGCCGTAGGTCTCGCAGCCGAACATCTTGCCGGTGCGGCCGAAGCCGCAGATGACCTCATCTGCGACCAGCAGGATGTCGTATTTCTTCAGGACTGCCTGGATCTTGTCCCAATAGGTCGCCGGCGGCACGACGACGCCGCCCGCGCCCATCACCGGCTCGCCGAAGAAGGCCGCGATCGTATCCGGGCCCTCCTTCTGGATCAGCGCGTCGAGCTCCTCGGCCCGGCGCGTCGCGAACGCCTCCTCGCTCTCACCGGGCGCGCCGTCCCTGTAGAAATGCGGCGAGCCCGTGTGCAGGATGTTGGGCAGCGGCAGGTCGAACGAGCGGTGGTTGTTCGGCAGGCCGGTGAGGCTTGCCGAGGCAATGGTGACGCCGTGATAGGCGCGCATCCGGCTGATGATCTTCTTGCGCTGCGGCTGGCCAAGCGAATTGGAGCGATAGGCGATCAGCTTGAGGACGGTGTCGTTCGCCTCCGAGCCGGAATTGGTGAAGAACACCTTGCTCATCGGCACCGGCGCGAGCGCCACCAGCTTCTCGGCGAGGTCGATCGAGGGCCCGTGCGATTTGGCGGAGAACGTATGGTAGAACGGCAGCGCCTGCATCTGCTTGTGCGCCGCCTCGACCAGCCGCTTCTCGTTGAAGCCGAGCCCGACGCTCCACAGGCCGGCCATGGCCTCGAAATAGCGCTTGCCCGACGCGTCGAACACGTAAGGGCCCTCGCCGCGTTCGATCACCAGCGGACCGGCCTGCTGATGCGCGCGCGCGTTGGTATAGGAATGGAGCTGATAGGCCACATCCCGGGCCTCTTGCGAATTGGGCAGCATGGACATTGCGGGATTCCTCAACGGTGCGTCATTGGAGGTCATGACGCAGACCTGTCCAAACGACGAGCTTGTCCAAAGAAAACGTCGACATCTTGGCTATTGCGACAGGCCGCAACTTGCAACGTCATTTCGTTGGCAACAAGCGCACACGAGCGTTGCAGGAAAGCAGCGCTGGCACTTCGGCAGGATATATCGCCTCGGCTAGCCTCGTCGTGCCAGTACGAAGGCCGCCGCCGCGGCGATCAATGCCGGGACGGCCGCAGCACCAAACAGCGGCTGCGGTCCCATGTCGCGGGCCAGCATCACGCCGCCGATCAGAGGCCCCACGATCGAGCCGATGCGGCCGATGCCCAGCGCCCAGCCCACGCCCGTCGATCTGATCGCCGTCGGATAGAAGGTCGCCGTCAGCGCGTTCGAGGCGATCTGTCCCCCGACGATGCAGAATCCCGACGCGAAGATCGCGATCGTGACCAGGACGATCGAATGGCTGGCCATGCCGACGGCCGCAACCGCGACCGCCGCCGCGAGATAGGTCAGCGACAACGCGCGAAACGAGAAGCGGTCGATGAACTGGCCGAGCGTGAACGTGCCGACCACGCCGCCGACCTGGAGCATCGCACCAATCGCGGCCGCCCCCGAAACCGACACGCCGAGATCGTTCAGCACGGTGGGCAGCCAGTTCGACAGCAAATAGAGGTCGAGCAGGCTCATGAAGAACACCACCCAGAGCAGAACCGTCACCGATGCGCGCCCCTCTGCAAACAAATGCGCGACGGGCAATCCCGACAGTTTGGGCTCCTGGACCACGAATTTGGCATTGCCGGCGAAGGATACCCCCGGGGCTAGCTTTTGCAGGAGGTCCGCCACCTCGCGGTCGCGGCCGCCCATCATCGCCAGGAACCGGATCGACTCCGGCAACGCCTTGAAGAGGAAAGGCAGAAGCAGCAGCGGCACGAGGCCGCCGACGAGGAACACCGAGCGCCAGCCGAAAGCCGGGATCATGGCGGCCGCCAGCAGCCCGCCCAGGGCCGCACCGATCGAAAAGCCTGCGAACATGATCATGACCATGGTGGCGCGGCGGCGATGCGGGCTGAACTCGGAGGTCAGCGCAATCGCATTGGGCATTGCACCGCCGAGACCAAGACCGGTCAGAACGCGCAACGCGATGAGCCAGGTCGTGTCCACCGCGAACACGGTGAGCAGCGTCCCGATGCCGAACACCAGCGTGCTTGCGAGGATGATGCGACGGCGACCGATCCTGTCGGCCATCGGACCGAAGATCAGGGCGCCGATCATGAGGCCCAGAAGCCCCGCGCTGAACACCGGACCGAGGCTGCCACGCGCCAGCTTCCATTCCTGCGCGACCGCAGGCGCGACATAACCGATCGCCTGGGTGTCGAAGCCGTCGATGAACAGCACCGCGGCGCAGACGAGCAGAACCCGGATCTGAAAGGCGCCGACCGGCTGACGATCGACATAGGCGGGAACGTCGACCGTGCCTGACACGATCTCATCCGTAGCTGTGACGGCCATGCCCAACCCCTCCCCGGCATCTCATGCACTATTATTCTTCTTAAAATCTCTTATAGTGAGATTATAGCGAAGGCAAGCCACTGCCGTGCCACCGTTTTGCGGCCGACGCGAATGCGGGTATCACGGCAAATACGCGAAGCTGGATCGAATCTCACTTGGTCAAAGCAAACAGTCAGGATCGGGTTCTTGCCGTGCTCGATCTCTTCACCGAGGCACGGCCGCAATGGTCGCCCGAAGAGCTCATGAAGGAGCTCGGCTACACGAGGCCGACGCTGTATCGCTATCTCAAGAGCTTGAAGGACAGCGGCTTCGTGATGCCGACGCGCGGCGGCCGGTTCGCGCTTGGCCCGCGCGTGGTGGAGATGGACTATCTCAGCCGCCGTTCCGATCCGCTGATCGCAGCAGCCACCCCGCATCTGGAGCGGCTGTCGGCCGCGCACCCCTGTACGGCCCTGGTCGTGCGCTGGTACGGCGAAAAGATGCTGTGCGTGGCTTCAATCGCCTCGGTCGTGAATCCCGTGAGCAGCTATCCGCGCGGCCGACCGATGGCGATGGGACGCGGCGCAATCGCGCGCTCGATCATGGCCTTTCTGCCCAAGCAACGCGTGATGCCACTGGTGACGCGCTATGCCGCCGATCTGCGCAGCGTCGGCGTCGGCGACTCTTCCGACGAAATCCTGGCAGCGCTGAAACGCGTGCGGCGCGCCGGCGTCGCCGTTGCCTTTGGCGAAGTGACACCGGGCGCGGTCGGGATCGCCGCGCCGATCCTCGATGCGGGCTACCCGATCGCAAGCCTCTGCATCACGATCGCCGGACCACATGCCAAGGGCGAGTTGATCGATCGCATCAGCGCGGAGGTCCGCGAAGCGGCCCGGCAGATCTCCGAGGCCTCGACAGACGGCATCACACAATAATCTCATCATGTGAGATTTTACTTGACGATATCCCTACAACGTCTCATGAGGACGAGCGATCGCGCCTCGCGCGATGACAATCGTGGGGAAGCGATGTGAGGCAGGCTTCAGCGGATAGCGACGCGCCCGTCGTGATCGTCGGCGGCGGACCGGTTGGGATGGGTCTGGCGATCGGCCTTGGCCAGCGCGGCATCAAGACCATCGTCGTGGAACGCCACGAACGGCCGCAGCCAATCCCCAAGGGACAGAACCTCACGCAGCGGACGATGGAGCATTTCCATTTCTGGGGCGCGGAGGCAGCGCTGCGCGCGGCCCGCACCATTCCTCCCGACTACGGCATCGGCGGAATGACCAGCTACGGGACGCTGCTCAGCGGCTACAATTACAACTGGCTGCAGCGCGAGCTCGTCCGCCCCTTCTATTTCACCGACAACGAACGCCTGCCGCAATACGCGACCGAAGCCGTGCTGCGGCAGCGTGCGGCACAGCTTCCATCCATTGACCTGCGATACGGCTGGACCTGCCGGGATGTCCGGCCTGACGCCGAGGACGTGAGCCTCGACATCGAAAATCGCGACGGGATGACACAGAGCCTACGCGCCGACTACGTGATCGGCTGCGATGGCAGCCGATCGATCGTGCGCGAACGCGCCGGCATCACCCAGACCCGTTCCGACCACGATCGGCTGATGGTGCTGCTGGTGTTTCGCTCCGTCGAATTGCATCGACTGCTCGAGGCCTTTCCAGGCAAGTCGTTCTACAGCGTGTTGCATCCGGACCTCGAGGGCTATTGGAAATTTTTCGGCCGGGTCGATCTCGGCAGCACCTGGTTCTTCCATGCCCCAGTTCCCGCGGACACCACCGCCGACAATTTCGATTTCCGACGCTTGCTGCACGATGCCGCCGGCGCACAATTCGACATCGAGTTCGAGCACATCGGATTCTGGGATCTTCGCTTCACCCTCGCGGACAGCTACCGCGCAGGCCGCGTCTTCGTCGCCGGAGATGCCGCGCACAGCCATCCGCCCTACGGCGGCTATGGCATCAACACCGGCTTCGAGGACGCCGTAAATCTGGCGTGGAAGCTCGCCGCGACGCTGCAAGGCTGGGCGCCAGCCGGTCTGCTCGACAGCTACGATGCCGAGCGGCGTCCGGTGTTTGCGTCCACCGCGCGCGATTTCATCGAGACGCCGATCTTCCGCGACCGCGATTTTCTTCGCCGCCACGATCCGGCGCGCGATCGGGCGGATTTCGAGGCCGCCTGGCACGCGCGGCACTCCGGCGCGCGCGCCGAGGTCAACGCCTTCGAGCCGAACTACGAAGGGTCACCAATCGTCTTTGGTCCGGCCGGCGCTGTCTGCAGCGCGATCGGCTCGCACGCCTATCCGGCGCGCGCCGGTCATCATCTCACGCCGCAACCTCTGTCGTCAGGCAAGAACGTGTTCGAGGAATTGGGCGACGGCTTCACCTTGATCGACCTGACGGTCGGCACCGCGGCAACAGCTCTCGAGCAAGCCGCCGCGCGGCTTGGCATCCCGCTGAAGGTGGTCAGGGACACCGCATCAGGCGGCCGCGAGAAATACGAGGCGCTGTTGATCCTGGTGCGGCCCGATCAATTCGTTGCCTACGCGGGCAACAACGCTGATGACGCATCCGATATCCTGATGCGCGCCATCGGCCGATCCTGAGAGAAACGCTTTCGCTGCAGGCCCAAAACCCTACGCCGCGCCGTCGTCATCCTCTTCGGCGGCAGCGCGAGCGGCTTCCTTCACCTCCACCAGCGCCATCGAGAGCAGATAGACCGTCGTGGGCAAGCCGACGCGGCGCGCCGTCTCCACGGCACGCGACAAATCGCTCGCCAGCTCCTTGAGCTCGTCCCCCCGTGACAATGTCCCACCCCACCATCCGCCGACCACGGCCGGCTAGACCGCGATGGCGCCGCTGGTTCTGATCAGTTCGGCGCTGGCATGGACTGTAGCAAAATTCCCGATCACATTCACCACCGACTGTTTGTAGGCGGCGGCATCGCCCGTGCCCGGCTGCCGGCAGGCCACGGCGTCTCCGACCACCTGGTAGCGATGGCTCCGGTGAAACCCGTCGACGGCGGTGGCCAGGATGGTTTCGTCCAGGGAAAAGCCGACCAGAATGCAGCGCACATTGCGGATATTGGACATGTAGTCCACGAACCGCGAAGAGCTGTAGGCCGACGGCAGCGGGTGCTCGAACGTCATTTCACCCGGCCGCGGCTTCGCCTCCGCGATCCAATCAGTCAGCCTGGATGCCGGGTTGAACCAGGCCGCCTGGGCGATGCGCTTCAGATGCATCACCGGCCAGAGATTGGTGCGCCACAGCGTCAGGAGCTCCAGGCAGCGCACGGTGGCGGCTTCGCCGTCGAGGATGACATGGCGACGCCCAGGGGTCAGATATTCGACCTGGAGATCCGCACAGACCAGGATCGGCGGATCATCGGTAATGGAAGCCAGCATTGTCTTGCGCAGAGCTGCACCAGTTTCAGTGATCGGCGAGTGCGAGGTCCCGTAGCGGCGAGGTCACCGCCCGCCCCGCCGATGCGTCGAGCACGCCGGGCCGGTCCCAATCGCCCTCGGGACGGATGATCACATAGGGATCGCTGTCCAGCGTGATGGCGTCCGGCCCCGGCTCGATCTCCAGCAGCATTTCCGTGTAGGAGAAATCCGAGAAGGTGATCTTGCGGTTGTGACCGAGCGGCTTGGCGCCGAAGTGAGCCCAGAAATCGACCAGCCGGTCCTGCGCCTGGCCGTAGATCTTGCGAAAGCCCTTGCGCTTCACATAGTCGACGCTCGCCTGCACCAGCTTGAACGAGACGCGCGAGCGCCGATATTGATGACGCACCGCGAGCCGCTCTACCTTGGCGAAATCCCCGAAAAAGCGTACCCGCAGGCAACCCGCAGGCTCGTTGCCGACGTAGCCGATGAAGTGCGCTGCGACCATGTCGTTGCCGTCGAACTCCTCGTCGAACGGACAATCCTGCTCGGCGAGATAGACCGCCGAGCGGATGGCGGTGACCAGCATGAGGTCGTTGGGATCGCGCGCGAGGCGAATGGTGATGGCGCGGGAGTCGGGCTTGGCGAGGGGAATCCTAGTGCCGTGCATCTGCAAAACTCCTTGTTTGGATGATCGCGCCCGGCATCCGCATCGGCTGCCGATGCCAGGGCCGCTCGTAACACCAGAGATCGGGTTGGAAGCTCGGGACGGGGTCGAAACCCGTCGCCTTCATGATGTCGCGTCCGGCCACGGTTGACGGCTGCGCATAGCAATCCGCGCCACGAAACCTTACTTGACGGAGATGAGCCGCAGCCTTGCCCAGACCAGCGATACCTCGGCCCGTCGCCGCGATCGCCCAGATGTAGATCGCGGCAACGTCTTCCTTCGCGGAGGCGAGATAGCGTGTTTCGGGTGCCGTCAGGCAGATCTCGTCGAGCAACAGCGCATCGTGTCCGCGGTCGTTGAGGAACAAGAAGGCCATGCCGCCGACCAGATTGCCCTTGCGACTGAACGTCAGGATGCTCTGAGGATCGAACGTGAAATATCGCGCAAGCTCTGCCGTTCCGATCTGCACACCCGGCACCAGCCGGTGCGCCATTTCGGAAAGCGCAGCAATTTCGGAAGATTGCGCACATCGGACATCGACGTCCGGACTGAGCGGCAAGGCATCGAAATCATGCCTTGCGGCAAAGGAGCCCCTTTCCATACTCATATCACCCCTCTATCGTTCGAGGATTTAGTGCCCCGCTATGACGATGACCTTAGCGGTTGGGGATCTGGCGTATGCAGCAGTTATTGCACCGGGGTGCTGCTTTGATGCAGCACCAAGAAGCCCTGGACGCGTCCTGGGACGATTTGAAGCTCTTTTTAGCTTGCGCAAAATATAAAAGTTTCCGCAACGCGGCCGAAGAACTCGGCCTCACCTCCACCACGCTGATGCGCAGGATCGACCGGCTCGAAGAGAGCATCGACTGCAAGCTGTTCCTGCGCGACCAGAGCGGACTGACGCTCAGCGACGAAGGCGCTGCGATGATCGCCGACGTCGCGCATATGGAGCGTCATGCCTTCAACGTATTCCGGCGTGCCTCGCGATCGTCGAACGACACGTCAGGCACCGTGCGCGTCGCGGTGACGGAAGGCCCCGGCAATTTCTGGATCCTGCCGCGGCTGATCGATTTCCAGAAGACCTATCGCAAGATCACCGTCGATCTACGCTGTGCGATGGAGCAGGCCGACGTCGCCCGGCTCGAATCCGACATCGCGATCCAGCTCGAGCCGCCGACCAATCCCGACCTGATCGTCGCCAAGCTCGGCCGCCTGCACATCTATCCCTTCGTCTCCAGGGAATACGAGAACCTCTACGGTGTGCCGGCGTCCCTGGCCGAGTTGAAGAACCATCGCATCATCAAGCAGAGTGCGCCTCAGGTCGACGACGGCGCCTACGCCCGCGTGCTTGGACTGAAGTCGCTCGAGGGCATCGTCGGGATCAAGACCAACTCCTCGGTCGGCGTGCTCTATGCGGTGGAGCGCGGCGCCGGCATCGGCTTCCTGCCGACCGTGTCGATCGCGCTCGGCGCACCGCTCGTTGCCGTCGATCTCGGTGTCAGCCACCACGCCGATCTCTGGCTCACCTATCACAAGGAATTCCGCGACTCCGAGCGCCACAAGATCGTGGTCGACTGGCTGAAGAAGATCTTCGATGCCAAGACCCATCCCTGCTTCCGCGACGAGTTCATTCATCCGAGTGCACTGGTGCCGATGATGACGGCCGCGCGCGAGGGTTTTGGGCTAACGGGTTATGTCGCGGCAACGCCGACTTAGACGCAGGGGGCGCTTCGCCCTCACCATCTGTATTCGAAGCCGACCGTGCCCTGGTGCGACGTTAGCTCGTTGCGGAACTTGCTGTCATAGTTGATGTAGAGCCGCGCGACGCTGGTGAGGCTGAGCGAGGCCGAGGCGCCGGCATCCATGCCGTAACGGCTCTCCCCGATGCCGGGAACGACGATGCTCTGGGTTCCCAAACTGACCTGCACCGATCCCAGGTTCTGGTAGAAATTCTCGACGAACTTGCCGTAGGCCGACAGGTCCAGGATCTTCTGGTCGTAGATGAAGTAGCGCCCGATCTCCGCGCCGATCATCACGCGTGCGCGTGAGAGTGCCGTGGAGCCGACGTTCAATGGATCGAGTCCTCCGGCCTCCTGGAACGCAGCGCTGGTGGCGCGCACATATTCGAGCGCGCCCTTGGGCACGACGCGCATCTGGTCCTTGGTCCAGTAGTAGCTGATCTCGGTCAGGCCACCGTCGACCGCGGCAAGATAACCCGCGGTCGCAAGACCAACGCCGGTGTCCCTGCTGGAACGGACCTTGCCGAAACCGTGCACCACCGCGAACGCCCAGGTCCACGGTCCCTTGTCGACCGAGCCGTTGAAACCGATCTGCGTCAGGTCGAGCGTCGCCGACTGCAGCGCCAGCGGCACGTCGATGTCGGTATGGCTCTGGTCGACGGAGAAACCGAGATTGACGCCCGGCGCGACCCGCGCGCCGAAGCCGGCGACGCCGCCGAAGGTCTTGCGCTTGTCGCCGACGAAATCGCCTTGCGCGTCGGTCCGGACCGAGATGCCATAGCCTTCGAACCAGGTGCGGTAGCGCGGATCCTCCGTGCTCGCCGAGGCGCCGCCCCCACCGGGATTGGTGCGCGATGCACGGTTGACGCCGCCGGAGGCCTGGTCGCCGAGCCGCTCCAGGAAATTGGAGCCAAGATTGAGCGCACTGTTGCCGGCCGACTGGTCGTAATTGGTCGCGGTCGGCATGGGGGTCGGCGACGGCGCGGGTGTCGGGGTCGGGGTCGGCGTGGGCGTCGGACTCTGCGCAAAGGCTGATGTCGCCGACATCATCACGACGAGTCCAAGCGCCATGGCGAGCGCAGCCGCGATCCGACGGACACGGCCCAGCCCGATCGTCTGCCGTGTCCCGGAGAGCTGCAAGGCGCAGCGCATGACGACTAATCCCGAAGCAAAGTGGCGGAGCGCAAAAATGCAACACGAAGGGCGCGCGCTTGCGGCGATTTGTGCCGAACTGCCACGCAGGGTCAACCGGTTGGCGCGCTACAGCGGAGGCTATTGCCTCGATTGTGGTTCCCTTGCCACAGGTCGCAAATTGCAGAGAGCGACATTCGCCGCGATCTTGAAATCCGCGCGCGGCTTGCTAACGGGCGATTTTCATGTTGCAATATCGGACACAATCGGAATTGGCCGCTCGGCTGTGCGTTTCGCGACATTGAGACTCGAACAGACTACCGGAAGCCCGTTTGTGGCGTGGCACGCGAAACTGCGGCCGCGTCTTTTTTGTATCTAGTGGAGGAGATGAGCGATGCCGCAAAAGGGCACCGTCAAATGGTTCAACCCGACCAAGGGCTATGGCTTCATCAAGCCGAACGGCAGCGATAAGGACGTGTTCGTCCATATCTCGGCCGTCGAGCGTGCCGGACTCTCGACCCTTAATGAGAACCAGGTGGTTGAATACGACCTCGTGGAGAACCGCGGCAAAGCATCCGCGGAGAACCTCAAGGTCTCCTGATTTCTCTCAAAGCTTCGCGCGAGAGATCATGACGATGCCCCCGGCTCTGCCGGGGGATTTTGTTTGGGGCGAGCGACACAAGGCCTAAGTCGACGACTTTCGAAGTTTTTCCAAGGCGACGTCCCAAGGAATCGAGGTCGGAAGATAGTGAATGCGCCCACCTCGATCGATGAAAATGGGACAGTTTCCGGCGAGGTGAGAACTAAAGTTGCCCGTCTCGACGAATTCGCGAGTGTTGTAGAAGAAGACCCACCCTTCACTGACCTTAACCGTCTTCTCGGAGAGCATAAGGTCTTCACCGCAGGCAACACCGATTTCAATCACCTCGGCTTCAGCAAGCGCGTAAGCCTGATCGGGCGACATCAGAGGATTGTCACCGGCGAAACCAGAAAATTCTCCGAGGGCCCGCTACCCGCCGTCTTGCACACATCGCCCTCGATCCGGACCTTGCCGGTCGCGAGCAGCCGTAGCGCCTCGGGATAGATGCGGTGCTCCACCTCGAGGATGCGCTCCGACAGCGTAGCGCCCGTGTCGTGGTCGCTGACGGGAACCGCGCCCTGCATCACGATCGGGCCGGCATCGGTCTCGGGGATCACGAAGTGCACCGTCGCACCAGACAGCTTGACGCCGGCGCGCAAGGCCTGACCATGCGGGTCCAAACCTGGGAACGACGGCAGCAGCGACGGATGGATGTTGAGCATCCTCCCGTACCAGGCCTTGGTGAATTCGGCCGTGAACAGGCGCATGAAACCGCCGAGACAAATCAGCTCGATGCCGTGCTGGTCGAGCGCGGCCTGCAGCAGCTTTTCGAAGCCGGCGCGGTCCTTGCCGAACGGCTTGCTCTCGATCACCAGCGTTTTGACGCCGCTCGCCCTGGCGCGTTCGAGCCCCAGAGCGTCGGCCTTGTTCGCGATGACGAGCGAGATTTCCGCCGGAAAATCCGGTGCAGCAGCGGCCCTGATCAGCGCGGACATGTTGGAGCCGCGGCCGGAAATCAGGATGGCGACGCGGCGCTTCATCACAGCGCCAGTCATCACAGAGCCAGGTCGAGGTGGCCGTTGTAGACGACGCGGTGCTCGCCCTCGGCCGGAATCACGGTACCGAGCTGCGCAACCGTCTCACCGGCATCGCTGAAGACCTGCACGACCTGATCGACCTTGTCGGGCTCGACGATCGCGATCATGCCGATGCCGCAGTTGAAGGTGCGCAGCATCTCGAGCTCGGCGATACCGGCTTGGGCAGCCAGCCATTTGAACACCGGCAGCACCGGCAGGCGCGCCAGATCGATGCCGACGCCAAGATGGCTCGGCAGCACGCGCGGAATGTTGTCGGTGAAACCGCCGCCGGTGATGTGGGCGAGCCCCTTCACCGCGCCGGTCTCGCGGATCGCACGCAGGCAGGATTTGACGTAAAGCCGCGTCGGCGTCAGCAGAGCGCCGCCAAGGGTCATCACGGGAGAGAAAGGCGCCGGCGCCTCGAAGCTGAGGCCGGACTGCTCGACGATCTTGCGCACCAGCGAGAAGCCGTTGGAGTGCACGCCAGACGAGGCAAGGCCGATCACGGCATCGCCCGCGGCGATGTCCTTCCGCGGCAACAAGGTACCACGCTCGGCGGCGCCGACGGCAAAGCCGCCGAGGTCGTAGTCGCCGTCCTTGTAGAGGCCGGGCATCTCGGCTGTCTCGCCTCCGATCAGGGCGCAGCCGGATTCGCGGCAGCCTTCGGCGACACCGGCGACGATCGAGGCGGTCGCCTCCGGGTCGAGCTTGCCGCAGGCGAAATAGTCGAGGAAGAACAACGGCTCGGCGCCCTGCACCACGAGGTCGTTGACACTCATGGCGACGAGGTCGATGCCGATCCCGCCATGCAGGCCGGTCTCGATCGCGATCTTGACCTTGGTGCCGACGCCGTCGGTCGCGGCGACCAGGACGGGGTCCTTGAAACCGGCCGCCTTGAGGTCGAACAGGCCGCCGAAGCCGCCGATCTCGGCGTCGGCGCCGGGCCGCGCGGTGGCGCGCACCATCGGCTTGATCAGATCGACCAGGCGGTTGCCCGCGTCGATATCGACGCCTGAATCGGCGTAAGTGAGGCCGTTTTTGCGGTCGGTCATGCCCGATTTCCAGTGGGTTTGCGGCTGGTTACGTCGAATTCCGGGGACGCGCAATGGCAAGCGTGGCGCCCCGCCCTATACTATGTAGATATCAACCGGTTCAGCCTTCAAACGGGCCGGATTCGAGGTCAGGCCGGGTGCCAGGAAGCGCCGCGTGAGTATTCCGAATATCATTACCCTGGGCCGCATTTTGCTGGTCCCGATCATCGTCTGGGCCATCGTGTCGAGCCAAATGGAGGTTGCGTTCGCCGTCTTCCTCATTGCCGGCGTCAGCGACGCGGTCGACGGCTTCCTCGCCAAGCGCTTCAACATGACGAGCGAGCTCGGTGCCCTGCTCGATCCGCTCGCGGACAAGGCGTTGCTGGTCTCGATCTATCTGGCGCTGGGCATCTGGGGCGACATCCCGCGCTGGATCGTGATCCTGGTGGTGTCGCGCGACATCATGATCGTCGCCGCCGTAATCGTGTCCTGGCTGTTCGACAAGCCGGTCGAGATGAAGCCGTCGAAGGTGTCGAAGCTCAACACCGCCGCCCAGGTGGCCTATGCTGCGCTGGTGCTGGCCTCCCTCGCCTTCGGCTTCAAGCCGTCGCCCTATGATATGATCCTGATGGGCCTCGTCACGGTCTTCACGCTCTCTTCCGTGTCGCTCTATCTCGTCGAGTGGCTGCGGCACATGAGCACGATCGAGGCCAAGTAGCACGATCGAGGCCAAATGAGCCGGGATGCGGCCCCGCAAAAGGCCAACTCCCGCTCGATGAAATCGAATCTCTTCAAACGAAGCCGGCGTGCCGGCACGGAGCACAGCAAGCGTGGCAGGCCGCGTTCATCCCCGACAATTGGCATTCTCGCTTCCGCACGCGGAGAGCCTCAGCCGGGATAATTTCCTCGAGGGCCCCGCCAACGAAGCCGGTCTTGCCCTCATCGATGCCTGGCCGGAATGGCCGAACCGGATCATGTGGCTGGCCGGCCCGGAAGGAAGCGGCAAGAGCCATCTCGCCGCGATCTGGGCCGAGGCTTCCGGCGCCCGCTCGACTACAGCGAATGGGCTGACCGCCGAAAACGTCCCGGGCGCGCTCGCCACCGGCGCGCTGGTGGTCGAGGATCTCAAGGCAAAAGCGTTCGACGAGCGGGCACTGTTCCACCTGATGAACCTCGCCCGCGAGGATGGGGCCTACCTGCTCTTCACCGGCCGCGGGGTACCGGCATCGATCGAGATCGAGCTGCGCGACCTGCGCTCGCGGCTGCGCGCGGTGCCTGTCATCTCGCTGCTGCAGCCCGACGACCAGCTCTTCCGCGGCCTGATCGTCAAGTTCTGCGCCGACCGCCAGCTCACCGTGGATGAGAGCGTGGTCAGCTATCTCGCCACCCGCCTGGAGCGGTCCTCGGCGGCCGCACGGGAGGCCGTGGAGCTGCTCGACAGCGAGGCCCTGCGCCTCGGTCGCCCCGTCACGCGGGCGCTGGCCGCCGAGCTGCTTCGGGACGCCTGACCCCTCCACGCTGGCTCCAAGGCGGCTTGACGCGGCGCAGCGGCGGAACATCAATGTCATCGAAACGTCATCGGACTAACACATGCTCCCGCCGGTTTTGCGCATAAGTCGCAAATTGGGGCGAACTGGATGGATCGACTTCTGATGGACTCTGCGCAAGCTGTTGAAATTAAAGAAAAAGCCCCGGAGACCGAGGGCCTGCCGGCGATTGCCTCAAGCCCCGAGCGCTTCATCAATCGCGAGCTTTCCTGGCTGCATTTCAACCGCCGCGTCCTCGAGGAAGCGGTCAATCCCAGCCACCCCATGCTGGAGCGGGTGCGATTCCTGTCGATTTCAGCGAATAACCTCGACGAGTTCTTCATGGTTCGCGTCGCCGGCATCAAGGCCCAGGTGCGCGAAGGCATTGCCGAGCGCGCTCCCGATGGCCTGACGCCGTCCGAGCAGCTCGCGCTGATCAACCGCACCGTCTCACAGCTCGCCTCCGACCAGCAGGCGATCTGGCGCGACCTGCGCAGCACGCTGGCCGAAGTCGGCATCGCACTGGTCGACGGCAAGGACGTCACCAAGGCGGAACGGACCTGGATCGAGGACTACTTCCTCAACAACGTGTTCCCGCTGCTGACCCCGCTCGCGATCGATCCCGCCCACCCCTTCCCGTTCATTCCGAGCCTCGGCTTCACCATCGCGCTCCAGCTCACGCGCGCCGCCGATGGCAAGCAGATGAACGCTCTGATCCGCATGCCCGGCAAGATCGACCGCTTCATCCGGTTGCCGGCCGAGGGCAAGGTCGTCCGGCTGATCTCGCTCGAGCAGGCGACCGGGCTGTTCATCAACCGCCTGTTCCCCGGCTACAATCTTCACGGCCAGGGCGCCTTCCGCATCATCCGCGACTCCGAGCTCGAAATCGAGGAAGAGGCCGAAGACCTCGTCCGCCTGTTCGAGACTGCACTGAAGCGCCGCCGCCGCGGGTCGGTGATCCGGCTCGAGATCGACGCCAAGATGCCGGAGGAGCTGCGCAGCTTCGTGCAGCACGCGCTGTCGGCCGCCGACGACGAGGTGTTCCTGGTCGACGGCGTGCTCGCCATGAACGAGCTCTCGCAGCTCACCCGCCTCGACCGGCCCGATCTCGAATTCACCCCTTATGTACCGCGCCATCCCGAGCGCGTGCGCGAGCATGGCGGCGACATCTTTGCCGCGATCCGGCAGAAGGACCTCGTCGTTCATCATCCTTACGAATCGTTCGACGTGGTCGTGCAGTTCCTGCAGCAGGCCGCCCGCGATCCCGATGTCGTCGCGATCAAGCAGACGCTCTACCGCACCTCCAACAACTCTCCGATCGTGCGAACGCTGGCGGAAGCCGCCGAAGCCGGCAAGTCCGTCACCGCGCTGATCGAATTGAAGGCGCGCTTCGACGAGGAGGCCAACATCCGCTGGGCGCGCGACCTCGAACGCGCCGGCGTGCAGGTCGTCTACGGCTTCCTCGAACTGAAGACGCACGCGAAGCTCTCGATGGTGGTGCGCCGCGAGGGCGGCGGCCTCACCACTTACGTCCACACCGGCACCGGCAACTATCACCCCGTCACTGCACGCATCTACACCGACCTCTCCTACTTCACCTCGGATCCGACCATCGGCCGCGACGCCGCGCGCGTGTTCAACTTCATCACCGGTTACGCCGCGCCGAGCGATCTGGAAAAGATGGCGGTGTCGCCGCTGACGTTGCGCAAGCGCATCATCGAGCACATCCAGGGCGAGACCGCGCATGCGCGGCATGGCCGACCCGGCGCGGTCTGGATGAAGATGAATGCGCTGGTCGACCCCGACATCATCGACGCGCTCTATGAGGCCTCGCAAGCCGGCGTCCAAGTCGAGCTCGTGGTGCGCGGCATCTGCTGCCTCAGGCCCGGAATTCCAGGCCTGTCGGAGAACATCCGCGTCAAGTCGATCATCGGGCGCTTCCTGGAACACGGCCGAATCTACTGCTTCGGCATGGGCCAGGGCCTGCCGAGCGCGAAAGCGGCTGTGTATATCTCCTCGGCCGACATGATGCCGCGCAACCTCGACCGCCGCGTCGAGGTGCTGTGTCCGCTGCAAAATCCCACGGTGCATCAGCAGGTTCTCGAACAGATCATGGTCGCGAATCTGAAGGACAATGAGCAGAGCTGGCAATTGTTGCCCGACGGGTCCTCGACGCGTATGAAGACCGCGAAGGGCGAGGAGCCTTTCAACGTCCACAACTACTTCATGACAAATCCGAGTCTATCTGGCCGTGGAAAGTCGCTCAAGGAATCCTCGCCGCGCCGTCTCACGCGCCGTAATGAACGTCATCAGTCTTGATCCGGGATCGAGGACGTGAAGCGGCCGCGTAAGCGCGGCTCGAGCGTCGCGGTCATCGATATCGGTTCCAACTCGGTCCGTCTCGTCGTCTACGAGGGACTGACGCGGAGCCTCATTCCGATCTTCAACGAGAAGACGCTGTGCGGCCTCGGGCGCGAGGTGCAGAGCACGGGCCTGCTTGCGCCCGATGCCGTCGACAAGGCACTGACCTCGCTGAAACGGTTCCGGGCCCTGTGCCGCGTCATGCAGGTCGGTCGCGTGTTTGCGATTGCGACCGCGGCCTGCCGCGACGCCTCCAACGGCCCCGACTTCATCGCGAAAGCCGAGCGCATCTGCGCCGTGAAGATCGAGATCCTGTCGGGCCCGCGCGAGGCGCGGCTGTCGGCGCTCGGCGTGATCTCCGGCATCCATCATCCCGACGGCATTGTCGGCGATCTCGGCGGCGGCTCGCTCGAGCTGATCGACGTGCGCAAGAACAGCGTGCGCAGCGGCGTGACGCTGCCGCTCGGCGGCCTCGCGCTCCAGGACCTCGCGCACAAATCGCTCAAGCGCGCCGACCGTATCGTGCGCGAGGAGCTCGACGAGGTGCCGCAGCTTACCGCCGGCCGCGGCCGCACCTTCTACGCCGTCGGCGGCACCTGGCGCGCGCTCGCGCGCATCCACATCATCCAGAGCGGCTATCCGCTCCAGGTGATGCACGGCTACTCCATTTCCGCAGCTGAAGCGCTCGACTTTTCGCGTCGTCTCCGCCGGCTTGCGGCCGCCGACATGCTGGCCGACATCGAGATCGTCGCGGATGCCAGGCGTCCGCTCCTCACCTATGCGGCGCTGGTGCTCGAGCACATCATCCGCGTGGCGAAACCCAAATCCATCGTGTTCTCGACCTTCGGCGTGCGCGAGGGTCTCTTGCACGAGAAGCTGTCGGAATCCGAGCGCAACAAGGACGGGCTGATCTGCGCCGCGGAAGAGCTCAATCAGCTGCTGTCGCGTTCGGCAAAGCACGCCCGCGAGCTGATCGCCTGGACCGACCGCCTCGCGCGCGTGGTGAAGCTGCGCGAGACCGAGGAGGACCGCCGCTTGCGCCACACCGCGTGCCTGCTCTCCGACATCGGCTGGCGCGTGCATCCCGACCATCGCGGCGAGCAGACGCTGAGCCTGGTCGTCAACGGCAATTTCGGCGCGATCACCCACACCGAGCGCGCTTTCGTCGGCCTGTCCGTGTTCTACCGCTACGCGGGCCTGAGCGAGGAGAACCAGCCACCGGTGACCATGCAGGAGCTGCTGACACCGGCCCAGCTCGAACGCGCCCGTCTGCTGGGCGCGGCGTTCCGCGTCGCCCATCTGATCTCGGCGGCACGCCCGGGTGTGCTGCCGGCCACGCATTTCCGCAGCCAGGGCCGCAATCTGATGCTGGTGTTCGAGCACCGGCTCGTCGACCTCGTCGCCGACCGCGTCGGCAGTCGCTTCCGCGCCCTCGCCCGCCTGATCGGCCGCTCCGGCTCGATCGTGCGGCGCTAGACCAGCCAGCCGGTCCTGATCCTCCCCGGACGCTTCTTGAGCCACATGATCCCGCCGCTGATGAACAGGGCGAGAGGTGCGAAGCCGGCTGCGAACACCAACAGGCGTCCGATCAGTCCGAACGCCGCACCGTTATGGATCCAGAGCTGTTCGGCCATATAGCGATCCCCCATCGACATCGCGGACGAAGTGCGATCGTGCACCACTGCGCCACTCCATGGATCGAGCCAGATCGCTCCCCGGGCACGTACCGCGGGATCAGCACCCTCGTCCCGGAACTGCACCCGCCACGTGTTGCGCGTTTCGGTGGGCGGGTTCAGCATGGCAACCGCCATGCCCGGCTTGGCCGCTTGCGCGTTCCGCATGATCGCATCGGGTGATAGCGGCGGTGTCCCCGTGGGGGGCGGCGCTTCGATCCGTGGCGAGGGATCGGCAGTCGGTTGCGACACAAGGCCAACGATAGGACGCACGACGTCGGGAAAAATGATCCCGACGCCGGTCATCGAGATCCCCGTGAGCGCGAGCAGCGCCCAAAAGCCGGCCGTGCCGTGGACGTCGAAAACAAATCGAAGCAGCGAAACGTCCCTGCGGACCGACACCGATCGCCAGAATCGACCCGGCCTCGGCCACCACAAGATGAGGCCCGACATGGCCAAGCCGAGCAGCATGAACCCGGCAACGCCGACCAGCTCTCTGCCCCACCAATCATAGAGCAGCAGCGTGTAGTGCAGACGATAAACCTTGAGGGAGAACGCGTTGATGTAGTCACGCCGCCCGAGCACCTTCCCGTTCGAAGGATCGACCATGGTCGTCCAGCGATTCGGGTAACGGCCCTTCGCAGTTTCGTGTGCATGTATCACGACCCAGACCGGCCAGGTCCGATCCGGCGCGAGGATCGTGGCAATCGGCGCGGGATCCGCTGTCGCGGCGGCGCGCATCACCTCGCTCAGCGTAGCCTCTCGTTCCCGACCGGCGGGAGCGTAAAGCGCCGGGTTCAGGGCGGCGTCGATTTCCCGATAGAAGACGATGAAGCTACCCGTGAGGCCGATCAGCACCACGACGATGCCGCCGAGCAATCCGAGCCATCGATGAGCCCACAGAAGCCCGCGCCGTGCGCGTCTGGTGAGGTTCGGGGCCGGCAACATCGCCATTGCGCGCGTCAAAGCCGACCCGCCTCAGAAATCCGTCGACATCGACAATAGCAGGGTTCGCGGTACGCCTTGCGACAATGCGGAGAAGCTCGCCACGCCAGCCCAGTAATTGGTATCGAACACGTTCTGAACCAGGGCCCGCAGCGTCACCGGCCGGTTGTTGATCCGCGTGTTGTAGCGGGCACCCAGGTCGAGCCTCGTCCAGGCCGGAACGACCTGCGTGTTCGCCGCATCCAGATATTGGTGTCCCGTATAGATGGGGTTTGCGACCAGCGTCAGTCCGGGTGCGAACGGGGTGTCCCATTCGGCGGACAGGTTTGCCTGCACCTGAGGCACGCCGATCGGCGTCTTGCCGAGATTGGTTGGCGTGCTCGTCTTTGTCAGCTCCGCATCGATCAACGTAACGCCGCCAAGGACTCGTATACCCGGCTGCACCTCTCCGAATACGGTGAACTCCAGGCCGCGGTTGCGCTGTTCGGCGTCGGCCCGGAAGACCTTGTCGACACCCAATTGTCCCGAAGGCTTGGTGATCTCGAACACGCTGATCGTGGTGGCCAGCATTCCGAAATCGACCTTGACGCCTGCCTCGTGCTGCTTGCTGAAGTAAGGCGCAAGAACTTCTCCCTGATTACTCGCGGTCGTCGGTGCGATGTCGCCTTTGCTGAGCCCTTCGATGTAGTTGGCGTACAGCGAAACGTTGCTCCAGGGCTTGACGACGAGGCCGACCATCGGCGTGAGCGCCGTCTGGTCATAGGAGGACGTGACCGCTCCCGTGGTGGTGTTGAAGTTGTTGGATTTGACTCCCTGCTGACGCACGCCGACGGTCAGCTGAAGACGCTCCTGAAAAACCGACAAAGTGTCAGCCAGCGCCAGGCCGGTCAATTCGGTATCCGAAAGCTTCGGGACAGTCGCGGGAGCAGCAACGAGCTGCTCGGGACGGGCGATCGGCGCATAGATGTTGGACAGAACCGGTGTCCCGGAGAGAGAGCCCCGTGAGATCTGATCCGTGTAGTAGCTGCCCTGGAAACTCACGGCGTGACTGATCGCGCCGGTTTCGAACCGGGCGCGCACACCGGCGTCGGCGACATTCCTGTCGATATCGAATTTGAAGCGTCCCGGTGTCGACGTGGTGTTGCCGGCCGCGTTCAGGATGGTCGGCGTGCCGAACAAGCGATCGACCTGGGTCCTGCCGCCACCGCCGTCGGCGAACACCGTCACGGAATCCGTCACATCGTATTCGGCGCGCGCCAGCAGCGAGTTATCATGAACCTTGGCCCATTCCCAGGCCTGCGTGACATTGCGCCTCCCGACCGGCGCGGTCGGGACAGCTACGCCTGTTGCGACCAGAAATGGTCTCGTGGGCGCGTCGAACTTTTCTTCCTGATCGATGAAGTCGAGCGAGGCTCTGAATTTCTCGCCGCGATAGTCGAACGCTGCCGCGCCGACATGCGCCTCCCGGTTCTGGTTGTCCAGTGGTGTATCGCCATTGTGATAGCTGCCATTGACGCGAACTCCGAATTCGCGGTTCTCGCCGAACCGTCGGCTCACATCGAGATGCGTGCCGAACTGGGAACTCGTCGCGTAGTCCGTCGTAACCCGTGTGAGATCGACATCACCAGCACGCTTTGGAACGATGTTGATGGTACCCCCGACGCTGCTGTTCGGGGCCATGCCGTAAAGCAGCGCCGTCGGACCTTTGATGATTTCGATGCGTTCGACGTAGTCGGTGAAGACACGGTAGTTCGGTGCAACACCATAGACGCCGTTGAAGGCAATTTCTCCGACATTCCCCTCGCCGATCGGAAAGCCGCGGATGAAGAAGGAGTCGAGAATGCCGCCGGTCTGACCGGTGAAACGGACCGAAGGGTCGTTGCTGACGACGTCGGCTATCGTGCTGGCCTGCTGATCTTCGATCTTCTTCGCCGTGTAACTCGTGATGTTGAACGGCGTGTCCATGAAATCCTTGTTGCCCAGCAAGCCGATCTGGCCTCCGCGGGCGACCTGCCCACCTGGGTAGGAGGGCGGGAGTGCGCCCGGCCTCGCGGCAGCGGGGTTCGCTTCCGCCTGCATCCTGGCCCGCTCATTCGCGGGCGCGCTTTGACGGCCCGCCCTTCGACTTGGGTTCAAACGCGGGCGTGCACGCTGCTTCGGCACGTCGGCAGTGACGGTCACCGCCGGCAAGGCTGTCGCCGTCTCCGGCGCAGCGCTTTGCGCGCTGGTGCGGTGAAGGAAGCCGTCGCCGAACAAGGCGATGGAGACCAGAGAGGCCGCGAAAGCCGTCGGTCTGGAGAACTTCGGATGTGATTTGACGGTAGCGGCAAGAATAGCATCTGGGCGGCAGGTGGCTCTCGAAGACATCTCTCAGCAGCTTCCGGTTTGACAGGAATAAATACCGGAGCGACCTGCCGCGGCAGGAGCCGCCGAGTCAATAAAAACGCCTTTATTTTCAGTAGTTTATAATAAGTCAAAGTCTAAATCGCGCAGAGGTTGAGAGCGCTGTGGGTCGCCCCACGAAGTGCCCGACCGCACTGTGCGTGACCGCCTGACGCGCGAGTCCGCCATGGCGCGGCAGTGCTCGCCAGCGTGCGGAGCTGTGGGACGGCGGGGCGTCGCAACCTCTGTCGGAATGATCGCGCGCAAAACCTCTCCCCGCCGGGAAGAGGCAAGCAAAACCAGATCATGCCGTAGAGATTACTCCGCCGAGGCCTTGGCGTGGCGCTCGGAGGATTCGAGCGCGGCTTGGCTCAGGCTGCGCCGGCGCCAGATGGTGCCGACGACCAGCACGACGGCGACGCCGAGCGCTGCGCAGAGATATTCGCCGCCTCCGCCGCCATGGGCGAATTGCGGCGGGATGCGAAGTGCGCCGAGCATGCTGTCCAGCGAGGCGCCGAGCGGGCCGTCGAACAGCGTGTGCAGCTTCGGCGCGATGCCGGGATCGGTCGCGATCACCTCGCCCGAGATCCAGCCGAGCAGTGCAGCACCCGCCCAGACCAGGACGGGCAGCTTTGCCAGCAGCGCCATGATCAGGGCCGCACCGGCGACGATCAACGGCACGCTGATGGCGAGGCCGAGGATCAGCAGCGGCACGCTGCCATTGGCGGCGGCGGCCACCGCAATGACGTTGTCGAGGCTCATGACGATGTCGGCGACGACGACGATCTGCACCGCCTGCCAGAGATGCGAGGCGGACTCGACGCCCTCCTCGTCCTCGTTCTCCGGCACCAGGAGCTTCGCCGCGATCACGATCAGCGCGAGACCGCCGACAAGCTTGAGGTACGGCAGCTCCATCAGGCTCGCGACGATGCCGGTGAAGATGATCCGCAGCAGCACGGCTGCGCCGGCGCCGAAGATCATGCCCCACAGCCGGTGCCGCGGCTTGAGGCCGCGGCAGGCGAGCGCGATCACCAGCGCGTTGTCGCCGGAGAGCAGGATGTTGATCCAGATGATCTTGCCGACCGCAATCCAGAAGGTCGGTTCGGCCATCTCGTTGCGAAACTGGGTGAAGAATGCCCCGATCGTAGCGGGATCGAAGATCTGCCAGAGCCAGTTCACAATACGTCCTTTCGCCCCGTCGGTATTAACTTATCGGCTGATCAGCCGACGATCTCGTTGCCCGAGAAGAACTGCGCGATTTCGATCGCAGCGGTCTCCGGCGCATCCGAGCCGTGAGCGGAATTCTCGCCGATCGACTTTGCGTAGAGCTTGCGGATGGTGCCGTCGGCGGCCTTGGACGGATCGGTCGCACCCATCGCGTCGCGGTACTTGGCAATGGCGCCCTCGGCTTCCAGCACCTGGACCACCACGGGGCCGGAGGTCATGAACTCGACGAGCTCGCCGAAGAACGGACGCGCCTTGTGCACGGCATAGAAGGTCTCGGCCTGTTCCCTGGTCATGCGGATGCGCTTCTGCGCAACGATGCGCAGGCCCGCCTTCTCGATCACGGCGTTGACCGCACCGGTCAGGTTACGCGCGGTCGCATCGGGCTTGATGATCGAGAAAGTGCGTTCGATGGCCATAATCTTGTCCTTGAGAAGAAAGCGGTGGTTCGGAGTTGCCGGGCTTATATCGGCGCCATCGTCGGACGGCAAGCGACCGCAAAAACGACCTCACAGGCGCATCGCCGCAGGGCCCGCCCCCGGATTCCAGCATGGATTACAACGATTTCATCCAGATGAACCCAATCTGAAACCCCCGTCAGGGTTCGGTTCAGCTTCGCCGGCGTAAGGTCGGGCCATCGAAACCGAAAGCCCGATCATAAGGCGGACCGTTTCGGCGGCCTTTCCATCGACGCGATAGCCCCGCGCCGGCAGTCTTTAGGAGATCACCATGTTGAGGAAACTTTCGCTTGCCGCTGTCGCCGCGGTTGCGCTGGGCGCCGCGCTGGCGCCGACCTCCGCCTCCGCTCACTGGCATGGCGGCTGGGGCTGGCACGGCGGCGGCGGTGGCTGGCATCACGGCTGGGGTGGACCGCGCTTCTATGCCGGCGGCCCCGTCTCCTACGGCTATGGCGGCTGCTACGTGCGCCGGCTGGTCCCGACCCCCTGGGGACCCCGCTGGCGGCTGATCAACCGCTGCTACTGAGACCGACAGCACCTTCCTGAGGTACCTAGGCCCCCCAGGTACCTTCCAAGCGAAGCCCCGGCGTTCCCCTGCGCCGGGGCTTTGTATTTGGGCGGATGTTGCCCGGCCTCATGCAATTTTTACTGGAGTGCCGGGCAATCTCCGCGAGCGGCGAAACCATTTGGGGGGCCAAGGACTTGGTACCGTGTCATCAATTTGAGAACACGGAACCCCACAATGGCTGGCCTTTTTGCCAATGACAGCGAACAGATCGACCGGCGCACCAGCCGCTCGATTTGCGATGCCGTGGGCGAACGGCTCCAGCAGAGCCTGCGCCCCGAACCACGGCTCCCGACGCATCTCGAGCGGCTCCTCGATGAGTTGAAGCAGCGCGATCGCGATTCGCACTGACGTGAGGCTCACGCAAAAACGGGTTGCGTTCGACGCGCCTTGCGGTGACAAGGCCGCATGCTTGCTATCACCGACCTCTCCATCCGCCTTGCCGGACGCCTTCTGATTGACCAGAGTTCCGTGCAGATCACGCCCGGCGCGCGCGTCGGCATGGTCGGGCGCAACGGCACCGGCAAGTCGACCCTGTTCAAGGTGATCCGCGGCGAGCTGGCCGCCGAGCACGGCACGGTGAGCCTGCCGCCGCGCTGGCGCGTGGGCAGCCTCGCGCAGGAAGCCCCGAACGGCCCCGAAAGCCTGATCTCCGTCGTGCTCAAGGCCGACCTCGAGCGAGACGCGCTGCTGCACGAAGCCGAGAGCGCGACCGACCCGCACCGGATCGCCGAGATCCAGACCCGGCTAGTCGACATCGACGCCCATTCGGCGCCGAGCCGTGCGGCCGCGATCCTCTCCGGCCTCGGCTTTTCCGCCACCGACCAGCTGCGCCCCTGCGCCGAATTCTCCGGCGGCTGGCGCATGCGCGTCGCGCTCGCAGCCACGCTGTTCGCCGCCCCTGACCTCCTGCTGCTCGACGAGCCCACCAACTATCTCGACCTCGAAGGCACGCTGTGGCTCGAGGATCACCTTGCGCATTATCCACGCACGGTGATCGTGATCAGCCATGACCGCGACCTCCTGGAAAGCTCGGTCGACCAGATCCTGCATCTGGAGCGCGGCAAGCTCACGCTCTACAAGGGCACCTATTCCTCCTTCGAGGAGCAGCGTGCCGCGCGCGAGCTGCTCGATGCCAAGGCGGTCAAGCGCCAGGAGGCCGAACGCGCGCGCCTGCAGGCCTTCGTCGACCGCTTCAAGGCCAAGGCCTCGAAAGCGCGCCAGGCGCAGTCCCGCGTAAAAATGCTGGAGCGGCTGAAGCCGATCACGGCGCTGGTCACCGAGGACGTGCGCGAGATCAGCTTTCCCGCGCCGGAGAAGATCCTGTCGCCGCCGATCATCGCCGTCGACAACGCCGCGGTCGGCTACGATCCGGCGACGCCGGTGCTGGGCCGGGTTACGTTGCGCATCGACAACGACGACCGCATCGCGCTGCTCGGTGCGAACGGTAACGGCAAGTCGACGCTCGTAAAACTGCTCGCCGGACGGCTGGCGCCGTTCTCAGGCAGGGTGACGCGCGCCGACAAGCTGTCGATCGCCTATTTCGCGCAGCATCAGCTCGACGAGCTGAACGAGGACGGCTCTGCCTACGACCACGTCCGCAAGCTGATGGGCGATGCGCCCGAAGCCAAGGTGCGGGCGCGCGCCGGCGCGATCGGCTTCTCCGGCAAGGCAGCCGACACCAAGGTCGCAAAGCTCTCGGGCGGCGAAAAGGCGCGGCTCCTGCTGGGACTTGCGACCTTCTTCGGCCCGAACATGATCATCCTCGACGAGCCGACCAACCATCTCGACATCGACAGCCGCGCTGCACTTGCCGAAGCGATCAACGAATTCCCCGGCGCCGTCATCATGGTCTCGCACGATCGCTATCTGATCGAGGCCTGCGCCGACCGGCTCTGGATCGTCGCCGACCGCACCGTGACCAATTACGACGGCGACCTCGACGAGTACCGCGGCCTGGTGCTGTCGGCGCGCAACGGCGAGCCCGGCCCGCGCGAGCGTAGCGCCGCGAACGAGAAGCCGCAGCGCCCGAGATCGGACAATCGCGGTTCGCTGAAGAAGCGCATCGCGGAAGCCGAGAGCGAGATCGCCCGCGTCGGCGAGATCATCACCAAGATCGACACCGCGCTCGCCCTGCCCGACATCTTCACCAGAGATCCCAAGCAGGCCGCGCAACTGTCGAAGGCCCGCGCCAACGCCGCCGACGCGCTGGCGCGTGCGGAGGAACAGTGGCTGGAGGCGAGCACGCAGTTCGACGAAGCGGCGGGCTGACGCCGGTGGAATGGCCCGCCTCATCAAAATCGTGAAAACAACCCCATGCGCAGCACCGGTATATTGATACCCGTGACTTTGCCATTGTCCTGAATGCCGTTTTCGCCGGCTCGGTCGGTGCCACAACCGCGGCAATCGGCGCTGCCGATGGGGGAGCGCTCAGTCCGCATACTGCCCCACCGCCTTGATGATCGGCGCCCAGCGATCGACCTCGCTCGTCAGCATCGCACCGAGCGCCTCCGGCGTCGCCTTGTCCTGCGGGACCGGCTCGGTGTTGATGTCGTTGAACCGGGCGATCAATGTGGGGTCCCTCAGCGCGGCCTGAAGCGCCGCCGTCAGCTTCTGAACGACCGCGGGCGGCGTGCCCTTGGGGGCATAGAGGCCGTGCCAGACGCCGAGCTCGAAACCCTTCAGGCCGGCCTCGTCGGCGGTGGGCAGATCAGGCAGGCTCTTCAGCCGCTCCTTGGTGGTGACTGCATAGGCCTTGACCTGCTTGGCGGTGATCGGGCCGGTCGTGTTCGTTGCCTGGTCGCAGGTGAGATCGATCTGCTTGCCGAGCAGATCGTTCATGATCGGACCGTTGCCCTTGTAGGGCACCGTGGTGAGCTGCTTCTGGATCGCCGTCATGAACAGCATGCCGCAGAGATGCGATGCCGCGCCTAACCCGGCATTGGCATAGGTCAGCTTGTCCCCCTGCTGCTGGGCGTAGGCGACCAGTTCCTTGAGCGTGTCGGCCGGGAAATCGGAGCGCGCGATGATGGTCATCGGTGCGTTGGTCACAAGCCCGATCGGCGCAAAGGCGGTCTTCGTGTCATAGCTCAGATTGCGATACAGCGTGGCCGCGGTCGAGATGCCGACATGATGGACCAGCAGCGTGTACCCATCCGGCTGGGCGCGCGCGGCGCGGGTCGTGCCGATCGTACCGCCGGCGCCGGTCGCGTTCTCGACGATGATCTGCTGTCCCAGGGATTTCGCCATGCCCGCCGCGGTCAGGCGGGCGATCGTGTCCGTCGGTCCGCCGGCGGCGTATGGCACCAGCACGGTGATGGGCCTTGCCGGATAGTCCTGCGCGACCGCCGCGCCGAGCGACAGAAGCAGAACCGACAAGATTGTGATGAAGCGCATGTTCCCTCCAGATTCTTTATCGCGCCATAAAAGCGCATCCCCGGCCGCACGGCCATCGGGAAAGCGACTTCAGCAAAAGTGTCGCAATCAGGATCATAATCGGGCCGCCGACACGCGTCGTGATCTGGGCGAACGCCATCAGGCCCATACGATCCGTCGCGCCGAGAATGGCGACGTCGCCGGCGAGAAGAATGGCGGGCGGGCGTGATACGGCGCCGTTGGCGCAAAGTGGGATCTACCGTTCCCGCATGATCTCGTGCCGGTAGCGCTGCAATGGCGATAACAGGTAGCTCAAAATGGTGCGCGAGCCGGTCCTGATCTCCACAGTCACGGCCATTCCCGGTGACAGGCTGACGAGGCGGTCGTCCACCTGCATCTGCGTGCGATCGAGCGAGATGCGTGCGCTGTAGCTCAATTCCTGGCCGTTGGGCTCGCTGCTGTCGCGCTGCGTCCCGAGCGCGCGGTCGCCGCGTTCCGGCGGACGGTCGCGGACGATGGCATCCTGCGAGACGCTCAGCATCCGGCCCTCCAGCAGGCCGTAGCGGGTGAAATTGAAGGTGTCGATCTTGACGGCAGCGCCCTGCCCGGCCTCGACGAAGCCGATGTCGCGGTTGGAGATCATCGCCTCGACCTCGAGCCGCGTATCTGACGGCACGATCACGAGCAGCGATTGTGCCGGCGTGACCACGCCGCCCACGGTGTGGACCGCAAGCTGCTGCACCACGCCGTCGACCGGCGAGGTCAGCTGCTGCAGCCGTGTCCGCTGCTGCGCCTTGATCAGATCGCGCGCGACGCCATTGGCTTTCTGCTCGCTCTTGGCGAGTTCGTCGGACAGGCTCTTGCGATACTCCGCCACGGCCTGGGTGCGGGTCTCCCGGATCGCGGCGACGGCCGCCTCGGCTTCCTTCAGATGGCTGCTCTGGACGCGAAGCTCCTCCTGCTGCTCGATCAGAAGCTGAAGGGTCTCATAGTATGTCAGTTTCGAGCCGATTTCCTTTTCCATCAAAGTCTTGCGGATATCGACGCGCTGCTGGGTGACCGGGAGCAACGCATCCAGTTTGTGGATCGTGGCCGCGATGGTCTGATGCTCGGCCTCCTTCTGCGCCTGCTGGCGCGACAGCGCAGCTAGTTTGGCGCGATGCTCGCCGACCTGACTTACGAGAAGCTGCCGCTGCGTCGCGACCAGTGCGAGGTCGGCATCCGCCGGTGCGAGAAGATCGGCGAAGGCGTCTTCGCTACTTGCAAGCGCAGCACGGAGGCGCGCGACATTCAGCCGTTCGGCCATGAGATCGTCGTGCAGGTGATCGCGCTCCGCGGCATTCACGGTCGGATCGAGCTCGATCAGCACATCGCCCGATTTGACCGCCTGCCCATCCTGCACGTGGATGGCGCGCACCACCCCCGTCTCGAACGGCTGGACCACCTTGCTTCGCCCGCTCGACACCACCTTCCCGGTTGCGGACGCCACGATGTCGATCGTGCCCCATGCCGACCACGCGAGTGCCGCGCAGACAAGGAGCATCAGGGCCATCGCGATGGCCCGGCCGATCGGTGATGGTGGTGCCTCGGCAATCTCCAGCGCCGCGGGCAGGAAGGCGATCTCTTCAGTGCGCCGCCCGTTCGCCTTCCGGAAGGGAACGACGGTCTGCTCCGGCCGCGGGGCCGGCACGGCGCTAGCCGACCTCATAGATCCCTCCCTGGAGACGATGCAGGGCCGCGTATCGGCCGCCGGTCTTGATCAACGCGTCATGCGTGCCGTCCTCGACCAGACGGCCGCGCTCCAGCGTGAAGATGCGATCGGCGCCGCGAACGGTGGACAGCCGATGCGCGATGATCAGGACGGTGCGGCCCCTGGCGATCTCCTTCATGTTCTCATGGATGATCCGCTCGCTTTCATAGTCGAGCGCGCTGGTCGCTTCATCGAAGATCAGGATGCGGGGATTGGTCACCAATGCGCGGGCGATCGCGATGCGCTGGCGCTGCCCGCCCGAGAGCGTCGAGCCGCGCTCGCCGACGACAGTGTCGTAGCCTTCTGGAAGCTCCAGAATGAAATCATGCGCGCCCGCAAGTTTTGCTGCGTCCATGACGCGGTCCATCGGCAGGGTCGGATCGGCCAGCGCGATGTTGTCGCGCACCGAGCGGTTGAACAGCATGTTGTCCTGGAGCACCACGCCGATCTGGCGGCGGAGCCAGGCCGGATCGGTCATCACCAGATCCATTCCGTCGATCAGCACGCGGCCGCCTTGCGGAACGTAGAGCCGCTGCACCAGTTTTGCGAACGTGCTCTTGCCCGAGCCCGACGATCCGACGATGCCGACGGTTTGCCCGGCCGGAACATCGAACGAGACGTCATGCAGGATTTCCGCCCCATCGAGCCGGTAACGGAACGACACGTGCTCGAACCGGATATTGCCCCGGATCGGCGGCAGCCCGGCGCGTGCGGCCGAATAAGCCGGCTCTGCCGCGCTGTTGAGGATGTCGCCAAGCCGCGCGATCGAGAGCCGCGCCTGATGAAAATCCTGCCAGACCTGCGCCAGCCGCAGCACCGGGGCCGAAACGCGCCCCGCAAAAATGTTGAAGGCCACGAGCTCGCCGACGGTCAATGCGTCGCCGATCACGAGGCGCGCGCCGACATAGAGAATGGCGGCGGTCACGACCTTGCTGACGAACTGGACGAGCTGGCTTGCGGTGTTGCCGAGGCTGGTGACGCCGAAACTCGCCGAGACATAGCCGGCCAGCTGCTCTTCCCAGCGGCGCTGCATCTGCGGCTCGACCGCCATCGCCTTCAGCGTCTCGATGCCGCTGACGCTCTCGACGAGGAAGGCCTGGTTCTCGGCGCCGCGGCGGAATTTCTCGTCCAGCCTGCGGCGAAACAGCGGCGTCGCCACCGCCGAGATCGCGATGTAGAACGGGAAGGATGCCAGCACGATCCAGCTCATCAGCGGCGAATACGCGAACATCACCGCCAGAAATACCGAGGTGAAGAACAGGTCGATGAGCAGCGTCAACGACGAACTGGTGATGAAGTTGCGGATGTTCTCGAGCTCGCGAACCCGAGCCACGGAATCGCCGACGCGCCGCGCCTGAAACCAGGCCATCGGCAATGCCAGAAGGTGATGGAACAGCCGCGCGCCCAGCTCCACGTCGATGCGATTGGTGGTGTGCGCGAATAGATAATTGCGCAGGATTCCGAGCACCGTGTCGAACAGCGAGACGACGACGAGACCGATGACGAGCACGTCGAGCGTGGACAGCGAACGGTGCACCAGCACCTTGTCGATCACGACCTGGAAGAACAGCGGCGAGACCAGCGCGAAGAGTTGGAGAAAGAAGGAGGCGGCGAGCACCTCGCCGAACAGCCGCCGGTACTTGCCGATCGCAGCGATGAACCAGGTGATATCGAAATGGCGCCCGAGGTCGGAGAGCCCGGCGCGCCGGGCCATCAGGATCAGTCCGCCGTCCCAGATCGCGCACAGCTCGTCGCGCTCCATCAGCACCGGGCGCTGTGCCTGCGGCGATTGCACCAGCACCTTGTCGGCGGAAGCTTTGGCGATGACCATGAAGCTGCCGTCGCGCAGCATCGCGATCGCCGGCAGCGGGCTGCCCGACAGACGACTCCACTGCGTTCGATAGGTTCGTGCCTTGAGGCCGAGAGATTTGGCGCAGCGGATGATGTCCGCTGCGCCAAAGATAGCCGTTCCGGTCCGGTGCCTGAGCTGGTCGCGGTCGGCCGCAACGCCCTGCAAATGCAGCAGGGTGAGCAGCGCGTCCAACCCCGTATCGGTCGAGACCGCGTTCGTGGTCATGGGCGTTCTCCGGGCCGGAGCCTAGTGTCAGGCGTGTTGCGGCGGTGCGAGGGTCTGGCTCTGCGCCGCGTGCGGATCGGGCAACGGCATCTCGCCGTGGCCGTCGCCTGCCGGAACGAGATTCGCCGCCATGGCCTGGTTGAGCAGCATCGCGGCCGCCATCGCCCCGCCTCCGTTGATGACGACGTTGTTGCCGGTGCCACCATCGAGAACGTCCTGTCCGCCGCCGCCGATCAGCACGTCGTCACCCGCGCCGCCTGCGAGCGTGTCGTTGCCGGGGCTGCCGATCAGGACGTCATCACCATTGCCGCCATTGGCGACGAGCTGGATGCCGCCATGCAGACCGGAGGCCGTGATGACGTCGTCGCCATCGAGGCCGTTGATCACGATCTTGTCGCCCGTGCCGGCATCGGTGATGTTGATGTCCTGGCCAAGCCCCGACACCGTAATGATGCCGTCGTGCTCGGTCACCGTGATGACGTCGCTGCCGCTGGTTCCGTTGATCGTCACCGTATCCGCGGCGCCGTCATTGGCGCCGAGGTCGAGGTTGACCTGGTTCACGCCGGTCCCGGAGAGGTCGCCGACCGTGATGTTGTCGGCACCGCCGAGGGCGTTGAAGTTGATATGCTCGACGCCGTTCAGGTCCATCGCGATCGCGGCAACATCGCGGGTGAACAGCACCCGGCCGCCATTGGCCGAGATGTTGATGTTTTCGTTGATGTTGGCGCCGTTGAACAGCAGCGTATCGGTGCCCTTGCCGCCTTCGACAATGTCGCTGCCGTCGCCGGGATTCCAGACGAAGGTATCATCGCCAGCGCCGAGATTGGCAACGTCGTTGCCACGGCCGCCGTTCACAATGTCATTGCCGGCACTGCCGGTGATGGTGTCGTTGCCGTCGCCACCGTTGATGTCGAGGCTGAACGGCTGCCCCGCCTTGATGGACGAGGCATTGATGACGTCGTTACCGCCTCCGCCGTTGACGGTCAGGACGTCACCGGCATCGGCGTGAGCGATGGTCACCTGCGCCGCAAGGCCGTTGACAACGATCGATCCGCCCGAGGTCGTGACCGAGATGTTGTCATCGCCTGCGGTGCCGTTCACGCTCACACGATCTGCCGCACCGTCACCACTCTGGCTGCCGGGGCCGGCACTGAGGTCGATCGCCACCTGCGTGACGCCGGTGCCGGAGAGATCGTTGACGGTGATGTTGTCTGCGCCGCCGGCGGCAGCGATCTGCACATGCTCGACGCCGTTGAGATCCATGGTGATGGCGCCGACGTCGCGGGTGAGAAGCGCGCGGCCGCCATTCGCCGAGATCGACATGTTCTCGGCGACATTGGAGCCGTTGAACACCAGCGTATCCGTTCCCGCGCCACCTTCGACGGTGTCGCTGCCGTCACCGGGATCCCACGTGAAGATGTCGTCGCCTGCGTCGAGAAGAGCGACGTCGTTGCCGCGGCCACCGGTGACCTTGTCGTTTCCGTCGCCGCCGATCAGGGTGTCGGCGCCCTGGCTGCCGGTGATGGTATCGTTGCCCGCGCCGCCATCGATGGTGAGCCCAATCGCCGCAGCAAGCAGCGATGCATCGATGACGTCGTTGCCGCCGAGCGCCTGGATCACCAGCCGGTCGTTGGCAGCCTCTGCATTCGCGATCGTCACGACTTCAGGCAGGCCCGTCACCGTCACGGTCGTCCCGTTGGACGCGACCTCGATGTGCTGGCCAGCGTTGGTGCCGTTGACGGTGACCGTGTCGGCCGCGCCGTCGCCTTGCGTGCCGCCGGGAACGGCTCCGAGATCGACCAGAACCTGCTTGACGCCGGTGCCGGTGAGATCGCCGACGGTGATGTTGTCGGCGCCGCCGCGTGCATCAAATTCGATCTGCTCGATGCTGTTGAGGTCCATCGTGATGTTGGCGACGTCGCGGGTGAAGCGCACCCGGCCGCCATTGGCCGAGATGTTGATGGTCTCGTTGATGTTGGCTCCATTGAACAGCAGCTTGTCGTTGCCCGATCCGCCTTCGACCGTGTCGCTGCCGTCGCCGGGATTCCAGATGAAGGTGTCGTCGCCCGTTCCTAGTTGCGCGACGTCGTTGCCGCGTCCGCCATTGACGATGTCGTCGCCGCTGCCGCCGATCAGGAGATCGTTGCCGTCACCGCCGGTGATCCTGTCGTTACCGGCGCCGCCGTCGAGCGTCAGCGAGATCAGGCTAGCGAGTCCATTGCTTGCGGTGATGACGTCGTCTCCGCCGCCGGCGTGCAGCACGAGATTCTCCGTCGTGCCGATGTCGAGCGAAAATGGCGAGGCGCCCGTCCCGTCGAATCGCACGCGCGTGCCATTCGCCGTGATCGTGAACGTCTCCGGATCATTGCTTCCGTTGACCTGCGCGGTGTCGTTGCCGTCACCGCCCTCGAACAGGTTGGTGCCGCCCCCCGGATTCCAGATCATGAGGTCGTCGCCGGCTTCGCCGAACAACTGGTTGTCGCCGCTGCCGCCGTCCAGCGTGTCGTTCCCCGCGCCGCCGAACAGCAGATCGTTGCCGCCGCCGCCCTTGATCGTATCGTTACCGGCCTGCCCAAACAGCAAATCGGCACCCGAGCCGCCCGTGATCCTGTCATTGCCGTCGCCGCCGAAAATGTGCACCGCGGGCGTCGGGCCGTTGGATTCGTTGACGGTGATCGTGTCGTCGCCGCCCTGACCGAAGACGTCGATCTCGTTGGTGTTGGCGACGGTGGGGTCGCCACCGATCGGCTTCACCTGCCCGTTGTTGATGAGAATGCGGCCGGACTTGTCGCGGCTGATCACGACGCCGTTATTGGCGCTGTCGCCGAAAATGGTGAGCTGGCCTGTAACCGGGGAGAAAACAGAGGTAGTAGACATCCAAATATTCCTTCGATCGATCCAGTCCCTCCCCTCGATGCGTAGCAGTGGTGCGGATGTCTTTCTTGAAGCGCTGCTTTAGACGCGCGTGATTATTCTGGAGATTTCCTCCAGTTTTCCTCCGGGCTGGTTTCGACAGCGGATGCAAAAGCTCTCACATCACGAATTGCCGATCACGTATAACGGCAGCGTGATTGTTAAAGGCGCGCGCGAATCCCACCGACACATTGATGCGCGCGCAGAAGCCACAGCTCGAAGCGACGACGCATTAGCTTTGATGAGATGGCGAATTCGATCGCTGCTCTCGTGCTCCGGACGCAGAGCAGCACGATAGTGGTGCGCTGCTGAGCCGGGGACCATGATCGAGAGAGACTGGATCGAGAGAGACCGCGTCCCGGCTCTGCGCAGCAGCGCATAGCGCGTCGAAGACGCGCGTGAACGCGCTGCAGTGCTCCGGGACGCGAGAGTTCGCCTTACGCCGACTTCTTCTTCGGCTTCGGCTTGGTCGCCTTCGGCACGACAGGCGCATCCGGCGTGCCCTCGATCGAGGACAGGCGGCCGGACGTGAAGGTGTAGATGCCCGCACGCGGACCGGAGCTCCAGGTGACCACGGCAACGCGTCGGCCGACGGCATCGTTGGAGAGATTGACGGTCGAGGGCGCGCCGATACCGCGCACGACGTCGCATTCGGTGTGACCGAGCGCGACCGTGCCGCCCATGGGCGCCGTCGCCGAAGCATTGGCGTCAGCCGGCCCGGGGGGCGGCGTCATGCCGGGACAGGCGCCGTCGGCGCTGACCAGATCCTCGGCCGTCACGGGCTTGTCGGGCGTCAACGGCGGCGATTCGATTGAGATGCTCTTGATGAACAGGCGGCTCGGCGTGTTGAACCACTGGGCATCCTTGGACAACAGATCGGTCCCCGAGCAGCCCGCGAGCAGCGGTGCTACGGCAGCCAACGCAACTATGAGCGAGCTGGGAAGCTTTTGATGTCGCACGATAAACTAAATTCCCCGCATGAAGGACCGGCCCTAAGCGATTGTCCCAACATCACTTTGCGGCACGAAGGTGACAAAAGCCAGCATCGCCCGAAAAGTGCAAATTATCATTAATTGCAAACGACCGCTAATTCCGGCGCTGCCAACGGCCCCGTTCGTCGGCCTGCCAATAGGTGACATTAAATCCCCGCGCCTTGCAATCCGTCCAGGCGCTCCGGGCAAACGCCAGCGCGTCCGGATCGTCACCGTTGAACAGCAGCACCATGCGCTCATAGCCCTGCGCGTCCTGCGGCAGCGCGGCGTTGTCGACCAGGAAGCGGACATTGGCGCCGTTGGGATTGTCCTCCTCGATCGCCAGCACGATCGGCTGATCGGCGGCATCGTTCACGCGCCATGTCGCGTGCGGCAGGAAGGAATCGTCGCGATAGGTCCATAGATGCGCGTCGAGCGCATCGGCGCGCTCCGACGAGGTCGACTGCACCACGACGCGCCAGCCGCGCTCGAGCGATTTCTCGAGAAGCGGCGGCAACACGTTCTCCACCGTCATGTTTTGCAGATGGTAGAACAGCACTTCAGTCATCTTGGATCATTTGCGCTCGTAGTGGTCGGCGACCAGACGGTCGAGCAAACGGACACCATAGCCGCTTCCCCAGCTCTGATTGATGTCGGTCTTCGGCGCCCCCATCGCCGTGCCGGCGATGTCGAGATGCGCCCAGGGCGTACCGTCGACGAAGCGCTGGAGGAACTGCGCCGCGGTGATCGAGCCGCCATGGCGGCCGCCGGTGTTCTTCATATCGGCGAACTGGGAATCGATCAGCTTGTCGTATTCGGGGCCGAGCGGCATGCGCCAGACCTTCTCCCCGCTCTCGATGCCGGCCCCGAGCAGACGGTCGGCGAGCTCGTCATTGTTGGAGAACATGCCGGCATGCTCGGTGCCGAGCGCGACCATGATCGCGCCGGTCAGTGTCGCCAGATCCACCATGAATTTCGGCTTGGTCTTTTTCGCGACGTACCAGAGCACGTCGGCCAGCACGAGGCGGCCTTCGGCGTCGGTGTTGATGATCTCGATGGTCTGGCCCGACATCGAGGTGACGATGTCGCCCGGCCGCTGCGCATTGCCGTCGGGCATGTTCTCGACGAGGCCGATGGCGCCGACCACGTTGGCCTTGGCCTTGCGCGCCGCCAGCGCATGCATCAGGCCGACGACACAGGCGGCCCCGCCCATGTCGCCCTTCATGTCCTCCATGCTGCCGGCCGGCTTGATCGAAATGCCGCCGGTGTCGAAGCAGACGCCCTTGCCGACGAAGGCGACCGGTGCCTCGCCCTTCTTGCCGCCGTCCCAGCGCATGATGACGGTGCGGCTCGGCCGCGACGAGCCCTGGCCGACGCCGAGCAGCGCGCCCATGCCGAGCTTGTCCATCGCCTTGACGTCGAGCACCTCGACCTTGACGCCGAGCTTGCGGAGCAGGCCCGCGCGGCGCGCGAACTCCTCGGGGAAAAGCACGTTCGGCGGCTCGTTGACGAGGTCGCGCGCGATGATCACGCCGTCGACGACATGGCCGGCCGAGGCAAACGCCTTCTTCGCCGCGGTGGCATCGCCGACCGCAAGCGAGACGTCGGCGCGCAAGCCGCCCTCCTCGCCGTCTTTCTTTTTCGTCTTGTAGCGATCGAACTTGTAGGCGCGCAGCCGCAGGCCCGAGGCGATCGCAACCGCCTGCTCGCTGGTCATGGCGCCATTGGGAAGTTCCGCGATGATGGTCATGGCGGCGGCCCCGGCCGAGAACTTGCTCGCCGCCACGCCGCCGAATTTGAGGAAGTCGTTCGCCTTCAGACTCGCCGCCTTGCCGGCGCCGATCACGACCAGGCGGGTGGCCTTCACCCCCTCCGGCGCCAGGATGTCCAGCGCGGCGCCGCTTTTGCCCTTGAAGGCGGCGGCGGAGGCTGCCCGCTTGACCAGCTCAGTGGCGCCGCCGAGCGCCTTGGCCGTCGCCGGGCCGAGCTTCAAAGTGTCGTCGCAGAACACGACCAGGATGCCACGGGCGGCAGCAGACAACGGGACAAAGCCGACCTTGATGGCATCGGACATGGGTAACTCCTTCAAAACATCGGGCTTTTCGCCGCTCGGCGGACCCGGCCACGGGCCGGAGCTGAACGACGATTCACTGGACTTTCCCCACTATGGGCCACCGGCCCGGCAGCTGCCAAGGACCCCCGTGGCCGCCGGGCCACAACGAGGGAAATATTAACCATATATTGACGACGCCACGGGGCAGCCATTTTGTTGACGGATCAAAGGGATGGTAGAGAGAGAGTAAGCCGGTGGAAGAGGTGGTTGGCCGACCTTGGGGATCCCCTGATCGGGGATTGGTTGGGCAACCGGACTTCCGGCCTGCATTGGGGCGCTGGTGGGGATTCGTGCGGTAGCGCATGGGGTCAATCGATAGGTATATCTTCCGCACGACGCTAGCGTCGTTTGCGCTGGTCCTGGTCAGCCTCACCGGCGTGATCTGGATTACGCAGGCGTTGCGCGGCATCGACCTGATGACGAGCCAGGGTCAGACCATCCTGACGTTCCTCGGCATCACCAGCCTCGTCGTGCCGGCGCTGGTCCTGATCATCTCGCCGATCGCGCTGATGATCGCGATCTCGCACACGCTGAACAAGCTCGCGACCGATTCCGAGATCATCGTGATGAATGCCGCCGGCTTCTCGCCGTTCCGGCTGTTCTATCCGTTCTTCTACGCCACCTGTGTCGTGGCGCTGCTGGTCGCCTTCATCGCGGCCTATCTCGCCCCCGACGGCATGCGGCGGATCAAGCAGTGGGACGCTGAGATCACGGCCGACGTGCTCACCAACATCCTCCAGCCCGGCCGCTTCGCCCAGCTCGACAAGAACCTGACGATCCGGATCCGCGAACGCCAGCCCGGCGGCATCCTCGCCGGGATCTTCATCGACGATCGCCGCGATCCCAACGAGCGCGTCTCGATCGTCGCCGAGCATGGCGAGGTCGTGAAGAACGACAACGGCTCGTTCCTGGTGCTGAAGGACGGTAATCTCCAGCGCTTCGAGGCCGGCAAGCGCGATCCCGCGCTGGTGGCGTTCGGCCGCTACGGCTTCGACATGTCGAAGTTCTCGGGCCAGGGTCACGACGTCACCCTCGGCATCCGCGAGCGCTATCTCTGGGAGCTGTTCTCCCCGTCCGAGGACGATCCGGTCTACAAGCAGATTCCCGGCCAGTTCCGCTCGGCTCTGCACGACAGCCTGCTGGCGCCGATCTATCCCTTCGCCTTTGCCGTGCTGACCTTCGCCTTCCTCGGCGCGCCGCGCACCACGCGCCAGAGCCGCAACTTCTCGATCGGCGGCTCGGTGATCGCCGTGTTCGGCCTGCGCATGGCGGGATTCGCCTGCTCGGTGATGGCGGTGAAGTCGCCTGGTCCGGTGCTGTTCCAATACGCGATGGTCCTGGGCGCCATCGGCGTCGGGCTGTGGATGATCATCGGCGGCATCGTGGTCGAGCCGCCGCCCCGCCTCATGGAGGCCATCAACAGGTCGAACGCGCGTATCGCGCGGCTGTTCGGACGGCCGGCCGTCGCATGAGCATGCTCACCAACACACTCGGGCGCTATTTCGCCGGACGCTTCGTCGTCGCGGCGCTCGGCGTGTTCGCGAGCATCTTCCTGCTGCTGGTGCTGGTCGACTACATCGAGATGGTGCGCAAGACCTCAGGACTCGCATCCGCCTCCGCGATCATGGTGGCCGAGACCTCGCTGTTCCGGGTCCCGCAATTGCTCGAGAAGCTGACGCCGTTCTGCATGCTGATCGGCGCCATGACCTGCTATCTCGCCCTCTCCCGCCGGCTCGAGCTCGTGGTCGCGCGCGCCGCCGGCATCTCCGCGTGGCAATTCATCTCGCCGGCTCTCGGCAGCGCGCTCTTGATCGGGGTCATCGCCACCGTCGCCTACAATCCGATGTCGGCGAACCTGCGCGAGCTGTCCAAGCGCATGGAAGCCGAGCTGTTCGGCTCGGCGCCCGGCGGCGGCATCCAGGACGCCTCCGGCTTCTGGCTCAACCAGGTCACCAATGACGGCCAGGTCATCATCAATGCGGCGCGCAGCGAGCAGCAGGGCGTGCGGCTGACCGGCCTGACCCTGTTCCGATTCGATACGGACTGGCATTTCAAGGAGCGGATCGAGGCGCGCGAGGCGGCGCTGGAGTCCGGTCACTGGCTGTTCAAATCGGTGCGCCGCTTCTCGCTGGATTCGCCGCCGATCGACCAGGCGACGTTGGAGATTCCAACGACGCTGACCGAAGCCCAGATCCGCAACAGCTTTTCCACACCCGAGACTGTGTCCTTTTGGCAACTACCGAGCTACATCCGCTCCTCCGAGAGCTCGGGCTTCGCGACAGCCGGCTATCGACTCCAGTATCACAAGCTCCTGGCACAGCCGTTTTTGCTGGCCGCCATGGTGATGCTGGCGGCTTCCGTGTCGTTGCGTTTCTTCCGGATGGGCGGCGTGCAGAAGATGGTTTTGAGTGGCGTGGGCGCAGGCTTTCTGCTCTACGTTCTGTCGAAAGTGACTGAAGACTTGAGCAAGGCTGAGTTGATGCATCCGATCGCTGCGGCGTGGTTGCCCGTGGTGGTGGGCGGCCTCACCGGCTTTTTGGCCTTGTTGTACCAGGAGGACGGTTAGTGACTGCCGTCCATCGAGGACCCGTGTCTCGTTTGACGCGGCGCACATTGGTGCGCGCGAACGGTTGCGGCTTGTCCATTCGCGGGCTCCTGCTGGCTGTCGCCGCCGTGGCGTCGCTCGGCGGGCTGATCGACGTTGCCGCCGTGGCGCCGGCCTCCGCCCAGAGCTTCACCTACAATCCGCTGCCGCCGCGTCCGAAGCCGCCGAAGGTCGCCAACGACAACCAGATGCTGGTTCAGGCGACCGAGGTCGACTACGACTACAACAATTCGCGCGTCTCCGCGGTCGGTAACGTCCAGCTGTTCTACAACGGCACCAGCGTCGAGGCCGACAAGGTCATCTACGACCAGAAGACCAAGCGGCTGCATGCTGAAGGCAACGTCCGGATGACGGATGCCGACGGCAAGATCACCTATGCCGAGATCCTGGATCTCTCCGACGACTACCGCGACGGTTTTGTCGATTCGCTGCGCGTGGACACCGCCGACCAGACCCGCATGGCCGCGAGCCGCGCCGACCGCTCCAGCGGCAACTACACGGTGTTCGAGAACGGCGTCTACACGGCCTGCGCGCCGTGTAAGGACGATCCGAAGAAGCCGCCGCTGTGGCAGGTCAAGGGTGCGCGCATCATCCACGACCAGCAGGAGAAGATGCTGTATTTCGAGACGGCACAGCTCGAGTTCTTCGGCGTGCCTATCGCCTACATGCCCTATTTCTCGACGCCCGACCCGACCGTGAAGCGCAAGACCGGTTTCCTGATGCCGGGCTTCACGTCGAACACGCCGTTCGGCTACGGCGTCGAAGTTCCGTTCTACTGGGCGATCGCGCCCGATATGGACATGACCTTCAGCCCGCGCATCACCTCCAGGCAGGGTGTGCTGTTCCAGGCCGAGTACCGCCAGCGCCTGATGGACGGCGCCTACCAGATCCGAGTCTACGGCATCGACCAGCTCGACCCCGGCGCACTCGCCGGCCAGCCCGGCGACCGCCAGTTCCGCGGCGCCGTCGACACCAAGGGTCAGTTCGCACTGAACGACAAGTGGGTCTGGGGCTGGGACGGCGTCGTCATGTCCGACTACTACTTCTTCTCGGACTACCGCTTGTCGCAATACCGCGATCCGCTGGGCTCGTTCCTGTATCTGCCGACCGACGCATTGTCGCAGCTCTATCTGACCGGCGTCGGCAATCGCAGCTTCTTCGATGCGCGCACGATGTACTGGCTGAGCTACTCGGGCAACCAGAGCCAGGTTCCGATCGTCTATCCCGTGATCGACTATTCGAACGTGCTCAACTATCCGGTGTTCGGCGGCGAGCTCAGCTACAAGACCAACTTCACGAACCTGTCGCGTGACACCGCGGTGTTCGATCCGATCACCACGCTCGCCAACACCAACAGCCTGTGCACGACGACGTCGGCCGATCCGCTCGCGCGCACGCCGTCGCAGTGCCTGCTGCGCGGCGTCCCCGGCACCTACACCCGCCTCACGGCGGAAGCGCAGTGGCGCAAGTCCTTCACCGACCCGTTCGGCGAGATCTGGACGCCGTTCGCCATCCTCCGCGCCGACGCGGTCAACGCCTCGATCTCCAACCAGCCAGGCGTGTCGAACTACCTGCCGGTCGGCGACACCCAGGCGTTCCGCCTGATGCCGACCGTCGGCCTCGAATACCGCTATCCCTTCATCAACGTTCAGCCCTGGGGCTCGACCACCATCGAGCCGATCGCGCAGGTCATCATCCGGCCGAACGAGACCTACGCCGGCAGGTTCCCGAACGAGGACGCCCAGAGCATGGTGTTCGACACCTCGAACCTGTTCAGCGTCGACAAGTTCTCCGGTTACGACCGCGTCGAGGGCGGCGGCCGCGCCAATGTCGGCGTGCAGTCCACCACGCAGTTCGACAAGGGCGGCGCCGTCAAGGTGCTGTTCGGGCAGTCCTACCAGCTGTTCGGCCTGAACTCCTACACGGTCCAGGACACCATCAACACCGGCCTGGATTCCGGCCTCGACAAGCCGCGCTCGGATTACGTGGCGAGCGCGAGCTACTCGCCCAACAGCACCTACACGTTCAGCGTCCGCTCCCGCATGGACGAGCAGACCTGGAACGTGCAGCGCTTCGAGGCGGAAGGCCGCGCCAACTTCAATCGCTGGTCGGTCAGCATGATGTACGGCAATTACGCCGAGCAGCCGGAGCTCGGCTATCTGACGCGTCGCGAGGGCATCCTGACCTCGGGCTCGATCAAGGTCGCGGCCAATTGGGTGGTGACCGGCTCGGCACGCTGGGACCTCGAAGCCAACAAGATCAACCAGTATGTGCTCGGAGCGGGCTATGTCGACGATTGCTTCGTGCTCGGCTTGAACTATGTAACTTCGTATAGTTACTCTGCGGGCTCGGCGCCGCCCGTGCTGAACCACGCGTTCATGTTCCAGATCGGCCTGCGCACGCTGGCGACCTCGACCGGGTCCAGCTCGTCCGCCGGCTACCAATGAACCGTCTGAAGTGACGGCCGGGCTCTCCCGATCGCGAGCTCATCCCGGCTGACATGCGAGCGATAATCATGACGACCCAATTGCCTGTTTTTCGCCTCCTCCTCGCCATCAGTGCCGGGCTGGTCCTGACCGGCCTGCCCGCACCGTCTCGCGCGCAGAACATCGTCGTGATGGTCAACGGCGACCCGATCACCGACTTCGACATCGAGCAGCGCTCCAAGCTCGACCAGCTCACGACGCAGAAGACCCCGAGCCGGCAGGATGTCATCAACGCGCTGATCGACGACAAGGTGAAGCTCAAGGAAGGCAAGAAGTACGGCGTCGACCCCGGCATCTCCGACATCAACCAGTCCTACGAGGCCATGGCGCAGCGCATGCGCATCTCGCCGGAGCAGCTCACCAAGTCGCTCGAGGTCAAGGGCGTCCGCCCCGAGACGTTGAAGGGCCGCATGAAGTCCGAGATGGTCTGGACCAGCCTCGTACGCGGCCGCTTCAAGGAGAAGCTGATGGTCGGCGAGCGCGATGTCGCGCAGGCCGTGCAGGCCCAGACCGGCGACAAGCTCCAGATCGAGGGCACCGAGTACAAGATGCAGCCGATCGTGCTGATCGTGCCGCGCGGCTCGTCCCAGGCCTTCCTGGAGACGCGGCAGAAGGAAGCAGAGAGCTATCGCTCGCGCGTCGGAAGCTGCGAGGAAGCCAATTCGCTGTTCCGTTCGACGCCGAACGCCACCATCCGCGACACCGTCACCAAGACCACCGCGGACCTGCCCGAGGCGCTTCGCAAGGTGCTCGACGACACCCAGATCGGCCATCTGACGGCGCCGGAGGTCACCAAGGCGGGCATCGAGATGGTCGTGCTGTGCTCGCGCAAGCCGACCACGATCGACACGCCGAAAAAGCGCGAGGTCCGCGAGAAGATGTATTCGGAGAAGTACGAGAAGACCCAGAAGGCCTATCTCGAAGATCTCCGGAAAGCGGCGATGATCGAATATCGCAACCGCTGATGGCCAACTTCGCCTTAGAACCTTCCATCAAGCCTTCGAAGCCCCTCGCCCTGACCCTGGGAGAGCCCGCCGGCATCGGCCCCGACATCACGATCGCGGCCTGGCTCAGACGCCGCGAACTGAACCTGCCCGCCTTCTATCTGCTCGGCGACGAGGCCTTCGTCGCCCGCCGCGCCAAGGCCCTCGGCGCCGATATCCGGATTGCCTCGGTAAGCGCCGGCGAGGCCGCAGCCGCCTTCCCCGAGGCCCTGCCCGTGGTCGCAACGGGTGAGAGTGCGACAGCCGAGCCCGGCAAGCCCGATGACGCGAGCGCGCCGGCCGCGCTCGCTTCGATCCGGCAGGCGGTCACCGATGTCCGTGAAGGCCGCGCCAGCGCCGTCGTCACCAACCCGATCGCCAAGAGCGTGCTCTACCGCTCAGGCTTCCGCCATCCCGGCCACACCGAATATCTCGCCGAGCTTGCCGCGGAGGACGGCCGCGTGCCGCAGCCGGTGATGATGCTGTGGTCGCCGCGGCTCGCCGTGGTGCCCGTGACCATCCACGTCTCCTTGCGCGATGCGCTGGCCCAGCTCACCAGCGAGCTCATTGTCTCGACCGTGCGCATCGTCACGACCGAGCTGAAATCCCGCTTCGGCATCGAAAGGCCGCGCATCGCGATCTCCGGCCTCAACCCGCATGCCGGAGAGGACGGCTCACTCGGCCACGAGGAGCAAACCGTGATTGCGCCAGCGCTCAAGGCGTTGCGCAGCGACGGCATCGAGGCGAAGGGACCGCTCCCTGCCGACACCATGTTTCACGAAGCCGCTCGAAGCACCTATGACTGCGCCGTCTGCATGTACCACGACCAGGCGCTGATCCCGATCAAGACGGTCGCCTTCGACGACGCGGTCAATGTCACGCTCGGCCTTCCCTTCATCCGCACCTCGCCCGATCACGGCACGGCCTTCGACATCGCCGGCACGGCCAAGGCCAATCCGGCAAGCCTGATCGCTGCGCTCAAGCTCGCAAGCCGCATGGCGGCTGCGCAAAGCTGATGAGCGCGATCGACGACCTCCCGCCGCTTCGCGAGGTCATTCGCCAGCACGCGCTGTCGGCGCGCAAATCGCTGGGGCAGAACTTCCTGCTCGACCTCAATCTCACCGCGCGCATCGCGCGCGCCGCCGCGCCGCTCGAGGACTCCACCATCGTCGAGATCGGTCCCGGTCCCGGCGGGTTGACGCGCGCGTTGCTCGCGCTCGGCGCCAAACGCGTCATCGCCATCGAGCATGACGAGCGCGCGATCCCTGCGTTGGAGGACATTTCCGCGCACTATCCCGGCCGGCTCGAGATCGTGCATGGCGATGCCATGACCTTCGACCCGCGTCCGCTGCTCAATGGTGAAAGAGCAAAGATCGTCGCGAACCTACCCTACAACATCGCGACCCAGCTCCTGATCGGCTGGCTCACGACCACCCCCTGGCCGCCGTGGTACGACATGATGGTCCTGATGTTCCAGCGCGAAGTCGGCGAGCGCATCGTCGCGCGCGAGGACGAGGAGGCCTATGGCCGCCTCGGCGTGCTCGCCAACTGGCGCTGCGAGACAAAGATCCTGTTCGACATTTCGCCGTCAGCCTTCGTGCCGCCGCCAAAAGTCACCTCCTCCGTCGTGCGGCTGGTGCCGCGCGCAGAGCCTCTGCCTTGCGATCGCAAGCTGCTCGAACAGGTCGCAGCCGCCGCTTTCGGGCAGCGCCGAAAAATGCTGCGGCAAAGCCTGAAATCGCTTCAAGCGGATCCCGCTCGCCTTGCCGCGGCCGCGGGTGTCGATGCGACGCGGCGTGCCGAGACCATCCCGATATCAGGCTTTGTTGCCATGGCGCGTGAATTGGCGGATATACGAAAGCAAGCTGGATAGCAGGAATTTCGGAGGAAGGAATATGGCGTTGATGCGTCGGCAGTCCCTGGTCAAGTTCGATGGGCCCTTGTGCGAGACCATCGTCGACACGCCGAAGCCGAAAGGCGCCGAGGTGCTGGTGCGCATCGAGCGCTGCGGCCTCTGCCATTCCGACCTGCACATCCAGGACGGCTATGCTGATCTCGGCGGCGGCAAGAAGCTCGACACCACGCGCGGCATGACGCTGCCCTTCACGCTCGGCCACGAGATCGCGGGCGTGGTCGACGAAGTCGGCCCTGACGTACCGGCCGGGCTGGTCGGAGCGAAGAAGGCGGTCTTCCCGTGGATCGGCTGCGGCCAGTGCCGCGACTGCGCCAATGGCGACGAAAATCTTTGTGCGAAGCAGCGCTTCCTCGGCGTCTCCATCGACGGCGGCTTCGCTACGCACGTGCTGGTGCCCGACGCAAAGTACCTGCTCGACTACGATCCCCTGCCCGTCAACCAGGCCGCGACCCTGATGTGTTCCGGCGTGACCGCCTATGGCGCGCTCAAGCGCCTGGTCGACCGTCCGCGCCAGCGCAATCTGCTACTGATCGGACTGGGCGGCGTCGGCATGATGGGCCTGTCGTTCGCGCAGGCCATGTTCAAGCAGCCGATCACGGTCGCCGATCTCTCTCCGGCAGCGCGCGACACCGCGCTGAAGAACGGTGCAGCCGGCGCCTACGATCCGGCCGAGCCCGACGTAATCAAGCGCATCCTGAAAGAGACCGAGGGCGGCTTCGACGAGATCGTCGACTTCGCCGGCAACGAGAAGTCGATGGCGTTTGCGGTGGCCGTCGCAGCGCGGGGCGGCAAGATCGTCGTCTCCGGCCTGATGGGCGGCCAGTTCACGCTGCCGATGGTGCAGTGGGTCTACAAGCGCATGACCATCGAAGGCTTCATGGTCGGCACGCTCACCGAGGCCCAGGAGCTGATGGCGCTTGCCCGCGCCGGCAAGATCAAGCCGACGCCGATGCGCGAGGAGCCGATGGGCGACGTCCAGAAATGGATCGACGAGCTGCGCGCCGGCAAGGTCGTCGGCCGCATCGTGCTGAAGAACTGACGCGCAGGGAAATCCGGACAGGCTTGGCGGCGGGATGGGGTCTCGCCGCCGCGTTTTCCTCCGCCGAATTAACCCGGAATTGACGCAAGCCCCGGTTCCAAATAGGGGAACCGGCACGTCGCGAACTAAAGTCCTCGCCAGCTTTCTCTCTTTGGAATTCTGGTGAGGCCATGCAGACCATCCGCCGCTTCCTGGCCGATGAGACCGGCGCCACTGCGATCGAATACGGCCTGATCGCAGCCGGCATCGCGCTCGCGATCATCGCCGTGATCAACAATCTCGGCTCCTCGTTGAAGTTGAAATTCGGCTCGATCAGCTCCTCGTTGAAGTAGCGCGAACCCTGCCCGCTCACTGGAAGCAGGTCGCTGCGCGCGGAACGGCTGCGGCCACACCGCGTTGGCAGCGCATGTCCATTCGTTGCACCGTCGAAAGCGCGTTCTTCATCGCCTGGAGCTTCCTGGAGCAGAGCGGCGAGCTCGGTCCTCCGGACGAGAGCGCGAACATCATCCTGGATGCCATCGAAGCGCAGGTCAGGAAAGGTGAGCGCCGGCAGTTGATGCTCGCCAACAAGGCGATCGATGCCTACCGCAAGCAGGTGGCCCAAAGCCGCCCGGCCGAACGCCAGATCCGTCTCGGATAAGAGCCTGCCGCCTCACACGCGCCGTTCACTCCTGAACAGGGGACCCGCCTCAGTTCGAAATTCCGTAGTTCTCCGGGTGAGAACAAAGTTCGCAGCGTGTCCTGCGGGCAACGCCGGACGGCGCGACGCCACGCTGCTGCGAACTTTTCGGTTTCCCGCAAACACTTGTGTTCACTTTGGAACTGTCGGTTCCTGCGCGGAAACGTAGGGTTTTTCCCAGAGACGCCGATTCCCGGCCAACGAAGAGCCCAGAGACAAGAAGCGTGACCGGCCGGCCCAGGAACGATCTGCTGCGAACGCTCAGCGCCCAGGATTTCGAACTGCTCGCACCTCACCTGCAATCGGTCGAGCTCGCCGCGAACCACGTTCTGCATCACGCCGGCGACGGCATCTCCGTCGTCCACTTCCCCTGCGGCCCTGCGTTCGTATCGTTCGCGGTGCCGGTTGAGGATGACCGCGAGGTCGAAAGTCTCTTGGTGGGCCGCGAGGGCGGGGTCGGCCTTTCCGCAGGTCGCAGCCCGTCGCTGGCCTTTTCCCGCGTCGTCGTGAAGGTCGGCGGCACGCTGGTTCGCCTGCCGCTGCGCGCGCTCGAGCAGGCGCAGCAGCGATCGCCCAGCCTACATGAGATTTTTTCGCGCTACGCAGCCTGCCAGTTCGCACAGCTGCTCCAGACCGCGGCCTGCAACGCGGCGCATTCGATCGAGCAACGCGCGGCGAAATGGATCATCGCGGCCCGGGAGCATATCGGCAGCGACGAAATCCGCCTCACCCATGAGCAGCTCGCCGGCATGCTCGGCGTCTCCCGCAGCTATGCCAGCCGCGTCATCCAGACGTTCAAGGCCAGACGCATCCTCGCGACCCGCCGCGGTGCCATCCTGATTCTCGATGCGCCGGCGCTCGAGACGAGCGCCTGCACCTGCAACGGCGCGGTGAAGAAGCACTTTCGCGAAGTGCTGGGACGCGCGGCGGGCTAGAACAGTCCGCGCAGCCGGAACATATTTGCGTGACCCGCATTGCCCGACATGCCGCGGTACTTCTTTCATTTCGAGGGCCAGCAACCTCACACCGACACGACCGGTGAAACGCTCCTCGACGACGAGGCTGCCTGGCGCGAAGCCGTCCGCCTCTCCCGCGACGTCGAGCATGCGTTGCGCCCCGGCGACAGCTGGACGCTCAGCGTGTTTGACGGAAGCGAGCCTGTCTTCGTGCTCGCAATGGTGACACGGCGGTTTCGCTGACAGCCCTTCCCGTCGCCTCCGCACCGATCACATCAGGCCACCGGTTGGAACGCCGCGAATGTCCCGTGCGTTGGCATCTCGTGAGGCAACGACGGAGTCAAAGCCCATGACGAAGCCGCTGACGAAAACGGTCAAGCCTGTTCCGGAGGAGAACCAGAGCCACAAGGGTCCCGGCAGCGCGCCGTCAGTTCCGCTCGACACCACCAAGGGCCATCGCGACGACGAGAAGCAGAACATTCGCGAGCAGGCCGAGCACGGCAACATCACCCAGAACACCACGAACAGGCGCATGGGATAGTCAAGACCAGGGGGATCGAAGAGAGGAGACACGAACTTGGTCAATCTCGGCAAATGGTACGATCCGATATCCGAGCGCTGGATCGCACCACGTCAATCACGACTGGAGGAAATATCGTCTCCTGCAAACGAGAACCACGTCCTTGAGCTGCAGCGGACCATCGAAGTCAAGCGCATCTGGCGCGCACTCGTCGATTGCTGCGCCCGCGCCTGATGGTCTTGCGCGCACGCCGCGGCGGAGGAACCCGCCGCCGGCCGCGCCGTTGTAACCCTGCACGAACGATCCCGCATCACCGGCAAGGCCCGTCGCAACCGCGATACACTATCTGTCGATCATCGTCGGCTGCGCCTGCCTGCTGCTGGCCGCAATCTGCAGCGCCATCGCCTGCCAGGTCTTCATTCAGACCGGCGTGTTCGCGCAGTCCTACGCGATGGTGGGACTCATCAGCACGGCACTGGGGTGTCTGGCGATCACGCTTGCGCGGGTGTGGAAGTAGGCTTTCGCGCCCTCGCCACCTTCGTACCTACGCGTATCGAAAGATAGATCCATTCCTCATCATTCCGGCCTGCGTGCGTGGTCCGTGGGGTGGATCGAGCCCTTGCGAAACCCATCACTTGGCCGACGCCGGTCTTGTCCCGGCCATCCACGCCTCGCCACGCGACACAGGGACGTGGATGGCCGGAAAAGGCACGACAGCCTGTAACGCTCCTACGCGACTACCCTGCACAGAATGTCGCACCGCTTTTCGCCGGGGCACCGGGCTGGTAGATTGGCCTCATTGCCTTGAAGATTTTTCGCTTTGGGGGTTTTCATGCGCGCGAGGGTTTTCAATCGCGTCGTGGGGCTGGCGGCGCTGGCCGCAGCCCTGCTTGTCGCCGGGGCGGCGCCGGCCTCGGCCGACAAGCGCATTGCACTGGTCGTCGGCAACTCCGCCTACAAGAACATCACGCCGCTCGACAACCCGTCCAAGGACGCGAGCCTGATGGCGGAGACGCTTGGCGCGCTCGGCTTCACGCTGGTCGGCGGGCGCGCCCAGCTCGATCTCGACAAGGGCGCGATGGACATCGCGGTGCAGAGCTTTGGCCGGCAGGTCCAGGGCGCCGACGTCGCGCTGTTCTATTACGCCGGCCACGGCGTGCAGGTCGCCGGCTCCAACTATCTCGTGCCTGTCGGCGCCAATCCGACGCGCGAGGCCGATGTCGATTTCCAGATGACCGACGTCAACCTCGTGCTGCGGCAGATGCAGGGATCGGGCACGCGCCTCAACCTCGTGATCCTCGACGCCTGCCGCAACAACCCGTTTGGCTCGCGCGGCCTGCGATCCTCCGACGGCGGCCTCGCACAGATGCGCGCGCCGGAGGGCACGCTGATCTCCTACGCGACGCAGCCCGGCAACGTCGCGCAGGACGGCAGCGACGGCCACAGCCCCTACACCAAGGCGCTGGCGGCGACGGTCCGGACCGCCGGCCTCGACGTGTTCCAGACCTTCAACCAGGTCGGCCTCGCCGTGAAGCGCGCCACATCAGGCGCGCAGCAGCCCTGGGTGTCGTCCTCGCCGATCGACGGCACCTTCTATTTCGTGCCGCCGACACAAAGCCCGCCGCCGCAGGTCGCGGCGATGCAGCCCGACCCGCTGCCGGCGGATCGGCTGCGCGCCGATCCCGATCGCGTGCCGCTGCGCGATGCCGCGCTGCTGAGCGAATTGAGCGAGCGGCTCTACGAGCTCAATTTCGATCCTGACACGCCCGATGGACTGACCCGTGCGATCACGAAGCTCCAGCAGCGGATCTCGATGGCGCCGACGGGCGAAGCGACCGAAGGCCTGCTGCTCCGGATGCGCAAGATGGAGGATCTGAAGCCGTGGGGCTCGATCGTGTACGGGCCCGACAGCAGCAAATGGGGCATATCGTGGAACCACGCCTCGCGGCGCGCGGCGGTGGCGGATGCGCGGGGCAATTGCGCCGGCGCCAAATGTCCGATCGAGCTCTCCTTCTACGGCAAAAGCTGCGGCGCGTTCGCGATCTCGGACAAGTCCTGGTCGCTGGTCCAGCGCGACAACGTGCAGCGCGCGAAGGACGCCGCGCTTGACGAATGCGGCAAGGCTGGCAAAGCTTGCCGCATTATCGGATCCGTCTGCGCCGACGGCTCCGGCCGCTGATACCTTTTTCATTTCGGATTGTTTCCTCATGCCCAATGCCGTCGTCCGTACGATCGCCCTTGCGTCCCTCCTCAACCTCGCCCTCGCCTCGTCGTCCGCCTTCTCGCAGTCCGGCAGCGCCGGCGGCTCGATCGGCAATGACGAGAAATCGCTGTCCGGCTCGCGCCAGGATTCTTCAGGCCGCTCGGCCGAACCGGCCGCGCCCTCACGCCGGAGCAAGCCGGCGACCGAGGAACGCTCGTCGCCTCGGCGAAGCGGAGGTGGCGGTGGCGGCGGTGGTTTCGACGGTGCCTGGGCGGTCATCAGCATTGGTTGCGGCGGCAGCACGAGCGGCGCCGTCGTCGTGAGCTCGGGCAAGATCATCGGCGAAGGCGTTCGCGGAACCGTCAGCCCGAGCGGCTCGGTCAGCACGTCCGGCCAGGGCCAGGGCGTGACCTTTACCAGCACCGGTCGGCTCTCGGGCCGCGCTGGTTCCGGAACCTGGCGCCGCTCCGACGGCTGCGGCGGAACCTGGAGTTCGGCGAAGCAATAGCCCTCGAAAACGCCTGAATTCGCGGCGGAACGAACGCCGCGCAGGCCCGATTCAAGCCACATCCTCTCCGGATTTGCGGCTCATTGCCACCCAAGTCTTTGATGACAAAGGGAAGGTAACGAGTTGCGTCATGCGTAATCGGGAGACCAGGATGGGCAACCGCACCGCGAAGTTCATATCTGCGCTTGTCGGCAGCATCATTGCCGGCGCACCACTGGCCGCCGTGTCGCAGAATGCGCCGGAGGCAACGAGCACGGCAAATGCCGCCAGCGACTGCCTCGGCTCGCCAAAGGGCGTCGCGCCGCAGGGGCAGCATTGGTACTATCGCGTGGAGCGCGGAACCAAGCGGCAATGCTGGTATCTGCGCGCCGCAGGCGGCAAGGACAGCGCCAAGGATAGCGCCAAGGATAGCGCCAAGGCCGTGCAGACCGCGCAGGCTGCGCCTGCGCCCGATCTACCGACGGCAGATTCAGCAGCACCGCAGCAGCGCCCGGTGCAGGACGCACGCGCCGAATATTTGACGCCGCAGGGCAATGCCGCGCCGGCGACGCCGAATGCGCCCGCGCCAGCGAAACCGGCACTGATGCAACAAGCTGCCACTCCCTCCGCCGACAGCAACGCGCAGCAGCCCGCGGTCGCCACGCGCTGGCCCGATGCCTCCGCCGCGGCCACGTCGCCCGCGCCGCAAGCTGCGCCCGCTCCTGTTGCCTCGCCCGCGCCGCCGAGCGCAAAGCCGTCAAAATCCCCCGCCCCGGTCGCGCTTGCCGCGGCAGATGCCACCACCGATAAAGCCACCGGCTCGCTCCAGACGCTGCTGCTCGTGATCGGTGGCGCGCTGGCGCTCGCCGGCCTCCTCGCCAGCATCGTCTATCGCTTTGCGGGCGGACGACGCGTCCGCGTCCAGGCCGCTGACCATCGCCGCGTCAACTGGGACAATCGGGAGTCGCACGACGACGGCCGCGCGCCCTGGCTCCAGGCGACGCCGACTGCCGCGCCGCGCGCGCAGCAGCCGCGCCCGGTGGATTTCGATGCCGCGCGTCCCCAAGCTGCCCAGCGCGAAGCCGCGCAGCCCAAGGCCGCGCAGCTCAAGGCGATCGATCGCGCGATCGATGTCGTCGATCAGCGGGCGCCCCAAGCCCGCCACGAGGTCGCAGAGCTCGACGAGGCCGACATGTTCAAAGGAGAGTTCGAGATCGAGGCATCGGGCCCCCGGCTCGCGGCCAACGACATCAATGACAAAGAGTCGGTCGATCGCGATGACGATGTGCAGATCGAGGACGCCGTCGACGTCGACGTGATCACGGCGATGCTGGAACGGCTGGCGCAGGAAGGACCGCGCCTCGCGAAGCCTAACCTTGAAGCTGGCCTTGCAAACCTCGCACGAAACCAACGAGGCCAGTCCGCCGCTCGCGCTTAAGCCGCTCGGCCTTCAGGATCGACTGCACCTCGGCAAACGCCTCGTCGACCGCGTAGTTGATGACGATGTAGTCGTACTCGGCCCAGTGGCTCATCTCGTGGCTGGCGCGGCTCATGCGCTTGCGGATCACCTCGTCGGAATCCTGCGCGCGCGAATGCAGCCGCTTCTCGAGATCGGCGGCCGAGGGCGGCAAGATGAACACGCTGACGACGTCCGCGCGCGCCTTCTCGCGAAGCTGCTGCGTGCCCTGCCAATCGATGTCGAACAGCACGTCCTGCCCGGCCGACAGCGCCGCCTCGACCGGCGCACGCGGCGTGCCGTAGCTGTTGTCGAACACCGTCGCCCATTCCAGCAACTCGTCGCCCTTCACCATCGCGTCGAACCTGGCCTTGTCGACGAACAGATAGTCGCGGCCGTCGACCTCGCCGGGCCGCATCGCCCGCGTGGTCGCGGAGACTGACATCCGAAGGCCGGGCATGCGCTCGATCAGCAGACGCGACAGCGTCGTCTTGCCCGCGCCCGACGGCGAGGACAGCACGAACATCAATCCACGCCGCTCGACACCGTCAGTTCCGTGACCGCCCGTCGTCATCGATCACTCCAGATTCTGGACCTGTTCGCGGAATTGCTCGACCACGTTCTTCATGGCCAGGCCCGTATTGGTCAGCTCGATGTCGTTCGACTTTGAGCAGCAGGTGTTGACTTCGCGGTGAAACTCCTGCGCCAGGAAGTCGAGCTTGCGGCCGATCGGGCCGCCCTTGCCGATCAGCTCGCGCGCCTGCGCGATGTGGGAGGCGATGCGGTCGAGCTCCTCGCGGATGTCGGCCCTGGTGGCGATCAGGATCGCCTCCTGCATCAGGCGGTCGGAATCGAAACGGTCGGAGGTGTCGAGCAGGGTTGCGATCTGCTCGGCGAGCCTCGCCTTGATCGCCTCGGGCTTGCGGCCCGGCGCGGCTTCCGCCTTCCTCGCCAGCACCTCGACCTCGTCGACCCGCTGGGTCAGGATCTGCCCGAGCGACGTGCCCTCGCGCTTGCGCATCTCGACGAGATCGGCGAGTGCCTTGTCGAAGGCCTCCGCGGCAGCGGCACGCGCGGCCTTGTCCTCCTCCTCGTCCCCCTCGGGCTCGGCGACCTCGACGACGCCTTTGATGGCGAGCAGGCCGTCGACGCTCGGCGCGACCGCGTCGACCTTGCCGGCGATCATCGTGGCCGCCTTCAGGACGGCATTGAGCACGTCCTCGTTGACGCGGACGGAGGCTGCGGCGTTGGCGCGCTTGACGTTGAGATTGGCGTAGACCGTGCCGCGCGACAGAAGCTCGCCGGCGCGCTTCTTGGCGTGGGCCTCGAGCTCGTCGAACCCCTGCGGCAACCGCACCCTGAGGTCAAAGCCCTTGGCGTTGACCGACTTCAATTCCCATTCGAACGTATACGGCCCGCTAGCGCCGTGGCTTCGGGCAAAGCCGGTCATGGACGACAGCGCCATCAGGTCAATTTCTCCGGACACACAGGATTCGCGAGGCCATCAGGCCACGCGAATCTTAAGACTATTTTGCAGGAAAATGGAATCCGCAAAGTCCCGCAGGCAGGTCTGCAGCCAACCTAACGCTGGACCACCGGCGGTGATGGCTGCACCGAGCCCTGGCGGGCGGGCGCGGGATTGGCGGGGCGAGCGGCTGGCGGCTTTTTCTGCTGATTGGGCCGCGCAGGCGTGGTCGCGGTCGGCGGATCCGCGGCAGCGCCGGGTGCGGCGGCCGCCGGCGGCTGCGCATCCTCGGCCGGCTCCACCGTGTCGTTCTGGATCTGCTTCTCCATCGCGCGCAGCTTGGCGACGTTCTTCTGGTGCGCGTCGTAGGTCTCGGTGAAGGCATGCCCGCCGGTGCCGTCGGCGACGAAATAGAGGTCGCGGGTGCGGGCCGGGTTGGCGGTGGCTTCCAGCGAGGCGCGGCCGGGGTTGGAGATCGGGCCGGGCGGCAGTCCCTCGATCACATAGGTGTTGTAGGGCGAAGGCTGCGTGATCTCGCTGCGCTTGATCGGACGGCCGAGCGTACCCTTGCCGCCGACAAGGCCGTAGATGATGGTCGGATCGGACTGCAGCTTGATTTTCTGCTTGAGCCGGTTGGCGAATACGGCAGCGACACGGCTGCGTTCGTCCGGCTTGCCGGTCTCCTTCTCGACGATCGAGGCCAGCGTCACCAGTTGCTCCGGCGACTTCACCGGACTGTCCTGGCTGCGGCGCTCCCAGATCTCGGCCAGCACGCGCTTGTGCGCCTGCTGCATGCGCTGGATCACCTGATCACGCGGGGTCCCGCGCGGGAACTTGTAGGTCTCTGGCAGCAGCGTGCCTTCACGCGGCAATTCGCGGACGCTGCCGGTGAAGATGTCGTTGTCGGACAGCCGCGCCACGATCTGCTCGGAGGTCAGGCCTTCCGGGATCGTGACGGAATGCTGCACCACCTTGCCCTCGACGATGGTGGCGATGACGTCGCGCAAGGAGGCGTTCTTCTGGAACGAATACTCACCCGGCTTCAGGTCCGAGCTCGCCTTCAGCGCGGCGACGCTGGCGATGAACACCCAGGGATTGACGTCGGTCACGCCTTCCCGGTTCAGCGTCTCGGCGATGTCGCGCTTCCCGGCCCGCTGCGGGATGTTGACGATCTTGTCTTCCTTCAGCGGCCCCGCCGCCTCGAGCACCTGCCGGCCGTAATAGTAGACGCCGCCGGCGCCGAGCATGGCGATCAGCAGAAGGGTGATGATGGCGTTGCCGACGATCACGAAGGGATTGCGCGCCCGGTCCGATCGCCTCGGCGGCGGCGGAACCTGCTCGGGCTCCAGCGCTGCCCGCGGACTCCGGGGCGAAATGGGCGGCCTTTCACTCATCGAAACAACCTGAATCCTGCCGGTTCAATCGCGGCCAGACAATCGCTTGTCGAGCCAATGCACGCGCCCACGGGGTATGACTATCGCCGAATACGGCAAAACGGTGGATTCGCTTCAAACGCAAACTAATGAACCAGGCGGCGGAAGATCACCGACGCGTTGGTACCGCCAAAACCGAAAGAATTCGACAACGCGACGTTGACCTCGCGCTTCTTCGCAATGTGCGGCACGAGATCAATCGCAGTCTCGACCGACGGATTGTCCAGATTGATGGTCGGCGGCACGACATTATCGCGAATCGCGAGAATGGCGAAGATGGCCTCGATCGCGCCGGCGGCGCCAAGGAGATGGCCGGTCGAGGATTTGGTCGAGGACATCGCGACCTTGGAAGCGGCGTTGCCGAGCAGCCGCTCGACCGCACCGAGCTCGATCTCGTCGCCGAGCGGTGTCGAGGTGCCGTGGGCGTTGATGTAGTCGAGATCGGATGCCGTGAGGCCGGCGCGCTTGAGCGCTGCCGACATGCTGCGGAAGCCGCCATCGCCATCGGGCGACGGCGAGGTGATGTGATAGGCATCGCCCGAAAGACCGTAGCCGATCACCTCGGCGTAGATCTTGGCACCGCGGCGCCTGGCGTGCTCGAGTTCTTCCAGGACGAGGACGCCGGCGCCCTCGCCCATCACGAAGCCGTCGCGGTCCTTGTCGTAGGGACGCGATGCCTTCTCGGGCGTTTCGTTGAAGCCGGTCGAGAGAGCGCGCGCGGCGTTGAAGCCGGCAATGCCGATACGGCTGATCGGCGACTCGGCGCCACCGGCAACCATGACGTCGGCGTCGCCCAGCGCAATCAGGCGGGCGGCGTCGCCCACCGCATGCGCGCCGGTCGAGCAGGCCGTCACCACCGAATGGTTCGGCCCCTTCAGGCCGTGCGCGATCGAGACGTAGCCGGAGGCAAGATTGATGAGGCGGCCCGGAATGAAGAACGGCGACACCCGGCGCGGTCCGCGCTCCTTCAGGAGGATCGCGGTTTCGGCGATGCCGGTAAGGCCGCCGATGCCGGAACCGATCATGGTGCCGGTCGCACACTTGTCCTCTTCGGTCTCGGGATGCCAGTTGGCATCATCGAGCGCCTGGCCGGCTGCGGCCATGCCGAAGATGATGAAGTCGTCGACCTTGCGCTGGTCCTTCGGCTCCATCCAGATATCGGGATTGAAAGTATCGTTCGTGCCGTCGCCGCGCACGACGGTGCAGGCGTATTTGGTCTGGAGATCGGAGACATCGAAGCTCTCGATCCTGCGCGCGCCGCTTTCGCCGTTGAGGATGCGTTTCCAGGTCGGTTCGACGCCGCAGCCGAGCGGCGACAACATGCCGAGACCAGTGACGACAACCCGCCTCATGTCCGAAAACTCCGCATCGAAAGATTCACGGCCAATAACAAGAAACCGGCTGACCGCTGGTCAGCGGCCCGTCCGGTTTCAATGTTGTCCCCGCGAAAATAGAAGAGCCTTAGCTCTTCGCGTTCTTCTCGAGAAACTTCGTGGCGTCGCCGACGGTGAGAATCGTCTCCGCGGCGTCGTCCGGAATCTCGCAACCGAATTCTTCTTCGAACGCCATCACCAGTTCGACGGTGTCCAGACTGTCGGCGCCGAGGTCGTCGATGAAGCTCGCAGCGTCGACAACCTTCTCGGGTTCAACACCAAGGTGTTCGACCACGATCTTCTTAACCCGCTCGCCAATGTCACTCATTGCATAACCTCGTGTTGTTCCCTGTAGACCCGACCCCCCGGGACGATACGAGCCGTCGTGGTCGTTGACTGCCTTCGCTTACGAACTTTGATTGGCCCCATCTTAACCGATGCAGGCCCGGCGAGACGGCCAAGGCTCCGCATCGCCAATATACAGGGTTTCAAAAACCTGCAATGGCGTTCTTTGCCCATCCGTTGAGCGTCCGGTTATCATACTTCAACTGCCTTGACTACAAGCCTCATTTCGCACCGGAAACGGCCGTTTGCCGCATTCCGCACCGCCCTTGTGGGCAGTGCGGAAGGAGACGTCAGATCATGGCTCAGATCATGGCCATGCCGCCGTTGACGTGGATGGTTTGTCCCGTGACGTAGGCGGCTTCGTTCGAACTCAGGTAGACGGCGGCGGCTGCGATGTCCTCCGGCGTCCCCAGGCGGGCGGCCGGAACCTTGGCCAGAATCGTCTCGCGCTGCTTGTCGTTGAGCGCATCGGTCATCGGCGTCTTGATGAAGCCCGGCGCGATGCAGTTCGCGGTCACGCCGCGCTTGGCGTATTCGGCACCGAGCGTCTTGATCATGCCGATCAGGCCGGCCTTCGAAGCCGTGTAGTTGCCCTGCCCGGGATTACCGGTGACGCCGACGATCGACGTGATGGCAATGATGCGGCCGAAGCGCTTGCGCATCATCAGCTTGGTCGCGGCGCGCGCCAGGCGGAAGGTCGAGGTCAGATTGATGTTGATGACCTCCTCCCAGTCCTCGTCACGGAGCTGGACGAAGAGATTGTCGCGGGTAATGCCGGCATTGGCGACGAGAATGTCGACCTGCCCCATCGCGGCTTCCGCCGCGGGCACCAGCGCCTCGACCTCGTCGGCCTTGGAGAGATTGCAGGGCAGCACATGGGTACGCTCGCCGAGCTTGCCGGCAAGCTCATCCAGCACTTCCTTGCGCGTTCCGGAAATCGCAACGGTAGCACCCTGCGCGTGCAGCGCCTGCGCGATCGCGCCGCCGATGCCGCCGGTCGCGCCGGTGACAAGCGCCTTTTTGCCAGTCAGGTCGAACATTGAAAAACTCCTTCAGGCCTGCTTCGCAGCGGCCAATGCATCCTTGGCAGCGGCAATGTCGTTCGGACCACCGACCGACACGCCGACAGCGCCGTCCGCAATGCGCTTGACGAGACCAGACAGCACCTTGCCAGCGCCGATCTCGAAGAAGCGGTTGACGCCCTGCCCTGCCATATAGGCAACCGACTCGCGCCAGCGCACCGTGCCGGTGACTTGCTCGACCAGGCGGCGACGGATCTCGTCGGGATCGGCGATGGCGCTCGCCAGCACGTTCGACACCAGCGGCGCCGCCGGCGCCTTGATCGTGACCTTCGCCAGCGCCTCCGCCATGGCGTCGGCGGCGGGCTGCATCAACTTGCAATGGAACGGTGCGGACACCGGCAGCAGCATTGCGCGCTTGGCGCCCTTGGTCTTGGCGATCTCGACGGCGCGATCGACCGCAGCCTTGTCGCCGGAGACCACCACCTGCCCGCCGCCATTGTCGTTGGCGGCCTGGCAGACCTGGCCCTGTGCCGCCTCGCCTGCGACCTCCATGGCGGCCTCATAGTCGAGACCAAGGAGAGCGGCCATCGCGCCGGCGCCGACCGGCACGGCTTTTTGCATTGCGAGACCGCGGGTGCGAAGCAACCGCGCGGTATCCGAGATCGTCAGGCTACCGGCCGCAGCCAGCGCCGAATATTCACCGAGCGAGTGGCCGGCGACGAAGGCCGCGTCCCGCCCCACGGAAAACCCGGCTTCGGCCTCCAGCACGCGCAGGGTGGCGACGGATACCGCCATCAGCGCCGGCTGGGCGTTCTCGGTAAGCTGGAGCGTTTCTGCCGGACCATCCCAGATGATCGCCGTCAGCTTCTCCCCAAGCGCGGCATCGACCTCGTCGAACACGGCGCGCGCCACCGGAAAGGCGTCGGCCAGGGCCTTGCCCATGCCAACCGCCTGGGACCCCTGCCCCGGAAATGTGAATGCTGCCGTCATGGCGCTCCCTGCTTGTCGGGCGTGATCCCTGCGAGAACCGGCAGCCGATTACGCACGGCCTTAGGCCATGGTTCCGGATCATGCTCCAAAGGGGGCCGTAGACACTGTCCGGGGCCGGAATGTCAAGCCAAGATAGGAACTTCGCCCGGGATTCAACGGGGAATGCTGGCCCTAGAATCCACCATTGGTCTGATTGGCGTCGACCGCCGCCCCTGCCTGCGCGCGGCGCGCGCTGTTCACGAGCTGCCCCGGCCGGTCATCCCGGTCCGGTTTCGCGGTCGCCAGCCGCAGCACCGCGGCGTAGCCCGGCTGCACCTCCATGCGGCCGGCGTGCCGGCTCGCACTCAGCAGGCGATGCACCTTCGGCAGATTGTAGCAGGGCACGTAGAACAAGAGATGATGCTCGAGGTGATAGTTCACGTAGTACGGCGCGATGAACAGCCGCTCGAGGACATTCGCATGCGTGGTGCGGGTGTTGCGCAAGGGATCGCTGCTGTCGGGCACGACGGCGTGCTCGGCGATGTTGCGGATGCGGGTGATGACCATCATCCAGGTCAACAGCGGCACCAGCCATAGCAGCGGATAGGCCCACCATACGCCGGCTGCCGCGAGCGCTGCGAACATCGCGGCATTGGCGAGGCATTGCGGGCCGAGCTTCTCCCAGAAATGCGCAGCGCGCTGCCGCAACGTCCAGTCCTTCGGCCCCAGCGCATTGAGCAGTTGCGCCCTGCGCTGCTGGTAGCCGGTCTGCCCGGTGATGTCGCGAATGAACTTGCGGCGATAGCTCAGCCTGGTGATCGGAAACGGCGCCGACAGCACGAGATCGGGGTCGTCCTCCTGCTGGGTGCGCGCGTGATGCTGAAGGTGGTAGCGCCGATAGCTGCGCGTCTCCGCGAAGAGAGGATAGGCGCAGAACCATTGGCTCAGGGCCAGATTGGTCTTCTCGTCAGCGGACAGGCAGCCATGCGCGCCGTCATGCATCAGGATCGCGAGCCCGAGCTGGCGCGAACCGATGATGGCAACGGCGAGAATGTAGGTGATCGGGTTGGGCCACCACGCGACCAAAGCGATCGCTGCGACAATGAGTGCCCAGGCGTGGGCGATCAGCGCGACGCCTTTCCAGGTCACGCGCTGGCGCACGTCGGCGAGTTGGTCGTCGGTCAGGAAATCGCGGGCACGCATGCGAAGTGCGGTCATGGCCTACCCCTCCTCATTCGAATTGCTTGACGTGTCGCGCTCGTCGACCAGACGGAGCCGTGCTGTGTCGCTGGCTGATTTCGCCTGCTCGCCGAGCACGCGCAGCATCTCGGCGCATAATTCATCCGGCGACCGGCCCATGGCATAGCCTTCGAGAATGACGCCGATGGCGACGGCCCAGAACCGCCGCGAGCTTTCGTCGGGCGCACGCAGGGAGCGCCAGCCGTGCCGCGCGACCTGGCTCGCATAGGCGCGTGCGCCTTCACCGTGCAGGCGCTCGATGGTGCGCTCGACCAGCGGCGCAAGATCCTGGCGTCGCCGGGTCAGCGTCAGCGCCTCGGCGAAGAAGGCGACCGAATCGCTCGCCGTCACGGTCTCGGCCAGCGCACGGGTGTAGTCCGTCGGCGTGCGCGCCTTCAGCGCGGCCTGCTCGGTCGCCCGCGCCAGATACAGCAGCTCGCGGCAGGCGCATTCGACGAACAGCGCCTCCTTGGTGCGGAAGTAATAGGTGATCTGGCTCGGGAACGCGTCCGCGGCGGCGGCGATGTCGGTGATGGCCGTGCCGGACAGCCCGCGCTCCCGGAACAGCGGGCTCGCCGCATCCAGCAGCAACGACCGCATCTTGCGGCCGGCCGAACGTGTGGCCCGGGCAGCATGCTTGGGGTCGCCAGCCGCCTCGAACAGCTCATGGACCGACTTTTCCGCCATTGGGGTCCTCTGCGTTGATTTCTTTGTATGCTATACAAACAAATAAATCAAGCTGGTGTGGTCCGGGCGGACCGGTCCCGCTGCCCGCACCGGAACCATCCGGGGCCGAAAACACGGCCCTCCAACCTTGCAAAGCCGGCCAAAATCCGTATAAGCGCGCCATCCGCAGACCCCGGCCGGGAGCTGAACGGACGGTCTCAGCAAATCATTCGTGATTTTGGTGTGGCAGGGCCAGTCGGCCCGTCGTCCCGTGTTTCCGCCTTCTGAGCTTAATCCCAGAGTCCTTTCCGAAGGCCTCTTAAGGGCTTGACGCCGGGCGATGCGCCAACATGAGGAAAGGACCATTATGGCTCTCTATGAGCATGTTTTTCTCGCGCGCCAGGACGCGAGCACGCAGCAGGTCGAAGAGCTGACTGCGCAGATGACCGGCATCGTCGAGGGTCTCGGCGGCAAGGTCACCAAGACCGAGAATTGGGGCGTTCGCTCCCTCACCTACCGCATGAACAAGAACCGCAAGGCGCACTTCGTGCTGCTCAACATCGACGCGCCGTCCGCGGCGATCGCCGAGATCGAGCGCCAGGAGCGCATCAGCGAAGACGTGATCCGCTATCTCAGCGTTCGCGTCGAGGAGCTCGAGGAAGGCCCGTCGGCGATGATGCGCAAGGCCGACCGTGACCGCGAGCGTGACGACCGTGGCGGTGGCTTCCGTGGCGACCGCGAGGGTGGTTTCCGTGGCGGCGATCGCGACGGTGGTGGCTTCCGCGGTGACCGCGGTCCGCGCCGTCCGCGCGACGAAGCTGAAACGACAACGCCGGATGCGGAGTAAGATCAATGGCTGAAGCTGGTGCACGCCGTCCGTTTTTCCGTCGTCGCAAGAGCTGCCCGTTCACGGGCGCAAATGCTCCGAAGATCGACTACAAGGACTCCAAGCTCTTGATGCGCTACATCTCCGAGCGCGGCAAGATCGTGCCGAGCCGCATCACCGCGGTGTCGGCCAAGAAGCAGCGTGAGCTCGCCCGCGCCATCAAGCGCGCGCGCTTCCTGGGTCTGTTGCCCTACGTCATTCGCTAAGACGAATTCGGCCGGCGGCGACATCGCCGCCGGCCGCGCTTTTTTGGTTTCATAAGGCTTCCGGGTCGTCCGGTCGCCGATGGTTGGGGCGAGATGCCTCTAACCGCTCGAAGGGAGCGGGACAGCTGATGATGACTCTTGGACTGATAGCCCTGATCGCCGGCGCTGCGTCGGCCCTGATGTTCGCCTCGATCGTGTCGGGCGCGCTGATCTCGCTCGTCCTGTTCTATCTCGCACCGCTACCGCTGATGGTCGCCTCGATCGGCTGGGGCCCGCTTTGCGCGAGCCTCGGCGGCATCGCCGCTGCGATCGGCCTCGGGGCCCTGTTCGGCCTGCCCTACTGCATCGCCTTTGCCGTCACCGTCGCGCTGCCCGCGTGGTGGCTCGGCCATCTCGTCCTGCTCAGCCGGCGGGTTGGACCCGTCGCGCCGGAAGCCGCCACCGAGCCGCCGGCCGAGCCCGAGCTCGAATGGTATCCGGTCGGCCGCATCCTACTGTGGATCGCGGGCTTCGCCGCGCTGACCACGATCGCCGCCCTGCTCACGCTCGGCACCGATGCCGAGACCATCACCGGCACGCTGCGGCGCGGCTTGATGCGCCTGCTCCGCACCGCCGACCCGCAGACATCAGGCGAAGCCGGTCAGTTCGTCGATGCACTGGTGCTCATCGCTCCGGCCGCCGCCACCATCGTCGCGATGATGACGCTCACCCTCAATCTCTGGCTCAGCGGCAAGATAACGGCGACATCGGGCCGCCTGCTGCGTCCGTGGCCGGACATGATGACGGCCGAGCTGCCGCCGATGACGCTGGTGGCGCTCTGCATCGCGCTCGCGTTCTGCTTCACCAGCGGGTTGCTCGCGATGGTCGCGCAGATCACGACGGCGGCGCTGATGATGGGCTATGCGCTGACCGGTTTTGCCGTGCTGCATACGCTGACGCTGGCGCTGAAGAGCCGCACCTTCTGGCTCGGCTCGACCTATGCCGTCGTGGTGGTCTTCGGCTGGCCCGTGATCGCGATGGTGATCCTCGGCCTTGCGGATGCCGTGTTCGGCTTCCGCGAGCGCTTCCTGCGCAGCCGGCAACCGCCGCCGCTGCCAACCCCTTAAATCCAACCCCGAAACTGAAACTCAGAGCACTTCAAAGGAGAACGAATATGGAAGTCATTTTGCTGGAACGCGTGAGCAAGCTCGGCCAGATGGGCGAAGTCGTGAAGGTTCGCGACGGCTATGCCCGTAATTTCCTACTCAAGCGCGGCAAGGCGCTGCGCGCCACCGCCGACAACCGCGCCAAGTACGACGGCATGAAGGCCGACCTCGAGGCCCGCAACCTTGCATCGAAGGGCGAGGCGTCCAAGGTCGCCGAGAAGATCCAAGGCAAGAACATCATCGTGATCCGTCAGGCTTCCGAAGCCGGCCAGCTGTTCGGCTCGGTCACGGTGCGCGACGTCGTCATCGCGTTCGAAGCCGACGGTGTCTCGCTTGAGCGTCCGCAAGTGCAGCTCGACGCGCCGATCAAGACCATCGGCAAGCACACCATCACCGTCGCGGTTCACCCCGAGGTCGAGGTCGAGGTCAGCGTCACGGTTGCGCGCAGCCAGGACGAGGCCGAGCGCATCAACCGCGGCGAAGACATCTCGACCCGCAACGAGGACCGCGATGCGGCCGCCGAGGCGATCGCCGCCGCCGGCGAGTTCTTCGATCCGGAAGCCCAGCACGACGACGAGCCGGCGCCGGCTGCGGACGAGACCGAGAAGTAAGACCCGCGTTCGCGCAGGTTGCGGAGCCCGGCTGCCTCAGGCGGCCGGGCTTTTCGTTTTCGCGGCGACGTCCTCGCTCAGCATCGCGATCGAGGCGAGCGCGGTTGCCGTGTGCTTCTCGACACCGTCGTTGACGCAAAACACGTCGGCCGCGACCACCGAGACCTGGCGGCCCGGCTTGATCACCCTGGCCCGGCAGATCAGCTTCTCGCCGACCGCCGGTGACAACAGATTGAGCTTGTATTCCGCCGTCAACGCCGGCTGGCCGCGCGAGGTCGCCGCTGCGATCGTCGTGGCGTTGTCGACCAGGAAGGCGGTGACGCCGCCATGGAAGAAGCCGTGCTGCTGGAGCAGCTCGGGCCGGCGCGCGACCGCGATCGTGCAGGTGCCGCGCGACAATTCCGAGAGCTCGGCGCCCACCAGGTTCATAAAGCCCTGCCGGCCGACATTGGCGTGAATGCGCTCGGCTACGGCTGTGAATTCGGGATCTGCTTCGGCTCGCATGCGGCTTCTCCTTATTGCTTGTGGATGCGATCGGGCGGCCGCAGCGCACGGATGGCACAGGCGACAAGCGTGTCGGCATCGCTGCGCGGATCGGCGCGGTCACGTCCCGAGAGAAAGGCGCGGCAGAAGATCTGGGCGGGGCCGATGAGCTGGCTGACGAACATCACTGGCGCCATCGGCAAAAGCTCGCCGCCGGCAACCAACGGCGCGCGCCAGCGCTCGATGCCTTCGGCAAGGCGCGCATTCTGCGCGCGCTGGGCGTCGCGGACGTCCTCGCCCCATTCGCTGCGCGAGATCTCGAAGAGATAGCGGGCCTCGCGCCGGCTCGACACCACCCAGTCGAGATGGGCCCGGATCAGCCGATCGATGCCCTGCCCGGCACTCGGCATCGGATCGAGCGCGGCCAGCACTGCGGCGTGATAGTGCCGCAGCACCTCCAGGAACAGCGCACCCGCCAGTTCCTTCTTCGATCCGAAGACATGAAAGAAGCTGCCGTTGGAGGCGCGAGCCCGGGCGCGGATCGCCGCCACCGTCGCAGCTTCGAAGCCGACGCGGTCGAACACGAAAAGCCCGGCCGCCAACAGGTCGTCACGCACGCTCGTCGTCATCGACGTCTCCTGGAGCATCACTCTAGAGTAGCGCTCTAATTGCGGTCAAGACAATGCGAAGGCCGCGATGCGTGCGGCCTTCGCAAATCGACGGAAAATCTGGCTCGCTTAGCGCGAAATCGGCGGTGTGGGCGGACCGGACGGGTCGGCTGGGGCCGCAGCGGTCGCGGGCGGTGCAGGCTCCTGCGGCCTGGTTGCCGACTCGGAGCTCGCAGCGGGCGCGGCAGGCTTGGGAGCAGCCTCCTCCGCCGGCTTGGCTTCGGCGGGCTTCGCGGCCGCAGACGGTGCAGCCGGCGTGACCTGCGGTACCGGATCGGGCCGCAGCGCCGGCGTATCGCTGCCGCGCGGCTCGACCTTGGCACTATCCGGCTTGGCCTCAGCGGGCTTCTCCGCCGGCTTGTTCTCGGGCTTCGCCTCGTCACGGCCGGGCTCGACCTTGGCTGTGTCCGGCTTGGCCGTGTCGGGCTTGGTCTCGGCCTTCGGCTCGCTCTTCTTGTCTTCAATGGCCGGCGCAGCGGCGTCGACCTTCGGTGCTTCCTCGGTCCCGGGCCTGGCGCGACGCTTGGCTTTGCGCCCCTCGGGCGCTGCCTGGCCCTCGAGCCTCGCACCTTCCTTCGATCCCTCCTCGGGTGGCCTTGCCGCGCGCTTCTGACGGGCGCCCTCGGGCGCGGCAGCGGCAGCCTCGCCGTCCGGCTTGGCGGCGTCCTGGGAGCGCTGGCGGCGCCCCTGATGCTCCGGCGCGGTATTGGCTTCCTTCTCCTTGGCGCCGTCCTTTTTGTCCTTGCCGTCCTTGGCCTGGTAGCGGGTGTCGGTGGCACCGTTGGAGACGAGATAGGACGCGAGCACGCCGGCCATGTCGGAGCTGGTCGTGTAGTGCTGGCGCAGGAAGCCCGGCAGCGAGCCCGGCGCCACCGTCTTCAACAGTCCGCGCGGGCTCTTGTGGCAGGCACTGCAGGTCTGCGCGAAAAGCTGGGATGGGGCCTTGCCGGCCTCGAGGTTCGTCGCCTGCGCAAGGACGGTATCGGTCGCGCCGAAGCCGATCAGAAGCAATACCGTCGCGAGGCTGAGCGCTCGGCTCGACATTCCCATCATCTCCATTGAATTTACGCGAATGCCGCCGGCATAGGCGCGGCGGCGGGTCACCTTTTAGCGGATTGAGCCGCGAATGGAAGCAGCCTCCACACGCAAGGATGTGATTAAGCGCTTTTGGAATATCGGCTGTGAACACAGCGCAATAGCGCTGCAGCTCGTTCGAAGGCCGATGGCCTCGTGAGACGACGCACCGCCTGCCGGAAGCGGCACATCGTCGCAAAGTCACGACGCCGCTGACACCCGTCATAGTGCGCAAGATGGCGGCGCCGAACCCGGGCCCGACACTGGCGGTGAATGAATCCTAGTGACGAAGGGTCGAGATCTGGGAGGACCGGAACGAGGCTGTTAACGCCAGTTGCGCCCGCAGGTCTGCGAGGGTCTCGGGCGAGACAGGCTCGCGCCGCACTTCGGGCCGCTCGGCGTGCTGCATGGCCGCGATCAGCCCTGACAGCCAAAGCCGGCTGGCCGCCTCGCTTCGCCAATTCTGGTGCTGCCGTTCTGGCCGCATCGCTCGCCTCGTTCCCTGGTAGCGGGAGACAACCCCCCGCCCGCCTTCCTGTTCCGGGTCGTACCCCGAAAGAATCCGGGGAGATGTGATCTGTTTCACATAAGTCTCGTCGGGCCCGGCTTAGACCGTCGCCATGAGCAAGCGGACCCAAACCTCATTCGACGTGCAGGACGACCTCCGCACCGACTACGCCCTGATCGCCACCGGCGTCGGAGCGGCCCTGGTTGCGCTGGTCTACCTCCTGCTGGTCTGAATCCGAGCCCAAAGCTCCCGGCGTGCGTCATTGCGCGCGCTTCTTGTTACGTCTGCGCGCCAATCCATCAGGTTCATGTCACCCGGGATTTTTCCGTGGCGCGGTCACGGCGGATTCCGGGACGGGCGAGTTCCGCAAAAATCCGTCAAGCACGGCGCGTGCTGCGGCTGCTAATCATCCACCATTTTAACTGAGCGGTTGATAGCGGCCAGCTTTTGCTTCCGCTTTGGCCCGAGGCGGCGCTTTATCCCGGCCCCGCATCCGCCCCAGAAAATTGCTAACGCTCGACCATGGCCCTGACTGATTCGAACGTCCTCAAACTCGCGCCCGAGCCCGGAACTCCCGCGTATCGGAGCGCGCCGCATAATATCGAGGCGGAACAGAGCCTTCTCGGCGCGATCCTGGTCAACAACGACGCCTTCTACCGCGTCTCCGACTTCCTCGAGCCGAAGCATTATTTCGAGCCGCTGCATCAGACCATCTACGAGACGGCCGCCAGCCTGATCCGGATGGGCAAGATCGCCACGCCCGTCACGCTGAAGACGTTCCTCCCCGCCGACACCGATGTCGGCGGCATGACCATCGGGCAGTATCTGGCGCGGCTCGCGGCGGAAGCGACCACCATCATCAACGCCCAGGACTACGGCCGGACCATCTACGATCTGGCGCTGCGACGCGACCTGATCGGCATCGGCGAGGACATGGTCAATGTCGCCTATGACGCCCCGGTCGACTTCGCGCCGCGGGCACAGATCGAGGACGCCGAGCGCCGCCTGTACGAGCTTGCCGAATCCGGCCGTTATGACGGCGGCTTCCAGAAATTCTCGCAGGCGTTGGCGATCGCGGTCGATCTCGCAGCCAAAGCGTTCCAGCGCGATGGAAAGCTGTCCGGCATCTCGACCGGCATGCGCGACCTCGACACCAAGATGGGCGGCCTTCAGCACTCCGACCTCATCATCGTGGCCGGACGCCCGGGCATGGGCAAGACTTCGCTGGCGACCAACATCGCCTACAACGTCGCCAAGGCCTATGTCGGCGAGGTCCAGGCTGACGGCACCATGAAGGCCGCCAATGGCGGCGTGATCGGCTTCTTCTCCTGCGAAATGTCGGCCGACCAGCTCGCCACGCGTATCGTGGCCGAGCGCACCGGCATTCCCTCCTCCCACATCCGCCGCGGCGGCATCTCGGAAGCCGATTTCGACAAGATCCGGGAAGTCTCGATCGAGCTGCAGTCGCTGCCGTTCTATGTCGACGCGACCGGCGGCCTGTCGATCGCGCAGCTGATGGCACGCGCGCGCCGGCTGAAGCGGCAGAAGGGCCTCGATCTCCTCGTGATCGACTACATCCAGCTACTCTCCGGCTCAGGCAAGCGTTCCAGCGACAGCCGCGTGCAGGAAATCACGGAGATCACGACCAGCCTGAAGGCGCTCGCCAAGGAACTCAATGTTCCGGTCATCGCGCTGTCGCAGCTCTCGCGTCAGGTTGAATCGCGCGACGACAAGCGGCCGCAGCTCTCCGACTTGCGTGAATCGGGCTCGATCGAGCAGGACGCCGACGTCGTGCTGTTCGTTTACCGCGAGGAATATTACCTCGCGATGAAGGAGCCGCGCCCTGGCACACCCGAACACGAGAAGTGGCAGCTTGACATGAGTCTTGCGCACGGAAAGGCCGAGGTCATTATCGGCAAGCAGCGCCACGGCCCGACAGGCACCGTCGATTTGGCGTTCGAAGCCTCGGTCACGCGGTTCGGCGATCTCGCGCCTGACAGTCAGCTGCCGGCTCGCAGCAGCAACGACTACTGAGTTCCTTGAACCGGACCTGCCTCTTGCGTAAAACGACGCCATGACAATGGCGTCCGACCCGAAAATGATCCCGCAAGCTGGCCTCCTCTCCGCGGAGGCCAATCAGGCTGCCGCGCTCGCAGCCTATGGCGGCGTGCTCACCGTCGATCTCGACGCCATCATCGCCAATTGGCGCAAGCTCGAGAAGACGGCAGTGCCGGCCGAATGCTCGGCCGTGATCAAGGCCGATGCCTATGGCTGCGGCGCCGCGCAGGTCTCACGGGCCCTTAGCAAGGCCGGCTGCAAGACCTTCTTCGTTGCCACCATCGAGGAAGCGCGCACAGTGCGCGAAGCCGTGCCGGAGGCCGCGATCTACGTGCTCGGCGGCTATTTCCAAAACACCGGCGAGCACTACGCCAAGATCAATTGCCGGCCGGTGATCGGCGATCTCAACGAGCTTGCCGAATGGGACGTGTTCTGCCGCCGCACCGGCTGGACCGGGGGCGCCGCGATCCACATCGACACGGGCATGAACCGGCTCGGGCTGACGCTTGCGGACGCGCAGGCCATCATCCCCCGCATCAACGCCGGCGATCACGGCATCACGCTGGTGATGAGCCATCTGGTCTCGGCCGAGCAGCTCAACAGTCCCGTGAATGCAAAACAGCTGGCGACCTTCCGCGGTATCGCCAGCGAATTTTCCGGCGTGCCGGCTGCGCTTGCCAATTCCTCCGGAATCTTCCTCGGCGCGCCCTTCCAGTTCGACCTGGTGCGGCCGGGCGCAGCGCTCTACGGCGTCAACCCGACGCCTGAGGCAGACAACCCGATGCAGCCGGTGGTCGACCTCAAGGCGCGCATCGTGCAAATCCGCAATGTCGAGCGCGGCGAGACCGTCGGCTATGGCGGCACCTGGACCGCGCGGCGGCCGACAAAACTCGCGATCATCGCGGTCGGCTATGCCGACGGCTATTTCCGCGCCGCCAGCTCCAATGACGGCACCCGCGGCGCCGAGGTCGTTGTCGCCGGCAAGCGCTGCCCGGTCGCGGGCCGCGTTTCGATGGACCTGATCGCGATCGACATCACCGACTTACCCTCGAATGCGGCGCGGCGCGGCCACATGGTGACGCTGCTCGGCGAGGGCATCACCGTTGACGAGCTCGCGCATCATTTCGGTACGATCGGCTACGAGGTGCTGACCAGCCTCGGCCACCGCTACGCCCGCGTCTACAAGGGCGGCAATGAGGTGGAGCCGCTGGTCAAGCCGGAGCCCGCGCCGACGGCCGTGGAGCCGCCCTCCCCGCCGCCGATCGAGCAGCCCGCGAGCCCGCTGCCGTCTTAGTCGCAGACGCGCTCTCGTGCCCCGGACGCAACGCAGCGCTCCTTCAGCGCTGCGCTGCAGAGTCGGGGCCTATCTCTCAACAGAAACCATTCCGCCTTCTGGGTCCCGGCTCGCGCTACGCGCGTCCGGGACACGAGGGTGAGCGCCTACTTCTTCCGGCTGTCCAGCGCCGCCTTGCACGTCGCGCTGAGCTGATCGCGCTTGGCATTGAGGCAGGCGATGATCTTGCCGCCACCGGGCGCGATGCCGGCGCAGAATTTGTCGTAGTCCGCCTTGCACGCGCCGCGCGGATCGGACGATTGTGCCGAAGCCGTTCCGGAGATCGCGACAACGACGACGAAAGCAGCAAAGCTCAACTTGGACATTATATCTCCGGTGACGGAAGGCAGGAGCCAATAGCTCTACATGAAGATCGCGACATTCAACATCAACAACATCAACCGCCGCCTGCCCAATTTGCTGGCATGGATGCGCGCGGCGAAGCCCGATGTCGTCGCGCTTCAGGAGTTGAAGGCAAGTGATGGCGAATTTCCGGCGGCGGCCATCGAAAAGGCCGGCTACGGCGCGGTGTGGTGTGGACAGAAGACGTGGAACGGCGTCGCCATCCTCGCCCGCAATGCCGAGCCCATTCTCACGCGCGATCGCTTGCCGGGAAAGCCTGACGATCGCGAAGCCCGCTACATCGAGGCCGCCGTGCGCGGCATCATCGTCACCAGCATTTACCTGCCGAACGGCAATCCGCAGCCGGGGCCGAAATTCGACTTCAAGCTCGACTGGTTCGCGCGGCTCAAGCGCCACGCCAAGACCTTCATCAAGCAGGATCTGCCCGTGGTGCTCGCCGGCGACTACAACGTCGCGCCTGATGAGATCGACATCTATCCGACGCGGTCATGGGACAAGGATGCGCTGATCCAGCCGAAGAGCCGCGCGGCGTTCGCGTCGCTGGTCGAACAGGGTTGGTGCGATGCGATCCGCGAGCTGCATCCGGACAAGCGCATCTACACGTTCTGGGACTACAAGCGAAACCGCTGGCCGCGCGATGCGGGCCTCAGACTCGATCATCTCCTGCTCAGCCCCGCCCTCGTCTCGCGGCTGGCCAAGGCGGATGTCGACAAGAAGGAGCGTGGCGAGGATGGGGCGAGCGATCACGCGCCGGCGTGGGTGGTGTTGAAATAAGTGAGCTGCCGTAGGGTGGGTTAGCCGAAGGCGTAATCCACCACTTCTCTTTTCACGGTGACAAAGTTGGTGGATTACGCTGCGCTAATCCACCCTACGAATTAGCGCCCGTAATAGTCCTGCACCGTATCCCACGCTGCCTTCTGCAACAGCTCCACCGTCGGCGCATCCAAGCCCATCGTATAGGAATTGCCGACCGGCGAGCGCCCGGTCAGCGCGGCGAGTGTCACGCAGGTTGCCAGATACGTGCCCGCCGGACTCGGGTGCCGCTTGTCCGGCGCATACAGATTGAGTTCCGGCTGGAGCTTGCGCACGCGCGCGAAGGCGAGACCTGCGGGGATCACGAGCGCATCGTTGGCGTTGCCCGCGGTCGTATAGGCCTCGGCCAGAGCCTCGGTCATCTCCGGCGTGTCGGCATAGGCCCAGGACATAAAAAACACCGGCCGCATGCCGTGGGCACGGACGATCTCGCGATCCTTCTTGGCGAAGGTCGTGAACGCGTCCTTCAATTGCGGATGGATCGGGCACTGGCTGCAATCCATCATGACGACGGCGTCGAACTGCCTGCCCGGCTTGTTGAAGACGACGCTGTTCTGCTCGTCGAAGGAATAGGCGCCGATGCCGCCCGGCCGCAGCAGATTGTCCATGTCGTGCCAATCGAGGCCGGAGCCGCCGATCGTGGCCATGGTGTTGCGATACGCCGCCTTGTTCTCGGCATCAGCCGCCCGCTCCATAAACGAGAGATGTCCGGGCATGCCGTTGTTGTAGTAGAAAAAGCTGTTGCCGACGAACAGCGCAGCCTTGGGGAAGTCAGGTCCGAGCGTTGTGACCTTGGGCTTGGTCTGCGCCTGCGCATTGAAGCCGGCTGCAACGGCCAGACACATTACGAGCATCACTCGCGCAAAAAGACGCATCGTGACTTCCCCCCCTTTTTCTCGGGCCGAAACCAAATCAGCTTTTCAAAAGCGCCTCAAGAGCACCGGCTTGCAGCAGAGACATGCGTGAACCCTGCATGCTCACCACAAATTCCTGCCGTCGATCATGTTCACCGGCACGGCCTCGAGATCGAAATCGTCGAACAGGCGTGCATTCACCGCGACCTTGGGATTGTCGAAATCGGGCTTGCCGGTCGACCAATCAGGCGACTCCGAATAGGTGCCGCAGCCGCAGCTCGCGCAGAAATGATGTTTGACCGTGCGACTGCCCCAGAGATAGGTCGCGACATTTTCCGGCGGCGACAGCAGGCGAAATTGCGCCGGCGTGTAATAGGCCCACAACGCGCCCCGCTTGGCGCAGAGTGAGCAGGTGCAGCGCGTCACGCTCGCCGGCACCTCCGTCACCTCGAACACCGTCTCACCGCAATGACAGCTTGCCTCGATCGGCATGGACCCGCTCTCCGTTTTGTCAGGAGATGGTCGTAGCCTGCCCCTGCTGCCAACATGCTGTCAGCAGCGCGACTCCGTCATGGAGCCTCGTTCGCGGACAGCCGCCTGGCGTTCGCGGCCACGTGCTCGCGATAGCGCTGGACGATGGCCGCCGGCGTTGCTCCCGCAAGCAGGCTCGCGGCCGCCTCGAAAGCCGCGGCGATCTTCTCGCTGACCATCAGCGCGGCCTCTTGCCCGGCGGCCTCGTCGCCATGGCTGAGCTTCTCGCAGCGCAGCCGCACCACCTCGCTCGCTTCGACCGCGAGCATTGCGCCCGCATACCATGGAAAGCCGTTGTCGGATCCGCTGAGCGCCGCATGGCGGTCGAGGGCGGAGAAAGAATGATGATCGGGCATCGCGGACCTCAAATTCTTTGAGTGAACGCTCCGATCAATACGCCTCAAATTTGAAGGATCCGGCCGGGGAACCGCTCGGATTGGCCGCGCCTGCGACACCGGCAATTAACCAAGGCTCTTGACGCCGACACTCTGGTTAGCCTACTGGTCTGACCAAGATCAGACCAAAAAGAGACCGGGATGGAAGTGAAGCGGGCCGCTGAGGGCGAAAAAGGGTTCGAGAAGGTGTTCGCCTTCCTGCGCGAACGCCTGCTTGCGGGCTCGCTCAAGCCCGGCGACCGCCTGATTTCCGAGCGCGAGCTGGCAACCCTCCTCGGCGTCAGCCGGCCGATCGTCCGCGAGGCGCTGCGCGCCCTCACCGTGCTCGGCATCGTCGAGATCCGCGACCGCATCGGGACCGTGGTGACGCAGCCGGACGTCTCGGTGCTGAACGACTTCTTCACCTTCGCGCTCGCCCAGCAGGCGGACATGCTCGATGACGTCATGCAGGCGCGCGTCGCGATCGAATGCCAGGCGATCCGGCTCGCCTGCGAGCGCGCCAACATTGCCGATTTCGAACGCCTGCAGCGCGCGCTCGCGAAGATCGGAGAGACGATCGACGAGGCCGATGCCGGCGGCATGGCCGACTTCGAATTCCATCGCGCCATCGTCGTAGCCTCGCATTCGGAAACGCTGACAGTCTTGCATGGCTCGCTGGCGGGACTGCTGACGCATTCGCATCGCAGCCGCCGCGAGCTGGTGCAGGCCTTCCCGTCGATGAAGACGTACCTGATCGACGACCACCGGCGCATCTTCGACGCGATCATCGCGCGCGACCCTGAGCGAGCGGATGCAACACTGCGCAAGCATTTTGCCATCGGCGACGAATACCGCAGGCGCGCCGTCGTCGGCGACATCGACAAGACCAGCGCCTCAGGCTGATCGCGGCAGGCCAACAAGCAAGAAACATTCAACCAAGAAACGGACGACTGACATGGGACGGAACGACAAGGGCAATGTCGGCTTCATCGGCATCGGCACGATGGGCCGCGAGATGGTGCGCAACCTCCTGGTGGCCGGGCATGCGGTTCGGGTCTTCGATCTCAACGAAGCCGCCTTGGCCGACAGCGTCAAGGAAGGCGCGGCGGGCGCCAACAGCCCCGCCGACGCCGCGCAAGGCGCTGACATCGTCATCACCATGTTGCCCGACACGCCTCATGTCGAGGCGACCGTTTACGGCGAACATGGTCTCCTGAAGTCTCCCCCGCCCGGCAAGCTCATCGTCGACATGAGCACGATCTCGCCGGTCGCCGTCCGCCGCATCCATGCCGACCTGCAAAAGGTCGGCGTCAGCTTCATCGATGCGCCGGTCTCTGGCGGGCCCGTGGGCGCCAAGAACGCTGCGCTCTCGATCATGGCCGGCTGCGATGCGCCTGCCTTTGCGCGAGCAGAACCGTTCTTCCGTGCAATGGGCACGACCATCACGCATGTCGGCGCGTCCGGCGCGGGGCAAACCGTCAAACTCTGCAATCAGCTGATCTGCGGCATCAACATCCAGGCCATCTGCGAGGCGCTTGCGCTCGGACGCGCCTCTGGCATCGATCTCAATCTGCTGCGTCGCGTTCTGCTCGGTGGCTCCGCCGCCTCCTGGATGCTCGACAAGCTCGGCCCCGCAATGATCGCGGGCGACACCTCCGCAGGCTTCCGGATCGATCTCCAGCTCAAGGACCTCCGCCTGGTGCAGGAGCACGCACAGGCGCTGAGCGTGCCGTTGCCCGGAACCGCGCTCGTCACCAGCCAGTACGTGGACGCACGCGCGCATGGCGAAGGCAGCAACGGTAACCAGGCGCTGTTCCGCGTCTATGACCGCATGACCAACCAGGTGACGGGCTGAAGCCGATACGATGAGCCTCCAACTCGACTTTCCCGCGGTGCTGGAGCGTTGGCCAAGTTTTCTGGCCGGCGCGGCGCTGACGTTGGAGTTGGCGGCCTTCGCGACGGTGCTCGGCGCCCTGTTCGGCACGCTCGCAGCCGTCGGTCGCGGCTCACGAAGCTCGCTGGTCGCGGGCGCCTGCAAAGTCTATGTCGAGACCATCCGCAACACGCCGCTGCTGGTCCAGATCTTCTTGGTCTATTTCGGCCTCGCCAGCCTGGGGCTGAAATTCTCCGCCTTCACGGTGGCCGTGGCCGCGCTGACGATCAACGTCGGCGCCTACACCGCCGAGATCATGCGCGCGGGCTTCGAGGCGATCCCGCGCGGACAGATCGAGGCTGCCGAGGGGCTCGCGCTGTCGCGACTGCAAATCTACTGGCACATCATCCTGCTGCCGGCGATCGAGAAGGTCTATCCGGCGCTGACCAGCCAGTTCGTGCTGCTGATGCTGGCCTCCTCGGTCTGCTCGCAGATCTCGGCAGAAGAACTTACCGCGGTCGCCAACTACATCCAGTCGGATACCTATCGCGCGTTCGAGACTTACATCATCGTCGCCGTGCTCTACGTCATCCTGTCGCTGGTGATGCGCGCTGGCTTCTGGGGCCTCGGCCTCGTGCTGTTTCCGCGCCGTCGCCGGCTCGGCACGCCGTTGTGAGATGACCATGGGCGGACATCTCAACATCAATCATCTGATGTTCCTCGGCCAGGGCGCGCTGTGGACGATTGGCCTGTCCGTGATCGCGCTGATCGGCGGCGGCATCGTCGGCTTCGTGATCGCGCTCGCGCGCATCTCGCCGCTCAAATCGGTGCGGATCGCCAGCGGCGTCTATGTCCAGCTGATCCAGGGCACGCCGCTGCTCGTCATCCTGTTCCTCGGCTATTTCGGCCTCGCCGCGATCGGCCTCAAGGTCTCGCCGTTAGCTGCCGCCGGCGCTTCGCTCACGCTCTATGTCTCGGCCTATCTCGGCGAGATCTGGCGCGGCTGCATCCAGTCGGTGCCGAAGCCGCAATGGGAGGCCGCCGAAGGACTCGCGCTGAGCCGCACCCAGCGCATGATGAAGGTGATCCTGCCGCAGGCGATCCGCATCGCGACGCCGCCGACCGTCGGCTTCATGGTGCAGATCATCAAGAACACCTCGCTCGCCTCCGTGGTCGGCTTCGTCGAGTTGATGCGGTCGGGCCAGATCGTCAACAACTCGCTGTTCGAGCCGTTCGCCATCTACGCCATCATCGCCGTCGTCTATTTCGCCATGTGCTATCCCTTGTCCCTGTTCAGCCAGAAGCTGGAACGGCGGATGGGGCGTGGCAAGTCCAACCTCGCACCAGCCTGATATGCAGCAAAACCCTTCCTCCTCCGAACCGATCGTGTCGCTCCGCGACGTGCAGAAGAGCTTTGGCCCGCTCCGGGTGCTCGATGGCGTCTCCTTTGCCGTCGAACGCGGTGAGGTGCTGGCACTGATCGGCCGCTCCGGCTCCGGCAAGAGCACCGCGCTGCGCTGCATCGACCGCTTCGAGAAGGTCGACGGCGGCGAGATCGTCGTGTGCGGGCATCGCGTCGACCGCCCTGATGTCGATCTGCGCGCGCTGCGCCAGGACGTCGGCATCGTGTTCCAGAGCTACAATCTGTTTCCACATCTCACGATCGAACAGAACATCACGCTCGCCCCCTGCGCCGTGAAGGGCATGGCCACCTCGCAAGCCAGGGACCTCGCCCGAAAAGTACTCGCGCAGGTCGGGCTCGAGGAGAAGCTGCACGCCTATCCCGAGCAACTCTCGGGCGGGCAGCAGCAGCGCGCGGCCATCGCCCGCTCGCTGGCGATGCAGCCGAAAGTGATGCTGTTCGACGAGGTCACCTCCGCGCTCGATCCCGAGCTTACCGGCGAGGTGCTGAAGGTGATCGAGCAACTCGCGGCGGACGGCATGACGATGGTGATGGTCACCCATGAGATGGGTTTTGCCAAAGGCATCGCCGACCGGATCGTCTTCATGCATCGCGGCAAGGTCCACGAGACCGGCCCCGCCTCGATCCTGACGTCGCCGGCAACGCCCGAACTCACGCAATTCGTGGGCACTGGAAACTTAAAATCATAACAGGAGAGGAGAATCAAGGATGACAAACAAGACACTGCTGGGGACCGCCACCGCGCTGTTCGGCCTCGCCATGATATCAGCCACGCCGGCATCGGCCGATCTGCTCGACGACATCACGCAGGCCAAGAAGATCCGCATTTCGACGGACGTCGCCATTCCGCCCTCGGGCATGATGGACAGCAGCATGAAGCCGACCGGCTCCGACGTCGAAGTGGCGCAACTGCTCGCCAAGGATTGGGGGCTCGAGCTCGAATTCATCCAGACCACCGGCGCGACGCGCATCCCCAACGTCCTGACCGGCAAGGCCGACATCATCATCTCGACCCTGTCGGTGACACCCGATCGCGCCAAGGTCATCGACTTCACCAAGCGCTATGCGACGCTGCAATCCGACGTCGGCTGCCTGAAATCCTCGACCGTCAAGGACTGGCCCGACCTGAAGGACAAGCCGATCGGCGTCTCGCGCGGCACCACGCAGGACACCACCCTGTCCAACATGAAGGACAAGGACCTCAAGATCTCGCGCTACGACGACGACGCCACGATGGTGACGGCGGCCGTCTCCGGCCAGGTCGACTGCGTCGCCTCGTCGGCGACGATCATCAACCAGATCGGGGTGAAGAACCCGTCGCGTGTGTTCGAATCCCGGATCCCGCTGGCGACCTTCGACCTCGCGATCGGCCTGAAGAAGGGTGAGCAGCGCCTGATGGACAAGCTCAACGCCTGGATCACCGAGAACGTCAAGAACGGCAAGCTCAACGCGATCTACAAGAAATTCCACGGGGTCGAGCTGCCGCCCGACATGCGCAGCTAAGACCAGGAACAATCGTGACAGCCGCGAAGCGGCTGTCACGGCCAATGTAAAAATCAAGAAGGACATCACATGCGTCTCGTCATCGGATCCGACCACGCCGGCTGGCCGCTCAAGCAGACCGTTATCGACCACATCCGCAGCCTCGGCCACGACGTCGTCGATGTCGGCTCCCATGACGACAAGCCGGTGGACTTCCCCGACATTGCGCGGGCCGTGGCTCAGAAGGTGACCTCGGGCGAAGCCGCACGCGGCATCATGGTGTGCGGCACCGGCGTCGGCGCCTCGATCGCAGCCAACAAGATGAAGGGCATCCGTGCCGCGGTCTGCCACGACGTTCATTCCGCCCATCAGAGCGTCGAGCATGACGACGTCAACGTCATGTGCATTGGCGCGCAGATCGTCGGCGCCTGGCTCGCCGTGGACCTGGTCTCGTCCTATCTCTCCGCCGAATTCTCGACGGACGAGGATTTTCGCCGCCGCGTCGAGAAGCTGCGCATCATGGACGAACAAGGCTGACGGCCTGCCCGGACCGCTTGCGCTGAACGATCGGTTCCCTCGTCCGGAATGGATCGCCCGCATCGCCGGCCACGGCTAAACTCTCCCGATTCGTGGAGAGCACCTTGGCCTTTCTCTTCGTCCTCGTCGTCGGCCTGATCGCCGGCACCGTCTCAGGCATCGTCGGCACGGGGTCGTCGATCATGCTGATGCCGGTGCTGGTCTATGCCTATGGGCCGAAGGAAGCCGTGCCGATCATGGCGGTCGCCTCGGTGATGGCGAATTTCTCGCGGATCCTGGCCTGGTGGCGCGAGGTCGACTGGCGGGCCTGCGTGGCCTATTCGGTGACGGGTATTCCGGCCGCCGCACTGGGCGCGCGCACGCTGCTCGCGCTCCCCTCGCACGCCGTCGATCTCGCCATCGGCATCTTCCTGATCGCGATGGTGCCGGTGCGGCACTGGCTGGCGCGGCACGATCTCAAAGCCAATCTCTGGCACCTCGCGATCGGCGGCGCCGTCATCGGCTATCTCACCGGCATCGTGGTCTCGACCGGCCCGCTCAGCGTGCCGCTGTTCCTGTTCTACGGCCTGTCCAAGGGCGCGTTCCTCGCCACCGAGGCGGCCTCCTCACTCGGCCTCTATTTCGCGAAGTCCGTGACCTTCGAACGTTTCGGCGCGTTGACGCAGGACGTCTTCATCAAGGGCCTGATTGCGGGCTCCTCGCTGATGTCGGGCGCCTTCATCGCAAAACGCTTCGTGCTGCATCTCAAGCCGGAGATGTTCCGCCTGGTGATGGACGCGATCATGATCGCGGCCGGGCTCTCCATGCTCTGGAACGCAACGCAGCCCTAATCGCGCTCAGGCGGCAAATTCGGGCGCGATCGACGGGCTGTCGGCGAGCACGCGGCTCGTCTCAGTGGGCACCGCCTGCTTTTCGAGCCATTGCAGCACGGCGTCGAGCGGCTGCGGCCGATGGTAGTGATAACCCTGCCCGAGCATCACGCCCATCTCGCGCATGGCGTCGGCCTGCTCGGGCCGCTCGATGCCTTCCGCGACGAGCGTCAGCCCCAGCGTGCCGGCGAGCGAGGCGATGACGCCGACGATCGCCTTGTCTTCCGCGCTGTCAGGGATCTCGCTGATGAAGGCCTTGTCGATCTTGACCTTGTCGAGCGGGAACCGCCTGAGATGTGCGAGCGAGCTGTAACCCGTGCCGAAATCGTCGAGCGCAATCGTTGCGCCCAGGCGCCGCAGGCGGTGCAGCGTCTCGGAGGCGCTGGCGATGTTGTTGATCAGCGAGCCCTCGGTGATCTCGAGCTCCAGCAATGATGCCGCAACGTTGAAGCGCGCGCAGGTCGCGCGCAGCTCGGCAGCGAGCGAATGGTCGGCAAGCTCGGACGGCGGCAGATTGATCGCGATCCGGATCTGCGGCCTGCCGGCGGACGCCAGTCGCTGCAGCGCGCGACAGGCATCGGTCAGCACGTAGCGCGTCAGCCGCGCATTGTTGCCGCTGCGCTCGATCAGCGGCAGGAATTCGCCGGGACCGATCAAGCCAAGTTCGGGATGGCGCCAGCGGATCAGCGCCTCGAGGCCGACAACGGCCTGGCTCTCGAGGTCGACCTGACTCTGATACCAGACCTCGAACTGCCCCTCGGCGAAGCCTGCGGGAATGGCGAGCTCGAGATCCCGGCGGCGGCGATAGTCGCGCTGAAGCGCTTCGTCGAGCACTGCGACCGTGCCGGGCGCCTTGCTCTTGGCATGGTAGAGCGCGATGTCGGCGAGCGCCGGCAAATGCGACAGCTCGGGATCACCGGCACGGCGCACGGCAAGCCCGATGCTGGCACGCGGCACGACCTGCTTGTCGTGCAGCCTGATCGGCTCGGAAATCGCATCTAACAGCTGGCGCGCGAACGCCTGGGCGGTCGCCTCATTGCTGACCTCGGGGCGGATGACGACGAATTCGTCGCCGCCGAGCCGGGCCACCCAATCCTGCGGTTCGACCGCATCGCGCAGGCGCTCGGAGATGTGCACCAGGAACTTGTCGCCGGCATCATGGCCGAAGGTGTCGTTGATGCCCTTGAAGTCGTCGAGATCGATGAAGCAGAAGGCGATCAGCGAGTCCGGCGAGCCGGCATCGCCGCTCAGGGTCACCAGATGCTCGGACAGCGAGCGGCGGTTGGGCAGGCCCGTGAGCGGATCGTGCGCGGCCATGTGCCCGAGCCGGTCGAGCGCCCCCGACGTCGTGTGCTGCATGGCGTTGAAGGCACGCGCGAGCTGGCCGAATTCGTTCGTCGATTTGATGTCGGCCGGATAGGCGCGCCCGTCCTGCTTGCTGCGCTGGATCGCCGACATGATCGCGGTGAGCGGCTTGCCGATGAAGATGTTGGCCGAGATCCGCATCGCGATCAGGGTGGCAAATGTTGCGAGCAGGCCGACCACCAGCAGCAACATCAGCCGGCTGCCCGTGTCCGCGTAGACCGTCGCATAGGAATAGGCGATCGCGATACGGCCGGCCTGCACGGCGATGTTGCCGTTGCTGTAGCGGATCGGACGCGAGACTTCCGATACCGCCTGGTCTGCGGGCCGCGCCACCACCCGCGCGATCGCGACGCCGGTGTCGTCATAAACGGCCGCCGCGGCAATGGTCTCGTCGTGCATGATCTCGTTGAGCACGCTCGTGACCTGATCGTAGCGCATCTTCCAGAGCGGCTCGGCGATCAGCTCGGCGCGGCTCTCGGCCGTGCGGGCAATGCGCGCGTCGAGCTGCCTGATCTGCGACCAGAAGCTCGATGCCTCGACGCCGGCGGACGCGAGCAGCTGCACCACGAGCAGCACCGGCACGGTGGCCCAGAGCATCGCGCGGACCACCGAGCGCGAGCGCGACGGCGCCTGCTGCTTGCGATCCGGGTCGGTCATGTCGTCACCGTTTCGCATCAGTCGGCAGCGCCTTCCGGAAGCTTCAGCGAAGAGATGAGCGCATCGATGGAGAAATCGTACTGGCCGCAGCGCCCCGCCCCCGCCCTGAAGCGCGCGAAATCGATCCGATCGAAGGCGCGCGTCTTGATGAGGTCTCCGACCGCAGCGAGATTGTCGCGCGTGATCGCAGACGTCTTGGCCTCGACGCGGGGCGATGCGGCCGCAAAGTCGCAGCCGTCGGCGTAATCGCGCAGGAGGACGATCGACCAGCCGCCGAGCAGGAAATGTCCGCCATCGGTCATGAGCAGACGGCCCGCCTTGATCTCGCGCAGCGCATCCTCCGACCAGTTGAGGCCGACCAGCTGGATGTTTCGGCCGGGCGTGAGGCCGGCAGCGACCACCGCGCGAAGCGCGCCGAGCGCCATCGGATCGTTTCCGGCCCAGATGCCGGCGGGCCGGATCTCCTTGCGCGCGGCCCAGCTCAGATAATTCCTGGTGACCTGCTCTGCCTCCGACTGGGTCCAGTTGGCGAACAGCATCCGGTCCACCACCACGTCGGGCGCGGCGTCGACCGCGAGCTTGAGACCGGCGTTGCGGGCGATCGAGGCCGGCGTGATCTCGTCGCCACCGATGCCGAGAATGTGGATCTTGCCGTCCGGGCTCTGCCATTTCTCGGCGCGCGCTACGCCGATCAGGGCATTGGCCATCCTCGCGCCCGCGGTCTGGAGATCGGTCGTGATGTCGCCGAGCCAGGTCTTGAGCTTTTGCCGGGGTGGTCCGAGGCGCGCGGCGTCGTCGCCGATCAGCGTGTTCGAGAGCAGCAGCGTCTTGACCCCGGCCGCCTCGGCCGCCTCCAGGATGGGAACGGCGGCGGATTCCTCGTTCGACAGGATGAGGAAGTCCGGCTTGTCGGCGCGTGCCACCACGCCGAAGCCAAGCTCCTGCATGGTGCGGTAGTTCCGCTCGCTGGTCAGCACCTCGACATGCGCGTCGAGCTTGCGGCCCGCGGCCTGCATGGTCTGCGCGACCATGTCCCAGTATACCTCGCCGGTCTTGCCGGGATTGACGAAAACGATGTTGAGACGTCCGGCGTCGGCCGCAACGGCGCCGCCAACCGGCAGAAGAAAGCCGCAGGCCATGCCCACGGCGAGCATTATCCGCAAGACTACCGTCATTCGTTTCGCCATCCCGTATCGGTTCGAAACTGGACCCGCGTCCGCTAACATTTGGCAAAGTCCGGAGCGGCGCGGCGGCGTAGAGCTAACAAAGGGTGTATCGGCTGCGGTGAATTGGGCTAATTGGGTGCTGGCGATCGCCGTCTCCACCCGTCATTCCGTGCTATCAGCAAACCTGAAAACCCCGACTCGCTGTCCCCATGGCCAAGAACACGCTTTCCTTCGTCTGCCAGAACTGCGGCGCGGCCTATAACCGCTGGCAGGGCAAGTGCGAGTCCTGCGGCGAGTGGAACACGCTTGCCGAGGAGGATACGTCCGGCAGCGTGCCGGTCTCGATCCGCTCCAAGCGCAAGGGACGGACGTTTGCGCTGGAGAGCCTGTCGGGGAAGACCCAGGACGCTCCTCGCCTGTCCTCAGGCATGACCGAGCTCGACCGCGTCACCGGTGGCGGCTTCGTCCGCGGCTCGGTGCTGCTGGTCGGCGGCGATCCCGGCATCGGCAAGTCGACGCTGCTGACGCAGGCCACCAGCATGATGGCGCGCGCCGGCCACCGCATCGTCTACATCTCGGGCGAAGAGGCGGTCGCCCAAGTGCGCCTGCGCGCCGAGCGGCTCGGCCTGTCGGACGCGCCGGTGCAGCTAGCGGCCGAGACCTCTGTCGAGGATATCGTCTCGACGCTGTCGGAAGGCGCGGTGCCGCGGCTGATCGTGATCGACTCGATCCAGACCATGTGGACCGACACGGTGGAATCCGCGCCCGGCACGGTCACCCAGGTGCGCGCCTCGGCGCAGGCGCTGATCCGCTTCGCCAAGAAGACGGGTGCTGCCATCATCCTGGTCGGCCATGTCACCAAGGACGGCCAGATCGCCGGCCCCCGCGTGGTCGAGCACATGGTCGATGCGGTGCTGTCCTTCGAGGGCGAAGGTTCGCAGCAATTCCGCATCCTGCGCGCCGTCAAGAACCGTTTCGGCCCGACCGACGAGATCGGCGTGTTCGAGATGACCGGCCTTGGCCTACGCGAGGTCACCAATCCGTCCGAGTTGTTCCTGTCCGAGCGCGATCTGGGCACGCCGGGCACCGCAGTCTTCGCGGGCATCGAGGGCACGAGGCCCGTTCTGGTCGAATTGCAGGCCTTGGTGGCCCCCACCTCGCTCGGCACCCCGCGCCGGGCCGTGGTCGGCTGGGATCAGAGCAGGCTCTCCATGGTGCTGGCGGTGCTGGAGGCCCATTGCGGGGTCAAGCTGTCCGGCCACGACGTCTATCTGAACGTCGCGGGCGGCCTGCGCATCCATGAGCCCGCGGCAGATATGGCCGCCGCGGCCGCACTGGTTTCATCGCTGGTTAATGCGCAGTTACCTACCGATGCTGTCTATTTCGGCGAGATTTCGCTCTCCGGCGTCATCCGTCCGGTGGCGCAGACCCCGGCCCGGCTCAAGGAAGCGGTCAAGCTCGGCTTCAAGCGCGCCGTGCTGCCCGAATCGGCCCGGGGCGGCGATGCTGGCGGCGACGCCGGACTGTCCCTGAACGCGATCAACAGCCTGACGACACTGGTGGCCGAGATCGCGGCCCGGGGCTCCCGCCGCGGCGACTCGAGCCCGCCGGCGGAGAAAAATGCCACACCGGCAAGATTCCGCCGTGGAGAGGGTTAGGTGGAGGTGACGTCCTCCGCCCCCGCCGCTATACAGCCGTCACAAAAGCAGCATGGGATTGCGTGGTTGCGGCCTTGCCGGGAACGTCGTCTGGCCCTCACTTAGGGCCACGGCCAAACACCGATTCGCTGAGCACCTTCGAAGTACGAGCGGACCCGACCAGCCGATGCCAGTAACACTCCTCGACCTGATCCTGCTCGGTGTGATGCTGATCTCGGGCCTGCTCGCCATGGTCCGCGGCTTCATGCGTGAAATCCTGTCGATCGCGGCCTGGGGCGCGGCTGCGATCGTGACGCTGTACTCGTTCTCGAAGCTGCTGCCGACCGCAAAGACCTATTTCAACAACGACACGGTCGCGAGCGTCGTCGTGGTCGCCGGCGTGTTCGTGGGCACCCTGGTCGTGGTCTCCGTGATCACGGTCCGGATCTCCGACATGATCCTGGATTCGCGCATCGGCGCACTGGATCGCACCCTGGGCTTCCTGTTTGGCCTCGCTCGCGGCCTTTTGATCGTCGTGGTCGCGTTCCTGTTCTTCACTTGGCTGGTGCCGGACAAGCAGCGCCCGGACTGGGTCACTGGGGCCAAATCCCGAGTTGTGCTCCAGGGAACCGGGGATTGGCTGATGGCCCTCTTGCCTGACGACCCCGAGAATACCATCTTGAAGAGATTCAAGAAAAACAAACCAGATGATGATCAAGCTGATTCCGAGCAGCAGCCTTCGGGCAGTGGCGACGGATACAGTAAACCTGCTCGTGACAGCCTCAAGAAGCTGATCGAGAAACCTGCGGCGCGTTGATTAGGCCCTAAAGAGAGGCGCGGACGAGATGCGACACCCTGACCAGGACGCCCAACGTGATCTCGGCCCAGCCGCGCTAGAGCTTCAGGACGACCTGGAGGGCGACACGCTCCGCGAGGAATGCGGTGTCTTCGGCATCTATGGCCACCCTGACGCCGCCGCCATCACCGCGCTCGGTCTCCACGCCCTCCAGCATCGTGGCCAGGAGGCCGCCGGCATCGTCTCCTACGACGGCAGCCGCTTTCACTCCGAACGCCGCCTCGGCCTCGTCGGGGACACCTTCTCCCGCCGCGAGGTGATCGACCGCCTGCCCGGCAATATGGCCGTCGGCCATGTCCGCTACTCCACCACCGGCGCCACCATCCTGCGCAACGTGCAGCCGCTGTTCGCCGAGCTCAATGCCGGCGGCCTTGCGGTCGCCCACAACGGCAACCTCACCAACGGCCTGACGCTGCGCCGCGAGCTCGTGAAGAACGGCGCGATGATGCAGTCGACCACCGACACCGAGGTGATCCTGCATCTCGTCGCGCGCTCCAGGCGCAGCCGCTTCATCGAGCGCTACATCGACGCGCTGCGCGAGATCGAGGGCGCCTATGCGCTGGTTTCACTGACCAACAAGAAGCTGGTCGGCGCGCGCGATCCACGCGGCATCCGCCCGCTGGTGCTCGGCGAGCTCGACGGTTGTCCGATCCTGACCTCGGAGACCTGCGCGCTCGACATCATCGGCGCGCGCTTCATTCGCGACATCGAGCCCGGCGAAGTCATCGTGTTCGACGAGAACGGCCAGGACATCCACAAGCCGTTCCCGCCGATGGCGCCGCGCCCCTGCATCTTCGAATACATCTATTTCTCCCGTCCGGACTCCATCGTTCACGGCCGCTCGGTCTACGAAGTGCGCAAGGCCTTTGGTGCGCAGCTCGCGCGCGAGAGCCATGTGCCGATCGACGTCGTCGTGCCGGTGCCGGATTCCGGCGTGCCCGCCGCGGTCGGCTACAGCCAGCATTCCGGCGTGCCGTTCGAGCTCGGCATCATCCGCAACCATTATGTCGGCCGCACCTTCATCCAGCCGACCCAGGCGATCCGCGAGTCCGGCGTGCGCATGAAGCATTCGGCCAACCGCGCCGCGATCGAAGGCAAGCGCATCATCCTGATCGACGACTCGCTGGTGCGCGGCACCACCTCGAAGAAGATCGTGCGCATGATGCGCGATGCGGGCGCCAAGGAAGTGCATTTCCGCCTCGCCTCGCCGCCGATCCTCTATCCCGATTATTACGGCATCGACCTGCCGGATCGCGGTGGCCTCCTGGCCGCGACGCATTCGCTGGAGGAGATGCGCGAGATCATCGGCGCCGACTCGCTCGCCTTCCTGTCGATCGACGGCATGTATCGCGCCATGGGCGAGCCCGGCCGCGACCCCGCCAATCCGAAATTCTCGGATCATTGCTTCACCGGGGCGTATCCGACCCACCTCACCGACCAGACCCAGACCGAGCAGCAGCCGCGGCAATTGTCCCTCCTGGCGGAAGCGAGCTGACGAGAGACCGCGACGATGCAGCTGGCCATCGCCATCCTTTGCGGAGGGCTTTTGGTTGGCTTCATCGTCTTCGCCTTCAGGCAGGGCATGAAGGTGCCGCCTGACAGCTCGGGGAACGGCTCGAACAATAGTACCAATATCCAGTAGGGCTGCGGCGGGAGGTCGAGGGCGGAAATTCCGGGCTTGTCCCGGCCATCCACGCCTGTAAAACCCCGCCATGACAAATCCCCTCGCCAACCGCATCGCTCTCGTCACCGGCGCCTCGCGCGGCATCGGCTTCGCCACGGCCAGGGCGCTGGCCAAAGCCGGCGCGCATATCGTCGCCGTCGCGCGCACGCAGGGCGGGCTGGAAGAGCTCGATGACGAGATCCGGAAAGACGGCGGCAGCGCCACATTGGTGCCGCTCAATCTCACCGATTCCGACGGCATCGCGCGGCTCGGCGCCGGCCTGCACGAACGCTATGGCAAGCTCGACATCCTCGTCGGCAATGCCGGCGTGCTCGGCCCCTGCTCGCCGGTCGGCCACATCGAACTGAAAGCTTTCACCGACGTGATGGCGGTCAACGTCTCCGCGAACTTCCAGCTGATCCGCTGCATGGAACCGCTGCTGAAGCAGTCGGACGCCGGTCGCGCCGTGTTCATCACCTCGGGCGCCGCCAACAAGGCCACCGCCTATGTCAGCCCCTACGCCGCCTCCAAGGCCGCGCTGGAAACGCTGGCCCGCGCCTGGGCGCAGGAAACCGCGAACACGCCGCTCCGTGTCAACCTGTTCAACCCGGGCCCGATCCGCACCCGCATGCGCGCCACGTTGATGCCGGGCGAAGATCCGGCGACGCTCGACACAGCCGAACAGGTCGCCGAATTCATCGTGCCGATGTGCGCGCCTGACTGGACCGAAACCGGCAAGTTCTACGACTACAAGACGCGCGCCTTGATGAGCTTCCGCTCGCCGGCCTGATTGACTCAAGCGCCTCCCCGCGATTGACTGCCCGCGCTCAAGCGGCAGCAAGCCGCAAGCCAAAAAGGGAGGTTGCCATGGCGCCGTGGCATGATCGCGCAGGGCTTGGTCGTACAAGGCTTGGTCGTACAAGGCTCGACCGTGCGCTCGTACGAGTCTCTCACGCCTTTTCCATCCTGATTGCAGTCATCGCGTTCGTGCTTCCAGGCACGGCGACTGCGGGTGACGTCCCGACCTTCGCGGTCGATGCCTCCTGGCCAAAACAGCTGCCGAACAACTGGATCCTCGGCCAGGTCGGCGGCATCACCGTCGACTGGCAGGGCCATATCTGGGTGATCCATCGCCCGCGCTCGCTCGCCGATGACGAGAAGGGCGCGAGCCTCAACCCGCCGCGCTCGAAGTGCTGCGTGTCGGCGCCGCCCGTGCTCGAATTCGACACCGACGGCAATCTGCTGCGGTCCTGGGGCGGTCCGGGCGAAGGCTATGAATGGGTCGGCCGCGAGCACGGCATCGAGGTCGACGAGCGCGGCTTCGTCTGGGTCGGCGGCAACGCCGACAACGACAACGCCATCTTGAAGTTCACGCTCGACGGCAAGTTCGTCGCCCAGATCGGCAAGATCGCGCCGAGCCTCGGCAGCAACGACACCACGCAGCTCGGCAAGCCCGCCGAAACCGCGATCGACAAGGAGGCGAACGAAATCTACGTCGCCGACGGTTATGGCAACCGCCGCGTCATCGTGTTCGATGCGACGACGCTCGCCTACAAGCGGCACTGGGGCGCCTATGGCAACAAGCCCGATGACAACAAGCAGGCGGCGTATGATCCCAAGGCGCCCGTCTCCCAGCAATTCGGAAATCCCGTTCATTGCGTAAAGCTCGCCAATGACGGTCTCGTCTACGTCTGCGACCGCATCAACAACCGCATCCAGGTGTTCAGGAAGGACGGCACCTTCGTGAAGGAGTTCTTCTTCGAGAAGAACACCCTTGGCAACGGCGCGGTGTGGGACGTCGCGATCTGGCCCGATCCGAAGCAGACCTGGCTGCTCAGCGCCGACGGCGAGAACAACGAGATCAGGGTGATCAAGCGCGACGACGGCAGCGTGGTCGGCAGCTTCGGGCACAACGGCCGCAATGCCGGGCAATTCCACTGGGTGCATGCGATGGCGGTCGACGCCAAGGGTAACGCCTATACCGCCGAGGTCGATACCGGAAAGCGCATCCAGAAATTCAGGCTGACGTCGGACGCGCTCAAATAGCGTCTCAACACACTTTGCCCAAAGGTTAACCGACGGATGACGCTACGCCGCAGCGTCATCCGGCTTTAGGTGCATTGCCGCCGGCCGTGGGACACGGTAGAGCGATCAGCCGGAACAAGGCTCCGCAAGAGAGCCGTCCGCATATTTGACATTGGAGGAAACCTTTTATGACGACGACGCTCGCGCGCCGCTATGCGGCCCTTCTGGCCTGTGCCACCTTCGGTTTTGCAACATCCGCCTACGCGCAGGACAAGACCGTCAAGATCGGCGTGTTGAATGACATGTCGAGCCTTTATGCCGACATCGGCGGCCCGAACTCCGTGGTCGCAATCAAGATGGCCGTCGAGGATTCCGGCCTGCTCAAGAAGGGCTGGAAGATCGACGTGCTGAGCGGCGATCACCAGAACAAGCCGGACGTCGGCGTCAATATCGCTCGGCAGTGGATCGACAACGAGAAGGTCGATGCGATCGCCGATACGCCGAACTCCGGCGTCGCGCTCGCGGTCAGCAACCTCGTCAAGGAAAAGAACGCGGTGCTGCTGAACTCCGGCGCCGCCTCTGCCGACTTGACCGGCAAGGCCTGCACGCCGAACACGATCTCCTATACTTACGACACCTACATGCTCGCCAACGGCACCGGCAAGGCGCTGACCAAGGCCGGCGGCGACACCTGGTTCTTTCTGACCGCGGATTATGCCTTCGGCCACGCGCTGGAACGCGACACCACGGCCGTCGTGACGGCGAATGGCGGCAAGGTGCTGGGCAGCGTCAAGCATCCGATCAACAGCTCGGACTTCTCGTCATTCCTGCTGCAGGCCCAATCCTCCAAGTCCAAGGTGGTCGGCCTTGCCAATGCCGGCGGCGACACCACGAACTCGATCAAGCAGGCGGCCGAATTCGGCATCGTATCGGGCGGCCAGAAGCTCGCGGCGCTGCTGCTGTTCATCAACGACGTGCATTCGCTGGGGCTCAAGACCGCGCAGGGCCTGACCTTCACCGAGTCCTTCTACTGGGACATGAACGAGCAGACCCGCGCCTGGTCGAAGCGCTTCGCCGCCCTGGCCAGCAAGAACGCGATGCCGTCGATGACCCAGGCCGGCAACTACGCGATGGTGCTGCACTATCTCAAGGCGATGGAAGCGCTCGGCGGCAACCCGCATGACGGCGCCAAGGTCGTCGCCAAGATGAAGGAGCTGCCGACCGACGATCCGCTGTTCGGCAATGGCCCGCTGCGCCAGGACGGACGCCGTCTCATCCCGGCCTATCTGTTCGAGGTGAAGAAGCCCGAGGAGTCGAAGGGCCCGTGGGACTACTACAAGCAGATCGCCACGATCGCGGCGGAAGACGCGGCCAAGCCGCTCAAGGACAGCGAGTGTCCGCTGGTGAAGAAGTAAGCCAGTCGACGCTGCCGTAGGGTGGGCAAAGGCGCGTAAGCGCCGTGCCCACCTTCTTTCCGCGAGTTGACGAAGTAGCGGTGGGCACGCTTCGCTTTGCCCACCCTACGAGACCGTCTTCGTCGCAGCCAGCGACCCCATCGCGATCGCGACACATACCACCATCAACACCGCCGCAAGCAGGAACGGCGCGCCGGGCAGATGCCACGGCGCGCTGGCGCCGATGAAATAGGAAAACGTCAGCGTGAACAGGAACGGCCCGACGAGCTGCGAGACGCTCTGCACGCTCGCGGTTGCGCCCTGCAACTGGCCCTGCTGATCGGGCGCAACCAGCCGCGTCATCAAGGATTGCATGGCGGCCCCCGAGATGCCCCACAGTGACATCACGGGAATGCCGATCCAGAACAGCGGGCCGGTCGGCGCGGCGCCGAAGATCACGAAGCCGATCGCGCCACAGCACAGACCGAGCACCAGCGCATTCCGCTCGCCGAGCACGCGCACGATCGGGCCGATCGCGAGCCCCTGCACCACCATGGCGCAGATGCCGACCATCGCGAGCGTCAGACCCACGGTTTTGGAATCCCACCCGTAGCGATAGGTCGCATAGAGCACGAAGGTCGAGGGCAGCACGACATGCGCGACCTGTGCGATGAAGTTGACGACGGATAACGCGGCCAGCGCCGCGTTGGACCGCAGCAAGTGCAGCGCTCCGACCGGATTGGCACTGGTCCAGCGGAACGGCGCGCGCCGCTCCGGCGCCAGCGATTCCGGCAGGACGAAAAGCCCATAGAGCGCATTGGCAAAGCTCAAAGCCGCCGACGCCCAGAACGGCAGCCGCGGATCGATATCGCCGAGCAGGCCGCCGAGCGCGGGGCCCAGGATGAAGCCGGCGCCGAAGGCAGCTCCAATCCTGCCGAAGACGGCCGCGCGCCGCTCCGGCGGCGTGATGTCGGCGATATAGGCAAAGGCGGTGGAAATGCTCGCCGAGGTGATGCCCGAGATCACCCGGCCGATGAACAACCAGAGCAGCGACGGCGCGAGCGCCATCAGCACATAGTCCGCGGCGAGCCCGAAATTCGACAGCAGCACCACCGGCCGCCGTCCGAAGCGATCCGACAGCGCGCCGAGCACCGGCGAGAACACGAACTGCATCAGCGCCCAGGCGGTGCCGAACAGGCCGAAGATGCGGGCCGCATGCGCGGTGTCGTTGTCGACGAAGCTCTCGATCAGCTTCGGCAGGATCGGCATGATCACGCCGAGCGCGAGCATGTCGAGCAGGATGGTGACGAAGATGAAGGCGACCGCGCCGCGCCGGACTGGCGCAGCGCCCTGCGCCGTCGCCTCGCCGGCATCGTTGCTCACGACGGCCGCTTGCGCTTGTGGGCGAAGGGGTTGGCCTTTTCGCGCAAGGTGATGCGCACCGGCGTACCCGGCAGCTCAAAGGTCTCGCGCATGGAATTGGTCAGGTAGCGCAAATAGGACTGCGGCACCGCGTCCGCGCGCGAGCAGAACAGCACGAAGCTCGGCGGACGCGCCTTGTTCTGCGTGATGTAATTGAGCTTGAGCCGTCGGCCGGACACGGCCGGCGGCGGATTGGCCTGCACGGCCTGCTCGAACCAGCGATTGAGCGCGGAGGTCGGCACGCGCCTGTTCCAGACGGCGTAGGCGTCCTGGATCGCCTGCATCAGACGATCGATGCCCTCGCCCATCAGACCTGATACGGCCACGATCGGCACGCCCTTGATCTGCGGCAGCCAATGGTCGGCATCCCGGCGCAAGCCCGAGATGGCGCCGCCGCCCTTGGTCTCCATCAGATCCCATTTGTTGACGGCGAGCACGACCGCGCGGCCCTCGCGCTCGATCAGATCGGCGATGCGCAGGTCCTGCTCCTCGAAGCGGTTCTGCGTGTCCATCATCATCACGACGACTTCGGCAAAGCGGACCGCGCGCAACGCGTCGGCGACCGAGAGCTTCTCCAGCTTTTCCTCGATGCGCGAGCGACGGCGCAGGCCGGCGGTATCGAACACGCGAAAATCGCGACCCTTCCAATTGATCTCGACCGCGATGGAATCGCGCGTGGTGCCGGCCTCCGGGCTCGTCAGCAGGCGCTCCTCGCCGAGCAGATGATTGATCAGCGTCGACTTGCCGGCATTGGGCCGGCCGACGATGGCGACGCGGATCGGACGCGTCGCTGCCTCCTCTTCGGTCAGCGGCTCGTCGTCCTCGGCTTCATCTTCGTCGACAGGCTCCGGCATCAACTCGCGGAGGGAGTCATACAGCTCGCCCATGCCCTCGCCGTGCTCGGCCGAGATCTGGATGGGATCGCCGAGGCCGAGCGCAAACGCCTCCATCGCGCCGGCATCGCCATGCTTGCCTTCGCTCTTGTTGGCGACCAGCAGCACCGGCTTGTCGGCCTTGCGGGCGAAATCGGCGAAGGCGCGATCGGTGGGCGTCAAGCCGATGCGGGCATCGATGACGAAGAACAGCGCGTCGGCCTGCGCGATCGCGGCCTCGGTCTGCTCCTGCATGCGCGCGGTCAGCGAGCCCTTGGCGCCCTCGTCGAGGCCGGCGGTGTCGATGATGGTGAATTCGAGGTCGCCCAGCCTGGCCTCGCCTTCGCGGCGGTCGCGGGTGACGCCCGGCAGGTCATCGACGAGCGCGAGCTTCTGCCCAACCAGGCGGTTGAACAGCGTCGATTTGCCGACATTGGGCCGGCCGATAATAGCAATCGTGAAGGACATCGGTCATTCGTGCGCTGCGAAGGCCGCGCCTGTCAATGTAATGAAGTGATCAGCGCGAGAAGCTGCCGCTCGGCATCGGTGCCGGGAAAGCTCCCTGCGATTGCTGCTGGGTGGTCTGGGTCGGTTGCGCCTGCTGGACGGGTTGATCCGGCGGCGGGGCGGTGGTGCGCTTGCGCACGATCTTCTGCTTGGGCGGCGGAGCGGCCGTGGGCGGCGCGGCCTCAGGCTGGGCCTCGCCGTCGACCTCGCCCGCCGGCGCCTCAGCGGGCGCGGTCGCGGCGCTGGCAGGCTGCCTGGTCTTCTTCGCCTTGGCACCCTTTGCCGGCTTGGCCTCGGGCGGCGGCTCGGCGGGCAGAGCCGCGACGGCCGGTGCGTTCGGATCCGGCTGCTGCTGTGCCGCGCCCTTGTACATCTCCCGCGGCACGCCCTGCTCAAGACCCGGAACGCCCTCCGGGAAGACCGGCTTGCGGTCGCCCGGCAGCTTCTTCTTGGTGTCGAGGAAGTCGAGCATATCGCTTGGATCGAAGCTGGAGCAGCCGCCCAGGATGCCCGTGAAGGCGATCAGGACGGCGGCTGCGATCAAGCGTGGCGTGCGGCGCATCTTGTGTCTCGTCTACGTCAGAGAGCCGAAGGTCAGCTCTTGGTCAGCTTTTGGCGACGGGCGGCAACAGGGCCTGGAGCGCCTCGGCGCGTGAGCGCAAACCGGGCGGCGTTTCGCCGTCCTCGGCAATCGCGTCGAGCCATTTGCGGGCCGCGGTCATGTTGTTGTTGCGCCAGGCCGACAGCGCCAGCAACTCGCGGGCGCTATGGCGGAACGTGGATTTGGGCGCGGCGGAGGACTCGAGCCGCTGCTGCATGTCGGCATAGGACGCACTGTCGACCAGCAAGCCGGCGGCGCGGATCTTCGCCAGATCTTGCCACTCACCGCCGATGCTGCGATCGCCGGCGATGTCGTCAAACATCTTGGCGGCCGCCTTGGGATCGCGGGGCGCGGCCTCAGCCGCGGCACGCAGCCGCGCCAGGGTGCGATAACCCGAGGGAGCCTTGGCGGCGAGCTCGGTGAAAGCGGCCTCGGCCTCCGCGTGCTTGTCCTGGTCGGACAGTTCAGCGGCCTTCTCGAAGGCGGCGCCGGCCTCGGCGGCCTTCTTGCCCTCCAGATACTGGTAGCCGCGCCAGCCGCCGACTGCGGCCACGATCAGCACCATCAGGGCGATGAAGACAATTGAATACTTGTCCCACAGCTTCTTGAGCTGTTCGCGACGTACTTCCTCGTCGACTTCGTCAAATAATTCAGACACTTATGATAATCCCATGCCCGTCCGGGTGCGCGCGCCAATGCGTTCGCGTCAGGAATCCCGTCCCCCACGTGGCGGCGGGGTACCCTAACGATATGGCGCTGGCAAGGCAAAGCGAGCCCAATCAAGGCGTTAACCACCCGGGACAGCCCGAAGCCGCCTGCCCGGCTCAGGTGCCCAGGAGCTCCCGCAGCTGCCGCTTCAGAACCTTGCCATTGGCATTGCGCGGCAGCGGATCGGACGTGATCGCCACGGTTTCGGGGACCTTGTAGTCGGACAGCCGCTCCGCGCACCAGGCGCGCAAGGCCTCGCCGGCCACCGGGGCCCGCGTCACCACCACGGCGTGGACGCGCTCGCCCAGCACCGGGCAGGCCTTGGCAATGATCGCGCTCTCGACCACGGCGGGGTGGCCGGCCAGCACGGACTCGACCTCGGCCGAATAGATCTTCAGGCCGCCGCGATTGATCATGTCCTTCTGCCGGTCGAACACGCGGATAAACCCCTCCGCATCGACCGAGCCGAGATCGCCGGAATGCCAGAACCCGCCCGTGAAGCTTTCAGCCGTCGCCTTCGGGTTATTCCAGTAGCCCTTGATGACGGAGGCGCTCTGGATCCAGAGCTCGCCGATATCGCCAGGGGGCAGCTCGCGTCCATCCGCTCCCATCGCGACGATATGGGCACCGGGACACGGCAGGCCGACACTGTCGATGTGGCTTGCAGTCAGCTCGCCCGGCATGATCGTCGAGGGCGACGTCGTCTCGGTCGAGCCGTAGCAGTTCGCGAGCTTCAGGCCGGGAATCGTCGCCTTGAGCTTCTCGATCGTCGCGACCGGCATCGGTGCGCCGCCAAAGCCGCCGATGCGCCAGCTCGAGAGATCGTAGCTGTCGAAATCAGGCTGGAGCAGGCACAGATTGTACATCGCCGGCACCATCACCGTGTAGGTGACGCGCTCGCGCGCGGCGAGCTTGAGATAATCGGCAGCCTTGAACTCCGGCATGATGATCAGCGCGCCGCCGCAGCGGATCATGGATGTGATGTTGGCGACGACGCCGGTGACGTGGCCGAGCGGCACTGCCGCGATCGACCGGTCCGCTTCCGTCAATTGCAGGCAGGAGACGAACACCATCGAGGAATGGACAATGTTGCAATGGGCGAGCATCGCGCCCTTCGGCTTGCCCGTCGTGCCCGAGGTATAGAGGATCATCGCGGTGTCCTCCTCGCCGATCTCGACCGGCGCCGATGCCGGGGCGTTGTCAGCGAGCACGGCGAACCGCGACTGGGCTTGATCGCTGTCGACGGCGATGCGGTGGATGACATCGGGGACGTCAAGCGCATCGGGCAGCCGCCCGGTGAGCCCTGCTTCATGGACCAGGATCCTGGCGCCGCAATCGGCGAGGACATAGGCGATCTCGGGCTTCTGCTGGCGCGTGCCGAGCAGCACCGTCACCAGCCCCTCATGCGCGGCGGCAAACAGCAGCAGCGGAAATTCGATGCGATTGCCGAGCAGGATCGCGACACGATCGCCGCGCTGCAGGCCGAGCTTGCGAAAGCCCGCCGCGATCCGCGCGGCTTGCTCCACCGCCTGCCGCCAGCTCAACCGGACATCGCCTGCGATCAGCGCTTCGCCATCCGGATTGCGGGCGCAAGCGTCCGCGATCATCGCCCACAGGCTCGCCGGCCGATCGCAGAAGGCCGGCACCACCCGATCGCCAAAGCGCGCCTCGAACCGCATCGGCGGGATCTGAGATTGCGACCAGTCCATCGGGAGGCCCTCGGCTGTTGCTTTGTCACGTTCCGCGCATGGCTGCGCGGAACAGTCTTGCGCTGATCGGCTGTCGTCAGACTCCCATGACGGGAACGCCGATCACAACCGGGTGGAACGCGAAGGCCAGCGCGAGATAGGCGACGACACCGACTGCAACGGCGATCAGATCATTGGTGACCCCACCCACCGGAATCGGCGGGCCGCCGCCATCTGTGCGATGCTTCAGCGAGATGCGGTCGTACACGGCCCAGCCCAGGAACGAGCCAAACAGGATGATGGAGCCGAGATCGCCATTGGCGAGCAGATGAGCGGCCGCCCACAATTTGATGCCCGCCAGCATCGGATGCTTCAGCGTCGCATAGATGCGCCCGCGCAAGTAGGACGCCACCACCAGGATGACCGCGGGCAGCATCAGCGCGACTGCAATGTGCTTGAATGCGACCGGCGGCTCCCAAACCGGGATCATTCCGGCCGCGCGATAATGGGCAAAGCCCCAGATGATCAACGCCAGCCCCGCAAGCGAGACGGCCGCATAGAGGATCTTGTAGGTCCCCTCGCCCAGTCTCGCGATCGCTTGCGCGCGCGCCTCTCGTTTCGTTGTGAAAACATGGGCCGCAAAAAACAACATCAGCCCCAGGATCATGACCAGCAGACCCACGACATCCTCCCCTCAACCAGCGCCCCGCATATGGCGTATCATCGATTGGGCGCGGGTCGCAACTCTCACGCCTCATGGTGAGGCGTGAAGGCCCGGCTGCTGCAACGGCCGCGGCCTTCATCCTGCGAGACGCGCGCAAGCGCGCTCCTCGGGACGAGGCGATGGAGCTATTTTCCAAGCTCGCGATTATCGACATAGCGGATCGCGATCGGCCGTCCGGCCAGAGCGCCGCCGAGGCCGCTGGTGAATTTGAGCGGCAGGCAGGCTTTCAGCGATGAATTGATCGCGTTGAGATAGGTCGTTCGGGTATCGGCCGGGACGCCCGCGGTCGCAAAGGTCAGCTGCGGCGGACCGATCATGCCGCCCGCCTTGTTGAAGCTGAAGCGCACCGCCACCTGCATGCCCGCGCGCGCATTGTCCGATGGCGGTGACCAGCAGGTGCGCAGCTCGGCGAAGAGATCGCCGATCGTATCGAGATCGTGATCCGGCTTCTGATATTTCGAGCGATCTGCCTCCGCCGGCACTGTTTCGATCGTGAGCTGGAGATTCTGGCCGTAGGGGTAGTCGATTTCGGGAATGCAGGGGCCGGGCTCGAGCGGGCTGCAATAGTACGGCGTGCAGGGCCGGCCGTCGAGCACGCTGCACGGCTCATGCGAAAACGGGATCGGATTGATCTGCCGGCGCTGCGCATCGGCGGCAACCGTCGATATCGCCAACAGGAGGAAAACGAGGATGCCGCGCCACATGATGCGAGCTCACAATGCCACACCAACCAACGTGGCATCGACAACGAACGCGTCAAGCCCGCCGACGTTCACATGCTTGCGTTCAAGCACGCTGTCGTCGCCCGGCTTGACCGGGCGACCCAGTACTCCGTGACGGTAGTGATTGAATCGATGGGCCGCGGCGTACTGGATGCCCCGGTCAAGCCGGGGCATGACAGCGGAGGGTGTGGCTGCCACGGATGTGGCTACCAGCGAGCCGCCCTACCCCTTCTTCTTGACGTCCTTGACGTTCGTGAACTCGATGCCTTCGGCGCGTTCCCTGGCGTAGCCGAGATAGAACTCGTTTCTCGCCAGATACACGGGATCGCCGTCGACATCGTCGGCGATGCTCGAGGTGTTGGAGGCGATGAAGGTGTCGAGCTTCTTGCGATCTTCGGATGAGACCCAGCGCGCGAGCTGGAACTCGCTGACCTCGAACTCGACAGGCAGCGAATATTCCGCCTCGAGCCGTGCCTTCAGCACGTCGAGCTGGAGCGCGCCGACCACGCCGACCAGCGCCGGTGCGCCGTCGCGGGGGCGGAACACCTGCACCACGCCCTCTTCCGACATCTGCTGAAGCGCTTCCTTCAGCTTCTTCGCCTTCATCGCGTCGGTGAGACGCACGCGGCGGACGATTTCCGGCGCGAAGCTCGGCACGCCCACGAAGGTGAAATCCTCGCCCTCGGTCAGGGTATCGCCGATGCGCAGCGTGCCGTGATTGGGAATACCGACGACGTCGCCGGCGAAGGCTTCGTCCGCGACCGAACGATCCTGCGCGAAGAAGAATTGCGGGCTCGACAGCGGCATGCTCTTGCCGGTGCGCACCAGCTTCGCCTTCATGCCGCGGCTGAGCTTGCCGGAGCACAGGCGCGCAAAGGCGATGCGGTCGCGGTGGTTCGGATCCATGTTCGCCTGGATCTTGAACACGAAGGCGCTCATACGCGGATCGGTAGCCTCGACCTTGCGCTGGTCGCTCTCCTGCGCGCGCGGCTCGGGCGCGAACTTGCCGAGACCTTCCAGGAGGTCGCCGACGCCGAAATTGCGCAACGCGCTGCCGAAATAGACCGGCGTCAGATGGCCCTCGCGAAAGGCGGCGAGTTCGAACGGTTTCGAAGCCTCGGTGACGAGCTCGAGCTCGTCCTTCACCGCGGAAACGTCGAGATTGGCATTGAGCTTGGCCAGCTCCGCGATCTCGATCTGCTGGGCCGCGCCGGTCTTGGCGCCGCCGCCTTCGAGCAGGCGTACGCCGCCATTGGCGACGTCATAGGTGCCGAGGAAATCGCGGCCGCGACCGACCGGCCAGGTCATCGGCGTGGTGTCGAGCGCCAGCGTCTTCTCGATCTCGTCGAGCAGCTCGAAGACGTCGCGGCTCTCGCGGTCCATCTTGTTGATGAAGGTGATGATCGGAATGTCGCGCAGGCGGCAGACCTCGAACAGCTTTCGGGTGCGCGCCTCGATGCCCTTGGCGGCGTCGATCACCATGACGGCGGAGTCGACGGCCGTGAGCGTACGGTAGGTGTCCTCCGAAAAGTCCTCGTGGCCCGGCGTGTCCAGGAGGTTGAACACAAGCCCCTCGAACTCGAAGGTCATGACCGAGGTCACGACCGAGATGCCGCGCTCGCGCTCGATCTTCATCCAGTCCGAACGGGTGTTGCGCCGCTCGCCCTTGGCCTTGACCTGGCCGGCGAGATTGATGGCGCCGCCGAACAACAGCAGCTTCTCGGTCAACGTGGTTTTGCCCGCGTCCGGGTGGGAGATGATCGCGAAGGTGCGCCGCCGCGCCACTTCGGTGGCAAGCGGGGAACGGGCCGGCGAGTCGGCTGATATGGCGATGTCGGACATGGCGGGAGCGTTTGGCAGGGAAAATGGGCCTGATCAAGCCTCATGTGGTGATTGCGGAGCCCTACGGCCAGCCCCATATCCGCTTTCGGGGAGGACGGCCTCCCCTCATCAGCATATCCGCCGCGGGGACGACCCTGCCTTGAATGGAGGGTCGTCATGGCCTGGAGCATCCTGTTCGTCGCCGGTCTTCTCGAGATTACCTGGGCGATCGGCCTGAAATACACCGAGGGTTTTACCAAGCTTGTTCCGTCCGTCATCACGCTCGTGGCGATGGCCGGCAGCGTCATCCTGCTCGGAATCGCGCTCAAATCGCTGCCCGTCGGAACCGCCTATGCGGTCTGGACCGGCATCGGCGCGGTCGGTACCGCCGCGCTTGGCATCATTCTGCTCGGCGAGCCGGCCACGGCGTTCCGCCTCGCCAGCATTGGGCTGATCGTCGCCGGCATCGCTGGGCTGAAATTCGTCACCTGACGAAAATCTGGACCGCCCACCAGGTCAGCGCCGCGACAATGGCCGAGGCCGGGATCGTGATCACCCAGGCATAGACGATCGAGCTCGCGACGTTCCAGCGCACCGCCGAGACGCGGCGGGCCGCGCCGACGCCGACGATCGCGCCGGTGATGGTGTGGGTGGTCGAGACGGGAACGCCGAGGAAGGTCGCCATGAACAGCGTCGCGGCGCCGCCGGTCTCGGCGCAAAAGCCCTGCATCGGCGTCAGCTTGGTGATGCGCAGGCCCATGGTGCGGACGATGCGCCAGCCGCCCATCAGCGTGCCCAGCGCCATCGCGGCCTGGCAGGACAGCACCACCCAGAACGGCACCGAGAATTCGCCGCCGAGATGCCCTTGCGAATACAGCAGCACGGCGATGATGCCCATGGTCTTCTGGGCGTCATTGCCGCCATGGCCCAGCGAATAGAGCGAGGCGGAGGCGAATTGCAGGATGCGGAAGGCACGATCGACCGCGAACGGCGTCGAGCGCACCGAGAGCCAGGACACAATCGCGACCAGCATCATCGCAAGCAGGAAACCGACCAGCGGCGACAGCACGATCGCAAGCACCGCCTTGGACAGGCCGCTCCACACAGCCGCCGAGATCCCCGCCTTGGCCATGCCGCCGCCGACGAGACCGCCGATCAGCGCATGTGAGGAGGAAGATGGGATGCCGAGCCCCCAGGTCACGAGATTCCAGACGATCGCGCCGACGAGCGCCGCGAAGATCACCTGGGCGTCGACCACCGCGGGATCGATGATGCCGGTGCCGATGGTCTGGGCAACATGCAGCCCGAACACCATGAAGGCGATGAAATTGAAGAACGCGGCCCAGAGCACCGCGAATTGCGGCCGCAGCACGCGGGTGGACACGATGGTCGCGATCGAATTGGCGGCGTCGTGCAGGCCGTTCAGGAAGTCGAACAGCAGCGCGACGGCGATCAAGCCGACGAGGACAGGAAGTCCGAGCGCAGCATCCACGGCGCGACCCCTGCCCTAAACTTGCTCGATGACGATGCTGTTGATCTCGTTCGCGACGTCGTCGAAACGGTCGGCCACCTTTTCGAGATGGTCGTAGATCTCGACGCCGACGATGAAATCCATCGCGCTGCCATCACGGTGCTTGAGAAACAGCTCCTTCAGCCCGATGTCATGGAGATCGTCGACCCGGCCCTCCAGCTTGCCCAGCTCTTCCGTGATCGCGGTCAGCATCGCGACGTTCGGGCCGATCGACTGCATCAGCGGCAACGCGCGCCCCACGAGATTGGCGCATTCGATCAGGAGCCCGCCAATCTCCCGCATCGGCGGCTCGAAGGTGCGGACCTCGAACAGCATCACGGCCTTGGCCGTCTGCTGCATCTGATCGATGGCGTCGTCCATCGAGGTGATCAGGTTCTTGATGTCGCCGCGGTCGAACGGCGTGATGAAGGTACGGCGCACCGCCGTCAGCACCTCACGGGTGATGTTGTCGGCGTCGTTCTCGAACTGGTTGACGCGCTGACAGTAGACCGGCGTCTCCTCGCCCCCGTTGAGCATGCCCTGGAGCGCGATCGAGCCCTGGATCACGGTCTGTGCATGGCGGTCGAACAGGTCGAAGAACCGTTCTTCCTTGGGAAGGAAAGCGCGAAACCATCGCATCATGGGGATAGGCTACCGGTTGGAAATGGCCCGGCCCGAACAGGCCGTCACAAAACTGTCATAGACCATTTCCGCTCCGCGCGCGTGTCATCTCACGCCCGTGGAGTCGGATCATCCACCGGATTCGCGTCCCAATGAAATTGGTGCGATATCAATGATTTAGAGCGAGCGCCGCAAGTAATGTGCGATTTCGCCGATGACGCCACCACGGAAGGTGAGCACGCAGATCACGAAGATCGAGCCCTGGATCACCGTCACCCACTGGCCGAAGCCTGCCAGATATTGCTGCATGGCGATGATCGCAAAGGCGCCGACCACGGGACCGAAAATGGTGCCGAGACCGCCGACCAACGTCATCAGCACGACCTCGCCCGACATCGACCAGTGCACATCGGTGAGCGAGGCGTTCTGCGCCACGAACACTTTCAGCGAACCGGCGAAGCCGGCCAGCGTGCCCGACAGGACGAACGCCAGGAACTTGTACTGGTCGGTCCGGTAGCCGAGCGAGATCGCGCGCGGCTCGTTCTCGCGGATCGCCTTCAGCACCTCGCCGAACGGCGAGTTGATGATGCGGTAGATCAGCAGGAAGCCGGCGAGGAAGCCGACCAGCACGACATAATAGAGCACCGTCGGCTTCGAGAGATCGAACACGCCGAACATGCGCCCCTGCGGAATGCCCTGGATGCCGTCCTCACCATGGGTGAATGGCGCCTGGAGGTAGATGAAGTAAAGCAGCTGCGACAGCGCCAGCGTGATCATCGAGAAGTAGATGCCCTGGCGGCGGATCGAGATGTAGCCAGTAATGAGCGAGAGCCCGAAAGCCGCGACGATTCCGACGAGGATGCCGAGCTCCGGCGGCAGCGCCCACACCTTCAGCGCATGCGCGCTGCAGTAGCCCGCGGTGCCTAGGAACATCGCGTGGCCGAACGACAGCAAGCCGCCATAGCCGATCAGGAGGTTGAACGCACAGGCAAGCAGCGCGAAGCACAGCGCCTGCATCACGAAGAACGGGTAGATGCCGCTGAATGGCACTGCGGCCAGCAGCAGTGCCATCACGACGAATACGATCATCTCGTCTCGAATGGCGCGCGGGGTCACCGGCAAAGTGTCGTCTGTCAAGGCTGTCATATCAGGCCGCCCTTCCCGTCAATCCCGTTGGCTTCACCAAGAGCACCAGCACCATCAGCACGAACACGACGGTGTTGGAGGCCTCGGGGTAGAAATACTTGGTCAGGCCCTCGATCACACCGAGCGCAAAGCCGGTGATGATGGAGCCCATGATCGATCCCATGCCGCCGATCACGACCACCGCGAACACGACGATGATGAGGTCGGCGCCCATCAAGGGGCGCACCTGGTTGATCGGCGCCGAGAGCACGCCCGCGAGCGCCGCAAGGCCAACGCCAAGACCGTAGGTCAGCGTGATCATGCGCGGCACGTTGATGCCGAAGGCGCGGACCAGTGTCGGATTCTCAGTGGCGGCGCGCAGGTAGGCACCGAGCCGCGTCTTCTCGATCAGGAACCAGGTGGCGATACACACCACCAGCGAGAAGATGACGACCCAGCCGCGATAGATCGGCAGGAACATGAAGCCGAGATTCATGCCGCCCTTGAGCTGGTCCGGAATGGCGTAAGGCAGACCGGAGGAGCCGAAATAGTTCTGGAACACGCCCTGCACGATCAGCGCGATGCCGAAGGTCAGGAGCAGACCGTAGAGGTGGTCGAGCCCGGTCAGCCATTGCAGCATGGTCCGTTCCAGGATCATGCCGAAGATGCCGACGATGATCGGCGCGATCAGCAGCGCCCACCAGTAGTTGATGCCGCCGAGGCTCAGCAGGAAATAGGCAACGAACGCGCCCATCATGTAGAGCGCGCCGTGGGCGAAATTGATGATGTTGAGCATGCCGAAGATCACGGCAAGCCCGAGACTGAGCAGCGCGTAGAACGAGCCGTTGATCAATCCCACCAGTAGCTGAGCGTAAAGAGCCTGCATCGATCCCGCACCCGGTCCCTTCGGCGTTCCCTGAAAATCGCCCGCAGGCCTGATGGCCTGCGGGCGCTTATCTTACTTCTTCAAGAGCGCGCACTTGCTCTCGGACAGCGGCGTGAAAGCCTGGTCGCCCGGCACGGTGCCGACCAGCTTGTAGAAGTCCCACGGTCCCTTGGACTCGGAGGGCTTCTTCACCTCGAACAGATAGGCATTGTGGATGGTGCGGCCGTTCGGCTGGATCTCGCCCTTGCCGAACAGGTCGTCCTCGGTCGGCAGCGACTTCATTTTCTCGACGACCTTCACGCCGTCATGCGGATTGCCGCCGAGCGCTTCGAGCGCCTTGAAGTAGTGACGAAGGCCCGCATAGACGCCCGCCTGCACCATGGTCGGAGGAGCGTTGTTCTTCATCTTGTCGGAGAAGCGCTTGGAGAAGGCCCGGGTCTTGTCGTCCATGTCCCAATAGAACGTCTCGGTGAAGTTGAGGCCCTGCGCGGTCTCGAGGCCAATCGCCTTGACGTCGGTGAGGAACAGCAGCAGCGCCGCGAGCTTCTGTCCGCCCTTGACGATGCCGAACTCGGCCGCCTGCTTGATCGAGTTGGTGGTGTCGCCGCCGGCATTGGCAAGGCCGATGATCTTGGCCTTGGAGGCCTGCGCCTGCAGCAGGAACGACGAGAAGTCCGGCGTGTTGAGCGGATGCTTGACACCGCCGACGACCTTGCCGCCGTTGGCGGTGACCACGGCCGTGGTGTCGCGCTCGAGCGCCGCACCGAAGGCGTAGTCCGCGGTCAGGAAGAACCAGGTGTCGCCACCGGCCTTCACCAGCGCCTGGCCCGTGGTGTGGGCCAGCATGTAGGTGTCGTAGGTCCAGTGCACGGTATTGGGCGAGCACTGCGCGTTGGTCAGATCCGAGGTCGCCGCGCCCGAGTTGATGTAGACGCCGTTCTTTTCCTTGACGACGTTGTTGACGGCGAGCGCCACGCCGGAGTTCGGGACGTCGACGATGACGTCGACTTTCTCGACGTCGAACCACTGCCTCGCGATCGCTGTGCCGATGTCGGGCTTGTTCTGGTGATCGCCGGAGATGATGTCGATCTTCCAGCCCTTCGCGGCAAGGCCGGAATCTTCGACGGCCATCTGGGCGGCGAGCGTCGAGCCGGGACCGCCGAGGTCGGCGTAAAGGCCGGACTGATCGGACAGCGCGCCGATCTTGACGGTCTTGTCCTGCGCGAAGGCTACGCCGGCGGTGGTCACTGCCAACGCCGTGCCGAGCAGAAACGATGCAATCGACTTTGTCTTCATGCTACTTCCCTTGTGAATTTTCTCTTGGCCGTTCTAGACGCCGAGATAGGTGTGGAGCTTGTCCATGTTGGCGGCAAGCTCCGAATTGGAAAATCCGTCAATGATCTTGCCGTGCTCGACCACGTAATAGCGGTCGGCGACGGTGGATGCGAACCGGAAGTTCTGCTCGACCAGGAGGATGGTAAAGCCCTCCTTCTTGAGCCGCGCAATGGTGTGTCCGATCTGCTGGATGATGACAGGCGCAAGACCTTCGGTCGGCTCGTCCAGCATCAGGAAGCTCGCGCCGGTGCGCAGGATGCGCGCGATCGCGAGCATCTGCTGCTCACCGCCGGAGAGCTTGGTGCCCTGGCTGTTGAGACGTTCCTTCAGATTCGGAAACAGATCGAAGATCTGCTCGAGCGGCAATCCGCCCGGGCGAACCACCGGCGGCAGCAACAAATTCTCCCGCACATCGAGACTGGAGAAAATGCCGCGTTCCTCCGGGCAGAACGCGATGCCCATCCGCGCGATCTTGTCGGAGGTTGCGCGGGTGATGTCCTGGTTGTTGAACTTCACCGAGCCCGTCCGCTTGCCGATGATGCCCATGATCGACTTCAGCGTGGTCGTCTTGCCGGCGCCGTTGCGGCCGAGCAGCGTGACGACCTCGCCCGCGTTCACGTCGAAATTGATCCCGTGCAGGATGTGGGACTCGCCGTACCATGCTTCCAGGTTGCGGACCTGGAGGATGTTGCCGCCGGTTGCGGCGTTTGCGGGAGCGTCCGCGGTTGCAGTCTCAGGCATGACCGGCTCCCAGATAGGCTTCCTTGACGCGCTCGTCCTTGGTGAGCTCGGAGTAGTGGCCCTGCGCGAGCACCTGCCCGCGCGTCAGCACGGTGATGATGTCGGAGAGATTGGCGACGACGCTCAGATTATGCTCGACCATCAGGATGGTATATTTCGCCGAGATGCGCTTGATCAGCGCCGCGATCTTGTCGATGTCCTCGTGGCCCATGCCGGCCATCGGCTCGTCCAGCAGCATCATCTCCGGGTCGAGCGCGAGCGTGGTTGCGATCTCCAGTGCGCGCTTGCGTCCGTAGGGCATCTCGACCGCGGGCGTATTGGCAAACTCGCTGAGGCCGACATCGTTCAACAATTCACGCGCGCGATCGTTGAAGCGGTTGAGCACGGACTTGGAGCGCCAGAAATCGAAGGAACTGCCGTGCTGGCGCTGGAGCGCGACGCGAACGTTTTCCAGCGCGGTGAGATGCGGAAACACCGCCGAAATCTGGAATGATCGCACCAGTCCCAGGCGCGCCACGTCGGCCGGCGCCATCGCCGTGATGTCCTGACCCTTGTACAGAATTTTGCCGGCGGACGGTTTGAGGAACTTGGTCAAAAGATTGAAGCACGTCGTCTTGCCCGCCCCGTTCGGGCCGATCAACGCGTGAATGCTCCCACGGCGAACCTTGAGCGCAACGTCGCGGACGGCGAAGAAGCCCGCAAACTCCTTGGTCAAGCCTTCCGTTTCGAGAATGAACTCATCGGCCAAACAGATTTCCCCCTGCCCGCACAATACGCGTGGCTGTCCTTAGTTACTTCGGCTTTCCGGGGGCCTTGGAGCCTGTCCCGGAACGTCGCCTCCGGGCGCGGAATATGCCGGAGGTGACGGGGGTTAGGCAAGGCGGAAAGCTGAGCAGATCAGGTCTCCGGCCGGGAGGCTTATGCTCCCTTAGTCGGACGCGTTTTGATGTCGCCTGCCCGGCCTCCCGGTTCGCAAGGCACCGGTCATCAAGCCGTCGTTAACGGTCTTTCATCTCGCGCGCCAGCCTTCATAGAAAATTTTCCCGCCGCATGGATCATGCGCGGGTTTTATGCGTCGGGAATATTGTCTTGGAGTTTGCCTTGGATTTCGCGAGCGCCGCTCCTTCCGTCGTCAAGTCGATCAGGCAGCGTGATCTCCTAAACACGTGGCTGCGACTTTATGCGCGCGGGCAGATGGTGCCGGCGATCTGGGAGTATCAGCCCGCGCGGCTCGAGGAAGAGCTGTCCGATCTGATCTATTATACCGTCGACATTTCTGCGCCGGCGCCGCGCCTCATCATCCAGAGCGAAGGCACGCGCATCTCGCGCGCCTATGGACATACCGGCAAGGGCGTTCTGCTCGACGACTATATCGGGCCGCGACTCGCACCCTTCGTGATGCCGATCTATTATGAATGCGTGGCGCGCGGCCTTCCGGTCTACAGCGTGGCCGACGTCGACGACATCTATGGCCGCGTGGTTGCCTATGAACGGCTGCTGCTGCCGTTCCAGACCGACGGCGAGGTCTGCCACGTGATCGCCTCGCTCAAGACGTTCTGCGAGGACGGCGGTTTCGAGATCAAGAATCTGATGCGCGGAAATGACGCGCTGCCGCGCCCGAAACTGCGCGTGGTGATCGACCGCGATCTCTTCCATCGCGCTCCCGGCCGGATCGCTGCCGCCGACGTTGTCGAATTCGCCGATCAGCCCGGCGTCACCACCGAGATCGTCGAGCTGAACTAGGGTCAGCGCGATCTGCGCCGACCTACTTGGCCTTGACTTCCTTGGCATAGATGTCCGGCTTGAAGCCGACCAGAAGCTTGCCGCCGACTTCGAGCACCGGCCGCTTGATCATCGATGGTTGCGCTAGCATCAGCGCCAGCGCCTTCTTCTCGGTGAGGCCTTCCTTGTCGGAATCCGGCAGCTTCTTGAAGGTCGTGCCGGCGCGATTGAGCAGCGTCTCCCAGCCAGCCTTGTCGCTCCACTGCTTCAGCTTGTCTTTCTCGACGCCCGCCGCCTTGTAGTCGTGGAACTCGTAGACGACGCCATGGGTGTCGAGCCAGGCGCGCGCCTTCTTCATGGTGTCGCAGTTCTTGATGCCGTAGATGATGTTGGGCAAGACCTTCCTCGCGCATGCGTCGTTGGATAACCGCAGCGTTGTACGAAACTCCGGTTCGCGCGACAACATGGCGAACGAACCCCCGCTCTCCGAACGGATACATCAATGCACGTCACTCACGATCCTGCCGCGGCCGTGTCGCCAGCCATCGACTTCAACACCTTTCTCGCGGTCGATATCCGCGTCGGCACCATCGTCGATGCAAGACCGTTCCCGGAGGCACGCAAGCCGGCCTGGCGGCTGTGGATCGACTTCGGTCCCGCGATCGGCGTGCGCAAGAGCTCAGCCCAAATCACCGAAAATCATCCGCTCGAGACGCTGGTGGGGCAGCAGGTCGCGGCCGTCGTCAACTTCCCGCCGCGCCAGATCGGTCCGGTCGTCTCGGAGGTGTTGACGCTCGGCTTCCCCGATGCCGAGGGCAAGGTCGTGCTGGTGCAGCCGAGCAAGCCTGTGCCGAACGGCGGACGGCTGTTCTAGCCACGCAAAGGCGGGTCGGGCCGCCGTCACCTCTGCCATAGCACCCGGCAACGGTTTGATCCTCCTGTTTCCGAACCGTCTGGACTTGACCAAGACCGTCTTTAATAATAAAAATGACTGACTGATCGTTTTTTATCATAATCGGCTTTGCTTGGACCACATCAGGCAAACGGTCAAAACGACCGATCTGTCAGTTATTTATGGACGGCCAAAATGCCCAAGATCAGCGACAAGCAACGTGAAGGCCGGCGGCAGCAGATCCTCGAAGCGGCCCTCGCCTGCTTCGCCGAGCAAGGCTTTCACCAGACCGGCATGGCCGACATCGTCAAACGGTCGGGCTTGAGCCACGGCGCGGTCTATCTCTATTTCCAGAGCAAGGACGATTTGATCGAGGCGCTTGCCGACGACCGGCATCGTCGCGAGGCCGTGCTCAACTCGGTGGCGCAGGGATCGGGGGATCCGATCGAAGGGCTTCACGCGCTGATCCGCGTCTACGCGCAATGGCTCACCGATCCCGCCGGCGAAGCGCGGCGTCGCGTCGGCATCCACGGCTGGGCGGAGGCCCTGCGAAACCGCCGCGTCCGCACCAGCGTCGTCGAAGGCATCGACATGCCGCGCGCGCTGATCGTGGCGCTGGTCGAGCGCGGCCAGCATGACGGCCTGATCAAGCGCGACCTCGGCGCCGATGCGATCGCGCGCGTGCTCATCGCGATCTTCCAGGGCTTCGTGCTGCAGAAAAGCTGGGGCGAGGATTTTGACGTCGAGGCCTGCATGATGGCCGTCGGCGGCGTGATCGAGGGATTTCGCACGACCAGGCCTGACATCAAGCGACGGACCAGGACGTAAGCGATGTCCTGGATTCACGATCTCCTCGCAGGCATTGGCGTCGGTCTCGTCGGCGGGCTGACATCGGGCTTCATGGGAACGAGCCCGGGCGGCGGGCTTGTCGTCTTCACCGTGCTGCTGCTCGGCGCGGAGCAGCATGTCGCCCAGGGGACGTCGCTGATCACGCAGGTCCCGCCCACTGGCCTCGCCGGCGTGCGCCGCTACTGGCAGAGCGGCAATCGCAGCCCGCTGCAATGGATCGCCTGGATCGGCCTCGGATTTCTCGTCGGCGGTGCGGGCGGCGGTTACGCCGCGGCGGCGGTCTCCGACTCGGTGCTGCAATGGACCTACGTCGTCTATCTCGTCGCGCTGATCGCCCTTCTGATCCTGCGCCGCGACCGCAAGGACGGGAGCCACGCGGCCGTTGACCGAGACGAGCTGCCTTGGCTCCCCCTGCTTCTCATCGGTGTGCTCGCCGGATTTTCCTCCGGCTTCATGGGCATCGGCGGCGGGCTCGCGATCACCGTCGGCCTCGCCGCGGGCTTACGCGTCCCCCAGCACCAGGCGCAACTCGTCAGCCTCATCTTCTCGGTCATCCCGACCAACATTCCGGCGGCGTGGATCTACTGGAGCAAGGGGCTCATGGTCGGCTGGCCGGCCATCGTCGGGATTCTCGCCGGCCTCTGGATCGGCACCGATCTCGGCGCACGCGCGGCCAATGGCGTCAGCAAAGCGGTGCTGCACCGAGTCATGATCGCCCTCATCTCGGTGATGGCGCTCTACATGACGCATAAGGCGCTGACCTGATTCTACGGCCGCTTCGGAATGTTCAGGCCGCGCTCCACGGCAGGACGCGCCAGCCCCCGTTCGAGCCAGGCACCGACCGACTTGAACTGGCTGAATTCGACGAGATCGCCGGCGCCGTAGAATCCGATGAGATTGCGCACCCAGCCGAGCATGGAGATGTCGGCGATGGTGTAGTCGTCATCCATGAACCACTGCCGGCCGGAAAGATGCGTCTCCATCACGCCGAGCAGACGCTTGGCCTCGCTGACATAGCGGTCGAGCGGTCGCTTGTCCCCGAAATCCTTGCCGGCGAATTTGTGAAAGAAGCCGACCTGGCCGAACATCGGCCCGATGCCGCCCATCTGGAAATGCACCCACTGGATGGCCTGGTAGCGGCGCGCGGCGTCCTCCGGCAGAAGCTTGCCGGTCTTCTCGGCGAGGTATTGCAGGATCGCTCCGGACTCGAACAGCGGCAGCGGGCGGCCGCCCGGACCATTGGGATCGAGGATCGCCGGAATCTTGCCGTTCGGATTGAGTGAGAGGAATTCCGGCGTCTTCTGATCGTCCTTGCCGAAGTCGACGAGGTGGACCTCGTAAGGCAGACCGATCTCTTCCAGCATGATCGACACCTTGACGCCGTTCGGCGTCGGCAGCGAATAGAGTTGAAGCAGCTCCGGATGCCTGGCAGGCCAGCGCTTGGTGATGGGAAAGGCGGACAGATCAGGCATCGGGACCCCGGCTTCGTTCGTGAGATGCCGCCTAATCTAGGCGAGCCGTCGAACGGCGCAAGGCCGAGCAGTGATCATGCATCGAAGCCGGACTACAAGGGCCGCAGCAGATGCCTGGCGGCGTACGCGACATCGCGCTGCGCGCGTTGCTCGATGAAGAGCTGCCCGGTGACGAGCAGCGCTCCGGTGAAAACGAGCGCGAGCATCGCGGTCGCGAACTGACTGGCATCCTTCATCGCACGAGCTTCTCCGTCATCGGTTCGCACGGGGAACGCGGGCCGACCATCGACAGTTCCTGCACGCCTCAAATAAATTGCCACTTTATCCCGACTCGAAGCGCACGAGGCCGCGACCTCAATAATTGGTCTCCATCCGCAGTCCGCGCGGATCGACCTCCTCGCCGCCGACACGCTGTGTGCTGTCGCGAGCCGCGACCGCGCAGGCACAGGCATCGATGAGATCGTCGCGGCCGATGCCGGTGCCATGACGCTGCGTCAGCCATGTCTCCAGGCGCGTGAAGCCGCGTTGCGCCAGCAGCGCGATGCGCTGCTCACGACCTTGCGCCGACGTCTTTTTCGAGAGAAGGACTCGCCCTGCAAGATTCCAGAAAATCAATTCCGGATGCGCTTCGCCAATTGTCGCCTGCCGCGCCGGCGTCATGATCTCGTCGACGTCCCTGATCTTGTCCCTGATGTTCCAGAGCTGCGCCGACACGCCCCTGCCCTTGCCTTCCCGCTCCCAATAGTGGCGATTGGCGGCCGCCATGTCGGGAAATGTCCAGAGATCGCGGCGCGCGCCGAGAAACACGGCGGGGCCGACCAGCTCGCGTGCACGCAGGTCGCAGGCTCGATAGCCGCTCGGATTCAATCCGATCGGCATGTCGATCATCGCACGCGCATGCGGCAACGCCAGCAAGCGCGTGAGGCCCGGCGAATAATCAAAGCCGTGATCGCCGCGCCCGTCGATCCAGGCGGCGACCCAGCCGAAGCGGAATCCATCGAGACCGAGATAGTTCTTCACGCGCGCGATCCGGCCCGCGACCAACGCCTGCTCACCCCGTGGCCTCGTCACGATGCCGCTCGAACAAGCGCTGCGCCAGCAGCGCATGGCCGAGCGTACCACCGGCGCGCACGGCGGCCGCGATCAACGCGGCTTCGGCGACTTCCTCGCGCGTCGCGCCGGCCTTCGCTGCCTGCGCCGTATGCACGTCGAGGCAATAGGCGCATTGCGTGGTGAGCGCGACCGCGAGCGAGATCAGCTCGCGGTATTTCGGCGGGATCAATCCGTCCTTGCGCTCGACCGCGTGGTTGAACGCAAGGAACGCGTTGGCCTCGACCGGCGCCAGCGCCACGAAAGCGGGGACAGATTTCAGATCGTCAGGCGTTTGATAATCGGTCATGTCTCACCTCGTCAGATATTCGCGCATCAGGGCGCGGGCACGATGCAGGCGCGCCTTCACGGTCTGCCTGGACGCACCGAGCGCGGCGGCGATTTCGTCGATGGTCATTTCCTTGACGTCCCGCATCAGCGCGACATCGCGGTAGTGCGCTGGCAACGCTTCAAACGCAGCCGCCACGTCAAGACGCAAATCGGCTTCGGAACGCGACAGCAGCAGCGCCCCCACCTCGCCGTCGTCGATCGATGGCGCGAGGCCCGCCTTGCGCGCGAGCCGCAGACATTCGCGGCGGACCACGCTGAACAGCCACGCGGAAAAAGCGACCAGCGAGCGGATCGTGCCGACATGGCGGAACAGGATCCACATCGCCTCCTGGGTTGCATCCTCGGCATCCGCCGAGCTGCGGCAGGTGGCGCGCGCGTAGCGGCGGATATCCGGCTGCGCCGTCTCGAGCAGAGACGCGATCGCCTGGGGATCGCCGAGCCGGGCCGCCTCGAACAGGCTTGACGAGATCGCCGCCGCACTCACGACACGCCTCCTCGTCCGATCCCGGCCATCGTGCACATCGGGCAATAGCCGACGAGCCCCGTCAGTGCGAAGCCTGTGCCCCCGAGCGCCACCAACCACGCCGCGACGCCGGTGAGATACACGAATGCGGCAATCGCAACCGCAATTCCGAGTGCAACCCGCACCGCCTGATGCAGACCGCCGATATTCTTCCTGTAGAATGCCATCACATCCTCCGAAATGAGCCGAAGCAAAATGCCTCGACCATCAAGAGGGCGCGAAGGCCGGAAAGGATTCGCGGACGCCGGCAATTTTTTCGCGATCAGCCTCCAACCGCCTGATAGGCCAGGCGCTTGAACTCGAAGAAGAAGGGGTTCCAGAAGCCCATATGGCGCTGGGCCATCAGCACGCCGGCGGTGTTGGCCTGCGGACAAATCCACCAATGGGTGCCGGCAAGCCCACCCCACTGGAATTCGCCGGTCGAATTCGGGGGATCGAACGGCGTCGGCGCAAAGGTGACCGCGCCGCCGAGACCAAAGCCCTTTCCGGGGATCGGCCCGAGATTGGCAAATCGGATGGTCTGGCCCGCGGGCAGCTGGTTCGTCATCATCTGCCGCAGCGTGTCGGGCTTCAGCAGCGCATCCGAACCGGGGAGCAGCGCGCGTACCAGCGCGAGCATGTCGGGCAAGGTCGAGACCAGACCGCCGCCGCCCGAGAGCCGCGGAAACGGCCGCCGATAGGCCTGCGGAAACGGAAGATTGTCGGCCCGTGTGAGGCCCGGCTTCATCGGATCGAGCACGTCGGCGCCGGTGTAGAGCGCAACCAGCCTGCCCTGCTGCGCCTCGGGCACTGAGAAGCCCGTATCGACCATGCCGAGGCGATCGAAGATGCGCGCCTTGAGGAAGGTGTCGAGCGCATGGCCGGAGACGACCTCGACCACGCGGCCAAGCACGTCGGTCGCCACCGAATATTCCCAGCCCGTGCCGGGATGATAGGACAGCGGCAGATCGGCGAGCTTGTCGATCATGTCGGTCAGCGGCGTCAGCGGGTTGAGCACGCGCGCCTCATTATAGCCTTTGAACAGCACCGTGCCGGGATCGAAGATGCCGTAGCTGAGGCCCGAGCTGTGGGTCAGCAGCTGGCGGATCGTGATGGGGCTCTTCGCCGGCTCGACATCGGCAAGGCTCGCCGCGCCCTGCTTCAGCACCTTGCGATTGCCGAGTTGCGGCAGGAATTTTTCGACGGGGTCATCAAGCCCGATGCGACCTTCCTCGACCAGCAGCATGATCGAGCAAGTGACGAAGATCTTGGTGTTGGAATAGGCGCGGAAGATGTGGTCGGGCCGTAGCGCGGTGTTGGCCTCGCGATCGGCGAAGCCGACGCATTGCTGATCGACGACGTCGCGGCCGCTGAGCACCGCCCAGGATACGCCCGGAATGATCTCCTGATCGACGTAACGCTGCATCGCCGTCAGTGCGGCAGAAAAATCAATCGTCCTGGCGTCCATGTGTTTCCCCCAATTATGGTTGGCAAGGATATAGCGCGCTTTCGCAGGAAATGAAGGTCGCCCGCTCCGCTCTCATGCCTTCATCAGCGCCGTGACGTAGAGGCGACGGCGGTTTGTCATACCCTGCCGTTCGTACAGCGCAATCGCCGAAGCATTGTGGGAAAATACGTGCAGGAACGGAATTTCGCCGCGCGCCTCGATCCGGCGCGCGACCGCCGCCAGCAGCGCCTGCGCGTAGCCGCGCCCACGATAGTCGGGATGCACGCAAACGGCAGTCATCTCGACGAATTTTCCCGGCTTCATCCGCTCGCCCGTCATCGCGACCAGTTCGCCACCGGCGCGGATGCCGAGGAAGGTGCCGAGCTCGTGGGTGCGCAGCGCGAATGGACCGGGCTTGGTCAGCTCCGTCAGCGCCATCATCGCGGGCACGTCGGCCGCCCCCAGCGTGACGATCTCGGCGTCGCGAAGCGGACTGTTGGCGGGCGAGCCGATCATCTGCTCCCCTGTCTCGGCCAGCACGACCTTGAATCCGGCGGGAACCTCGACAGGCTCCGGCGTGAACAGTGCGGCGACCTGCGAGCCCGACATGAGGTCGCCGAGCGCCGCGAAGCTTGCTTCGGACATGTCGACCATGTCGGCAAACGGCGTCATGTCCACGGGATAGCGCCGCGCGCGCGGGCCGCCCTCCGCCAGATCCTTCTGGCTCGTCGTCAGCGCGCTCCAGATCGGACGATCCAGCAACGCCAAATCGCTGTCGGACACCGGCCTAGTCCTTGTCGAAGCTGACGATCACCGCCGCATTGGCGATCAGGATGGGATCGTTGGCCACTTCCGTGGCCGAGGGAATCTCCAGCCCGCCCTTGACCGCAGTTACGGTCACCGTGCCGTAAGGCAGCTCCTTCGCAACGGCCTCCTTGTCCACCGCCTCTGGGTTGGGCACCGCAATCGTGACATCGACGAACATGTCGTTCGCGGTCTTCCCGATCATCCGGAAGAAACCGAGGCTGGAATGCCTGATGGCATCAGACACCGCGCGCTTCGCCGCCTTGGTGGCGTCCCTGCCGTGAACGTCGACGCCCATGCCCATCTCGGTGATACAGCGAACGCGAGTCATGTCTTATTCCTGGGGTTGGTTGGGTGATTGAGAGTGTCGGGGATCGGGGCCCTCGAGACAAGTGCGGTTGTCGTGTTTGACAAGGCGTCCGCCACAAACTCCGTCATTGCGAGCGCAGCGAAGCAATCCAGACTGCCTCCGCGGAGCAATTCTGGATTGCTTCGTCGCTTCGCTCCTCGCAAATGACGGGCGTGGCGCGAACACATCACGCCTTCGACTTCTCATGCGCGCGCAGCTCGTCCACGAGCACCCGCACGTTCTCCGAATAGTCGATCGGGATCACGACCAGATGCACGCCCCCCTCCTTGAAGGCCGCATCAAGCGTCGGGCCGAAGCTGTCGATGCTCTCGATGCGATGTCCTTTGGCACCGTAGGCCTTCGCGTACAGCACGAAGTCCGGATTGCCAAAGGTCATACCGTAATCGGCGAAGTGATCGACCGCCTGCTTCCAGCGGATCATGCCGTAGGCGTTGTCCTCGAGCACCAGCACGACCAGGTTGAGCTTGAGGCGGACGGCGGTCTCCATCTCCTGGCTGTTCATCATGAAGCCGCCGTCGCCGGCGACCGCGAGCACGCGGCGGTCGGGTAAGAGCATCGCGGCCATCATCGCCGACGGCAGGCCGGCGCCCATCGTCGCCAGCGCATTGTCGAGCAGCAGCGTGTTGGCGACGCGGGTTCGGTAGTTGCGCGCGAACCAGATCTTGTACATGCCGTTGTCGAGCGCGACGATGCCATTCTCCGGGATCACCTGGCGGATGTCGTGCACGACGCGCTGCGGTGTCGGCGGCCAGCGCGCCTCGGTGGCGCGGTCAGCGATGTGCGTGAGGATCTCCTCGCGCAACGGCAACAACGCCGCCGCCTGCGGCAGCTTGCCTTCGAGCCGGTCGGCGAGCAGCTCCAGGCTCGGGCCGACGTCGCCGACGACCTCGGCATCTGGGAAATAGACCAGCTCGACGCTCGCCGGCGTGTAGCTGACGTGAATGACCTTCGGTCCCGACGGCCCCATGATGAAGGGGGGCTTCTCGATCGGGTCATGGCCGATCGCCACGATCAGATCGGCCGCGTCGATCGCGTCATGGACGTAGTCGCGCTCGGATAGCGCCGCCGTGCCCATGTAGAGATTGGTGCCGCCGGGCACCGTGCCTTTCCCCATCTGCGTCGTGAAAAACGGAATGCCGGTTCGCCGCACGAAGCTGGCGATGCCGTGGGTCGAGCGCGGCCGGCTGGTCGCAGCGCCCATCATCACCAATGGACGCCTTGCGGCCAGGATCATCTCGGCCGCGCGGTCGAGCGCGGCGCGATGGGCGACCGGAATTTCAATCGGATGGACCGGGATCACGGGGACGGCCGGCACTTCATCGCCCGCGATGTCCTCGGGCAGCTCGAGATGCACCGGCCCCGGCCGTTCCTCCATCGCCACGCGAAAGGCATCGCGCACCACGGTCGGAATGCTGGAGGCGCTGATGATCTGCCGAGAGAGCTTCGTCAGCGGCTTCATGGTCGCAACCACATCCACGATCTGGAAGCGCGCCTGCCGGCTGCTCATGATCGGCTTCTGCCCGGTGATCAAAATCATCGGCATCGCGCCGAGATGGGCATAGGCGGCGCCCGTGGACAGGTTGAGCGCGCCCGGGCCGAGCGTCGAGAGACACACTCCAGGCTTGCCGGTGAGCCGACCATGCGTGGCGGCCATGAAGGCCGCGGCCTGCTCGTGACGGGTCAGGACCAGCTCGATCTTGGAGGCGCGCAGTGATTCGACGAGGTCCAGATTTTCCTCTCCGGGGATACCGAAGATGCGATCGACGCCCTCGTTCTCCAGCGCCGCGACAAACAGGTCCGATCCTTTTGCCTTGCGTTCCTGCCCGCTCATGTCGCCTCCGCTCGCTGTGCGTCCCGTGGTCGGGAGCGGTCACATGGTAGCGGCTCGTGGCGCAGGCACAACTCACAAAGAGGCGGGCGATTGTTCCAACATCATCAATACGATCGCAGCAAAGCAATCCAGAATCTTTCCGCGGATATTTCTGGATTGCTCCGCCGCGCTCGCAATGACGAACTCCGGCAGAGCGGGTTGACCGACTGTTCGGGTGTTTTTGCCTGTCGGGCTACGAAGCTCTAAAGCTTCGCCTCGGCAAAGATGCCTGATATCCAGTCGAGGAAGACGCGCAGGCGGAGCGCGAGCTGGCGGTTTTGCGGATAGAGCGCGGAGAGCGGCGTCGGCGACGGCGGATAACCGGCCAGCACCTCGACCAGCGCACCGCTGGCGAGATCCGCCGCGAAGCGATAGCGGGGCGCCTGTGTCAGGCCGAACCCGAGCCGCGCGAGATCGGCCATGGTGTCGGAATTGTTGACGCGAACCCGGCTTGGCAGCACGACATTGCGCAGCGCGCCGGCGACGGAAAATTCCAGCGGCAGCACATCGCCGGTGCGCGAGGAGATGAACGCGACCATCTGATGCCCGTCGAGCGTATCAGGCGTCGCGGGCATGCCGTGGCTGGCGAGATAAGCCGGACTCGCCACCGTGATTTCCTCGACCGTGCCGAGGCGCCTCAAAATCATCCCGCTGTCCTCGGGCTCGCCCGACCGGATCGCGCAATCGATGCCCTCGCGCACGAGATCGACCAGCCGGTCGCCCTGCCCAATCTGCAAGTCGAGCTGCGGATGGCGCGCCAGGAATTCCGGCAGGTGCGGCAAGATGAAGGTGCGGGTCAGCAAGGGATGTGCGTCGATGCGCAGCAAGCCACGCGGTCGCGCATCGCGCATCGTGGTTTCGGCTTCCTCGACATCCGCGAGGATGGCGACGCAGCGGCGGTAATAGTCCTCGCCGTCGAGCGTCGGCGTGACATGCCGCGTCGTGCGTTCGAGCAGCCGTGCGCCCAGACGCACCTCGAGACCGCGCAAAACCTCGCTCGCCGTCGAACGGGGAATGCCGAGGTCGGCCGCCGCAGCCGTAAAGCTCTGCCGTTCGACGAGGCGGACGAACAGGCGCATGGCGTCAAATCGGTCCATGGCCGATTGTTCACCACAGCCGACAAGTGATGACAAGTTTTTCGCGATTATCCGGTCGCAGCGATCGGGCATTCTCGAACAGGAGCAACCACCCCCATCACACGGAGAGACCCATCATGCCCTTCGCCAATATCAAGATCCCCCAGGCCGCCTTATCGCGGGCGCAGAAGGCGGAGATCGTGCACAACCTCACCGCGCTGTTCGCGCACTATTTCGGCGAAGCGGCGCGGACGCACACCATGGTGCTGATCGAGGAAGTGCCAGATGGCGGTTATGGCCGCGCCGACGAGGTGTTCGTAGTTCCCGACGCCTATCGCGCAAGCGACGCCGCTACCTCACCTTGAGGCTGAGCTCGGTGCCGCCCTTGAGCGGCAGCGTCATCGATACGAAGCCGTTGTCGGGATCGCGGATGAAGGCGAGATAGTCGGGCTCGGCATTGTCGTTCATGACGTAACCGCCGACGCGCAGCTGCGGCGCGACGATCCCGATCACCTCGCGCGCCAGCGACGGGCCGGCCTCGCCCGGCCAGCCGTCGATCAGGACGAAATCGACGGGGCCACCGAGATCGCGCAAGGTTCTTCGCGCATCGCCCTCGCGGATCTCGGCATAGTCGGCAAGGCCGGCCTCGGCGAGATTGCGTTTGGCGGTCTCGACCTTGGCCGGCACGATCTCCGAGCCGATCACGGTGCCGCCGCCATTGTCGCGGATAGCGGCCGCGAAGTAGAGCGTGGACATGCCGACGGAGGTGGCGAACTCGGCCACGCGCGTGGCACGCAGGCCACGGCACAGCAGATAGATCAGTTCGCCCTGCTCGGAATGAATCGAAAAGCCCTGCTCGGCATAGGCGTGGGGATCGCGGCTGTTGAAGGAGCCGCGCGGCCCTCCGCCTGATGGACGCTGCCGCGCGCCTTGGAGGCGCGCGAGGACGGCGTTGACGCGTGGGTCTTGAATCGGGCTGTGGGGCCGATCATTCATGTGTTGCTTCGCCTCTCAGTTATTTGCCGAGGATTTCCGCGGCGGCACGATCCAGGATCGCCGCGATGCGGCGCGCCTCGGCGGAGTCGCTGCCATGCCTGGAACGCAGCGCGCGCTTGAGGTTGTGGCGGGCACGGTGCAATTCGTCGGAGGCGTCGGCATCGAGATCGCTGACGCCGGCAAAGGCCTCGCGCACCTCGTCCATGCGGCGCCCGATCCGCGACAGCGCTTGCAGGATCGCATCCGCAGTGGCGCGGTTCTCGGCGAGATGCGCCTCGCCCTGCGGCGTGATGCTGTAGAGCTTTCGACCGCCGTCCTGCGCGACGCTGCTATGGCCAACCTCTTCGAGATAGGTCAGCGCCGGATAGATCACGCCCGGGCTCGGCGTGTAGAAGCCGTCGGACCGCTCCTCGATGATCTTGATCAGCTCGTAACCATGAGCCGGCTTTTCGGCGAGCAACGCCAGGATCACGAGCTGGAGGTCCTGTGAGGACAGCCGCCTTGCCCCGGGGAAATCGCCGCCCGGGCCGCGCCCGAAGAAGCCATGCCCGCCGCGGCCGAAGCGTCGCCCGCCGCCATGCCGGCCCATTACGAAATGGGCGAAATGCCCGAAGTGGAAGTCTCTGTGGTCTCGTCCGTGATGCATATCGTACGTCCTTTTGTAAAACATATCTTACGATATAATTTGCGATATAAAAACCGCAACCCACAAATCTGTGATCGGACGCCCTGGCGCCGATCCCGACTCGGGGGACCAGCACCGCCGGCGGCCGATTACTCCGCGGCTTCGCTGTGGGAAACGCCGTGCTCGACCTCGAGCTGAAGGATGTCGTTGAAGCGGTTGAACGCGCCGCAGAGCGCGATGCGCCAGGTCAGCTCGACGATCTCTGCTTCCGAGAAATGTGTGCGCAGGCGGGCGAAGATCTCATCGCGGGTCTTGTTCCAGTTGTTGGTGACGGCGATCGAATATTCGACGACGAGCTTGTCGAGCTCATCGAGCTCGGGATGGTCCTTGTAATCGACGAGGCGCGCGGCGCCCTCTTCCGACACGCCCTGCACCGCCAGCTTTGGTGCGTGGTGCGAGACGCAATAGTCGCATTTGTTGAGCAGCGAGACCGTGACCAGCGCGAGCTCCAGATGGCGCTTCGAGACATTGCCTTCTTCAGCAAGATCGACCAGCAGCGACCACATATGCTTGAAGATCGGCAGGCGGTGGGCCATGACACCGGCCTGGTTCTCGAACGCGCCGTAGGTCGTCATCTTGTCCCACAGCGGCCTCAGCGCCTCCGGCGGATCGTCCCTGGTCTTGATCGAAACGCGCGACATGGCAATTCATCCCTGGTTGGAAGACACATGTTGCCATAACGGCGGTCCTTTCGTCTCAAGTGCGAGCGCATGACACCAAAGACATTCGAAGCCCGCTGCCTGCGCCTGCCTGCGGCCACCAAGGTGGTCCAGTGGGAAGGCACCTCCGTGTTCAAGGTCGGCGGCAAGATGTTCGCGCTCGGCGGCGGCTTTGCCGCGGGCTCCGGCGGCTACATGTTCAAGGTCTCGGACATGGCCTATGCGATGCTGATCGAGCATGGCGTGGCACGACCGGCGCCCTATCTGGCGCGCGCCAAATGGGTGCAGCTCGCCAGCAATAACGCACTTCCCGATGCGGAACTCACCGCCTATCTGGCGCAGGCCCATGCCCTGATTGTCGCAAAGCTCACGCGCAAATCGCGCATGGCGCTCGGGCTGGACTGAGTACTCTCCACAACGTGATGCGCTGATCATCGTACTCCCATTGGAGTTTTGCTGCACCGCACCTAGCTCGAAGCAAAGCCCATTCGAGATGGAGTGCTCCATGAGCAAGCTCAACACCACTGCAGCCCAAACTTATCGCTATGAACTCGTGCATGATGATGATGACGCCGACTTCGTCGCTTACCAGCGCCGTCGCGAAGACGGGTTCTGGCAGACTTTTGCGACCTGGATGATTCCGCGCACGGTCTGCAACTAGAGCCGCGCGCTTTTCCTTCGTGGTTGTGTCGGAGGCGGACGCCGTCTCCGACTTTCCCAGCGGGAAGGCGCTGCCCGCTCAGCGTTTCTTCTCTCCGGCCGCTTGGGTCGCGCGCAGCAGATTGTCGCGCAGCCGGCTCACCGTCTTCTGCACCACCGGAAAATCGTCGCCGAGGCCGGTCGCCTCGATCACGGCCTCGCCGAGATCCTGTTCGATCAGTTTCCGGCCGCCCGGCGTCAGGCTCACCCGCACCTGCCGCTCGTCGGCGGGATCGCGGTGACGCCTGATGTAACCGACCTGCTCGAGCTTCTTCAGGATCGGCGTCAGCGTGTTGGATTCCAGGAACAGCTTGTCGCCCAGCGCGCTGACGGTCTGCTCGTCCTCGTCCGACAGCGCCACCATGGCGATGTACTGGGTGTAGGTCAGCCCCACCTTGTCCAGCAGGGGCTTGTAGGCGCGGCCGAACGCCAGATTGGCCGAATAGACGGCAAAGCACAGGAAATTCGACAGTTTTCGGCCTTTGCCGGCGGCTTTGGCGGGACGGGACACGTGAACCTCCGCAATTCGTGATCTGCAGATCCATATAAATCGCATCCGATTAAATCGGAAGAGCTTGACCGGACAGAGCGACGGGTTTATTTCAACGCGCACCCGATTAGATCGCACGCGATGCAAATCGAACCCGAAAGGATCCGCCATGACCACCGCTGCAAAGCTTCTCTTCACCGGCAAGACCCACGTCACCTCCGGCCCCGACGGCGCCGCGCACGCGAACGACGGCTCTCTCGATATCAAGCTGGCCCAGCCGCACCCGGCCGCCGAGAACCTGTTCGCCGCCGCCTGGTCGGCCTGCTACCTCGGCGCGCTCGGCCTCGCCGCCGCCCAGCGCAAGGTCAAGCTGCCGAGCGAGCCGTCGGTCGACACCACGATCGACCTGAGCAACGCCAATGGCGCCTTCTTCCTGCGGGCCCGTCTCGACGTCAGCGTTCCCGGCGTCGATCGCACGGTCGCCCAGGAGCTGATCGAGGCCGCGCACGGCATCTGCCCCTACTCCAAGGCCGTCCACGGCAACATCGAGGTGACCACCACCCTCGTCTGACCCGCCATCAAGCGAACATCAGGAGCCGACCATGAGCCCCTATCCATTACGAGCCCTGCGCGTGCTTGCGAGCGCGGCCGTGCTCGCCACCAACCTTCTCACCTTGCCGGCGGCAGCCCAGCCGGCCGGCGTCACGCGCACCGACCTCCAGCGCCATGATCTCAGCGCGCCCGGTCGCGAGGCGGTCCAGGTCCGCGTCGACCTCGCGCCCGGAGTTGCGTTCGGCCGGCACACCCATCCAGGCGAGGAGATTATCTATGTGCTGACAGGCGCCATCGAATACGACGTCGAGGGCAAGCCCCCGGTGACGCTCAAGGCAGGCGACGTGCTGTTCATTCCAGCGGGAGCGGTTCATGCGGCGAAGAACGTCGGCGAGGACACCGCGAGCGAGCTTGCGACCTATATCGTCGCCAAGGACAAGCCGCTGCTGACGCTGGTAAAGTGAGACCGGCCGTCTCGATTGACCCGCGCACAATATCTGACTAAAGTCAGATATCATGCTCGATCCCGTCTCCCGCGTCCGCCGCTTCAATCGCGCCGTGACCTCCGCCGTCGGCGCGCTCGACACCTCGTTCCTCGGGCGCGGCCGGCCGCTCGGGGCGGCGCGCGTGCTCAATGCGATCGGACACGGGCGTTCGGACGTGGCGGAGATCCGCGACTATCTCGGGCTCGATTCCGGATTGATGAGCCGGCTGCTCCGCAGCCTCGAGGACGAAGGGCTGGTCGAGACCACAACGCATGAGGACGATGCGCGCCGTCGTGTCGCAACGTTGACGCGTGCGGGACGGCGCGAGTTCGCAGCCTACGAGGCGCTGTCGAATACACAGGCCGAAGGCTTCCTGGTGCAACATTCGCAGCGCGAGGCGCTGCTGGCGGCGATGGACCTGATCGCCTCCGCATTGACGCGCGAGCGCGTCGCGCTGGAGGAGATGGATCCACGGAGCGAAGAAGCACGTTATTGCCTGCGCGAGTACTATTCCGAGCTCGGGCGCCGCTTCAAGCAGGGTTTTGACGTCTCGCTGTCGCGCGATCCTGACGCCAAGGACATGCGCCGGCCGCGCGGCAGCTTCATCGTCGCGACGTCCGACACGCTGCCGATCGGCTGCGTCGGATTGAAGGGAACGGATCACGGCTATGCCGAGATCAAGCGTCTCTGGGTTGCCCCGGCAGCGCGCGGATTGCGGCTCGGCCGGCGCCTGATGGACGCGGCCGAGAATGCCGCACGCGACCTCGGCATCACGCTGCTGCGGCTCGACACCAACAGCGCGCTCGCCGAAGCCGGCCAGCTCTACCGCACCACGGGCTGGCGCGAGATCCCCCGCTTCAACGATGATCCCTACCCGGATCTCTTTTTCGAAAAGCACATCCAGTCATAGACCTCGTCACGCCGCCGCCGCCGCGGCCTCGCCTTGCGGCTTCGCGAATGGCCTGAAATTCATCGCCATCAGGAAGGCGCCGAGGCCCATGGCCCAGGAGGCGATATAGAGCCAGGCGTAGCTGGAGAACGCGTCGTAGATCAGGCCGCCGGCGAGCGGGCCGGTCGCCATGCCGAGGCTGCCGGCCATCGCGGTGCCGCCGATCACCGTGCCCATCATGCGCAGCGGAAAGTTTTCGCGCACCAGCACGGCATAGAGCGGCATGGTGCCGGCATAGATGAAGCCGAAGACGGCGCCGACCGCGTAGAATGTCGCGAGCTGCTGCGCGAAGACATAGGCGAGCGCGCCGAACGCCTGCAACAGCAGCCCCGTCACCAGCACGCGCTTGGCGCCGAAACGATCGCCGAGTAGCCCGAAGGCGATGCGGCCGCCCATGCCGGCAAAGCCCTCGATGCTGTAGATCGTCACCGCCGCGATCAGCGGGATGCCGCAGCTCACGGCATAGCTGACGGTGTGGATGATCGGGCCGGAATGGGTGGCGCAGCAGAAGAAGTTGGTGGCGAGCAGGATCATGAATTGCGGCGAGCGCAGTGCCTCGCCAAGCGACATCTCCCCTTGCGGCGCGCTCTCGCCCGCAGGCGCGGCCACGGCATGCGCGAGCGCGGGCGGGCGTCGTACCAGGAACGAGACCGGGATCATGATGGCGCCGACCACCAGTGCCACGATCTGCATCGAGGTTCGCCAGTCGTGGCCGGAGACGAGCCAGGCCGCGAGCGGCGCCATCGTCATCGGCGCCATGCCCATGCCGGCCGACACCAGCGACACAGCCAGGCTGCGGTGGGTGTCGAACCAGCCGGTGACGGTCGCCATCATCGGCGCGAAGATCGCCGCGCAGGAGGCGCCGACCAGAAGGCCGAACATGACCTGGAACGCCAGCAGGGAGGTCGCATGGCTTGCCGCGAACAGGCTGAGCGACAGGACTATCGATCCCGTCAGCACCACCGGCAGCGGCCCGAATCTGTCGGTCGCCGTGCCCCAGGCCATGCTGGTGAAGGCCATCGCCAGGAACCCGATCGTCATCGCGCTGGAAACGCCGGTCACCGACCAGCCGGTATCCTTGGCGATCGGCTGGAGGAACACCGGCAGCGAAAACATGCCGCCGATCGCGACGCAGCCGAGCAAGCCGCCGGCAGCGACGATCACCCAGCGATAGGAGGAAGCGTTCATTTGGGTCTCCCGTCAGGTCTGTCTGGGTGGAAGACGAATGGGAACTGCGCCTGCCGACAACGGCACCGAGGACACCAGATTTTTTTTGGCGCCGCCAAACAAAAATCCCGAAAACAACCCCATGCACAGTAGCCGGCCGCTGCCGGATCAAAGACTTACCAACGCCCTGCAACACGAGGGCGCGTTTGACACGTCGGGCAAAACACCGGCACAATGTCATCATCCCGCCAACGCGATCTCATCATGCTCCGGACGCCGCCGATCCGGCGCACGCCACCGATCCGGTGCGCTGTCAATGCTCCGATTTCGGAGGGAATAGTTGCATGCCAAAGATTGATCTCGCCACCGTGCCGGGCCGGAAAGGCTCCGGTTATCCCGCGCCGCTCGGCGTGCCCTGCGCCGAGCGCATCCGGCAACGGCTGGGCAATGCCGGAAAGCTGACGGATTTCGGCGTCAACCTGATGCGTCTGCCGCCGGGCAGCTGGTCGAGCCAGCGGCACTGGCATTCGCATGAGGACGAGTTCGTCTATGTGCTCGAAGGCGAGCTGACGCTTGTCGAGGACGAGGGCGAAACCGTGCTGAACGCCGGCGACTGCGCCGCTTTCCCGAAGGGAAGCGGCAACGGCCATCACATGATCAACCGGTCCGATGCGATGGCCGTCTACCTCGAAGTAGGCTCGCGCTCGCCCGATGACCTCATCACCTGCTCCGACGTTGACATGATGAGCCCGGCTTCCAGCGGCCGGTTCCTGCACAAGGACGGCACGCCCTATCCGGACTAGAGCTCGGAGCCGCAGTTGACGGCGACCTAGTCGCGATGCGCGCCGGAAGCAGACGCATCGTGCTCAGTTTAAGTCTTGTGGAGTTTGACCCAAAGCGGGGCTAGCCCGATTGCGGAAGCGAAGGCATCCGCATTCCCTCGACGAGAAATTCCAGTAAAGGTCGAGCTAGCGATTTTTCGGCTGTATCTTCGCCGAGGACGATGATCTCCGTCATCGGCAACGGGGGCCAGTGCTTCGGCGCATCGATGATCTGCATTCCTTCTTGAATGAACGAGCGCCCCAGGAGCGTGATGCCAAGGCCTCCGGCAACAGCGGCCTGAACCCCGGTCAGGCTGCTCACGGTGCATGCCGTCACCCACGCCTGCCGCGCCGCGTCGAGTGCCGTGAACATGAGCTCGCGATAACTGCAAGGTGGCTGGAGAAGGACGAGCGGCACCGGCCGTTCCGGATCGAGCCGGAAGTCGGACGCTGCGAACCAGACCATTGGTTCTCGCCATATGACGCGACCTCGCTCCTTGAGCTCGCGGGTGGCGATCACGAGGTCCAGATTGCCCGCTTCGAATTCCCGAAGCAGGCTGTGGGTCAAACTCGTGTTGACGTCGAGCTGAACGCCGGGATGAAGTCGCAGAAAGCGCGCCAATAGCCTGGAGAGCTGGAGCGGAACGAAATCCTCGCAGATTCCCACGCGTAACCGGCCCGTCGTCTCCGGGATCTGAAGCGAGCGGATGACGTCGTCATTCAGGTCCAGCAAGCGCCGGGCTCCGATCAGCAATTGGCCGCCCGCGCCGGTCAGTGCGAGCGAACGGCTGTTCCGGTCGAAGATAGGATGTCCGATCAGATCCTCTAACCTGCGGATTTTCTGGCTCACGGCCGATTGCGAACGGCCGACCGTGTCGGCGGCGGCGGTGAAGCTTCCTGCATCGGCGACCGCGACAAACGCACGTAGCAAATCGAGCTCGAGGTCGCGCATATGCACCTATTAGGTTTGCTACTGGCTCCATTCAAACTATGCGTTTTTCTTCTCGGCGCCAAGCCGCGATAAGTCGGCCGAAGCCGTGGTCCGCAGAGGATGTCGGTCAGATGCGCCAAAGGAATCCTTGATGAAGGCAGTCGGCTATCGGATGGCAGGCCCCCTCTCGGCGGGTGACGCTCTCGTCGATCTCGAATTGCCGGCTGCGGAGCCCGGCCCGCACGACTTGCGTGTTGCCATCAGAGCAGTGTCGGTCAATCCCGCAGACGTGCAAATGCGGACGAGAATGTCGCCACCCGAGGGCAAGGTCCGGGTTCTTGGCTTTGACGCGGGCGGCGTGGTCAACGCCATCGGCTCGAATGTCACGCTGTTCAAGCCGGGAGACGAGGTCTTCTATGCGGGTGCAATGGATCGACCGGGCACGAACAGCGAGCTTCATCTGGTCGACGAGCGCGTTGTCGGCAGTAAGCCGAAAACCCTGAGCTTCAGTGAGGCGGCCGCGCTTCCGCTCACCTCGATTGCCGCATGGGAGCTGCTGTTCGAGCGCCTTGCCATTCCGTATGGGGTGAAGACGCAGTCCGGCGCGCTGCTGATCATCAACGGTGCGGGCGGTGTCGGCTCGATCCTGACGCAACTGGCGCGGCGGCTGACGGGGCTGACCGTGATTGCGACCGCGTCCAGACCGGAAACAGAGGCCTGGTGCCACAGGATGGGCGCTCATCACGTCATCAACCACCATCGGCCTCTGGACCAGGGATTGAAGGAGATCGGCATCGGAGAGGTCAGATATGTTGCAGGTCTCACGGCGACCGACAGGCACTTGCCGGAGATCGCGGAAGCCATCGCGCCGCACGGCCGGCTGGCGCTGATCGACGATCCCCGCGTTTTCGATATTGTCGGCCTCAAGCGCAAGAGCGTCTCGGTACACTGGGAGCTGATGTTCACACCCACGCTGTACCGGACACCTGACATGGTCATGCAGCACCATCTGCTTAACGAAATCGCGGCTCTTGTCGATTCCGGGTTGCTGCGTACGACCCTGACGGAGGATGCAGGCCCCATCAACGCATTCAACCTCAAGCGCGTGCATGCGCAGGTCGAAAGCGGCCGGAGCATCGGCAAGACCGTTCTGTCGGGATTTTGACGTCGTGCTTCGGCCGGAGTCGGTCGCAATCATCCATTACCTCAGGAAATACCAATGAAGCTCAACTCGACGGCTTTTGCACTGCTTCTCTCCAGCTCAGTCGCGATCGTGCCTGCAATGGCCCAGAACCGGCCCGCGCCGTCGTTATCGGCGGCGCCTGTCGTTACCGATGCACCGGGCAGCGGCATTCAGTCTGGGGTCAGCGGCCATTCGGCAGTCCTGCCTGTTCTCTACCAGCTCGATCAGCAGCCGATCGAACAGATCTCTCCCCTCGTGCAACGGCAATATCTGGTTGGTGCGCAATCCACGTTCGTCAAATGGATCGTCAAGAAGGGAGGCGTCTTTCCGCTTCACCATCACGCGAACGAGCAGATCACGTGGATTACCGAAGGGCGGTGCGAGGTCAGCTCGCAAGGCAGGAAGTTCATCATGACCGCGGGGACCGTCATGGTCATTCCGCCGAATACACCGCATGAGTTTGTCTGCACCGAAGACACGATCGACATCGATTTCTTCTCTCCGCAACGCCAGGACTGGATAGACGGCGTCCCTTCGATTGCAGCGTCGTCAAAGTGAGACGGCATCCGGTCGCAACGTCCGTCCGGTCTCATCGCTGAAAGCCAATCGGGAGTTCACATCATGTCAAGCCAGCCCCTCATTCACAGCAAGCGGCAACTCACATATGCGGCGGCCGCGATCGCAATCGAGGCCGCAGTCGCGAAATCCAGGGAGATAGCTGCCCCGGAATGCATTGCTATCGTCGATGCGGGAGGCAATCTCCTGGCGTTCGCCCGGGTCGATGGCGCCGCCGTTCTCGCCGGCGACCCGGCGATTGCCAAGGCCGCAACCAGCGCATCGATCGGCGCCCCGACCGGCGGAATCCCGTTCGAGTTCGGCGCGAATCTGGCATTCGCCAGTCACGGCGGCATCGCCAATCTCGGTGGCGGCTTTCCGATCGTCTTTCGCGGTGACGTGGTGGGAGCGATTGGCGACGGATCCGGAACCACTGAACAGGATGTTGCAGTCGCCGAGGCCGGACGGGACGCGATATTGGCGGCGCTCACCGCTGCGGCATGACGCCGCCGCCCTGCCTTAATCGCCCTGGAATTGAGATGATGACTCTGCACAAGGCAGCCACGATCACGTGTCTCGCTACCTTCCTCGCTTCTGGAATGGCGGCTACACCGCGAAATCCAAAGGAATCCCCCATGACCTCGAAAGCTTCATCGGCGTCCGGCAGGCCGCTCGCCACCGATCGCTCAATCGGGACGATCGAGCCGGTCTTTGAATTCTACGATGCTATGCCAACCGGTGTGTCCGTCGCCGCCGACGGCCGCATCTTCATCAATTTTCCCCGATGGGGCGACGACGTGCCGTTCACGGTCGGAGAGATCCGCAACGGCCAGGTCGTCCCCTATCCGGATGCGACCACCAACATCTTCGATCCGGCGCGGCCTGGAGAAACCCTTGGCAGCGTGCAGAGCGTCGTCGTCGATGCGGTGAACCGCCTCTGGATTCTAGACACGGCAGCGCCGGGTTTTTCGTCGCCCGTGGCGGGCGGCGCAAAGCTTGTCGCGGTGGACCTGGCCACGAACAAGGTGGTGAAGACCATCGTGCTGCCGTCCTCGACGGTCTTGCCGACGACTTATATCAACGATGTACGCTTCGACCTGCGCCGGGGCAAAGCCGGCATTGCCTACATCACGGATTCATCGATCAGCGGACCGGGCGGCATTATTGTCGTCGATCTCGATAGCGGTGAAAGCTGGAGGAAATTGACCGGGCACAAATCGACCTCGCCGGATCCCGCTTTTATTCCCGTCGTCGAAGGCGAGCGACTGGCGGCTCGTGAGAAAGGAAAGCCTCCGGCCCCCTTCAGCGTCGCCTCCGACGGCATCGCCATTTCCGCGGACGGCACGACGCTCTACTACTGCCCCCTATCGAGCCGACATTTGTATTCGGTGCCGACAGCTCTTCTGCTCGACCGGCTCGCGTCGGAGGCCGCTATTGCGGAGGCGGTCGTCGATCTCGGCGAAAAGGGAGCCTCGGATGGCCTCGAAGCCGACGACAAGGGCCGCATCTATGCCGGTGACTACGAGCGCAACAGCGTTCGCCAGCGTCAAGCCGATGGTGAGTGGAAGACCATCGCGCATGATCCACGGATATTGTGGCCCGACACGCTGTCTGTTGCTTCGGACGGTTACCTATACTTCACCGCCAACCAGCTCCATCGGCAGGCACAGTTCCACGAAGGGCAGGACCAGCGCATGAAGCCGTACACGCTCTTCCGCGTCAGGATCGACGCGGGACCAGTCCTGCTGAAGTGATCAAGGTGAAATGACCCGTGACATTCGGAATCCTATCGCGTGGCCGAGAGACATGCGCCGCGCTGTGCATGATCATCATTCTCATTCTTGCGAGTTCGACCGCGATGGCGAAGCAGGCAAATAAGCTTCACCCGGAATTCGGTTCGAATGCGTTGATCGTGAACGGCGTTACAACGTCGTCCAGTGGCCGGCGCTTCGTCGTCGTTCAACCGCAAAAGCCAGGTCAGCCCGAAATCGCTGAAATCACAGCCGGCAATGTCCGGCATTATCCGGATGCCGACTGGAACGGCTGGCGCGAGCGGCAGGACGGAGAGCACGCATTCGTTGGCGCAAACTCTCTGCGCATCGGTCCCGATGGCGCCTTGTGGATTGTCGATCGCGGCGCGCCGGGGATCGGCAAGCCACTGGTCAAGGGCGGTCCGAAGCTTGTCCGCATTGACCTCGCCACCAATCGAGTGACGCGGGTCTACGATCTTGCCTCGGTTGCCCAGGGAGCGAGCTTCGTCGACGATGTCCGCTTCAATGGCGGGATCGCCTACCTGACCGATGCGGGTCGCGCGGCGCTCATCGTCCTTGATCTGTCAACTGGACAGACACGTCGTGTTCTGGAGAACCACGCATCTACAGTCGCCGCCCGGCCGCTGGTGGCGGAGGGCCGGCAGTTGCTCGATTCCGACGGAAGGCCGGTCGTGGTGCATGCCGATCAGCTCGAAGTCTCGAGCGACGGGCTCTGGCTCTATTATCAACCTTGCTCGGGTCCGATGTACCGGATCGCAACGCGCTTTCTGGATGATCCGTCGCTCGACGAGGCGACCCTCTCGGGCCACGTCGAGCGATTTGCCGACACCCCCTCGACGGGCGGCACCGCCATCGACACAGCAGGTACGATCTATGTCAGTGACACCGATCGTTCCCGGATTCTGAAAGTGTCTGCCACCGGCGAGATATCGACCTTGATTGCCGATCCCCGCCTGGCATGGGTGGATGCCATGTGGATCGACGACGAGGGCAAGTTGTGGATGCCGGCCGCGCAGCTCAACCGAACTCCGGGCCTCAATCACGGCAAGGACGCTGTCCGTTGGCCAATCACGCTTTATTCGATTGCCGTCGGAGTGAAGCCCGTCCGCCGATAAGCCGATTCTGATGTGTGGCGGCATTCGCGAAATCGAAGGGCTGCCGATCGGCCATTCAAGATGAGTTGTCGCGCCGATACCATGGAACAGACCGCAATTGCTTCGCAGAGTTCAGGTGCCGATCGTGGAAAGCGACTCCTCGCTGTGAGTGCGGCCCTGGTCTCGGCAGTGTTCTTTGGCGTCAACGCCGTGGCATCAAAAAAGCTTTACGCGCCCGAGGCCGCCGCTCGCTTTGACGCCGTCAGCCTCTTTGTCGCGCGCGGCGTATGGTCACTGCCGCTGTTTTTTCTGCTCGCGGTCGCCACCAGGCCTCGGCAGCTTCCCCCGTTGACGATCAGGAGCGCGGCGCTTTTCCTGTTTTGTGGCATCGCCTACGGACCGGGCACCAATGCGCTATCCGCGCTCGGTGCTTACGCCACCAGCGCATCGCATGCCGTATTGCTGCTCAGCCTCTTTCCGCCGCTGGCCGCCGGGCTGGCGGCGCTATTTCTACGTGAACGGCTTTCTCGGTTGAAGACCTTCGCGATCGTCATCGGGGTGATCGGTGCCGCGACACTGACGCTATCCAGGTCCTCCGGCACCGCCACCACGATCGGCGATCTTCTCATTGCCGCCTTCATTCTCGCTTGGGCGATCCTGACGCTCGGCATTCGCCAGCTCGACAAGACCTATCCGGCGCTGTTTGTCGTTGGCGTGTTCGGCGCCATCGGCTGCATTTCGCTCGGCGTAATTGGCCTCGCCATTGGACGGCTCGATTCCGTTCTCATTCCGGTGCGGCATGTCGATCTGCAAACAGTGCTGTGGTTCGATCTCGAGCTTGTGTTGCTGCTGTCTCTTGCCGGTCAACTTCTGCAGAGCATGGCCCTTCGCGTGCTCGATGTGGCGATCGTGGTCGCGTTGACATCCTACGGCTCGATTTTCTTCGGTCTAGCGGCCTCGCTGGTGATCCTCGGCGAGCGCCTGACGGTGCAGGACATTCTCGCCGCGGCGTTTCTGGTGGCGGCGCTTGGCCTTTCGCTCTGGCCCGACCGCAGGTTTTCGGCAGGACGGTGAGTCGTTGCCGCGCGGCCTCCGGACGCGAACTACCGACGCGCGGCGGCCAGCTTCGCCCCCATAATGGGTCGCTACATGTTCGTCGGCGCTCCCTAGTTCGACAGCCCCTGCTTGTCGCTCCAGTCGCCCACGAGCCTGGCGATGTCGTCGGAGTTGCGGTCCATCATCATGTGGGTGTTGCCCTTGGAGACAGCCTGGATTGCTTCGTCGCTTTGCGCCTCGCAATGACGACATCCCCCCGTCATCCTTCGGTGCCAGGCATGGGCAGCAACGCTCACGCCCCCGATTGGGCCCGCCTGGCGCGCTGACGCCAGTCGCTGACGGTCAGCCATACCGCCGAGACCAGGAAGTAGATCGCGCCGACTGCAGCGTAGCCCGCGACATTCGCGATCGTCGGAGACATCGGCGTCGTCGCCTGAAAGATGAAGAAGCCGCCGGCCAGAGCCGACTGGCCGCCGCTGAGCACCATGGCCCACTGCACGCCGAAACTTCTCCAGCGACGGATCGCGGTTCCCAGCTGGAGCAATCCGGACAGGATCGCCCAGGCCCCGAAGACCCCAAGCACCCGGTTCATGCTCATCTGCAAGGCGACGAGGACCGCGACAGTGGTCACCAGGCTGACCAGAACGTTCAGCGCCTGCGTACGATTTTGAGCGAGCCCGCCGCTGCGTAACGCGTCGACGAAGTTGGCCGCCGCATCCCATGCCGGATAGAGCACGAGCAAGGCGCCGGCGATCGCCGCAGATGACGGCCCGACGGCAAACGCAGCAACGACCCAGGCGACGGAGAACGCCGCCCGGATGAAGTAGTAGAACTTCAGCCATTGCTCGCGGTCGGCCCGAACGAGATCCAAATGATGATGCGTCACTTCACTCTCCTTTACCTACTAGTTGGTAGTTTTCACACGCAACAAATCGCGTCCGCCCTCAGCGTGCCGGGCGTGTCGTTGTCGTCTCGTCGAAATGTTTCAGTGCCTGGCGGACAACCGATCCAGCAGTGGCCCGGTGATCACACCGAACATCTTCGGATCGCCATAGGCACGCGCCGACAGCATCGCGCCGTGAACGGTCGCCATGAAGCCTTCAGCCTCGATCTTGGCTGCGCTGGAAAGATGCAGCTGCCCCTTCCGCTTGCCACGCTCCATCACCGAGGTCAGCCACGACGCCAGCGAACGGAAATGCGCGCGGACTTCAAGCGCCACCTCCTCCGGCAGGATCGGTAGCTCGCAGGCAAGCAGCGCACACACGCAGAAAGGCGCCGTCGCATCATTGATGCACGCCTCCCAATACCGGACATAGCTTTTGAGCTGGTCGCGCGGGTCCGCGACATTGCGTTCGAGCGCGGACAGTCCCGCCTCGGCTTCCGCGCGATAGCGCGACACGAGGGTGCGGACCAGATCGACCTTGCTGGCGAAATGGTGGTGGATGCTCGGCTTGCGGATTCCCACGACATCGGCCACGTCGGCGTAGCTGAAGCCGTTATAGCCGCCCGCGATGATTAGGGTACGCGCGCAGGCCAGGATGTCGTCGGCCGTCGAGGAAACGTTGGTCATGGCGATTAGCTACCTTCCAGTCGGTAGGCAGTCAAGAACGGGATGCTTCAACCATCCGTGAGTGGTAGGAGCCTGCATGACCATTCGGACGTCCCGCTACTCTGACAGACGAGATCCTATGCAGGCGCGCCCGATGTCCCGCAACAGCGCATCGGGGCGCGCGCTTCAAGCGCCGCCCTTGCCGCCCGCAACCATCTCGACGATCCCCTTGAATGTGGTGAAGACCGGTGAGGTCAAGGCCGGCCCCAGAATAGCGATGATACTCGTCACCGCAGCGGGAATTCCAAACTCGAGCTTGTCCGCATCCTGCCTTTGGCCGGCAGACATGTTTGCCGGGTCCAGTCGATAGCGCTTCACATCTTGGTACCAGCCAACCAACGCAGGTGCTGCCGCCGCGAACAAGGCTATTGTTCCCGTCATGCCCAGGTGACTAGTGAGAGCGCTTGTGAGGGGCCTTAGAGCTTCAGCCTGCGACGGAACGATCAGACCGAGCGGCCAATCCAGCACCACCTTGCTCGCGAACGTCGCAACCACCAAGATCGCTGAACTGAGTGCGATCATCCGCTGAAGATTTGCCTTTCGTTCCTCAAGACTTGCGAGTGAGGGTTTATCCTCAGGACCGGAAAGTACTGCAAACGCCAGCAGGGCGACACCGACTGCGAGAAGTCCGACAAATGTGTTGATGTCAATGACCAGCTTGATCGCGTCGCTGATCTTGAAGGAGGCATCCTTGTACGCATGGAACAGCGGTTTGAAGACAAGAGCGTTCTGATCGGCCTGGTCCAGCAAGACCTTGAGGAACGTCTGACCTGCGTTGGCATAAGCCGTTGGAACTTTCGTAACCAGCCCTGCAAGAATGAGAGACAGCGCAAGACCCACAAAGAACAACATCCTGCTGCGGCGAAAAACGATCGTCCCCCCCAGGAGCAAGGTCGCCGCACTTACGAGATAGAGCACACCGCTCGTCGCAGCATAATTGTATCGGGCCGTCAGAGTGTCGGCAATTTGCTTGGACTGAACAATCGTCCGATCGGCGTCCCTACTCCCTTCCGCCTTCTCGACGTCGGCTTTGGCTGCCGCTTCTGCCGTCTGCGCGTTTTCGACTGCCGCTTTCGCGTCATTAAGCTTCTCGGGCGGAGCTACCGAAGGGTCCAGTTTCTCCAGCGCAGCCTGCTTCTCACCCAACGTCTTTTGCTTCGCAGCAAGGGTATTCTTCAGCTTCTGGATTTTTGCAGCGGAATCGGCGTCAGGGTTCGGCAGGACAAAGCCGACGACGGATTTGTCGGCCAGCGGCATGAGCACGTCAGCAACTCGATTGGGCGCCAAATAGCCCAACAACAAGGGTCCAATCACGCAGCAAATCGCCAAGAAGTACTTACTTGGGATATCCGGTGACGACGACAGGTGTTCTTCCTTGCCAGTCGAATCGACGATGCTCATGCTTCCCTCGAAATGACCCAGGCACGCAAAAAGAGTATTCGCTGTTACGAACTGAAAGCTTCACGATCAAGACAACCTCTGGTTTTGTCAAGTCGCCCGTATGACGCACGCCGGGCCACGCCGAAATCGCCCGCAATCCCGCATAGGATGTCCTCACACTTGCCGATCAAACCATGACCGTTCGCCCCATCCTCCGCTATCCCGACCGCCGGCTCTCGCTTCCGGCCCGCCCCGTCATCGCATTCGACACAGAGCTCCGCGAGCTCGCAGCGGACCTGCTGGAAACGATGCGCGCCGCGCCCGGCATCGGCATCACGGCGCCGCATATCGGCGTACCCTTGCGCGTCGTCGTGCTCGAGCTCGCCCCGAAGAGCGGCCCGCAGACCTACGTCAATCCGCAAATCGCGTGGGCTTCGCCCGAGATGATCCTGCACAAGGAAGGCAGCGTCTCGATGCCGGGGGTCAACGACGAGGTGCAGCGCCATGCGCGCGTGCGGATCAGCTATCAGGATCTCGACGGCAACATGCAGATCGAAGAGTCCGAAGCCTTGCGCGCCGTCTGCCACCAGCACGAGATCGACCAGCTCGACGGCATGTTCTGGATTCAGCGGCTGTCGCGGCTGAAGCGCGAACGGCTGGTGAAGAAGTATGAGAAGATGTCGCGGGGCTCGTAGGCTCCGTAGGGCGCATTAGCGAAGCGCAATCCGCCATACGCGCTACTCGCCTATCGAACCGTGCCGATGCCGGCTAGGATCAGATCGACACCGGCGAGAAACTGCGCGCGGTCGTCGTGGTCGCGCAGCTGCGCCGCCATCTGCCGCACGAACGGATATTTTGCGGGATCTAGCCCTGCCCACCGCGCCGCGACGGATGCCAGGAAGGCCGATCGATCGGTGCCGGCTGCGTGAACACGGGCGTTCGCAGCATTCTGTCCGGCGACGCCGAGAATGTAGTGCACGAGCGCTGACGCGGAGTCGAATAGCGCAGCTTGGGGCACGCCGAGCGCCTGGAGCCGACCGCCGACGCTCTCGATGATCTCCAGAGTCGCGGGCCGCCATGGCTCGCGGAAGAGCTGTGCGCCGACCCAGGGATGGGCGTCGATCGCGTCGAACACGCCGAGGGCCACCGCGCGGATCGCCTCGTGCGGCTTGGCGCCGCCGGCCATCTCATTCATGACACGGGCGATGACCTCGTCGGTCGCCGCGGCGAGCAGCTCGCTCTTGTCGGCGACGTGCCAGTAGATCGCGCCGCTGCCGGTCGCGAGATGCGCTGCGAGCGCACGAACGGTCAACGCGCCCTCGCCGCCGGTATCGAGGATCTCAATCGCGGCAGCGATGATCCGCTGCCTTGAGAGCGCGTCGGTGCGCCGTTCGATCCGATGAGCCTTCCTCGCCATGGACGCCATCTTGACATGACTGGAACGGCGTTCCAATATTTTGGAACGACGTTCCATAAACCTTGGTAAAGGTCCTCGATGACGACACCGGTCACGATTGTCGGTGCAGGCCTCGGCGGCCTCACCCTCGCCCGCGTCCTCCACCTGCATGGCATTCCCGTCACGGTCTACGAGGCCGAGGCCTCTGCGATGGCGCGGACGCAAGGCGGGATGCTCGACATCCACGACGACAGCGGACAACTCGCTGTCAAGGCAGCGGGCCTGTTCGACGAATTTTTGGGGCTGATCCACGCGGGCGGCCAGGCCTCGCGCGTACTCGACCAGCACGGCAAGGTGCTGCTCGACGAACCCGACGACGGCACAGGCGGACGGCCCGAGGTGCATCGGGGCGCCCTGCGTCGCATGTTGCTGGACTCCCTGCCCGCTGAGACGATCCGATGGGGGAAGAAGCTCACCGACGTCGTCGCGCGCGGCGCCGGGCGGCATGAGCTGACATTCGATGACGGCTCCAGCGTGAGCACTGAATTGCTCGTAGGCGCGGATGGCGCGTGGTCGAAGGTGCGGCCGCTGCTGTCGAATGCTGTACCCGGCTATGTCGGCACCTCGTTCATCGAGAGCTATCTCCACGATGCTGACGCGCGGCACCTGGCTACGGCCAAAGCGGTCGGTGGCGGCGGACTGTTCGCGGTCGCGCCCGGCAAAGGCATCTTTGCGCATCGCGAGCCCGGGTGCACGCTGCACGCCTACATCGCGCTGAACCGGCCCGCGGAATGGATCGCCGCCATCGACTTCACCGACGTCCCGGCCACGACGGCTCGCATCGCAGCTGAGTTCGACGGCTGGGTGCCGGCCCTCACCGCGTTGATCATCGACGCCGACACGGAGCCGGTGCTGCGCATGATCCACGCCCTGCCGAACGACCACCGCTGGAACCGCGTGGCCGGCGTGACGCTGCTCGGCGATGCCGCGCATCTGATGCCACCCGCCGGCGACGGTGCGAACCTCGCCATGCTCGACGGCGCCGAGCTCGGCGAGGCCATCGCTGCCCGTCCCGACGGCATTGAAGCTGCGCTTGCGACTTACGAAAACGCGATGTTCTCCCGCAGCGGATCAGCCGCGATGGGCGCGCATGGGATCCTGGAGCTGTGCCTCGGCGAACGCGCACCGCTCAGTCTGGTGGAGTTTTTCACCGGCATGCGCGAGACGGCACGGGATTCGTAGGACCGTGTTCGGCGAAGCCAGTCGCGATAAAGGTAGAGCGCGGCGGGCTCCAGATTGTCAGTGTAGCCGACGAGCCGCAGCACCGCGCAGCGTCCGCCAGGGAGCCCGCCGGCCTTGATCTCTTCGTCGTTCGCCTCGATCGGCTGGTCGGTCCCGACACAGAGATCCGTGCTGTAAGCGGCGGGCGAGGAAGGACGCCGTTCGGACCGCCAGCGCGTAGGATGAAGCTCAGGCTCTCTTCCCGCTCCGTTTGGTCATCGGCGCGTGACGGCGCTCGCGTTTGCCGCGCGCGATCTCCGTCGCCAGCGCGTCCAGCTTCGGCTCCCAGAAATTCCTGAACTGACCGATCCACGCATCCACCGACCGAAGCCCCGCAACGTCCACCGAATAGAGTCGTCTTTGCGCCTCCGCCCGAACCGTCGCAAAGCCGCTCTCGCGCAGCACCTTGAGATGCTGCGACACGGCCGCCTGCGTGATCCCGAACTCGGCCCCGATCACTTCAACGACCTCACCGGACGCCATCTCCCCCGGGGCAAGCAGCTCGAGGATGCGACGGCGCACGGGATCGGCGAGGACCTCGAAGACGTGCATCAGCTTCCCGTGCCCGGATGTGCGACGTCAGGCGGCATCTCGCCGCGGTAGAAGGCGATGGTGCGGTCGGAACGCTGCTTCGCCGTGTCAGGATCGACCCCGCTCGCGACATGCGCCGCGCACCAATATTCACCGCTTGTCGTCATGAATTCCTTGCCGGCAGGAGAGCCCATCCAAGCCTCGGCCGCCTCGTGGTCGACCGATGCGCCGGTCGCAACATATCGCTCCAATCCCGCGATGGCGAGATCCCAACCGATACCCACCGCACCAGGACCGAACTGATTCCAATGGTCCTCGATAATTGCGGTGTGCTCCAGCGTCAGACGCGCCTGAGCTCGTTCTGCTGCCAGCTTGACGTCGATCCAGCTCATCCCGCCGCCGAATTCCCACGTCGCGGCAAAATGTGTCGGCGGCGTACATGCCGTGATGGTGCCGCCCGCGTTCCCCTTCAGCTGGTACCTTCCGCCCGGCTGGAGGTCTCCCTCGATCGGCAAGAACCAGCGCGGAATGCGTTGCCGGCTGGTCACTGCATCCCAGAGATCGTCGACGCTGGTCTCGTAAAGCCGCGTCAGCGTCACCGTGCTGGCTGCTTTTCCATCCTTCTCGAAATTCTTCACCGAACGCGTGACAAGCCCCAAGACCATGGCGACGTCGATTTCCATTGCATCCCTCCGTATCGTTTCGCGCAATGGCGAGTATCGGCCCTCACTAATATAAGTCAACTCTTATATTAATGAGACCGTGCCGCGGTGTGAGCGCGCGATATTGATTGATGCCAGTTCGTCCGCCGTCGGAGGGCGCTATTTCAACGGCAGAAACACGTCCACAACCGTCTCATGCTCCGGCACCTCCGGGAAGAAGCTCAGCCGCTGGCAATAGATCGGGAAGTCGCGTGCTTCCTCGCCGCTGGCCGGAAGCCAGTCGCGATAGAGATAGAGTGCGGCGGGCTCCAGATTGTCGGTGTAGCCGACGACCCGCAGCACCGCGCAGCGTCCGCCAGGGATCTCGCCGGCCTTGATCTCTTCGCCATTCGCCTCGATCGGCTGGTCGGTCCCGACACAGAGGTCCGTGCTGTAAGCGGCGGGCGAGGAAGGACGCCGTTCGGACCGCCAGACATTGAAGGTCGGACTAGTCCTGGGGTGCAGGCCAGCTTTCTTTCGCCACGCGATGAACCGCCGGATGGTGTCGCCGAGCGTCGCCGGGTCGCCCCGATGCTCCATGATCGCGACCTTCGTGGAGGGCACGTCGCGTATCGTCACGTCGTCAGTGGTAAAAGTCTTCATGAGCTTGCTCCTCGCGTTGTCGAGAGGCCCGAAGGCCACAAGCCACGGCTCCCAGTCGGGAGAATTGCGGAACGACGACGGCGATTGCCCGAACCGTTGCCGAAAGGCGCGGGCAAAGGCATCCGGTGCGTCGTAACCGGCGTCCATCGCGATGTCGGTGACACCAAGGGCGTCACTGTAGGCCAGCAGGTAGGAAGCACGCTTCATACGGGCCAGCTGAACATAGCGATGCACTGACAACCCGAAGGTCGCCGTGAACTGCCGGTGGAAATGAAATTTCGAGAAGGCCGCAACGCTGCTCAGCGTTTCCAGGTCCAGATCGCTGTCGAGATGCCGGTCGATATGGTCCAGCACCCGCCGCATCCGGTCCTGATAGTTTTGCAGCGCCGCCTTCATCGTCCCTCCTCCGTGGCGGCTCCAGATAGCCGCTGACGGCGATAATTTGCTCGACCGATCTTGCGGTTTGGGAAGATGTCGCGAATTCGCCGGCCTCGCAGGACGGATTAGCGAAGCGTAATCCGCCATCTTCAACGCGGCTCGATGAAAGGTGGTGGATTGCGCCTTCGGCTCATCCACCCTACGCCATCAGCCCCCGCCACGTCCTATCCTCCGGCCATCAGCTCCTTCGCCAGCGCCATATAGGCCGGCAGCGTCACAGGGTCGTTGGCGGCGTTGCCCGCTACGGGGTGCGATGCGTAGCGCGCGATCACCATCTCGGCCTTGGGATCGACGTAGATGCCCTGGCCGTGAACGCCGCGCGCCATATAGGCGCCGTGGGTGTTGTGCGTAACCCACCATTGGTTGCGGTACGACGCGCCGGGCAGCGTGGTGTAGCCGGCCGGCTTGAATTTTTCGGGGTCGCCGCCGCGCGCGATGTCCTCGACCACCTGTGACGGGACGATCTGGCGGCCGTTGAAGCGGCCATGATTGCGCATGGTCTCGCCGAAGCGGGCGAGATCGCGCAAGCTGGTGGATAGGCCGCCACCGCCGCTCTCGGTGCCGATGCGATCGACGTGATAATGCGCGTCCTCCTCCGCACCCATCGGCGTCCAGATGCGCTCGGAGAGAAGATCGGACAATGTCATGCCGCTGGCGCGCCGGCAGATCCAGGCCAGCACGTCGGTGTTGACGGTCTTGTAGGCAAAGGCCTTGCCGTGCTCGCCCTGCTTCTTCTGCGCGACGAGGAAATCGAAAATATTGGTCGGGCCGTCATAATCACGCGGAATCGGTGCCATGCCGTTGGCACGCCGCAAGCCCCACACGTGGGAGTTCTTGTCGGTATAGAGTTCGGTGTATTCGAGCCCCGTGGTCATATCCATGACCTCGTGCACGCGCGCATCGCCGAACGCGCTGGCCTTCAGCTCCGGCACATAATCCGTGACCTGTGCCTGCGGATCGATCTTGCCCTCGGTGATCAAAATTCCGGCCAGCACGCCGGTGAAGGATTTCGTCACCGACATCGCGATATGCGGCTTGTGCGGCTTCAGCGCGCCGAAGTAGCGCTCATAGATCAGCTTGCCCCGATGCAGAACGGCGATGCCGTCGGCATAAGTCTCCTCCAGCATTTTCGCGAACGTCATGGGCCGGCCGTCCATGGTGGTCGAGGCGACCGCGCCGATGTCGTGGTCTTCCCGCGGCAACACGGACGCAGGCCCTGCCCCGCGCCAGACATTCACGGTCGGCACCAGCTGGCGAACGTTGCTCCAGGCCCAACGCAACTCGGGGAAATTGCGGAACGAGCCGTTCTGGAAGGTGATGGTGCGGTCGGGAGATGGCGGGAAGCCCTTCATCCAGCCGAGCGCTTCGGGATCGGTCTCGGTGGCGGTCGCGGGCGGATTGGCAACGACGGTAGACATGAACACTGGCTCCGGACAGGCGGGGTCGATGTCGTAGCATCAGATGAAACGGCAGACATCCAGCGTTTGTGCTGGGCACCTGCGCGCAGATCAGGACCGCGGCAAGTCTCTAAAAGGGTCGAGCACGGATACGCCCAGAGGCGCAAAGTGCCTGGCGTTGCGCGACAGGATCGTCAGTCCGTGCTGGCGGGCGGTGGCGGCAATGATGATATCGGCAAGTCCAGGCGCATGCCCTCGCCCGCGTGCCCTGTCTGAAAGTTGCCCCGCGATCCGCGCCGTCGGCGTATCGAGCCCCAAAACGCGATCCCCGTAGAGATGCAGCACGGTCTCCAACCATTGAGCAAGGTCTCTGCCCCTGCGCGTGGCCTTTTCACGTCGCAGCTTGGCTATCCCGTCCTCGACCTCCGCAATCGTCACGACGGACAGAAACAAGGAAGCAGATTGCCTATCCATCCATTCAACCAGCGCCGGAGGCGCCGGTCGGTTCGGCGAGGCCGCCGACAGCACATTGGTGTCGACGAGATACATGGTGTCAGAGACCGGCCTTGCGTAGTTTGGCTCGATTGCGCGACGGCAGATCCTCCGCTTGCGCAGGGGTCGCCATCAGCAGGCGCCCGAAGCGCGGAACCTGCGACAGTCGCCGCCACTCCTGATAGCTCAACACAACTGCCTGCTTCTTCCCATGCCGAGTAATCACTGCTGGCTTGCCGCCTACAGCTTCATCAACGACCGCCGAGAGATTGGCTTTGGCATCACGAAGCTGAATTTCGCGCATGGGTCCACCTATATGACTACTGTAGTCATAATAGGAAACAAGCCAAATTTCAAGACAGCTTGACCGTAGTCGCCTTGGAGCGCCTTCCAGCCCGGCGTTTGCTTCCTTGCTTGGATGGACGGCCCTCGATGGTACGAAGATAATAGATAGCCAGCCCTAATGTCGTTGCAGGCGTCAAACGTGACGAAATCGACGCATAGTTTGACTGGGGCCAGTGCAGGCCTCTCCTACCTTCCGACCAAGCCTTGAAGTCTTCCGAGTCCAGCACCTGTTCCAAATCGGGTAAAATCACCTCCTCAACTCTGAACGCTTCCATCGCATCCAGTATTTTGGCGTCTTCTCTTCTGGACCAGTTCTGAGCCCGCGCCCACTCGTAGAATATTTCAGGAATGTTTGTATTCGGCATGCGATCGTGACATTCGCGGCACAACAAAAACAGGTTTGAGACGTCGTCGCGACCTCCAAGTGAGCGCCCCACGACGTGACAGCGCTGTAGAGGGATACGGTTCCAGCATCGGAGAATTTCGTCCCAGCCAGCGTCGGGACGTTTCACGTCGTATTTGAACCCGTAATGAAATCTGCAGGCCCAACAACAAGGCTCACTCCAATCAATCCATCGCACAATCCTGCAATGCGATCCTTCCAAAACTCGAATATCTGGGCCCTTGACGGAAGTTGGTCGTCGTATCGCAATCTTCCCATAACAATCCTCCGCTAGGCGCCGAACGTCTCGGTCGATTTGGCTCGAAATCATACTGACGGCGACGGCACGCAGGCTCGCGGTTTGGACGCAGCTGCGGCCGTCGCTGATGGCGTCAATCTTCACTCAACCTTTGCGAACCGAGCTACCTCCTTCGTCCCTTGCGCCCCTTTGCCTTCGCCGCGCGTTTGCGGCCTGGGGCGGCTGCTCGCGCCGGTCCGCGTGGCGTACGGCCGCCCGCCTCGGCGGACAGTTCGGGACGTAACCTGGCGAGCTTGGCGCGGTCGGGCAGCATGTCGGCGAAGCCGTCGATCGCGCGCGGTGCGGTCGTATCGTCGCCGGCGGCAGCCGTTGCGGCGCGCGCGCCCGACGGCACTGCAGTCTGGCTGAGCGCCTGCAACCGCCGGCACGCTTCACCGAGGTGATACGCATCGCCGCCGAGCGCCACCCATTTGCCGACCTCGGGATGCAGCACGAGATTGGCCGAATGATTGTCGCTCGCGCTGGTCGGATAGTCGACGAACACGTCGATGCCCGACTGCACGCCCACCATCACGCCCTGCGCCGACCACGACACCGCGACGTCGACGCGGTAGCGGCCCGGCTTCTCGAAGGCGAAGCCCGCGGTGCTCCAGAACACCTTCGCCGAAGCCGTGACGCTCTTGCCGGGCTCGAGCTCGCCCAGCTTCGCGTGCTCGCACAGGATCACGAAGGGCCTGACCGGACGCTCGCGCCCCTCGCCGTCGGTGACGGTGATCGATGCGAACAGGGCCTCGATGCTGACGTCGTTCGGCGCGCGCAGCGACACGCCGCTCGTGTTCGTCATCGTCCAGGTCAGATCCAGCGGCTGGCCGAGCGCGACGCGGTCGGTCGTGGCCGTCACCGTCAGCGCCAGCTCGGAAGGTTCGAAATCGTGCCGGTCGGCGGCTTGCGGCGCACCGGTCGGGAACCAGCTTGCGAACGGCCATCCGCCCGGACGAATGACCGGATCCGGCATGTGGTTGAGGTGATGACGGACGTTGGTGTTGTGCGCGAGCTTGATCTGGTCCGGAAACACGCCGGGTTCGCCGGTCGCGGGACCGCCGAGCACGTCCGCGACGCTCGGCGTCGTGGTCATGATCGAGTTGTCGGCCGCCGTCTCCTGCTCCTGGTGGATCTGGTTCAGCGTATGCGTCAGCTCGTGGGTCGCGCTGCGCAGGAACGCACGCGGCACGTCGCGCTGCTTCTTGTTGGCGGCGAGGCCGAAGTTCGAGGAGTCCCCGACGGGATAGCCGTCATCGGAGAAGCTGGCGCAGCCTTCGCGGGGTACGCCGATCTGGTCGTACATGATGCCGCGCGAGCAGCCGAGCTTGGCCGGCACCACGATCATGTGCACGCGCCATTCGGTGTCCAGATTCGTCGCGGGATTGCGCACGGTCGTCATCAGCGCGTGCAGATCCGCAGAGCTCCAGCAATTGGTCGCCACCACGCCTGATGGCACCGGGACGTTGAGCTGGTCCTGCACCACCGACAGCTGCCAGCCGGTCTTGGCAAAGACCGTGTCGAAGAACTCCGTGCCGCCGGCCCCGTCAGGCACCGGCGCGGGCCGCACGGCTCCGACCAACGTGTCGATTTCCAGCGTGCAGCGCCGAAAGAACTTCGACACCCAGGCGAGCGTGATGCTGCCCTTGTCCACGCCGCCCTCGAACAGCCGGCCCTGGTAGAACGGACCGCCGGTCAGGGAGAATGGAAACGGCGCCGGCACTTTTGAAAGCTTCATCGTCACGGTGCGCGACGGCGACGCCGGGAACGTGCCCTTGAACTGGCCGGTCGGCGGCTGCGTGTAATTGAACTGCTCGGCGACAATCGTCAGCTCGCACTTCTTCGGCAGCGGGACCGCGACCGGCGCGGACACGCTGGTCACCCTAAGATAGGAATGATAGCGCGCGCGGGGGAAGATGGGGATCCGCGGCCTGCGGATCGGAAACGGAATCAGGGGTTCATCGAGCGCACTGAGCGAACCGGCCAGGCTCGTCAGTCCCGAGTCCGCCGCCGCTTCGTCTCCATCCGCATCGCCCACCGGCACCACGGGCCCCACCGGCGGGATCGGACCGATCACCGGCCGGCGCGAGTAGAGATCGCCGCTGACGATCAGATGGTCGGCGCCGCCGTCGGGTGCCGAGCGATCGACGCGCAGCGTGCCTTCGAAGGTCACGAAGCCCGCGGTCGGCCTGAAGTTGATCTGGTAGCAGCCTTCGCGGAAGTCGAGCCTGCAGAGCCTGAACGGCGGAAACGGCTGCAGATCGGTCGAGGCCGGCTGATCGCCGGACTCCTCGTCGCTGAAGCTGATCTGGCGCGACAGGGGGACTTGCGGCTTCATCGCGGGCTCGACCGATGCCGCGGTCATCTTGGAAAGGCTGCCACTCGATTCATGCTCTGAGCAATTGCACATGTCGTGTTCTCCTCATTGAAAGGGTGAGGCGATCGACGTGAGCATCGGGCTCGTTCGCGGGTACAGCCGCGTTATCTCGGTCAGCTGTGGCGTGCGCAGTCCTACGCGCGCCGATAGGTCACGACACAGCCCTCTGAATCCGTAAACTCAAATCGGTCGGCCTTGAGTGAAATGCGATAGGTCACAAGTTCATCAGTCGCCGTCCCGACGACGAGTGTGTTGGAATCCTCGAGACGGTAGATTCCCGCGTCCCACCACACCATGCCCTGCGCTGGTCCGCGTATGCCGCGGTAGGTGCCGGTCGAGAATGTGAGAGTGGCGGGATATTTGTCCGCACACGCAGCCGACGTGGATTTGGTCCACGTACCAACCATGCTCTGTTCGTGTTTGTCAGCCATAGTGTCTCCATAGCTCTCATCGGCCGAGCGGCCGATTGGAGGCTATTTCAACATGCCGTTCTGGCGTGTGCAGCTCATTTGAGGCTGATGTGATGGCGGGTGTGTCAAATCGACTAAATTCACCACGTTCAATCACAACAGGTACTCTATCGCAGCATTGACGCAAGCGTGCGTGTGAGATGCTTCACACCGAAGGTGCGACAATTGAGCACCCGGCGATGAGAGCGAGATGAAAGCGCGGCGGAGAAGCAGCTCAGTCCGCATCTTGCGAGAGCGGACTCAAGTCAGAACCGGCGTTCGTGATCAGGACATTGGATGGCGCGGTTCGCAGAGGCGTGGTCGCGTTGCAGGTTGGCAGTACGCCTGACGCTCACAGTGGGCAACAACTGACGCAAATTCAATCGGAGACTTTCACTTCCGAACCGTGCACTTCCGAACCGTGCGGTTGACCTTGGCTTCCATCAAGGCGTTGAGCGGCCCGGTAGCGGCCGGGCGACAGGCCATGATGTCGATGAAAGAGTTTTGAAAACGCCGCCGCTGTCTCGTAGCCGACCTGGCTCGCGATCCGTGCGATGGGCTCATCGCTGGTTTCGAGCAGGAACGCCGCTTCCGCCATCCGGCGTTCGATCACATAACGATGCATGGACTGGCCGACGAGCTTGGTGAAGCGGGCCGAAAATACCGAGCGGCCGAGCCCCACGCGGTGGCCGAGGTCGCTAAGCGTCCAGGGCCGTTCCGGGTTTTCGTGGATCAACTTGAGCGCAGGTCCGATATGCGGGTCCGATATGGCCCCGAGCCAGCCACCTTGTCCGGGACTGAGAGACGCGATCCAGCTTCGGAGCACCTCGACAAACAGCACTTCCGTCAGTCGTGAGAGCGCGACGCGCTGGCCGGGACGCTCGAGCGCGGACTCGCTCACCATGCGCCGCAGGATCGCTTCGAACCAGCCACCGTCCGCCGTCGGCTTCAGCAGAAGCACGGGCGGAAGCATTTCCAGCACGCTGCCGAACATGGGCCGCGACACCGTGAAATTGCCGCAGATCATGGTCGAGAGCGGCTTGGCACGGCCGCCGTGACGAACGACGCCCAGACGTGCCGACGATCGATCGAGGTCCACAATCTGCAAAGGCTTGGCCCGGCGATCCGAATAAAACACATGGGGCTCGCCGCGTGTGATGACAACGAAATCGCCCTCGGTCATCTGGATTTCCTGTCCCTGTTCGAGCTTGAGGGTCGCCGAGCCTCGGCTGAGATAGTGAAACAACGCGTAGGGGCGCGCCGGCAGCTCCAAATTCCAGGGATGGCCGAGCTCGAAGTGGAAGAGCAGCGTGCCACCGAGGCGAACGCGATCGAGCACTTGGGCGAGGATGTCCATGCCACCGAAGTTAGTCCGGTGGACGGTCGGACACAACATCCGGACGATTGATCCCTACCGTCCGAAAGCCCGCGAACTAGGTCATGTCGCGGCGGGCCGACGTCATGTGCGGCAACCATTTCGCCAACGGCAGATGGAAGAAACCGCGACCTTGCAGGAAACGCCTGTCCATTCCCCCGGACCTTATTCCGTCCGACATATCAACAGGAACAATCAATGCTAAATATCCTTCTCTCAGCCGCCACCGTACTCCTGGCCGGAACAGCATGGGTCGGCCCCGCCCATTCCGCTGAGCTGCCCAAGGGAGCAGCCCACAACATCGTGCTCGTGCACGGCGCTTTCGTGGACCAGACAAGCTGGCAGCCCGTTGCCGATATTCTCACGAAGAAGGGCTACAACGTCACGCTGGTGGAAAATCCGCTCACTTCGCTCGTCGCCGACGTCGATGCCACCAAAGAGGCGCTCGCGAAGCAGGACGGCAAGACCGTTCTGGTCGGCCATTCATGGGGCGGCGTGGTGATCACGCAAGCCGGCAACGATCCCAAGGTCTCGGCGCTGGTCTATGTCTCCGCCTTCGCGCCGGAGGTCGGTCAATCCCTGGCGTCGCTGGCCAAAGCCGGCCCGCCGACCGAAGGCGGCAACGCGATCCATCCCGACGCCAAGGGCAATCTGTACATCGACCCCAAGGTGTTTCCGTCGGCTGTCGCGGCTGACCTTCCTCCTGAGATCGCCGAGCACCTGGCCAACTCGCAGCTTCCGTTGAATCACGTTGCGTTCGAAGCCCCTGTCAGCATTGCGGCCTGGCGCGACAAGCCGACGTTCTACGTCATCACCACGAAGGACAAAGTCATCGCGCCCGAGGCCCAGAAATTCTTCGCAGCCAGGATGAAGGCTCAGACGACGGAAGTCGCCGGCAGCCATGCCTCGCTCGTGGTCCATGCGAAGGAGGTCGCTGAGGTCATCGAAAAGGCAGCGCTCGCGAAGTGACGAACCTGCTCCCGGCGCTTCGGTGTCGGGAGCAGCCTAGGTTGAAGTGGTTCACAGCGAGGGTGCGACAATTGAGGACCGGGGTTGGACAAAGGTGAAAGCTGAGCGGGGAAGCGGCTCCGGCCGAGGTTTGCGGTAGGACTTAAGTCAAACCAGGCGACTGCAAACGGGATAACCGGTATGGCTACCCCTCGCACTGGCACCGCGTAACCTGAAGTACCGTCCGAGATCAGGAAAGCGCTGGTTCGGTCGTGCGGTAGTCCGTCCCATCGCTCACCCGACCACGGCGCGCCAACAATGCAGGTCCGTTTTGCGCCAGAATCCGCCCTCCTCGTCAGTTCGCTTCGTGACCCGAAGCGGATAAGCCGCCAGTTTTCCCGGGGCTTTGCTTTGAAGCGAGCGAACCTTCGCTTTGTGAATGGCCCTGATGGGCGCTCGACAAACTAGAATAATGGCTCTCGTTCACCCGCCGTTAACCTGGAACTTCCCTCGATTGCGCGGTACGTCTTGCGCAACTCCTGATTATAATCGACTTTAGGTTGATCACGACGCTCATGCGAACCCACCGGTTCGTTTTGATTGCAAGGTTCGCTGGGAATGAAATCCGACGCAAGAATGACGGCGGTCAAGGGGAGCGCCGAGCCGCCGAGAAACTCTCATAAAACCGACGAGGATCCGCAAGCCGCGTGGCAGTTGTTCAACGCAAACTGGTTGATCATTGCCGTTATGGGGAGTCTGCTCGCGTTAGGGCTGGCTTCCGCCAAACTTCGTCTCGAACCGATCGCATTTGGCATGACGCTGGCGATCGCGGCGGCACTGCTCGCTGTCTCTTATCATCATCGGCTGACCAGGGGTGATCGCACCGATCCGAAGGTCTTTTTCTCGCTCGGAACAATTGGACAGGTCATTCTCACTTGCGCCATCGTAGGACCGCTCAGCTATGTCGCGGGAGCGATAGGGTATCCTCTCCAGGATCAGGCGCTGTTGTCCGTGGATCGTGCACTCGGTTTGGACCCCGAGCCCATCATTCGGTACGTCAACGACCACCCATGGCTTGCGATCATCTTGTCGCGCGCATATGGGCTGATCAAATGGCCACTGCTCGGCATTCCCATTGTGCTCGTCCTCACGGCGCGGTACGCACGGCTGCAATTGTTCGTGCTCGCAATGAGTGTTGCGCTCGCGGTCGCAATTGCCGTCTCTGTATTCGTGCCGGCCATCGGCACCTACTACGGATTGCAGCTGCCACCGGCTCGGTACCCGAACATCGACACATCGGTCTATGCTGGACAATTGCGGGACATCCTGGCCTTGCGTGACGGCAGCCTGCGCGAACTCGGACTTTTCAAGCTGGCCGGTATCGTTTCATTCCCGAGCTTCCATGCCGCGTCAGCCGTGCTCTACATGTGGGCGTTGTGGCCGGTACGCGCCGTGGGAGGCATCGCGGCAGCTACCAATATCCTGATGATCGCGGCGACCCCCGTGATCGGCGCACATTATTTGATCGATCTTGTTGGCGGCATTCTGCTCGCCGTAGCATCAATCCTGGCGGCGACGAGTTATCTCAAATGGCTCAAGCGGACCCAGAGGACATCCGCCGCGTCGGCACCCGACTGGCCGCAAAAGCTCGTCAATTGTGCGAACGGCAGCCAGACACTGTCGCCTTAAGTTGGAAGTTGGTGGTGCGGTTCTTCAAGGCCTGGCTTGCCAACATGTCGGCAGCGATGGGCTTATCACAGAAGCATCGAAATGTAGCTGACCTGTCGACGGTCCCTGCAAGGACCGCTTCTGACCGTTCTGCGACATTCGCATCCGGCTGCGATATGGCGCAACATTTCGCGGATTGAACGACATCGCTTCAAGCGATCGCAGCTCGGCTTCCGACCGGATTACGGCGGGCATCACCGGCGACCTGCCGCGCGTCAGTCGCGCGATATGGACAACCCCGCGAGAAGCGGCGCGTACGCGGCGAGCTTGCGGGAGACGAACTCGGTGAAGAGCCGCACGCGCTTCGTTTTGCGTGTCTCCCCCTGTGTGAGAAGCCAGAGCGTTCCGTACATGTGCAGGTCGGTGCCCGGCACCCTCACCAGCAGGGGGTCGGCGTCTCCGACGAAGCACGGCAGTGTCGTCATCCCGAGCCCTTGCCGTACAGCAACGATCTGCGCCCCGGCATCTGTGACCCTGAACGGAACCTCGGCGGTGCGAACCTCACCCTCGCTGGCCCAATCCGGAATTCCATGAATGCTTATGACGATCCACCTGATGGGATCAGGCGCGCCCGCACGCCACGCGGCCAGGCGATCGCGAGAGATGTAGACGCCGCCGAACAGCTCCGGTCCCTTCAGGCCGTGAAGATTGAGCGGCAGGGTTTTGCGGTCGTAGACGACGCGGATCGCGACGTCGGCCTCTCGGTTGGTCAGATTTACCAGTTCGCCGGACGACAGGATGTCCATCTCGATGTCCGGATGCAGACGCGCGAAGTCGGCGAAATCAGGCATGAGCAGGTGTGTCGCGAGTGGCGGTGCCAGCGTCACCCGCAGAAGCCCGCGCACGCTCTGGTCGCGGCCGAAGACGCGCGTCTCCAATTGGTGCGACGATGCTTCCATCTGGTCCGCAAGCTCGAGGACCTCCTCCCCTGCAGCCGTCAGGCGGTAGCCCGAAGGCAGCTTCTCGAACATGAGCGCCCCGAGCCGTTCCTCCAGCTGGGCGACGCGTCGCAGCACGGTCGAATGGTTCACCCCGAGGCGCTCGGCGGCGGCCCGCACCGAGCCTCCACGCGCGACGGCAAGAAAGTAACGAACGTCATCCCAGTCGATCATGGTGCAATCCGGCACCGCTGGGGTGCGCCTTCCAAAGCCCGTCCGATACATCGAACAGCATCTCGTATGTGGGTAGCACGGACGGCGATCACAGCCCATGCCGGCAACGCGGCGCAATTCCGAACGGCTAACACCGATCCTCGCAGCTGGCGTCAATCGTCCAGCCGGATCGATTTCGCACCACCGATGTGCGCGCTTCCGCACTCAACGCCCGACGCCGGCAGACCTATGTCGAGGTCATCGGGGGCCTCCCCGAACGACCAAAGACGGAGTCTCAAAGGAAAAGTCATGGGAAAGCTTGAAGGTAAGGTTGCAGTCATCACGGGTGGATCGAGCGGCATGGCGCTGGCAAGCGCCAGGCGGTTCGTTGAAGAAGGCGCGCATGTTTTCATCACGGGCCGAAGGCAGGAGGCGCTCGATGAGGCCGTCAGACTGATCGGCCGGAACGTGACCAGCGTGCGCGGCGACGCGGCCAATCTCGACGACCTCGACCGTCTGTTCGACACGGTCAAGCGGGACAAGGGCAGGATCGACGTCCTGTACGCGAGCGCCGGCATCGGCGAGGCCGTCCCACTCGGCGAGATTACCGAGCAGCATTTCGATGCGACCTTCGGCCTGAATACGCGCGGCACGCTGTTCACGGTACAGAAGGCCTTGCCGCTCTTTGGCGATGGCGGGTCGATCTTCATGACGGGGTCAGTTGCCTCGGTGAAAGGCTTTGCTGGTTACGGCGTGTATGCGGCGAGCAAGGCGGCGTTGCGTTCATTCGCACGCACGTGGCTCAACGAACTCAAGGGCAGGAATATCCGGGTGAACGTGCTGAGCCCGGGGCCGATCGCCACACCGATGCAGGACCAGGTTCTCACCGAGGAGGCGAAGCGGATGTTCGAATCCCTGATCCCGCGGGGAAAGATGGGGCGCCCTGAGGAAATCGCGGCGGTCGCACTGTTTCTTGCGTCGGACGATTCCAGCTTCGTGAACGGGGTGGAGCTGTCTGTCGACGGCGGCTTCTCCGCCATCTGAAAATCGGAGAAACATCATGAGCTACGCAATCATAGGATTCGGCAAGGTCGGCCAGGCCCTCGCCCGCGCCTTCGCCCGTAAGAACATCGACGTGACCGTCGCGAGCCGCCGGCCGCCCGAGGCGTTGGCGCCGCTGGCTCGGGCGATCGGACCCACGGTCGTCGCCAAGTCGCTGCGGGAAGCACTCCAGGCCGACACGATCATCCTGGCGGTCCCGTTCGGGGAGCATCGCGAGGTTGCGAATGCGCTGCCGAGTTGGAAAGGCAAGACGATCATCGACGCGACGAACGGGTTTGGCGAAGAGCTCGACGGCCTCCTGTCCTCCGCCGTCGTCGCGAAGGCGTTCACCGGCGCCAGGCTCGTGAAAGGTTTCAACCACCTGATTGCAGCCACCCTGGCCGCCGATCCGATCGTCGAAGGCGGCCACCGGGTCGTCTTCCTGTCGAGCGACGAGGACGACGCGGTCGCTCCCGTGGCGGCCTTGGCCAAACAACTCGGTTTCGCACCCGTCAAGCTGGGAAAGCTCAACGAAGGTGGCGCGCTGGTGCACGCACGCGGCCGCGTTTGGGGCCAACTCATCTTCCAGGATTTGTTCAGGAAGGAGCAGTGATCGATCTACGGCCGCGTGATTGGCCCGAGGAGCGAGTAGCTCGCATGAGCACAGCGATATGCGGAACACCACACGACGTGCTGATTGGAAGCACACGGATGTCGCTGCGCTCGATCCGGGCTATGCTTGCCGATCCGCCCTTGCGCAAGACGATCTCAATCAAGATACCTTGGTCGGCTCGGACATTGTTATCCGGTTCTTGACGCTAGGACGCCCCTGCATCCTAGCATACCATGCCAAAAGAGCCTCGCACTCCACCGGCACCGGCACGCTCACGAGTCCCGCGAAGATCAAGCCGCCTATGAGGGTGATATCGGCCATCGTGAACACCTCGCCGGCGACGAACGGCTGTTCTTTCAGAATACCGTCAAAGTAGTGCATCCCCCTGAGCGCCTTGTCGCGCTGGCGGAATCCCCATTCGGGGTTCTGATAGATCTCGACATGAGGCCCAAGACCCGGCGTGGCGTGGTGGAAATAGACACTGATGGCATCGAGCAGTTCCAGTTCGGCGCGCTTGCTCATCATGTGAATCACGCCCTTTTCGCGCGGGGTCCTGCCGGTCAGCGTCGGCGCGCCATCGAACGCATCAAGGTACTCGGTAATTGCCGTGCACTCGCCAATGAAGGTCCCGTCGTCGAGTTCGAGCACCGGCAGGGTGCCGGAGTAGTTCTTGGCGAGGAATTCGGGCTTCTTGTGCTCGCCCTTGTAGAGATCGACCAATACGAATTGCACGTGCGACGGCAGGTTCTTTTCGGCCAAGGCGATGCGAACGCGGGCCGGATATGGACCAGTTGGCCAATCGTAAATCTTCATCACAACTCCCATTTTGTCTACCTGTCACTTGGTAGGCCCGATATGAAGGCTTCCAATCCGGCTGGTCAAGCCCTACCTGTCACTTGGTAGATAACGAAGCAGTGAGGCGACGAAGTGAGTTCAAGCGCTCGGGAGGCGATCTTGGCGGCAGCAAAGCGGACCGCGCAGGCGCACGGCTATGGCGGCCTGAATTTCCGCGATCTCGCGGACGAAGTCGGGATCAAGGCCGCCAGCATCTACCACCATTTCCCAAGCAAGGCCGATCTCGGCGTGGCCGTCGCACGGCGCTACTGGGAGGACACCGCCGCCCAACTCGAGGCGATGCTGGCAGAAACCGCCGATCCTGTCCGCTGCCTGCGTCGATATCCCGATGTGTTTCGCAAAGCGCTCGAGAGCGACAATCGCATGTGCCTCTGCAGCTTCATGTCCGCGGAAGTCGAGGACCTGCCGGGCGCAGTAAAGAAGGAGGTCCAGACATTTGCCGACGTCAACGTGGCGTGGCTGAGCAAGCTGTTGGTGGCTGCGGGCCTGGTCAGTTCGAGAAAGAGCGAACAGCGGGCCCGCGCCATTTTCGCCGCCATCGCCGGCGCGCAGCTCATCGCCAGAAGCCGCTCCGATATTTCGCTCTACGACTCGACGATCGACTACTATCGCGCCGCGGGTCTTCTGCCAGCATAGATGGTCCTAACATCAGACCGCAGTGGGGCGGCGCCCCCCTACTCCCACTCAATCGTCCCAGGCGGCTTGCTGGTCACGTCATACACCACCCGGTTCACGCCCTTCACCTCGTTGATGATGCGCGTGGCGGTCTCGCCAAGAAACTTCATGTCGAACTGGTAGAAGTCGGCGGTCATGCCGTCGGTGGAGGTCACGGCGCGCAAGCCCACGACGTAGTCGTAGGTGCGGCCGTCGCCCATGACGCCGACCGTTTTCACGGGGAGCAGCACGGCGAAGGCCTGCCAGATGTCGTCGTAGAGGCCGTGCTTGCGGATCTGGTCGATGTAGACGGCGTCGGCCTTGCGCAGGATGTCGAGCTTGTCGCGGGTGATGTCGCCGGGGCAGCGGATGGCGAGGCCGGGACCCGGGAACGGGTGGCGGCCGACGAAGATTTCGGGAAGGCCGAGCTCGTAGCCGAGCTTGCGCACCTCGTCCTTGAACAGCTCGCGCAGGGGCTCGACGAGCTTCATGTTCATGCGCTCGGGCAGACCGCCGACGTTGTGGTGCGACTTGATCGTCACCGAGGGGCCGCCGGTGAAGGAGACGCTCTCGATCACGTCGGGGTAGAGCGTGCCCTGCGCGAGGAAGTCGGCGCCGCCGATCTTCTTGGCCTCCGCCTCGAACACCTCGATGAAGAGGCGGCCGATGGTCTTGCGCTTGGTCTCGGGATCGGTGACGCCTTCGAGCTCGCCCAGGAATTGCTTGGAGGCATCCACGTGCACGAGCGGGATGTTGTAGTGGTGGCGGAACAGGTCGACCACGGTCTTGGCTTCGTCGAGGCGCAGCATGCCGTGATCGACGAACACGCAGGTGAGCTGGTCGCCGATGGCTTCGTGGATCAAGACGGCCGCGACCGCTGAATCGACGCCGCCGGACAGGCCGCAGAGCACCTTGCCCTTGCCGACCTGGGCGCGGATCTTCGCGATCTCCTCCTCGCGGAAAGCGCGCATGGTCCAGTCGCCGGAGAGGCCGGCGATCTTGCGGACGAAATTGCGGATCAGCTTGGCGCCGTCGGGCGTGTGCACCACTTCGGGGTGGAACATCAGGCCGTAGTACTTGCGCGTCTCGTCCTGGATGATCGCGAACGGCGCATTCGGCGAGGTGCCGGCCACCGAGAAGCCCGGCGGCATCTTGGTGATGCGGTCGCCGTGGCTCATCCAGACCTGGTTCTTGCCGCCCGGCGACCAGACGTCCTCGAACAGCTTGCTCGGCGCCTTCACCTCGACATCGGCGCGGCCGAATTCGCGATGGTGGCCGCCCTCGACGGTGCCGCCGAGCTGCTCCGCCATGGTCATCTGGCCATAGCAGATGCCGAGCACCGGCACGCCGGAGGCGAAGATCAGCTGCGGAGCGCGGGGCGAGCCCGCTTCATGCACCGACTCAGGGCCGCCGGAGAGGATCACCGCTTTCGGCTTCATCTCCTTGAAGGCTTCTTCGGCCTTGTTGAACGGGACGATCTCGCAATAGACGCCGTCCTCGCGCACGCGACGCGCGATCAGCTGCGTCACCTGGCTGCCGAAGTCGACGATGAGAATCTTGTCGTGCGCCGAGGCCACCGAGGGCGTCGACGCGGAGCGGTCGTTCTGTGCTGCTGTCATGGCCAGCAAATACGCGACCGTGCCCCTGCCCGCAACCGCGCGATGCGCGCGCCCACATTCTTCTTTGGGCATGGACAAACGCATATAGGTAAGTATCATTGACCTAATTTATCCCGCACGCCAAACAGGGGCCAAACAGGGAGACCGCCATGTCACAGCACCATCAGCCATCATCGCTTGCCGCGCTCGGCCGGACCTGGGTCGAGGCCTGGAACACTGGCGATCTCGAGCGCGTGCTGACGCTCTATGCCGAGGACACCGTGATGACGTCGGACCGAATCCCCGCGATGGGATTCGATGCCAGCGGCACCGTGCGCGGCAAGGACGTCTTGCGGGCGTATTGGGGCAAGGCGCTCGGGCTTTTGCCGGAGCTGCATTTTACGCTGATCGACCTGTTCGTCAGCCCGGATAGCGTCGTGGTGTTTTACGAGAACGAGCGGGGGAAGCGGATTTGCGAATATCTGCGGGTGAATGACGCGGGGCTGATCGTGCAGGGATCGGCGAACCATTTGGTGCACTAGTCTATCCCCGTCATTGCGAGCGAAGCGAAGCAATCCAGACTGTCGCCGCGGATGCATCACTGGATTGCTTCGCTTCGCTCGCAATGACGGAGACTGCTGGACGAGCGTGGGATAACAGAAGCACTGCCGGCTCTGAAACAGGACCCTCCCCATGAAACTCCCCGCCTCCCCCTTCACCGTCACCGACTGGAGCAAGGTCGAGGCCACCACGCATCCCGGCGAGACCGGCCAAGCGCTGTGGCGGACGCTCAATATCGGCGATCTCCGGGTGCGGATGGTCGAGTATTCGCCGGGCTATCTCGCCGACCATTGGTGCGACCGCGGCCACGTGCTTTACGTGCTGAAGGGCGAGCTCGACAGCGAGCTGCGCGACGGGCGGAAATTCAAGCTCACCGCGGGGATGAGCTACCAGGTCTCGGACTTCGGCGACGCCGCGCACCGGTCCTCGACGGCCACCGGCGCGACGCTCTTCATCGTGGACTAAAGCGCGCGGCAGCCCCTATTTGCACCGCAAAATAGCAAAGTCGCGCGACATGCCGGGCCACGGGTAGTGCCTTGAAGTAGCCCCAAATGCTCGCTATATTGTGATCATCGATATTTGGCCGAACGACTGGGCCGCTTCGCTTCGTTGCAGACGGGCGCGCACGCTTCAGATGACTTCTCCCAACATCGACTGAACAGGATCATGGGCGCAATTTTGCGTACCGGTCCACGTGCGTATCCTCTTTTAACTAACTAAAGGAAATTCCCATGGCTATGGGCACCGTGAAGTGGTTCAACACCCAAAAGGGTTATGGTTTCATCCAGCCGGATGACGGCCAGAAGGACGTGTTCGTTCACATCAGCGCCGTCGAGCGCGCTGGCCTCTCCTCCCTCAATGAGGGTCAGAAGGTCTCGTTCGACATCGTCGCCGACCGCCGCAGCGGCAAGTCGTCGGCTGACAATCTCCGCGTCGGCTAACGCCCACGCACTGTTCTGACCACGGACGTACCGGCAGAACGTCGAGTTAGAAAGCCCCGCGAGCTTCGGTTCGCGGGGCTTTTGTTTTGGGGAACTGCGGCGCGGCACATGCGGTGCCGTAGGGTGGGCAAAGGCGCGTTCTTCGCGCGCCGTGCCCACCATCTTTGGGCGTTCTCACTACGAATGGTGGGCACGCTTCGCTTTGCCCACCCTACGAGGGTCAATACGAGAGCTACGTCTTCTTCAGCACCGAGACGAAGAACCCGTCCGTCCCCGTTCGGCGCGGCGTCATCAGCCAGCCTTCGTCCGACTGCAGCGCGGCCTTTGCGAAATCCTCCGCCTTGTCCCAGAGCACGCTTGCGGTCTGTTCGGGCGACACGACTGAGAACTCGGGATGGCGGGCGGTGAACGCCCTCACCTGCTCGCCGTTCTCTTCCGCCAGCACCGAACAGGTGATGTAGGCGATGCGGCCGCCGGCCTTGACCAGCGGCATGGCACGCTCCAGCACCTCGGCCTGATCGCGCAGGCGGATCTCCAGCGCGCCGGGGCGCATGCGCCATTTGGCGTCCGGATTGCGGCGCCAGGTGCCGGTTCCCGTGCAGGGCGCGTCGATCACCACGAGGTCGGCGGTGCCACTGATGTCGGCCAGCGGATCGGCCTCGCCCTTGGGCGTGCGGACATCGGCATTGTGGACGCCGGCGCGCGACAGACGCTCGTGGATCGGGACAAGCTGGCGCTTGTCGCTGTCGGTGGCGATCAGCCGGCCCTTGCCCTGCATCATGGCCGCGAGCGCCAGCGTCTTGCCGCCGGCGCCGGCGCAGAGATCGATCACCTGCTCGCCGGGTTTTGCCGCGGTGAAGCCGGCCGCAAGCTGCGATCCCTCATCCTGAACTTCAACGGCGCCCTTGATGAAATCTTCCTCGGCCTGGAGGCCGGGATTGCGCGCATCGGCCGAAAGCTCGATACGCAGGCCGTTTGCGGACCATGGCGTCGGTTCCGCGTGAAGATGAGCAAGCCCGCGCAGCACCTTGTCGCGATTGGATTTTAGCGTGTTGACGCGCAAATCGAGCGGCGCCCGGCTCGCCATCGCGGCGGCTTCCGCGGCGCGCTCCTCGCCGAACACTTTTGCAAAGTACGGATCGAGCCAGTCCGGATAATCGCCGGCGATCGCAGCCGGCGCGTCCTTGAGGGAACGCGAGGCCAGCGCGGCCTGCTCGGCCTCGGTCAGCGGCGCCGGTGCAAACCGGCTGCCGTCGAACAGCGCGCCCATGGTGGCCGCGTCCATGTTGCGCTCGAGGCGGAGCATGCCGATCAGCCGCGCACGCGCGGTGTCGGCGTCCATCAGGAAGGCGCTCGAGGCATAGCGGCGCAGCACGTCCCAGACGAGGCCGGCGATGGCGGCGCGGTCGCCGGAGCCGGCGAAGCGGTGCGCGGTGCCCCACTCCTTGAGCGCCTTGGCCGCGGGCACGCGGTCCTTCTCGATGGTGTCGATCAGTTCGATGGCTGCGGACAGCCGGGCAGCGGGAGTCATTTGAATCTTTCAGATTGGATCCGGCATCTAAGGCTCAGATCAGCAACAGCATCTTCAGTGCGAAGTAGATCCACATCGCCAGCAGCACAAGCACGCCCGCGAGCCAGATCGCGGAGCGCCGGCCGAGATCGTTGGAGGAGACGAACACGCCGGCATGGGCGAACCGCGTCACCACGAACACCCAGGACATCAGCACGATGAAGAGATCGGCATGGCGCAAGGGCAGCGCCAGCGCGATCAGCGCGTAGAACAGCACCGGCAATTCGAACTGCTCGCCCAGCGCAATGTCGCGACTCTTGGTCTCGCCGGAGACCATCGAGCGCCGGCGCGCCAGCGCCATTCCGATCAGGAGTGCGAAGGTGAGACCGACCTGCACGAAGACAGGCAGCAGGACCATTTGGATGGACATCGGAACTTTCCCGTAAGGCGGAACACCGCGGACCGTCATTAGCCGCGACTGCTGGCGCTGACAATCAACGAGTTGAACCGGTGTTCCCAATCCCGCGACCAAATGCCGGTAGTTAAAGCGATTTCGGCCCCTGGGGTCGCAAGGCGAGCTAGCGCCAAGGGACCGACATGAACACCCTCTCCAGCCTTTTGACCGAATCCGCGGACGGCCGGCTCGGCGTGCTGATGTCGGCGCTGTCAGGCATCGCGGCGGCGCTCGCGGTCGCGCTGGCGATGACCGTGTACTTCCGCCTGAGCTACCGGAGCTGGCGCGACGTCGTCAGGCATGGTCTCGCCACTCTGGCCGCCCTCGCCCTGTTCGCCTTCGCCGCCTACGACATGCGCCACGCCGCGCTGGCCTATCTCGGCCTCAATCCCTCCAAGCCGGCGGTCGAGTTCGAGATCCGGATGCCCAGGGAAACGCTGACAGCGGTGTCCGACAGCCAGATCGAGCTGCACACCGACCGCAACCAGACGCTGGCGCTGGTCGACGGCGTGCGGGAGCTCGGTGATGGCCGCTCCGTGCTGCGCGGCGCGGTGGCGCTCAACCACCGCACCGCCGACCGTGTGCTGGTGGTGAACCTGCCCGGCAAGGGCACGTTCGAATTCCGCCTTCGCCTGGCCGCCGAGCCGCACCGGTCCGAGCAATTCGGGCCCTGGCACCTCGCCGACCGCATCGCCTCGCCGGCAACCGGCAGCGGCGCGCCGCAGGACGCCTACACGATCCGCTATCGCGTGCTTTAAACTTTGTTTCATTGCGATGCATGTGCGCGCCGTCATCGTTCCGACGTGCGACAACGCGTATGCTGATGCCATGTCCGAATTTCGCCTCACGCAGATTTCCGACACCCATCTCGGCCGGCGCTTCCCCGGCCTGATCGCCAACTTCGATCGCGTCAGCGAGCACATCGACGCTGATAGACCCGACCTCGTCGTCAACACCGGTGACGTCTCCTTCGACGGGCCGACAAGTCGCGACGATGTCGAATTCGCCAAGAGCCTGCACGCCGCCCTGCCCGTCGCCTGCCGCTACCTCCCCGGCAATCACGACATCGGCGACAATCCGACCGCGATCGGGCCTGCGCCCAAGCCGCCGGTCGAGGAAAAGCACCGCCAACAATTCCGCGACATCATCGGCGAGGACCATTGGTCGTTCGAAGCGGCCGGCTGGCACTTCATCGGCCTGAACTCGCTGGTGATGAATTCCGGGCTCGCCTTCGAGGCCGAGCAGTTCGACTGGTTGTCGCGGGAAATGGCGCGCATCAACGGCAGGCCGATCGCGCTGTTCGTGCACAAGCCGATGTTTCTCAACCTGCCCGACGACCCCGAGACGCCGGAGACCTCGATCCGCTACGTGCCGCAGCCGGCGCGCGCGCGTCTGATCGAGATGTTCTCGACCGTGGACCTGCGGCTCATCGCCAGCGGGCACGTGCACCAGCGGCGCGACTTCACCTACCGCCACACCCGCCATGTCTGGGCGCCGTCGGCCGGCTTCAGGATCAACGACGCGCGCCAGGACCGGATCGCAATCAAGGAAGTCGGGCTCGTCGAATACCGCTTCCAGCCGAACAGTTTTGAGGTCCGCCACGTCAGGGCCGCGGGCCAGGTCGACGTCGATATCGAGGAGCTGCTCGCCCAGATGGGCGGCGAGCACTAGTCCAATTCACGGGCACAACACCTTACCTAATTACCTCATTGCAACGAATTCGCGCCAAAATTGGCTAGAATACGCTAATGACAACGTTGTCATTCCGACATATCGTTCCCTGGCGGTCGAGGGGCCGCTGAGGGAGCGACGATGCAGTTCTTGTCCCGGTGGGAGAGCCAACGTCTTTCAACGACCACGCGGGGCATCCCCCTGGTCGACGGCCTGCCGATCGAGGAGATCGCCGGCCAGGATTGGCAGCCTTCCCGCGGCGACCTCGCCCTCCCCGCGCTCACGCTCGATGAAGCCGCCTTCGCAGCCAACCGCGACCTCTTCCTGCGCTGGTGCAAGAGCGCCGGCGTTGCCGTTGCGCCCCACGCCAAGACGCCGATGTCGCCGGAGCTCGCAAGGTCGCTGCGCGAGGCCGGCGCCTGGGGCACGACGGTCGCCAACATCCAGCAGGCTGCCGTGCTGCTCGCGAGTGGCGAGCGGCGCCTGCTGCTGGCCAACGAGATCGGCGGACGCGCGGCAGGCCGGCGGCTCGGCGCGTTGCTCGGCGCCTATCCCGACGTCGAATTTCACGCCTTCGCGGATTCACCGGCGGCGGTCGCAGCGCTGGCTGAAGCGGCCCGGATTGCGGGCCGCAGCGAATTGTCCGTCCTGGTCGAGCTCGGTGCGGGCCGCGCGGGCGCGCGCGATCGCGCCGCGGTCGAAGCGACGATTGCCGCGGTGCTCGCGGCCGAGGGCCTCCTGCTCGGCGGCGTCGCCACTTACGAAGGCGCGGTCGCAACGCCCGATGCCGACGAGACGATGCGCGCGATCGCGGTGCTGATGGAGCGCACCATCGCGGCCTTCGCGCTGGTACGTCATGCTGCCCCGGGCCGGCCGCTGATCATCAGCGCCGGCGGCTCCGCCTATTTCGACGTCGTCGCCCGCGCGCTCGCACCGAGCGCGCAGGCAGACGGCAATGCCAGCGTCCTGCTGCGCTCAGGCGCGCTGTTCTTCGCCGATCACGGCATTTACGCGCGGGCTTTCGCCGAGCTCGACCGTCGCGGCGGTCTGGTCATCGACGGCGCGCGGCACTCAGCGGCCGAGGGTTTCCGGCCTGCGTTGACACTTTGGGCCGAGGTGTTGTCGCGGCCGGAAGCAGGCCTCGCGATCGCCGGCTTCGGCATGCGCGATGCTTCCTTCGATCAGGGATTGCCGGTGCCGCTGCGCGTCTTCCGCGACGGCGTCGCGCAGGGGCTTGCCTCAACGCTGGCGGTCACCCGTCTCAATGACCAGCATGCATTCCTGTCCGTTGCGCCCGATAGCACGCTTGCGGTCGGCGACGTCATCGCCTTCGGCATCTCGCATCCCTGCACCTGCCTCGACCGCTGGCGCGTCATCCTCGGCCTCGACTCCGACGGCGTCGTGACGCGCGCCCTCCCCACCCAGTTCGGCTGAGGCGGCTCGCGCGATGAATTTCCTGCCGCTGTGGCGCTATCAGAACCAGCTCATCGACGGCGCCATCGTCACGCTCGAACTGACGGTGATCGCGGCGCTGGCCGGGCTTTTGATCGGCGTTGCCGGCGCGGTCGCGCTGAACGGCCGCATCACGCCACTGCGCTGGCTGGTGCGCGGCTATATCGAGCTGTTCCGCAATACGCCGTCGCTGATCCAGATCTTCATCGTCTTCTTCGTGCTGCCGAACTTCGGCCTGAAGCTGCCGGCGTTCGAAGCCGCCGCCGTCGCGCTCTCGCTCTATTTCGGAGCCTATTCGGTCGAGATCATCCGCGCAGGTCTCGATTCCGTGCCGAAGAACCAGATCGAGGCCGGCCAGTGCCTTGGCCTGTCGGGCTGGCAGGTGTTCCGCCACATCCTGCTGCCGCCGGCGCTGCGCAACGCCTACCCGGCCGTGACCAGCCAGTTCGTCCTGCTGCTGCTCGGCACCTCGCTCGCCTCGCAGGTCGCCGCCGACGAGCTGTTCCATGTCGCGGGCTTCATCGAGAGCCGCACCTATCGCAGCTTCGAGGTCTATGCGGTGATCTGCGTGGTCTATTTCGCGATGGCGATGTCGTTCAAGGCGCTGTTCGCCATCATTGGTGCAGTGGCCTTCCGCTGGCCGCGGCGGCGCTGAGGGGAAAGCGATGCGATCCTTCACCCTCATCGATTTCGTCTCGCTGTTCGCGGCGCTGCGCTGGACAGTTGCGCTCGTCGTGCTCGCGCTCGCCTTCGGTGCGCCGCTGGCGCTGGCGTTCGCCACGGGCCGCATCAGCCGCTTCGCCGGCCTGCGCTGGACGATGGCGGCGTGCATCCAGATCGTCCAAAGCGTGCCGCTGCTCGGGCTGCTGTTCTTCTTCTATTTCGGCATGCCGATGTTCCTGGGCATCCAGGTGCCGGCCCTCGTTGCCGTGACCGTCGCCTACACGCTCTACACCGCCGCCTTCCTCGGCGAGATCTGGCGCGGCGGGTTGGAGGCCGTGAAGCAGGCGCAATGGGAGGCCGGCGCCTGTCTCGGCCTCTCCGCCTGGCAGCAGTTCCGTCACATCATCGCGCCACAGGCGCTGCGGCTGTCGCTGCCGCCGACCGTCGGCTTCCTGGTGCAGCTCATCAAAGGCACCTCGCTCGCCTCGATCCTCGGCTTCGTCGAGCTCGCCCGCGCCGGCCAGGTGGTGAGCGCGGCGACGTTCCAGCCGCTGCTCACCTACGCGCTGGTCGCCGCGATCTATTTCGCACTGTGCCTGCCGCTCACGCTCTGGTCCCGCTCTCTGGAGGCCCGCCTCGATGGCTCTCGTTGAAATCCGCGACGTGCACAAGACATTCGGCAAGGTCGAGGTGCTCAAGGGCGTCTCGCTCGACGTCGAGGAAGGCGAGATCGTCACGATCATCGGCCGCTCCGGCTCCGGCAAGTCGACGCTGCTCCGCTGCATCAACGCGCTCGAGACCGTCGATTCCGGCGAGATCCGCGTCGAGGGCGAGAAGGTCCACGCCAGGATGCCTGACCTGAAGGCATTCCGTCAGCGCGTCGGCATCGTGTTCCAGGCGTTCAATTTGTTTCCGCACCTGAAGGTCGAGCGCAACATCACGCTGGCTCCGCTCCTCACCGGCCGCATCGACAAGGCCCGCGCGCGGGCGCTGGCCGAGGATGTGCTGACCAGGGTCGGCCTCGCCGACAAGATCGACGCCTGGCCGGAGCAGCTCTCCGGCGGCCAGCAGCAGCGCGTCGCCATCGCGCGCTGTCTCGCCATGGCGCCTCACCTCATGCTGTTCGACGAGGTGACCTCCGCGCTCGACCCCGAGCTCGTCGGCGAAGTGTTGAAGGTGATGGAGGCGATGGCGAAGCAGGGCATGACCATGATCCTCGTCACCCATGAGATGGGCTTTGCCCGCAACGTCGCCAACCGCATCGTCTTCATGCATCAGGGCCGCGTCTGGGAACAGGGACCACCGGCAACACTGTTCGCCAATCCTGAAACCCCCGAGCTCGCCAGCTTCATCGCGTCCGCCAAATAACCATCCACCAATCCCCGATCAGGAGAGAGCCATGAGACCACTAAAATCCCTCTTTGCGATCGCAGCCACCGCGCTCGCCGTGCTCGCTGCCCCCACCCTCGCGCAGGCCGACAAGCTCCAGGACGTGCTCGGCGCGGGCAAGCTGCGCGTCGGCCTGCTGACCGACGCCGCGCCCTGGGGTTTCAAGGACGACAAGGGCGAGATCGCGGGCCTCGACGCCGATCTCGCCCGGCTGATCGCCGCCGACATGGGCGTGAAGCTGGAGCTCGTGCCGGTGACGGGCGCAGCGCGCATCCCGAGCCTGCTCTCCGACAAGATCGACATCCTGATCGCGGGCCTCGGCGCGACGCCCGAGCGCGCCCAGCAGGTGATGTTCTCGCAGCCCTACGCGGTGGTGAATCTCGGCGTCTATGGCGCCAAGGCAATTCCGGCCGCGACCGGCAAGAAGCCCGACAATCTCGACGGCCGCAGCGTCGCCGTCGCCAAGGGCTCGACGCTCGACGTCTGGCTCACCGACAACGCGCCGAAAGTGAAGCTGGTGCGCTTCGAGGACACGCCGGCGGCACTCGCCGCGTTCCTCGCGGGACAAGCCGACACCTTTGCCGAGAACAGTGCCATCGCGCTGAAGGTCGAGGACCAGAACCCGACCAAGGAAGTCGAGCTGAAATTCCTGATCCGCCAGTCGCCGGCCCATGTCGGCGTGCGCCAGGGCGAGCAGAACCTGCTCAACTGGATCAACACCGACATCTTCTTCAACAAGCTCAACGGCAAGCTCGGCGCATTGCAACTGAAGTGGTTCAAGGAAGAGCAGACACTGCCGACGCTGTGACCTAGCACACGGCTCCCGCACCAGCGCGGGAGCCAACCCTCACGAGGAGAATTTCGAGATGATCAAACGTTACGTCGTCGGCTCGCGCATGAGCCAAGCCGTCGCCGCAGGGGGCATGGTGCACATCGCCGGCCAGGTCGCCGATGACCGCAAGGCCGGCATCGTGTCGCAGACCCAGCAGGTGCTCGCCAAGATCGACGCGTTGCTGAAGGAGGCCGGCTCGGACCGCTCCAAGCTGATCGCGGTCAACGTCTTCCTGCCTCACATCACCGACTTCGACACCATGAACTCGGTCTACGATGCCTGGATCGATCCGGCCAATCCGCCGGCGCGCGCCTGCGTCGAAGCCCGCCTCGCCGATCCCGACCTGCGCGTCGAGATGACCGCGGTCGCTTTGCTGTAACGGCAAGGCACCGCCCCCTTTCAACCTTTGGCCGGCGCCGGCAACGGCGCGGCCGCGAGGTAAGCCATGCATACCGGACTTTTCCACGAGGTCGATTTCGAGAAGGACCAGAAATGGTCGGGCCATCTCGGCATTCCCTTCTCGATCGATCGCTCCCCCTACTACCAGCTCAAGATCCCGATCTTCCGGATCAAGAACGGCGCCGGGCCACAACTGCTTTTGATGGCCGGCAACCACGGCGACGAATATGAGGGCGAGATCGCGCTGACGCGGCTGTATCGCCGGCTCGATGCAAAGGACGTCAAAGGCGAGATCACCATCCTGCCCTTCGCCAATTGGCCGGCCGTGATGGCGGCGCGCCGCCGCTCGCCGCTCGACGAAGGCAACCTCAACCGCGCCTTCCCGGGCGATGCCGCGGGCACGCCGACATTCCGGCTTGCGCACTTCCTCGAGCATGAGCTGTTTCCGCGGCACGAAGTCGTGTTCGACGTCCATTCCGGCGGCACCTCGATGGCGCATGTGCCTTGCGCGCTGATCGAACGGCAGGGCACGCCCGAGATGTTCGGCCACGCGCTGCGCCTGATGGAGGGGTTGGGAATGCCCTTCGCCTTCGTCGCGGAGAACGGCGCGACCGCTCCGACCTCGATGGCCGCGGCTGCACGCGCCGGCGCAATCGGGCTCTCCGGTGAATTCGGCGGCGGCGGCACCGTCACGCCGCAGACCATGGCGCTCACCGCGCGCGCGATCGACCGACTGTTGCTCGCGCTCGGCATCGTCCAGGCGCCGGTGCTGGGCCCGCACGCGCCGGTCGAGCGCGCCACCGAATTGCTGGCGCTGCAAAGCCATGCGCAGGCGGTGTTCGCGACCCGTCGCGGCTGGTTCGAGCCCGCCGTCATGGTCGGCGCGCGCGTTGCGGCCGGCGACGTCGCCGGCTGGTATCATGATTTCGAGCGCCCGGAGTTGCCGGAAGAGGTGCTGCGCTTCCCCGCCGACGGCATCGTGATCTCGCAGCGCCTGCACACCGACAGCCAGAGCGGCGACTGCCTGGTCCAGGTCGGCCGCGCGCTGTCGCGAGACGAGGTGTCCGCGCGCTGAGTTTTGGAGACGATACCGACTGCGATTACACTCGGGATTCGATGACCGATCCGGCAAAGCCGACCTATGACGACGTGGCGCGCATTCCAGCGCCGCCCGGCCGCGCCAGCGCGAGCGGGCGGCCGCCGCGCATCGAGGAGGTCGCGGAGCGCGCGGGCGTTGCGCCGATCACGGTGTCGCGGGTGCTGCGCCACCCCGAGAAGGTCAATCGCGAGACCCGCGAGCGCATCCTCGAAGTGATCGAGGCGACCGGTTACGCCTCCAACCCGCATGCGCGCGCGCTGCGCTCGGGGCGCTCGAACGTGGTGATGGCCTTCGTCTCCAACATCCTCAGCCAGCAGTTCGGCCTTGCAGTGCGCAGCTTCGCCGCCACACTGGAGCCGGAAGGCTTCGAGGTACTGGTCGACCAGACCTCCTACTCCTATGCCAAGGAAGTCGCGATGATCCAGTCGCTGCGCGGCATCCGCCCCGCAGCAGTGATGTTCACCGGCGTGATCGAGCTCGAGGAAAATCGTGCCGCGCTGCTCGAGCTCGGCATTCCCGTCATCGAGACCTGGGCGTTTCCGCGCGACCCCATCGACATGCTGGTCGGCCTGCCGAATGCGGATGCCGGCGCGATGGCGGCGCGCAGGCTGGCTGAAGCCGGACATCGCCGCGTCGCCTTCATCGGCCGCGGTAGCGGCCGCGGCGCACTGCGCCGCGACGGTTTTCGCGCGGCGGCCGCACAGCTCGGCCTCGAGATCGTCCACGAGATCGGCGTCGGTGAGATCACGGGACTGGCCGATGGCCGCACCGCCTTCATCGCCCTGCTTGAACGCGGCGGCGACGTCGACGCGGTGTTCTGTGCCAACGATCTGCTCGCGACCGGCGCGCTGATCGAGGCCCGCGCCCGTGGCCTCTCGGTGCCGCGCGATCTGGCGCTGCTCGGCTTCGGCGACAACGACGTCGCCGATCAGATCACGCCCGGTCTCACCACCATCTCGTTCGATGCGACGGCTGTGGGACGGATCGCGGGCGAACTGCTTCTGGCGCGGCTATCAGGCACGCCACGCGCCGAACAGCGGCTCGCCGTCGAACTGTTCCTGGTCGAGCGCGGCAGCGTCTGAGGATTGCGGATCAGGCGATGGTCTTGAGGTCCTGCTGGATCGCAGCCAGCAGCGATTGCAGCGCATCGCTGTTCACCGGCCTCGCCTCCGCCCTCGCAGGCTGGACCTTGTCAGGCTGCGCAGATTTGCCCGGACGTTTCGGGAATGGCGGTGGTGGCGCCGGCATCGCGGCTGGCGTGAAATCGCCCTCCTCGTCGACGTGGACGAACTTGCCATGGATGACGTCGTCGCGACGGCCCATGACAAACAGGGTCGCCCAATAGCCGGCAGCCAGAAGGATTACGCTGAAAATACCAATTTCTAACATCGCAGCACCTAAAATATGCGCGATGATTCAATGCCTTCGCTCAGCCGTCAATGAACCGACGGTCACACCCGCGGCTTTTGCGGGCAGGTGTGGCCGATCAGTCACTCTTTGTTAACCATCGATGTCCGGGGTGTGACGCCCGTGCAACTAATCCTTGTCCGGCCCCACACGCACCAGCTGCTTGCCGAAATTGGCGCCCTTCAGGAGCCCCATGAAGGCGTCCGGCGCGCTTTCCAGGCCATCGGTGACGAACTCCTTGTACTTGACCTTGCCGTCGCGGACCCAGCCGGACATGTCGCGCAGGAAGTCGCCGTGGCGGTTGGCGAAGTCGGAGACGATGAAGCCGCGGAAGGTGAGCCGCTTGGTCAGCGTCGCGCGCATCATCGCTGCGGCCCATTTCGGCGGCCTGGCCTCGGTGTCGTTGTAATGGGCGATGAGGCCGCAGACCGGCACGCGCGCGAACGGATTGAGCAGCGGGAAGACCGCCTCGAACACGGCGCCGCCGACATTCTCGAAATAGACGTCGATGCCTTTCGGGCAGGCGAACTTCAGCTTCGCGGGGAAATCGGTTTCACGGTGATCGAGGCAGGCATCAAAGCCGAGTTCCTTCACCACGTAGTCGCACTTGTCCTTGCCGCCGGCGATGCCGACCGCGCGCGCGCCCTTGATCTTCGCGATCTGACCGACGGCCGAGCCGACCGCACCAGAGGCGCCGGCGACGACGACGGTCTCGCCTTCCTGCGGCTTGCCGATGTCGAGCAGGCCCGTATAGGCGGTCATGCCGGGCATGCCGAGCACGCCGATGGAGGTCGAGATCGGCCCAAGCTTCGGATCGACCTTGATCAAGCCCTTGCCGTTCGAGATCGCGTGCGATTGCCATCCGGTACGGGCTCGCACGATGTCGCCCTTGGCGAAATCAGGATTGTTGGAGGCCGCGACCTCGCTGACCGCCTCGCCCTCCATCACGCCGCCGACGGGCACAGGTGCTGCGTAGGACGGACCGTCGCTCATGCGCCCGCGCATATAGGGATCGAGCGAGAGCCAGATCGTGCGCAGCACGACTTCACCTGCGCTGGGCGCCGGGACGGCGAATTCCTCCACACGAAAATCGGACGGCTTGGGTTCACCGACGGGACGTGCGGCGAGAACGATGCGTTTTGCTTGGGACATGGCTTCCTCCGGATTTTGTTTCGACCCGGACGGAAGCGGAGGGAGCGATGCGCGTCAATACAAAAGCGGTGGCGCCACACACTCGCTGTCATCGCCCGACTTGATCGGGCGATCCAGTATTCCAGCGGCAGTTGTGATTGAATCGAGAAGCCGCGGCGTACTGGATGCCCCGGTCAAGCCGGGGCATGACACCGTCGTTGAGGCGAGCGCGTCGAAACCCACGCGCCCGCATAACGCCGACCGAGGACTAACCCGCGCCCGGATAGTTCGGGCTCTCGCGCGTGATCGTCACGTCGTGGACGTGGCTTTCGCGCAGGCCCGCGCCGGTGATGCGGACGAACTGGGCCTTGTCGTGCAGGTCCTTCATGTCCTTTGCGCCGACATAGCCCATCGCGGCGCGCAAGCCGCCGGCGAGCTGGTGCATGACGTTGCCGACCGGACCCTTGTAGGGCACCTGGCCCTCGATGCCCTCAGGCACGAGCTTGAGCGTGTCCTTGATGTCCTGCTGGAAATAGCGATCGGCCGAACCGCGCGCCATCGCGCCGACCGAGCCCATGCCGCGATAGGCCTTGTAGGAACGGCCCTGCCACAGGAAGACTTCGCCTGGTGTCTCGTCGGTGCCCGCTAGCAGCGAGCCGACCATGGCGATGTCGGCGCCGGCGGCGAGCGCTTTCGCAAGGTCGCCGGAGAACTTGATGCCGCCGTCGGCAATGACGGGAATGTCGGACTTCTTTGCAGCCTCGACCGCATCCATGATCGCGGTGAGCTGGGGAACGCCGACGCCGGCGACGATGCGCGTGGTGCAGATCGAGCCCGGGCCGATGCCGACCTTGATGCAGTCCGCGCCCGCATCGATCAGCGCCTGGGCGCCCTCCGTGGTGGCGACGTTGCCGGCAACGACCTGCACGGAGTTGGACAGACGCTTGATGCGATTGACCGCATGCAGCACGTGACGGGAATGGCCGTGCGCGGTGTCGACGACGACGAGATCGACGCCGGCATCGATCAGGCGCTCGGTGCGCTCGAAGCCGGTGTCGCCGACGGTGGTGGCGGCGGCGACACGCAGGCGGCCCTGCGCATCCTTGCAGGCGAGCGGATGGGCGACCGCCTTCTCCATGTCCTTCACGGTGATCAGGCCGACGCAGCGATATTGCTCGTCGACCACGAGCAGCTTCTCGATGCGATGCTGGTGCAGCATCCGCCGCGCCTCGTCCTGGCTCACATTCTCGCGGACCGTGACGAGGCCGTCATGCGTCATCAGTTCGGAGACTTTTTGCCGGCGGTCGGTGGCAAACCGCACGTCGCGGTTGGTGAGGATGCCGACCAGCTTGCCGGGCGTATTCTTGCTCGCGCCGGTGACGACGGGAATGCCGGAGATGCCGTGGTCGCTCATCAGCTTGAGCGCATCGTCCAGCGTGGCCTCGGGGCTGATGGTGAGCGGGTTCACCACCATGCCCGACTCGTAGCGCTTGACCTGCCGGACCTGGGCGGCCTGCCCCTCGGGATCGAAATTGCGGTGGATGACGCCGAGGCCGCCGGCCTGCGCCATGGCGATCGCCATGCGGGCTTCGGTCACCGTGTCCATCGCGGAGGCCATGATCGGGATGTTGAGCGGAATGGCGCGGGTGACGCGGGAGCGGATGTCGACCTCGCCCGGCATGACGTCCGACAGGCCCGGCTTCAACAGCACGTCGTCGAACGTAAAGGCTTCGCGAATGCCCTGAAGTTGCACCGTGGCCATCTGCCAACTCCTTCCTGCGGCCCTGCCGCAAATAGCTATGGATGAGCGCCGCCCTCGGCGTGCCTTGCGGCGTCGCCGGAGAATCGGAGCCCATCGGTGGGGTTGACGCGGGTCGATAGCACGGCCACGCGACGAATCAAAGCAAATCGGACCGCTGGCCAGCCATGCACAGGCTTTTTAAGTAAATTCGGCGTGGATGGCCGGGCGGCAGCCCCCTCGGGATTCCCCGGCGCGACGAAGTCGCGAGCCCGGAATCCATCCCGCAGCGGTCTCTGGGGCCCGATGGATTCCGGGCTCGCGCCAACGGGCCACCCGGAATGACGAGGGAGCGCGTGCAACCGCCGTCGAGGGTCACACCGTTGTTACGCAGGATTTAGGTGCTATGCGTTGATCCGCAATGGTCCCGGCGGAGCGGCGGTGATAAGCCGCAAGTCCACCTTCCTTCTGATTTTCATTACCAATCCGTCATGGTCGACAAGCAACGCGTCATCCCGCTGATCGTGGCCACCGCTCTCTTCATGGAGAACATGGACTCGACGGTGATCGCCACCTCGCTGCCGGCGATCGCGGCCGACATCGGCACGAGCCCGCTGACGCTCAAGCTTGCCATCACCTCCTATCTGCTGTCGCTCGCGGTGTTCATCCCGGCGAGCGGCTGGACTGCGGACCGGTTCGGCGCGCGCATGGTGTTCGCGATCGCGGTCGGCGTGTTCATGGTCGGCTCGATCGGCTGCGCACTCTCGACCTCCGTCACCGATTTCGTATTCGCGCGCATCCTTCAGGGCATGGGTGGGGCGATGATGACGCCGGTCGGACGCCTGGTGCTGCTGCGCTCGGTCGACAAGAGCGCGCTGGTCAACGCCATGGCCTGGGTGACGGTCCCTGCCCTCATCGGCCCCGTGATCGGCCCGCCGCTCGGCGGCTTCATCACGACCTATGCGTCATGGCACTGGATCTTCCTGATCAACATTCCGATCGGGCTGCTCGGCATCTTCATGGCCTTGCGCTTCATCGATCCGATCAAGAGCGAGACGCGGGAACCGTTCGATCTCTACGGCATGCTGCTCGCGGGCATCGGCCTCGCCGGCATCGCGTTCGGTCTGTCCGTCGCCGGGCTCAACCTTCTGCCCTGGAGCACGGTCGCGGCTCTGGTCGTGGGCGGAGCGATCTCGATGACATTGTATGTCCTGCATGCGCGGCGGACGGGTTCGCCGGTGCTGGACTTTTCGCTCCTGAAGCTGCCGACGCTGCGCGCGGCCGTTTTCGGCGGCTTCATGTTCCGGCTCGGCATCGGCGCGCTACCGTTCCTGCTTCCGCTGTTGATGCAGATCGGCTTCGGGCTGTCGCCGTTCCATTCCGGCCTCGTCACCTTCGCCTCCTCGCTCGGCGCCATGGGCATGAAGACGCTGGCCGCGCGCATCATCCGCACCTTCGGCTTCCGCAATCTGATGACGGTGAACGCGGTCGTCAGCGCGTTCTTCCTCGGCGTCTGCGCGCTGTTCACGGTGACGACGCCGCTGCTCATCATCATGGTGATCCTGGTGGTCGGCGGCTTCTTCCGCTCGCTGGAGTTCACCGCGATCAACACGGTGGCTTATGCCGACGTCGAGACCGCGCAGATGAGCCGCGCCACCACGCTGGTCAGCGTCAACCAGCAGCTCGCGGTCTCCGCCGGCGTCGCGGTCGGCGCGGCCTGCGTGGAAACGACGATGTGGTTCAACCATGTCAGCGAGATCGACGCCACCGTGTTCGCGCCGGCCTTCGTCGTGATCGCGCTGACCTCGGCGGCGTCGAGCTGGTTCTTCTGGCAGATGCCCGCCGATGCCGGCCACGAGATCTCCGGCCGCAAGGCGGTCGAGATCGCCAGCCGCAAGGGTGCCGCAAAGAGCGCGGCGACCGCCGCCGTCAAGACGGCGACGGAGGATACGCAGGACGTGCGGGACCAAAGGCTCGGCTAAGGCGCGACGAAGTCAAATTCGGCGAGGGGGAAACGCGCAAGATCGGATCGCCTCGGCAGCTACGGCCAAGAATCCGCAAGGCGCCCCATGCGAAGCAGGACCAGGGCGTCTGGATGACGCGCTCGGGTCCTCCTTGCCCGGACCTGCGAGGTGCCCAACAGCCTCCGGCACCTTCCGATAGTCTTCCCCATAGCAAAACTCCGGTCAGAACCCGAAGTCGTAAAATCGTCTTCGTTGGACCGGCGGGGCACAAGCGGCCGCCGCGCGGCGCGTCGGCCCAGTTCACTCATGCCCCGGCGCTTTGACATAACTCAAAGAGCGAATGCCGGACATGAGCCTCGATGACACCTGCTCGGGCGTGGGTCGGGCTTGGCCCAGGAGCCGAGACGATGCATTCGCCCGCGTGCGCAGCCAAGATCGTCAGCAAACAGTGATCGAAGACCAAGCCATGGCCTTGTTGGGACCGGATACTCCGTTCGGGAGCATACTTGATCCGATGGAACGGATCTCGGAGACTTTGTTCGGACTGATCATGGCCCTTACCTTCATCTGCTCGCTTGGTGTCGCGACCGGGACCAATATCAATGTTCAAACAATGCTCATCGGCGCACTCGGCTGCAATCTCGCCTGGGGTGTCGTTGACGGCGGTCTTTATCTGCTGGCGCGCATCAATGACCGGGGAGACAAGGTTCTGACCCTCCGCGCGATACGGAAGGCGCCGGATCCCGAAGCAGCGCGCCGCGTCATTGCCGACGCGCTGCCGCCGGAATTGTCGGCCATGCTGCCCGTAGAGCAGTTGGAATCGATGCGGAAACGGTTGCAACAATTGCCTGAACCGGCTCCCGGTCCGGGGCTGACAAAGCGCGACTGGATCGGAGCTCTCGGCCTTTGCCTGCTGAGCTTCCTGTCGACCTTCCCGGTGGTCATCCCGTTCCTGTTCCTGAGCGACGCCAGACTGGCGCTGCGCGTCTCCTACGCCGTCGCCATCGTGATGCTGTTCTGTTGCGGTTACGTGTTCGGGGTTCGTAGCGGGCTGCGGCCTTCGGTGGCGGGACTTGCGATGGTGGCTGTCGGTAGTACGCTGGTTGGCATCGCGGTCGCTCTGGGAGGATGATCGACTTGCGGCGACACGAAACATCGTTTCGGGGTGCAAGCGGCGCCTTATTTGCCGCGCTGGCCGGATTGTGGCTTGCAGCCATGACCGGCGGTTTGGCGCTGGCCCAATCCTCGGCCGGGGCGCTCGGCCTCGGCAACCGCGGTTGGTCGGCGGCCGACACCACCCACGCAACGCCTGCCGACGAGCTCGAATTCAGCGCTCGCGCGGGGATTGCATCCGACTACATCTATCGCGGGACCACGCTGTCCGATCATGGCCCCGCGGCCGGCGCCGCCTTCGAGACGAGATGGGGCCCGCTCTACGCCGGCACAACGGTCGCCACCGTCAAGCTGCCGACCCAACCGGCCGCCGAACTCACCTTCGCCGCCGGCATGCGCCCGCAGATCGCCACGATCGATTTTGATCTTGGGGCGACCTATTTCGCCTACCCCGGTGAAAGGCTCCCTGGCGAGACCAACGGCATCAATTATTGGGAGATCGTTGTCCGCGGCGATCGACGCATCGGCGATCAGGTCCGCGTCGCCGGCGGTTACGCCTATTCTCCGAACGTCTCGAACACCGGCGCCTGGAGCCAATATGTGGCGGCCGGCGTCGGCTTCGACGTGCCGGAGCGGTTTCTGCTGAAGAACCTGACCGTGTCGTTCACCACCGCCGCCGGCTATTCCTGGTTTGGCAACCAGACCCCGCAACTCGGCGGCTTCCCGCTGCCCGCCTATCTCAACTGGCAGGCCGGCGTGACGTTCACGCACAAGGCGCTCAACCTAGATTTGCGCTACTACGACACCAATCTGTCGAAGGAAAACTGCTTCGTCTTTACAGGCGATCCAAATGCGCGGCCGGACGGCCGCGCCAATCCGATCACCAACCCGGACGGCCTGGTCTCGAACTGGTGCGGCGCGACATTCGTCGCCAAGGTCTGGTTTGCGTTCAACTAGTTTAGGGAATCACCGTCGGCGGCAATATGCGGTAGAGCACGACACCCAGCCCGAGCGCGTCGCCCGTCAGGACGAGCTTTCCGCTATTGATCGATCGCTGCAGCAATATCCTCTGCAGGTTGGGATCGGGGTGGGTCGGATCGGAATAGAACTTCGCCAGGTTGCTGGTATTCGCATCGATCAGGTAGCGCTCAATCGTCACGGTCGAGCCATCGCTGAACGGCAGGTTGTCGACCTCAAGCGAAATCCCCTCCGGCGTCTCGGCCGAAACGTTGTTGCCGAAGACACGTGTCGGATCATAGTTGTAGACCATGATGTTCGCGGTCGAGTTAGCGCCGTCCCAGGTCGCGAACGCGTTGAGGTGGGAGCCCGCCCCGCCGGTGAGCGCAGCCTGCACGCGCTGGCCCGACATCTTGTTGTACATCTTGAAGAGGTTCGCGACCGGCTTCGGGTAGTAGTCGGCCGGGCTATCGCCGTGCGGCACCTTGTGCAGCAGGCTGGCCTGGCCGAGGAAAGGTGTGATGTTCGGATCCCCCTGGCCGTCGCCGATAATGAGGTACGACCCCATCGAGATCTTCTTTTTCACGGCTTCGGACAGGAACGCCGCCGTCCAGGCCGCCCCCTTGTGCGAATAATTGACGTCAGTCGCCTCATAGGCCGTAGGCCCCCATTCCGACAGGAACAGCTTCACGTCGGGCATGTTGGCATTGTTCGTCTTCAAGGCGTCCAGCTTGGCCTTGGCCTTGTCGACCAGATTGTCGAAGAACGCGAAACCAGCGGTGCCGTCCGTCGAGCCGTAATAGTGGAACGAGAAGCGATCGAGCCGCGCGTTGAATTTTGACAGGTAAGTGTCTGCCAGCGGATTGAAGGTCTGGTCGAGGAAGACTTCCTCCAGCGTCGGAAGATTCTCCGCCGGATAATAGTTGAAGCTCAGTCCGACCAGGGCCGGCCCGGCCATTTCCAGGGTCTTGCCGTTGTAGCTCGGGTTGGCGGCGAGTTCGTTTCTGATGTTCACGATCGCCTGCGAGAAGACCTTCTGAACCGGCAAGAGCTGCCTGGGCAGACGGCGCGCATCGAGCTGGTAGGGGTAAGACAAGGTGTGGTCTTCGGCATTGGACATCTTGTGGGATTGCAGCGGGGGCCACTGATTGAGGACGTACTTGGCCGGGTCCATCCACCACAGCCAACGGCCCCATGACCCCAACGGCTTGAGCGTGTAGGCGGATGGATTGGTGTCGCTCCAGTTCTCCGGAGCAGTATCGGCGATATCAACCTCGTTGCTGACCTCGTAGATGACGGATGGCGCCCCGCCGTCGAACGACTTCTTCGCGATATAGCGCACGAGAGCGTTGGCGTATTTCTGGAAGAGTGCCGGAGCCGGTCCGTTCGCATCCCAACTCTCGCCAGGTCCGTATTGCACCAGGCGCGGCGGCATGAAGGCCGCGACCGCCACGTGAGGCGACAGCCCGCGACCCAGGGCCCACTCAAGATGCCAGGCCAGAGGCTGGCAGTCGCCCGGATGGAAAACGCGGTCCATGGTGTAGCCGAATACATCCCCGGTCTGATCGACATCGCAATAGACATCGCTGAGCAGCAGGCGCGTCCGCTTCATGCCGGTATCGGTGATGATCTGGTTGAATTGGTCGAGAGCCTGCTCGGACGGGCTGTTCGCGCTCTGGTAGATCTTCTTGAGATCGCCGAGATCGTCGTTGCCGCTGAGACCGATATTGTAAGGCGTCTGCGTGCTGACAACGATCGACGTGTCTGCACGGGACGCCGTCGCCGAAGCAAGGCCGAGCGACGCCAACGTCAGCAAGGAGACCGAGGCAACGGAAAGGCGATGCTTGCAAACGCGCAAGCGTTGTCGAGTTAGGCACTGCATCGGATTGATCTCACCCGCTGAAATTGCAAGTGATGGATCTATCAGCCCAAGATGTTATCGATGTGAATGTTATGTTGATGTGAGCGTGACACGTCAGTCCGGGACCGGCTGCCCGCCGCGAAACCCCGTCGCCAGCACATAACGCTCCGACGAATCCTGTCGGCTCGCAGCCGGCTTCACATGCCGCACCGTCGCGAAATCGCGCTTGAGCTGGGCGAGCAGATCAGCGTCGGCGCCGCTCTGGAACGTCTTTGCGAGAAACGTACCGCCGGGCTTGAGCACGTCGCAGGCGAACGCGGCCGCCGTTTCGACCAGGCCGACGATGCGGAGCTGGTCGGTCTTGCGGTGGCCCGTGGTGTTCGCGGCCATGTCGGACATCACGACATCGGCGCCGCCCCCGAGCATCGCCGTCAGCTTGTCCGGCGCGTCATTGTCCATGAAATCGAGCTGCGCAAAATCGACGCCGGGAATCTCGGGCATCTCCAGCAGATCGATGGCGACAACCTTGCCCTTGCCTTCCGTGGAGCCGACGCGCTTTGCGGCGATCTGACTCCAGCCGCCGGGCGCGGCGCCGAGGTCGATCACGGCCATGCCGGGCTTCAGAAACCGGTGCTTGTCGTCGATCTCGAGCAGCTTGAATGCCGCGCGCGAGCGATAGCCCGCCGCCTTGGCCTTGACCACATAGGGATCGTTGAGCTGCCGCTCCAGCCACAGCTTGGACGAGAGCTTGCGCTTGCCGCCGGTCTTGACCTGGACGTGCAAGCGGCCGGTGGTGTCTTTCGCCATCTCACCAGCTCCTGAGCGCGCCGTCTTCGCGCATCATCTCGACCAGCATGCCTTCGCGCAGGCCCCGGTCGGCGACGCGCAGGCGCGGCAGCGGAAAGGCGCGGCGGATAGCATCGAGGATGGCGCAGCCGGCCAGCACGAGATCGGCGCGCTCGACGCTGATGCAGCTGTTGTAGGCGCGTTCCTCGTAGCTCATGCCGAGCAGCTTGCTGATGGTCGCGGTGATGTCGGAATCGTTCATCCAGATGCTGTCGATGCGGCGGCGGTCGTAGCGCGCGAGGTTGAGATGGATGCCGGCGAGCGTCGTCACCGTGCCAGAGGTGCCGAGCAGGTGCATGTCGGCGAGATCGCTGCCGTGCGCTTCGGCGAACGGTGCGACGTGGTTGGCGACCTCCTGCTCCATCGCGGCATAGATTTCCGGCGTGACGTCGCGGCCGCCGAATTGCTCGGCCAGCGTCACGACGCCCAGCGGGATCGACATCCAGGCTTTGATGCGGGGCTCCGGATTTTGCGGATCGCGTTCGATCCGCACTAGCTCGGTCGAGCCGCCGCCGATGTCGAACAGGATCGCGCCCCTGCCCCGGGGGTCGACCAGCGGCGCGCAGCCGAGCACGGCGAGCGAGGCCTCGGTCTCGCGGTCGATCACCTCGAGCTCGATGCCGGTCTCGGCCGCGACGCGGCTGCGGAAACCTTCCGCATTCGAGGCGGCCCGGCAGGCTTCGGTCGCGATCAGCCGCAACCGCTTGGCCTTGCGCAAATTGATCTTGTCGCGGCAGATGCTGAGCGCGGCGACGGCGCGCTCGATCGCGGCCTCGCTGATGCAGCCGGTCGCCGAGACGCCCTCGCCGAGCCGGATGATGCGCGAGAAGGAATCGACCACGCGAAAGCCGTCGCTCGTCGGACAAGCGATCAGGAGCCTGCAATTGTTGGTGCCGAGGTCCAGCGCCGCATAGACGCCGGTTCCCGGCGCTTGCGCGGCGACGGCCGGTTCGGGGGCCAACGCCACCGCCGCCATCGACCCCTCCAGCCCACCGTGCGGCGCATGGCCGTCGCGGAGCCGCGTGTGGTCATTCATACAAATTGTCTTTCCGCGGCCCCAAGGGGCCGATCTGGAATTGCTTTTTCGCCTGAAACATTAGCAGCGCGGCAAGCCTGCGCAACAACGCATCACATGGGACCATGCCCATTCGTGCGTTGTCGTGAACGGGACGGTGGGCTATTTTTAAAGGGTCCGGTCCTCCAGGCGCCCCCCAAAACGCGCGATTGCCGGCTTTTCAGGTCAATTCCATGCAAGAACACACCAAATCGTCCACGCTCGAAAACGCTATTGCACTGCAAAAATACGGCGTCGGGCAGCCGGTCCGCCGCAAGGAAGACGATACGCTGGTGCGCGGCAAGGGCCGCTACACCGACGATTTCAACCTGCCCGGCCAGGCCCATGCCGTGGTCGTCCGCTCCACCCATGCCCACGGGCTCATCCGCGGCATCGACACCGACGCCGCCAGGGCGATGCCCGGCGTGCTGGGGGTGTGGACCGGCAAGGACCTCGATGCCGCCGGCTACGGCCCGTTCACCTGCGGCCTGCCGCTGAAGAGCCGCGACGGCTCCCCCCTGCTCCAGACCAACCGGCAGCCGCTGGCGACCGACAAGGTCCGTTTCGTCGGCGATCCCGTCGCCTTCGTGGTCGCCGACACGCTGGCGCAGGCGCGCGACGCCGCCGAAGCCGTCGAGCTCGATATCGAACCGCTGCCGGCGGTGACCGATCCCGAGGAAGCCGCCAGGCCCGGTGCGCCGCTTCTCTATGACCACATCCCGAACAATGTCGCGCTCGACTACCACTATGGCGACATGGACAAGGTGAACGCGGCCTTCGCCAGTGCCGCCCACGTCACCAAGGTCGACATCGAGAACACCCGCGTCGCCGTCGTCTCGATGGAGCCGCGTGTGGGGCTCGCCTCCTACGACAAGAAGACCGAGCGCTACACCATCCAGATGCCGACGCAGGGCGTTGCGGGCAACCGCGCCAACCTCGCCAAGAACCTGAAGGTGCCGAACGAGAAGGTGCGGGTCCTCACCGCCAATGTCGGCGGCTCCTTCGGCATGAAGAACGTCAATTACCCCGAATACATGTGCATCCTGTACGCGGCCAAGGAGCTCGGTCGCCCGGTGAAGTGGCTGGACGAACGCTCCACCAGCTTCCTCTCCGACAGCCACGGCCGTGCGCAGAGAATCCATGCCGAGCTGGCGCTCGACGCCGAAGGGCATTTCCTCGCGGCAAAGCTTGAAGGCTACGGCAATCTCGGTGCCTACATCACCGGCGTCGCGCCGGGACCACTCTCGCTCAACACCGGCAAGAACTTTTCGAGCGTCTACCGTACGCCGCTGATGGCGGTCGACATCAAGACCGTGCTCACCAACACCACGCTGATGGGCGCCTATCGTGGCGCCGGCCGGCCCGAGGCGAACTACTACATGGAGCGGCTGATCGACCGCGCCGCCGACGAGATGGGCATCAACCGGCTGACCTTGCGCAAGCGCAACTTCATCAAGCCGAACCAGATGCCGTTCCCGGCCTCCTCCGGCGTCACCTATGACAGCGGCGACTTCCAGGCGGTGTTCAACAAGGCGCTCGAAATCTCCGACCACGAGAACTTCGCCAAGCGCAAGAAGGAGAGCAAGAAGGTCGGCAAGCTGCGCGGCATCGCCGTCGGCTCCTATCTCGAGGTCACCGCGCCGCCAAGCCCCGAACTCGGCAAGATCGTGTTCGACCCTGACGGCAGCGTGCAGCTGATCACCGGCACGCTCGACTACGGCCAGGGCCATGCCACGCCGTTCGCGCAGGTGCTGTGCGAGCAACTCGGCGTCCCCTTCGACAGCGTCAAGCTGGTGCAGGGCGACAGCGACATCGTCCACACCGGCAACGGCACCGGCGGTTCGCGCTCGATCACCGCGAGCGGCATGGCGATCGTAGGCGCCGCCAAGCTCGTCATCGAGAAGGGCAAGCGCGCCGCCGCGCACATGCTGGAGGCCTCCGAGGCCGACATCGAGTTCGCCGACGGCAGCTTCACCATTGCCGGCACCGATCGCAGCATCGACATCATGGAGCTCGCCAGGAAGCTGCATGACGGCAAGGTGCCGGACGGCGTGCCTGACAGCCTCGACGTCGACCATACCAGCGAGCCGGTGCCCTCGGCGTTCCCGAACGGCTGCCACGTCGCCGAGGTCGAGATCGACCCTGATACCGGCGTGGTGCAGATCGTGCGCTACAGCGCGGTCAACGATTTCGGCACAGTGATCAACCCGCTGCTGGTCGCGGGCCAGCTTCATGGCGGCGTGGTCCAGGGCATCGGCCAGGCGCTGATGGAGCATGTCCGCTACGACGAGAGCGGTCAGCCGATCACGGGCTCGCTGATGGACTACGCGCTGCCGCGCGCGGAGGACGTTCCGAACATGACGGTCGGCGATCATCCGGTGCCGGCCACGACCAATCCGCTCGGCAGCAAGGGCTGCGGCGAAGCCGGCTGCGCCGGCAGCCTGTCGACGGTGGTGAACGCGGTACTCGACGCCCTCTCCGACCACGGCATCAAGCACATCGACATGCCGCTGACCCCGGAGCGGGTGTGGCGTGCCATCCAGGATGCAAAGGGGAACGCTGCGTAGGGGGAGTTCCGCGATCGTGATAACGCCGGGGGCTTCGACCGGCATTCCGAAAGAGCTCACTTGATCGCCGTTTCGGCGGCGATCAACTCCTTTCCCTCCGTCGTCGTGATCGTTAGCCGGATCTTTTCCCCGCTGCGGCCGTCGGCAATCGCTGCCGAAATGCGATTTCCGTTGTTCGGATCGGCGCTCACGACCCCGCTGAACAGAGCCGTGTCACCCTGTTTCAACGTGACAAGCAACGGGATGGCCGGTTCGACGCTGAAGAACTCGAGAACGGCGCGAGACGCCTCGGCGGAGAAATTGATCAGGATTTTCTCGTTCGCATGCGTCACGTTGCTCATGCCGACGGTTGGGCTGTAGGTTTCCGGAATCGACATTTCACTGCGTGCGGGAAAGTCTGTGCTGTGGAAAAACTGGTCTGACACGCCCGCCCATAATTCGACATACGGCCGCCACTCGTTCGGATCCTTCCGGGCATCGGTTTCGCCGGTGAACGACGGAAATCCCCACGTCCACATTTTCAAGCCCCGCGTGAGGGTATTGTCCGCAATGCGAATAATTCCTTCTGCATTGTCATGGTTGATGACGCCCCAGAAATTCCCGCCCTGCATATCTGGTGCAGCATAGGCGATGCCCATCGTTGGCCAGTTCTTGAAGTAGCGCAGGTTTTCGAAGCGCCGCCTGCCCACACCCGCGCTCTCGTCGCCGTCTCCCAAACTGGTCGACCAGGCAGGCGTCGTGTAAGTTCGGATCGGCGCGACGATTTCGGCCCCGCCCGTTGCCCTGGGATTTTTCGGCTCCGATCCCGGAGCGAGCGTCGTGCACGTCCAGTACTCGTATTGGACAGCCTCGTCGTTCGGATTCTTCAACACCACGCGCGCATCGAGTGCGGCACGATCGGCCTTCAGCGTGACGTAGTAGTTCGCCTCGATGCCGGTCGCGCCCCTGAACTTGCTCGGCCGCGCGGAATAGTCGAAGTCATCCTGAAACGACATCACGACCGTGACTTCGTCGGCGCCCTGCTTCACCACCTGGAAAGCCCACGGCTTCAGCCACGTCTTGCCGTGCTCGGCATCCGGGAACGTGGGAAAGATTCCGCCGTACACCATCAGCCAGTCGTAGTAGAAATTTCCGGCCTTCATGCCGTAGGGCACTCCGACTTCCGTTCGATAGAGCTGCTCGTGGCCGGTCGGCTTGTAGACCATGGAAAGGATACGCCCTCCGAATTCGGGCACGAGCGTTACCCTCAGATATCGATTCTCCAGCACGTAGGATTTGAAACTGCGTTCGACGATCGCGCTTTTGTCGAGCGACCCGCTGACAAAGCCATTCTCCGCATCGACGGCGAACTTGACGGTGCTCCACGTCGTCGTCTGCTCGCTGAGCGACACACTATCGGGCAACGGTGCGGCGGCATGCACGACGCAAAGCGCATGGAGCGACAAAAGGAGTGCTATTCCAAAACAAACGAGGGCACGCAAGGAGACCTCAACTGGCATTCAGGCCGCCGCCTGCTCGCGCGGCTGGTAGATCGCGGTGTGCTGACAGTGCGCCAGCGGCGTCGTGCCGTTGGCGACGACCAGCGCGTCGAGCTCGACGAAGCGGTGGCCCTTCTTCTCGTAGTTTGCGGTGACTTTTGCCCGCGCGGTGATTTCATCGCCGGAGCGCGCGGCCGACAGGAGCTGCATGCGGCTGCCGACATGGATCCACGGGCCCAGAATGGTGTTGTCGACCAGCACGCGGTTCATGACGCGCTGGATCAGGCCGGGATGGCCGAGACCCTCGCGCGCGAAGATCGGATCGGCCTCCCTGATGTCGGCAACATAGTCGGTCGCGTCCTGTCCGGCCCAGCGGCGCGGAATCGCGCCCAGCCATTTGCCCATCTCGAACACCGCCGGGCTCACAGGCTTGCGCTCGGGAATGGCCGCGACCTCGACATAATCGTTCAATGACACGACAGGCGCGGCCGCCGGGAGCGACGCTGTCCCCGTGGCACAGAGCTCGGTGCGGCTGAACACCTCGATCGTGAGAAGCTCGTTGTGCTCGGTCGCATCGATATCGGCGGTCTCGCCGTCATAGACCGGCTTGATGAAGCGGGCCTCGACCAACCCGCGCGACAGGAAATCGCGGCCCCAGCGGGCCACCGGCACGTGCATCATGTAGGCGAAGACATCGACGCCGGGGACCAGCCCGCCGGAAAAGCCGAAGCGGCGCGCCACCGTGTCGTCATGCATCTTGTTTTCGGACTGTTTGGCGGTGTTGTAGGCCTCGACGCGGTAGGTTTCGAGCCGGTTCGGCATGGCGGGCCTTTCCCTGAATTCTTGTTGTTTCAGGGTTGATCGTAGGCCTCCGGGAACACCGGTCAATCCCCTCGCCTTTGCGGCCCGAATGGGGTACCACGCGGCGAATGACTGACACCCCCACCCGCATCTATGTCGACGCCGACGCCTGTCCGGTGAAGGACGAGATCTACCGCGTCGCGCTCCGCCACGGCGTGCCCGTGAGCGTGGTTGCCGGCAATTTTATTCGCGTGCCGCAATATCCGCTCATTGAGCGGATTGCAGCGGGCGCCGGCATGGATGCCGCCGACGACTGGATCGCGGAGCGGGCCAAGCCGGGCGACGTCGTCGTGACATCAGACATTCCGCTGGCGAGCCGCTGCGTGAAAGCGGGCGCCGACGTGATCGCGCCGAACGGCAAGCCGTTCACGGAAGAATCGATCGGAATGACGCTGGCGGTGCGCAATCTGATGACGGATCTGCGTTCGGCGGGCGAGGTCACCGGAGGCCCACGTTCGTTCGCGCCGCGCGACCGCTCCGCGTTCCTCTCCGCGCTCGACCAGACGCTGCGCCGGATCCAGCGCCGCCGTGCCGACCAGGCCGCGACGAGCCAGAATTTGAATCAAGGCTAGTCATGGCGCCGCCCCTGATCCAACTCAAAGACATCAAGCTCACGTTCGGCGGCACGCCGCTGCTCAGCGGCGTCGAGCTCAACGTCGCGCCGAGCGAGCGCGTCTGCCTGATCGGCCGCAACGGCTCGGGCAAATCGACGCTGCTGAAGATCGCGGCCGGTCTGGTCGAACCCGACGGCGGCACGCGCTTCGTGCAGCCGGGCGCGACCGTTCGCTATCTGCCGCAGGAGCCGGATTTCGGCGACCACAAGACCACGCTCGCCTATGTCGAGGCGGGCCTGGCGCCCGGCGACGATCCGTACCAGGCACGCTACCTCGTGGAGCAGCTCGGGCTTACCGGCAACGAGAACCCGGCCAACGTCTCCGGCGGCGAGGCCCGCCGTGCCGCCCTGGCTCGCGTGCTGGCGCCCTCGCCCGACATATTGCTGCTGGACGAGCCGACCAACCATCTGGACCTCTCCACCATCGAATGGCTGGAAAAGGAGCTCGACAGCCGCCGCAGCGCGCTGGTGCTGATCAGCCATGACCGCCGCTTCCTCACCAATCTCTCGCGCTCCACGGCGTGGCTCGACCGCGGCAAGATCAAGCAGATCGACCGCGGTTTTGCCTCGTTCGAGAGCTGGCGCGACGAGGTGCTCGCCGAGGAAGAGCGCGACCAGCACAAGCTCGACCGCAAGATCGTCGACGAGGAGCACTGGCTGCGCCACGGTGTCTCCGGCCGCCGCAAGCGCAACGTCAAGCGGCTCGGCAATCTGCACGCACTGCGCGACCAGCGGCGCAATTATCGCGGTACGGCAGGCACCGCCAGTCTGGCCGCGGCGGAAGCCGAGCAATCCGGCAAGCTGGTGATCGAGGCCAAGGGCGTCACCAAGGCGTTTGGCGACCGCGTGATCGTCGACAATTTTTCCACCCGCATCCAGCGCGGCGACCGGCTCGGCATCGTCGGGCCGAACGGCGCCGGCAAGACCACGCTGGTCAACCTGCTGACCGGCGGCGCGGAGCCTGATTCCGGCATCGTGCGGCTCGGCGCCAATCTTGAGACGGCCACGCTCGACCAGCACCGCGAAAGCCTCGATCCCAAGTCGACGTTGGCCGAGGCGCTAACCGGCGGCCGTGGCGACCAGATCATGGTCGGCGGCAAACCGAAGCATGTGGTCGGCTACATGAAGGACTTCCTGTTCGCCCAGGAGCAGCGCGGCACGCCTGTCGAGGTGCTCTCGGGCGGCGAGCGCGGCCGGCTGATGCTGGCCCGCGCGCTGGCGAAACCCTCGAACCTGCTGGTGCTGGACGAGCCGACCAACGATCTCGACCTCGAGACGCTCGACGTGCTCGAGGACATGCTCGGCGACTACGAGGGCACGGTGATCCTGATCAGCCACGACCGCGACTTCCTCGACCGCGTCGTCACGTCCGTGATCGCCCCCGAAGGCAACGGCAAGTGGACCGAATATGCCGGCGGCTACAGCGACATGCTGGCGCAGCGCGGTGCCGACCTCAAGCGCGAGACGACGAAGGCGCAAGCCCCAGCGGAGAAGAAAGAGGAGCGGCCGGCCGCTCCGTCCGCCACGGCAAAACGGCGGCTGAGCTTCAACGAGAAGCACGCGCTGGAAACGCTGCCGAAGAAGATCGAGACCCTGCACGCCGACATTGCCAAGCTGCAGCGCTTCCTCGATGATCCCAATCTCTACACCAAAGACCGCAAGAAATTCGACGACACCTCCGCCGCCATCGCCAAGGCGCACGACGAATTGTCCGCCGCCGAAGAGCGCTGGCTCGAACTGGAAATGCTCCGCGAAGAGATTGAACAGGCTTGAACCGTAGGATGGGTAGAGCGCAGCGAAACCCATCGACCCTTGCCCGGTTGCTGCAAATGATGGGTTTCGCTGCGCTCTACCCATCCTACAGGACCGAACATAGAGACATCACATGACCTCTCCCCTCGCCGCCAAAATCGCCCGTGAATATGGCACGCCCTGCGCCGTCATCGACATGGACCGGGTCGAGCGCAACATCGCGCGGATCCAGAAGGCCTGCGACGACGCGGGTGTCGCCAACCGGCCGCACATCAAGACGCACAAGAACCCGACGATCGCAAAGATGCAGGTCGCGGCGGGCGCGAAGGGCATCACCTGCCAGAAACTCGGCGAGGCCGAGATCATGGCCAATGCCGGCATCGACGACATCCTGATCAGCTACAATCTGCTCGGCGAAGAGAAGATGGCACGCCTCGGCGCGCTGCAGGCGAAGGCGAACATGACGGTCGCGGCCGACAATTCGACGGTCGTCGCCGGCCTGCCCAAGGCAGCCGCGGCCTCGGGTCGTCTGCTCTCCGTCGTGGTCGAGTGCGACACGGGGCGCAAGCGCGCGGGCGTCGAGACTCCGGCTGAGGCAATTGCGCTGGCCCGCGAGATCGCCGGCTCCAAGGGGCTCGAGTTCGCCGGCTTCATGCTGTACCCGACCGAGACCGGTTGGACCGACGCGCAGAAATTCTACGACGAGGCGCTGGCCGGCGTGCGCGCGCACGGACTGGACGCCAAAATCGTCTCGACCGGCGGCACGCCGAATCTCGTCAACATCGGCAAGCTCAAGGGCGGTACCGAGCACCGCTTCGGCACCTACATCTACAACGACCGCATGCAGGTCGCCGCCGGCTCCGCCACCTGGGACGACTGCGCGCTGCACATCTATTCGACCGTCGTCAGCCGCGCCGCGCCCGAACGCGGCATTCTGGACGCCGGCTCAAAGACGCTGACGACGGACACCGGCGGCCTCGACGGCCACGGCCTGATCCTGGAGCACCCCGAGGCCAAAATTGCGCGCTTCGCGGAAGAGCACGGCTTCCTCGACCTCTCACGCAGCAACACACGCCCCAATGTCGGCGACGTCGTCCGCATCGTGCCCAATCACGTCTGCGTCGTCGTCAACATGATGGACGAGGTGGTGATGGTGCGCGGCGAGGAGATCATCGGTACCCTGCCGGTGACGGCGCGCGGGAAGCTGCGCTAACTCCCGATCAGCGCCTGGAGCTCCCGGTCCAGTCCATCGCGAAAGAGCTTGATCGGCCGCTCCAGACGTCCGGCGGGCGCGCGATGGACCATCCATGCGCGCACGGCAGGTTTGAAGTCCCGCGCAGCGACCGGCTTGAGCTTGTCGCGAAATGCGCTGTGCTTCAGGGCGATCGGCGTCACCAGCCCGACGCCGAGGCCGCGCGACACCAGCGACAAGCGAAGCTCGCTGTCCAGCGCCTCGACGGCGATATTGAACGGCAGATGCTCGCCGTCGAACTTTCGCTTCAGCGTATCGCGAAAGCCGCAACCGTCCTGGTTGATCACCCACGATAGCTGCGACAACTGCTCCAGATCGACGATGCGCGGGATCTTCATGTCGCGCGCGACGACGAACACAACCGGCTGCGCGCCGAGATCGGCGGCGGCGAGATCCGCGGGGGGCACCGCGCCGTCGGGCAGACAGATCGCGGCGGCGTCCAGCTCATTGCGGCTGACCCGCTCGACTTGGTTCGGGGACCAGCCCGAGACGACACGCACGCTGAGAGCCGGAAATTCGGCGCGCACCGCATCGAGCGGCCCGGTAAGCCCCGCCTCCGAAAGAAATGGCGTCAGGCCGAGCCGGAACTCGCCGCGCACCACGCCGTCATTGGCGACGCCCGACTTGAGGTCATCCAGCATCCTGAGCAGCCGCCGGCCCTGCTCATAGGCCTCATGGCCGGCTGCCGTCGGCTTCAGCGGCTTGGAAAGCCGGTCCAGTAGCTGCGCCCCCAGCATTTCCTCGAGATTCTGGATGCGTCGGGTCACACCGGGCTGCGTGAGATTGAGGCGCGCCGAGGCCGCAACGATCGATCCGGTCTCGACCACCGCGACGAAAGCCACAAGGTCATGGGTATTCATAACGAACTCGCATATACTTTATAGACTTATTTGAATTGTAGCATATTGACCGGCCCGCTTAAAGGGAACCCCGCACCACAGCCCGCGAGGTCCCATGACCATCTCCGAAACCACCAAGCTTGCGGCCCCGAAGCCACTCGCCGAGCGGCCCCTGATCTGGCTTGGCGCCATCACCGCCGGTGTCGTCGTCACCAATCTGTTCGCGCCGCAGATCCTGCTCGGGCTGATCGGGCGCTCATTGTCGATGCCCGCGTGGCAGGCGGGCCTGATCAGCACGCTGACGCTGCTCGGCTATGCGCTCGGCCTCCTTCTGCTCGTTCCCCTCGTCGATCTCGCGGAGAACCGGCGCGTCATCCTGCGCACGCTCGGCTGTGCCATCCTTGCCGCGCTCGCCACGGCGCTTGCGCCAGCGCCATCACTGCTCCTGCTCGCGACCTTCGTTCTCGGCGCCTCCTGCGCGGCGATCCAGATGATGGTTCCGCTGGTTGCATCCATGGTGGCGCCGGAACGTCGCGGCCAGGCCATCGGCGAGGTGATGAGCGGATTGATGATCGGCATCCTGCTATCGCGGCCTGCGGCGAGCCTGATCGCCGATCTCTGGAGCTGGCGCGCTTATTATGTCGTCTCGGCTGCCCTGATGGCGCTGCTGGCGGGCGCGCTCGGCCGATACCTTCCGGCTCTGCAACCGCCGGCGCGCGCGAGCTACGGAGAATTGCTCCTCTCCTTTCCGAGGCTGTTGCGCGAAGAGCCCGTGCTGCGCGTGCGCGCCTGGACCGCATCGCTGGTCATGGCTTCCTTCACCGCATTCTGGTCGGCGATCGCACTGCGGCTGCCGGAAGCGCCGTTCGGCCTCGATGCCAGGGGAATAGCCGCTTTCGCACTGATCGGCGTCGCCGGCGCCGCGGCGACCCCGATGGCCGGCCGCTGGGGCGACAAGGGATGGGCGCGCCCGATGTTTGTTGCTGCTCACCTGCTCATCATCGGCTCGCTCGCGCTCTGTGCCTGGGCCGGCGCGCTGGAGTCCTCCATCTCCGCACTATTCGTACTGAGCCTCGGGACGATCTTTCTCGACGTCGGCATCACGACCGACCAGACGCTCGGCCGCCGCGCGATCAACCTTTTGCGTCCCGACGCGCGCGGCCGCATCAACGGCCTGTTCGTCGCGCTGTTCTTCATCGGTGGCGGTGTCGGTGCCGCGTCGGCCTCATTGGCTTGGAGCTATGGCGGCTGGACCACGGTTTGCGCCGTGGCCGCGAGCTTCGGTCTGCTCGGTTTGATTACGGATCTCGTGACGAGGACGGGAACCTCGTGATGGGGAGTGATCAGGACGAAGATTGCGCGAACCATCGCAACACACCCCTGCCCGCGGCAGCGCCCGTCGCAAACGACGCCTGCAACAAATAGCCGCCGGTCGGCGCCTCCCAGTCGAGCATCTCGCCGGCGGCGAACACACCGGGCAGCTTGCGCAGCATAAGGCGTTCGTCGAGCTCGTCGAAGGTCACCCCGCCCGCCGTCGAGATGGCGCGCTCGATCGGGGCAACGCCGGTGAGTTGAACGGGAATAGCGTTGATCAGCTTCGCAAGCTCCGCCGGCGAGAACAACGCCAGCGGCCGGCCAGATGCGATCGCGGCCTCCTGCATCAGGCCGATGCCGACCGGCGACAGCTGCGCCGCCTTGCGCAGGAAGTTCGCGAGCGATTGCTTGCCACGCGTGCCCGACAGGCGCGTGGTCAGCGCGGCGACGTCGAGCTCGGGCCGCAATGCGATCGTCAACGTCGCCTGCCCGAGACCCAGCACCGCCTCGCGCAGCTCGGCCGACAATGCGTAGATGGCGCCACCTTCGATGCCGCTGCGCGTGATCATGGCTTCGCCGCGGACTGTATGCGCCCCGATCGTCAGCGCCACGCCCTTGAGCGGCTGGCCCTCGAAGCGGTCGCGGAACACGTCGGACCATGCGACGGTGAAGCCGGAATTGGCCGGCCGCAGCTTTGAGACCGCAACGCCTTTGGACGCAAGGATATCGGCCCAGCCGCCGTCGGAGCCCAGCCGCGGCCAGCTTGCGCCGCCGAGCGCGAGGACTGTGGCCTTGGCTTCAATCGGCCGTTGCCCATCGATGGTGCGAAATAGCAACCGCCCCTCACCGTCCCAGCCGGTCCAGCGATGACGAAAGGCGAACCGAACGCCGCCGGCATCGAGCCGCCGCAGCCAGGCGCGCAGCAAGGGCGAGGCCTTGAACGCCTTTGGAAACACACGCCCGCTGCTGCCGACGAAAGTCGCCTCTCCCAGCGCCGCGCTCCAGGCGCGGAGCCCGTCGGGCGAGAACGCCGCGATCGCCGCTTGCAGCATCGGCGCTGCCTCGCGGTAGCGCGGCATGAAATCCGGCAGCGGTTCGCTATGGGTGAGATTGAGGCCGCCGCGGCCGGCCATCAGGAGCTTGCGGCCGGCGGACGGCATCGCGTCGTAGACGGTGACGCGGGCGCCGCCCTGCGCCAGCACCTCCGCCGCCATCAGCCCGGCGGGACCGGCACCGATGACGGCGACGTCAGTCAGAGCTTGATCCCCGCCCGTGCCGCGGCCTGCGCCACGTATTTCTGCGTCTGCTCGAACGCGCCCTGCAACGCCTTGGCCTTCGACATGTCGCTGATCTCGGCGAAATGCGCGGCGACGGCATCCGGCGTCCATTCGGATTCCGGCAGGTTGATGCCTTCGCTCTCCAAAATCTTGATCACGGCGAAGGAGCCGGCACCGGCACCCATGATGGTGCGGGTCGGCGCGTCCTCGCTCAGCATGTACTCGACCGCGGGCGTGATCGCGTTCGGCTTCATCAGTTGCAGCGCCTGCGGCGGCAGCAGCTCTTCCGTCATGCGGGTCGCCGCGGTCGGCGAGATGATGTTGACGCGGATGTTGTTCTTGCGGCCCTCTTCCGCCAGCACGTTCATCAGGCCGACCATGCCGGACTTGGCCGCGCCGTAATTGGCCTGGCCGAAATTGCCATAGAGGCCGGAGGACGACGTCGTCAGCACGATGCGCCCATAATTGCGGTCGCGCATGCCGGCCCAGGCCGCCTTGCAGCAATAGAAGGTGCCGACGAGATGCACGTCGAGCACCTTCTGGAAATCGGCGGCCTCCATCTTGCCGAACGACTTGTCGCGCAGGATGCCGGCGTTGGCGCACATCAGGTCGACGCTGCCCCACTCCTTGGTGGCGCGCTCGACCATGGCGGTGACCTGCTCGAAATTGGAGACGTCGGCGCCGTCGGCCATCGCGGTGCCGCCGGCTTTGCGGATCTCCTCGACGACAGCTTCGGCCGGCGACAGCGAGGCGCCGCTGCCGTCACGCGCGCCGCCGAAATCGTTGACGACGACCTTCGCGCCGCGGCTGGCCAGCCCCAGCGCATGCGCGCGTCCGAGGCCATTACCCGCGCCGGTGACGATGGCGACACGTCCGTCGAACCTGATTGCCATTGTGATTCCTTGTGCTTTCTTCCCTTCTCCCCTTGTGGGAGAAGGTGGCGCGAAGCGCCGGATGAGGGGTATCTCTCGGCAGCCGAGCTCGTGGAGAGATACCCCTCACCCGGCTTCGCGTTCCGCGAAGCCACCCTCTCCCACAGGGGGAGAGGGTAACGGCGCTCCGCACGAGATTTGGACAGCTTTTGAGCAGCGATGGGTTGCCGGGTCAAGCCCGACTGAGCCTACGCGAAATAGATCAACCCGAGCCAATCGGCGACCAGCGCGGGCTTGTCCTCGCCCTCTATCTCCACCGTGACGTTGGTGCGGGACTGCAACTCGTTGGGCTTGCGCAGCTTGGCCTCCGCCAGCACGAAACGGCCGCGGACGCGCTTGCCCGAGCGCACCGGCGAGATGAAGCGCAGCTTGTCGAAGCCGTAATTGACGCCCATCGTGGTGCCGGCGATGACCGGCATCACCTCATAGGACATGATCGACAGCAGCGACATCGTCAGGAAGCCGTGGGCGATGGTGGTGCCGAAGGCGGTCTCTTTCTTCGCGCGCTCCGGATCGACATGGATGAACTGGTGATCCTCGATCACGTCGGCATAGGTGTCGATGCGGGGCTGATCGACCAGGTGCCACGACGACACGCCGATCTCCTTGCCGACCATGGCCTGATAGGCTTCGAGGGAAATCGGCGTCTTCTTCCAGACTTCGTTCACTTAGGTCTCACTCCGTGTTTTCGGCAGCTCCGGAAAATCCTCTTCCCGGAATTCCCGGCCGCGCAGGGGATCGCTGCGGTCGTCGTCGCGCTCCAACCGCCTGAGCTGCACGCGGCGGATCTTGCCCGAGATCGTCTTCGGCAGTTCGGTGACGATTTCAAGGCGGCGGATGCGCTTGAACGGCGCAAGGCGCGTGTGCAGATGTCTGAAGATGGAGAGCGCGGTCTCGGGCGAGCGCTCCGCACCTGATGTCAGCAGCACAAAGGCCTTGGGGATCGCCAGCCGGATCGGGTCCGGGCTCGGCACCACCGCGGCTTCCGCGACGAGCTCATGCTCAAGCAGCACGCTCTCGAGCTCGAACGGGCTGATGCGATAATCGGAGGATTTGAACACGTCGTCGGAACGGCCAACGAAGGTGAGATAGCCGTCCTCGTCTGCGAACACGACGTCACCGCTGCGGTAGAGCTCGCCTTCCGCACCCGACAGCTGGCCGTCGTCGCCCTGATAGCCCTGCATCAGGCCGGCGGGGCGCTCAGCGCCGAGCACCAACGCCACCTCGCCCTCCTTCGCCGGGTTGCCGTCGGCATCGCTGACCTGCACGCGATAGCCCGGCAGCGGCCGGCCCATCGAGCCGACCTTGATCTTTTGCCCCGGCGAGTTGCCGGCCAGCGCGGTGGTCTCGGTCTGGCCGTAGCCGTCGCGGATGGTGAGACCCCAGGCGGCCTGCACCTGGTCGATCACTTCCGGATTGAGAGGCTCGCCGGCGCCGCAGACCTCGCGCAAGCTCACCTTGAACGACGCCAGGTTCTCCTGGATGAACAACCGCCACACCGTCGGCGGCGCGCACAGCGTGGTGACGCCGCAGCGGCCGATGGTGGCGAGCAGCCCCTTGGCATCGAAGCGCGGCTGGTTGACCACGAACACGGTCGCGCCCGCGTTCCACGGCGCGAAGAAGCAGCTCCAGGCGTGCTTGGCCCAGCCGGGTGATGAGATGTTGAGATGGACGTCGCCGGGCTTCAGCCCGATCCAATACATGGTCGAGAGATGGCCGACGGGATAGCTGCGCTGGCTATGGCGCACGAGCTTTGGTTTTGCCGTGGTGCCCGAGGTGAAATAGAGCAGCATCGGGTCGTCGGCGTTGGTCGGACCGTCAGCCGAAAAACTCTCCGAAGCCTTCGCTGCCTCGTCATAGGCAAGCCAGCCATCGGAGGCCGCACCGACGACGATGCGGACGATATTCTCAGCACCGAGGCTTGCGAACTTCGCGACCTGGTCTTGCGCCGCGACCACCGCCTTCGCCTTGCCGCGATCGAGCCGGTCGCGCAGCTCGTCCGCGGTGAGCAGCGTGGTCGCGGGAATCACGACGACGCCGAGTTTCATCGCCGCCAGCATCGTCTCCCACAACGGCACCACATTGCCGAGCAGCAGCAGCAGGTGGTCGCCGCGCTTCAGACCCTGCGCGCGCAGGAAGTTGGCGACCTGGTTGGAGCGCTGCGAGAGCGCCGCGAAAGACAGCTTGGTTTGCTTGTCCTGTGCGGCATCGACGATCCAGAGCGCGGGCCGGTCCTTGGCGTCCGCATCCTTCGCGAGCTCGTCGAACCAGTCGAGCGCCCAATTGAAGGGAACCGGATCGGGCCAGCGGAAGTCTTTGACCGCTGTCTCGTAATCCGTGCGGTGTTGCAGCAGAAACGCGCGCGCGTCCTGAAATGTCGTCATTAGGCTTTCCCGGCTAGCCCCCTAACGTGCTTGATAATTCCAGAAAAATCCACCCCGCCCTGGCCCGCCTTGTCGAAGGCCTGATAGATCTCCTGCGCATGCTTGCCGAGCGGCGTGGCCGCGCCCGCGGCCTTGGCGGCGTCCTGGGCCAGCGTCAGATCCTTCACCATCAGCGCCGAGGCAAAGCCCGGTTTGTAATCGTTGTTGGCGGGCGAGGTCGGCACCGGGCCCGGCACCGGGCAATAGGTCGTCAGCGACCAGCACTGGCCCGACGAGGTCGAAGCGACGTCGAACAGCGCCTGATGCGAGAGCCCGAGCTTCTCAGCCAGCGCAAAGGCCTCGCTCACCGCGATCATGGAGATGCCGAGGATCATGTTGTTGCAGATCTTTGCCGCCTGCCCGGCGCCGGCACCGCCGCAATGCACGATCTTCTTGCCCATCTTCTCCAGCACCGGCTTTGCCGCCGCGAACGCGCCCTCCTCGCCGCCACACATGAAGGTGAGCGTCGCGCCCTTGGCGCCGCCCGTGCCGCCGGAGACCGGCGCATCAACCGAGAGCACACCGTGCTTGGCCGCCAGCGCATGCGCCTGACGCGCGCTCTCGACGTCGATGGTGGAGCTGTCGATGATCAGCGCGCCCTTGGCCATGGCGGGAACAACTTCGCTCCAGACGCCGAGCACGTGCTTGCCAGCCGGCAGCATGGTGACAACGACATCGGCTCCCTTCACCGCACCAGTGGCGCTATCGGCGATGCCGGCGCCATCGGCCTTGGCCTGATTGCGGGAGGCTTCGACGAGATCGAACGCCACCACCTTGTGGCCGGCCTTGACCAGATTGGCCGCCATCGGGCCGCCCATGTTGCCGAGACCGATGAATGCGATCGTGGCCATATCGATATCCTCCGCTAGACGTTTCGTTGACTAGTTGAACTTAAGTTCGTCGGCGCCGATCTCGGCGAGATACGGCGCAAGCATCTCTTGCGTCACATCCTCGATGCGTGACGGCGACCAGGTCGGATTGCGGTCCTTGTCGATCACGGCCGCGCGCACGCCTTCGCGGAAATCGTCGCTGCGGAAGACCTCCAGCGCAGCACGATATTCGCGCACCAGGCACTCTTCCAGGCTCGATGCCGTGCGCGCGAGCCGCAGCAGCTTCAATGTCACCACCATGCCGCGCGGCGATTTCTCGTTGAGCGTCTTCAGCGTCGCCTGCGCGAACTCGGAGCCGTCGCGCTCGAGCGCAGCGACGATGTCCTCCATGCGGTCGAAGCCGAACAACGCGTCGATATCAGGCTCTTTCGCGGCGACCGGCCCCGCGGATTCACCGGTCGCAAAGCCGTTGATGAGCTTGCTGACATCGGCTGCGGTCGCCCCGGAACGAGTCCCTGTCAGAGCCTCGCGCAGTTCCGGTAATTTCACCGCCGGCACGACAGCATCGGCGAACTTCGCGTGGATTGCATCGGGCCCGTTCATGGTCTGGCCGGTCAGGCCGAAATACGTGCCGATCTCCCCCGGCGAGCGCGACAACAGAAAGGTGCCGCCGACGTCCGGGAAGAAGCCGAGGCCAACTTCAGGCATCGCGAGCCTGGTGCGGTCGGTGACGACGCGGTGGCTGGCATGGGCGGAGAGCCCGACACCGCCGCCCATCACGATGCCGTCCATGAACGCGACATAGGGTTTTGGGAATCTCTTGATCCGGGCGTTGAGGATGTACTCCTCGCGCCACAGGATCTTGCCGAGGTCACCGTTGACCTTCGAGCTTTCCCAGAGCGCGCGGATATCGCCGCCGGCGCAGAGGCCGCGCTCGCCGGCCCCCTCCAGCAGGATCACGGCGACGGCGGGATCGGCCTCGAAACGGTCGAGCGCAGTCTCGATGTCGCGAAACATCTCCAGCGTCACAGCGTTGATGGCCTTGGGGCGGTTGAGCCGGATCACGCCGGCTGCGCCCTCGACGCGGGCGACCAGATCGCCCTCTTCCACGCCATTCATCGCGCGCCCTCGATCAATTTGCGCGCCACGATGAGCCGCATGATTTCATTGGTGCCTTCGAGGATCTGGTGCACGCGCAGATCGCGCACGATCTTCTCGATGCCGTATTCGCTGAGATAGCCGTAGCCGCCATGGAGCTGGAGCGCCTGGTTGGCGACCTCGAAGCCGACATCGGTGCCGAAGCGCTTTGCCATGGCGCAGAGCATGGTGGCATCGGGGTCCTTGCGGTCGAGCGCCGCCGCTGCGCGCCACAGGAAGGTGCGCGCGGCTTCGAGCTCGATCGCCATGTCGGCTAGCCGGAATTGCAATGCCTGGAATTCGTCGAGACGTTTTCCAAAAGCCTTGCGCTCCTTCATGTATGTGCGCGCCTTGTCGAGCGCGGTCTGCGCACCGCCGAGCGAGCATGCGGTGATGTTGAGGCGGCCGCCGTCGAGGCCGGCCATCGCGATCTTGAAGCCAATGCCCTCCTCGCCGAGGCGGTTGGCGACCGGTACGCGGGCGTTCTCGAACATCACGGCGCGGGTCGGCTGCGCATTCCAGCCCATCTTGCGCTCATTGGCGCCGTAGGAGACGCCGGGCGTGTTGCCGTCGATCACGAGGGTCGAGACGCCGCCGGCGCCGTCACCGCCAGTTCGGACCATGGCGACAAGAAGATCCGTGCCGCCGGCGCCGGAGATGAACTGCTTCTGGCCGTTGAGGACGTAATGATCGCCGTCGCGCACGGCACGGGTGCGCAGCGCTGCCGCATCGGAGCCGGCGCCCGGCTCAGTCAGGCAGTAGCTCGCAATCAGCTCCATCGAGCAGAGTTTTGGCAACCATTTGTGGCGCTGGGTGTCGCTGCCGAAGGCATCGATCATCCAGGACGCCATGTTGTGGATGGAGATGAAGGCCGAGGTTGTCGGACAGCCCGTCGCCAGCGCCTCGAAGATCAGCGCCGCGTCGAACCGCGTCATCGCGGAACCACCGACATCCTCGCGGATGTAGATGCCGCCCATGCCGAGCGCGGCAGCCTCGCGCATCACGTCGACGGGGAAATGCTTTTCCTCGTCCCAGCGCAACGCGTGCGGCGCGATCTTCTCGGCCGCAAACGCCAACGCCATGTCGCGAACCGAGACCTGATCCTCGTTCAGAGCGAACTGCATCCCCGGCCTCGCTCTTGAGAGGGTTACTTCATCAGCGGGATCGAGAACTCCGCACCTTCCTTGACGCCGGACGGCCAGCGCGAGGTCACCGTCTTGGTCTTGGTGTAGAAGCGGACCGAGTCCGGGCCGTGCTGGTTGAGGTCGCCGAAGCCCGACTTCTTCCAGCCGCCGAAGGTGTAATAGGCGATCGGCACCGGGATCGGCACGTTGACGCCGACCATGCCGACATTGACCTTGGCCGCGAAGTCGCGCGCGGCGTCGCCGTCGCGGGTGAAGATGGCGACGCCGTTGCCGTAGTCATGATCCGACGGCAGCGCCAGCGCTTCCTTGTAGTCGTGCGCGCGCACGACCGAGAGCACGGGCCCAAAGATCTCTTCCTTGTAGATCCGCATGTCCTTGGTGACGTTGTCGAACAGCGAACCGCCGAGATAGAAGCCCTTCTCGTAGCCCTGCATCTTGAAGCCACGGCCGTCGACGGCGAGCGTTGCGCCTTCCTTGATGCCGATGTCGATGTAGCTCTTGACCTTCTCGACCGCCTCGCGCGTGACCAGCGGACCGTAGTCGGCGGACGGATCGATCGAGGTGCCGATCTTGAGCGACTCGACGCGCGGGATCAGCTTTTCCATCAGCCGGTCGGCGGTGGCCTTGCCGACGGGGACCGCGACCGACACGGCCATGCAGCGCTCGCCGGCGGAGCCGTAGCCGGCGCCGATCAGCGCGTCGACCGCCTGGTCCATGTCCGCGTCGGGCATGATGATGGCGTGGTTCTTGGCGCCGCCAAAGCACTGGCAGCGCTTGCCGGTCTGGGCTGCGCGCTCGTAGATGTATTGCGCGATCGGCGTGGAGCCGACGAAGCCGACGGCCTTGATGTCGGGATCGTCGAGGATGGCGTCGACCGCTTCCTTGTCGCCGTTGACGACGTTGAGGATGCCAGCCGGCAGGCCCGCCTCGATCATCAGTTCGGCGAGCATCATCGGCACGCCGGGGTCGCGCTCGGACGGCTTCAGGATGAAGGCATTGCCGCAGGCGATGGCGGGGGCGAACTTCCACATCGGGATCATCGCCGGGAAATTGAACGGCGTGATGCCGGCGACGACGCCGAGCGGCTGGCGCATGGAATAGATGTCGATGCCGGGGCCGGCGCCCTCGGTGTATTCGCCCTTCATCAGATGCGGGATGCCGCAGGCGAACTCCGCGACTTCGAGGCCGCGCTGAATGTCGCCCTTGGCGTCCGGCACGGTCTTGCCGTGCTCGCGCGCGAGCAGCTCGGCGAGCTTGTCGTAGTCGCGCTGCACCAGCTCCACGAACTTCATCATGACGCGGGCGCGGCGCTGCGGGTTGGTCGCGGCCCATTCCGGCTGCGCGGCGCGGGCGTTCTCCACGGCAGCGCGGACCTCGGCCTTGGACGCCAGCGCCACCTTGGCCTGGACGTCACCGGTCATCGGCTCGAAAACGTCTGCCGTCCGGCCCGAGGTGCCCTTGACCTCCTTGCCACCGATGAAATGTCCGATTGAACGCATGGAATGATCTCCTGAGGTCGAGCGTGAACGCTTTGACAAATCCTATCGACCTGCATTTTATAGGATTCAAGTCTGAGATAATGCACCATAGATGTGCGAAAATGCTGGATCAAGGTAGCATCGACTGGGACGACTTCCGCTTCGTGCTGGCCATCGTGCGGGGCGGCTCGGTTTCGGCTGCGGCTAAACAGCTCGGAGTGGACCACGCCACCGTGATCCGCCGTGTCGACCGGCTGGAGAGACACCTCTCGGCAAAGCTGTTTGACCGGCGCAAGACCGGCTATCTCCTCACCGAGGCCGGCCAGCGCGTCGCCGACAGCGCGGAAGCCATGGAATCGACAATCGTCGCCAACCAGGAGCAGGTCGGCGGCTCGGTGGCGCGGCTGACCGGCACGGTGCGGATCGGCGCGCCCGACGGGTTCGGCACCGCCTTCCTGGCGCCGCGGCTGGCGCCGTTCGCCGACCGCTATCCCGACCTCGATCTGCAACTTGTGGCCACCGCGCGGCTGTTCAGTCTCTCCAAGCGCGAGGCCGATATCGCAATCAGCCTGACCATGCCGAAGGAAGGCCGCATCGTCGGCCGCAAGCTGCTCGACTATCGGCTCGGCCTCTATGCGGCACCGGTCTATCTCGACCGCTTTCCGGCCATCACCTCGCGCGAGGTGCTGCCGCAGCATCGCTTCGTCGGCTACATCGAGGAATTGCTATTCACGCCCGAGCTCGACTACCTCCCGCAGGTGTCGCCGCGGATTTCAGCGCGCTTCCGCAGCGCCAATCTGATCGCGCAGCTCAATGCCACGCTCGCGGGCTTCGGCATCGCCGTGCTACCACACTTCATGGCGAGTGATTATCCGCAGCTGGTGGCGGTGCTGCCGGAGGAGATCTCGATCACGCGGACGTTCTGGATGCTGATGCACGCGGACAGCAAGGATCTCGCGCGGATACGCGCGGTGGCCGATTACATCGGCGAGATCGTGGAGCGCGAGCGGGCGTTGTTTGCGGGGCGGTAAGGACGGTCTCGTAGGGTGGGCAAAGCGAAGCGTGCCCACCACGTCACCCGTGATCGTAGAGAGATGGTGGGCACGGCGCTGACGCGCCTTTGCCCACCCTACGGCACCTGAGAGCGTGGCTAAGGCCTAGCTCTGCTTCGCCTTCTTCGCCGCCGTCACCTTCGGCTCGCGCTTCGCGCCATCGAGCGCGCTGTCCTTGCCGGCCTTCAGCACCTCGTCCGACAGTTCGCTGGATCCTGCGATGCGCGCCAGCAGCATGGTGCCGGCCATCGTGGCCAGCGTCGCGATCGCCTGCTTGCGCGCGGCCTTGCGCGGCAGGTTGGGGATGAAATCGGTCATCATCTCGACCATCTCGTCGAGCTTTCCGGCAAAGGCCTTGCGCGTCTTCGGGCTCTCGCGGGCGATCTCGGCGCCGAGCGCGGGAATAGAGCAACCGTGGCCGGGATTGTCCCGATGCAGCGCCGAGAGATAGGTCTCGACGATCTGGGTCAGTTGCTTTTCGGGCGCGACCTGATCGGACTGCTTGCGCCAGTGCTCCATCGAGCGGTCCATGGCGTAGGCAAAGGCCTCGATCACCAGCGCCTCGCGCGAGTCGAAATGCGCGTAGAAGCCGCCATGGGTCAGGCCCGCCTCCTTCATGAGGTCGGCGACGCCGATGCCGTGGGCGCCTTTTTCGCGCAGCCGCACGGAGGCCTTCTTCACGATGCGGTCGTGGGTTTCCTGCTTGTGTTCCCGGGAATAGCGCATGCGGGTCTCATTGAATGTCGGAGATCATCTCATAACACAGAAATGGACCAGGCGGTGCATTAATTCATGTTAAGTTGTCGCGCCGATCATGGAAAAGGTTGCAGTTGCATGGACTGCGAGCGCGCCCTTGCCGTCGCGCACGAAACCTTCCGTGTAGCTGGTCTGACGCCCCAGCTTGATGATCTTGCCTTCAGCCGAGATCAGCCCGGAACGGACCGACAGCGGGCGCAGGAAGGTCATTTTCAGGTCGAGCGTCACGGACGATTGCCCGGGCTCCAGCCGCGTCGAGATGGCGCAGCCCATGGCGGTATCGATCAGCGCCGCGGCGGTCGCGCCGTGCAGGAGGCCGATGGTGTTTTCGAGATCCTCGCGCGGCTCAAGTTCCATCACGATCCGGCCCGACTCGACCACGGCCATAGTGAAACCGATCAATTTTGCGAAGGGCGGCGGCGGCAACCGGCCGTCGCGGATTCCCAGCATCGCGTCCATGCCTGAAAGCCCCATCGCTACTTTTGCAACCGGCGCAGGCACCTGCCAGTCCACCACGCGCTCACGCCGCTGCGCGGGCGAAAACAGGTCGAGTTGATCGTTACAGGTCATGGCGGCCTCTTTGTATGATATCCGTCATACTATGTCACGAACTTCCCCGTGGCAACTCCGTCCCCCACCCGCTTGACAAGCAGGGCGTTTCGGCACCGAAGTGATCCCGACCCGCGCGCCTCGCGCATGTCCACGAAACTCCGAGATACCCCGATGGAAATGCTCAACAATCACTGCGGCGTGACGCGCGATGCGCGCGGCGTCGTTCACGTCGCGATCTGCAACGCCGGTTCGCTCAACATTTTGGGCTCACCCGTCACCGATGCCGTGCGCGAAGGCCTGCAGACCCTCGCAACCGACCGCAGCATCCGCATCGTGGTGCTGCGCGGCCAGAGCGAAAAGAGCATGATCGGCGGCGCCGACATCAAGGAGATGGCCAAGCTCGACCAGAAGTCAGCCGAAGCCTTCATCAGCCGCCTGCGTGATCTCTGCGAGGCCGTCCGCCAATTCCCGGCCCCCGTGATCGCGCGGATGCCGGGCTGGTGCCTCGGCGGTGGCCTCGAAGTCGCCGCCGCCTGCGATTTCAGAATCGCTGCACACGATGCGCATTTCGGCATGCCGGAGGTCCGCGTCGGCATCCCCTCGGTGATCCACGCCGCGCTGCTTCCGCGCCTCATCGGCTGGGCCCGCGCCCGCTGGCTGGTGATGACGGCGGAGAACATCGACGCGCCGACCGCGCTGGCCTGGGGACTGGTGGACAAGGTCGCGCCGGAGGGCGGATTGGATGTCGAGGTCGAACACGTTGTGACGGCGTTGCTCGAATGCGGCCCCGAGGCGCTGCGCTCGCAAAAGGCGCTGCTGCGGCAATGGGAGGAACTGCCGCTGACGGAGTCGGTAAATCTCAGCGTCAAGGTGTTCGGCGAGTCGTTCCTGACGGACGAGCCGACGCGGCTGATGCAGGCGTTCGTGAACAGGAAGCGGTAGTCCGCTCCAAGGTGTCATGCCCCGGCGTAACCGGGGCATCGAGCACGCCGCGGCTTATCGGTTCGATCACCACCACCTCTGGAATACTGGATCGCCCGATCAAGTCGGGCGATGACAGTGTCGCGCGGAGCGGTCACCACACCAAAGCCCGCGACAGTCACGTCACCTCCTTCAATCGAACGACCAAATCTCATCCGAACCACGACAATTTCTCATGCCGGCCGCGGTTGCATTTTTTGCGCCGCATCATATGATGACCATAATCTTTCCCATCATCGCAGGGAGTTTCATCATGGCCGAAGCCGCCGATCCCGTCGTCATCGTCTCCGCTGCCCGCACCCCCCTCGGCCGCTTCATGGGCGAGCTGTCGCCGCTGGCGGCACACAAGCTCGGATCCCATGTCATCGGCGCGGCGCTTGAGCGCGCTAGGCTCGCGCCCGAGAAGATCGACGAGGTCTTCATGGGCTGTGTGCTGCCGGCCGGACAAGGCCAGGCGCCGGCCCGCCAGGCGGCACGTAGCGCGGGCCTGCCCGACGCCACGGGCGCGACCACGGTCAACAAGGTCTGCGGCTCCGGCATGAAGGCGACCATGCTGGCGCACGACATCATCCGCGCAGGCTCGGCCGAGATCGTCGTCTCTGGCGGCATGGAGAGCATGAGCAACGCGCCCTATTTGCTCGCCAAGGCGCGCGGTGGCTACCGCGCCGGGCACGACCGCATCATCGACCACATGATGATGGACGGGCTGGAGGATGCCTACGAGACCGGCCGCTCCATGGGCGATTTCGGCGAGGCCACCGCGGAAGCCTATCAGTTCACCCGCAAGGACCAGGATGCCTATGCGATGGAGACGCTGAGCCGCGCGCGCAAGGCGGTCGAGGGCGGCGCGTTCAAGGCCGAGATCGCACCGATCACGCTCACCGAGAAAGCAGGCCCGCGCATCATCGCCAATGACGAGCATCCGCTGAAGGTCGACCCGGCCAAAATTCCGGGTCTGAAGCCGGCGTTCCGCGCCAACGGCACCATCACGCCGGCCGCCTCCTCCGCCAATGCCGATGGCGCCGCCGCGCTGGTGCTGACGAAGCGCTCGCTCGCTGATCGCAACGGCCTGCCGGCAATTGCCGAGATCAAGGGCCACGCCACCCACAGCCAGGAGCCGCAATGGTTCACGACGGCGCCGATCCCGGCGATCCGCAAGCTCCTCGACAAGGTTGGCTGGAGCGCCGGCGACGTCGATCTGTTCGAAATCAACGAGGCCTTCGCCGTGGTGGCGATGGCGGCGCAACGCGATCTCGGCATCCCCCGCGACAAGCTGAACATCAACGGCGGCGCCTGCGCGCTCGGCCATCCCATCGGCGCCACCGGCGCGCGGCTGATCGTGACGCTGCTGCATGCGCTCGAGGCGCACAACCTCAAACGCGGCGTCGCGGCACTCTGCATTGGCGGCGGTGAAGCCACGGCCATCGCCGTGGAGCGTCTGACGCACTGACCAAGACACGTCCGAAAATGAGGGAACTCTGTCATTTTCGACAGACACGTCCCGTGCCATTCTGCAAGCTCGTGCAGGTGTTTCAAAGCCTGCCCATCAAACATTGAGGCCCAATGATCTCGAACTGGCTCGCGGCAACACTCGGCCGCCGCAATATCCACTACGGCTGGGTGATGGTCGGCGTGACCTTCCTCACCGCGCTGATCAGCGCCGGCACGGTCGGTGCGCCCGGCGTGTTCATCGTCCCGCTTCAGCACGAGTTCGGCTGGAGCACGGCGCAGATTTCCTCCGCGCTGTCGATCCGCTTCATCCTGTTCGGGCTGATGGCGCCGTTCGCGGCCGCCCTGCTCAACCGCTACGGCCTGCGTAACGTCACGCTGACTGCGCAGCTCATCGTGGTCTCGGCGCTGGTGCTTTCGCTGGGCATGACCGAAGTCTGGCAGCTCGTGCTGCTGTGGGGCGTCGTGATCGGCATTGGCACCGGCATGACCGCGCTGGTGCTGGGCGCCACCATAGCGACGCGCTGGTTCGCCGCGCGGCGCGGCCTCGTCGTCGGCATCATGACCGCGAGCGTCGCCACCGGCCAGCTCGTATTCCTGCCGCTGCTCGCAAGCCTGACCGAACGTTACGGCTGGCGGCTCGCGCTCGGCTTCGTCTGCATCGCGCTCGGCGTCTCCGCCGTGGCGGTTCTCCTCGCGATGCGCGACCGGCCGAGCGACGTGGGCCTGCGCCCGTTCGGCGACGAAGGCACCGAGCCCCTGCCGGCCCCGCCGGTCAGCCATGGCTCGATCACGGGCGTGGCGCTCGGCACGCTGCGCGACGCCTCGAAGTCGCGCGCGTTCTGGATCCTGTTTGCGACCTTCTTCGTCTGCGGCGCGTCGACCAACGGCCTCGTCCAGGTGCACCTGATCCCGATGTGCCTCGATTTCGGCATCCCGCAAGTGCAGGCCGCAAGCCTGCTCGCCGCGATGGGTATCTTCGATTTCTTCGGCACCATCATGTCGGGCTGGCTGTCGGACCGCTACGACAACCGCTATCTGCTGTTCTGGTACTATGGCCTGCGCGGCCTCTCGCTGATCTTCCTGCCCTTCAGCGACTTCTCGTTCTACGGGCTGTCGATCTTCGCGATGTTCTACGGGCTCGACTGGATCGCCACGGTGCCGCCGACGGTGCGGCTCACCGCGCAGAAGTTCGGACCCGAGCGCGCCAATCTGGTGTTCGGCTGGATCTTTGCCGGCCATCAGCTCGGCGCAGGCACAGCGGCGTTCGGCGCCGGTTTCTCGCGGACGGTCTATGAGAGCTACCTGCCCGCGTTCTTCATCGCCGGCGCGCTCTGCGTGTTCGCCTCGCTGATCGTGCTGGCGCTGTCGCGGCAACCGAAGGCCGAGCCGAAGCCGGCGATGGCCTAGTACCTGATCGTGGTGGTGACGCCGAAGACTGCGGCGTCACCGATCCGCGAAACGCCGGTCGGATCGTTCGGATTGGGGATGCCGCCGGAGGGGCGGAACACGTATTGGAAGTAAGGCGCGATCAGCCAGCCCGGCTTGATATGCGCCTCGTAGATCATCTCGATCAGCGTCTCGTTGCTGCGCACCGGTCCCTGGACGCCGGTGAACGCCTGCGTGTCGATGTCGAGATTGCGCGCGGTGTTCGAAATCCGCATATAGGCCATCGCCACGCCGAAGCGATCGAGCGGACGGCCTGGCGTGAAGCCGACGAACCCGATGCCGCCGTCCACGTAAAGGTCGATCAGATTGCGGTCCGGCGGGCTGTAGGCGATGCGGCCGAACGCGGTGACGCCCGGGATCGAGGCTGACGTGCTGTTGTCCTTCACCTCCGGCGGGCGATAGAGCACCTGCTCGATGACGGCGAAGATACCGTAATTGCCGCGAAGTCTTGCAGGGACACCGCTTCCGCCGGGATCGGCGATCGACAGCCCCTCCGCCGTAAAACGCTGACTGTCGAACGAGCCGTAATGCTTCCAGGCGCCCGGCGTGAAATTGCCGGCGAGCGGCCGGCCGCCGATATCGATGTCGTAGTTGAAGCGAACCTGCCCGATCACCCACGGCGGATCGTTGACGCGGAACGCCAGGCCATGATGGTCGCGCAGCTGCGGATCGGCCTCGCCCGGGCCTGACGGATCGCCGTTGAACACCGCACCGAACGCGGTGATGTTGTCGGTCAGCGCCGCCTTGATGCGGATACCCGGCACCGCGATCGGCGGTGCCGGGCCGCCGGCCGGAAGATTGCTCGCCTTGATCGCGGGCCAGCCGAAGGTGCCGTTGATGAAGAGGTCGTCGGTCTGGCTGTCGAAGAACTCGACGTCGGCGGCCTGCTGGCCGGCCCTGATGTTCAGGCGGTCGCCAAAGAAGCTCTGCTCGAAATAGGCATTGTAGAGCCGCTGGTCCGGCAGTGCCTCGATCTCGCTGATGGTGGCGAGGTTCATCACGTAGTTGCGGCTCAGCCCCTGGCCGTAGATCACGAACGCATTGGCGTAGAAGCGGCCGCCGGTCCAGGCGACGAGCTTGTCGAGATCGGCATCGACCGAGAGATCAATGCGCCCGAAATGGATGGCGCCGCGCTTCACCCCGCCGGAGACGTTGGCGATGTTGTCGGCGATATAGGTGGCGCCGAAATTCAGGCCCTTGTTGGCGAGCCCGTCATGCCATTCGTTGAACCATTTTGGCGCCAGCCATCCGGCCGCGCTTTCGTCCTTGGCGCCGGCAAGCGCGCCGGTGCTCGCCATCGTTGAGGCCAGCACAATCGCGGCCGCATTTCGCAGCGGAAATCTGTGGGACGTCCCGATCACGGCTGATACCGGCTGCGTACGCTACCTGAAGATACCCGTGCGCCGCATGAACAGATAGGCCGCGCCGACCGACGAGGCCATCAGGAGCGCCGCCCAGAGGAATCCGCTCTCGACGTCGGTGAGCGGCAGGCCCTTGGTGTTCATGCCGAAGATGCCGGTGATCAGGGTCGGCGGCAGCAGCAGCGAGGTCACGATGGAGAGCGTGTGGAGGTGGTGGTTGCTCTCCTCCTCGTTCTTGAAGCGCAGCTCCTCCTCGAGCAGGCGGCTGCGTTCGCGGAGCTCGACGATGTCGTGATCGAGCCCGTCCAGCCTCTGCGCCAGCTTGCCGGCGTGAATGCGCAAGGCCGGCGCGAGATGATCGGTGTTCTTCTGATCGAGGCGGTGGAACAGCACGCGCAGGCCGGTGAGCTGGCGATGCAACCTGACGCAGGTCCGGCGCAGCCGACCGAGATTGCGGCGCATCTCCGGCTTGGCGTCGTCGGCCAAAATCCGTTCCTCGATGTCGTCGACCTCCTGGCCGAGCTTGTCCGCCATCCGGTCCAGCGTGTCGGCGACCTCGTCGACAATCTTTTCCAGGAGATGGGCGACGTTATCGACGCGGTAGCCGCCTTCGAGCACGCGGCGCGTCGCATCGGCCGAGCACAGCGCCTGATGCCGGCCGCTGACGAGAAGATGCTCGGTCATGGCGAAACGCAGGAACGCGGTCTCTTCCGTCGCGCTGTCGATGTCGCGCACGAGATCGGAGAAGACGCCGTAGACGCAATGGTCGATGACGTGAAGCTGCTGGAAGGTGTCGTTGGACAGCAGGAGGTCGCGCGCGAGCGGCGGCAGCTGCGACGCCGCGATCCAGGGCCGTGCGCGCGCATCGGTCAGGTTGAAATGCAGCCAGAGCCGGCCGTCATGGCTGAACTCGATCGGCCGGTCGATCGGCAGCGCCTCGGCACTGCCGTCACCATGCAGCCGGAACGCCCAGACCAGGCCGGGAATCGCGGGCACGGAATCCGATATCGCGCTGACAAGCTTCGCCGGCTCAGCCATGGCCAACCCCAACCGTCAACAAATGCCCCGCTTCCGGATGATGGCTGACGGCATCTTCCGGACCTCTCACGGGTACTCAATTACGGCTTTGTTACAGTTTGATGATGGTGCCGCCTACTCCGCGGCCAGCCCCGTCGCCGCCACCGCCTCGGCCTCCTTGACGTAGTCGTGCACGACGCGGCCGAACGGCAGCGTGAGATCGGCGATGTAATGGTGCGCGCCCAGGCAGCGGCGAACCGGGAAATCCGCGACCGGCGCGTTGACATGCGGCACCAGATGCAGCCGGCCGGGCCCCATCCAGGAGCCCTTCGGCACGATGTCGATGAGGTTGATCGCGACGAGCTGACAGACTTCGAGACGGCCGTCGACGCCCGGGATCATCTTCAGATTGATCTGCGTCTTCGACAGCGTCGCACGGGTGCGATCGCCGTTGCCGGCCATGCTCTCGTGCTTGTAGCCCATCGTGCCCATGGCGACGAGCTGGCCGGCATATTCCAGCGTGCCCGTCAGCGTGTCCTTGACGATCTCGAGCTTGGGATGGGCGTATTTCTTGGGAAAGCCCCAGATCTCGCGGCCCGCCGCGATCGGCGGATCGTCGTCGAGATACATCTGCGAGACGAAATTGACCTCCTCGCCGTTGAGGCGCGCGGGGATGACGAGCCCGGATTCGGTGTAGCTGCCGAAGCCGGAGGAGTCCGGCATCTTGATCCATTCGTAATGCACGATCGGCTGGTCGATCGGCTCCAGCGGCTCAGGCAGGCCGGCGCGGATCAGCTCCGGATCGGTCTCGTAGGTGATGACGAGGAATTCCCGGTTGACGAAGCGATAGGGCCCGGCCGGATAGCTCGGCCCCGCCGCCGGCATGGACGGAAGTCTCAGCACGTCTTCCCTGCGCATCCTGATCTCCTGTGTGTGATGCCCGCCCGGCGGCGTCAGGCCTGGACCCGCAAATTGCTAGCCGCCGTCATTGACTGCGATGTGAAGGATTTCCGTCAGGCGCACGACCTCCCGCCATTCCCGCTGCGGTTGACCTGCATGCAGACGATGCATCGGCGCTGAAATTGTCATCACGCCGTCACTGCCGGACGCAATCGTTTGGTCCACGCTAGGAGGCCCCCATGGACGCCCGCACGTCGCAACCGGCTCATCAGACGCATCAGCCTCCCGCACGGGGCTGGCGCCCCGAACGCTGCGACCGCGTCGCGCTGGTGCTGCAAGGCGGCGGCGCACTCGGCGCCTACCAGGCCGGCGTCTACCAGGCGCTGCACGAAGCCGGCATCGAGCCCGACTGGGTCTGCGGCGTCTCGATCGGTGCAATCAATTCTGCCATCATCGCCGGCAACAAGCCGGAGAAGCGGCTGGAAGCGCTGCGCATCTTCTGGGAGCGCATCACCAACCGCAAGATCTGGCATTACACGCCCGACGGCGACATCTTCCGCCAGTGGCGCAATCTCACCAGTGCGTGGATGACGTCGGCGATGGGCCAGCCCGGCTTCTTCACCCCGCACCAGGTCAATCCCTGGTTCAGCCCGGTCGGCGCGCGCACCGCCACCAGCTATTACGACACGATGCCGCTGAAGGAGAGCCTGCTGGAGCTCGTCGACTTCGATCTCATCAACGAGAAGAAGGTCCGCTTCGCGGTCGGCGCGGTCAACGTGCTCTCGGGCAACTTCATCTATTTCGACAATTCCCATGACGAGATCGAGCCGGAGCACATCATGGCCTCCGGCGCCCTGCCCCCGGCGCTGCCGATGGTGCGGATCGGCACCGATCATTTCTGGGACGGCGGCATCGTCTCCAACACGCCGCTGCAGCATCTGCTCGACCAGGAGGATGCGCTCAACTCGCTGGTGTTCCAGGTCGACCTGTTCAGCGCGCGGGGCGTGCTGCCGCGCTCGATCCAGGACGTGATGGCCCGCCACAAGGACATCATGTATTCCTCGCGCACGCGCCACAACACCGACGTCTATCGCCGCACCCACAACCTCAAGGTTCTGCTCTACAAGGCACTGGCGAAAATCCCGGACGAGCAACTCTCCGACGAGGATCGCCAGCTCAAGGCGAGCCTGCGCAACATGCCCGAGATCGCGATCCTGCACCTGATCTACCAGCAGAAGGCCTATGAGGGCGACGCCAAGGACCACGAATTCTCGGGCACCTCGATGCGCGAGCACTGGACAAGCGGCTACGAGGACACCAAGCGCACGCTGAAGCGCCGCGACTGGATCAAGATGCCCGAGGAAGGCATGGGCCTCGTGGTGCACGACGTGCACCGGGAGACCGAGAGCGCGTAAAGCGCCGCGCGCGGGCTGCTCCAAACAAAAACTGCGAAAACAACCCCATGCACAGTAGCCGGGGCGTGGCGGATCAACGACTTACGCTTTCCCGAAGCAATTTGACTCGTCGGGCAAAACAGGAGCATGATGGCATCATTGCAAAATCGCACGATGCATCCGCTCTAGGCCGATCGCGCCACATGGTCAGATTGCGCCGCATCCCCTAAGTTGCGCGCGGAATGACGTTGGGAGGCTGGCTTGCGCGCCATCAGCGAAGCCGCTTACTTCTTCGACAGCGACAGATTATTCCCTCCGCAGGAGCCTTCGGGGCGAGCTTGCGGAGCGAAGCGGCGTGCTCCGCTCGATCTGCTCCAGTCGTTGCTTGAAACGCCAGAACGGTCGTCGCGGCAGGTTGCCGTTCGCGTCGGGCGGATTGTTATGAAGTTCTAACCGCAAAACGATCAAGCAAATCGCAGGAGATTCCATGTCCAAAGGAAAAGTGCTCGTCGTCGGCTCCAATGCCACCCGTATCGAGATCCAGGGCGGCGGCACCGGGCCGACCGGCCAATATCTCAACGAGACCGTCGTGCCCGCGATGGCCTTGGTCGATGCCGGTTACGAGGTGGTGCTGGCCACGCCGAACGGCAAGCAACCGTACATCGATCCCGCCTCCGATCATGCGGCCCATTTCGGCGGCGACGAGAAGGCCTACCGGCGGGGACGCGACTTCTTCGACAAGGACCCGGCGATGACCAACGTGCACACGTTGCGCGCGATCGTGGAGGAGGGATTGGACGGCTATGTCGCCGTCTTCGTTCCCGGCGGCCAGGGGCCGGTCGTCGACCTCATGCAGGATGCCGAGCTCGGCAAGATCCTGCGATATTTCCATGAACGGAAGAAGATCACCGCGCTGCTCTGCCACGGGCCGATCGCGACGCTGGCCGCCCTGCCCGACGCCAAGGCCTATCGCGCCGCCCTGATCGCCGGCGACAAGGCCAAGATCGCGGAGCTGGGCAAGGGCTGGCAATATGCGGGATACAAGATGACGGTGTTCACCGCCTCGGAAGAGATACCGATCGAGGAGCAGTTCCTGCACGGCAAGATCTACTTCACCATGCCGGACGCGCTGGGAGCTGCAGGTGCCGAGGTCAGCAGAAGCGCCGTCGATTTCGAGCCTTACGTGGTCGAGGACCGCGAGCTGATCACCGGCCAAAATCCGCGGTCCGACCATCCCATCGCGGCAAAGCTGATCGCAGCGCTCGACCGCGCCACCGTGGCGGCGTAAGCGTTCACCCCAATGTCATCCCGGCCTGGTGCGCAATTGCGCACAGGGGCCGGGAGGAAATCGGGACAGAAGCTTGCCTCAGCGGCATCCGGCTTCGACCGCGTTCCGTGAAACTAACAGGTCTTCTGCTGCAAGTGCTGCACGCAGGTGCAGGTCTTCGCCGCCGGATATTTCACGTCGTAATAGGGAAAACTCGACGTGGCGGGGGTGTTCGTCGAGCAGCGGGGGAACAGGTAATAGCTGTCGGACAGCTTCACCGTGCCGGCGATCGTGAAGCCGAGGTTGGGCGCGTAGTCGTAGGACACCTCGCTCAGGATGAGCGAGATGTTGGCATTGCTGGTACCGCCCGGCGCGGTAAAGGACGACAAGGTCATCTGCTGACCGGCGGCCCTCGCCCCCGACGTACTGGTCGACTTGCTCCATTGCACCGTCGCGTTACCATTGCTGTCGGTCGAGACCTCGGAGACCGTGATCGTCATCAGCGAGGTGCTGCCGTTCTTGATGGGATAGGGAGCCATGATGGAGCTCGCCGCAGCGAGAATGCCGTCCATCTGGGTCGACGTGACGGCCGTGTTCTGCGAGATCATGTCGGCAACGCTGTGCGCGGTCGCGCTGACCTTGACGTTCATGGCGAGCCCGTTCCCGAGCTCGACGCCGCCGACATAGAGCACCAGCATGAACGGCGTCACGATGGCGAACTCCGTCGCTGCAACAGCGCGTACATCGGTCAGCATCTGCCGAGCGCGGGATGACAGGGCGGAGATCATCAGGTAGCTCCTGGCTCGTTCTGGAACGCGGCGGACGACATGAGCAGCCGGTTGCCATTGGTAAGGTTCGAGAGATTGAAGCCGAGCGGCCCGAGCACGACCGGCCAGACATACATGACGCGAAGAACGACGATATCGCCGGAATCGCCCGGATCGTATTGCCAGCTGTTGGTCACATTGCCCGAGCCGTCGAAGGTCAGCGTGGGCGTCGCCGTGTTCGCGGAAGACCAGGACGTCGCGACCTGCATGTCGACCATCAGACCGCTGCAATTGAACAGGATCACGATCTGATCGCAGACCTTCTGCTTGAAAACCGCCTGGTTCATCTGCGCCGACTGAACCTGCCCCGTCATGACGAGACGCGCCGACTGGCGCACCACGGTTTCAAGCATCTGCTGGGCAAAGAAAACCAGAAACGTCTGGATGAGCGCGATGATGAGGGCGAGAAACGGCGCGGCAACGAGCGCGAATTCGACGGCCGTGGCTCCGCGGCTATCGCCGGCGAAGGCGGCGCAGCGGTTGCGGCGTCTTTTCGTTGTCGTGACCTGTCGGGTCATGGCCCCTTCCCTACTGCACGAGGCTGGCCGTGCTGGACGCAACCTTGATGAAGAGGTTGGTCAGCGCCGCGGAAATGTCGCCACCTGTCTGCACGCTCGCATACAGGCCGGGCGACGCGCACGATTGCAGCCGTGTCGCGATCGTACCGGTCGACGAGGTCGGATTGTTGAACTGGGCGATGCGGGTGTTGTACCAGCTTTCGGTCGGCAGCGGCAGATACTCGGTGTAGAGGACGGCAATGCGAATACCGCGATTCTTGATCGTCGTGCAGATCGCCGTGTCGAGCGGTTGCTGGCATCGCAAGGTCGTCGAGTTGGCCACCGGAAGCGCATAGGTGGCATTGGCGTCGCAGGTGCCCCCCGACTTCGGGATGAGCTTGTCCTCCACGCCGTCGGTGACGAGGAAGACCACCTCCTGCGGCGTATCGCCCGCCTGATTGGTGCCAGTGCCCGGCAGAGGCATCACGGCGTTGACGTCCGTCAGCCCCTTCGAGATATCCGTGCCGTAGTCGGTGGTGTAGGTGCAGTTGCCCCTGCTATCGACAATGGGGCAGTTCTGGTGGTCGACCGTCAGGAGCTGAATGTTGGTGATCTTCGTGGCGGCAGTGTCCGGGGTGGTCAGCGTCTGGATCGTGTTGAGGGCATAGTCGAAGGTGTAGATGGCGGCCCTGTAGGTTGTGTTGTTGAGCGCCGACATGCACTGCATGACGCCGCCCGTCACACCCGCCTGCGGGCACGTCCAGGGTCCCTTCAGCAATTGCGTAACGGCGTTGGTCACGAGATCGATGCGCAGTGTGATGTTGTTTGCGCGTGCGACGGTGAGATTGTCCTTGTTCGTCGAGCTGGCAGTTGCGTTGTTGGGACGCGTCTCATGGCAGGCGAACCCGCAATTCTTCGCGTAGCTGGGCTGGTTCTTCGTGAACGCAATCATGTTGGTGATGTCGGCCTGCGTCGCCGCGATCGCCATTGACGGCGAGTCGTCCAGCAGCAGATAGAAATTCATGTTAGGCGCGCTCGACGCCTTTGCCGTCGCGGAACCGGCGACGTCCCAGGTCTGCTTGCCGAGAACGCTGGGGAAATTGTTGACGGACTGCGCGGTGTAGGAAACCGTGATGGTTCGCGCGAGACCGGAATCCGTGACAGTGATGGTCGGCGTCGGCGTCGCCGTCAGACCGGGAAGATTCGCCTTCGCTGCAAAGACGGCTGCGGCGGTCGCCTGGACGACCGTCTTGTCGGTCTGCGTCAGCATCGCCGGCCGCACGGCTGCGATCGCGGCCGCGTCGGCGGCTGCGTTCAGTTGCTCCCGCTTGCGGACGGCCTGCGTGTAGTCGAGCGTCATACCCAGGAGAAAGACGATCGGGACCATCGTGAGGGCGAAGATAACGGCGATGTTGGCCTTCCGGTCTCTTGCGAAACGGAGCACTACCCGGCGGAGCATGACCTTCATCCTGATTGCCGTCGTGGCGGCAGAGAGCAATTCCTAAAGTCTTTTGATCGGGGCAACCGGTGGGATTACCGCTGCCGGTCGGCCGCCAATCGCAGGCTGGAATATGGATATGGCCTTCTTAATCAACACTTACGGGCAATCCACAAACAGGGAGTGCAACGGAGTGGGATGTTCCATATCGAGAGGACATCATTAACGTCGGTTAAACGCGATCGCAGAGATTGAGGGGTAAGCAGCCTCCGGTGAGGTCGATACGGCCTTTACGCCGGCGCTAGTCGGCGCCGCCTCCGTCGCGTCCGGAGGTGGCCGTGAGCGGCCGCAGGCCGCGTCGATGTCGGCGCGGCTAGCGGGCTGCGCAGCATCACCGCACAGCAGGCACGGTCAGCTGGTCAACGGTGGCTATGGCACAGACGCCGAGGGGCAGCCTTTTCACTCCGCAGCGACCCTCGTCAATGGTGCTGACGGTAATTCCCCGGAATTGCCGTTGCGCGTGCGCCGGTCTGGGATGGACCATTCAACGCATCCAATCCGAGAACAAGACGACTGCCCCTGCATCCGCATCGTGCATTGAGCCAGGAGATGATCATGCGCAACATTGCATCGGCGATTGCAATCGCGATCTCGTTGAGCGCGCCGGCCTTGGCTCAGAAGGCCGAGATTGAAGCAACCAATGCGAAATGGATCGAGATGTTCAACAAGGGAGATTTTTCCGGGATTGCGTCCCTCTACAGCGCCGATGCGATCGCGCTCCCGCCCGGCTCCGCGATGGCGAAGGGCCGGCCAGCCATCGAGGTGATGTGGAAAAGCATGGCTGAACAGGTGACCGATCCGAAGCTCACAACGGTGGATGTCAAACCGCTCGGCTCCTTCGCAGCACGCGAGATCGGCACGTTCGTCCTGAAGACCAAGGGATCGACACCGCAGGAGGTGACCGGAAAGTATGTTGTCGTCTGGGAGAAGGTCGGAGACGACTGGAAGCTCGCCACCGACATCTGGAATGACGGCAAGTAGCGGTCTTGCGTCCATAGCAGCGCTTGCGGCGGAAGCAGGAGGGATCAAACCGACGCGCGCGTTCTTTCGCCGTTGTCATTCGATAGGCAGGCGCTATCGTGCGCATGCGGCGCATGCCGCGACATTCATCCGATAATTCTAGTCATGGGAGAATCGCATGAAATTCATAACCACCTGGAGCGTACCTCAAGGCACTTTCAATGCAGCCGTCGCCCGCTTTCTCGAGACCGGCGGCGCACCGCCCGAGGGCGTCAAGATGTTGGGCCGCTGGCATGGCATGAACGGACAGGGATTTGCGATCTCTGAATCGAGCGATCCGAAAGCCATGTATCGCTGGCTCGCGCAATGGTCTGACCTGCTCCCGTTGACCGTCACGCCTTGCCTCGAGGACGGAGACGCGGGCGAGGTGATGGCGTCGCTCCCCAAGCGTTGATCATCAAGCGTTGATCATCAAGCGTTGATCATCAAGCGTTGAGCATCAACGTCACTGCCGCCGCAGAAACCGGCGGCAGTGACATGCTCGCCCGTGGTGGCCATCAATTGGCATCCGCGTCATCGTCGCCTTCGACTTGCAGAATGGTCTCCGACAGCAGGGCGGCAGCCTTTTGAAGCGGCGCGATGAACCGGTCCAGTTCGGCGAAGCTCACGCGCGCCACCGGCACGGAGACACCCAGGCAGGCAATCAGTTCTCGATCCGGTGACAGAATGGGGACGGCGCACCCCACCACCCCCTTGACGTACTCTTCGTTTGTCTTGGCCCAGCCGCGTTGTCGCGTCTCCTCGAGAACCTTCATCAGCGCGTGGACATCGACGATCGTCGTTTCGGTGAATTTGGTCAGGGGTAGCGCGCGGCACAGCTTCGCCCGGATCCGCTCGGGCAGTCTGCTCATATAGATCTTTCCGGTCGACGTGCAGTGTAACGGCGCCGCTTCTCCCGGATTGAACTGAAGACCTTGCGGCTCCGAAACGCGAACGCTGTCGACATAGGCAACGACGTTGTCGCGTACGACGCCGATCTCGCACTGTTCGCCGATTTCTCCCGCGACCGCCCGAAGCACCGCGTGCCGCCGCGCGGTGCGAAATGCAGCGCCGATGACGGTGGCGGACAGAGTGACGAGCTGGTTGCCCACAACGTACCGCCTGGTACCCAACGCCTTCTGAAGCAGTCCGCGGTCTTCGAGGTTTCCGATCAACCTGTGTGCCGTTGGAAGCGGCAGCGAAAGAGCCTTTGCGACCTCCGCAGCTGAGACGGCTTTGCGTTGGTCGGCAACATGCCGAACGATCGCGAAAGCACGGTCCAAGGGTCCTTCCTTCTCAATTCGCTTCGTCATGTCCCCACCGGCCAAAACTGGGAGTGAAATCAAGATCAAAGCGCATTATTATCATTTTTCGGAATAAAATCTATTGAAATTCGACAAAATTAATTGTCGAAATCCTGAAAGCTCATATTCTTGGCGTCACCGGTGATTGACCAGAAATTGTGCAGTGCGGTCTCGCCGTTCCGAAAATCGCGCTCCGCCGCTTGGCTAGGGGCCAAGTTCTGCCGGCGCGCTCAACAGGAGATGTGCATGTCTCGTCATTACGACGTGGACGCTGTGAGGAAGGAATTCCCCGCCGTCGAACGGATGGTCTATCTGGACTCCGGGTTTCAAACGCCGCTCGCGCGTCCCGTGAAGGCCGCGATCGAGCTTTTCCTTCGCGAGGGCTTCGAGACAGCCGGTCCGAAGAGCATCTGGCTCGATCGGGTCGAGCAGACCCGTGCCAAGGTCGCCCGCTTTCTCGGTGTGACGGCGGATGAGATTGCCTTCACGAAAAACACGTCGGAAAGCATGAACATTGCGGCAAACGTACTGCCGCTGCACGCCGGCGACAACGTTCTGATGATCCACGGCGATCATCCGAACAACGCCTACGCGTTCCTCAATCTGCAACGGAAAGGCGTCGAGGTCCGCTTCATCCCGATGACCGACGTCGTCGATGCCGACAGCTTTGCGCCCTTCATCGACGAAAGAACGCGCGCGATCTCGATGTCGCACGTGACCTTCCACGCCGGTCACCGCTTCGACATCGAGAGCGTCGGCGCGATGTGCGCCAGCAGGAAACTCTACTTCGTGGTGGACGTGATGCAGGCGATCGGCGTCGTGCCTGTTGACGCGAAGGCGACTGGCGCAAGCTTCATCGGCTCCGGCAGCCACAAGGGATTGCTGGTTCCGCAAGGGCTCGGCCTGCTCACCTGGGACAAATCCCTCACGGAGCTCGAGCCGACGTATCTGGCCGCGGCGAGCCTCGCCGAGATTCCGGATGACCTCATCGCGCGTGCCGACAGGATGGCGCCCTCGCCGGCCGCCAAGCGCTTCGAGCTGGGCAACTTCAATCTGCCCGCAGTCCACGCCCTCGGTGCTTCGCTCGACATGATCGAGCAGATCGGGGTGCAGAACATCCAGAACCACTGTTTCGATCTCGGCGATCACCTGATTGCACGTCTGGACGAGCTGGGCGTCCGCCTCGTTGGCCCGCGCGAGCGCAAGCATCGCGCTCCGCACATCTACGTCATCGCGCTGCCCGCGGCAGACTGGCTCGGCCATTTCGAGGAGAACGGCGTGCGCGTGTCGCCCGAACGAGATGGCATTCGCGTCTCGCTCGGCATGTTCAACACCGCCACCGACATCGATCGCCTGATCGACGTCATCCGTCGGCGAGGGCTCGGACGCCCGTCCGTCGCAGCTTGAGTTTGACAAACGATGGGAAGGCAAGAACCATGAAGAAGCTCGTTCAGATATTGGGACTTCTCCCGGCGCTCCTGGCTATCGACGCAAGCCCGTCCGCGGCAGCCGACAGCCCGACGCTCGACAAGATCAAATCCAGCGGCGCGATCACGATCGGCTACCGTGAGGCTTCGATACCGTTCTCGTACCTCGGGCCGGATCAGAAGCCGATCGGCTTCTCGCTCGATCTCTGCGCGGCGATCGTCGATCGCATCAAGGATGAGCTGAAATTGCCCAGCCTGAAGGTCAACTACACGCCGGTGAACTCGTCGAACCGGATTCCCCTGATCCAGAGCGGGACTGTCGACATCGAATGCGGCGGCACCGCCAACGACAAGAAGCGGCAGGAACAGGTCTCGTTCTCGGTCGCAACGTTCGTCAGCCAGCCGCGCTGGCTCGTCAAGGCCGCCAGTGGCGTGAAGACCGCAGGCGAGCTGAAAGGCAAGACGGTTGTCGTCACGCAAGGCTCCAACGCGGTGGGTTTCGCGCAGAGCGTCAACGCCAAGGAGCAGCTCGGGCTCAACATCGTCCAGGCCAAGGACCACGCGGAGTCCTTCCTCATGCTGAACACCGGCCGTGCCGTCGCCTTCATGGAGGACGATATCCTGCTTGCCGGACTCAAGGCTGCGGCGCCGAATCCGGACGCGCTCCTGTTCCTTTCCGAGGGTTACGCGAAGATCTACTATGGGCTGATGTTCACCAAGGGCGACGCCGGCTTCAAGAGGCTCGTCGACGACGTTCTCTCCAAGCAGATGGCATCCGGCCAATTCGAGAAGACCTACGCGAAATGGTTCACCAGGCCGATCCCGCCCAAGGGTGAGAACCTCGCATTCCCGCTCACCGACGAATTGATGGAGCGGATCGCACATCCCAGCGATGCCGTCGACTGATCGACGGAGCTGATCGTCTCGGAAGGTCATCCTCGTCCGCACCTGCAACCTGGAGGCTCGCGATGTTCGGAGTGCTTTTTGAACAGGCGGCAGACGGCCAGCGCTATATCGACTGGCTTCTGTCGGGTCTCGGTTGGACCCTGGCTCTCGCCTTCTTCGGCTGGTGGATCGCCTTCGGCATCGGCGTGTGCGTCGGCGTGGGCCGCACGGTCCAGAATCGTTTCGTCTCGATTCCGGCCCGGCTCTACGTCGAGATATTCCGAAACATCCCTGTCCTGGTGCAGATGTTCCTCTGGTACTTCGTTTTCCCGGAGGTGGTGCCGGCCGCGCTCGGAAATGCCATCAAGCAGATGCCGCCGCCTTGGGCATCGTTCTTCCCGGCACTCCTTTGCCTGGGACTCTACACGGCGTCTCGAATAGCCGAGCAGGTCCGGGCCGGCATCGAAGCGCTTCCGAAAGGGCAGATTGAGGCCGCCAACGCTCTCGGCCTCAGCGGCTACCTCACCTATCGCTACGTCGTCGTGCCGCAGGCCCTGCGCCTGATCGTGCCTAGCCTCACCAGCGAGGTGATGGGAATATACAAGAACACGTCCGTCGCACTCACGATCGGCTTGATGGAGCTAACCGCACAGGCGCGCCAGATCAGCGAGGCAACGTTCCAGACATTCTCGGCATTCGGCGCGGCGACGATCATCTATCTTTGCCTGGCGCTGGTTGCGTATCAGATCATGACGTTCATCGACAAGGCCGTCAGGATTCCGGGTAGCACCCCGGTGAAGCTCGCAGCTGGGCAGAATCTCGCCGCCGACATGCAGCAAGGCAGCGCTCTGCCTGGCGCGATGGAGACCGTGAAATGAATACCCTCGATTTCTCGATCGTCGCGCAGTCGTCGCCTTATCTCTGGTCGGGCCTGCTCTTCTCGCTTTCGCTCACGGCGGCCGCATTCGCCATCGGCATGGTCCTCGGAACCTGTCTTGCGCTGGTACAGCACTTCGAGGTCCCGGTGTTCGCCCAGATCGTCCGCGGCTACGTTGCGATCATCCGGTCGATCCCGTTGATCCTTGTCCTCTTCTGGTTCTTCTTCCTGGTGCCGATCGTGCTTGGGCACCTGAGCGGCAACGGCCGCCCGATTCCGATCGGGGCGACCTACACGGCGTTCATCACCTTTGGCTTGTTTGAAGCCGCCTACTACTCCGAGATCATCCGCGTCGGACTGCGGGCCGTGAACAAGGGGCAGTTCGAGGCCTGCCAGGCGCTCGCACTGTCGACCTACGACACCTACCGCCATGTCGTTCTGCCGCAAGTCCTTCGCGTGGCGAGCCCGATCATCCTGAGCCAGACGATCATCCTGTTTCAGGACACGTCTCTCGTTTACGTGCTGTCGTTGACGGATCTTCTGGGCGCAGCTTCCAAGCTCGCACAGCTCAATGGACGTCTCGTCGAGATGTACCTCGTCGTCGCGGTGGCCTACCTCGTCATCAGCTCGGTGGCCTCCCAGTGCGTCGCCACCCTTCGCAAGCGATATGGCCTTGCCACGGCACGATGATCATCGGGATACCAAACGGCCTCGTATTCGGGAGACGAACATGCCTCAAGCGACTGTCAGCAATGCCACGCAGCCAAGTGCAATCGTCCTCGTCGAGAACGTGATGAAGCGATTCGGCGCATTCAATGCGCTGAACGACGTCAATCTCAGGGTCGGCAAGGGCGAGAAAATCGTCCTGTGCGGACCTTCGGGCTCCGGCAAGTCGACGCTCATCCGGTGCATCAACCATATCGAGAAACACGACGGCGGCAGGATCGTCGTCGACGGTGTCGAATTGAGCAACCGCATGGCCGACATCAACAGCGTGCGCTGCGAGGTCGGGATGGTCTTTCAGAGCTTCAACCTCTTTCCGCACCTCACGGTCGCCGAGAACTGCATGCTGGCTCCGATCAAGGTTCGCGGCATCTCGCAAGCGGAAGCGCGCGATCGCGCACTCGGCCTGCTGCGGAAGGTCCGCATCCAGGATCAGGCGGACAAGTATCCCGCACAATTGTCGGGTGGTCAGCAGCAACGCGTCGCCATCGCGCGGGCGCTGTGCATGCAGCCCAAGATCATGCTGTTCGACGAACCCACGTCCGCTCTCGACCCCGAGATGGTCAAGGAAGTGCTGGACACCATGGTCGAGCTGGCGAGAGATGGAATGACGATGGTCTGCGTGACGCACGAGATGGGATTCGCCCGCGAGGTCGCCGACCGGGTCGTCTTCATGGATCGCGGAAGCATCGTGGAGGAGGCGGATCCGGAGACATTCTTCCGGGCTCCGCGCACGGAACGGGCGAAGGGTTTCCTGAACCAGATCATCCACTAGAATCCCGCTCGGCCGAGACCAAGCGCCGTCCGTGACGGGCACCTGCTCGACGCGTTCGTCCACGGTGCCCCGCTTCGAGACATATTGCCATTAGACTCCCCGCCGCAAACGTGGAGAATGCCCCCGCACGTCACGTGCGCAGTGCACACCAAGATGCGCCAGGGGAAACAAAATGCCGGCTGCCTTCCCGTCGTCCCACCCCACCATCCCGACCGCTCCTTTGACCGCCCGGATGCGCGATGCGTTGCGCGCGATCGTCGGCGAGAAGGGCCTGATCGAGGACGAGCACGGCAAGCAACCATACGTGACGGACTGGCGCGGATCGCTGGTTGGCGGCGCGGGCGCCGTCGTTCGTCCTGGCAGTACCGAGGAAGTCTCGAAAGTCGTCCGGCTTTGCCACGAGCACGGCGTCGCGATCGTGCCGCAGGGTGGCAACACCGGTCTGATGGGTGGAGCCACGCCCTGGCCCGCGCACACCGGCATCGTGTTGTCGCTCGGCCGCATGAACCGCGTGCTGGACGTCGATGCCGTCGGTTACGCGATGACGGTCGAGGCCGGCTGCGTTCTCCAGACGCTTCAGGAGACCGCAAGCCGTCACGACAGGTTCCTGCCGCTCAGCCTTGGCGCCCAGGGCTCGTGCATGATCGGCGGCAATCTCTCGACGAACGCCGGCGGCGTGCAGGTGCTGCGCTATGGCAATGCCCGCAATCTCGTCTTGGGGCTCGAAGTCGTGCTGGCCAACGGGGACGTCTGGGACGGACTGCGTGCGCTCAAGAAGGACAACACGGGCTACGACCTCAAGCACCTTTTCATGGGCGCCGAGGGAACGCTGGGCATCATCACGAAGGCCGTCCTCAAGCTATGGCCGGCGCCGAAGGACGTCTGCACGGCCTGGCTGGCGATCCGCGATCCGCGCGCGGCGCTGGAGATCCTGTCCGAAGCCCATGCGGCATCAGGGGACAATGTCGGCTCCTGCGAGCTGATGAGCCGCAGCGCCATCGACATGGTGCTGCGCCATATCCCCGGCACCCAGGATCCTCTCAAGGCGGACACGCCATGGTACCTCCTGCTTGAATGGTCGTCCTCGCGGGCCCGACAGGACGGGACCGAGGGCATGACCGAGAAGCTGGAGCAGTTTCTCGCCGATCAGCTCGAGGCCGGCCGCGTGCTCAACGCGGCGATCGCGCACACCGGAAATCAATCGCGCAACATGTGGCGCATCCGGGAAAGCGTCGCCGAGGCCTCCCGTGCCGAGGGGCCGGGACTGAGCTACGACGTGTCGGTGGCCATCTCCAGGATTCCCGAGTTCATCGACCAGGGGCTCAAGGCCGTGCTCGACATTCTCCCGACCATTCGCCCCTATCCTTTGGGGCACATCGGCGACGGCAATCTGCATTTCTCGTTCATGGGCCCCAAAGGCATGGATCAGCAGACGCTGACCCAATATTCGTCCGCCATCACGCGGGCCGTGAACGATCTCATCACCTCTATGGGCGGCTCGATCTCGGCGGAGCACGGCATCGGTATCGACAAGCTCGACGAGCTCAGCCACTACCGCACGAAGACCGAGCTCGACATCATGCGCACCATCAAGCGCGCGCTCGATCCGCAGAACATCATGAATCCGGGCAAGGTGCTGCGGCTGTGATGGATGCCCGGTCAGCTCGGTCGCGCCTCACGGCCTGATCGAAAAGTTCTCCGGCGGCCCCGCCTTCCGCAACGGCTCGGCCAGCCTTGCGAACTCGCACAGCAGCGACCTTGTCTTCCGGGGATCGATGATCTCCTCCACCCAGAATTTTTCGGCCGAGCGGAACGGCGAGCGCAGCTTGTTGAGACGTTCCTCGATCTCCCTCAGCTTGCCTGCCTTGTCCTCGGCCGCATCGATGTCGGCGCGATAGGCGGCTTCGATGCCGCCTTCGAGCGGGAGCGAGCCCCAATAGGCCGAGGGCCAGGCGTAGCGGATCGAGAAGCGGTCCGCCGGCTGATGCACCACGCCGGCGACACCGAAGGCGTTGCGCAGGATCACGGTGCACCAGGGCACGGTGGTCTGGTTGACCGCGGCCATGGCGCGGACGCCGTGGCGGATGGTGGCCGCCTTCTCGGCATCGAGGCCGATCATGAAGCCCGGGCAGTCCATGAGATAGACGATCGGCAGGTGGAAGGTTTCGGCGAAGTCGACCCAGCGCACCACCTTCTGGCACGCATCCGCAGTCCACGAGCCGCCATAGTGGAAGCTGTCGCTCGCAAGCACCATCACCGCCCTGCCCTCGAGCCGGGCGAGACCTACGATGATTGGCTTGCCGAAATTCTTGGCGACCTCGAAAAACGACCCCTTGTCGACGACCTGCTCGACGATCGGCCGCATCTTGTAGACCTGCTTGCGGTTGCGCGGCACCGCATTGATCAACGCCTCCTCGCTGCGCTCCGGATTGTCGGTGCAGGGCAAGGTCGGCGGCAGCTCGTAGACCGATGACGGCAGATAAGAGAGGAAGCGCCGCGCGCAGGCGAACGCCTCTTCTTCCGTATCGACGGCGTGATCGACCGCGCCGGCGCGAGTCTGGATGTCGGCGCCGCCGAGTTCCTCCTTCGAGAGGTCCTGCCCGAGCGCCTTCACCACCGGCGGCCCCGCAACGAACATCGCGGACTTCCGCGTCATGATGGAATAGTGGCTGGCGGCCAGGCGCGCCGCGCCGAGGCCAGCGACCGAGCCGAGACCGAGCGCGACGACCGGCACGCGCGACAAATTCTCCGTCGTGAAGCGGTACCAGCGGGTGCCGCCGATGCCGCCCGGCAGATTGGCCGCGCCCTTGGTCTCGATGGTCTTGACCGAGCCGCCGCCGCCGGAGCCCTCGATGATGCGGACGATGGGCAGACGGAAGTCATGCGCCATCTCCTCCGCCATCAACGGCTTGGCCGAAATCGACGCATCGGCCGAGCCGCCGCGGACCGTGAAATCGTCGCCGACCACCACGACCGTGCGGCCGTCGACGCGCGCACGGCCAAACACGCAGTTCGCCGGCGTCAATTTCTGCAGCTCGCCGCTGGAATCGTATTCGCCGATGCCGGAGACGGCACCGATCTCGTGAAAGCTGCCCTTGTCGGTCAGTCTGTCGATACGCTCCCGAACAGTCAGTCGGCCCTGGTCATGCTGACGCTTGACCTTGTCAACGCCGCCCATCTCCTGCGCGAAGGCTTCGCGCCGGGCTAGCTCGTCGAGTTCCGGCTTCCAGTTCATTCACGCCCCCCGAGTTGATCGGCTTGTTATTGTTATGCACGGCCATTGCGACCGGTTTGCGCGGGATGCGGTTGTTGAAGACGTCGCCTTCCGCGCCCTCCATCAGGCTGCCGAGCGAACGGCCGAGCGCAAGCATCAGCGGGGCTACTTCGGCATGCAGGCGCTGCTCGTCATACATCGACGACAGCAGGCCGATCGTGATGACGACGAAGGTCTGGTACTGCGGCGACCAGATCGGCACCGCGAGCCCGTTGATGTGCGGGCTCCACAGGCCGCAGGCCACGACATAGCCGCGCTCGTGCAGCGACTGCCGGTTGGCCTCGATGCGCGGCCTCAGGATTTTTGCAGCCTCGGGAGCTTCCCGCTCCATGTCCGCGATGAAGGTGTCGCCGACCTCCGGCGCCAGCGCCGCGGTGTAGGCCGCACCCGCGGCCGTCGAGGCCATCGAGATGCGGCTGCCGGTCCCCTCATGCAGACCGAGCGCAGTCGCCGAGCGCGCGAACTGGAGATAGACCAGATGGAAGCGATCGGGGACGACGAAGCCTACGGTGCCTGGCAATTGCTCGGCGACTTCCTGGAGCCGCTGCCGGATCATGCTGCGCAGCTGCGCGCCCTTCATCATCGAGGCGCTCATCGCCACCGCGCTCGGACCGATGCGATACTTCTGGTCGCGCGGCAGGTACACGAGTTGCCCCATCCGCGTCAGCGTGTGCGTGAGCCGCGACACCGTCGAGCGCGGCAGGCCGCAGCGATTTGAAATCTCGAGATTGCCGAGCCGCGCCTCATGGCCCTCGAAGCATCGCAACACGTCGAACGCGCGCGACACCACCTGGATGACATCACCCTCGCCGGCATCGCCAGCGAGCGCACCTTGCCTGCTTAACCGCTCCGATCGTCGTCCCATGTTCCCTACCGTTCGTTCCGCTCTGCGGAATTAAATTCCACTTGCAGACGACGCTACCTCAGGCATTTTGCGACGACAACAAAAAGGCGATGGCATGCCAGAAATTAAGATCGTCACGGAGGTCGCGGGTCGCATCTGCGCAACTCCCGTGCAAGTTGGAGGAACCGTTGCTGATGGCGACGACGTTGTAGTCGTCGAAGCCATGAAGATGGAGATACCGGTGCCCTCGCCCGCGAGCGGCACGATCAAATCGCTGCTCGTCAAGCTCGACGATGTCGTCGCGGAAGGACAAGCGATCGCGATCGTCGCAAGTTAAATGCGGATACGTCCTGGCCATGGTTGCGCAATCTTTTCTTTTTGTGGCCATCCTTCGAGACGCCTGCATTCGCGGGCTCCTCAGGATGAGGTCTGTTTTTGCAGCCAAATCGAAGACCTCATGGTGAGGAGCGCCGCTTGCGGCGCGTCTCGAACCATGGGCCGAGCATTTCGCAATCGCCACATCACCGCGACAATGTGTCAGACCGATGCTTCGCGTACGCGGGACGGCGTTGCCATCGCTCGATCGCGATGACATGATCCGTTTCAAACAAAAATCTGTTTCAAACAAAGAATGAAACTCTTCGCGGCAAACGCGAGGATCATTGGAGGGAAACATGCTTCGTGGGCTGACCATGCTTGCGCCTGCCTTGGTTGCGGGCATTTCTTTTGCGTCTACACGCTATGCAGTCGCCGAAGACGTCAAGCTGCCGGCGACATTGACGTTCACCGCCTATGACACCGGCACCGCCGGCTTCAACATCGCGGTCGGCGTCGGCAAGATGATGAAGGACAAATACGGCACCGATGTGCGCGTGCTGCCCGCAGGCAACGACGTCGCGCGCCTTGCACCACTGCGCGCCAAGCGCGCGGCGTCGTCCGCGATGGGATCAGGCACCTATTTCGCGCAGGAAGGCGTGTTCGAGTTCGGCTCGAAGGAATGGGGCCCGCAGCCGCTCCAGATCATGCTCTCGAGTGTCGATTGCAATTGCGGTTCGCTTGGGGTCGCAGCCGATAGCGGCGTGAAAGATCTGAAAGACCTGAAAGGCAAGCGCGTCGGCTTCGTGGTCGGCTCGCCCGCGCTGAACCAGAACTCGCTCGCGGTGCTCGCCTTCGCAGGCCTGACGCAGAAGGACGTCAAGGTCGTCGAGTTCGCGAGCTACGGCGCGATGTGGAAAGGCCTGATCAACAACGACACCGACGCCGCCTTCGGCACCACCATCACCGGTCCCGCCAAGGAAGCCGAGACCTCGCCGCGCGGCCTGGTCTGGCCGCCACTGCCCGCCAAGGACAAGGAAGGCTGGGCGCGGATGCAGAAGGTCGGCTCGTTCTTCTTCCCGCAGACCGCGACCTGCGGCGCCGGCATCACGCCGGACAAGCCGATCGAGCTCGGCAACTACCCCTACCCGATCTTCGTCGCCTATGCCTCGCAACCGGCCGACCAAGTCTATGCGATGACCAAGGCGATGATCACGAACTACGACGCCTACAAGGACTCCGCACCGGGCGCCGGCGGGCTCGCCTCCGACCGGCAGACCAAGAACTGGGTGGTGCCGGTGCATCCCGGCGCAGTGAAGGCGCTGAAGGAGGCCGGGCAATGGAGCGATGCGCAGGAGGCGCACAACAACAAGCTGATCAAGCGGCAGGAGGTGCTTGGCGCGGCGTGGACCGAGTACGGCAAGTCCAGTCCGCCGGCGGATGACAAGGCGTTCCTCGACGGCTGGATGAAGGCACGTGCAGCAGCGCTTGCGAAAGCCGGCATGCCGAACGGATTCGAGGACTAGTCCACAGCGGTTTATAGCCCGCGCACGGGGTCGATCATGTCTGCTTCAGTCTCCACCGCCCCGCAAGACGAGGCCAAGCGGGTCGTGTTCGACGATCCGCACGGCGCCGCCGGCAACATGCAGGAAGCAGAGGTGACGCGCGTCCGCACGCTTCGCGGCGCCTGGCGCTGGACGCTGGTGGCCGCGACGGCGGCGACCATCCTGCTCTGCATCAACCAGCAATTCTCGCTGCGCTTCTTCATCGGCTACACCCAGCTCAACACCGAGTACTTTTATCTCCTGATCGCCCTGATGCTACCGTTCACGTTCCTGATCTTCCCGGGCACGGAGCGCGCGCCGCTCGACCGCATTCCCTGGTACGATCTCGTCTGCTTCGTCGTGACCTTCGCGGCCGCGCTGCTGCTGATGTCGAACGTGCGCAAGGCGGCGGAGGCCGGCTGGGAATTCGGTGGCGCGCCCAACACCGTGATCGCCGCAGGTCTCGTGATGTGGGTGATGCTGATGGAGGCGCTGCGCCGCACCGGCGGCTGGAGCCTGCTGTTGAGTGTGCTCCCCTTCACGGTCTATCCGCTATTCGCCGAATCCAGCTGGCTCGGGCCGTTCCGCGGCACGCAATCGACGCTGGAACAGGCGACCGCCTATCACGTGCTGTCGGGCGAGAGCCTGCTCGGCATTCCCATCCAGGCCTTCGCCGACACCGTGATCGGCTTCCTCGTGTTCGGCACCGCGCTGATGATGACCGGCGCCGGCAAATTCTTCATTAACCTCGCCTTCGCGCTCTGTGGCACGTTTCGCGGCGGCGCGGCGAAAGTCTGCATCTTTGCCAGCGGGCTGCTCGGCATGATGTCGGGCTCGATCATCTCCAACGTGCTGACCGCCGGCACCATGACCATTCCTGTCATGAAGAAAAGCGGCTTCCGCGCCTCCTATGCCGGCGCGATCGAGGCCTGCGCCTCGACCGGCGCGGTACTGGCGCCGCCGGTGATGGGCGCAACCGCCTTCGTGATCGCGCAGTTCCTCAATGTCAGCTATGCCGACGTCGCGATCGCCGCGATCATTCCCGCAGCGCTCTATTACATCGGCCTGTTCATGCAGGTCGACTCCTATGCTGCGCGCCACGGGCTGAAAGGCATTCCGCGCGCCGAGCTGCCGCGGATCATGGATACGATCAGGGACGGCTGGTACTACGTCTTCGTGATCGCGCTCCTGATCGTGATGCTGCTCTACTTCAAGCGCGAGAGCCATGCGCCGTTCTACGCCACCGCGCTGCTGCTCGTGCTCAACCAGCTCTTCTCCAAGGACACGCGCTGGACGCTCGGCACGATCGGCAAGTTCCTGGAGGTCAACGGCCGCACCTTCGTCGAGCTGGTCGGCATCCTCGCCGGCTGCGGCCTCTTGATCGGGGCGTTCTCGATGACCGGCGTGGTGTCGAGCCTCGCCAACGACCTCCTGCACATTGCCGGGGACAATCCGTTCCTGCTGCTCGGCATGTGCGCTCTCACCAGCCTCATTCTCGGTCTAGGGCTGACGACGACGGCCTGCTACATCTTCCTCGCCATCCTGGTCGCGCCCGCGCTGGAGAAGCTTGGGCTGAACAAGATGGCCGTGCACATGTTCATCTTCTACTGGGGCATGCTGTCGTCGATCACGCCGCCGGTAGCGATCGCCTCGTTCGCCGCCGCGGGCATTGCCGGCTCGCCGGCGATGAAGACCGGCTGGGAATCGATGTGGGTCGGCAGCATCATCTATTTCATCCCGTTCTTCTTCGTGCTCAACCCGGCGCTGGTGCTGCAGGGACCAAGTCCGTATCTCGCCGGCCTCGGCCTGATGGCGCTCGCTGCGTTCGGGACGCTGTTCATCTGCGGCGGCATCCAGGGCTACCAGCCTTTCGTCGGCGACCTGCGCGGCGCCGGGATGCTGGAGTGGCCTTTGCGGGTGCTGCTGGTGATCGGCGGTTTTGTCGTGGCCACCCCGGGCGGCGGAATCATGCCGCTGTCGCAAATGCAGGTCACGCTGCTGGGCCTCGCGATCCTCGTGCCCACGGTTTTGATCGCCCTGCTGCTGGTCCGGCGGCAGGCCGTGGTGCCGGACGGGTTGCGCGTGCCCTGATTGCGTTGCACAAAGACAGGCGATGACACCCCAATCGCCTGCCGCCTCCGCCTGGACCCGCTCGAAGCCGCCCTTGCTGCGGTTTCTGGGCAATTGTCTCAACGAATTCTCGGCCGAGACCGCAGGCCACGTCGCCGACTACATCCCTGAGCTGAGCAAGGCCGATCCTGCCCATTTTGGCATCAGCCTCGCGACCCTGGACGGCCACGTCTACGAGGTCGGCGACAGCCGGGTGCCCTTCACCATCCAGTCGATGTCAAAGCCGTTCGTGTTCGCGCTGGCGCTGGACCTCCTGGGCGCCGGCCGCGTCGAGAGCGCGATCGGCGTCGAGCCTTCGGGCGATCCCTTCAACTCGATCCGGCTCAATTCCGAGAACCATCCGTTCAACCCGATGGTCAATGCCGGCGCGATCGCCTGCACCGGGCTTATCTATGACAGCAAGGGCCCGGAAGCCTTCGAGCAGATCCGGCTTGCGCTCAGCCGTTTTGCGGGGCGCGATCTCGCGGTGGACGAGGCCGTTTACAGCTCGGAGAGCCAGACCGGCGACCGCAACCGCGCCATCGGCTACCTCCTCAAGACCAATGCGGTGATCTCGGACAATGTCGCAGGCGTGCTCGACGTCTATTTCCGGCAATGCGCGGTGCTGGTCACGGCGCGCGACATCGCCGTGATGGCGGCAACGCTCGCCAACCGCGGCGTCAATCCCGTGACGGGCGAACAGGTGCTGACGCCCTACGCGATCTCGCGCACGCTGTCGGTGATGACGTCGTCGGGCATGTACGACTACGCCGGCGAGTGGATCTACCGGATCGGCATTCCGGCCAAGAGCGGCGTCGGCGGCGGCATTCTGGCCGCACTCCCTGCCCGCCTCGGCCTAGGCAGCTATTCGCCCAAGCTCGACAAGCACGGCAACAGCGTGCGCGGCATCAAGGTCTGCGAGGCACTGTCCTCGCATTACGACCTGCACATGCTCAACCGCAGCGACGACGCGCGCAACGCCGTCATCGCCGACTACGACATCGGCAAGAGCCCGTCGCGGCGCGTGCGCCGGCCGCAGGAGCGCGAGATTCTGGCCGCGCACGAGCAGGAGGTGCGGGTCATCGAGCTGGTCGGCACGCTGTCGCTGTCGGCCGTGGACTATGTCTCGCGCCGGCTGGCCGGACAGCCCCGGCCGCAAATCGTGATCTTCGATCTCCACCGCGTCACCTCCACCACCCGCGCCGGGGCACGGCTCGTGGCCGAGGCGTTCGAGGAGCTGGCGGCGCTGAATGTGACCGTCGTACTGTCGGGGGTCCGGCGTGCGTCGAGGGAATGGGACAGCCTGCGGGAATGGACGGCGGAGCTGAAGAACGTTCGCGACTTCTATTTGCTCGACACCGCGATCGAATGGGCCGAAGACCAGATCGTCTACCGCTACGGAGGCTCGATCGATTTCCACGAGACCACCGAGCTTGCCGAACAGCCGCTGCTATCAGGCATGAGCGAGGAAGAGCTGACCGACCTCGCCTCGATCTGCACGATCCGGACCTTTCCATCCGGGGCGAAGATCATCACGACAGGCGCCCCCGCCGAGTCCCTGTTCTTCCTGCGCAGCGGCGCCGTGCATGTCACCCTGCCCGACGGCGTACGGCTGGCGACGCTGACCGCCGGCATGGCCTTCGGCGAGATGGCGCTGCTGGAGCCGACGCGTTCGGCCGATGTTTTCGCGGACATGGCGGCGACCGCATTCGAGGTGCCGCTGAAGGATTTCGAGCGCTTCCGCAAGCAGCACCCGCGCGCCAGCGAGCGCGTCATGCGCAACCTTGCGCAGCTGCTCGCCGACCGCCTGATCGTCGCCAATGCCAAGGTCGATATTCTGACGTCGACGTAAGTGGCCTAGCGGCTCGCTGCCTCGCCAAGCCGTCGCTTGATCTTGGCAGCGCTCGCCTTGAGCAATTCGGACGGCTGCTGGCCGGTCGCAGCGCACAGGCAAGCCCAGTAGTAGATGACGTCGCCGAGCTCATCGACGAGGCCAGCCTTGTCGAGCCAGTCATCGCGCAGCAGCTTCTTGATGTGGTCGGCGACCTCGCCGGATTCGCCGGCGAGGCCGAGACCGAGATAGGACAGCCGCTCGTTGGACGGATGCTCATCGACTTTCGCAATGCTCGCGGCCCAGACCGCGTATTCATCGATCGTCATCGGCAAACCTCGCCATAGTTTTTGGATCAGCCCACCACTTCCGTGACGGGCTGGAGATCGATCTCAAAAGTCTCCAGAAATTTCGACGTCATGATGTAGAAGCCGACCGAAAGCTGGAGCTCGACCAGCGCGGCCGGTGTCAGCTTCGATGCGATCGCCTTGAACGTCGCATCCGTCGGCTTCTTCAGCTTCACGATCTCGTCGGTGAACGCAAGTGCGGCGCGCTGCACCTCATTGAAGCAGGCCGCGGCCTGCCAATTCTCCAGCGCTTCGTTCTGCTCGTCGGTGACGCCGACATTCTTGCCGATGCGCTTGTGCGCGACGATCTCATACGGCGCCTCGCACAAAATGCCGGTGCGGGTGATCGCGAGCTCGCGCACGATGGGATCGAGCTCACCCTTGTGGCGGATGGCTCCGCCGAGCCGGCAATATTGCTCAAAGTAGCTCGGCGAGTGCGCCATCATGCGGAAGATGTTGGCGTTGCGGTTCTTATCGAGAATTTCGCGGGTGCGGTCGGACGCCTTGATCGGGTCGCTGTAGTTGATACGGGCCATGATTTACCTGAAGATTTCCCTGAAGATTTCCCTCGGCCTTTGATGCTTTTTGTCGTTAGCGGCGAGAGTTCCACGAAACTGTATTCTGGGGTGACCGCAACAGCAACATCATCGAGTCAAAATGCCGCCGCATTGCTGATCGACCTTGGCACAGTCGATATTCGCCGCGTGGGGACAAATCACGGTGAATACTCGCAAGGGGTGTTCCGAGTAAAAAACAATTGACCGTCGGGTGCGCTAGCCGCGCAACGATGAGTCACGCCCAAGTCTAGGGAGAAAAAGGCATGAAGGAAGCCACCAAGGGGGCGGCCTCGGGAGCGCTCGCGCATATGCTGGCGGTGACGGCGATGCTCGTCATCGCCAGCATATTGTTCTACGGGCGTTAGCAAGAGTTGCGTAGAGTGTTTTCGTCATTCCGGGGTGGCTCTCGCACAAGCCAGGCTCAGAATCCCGTTCCAGGCTCGGTCCCTTGGACCGCCCCCGAATGACGAATCCTACTATTTCCCTTTGCTGAAAAACGGCACGAGCTTGCCGGCGAACGTCGGGAAGCTCGCGGTGACCTCATCGCCGATAGCTAGATTCGCCTCGCCGTGCGCCATCATGCGAAAGCCCTCGGCGCAATCGACCAGCAGGATGTTGTAGGGCACGTGCGCCCGGGTCTCGGGCGTGGCAGCGCGGCAGACCAACGAGGTCGCATAGACCCTGCCCTTGCCGCTGGCGCGCGCATCGCGCGGATCGGGCGCGCCACAGGCCGCGCAGAAGGCGCGATGGAAATACTGCACATGGCCGCATGCGCCGCAGGTCTGAAAGGTGATGGCCTGCTCACCCTTGGTCCAGTCCGCGATTCGTTCGCTCATCGCACGCGCTCCAGAAACATGCTCACGTGGGACGACAGCACGCCGCCGTCGCCGTGCAGCAGCGCGATCGAGGCATCGCGCACCTGGCGGCTAGCCGCCCGCCCCGTCATCTGCAAATGCGCCTCGACCAAATGCGCCATGGCGCCGCCGACGCCGCAATGGCCATAGCTGAGCAGGCCGCCATGGGTGTTGAGCGGCATCGCGCCGTCGCGGCTGAAATGGCCGGCGCGCACGCGCGCAGCCGCCTCGCCGCGGCCGGCAAGGCCGAGGTCTTCCAGCAGCATGGCGAGCGTGATCGTAAAGCTGTCGTAGATCGCGGCGTAGCGCACGTCGGAGATCGCAAGGCCGGTGGCCTCCTTGGCGCGGGCGATGGAGATTTCAGCACCGAGCTCGCTGAGCGCGGGCGCGGCCGTCACGTGCTGATGGGTATGCGCCTGGGCGCAGCCACGGATGCGCACGCCGGCCTCGCCGGTCCGCTCACGGCTGATGACGAAGGCCGCGCCGCCGTCTGACACCGGGCAGCAGTCCAGCAGCTTGAGCGGCATTGCCACCGGCTTGGACGCCATGACATCGGCGACCGTGATGGGATCGTGGAATTGTGCGCCGGGATGGGTGCAGGCGTGCGCGCGCATCAGCACGGCGAATTCGGCGAGGTCCTCTTCCGTCACGCCGTATTCGTGCATGTAGCGGGTGGCGACCAGGCCGTAATAGGCCGGAATGGTCGGACCGAGCGGCACCTCATAGTCGGCATGACCGACCTGTGCCAAAGCCTGGATCGAAGCGTCGCGGCTCTGCCCCGTGAGCCGGTTCTCGCCGGCAACGACGAGGACGTTGCGCGCGACGCCCGCCTCGACGAGATGATGGGCCAGCATCGTCATAGCAAGGCCCGTCGCGCCGCCGACCTGCACGGCATGCGCGTAAGACGGGCGGATGCCAAAATGCTCGGCAAACACCGTCGCCAGCATGATGTGCGGCGAGACGGTGGAGTAGCCGCAGAGGATGCCGTCGATGTCCGAACGCTTCAGCCCGGCATCGTCGAGCGCGGCTTGCGCGGCCCGGCTCATCAAGTCGAGCGAGGATGAGCCTTCGTGCTTGCCGTAGGGTGTGAGGCCGACGCCGGTGATGAAGCTCATTCGAATATATCTCCGTCGTCATTCCGGGGCGCGCCTTCTTTAGGCGCGAGCCCGGAATCCATACTCACGAAGGTGGTTATGGATTCCGGGCTCGCGACTTCGTCGCGCCCCGGAATGACGGATGAGAGAGTTGCTATCATCTCCCTACTCCGGCGGCGAACGCGTTACGCCATCGCGGACCATGGCGGCGATCTCGTCCGGGGAGTAGCCGACCTCACGCAGAATCTCCGCGCCGTGCTCGTTGAGCCGCGGCGCGAGTCGCACCGGCTCCGCCTCGGTCTCTGACCAGGTCGCCGTCACCTTCATGCTGCGGATCGGGCCTTCGGTCGGATGGTTCACGACCGGGAAGAAGCCGGTGGCTTCCAGATGCTCGTCGTGCAGGATCGACGCGAGGTCGTGCATCGGCATGACAGGCACGTCGGCCTTGGTCAGCAAATCGATCCACTCGGCCGTGGTGCGGGTCTCGAAGATGCGCGCGAGCTCGGCATAGACGACGTCGATATTGGCGGCACGGCCGGCGAAGGTCGCGAATTTGGGATCGGCGCGCAGATCGTCGCGGCTCGTTGCCTTGAAGAAGTTCTCCCACTGCTTGTCGTTGTAGACGATGACGCTGAGATAGCCGTCCGATGTCTTGTACGGCCGGCGGTCGCGCGAGAGGTGGCGGGCATAGCCGCCCTTGTCGAGCGGCGGCTCATAGGTGAGCCCGCCCATGTGGTCGCCCATGACGAAGCCGGCCATGGTCTCGAACATCGGGATGTCGACGCGCTGGCCGCGGCCGGTGCGATCCCGATGCACGAGGCTGGCGCAGATCGCGCCGACCGCAGTGAGACCGACGGTGCGGTCGACCAGCGCATTGGGCACATAGCGCGGCACGCCGTCACCGGTCTGCGCCATCAGGGCGGGGAGCGCGGTCGCGCCCTGGATCAAATCGTCATAGGCGGGCTTTGCCGCATAAGGCCCGTCCTGGCCGAAGCCGAACACGCCGGCATAGACGAGGCGCGGGTTGATTGCGGAGACGACGTCGTAGCCGAGCTGAAGCCGCGCCATCGCCTGCGGGCGGACGTTGTAGACGAGAACGTCGGCGTTCTTCAGCAGCCGCAGCACGGCATCGCGGCCAGCGAGCTTCTTCAGATCGAGGCAGATCGAGCGCTTACTGCGGTTGGTGTTGAGGAACACCGGGCCCATGCCGGCATGGCGCGTCGGGCCGATCAGGCGGGTGACGTCGCCGTCGAGCGATTCCACCTTGATCACGTCGGCACCGTAGTCGCCGAGCATCTGGGTCGCATAGGGCCCCATCAGCACGGTGGTCATATCCACGACCTTGATGCCCTTCAGCGGCCCCATCCGTTCGCTCCCGATTGCGCGGGCTCAACTTGGCCCTGCGATTTCGGTCCAGCTAAGGGCAGTGACGCCGCGCGCGCAAGGGCGGCCGGGGTATGGCCGTATGCGCAGGCCCGCTATTTCTTCTGGCGGGATTCGCGGATCTTGATGAGACGGTCGAGCTCATCGTTCTGCTGGTTGATCCGGTCGGCGATCCGCGACTCGTTCTGCTCGCCGGAGGCGGCAGCGGCCTGCTCGATGAGCTGCCGGATATTGTCCTCGAGGATCGCGATGCGATCGTTGAGTGCGTCTATCGACAGCGAGTCTTCGTAGTCATTGCCCATGATGCATTCCCTGCCAATCAATGAAGAGCCGCAGGATGGGCAAAGCGTGGCGTGCCCACCATGATCTAGCGCAACAAAAAGGTGGGCACGGCGCAAACGCGCCTTTGCCCACCCTACGAGAGATTACTTCAGCGGCTCCAGCACGGAAACGTAATTCGCAACCGCTGCGCCGCCCATGTTGAAGATGCCGCCAAGCTTGGCGTTCTTGAGCTGCATGCCCTCGGGCGCCTGACCGGCGAGCTGCATCGCGGTCATCACGTGCATGGAGACGCCGGTGGCGCCGATCGGGTGGCCCTTGGCCTTCAGGCCGCCGGACGGATTGACCGGCAGCTTGCCGTCCTTGAGCGTCCAGCCTTCCTTGATGGCGCGGGCACCCTGCCCCTTCGGCGTCAGGCCCATCGCTTCGTACTCGATCAGCTCGGCGACGGTGAAGCAGTCATGGGTCTCGACGAAGGAGAGATCGGTGAGCGCAACGCCCGCCTTCTCCAGCGCGCGCTGCCAGGCGACCGTGCAGCCCTCGAACTGGAGGATGTCGCGCTTGGACATCGGCAGGAAGTCCTGGGCGTGCGCGGTGGCGCGGAAGCCGATCGACTTGCTCATGCCCTTGGCGGTCTCGGCGTCGGCCAGCACCAGCGCCGCGGCGCCGTCGGAGACCAGCGAGCAGTCGGTGCGCTTCAGGGGACCCGCGACGTAAGGGTTCTTCTCGCTCTCGGCGCGGCAGAACTCGAAGCCAAAGTCCTTGCGCATCTGGGCGAAGGGATTGGCGACGCCGTTCTTGTGGTTCTTGGCCGCGATCAGCGCCAACGCATCGGACTGGTCGCCGTATTTCTGGAAATAGGAGCTGGCGATCTTGCCGAACACGCCGGCAAAGCCGCCGACGGTGTCGCCGTCTTCCGGCAGGTACGAGGCCTTGAGCAGGTTCTTGCCGATCTCGGGCCCCGGCGTGCGGGTCATCTGCTCGACGCCGACGACGAGCACAATCCTGGCCGCGCCTGCGTCAATCGCACGCAGGCCCTGATGGACCGCGGCGGAGCCGGTAGCGCAGGCGTTCTCGACGCGGGTCGTGGGCTTGAAGCGCAGCTTCGGGTCGGCCTGGAGCACCAGCGACGCGGTAAAATCCTGCGGCGAGAAGCCGGCGTTGAAATGGCCGAGCACGATCTCATCGACGTCGGACGCGGAAATGCCGGCATCGGCAATCGCCTCATTGGCCACGCGGGTGACGAGGCTTTCGACGGTTTCGGTGTCGAACTTGCCGAACGGCGTATGCGCCCATCCGACGATGCTGGCGGTCATGGTCATCTCCCTGGGGTCTCTTACTGACCTAAGTCTTAGCCCACCGACCGCAAGACTTCACGTGGCTTTCAGGGCCTTGAGGGTACGCTGGCAGATGGCAGTTATGCCGGCCCAGTTCCCTGCCTTGATCTCCGCCGTCGGGCACAGCCAGGAACCGCCGACCGCGACCACGTTGGGCTCGGCTAGCCAGGTCGCCGCATTGGCCTCGCCCACACCGCCGGTCGGGCAGAACCGCACGTTCGGGAACGGCCCGGCCAGCGCGCGCAGGCCCTTGATGCCGCCGGCCTGCTCGGCCGGGAAGAATTTTGCGACGTCGAGGCCGTAGGACAGCGCCATCATCAGCTCGGACGCGGTGGCGATGCCCGGGGCGAACGGCAAGGAGCTGTCGGCGGCGACCTTCAGGAGATCGGGGGTCAGGCCCGGGCTGATGCCGAACGCGACGCCGAGCTTCTCGACGCGGACGAAATCGGCCGGCTTGAGGATCGTGCCGATGCCGACGACCGCCTCGGGCACCTCGGCCATCATCGCCCGCGCCGCCTCGATCGCAACGGGGGTGCGCATGGTCACCTCCAGCGTGCGAACGCCTCCGGCAACCAGCGCTTTCGCCAGCGGCACGGCATCCTGGATCCGCTCGATGGTGAGGACAGGAATGACGGTCGCGGCCTTGAACAGCGCGACGAGGTGGTTCTGTTGGGCAGTCGTGGTCATCTTGGCTTTCGTTTCACTTGGTCGCTTGACGCGTGGTCGCCGGCCGGTGCCGCTTCTTGGGCGGCATGGCATAGCCCGGAATGATGGCGCCGGGATAGCAGATCACGAGGCTGGCGAGGCGGTGCCCGGCCTGGGCCGCCTCGACCGGATCGGAGCCGCCGAGCCGGGCCGCGATATAGGCCGCGGCAAAGCTGTCGCCCGCCGCTGTGGTGTCAACGACCGGTTTTGTCATGGGCTCGGCGCGGACTTCGCTGGCGCCGCCGGGAAAGCGCAACAGGCTGACGGGCTCGGCGAGACGGAACACCAGCTCGGGGCTCGGGATACGTGCGATCAGCTGGTCCTGGCTCTCGCCGGGATAGAGCGCGAGCAGATCCTCGGTCGAGGCCAGCACGATGTCGGCGGTCGCAAACGCCGCGGCAAAGACGTCGCGGGCGACATCGCGGTCCGGCCATCCCCGCGCGCGGAAATTGGTGTCGAACACAAAGCGGGTGCCGAGCAGGCGCGCGCGCTTGATCGCCGCGAACAGGCGCTCGCGCCCGGGCGCATCGTAGATCGAGAGCGTGATCGCCGAGAGATAGACGATGTCGTAGCTCATCAGCGAATTGAGCAGCTCGTCCGTCTCCGGCAGGCTCATCAATTGGCGCGCCGCCGCACTGTCGCGCCAGTGGAAGAACTGGCGCTCGCCCTTCGCATCCGTCTGGATCATGTAGAGGCCGGGCAGCTTGCCCGGCAGCCGGGAGACGCGGCGGGTCCCGACGCCCTCCGCATTCCAGGCCGCGATCATCTCGTCGCTCAGGGCATCATCGCCGAGCGCGGTGAGATAGTCGACCTTGACCTCGAGCCGCGCCAGATACACCGCCGTGTTGAGGGTGTCGCCACCGAAGCCGCGCGAATACAGGCCGCCGCCCTGGCCATGCCCGCTGGACTGTCCAGCGGACTGTCCACCCTGGGCCTGCCGGAGCTCGACCATGCATTCGCCGATGCAAGCAACGCTCGCCATCACTGTACCCGCTCAGTCAGAGATCAGGCGACGAAATTGCCGCCGAGCTCGTCTTCGATGTGAATGCGGATGATGTCGTCGAAGCTCTTCTCTTCGGTGGTGAAGCCGAGCTCGCGCGCCCGCTTCGCCTCGAAATTGCGCGGCCAGCCGCCGACGATGCCGACGATGAACGGATCCAGCTCATGCTTGATGCGCGCGGCGACCTTGTCGCCGGCCACCCGCTTGAGCGCAGCGATCTGTTCGCCGACCGTCGCCGAAAAGCCGGGCATGGTCAGATTGCGGCGCGGACCGACCTTGGCGAGGTCCATGGTGCCGGCATGGAGCAGGAAGCCGACGGCGGAACGCGGCGTGGCGTGCCAGTGGCGGACCTCCTCGGAGACCGGGAGGATCGCTTCCTTGCCGGCCAGCGGCTCGCGCAGGATGTTGGAGAAGAAGCCCGACGCCGCCTTGTTGGGCAGACCGGGCCGGATGCAGATGGTCGGCAGGCGGATGCCGATGCCGTCGAGGAAGCCGCGGCGCGAATAGTCGGCGAGCAGCAATTCACCGATCGCCTTCTGGGTGCCGTAGCTGAGCAGCGGGGTGTGGAAGAACTCGTCGCCGATCGCATCCGGGAACGGCGCGCCGAACACCGCGATTGACGAGGTGAAAACCACGCGCGGGTTGTAGCCGCCGCCGACGAGCCTGACGGCATCGAGCAGCATCCGCGTGCCGTCGAGATTGATGCGGTAGCCCTTGTCGAAATCGAGTTCGGCTTCGCCCGAAACGATCGCGGCGAGATGGAAGATCACGTCGGGACGGCCGGCGATCAGCTTCTCAGCCGCGCCCGGCACGGCGAAATCGCCCGACACGGTCTCGACGGGGAAACCAGCCTTTTCCGGCTTCTTGGGCTCGACCACGTCGTGCATGGTCAGCTTGGTGATGTCGCTCTTGCCGAGCCGGCCGTCGCGCAACAGCCGTTCACACAATTTACGGCCGACCATGCCGGCGGCGCCCAGAACCAGAATGTGCAAGAGCCTACTCCTTCTTATTGGCCGGAGCGCACCGCTCATGGTGCGCTGTCAAGGCAGGCCCCGCGATCATTCCTTCACGGCGCCGGTCATCGCCGAGACATAGTACTCCACGAAGAAGGAATAAAGGATAACTACGGGGACCGAGCCGATCAGGGCCGCCGCCATCAGCGCGCCCCAATGGTAGACGTCGCCGCTGACGAGCTCGGTGATGGCGCCGACGGGAATCGTCTTGTTCTCCGACGAGGAGATGAAGGTCAGCGCGTAGATGAACTCGTTCCAGGACAACGTGAAGGCGAAGATGCCGGCCGAGATTACCCCCGGGAGCGACAGCGGCAGCGTGATCTTGACGAGGATCTGGAGCCGCGTCGCCCCGTCGATCAGCGCGCATTCCTCGAGCTCGTAGGGGATGGTGCGGAAATAGCCCATCAGGAGCCAGGTACAGAACGGGATCAGGAAGGTCGGATAGGTCAGGATCAGCGCCAGATTGCCATCGAACAGGCCGAGCTGGAACACAATCGCCGCCAGCGGAATGAACAGGATCGAGGGCGGCACGAGATAGCCGAGGAAGATCGCAAGGCCGACATAGCGCGAGCCCTTGTAGCGGAGACGTTCGATCGCATAGGCGGCGCAGACGCTGGCGAACAGCGAGATGAAGGTGGAGGACACCGACACGATCACGGTGTTCCACATCCAGAGCGGATAGTCGGTTTCGACCAACAGCTTCTTGATGTGCTCGATGGTCGGATTCACGATCCAGAACGGATTGTACTTCTCGTAGTCGTACATCTCCGCGTCCGGCTTGAACGTCGCGACCGCCATCCAGTAGAACGGGAATAGCAGGAAGAAGATGATCAGGCCGAGCGGAAGGTAGACGCGCAAAAACTTCCGCGGGAAGCTCTCGAGATAGTCCATTCCGACGCTTTGGTCGTCTGCGGTGCTCATGGTCAGTCCCTCCCGCCCTGTTGCCAGCGAGAGCGCTGAAGCCCGAAGAAGCTGAGCAGGATCGCCGCGACCAGGAACGGAATCATCGCGTTCGAGATCGCCGCGCCCTCGCCGAGATTGCCGCCGGTGATGGCCCGCTGGAACGACAGCGTCGCCATCAGATGGGTGGCATTGATCGGCCCGCCCCGCGTGATGGTGTAGATCAGCTGGAAGTCGGTGAACGTCATCAGCACCGAGAACGTCATCACGACCGCGATGATCGGCGACAGCATCGGCAGCGTGATGTGGCGGAAGCGCTGCATGTTGGTGGCGCCGTCGAGATTGGCGGCCTCATAGAGCGAGGGCGAGATGGTCTGAAGGCCCGCCAGCAGCGTGATCGCCACGAAAGGCACACCGCGCCAGATATTGGCGGCGATGACCGACCAGCGCGCATTCCAGGGGTCGCCAAGGAAGTCGATGTAGCGCGTGATCAGGCCGGCCTTCATCAGCACCCAGGAGATGATCGAGAACTGGCTGTCATAGATCCACCAGAACGCGATCGCGGAGAGCACCGTCGGCACCACGAAAGGCAGCAGCACGATCGCACGGATCATCGACTTGAACGGAAGCCGCTCGTTGAGCAACAGCGCCAGGTAAAGTCCGATCGCGAATTTCACGACGCTCGCGAACACCGTGTAGAAGATGGTGTTGAACACCGACAGCCAGAACACGGAGTCCTTGGACAGCGAGATGAAGTTCTGGAAGCCGATGTAACGGCCCGCCCCGCCGATCTTGGTATCGGTCATGCCGAGCCAGAACCCCAGCGCCAGGGGATAGGCCAGAAACAGGATGAGAATCGCGATTGCCGGCACCATGAACATCGCGCCGAGAAAGTGCCGGCTTTCGAATGCTCTGGTCCACAGGCTGCTGCGCTTGACCTGCGCGGCAACGGACTCGGCCATGACTGCCATGTCGGATTCCCCTCTACGAAGCATCGCGGCGTCCGGCGAACCGGACGCCGCGCAGATTGGAGCTGATCAGACCTGATAGTAGCGCTTGGCACGCTCGGCGGCGCGCGCTGCCGCCTGCTTCGGCGTCGCGGAGCCCGAGGCCGCCTCGGCGAACATGTCGACGACGACGAAGTCGCCCATCACGGCGGCGGAGGCATAACCGAGATCGCCGGCAAAACCGTTGTCGCGGCAGCGCTTGAGGCAGTCGCGGTACGGGGTGATCTTCGGGTCCGACGTCCACACCGGGTTGTCGTTGTAGGCCGGCAGCGGCGGAGACACGTAGCCGTTGGAGGCAACCTCCCACGCGTCGTAGTTCTCCTTGTCCATCATGAACTTGATGAATTCCTTGACCGCCTTCGGATACTTCGAGTGCTTGTAGCCGTAATAGACGAGCACGTTCTGCTGCTCGGTCGACACGCCGACCGGCCCGATCGGCATCGGCGCGTGGTTCATGTCCTTGGCAATCTCCTGCTGCTTCGGATCGGTCGAGTTCTTGCCGACAGTCCAAATCGAGATGCCGTTCAGCGTGAGGCTGAGTTCACCGTTCAGGAACGCCTTGTTGTTGTTCGAGTCATTCCACGACAGCACGCCGGGGATAAAGGTCTCGTAGAGCTGCTTAACGTATTCGAGCGCGGCGATCGTCTCGGGCGAGTCGATCACGACCTCGTTCTTGTCGTTGACGACCTTGCCGCCGAACGCCCACAGCGCCCACTGGCACCAGCCGTTGGCATCGCCCGTGGCGTGGCCGAGCGCGAAGCCGGCCGGCGTGTTGTTCTTCTTCAGGGCCTGGCAGAGCTTGAGGAAGCCGGCGGTGTCCTTCGGGAATTCCTCGAAGCCGGCGGCCTTCACATGGCTGATGCGGTAGTTGAGGCAGCCGCCGGTCGCGCCTTGGGGAATCGCGATCCAGCCATTGCCCTTCTTGCCGTACTTCTCGGCGACCGGATACCAGCCGCCATACTGGGCGCCGAGATATTGGGCGACGTCGGTGACGTCGATCAGCTTCTCCGGGAATTTGTGGGGATCATCGAGCGTGCCGATGATGAGATCGGGACCGGCGCCGACATTGGCGGCGACCGCGGCCTTCGGACGGATATCCTCCCAGCTCTCGGCCTCCAGCTTGACCTTGACGCCGGTCTTCTCAGAGAACTTCTTGGTCTGCTCGGCGAACTTGTCGAACTCGGCCTGGATGAACTGCTTCCAGCGCAAGACGCGGATGGACGCGTTCGGTTCGGGCGTGTTGGTCCACTCCGCGGCGCGCACCGGCACGATGCCCGGGCCGGCCAGCAACGCTGCGCCGCCCAGGCCGGCCTTAAGCACACTTCGCCTGTCGAAATTGCTCATCGTTCTCTCCCTGAATTTTCTATTTGTATTGGGTCGTTCTTGAACAGTCGTTGGGCAATCCTTCAGCGCCGCTACATGCGTTTGCCCGTCGCCTCGTCGAACAGATGAACCAGTGACGGATCAGGCTTCAGCTTGACCTTGTCGCCCGGATTGAACTGGTGACGCTCGCGGAAGACTGCGACGACCTGCTCGCCACCCACCTTCGCAAACACCTGTGTCTCCGAGCCGGTCGGCTCGACCACGATGATCTCGGCATCGGCGCCGTCGTCCGCGATGGTGAAATGCTCGGGTCGCACACCATAGACGACAGGGCGACCGTCGGACCCTGCAGGCGCGTTCTTGAGCGGCAGCTTGACGCCGTTCGGCCCCTCGAAGGTCGCAACGCCGTTGACGCGGACGTGCCCCTTCAGGAAGTTCATGGCTGGCGAGCCGATGAAGCCGGCGACGAACTGGTTTTCCGGCTTGTCATAGAGCTCGAGCGGCGTGCCCATCTGCTCGACGATGCCGTCATGCATGACGACGATCTTGTCGGCCATGGTCATGGCCTCGATCTGGTCGTGGGTGACGTAGACGGTCGTCGTCTTGAGCCGCTGGTGCAGCTCCTTGATCTCGGTGCGCATGGCGACGCGCAGCTTGGCGTCGAGGTTCGACAAGGGCTCGTCGAACAGGAACACCTGCGGATCGCGCACGATGGCGCGGCCCATCGCGACGCGCTGGCGCTGGCCGCCGGAGAGCTGGCGCGGATAGCGCTCGAGCAGCGGCGACAGCGCGAGAATTTCGGCGGCGCGCTTGACGCGCTTGTTGATCTCGTCGGAGCTCGCGTTCCGCAGCTTCAGCGAGAAGCCCATGTTCTCGCCGACGGTCATGTGCGGATAGAGCGCGTAGTTCTGGAACACCATCGCAATATCCCGCTCCTTGGGCTGGATATTGTTGACGACGCGGTCGCCGATCGAGATCGTGCCGGAGGTGATGTTCTCGAGGCCTGCAAGCATGCGCAGAAGCGTCGACTTGCCGCAGCCGGAGGGGCCAACCAGGACGACGAACTGGCCGTCCTCGATCGGAATCGAAACGCCGTGCAGGACTTCAAAATTGCCGAACGATTTCCGCACGTCGCGGATTTGCACAGACGACATCTAGCTCCCTCCTCGAAAGTCCACGACGCCTCACGCGCCGCGACCGTCTTGTTTTTCAGACTTCACCGAACGAAGCCCGATCTTAGCGAGCGACATTGTCGGCAGTTTGTGCGGTTTTGGCAATTTGTCTTTGGTTAGTCGTTGCTGGTAGCGCTGTCAACGTTCCTTTGTTTGCCGGACCGACTGTGATAAGAGCAGCAAATGGGTCGAAAACGCACCAAGTCAGGTAAAATCCGGCTGGCGGAAGTTGCCGAGCTTGCCGGCGTCAGCCCGATCACGGCGTCCCGGTTCTTCCGCAATCCGGAGGCCCTGTCGGTCGCCAAGCGGACGCGGGTCGAGAGCGCGGCCAACGAGCTCGGCTATGTGCCGAACCTGGCGGCGCGGGCGCTGGCCTCGCAGCGCACCGAAGTGATCGGCGTCTTGATCCCGTCACTGACCAACAACGTGTTTTCCGACGTGCTGCGCGGCATCTATGACGCCTCCGAAGGCAGCCGGTACTCGATCCAGTTGTCCAACACACGCTACAGTATTCTCCAGGAGGAGAAGCTGCTGCGCCTGTTTCTCGCGCAGAAGCCGGCCGGACTGATCGTCACCGGCATCGACCAGACCGCGGAATCGCGCGCGATGCTGGAGGCCGCCGACTGCCCGATCGTGCAGATCATGGAGATCGGGCCCAATCCGGTCGACATGATGATCGGCTTTTCGCACTATGATGCGGCCCGCGCGGCGATCGCCCACCTGTTCGCGCAGGGCCACCGCAAGATCGGCTTCGTCGGCGCGCGCATGGATCCGCGGGTGCAGCGGCGGCTGGACGGTTATGTCTCGGCCATGAAGGACGCCGCGCTGTTCGAGCAGCGCCTCGTCGTCACGACGGCGACACCGACCTCGGTGACGCTCGGCGGCACCCTGTTCACCGATCTGCTGGCGCGCGAGCCCGATATCGACTCGGTGTTCTGCGCCAATGACGACCTCGCGCTCGGCGTGCTGTTCGAATGCCGGCGCCGGGAGATCGCGGTCCCCGAGCAGATCGCGATCGTCGGATTCAACGACCTCGAATTCATGGCCTCCGCGGTGCCCACCCTCACCAGCGTGCGCACCAACCGCTACGAGATGGGCAACACGGCCGCCACCATGCTGATCGAAGCGATCGACGGACGCCGCCCCGAGCAGCCGGTGCTCGATCTCGGCTTCAAGGTGATCGAGCGGCAAAGCTCGTCGTCGCGGCGTTCGGAAGACAGGCCTGCCGCATCGGGCGGGGGCGCCGCGAACAAAATGATAGCGTTACCAAGTAGCCAAGACTAGTATCGCACTTGTGAGGGAATGACCCGCCAACGGGCCTTTGAACCATGGATCGCGCCGTTGGGCATCGCACCAGCCGAAGCTGAGCCCCCGACGCCAGTGCGTTTGCATTGCAGGAGAAACCAATGACAAAAAAGCCAACCAATGGGCATGCGCCCGCCAGCAACGGCGCTCGCCGCCACCTCCGCTCGCAGGAATGGTTCAACAATCCGCATAATCCGGGCATGACCGCGCTCTATATGGAGCGCTACCTGAATTACGGCCTCACCCGGGCCGAGCTTCAGTCCGGCAAGCCGATCATCGGCATCGCCCAGACCGGCAACGACCTTTCCCCCTGCAACCGCCACCATATCGAGCTGGCGCACCGCGTCCGCGAAGGCATCCGCGAGGCCGGCGGCATTGCGATGGAATTCCCGACCCATCCGATCCAGGAGACCGGCAAGCGCCCGACCGCCGCGCTCGACCGCAACCTCGCCTATCTCGGCCTCGTCGAGATCCTCTACGGCTATCCGCTCGACGGCGTGGTGCTGACCACCGGCTGCGACAAGACCACGCCCGCCTGCATGATGGCGGCGGCGACCGTGAACCTGCCCGCGATCGTGCTCTCGGGCGGCCCGATGCTGAACGGCTGGCATGCCGGCGAGCGCACCGGGTCCGGCACCATCGTCTGGAAGTCGCGCGAACGGCTCGCCGCCGGCGAGATCGACTATGAAGAGTTCATGGAGATCGTGGCGTCCTCGGCGCCGTCGGTCGGCCATTGCAACACCATGGGCACGGCCTCGACCATGAACGGCCTTGCCGAAGCGCTCGGCTTCTCGCTGCCGGGCTGCGCGGCGATCCCCGCCCCCTATCGCGAGCGCGGCCAGATCGCCTACGAGACCGGCAAGCGCGCCGTCGAGATTGTCTGGGAAGACCTCAAGCCTTCGGACATCCTGACCCGCAAGGCGTTCGAGAACTGCATCGTGATCAACTCGGCGATCGGCGGCTCGACCAACGCGCCGATCCACATCAACGCGCTGGCACGCCACATCGGCGTCGAGCTGTCGATCGACGACTGGCAGAAATTTGGCCACGACGTGCCGCTGCTCGTCAATATGCAGCCGGCCGGCTTCTATCTCGGCGAGGAGTTCCACCGCGCCGGCGGCGTGCCGGCCGTGGTGCGCGAGTTGATGAAGCACAAGCGCATCCACGAGGACGCGGTCACGGTGAACGGCCGCGGCATCGGCGAGAACTGCGCCAATGCGCCCGCGCCCGACAATGACGTGATCCGGACCTACGACAAGCCGCTGGTGAAGGACGCCGGCTTCCTGGTGCTGAAGGGCAATCTGTTCGATTCCGCGATCATGAAGACCAGCGTGATCTCCAAGGAGTTTCGCGACCGCTATCTCAGCAACCCGAAGGACCTCAACGCCTTCGAGGGCCGCGCCATCGTGTTCGAGGGCCCGGAGGACTATCACGAGCGGATCGACGATGCCTCGCTCGACATCGACGAGCGCTGCGTGCTGTTCATCCGCGGCACCGGGCCGATCGGTTATCCCGGCGGCGCGGAGGTCGTGAACATGCAGCCCCCGACCGCGCTGATCAAACGCGGCATTCTGTCCCTGCCCTGCATCGGCGACGGCCGCCAGTCCGGCACCTCGGGCTCGCCGTCGATCCTGAACGCCTCGCCGGAAGCTGCCGCCAATGGCGGGCTCGCGATCCTCAAGACCGGCGACAAGGTGCGCATCGACCTCAACAAGGGCAGCGCCAACATTCTCATTTCGGACGACGAGGTGAAGAAGCGCCACGCCGAGCTGATGGCCAATGGCGGCTTCAAGCATCCGGCGAACCAGACGCCATGGCAGGAGATCTACCGCAACACCGTCGGCCAGCAATCGACCGGCGCCTGCATGGAGCTCGCCACACGCTACCAGAACGTCGCCGGCACATTTGGTGTGGCGCGGGATAATCACTAGCACGGTCATTCCGGGGCGCGACGAAGTCGCGAGCCCGGAATCCATTTATCAACCGACGCTGTGGCCCGATGGATTCCGGGTTCGCGCCAAGAGGCGCGCCCCGGAATGACGAGAGAAAATTAAAAGGAGAAGAAAATGGCAGACCGCCTCAAGGGAAAGCGCGCCGTCATCACGGCTGCGGCAGCAGGCATCGGACGCGCATGCGCCCTCGCGTTCGCGCGTGAGGGCGCAACCGTCATCGCGACCGACATCAACGAGGCCGGTATCGCCGGTCTGACCAAGGAAGGCATCGCCGAGGTCGCAAAGCTCGACGTCCGCAACACCGCCGACGTCAACGCCTTCGCCAAGCGCGTCGGCAAGGTCGACATCCTGCTCAACGCGGCGGGCTTCGTGCATCACGGCACCATCCTGGAGTGCTCGGAAGAGGATTTTGACTTCTCGTTCGATCTCAACGTCAAGTCGATGCACCGGACCATCCGGGCCTTCCTGCCCGAGATGCTGGCGGGCGGCGGCGGCAGCATCGTCAACATCTCGTCCTGCGCGGCGCTCCGGCCGCCGGCCAACCGCTACGTCTACAGCGCGTCGAAGGCGGCGGTGTCGCTGCTGACGCGCGCGGTCGCGCTCGACTTCATCACCAAGGGCATCCGCTGCAACAGCATCTGCCCCGGCACCGTCGAGACGCCCTCGATGCTCGACCGCGCCGCCGCGCAGGGACCGCAGGGCAAGGAGATGTTCGTCTCCCGCCAGAAGATGGGCCGGCTCGGCACCGCCGACGAAATCGCATCCATGGCGGTCTATCTCGGCAGCGACGAAAGCGCATTCACCACCGGCGTCGACCTTGTCGTCGACGGCGGCTACATGCTCTGATCGCTCCCCATCCCGAGGAGGCGCGACAGCGCCCTCTCGGGGGATGGGCCACGGGCTTATGGTTCGAGACGCGCGCAAGTGCGCGCTCCTCACCATGAGGGATAGATAAGGGAGTTCTCGATGAACAAGATCGATCTCAACGGCCGCATTGCCGTCGTCACCGGCGGCGCGCAGGGCTTTGGCCGTGCCATCACCCGGCGTTTCATAGACTCCGGCGCCAAGGTCGCGATCTGGGATTTTGACTCGGCTCTCGCCGAGAAGACCGCGAATGAAGTCGGCGGCGAGACAAAAGTCTTCAAGGTCGACGTCACCGACCCCGCCGCCGTCGAGCAGGCGCGCGATGCGACGCTTGCCGCCTTCGGCAAGATCGACATCCTCGTCAACAATGCCGGCATCGCCGGCGTTAACAAGCCGGTCTGGGAGACCGATCTCGAGGAGTGGCGCAAGGTCCTGCGCATCAATCTCGACGGCCCTTTCATCGTCTGCAAGGCGATCGTGCCGACGATGCTCAAGCAGAAATACGGGCGGATCGTGAACATCGCCTCGATCGCCGGCAAGGAAGGCAATCCCAACGCCTCGCATTATTCGGCCTCCAAGGCCGGACTGATCGCGCTGACGAAATCGCTCGGCAAGGAATTGGCGGCACATGACATCCTCGTGAATGCGGTGACGCCGGCCGCGGCGAAAACCGCGATCTTCGACCAGATGACGCAGCAGCATATCGATTTCATGCTGTCGAAAATCCCGAAGGCGCGCTTCGTGCTGGTGGAAGAGCTCGCCGCGATGGTGAGCTGGCTCGCATCCCAAGATTGTGCCTTCTCCACCGGCGCGGTGTTTGATATTTCCGGCGGACGGGCGACCTACTGAGGCATTGGTCGCCCTTGAAGGGGGCGGACCATGCGGCTTGGACGTCGGGATTTTGGGCGTCGGGATTTCATGAAGTTCGCAGCGGGCGCAGGCGCGCTGCCGCTGCTGTCGCGCGTTGCGCCCGCGCAACTGGCGCCAAACCCGCCGAGCATCCGTCCGCCCTCGCCGGCCGAACGCGGCGCCATGGCGCGGCTCGCGCGCAGCTTCATGGACAAATACGACGTGCCGGCGCTGTCCTTTGCGATCGGTTATGCCGGTACTGTTGTCCATGAGGACGCCTTCGGTTTTGCCGATCGCGAGCGGAACGAGACCGTGACGCCGCGGCATCTGTTCCGGATCGCCAGCGTCAGCAAGATGATCACCTCGGTCACTATCTTCCGCCTGATCGAGGAGAACCGCCTCAAGCTCACGGATCGTGTGTTCGGCCCCGGTGCACTGCTCGGCACCGACTACGGGTCACCGCCCTACTCTGCCGGCGTCGACCAGATCACGCTCGAGCATCTACTGACGCACGCTGCCGGCGGCTGGAGCAATGACAACCGCGATCCCATGTTCACGCATCCGCGGATGGATCATGCCGAGCTGATCGCCTGGACGCTCGCCAATCGGCCGCTGGACCGGCCGCCGGGCCAGCACTATGCCTATTCCAATTTCGGCTATTGCGTGCTGGGCCGCGTGATCGAGAAGCTCACCGGCCAAGCCTATGCCGAGCACGTACGCACCGAGGTGCTGACGCGCTGCGGCGTCACCGACATGACCATCGCGGGCAACACCCGCGACCAGCGTCAGGCCGGCGAAGTCGCCTATTACGGTCAGGGCGAAAGTCCGTATGAGATGAAGGTAAGGCGGATGGATTCCCATGGCGGCTGGATCGCGACGCCGGCGGATCTCGTTCAGTTCCTGATGCATGTCGACGGCTACACGAGACCGGCAAACATCCTGCGGCCGCGCACCATAGAGGTCATGACCACCGCGCCCAGCTACAGCCCGAACTACGCCAAGGGCTTCTGTGTCAACAAATTCGACAATTGGTGGCACAATGGCAGCCTGCCGGGCACGAGCACGATTGCCGTGCGCACCCATGGCGGCTTCTGCTGGGCCGCCTTCACCAACACCAGACGCGGGAATTCCAACATGGATGGCGATCTCGACAATCTCAACTGGAGCATGGCGCGCCAGGTCGGCGAATGGCGGGTGGCCTGAGCCATGATCCGGGAAGGTGGATGCCTGTGCGGCGCGGTGCGGTTCAAGGCGGAGGGTGAGCCGCTCAACGTCCGCATCTGCCATTGCCGCCTGTGCCAGAAGGCGATGGGCTCGCCCTACTTTGCTCGCGCGCAATTCGATCAGCGCGCGCTGACCGTCGAGGGCGACACCGGCCGCTATGCCTCGTCCGAGAACATCGACCGCGTGTTCTGCAAGCGCTGCGGCACACGCCTGTTCTCCTGGCGACGCAACGGCACGCTGGCGGGCGTTTCGCTCACGACCTTCGACGATCGCAACGCCTTCGCGCCGACCGAGCACATCTGGGTCTCGGAGAAGGTCGCCTGGCTGAAGCTCGACGACGGCCTGACGCAATATCAGGGCACCATCCCGGCGTGACGTCAGGCTTGCCCTGACGCAGGCACTTTCGCAGCCTGAGCGCGCCGTCCCGTCGTCGTCGCGATCCAGATCCCGGCAAACACCGCGACAATGCCGGCCGCCAGATTCCAGCGCAGCGGCTCGTTCAGCAGCCAGGCGCCGACCAGCGAGGCCGTGATCGGATTGACCGTCACCGAGATCGCGACGCGCGTCGGCGTGGTCCGCTCCAGCGCGAAGGCCCAGAGATAGAAGGTCAGCGCTGCGCCGAAGGCGCCGAGATAGAAGGCCGCCAGCCATTGCGGCGCGCCGAAACCGGCGACCGGCGCAAAGCTGCCGCGGATATACGAGAGCAGGATGAGGCAGGCCGCGCCGGCCGCCATGCTCATGGTCGTGAAGGCGATCGGGCCGGATCGCCGGATCAGCGGCTTCGACCAGATGCCGTACAGCGCCATGCACAGCGCGGCCGCCATCATCAGGAGATCGCCGCGCCAGGCGCCAGATGGCGCCGAGGTCAGGTCGGAGAGCAGCGCGACGGCGACGCCAAACGTCGCGATCACGACACCGATCGATTTGCGCCAGCTCAAGGCTTCGGCGCCAAGCGCGGCGCCGATCACGAGCGACAGCAGCGGAAGCGTCGACAAGGCGAGCGCGCCGCGCGCGGCGGTCGTGAAGATCAGCGACGCGTTGAACAGGATCGGAAACAGCGCGAAGAACAGGATGCCGAGCCCGGTCGTGGCGGCCCAATCCCCTCGCCCCGGCCAGCGATCACCGCGGAGCAGCGTGAGAGGCAACAGCAGCAAGAAACCGATGCCGAACCGGAACGAGCCGATCGCCAGCGGATCGAGGCTGCCCACGAGATAGCGCGTGGCGCCGATCGAGGTGCCGCCGAGGCCGCTCGACAGCACCGCGGCCAGAACGCCGGAAATTTCGCCCACACTCCCTCCCTTGACGAGCCTTGAACGCAGCATACGAGGCGCGCTGAAACAGGGAATGGAGTTTCCGTCATGCTGGGATAAGTTTTCGTCATGACCACGCCTGTTCTCGACCCCGATCTGCTGACGGCATTTCTCGCCGTCGCCGAGCATCGCTCGTTCACGCGCGCAGCCCAATTGCTCAACCGGACCCAGTCGGCGGTCAGCGTCCAGATCAGGCGCCTGGAAGAGCGGATCGGCACCAAGCTGTTTCAGCGCACCAGCGCCGGTGTCGCGCTGACCGCGGCGGGAGATGAGCTCCTCGTTTATGCGAGGCGGCTTCTCGACCTCAATGCAGAGGCGATCGATGTGCTCCGCGCACGCAAGCGCGACGCCGTGGTCCGCCTCGGCGTGATGGACGATTACGGCACGATCGTCATTCCGCCCTTGCTGGCGCGCTTTGCCCAAAACCATCCGGAGATCCGGGTCGAGATCGAGACCGGGCTGACCGCGACGATGCCGGCCCGGCTCGACGAGGCCTATGACCTCGTCATCGCCATGCATCCGGAAGGACGCGGCGGTGGCGAGCTGCTGCGGCGCGAGCAGGCGGTCTGGGCTGCGGCCAGGACGTATCGGGCCGAAGCACAGGACACGCTGCCCGTCGCGCTCTACCCGCCGGGCTGCCTGTTCCGGCAATGGGCTGCCGAGGCCCTCGATGCCGCCGGCCTGCCTTGGCGCCTCGCTTTCGTCAGCCGAACACTCGCCGCGGTCGAGGCGATCGCGGCGCAGGGGCTCGCGATCACGGTCGTGAAGGCCGGTACCCTGCCCCCTCGCCTGCAAATTCTGTCGGAGCGCGAGGGCCTGCCGCCGTTGCCGGGAGCGGACATCCGCCTCCACCGCGCGCGCAATCTGTCGCGGCCGGCGGCGCTGCTGGCCGATCATTTACAGCTTGGGATTTCGGAACCGGCGTCCCATATCCTGACCTGACGCGTTGGCCCACCACCGGATTGGCCGGGTTGGCTGCAAGGCCACGAGGCACAAACCGGGACGGACGAGCCGTGAACGTTTCCTTTTATGACATTTCGGTGTGGGTGCTCCCGCTGGTGCTCGCCATCACCTTCCACGAGGCCGCGCACGCCTTCGTCGCGCATCGTCTCGGCGACAACACGGCCTGGCAGCTCGGCCGCGTCAGCTTCAATCCGCTCCGCCACATCGACCCGTTCGGCACCCTGATCCTGCCGGCGATGCTGCTGTTCGCACACTCGCCGTTCCTGTTCGGCTATGCCAAGCCGGTTCCCGTCAATTTCCGCAAGCTCAACCATCCCAGGCTCGACATGGTCTGGGTGGCCCTTGCCGGGCCCGCCACCAACATCCTGCTGGCGCTCGCGGCGGCTCTTGCCCTCCATGCCGTGCCCTTTGCACCGGCCGGCTCGGCCCAGTGGATCTTCGACAACCTCAAGAACGCGCTGGTGATCAACGCGGTGCTGGCGGTGTTCAACATGATGCCGATCCCGCCGCTCGACGGCGGGCGCGTCGCAGTCGGGCTGCTGCCCCGGCCGCTCGCTTTGCCGCTGGCCCGGCTCGAGCCATTCGGGATGCTGATCCTGATCGGCCTGTTGATCCTGCTGCCGCTCGTGGGCTCGCAGTTCGGTCTAAATCTTGATGTTATTTCAGGAATACTGCGAACGTTGACCGGTTATGTGATTCAGGCTGTTCTCTTCCTGACCGGCAACGCGTAGTTGGACAGAACACCCGAACACAAGCCGAAGGGCTCGAGGCCGACTTGGTCAAAGCTGCCGATATGCTGATCGCGCGACGCGCGGACACCCGCGCCCGCGCCGATTTTGCCACGTGGAAGATGATGGCCAAGCTCAACGGGTCCTCCGCGCTGCCTGCCGAGGCGCAGGAGTTCCTCGCAAGCTACAAGAACCTGCTGGCGCGGATGAGCGAGGGCGAGGCCACCGAGGCCACGATCGGGGCGATCTACAAGGCCTACTATGCCGAGATGGGCGGCGCGGGAACTCCGCCCGACGTCCGCACCCGTCCGCCCGAGCCGGCGGCGGACAATGTTACCGCTTTCCGCCGCCCGCCTCCGAAACCGACGAAGACGGCCTCGTTCACGGCGGCGTTTGGCGGAGCCCAGAAACGGCCGCTCCCGGTGGCGCTGATCTTCGTCTGCCTGGTCGTGGTCTATGTCGGGATCCGGCTCTACTGGCGCTGAGCCGATTTCTTCTTTTTCTTCTCGTCCGGCGGCGTGAAGATGATGTCGACGGTACGCTCGAACCGGTCTTCGGTCAGTCCGGCCGGGGGCTGCGGGATGGGATCGGACTTGCGGACAATCGAGAGTGCGGCCGCATCGTAGGCCGCATCCCCTGACGACTCCACGACGTCGACGGACAGCACGTTGCCCCTGCGGTTGATCGCGAAGCTGACCTTCACCTTCTGATTATTGGGCTGCTTGCCCTCCGGGTTGACCTTGTGGGCCGTGAGGTGCGCGCTGATCTTGCGATTCCAGTCGGTCGTAATCCTGAGGATGTCCTTGCCGAGGCCAAGCACGGGCGCCAGGGCCTTCTCGGCTTCGCGCGCGTCCTCGTCGAGTGTCTGCCGCGCCGTTGCAACCGACTGCGGCGAAGCCTCGGCAGCGGGTGTCTCGACCGCCGCGATCTTGGGATCCTCGTCCTGCGGCTTCTTCGAGATGTTTTCGGTGACGACCCGATCGGGATCGTCGACCTGTTGCGACTGGTCCTTTGGAAGCTCGGTTTCCTTGGTCTCGGCCTTTTGCTCGGGAAGCGCCTGCTGCTCCTGCATCGCTTCGCTGTCCGGTCCCGGCGGAAGGTCGGTCTCGGGCGCCTTGGGCGAGGCCATCTCGACGGCGAACTCCGCGCCGGCTGCGCCCAGGCCATCGTCGTCGTCATCGGTCCGCAGATGGGCCAGGGCGAGCGCGGCACCGCCCAGATGGAGCGCGAGCGCCGCCACCGCCGCCAAAATCCAGAGCTTCCGGGATGGTCTGGCTTCGTCCGACATCGTGCGCCTCTAAGGCTGACCGGCGCCTGCCGCAGGCGCTCCGGGAGCGCCTTCCAGCGCGACCAGCTTCACCCGGGAATAGCCGCCTGAGCGCAAGAGCTCCATCACACCCATCAATTCGCCATAGGGCACCGAACGATCGGCGCGCAGGAACACATACTTGTCCTTGCTCATGTCGGACAGGCCGTCGAGGGTCCCGATCAACTCGGCGCGGTGGACCGGGTTTTCGCCGATCGCAAGCGTCAGATCGGGCTTGATGCTGAGATAGGTCGGCTTGTCCGGCTTCTTCTGCGGGGTCGCGCTCGAGGTCGGCAGATCGATCGGCAGATCGACCGTGGAGAGCGGAGCCGCGACCATGAAGATGATCAGCAGCACCAGGATGACGTCGATGAACGGCGTGACGTTGATGTCGTGCGTCTCGCCGAAATCGTCGTCGTCGTCATTGTCTGCGAGCGAAACGCCCATGGTTCACTCCGCCGCGCGCGAATGCGCGCTGCCGTGGCTGCGGTCGAGATCGCGCGAGAGCAGCCGCGCCGCCGCGCCCGAGGCACGGCTGACGAGTTCGAGATAGCTTTTCGTCATGCGCGAGAAGTGGTTGTAGATAATGACGGCGGGAATGGCGGCGACGAGGCCGATCGCGGTCGCGAGCAGCGCCTCGGCGATGCCGGGCGCGACGACGGCGAGGTTCGTGGTCTGCGACTTCGAGATGCCGATGAAGCTGTTCATGATGCCCCAGACCGTGCCGAACAGGCCGACGAAGGGCGACGTGGAGCCGATGGTCGCGAGCACGCCCATGCCGATGCGGATGCGCCGTGCCTCCGCGCGCACGATCTCGGAAAAGCTCGAGGCCGCACGCTCCTTGATGCCGGCATCGCTGGACAGGCCGGCCGACATCCGCGCCTCACGCAGCGCTGCCGCCAGGAAGGACGGCAGAATGCCCTGCTTGGCGCCGAGCGCCATCTGCGCTTCCGCCAGCGACCGCGCCTCCGAGATCTTCTTCAGTGCCGAACGAAGCTTGCCGGACGCGACCGACAGCTCGATCGACTTGGCGATCAGCACGGTCCAGGTCATCAGCGATGCAAAGGCAAGCCCGATCATCACCGCCTTCACGATGACGTCCGCCGACATGAACATCACCCAGGGCGACAGCTCCTTCATCGACGGCGCGATAGCGGCCGCGGCATCGACCTTCACGGGCGTCGGGGTGGCGGCCGCGGGCGACGCCGTCTGGACAGCGGGGGCGGCCTGAACCGCGGGCGCGGTTGCCGATGGCGCTTCCGCCGGTCCGGGCGCAGAAGGCTGAGCCGTCGCCTGAGCCGGTGCCGCCGGCTGGGTCTGTGTCTGGGCAGAAACAGGGGATACGAGCCAGGCGGCCGCCAGCATCAAGGCGGCGGCAAGGCTTGCTTGGAAGGACATTATCTTCATACTTCGGCCCAGTAGCGAATGAGGTTGTGATAGATACCCGTCAATTTGACCGTTTCGGGATCGTCACGCCCGAGCCGTTCCACCAGCGCCTGAATCGCGGTGTCGAGGTCAAAGATCATGCTCCGGGCTTGCTCGTCCCGTATCATGCTCTGAAGCCAGAAGAAAGACGCAACCCGCGTTCCCCTCGTTACCGGCGTGACGAGATGGAGGCTGGTCGAGGGATAGAGCACGCAGTCCCCGGCTTGCAACTTCACTTCGTGCGAACCGTAGGTGTCCTCGATCACAAGTTCGCCACCGTCATACTCTTCCGGCTCGGCCAGGAACAGTGTGACCGAGAGGTCTGTGCGGATGCGAAGGCCGGTCAGGCGGTCACCGCGGATCGCGTTGTCGACATGCAGGCCGAAATGGTGGCCGCTGCTCGCCGCATAGCGGTTGAACAGCGGCGGGAAGATCTGGAGCGGGATCGCCGCCGCGATGAAGCGCGGGTTCGAGGTCAGCGCCGAGATGATGCGGTTGCCGAGCTTTCGCGCGACCTCGCCATCCGGTGGCAATTGCTCGTTGCGCTTAACCATCGCCGACTGCGAGCCGGCGGTGGAGCGCCCGTCCTCCCATTCGCTGGCGTCCATGATGCGGCGGAAATCCGCCACATCATCCTTGCTGAGAACGCCAGGCAGGCACGTCAACATGATCAGAACTTCGCAGATGTTACGATGTAGAACGCCCTGCCCGGCGCGACCGCCACGAACGGCGTCGCGCTGCGATAGAGCGTGTCGTAATAGAGCTTGTTGGTGAGGTTCTGGGCGTAGAACTTCATGGTCCAGTTCTTGTCGATCTTCTTCTCGATGAACGCGTCGAAGCGCCAGTAGCTCGGGATCAGCGTGCCGGTGTTGGCGCCGAAGGTGCCGCCATAGACCTTGGAGCGGAACACCGCCTGGCCGCCGAGCTCCCAGTCACCGTCGAATTTGTACTTGGTGAGCAGGCTGAACGACTGATGCGCGACGTTGGCGAGTGGCAGGCCGACGTTGCTGGGGATGTTGCTCTTGGTGACCTTCGAGTCCATCAGCACGATGCCGCCGAAGATGCTCCAGCGATCGGTCAGCTTGCCGCTGGCCTCAATGTCGATACCCTGGATCCGGTAGGCCGCACCCGAGGTCAGCGTGGTGCCGACGGTCTCACGGGCATTGTCCTTGGTCGTTTGGAACAGTGCGCCGGTCACCAGCAGGTGCCGGTCGAACAGCTCCCATTTGGTGCCGACTTCCGCCCCCTTGTTCTGCTCGGGCCCGAGGATCGTGGTGCCGGTCGGCGGAGACGAGCCGTAGTCCGTGCCGGTTGCGTCGAGCTCGGAGCCGAACGGATTGGTCGAGGTCGCATAGGCCGCATAGAGGCTGCCGATCGGAACGGGCTTGTAGACGATGCCGACGTTGTAGTTGACGAAGTCGGAGTCGACGCTGCTCGAAGCCGCCGCAATCGACGATTTCAGCTTGTAGCTGTCCCAGCGCACACCGCCGTTCACGATGATGGTGTCTTCCCAGTTCGCCGTGTCCATCACGTAGACGGCGCCGCTATCGACGTTGTAACGGGTCGGATCGCCGCCAAGCACCGGGTTGAACGGGCCGGGCGTGTTGGTGTAGCCCGGTGAATACATGTTCTGGAGTGTCAGAGCGCCACTGCTGGTGGCGCCGGCGCCGAACGCTTCCGATGAGAGGCCGGTGTAGCGGCCGATTCCGATGCGTTCATTGGCGACATCGAGCCCGGTCACCGCCGTGTGCTTGACCGATCCCGTGTTGAACTTGAACGCGGCCTCTTCCTGGTTGGCGATGACGTCGACCCACTGGTTGCGGCTCTGCGCGCTCGCGGTGATCGTCCACTTGGTCGGATCGGGATTGGTCGTGATCGGCGATTGCGGCAACGTGCCGATATATTCCAGCGTCGACTGCTCCATGCGGGTCCGGCTGGTCAGGGTGATGTTGTCGGTCGGCTTGTACTCGCCGGTCAACGTACCGAAATCCTGCCGCGCGGTCTGGAAGTCGCGATTGAGGAAACCGTACCAGTTGCCGCGCGGAATGCCCGCTTCGGTGGCCGGCACGTTGCCTTGCTTGTAGTAGGGCACGCCGAAATCAGGATAGCCGCTGAGGTCGGTGTGAACGTAGTTCGTGGTGATCTTGATGTCGTTGGTCGGGGTGTACTTGGTCGAGATGAAAGTGCCCCAGCGATTGTCGGTCACGTAGTTGCGGCCGGCGACATTGGCGTCCTGGAACAGGCCTCCGACGCGCACCGAGAAGGTCGGGTCGATGACCTGGTTGACGTCGATGGTGACGCGCTTGGTCATGTCGGTGCCGAACGTCGTCTCGGCGTTCTGGAAGTTGCGATCGGTCGCCTGCTTGGTGACGATGTTGATCGCACCGCCCGCGGTGCCGCGGCCCGCAAAGGACGAGGCCGGGCCGCGCAGGATCTCGAGCTGCTCGGTGAAGAAGTTCTCGCGGATGGAGACCGCGGGATCGCGGATGCCATCGATGAAGACGTCGTTGCGCACATCGAAGCCGCGGATGAAGAAGCGGTCGCCGAACGCGTTGCCGCCTTCACCCGAACCCAGCGTTACGCCCGCGGTCGAGCGCCCGATCTCCCTCAGGGTCGTCGCGTTCTTGTCTTCGAGGATCTCCTTGCTGAGCACGGTGATGGTCTTGGGCGTGTTCAGAAGCGGCTCGGGAAACTTGCCCGACGCCTGGACACGGTCGACCTTGTAGGGCGCGGCCGGATCGGCATAGGGATTTGCATCGGCCGGGCCGGAGGGCGTCGTCGGAGCCGACTGCTGAGCCTGCTGGCGCTGCGCGGCGCGGCGAACCGCGTTGCGGGCGCGGACCTGCTCGGGCGAAGGCTTGGAGGCCGCCGGGCGCGGACGCTGGACCGGCGCATCGACCGTCACCGGCGGCAGGTTCGACTGCTGCGCCTCTGCGCCGCTCGACACCGACGCGACTGCGATCAAGCTCGCGACGGCCGAGACCTTCTTGCCGGAAATTCCCGCGGACTTCTCATCCATCCCATTGAACGCTACGACCGAACGCAACGACTTCGGTGCGACCACCTGCCCCATTACCAAACGCCCCATCTTCTTGTTCGCTCATTCACTTCGACGAACGATGGGTGTTGGTATCGGCCGCAAAATAGCGGGTCAATGCGAGCACACCGCGAGAACGCTTGAATCAGTCCAGATCAAAACGATTCTAAACTGTAGTTTGAAATCGTTCTAAAATCAGATTGGACTCATTCTAAAGTGAGCGCAAAATTATCACGCGCTACTCGGTCTCGCTCACAGCATCAATCGCTGCTCGGCGGCTTCATCAGCGAGAACAATTCGTCGACGGTTTTCTGCGCGACGGCGCGCACGCGATCGGAGTTGTCCATGCCGGCGATGTTGACGCCGTTGACGACGGCTTTGATCTCGTCGCGAAAGTCGGTCAGGAATCGCAAGGGATCGCGCTGCTCGTTAGCGACGCGTGCGATCAGTCCCGTGATCAGAATCTGGCACGCGATCAGCTTGCCGTTCAGTTCGTCCATCCTGCGCTCCCGTTGTGGCGGGGCCGATATGACCGATGCCGAATTTCCTGACAACCGAAACGCCGTGCAGGCGAATTAGAACCATTCTCACGGGGGATGATTCCGGCTCACTTCGCAGCGCAGCCGGGGCGGCCTTGCGGACAGCTCCGCAGGCCGCCCACAGCGGCTCCGGGCATTGCCCAAGATTTGCGCGCGGATCGTTCGCGTCGGGAAAATGCAGCACTGCACACCGTAGTGCCACGGAGCTGCCTAGACAGTGCAAAGCTTTCCAATTGTTTAGGATTCCGAACGGATAGTGCTGTTTACACTGGAACTTGGCGTGTATTATACAAGCGCGCTGGAACCCTACGATTGCTCCACAATTCGTAGTTTTGAGCGTACGAACCAACGAGCCGACATGAAAAAAACACGGCCGATCCTCTGGATTCTTATCATCGCGGCCGTGGCTTCCGCGGGTTACTATGGCTGGCAGAAATTCGGCTCGCCCGAGGCCGGAAAAACCCAGACGGCTCAAAAGGGTCCGCCACGCCCGTCCGCCATCCCCGTCAGCGTTTCGCCGGTCCAGAAGTCCGACTTCCCGGTTTACCTGACCGGTCTCGGCACGGTTCAGGGCTTCAACACCGTGCAGGTCCGGAGCCGGGTTGACGGCCAGATCGACAAGATCGCCTTCAGCGAAGGCCAGATGGTCAAGCAGGACGAGCTTCTGGTCTCGATCGATCCCCGGCCCTATCAAGCCACGCTCGACCAGGCCAAGGCCAAGAAGGCGCAGGACGAGGCGAATCTCGCCAACGCCAACCTCGAGCTCCAGCGCGCCATGAAGCTCGGCGAGTTCGCGACTGCGCAGCGGGTCGACACCCAGCGTTCCACCGTCGCGCAGCTGACCGCCCAGATCGCCGCCGACGAAGCCGCCATCTCCAACGCCCAGACCCAGCTCGACTACACCCAGATCAAGGCGCCATTCACCGGCGTGGCCGGGCTGCGCCTAGTCGACGTTGGCAACATCGTCAACGCCTCCACGCAGACGGGAATCGTGACGATCTCGCAGGTCGAGCCGATCTCGGTGATCTTCACCGCGCCGGAAGATCAGCTGCCCTATATCAGCGAAGGCCAGAAGGCCGGTGCGCTCAAGGTGATCGCGTTCACCACCGACGGCAAGAAAACGCTGGCTGAGGGCAAGCTCGCGGTCATCAACAACCAGGTCGACACGACCAGCGGGACTATTCGGCTCAAGGCGGTGTTCGACAACAAGGAACACACGCTGTGGCCGGGGCAGTCGGTTTCGACGCGCCTTCTGGTACGCACCCTGAAGGACGCGACCGTGGTTCCGGATGACGCGGTTCAGCATTCGACCAACGGCCTCTACGCCTATACCGTCAATCAGGACAACAAGGCGGAAGTGCACAAGATCAAGGTCAGCTACGCCATCGACGGCCGTTCGGTCGTCGACGAAGGCTTGAGCCCGGGTCAACAGGTGATCACCGGTGGCCAGTTCAAGGTCCAGCCCGGAAGCCTCGTCTCGACGGCCGTAGCAAGCTCGGATCCGAGCCAGAACAAGGTACGACAGGAATGACCGAGGGCGGGATTTCGGCACCTTTCATCCGTTATCCCATCGGCACCTCGCTGCTGATGGCCGGCATCCTCTTCGTCGGTCTCGTCGCCTATCCGCTGCTGCCGGTCGCGCCGCTGCCGCAGGTGGACTTCCCGACCATCCAGATCACGGCCAATTTGCCGGGCGGCAGCCCCGAGACGATGGCCTCGTCGGTGGCCCAGCCGCTCGAGCGGCAATTCGCCCAGATCCCCGGCATCGCCCAGATGACCTCGACGAGTTATCTCGGCACCGCCTCGATCACCATCCAGTTCGACCTCAACCGCAGCATCGACGGCGCCGCCAACGACGTGCAGGGCGCCATCAACGCCGCAAGCGGCCAGCTGCCGAAGAACCTGCCCTCGCCGCCGACCTACCGGAAGGTCAACCCGGCCGACGCGCCGATCCTGCTGCTCTCGGCGACATCCGATACACTGCCGCTGACCACCGTCAGCGATGCCGTCGACGCCCAGCTTGCCCAGCAAATCAGCCAGCTCTCGGGCGTCGCGCAGGTCTTCATCGGCGGCCAGCAGAAGCCCTCCATCCGCATTCAGATCGACCCGGCGAAACTCGTCGCCAAGGGGCTATCGCTGGAGGACGTGCGCAGCCAGATCGCGATCACCACGGTCGACAGCCCCAAGGGCAATATCGACGGGCCGAAGCGCGCCTACACGATCTACGCCAACGACCAGCTCACCCAGTCCAAGGACTGGAACGACGTCATCATCGCCTATCGCAACGGCGGCCCGTTGCGAATCCGCGACATCGGCCAGGCGGTCAGCGGGCCCGAGGACGCCAAGCAGGCGGCCTGGGCCAACGGCAAGCGCGGCGTGTTCCTGGTGGTGTTCAAGCAGCCGGGCGCCAACGTCATCGAGACCGTCGACCGGATCAAGGCGACCCTGCCTCGCCTCGTCGCAGCGATCCCGCCCGCGATCAAGATCGAGCTCATCAGCGACCGCACCACGACGATCCGTGCCGCGGTCGAGGACGTCCAGTTCACGCTGCTCCTGACCATCGCCCTCGTGGTTATGGTCATCTTCGTCTTCCTGCGCAGCTTCTGGGCGACGGTCATCCCCACCATCACGGTTCCGCTGGCGCTATTGGGCGCGTGCGCCCTGATGTGGGTCGTTGGCTATTCGCTGGACAATCTGTCGCTGATGGCGCTCACCATCGCGGTCGGATTCGTCGTCGACGACGCCATCGTGATGCTCGAGAACATCACGCGCTACATCGAGGAAGGCGAATCGCCCATGGCGGCCGCCTTCAAGGGCTCCAAGGAAATTGGCTTCACCATCGTCTCGATCAGCATCTCGCTGGTCGCGGTGCTGATCCCGCTGCTGCTGATGGGCGGCATCATCGGACGCCTGTTCCGCGAGTTCGCTGTCGTGCTGGCAATGACCATCTTCGTCTCGATGTTCGTGTCGCTGACGCTGACGCCGATGATGGCCTCGCGCTTCCTGCGCGCCCATGGCGAGGTGACCCACGGCAAGTTCTACCAGTGGAGCGAACGCGCCTTCGACGGCATGCTGCGCGGCTACGAGTACGTTCTCGATCATGCCCTGGCCTGGCGCCGCACCACGCTCCTGATCTTCTTCGCCACGCTCGGCCTGTCGATCTACCTGTTCATCCTGATCCCAAAGGGCTTCTTCCCGCAGCAGGACGTCGGCCTGATCACCGCGACCTCGGAAGCGTCCCAGGACATCTCCTTCGCCGAGATGCAGCGGCGCCAGGTCGAGCTCGGCAAGATCGTGATGGACGATCCCGACGTCGCCACGATCGCGATGAACATCGGCGGCAGCGGCCGCGCCGGCAACAACGGCAATTTGTTCATCACGCTGAAGCCGCGCAACGAGCGCAACGCGTCGGCGCAGGAGATCATTGCCCGGCTCCGCCCCAAGCTCGATAAGGTGTCCGGCGCCCGCCTCTACATGCAGGCGGCCCAGGACGTCCGGCTCGGCGGCCGGCCGACGCGCACGCAGTTTGAATTCACGCTACAGGATGCCGATCTCACCGAGCTCAACGACTGGGCGCCGAAGATCCTCGCCAAGATGCAGACGCTGCCGCAGCTGCGCGACGTCGCGACCGACCAGCAGACGCAGGGCACCACGGTCCAGCTCAAGATCAACCGCGACACCGCATCGCGCTACGGCATCCAGCCGCAGCTGATCGACGACACGCTGTATGACGCCTTCGGACAGCGGCAGGTCACGCAGTATTTCACCCAGCTCAACACCTACAAGGTGATCCTCGAGATCCTGCCGGAGATGCAGGGCAGTCTCGACAGCCTGAACAAGCTCTACCTGAAATCGCCGCTGACCGGCGAGCAGGTGCCGCTGTCGACCTTTGCGACCTGGTCCACCGATCCGGTCCGCCCGCTCTCGATTAGCCACCAGGGCCAGTTCCCGGCGATCACGATCAGCTTCAACCTCGCCCAGGGCGTCGCGCTCGGCCAGGCCACCGAAGCCGTGCAGAAGGCGATGGCCGATCTCGGCGCACCACCGACCCTGAATTCGAGCTTCCAGGGCACCGCGCAGGCGTTCCAGCAGTCGCTCGGCACCGTGCCGCTGCTGATCCTCGCAGCCCTCGTCGTGGTCTATCTGATCCTCGGCATCTTGTACGAGAGCTACATCCATCCGATCACGATTCTGTCGACCCTGCCCTCGGCCGGCGTCGGCGCGCTCCTGATCCTGATGGCGGCCGGCTTCGACTTCAGCCTCATTGCATTGATCGGAATCATCCTCCTGATCGGCATCGTGAAGAAGAACGGCATCATGATGGTCGACTTCGCCATCGCGGCCGAGCGCGACGAGCACAAGACGCCGGCGGAATCGATCCGTCAGGCCGCGCTGCTGCGCTTCCGGCCGATCATGATGACGACGATGGCCGCGCTGCTCGGCGGCGTGCCGCTGATGCTCGGCCACGGCACCGGCGCCGAGATCCGCCAGCCGCTCGGCTACGCCATGGTCGGCGGCCTGATCGTCAGCCAGGCGCTGACGCTGTTCACCACCCCGGTGGTCTATCTCTATCTCGACGAGCTCAACAACTGGTTCTCGGGCTGGGGCCGTTCGGGTGACGGCGACGGCCACGAGGTCGCCGAGCACGGCACCGTTAAGCAAGCCGCCGAGTAAACTTGCGCCGCGGCTCCCGCGACGCTACAGCGAAGCCCTCGGTTCACGCCAACGCGGTTTCGCCATGTCCATGCAATCCAGACTTGTCGCCCTCGCCGCCGCCCTTCTGCTGTCGACAGGCGGTGCGTCTGCCCAGCAGACCGCCAAAAAGAACGCCGCTTCCCCTGCACCGGCCGCACAGCCCGCGCCAGCTCCGACGCAGCCGCAGGCTGACGGTGCACAGCAAGCCGGATGGGTCGTGCGCTGCACCAGCGTCAGCCGCGACGCGCCGCTCGAATGCGCGATGGAGCAGAACGCGGTGCTGACCAAGACCGGCCAGACCATCGTGCTGATCAACATCCGCATCGCGCCCGACACCCGCACACCGGTGGCGCTGCTGCAATTGCCGCTCGGCCTCAACCTGCCCGTCGGGGCCAAGCTCCAGGTCGACGAGGGCAAGACATTCGACCTCCAGATCCAGACCTGCGAGAACCGCGGCTGCTACGCCTCGACGCCGATCGCGGCGGACCTGCTCGCGGCCTTGCGGTCGGGCAAGCAGCTGAAGGTCTCCTTCCAGAACATGGCCAAGGAGGCGATCGCGATCCCGATGCCGCTGGGCGATTTCGCGGCGGCCTACGACAAGATCAAGTAAGGCCCACACTGTCATCGCCCGCCTTGTGCGCAATTGCGCACTGGGGCGGGCGATCCAGTACTCCGAGACGGCTATGGTTCAATCGATGGGCCGCGGCGTACTGGATGCCCCGCCTGCGCGGGGGCATGACACCGGTTCTCGCCACCCAACCTCCCGTCCCTACTGCCGCGCCATCTGCGCGTTGCCGACGGCATCGCCGTCGAGCTTCTGGTCGTCGTGCATGGTGACGGTGACGCGCAGCAGCCGCCCCTCGAATTCGAACGGCGCCTTGTAATGCGACACGGGGCTGCCACGGTCGCGGCCGATGTCGAGGCCGGACCACGAGATCAGCGTGTGGAAGCCGAGCTGGGTCTGGAGCGACCCCGCCGGCTCGCCGTCGATCAGCAGCGTGTATTCGGTGACGCCGGTGCGCGACCCCTTGGCCGGCGGCTCCTTGCGCACGAGCCGCTCGACATGCACGCCGAGCCGCCGCGCGCCTGACGGCACCTTGCGGTCCGACCGAACGACCTGGTGGCTGCCGCCGATATTGAGGTCGTGCACGAGATGGCCATCCCTGACGTAGAGGCTGTAGCCTGACGTCGCGTCGCCATGCGAGATCAGCACGCCGTTTGCACCCGCCTCGTCGGTCTCGACATGCGCCTCGATCGTGTAGCTGCGGCTGCGCACGTCCGGTGCGACATCGGTCGGCACGTGGCCCATGCCGGCGTGGAAGACGAAATGGTGGCGCGAACCATGGAAGCGCGCGGCGTTCTCGGCGAAGCGCGGACCGAAGCGGTCGTCGAGCGGCAGCACCTTGTGCATCTCGGCTTCCGCCCACCAGGTCGCGATCATTGCTCCCAGACGCTCCGGCTCCTTTGCGGCGAGATCGTCGGTCTCGGAGAAATCCCGGTCGAGATGAAACAGCTCCCATTTGTCGTTCTCGAACGGCGTCCCCGAGGGATGGAAGGCGACCACCTTCCATCCGCCGTGCCAGAGGCCGCGATGGCCGAACATCTCGAAATATTGCGGCGAGCTCTTTGAGGGCGCGGACGCATCCGTGATCGAGCGCGCAAAGCTCTCGCCTTCCAGCGGCATCTGTGGGCAGCCACCGATCTCATTCGGCGCCTCGATGCCGATCAGCTCGAGCAGCGTCGGCGTGAGGTCGCAGGCGTGGACGAACTGGTGCCGCAGCTCGCCTTCGCCTGCGATTTTCTTCGGCCAGTTGATGACGAAGGGATCACGGATGCCGCCGCCGTGGGTGTTCTGCTTGTAGCGCCGCAGCGGCGTGTTCGACGCCATCGCCCAGCCATGCGGGAAATTGCTGTGGGTGTCGGGCCCGCCGATATCGTCGAGACGCGCGAGCTTCTCCGCAATCGGCTCCGGCTTGAAGTTGAACGGCCCCATCGCGTTGACGAAGCCGAGCGGCCCGCCCTCCTGGCTCGCGCCGTTGTCGGACATCACGATGATCACGGTGTTGTCGCGAATGCCGGCCGTTTCCAGGAACGAGACAAGCCGTGCAAGATGCCGATCGGAATGATCGAGCATGCCGGCGAAAGCCGCCTGCAGGCGGGTGAAGACGCGGCGCTCGTCGGCCGAGTGCGCCTCCCAGGCCTTGACGCCGTCGTTGCGTGCCGGCATCCGCGTTCCCTCAGGCACCAGCCCGATCGCCTTCTGGCGTGCCAGACGCCGTTCGCGCTCGACGTCCCAGCCGTGCGCGAACTCGGCGTCGTAACTTCTGATGATGTCGGCCGGGGCCTGATGCGGCGCGTGGCAGGCGCCAAGTGCGACCCAGGTGAGCCAGGGAACGTCAGGACGATCGGCGACATGGTCGCCGATGAATCGGATCGACTGGTCGATCAGGTCCTCGGTCAGGTGATAGCCGTCGGCGTAGGTGCCGGGAGGATCAATATGCGTGTTGTCGGAGACGAGCTCTGGCGCGTACTGGTCGGTCTCGGCATCGAGGAAGCCGTAGAAGCGGTCAAAACCGCGTCCCAGAGGCCAGCCGTCGAACGGACCGGCGGCGCCGCTCTCGGTCAGCGGCGTGACATGCCATTTGCCGATCATGTAGTTGCGGTAGCCATGTATGCGCAGCATCTCGGCCAGCGTCCCCGCCTCGCGTGCGATCTTGCCGCGATAGCCGGGATAGCCGGAGTCGAAATTGGCAAGGCAGCCGACGCCGACCGAGTGATGATTGCGTCCTGTCAGCAGCGCGGCGCGCGTCGTCGAGCACATCGCCGTGGTGTGGAATCCGGAGTAGCGCAACCCCTCCGCGGCGAGCCTGTCGATGGTCGGCGTCCTGATTGTCGAGCCATAGCAGCCGAAATCGGAGAAGCCGACGTCATCGAACAGCACGACCAGGATGTTCGGCGCGCCTTCCGGCGGCCTTGGCGCCTCCGGCCACCAGGGGTTCGACTCCGCGACCGTCTTGCCGACGGTGCCGCGGAACGGCGTGCCGCTGCCTGCGCTCATCTGCTCCTCCCTGCTGGCTGCGCGAACTGCACGGTTGACCCGCGGCCCCGCCCACGCTTAAATTATAATCCGAATTATGATTATGATTTTTGCCGGATGCAAGCGCGGATGCGGCCAAGCTCGGACGACCCCGATTTCGACCTTCCGGGCGTTGCCCCGTCGCGGCAGAAGCGCAGCCGCGAGACAACCCTGGCGCTGCTGCGCACCGGCGCCGACATGCTGCGCACGCGCAGCCTTGCCGAGCTGTCGATCGAGGCGCTCTGCACCGAGGTCGGCGCCACCGTCGGCGCCTTCTATAGCCGCTTCGAGAGCAAGGAGGCCTATTTCAACGCATTGATGGCGCTGGCTGCGCGCGACGGCGAGCAACGGCTCGGCGAAATCCGGCGACCGTCACCGGATACGGACCTCGACAAGCTCTGCCACATCATCGTCAGCGGCATCATCGCCTGGATGCGCAACCACGAGGGCGTGCTGCGCGCCGCGCTTCAGCACGACGACACGCGCCCGGACAAATGGACGCCGTTCAAGGCCCTCGCGAAGGCAACGACCGAACGCGCCACCCCTCTCCTGCTCCCGGCCATGGGCAAGGGACGCAGGGCGGCAAAGACCCGCACCATCGCCTTCGGCTTTCAGGTCATACTGGGCACGCTGGTGAACGCGATCCTCAACGATCCCAGGCCGCTATCCCTTCGGTCGAAGGAGATGGAGACGCGGCTGGCCGGTTGCCTGTTGCTGTTGCTCCAGGCGGAGATCAATCAGTCGACGCCGAGATAGGCCTTCTGCACCTGCGGGTCCTGTGCGAGTGCTGCGGCCGTGCCGGACAGCACGCTCTTGCCGACCTGCAGCACGGTCGCGAAGTCCGAGACCTCCAGCGCCAGCTCGATCGACTGCTCGGCGAGCAGGATGGTCAGGCCCTCGCGATGCAGGCGGCCGAAGGTCTCGTACATGGATTCGACCACCGCCGGCGCGAGGCCGAGCGACGGTTCGTCCAGCATCAATAGCTTCGGATCGCTCATCAGCGCGCGGCCGACCGCGAGCATCTGCCGCTCGCCGCCGGACATGGTGCCGGCGCGCTGGTTGCGGCGTTCCTTCAGGCGCGGAAAGATCTCGTAGACGCGCTCAAGCAAATTGGCCTGGCGCGACTTGTCGTGCAACGGCGTCGCGCCGAGCATGAGGTTGTTCTCGACGCTCTGCTGCACGAACAGCCGCCAGCCTTCCGGCGACAGCGCAAGCCCCTTGCGCACGATCGCAAAGGCCTTCTGGCCGGCGATGTCCTCACCGCGAAAGCTGATCGATCCGGAATGCACGGGAATGAGACCCGCGATTGCGTTCAGCGTCGTGGTCTTGCCGCCGCCATTGGAGCCGAGCAGCGCAACGACGCTGCCCTCCGGCACCTCCAGCGAGACGTCGGAGACACCGATGAGGTCGCCATAGCGCACCTCGAGGTGCTCGATCCGAAGAAGCGCGCCGCTCATAGATCCTGTCCGCCCATCAGCTCGACCGGCGTATGGCCGGCCGCGGCCTTCGCCGCGCGTTTGCCGAGATAGGCTTCGATCACCGCCGGGTTCGAGGTGACCTCGCGCGGCGAGCCGCGGGCGATCTCCTTGCCCTGGTGAAACACCATCACGCGGCTCGCGAGCGACATGATCACTTCCATGATGTGCTCGACGATGACGAGCGTGATGCCGGAACGGTGGATGTCGCGGACGAGATCGATGGCGAGCCTCACCTCATGGGCGTTGAGGCCGGCCATGGCCTCGTCGAGCAGCAGCACCTTGGGCTCGGTCGCCAGTGCGCGGGCGATCTCCAGCCGCTTGCGGCCGGGCGTGCCCAGCGAGCGCGCCGGAGCATCCGCAAGCCTGCTCATGCCGACGCGCTCCAGCACCGCGCGCGCCCTGGTCTCGGCCTCGTGGCGATGCGAGGTGCGCAGGAAGGCACCGATCATGACGTTCTCGAGCACCGTCATGCCTTCAAAGGTCTGCGGCACCTGGAAGGTACGCGCAAGCCCGAGCCCCGCGCGCTGCTCCGGCGCGAAGTCGGTAATGTCGGTCCCCTCGAACAGCACACGGCCCGACGTGGTCTTGAGATCGCCGGTGAGGCAATTGAAGAAGGTGGATTTGCCCGCGCCGTTCGGGCCGATCAGGCCGAGAATGTCGCCCTGCTCCAAGGTCACGGAGGCATCGTCCACCGCCTTGAAGCTGCCGAACGCTTTTGTGATCCCGCGCGCTTCAAGGAGCATGGCCGGCTCCCTTGTCAGCACCGGTCTTCCTGCGTCCCACGAACAGGCTGAGCAGGCCACCCGGCTGGAAACGCGCGATCAGCACGATGATCGCGCCATACAGCACGAAGGTGAGCCCGGCCCCCTTGCCGCCAAGCCAGCTGTTGGAGATCTCCTCCAATGGTACGAGGATCGCAGCTCCCACCAGCGGACCAAACAGCAGCCCTGCCCCGCCCAGTGCCGCCATGATCAGGATTTTGACCGAGATCAGGATGCCGAGCCCGGACTCGGGATCGACGAAGCCGAACATCATCGCATAGAGCGCGCCGGCGACACTCGTCAGCGCCGCGCTCAGCATGTAGGCGTAGAGCTTGGTCCGGCTCGCGGGCGCGCCGAGCGACCGCGCAGCGCGCTCGGAATCCTTGATCGCGCGCAGATAGAATCCCATGCGGCTGTTGGTCATCCACCAGGTGATGAACAGCGTGATCACGAGGACGACCAGAAAGAGGTAGTAGTACGGCAGCGACGACAGGAACGAGAGATCGAAGATGTTGCGCGGGACCGTTGGACCGGAAAGACCCACGGCCGCCCCGAGCCACTCGGTGTTGGTGACGATCAGCCGCATGGTCTCAGCGACCGCGATCGTCGCCATGCTGAAATAGTGGCCGGACAGCCGCAGCGTCGGTACACCGATGATTGCGGCCAAGCCCACCGCCAGCACGATGCCGCCGGGGATACCGAACAGCGGCGACAGCCCGAACTTTGCGTAAGACCCCATCGCGGCATAGGCGCCGCAGCCGAAGAACACGACATGGCCGACCGAGACCTGGCCGGCATAGCCGCCGACGATGTTCCAGGCCGACGCGGCGATGGCATAGAGCAGCACCAGTGCGCCCAAGCGCTGCTGGAACGGCGAGGACAGCAGCAACGGATAGGCAATTGCCAGTGCTGCGACGATCGAGAGCCAGATCAAGCGCCGCATTGCAGCTTTCTCATCAGAGCTTGCCCATCAGGCCTTGCGGCCGGAACCAGAGGAAGAACAGGAACAGGACATAGACGACGATGTCCTTGTAGACCGCACCGATCAGATAGCCGGAGAGCGACTCGATCACGCCGATCAACAGGCCCGCAACGAGCGCGCCGGGCACGCTGCCGAAGCCGCCGAGGGACACCGTGACAAAGGCGACGATGCCGAGCGTCTCGCCGACCGTCGGCACGATGTAGAAGAAGTTCGCGATCAGCGCGCCGGCAAGGCCGGTGGCGCCGGCCGCGATGGCCCAGGCGATCGCCTGCATGGTATCGGGCCTGATGCCCATGAGCTGAGCCGCGGTCTGATCCTCCGCCACCGCCAGCATTTTTGAACCAAGCGATGTGCGCGTCAGGAGCAGGTGGAGGCCGAATGTCACCAGCAGCGCGACGACACCGGCAAGCAGCCGCGAGGCTTCGATGCGCAGGCCCGCAAACGCATAGGTGCCGCCGACGATATTCGACGGCATCGACAGGAAGTTGGCGCCGAACCACCAGAACACGGAATAGCGCAGCAGCAGCGCGAGCCCGAACGTGCCGAGGATCTGCGCCAGCATCGGCCCCTTCATGATGTCGCGGATCAGGGCGAAATAGACCACGACCCCGACGGTCGCGAGCACCAGTGTCGCCAGCGGCGCGCCGAGGATGGGCCCTCCCCCCATCAGCGTGTAGACGACATAGGCGACGTACATGCCGAGCATGACGAAGTCGCCATGCGCGAAATTGACGATGTTCATCATGCCCCACACCAGCGTGAGGCCAGAGGAAAACAGGGCGTAGACGGCACCGAGCAGAAGCCCGCCGGCAATCACCTGCACGAGAACAAAGGACATGAGCTGCGTTGCTCTGATCAGATCATTTGAGGAAAGGCGGGACGCGCGGTCCCGCCGTCAATCTCACCAGCCCTTGTAGGGCAGCATCGGCGCTTTCTCGGCATTGGCCTTCGGCCACACCGAGACATAGTTCTCGCCATCCTGAAGCTGGATGATGGCGCCGGACGCGAGGACATTCTGGCCCTTGTCGTCGAACTTCACGCCCTTGTAGCCGATCATGAGCTGCTCGGGCTTCAGGTCCGTCGCCTTCAGCGCGGCCTGGATCTTTGCTGGGTCGGTCGAGCCGGCGCGGTCGATGGCATCGGCCAGCACGAAGAAGCCCTGCATCTGCCGAGCGACCGTGTCGTCCATCTCCTCGCCGCTCTTCTTCTTGTACATGTCGGCGATGATGGCGGACGCCGAGCCCGGCGGTCCCACGACCCAGGACGAGCGGTTGAAGACGCCTTGCGAGATCTTGCCGACCGCCTTGGTGAAGGACGGATCGGAGTAGCCAGCATCGTCGGCCAGCAGCACGGGCGGCTTGTAGTCGAGCGACTGCATGGTCTTGGCGAACAGGATCGCATCCGACGTGTAACTGATCATGATGACGACGTCGGGCTTCTTGTCCTTGAGCTGCAGCACCTGGCCCTGCAAGTCGGTCGCATTGACGGGATAGGCGACGTCGAGCGCGATCGGCTGGCCCTTTTCCTTGAAGGCGCCGGCGATCGTGTTGGCGACCGAGGTGCCGTATTCGGTGTTGTCATGGACCACCGCGACGCTGTCGGTCTTGGCACCCTGCGCCTTGATGTCGGCGAGGAAGTCGACATAGATCTTGGCGAAATCGGTCGCGATCGGCGTGGTGCGGAAGAACCATTTGAAGCCGCGCTCGGTGAGATTGGCGGCGACCGATTCCGAGTTCAGGAAGGGAACGCCGTATTTCTCGGCGATGGCGCTCGAAGTCAGCGTGACGCCGGACTGGTAGGAGCCGAACACGGCCGCCACCTTCTCTTCCGTGATCAGGCGCAGCGCCTGATTCTGGCCCGTCGCCGGGTTGCCCTGGTTGTCGGCGAACACAGCCTCGATCTTGGCTCCGCCGAGGCCGGCAAGGCCGGCGTTCTTCGCCAGCGGCAGATTGCCAAGCTCAGGATGGGCGTTGTTGATGATGTCCATGGCGACTTCGAGCGCCGCCTTGGCGTGCGCACCGATCGAGGCGGTGCCGCCGGACATCGGCATGATGACGCCGATCTTGACGACCTTGTCCTGGGCTTGCGCGCCGGAGCCCAGCGCAAGGAACATCGCGGCTGCGCAAAACAGCCCGGTGACGTGTTTGAAATTCATCAAATCAGACCTCCCAAAGGGTTTCCCCGACCACGCTATTTTGGAAGCTGCAGGCTAAGCGCCCGCTTCCGTTTATTTGTGCCTGGCCAATCTAGGATGGCATGCCAGCCGGACACCGGCAAGGTGAAACGGACTTGCGCAATGCTGCATGGGAGGTAGCGAACGCGCCGGCGCGGGCGGCGTTCAAATCCGGCGTCGCCCGGCGCGAACGCGGTAACCCGAACGGTGGACGTCATTGCGATCTGCAGGGGTGGGTTAACGCTGCGACTGCGCCAAGCGCGGTCCGCTGGCGTAACCTACCCCCGTGTGTTTCCGCGAACGCAGAGGCGGTGGGTGAGGCCCAACCCACCCCGCGAAACGCCGTCAGCCAACGACGTCGCTCGCCCGCAGCAGCGTCGTGAAGCCGCCATAGATCATGCGCTTGCCGTCGAAGGGCATGTCGGCGCCCTTGAGCCGCTCATCGGCCATCACCTTCTTGTTGACGGCATCGCGGGTCTCCCGATCACGGTAGACGATCCAGGAGAACACCACGACCTCGTCCTCCTTCGCGATCACCGCGCGCGGAAACGAGGTCAACTCGCCATAGGGCACGTCGTCACCGATGCACTCGACGTAATCGTGCGCGCCGTGTTCCATCCACACCGCGCAGGCCTTTCGCGCCAGCGCCTTGTAGGCCTCGATCTTGTCCTTCGGCACGGCCAGCACGAAACCATCGACATAGGGCATCACGGGATCTCCTTTGGGTTGCCTGCCCCAAGGACGAAGCGGCGCACGGCGATCCGACACGTCATCGCACCCGCAAGGTGAGGCAAACTGTCGCGAGGATTTCGTGCGCTACTTCACATTTGAAGCTCGCGGCGCCGTGACATCATCCCGGACGTTTGCGCTCGCACATCGGCTACTTCAGATTGCAGTTGAGCAGAAGGCAGCTTTCATGAGCACCCGCCTGTCATTGCTTTGCGTCCACGGCGTCGGTCACGCCGAGATCGACACCGAGTTTCGAAAGTCATGGTCCGAGGCGATCATACGCGCCGTCCAGTCCGTCGATCAGAGCCTCAACCCGGCCATCGACTTCCTCTCGTATGACGACCTGTTCGACAAGAGCCCGCCCAACCTCGTCACCTACGGCATCGCGCTGGCGAAACTGCTGGCGAGCGCGACCGTCCACGGGATCGGTGATCTGCTCGCGGGCACACGCAGCCTCGATGACGTACCAACCCTGATCAGATGGACCGCGGGCATGGTCGCCCAGTGGTCGGTGGATGAGCAGTTGCAGAGGGCGCTGCGCAGCGCAGTCCTCGACAAGCTGAAAAGCGGCAACTACGACGTTGTCCTGGCTCACAGTCTCGGCTCGCTGATCTGCTACGACACCTTCGTGCGCAACCCCGCTGCGATCAGTGACAAGGTCTTCGTCACGTTCGGCTCGCAGATCGGCAATCCCGCCGTGCGCGACATCTTCGCAGGCCGCATTCAGGACCTTCCCTGCCGGAAATGGTACCATCTGTTCAACCGGGAAGATCGCGTTCTCACCTATCCGCTCGAGATCGCCGCAGACAATTTTCAGCAGGTGCTGACACCGTTCGATGTCCCCAACGATCTCCTGAATCACAACGCGACCTGGTACCTGTCGCGCCCCGAGACCGTCGCCACCGTCTGGCACGACGTGGTCCCGGTGCCGGCGTCACGCTCCATCGTCAGCGCCGCGCGGGGGATTGCCCGCATTGACACCCGGCCGACCCGCCGCGCCATGCTGATCGGCATCAACGACTATCCCAAACCCGCGGACAGGCTCGAAGGATGCGTCAACGACGTATTCCTCATGAGCTCGGTGCTGCAGGAAAGCGGCTTCAAGGCGGACGAAATACGCGTCGTGCTCAATGAGCGGGCGACGGCGCAGGGCATCATGGAAAGGCTTCACTGGCTGCTCGAGGGCGTCCGCGACGGCGACGAGCGTATGCTGTTCTACTCGGGCCATGGCGCCCAGATTCCCAGATACAGCCCGAGCGGTGCACCGGATAGCGTCGACGAGTGCCTGGTCCCCTATGATTTCGACTGGACGCCCGAGCACGCGATTCTCGACCGCCAGTTCAGCCAGCTCTACTCACAGCTTCCGTACGACTGTTATTTCGTCGCCATGCTCGACTGCTGCCATTCCGGCGGCATGACACGTGACGGCGGTCCGCGCATCCGCGGCCTGACGCCGCCCGACGATATCCGCCACCGGGCGCTGCGGTGGGAGGCAAGCGAAGGCATGTGGGTGCCGCAAGAACGGCGCCGACTATCTCGGCGACAACGGCGCCACGCAACGGCTCGGGCGCAGCATGGCGCTCCGCACCCAGCCCGACAAGGAATACAACAAGACGCGGGCCGAGCTCGGGCATCACGGTCCTTATCTGCCGATTCTCCTCGAGGCCTGCCAGGAGCAGGAGCTGTCCTATGAATATCGTGACGGCGTCACGTCGTATGGCGCCTACACGTTCTGCATGGCGAAGGTGCTGCGCGAACAACGAGACCGCGGCGCCAATCCTTCGTTCCAGGAGCTGAGCGAGCTCGTCACGGCCAAACTCCGTCGCCTCAAATACAACCAGACGCCCAATCTCGTCGGCGCCAAGACGCGCGTCAGCGCGAAAATTCCATGGGGCGCGGCAGATGCAGGTCGCGGCCAGCGACGGGCGCCGAAAAAGCGCGCCGCCAAGACAGGCCGGAAGAAGCGCCGCTAATCATTTCGCCTTGCATCGCCGCGCAACGCATCGCGGGCGCTATGAGTCCGGCCAATGTGCCGAGGCCGTACCGACGAAAGGCGCGGACCGCCGACGGCACATCAGGCTCGTCGCCGGGGCCTGATTCAGAGCAAGTTAAGATCTCGATAAATCGCCCGGAACTGGCTGGGGAACCTGGATTCGAACCAAGACAAACAGAGTCAGAGTCTGTTGTGCTACCGTTACACCATTCCCCACCGGAATAGCCAAACAAATTCAATGGCTTACTGATTTGTTCAGCTGCGGCCGGAAGCGCGTTCGGCGCAAATCACGGCTCAGGCGTGGCAGGGTTCTACCCGCTCGGCCTTGGGCTGGCAAGCGCTGCGGTGCAAGGGCCTGTGAACCGGCGGCGCGACTGCGCCGGTGACCAAGACCCGCCAGCGCAGGCATCGCCTGATCCAGTTCGCTGATGCCCGCGGCCGAAAATCCCCCGTCTGCGGCTTCATCAGCGCCTCAGCTAGTTCGAGCCGCAGACGCGGACCACGATCTCAGCCTTGCCGTTCGCGATCATCACCTGGCCGTATTCGTCCTGCGGCGGGCTCTCCTCGTAGCGGAGCGGGATCGTGGTGATCGCTTCCTGCGCTTCGCCGCCCGGTTGCTGGGTGTTCACGTCGAGAATCAGGATCTTCGGATTGATCCCCTGCGGCGAGCGCCTGGTCAGCCGAGCCTGCCAGCCATCGGTCGGTACCCTCACGTCGCCGACCATGACCAGCTTGGGCGGCGCGCCCGGCGGCCGGTCGATCCAGGCCTTGAAGGTGTTTCTCAGCAGGACAGTCATGACATATCTCTCCTTTGCCAAGCTGCGAATTGTCCGCCCCTCGTCCCGACCTGCGGCGCCGACCTTTCGCCTATCAAATCGGCGCAACGTGACGGACAGATATCAGGCCCCCAAACCACCCGATCACCGCCTCCCCCTCCCGCCGGGCTTTCAAGTCCGAAACCGCGGAGGACATCACGTTCCTGATGCTTCGGCAGCAGCCGACCCATTTTCCGATCGCAGGAACATTCTTCCCGACCGACGGCTACAGCCGGATTTTCGAGTCACAGGGCAGGTTTCGCCTGCGGAGCGAAGGACGCCACGCGCACCGTACGCGAGGCCTCGACAGCTACGTCCGCAGCGACGTGCCGGATCCCCTGCCGAACGCGCAACGCGCAATGGGCTGGCACGTCGAGGCCGTCAGGCACAACTGGGTTGGCGAATTCTTCGAATGAGGGGCGAGCCCCGCGCTCAGCGGAGGCTCGTGAGGAAGCCGAACCGACAGCGACCCATCCGTTACTTCCAGGGAAGCGACCGTCGCCTACTCCAGCTTGATATTCGCCGCCTCGATCACCTTCTTCCACCGCTCGGTCTCGGAGGCGATGTAGGCCTTGAAAGGTTCGGAGTCCACCGCGACCGCGGCCGCGCCGAGCTCGGCCATCTTCTGCACCGTCTCCGGCTGCTGCATAAAGGCGCGGATCTCGCCTGACAGCTTTTCGACGATGGGCTTCGGCGTGGCCGCGGGAACGAAGAAGCCGTGCCAGGCCACGGCCTCGAAGCCCGGCAGGAATTCGGCGACGGCCGGGACTTCCGGATCGAAGGCGGCGCGCTTGGGCGTTGCAGTGGCGAGCATCGCGAGCTGGCCGGTCTTCACCTGCGGCAGCAGCAGCGGCACGTTGTCGAAGGCAAGATCGATCTGGCCGCTCAACAGATCCGTCAGCATCTGGCTGGAGCCCTTGTAGGGCACATGTACCATCTTGGTGCCGGTCATCTGTTGAAACAGTTCGGCGGCAAGATGCTGCGAGGTGCCGACGCCGGCCGAGCCGAACGAGACCTTGTCCGGGTTCGCCTTCAGATAGGCGATCAGCTCCGGCACGGTACGCGCCTTGATCTTGTTCGGATTCACCACGAGCACGTTCGGGACGACGCTGATCTGGGCGACCGGCACCAGGTCCCTGTCCGGCTGGTAGCTGAGCTTCGGCCCGTAGAGCGTGGGGTTGATCGCGAGCGCGGAGGTGCTGGCAAGACCGAGCGTGATGCCGTCAGGCGCCGATTTCGCCAACCGCGTCACGCCGAGGATGGAGCCGGCGCCGCCGACATTCTCGACCACGAACGGCTTGCCCAGCTTCACTTGCAGATGGTTCGACACCATGCGCGCGAAGATGTCGGCGGTCCCGCCGGCGGCGAAGGGCACGATCACCGTCACCTGCTTGGACGGATAGCCGTCCTGCGCCTTTGCCGGCGACGTCGCCAGCAACACGGCTGACACAAGACCAAGCCACATCGATCTCATCGAAGTTTCCTCTACTGTTACTGTTTTGTTGTTTGGGTGCCGCGCGCGGCGGAGGTGACTAGAACGCGACCTCGTACATGTTCAGGATCGCATCCCGGCCGAGGTCTCGCGGATTATTGTCGAGCAGGCGGCGAATGGCGTGCGCCTCGTCGGCCATGACGCCGAGATCGCCCTTGGGCACACCGAGCGCCGACAGCCGCATCTCGATGCCGAGGTTCTTGCAGAAATCGTAAGTGGCGTCGAATGCGAGCTTCGCATCGTTCTGCGCCGGCAGGCCGAGCGCCGCCAGCACCGCGACCGTCTTCGCCTCGACTGCCGGCATGTTGAAGGCCAGCGTATGCGGGAAGATCAGGGCACAGGCGAGCCCATGCGCGACATGATGGCGCGTGCCCAGCGGATAAGCGACGGCATGCCCGGCAGTGGTGTTCACGGGCCCGAGGCAATAGCCGCCATAGAGCGAGGCCAGGGAGAGACCTGCGCGCGCCTCGCGATCGCCGCCGTCGGCGACCGCCCGCTTGAGATATTGCCCGACCAGCCGCGCACCCTCGAGCGCATAAAGGTCGATCATCGGATGCGCCTTTCGGCTGGTGTAGGCCTCGACGCAATGCGCCAGCGCATCGACGCCGGTGGCCGCAGTGACCTCCTTCGGCACGGTCATGGTGAGATCGGGGTCGACGATGGCGATATCGGCCAGCATGAAGCGGCTCTGCACCGCCTGCTTGTTCTGGCTGACGGGATCGGTGACGAGCGCGCGGGCGCCAGCCTCGCTGCCGGTACCCGACGTGGTCGGGATTTGCATCAATGGCACGCTGCGGCCGGCGACTTTTTCCGGCCCAACGATATCGGCAAAGGCCACGTCGCTGGTGCAGAGCACCGCAACCAGCTTGGCAAGATCCATCGCGCTGCCGCCGCCGAAGCCGACCACGAGATCAGGCTTGACGTCGCGTGCCATCGCGACGGCCTTCTCGAGATTGGGCAGGTCCGGCTCGGGCTTCACGTCGCCGAACACTTTCACTGCGCCCGGCAGCGCCAGCGCGTCGACGCGGCGCGCGTTGAACGCATCAGAGATCACCAGTGGCCGCCTGGCGCCGATCCGCTCGGCGAAGCGCGCAGCAGCCGTGATGGTGCCGTTGCCGAATTCCAGGATGGCGGGACGTTGGATTTCGATGGGCGTGTAGGCGTTGGTCATCGTGCGCTAGATCTCATGGCTTGGAGGCGGAGGCGCCGGCGGAGAGCCGCTCGGCATAGTCGATGGCCTCGATCAGGCTGTGCTCGTTGGCAATGCCCTTGCCGGCAATGTCGAAGGCGGTGCCGTGATCGACGGAGGTGCGGATGATCGGCAGGCCCAGCGTGATGTTGACGCCGGAGAGCTCCTGCCAGCGGCCGGTCGCGGGATCGACCTGGAAGCCCAGCAGTTTGACCGGGATGTGCCCCTGGTCGTGGTACATCGCGACCGCAGCATCGTACTGGCCGGCGCGCAGCTTGACGAAGATGGTGTCACCGGGCACCGGGCCGACGACGTCGAGGCCATCGGCGACGGCCTTGGCAATCGTCGGTGCCGAAACGTCGATATCCTGCCGGCCGAACAGACCGCCCTCGCCGGCATGCGGATTGAGCGCGGCGATCGCAATCTTCGGCTTGGCGATACCGAGCCGCAGCAAGGCCTCGTTGGTGAGATCGATCACCATGCGGAGCCGCTCGGGCGTCAGGCGCTTCGGCACGTCTTCCAGTGCCACATGGGTCGAGACATGGCTGACGCGCATGTTGCCGTGCGCAAGCAGCATCACCGAGCCGCGCACGCCGGTGAGGTGCGCCAGCATCTCGGTATGTCCAGGGAAGTGATAGCCGGCCTTGTTGAGTGCCTCCTTGTTGAGCGGCGCAGTGACAATCGCGGAGGTCCGCCCGGCCTGCGTCAGCCGCACGCCCTGCTCGATCGCCTTGTAGGCAAAGCGGCCACCGTCGGCGCTCAAGACGCCGGGCTTGATCGGGGTGCCCTCGACATCGGCCTGGAGGAAGCAGAGGTTCGGCCAGTCAGCATCGTCGGCACTTACCTCCGGAATCGCAACGGCAGTGCCGAGCGTGGCCTTGGCGCCATCGAGCGCGGCGCCGCTGCCGATGATCAGGATGCGCAGATCGCCTTTCGCGATCCGGTCCTTCAGCCCGACGCAGGCCTTGACGATGATCTCCGGGCCGATCCCGGCCGGATCGCCCATGGTGATGGCAAGATGACGAGAGATCATGTCGGGCTCCCCATATTGAGCAAATGATTGTCCCGGAGCAGATCGCGCCACAGCTCGCTGGTGCCGAACGCGCCGGATTTCGAGATGACATCGACGCCGGCCCAGCGGCCGCCTTGCAGAACCGAGCGCGGTAGCCCCGGCACGATACGCCCCGTCACCTGGAGCGCATGCGCGCCGAGCGCAACGCATACGGCCTTCAAGGTCTCGCCGCCAGCAACGATCAGGGTTCCGGGCGGATTGAGCACTGCAATCAGCGTTGTCAGCTCGCGCGCGATCCGCTGGGCGGCCTCGGCGCGCGAAAGGCCATCCGCGAGCGCGAATTTCACTAGCGCCACGCCGTCGCCAGCCAGCTTGCGTTGAACGCCTGCGCCCCGCTCACCTTCGGCCAACGCGATGGTGGCTTCGCCACATGCTGCGAGCTGGGAGGCAGTGGCGGCCTGGTCGGAACCGAACAGCCCAAGCACCGGCCGCTTCAGCCGACTCGGCGCATCGGCGCGATGGCCGCGGGCGAGCGCGCCGGCCAGCCCGCCGCTTCCGCACCACAGCACCGGCCCCGGCATCTGCCGCGCCATTTCGACGACGCGATCGAGGTCGATGTCGCTCTCGGCATCGAACACCTGAACGCCACCTTGCGCGAGCGTGTCAGGGCCACCCTGCCGCGCCTCGATACCTTCCAGTTTCAATTGGTCCAGCAGGTTGTCGCCGACGCGATGCCAGTCACCCTGTACAGTGCGCGCGAATTGCTGGCCCTCGACGGTACGGCGTCCCTGATAGTCGAAGGCTGGTGCGACCACGCATGACGCCCAAAGACCGCTGCGCAGGCAGGCGCCGAGCTCGGCCGCCCAGGCACCGCGGAGCAGGCTGTCGACCTTCTTGTAGGCGATCGTCCCACCCTGAAGCTGCGGCACCAGCCGTCCGACCATCTCGACGCTGTCGGCTTTCGACCGCTCGCGGGTGCCGCTGTCGATCGCGAGGCTTTGCGCGCCTGGGATCGTTGGCGAATCCGCCCAGGTGACGTCGAACGGTCCGCACAGGCCGACGAACTCCGCCGCGGTGTCGAGGGCACCGGTGAGGTCGTCGGCAATCAGGCGCACGACCGTCATCGTCATGCTGCTCCTGCGCCAAAGATCTTGCCGGGGTTCATCAGGCCGTTCGGATCGAGCAAGCGCTTGATGCCGCGCATCAGCTCGATATCGAGCGAATCGGCGACACGGGCCAGCCGGACGCGATTGGTGATCCCGATGCCGTGCTCGGCACTGATCGCCCCGCCCTGTGCTGCGGTCTCGTCGTCGACGATCTCATTGATTTGCGCCACCAGGGCGGCCGTCGTCGCCGGCTCCCGACAATGCGCACGGTCGATCAGCGCGATCACGTGGATGTTGCCGTCGCCGATATGGCCATGCATCACCACGCGGGCATGCGGCACGGTGGCCATGATCCGCGCCTCTACATTGGTGACGAAGTCCGCCTGGCGCTCCAGCGGCACAACGCTGTCGTGCGAGACGACATAGCCGCTGCGCTTGTTGCCTTCGGACACGCTGTGCCTGACGGCCCAGATCGCTTTCGCTTGCGCGAGGTTGGAGGCCAGGATGACGTCTTCGGCGATGCCGACCTCCATCGCATCCGCCAGCGCCGTGGCGAGCGGCTCGTCGAGATCGACGCCCGCGAGCGTGTCAGTCAGCTCGACGATCAGGTACCACGGCGTCGTCAGCTCGAACGGGATCGTGACGTGCGGCACGGTCTCCGCGATCGCCTCGATCTGCAAGCGCGACATGATTTCGAGGCTGCCGAGCCGGTCGCCGACCACACCGCGCAGGCGCGCCATGATCTCGAGTGCCTGCGCGACACCCTGCAATTTCACCAGCGCCAGCGCCGAGCTGCGCGGCGGCGAGAACAGTTTCAGCACCGCCGCGGTGACGACGCCGAGCGTGCCTTCCGCGCCGATGAAGAGCTGCTTGAGCGCGTAACCCGTGTTGTCCTTGCGCAGCGCGCGCAGGCCGTTGAAGATACGCCCGTCGGGCAGCACGGCTTCGAGCCCGAGCACGAGATCGCGCGTCGGGCCGTAGCGCAGCACTGCCGTGCCGCCGGCGTTGGTCGAGATGTTGCCGCCGATCTGGCAAGAACCCTCGGCACCCAGGCTCAAGGGAAAATAGCGGTCGACGTCGCGGGCCGCATTCTGGACCTCGGCGAGAATGCAGCCGGCCTCCACCGTGATTGTATTGGCGAGCGGACTGACGTCGCGCACGGCTCGCATTCGGTCGAGCCGGATCACGACATTGCCCGCGTGATCGTCCGGCGTCGCGGCTCCGCACATGCCGGTGTTGCCGCCTTGCGGGACGATCGCAAGGCGCCTGTCGGCGCAGTATTTGACGACGGAGGCGACCTCGGCAGTCGAGCCGGGCTTCACCACCGCGACCGCGCGGCCGCGATAGCGCCCGCGCCAGTCCACCACGTAAGGCTCCTGGTCGGCTCCGGATGCGATGACGTGCTTGTCGCCGACGATCGCGGCGAGCCCGGCCAATACATCCTGGAATGAGTCGGACATCAGATCGCCTCGTCGTCCGTACCGCGCTTAGGCGGAGGCTGCGAATGCCGCAGCATTCGCAAGCAGCTGTTTCAGCTGGTCCGGCGGCAGGGACTCCAGCGGCGGCCGAAGGCGCTGCCAACCGGCATGCTTGGTGCGATCAGCCGCAAGCGCCTTCAGCGAGGCCATCTGCGGAAATTGCGAGACCAGCTCGCGCGCCTTCACGATGCGCGCCTGCGCCGCCTTGAGCGCCGGATCGTCGTCGCTGTCGCCAAAGTGCTTGAAGACATAGGCAAGGCTGCGCGCGACGACATTGGAGGTCGCGGTGATGCAGCCCGCGCCGCCCTTGCGCAGCAGCGGCAGCATCAGCGGATCGGCGCCGCCGAGGACCGCGAAGCCGGGGAAGCGTTCCACCATCGCGGTCATGTTCGCGAAGTCGCCGGACGAATCCTTGATGCCGGTGAACGTCGCCGGATAGGCCTTGCGCAGCCGCTCGATCAGCGCATGCGAGATCGGCTGCGCCGACATCTGCGGGTAGTGATAGAGGACGACTTTCAGGCGCGCATCACCGATGCGCTGAACCACCTCGCTGTAGGAGGCGAAAATGCCGTCATCGGTGACATTCTTGTAGTAGAACGGCGGCAGCATCACCACGGTGTCGACGCCGACCGAGAGGGCGTGGCGCGTCAGCGCGACGGTATCGCTGAGCGCGGCAACGCCGGTGCCGGGCAAAAGCCGCCGCGGCGCGATGCCGGCAGCCACCACCGCCTCCAGCAGCGCGGTGCGTTCGGCCACCGAAAAGGAGTTCGCCTCACCCGTCGTGCCCAGCATCGCTATGCCGTCGCAACCCTCATCCAGGAGGTAGCGGCAATGCTCCACGAAACGTGCGTGATCGGGCGCGAGCTCGGCGTCGAGCGGCGTCAACGCGGCGGAGAACACGCCATGAGGGTGCAGCGATGATGTCGACAAAACTTCCTCCGATCGTCAGAACGATGTTGTTCGGAATGCGAACATTTGTTATTTGCTGGTGCAGTCGTAAAATCAGCTCGGCCCGACGTCAAGGGCATGGCTGTCATGGCGGGGCATTCGAGCATGACCAAGGCTGCAAAGCGCGTAGCGGACTCGTCGCGGAAAAACCTTAAAAACCACGTCGCTTCCGTTGGGAAGGCCTTCGCGGTGCTCAAGAGTTTCAGCAGCGAGGCCTTCGAGCTGACCCTGAGTGAGATTGCCGCACGGGCCGATCTCGATCGCGGGACGGCGTTCCGCCTGATTCAAACACTGACCGAGCTCGGCTATCTCCAGGCCGTTCCGCAAAGCCGCCGGTTCCGTCTCGGCGTCGCCTGTCTCGACCTCGGCTACACCGTGCTGTCGCACGGCTCGTTGCGGCCGATCGTCGAGCCGCTGCTGCGCGACCTCGTCCCGGCGGTCGGCGATGCCGCCTCGCTCGGCATTCTCGATGGCGGCGACGTGGTCTATCTCGCGCGCGTCGGTGCCGGCCTCGACCGTCACAAGATGGACCGCCGGCCGGGCACGCGCATTCCAGCCTACAGCGCCGCACTCGGCCATGTCATGCTGGCGCATCTGCCGCGCGACCAGCAGATCGAGCGGCTCGAGTTGCGTCCTCGCGTCAAACTGTCGGAGCGAACGCTGACCGATCTCGACGCACTGCTCGCCCGGCTCGATCAGGTGAAGAAAAAAGGCCATGCCGTCTCCGATGGCGAGAATGCCTATGGCCTGCGCACGCTGGCAACGCCGATCTTCGACGCTCAGGGTTTTGTGATCGGCGGCCTGAGTGTCACGGTCGATGCGATGCGCATGGACATGGCGGCCTTCCGCGACGAGGCACTGCCGCGGCTGATGCAGACGACGGCCCAAGTGCAGGATCTCGCGATCAAGTCGGGATTGACGAGCTGAGTGCGGTGATGGCGACTAGATCACGATGTGATCGAAGTCGGCGGCGATCCGCGTATTCGGAAACACCTTTGTCGCCTCCGCCAAGATCTCTTCATTCTCGTATCGTCCCGACATGTGGACCAGCACGAGTTGCTTGACGTTGTTGGCAGCGGCAAACGAAGCGGCTTCGGTCGCGGTGAGATGGCCGTAGTCCCGCGCGGTTGCGGCGTCACGATCGAGGAACGTCGCCTCGATCACCAGCAAGTCGGCGTCGGCGACATGTCGAGATAGACCATCAGTGGTTTCAGTGTCGCCGACCACGACGAGCTTCCTGCCGACGCCCGGCGAGCCCAGGACGTCCTCCGGATCAATCGTTCGGCCGGCGATCACGACCGGCCGTCCGGCGGCCAGCTCTCCGCGCATCGGCCCGTCCGGGACACTGAGCGACGCGAGGCGCTCGGGCAGAAGGTGACGGCGCGCGGGACTTTGGAAAGAGAAGCCAAAGCTGTCGGTGTCGCGGTGGCGGACTGGAAAGCAGTCGATGGTGAAGTCGCCGGCATCGATGACTTGTCCCTCGGTCAGCGGCGCGAACGCCACGGAGATCGGCGCCCTGCCCGCGCCCCACAAGCCCGCGAGCATGCGAACAACGATGTCGAGCGTGCCCGGACCCGCATGAACGGTCATCACGTCGGAGTTCTGCCGCAACCCCAGCGTCGAGAAGAGACCGGGGATGCCGAGCACGTGATCGAGATGACCGTGCGTCAGCAGGATGCGGTCGAGCCGGCGAAAGCCGGCGCCACTGCGTAGCAACTGGCGCTGCGTGCCCTCGCCGCAATCAACCAGGATGCGCTTGCCGGCGGCCTCCACCAGAAGGGCCGGATGGTTGCGCTCCACTGAGGGAACGCTTGCCGAAGTCCCGAGAAATGTCAGGGCGAACATGGTCGTCAGCGTCCAGAGACCGACCTCTCCCCGACAGCCCCTCAACGGTCCGCACGGTGGATGGCCTCACCGTCCCCAATGCCATGCGAGCAGCAGCGCGTACAGGGCCATCGAGCCCGCATAGAGCGCGGCAAGCAGTGCATATCCCGCGATCTGGCGGCCGAGCGCTGCCTTTGGCTTGATCCACCAGTCGAGCGCCCTGAAGGCGGCCGGCACGAGAAACCAGCCGAGCAGCTGGGTACTCACGAGATTGCCGACGAACAGCGACAGCCAGACCGGCACGCCATGGCTATCGATCAGCGGCGCGCTGACGAAATAGCCCCAGAGATAGACCACGGGATAGAGCACCAGCAGGACGATGAGGTTGCTCTTCCAGATCAGGCCTGGCCCTTGCTCCGGCGCCTGCGTCTTCCCGGCCGGGAACCAGAAATTGAAGCCGTAGCTTGCCCGCTTCACGTTCATGCCGGCGTTGAAGCGCGCGCCTTCCTCAAGCAGCGTCTGCCGCAAGGGCGAGTCGAGCCATGCATTGAGGTTGGCATCGCTGTCGAACGACAGGATGACGATCCACTCGTCGTGCAGGCCCGGGATAGGCCGCTCGATCTTGTGGCGCAGGAACCCCCTGAACTCGGCCTCTGCGGCCTGGATGCGCTGCTGCCATTTGAGGAACGCATCCTCGAGTCCATCCGGCACCTTGAAGGAGATGACGGCGGAGACTGCGCTGTCGCGCTGAACGCCGGTGTCGGGAAGGATATGGACGTCCTCCGATCCGACGAAGAAGCGCTGCACGTCCGCGATCAACCGCGCCCGTACATCGCTCTGAAGCCAGGCGCGGGCAGCGGCCGGGTTCGCGAAACGCAGGATGGTCACCCAGTCCACATGCGCCGGCGGCTGCGGCGGCACGACCTCCTGGCTGAGGAAGCCGGGCCACGCCTTCAGCGCCTCGCCGACCTCGCCGTTCCACCGCGCGAACGCGGCAAAGCCGTCGTCGGCGATGCGGCGCTGGATGACGAGGGCGACCGCCTGGGCCGCCGGATCCGGAGATGCGCTCATCGCGACCGTCCGCTTCAGCTCTTCTTGTAGAGGCGCTTGCCCATCACCCAGGTCTCGTCGACGCAGCGATCGTCGCCGACCATCATGACGGCGAACAGCATGTTCGCGGCTTCGTCGACCGTGCGCGGACCAGCACCGTCGGCGATCAGTGACTGATGCCAGGGCTGCGCCACCGGGCCGCCATTCGGATCGAGCGCGACGAAATCGGCCTCCTTGCCGGCCTCGAAATTGCCGAGCTTGTCGTCGATGTAGAGGCCTTCGGCACCGCCGAGCGTGACCGACCAGAAGCCGCGATAGGGCGAGAGCTTGTTGCGCTCGGCCTCGGCGAGATCCTTGCGCGCCGGATCGATGCTGCCGTCGAGCATCGTGTTGTTGCACATGCCGACCTTGTAGGCGTCATCGAGCACGGAGATCATCGAGAAGCGGTTGCCGCCGCCGACGTCGGTGCCGAACGACATCTTGACGCGATGCTCGGGATCGGTGGTGCGGCCGAGGCGGAACAGGCCGCTGCCGAGGAACAGGTTCGAGCACGGGCAGAACACCACCGCCGCGCCCTTCTTCGACATGCGGCGGAACTCGTTGTTCGAGAGATAGACACCGTGGCCGCCGGAGAATTTTGGACCGACCAGGTCGAACTTCTCGTAGACGCCGAGATAGTCCTGGCAGTCCGGATGCTCGACCAGCACGCCGCTGCATTCGGCCGGGTTCTCGGAGATGTGGGTGTTGACCCAGCAGTCCGGATGCTCGTGCTTGAGGCGCTGACATGCCTTGAGCAGCTCCGGCGAGGCGCCGAAGGCGAAGCGTGGCGTGATGGCGTAGAGGTTGCGGCCCTTGTTGTGGTACTGCGCGATCAGCCGCTTGCTGTCACGATAGAAGTTTTCGGGCGTGTCGATGAACTCGGCCGGCGCGTTGCGGTCGATCCCGGTAAGGCCCGCGATCACGCGCATGTTGCGGCGGGCCGCTTCCTCGAACAGCTCTTCGGTCGCGACCGGCGAGGAGCTGGTGAAGGCCTGGCAGGTGGTGGTGCCGGCGGCGAGCAGAGCGTCGAGAAAACGCTTCACGCCCTCGCGCGCGTAGTTGCGATCTTTGTACTTGATCTCCTCGGGGTAGATCGACTTCTGGAGCCACGGCAGCAGCTGTTCGCCATAGGCACCTAACACGCGCGTCTGCGGCAGATGGATGTGGCCGTCGATGAAGCCCGGGACGATGATGCGGTCCTTGATATGGGTGATCTCGACGCCCGGATGCGCGGCGGCAATCTTGTCATGGGGCCCGAAGGCCTTGATGACACCATCCGTGACGACCATCAGGCCGTCCTGGTGGAAACGCGCGGCAGCCTGCTCGTTGCCGATGTGCTTCCAGGGATCGTCGACGAAGTCGAAGAACGTGCCGCGAATACCAACGGTGGTCATGAATTGGTTCCTTCCTTAAGTCTGTGTGGCGTGGCGCGCCGCAGGCAGCGAGATCGCGAGCAGCGTGCCTGCGACGGCGCAGAGGCCGAGATAAAGCCAGCCGATCGGCGCCTGCGTCGCTTCGGGCAACACTGCGGCGATCGCCATGGCGCCGCTCACCGCGAGATAGCAGAGCGCGCTGATGAGGCCGCCGATCAGGCCGTGGTCGCGCTCGAACAGGCCAAGCGCCATGCCGTACATCATCGGGCACAGCACGCCGCAGCCGCCGAGCACCAGCGCGCCGCCGATCGTGATCGACGCAAAATCAAGGCCGAGGGTCATGCCGGTTGCGGTCAGGACCAAAGCGCCGGCGAGAAACAGCGCGAAGGCGCCAAAACCCATCACGCGGGCCGGCATCCAGCTCGCGAAGTGCGCGCAGCCGAGCTCGCCGGCGAGATTCACGCCGCCAAGGCCGAGCGCGACGAGGCCGTAGATGGCCGCGGAATAACCGAGGCCGGTCTGGTAGAAGAAGGGCGCGACGACGCCGAACGCCAGTTGCGCGCTGGCGGCGGCGGCGAACACCAGCACGAAGGCCAGGAACCCCGGACGGACGAGCGCTTCGCGGAGAATACTCACCGTGCGGCGCGGATCGAACGGCGCGCGTCGCTCGGCCGGCAGCGTCTCGGGCAGAAGCAGCACGACGATCGCAGCAACGATGGCCGCGGCGATGGCGATGATGACGAAGACCCCGCGCCAGGACGTCAGCTCGACGATGAAGCCGCCGGCCGCCGGTGCGAGCACGGGTGCAAGCCCCCAGGCAGCACCAAGCAGTCCCGAGATCGCCGTGAGCTCGCGGCCACGAAAGCAGTCGGCCGCAACCGCATAGGCGACGACGAGGCAGGTGCAGCCGCCGACGCCCTGCAGGAAGCGCAGCGCGAGCAGCAGCGATGCGCTGGTGGCGAGCGCACAGGCGATGCTCATCGCGATGAGAACCGATAGCCCTGCGAGCAGGACGTTGCGGCGGCCGAGCGTGTCGGAGGCGATGCCGACCGGCACCAGCGCCAGACTCATGCCGAGCATGTAGGCGGTGACGGTGTTCTGCATCGACGCGGAATCGGTTGCGAGATCCACCACCATCTGCGGCAGGCCCGGCGTATAGGCATCGAGCGGAATCTGACTGAACGGCACCACGCATAGCAGGATCGGCACGATCCCGCCCTTCGCGCGACCAGCGTCCGAAGCAACTGCAGTCATGGCTCACGCCCCCTCGATGCCCGCAGGTCCCGTCTTTTCGTGCGCGCGATGAGAGGCAACGATGCAGGTTGCGGATATTGACGCGCGGAGCGTGCCAGAACTGTGTGTAAAAACTCTTAGGGGGTCCGCTTCAATGCGGGCGGCTGATGCTCTGCTCCTCGCTGCCTGGGGATGCTCCAACAAAAAATGCGAAAACAACCCCATGCACAGTACAAATCATTGAAGAATTTCGCTCCGGCATGGCGCGAGCCTAGCCCCCTTGGGACGTTTGACACGTCGGGCAAAACAGGCGCAGGATTGCACCATCCCCGCTTGTGAATTCGCCGTCCACAGAAGCCATTAACCGTTCGGAAGGCATCGCCGTTTCGAGCGCAGGGTCGGCATCGGCCAGGCGCAGATCAAAGCAGGAAACCCTTGAGAGCTCCGAGAAACTGCCGCGGCGACTGAAGCTGCGGCACGTGCGCGCAGCCTGGAATGACCTTGAGTTCGGCACGCGGCAAACCGGCGGCCAGCTCGTGCGACATTGGCGGAGGCGTCGCTTCGTCGTGCTCACCGACCAGAACGAGGACAGGAACTTTCACGGCGGCAAGTTCGGCGCGGAGATCGAGGCTTGCCAACGCGTCGCATGCGTTGCGAAACACATCGGGATCCGTCTGCAGAAACGCCTCACGCCGCCCGCGCATCAGTTCGGGGTGCTGCTCCTGAAACTCGGGCGCAAACAGACGCCGCATCGCAACGTCAGTGATCGCCTCGAGGCCCTTCTCCCGCGAGACCATCGCCATGTTGCGAAACGCCTCGCGGCCGGGCTCCGAGAACGCCGCGCCGCAATCGGCGAGGACGAGCTTGCTGGCGATCTCCGGGTGCCGGATCGCCATCTGCAAGGCGACGAAGCCGCCATAGCCATTGCCGAGCACGATCGCCGGCGCACCGCCCGCAGCCTCCTTCACGGCCTCCGCCAGCCTGTCCGCGACAACGACGAGCCCGCCCCCGACCGCGCGTGAGCGGCCGAACCCCGGCAGCTCCGGCACGATGGTGCGAAACGATCCCTCAAGCTCGGGCACGATCGCATCGAAGCTCGCGCGGTCCGACAACAGCGAGTGGAAGAGAAACAGCGGCGGCCCCTCGCCCGATTGCGCGGCGTTGACGGTCCCGTTGGCAAGAAGCCTGTCCATGTCCGGTCTTTCCTTAACTTCGTCGGCGGGATCACACCCGTTCGCGTGCCGTGGAGGCCCCCGATTGATAAATCAACTGTCGGGGAATTCAAGCACTTGGCTCTTGACGTGAAATATCAGGATTGCCAAATTGGACCCAACGAGGTTCCTAGAATCATGCTTTTGCGCGAAAACATCTACGACCTTCTCAGATCTGATATTTTAGCCTGTCGATTCGCTCCGGGCGATGAAATGCGGGAGCAGGATCTGGCCGAACGCTATTCGGTGAGCCGCCAACCGGTTCGGGATGCGCTTTTGAGGCTGCAGCGCGAGCATCTGGTGACGGTGCAGCCGCGCCAGGGCTACCGGGTCACGCCGATCTCGCTGTCGGACGCCCGCGACCTCCTGCGCTTCCGTCTTGCGCTGGAGCCGGCCTGCGTCGCTGAGGCGATCGAGAGCGCTCCCGACAGCGTCCTGAAATCACTCGATGAATTTCGCCGCTTCTCCGGCGACCACGAAGACTTCATCGCCTACAACCGCGGCTTCCACTCCGCGCTGGCTCATGCGTCCGGCAATCGCCGCATGGCGACGGCACTGTGCGACCTGATCGGCCAGGCCGACCGGCTGGTCCGCGTCAGCGTGTCCAATCTGAAGGGGCACGACCCGGCAAAGCTCGTCGCCGAGCACGTTGCCCTGATCGACGCCATGCAGAGCCGCGAAACGCGAACCGCGGCGCGCATCATCAAGGCCCATATCGGGGCCACCGAAAAACGCGTTCTGCCGGCGCTCAAGCGCAACGCCGTCATCGTCGAGGAGAGGTCATCATGAACATTCCATCGAAACCTGCGTCGATCGACGTCGAAATCCATGGCAATTTCATCGACGGACGTGAAGTGGAAGCCGGCAACGGCGTGATGCTCGACGTCCGCAATCCCGCGACCGGCGACGTCATCGCTCGCATCCCCAATTCGACCGCCGAGGACATCGACCGCGCGATGAAGAGTGCACGCGCGGCGTTCGAAGGCAAAGCCTGGGGCGGCATGGACACACGCGCGCGTGCCCGACTGGTCAACAAGCTCGCCGATGCCTTCGAGGCCAATCTCGACAGCCTGTACCGGCTGGAAACCCTCAACAACGGCCGGCCGATCAACGAGACCCGCGCCCAGCTGTCCCGCCTGCCCGATTTCTTCCGCTACTTTGCCGGCGTTGCGCTGGCGCGACGCGACTCCGTCATCCCCGTCGAAGGCGCCTACCTGAACTATACGCTTCGCACCCCAATCGGCATCGTCGCCAATTGCACGCCGTTCAACCATCCGCTGATGATCCTGTGCAAGTCGCTGGCCGTGGTGCTGGCGACCGGATGCGTCACCGTGGTCAAGCCGTCCGAATACACACCGCTGACGACGTTGAAGCTCGCGCAGATCTTCACCGAAGCCGGCCTCCCGCCGGGCGTCTTCAACATCGTTCTCGGCCTCGGCCAGAGCGCCGGCAAGATGCTGGCCGAGCACGCGGACATCAACAAGCTGGTCCTGACCGGCGGCACCGAGGCCGGCCGCATCGCCGGCAGCGCGGCCGCAAAAGTGTTCGCGCATCAAACCATGGAGCTCGGCGGCAAGACGCCGGTGATGGTGTTCGATGATTTCGACGTCGACCGCGCCGTCAACTACGCCGCGTTTGGCGCGTTCATCGGCGCCGGACAGACCTGCGTCTGCGCCTCGCGCCACATCGTCCAGGCTTCGATCTATGACGAATTCGTCGAGAAACTGCAGGCCAAGACCCGCACGATCCGCGTGGGCGATCCCTTCAATGCGAACACCCAAATGGGCCCCGTGATCTCCGCCCGGCAGCGCGACCGCGTTCTCACCTACGTAGGCTACGGCCATGAGGATGGCGCGCGTCTCGTCACCGGCGGCGTTGCCGCGAAGGTGCCGGGCCACGACAACGGCTATTTCGTCGAGCCGACCGTGTTCGTCGACGTCACATCCAACATGCGCATCTTCCAGGAGGAAGTGTTCGGTCCCTTCACCTCGGTGACGCCGTTCAAGGACGAGGCCGATGCGCTGCGGCTTGCCAACGACTCGCCGTTCGGCCTCGCCGCGGCCATCCGAACCCGTGACGTCGCCCGCGCGCACCGTGTCGCCGCCTCCGTCAAGGCCGGCATCGTCTGGATCAATGATCACCACCGTCTCGACCCGGCTTCGCCCTGGGGCGGCGTCGACGATTCCGGCATCGGCCGCGAATGCGGCACCGAGAGCTTCAACGACCACTTCAACACCAAGAGCGTGATGGTCGCCACCCACGAGCAGCCGTTCGACTGGTATCGCGACACGGCCAACCAACAGCGCCTGAACTAGCAAGAAAACGACAAGCGGCCGACCGCCCATAGAAGGCGGGCCGCATCAACCAGAACAGCAGTCAAGGGAGAGCGTATATGTCGACATCGGTGAACGCCGGCAGCCGTCTGGATCGGCTGCCGATCGGGCCATTCCACCGCCGCATCATGCTGCTGATCGGCATCGGAATGTTCTTCGACGGTTTCGACATCTATATCGCCGGGACCGTGCTCAGCGTCACGCTGAAGACAGGCTTTTCGACCCTCGCGCAGAATGCGGTTTTCATCTCCGCGACCTTCGTCGGCATGATGCTGGGATCATTCGGCACCGGTTTCCTCGGCGACCGCTACGGACGCCGCTTCACCTATCAATTCAATTTGCTCCTTTTCGGCGTTGCCTCCCTGGCCGCGGCGTTCTCGCCGAACATGGCCTTCCTGATCGCCTGCCGCTTCGTGATGGGCGTTGGGCTCGGGGCGGAGAACGTCGTCGGCTATTCGACGATGACGGAATTCGTGCCCGCGCGCACCCGCGGCAAATGGCTCGGCTTCACCACCGTGTGCGTCGTCACCGGTTTGCCCGTGGCGCTATTGGTCGCGTCCGTGGTGGTGCCGCAATTCGGCTGGCGCTCCATGTTCGTGCTCGGCGGCGTCGGCGCGCTCGTGGTGTGGTACATGCGCAAGTCGCTGCCGGAATCGCCGCGCTGGCTGGAAGCGGTGGGACGCACCGCTGAGGCGGAAGCGCTGATGCAGACCATCGAGAAGGAAGCCGCGCAGGGTCAGCCCCTGCCGCCTCCCGCGGCCACGACACCGGTCCCGGCATCTGCCGATCTCGGCACGCTATTCACCGCGCCTTTGCTGTCGCGGATGATCGTCGGCGCCGTCTGCCTGATCACGATCAACACCCTGCTCTATGGCTTCGTGACCTGGCTGCCCGTGTTCTTCGTCAAGCAGGGCCTCTCGATCGCGACCTCGTTCGGCTATTCGCTGCTGATGGCGCTCGGCGCGCCCGTCGGCTCGGCCATCGGCGCGCTGACCGCCGACCGCTGGGGCCGCAAGCCGACCATCATCGGCGCATCCCTGATCACGGTGATGCTCGGAATCCTCTACCCCATGATCTCCGATCCGATCCTGCTGCCCGCTGTGGGCTTCGCGCTAACGGTGCCGATCTACGTGCTGGTCGCCCTCCTGTTCGGCATCTATATCCCCGAACTGTTTCCGACCGAGGTCCGCCTGCGCGCCTCCGGCATCGTCAACACGCTGGGGCGCGGCGCCACCATCGTCACGCCGTTCCTCGTCGTATCGCTGTTCGAGACGCGCGGCGTGGCCGGCGTCATGGCGCTGATGATCGGGCTGCTGGTGGTGCAGATCATCACGGTCTGGGCGCTGGGCATCGAGCCGCGGCATCGCAGCCTCGAGGAGCTCAAGGCGGAGGAATCCGCGTCGCCGGTGCTGAAGGAAGCGTCCTGAGTATCGCTCTTAGTTGAACTGCGGACGCTCTGACTTCGATGTCGGGGCACAGGACGTCGTCATGCCCGGGCTTGTCCCGGGCATCCACGTTCTTTGTGCCGCGTAGCAAGACGTGGATGGCCGGGACAAGCCCGGCCATGACGCTGTGGAGACTGTCGCGCCCTGGCGCGGTCCCGACCGGCGGGCAGATCTGGTTCCCGTTGCGCCGCCTCCTCAACTCGCTCCCAAAATTGCATGTTCGGCACCCGGATCGGTTTGCCGAGACGATGCGATACAATGGAGCTCGTGATGACCGCAGATGACGTTGACCCGGACTACGGCTCGATCAGCGCGCTGCTGAGCGCCCTGCACGCGCGCAAAGTGTCCGCGTCGGAGTTGCTCGCGCATACGACCGCGCGCATCGAGGCGCTGGACGGGCGCATCAACGCGATGATCGTTCGCGATTTCGATCGCGCGAGGGAGGCCGCACGCGCCGCCGATGCCGCGCTTGGCCGTGGCGAGCGACCGCCTTTACTCGGCATCCCCGTGACCCTCAAGGAACCGTTCAACGTCGCCGGCCTGCCGACGACATGGGGCTTCCCGCATTTCAGGGATTTTATGCCGGCGGACGATGCCCTTGTCGTCTCGCGGTTGAAGGCGGCAGGCGCAATCATCATCGGCAAGACCAATATCCCGATCGGCTTGCGGGACTTCCAGAGCTACAACGACATCCACGGGACGACGAACAACCCGTGGGACCTCGGCCGGTCGCCCGGCGGCTCCTCAGGCGGATCGGGCGCGGCGCTCGCCGCGGGTTTCGGTCCGCTCTCGATCGGCTCGGACATCGGCGGCTCGATCCGGGTGCCTGCGCATTTCTGCGGTGTGTTCGGACACAAGCCAAGCCTCGGCCTGGTGCCGCTGCGCGGCTACAGCCTGCCGCCGGCCCCTCCCGTTCCGGGCCAGGGCGATCTGGCTGTCGTTGGGCCGATGGCGCGCACCGCCTCCGACCTCGCGCTGGCGCTCGACGTGATCGCCGGCCCCGACGAGACGCGCGACGGGATCGGCTATCGCCTTGCGCTACCGGCCCCGCGGCACAACGATCTCAAGGATTTCAGGATCCTCGTGATCGACACGCATCCGTTGATGCCGACGGGAGACGCCGTGCGTTCGGCCATCGGTCGCCTGGCCGAGAGGCTCGAACGATTAGGCGCGCGGGTCGCGCGCGCGAGCACGTCGCTGCCCGATCTCGCCGACTCCGCGCGGCTCTACATGAAGCTCTTGAACGCAGCGCGAAGCCCGCGCCTGACACCGGCCGCCCTCGCAGAGGCGCAAGGAGTTGCCGCGGCACTCTCGCCCGACGACCGCAGCCTGCAGGCCGAGCGCGCCCGCGGCTGGGGCATGATCCATCGCGAATGGCTGGCGACCGACGCGGCGCGCCTGCAGTTGCAGCAACGGTGGCAGCAGTTCTTCCGCGAGTTCGACGCCGTGATCTACCCGGCCGCCGCCGTGCCGGCCTTTCCGCATGATCACTCCGAGCCGTTCGACGCACGGCAACTGGACATCGACGGAAAGCTGCACCCTTACGCCGATGCGTGCTTCATCTGGGCAGACCCCGCCTCGACCTGCGGACTTCCTGCGACCGCCGTCCCGATCGAGCGCACGCCGTCGGGCCTGCCGATCGGCGTCCAGATCATCGGGCCATATCTGGAGGACCGCACGACGATTGCGCTGGCCGGACTGATCGAACGCGAGTTCGGCGGCTTTGTCGCGCCGCCGTCGTTGCAATCCTCAAAATGACAACGGCCGGCGGGCATCACGTTCTGTCGGCCGACTGCGCCTCGACCGCCTGCACGGCAACGCTCGCGACCTGACGCAGCGCCTCGCGGTCGGAGCCTGAGGACGCCATCACACCCATGCCGACGGAGACGGCCGAGACGTAGCGCGCGAGCGCGGCGGGATCAGAGCTCGGCTTGAGATCGCCTTCGGCCTTGGCGCGAACAAAGCGGTCGCGGAGCTGGTCTTCGTTCTCGGCGCGGCGGGCGGCGAGTTCGAACGGGACGTTCTCGGAGCCGCTGCCGCAGGCGATGCCGCCCTGCACGAGCAGGCAGCCGGGCGGATTGGCGGGATCGGTCTGCTTGTCGGCGATCCCCATCAGCATCCGCTCGGCAACGTCGCGGGCAGTCGGTGCCGCGACCACCTCGTCCATCCAGACGCCACGCAATTTGGTGTAACGGTCGAGCGCGGCCTTCAGCAGGCCTTCCTTGTTGCCGAAGCAGGCGTAAAGGCTCGGGGGATTGATGCCCATGGCCTCGGTGAGCTGGGCGATGGTGGCGCCCTCATAGCCATGGCGCCAAAACACTTCCATCGCCTGGTCCAACGCCGTTTCGGCGTCGAATTCGCGGGGGCGTCCCATGCCCATGTGCCTGTCTCCTCGGAATTCACGTTCTGCCTGAAGCTTAACGCCGAATCCTATCTATTTGTTCTAGCTTTATTTTCTCTGCCGTCTTCCAATTCTTGCGGTATGCCGCTACAATTTTCTTAGTGAATGGTACATAAGTATCTTGCACTGCGACATCCAGCTCCACATCTGTAGTGAACACTACATATCTGGAGCGCGCAAATGCATCCCTCGCAAAACTCCCCCCGCACCGGCCGTTTCCGCCGCCTCCTCGGCGGCGTCGCCATCGTGGGCGCCCTCGCCGTGGCCGGCTCGATCGCGACCGGCCACTACTTCCGTGCCGCCCAAGCCACGGCAACGGCCGCCGTTGCCGAGCAGGCCGTCTCCGTCACGGTCGCGATGATCGAACCGAAGCAGACCGTGCTGTGGGACGATTTCTCCGGCCGGCTCGAGGCCATCAACCGCGTTGAGCTTCGTCCCCGCGTTGCGGGTGCGATCCTTGCGACCAACTTCACCGAAGGCGCGCTGGTGAAGGCCGGCGACGTGCTGTTCAAGATCGATCCGGCGCCTTACGCCGCGGAGGTCGACAAGGCCAACGCCCAGCTCGAGGCTGCCAAGGCGCGCGTCGTGTTCACCCAGAGCGAGCTCGAGCGCGGCGCGCAGCTGGTCGGCAATGCCGTGGTCACACGGCGTGACTACGACCAGCGCGACAATGCCAATCGCGAAGCCATCGCCAACGTGAAGGCGGCAGAAGCGACGCTCCAGACCGCGAAGCTCAATCTCGACTACACCGAGGTGCGTGCGCCCGTGGACGGCCGGGTCGGCAAGTTCGAGATCACCGTCGGCAATCTCGTCGCCGCCGGCACCGCCTCCCCGGTCCTGACCTCGCTGGTGTCGGTCAATCCGATCTACGCCTCGTTCGATGCGGATGAAGAGGTCGTGCTGCGCGCGCTGAATTCGATCGCGGATGCCTCCGGCAAGCGCGGCAATCTCGACCAGATCCCGGTGGAAATGACGACATCCGGCGGCCTCTCGGCGAAGGGCCACATCCAGCTGATCGACAACCAGGTCAACGGGCAGAGCGGCACCATCCGTGTCCGCGCGGTATTCCAGAACGAGGACGGGCGTCTCATCCCCGGCCAGTTCGCCCGCGTGCGCATGGGCCAGCCGAAGCAGCAGACGCTGGTGATGATCGACGAGCGCGCGATCGGCACGGACCAGGACAAGAAGTTCGTGATGGGGGTCGGCGACGACAGCCGCGCGGTCTACCGACCGATCACGCTCGGCGGCTCGGTCGACGGCCTTCGCATCGTGACGGCGGGGCTGAAGCCCGGTGATCGCATCATCGTCAACGGTCTCCAGCGCGTGCGTCCTGGTGCTCTCCTCAAGACGGAGGTCGCGGCGATGGGTGCGCGTGGACCGCAGCAGGCCTCCAACCACAGCAACCAGGACGTGGTGCAGCGCTAGTTACATCATTCCGGACCGCGTGCCCGGAATAACGACGTCATAGAGCTACCAAGACATCGCATCTCGATTCCGGGTTCGCGGGCGTTTCCCGCGTCCCGGTAACGGGAGAGCTGTCTCTCTTGCAGGGGCAAGGCCATGAATCTCTCAAAGTTCTTTATCGACCGTCCGATCTTCGCCGGCGTGCTGTCCGTCCTGATCTTCCTCGCAGGCCTGATCTCGCTGTTCGCGATGCCGATCTCCGAATATCCGGACGTGGTGCCGCCTTCGGTGCTGGTGCGCGCGACCTATCCCGGCGCCAATCCCAAGGTGATCGCGGAGACGGTGGCAACCCCGATCGAGGAGCAGATCAACGGCGTCGAAGGCATGCTCTACATGTCGAGCCAGGCGACCACCGACGGCGCGATGACGCTGACGGTGACATTCCGGCTCGGCACCGACCCCGACAAGGCGACGCAGCTGGTGCAGAACCGGGTGCAGCAGGCCGAGCCACGCCTGCCGGCCGTGGTGCGTCAGCTCGGCATCATCACCAAGAAATCGTCCCCCGACCTCACCATGGTCGTGCATCTGCTGTCGCCGAACAATCGCTACGACATGACGTATTTGCGCAACTATGCCGTGCTCAACGTCAAGGACCGGCTGGCGCGCATCGACGGCGTCGGCGATGTCCAGCTCTACGGCGCCGGCGATTATTCGATGCGGGTCTGGGTCGATCCGCAAAAGGCGGCCGAGCATGGCCTGACCGCAAGCGACATCGTCAAGTCGATCCAGGCGCAGAACGTCGAAGCCGCCGCCGGCGTTGTCGGCTCCTCCCCCAACGTCAAGGGCATCGACCTGCAACTCTCCGTCAATGCGGAAGGACGGCTCGCGAACGAGGAGCAGTTCGGCGACATCGTGGTCAAGACCGGCTCGCGCGGCGAAGTGGTGCGGCTGCGCGACGTCGCCCGCATCGAGCTTGGCGCCTCCGAATACGGCCTGCGTTCGCTGCTCGACAACAAGCAGGCGGTGGCGATCCCGATCTTCCAGGCGCCGGGCTCCAACGCGCTCGAGATCTCCGACCACGTCCGCGCCACCATGGCCGAGATCAAGAAGAACATGCCCGAGGGCGTGTCCTACCAGATCGTCTACGACCCCACCCAGTTCGTGCGTTCCTCGATCGAGGCCGTCATCCATACGCTGCTGGAAGCGATCGCGCTGGTGGTGCTGGTCGTGATCCTGTTCCTCCAGACCTGGCGCGCCTCGATCATTCCGCTGCTGGCGGTGCCGGTGTCGATCGTCGGAACCTTCGCGGTGATGCACGTGTTCGGCTTCTCCATCAACGCGCTCAGCCTGTTCGGTCTCGTGCTCGCGATCGGCATCGTCGTCGACGACGCCATCGTCGTGGTCGAGAACGTCGAACGCAACATCGAGGGTGGCCTCTCGCCGCGCGACGCCACCTACCAGGCGATGCGCGAAGTCTCCGGCCCGATCATCGCGATCGCGATGGTGCTGATCGCGGTGTTCGTGCCGCTCGCCTTCATCTCCGGCCTGACCGGGCAGTTCTACAAGCAGTTCGCGCTGACCATCGCGATCTCGACCGTGATCTCCGCCGTCAACTCGCTGACGCTCTCGCCGGCCCTGTCGGCGCTGCTGCTCAAGGGCCACAACGAGCCGAAGGACCGGCTGACGATCATCATGGAAAAGAGCCTCGGCTGGTTCTTCCGCGGCTTCAACAAGGCCTTCACGCGTTCGTCGGAGAACTACAGCGGCACTGTCACCAAGGTGATCTCGGGCAAGGCCGCGGTGATGGGCCTCTATGTGGTCCTGGTCGGCCTCACCGCCTTGCTGTTCCAGCAGGTGCCGAGCGGCTTCGTGCCCGGACAGGACAAGCAGTACCTGGTCGGCTTCTCGCGGCTGCCTGACGGCGCAACGCTCGACCGTACCGAGGAGGTGATCCGCAAGATGAGCGACATCGCGCTGACCCAGCCCGGCGTCGAGAGCTCTGTCGCGTTCCCCGGCCTGTCGATCTCCGGCTTCACCAACTCGTCCAATGCCGGCATCGTGTTCTCGACGCTGAAACCGTTCGACGAGCGCAAGGGTCCGGCCCTGAGCGGCAACGCGATCGCGGCCGACCTCAACAAGAAATACTCCGGGATCCAGGAAGCCTTCATCGCCATGTTCCCGCCGCCGCCGGTCAACGGCCTCGGCACCATCGGCGGTTTCAAGCTCCAGATCGAGGACCGCGCCGGTCTCGGCTATGAAGCGCTGAACGAGGCGACCAAGGCGTTCATGGCGGCGATGCAGAAGGCGCCGGAGATCGCCGGCGTGTTCTCGAGCTTCCAGGTCAACGTGCCCCAGCTCTTCGCCGACATCGACCGCACCAAGGCGCTCCAGCTCGGCGTGCCCGTGACCGAGGTGTTCAACACGCTGCAGATCTACCTCGGTTCCTACTACGTCAACGACTTCAACAAGTTTGGCCGCACCTACTCCGTCTACGTCCAGGCCGATGCGCCGTTCCGCGCCCGCGCCGACGACATCAGGCAGTTGAAGGTGCGCTCGTCCTCCGGCGACATGGTGCCGCTGTCGGCGCTGCTGACGATTCGCCAGAGCGCCGGACCTGAGCGCGCGATCCGCTACAACGGCTTTTTGTCCTCCGACATCAACGCGGCCGCAGCGCCCGGCTTTTCATCGGGCCAGGCGCAGGAGGTCGCGACGCGGATCGCGGCGGAGACGTTGCCGCCCGGCTTTGCCTTCGAATGGACCGACCTGACCTATCAGGAGTTCATCGCCGGCAATTCCGGCCTCTGGGTGTTCCCGCTGGCGATCCTGCTGGTGTTCCTGGTGCTGGCGGCGCTCTACGAGAGCCTGACCTTGCCGCTCTCGATCATCATGATCGTGCCGATGGGGCTGCTGGCTGCGATGTTCGGGGTCTGGATCTCGAAGGGCGACAACAACGTCTTCACCCAGATCGGATTGATCGTGCTGGTCGGCCTCTCCGCCAAGAACGCCATCCTGATCGTCGAATTCGCGCGCGAGCTCGAATTCGCGGGACGCACGCCGATCCGGGCCGCGATCGAGGCGAGCCGACTGCGGCTGCGTCCGATCCTGATGACGTCGATGGCGTTCATCATGGGCGTCTTGCCGCTGGTGCTCTCGACCGGCGCCGGCTCGGAGATGCGGCGCGCGATGGGCGTCGCGGTGTTCTCCGGCATGATCGGCGTCACCGTGTTCGGCCTGTTCCTGACGCCGGTGTTCTATGTGCTGCTGCGAACCATCACCGGCAACAAGCCGCTGGTGCATCACGGCAGCGACATCAGCGCGGCGCCGGTTCAGGGGCTTCCCGAAGCCCAAAGCCACTAGATCAGGGAAATCCCCGAGATCAGCAACAGAACGAGCACGGTCTTGCGAAAGACCGTCTCGTTGACCCGGTGAAAGGCGATCACACCGAGCGCTGAGCCGGCGAACAGCGCAGGCAGGCTGATCGCGAGATCGACGAACACCTTGGACGACAGGTCCTGGTGCCCGACCAGCAGCGCGATCGCGAAGACCTGCATCGCGGCAATGAAGGGCTGCACCAGGCCGCGCTGCTCGCTCTTGGGCATGCCGCGCATGTCGCACCAGATCGTGGGGATCGCGCCGGGCATCGCGGTGAGGCCGCCGACCAGCCCTCCCCCGAACCCGATCAGCGCGACCCAGTGCCGGCCGACTGCCTCACCGGCCGTCACAAGCGTCGGCCGCAGCAGCATATAGGCCGCATAGAGCGCGACGATGATGCCGAAGCCGCGCCGGAGCAGATGCGTGTCGGTGGATTGCAACAGCGACACCGCGATGGGAACGCCGATCAATCCGCCGACGATCAGCAGCAGACTGCCCTCCCACCGGATGCTGCGCCGAAGCGCCCACAGATTGGTGGCCTGCACGCCGATGCTGCACGCCATCATCAGCGGCACGGCCTCCAGCGGCTGAAACACGCGGAGCAGAATCGCGCCCGCCACGGCCGAGAACGCGAAGCCCGAGAGCCCCGAGACGAACGCGCCGGCGAATACGGCGACGCTCACGAGAAGGCTGGTCGTGATATCAGGCACGATGCGTCCTCCGGGTCAGTCGTAGGGTGTCTGCGTCGCCGGGACATCGGCAGTCCCGGTGCAGAGCTCCGCATCGTGCGAATTCAGGAGAGGCCGAGAGACCGGCTGCGCGTGCGAACGCTCCAGCATCGCCAGCTCGACCAGTTGAAGCGTGACGAGCGCCGCCGTCAGCGCGGCGGCGACAATATTGACGTTACGCGCGTTCGAACGTGGTGCGGCCGGCCGCGCGCTCGCGCGGATCAACTCTGTTGGCATTTTCAAAAGTATCCTCTTCATTGCAGACAGGAATAATTTCATTCAAACGCGACGTTTCATGCGACTGCTCCAGCAAATGGCTGTAGCGCCGCAACGCGCGCTTCGCGTCGATCTCGCGCTGCGCGCGGAATGCCGCGCCTATGCGCGCGACGATGTCGCGGAACTTGCCGGCCGTAGCTGGTGACGCGTTTGGCATGACAACCTCCTCTCAACTTGTGCGAGAGATTGATGAGGTTCACTTCCGATTGCTGTGAGTTGCTTCACACGAAGGTCGAACGCGTCGAACAGAAGACGTGTGAGTTCTCGTAGAAGAGAGCGCGGAGAATCGCGTCATTCGATCGAACGACCCGCGATAACTTTCTAATGATGCTGCTGTTTGAACCTATCGCGAGCCGGAGCGACTCGCCTGCGCCTTCGGAATGCGCGTCAGTGCAGAACCGGATTGGAGAATCCAGCCGCGAGCTTGACGAGGTCCGCCTGACGCGAGACGCCGGTCTTCGCGAACACCCGATGCAGATGCGTCTTCACCGTCGTCTCCGCGATGCCGAGCGCCACGGCCGTCTCAGGCACACCGCCGACCTCGACGATCGATTGCATGACCCTCAGCTCCGCAGGGGTCAACTCGAACGCGCGGTCGATGAGGCCGGCGCATGAGCGGCCGTCGAGTTCCGCCTTCCAGATCAACAAGGCGCCGACCGCCGACGTGCGCTCCGCCGCGCCTTCACGCAACAACGACGGCAGCGCGATGACGTGCGCGACGTAGTAGGAGCCGTCATGCGACATCAGCGGAATCTTTCGCCCGGCAGCTGCCGCGACGGCAACCTCGCCTGCGTCACGGAAGATATCGCGCAGCGCCGAATTTACCGCGGAAGATCGTGCCGCCAGCCGGCCCGCGACAGACCGCAGGACATCATCGGCGGCGAGCAACGTGTCCGCGGCAGGATTGCTGTGGACGATGTTGCAGGCCGTATCGAGCAGGATGACGCCGGCATTCAGCCGATCCACGACGTCGGCGAGCGCAATCGCCCGCTGCTGCTTCCGCTCGATCGCCCGGTTGATCAGCAGCGCCCGGCTCGCATGCGGAACCAGGAATTGCATCCGCGCCCGCTGCTCCGCATCGAGCATCCCCTTGCCGGGGATCACGGTGATCAGCATCGGACACGGCGACTTCGACTGTTCCAGAACCACGCTGGCGACATCGACGCAGCCCTGGGGCCGCAGCCATTCCTGATAGAACCGCCCGCGGCGATATTCGTCGAAATTCACGAGATCGGGGATGTTACGAACCTCGCCGTAGCGAGGAAGCCGCGCCAGCGGATCGTACTGGGCATAGGTCTCGGCATAGAGCTGGATGTAGTGCGGATCGACACCACAGTAATAATGCGTCGCGCCGGACTTGCTGACCGGATCCTTCGAAATCAGCCCGCAAGCCTGGCTGCCGATGAACGCATTGAGCCTGACGACGACATCGCTCCACAACTCAGGGTGGAGGCCCGCGTCATATATATTCTCGATCAACTCGGACTGTTTGGGAGGTCGGGACATCAGAACAGCCAATGGTGACTTGGAGATAGCGGAATGTTCGTCATGCCCGGCGGCACAATTGAGTCTATCGTGGGAGCAAAAGGTTCAACGCCGACAGCGATTGACCGATCAGTTGACGAGCGGATTGGAGAATCCGGCCGCGAGCTTGACGAGATCGGCCTGACGCGAAACGCCGGTCTTGGCGAACACCCGATGCAGATGCGTCTTCGCCGTGGTTTCTGCGATACCGAGCGCTGCCGCCGTTTCCGGGACGCCACCGACCTCGACGATCGACAGGAACACGCGCAGCTCGGCCGGTGTGAGATCGAAGGTCCGTGCGATCAGCTCGCCATAGGACTGTCCGCCAAGCGACACCTTGCGCAGGAGCAGCGCGCCGGCGGCATCGACGCCCCGCTCGCTGCCATTTCGCAGCACGGAAGACAGCGGCAGGATGTGCGCGACATAACGCTCGCCGCTGGGCGAAAGCAGCGGAATCGCACGGTCCCTTGCGGCAAGCAGGGCAATATCGCAGCGAGCCGCGAATGCCTCGCGCAGCATCTGATTGGCTTCAGCGCTGCTGGTCACGAGCTGCCCGGCAACGGACCGAATCACGTCGGCGGCGGCAAGCAGGGCGTGGCCGGCCGAATTCGCATGCACCACCCGGCAGAAGGCATCGAGCAGGAAGATGCCGGACGCCAGATTGTCCAGGACATCCGCCAGCGCCGTCGCCAGCGTCAATTGCGAGGTGATGGCGCGGTTGATCAACAGCGCACGGCTGGCGTGCGGCACGATCAGCGAGAGGCGATGCTTCATCGCCGGGTCCACCATGCGCCGGCCCGACAGCACCGTCATCATCACGGGGCAGCTCGATTTCTCGAGCACGACATTGGCCGCATCGCTGCAACCCTGCGGCTGCATCCATTCCTGGTAAAAGCGCCCTCTCCGATATTCGTCGAAATTGACGAGATCGGGGATGCTGACGATCTCGCCATGCGGCGGCAGGACCGTCAGAGGATCGAACTTCGAATGGGTCTCAGAATAGAGCTGGATGTAGTGCGGATCGGCCCCGCAATAATAATGGGTGACGCCGAATTTGCTGATCGAATCCTTCGAAAACAGCCCGCAGGCCTGCCCGCCGACGAAATCCCGGATGCCGGCAACGACGTTATTCCACAACGAGGGATCGAGCCCCGCGTCATAGATGGACTCGACCAGTTCGGGCAGCTTCCGTGGTCCGTGCATGGCTTGAAATGGCCTGAGTGATCAATATCACCAAGCCTACCACAACCACAGCATGCGGCGTCCTCCGATCGGATGAGGCGCCGGCCGGGCGGATGGAGCCCGGCCGGCGGGCGTCGCGTTCGAGCCGCCAGGGCTGATGCCGGCTCAGAACGCGACGCGAACGCCACCCTTCGTCGTACCAGTCTCGCCCCACGGCGCGCAGGCACGTCGTCGCCGACCTCCTCCGATCGGAGGACGCCGGCTCATGCGAATTTGGATTCGTTGAACGCCAAGGTAGAAATGGTCGTCGCTTCCGACTTGGACGGTCGCGACCGGATTTCGTCTCAGAACGAACAGAGCCAATTCGTGCGGCACTGATGCAGAGTTGCGACACTCCTGACGGGACGGTCACGCCTGGTCCCAGCCGACCTTCTCGGAATTCTCCGACCAGACCGCGGCGCGATAGACCTCTCGTCCGCCGGCATCCCTGACGCGGATCCAGGCGTCGCGATCGCGCAGATCGTCACGCCAGACAAACAGATGTCTCGCCATCTCGTCGGCCACGACGAACGTGGCCCTGGCCTGCTCGAAGACCATGCCGCCCGGATCGATCTTCACGACATTGTCGACCAGGAGATCAAAGAAGAAGCGGCGCATTCACAACTCCAACTGCTGGCGCCGTCCGAAACACAGCGTCATCGTTCTACTCCGCGCCAGAAGACGTAGTCGGCCGAATACGCGCACTACGATAGGCACCCGCCTGGTCGCACGGCCCGCGCACCGTGCGTGGTCACAGCGCCTCGCCGCTCCTGACGCCGCTGGGCGTCGCGCCATAGGCCCGCCGGAAACAACGATTGAAATAAGAGAGATCGCCGAAGCCGACGTCGTAGGCAATCGAGCTCACCGGCCGCCCGGCGAAGTCAGGCTCGCGCAGCATGCGATGGGCGCGCTTGAGGCGCTGCCCGGTCAGGAAGGACGAGAACGTCTTGCCGTCGGCTTCGAACAGCCGCTGGAGATAGCGTGTGGTCACGCCGAACTCCAGCGCCACGGTCGCGACCGACAGGTCCTGCTGCCAGCAATTGTTGACGATGAAGGACTTCACCTTCCGCAGCCGCGCGGCCCTGACGCCTCGGCGTCCGGCCAGCTCGTGAACCTCATCCGTCGCGCCGAGAACACGCGCCATCAGATCATGGAGATGTGCAACAGCGAGCTGGCGCAATGCGGGCACCGCGAACGCGCGCTCGCGCACCAGAGAGGTCGCGTAGTCGACCAGCAGGCGAAGTCCGGCGGCGCGCTCCGGAATGATTCGCATCACCGTGTCGTCGATGTCCACGATCATGGGCGCCAGCACCCGCCGCGGCACGCGCAGCGACAGACAATTTCCAAGCGAGAGGCGCTCGTAGATCGTCGCGTCCTCCGCGCTCGTCAGAACCGCCTCACCGGGATGAAGCCTCAGATCTCGTCCTCGCGCAGATACTTCGACGATGCCGGATCGGTTGATCATCAGGCCAAGGCTATCGTTGCCGTCGACGACCAGTTGCTTGGTACGGATGACCCGCGCTCCGACCAGCCCGCCGATCACCAGCTGGACGTCCGGCAAGCCATGGGATGTGAGGCTCGCGGCGAACGGCTTTTCGTCCGTCGGCTCGACCTCCGCCTTGAGCACGCCGCGGCAGTAGAATTCGCGCAGCAGCGGCACGCGCTCGTCTTCGGGAATGTGGTCCGTCGAAACATTGAGAATGGAAAATTCATCCTTGCCGCTCACTGCAATCTCCAACCGACAGGCAGGCTCGCTCACGCGCTGTCGTCTCCCGCACCCGCGTCCGGTGCCGGCACGCATTGCTCCATGGCGCACGCTGCCTTTCTCATTCAAGTGGCGCCATATACGAAAGTATCAAATGACGCGCGTCGTACGTTCGGAGGACCTGACGATCCTGCTCATCACAATGGATTGAGATCGCATCGCCGCGCGGCTCGCGCGGTGAAATGAATCACATGGTGTCGTCGTCGCTGCTCGTTCGCTGCACAAACGGCGCGGTGAAGCCGGCGGCGATCTTCACGAGGTCGGCCTGCCTGCCGGCACCGGTCTTCTCGAACAGGCGACCGAGATGCGTCTTCACCGTGGTCTCGGCAATGCCGAGCTTTGCCGCGATATCGGGAACGCCGCCGACCTCGACGATGGCCATCAGCACGCGCAATTCGGACCGCGTCAGCCTGAAGGCCGCAGCAATGGCGTCGGGCACGAGCGATGGCACCATCGCGGCCTTCTGTACGAGGAGCACCGTGGCCGCGACGTCTCGCGGCAGGCTGCGCTCCCGCTTCAATGGAACCGCATGGACGAGATAGTGCTGACCGTCCGGCGACGTCGCGAGCTCGATGCGGCGGCGACCAGCCGGGCGAGCTTCGCCATCCGCAACGACTTCGAACAGGCCGCGGAATAATTTGTCGGCCTGGGTGTTACGGACCACGATCCGGTCGCCGACCATCGCGAGCAGGTTTGCATCGACGAACAGCTGCCGGCACGCCGCGTTCGCGTGGACGACCCGGCCATCCGCATCGAGCAGGCAGATCGCCGTGCTCAGGCCATCGAGGACATCGGCAAGGTCGTCCACGGTATGCGAGCGCGCCCTGATCTGCCGGCCCATGATCCTGGAACGCTGGATGTGGGGTGCGAGCAGCCGCATGCGTTCGCGCATCGCCTCGTCGACGGTTCCGCGGGATCGGTGGCGCAACACCTGCAAGACCGTGGTACGCGCGTCCGATCTCTCGAGCGCGACGGTCGCGAGGTCGATCGCGCCCTGCGGCTCGACCCACTCGCGATAGAAGCTCGTGGCCACGAAGTCCGCGTGCGGCATGATATCGGTCGCGCCGATGGCCTGCCCGGCCGCAAAAGCGAGATGACGATCGAGCAGCGGATCCTGCTCGACATATCTGTCGCGGTAGAGCTGACGGAAGCGGGATTCGGTGCCAAAATGCTGGTGAATCTCGATCGAGAGCCTTGCCGCATCGCGGGACAGGATGGTCGCGGCACAGCCACCGACGAAATAAGAAACCTGTTCCAGCGCGCCGCTGCGCAGTGCAGGATCGACCGCCGCATCGTAGATCTCGCCGACGAGAGACGAGAACCGGTTTGCCTGGAGGATCGTCATCGGAAGGACGATGCGATCGGCGTGCGGCCCCGGTGACGAACGGGGCTTGCGCATTGGAAATTGGCAGAGCCGACGGAGCGGTCAATCGTCGCCTTCGGCGTGGAAAAAGCAGTGCAGCGAGATGCTAAAATATCGAACATCGTCCTTGGGTAACGTCAACCGCAGGGTGCGGCTTGGACGTTTTCGCCAAAGACTAGGATAAAAGCGAACAGCGCGCGGGCTGTGTGCTGTGGGTCACGCGCCCTCGCGCTGCTTGCTCGATCGCGCGCACAGTGCGCGGCGCAGCACTTTACTTCCGGTTCTCCTCGCAGAACTTCAGCGCGGCCAGCGCCTCGCCGGCGCGCGGGATCTGCATCTCGATGCTGTCCTCGTCATCGTCCTCGAAATCGAGCGAGAGACGCCTGGCCTTCGACAGCCGGTCCATGATCGACTGGTCGTATTCGAAGATGCCGCGCACGGTGGTCTTGTCCATGACCTCCCACTTCGCCTTCTTCATGATGTCGGCGTCATCGGTGCCGAGGTCGGCCCGGAGGATCTCCCCGACCTTGTCCCACTCCCAACCGTCATAGATCATCACGATCACGATGGCCTTCTCGGAATAGGTGATGACGATGACGTAGTCGCGGTTCTCGTCTTCCTTGTCCTTGTAGCCGCGGCTCGCATTGCAATGCGTGTCCTGCGTGCGCTTCTCGATGGTCCAGTCGCCGACTCTGGATTGCTGCGCGAGCGCCGGCCCAGCGCTCAGTACGGCTGCGCCCAGGGCGCCCGCGGTCAGCAAAGCGGCAAGAAGGAATCGTCTCATGTCAGCCTCCAGCGTTCCCCACGCGGAGATGACCACCTCGGCCTGCGGCCCGCAAGGGCTCGAGGAGACTGATCTGGGCCGATGCTGAACGTCGCCGGCCTTACACCCGCCTGGGGATGATGGCGATCGGGGTGAAGGTGTAAACCTCCTCGCCGTTCTGGTTGAACATGGTCCATTTCACCAGCGCGATGCCCTGCGGCTTCGACTTCGACGGCGTCAGGCTCATGACCTCGCCGACCAGATGCAGGCGGTCATTGGGCCGTACCGGGATGGTCCAGCGCAGGCCGTCGACGCCCGCGCCGATCAGCGGATGCGGGCCGAACGGGCGGGCCTGGATCGCGAGGTTCATGGCGATCGCGGCGGTGTGCCATCCTGATGCAGCCAGGCCGTTGAACAAGGTCTGCTTGGCGGCCTCGTGGTCGAGGTGCATCGGCTGCGGATCGAACTCGGCTGCAAAGCGCTTGATGTCGGCTTCGGTGACTTGCACCTCGGGGGATTTGAACCGCATTCCGATGGTGAGATCGTCGAACCACTCGACCTGCCCCATGATTTTGCCTCGCAATATGACTTCCCGCCCGGCCGGAAAGGCCCGCCTTCAGGACTAAGCCGAGCGGGATGTAGCGGGTCTGCGGTGCACAAACCAGTCCCGGGTTCCCCCGCGAAACCCGTTTCCCAAAACGACGAAACACGCCTGAAACAGATTGCCGGTTATCTGGTTGTCAAAATCATACAGGGACGGCCACCATGCAATTCTTCCTCGACCTGATCCTGGATTATGCCTGCTGCCAAAATCTCGTCTCCCAGCCGCTGCGGGAGGATGAACTATGATCGAGCTGATCTCAGCGGTGCTCGCGCTTTGCAGCGTCGGTATCTTCGCGGCACATGCGCTGGATGCCTACCGCACCACGCACTCCTGATCTGTACGCTCTCCGGCCGCTAGAACGGGCGCCGGTAGAAGTGCTCCGAATGCGTGGCCGGCGGAAATCGGTTGGCGAGCGCGATTGCCGCGTTCTCGTCGGTCTCGAGCGCGACCTTCTGCGCCAGCATCACGTCGCCGGGCACGAGAAAGCCTGACGGGACGAAGCACCATCCCATCGCCGCACGCCCCTCGTCGTCGATCTCATGGACATTGGCAGCCGTACCGTAGTGGATGCGATACCTTTTACCGGTATCGCAGCCGATGACATCGAAATACCGATGCTGCTCGAATTGCGCGCGCTGCTCCGGCGACAGCCATTCGGCCAAAAGCCGGCGGCCGCGGGCATCCGGCGTGTTCTCGCCGAAGAAGCGCCGATAGAGCTCGCGCAGCGCATGCAGACGCGCACGCGCCGGCGCACGGAGCCAAACTGCCGCGATCATGAGCAGCTCAGATCAACCGCCGACCAGGCGGGGATAGAACAGCGTTTCGTGCGCGGTCGGATCGAATGACTTGATACGGGTGACTTCACCGGGTCCGGTTCGATAGGCGGCGGTGAAGCCCGCTCCGGTCAGCTCACGAAAGCGCCGTTCGGCTCGCGCCAGCGCTTCGGCATTGTCAGGATCAAACTCGTGGCGCGTGTCGCCAGTCTGGTCCATCACGATCTGGGTAGCCATATTGAGTCTCCTCATGCCAGCCCTGCCCCCGATCAAAGCAAACCTCGTGCCGTCAGTTCCTCAACCCCAAAACTTTCCTTAGTGCGACCTCGCCTCCCCGGCTTCAACGCAACGCGGCCGCTCCTCCTCCCTCGTCGATCTGCCGTCCCATCAGGGCGATTGCCTTCTGATAGACGCCGGCAGCATTCCAAGCCTCGATAGCGGCAAAATTCGGTTCGCCCGGCTGGTAACCGGCTCCTGCGCGCCAGCCATGAGCTTTCAGGAAATTCGCCGTCGAGTTCAGCGCATTGGCGGCAACCTCGAGATTGCCGGTGCCATAGGCCAGGATGTTCTTGGGCATGAACTGGGTCTGGCCGACCTCGCCGTGCATGGAGCCGCGGGTCGCCCCCGACAGCGTGCCGCGGTCGATCAGCTTGAGGGCGGCATAGAGCTGGTCGGTGAAGAATTCGGGACGGCGGCAGTCATAGGCAAGGGTCGCGATCGACGACAGCATGTTCTGGTTGCCACGCTGGCTGCCGAAACCGGTCTCCATGCCCCAGATCGCGATCAGCGGCCCGGGCGGGACGCCGTAGCGCTGCTGGATCGAGGCGAACAAGGCGGCCTGCGACTGCTTGAGCTGCCGCCCCTTGGCGACGATGGTGGTGGCGCCGCGCTTGGCGAGGAACTGGTCGAGCGTCAGCGAGAAGCTGCGCTGGCCGCGGTCGGCCGCAATCGTGGCACCGGCGTAATTGGTCTGCATCAGCGCCGAGAGCGCGGTCTGGCCGACGCCCTTGCCCTGCGCCTCCGCGCTGAATTCGCGCTTCCAGGCCTCAAAGCCCGCCGGGGAGCTGCCGCATTGCGCGGCCTCGGCCATGGATATCAGGGACATGGGCGCCAGCGAGAGAAGCAGCGCTGCAGCGCCGATCTTGGCCTTCGCAACGGTCCTGCCCTTGGTCATTCCCTGGTCCTCTCACATAAACGTGCGCGACCGGCTCGCGCGGGCCCATGATCCTACGTCGGCCCTGATCGCTCAAGCCCCATCCGGCGCAACCTGTGCCTTGACACCAGGGCGACCGCCTAGCCTTCCCCGTCGCGGCCGAGCAGGAAATCCACCATGATGCCCTGGTGCTGCTCGTACATGTCCGTACCGGTCCCGGTCACGCAGCCGATCCTGCGGGCGGCAGTGATGAAGGGCGAGACTTCGGGCTTTGTGATGACGCAGCCGCAATAGGCCGTCGGCGCAAGCCGCGCGACATCGACCGGCAGCGGGTCACCCTCCTTCATCCCGGCGGGCGTCGCATTGGCGACGAAATCGAAGCCCGCGGGATCCCCGGTGCCGATCCGCACGGGCGTCCTGCTGAGCCCGTTGAGCCGGCCGATCAGTGCGTCGCGGCGCTCGGGCGCGCTGTCGTGAATCGCGAGATCGCTCACGCCGGCCTCGACCAGCGCAAGCGCGATCGCCGACCCTGCGCCGCCGGCGCCGACCAGCAGTGCCCGCATGCCGCGGGGATCGATCCCCTTCGCCCGCGCCGCACCGACGAAGCCGAGGCCGTCCACCATGTCGCCATGCCATGAGCCGTCGGCGCGCCGGCGCATCAGGTTCGCGGTGCGCAGGAAATGTGCGCGCTCGGTCGCACTGGCGCAGGCCTGATAGCAGGCAAATTTGTGCGGGATGGTCACGACGATGCCGTCGAGGTTCTTCAGCCGTGTTGCCACAGAAAGGAAATCCGGCAAATCCGCTGGCGCGACCTGGAACGGCACGAGAATGCCGTCATGGCCGCGCGCGGCGAAGGCGGCTGTCACGCCTGCCGGCGAGCGCACCTGTGCGATGGGATCGCCGACGATGACGTAGAGCCGCGTCGCGCCTGATGGGGCCGGGATCATGCCGTTGAAGCCGGAACCTGAGAGCCGCCCGCCTCAGCCCCCAGCGTCAATTCCAGGCCATCCAGATTGCCTTCCTTGCGCCATTTGTCGAGCAGCCGCAGGAACGCCACCGGCCCGCGCCAGTACTGGCTGTTTCTTGCCGCGATCGGATCGAACACGCCCTCGTTGTTGTAATAGCCCGGCGTGCATTCGGCCAGATAGGCCTGGCGGCCGAGCGCGGCCTTGACGACTTCGTCGACCCAGGCGTTCTCGGCGGCGAGCGTCGGCTCCAGCGTCCGCGCTTTGCGCTTGCGCGCCTCCGCAATCACATAGGCGATGTGCTGCGACTGCTCGTCGATGATGTGCGGAAAATTGGCGCTCTGGCCGGCCTGCACGGTGACGATCAGGAAGCAATTCGGGAAGCCGCGGCTGTAGAAGCCATGCAGCGTCTTGACGCCATCGCGCCATCGCTCGGACAGGCTCACGCCGTCGCGGCCGTAGACCTCGAAGCCCATGCGGCGGGCGTAATCGGTGCCGACCTCGAAGCCGCTGGCATAGATCAGGCAGTCGAGCTCATAGGCCTTGCCGTCAACCACGACGGCGTTCCCGGTGATGCGCTCGACGCCCTCGCCCCTGGTGTCGACCAGATGCACGTTGGGACGATTGAAGGTGTCGAGATATTCGTCGTGGAAGCATGGCCGCTTGCAGAACGCCTTGTACCAGGGCTTGAGAGCTGCCGCGGCGGCCTCGTCCCTCACAACGGTATCGACGCGCGCGCGGATCTCTTCCATCTTGCGGTAGTCGGCCTGCTCGATGACCTTCAACGCCTCTTCAAGCGAGGTCACCGGCTGCGGCTGGCGGCGCGGCGCCAGCAGGATCTCGCCAAGCAGGCCGGTCCAGCCGTCCTGCACCAGATCCCGGTCGAACGGCTCGCCCGAGATCACCGCGGTGAAATTGTCCATGCGCTCGCGCTGCCAGCCGGGCTTGAGGTTCTGCGCCCAGTTTGCGTCCGTCGGACGGTCGTCGCGCACGCCGATCGCGGATGGCGTGCGCTGGAAGACGTAGAGCTCTTTCGCCGAGCGGCCGAGATGCGGCACGCATTGCACGGCGGTCGCGCCGGTCCCGATGATGCCGACGCGCTTGTCGGCGAGACCAGTGAGACCGCCTTCGGCCGTGCCGCCGGTGTAGCCATAGTCCCAGCGGCTGGTGTGGAAGCTGTGGCCCCTGAAGGTCTCGATGCCGGGAATGCCCGGCAGCTTCGGACGGCTCAGCGGGCCCCCGGCGAGAATGACGAAGCGTGCGCGGATGCGATCGCCACGATCGGTGTCGACCAGCCAGCGTCCCTCCTGCTCCTGCCATTCCATCCGCGAGATGATTGTTTGAAACAGCGCGCGCTCGTAGAGGCCGAAGTGACGGCCGATGCGGCGGGAGTGTTCGTAGATCTCGGGCGCGCGCGCATATTTGCGCACCGGCATGTAGCCGGTCTCCTCCAGCAGCGGCAGATAGATGTAGCTCTCGGTATCGCAGGCCGCACCGGGATAACGATTCCAGTACCAGGTGCCGCCGAAATCGGCGGCCTTTTCCACGATGCGAAAATCCTCGATGCCGGCCTCGCGCAGGCGCGCGCCACAGAGCAGACCGCCGAAGCCGCCGCCCACGATGAGAACTTCGGTCTCTTCGCTGACAGCTGTGCGCGCAAATCCGGGATCGGCCCAGGGATCGTCGAGATAGCGGCCGAAATCGCCTGTGACCTCGACATATTGCGCCTTGCCCTCGGCGCGCAGCCGGCGATCGCGCTCGTCGCCATAGCGCGCACGGAGTGCGGAAATATCGACCGTAGATTCGCCGGCTGTACCGGTCTTGTGTCTTTCCGCTGACATCCATGTCCTCCACGGCGAACGCTGCTTCGGATCAGTTAGCCCCGAAAAAGTGACGCATGCAATCGCGTCCCTCGCTTTTTGCGTGAACGTCCCGTGACGTTCCGCTAACCTCGCACGAAAATCACAAGCGTACGCCACGCAACGACGTGGCGATCCGGAGGAAACGATGCAGGGATTGATGATGGACATGCCGCTCCTGATCAGCGGCCTGATCCAGTATGCCGCGGACTATCACGGCGAAGCCGAGATCGTCGCGCGCGAGATCGAGGGCGACATCCATCGCTACACCTATGCGGACGCCCATCCACGCATCAAGCGCATGGCGCTGGCGCTCGAGCGGCTCGGCATGAAGCGTGGCGACCGCGTCGGCACGCTGGCCTGGAATACGCACCGGCATTTCGAGATGTTCTATGCCGCGCCCGGCATGGGCTACGTGCTGCACACCATCAATCCGCGGCTGTTTCCCGAGCAACTCGTCTACATCATCAACCACGCCGAAGACCGGCTGCTGTTCATCGACCGCGCCACGCTGGCGCTGGTCGAGGCGATCGCGCCGCAGCTGAAGACGATCGAGGCCTATGTCGTGATGTCCTCGCGCGAACGGATGCCGGAGACCAAGCTTGCGAACGTGCATTGCTATGAGGATCTCCTCGCCAGCGAGAACGACGCCGGTTTCGCCTGGCCGGAGTTCGACGAAAAATCCGCATCCACCATCTGCTACACGTCGGGCACGACGGGCAATCCCAAGGGCGTGATCTACTCGCACCGCGCCGCCATCCTGCAGACCATGACTTGCTGCAATTTCGACTTCCTGCCGGGACATCTCGAAGGCGTGCGCGAAGTCATGATGCCGATGGCACCGCTCTTCCACGGCAATGGCTGGAACATGCCGTTCACCGCGCCCTACACGGGATCAAAGCTGGTGCTGCCCGGCCGCAACTATGAGCCCGACAAGCTCTATGAGCTGCTCGAAGGCGAGAAGGTGACGCTCTCCGCCGGCGTGCCGAGCTTCTGGCTGATCCTGCTCGATTGGCTGGGTCGCACCGGCAACAAATTCTCGACCCTGCGCGCGACGCTGTCGTCCGGCTCGGCGCCGCCGCGCGCGATGGTCGAGAAGCTCAAGCGCGACTATGACATCGACTACGTCCAGGCCTGGGGCATGACCGAGGCCCTGGGCTGCTCGATGCCAGGCTTGCGGCCCGGCTCCGAGCATCTCGGCGACAAGGAGAAATTCGACCGGCGCCAGGTGTCGGGCCGCGCCTGCTTCGGCACCTCCTTGCGCATCGTCGACGACGGCGGCAACGAGCTGCCGCGCGACGGCAAGACTGTCGGACATCTGCGGGCCCGCGGGCCGTGGGTCGCCTCCGGCTACATGAAGCTCGACGAAGGCCTCGACCGTGATGGATGGCTGATCACCGGCGACATGGCGGTGATCGACAGCCAAGGCCACGTCACGCTGACCGATCGCTCCAAGGATGTGATCAAGTCCGGCGGCGAATGGATCTCCTCGATCCAGCTCGAGGACGTCGCCTTGTCCCACCCCGACGTGCTGCAAGCCGCCGTGGTCGCGATCAACCATGAAAAATGGCAGGAGCGTCCCCTGCTCCTCGTCGTCCGCAGGAAGGGCGCGACCATCGACGGCAAGACCTTGCTCGACCACATGCGCCCGAAGATTGCGAGCTGGTGGATGCCCGACGCCGTCGAATTCCTGGACGAGTTTCCGATGACCGGCACCGGCAAGGTGCTCAAATCCGCGCTGCGCGAGAAGTTCAGGGAGTACCGCGTCGTCTGAAGTACGCGCGCCCTGCCGTGCGCGGTCTTCATCTTTTGGTAGATTCGACGGCGATATATCGAGGTGTCGCTAACTCCAGGGATCGAGGACAGCATGGCGTTTTCCGGATTGGGCCTGCATCTCGGCAATCTGTCGCGCCTGTCGAATGCGCAGACGCGCTCGATCAGCCCCGAGAATTTCACCGGCGAGAAGGGCAAGGGCGGCATGTCCGTCGACGGCCCCGCCGCACGCCAGGCCCGCGATCTCGGTCAGGGCTGGAAGATCTCGCCCTATGTCGTCATCGAGCCCGGCGCGACCTTTACCCTCGCCGACATTCAGGGCCAGGGCGCGATCCAGCAGATCTGGATGACGCTGGCGCGCGGGCGGTTGCGCCATTCGATCCTGCGCGTCTACTGGGACGATCAAACGCTGCCGAGCGTGGAATGCCCGGCTGGCGATTTCTTCGCCTGCGGATGGGAGGAGTTCGCGCAGGTGTCCTCGCTCGCGGTCTGCGTCAATCCCGGCCGCGCCTTCAACTGCTACTGGGAGATGCCGTTCCGCACGCGCGCGCGCTTCACGCTGGAGAACCGCAGCGAGGAGCAGCTCACCGTCTACTACCAGATCAATTACACGCTCACTGAAGTGCCCGAAGACTGCGCCTATTTCCATGCGCAGTTCCGGCGTACCAATCCGCTGCCGTACAAGGAGGTCTACACTATCCTCGATGGCGTCAGCGGTGCGGGCCATTATGTCGGCACCTATATGGCCTGGGGCGTCAACAACAACGGCTGGTGGGGCGAAGGCGAGATCAAGTTCTTCATCGACGGCGACGGCGCATTCCCGACCATCTGCGGCACCGGCACTGAGGATTATTTCTGCGGCGCCTATAATTTCGATCCCCATGTCGCGCATGCCGGTCAGGGGCAATCACGCTACCAGGAATTCACCACGCCCTATGCCGGCCTGCCGCAGGTGATCCGTCCCGATGGTGTCTACAAATCGCAGCAACGCTTCGGCCTGTACCGCTGGCACATCCCCGATCCCGTGCGCTTCCGCTCCGATCTGCGCGTGACGATCCAGGCGCTGGGCTGGCTGCCGGGCGTCAAGGAGGCGAAGTATCTTCCATTGCAGGACGACATCGCCTCGGTCGCGTTCTGGTACCAGACGCTGCCGACCGCGCCCTTCCCGACATTGCCCGGCCCGGATTATCTCGAAATCGGCTAGCCGCCCTTCCCTGCGCTCACAGCATTTGCGCCGCCCGGACGTCGTGAAGATAGTCCGGGCGGCGCCTTCGTGTTCGGCGCCGGCTACCAGGAATACTGGAGCCCCACGCGTCCAAGGGCGCGCACGTCGCTCCACGACTGCGCCGGAAGCGCCACGCCAAACTCCGTCGCGGTCCGGTTGGACGTGGACGTCAAGCTGCCGCGATCGAGACCGAACGCGATGCCCATGGTCAGTGACAGGTTTCCCTGGATCCTGATCATTCCGACCACACCGGCGGCATGCTGCCCGTCAAAGACGGCCCAGTGCGTCGAGATCGCATAGTTGGTCCCGTCGGGCAGGAACGGATTGACGAGCGAAGTCGCCATGGCCGTTCCCGTCGCTGCACGGGTAATCTGGCGCGCGAGATCGAACTGGCTCTGCACCGTCTGCCCCGCGTTCACGCAGGTGTCGGTACCCGGTATGTAGAAGAAGTTGGCACCGTAGATCGAGCAGATCTTTTCGTACTCGACCGCAGCATGGCCGGGCGTCGGGATCGCCAGAACCAGAGCGGCAGTCGCAAGGATAGCGCGCAGGTGACGTCGGAAGACGTCTCGTGCCGCGTTGATTTGCTTCCACATGTTTGTCTCCAATCAGTGACGTTGACGCGGCTCAGTAACGAGAAACGATGGCGTCGCCGTTGAAGCGGTAGTTCACGCCGAGCTTCACGAGGTGCAGGTCATGGTCGACGTTTTGGGTACTGATCCGTGTGCTCAGCGCGATCGCGGCCGGACCGAAGTACAGATAGTCGTACTCCAGTCGCGCCGAGAGACTGCTCGTCAGCGCGTATTCAAGGCCAACGCCACCGGTCAAACCGGTCCGCTGGTGGTTCACGTCGAGCGGAGCAAACGTGCCGACATAGGCCTGGTAGGCGACGTTGGCCCATGCAACGCCGCCTTTGGCGTAAGCCAGCACATTATCAAACGCGTAGCCGATGCGACCGGTGCCCGTCGCCAGTGCCTGGTACGACACTGAAAGCCCGGACAAGATGGGGTTCGCGGGATCGAACGGCCGATTGCCCTTGATCGACGCCCAGGAGAGATCGAGCTCGGCACCGACCACGATGTTGTCGAACTGCCAGTTGCCGCCAACCTGCGCACCTGCGAGCGCGCCCTTTGTGTCCATCGTGAAGCGGTCTTGCGCGAATGCGAAGCTCGGGTCTACGAGCCGGCTGCTGCCCATGCCATAACCGCCATGAGCACCAATGTAGAAGCCGTTCCAGAGCGGCACCGGAGCGACGACCGGAGCCTTCACTGTCATGTCGGCCGCGTTCGAGGATGTGGCAGTGAGCGGCATGGCCGCGAGAAGCGGCGTGGCGGCAGCAACGCAGGAGAGGAAGCGGCGCGCCGAACGCGAGAGAGAGATTGTCATGAGATGATCTTTCAAAATGTCAGAATGAATTTTCGGAGCGAGCGTCGCGTGTTTCACCAGGCGTACATGAAGCCCGCGCGGCCGAGGCCACGGACGTCACTCCACGATTGCGCCGGGATCGCCGTGCCGAATTCCGTCTGCGTCCGGTTGGTGTTGGACGTGAGGCTTCCCTTGTCGAGGCCCAGCGAGAACCCACCCGAGAACACGAAATTGCCGGAGACCCGCACCAGGCCCGAGAAGCCCGCGGCGTGCTGGCCGTCATAGGTCGCCCAGTGGGTCGAGACCGCGTAATTGGTGCCGGTCGGAAGCCACGGCGCGACGAGCGACGCAGCCATCGCGGTGCCGGTCGAAGCGCGGGTCTGCGCACGCGCGAGATCGAACTGGTTCGTCGCGATCTGGTTGGCGTTGGTGCAGGTGTCGGTGCCCGGAATGTAGAAGAAGCCGGCGCCGTACAAGGAGCAGATCTTGACGTACTCGACCGGAGCGGCGTGGCCTGGTGCGGCGATCATGGCGCCGAGGCCGGCGGTGACGACTGCGGCGATCTTGGACATGGTGGACATGATGTTGTCTCCGAGGATTTCTGTTGAATGTTGTTTCGATGTGCCGGGGAATTAACGCGGGAGGCCGCCGTCGCCGTTGAAGCGGATATTGATGCCGGCCTTCACCACCTGGACGAAATGCTTGATCTCGGACGTCGTGTCCGCGCTCACCCAGTGGAGCGTTTCGGTGGGGAGAAAGATCGCGTTGTATTCGACCTTGGCGGAGACGTTGCGCAGGAGGGCCACTTCCAGGCCGACGCCGCCGACGGCACCGAACAGTTCGCGGTTGTAGTTGGTGATCTCCGGGGTGAACCGCGACGAGAGCTCCATGCGGGCATAGGCGGCACCGCCCTTGGCATAGGCGAGCCATTGGCCCGACGCGTAGCCGACACGGCCCGTCGCGGTCGCGAGGGCGGTGTAGCCGACCCCGTTGGTGGTGCTCGACGTGAGAAGGGGCGAGGTGCTGGTGTTGCCCTTCACGAAGGACCAGGAGCCGTCGACCTCGGCACCAAGGACATAGTTGCCCAGCTGCCAATTGTAGCCGAGCTGCCCGCCCGCGAGCGGTCCGTTGTAGTAGGCAGAGAACGGATTGTTGGCGGGGCTGTTGAGGGGATCGCGAAACTCCGACTTCCCCCATCCCCAGCCACCATGGACACCGGCGTAGAATCCGGACCAGGAGACGACGGGTGCTGGCGGCGGACCGCCAGCGAGAGCAGGTGAAGTGATAATCGCGCTCACCGCTGCAACGGCGGCGGTGAGTCTGATGCAGCGAGTGACGGAGCGTTCTGATTGCGTGTGCATGTCGATGTCCATTTCCTTTTTTGAATTCACGATTGTGTTTCTTATATTAATCTATTTTAAATTGTGTCTTGAGGTACGACGTTGGGACTAAGCCCTTGCTTGCTTTTGAACGAACGAAACCGGCGACCGCACAGCTTGCGGATCGACGGGACGAACTACCGGTTGTTGGAAGAACCCGCGCGCAGTCCAGGACAATGCGCTCCGCGTCCTATCGACTGGCGAACTAGGGGCGCGCGATCCGTAAGGAAGTGCTTCCGTAGTCCCCTTGTGTTGTCATGACTGCTGCCCCCACTTTTGATTGAGGCCGATCTTAGGCACGACCTTTCGGATTGCCAGTCGCGTCAAAGTCACAGTTGCTGATTGTTTCCCACGCGCTTCTCATTCGGTGCACAAACGCAAGACAACGCATGAATGGACGTTAATATCGCTACGCAACTGGTGAGCTCTGACGCGATTTGCGCAGAGCCGCGCCGATGAAAATGCGATGAGGCAAGCGCCGCTATCGCCGACTCGATTCTGATGCAGGCCGGCCCCGCGTGCAGGCGCTGCTTGATCTACAGGAGGTCCAGATGCTCTACCCGATGTCGTCCAAAGTCGTCGAGCTCAAGCGCAAGCTCGAGAGTTTCATGGACCGGCACATCTATCCGAACGAGGAGCGCTTCTATCGCGAAGCGGAAGAGCTCGGGCCCTGGAAGGTCTATCCCGTCGTCGAGGAGCTGAAGCCGCTGGCGCGCGCCGAAGGTCTTTGGAATTTGTTCCTGCCGGAGTCCGGCCACGGCGCGGGTCTCACCAATCTCGAATATGCCCCGCTCTGCGAGGTGATGGGGCGCACGCATCTGGCGCCCGAAGTGTTCAACTGCTCGGCGCCCGACACCGGCAACATGGAGGTGCTGGAGCGCTATGGCACCGAGAAGGACAAGGAGCGCTGGCTGAAGCCGCTGCTCGCCGGCGAAATCCGCTCCTGCTTCGCCATGACCGAGCCCGCGGTCGCATCATCCGATGCGACGAACATCGAAAGCTCGATCGTGCGCGACGGCGACCATTACGTCATCAACGGGCGCAAATGGTACACGACCAACGCGACCGATCCGCGCTGCAAGATCTGCATCTTCATGGGCAAGACCGATCCGGATAATCCCGACCGCCACAAGCAGCAATCCATGATCCTGGTGCCGATGGACACGCCGGGCATCGAGGTCAAGCGTCCGCTGCCCGTGTTCGGCTTCTACGGCGTGCCCGACCGCGCTTCCGAGGTCGTCTTCACCAATGTGCGTGTGCCCAAGGAGAACATGCTGCTGGGCGAAGGCCGCGGCTTCGAGATCGCACAGGGCCGCCTCGGCCCCGGCCGCATCCATCACTGCATGCGGCTGATCGGCCTTGCCGAGCGCACGCTGGAAAAGATGTGCCGCCGCGTGCGCAGCCGCGTCGCCTTCGGCAAACCGGTCTCGGAGCAGACCGTGACGCAGGAGCGCATCGCGGAAGCCCGCATCATGATCGAGCAGGCCCGGCTGCTGACACTCAACGCCGCCTACGCGATGGACACGGTCGGCAACAAGGTCGCGAAGGCCGAGATCGCGATGATCAAGGTCGCTGTGCCCAACATGGCCTGCCAGATCATCGATTGGGCCATCCAGGCCCATGGCGGCGGCGGCACCTCGAACGATTTTGGCTTGACCCAGGCCTACGCGACCGCGCGCCTGCTGCGGCTTGCCGATGGGCCGGATGAAGTCCACAGGAACCAGATCGCGCGGTTCGAGCTGAAGAAATACTCGAATGCCTGAGTAGGCGCTGATTCGTCAGTCCCGAGAGCCGACGCGTGAGCATCGGAGTCTAATCGACGCTTGGCGACTCCTCGATGGATGCAGATACATTTTGCTTCGAAATTGCTTCGAGCATCGCTCCGAAAATGATGATCGGCAGATAGAACGCAAGCATGATCGTATTCCTCCTGCTGTGACAACCTTGGTCTGCAGAACCAGGTTCCTCAAATTGACACTCGCCCGCCTCGGAACAATTTCGTCGCTTACCTAGCTACCGACGAAACCGATTCGCAGGCAGTATCAGGAACGCATCGCGTCAATCGCATGGGCAATCAGAACGACTGCGCTCGCGGCAATGAGAAACACAAACAACCAGCTCATGTCCGCCTCCGATCCCGGAAGTGAACGCGGTCATCCATGCACAGTCAAAAACCATCGGTCTGGAACCGCCATTCAACGGCTGGCTGATGCTTCGCAGCAACATTTGCGTCCGCTGTCGGCTCTATCGGCAGAATGCCAAAAGGAGCAACGCGCCGACGACGCAGGCTGCCAGGACTAAAAACCAAACGCCCATACGGTCCCCCGACTCACACAAGCGCGTCAGGATTAGCCCTGCGATTTGGCATTGAAACGCCTGTTGGCGGTTTTCCCCAAGCCAGGCGCGATCCATGGGCTCGTTGCGTTAGTCCAATACCTCTACCGTCGCAGAGCGGCCGGCGACGAGCGACATGGTGTCGGGGACATTGTCCAGCGCGATGCGCACCGGGACGCGCTGGGCGAGCCGCACCCAGCTGAAGGTCGGGTTGACATTGGCAAGCAGGCTCGCGCCCTCGGCGCGGTCGCGGTCCTCGATGCCGGCGGCGATGCTCTCGACATGGCCCGACAGCGTGACCGTCTCGCCCATCAGGCGAACCCGCACCTTGTCGCCGGTGCGGATGCGCGCGAGCTTTGTCTCTTCGAAATAGCCCTCCACGTGCAACGTGTCCGTGTCGACCAGCGCCATCACGCCCTTCCCGGCCGAGACGTAGACTCCCGGGCGCAGATCCATGTTGGTGATCACACCGTTCACGGAGGCATGAACCTCGCTGCGGTCGAGATTGAGCTGCGCGACCGCGCGATCGGCGACGGCTTGATCGAACGCTGCCTTGGCCTGCAGCTGGGCCGCCAGTACCTGCTCCTGCTTCTGCTGCGACACCGCGTCCGTGGTCAGCGCGCTGTAGCGCTTCAGATCGGCATTGGCCATGTCGAGCGTGGCCTGATGACCCGCCACCGATGCATCGGCTTGCCGCAAGGCCAGCGCGAAACGTTCGCGATCAATCCGGAACAGCACATCGCCGCGATGGACTTTCTGGTTGTCCTTGACCAGCACCTCCGTGACGAACCCGGAGACGTCAGGCGCGACCTGCACCACGTCGGCGCGGACGCGGCCGTCGCGGGTCCAGGGCTGCTCCATGTAATAGACCCAAAGCTCACGGCCGACCGCGAGCGCGGCGACGACGGCGAGAACGGTCAGCGCAAGGCGGCCAAACCAGGCGAAATTCCCCTTCATGGCAAAAACTCCGAGAGATAGACGACGCCGCCGAGAAGACAGACGAAAATCGCAAAATCGAACAGCGCGCGGTGCCAGACCAGCCGGTAGAGGTCGAAGCGCTGCATGAGCCGGCGCAGGATCGCGCTCAGGACGTAGGCGACGATGATCCACAGCAGCAGCGCCGGCACGAGCACGCCATAGATGTCGATCACGTATCTCATGCGGCAACGCTCTCGCCTGCACGCGGTCGATAGGCCGGTGCGTCCGGGAACAGGCCGCGGCGGATGCCGACGAGGCCGATCAAGGCATCTTCGCGCGCGCTGTCATTGGAATCCGTCACCGCCTTGGCCAGCGCCCGATCGACGCTGGTCAACAGCTCGGTCGGCATTCCTCCACCGGCATGGCTGCGGCAAGCGATCGCGAGCTGATCAAGCATGTCGTCGATGACGGCAATGGTAGTTGCGGCAAGCCCATAGCGGGCGCGGCGCAGGTCGATGATATTGATCCCGATTCGAAGCTGCACGAGGCTGTCGGCATCGTGGCGATCGCTCTCGGAGAGGAAGGCGATGCGCTGCACCAGCAGCCCGAGCCGATGCAGCATGAGGCCCGCAAACTCTGCCCGATCATGCTTGCCACGGCGCTCGGCAGCGACCGCGAGCGTCTTCCAGCTCGACAGCACCAGGCGATGGGCGACCCACTCCGCGCCCACGCCGCGCGCGATCCGCGTCACGAGCTCGGCGATCACGACGCCGACGAAGAAGGCGACCGCAGAATTGGCATAGGATGCGAAGTCGGCGCTGTAGGTCGATTGCAGCGCCAGCAGCGTTGCGGTGTTGGCCGCGAGCGCCATGCCTGTTCCCGCCGTTGCCGGCCGTCCGATCAGGAAGCCGTAGAGCAGAAAGGTCGGCGCCAGCGCGACGATCAGAACCTCGATATGGGAGATCGCGGGCACCAGCGCGAACAGATAGATCGCGACGACCACGATGGCGACCAGCGACCACAGGCCGAAACTGCGGATGAAACGTGCGGGCTCGTCCTGCGCGGCAAAGAAGGAACACGCGACCGCCGCCATCATCGGCGCCGACGCGCCGTCGGGCCAGCCGGTCCCGATCCAGAATGCGCAGCAGATCAGGATGGCCGCGGCCGCGCCGGCCGCCGACCACAAGGCAAGGCCGCGGTCGCGATGGCGCACCGGCGCGGCACCGGCCTCGGAACGGAAGGCCAGATCGAGCGTCGAAACATTGCGGCTCTCGGCGATGGCCTCGCTGAGCAAGCGGCAGTCGCGCGAGAGGTCGACCAGCTCGCGCAGTCGCAACAGCAGGCTCGTGGTGATGATCCGCTCCCATGAGGCGCTGTCATCGAGCACCGCCTGTCGCTCTGCGATTACGGCGCGGATCGGATCGGCCGGTTGCCGCGCGCCGACGTCGCTCGCAATCCATTGCGCAAGATCCTCCAGCAGCCGCTTCAGCTCGGGCTGCCGGCGCAACGCCTCCTCCCCTAATGCAGCCAGCCGATCCTCCAGCGAGGCGATCACCGGCAACAGCATCAGCATGCGCAGCCGGACCTCGCCGAGGCCGGTCACCACATTGCGATCGGTCAGCCGGTCATACGCAAGATGGGCGGAAAGCGTGTCGATCTCGACGATGTCGGTCGCAAGCTTGAGCCGCCTGCCGCGGCGCGTCTCACTCGTTCCCTGACGAAGCAGCACCGCCTGGCTCAGGCGCTGCGCATCCGACAGCCAGGCGTCGACGCGCTTGGCAACGGCCGGCGCGACGCTGCGAGGAAAGACGATGGTGGAGACGAGGCTCGCGCAGATGATGCCGAGGGAAATCTCCTCCACCCGTGCAATGGCGGTATCGAAGATGGCGCCGGGCTCGGAGACCGAGGGAAACCCGATCAACGCGACCGTGTACCCCGCCAGCATGAAGACGTAGCTGCGCGGCGTGCCATCCAGCAGCGACAGATAGAGGCAGAGCCCGACCCAGAGCGCGATCGCGAGGCAAAGCAATTCCGGTGCATCGATCAGGTTCGGCACCAGCGCCACCGTCATGGTGGCGCCGACCAGCGTGCCCATGACGCGGAAGAACGCTTTTGAGCTGGTCGCGCCCGCCAGCGGCTGCGAGGTGATGTAGACCGTCGCCATCGCCCAATAGGGCCGCGGCAGGTCCATGGCGAAGGCGATGACGAGCGCCAGCATCGACGCGGCAAACGTCTTCAACGCAAAAATGACGTCCGCGTGGCGGACCAGGAACGGCTCTTGCGCACGCATGCTATTTCGTCTCTGGACCGGTCTTGGCGTCCTGCAGGCGACTGGCCCGCTGTTCGATGCGCTGGAGAGTTTCGAAGGTTATCGCAAGTTCGTCCGCGCCGATATCCTTGAGCAGGCTCGCCCGCACCCGGCGCAGCACCCGGTTGGTCTCTTCGACCTTGACCTCGCCCGCTTTGGTCAGATGTAGCGTTTTGGCACGGCGGTCGCTCCGATCCTCGCGACGTTCAACCAGCCCCTCGACCTCGAGCAGATCGATCAACCGGACCAGCGACGGCCCCTCGATGCCGAGCTCGTCGGCGAGCACGCCCTGGCGCACGTTCTCGCCCTGCCGCGACAGCACCAGCAGCGGAATCGCGGTCGCGTAGGACAGGCCGTGATCGGACAGCGCCTGATCCGACTCGCGGCGCCAGATGCGGGCCAGACGTGCGATGAGCCGGCCGATCTCGCCGTGGATATGCGCCTGCGAGGGAGCCATGCAATTTGATAGGACGCGAACTATTAGCCTGCAACTATATAATCCGACGTATCGCAATCGATCACGCAAATGCGAACGAGGACAGCGCTGGATGGGACCGGGTTCCGCGACCGAGGCAAGCGAGACGATAACCGGCGAGAGCACGCTGACGCTGGTCCCGACCTTCGTGGTCGTCGCTGTGGACGCCACGGGCATGGGAATCATCCTGCCTCTGCTGCCGTTCTACTCGCAGCGGCTCGGTGCAACGCCGTTCCTGCTCGGCGCGCTGATCTCGGCCTATGCCGCCTGTCAGCTCGTTGCCGGCCCTGTGGTCGGCATGCTCTCGGATCGCTACGGCCGGCGGAAGGTTCTGGTCGTCAGCCAGATCGGGACTTTCATCGGCTTCATCCTGCTCGCATTGGCGGGCAACCTGACGCTGGTGTTCCTGGCGCGTATCATCGACGGCCTGACATCAGGTAACATCTCGGTCGCTCACGCCTATGCCGCCGAGCACAGCGCGCCGGCAACACGCAAGCAGGCACTCGGCATGACCAGCGGTGCGATCGGAACCGGGCTGCTGCTCGGCCCTGCTCTCTCGAGCTTCCTCGTGCACTACGGCGAGACCGCGCCGGTGTGGGCCGCGGCCGCGCTCTCGCTGATCAGCATCGTTGCGACGATCGCCCTGCTCCCGCGGGATCACCCGGCGTCCGAGCCGCTCTACCAGCATCGCGTGCCCGAGCCGACGCTGACCCGCAGCCTGCTCGGCATGCGCTATGCCTGGCGGCTGCTCGGCCTGCTCATCGTGTTCTTCTTCGTCAACTCGATGTTCCTGTCGCAGATTGGCCTGTTCCTGTCGGCGCGGTACTCCTGGGACGGACATCCCTTCGGCGCGCGCGAACTCGGCTGGATGTTCGCCTATGCCGGCTTCATCAAGATGGTGGTTCAGGGTCTTTTGATCAGCCGCGCGAACCTGATCGCCTCCGATCGGGTCATCGTGATGGCGGCGTTCGCCTTCATGAGCCTTGGATTCGCGGGACTGACGGCCGGCAACGACATCAGCCTGCTCGCGGTCGAGCTGACGCTGATCATCGTCGGCACCATGTTCGCCCGCAGCACGCTGACTGCGGAGCTGTCGCGCGCGACCGCGATCAACCGCCAGGGCATGATCATGGGCCTCAACCAGTCCCTGATGTCGGGCGCGAATATCAGCGCACCGCTCCTGAGCGGCGCGTTGATCGGTCATCGGCTGTTCGCGACCTGGGCGCTTGTCATGGCCGCGATCGCGGCGATCGGCGTCGCACTGGCGGGCCAGTTGCTGGACACGCCTCGGACGCGCTAGCGCCCTCGCCCTAGTTCACCACGTAGACGTCAGGATCGGCGCTCGAGCTCGGCTTCTTGAAGGCGTTGCGCAAGGCCGCCGACATCGGGACATTGTAGTTGAGACCGTTCGGCGGCGTCGGCGATTCCAACCACTTCCTGTAGAGCACCTCGATCTCCGGGCTCGCGTAAAGCTCCGCGGTCGCGCGATCGGCCAGCGCCTTGAACGGCGCATCCTCCCGCCGCAGCATGATCCCGAAGGGCTCGGCCTTCGAGAACGTCTCTTCGCTGATCATGAACAGCGCCGGCTCCTTCGAGCGCGCAATCGCGACCGCAAGCTGGACGTCGTCGAGCGCGTAAGCCTGAGCGCGGTCGGTTTCGAGCAGCAGGAACGCTTCGGCTTGATCCACGGCCGGCATTATTCTGATGCCGAGATTTCGCTCGGTGTTGACCTTGGCAAGCTGATTCAGATTGACAGAGCCTGCCACCGCCGTGACGGCCTTGCCCTTGAGGTCGTCGATGGTGTTGATCTTCGCGGCCTTCTTGGCTGCAAACCGGGTCGCGCTGAGAAAATGCGTGTTGGTGAAGGCGACCTGTTTCTGGCGGTCGGCGTTGTTTGTTGTGGCCGAGCAGTGCAGATCGAGGGTGCCGTTGACCATCAGCGGAATCCGGTTCGACGACGTCACGGCGAGCGTGTCGACGGCGATGTCGGGCATGCCGAGCTGCTTCTTCACGGCATCCACGATCTTGAGGCAGATATCCATCGCGAAGCCGATCGGCTTCTGGTTGCCGTCGAGATAGCTGAAGGGGACCGAGGCCTCCTGATAGCCCAGCGTGATCTTCTTGGTCTCCTTGACCTTCTGGAGCGTGCCCGAGAGGTCCTCGGCTGAAGCTGCACCCGCAAGACATGTGACGGCCAGGATAACGGTGGGAAGACGCATCGGGGGCTCCTCAAGGGGGCTTGCGCCTCCGTGCCGGGCGCAATCGCAGGGGTGATAGCGCAGACGCCTGCCGGCCGCCAGAGCAGCCTGCGTCTATCAGCTATCGCAGCTTTCGATGTGACAGCCCCTACGCGTCGATGCCCCGCTGCACCAGGATGCGCTCGGCGCTGTCGTTCCAGACGTCCATCTTGACGATCTGCCCGCTCCGGACGACGAAGCGGTCGACATAGCGGTTGCCCTCGAACGGCGTGCCGTCCATCCACTCGCCATAGAGCGTGCCGACGCTGTAGACGACGGTCTCGTCCGCACCGGGGCAAACGTCGAAACGATCCATCTTCTTCTTGACCCAGCGATAGCGCTTGGCGTTGAAGCCGGTCGGCCCGCGCGGGTGGTCGAACTCGCGCCCGCCGGTAAAGGTGATCACCGTGCCCGGCTTCATGTAGGCCGCCGCGGCATCGGGATCGGGAATCATCGAGGCCGTGAGATAGGCTTCCACGATCTCGGCGTCCGACGACGGCGCATTTTGGCTTTTCACGGCTACGGACATGGCAGCATCTCCCGGACAAATTCGCGAAATACTATCGCCCAGGTCGGGGAAAGCACGCATATATTTTGATCAGATCCCCCGCTACATTGCCGCCGACCCCGAAGCCTCGCCGACTGCTATAAGTCCAGCCCGAAGATTCATTGCATGACCGCCCAACCCGCCTTCGACCTGATCTTCCGCAACACGCTGTTCCGATCATCCGCCGCACCCGTCGATATCGGCGTGAAGGGCGGCCGCATCGCCGCGATCGAGCCGCGGCTTGCCTGCGAGGCCGTCGAGGTAGATGTCGGCGGGCGCCTCGTCCTGCCCGGGTTCGTCGACACCCACATCCATCTCGACAAGGCCTGCCTGCTCGGCCGCTGCGGGCACAATCACGGCAGCGTCTCGGACGCGATCCGCGCCGTGGCCGGGATGAAGAAGGACTTTACGCTCGAGGACGTCTACGCGCGCGGCGCAAAAGTGCTCGAACGCGCGATCGTGCACGGCACGACGCGCATGCGGACCCATGTCGAGATCGACCCGCGCATTGCCTTGCGCGGCTTCGAGGCGGTCAAGGCGCTGAAGCGCGACTATGCCTGGGCCATCGACCTGTCGCTCTGTGTCTTCCCGCAGGAAGGCCTGACGAATGACCCCGGCAGCGAAGAGCTGCTGGTGCAGGCGCTGCGCGACGGCGGCGATGCGATCGGCGGCTGTCCCTACATGGACACCGACCCGAACGCGCACCTCGAGCGCATCTTCGATCTCGCGCAGGAATTCGACGTCGACGTCGATCTCCATCTCGACTTCGATCTCGATCCCTCCTGGTGGCACCTCGACGAGGTCTGCCGGCAGGCCGAGCGGCGCAGCTATCAGGGGCGCGTGGCGATCGGCCACGCTACAAAACTCTCGGCACTGCCGCCGGAGCGGATGAAGGCGGCCACCGCGCAGCTGGCGAAATCAGGGGTTGCCGTCACGGTGCTGCCCGCAACCGATCTCTATCTGATGGGCCGCGAAGCCACCCACAACGTGCCGCGCGGACTAACGCTCGCGCACAAGCTCGCCGGTGACGGCGTGTTGTGTTCGGTTGCGACCAACAACGTGCTCAATCCGTTCACGCCGTTTGGCGACGCCTCGCTGCTGCGGATGGCAAATTTCTATGCAAACGTCGCGCACGCCTCGGTCAGCGACTTCGATACCTGCCTCGATCTCGTGACCGAGCTGCCGGCGCGGCTGATGAACCTTGGCGATTACGGCATCAAGGTCGGCAACCCCGCCGATCTCGTCGTGCTCGAAACCCAGGACAGCCGCTTCGCCATCGCCGAGCTGCCGGACATCGTGATGGGCTTCAAGCGCGGCCGCCAGACGTTCGAGCGGCAGCGGCCCACCTTGTTCGGGCCGGGCTGACCGAGTTTCCGCGCCTTGCGCCCTGCCCGCAGCTTGCGCGATGATCATCACAATCGACCAACGGAGCAACCGGATGGCCTTCGACACGATCTTCCTGAACGCGCGCTTCGACGGCGGAGCCCGGCATCACATCGCCGTCGCCGACGGCCGCATCGCCGCGATCACGCCCGTCGATGAGCGTCCCGCCGCGAACGAGACCATCGACCTCGGCAACGTCCTCGTCGTTCCCGGCTTCGTCGAAGGCCACATCCATCTCGACACCAGCTTCTATGGCGACGCCTGGCGCCCGCACAAGCCATGCACCAACGGGTTCGACGTGCATGAGCGCGTGGCCTTCCAGGCCCAGAACATGGCCATATCAGCGCCGATGGACGTGCGCGCACGCAACCAGCTCGACCTCTGCATCGGTCACGGCACCACGCAGATGCGCAGCCACGTCATGGTCGACGGCTCGGTCGGCCTGAAATCGCTCGAGACGATTATGCGCGTGCGCGAGGAATACAAGGGCCTGATCGACATCCAGCTCGTCGCCTTCCCCCAGAGCGGCATCCTGATGAGCCCGGGCACGCCGCAATTGCTGGACGAGGCCATCGGGCTCGGCGCCGATCTCGTCGGCGGGCTCGATCCCGCAAGCTTCGATCGCGACATCGAAAAGCATCTCGACGTCGTGTTCGGCGTGGCCGGCAGGCACGGCGTCGACGTCGACATCCATCTTCATGACATGGGCACGCTGGGCGCGTTCGAAGTCGAGCAGATTGCAGCGCGCACGCGAGCGCTCGGCATGGAGGGACGCGTTGCCGTCAGCCATGCTTACGGGCTCGGCGACATCTCCATGGATCACCTCAAGAAGATCGCCGACATCCTCGCCCGCTCCGGCGTCGCGATCATGACCAACGCGCCGGGCGCCCGGCCCTTCCCGCCGATCCTGGCCCTGCGCAATGCCGGCGTCACCGTCTTCAGCGGCAACGACAACATCCGCGATTCCTGGTGGCCCTATGGCGACGGCGACATGCTGCGCCGGGCCACGACGCTCGGCTATCGCTCGGGCTTCAACATCGACGAAGAACTGCGCGTCGCTTTCGATATCGTCACCGTATCAGGCGCAAAAGCGCTGCGGCTCGAAGGTTATGGCCTGCACGTCGGCGCCAAGGCCGATTTCGTGACACTGAATGCCGAGCATGTTCCTGAAGCCGTTGTCGGAGTGCCGCAAGGGCGCTCCGTGTACAAGGAAGGCAAGCTCGTCGCATGCGACGGTAAGATTGTCGGGAAGCGCGGCTAATGATCGGATCTCTTCCGTTCGATTATACCGCTAGCTTTCCTCATCCCCGAATCCGGTAGAATCCCTGACCGTAAATGCGCGCATTGCACGACGGGCCAAGGAGATCATACTAAGACCCGCACTGACATCTGCGTTCTCTGGGGAGTATGGAATGTTCAGCGCATTCAGCAGCATCGATTACCAGTCCATTCGGGCCAACACGCCCGCCGAGATCGCCATCAAGCGATTGACTGGCATCGGCGAAGTCCTGTCAGGCCTCGACATATCGGCAATCCACACGCAGGACGACATGGCCCGCGCGCTGTTGACACTCGATACCGCCGACAAATGCATTCGCACGATTCTCACCGAGTTCCGCACCGAGCGCACCACGGAAGTCGTCCGCGAAGCCACGAGCCTGATCAGCCTGATCGAGCTCGCACGTGACGAACTCTCGGACTACGCGACGGCAGCAGAGGCTTGAGCTGAACGCGCTGGAGCTCAGCGCTTGATCTTTGCGAGAATGCGATCCGCCTCGGTGCGCCAATCGGCGCTGCGGGCAAATTCCTTCGTCCCCTTGATGCCGAACAGGTCTTCATCAGCGAGATCGGCGACCCAGGCCTGGCGCTCGGCGGTGCCCTGCGCCGACCATGGCGTCAGCCCGGCCTCGCGCACGGTCTCGGCGACCTCCCGCACCTCTTCGGCGCGGCGGCGGCCGTGCTCGATCACGCGCTGGAAGAAGTAGGCGCCCTGCGTCTCCCAGTCGATCCCCGGAAACGTCTCCGCGAGCGAGGCCAGCACCGCATCCTCGACGCCATAGGCGCGCGCCGTGGTAAAGCTCTCGATGACCATGGCCTCGAGGCCCTTGATCATGATGCTGCGGCACATCTTCACAGCCGACGACACGCCGAGCTTGTCGCTCGCAACCTTGGCTGCGAAGCCGATCGTGTTCAGCAGCGGCTCCAGCTCCTTCGCGCCGGGCCCGCCGAGCAGCAGCGGCACCTTGATGCGATAAGGCGGCACCGAGGTCATCACGGCACCCTCGACGTAGCGCCCGGCCGCGCCGTCGATCTGCGCGGCGGCGCGCTGCTTGGCGCCGGGAGAGGCCGAGTTGAAATCGAGGAACCAGGTGCCCTGATTGATCGCACCCGCGCAGGCTTTTGCAACGGGCACGGCCTGGCTCGCCGTGACCGCGGAGATGATGAAATCGGATTTCGCGGTCAGCTCGGCGTGAGACACCGCCAGCGTCACGCCGAACTTCGCCGCATGCTCCTTCAGCGGAGCGCCGTGCTCGCCTGCGAGCTTGATGTCGTAAGCGGCTACCTTGACATCCTGCTGGCGCAAATCCTCGGCCAGGATCCTGCCGACCTCGCCGTAGCCGACGAGCCCGATCTGCCAGCGCCTGGGATCACCTGCCATCAATTCAATCCTCGTGTCGTCTCGTCGAACAGCTCCTCGACCGCATAGCGGCGCGGGATCAGCGCCTGCTGGAATGCGTAGTCGACGATCAGCTCCAACGGTTTTCTGTTCGCCTCGATCCCGAACGGAACGAGGTCGGGCGTCCCCGCAGGTCCCACCTGCGCCTTGTTCCGCTTCAGGAGATCATAGATGCCCGCAACCACATCGGGGCGCGATCTTGCGAGCTTTTCGGTCACGACCACGAGATGATTGACAGGGACGACGCCGCGATGCGCGTACCATTTGGCTGCTTCCGCGGCCGGATCGGGGAATAGCGGCTTCAATGTGGGATGATCAGAGGTCTCGCCGAGGACGGCATCGAGCTCGCCGTCGAGCAGCATCTGCAGGACCTTCTTGTCCTTCGGCGCGCGCTCGGTGGTGTCGACATATTCGGCAACGTGCGGATCCTCGAACGTCACCCATTTGATCCTGTCGAGATCGACGCCGTAGTCATTGGCGAGGATGCCCCTGATCCATGCGCCCGTCGTGGTCGTGAACGAGCGGATGCCGACGCGCTTGCCTTCGAGATCGGAGGGGCCGAGCGTTCCATGCGCCGGATTATAGAGCGCATAGGAATGCTGGAAGCGGCCCATCATGGTCGCCGGCAGCAGCACCAGCGGCTTGCCGTGGGCTTTCGCCATCAGATAGGTGACGATGGCCATCTCGCAGACGTCGAAAGCCTGCTCGCGCACCATCGGCTTGAACGCCGTGTTGGTCGGCGTGTACGCGATGAAATCGAGGTCGAAAAGGTCGGAGCGGAGCTCGCCGCTCTTCACCGCCTGCACGTGAGGATGACTGCCGAGCACGGCCTTCAACTTGAGACGATCCATCCGCCCGCTCCGCTTCTCTGGTCCCGCTCAGACGTCCTCGGGATTGTCGACATAGACGAGGCCGGCTTTCGCCAGCGCCTCGCGCATGCTGTACATGTCGAGGCCGAGCTCACCCGAGGCGAGCCGCCTGCGCTTGCCGCCCTCGTCCGCGTTGCGCTTCTTCGCCTTTTCGGCGACCTCAGCGGCATAGTGCTTGGGCACCACGACGACGCCGTCGTCATCGGCCACGATGATGTCACCGGGATCGACGTTGACGCCGGCACAGACCACGGGAATGTTGACCGAACCGAGCGTCGCCTTGACCGTGCCCTTGGCCGAGACGGCGCGCGACCACACCGGAAAGTTGATCTCGTGCAGCGCTTTGACGTCGCGGCAGCCGGCGTCGATGATCAGCCCCTGCACGCCGCGCGCCTGAAGCGACGTCGCGAGCAACTCGCCGAACATGCCGTCTGTGTTGTCGGTGGTGCAGCCGACGACGAGGATGTCGCCCTTCTTGCACTGCTCGACCGCGACATGGATCATCCAGTTGTCGCCGGGTTGCGCCAGCACGGTGACGGCGGGGCCGGCAATTGACGCGCCCGCCCAGACCGGGCGCAAATAAGGCTTCATCAGCCCGATGCGGCCGTAAGCCTCGTGCACGGTCGAGACGCCGTATTCCGCCATTCCGGCGGGATCGGCTCGCTCAATGTTGCGAACGACGACGGACTTCATGCCAGCTCCTCCGCAACCGTCGGGAACAGCCGCTGATAGGCCTCGCCATAGGTCATGGGCACGCCGGTGTTGCGGCTGCCCTGGATGCCACGGTTGAGCGCGACGCGCTCGTAATAGCCCCAGAGATGTTTTTGCGCGGCGAGGATCTGGAACGCCTCGTACTTCTCCTTCCAGACCTCGTCGATCTTGAGGAGCAGGTCCGGCTTGTAATTGCACTGCTCCGGCTGGTGCGGCTCGAACAGGAACACCGGCGGCGCCGAGTATTTGTATTGCGCGCCGGGCTTGTGACCCATCGCCTGCGCGACCACACGTGTCTCCTGCGCGAAATGCGCGGCGTTCGGATGGTCGAAATTGTAGGGGTCTTCCAGCGCGTGCGTCAGCACGAAGCTCGGATTGAGCTCGCGGTAGATGTCGACCATGCGGTCGAAATGCGCCTCGGTGAGCTTCAGCGGATAGTCGCCGCAGTCGAAAAACTCGATCTCGGCGCCGAGCAGCTTCGCCGCCCGCTCCGCCTCGTCCTTGCGGCCGGCCTTGACCGACTCCAGCGTCGCGCCTTTTTCCTTCCAGGCGAACTGGCTCTCGCCGCGCTCGCCGAAGGACATGCAGACGATCTTCATGCGATAGCCCTTCTTCGCATGCAGTGCGATGGCGCCGCCGGCGCGCCAGACGAAATCGCCGGGATGGGCGGTGATCACGAGACCTGTTTTCATGGGACTACTCCCCTTTTTCGTTCATAAGCATCATAGGCCACCTGCCTCATGCAGGATGCCAATTCATCAGGCGGCAGCAGCCGCGGGTTCCTCGCCGTCGAGCACGCGCCTCAGACGCTCGCCGTCGAGCGCACCCTCCCATTTGGCAATCGCAATGGTCGCAACTGCGTTCCCGATCAGATTGGTCGGCGTCAGCCCCTGCGACATCAGGCGATGGATGCCGAGCACCAGCGCCACGCTCGTCACCGGAATGGAGCCCGTGGCCGACAGCGTCGCCGCCAGCACGACAAAGGCGGCGCCCGCGATTCCCGCTGCGCCCTTGGAGGTCACGAGCAGGATCAACAGCAACTCGATCTGCTCGGCGAACTCGAACGGCGTGTTGGTCGCCTGCGCCAGGAAGACCGAGGCGGCCGCGAGATACAGGCAGGTGCCGTCGAGATTGAAGGAATAGCCGGTCGGGATCACCAGCCCGACCACGCTGCGCTCGCAGCCGGCCTTCTCCAGCTTGGTCAGCATCCGCGGCAGCACCGTCTCCGACGACGTCGTGGCGATGCAGATCAACAGCTCTTCCCAGATGTAGCGGATCAGCTTGAGCAGCGAGAAGCCGCAGAGACGCGCGACGGGGCCGAGCGCCACGATGACGAAGATCACGCAAGTGAGATAAAATCCGCCCAGCAGCTTGCCGAGCGAGGCCAGCGAGCCGACGCCGAACTTGCCGACCGTAAAGGCGATGGCGCCGAACGCGCCGATCGGCGCCGCCCACATCACGAAGCCGACGACGGCGAACACCATTTTGGCGGCGATGTCGATCAGCTGGACCAGCGGCGCGGCGCGCTCGCCGAGCTGGACCAGGGCAAAGCCGCACAGCACGGAGATAAACAGCACCTGGAGGATGTTGCCCTCGGCAAAGGCGCCGATGAAGGTCGCCGGCACGATGTTCAGGAGAAACGGAACAAAGCCGATCGCGCCGGTCTGCTTGACATAGGGTTCGATGGCGCTGGCATTGATGCTGGCTGGATCGATGTTCATGCCGACGCCGGGCCTGAGCAGATTGACCGCGATGAGACCGATGATCAGCGCGATCGTCGTCATGATTTCGAAATAGACGATCGCCTTGACCGCAACACGGCCGACCCGGGCCATGTCCGCCATGTGGGCGATGCCGTGCACGACCGTGCAGAAGATGATCGGCGCAATCAGCATCCGGATCGCCTTGATGAAGGCGTCGCCCAGCGGCTGCATCTTGGCGCCCGCCTCGGGATTGACGATCCCAAGTGCGATGCCAGCCGCCATAGCGATGAGCACCTGGATCCAGAGCTCCCTCCACCAGGCGCGTCCCCGCGGCTTGTCGATCGCCATCACGGTCATTCGTCGAACCCGAACAGGCGCGTGGGATTGTCGACCAGGATCTTCTGCTGGAATTCCCGCTCCGGCGCGAACAGCGGGATCAGGTCGACCAGATCGCCGTCATTCGGCATCACCTTGACGTTGGGATGCGGCCAGTCGGTGCCCCAGATGACACGGTCAGGCGCGGTCTCGACGATCTTTCGCGCGAACGGCACCGCGTCCGTGAACGGCGGGCCGGCCGAGGACACCCGCTCCGAGCCGCAGATCTTGACCCAGCATTTCTCGTCGCGCTGCATCAGTTCGATCAGGATCTTGAACGGAAGCTGGTCGAGCCCCTCGGACGCCTTCACCCGTCCCATATGGTCGATGGTGTAGCTCAGCGGCAGCTTTGCCAGCATGTCGGCATATTCGGGCAGGTCGATCGCATCGAAATGCAGATCGATGTGCCAGCCGAGCGGCGCGACCATCGCGATGACGCGGTTGAACACGCTCTTGTCGGGGACGCCGCCGAGATGGCGCACGAAATTAAAGCGGCAGCCGCGGAAGCCGCCCTCGTGCAGCACCCGGAGGCCACGCTCGGTGATGGTGTCGTCGATATTGGCAACCGCGCGATAGGTGCCATTGCTCTGTGCGATCGCATCGAGCGCGACCGTGTTGTCGGTGCCGTGCACGCTGGCATTGACGATGACGGCGCGCTCGACGCCGAGCTTGGCATGCAGCGCACGAAAATCCTCGAGCGGCGCATCCGGCGGCGTGTAGGAACGGTCGGGCGCATACGGATATGTCGCGCCGGGCCCGAAGATGTGGCAATGCGCATCGCAGGACAGCTTTGGCAACTTGAACTTCGGCGTGCGCGTGTTCGGATCGGGCGGCGGAATGGTCGGCGTGTACATCGTTGTCATCAGGTGAACCGCCGAGCGAGATCGCTTCTTTCAAGTCTTGCTGCTGACGACCGGCCGCCGCCGTACCGGCGCGGCCTGATCGAGCGCCGGCGCCTGGAACGCGGCGACGGTGGCCTGCACCAATTGCTCGATGGCGCTGGCGGCATCGCTGCCGTCGGCCTCACCGCGCGACAGGCGCGAGACGCGGTCGGGCGTCACCAGCGAGTAATAGAGCGCGCCGAGCAGGAAGTGGCTGCGCCAGACGATATCGGTGCGCGGAATATGCGGCAGGCTCTCGTGGACCGCGTCGATGAAGGCGTGGCTGGTGTCGTCAAAGGTCTGCGCGATGATTTTTCGCGCGACCTCGTTGCCTTCGGCGGACATCACGGCGCGCAGCCGGGTGAAGCGCGCCCCGCCCCCGGCGAGATCGCTGCCCGAGGTGAACGCCGGCACCACATAGGCGCGCACCACCGCCTCCAGCCGGTCCTGGAGATCGCGCACGCGGTTGGCGGCGGCGAGCAGCTCGGAACGGCGCAAATTCATCGGCCCGCAATGGCGCTGGTAGATCTCCAGCAGCAGGCCGTCCTTGGTCTTGAAATGATAGGTCACGCTGCCGGGATTGGCGCCGGCGGCCTGGGCGATGTCGCGCACCGAGACGGCGTTGAAGCCGTTGGTGGCGAACAGCTCCTCGGCCGCGGCGAGGATCGCCTCGCGCATGTTCGGCTTGCGGGCCGTTTCCTTGCTGGTGGGCTTGCGTACCATGTGATTTGTACTATCGTACAAAAGATCAGGTCTCGTCAACAAGAACCATGGGCGGCGTCCGGACGGCTCGGAACACCGAGGCAGGATGCGAAAGCCCGCAAGGAGTGCTGGAAAATGCTGGGTTTGAACAAGACAATCGGCGGTTTGATGCTGGGTGCCGGTCTGCTGCTGGGCGGCGGCGCGCAGGCCGCCGACAACTACCCGAGCAAGCCGGTCCATATCCTTGTGCCCTACGCGGCAGGCGGCGCCGTCGACGTGCTCGCGCGTACGCTCGGCCAGGCGCTGGCGAAGACCTGGGGCCAGCAGCCGGTGATCGACAACCGTCCCGGCGCCGGCGGCATCGTCGCTTCGCAGGCGCTGACGCAGGCAGCGCCGGACGGCTACACGCTGATCCTGGTCGCGAGCGGCCATCCGCTCAACCAGTTCATCTATCCGAGCGTGCCCTACGACACGTTCAGGGATTTCACCGCGATCACCGAAGTCGCCTCCTCGCCGCTCGCCATCGTTGTGGCCAAGGACAGCCCCTACAAGACGCTCGGCGACCTCCTCGCCGCCGCGAAGAAGGACCCGGACAAGCTGTCGTACGGCATGTCCGGCAATGGCACCTCGGCGCATCTCGCCGGCGAGTTGCTCAAATACATGTCCGGCAGCAAGATCGTCGCGATCCCCTACAAAGGCGGCGCACCGGCGCTGACCGCCGTGATCGCTGGCGAGATTCCACTCAGCATCAATCCGCTCGCGGAAGCGATCGGCCAGCTCGAAGGCGGCCCGGTGCGCGCGCTCGCGGTGACCTCGGCCGAACGCTCCAAGGCGCTGCCGAATGTGCCAACGATCGCGGAATCCGGCGTCCCCGGCTACGACGTCTCGGTCTGGTGGGGCGTTCTTGGACCTGCCAAGATGCCGCCGGAGATCGTGGCGAAGCTCGAGACCGATCTGAAGGCGGCGCTGCAGGACGCGAACGTGCTGTCGACGCTGGGCAAGATCGGCGCCTCGCCGGTCGGCTCTTCCGCCAAGGACTTTGACGCCTACATGCACGCCGAGGCGACCAAATGGGAGCCGGTGCTGAAGGCGGCCGACATCCGCGCGCAGTGAGGCTCGTCACATGAGGACCTCTTCCCGGCGATTTGCGCCCACCGCCCTGCTCGCATTTGCAATGATCGGCCTGCTCGGCGCGCCCGCGCGCGCCGATGGCGAAGCCAGGCTGCTGGCGCCGAGCGGCACGTTGCGTGTCGGCATCTATCCGGGCAGCCCGACCTCGATGGTGACGGATGCGGCCGGCAAGCCGCATGGCCTGGCCTACGATCTCGGCGGCGAGTTGGCGAAACGGCTCGGCGTTGGCATCGACTATGTCAGGTTTCAGCGCGTCGCCGACATCGTCACCGCGATCCACGACGGCCAGGTCGACTTCACCGTGACCAACGCCACGCCGGCCCGCGCCAATGACGTAAGCTTCAGCCAGCCCGTGCTGGTGATCGAGCTCGGCTATCTCGTCCCGGCGAACTCGCCGATCGGCAAGATCGAGGACATCGACAGACCGGGCGTGAAGATCGGCGTCACCAAGGGCTCGACCTCAGAACGCACATTGCCGGCGAAGTTCAGGACCGCGACCATCGTTCCCGCCGAAAGCGTCAAGGTCGCCATCGCCATGTTCGGCCGCGGCGAGATCGACCTTTACGCCACCAACAAACCGACGCTGTTCGAGATGTCCGACCAGATGCCGGGCGCGAAAATCCTCGACGGCAATTGGGGCGCCGAGCATATGGCCATCGCGATCCCCAAGGGACGGGAGGACGCCCTCCCCCTGCTCAACCGCTTCGTGACGGACGAGCAGTCGTCGGGCGCGCTGGACACGATCCAGCAGCAGGCGGGCCTGCGCGGCGCAACCAAGGCTCGATAAAGGAAGAGCCGCACCGATCAATTGCGCACGTTGGCCCGCATTTTCTCCGGCGCAGTGGAGCGATGCAGGAATTCGGCATCATCGCTCCCTCCTTGCGGGATCAGGATCGCGCGTTCGCGCGGCAGGGCTTCCGGCATCTCGTCGCGGATGAACGCGATCAGCTTCTCCCGCATCTCGCAGCGCAGGTCCCAGGATTGCGGCGCGTTCCGCGCGCTGACCAGCGCGCGCAGCTCGATGGTGCGCGAGTCCGCATCGATCACCTGGAGATTGACCACCGCGCCGTCCCAGAGCTTGGACTCCTTCACCGCGCCCTCCAGCCAACGCCGGATGCGCGGCACGTCGGCACGGTAATCGACATGGAGCGCGATCACGCCGATCAGGGACGCGGTGTCGCGCGTCCAGTTCTGAAACGGCTTTTCGATGAAGTAGGACAACGGCACCACCATGCGACGCCAATCCCATAGCCGGATCACCACATAGGTCGCGGCGATGTCCTCGACCCAGCCCCACTCGTTCTCGATGATCACGGCATCCTCGATGCGGATCGGCTGGGTGATCGCGATCTGCAACCCCGCGATCAAATTGCTCAGCAGCGGCCGCGCGGCAAGACCGACGATGATACCGGCGGCGCCGGCGGAGGCGAACAGGCTGACGCCATATTGCCTGACCGAATCGAACGTCATCAGCGCGGTCGAGACCGTGATGATGACGATGATGATGTCGGTGACACGCTTGAACACACGCACCTGCGTGACATGCTTGCGCGCAACGAAATTCTCGGTGACGTCGCGGAAATTCTGGAGGTAGCGCGCCGCGCTCATATCGACGATGCGGATCGAGATCCAGCCGATCAGCGCGATGAAGGCGACGACGAACAGGCTCGTCAGCGGCGTGCGGAACGCGCTGTCGAGCGGCGCGAGCGGCAGCACCAATGCGACGGCGGCAAGGCAAAGCGCCAGCTGGGCCGGGCCGGCCGTGCGCTCGATGAACACACTCAGAAGCGGTAGCCGGGTTCCGAAGGTGCGGTTGAGCAGCCAGACCGCAAGCCGATAAAGCGACAGCGCAATCAGGATCGCAACCGCGACCAGGCTGAGCCCGACGAACCATGACGGTATCCATCCGAACATCTTGTCGATGTCGGCCATGACGGCCTGCCGATTCATTGAGGTCCCCGCATTTCCATTCGCGTCTCAACGCGTTCCAGCGGGCTTCGCTCCCTCCGCTCAGTGCAATGCAGCATCCCTCTGGTGCAACCGTCGCCGAACTGCGCTATCTCTGGGCAATCATGACTCGCCGAACCGGCAGCGCCGATCTTCCTCTTCACACCGGCCGGGTTCCACCCTGGCTCGCCACCCGCATGTCGTCGCTGGGCGCGATCGTCACGCAGGCGGTCGTGCATCATTATGGACGCGACGCTTTCCTCCAGCGGCTCTCGCATCCGTTCTGGTTCCAGTCGTTCGGCGCCGTGATGGGGATGGACTGGCACTCCTCGGGCATCACGACCTCCGTGATCGGCGCGCTGAAGCGCGGGCTTGGCCCGCTTCAGGATGAGCTCGGCATCTATGTCTGCGGCGGCCGCGGCCAGCATTCGCGCAAGACGCCGGACGAGCTGTTGCAACTGGGCGATCGCGTCGGTTTTGACGGCGCGAGCCTCACGCGGGCCAGTCGCCTGGTCGCAAAGGTCGACAGCGCCGCGGTCCAGGACGGTTTTGATCTGTACCTGCACGGCTTCTTCGTCACCGCCGACGGCAAGTGGACGGTGGTGCAACAGGGCATGAACGGCGACAAGCGGCAGGCCCGCCGCTATCACTGGCATTCGGAAGCATTCAAGAGTTTTGTCGACACGCCGCATAGCGCGATCGACGGCCCGCAGCAGGGCGAGATCGTCAATCTCACCGATCACCGCGCCGATGTCTCGCGCGCCGCGCAGCTTGAACTGTTGAGCGGTCTCGGCCCCGATCGCATCCTCTCAGAATTCGAGCGGCTCGTTGGAACCGCGCCCGAGCCGGCGCAGGCGATGCTGCAGCATCTGATCATGCCCGCGCATCATGATGTCAGGCCGAAGGACGTGTTCGCACGCCGCCTGCACGGCACGCTGGCCGCCGCGGCCGAACGCGGCCCGGTCGATTTCCCGGAATTGCTGCTGACGCCCGGCGTCGGTGCGCGCACCGTGCGCTCGCTGGCGATGGTCGCCGAGGTCGTGCATGGCGCGCCCTATCGCTTCCACGATCCCGCACGCTTCTCGCTCGCCCATGGCGGCAAGGACCGGCATCCCTACCCCGTCCCGATCAAGGTCTATGACGAGACCATCCGCGTGCTGAAGGGCGCGATCCAGAACGCCAAGCTCGGACGCGAAGAGGAGATGCAGGCGATCAGGCGCCTCGACGACCAGGCGCGGCGGCTGGAGCGGACTGCCAGCGGTCCGTCGGTCGAGGCCTACATCGCCGGAGAGCGTGAAGCCTCGCCCGATCTCGACGGCCGCTCCGTGTTCGGCTGGGAGCGCGATGTCGTGGCGTCACGGAAATCGACGGGCTGACTGTCCACCGCGACGACCGGCAACTCCGCGATCGCACGCATGCCCGGCCGCTTGCGCCAGTGGATCTGCGCGGGATCGACGGCGAGACCGAGCTTCGGCCATCGCGCAAACAGCGCCTCCAGCGCACAGGCCGCCTCGATCCGTGCGAGTTGATGGCCGAGACAGAAGTGAATTCCCGTTCCGAACGAGATGTGACGGTTCGGCTTGCGCGTGAGGTCGGGCCGCTCGGGCCGGTCATGCACCGCCGGATCCATGTTCGCCGCGGCGAGCATGACCATGACGCGATCGCCCTTCTTCAGCGGCACGCCCGCAAGCTCGATATCCCGCCGCACATAGCGCGGCTTGGAAAACTGCACCGGTGACACGAAGCGCAAAAACTCCTCGACGGCGAGCCCGACGCGGCTCCGGTCTTCCTCCAGCCAATCCCGCAAGCCCGGATTTCTGAGGAGCTCGTAGACCGAGCCGCTGATCAGATGCGTCGTGGTCTCCGATCCTGCCGCGAGCAACAGGAACACCATCGACACCATTTCGTCCGGCGTGATCTGGCCGCCCTCACGCTCGACCTGAACCAGCTCGGCAATCAGGCCCTCGCCGCCCTGCACGCGCGCGATCTGCAACTGCCGTTCGAGATAGGCGCGCATCTTGCGAAACGCGAGCAGAAGGCGGAAGAAGCTGATGACATTCGTCAGCGACGACATCTTGTTGGCCCAGCCGATGAATCGCGGACGATCGGCCGCAGGCAGACCCAGCAATTCGCAGATCACCGATACCGGCAGGATGCGGGCGTAACGCTGGATGAGGTCGGCGGGGCTGCCATCGGCAAACAGGTCGTTCGCCAGGCCGTCGGCGATGGCGCGAATGCGTGGCTCCATCGCCACGATCGCGCGGCGGCGAAAAGCCTCGTCCACGATGCTGCGCAGCCTCGTGTGATCGGGCTCGTCCATCGTCAGCATGTTGTTGGCGATGGTGGTGACCAGTTTTGGCATCCACCAGCGCAGGCCGGCGACTTTGCCGTCCCCCTTGCGCAGCGTGAAGGTGGTGCTGTCCTTCAGGACCTGCGCCGTGGCGTCATGGGTCGTGGTGACCCAGACATCGCCGACCAGAGGAAATCGCGTCGCGACCACGGGCCCGGACGCGCGCAGCGCCGCGATCGCCTTGGGCGGATCGCGGAAGAAGGCCTCGCTGGTGAAATCGAGGCGCGGTGTCATGGGATCACCGTATTGCTTGATGGCGCCTCAACCAGATGGTGTGTACGAGGCGACGCGCAAGGGCCGGAACCGCGCGAAGAGAAGAGAGCCTATCCGCGCCCCGGCGAGCGCTGGCCGGTCTTGCGCTGCTGATTGGTGTAGGCGTCCCAATGGCTCCAGCTACCGTTGGCGAGGCTTTGCAGATCGGTGCCGAGGGGGCGGCGCGTGCGCTTGTCGTGATCGGCGATCACGCGCTCGGACTGCGCGATCTTGCGCTTGAGTTCCGCGATCGCCTTCTGGGTCTGCCCATTCCGCTTCGAAGACGCGATCTCGCCCATCGTGAAGCGCGCGGTCTCCAGCGCCTTCAACTCGGCGCGGTTCTTCTTCAACTGGACCCGGTGCCAGGCGATGTTGCTGTCGCTGTCCGCAACCATGTGGGAACTCCGCTGATTCGTTCCCACAGTGTATCGCGCACGGAATCGGCGCCGCAACGCCCGCCGAACGGCGGAAATACGGTCTTATTGCGCAAAAAATCCGCGATCAGCGCTCGGCAAAGGCCTTTTCGACCACGAATTGGGCCGGTTCGCCATGATTGCCTTCAATGAGGCCACGCTCGCCCAGCAGCGTGCGGGTGTCGGCGACCAATGCCGGGCTGCCGCAGATCATGACCCGGTCATGGGCGGCTTCCAGCGGCGGCAGGCCGATATCGGCGAACAGCTTGCCGGACGTGATGAGGTCGGTGATGCGGCCGCGGTTGCGGAAGGGATCGCGGGTCACGGTCGGATAGTAGATCAGCTGATCGCGGATGTACTCGCCGATCAGTTCGTCCTTCGGCAGCGTCTCGGTGATCATCTCGCCATAGGCGAGCTCCTTCACATGACGGCAGCCGTGCAGCAGCACGACCTTCTCGAACCGCTCATAGGTCTCGGGGTCCTTGATCACGCTCAGGAACGGCGCGAGGCCCGTGCCGGTGCCGATGAGGTAGAGGTTGCGGCCCTCTTCGAGATTGTCGATCACCAGCGTGCCGGTGGCCTTGCGGCTGACGATGATCTCGTCGCCTTCCTTCAGATGCTGGAGGCGCGAGGTCAGCGGACCGTCCGGCACCTTGATCGAGAAGAACTCCAGAGTGTCCTCGTAATTGGCGCTGGCGACGCTGTAGGCCCGCAGCAGCGGCTTCTCGCCGACCTTGAGCCCGATCATGGTGAATTCGCCGTTGCGGAAACGGAAGGTCGGGCTGCGGGTGGTCTTGAAAGAGAACAGCGTGTCGGTCCAGTGGTGGACGCTCAAAACGCTTTCCTGATTGAAATTGCTCATCTCACCTTCCCTGTCGCTTCCAATGCGGTTTTCGAGGCGGGGCAGCTATGCGTCGTTTGTACACGATCATTCGTGTACTAATGAATAATCCTGCTTGCTCCCGGGGTCAAGGCTGCCCAAGATCGCGAGCGTTGCAGCTAGGAACAAGGAGCCCCTTCCATGGCGCATGACGCACCCCAGGCCACCGGACCCTCGAAGCTCGTGATCCGGAATATCGGCCTGATCCTGTCCGGCGCCCTGGAAAAGCCGATCCTGGACGGCGACACCATCGTCGCCGAGAACGGCAAGATCACTGCGATCGGCCGCTTCAAGGACCTCAACACCGAAGGCGCGACCACCATCGTCGAGGCCAACGGCACCACGGTCGCGCCCGGCCTGATCGACAGCCATGTCCACCCTGTGGCGGGCGACTGGACGCCGCGCCAGAACCAGATCGGCTGGATCGACAGCAATTTGCATGGCGGCGTCACCACGATGATCTCCGCCGGCGAGGTTCACATGCCCGGCCGCCCGCGCGACGTCGTCGGGCTGAAGGCGATGGCGATCTTCGCACAGCGCGCATTCTGGAATCTGCGCCCGGGCGGCGTGAAGGTTCACGCCGGTGCACCGGTGATCGAATGCGAGATGGTCGAGGAGGATTTCAAGGAGTTGGCCGCCGCCGGTGTCAAGCTGCTCGGCGAGGTCGGTCTCGGCGGCGTCAAGGACGGCCCGACGGCGCGCAAGATGGTCGGCTGGGCCCGCAAATACGGCATCCAGAGCACGATCCACACCGGCGGCCCCTCGATCCCCGGCTCCGGCCTGATCGACAAGGACGTGGTGTTGGAGGCCGACACCGACGTGGTCGGCCACATCAATGGCGGCCACACCGCGCTGCCCGACGATCAGATCCGCTGCATCTGCGAGGGCTGCAAGCGCGGCCTCGAGCTCGTTCACAACGGCAATGAGCGCTCGGCCCTGTTCACGCTGCGCATCGCGCGCGAGATGGGCGACCTGCACCGCGTCATCCTCGGCACCGACGCGCCCGCCGGCTCCGGGGTGCAGCCGCTCGGCATTCTGCGCATGGTCTCGATGCTGTCCTCACTCGGCGACCTGCCGGCCGAGATCGCCTTTTGTCTCGCCACCGGCAACACCGCGCGGATGCGGCAGCTCGATTGCGGCCTGATCGAGGTCGGCCGCTCCGCCGATTTCGTCATCATGGACAAGGCCCAGCACTCGCCCGGCAAGACCATCTTGGAGAGCGTGCAGCTCGGCGACCTCCCCGGCATCGGCATGACCATCATCGACGGCATCGTGCGCACCCAGCGCAGCCGCAACACGCCGCCGGCTGGCCGGGTGCCGGAAGTGGTGGCGAAGTGACGCGGCCGGAGCGGCTCGCCACTCCGCGTCGCCCCTCAAAGGCATTGAACAAGTCTGCTGCCTGCTGCGTCTAACGCAGGCAGCCCTCGGCGGCGGCAGTTCATTGCTGGACCATCGAGGGAGACATGAAAAACTCATCGCGAATAGCCGTCGGCGTTGCTGGCGCGGTAGCGGGCTATGTCGCGACCTTTGTGCTGTTCTCCCTGCTCGATTTCGGCAACCGCGCAGACCCGATCACGTCGGGTCTGTTGGGACTGTTCTTCTACTCCCCCATCGGCGCGATCGCAGGCGCGATGCTCGCCAGTTGGCTGGTGACGCGTTCGGGCAGGGACGCAGGCAATGGCAGCGTCGCGCGCAACAGCCTGAAGTCGCTTGGCATCGTCGTGCTGCTCTGTGTCGCCGGTATCGGTATCTACATTGCCTACGCGTATGCGACCGCCACGCCCTGGCTCAACCGGAACGGCAACAATCCCCTGCTCGTGTTCGAGGTTCGCTTTCCGGCCCGCGTAACGGTGCCGGCGTCAGCGCAAGGCATTACCATCGAATTGCAGACCGACCTCAACACCATGCCGGGTGAAGTGACCCCCTCCGCCTTCTATCGTGATGGCGACCAACCCGTCATCGCAGGCGAAGTCGAGCTTGCCTTTAGAACCTCGCATCGGCAGCTCACCGTCAACATCCAGGGCCAACCGAGCCGGATCTATCCGATCGACTTGACGGCCCGGGCGCCGCATACGCCGGAATTCGGCACATGGCGGCGGCTCACTGATGGCAGCGAAATCCGCTATCGCGCCAAATGGCCGGGGAAGACGTAAAGGGTCAGCGCTTTTTTGTGATCTCACAGCGCACATAGGTCTGCCGCTTGGCCTGGCCGACGGGGCCGTTCTCGATCACCAATCGGCCATCCGCCGCAACCGAAACCCGGGGATTGGAGCGAAACCTTTCGCCCTCGCCTTCGCAGGCGAGCTTCATCTTCCAGCCGAGCTTGCCGTCCGCAGTGATCTCGCCGGCGCGACAGCGCGTCTCGTACCAATAGAGGCGGTTGCCGCCTTCGATGCTCAGCCGGTTGGCGCTGTCCTGATCGTGGCAATCCTTTTTGGTCGACGCCCAGAACCCCTCGTAGGGCTGCGCCGCCCAGGCAGGAGCCGCAACAAAACTCAGAATTATCGCAAGCTGTGTCGCTGCTCTCATGCCGGAAACCTCGATGACGTCCTCATCGAGTTAGTCGCCCGATACTGCAGCATGTTCAACCGCCGTAGGGTGGGCAAAGGCGCGAAGCGCTGTGCCCACGATCCTTGCGGCATAAGGAAGAATGGTGGGCACGCTTCGCTTTGCCCACCCTACGAGACCTTCACTACGGCACCGTACTCACCGCAGCTTGTTCAACAGCGCCATCAGCATCTCGCGCTCCCGGGCGTCGAGCGGCGCCAGCGTTTCTCGGGTGATGGCGAGCGCATTCGGCGCGACCTTCTCCGCAAGCTGCTGACCGGCGCGCGTCAGGCTGACCAGAAGCCGCCGTCCGTCCTCGGGATCCTGGCTGGTCTCGGTCAGGCCTCGTGCGGTCAGGCGATCGATCACGCCCTTGATGGTTGCGACATCCATCGCCGTCAGCCGCCCGAGCTGGTTCTGCGAGCACGCGCCCGTCTCGGCCAGCTTCGACAATGCCGCCCACTGCGTCGGCGTCAGATTGGTGCCGATGTCGCGCGAGAAGATCGAGCTGTGGCGCTGCCAGACCTGACGCAGGATGAAGCCGACCTGCTCGTCGAGCACGTAGGACGATTTTGCCGGTTTGACGCTTTTCTTCGCCGCGACGCTTCTCGCCATCCGCTCCCCGCCCCTCACAACGACAGATGCGCGTCGCGGATATCCGGACGCGCGTCGAGCTCGGCCATGGTGCCGCCGAAGCAGATACGGCCGCGCTCGATGATATAGGCGCGATCGGAGATCAGCCGCGCAAAGTGCAAATTCTGCTCGGACACGACGATGCTGACGCCTTCCTTCTTCATGGTCAGGATGGCATCGACCATCTGCTCCACGATCTTCGGCGACAGGCCTTCCGAGGGCTCGTCCAGCAGCACCAGCGACGGATTGCCCATCAGCGTGCGCGCGATGGTGAGCATCTGCTGCTCGCCACCACTCATGCGGCCGCCCGGACGATTTTTCATCTCACCCAGGTTTGGAAACAGCGCGAACAGCTTGTCGCGCGTCCAGTGTGGCGCGTTCGGGCGCTTCGGCTGACGGCCGACTTCGAGATTCTCTTCCACCGTCAGATCGGTGAAGATGCGCCGCTCCTCCGGCACATAGCCGAGCCCATCGCGCACGATCTCGTGGGTCGGACGCGCCGAGACATCCTTGCCCTCGAACATGATGCGCCCCGAGCGCTGCGCGACGAGCCCGACGATCGAGCGGAAGGTCGTCGACTTGCCGGCGCCGTTGCGGCCCAGAAGCGCCACCACTTCGCCCTCACCGACCTCGAAGCCGATGTCGAACAGGATATGGGCCGGGCCGTAATGGCTGTTGAGGTCCTGCACCGCGAGCTTCATGTCGAGGCTCCATGCCCGGCATCATAAAGCAGGCCCTCGCCGAGATAGACCGCCTGCACCTGCGGATTGCCGCGCACTTCGGCTGGCGAGCCCTCGGCGATCAGCGTGCCGCGGTTCAGCACGATGATGCGGTCGGCATGCTCGAACACGACGTCCATGTCGTGCTCGGTAAAGAGCACGCCGATCGACTTCTCTCGCGCGATCTGCGCTGTCAGCCGCATCAGCTCGACGCGTTCGCGCGGCGCCATACCGGCGGTCGGCTCGTCCATCAACAGCAGCTTGGGATCGTTGGCGAGCGCTACGGCAAGCTCGAGCCGCTTGAGGTCGCCATAGGCGAGCTCGCCGCAGGGTCGGTCCGCATAGCCGCCCATGCCGACCAGCTCGAGCAGCCGGCCCGCCTCGCCGCGGTCGAAGTTCGGGGCCGAGCCGAAAAGATTGAACAGCTGCTTCCCATGCGAGATCAGCGCGACCTGCACGTTCTCGCGCACGGTCATCGTCGCGAAGGTCGCGGTGATCTGGAAGGTGCGTCCGACGCCGAGCCGCCAGATCTCGCGCGGCTTCTTGCCGGTGGTCTCCTCGCCCAGCAGGCGGACATGGCCGGTATCAGGCTTGTTCTGGCCGTTGAGCATGTCGAAGCATGTGCTCTTGCCCGCGCCGTTCGGACCGATCAGCGCCAGAATTTCGCCTGATCGCAGCGAGAACGAGACGCCGCGCACGGCGTGGATGCCGCCGTAGGATTTGGACAGGCCTTCAACCGCGAGAAGTGGGGGTGCGACGCTCATTCGACGGACTCGATCGGCTTGGCAAGCAATGGAGATCCCGGCGGCGATGTCTTCCTGCGCCGCTGCGCCAGCATCTCCAGCGTGCCGACGATGCCCTTCGGGAAGACGACGACGATCAGCACGATGAAGCCGCCGAGCACGAGCTTTGAGAGGTCGGTCTGGCTGACCAGCCAGATGTTGAGCGCCTTGTAGACGATGGCGCCGATCACCGCGCCCGACACCGTCTCGACGCCGCCGAGCAGCACCATGACGAGGGCGTCGACCGACAGCGAGATGCCGAGATTGTCGGGGAAGACGCTGCCCTTGAGGTAGGCGAACAGCGCGCCGCCGATGCCGGCGGTCGTGCCTGCGATCACGAACGCCGTCCACTGGATGCGCTTGGCATTGATGCCGACCGCCTCGCTGCGCAGAGGCGAGTCGCGCGTGGCCCTGAGTGCGTAGCCGAACGGCGAGAAGACCATGGCCCGCAGCGCGACCGTCACGAGTGCCGCAACGCCGAGCGCCAACCAATAGAAATGCCCCGGGCTCGCCGCCCAGCTTGACGGCCAGACGCCGAGTATGCCGTTGTCGCCGCCCGTTACACTCACCCACTGGAACGCGATCGACCAGACGATCTGCGCAAACGCAAGCGTCAGCATCGCGAAATAGACGCCGGAAAGCTGCACCGCGAAGAAGCCGAACACGGCCGCGCCCATGCAGCCCAGCAGCGGCCCGAGCAGCAGGCACACGATCATCGGCAGCCCTGCCAACTTGGCGAGGAAGGCGACGCCGTAGGCGCCGAGACCGAAATACGCGGCATGCCCGAACGACGCAAGCCCGCCGACCGACATCAGGAAATGCAGGCTGACGGCGAAGATCACGAAGATCGCGATCTCCGAACCGACCGTGAGAACATAATTGCCGGCGAACAGCGGCAGCGTCGCCGCGATGACGAGCGCGGCGAGCGCCGCGAGCCGCTCGTTCGACGTCAGCGGCCGCCAGGGATTGACGGTGAGGCCCGGCGTCTTGCGCGCGGCCGCCTCGGGCTTGCCGAACAGGCCCCAGGGCCGCACGATCAGCACCACCGCCATCACCAGGAAGACCAGGATGATGGAGATTTTTGGAAAGATCAGGATGCCGAAGGCGTTGAGCTCGGAGACCAGCACCGCCGCGACGAAGGCGCCGACGATGCTGCCGAGGCCGCCGATCACGACCACGACGAAGACCTCGACGATGATACGCAGATCCATGGCGTGATGCACGGCATCGCGCGGAATCTGGAGCGCGCCGCCGAGCGCGGCCAGGAAGACGCCGACCGCGAACACGGATGTGAACAGCCATTTCTGGTTGACGCCGAGCGCTGCGACCATGTCGCGGTCCTGCGTCGCCGCGCGCACCAGCACGCCCCAGCGCGTGCGCTGGAACAGCAGCCAGAGAATGCCGAGCACGACCGGTCCGAGCACGATCAGGAACAAATCGTAGCTCGGGATGTTCTGGCCGAAGAAATCGATGGCGCCCTTGAAGCCCGGCGCGCGGCGGCCGACGAGATCGTCGGGGCCCCAGATCAGCACGACGAGATCCTCGACCATCAAGGTCAGGCCGAAGGTCGCAAGCAGCTGGAACAGCTCGGGCGCGTGATAGATGCGGCGCAGCAGCACCATCTCGACGATGACGCCGATCAAGGCGACGGCAAACGCGGCGATGACGATCCCACCCCAGAAGCCGAACGCGCCCGAAAGCCGCTCGGTGAGTGTGAAAGCGATGTAGGCGCCGATCATGTAGAAGGCGCCATGCGCGAAATTCACGATCCGCGTCACGCCAAAGATGATCGACAGGCCCGAGGCCACCAGGAACAGCGACGCTGCGCTGGCGAGACCGGTCAGAAACTGTACGACATAAAAGGCCATCGGCGGTCCGGGTTGGGTTTGAAGTCGCCTCTCCCCGCGAAGAGCGGGGAGAGAGCGCTTTGTAGGGTGGGTTAGCGCAGCGTAACCCACCTCTTATGGTTCTGCGGATGCAGAAAGTGGTGGGTTACGCCTTCAGCTAACCCACCCTACGGCAGCGGAGTTCAATCCTTCGGACGCAGCTTCTCGACTTCGGCGTCGCTGGGCAGATAGTCCGATCCCTTCTTGTAAGAAGAATCCACCATCACGCCCTTGCCGTCCTTCAACGCGGTCTTGCCGACGTAGGCACCGAGCGTCGACTGGTGGTCGATCTTGCGGAAGGTGATCTCGCCGAACGGCGACGGCATCGACAGCCCCTCCGCCGCGGCAATCAGTTTCTCCGGATCGGTCGAGCCGGCCTTCGCAAGGATCGCAGCGGCCGCCTTGATGGTCTGGTAACCGACGATCGAGCCCAGGCGCGGATAGTCGTTGTACTTGGCCTGATAGGCCTTCAGGAACGCGTCATGCTCGGGCGTCTTGATCGAGTACCAGGGATAGCCGGTGACGATCCAGCCCTCCGGCGTCTCGTCCTTGAGCGGATCGAGATATTCGGGCTCGCCGGTCAGGAACGAGACGACCTCACGCCCCTTGAACAGGCCGCGGGTGTTGCCTTCACGCACGAGCTTCACGAGGTCGGCGCCGAAGGTGACGTTGAGGATCGCTTCGGGATTGGCCGCGGCAACCGCCTGCACCACCGGACCCGCGTCGATCTTGCCCTGCGGCGGCCACTGCTCGTCGACCCACTGGATGTCGGGGCGCTTCTCCGACATCAGCTTCTTGAACACCGCGACTGCGGACTGGCCGTATTCATAGTTCGGCGCGATGGTCGCCCAGCGCTTGGCCGGCAGCTTGCTGGCTGCTTCCACCAGCATCGCCGCCTGCATGTAGTTGGAGGGACGCAGACGGAAGGTGTACTTGTTGCCTTTGGACCAGGTGATGGCATCCGTCAGCGGCTCGGCCGCGAGGAAGAACACCTTCTTCTGGTTGGCGAAGTCGCTGACGGCGAGGCCGATGTTCGACAGGAACGTCCCCGTCAGCATCGCTACGCCTTCGCTGGAGACGAGCTCATTGGCCGCGGTCTGCGCATCCGCCGGCTTGCCGCCGTCGTCCTTGGAGACGACGACGAGCTTCTTGCCGTTGATGCCGCCGGCCGCGTTGACCTGTTCGACTGCGAGCTGCCAGCCCTTGCGATAGGGCTCGGTGAACGCCGGCAACAGCGAGTAGCTGTTGATCTCGCCGATCTTGATCTCCTGCGCCACGGCCGAATGAACCATGCCGCCCGCCAGCAGCGCGAAGGCCGCGCCCACAAAAGTGCTTCTCGCTCGCATCCCAACCTCCAGTTTTGAACTCTCTACGTCTTCAGCGTGATCTTGTCGGAGAAGCCATGCCCGCCGCCCCGGTTCAAACTCTATTTCAAACCGTCTTCACCCTTCACTTCCGCAACCGTCAGCCCGCCGACGCGCGGCAAGGGACGGCCGCTATCGGTGACGGCGACCGCGACCATGATCTCGTTGGCGCGCGGCGCGTCGTTGATCTGCACCTCCATGCCGTCGAAATGGCTGCGCACGAAGGCCGCGTCCTTGTGACCAAGCGGAATATCCAGCGTCGTGCCGGGGCCGCTGCGCTTCTTCGACGACGGGATCAGCGCCGCGCCCTTGCTCAGGACCTTGCGCACCGGAGCACCCATCTTCGGATGCAAGATGGCCGCCGCATGCTCCAACTCGCCGTTCTCGCCGACCGCCGCGGCCTTGCCGTAGCTCTGCGCCTTCGCGCCATCGATGCCGAGCGCCGCCACCGCGCGCTTCGCCAGGAGATCGCCGAGCTCCTCGCCGATGGCGATCAGCGGCGACAGATCCTCGACATATTTGCCGGCAAAGGGGTTCTCGATCACGGCAATCGCCGCGGCGCGCCGCGTCGGCGGCGAGACCCGGCGGCCCATTTCCATCTGCGTCTCTTCGACGACGGTGACGATCTTGCGGATGATCGCGCTCATGTTTCGCTTCCCTGTTCAGGCATAGACCGCGCTCTCCAGCATGCGCGGGCGCGTTCGTTGCTCTTCCATATCCCTGGTTCCGATGACAAGCATATCACCACAAAGCTGCAACACGGCACCCTCGATCAATCCGCGATCGAACAATTGCCGTGCACATTCCGCGCCAGACTCCAGCGCGGCCGCGATCTCGCTCTGCGACAATTCACCGACATCGCGGGTGACGAGACGCACGCCGAGATCGCTGTCGGGCTGAAGCTCGTTCGCAGGCTTTCTGATGATGGCGGGATGCCCGGGCAGATCGACGGCATTGGCGATGACCGTCGCGGCCGCATCGGCCTGCGATGCGGTGGCAGCCAGCACCGTGACCGCGTCGGCAATGCCGAGCGAAAAGCTGCGGCCGTGACGCCCGCTGGTCGCGATGCCGCGCACGGGATCACCTGAATAGACCCTCATCTTGCGCAGCACGCCGTCGCGATCAGGCCGATCCATCAGGCCGACCGAGAAATGCTCGCCCTCCCCGAGATGCAGCGCGATATCGCCGCCATTGTTGACATAGGCCTGATCGAGCGTCGCGGCGCCCAGCATGGCGCCAAGAATCTCCTCTGCAACGCTACCGGCAACCGCGGCCATCGGCGTAATGAAGCAATCGGAAGCATAGGGTGCGACAGCAGCGTGCATCCGACGCGCCACCACGCCCTTCAGCGAAGTCTGCTTCTCAGCGGCCGTCCGCAGTTCCGGAAGTTCGGCGCAGAGTTCGTCTAGCAGTCCGGTGAATCGCCGCGCCGCCGCCTCATAGGCCGCACGCACTGCGTGAGCGCGCCCCCTCGCCTCCACGATCAGATCAATCGGTCCATCCTGCAAATGCAGCCGCCGGCCACCAGACAGCAATGCGATTTGCGGGAGCCTGGTCATGCCCGGCGTCCCGGAATCGGGTTCTGCCAGGGCAATTGGCGGACGTCGTCACCGCTCTGCACCTCGGACAGCGGTTTTACATAATCCATGTGCCCGCCGAGCGCGGCATAGTCCGACAGCTTCATCGTGAACTCGATCGGCGCGACCAGCGCCGGCGTCGGAACATAGCCGAACGCGCCTGAAGGCATCTGCGTCACATCGACCATGTAGGTGATGCCGCCGCCCGGCCAGACATAAACAGGCGCGCCGCCGCTGGTGACGCGCGTCAGCGCGTCCTTGACCGAACGCGTCAGCCGTACCGGATTGTCGGTGACGCCCGCACGCAAGGAGCCGCCGGCCCCCGCCATGAACAACACCGTGCACAGCGCCGGCTCGCAATTCTCCTGGATGCGCTCGACCGAGAACTTCAAATCGGCCGGCATCTCGGTTTCGACCGGCTTCAGGGCCTCGTCGAGCACGTAATAGGACGAATGCTCGCCGGTCGTGGAAACCATCAGCATGGAGAGACCAGGCTTGGCTTCCTTGGCATCGAACGGCCCGAGAATCGCCAGCGGATCGGAGATGTTGGTGCCGCCCCAGCCCGTGCCGGGATCGGCGACCTGGAAATAGCGGCCTGGCGTCGAGCGGCGGCCCTTCATCTTGATGCCGGTGTCGGCGATGTCGAGCAGCTTGCCGGCCTGGTGCTCCGAGAGCACGCCGGTGATGTGATCGTCGACGACGACGACCTCGTCGACTTTGCCGTGCCATTGCTTGGCGAACATGCCGATCGTCGCCGAGCCGCAGCCGACGCGCATGCGCTCTTCTTTCATGCCGTTGACGATCGGCGGCTGGCCGGCCTGCACCACCACGCTCGCGCCGCCGTCGATGGTCAGCTCGACCGCCTTGCAATTGGCGAGATCCATCAGCGTGTCGCAGGTGACGCGGCCCTCTTTCTTGGAACCGCCGGTGAGATGATGCACGCCGCCGAGCGACAGCATCTGCGAGCCGTATTCGCTGGTGGTGACGTGGCCGACCGCCTCGCCTTGCGCGCGAACGGTCGCGGTTTCCGGGCCGAGATAGCGGTCGGTGTCGATCTTCACCTTGATGCCGCAATAGGAGAAGATGCCCTCGGTGACGACGGTCACCATGTCGACGCCATCGATCTCGGACGAGACGATGAACGGCGCCGGCTTGTAGTCGGGATAGGTCGTGCCCGCACCGATCGCCGTCACGAAGGTTGAGGGCTCGTGGACGATCTTTCCGTCCCAGTCTTCGGTGCGACTGAAGGGAACGAGCTTGCCGCCATGCGAGACGGTGCGTTCCAGGATCACGTGCGGGTCGACGCGGACGAGCTTGCCGTCGTAGTTGGCATAGCGGTCGCAGGCGCCCGCCGCGCCCGGCTTGATGTAGCACATCACCGGACAGGCATCGCAACGGATCTTGTCGATGGCGGCGCTCGTCGTTTCAGTCACCATGTCCAAAGCCAGTCGACGCGGTTATCATTCGTATACGAACGATGTTGCGCGCCCTCCCGAAGGCTGTCAAGCGGCGGTGCGGCGCAAAAGGTGCGGCTGCCGCATAAAACCCCATTTGCCTATCCGCTCTGTCCACAAAGAAGGCAGTCGCGCTGCAGTGCGGCATGCGCAGCTTGCACGTTTGTGTACAAACGGTATCGTCGCGACGTAGGTTTTGACGAGCACTTGGCCACGGGCTTGGGAACGAGGATGACGCAGACACCGATCCGCCTCACCGTGAACGGCAGGATCCACGACGTCACGGCAGCGCCGCAGACGCCGCTGCTCTATGTGCTGCGCAACGACCTCGCGCTCAACGGTCCGAAATACGGCTGCGGCCTCGGCGAGTGCGGCACCTGCACTGTCCTGATCGACGGGCAGGCCGCGCGCTCCTGCGTGATTCCCGTCAGCGGCTGCGCAGGCCGCGACATCCTGACGCTCGAAGGGCTCGGCACGCGCGACAAGCCGGATGTGGTGCAGCAGGCCTTCATCGACGAGCAGGCCGCGCAATGCGGCTATTGCCTCAACGGCATGATCATGACCACCAAGGCGCTGCTCGCGATCAAGCCGCAGCCGACCGAGCAGGAGGCGCTGGCGGCGCTGCGCTACAATCTCTGCCGCTGCGGCACCCACGTAGAAATCCTGCGCGCGGTGATGCGCGCATCCGGCCAGATCACTGAGGCCGTTGATTGATGGCCTCTCCTCTCTCGAACGGAGCAGAGCGCGGCTCGCTCGTTGTCGTCCGCACCGTGGACGAGATCACATCCGAGACCTTCGTCCGCATCACCGCGGATGGATCGGTCACGGCCTATAACGGCCATGTCGATCTCGGCACCGGGATCCGCACCGCACTCGGCCAGATCGTCGCCGAAGAGCTGGATGTGTCCTTTGCGCGCGTCGTCCTGGTGCTCGGCGATACCGCCGTGGTGCCGAACCAGGGCGCGACGATCGCGAGCGAAACCATCCAGATCACCGCCGTCCCCCTGCGCAAGGCCGCGGCGCAGGCGCGGCACTTCCTGATCGCGCGCGCAGCCGAGCGGCTAGAGCTGCCGGCCAGCGACCTCAGGATCGAGGACGGCCTCGTCCGCGGGCACAACCGCAGCGTCAGCTATGGCGAATTGATCGGCGGTGAGACCATCCGCCTCGAACTTGCCGACGACGTCGCGCTCAAGCCCGTTGGCGACTACGCCATCGTCGGCCAGTCGACGCCGCGCGTCGACCTGCCCGCCAAGGCGACGGGCGAGCTGACCTTCGTGCACGACATTAGGGTGCCCGGCATGCTGCACGGCCGGGTGGTGCGTCCGCCCTATGCCGGCGTCGATGCCGGCCCGTTCGTCGGCACCAGCCTGATCGCGGTGGATGAGTCCTCGGTACGTGACATTCCCGGCATCATTGCCGTCGTGCGTATCGGCGATTTCGTCGGCGTGGTCGCCGAGCGCGAGGAGAACGCGATCCGCGCGGCGGCGCAGCTCGCAGTGCACTGGAAGCCGACGGCTGGTCTGACCGATCTCGCCGACGTCGAGACCGCGCTGCGCGCCAATCCGTCTACGCCGCGCACGCTGATCGACAAAGGCGACGTCGACGCGGCGATATCAGGCGCGGCCAAGCCGATGCAGCGCACTTATGTGTGGCCGTACCAGATGCACGCCTCGATCGGGCCGTCCTGCGCGGTCGCCGACGTCCAGGACGGGAACATCCGCGTCTGGTCCGGCACGCAGAACCCGCACGTGCTGCGCAGCGACCTGGCGCTCCTGATCGAACGTCCCGAAAGCGAAATCGAGGTGATCCGCCTGGAGGCCGCCGGCTGCTACGGTCGCAACTGCGCCGATGACGTCACCGCGGACGCGCTGCTGCTGTCGCGCGCCGTCGGCCGGCCCGTGCGCGTGCAGTTGACGCGCGAGCAGGAGCATGCCTGGGAACCCAAGGGCACCGCGCAGCTCATCGACGTCAATGGTGGGCTCGATTCCGACGGCGGCATCGCTGCTTACGATCTCGCCACGCGCTATCCCTCGAACGCGGCGCCGACGCTGGCGCTGCTGCTGACGGGCCGGATTTCGCCGGAGCCCGCGGTACTCCAGATGGGCGACCGCACCGCGATCCCGCCCTACGACTACGACCACATGCGCGTCGTCGCCCATGACATGGCGCCGATCGTGCGCGCCTCCTGGTTTCGCGGTGTCTCGGCCCTGCCGAACACTTTTGCGCATGAATCCTATATCGACGAGGCCGCGACCGAGGCCGGAGTCGATCCGATCGAATACCGCCTGCGTTACCTGAAGGACCAGCGCGCCGTCGATCTCGTCAATGCGGTGGCCGAACGCGCGGGCTGGACGCCGCGCCCCGTGCGCGAGGAAAAGGATGGCGAGGTCGTGCACGGTCGCGGCTTTGCCTATGCGCTCTATGTCCACAGCAAGTTTCCCGGCTATGGCGCGGCGTGGTCGGCCTGGGTTGCCGACGTTGCCGTGAACAAAGCGACGGGCGATGTCAGCGTCACGCGCGTCGTCGCCGGGCAGGACTCCGGCCTGATGATCAATCCGGACGGCGTGCGCCACCAGATCCACGGCAACGTCATCCAGTCCACCAGCCGCGCGCTGATGGAGGAGGTTTCGTTCGAGCGCGGCGCGGTGGCGGCGCGCGAATGGGGCGCCTATCCGATCATCCCTTTCCCTGACGTGCCCAAGATCGACGTGCTGATGTTGCCGCGTCAGGACCAGCCGCCGCTCGGCGTCGGCGAGTCCGCCTCGGTGCCGAGCGCAGCGGCGATTGCCAACGCGATCTTCGATGCCACCGGCGTGCGCTTTCGCGAGCCGCCGTTCACGCCGGAACGCATCCTGAAGGGATTGCACGGTGAAATATCGCCCGTACCGCAAGCCCTGCCCGCGCCCGCTGCGCCGCCGCCGTCCCGCATCTGGGAGAATCCGTTCGCCAAGCGCGCCGGCATCTTCGCGACGATCGCGGCCGTCTGCACCGCCGCGATCGGCGTCGGCGCAGCCCTCCTGCCCGGGCGCGCGATCGCGCCGATCGCACGTCCCGATCCATCGGTCTATTCCGCGGCGACGATCGCGCGCGGAGAGCAGCTTGCAGCACTCGGCAATTGCGCGGAGTGCCACACCAGCCTCACGGGCGTGCTCAACGCCGGCGGCCGCGCACTGGAAACTCCGTTCGGCACGATCTACTCAACCAACATCACGCCCGACGCCGAGACCGGCATCGGCGCCTGGTCCTATCCCGCCTTCGAGCGCGCGATGCGCGACGGGCTGCACCGCGACGGGCGGCAACTCTACCCCGCCTTCCCCTACACCCATTTCGCCAAGACCAGCGATGCCGACATGCAGGCACTCTACGCCTACCTGATGACCCAGCCTTCGGTTCGCGCCACGGCACCGGCGAATACGCTCGCCTTCCCGTTCACCCTCCGCCCGCTGCTTGCGGGCTGGAATGCGCTGTTTCACCACACGCAAGAATTCAAGCCCGATCCCGCCAAATCCGAGCAGTGGAATCGCGGCGCCTATCTGATCGAGAGCCTCGGCCATTGCAGCGCCTGCCATTCGCCGCGCAACGCGCTCGGCGCCGAGCAGCGCAATGCCTATCTCGCGGGCGGATTTGCGGAAGGCTGGGAGGCGCCCGCGCTGACCTCGCTCTCACGCGCGCCGATCCCGTGGAGCGAGGACGAGCTTTTCGCCTATTTGCGCACCGGCCATTCGCGCTATCACGGCGTCGCCGCAGGCCCGATGGCGCCGATCGTCAAGGACCTCAAAGCCCTGCCCGACCCCGACATCCGCGCGATGGCGGTCTATCTCAACTCGTTCAACGACACCGCGATCGATACGCAGGGCCAGGATACACTTGCTGCAAAGCTGGAGAGCTCAACGCAGGTCACGGTGGCGCCTTCCACCGGCGCGCGGCTCTATCAGGGCGCGTGCGCCGTCTGCCACGAGGTCGGCGGCCTGCCGTTGTTCGGAACTCGGCCCTCGCTTGCGCTCAACAGCAATCTGCACAGCGCGACATCGGACAATCTCGTGCAGGTCGTCCTGCACGGCATCAATGAGCCCGTCTCCAGCGATCTTGGCTACATGCCCGCCTTCAAGAACAGCATGAGCGATGCGCAGGTCGAAGAACTTGTCAGCTTCCTGCGCCAGCAGTTCGCGCCGGACAAGCCGGCCTGGACCGGCGTCCGCGAGACGGTCGCGCGGGTGCGATCGTCGGTGCACTAGACGTTCCGTCATTCCGGGGCCCGGGCTCGCCGCTTCGCGCCGCCCCGGAATGACGCCGAGTGAAACGTCAGAGATACAGCACTAGCCGTGCTTCTTCGCCTCCGCCGGCGGCGTGCCGTGGGTGTGGAACGACTCGATCGTCTTCAAACCCCACGCCTGCCCCTTCTTGCGCTCCTCCTCGGTCCACACGATCGGCTTCCAGTCGGGGGCGAGGATGAGGCGCGCGCCGGCGTTGGCGACCTCGACGCGGTTGCCGCCGGGCTCGTAGACATAGAGGAAGAAGGTCTGCTGGATCGCGTGCTTGTGCGGGCCGGTCTCGATGTGCACGCCGTTCTCCAGGAAAATATCGGCAGCGCGCAGAATCTCCTCGCGGCTGTCGAGCGCGTAGGTGACATGGTGAAAGCGGCCGGGCGTGCCGGAATGGTCGAGCGAATAGGCGAAGTCGTAGCTCTTGTTCGACATCGTCAGCCACATTGCCGCTTCCCGCCCGTCGTTGAGCACGATTTGCTCGGTGAGGCGACAGCCGAGATAATTTTCGAAGAACTCGCGGTTGGCCTTGATGTCGACAGCGAGGCAGTTGAGATGGTCGAGGCGACGAACGTTGACCCCGCGCGCAGGAAAACGCTGCGCCTGGTTCTTCAGCGCAGGTCTAAGCTCCGGCGGCGCCTGGTACCATTCGGTCTCGTAATAGAGCTCGACGATATGGCCATCAGGGTCGCGGCAGCGGAAGGTCGGCCCCTGCCCCATGTCGCCGTCGATCCAGCCGATGTCGAAGCCGGAGCCTTTGAGCGCGGCAACGCGGCGCTCCAGCGCCTGCTGGCTCCGGGCGCGCAGCGCCATATGCTCCATGCCCGACGTCTTCGACGCCGTGAGCTTGAGCGAATAGCGCTCGTAATCGTCCCAGCCGCGCAAATAAACCGACTCGCCCTTCTGCCCGCTCACCGTCATGCCCATGACGTCGACGAAGAATTTCAGGCTCTCGTCGGGCTTCGGCGTCAGCAATTCCATGTGGCCGAGATGAGCAAGATCGAGGATCGGTTCGGGCTGCATGGTTTCCTCCAAGACTTGGGCTTTAAGGCGTGGCTGCGATCCGCCGGCCCGGATCGCGCAATCGGACGCAAGGCTGCAAACGCGCGCGAGTGTCCGGGGGCGGCATCCAGGCCGCCGGTTCATTTGTACTAATGTACAAATGATTAGGTCCCGTCAACAAATCAAACACGGCCGCTCGAATCGAAGGACGCACCATCCGGGATGACCTCCGTCCCACAAACGGCGGACCGACTGGCCGAATGGTAAAATCTTCCTTAAGCGCTTTCTGGCCCTGTTGGCCTGGAAAAGCTGCATTTCCGGGCCCCTCCCGGCCGGGAATATGCATTGGGAGCAAATCTCTCGACCGAATTGTCGCAGATTTAACAAAGCCCCCACGCCTGCCGTTTAACCGTTTGTCCAGCCGCGGCACGCATAGTCAGGGTTAAACCCCTTGCTCATGCCAGGTTCATTCATCGTGACATCCTTTGGACGCGTGATTTCGGTACGCGGGTCGCTTGCCCGGGTCGGGCTACTGGCGGCAAGCCAGATGCCGGTCTCGGAAATTCGGGCCACCGTCGGCCGTTTCGTCAGCATCCGCTGCGCCAGCTCGGTGATCGTCGCCATGATCACCGAGGTGTCCTGCGAGAACCTCTCGAGCTCCGACTACATCGCCATCGCGTCGGTCGACCTGCTCGGCGAAATCCACAATGCCGCCGACAAGGCCAAGTTTCAGCGCGGCGTCACCAACTATCCGACCATCGGCGATTCCGTCGACCTGATCACGAGCCAGGAGCTGCGCACGATCTACGCGCCGACCGGATCGGACCAGATCAATGTCGGCTTCCTCCAGCAGGACCGCTCCGTCGTCGCCTATGTCGACGTCGAGGAAATGCTCTCCAAGCATTTCGCGGTGCTGGGATCGACCGGCGTCGGCAAATCCACCGGCGTGTCGCTGCTGCTCAACGAGATCCTGAAATCACGCCCGAACCTGCGCATCTTCCTGCTCGACGTTCACAACGAATATGGCCGCTGCTTCGGCGATCGCGCGCTGGTGCTCAACCCGCGGAACCTGAAGCTGCCGTTCTGGCTGTTCAACTTCGAGGAAATCGTCGACGTACTGTTCGGCGGCCGCGCCGGCGTGCCCGAGGAGCTCGACGTCCTCGCCGAGGTGATCCCGATCGCCAAGGGCATCTACACCCAGTATCAGAACACCGATCGACTCGGCCTGAAGCGCATCGACCCCAAGCAGGTCGGCTTCACCGTCGACACGCCGGTGCCTTACCGCTTGGTCGATTTGATCTCGCTGATCGACGAGCGCATGGGCAAGCTGGAAAACCGCTCCTCGCGCATCATCTATCACAAGCTGATCTCGCGCATCGAAGCCGTCCGCAACGACCCGCGCTACGCCTTCATGTTCGACAACGCCAATGTAGGCGGCGACACCATGGCCGAGGTGATCAGCCATCTGTTCCGCTTGCCCGCCAACGGCAAGCCGATGACGGTGATGCAGCTCGCCGGCTTCCCGGCCGAGGTCATCGATTCCGTCGTCTCGGTGCTGTGCCGCATGGCCTTCGACTTCGGCCTGTGGAGCGACGGCGTGTCGCCGATGCTGTTCGTCTGCGAGGAGGCGCATCGCTATGCCTCGGCCGACCGCAACGTCGGCTTCGGCCCGACCCGCAAGGCGGTGTCGCGCATCGCCAAGGAAGGCCGCAAATACGGCGTCTATCTCGGCCTCATCACCCAACGTCCGGCCGAGCTCGACGCCACCATCATCTCCCAGTGCAACACGCTGTTCACGATGCGTCTGGCCAACGAGCGCGACCAGGCGCTGCTGCGCGCCGCGGTGTCGGATGCGGCCGCGAACCTGCTGTCCTTCGTGCCATCGCTCGGCACCCGTGAAGTCCTGGCGTTCGGCGAAGGCGTCGCGCTGCCGACCCGCCTGCGCTTCAAGGAGGTGCCGCCGCACCAATTGCCGCGCGGCGAAGCCACCATCTCAAGCGTGCCGTCGGTCACCTCCGGTCACGACATGCATTTCGTCGGCGCCGTGCTCGAACGCTGGCGCGGCGCCACCTCGCAACGCGACGTGCCGAACGATCCGGTGTTTTCGCAGCCGCCCGCAAAGACGCTCGCGACCGCCGAAGCGCCGATGCTGCAGCCCTCGATGGGGCTGGACCCGGATCGCTTCTCGCTGCTGAAGAAGCCACTGCGGTAAAGACCGCGCGGCCGGGCGCGCACACCGCTCCCATGCCCCGGCGGGCTTATCCGGTCGGCCGCCGCTTCTCCGTCAACATCGCCGCCTCTGGAATTTCGCGAACAGCGGACAGTCGTGCAAGACGGGCAAATGCCCCGGATATCGCGGCTCGAGACCGCGTCTCGCGGATAGCCCAAGGCTTGTCCTTCGTGCTACCCTTGCCCTTGGAGCCGGCTTGAGCACGCGGGGCGCGAGGATGTCCGTGGGCGGTGCCAATATTGCGGATCGCAACATCATAACGGTGCTCGCCGTCGACATGGTGGGTTCAACTCGCCACATCGCGGCTTGCGACCCCGATGAAGCTCAAGCGTTTTTGGACCAGTGGCTGGATCACATCCGCAGTTCCGTGGAGCGTCTCGGGGGACAGATTGTCCACTATGCGGGAGACGGTGGCATTGCCATATTCGGCTGGCCAACCGCATATGAGGATCATGCGGATCGTGCGTGCATCGCAGCCTGGGACATTCAGAGTCATAGCCAGTCGACCGGCCCCAGGGGAGATCCGGTCAATTTTCGCGTCGGACTTCACTCCGGCCTGGTTGGCCTACGCATAGGCGGCAAAAATGCCATCGCCCGCTTCGACGTTGCCGGAGCGACCGTGCACGTTGCTGCCAAGCTGCAGCAGGAAGCCGCGGCAGGCGAGATCAGGGTTAGCGCCGAAACCGCAAAGCTGTGCCGATCGCCACTCGGCCTTACGGCGCACAAGACGACTTCGGGAATCGCCGATCGGGTCATCGAGGCCTACACGCTGAATGGCCGGCCGGACGATGTCGATCACAACGAAATCGCCAGCCGCTATCAAAATCCGATCGTGAATCGGGTCGACGAACTTGCGGCGCTTCGGGAGCTACTCCCGCGCCCGGGCGCCAAAAGCTGCTCCGTCACGCTGCTGGGCGAACCAGGTATCGGCAAGAGCCGCCTTGCGACAGCGGTAATGACCGAGGCGCTGACATCCGACGTGAGATGCTGCGTCTTTTATGGCGGCGTACAGAAACGTGCCACCGCATTCGCCGCCGCCCGCACCCTGGTGGGTGACATGCTTGCTGCAAGCAGCTCATCTTCGGATGAACATATTCGCGAGGCTCTCGCGGAACTGCACGTCGAGGCAGGCGACCGCAGAAAGCTCGAAGCCCTATTCATCGCTGGAAAAGCGTCCTCTCGCCAACGATTGACTGACAATACGCAAACGCAAATTGCACGTGCACTTGTCAATGCCTTCCTCGCATTGGCGCTTGATAGACCAACTCTCTTGCTGATCGAAGACCTCCAGTGGATCGATCCGGAAAGCCGCCATTTCCTGAAATTGCTCGCGCGCGCAAGTACCCCACAACCGCTTTGCATATTGCTGACCGGACGTCCGGAATCATCAGACCAGTCCATGGAGATTGCGGACTCGCTCATTCATCTGCAACCGCTGTCGCGGGCCTGCATGGAGGCTTTGGGACGCCAATTGTGGTCGAAAACTCGATCCCCGACCGTGTTCGCGAGAGCAATCGATCGCGCCGACGGCGTCCCCTTCGTATTGGAAGAGTTCTTGCGTTCGGCGGACGCGACGAACGCAACGAGCGAACATTCGCTGCCTCAGAGCGTCGAGTCCGTGATTCATGCGCGGCTGCAACGACTTTCTCCGAAGTTGAAGGCATTCGTGCAGACGCTCAGCCTGCTGGGACAAGAGGTCGAAATCCAATTGGCTACGACGGTGCTCGGCGTGGACGTAGGCGAGTTGCTGACTGCGTTGTTCGAGCTTGCCCGATTTGCTTTTGTCCATCCACTTGCTGGTAACTCCGTGCGTTTCCGGCATCAGATCATCGCCGAGGCCTGTGCAAACACGATACCGCGTGGCCGGCGTCTGGAAATCCACCAGGCCGCTGTCCAGGCGATCATTCGGCGTTACCCGAATCTGAATGGTCGTTACGAACAGTTGGCCTTCCATGCAGAGGAAGCCGGAGATGCTGATGCTGCACTTGGCTATCTCTGGGAAGCCGCCGTCGAAGCGCGCCGGAACGCCGCAGCCTCATCGCTCAGTTTGATATACGACCGGGCGCTCAAGCTCATCGAGCGTCTTGGGGAAGCCGCCGAAGAAAAATATGTCGACTTCGGCCGAATGAGCTTCGCTTCGATGCTGCAACTCGGCGAATTCAAGAAAGTAAACATGCATTTGCCACGAACGTTGGAGCTGGCGCGGCGCCAAGGCAGGATTGCTCACGTGTGCAGTATCCAGTCGCAACTCGGGATGGTCTACTGGTTTGAGGGCCGGTATGAAGAAGGGCTGCAAATAACGAGCGAGGGATTGAGAACGGCTCGAGCGCTGAAATCGACCGCACTCATATTTTCAAATCAGACCATCATGGCAAATGTGTTGTACAGCATGGGCCACGTCGATCGTGCGATTGCGGCGATGGACGAACTGAATGAAATGCTCACAGGAGAACTCGAGACTGCCCGTCTCGGGACACCGGCCGGTCCAAAATGCACTGTTCTGGCATTCAGGAGCTGGTTCATGAATGCAACAGGTCAATATGCGGAGGCACTCGAATTCGCATTGCGTGCATTGGAGATCGCAGTTCGTGAACAGGATTCATATGGGCAAGTGCTCGCCCGCATTACGATGGGGCGAAATCTCCTCATGCTCCATCGAAATGACCAGGCTGTGGAATGCTTGTCGATTGCAAGGGAGATCGTCGAACGTAACGGCTACGATGCCAGCAAGGCCAACCTGACCGGAGCAATGGCGACCGCTCTGGCACGAACAGGCCAGCCACATCAGGCCGTCGACCTGATAGACGCTTGCATGGAGAGCGGCACGCATCTGCGGACAGGCCAGATCGAGCTCTGCCTTCTCTATGCGGGTTACGCCGAGGCTCTCGTTCGGGACGGGAAATCCGAACGTGGCCTGAGCGCCTTGGATGATGCTCTTTCCATCGCCAGGACCATCAGGAATCCATGGCTGATTGTCGAATGTCTCGGCTTGAGGGCGCGACTGTTCGCCGAGGCGAAGCCTGGCACCGCCCGCGTCGTTGAGGATCTGGCCGAGATGCACGCGATTCGCGATCAGTTTGGCATTGTTGCCTGGGACGGATCCCGGCTCGCGGTTTAGCAAGGCCTCGTTTCGAGACACACCAGTTCACAGGAACCCGTGTCGCGCTCAACGGGCGTGGCATGCAATCCGGAGCCTCGGCTCGGAGCAACGACCTTGACGGGATTTTGCCAAGAAGTACAATCTCGAGCATTCGGCGGCTATTTCTGACAGCTCTCGTCGCTACCGGGCGAGCTGCGTCTCGCCCAGTTGCGCATATCTCCACAGATTCTGGTTTCGAGAAAACGGGTGATTCAATTAGTTCATGGAGGGTCATGCGATGCGTCGTGTCGCTTTCCTCATTCGCTTTGCGCTGGTCGTCGCCGCAAGTTCGGGAATTGAGACCGCTCTTGGTGATCCGATATATGTCGACCAGGGCCGAGATTGGACAACGGCGGAAAGAACAGACTTCTACATACGCGATCAAGGCTCGCGCCTGATTAACCTCGCCTGGTTGCAGGCGTTGAAGGGGCGCGACGGACAACCGTTCCTCTCGGATGGCATGTCCCGATACGGCTTTCTCCCGAATCCGGGCAACACCGCCAACCTCCCCGTCGGCTTCCACACCACAGGCTCGGGAGGCTCCCAGATTGTCGGGGTGACATGCTCCGCATGTCACACGCGACAGGTTGAAGTCGACGGCAAGGCGTACCGCATCGACGGCGGTCCGGCCTTTATCGATTTCCAGGCATTCCTGAGCGACCTGGACAAGGCGGTAGGAGACGCAACCGCCAGCGAGGCGGCGTTCGCTGCATTTGCTGCAGCGGTGCTCCAGAGCGCAACACCCACCGCCGCCGATGTTGACAAGCTACGTCAGAGGGTTGACGCATGGTACCGGCGCTTTCACACGTTCGTGGCCGGGACATTGCCGGCAGTTGGCTGGGGGCTTGGACGTCTGGACGCGATCGGGATCATCTTCAATCGCATATCCGGCACCGACGTTGGGCCGCCGCCCGATTTTTTGATCCCGGAGAACATGAAGATTGGCGATGCTCCGGTGCGCTATCCTTTCCTGTGGAATTCACCGATGCAGAACCAGACCGACTGGGCCGGTTTTGTGTTGAATGGAAACCGCGTCTTCGCACTAGCCCGGAACACGGGACAGGCTCTCGCATTCGGCAACTTCGAACCAAGGCGCTCGTTCGGCCCGTTCTTCAACTATGCCAACTCCATCAACTTCGATGGACTGAAACGACTTGAGGAATTGCTCCTGAAGATGGGCCCGCCAAAATGGCCATCAGATTGGTCTATCGACTCGAAGCTGGCTAAAGACGGTCAAAAAATCTTCGAGAGGCAGTGCAGCAAAGGGTGTCACGAGAAGAAGGAAGTCCGTGCCCTGCGCGACCTGTTTGTTACGACGTGGGTGACGCCGGTTCAGAACGTCGGCACCGACACACGTCAATTCGACGAGCTTGGTTGGAGGGTGAAGACCGGCGCGCTGAAGGGAGCAGGTATCCCGTTGATCGCCAGGCACCTCGAGGAGGAGGATTATGCCGTCCACATGATGTTCAGTGCAGTCGCTGGAGCGATCCTCGACAATAAGCTGTACCTGGGGAGCGACGTCGGCTCCGGTGACGGCTTTGGCTCCTCGTTGCCTACCAACGCCCAAAAGGCGCCCTCCACATCCCTCTCTCTGTCACCGGCTCCGGTCAAGGCGTCCATCGCGCCGCCCAGCAGCGCGCAACCTCCGAACCAGCCAGAAAGCCTGACGATCGAACCTGGGACGCTTCTTGAGCGGACCCTCAACAGAGGCGAGTATGAAGCTCGCGTGCTGGAGGGAATTTGGGCCGCGGCGCCTTACTTACACAACGGCTCGGTGCCGACATTGGCGGAATTGCTCGTACCGCCTGCGAAGCGCATGTCACAATTCAAAGTTGGCGCGAGATACGACGTCAAAAATGTTGGTCTTGACGTCACACAAGAAGGGCCAACTCGCCCAGTCACCGATTGCAATGACCTCAATTCAGGAAACAGCCGATGCGGGCATGACTATGGCACGCGCTTGAGCGACGACGAAAAGAAGGCACTCCTCGAATATTTGAAGACTCTTTGACAGCCTCGGCTCTGTCTGCGCCAGCCAAGATCTAGTCCGCGCATGCGCTTTGCGCGAAGGACTGCGATCGACTATGTTCCGCGTTTCCCCGAGAACCCGATCCGGAACATCGTCATGTCCCCTCCTCCCTCAAAACGCTTCCCCGCACCCCCGCTCGACACGCTCCCCGACGACATCCGCACGCGCCTGCTGGCCGTGCAGGAGAAGAGCGGGTTCGTGCCGAACGTGTTCCTGACGCTGGCCTACCGGCCCGACGAGTTCCGCGCGTTCTTCGCCTATCACGACGCGCTGATGGAGAAGGACGGCGGCCTCACCAAGGCCGAACGCGAGATGATCGTGGTCGCGACCTCGGCGGCCAACCAGTGCCAGTATTGCGTGATCGCGCACGGCGCGATCCTGCGCATTCGCGCCAAGAACCCTGTGATCGCCGACCAGGTCGCTGTGAACTACCGCAAGGCCGACATCACGCCGCGGCAAAAGGCGATGCTCGATTTCGCGATGAAGGTCTCGGCCGACGCGCAGCGCGTCTCCGAGGAGGACTTCGCGGCCCTCGCGCCGCACGGCTTCAGTGACGACGACATCTGGGACATCGCCGCAATCTCCGCCTTCTTCGCGCTGTCCAATCGGCTGGCCAACTTCACCGGCATGAAGCCGAACGAGGAGTTTTACCTGATGGGACGTTTGCCGAAAAAATGACGGAGCTCGACTGGCCCGAAATCCTTGCTCGTCTCGGTGCCGCGACCGTCGCCACCGGCGCCATCGGCCTCGACCGCGACCTGCACGGCAAGCCGATCGGGCTGAAGACGCTCGGCATCGTCGGGCTCTCCACGGCGACCGTGGTTCTGCTCGCCCTGCAACTCGCCGAGCCAACCAGGGTCGCCGATGCCACCAGCCGCGTCATCCAGGGCATCCTCACCGGCATCGGCTTTCTCGGTGCCGGCGTCATCGTGCATCAAAGCATGGGATTTCGCGTCCGCGGACTGACCAGCGCCGCCTGTACCTTTCTCGCGGCCTGCATCGGCATCGTCTGCGGCGCCGGACAGTGGAAGATCGTCGCCGTCGCGCTGGCGCTCGCCTTCGTGCTGCTGACGGTGGGTCGCCACGTCGAGCGACGGTTGCACCGCATGCTCGGCGGGAAGGAGGATGCGCACACCGCGGAGACGTCTCCGGACGCGCCGCCGCGGACCTAGCCGGCTGCGCCAGCACTCTCACATCCGTCACGTTTTCCGTCGCTGGCTCCAGAAGCTTCCGACACCGACGATGGCGGTGACGAGCAGAACGGCAACGAAGGTCTGTATGATCGTGAAATTCAGGGCATCGCGCGCGACGAACAGCGCGGTGATGGCACCGGCAACGATGAAGAGAATGCGAAAGATTGCGCTCACGGTGATGCCTCCGGGTCGGCATGACTCGGAGCCACCTGCGCCCTCGACATTCAGGCAACACCGGTTCGGCAATCATGCCGACGGACCATAGCGCCCTGCACCGATACGAATTTGCGGTAGGTCAAGTCGCCTGCGCGCCTTAAAGGGTTGGCGACTGATGCAGGTAACGGCCGTCGAAATCGGCAAGTTCCAAAAATTTCCGCTCGTCCAGCACCGTGACGCGGCCGCGGTGCAACTCGACGATGCCCTCCTGCCGCAACTGCTTGATCACGCGGTTGGCGTGCACCGCCGTGATGCCCAAAGCTTCGCCGATCTGCTCCTGGGTCAGCGGCATCTCGAAGCTGTTGCCGTCCAGACGCTCGATGACCCGAAGACGCTCGCGCAGCTCGATCATGACATGGGCAAGCCTTGCGGGCGCGGGACGCTGGCCGACATTGACGATCCATTCGCGAAACATGGCGGAGTCGATCAGCGTGTCTCGCCAGAACAACTCGGCAACGCTTGGACTGCGCTGGTGCAATTTTCGCAGCGTTTCGTGCCTGATGAATCCGAGCGTGCACGGCGTCAGCGTCGACAGGTCGTGGTCCATCACGTGCAGGAACAGGCTCATCAGGTCGGGGATCTCACCGGGGATGTGGATGGAGAGGATCTGGCGCTTGCCGCTTGGAATCGTCTTGGAACGTGCACAGAAGCCGTCTGCGATCAGGCAGCAATCGGTTGCGCGCTCGCCATCGCGGACCACGGGCGTCTCCGCCGGGTATTGACGAACCGCGATTGGGAGCATCTCGATCTCCTTCACGTCGTCGTCCGAGATGCCTGAAGATGTGCGCAAACGCCTGACAAGCGCGGCACGGATCGTATCGCTAGCCACGCGAGTTAGCTCCGATCGTTATGATTTGGGACCTGAATTGCAATCCCTGGCGCCGAGGCGCCGCTGCAATGGAAAACCCGCGATCCACGCCCCAGGTTCCAACAAAAGTTAAGGACGCCACTCGCCTCCCCATGGTGGGCTTCGCGCCGGAAAGGTCCAGCCATGACCAAGAAGCGCAACCGCACACGACCGGCCCTGTCACTCCAGCAGCGCCTGAACAAGTTCACGCAGGACGCCCGCGCCGCGGCCAAGAGCCTGCCAGCCGGCACCGAACGCCACACGCTGTTGCAGAAGGCGCGCGACGGCGAGGCAGCCGCCGAGATGGAGCGCCTTCTCTCCTCACCCGGCCCGCAGCATCAGAAGTGATCATCCCACCGTTGCGTACCTGCGACCGCGAGGCGCTACACCGCTAGCGCTGCGCCATCAACTCGAGCGCCGGCGCAAAGCGCTCGGAGAATGTCAGCGTCTTGGCGTGGCGAACTGCGGCAAACGATGCCGAGATTCCTGCTGTGGCGACTGCGAGCAAGGCAATTACGAAAACCAGACGGCGCATGTTGGCCTCCTGTGTGAGCTCGACTACCCCACAGAGATGGGGCGGCTCTGTTTCAGGACGGTTTCATCCCTCCGGAAAATGACTTCGCTCAAGCGGCTGTGATGAGATCCGGCTTCTCGGGCCGCGCGCCGTAACCAACTAACAATAATCGTCGTTGTCTTGCGACGGTCGCGAGCGGTACCGGGAATTTCACGCCAGCGACCACGATCATGAATCGCAAGACTGCCGCGATATGTCGAGTTCGCGAGAATGCGGAGTCATCGAGGATTATTCAAATGAACGTCGTCATCCGGAAGCTCAATGGTCTATGGCACCTCGTCGTCGGCTCGTGCCAGATCCGAACGCCCTTCCTGGCAACCCAGGACCGCGCGCTGGTCGTCACTTACGCCCGGCGCGTCTACCCCGGCGCCAAGATCTTCCAGCGCGACTGATGCGAGCGATTACGCCTAGTCGTCCTCTGCCGGTCCGCACCAGCCGGGCAGATAGATCGCATCCTTGCTCTTGGCCGAGGACAGCGCCTTCTCGAGCGCCTTGTCGAAATTGGCATCGACCGCCTTGCGCGACAGCTTTCGGCGCAGAAAGTCGGCCCACAGGAATTCCGAGAACGGCGTGGTGTCCTTGGCGAAGCCACCCATGCGACGGAGCTCGCCGGCAAGGCTTCGGAACGGATCGTCCTTGAGATCGGCAACCGATTTCGGCAGATCGCGGAACGGCCGCCGCTCACCCTTGGAATCGTAAGGGTAGACCCAGCGCTTGTTGTCCATCACGCCCCAGAAAGCCTCGCGCTCGACCATTCTGAGGTCGCCGACCACGGTCACCAGCACTTCCTTGACGCCCTCGTCGTGCAATGCGCGGCCGAGATGATGATGGTCGATCACGTAGTAGCGCTGGTCCGGTCCGTAGACGACGGGGATCATGTGATTGCCGAGCAGGTCGGCCTGCTTCTTCTTGCCGTGCTCGCGCCAGCGCTGGCGCTTCTCCTTGACCTCGCGCATGCCGACCGTCATCTGCGTCGGCCGGAGCGACAGGATCGACACCGGATGCACTCTCGGTTCGCGCGCGTTGGTGGTGGTCATGGTCGACGGGCCCTCACATGGTTGCAACCGGTGGTCCAGTTCCCTTGATTATGCCATGGGCCCCGCGGTGGCAAAATGCGTTCGATCCGGCCGCGGAGATCACAAGCAGATGTTCACGAGAGCCGGCGATGCGTGCTTCGGGGTTGTTGTTGCAACGCAACCCCCGCTTCCTGTCACCGACCTGACAGCCGGCGCCGCGTTCGCTCGCAAGCCGTTCCGGAAATATGCCATGCAAGATAGTGCGAAAGCGCAATGCACGTGTGCGTTGAGAAGATTTTCTGCAAGGCGTTCACGACGTATGCTATCTAAAAACCGCTGCTTCGGAGTGATCCCCGCACCATGAAAACACAGCGGCCCATCGGCTCGGATGACGAGCACCGGGTGCTCCAGTTCAGGCCGCGCAACGCGTCTCCCCCGCCGGTCCAACGGGGCAGCGGCACCGTGCAGCCGCTGCGCGTCGCGCCCGAGCCGCTCGACCTGTCACGCTACGAGAAGCCCCGCCCGGAACCGGACAATTTCCGCCACCGCATGCTCGCCAATATCGCGGCGCTCGCCTTCACCATTGCGCTGACCGCAATCGGGATCTGGCTCGCGGTGAGCATTGCCGACCTGCGCCGCACCCAGGACTGCGTGCTGATGGGCCGTCGCGACTGCGCCAAGATCACGACGCCCCATATCTAGGCACGCCCCCCCCCCCGGGCTGAAAGGCCCGCCGACGGCATCCCCAGCCCTGTCGTCGGGGCCGCCCGGCTCCATTGAACTCAGGGCGGCGCTCCGATATACGGGCTTTCGACCCGGCCAGAGGGGGGTTTGAGGGCGTCATCGGGGCGCGATGCCCACCCACCGTTCCACTCTGGAACTTCAGACAAATATCAGCAATATATCAAAGGCTTAGTGATGTCCTCCACATTCGATCAGGTCGCTACGATCATCGCTGAAACCTGCGACATCCCGCGCGACACGATCACGCCGGATAGCCACGCCATCGATGACCTCGGCATCGACAGCCTCGATTTCCTGGACATCGCGTTCGCGATCGACAAGCAGTTCGGCATCAAGCTGCCGCTGGAAAAGTGGACCCAGGAGGTCAACGACGGCAAGGCGACCACCGAGCAGTATTTCGTGCTGAAAAATCTGTGCGCCCGCATCGACGAACTGGTTGCGGCCAAGGGCGCGAGCGCCTAAGCGCGCGGTCATGCAACTCGAATACTTCCACATGATCGATCGCGTCGTCGACCTCAACGTCGACGCGAAGACGATTGTCGTCGAAGCCCTGGTCCCTAAGGAGAGCACGATCTTCGAGGGGCACTTCCCGGGCTATCCCCTGATGCCCGGTGTACTCCTGATCGAATCGATGGCCCAGGCCTCGGGCTGGCTTCAGCTCGGCGTGCTCAAGTTCGAGCGCATGCCGATCCTGGCCGCCGTCAAGGAGGCCAAGGTCCGCGGCTCGGTCTTCCCCGGCGATCTCATGAGCATCGAGGCGACCCTGTCGCATCAGGGCTCAGGCTACGCGGTGACCGAGGCCAAGATCAGGGTCGGCGGCAAGCTGCGCGCGAATTCGACGCTCACCTTCACGCAGATCCCCTTCCCCAATGCGGATATGCGCGGCTTCATGGACGCGGTCGCCAAACGCGTCGGCTTCCCGCAACAGGCCGTATCCCATGACTGACACTGCTTCGAAGCCCGGCCAGACGGAAGTCTGGATCACCGGCATTGGCCTTGCCACCTCGCTCGGCGAAGGCCTGGACGCCAACTGGGCCGCGCTTCAGGACAAGCGCATCAATGTCGACGAGAAGGGCTTTGCCCCCTGCATCGTGCATCCCCTGATGCCTGTGACCTTCGACAGCCAGATCCCGAAGAAGGGCGACCAGCGCCAGATGGAAGCCTGGCAGCGCATCGGCACCTATGCCGCGGGCCTTGCGCTCGATTCCGCCGGGATCAAGGGCAACAAGGACATCCTGTCGAAGATCGACATGGTGGTGGCCGCCGGCGGCGGCGAGCGCGACATCAATGTCGACTCCGGCGTGCTCACGGCCGAGGTCAAGGGCGCCAATGCGCCCGGCTTCCTCAACGAGCGGCTGATGAGCGATCTCAGGCCGACGCTGTTCCTGGCGCAGCTCTCGAACCTGCTCGCCGGCAACATCGCCATCGTGCACGGTCTCGGCGGCACCTCGCGCACTTTCATGGGCGAAGAGGTCGCGGGTGCCGATGCGGCGCGCATTGCGCTCGCGCGCATCGCCTCGGGCGAGAGCGACATCGCGCTGATCGGCGGCTCCCACAATGGCGAGCGCAAGGACCTGATGGTCCTCTACGAATTCGGCGACTTCAATCTGAAGGACAAGTTTGCTCCCGTCTGGGCGCGCGAGGATCACGCCGGCTTCGCGCTGGGATCTGCCGGCGCGTTCCTGGTGCTGGAATCGAAGGCGCACGCGGAAGCGCGCGGCGCAAAGCCGTTCGCAAAGCTGTCGAGCGTCGTTGCCGACCTCGCCCGGCGCAAGCAGCCCGGCGACATGGCCGCGACGCTGGAGAAGCTTTGGGAAAAGCTGCCCAGGCGCGAGGGCAAGGGCGCGATCATATCAGGCGCGACCGGCGCGGAGCCCGCGACGTCAGAGGAGCGCGGCTTCCTGAAGACCCATCCTGACTTCCCGGTGCGTTCGACCGGCACGATGTTCGGCCACACCATGGAAACGCAATTCCCGCTCGGCATCGCGCTCGCGGCGCTGTCGATCTCGCGCGGTGCGCTGTTCCCGCCGAATGATTCCACCGGGACCGAGATTGAAATGCAGGGCGCGCCCACCCAGATTGTGGTGGTGGGGGCCGGACACTGGCGCGGCGAGGGCATGGCTCTGGTCGAGGCCGTAAGCTGAAGCGCGTCGCGCTTTGGCGGATGCTCTAGCTCAATCGGGGGATCGACATGACTGCACCACGCGACAAACTCGGGCGTCCCGTCGTCGTCGTCACCGGCATGGGCATCATGACCTCGCTCGGCAACGGCAAGGCCGACAACTGGGCGAAGCTCGTGGCCGGCGAATCCGGCATCCGCACCATCACGCGCTTTCCGGTCGACGGCCTGAGGACGACGATGGCCGGCACGGTCGATTTCGTCAGCGTCGATCCGTTCTCCTCCACCGGCCTGTCCGAGCGGATGGCTGAGCTCGTCACGCAGGAAGCGCTCGCGCAGGCCGGCATCGGCGCCAAGGCCGATTTCCCCGGTCCGCTCTTCCTTGCGGTTGCGCCGGTCGAGGTCGAATGGCCGCAGCGCCGTGAGCTCGGCCGCGCCGTCGGCGCGCAGGATATCACCTATGACGATCTGCTGCGCATCTCCGGCGGCGGCAAGTACAGCGCCTATCACCACCGCTTCATGTTCGGCTCGGTGGCCGCATACCTTGCCGAGACGTTTGGTACCAAGGGATCCCCGATCTCGCTGTCGACGGCCTGTGCCTCGGGCGCGACCTCGATCCAGCTCGGCGTCGAGGCGATCCGCCGTGGCGAGACCGACGCCGCGCTGTGCGTGGCGACCGACGGCACCGTAAACCCCGAAGCTCTCGTGCGTTTCTCGCTGCTCTCGGCGCTGTCGACCCAGAACGATCCGCCGCAGGCGGCCTCCCGCCCCTTCTCCAAGAACCGCGACGGTTTCGTCATGGCCGAGGGCGCCGGCGCGCTTGTCCTGGAGAGCTACGAGGCCGCCACCGCGCGCGGCGCAAAGATCCTCGGCGTGATCGCCGGCTGCGGCGAGCTCACCGATTCCTTCCACCGCACCCGCTCTTCGCCCGATGGCAAGCCGATCATCGGCTGCATGAACAAGACGCTGGCCGATGCCGGTATGACGCCGGACCAGATCGACCACATCAACGCGCACGGCACCGCGACGCCCGAAAACGACAAGATGGAATTCAACACGACGTCGGCCGTGTTCGGCGAGCTCGCGCAGAAGATCCCGGTCACCTCCAACAAGTCGATGGTCGGCCACACCATCTCGGCCGCAGGCGCGGTCGAAGCGATCTTCTCGCTGCTCACCCTCGAGCATCAGCGCATTCCGCCGACGATCAACTACGACAATCCGGATCCCACGATCCTGTTCGACGTCGTCGGCAACAAGGCCCGCGATGCCCGCGTCACGGCTGTCATGTCGAACTCGTTCGGCTTCGGCGGCCAGAACGCCTCGCTGATCCTGACCCGCGAACCGGCCTGACCGGACGCATGGCGCTGTTACCTGCGAGCATCAAGGCCCGCGCGCGGAAGGCTGCCAAATCCCTCGGCGGAAGCCTGATCGGGGCCGCCACCGTGGGCATGCTGCGCACCACGCGCTATTTCGATCCGGCCAAGACCTCGGACTTCTTCTCCCGCGTGGTGAAAACGATCGGCCCGCGCCTGCGCGAGCACCGCATCGGCCGCGCCAACCTCACCGCGGCGTTTCCCGAGAAGTCGCCGGAAGAACTCGAACAGATCCTGATGGGCGTGTGGGACAATCTCGGCCGCGTCGGCGCCGAATTCGCCCATATGGACCAGGTCTGGGATTACGACCGCGATCATCCGGAAAAGAGCCGGATCGAACTGCCCGAGCGCAGCATCGAGCTGTTCGACCAGATCCGCGACGACGGCAAGCCGGCGCTGATCTTTGCAGCCCATCTTGCCAACTGGGAACTGCCGGCGCTCGCCGCCGTCGAGCATGGGCTGGACACTGCGATCCTCTATCGCCGGCCGAACATCGCCTCTGCCGACCGCATCGTCCAGGAGATGCGCCAGGTCAACATGGGCACGCTGATCGCAGCGGGGCGCGACGCGCCTTTGCGGCTCGCGCAGGCGCTGAAGGACGGCAAGCACGTCGCGATGCTGATCGACCAGTATCTGACCGGCGGCGTCGAGGTCACCTTCTTCGGCCGCAAGACCCGCGCCAATCCGATGCTGGCGCGCCTCTTGCGCCAGGTCGAATGCCCGATCCACGGCGTCCGCATCATCCGCCTGCCCGGCAACCGCTTCCGCGGCGAGCTGACCGAAGAGATCCCTCCGGTGCGCGATGCCGACGGCAAGATCGACATTCAGGGCACGACCCAGGCGATCACAAGCGTGGTGGAAGGCTGGGTCCGCGAGCATCCCGAGCAGTGGTTGTGGCTGCACCGGCGGTGGCGGTAAACGCCGTTACTGCTCCGGCAGGCCGGCGTCCACCATGGACTGAATGACGCTAGCAGACGCCGCGAGAAACACCGGACTCGTATTCGCCTTCGGCGGCGAGACGTTGAGCCTGGTCGTGCCGGGCCGCAGCCTCAGGCCCTCCTCGATCGCCACCTTGGCCTCCTCGTCCCGGCCTGCCCTGTAAAGGGCCGCCGCAAGCAGCATGTGCGAGCGGCCGGACGCCGATGTGATCGCGATCGAACGCTGCAACCAGGGCAGCGCCTCCTCGCCCTGCCCCTTCAAGAGCGTCGCCCAGCCCGCGCCAAGCAGCCAGGTCCAGCGGGAGGACGGCGGAGTGTCGTAGCGATCAGCCTGACGGAATGTCGCGAGCGCATCGTCGAAGCGGCCGAGATGGATCTGTCCGAGGCCGATCAGATAGAGCGCAGGTCCGTTCCACGGATCGAAGCTCAGCGCCTTGGCGCAGGTGACGAGACTTTCGACGAAATGATTGGTCGCGCTGAGGAAGCGGCAATAGGCCTCGAGCACCGGGATCGAATTCGGCTTCGACCGCAATGCCTGCTGCAGCGTCGCATTGGCCTTGGCCTCGACCGCGACAGCCTCGTCGGGGCTGAACCAGGCCATCTGGATGCCGCGCAGCTGCAGCGAAGACAGCGCAACCGCGATGTCGAGATTGTCGGGCTCGTCGGCGAGCGCCTTTTGCAGCATGCTCTGCGCCATGCCGAAGCGCTCGCGCGTGGTATGGTTGATCGACGCGATGGCCTGCTCGATTGCCACCTTGTCGCCTCCGGCCGACGCCCCGCGCGCACGTGCGGGCGGCGCGTTCGACTCCAGCACGTCGTTGAGGCGCCGCGCCAGCGCATGACCGACGCCGGCGACGAGACGCGACTGTTGCAGCTGCGTGTCCGCTTCGTCCGCGTTGACCGAGGTCGCAGCGACCGACTGAACCTCGCCGGTGCCCGCCTTGATGATCCGCGCGCGCAGCGTCCAGGACTGGTCGTCGTGCTGCAGCTCGCCGCGGATCTCGTAGTCCGCTGACGCTGACGGCGCGCTGGCCTTGTCGACCCCCGCCACCGCCGACGACGGACGTGACGTCACCACGCTGATGTTCTGAATCCTGGCAAAGCCATCGGTGAGACGGCTGGTGACATCCGCCGCCATCGTCGCGCCGCGCGGGTCGTTGCTGGCATCAACGATCGGCATCACCGCGAGACGCGGCGGCGGCCGTCTGAACAGCAGCTCCGGCTTCCACACCGGCACGGCCGCCGCAATTGCGAGGATGATGGCGCAGAGCCCCGTCGCGGCAACGACCGCAGCACGCCGGGGTAATCCCAGGATGAAACGCCCCGGCGCCGCAGGTGCGGCCGCAGCTTCGGCTGGCAGCACTGGGGCGCTTTGCACCAGCCCGGCCAAGGGAAGCTGCTCGACCTCGGCGGGGATGGAAACCGGCTCGGTCAGAACCTCCGCCGTCAGCGAATAGCCGCCGCCCGAGGCGAGCTTGATCAGCTGCCGCCGTTCGTCGCCGAGCGCGGCGCGGAGTTCGCGGATGCATTGAAACAGGCTGTCCTCGCCGACATGGACGTTCGGCCAGACCGCCTCCATCAGCGCCTGCTTGGTCAGGACCCGGCCGCCGCTGGTCGCGAACAACCGCAGCATCTCGAAGGTCTTGGGCCGGAGCTTGATCGCAACGCCATCGGCTCCACGCAGCTCTCCGCGCTGCTGGTCCAGCTCGAAACCGGCGAAACGAAGCAACTTGTCCCTCAAACGTCTCTCCCGGCCGCTCATATAGATGAAGTTTGTCGAGATTGACCGAAAAGCGGGTCTGAAACGGAAATATCAGAAATCTTCAGAAAGCTCCCGCCCCCCTTATCAGGACACCAGCCCGAACCCAATGCGATGAATCGGAACACGGACTCGCACCCGCGCGGTGGGGAAATGGTGAGGATGGGGAAAGATTATTTCGGGCGGCGGCGCAGCCTGCGCGCCGCGTTGTTGGCCTCGACGGCGCTGGCCTTGGCCTGGACGCTACCGGCGACGCCGGCCCGCGCGCAGGATGCGACATGGCTCGCCTCGCCGGGGTCGAATACCTACAACACCGGCAGCAACTGGAGCACCGGCTCGGTGCCGACAGGCACTGCGTATTTCGGTACATCGAGCCAGACGAACCTGACGTTGGCGACCCCCGTCTCCGTCGGCAAGTGGTATTTCAACGTAGGTGCTTCGTCCTATACCTTCAACATCCCCAACGGGAGTGGGCTAAGCTTCACCGACGGCGGCATGGTCCTCTGGGGAGGCAGCTCCACCATCAATAACAGCGGCGGCTTGAATTTCTACAACTCCAGCGTCAGCCGGGGCACCATCATCAATAATGACTTCCTGACCTTCTGGGGCATGAGCGCGGCGGGCCAGGGCACTATCACCAACAACCACATCCTGTCGTTCAACGGCAACACTTTCAGCGGCGGCACGACCATCATCAACAACCACGTCATGGCGTACCAGGAGAACAGCTTTGCCGGCTTCGGCACCTCCCTCACCAACAATTCCTATCTGGAATTCCGCAACACGGCCCGCGCCGGCAACGGATCCTCCATCACCAACAGCGTGGGCGCCGACCTGTACTTCAAAGCCAGCAGTCGGGCCGACGGAGGTTCCACCATCGCCAACTCCGGCAACCTGTACTTCTCCGAGGGCAGCACTGCCGGCAATGCATCCATAACCAATAACAGCCAGCTGTACTTCAGCGACGCCAGCAAGGCCGGAAGCGCCACCATCACCAACAGCGCCGGCGCTGTCGTGAATTTCAGCAACACCAGTACGGCCGATAACGCCGCTATCACCAACGACGGCATCGTCGATTTCTCGCCAAGCGCTGGCGTGAACAACGACCACAAGCTCAGCGCCGGCTCGATTGCCGGTGCTGGCCAGTATTTCCTCGGCTCCAACGAGTTGACCGTCGGCTCCAACAACCTGTCGACCACGGTCACCGGCGTGATCGCAGATGGCGGTTCTGCCGGCGGCACCGGCGGCTCGCTGGTCAAGGTCGGGACCGGCGTGCTGGCACTGGCAGGAACCAACACCTATGCCGGCGGCACGACGATCAACGGCGGCACACTGAGCGTCAGCGGCGACGCCAATCTCGGCGATGCAGCCGGCGCGCTGACCTTCAACGGCGGCACGTTGCAGATCACTGGAACGTCTTTCCATTCGACCGCGCGCACCATCAATTGGGGCGCGGGGGGCGACGGCTTCGACATCGCCGATTCCGCCAACACGTTCACGGTGAGCCAGTCGCTCGGCGGCGCCGGCGGCCTCACCAAGCTGGGCGCTGGAACGCTGGTGCTGTCAGGCACCAACACCTATACCGGCGGCACGACGATCAACGGCGGCACACTGAGCGTCAGCGGCGACGCCAATCTCGGCGATGCAGCCGGCGCGCTGACCTTCAACGGCGGCACGTTGCAGATCACTGGAACGTCTTTCCATTCGACCGCGCGCGCCATCAATTGGGGCGCGGGGGGCGGCGGCTTCGACATCGCCGATTCCGCCAACACGTTCACGGTGAGCCAGTCGCTCGGCGGCGCCGGCGGCCTCACCAAGCTGGGCGCTGGAACGCTGGTGCTGTCAGGCACCAACACCTATGGCGGCGGCACCACGATCGCGGCCGGCACTTTGCAGATCGGCAATGGCGGGACGACCGGCTGGATCGTCGGCAATGTCGTCAACGACAGCGTGCTCGCCTTCAACCGCAGCGACACGATCACCTTCGCCGGCGAGATTTCCGGCAGCGGCGCCGTGCAGAAACTCGGCTCGAACACCGCGATCCTGACAGGAAACAACAGCTACACGGGCACCACCACGGTCGCGGCCGGCACCTTGCAGATCGGCAATGGCGGGACGACCGGCTCGATCGCCGGCAATGTCGTCAACGACGGCGTTCTCACCATCGACCGCAGTGACGCGGTCACCCTGCCCGGCGATATTTCCGGCAGCGGTTCCCTGCGGCAGGTCGGTTCGGGCACCACGATCCTGACCGGCAGCAACAGCTACACGGGCGGCACCACGATCGCGGCCGGCACCTTGCAGATCGGCAATGGCGGGACGACCGGCTCGATCGTCGGCGATGTCGCCAACGACGGCGTGCTCGCCTTCAACCGCAGCAACACGCTCACCCTGGCCGTCAATATTTCCGGCAGCGGTTCCGTGCAGCAGGTCGGTTCGGGTACCACGATCCTGACCGGCACGAACACCTATAGCGGCGACACGATCGTCTCCGGCGGCCGGTTGCAGTTCGGCGACGGCAGCGCAAGAGGCAGCACCAATCTGGCCGGCAACATCAACGTAACAGGCGGCACGCTGGCGATCCAGGCGCCGGCGACCCTGAACGTCGCGCAGACGGTGACCTTCGGCAACAACACCGCACTCTCCATCGTCGCGGGCACGAACAGCCCGGCGCTGTCCGCTGACGGCGTCGCGATCGGCAACGGCGTTGCCTTCAACGTCAGCGGCATCAACGATGCGAGCCAGCTCGACAAGGTGCTGATCGACACACGATCGGGCATCAGCGGCGACTTCGCCAACATCACCATCGGCGGTTTCAGCGGCACGGTGGATTATCTCACGATGTTCGTCCGCAAATCGGTCGACGGCCTGCAATACCTCGCCAGCTACGGTCTGAGCTGGACGGCAGGCAACTCCCTTGCCCATGGTACCTTCACGCTGACCAACGTCAGCGACAGTTTCACGGTGGGGACAGCACTGACGGATCAGGCGGCGAACCCCGCGACAGGCTGGGACGGCAAATCGCTCACCAAGGCTGGTGCCGGCACGCTCATCCTGACCGGACAGAACACCTATAGCGGCGGCACGACGGTGTCGGGCGGCACGCTCCAGATCGGCAACAGCGGTGTGACCGGCTCCATTCTGGGTACAGTCACCGTCAACAGTGGGGCCACATTCGAGGTCGTCAACGCCGACACGAGCGGCATTACCAACCTTGCGAATGGCGGGCTCGCAAACTTTCGCAACAGCTCCAGCGCCGGCAACGCCAGCATCGCCAATACCGGCCAGTTGAATTTCCATGACACGAGCACCGGCGGCACCGCCACCATCACCAACGACGGCAACCTGACGTTCAATAATTCGAGCAGCGCAGGCAGCGCCGCGATCACCAACAACTCCAATCTCTATTTCTGGCACGCCGCGTCGGCCGGCAGCTCGACCATTACCAACGACAGCGACCTCAACTTCAACGGCACCAGCACGGCGGGCAGCGCTGCCATTACCAACAGCAACTTCCTTGGCTTCTACGGCACCAGCACGGCCGGAAACTCCACCATTACCAACGCCATGACCAACGTCGGCATCGTGAATTTCTACAGCACGAGCACGGCCGGCAGCGCCACCATTACAAACAACAACGGTGGCACGACCGCATTTCGCGACCATAGTACCGCGGGCAACGCCAATGTCACCAACAACGGCGGCGGCACGCTGAATTTCAACAACACCAGCACGGCCGGCAGCGCCAGCATCACCAACGCCGGCAACCTGTATTTCTACAACACCAGCGCCGCTGGCAGCGCAAATATCACCAACAACAGCGGCGGCTTGCTGAGTTTCAACGACTTCAGCACGGCCGGCAACGCCACCATTGTCAATAACGGCGGCCTCGACACCTGGAACAGTGCCACGCTGGGCAACGCCACCATCACCAATAACTGGGGCTTCTATCTGGAAGACAGCAGCTCGGCCGGCAGCGCGACGATCACCAATAACCGCTGGATCTACTTCTATTCCAGTTCGACGGCTGGAACCGCCACGATCGCCAACAATCACAGCCTGAATTTCTGGAGTGACTCCAGCGCCGGCAGCGCGCGCATCACCAACGCCGCCGCGGGCACGCTCGAAATCGTCAACAGCTCCACACTGGCCAACGCTACGGTCATCAACAGCGGTCAGATGAGTTTCTGGGGCCCCAATCTCGGCGACGTCCCCACGGCTGGCAACGCGACCATCACCAACAATGCCAGCGGCACGATCGAATTCCGCAACAGCGGCACCGCAGGCAGTGCGCGCATCGCCAATGCCGGCACTATTATTTTCAGTAACAGCTCCACCGCCGGCACCGCATCGATCACAAACGACAACCAGTTGACGTTCTATGGCAACACCACGGCCGGCAGCGCTGTCATCACCAACAAGGGCACCGTGCTGTTCGACGGCAACTCCACGCCCGACAGCGCGCAGTTGATCAACAACGCGCCCGGCGCCGTTGTCAACTTTTTCACCCCCGGCCCGAACAGCGACGGCAAAATCAGCGCCGGCTCACTCGCCGGCAGCGGCCGCTTCGACCTCAACAGCATAGAACTGACAGTTGGCGGCAACAATCTGTCGACCATCGTCACCGGCGTGCTCGCCGGCGACGGGATCGTCACCGGAACATCCCTGATCAAGGTCGGCACCGGCATGCTGACCCTGTCGGGCGTCAACACCTATACCGGCGCCACCACTGTTGACGGCGGCACGCTGGCGGTGAACGGCTCGATCCTGTCGGCGGTGACCGTGAACGCCGGCGGTACGCTCGGCGGGACCGGCATCGTCGGCAACACCACCATCATGAGTGGCGGCAACCTCGCGGCCGGCAATTCGATCGGCACGCTCTCGATTAACGGCAATCTGACCTTCAATGCCGGCGGCATCTACACGGTCGAAGTCTCGCCCAGCGCGGCGGACCGCACCAATGTCACGGGCACCGCGACGCTCACCGGCGCCACCGTTCAAGCGGTGACGCTGCCCGGCAGCTTCCGCGGCCAGACCTTCACGCTCCTGAATGCGAGCGGTGGACTCGGCGGAACGCAGTTCGCCGGGCTAAGCGTCAGCGGCACGTTCAGCCCTGCCCGCAATCCGCGCCTGACCTACGACCTCGACAACGTCTATCTCGTGCTCGATCCCGGCGAGATCGAGCTGCCGGCAGGCACGAGCGGCAACCAGACCAGCGTTGCCGGCGGCATCAACAATGCGGTCAACAGCGGTGCGACACCGCCGGCCGGCTTCGACGCACTGCTCAACATGAGCGGCGCGCAATTGAACCGCGCGCTCAGCCAGGTCTCGGGCCAGCCCGGCGCCGCCAGCACGCAGGTCGCGTTCAACGCCATGCAGCAGTTTCTGGGCATGCTCGATCCGCTCAATGGCGGCATGGACGGCGGCCGCAGCACGGGCAATGCCGACGGCGGAGCCCTGGGCTATGCCCCGGACGACGCCCGGAGCCACGACGCCGCAGTCCGCGAGGCCTACGCTGCGGTGACACCGCGCGAGGCGAGCGGCGATGTCATCGACAACCGCTGGGGCGTGTGGGCCTCCGGCTATGGCGGCGCCAGCAATTTGAACGGCAATGCTGCGGCCGGTTCGAGCTCGACCACCAGCCGCATCTACGGCACGGCTGTCGGCGCCGATTATCGTCTCTCGCCGGATACACTGGTCGGCTTTGCGCTGGGCGGCGCCGGATTCAATTTCTCCGTTGCGGATGCGCTCGGCAGCGGCCGCGCCGATCTGTTCCAGGCCGGCCTCTATGCCCGCCACAATTTCGGGCCGGCCTACATCTCCGCCGCCCTCGCCTATGGATGGCAGGACGTCACCACCGACCGCACGGTGACGGTGTCAGGCACCGACAAGCTCACCGCGAACTTTAGGGCGAGCACCTTTGCCGGCCGCCTGGAAACCGGCTGGCGCTTCGTGCCCATCCCCGCCTCCACCTTCGGCGTCACGCCTTACGCGGCGGTACAGGCCACCGCCTTCCACCTTCCCGGCTACGGCGAGACCGCGCTCGTCGGCAGCAACCAGTTCGCGCTGTCCTATACCTCGCAGGACACCACCAACGTCCGCACCGAGCTCGGCGCCCGCACCGACCAGCGCTTCCTGGTCAGCGACGGCGTGCTCACCTTGCGCGGCCGGCTCGCCTGGGCACATGACACCAACACCAACCGCTTTGTGAACGCAGCCTTCCAGACGCTCCCCGGCGCCGCCTTCACCGTTGGCGGCGCGCGCCCTGCTGCGGATTCCGCGCTGGTCGGCGGCCGTGCCGAGATGAAATGGAAAAACGGTCTCTCGCTTGCGGGTACCGTCGAGGGCGAGTTCTCGCGCAGCACGCAGACGTACACGGGCAAGGGCACGGTGCGGTATGAGTGGTGAGGTTCGTAGCGCGCTCTCGTCATAGTCCGCTGTCATCGCCCGGCTCGACCGGGGGATCCAGTACTCCGTGACGCCAGTGATTGAACCGAGAAGCTGCGGCGTACTGGATGCCCCGCTTTCGCGGGGCATGACAGCGAGGGTTAGGAAGCGGCTGGTGCCCCTGACGCGCGCTTCGCACCGAGAGCGGCGTCTCGACCTGATGGCCACAATGCCATTCTGCCAGTGTTTTGCCCGACGTGTCAAAGCAGCGGAGGCTGATGAGGTCTTGCGCGCTCGGCTTGTCTGGCAGGCTCACTTTTCATGAAGCGCGAGGTGCTTCAGTTCCCTTGCGTCGGCGGAACGATTCAACCAAACGGTATCGCGGCTTACGCACCGCCACTGCCAGCAACGCGGAAGGGCGGTTCTACTGTGCATGGGGTTGTTTTGCAGAAAATGAGTTGGCGAAGCGCTTACCGCCCCGTCTTCACCTTCGTCCACAGCCGGTTGATGACCCGCTGCGTCGCAGGCTCACGCGCCGTGATGACGAACAGTTTTGCGAGCGTCGCCTCGTCCGGATAGATGTTCTTGTCGCCGAGGATCTTCGGGTCGACCAGCTTCTGGCTGGCGAGGTTGCCGTTGGCGTAGGACAAAAAGTCCGAGTTCTTGGCGGCGACATCAGGGCGGTAGAGGTAGTTGATCAGCTCGTAGGCTTCCGCGACGTTCTTGGCATCGGCAGGGATCGCGAGATTGTCGAAGAACATCTGCGCGCCCTCCTTCGGAATGGTGTAGCCGATCTCGATGCCACCCTTCGCTTCCGCCGCTCGGGCGCGGGCCTGCATGATGTCGCCGGACCAGCCGACCACGAAGCAGATCTCGCCGGTGGCGAGCGCGCTGAGATATTCGGACGAATGAAACTTGCGCACGGACGGGCGGACCTTGGCGACGATTTCGGCGGCCTTCTCGAGGTCGGCCTGCTTGGTCGAGTTCGGATCGAGCCCGAGATAGTTCAGCGCCGCCGGAAAAATGTCGTCGGCGGAGTCGAGCATGTGGACGCCGCAGTCCTTAAACTTCGCCAAATTCTCCGGCTTGAAGACGATGTCCCAGCTGTCGATCTTCGCGTCGGCTCCCAGGATTTGCTTCACCTTGGCGACGTTGTAGCCGATGCCCGTCGTGCCCCACATGTAGTTGGCGGCGTAGACATTGCCGGGATCGTAAATGCCAAGGCGCTCGGTCACCACACCCCAGGCATTGCCAAGGTTCGGCAGCTTCGACTTGTCGAGCTTCTGGAAGATGTTGGCCTTGATCTGGCGCTGGAGGAAATAGGCCGTAGGCACCACGACGTCGTAGCCGGACTTGCCGGCCATCAGGCGCGTCTCCAGCGTCTCGTTGGCATCGAAGGTGTCGTAGATCACCTTGATGCCGGTCTCCTTGGTGAAGGCCTCCAGGACATCCGGCGCCATATAGTTGGACCAGTTGTAGAAGTTGACGACCCGCTCCTCGGCACCTGCGGGGGCAGAAAGCAACGTCAGCGCCGCGGCGATTGCAAAACCAAGGCAAAGCCTGGAGCGGCCGACGTTCGTCATCTCCTACCTCTTGCGCCCGCGCACCGCGTCCGACAGCCGCTCCAGCGCGGTGTCGAGCGTCTCGTCCTTCTTGGCAAAGCAGAAGCGCACCACTGAGGTCACCGCGTCCTGCTCGTAGAAGGCCGAGACCGGGATCGCCGCGACCTTGTAATCCTTCACGATCCGCCAGCAGAACTCGGTGTCGCTCTCGTTGAGCCCGAGCGGCGACAGGTCGACGGTGAGGAAGTAGGTCCCCTGCGACTTCAGCACGGGGAAGCCGAGGCTCTCCAGCCCTCTAGTCAAACGGTCCCTGCTCCGCGTCAGGTCCTTGCGCATCGACAGGAAGTAGTCGTCGGACTTGCCGAGCCCATAGGCGACGGCGGCCTGGAGGTTCGGCGCGGTGGTGAACGTCAGGAACTGGTGCACCTTGGCTGCCACCCGCAGCAGCGGCGGCGCGGCGCAGACGAAGCCGATCTTCCAGCCGGTCAGCGAGAAGATCTTGCCGGCCGAGCCGACCTTGATGGTGCGATCGCGCATGCCGGGGATGGTGATCAGCGGGATGTGCTTGTGCTCGTCGAAGGTGACGTGCTCCCAGACCTCGTCGCAGATCGCGATGACGTCGAACTCCTGGCAATAGCGGGCGAGCAGCTCGAGGTCCTCGCGCGGATAGACCACCGCCGACGGATTCAGGGGATTGTTGAAGAGCACCGCCTTGGTCTTTGAATTGAAGACGCTTTTCAGCATGTCTTCATTCAGCCGCCAGTGCGGCGGCTCGAGGCGGACGAGGCGCGGAATGCCGCCAGCCTGGCGGATGATCGGCAGGTAGGAATCATAGACCGGCTGGAAGCAGACCACCTCGTCACCGGGCTGGACCACCGCGAGGATCGCCGAGGTCAGCGCCTCGGTGCCGCCGGAGGTCACCATCACCTCGCTCATCGGATCGAGCTTGAGGCCGTGCCAGTGGCCGTAATGGGTCGCGATAGCCTGGCGCAGCTCCGGCAGGCCCATCATCGAGGGGTACTGGTTGTAGCCGTTCAGCGAGGCATCGGCCGCTGCGCGGCGGATGTCCTCAGGCCCGGGATCATCAGGGAAGCCCTGGCCGAGATTGATGGCGTTGTTGTCGCGCGCGGCCTGCGACATCGCCTCGAAGATGGTGACGGGAAGGTCGGCAAAGACCTTGTTCAGCGAGGAGCTCTTGGTCGTCATCGCGAGGTCAGCCACCGACCTTGCTGGGAAGACCCGCCGCCTTCCAGCCAAGCATGCCGCCGGCCAGATGCTTGTCATAAGGCAGACCCGCCGCCTGCGCCGCAAGCGAGGCCGTCACCGAGCGTTTTCCGGAGCGGCAGGCGAACACGACCTCCTTGCCCTGCGGATCGGGGATCGCCTTGGGATCGAAGGTCGAGAGCGGCACGACAACGCCGTAGGGATAGGCCTCGGCGTCGACCTCGTTCGGTTCGCGCACGTCGACGAGGAGATAGCGCCCTTCCGCGACACCCTTGGCGACCTCGTCCGGGGTCAGATCCTGTACCTGGTTTGCCACATCATCCTCCAACGTCCGAGCCTGCGCCGGGGCGATCCCGGCGGGCGGCAACCTCGCCTCTCGGCAGGCGAAAATCAAGCGCTACAAAGGCTTGAGCTGCATGCCGCAAGTTAAAGCTAAATCGCAGCGACTTGAAGTGCGGCTTTCAGGATGCCTGAAAATCCTGCTTCGCATCCCACCGCGCGCTCGGTGTCATTCCCCGCGGAAGCGGGGAATCCAGTACGCCGCGGCCTATCGATTCAACCACAATTGTCTCGGAGCACTGGGTCGCCCGGTCAAGCCGGGCGACGACGGCGGTGGCTCTAGATCGTCACCTGCGTTCCAACCTCGACCACGCGGCCGGATGGGATCTGGAAATAGTCGGTGGCGTCGTTGGCGGAGCGGCTGAGCGAGATGAACAGCCGGTCCTGCCAGCGCGGCATGCCGGAATGGGCGGCGGGCTTGAGCGCCCGGCGCGACAGGAAGAACGAGGTCGACATGATGTCGAACTGCCAGCCGAGCTTGCGGGCGATCGCCAGCGCCTTCGGCACATTGGGCGATTCCATGAAGCCGAACTTCAGCGTCACCTTGGAGAAGGTCGGTGAGATCTGCTCCAGCCTCACGCGCTCGGCCGGATCGATCCGCGGGGTCTGCGCGGTCTCGATGGTGAGAATGACATTCTTCTCATGCAGCACTTTGTAGTGTTTCAGACTATGCATCAGCGCGGTCGGGGCGCTGAGCGGGTCTGAGGTCAGGAACACCGCGGTGCCGGGCACGCGCTGCGGCGGCCGCTTCTCCAGCATCGCCACGAGGTCGGCGAGCGGGAATTCGAGCTTGCGCGACTTCTCGAACAGCAGCCGGCTGCCGCGCCGCCACGTGTACATCAGGATGATCATGAGCGCGCCGAGCGCGAGCGGCACCCAGCCGCCCTCGAACACCTTGAGCAGGTTGGCGGCGAGGAAGGTCAGGTCGAGGAACAGGAACGGCACGATCAGGGCGGCGGCAGCGAACGGCGACCACTTCCAGACCTTCCAGATCACGACGAAACCCATCATCGCCGTGACCACCATGGTCCCGGTGACGGAGATGCCATAGGCCGACGCCAGCGCGCTGGAGGAACGGAACAGCAGCACCAGCAGCACCACCGCGACCAGCAGGAGCTGGTTGATCCGCGGGATGAAGATCTGGCCCGAATGGGCTTCAGAGGTATGGCGAATTTCGAAGCGGGGCAGCAACCCGAGCTGAATCGCCTGGCGCGTCAGCGAATAGGCACCGGTGATGACGGCCTGGCTCGCGATCACCGTGGCGGCGGTGGCGAGAACGACCATGCAGCCGCGGAAGAAGCCTTGCGGGAACAGCTGGAAGAACGGGCTCACGATCGCGCCGGGATCGCCGAGGACGAGAGCGCCCTGCCCCAGATAGTTCAGCGCCAGCGACGGCAGCACGATGAACAGCCAGGCGGTCTGGATCGGCCGCTTGCCGAAATGGCCGAGGTCGGCATAGAGCGCCTCGGCGCCGGTGACCGCCAGGAACACGGCGCCCAGCGTCACGAAACCGATGATGCCGTGGTGGAACATGAAGGACACGGCGTAGAGCGGGTTCAGCGCGAACAGCACCTGCGGCTGCTCGATGATCGGGTGGATTGCCGCGATCGCGATCACCGCGAACCAGACGCACATCACGGGACCGAAGAACGCGGCGACGCGGGCGGTGCCGCGCGACTGTACGGCGAACAGGCCGACCAGGATGATCACGGTCAACGGAACGATGTAGGGCTCGAAGCGCAGGGTGACGTCCTTCATGCCTTCGATGGCCGATAGCACCGAAAGCGCCGGCGTGATCACGGCGTCGCCGTAGAACAGGGCGCCGGAAATGATGCCGAGCAGGACGATGGTCGCCCCGCCGGTACCGACCGCGCGCTGGGCCAGCGCCATCAGCGCCAGCGTGCCGCCCTCGCCATTGTTGTCGGCACGGAGCAGGATCACGACGTATTTGAGCGTCACCACCACGATGAGCGCCCACAGGATCAGCGACAGCACGCCGAGCACGGCGGCCGGCATCGGCACCCCCTCCGCGCCCGAGGCCGCCATCACCGCCTCGCGGAACGCGTAGAGCGGGCTGGTGCCGATATCGCCGTAGACGACGCCGATACTGCCGAGCGTCAGCGCACCGAAGCGGGCGGTGGTGTGGGCTTCGCCATGCCCATTGGCCGCCGCCGTTTCCGGGGCGGAAATCGCTACGTCACTTGTCATGGGAGAGCCCAGTGGCCTCTAGAATGCTTCACTGCACAACGGCGGAAGAGCGCGCGGCTTATAGTCCTGCGCTGCCGGCATAGCCTAGCCCGATTTTGGGCCCTTGCCATGCAAAATTTGCATGAGTTGGCCAATTGCGTTCAGATGGTGACCTGCGTGCCGACTTCAACCACCCGCCCGGTCGGAATCTGGAAATAGTCGGTGGCGTCGTTGGCGGACCGGCTCAGCGCGATGAAGAGGTGATCCTGCCACAGCGGCATGCCCGACTGCGCCGAGGCCTTGAGCGACCTTCGCGACACGAAGAACGAGGTCGACATGATGTCGAACTGCCAGCCCTGCTTGCGCGCAATCGCCAGCGCCTTCGGCACGTTCGGCTGCTCCATGTAGCCGAAGCGCAGCCTGACCTTGGAGAACTTGTCGCTGATCTTCTCCATGCGGAACCGCTCGGACAGGTCGACCCGCGGCGTGTGCGCGGTCTCGATGGTCAGGACCACGTTGTGCTCGTGCAGGACCTTGTTGTGCTTGAGGTTATGCAGCAGCGCGGTCGGCACGAAGGCGGGATCGCTGGTGAGGAACACCGCGGTGCCCTTGACGATGTGCGGCGGGCGCTTTTCGAGGCTGCGGATCAGGTCGTCGAGCGGCACCTCGATCCGGCGCGTCTTCTGGAGGAGGATGCCGGTCCCCTTGCGCCAGGTCCAGATGGTCCCGGCCATGACGACGCCGAACAGCAGCGGCACCCAGGCGCCCTCGAGCAGCTTGAGCAGATTGGCGCTGAAGAAGCTGATGTCGACCACGACGAAGGGCACGATCACCGCCGCGGCCGTCGCGGCGCGCCAGTTCCACAGTTTCCAGATCACGACGAAGCCCATGACGCCGTCGGCGACCATGGTGGTGGAGACCGCGATGCCGTAGGCCGAAGCCAGATTGCTGGGGGTGTGGAACAACAGCACCAGCAGCATCACGCCGATCAGCAGCAGCCGATTCACACGCGGCAGATAGATCTGGCCGGCATGGGTCTCGGAGGTGTAGCGCACCTCGAAGCGCGGCAGGAGACCAAGCTGCACCGCCTGATAGACCAGCGAATAGGCGCCGGTGATCACGGCCTGGCTCGCGATCACGGTCGCCGCGGTCGCAAGTCCAACCAGCGGCAGCACCAGACTCTCGGGCACCATGCGATAGAACGAATGCTCGATCGCGCTGGGATCGGACAGCACCAGCGCGCCCTGCCCGAAATAGTTGATCAAGAGCGCGGGCAGCACGAAGAACATCCAGGCCGACTGGATCGGCTTGCGGCCGAAATGGCCGAGATCGGCGTAGAGCGCCTCGCCGCCCGTCACCGCAAGGAACACGGCGCCGAGCGTCACCAGGCCGATCGTGCCGTGCGACAGCAGGAACTGCAGCGCGTAATAGGGATTGATGGCCGCCAGCACCGACGGATCGTCGGCGATGTGCACGGCGCCCATCACCGCAAGAACCGTGAACCAGACCACCATCACCGGCCCGAAGGCCGAGGCCACCAGCGCCGTCCCCTTGCTCTGGACCGCGAACAGCAGCACCAGGATGATGACGGTGAGCGGCACGACATAGTGTTCGAAGGCGGGGGTCACGAGCTTCAGACCCTCGACCGCCGACAGCACCGAGATGGCCGGCGTGATCATGGAATCGCCGATGAACATGGAGGCGCCGACCACGCCGAGCGCGAGCAGGAACCAGCTTCGCCGCCCGAGCGCCCGCTGGCCGAGTGCCATCAGCGAGAGCGTGCCGCCCTCCCCGTTATTGTCGGCGCGCAGCAGGAGCAGGACGTATTTGGCGGTGACGACGATAAAGAGCGCCCAGAGGATCAGCGAGAGCACGCCGAGCACCATGACCCGCGAGACCGGCTCGCCATGGGCCGCGCCCCTGACCGCCTCGTGGAATGCGTACAGCGGCGAGGTGCCGATATCGCCGAAGACAACGCCGATGCTTCCGAGCGTCAGGCCCCAGAAACCCGAGGTGACCGGCCCGTCCTGAGCGTCGGTCGATGTGATGCTCGCCGTCATGTGAGATGAGAAACGCTTCTTCCCGAGAATTGATCCGGCGCCTTTTGACCGTTCCGGCGCGCCTGTCAATCGGCACACCACCATAGCAGCCGCCGGGGCGGATGCTGTGACGGCGCAGCAACGATCGTCGCCAGCGCGACGACATGCCTCAGGTAAGATGGTAGCGCAAGTGCCTAGAGCCTTCCGCTCCGCGGGAAGCGCTTTACGGCTTCAAATTCGGCGGCAGCGGCGGATCCTCGCGCATCAGCGTGATCGTCACCCGCCGGTTGGCCGCGAGCGAGGGATCGTCCGGAAACAACGGCTGGGTGTCCGCCTTGCCGGCGACGGCGAAGATGTGGGATGGCGGCAGGCCCTCGCGTTCGAGGATCTGACGCACGGAATTGGCGCGATCGGCCGACAGGTCGAAGGCGCCATAGTCGCTGCGGGTCGGCACGAATCCGGCCGCGGTGTGGCCGGCGATGGAGACACGGAGCGGCGTTGCCTTCAGCGGGATCGCGAGCTTCTCGATCAGGCGGCGAGTGCGGTCATACGGCACCTTGGAGCCGTCGGCGAACATCGAGCGGCCATCCTGGTCGACGATCTCCAGGTTGAGCCCCTGTTTGGTCTCCTCGAACATGATGTGCTTGGACATCTCGGTCAGTTCCGGCATGTCCTGCAGCGCCTGGCGCAGCGAGGCCGCGGCGAGCGCGAAATTGCGGTCGACCTTGATCTTCGCGCCCGACGTGCGGTCGCGGTCCTCCTGATCCGGCGTCGGCGTGTTGGAGGCGTCCTCGGGCTGGATGTGGTCGACGTTCTTCAGCCGCGGGCGGGTCGGCAGGCCGTCGGACTCGACGATACCGGCGTAGCGCGCTTCGCTCTGCACGCCGAATGCGTCGCGCATGGAGCCGGCGACGATCTTCAGCTTGTTGGCGTCCTGCGTCGAGAACGCGACGAGCATCACGAAGAAGCTCATCATCAGGCCCATCAGGTCGGCGAAGGTCACGAACCAGCCGTGACCGCCACCGTGAGCATCGCCGCGCTTCTTCTTGGCCATCTCTCAGGATCCCGGGCGGCGGCGTTACGCCGGCACCGGCTCGCCCTCGGCGTGACGATGCTTCTCCGGCAGATAGGCCAGCAGCATTTCGCGCACGAGCGTCGGACTCTTGGAGTCGCGGATCATCAGGATGCCGTCGATGATCAGCGTGCGGTTGGTTTCCTCGTCGAGCAGCTTGCCGTGCAGCTTGTCGGCGATCGGCAGACAGAACAGGTTCGCGACGAGCGCACCGTAGAGGGTTGCGAGCAGCGCGGTCGCCATGAACGGGCCGAGCTTGGAGGGATCGGTCATGTTGGCGAACATCTGCACCATGCCGATCAGGGTACCGATCATGCCGAAGGCCGGGGCGCAGTCGCCGATGGCGCGGTAGATCTTGCTGCCTTCGTCGAGGTGCATGAGGAAGTTGTCGCGGTCACGCTCGAGATTGTCGCGGATGAAGTCGAGGTCGTAGCCGTCGGCGACGTAGCGGATGCCCTTGGCCAGGAACGGCTCGTCGGTCTCGACCTTTTCGAGGCCGACCGGGCCCTGCTTGCGGGCGATCTCGGCGATGCGGGCGAGCTCGTCGACGAGGTCGTGCGCCGACAGGCGGCTCATGGTGAAAGCGAACTTGGCGCCGAGCGGAAGGCCGTGCAGGAGCGCGCTGAGCGGAAAGCGGATCATGGTGGCGGAGATAGAGCCGCCGAAGATGATGATCATGGCATGTTCGGAGATGAACATGTGGAGGTCGCCGCCCATGAAGATCATCGCCGTAATGACGATGATGCCCGCAATGAGCCCGACGCTCGTCATGATATCCATGGGACACTCCAACGCGAACGCAACAACGGCCGTCCTGGCCGCTGGCGCGGCCCAACCCCGAACCGCATCGGAAACCCTAGAGTGCCGCCCTTAAAGCCGCGTAAAGGTTAAGTTGAGCCGGCGCGCCAGACCGGCGCAGCGCGCTGACAGGACGCCGGCTTTGCCCGCGACCGACGGGAATCTCAACACTTCGCTAACCATGATTGCGGGGCGCCAGGACAGCAGTTCAGGACGAAAGCCCGGTCAACTCGAGGCTGAGCGCGCGCAGGCGCCTGCGCGCGCCGGCATCGTAGGCCTGCGGATTGGCGCGCGTCTCGTTCATGCCGTTGAAGAACAGCCCGCTCTTGCCGGCGACGTCGTCGCCCTCGACGAGGTGCAGGATCGCCGCACCGCCCTGCTCCACCGTTGAGATCGGCGTGATCCCGCCGGCGCGCACCATCGTGGTGTTCATGTAGGTCGCCGGATGCAGCGCGTTGACGGTGATGCCCATACGCTTCAATTCCTCCGCGAAGTCGATGGTGAACATGATCTGCGCGAGCTTGCTCTGGGCGTAGGCACGTGAACCGCTGTAGCCCTTGCTGATCATGACGTCGTCGAAATCGATCGGATGCTGACCGAGGGAGGCAACATTGACGACGCGCGAAGGTGCCGCGGACCTCAACAGCGGTAACAGCAGGTGCGCAAGCAGGGAGCCCGAGAGGTAATTCACGGCAAAGCGCAGTTCATAGCCGTCCGGACTTTCCTGCCGTTGCGGTCCGTCGTTCTGCGAGCCGATGCCGGCGTTGCTGACGAACACATCGAGACGCTGGTGATCGCGGATAACGGCCGCGGCGAGTTCTCGCGCACCTGACATCGACGACAAGTCCGCCTGGTAGAATGTCGGCGCGGCGTGGCCGGCCTGCACGATCTGGTCGATCAGCGCCTTCGCGCGCACGGCATCGCGACCGTGGATCAGGACCCTCGCACCTGCTTCGGCCAGCCGGCGCGCGACGTGGCGGCCGACGCCGTCCGTTGAACCGGTGATCAGGACGGTTTTGCCGTTCATCTTCATTGAGCGTCCTCCGACTGCGGCCCTGCGCCACATCCGCGACGAGAGATCATGCAGTATTCTATCGCCGGGCGGCATGCTCCATCGCAGGAGCCGTTTTGCCATGTTGACGCTGTTCGGTCTTCTCACCGCGCTGCCCGCGGTACTGGCGCTCCACCTGCTCGAGCCGGAGCTCGTCCTGCCGACGTTCAGCGTCTTGCTGTTTGTCGAGGCGGGCTTTGCCGTGATCGCAGCGCGCTTGATTCACGTCCCTGATGATGCCGACAACATCACCCTCTGGGATCTCGCCGGCGGCTTCACCCTGATCGGATGCGCCGCCGCGGTCTTCGGCGAGCCGGATCAGGCCGCCCTGTTTCTGACGGAACAGGGCGGCCCACGGCCGGCAGCACCGCGGCCGTAAGTCGTTCGGTCGTCCTTAGTGAATCTCAGCCGAGCGCTTCAGCGCGGCCTTCAGCTTCTCCAGCGAGAAGTCGGGGCTGCGCGCGATCTCCAGGATCGGCGTCTCGCGGCGGCCGCAGAGCTCGGCAGCCTCGGGCAGCTTTGCCGCGATGTCGAGCGGGATCACAATCGCGCCATGCTGGTCGGCATGGATCAGATCGTCGGATTTCACGGTCATGCCGGCAACGCGGACCTCGCCGCCGAAGCTTTCCGCATGCACCCAGGCATGCGACGGGCCGATCGAGCCGGCCAGCGCCTGGAAGCCCGGGGCCCATTGCGGGATGTCGCGAATTGAGCCGTCGGTGATGACGCCGAGGCAACCGAGCGCCTTGTGCACGTTGCTCTGCACCTCGCCCCAGAACGCGCCGTAGCCGACGTCGGGACCGTCGATGTCCTGGATCACCGAGATGCGCGGACCGTGGCCGGTGCCGACATATTCGTAATATTCGATGCGGCGCTTGGATTGCTCCTCGGCCGGCAGCGAGGACTTCAGCACCGAGCGGATCGCAACCGTGCGGGCATAGCCGACGATCGGCGGCAGGTCGGGAAATGGGCAGACCAGTTGCTTGGTGGTGTAGCCGATCAACCGGCGCTCGGGCGCCACGATCTCCATGGCATTGCAGATCGTCGGAGTGTCATAGCGGCCCAGCGCTTCGAGGACGGAAGCGGGCAGCGGCCCGGTCGCGGTATCAGTCACGGCGTTCTCTCCCAGATTGGCGGCCGCTGTTGGCGCGGTGCCGCCGGCACAGGGCGATATAGCCGAGATCGGGCTTCAACCCAACTCGGCCGCCCTCATGGCAGATATCCGCGAAAACCGCTCAGTGCAGCCGTCCCGGCCGGTCGTCGTCCTCGTGCGGCGGCTCCGACAAATTGGCCAGCGTCGGCGCGGAAGGCGGCGACGGGACCTCGCCTCCCGACGGCGCGGTGGCCGCCATCGCGCGCGCCTGGTCGCGGTAGGATTTGTAGCCGAGCGGCAAACCGAGCAGATACAGCACCGTGCCGATCGACAGTACGTGCCAGGGATAGGCGATCAGGATGGCGATGAAGACGATCACCGCGACGAACGCCGGCAGCACCAGCTCGGGCGGCACGCGCATGCGCTTGGTCTTGCCGGAGAATACCGGCAGACGCGACACCATCAGGAAGGCGATCAGCAGCGTATAGGCCGCCGTCACCGCCGCGGGCAGCCGGCCGAGATCGAGAAACGCGACGTAGATCGGCAGCAGCACCGTGATCGCGCCGGCCGGCGCCGGCACACCGGTGAAGAAATTGGCGGCGAAGGCCGGCTTGTTCGGATCGTCCATGGTGGCGTTGAAGCGCGCGAGCCTCAAGCCCCCGGAGATCGCGAACACCATGGCGGCGATCCAGCCGGCATTGCCGAGCTCGTGCAGCTGCCAGAAGTACAGCATCAGGCCGGGCGCCACGCCGAAATTGACGAAGTCGGCGAGGCTGTCGAGCTCGGCGCCGAACTTGGACTGGCCCTTGATCATGCGTGCGACGCGACCATCGATGCCGTCGAGCGCGGCCGCGAACACGATGGCGTAGACCGCGAGCGTCATCCGCCCCTCGATCGACAGCCGGATCGACGTCAGGCCGGCGCAGATCGCCAGCAGCGTGATGACGTTGGGCACCAGCATCCGCACCGGGATCGGGCGGAACCGCCGGCGGCGCACGTCAGGATCTTTGAAATCGTAGGGGGTCATGGCTTACCTCAAGGCGAGATATAGCAAGCCGCGTCCCCCTCCGCCATTGCGGCGGAAGGCCCTGATGCACCGACCAATGGTTAATTGGCGCGGTAGGCGCGGCTTGGGTCGTCCCCGGCAAGATCGGCCAAAATCGTCTCTCCGGCGATCGCGGTCTGGCCTTCCGACACCAGCGCCTTGGTGCCCAGCGGCAGATAGACGTCGAGGCGCGAGCCGAAGCGGATCAGGCCAAACCGCTCGCCCGCCCCGATCGCCTGCCCTTCCCTAACGAAGCAGACGATGCGCTTGGCGACGAGCCCCGCGATCTGGATCACACCGATCCTGGCCGTCGGCGTCGTGATCACGAGCGAGTTGCGCTCATTGTCCTCGCTCGCCTTGTCGAGCTCGGCGTTGATGAACAGGCCTGGCCGGTAGGCGATGCGGTCCACCCTGCCCGCGATCGGGCTGCGGTTCACATGGCAGTTGAACACGCTCATGAACACCGAAATGCGCGGCAGCGGCCGGTCGCCGAGCCCGAGCTCGGCCGGCGGCAGCGCCATGGTGATCATCGAGACACGGCCGTCGGCCGGCGACACCACGAGCCCCTCGCGCACCGGCGTCACGCGCACGGGGTCGCGGAAGAACAGCGCGCACCACACGGTCAGGATCGTGCCGATCCACCCGAGCGGCGACCACAGCCAGAACAGGATCAGGCTTGCCAGCGCAAAGCCGCCAATGAAGGGATAGCCCTCCTTGTGGATCGGCGGGATCTGACGCTGGATCGAATCGAGGATGGACATCGCTATCTGCCGCCTGGGAGTTGATGGCGCCGGGTCGCCCCCGCGCGGTGGAGTTGTTTAGGCCAGAGTTGGGACCCGAGACAAGGTCACTCCGCGGCCGCGGATGTCGCGAGGGCGTCATCGACCGGCGGCGGCTCCCGGTTGGGCGCCTCGCTGGAATCCGCCATCTTGGCCAGTTTCTCGCGTGCCGCCTCGGCCTCGCGCTGCCTGTTCCACATGCTGGCATAGAGGCCGCCCTGCGCGAGCAGCTTGGCGTGGGTGCCCCGCTCGGCGATGCGGCCCTGGTCCAGCACGATGATCTCGTCGGCGCCGACGATGGTGGAAAGCCGGTGCGCGATCACCAGCGAGGTGCGGTTCTTCGCCACGCGGTCGAGCGCGCCCTGGATCTCGTGCTCGGTGTGGGTGTCCAGCGCCGAGGTCGCCTCATCCAGCACCAGGATCGGCGGCGCCTTGAGCACGGTGCGCGCGATGGCGACGCGCTGCTTCTCGCCGCCGGACAGCTTCAAGCCGCGCTCGCCGACCTGGGTCTCGTAACCCATCGGCGCCATGCGGATGAAATGGTCGATCTGCGCCAGCCGCGCCGCCTCTTCGACCTCGGCATCATCGGCATCCCAGCGACCGTAGCGGATGTTGTAGCGGATGGTATCGTTGAACAGCACCGTATCCTGCGGCACCATTCCGATCGAGGCGCGCAGTGAATCCTGCGTGACCTCGCGGATGTCCTGCCCGTCGATCAGGATCTTGCCGCCGGAGACGTCGTAGAGGCGGAACAACAGACGCGAAATCGTCGACTTGCCCGCGCCCGACGGGCCGACGATCGCGACCGTCTTGCCGGCCGGCACCTCGAAGCTGATGCCCTTGAGGATCGGCCGCGTCGGCTCATAGGCAAAGCGCACGTCCTCGAAACGCAGATTGCCGGCCGAGACCACCAGCGGCTGCGCATCGGGCATGTCCTTGATCTCGGCCTCGCGTCCGATCACGCCAAACATCTTCTCGATGTCGATGATCGCCTGCTTGATCTCGCGATAGACCATGCCCATGAAATTCAGCGGCTGGTAGAGCTGGATCATCATGGCATTGACCAGCACGAAATCGCCGACCGTGTTGGTGCCGTTGCGCACGCCGATCGCGCACATCAGCATGGTCGCGGTCAGCCCGAGCGTGAAGATCACGGCCTGGCCGGTGTTGAGCACCGCGAGCGAGGTATAGGCCTGAACGCTCGACTCCTCGTAGCGCGCGACCGACTTGTCGTAACGCTGCGCCTCGCGCGTCTCCGCGCTGAAATATTTCACGGTCTCGTAGTTGAGCAGCGAGTCGATCGCCTTGGTGTTCGCCTCGGTGTCGGAATCGTTCATCTTGCGGCGGATGCCGATCCGCCACTCGGTCGCGATGTAGGTGTAGTACATGTAGACCGCGACCGTGATCAGCGTCGCCACCACGTAGCGCCAGTCGAACTGCCACAGCAGCACCGCCAGCAGCAGCGTGACCTCGACGATGGTCGGGATCAGCTGCAGGATCACCATGCGCACGATGACCTCGATGCCCTCGCGGCCGCGCTCGAGCACGCGCGTCAAGCCGCCGGTCTTGCGCTCGAGGTGGAAGCGCAGCGACAGCTCGTGCATGTGGATGAAGGTGATGGTGGCGAGCTTGCGCACCGCATGCATGGCGACGCGGGCAAAGATGCCGTCGCGCCATTGCGTCAGCACCGCCATCAGGATGCGCGTCACGCCATAGCTTGCGGTCAGCAGCAATGGCGAGGCGATCACCCAGAGATGCCAGTTGTCGGGCTGCACCGGCGCGGTGTTGGCGCCGGTCAGCGCATCCGTCGCCCATTTGAAGCTGAACGGCACGGTCAGCGTGATCAGCTTGGCGGCGAGCAGCAGCACCATCGACCAGACCACCCGCATCTTCAGGTCGAAACGGTCGCCCGGCCAGATATAGGGCCAAAGATGCGCCAGCGTGCCCATCAGCGTGGCCCGCTCCAGCGGTCCCCCCGCGGGAGGATCGGGAACGTCTGCGCCGTCGAACGATTGAGGTTGGTCCATCAAGAAGCCTGAAGGCCCGCCGGGTGCGGGCAGCGTTACGATTTGCGATTTTCGCCCGTCATATAAAGCCTTCCCGATGCCAGCGCACCCCGCCAGATGGCGAATCTTTGATTGTTTGTCGCCATTTACCGGTAGATTTCCGGGGGATCCGAATCACCGATTGGGCTTGACGCCCCTTCGCTGCAATGCATCATGGCACCAATGAGCACGATCAAAACTGTCTGTGTCTATTGCGGCTCCGGCCCAGGAACCAATCCCAGCTTCACCGAAGGCGCCAAGGCGTTCGGCAAGGCCCTCGCCGAGAACAAGATCCGCCTGGTCTATGGCGGCGGCTCGCTCGGCCTGATGGGCTCGGTCGCGACCTCCGTGCTCGATCACGGCGGCACCGTCACCGGCATCATTCCCGAATTCCTCCGCAAGCGCGAAAACGCGCTGACGCGCGTGCAGGAGATGATCGTCACCCCCGACATGCACGAGCGCAAGCGGCTAATGTTCGAGCGCTCCGACGCCTTCGTGGCACTGCCGGGCGGCGTCGGCACGCTCGAAGAGCTGGTGGAGCAGCTGACCTGGAAACAGCTCGGCCGTCACGCCAAGCCGGTGCTGCTCGCCAACTTCGACAATTTCTGGGAGCCGCTGTTCTCGCTGCTGTCGCACATGCGCCAGACCGAGTTCATCCGCGCCGGCCTTTCGGTCGACATCCTCAAGGCCGATCGCGTCGAGGATATTCTGCCGAAGCTGAAGGCGGCAGCGGCGCAGATCGCCGAATCTGAAACGCAGCTCGCCCCGGAAGTGGCGCGCAAGCTCTAGCGTCCTACTCCGCCGGAAACGTCACCGCCTCGATCCGGTTGCCATCGGGATCGGTCACGAAGGCCGCGTAGTAGCGCACGCGGTCATGCGGGCGGATGCCCGGCGCGCCGTCGGACGCACCGCCGGCGGACAGCGCCGCGGCGTGAAACGCATCGACCTCGGCCGTCGTCTTCGCCCGCAGGCAGATGTGCACGCCGCTCTCCGCTGCTACGTGCGGTATCCCCTCGCGTAAGTTGATCCAGAACTCGGGATAGGCCTTGCCGAAGCCGATCGTCCGTGGCCGCACGACGAGCCGCGCGAGCCCGAGGGCAGCGAGCGTAGCCTCATAGAATGTCGCGGAGCGATCGAGATCGGTGACGCCGACGGAGATGTGGTCGATCATTGGTCGCACTCCCCCTCTCTCCCCTCGTCATTGCGAGGAGCGAAGCGACGAAACAATCCAGACTGCTACCGCGGAAAGACTCTGGATTGCTTCGCTTCGCTCGCAATGACGGCGTTTGTGGTCGCACCGTCCCCTTACGCCGGCGCCCCCGACTTCACCAGCTTGTAGATCACCGAATCCATCAGCGCCTGGAACGAGGCGTCGATGATGTTCGGGGACACGCCGACCGTGGTCCAGCGATCGCCGTTCTCGTCCTCGCTCTCGATCAGCACGCGCGTGACCGCGCCGGTGCCGCCGTTGAGGATACGGACGCGGTAGTCGATCAGCGTCAGGCCCTCGATGTACTTCTGGTACTTGCCGAGATCCTTGCGCAGCGCGACGTCGAGCGCGTTGACGGGGCCGTTGCCTTCGGCGGCCGAGATCAAGCGCTCGCCGGCAACGTCGACCTTGACCACTGCAAGTGCGACGGTGACGCGCTCGCCGTGCGAATTGTAGCGCTGCTCGACATTGACGTCGAACTGCTCGACCTCGAAATAATGCGGCACCTTACCGAGCGTGCGCCGCGCCAAGAGGTCGAACGAGGCGTTGGCGGATTCATAGGCGTAGCCCGCCGCCTCACGCTCCTTCAGCTCCTCGACGAGGCGCGTCAGCTTCGGATCGCTCTTCTCATAGGCAATGCCGGCCCGGTCCAGCTCCGCGATGACGTTGGAGCGTCCGGCCTGGTCGGACACCAGCACCTTGCGATGATTGCCGACCAATTCCGGCAGCACGTGCTCATACGTCTGCGGGTCCTTCAGCACGGCGGAAGCGTGAATGCCGGTCTTGGTGACGAAAGCACTCTCGCCGACATAGGCCGCATGCCGGTTCGGCACGCGGTTGAGCATGTCGTCGAGCGTTCGCGAGACCTTGACGAGAGTAGCGAGCTTTTCGGGCGTGACGCTGATCTCGAAGGCGTCGGAAAACTCCTTCTTGAGCTTCAGCGTCGGGATCAGCGAGCACAGATTGGCGTTGCCGCAGCGCTCGCCAAGGCCGTTCAAGGTGCCCTGGATCTGCCGCGCGCCGGCGCGCACCGCGGCGAGCGAATTGGCCACGGCCTGCTCGGTGTCGTTATGGGCGTGGATGCCGACATGGTCGCCCGGGATGTGCTTCGTCACCTCGGCGACAACAGCCTCGATCTCGTTCGGCATGGTGCCGCCGTTGGTGTCGCACAGCACCACCCAGCGCGCGCCGGCCTCATAGGCGGCCTTGGCGCAGGCCAGCGCGAAGGTTGAATCCTCCTTGTAGCCGTCGAAGAAGTGCTCGCAGTCGAGCATGACCTCGCGGCCCGCAGCCTTCGCCGCCGCGACGCTGTCGCGGATCGACGCCAGATTTTCTTCCTTCGTCGTCTCCAGCGCGACACGCACCTGATAGGCGGATGACTTCGCCACGAAGCAGATCGCATCGGCCTTCGCTTCAAGGAGCCCGGCCACGCCGGGATCGTTGGAGACCGAGCGCCCTGCCCGGCGCGTCATGCCGAAGGCGGTGAAGCGCGCATGCTTGAGTTTGGGCTTGGTGCCGAAGAACTCGGTGTCGGTCGGATTGGCGCCGGGATAGCCGCCCTCGACATAGTCGATGCCGAGATCGTCGAGCATCGCCGCGATGACCTGCTTGTCGGTCAGGGTGAAATCGACGCCGTTGGTCTGCGCCCCGTCGCGCAGCGTGGTGTCGAACAGATAGAGACGCTCCTTGCTCATTGCGCGGCTCCGAGTGTCTTCTTCATCGTGGTGTTGGCGAGCCACTCGTCGTTGATGGTGATGCTGTTACGCTGCATGGCGACATAGCCGCGCTTGGCGAAGAAGTTCTGCGCGGTGTCGCTGGCATCGACCGATAGGCTGGTCGCGCCGCGGCCGCCGGCGAGCTTCTCCAGCGCGTCCACCAGCATGGTCGCGATGCCCTGACCGGTCACGGCGGGATGCACATAAAGCATGCGGATGTGATCGGCCCCGCGCAGCGAGGCGAAGCCGACGGGCGAGCCCTCCAGCGTGGCGACCAGCGTCAGGTCGGCCGCGAGCCGCTTGCCGAACTCTTCGCTCTCCGCCGCCTCCATCCAGGCCTGCTGCTGCGCCTCGTTGTAGTCTTCGCCGGTCAGCTCCTCGATGCTTGCCGTGAAGATCGCGGCGAGGACCGGCACGTCATCAGGCAGGAACGGCCGCAAGCCGGGCTTCGGGTGTGCTTGTGCCATCGTCTTCACCACATCCCATAGAGTTTCAGCGCCAACGCCACGGCGGCGCCGAGCAGCAGGATTTTCAGCGCGATGTAATAGAGCCAATGCCGCGGAAAAGGCGTGTCGGGCCGCTTCATCGCGCGACCTCCCAGGTCGTCCCGTCCTTGGAGTCCTTGATCGCAACGCCCATCGCGGCAAGCAGATCGCGAATGCGGTCGGACTCTTTGAAGTCCTTGCGGCTACGGGCGGCCGTCCGCTCCGAGATCAGGCGTTCGACTTCCGTGGCATCGACCCCGCTGGCCTGCTGCTTGCGCCCTTCCCACTGCGCAGCGCTTTCGGCGAGGAAGCCGAGCAGGCGCAACGAGCCCGCCAGCGCGCTCACGTCGCTGCCACGCAGGCCATGCAGCGCCGCGATCGCCAGCGGCGTATTGAGGTCGTCGAGCAGCGGCTCGACCACGGACGCGGCCGGCCGGCCGGGCTCGGCATCGGCCGCGACCCGATACCAGTCGTCGAGCGTCCTGGCGCTCTCCTCCAGCGACTTCAGCGTCCAGTCGATCGGCGAGCGGTAATGCGTCTTCAGCATGTTCAGACGCAGCACTTCCCCCGGCCAGTCCGCGAGCAGCTCGTGGATGGTGACGAAGTTGCCGAGCGACTTCGACATCTTCTCACTCTCGACCTGGAGGAAGCCGTTGTGCATCCAGTAGTTCGCCATGCGCTGCTGGTGGAAGGCACAGCAGGTTTGCGCTACCTCGTTCTCGTGATGCGGAAACACGAGGTCGATACCGCCGCCGTGGATGTCGAAATACTCGCCGAGATGCTTCCAGGCCATGGCCGAGCACTCGATGTGCCAGCCCGGGCGTCCCTGCGCGGCGATCCCGGCCGGCGATGGCCATGACGGCTCGCCCGGCTTGGACGGCTTCCACAGCACGAAGTCGGTATTGCCCTTCTTGTAGGGCGCGACGTCGACGCGGGCACCGGCGACCATCTCGTCCAGCGAGCGATTGGACAGCGCGCCATAGCGCGGCAGGCCGGAATTGGCCGCGTTCATCGCCGGCGGCGAGAACAGCACATGATCCTCGGCTGCATAGGCAAAGCCGCCGGCGATCAGCCTCTCGATGATCTCGCGCATCTCGCCAATATGCTCGGTCGCGCGCGGCTCGACGCTCGGCCGAAGCGCGCCGAGCGCGTCGACGTCGGCGTGGAATTGCTTGCCCGTCTGCTCGGTGACTTTCCGGATCGCCTCGTTCAGCGGCAGGCCGGGAAAATCGCGCGCGGCGCGGTCGTTGATCTTGTCGTCGACGTCGGTGATGTTGCGGACATAGGTCACGTGCGCTTCGCCATAGAGATGGCGCAGCAGCCGAAACAGCACGTCGAACACGATCACCGGCCGCGCATTGCCGATATGGGCGAAGTCGTAGACGGTCGGTCCGCAGACATACATGCGGACGTTCTTTGCATCGAGCGGCACGAAGGTGCGCTTGTCCCGGCTCAGCGTATCGTAGAGGCGCAATTCCATATGGATACCCGTCGGCTGTTGGCCGGGCGTCCAGTGCTCTCAATGCTTTTGAGAAAAGACGGCTCCAGCCAGCGAATCGCTAGCTCGTAATCTCGCGGCAAATGCCACAAATGGCGAGGAGACCGTACATGCGGCCACATATGGGCTATCAGGCGCCCCCGCGTCAAGAGAGCCGCGAAAACGCCGTTTTATCTCCGCAAAGCACGGCCGCCCCGCCTTGATGGTTCATCATCCTTAACCTTTTGAGTTTACTTGGAAGCCGGCGGTTCCCTAAAGCCCCGGTGCACCCATGCGATCCCTGCTCGCGCTCGTCTCTTGTGCCTCCATCATCGCGGCATCCAGCGCGTTCGCCGAGACCCGCGTCTTTATCATCGCCAACCAGGCGGACGGCTACGGTGTCGACCAGTGCCTCGCCAAGGGTGAGAAATGCGGCGCACAGGTCGCGCGCACCTATTGCCAGTCACGCGATTTTGCCCAGGCCTCGGCCTATCGCCGGGTCGATCCCGACGAAATTACCGGCTCTGTCCCCAAAACCGGCACAAACTGCTCCCATGGCCATTGCGACGAATATGTTGCAATCACCTGCCAGCGCTGAATTCCCTCGGAGCTGGCGGACCTTAGGACCAGTTTTCGGCCCCTGAAACGACGTGACGATGCCGCAGGAAGCGGCTATTGGAGGGCGCGCGTCGGCCCCCAAAATCGCATTGGAAGTCACTTGGGGCCGTGACCTCGCTAGAATGGCGGATATGCCTGAATTTTTGTCTCTCTCCCGTGCTCGCTCCATCCTTGCCTGCACTGTGCTTCTGAGCACGGTCGTGCTCGCCAACGGTGCTTTCGCGCAAGCCGGCCCGCCCGGCCCGCCGCCTCAGCCCGGCCAGAACGGGCTTGGACCAAATCCGATGTGCGTGCGGCTGGAAGGCCAGCTCGCCGCGCTCGATCGTGGCGGCGGCGGTGGCGACCCCGCGCGCGAAGACCAGATCCGCCGCTATCAGGATTCCCAGGCCAAGCAGCAGGCCGAGCTCGACCGCGTCACCATGCAGGCCAAGCGCATGGGCTGCGATTCCTCCGGCTTCTTCTCGCTGTTCAACGGCCAGTCGGCGCAATGCGGCCCGGTCAACACCCAGATCCAGCAGATGCGCGCCAATCTGGACCAGATCACCGGCAATCTCGAACGCCTGCGCGGCGGCGGCCCCGGCGGCTTCAGCCCGGAGCGCGACAACCAGCGCCGCTCGGTGCTGGCGGCGCTGGCGCAGAACAATTGCGGCCCGCAATATGCCAACGCCGCGCAATCGCAAGGCGGCGGCAACTTCCTGAACAATCTGTTCGGCGGCGGCGGCAACAACCCCAACAATCCGCAAGGCGTGCCGCCCTCCGATCTCGGGCCGCAATCCGGCACCTACCGCACCGTGTGCGTGCGCACCTGCGACGGCGCCTATTTCCCGGTCTCGTTTGCCACCGTGCCGGCGCGCTTCCCCGACGACGAGAAGACCTGCAAGGCGCTGTGCCCGGCCGCGGAAGCCGTGCTCTATACCCATCGCAATCCCGGCGAGGACATGAACTCCGCGGTCTCCACCAGCGGCCAGCCCTACACGGCGCTGCCGACCGCGTTCAAATTCCGCAGCGAGTTCAACCCGTCCTGCTCCTGCAAGGCCGCGGGCCAGACCTGGGCCGACGCGCTGAAATCCGCCGACGACAAGGCGGCGGCCGAGCAGCAGGGTGACATCATCGTCACCGAGGAGAGCGCCAAGAAGATGCAGCAGCAGCGGCTCAACAAGGGCACGCCTGCGACGGCCAAGAAGGGCGCGGCTCCCGCGCCGACGACGGCCAGCGCACCGGCTGCGGCAGCGCCCGCGGATACCGGCACGGCCACCAATTCGTCGGAGAACAAGCCGATCCGCTCGGTCGGCCCGACGTTCCTGCCGCAGCAGCAGAAGTAGGCCGTAACCCGTCATGCTCGCGAAGGCGGCCGCCAGGTGCGGCCGTTTCGCTGTTACTGCTTACCCTCGCGGCTCCACGGGAAGAGATTGGCCGGAAAGTCCGCTGCGTAGCGCTTTCCCTTCGGGGGCGGCGGCGGCTCGTCCGGAGGATTCGGATTCGGCTCGACCACCCGCCGATAGAGGTGCCAGGTGGCATGACCGAGCACCGGCAGGACGACAGCGAGACCGACGAAGAACGGCAACGAGCCGATCACGAGCAGTGCCGCGACGATGACGCCCCATCCGGCCATCGCAACCGGATTCGCCGCCACCGCTCGGAGCGACGTGCGGATCGCGTCGATCGCGGTCGCGTGCCGGTCGAGCATCAATGGAAACGACACGACGCTGACGCACAAGGCCACAACCGCAAACAGGAAGCCGACACCGCAACCGACGAGAATGAGCGACCAGCCTTCCGGCGTCGTCAGCACCCGCGTTGCGAAGTCGGGAATGCTTGCGGCCGCCGCGTGACCGAAGATCGTGACATAGATTGCGTTCGCGACACCGATCCAGGCCCCGAACAGGACCAGCAGGAGCACGCCGAGCTCGACCATGGCGCCGAACGACGGCGCGCGCAGCACCTTGATCGCATCCCAAGCATCGACCTCCTCGCCGCGCTCGCGACGGCGGCTGAGTTCATAGAGACCGATCGCGGCAAAAGGGCCGATCAAGGCAAAGCCGGCAGCCAGCGGAAACAGGAGCGGCAGCACCGAATAGCCGAGAACCATCCTGAACAGGACGAGACCGAGAACAGGATAAATCACGCACACGACGATCGCGTGGCTCGGCATCGCCTGGAAATCCTCCCAACCCAGGCGCAGGGCCTCGGTCAGGTCGGACAAGCTGATCTTGCGAATGGGATAGGAGGCCGCTTCGCCGAACAGGTGCCGCTTTACGATGTTGTCGGAATAAAGAGTGGCCATGGACACACCCTCCTCTGCTGAAAGTCGCGGCGGCAAACGGCGCGCTTTCCGGCCGCGCGTATCCGCCCTTATGTGCGGGAGACGCGATCGAGCCGAGTACGGCAGTTCCAGGCTCAACGAGGAAGGAGCTTAGCCGGACGAAACCCGTCGCGACCTGCGCCCCGAGCTTAACGCGCGCGATCTGGAATGACCAGCGCTGCCGGCTGGGTGAATTGTGCGTCGCATATTTTGTGCGATGCATCACATCGAGAATGCGACCGACGCTCGCCAGATTGCACAGCAACATGGATCGCCCACGCCGCCTAAGCGTGTTGACATGCTATTGACGCCGGGTTCGCGGGGGATCATTTTAAAAGTCTGGACGCCCCCAGCGGTCGCGGTCTTCCTCTTGAACATCGCGACCGGTTGAATGGGCGAGGCAAGAGGCGCCGCGATGGCGCATATGTCAGCATAGATGTCCGCGTAGAGAAAGTCCGCCATCGCGACATACATGAGCTCCGCCCTGGATTCGTATCCGTAGCCTTCGATGGCAAGGATGGATCAGGATGGCTGTCGCTCTGATACTGCTTCTGGTCGCGATCGGCTCGGTGCTGTTTCACCTCTACAGCCCGTGGTGGTGGACGCCGATCGCCACGAACTGGGCCTATATCGACCACACCATCAACATCACGTTCTGGATCACGGGCTTCGTTTTCGTCGCGGTCATCGCCTTCATGGCGTATTGCGTCTTCCGCTTTCACCACAAAGAGGGAAGACGGGCCGACTACAACCCCGAAAACAAAAAGCTCGAATGGTGGCTGAGCGTCGGGACCGGCGTCGGAGTCGCGGCCATGCTGGCGCCTGGCCTCGTGGTCTGGCACCAGTTCGTGACGGTGCCCGCGGATGCCACCGAGGTCGAGGTCATGGGCCAGCAATGGCAATGGAGCTTCCGCCTTCCGGGCAAGGATGGACGGCTGGGCACATCCGATGTCCGCAACATCGCTTCTGACAATCCGATGGGACTCAATCGTGACGACCCGCACGCGCAGGACGACGTCGTGATCGAGAACGGCGACCTGCACCTTCAAATGGGAAAGCCGGTCAAGGTTCTTCTCCGCTCGGTTGATGTCCTGCACGATTTCTACGTGCCCGAATTTCGCGCCAAGATGGACATGGTCCCCGGCATGGTGACCTATTTCTGGATAACGCCGATCCGAACCGGAACGTTCGATGTTCTATGTGCGGAGCTTTGTGGCGCTGCTCATTATCAAATGCGGGCCAAGGTCATCGTCGACGAAGAGCGTGAATATCACGCTTGGCTGGAGCAACAAAAGACGTTTGCCGAATTGTCGCCGGCAAGAGCTGTCGTGAAAGCGACGTACCAATCCGGCGGCAGGTAGCAGGCTGCCCGCCGCGAAGATGGATCGGGTGCACGAGGCCAACGCCTCACCCCCGATGGAAACGACCGAGGAGGTTTCTATGGTCGATATTCCATATGAAGGGATCGCAGGCATCCCGCCTGCCGAAGTACCTGAAGTCGAGCTCTATCATCCAAGGAGCTGGTGGACACGGTATGTCTTCTCGCAGGACGCCAAGGTGATCGCCATTCAGTACTCGCTGACGGCCTCGGCCATCGGGCTGGTGGCCCTGGTGCTGTCGTGGCTGATGCGACTGCAACTGGGATTCCCCGGCACCTTCTCTTTCATCGATGCCAACCAGTACCTCCAGTTCATCACCATGCACGGCATGATCATGGTGATCTATCTGCTCACCGCATTGTTCCTCGGCGGCTTCGGCAACTACCTGATCCCACTGATGGTGGGCGCCCGGGACATGGTCTTCCCTTATGTGAACATGCTGAGCTACTGGGTCTATCTGCTCGCAGTCCTGGTGCTGGCCTCGACATTCTTCGTGCCCGGCGGCCCCACCGGCGCCGGCTGGACGCTATACCCGCCGCAAGCCATCCTCTCCGGAACGCCCGGGCAGGATTGGGGCATCATTCTCATGATGGCGTCCCTGATCCTGTTCATCATCGGCTTCACGATGGGCGGCTTGAACTATGTGGTCACGGTGCTGCAGGCGCGCACCCGCGGCATGACGTTGATGCGCCTGCCCCTGACCGTGTGGGGCATTTTCACAGCGACCGTCATGGCGCTGCTCGCATTCCCCGCACTCTTCGTTGCCTCGGTGATGCTGCTGCTCGACCGTCTCCTGGGAACCAGCTTCTTCATGCCCTCCCTCGTCGAGATGGGACAGCTGTCGAAATATGGCGGCGGCAGCCCGCTACTCTTCCAGCACCTGTTCTGGTTCTTCGGCCACCCCGAGGTCTACATCGTCGCCCTGCCTGCCTTCGGCATCGTCTCCGATCTAATCAGCACGCATGCGCGCAAGAACATCTTCGGTTATCGCATGATGGTCTGGGCCATCGTGGGGATTGGTGCGCTCAGCTTCGTCGTGTGGGCGCACCACATGTATGTGAGCGGCATGTTCCCGCAATTCGGGTACTTCTTCGCCACCACGACGCTCATCATCGCGATCCCCACCGCGATTAAGGTCTACAACTGGGTGCTGACCCTGTGGCGCGGCGACATTCATCTCCGGGTGCCGATGCTGTTCGCCCTCGGCTTCATCATCACCTTCGTGAATGGCGGCCTCACCGGCCTCTTCCTCGGCAACGTCGTCGTGGACGTGCCCCTCTCGGACACCATGTTCGTGGTCGCGCATTTCCACATGGTGATGGGCGTGGCGCCGATCATGGTCGTGCTGGGCGCGATCTATCATTGGTACCCCAAGGTCACGGGACGGATGCTGAACGACGTCCTCGGCAAGTTTCACTTCTGGGTCACCTTCCTCGGCGCCTACCTGATCTTCTTCCCCATGCACTATCTTGGACTGCTCGGGGTTCCGCGCCGGTATTTCGAACTCGGCGACACGGCGTTCATCCCGTCCTCGGCCCATACACTGAACGCCTTCATCTCCGTGGTGGCCTTGACCGTCGGCTTCAGCCAGATGGTGTTCCTGTTCAATCTTGCCTGGAGCCTGTTCAAGGGTGAGGCCTCAGGCGGCAATCCGTGGCGGGCGACGACGCTGGAGTGGCAGACGCCGGAGACGCCCCCGGGGCACGGCAACTGGGGCAAGGAGCTCCCGGTCGTGTACCGCTGGGCCTATGACTACAGTGTGCCTGGTGCCGCGGAGGACTTCATTCCGCAGAACCAGCCGCCACGCGGGACGCAGCTCGTTCAGGGAGCTGCTTCGTGAGCGCCATCATCCTGTTCCTGGCTGTGCTTGCGGTGATCGCCGGATGGTGGCTGTCGCAGCAGCGGCTGATGGCCAAGCCCTGGCTGGAGGAAGGCTCGGTGGGTGACTTCCCCGGCGGCGATAGCATGACCTGGCCGGCGGCGAAGGTCGGACTTGGCGTGTTTCTCGCCGTCGCCAGCGCATTATTCGTCCTCTTCATCAGCGCCTACTCGATGCGCATGAGCGTGGTGGACTGGCGGCCGCTGCCGGTACCGCGGCTGCTGTGGGTCAACACGGGCGTCCTGGTCCTGAGCAGTGTCGCGCTGCAATGGTCGTACGTGGCTGCTGGGCGACACGATACCGAGAGCGTCAAGATCGGTCTGCTCGCGGGCGGAGCATCTGCCGTGATCTTCCTCGCCGGACAGCTCCTGGCCTGGCAACGGCTCGGGGCTGCCGGATATTTCGTGGCGTCCAATCCGGCGAATTCCTTCTTCTACCTGTTGACCGCTGTGCACGGGCTGCATCTGACGGGCGGCCTGGTGGCCCTCGGGCGAACCTCGGCCAAGGTGTGGCGCGGCACCGAGATCGCCGAGGTGCGATTGAGCGTGGAGCTGTGCGCCATCTACTGGCATTTCCTGCTGCTGGTCTGGCTTGTCCTGCTCGGTCTTCTCACGGGCTGGACCGACGATTTCGTCAACATCTGCCGTCAATTGCTGAGCTAGGGAGGCGAGACCAGATGGCTGAAACCGTGCTGACACATTCGGGCCAATCGCCTGCGCGGCTTGAAGGCTGGCGCGGCATCGCCGCCGACTGGGCGTCCGATCAGCGTGCCTTCAAGAACGTGTCCTGGGGCAAGGCCATGATGTGGATCTTCCTCCTCAGCGACACCTTCATCTTCAGTTGCTTCCTGCTCTCCTACATGACGGCGCGCATGTCCACGACCGTGCCGTGGCCGAATCCCAGCGAAGTCTTCGCGCTCAATATCGGGGGCAACCACATCCCCCTGATCCTGATCGCCATCATGACCTTTATCCTGATCAGCAGCAGCGGCACGATGGCGATGGCCGTCAATTTCGGCTACCGCCGCGATCGCGTCAGAACCGCGGCCTTGATGCTGGTCACGGCGGCCTTCGGCGCAACCTTCGTCGGAATGCAGGCCTTCGAATGGACCAAGCTGATCATGGAGGGCGTCCGGCCCTGGGGCAATCCGTGGGGTGCACCGCAGTTTGGTGCAAGCTTCTTCATGATCACCGGCTTCCACGGCACCCACGTGACGATCGGCGTGATCTTCCTGATCGCCATCGCGCGGAAGGTCTTGCGCGGCGACTTCGACGTCGAGAGGCGCGGCTTCTTCACGAGCCGCAAGGGCTATTACGAGATCGTCGAGATCACGGGCCTGTACTGGCACTTCGTCGATCTCGTGTGGGTGTTCATCTTTGCATTGTTCTATCTTTGGTGAGGTCGGCGCATGACAAACGCGACGGTACACATGGAAGGCCAGCTTCACGCTCCGGCGCACGGCGCAGTCGCAACAGCAGCCGTGCACGCCAAGGGGCAACAGCACCCGATCAGGCTCTACCTCGTGGTCTGGGGCTGGCTGTTTGTCCTCAGCACGTGCTCCTACCTCGTCGACTACTTTGGCCTACACGGCTACCCCAGGTGGTCGCTGATCCTGCTGTTCATGGTGTTGAAGGCCGGCCTGATCGTCGCCGTCTTCATGCACATGGCCTGGGAGCGGCTGGCCCTCGCCTATGCCATCCTGCTGCCACCGATCGCAGTAATGGTGTTTGTGACAATCATGGTGCTCGAATCCGAATACACGCACCTCCTGCGGGTTCTGTTCTTCGCAACCCCGTCATAGGGTCCGCTGTCGCTCAAGACTGAAGTTCAGCCCTCGAACGCGTCGATCGACGCCGTGCTGCCGCGCGAGACCAGCGTCTCGTCCGCCGCAGGCAACGGCTCGCCCTTGTCGCGAAAGCGGTTGGTGATGGGATAGCGGCGGTCGCGGCCGAAATTCCTGGCCGTCACCTTCACGCCCGGTGCGGCCTGGCGGCGCTTGTATTCGGCGACGTTGAGCAGATGATCGATGCGGGTGACCGTCTCGCGGTCGAAGCCGGCGGCGATGATCTTGTCGAGCGGCTCCTCGCGCTCGATCAGACGCTCCAGGATGGCGTCGAGCACGTCATAAGGCGGCAGCGAGTCCTGGTCGGTCTGGTTCTCGCGCAGCTCCGCCGTCGGCGGGCGCGTGATGATATCGGGCGGAATGACCTCGCCCGCGGGCCCGAGCGCGCCGTCGGGCTTCCAGTGGTTGCGCAGCGCGGCCAGCCGAAACACCTGCGTCTTGTAGATGTCCTTGATCGGATTGAAGCCGCCGTTCATGTCGCCATAGAGCGTGGCGTAGCCGACCGACATTTCCGACTTGTTGCCGGTCGTCACCACCATCAGCCCGGTCTTGTTGGAGATCGCCATCAGCAACGTGCCGCGGGTGCGGGCCTGCAGGTTTTCCTCGGTGATATCGGGCGGCAGATTCTTGAAGATGCCGGACAGGATGGTCTCGAAGCCGGTCACGGCTTCAGCGATCGGCAGCACCTCGTAGCGGATTCCGAGATGCCCGGCGAGCTCGCCCGCGTCCGCGATCGAGCTCGCCGCGGTGTAGCGATAAGGCAGCATCACGCCGTGCACCTGGTCGGCACCCAGCGCATCGACCGCGATCGCCGCGCAGAGAGCGGAGTCGATGCCGCCGGAGATGCCGAGCAGAACGCCGGGAAATCCGTTCTTGGCGACATAGTCGCGCAAGCCCAGCACGCAGGCGGCGTAGTCGGCGTGGTCGCCCTCCGGCTGCGCGGCAATCGGCCCCGCGCAGCGCCAATCGTCGCCGTTCCTGGTGAAGCGCAGTGTGGTGACGCTCTCTTCGAACGCCGGCAATTGCGCCGCGAGCGAGAGATCGCCGTTGAGCGCGAAGGAACCGCCGTCGAACACCAGCTCGTCCTGGCCGCAAACCTGGTTGAGATAGACCAGCGGCAGGCCGCTCTCGGTGACACGCGCCACGGCGACCGAGAGGCGCACATCGCTCTTGTCGCGGGCATAGGGCGAGCCGTTCGGCACCAGGATGATCTCGGCGCCGGTCTCGGCCAGCGTCTCGACCACGTTCTCGTAATCCTCGGACTCCTCCAGCCAGATGTCCTCGCAGATCGGCACGCCGATCCGCACGCCGCGCACGGTCACGGGACCTGCGGCGGGGCCGCGCGAAAACAGCCGCTTCTCGTCGAACACGCCGTAATTCGGCAGGTTGCACTTGAAGCGCAAGCCGGCAATTTTTCCGCCATCGAGCAGCGCGCAGGCATTATGGAGCCTGCCGTCCTCGACCCAAGGCGTGCCGACCAGCATCGCCGGGCCGCCATCCGCGGTCTCGCGCGCGAGCGCCTCGATCGCGGCGCGGCAGGCGTCCTGGAACGCCGGCTTCTGCACCAGATCTTCCGGCGGGTAGCCGGCGATGAACAATTCCGGAAACAGCACGAGATCGGCGCCGTCGGACCTGGCTTGCGCGCGCGCGGCACGCACTTTCGCGGCATTGCCCTCGATGTCGCCCATGGTCGGATTGAGCTGGGCGAGCGTGACCGCGAATACGTTGAGACGTTCGGTCATGGCCGCCGCACTCCGCTTCAGAGGAACCCCAACCGCTCGATGATGGCGATGATCCAGAACGCGCCGGCCATCAGCAGCGCAACGCCGACCGCGGCCGAGCCCATGTCCTTGACCCGGCCGATCTGCTTGTCGTGATCCATGGTCAGCCGGTCGGCAAGCTTCTCGATCGCGGTGTTGAGCAGCTCGACCGTCAGCACGAACGCAACCGAACAGACCAGCTCGACCGCCCGCAGCGCCGTCGCGGCAACGAACCACGCCAGCGGCACCGACAGGATGAGCGCAAAGATCTCCTCGCGAACGGCCTGCTCCGACCGGAACGCGAAGGCCAGACCGTTGCGTGAATTGATCGTCGCCTTCCAGATCCGCAGCAAGGTGTTAGAGCCCCGCGGCGACCGGCATCGGCCTGGCCTTGCCGGCGCGTTCCTGCTTGAGGAGCTCCGCGATCAGGAAAGCCATGTCGATCGATTGCTCGGCATTGAGGCGGGGATCGCAGACCGTGTGGTAGCGGTCGTTGAGATCCTCGTCGGTGATCGCGCGGGCGCCGCCGATGCACTCGGTGACGTCCTGACCGGTCATCTCCAGATGCACGCCGCCGGCGTGGGTGCCTTCCGCCGCGTGGATGGTGAAGAACGACTTCACCTCCGACAGGACGCGGTCGAACGGGCGTGTCTTGTAGCCCGACGTCGAGGTGATGGTGTTGCCGTGCATGGGATCGCACGACCAGACCACAACCCTGCCCTCGCGCTTCACGGCGCGGATCAGTCCCGGCAGATGATCGGCGACCTTGTCGGAGCCGAAGCGGTTGATCAGCGTCAGCCGGCCCTGCTCGTTGTCGGGGTTAAGCACGTCGATCAGCTTCAAGAGCTCGTCGGGCTTGAGCGACGGGCCGCACTTCAGGCCGATCGGGTTCTTGATGCCGCGGAAATATTCGACATGGCCGTGATCGAGCTGGCGGGTGCGGTCGCCGATCCAGATCATATGGCCCGAGGTCGCGTACCAGTCGCCGGTGGTGGAATCGACGCGGGTCATGGCCTGCTCGTAGCCGAGCAGCAGTGCCTCATGGCTGGTGTAGAAATCGGTCGCGCGCAACTCCGGATGGCTCTCGAGGTCGAGGCCGCAGGCCTGCATGAAATTGAGCGCGTCGGAGATGCGGTCAGCCAGCTCCTTGTAGCGGCGCGACTGCGGCGAATCTTTCAGGAAGCCGAGCATCCATTGATGCACGCTGCCGAGATTGGCAAAGCCGCCGGTCGCGAACGCCCGCAGCAGGTTCAGCGTCGCAGCCGACTGGCGGTAAGCCATCAGCTGGCGCTGCGGGTCCGGCACGCGCGCTTCCTTGGTGAAGGCGATGTCGTTGACGATGTCGCCGCGATAGCTCGGCAGCTCGACGCCGTTCATCTTCTCGGTCGGCGACGACCGCGGTTTTGCGAACTGGCCGGCAATGCGGCCGACCTTCACCACCGGCACCGCGCCGGCATAGGTCAGCACCACCGCCATCTGGAGCAGCACGCGGAAGAAATCGCGGATGTTGTTGGCGCCGTGCTCGGCAAAGCTCTCGGCGCAATCGCCGCCCTGGAGCAGGAAGGCCTCGCCGGCTGCAACGCGAGCCAGGGACTTCTTCAGATTGCGCGCCTCGCCCGCGAACACCAGCGGCGGAAAGGTCGCAAGCTGCGCCTCGACGTCGGCCAAGGCCTTGGCGTCGGGATAATCGGGCACCTGTAGCACCGGCTTGCTGCGCCAGGACTCGGGCGTCCACCGCTGGGACATCGCAATCTCTCCGTGAAGTAAAAAGCACAACCTGATCTGTGGGTTGCGAGGGCCGCCTTATACACAGCCCAGTCCCCCGCCGCCAGTTGTAAATCCATTTCGCACTGCAAACCCTTGCGGGGAAAGCCGAATTCGCATTTGCTGAGGGCAGGCAAGGAAACCGGCAGGACATTGGCTGCCCATGGACGCGGCGCGCGACGACGTTTTCATCGACGAGATCACCTTCCCGGCGACGGACGGCTATCCGCTGGCCGGCACCCTGTTCCTGCCGCGCGGCACCAAACGCCATGCCGTGCTGATCAACTCCGCCACCGCCGTCCCGCGAAAAATCTATCGCGGCCTTGCCTCGTACCTCGCCCATCGCGGCTGCGCGGTCCTGACCTACGATTATCGCGGCATCGGCGATTCCCGGCAGCCGGCGATGGTCGGCTACAACCAGCCGAAATCGCTGGTCGGATTCAAGGCCTCGATGTCGGACTGGGCGGCGCAGGACGTCACCGCGGCGGTGCGCTGGATGCGCGAGCGCTACACGACCCAGCCGCTGGCCTATGTCGGCCACTCCTTCGGCGGCCAGGCGCTGGGGCTGATCGACAACAACAGCGACATTTCACGCGCCGCCTTCGTGGCCTCGCAGGCCGCGACCTGGCGGCTGATGGCGTCGCCGGAAAAATATCGCGTCTACGCCTTCATGAATTTCGTCGGTGCGCCGCTCGTCCACGCGCTCGGCTACGCGCCGGCCTGGGCCGGCATCGGCGAGGATCTGCCCAGGGGCGTCTTCCTGCAATGGGCCGACTGGGTCTCCAGCCCGCTCTATCTGTTCGACTCCAAATTACCGGCGCTGGAGAACTTCGCAAAGTTCAAGGGCGAGCTGCGCGCGCTCTGCTTCTCCGACGATCCCTGGGCGACGCGGCCCGCGGTCGAGCTGCTCGCGAGCGGCTTCACCGCGATCAAGCCGGAGGTGCTGACGGTCAAGCCGTCCGACGTCGGCGCCAAGACGATCGGCCATTTCGGCTTCTTCCGCCCCGAGCACCGCGACACGCTGTGGCGCGGCGTGGCGGAATGGATCCAGGGGGAGTGAAGCGTTAGCGGATGATCGTCGTCAGAGACGAGTAGCGCCGGTTCGGCTTGGCCTCGCCCGGCGCAAACTGCGCGAAGGCCTCGCTGACGCGGACCGCCGGCGGCGTGTCGCTGGCGAAGCGGAATTCCTTCGGCTTCGGCGCGTAGAAGCTGGCGCTGTAATAGGCGTCGTCGAAACGCGCCTCGCCGACGCCGAACAATGCGTCGCAGACGAACAGGAGCGCGTAGACTCCCGCAACCGCCGCAACGATCTCCCTGAGAACAGACATGCCGATGCCCCAACCTTTGGCAGGCAGGATGCACGCCGGTTCCAAAGCGGAGGTTTAAGGCAGCAGCCTTCTTGTCCGCAGGGTTTTCCGCCACTGAGCGGAATGCAGACAATTTTATCGATGTCGAAAAGAGAGCCCGCCTGACCGGATGGTCAGGCGGGCCCAGGATTGGCCGATCGGGAGGTTATCAGACGGCCAGATTCATCCAGACAGCCTTCGGCTCGGTGAAATTGTCGAGCGCGGCGGTGCCGTGCTCACGGCCAAGGCCGGAGTCGCGCTCGCCGCCCCAGGGCAGGCGCACGTCGGTGTAGCCATAGGTGTTCATCCAGACCGTGCCAGCGCGCGCCCGCTTGGCGAAGCGCTGGAGCTTGCCGATGTCGCGGCTCCAGACGCCGGCGGCGAGGCTGTAGGCCGTGCCATTGGCGATCCTGAGCGCGTCGGCCTCGTCCTTGAACTTGATGACGCTGACGACGGGGCCAAAAATCTCCTCCTGCGAGATCCGCATCTCGTGCGCGACGCCTGCGAACACCGCGGGGCTGATGAAATAGCCGCGATCTCCGACTTTCTCGCCACCGGTGACGAGGGTCGCGCCCTCCTTTTGGCCGATGTCGACATAGTCGAGGATCGACTTCATCTGCTTCTCGGAGATGACAGGACCGAGCGCCGTCTTGCGATCGAGCGGATCGCCGATCCTGAGCGACTTTGCGCGCGCCGCCAGACGCTCGACGACTTCGTCGTAAGCCTTCTCCTGCACCAGCACACGGGAGCCGGCCGAACACACCTGGCCGACATTGAAGAAGATGCCTGAGGCCGCAGCCTTGGAGGCCGCTTCGAGATCGGCATCGTCGAAAATGACGTTGGCCGACTTGCCGCCGAGCTCGAGCGAGACGCGCTTGAAGTTGCTCGCCGCACCCTTCATGATTCCACGGCCGATGCCGGGCGAGCCGGTGAAGGTCACCTTGTCCACGTCAGGGTGATTGACCAGCGCGTCGCCGACGACCCGGCCCGGACCGGTGACGACGTTGAAGACGCCCGCCGGCACGCCGGCTTCGAGCGCAAGCTCGGCGATGCGCAGCGCCGACAGCGAGGTCAGCTCGGCCGGCTTCATCACGATGGTGCAGCCGCAGGCCAGCGCCGGCGCGAGTTTCCACATGCCGATCATCAGCGGGAAATTCCACGGCACAATTGCCGCGACCACGCCGACCGGCTCACGCACGGTATAGGTCAACGCGTCATCGCGCACGGGCACGACGTCGCCGCTGATCTTGTCGGCCCAGCCGGCGTAGTAGATCAGCGTGTCGACCGCGGCCGGAAAGTCCTGGCGCGTCGTCGCGGAGATCGGCTTGCCGGCATCGATCGACTCGAGCTCGATGATTTCCTCTGAATGCTGCTTGAGCAGGTCCGCCCAGCGCAGCAGGATCTGGCCGCGCTCCGACGCCCGCATCGTGCGCCACGGGCCTTCGAACGCGCGCCGCGCGGCGGCGACCGCATGCTCGACATCAGCCTCGCCGCCTTCGGCGACGACGGCGATGACCTGCCCGGTGGCGGGATTGAGGGATTTGAAGGTACGGCCGGAGCTGGCGGGGACGCGGCGGCCGTCGATGAGCAGATGCTGCGGCCAGGCCATGAATTCGGTGGCCGGCAAATGCGCAAAGTCATATGCAACAGACATCATATTTACTCCTGTTCTGGTATACCAGACTAGGCGCCTATTAGCTGGAGTAAATATGATATGATTTGCAAATGGACGCCCCACATATGAAGCGTAGTTCATAAGGAAGCCGAATGCTTCAGATCGAGATCGAAGCCGTCTGGCGATTTCGCCACGAGGGTAGCCCGCGCACCGCGGTTGTCATGCTCGGCGTGCTCAACGAAATCCGGAAGACCGGAAAGATCACGAGCGCGGCCAGCGATGCGCACCTGTCCTACCGGCACGTCTGGAATCTGATCGAGCAATGGTCGGAGTTCTTCGGAACCCCTCTGGTCGAAACCCAGCGCGGCAAGGGCTCGAAGCTCACGCCATTCGGCGAGCGGCTGGTATGGGCCGGCGAGCGCATGCAGGCCCGGCTCGGGCCGCAGCTCGAAAACCTCGCGCAGGAGCTGGCGAGCGAGATCAAGCCGTTCCTCGAACAGCGCCCTTCGGTGATCCGCGTTCACGCCAGCCACGGCTTTGCCGTGGCAAAACTGCGCGAATTCCTCGATCGCGAGCCCGGCATCGGCGTCGACCTGCGCTATGTCAGCAACCAGCATTCGCTGGTCTCGCTGGCGCAAGGCGCCTGCGACCTCTCGGGCCTGCATCTGCCGCACGGCGCGTTGCGCGCGCAGGGCATCAAGGCGGCGCGCGAATGGCTCGATCCGCGCGAGGATCGCATCATCAGTTTCGTCACGCGCGAGATGGGGCTGATGGTCGCGCGCGGCAATCCGCTGCGCATCGCTTCGCTTCAGGATCTCACCAGTCCAAAAGTCCGCTTCGTCAACCGCGACCATGATTCCGGCACGCGGCTGTTGTTCGACCAGCTGCTTGCCGCGAACGGCATCGACGAGAGCAAGATCAACGGCGCGCAGCAGATCGAGTTCACCCACGCCGCCGTCGCGGCCTATGTCGCGAGCGGCATGGCGGATGCGAGTTTTGGCGTCGAGGCGGCCGCCCGCCACTTCGGCCTCGATTTCATCCGCATCCTCACCGAGGATTATTTCTTCGTCTGCAAGCGCGCCTTCCTCGATACCGGGCCGATGCAACGCATCCTGGAGATCATGCGCAGCGCCGATTTCCGCGCCGCCGTCGCCACCCTGCCCGGCTACGTGCCGTCGGATACCGGCAACGTGACCGGCGTGAAGGCGTTTCTGGAGCTGCACGCCGTGCGGTGATGCTCGGCTCGGCAACGATCTCGCGTCCGGCCGATGGGATGCGTGCCATGCGCAGTACCGGCAACCGCCGATCTTCGTCGGCTCGCTCAAGTTGATTGTCAATCATATCTGATCTGGCGCGGCACCTTATTGCCGGGCGCTCGGACTCAGCAAGCAGGCCGCAAGCTCGGTGCGGTTGTGCACGCCGAAGCGTCGGCACAGGTTCGCGACGTGCTCCTTCACGGTCTGATCGGAAATCCCCATCTCGCGGGCGATTTCCTTGTTGGTCTGGCCGCGGCAGACCCGGATGGCGACGTCCGCGGACCGTGGCGGAAGCGATGCCGAGAGCGTCGCCACCGGCGTCGCTGCCGGCTCGGGGATCCGGATTGCGGCAGGATGGGCGTCGATCGCGCCCGCGTTCGTCATGTTGGTCAAAGCGAGCGAGCCGGCCCGACACAGCATCTCCATGCGCTGCCGCGACCGCATCGTGTAGGGCGCGTCCGTATCGGTCGTCGCCGTAAACAGCACGCCGACGATCTTCTGTCCGCACCACAACGGGCCGCCCATGTTGTATGCAAAGCCCCACTCGTGGAGCATCTCGAAGGACGGACTGTGCCGCCATTGCTGCGGACCGATCACCGTTTCACCGTCGACCGCGCGGCCTTGGGTCATGATGCAGTCGAGCACCGGGTCGCGCTTCCAGAAGCCGGCCCTGTAATTGTCGAGCAGGCCTTCTGCGACGTGCCGGCTGTAGACCAGTTCCGGTTCGAGCCCGTCGAGCAAATAGAGGCCGACGGTCGGCGATCCCGTCAATTCCGTGATCGCCGAGCAGCAGGCAATGCCAAGCGCGCGCACCGAGCGGCTCTCGGCGATGGACATCAGTCGATCTGCGAGCTGGCGCTCGGGCAGACCATCCAAATGCTCCTGCTCGGCTCTCACCGCCACTCCTCGCGCGAACGCGGGGTGCCCTCGGACACACGCGCGTCATTGCCGATTGTTATAGGTTTAAAATTTCTGCCTCGCCTGATCTTTGGTCAAGCGAAAAGAAGCGGCAAGAAACTGCTCTCCCGGCCCAGCTTTGCGGCAGAGCAGCATGGCCAATACCCCCCATGATGGGGGATTGCTGGTTTGGCCGCCTCATCTCTAGCATCCCGGCCATCGGGATCGCGTAACGACGTTCGCGCGGTTCCGACGGGGACATCTCGACACCAACGCGAGCCGTTCGTCGCGCGCACCAACAGTCATTGGCGCGTGTGGGCGGAGTCTTGCCCGCGACCAACGTCTGTTCCGCCCGACCCAGATCTTCGCGTCCAGCAGCGTTGCGCGAAGAACCAACAGCCCGACGTGGAGACACCGACCATGAGCCCTTCCGTGCAACTCGCCGTAAAACCTTCCGCGACCCCGACGGCGGCCGAGTTCCATGCGCGCCTCGACGCGCTGCTACCGCTAGTCGAATCCAGGGCCGCGGAAGCCGAGGCACAGGGCTATCTGACTGACGACGTGGTGGCGGCGCTGCGCAAGGCCGGCATTTACACCATGCTGTTCCCGAAGGAGGTCGGCGGCGCCGAGCTTTTGCCTTACGACGCCATGACCGTGATCGAGCGGCTCGCTTACGCACACGCCTCCGCCGGCTGGTGCGTCATCGGCAACAACATGGAAGGCACGACGCTCGCCATCTACATCGAGGACGAGGGTATCAAGAAAGTCTTCGCGGGCGGGCCCGACATTACGATTGCCGGCAACGGCGTGCCGCGCGGCTTCGCCCGACCGGTCGATGGCGGTTACATGATCCGCGGCAACTGGGCCTATGGCAGCGGCATTCAGCACGCCGAGTGGGTCCATTCAGGCTGCTTCGTCACCGACGCATCCGGCAAGGACATGGTGTTCGGCCCGAACGGCCAGCCCAAGATCGTGGTCACCCACCATCCGCGCGCGACCATCAAGTTGATGGGCAATTGGGACGTGCTCGGCCTGCGCGCGACCGGAAGTTTCGACTACACTTTGAGCGAGGGCGACGAGTTGTTCGTGCCCACGCACATGACCTACGATTTTGACATTGGTGCGCCGCGCCGAGGTGGTGTGCAGGGTGCACTGGGGCTGGCAGGCTACAGCGCCTGGGCGCATTCCGCCTGGGCTGTCGGTGTCGGCCGCCGCATGCTCGACGAACTCGTCAAGGTGATCGTCCAGCGCCAGGATCCATTCGGCAAGTCGCGCGACAGCGCGAGCTTCAAGTTCCAGTTCGCGCAGGCCGAAGCTCGTTTCCGCGCAGCACGTGCGTTGGTCCACGAAACCTGGAAGGACGTCTCGGAGACTTGCGCCGGCGGTGAAAGTCCGTCGCTGGAGCAGATGACGATGATCAAGCTGTCACTGCGCCACGTCCACGACGTTCTGTCGGATGTCGCCACCTTCGCGCATCGCGCCGCGCGCGGCGCATCGCTGCACAACACGCCGATGCAGCGGTTCTATCGCGACATCCATTCGGGCACGCAGCACATCCTGATGGCCGACCAGATCGTCGAAGAGTGCGGCCGCGCGCTGCTCGGCCTCCCCGGCCCTGGTGCGCAATGGACGGTCTTCGGGGTGACGGGCTGAGCAAGCGACCAGACACGAGGGCGTCGAGGTGAGGACATCCCGCATCGTTGGCTTCTGCGGCAATAGTTGGCGCCCGGCGAAGTCGCGCATGCTGGTGGAAGCCGTCGCTGCCGATCTTCAGGCGCAGCATGGACTGAAGACCACCGTCCTCGACCTTGTCGATGCCGGTTGCGGCATCGCCGGCTTCACCCGGACTGCACTCGATGACAGCGCGCGCGCCGTCGTCGAGGCCATCGAACAGGCCGACGGCCTCGTGATCGGATGCCCGGTGTTCCAGGGCTCTTATCCCGGATTGTTCAAGCACGTATTCGACTTGATCGAACCCAGCGTGCTGCGCAATCGCCCGGTGCTGCTGACCGCGGTCGGCGGCGGCCTGCGCCACTCGCTGGTGGTCGAGCACCAGCTCCGCCCGCTGTTCGGCTTCTTCGAAGCCTGCACCGTTTCGACGGCGATCTACGCCAGCAGCGGCGAGATCGTACCGGGCGAGCCGCTCGCACCAATGACGGCCGCGCGGCTCGCCAACGCCGTCGAACAATTCGCCTCACTTCTCAGCGGTCGCCAGGAAGCCGCCGCATGACTCACCAACGCCCGGCTCTGCCGCGTTCAACCGGAGATGACCATGCTTGATACCGTCAAACCCTCGCCGGATCTGACCGGCTTCTCCCGCGCGGAATATACGATCAACCGCGTGCGGACCGTCGTCCACAGCATCGGAAGCGGCCCGGCGCTGGTGTTCCTGCACGGCACCGGCACCTTCACCGGCTTCGAGATGGCGCGCGATTGGGCGAAGCGGCACACGGTCATCATCCCCTATCATGCGGGCTTTGGCGACTCCGGCGACGCCGAGACGATCGACACCGTCGAGGATCACGTCCTTCACTACATGGATCTGTTCGACAAACTGGGCCTTGAGCAGTTCGACCTCGCCGGGTTCTCGCTCGGCGGATGGCTTGCCGCGGAGTTCGCGATCCGTCAGCCGCATCGGGTCCGCAAGCTGGTGCTGGTTGCGCCCGCCGGTCTTGTGGTCGGAAGCGCGCCTGCCCCCGGATTGTTCGAGATCGCACCGCAAGAACTGCCAGCCTATCTCGCGCACGATCCGGCCGCGGCACTCCGTTACTTTCCCAAGGCGCCCGATCCGGCCTTCGACGCCCGGCTTGGACGCGAGGTCACGGGCTTTGCCAAGCTGATCCGCGGCGAACCGCAAGGCAATCCCAAGCTCGCGCACTGGCTGCATCGGATCACGATGCCGACGCTGGTGCTGTGGGGGGCCGCAGATCGCTTGCGCCCGACCGCCCAGGCAGATGCCTGGAAAACAGGGCTCCCCGACGCACGCGTGACGCTGGTGCCGGCGACCGGTCATCTCCTGTTCGAGGAAACCCCGTCTTCCGCACACTACGTCACCGATTTTCTCGCCGATTGATCCGCACACAACAGAGGACACCACCATGATCGAGATGCCTCCGGGCGTGACCCCTGCCAAAGAAGGCTTTGGCAACGTCATCTGGAACATTCTGGGCCAGACCTACACGCTGAAGCAGCATTCCGAGGCGTCGATGGCCTGGCATGCCGTGTTTCCGGATGGCACCTTCGTGCCGCCGCACGTGCATCCGACCCAGGATGAATTCGTCTATGTGCTGAGCGGCCGCTACGACCTCTGGCTCGATGGCAAGGACTTTGTCGCCAAGGCCGGCGACCTCGTCCGCATGCCCAAGGGCATCCCCCACGGCATTTTCAACAAGTCGGGTGAAACCGCCACCAGCCTGTTCTGGGTCGCACCGACGCGGTCGCTGAAAGAGCTGTTCGAGCGCATCCACAATCTCCCCGATCCGCAGGAGGTCGTGCGACGTGCCGCCGAACACGAGGTCAACTTCCTGCCGCCGCCCGCCTGAGGCCACGCCGATTCCGTCGACACGCAAACCGCGAGAACCGATGATGACCATGCCGACAACAACCTGGACGTCCATCTCCGAGAACGACCGCCGTCGGATAGGCCGGTGGCAAAAAGGCATGCTGGCCCTCGCCATCCTCTGCGAGATCTTTCTCGCCGCCGACTGGTATGCCTTCGCGGCCGTACTGCCCTTCGTCTCCGAGAGCCTCAAGCTCAATCCCGCCGAGGCGGGACTCGCCCAAGGCATCTTTGCGCTGACCTACGGCATCGGCATGGTCGTCTGGTCGCCGGTCAGCCGGTCGATGACGGCGCGCAACATGCTGCTGATCGGGCTTGCGGGCACTGGTATCGGCATGGTGCTCCAGGTGTTCGTGCAAAGTTACACACAGCTCGTGATGCTCCGGCTCGTGATCGGCTTCTTCGACGCCGGCATCTTCATCGGCAACATGAAGCTGATCTTCGGCTGGTTTCCGCAAAGTCGGCGTGGCTCGGTGGTAGGCATCATCCTCGCCGCCTACAGCCTCGCCATCACCATGGATTTCGCGCTCGGCATTCCCCTGACGATTGCGACCGGTTGGCGGACCTTCTTCGCCGTGCTGGCAATCGGCACGCTGCTCGTTGCAGCCGTCGACGCACTCGTCGTCCGCAACAATCCGCGCGAGCTCGGCATCGACGGTTTCACCTGGGGCAACGAAACACCACAGGAGCACCTGCCGCTCGGCGAGATCTTCCGCTCGAAATGGATCGCGGTCGGCGGCTTCGGCATCGTGGCCTGCACCTTCGCGATCGCCGGCACCGCCACCTGGGTGGTGCCGGCCTTCATCACAGTACAGCACATGCCGCCGGAAGCCGGCGCTGTCATCGGCACCGTCATGGGGTTGTCGCAGGTGCTATTCCTGGTGATTGGCGGCTACATGTCCGATCGGCTCGGCAAGCCGTTCATGATCAAACTCACCGCATGTCTCGCTTTCCTGACCGCGCTGATGTTCCTGTGGAGCGTGGTCACACCGATGTCGTTCTCGATGCTGGTGCTGTTTGCAGCACTCAGCGGTATCGCGCTGCTCGGCGGCGGCGCTATCTTCGCCCTGCTCAGCGAAAAATACTCCGACGCGCTCGCACCGGCCGCGATTGGATACGCCGAGGTATTTGGCATCTTCTCGGCCTTCGTGGCGCCCTGGATGATGGGCGCCATCATCAACGCCTCGGCCGGCTCGTTCACCGGCGCCTTCATTGCTTTCGCGGTGGTCGAGCTCATCATCGTCGGCCTTTTGATGATCCTCGCCCGCGAGGACGTCAGTCAGGGCGCGGTGGTCGGAAGCCCCGCGGAATAAGATGCAGCGATCAGGGCACGGGCTCTGCAGACCTCGACAAAGATCCATCTTCTGGGAAATCGGGCGCCCTCGACTTGTCCGCGACGGGCAAGAGTGGCAATCTCGCAAGGCAGTGCCCAAGAGACCCCGTCATGTCGCGCGCGAGCGCCAAATCCCTCCCCCAGCTGAGCCTTCGTATCGACCTCGACGGCGAGGATCGGATCGGGCCCGGCAAGATCGAGCTGTTGGAGCAGATCCGCGAGCACGGCTCGATCTCGGCGGCCGGCCGCGCGATGGACATGTCCTACAAGCGCGCCTGGGATCTGGTCGACGAAATCAACCGCATCTGCGGACATGCCGCAGTCGAGCCGCAGGCCGGCGGCAAGAACGGCGGCGGCGCCATGCTGACCCCGTTTGGCGAAAAGCTCGTTGCGCGCTACCGCAAGATCGAGCGCGACGCCGCCCGCGCCGTGCACAAGGAACTGGAAGCACTCAGGAGCGACATCGGCCGTTCGCGGAAATCGTGAACGGGCGGGCGCGCATGGACGGGTAGCAACCGGGCCGCCGGCGGCTCGCTATCGCATCCAGCGTGGCAGGGGCAGATTTTTCTTGCGCAGGAATTCCGGGTTGAACAGCTTGGATTGATAGCGCTCTCCGCCATCCGCAAGGATGGTCACGATGGTCTTGCCTGGACCGAGGTCGCGCGCAAGTCGCATGGCTCCAACGATATTGATCGCGCTTGAGCCGCCCAACACCAGTCCTTCATGCTCGATCAGGTCGAACAGAACAGGCAAGGCTTCCTCGTCCGTAATCTGATATGCCGTATCGATGGGCGTACCTTCGAGGTTCCTGGTCACACGGACTTGCCCGATCCCTTCGGTGATGGAGTCTCCTTCTGCCGTCAGTTCGCCTTTGGTGAACCAATTGTAGAGAGCGGCCCCCATGGGATCGCTGAGCGCAATCTTGATGCCGGGATTTCGCTCCTTGAGGGCCCGCGCGATCCCCCCCAAGGTACCGCCGCTCCCGACGGCACAGGTGAAGCCGTCGAGTCTTCCATCCGTCTGCCGCCAAATCTCTGGACCGGTCGTGCGATAGTGTCCCTCCCGATTGGCGACATTATCGAACTGATTAGCCCAGAAGGCACCGAGCTCCTCGGCTAGCTGACCGGAATAGCGCGCGTAATGACCCGGGTTGGAATAGGGAACGGCAGGCACCAGGCGCAGGTCGGCACCGCACAGCCGTAACATGTCCTTCTTCTCCTGACTTTGCGTGTCAGGCATCACGATCACGCTCCGATAGCCGCGTGCATTCGCCACGAGCGCTATGCCGATTCCGACATTGCCGGCTGTTCCTTCGACGATGACGCCTCCTGGCCCAAGCTTGCCGCATCGTTCGGCATCGTTGATCATGGCCAGCGCCGCGCGATCCTTGATCGAGCCGCCGGGATTGAGAAATTCGGCCTTGCCATAGATCTCGCAACCCGTGGCCTCCGACGCCATTCGCAGTCTGATCAATGGCGTGTTGCCGATAGCATCCAGGAATCCCGTTCGAACATCGCTCATCGCTTGCCCACCTCCACGCGCCCGCAACTTTAGGCTGGCGAACAGGCAATGCGGTTCTCTAGTTCAGACGACGCGCGCAATATTTCCGGCGTTTGACCGGCCCAATCGGCAATTCCATTCTCAGGCCGCGTTTCATTTGCGCCTTTGGCTCAAGCCGCTAGTTCGGCCGCACCGACATTTCCGGCATCGGTTGGGTCAGCGCTTCGCCGAGCAGGCTCTGCTCGGCTTTCGGGATCGAGAAGCGCACCTTGAAGCCGTCCTCGGTCTGAAGCGTGATGATGCGCTGGGTCGTATCGGTCGCCTGCTCGATCGCCCAGGACGCCAGCGGAAAGGCGTAGCGCAGGCTCTGGTCGCCGTAGCGGGCCTTCAGCGCCGCCTCGAGCAGCCCGGGCAGCGTCATGATGAGGGCGCCGACCTGGTTGAGCGAGACGCTGACCGCAGCGGGATTGCCCGCCAGATCCTCGAAGCCCAGCGAGATCGCACCGCCGTCGGACGCCACCTCGCAGGTCGTGAGCTGCCTCACCTTGATTTCCATCGCCAGTCCCGGAACGCGGTTCGCTATATTCATCACGATATATCGATATGTCCACCGGCGTCCAGCCCGCTTTTCTGGAATTGATCGAACCGGCCGCCATGGTCGGTTCGGCGAAGTCGTGATATATAGTTCGATATAACGAGGCCCCGAACGGCCCGTTTCTGCAAGGGAGCGCAAAACCAATGAGTGACTACAATCTTCTCATCGACGGCAAGATGGTGCCCGGCGACCAGACCATGCCGGTTCTCAATCCCGCGACCGAAGAGGTTCTGGCGCAGTGTCCGCGTGCCTCGAAGGCGCAGCTTGATGCCGCCGTCGCCGCGGCGAAGGCCGCCTTCCCGGCCTGGGCCGCGACCCCGATGGGAGAACGCCGCAAGCTCGTGAACAAGATGGCCGACGTCATCGAAGCCAATTCGGGCGAGCTCGCCCACATCCTCACCAGCGAGCAAGGCAAGCCGCTTGGCGACGCCACCGGCGAGGTCCTCGGCATGGCTGCGTTCTTCCGCTACCTCAGCTCGCTCGAATTGCCGATGAAGGTGATCGAGGATTCCGGTGACCGCAAGGTGGAAGCCTATCGCCGCCCGCTCGGCGTCGTCGGCGCCATCATTCCCTGGAACTATCCGCTCCTGATCCTCAGCTTCAAGCTGCCGTCGGCGCTGATCGCCGGCAACACGCTGGTGGTGAAGCCGGCGCCGACCACGCCGCTCGCGACCCTGCGCTTCGCCGAGCTGATCAAGGATGTCCTGCCGAAGGGCGTTCTCAACTTCATCACCGACGCCAACGACCTCGGCGGCGAGATGACCAAGCACCCTGATATCCGCAAGATCTCGTTCACCGGTTCCTCCGCCACCGGGCAGAAAGTGATGGCGAGCGCGGCGCAGACGCTCAAGCGCATCACGCTCGAGCTCGGCGGCAACGACGCCGGTATCGTGCTCGACGATGTCGACCCGAAGAAGGTCGCTCCCGGCATCTTCGAGGGCGCGTTCCAGAACTCCGGCCAGGTCTGCCTCGCCATCAAGCGGCTCTATGTGCACGAGTCCGTCTATGACGAGCTCTGCAACGAGCTGGTCGCGATCGCCAAAAGCACGGTGGTCGACGACGGCGCCAAGCAGGGCACCAAGCTCGGGCCGCTGCAGAACAAGATGCAGTACGAGAAGGTGAAGACGTTCCTCGAGGACGCCCGCAAGAACGGCAAGGTGGTCGCCGGCGGTTCGGCGATGGACCGTCCCGGCTATTTCATCGAGCCGACCATCGTGCGCGACATCCAGGAGGGCTCGAAGCTGGTCGACGAGGAGCAGTTCGGCCCGGTGCTGCCGCTGATCAAATACTCCGACAAGAACGATGCGATCCGCCGCGCCAATGCCACCACCTACGGCCTCGGCGCTTCGGTCTGGTCGTCCGACGTCAAGCGTGCGCACGAAGTCGCTAACCAGCTCGAATCCGGCACGGTCTGGATCAACAAGCACCTCGACATGGCCCCGCACATCCCGTTCGGCGGCGCCAAGCAGTCGGGCATCGGCACCGAATTCGCCGAGGAAGGTCTCGCCGAATTCACCCAGCTCCAGATCATCAACGGCCCGCCGGCGGCCTGATCGGAAAACCGGGGCCGCGGCGGAAGCGTCGCGGCCCCAATTCTCTGCCGTCAAACGGAGGCGGACCATGTTCGATGCGCAATGCGACCTCGCCGCCCTCGTCTACGAGGCGCATCAGGACCCCGACGCAGTCCTGCGCAGCTTCGCGGCGGATCTGAATGCGCGTGGCTGTCGCGTCGTCGGCATGGTTCAGGCCGGCCAATGCGCGGATTCGAGCCTGTCGGCGGTGCTGCTTCACAGCGGCGAGACGCTTCTGCTCGCGCGGGATTTCGATCCGGCCGCCCGCGGCTGCCGTCTCGATCTCGCGCGGCTGCAAAATGCGGGGATGCGGATCGCGGACGCCCTCTCGCATGGCGCAGATCTCGTCATCATCAACCGCTTCGGCAAGCGCGAGCGCGACGGTAAGGGCCTGTCCCATCTGATCGGACGCGCGCTCGACGCCGACATTCCCGTGGTGATCGCGGTTGGCAGAGACCATTTCGCCGACTGGATCAAGTTCGCCGGCGGCATGAGCGTCAGGCTCGGCTGCGAGCGCGACGCTCTGGAAGCGTGGTGGCGGAGCATCTCCACAAGCAACGCGAGGCTTGACGTCGGATCACATCCTACGGTGCGCAGAAATTCTGAAGTGAACGATCTGAACTGCCGGACTCGCGTGCTTGCGCGTGAAGTCCTCACAGCATCGCGCCGACTTCCCCTGTCGCAGCCGCGCAGGCAGTAGTTTCCCGGAATATGGCCGGTGGTCGGGCCTCTGATACGCTTTTGCGAATTCAACCCCCTCACCCCGACATGCCCTGGGATCCCGAAATGCCGGTACGTCGGCTAAAACCATCGCGCGTCCTCGGCGTCGAGCGCTTCTCGGACTTCGACGATTTTCGCGCCAACGAGGTGCTCGGACTCGGCACCAGCACGCCGCTCCGTCCGCGGGAATTCTCGCTGTCTCGCGCCATCCTGCCGCTGCGCGACGGGCTCTTCGTGCTCCAGCGCTCCTTTGCACGGCGGTATGAGGCCGAGATCGGCACCGACAACGGCGTCGGCCTCGTTGTTCCCCTCACCTTTCACTCCATCGCCAATGGCCGCGAGGTCGATAGTTCGACGATCGCCGTCATGCGCGGCAAAACCCCCGTCACGGCGATCGAGCATCATCCCAACACTTATCTGATGCTGCGATTCAACTCGGACATGCGCCATCGCGGCTGGGCGGATTTCGCCCCCCGCCTCGCCTATGTGCGCGCGCAAGAGGATCCGATGGCGCGCCTGCGCGCGGCTATCGTGGAGATGTTCTCGCAGGCGTCGGCATGCAACGATCCCCGGCAGTTCGAGGCGCTCTACCGCCCGATCCAGGAAACGCTGCTCGCCGGCCTCGACGCCACCCTGCTGCCGGCAGGCGCACGCACCGCCCGCCCCGGTTCATTCGACAAGCACCGCAAGCTGATCGCGCATCTCGACGACGTCGTTGCGTTGTTCGGCAGCAAGCCGCTCTACAGCAACGACCTCGCCGCCGCGCTCGGCGTGTCCGTGCGCACCCTCCAGGTCGCGACGCACGCGGTGCACGGCGTGAGCCTGCATCACTATCTGCGTCTCAAACGGTTATGGGCCGTTCGCGTCCAGCTCATGACCGGGGGCGATGGCTTGACCGTCAAGGCCGCCGCGCTCGGCAACGGCTTCTGGCATCTGGGCGACTTCTCAAGGAGCTACAGACTGGCCTTCGGCGAAGCGCCGTCCGAGACGCTGACGCGCGGACGGCGTCCGTTGTATCTGGCCATCCGCGGCTGAGAGAGCGGATCCGCCCCTCAGGCGTGACCGCTCTCCTTGCGGTGCCCGCTCTCGCTGAGGCGGTCGACCCAGGCGATACCGATCGCGGAAATGATGAAGGTCAGGTGGATCAGCACCTGCCACATCACGCCGGACTCGGTGAAATTGCTGCGCGTGGTGCCGAGATTGCCGGCCTCGATGAAGGTCCTGAGCAGCGAGATCGAGGAAATGCCGATGATCGCCATCGCGAGCTTGATCTTCAGCACGCTGGCATTGACGTGGCTCAGCCATTCTGGCTCGTCCGGATGGCCGTTCAGGTTCAGCCGCGAGACGAAGGTCTCGTAGCCGCCGACGATCACCATCACCAGCAGGTTCGAGATCATGACGACGTCGATCAGTCCGAGCACGACCAGCATGATCTGCTGCTCGCTGGCGTCGAACGAGTGCGCAACCAGGTGCCAGAGCTCCTTCAGGAACAGCAGCACGTAGACGCCCTGCGCGACGATGAGGCCGACATAGAGCGGCACTTGCAGCCAGCGCGAGCCAAAGATGAGTTGGGCGAATGGGCCGATTTTCGGTCGCGGCCCGGCGTGAGCCGAAGGTGCTTTGGGTTCAGGCGTCATGGATCACTCCGGATTGCAGGCAGGACTTGTCGCCTCAGAGACTCGCGATGACGGGCGCGAGTTCGAGCGAACCGCGATAGATCATCTCGAAGGCGACGTAAACGATGATGGCGAGACCGACATAGGCGATCCAGCGCTGCTTCTGCAACACCCGGCCGAGCAGATCGGCGGCGACGCCCATCATCGCGACCGACAGCAACAGTCCGAACGCGAGGATGTAGGGATGCTCGCGCGCGGCGCCTGCGACCGCGAGCACGTTGTCGAGCGACATCGAGACGTCGGCGGCGACGATCTGCAACGCCGCCTGCCCGAAGGTCTTGCGCGACGCCGGTGCGCTGCCCGCGCTGCCGCCATGGCTTAACGAGAGCTCGGTATGCGCGGCCTGCTCGCGCAGCTCGCGCCACATCTTCCAGCACACCCACAGCAGCAGCACGCCGCCGGCGAGCAGCAGGCCGATCACCTGCAGGAGCTGGGTCGCGACGCCGGCAAAGACGATCCGCAAGGCTGTGGCGGCGACGATGCCGACGACAATGGCGCGGCGGCGCTGCTCGGCCGGCAGACCGGCGGCGGCAAGGCCGATGACGACGGCGTTGTCGCCGGCCAGCACGAGGTCGATCAGGATGACCTGGAGCAGCGCGCTCAGCGCGTCGGCGGTGATGAATTCAGTCATGATTGATCATTTTTCGATGCAGACGGATCGAGCCATTGCGGCTTCTTCCGCTCGACCCAATCCAGGACCTTGGAGCGCGAGGCGCGCAACGCGGGAACGTCTTCGGCGAGCAATGCGAGGCCGAGCGGGAGCATCCAGACTCCGAGCACCGGCAGGAAGGAGAGCACGCCGCCAATGATGAGCAGCGCGCCCGACGGGATCCTCACCCAACGGCTGGACGGCTTGAGCAGATAGGTGACGGTGTCGCCCATGCGCGGCGGCAGGCGACGGACGAGCTTGTCGAGACGCGGGTCGCCACCGGCCATCTGGCCGGTGGTGCCCACGTTTCCTGTCGTACGCTCGTCCGATGTTGCACTCATGCTCACTCCTGCGTGGCGGCGCGCCGTTCAGTGCCTGCGCTGCCCGGCGTCACCGGCTTTGCGCGCGGCAGCACCAGCGTCAGCAGGCGCAACAGCTTGATCGCCTGCACCTCATGGGGATGCACGTCCTCGTCCGCAGCCGCGACGCGCTCCGACAGTTCCATCAAATGGGCCGACAGCGGCAGGTCCGAGACCGGACGCAACGTGTCGATCACCACATTGGCAAAGTCGGGCTCCTCGAGCCGTTCCGCCAGTTCGTCGAATATCGCAAACAGCCGGTCGTCACTCATGTGCGGCGCCAGTCCGCGATCCCTGATGAAGCGGATCACCTCGTCGCGCTCGACCGGCGAAACGCGCCGGTCGGCGACGGCGACGAGCGCGCCGGCAATGACCAACGCGACCGCGGCCTGCTCGTTCAGCCTGGACGGTTCGGTGATCTCAATCTCGGTCGGATTTGAAGTGGCGGCGTCAGACATCGTAGCTCCCTTACGTTGCGAAATGACCGCGCGGAGCTGCGATGGGGACGATTGGGTCGGAGGAAACAGAGAAGGCCCGACGATCGGCCGATCCATCGCATTCGCGCGGGACAGGTCATCCGACATCGCGAGGTTTTGCCGACATGGTCGGCGTCCTCGCCAGAGGGGCCCGGATTCTTGTTCGGTCTAGAAATAAAGATGGGTGGGCCGGAATCAAGGCGAACGGAGTGCGACCAGCCGCCGCATCGAGTTCCGTGTCACTATGTTTGGTTCAGCAATAGTGCGCGTCTCTCCGTGTCCCGGACGCGCTGCAACGCCCTTCGCGTTGCTGCGCAGAGCCGGGACCCAGAAAGCTACGCATTCCGCTGCAATATGGGCCCCGGCTCAGCAGCGCACCGCCGAAGAGGCGCTGCGCCGCGTCCGGGGCATGAGACCGCCGTTTGACGCGCAACTGCATCAGAATCGTCATTGCGAGCGCAGCGAAGCAATCCAGAATCGTTCCGCCGCGGCAGCCTGGATTGCTTCGCTGCGCTCGACAGCGTCGCTCCTTCAATTCACCCGCTCGACAACATGAGCGCGAGACGGTGCGGGATCGAACCTCTCGCCGAAATATTGCGTCTCGTGCGCCACCAGTCCTTCGCGGAATTCCATGATGCTGACGACATAGGACGGCACCCCGTCATAGGTCAGCACGAACTCGCTCACCCAGAGATCCCCGCCGCCGATGATCCGCCGCACCGTGAAGCGCTTCTTGTTGGGCTGCACGAACCGGCTTTCCTGAATCGTCCTGCGGCCGCGGATGCGCTCGCCGGACTGCGGATAGTCGAGCACCGCGTCCTCGCGGTAGATGTCATGCTCGGCCTCGAAATCATTCGCGTCCGACGCATCCCAATGGCGCTGAAGGGCCGCCAGCATCACCTGATCATCCATCGCGCTCTCCCGTCTTGCGGTGTCTGCTCCCCAGATCGGGGCGCAGAGAGCCGGCGACAAGACCGGCTAGCAACGTCTAACAACGACTAACGGGCCAAAAATCCGACATGGATGCAGATTGGCATTGCAGCGACCTGGAATCCGCCAGAGCCGCGCCCGTCACGCCGGGGAACCCCATGGCCCGTTTGCTCTCCCTCAATGTCGGCCTGCCGCGCGACATCGCGTGGCAAGGCAGGACCGTGCATACCGGAATCTGGAAGGCACCCGTCAGTGGTCCGCGCAGGGTGCGGCGGCTCAACATCGACGGCGATGGCCAGGGCGATACCGCCGGTCATGGCGGCGAGCAGCGCGCGGTCTACGTCTATCAGCAGGAATCCTATCAATACTGGCAGGAGCACCTCGGTCGATCGAACCTCGTCCATGGTCAATTCGGCGAGAATTTTACCGTCGAGGGCCTCGCCGACAGGGACGTCTGCATCGGAGACCGTTACAGGATCGGCTCCGCCCTGCTTGAGGTGACGCAGCCGCGCGTCACCTGCTACCGGCTCGGCATTCGCATGGAAGAGCCGGACATGGCCGCCCTGCTTGTCAGGCACGGCCGGCCCGGCTTCTATTTTCGGGTGATCGAGGAAGGCGACGTCGAGGCCGGCAACGAGATCGTGCAGGTCGCCAGCGGGCCCGAGCGCATGAGCGTGTCCGAGATCAATGCGCTGCTGTATCTGCCCCCTCACCCGCGCGACCGCTTGGAACGCGCGCTGAAAATTCCGGCGCTGAGTGGCGGCTGGCGTCATTCCTTCGAGGCGCTGCTCGAGCAGCAACGCATGGACACGACAGCGGGAAACGCCGGGCTCGGCCCGGCATCGAGCCCGCCTCCGGCCTGGCGCGGCTTCCGGCCGTTTCGCGTGGCGCGCAAGATCGCCGAAAGCGGCAACGTGACGTCGCTGATTCTCGAACCCACAGACGGACATCCCGTCGCCGCCGCCCTGCCCGGGCAGTTCGTCGTCGTGCGGCTCGGCTCCGCCACTGCACCGGCGATGACGCGCAGCTATTCGCTGTCCAGCCGCTCCGATGCCGCGTCCTGGCGCATCAGCATCAAGCGCGAAGCCCACGGCGCGGCGAGCCAGTATATCGCCGACGAGGTCAAGATTGGCGACGCCGTGCAGATCGGCGCGCCGCGCGGAAGTTTCACGCTGCGGCAAGATCCACGGCCCGTCGTCTTGCTGAGTGCCGGCATCGGCGTGACGCCGGTGCTTGCGATGCTGCACGCGCTCGCCGCGGAAGCATCGACGCGAGAAATCTGGTGGCTGCACGGCGCCCGCAACGGTCGCGAACATGCGTTCGCCGCCGAGGTGCGCGAGCTGTTGGCTGGGCTGGCTCACCATCACAGCCATGTCTGCTACAGCGCGCCCGATCCGGGCGATCGTCTCAATGTGGATTTCGACGCGACCGGACATCTGGACCTCCGGGTGCTTCAAACCCTCGGCGTCCCATCAGATGGCGATTTCTATCTGTGCGGGCCGGCACCGTTCATGACTGATCTCTCGCGCGGGCTTGCCGCATTCGGCGTCGCGCCGGATCGCGTTCACACCGAGATGTTCGGCGCCGGACCATCCCTGACACCCGGCATAGCGGCCTCCCCGCAGAAGCGGACGCACTTGCCGGCCGGCGCAACCGGCCCGGGCCCGATGGTCTCGTTCGCCCGCAGCGGCCTCAATGTCTGCTGGGGACCATCATATGCCAGCCTGCTCGAACTGGCCGAAGCCTGCGACGTTCCCGTGCGCTGGTCGTGCCGGACCGGGGTGTGCCACAACTGCGAGAGCGGGCTCGTGGCCGGCGCGGTCAGCTATGCGCCGGACCCGCTCGACGCACCTGCGGACGGCAATGTTCTGATCTGCTGTTCACGGCCCCAGGGCGACGTCGTGATCGATCTGTGAGTGTCGGCGCTCACGCCAGACATGCGCGAAGACATGCGAGAATTCGAAGACATGGGAGAGTTCAATGCGACCTGACATGATGCCGGGAGTAACCTTCCCCGATTACGAGCTCAGCGACCACACCGGCAAGCACCGGAAGCTCTCCGAGCTCCAGGGTGGCGATCCGATGGTGCTCGTTCTCGGCCGCGGCGGCTTCTGTCCGAAGGATCGCCGCCAGGCCGAAGGCCTGCTGCAACTCCATCGCGAGATGGAGGTCGGCTATTGCCGGCTGGTCACGATCACCACCGACAACATCACCCAGACCAGCGAATATCGCAGCGGCGTCGGGGCGCACTGGCCTTTCCTGTCGGATTCGCGGCGGATCGTTCAGAAGGATCTCGACATCGCCGAATACACCGATCCCGTCCACAATCCGATGATCCCGCATGTCATCGTGCTGGAGCCAGGCCTGCGCGTTCACAAGATCTATAACGGCTACTGGTTCTTCGGACGCCCGACCGTCGAAGAGCTTCGCCAGGATCTCCGAGCCGTCAGCATGAGTTGCCGTCCGGACTGGGACATCACCGCGCCCGGACTGAAGGCCCTCTGGGATCAGGGCCACAAGGAGCATTTTTATCCCTACGGCAAGGCTTACGTCGAAACTCTCGGCGAACGGGATTAGAACCACATTCCAGCATCGTCCGTTCGGACGAACGCCGAGCCAGGAATGTGGATGATCCAGATGAAGACGACTCCCGGCGATCGCGCCGGCCGCATGGGCGCGCGCCAGATCTACGAAGCCCTGAGGGATCAGATTCTGACGCGGGTCTACGGGATCGACGGCTTGCTGCCGTCGTCGCGGGCGCTTGCCGGCGAGATGGGCGTGGCGCGCTCGACCGTGACCGTCGCCTATGAACAGCTCGCCGCCGAAGGTTTTATCGAGACACGCCATGGCGCGCGGCCGCGGGTTGCCCGCGCCGTCGTCGAGCGCGGACGCGCGCGCGCCGCATCGCGGCCCTCGGCGCGCAAGCCGCTTCTGTCGGCCTTCGGCGAGCGGCTGCGGTCGGACCCGCCGCGCTGGACCGAGCCGCCGCGCGGGCTCATCGCCAACTTCCGCTATGGCGAGCTCTCGCCGTCGGATTTCCCGGAGCCGGCATGGAAGAAGGCCGTGACGGCGGCGATGGCGCGCAAGCCCGAGCGGCTGGCCTATGACGACCCCTGCGGCGCACTGCGGCTGCGGACCGCGCTTCAGGGCTATCTGTGGCGATCGCGAAGCGTCCGCTGCGAGGTCGATCAGATCGTTGTCGTGAACGGCTCGCAGCAGGGCCTCGACATCTGCGCGCGCCTCCTGCTCGACGCCGGCGACCGCTTCGTGATGGAGGATCCCGGCTACCAGATGGCGCGGCACACGCTCGCGGCGACGGGCGCCGAAACGGTGCCGATCCCCGTTGACGCGGACGGACTGGAGACAGTGCGGCTCGACGGCATCGAGGCCCGGCTCGCCTATGTGACGCCATCGCATCAGTATCCGCTCGGCGGCGTCATGCCGATCGGACGCCGGCACCAATTGCTCGCCTGGGCGCGCAAGCACGACGCCTACGTGATCGAGGACGATTACGACAGCGAGTACCGCTACGACACAAAACCGATCCCGCCGCTGCATGCGCTGGAGGGCAGCGACAACGTGATCTATCTCGGCACCGTCTCCAAGACGCTCTCGCCGACCCTGCGGATCGGCTACCTCGTCGTGCCCGCCGGGCTGCGATCCCTGTTCGCCGCCGCCAAGCAGATCATGGACCGGCACACGCCGCTGATCGAACAGCACGCTCTCGCTTCGATGCTCGAAAGCGGCGCCTATGACAGCCACGTCAGGCGCGTGCGCCGGCGCAACGCCGAGCGTCAGCAGGCACTGATCGGCGCGTTGCGCCGCCGGTTCGGAGATCGCGTCCGGATCGAGGGCACGGCGGCGGGCCTGCACGTGGTGGCGTGGCTCGACGATCTGGCGCAGAAGCGCGAAGATGCATTGATCCGAGCGGCGCGCGCGAAAGGCGTCGGCATCTATCCCGTCTCGGCGTTGTTGGTCGGCCCAAGCCGACCGCCGAGCCGGACCCGGAAGACTGTCGGTCTCGTAATGGGCTATTCGGCGCTGGAGATCGCGCAGATCGAGCGAGGCTGCAAGCTTCTCGCGCAGGCCGTCGCCGAACTGGACTGATCAAATCATACAGAACTGGCCGTTTCATATAGACCAGATTCCGGCTATCTCCGCATCGAGAACGGAGACACGCCATGTACATCCCGCCCGCCTTCAAGGACGACGACATCGACAGCATCCGCGCGACCATCCGCGGTACGCGCCTCGCCAGCCTGGTGACGGCGACGAGCGAGGGCCCTGTCGCCACGCCCCTGCCGCTCTTCCTCGACGAGAGCGAAGGCGAGCACGGCGTGTTGTACGGACATGTCGCGAAAGCCAACCCGCAATGGAAGCTGCCGCCGATCGGCGATGCGCTCGCCATCTTCAACGGCCCCGATGCCTATGTGACGCCGTCCTGGTATGCGACCAAGCAGGAGACCGGCAAGGTCGTGCCGACCTGGAATTACGTCGCCGTGCATGCCTACGGCCCGGTGGAATTCTTCCAGGAGCCGGAGCGCCTGCTCGAGGCCGTGACGCGGCTGACCAAAAAGCACGAAGGCGCGCGCGCAAAGCCGTGGGCGGTCAGTGACGCGCCTGCTGACTTCATCGCCGCGCAGTTGCGAGGGATCGTCGGCGTGCGCATCCCCGTGGTGCGGTTCGAAGGCAAGCGCAAGATGAGCCAGAACCGGCCCGAGGCCGATCGGGTCGGCGTCGCGCAGGGTCTCGCCGCAAGCGAGAACCACGGCGATCGCGAGGTCGCAGCGCTGATCCCGCTGCCAACCTGAGTCAGCTTGCGCAGGAATGCGCGACGACGCGCCCGCCCCTCACAACGGCTTCCGCCAGTTTGCGCCCGACGTCACCGAAATCCGATAGGGCAAGATAGCCTTGCGCGTAGGCTTCCTGCGTCAGGCGTTCGAGGCGCTTGTCGTCTCCGGTCGACCATTGCCTGGCGATGTAGTCTGCCCCGGCTTTCCCGAAAATCTTGGGGTAGTGTTCCATGTCGTTCTGACGACGATAATAGTAGTAGTCGATATGGGCGACGAATTGCTTCCGCCCCTCTCCCGCGCAACGCGATCCATAAGGGCGCTCGAACGCCAGAGCGGTCTCGCGGCGCAAGCCTGCGCGACCGTCCACGAAGATCTCTTCGTTGGAGCCATAACCCGGACCATCGACGGGTGCTGCTGGTTGCTGGGCTGTCTTCTGCGGAGCGAATGCCCAGGCGGCGACCTGCCAGATGACAAGCGCCCAGACGATGAACCAGACGCGGCTCATTTGAAGCTCGCCGACGCCTGCTGCCGTGGCAGGCATACCGGAGACGGATCAAACAACATACCAGGCCCGGTGAACCAGAGAACGACGTCGCGGATATCCTCCGGGAAGTCTTCCTTGACGATGCCCTTTTGTTTGAACGCATCGGCCAGCTGCGCCTTGACGCGAACGTCCAGCGGCGTGGAATACGCGGCGTTCGCCCGATCGCGCTTCTCTTCACTGCAGAACATGCCCATTCTCGGATTTGGGCAGTCGTAGATCTTCACCCAGCCCCGCGCATAGGCCTCCGTAGCCGCCCTCAGGTTCGCCTTCATGGTGTCGTCGCACGGCGACATCGCGTAAGCGGTGCTTGCCTGCAATGCGCCCATCCGCAGTGCGTCTTGCTTCGGGTCCTTGTCGCTTTGCAGGGTGTGCTCCGCTTCCCAATCCTTCCGCTGCCTGGCCTTTGAATGCTCATCGCCGAACGAGGAACTGAGCGTTGGCCTCAATTCACCGACTGGCGAAACGTGCGACACCGGAAATCCGCGAATCGCCCAGGAGACGCCCACGAACGTGGAGACGAACGCCATGCAGGTGAAAAGAACAAATCGGCTCATGATGCGCACTCAAAATTCGCGCGCAACCTAACCGTGTCGGCGTTAAGAGATGTATTAATGCGCGGGTTCCCGCAATGCAGGGTAAATGAACGTCTAAAACACGCCACAGAAATGATCCGGACTCTGCAGAACACATCGCCGGGAACCCAACACAGGCGATCCTGTTGGTGAACCTTACGCCACATCCTGACAGGAACCCTTATGTGCCGCTGGATCGCATACCGGGGCGAGACCACCTCGTTCGAACCCTATGTCACCGAGCCCGAGCATTCGCTGATCGCGCAGAGTATCCGCTCGCTGCAATCCACCGCGGGCTCGAACGGCGACGGCTTTGGTCTCGGCTGGTATGGCGAGCATCCGGAACCCGGCCTTTATCGCGAGACCCGTCCGGCCTGGTCGGACGAAAACCTGCGCTACCTCTGCCGCCATCTGCGGTCGCATCTGTTCTTCGCCCATGTGCGCGCCGCCACCGGCACGGCGGTGACGCGGCAGAATTGTCATCCGTTCGCCTGCGGCCAGTGGATGTTCATGCACAACGGCTTCGTCGGCAGCTGGAATCGCCTTCGGCGCAAGGTCGAGGCGCTGATCCCCGATGCCTATTACCCCTCGCGGCTGGGCACGACCGATTCGGAAGCTGTGTTCCTCGCCATGATGGGCGCGGGTCTCGACCGCGATCCAATTGGCGCAACGCAAACCGTGCTGCAATCGCTGATTGGCCTGGTCAACGAGGGCGAGCTTCGTGAGCGCCTGCGCTTTACCAGCGCGATCGCAAACGGCAGGGATCTCTATGCGTTTCGCGTCGCGGTCAACGATGCCGCCAACACACTCTATTATCGCGAGGCCGGCGGCGGCCAGGTTGTCGTCGTGTCCGAGCCATTCGACAAGGAAACGGACTGGACGGAAGTGCCGGCGAATCACGCCCTGGTCGCGCGCGCGTCCGAAACCGTGAAGATTGTTCCGTTCGACCTTGCAATTTCCGGGGCCGACGCGGAACCGGCCCGGGTCAGACGGATTATTGCCCGCAGGTAATACCACTGCCGGGTGGCCCCATGACATTTGCTTCAGAGCCATTTGCGTCAGACGTTTTGAAACTGCTGCGCCTCGATTCCTCCGATGACAAGCAGCACCTCGTCATCCGCTCTGCCGGCGGACGGGGCAAGGCGGCTGAATACTCCTTCGGCATCGAGGAGGAATACTTCCTCGCCGATCGCCGCAGCCTCGAGGTCGCCATCGAAACGCCCAACGCGCTGTTCGAGTCGGTGAACTGGTCCACCGGCGGCCAGGCGATGCGGGAGATGCTGCAATCCCAGCTCGAGGTTGCCACCAACGTTCACGTCGATGTCAATGACGCCCGGGAGGAGCTGCGGTTCCTCCGCCGCGAGGTCGCCAACGTCGCCGCGCAATACGGCTTCGTCATCATGGCCTGCGGCACGCATCCGACCGCGGTCTGGCGCATGTCGCAGCCGAGTCCGAAGCCGCGCTACGAGGAGATGATCGAGGATCTGCGCAGCATCGGCCACCGCAACATGATGTGCGGCATGCATGTGCACGTCCAGCTGCCCGATCCCGAGAAGCGCATGGCGGTGATGCGGGCGATGCTGCCGCATCTGCCGCTGTTCATCGCGCTGTCGGCCTCCTCTCCGTTCTGGAATTCCCACAAGACCGGGCTGAAGGGCTACAGGCTTGCCGCCTATTCCGAGCTGCCGCGCACCGGCTTGCCCGAACTGTTCGAAAACAGGCACGACTACGACGAATATGTCGGCGCGCTAAAACGCTCCGGCGTGATTCCCGACGAGAGCCACATCTGGTGGGCGATGCGGCCGTCCATGAGGCATCCGACGCTCGAGCTTCGCGCGCCCGACACCTGCACTTTCATCGACGACGCCGTTGCCATCGCCTCGCTCTATCGCTGCCTGACGCGCCATCTTTATCTGCGGCCGCATCGGTCGAAGGAGGTCACAGTGGTCGAGCGCGCGATTGCGGTCGAGAACAAATGGCGGGCCCAGCGCTACGGCACCGATTGCATCTTTGCCTCGAAGGACGGGCCGGTCACCATCTCGGAGCTGCTGGCCCGGATCATCGACGACGTCGCCCAGGACGCAGCCGCGCTGAACTGCACCGCCGAGGTCGAGCACTGCCGGACCATCGTGGAGCGCGGCAGCTCGGCGGAGTTCCAGCTTCGCGCCTATCGCGAGAATTCGGAGGACATCGGGGCGGTCTCGCGCTGGATCGCAGCCTCGACGATCTCGGGCGCGAGCGCTCCGATCGGAAGCGTTCGTTCGCCGTCATAGCGCCCGCGCAAGCTTGGCGAACGACAATGTCGCTCCTGAATTCGATGATCGTGGAGGAACGCGTGAATCGCGTCACGTCTTGCGCTGGCTGCGGCCACGGACTTGTACCGCTGCTTTCGGCCAAGGGCCGCGCGGAGCTCAGCTGCCTCTGGTGCGAAGGCATCGACGCGCGAACAGTGGACATGGCGAAATGGGCGGACAGCCCGATCGGCAAGCCCGAGCGGATCGTCCGTCAGCCATTCGAATGAGCGGTTTCTCGTGCCCGGCCGCCGGCCTTTGCTGATCGACGCGACCTGCGCGGCTGCACGCCCGCGCCGGGGCTTGCCGACAAATTAGACAAGACGCGCCCCGTCGCCGGGGTTGCGGGCTCGGCGATGAGGCCCGGGCAAGCCAGCCTAACGCGCCATCTAACCTCCGGTGCAATCTCGATTTTTCATCGCGCCGTGCGGAGCCGCCGAGCCCGCGCATCGTGCTGCATCTCGACTGGCCCAGAATTCGCAGGGCAGCGTCAGGCCTGATTCCCTGCTCCCACGAATTGGCGCAGCAAGATGCGTGCGCCCGGAGACCGGATGAGCGGCAAAGATCGGAGAGTGCCATGAACGTGCATGCCGCCGGCGATCTCAAATTTACCGGCCTCACCCATCCGAACGGCGCGCCACTACGCCTCAACGCTCAGGATTTCGTGGCGATCGATCGCGACAGGAATGCCAGGTTCGAGGCGACGTACCGGCCGCAGGCCCTCTACAACCGCGCGAACGAGGGCTTCCACGCCAACAACGAAACCTTCCTCCTGCACGAAGTCGCGACGAACCTCCCGATCTACCGCCCGGACACCGGCCCCACCGATTTCCATCTTCATCTTCCGCCGGGCGGCTTTCAGCTCGTGCTGGTCACCTCGGGCGCCTTCACCTTCGACTACGACGGGCGCTTCTACAATGTCGGCCCCGGCGCGGCGATGCTGCAAAGCGCGATCGTCCACCGCCAGCTGTTCTACACCTGGTCGGGGCTCTCGACCGAAGAAAGCCTGAAGACGCCGCAGACCGTGGTGCCCGACCCGATCTCGATGGGCTACTCCGGCAAATTCCTCGAAGCCTTCGTGACCGATCCGACGACCTTTCCGAACCCGACCATCGTCGGTCCGGACCAGATCAACGAGGCCGAGACGCCGCGCGTGGCCTGGAGCCACCCTCTGCACAACCGGCCGGCCGACGCGGGCTTCTGGCTTCAGGATCCCCTCGCGCTGGACGCGCTGTTCAAGCCGCTCGTCGACAGTCCGATCAAATCGGCCATGCCGGTGTACGTGCGCGACATCGGCATCGAAGTGCCGAGCGGCCATCTCGTCACCGGCCACATCATCGCAACCGACCCGCGTGGCCAGTCACTCCTGCCGAAGAGCACGTCGATCGCCGCGGACCCGACCTGTTTCGCCAAGGGCGAGGTCGTGATCTATCGCGTCATTCGCGGCACAGCCGAGTTCAAGAAAAGGTCCGGCGAGAGCTTTGAACTTTCCGCCGGCGATGTGGTGACGGCAGGCAAGGAGTCGATCAGCCTCATTGGCGTCGGCGAAAACACCCAGGTCCTCAGGCTCGGCCTGCTGAAGGGCATGAACGAGCTTCGCAGCTGGGCGCCGACGCAGCGCGACGAGATCGACGGCCTCGCCGGCCAGATCATCACGCACAAGGACGTCCGCCCCCTGCGCACCGAAGGCAAGCCGGTTGGATATTTGTACGGGTAGAAGGTTCTCAGCTAGGCGCCGGAGGTGTTCTTCCTTCTCCCCTTGTGGGAGAAGGTGGCGCGAAGCGCCGGATGAGGGGTTCTCCACTGGCGCGACCGTTCGTGAGGATAGAGACCCCTCACCCGGCTTCGCGTTCCGCGAAGCCACCCTCCCCCACAAGGGGGGAGGGTAAGCACGCGCCAATTCGACCAAATCCTGTTCGCTTGAGAGCCGCTCGTGCTGCTCTTACTCCGCCGCCTGCCGTACATGCCGCGCCGTCGGCGTGCGCATGGTGACGAGCTCTTCGGCCGCGGTCGGATGCAGCGCGATCGTCGCGTCGAAGTCGGCCTTGGTCGCCTTCATCTTCACCGCGATCGCGACCACCTGGGTGACCTCGGCGGCACAATCGCCGACGATGTGGCAGCCGAGCACGCGGTCGGTCGAGCCATCGACGACGAGCTTCATCAGCACGCGGGTGTCGCGGCCGGACATGGTCGCCTTGATCGGGCGGAACGTCGTCTTGTAGATGTCGACGTGGCTGAATTGCGCACGCGCCTCGGTCTCCGTCAGACCGACCGTACCGACCTCCGGCTGCGAGAACACCGCGGTCGGAATGTAGGAATGATCGACCTGCACCTCGCGCTTGCCGAATACGGTGTCGGCAAACGCATGCCCCTCGCGGATCGCAACCGGCGTCAGATTGTGCCGGTGGGTGACGTCGCCGATCGCATAGATGCTGTCCACCGAGCTCTTCGAGAAATGGTCCACCGCGATGCCGCCATTCTTGGGGTTGATGGCGACGCCGGCCTTCTCCAGGCCGAGATTGGCGACCGACGGATGGCGGCCGATCGCGAACATCACCTGGTCGGAAGCGAGGCTCGAGCCGTTCGACAGATGCGTGGTGAATTCCTCGCGGTGCCGATCGACCTTCGCCACCGTGCAGCCGGTGAGAATGGTGATGCCCTGTTTTTCCATCTCGCTGCGGACGTGGGCGCGAACGTCCTCGTCGAAACCGCGCAGGATGTTGTCGCCGCGATAGATCACGGTGACGTCGGAGCCGTAGCCGGCGAAGATGCCGGCGAATTCCAGCGCGATGTAGCCGCCGCCCTGGATCACGATCCGCTTCGGCAGCTTCTTGAGGTGAAACGCCTCGTTGGAGGAGATCACGTGCTCGATGCCTGGAATCGCGGCGCCGTGGTTGGGCGCGCCGCCGGTGGCGATCAGGATGTATTTTGCGGTGATCTTCCGGTCGTTCTCGAGCAGGCGGATGGTGTGCTTGTCCTCGATCACCGCGCGGCTCTTGACGACCTGCGCGCCCGACTTCTCGACATTCGTCGTGTAGGCCGCTTCCAGCCGCGCGATCTCCTTGTTCTTGTTGGCGATCAGCGTCGGCCAGTCGAAGGTCGCGGGCGGAACGGTCCAGCCGAAACCGGCGGCATCTTCCAGCTCGTGACGGACATGCGAGCCGATCACGAACAGCTTCTTCGGCACGCAGCCGCGGATCACGCATGTCCCGCCCATGCGGTACTCTTCCGCGATCATCACGCGCGCACCGTGACCGGCCGCGATGCGGGCGGCACGCACGCCGCCCGAGCCGCCACCGATGACAAAGAGGTCGACGTCGAATTCAGCCATTGTCCACTCCGACCTCTTCTTTCAGCGCATGATCCGGAGAAGTGTGCAGCGGTTCTCCGATAGGATCATACGCAAATAACAGCCTAAAGCGCGATGACGCGCTTTAGGGATTTTTGATCAGATAGGTACTGTCAGATTTCCTTGCCACGCTTGCGCATCTCGGCGCGAAAGTTGCCCATCACGGTCTCGGAGAAGTTCTGGGCCCAAGAGTTCATGAAGGCCATGCTCAGACCGATGGCGCGCGGCTCGGCGTCGATCAGCTTTTTGCCTAGCGGCGACTTGTAGAAGGTGACGAGATCCTTCAGCTCCTGCTCGGTGAACTCGCTGGCATAGATCTGCGCCATGCCCTCGCCGATCTCGTTCTGGCGACCCTGGAGCTGCTGGGCGACGACCTGGGCGACCTCGTTGAGGTCCTTCTGGTAGTTGAGGTTCTGCTGGATCAGCGTGATCTTGGTCTTCTCGACCATGCCCGGCACGGCGCCTTGATACATCACGGTGGCGTTCTTGATCTGCAGGATCTCCTTGGCCGCCGCGATCGCCGCCGGCGAGGCCTTCGGCTGGGCCGGCGCGGCTGCGGCCTTGGGCTGGGCCGGAGCCGGCTGCTGCGCCATGGCCGGGAAGGCCAATCCCGCAGCGAGGGTCACGGCCGGCAACAATTTCAAAACGCTCTTCATTCCTGGTCTCCTTTCGGCTTGCGCCGTTCCATCACGCGAATTCCCTCGCCGCCAGCCAAAACGGCCGAGCTGGCCAAGCCGATGAACAACCCATGCTCGACCACGCCGGGGATCGCGCTCAACGCCTTGGCGAGGCTGGGCGGATCTTTGATGCGTCCGAGCTGGGCATCGACGATCCAGTGGCCGCCATCGGTGACGAAAACGTGGCCATCCTTGGCCTCGCGGACCGCCATTTGCCCGGAAACGCCGCATGCGGCAAATGCCTTTTCGATCGCGCGGCGCGTCGCCCCGAGCCCGAACGGGATGACCTCGACCGGCAACGGAAACTTGCCGAGCGTCGGCACCCATTTGCTGTCGTCGGCAATCACGATCATGCGATCCGAGGCGGCCGCCACGATCTTCTCGCGCAGCAGCGCCCCGCCGCCGCCCTTGATCAGGTTGAAGTCGGGATCGATCTCGTCGGCGCCATCGACGGTGAGGTCGAGATGGTCGATCTCGTCGAGCGTGGTCAGCGGCACGCCGCAGCGCAGCGCATCGAGGCGCGTCGCCTCCGAGGTCGGCACGCCGATCACCTTGAGCCCGGCCTGCACGCGCTCGCCGAGCAGCTCGACGAAATGCTTGGCGGTCGAGCCGGTGCCGAGCCCGAGCTGCATGCCGTCACGCACCTCCTCGAGGGCGCGCGCCGCAGCCTGCCGCTTCAACTGGTCCATGTTCACGATGCGCCCGCCCCTGAATTGAGAGTGTGCCGCCGATAGGTTGCTTGCGGCGGCCTATGTAGCCTCGTTTTTCCCGCCGGAACAGGCCTCTGGGCCGATCTTATAAGGTGAACTTATGGCTTCGGCCCTTGCGCCGATCCGGCTGGCCCGATAGCGCTGGGACCATGACCTCCCCTTACACCCTCGTCTTCGATCTCGACGGCACGCTTGTGGATACGGCGCCCGACCTGATCACCGCGCTGAATTTCGTGCTCGACCGCGAAGGGCTGCCGCCCGTGCCGATGGCCTCGGCCCGCAACATGATCGGCGCCGGCGCCCGCAAGCTGATCGAACGAGGGCTGGAGGCCGAGGGCCGCATGGTCACGCCGGCTGACATGGACCGGATGACGGCGGATTTCATCGCCTATTACGCCGACCACATCGCGGTCGAATCCCGCCCGTTCGAGGGGCTCGAGGCCGCGCTCGACCAGTTTACGGCCCAGGGCCACCGGCTGGCGGTCTGCACCAACAAGCTGGAATGGCTGTCGAAGCGGCTGTTGGACCAGCTCGACCTCACCCGCCGATTTGCCGCGATCTGCGGCGCGGACACCTTTGGCGTCCAGAAGCCCGATCCGACCATTTTCCGCGAGACCGTGGCGCGCGCCGGCGGAGCGGTCAAAGCCAGCATCATGGTCGGCGATGCCGGAACCGACGTCGGCGTGGCCCGGCGCGCCGGGGTGCCCGTGATCGGGGTCAGCTTCGGCTATACGGACGTGCCGATCGCCGAGCTGAAGCCGGACCGGCTGATCCATCACATGCGCGATCTGCCGGCCGCAGTCCACAGCCTGATGACCGCCTAGAAACCACAAGCCACTGAGATAACTGGCATATTCCACGGAACTCTGCGTTAACCATCTATTATCTATGCGCAGCGCGCCGGTTGCTTGCTTGGAACGACGCTCGTAGGTTCGCCCGGGGATGTGGCGGTTCGTCGCAGTTAAAGTGGGTGGTCATGCGTCGTGTCATCGCGATTGCGCTAACGGGAGCGAGCCTTGGTGGCTGCTCCTCGATGTCTTGGGACATGTTCAAATCGGCGCCGCCGACCGTCCAGGTCCGGCTCGAATCCAATCCTCCGGGGGCTGACGCCACGACCTCGCTGGGTGCGGGCTGCAAGACCCCCTGCTCCGTCTCGGTTCCCGCCCCTGACGCTCCCTTCACGGTCGCTTTCGCGCTGCCCAAGTTCCAGCCAGCCAGCGTGCCGGTGAACGTGATCAAGAATCCCGGGGATTTCACCACACCCGCCTCGGTCACCACCGATCCTAGTCCGGTGTTCGCCGAGCTTCAGCCGGCCGCCCCGCCAAAGCCGGTCCGCAAGCCGCACCGGCCCAAGAAGCCGAAAGCCGTCGCAGCCGCGCCTGCCGCAGCTCCAGTCGAGACCGCGCCGGATGCAGGCTCGCCGTTCCCCGACCCGAACGCCGGGAAGCGCTGACTTACGTATACCACCCGATTGTCCTAACCGCGTCCAATGCTTAGATTGCTTCCAAGCACCGCTGAAGCAAAGGTGCGCCCGTCGCCGTAAGTGACAAGGCAGTTGGTATGAACGGACTTTCCGCGAGCCCCCGGGACGCGCTGTCGAGCGCGATGACCGATCCGTTCGGGCGGACCATCTCGTATTTGCGCGTATCCGTCACCGACCGCTGCGATCTGCGCTGCTTCTATTGCATGTCCGAAGACATGACGTTCCTGCCCAAGGCGGACCTGCTGACGCTGGAAGAGCTCGACCGGCTCTGCTCGGCCTTCATCGCCAAGGGCGTGAGGAAGCTGCGGCTCACCGGCGGCGAACCGCTGGTCCGCCGCAACGTGATGACGCTGGTGCGCTCGCTGTCCCGCCACCTTTCGAGCGGTGCCCTGAGCGAGCTGACCCTGACCACCAACGGCACCCAGCTTGCGAAACACGCCCGGGAGCTCGCCGATTGCGGCGTCCGCCGCATCAACGTCTCGCTCGACACGCTCGATCCCAAGAAATTTCGCGAGGTCACCCGCTGGGGCGAGATCGACAAGGTGCTGGAGGGCATCGAAGCCGCGCGCGCCGCTGGGCTTGGCGTGAAGATCAACGCGGTGGCGCTGAAGAACCTCAACGAGGACGAGCTTCCCGACCTGATGCGCTGGGCGCACGGCAAGGGCATGGGGCTGACGCTGATCGAGGTCATGCCGATGGGCGAGATCGGCTCGGGCCGTATCGACCAGTACCTGCCGCTGTCGCTGGTGCGCGCGCGGCTCGCCCAGCAATTCACGTTGACCGATCTGGCCGAGAGCACCGGCGGGCCGGCGCGCTATGTCAGCGTTGCCGAGACCGGCGGCAAGCTCGGCTTCATCACGCCGATGACCCATAATTTCTGCGAATCCTGCAACCGGGTGCGCATCACCTGCACGGGCACGCTGCACACCTGCCTCGGCCACGAGGATGCTTCAGATTTGCGCAAACCTCTGCGTGCATCTGACGACGACATGCTGCTTGCGGATGCGATCGACCGTGCCATCGGGCTGAAGCCCAAGGGCCACGATTTCATCATCGACCGCCGCCACGACCGCCCCAGCGTCTCCAGGCACATGAGCGTCACCGGCGGCTGAGGGATTCGCGCCTCCCCGCCATAAGCTTTTGACTCGGCGTCAATTTGCCCATTTTCCGATTGACGGCGCACAAGCCCGCTGGTTTGGTGCAGCCGCCTTTGCTTGCCCGGCAGCAATAAGCCGGCCCCGCCCCTTTGGCGGTCGCGGTCAAGACGGCAAGGCACGAGGGGAGGACTGACGCCGCAATCGCTCCGGAATTTCATCCGTACGGTCGCGTGCTTTTCGCACGCCGGCCAGGCGATGCGTGCTGAAGCCTCCCGTAAAGTGTTAGGCCGCGACGGCGACGGAGAGAAAGTAAGATGCGTCCATTGCTGGCGGTGAGCAACGCCATCGACGCCCTCAATGAAAAGATTGGGTACGTCTGTAACATCCTGGTGCTGCTGGCGTGCCTGGTCAGCGCGGCCAATGCCATGATCCGCTATGCCTTCAGCAACTCCTCGAACGGCTGGCTGGAGCTGCAATGGTACATGTTCGCCATCCTGGTGATGTTCGGCGCGTCCTACACCTTCAAGCGCAATGAGCATGTCCGCGTCGAGATCTTCTACCTCACGCTCTCGGAACGCGGCCAGCTCTGGCTCGACATGATCGGCACGCTCTGCTTCCTGATCCCCTCCTGCCTCCTGCTCGCCTATCTGTCCTGGCCGTTCTTCATGCAGGCCTATAACGTCGGCGAGATGTCGGGCAATGCCGGCGGCCTGATCCGCTGGCCCATCAAGTTCGTGATCCCCGCCGGCTTCGTCTTGCTGGCGCTCCAAGGTGTTTCCGAAGTCATCAAGCGTATCGCGGCTCTCCAGGGCTATGTGACGATCGACGCCAAGTACGAGAGGCCGACCCAATGATTACGCTGGAAATGATGCCGCCGCTGATGTTCGGCGGCCTGGTTCTGGCGATGCTGATCGGCTTCCCCGTCGCGTTCACGCTCGCGGCGGTCGGCCTCTCCTTCGGCTTCCTCGCCATCCATCTCGGATTCTTCGACCTCAACTTCCTCCAGGCGATTCCCGGACGGGTGTTCGGTAGCGTGCTCTCCAACGAGCTGCTGCTCGCGATCCCGTTCTTCACCTTCATGGGCGCTATATTAGAGAGATGTGGACTAGCCGAAGATATGCTGGACTCGATGGGCCAGCTGTTCGGCCCGGTCCGCGGCGGCCTCGGCTATTCCGTCATCATCGTCGGTTTCATCCTCGGCGCCATCACCGGCACGGTGGCGGCGCAGGTCATTGCCATGGCGCTGATCTCGATGCCGGTGATGATCCGCTACGGCTACAACATGCGCTACATCACCGGCGTGCTCGCGGCCTCCGGCACGATCACGCAGCTGGTGCCGCCCTCGCTGGTGCTGATCGTGCTCGCCGACCAGCTCGGCAAGTCGGTCGGCGACATGTATCTCGGCGCCTGGGGCCCCTCGGTGTTCCAGATCATGCTGTTCGCCGGCTACACCTTCGTTCTCGGCCTGATCAAGCCGGGCCACGTGCCTCCGGTGCCGCTGGAAGCGCGCACGCTGACCGGCTGGGCGCTGTGGAAGAAGTGCCTGATGGGCATCATCCCCTCGGCCGTGCTGATCTTCGTCGTGCTCGGCACCATGATGATGGGCCTCGCGACCCCGACCGAAGCCGGCGCCATGGGCGCGGTCGGCGCCATCGTGCTCGCCGCGATCCACCACAAGGACTTCTCCTCGAATGACCGCAAGGTGCTGATAACAGGCGTGATCGCCGCCGGCATCGGCACCATCGTCGCGATGCTGTACAGTGAGAACCTGATCTTCAAGCTCGCATTCGCGGTGACCTATCTCGCGGTGACCTGGATCTGCATCCAGGCCGCGCGCATCCCCGACCTGCGCGACCTGATCAAGCAGGGCTACGAGTCCACCATGCGCCTCACCTGCATGGTCACCTTCATCCTGATCGGCTCGACCTGCTTCTCGGTGGTGTTCCTCGGCGTCTCCGGCGGCGTCTGGCTAGAGCATCTCCTGACCTCGCTGCCCGGCGGCGTGTGGGGCTTCCTGATCTTCATCAACCTCTTCATCTTCTTCCTGGCATTCTTCCTCGACTTCTTCGAGATCGCCTTCATCATCCTGCCGATGATCGCGCCGATCGCGCAGAAGGTCCTCGCGCCGGTGGTGGGACCGGACGCGGCGCTGATCTGGTTCGGCGTGATGCTGTGCGTGAACATGCAGACCTCGTTCCTGCATCCGCCGTTCGGCTTCGCGCTGTTCTATCTGCGCGGCGTGGCGCCGAAGGAAGTGAAGAGCTCCGACATCTATTGGGGCGCGATCCCCTGGATCGGCCTGCAGATGATCATGGTGCTGCTCGTGATCATCTTCCCGGTCACGGTGACGGGCCTGCTCGACAAGCCGCTCAACGTCGACCTCGACAAGGTCAAGATCGAGGTGCCGCAGATCGACCTGCCGCCGCTGGATCTGGGACCGCCGCAGAAGTAGCGGCCGCGCTTTCTTTCTTCTCCCCTCATGTCCGCCGAAGCCTTGGCGAAGGCGGATGCGGGAGAAGGAAGGGCGTTAACTTACTCGTGCTCTCTTATTTGCAATCTCGCCGCATTCATTGCAGTGATCGTGGGGGCCAGCGTCAACGGTCACGCTGATCAGTTCCGTGAGAATGTCACCACGTTCGGCGCATCGTAGTGCGCCTCCATCTTCTTTTTGCAGTTGGCGTAAACTTCGCTAAAGCGACGTTCTGAGTTGCACGACCTTTCCAGCTTATGAACAAACAGCGTCACAGCGTCATCGTGCCAGGTCACCTCTGTCGATTGGGTTTCTTCGCTGGCGTGCTCCACGACCTTGACGAATTCGCGGGCGAGAGCGCGCGGGTTGCCGGCGTCCTGCGCGTCGCAGGCGACTTTGTACCGGTTGTAGTTTCCGCGATCGTCCCAATGGATCACGATGTCGTCGGATAGGGTATCGCCTTCGATCTGTGACAGTGCGTCGAGCGCGACGCTCGCATGATTGAGCGCTTGGTGCTCGTCACCGTCCTTGATGCAGCGCTTGATTAATTGCAGCGCGTTTTTGGCGCGCGATAGCTGAGCGGCGGCCTGCTTCGTATTCATCTCGCAATTCCCTTTCCAAGGGGCCCGCATGGGTCACGCCGGGGTCGAAATGGGATCAGGGTCATTGCGGCCTCTCACGGGAGTTTGGCGACGAGCACGCCGATGCAATCGGATGAGCTTGGAGCTCAGGCGGCGGTTCGCCAATACCTCCAAAGGTGAATACGGATTACTCCTCTAGTCGGCTTTACAATCTGAGAGCGAGCTGCGAGGGCGGGAAATTTCGAGGCGTGCGCGATGGGAACGATGATCTATGTACGAACGTCAGGCGCACATAGTTGGCAGGCACTTCTCGCCGACCCGACCAGGCAATGGCGCGCTCGCTGTTCTGTGCGAACAGTGGCGCATTGCTGGGAAGCAGCGGAGGAATTGCCGCCGGGTCCGCGCGCGTGACAAGCGCCGGAAACACGGGCATACCGGGCCATCCTCCAATTGATGGACCGCCGCGCATGTCCCGATCGCTCCCAGCTCCGTCGCTCACCCCCTTGATCGCATCGCTCTGGCTGGCATGTGCCGCAACGTTTGCGCATGCGGAACCGATGACCGATGTCCATGCGCTGGCGCAAAAGGAGCAGCAGCCGCTGCTCGACACGCTGCGCGATCTCGTTAGCATCGAATCCGGCAGCAAGGACATCGACGGCCTGAACCAGATCGCCGAGCGCGTTGCCGGCCAGCTCAAGCAGCTCGGCGGGACGGTGGAGATTTTGCACCCCACCGACGTCTATCGCCTCGACGACACGCCCGAGACGATCGGCCCGGCCGTGCACGCCGTGTTCAAGGGCACTGGCAGCAAGAAGATCATGCTGATCGCCCACATGGACACGGTGTACCTGAAGGGCATGCTGAAGGACCAGCCGTTCCGCGTCGACGGCGACAAGGCCTACGGCCTTGGCATTGCCGACGACAAGCAGGGCGTCGCGCTCATTCTCCATACCGTGGCGATGCTCCAGAAACTCAACTTCAGGGATTACGGCACCCTCACGGTGCTCACCAATGGCGACGAGGAGATCTCCTCGCCCGGCTGGCGCAGCACCATCACCAAATTCGCTGCGGATCAGGACGTGGTGTTCTCGTTCGAAGGCGGCGGCACCGACGGCACGCTGCGCCTTGCCACCAGCGGCATCGGCTCGGCCTATCTCACGGTGCATGGCAAGTCCTCGCACGCCGGCGCGCGGCCCGAGGGCGGCGTCAACGCGCTGTACGAGCTCTCGCACCAGGTGCTGCAGATGAAGGACCTGTCCAAGCCCGAGCAGGGCCTGAAGCTGAACTGGACGGTCTCGAAGGCCGGCACCAACCGCAACGTGATCCCGGCCGACGCCTCGGCCCAGGCCGATGCGCGTGCGCTCAAGGTCGCCGATTTCGACGAGCTGCAGAAGGCGTTGCAGGAGAAGATCAAGAATCGCCTGCTGCCCGACTCCAGGGTCGAGCTGAAATTCGAGGTGCGCCGCCCGCCGCTGGAGGCCAACGACGCCTCGCGCCGCGTCGCGGCCTACGGCAAGACGATCTATGGGGAGATCGGACTGTCCCTCAAGGTCGACGAGAAGGCGACCGGCGGCGGCACCGACGCCGCATTTGCCGCGCTCAAGACCAGCGGCGCCGTGGTGGAAGGCATGGGCCTGTCCGGCTTCGGCGCGCACTCCAACGATGCCGAATATGTGCAGATCAACAGCATCGTGCCGCGGCTTTATCTGGCCACGCGCATGATCATGGACCTGTCCACCGGCAAGCTGAAATAGCCCGCCCCTCGCGGGGCTCGACGATCAGCCTTGACCAAGGGAGGGAGCAGCAACGGCTCCCTCCGCCAGCCGAAACCGCAGCGTGAACTCCGCGCCGCCGCCCGGCAGATTTTCCACCGCCACCGTCGCGGCATGATCGTCCGCGACCCCGCGCACGATCGAGAGCCCGAGGCCCGCGCCGTCGCTGCGCTGGCGGTCGGCGCGCCAGAAGCGCTGGAAGATCAGGTCGCGCTCGGTCTCCGCGATGCCGGGGCCGCAATCGCGCACGCGCACCGAGCCGTCCTCGCGCACCTCGACATCGACGGAGGTATCCTTCGCTGTGAATTTGATGGCGTTTTCGGCGAGGTTGAAGATCGCACGCTGGAGCATCTCCGCATTGCCGTGGATCAGCACCGGCGCGTCGGCGCCCTTCAGCGCGATGTCCTTGTGCTGTGCGATCGCGAACGGCGCGATGGAGCCGACCACCTCGGCGCAGACGGCGCGCAGATCCGCGGTCTCGCCGGGATCGAGCACCAGGGTGTCGAGTTCGGCGATCTCCAGCAGCTGGGCGACGATGCGGCTCATGCCTTCGATGTCGTCGTGCAGCGCCTGCCTTGCGGCGCCATCGCCCAGCGTCTCGATCCGCGTGCGGAGGATCGTGAGCGGCGTCCGCAATTGATGCGCGGCATCCGCCGTGAACTGCCGCTGCACCCGAAAACCGTCCTCGAGGCGGTCGAGCGCCTGGTTGACGGCGATGACCAGCGGCATGATCTCGCGCGGGATCTGCTCCGTCGGCAGGCGGATGTCGGTGCGCGCCGGGCCGATATTGCTGGCCTCCTCCGAGGCCTTCCACAACGGCGCGATGGCGCGGCGGAAGATGATGATATCGGCGGCGAGCAGGATCAGCAGGATCGGAATGGTGATCCACCCGACCCGGCGGAAGAAGTTCGAGATGATGTCGTCGATGATGACGTCGCGATGCGCCAGATCCTCGGCCACGCGGATGCGCACGATCTTGCCGTCGATGATGCGGGTGACGCCGGCGCCGGAAATCGTCTCGGAAAGTGTCGGCGGCGCCGACACGGCAGCTCCCGTCTTGCGGCGGGACGAAAACAGCAAACGGCCCTCGGCATCGCGGATGTCGTAGAGATAGCGGCCGTAGGCTTCCGAATAGAGGCCCCGCAGGCTGTCGGGCAGGTTGAACGTCAGCAGGCCGTCCGGCGCCGCGACGATGCGCTCGGCCAGCACCTCGGCCTGCGCCCGCATGGCTTCGCGGTGCAGCTGGTCGACTTCGGAATTGAGCAGCCAGAACAGCACCAGCGGCAGGAAGATCGCGACCATCGCGACCGCCACGATGTGCATGAACACGATGCGCCAGATCAACGATTTGAATGTCGGCGATCTGCCATAGGCCCCGGCGGCCGCCACGCTATTTCTCCTCGGACAAGAGATAGCCGACGCCGCGGATGGTGTGGATCACGACCTTGGCGCCGTGTTCGGTGAGCTGCTTGCGCAGCCGCGAGACGTAGACCTCGACCGCGTTGGAGGCGACCTCGCCTTCGAGCCCGAAGATGTGGTCCTCGACATTCTTCTTCGGCACCACCCGCCCCTGCCGGCGCAGCAGGATTTCCAGCACCGAGGTCTCGCGCGCGGAGATGATCCGCGGCTGGTCGTCGACGAAAATCTGGCGGCTTTCGGTGTCGTAGACGAGATTGGCGAGGCGCAGCGAGCGGCCGAGCAGCTGGCCGGGCCGGCGCAGGATCGCCTCCAGCCGCGCCACCAGCTCCTCCATCGCGAACGGCTTTGCCAGGTAGTCGTCGGCGCCGCTGCGCAGGCCGCTGACGCGATCCTGCAGGCCGCCGCGCGCGGTCAGCACCAGCACCGGCAGCGGCTCCATCTGCCGGCGCAGCTCGCGCAGCACCGACAGGCCGTCGCCGTCGGGCAGGCCGAGGTCGAGGATCATCGCAGCGTAGCTGACGCTGCTGACCGCCTCGCGCGCCTCGGCCGCGGTGCTCACGATGTCGCTCTGGAAGCCGGCGGCCGACAGCCCGGCGGCAACGAGCCGCGACAGCTCGACATTGTCCTCGACGATCAGAAGGCGCATCGCAGTCCCGCCGGAGGTTCCGGTGCAATCACGGCTCGCGCCGCATCTTCGCTCTCTTCCACCATTCGAGGCGCCTCGGCCAGCGAAAAAACGCCCGGCAGGCCGGCCGGTCTCTCCTGTCAGGTTAGTGTAAGCTGATTAGGACGCGTACTCATAGGGCAGCGGATGTCGGCTGGGGAGCGAGCAGAAATCGCGCGATTGAATAAACATTGCCGCTTCTGCCCCGCAGCGGACCCGCCACTCAAAATGGCGGCCGAGGTCGTTTCTCTCGGCCGCGGGGCCTTGGTTTAGGGCAAGTTCTTGCCGTCAGCCCGGGCACGGTTCCGTCCCATCGTGGACGCGACGCCTGACTGGTCAGAAGTGAGAAATCGCCCGTCGTCGACGTCCTGCCACGGTCCTGCTATGAATGTGATTGCGTTCTACCGCCACGACAGCAGATCGAGACCTGAAAAGTGGAAGGCGCACAAGGGCATGCACCTTGATAAAACAGTGAGCGGCACGCTGGTAAGCGCCGTCATGCTGGGGGCCATCGGTTTCGGAACGATCGCAAGCGCCGACGCCCAGGTCGGCCCAGCGGGACCTCCGGCCGTCGGCGTGATGGAAGCGGTCAAGCGGCCCGTCATCCAATCCAGCGAGTTTCTGGGACGTATCGAAGCGACCAATCGCGTCAGCGTCGTCGCGCGCGTCACCGCCTTTCTGGAGCAGCGCGATTTCGTGGAAGGCGCCGAGGTCAAGACCGGCGATCTGCTCTACAAGCTCGAGCGCGGTCCCTTTGAAGCCGACCTCAAGTCGAAGCAGGCGCAGGTCGCGCAGCTCCAGGCAACCTTGGTCAACGCCAAGCTGACAACCGAGCGGGCGAGGACGCTGCTGGGCGGACCGGCCGGCCAACAATCCACCTATGACGCCGCAATCGCCAACCAGCAGAGCCTGGAAGCGCAAGTGCAGGCGGCGCAGGCGCAGGTCGACCTATCGCAGATCAATCTCGACTACACCGAAATTCGCTCGCCGATCGACGGCATGATTGGACGCACCTCCGTCACTGACGGCAACGTTGTCAGCCCGGGTTCGGGCGTGCTGACAACCATCGTCAGTCAGGACCCGATGTATGTCACGTTTCCGGTGTCGCTCCGCGAAGCGCTGGATCTACGCGAACGCTACGCCCCACGGGGCGGCTTCAACGCAGTTGTTATTCGCCTTCGGCTGACGGACGGCCGTCTGTATGATCAGGTAGGCAAGCTCAATTTTGTCAATAACACGGTCGCCCAGAACACCGACACGATCACGCTGCGGGGCACGATTCCCAATCCACCCTTGCCGCATCTGTCCGGCGGCCGCCTGACCGTTCGCGAGCTTACCGACGGTGAGTTCGTCACTGTGCTGCTCGAAGGCGTGCAGCCGGTCGATGTGGTGGCGATCCCGCGTTCAGCCGTTCTCTCGGATCAGCAAGGTGAGTATGTTTTTGTTCTCGGCGCCGACAACAAAGCCGAACAGCAGCGAATTCAGCTTGGGCAATCAACGCCGACGGTTGCATCCGTGACAAGTGGACTTTCGCCAGGCCAAAAGGTGATCGTCGAGGGCCTACAACGGGTGCAGCCCGGCCGGCCCGTGGCGCCGGGACCCGCGAGCGCGCTGCTGCAGTCGAGCATGAACGCGAGCGCGGTTAGTGGCAGCAGCCAGAAAAGCGGCGGCGGGATCGGCCCGAAACCGACGGGCGCAGCCCCATGATTTCGTCGATCTTCGTAGATCGTCCACGCCTGGCCATTGTGATCGCCTTTGTCATCACAATCGCGGGTGCGCTTGCGCTCTTGCAGATCCCGGTGGCACAGTTCCCGGACATCGTGCCCCCGCAGGTTACCGTCAGCGCCAACTTTCCGGGCGCGTCCGCCGAGGTGGTGGAATCGAGCGTCGCCCAACCGCTTGAGGCCCAGGTCGTCGGCGTCGACAAGATGCTCTACATGAAGTCGACCAGCGGCAATGACGGCAGCTATACGCTGACTGTCTCGTTCGCGCTCGGCACCAATCCCGACATCAATACCGTAAACGTCAATAACCGCGTGCAGAGCGCTCTCGCGCAACTGCCGACCGAAGTACAGGCGCAAGGACTGACGGTACAGAAGCGCTCCTCGGCGGTGCTGCAGTTTATCGTGCTCTACAGCAAGAACGGCGAGCAGGATCCGCTGTTCATCACAAACTATGCCATCATCAACGTCCTCGATGCGATTTCTCGCACACCCGGCGTCGGCCAAGCGACGCTGTTCGCCAAGCTGAATTACTCTATGCGCATCTGGTTCGATACGCAGCGCCTTACCAGCCTCAATCTGACGCCGTCGGACGTGATCGCGGCGATCCGCGCACAGAGCGTGCAGGCACCGGTCGGCCGCATCGGGGCCCGCCCGATCAGCGACGATCAGCAGTTCCAGTTCAACGTGCAGACGCAAGGTCGGCTGACCACCTCGACGCAGTTTGGCGATATCCTGTTGCGCGCCAATCCGGACGGCTCGGTATTGCGGATCAAGGACGTCGCCCGCGTCGAGATCGGCGCGCAAAATATGGACAGCGAGTCTCGGATCGACGGGCAGGCCGGCGTACCCATGGGCATCTATCTCGCCCCTGGCGCAAACGCGGTGACGACGGCGAGAGCCGTGCAAGCTACGCTCGCCAGACTGTCGGAGCGGTTTCCACCCGGATTGACACACCTTGTGCAATACGATTCGACGACCTTTGTCACGGACACCATCAAGGAAGTGCTGAAGACGCTGGGCGAAGCCTTCCTGCTCGTCGTGATCGTGGTCTACGTATTCCTCGGCAATTTGCGCGCGACCGTGATTCCGGCGGTCGCGGTTCCCGTCAGCTTGATCGGTGCCTTCGCGGTCCTCTTGGCGCTAGGCTACTCCGCCAACACGGTCTCCCTTCTCGCGATGGTGCTCGCTATCGGCATCGTGGTTGATGATGCGATCGTTGTTGTCGAGAATGTCGAACGCGTGATGGAGGAGGAGCCGGATCTTTCGCCCGCCGAGGCGACAAAAAAGGCGATGGCGCAGATCACCGCGCCGATCATTGCGATCTCGCTGGTACTGTTATCGGTGTTCGTGCCGATCGCGTTCATCCCGGGAATCTCGGGAACGTTGTTTCGCCAGTTCGCGGTCACGATCAGCGCGGCGATGGTGATCTCGGCGCTGAACGCGCTCACGTTGTCTCCGGCGCTCTGTGCGGTGTTCTTGCGCCATAGCGGGCCGCGGCGCGGCATCATGGCGCGCGTGCTCGGCGGAATCGATTGGGTTCGCGACCGCTATGCCAGCATCGTCCGCCGCCTGCTGCGCATGGCGCTGTTGTCGCTTGTCGCGGTCCTGGTGTTCACGGGCGGAATTTTTGGCGTGTCGCGCATCACGCCGACCGGGTTTCTGCCCGAGGAGGACCAGGGCGCGTTCTTCATAGCGGTGCAACTGCCCGACGCGGCGTCGGTTGCGCGTACCAGCGAGGTGACTAAGCAGGTCGAGACGTTGCTCAAGCAGATTCCCGCAATCCAACACGTGCTCTCGATCATCGGCTTTTCGCTGCTCGATGGTGGCAACCAGCCGAATTCGGCCTTCATCGTCGCACGGATGAAGCCATTCGCGGATCGCACGGCGGCCTCGGATTCGGTGCAGGCGACTATCCGGCGGACGTTCAACGCCGGCGCGCAAATCCGCGAGGCCAACATTCTGCCATTCAATCTGCCGCCGATTATCGGTCTATCGACCTCAGGCGGGTTCGAATATCAGCTCGAGGCGCTCGAGGGACAAGATCCTGCGGCGGTCGGCAGCGTGGTGAGTGGCTTGATCAGCGTGGCGAACCGCGATCCGCGGCTGACGCGGGTCTTCTCGACCTTCACCGCGACCAATCCATCGATCTATCTTGATATCGACCGTGCAAAGGCTCAGGCCCTTGGCCTCAACATGAGTGACGTGTTCACGGCGTTACAGGCAACCCTCGGCGGGTTCTATGTCAACAACTTCAACCTGTTTGGCCGTACCTGGCAGGTCAATGTGCAAGGCGAAGCGGCCAATCGCGGTGACATTTCAGACATCTGGCAAATCTACGTTCGCAACAGCACTGGCGAAATGGTGCCAATTCGCTCCATCGCGAATATCAGGATCGTGACCGGGCCGCAGGTGATCACGCGTTACAACAACTACCGTTCGGTCACCATCAATGGCGGACCTGCGGCCGGCGTTTCCTCGGGCACGGCGATCGCTGCGATGGAGGAACTCTCCAGGTCCACATTGCCGGCGGGCTATTCCTTCGAATGGACCGGCACGGCCTATCAGGAGCAGGCGGCGTCGGGCCAAACTGGCGTCATCCTCGGACTGGCAGTGCTGTTCGCATATCTGTTCCTGGTGGCGCTCTATGAGAGTTGGACCATTCCTGTCCCCGTCCTGCTGGCCGTCGTGGTGGGTGTTCTCGGCTCCTATGCGGCGATCAAGATCGCCGGGCTCAATCTCGACCTTTACGGCCAGATCGGGCTCGTCGTGTTGATCGCGCTCGCTGCCAAGAACGGAATCCTGATCGTGGAATTCGCAAAGGAGCAGCGTGAAGCCGGTCGATCGGTGGAAGATGCGGCGGTGCTGGGATCACAAATGCGGTTCCGAGCAGTGATGATGACCTCGATCGCATTCATTCTCGGCCTGGTGCCGCTGGTTGTCGCGACTGGAGCAGCCGAAATTAGCCGCCGCGCGGTCGGCACCGCGGTGTTCGGCGGCATGCTCGCGGCAAGCTCGATCGGCATTTTCCTGGTGCCGTTGCTGTACGTGACCTTTCAGCGATGGCGGGAGATGGCGAAGCATCGCGTTGGCAAATCCGGCCGGACACCGCTTCCCCCGGCGGTCTGACAAGCACTGAAACTCGTCTCTTTCGCTGCGTCGCGCGCCCTCCCCTGGCGGGCGCAAGAGCCGGCAAGACCGAGCTCGCGTACACGCACATTTACTCGATCACCTCGTCTGCGCCGGCAATGACTGCTGCGGAGAACGGATGGCCGAGCAGTTTCGCTGCCTTCAAATTGACAACGAGCTCCACCTTCGTGACGAGCTGAACTGGAAGGTCAGAAGGCTTCACGCCCGACAGAATGCGTCCGGCATAGATACCCGCGCGACGGTGCGACTGCATGAAATCTCCTCCGTAGCTCATCAAACCTCCAGCCACGGGAAAGTCTCGGGTCTGCGTGATTGCGGGCAATTGATATTTCATCGCGAGAGCCGCCAGCCGAGCACTGCGAAATGCAAAATAGGGGTCGGAGGTAAACACAACTCCGCCTGGCCCGTCCCTGGCAACGGTGGCGAACATCGATTCAAATTCATCCTCCTTGCTTGCGCTATAGATCTGCAGTTGAACCCGCAGGGCTTCCGCGGCCGCCTGAAGCTTCTGCAATTGTGATGGTGCGGTCGGACTTGTCGGGTTGGCGACCACCGCCAATCTGGTCGCCGTGGGCAACAGGTCGCGCATCAGCTCAAGCCGCTTTGGCGACACATCGACGCTCAGGCTCGATACTCCCGTGATATTTCCGCCGGGCCGCGACAGGCTGTCCACCACGCGCAGCTGAACGGGGTCGCCGCCCATCTCGAACACGATGGTCTTGGTCGTACCCGTAGCCTTCGCGGCAAGTGCCACGGGAGCCCCACCAGGAGCCACGATCAGGTCTACATTTCTGGCGACCAATTCAGCAGCCAGGGCAGGCAATCGAGAATATTGTCCGTTGGCCCACTGAAAGTCGATCGCCACATTGCGACCCTCGACGAAGCCGGCTTCCTCCAGTCCCTGTCGGAAAGCCCCAAGTCGACTGCCAAAGAGCTCGGGTGACTCCGGGCAAAGATAGCCGATGACCGGCATGGAGGGCTTCTGCCCATACGAGACGGTCGTCCACGTCGCGGCGCCTGCCATCCAAAGAAGAAAATCGCGCCGTCTGGCGCGTCTGGGTAGCGTTGCTGCTCCAGGGTTGGCGCACCTCATGCCTACGGACCCGCTGCCGTCAGCCATTTGCCGGAGCATAGCCCCGGATACTCGAACAGTCTCTAGCGGATTGTGCCAGGCATCCCGCGGCCACTCGGCGAGAGAGCATCAAAGGATATTCCGAAGACCGGAATAGCTTCGTCAAATCCTTTGATTTCGCGGCCCCCGAGATCCTCAACGGGCCGCCTGCCCTTGACGTCGGCGGCGACTTTGGCGTCGATCAGGATTTCCTTGTCTGCGGCAGATGCGCACAGTCGGGCCGCAAGATTCACGACGCTCCCAATGGCGGTGTAGTCGAGCCGGTCCTCGTATCCGATCCGGCCGACAGTCGCCGGCCCGCTGGCAAGGCCGATTCCGAAACCAACGTGATAGCCACGCGATCGCCAGCCGGCGATGAGGACTTGCACGTTCGTCTGCATGTCGACGGCGAGATCGATGGCTCTCAATGCAGGCTCTTCGACCGGGACGGGTGCGTTCACCAGCACCATCAGTCCGTCGCCGGAGAAATTGATCAGCGTTGCCTCGAATTTCGCGATGACCCTGCCGAGGCTTTCATAATACTCCGCCAGTACGCTCATGACGTCCTCGGGCGCGGCGCCTGCCGAAAACGCGGTGAACCCCCTCAAATCGCAGAAGACAACGACGACTTCCGTACGGCGGCCGTCCAGCACGCTGTCATCGCCGGCTCGATCGACGAGATCGGCGACCTGGGGGGCAAGGAACCGCTTGAGCTTGGCGATGCGCTCCTGGTGCTGCTGCGCCAGCGCCAGCTCGGACGCCATTCTGTTGAAACTGTTTGCAAGACGCTGGAACTCGTCCCCGGTGTGGATTGAAATGCGGTGGTCAAAGGACCCGGCGCCAATCCTCTCCGTGCCCTCCTCGAGCAGCTTGATCGGCTCCGTCATCCGGTGCGCCAATGCATAGGCAAGTATCCCTGCGAGCATGGTGCTGATTGCGAGGAGCATTGCCGTCCGCCACAGGGCGGAATAGATCGGCGCATAAGCTTCGGATAGCGGCTGCACGACCACGACTGTCCAGTCGGGGCCCTGTACGGGAGCCGCGCTGGCAGCAACATAGTGTCCTTGTGCATCCCGGCTGGTTGCGAAGCCCGCTTTCGGCCCTATCGCGTCCCGCACAGCCCGAAATGGTTTGGAGGTTGCTTCCTCCGCCCCGCGGAGCACGAGGCTGATGTCGGGATGGGCGATCAGGCGACCCGATCGGTCCAGGACGAAGGCGGAGCCGGTCCTTCCGACCTTGATCGCCGAGATCACGTCCCAAATCAGCTTGAGGTTCACTTCGGCTATGACTGCGCCGACCGCCGGTCGGTTGCCGGTCATCCCAACCGTCAAGTACGGTTCGGAGCCTCGATTGTAGCTGACGTCGCTGAACCAGATCTGAGCTGCGCGGGCACCAACCAAGGCGGGATCAGCTGATCGGTCCGTACGGCTCTCGACACGATTGAGGCCGATCCGCGAGATGTAGAGACGCTCCAGGCCATTGCCGTCGAGGAGTGTGAGACTGACGATGGCGGGCGCTTGTCGAAGCAGGCGCAACGCGTCGGTCCGCCGGCGTTCGTCGAACTCGTCACTCCATGGAAGCTGAACCAGCCAGCCAAGCTGACTTGTGATGCCGTAGATGAAATCGTGTATTTCGGCGGCCGCGGATGCGGACTGGAGGCTAAGCCACTGGTCGAGCCTCGCGCGCTGATCGCGATAGCCGAACCACGCCTCAATAACCCCGTTGAACGCAAGTGGGATCGCGACAGCCACGAAAAGCGCGAGCAGATATTTATGAAAGAGGCCGCGAAACCGATCCTGCGGAATCATGATCCGGTCTCCTGATAATCACATAAATACAATGGTCCAGAATAACATGTCGCTCCGCCGTCGGGTGGAGTTCATTCGAATCCGGAGCATACGGGTGTCCCCCTCCCCAGGGATAGCGCCGATAGCTCGCTTGCGGACTCTGCTTTGGATCACATCGTGCCATAAGCTAAAGTGGATGAGATCGGATCCGGCGATGTAAATGGAGGCAGCTAATGGCTCGCATCTCGATGCGGGATGCGCCGACATCTCCGTTACGGCCAGCGGTGAAAATCGCAGGACGACTTCCACCATTGGCCCATTGGAGGGGCGCCAATCCGAACTGGTTAGAGCTGCCGCATCTACCGTTCGACTGCAAAGATGCGCCAATCTCCGGGGACCCCCTTGAGCAAATGATTGCCACGGTCACAAAAACGCAAGCCGGAACCCGCCACCAGATCCTTGACCGTGCCCGACACCAACACCTCGCTCGCTGTGGCGAGCGCCGCCACGCGCGCTCCGATGTGAACGGCAATGCCGCCGATATCTTCGCCTATGACCTCGCACTCGCCGGTATGAAGGCCGGCGCGGACCTCAATGCCCAGCGGCCTGAGCTCGTCGGCGATGGCACAAGCGCAGCGCACGCCGCGTGCCGGACCGTCGAAAGTGGCAAGAACGCCGTCGCCGGTCGTCTTGATTTCATGGCCGCGGAAGCGTGAGAGGGAGCGCCGTATCGCGGTGTGATGGGTGTCAAGGAGGTCGCGCCAGCGAAGGTCGCCGAGCGCGGCGGCTTTCTCGGTCGAGCCGACGATGTCGGTGAAGAGCACCGTGGCAAGCACGCGGTCGACCGCGACAGGCGCACGCGAGCCGGTCAGAAACTCCTCGATCGCATCGGCGATGTCGTCGGCATTGTCGCCGACGAAGGGAAGGTGGTCGACCCCCGCGAACTCGAGATAGCGGGCGCCTGGAATATGCGTGGCGAGAAACCGGCCGCCCTCGACCCTGACGTTGCTGTCCCCCGTCCGGTGGATGACGAGGGTCGGGACCTGGATCGTCGAGACGATGTCGCTGACGTCAATCAGACGGTTCATGCGCGCGTACGCGGCGGCGCCAGCAGGGCTATTGGACACGCGCTCGTTCTTAGCCCACCAGCGTTTGAACGCGGCATCGTTCACACGGGAAGGCGCAAATCTTGCCACGCTGCCGCCGCTGCCCCAGTTACGGTCAATATAGTCAAGAACTTGTTCCAGCGTCGGGACAACAAATGTCGTTGCAGGATAGGCGTTGCAGAGCACCAGCGCGCGGCAGCGACTGGGATAGGTCGCGGCGAACAGCGCCGACATCGTGCCGCCCTCGGAAATACCGAGAAGCGCCGCCTCGTCCATGCCGGTGCTGTCCATGACCGCCCGCAAGTCGTCCATACGCTGGTCCAGACCCGGGAAGTCAGCGCCCCGATCCGACAGGCCGGTGCCGCGCTTGTCGAACATCACCACCCTAGCGTAGCTCGCCAGGCGCAGCAGCCAACGACCTACCTCCGGTTCGTCCCACCAGTGCTCGACGTTGGTAAAGGCCGGCGGAGCGAAGACGACGTTGAGCGGCCCCTCGCCGAACACTTGATAAGCGATGTGAACGTCGCCGCTCTTGGCGTACTGGGTGTCTGGCTGCATTGACGACCCCACGCTTGCCGGGACTTTCCGGCTGGCGCAGAATTATAGCAACAGTCTTGATTGCAGGGAACGGCTCAACGTCTCCTGTTGGCCCCCTAAACGGACGTTCCGCCAAGATCGGCGTGATGGCGGCTTCTTACCCCTAAGCGGACGTCGCTATCCGGCAGGCGTCCCTCGGCCTCGCTGCCACACCGTTGATCTAGGTCAAACATCGCCCCCTCCTTTGGCCTCACGTCCTGTTCAGCCGCTTTGAGGCGGCGACGTCACCTTCACTTCGCTGGCGCTTAGCAACTTCCAGGCAGGCGTCGTATTCTTCCAGTGGCCTCCTCTCCCTCCTGATCCTGCAGAGGCTTACTGCAGGTTCGTCGACGAACGTGAGGACCTTGCTCATGATAACAATTCCAGAACTGACGTCCCAGGCGCTCGGCGCGTTCCTCATCACGGAGACACAAGGCCGCTTCGGCTCGTCGCATGCCCGCTTGCCGGAATTGCTCCCCTACGCAGCGAAGCTGGCACTGGAATGTATCGGCAACAGCGATGCATTATACCACAACGTAGAGCACACCCTCTTGGTCACGCTGGTGGGGCACGACATCCTGATCGGCCGCTCACTTCTGAGGCAAACGACGGCGAGCGATTACGCTCACTTTATCCTGGCCTGTCTGATCCACGACATCGGCTACGTTCGAGGCGTAATCTACGGAGACCAGGAGGGCGCCTATGTTGTTGATGGTACCGGCCGAACGGTTGAGTTACCGATCGGCTCCTCCGATGCAGCGCTTGCGCCCTATCACGTCGACCGCTCAAAATTGTTCGCGGTGGAGCGTCTCGACGCAGTCGACCAGATCGACGCCGCGCGCGTTGCCCAAGCCATCGAATATACCCGCTTTCCCTACACAGACGCACCAACGAGCGAACTCAAGGATGACCTGGACGAGGAGGAAGGTTTGCTGCTGCGTGCCGCTGATCTGATCGGTCAGCTCGGCGATCCCAACTACATGAAGAAATCGAATGCGCTCTTCTACGAATTCGAAGAGATAGGGCTCAACAAATCGCTCGGATACGCCACCCCCGCGGACGTGGTGCACAAATATCCGCAGTTCTACTGGACCAAGGTCGCGCCGCAAGTCCAGACGGCGATCCGTTATCTGAACGTAACCTCGAGCGGAAGACAATGGATCAGCAACCTGTATGGCAATGTCTTCCGTGCCGAGCGAGAGGTTAGACTGTCTGGTCCGCAGCTGTAGGGCCGGCAACCAACGAGTAGCGGCTCGTAAGTTGACGAGTTTGCGATAACGCCCTGATCCATTTCGGGAGGTAATTATTTGCGCGCCGTTCGCAGAGTTTCCGAGGGGTGCTCGCCAAAGGCAGTATGATAATATTTCGCAAAGTGTCCCAGATTACTAAATCCACAAGTGTAGGCTACCGAGGTCACAGTCGTCTCGGGCGTCGCATGCATGAGCATTTCCTTCGCATGTCGCAGCCGAACCTGCCTCACGAAGGCCATCGGTGACACTCCGCGGCTCTTCTTGAATGTAAAGAACAGACTCCGGATCGCGGCGTTTGCGACATGGGCGAGCGCTTCAACTGTGACCGGCTGATCCCAGTTCTGCTCGATATATTCCTCCGCGAGACGCACCTGCCAGGGCGCGACCGGGCGGACCGGATCTCGCACCAGCAGATGACTATAATTGTGGAGATTGCAATTAAGGTAAGAGACGACAAGGGTCTGTTCGAGCTCAGCCAATACAAGATCGGGAAGCGAAGCATCGACACGGTCTAATTCGAACGCCACAAACTCAACCAGGCGACGTTGAGCAACCGCCATTGCCGGAACGGGTCTGATGTTGGTCGCCATCCGCAGTGGGTCGACCGGTCGACCGATCAGTTCACTCAGCGTCTTGACCAACCTTTGCGGTTTGATGCGGAGGATCAGGTGCTCAAAATCGGATGAGTACTTGATCCGCATGTCTGCGTTCGGTCCGCAGACGGCTCCACAGCCAGGCGAAATTTCACCCTCCATCCCGTCATTAACAACGGAGCCGCGACCGCGAACTGGAAAGCCTTGAAGGTAGGTATCACCGTGCGAAAGACAAACCGCCAATGGGGAGCCATACCGGGCGTAAGTCACGCCGACATCTTGCATTTGTCGATGGTTGAGACATCCCTCAAAAGTCCTTTGGCCACCGCGCCCCAAGTCCATCGACCATACCGAAAAGAGGCCAGATAGGCGTTGGCGGAGTTCGTCGACGTCGCGGGTGCGAAGGGCCGGAAATCGGCTTAACGGCTCGTACCGCATGGTTTCACCCCTGCGTCCCGCAAACTGATAGGCTCGGCACAATCGGGCCGAACGCTGCAGTAACAGAGTAGCGCAAGCGGGCTATCGAGTGGACTCTTGGTCAGCAACTCAGCGGTACAAAATGTCGCGGCCCACGCGCCATGATCGATATCGATTCCACACTGGAAGACGGTGTTGTCACAGTCCATTTTCGCGGAGCAGTGACAAACCGGGAATTCATCGACCTGGCGGCAACGATTGCCGATTCCGGCTCAATGGGCGGAACTCGAATGTATCTCGATTGGCTCGAGATTGATCGCTGGGCGTTCTCAGTCCCGACCGCTAATGATGTAATCGGCTGGTGCAGGGCTCGAAAAATGATCGCCCGCGTCGCTATCGTTCACCAACCTCGTTTGAACCGCCAGGCAGCTTGGCTGGCCGCGTTCCTGCGCGAGGAAGGCGTCGAAGTTCGCTCCTGGCGGCCGCACAGTGCCACCGCAGCGGCAGCATGGCTGCGCATGTCTGGTCCTGCCCGGCCCTGACGCGAGTGGTTCTATTCATCTTCTTGGGCAATACGCCGCCGCTCGTGCAGTTTCCGGCCTGCCAATGCACTCGCTGAGTAGCGCTCTCCACTCAACCGACTGCAAGCTCTCGCGCATTGAACTCGGCTGACCGGCCGGCCTGACTGGAATCGTCCGATACGTCGCGATCAGTGTCGTTGTATCAGCGAGAGGCTTTCATCATGAAGATCACCAAGGCCATGTTCTTGCTTACGACTATATCCGTTGCAGCCATGACCTCCGTACCGGTGGTGGCACAACAGCAGCAAAGGCCCAACATCGTTGTCATCTGGGGCGATGACATCGGGCAGTCGAATGTCAGCGCGTATTCACGGGGGATGATGGGTTATCAAACGCCCAATATCGACCGCCTCGCAAACGAGGGCGTGATGTTCACGGACTATTACGCGGAGCAGAGTTGTACCGCGGGGCGCGCCTCGTTTCTCACGGGCCAGTCCGGCTTGCGGACTGGAATGACCAAGGTCGGGCTGCCTGGCGCCACCCTTGGGCTGCAGAAAGAAGATCCCACCGTGGCCGAGTTGCTCAAGCCAATGGGCTATGCCACTGGCCAGTTCGGCAAGAACCATCTGGGCGACCGCAACGAATTCCTGCCAACGATTCATGGCTTCGACGAATTCTACGGCAATCTCTACCACTTGAACGCGGAAGAAGAGCCGGAACTGCCCGACTACCCCAAGGACCCCGCCTTCAAAGCCAAGTATGGGCCGCGGGGCGTTTTGGACTGTAAGGCATCCGACAAGGACGATGCGACGGTTGATCCGCGCTTCGGCAAGGTTGGCAAGCAAGTATGCAAAGACACCGGCCCGCTGACGAAGAAACGGATGGAGACCGTCGACGACGACATCGCGGATCGAGCCGCGGACTTCATCAAGAGGCAAAAGAATGCGAACAAACCATTCTTCGTCTGGGTGAACTTCACCCACATGCACACGCGTACGCACACGAAGCCGGAAAGCCTCGGCCAGGCCGGCCGCTGGCAGAGTTCGTACCACGACGCAATGATGGATCACGACAAGAACGTGGGAACGGTGCTCAAGACGCTGGACGACCTCGGCATCGCCCAGGACACCTTCGTCATGTACTCGACCGATAACGGTCCGCACATGAACACCTGGCCGGATGCAGGTATGACGCCATTCCGCAGCGAAAAGAACACGAACTGGGAAGGAGCCTATCGGGTGCCGGCGATCCTCCGATGGCCGGGCAAGATCAAGGCAGGCCAGGTGTCGAACGAAATCACCGCTCATCACGACATGCTTCCGACCATTCTCGGGGTTGCCGGCGAACCGCAGGTGAGCGAAAAGCTGCGCGCCGGATACAAGATTGGCGACATCACCTACAAAGTGCATCTCGATGGCTACAATCTCGTCCCGTATTTGACCGGACAGACCGCGAAGAGCCCGCGAGACTCGTTCCTCTATGTCAACGACGATCAGCAACTGGTCGGATTGCGATACGACAACTGGAAGGTCGTGTTCATGGAGCAGCGCGCCAACGGGCAGTTTCTGCTCTGGGCCAATCCCTTTACCAGCCTGCGCGTTCCAAAGATCTTCAATCTCCGAACCGATCCCTATGAGCGCGCGGACATTACCTCGAACACGTACTACGACTGGTTGTTCGATCACGTGTTCCTGCTCGTACCGGCGCAGGATTACGTGGGCCAGTTCCTGACAACGTTCCGCGATTACCCGCAGCGGCAGAAGGCGGCCAGCTTCAATCTGGACGAAGTCATGGAGAAGCTGAAGGAGGCGAAGTAACTCGCCGCCTTACCACCTGCGGTCCGACAATGGCGCGTCATCGCCGGACCGCAGTCGAACATATCCACGGGCGCCTCTTGGAAGACTGGATCGCTCCTAACCTGACTTGGCACGGTGCTCCTGAAAAGCGGCCTTGAGTTCAGCCAGTTCGTCGTTTGTTGCTCCTGGCTCTGCGTCGGCCCGATTTGCAGGCAAGTCCATGTAAGCGATTGGGTGATCGAACTGGCTCGCAGTGAAGTCATACCTCCGGCCTCCGATCCGATTGTAAAAATGGTCCCCGGCCGGCAGAGGCGTCTTCAGCAGCTCGCCGCCGAAGAGTTCGTGAACGAGCAGCGCCGTGACGTTGCACTGCCCGGCCGCCGGATTGTCCGGCGTCCATTGCCTGAAAGTCGACAACGACCATGCCTTGCGCAGCGCGCGTTGAACCTCATCGGGATCGAAGCTCATCGTCACCTCACGGGATCGGCACCGTAGCGCCAATTTCGGATTATACGATGTTAGCTTTTTGCCACTGTTTTGCCCGACGTGTCAAACGGGTTCGTTGCTGGGTCGAGCCCCAACTCCATCCACTCGTCATTGCGAGCGTAGCGGCTTGTCTGCCGAAGCCTCGGCGAAGGCGGAAGCAATCCAGCACCCCTCCGCGGTCACGGTCTGGATTGCTTCGTCGCAAGGGCTCCTCGCAATGACGATGTGGGAACAGACGCGCGCCAAATGACGATGTCATTCCAGCTGCCGCGATCAGGCAAAATCGCCGCGTTGGCCCCGGCCGCGCGACGATTGCCCCTTGCTGCTGACTTACCCCGACGGTCCAAATGGTTGGCAGCATTCACAGGGCAGCCTGCCCTCACCCCGCTTCTACTGTGCATGGGGTTGTTTTTCATATTTTTGTTTGGGCGGCCGCTGGCGGCAATGAAAAAGCCCGGCCTCGCGAACGAGGCCGGGCTCTGTCGTCTTGCGTCGTTTCGAAAGATCAGCCGCGGGTGCGCGAGCGGATCATGAAGCTGTCGTAGGTGTATTCGGCGACCTGCCACCACAGATATTCGTCGGAGCGGTAGGCCTGCATGGCGTCGATCGACTTCTTGAAGTCGGGGTTCTTGGCCGAGATCTCGCCCCACAGCTCGTTGGTCGACTTGAGGCAGGCCTCTAGCACTTCGTTGGTGAAGGGACGAAGCTGGGTGCCGCCGGCGACCAGACGCTTCAGTGCCGCCGGGTTCTGCATGTCGTAGCGCGCGGCCATCCAGCTGTTGGCGTTGGCCATCGCGTTGGTGAGGATCGCCTGGTAGTTCTTCGGCAGCGAATTCCACTTGTCCAGGTTGGTGAAGGCGTGGACGGTCGGGCCGCCTTCCCAGAAGCCCGGATAGTAGTAGTACTTGGCGACCTTGGCGAAGCCGAGCTTCTCGTCATCGTAGGGGCCGACCCACTCGGCGGCGTCGATGGTGCCCTTCTCCAGTGCCGGATAGATGTCGCCGCCGGCGAGCTGCTGCGGCACGACGCCGACCTTCTGGAGCACCTGGCCGGCGATGCCGCCGATGCGCATCTTGAGGCCGGAGAGGTCCGCAACGGTCTTGATCTCCTTGCGGAACCAGCCGCCCATCTGGGTGCCGGTGTTGCCGCAGGGCTGACCGATCACGTTCGACTTCTTGAAGAACTCGTTGCCGAGTTGCTCGCCGCCGCCCTGGTACCACCAGGAGTTCTGCTGGCGTGCGTTGAGGCCGAACGGCACCGAGGCGTAGATCGCCCAGGTCGGGTCCTTGCCGACATAGTAGTAGGAGACGGTGTGGCACATCTCGACCGTGCCGTTCGAGGTCGCGTCGAGCGCCTGGAGGCCGGGGACGATTTCGCCGGCGGCGAACACCTGGATCTGGAACTTGTTGTCGGTCATCTCGGCGACGTACTTCGCCAGCTGCTCGCCACCGCCATAGATGGTATCGAGCGACTTCGGGAAGCTCGACGTCAGGCGCCACTTGATCTCGGGCATGGACTGCGCGATCGCCGGCGAGGCCACCGCGGCGGTCGCCGCCGCGCCTGCTGCCGACACTTTCAGGAAATCACGACGCTTCATCTTCAGGTCTCTCCTTGTTGGGGCGTTTCCCCTAAACTTCCTCGTTGTCGCCGCTCGTTCCGGCGACGCGTTTGGGTCGCGTCGAACCGAAGGGGCTTGACAGCCGTGGCCTTTAACACGGAAGCCCCGCTTTCGGAACGCGACAATGGCATGACGGGGCTCTACGAAAGTCGCATGTCCCCAAAAGACCGGCTCAGGCCGCGGCGATCACGCCTTTGAGCTGGTCCCGGACCTGCCCCGCAATGGCGCGATAGATCGCCGCATGAGGACCGTCCGGCTCGCTGTCGACCACGGGATTGCCGGCATCCGAAGTGGCGCGAATCGCCATGTGCAGGGGGATCTCGCCCAGGAACGGTACCCCGAGCTTCTCGGCCTCGTGGCGCGCGCCGCCATGGCCGAAAATATCCGATTTCGTGCCGCAATGCGGGCACTGGAAGTAGCTCATGTTCTCGACGATGCCGAGCACGGGCACGTTGACCTTCCTGAACATCGCAAGCCCCCGCCGTGCATCGATCAGGGACAGGTCCTGCGGGGTTGAGACGATCACGGCGCCCTTGAGCGGCACGTTCTGCGCCAGCGTGAGCTGGGCATCGCCAGTGCCCGGCGGCATGTCGACCACGAGCACGTCGAGGCTCCCCCATGCGACGTCGCGCAGCATCTGCGTTACCGCCGACATCACCATGGGACCTCGCCAGATCATCGCGGTCTCTTCCTCCACCAGGAAGCCGATCGACATGATGGCGAGGCCAAAACGCCTGAGCGGAATCATCTTGCGCTCGCCGTCCAGCTCCGGCTTCTCGTGCAGGCCCGTCAGCCGCGGCACCGAGGGGCCGTAGATGTCGGCATCGAGCAGCCCGACCTTGAGGCCGAGGTCGCGCAGGCCCAGCGCCAGGTTGAGCGCGGTGGTCGACTTGCCGACGCCGCCCTTGCCCGAGGCAACCGCGATCACGGCAGCGACACCCGGAATCTCGGACTGCCGCGCCATTGGCGATTGGCCGCCCTGCGGCGGCTTGTGGGCATGGACCGGCTGCACGCCCGGCGTGCCGCGGCTTGGCGTTGGCGGCGGAGGCGGTGCGGCACCCGGCTTGCGCTCGGCGGTCAGCGCCACCATCACGGTGGTGACGCCGGAAATGGCGCGCACCGCGGCCTCGGCTTCGGCCCGGACGGATTCCCAGGCCCGCGCCTCGGCGGCATCGACGTTGATCGAGAAGAACACCTTGCCGTCGGCCGCGCTGATCGCGCTCAGCACATTGGCATTGGTGAGCGCGACCCCGCGGGGCGACTTGATCCTGGCGAGGCTGTCGAGAACCTGTTGCTGCGTCACGCTCAAAGCGCATCTCCTGAACAGAGCATGATCCGGAAAAGTGTGGAGCGGTTTTCCGATAAGATCATGCTCAAGGCTTGAGGATGCCCCATTAGAGCGGAAACGGCCAAAAGGCTACTGCCTGCCGATATCGTCAGCCATCTCCGCGGGGGCAGCCCCCTGCTCCACAGCGGCCTCGTAATTGAGCTCGATCATGACCCCGTTGGGGTCGTGGACGAAGATCTGCCAGAGGTCGCCGCCGGGCACCTGGCGGGAGTCGAATTTCATGCCCTTGGACGTCAACCGCTGCTTCATGCCGTCGAACCCGCGGCTGACGAAGGCGACATGGTGGACAACGCCGGAATCCGGCTTTTGTGGCTCCGAGGTCGGGGAAATATCGACGAGGTGCACCACCGCCTTGCCCTCGCTGTACATCCAGGCCCCCGGGAAGGCGAAATCGGGCCGGGCGCCCTTTTCCAGGCCCAGCACGTCCTCATAGAAGCGGACCGTCTCGGCCAGATTCCGGGTCCGGATGTTGAAATGATCGAGGACACCAACGCTCACAGCGCCCAAACCCACACCCATGCTTTCGCTCCCTGTTCTTGAAATTTTTGGTCCCGCCATCTTAGCACAGGGGGCCGCCAAACGAAGCCGTTGCCCTCCGGCCTCAAGGGTTTATGGTGCGCCTCCAATCCGCCGCAACGGGCGGAACCGGCGCCCCTCGCCCGGCAAAAACCGTAAAACCCAAACTACGGACAAGGTACCACACATGGCTAAAGTCGCTTTCCTCGGTCTCGGCGTGATGGGCTTCCCCATGGCCGGCCACCTCGTGAAAAAAGGGGGCCATGAGGTCACCGTCTATAACCGCACCGCGGCCAAGGCGAAGGAATGGGCGGACAAGTTCGGCGGCAAGACCGCGGCGACCCCGAAGGCCGCGGCCGAGGGCCAGGATTTCGTGATGTGCTGCGTCGGCAACGACAATGATCTGCGCGCGGTCACGATCGGCCCCGACGGCGCGTTCGCCGGCATGACGAAGGGCGCGACCTTCGTCGACCACACCACCGCCTCCGCCGAGGTCGCACGCGAGCTCGACGCTGCCGCGACCAAGGCCGGCTTCAAGTTCGTCGATGCTCCCGTCTCGGGCGGCCAGGCCGGCGCCGAGAACGGCGTGCTGACGGTGATGTGCGGCGGCGCGCAGGACGCCTATTCCGGCGCCGAGCCGGTCATCACAGGCGCCTATGCGCGGATGTGCAAGCTGCTCGGGCCCGCCGGCTCCGGCCAGTTGACGAAGATGGTCAACCAGATCTGCATCGCGGGCCTGGTCCAGGGCCTCTCCGAGGGTATCCACTTCGCCAAGAAGAGTGGCCTCGACGTCGCGGCCGTGATCGAAACCATCTCGAAAGGAGCCGCGCAGTCCTGGCAGATGGAGAACCGCTACAAGACCATGAACGAGGACAAGTACGATTTCGGCTTTGCGGTCGAATGGATGCGCAAGGACCTCTCGATCTCGCTGGCCGAAGCCCGCCGCAACGGCGCCAATCTGCCGGTCACCGCGCTGGTCGACCAGTTCTACGCCGAGGTCGAGAAGATGGGCGGCAAGCGCTGGGATACGTCGAGCCTGCTCGCGCGCCTTAATCGCTGACACCTGACGAACTGATCCCGCCTTGCTGATCGCGATCACCGTCATCTTCGTTCTGGCCTATGCGGCGATCGCGCTCGAACACCCACTCCGGATCAACAAGAGTGCCACGGCGCTGATCGGCGCCGGGCTGCTCTGGGCGATCTACGCGGCCACGATCGGCGACCACGCCATGGTCGGCCGGCAGATCGACGAATCCGTCGCTTCCACCGCCCAGATCGTGTTCTTCCTGATCGGCGCGATGACCATCGTCGAGGTGGTCGACGCCCACGACGGGTTCGAGGTCATCACCTCCCGCATCAGCACGACGAGCCAGGTCCGCCTGATGTGGCTGATCGGCTTCGTGACCTTCTTCCTCAGCGCGATCCTGGACAATCTGACCACCACCATCGTGATGGTCTCGCTGATCCAGCGGCTGATCGCCAGGCGCGACGACCGCCTGCTGTTCGCCTCCCTCATCGTCATCGCCGCCAATGCCGGCGGCGCCTGGACCGTGATCGGCGACGTCACCACGACCATGCTGTGGATCGGCGGGCAGATCACGCCGCTGAAGATCATGGGCTCGGTGTTCCTGCCCTCGCTGGTCAATCTGCTCGTGCCGCTCGCCTTCATCAGCCTTCTGGTGAAGGGCAAGACCATCGCGCCGCCGCCCAAGGACGACGGAGTTCAGCTCGTCGGGTCGTTCGAGCGCAATCTGATGTTCTATCTCGGGCTCGGCGTATTGATCGCCGTGCCCGCCTTCAAGGCGGTCACGCATCTGCCGCCCTTCATGGGCGTGCTGCTCGGGCTCGGCATCGTCTGGTTGGTCGGCGAGGTCGTTCACCGCGACAAGGACGAGCATGTTCGCCGGCCGCTGACGCTCGCGCATGCGCTGACGCGCATCGACATGAGCTCGATCGTGTTCTTCCTCGGCATCCTGCTGGCGGTCGCCTGCCTCGAACATGCGGGCCTCCTGTCGATGCTGGCGCGCTGGCTGGAGGCGACGATCGGCCGCCAGGACGTCATCGTCGTCGTGCTCGGCCTGCTCAGCGCCGTGATCGACAACGTGCCGCTGGTGGCGGCGACCATGGGCATGTACGACCTCGGCCACTACCCGCCCGACAGCTTCCTCTGGGAGTTCATCGCCTATTGTGCCGGCACCGGCGGCTCGATCCTGATCATCGGCTCGGCCGCGGGCGTCGCCGCCATGGGGCTCGAGCGGATCGAGTTCCTCTGGTACGCCCGCCGCATCGCCATCCCCGCGCTCGCGGGCTATCTGGCGGGCGCGGTGGTCTACGTCGCCCAGCATGCGGCGCTGCACTGACCGGCACCGCACGCGTTCAAAATTAACGCCGGGTTAACGTAATTCTTTAGCTCCTTAAGTCACCTCTTAAGGATTTCTTGCCAGAGATAGACAATGCAGAAGGCCCGCCTTTGCGCAGGCAGGAATGTTGTTGTTCGATGAGTAAACCCGCTGAAAAGCCAGAGGTCGTGCAGCTTCCGGCCGAGCCGGTGAGCGCGCCATCGGCGAGCAGCCGACGGGCTGCGTCGCAGCGGGTACGCGAGGCGCGCGACAAGTTAACGTCGACCAGCGGAACCCGGCCGGCTTTCGACGCCGAGATGCTGCGCCAATATGCGCAGACGCGGCTGTCGGCCTCCTATGTCGTGATGCTGCTGGTGGTCGCCACCGGCGTGCTGTTCGGGCTGTGGATGCAGCCGATCCCGGCCGCGGCCTGGACCGCCGGCATGCTCTGCATCCACGCCGCGATGATCCGCAGCTGCCACCGTTTCCTGGCTGAGGCCTCCTCGCCCGCGGCGACGCGCGCATGGCGGACGCACTTCGTCGTGCTCGACCTCCTCTATGGCCTGTGCTGGATGGCGATCCTGATCCATCCCGTGCTCGACATGGTCACGGAAACGCTGATGATGTTCCTGATGCTGCTGGTGATCGCAGTGTCGAGCATGCTGGCCGCCAATCTGCCGATCGCCGCCCTTGCCGCCACGGCGCCGGTCGCGGTCGCGATGGCGCTGAGCTTTGCAATCACCGGCGCGCTCGACAATTACATCCTGGCGGCGCTCGCGCTCGCAGCCGAAGGCTATTTCGTGCTGCTGGCGCACCGCCTGCACTCCTCGACCTTCGCCACGCTCGAGGCACGCGCCGAGAAGGACGCGCTGATCGGCGAGCTCGAACAGGCCAAGGCGATCTCGGACGAAGCGCGCCACCGCGCCGAATCCGCCAACGTCGCAAAATCACGCTTCCTCGCGCAGATGAGCCACGAGCTGCGCACGCCGCTGAACGCGATCCTCGGCTTCTCCGAGGTGATGAAGAGCGAAATTTTTGGCGCCCACGCGGTGCCGGTCTACAAGGAGTACTCGGCGGACATCCATAATTCCGGCGTGCACCTCCTGAACCTCATCAACGAGATCCTCGATCTGTCGCGGATCGAGGCTGGCCGCTACGAGCTCAACGAGGAAGCGGTGTCGCTGGTCGGCATCGTCGCCGACTGCCATCATTTGATGAAGCTGCGCGCCTCGAGCCGCGGCATCACCATCCACGAGGTGTTCGAGCAGGCCATGCCGCGGCTCTGGGCCGACGAGCGGGCGATCCGCCAGGTCGTGCTCAACCTGCTCTCCAACTCGATCAAGTTCACCCCGCAAGGCGGCGAGATCTGGCTCAAGGCCGGCTGGACCGCTTCGGGCGGGCAATATCTCTCGGTGAAGGATTCCGGCTCCGGCATCCCCGAGGACGAGATCCCGATCGTGCTCGCATCGTTCGGCCAGGGCTCCAACTCGATCAAGTCGGCCGAACAGGGCGCAGGGCTCGGCCTGCCCATCGCCAAGAACCTGATCGACCTGCATGGCGGCACATTCACGCTGAAATCGAAGCTGCGCATCGGCACCGAGGTGATCGTCACGTTCCCGCCGGAGCGCGTGATGAGTGCGCTGGCGCCGATGTCGGACGATTCTCCGCCGCTCCAGCCGGACAGTTCCGCGGTGCCCGACGAGAAGCGCCGGCCGCGCCACAAGCCGATCATGAGCGCAGGTACGGGCTCTTAACGAGATGCTTGCAGACATGCCCGACGATCCCCCACTATGGCCACATGAGCAAAGAAACGCCGTGCGTCGCCGTCTGCATGATCGATCCCAAGACCAGGCTGTGCTTCGGCTGCGGCCGGACCTTGCCGGAGATCGCGCGCTGGCACGCCATGGAGAGCACGGAACGGCTCGCGGTGATGGCGCTTTTGCCGGCGCGCATGGCGGACGCGGGTTTGCAGCCGATCGCGGGATCGCCGAAACGCGCCTGACCGCCCTGCGTCGCCTTGGAGGCGCGCAATGATGCGCTTCCTGCTCGTTCTCATGATGCTCGCCGGCACGGCCGGTGCCGTCGTCGCCTATGGCGATCCCGACCGGATCGCGCGCGCGAGCAACAAGGTCTCGCACATGTTTCGCGCGCAGATCGCCTCCCCGGCCCCGGCCGTGCAGATCCAGCGCGGCCAGGGCGGCGAATTCGCGCTGCGTGCGAAGATCAACGGCGTCGCCGCACCGATGGTGATCGATACCGGTGCGACCTCCGTGGTACTGACCTGGGAAACCGCGAAAGCGATCGGACTGCCTCTCGAGATGCTCGAATACGACGTCGATCTCGAAACCGCAGGCGGCCACACCAAGGCAGCCCGCCTTACGCTCGACCGTCTCTCGGTCGGCCACCTCGTCGAAAAGTCGGTGCCGGCCCTCGTCGTGCAGCGCGGGCAGATGAAGACCAATCTGCTCGGCATGAGTTTCCTCGACCGCCTCGAGAGCTGGGGCGTGCGCGCCGACAAGCTGATGCTCACCGGCTACCCCGAGCTTCTGAGCGGTCACCGCCGCTCGCGCACCGCGGTCGACTAGACCGTCCACGAGAGCTGCGATCCATCCTGGCCCGCGACATTAGGCAGTGCGCCCGCGAAAGCGTGCGGGTGTGGCATTTCCTCTATTTACAAACCGTCTAGTCGGTTTATAACAATCCCATTCCCGGATCGGGGTTGGACAAGGCTGCTCCGTGAGGCGCGGCCAAGTGGGAGATTGAGAGTCATGACTGCCAGAGCCGCCTTACGCCGCACGATGCGCGCCCTGCCCTTTGCCGCGGTGTTCGCCGCGAGCAGCGCCTGCGCTGCCGACCTGTCGCCGCGCTACGCCGCGCCCTCCTCCGCCTATACGGCGCCGCAGCCGGTGTATTCGTGGACAGGTCTCTATGCGGGCTTCAACGCCGGCTACGCAGAGAGCGGCGACGAAGCGTTCAATAATCTCGTCGGCATCAGCGGCGGCAAGGTCAAGGGCGCCGTCGGCGGCGTGCAGATCGGCTACAACTACCAGCTCTCGCCGATGTTCGTGGTCGGCATCGAGAATGACTTCGAGGGCGGCGACATCAAGAACCACGACGCGCTCAACAGCGCCGCGGTGAGCATCCCCTGGTACATGACCGGCCGCGCCCGCGCCGGCATCGCGACGATGGATTCACGGCTGCTGTTCTTCGGGACCGCGGGCCTTGCCACCGGCGAGTTGAAGGACGGGCCGATCAACAAGATGAAGATGGGCTGGACCGCGGGCGGCGGCGTCGAATGGGCGTTCCTGCCGAAATGGTCGGCCAAGGCCGAATATCTCTACACCGAGTTCAAGCACGACGATCTGCCGGACTGGAACGCCGCGAAATTCCACACCTTCCGCGTCGGCGTGAACTATCATTTCGATCTGTTCCGCTGAGGCAGCCCGAAAGAGCCGGATTTTCACGATCCGGCTCTTCACCTGCTTGGGCTAGGCCGCGGCCTCCGCCGGAGCGCGCGCACCGACACGCGCGATCGCATCGCGCAGCACGTCCACACCGGCGCCCGGCTTCACCCCCTGCTCGGCAAGATGGCGGCGGAAGGCGCGCGCGCCGGGCACGGCGTGGAACGCCCCGACGAAATGCCGCGTGATCGCATGCAACCGCGCGCCCCGCGCAAGCTGCTGCTCGATATAGGGCATCATCGCTTCGAGCGCGTCCTGCATCGCCGCATGCGGCGCCGCTTCGCCGAAGATTTCTTGATCGACGGAGAGCAGCCGCCATGGCTCCTGATAGGCGGCGCGGCCGAGCATCACGCCGTCGACGTGCTCGAGATGCGCTTTCGCCTCGTCGATGCCTGGGATGCCGCCGTTGATGATGACAGGCAGGTCAGGCATCGCGCGCTTGAGACGATAGACGCGATCATAGTCGAGCGGCGGAATGTCGCGGTTCTCTTTCGGCGACAGACCGTTCAGCCAGGCTTTTCTGGCATGCACGATCAGCGCGTCGCAGCCGGACGCAACCACTCCGCGCGCAAGCGTATCGAGCGCGACTTCCGGATCCTGGTCGTCGATGCCGATGCGACATTTCACCGTGACAGGAACGGTGACCGCGCGCTTCATCGCATCGACGCACCTCGCCACCAACTCCGGCTCCGCCATGAGACACGCGCCGAAGCGCCCATCCTTCACGCGATCGGACGGGCAGCCGACATTGAGGTTGATCTCGTCATAACCGAACCCCTCGCCGATCCGCGCGGCCAGCGCGAGTTCGCGCGGATCCGAACCGCCGAGCTGAAGCGCAACCTTGTGCTCGACCGCATCGAACCCAAGCAGCCGCTCCCGGTCACCATGAATGATGGCGCCAGTCGTCAGCATCTCCGTATAGAGCAGCGCCCGTCGCGTCAGGTGCCGGTGGAACACCCAGCAATGCCGATCGGTCCAATCCATCATGGGTGCCACGGAAAAGCGATAGCCTTGATATTTCAATAGTTTATCTTACTCTTCAATGGGATGAACCGCGAACGTGTGCACTCCAAACTAGACGAAATTGCACACGTTTGTACCCGTTTTGACCTCTCAGTGCACACATAGTGCACACGAAAGCCGGAGTGCACACGCGTGGCGACCTTCACACAAATGGCATCTGGAAACTGGCGCGTCCAGGTCCGCCGCAAGACCCGTTATGTGGCCGAGACGTTCCGACGTCGCAAGGACGGCGAAGAATGGGCGCTCGAGATGGAGCGCAACATCGACCGCAACGGATCGTCCAAGCCACGCGCCGCGCGGAACGTGCGCACGTTTGGCGATTTGATCGACCTGCACGATGAAGACATGCACGAAGTTGGAAAGCCCCCTCGCCGGTCGAAAGCTGCCGTGATGGCGGCGCTCAAGACTGCGCTCGGCAGCGTTAAACTTCCCGCGCTCAATCGAGAACGCCTGATCGAGTTCGGAAGGAAACGCGCCAAGGAAGGCGCTGGTCCCGCAACGCTGGCTATAGACTTATCTTTCATCCGAACAATCATCACGCATGCCGCTGCGGTGCACGGTATCGAGGTTTCAGCCGAAGAAGCCCGCCTCGCACGCGTTGCGTTAAACCACCTCAATCTGGTTGGAAAGGGAAAAGAGCGTGACCGACGACCCACACAAGACGAACTCGACGAACTAATCGAATACTTTGAGACGAACCCTCGGCAATTCATACCGATGGGACGGATCGTCAGATACGCCGTGGCAACGACTTTGCGCCAAGAAGAGATCTGCAAACCCGAGTGGCCGCGGGTTGATATGAAGAAACGATTGGTGGTCATTCAAGACAGAAAGAATCCGAGGAATAAGGACGGACATGATCAGAAAGTACCTTTGCTCAATCTAACGGGCTATGACGCGTGGGAGGTCGTGCTTCAGCAGCGGATTGTGACTCGAGGCTATGGACGGATTTTTCCCCATAACCATAGATCCGTCAGCGCAGCATTCACCCGGGCATGCGATGAACTCAAGATCGACGACCTCCACTTTCACGACCTGCGGCACGAGGGAACGAGCCGCCTGTTCGAGGCAGGACTTCCAATCGAGAAGGTAGCACTTGTCACCGGCCACAAGGATTGGCGGCAGCTCCAGCGCTATACCAATCTAAAGGTTGAAGATTTGCTTAAGCTGCAATACGCGCAGCAGCCGTCGATGGAAGAATTCATTGAGACGCTAGCAGCCTCCTAGAGGTCCCCAACGTTAGCGAGACGGTAGCGTCGATCGAATGCGATGGAACAGTCCGACCAACTGATAAGCTTTGTGCAATTTCCTTATCACGCGAACTGGATGGCTTTCTCATCAATCGGCTGACTAATTGGATTCGTTGCAAAGTCCCAGCACCACCAAACCATCGAACACAGTCGCCTATTGGTCGGGCACGACCACGTAAGGATCGTCAGTGCGCACGGACGTTTGCAATTGGGCGGGATCAACCTTCTTGCGCTGGGCCCACTCGACAAGATTGGTTGGGCGATACGTTGGATCCGCGCGCCAACGCTGAAATACGCTGTTATCGATCGTCTCGTTGATGTTGATGTGGCTGCCGTTCTCTCGAACATCAGGTTCTCGGCCGATGATCCGATAGAGAGGCGGAAAAATCGTCGCGTACAACCCTGATCCGAACGACTTATAGGAGTCAGTAATTGGCGCCATCACAGCACCCCCATCTAAGGCGTGTACTCATCTGTGGACGCCCCGCCAGATGCAAGCGGTTTTTGAGGAAGATTGGCACGTAGTCGGATGCTGCCATCTGTCCGGCCTCTGATGCAGCGATGGAGCTGCGGGCCTGTATGGGAGTTCGCGGACCGGAACCAAATCATAAATGCGTGCTCTAGGCACGATGAGTACATCTGGTTCTTCCGGCCCCGTCTCGCCGACTGTTGCACCATACCCTCCTTCGACCGACTACACCTCTGACGACCTCAGGCCCACCAAGATCACGCCTTGGCTGCGACCGGAGCCCTGTAATTTTCCTGCTTTACAAGTAGCGCCCAGACGATCCGCGCCATCTTGTTGGCGAGCGCGATGGTCACCAGCATGCGCGGTTTGCGAGCCAGCATCTGTTCGAGCCACGAACCCCTTGGCGCGCCGCGTTTGCTTGCCTGTTGCACGACCGCGCTGCTGCCGATGATGAGGAGGCGCCTGAGCGTGCGTTCGCCCATCTTGGATGTCGCACCGAGCTTCTGCTTGCCGCCTGTCGATCTTTGAAGAGGCGTGAGACCCAACCAAGCGGCGAAGTCACGGCCTTTGGCAAAGGTCTCGGCCGGCGGTGCTAGAGCGGCGATCGCGGTGGCGGAGATTGGGCCAATGCCGGGAACGGTCATTAGCCGGCGCGATACTTCGTCCTCGCGAGCACGTCGCGCGATTTCCTGGTCGAGGTCCGCGACCTTGCCATTGAGGTCGGTCAGCAGGTCCAACATCAATCGGAACATGGCGTGGGCCGCTTTGGGGAGCGAGCTGGCCATCTCTTCTTCCTCGATCAGGTCGGTAAGCATCGTCACGTGCGACGGCCCCTTAGGTGCGACCCATCCATATTCAGTGAGGTGTCCCCGGATCGCGTTGATGAGCTGCGTTCGCTGCCGCACTAACAGGTCACGGGTCCGAAACACCAGACCCGCCGCCTGTTGCTGTTCGCTCTTCACGGCCACGAACCGCATGCTCGGCCGCTGCGCTGCTTCGCAGATCGCCTCGGCATCGATCGCGTCATTCTTTTGACGCTTCACAAACGGCTTTACGTAGGCGGGAGGGATCAGCCGAACTTCATGGCCAAGCTGGGCGAGCTGCCGGGCCCAGTGATGGGCTCCGCCACATGCCTCCAGAGCTACCGTGCAACTCGCCTGGGCTGCAAAGAAATCCAGCAGCTTTCCTCGGCTGATCCGTTTGCTGAATATAGCTCGCCCTTTCCCGTCTGCTCCATGAGCGTGGAAAACATGCTTGGCGATATCCAGACCGATTATGATAACCTCTGACACGGACGCCTCCCTTAAGTGGTGCTCAACACCTCCACTTTGGCACATCGATGCCGTCGGGCGGGGCGTCCACCCCATCATAAACGTCGGCTTACGAACGCAAAGCGGAAGTCTGCCACATTGAGCGTGATCGGCGGCTTGTGACCCACAAGCAGACCAACCTTTGATCTACGTCAACACCAAGCTGCGCCCATTTTGTGCAACCATAGTGTGCGCTTGGCCCAACTGCGCCCCTGTAGGGAGGATCGGTCATGAAATCGTCCGCACTGTTGTTCTCCGCAGCTACGTTGACCGTGCTCACGATGGTGCCTTCGATGGCGCAGCAGACCACCGGCACGCCGGGTTCTCCCAGCGCGACGACGACGATCGACGGAAACTACTTGCCGAACCCACCGCCAAAATTCGGCGGGACGATCGGCCTCGACGCCGCGCAGTCGAAGCCCTACTGGCCGCCCAATGTTGTCCCGCCCCAGGGGCTCCCAACGTGCTTCTGATCATGACCGATGATGCTGGCTACGGCGTCTCCGGCACTTTCGGCGGCGTCATTCCGACGCCCGCGCTGGATCGGATTGCGAGCATGGGCCTGCGTTACACTCAGTTCCACTCCACCGCGCTCTGCTCACCCACGCGCGCGGCGCTGATTACCGGCCGCAACCATCACTCGACCGGCTTTGGCGTAGTGGCCGAGCAGGCCACCGGCTATCCCGGCTATGATTCCATCATAGGGCCTGAGAACGCTACCATCGGCACGATCTTGCAGCAGAACGGCTATGCCACATCGTGGTTTGGCAAGAACCACAATACGCCCAGTTATCGGATCAATGTCGCCGGTCCTTTCGATCAGTGGCCGGTCGGTATGGGGTTCGACTACTTCTATGGCTTTATGGGCGGCGAGAGCGACCAGTGGACGCCCTACCTCTTCCGCAACACCACCCAAGTTTTCCCCTGGATCGGCAAGCCCGGCTACAACCTCATCACCGACATGGCGGACGATGCCATTGACTACGTGAACAAGCTCAATGCGTCCGCGCCCGACAAGCCGTTCTTCCTCTATTACGTGCCCGGTGCCACCCACGCGCCGCACCAGCCCAAGGCGGAATGGAGCGCCAAGTTCAAGGGCAAGTTCGACATGGGTTGGAACGCGCTACGCGAACAGATTTTCGCCAACCAGAAGCGGCTCGGCGTCGTCCCGGCAAATACGCAGCTCACGCCGTGGCCGGACGACCTTGCGAAGTGGGAAACCCTCGACGCCGAAAGCAAGAAGCTGTTCGCGCGCCAGGCCGAGGTGTTCGCTGGTTACGCCGCCTATGTCGACGATGAGATCGGCCGCGTGATCCAGGCCGTCGAGGATCTAGGCAAGCTCGACAACACGCTCATCATCTACATCACCGGTGACAACGGCACGAGCGCGGAGGGCTCCACGATCGGCACGCCGAACGTGATGACCTCGTACCAGGGCATCCCGGTTCCGGTCCCTGAGCAAATGAAATTCTACGACATCTGGGGCTCTGACAAGACCTACCCGCACATGTCGGTGGCATGGTCCTGGGCGTTCGATACGCCCTTCAAATGGACCAAGCAGGTGGCGTCGCACTTTGGCGGCACTCGCCAAGGAATGGTGATTGCCTGGCCCAACCGCATCAAGGACGCTGGTGGACTGCGCACCCAGTTCCACCACATGATCGATATCGTGCCGACCATTCTCGAAGCCACAGGCATCCCGGCTCCGGCAATGGTCGACGGCATTGGGCAGAAGCCGATCGAAGGTGTCAGCATGACATACACGTTCGACAAGGCGAACGCCAACGCTCCCTCCGCGCGAACGACGCAATATTTCGAGATGTTTGGCAACCGCGCAATCTACCATGACGGTTGGATCGCCGCGACGACGCCACCGGCCCCGCCGTGGCTGATGGGCCTGGCAAAGATGCCCGACGTGGTCAATGGCTACAAACGGGAGCTCTACAACATCGCCGAAGACTATTCGGAGGCGAACGACCTCGCGGCCAAGATGCCGGACAAGCTGCGGGCGATGCAGGAACTGTTCCTGATCGAAGCGTCGAAGTACAACGTCTTTCCGTTGGACAACACGGTCATCCAGCGCCTGCTGACGCCACGGCCGAGCGCGACTGCCGGGCGTAACGTCTTCACCTATTCGGGTGTGACGTCCGGCCTTGACGTCAGTGACGCACCAAGCATCCTCAACCGGTCCTATACTATCACCGCCGAGGTGGAGGTTCCGCAAGGCGGCGGCGATGGGATGATCGCGACATTGGGCGGCCGCTTCGGCGGGTACGGCCTCTACTTGTTGAAGGGCAAGCCGGTGTTCACTTACAACTTCGTGGATCTAGTGCGGTTCCGCTGGGAGGGCCAGCAGGCGCTCACACCCGGCAAGCACACCATCGTGTTCGACTTCACCTACGATGGACCAGGTGCCGGCAAGAGCGGTACCGGCGTGTTGAAAGTGGACGGTAGCGACGTCGCCAATAAACAGATCCCGCACACCATCCCGTTCTTCATGGCGCTTGATGAGACCTTCGATGTGGGAGTCGATACCCGCTCAGGCGTGGACGACAACGACTATCAGGTCCCGTTCCGCTTCACCGGCAAAATCGCAAAGGTGACTATCAAGCTCGCGCCGACGCAGTTGACGGAGGCCGACCGCAAGACCATGCACGCACATATCCTCAAGGCGAAAGATTAGCGGACAGTCTGTCATTTGCGTGGCGTGATTTGCGCGCGCCCCGGCATCGGACGCTCGCTGTCCGCCTGTGGCCCATCGCTTCCGTCGACGCGATGCAGCTACACGTCGGTTGATGGGAGCAGACCGGAAGTTTGGCGCTGAGCGCCAGACCGACGCTTTTGACCCGGAACGGACATTCTGAACGTGTTGAAAGTCGCGCCCCAAGAGTTTCACTAACTCGTCTTCGTTCCAGTAAATGGAACCATCGGCATTCTTCGAAGATGCGCGAAACATTTTCGCATCCCTGTAACTTAAGTTAATCGTGGGGTCTAACCGAAAGGTCGCGATATGGAACCGACCAGTCGAGTATCGGACCACATCGATCATAAGACTGCCCGGTCGATCTGTGACGAGGTGGGTGACAGATTGCAACAGAACTTATCTCGTGAAGCCTCGCCTCTGCCGCCCTACCTCGAACGTCTAGTCGATGAATTGCGCAAACAGGAGCGTCATCCAATTGATGGCGTCGCAGCGCCCGCTAACCGTTTCCTTCGTGCGACGCGGCGGGTGGTCGCGGCCGTCTGAGCGCGTAAAGAAGAAGCCGTCGCCGCGCTCAACCCGGCGGCGGCTTTTCCGCTAATCGTGTCGCTGAGGCATTCCAGGCTTGGCCGCGCCGGACGCCATCAGGACGTGCTTGTTCAGTGAACGGTCAAGCCGCGGCTGCTTCCCCTGTTGGCTCTTAGCGGACTAGCTAGGGCGAACTGGCCATGTCCGGTCTTGAAGACTAAACGGACGCGGGCCCTACCTCCGCGCGGGCTGATCGGGTTTATGGGTACACGCCCTTCTGTAATGGGCCCGATGATGTCAAGCCTCCCGAGTGAACGTCACGCCGCCGAGCTCATGCTTCTGTCCGTGGTCGACGCCTGGCCGCCACATCATGCTGTCAGAGGGAGCGGTGAGCCTATCTAGATACGCGTGGTTCGTCAGACGACGGCCACTGGGCGTGTAACGGCTTCACCGGATCCACCGTCCCGGCGACGGGACTTCGGGCATTGGGCTTCAGTTCAGCCCGGTTGCGTTCTTAATTTCCTCCGCCTGTTCTATGCCGCTATCGGCCCCGCTTCAGCCCATCGGTAAGTTGTGCCGTCGACCCAGATCCGATGCAAGATCACTGCGAGCTTACGTGCCAGGGCGACTTTTGCGCGCTTCGAGCCTCGCCGTTTGGCGACGTCCATCCCCCAGCGCTTGAGTTTCGAGAACCGTGTGATACGCGATAGCAGAACGTTGGCGGCTTCATACAAGACCGTCCGCACCGTCTCATCGCCGGCCAGCGTGATTCCGCCCGTGACGTCCTTTTCTCCCGATTGATATTTCTTTGGTGTGAGCCCGAACAGCGCGCCTGCTGCCTTTGACTTTGCAATGCGCTTAGGATCATCAATCGCCGATTTGTAGGTAATAGCCACTAGGGGACCAACGCCTGGCACTGTCATCAGCCGGCGACAGACCGCATCGTCACGCACAGCTGCCAGCACAGCCTTGTGTAGCCTTCCGTATTCTGCCTTCAGGGTCGATCGCGCCGAAAGCATCGCATCGGCAATGCGCTCCAATGTCGCCTGGCCCGCAACCAGCTCTCGAATCCGCGCTTCGAAATTCCTTCGCGTCACCGGACCAACCTTCAGACCGAAGCCGCGCAAAATCCCTCGGATACTTAGTTCTACATCGATGAGCCGCCCGAGAAGCTGTTTGCGTGCGATCAGGAGTGCCCGGATCTCTTGCGCGTCAACCGACTTTACGTGTACCGATCGATACCACCCCATCCGGATCAACTGGGCGATCCCGCGGGCATCCTTCCGATCCGTCTTAACCGTCATTGCAGACAACGCGGCCTTCACGTGCCGCGTTTCCAGCAGAACTGTTTCGAATCCTGCACCTCTCAGGCCCGCATGCAGCCATTGCGACAGCGGCCCAGCCTCCAGCCCGATCCGCTTCACTGCAAAGCCGAGCGCCTCAAAAAGCTCAACTAAGGCGCCGGGCTCGCTTGCGACCTTTGCTTCCCTCAGGATCTTACCCTGGGCGTCCACAACACACACGCTCGACAGTTCCAATGACACGTCGATTCCGGCATAATTGTCCACGGCTGTCCTCCGTCTCCAGATGCTTGGGGCCGACTCAAATCGTGACCCCGTTTCATCATCTATCGGGGGACAGCCACCATCATGACCCCTTGCTCGGAGCCGGGCCCATTACCGCATCTAGCGGGCTGGTAGGCCGGTTCCTTGCTTCTGCTGGGGCTCCCGGCTCATTCGGTAGACTGATTATTGAGACGTCGGGGCGTACCAATCGTCGGGTCCTTCGCGCCTCCTGACCGACTGGCTCGCCTAAAATCCGCATCGCCATCAAGAAACGCCTCGAGCATAAACGGTACGAGATCGGCCACCTCCTCCCGCGTACCGTAGGTCTCTGCGTAAAAATCGGCGTAGTCGCGAAGCCGTGCCGCAAGGGTCGGAGTTAGCGTGGTGCTGAGCTTTACAGGGGTGCGGTCGGGCAGTTTCGAAGGCTTCATCGGCACTATCTCGCTTTGGCCGCCGTCCGAATGTCCTGGTAGGGCTTCAGCAACAGATCTTTTGAAGCAATCACCCGCAGCGGCCAGCCCGGCCGCACCGTGATTGTCGGCTGCACGTCGAGTTCGCGTTCCACCAGGCGCTGCCCCGCACGATTGGTCGTTTGCTGTGTGCTTTCCCGCAGCGCCTTCACGAGATCGCTCTCGTCGTTTCCGATCGAAAGCTGTGTCCCCACCCCGATCAGGGTCGCCAAAGCTACCCCCTTGAGCAACTGCCAAGTATGGAAATCCACTTGGTCTTCGAGCCCGGCGTAGCCTGCAACGTCTGTCGCCGGGAGGTTCTCGATCACGATCGAATTGCCGTTCGGCAGGATGAGCCGGCTCCATATGACCAGCGCCCGCTTCTGACCAAACGCCACGACGCTATCGTATTTGCCCACGAGCCGCGTCCCCTGCGGGATAAGGAGATGCTCGCCCGTCACCGTGTCATAGACGTTCTCGGTGACCTGGCCGATAGTCGCCCCAGGCAGGTCCGAATTCAGTCCCGTGACGAGGCTTGCCGGGATGATCGATCCCGCCATCACGGCATAGGTGGACGGTGCCGGTTTGAGGGCGTGCGGATTGGTGGTCTCCGTGTCGGCTTTCGCCCCCGCGAAGGCCAGCTTTCGCGCTTGCGACGAGGGGATGATCTCGCTGGATCGGTCAAGTATCGCCTGCGCCGTCTTTGCAAGTTCCGCAGCGGACGGCCCTGTATCGGGCGTTGAAGGCCGAAAGGCGGACGGAGAAGCAGCCGGCGTGTCTGTCGTGGCCGTGCTTGTCTGCTTGCGCTTGTCCTGCTTCTCTGACAGGCGGACGAACAAGCCTGACTCCTTTGCCTGCTGAGCGATCCGCGTCTGGCGGATCCGCTCAGCCCGTTCGGCGTCTTCCTCGGGATTAGTCCGGAAGCTCGTGTCCGACGCGACGCCGGCCTTCTTCTCGTTCTCGGCAAAGGCCCGCCCGATGTCCCCGGGCGACGGCGGTCCAAGCCGCGGCGTCGATGGCGGCAGGTCCTCATAGGACGGCAATGCGATTGATCAGGATCCGGAATGCTGGTGGCATGCGACGGTGGTCACAATCACCAAGCTCGGCCGCAGCATCGATCTCGATGCCATCGAACGCATCTGTGTCGACGGCACGTCAGGCACGCTGCTGCTGATCGATGCTGACGGACGGCCCTGCACGCCGGGACTGATGTACAACGATGCCCGCGCGGCGAAGGAAGCCGGCCGCATCGCATCGATCGCACCGAAGGAAAGCGGCGCGCACGGCGCGAGCAGCGCGCTTGCGAAGCTGCTGCATCTGTCGAGCAAGGCTAAAGCCAGCAAAGCGCGCCTTGCCGTGCATCAGGCCGACTGGATCGCCGGCCGGCTTGCCGGCGAGCACGGCGTCAGCGACGAGAACAATGCCCTGAAACTCGGCTACGATCCCGTCACGCGCACCTGGCCGGCCTGGCTCGAACAACTCGGCGTCTCCCGCACGATGCTGCCACGTGTGCTGGTGCCGGGGACGCCGTTCGCCGAGATCGACTCGAACATCGCCGCGGAGCTTGGCCTGTCGGGCTCAGCTCGCATTGCGGCCGGCACCACCGATGGCGTCGCCGCCTTCATCGCCACGCGCGCCGATGCGCCCGGCGATGCCGTGACCTCGCTCGGCACGACGCTGGTGGTCAAGCTGCTTGCGACGCAGCCGATCTTTGCTGCCGATCAGGGCGTCTATTCACACCGGCTCGGCGAGCGCTGGCTTGCCGGCGGCGCCTCCAATTCCGGCGGCGGCGCGCTGCTTGCGCATTTTTCGGCTGCCGACCTGGAGCGGCTGACGCCGCAACTGAGGCCGGAGGAACCGACCGGGCTGGACTACTATCCGCTGCCGAAACCCGGCGAGCGCTTTCCGATTGCCGATCCGACGATGGCCGCACGGATCACGCCGCGCCCGGCGGAAGATCATCGCTTCTTCCAGGCTCTGCTCGAAGGCGTCGCATCGATCGAAGCGCTAGCCTATCAGCAACTCGCGCGGCTCGGCGCACCGCCACTACGTCGCGTCATCAGCATTGGCGGCGGCGCAGTGAATGAAGCCTGGACCGAGATCAGGCGCCGCGCACTCGGCGTTCCCGTGACCACGGCTGGGCAAACCGAAGCAAGCTATGGCGCGGCGCGGCTCGCCATGCAGGGCGGTCCATCATGAGACCTGGCGCCATCGAAATCGACGCGCTCGGCCCGATCGCCGACCGGTTCGATCACGTGCTGCTCGATCAATGGGGCACGCTGCACGAGGGCGGCGCGGTGTTTACGGCGGCGCGCGACTGCGTCGCACGGCTGAAGGCGGCCGGCAAGCGCGTGCTGGTTCTGTCGAACTCGGGCAAGCGCGCGGGCAGCAACGAAGAGCGGCTTGCAAGACTCGGCCTGCCGCCAACGGCCTATGACGGCATCCTGACCTCGGGCGAAGTGACCTGGACGGGCTTGCGGGAACGCGCGCGCGCGCCATTCAAGGATCTCGGTCAATCGTGCTTCCTCGTCACGCGCGGTGGCGATCACTCGATCATTGACGGGCTCGACCTCAGCGTCGCGACCGATGTTGAACAGGCCGATTTTATCCTGCTCGCAGGCCTCGACGACGCCGTTGCCGAACCCGAGCGGGCGCGCGCGCCTGATGGATGCTACGGCGCGCGGACTGCCGATGCTGTGCGCCAATCCCGACCTGGCCATGTTCGGTGCCACCGGATTGATCCCCGCGCCCGGCGCATTGGCGCGCTTCTACGAAACGCTGGGCGGTCGCGTGGCCTATGTCGGTAAGCCGCATGCGCCGATCTTTGCGGCGGCGCTCGAACGGCTGCGCCAACCGGACCCGGCTCGCGTGCTGATGATCGACGACAGCCTCGATCACGACGTCGCCGGCGCCCGCAGGGCGGGCATGCTGACACTGCTGCTAAGATCGGGCGTGCACCGCATTGCGACGCGGAATTCTTCGGACGGGGTCCTCGCCTTGCATAGATCGGTCGACGCGGACGTTCCGATGCCGCACTGGACGATGAACCATCTTGCCTGGTGAGGGGCACGCTATGCAACAGCAACCTGCCTTGCTCCACGAGCTGCGCCGCACGTCGGCGCGCGTCGGCCGCAACATCCTGTTGGTGCAAGGCGCCGGCGGCAACTCCTCAATCAAGCACGACGATCTGCTCTGGGTGGCGTCAGGCACTTGGCTCGCAGATGCCGAGGAAAAGAATATCTTCGTGCCGGTCGCGCTCAGCGCTGCGCGCGCGGCGCTCGCGCAGGGCGATGAACGGGTGCCGCTCGCGCCCGACGCCGGCACGACATTGCGGGCCTCGATCGAGACCTCGCTCCACGCGCTCATGCCGCACACGGTCGTGTTGCATGTCCATTCGGTCAATACCATCGCCTGGGCGGTGCGGACCGATGCGCGGGAGGAGTTTACCAGACGACTGGAAGGACTAGCCTGGCGCTGGCTCGACTATCACCATCCGGGACTGCCGCTCGCCAGCGTCGTGAATCATACGCTGAGGCAGGACAAAGCGGATGTGCTTATCCTTGGTAATCATGGGCTGGTGGTCGGTGCCGAGAGCTGCGCCGGCGCAGAGGCTCTGGTCGACGAGGTCGAGAGCCGCCTTGCGCTTGCGCCGCGCTCCGCAACTACCTCAGATGAAGATGCGCTTCGCTCAATCTGCGCCGGCACGGCGTATCGCCTGCCAAAGGACCCGCAATGCCATAGCATTGCAATCGATCCTTTCAGCCGCGCGATTGCGACCAGCGGTTCGCTTTATCCGGATCATGTGGTCTTCCTCGGTTCGGGCTTACCCGTTCTGGAACGGGTTGAAGACTTTCGCGCCCCTGCATCACGAGTACGGGCCGACGGGCTGCCACACCCGGTCGCGCTGCTCATTCCAGGCCTCGGGTGCGTCGCTCGCGAGGATGCAAGCGACGGCGCCGAGGCGATGCTGAGCTGTCTCGCCCTAGTGACCTGCCGCTTGCCTCTCACTGCGCAAGTCCGCTTTCTAACGCGGGACAATGAGTCCGCCTTGGTGAATTGGGATGCCGAGCGATATCGCCAGCGACTGACCGCAAATCGCGGAGCTGACTGAACAAGCGATTCTGTACCTCCGGTCGCGAAGCCCTTCGCAGCGTCGTCAGGGTCGACTCGATTGTCCATTGTGGCGCAGACCGACGAATAGTACGAAGCAGCCCTCTTCGCCGCCATCGGAAATGTCGGCTTGTAGTCGTCCGCCGATCCGAGGCTGCCCACGTGTATCTCAAAAGGTCTGCTCATCTTGGTCCTGATGAGATTTTCCTGGACCTCCCGGTGCACACGCCACCTTCTAACCACTTGGAAAACTTGACTCTCGCTCCGATCCATTATCGGCGCCACGGAAAAGCGATAGTCTTTATATTTCAATATTTTATCCTACCCTCTCAGTGGGATGGAAGAAGAAACTTGTGCACTCCAAGCTAGCCGAAATTGCAGACCTCTGTACCCGTTTTGACATCTCGGTGCACACATAGTGCACCGGCAAGCCGGGGTACACATGCGTGGCGACATTCACTCAATTGGGATCGGGAAACTGGCGCATTCAAGTCCGCCGCAAGAACCGTTATGTGGCCGAGACTGCTTTCATTGGGCGGGCGGAGCGACCCCGTTCTGCCCTGCAGCTTAGACCTCAGCTTCCAGGCCAAGCGCCCGCGCGACACCCGCGCCATAGGCAGGATCCGCTTTCGCGCAGTTGGCGATATGGCGCTGCTTGACCTCGGCACGAGCGTCACCCATGGCACGGGCCGTGTTTTCGAAAAGAAATTGACGCTTTGCAGGGCTCATCCGCCGAAACAGATTTCCCGGCTGCTCATAGTGATCGTCGTCGACCCTGTGATCCCAATAGGTCGCTTCGCCCTCGATCTGCAGCGCTGGTTCGATCAGGCTCACGTCGCGGTCGGTCCACACCCCCTTGCTGTTAGGCCAATAGGTCGGCGTGGCGCCGAGATTGCCGTCGGTGCGCATGGTGCCGTCGCGATGATAGCTCATGAACGGACACTTCGGTGCGTTGACCGGAATATGATTGAAGTTGACCCCGAGCCGATAGCGCTGGGCATCGCCGTATGAGAACAGGCGCCCTTGCAGCATCTTGTCGGGCGAGAAGCCGATTCCCGGCACCACATTGGCAGGCGAAAATGCAGCCTGCTCGATCTCGGCGAAATAGTTGTCGGGATAGCGATTGAGCTCCATGACCCCCACCTCGATCAGAGGATACTCGCCCTTCGGCCATACCTTGGTGAGGTCGAACGGATTGAAGCGGATGGATCTGACCTGCGTCTCGGTCATCACCTGGATGAAAAGCGTCCAGCGCGGAAAGTCGCCACGCTCGATAGCTTCGAACAGATCGCGACCGTGGCTCTCGCGGTCGCGGCCGACCAGATCCGTGGCTTCCCGATCCGTCAGGTTCGCGATGCCCTGCTGCGTGCGAAAATGAAATTTGACCCAGACCCGTTCGTTCGCGGCATTGATCATCGAGAAGGTGTGACTTCCGAATCCGTGCATGTGACGGAAGCTTCTGGGGATGCCGCGATCCGACATGACGATCGTGACCTGGTGCAGTGATTCGGGAAGCAGCGACCAGAAGTCCCAGTTATTGTCCGCTGACCGCAATCCCGAGCGTGGATCGCGCTTGATCGCGTGGTTGAGATCCGAGAAACGAAGCGGATCGCGGAAGAAGAACACCGGCGTATTGTTGCCGACAATGTCCCAATTGCCCTCTTCCGTGTAGAACTTGAGGGCGAAGCCGCGGATGTCTCTCTCCGCATCTGCCGCGCCACGCTCTCCTGCCACCGTCGAGAAACGGGCGAACATCGGTGTCGTCTTGCCGACCTGCGAGAATATCGTAGCCTTGGTGTAGCGCGTGATGTCGTGGGTGACGGTGAAGGTGCCATGAGCACCCCATCCCTTGGCATGCATCCGCCGCTCCGGAATCACCTCCCGATCGAAATGCGCCAGCTTCTCGATCAGCCAGATGCTCTCCAGCAAGGCCGGTCCGCGCGGGCCAGCCGTCATGATGTTGATGTTGTCCGCGACGGGAGCTCCCGTGGCGTGAGAGAGAGGACGCGCGCGGTCGTTCATTTACAGCCTCATTTGGTTATGGTGACACAATCAGTCGGCAGCATGATCGTGTTGCCGACAAGCCAGCCGACCGCGCCAGCGCGGATCGACGTTGAACCGCATCTGGCCAGCTTCGTATCCAAAGCGGAAGTGAAACGATTTCATTGCTCGGATGAACGGGATGCAGCGGAACCATGCGCAAGCCGAAGATGAAATCGTTTCACTTCCGGACGCGATCAACGGGGTCAATGATCGAAACTGCACGCCGCGCAAACCGCGCCGCCACGAACCGTGACGCCAGGCGTGACATCCCACTCAGGAAGGCAACGGCATGACCAAGACTCCAAGCGCCCGCACCGCAAGGCCATTGATCGGACTGCTCTCCGCGCTGCTCGTGGCGATGATTCCGCAATCGGCAATTGCCCTGGAATATTGCCGCAGAGACTCTTCCTCCGACATGTGGAATTGCAGCTATGAAACGATGGAGCAATGCGATGACGGAGCGTCCGGACGAGGCGGCTACTGCCGGCGCGACCCGTTCCTGCCCGCGCCGGCGCCAGCGCATCTCCACCATGCAACCGCACGCCCGCTTCCGAGGCCAATGCGCGCACGACAGACGACTCCGATCGCCCGCGTTGCGATCTCGCTGCACATGTAGGATCATTCGCGACCGCGCCCTGGGATTGGCATCCTCCGTGCCAACCCGCAACAGGGCGCTGAGCCATCTTGGGCTTCCCTCGACTCGAACGTCCGGACTGACCATGCATCATGACTCCCGCGCCACACTCCTCCGTCTGCTAGCCGGCGTGTACCTCTTCTCCGCGTCGAGCGTCGCTGCGACCGGAGCCACACTCAACGACGTCTACATGTCGATCTCGAAAGCGCGTTTCGTCGATCTCACCCACAGCATTGGACCGGATACGCCCGTCTGGTCCGGCTTCGGCCAAGCCAGGATGACACCAGCAATCGACCCGGCGACCAAGCGGCCCTACACCATCGCAAACGACGGCTTTCGAACCACCTACTACGAGATGGTCGGGCAATACGGCACACACGTCGACCCGCCCGCGCATTTCGACGATCATGGGACGACGATGGACAAGATTCCACTGAAGCAGATGATCCTGCCGCTGATCGTGCTAGACGATACGCCCTATCTCGCCAAGGATCCTAATCACGCGTTCTCGCTCGAGGATCTGCATGCTTGGGAACGCAGGCACGGCCGCGTGCCCGAGGGTGCTTTCGTCGCACTCCGTACCGACATGTCCAAGGATTGGGAGAGCAATCCCGAGCGGTTCAAGCGGACACCGTTTCCAGCCTGGAAGCTCGAGACGATCAAGTTCCTCTATGAGCAGCGGCATGTGACCGCGACCGGTCACGAGTCCATGGATACCGACACGACCGACAAGATGGAGTCAGAGACGTATATCCTCAAGAGCGGGCACTATCAGATCGAGGTCATGGCAAACCTCGATCAAGTGCCGGTCAAGGGCGCACTGATCGTCGTCACCTGGCCGAAGGTCAAGGAAGGCCTTGGCTTCCCGGCCCGGGCCTTCGCAATCGTTCCGTAATGATGTCCCGGAGCCGCCCGCGGCTGCCGGAGATCCCCATTTTGAGGGCAACCCGGACGCCCTCTAGTGAGCTTCGAACATTGCCTTGACGTACTCGATGCCGACACCGAAGGCACCGCCGTATTGCTTCGCGATCCCGGTGGTCAGGTCGTAGGTCTCCAGCCGGGCCCAGTCGCGCTGCAGCTCCAGAAGGTAAGTCAGGGCCGTGATCGGCCGCGCCCCGGCCTGGATCATGCGCTCCATCGCCCGCTCGTGCGCTTCAACAGAGCAGTCACCACAGGCATCGGCAACCACATAGACTTCAAAGCCCTGATCCAGCGCCGACAGCACCGGTCCGTTACAGCACACCGACGTCCACAAGCCGCAGATGACGAGGCGATCCTTCTTGAGCGCATTGACGCGCGCGATGAAGTTCTCGTCCTCCCACGCGTTGGAGGTCGTGCGGTCGGTGATCTCCGCATTCGGAAGCGCTTGCGTGATTTCATCGAACAACGGCCCTGCGAATGTCTCTCTGGAGATCGTCGAGATGATCGTCGGAACGTTGAACCCATCCGCGGTGCGAGCCAGGATCCCAGTATTGGCGCGGAGGTTGGTGATGTCGATCGACTTGGTATTGAACGCCATCTGCGACTGATGGTCGATCAGGATCAGGGCGTGATCCTTCGGGCCGAGAAGTGTCCTGGCAGGCTTGGCAACGGCTTTGATGCTCACGCTGGTATCTCCTTGATTTCAGCAGGATTGTTGATCGCTCTGATCACATGCGGCCGGACCATAGGTTCGCGCATGCCGGATGGAAGCAAATCCTCTTCAGACCCATCTTGAACCAAAGGCACTTCGAAACCGCCGATGAGCGATCGGGGGCGGTCTCGACGAGCGGCACGGGAAGACTGATTCCGCGCGCACGGTACCGGATCATTCCAGCCACCACGGCGCTGCTCAGGAGCGACATCGCCATGAGAAGAAGTTCAGGCACGCTGCCCACGCCCCAGCGAAGAGCGCGCCTTCGCGCTTTCGCCACAGCCATCAGAAGCCAGATCAGACACGGGACGTACACAACTAGAAAAGCAAGACCGATCATTCGAGGCCGTCACTCAGGGGCGGCGAAATCATCGTGACGTGGAGCGATGACGGGCCGGTTACAGGCGACGAGGCGTCCGGTTACAGCTGTAGCGGACCGGTGCGAATTGTTAGTCCGCCTCGAGAAAGCGGAAGAACTCCGCAGCCGAGCGGGCCCCCTCCAGCAGCCTGCCGCGGTAAAGCCAGGCGGGCGTCCCACGCACGCCATGCCGATGGGCTGCAGACTCGGACTCGCGAATCCAGCCCGCAGTCGATCCGTCCGCGAGAGCTGCGGCAAGGAGCGCGGGATCGAGGCCAAGGAGCGCCGCGTGACGCAGAATGGTGGCTTCGTCTCCGATATCCTGGTTCAGGACGAAGTGCGCCTCGAACAGGGACCGGTTGAACTCGCGCGAGATCGCGGGACGGATGCGGCGCGCCCACTCCGCCGCCCCCAACGCAACGCTGCTGCTCGGAAGTCGGGACGGCCAGTTGAGCACGAGGCCGGCTGCGCGAGCTTCGGCCTCGATGTGGCGATACATAGGCCCCCGGCGGGGCCCGACACGGACACCCGCGAGCGAAATTTCAGGATGAGCTCTCAGAGGCAGGTCCACGATATCGAGGCCGCGTGCCGCAACGAGTTCGTCTCGGTCCTGGCTGACGTAGCAGAACGGGCAGATGAAATCGAACCAGTGCACGACGCGTGCATCGATCGGCTCGACGTCACGAAGCGGGTCCTGCTGCACGGCCTTGGGGCTGCTGCTCATCGACATCGCGACGACGGAGCTCAATCGTTGCGCATCGCGGTTTGGGAACGCACGCGCGCGACGTCGCCTGGATCGACGGGGGCAGCTGCGCCGCCCCAACTGTTCCTGACGAAGCTCAGCACATCGGCGACCTGGCGATCGTCGAGCTGCCAGGCATAGGACGGCATGCCAGGCGCCGTGGGCTCGTCCTTGGTGCCGACGCTGCGTGCGCCGCGAAGCACCATCCGGATGCCTGTCGTCGAATCTAGCGCACGCACCATGGAGGAGTCCGCGAGGGATGGGAAAAGATGGGGCACGCCCTTGCCGTCGATCGCGTGGCAGGCGGAGCATTGATCCCGGTAGATCGCGCCGCCGGCCGCCATCACCTTCGTATCGATCGGAGCCGGTCCCGATGCATTCTCCTGCCCAGGCACCGACTTCAGGTAGGTCGCGATTGCGATCCTGTCGCGATCGGTCATCTTCGAGGTCGACAGCTCGACGGCCTCCGCCATCGGCCCCGTCGCCGCGGTGATGCGGTTATGCCCGGACTTCAGATACAGCGCGATGTCGCCGTCCGTCCAATTGCCCAGTCCGGTACCCTTGGCATTGGTGATATCAGGCGCGGACCATCCCTGCAGATTTGCGCCTTGCATATACTGGTCGGTTCGATCGCCTCCGAGTCGCGTCTTCGGCGTGTGGCACGCGCCGCAATGCGCCGGACCGTCAACGATGAACTTGCCGCGATTCCATTCGGCGGATTTGGCGAGATCCGGCTTGTATTCGCCAGCGCGGAAATAGAGCGCGTTCCAAACGACCATGACGGAGCGGATGTTGAACGGGAACGGCAACGTATTGGCATCGCGCGTCTGCCGGACCGGCTCCAGCGAATTGAGATAAGCACGGATCGCCATCACATCGTCGCGCGACATCCTGGTGTACGCATTGTAAGGCATCGCCGGATAAAGGTGGGCTCCGGTTCGCCCAATACCCTTTCTCACTGCGGCGTCGAACTGCTCGTCACTCCAGGCTCCGATCCCGGTCTCGAGATCCGGCGTGACGTTGGGCGAGACGATATTGCCAAAAGGCGTCTCGATCGCCCGCCCGCCCGCAAACGGCTTGCCACCCGGAACGGTGTGACAGCCGCCGCAGTCAGACAGGACCGACAGATATCGGCCGCGCTCGATCTGGGGGAACTCCTGCGGGTCGGGCGAGCCGGCTTTGGCGCTGCCGATCGCGAAGTGTGAAAGGAGCGCGACGCAGGCCAGCGCACGCATGCGGAGGACCCTAGGCATCGACCAGCCTCCCAGGATTCTTGAGATACTGGTTGCGAATGGCCGCCGCCGACCAATAGGCCAGCGCACCCACCGTGAGCGTCGGGTTGTAGCCAGTATTCTGCGGGAACGCACTCGCGCCCATCACGAACAGGTTTGGAACGTCCCAGCTCTGCAGATAGCGATTGAGGACGCTCGTCTTCGGATCGGTCCCCATGATGGCCCCGCCGTTCAGATGCGTCGTCTGATAGGTCGTGATGTCGTACGGCCCGGCGCGATACAGGATCGCCAGCTTGTCGGCGCCCATTGCCTTGATGATCCCGGCGAACTTATCCGTGAGAAACTTGTTCTGCTTGATCTCGTTGTCCTTCAGATCCATCGTGATCCGCATCAGCGGACGTCCGAAGCGGTCCTTGTAGGCGGGGTCGAGATCCAGATAGATGTCGCGATACGAATAGAAGCTGCCGTGCACGCCGGTGCCCGGCTTCACCGTGCTGAGATAATTGTCCTTCACCGCCTTCTTCCACTCGGCGCCCCAACTCGGCGTTCCCGGTGGCACCAGCGTGCTTTCGATCGGTCGCGCGCCGGTCTGAACCTGGCCGACATAACCGCCGCCGACGAAGCCGTGCGGTCCGTGATCGAAATTGTCACCGTTGAACTCGTCGATGCACATTCCGATCGATCCCGAGCCGATGAACGGGTTGAAATTGAACCTCTTGTTGTCGAAAAAGCCGTTCACGGACGAAATCGTCTGGTGAGTGTAGTTGCGCCCTACCACGCCGGTGTTCGTCACGGGATCGTAGGGCTGCCCGATCTGCGAATGCAGCAGGAGCTGGACGTTGAACATCGAATAGGCCGACAGGATCACGAGATCGGCCTGCTGCTCCCACTCCTCGCCGCTGGAATCGACGAAAGTCACGCCAGTTGCGCGCTGACCGGAGCGGTCGACATTGATGCGGATCACCTCGGATTTGTCGCGAAGGGTGAAGTTCGACTTGCGGATCAGATATGGCAGGATGGTGGTTTGCGGGCTGGCTTTCGAATAATTGCTGCAGCCGAACCATTCGCAGAAGCCGCAATAGGTGCATGGACCCAGGCGAAGGCCCAGCGGGTTGGTATAGGCCTGCGAAAGGTTACCCGAAGGTTGGGGAAATGGCTTGTAGCCCAGCTCGCGCGCGGCCTTTCCGAACAGCGTATGGCTGAACGGCTGCGGCTGCGCCGGCGTCGGATACGGCCGCGATCGCGGTCCCTCGAACGGATTGCCGCCCTCTTGGACCTGGCCGCGCAGGTTTCCGGCTGTGCCCGAAGTCCCGCACAGATACTCGAAGCGGTCGTAATGCGGTTCGAGTTCGTCATAGGTGACGCCCCAATCCTGGATCGTCATGTCTTCAGGCAGGAACGCCGCGCCATAACGTTCGGTCAGATGCGTCTTCAAGACGAAGTCGGACGGCAGAAAGCGCCACATCTCGCCGTTCCAGTGCACGCCGCCACCACCGACCCCGTTCGGCGGCATGAAGGCGCCCCAGCTTCGGATCGGCAGGGCCGTTTGGCCCATCCTGTTGCGGAAGGTGAATGTCAGCTGATCCGGCCGAAGAAACAGCTCGTGACGAACGCGATAGCGTAGCTCGTCCTGCATGTAGCCCGGAGGAAAATCAGTCGGCGCATCGCGCCACGGACCACGCTCGAACGCAATGACGTCGAGGCCTTCGTCGGTGAGCTCATTGGCCATGATCGCACCGGTCCAGCCGAAGCCGACGATCACCGCGTCTTTTCTAGGAAGTCTTCGGGCCATGTTACGACCTCGTCCATTGCGCGTTGCCGGTCATGCCGACGGGCGGCAGCGGGAAACGCTCATTGTGGCGGTTGACCCAATCGAGATAGTTGTAGCGTGCGCCGGGATAGCCGATCATCTTCCACCCCGCCATGTCGCGATTGCCGCCATAGATCGGGTCCGCAAAGAAGCCCATCTGGACGTCCTTGACGACCTGCGCGAAGAACGACTTGCCGTCGACGCCGTCGAGCTTGAAGGAGCCTGCCTCCAGAGCCTTCAGGACGACGATCCTGTCGTCGCCGGACAGCTCGGCGAACCGCCTCCCACTGCGCCGCGACATGCATGCCCGATCGAACGCGGCGAGGCCCGCCCGATAATCTTGAGCCGGTCCTGCCTCGGACTGATGTCCCTGGGTCTTGGCGCCGGCCTGAAACGGCGGGCGAAGATAGAGGCCTTCCTGCCGGCCATACGGGCCGGTCAGTTGCCGGTCAATGAAGACAGCGCAGCCGGCAGCCGTGCCGCCAGGCGTCTCCGCATCCGGCGGGATGATGCAATCCGCGAGCGCTTCGATGGTGCGGCCCTCATCGCCGCTGAAGAACTCCCACGGCCCGAGCCTGGTGCGCGGTGGCGGGTTTCCCGCGTTCGGCGCCCAGGGTAAGCGCCCGGCGATCGTCGCAGCGCCGGCTGTCCTTGCGGTCCAGAGCAGTACGGCCGTTCCGGCCAGAAGGTCCCTGCGGCGGAGCTTGATCATGGCTTTGACGCCTCCGTCATTATTTCGAGATCGCACGATCAATCGCGCGTGGCTTCGTACAGGAACCAGAGCCGCTGCTCGGTTTCATCGATCCGGTTCTCCAGCACGCTCGCGGAGGCCACATCTTCGTGACGGTCGCACAAGGCATGCGCCTCGCGCATGAAGGCGAGAAGCCGAAGATTGTCGGCGCGCACCTCTTCCAACATTTTCCCGGCGAGCATGTCGCGCCCATCGGCATCCCCAAGCCGTTGCCGACGCGCGACGTCGCCGATCGACTGAAGGGCCCGCCCACCGATCTTCCGGACCCGCTCCGCGATGGCGTCGGTCATGGCGAAGATCTGGTCGGCCTGCTCGTCCAGCAGCAGGTGATAGTCGCGGAAATGCGGACCCGACATGTGCCAGTGAAAGTTCTTCGTCTTGAGATAGAGCGCGAAGACGTCCGCAAGCAGATTCGTGAAGGCGGCGCTGATCTCGTGCACCGCGCTCGGGCCGAGATCGGACCAGTTTGCGACGACTGTCGCCGGATTGCGACGTTCCTGTGCGGTGCTCATGGTCGCGTCTCCATTCACGATCTTCCCCCTCCTGGCGTTCGTATGAGCTGATCCCAGCGCTCGCGGAAGTGAAACTCCTGCACGGACCGGATGAGCACGATGCAGGTGGACGCCCACTCCGCTCACGCGTCGGCTGCAATGCGCCGCAGCGACGCCGGCGGCGGGCATAACGTCGGACTCTCGGTACCGACTGTCGCCGGACGAAGAGATGCGGTGGCCTGCGTCAACATCCCGCGCAGCCAATCCTGCGCGGCATCGCCGAAACTGCGTTCGGACCACAGCACGGCGACATCCATCGCCGCGGTCTCATAGGGCAGCTCGTGCATCGACAGCGGGTGCACACGGGCAAGCCGCGCAGCCAGCGGCCGCGGCACGATCGCAACCAATTCGCTATCTTCCAGCAGCGCAGGAAGCGCCAGGAAGTGCGGCAAGGACAGTGCAAGGCGCGGCTTGCGCTTCGATCCGCGGAACGCCCTCTCCAGAGCCATTCGGTCGAACATCTCGGAACGCCGGCCCAGCCCATGTGCAGAAACGAACCCGTCACCTCCTCCGCCGCCGTGTGTCGACACGGTGGCCATCGTCAGCGTCGCCAGCGTGTCGTGTGTAATCCGGCCAAGCCGCCGCAACCGGTGCGCCACGAGGACATCGTCGCACGAGAACAGCGGTCTTGACCTGAACCGGTCCGGTATTTCGGAGAAACTTCCCACGGCGACATCGATATGACCGAAATCGAGCTGCTCGATCAGATCGAGGATGTTGTCCGACCGGAGGGCGAGATCGACCTGCGGGGCCTCTTGCTTCAGGAGCCCGAGTAGATCGGGTACAACGACTGTGGTCACGAAATCGCTTACCGCGACGGTGAAGCGCCTGGTCGAACTGCACGGGTCGAATTTGGGCAGTTCGATTGCGCACTCGATCGATTTCCAGGCCTCTCGGATCAGGGGCGCCATCTGGAGCGCACGCGCCGTCGGTTGCATGCCCGTCGTCGTCCGCACGAACAAGTCGTCACCGATCATCTCGCGTAGCCGGCTTAGCGCATGACTGACGGCCGATTGACTGACACAGATCCTCTGACCGGCGCGCAACACGCTGCGCTCCTCCATGACGGCGTCAAAGACGCGCAGGAGGTTCAGATCGAGCCGATTGATAAGCGTGGACATGGCGAAACTCGTGGTTGGCTGCTACTCGCCAATTCAAGCTAGTTCATCCCGCCCGCGACCTCCGGTTAATTCATGAAAATCGCTGTTAAGGTCTGCTTGGACGAGGCAGCGCTAACACAATTCAATGCCGCAATACGTCTGATCCCGAGCCCAGTTCAGGCGAGTCACAACTCGCCGCCACTGCCGCAGCAAAAAACTCCCGTCGATCGCCCAGCTTCACGGCGCCAGCTTTTTCCGAATCGCACGCTCGCGATCGCTTCCGCATGATGATTTGCCGTCATTCACGTTCGGAAGGGACTCGATCATCTGCCTTGCGTCCACGAGATCGACCGTCTCGAAACCCTCGGTAAATTTGGACAGGGTTCGCTGGAGCAATTCCGCCGCGTCGGCCGCACGCTCGGACCGTCGCCATAGTCGCGCAAGCGAAAGCGCTGCGCGCAGCTCCCAGCCTAGCGCGCCGTCGGTTTTGGCTTGCGCGAGCGCTTTCCGGTAACATTCCTCGGCGCGCGTGCCGTCCTCGGGACACCCCGCAAGCATGATGTCGCCCTGGGTTCGCAACAGCTCGGGCAGCAAATAGGTCGGCCTCGCCTGAGCCTGTTCGACGAGATCCGCGATCACGGTCTGCGCCTGCTCGACGTCGCCCAAACGAGCAAGACCTTCGGCGTAGGCGCGCATAGCCGGCATCCGCATGATCGTCAACTGCTCCGCCCGAAGCGGATCGAGCACGCCCTTGAGGACGGCAACACCCGCTGCGACCTCCCCTCTGGCCACCAGCAATTCACCCTTCAGCGCCATCCCACCGGTTCGATAGGGTTTCAGCTGGTGCCTGCCGGCGACGACGATCAGGGCTTCGGTCAGTCTCTCCACCCAGTCCAGCTCACGCGCCCAGAGCACGACGATCGTCGTGTAGAGATAGGCGATGCAGGCCGAGACGGGATGGCTCTCTCCGCCTGACGCCTCGATGACCTCCGCCGCCCGGCGCAGTGCCGTATCCGGCAGGCCGCATAGCCACGACGTCCAGACACGTCCGATAGTGCTTCTGCCCTTGTTGTCGAAGCCGAAATAGAAGGTCTTGCCGATGCCCAGCGCTTCCGCGCGCGCAATACCCCTTGCAATCAGCTCCAACCCGAGCTGCTGGTGACCGATGAGATTATGAGTCGACCCCAGCATCCACTCCGAGGCTGCGATCTCGACGGCGTCCTGCGAGGTTTGCGCCAGCTCCGCGAAGCGCTCCGCCGCAGCCAGCGCCCCGGTATAGTCCGCTCGTCGGGTAAGGAAAAGATTGAGGCCCGCGAGGAGATGCAGCTCCGATTCCCGCTCCTCCAGCGCAACGGCCAAATCAAGCGCCCGCCTGATCGTCTGGTCCACCTGGTCGTCATTGGCCGTCAGATACATTCGGCACAACGAGAGCGCTTCGTAGAGCCGCAGCGTTGCGATCGACGACGGCTTCGCTTCGTCGATCGAGGCAACTGCCAGCTCGCACCATCGGAGGCATTCTCGCAGCATCGACCGATCAAGCAGCATCCGCGATGAAAACGCCGCGAGCGAGACGCCGAGCTGCCGGTCCCCCAAATCAGAGAAACACCATTCCAGCGCAGCGCGGACATTTCCGACGTGAAGATCGCTCTTCAGATCCGATTGTTCGATCAAATGACGCGGTACGGCGTCAGCGCGACACGAGGCATCCACACAGAAGCGCGCGTGCCGGCGCAGCACCTCCTGGCGCTCGCCGCTCTCCGCGAGCTTCACTTCCGCATAGAAGCGCGTAATATCCGGCATCCGGTACAGGCGGGTGTCGTCGGCCGGAAGGATCGAAATCAGGGATTTATCGGTGAGCTCTTCGAGAGCTCGGGCCACGGTCCACTCGTCGTCGATTTCATCGACCGCAAGAGCACGAGTCGCCTGCATCGAAAACGGACCGATCAGAACCGAGAGTCGGACCATCACGCGCCGCTCGACGTCCGAGAGCAACTGGAAGCTCCAGTCGAGAGTCGCTTCGAGCGTACGGTGCCTCGATCCATGACGCCGGCCTAGCCAGTGCAGGACGGCACGGCCACGAAGCCCTTCGAGGACGCCGGCAAATCCGTAGGTGACCAGCCGGCTTGCCGCCAGCTCGATGGCGAGCGGATTGCCGTCGAGCCGTCGACAGATCTCGGCCAACGCCGGCGCATGAATGTCGTCAAGGCTTCCGGCACACCCGCTTGCGGCGGCGCGCTCCATCAGCAGCTCGGCGGACGGAGCGCGGAGAACATCGCCTACGGTCATATCCTCTCCTTCCGCCGGAAGCTCGAGCGGCTCGGTGAAGTAGACGGTTTCTCCGTCGGCCCGCAGGACTTCGCGGCTCGTGGCGATGAGGTGAAGATTCGGTGCCCGCTGAAACAGCGTAGCCGCGATTTCCGCGACGTCTTCGATCACGTGCTCGCAGCAATCGACAATGAGGAGGAGCCGGCGATCCGCCACAAATGACGCCAGGGCGGTCAGCAGGTCGCCGGTATGAACCGTGTAGGCTAGCGCGGCAGCGATGCTGGACAGAACCAGATCGGGAGCCTTGAGCGCGCCGAGATCAACATACGAGATTTCGCTGCCGAACTCGCCGGTGAGCCGGTGGCCGAGTTCGACCGCCAGCGTCGTCTTGCCGATTCCGCCCGGACCGACGATGGTCACGAAGCGGCAGGCCAAGGTCTGCGCAACGAGCGCGTCAATGGCATCGCGGCGGCCGACCAGATGCTGCGGCCGCTTCGGCAGTCGGACACCGTCGCGCATGAGAGGACCGGACTCTGCGCCGTGTTCCGGCGCTGGAACTGCCTGCGCGGCAGGCGCGACGAAGACATAGCCTCTCCCCTGAACATTCCTGATGTAAGGGACATCGTCGCCGCTCGACCGCAAAACACGACGAAGGTCACTCATCTGGACGCGAAGATTAGCCTCGTCGACCGTCAGGCCAGGCCAGACGCGGTCGAGGATCTCCCGTCGACTGACGACCTCACCGCGACGCTGGAGCAGAAGGTTAAGAATGTCGAAAGCCCGGCTTCCGAGCTCCACCGGACTCTGTCCCGCAAGAAGTAGCCGCTTCGAGGGGAAAAGCCGGTACGGCCCGAACTCGATGACATCAACCTGACTGTGTTCCTGCGACAAATGGACCACCTCAGTCTATCCCCAGGAGACGGCTGCTCCATTAATAGGAAATCGCTCTGGCCGACCGATCGCACCGCCCTCGTGCATCACGTGCCAGCCATCATGGTCTGTCAATGCACCGCTTCACAAACTTGCATGTGGGCAGGCACAACCGCGCCTGCGATGCCCACCCGCTCCGATCTGGTCAAGCGCCGTGGTCGATCCATCGCTTCGGCATGAAGATCGCTCATCGTGAGGTTGAAGTCGTTTCACTTCCCACGAAAATTCGAACGCACCAAGATCAATGACGTTACGCAGCCATGCTTCCGGTGCGCTGGCTCGGCGGCGGTTCCACGGCTCGCGGAAACCTCAAGGAGCAGATCCATGCAATCGATTGACGACATCAACATACCCGACACCAGGCTGTGCAAGGAAATCCGGGAGCTCGTTCGCGACACGGAATCCGAGCTGCTGTTCAATCACTCCAGCCGCGTTTACCATTTCGGCGTGCTCGCAGGTCTGCGGCGCGGCCTCGTCTTCGATCCCGAACTGCTCTACGCTGGCGCGATGTTCCACGACATGGGGCTGACGCCGAAGCATTGCAGCCACGGCGAGCGCTTCGAGGTGGACGGGGCGAACGCCGCCCGCAAATTCCTGCGATCACACAAGATCGCCGAGGCTGACATCGCTCTCGTCTGGACGGCCATCGCCCTGCATACGACACCGGGGATACCCCAGCACATGCACCCCGTCATCGCCCTCGTCACCGCCGGCGTTGAAATGGATGTTCTTGGGATCGGATATGCGGAATTCTCCGACATCCAGCGCCGCGCCGTCGTCTCAGCGCATCCGCGCACGCCCCATTTCAAGGAAGATATCATTCAGGCCTTCTACGACGGCATCAAGCACAAGCCTCAAACGACGTTCGGCAACGTCAAGGCCGACGTCCTCGCGGACAAGGACCCTCATTTCCATCGCATCAATTTTTGCACCATGATCCGGCAGTCGCGCTGGGCTGGCTAGCGAGAGCAACGCCGGCGCCGGCCGCGGCGAGCCGTCTGACAAATGAGACAGGCAGCGGGATGCGGCCAGCCGACAGATGCGGGGTCGAACGCTCGTCAAACCTTCGGCTCAGGCTCTCTCGGCCAGGATCGAGAACCGGGTCCCGCGCGACGGCGCCGAACTGACGTCGATGCGATGGCCGAGAATGGCGCATGCACGCCTGACGATGAAGAGGCCGATGCCAAATCCGTCGGCCTGGCTCGACTCAAGCCGTGTGAACGCTTCGAAAATTACCGATACCTGGTCGTTGGTCATCCCGATCCCCGTATCGATCACGTCGATCCGAATTCCCGTGCCGCGTCGTCGGCAACCCACAAGAATGCGGCCGCCCTGCGGCGTGTATTTCACCGCGTTACCGATCAAGTTTCTCAGAATTGTCCTCATCAGCGACGCATCGCTGATGACCAGCGAACTGCTTGGCACCACGCTGATCGCCACGGCCTTTTCGGCGGCGATGACCTCATTCTCCCGTTGAACTTCGCGCAGCAATGGAGCCAGCCTGATCGGCGACAGCCGCATATGCCTGGCGCGCTCGTGCAGGCGGACGGCTTCGACCAGTTGATCCAATTGGCTCTTCAACTGATCTATTGCCGTCTGGCCGATCTCGAGGAGATGCTGTTCGGACTTGGTCCGGGGCCCTAGTCCCAGCCGCTCATGCGCGCTTTGCAGGATTTGCAACGGCTGTCGGAGATCGTGACTCGCGATCGCCAAAAGCATGACCTCGAAATCCGAAAGATCCATGCTCTCGGCCTGACGACCACAGCGCTGAGCGCAAGGCGGAGCACCGGTCTCGGAGTCGGTCGGACCGTCGGCGTCATGCATGGTATTCCCCGCGGCAAAAACAACTATGCTAGGCTTGGTGATCATTTCCTGACTCTGCACCTCCTGCGTGGGCGGACGAGTATATCGTTGTAAGCCCGTGCAAATCGTTGCGACTAGGCGTGGGCGCCGAGGCCTGGAGCGAGTTCGTTGTGATAGTGGCGAGCCATGGCGTGGTGGAAGTGAAATTGCTGCAGAATGACCGTGAACCCGGTTCAAGACAGCCTGGATCAACCGGCTTCCGGTGACGAGTTCCGGACGCTTCGACAGAGCACGGATGGCGCCCGCGGCTCCCTCGCCGTAGGACACTTATCCGTTAAACTCGCGCAGCTGACGTGCCGCCTCGCACAGATCCAACGTCTCGAATCCTTCGGTGAATCTGCCAAGAGTGCCAGCAAGCAGGGTTTGCGCCTCCGTATTGCGACCTCGATCGCGCCACTGACGGCTAAGCATCATCGCCGAACGCAACTCCCAGCCGATTGCCGACTGCCGCCGCGCCAGCTCGAGCGCGGCTTCGAGCGTCGCCTCCGCTTCCGGCCAGTTGTCCGACGATGCCGCCAACAACGCCTCACTTCGGGTCCGCATCAATTCCGGCAGCTCGAAGTGACCGCCCCCGGCCGCGGCATCGCCAAGCACCGCATCGATGACGATCGGTGCTTCCGCGGCACGTCCGGTGAGCATTAGCGCCTGCGCCAGAGCGCGCGAGCATGCGGAGACAAAGAAGAACCGCCGCTCCGATTGCAGGACCGGCAGCGCAGCGCGAAGAGCTTCGACCGCGGGCTCCGTTTCCCCGCGCATCATCATGAGCTCGCCGTGCATGCCCAGACCAGCGGCCTGATACGACTTCAGCGAGTATCTGTTGGCATGAGCGATGAGCTGCTCGATGTACTTCTCCGCAACCTGGAAATCTCCCCGCCACAGAAACATCGGAATCGCAAAGGCAAGAACCAGGCAGACGTCGAACGATGCAGGCCGTGGCTCTCGCTCGACAAGCTCGATTCCTTCCCGCGCGAATTGAATGGCCTGATCGGGATGCCCGCAAAGCCAGAGCGTCCGCGCATACCCGACCAGAGCCCTCGCCCGGTGATCGTAACCAAAGCAACGGATCTCGCCGAGGCCGGACGCCTTCGCGCGCGCGTGACCTCTTTCGTAATTCTGCAATGCAGATGCCTGGTCTCCGATCAGATGATAACTCGATCCGAGCATCCACTCGGCGGTTACCCTCTCTCCTGCGTTGCCACGCGTCGTCGCAATGGAGGCGTACCGCTTCGCGGCCGCCAACGGAGGGCCAGCGTCGGCAAACCGGGTCCCGTAGACATTGAGCCCCGCGAGCAACTCCAGCTGGTACGCGGCATCACCGAGGGAATCGGCAAGCACGAGCCCCCGCTCCAGCGCGCACAACACCTCCGACGTATCGTTGTGAGCGTGCTGCGACGACGTCGCCAATGCGAGCTGCAACTCCATCTCGAGCTTCGTGCCGCGAACATCGTCGGATAACGCGGCAAGCGTTCGCAAACACCACCGGCGGCACTCGCCCGGCAGCGAAACTGCAAGGAACAGCGGCACGGCAGCCACCCCGATTGCCGAGAAAATCGCCCGGTCCCCGGCGTCGGAGAAACTCCATTCAAGCGCAGCTCTGACGTCACCGATGTAGCGGGCGTAAATCTCCAGATCGGCCTCAGTCCAATCCCCGATCCGCGCGTCCGCAAGCATCGCGGCGAAGTACGATGCGTGTCGTCTCAGGATGACGCTCTCGTCTCCGCATTCCCTCAGCTTGACCGCGGCATGAGTGCGCGTCGTGTCAAGCAGCCGATATGAGACGGCCTGGCCGCTCCTCGATACCGAAATCAACGATTTGTCGACCAGGCTCGCAACGATATCCAGGGTCTGAATATCTTCCGGATCCGAACCGGACGCGACCGCCTGTGCCATATCGAGGGTGAACGCCTCGACGAAGACCGAAAGCGAGCGGAGCACCGATCTCTCGGGCTCCGTCAGCAGATCGTAGCTCCAGTCGAGCATTGCGGCGAGAGTCTCGTGCCGTGGCACGCCGCGCCGCCCTTTCCACAGCAACATCAGCCGATCGCCAACCCGTTGCGCGAGTCCGCCGATACCGTAAGTGGCGGCCTTGCTGGCGGCGAGTTCGAGCGCCAGCGGAATTCCGTCGAGTTGACGACAAATCTCCGCGGCGATCAGCACATCCTTTTCCGTCAGTTCCTGTCGGTAACCGGCCGCAATCGACCGGTCGATGAAGAGCTGGACTGCGGGATAGGTGCGTGCCTCGGCTGCGCTGGGGATCGGCTCGGTCGACGGACCGTCGAGCGATTGCAGGGGATAGACGTTCTCGCCGTGGACCCGCAGTGCTTCGCGGCTGGTGGCGATGATGTGGACCAGTGGCGCTTCCCGGAAAAGTCCTTCCGTGAGCGCCGCCACGCTGTCGATGACATGCTCGCAGTTGTCGAGGACGATAAGAATCCGCCTGTCGGCGAGGAATGCCAGCAGTCGGGGCAGCGAATCCTGAGTCTCCACCACACAGCCGACGACGGAGGCGATCGCCGATACGACGAACGCACTGTCGCGAAGAGTGCTGAGATCCACAAACGACGTCGCGTCTTCAAAATCGCCGGCGAATTGATATGCGAGAGCGACCGCCACAGTGGATTTCCCGACGCCGCCGGGGCCGACAATTGTGACAAAACGCCGGGATTGGATCATTCGATGCAAGGTTTCGAGCACGCCGTCCCGGCCAATCATCCGCAGCAACTTGGGAGGAAGTTGCCGGCTCTGAAGGCGCCTTATCGGAACGTTCGTCGCTGGCCCCGCTCCATCGACGTGCCTGATCGATGCGACAAGGCAATAACCTCGGCCGGCTACGGTGGTGATGAGTCCATCGCCCAAGATCCTGCGCAAGGCCGCGATATGGACGCGGATGTTGGCCTCCTCAACGACGAGATCCGACCATACCCGCTGGAGCAGTTCCTTATGGCTGACGACTTCTCCAGCACGCTCGACCAGGACCGCCAGTATGTCGAGCGCACGGCTTCCGAGCGTGACCGGCTTGTTGTGCTTCAAAAGCAACCTGCGGGACACGATCAGGCGGAATGACCCGAATTCAATTCCTTCGCGTTCGTTCGTCCGCTGCGTCAGAGGCTTGACCTCGATCATCTCTAAAGCATTCATCCAAGCTCTGCCCGACGCAAGCACTTCCTGTCAGCAACTGGACAGCATCGGAACGCGCCACAACGCCTGTACTTGGATAGGAGTGATTTCCTAACACGGGCGTCAGCCGCGCCTCCGCCGTTCGACGAGCCAAGCGAGGGATTTCGCGCGGAACGCTCGGATGACGATCATTATGGGAGCGCGTCTCGAAGAAGCTGCGGCAAACGGACAGGTATGGGAACCCGTCTCAGCAGGCATGCTTCCCAAAGAATTTTCGCTCCCCACCCTCTCCTCTAGGAGGAACGACATCTCTATGCGAGCCGCGTGTTTCCTACATCCGCGTGTCACGATTGGTCGTTTGTTGCGTGCTTTCCCGAAGCGCCTTTACGAGATCACTCTCGTCATTGCCGATCGATAGCCGTGTCCCTGCCCCGATCAGTGTTGGCAGGGCCACGCACTTGAGCAACTGCCACGTATGGAACGAAGCGCCAACCGTGAACGGGTGAAGGCAAGTCGAGTGAATCCCCTTCTTTTCGGATAAGCAACAGCGCGCACTCGGCGCGGATGCGAAGGTTACGTAGCGGGGGATCGGGCTTGGCGAGGTCGTTAGGCGGTAGCGCACAAGCGCAACGCGGAAGCGGCCACTCCACTTTAGGACGGCCTCTCCACATTGGTTGTCGCAAGATTTTCCTTGAGCTCCCGGTGCACAGATCGTGCACACGCCGCCTTCTATCGCATTGAAAAACTTGAACTCTCGCTCCAATCCATCATGGGGGCCACGCTAAAACGCCAATTATTCCAATTCGTTACAGCCAAAGCCTGTCCTATCACATTCGCTGCACTTTCTTTCACATTACGTTTTCCACCAAAAATCCTCAGTGATTTCAATGGAGCTAAGTGCAGCAATGCCTATTTCCGCTTATTTCGTTGGAATTGGCGTCACTAGCAAGGGGCGGTCTTGGTGATCGACGACCAGAGAATGATGCATCTGTTGGCGCATCGGATGCAGTCGGTCGCCATGCTCAACTGGGCATTGGAACTGACATCGAATTTGAGAGAAGAGCCACCAATAGCCGTCTACATCGACGGCAAATTGATGATCGAGGGCAACCTGAATGCAATCACGAACCCAATCATGGAGGTGGGACTGGTGCATTGCCGCGCCCTGCTTGAGTTCTTAGGGCTGTGCGAGAGCAAGGGATCGCTCGGACAAAAGGAGCGACGTAAGACTGACGTTGGAGTCGAGCACTTCCGCAACGCCGCCGGCCCTTTGAAGAAAGTCGAACCGGAAATTGCATTGAGCCGGTATGAAGGGGATCGGGCTGAAGCCGAAAAAGCGCTAGTGGCCGTATTGCACGTAACAAACAAGGGACTCGCGCACAACACGATGGATCTCATTGAAAGCCCGGAAGGTGCCAAGCTCGTTGAGATTGCAAGTCGCGGCGTGCCAGCGCTGATGGTCAGCTACTTCTACACGCCACTCGGCCTGCCAAAGCCGGATTCCTGGATCACGACACGACGGAGGGAGGCATAGGGTCGATCCCGACCTCATGCAGCTTCAGGCGCAGTCGCGCTATCTCGAAAGCAGCGTCCCGCACAAGGCCGCGGCGTGATATAGCCAATGCACGAAAGGCTTTCGGGTGGCGGTCAACAAGGACTGCTGGCGACACTGAGGTGCTCTACCGCACCGATGTGAGCGGCCCCAAGCGCCGTCGGGGCTGGAGAGGAGCGGAGACGTCGGGACCGCCACGATGCACCAGATCAAGGCGGGGCGCCGGTGGACATTCCCCGCCCCTGGATTCATCGCGCGCTCCGCTGCTTCCATGTCCCTCAACCGGGCGCGGCGTTTGTATCCCTAGTTGTTTTCATTTCCCGGGGCTGGCTTTGCTCGAACCTATTTTTTGACCGGCGTTGATAGACTTTTGGACAGGGCCGCCCCACAAAGGCGGCCCTTTCTTCAGCGGGCTGCACACCCTATCTCCGGCCTATGCGTACCGCGTTCGAATTCTGCCTGCCGACTTAGGACACCTAGGGTGAAGCAGCACCTCATAACGACGCAACCTTGATGACATCCAACGTCCCGCGAAAGACCATCTCACCCGCCACATAGAGGATGACGGCTAGGCCGACGTAAGCAATCCATCGATGCGTTTGCAGAAGACGGGCAATGAAAGAAGCGGCCACGCCCATCATCGCGATGGAAAGCCCCAGGCCGAAAATCAAGATTATTGGATGCTCGCGTGCTGCCCCTGCCACGGCCAGAACGTTGTCGAGAGACATGGAAACGTCGGCCACCACAATCTGCCAACTCGCTTGAGCGAGTGTTTTGCGAGGTTTGCTGCCTGCAACTGCGGCCTCCATCGCACCTGTTGGCCCTGTGGAAGATGTGCGCAACTCTCGCCACATTTTCCAACATACCCACAACAACAGGATCCCGCCAGCGAGCAGGAGGCCGACGATCTGGAGGATTTGCGTCGCCAACCCGGCGAGTAAGAGGCGCAGTATCGTCGCGGCAACAATACCGATGAAAATCGCCTTGCCTCGTTGCGCCTCAGGAAGTCCGGCTGAAGCAAGACCAATGACGATGGCGTTATCGCCAGCGAGCACCAGGTCGATCAGAACGATCTGCAAGAGCACGCCAAGGACATCTGTACCGAAATAATCAAGCACGGGTCATGTCCCCGGTGCAGGGGAATGGGCAGCTGCAAGCGAGATCGTATACGTCTATCGGATCGGTTAACCGATACCTGCCACCAGGAAACGGGGCCCTAACGTCGCCGGTTATCAGGGGCTAGTGCTATCACCTGGAGCCGCGTCCGAATGTTGTCCGACCGGTTGCTCGAAAAGCAGTGCCACTTGATCTGGTTCGCCAAGAATCGCTGCGGCACAACCCAACATGGTCAATGCCCCGGCAACATCCCATAGCGTTATATTTTCTAATGTCGCATTTCCCGACTTTGCCCAAGCCAAGAGCGCAGTGATCATCGCGTCTGAGAAAAATAGAATACTGAGCGCTGGTAAGACGAGCTGGGAATCCAGCAGGAGTATCATCAAGAATGCGGGAGCTGCGACTAGTATGCTCAACACCGAGCATGTGCAAAATGCTTCCCGCCAAGGAGCATTCCTGTTTGTCCAACTTGCACGAGAAAGGATCATTTTGATCCTCCTGCATAGGAGCATTTTTAACGCCACTCACCAGCTGAAATACTCTGGTCTAGCTGACCGTTTTCCGGCGCCTCCCCATCAATGTTTTGTCCTATGCCGCTGGCTCTCAATTAGCGTAAGAATGCCAGCGGTCACCACGGCAATAACGACGACGGCTGCCAGCGCCTCGACAGAGGCCAAGGTCCCGTACCACTTGTTCCAAAGCTCAATCATGTGCTGGCCTCTCGCGAGAGCGCACCCACGATCGATAAGATCTGCTCTCCAAGAGCAACGAACTCTGTGATCAAAAAAGCAATGCTACCCATCGTCGCGCGGTTTTTCACCGCGCGGCAAGGTGACTTATGCGGCAGGTCTCAGTTGAGCTTCATTGCGGAACCGAAGACTGCCGGGGAGCATTTTGCCATTCGACGAGAAACGCATCCCGATCTTCACGGGAAAGTGGAAACTGCCGCCGATTATCGGGAATTCGGATCTACTTGGCTGGTGACGCCCGGTGCACTCATAGTCTGAGACCAGACAGCAGGGCCAAGTAGAGCGACCTGCCCATTTGAACCTCCATGGGCGCGAGACGGATGAGGCTGACACCGACCTCGAGACGATCCTGCAAAATCTCCTGTCCGGCCAGTATGCCTATCCGGTCCGAATTGTATCCTTCAATCCCGTCGAGGGAAGGTCGCGGGATGCGACTTCCGAGGTCGCCGACGCGCCCGCGCAGCGCGCGGCCAACGCCGACGTAGAGGTCTCGCCTGCACTGCAAGACTTCATCGCCGCCAACGCCACAAAGCGTTTCGACATGGATCCATCATGGACCACGTTGAGCCAAGACAGCAGCGAACAGGGCGTCACGCCAATGACGGTCCGGTTTGAGCAAAACGCCCTGCCATCAACTTTGGAGAAAGTGTTCTACACTCTACTGATGGCCGACGGCCGCATAGCGAGCCCTCAGGATTATCCTATCATCGTGCAAGATTGACCTTGCGTTTCCGTCCATCAGATACCCCAGCGTAGCGCCGCGGTATGCACTTGGGCATCCCACAATTCCTTTGACCGACTGTCGAGCACGGAGACAGTGATCGAGGCACCGGCCATGTCGAGGGACGTCACATAAGAACCGGTCAGGAAACGTGTCGCCGTGATTCCCGCCCCGTCCAGAATGCGCTTGGCGCTGTTAGCCACCAGGTAAAGTTCGATCAGCGGCGTTGCGCCGAACCCGTTGACCAAAAGCAGGACTTCGCTGCCTCTGCTCGGTGCGAGATCACTCAGGATCGCGTTGAGCATCTCAGCAGCAATGTCATCGGCAGATGCCAACGGCACCCTGCGGCGACCCGGCTCGCCATGGATGCCGACACCCATTTCCATTTCGTCGTCGGCCAGGGTGAAGTTCGGCCGGCCCGCCGCCGGAACGGTGCACGGCAGGAGCGCAACGCCCATCGAGCGTGTGCGCCGATTGACATCATCGCCGAGCGTCTTGAGAGCGGCGAGCGGCGTACCCTTTTCGGCCGCCGCGCCGACCATCTTTTCCACGATGAGCGTCCCCGCGACTCCACGGCGGCCGGTCGTGTAGGTCGATTTCTCGACCGCAACATCGTCGTTCGTCACCACACTCGCAACCTCACGCCCAGCCATCTCGGCCGCCATGGTGAAATTCATCATATCGCCCTCGTAGTTCTTGACGATGAAGAGCACGCCTGCCCCGGTATCGACGGCCTCCGCCGCCTCGATCATCTGATCCGGCGTCGGCGACGTGAAGACCTGGCCCGGACACGCGGCATCGAGCATGCCGACGCCGACGAACCCCGCATGGAGCGGTTCATGGCCGGAGCCGCCGCCCGAGATGAGCGCGACCTTGCCCGGCTTCAGGGTACGGCGGCGCACGAACTTCCGCTCGGCACCGAGCAGCAGGATATCGGCATGGGCTGCCGCCAACCCGTCGAGACTCTCTTCGAGCACCGTGTCGGCGCTGTTGATCAGCTTTTTCATGGCGTCCTCCCGGTTATCTTTTCTGCAGTCCGAATTCGTCAGCCGATGCTTTCGGCGTAGCGCGCGAGCTGAGCAGCGAAATCGACGATGAGCTGCTCGAGCGCGCGATTCTTCTTGTCGTCACCGAGATCAGGCACCGTCACTGTAACGACACGGGTGCGCGCCTCGCGGTGGGCTCCGCGTAGCCGCCCCGGATGTGCGCGCCCGTAGGCTTCGAGGAAAGCCGCACGCTCGGCACCTGCGAGATGGCAGACCTCGAAGATAATCGAGACATGCTTTGCCGGGATCGGCACCAGATACGCCGGATTGGTGATCTGGCTGACGAAGGAACGGTTCTTGCCGAGCGCGGCCGCGAGCTTCAACCGCGTCCCGGACGGCCGGTTGTCGAGAGCCCGCCGCAGGATGAGCTTGTAATCCGCGACGTTGCTGTCGCCCGGACGGCTTGTGTCTTCGCCTGCATCGTCGCTCATGCGGTCACCCCGGCGATAGTGGCCTTGAGCCGCGCCACCGCAATCGGCGAGACCGAGAGCGTCGTCAACCCGGTCGCCAGCAACGCTTTCGTCAAACGCGTATCGGCCGCGGCATCGCCGCAGAGCGAGACCTCGACGCCGCGGCTGCGTCCGGCCTCGACGGTGCGTGCGATCAGCGCCAGCACCGCCGGATGTCCGGCGTCGTTGAGGTCGGCGACAGCGCCGATGTCGCGCGCCGCAGCCATCGTATATTGGGTCAGGTCGTTCGACCCGATGGAATAGAATGCCGCGCCGAAATCTTCCGCGCATAGCGCTGCCGCGGGGACCTCGACCATGATGCCGAGCGGCGGCCGGGCGCAAGCGATCCCCTCCGCCCTGAGCGCCGCAAACTCCGCATCCAGCATGACGTTGGCACGGTCGAGCTCCGCGGGGACCGCGATCATCGGCAGCATCACCTTCAGCGTCCCATGGACGGCCGCACGGCACAGCGCCCGCAACTGCACGCGAAACACCTCCGGTCGCGCGAGCGAGAGGCGGATCCCGCGCAGGCCCAGGAATGGATTGCGCTCGCCATCGACCGTCAAGCCGGCAATCGGCTTGTCGCCGCCGGCATCGAGGGTGCGGATCGTCACCGGCCGTCCTGCGGCCCATTCGAGGATGCGCCGATAGACCGCATATTGCGCATCTTCGTCGGGCAAGCCTCTCGATCCCTCGAACAGAAACTCCGTGCGCACGAGTCCGATGCCGTCGCAGATGGCGGGATCGAGGCCCGCAAGATCTTCGGGCGCGGCAACATTGAGCAGGACGGCGATGCGCCGGCCATCGGCCGTCAGCGCCGGTCTGAGGCGGCCGGCGTCGGCAGCGATCTGCGCGGCATTCGCGGCCGCCATGCGGTGCTCGAACAGGTGGCGCGTTTCGGGCTTGGGATCAAAGATCACGGTGCCGGTGTCGCCGTCGACCAGCGCCAATGACGGCGGCTGTCCGTTCCATGGCAACGGCCCTAGTCCAACTACCATGGGGGCGCCGCGCGATCGCGCGAGCATCGCAACATGCGACGACGGCGATCCACTAGCTAGGGCGATAGCGCCGCCACGGGTCCAGTCGACGGCAAGGAACGTCGACGGCGAAATGTCATCACCCATGACGACGGAATCGCCGGAGATCTTTGCGACCGTATCCGCGCCATTCAGACCCGCGAGTACGCGGTCACGAATGTCGACCAGATCCGCGGCACGGGCCCGGAAGTATTCCTCATCCGCCGCGCGATAGCCGGCGATCTCCGCGTCGAGTGCCGCGCGCCAAGCCTCATCGGCCGCCGTACCGGCCGCAACGGCTTCATAGGCACTTTCCGCAAGCGCATCGTCGCCGAGCATCGCGACCTGGAACTCCAGTATCTCCGCGGCCTCGCCATGAATCGTCGCGATCAGCTCGGCGAGCTCCACTGCGGCCCCCTCGATCGCCGCCTTCAGCGCTGCGGCCTCCTGAGCGGGATCACCCTTCGCCGCCCTGCTCGCCACTGCACTCGTCAGCACGGCGACCGGACCGATGGCGAGGCCAGGCGAAGCGGGATGACCGGTGAGGTGGATCTCGCCCACGACCTCAGGCCTCGCTGAAGCCGTCATGCACCAGCGCCAGCATGGCGGCGAGCGCTGCCTCGCCGTCAGGACCAGCAATACGGAAATACAGCGTTGCGCCTTGCGGCGCCTTCACACGCATCACCTTCACCGGGCTCTTGGCGTCCGTCCAAGGCCCGTCTGCGGCGAGCGCGATTTCGATCTTTGCGGTAAAGCCTTTCGCCAATTGCGTGAGCTTCACCGATGGCCGCGCGTGCAGGCCGACCGGATTGACGAGGACCGCGGAAGCGGTCAGCGGCACAAACGTCTGGGCCGCCAGGTTGGCGTTGGCATCATGCATAGAATTCCTCCGCGCTGCGCTTGACGGCGGCCAGCGGCGAGCCGCCTGAAGACTCGGTCGCAGCGATCACAGCCCCCTCGACCACCGGGGCATTACAAACCAGGACGCGCGCGCGCCGATCTTCGGGGAGCATCTCCACCGCCATCTCCGAATTGGTCTCGGCACCGCCGAGATCGACAAGGATCGCGACGCCTGCCGGTGACCAGGCCGTCTCGATCGCCTCGAGGATTCCTGCAACGTTCGTACCGAGCCCACCATCGACATCGCCACCGGTCCAGGCCAGCGGCACCGCATCTCCGACCATCTGGCGCACCATATCGGCCGCGCCTTCCGCGATCTTCGGTGAATGCGACACGATGACAATTCCGACATTGCCGGGACGTAAACTGCTCATGTATTGACCTCGAACTCCAGTGTCTCAACTGCTGCGCCGATCAGAAGGGACGCCGAGCGCGAGCCCGGGTCCATATGACCGATGGAACGTTCCCCAAGAAACGACGCGCGGCCGCGGATCGCCTGCATCGGCGTGGTGCGATCGGCCGCTTGCACAGCCTCCGCCGCGATCGCCTTGGCATCGCCGCCTTCCGCCAGAACGGCGTGCACCGGCACCAGGACATCCAGCAGCGTCTTCTGCCCTGCCTCCGAACGGCCCCGCGCCTTGACGGCTTCGATCGCCTTCTCTGTCGCTGCGACGAGATCGGCCCGGCTCGGCTGCTCCGGAAGTGCCTTGCCCAGTTCCATGAAGAAAGTTCCCACCAGCGGCCCTGAAGCGCCGCCGACCTTCATGACCAGGGTCGTTCCGATCGCCTTCAGCATCTCCGGGAGCGACTTGTCGGCAAGGCCCGGCAATGTCGCCAGCACGGCCTCGAAACCGCGCTTCATGTTCAGCCCGTGATCCCCATCGCCAATCGCCTGGTCGAGGCTCGTCAGTTCGTCCGCGTGTTCAATCACTGATCCTGCCAGCGCTCGCACCAGTCTTTCCCTGGCTACCCGATCGAGGCTCATGCCGCTACCCTCCCGCCCTTCGCATCGAAAAACAGCGGCCTGTTCAAACGGAGCGACACCACATCCCCAGCTCCAAAGCCAGCCTCGGGGTCCGCCAAGGTCACAACCGGCCGGCCGGCGAGGTCGAGATGGAGATGGCTCTGATCGCCGAGATGTTCGACCCGCTTGACGGTCGCCGACACGTCGCCACCGCCGCGCGCGATCGTCAGGTGCTCGGTCCGCGCGCCGATTGTCTCGGCCCCGGCAGGCCCGCCGCCGAACAGGGCGGCCGGCAGCAGATTGATCGTCGGCTGGCCCAGCCTTGCTGCGACATGCGCATTGATCGGGTTCTCGTAGATCTCGCGCGGCGATCCGATCTGCATCAGCCGCCCGCCTTCGATCACGCCGATGCGCGACGCCATGGTCATCGCCTCGGTCTGGTCGTGGGTGACATAGAGAATCGTCGCGCCGAGATCGACCTGGATCCGCTTGAGCTCGAGGCGCAGTTCGCCGCGCAGCTTGGCATCCAGCGAGGAGAGCGGCTCGTCCATCAGATAGATCGAGGGCGAACGGACCAGGGCGCGACCGATCGCGACGCGCTGCATCTGCCCGCCCGACAGCTGCGTCGCCTTGTTGTCCAGCTTGGTCTCGATATGAAGCAGACGCGCCACCTCCTGCACCTTCGCGCGGATATCGGCTTCGGGCACGCGGCGGGTCGGCGCGCGCAACGCAAAGGCCATGTTCTCGAACACGGTCAGATGCGGATACAGCGAATATTGCTGGAACACAAAGGCGACGTCGCGGTCCGCCGGTGCATCGCCGGTCACGTCGCGCCCGTCGATGCGGATCGAACCGCTGTCCGGCCGCTCCAATCCGGCAATCAAGCGCAGCGCCGTCGTCTTGCCGGCGCCGGTCGGCCCGAGCAATGCGACGAACTCGCCATCGCCGATGGTCAGCGACAGATCGTTCAAGGCTTGCGTCTTGCCGAAGGCCTTGGAGACGGCATTGATCTCGACCTCAGCCATGCGCACCTCCCTCATGCAGTGCGGTGCGAATAGCCCGGCCCGACGCCTTGTCGAAGATCGACAGCGTATCGGGCCGGAAGTCGAGCCCGACAGTCTCGCCAGTCCGATACGATCTGCTGCTGGGTGAACGGGCCTTGAGCGCGCCGTAGTGCGTCGTCACGGTCACGATCTGCGTCGTTCCCAGATATTCTGTGCCATAGACCTCGCCGCGGACCATGCCGCGATCGGTGAACCGCACATGCTCGGGCCGTACCCCGAGCACGAGCTCGCTTTCCGCCATCGCCTCGCGCGCAGCCGGAATTGCAACGTCACGCTCGCCGAGCCTGATCGCCTCTGCGCCGGTCTGCAGGCCACTACGGAACGGCAGAAAGTTCATGGGCGGCGATCCGATGAAGTCCGCGACGAACAGTGAAGCCGGCCGATCATAAATGTCGCGCGGGCTTGCGACCTGCTCGACGACGCCATTGTTCATCACCGCGATCCTGTCGGCCATCGCCATGGCCTCGAGCTGGTCATGCGTAACATAGACGGTCGTTGCGCCCAGGCGGTCGTGCAGGGCACGCAGCTCATGAATCATGGCCTCCCGCATCTCGGTATCGAGCGCACCGAGCGGCTCATCCATCAGAAAACACTTCGGCTTGCGCACGATCGCCCGCCCCAGCGCGACGCGCTGACGGTCGCCGCCGGCAAGGCCCGACACCGAGCGGTCGAGGAGATGGGAGATCCGCAGGATACGCGCGGCTTCGACGACCCGCCGGTCGCGCTCGGCCGCACTGATCCCCTCGCATTTCAGGGGAAAGCCGATGTTGCGCCGGACATTCATGTGCGGATAGAGCGCGAAGAGCTGGAACACGAAGGCGATGTCGCGCGCCGATGCGCGGTTCATCGTCACGTCTTCGCCATCGAGCCGGATGGTGCCTGATGTCGGCAGCTCCAGGCCGGCGATCATGCGGAGCGTCGTGGTCTTGCCGCAGCCGGACGGTCCCAGCAGGCAGAGGAACTGGCCGTCCTCGACCGTGAAGCTCGCGGACTTGACCGCATGAAACGCACCGAAGGACTTGTCGAGCGACTCGACCCTGATCTGTGCCATCGCGCCCTACTCCCGAACCTTCGACACGATGGTGAACATCACCGTGCCGATCAGGGTCGTCGCAAACGACCAGGAATACAGCGTCAGGGAGAACGGCTGCATCAGCATGATGACACCGGCGGCGATGATCGTGGTCGCCGCAGCCTCTAACGGACCACGGCGCAGAACGTGATCTGAAAAACCGCGACGCGCGATGGATGGGGTGGCCTCGATACTCATTTGCGGACGGCTCCAAAGGTAATGCCGCGCAGCAGATGCTTGCGCAGAAGCACCGTGAACACCACGATCGGCACCAGGAACAGCGTTGTGCCGGCAGCCACCGCAGGCCAGTCCTGCCCGCCCTCGCCGATGATGATCGGAATGAAGGGCGGCGCCGTCTGCGCGTTGCCCGAGGTGAGAAGCACCGCAAAGGCGTATTCGTTCCAGGCGAAGATCAGGCAGAAGATCGCCGTCGCCGCGATCCCCGTCGTGGCCTGCGGCAGCACCACCTTCACGAAGGCCTGGAAGCGGGTGTAACCGTCGATCATCGCCGCCTCCTCGTACTCGCGCGGGATTTCGTCAATGAAGCCCTTGAGCAGCCAGACCGCGAGCGAGACGTTGACCGAGGTGTAGAGCAGGATCATTCCGAGTCGCGTGTCCGACAATCCGATGGTGCGGTACATCAAATAGACCGGGATCGCGACCGCGATCGGCGGCATCATCCTGGTCGACAGGATGAAGAACAGCAAATCGTCCTTCAGGGGCACGCGGAAGCGCGAGAAGCCGTAGGCCGACAAGGTGCCGAGCGCGACGGCGAGCACGGTCGAGCCGAACGCGATGATCAGCGAATTGATGAAGCGCGGCACGTAATTCGAGGGACCGGCGACCACCATGTTGCGGCTGCGCGCGATGCTGTCGCAAAGCCCCTGCGGCGGCCCCAATGAGCGGATGAACTCCGGCGTCTGGCGCGAGCGGGTCGTGAAGAGGTTGCAGAACCCTTCGAGCGAGGGCTTGAACATCACTTTTGGCGGATAGGAGATCGCATCGTCCGGCGATTTGAACGCGGTGAGCATGATCCAGACCAACGGGATCATGGTGATGACGGCATAGAGCACGACGAGCGAGCCGGCAAAGCGCCGCGTCGTTGCCGACGGCTCGACGACCGAATGGGCTGCGGTGGCGGAGGTCATCGGCTTTTCACCTTGTTCAGCGCTTTCACATAGATGTTGGCGAGGCCGAAGACCGTCACGAACAGGATGATCGCGAAGGCCGAAGAATAGCCGGTGCGCCAGCTCTCGAATGCCGCACGCTTGAGCGTGATCGAGGCGACTTCCGTGGTCGATCCTGGCCCACCACCGGTGAGCAGATTGACCATGTCGAACATCTTGAAATTCTCGATGCCGCGGAACAGCACCGCCAGCATGATGAACGGCAGCGCCATCGGCAGCGTGATCGACCAGAACTGCCGCCATTTCGACGCGCGGTCGACCTCCGCCGCCTCATAGATGTAGTCCGGGATCGAGCGCAGGCCTGCCAGACAAATCAGCATCACATAGGGCGTCCACATCCAGGCATCGACGATGACGATGGCCCAGGGGCTCAGCGTGACGTCGCCCAGCATCTGGAAGGACGAGGCCGCGCGACCGGTGAAGAAGGCGACGACGTAATTGAACAAGCCGATCTGCGGCTGGTAGAGGAACGTCCAGAAATTGCCGACGACGGCGGGCGACAGCATCATCGGCAGCAGGATGATCGTGGTCCATATCCCGTGACCGCGGAACTTCTTGTCGATGAGGTAGGCAAGGCCAAATCCGAGGACGGTCTCGATCACCACCGTCCAGATCACGAAATGCGCCGTCACCTGCATCGCGGCCCAGATGTCCGGGTCGGTCAGGATCGACTGATACCAGTCGGCCCCCAGCCAGACCGTCGGCACGTTGGCGCGATTAGCGCGGTAGTTCGTGAACGACAGATAGATCGTCCAGAGCAGCGGGAAGATATTGATCGCCAGCAGCAGCACGATCGTGGGCGTGATGAAGAGCCAGGCGAGCGTCTTGTCCGACAGGCCCCTGATACGACGCGCCATGCCTGGCCGGACCATGACGGCCCGATAGGTCATCCGCGAAGAGGCACTCAATTCATTCATTGCAGCGACCGATCCTGGCACCGGGGCGTCGACGATGCGACGGTTCCGGTCATCGAAGGAAAGCCCGGAGCGCGAGCGCACGCGCTCCGGGCAAGCTACTTCAGAACTTCTTGCCTTCTTCCTTGAAGATCGCCTTCCAGTCCTTCACCAGTCCATCGAGCGCTTCCTGCGCGGTGCCCTTGTCGGCCACCACATAGTCATGCACGCGCTTCTGCTCGGCCTGCAGCAGCTGGGCGTAGGAAGGCTCGGCCCAGAAGTCGACGACCATTCCCATCGACTGCAGGAACTCCTTGGCGAAGGGCGCGCTGGCCGGGAAGCTCGGATCGTTCAGCACGGACTTGGCGCAGGAATAGCCGCCGAGCGCCCACCACTTCTTCTGGACGTCGCCGCCGGAGAACCACTTGATGTATTGCAGCGCCTCGGCCTGGTTCTTGGAGTAGGAGACCACCGAGATGCCCTGGCCGCCGAGTTGCGTCGCCTGCCCGGCGGGACCGGCTGGATTGACGAAGAAGCCGATCTTGTCGCCGCCGACATTCGGGTCCTTGTAGAGGCCCGGGAAGAAGGCGAAGAAATTCATCTGCAGCGCGACCTGGCCGGACTTGAAGGCATCAAGCCCCTCCGACATGTAGGAATTGGAGGCGCCGGGAGGCGTGCAACACTTGTAGAGATCCTTGTAGGCCTCAAGCCCCTTGACGGCGCCGGGCGAGTTCACGAACCCGTCCATCGCATAAGGCTTCTTCGGATCGTCGTATTTGAAGCCATAGTCGTAGAGGTAATTCGAGACGCCCATGGTGATGCCTTCCGAGCCACGCTCGGTATAGATCGAGGCCCCATAGACCTTCTTGCCGTCGATCTCGCGGCCCTGGAAGAACTGCGCGATGTCGCGGAGTTCATCGAGCGTTTTCGGAACGGCGAGATCACGGTTGTACCTGGCCTTGAAATCCTTCTGCACGTCCGGCCGCGCAAACCAGTCCTTGCGGTAGGTCCAGCCCACCGCATCGCCCATCGCCGGCAGCGCCCAATAGTTCGGCGTGTTCTTCGGCCACTCGGAATAACCGACCACCGTTGCCGGCATGTAGTCGTCCATGCTGATTCCTTCCTTTTTGAAGAAATCGTTGAGCTTGACGTATTGGCCGTTCTCCGCGGCGCCGCCGATCCATTGGGAATCGCCGATGATGAGGTCGCACAGCGAGCCGTGCGAATTGAGCTCGTTGAGGAAGCGATCGGCGTAATTGGTCCAGGGCACGAATTCGAACTTCATGCCGATGCCCGACTTGGCGGTGAAGTCCTTCGACAATTCGACCAGCGCGTTCGCCGGATCCCATGCGGCCCAACACAGCGTGATGGTTTTGCCTTGCGCCTGCGCGGGCGTGGTCCCCGCTCCGACGCCAAACGCGGCGGCAACAGCCCCGCATGCCACAACAAGCGTCTTCATTGTCCGTTTCATTACACGTTCCCTCCGAGTGGGCCGGCCATCGACATGGCGCGGCTTTCCAACCCGCTCGAATGCTTCGAGCAGAGCGACACAGTCCGTAACGAGCTGAATAACTAAACTGGCGTTTCCTCGCGCCACCCGGATTCTAGAGGCCCGGCAGGCTCGATTTGTTTAGTACTGCACGATTTACTAAACATTGCAAGCGCCGTTTGACGGGTCGTCCGCGCGGCCGACTGCAAGTTTGTTCTAAAAGAGCGCGTCACGAGAAGATCGCTGTTGCAGACAAGCTGGTTGAAAGAGCGTCGACGGAACAAGGGTGATCACCATGTCCAGGTGATGATGTAGGCTTGATCGCTTTGACATCGACCAGTGAGCACGTGCTGGAGCAAACACTTGACTTGGGTGTGGCTATGCCGCGCGACCTTACCGACGGCTACGCAACTGTGCACGGAGCACCCAGAGCGCTCAGAACATCTTTGAGCATTCGGGTCATTAGGCGCCTCGGTTATACTCAGCTCGCAATGCGAGTATAACTCACGCCTGCCGTCCGATCGGCGCCGGCGGTTGGCTGCTGCGACCGCCCGCAGACTGTCACATCTCCTGTCGTGCGCGAGGCCCGCGCGCGACGTGCTAAGGGTCGCGTGCACCATATAGAATTTGTGGAGGATTCGGATGAAAGCTTTCTTGCTCGCCTGCGTGGCGGCTGTCGTGATCGCCGCAGCCTCGGCTGCGATGCTCAGCGGCATCCAGGAGCCCGTCGCACAGGCCTTTGCGACAACGGGCGTGCGTCTCTAGGGAGCAGCCAGGGGCCGCTTTCCGCCGCTACTCCGCCGCAGAGGCCGCATGGCGCGGCTGCCCTGTGCGCGCCGCTTCCTCGTCCAGCCATAGGCTGTGATGCTCGCGCGCCCAATTGACGTCAACTTCGCCTGATCCCATCGCCTCGAACGCGCCTTCCATACCGATCGTGCCGATGTAGATGTGCGCGAGCATCGCCGCGACGAACAACACCGAAACGATGGAGTGAACGATCTGGGCCATCTGCATGCCCTCAATCCCCGTGGTGTAGAACGGGAACATGAGGAGATAGCCGGTCGCAGCGACGAGACCGCCGCCAATCACGACGATCCAGTAGATCCCCTTTTGGCCCGCGTTGAAGCGACGGGCCGGCGGGTGATCATGCCCGATGAGACCGCCTCCCCGCTTGATCCACTCCACATCCAGCTTGCTCGGGATATTGCCGCCAAGCCACATCAGAAAGATCAGCACGACTCCAATGGTGAACGGGAAGCTCAAATAATTGTGGGCATACTTCGCCCATTGCGACCATTCCGAGAACGCCTCGAATCCGATCAGCGGCAGCAGCAGCGGCCGGCCGAAGGTGATGTTCAGGCCAGAGATCGCCAGAATGATGAAGCAGGTCGCGGTCATCCAGTGCACGAACCGCTCAAACATGTTGAAGCGCACGATGGTGCGCCCCGATCGGCCGCTTTCCAGCCGGACCATGCCGCGCGTGAGGTAAAAGATCACGAGCAGCGCCAGCATACCGATGATCGCCACGCCACCAATCCACCGTAGCGTGACATTGCGGAAGTCACGCCATTCGCGCCCCTGCGGCTGCTCGAGAACACCGGACCGCTGGTCCGGGATACTGACGCGGCCCTGGATCCGGTTCAGCTCCTGCAGAAGCTGCTGTTCCTTGACCGAGCTCGCGGTTGGATTGACCTGCTGGGCGCTCGACGGTGCCGGCGCCACGATGACCAGCAAAAGCAATGAGCACGCGCCGACGCCTAAGCGAATGAACCTTCCAAACGACGCCATGAGCTCCTCCCGGTCTTGCGCGCGTCACCGCGGCTTGCGTCAGGACTCGATCGTCTCGCGATAGGCCGTCTTCCAACCCCATGCACCCGAGCCGTAGCCGCGCTTCATCACACGCTCCTTGTAGATTTGCGCGATGATCTCGCCGTCGCCGGCCAATAGCGACTTGGTCGAGCACATCTCGGCGCACAGCGGCAGCTTGCCTTCGGCAAGGCGGTTCGCGCCGTATTTCTCATATTCCGCCTTGCTGCCGTCGGCCTCAGGACCGCCGGCGCAGAAGGTGCATTTGTCCATCTTGCCGCGCGAGCCGAAGTTGCCGACCTTCGGATATTGCGGCGCCCCGAACGGACAGGCGTAGAAGCAATAGCCGCAGCCGATGCAGAGGTCCTTGGAGTGCAGCACGACGCCATCGGCGGTGGTGTAGAAGCAGTTCACCGGACACACCGCCGCGCAGGGCGCATCGGTGCAGTGCATGCAGGCCATCGAAACCGAACGCTCGCCGGGCTTGCCGTCGTTGATGGTGACTACACGGCGCCGGTTGATGCCCCAGGGGACCTCGTGCTCGTTCTTGCACGCGGTCACGCAGGCGTTGCACTCGATGCAACGGTCGGCGTCGCAGAGGAATTTCATACGGGCCATCGTCGTTGCTCCTTATGCCGCAGCAATCTGGCAGAGGGTGACCTTGGGCTCCTGCATGCCCGTGGCAGGATCGTAGCCATAGGTGGTGATGGTGTTCGCGCTTTCGCCGAGCACGATGGGATCGGTGCCCTTCGGATAGGCGCTGCGCAGATCTTTGCCCCCGAGCCAGCCGCCGAAGTGGAACGGCATCCAGGCAACGCCCTTGCCGACCCGCTCCGTCACCAGCGCTTTCATTCTCGCCCTCGAGCTACTCTCGGCGCCGGTGACCCAGACCCAGCCGCCGTCCTTGATGCCGCGATCGGCGGCATCGGCAGGACTGATCTCGATGAACATGTCCTGCTGCAGTTCGGCAAGCCACGGATTGGTACGGGTCTCCTCACCGCCGCCCTCATATTCAACCAGACGGCCCGACGACAGAATGAGCGGAAACTGTTTTGCGATTCCCTTCTCCACCGCAGCTTTCTGGATGGAGAAACCGATATTGGGCATGCGGAACTGCTTGGCATCGGGCAACGTCGGATATTTTGCGACGAGGTCGACGCGCGGCGTGTAGATCGGCTCGCGATGCACCGGAATCGGGTCCGGCAGGCCGAACGCGTTCATGCGCGCCTTGCCGTTGCCGTAGGGCACACAGCCGTGCTTGAGCGCAACCCGCTGGATGCCGCCGGAGAGATCGAGCGACCACGACACGGCATCGGGGGTGGCGGGATTGATCTTGTTGATCGTGGCCATCTCCGCTTCGGTGAGATCGGTATCCCAGCCGAGCTTCTTCAGGCTCGCCAATGTGAATTCGGGATAACCGTCCTGGATCTCCGAGTCCTTGGAGGAGGACTTGTCCGCCAGCAGGCTGACCTTCCGCGTGGTCCCGTCCGGCAGCTTCTCCTCGCGCTCGACGCCGAAGCGCGGCCGGAAAGTTCCGCCACCATCCATCACGTGGAGATTGGTGTTGTAGAGCAGCGGCGTGCCCGGATGCCTGACTTCCGGCGAGCCCCAGCACGGCCACGGCAGGCCATAATAGTCGCCACCGATTTCCGGCTCGTCTTTCGGCGCGCGCATGGTCAGCATGTCGAACTTGGCCTGGTTCTTCATGTGCGCCTTGAGCCGCTCGGGCGATTGGCCGCAATAGCCGGTCGACCAGCTGCCGCGGTTCATCTCGCGCAGGACATCCTCGGCCTCGGGCAGATTGTTCTCGACCTTGATGTTCTTGAACATCTTGTCGGCGAAGCCGAGCTTCTTGGCCATCAGGTAGATGACTTCGAGATCGTCCTTGGATTCGAACACCGGCTTGACGATCTGCTCGCCCCACTGCAGCGACCGGTTCGAAGCGACACGCGAGCCCTTGCACTCGAATTGCGTGGCGACCGGAAGGATGTAGACCCCGTCCTTGCGTCCCGCTTCGACCGAGAGCGAGGCCCAGGTCGTCGGATGCGGGTCGGCGATGACAAGCAGCTCGAGCGCCTTCAGGCCGTTGAGAGATTCCGGAATGCGGGTGATGCTGTTGCTGGCGTGTCCCTGAACGAACACCGCCCGCACATTGTCTTTCTGCGCGACCTGATCTTTCGGCAGCGTCACCGCGTCGAACCAACGGGTGAGCGGAATGCCGGGGGTTTCCATGATCTGCTTGGTGTCGAAGCGCGACTTCAGGTATTCGTATTCGACCTCCCAGACCCGCGACCAGTGCTTCCATGCGCCTTCGGCGAGGCCGTAGTAGAATGGCAGCGTGACGATATCCAGCCCGACATCGGTCGCTCCCTGCACGTTGTCGTGGCCACGGAAGATGTTGGCGCCCATGCCCTGTCCGCCGACATTGCCGGTCATCAGAAGCAGGATGCAGCTCGCGCGCACGTTGGCGGTGCCGACGGTCTTCTGCGTCTGGCCCATGGCCCAGATCAGTGTTGACGGCTTCTCGGTGGCAAACATCTTGGCGACGCGCTTGAGCTGTTCGCCGGGAATGCCACTGACGCGCTCGACTTCCTCCGGATTCCACTTCTCCACCTCCTTGCGCAGATCGTCGAAACCATAGACGCGCTGCTGGATGAATTCCTTGTCCTCCCAGCCGTTCTGGAGGATGTGCCACATCATGCCGTAGAGCACGGGTATGTCGGTGCCCGGCCGCATCCGCACATATTCGGTCGCATGCGCCGCGGTCCGCGTCATGCGGGGATCGATGACGATGAAGTTGGCCTTTTGCAGCTCCTTGCCCTCGAGCAGATGCTGCAGCGACACGGGATGCGCCTCCGCCGGATTGCCGCCCAGCACGACCTGGGTCTTGGCGTTGCGAATGTCGTTATAGCTGTTGGTCATCGCACCGTAGCCCCAGGTGTTGGCCACGCCGGTGACGGTCGTCGAATGACAGATCCGCGCCTGATGATCGGTGTTGTTGGTTCCCCAGAACGCGCCAAGCTTGCGGAACAGATAGGCGCCTTCATTGGTCATCTTGGCCGATCCCAGCCAGTAGACGGAATCCGGCCCCGACTTCTCGCGAATGTCCTGGCACTTGTCGCCGATCTCATTGATCGCGGTCTCCCAGGAGACGCGCGTCCACTGCCCGCCCACGAGCTTCATCGGGTAGCGCAGCCGCCGGTCGCTGTGCACGAGCTCGCGTACAGATGCACCCTTGGCACAATGCGATCCGCGATTGATCGGCGATTCCCAGCTCGGCTCCTGGCCGATCCAGACCTCGTTCAGCACCTCCGCCGTCACGGTGCATCCGACCGAGCAATGCGTGCAGATGCTCTTGCGGACGGTGGCGCCCGCGGCGAGCGGACCCGCGGTGGCAGCTTCCGCCTTGCGCACGCTGCCGATAGGGATGGTGCCGAGCGCGGCGAGCGCGCCGCCCGCAAGACCGGATTTGCGCAGGAAGCTGCGGCGATCAAGACCACCGGATTGACGCGCGAGGCCTTCCGCGACGGAGCCGCGATGGTCGGAGCCGGAACGCTGTGTTCTCTTGATAAGCACGGCTGCCTCCCTGTTTCAACTGGGATAGCGATTGACGCGATAGTACGTCTTTACATGGTCGGATTCCGTGTAGCGCGCCTTGCGCTTCTCATCGTTGGTCTCGCTATCGGCCTGCGCAGGTCCGACCAGCGGGGTCGCGAGCGTCGCACCGGCACTGAGCGTGCCGATGCCGATCTTGCGAAGGACATCGCGGCGCCCGACAGCGACTTTCTTTTCCTTTTCGTCCCTCATCGCTTTCCTCCCGGACCAGCGCACGCTGGTCAGTTGGCGAACGTGAATGCATCAGTCTCAATCTCGATGAACAGGCGACCGAGTACCCCGACCGCGCGATAGAAATCGGCGCCCTCTGCTCTCTCCATGTCGGCGAACAGCCGGCCCATCCAGGACACGACGTGCGTCTCGAAGAAGGCGCGCTGCGCATCCGCGGTCGCCTCGAACTGCCCGCTTGCGAAGCCAGACATGATCTCGCACAGGATCGCTGCGTGATCCTCGGGCTCGAAATTGTTTTCGACGCGCTCGATCCCGAGCGCCGCGAGGTCAGCGCGCAGGCGCGACAGCGGCCGCTCGTTGAGAAACCCGGTCAGGTAATAGGACGCATAGGGCAGCAGTTCGCCACGGCCGAGGCCCACGAACAGATCGAAATATTCGCGTTCGATCCGGGCCGGGACCGCGCGAGCGGCGGCGTCCGCGAGCACTGCGTGCGCGCGTCCGAGCGGCGTCGTATCTGCGTTCAATGCGGCGAGTTGATCGAGCAGCTGCTTTGATGGAGCTGCGGACAGAAGCATGGCAAGGAATGCGTATTCCTGCGCGCGTGCCGCATCGATGGGGTCGATCGGCTCGGATAAGGAGCTCTCGCGATAAAGATCGGGCCGCAATTGATTGCGCGACACGCCGGTTGCGGCTTCGACTGCAATCACCCGTTGCGCAGGCACCTTGACCCAGTTCGAAACCGACGGCTGGCTGATGCCAATTTTGCGCGCAAGCTGGGCAACGCCGCCTACGGCGTCAATGGCGCGATCAAGCCCTTCGTCACGCACGTGGACCTCCCATCCAGAGTCCCCGTCTGCCTGATTATTGCTTTTGTTACAAAGAACTAGCGAATCGTAGTCCTGGTTCCGTGGGTGGTCAACGTTTGCCCATAGCCTGACACTATAGCCTTTGGTTGGGCATCTAGGACGGCAGCGCGCCGCCATGCGTGCGGCGCTTCACCGGAGCGGTGTCACGCGCGACGTCCTCAGCCAACGTCGGTTGCGATGCAACAGCAGCGGGCGCGGACTCCGTCGCCGCAGATCTGTCTTCCGCATCCGTAATCATCGAAGTTTCCACCTGCTGCAATTCCGGTGCAGAATCCTTGGGTTCGACAGATGCATCCGGTAGGGATTGAGCCGCCTTGCGCACGCCGCCAACGATACGGTCGACCAGTGCGGCCAGTTCTTCTTGGGAACAGTCCAGCGGTCCAAAGCCGGGCATCGCGTTCGGGTCGTTGAAGTCCCAGGCGTTCTCGGCGAGCCCGACGAAGTCGCGAATGGCGGGGTCGGCGCTCCAGGCGCGACGAAGCGCCGCACGCGTCAATTCCTGCGGAATCCCCTTGCGCAGGAAGGCGGTGATGTCGGTTGCCGATGTGATCTGGTCGATCGAGGGCAGGCTCGACAGATCAAGGTCGGGATCATCTTCTGTGGCCGCCGGCGGCGGCGTCGCTTGCACGTCGTTAGGCATTGCCGTCTCGGGAGGCGCGGCGTTTGCCTTTGCCTCCTGCTTGCGGCGGGACCAGCGCTCCAGAAATCGGTCCTCGCTCATTCGTGCCCGCCTTCATGCTGACGGCGCGCCAACGCCTCGGGATCAGCCTGCCGTCGCTTGCGCTTGAAGAACTCGCGCTCGACGTGGTGCTCGGCGATGAAACTTTCAATCGCCTCGCGCAGCATCTCGGGCATGGGTACCGCTTCGACCAGATTGGCGCCGGCCTCGGTGAACCCCTCGCCTTCCGCGGGATCCGCGGTGGCGGTGGCCACCGTATAGGGCCAGGCGCCCTCCGCGGGCGCCAGAACGATCCAGATGCTCGGACTGCCTGATGCGAGATTGTCGTGATAGCGCGCCGTCTCGGATGGATAGAGATCGACCGTGGCACTGCCCGCGTAGAACAAGGTCGTCCCCTCCTCCTCGCGCAGGACTGTCCAGGGTCTTGTCTCCGGCTCGTCCGGCAGCACGGCCACGCCGCGCCAGACAAAGTCGACCCATGGCGAGTCCGCCTTGCGCCGCTCGACGACGATTCCGACGGGAATGCGCACCAATGGCAGTGCGGCGGCGCTCACGTCACCATCTCCAGATGTTTGATCGGCAAGCCGGTCAGCAGATTCTGCGGCTTCATGCGGAGCTTCCGGTCATTGGTCATCGCCAGCATGAGATAGACGGGCTCGCCGCGCACGTCCGCCATCGCCTGGCTGGCGTCCGCAAACGTCAGCCGGAACAGCGCGAGCACGCGGCCTGCGCTGCGCTCGTCAAGTTCCTCGCCATGCCAGAGACGGTCGCCGAGCCCCGTGGCATCGGCATCGAGCCCGACATACCAGGTGAGGTGCGCATCGTTTATCGCGCGCAAGGGTTCGATGGCGACGTCGATCCCGAGCAGATGGGAGATCCAGCGCGTCATGGCCTGCGCCACCGCAGGCGGCCCGCGGCCGCCCGCGGTGAGGTCGAATGCCATGTCGAACCGGTCGCTGCGCTGCCAATAGCCTTCGGTGGTCTCCTCGCTCATGACATCGACCTCGGCATCATGCATTGCGCCCAGCATCGACATCAGCGAGAGCACCGGCGTCGGGTTTCGCCCGCCGACGACCTCGTCATCTCCGAGCAGCAGGGCCTGCTCGTGCGGCAGAATCCGCTGCGCGCGGAAGAACAGTTCCGCGGCGCGCAACACGAAGGGGTCGTCACAGCCATCGAGCGCGTTGCGCAGGATCACGTGCACGAGCTGGTTGACGAACAGCGGCGGCAGCTCACTCATGCCTGAGCGGACACTTGCGAGATAGGCCGCTTCCAGCGTCGGATGCCGCAACAGGAGATCGCGAAAGGCCAGCACGAACCGCCAGTTTTCCCGGGCGTCCGCGTCAATAATCCCGGCAACGTCCTCTGCGCCCACCGGCAAGCGCGGATTTGCCAGCAGCTCGCGGTGCAGCCGGCGCTCGACGGGGCAGGCATCGTCCGGCGGCATCAGCTCGGGACGGGCGAAATAGGCCTTCAGGAATTCGTCGGTGACGCATAGCCCGCCGCTCGCGTCGCGATCGAGCAAATGGTGGCCGCAGGCGATCCAGAAATCGTTCGTCGAATCGTTCATGGGCGTCGCAGCTCCCGGCCCAGCTCCGCGAGATTGAGACCGCCGTCGGGCTCGGTGTCATCCTCGACTTCCATGAAGGAGAATGCCTTGCCGTGTCCCTGCCCTTCCCGCAATTGCAGCCTCCGGAAGGACTCGCGGATCTCGCCGTCATCAGCGGTGCGGTGCACGGCAATGAGCGAGCTGATCGGATGTGTGCAAAGCGTTTGCGTGAAAGCAACCTCCTCTTCCGCTGATGTCCGCGCGGTTGCCACGTCCGGGGCGCCGAAGCGGTCGACCAGTTGCCTGGCAAGGAGATCGGTCAGCGTCCGGCAATCAGCCTCCGTCGCCGGCACGATCTGCACCAGCGTCGACCAGCCCCAGGATTGCACGCCGAGAAAGCCGCTGCGGAAGGCAGTGCGTGCCTTTCCGCTGAGCGCCGCCGGATCCTGATCGCAGAAGCGGAAGGCGCCGGAGACGGCCCACTCGCCTGGCTCGGCCGGCACGTCGAACACGAATGTGTCGGACGGATCGAGCGCAATGGTCCGCAGCAGCTTCACAGACGCGGCCCTCCGTGCGTCGGATCGAACCAGCCGGGCGTGCCAAGCGCCTTCACGAGCCCTCTTCGCTCAATCCCGTCCGCGCCGACGCGGCGTGTCAGGAGATCACCGTGATCGTCGATCCGCTGAAGCCTCTGCCGCTCGCATGGCACCCGGCCAAGATAGTCGCGCGCGATGCGCTCGAAGCCGTCGACCTGCCAGCTGTCGAGCGCCCGCATCAGGTGGCGCGCAAAGCTTTCCATCACCTGCACGGCACCCGCCTCGCCAAATCCCTCCTGATCCAGTGCGGATGTCAGCGGGTGAACGCCGGGCCCCTGGTCAGTCATTGCGACGGTGCGGATCATGGCGCCGAACACAAGCCATGCGGGCGGCTCGTCCTCGCTGGCCGACGACGGCCATCCCATCCGCCCGCCGCCCACCAGCCCGCCGTCAATCCTGACCGCATCAGGCCAGTCGATCGTCACGGTCTTGTTGGGCGGTGCGTAGGCGCGCAGGGCGTCGGTGAGCGCGACCATGCCGCCATAGAAGGCGCGCCGCGCGCTGCGCAGGGGTTCCCCCGGTTCGAGCACCACGGCGAACTCGGCAAGGTCGAACCGTCCGACGTAAACCAGCGTACCGGCGCCGCCCTCGGGTGCAATGCGGCAAGCTTGGGCAAAGGCATCTCCGCACTCGCGCAGCCGGACGAGCGTGAACGGCGGCGGCAACTGGATAGGTTCCGCCAGGGAAACGTGGGTGGTCGAGGTCGACGGCATAGGCCGTCCTCCACTTCCTTTTTTTACCCGTGGACAATGCTATATGAGGTGATGGGTCGGCGCGAGTCCGTCCTCCGCGCCGCACCGACGGAGGGCTTAACCTGGAGCAACCAGCGAAGACCGTCCTGATCTGCTCGTGCGAAGACACGATGCGCCTCGACACGGCCACGATCCGGCGTGGATGCCCCAACTGCGACATCAAGACCTTTCGCCATCTCTGCGGCGCGGAGATCGATCACTTCCGCAGCGCCGCAAAGGCAAATGGTCCGCTGACCGTGGCCTGCACGCAGCAGGCGGCGCAGTTCACCGACGAGGCCGGCGAGCGGCCTGACGGGATCACCTTCGCCAACATCCGTGAAACGGCAGGCTGGTCGCGCGACGGCGCGCAAGCGGGTGCAAAGATGGCGGCGCTGCTTGCGGCAGCCTCCGTCGCCGTCCCGGACTATCCGCTCGTCACGCTGTCGAGCGACGGCGTCATCCTGATCTATGGGCGCGATGAGGCGGCAATCGAGGCGGGCCGGCTGCTCGCCGACCATCTCGACGTGACGGTCATGCTGAAGCAGCCGCAGGACATCGCGCCGCCCGCGGCGACGACCTTTCCGATCGTGAAGGGAACGATCGGCAACGCGAAGGGCCATTTCGGCGCGTTCGAACTCGTGATCGACGACTACGCCCGGCCGCGCCCTTCCTCACGCGATCGCTTCGTGTTCGAGGCGCCACGCAACGGTGCGATCTCGCGCTGCGATCTCGTGCTGGATCTATCCGGCGGCGCGCCGCTAATTCCCGCCCACGATCTCAGGGACGGCTACCTGCGCGCCGATCCTGCCGATCCCGCCGCCGTGCTTCGCGCGGTGCTGAAGGCACGTGATCTCGTTGGAAGCTTTGACAAGCCGAAATACGTCAACTTCACTGCCGAGCTCTGTGCGCATTCGCGTTCGAACCGCACCGGCTGCCACCGCTGCCTGGATTTGTGCCCCACGAGTGCGATCACGCCGGCCGGCGATCATGTCAGCGTGAATGCGGAAGTCTGCGCCGGATGCGGCCAGTGCGCTGCGGCCTGCCCGACCGGCGCGGCCTCTTATGTCCTGCCGCCCGCCGACACGCAGCTGCACCGGCTCCGCGCGATGCTGCTGACCTATCGCGAGGCCGGCGGCGACCGGCCCGTGCTGTTGTTTCACGACAGCCAGCACGGCAGCTCGCTGATCGATGCGCTGGCCCGCCATGGCGACGGTCTGCCGGCGAATGTGCTGCCTTTCACCGTCAACGAAGTGACGCAGCTCGGCCTCGAAGCCGTCGTGGCGGCGTTTGCCCATGGCGCGTCCGCCGTGCGTTTCCTGCTGCGGGCGAAGCCCCTGCACGATTTGACCGGGCTGTCGCAGACCATCGCCATGGCGGACGCCATTCTCGCCGGCCTCGGATTTTCCGGCCGCCGCGTCGCGACGATAGAGACGGACGACCCCGATAAGCTGAGCGAAGCGTTGCAGGCGATCGAGCCGCTCGCGACCGTCAGTCAGCCCGCAACATTCAGGACCGTGGGCAAGCGGCGCGATCTGCTCCGATTTGGCCTGAGCGAGCTGCACCGCGTGGCCCCGAGCCCGACCGACGTGATTGCACTGCCCGAGGGCGCGCCGCTCGGCGCCATCAGCGTCAACACCGAGGGCTGCACGCTGTGCCTGTCCTGCGTCTCGGTCTGTCCGACTGGCGCGTTGCGCGACGATCCGGAACGTCCGATGCTCAAATTCCTGGAAGATGCCTGCGTGCAATGCGGCTTGTGCCAAAGCACCTGCCCCGAAAAGGTGATCAAACTGACCCCGCAGATCGATTTCCGCGCCTCCCGCGCGCCCGCGCTGGTGATCAAGGAGGAAGAGCCTGCCCTATGCGTCCGTTGCGGCAAGCCGTTTGGCGTCAAGAGCACGATCGATCGCATCGCGGCAAAGCTCGAAGGCCGGCACTGGATGTATCCAGCCGGCGACAAGCGCGTTGACGCGCTCAGGATGTGCGCCGACTGCCGTGTCATCACCATGAGCGAGCAGCAGTTCGATCCGTTCGCTGGCGTCCCCGAACGCGCCCCACCGCGCACGACGGACGACTATTTGCGCGAAAGAGATAACAAGAACTAGAGCGTTGTTCGACTATTTCGCGGTCGCGCGCCCCAGGAAATCGGTGAGTGCCCGGCGATCTTCCGCGGAGCCGATGCGCTGCTCGGGCATCTTGGTGCCGGGCGTGTAGGCATTTGGACCGATCTCGAACAGTTTTGCGACCGTGTCGGGCGTCCAGACGATGTCCATCGTCTTGAGTGCATCCGAAAAGCGATAACTGGGCAGCGACGCGATCTTCCGGCCGTATAATCCCGCCAATGTCGGGCCCGCGCGCTGTGTGTCCTTCTCCGACAGCGTGTGACAGGCCACGCAGGCGCGAAACACTTCCGCGCCGGGATCGCCGGCATAGGCCGCCAGCGGATCGGTTGGCGTGCCCAGCAGATTGGAGCCGATGGGTTCGCCGGTGCGCACATTCCAGCGCCGGATCTTTCCGTCGGCGCCGCCGGTCAGCAGGATCTCGCTATCGGGCAGGAACGCAACCGACCAGACCGGCACTGCCGATCTCACCAGCGCGCGCAACACAGCACGCGTCTTGCGATCGATGATTGTCACCACGCCATCCACACAGGCAGCCGCGATCAGTGTGCCATCGCCGGATATGGCGAGAGCCACGACCGGCGCGGTGCCGGCGGCAACCTCGCCGCGATCCTTGCCGCCAGCACTCAAGAGGTGCAGCTTGCCGTCCGCCGCCCCGGTGACGATTTCACCGTCACTGGCGATGACGACGGCATTCAGGGGAGCCGGCAGTACGATCGTTTCGCCACTCGCATCGGGCAAATGCCAGATCCGCAGCGCAAGGTCGTAGCCCACGCTGACGAGCGACTTGCCGTCGGGCGCGAAAGCAACGCCGTTGACGTTCTGCGAATGACCTTCAAGCACCCGCTGCGCGCCGTCGATGAGTGACCAAAGCCGCACCGAGTGATCCCAGGATGCAGAGGCGATCATCGCGCCGTCGGGCGAGACCGCGAACGCGACAACGGGCGCGTCATGTCCCAGCAACACCATGTCCGGCTGCTGCCGGCCGGCTGTCCAGATCGCGATGCGCGCGTCCGCCCCGGCGGTCACCATCCGCCGGTCGGGAAGGAATCCAACCGCGTTCACCGCGTCAGAATGAAACCGCAACACCTGTTCCGCGGATTCGCGTGCGAGGGACCATCTGATGGCGGCGGTGTCGAACCCGCCGGACAGCAGGCTCTTCCCATCGGCCGAAACCGCCATCGCCCGTACCGCCCCGCCGTGGCCCATCATTTGCGCGCGAGCTGTCTGCACCGGGATGACGAGCGAGGCGATCAGAGTGAGCGAGGCGAGAAGGAAGGAATTCATCAGCGAATCCGAGGCAACGCCAGACCCACGCCACGTCCCATTCTGCCTGAATTTGCGCTTCGCACAAACGCGTCATTTGTCCGGCGCGACGACGGTCTTGCTCGATCCCTCCGGAGCAGCTTGCATGCCGGGCGGGCTCTGGCCTTGCGGGCTTTCGGCGGGCGCGCCACCCGATCGCGTCTCGACCGGACCGGTCCAGCCTTGCGGCTGCAGCTGGCCCTTATCCTCGGGAGCAGTTCGCCCCGTGCCAACAGTGCCCGGCTTCTCGGGGCGTTGATCCGTTTGTGCGAGCGCCAACCCGCAGCTGGACCACGCCGCTACGCAGACGATGAACGCGAATCGACGCATGAGGTACCTCGATTGCATTTGATCCAGCTCAACGAATAGCGCTCTACCCAGTTCCATGGGGCACATTGACACGCCAGATTGAACGGCGGCGGACCAAGTTCTAGATTGCATTTGAGGCTGCGAGGGCCTTGGTCATGCAAATACGATCCAAAACGTATCTGCTGATGGTTTCGCATCTGCGAGGTCTGCGTGCCTTGCTTTCGTCGGCCCACGATCCGGTGGCCAAGACGAGCAAGGAAGCTTCACCCCTGCTCATCTTTGTCGCGGTCGTGCTGACCCTGCTGCTGGCGATACTGGAAGTCGACCAGCACCACGCACTGCTCAAGTCCCTGGGGCTGCTGAGCGACCTCTCCAGCATGCAGCCCAACCTGATGGGCCCTTGACGGGTCAAGGATACTGCCTCTTCAGCCGATCGACGCCCGCGCGGGCATGCCAGCACGCCTATTGCTGCGGCTTTGTCTCACGCGGAAACACCAGCGATCGATCATCGAATTCCTGGACCGGAAGTTTGTCTACGTGCCCGCCGCTTTGAGACTCCGGCACCCCGGCGATTCGGGCCGCTCCGACCGTCCCGATGATCGGCCATTTGTGTGATTGCAGCACAGTCGTTGCGGCAACGAGCGACGAAACGGCGATCAGTCCGCAAATTGTCAGACGTTTCACGGGAATCTCCGTGGTTTGCGAAAGCTGAAGGCCTGATTAGCGCTTCATCCGAGTTCCGGATGTGTGCGGCTTCACATCTCTCGTAACGGTGATCGGAGGTCCGCCCCTTTCGGCTCGCCTTAGAATTTGAAGCGCCGCCTCGGACGTTGCAGTCGGTACAGCGCCACCAACCTCCGCCGCCGGCGGCCGGCCGACGACTTATCCGCCAAATCGCTTGACCAGCTTTGAGCCCTTGGCTGCATCGATCTGCTGGCCAGTCAAGTCGGAGCCGGCGCTCAATCCTTTCGTCATGAGGTTCTTGACGCGTTGCGCCGCCTGCTTCTCATTGGAATAGTCGATCTCGACGTGATCGAGGCTCATCAGATGGCCAAGCTCGTGAGCCCAGGCGCGTCCATTGGCGTGGTCATTGCCATACCACTGGACGAAGCTTGCCGGCTCGGGTTCGCTATTGGGGTATGAGCTTCCGCCGGCGGATAGATTTTCAATCGAATTGACGAGGTAGATGTGGATGGCATTGTCCGGATCGTGCCGAGAGGCAAGAACACCCAGCAATCGCTGATCATTGCTGCGCGCGCTCTTCGCCATGTCGAGCGGCTTCTCCATCAAGCAATCGCTGATCACGAACGCGATCTTGGCCTTTGACCAGATCGTATTGACCACGTCGAGCGCCTTCTTGGCCGTGTCGCTGCTCCATTGCCCGGGCTCAACGACCCCCCTGTCGGCAAATGGCGTGATGTAAATCCTCAACGGAATAGGCATCAGCTTCTCCGAAGTCCGAAATTGCGATCGTGTCTCCCTGCGCCGTCTTCCGAAGATAGTCACACCCGGAAAGACGCTGCCGGTCCTCAGCAACCGCAATAGCTGCCGGCCAGAGGGCAATCACATAAGCGCACTTTGCGTTCCTATGCACTTTCGCGGCAGCAATCGCATGAGCGGCTTGTTTGACCCTTGCTAGCCACAACGGCGACTAACGAGCCACGTTTCGCCCGCCTCGTCGACTGAACGTGAATCAGGTCTGACGAGCATGTGAATCTGGTGCGCGGGTCGGCCAATCCAGCTGGAAAAATGTGTCGCGAAGACCCGAAGGTCTCCGCAAGGAAAGACTGGGGCCGGGCTTACGTTGAGAATGGTCGATACAGACTCGAACGGCATGCTTGAACACGGCGCTACACGATATCGGCTGAAATCTTCAGGGCAGGAAGAACATGAATGGCATTCCGCCGCCTTCCGGCTTGTTGCTTGCGCTGGCCTCGGGTCTTGCGGGTCTTGCAGGAGCAGCCTCCCTCTCCCTTCGTTCAAGTCTTGCGGACGGGGCCTGACGGACCTTGCGCTTCTCGCATTCATCGTCGCCATTCAGAAAGTAACCCGCAGCGCAGGTAATCTTGACACAGCGATCGCCGTCGCGCTTGAGGCCGGATCCGCAAATCAAGGGACAAACCCGAGCCGGCTTGAGCTTGATCGCATCGAGCGCATCGGCGCTCGCGGTCTTGGTATCGAACTTGGTGCCGGCGCTTTGATTGAACAACTCAAGCGAGCGCCGCGACGCCGCATCCCACTCCCCACTGGCCGATCCCGTGAGGCAGCCGACCCGGCGCAATTCGGTTTGCACCGATTTTACCAGCTCGGTTGGCGAAGGCGGCGGCGCGGGAGCCTGTGGATTGGGGAGCGCGGCCACTTTTGTGTCCGTGTTTGCCCTCGCCTCTTGCGGCTGCCCTGTTGCTGATGGCGCAGCGTTCTTCGCAGCAGCTGCCGTTTCAGCCGCGACACGCCTTTGTTCCGCTTGAGCAGCCTGATGCTGCGCGGTTTCCTTGGCAGTCTCGGCGGCCGCCCGAGCTTCCTGCGCTGCTTTCAGATCCGACGCAGCCTTGGCAAGTTGCATCTGTTGTGCGCCCTCGTTGACGAGGCGCGCCTGCTCCTGCTCGGCCTGACGCGCCTTTTCGGCCGCAGCAACACGCTTCTCCTCCGCATCGATTTTGGCGAGCTGAAGCTTTGCGAGACTTGCGTAGTAACCATCCGGATACTGGACGATGAAGAAGTTCAGTGCATCCTTGTTGCCAACCTGCAGCGCGAGCTCGTAGTCGCGCCGTATTTCGGATCGCAGCGTTGGCGATGGGGCCGCTTCCTTCGCGGCCTCCTTGGCTGGTTCTCCGGCTGGTTCCCTGGTTGGCGACTTGGCCGTTTCCCTGGCGGGCACCAGCGGCACATCGTCGCCGCCAAGCGTGCCGTAAACATAGGGCTCCTGCCGGTTGCCCGTCGCTTTCATGACGTCGTCGCGAACGAAGCCGAACACTCTGCGCAAATCCAGACCCGGAGTCCCGATATATTTGACCAATGCGGCAGCGTAGGGACTGTTCTTGCTGTTGCCGTCCGACGCTGTCGAGCCAGCCTTGGCGGCAAAGGCAACCAGAGTATTCGCCGTCGCCGGCTCAATTCGGGCAAGGCCCCGGCTGATGGACCGCGAGCCGACCGTCCGTTTCATCTTTTCGGAGAAAGGATTGTTGCGGCAAGCGTCGAGGATCACAAGTCGCAGCTGCCTTGCCGGTTCAATGGCCAGCATGACGCGATCGAGCGAAAACGCCTCATCGTACACATCCGTATCGCGCTCGAGGGTGGCGTCGACCGGGATCAGATAGTTCGTACCTTCGATCTCCATGCCATGACCGGCGTAGTAGATGACGGCCACATCTGCGTCGCGAGCCTGATCGGCAAAATCGCGCTGCGTTCGCCGCATCTCGATCGCCTGAAGATCCCGGCGGGTTTGCACAACGTCAAAGCCTGCGTTCGTTAGTGTCGCCTCGACAATCGCAGCGTCATTGACTGGATTCGAAAGTGGCGCCGCGTTTTTGTAGGCAGAATTGCCAATGACAAGTGCGACGCGATTCCCCGCCCATGCCGGCTGACAGAAGAAGAGCAGCAGCACAGGAAGAAGGAACAAGATTCGGCGCAAACTCACGAATCCGTGCAAATCCATGGCAGTACTACTGTTTAATTATGCGCTTCATTATTCGTGTCGCCGCGACAGAATCGGTTCAATGACAACTCGACGATCCGGAAGGTCCGCGGAATGTGGAACCGCATGGGACTGGCTGGTGTGGCCGCGCTCGGAGATGTGGCCAGCCAATTGACCTCTCCGGAGGCCTGGCGTCTAGTGAGGCAGATTTTGAGCGAGCGAGATCACTGCTGTGACTGACGCGAAGGTCGGCCAGGAGGGGACAGCCAGGAACCGGATCGCCGGCGGCGTCAATCCCTGGCTGGACTGGACCTCCAGGGCGGCCATCGTGATCGTCTATGGCGGGTCTGCTCTCATTGGCGCCGCCAGCATCCATCGCCTTCCGTTGGGCAGCGTGGACAACTTGCTGATGATCGCAGCCAGTATTGCCAACGTCCTGTTCCTCGGACTCGTTGCACTGACAACCATGACCCGGCTGGTCCCGACAATGAAGTCGAAGGGCGTTGAGATGCGGGTCTCGGCCTTGCTGGGCGCATTTCCGACCGTCGCACTCGCTTTTCTTCCGAAGGCAGAGCTCGGCCCAATCTGGTCGGCTCTGTCCACGACGTTGATCCTGGTGGGGATCTCGCTTTCTATCGTGGTACTCCGCTGGTTGGGCAAATCCTTCAGCATTCTACCGGAGGCGAGGCGCCTTGTGACGGAAGGGCCTTATCGAGTCGTCCGGCATCCCCTCTACCTATGTGAGGGGATTGCGTTGGTCGGTGTTACACTTCAGGTCCTTTCACCACTTGCCGTGCTCATCGCCATCGCGGTTGCGATGATTCAGTGCCGACGAATGATCAACGAAGAGCGGATTCTAAGACTGGCCTTCCCTGAATATGACGTCTATGCCGCGGCAACGCCTTTTCTGATCCCTGCAGGTCTAATCCCCGCGAGACTCGGGCGGCGAACTCGTCAGGCCGGGCCGGAGCTCTCGACCAAGGCGATCGATCCGCACGCCTGACACCGCGCTTCACGTCTCCTCGATGTGCGGCTCAGCGGAACTCAAGTTTGAACCACGCCAGAGGCCTTGTGCCGCGTTGCCACGAGCAGCATCCAAGAAAAATAACTGTTTTATATCAACATCTTATATTACGATCGCGCCCTCAGCAAAGCACTGGCGGGCGCCTATCATCCACATGAATCGGCGCGCAACGCCCGGCGCAATATCTTCCATGCCTTTTGAACGCGTCCGCATTTCGAAACAACACATAGGGAATGGATCGGGCTCGAGATTGGTACTGTATGCAGATAGGCAGCCGCCAGTAGCGTACGAACTTCGCGACGTCACCATTCTACGGGCATAGGTTGGGTGTTCGCCATGAGAGTGTACAGGCACCTTCGAGTTTTGCTTCTTCTCGCCGCTTCGCTGTTCCTGGCCTCTCAGCCAGCCTGGGCGACAAAGCGCGTGGCTTTGGTGGTCGGCAATGCCAACTATCAAAACGCCCCTCTGCTCCCAAACCCGGCCAACGACGCTGCGGCGATCACCGCAACCTTGAAGGGAGCAGGTTTCGATGTGGTTGACTCAAGACTTAACCTCGCCGCGACCGATATGCGGCGGGCCCTGAGAGAATTCGCCGATCAGGCCCGCAATGCCGACATAGCCCTGGTGTACTACGCTGGCCACGGTATCGAGATCGACGGGACAAACTATTTGATCCCGACCGATGCCAGACTAGAACGTGACACGGACATCTATGACGAAGCATTCTCGCTCGACCGAGTCCTGCTGGCGATCGAGCCTGCGAGGCAACTACGCGTGGTGATCGTCGACGCGTGCCGCAACAATCCGTTTGCCGACTCGATGAAACGTACAGTTGCCTCGCGATCGATCAGCCGCGGGCTGGCCAGGGTCGAACCCACCGTCTCCAACACGCTGATCGCGTTTGCCGCGAAAGCGGGACTAACCGCACTCGATGGCAACAGCCAGAATAGTCCGTACGCGACGGCTCTCGTGAAGTACATCGCAAAGCCGGGGCTCGACTTGCGAAGGGCTTTCGGCTTCGTCCGCGACGATGTCTTGCAAGCCACGGGCAACCGACAGGAGCCCTATGTCTACGGCTCGCTCGGCGGCGAAGACGTTGCGCTTGTTCCGGCTACCAAGGCCGAGGAGCCGATACAGGCAGCCAACCCCCAGTCGGAAATTCGTCGTGATTACGAATTGGCCTTGCAGCTCCGCAACAAGCCTGCTCTGAACGCGTTCCTGACCCAGCATCCGGACGGATACTACTCAAATCTGGCCAAGCTGCAGCTCAATCAGCTCGACGCCGAGGACGCACGCGTCGCGGCCACGGCGAAAGCGCAGCAGGCCGAGCAGCAGCGGGCTCGCCTGTTGTCCCAGGGCGCCCAGCGTGCCGACCAGGAGAAGGCGGCCGCGGATCTGAAGGCTGCGGAAGAGGCCCGGATTGCGGCCGAGAAGACGAAGCAAGCGGCGCAGGAGCAGGCCGCCGAGGCGGAACGGAAACGTACTGCATCCGAATCTACAATCGTTGCTGCACTCTCCGGGAATAAGCCGGCCGCTGAGAGTACCGTCGCGGATAACCCTGCGGCCGCTGCGCCCGCTGAGGACAGCAAGACGCCCAAGCTTGCCGCGCTGAGCGACGAGCCGCGCCAGACCGATATCACAAAGGCCGACATCGCCAAGTCCGTAGATCTCGCCCAGTCCTTACAAGGCGAATTGAGCCGCGTCGGCTGCTTCACCGGCGCCGTCAATGGCCAATGGAATGCGGCCTCACAGCGCTCGTTGGCTCTTTTCAACCAGCACGCGGGAACCAAATTCGACGCCAAGCTCGCAAGTCTCGACGCGCTTGACGCAATCAAGCTCAAGCCGTCCCGGGTCTGTCCCCTGATCTGTGATCATGGCTACAAGGCCGACGGTGACCAGTGCAGCAGGATCACCTGTGCCGAGGGTTCGTTTCTCAACGACGACAATGAATGCGAGAAGCGACGCGGGAAGAAACCGGTTGCAAAGCGCAACACGGACGAGCGTCCGTCACGTGCGGATCGTTCGGCCCGCGAGAGGCCGGCGCCGGCAGCCGACGTTCCGCGGCGACAAGCGACTGCGAGGTCCGGCGGCGGCGGTGGTCAGGTCGTTTGCGATCAATCTCTGTGCCGTCAGGTTAGAAGCGGCTGCCACCTCGAATACCGTGGCGGCGGCGGCCCCGGGGGCAACGTGGGTAATGTCGAGTCCTGCAACTAGCAACGCGCAAGGCTGCCACGGCGTCATGGAGGGCCAGGAGGCCGCGCGGATCTGGTGTCGAAAAGGTGTGACGGGCGGCAGAGCTTAACACTGGGTCATCCAGGTCCGTGCCTGGATTGGCCGAAGCGGAGCGACCTGCGTGGTTGCGTGTGAGCTTGAGCAAAAGGACGCCAACGCCTTTCCCGGGGTGACGCTCTTCACGAAGCGGCAGGCACCCGGCATGAAACCGACGGCGGTTTATCTTCCGCCAAAGCACCCAACATCTGCCACCAAGTTTGACGTCGTCATCTGGCTTCACGGCTTCTATGTCAAAAACCATGAATTCCTCTTCCACAACGATCCAGCGCGGCTGCGCGAACAGGTCCGAGATTCCGGCAAGGACGTAGTGCTTATCGCGCCGTTCCTGGGCTACGAATATGCCGTTGGCGACACCTTTGCCGGAAACTACAGCGTGTCTGACCTGGCAACCGCGAACTGGGGCGAGCGCTATCTCGAGGAGATCCTTGGAGCTCTTGCCAGGTTCCTGGGTCTCTCCTCGACGTCCATTCCTCAGCTCCAGATCGGCAAGCTCATCATCGCATGCCACTCCGGCGGCGGTAACGGCATGCGCAATCTCGTCGGGAGCCTCGGAAAGTATCAAGGCAAGCTGACGGCCTGTTGGGGATTTGACTGCCTCTACGGTGCCAATGCGCGGCCCGATGATGCGACCTTCTGGTACCAATGGCTGTCCGGACAGAGCGGCCGGGCGCTCGAGATCGTGTATGGTCCATCAACTCTGCCGCAATCGGTGAAGCTGGACCTGATCGGGCGTGGGCTGGCGACGACCGATGGCAATCAAACTCAGCCTCAGCGCCCTGCCCTCAAGAACCTCAGCGTAAGCTTGGGTCATTACGACCTATTTCCGGCATTTGGCCAGATGGTCAGGGTCAACGATCTTGACCCGGCTTTCGTGGATCGCTTCATGATCCCGCAGGTCGCGGACCAGCCGCGGCATAAGCCGGCGCCGCAGCGCGGGGAATTCCTCCAGCACGCAATTTCCAACGTTCGCAGCGCTTTTCCCTTTCCAAAGGACATTCATTACATGATCGCCCGGGGTGGCTTCTTCAGCCGACTGAGCAAGCTATAGCCCAAGCTTCACAGGACTCACTTGATGGAATAAGATTTGACGTCGAACGACCAATTGTTCGTCACCAGCTTTCCGCTGCTGTTGTCCGGCACGCGCAGCTCGCTGGTCCAGGCCGACAGATAGCTCAACGCGTCGGCGTGACCTTCTAACTTGCGGGGCAAGTCCGGCAAATCGAGCAATTGCACGCGTCGCTCGCTCAGGATGGCGATCATCACTGCGGACCCCGTCGGCGGTGCGACGACATATTCAAAACCACGCTGTCGCGCCGCCGGGGCAGGAACAACAAATTCGACACCCGGCTTGACGAGATTGATGTCGCGTTCGTTCGACTGCGCCAATAGCTCGGGAGTCGGAAAGATCTGGGACATCCGCCCTTCCGCGTCGACGTCGACCAAAATGAGATATCCAGTCTTCCTGGCGGTGACGCCGAACGAGACCTTGCCGCCGACGTTGACGGTCTGGCTCGGCAGGATCTGAAGGGACACACTCGCGGTATTGGTCTGCCCGCGCACCGCTTGTACAGGCCAAAGCCAACGTCCGTACGTCGTGCCGCCATGCAACGACGCCGTCGGCAATGGTGCTGCGGGCGCAGCTCCGCTACCGGCCAGTAGCAGCAGGAATGCGAGCCATGGTCGCGACTGGCGGATCGGCTGCGATGACGGCATGGCCTGCTCCCCTAGGAGTCAGGGAGCACTGAAGAAGCCGATCGAGGCGATTCGCGCGTCTGCGGGCAAGTAACGCTCGAGACTCTTGATCACTTGCCCCGAGGCGCGACGCCGGTTGAACTGCATTAGGGCTGTCTCGAGATCTACCATGCGTTGCTGCGAGGTCACCGCAACGATCTGTTCCGCACCGAACGGCTCGCCAACCCTGAGCGGTAGGCGCAAACTCGCCGATCGGGCCAGCGCCGCATCAGAACCCACCGGATACAACAATTGGATGGTGCCATCGCCGGACACATTGAACAGCAGCACCGCTCTTGACCCCACATCAGACAGATCAACTTCGACAGTCTGGCCAGCACGCTGTTGGCGATCGTCTGGCCAGATGCGCATGATCTGCGGCGACCGGGTCGCAATGCGTTTCAGTTCACGAATTGCCGCTGTCCGGTCGACTACCGTCGGCAGGTTTGCAACGTCGATCCCGTAGGCGACCACGTCGCCCCACGCGATCACGTCGTGCGACACGGGATCCCAGATCAGGTCGGGATTGTCCGTCGGTTGAACCGCCTGCACGGGAACATCTTTTGGCTTCACGCTTACAAAATAGCTCGTCTTGCCGTCGAGCGCCGCCAGCCGGATTGGTGCAGCGAGGCGGAGGGGACCCGGCGCGTCGCCGGTCGGAAGTTCCTTGGTCGCCGCCGCGGCAAGGGTCGGAATGGTTGGTGCCTTGGCCGTGACAGCCGGTGGCGCGGGCGCCTGTCCCTCGACGGGCACCCCGGATCCGGCCGGACCAGAGGCAGCTCTCGCGGCCGGCCCCTGAATCAGCACGACACCGCGCGTCAATTCGAAGGCGACGTCGGTATCCGGCGTCTGAGGCGGCGATGATATGGTCACGATGTTCTGGCGCTGGTCCGAGAGCTGATAGACCACCTGTCGAACATTGCTAAATAGCTCCTTGAGCGTCACCTTCCCATCGTGATTGATGTCTGCGCTCCCTTCCACCGCCCGCGCGACCGCATAGCTGAGAGCCCCACGCAGGCCATCGATGCCAGGGATGCGGACTTCCGGCGCCTTGGTGTAGCGGTCCACCGCAGCCAGGAACGCCGTGTGGTCAAGATCGAGTTCTGACTTCGGATCGTTGCTGTCCGACACTGGCTTCAGTTCGTCGACCAGCAACGTGTAGCGCGGGACCTGCCGAAAGCTCATCTCAGCGGCACGCGGATCGATATCGCGCACCATACCGCCACCGTGGCAGGTATCAGCCACGAAGATCACCCTCGCCCCGCGCAGCTCGAACTGCCGGATGAAATGGTTGAACTCACTGCCTAGAACCCGTTCAACCGACCCGGTTGGCGTAGTTTCAAAGCCCGGCAGCAAGAACACGTTTTCCATTCCGTCCGGCTCCGAGCCCTTGACGCGCTCCGGTTCCTGGGTGCCATGACCGGCGATCGACAGAAAGATGAGGTCGTTGTTCTTGGTCCGCTCCACCAGTGCACTGATCTCGCGCAGGACGCTTGCCCTGTCGGCCTGGGCGTTAGTCAGTTCGACGACGTCGGCAACCCCCATGGACTTCAAGCTGGTCACGATGTCAGTGGCATCAGCGACCGCGCCCTTCAATTTGCGCACGCGCTGGTAGTCGTCGATCCCGATCACGAGCGCGCGCACCGCCGCCCCGTCTGGATTGCTGATCGACAATCCTCCTGCCGCATATGCGTGAGGGGTTATCAGTCCGATCAACGCAGCGAGCCCGACGGTGGCGCATAGCCGCCTGATCCCGCAATCAAATCCTCTGGGCATCCGCATCGTGGTCCACCTCGACATCATGCCTACCCATTTTGTAGCTCTGGCGACACACTGGGTTCAGCGCCTTTTGCTTGCCGTTTTGCGGCCCGCCGGCGATTGTTCGGTCTCCTGATAGGCGCTCGCTGAAACTGCCGTCTGATCGTCCGCGAAGGCTCGAAAGCGGACCGGAACGTAGCCGCGCGAAAGCAGGCTCGCCAACGGGTAGACGTTGCGGCAGACGCGGCCGTTGCAGCCACCGGTCGAGGATTCCATCACCTCGGCCTTGCGATCCGGCGTGAATCGCAGGAACAACATCACATGCGAGCCCGGCTTGTTCAGTGCATCGCCGGGCCTCAGGTCCCAGGGATTTGCCACGGGCGCTGCGATCGCGGGGATAGCGGCAGTCGTGTAGTGGACAGAGAGCCCCCACGTGGCGCTGACGAATGCCGAACAGTCGACGCCAGCCACATCCGGCCGTGGCGCATTGCGAGTGCACACATTGCCAGCCAGCGTTCCGCTCTCGATCCGCTGCCGGAAGTTCGCGAGCGAACCGTGGCAGCCCCAGCAATAGGGTACGCCGCGGACCTCCTGGTTCACCTTTCCCTGCAGATACCACGGCCGACGAACACGGCTGAAGCCGCTGCATTGGCTGTCGGGATCGTTGCCGTAATTCGCCTGCGTCAGCTTCCACTGGATGCCCTCGAACGCAAACGCTGTCTCGATCGCCCGCTGGCGATTGGACGGTCTCACGGCGGCCGACGCGTCAAATTTGACGCCGGATTGCGGTGCCGGCGCGGCCGCCGTTCGCGACGGCCGCACGTCGATAATCGAAGCGTTGGTCAGGGGCCGGAAGCCGACACCAACCACTTCAATACCATCCGGCTTGGTCCGCAGGAAATAGACATCGCCATCGCCCGAAACCGTGACGAACCGCCGGGTCAGCGGCGTGTTTTCCAAAGGAAGCTCATAGATTCCTTCGAGACGTCCGTTCGCGGCATAGCGTGCGACGAATGTGGAGGCATTCTTTCCCGATGGCGGAACGTCCTCCGCTAACACATAGAAGCGGTCACTGTTGTCAATCTCGAGAAACTCTACCGTGCCGAGCTGGTTGCGCACCCGCAGGCCGAGCTGGCCGATCGTCTCGTTGGTGACCATGGTCTGGATTTCGACCCGTACGCTGGCATTGCCCTTGTCCGGAATGATGTCGGCGATCACCGAGCCCTTGCTTCGACTAGCAACATATTGCCGGTCGGGCTGCCGCGTCGTCTTGACGATGGCCGCGCGGGTGTTCTGGTCGAGCAGGTCGGCCGCGCTGCCGGGCGCCTGCGATCCCATCTGGGCGAAAGCCGAGACGGCGACCTGGTCGTCCGCGCCGCGGCTCGACACCTCTTCAAGCTCGATCACATCACCGCCGAGACCGCGCGTGGATTGCCCCGGCGCCGCCTTCAGCGTCCGTACACCGCCGTCCCAAACCATGATGTCGTCGTTGTGGACCACGAGATCGGTCGGCTGGACGTCTTTCGGCATCTTGAGGACGTCAGGATCTGAGCTTGGCTGTTTCGGATCAAACTGGAGAATGCGACCGTTGATCTGATCGAGCACAAACAGGTTGCCCTGCCCGTCGGCGCTGAGTGCTTGCGGCCCCCCGAGTTCCACGTCCTCGCTGGCCGGGACGATGCCGACCATGGAAGCAGCCGAACCGCCGGCAAAGCTGCGTACGACAGTATCGTCGGCGTGCGCCTTGGTTCCAAGAATGCCAGCGCCAACGATGAAGACCCAGATCCAACGATTTGGACGAAGCATGTTCGCCTCAATGTACCCCGAACCGATCGCCGCGTCGGATCGACTAATCCGAGATGCCGTTGATGCGGCGCGTCAATTAGTGGTGAGCAATCTCAATCACGTTCAATCTATCACTGGACGGTGATAGTCCGAATTTTCTTCAGCTTGCGGTGCAAAACATGGCTCGGAATAGATTTGAGCAGGTGAGCGAAGTCCAACCCGACGCGATCACGCTTGTCCTGAAACGCGACAATGACGGCATCTCTGGATCGATCGTGCTGCCGGCCGCCGCGAGCGGGGGACGGCTGACCACCGACCAGGTCAGCGCGCAGTTGCCGGCTCAGGATGCTTTTCGCGGCGCGATCCGGCTGGCAAACGACGTAAAGCTCGCACTCGTAGTGTGCGATCCAGACGGGGTCTGGAAGTCCGAGTGGGGCGATCTTTATCAGCCGATCGATTGACCCGCATCGGATGGAACCAGCCTATGCTGCGACGCCGCATCGAGACTAGCTTGCCGAACGGACCCTCCCCGCGACCAACGTTCTGGGTACGGGCCTTGATGGTCGCGCTGCTGGTTGCGACGGGCTGGCCGGCACGCGCCAACGACTCGGCTGCGGAATTGTCGATCGGCGGGCTCCAGTTCGTACGCACCAATGACGTGGCCATGGAGAGCGAGAACCTTCGTATCGCGCTCGACAGGATTAGCGTTCGCTACCAATTCGCCAACGTCACCGCCAAGCCGGTCACGCTTACCGTTGCCTTTCCGCTGCCCGACATCGACCTGTCGGAGGCTGAGAACATCGCACTGCCGTCAAATGATCCAATCAACTTCGTCGACTTCGAGACCAAGGTAGACGGCAGCCCGGCGCCGCTGACCGTCGATCAGCGCGCCATGGTCGGCAACAGGGATGTCAGTGCCCTGCTCCGCGAACTCAAATTGCCGCTGCTGCCGATTGGTAGCCGCGAAATCCGGGTGACCGACCTGCCCGAGGCGACCCGGGCCCGGCTCGTGGACGACGGACTTCTGATGCCTGCCGGAATGAGCGACAACGGTCGGCAGCAGTATGCGCCGGGTTGGGTGATCAAGACCTCGGCTGTGCGCCAGCAGGTGTTTCCGCCCATGCGCACCGTCTTGGTCGAACACCAGTACCGCCCGAGCGTCGGCTCCAGTCCCGACACCATCCTGCGCTCGAGCCTGCGCCGCAGCGGCGCACTCGCTCAGGAAGTCGCGCGTTACAGGAAAGAATACTGCGTCCAGGATACGTTCCTCGCCGAACTCGACAAGCGCGCGGGCAGTAACCAGACCAACAGCGCGAAACTGCAGGAGCGGCGCATATCGTATGTGCTCAAGACCGGCGCGAACTGGGCCGGGCCGATCCGCTCATTCAAACTGACTATCGACCCAGGCGGCAGCGACCGTTTGGTGAGCTTCTGTCCTGGGCGGCTAAAGGCATCGTCTGCTACTGGAAACGTGCTTGAATATACGGCAAGCGACTTCAAGCCGGATGCCGACCTGAAAATCCTGGTGATCGGAACGTTCTGAGCGTGCCGGTCAATTGGTGAGCAGCACGTAGCGCGCGGCCGCGATCACAGTCACCTTGTTGCGCTGAGCCTCGCTTAGCGCCTGCAGAAAGAACGTGTCGGCAGCCATCGGTCGCGGCTGGCGCAATGAGTCCAGAACCTGCGGAACCGCCACGACCAACAGCAATTGCGGACCGCTCGCGCGCGCTGTCGGGAGCGTAAACGAAAGTGAGTCGATGCCCGGCTTCAGAAGGTAAGAGAGGCTCTGGACTTCGCCGCGATCCGACACCATGAGCAACTCCACCACGCGGTTGGCAAAGTTCTCAATGGTCCCATTGAGGGTTTCACCGCCCTTCAGCTCTGTCGCTGACAGGGTGATGCGTGGCATTCGCGCCTGATCGCTCCCGACCTGACTCAAGAACTTGACGGCTGGGCATTGCGCCTGGGTCACTTGCCTGACGCCGACCGAAGCTTCGAAACCCTGCTCACGCCGAAACGCTTTGTCGAAGGTTTCGAACGGGGCGGTCGAGGCACCGAACCCTTCGATGACAGCCGCATTTGGGCTCACAGCAATCGGCAAGACAAAGAAGCAGTCACCGCCAGAATATTGGGCCACGTATTTGCGGATGCGCTCAGCTCGCCCCAGCCCATCGAGTGCCGGAGACGGCGTTGCCGTCGGTGGCGCGGACAACTTCTCTGTCTCTTGGCGTCCGGGCTGTGGTCCAGCGGGCTCGACCTTAGGCGGCACGATTGTTCCAGCGAGTTTCGGAGGTGGCGGCAAGACCGCGGTGCCGGGCGCTGACCAGACCAGCTTGTAGAAGGCATATCCGCCACCGCCGACCAGCAGCAACAATGCCGCCACGCCCGCCCCCAGCCAGAGGCCGCGCGCGCTCCGCGCGGTCGACGGCATCCTGTCCTGCGACGCCGGCGCCACGCTTTCCGGCCGCCGTAGTGGATCGAAGCCATATAACGGCGTGGCCGGAGTCTGGGCCGAACCGGTTGGCGTCCAGCTGGCGACCTCCCCCATGGTCGGGCGCAATGCCGGATCGGGCTGCAGCATCCGCTCCAGCAAAGGCCGGATTCGCATATCCACCGCGCCGAGATCGGGCACACGCCGCCGCTTCTCCACCAGTTGAAACTGGCTGCCGCCCATGTCGAGTTTCTGTCCGGTCAGCGCATGGAACAGCACAAGACCGAAGCTGTAGACATCGGATTTCGCAGTCACGTCATTGCCGTACAACCCAACCTGTTCCGGCGATGCGTAATTGTCCTTGCCAGCGAAGCCCGAGCCGATGATGGTCTTGTCGCCCATCTGGGTCGACCGGGCGATGCCGAAGTCGATGATCTTGGCCCGCCTGACGTCGTCGAGCGGAACGATGATGTTGTCCGGAGAAACGTCACGATGGATGATGCCGTGCTCGTGGGCGGCGTCCAGTCCCGATGCGACGCGCTGCATCAGCTTGAGCAGCGCCTCGAAGGTCAACGGCCCATCATCGAGCATGTTCGAGAGCGAGCGGCCATTCACGAATTCCATCGCGAGATAAGGTCGCTGCAGCACCGGCTCCACGGTAAACAGGAAGTAGCGAACGATCGCGTCATGCGGAAGATTGTGGAGTGCGGCGGCCTCTCGACGGAACAGCGCGAGCGCCGCCTCGTTGTCAACCATGTCGGGCAGCAGCATTTTCACCGCAACAGGCGATCCAGTCTGGATCTCACGGCATTTGTAGACCTCACCCATGCCGCCCGCGCCGATCACGGCTTCGATCTCGTAAATGCCGTTGAGACGCGTGCCGGGCGGCACGCCGTGATAGGACGATCGGAACGGATCGTTCGGGGTCATGGTTGCGGCTCCCGATTGAGCGGAGATCTTGTCGCCTCCTGAGATCGTGGCGTCAGCAGGCGCACGATCACAATCGTCACGTTATCAAGCCCGCCACGATCAAGAGCCAGTGCGAGCATGTCATCGCAAGCCGCCTGGGCGCGTCGCGTAGCCGCGTGCTGCAGGATCTCGTCGTCCTGCACGTGCCTGGTCAGGCCATCGCTGCAGATCACGAAGATATCCTCCGGCTCAGCGGGGCCTGTCACCACCTCAAATTCCGGATCATCGGCGACACCGACGGCACGAGTAATGGCATTGCTCGGCCAATCATTCACGTCTTCGCGCGACAGCGCACCTTCGGCGATCAGTTCCTCCAGTTCGCTGTGATCATGCGACACTTGGCTAATTGCGCCACGACTGATCAGGTAGACCCGGCTGTCACCCGCCCATATGCAGGCATAGTAGTTATCACGAACGAGCAGAACCGCCGCTGTGGTCCCGACGGTGGCACCCTGTCGTTCACGACTTAGCGCCAGTATCTGCTGGTTTGCGCTGAACAGCCGCTCCTCGCATTCCGCCAGCAGGTCTACGGCTGATTCTGGCGTGCCGATCGCGTCAAGCGACTGCACTACGATGCGACTGGCGAGATCGCCGGCCTCGTGACCACCCATACCGTCGGCGACCGCCCAGAGGCCAACGTCGGTTCGTACCAAACATGAATCCTCGTTCCGCTCCCGCACCCGTCCGGCGTGGGTGACGCTACCAACATCGAACAAGGATGGAATATGCGCCATCGCGTGTCATCCATTCCCGGATGCCGCGAGGCCGAGATCACCGGTCAGCAGCGTGGTGTAGTGAAACGGATCTGGTAATCCGCGGCAACTCAGCGCCATTGGCGGAAAGCCTTCCCCTCCGGCGGTCCACCAGAAGCTAGCCGCGGCGTAGACCTGTGGGTTGGCGGCGCAAAGTGTTGCAAACGACCCCGCGAAGGCGTCGACCGCCGAAGCCCTTCCCATTGTCGCAGTACCAAGCGACGTGATCGGCGGATCGCCAGCGATGGTCTCCTGCAGTCGTGGCACCGCAAGCCGATCCAATGCCTCGGAGATCTGCTCGAAGGTTGCGGCCCGATCCAAGGTCGAAAGCATGAACGCCTCCACTTGCCCGAACCATTCGTCCTGCGGATCAACGCTCGGCGGCGGCAGCGAGGCGGCCTCGCCGGTCACCGCATGCAGGGTCAAGGGATAGTATCGCCCCACCCCGTCGAGCGAGGGCATGATCGCACCCGCCACTGTCGTGCCGCAGATCGCGGCGCCGAGCCAAAACCGCCAGACCGGAGCGGTCAGAAAGGCCTGCTGCCATCCTGGGCCAAGCTGGTGGCGACTCGCTGACAGCGCGGCCTGTACCCACGGCTCCCAGGCTTCCAGGAAGCTGCGCGGGGTCGCGATCGCAATGAAATCGCGCTTGGCGCCGATTTTGCCGAATAGCCCGCAACGCATGGTCATATCCCGGTCGGGCAACGAAACTCGCGCAGCACTGACAGGTTCAGCGGGTTGCGCAACGACCCAGTCGAAATTTGATAGTTGAGCTCGCGCCCCGCGACGATGAAAGTCGCGCTGGCCGTTTCCGCTTTCACAACCAAAGACCCCGCCTCCAGCATCCGAAATAGCGACCAGGGACCAATGCGCTCAAGCACGGATGGCGCGCCGGTGTCGTTACTGACTGAAATTGCCGTTCGCGGCGCTGGGCCCGGCCATAGGACGGTCGTTGGCGAGTTGCTCTGTGGCGGTGGCGGTGGCGTCGATTGCGGACCGCCGAACAAGGACGAAGTGGCCGGTCCCGGAATGGTTGGGCTCGCAATCGTGGTGCCGCCGATCTCGGTCTTAACGGTCACGCCTGGCCCCGGTGCCCCAGGAGGCCGGATCGCGAAAGAAACGGCGGGCACACCGCCGCCCGTCTGGAAGAACGCATCCCGGATATAAGCCGCATTCTGGAATTGTTTGAGCGTGTCAGGCGAGAACGACCGACCAACGGGGCTCTCCTTGCGCCAAGCCCAGTCCGACCGCGACGTGTCGGCATAAGGTGCCAGGTACTGGGTGAAGAACTTGTCCATAACGCCATTCGGACTGAACAATTTGGCAAAATCCGCCAGCGGGACTTCCTGGCCGCTGCTGCGGACAAACGGGTAGCGGTTGGTCACAGTCTGTTGGCAGACCGGCGTGACCTGATCGCGCAACGTTTGCAGGATTTGCCCGGCGGTTGAAGCTGCGATGCTGCCTTCGAACTCCGCGGCTGCTGCGCGCAGCATGTCGGAGAATGGCGGCGGCATGCGCGAGGCATTGTTGCGAAGCGCTGCGACCTGGGTCTGAAGCGCAGCCGTGGCCTGTGCCGTCAGTTGGGGATTCTCGATGATCAACGTCAGGTTCTGCGCGATGTCGTTCAGGTTCGCGACGGTCGAGTCGATCGGCCGGCGGGTGCTCTCGCCTTCGAGCGCCGCGTGGTAAGGTTTGAACTGTGCCTCGATCGTCGCGCCAGGCGGTCCATCCTGGGCATTCGTGAAGAGTGCCGGAGCCGGTGCGGCAGCTGGCGCCGAAGCGTTCGCCGGCTTCGCCCGTTCCTTGGTCAGCATCGTCTCGTCGCGCACCGATTCCAGAATTTGCCGCATCGGCGAGGTCGGCGCCGAAAGCGCCCGCAGCACCTCGTATTTCGGCTTGTCGGCGAGCAACTTCTTCAGGCGCAGGCTCCCGAGCGCCGTTCGCCAGGTCGTCACGAAATCGTTGGAATAGATGTTGAGCAGATCGCCGGCCAGATTGTCGTACTGCTGGTCGATGGCCGACTGCTGGCCTGCATCACCCAAAACCCATCGCTCCCGCTTCATCCGCTCAGACAATCCGGACAGCCGGGCAACGAACTTCTGATGGAAGCCGTTATACGTGAAGAACTCAGGTACCCGCACGGCGTCCAAAGGCTGCCCCGTCGTGGTTTCGAACACGACACCCATGTCGGGTCCGCCATGGCGGCTAGCGATCCAGTCGCCAGCTGTCGATGCGCGAGCCTCCGATTTCAGAAACTCGTAGGCACGTTGCGACACGCTCAGGCGCGCCAAGGAGCTCTGGGCCTGCTTGATCAACCGGCCGTCGAGTTCGACCAGCGGCTGCTGCTCGGTCTCGAGGTCGAACATTGCCACGAGGTTCTCGTCGAGCAGACGCCGCCCTTCCGCGTTGGTGGCGCCAGGATAGAGGTTGTCCGCCCAGTCACGTTGCATCCAGGAGCGGATCAGCTCGCGGTCCGGCGACTGCAGGCCGCCGACCATCAGATAGACCTTGAGCGCCTCGTAGACGAAGGCAGGTTCGTTGATGCGCGCATTGAGCTGCTCCTCGAGGCGATACAGCAGGCGCGGCCGGAACATGCGCTCAAGCGCCGTATGATAGGCCGCCTTCGAAGGCGACAGCAACCGGGCGTGCTGACTGAGCCCGTAGCGAGCCGACAGAGGCACCGACTCGCCGCGCGATCCGTAGCCTGCCGGGGCGTTGCGCAGCCGGTAGAGTAGCGGCAGCACCTTGTCGAGATCATGATCGGCAATCAGCGTCTGCTTGATAAGTGGCGCGCCGGCGGCCGCATACTCGCTATCCGCCTGCAGGCTTTGCTCGATCAAATCGGAGTTCCGCTTGTAGCTCATCAGCCAAGCTGCGATCAGTCCGATCGAGACCAGGCCGATCAACGACAGGGCCGCGGTTTTCAGGATCAGCGCGCGGCGCACCGCGGCACGGTCGGTCGATACCCAGTCGGCCTCGCCGATGATGACCTTGGAAATCAAGTCGGCGAGGAAGAAGCTCTTGCCCGTGCCCGAATAGGATCCGGAACCGACCTCCTCAGCGCCGAACGTACGTGCCAGCGACCCGATCAATTGGTCGATCGGCGTGCCCTGCTGCGTACCCGAGGTGAAGTAGAAACCGCGCAGGTTCGCGTTCACGTGATAGCGCGTCGGCTCGAAGATCTGGTTGAGGAAGTCGTGGATCTGGGGCTTGAGCCGCGCCATCTGTGCCGGAAAGCCGAACAATTGCACGCGGTGCTGGGGCGTCGGCTCGTCCTGCAGACGGTCGAGCGTCTCCTCGCTCAGGCGCTCCAGCAGACGGTCGAACTCGACCGGGATCTGCCCCACCAGATTCTGGGTCTTGTCTGCGGTCTGGAACGTGGCACCCCAGACCTGGCGGCGGCCGGCCTCCCCGAGATAGGCGAAATACTCGGTGAAGCCGGCAACGAGATCGGCTTTGGTAAATAGCGCGTAGACCGGGAAGCTGACCTTGAGCCTCTGATGCAACTCGAGCAGGCGCATCCTGATGGCATCGGCGTGAAGTGCGAGTTCCTGCTTCGGCAGCGTCAGGATGTCTTCGATGCTGATGGCGACAAGGACGCCGTTGATCGGCTGACGCGACCGGCTTTTCTTCAGGATGTCCAGGAATGCCAGCCAGCTGTCCTTGTCGGCCTTGCTGTTGGAGTCCTGGGTGGTGTAGCGGCCGGCGGTATCGATCAGCACCGCCTCCTCGGTAAACCACCAATCGCAGTAGCGCGTACCGCCGACCCCCGCGATCGCTGCGGGCGTCGCCCCGCGCGCGAGCGGAAATTTGAGCCCGGAATTGACCAGCGCCGTGGTCTTGCCGGCGCCGGGCGGACCGATGATGACGTACCACGGCAGATCGTAGAGATAGCCCGACTTGTTGCCGCTGGCGGTCTTCAGCGTCGCGAGCGCATCCTTCATGCGCTCCTTGAGCACCGGTTCATCGCTGACAGGCTGGTCCGCACCAGCGATGCCATCGGCAATCTCCTTGGCACTCTTGCGCCGCTTGAACAGATTGAGGCCAACGATGCCTGCCACGACCGTGGTGAGCAGCAGAATAGCGATCTGCCGGACGATATGGTTCTCCAGCGGCCGCCAGTCGCCGAACGCGATGAAGGGACCGGCGAGATAGATCACCGCTCCGAGCGAGCTGAGCCCTACTCCGTAGAGAACGATGCGAAGAATGTCCTTGGCAAGCATCTAACCGTACCTGTCGCAAACCACCTGACCCGGCGGTATCTGCCTATTCGCTGCGTTCGATAAAGATCTCGACGCGCCGGTTCTTGGCGCGTCCCTCGGGTGTCGTGTTGCTGGCGATTGGCGCATCTGCTCCTTTGCCCTCGACGTCGACGCGCGAACCATCGGTCAAGCCAGGCTTCAGTGCCGCGGCAACCGCCTTGGCGCGCTCGACCGACAACTCGAAATTTGTCGGGAAGCGGACTGTGCGGATCGGCGAACTGTCGGTATGGCCGACGACCCGGATCCGTCCCGGCTCCTTCTCGAGGGTTGCTGCGACGCGGAGTGCGATCGGCTTGAAACCGTCGAGGATGGTCGCCTGGCCCGATGCAAACAAGGCCAGATCGCAAACCCTGATCACGATGAAGCTCGGAGTCTGGTCCGCCGTCATGGCACAGGCGGTGTTCTCCTTCGCGAGCGCATTGCGGATGCGTTGCAACTGGGTGATGCGATCCGGCGGTGGTGGAGGCGGCGGCGGCGGGGGTGGTGCAACGACCTGGCGCTTGAGCTCGATCGGGCCGGCCGGATGGAGCGCGAGCGCCACCTCGGCAGCATTCTCTGCCCGACCAGCGAGGAGCGTCCGCAGGACGAAATAGGACCCGGTCAGCAGCGCGGCGACGACAGCCGCGACGAGCCAGACCGGAACACGCAGACGCTGCCGGCGCCCCGCCAGCGCCTGCCCGCGCCAGTTGGGCGACAGGTCGCTCATCGTCTTCGGCCGGACCCGGCGCAGCAATTCATAGAGGTTGCGCTGGATCAGCTGCAGGTTCGCAAGTCCGCCCGCTGACGTCCGGTGAATGCCCTGAAAACCAAGCGCAAGGCAGGCGTGCTGAAGTTCGAGGACCGGATAGTTGACCAGTGGATCAACCTTCAAATGGTCGAGAATTTCGAAAAAACGGACGCCGCCGATACGCTCGCCGAAGAACCGGCTCAGCATCGAATATTGCGTCCAGACGTGGCGCTCCTCGGTCGGGATGTGCTGCACGATATCGTCGGCAGTGGCACACAGGATGTATTTCGCTGTGTTGGCCTGGTGCTCGGATATGCCCGCGGAACGGATGTCCTTCTCGAAGAACTTGATCGCGTCTGCAACCTGCTCCATCAAACTTGCGAATGACGCGCGCATGAGCGCCACCCGCAACCGACCAAGCAGCTGCAGCAACGGGCCCGCAGCGCGCATCACTGGATTGGCATTTGGCGCGACGAGATCGTCGACGCGCAATGGCGGTCCTGGCGGTAGCATGGGCTGCTGCGCCTGGGCTTGCGCGGGTGTCGATATCCATTCCTCGGCGGGATGGCTGGCCGGTGCGGATGCGTAGTTCGAGCCCTGCGGGACAGGAGAAAACGATGGCGGTGACGCCGGCGCGCCGGGAGAGGGTACCGGTGATGGCGAATAGCCTGGACGTGCCGCAGGCCCCTCGCCCGGCGGAGGGTGAGAGGTCGGCGCCGGCGGCAACTTCCCGCCGGGGTTGGGACGGATGATCGTCCGTTCGCCCCGACCGAAAGGATTAACCGGCTTGTCCCTGTCGCTCATGGCCTGTCTTCCAGGATGGCCCAAAGATACAGCTCAAGCTCCGGCCAGTCGCCGGAGAAATGCATTCCGATCGAGGCCGCCGTGCTGAACTCGGGCCACAGCGGCGACTTGCGGTCGAGATAGAAATAGACGTGATCCGTGATGGCCCGGATATGCGGCGGCGGCGTCGGCAAATGCGCCAAGGTCAGGCCCGGCAAGTTTGCGTGCACGATCTCGTTCATCTTGGTGTTCGGCCCGACCTTGAACAGGTGCGGGAAATCGTTCTGGATCTCCACGAGCGGCCGCCGTGCGGCAACCTCCAGCACCAGGGTCGCATTTCGGAATAGCGCTCGATCGCGGATCGGCGACACGAACGCATTCTGGGCGCGCTCGATGATCTCCAGGCGGATCGCCCGCCGGCCCAATCGCGCGCTCAAGAAGTCCTGGATGTCGCTCACCAAGGGTGTGAAGACGTTCTCGAGATCGTCGTGATCGTAAGCCGGATAGTTGCGCGCCCGCCGTTCCGCCGTAGAAAATGTCGCAAGTTCACCCGCGAATCTCAGCAATTCCTCGTACAGGCGCTCCGGGTGCACGCTGCCGGAGCGCTGGAAATGAGTCAGGACGGGAATGGTACGGTTCAGCACTTGCAGGACCAGATAGTCGACGCTCTGCAACCCACCGCCGGATGACGGATCGACCGCGTAACGTGCCAGCTCGTCGAGTTTAGTCTCAACCCAGCCGATGATGCGGTTGAGCCAGCCATCGATGATCGGATGCGCGGCGCAGATCAGCATCGGCGGCACGAATTTATCGTCGAATAGGATGTTCTTGTCGCGCACCTCGAGAATGCGCGCGATGCCGAGGCCCATGTATCCGGGCTTGCTGCTCTTGCGCAGTTCAAACGACATCCGCGGATAAGCGATGTCGATCTCTTCCTCGATGCGTAGCGCAGAGGTCGAGTCAATGAAGGTTTCCGAAGTACGAACATACCGACTGGCGCTGTCGGCGCGATCCTCGTCGACCTCGCGGGTGTTTGGCGCCGCGACCGGCATCATCAGCCAGACGATCTGGCCTGCGGCCGTCTCCGGCACATCGATCGCTTCGGGAATTTGGCTGTCCGCAGGGATATCGAACGGCGTACCGTCCGGCATGACGCCGGACGCATTGCGCACCGCGAACTTGCTCTGTTCGGTAAGATCCTTGTCGATCTCCAGCTGGGCAAAGCCCCACGGGTATGGTGTCGTGTAGCGAACGCGCTTTTCCAGCAAGTGTTCGATGTAGCGGTCGTTCTGCTGCAGATGATGCGGCCGCAGAAACAGACCTTCCGACCAGAAAACTTTGCTGTACCAAGACATTCCTACATCCACTTAGAAATTGTCGGCAGCCGCGTGGTCGCCGATAGTTTACTTTGAACCGGGCTTGTCACCGCGGTCGTAATAGTCCGAAAAATGCAACATAAAGGTTTCGATCGGCGCGCTGTTGTCGCGGCCAAGATGCGCCTTCCAGCGCGTCAAGAACTCGTCCCAGAGTTTCCCCTTGTTCGTGCCAAGCCAGGAGCTTGCCCCACGCTGAAGTTCGAGCTCGCGCGCCATCAGCGTCGGATCTATGCCCGCAATCAGCTCATGGACAGCGTGCTGCATCGCCATATAGGTCTTCAACTGATGTGACTTGAGATCACTGAAGCCCTGTGCAAAGGCGCGCTGTGCGTCGAGGTAGCTGCGCGTCGGCGGCCCAAAGAGAATGCGCATCGCTTCTTCCGAGGTCGGCGAGAACTTCAGCGGATTATTTTCGAGGGCTTGGACGGTGGTTTGGCTGGTGCTACGGGTCAGCTGCTTGGCTTGGGTCCGCGCCTGCAGCAGCGCCATCAGATTATCCACGGTCATACGCAAGATGACGCCAAGCTGTTCGGCGAGTTCGGCATCGGACTTGCTGGCAAAGAAATTGTCCGGCAATCCTGCAGCGCGCGCCACCAGTCGCGCGAACTCGGTACCGCCGACTGGCTTGGCCGTGACATGGTCCTCGTCTGCCGCTTGCGCCGGGCGCGATGGCGATGCTGGCGGCTGGGCGGCGGCTGGTTCATCATCGATCCATACCGACGGCCGGCGTGGGGTCGGCATGATGGGCGGACGCTCGACTTGCGGTTTCGGCGCGTTGGCTGGACCGGCTGCCCAGTTCATGTCGTCGTCCTGCTCGGACGGTTGGTACGGAGACGCCGGCCGTGACCGTCGGAACGGGTCTACACCCGGTGCCGGGACGCTCGCCGCCCAATCCAGGAACCCCGGATTGACGGGCCGCGCAGCCTCGCGTGGCTTCTTCAACAGTTGCGGATCGATCGGCGGCGGACTGTCACGATCGGCTGCCCAAAGCTCTCCGTAGTCGGCATGCTGCTGGACCGAGGGTTCGCGCAGTTGCGCCTCATGGCTTGGGCTGCGCCCGCCAGCCTCATTCTCGAGCGAAACTCCGATGATGTAGTGGCCGATCGTGAGTCGGTCACCGTCGCGCAAGCGGTGCGGCCCCCGCATGCGCTGGTCGGCACCATTGAGAAAGGTGCCGTTGGTCGAAACGTCGTGCAGCCAATAGCCGCCGTCGCGAAAGTGCACCTCGCAATGCTTTCCGGAAATCGTCCGCGCCGGGTCCGGCAGCGTCCAGTCGAGGTGACGGTCCCGGCCAATATCGACTGAACGCCTGCCGGTGACCGTAAACGACACAGGTCCGCCATCCGGAAGGTTCGGTTCGTTCTCGATATTAAAGCGAAGCACCATCACATCGTCTCATTAGCGTGGAGGGCGCGGTTCGCCGCGAGCCAATTGAATACCATCCTCTAGGCATGACGTCATTATCCGGTCCCGGGAGTCACGGGGGAGCCGGCAGAGGCCGATCAGCAGTGCTGCACGCACCGCCCGCGCGGCCTGATCCGGCTTGGCTTCCACGGGCGCAAATTCCGGGGGAACCACGCTTCCGCCGGACCAGCCGGCCGCCAGCGCCAGCCATGTCGCCGGCTGCTCAGGATCATTGGCATTGCCGACAGCCAGCGCCTTGTTCCGGGACTGCTCGTCCGGTTGCCGGACCCAGGTCTCCACAATATTCAGCGACCTGGTATCGCCGGCGTCGAAATGGTCGAACATCAGTCGCAGAGAGCGACATCCCCAGGCAACTGCTACGCGCCTGGGAAGCAGATAGGCACAGTAAGACACGGCCGGGTGCCAATTCCGCGCATCGGCGGCCTCCTGAAGGAAGTCCAGCGAAGGCTTGTCAGCGTCGGCTTTGCCGACATCATAGCGCGCCAAGGGATAGGCCTGAAACAGATCCTGAACCGTACCGAACCGAACTTGTCCCATGACCGTCAACCAACAAGGGTTGGAGTGCCGTGGGCGACCAGCGGACCACCGGCAGCAAGCGCCATGCCGGCCTGCGCCGTCATGGCGATCGTCGGCGCGTTGATGACGATACCCGCCGGGGTCAGAATGATCTGACTAGGACCCACCTGTAGGGTGATGTTGGCATTGGCCATGAGCGTGATGCTGATGCCTGCATTGACAGACTGGTCCATGGCCAAAGTGATGTGCTGACCACCCAACTGGATATCGAGTTTATCATTGCCGTTCTTGAGCGTGGTGTTGCGCGTGTCGCCGCCAAATGCAGCTTCGCCGATGGTACGTGTCTCGGTGTCGCGGACCGTTACGTCGTGGTCCTTCTCGGCATGCACCGTGATCTTCTCGGATCCCTTCTTGTCCTCGAAGTTCCACTCGTTGAAGCCGCCGCCACCCTTGGTGGAGTCCGACTTCAATCCCGCAATCGTCTTCTTCGACGGCAGATCGTAGGGCAGCTTGTATTCGTCGTTGTACACGGTGCCGATCACCAGGGGCCGGTCCGGATCCCCCTCCAGGAATTCGATAACGACTTCCTGTCCGACGCGCGGGATGATCTGACCGCCCCAGCGCTTGCCAGACCAAACCTGAGCCACGCGCAACCGGCACGACCGCTTCTTCTTCCGATCCCAGAAAAAGCGGACATAGATTTCGCCCAGGGACTCGACGTCGATTTCCTCGCTCGAATTATCGTCTTTGGTCACCACCTTGGCCGTCTGGATACCGTTGATTCTTGGCTTCGGCGTCATCATCAGCGCTCGAAACGGCCGATCACTCGGCAAGAACTCGTAGCTGCCGAAATAGACGTGTTGCCCTGCGTCGCTCGGACCGCCGGTGCGATAGGATTCGATCGAGAACGAATGCACAGCTCGCACCAAGAGGTATTCGACGTTCTGCGAGTCCTTGGAGTGCTTTTCGAGCTTCGTCAGCCCACCGGGGAACAGGTTGACGGCGTCGCCATTGCCGCGGCGGCGCCGATCCATCGCTTGCTCTGCCTGGAGCTGGATCTTCGCGTAGCGCTCGCCGTCGGATTTCTCCTTGAACTTCCCGGGATAGTCGTAAAACTCCATCTCCGACCGAGTGTATTGCTCGGAGCCCTTGGCGTCGCTGATCATCTGAGCGTTGGGCTTCTGATAGTTGTAATCGTTGAGTTCGATCTTGCCGGTACGAAACCGTCGCTCCGATACCCATTCATAGATGTGCTGCTCGCCTCGCCGGTCGGCACCCGCCAGCGGGATGTAGGGAATCGTAGCAAGACCATTGATCGGACTGTGCGACGATTTGGAGTCCGCCAACACCAGCGTGTGCTTGCCGCCCTCATGCTTGAAGAAGTAGTAGATGCCGTGCTGCTCCATCAGCCGGCACACGAAGTTCATGTCGGTCTCGCGGTACTGAACGCAATATTCGAGCTTCGGACAAGAACCCTCTTCGGTCAGTTTGGATTCATAGTCGGTGAAGCCGCGTTCGTTGAAGACCTCTTTGATGATGTCGGGCGCCTTCTTGTCCTGAAAGATCCGGCAATCGGTGGTCCGCGACAACAGCCATAACCAGGGCCTCAGCACGATCCGGTAGCTGAAATAGTCGTTCTTCACCCCGAGCCACTGGGCCTCCGTCAGAATGCCACTGAACTCGCGCTCCTTTTCATGCAGCTTTATGGTCAGCGTGCACTGCTGACCGATAGCGCGGTCGAAGTCGAGGTCGGCATCCTCACTGAGACACTCGATGCGATACTCGAACAGTTCGCTGAGACCTTCCGAGCCTTCGAATCCGGCAAAAACCAAAACGTCCTTGCCAAGAGGCGTCTTGAGTTCGCAGAGGCGGGTATCCTGAGTAAGCTGGCCCATGTGGGCTTAAACTCCCTCCTTCGATCGAATGACCCGCTGCAAAAAGCTGATCAGACGCTATGCAAGAACGACGAAAATCCTGCGCGCCACCGGCTGTGCCGGCAAGCCCGCCCCAGGGCTGGGCTTCCTGACGTTCCACAACGGCCGTCAAGGAACCACCCCGGGCCATCAAGTAGTCGGCTCCAAGAGCTTGCCGGTTCACGCGAAAATGGCATGATCTTCGGGAATGAACCAAGGTCGGCAGGCATCTGACCCATAGGTATAGAATCGGATCATGCGCCCCCGCGCGGTCCCCTAGTCGCCACGGGCTCGGCAGCGCGGCCGTGAACGAGCAGATGGACGGTCCTCGTATGCTTGATGTCGCCTCCCTGACGCAGCCCATTGCCGCTGACGATCCCTGCGGGCCGGATCTCGACGCCATCGGGGACGTCCAATATCTGAACTTCTTCGCAGGTGCGGAATCGCTGCTACCGATGTCGTTCTTCGAGGTCGTCAACGCCAACGGGGAGCGTGGACGCTTCGATCCCAAGGCAGTCGATTTTGCCGGCCAGTTTGCCGCCGCGCAGCCCATTCTGGCGCGTACCCGCGATCTACGCCTGAACCTGCTGCTGGCCAAGTTTTCAATCCTCAACCGCGATCTCGACGGCTTTCTCTGCTGCCTGAAGGCGACCAACCTGCTGCTGCGCGAGCGGTGGGAAGCGGTGCATCCGAAGGGCGAGGACGGCGACTACGCACTTCGCGCCGTCACAGTCGAGGCAATCGACGTATTCCCGACCGTGATCAACCCGCTCCAGTTCCTTCCACTGATCGAGAACCGCAGACACGGCAACCTCAACTACCGTGCCTATCAAATCGCCCAGGGAGAAATTCCCGCCGGCGACGCCGACGCCGACGGGCCTGATCTGGCGGCCATCGAGCGCATCGTCAGCGAGACAGATCTCGACACTCTCAAGGCAACCAGCGGGCGGTGCTCCGCGGTCGCTGCTGAAATCGCGGGTATCAAGCAAACCTGGCACGAAAAGTTGAACGCGGGGCAACCGATCAGCCTCGACAGGCTCTCTGGCTTGGTTAACGGCATGGCTGCCTGGCTTGCGGGTCTTGTCGCGTTGCGCGATCCGGCCGCGATCGCCGAAACTGCGGAAGATGTCGGTCCTGTCGATACACAGGCGCCGTCAGACACGACCGGGGTGGTGACTTCATCCGCACAGGCATCTGCAGCGCTTGCAGCGGCGGCAGACTATTTTGCCCGAATGGAACCATCCAACCCGGCACTGTTGCTGGTGCGTCAAGCGCAGGAGATGGTCGGCAAGTCATTTATTGAAGTCATGCGGATGCTGGTGCCTGCGCACGTGGAGAGCGCTGTGATCAACATCGGGCGCGACAAAGTCTTCGACCTGCCGATCGAACGGATGGCGGAACTCGCCACGTCGCTTTCATCGACGGCCGAGAACAACACTCAAGATATTGTATTTTCAGTGGAAAGCAGAGCGCAAGCCTTGGGCCTCCTGACCAAGGTGGCGTCGTTTTTCCGAACCGCAGAGCCGTCCAGCCCCATCCCCTTTTTGGCAGATCGCGCGCGCGACCTCGCGCAACGAGATTTTCTCAGCCTTTTGGATGATGTTCTTCCTGAGGGAGCCCTTAAAACAATCGACAGATCGCATTGAACCCAGCTTTCGCTCGAGGGCACTAAATGGACACAAGGATGTTTGCCGACCGCAGCAACTTGAAGCGCCCTAGCCAATCTGCGTCGCGCAATTCGACGTCTGAAGCGATTTCGTAGTGAGGGAACCATGGCTACAGATAGCGGTCAAAAATTCATTCGTCGAAACCGCGCACCACGCGTGCACATCACATACGAAGATCCTTACGACGCCGAGCGGCTGATCGAGCTGCCGTTCGTCATGGGCGTCCTCTCTGACCTTTCCGGCAATAACCCCGGCGTCGAGAAGACGAAGGTCGAGGAGCGCAAATTCCTCGAGTTCGACATGGACAATTTCGACAGCCGCATGGCGGCGATCCAGCCCGGCGTGACGGCGCGCGTCACCAATCGTCTCAGCGACGGATCAGACGAAAAACTTTCGGTCAATCTGCGCTTCAACAAGATGGCCGACTTCACTCCCGTGGCCGTCGCCCGCCAGGTGCCGGCTACAGCCAAGCTGCTCGAGGCGCGCGAACAACTTGCCAACCTGCTGCGCTACATGGATGGCAAGGTAGCCGCCGAGGACCAGCTGAAAAAGCTTCTGGCCGATCCTCAACTGATGGCAGCGCTTCGGGAACGCGCGATCAGCCAGTCGACCGAACCTGGCACCGAGAGCTAAGGAAGGAACGGGGACCATGGCAAAAGAAGCTGTTCACAAAGAGAGCACCACCCAGGTCAAGACCGTCGAAGCTGACGAGTTTGCCACTCTGCTGAAGCAAAGCTTCAAACCGCGCACCGAACGCGCAGCGACCGAGGTCGACAACGCGGTATCGACGCTCGTTCAAGAGGCGTTGAAGGACTCGAGCGTCATCAAGTCGGACGTGCTCGACACTATCGAGGAGATGATCGCGCGGATCGACCAGAAGCTGACCGCGCAGATGAACGAGATCATTCACGCACCCGAATTCCAGGCGATCGAAAGTACCTGGCGGGGCCTCCACTACCTCGTCTTCAACTCGGAGACCGACGCCAACCTCAAGATCCGGGTAATGAACGTCTCGAAGAACGAGCTGTATCGCAATCTGCGGCTTTACCCCGATGCGCGCTGGGACCAGAGTCCGTTGTTCAAGCAGATCTACGAATACGAGTTCGGCCAGTTGGGCGGCGAGCCGTTCGGCTGCCTTATCGGCGACTACTATTTCAGCCACCTCCCCACCGACGTACAGTTGCTGCGCGATCTCAGCAAGATCGCCGGCGCCGCACACGCCCCCTTCTTCAGCGGCGCCGAGCCGACGCTGATGGGAATGGACTCGTGGACCGAATTGTCCAACCCTCGCGATATCGGCAAGGTGTTCGACACGCCGGAATATGCCGCATGGAAGGGACTGCGCGACCAGGACGACTCGCGTTATCTCGGCCTGTGCATGCCGCGCGCGTTGGGTCGCCTCCCCTACGGCGCGAAATCGGAGCCCGTGGAGGAGTTCGCCTTCGAGGAGGAGACAGACGGGCACACCGGCGACAAATACGGCTGGATCAACGCCGCCTATGCGATGGCGGTCAACATCAACCGCGCCTTCAAGGAGTTCGGCTGGTGCACGCGCATCCGCGGTGTGCAATCCGGCGGCGAGGTCATCAATCTGCCGACGCACACATTCCCGACCGACGACGGTGGCGTCGATCTGAAGTGCCCGACCGAGATCGCCATCAGCGATCGCCGCGAGCACGAACTCGCAAAGGCGGGCCTCATCCCGCTGATCCATCGCAAGAACACCGACAAGGCCGCCTTCATCGGCGCCCAGTCGCTTTACAAGCCGAAGAAGTATTTCGGCGAGAAGGGCGTGGATGCAACCGCGTCCGACAACCTGTCGTCACGTCTGCCCTACATGTTCGCAGTGTCTCGCTTTGCGCACTATCTGAAGTGCATGGTTCGCGACAAGATCGGATCCATGAAGGAGAAGGATGAGCTGACGGTCTGGCTACAAACCTGGATCAACGAGTACGTTGATGCCAACCCAGCCCTATCGTCAGAAGCTCAGAAAGCGCGCAAGCCGCTGGCCGCTGCGAAGGTAGAGGTCATAGCAAACGAGGAGAACCCGGGATATTACAACGCGCGCTTCTTTCTTCGTCCGCACTTTCAATTGGAAGCGATGGATGTCGGCCTCAGTCTGGTTTCACGCCTGCCAGGACCCAGCTCCTGACGCTGCAGCATCGCAACCGTACACACAGAAATTTGAGAGGACCATGCTATGGCTGTCGACATCTTCCTGAAACTCGATCCGATCAAGGGCGAGTCGCTGGACGACAAGCACAAAGACGAAATCGATATTTTGAGCTGGTCGTTTGGCGAGAGCCAGACCGGTACCTTCCACAGCGGATCGGGCGGCGGCGCCGGCAAGGTCAGCGTGCAGGATCTTCACTTCACGCACTTCGTTGACAAAGCCACGCCGGAACTTTTCAAGGTCTGCGCAAACGGCAAGCATATCGACAGCGCGATCCTGACGGTTCGCAAGGCCGGCGAAAACCCACTGGAATATCTCAAGATCGAGATGAAGCAGGTTCTCGTCACTAGCGTATCGACAGGCGGATCGCACGGTGAAGATCGCCTTACCGAAAACGTGAGTCTGAACTTCGCGAAGGTCAAGATGATCTACAAGACCCAGACGGAGAAGGGTGGCGCCGGAGCTTCGCCCACCTTTGGCTGGGATGTTCCTGCCAACAAGGAATGGGCCTGATTGTCGGCCCCTCGCCTGGCGCCGGTTGCGAACCGGCGCCAAGCGGTGCGATTTTGATCGCACCTCTCGTCCGGCCCGGTTGCGGGCCCGAAAGCCTGCTGGGCGACGTCAAGTCGGACGCCAACGAGCGCCCCCGGGATTGCACGCGAATTGGGCGTCATGGGGACCGTGAATGACCATTGCACCAAAGAAGGATCGGCTCTCTCCCCCATTGATGCTGGCATTTCGCTCAGCCCATGAAGCGCGCGACGCACGCAAGAAGCTCAATCTACGCGATGAGTCTGGCGAGCGGGTCATTGCAGGGCGCAGGAGCGCGGGCCGATTTCCAATCTCGGAAACGTTGCTCCGGCGCGAGGTCTCCCATGACCTCGAAACGCTCCTCAATACCATTGCCCTTGAGTCGACCCTGGATCTGAACGGCCGCGATTGCGTCCGAACCTCAATCCTGAACTTCGGCTTCCCTGATATTGCCCACCGTTCGATCGACGAGGTCGCCGACGACGAGCTCACCGACGCATTGCGCGCGACGCTCACGACTTATGAACCGAGGCTCGATCGCAACACCATCCGGGTCCGGCGCGACGGCTCGGTCGGCCCCGAGCAACTCAAGCTGCGCTTCATCGTTCACGCCGACCTGAAGGCCGAGCCGCTCAACGTCCCCGTGGAGTTCGTCGCCGACGTCGACCTCGACAGCGGCGATATCCAGATCAACCGACTTTAGCATGAATCGCGAATTCCTGGATTTTTACAATCGTGAACTGTCACTGCTCTACGAGCAGGCCGGGGATTTCGCCGAGGAGTATCCCGGCATCGCAGAACGCCTCGGTGGGCTGATCCGGGATCGCTCGGATCCCATGATCACAGGATTGCTGGAAGGTGCCGCGTTTCTCGCCGCTCGCGTTCAGCTCAAGCTCAAGCACGAATTCCCGGAATTCACTGCAAACCTGCTCGAGCAACTCGTTCCGAATTACCTTGCCCCGACTCCGTCGGCCATGCTGGTCACGGCACGCCCCCCCTATGCCGACCCAGCGCTACGCGATGGCAAGAAGATCGCGCGCGGCGCCTATTTCGATGCCACCTATCGCGAGAGAGAACGAAGTCTTTCCTGCCGATTTCGACTTTGTCGCGATATCGCTCTTTGGCCATTTGACGTCGCTGGCGCCGAATACTTCTCGACGGCAGGCGCGCTGCAGGCGCTCGGGATTCCCGTCGGCGGCGACGTCATCGCCGGGCTCAGGCTGTCGTTGACCCACCGTACCGCGGCCCGGCTCGATGAGGAGCTGCCGGACGCAGAGGCTAGGGCCAAGCCGGAAACCTGGTTTGCAGGCTGCCGCACGAGCGAACTTCCGATCTACCTTTCAGGCGCGGAATCCGACGCCATTGCGCTTTACGAGCAATTGATCTCGAACTGCAGGGGCGTCTACTTCCGGCATCTCGATGATTTCGGCGATCCGGTGGTGACTCGTGCGCCCCATGACTGCGTGCAGCAGATTGGTTTCGACGAGAACGAGTCGCTGTTTCCCAACGACAACCGGGTCTTTCGCGGCTCGGAGCTGCTGCGGGAATATTTCATGTTTCCACGCAAATTCCTCGGCTTCAACCTGACGGGACTTCGCAGCGTGATGCCACGGCTGCGCAGCAAATCGATCGATATCGTCTTCGCTTTCGATGAACACAATTCACGGCTTGCCGCCGCGGTGCGTCCCGATACCTTCAGGCTCTATACCGCGCCGGCGATCAACCTGTTCGAGAAGACGAGCGATCGCATCCCCGTCAAGTCGAATACGCACGAGTACCATGTGGTGCCCGATCGCAGCCGCTATCTGGAATACGAACCGCACCAGGTGCTCGAAGTCTACGCGCACTTTCCGGCCGACAAGGACAAGCGGCCGGTGCGCCCGCTGTATTCGGCCGCCGTCGACCGGACCAGCGGATCGGTCGAGGGGCTTTATTTCACCGTTCGACGGTTGCCCCGGCGCCGCACAGTGGGAGAAAAGACGTATGGTGCATCCTCGGACTACACCGGGACGGACATGTTCCTGTCTCTGCTGGAGCCCGGTGAACTTAGCGGCGAAGGCGCGGTCGCCGAACTCAGCGTCCGGGCGTTGTGCTCCAACCGGCATCTCACGGAACACTTGCCGGTCGGCCAGGGCGGCGCCGACTTCCGCCTGCTGGACGATACTTCCCTTGATCTGATGTGCGTCGCTGGTCCCACCCGACCACGCGAACCGATCGTGACCCAGATGCGCAGCCGCAGCGAGATCGCGAACAGCGGAATCGTCAGCTGGCGGCTGATCAACATGCTGAGCCTGAACTATCTTGGCCTCGTCGAGCGCGGTGGCGGCAAGAATGCCGGAGCCCTGCGCGAAATGCTGTCCTTGTTCGCCGACCAGTTCGACGACGCCACGGAACGCAAGATCCGCGGCGTGCGCAGCATAGAAAGCCGACCCGTCGTACGGCGGGTGCGCGAGCGCACCGGCAGCGGCGCAGCGCGCGGTCTGGAGATTACCATCACGCTCGACGAGAAGGCATTCGAGGGCAGCGGCGTGTTCTTGCTCGGAGCCGTGCTGGAGCGCTTCTTCGCCGACTATTCGGGCTTCAATACCTTCACACAGACGGTCGTCTCGACGCCGGAGCGCGGCGAGATCATGCGTTGGCCGCCGCGCATGGGCACGCGGAGACCTCTATGACGCTGATCGACCAGATGAAGGCGGAGCCCTGGCGGTTCGATTTCTTCAATACGCTGCGTCAGCTCGAGCGTGCCAACTCGGATCGACCGCGGATCGGTGACAGTGCTGCACGCCGCGAGGAGTATATCGACCTCGGCCAAGTGCCTTATCTGGAGTTCCCCGCCTCCAACCTTGCGGCCGTCGACGACCCGGGCGGCCGGCTCAGGATACTCGTCAAATTTCTCGGTCTCCTGGGGCCGCAGGGCGCGCTGCCGCTTGCCACCACCGACGAAAGCCTCAGTTGGTGGCTGATGCGGGATGACGCCTTCCCGCGCTTTCTCGATCTGCTCAACGGACGCTTTCTGCAACTCTTCTTTCGCGCTTGGGCCGATGCGCGGCCGATCGCTCAGCACGACCGCCCGGCGGATGATCGCTTCATCGCCTATGTCGGCTCCTTCGCCGGCCTCGGCTCCGACGTTTTCGCTGATCGAGACACCGTACCGGACATGGCGAAGCTCAGCTTTGCCGGACTGATCTCCCCCAGAGCGAAGTGTGCGTCACGGTTGACGCGGTTCCTGCAGGGGCTGTTCGACGTCAAAGTCGAGATCGACGAATTTGTCGGCACTTGGCTGTCATTCGACCCAAGTCATTGCAGCCGGCTCGGCGGAACCCATGCCGGGCTCGGCCGGGACGCTCTTCTGGGCTCACGCGTATTCAGCGTCGAGGACAAGATCAGGGTGCGAGTCTTTGTCAAGAATTTCACCCAGTACGAACAGTTCTTGCCGACCGAAGCGCGCAACTTGTCGGAGCCTCTGGCGGACGCCATGTTCCTCTATATCGGCGACGAATTGGAATGGGAGGTGGAGCTCGCCATTCCGGCGGGAGAGGTCGTCCCGGTCAGGCTCGGACAGAGCGGACGACTTGGATGGACCACCTGGGTCTCGCCGAACTGGACTTCCACGGAAGAATATCGCCGCGATGCCCGCTTTCAGCTCAGTGAGCGCTTGGGCGCCCGTCGGGCCGCCACAGCCGATGCCCCGTCGATTTGAACCTATCCGTAGCGCCGATTGCCTAAAGCTATGGGATTCGATGAAATTTCCGCTTGATGCCAGGCATCCGCGGATCGATTAAGCAGGAGGATCCGCCGTGACCGACATCAGCATTGAGGCTGTAACGGGCAAGCTGAACCGGGCCGGCTATGACGCCTTCATACAGGCCCTGCGCCACGCAAAGAGCGCCGGCAATCGCAACGTCGAGCTAGCGCACTGGCTATTTCATATCCTGCAGCAGGAACGCAACGATCTCAGCCTCTCGGTCGATCATTACAAGCTCGACCGGGCGCGCTTGTTGTCGGACCTTGCCGGCGTGATCAATGGCTTTCGTAAGAACGAAACCGACATGCCGGGCGTCGCCAATCCGGTCATCGACCTGCTCGATCGGGGCTGGCATTATGCCACGCTCTTCTTTGGCGAGACCCAGATCCGCACCGGTCATCTGCTCGTGGCGGGCCTGAAATCGAACGATATTCGTCGCACGCTGAACAACCTCTCGCAGGAATTCGCCAAGGTCAACGTCGACGCACTCGCCGCGGAGCGCCGCAACGTCTGGGCCGGCTCCGACGAGGAAACCATGCGGCCGATGGACGGTTCGGGCCTGGTCGGCGCAGGCACGGAAGGCGCGGCTCAAGCCGGTCCCAAGGGGACGACGCCGCTCGACCGGTTCTCCCAGGATCTCACCGCCAAGGCCAAATCGGGTGAGATGGATCCGATCCTTGGCCGGGACGAAGAAATCCGCCAACTGATCGACGTGTTGATGCGACGGCGGCAGAACAATCCAATCCTCACCGGCGAGGCTGGCGTCGGCAAGACCGCAGTTGTCGAGGGCTTCGCGCAGCGTATCGCCGCCGGCGACGTGCCGCCACCGCTCCGCGGTGTAAGGCTTTGTGCGCTCGACATCGGCCTGATGCAGGCCGGTGCTTCCATGAAGGGTGAGTTTGAGCAGCGCTTGCGCTCGGTGATCGACGAGGTCCAGAGCTCACCCACCCCCATCATCCTGTTCATCGATGAAGCCCACACATTGATCGGCGCCGGCGGCGCGGCCGGCACCGGTGATGCGGCCAATCTCCTGAAACCTCCCCTCGCCCGTGGCACGCTGCGCACGATTGCCGCCACCACATGGGCGGAATATCGCCAGTATATCGAGAAAGACCCCGCGCTCACACGACGCTTCCAGCCGATCCAGATCCATGAACCGGAAGTGGAGACCTGCTGCATCATGCTGCGCGGACTTCTCGGTCCGATGGAAAAGCACCACGGCGTTCGCATCTCGGATGCCGCGATCGTCGCAGCGGTCAACCTGTCCCACCGCTACATTCCTTCACGACAGTTGCCGGACAAGGCGGTCAGCCTGCTTGACACCGCCTCGGCGCGCGTGGCGATCAGCCAGAGCGCGACTCCGGCCCTGATCGAGGATGCACGCGTTGCGATTACCGCCCGTGAAGCTGAGAGATCGGCACTCGTCAGCGACAGCGATCTTGGGATCGAGGACGACGAGCGCATCGTAGTGATCGACAACGACATCGCGGCACTGAAGGTCAAGCTGACGAACCTCGAAGCCGATTGGGCCGCAGAGCAGGAGCTCGTCAAGGACATCCGCAGCATTCGAGAGATCCTGTCCGAACCCAAGGAAGGCGACGATACGGCTGCCAGGCGCGCGGAGCTGCGCGGCAAGTTCGACACGCTTGAGCGCATCAATCCGGAAAAGCGGATGGTCTACGCCCATGTCGACCAGCAGTCGGTAGCGTCCGTTGTCTCTGACTGGACTGGCATCCCGGTCGGCCGGATGGTGCGCGACGAGATCGAAACCGTGCTGAAGCTACCGGAGATCCTCAACCGCCGCGTCGTCGGACAGTCTCATGGGCTGACGATGATCGCCAAGCGAATCGAGACCAGCCGCGCCAAACTGGACAACCCGTCGAAGCCGATCGGCGTGTTCATGCTGGCTGGTCCATCCGGCGTGGGCAAGACTGAAACCGCCCTGGCGCTTGCCGAGACCCTTTACGGCGGCGAGCAGAACATGATCACGATCAACATGTCGGAGTTCCAAGAAGCGCACACCGTCTCGACCTTGAAGGGTGCACCTCCCGGCTATGTCGGCTATGGCGAAGGTGGACGCCTCACCGAGGCCGTCCGGCGCAAGCCCTACAGCGTCATCCTGCTCGACGAGGTGGAGAAGGCTCATCCCGACGTCCACGAGATCTTCTTTCAGGTGTTCGACAAGGGAACCATGGAGGACGGCAACGGGCGGCGGATCGACTTCAAGAACACCTTGATCATCCTTACCACCAACGTCGGCACCGATCTGATCATGGGCCTCTCGCGCGATCCACGGTATCGCAGCGAGCCGGAAGAGCTCGCCAAGTTGCTGAGGCCGGAACTGCTGAAGGTGTTTCCCGCAGCGCTGCTCGGACGCATCGTCTCGATACCGTACTTCCCGCTATCCGACGAGATGCTCGCCGGGATAGTTCGGTTACAGCTCGACCGGATCGGACGACGCCTCCGCGACAATCATAACGCGTCCTTCGACTACGATGACGCGGTCGTGGAGCACATTGTGTCACGTTGCAACGACCCGGATTCCGGTGGGCGAATGATTGACAACATCATCACCAACACCCTGCTCCCGGAGCTGTCGCGCGAGTTCCTCAGCAAGTCGCTTGCCAAGGAAGAAATCAAGCAAGCGCGGGTCTCGATCGAGAACGACAAGTTCGCATATTCGTGGAATTGAGGACGATGAACATTCAAACCGAGCATCGCCACCCGAACACTGGTCCCACGCCATACGACGAGGTCTACTACCCCGGCCACGTCTACGGGCTCACTCATCCGAACCATCTTGCTACCATTGCTGCCGTTTACGGCATGCAGTCAGCGCCGATCGAGCGTTGCCGGGTGCTGGAGCTTGGCTGCGGCGTTGGCGGCAACCTGTTGCCGATGGCCTTTCAATATCCAAGCAGCGAATTCGTCGGTGTCGACCTGAGCGGCGTGACGATCGAGCGCGGCCAGCGAAATATCGCCACATTGGGCCTGAGCAACATCAAGCTCCTCCATTGCGACATCATGAATGTCGACGCAGGCTTCGGGGAGTTCGACTACATCATCGCACACGGCGTGTATTCCTGGGTGCCGCCGGCGGTGCGCGAGAAGATGATGATAATCTTCAAGCAGAACCTGGCTCCGCGCGGGGTCTGCTACGTCAGCTACAACGCGCACCCGTTCTCGCATCTTCGCGACATGGTCCGCGACATGATGCGGTATCACACCCGCCGCCTCACGGGCATGAAGGAGAAGGTAGGACAGGCCCGCGCGATCCTGAAGTTCCTGAGCGACGGCTCGAAGGCCAACTCGGTGCACGGCGCAATTATGCGCGACCAGTACAACCGTGTCCTCAAGTCCCCCGACGAGCTTTTATTTCACGACGATCTCGATGATGGCGCCGAGGCCTTCCTGCTGCATGAGGTCGCCGAGGACGCAAGCTGCCATGGCTTGCAATATCTGGGCGACGCTGATTTTTCACGACGCTATCTTGCCGGCTATTCCGAGGAGGTTCGCGCAACGCTGCAGCGCTTCCCGGAGAGCGAGTTCATGGCGCGCGATCAATATCAGGACTTTATCGACGGCAACGGCTTTCGGCGCACCTTGCTCTGCCACGACAGCATTTCGCTATCCCGCCAGATCGACCTCGATTTCGTCACAAGATTCCATTTGCTGAGCACGATCAACCCGGTCGACCCCGACGCCTGCGTGATCGACGATTCCGCGATGGAATTCGAGAACCAGGACGGCAGCAGGGTCACGGTAACCAATCCGCTCTTGAAGGCTGCGTATCTATGTCTCGGCCGGGCCTGGCCGCGAGCATTATCATTTGACGAGCTGCTCGATGGGGCCCGCGCGCTGCTGGGCGACCGGCAGGCAGATGATGACCAAAAGGTGTTGACTGAGGCGATGTTTATCCTGGCTTGCAGCGGCGAGGTTTCGTTCCTGCTGTCGCGTCCCTTTTTGTTGAAGGAAGCTACCGAGCATCCGCAGGCGAGCCTGCTCGCGCGAAGACAAGCGCAGACAGGTCCGCTCGTCACCAACCTCCTCCACCAAACGGTGCAGTTGGAGGACGACCGGACCAGGGATTTCCTGCAATTGCTCGACGGAGCGCGGACCATCGACCAGATCACGGCCGAAATGGCCGAAAAATTCGGCCCGACCATCCAGGTAGACCAGAAGGATAGTGCCGGGAAGGCTGCCGAGCCGTTATTGCTGTCAACGCGAGAAAGCGTTCAACGCTCGCTTGCGATGGTCGGCAAGCTGGGCCTGCTGGTCGCGTGACGCGCTCAAGTGCATCGACCACGATGGAGGGAGTGGCGGAAAAGAGCTCGAAGCTCTGCCATTTCCTGAAGCGGACGCGGTCCCCAGCACTCAACCATCGTGGGTGTACTGTTGGCCGAGCAGCCATCCAGTGAGAATACCCGCGGGTCCGCTGGTATAGACCGGATGAAAACCTACACCGGTGCGCAGCATCCGCCATTCACTCTCGCCGACCCAGGGAATTCCAGGATCACCCTTTTGGTATTGCGACAGCAACGTTTTGGCGACCTCGGCGGCATTGGCGTAAATCGGGCCGTTGGCCCAGCGCGGCCGCGGGAGGCCAGTCATGCGGCAATAGAGCGCCGTGCAGACATACGCGGACGCCTCTTCGGCATTGGCGTCAAGGCCGGTACGCAACAGATCGTAGGCTGCATGCAGGCTCTCATGGACGATATAGGCCTCGTCCATCCGCCCCGCTGCCGACACGACCTCCAGCGTGTTCGCCGCAACCGCCGTGCCGTCCGCCCTGGTTCTCGCGACATCGTTATATTGAGCAGCAACGCCTGCCGCGAGATCCGTCGGAGGTCTGACGGTGACCCGCCCCAACCGGATCGCACGGGCGACGTGATGGAACGTTTGCGGTGCAATCGTCACGTGGCTGCCGCGGATCGGAAATCGGAAACGAATGCGTGCGACCGCCGGGCCATTGAGTACGTCCAACACCCTGCTCCGCAGTGACATTTGATCGTCCTCGTTGTTCGCACTACCCCACGGATGGTGGTCGCCGTTTCCGGTCGGCAGGTTCAAACGGTCACTGCGCTGGCGCGACAGGAATTCGAATGACCTGGGCCGGGCGGCAGCTTCATCGAACGAGCCGGCATTGAACCCGAACCCGTTCGGGTGAGACCAATCCGAGGCGAGGATTGCCTCGGAGGGCGTTCCATGACGACGACTGATCCGACGACGACCGACACTTACCGGAAGATCGCGGCGCGACTGACCATGCTGCGGCCGCAGATCGATTTGAAGAATTACTTTGCCGGCCCCAACCCCGATGTGCGCCTTTATGACGAGAAGCCCTACATCCGACACCAACTCGAGAAGTATGGCGTCGCTGCCGCGACGACCACGCTCGACGGCGTCACCTTCCTGCCCAAGGACTGGGAAGAGCTGATCAAGAAGCTGCGCATTGCCAAGACGACGGACGGATTCGACGCCTTCGCCGAAGGACAAAGCCCGGAGAAAGCGTCGCATTGGGCCCTCGATCTGTCGATGGCGGCAACGATCGGCAAGGGGTTTCGGGAGATCTGGCGCCCAAAGCTGTCGGACAGGCCGCTCTCAACGCGGGATCTCCCGGGCCGCCACGGCTTCGGGCTCGGACGCGACCGCGGACAATGGAGCGACGCCTACAGCTCGCAATTCGGGAAGGACCCGCAGCCCCAGGACATCACCTCGCTGCATTTCGCCGTGGCACCTGATCGGGTGAACGTGCACATCGACGAAACGGGCTTCGTGTTCGAGGGCGTGGACGGCGCGCTTACGGTCGGGCCGAACTTCGTGCACCACGCCGGCAATGAGCTGTTCTGGAAGAGCAACAAGCATATACCGCAATGGGCCGCAGAGCACATCGATCTGATCCTGCCGAACAGCGCGAACGACTTTTCGCGCGTGGGCATTTCGGTCGACATGTACCAGCGCAAAGACCTGCGCGTTACGGTCACCGGCTCCTGCGGAATTTTCGGCGGTTTCGAGTGCTCCGGAACCGTGAGCATCAGCGGCACGCATGATCTGCTCGGCTCGAAGTCAAAAGGCCGGCGCTAAAGCGGACACCGCTCGTTCGACATTGCTCCGTGTCTACGCCTCCAACCTACGAATGAGGCTCTTCGATTTGCCACTGCCAGTTGGTGACCGAATGAATGGAACCATCGAACCGCCTCGAGGTAGTGGCGACGAATAAGTATTGGTGGCGAGAACGCGTGGTTCCGCAGGAATCAGCAGGGGAGGTCTTACAGTGCCGAACCAGGAAAGGCCTCTGAAGCCTGTCGTCGAAAGCTATGTACCGCCCGCGGGAATCCGGCATGCGGTGACGACAGGCGAGACCTGGATATCCCTCGCCAAGCGGATCGGCATCGACCCCTGGGACCTCATCGAATTCAATTTTCCGGGCATCAAGCTCGTCAAGCAGCGCGATTTCCAACAAGCCACACGGCAGGTGAACTGGTACCTGGCCGAGTATGTAGGCTGCCGCGCGATGTCGCCCGATCGCCAGAATTTCGCGTTTTCCTCCGGTACGACCGGCGGGAGAGGTGGATGGCGAGGGGGATTCATCTATTTGCCGCCAGGTACGCCGCCTCCCCCGCCAATTGCGCCCACTCCACCGGTTGCGCCCACCCCAGCGGCTCCGACCCCGCCGGAATGTGAAGGAAGCCGACCCGACTTCGCGCGCGTACTGGACGTGAGCGAACGGGATTTCGCGCGCAACGTTTTTGGCCCGACGCTGCCGCCGTGGGAGACAATTGCGATTACCAATGGCCTGGGAGCAGGCGGAAGACCGTGGACGAACGATGGACCGTTCTTCAGGGGAAGCAATCCCATGGTGCCGAGCATGCGGTATGCCATCAATCTTGGCAGTGTCGCGTTCAGTAACCTGGCATCACCCAGCCCCACCTTCGGTCTCTTGTGCGACGACTTCGGTCGCATTTGCGACCTCTTCGTGCACGAAATGACCCATGTGTGGCAGGCGTTCAACGATTCAAACTGGACGATGGCGCGCTCCTTTTGGGCGCAGACAATCGGTTCCGGCTACGAGTACACGCCGGGCGATTCCTGGGACTCATACAACGTCGAGCAACAGGCACACATCGTTGAAGATTGGCACAAATACAAAATCAGTTCTCCGATGCTTGCCGAGGACCGCTATCCGTACGTCCGGCTCGTGATCCGCTCTGGACGCCTCACTTTTCCTCGCGGGCTGGATCTTGTGGCATTAAAAAAGGACCTTCAAGATCTGCGCGCAAGGCACCTGGACTAGAATCCGCTGCATCAACTTCGCAGCGCAAGCACACGGAGAAGAATTGCGCGGCCCCCATGCGACAGGCGATCGTGAAACAGTTCGGAGAGCCGGTCTCCACGCTTCCGCACCAAAAACCTTTTCCGGAGCTCATGGGCGCGAGACAGCGAGCAATAGAGAAAATCACGACGTAGCCGGCGCAAGCGGCTGCCATAGCCTCTAACATCGGCGCTCGCGTAGGCCTCCATCAGGGTACGCATCAAATAGTCATCGCTCGGATCAACATAAGTTTCGTGGGAAACGCTCGATGATCGCATGGACACGGGTTCATCGCTCGACAGAAATAAGTTCCTGCGGGTCAGCCCATCCGATACGCCCGTCGCTTCTTTTGAGAAATTTCCATAGTTCACAAAAGGCAGCGCTGCGAGTTGCCGACGCAGATTTTCGAGCGTCGCCGACGGGATCCGGACGCCGTTGCCCACGCTGGTGTCGAGCCTATTGGCGCGCACCGTGGCATAGAGGTCGCCCCAGAATTTGTCCCAGGGGGCCGTGCCGTTGCGGTTAGACGACGGATTCTTGCGAACGCTATATGTGGTTTGAGTGAGGTAGGCCGCCAGTTCGCCCATGTGGCGCGTAACAGCGCCGTCAGGATCATAGACGTCGATCATGGCGTGGACGCACTCATGCAGGAGCAGCGCCCGATCGCTATCATTTGCGGGCGGCGACTTCTTTTGCGTCAACAGAACATCCGTAGCTTGATCGTAGAAGGCGAGATCCTGAGTGCCGCCCTTCACCAATATATTGCCGGCACGAATGTGATCGCGGACTGTCGTCAAGTATTCGCCCTTGATATGGATCTTGTCGACGTAGAACTCGATGCCAAGCGCTACCGAGTCACTGAGTGTGTCCAGGACGTCGCCTTCGGTCAGTGGCATGACCTACCTCCCTTGCGTGGTCGAGCAATAGTGGTCCGGCTAGGCCCCGCAAGCGCTGAAACGCTGTACTGCACTAATAGGAGCCGCCCGACCCTCCGTTCGCGTTGTGGAAGGTGGCTAGATCGTCCCGCCGCCGCCGCCGAAGATTTCGACGACCACAGCGCGATTGGCGGCCCTGTTCATCACGGTCGTGTTGTCCTTCAGATACTCGTAGAGTGAAGCGGGCTTGACGGAGAAGACGCGCGAGCGGGCGCTTGGGCCGAACAGGTGAAAGACGTTCTTGGCCCGGCCCGTGCGCAGGAAGACGTTGTTCCGTTCGCCGCCGGTGCTGTCGCTGTATCCGACGATCTGGAACTGCAACGACTTGTCGGTCTCGAATCGGATGAGTTGCGCTGCCAACAGCGGATCGCGCTTGGCGATGTTCTTGAGATGCCGCCAGTCGACGCCGAAATCCCAGATGATGAGATATTGGCAGATGCCGGCCGGCGGGACCAGACTGACGTCCACGCCGAGATGGCCGACCTCGGTGCGGGACGTCGCGACTTCATTGGCCACGTAGGGAAAGACGGCGGCGCTGTGAACCTTGGCAAGCGGCGAGCACTGCGGTTGCGTCGCCATATTCGGCATCTGTTCCACCGGGCCCGGCGGGGTGTATTGCGGCAGTGGCTGCGGCGCGCGTCCCATGGCAATTTCTCCCGCTGTTGGCGTGGCCTGCCCAAAGCTGAGCACCGGAGAGAGCGTCGGCTCCCACCACGGCTATGACTAGTAGTGACGTGAGCGGTCGGGGAAGTTCAAAGGCGAGGTGCGGGCGCCCTCAGCAGTCCCGGGGCGATGCGCAGCATCGCGCAGGAGGTCAGCTAAAGGCCACTAGCAGGCATTGATTGGCCTTCCGCGTTCTCCGGAAAGCGGAGTAGGCTACGCCTATTGTCGTCCGTGCCCAATTGTTGCGGAGGGACTGGCCATGAAACTTCGCCACCGAAATTTTCTGCATCTCGCCGCGGGGGCCGGCCAGATTGTGTTCCCGCCGCCGAACGAGGCTCTCATTTCCATTTCCGCGCGCAAAATTTCGCGTTGACGGACCGAACTAAGACAGGAGAACCAGACATGGCCGCCTTTCAAGAGGTTTTCCGCCGCTCCGGCATCGATGAGCGCCGCAGCCCGCCGGGCATGGTGGTGCCGTTCGGCGGCTCCGGCATCGTGGCGCTGATCGATCCCGGAAGAAAGCTCAAAGTCGATTCCAACGCCCATGCCCTCGGGATCAAGGAGATCGATGGCGCCGATACCCTTAGACGCGTAATGCAGGCCAAAGACACCTTCTCCAAACCCGATATCGATCCGCAGCTCAGGGCGGCATCACTTCCCGCCACCTTCAATGGCGATGCACGGTTTTTCGAAATCAATGGCCGGATCAAGCCGATCGGCTTTCCCGGCCTGGAGGTGGTCGCCCGGTCGGCTGGCCGGAAGATCGAAGCCAAGCTCCATGTCGTCGTGCTGCCGGAAATCAAGATCAAGGTGGCGTTCCGCAATGTCATGGTTCCGGGGGGTGGCGGCGCTCCGGCGTTTCACGCCAAGAAGCCCTGCAGCGAGCAAGATGAACTGCTGACGATGAACAATATATGGAGGCCGCAGGCCAACATCCGCTTCGAGAGGGTGCCAAGCGACTGGCTGGTCATCGACGGCTCGCAGGCTGCCGTCAAACAGGAGATCGCCAATGCGACTGGCATGAAGGATGCGAGCCTAGCGAGCTTTCCCGAAGTGATCGACGTCGAAAAACTGAAGGGCTTCTTCGTCAAGCACAAAGTTCAGGGCGCCCATCTAACCATTTTCTGCGTCGATAAGGTTTGGTCCAATGGCGGCCCCGCCAATGGCTCGTTTGCTCGAGGGCTGGACCTTGCCTTCATCAGCTCGCAACGCGGGCCTAACACGTCTGCCCATGAATCCGGCCATTTTCTCGGCTACTACTCGAAGAGCGCGAGCAAACCTTGGGACAGCCAAGGACACACGCTGGAGACCGATCCGAAAACCGGAAAAGAAAACAGGGCGGAAGACATCAAGATGCTCATGCGCGGGGGCGGCGCCGGGTGGAAAATTCCGTTCAATCTCGTCAAGGAGTTCCGCGACTTCCCCGCCTAGCATCCGAAGATCAGACAGAAGCTGGAAATCACTCCAGACGTTGAATGTCGGCTTTGGGTCAAAAGCTGCCCCGACGGCCCCGAAACGCCACTTCCGGTCTTACCCCAAAAGCGGACTCCAACGGCATCTACAGCAGCCCCGAATTCATGCCTTGCGGCGCCGCGCCCTGTCGCGCGCTCCGGCAGAGAAGAGACCCGCCGCGATACGTAAGCTGATCGAAGACGAATCTGGCGACCTGCCGATCGCTGCCCTCGCCGACCGACGGATCCGTGGCGAGTTCAAGAGCTGGCGAGACAAGTACTCGAACACGCCGCGAAAAGCCGATCTCGCTTGGACAGCGCTGGCGCGCATCCTTTGCGAAAGACCGCGGCATCATCACCAGCCCCCGTGAGCGCGGTGGTCGGCTGTATATCGCGGACCGCCGAGCAATCGTAGGCTATATCACTGGCTTGCTCCGTCTCACTGGACCTTCCGCAGACTGCAGCGCGCATTTCGATGGTAGAAAAATTCATTCTTCGCGCGCCGGCATCAATGCCACTCTACTCCGCGCGGGGTCTTGCGGAATGTCCTTTCAAGCCGGTGACACACCGCGAGAGTTGACGAGCTCGAGAAGATCGTTTCGACGCCGGACTCGAATTGACATGCGACCAAGAGCGGCAATCGACGGATATTTGGCCGCAAGACGACCTCGGTCGAGTGCGTTCGCGCTGACAACAAGATAATCGTCACTCACATCGCCCCGATCCCGAGGCATTTGTTGTCCATCTCCAGCTAAATTTGGAATGGCCAGGTCCGTTCGTTTCGCCTCTCCTACGCAGAAATGTCGACCGTGCCCAAGCATCTCTATGAATGGGTGCTCCGACCGACGCCACCAATCATCAGGGGCCATCCATGTCTGCGCGCTTCTTTTCGCTCTTGCTCACCCGACGTCGGCTGTTGGTCGCGACCTCCGTGGTAACAGCCGTCGCCGTGACGGCAATGGCGGGCCTCTCTCCGGCGCGAAGTGCCGGCGCTCCACCGAACGGCGGCGACATCACTTTCCTCATCGACTCGCTCGGCAGCACCTGGATTCCGAACAACAGTGCGATCTCCAGCTTCCAGGGCCACATCTGGGGCCACGTGACCGACAAGCTCGTCTATGTCGATGCTGACGGCAAGGTCAGCCCCTGGATCGCCGAAAGCTGGGAGCAGAACGGCGAGGCCACACAGTTCACCCTGCACCTCAAGAAGGGTGTGACCTTCTCCGACGGAACACCGCTCGACGCGTCAGCCGTGGTCGCCAATCTCGACATCTGGCACGCCGGCCGGCGGAACGAGGGGATCAATCCGATTGGCCTCTTCCCGAAGACTTACGACCACGCCGAGGCGGTCGATGCAACTACCGTGAAGGTTGTCTTCAAGGCGCCGACGCTCGGGTTTATCCCGACTCTCGGCTATCACGGCTCGATCCTCATCTCCCCGAAGACGATCGCGCAGCCCGCCGCGCAGCAGGCTGATCTGGCCAAGACATCCGGCAGCGGCCCGTATGTGGTCGCTTCCTGGAAAGAGGGCGACTTCGTCAAGCTGGTCAAGCGCAAGGACTACAATTGGGGGCCGGCAGCCGTCGGCCACACCGGTCCGGCCTACCTCAACTCGATCACCTACAAACTCGTGACCGAGCCGTCGCTGCGGGTCGCCGCTGTCCAGTCGGGACAGGCCGATGTCGCCTACAGCCCCTCACCGCAGGAACTGAAATCGCTCAAGGAAGCGGGCTTCACGGTCGCGACCCCGCGCTATCTCGGTTTCGTCAACGGCCTCGCGATCAACACCAAGCTGGAGCCGTACAATGACGTGAAAGTGCGCCAGGCTCTTCAAGCCGGCATCAACCGGAAGGAGATCATCGACACCGTCTATACGCCTGACTGGAAGCCGGCGACGTCCTTCATCCAGAGCAACGTGCCGGGTGCAACCGACCATAGCGAGCTCCTGGCCTACAACCCCGGCAAGGCGGAGAAGCTTCTCGACGAAGCCGGCTGGATCAAGGGTGCTGGCGGCATCCGGACCAAGGACGGCAGGCAGCTGTCGCTCACGCTCCACTCCAACCCCTATCTTGCGACGGCAAAGTCGATCGACGAGCTCATCGCCCAGCAACTCGGCAAGCTTGGCTGGAAGGTCACCATTCGCGCCTACGACGTCGTGACGTTCGGCGAGAAGGTCCGGTTCGGCGGCCCGGCCGTGCCGGCCTACGAGGTGACGCGCAGCTTCATCGACGCCGGCACGGTGGCCAGCATCCTCACCGACGCCAATAACGGCGAGAACTGGTTCAATCTCGACGACAGCGACAAGAAGCTCAATGAACTGCGCGACAAGATCGCCGGCGCTGCCTCTTTCGACATTCGCAATCCGCTGCTCGACGAGTTGCAGACCTACGTTCTCGAGCAGGGCTATTTCATACCGCGCACGCAGATCGTCCAGCGGATCTACGTGCAGTCCCCGAAGCTCAAGGGGGAGGTCTACAACGGCATCGCCTACGCCAGCTATTACACGGCAACGATCGGCGAGTAATCCGCAGTGCAAACAAGCAGCGTGAGGAGGCGACCGGCATGAGAAGCGCCTACCTGTCCTATGCCGCGAAGCGCTTCGCCCAGGCCGTCGTCGTTATCCTGCTGGCTTACGTCTTCACCTTCGTCGTCGTCAGTATTCTGCCTGGTGACCCCATCACCAACGTGCTGCGCGACCCGCAGAATGGATTCAGCGAGGATCAGATCAAGGAGATCATCGCTGCCCAAGGCCTGGACCGGCCGATTCCGATCCAGCTCTGGGCGTCCTTGTCCAACTTCGTGACCGGCGACCTCGGCCTGTCGATGCGATCCAACCGGCCTGTGACAACCCTGATCGCCGAGGTTCTCCCTTCGACACTGATCCTTGCATCCGCAGCTTTCGCCATCGCGCTGCTGCTGGCGGCTACGATCGCCTACGGCACCCAGTTCCTTCCGAACCGGTTCGGCCAGGGCTGGCTGCGTGGCTTCCCATCGTTGTTCCTGTCGGTGCCGAACTTCGTGATCGGCCTGGTGCTGATCCACATCTTCGGCTTCCAGCTTGGGTTCTTTCGCGTGATCGCGCCGGACAGTTTCTGGGCGACCTTCTTCGCCGCGGTCGCGCTCGGCATCCCCATCTCCGCACGGATCACCGAGGTGCTGATCGCGAACCTCGACAACGAGTCCGAGCAGGAATACGCCGCCGTTGCGCGCAGCCGTGGGCTCGGGCAGATGCGCCTCTTTGCCAAGCACCTGCTCAAGCCGTCTTCGCTCCCGGTCATCACCGTCATCGCACTTGGCATCGGCGAACTGCTCGGCGGTTCGCTGATCACCGAGACCGTATTCGGACGGACCGGTATCGGCAGCCTGGTGCAGCGTTCGGTGAGCACGCAGGACCTGCCAGTCCTGCAAGCGGTCGTCTCGCTGGCGGCAGTGGTGTTCGTGCTCGTCAACCTGATCGCCGACCTCGTCTACCCGCTGCTAGACCCGCGCGTGAAGCTGATCAGCGGTCGCAAGGTCCGCCCGACCACCGCCGACGAGAGCTCCACAAATCTTTCCCAGGCGGTGACGCCATGACTGTCGCCTCCGTCTCGCCTGCCTCGCGCGTCGCGGCGATCAGCCGGCTGACAGCCCTTCGGGTGCCGCCGACCGTCGCGCTCGCATTCGCGGTCATCGCGATCGTAATCGCCTGGTCGCTCGCGCCAAGCTTGTTCACGAGTCATGATCCCGTCAGCGGTGTCCCCGCTGACAAGCTGCTCAGCCCCCGCGCAGCACACTGGTTCGGCACCGATCACCTCGGCCGCGACCTCTTTACCCGGGTCGTCTATGGCACGGCCTCCTCGGTGACGAGCGCGCTCATCGCGGTCGTCATCGCCGCGGTTGCCGGCGGGCTCATCGGCCTCCTGGCCGGCTTCCTCGGCGGCTGGATAGACGTCGTGCTTGCCCGCCTGGTGGATGTGCTGCTGGCGATCCCGAACTTCCTGCTGGCGGTCATCGTCGTCACCGCGATCGGTTTCGACACCACGAACGCTGCGGTTGCGACCGGCGTCTCGGCGGTCGCCGTGTTCGCGCGGGTGATGCGCTCGGAAGTGATCAAGACCCGACAGGCCGTTTTCGTCGAGGCGTCGTTCCTGATGGGCGGCTCGCGCTGGCACATTCTGTTGCGGCACGTGCTGCCGAATGCATCTCGCTCGGTGCTCCCGCTCGCGGTGCTGCAGTTCGGCCTGTCCATCCTGGTGATCGCCAGCCTTGCTTTCCTCGGCTACGGCGATCCGCCGCCCGCCTCCGACTGGGGCCTGCTGATCTCGATCGGCAAGGACTACCTCAAATGGCCGTGGCTGGTGTACGCCCCCGCCTTCGTCACGATCGCGACCGTCCTCTCCGCAAACAGGATCAGCCGATGGCTCCGCAAGACAGACTGACCGCCAGGTTCACCCGCGCCGAGCGCGTCGCGCCGACGCCGCTGCGGTCGATTCCGCAGCTCCGGGTCGACGGCCTGTCGGTCTCCTACGGGCCGCACGAGGTCGTGACCAACGTGAGCTTTGAACTCGGCCGCGGCGAGAGCCTCGCCCTCATCGGGGAGTCCGGGTCCGGCAAGTCGACGATCGCCCGCGCGGTGCTGCGGCTGCTCCCCAGCGGCGGGCACGCCACCGGCCGCGTCGCGTTCGACGGCCAGGAGGTGCTGGGGATTTCCGAGCGCGGCTTCCGGCCGCTGCGGGGACGAGCCATCGGGTTCGTCCCGCAGGACCCTGCCAACTCACTCAACCCGGTGCGGACAATCGGTGCCCAGGCGCAGGAGGCGGCTGCGCTGCTCGACGAGCCCGACAAGGCGATCCGCAAGCAGCTCATCCTGGAGACGCTCGCCCAGGTTGGGCTCGACAACCCCCTGCGTGTCTACGACTCCTACCCGCACCAGCTGTCCGGCGGCATGCTCCAGCGCGTGCTGATCGGCCTTGCGATCCTGCCACGGCCGGCACTACTGGTCGCGGACGAGCCGACCTCCGCGCTCGACGTCACGATCCAGAAGCGGATCCTCGACCTGCTCACGCGGCTGCAGCACGATCTCAAGATCAGCCTGCTGCTCATCACGCACGACCTTGCGATCGCCGCCGAGCGAGCGGACTCGCTCGTGGTGCTCAAGGACGGCGTCATCCAGGAGGCTGGCCGGACCGCTTCCGTCTTCTCCTCGCCGGCGTCGGCCTACGCAAAGAAGCTGCGCGCGGATGTCCCGGCCCTCAACCCCGACCGTTACGCCGCACTGCGCGACACCGGCTTCCGTTCCCTCAAGACCGGCCAGGCACCGAAGATCGAGGTCAGCGCCGTCACGAAGACCTTCACAGTCGACGGCAAGGCGATGACGGCCGTCGACGATTTGTCGTTCAGCGTCCCTGCCGGCACCACGCACGCGCTGGTCGGCGAGTCGGGCTCGGGCAAGACCACGACGGTCCGGCTGCTGCTTGGACTGGAGGGACCCGACACCGGGAGCATCTCGGTCGCAGGCGAACAAATCACCGGCCGCTCGCCCGAGGCACTGCGGACGGTGTGGCGCCACCTTCAGTTGGTCTACCAGAACCCCTTCACTTCGCTCGATCCGACCTGGACGATCGAGCGGCTCGTGCGCGAGCTGCTCGACCGATTCAAGATCGGAACGCGAAAGGAACGGGATGAGCGCGTCCGCGAAGCGTTGGCCGATGTCGGACTTGGCGAGCACCTGCTCTCCCGCAAGCCCGGAGCCCTGTCAGGTGGCCAGCGCCAGCGCGTGGCCATCGCCCGGTCGCTGGTGCTCAAGCCCGACGTGATCGTGCTCGACGAACCCACCTCCGCGCTCGACGTCAGCGTCCAGGCCGGCATCGTCGAAGTCCTGCTCTCGCTACAGGCTAATCTGGGCCTGACCTACGTGTTCGTGTCTCATGACCTGGCGCTGGTGCGTCAGCTCGCCCACACCATCTCCGTGATGCATCGGGGACGCATCGTCGAACACGGGACCGTCGCCGACATCTTCGACAACCCTCAGCAGCCCTATACGAGGTCGCTGCTGGCGTCGATCCCGTCGGGTGGCGACGATGTCGCACACATGCGCACGCGCGCCTTCGGTTGATCATGACCGCAGATCGAGGAAGCCGCGGAAGGCCCCTGCCCGCTCAGTTCTCATCATCAAGTGCAAGCACGGCAAAGCTCGCGAGCCAGTGCTCTCCCATGTAGTGACCGGCGATATAGGGGAGGCCTGCGGCCAGATGCTCGCGCGCCGTTTCATGAGCAACGACGCGGCGGGGGTCGCCTGCCGGCAAGGCGTCGCCGAGAGAACGCCAGCACCAGGCGCGGCTGAGATTGAGTCCGTCGAGATGAGCGATCTTGCCGTCGGTGCGATCGGTGACCGTCGCAGGCTTGAACAGCGTTGCCGGCTGTCGTTCGACCAGCCGCGGCAGAAAGCGATCGAACCAGGGCAGGAACGCGTCCGGAGGCAACAGGCGCCGCATGCATTCGGCCTCGACAAGAGCCGAGGACTGGAAGTCGTCGCCGCTCGGCTCACCCCAGGCGGGGCAGTTGCTGTCCTCACCATACCAGCGCTGGCCAGTCTCGTGCAGCAAGCTGGCGAGCGCTTCATCCTTTTTGATGCCGGCGTAGTCTGCCGCCATCCGCAGGCCAAACGCCGTATTGAAATGGGTGCCGACGCGTACGGGATAGAACGCCAACGGCAGGAAGTCGCGAAAGCGTTGCGCGATGATTTCGGCCAGCGGCGCGAGATTGCGGCTCCAGCGATCGTCAGGGTGGAGCGCCAGTTCAGTCGCGAGCTTCAGGAGCCAGGCCCAGCCATATGGCCGCTTGAAGCCGCGAGCGGTTGGACGAGCAAAATAGGCGCACTCAGCAGCAACCTTGTCGGACACGAACTGCGCGTCGAAGAGGGCGCGAATGTCAGCCGCCGCCGCGAAATCGGGAAACCGGCGCAGCAGTCGCGCCAGCATCCAGTAGCTGTGGACGCAGGAATGCCAGTCATAGCTGCCATAGAAGATCGGATGCAATTGGCTCGGCGTGCGGGCATCCGCCGCTTCAGCCAGCGCGTGGTCAACGTTATTGGGATATTCGCGCCCGACATGGCCGAGCGCGATGTTGGCAAAATGCAAGGCATGTTCGCGGGTAAGACGGGGCGTGGTCACGGCTTGGCCTTTCTTGTGTCCCGGCCGATCATTGTCTCGATCAGGCGCGGCAGGAGGTAGATCGGAAATTGCGTCGCCGCGAAGTATAGAGCCATGCGTGGCGAGGCGGCAGCACCCAGCGCCGACCAGACCAGGCCGACATTGCGATTGCCGAGAATGAGCCCGACGGTCAGCCGCTGGCCCAAATTGCCCGGCAGCAGCATGACACCAGCTGCTTGAAGGGCGATATTGCAAGCGAAAGCAAGCCCGAGGCAGAGCGTGGCGGCCTGCACATCCGCCGCGATCTGCGCGCGAATGTCAGCCATCGTCGCCACCGCAAAGACGAGGAGCGCCGCGACGATGATCCCGTCGACCATCCCGCCATGGGCCGCCAGCACCGGGGCTGCATGCCGGCGAACCAGGAAAGCCACTCCTTCGGCGCCGCCGATCAACAGTGCCAGGCGAAGCGCGAGCTCGAGCGCGCTGATCTCAAGTCCGCCGAACCAGCCTGCGAGAAACGGCACGGTGACCGGAGCCAGCACCATGGACAACACCGTCACCACGAGCGGCACCGCCCCGTCGAGCCCGAGCATGCGCGCCACCGCTGCCGTTCCGCTCGATGGCGGCGCCGAGACGGCGAGCACGGCTGCAAGCGCGATCTCCGAACCAAGGTTCAAGGCGCGACCGGCAACACCGATCACGAGCGGACAGGCCACCATGACGACGGCCGGCAAGAGCACGGAAAGCGATGGCCGTCGCAGCGTTGCGACGACGGCCTGACTGTCGATCCGCAACAGCGTTCCCAGCACGATCAGGAAGATCGTGGCTGGCATCAGGGGGCGCGCGAGGTCCGCAAGAGCCGGAAAAGCCAGTCCAAGCAGGACGCCAAGCGCCAGCAATGTCGGTCCGCGCGGGATGAAGTGCAGGAGTGAGGATCGCATGCGCCGCGCCCAATGATGTCGTCTCCGCCAGGAGACCACACCCCGCATCATCCTTGAAATCGATTATTACCATATCTATCATCGCTCAAATGAATTTGGCTTCCGTCGACCTCAACCTCCTGGTCGCCTTCGAGGCGCTGATGGAGGAACGCCACGTGACCCGCGCCGGCCAACGCATCGGCCTGGCACAACCTTCCATGAGCAGCACGCTGACGCGGCTGCGCGCGCTGTTTGGCGATGAGCTTTTCGTGCGGTCGGCCTCCGCCATGCAGCCGACGGCGAAGGCGCTGGCGCTGGCGCGGCCGATCAGGGACGCTCTGGGGCAGATCCGGGGCGTGCTCGAACCCACTTCAGCCTTCAATCCGGCAACAGCCCGCCATCGCCTGTCTATTGCGGCGACCGACTATGGCGACCTCGTCGTGGTGCCGCGACTGGTTGAGGCGTTGCGGCGGGAGGCGCCTGGTATCGATCTCGTGGTGCGCCCCATCATTGATCCGGCCGCGAGTGTCGCAAGCCTGGAACACGGCGATGTCGACGCGCTGATAGGTGGCCATCTTCCCGCTTCCCCGCGCATCATCCGATCCACGCTTTTCACGGAGAGCTTCGTCTGCATTCGCGACGCCAAACGCGCCAAACTGAAAGCCCGTCTCACCAAGGACGATTACACGCGGCTTCCGCACGTGCTGTTCTCCTCCGCCGGCGGCGACGGGCTTCCCGGCGCAATCGACACGATGCTGAGCCGGCACGGACGCAAGCGCCGGACCGCGATCACGCTCGCCCATGTCGTCGCGGTGCCGTTCGCCGTCGCCGGCACCGATCTCGTGGCAACCATGGCCGAGCGCGTCGCGCGCCGCTTCGCGACAGCCGCCGGCGTATCTGTCGTTCCGATTCCCTACGATGTGGAGCCATTCACCATCGACCTTCTCCACACGCGCCGCGCCATGGCCAATCCGGCGTTGCGCTGGTTCATCGAACTGGGCAATCGCGTCTGCAGGACGCTGTAGCGATCGGCGGGCCGGCAGCAGGCTGCTATTTCGGCTCAATCACCTGCGCGATCTCCCAGACATGGCCTGAGGGGTCGGCAAAGGACGCAGTTCGTCGCCCCCACGGACGGTCGATCGGGCCATTGAGCAGATCGACGCCAATCTCCCGCAGGGCCGAGCAGACCTGATCGACGTCGACGACCCTGATCGTCAGGAGTGCGCGCGCCCCTGCGGAGGACTGCGCGACACGCAGAGGCTCGACAAGCGGCGGTGCCTGAGACGCGTCGAGAAGATTGACCAGGAGCCTACCAAATCGAAGCACGGATGAAACCGCATCCTCCCAGACCGTCTCGGATGTGAAAACCTTGGCGTAAAACGCTTTCGACGACGCAATGTCATCGACGAACAATGTGATGACTTCAACTTCGCTCGGCAGACCATTGACCATGTCGCCCTGCTCCTCACCGTTGCTGCGGCAGCCTGCACAAGCGTGACAAGCCGCCTGCCGCTATATCTCACGATGTCACGGCGTGACGCAATTCCGGCGAGCCGGGCAACTGCCCCGCCCGGAGGCCATGATCCTAGTTGAACAGGTCCGGCTCGGCCTCGGTGATCCAGTCCCACAGGGGCTGGAAGCTGAAATAACCGCCCTTGTGCGTACCGACCTGCCGCGAGGTCAGGCTGGCGATCTCGTGCGGGATCGGCTTTGGCGTTCCGGCGGCTTCCGCAAGCAGCTGGGCGCGCGCAGCATTGTCCATGGCGATGTACCACCAGGCGGCAGCCTCGATGGTCGGTCCGACCGTGAGCAGGCCGTGGTTCTGCAAGATGGCCGCCTTCTTCGATCCCAGCGCCTGCGCGATCTTGCGGCCCTCTTCCGTCTCCAGCACGACGCCGGAGAACGGATCGAACAGCACGTGGTCCTCGTAGAAGGCGCAGGAGTCCTGGGTCAGCGGATCGAGCAGGCGTCCGAGCGCCGACCAGGCCTTGCCGTAAGTCGAATGGGTGTGGGCGGCGGCGATCACTTCCGGATGCGCCGCATGGATCGCCGAATGAATGACGAAGCCGGCCTGGTTGATCGGCTTGTCGCCGATCAGGATGTTGCCGTCATGGTCGACGAGTTGAAGGTCGGAGACCTTGATCTGACTGAAATGCTTCGACAGCGGATTGATCCAGAACCGCTCGGGGAACTCCGGATCGCGCACGGTGACATGCCCTGCGAGACCCTGATCGAAGCCATAGCGCGAGAACAGGCGGAATGTCGCGGCAAGCCGCTGTTTGCGGTGCAGCCGCTCCTCCTCGAACGTCGCGGCCGGCGTGCGCTCGACCAGAGAGTACTTCTTGGGCTTCTCGACGACCTTGTTCATTGTTGCCTTTCCTTTTTAGTATTCGAGAGTCTTGTCGAAGACGTCGGCCAGCGCCACGCCATGGGCGTAGGCGTCGAGGTTGACCAGCGTCTTATCGGCCAGCCGCTTGATGTCCGCTCCTCCCGTCCAAGAAACATGCGGGGTCAGGATGACCTTGGGATGGTCATAGATCGGATCGCCATCCAACGGCGGCTCCGGATCCGTGACATCGAGCGTGGCGCCGGCAATCCGCCCCGCGTCGAGCGCCTGCAACAGGGCGTTCTGATTGACGATACGGCCGCGCGCCACGTTGATCAGGTGCAGCGATTTTTTGGCGCGTGCCAGCACGTCGGAATTGATCAGGTGCGCCGTCTTCGTCGTCGCCGGCAGAGCAAGGACGAGATGATCCGAGACCTCGACCAGTTGCTCGATGCCGTCGACCGGCTGGATGCCTGGAAGGACATATGGCCAGGCCGACCGTCGCAGAACCCTGATGTTGACGCCGAACGGCTTGACCCGCTCGGCGACGGCGCGGCCGATGGCGCCGAAGCCCGCAATGCCGATCGTCTTGCCGCTGAGCGAGCCCAGCTGCGTGATCTTCCATTGCTCGCGGTTGCGTGGCCGGATGTCATGGATGCGCTTTTCGAAACCGAGGATCGCCGCAAGCACATATTCCGCGATCGGATCGGCCGAGATGCCGCGGCCGACCGTGACCACGGGACCGTCGAGCAGCCATGCCGGAAAGAAATCCACGCCAGTCGAAGCGGTTTGGATCCAGCGCAGCCCGACCGGCCAGCCGGCCGGCTTGTCCGCAGGCGCCTTGTGCCATCCGGCCAGCGGCCGTGTCAGCAGCACGTCCGCCTCGGGGGCAACCTCCCACGGCGCGCGGTCGGCGGGATGGTCGATGATCAGCGGACGCGACCAGTGATCGACCAGCGCGGCACGAATGTCCGGGCCAAGCTGATTGACGATGATCGGCGATCGCACGCTGGTGGAGGCGCGCTGGCTTTCAATTCGGGGAGTGTTCATGTCACGCAGTTCAGGATGGCAACGGTCCGGATATGCTAGGCGTTTGAGGCAAGATAGTCCTTTCAAAGATGACGGGTGTCTTGCAACAAGAGGACGACGCGCTTCGGCAAGACAAAAGGATTTGTCTCTGGAGCCCTGGCGCCTCTGCGAGGCTCGCGCGCGACGCGGCCAAGGCTCGAACCTGGGACTCGCTGATTAAGAGCCAGTTGGTCTCATCCCAGGACGTCGAGTCATTGATCGAATAGGTCGTAGTTAGCTGCGTGAGTACAAAGAAGCTGCGCTTTCCGCCACCAACCCGCCTGCTTCAAAACGCCTGCTCACGTCGGCCTGCGCAAGATTTTTCTTGATCTCGCGGTGCACACGTCATGCACAGGCCGCCCTTTAGCTGATTGAGACAATCTAACCCTTGCTCCAATCCATCACGGGCCACTTTCGGCTAGCAGCAGCGAAGATCGAGCCTGGTCTAACGTGAGCCGCTCGATGCCGCAGTCGGTCGTCGCGACGCTTCCTGTTCAGGAGTCGAATCCAATGGGGTGACCTCGTGGAACTCGAATACTTAACGCAGGAGGGCGTTTCCGCGCTGGCGCAGCACAAAGCCTAATTTCGCGACAGCAGGGCATCGCTGATCTTCTCGGCCGCCATGATCACGGGGATGTTGGTATTGGCCGTCGGCAGCCGCGGCATGATCGAGGCATCCGCCACAAAAATGTTCTCACTGCCGATCACTCTGCCCCCGGGATCGACCACCGCCATCCGGTCGGCGGGATCGCCCACGCGGCATGTCCCCACTGGATGCCAGACTCCGAACACGCTTTGCCGTACGAAGGCTTCGAGGGCACGGTCGTCGGCAAGCGTCGCTTGGAAGGCCGTGCCGTTGAGCAGCACGAGCCGGATCAGAAGCGCCCTGAGGCCCGCAGGAATGTCGAGCATCGGCCCGAGGATGGACGCAACGATGCGATTGACGGTGCCGTACCGGCTCAGCCGCTTGATACGCGGAGAAAAGGAGGCCGGGAAGAAATCGTCCGCCTCCGGGTTGAGCGCGGGATGAACGACAAGCTTTGCGAGCAGCCGGACGGCCGCGACCATCCGTTCGAGATCGCGTCGGTCGGACAGCAGGTTGAAATCGACAACAGGATAGGTTTTCGGGTCGCGGCTCGCCAACGTGAGCGAGCCGCTCGAATTCGGCCGGTTGCACCAGAGAAAGTAGAGACCAAGCCGCGTGCCCAGCGCATGCCACCCGCCGCGCGCCGAGGCCGTGATGTACATGTCGGAGGCGTCGCAGCCGGGATGTTCGGACGAGAAGCGCATCGCCGCGAAATTGGGACGCCGCCGGGCAAGCGGCAACCGCAACCGCCGCGACAAATATTGACAGAAGGTCAACGCGGGATGATCGCGCAGATTGCTGCCGACGCCGGGGAGATCGATCGCCACGGGAATGCCCAGCGCTCGCAGCGCCGCGCCCGGGCCGATGCCCGCCCGCATCAGGATCGTCGGCGATTGCACCGCGCCTGCGGTGAGAATGACGCGGCCGGCGCCAATGGTGAGCTTATGACCACCCCGCGCGACCACCACGCCCGTCGCGCGGCGGCCATCGAGCTGGAGTTGTTCGACCTCGCTGTCCGCCCAGATGGTCAGGTTCGGCCGCGCGCGCGTTGCTGCGTCGAGATATCCGGCTGCGGTCGAGACGCGCCGGTCGTTGCGATTGGAGAAGGCTGGCGGAAAGATGCCGTCCTCGAACTCGCCGTTCTGGTCCTTTCGGAACGGCAGGCCTGTCGCCGACAACGCTTCGCCGACGGCGTGGCCAAACGGCGGCATTGCCTCGCGCGCGATGCGGCGGATCGGGATCGGGCCGTGCTTGCCATGCAGCGGGCCGTCGAAATCCAGGTCCGTTTCGAGCTTGAGGAAGTACGGCAGCACATCCGCCCAGCCCCAGCCGCGCGCGCCGAGATCGCGCCACTCGTCATAATCGCGCGGCAGGCCGCGATTGGCCGATTGCACGTTGATGCTGGATCCGCCGCCCATCACCCGGCCCTGCTCGTAGGCGCGGACGACCGGCTTGCCCTCGGCATTGCGGCCGGCGGCCGCTGACAGGCCCGGCCAGATGTATTTGTCGCCGAAGAACAGCGTCATCGGATAGCTGTCGAGGATTTCCGGCGGCGTCGCCTCGGGCGGCGTGTCCATCCCGGCTTCGATCAGAAGCACACGGCGGCTTCCGTCTGCGGAAAGCCGATTGGCGAGCACGCAGCCCGCCGACCCGCCACCGACGATCACGTCGTCGAAATGCAGCCCATCCATTCCCGTCTCATCGCGCAATTCGATGGATCGGCGCGACCACGAATGCGGCCGCGCCGATTTGGCTCAGCGGAAGTCACCCTTGGTCTCGGGAATGACGACCGCACCAATCAGATAGATCACGAACACGCCGACCGCGAAGTAGGCCAGCGACATCGGGATCTCCGCGGGGCTGCCGCTCACCAGCGAGACGAAGGTCGGCATCATGCCGCCCAGCGCAAAGCCGATGTTCCAGGACAGGCCCGTGCCGCTCGCGCGCAACGCGGTCGGGAAACGCTCGTTGAGGAAGATCAGCACCGGCGCATAGCCGGCATTGCCGATGAAGGCGATGGCGAGCGCATAGAGCGTGATTTGCGTCGTGTCCTTGGTCGCCGCGAGATTGAGGTAGCACAGCGGCAACAACACGGCCGCCAGCACACCGATCAGCAGGAACGTCTTCTTGCGGCCGATGCGGTCGCTCAGCGCGCCGACCAGCACGGCCGAGAAGAACGCCGAGACGCTAGCCCCCATCAGAATCAGCGACGAGGTCTGGTTCGGGACCGCGTTGATGACCTTCAGGAAGCTCGGCAGATAGCCCGAGGTCAGGTAATAGCCGGCACCACCGCCGAAGGTGATGAGAAGGTTGACCAGCAGCACGCCACGATATTCGCCGGAGAACACGTCCTTGACCGGCGCCTTCGAGACCTTGGCCTGCTTGTTACCCTGCTGGCGCTTGAGCTCCTTGAAGTAAGGCGACTCCTCGAGGTTGCGGAAGATGAACCAGCCGAGCAGCGAGCTCAGCAGCCCCGAGAAGAACATGAAGCGCCAGCCCCATACCGCGAAGGCATCGCCGGGGAAGATCGAGGACGTGATCAGGAAGATGAAGGACGCGAGCAGCGCACCGATGCCGGCGCCACCGCCGCCGACCAGGCCCGACATCGCGCCGCGCCACTGCGCCGGCACCGATTCCGTGCCGATGGTGTGCGTAGAGGCCACCACGCCGCCGACGAAGATGCCCTGCACCAGGCGCAGGATCAGGAAGATGATCGGCGCGAGAATTCCAACCTGGGCGATGGTCGGCAGCAGGCCGAAGGCTGCCGTGCTGATGCCAACGCCGATGATGGCGATCAGCATGGCCTGCTTGCGGCCGTGCACGTCCGCATAGTGCCCGAACACCGCCGAGCCGAGCGGCCGCATTAGCAGCGTCACGGCGAACGAGCCGTAGACCGCGGCGAGCGACAGCGCCGCATTGCTTGACGGAAAGAACAGCGCGCCGACGACCGGCGCCACGTAGAGCAGAATGAACAAATCGAACAAATCGAGCGCCCATCCGAGCACCGATGCGATGATCGCATTGACCATCTGCTTGTTATCCGCCGACGCCTGCGCGCCCGCGACCGGCATATCCATCTCAGCCATGTTGTTTTACCTCCCCCGTTTTGATAGAGCCGCGGTTCGCGTCATTGCGAACCGCGGCGGTTCTGTCGCGTATCAGCGGCCGGTGAATTTCGGCGGACGCTTGGCGTTGAAGGCTTCGACGCCTTCCTTGAAGTCTTCGGATTGGCGAAGGCGGCTGTAGCAATGGCCTTCGAGCTCGATCGCGATGGCGAGCGTCGAATCCTCGGTGTCGTTGAGGAGCTTCTTCGCCGTGCGCTGCGCCAGCGGCGAGAAGGTGCGGAGCTCGTCGACCAGCTTGTCGGTCGCCTTCTCCAGCTCGGCATCCGGCACGCATTCGGTGGCGATGCCCCAGTCATAGGCCTGCTTGGCCGAGATGCGCTTGGAACGCATCACGATGTCCTTGGTGCGGGTGATGCCGACCATCTTCTGCAGGCGGGCCGAGCCGCCCGAGCCCGGGATCTGGCCGAGCTTCTGTTCCGGCAACGCATATTGGGTGGTCTCGGAGGCGATGCGGAAGTCGCAGGCCAGCGACAGCTCGAAGCCGACGCCGAAGCAATAGCCGCGGTTGGCAACGATCACGGGCTTGGCGCAGCGCGCGGGCGCGGCGATGTTCCAGGCGAGCTTGGAGACGTGCTCGGGGCTCGCCTCCATGAAGCCGCCGATATTGCCGCCGCTGGAGAAATGCTCACCCTCGCCGCGCACCACGATCACGCGGACACGCGGATCCTCGTCGAGCGTCTCGAAGGTCAGCCGCAGCTGGTCCCGCTGCGGCATCGCCACGACGTTGTAGGGTGGACGGCCCAGGATGATGTCGGCGCGCTCATGCGCCTCGTCGATCTCGACCTTGAACCCGTCGAGCTTGGCAAGCCGGGGATCGGAAAATGTATAGGGTGACGGCATCTGTGCTTCCTTCTGTTGATGATTGATGATCAGGCGGCGTCTGACGGCGGCAGGCGCTCGGCTTCGTATTCACCGGCGACGAGCAGTCGCCGCAGCAATTTGCCGACCGGCGATTTGGGAATGGCGTCGACGAAAACGTAGCGCCGAGGCCGCTTGAAATTGGCAAGGCCCGTGGTCCGGCAGAACTGCTCCAGCTCGACGTCCGACACAGGGCGATTGCGCTTGACGAAGGCGGCGACGACCTTGCCCCACTTGTCGTCGGCGACGCCGACCACCGCGACCTCGTCAACGGCGGGATGCAGCGACAGGCAGCTCTCGATCTCGACCGGCGAGACGTTCTCGCCGCCGGTGATGATCATGTCGTCGACCCGGCCGGTGACGAACAGATCGCCGTCGGGATCGACGAAACCGGTATCGCCGGTAAAGTACCAGCCCTCGCGCAGCGACTTGGCGTCGGCCTCGGGGCGGCGCCAGTAGCCCTCGAAGGCCTCGTCGCCGGCGAGCGTCGCGATGATCTCGCCCTCCTCGCCGACCGCAGCAAGCTCCGCGACCGACTTCGCGCCGATGCGCACGACCTTGACGTGCTGGTTCAGCCCGGCCTTGCCGGCCGAGCCGGGCTTGGCCGTGGCATTCTGGTCGATCGTAAAGGTGTAGATCTCCGAGCTGCCGTAGTGATTGACGAACAGCTCCGGCTTGAACGCCTCGTTCAGCTTCTTGAGAAGGCCGTCTGTCATCGAAGCGCCGGCAAAGCCGAGCTTGCGCACGCTGGATACATCGGTTTTGGCGAAGGCCTCGTGATGAACGAGGTCATGATAGAGCGTCGGCACCAGGTAGAGGTTGGTGATCTCCTCCTTCTCGATCAGCGCCAAGGCCTGACGGCTGTCATAGCGAGGCAGGCAGATGAAGGTTCCGCCGATCAGCGACATCGCCAGCAGCGAGCGGACGCCCATGGTGTGGTAGAGCGGCATCACGCCGAGCGTGCGCTCGCCGCGGCCGTAGAGATTTTGCGCGACATGAGCGATCGCGGCAGCACGTTCGGCCCGATGCCGCCGCGGCACGCCCTTCGGCCGCGAGGTCGTGCCTGACGTGTAGAGCATGATCGACCAGGCATCGATGCCGACGCGCGGCTCGGCGTCCGGCGTGCTGTCCTTGATCAGATCGGCAAAGCTGGTGGCCTCCCCAGTCCCGGGATCGACGGACACGCGCAGCAGCTTGCCTGCCAACCCCGAGCCCTGCACCGTCTCCGCAGAGATATCCTGATAGACGATCGCACAAGCCTCGGCGTTCTCGATGCAGTAATCGAGCTCGTCGGCCTTGGCGCGCCAGTTGATCGGCGTGATCACGAGCCCTGCGAACTGGCAGGCCCAGTGCAGCGTCGCGGCTTCCCAGCGGTTTTGCAGCAACGTGACGACGTGATCGCCGGGCTTGAGGCCGAGGCGGTCGAACGATGCCACCAGTGCGGAGATCTTGCCGTACCATTGGCGGTAGGTCAGGCGGAGATCGCCGTCGACAACCGCAATCGCATGGGGATCGCGCGCGGCGCTGGCGATGAAGCTGCTGGCGAGATCAAGCATCGGACGTCTCTTTTTTGGATGAAGCGAGTTCGGCGGCGGCTTCGAGCGCCGCCTGGATGATCGGTGTGTAGCCGGTGCAGCGGCAGATATGCCCGCTGAGGAGGTCGCGGATCTCCCCTTCGGTCGGCGCCGGGTTCCTGGCGAGGTAGTGGTCGAGCGACATCAAGATGCCGGCGGTGCAGAAGCCGCATTGGAGCGCGTGGTTGCGGCGGAACGCCTGCTGCAGCACGCCGAGCCGGTCCGCCGATGGCGCAAGGCCTTCGACGGTCCTGAGCTCGCAGCCATCGACCTGCGCGGCCAGCGTGAGGCACGACCGCGTCAGCATGCCGTCGACGACAACAGTGCAGGCGCCGCAGACACCGTGCTCGCAGCCGACATGGGTGCCGGTCGCGCCCAGCTGGTGGCGCAGGAAGTCGGACAGCAGCATGCGCGGCTCGGCTTCGCCCTCGACCGGCTTGCCGTTCAGCGAGAAACGGACGGCATGGCGCCGATCAGCCTTGAGACGCGTCATTGCAGCACCTCGCCGATCAGATCGCGACCGATCATGCGCACGAGGTCGCGCCGGTAGCGCGCGGTGGCATGGACGTCGTCGCGGGCACCAAGCTCGTAGGCGAAAGCATTGAGGGCATCGTCGAGCGCGCTGCCCTCCAGCCGCGGCCAGTCGCGCGCGGTCGGAACGTCGGCGACGCCGCCAACGGCGAGACGCACGCCCGTCGGCGTCTTCATCGCGGCGCAGGCGACGATGGCGAAATCGCCATGACGGCGTGCGACCTCGCGAAAGGCGAAGCGGCCTTCACGGGCCACCGGGAGCGAGATGCCCTCGATCAGCTCATCGTCCGCCCGCGCGGTCAGCATCATGCCGGCAAAGAAGTCTTTTGCTGACACACGGCGGCGGCGTTTGGCACTGCGCAAGACCACTTCGCCGCCGAGCGCAACCAGCGTCAGCGGCATCTCGGCGCTGGGATCGGCATGCGCGAGCGAGCCGCAGATCGTGCCGCGGCTGCGGGTCTGCATGTGCCCGACCCATGGCAGCGCCAGCGCGACCAGCGGCAGCGCCGCGGCAAGGTCAGGCCACGCCAGGAGATCAGCCTGGCGTACACCGGCGCCGATGGTGACGGCATCGCCCTTCCGCCCGATCTGGCGCAGCTCCTTAAGGCGCATGATGTCGATCAGCAGCTTTGGCTTGGCGAGGCGCATGTTGAGCATCGCCATCAGCGATTGCCCGCCAGCGAGCACACGGGCATCGCCGCCCTGCTGCGCGAGGCCTTCGAGGACGTCGCCGACGGTCTCGGCACGGAGATAGTCGAATGCGGGCGGTTTCATCGGCGCCCCCCGAACAGGCTCGCCACCTTTGCCAGCAGCGCGAACAGCGAGAAGCCGCCCTCCGCACCACCACCGCCAGCCTTGCGGGCCAGTGCGGTGAAGAACTGGCCGATGATGACGCGCGTGGCGCCGTCGAGCAGGCGACCGCCGATGCTCGCCACCTTGCCGCCGATCGCGGCGTCGTAGCTGTAGGTCAGCTTTGTGCCGCCGTTGCCGTCGGGCGCGAGCGTGATACGTCCCTCGGCATTGCCGAAGCCGAGCGCGCCGGTGGCGCCCCCACGCAGGGTGACCGCGCGTGGCGGATCTAGATCGAACAGCTCGACATCGGCGCGATAACGCCCGCTGACCGGGCCAATGCCGAGCGTGACGTCGGCGCGGAAATGCGTGTCGGTGATCTTGTCGACGCGCTGGCAGCCAGGAATGACGGATTGCAGCGTGGCGGGATCGAGCAGCATCGCCCAGACCTGCTCGGGCGCGCCCTTCACCGAAGCCGCGCCCTCACCGCGCAATCGCCGGTCACCTTCACGCGCTGGCGTAGCAATCGCGCCGCCGGCTGGAGGCGGCGGTTCGGCACCGCGCACCAGCTCTGCAAGCCGTGCCGGCACCAGCGGCAGCGTGATGTCGGCAACGCCGAGCGCATCCGCGACCGCATTGGCGATGCAGGCCGGCGTCGACATGCAATTGCCTTCGCCGACGCCCTTGGCGCCGAGTGGCGTGAACGGCGACGGCGTCTCCATGTGGATGATCTGCGGCTCCGGCACCTCTGTCGTGGTCGGCAGCAGATAATCGGCGAGCGTTCCCGTCAGGAAGCTGCCGTCCTCGGCGTAGGCATATTCCTCGAAGAGCGCGGCGCCGAGCGCCTGCGTGAAGCCGCCACGGATCTGGCCGTTGACCATGCCGGGATGCAAAATGGTGCCGCAATCGTGCATGGTGACGTAGCGATCGATCCGCGTCTCCAGCGTCGTCGGATCGATCTCGACACCGCAGAAGTCGAAGATGAAGCCGTGGCAGAGCGAGGAGTTGATGCGGTCCTCATCATCAGGCGGCATGAGCTCCGGCGGCGTCCAGAACACAGTCTCGCGAATGGTCTGGCCGGCATCGTCAGGCAGCGAGCCCGGCGACCAATGGCTGAGGGCGGCGACACGCGAGAACGCAATCCGGTTCTCCGGATTGTGCCTGGAGGCGACGAAACCTTTTGCAAACACGATGTCGGCGGCTTCGACGTTCAACTGGCTGGCGGCGATGCGGGCGAGCCTGCCGGCGACGCGCTCGGCGGCGATCTTCGCGGTGCCCGCCACCGCCGCCGCAAAACGGCTGGCGTAATTGCCCGACGCGATCGACCAGGCGTCCTTGGCGGTGTCGATCTCGGTGTTGACGCGGATATCCCTGGGCTGAAGCCCGAAGACGTCGGCGACGACCTGCGACAGCACCGTGCGATGACCCTGCCCCTGCGGCACCGAGGCGACGTGGACCGTGACGCTGCCGACCGGATCAAGGCCGACGGTCGCGGTTGCCTGCGCGCCGTTCTTGGGACCTGCCTTGCGGCGCTCGGCCGCCGTCAGCACGGTCGTGATGTAGCCCATGTTGGAGACGCTGGGCTCGACCACCGCGGTGAAGCCGATCCCGTAGAGGCGCCCCTGCGCTCGCGCCTCGTCCCGCTTCGCCTTGAGCTCAGCGAGCCTGCCCTGCTCGACTGCGAGCGCGACGGCTTCCTGGTAGTTGCCGGAATCGAGCAAGGCACCGGTCGCCGTGCGATAGGGAAACGCGCTGGCGTCGATCAGATTGCGCTTGATGACATCGAGCGGATCGAGGCCGAGGCCGATCGCGATCCGCTGCACCAGGCGCTCCAGTGCGAAATAGACCTGCGGGCCACCAAAGCCCCGGTTGAGACCGGTCGGTGTCTTGTTGGTGACGACGACGCGGTTGCGGATGTTGACATGGCGGATGTCGTAGGCGCCGGTCAGATTGCCGTGCATGCGATAGAGCGTGGCGGGCTCGGGCGCGCGCAGATGAGCGCCGCAATCCTCGACCTGGTCCCAATCGAGCGCGAGGATCTTTCCGTCCGCCGCGACCGCCGCCGACAACGTGGTCGCGCGATTGGTCGCTGACACCGACGCGGTGAGATGCTCGAGCCGGTCCTCGATCCACTTCACCGGCCGGCCCGTGACGCGCGCGGCGGCGGCGATCAGCACGATGTAGGGAAACACGCCCTGCTTGACGCCAAAGCTGCCGCCGGAATCCGGCGGCGTACGCAGCCGCAGCCGGTTGCCCGGCACTTTCAGCGCGCGCGCAATCACCGTGTGGATACTGAACGGCCCTTGGAAATTGGCGAGAACCTCATAGGCATCCTCGCCGGCATCGTGCGAGGCGACGACGCCATAGGTCTCGATCGGCGTGCAGGAATTGCGGGGATAGCGGATGTCGATCGAGAAGCGATGCGGCGCCTCCTCAAAGGCCTTTTCAGGATCGCCGTAGCGGAAATGGCGGTCACTGGCGAGATTGCCGGGAAAGCCTTCGTGCAGTACCGGCGCGCCTGATACGAGCGTCCCGAGCGGATCGACGACAGCAGCCCGCGGGCGATATTCGACGTTGATCAGCTCGGCCGCATCCTCGGCGCGCGCACGGTCAGCTGCGACGACCAGAGCGACCGGTTCGCCGACATAGCGCACGCGGTCCATCGCGATCGGCCAACACTCCACCGGCGCCTTCACGCCGACGACGAGGCTCGTCGTGACGGCCTTGACGTCGCTGCCGGTCAAAACCGCGGCAACGCCCGGCAGACGCTTCGCGGCTTCAACGTCGATCGAAAGAATATCGGCATGCGCATGCGGCGAGCGCAAGATCGTCGCGTGTAGCGTGCCGGGCTGGACACCGAGATCGTCGATGAAGCGGCCGCGGCCGCTGAGCAGTGCGGCATCCTCGACGCGCTCGATCGAACGCCCGACCCACGGCTCGTCGCCACTTCCCGGATTTGCGGATTTGACCGCCTGCAACATGTCCCGGCATACCTCCCGACGCGTTCTTTGACGCGACGATGACGTTTGTCAGGACAGAGGGGGCGCGGGCCATACCGCCCGCTCTCACGACTTACCAAATCGTCTCATTCGAGAGCGTGCAGCGCAATATCAGCCTGCAAGACTCAACCCGCGAGACGCGAGACGTTGCGAAACTCGCGCGGACTGACGCCGGCATGATCCCGGAAGAAACGCGTGAAATGCGCCGGCTCCGGAAAGCCAAAGCGCTCGCTGAGCTCGCCGAGCGGGGTGTCCTCGCGCATGACAGCATCGAGCGCGCGCTCCATACGGACGACGTTGAGATAGAGCTTTGGCGAGACGCCGAGCGAGGTCTCGAACAGGCGGAAGAACTGCGCGCGCGAGAGGCCTGCGCCCTTCACGAACTGATCGACGTTGGCATAGGAATCGTGCACACGCATCGCATCCATCGCGCGGCGGATGCGCCAATCGCAACTCACCGCGCTCATGCCGCGGATCGAGGTCGGGAAGCTGCGCCAGGGCGTGAAGCGCTCGATCACCGCGATCATGAGATCCGAGAGCGTCTGCTCGTGGGTCCGCACCGCATCCGGATTCGCCATCATTTCGGCCGCCAGATGCAGCGTGAGCTGACGGATGCGCGGCGACACCTCGCCCGACGGCCGCTCGAAGAAGCCCGGCGCACCGCTGGCCGCCCAGCCGGGACGGAACTCCTTCAGCCATTCCGGCTCGATATAGAGCGCCATGATCAGCGTGCGCGGACGGTTGGCGTCGTGCACATAGGCGTGCGGCTTCCAGCCGTCGACGAGGACGGCGGCCGTATCCGTCAGCGGCGTGACCTGTTCGCCGACCAGAAACTGGGTGTCTGCGCCCTCGACCTTGAGCAGGACGTGGCAGTGATGATGGGCGTGGCGGACCAGCGAACGGTCCATGTCGAGCAGAGCGACCCTGCCGAAAGCGCCATGAGCGATGCGCAGGGCCGTCGACATCAGTTCCTTCCTCCCGGCAGCGTTGCGCTGCAAAATGATTGCTTCATTGGCGCGGCACCATAAGCAGCACCCGCTTCATATTCCAATGGCGCAAACCGACGCAAGTTGCTTCCGAGCGGTAATCCGCTCATGCGCACGTCTCCGAAAGAAACCGCGCGACGGCAGCGCCGGGCTCGGCCTGCAAGGCGGTGGCGAGATCGACCTCCTCCTCGCCCTTGACGCGAATGCGCTTGAAGGCGAGCTCGGGCGCGCTGACCGGCGCGGTCGCATCGAGACCCATCTTGGCGCTGATGCCGTTGTCGGTGGTCGGATCGAGCTTCGAGCCGAGCGCGCCGGCGACGACCATGAGGTCGCGGTCGGCCTGGAAGCGCGTCGCCACCGCCCATTCGATTTCCTCGGACGAGGAGATGTCGACGTCCTTGTCCACCACGACCACCTGCTTGATGTCGTAATGGGCGCCGAAGGCGCACATCATGATGTTCTTGGGCTCGCCGTCGTTGGCCTTGTCGATCTTGATCGCGAGGTGGTAGCGGCAGGTGCCGCCGCGCGTCAGGCGAACGTCGATCACGCCAGGAAAACTGCGGCGCAGATGCTGGAGCAGCGTCGCCTCGCGCGGCACGCCGCCGAGGATCAGGTGCTCGAAACCGCCGCCCACGATGGTATGGAAGATCGGTTTCGCACGATGCGTGATCGCGTCGACCTCGATCACCTCGCGATCGGCGCGCGGACCATAATATTGGGGGAATTCGCCGAACGGACCTTCCGGCTCGCGCACGCCCTGAAGAATGCGTCCCTCGATGACGATCTCCGCGTGGGCGGGCACGCGGACTGAATTGGTGCGACACTTCACGACGTCGACGGGCGCTCCGAGCAGCGCCCCCGCAATCGCCATCTCGTCCTCGTCAAGCGCGGCGATCGCCTGGGATGCCAGCATCAAGGCGGGATGGGCGCCGATCACGATCGCGATCTCCAGCGCCTGGCCCAGCTCTTCCGCGAGGCGGTAGTAGGAGAAGGTGTGCCGCGGCAGCAGCAGCACGCCGATGCGGTTCTTGCTGCTGATCTGGCAGCGGTGGATCGAGACGTTCTGTACACCGGTCTTCGGGTTGCGCGCGATCAGCAGGCCGGCCGTGATGTAGGGCCCGCTGTCGCGCTCATTGTGCTTGGGCACCGGAAGCTGGCGCAGCAGGTCGACGTCCTCGTGGACGACGTCCTGCACCGGTCCGCTCGCGACCTCATGCGTCGGCAGCGGATGGCTTGCGGCAGCCAGGAACCGTGGCAGCAACTGGTCCTCGGTGACGCCGATGGAATCGGCGACCCAGTCGCGGCCGGCAAAGAGGTTGGCGACGACCGGGATCTCATGTCCGTCGGGACGCGGAAACAGCACCGCGCTATCGCGCTCCAGCCGCTTGGCGACGGCGGCGAGCTCGTCGGCCAACCCGATGCCCTCGCGGGCGATCGCGAGCTTGCCGCGCTCGGCGAGAAACGCGAGCCAGGCGCGCAGATCGGCGGGCGCGTTCGCGCCTCTCCTCGCAACATTTTCCATTCGCATATGACGGATCTTTCCTTGGTCTCTAAGTCAAGGCGCGATCTTGCGCAGCGGCGGCGAGCGGCGCTTGAGCGCCCCGTCCTCGCCCCAGCGGCGCACAACGCCGATATCGATGTCGAACAGGTCGAGCACACGGCCGACGGTGTGCTCGACCATGTCGTCGAGGTTCTCGGGTTTTGCGTAGAAGGCCGGCACGGGCGGGGCGATGATCGCGCCCATCTCCGACAGGGCCGTCATCGTCCTGAGATGCCCGGTGTGCAGCGGCGTCTCGCGCACCATCAGCACCAGGCGTCGGCGCTCCTTGAGCACGACGTCGGCAGCGCGGGCGAGCAGCGTCGTGGTCACGCCCGAGGCGATCTCGGACATCGAGCGCATCGAGCACGGCGCCACGATCATGCCGGCGGTGCGGAACGAGCCGCTCGAAATCGCCGAGGCCATGTCGTCGATCGCATGGCAGACATTGGCGAGCTCCCTCACCGCCGCGATCTTCAAATCGGTCTCATAGGCAAAGGTCAGCTCGGCCGTCTTCGACATCACCAGATGCGTCTCGACGCCGGCATTGCGCAGGAGCTGCAGCAGGCGCACGCCATAGGTGACGCCGGAGGCGCCGGAAATGCCGATGATCATCCGTTTGGGTGTGGCGTCCTGCATATGTCTGATTTCGCTCCCAGACGGCCCGACCCTCGAGGCCCCGCGGTCCGCCACGAGACTAGGCAATCCCACCCATCACTACAAATAATGATTGATTATATCATCCATCACCTGTGATGATGTCCGCGAGCAAGAACGAAGGACAGGCCCCGTGGAACTCAGGCAGATGCAATATTTCCTGTGCCTGGCGGAGGAAAAGAACGTCACCCGCGCCGCGCGTCAGCTCAACATCGTGCAGCCGGCGCTGAGCATGCAGATCGCCAAGCTCGAGGCCGAGCTCGGCCAGAAGCTGTTCGACCGCAGCGTCCATGGCATGAATCTGACCAGCGCCGGCGAGGCGCTGGTGCGGCTGACCGCTCCGATCGTGCGCGACGCCGAGCACGCGCGGCAGGAGATGGCGCAGCTGGGCGGGCGCATTTCGGGGCGGGTCTCGGTCGGGCTCATCACGTCGGTGGCGCAGAGCACTATGGCCAGTTCGTCCGCGACGGTCGCCAGTCGTTATCCCGATATCACGCTGTCCGTCTGCGAGGGCTATACCGAGACGCTGGTCGACTGGGTCAACACAGGCCAGCTCGATTTCGCGCTGATCAACGTGCCGCGCCGGAAGACGCCGCTCGCCGCACATCATGTCATGGACGAGGAGATGGTGTTCGCCTGCCGCAAGGACGGTCCGATCAAGCCACCCGCAAAGCTGCGGTTCGATCACATCGCGAATTTCGATCTGGTGCTGCCCTCGAAGCGCCACGGCCTGCGGCTGATCCTGGACGAGCACGCCGCCGCCGTCGGCGTCGACCTGCGGCCACGGCTCGAGCTCGACACCCTGCCCGCGCTCTGCGACGTGATCGCGACCACCGACTTCGCAACGGTGCTGCCGACCATCGCGCTCCGGCAATCGCTCGCGAGCGGCGCCATCCGGGCGCATCGCTTCGACCAGCAACGGATCGTGCGCTCGATTGCCTGGGTGCATCACCCGCGGCGAGCGGTGTCGGTCGCGGCCAAGGCGGTGCTCGACGTCATCAGCCACGATCTTGCGCAAGCGGCCGCCGTGGCGAGAGAGTTTGTGGAGCCTTTCATTGGCAGCACAACCTCATCGCCCCGCAAGGCGCGCAGCAAGACGCGGCGGAAAGCGATCTCTTGAGTGCAGAATTCTTGCTCGGACAAGATGTCGCGCCCACTGCAAAATGAGACGGGTTGGTAAGTTTTGAGACGTGCAGGCATGACGGTCGTAGCGGCCTGCTAACTACGGTCCAGGCGCAGAAAAACGCGACCTGGCGCTCATCCCCGACGACTCCCGTCACGGACGCTCCCTGGGCTCGCAGAACAAGACACAGTCGGGAGATTCAGTCCGAGATGGCACGGTTCGGTCGCAGCAAGATCACAGATGGCGCTCACCAGCAGAGCGAGGGATTTCGTCCTGACCGGAGATCGCTGCTCTCGCTCGGTGGTGGCGCCCTGCTCGCAGCAACGGGATTGCGGCATGCAAACGCGCAAGACTATCCGACCCGCCCGGTCCAGGTGCTTGTGCCCTTCGCCGGCGGCAGCGCCAGCGACGTCATCACCCGCATCCTGCTCAACCGCATGTCCATGTCACTCGGGCAGGCCTTCGTGGTCGACAACCGCCCCGGCGCCGGCGGCAACATCGGCACCGCGGCTGCGGCGCATGCAGCACCCGACGGCTACACGCTGCTTATGAGCACCTCCGGCCCGCTGGCCGCGAACAAATCGCTGTACAAGGAGCTGCCCTACGATCCGCAGAAGGATCTCGTCCCGATCGGCCTGTTCGCGACGCTGCCGAATGTCATCGTGATCAATTCGAGGCTGCCACCGAAATCGCTGAACGAGCTGATCGACTATGCCAAGGCGCATCCGCGGGAGCTGAACTACGGAACGGTCGGCGTCGGCTCGTCGCAGCATCTGGCGGCCGCCTATTTCGAGCAGCTCACGGGCACCGAGATCACGCACGTTCCCTATCGCAATATCGCCGCCTACACGCCGGACTTCATCGCGGGCCAGGTCCCGCTTGGCTTCCAGCTCTTGCCGAACGTCATCAGCCTGATCAAGAGCGGCGATGCACGCCCGCTCGCGGTGGCCAGCGACAAGCGCATGACCGCGCTGCCGGATGTGCCGACCGCGGCGGAGGCGGGCCTCAAGAATTACGAGAGCGCCGCTTGGCTTGCTCTGCTCGCGCCCGCGAGCACAGGCAAGGCCGTGCTCGACAGGCTCTATGCGGCAATGGCGGAAGCCGTGAACGATCCGAAGGTGCGCGCCCTCTTCGTCGAGCAAGGCGCCGAGCCCATGGTGATGGACCCACAAGGCCTGAAGGATTTCATGACATCGGAAACGACGAAATGGGCCGCGGTCATCAAGAAGATCGGCATCGAGCCGATGTAACCCCGAGCTTTTGTGCAATTATCAGCATCGTCCGGATGATCCGTCCGCGATAGCTCGCCAAAAAGCGCCTCCAAAAGATCGATCCCGACGTCGCTGCGTCAACGCCGAACCGACGCTGCCGTGAAGGGCCGCAGATCCATGTGTCGATTGACATCCTTATAGAGGAGATAACGGAACCGACCTGGGCCCCCGGCGTAGCACGCCTGCGGACAGAACGCCCGCAGCCACATAAAATCTCCTGCCTCGACCTCGACCCAGTCCTGGTTGAGCCGGTAGACGGCCTTGCCCTCCAAAACGTAAAGACCGTGCTCCATGACATGGGTCTCTGTGAAGGGAATCGATGCGCCCGGCTCGAACGTGACAATATTGATGTGCATGTCATATCGGATATCGGCCGGATCGATGAAGCGTGTGGTCCTCCATCTCCCATCCGCATCTGGCATTAGCGTCGGTGCGACCGAGTCCTCGTTGGTCACGATGATGTCGGGGTGAGCAAGGCCCGGTACGCCCTGATACAGCTTGCGGATCCAATGAAAATGAGCTGGGCTCGAGCTGCGATTGCGAATGCTCCAGCCGCGGCCGGGCGGAAGATAGGCAAAGCCCCCGGGCCGCAGCTCCCGCTCCTTGTCCGCCACCTCGAGGCTCAATTTGCCACCCGCGACGAACAGCGCGCCTTCGGCATCCTTGTCCGGCTCCGGCAACTCGCTTCCCCCACCCGGTGCCACCTCCATAAGATAATGGGAAAATGTCTCGGCGAATCCGGAGAGCGGTCGCGCCAGCACCCAGACACGCGTGTTATCCCAATGTGGCAGATGGCTGACGACGATATCGCGCTGCACACCTCCGGGTATGACCGCATATGCGTTCGTGAAGACCGCCCGGCCGCTCAAGAGCTCCGTCTGGGCCGGATGGCCGCCCTGCGGCACGTAATAGGTTCGCGATGTCATCGTCGTGGCCTCTATAGGTTTCCCGTGTGGTATGTCATTGCGCGGCTCTGCTTGCCGCGCCTCATTTTCCGAGAACGTTGTCCGGCGCAAGATCGAGCTGCATCATCTTTTCCAGCCAATATTCCTCAAGATTGTTGCCCCCGCCCTTCCGGTCGACGACGAAGAACGGACTGGAGTCTTCCAGAACAAGCAGCGGATGGTGCCAGCAGTTGCGGGCATAGTTCACGCCCTGGTGTCCCGTTGCAGCGAAGCCCCGATAGGTCGAGGCGATATGCGGATCCGTGCAGACGACGATCAGCCAGTCCTTTCGGTTCAAGGGCATGAACAATTGACTTCCAAGCGGATGGCGCTCCATCAGCCGGATCGCGATCGGCGCAGGCCGGGTGGAGGCGACAAACCAACTGATGTTGATCTGTCCGCCTTCCGCGGTGACATCGATAGTGGCGAGATCGTTGAAGCGCCGGGCATAGCCTTCGTTGATCAGCAGGGGTGTCAACCCATCCGTATCGACGACATCGCCAAACGGCGCAAATGCCTTCCTCGTTAGAGGCTCAATCGAAAGCGTCAGCATCGCTACATTCCAACGAACACTCGCGTTTCACGCCGTCTGTGCACTCGGGACGGGCTCATCTCCGCCGACGGCATCGACCAGCCCCTCACTTGAGGGATCAGTCTCGCCGTTCAGGATACGGTGCGCCTTTGCCCTGTCGATGTCGCCTTCCCAGGACGCGACGACGACGGTGGCGACGCAGTTTCCGACATAATTGCCGAGGGCGCGGGCAATGCCGATGAACCAGTCGACCGACAGGATGAGCACAAGACCAATCGCCGGAATAGCCGGGATAGCGGCAAGCGTCGCGGCGAGCACGACGATGGCCGAGCCCGGAACGCCGTGCGCGCCCTTCGAGGTGAGCAACGCGATGCCAAGGATGGCCAAGAGATCGCCTGTCGCAAGCGGCGTGTTGGTCGCCTGTGCGATGAAGACTGCGGCCAGCGTCAAGTAGATGGAGAACGCGTCCAGATTGAACGAGTATCCGGTCGGTATGACCAGACCGACCGTCGACCGCTTGATGCCGAGCTGCTCGAGCTTTCGCATGGTTTGCGGCAGAACGCTGTCACCTGCGGCGGTGCCGAGAACGATCATCAACTCTTCGCGCAAGTAGGCGAGCAACTTGAACAGGCTGAAGCCGGACAGTCGCATGATTGCGCCGAGCACCACGATCACAAACAGGACCACGGCTAGGTAGAACAGGCCGACGAGCCCACCTAGTTGCTTGAGCGAACCAACACCGTACTTGCCGACGGTGAAGGCGATCGCACCGAAGACGCCGAGCGGCGCGAGCCGGACGACGAAATTCATCATCTTGAAGATGATCTCGTTCACGCGCTCGATAAACTCGACGACCGGCTTCGCTCGCTCGCCGCACAAGGACACGGCGCAGCCGAACATGATCGAGACGATCAGCACCTGCAGGACGTCGCCGGAGCTGAAGGCCCCCACGATCGTCGAGGGGATGAGCTTCATCAGGAATTCGGAGACGCCGCCTCCCGCGACCTGAGCCGCGGACTGGCTGAACCCGCTAAGGACCTTGGCGTCGAGCGTCTTCGGGTCGATGTTCATTCCTGCGCCCGGCTCGAAATAGTAGGCAAGCCCAATGCCGAACACCAGTGCGACGGTGGTGACGATCTCGAAATACAGGAGGGAGCGGATGCCAACCCTTCCAACCTTCGACAGGTCTCCCGCCGCGGCGATACCGTGCACGACGACGCAGAACACGATCACAGGCACCAGCATCTTGATCAGCTTGATGAAGCCGTCACCGAGCGGCTTCATCTGAAGGGCGAGGTCGGGATTAGCCACGCCGAGGGCGATGCCCAGAATTAGCGCGATGACTACCTGGAAGAAGAGTGACTTGAAGATCTTGGGCACGGCTTTTCCTCGCTTGGCTGGTCTTCGACTGGCGCGGCTTGGTGGGCCTTCAGGCCTCCGCCTATCTTGTTGTTTGGTGGTGACGTGTCGTCGTACGCACAAAGGAGCGCGCTTGCCGTGATCGCGGACCGCGCCCGGCTCGCAGAGGGCTCCGTCGGGCATTCGTTGACCATCGCGGATCTCAAGTCCAATATATAGAACGACACGATTGATAGGTTTTCCAAATGGATCTCCGCCAGCTCCGATATTTCATCGCCGTCGCCGAAGAGCGCAGCTTCACCCTCGCCGCTCGGCGACTGAACCTTTCCCAGCCACCGCTGAGCCAGCACATCCAGACGCTGGAAGCCGAGCTCAAGACGCAGCTCCTCCACAGGACCAGCCGCAGGGTCGAACTGACTAAGGCCGGTGAAGCCCTGCTGGGCCGAGGTCGCGCCATTCTCCAGCAAATCAAGCTCGCGGAAGACGAAGTTCAGTCGATCGGCGCTGGCCTTATCGGCACGCTTGACGTTGGTGCGACCGGCTCCATCCTGCGCGGTCGGTTGGCGGAGCTGCTTGCCGCCTACCGAAAGGTTGCTCCGTCGGTGAAAACCACGGTGCATGAGCAGGCGCCTGCATTGCAGATCGCAGCACTCCTCAACCGCACGACCAACATTTGTCTCATTCGCAGCGTTCCGACCGAACACGGCCTGACCAGCAAGCTTGCTTGGCGGGAAGAGGTGGTCCTCGCACTGCCGCACGCGCACCCGTTGGCCGGGCGCAAGCGGGTTGCGCTTAGCGAACTAGCATCGGAGGATCACATCGTCCTCGACCCCAATAGCTCCGAGTTCGCACGCTACATCCAGAAATGCTGCGTCGATGCCGGCTTTTTGCCGCGGGTATCCCAGCAGGTCGTCGACGCCCAGTCGATTCCGAGCCTGATCGTGGCGGGCTTCGGCGTGGCACTGGTGCCCCAGTCCATTGCGCGCTTCACGACGGCCGACATTGTATTCCGGCCCATCAGACCTTCACCACCCTCGGCCGATGTGTTTTTGGTGTTCCGAGAGGATGAGACGTCGATGGTCGTGCGCAATTTCATCAAATTGGCCGTTCGGTACCTAAGCCACCGCAAAAGCCCGAGGCAAGCCGCCTGAAAGATCACGACGGTCGTTGTCGCCATCGTCGCGTCCAACTATGGTTAGGAGGCTCGTAGCGCGTTCGTTAGTGCAGACAGCGCAGCCGGCTGATGCTGACGACTGGGGTAATACATGAAGAAGCCGGGAATTGGCGGCGTCCAATCTTCCAGCACGCGAACAAGGCGGCGTTTCGCAACATGCTCTGCGACCTGCTCTTCGAATGCGAGTCCCAGGCCGGCGCCGGCGAGTGCCGCCTGAATCACTAGGTGGGTATCATCGATGATGAGCGGGCCATTCACGCCGACCGTGACCGCCTTTCGTCCCTTCTCGAATTCCCATCTGTATGGACCACCCGGAAGACGCAGGCTTATGCATCGATGGTCATTTAGATCCTTGGGCTTCCGAGGAATGCTTCGTGATGAAAAATAGCCAGGCGATCCGACCACCGCCAATCGCAATTCCTGGGTGACCCGCACCGCGATCATGTCTTTCTGAATGTACTCGCCAAGTTGAATCCCGGCGTCGAACTCACCCGCAACGAGGTCGACGGGGCCAGTGACGGTAACAACGTCAAGAACGATATCGGGGTAGGCTTCCGCGAATGCCGTGAGCCGCGGCAACAATACCATCACGGCCGCCGACCGGGACATTACAATTCGAAGCCGCCCTGCAGGCCGGTGCCGAACGTTTCGGGCTTCGTTGATGGCACGAGCAATCTGCTCGAGTGCCGGAGACAATTCCTTCAAGAGAGCTGCCCCTGCGGCGGTCGGCGCGACACTCTTGGTCGTTCGAGCAAGAAGCTGCAGCTCGAGCCGTTGCTCAAGTCCCCGGATCGTGTGGCTCAGGGCAGACTGAGATACACCAATCTTTGCCGCAGCCCGCGTAAAGCTTCGCTCTCTGGCGACGATTGCAAACGTGGCGAGTTCGTTCAGCTCGTTTCTCATAATTTATGAATATTCCTCATAAGCCCATGTTATTCAACACGCCTACCCTCATAAGATACTTTGTCCTAGGTTCGGTCAGCAAGGAAGACTTGAGGCAACCTTCTGCAGGTTTCGGCCGGAGACGAAACTTTCCAGCCACGCGCAGTTTCTTCCCGTTCCAAGCGTTATGGATAACAGGCCTATGGATACCGATAATCGTGCCTTGCGCTCCCTGGCGCAGACCTATTTGGACAGTGCCTATGAGATGGATGCCGACAAATTCGCGTCTATATTCCATCCCTCGAGTTCCGTGACCAAGGTCGGCGACGACGGCAACGTGAGCGTGACGCCAATTGCGACGTGGCTGGCAGCTGTCCGCAATTTGAAAGCTCCGAAACAGCAGGGCCTGGAGCGCCAAGATCAGATCCTCTCAATTGACGTTGAGGGAGAGCTCGCGCTTTTGAAGCTGAAATTGCAAATTTCGCCGCGCTACTTCACCGACATGTTGTCGTGCTTGAAGGTCGACGGAACTTGGAAGATCGCTCAGAAAGTGATGACTTCGAAAATCTGACGGCTTCGGTGTCGTTTTGAGAGAATGAATCAAACGCTTGTCAGGTTGTCCGTGAAAGCTCTGTCACAAAGCGCCAACACCTTGGGCTGCGCGTCGGGATCATGGAGGATTTGGTCACTCTCTGATGGATATGTGGACCTCCCCGCCGAATCCCTCAAATATCCAAGCGACAAAGTAGGCAGACAGACCGAACCGCCTCAGCGGGACGCTTCGCTGGTTCGATTATCAGTCAACTGCTTCCTATTCGATCGCTCCGGCATGGATCGCGTCTTGATCGATTGTGGAGCGTGCGCGAGTTGGGACCCGTCCATGGGTCACCTCGTGGAGGCGATGGCGGAGGCAGGCATCGACGCGTCATCGGTCACGATGATCGCCCTCACTCATGCTCATGGCGACCACATCAATGGTCTCCTGATGCCTGACGGGCAACGCGCGTTTAATGGCCTGAGGAAGATTGTGATAGGGGAAGACGCCGTTGAGGAGTTTCTTGCCGAGCCGGTGCTGGAGCAGTTTCGTTCGCTCCTTGCCCCAGTTAACGGAGGAGATCGGCTGGCCGATCATTTACTGGCGGTGGATATACCTGGGCATGCTCGCGGCCATATGGGTTATCTCCTCAACACTGACGAGGACGATGTCTTATTCTGCGGCGACCTTATCCACGTTCCCGCCGCACAGTTTTCCCGTCCGGAGCTTACCTGGGCATATGACGATGACGAAGCCATGGCGCGGGCTAGCCGGATCAAGTTGCTCCAGGATGCAGCAAATGCGCAGACGTGGCTGGCCGGCGCTCACCTAGGTCGACCAGGCATCGGCAGAGTGGTCGAAGAAGAGCAAGGATATGCGTTCATTCCGGTCGCGTAGCGGCCCATGAGCCCGCGCGATGGGCGGCAGCACCTTCGCGCATGCCCTCGTCAGCGCGGGACGACGGCAGTCGCTTCGATCTCGACGCGCGCGGATGGCTCGACCAAGCGCACCACCTGCACGAGCGCCATGCTGGGGTAGTGGGTGCCGACCACCTCGCGATAGGCCTTGCCGAGCGCCTTCAGATTCGTGGTGTATTCATCCATGTCGACGACATACCATGTCAGGCGCACGAGATGGTCCGGCCGGGCGCCGCCCTCCGCCAGGATCGCAACGATGTTTTCGAGCGTCTGCCGAACCTGCGCGACAAATCCATCGGCAAACTGCCCGGCGACGTCCCAGCCGACGACACCACCCGTCACAACGAGACGTCCTTCGGCCATCATGCCGTTCGCGTACCCCTTCGGCTGCGGCCAGCCGCCGGGCTGAAGCACTTGCAGACCGCTCGCCGCGGGGCCTTCTGACTTTCTCATCGTACTCATGCGGAGCTCTCAATCCTCTCAGCGCGGCTTCAAGAGATCGCGCGCGACAATCAGTTTCTGGACCTCGGTCGCGCCCTCGTAGATGCGCAGCGCGCGGATTTCGCGGTAGAGGCTTTCGACGATCTCACCCTTGCGCACGCCGCGGCCGCCGAACATCTGGACAGCGCGGTCGATGACGCGCTGCGCGGTCTCGGTTGCTGTCAGCTTCGCCATCGCAGCTTCGCGCGTCGTGGGAAGCTTCTGGACGTCGCGGCGCCAGGCCGCGCGGTAGGTCAGGAGCGCGGCGGCGTCAGTCTCCGTCGCCATGTCGCCGAGCGCGGCCTGGGTCAATTGCAGATCCCCCAGCGTCGCACCGAACATATGCCGGCTGCGCGCATGCGACAGCGCTTCGTCCAGTGCACGCCGCGCAAAGCCAAGGGCCGCGGCGGCTACAGACGCGCGGAAGATATCGAGGGTCTGCATCGCGAGCTTGAACCCGCCGCCCGGCGCGCCGAGGCGACGGCTCGCCGGAATCCGGCAATTGGTAAAGCGCAGCGTCGCCAGCGGATGCGGCGCGATGACGTCGATGCGGTCGGCGATGCTGAAGCCGGGATCATCCGGGAAGACGACAAAGGCCGAGATGCCGCGGGCGCCCGGCGCCTCGCCCGTTCGCGCAAACAGCGTGTAGACGTCGGCAATACCGCCGTTGGAGATCCAGGTCTTCTCGCCGTCGATGACGTAGTCATTGCCGTCGGCCCGCGCCATGCAGGACATCGCCGCGACGTCCGATCCCGCCTCCTTCTCGGACAGCGCGAAGGCCGCCAGCCATTCGCCGGCGCGAACTTTCGGCAGCACGGCCTTGCGCAGGTCCGCCGAGCCGCCGAGCGCGATTGCGCCGGAGCCCAGTCCCTGCATGGCGAAGGCGAAATCGGCGAGACCATCGGCATAGGCTAGCGACTCCCGCGACAGGCAGATCGAGCGGGAATCGATCGTCGTCGCATCGCCGTCGGGCGCCGCGACGGCGCAATCGAGCACCCCCGCCTCGCCCATCGCGCGCACGAGCTTGCGGCAGGCGTCATCGACATCAGTGTGATCGATTGTGTCGAGAGCCCCCGACTGCACGAAGCGGTCGAGTGCCTCGCCGACCGAATGATGACGCGGCTCGAAAAACGGCCAGTCGAGCCATTCGCGCCGGATCACTTTCGCCGTGGAGTTCATCTGAACCCTCCTCCGCTCATTGCCCGGCCGCAGCCGCCGCGCGCGCCAGATTGGTTTCGTATTGTCCCTTGGCGGACAGATACTGCTTCGGCCACTCGACCTTGGTGATGCCGATGCGCGCGGCTTCGTGCAGCGTCCAGGCCGGGTCGGCAAGATGCGGCCGCGCGATGGCGCAGAGATCGGCGCGGCCGGCCGCGAGAATCGAATTGGCGTGATCGGCCTCGGAGATCGCACCGACTGCGATGGTCTCGATGCCGACCTCGTTGCGGATCAAGTCGGCGAACGGCGTCTGGAACAGGCGTCCATAGATCGGCCGCTCGTCCTTCCAGACCTGCCCCGACGAACAATCGATCAGATCCGCTCCGGCCTCCTTGAACATCGCAGCGAAGATCGCCGCGTCGGCAGGAATGTTGCCGCCGTCGGTCCAGTCATGGCAGGACAGGCGCACCGACATCGGCCGATCGGACGGCCACGCTGCGCGCATCGCCTCGAACACCTCCAGCGGAAAGCGCGCGCGGTTTTCATGGCTGCCGCCGTATTCGTCCGTACGCCGATTGGTCAAGGGCGAGAGGAAGCTCGACAGCAGATAACCGTGCGCGCAATGGAGTTCGAGCCATTCGACGCCGGCGGCAGCGGCACGATGTGTCGCGGCGACAAAATCGTCACGCACGCGGTCCATGTCGCCGCGGTCCATCGCCCGCGGCAGCTGGCTGTGGGGCAGATACGGCAACGCCGAGGCCGAGATCAGCGGCCACTCTCCAGATTCAAGGGGTTGATCGATCCCTTCCCAGGGCACCCTGGTTGAGCCCTTGCGGCCGGCGTGACCGAGCTGAATCCCCACCTTGGCATGCCCGACGCCATGGACGAGTTCGACCAGGCGGCGCCATTGCGCCGCTTGCGCATCGTTCCAGAGCCCGAGGCAGCCCGGCGTGATCCGCGCATCCGGCGAGACGCAGGTCATCTCGGCAAAGACCAGCGCGGCGCCGCCCATGGCACGCGCGCCGAGATGGGCGACGTGGAAGTCGTTGATGAGCCCGTCCTGCGCCGAATACATCGCCATCGGCGAGACCATGATCCGGTTCGCAAGGGCCAGTCCCCGCACACGGTGCGGTGTCAGCATCGGTGGCGGCACCCGCTCGCCATCCTTGATCGCGATACCCGACCGCGCGGCGAACCAGCGCTCGAAGCCTTCGAGCCAGGCACGATCCCGCAGCCGAAGGTTCTCGTGGCTGATGCGCTGCGAGCGCGTCAGCATCGAATAGAAGAATTGCGGCGGCTCGAGCGTGTCGGCATAGCGCCGGCCAACCACCTCGAACCATTCCATGGCGTTGCGTGCAGCGTTCTGGATGCGCGCGACATCGACGCGGCGCACCTCCTCGTACGCGTCCAGCACGGTTTCGATGCCGGAGCGACCGTGGCCATGGCGATCGAACTGGTTGGCGAGCTCGATGGCGTCGTCGAGCGCGAGCTTGGTGCCCGATCCGATGGCGAAATGCGCGGTGTGCGCGGCATCCCCCATCAGCACGACATGAGACTTGCCGTTGAACACGCTCCATTTGCCGCAGATCAGGCGGCTGAAATTGAGCCAGGCCGAGCCGCGCAGATGGCGGGCGTTGGTCAGGAGCTTCGCGCCATCGAGCGTCTCGGCAAAGATCTTTTCGCAAAACTCGATCGAGCCCTGCTGATCGAGCTTGTCGAGCCCGTGGGCCTGGTAGGCTTCTTCCGTGGTCTCGACGATGAAGGTCGAGGTCTCGGCATCGAATTTGTAGATGTGGGCCTGAAACCAGCCGTGCTCGGTTCTCTGAAAATCGAATGTAAAGGCGTCGAACGCCTTCTTGGTGCCGAGCCAGATGAAGCGGTTGGGCCGGATCACCATGTCGGGCTGGAATTGCTCGGCATAGCGAGCGCGGATCCTGGAATTGACGCCGTCACAGGCGACGATCAGGTCGGCATCGGGAAATTCGAGATCGGACTCGACCTCGCGCTCGAAGACGAGCTCGACGCCCAGCGCCTCGCAGCGCCGCTGAAGAATATTGAGCAGATGCTTGCGCCCGATACCGATGAAGCCATGGCCCGTCGTGCGCTGGCGCGTCCCCTTGAAGACGAGCTCGATGTCGTCCCAGTGATTGAAGGCGTCCTCGATCTCGGCCGCGCTTTCGGGGTCGGCAAGGCGCATCGCGGACATCATGGCATCCGAGAACACGACGCCCCAGCCGAACGTATCGTAGGGCTTGTTGCGCTCGACGACCGTGATGACGTGCTCCGGGTGCCGGCGCTTCATCAGCAGGCCCAGATAGAGACCGGCCGGGCCGCCGCCGATACAGACTATGCGCATGATCCCTCGCTTTCGCGCGTCGCGCCGTGTGCCGAGCTTTCACCCAAATTATTTTAAGCATAAAATATTTCTTCGGCGCACATCTTGTCAAGGCAGTTCTGAAAAGACCTCGGCCGGGCTCGTCTTTGCGGCGTCGATCTGTCGATTCATTGTAAATTGGACACACGGCAGCACCGATTCCGAGCCGCTGGGGCGCGGCCTTGAATTTACTTTTGGCACGAACTATCTTGCCAGTGACCATGGACAGCTGCGCCGGCTTTCGTCAGGCCACCAAGCCCGGGAGATTCGATTGGCACTCGCGAAGGAGTCCACGCCTGTTTCGAAGAATGGGACGGATCAGGACGCCGAGTATAGGGCTCAAACGCGGGTCTGGCTCCGGCTGCTCGCCTGCACGACCCTGATCGAAGGCGAGCTGCGGCGCCGGTTTCGCGACGAGTTCGATTTCACGATGCCCCGCTTCGATGTGCTCGCTCAGCTCGACCGCGAACCGAGCGGGCTTGTGCTGGGAGAGCTGCCCAAGCGCCTGATGGTCTCGGCCGGGAACCTCACGCCGATCGTGGACCGCCTGGTCGAGGACGGATACATCACGCGCACGCCGTCGAACCTCGACCGCCGCGTGCAGATTGTCTGCATGACGGTCGAAGGCCGCAAGACCTTCAGGCGAATGGCCAAAAGCCACGGCGCGTGGCTTGCCGAGCTGCTAGCGGATTTCCCGGCGGACCGGTTCGACGGATTGATCGGCGAACTCGACGACCTCAAGGGCGCCGTCAAGGACGCCCTGCAAAAACCCTGAAGAGACGCGACGTCAGCGTCGCAACCTCACTCCGGCCGCCTCGCGATCCCACGTATCCGCGGTGACGCCCGCCTCACGCAGCACGCCCTTCTTGATCTTGCCGTTCTCAGTCAACGGCATCTGGCTCAGAATGCGCACATAGCGCGGGATGGCGAAATAGGCGATCTGGCCCTCGCAATGCCTGACGATGTCGACGGGATCCAGCGATTGGCCCGGCTCCAGCAGGATCGCAGCCGCAACCTCGTCCTCTCCCAACTCGGACGGCAGCGGGTAGATCGCGCAGGCGGCGACCGCGGGATGGGACTGGATGGTCTGCTCGACCTCCCACGAGGATACGTTCTCGCCACGCCTGCGGATCGAATCCTTCATACGGTCGATGAAGCGATAATGGCCGTCAGCATCCCGAACGACCCGATCGCCTGAGTGGAACCACAGATTCCGCCAGGCCTCGACCGTCTTCTCCGGCATGCCGAAATAGCCGGCGGCGAACGCAAAGGGTTCTCCGGCGCGAAGCACGAGCTCGCCGGCCTGTCCGTCAGGAAGCGCTGAATCGTTTTCATCGACGATCCGTGCCTCGATTCCGTCGGCCAGATAGCCCATCGTTCCCGGACGATCCGACGGGATCGTGCCCGCGAACACGAAGTTGGTCTCGGTCGACCCGTAGCCATCGACCAGCGGCACGCCAAACCGCTGAAGGAACGGACTGTGGATTTGTGGCGGCACGCCGCCGCCAAGCGCGACGCGAAGACGATGCGCCGAATCGTTCGCATTCTTCGGCTGCGCCAGCAGCATCGAGGCCATCGCGCCGAGCAGATAGCCGACCGTCGCATTGTGTCGTTGCGCGGCGGCCCAGAAGCCGGAGGCGGAGAATTTCGGCTCCAACACGTAGGTGCAGCCGTTCAGGAGCGCCTGATAGAACGCATTGAGCGCGTTTGTGTGGAACAGCGGCAATGTCGTGAACAGCACATCGCCCTCGCGGATGCCAAGCGCCCGCGCCGAATAAATGCCCCACCAGAACAGCTGTGCCTGCGGACAGCACACACCCTTCGCTGGCCCCGTCGTGCCCGACGTGTAGAGGATCGCAACGGTATCGCCAGGACGCACGGCACCCGCCGGGGCCGCGGCTCCCAGCGCCGGCAACGGTACCGAGGAAAGCCCGGCATCGATCGCACCGGCGGCAGCTCCGACGATCCAGGTCCGGGGCGGCAGCTCGACACCCGCCTCGACACTCTCGATCGCGTCGACGAACTGAGCCTCGACGACGAGGAGCGCAGGACGCGAGTTTCGGAAGATGTGGGAGAGCTGGAAGCCGCGTAGCGCGGTATTGATCGGGACCGCGATGGCGCCAAGCCATGCACAGCCGAGATAGACCTGCAGGAACTCCGGACGGTTCGAACACATCAGCGCAACCCGATCGCCCGGCCTGATCCCGGCGTCGACGAGCGCCTGGGCCGACGCAGCCGCGATCGCCGCGGTCTGCGCAAAGCTCCAGCGCGTCTCACCAGCGACAAGCAGCACGCGCTCGCCGTAGCGCTCGGCCTGCCGCGTGAGGATCGTTGAGAGGATGCGGTCCGACGGCGGAAACGACGTCACTGCACACGCCCAGGCCGGCGTCACGTTCTCCCGGCCGACCGCGTCGCTGATATTCACCGGCGCGTTCTCCGTCACGATCATGCTCCCGTCTCAGGGCAACAGCTTGTATTTGCCGTTCTCGATCTGGACCAGGACGCGCGAGCGATCGTCGACGCCGTGCCGATCCGCCGGCGTATAGGTATAGACGCCCTGCGTCCCGACGACCTCCTTGGTCGTGAACAGTGCCTGACGAAGCGCGGTGCGGAATTCCGGCGAACCGGGCTTGGCACCGGTTGCCATCGCGCGCTTGGCGGCATCGGCGAAGACGAGCCAGCCGTCGAAGGAATAGGACGAGAATGAATCCGTCGGCGCCTCGCCGTTCGCCTTCTCGAAGGCAGAGCGAAAATCCAGGGCCACCTTCTGGATCGGATTGCTGGACGGAAGCTGCTCCGCCGCGGTCACGGGTCCAGTCGGGCAGATGATGCCGTTGGCGGCCTTGCCGGCGAGACGCAGGAAATCGGCGCTGATCAGCCCATGATTGCCGTATAGCGGCCCTTTATATCCGCGCTCGGACAAGGCGATGACCGGCAGCGCGCCGGGCGTTCCAGTGCCGCCGAGCATGATGGCGTCGGGACGTGCGGCGAGTGCGCGCAGCACCTGAGCCGTGACCGAAGAATCCGATCTGGCGTAGCGTTCGTTGGCAATGATCTTGATGTCGGTCGTCTTCACACTCTGCTCGAGCGAGTTGTACATGAGGTCGCCGAACGCATCGGAGAAGCCGATGAACGCGACGGTCTTCAGGCCCTTCGCCTTCATGTGGTCGACGATGCCTTGCACGAGAAGCGGCGTCGGCTGCGGCGTCTGGACGACCCAGGGGCCGCCGTCGCCCGGCGGCACCGGCGCGATCGGTGACACCGCGATCATCGGCACTTTCATCTCAATCGCGGCGGTCGCCATCGCCAGGGTCTGCGGCGCACCCGACGTCCCGATCAGGATATCGACCTTCTCCTGCTCGACGAGCTTGCGAGCGTTGCGCGCCGAGGCGGTGGCATCGGAAGCGTCGTCGAGTTGGATGACGCGGACCTTCTCGCCGCCGATCTCACCGACATAGGCCTCTCCCGCGGCGATGCCCTTCGCATTCGGGATGCCGATCGAAGATACCGGCCCGCTGAGACCGGTGACGAAGCCGACGAGGATCTCGGCCTGCGCAAGTTGCGGGACGGCGAGAAGCAATGCAGTGGAAGCCAGCAGGCTCTTGATCAAGTTCATGGCACCTGTCTTTCGTGAGGATGTCTTGTTCCGATTGGCAAGCGCCATGGATTGGATTCAGGCTGACGCAACCAGCGCGATGACGCGAAGCGGACTGCCGGAGCCGTTCTGGATCTTCAGCGGCGAGGCCACGATGACCGCCCCGGTGGCCGGAAGCTGATCCAGGTTGCACAGGCATTGCAGGCCGTAGCGGCCGGCGCCGTGCAGGAAATGATGCGCTGGATAAGGCGGCTCGAAATGACCGGCCTGCCCCGCATCCGTGCCGATGGTCTCGGTGCCGAACCCGATGACGCCGCGCTCTTCCACCAGCCACTTCATGACGGCCGCGTTGGGGCCCGGCGTGTGTGCACCGTCATCCCTGAGATTGGAATAGTCGCGCCAGCCCTTCTTCGACCAGTCGGTCCTGAGCAGCACCCAGTTCCGCTCGGGGATCCGGCCGTGCTTTGCTTCCCAGGCCTCGACGAGCGGGACCGTCAGCAGGAAATCGGGATCCTGCGCCGCCTGCGCGGAGCAGTCGATCACACAGGCCGGCGCGATCATGTCCTTGGCCGGCATGGTGTCGACGGCATTGTTCGGCAGGTTCTTGCCGGTGAACCAGTGGATCGGCGCGTCGAAATGCGTGCCGGTGTGTTCGCCGAACGTGACGTTGTTCCAGTACCAGGCCGGGCCGCGACCATCGTATCGCGAGATTTCCTGGATACGGACCGGCGCGGCCTGGCCGAACTCGGGCGGCAGCACGATGACCGGAAAATCCGGACTGAGCGTAAATGTCAGATCGACGACGCGCACCGCGCCGGAAGAAATCGCACCCGCCAGCTCCAGGAGATTATTGCTCTGCATCGTCACGTCCTCCGGCTTGGTTGAAATCCCGATCTCACCTGTCGAGCTCGCGCTCGAGCGCTTTCGGATTGGCCGCGAGACGTTGCCGGATCTCTTCGGCGACATCTCCCACATACATCTCCTCGAGCCCGCCTCTCAGCCCCGACACGATCGCCTGCGCGATTGCGCGCGGCGCGACCTTCGGCGGCGGTACGGTCTGGAACCACTCGGTGTCGACGGGCCCGGTGAACAGATTCATCACCCTGACGCCGCCGGGCCTGAGCTCGGCGCGGAGGCAGTGCGAGAGCGACAGGCACGCCGCTTGCGAGGCCGAGTAGGCGCCAAAGGCAGGCCAGTTCGCCAGCGCATGGACCGAGAGAATGTTGACCCACGCGGCACTGTTGTTGATGCCATCGGCGCCCCGCATCCGCATGGCGGGGCCGAAGGCCTGCGCGAGGTTGATGAAGCCGAGATAGGCCTGGTCGATCTCGTCGCGCGCGATGCTCGTGCCCCTGCGGTCGAGCAGGCCGCCCGGCCGCACATATTCCGTCGTGTTGACGAGGATATCGACCTTGCCGCCGATGTCGGCCGCGAGATCGGCAGCAGATTTCTCGTCGGCGGTGTCAAGGGTCACGATCTCGATTCCGTCCTGACCGCGCAGCAGCTGCTCGCCGGCGAAAGGCCGCCACGGTTCGGCAACGCCGACGAACACCGTCTTGGCGCCCGCGGCCTTCAAGGCGGCGACGGCCTCCTGACCGATCACGCTCCGACCGTTGGTGACCAGCACCCGCCGGAATTTCGGATCGGCCGTCATTTCCCGCCATTGCTTGTCGTCGGCCATATTGGGAGTCTCCCCCTCGGGATGGGCAAAGGCCACTGCCTGGCCGCTCTTGTCGAGTTGAAACGACATGCGGACCGCTGCGCCCTCCACGCAGTCGGCATGAAGATGCGAGACAATCGTCGGACCGCAATCCATCTTGACGAGGCCGATCCGCCACGGCGCCCGTTCGCGGAAATAGACATCGCTCGGCACGCGTGCCGTCGTCTCGGCAAGCAGCATGCCCCGACGCGGCGCGGCGACGAATGCGAGGCCGGCCGACAGGCAAGACGGACAGGCCTCCCGCGCCGGATAAGCAAAAGAACCGCAGGCGTCACAGCGTTGCAGCATGAAGCGGCCCTCGGCGGCTGCCCGCGTGAACCCATGCGACGTCCTGCTGCGCGGTCGCGGCGGCGAAGCAGGCAGCCGCGTCCGCAGCAGCGGGTTTTTGCGCCGGGGCGGCTTGATCGGCTCTATCATCGCGACGGCCCTGCAAAGATCGCGGCGCCCGAGGCGAGACCACGGTCATAGTTGATCATACCGAACCCCGAGGCCAAGGCGAGGCTCGCATTCCCGACCTGGGTGGGGCCTGCAGTCCCGAGAACCTGTCGAAGTCCCTCGACGAGACCGAGATAGGCGCCGGCGGCGCCGGCCTGTCCGGCCGAGAGCTGTCCGCCCGACGTATTGTGGGGAAAGTCGCCGTCGATGGTGAGATCGTGCTGGCGCACGAACTCGGCCCCCTCCCCCTTGTTGCAGAATCCGAGATCCTCGAACTGCATCATCGTGATGACGGGGTAGTCGTCATAGGTCTGCACGATATCGAGATCGTCGGGCTTCACGCCGGCCATCGCATAGAGCTCGCCGACGTCCATTGCCCAGCCGCCGCGGACCTGCATCGGATCGTCGGCAAAGGCATTGTGCCGCTCGATCGTCGAAAGCAGCCGTGCGGCTGTCAGCCCGAGCGAAGCCGCGGTCTCATCCCGCATCACCAGGAAGGCCTCGGCGCCGGCGCATGGCATCACGCAATCGAAGAGATGGATGGGATCGGAGATCGGCCGGGCCGCCAGATATTGCTCCATCGTCAGCGGCGTCTTCATCAGCGCATGCGGGTTGCGCAGGGCATTGGCGCGCTGGGCCACGGCGATCCTGCCGACATCCTCACGCGTGACGCCGAAGGTCCGCATGTAGTTGCGGGCAATCAGCGCGAAGCTCGCATTGGCGCCGCCCGCACCGTAGGGATAGACGGCGTCCTGGTTGAACCGCGAAAAGTTCTCCAGCGTCAGCCGGAAGGAATCGACATGGTTGGTATCGCCGGCGATGCACGCCACGATGTCGGCGTCGCGCGCCTGAACCGCGCGCGCCGCCTTTCGCAAGCCTGCGATGGCGCTGGCGCCACCGAGCGGAATCGTATCCAGCCATCGCACGCAGAGCCCGAAATGCTGCGTCAGCCCGATCCCGCTGTCGGTGCCCATGGTGAAGCTGGAGACGCACAGACCGTCGATGTCGGAAGCCTTGATGCCGGCCTGCGCAACGAGCGTACTCAGTGCCCGCCCGATCCACCACTGCGCACTCTCGATGGAGTAGCGCACATAGGGAATCGTGACGGGCGCCGCAATCACGACGCCGTCGTACGGTGTGCGCAAGGTATTGGTCACCAACCGCCCGCCTCGTTCACTGTCTCAGATGACCGTCAGCCTCACGGCAATATTGCCGCGGGTTGCGTTCGAATAGGGGCAGCGCTCATGCGCGCCCGCGACGACCTCCTCGGCCACTGATGTCTCGACGCCGGGCAGATCGACCTTCAGTTCGACGGCGAGCGCATATCCGACGGGAACCGGACCCATCGCAACCTTCGCGGTCACTGACGGCTCAGCGGATGGGACGACCTTCCGGGTGCGCGCGACAAGCTTGACCGCACCGAGAAAGCACGCGGCGTAGCCGGCCGCAAAGAGCTGTTCGGGATTAGTGCCCTCGCCCCCGGGACCGCCCAGCGATTTCGGCACGGACAGCGATACCGACAACAGGCCGTCGGCGCTGGCGGCCTTGCCGTCCCGGCCGCCGGTCGCCGTCACCTCGGTCTCGTACAGGATCTTTTCGGGAGTCATCATCATTCATTCTCCAGTCCTAGCGGCTGTTGCGAGCAAGCAGTGCGCGGAAATCGTCGCGCGCCTGGGCGCTGGCCCGCTTGAAGCTCGGCCCGCGGCTGGGCTCGGTGCCATTGAGCTGCCGGAGCTGCACCCACATCTCGGCACTTTTCAGCGCCACCGCCGCGCAATTGACCACCGGCGCGTGCCCGACCTTCAGGCCATGCTCCCTTCCGATCAGAAGGCCCGGCAGCACACCGGCGGGGATCACGACATCGGCGCCGTGCTCGACCAGCGGACGTGCGCAGGCGACAAAGTCCTTGATCATGCGGGCTTGCGCGGCCTGATCTCCGTCAAAGGCATCCGCGAAATCCGCCGGCTTGCAGCCAAGGCCGGTCACATGGACCACGCGATCGCCGAGGCCATAACGCTCGGCCTGCTCGTAGTGCCAGACCTCGAAGACGGGATCGAGCGTCACAAGGCCGAGTCTCCGGCCGAGCTGAGAGGCCGCCAGCAACGTCGCCTCGCCGGTCCCGATCACGGGAATGTCGAGCGTCGAACGCAACTCGTAGAGTCCGGGATCCTGGAAATGTCCCATCACGAAGGCGTCGAACCCGCCCTCCTCGGCTGCGATGCCGTTGTCGATCGCCTGGACGGCGCAGCGCAATTCCGCGAGCCGTCCGAACTCCCGGTCGGGCGGCGAAATGCCCTCGACGTGAACTGTCGTGCCCGATGCGGCGATGTTGTTGAGGTATTCCGACAGCCGCGCCATGTAGGGCGCGTTCACGCTCGCATCAACGAAGCTCTGCCAGAAGATGCGCATCGTCCTTCTCCTCAGGCGGTGATCGGAGGATCGGTCGTCGACGGCCGATAAATATATTTCAATCATAAACTAATTCACGCGTCAAATGCGCTCGGCGTCGCCGCCGACGGCCACCGCCACCGCAAGGGGAGCCCGGCCATTTTGTACGCTCGATCGGCACTGAGGCGCCGCACTCTGGCGAAATTGTATGCAACAACATTTTTTCTGACAGAGCCGTGACACGTGTTGACGGCTCCACCAACAATACTTTAGGCTTTAAGTAATTCCTCGCCGGTCAGTGACCGGTGGCCATGACAATGATGTTGCAGGGCACCGATTTTGAGAGACTCGATCGTGTGGACAGTCGCCGTGCTCGAACAGCCGGCAGCAACAGCATCGCCGACCGCGCATCGCGGCCGGGCCAACGGCCTTTCGTTGCTTCGGGAAAGTCCCGCCCGCATCTGCCGATGGGCCTGTCGTTCGAGCGGCAACCAGCGCCATGGCCGCTGAGATCCGGCCGAGCAAACCCTCTTCGGTCGCGCCCGGGTTTCGGCGCTGCAGCAATGCTTTCAATCGGTTCATTCGTCGTTCGGGGTCCCCGCACGGCAGCTTCGAGGCATTCCTATCCAGCACCAACGGAGGAGAACGCGTATGCGCAAGACTCTGAGCCTACTCGCACTTGTCGCCGGACTCTTCGCAGCGCCGGCTGCGCAGGCCGACATCACCATCGGCTTCGTCACCTCGCTAAGCGGCAACGGCTCGTCGATCGGAATCCCCTATGGGCGCGGCATCAATGCCGCCTATGAATACAAGAAGACCATCAACGGCGAGACCATTCGTCTGATCCAGCTCGACGACGGCTCCGACCCGTCGGCCGCGACCCGCAATGCGCGCAAGCTGGTGGAAGAAGAGAAGGTGGACCTCCTGATCGGCACGGCCACCGCGCCCTCGACCATCGCCATGGCGGCGGTGGCGAGCGAACTGAAAGTGCCGATGATCGCGGTCTCGCCGATCGGCAAGCTGCCGGACACGCCGGAGCAGTGGGTGGTGTCGGTGCCGCAGCCGGCCTCTCTCCTCGTCAAGATCGTCGCCGATCGCATGAAGCGCGACGGCATGAAGAACATCGGCTATGTCGGCTTCTCCGACGCCTGGGGCGACCTCGTCTACAACGGCGCCAAGGCCGCCGAAGCCGCTGGCGACATCAAGATTCAGACCAACGAGCGCTATGCCCGCACCGACACCTCGGTCACCGCGCAGATTCTCAAGGTGATGGCCGCACGTCCCGACGCCGTGCTGGACGGCGGCTCGGGTACGCAAGGCGCGCTGCCCCTTCTCACGCTCGCCGAGCGGGGCTTCAAGGGCAACACCTACGGCACCGTTGCACTCGTCAATCCGGACTTCGTCAACGTCGGCGGCAAGGCGGCCGAAGGCATTCAGGTCTCCGCGGGTCCCGTGATCGTCGCCGAGCAGCTGCCCGACGAGCACTTCGCCAAGAAGATTGCGCTGGATTTCCGCAGCGTCTACCAGAAGACCCATAACATCCCGACCACCGACGGCTTCTCCGCCTATTCCTTCGACGCCTGGCTGATTTTCGCTAACGCTGCCGAGCGCGCGCTGAAGACCGCCAAGCCCGGAACGGCGGAATTCCGCACGGCGCTGCGGGACGCGATCCTCAGCACCAAGGAGCTGCCGGGCGTGCATGCTATCTACAATTTCAAGCCCGGTGCGGTCACCGGCGTCGACGAGCGCTCGCTCGTCGTGGTGCGCCTGACCGGCGGCGCCTGGAAGTACGCGCCATAACCGGATCAATGGCCCCGGCATCACAGGGAGCAACGACGTCTCAATGACGAGCGACATTGCAGCCATTCTCGCGATCGACGGGATCGCCACCGGGGCCGTCTACGCCCTGGTGGCGATCGGGACCGTCCTGATCTTCACGGTGACGCGGGTCATCTTCATTCCCTTCGGCGACATCGCGGCCTTCACCGCGCTGACGCTGGCTGCCCTCGACGCGAAGCGCTTTCCGGGCACGGGAGCGCTGGTCGTGATCCTGGCCTGTCTTGCGACCCTGATCGAGATCATCTCGCTGGTGCGCTCCGGCGAACTCCGGCTGCTGCCCCGCGCGCTGTCCTTCTATCTCCTGCTTCCGCTCGCCGTGGTCGGTGCAGCCTGGCTTGTCATGCGCCTGGACCCGCCGCTTGCCGTCAGGCTCGTGCTGGCGCTGATGCTGATCACGCCGATCTCCCCGCTTCTGGACCGGATCGTCTTCCGTCCCATCGCTGACGGCACCGTGCTGCTGTTGCTGACGGTGTCCGTGGCGCTGCATTTCGCGCTGGTCGGCCTTGGCCTGTTGTTCTTCGGGCCCGAAGGCGTTCGAACCGAGCCGCTGACCTCGCTCTCGACCGAGTTCGCGGGCGTGCTGATCTCGGGCCAGACCATGCTGATCGTGATCGCGGCACTCGTTTTCAGCGGCCTGCTCTACCTCTTCTTCGACTTCACGCTGGTCGGAAAATCGCTGCGCGCCACGGCCGTGAACCGGACCGGCTCCCGGCTGATGGGAATACGCCCCGCACGCGCCGGCACGATCGCCTATCTGCTGGGGTCGCTGATGGCCGGCGTGTCGGGAATCCTGATCGCGCCGGTGAACACCGTGTTCTACGATTCCGGCTTCCTGATCGGCCTCAAGGCCTTTGTCGGCGCCATCGTCGGCGGCATGACCAGCTATCCCGGTGCGGCGATCGGCGCCGTCGGCGTCGGCATCCTCGAAAGCTTCGCCTCCTTCGAGAGCAGCGCGCTCAAGGACGTCATCGTCTTTTCGCTGCTGATCCCGATCCTGATCTGGCGATCCCTCGCCTCGCTGCATTCCGAGGAGGAGATCGAGGAATGACGCGCCTCCACATTCAGCTTGCCGCCATCCTCGCCGTGCTGTGTCTCGCGGTGGCTCCCTTCGTGCTCAGTCCGTTCAGCATCACGCTGATGAACTATATCGGCATCTATTCGCTGGTCGCCATTGGTCTTGCACTCCTCACCGGCGTCGGCGGCATCGTGTCGTTCGGACAGGCGGCGTTCGTCGGCGTCGCGGCCTATGCAACCGCGTGGGTCTCTGCGTTGAACGGGTACTCCCCGTGGCTCGGCCTCCTGTTCGGCGTGGTGCTGACCTGCGGCGTCGCAACGGTTCTCGGCGTCGTCACCCTGCGGCTTCAGGGCCATTTCCTGTCGCTCTCGACCGTCGCCTGGGGCCTCGCGATCGGCTTCCTGTTCGGCAATGTCGAGGGGCTCGGCCGCTTCAACGGCATCTCGTCGATCCCGCCGATCAGCTTTGGTTCGATTGCGCTGGTCACGAGCGCCCAGATCTATTTCCTGATCTGGGGCATCGTCGCCGCGGTGCTCTTCCTCGGCTACAACCTGCTGGACTCCCGGCTCGGCCGCGCCATGCGCGCGCTCCGCGGCGGCAATACGCTGGTCGAGAGCCTCGGCATCAACGCTTTCCGCATCAAGCTCGTGACCTTCGTGATCGCGGCCTTCCTGGCCTCGCTCTCCGGCTGGCTCTATGCGCATATGAGCCGCTTCATCAGCCCGGGTCCGTTCGATGCCGGCATGGGCATCGAATATCTGATGATGTCGATGGTCGGCGGCGCCGGCAGCCTTCTCGGCGGCGTCGTGGGGGCCGCGGTCGTCACGCTGCTCAAGAACAGCGTACAGGACTATCTGCCGCTGATCGCCAAGGGTGCCTCCGGCCAGCTCGAGATCGTCGCCTTCTCCGCACTGTTCATCCTGTTCCTGCAATGGGCCCGGCAGGGCATCGTTCCCTTCGTCGCCCGCTATCTGCCCAAGGCGAGGCGCGAGCGACCTGAACCGGCGCCGCCCCTGCCCCGTCGCGCGCAACCGACGCCCGGGGAGCTGCTTCTGAAAGTGGATGGTGTCGAGCGCCGGTTCGGCGGCCTCGTCGCCGTCAACAATGTCAGCTTCGAGGTCCGCGCCGGCGAAATCCTTGCCGTCATCGGCCCCAACGGCGCCGGCAAGAGCACGATGTTCAACTGCCTGACCGGAGCGCTCCGGGTCAACAAGGGTGAGATCGTCTTTGCGGGCCGCCCGATCACGCATGACGCGCAGTCCCGCATCGCCAAGGCCGGCGTCGCGCGAACCTTCCAGCATGTGAAGCTGAGGCCGCGCATGAGCCTGCTGGAAAACGTGATGCTCGGCACCTATGCCCGCACGCGCAGCGGCCTGCTCGCCGGCGCCTTCCGCTTCAACCAGCGCGAGGAGGCCAGCGCCCGGCACGAGGCCATGATGAAGCTCGAACGCGTCGGGCTTGGCGACAAGCCGTTCGAGCTCGCAGGCAATCTGCCGCTCGGCAACCAGCGCATCCTTGAGATCGCACGTGCGCTCGCCGCCGACCCGGCGCTGCTGGTGCTGGACGAGCCGGCCGCCGGCCTTCGCCGTCAGGAGAAGCTGCGGCTCGCAGAACTGCTTCGCTCTCTGCGGGCGGACCATCTGACGATCCTGATCGTCGAGCATGACATGGAGTTCGTGATGTCGCTGGTCGACCGCATCGTGGTGCTCGATTTCGGCTCAAAACTCTGCGAAGGCGCGCCAGCCGCGATCCGCAGCGACGAACGGGTCCAGGAAGCCTATCTCGGAGGCGTCGCGTGAGCGAGATGCTGTCCATGACGGATGTGACGGTCTGCTACGACAATGTCGAAGCGGTCCGCAACGTGTCGCTGTCGGTCGAGGAAGGTCAGATCGTCACCGTCATCGGCCCGAACGGTGCAGGCAAGACCACGCTGCTGATGGCGGCCATCGGCCTGCTGGCCTCGCGCGGCCGCATGGTCTTCCAGGGTCACGACATCGGCAGGATGTCGGTCGAAGATCGCGTCGAGCGCCGGCTGTGCCTCGTGCCGGAGAAGCGCGAGCTGTTCTCCGACATGACGGTCGCCGACAATCTCCTGCTCGGCTCCTACAGCCTGCGCGACCGCTCGGGCGTCCAGAAGACACTGGACGAGGTCTATGATCGCTTCCCCCGCCTGAAGGAGCGGCAGCGCCAGGCGGCAGGCACGCTCTCCGGCGGCGAGCGCCAGATGCTCGCGCTCGGCCGCGCACTGATGGCCAAGCCGAAACTGCTCATGCTGGACGAGCCGAGCCTCGGCCTCGCGCCGCTGATCGTGCGCGAGATCTTTCGCACCATCGCGTCGCTGCGCGATCTCGGCGTGTCCATCCTGCTGGTCGAGCAGAACGCCCGCGCCGCGCTCGAGACGGCCGATTACGGCTATGTGCTCGAGACTGGCGAGGTCGTGCAGTCGGGCCCGGCCAAGGATCTCATCCACGATCCCCGGCTGATCACGGCCTATCTCGGTGGACACTAGCGCCGGTCCGGATCAGGCCCGGCGAGCCGCACAACAAAAATACTCGAAAACAACCCCATGCACAGTAGCCGGTGACAGCGATATCAATGGCTTGATCGCCGGCACTTACGGATTTTACGAACTCAACTTGATCCGTCGGGCAAAACAGTGGCACAATGCCATCGTCGCTGCCCATGGATGGCCGATGGCTTCCATCGCCAACTCGGACATCAAAGTTACGAGGGGATCAGCAAGCTAAAGCCCGCCCGCGACAATTGGGAACGGTGGAGCATACCATCACCCGATGAAATGGCGCCGCTTGCGCGCCCACATCTTGGGCCACAGCAAAGGCTAATCAATCATGCTCTAATTGGCGCGACAAATCGAACATCAGTTGCGCTCCATCTTGAATCCGCATTTTGGCACAAAGTGCATATTACGTCCGGCCTCGCCGAGGACCGCTATTGACTGATGGCAGACCTATCGTGGCCATCTGCTTGATGTCGGCTTGTGACCCGAAGCGGACTCCGCCGCGACGAAGACTTAACGGCTCAGAATTACCATGTGACGTTGAGGCGAAACTGGCCCTTGAAGTTGTAGACGGGGTAGTCCTTGACGATGGGAACACCGACCTCGACGGAGGCTGCGATCTGATCGGAGATCTTCTTTCCAACCCGCACGTCGAACGGCAGGAACAAGCGCCCGGTTTGTCCTGTGATCGGGTCGCCGAAATTGTAACGGATATCCTGGCTCGGGAAGAAGGTCACGAACCAGCGCTCCGGAAGTCCGATATTCAAGGTAGGACCGAATTGCAGGTTGCTGATGTTCCGCCTGGTCGGATCGCCGGCCACGCTGACGTCGTAGCGAAAGATCGGCTCGAAATAGCTCGACTTGCTGATCTCGGGCAGCGCCATGCGGAAGCCCACGATCGGCATCGTGCGCCACTTCCCCGATCCAAGAGGATCCGCACCGGTCGGCGCGATCAGCCGCAGGCCGAAGCCGACCGCCCAGCGCGTGTCGAGGTCGTGGATGACCGCGGCCTGAATATCGGCGTCGCCGATGCCGTACAGGTAGTCGCCGTTGGGATTACTCGAGTTGATTGTGTTCCTGGCGAGCAGTGGCAGATCGGTCCGCGTCACCACCGTCCATGTCGGGGACAGATAGAACGCGTGGTCGTAGCGGAGGTTGAGCGTGTCGGTCGTGACGTCGCGGGTGCTTCCGGGGGCCGTCCGGTATTCGTACTGCAACTGGAACAGGTTCGGCGGTGGACGGAAGAAGTCGAGGCCGGTGTTGTCAGCCGTCGATGCGGACGGCGTCTGGGCGCACGCCATCGCTGGCCATGCCATTACGGCGAGCGCGCCGAAAAGCAGACCCCATCCCGGTCGACGAACGAATGCTACCATCTCCATGCGATCACCGTTCAAGTTGCTCGGCACGCCGCGGATCACAGGGCTATCCCCAAAGCACGTAGTTCAACCAGGATTTCATCCGGAGCAGGATCCGCCGAATCGCCGCAACCGGCGTCCAGTGGTCGCTATAGACGGCGACCAGAGCAGCAGAAAATACGCCCATTTTATCAAGCACGTCAGAACAGCCCTCTCAAGGTCGGAGCCGAGTCTGGCTGAAGCTCTTCGCGAACTGACTTCCGCTTCTGGCCCATAGCTGACCTTGGTGGGGTAGAGCGGACTGACTTTGCTCACTCTGAGCTCTTCGCATTTTGACCCGAGACAGACCTCAACAGCTACCCAACAGACGTCATGAAAGTAGCCCCGCCCCTCGCAGCGTGCTATGATTTGTCGCGACAAGTCTCCCTCTCCTGGGCCCGGAGTGGACACATGAGACGGCGCGAGTTCGTCACGCTATTTGGCGGCGCAGCGATTGCGTGGCCGTATGTCGCACGAGCCCAGACTCCGAGGAAACGGCCCGTTATCGGCACATTTGGATCGGGTACGCCAGCTCAGCGCAAAGGTTACGGAGCCTGGCCATCGTTCTTGAGGGGGCTGCAAGAACTCGGATACATCGAGGAGCGCGATTTCGACATAGCGTTCCGACTTGCCGCGTCTACCGAGAAGTTACCGGAGGTAGCGAGGGAGGTGGTTCAGCTCAGCCCCGATGTCATATTTGCCGCCGCCAGCGCCAATGCGCTTGCCGCCAAGCAGGCAACATCAACCATCCCGATCGTTGTTGCAGCGTTGGGAAACCTGACCGCGTTTGGATTGTCGGAAAACGATCTTCGCCGTCCAACTGGCAACCTGACCGGCATCATGCCCTACGTGCGTGGGCTGCCTGCAAAGCAGCTTGAGATCGCGCGGCAAATCGTTCCCGGCGCGCAAAAAGTTGGAATTGTAAATGACACGAGCGACATCAAAGCAGCTCCGCAGTGGGACGAAATCAACGCCACCGCCGCGAAACTTGAAATCAAGATCGTCGGTGCGGATGTTCAGAGAACCGAGGATGTAGAACCCACGTTCAGAAGGTTTGAAGCGGAGCGCGTTGACGTCGTCATCGTTCTGCAGGCGAACTTCTTACTCTTGGATCGGGCTCAGATCGCCGCTGCCGCAGCGGCAACTCGGCTCCCGACCCTTTATGGATACCGCGAACTCGTGGATGCGGGCGGGCTCATCAGCTATGGAATTGATCTTCGGGCATGCAATTACCGCGCGGCGACCTACGTGTACAAGGTACTCAAAGGCACCCCCGTGGCCGATCTACCCTTTGAGTTCCCGACCCGGCTCGACCTCGTCATCAATCTAAGGACTGCAAAGACACTCGGTCTTACGGTGCCCGACATGCTGCTCGCCCGCGCCGACGAGGTGATCGAATAACGACCCAGAGTTGCCGCGGCTGCTCACGACCGGTTATGGCCCATCAGCGAAGTGACGACACCTTTCATCGAGGTCCGCTTGGTGGGGTGGAGCGGACCGATCTTGCTCACTCTGAGTTCTTCGCAATTTGACCCGGAGCGGAAGTCGCAGACCAGGACGGTCCGAACCTCTGGCACGGACACCAGCCAACCAATCCGGCGGTGGCGCAAATGCGAAGTGCCGCGGCGCCATACTAGGGCGACCTTCGCATACACCAGAGGATAGCGTTCGTGAGGATTCGCTGGTAGCGGGCGTCCTGCCAAACTGACGGCTCGTGGCCTAGCGCCGAATAAAATACTCGTCCTTCGCCATAGAAGCGGGTCCAGATGAGAGGCCAGCCATAGAATCGTTGATGTACGCCGGTCTTGCCAAGGTCCACCGAGTTTGGGTCGAGGCGCAGGAGCACGCGTGATCCACGATAGTCGAAGTCGCTGATTTGGTAGATCTCGTCCTCGACTTGCAACGAATTCCCGAGAAAAGCCACCAGGGGATCGCCAGGATCAACCACCTCGATCTTCACGGCCTGATGCCAGGGATGACCATTAAAGTAGCCGCCGACCAGATCGAGATAGTCCGGCCAAGTGTAGAATGTGTCCGTCGCCGAATGAACGCCAAGGAACCCGCGGCCGGAACGCACAAAGTTGAGAAGAGCTCTCTTTTGCGCGTCGCTCATCGGAAGTTCTCCTGACGTGTAGAACATCACCGCTGCGTAGCGCTCGAGGTTTTCGGTAGAAAATTCAGACGTGTCTTCCGTTGCAGTGACTTCAAAGACACCCGAATTGCTTCCGAGCTGGGTCAGGATTACCTTAGAAAGCGGTATGACATCATGCCGGTAGCCGGCGGAGTATGTGAAATAGAGGATGCGCTCTGGCGGACGCTCCGCATGCGCGCCGAGTGGTCGGATTGCCGCCGCGCCGCCGAGGAGCGCGATGAACTCACGTCGCCTCACAATCGCCTCCGCCAAAACCGACCATGTGTTGAAGAAGCCTAGCACAGATCAGCCGGTGCCGACCCTGGGGCATCGCCCTCCGGCGCCCTATGCACCGCTGCTGGCCCGTCAGCGAAGTGGCGAACCGTCTTGTTGAGGTCCGCTTCGTGGGTGGAAGCGGTCTAGTTTTGCTCAGGCCGAATTCTTCGCACCTTGACCCAAAGACGACGTAGGGCAGAAGCGCGCTGAAGTCGACTTCCGACCCGAATCGCTCATCACCCTTCCGGCGCGCCAGCGAGGCGCAGGCCTTCACAGACGCGCTCGACCCCAGCAAGGAAAATCAAGTTGTCGCTTTGTTGAGCAGCGAGAAAGCGACGGATGGTGAAACCTGAGTTGAGCGCAAGTCCTGTTCTTGCAGCAGTTCGCGCCTCATCGAGCGCGCCGGCCAGGCCCAACGCAGCGGCGAGCAACACATGAGCGAGAGGAAAGTTGCGGTTCGCCTCAGTGCTTCGTCGTAGCCAACTGACGGCTTCGACGTCCGAGCCAAGCTGCAACTTGGCCACGCCCACAAAACACGTCCACTGGTAGGCTTCAATGTCGCGAGGGGAGAGACGTAGAGCCTCGAGTATATGGCCTTCGGTCTCGGCACCGCGCCCCATATAGAATTTGGCAAAACCAAGGGCAGCATGAGCGTTGGCCCTATTCGACTCCAGCGCCAACGCATGCTCGAATTCACGGATGCCTTGGGCGGCCCGGTTCGTAAAGACCTGGACCCAACCCCGAGCCAAGTGGGCCGAAGTGCGGTTGGGCCTGATGGACAATGCCCTATTCGCCATCGCCTCGGCCGCTGCAAGCCGCGCAGGCCCATCATCCGTCGTAAAGCTGGCTGCAATTGTCGTATCAACACTTGCCAGGCCGATCATTGCTTCGACGTTGCCGGGGTCGAACTCCAGAGAGCGTTCGAAGAAGCTCCGCGCTTGCGTCACGCATTCAAGGCTAATCCCCTTCATCAACCAGGCCCGGCCTTGGAAATACAAGTCCATCGCGTCGGGATGCGGCGTACGCTCGGCTCGGCGCGCCTCGGCCTCGATGAGCTGGGCACCTAGTGTATTGGCGAGCCTCGATACGATTTCGTCCTGCATGTCGAACAGGTCGACGACAGGCTTCTCGAAGCGCTCGGCCCAAAGATGCTGGCCGCTCTTGGCATCGATCAATTGCACGTTCATCCGAAGCCGCTTGCCGCTGCGTTGCACTGAGCCTTCCAGCACATAGCGAACGTTTAACTCGCGGCCGATTTGCCCTACATCGACTGCTCTACCCTTGTATGAGACGGCGCTGTTCTGCGCGATTACAAATGAACCACTGATGCGCGACAAGTCCGTAGTCAAACTCTCGGTTATACCATCCACGAAATAGTCCTGCTCACGATCACCGCTCAGGTTCGCGAAGGGTAGCACGACGATGGATAGACGCGGCGGCGTGTCGCCGATTCGCTCGGCTGAGCCAACCGTCTCGTTTGCGGGCCTCCGGGCTTCCTGCACTGCTCCAACGAAGCGAAAACCTTTGCGCGGCAATGTCTTGATCAACTGCTGTTTCTCGCCCGTGTCGCCGATTGCGCTCCGGGCGGCATTCAGGCGAGTCGTCAGAGCAGCATCCGCGACGATGCGCCCCTTCCAAATGGCGTTGATGAGGTCGTCCTTGCTGACGACGCGCTCTCTGTTTCGGATCAGGTATTCAAGCAGATCGAACACTTGGGGTGCGACAACAACCACGTCCGTTGCGCGCTGCAGCTCGCGCCTGTCGGTATCCAATGCGTAATCCTCAAAAAGAAACCGCAAGCTGCATTCCCTCTCAGGAGCCACCTCTGAAACCCCAAGAATAAGCCGCCAGTGAGGGAAATGTAAGCGAGCTGTTAAGCGCGCCAAGGGATGTGCTCGCTCGATCGGCGCTCTCAACCGACCCGCGTTTCACACCATAGCTGCTCTATTTTCGGCGGACGGGGCGATCACGTCTAGTGACCCACGCCTTCGTCCTAAAATCCGCGGCCGGACTGGGTCCAATGGCAGCGCCTGTCTGCTGCGGAGCATTAGCCCGCATGTTGCCTTGAATCTGCCGAAGAAGGTCGCTGAAGTCGACTTTCGGCCCGCAGCCGACATACGACAATGCCGGCTTCACTGTCGTCTTTCGGGGGCAAAGCGGACGTTGCGCCGCTCGGTTGTCGTTGTCCCCTTCTGATGGGAGTGAGCATGCTGGGCCTGGCGCTGACGCCGACCTGCGCTCCCCAAAGAACGGAGATTGGCTTAACTGAGATGACGCAAGAGACCTTTTGCTCGCTTAAGGTCGGCGGTGTCGAGGCCTTCGGTAAACCGGTCATAAATCGGTTGTAGCAGCGCCTTCGCTTCAGCCGGTCGGCCCTGATCGCGAAGCAACTGTGCCAAGCTTGTGGCGCCGCGTAGTTCCCAGGACAGAGCGCCTTGCAGGCACGCCGACTTCATCGCCAGGTAAAACTGATCCTCGGCCGTTGCCGCAGCACCGGGCGCACCTTGCAACAGCAGCAGTTCGCCCTTGATGCGCAGCAGCTCGGCGATGCTCAAGCGTTCTTCGGTCTCTTCTGCGCGCGCGATCGCATCGTGCACCACCGAAAGTCCTTCGCCCACTTGCCCGACGCGCCCCAAGCCTTCCGCCATCTCACCAACGAACAGGAAATAGCGATGCGATGCGTTGACTTCGTCGCCGAGTTCGTCGATGCCTGACCGCAGCAGCGGCAATCCGCCGGCGGTATCTCCGCGCTTGATCGCAAGCAGTCCTTGATGGCTGCGGGCAAAGGCAACATAGCGCATCAGCGAATGCCTGGTCGAAAGGTCGATCAGCCTGGTCACGTAATGGTCTGCGACATCCATATGGCCGCTCCACAGCGCGATCGGGCATGCTGCGTTGGCGACGATGTAACACACCGAGTTGACGTGTCTGCTGGCAGCTGCCTCGTGCAGGTATGTTTCGGTGACGCGCATTGCGCGATCCGGAAATCCCTGCAGCCATAGAGTCCGGCCCAGAAAGGCGCCGGCGGTCACCCGCTGGTTGCTCCGGAAACGGCTGATCCGCGACGTTTGGACGGGAGGAACATAGTGCGCGAGCATGCGTTCGAGGTGATACCGCGCGCTCGGTTGATCGCCGAGGCATTGCTGCGAGATGCCGATCAATCGCTCACCAATCAGCCGATCGTTGGAATTTGACCGGCTTGCCGCAAGGGCACAGAATCGTTGCGCGGCGGTCAAGGAGGCGCGAAGTCGGCCGGCAACCCGGTGAAAGAACGACAGGCCTAACAGCGACCGCAATTGGTGCTCGACATCGTCAAGCCTCTCTGCAAGCTCCAGCGCTTTTGTCCAGGCTTCGCCGAGCGCGGGAATTTTCGCGTCGGTGACAAATATCAGGGTCGTACCGAGCGCGGTATGCAGCTTCATCTCGAGGCGCGCGTCGCCATTGACGGCAGCCCCAAGGGCGGCGATCGCCCGCTCCACGCGGCCGCGGCATTCCTCCAGCAACGACGAATGGACGCACAGGGGCACTGCGGCCGCGGTCAGCCCCGCGCCAACCTGCACGTCACCGCTGGGTGAAAAGGCCCAACCCAGCGCTGCGCGCAGGTTGTCGATGTGCCGTCCGTAGTCGCCCATCCAGTCGACTGTGGGGCGCATCTCCAGCTCCGCTTCAGTGCGCTCGAACAAGTCCCGGTAATATTCGGCATGGCGGCGCGCGAGCCGTTCCCGTTCCCCGCTCTCGCCAAGCTTTTCGAGGGCATACGTATGGGTCGTATCCAATAAGCGGTAGCGCGCCGTGGTGGCATCGATTTCCGCCACAACCAGCGACTTCGAAACCAGGCTGGAAATTCCATCGACCACGTCCGGCAAAGCGATCCCGGCGCCCGTTACCACCGCGCAGATCGCCTCCAGGTCGATGGCGCCGGCGAAGACCGCGAGCCGGCGGAGGAGCACCAGCTCAGGCTCAGTCAGTAGCTCGTAGCTCCAATCGAAGGTCGCCCGCAGAGTTTGGTGCCGCGGCAGCGCCGTCCGCCCTCCGGTCAGCAGCTGAAAGCGATCGTCAAGGTGAGCGGCGAGTTCTTCGACACCGAGTGCCGTGACACGTGCCGCCGCCATTTCAATCGCGAGCGGTATGCCATCAAGACGCCGGCAGATCGCCGCGATCATCTTTGCCCGATGGCCATCCAGAACCGCCCCTGGCCCGGTTGCTCGTGCACGTTCGATGAATAGTCTGACGGCGCCGTATTCCAGGAGATCGTCCGCGTCCTCCGTCGGAATCGAGAGCGGCTGCACCCAGTAGACCTGCTCTCCCTCGGCCCGGAGCGGCTCGCGGCTGGTTGCGATGATCTGAGCCGAGGATCCGGCTCGCAGCACGCCCTCAGCCATCCTCGCTGCGGCGTCGATCACATGCTCGCAGGTGTCCAACACCACCAACAAGCGCCGCGCTGCCAGTGCCAGCGCCACGCGCTGCGTCGAAATTTCACCTCCACCGAACTTGAGCCCGATCGCGGCAGCGAGCGCTATGGGAACCAGACTGGGATCAGCGAGCGGCGAGAACTCGACCAGCCACACGCCCTCTGGAAAATGCGGCAGCAGTTCACGGGCGACCGCGAGCGCGAGCCGTGTCTTGCCGATCCCCCCCGCCCCAGTCAGGGTGACGAGCCGGCCGGCACGGACGAGCTTCGAGATTTTCTCGACCTCGGCGGTACGGCCGATCAACGCCGAAACGGGCTGCGGCAGGTTGGTCGACGCTAACGGCTGCGCCGACGCATTTTCCTTTAGGTAGAGTGGATGTCCCCGTCCGGTTGCTGGCCGCATGGTCCAGATGCCGCGCAGGTGATAGCCGCGGCCGGACACCGTCTTCAACAACTCGCGATCTGCGCCGAGCGCCTTGCGAATGGCGGATATATGAATCTGGAGCGTGTTTTCTTCGACCGTCGCAACCGGCCACACCTGATCTATAAGGTCGCGCTTGTTGACAAGCTCGCCGCCCGACTGAACCAGAATCTCCAGAATCTCGAATGCACGGTTCCCGATCGGAACGGAAACACCTCGGGACCGCAACTCACGCTGGGTAAGATCGATCTCCCACCCGTTCGACTCATAGACGGCTCGTAGGCTTTGCTCCGCCATCACGGCTTGCCCGCCGGTTGAGTAATCCTAAGAAAATCTCAGCATCAGATCAGGGAACCGCTCCAGGAAATCAGCTTAAACGTTGATCTGGGCAGTGGGCAAGGGGCCGTCGAACTATCCGGTTAGCGCGCGGCAGCCCTAGGGCCCCACTTTCGGGTTTCGGTCAATACAACTGAGAGAGATTGATTCATGCCGCAGCCGCAATCGCTCGGAAACGACGAACCCCGCCTTACAAGCGAACTGGTACCCATGCGGAGGCCAAAGGTGGCGCGACACGAGAGCTCACAACTGCCGTGGCGACCGGCCCGCGGCTCGTCATGCCGAAGCTGTCGATACCTCGACCAACCATGTCGGTTTCAGATGCGTGCGTAGAAATAGGAGTGAACGATGAGCAGGAAGGATCAGCCGTGCTGGTCGCCTGAGCTCGTAACCTCGATCCCGGACGGACGGCGTCCAGTTCCAGCCATCCACCATGCCCGCTCCTGGCCCTTAATCGACCCAAGCTGATCCTGTTGTGACTGTCGGCGATTGTCCGCCCGTGCACACAATTTTAGGTTATCTATTGGGATAGTGTTGGGCTGAATAGCCTATGCTGCTTAAGCGTTGCACTACAGCTATCGGACAGGATGATCTCGGAGGCGCATGCATTCAGCTTTCATTTGGTATTTCTTATCCATGAAAGGGCGCATCGGTCCGCAGGAATTTCGATTGGGACTTTTGGGACTTGTGCTAGTCGACATGCTCGTCGTGCGCATTGCGAGGAAGCTCACTGATTCAGGACCCCAATACTATAGCGTCAACCCTCCGCTCGACTGGCCCATCGTCCCGGCTGTCCTCTTTATCTCGCTCTGGCCGCTCGCTGCAATCTTTGTGAAGCGACTACATGACTTCAACATCTCGGGTTGGTGGGCGCTCACAATCCTCGCAATTCCTCTCCTCGTCCACGCGCTCAGCATTCCGTATTGGCTTCCTTACCTTTTATTGGCGGCAATCCTGAGTGCATTTCCCGGACGGCCCGGCGACAATCGATTCGGCCCGACCTCGCTACCGCGCCCGCGCGTCTAGCGCGTCCCCAAAGCAGACCGGCCGGGCGTTCGAACGGTGGCCGAAAGCCAGCCGCAATGTCCGCTGCTGGCCCATCCCTACCGACAGCGCTCCTCGACGTCAGGTCAGCTTCGCAGGGTCATCCCGGCGCGCCGATCCGCAGCGAACCACGCCGGACTTCGACCCAATTCGGACTTTGGTTGGTATCCTAAAGCCGGACATCAGCTGCCTCCAGACTTGGTGGCTTCCCGCACGAGGATGTCCATCAACATTTTGGCAGGCATCTCGCGGGCAAGCGCCGCCGCCTGACCTGACCAGAGTGGCGAGAAATCGGAGCTTCCATTCTGCTCAGCCGCAGCACGCAGCGGCGACAGTTCGCCCATGGGCAGCGGAAAGTCCGGCGCCGCGTCCGACCAGGGACCGATCTCGGCGACAAGGCGATTGACCAGAACCCTCGCCGGTCGCCCGGAGAACACGTTTGTCACGACAGTCTGGTTCAACCGCGCATTTCGCAGGGCCTCGCGATGGAGCGGGGGCGTTGCCGACTCGGCACAAAGCAGAAAGGCGGTTCCAACCTGCACGCCGGCGGCCCCGAGTGCGAACGCCGCTGCGATCCCTCGCCCATCCCCGATCCCGCCGGCTGCGATCACGGGCACGCTGACGGCGTCAGCGACTTGTGGCACAAGGGCGAACGTGCCGGCCTGTGAGGCTATCGCGCGCTCGCTGTCAGAATCGAGGAACAAGCCTCGATGTCCTCCGGCTTCGTACCCCTGAGCGATGATCGCATCGGCACCATGCTTTTCGAGCCAGCATGCTTCGTCAACTGTCGTCGCCGATGAGATCACCTTGCAGCCGGCTGCCTTGACCCGATCGACCAATCCGGGCTCGGGCAAACCGAAATGAAAGCTTACCACCTCCGGCCGGACCTGTTCGACTACGGCGGACGCGGCATCGCCGAACGGAGCGAGATCGAGGCGCGGTGCAACCGTTGCGGGGTCGATGCCCAGTTCGCGATGATACGACGAAAGCTTCTCATGCCAGGCACGCTCGCGAGCGGCGTCCGCCTTTGCCGCATCGTGGCAGAAGAAGTTGAGATTGATTGGTTTCTTCGTCAGTCGCCGTAGCTCGGCAACGGTCTTTGCGATGAGCTCAGGCGTCAAGACAGAGCAGCCGATCGAGCCCATGCCGCCGGCATTCGAGACCGCGGCGGCAAGGTCTACCGTGCCCAATCCGGCCATCGGTGCCAGCACAATCGGATGCTCGATCTTGAACAATTCAACAAGACGTCGGTTAGACCACATCGCACACCTCCTACCAGTGGCCGGCGGACGCGCCGCCATCGACATGCATGATCTCGCCGGTGACGAAAGCCGCTCGCTCGAGATACATCACGGCGTCGACGACCTCCTGGATCTCGCCCATGCGGCCCATCGGCTGCAAGCTTGCGAGGAAGCCATGCGCCTCCGGCGCATGCATTGGGGTCGCGATCGCACCGGGCGATATGGCATTCACGCGGATATTCCGGCTTGCGTACTCGATCGCGAGCGAGCGGGTGATCGCGTTGAGCCCGCCTTTGGTTAGCGCCGCGAGCGCCGCCGCCAGGGACGCCATCGGCTGCTCGGCGATCGTGGCCGTGATATTGACGATGTGGCCCGAGCCTGCGAGCAACATCTTCGCCGCCACCCGCTGCGTCAGATTGAAAAAGCCCGCGAGATTGACCCCGACCATCGTGGCGAAGTCGGCCTCAGAATACTCGGTAAAGGGCTTCGCAATGAACAGGCCGGCATTGTTGATGAGCGTATCGATCCGTCCGAAGCGCTCGATGGCCAGTTCCACGATGCGATCGGTCGTCTTTGCGCTGGCGATATCGCCATCGACCGCGAGCATCGACGGATCGTCGCTCCTGCCGATCGAACGAGAACTGGCAACGACGTGATAGCCGATATCACGGTAGGCCTCGAGCAATCCCCCGCCAATACCGCGCGATGCTCCGGTAATGATGGCAACCTTCCGTTCGGAAGTCATATTCGCTCTCCTTCACGCAAAGTGCATGGATGGGCGAACAGTTACCCTGATCGAGGCAATGCCGCTTTGCATCGCCTGCTCAGCTATTGTCATTTCCTGCCGTTGGTGGATGCAGATCGTTACATCGGTAACAAAGTCAGGCCAGCAGATTTCGCCGATATTGCGCCGGCGTCTGGCCCGTGGCTTGCCGGAACGCGCGGGTGAAATTGGCCTGGCACGAAAACCTGAGCGCGAGGGCGATATCGACCAAGGCCCGGTCCGCATCGCAGAGCAGATCCTTGGCGCGTTCGAGGCGCTTTGCACTGACATGCCGATGCGGCGATTTGCCGATGGCGGCCTTGAACGCGCGCGCGAAATAAAACTCGCTCAGGCAGGCAACCGAGGCCAGCCGCGCTACCGTCAGATCGCCCTCCAAATTGGCTTCGATATAGTCGAGCACTCGCGTCAATCTGCGTCGGTCGAGCCCCTCCCCTGCGGCCGGCGTGACCAGGCCGGACCGCGACGCGGCGTGGTTCTGGATCAATCTTGCCACCAGGCTCAACGCCAGGGTTTCGGCGAGCAGCCTGCCCGCGGAAGTCTCGTGTTCCAGTTCGAGCATGATGGCAAAGGCAATCTCGGCAAGCAGTGGATCGCGGAAGCCGCCCTTGTGGCGGAGTGAATCGATCGCCGTCGCGTCGAACCCTTCACCCAAATCATGCGACAAGAACAAACTGGGCGGCAAGTAAAGGTGCAAAATCGCAGGCACCGGCTCAGACATGTCGATCAGGCCTTCCTACACGCCGGCCGGACGAAACCAGATCGTGCCGCGTTCGGAAATGGTCGAGTCCATGGCCCCGTCCAGCCGACGCGTGACAACGGACCGACTACCGCGCACATCGACGCAGATCTCGGCATCGGGCTGGGGCCTATTCCAGGCAACCGTACCGCGGTGGCTGCGAAGCTCTGCCTTGAGATTTGACCAACCTCGCGTGGCGGATGAGGCTTGCAGCCCGGCGGCTCCGTATTTGTTGGAGCTACTTTCGCCGGACGGCGTCGGCCGAGATGTCAATTCCTGATTTCGGCCAAATAAAGTCACGCGGGCGTCACCTTTGGACATGCTGCGGGCTCGACGGCGTTAATGTGGTCGGACACGTGGTTGACCGCAACTCTCGCCTCCGCCCGATCACGCATCTGCGATCAAAGCAGTGTAGCCGCTCACTTCCGTTATTGGCCCTTAACCGACCTTGCCACGCTGGCGCCGACCGTCAGCGTTTGACCCCACAACGGACATGGCCTCCGTCATAGGGGCAATATTTCTGTTTCGGTGCTGCGGCCCCCCGTCGAACTCTCGTTCGTCAACCAGCCCGCCTCCCGCACGATGGCGACGGCTGACCGGGCTACGGGGGCCGTGATTCCATTGGCGAGTTGCAGTCGCAGATTGCGGCCCTCGGTAACGGCCCGCACAACCGCCTTCCTCGCGACCCACCAGGAGCGATGTACCTGCAGGCCATCGGCATTTTCGAGCGCCATCATCGCCTGGTTGAGCGTTGCCAGGACAAGGCGAGAGTTGCCGGCGGTATGGACGCGTACATAGTGGTCCTCCATCTGCAGGCAAAGCACCGCGGAAGGTGGCGCACCGAGTAGCCCGAAAGCAGTTGGCGGCGCTTCGCCGGCTTCCTTGGCCTGTTGCCGGCGATGTAACCGGGCCTGCATGAGAAGGGTGAAACCCAGCACAATCGGCAAGGCGGTGATCAGCCCCTGCAAGTACCAATCGAGCGGTCGCAAGATTTTCAGGAAGGGCCATATCGATACGGCGATCGACACGACCCAGATCTGGAATGGCGCGTTCAGGATGACGACGCCGAGGAAGATCGACATCCAGGTCATTGCCGGGTTCAGGCGGAGCCGCAGGACCACCCGGATGAGCGATCCGAAAAGGAGGATTCCGGGTAAGAAGCAGGCGAGTTGAAACACTACGCGCTGCCAGGTCGGTCCGTTCAGATAGCTACCAAACGGTCCGATCAGGCCGAAAAAGATGGCGCAGACGCTCGCGATCGCGAGGTCAACGGCCCAATCCCGCAGAAAGTCACTCCGGCGCGCTTCACTCATAAGGTCATTATAGTGGCGGTTTGCCCGCCGGCGAACCCATTCGCCCGTTGGCGAACAATTGCTGGCGCAGGCCTGTGCCGTTTGCTGGATCCTTGGCGTCCCACTCGCCGAGAGGTTCCCATGCGCTACACGATTACATATTTTTTCGCCGTACTCATCGCAGTCACCGCCGGCCCGGCCGACGCCGCGGTCGGGTTCCGGCATTTCAGCATCGACGATCCGCAAGGCCCACCTATCGAAGTGGGCGTCTGGTATCCGACCACGATGACCCCGAAGCTGGAGGCGGTCGAGACCGACCAACAGATGATCGCCCGCGACGCGCCGGTTGAGGGCGCCGGTCTGCCGCTGGTGGTCATATCGCACGGTCACGGAGGCTCCTATGCCGGGCACCTCGACACCGCCACGGCCCTGGCCAATGCAGGGTTCGTCGTCGCCGCTCTTACGCACAATGGCGATAGCTGGCGCGACCAAAGCCGTCCTACCGCAATCTGGGAACGGCCACGGCAACTGAAGCTGCTCACGGATTACATGCTGGGCGCGTGGAGCGACCACGGGCGCCTCGACGCCAATCGCGTTGGCGCGTTCGGCTTCTCGGCTGGCGGCTTGACGGTGCTAGCGGCCGCCGGCGGCGAGCCGGACCTTCGGACCCTTCCGAGTCACTGCAAGGCGCATCCCGCCTTCGAAGATTGTCAGATCATGGAAGAGCACCCGTTGCTGCCGGATACCGATATCGTCTGGACCCACGATCCGCGAATCAAGGCGGTGGTCTCCGCCGCGCCCGCTCTCGGTTTTGCCTTCGGGACCAACGGTCTGGCGGCGGTCCGCCAGCCGGTGCAGCTCTGGCGGGCCGAGGATGATCAAGTGCTACCACACCCCTATTATGCGGAAGCCGTTCGGCTCGCTTTGCCGACGCCACCCGAGACGCACGTCGTGGCTGACGCCGGGCACTACGACTTTCTGAAGCCGTGCTCTGCGGAACTGGCAACCCGCAGGCCGGCAATCTGCACAAGCAAGCCGGGCTTCGACCGCGCTGCGTTTCATGAGCGCTTCAATCACGACATCGTCGTCTTCTTCAAGCGCACGCTGCAGTAGGACGCGGAGCGTAACGCCCTTCGTGGTTAGCTCTTAGCCAGTGTTCCTGACCGCCTCAGCTAGAATGGCGTACAGCTGCTGCTTGCTCAATTCCTTGGGCTGCTGCTTCTCTGCGGTGCTCCGCGACACCTTCTTCTCTACTCGACGTACGAAGGCGGCCGACGACGCCGGCCTTGGCTTCGGGGGCGGCCTGATCTTGGGTCTTGCTGTTGGCGGCTTGTGGCCACGCTTCAAGCCCGAACGGGTTAGCATCCCGCAGACCGCGTTACGGCTATACCCGAGACGGCGCGCAATCTGTGCCGCGCTCTGTCCTGCGGCCCAGAGCCTTTTGAGCAGCGCTACGTCTTTCGCATCCCAGCCCATGCGAGATTATAGCGCGGACTGGCCGGCACTGGCTAGTCCAGGCCGCTCGTGGGAATCCCTTCTATGGAGTCACGACTTGGCTCTACAACGCCGGTGATCGCTCCGCCCAGGCTTTGGTGGCTTGGCAGATTTCCATCGCTCGGGCGTAGGCGGGGCGTGTCGTCGTGCGGGCGAGATAGGCACGCTCGACTAAACCCGGGGTATAGTTGCCAGTTCGCAGACCAAGCAGGAGAGCGTAGCTCACTGAAATGTCAGCAGCAGTGAACCGGTCTCCGGCGAGAAATGGACGACTTGCGAGACGCTGGATGACCAATCCCAGCCGGCTATGAAAGGTCTCCAGTGACCAGCATGTGACCCGGGCGTTTCGTTCCGCTTCGGGGGCGAATGCGCGGCCGACGATGACGGCGTTCATTGGTCCAGCGAGCCCAGCCTCTCCCAAATGGAGGAATTGCAGATAGGCGGCGAAAGCCGGATCATCCGGGGCGACGGCGAGCGGGCTCGGGCCGTGGCGGGCGAGCAGGTATTCGAGGATCGCGATCGACTCGACCATGATCATCTCGCCGTCCTGCAGCGCCGGGATAAAGCCGGCGGGGTTGATCGCAAGAAAATCGGGATCATTCTCGACAGCGAACAGATCGACCGGGCGCAGCCGATAAGCCACTCCCAATTCCTCGAGCAGCCAAACGACCCGGAACCCACGACCTTCGCCATAGACAGTGAGCATGATTGAGCGTCCTTACGTTGGCTCAAGTGCCTTAATTCGCAGGAGCGAGATTTCCACACCCACTGCTATCGCTCTGACACGATATGCACAAGGCTCGTCGAATACTCGGCATCATGCAGCACCGGTCCTCCTCGCTTTATGGGTTCACGGCCTACGACGCGGACTCATGGACTCATAAAGACGCAGCCATAGTCTGATTGACGCGAGTTGAACGAACGCAACGTAGTTGGCGGCAAGCCTGTCGTAGCGGGTCGCCACCCGACGACATTGTTTGATCCTGTTGAAGAACCGCTCGACAAGATTGCGAGCGCGGTAGAGACATGGGCTGAAGCAGATTGGATCGCTGCGATTGCTTCTCGGCGGGATGTTGGCCCACGCGCCCTTACTCATGGCAAGCTCCCTAATCCAGTCAGCATCATAGCCACGGTCGGCAAGCAGCATTGACCCGGATTTCAGACGAGACAGAAATTTTCCGGCAAGCCGAACGTCGTGGGCCTCCCCGGGACTCAACGCCAGCCGCACCGGCAGACCATTACCCTGATCGCAAGACCCAGAAGATTCCGTTGAGGACACGACGGTCGCTTACCCGAGGAACGCCACGCGGCTTGTTCGGCAGCATCGGCTTAATGGCAGTCCATTCATAGTCGGCGAGTTCGTAGCGCATGATTCGAGTCCCAGTTTCGGAGTTTGAATCACGGCGGCCTGGCCGAGCGCAACGCTCCCTGGCTCAGCCCCCCGCTGCGGCGCTTATGGGCGGAAGCGGACATCAACCAACCGACCATCCTGCCCAAACTTTCGAAAATGACCCCAAAGCCGTCATGCCGAAATCCAGAGTGACCAATGTCACAGAGCCTATACTTGCCTTTTTGCAGTCTCTGCATACGCTGCACACATGTTATTCGGGGCTACGATGGGAGCGTTTCGTTTTTTTTCATTGGTCTTTTTCCTGTGGCTTACCTGCGGTTCGGCCCATGCCGAGCGCCGCGTCGCGCTGGTGATTGGCAACTCCGCCTACAAGAGCGTCGCGAGGCTCACCAATCCCGCGAACGACGCCGCCCTAGTCGGCGGCATGCTGAGGAGGGCCGGGTTCGACAGCGTGGACGTCAAAGTCGATCTCAGTGCTCCCGAGATGCGCAAGGCGCTGCGAGAGTTTGGCATTAGGACGCGGGATGCCGAGATCGCCGTGATCTACTACGCCGGCCACGGCATCGAGCTCGACGGCAACAACTACCTCATCCCGACCGATGCTGTTCTCGAGGTCGATACAGACGTCTATGACGAGGCATTTGCGCTCGACCGTGTGCTGGCGTCCGTCGAGCCCGCCAAGCAGCTTCGGCTCGTCATCCTTGACGCCTGCCGCGACAATCCCTTCGCCAAGACCATGAAACGCACAGTCGCGGCGCGCGCGATCGGACGCGGCCTTGCCAAGGTCGAGCCGACGAGCCCGAACACGATGATCGCTTTTGCCGCGAAAGCGGGGTCGACGGCTTCGGACGGAGATTCCAAAAACAGCCCGTTCGCGGCAGCGCTCGTCGAGCGGTTGCCGACCCCCGGTCTCGACTTGCGCAAGGCGTTCGGGTTCGTGCGCGATGACGTCCTGAAGACCACGAGCTACAGGCAGGAGCCCTACGTCTACGGCTCGCTCGGTGGCGAGGACGTGGCACTGATCCCGGCAAAGCCGACCGTTACGGGGCCGCAGGCAAGCCCACAGGATGCGGTCCGCCGCGACTATGAGCTGGCGCTGCAGATCGGAACGCGCGACGTCTGGACCGCCTTCCTCGCGCAATACCCTGATGGCTTTTACGCCAGCCTCGCGCAGGGACAGTTAAAACGGCTCGCCGCCGAGGACGCGCGCGTCGCTGCGGCTGACAAGGCCCGGCAGGCTGAAGAAGAGAAGTCGCGGCTTGCGGCCGAGCGTGCCAGGGCTGCGGAGCAACAGAAGGCGGCCGCGGCGGCGAAAGCGGCGGAGGGTGCTCGGCTGGCCGCCGAGAAGGCAAAACAGGCCGAGGACGCCAAGGCGGCCGCGGCCGAGCAGCGACGTAAGGACGCCGAAGCCGCCGCCGCGAAAGCGGCCGCGGACAAGCAGGCCGCGGAGAAGGCGCTGGCCGACAAGCTCGCTGCCGACAAGGCGGCGGCCGAGGCCAAAGCCGTCGCAGACAAGACGACCGACAAGCAAGCCGTCGACAAGCCCGCCGACAGCCCTCAGGCCGTCGCCGCGTTCGCGTCGCCCCCCAGTCAGCCCGTGCTATCGCCCCAGGAGGTGACAAAGCTGGTGCAACTGGAGCTGCGCCGCGTGGGCTGTCTCTCGGCAGCCGCGGAGGGCGAATGGAACGCAGCCTCGCAGCGGTCGCTGACGGCGTTCAACAAGAATGCAGGGACCAGGTTCGACGCCAAGCTCGCCAATCTCGACGTCCTCGACGCGATCAAGGCCAGGCAGGGCCGAGTCTGCCCGCTGGTCTGCGAACATGGCTTCAAGGCCGACGTCGACCAATGCGTCAAGATCACCTGCCGGGTCGGCTTCCGCGTCAACGATGACAATGAATGCGAAAAGACCCCGGAGAAGAAACCGGCAACCGCGCGTGAGGACGCCAAGCGGCGGGACGAGCAGCGCAAGCAGGTCGAGTCCGCTCCGGCCAGACCGCAGGCCACCGGCCAGATGGTTTGCAACGCTGCGGGATGCCGGCCGGTTCGACCCGGGTGCAGGCTCGCCCAGGGCGGCGCGGGCACGCCGTCCGGCGACGGCAGATCGCATGCACTGATGGAAGTGTGCAATTGAGGCAGTGCGGATGGGCCTGTGCGTCCCGGGCGCCGGCTTGAATCGGAAGTGTCGGATCAGGTTTTGGCGTGCAGGGAAGCAGTACGTTGAAAGTCTGCAGTGGAGAGCCGCGTCACGACGGTCGACGGTGCTTCAAAGTCGTCTCGTGGGCCCATCGCGACATATTGCACTGCCGCACGCACTGGGTCCCTACAGGGGCAAACCGGATTTGCCCCTCGCCGCATCGTCGGCCGATTTTATAGGTTCACGGCCTAGTCTTCATCCGGCTCGCGTACGACTGCCGGTTCGTCGGCTTCATCCTCGTCTTCGTCGTCTTCGTCGTCTTCGTCGTCCTCCTCGTCTTCATCAGGATCTCGGGGCGGCATCGCGGTGCCCGTAGCTACGAGCGGCGTCCAGACGGTCGCTGTGATGAAAAATGCTTCGAAATCGTGTTGCCTCATGTTGTTGTTACTCCTCGAAAAGGATGCGCAGTCGAATATTCCTGACCGACGACATCCGGATGTCCAAGGCGCGATCGCTCCTACGCGACGGCGATCAGATCGACAGCAGCGGCAGGAGACGGCACCCGACACAACTGGCGGCGTTTACGAATACTTCATGCCGAGGACGCATCAGGCTCTATATTTACCAACACTTCGCCGGCAGTGATTTCGGGATCCCCGAGATCGAGGTCATGCAGACTTGCCTGAATAAACTCCATTATCCTGGCGTTCGCTGCATTGGCGCTTTCGCGGTCCTCGAATATCATCACAGCGACACCGACGCCGTCGCCCCCATCCAGCACGTAGTAAGATCTGAATCCGTGCGTTTGCCTCAGGATCTGACCGACGCCGCTCTTGGCGCGGCGAGCGGCGTCCGCAACCGAACGAACCTTGGTGTACTTGCGAATGACGATGTACATGAGGTCACCAAGCGTTGCAGTTCCCGCCCCACGCATCAAAGCATACCGGCCCCCAGTTGGACCACGGCGCTGCTTCCCGGATGGCCGCGCGCCTTTCTCCAGTGAGCCAACCTCGCCCCGCAAGCGGGGGCGAGGTGCCGAGGCTCAGGTACCCTCGAATTTGAACGAGACGTTGAGCTTGGCGCGATAGGCCTCTACGTTTCCCTTCTCATCCAGTTGCACATCGAGTTTGACGACCTCTGCAATGCGAAGATCTCGGAGAGATTTTGCGGCTTGCTGGACAGCATTGGCGGCCGCCTTCTCCCATGAGTCGCTGCTGGTACCGATCAGTTCAATGACCTTGTAGACGCTATCAGGCATGTCGTCCTCCTGTTCGGTCTGAAGCAGGAAGCAGGTGCTCCCCGCCGTTGTGAAATCTAGCATCAGGATGTCGGCGCTGATACGACGCGATACGGTCTCGGACGCCGCCCGGAGGCCCGATAAGGACAAACCGCATTTGGCGGGGATGGGGCTTTTGGCCCGAAGCCGCAGTGCAATCGGGTCGTCGTCAGGCGGCTCTCTGAGGCCTAGACCTAACCACCCGCGTCAGCATCGGGAAATGCTTGTTGCCGCCTGCGAATGGCGGGAACTGGACGAAGTCCGCGCGCATGCGCTTGATCACGTCGGAGCCGAGCGCGTGCGCGAGGGCTTGCGGGCTGTCGAACACCAGCTTGTTGCGCTGCATGTGCTCGACGCGCTGCGACGGCAGCCGGTCGACCCAATCGATCCGGGTGTAGATCTCGATCTGGCGAACATCAGGGAAGGTTCGCATGATCGACGGATGATGCTCGAGATAATGCAGGTTCCAGGCGTTCATGTCCTCCGCCGGGCCGGGATAGTGCACGAGGTAGCTGCACGGAGTGGTCGTGCCTGCCGGATGTTCGGCGACGTCGACGGGAAACGCGCGCGTCAGCATGACCTGGTGCGTGACGTCCAAGCCGGTGAGGCCCGCTAGTCCGGCCCCCGTCGCGAGACCGGCAAGGATGCCGCCGCGGTCCATCGCCGCCTCGCAGGCAAGCAGGTCCGGAAACCGGAGTTGAAACGCAAACACCGGGCCGGAGCCATCGGCCTTGTAGGGATGATCGACCGACTGTTCGAGCGTCGTGAAGAGCAAGCCCTCGGTCATGTCAGGGATCGATTCGACCAGCTCCGCCACGGCGTCAACCTCGTCGGGATGGATTCGCCGTCCGCCTGCCGGATCGGAGAATGTCATGAACAGCGAGATCATGCGGGCGTTGCCTCAGCGCCCTCGCCCGCGCTCACATGCGCCATCAGCGCGGCGCGAATGTCATCCGGCCACGGGATCGCATGGTGATCCACCAGCGACGTCGCGGCCAGGATCTGGCGCGCGCGCCAGCGCATGCCGTTCGCGCCCGAGACGACATGCTCCAGATGGAGCGACGATCCGCCGACGCGGCCGATATGCAAGTTGAACGTCAGGCGATCGCCGAACATCGATGGCCGGGAAAAGTCGCAGGACAGATGCACCGTGGGCGTCCCGATCTTCCGGACCGTGATCAATTCCGGCCATGGAAAGCCGATCCTCGCCCAGAAGTCCTCGACGACGCCGTTGAGGATGTTCAGGTAGGACGGGAAGTACGCGATCCCCGAGGGATCGCAGTCTCCGAACCTGAGCTCGCGATCGAACGAGAACGACGTCATCAGATCGCAACGACCGGATGCCTGATGACACCGACGCCGTCGATCCCCGCTTCCACCACGTCGCCCGGCCACAGCCATTCCTGCGGGCTCATGCCGGCGCCGACGCCTTCCGGCGTTCCCGTTGCGATGATGTCGCCCGGCTCCAGCGTCATGCCCGATGAAATATCCGATATCAGGACCGGAATGTCGAAGATCATGTATTTGGTGTTGGAGTCCTGCTTCATGACCCCGTTCTTGGTCAGCCACAGCCGGAGGTCATGCGGGTCGGGAATTTCGTCCGCAGTCACGATGCAGGGGCCGAGCGGCGCGTAGGTGTCCATGCCCTTGGAGAAGATCCACTGCCCGGCGCGGCGATTGTCTCGCGCGGAGATGTCGATCATCACCGAATAGCCGAAGACGTGGTCCATCGCCTTGTCGGTCGCGATGCGGGTCGCGGTCTTGCCGATGATGACGGCGAGCTCGACTTCCCAGTCGAGCTGCTGCGTCATCTTCGCATTGTGCTGGATCGCGCCGCCGGGGCCGATCACCGACGTCGGCGGCTTGGAGAACACGACCGGCTGCTTCGGCAGATCCTTGTCCGTGTCCAGGCTCTTGGCGGACTCCGCCACATGCGCGCGGTAGTTCAGCCCGATGCCAAAGATGTTCTTGCGGGGCCGCGGAATCGGGGCCTGCAGCTTCACATCCTCGACTGGAACGGCGGCGCCGGCCGGCAAGCGTCCATTGGCATTGTCCAGGCATTCCCTGAGCGCCGGCAGCAATGTCACGCTGTTGTCGATGAACGACAGCATGTCGCTCGGCCATGCAAAGCCATGCGACGCACCGAGGTGCTCGACGTCCACGACCAATCCGTCAACGAGAACCCCGAGGCGGGCACCGCTGGAGCCCAAGGTGTAGGTAACTAGGCGCATGAAGCTTTATCCGGCTCTTTCGGTTGAATTCTGCGGGGGACGTCAGGCGGCAACCGGCTGATGGCCGGCGTTGTCGCCATAGGCCTCTTCCCGGTAGAAGCCGAGACTCTCGATGACGGGCAGATCGTTGAAGCAGAACAGGCAGGCGTCCTCGCTGCCCGAGGCATTGCCGTGCTCATGCCAGGCCCAGGAGGGAACGCAGAAAATGTCCCGCTCCTGCCACTCGAAGCGCTTGCCGGCGATGATCGAATAACCGCGCCCCTTGGCGACCTGGTAGATGAAGCTGCCGGTGTGCCGGTGCGATTTGGTCTTCTCGCCCGGCCGCAGCAGCTGCATGCTCGCGCCGATCGTCTGCATCACGTGTCCGCCGGAGATCGGATTGACGTAGTTCATGAGAATGCCGTCATAGGGCGAACCGTCGGTCGCGGCGGCGTATTTGCGCAAGGACTCGTAGGTCGGCTCCCACTCGTATTTGAACATCGGGGAATAGCCCTTCGACCATTTCGAATCCGCCGGCCGAAGCCCGGGATTGCCCCAGGTCTTGGTCATGTCGTCCACGGGATAGCCGGAGTCTTCCTGCTGCACCTTGGGATGGACCGCGAAAAAATTCGCCTCCAGCGCGTTGACCAGCGGGATGTCCAGGCCGTCCTGCCAGATGCACACCGAGCCGTTGCCTTCGACGCCATGCTCGTGCCAGGTGCCGTTCGGCGTGAGCACGAAATCCCGCGCCCCCAGCGTCATCTTGTGCCCATCGACGATGGTGTAGGCACCCGCCCCTTCCATGATGAAGCGCAGGGCTGAAGCCGAGTGCGCGTGCGCGGTTGCGACTTCGCCGGGATGCATCACCTGCAATCCCGAATAGAGCCAGCCGACCGCGGCCGACACATCGCGGCGGCCGGGATTGTTGAGGTAGATCACCCGCCGCCCCGCCTTCTCCGGCGAGACCAGCTCGACCGAGCGCAGCACATGCTCGCGCAGATCGTTGTAGCGCCAGAGCACGGGAACGGACGCCGATTGCGGCGCCCACGGCTCGATCTTGTTGGCGACCGTCCACAGCGCGCCGGCTTCGTACTTTTCGAGGTCCTTGTAATAGGCCTTGAGCTCGGGGGTATCTTCGACATTGGCCCGGCCGACGACGTTCTCGCGCATCCTATCCTCCAAGTCCTGATTTGTAGCTTCAGCTAGAACATGGTGACCAAGCTCGTCATGCCCGGGCTTGTCCCGGGCATCCACGTTCTTTGTGCCGCACGAAAGGTCGTGGATGGCCGGGACAAGCCCGGCCACGACGGTGTGGATATATTAGCAGCATGCTTCAAGTCAGCGTGTCCCCCATTATTCCGATCTCAGCGGGATCGGCGTGAAGCCGCCCTGCCCCGCGGCATCGACCTCACTGTCCGCGAGGTCCAGCGGCGCCAGAGGGCGACGGTTGACCCGCAAATCGAATATATCGAACCGGTTGTAGTGCCCGACGATGTCATGCATCTGCTTCGGCTGGATGCAGCGGTCGAGATCGATGTCGGCGTACACGATGCCTTCGTCGTCGATCAGGGGATCGCCGACCACGCGGCCGTCAGGTCCGATAATTCCGGAGAACGCGCTCGACTTCCGCTGCAGGCGCGCACGCGCGTCGGGGACGACCGTTTCCATCGCCGTGATGATCTCCTCCGACACGGTCGAGCAGGAGACGATCGTAAAAATCTTGCCCTCAAAGGAATGGGCGATCGCGCGCAACTTGATCGCCTCCGCCATGTCGTAGTCGGGGGGCGCGACCGGAAGCGAGATGTAGCTGGCGACATGCACGAGCTCACCCTGACCCAACAGCGCAAAGCGCGCGAGCGTGTTGGTGTTCTCGCCGCAGGCGAGCCCGCCGAGACGCCCGATCTCGGTATCATAGACGCGCAGGCTCGATCCGTCACCGCCGGTCCAGGTCAGTTTCTCCGCCCAGGTCGGCACCAGCTTGCGGTGCTTGCCAAGCACCGCGCCGTCCGGCCCGATGAAAACCAGGGTATTGTAGATCGCGCCCAGCGACACCGGGCTGCGCTCGTTCACGCCGAGCACGACGTGGCATCCGGTATCGCGCGCGGCTTTCCTGACGACATCGACCTCCGGACCCGGCACCAGCACCGATGCCTTGGCGAGCTTCTCGAACCATGCGCTGCCGGTGACGGGATCGGTGATCCAGTTCCAGTAGGGATAGCCGGGAACGAACACTTCGGGGAACGCGACGAGCTTCGCGCCATTGGCTGCGGCTTCACGGACCAGTGAAGCCGCCTTGTCGGCCGTCGCGCCCGGGTTGAGATAGACAGGTGAAGCCTGGACGGCGGCAGCTCTAAAGCGAGGCAGCTTCAGCATTGGCCCTACCCTGTCGCTGGCTCATGATCGCCTTGCCGGAGCAGAGGTCCGCAAGCGTGATAGCATGGCGCGGCGTTGACTTACTTCACATGTAAACGTATGCTATCGCATATTTCTGGAGGGTGCAATGGCTGAACGGTCTTTTGCTCGCGAAGTCGAGGATCTCCGGCTCGGCGATGGCGATACGTTCCGCGGCGAAGGCATCCTCGCCATCACCAAGGCGCTGCTGCAATCCGGCGTCGCCTATGTCGGCGGCTACCAGGGCTCACCGATCTCGCACCTGATGGACGTGCTCGCCGACGCCAAGGACGTGCTCGACGATCTCGGCGTCGTGTTCCAGAGCTCCGCCAACGAAGCGGCCGCGGCGGCGATGCTGTCGGCCTCGGTGATGTATCCCCTGCGCGGCGCGGTCGCGTGGAAGTCGACGGTCGGCACCAACGTCGCCTCCGACGCGCTCGCCAATCTCGCCTCGGGCGGCGTCACCGGCGGCACCATGATCATCGTCGGCGAGGACTACGGCGAAGGCTCCTCCATCATGCAGGAGCGGACCCACGCCTTCGCGATGAAATCGCAGATGTGGCTGCTGGACCCGCGCCCCGATCATGAATGCATCGTCAATCTGATCGAGAAGGGCTTTGAGCTCTCGGAATTCTCGAACACGCCCGTGATGCTCGAGGTTCGCGTCCGCGCCTGCCACATGCACGGCAGCTTCGCCTGCAAGGACAACGTCAAGCCGGCGCACACCATTAAGGATGCGCTCAACAACCCCAGGCGCGACGTCAACCGCATCGTGCTGCCGCCGGCGGCCTATGAGCACGAGCAGGAGAAGATCAAGACGCGGATGCCCGCCGCGATCGGCTTCATCCGGGACAACAAGCTGAATGAATGGATGGGGCCGAAGCAGGGCAAGGTCGGCATCATCATGCAGGGCGGCATGTACAACAACGTGATCCGCGCGCTTCAATATCTCGGGCTGTCGGATGCCTACGGCAACACGCAGGTCCCGCTCTACGTCATGAACGTCACCTACCCCGTGATCGACACCGAGGTCGCGGAGTTCTGCGTCGACAAGGACGCCGTCCTGATCGTCGAGGAAGGCCAGCCGGAATATCTGGAGCAGGCGATCAACACCGTGCTGCGCCGCAGGGACATCCAGGCGCGCATCCATGGCAAGGACGTGCTGCCGATGGGCGGCGACTACACCGCGCAGGTTCTGCTCGGCGGCGTCAGGGACTTCCTGGAGAAGACCGAGCCGCGGCTGCTCGGCAACCGGCCGCCGGCGCCGGACGCCGTTCCCGTGCTCAATCACCCCGCAGTCGAGAAGCTGAAGCAGGTCGTGCCGGCGCGCCCGCCCGGGCTCTGCACCGGCTGCCCGGAGCGGCCGATCTTCGCCGCCATGAAGCTCGTCGAGGAGGAGCTCGGCCAGCATCATGTCTCGGCCGACATCGGCTGCCATCTGTTCTCGATCCTGCCGCCCTTCAATATCGGCGCGACCACCATGGGCTTCGGCCTTGGCCCGGCCTCGACCTCGGCCTTCAACGTCAAGGCCGACAAACGCTCGATCGCGGTGATGGGCGACGGCGGCTTCTGGCACAACGGACTGACCAGCGGCATCGGCAATGCCGTGTTCAACAAGCACGACGGCGTTTTCGTCATCGTCGACAATTACTACACCTCGGCGACCGGCGGTCAGGACATCCTTTCCTCGCGCGCGACCAACAAGCGGCGCGACACCAACAATTCGATCGTCAAGGCCGTGAAGGGCATCGGCGGCCAGTGGGTGCGTCAGCTCGACCGCACCTATGATGTCGGCAAGATGCGTGACACGCTGAAGGAAGCGCTGACGACCAAGGAGGAAGGCCCCAAGGTCATCGTCGCGTCCTCCGAATGCATGCTGAACAAGCAGCGCCGCGTGAAGCCGCAGATGAACAAGGCGATCAAGGACGGAGTGCGCATCGTCAAGGAACGCTTCGGCGTCGATGAGGACGTGTGCACCGGCGACCATGCGTGCATTCGGCTCTCGGGCTGCCCGTCGCTGTCGGTGAAGCAGCTGGACGACCCCTTGCGCGACGACCCCGTTGCGGCGATCGACAATTCCTGCGTCGGCTGCGGCAATTGCGGCGAGGTCTCCGAGGCCGCCGTGCTCTGTCCCTCGTTCTATCGCGCGGACGTCATTCACAATCCGACCGGCTGGGACAGGTTCAAATCCAAGATAGCGATGGCCGTGATCGGCTGGTTGCAACGGCGGCGTGATCGCCGGCGTCCGGCGCTCGAGGCGTTGGCATGAGAGACGAGACGGTCCGGCTGGCCCTCCCCGCCGGCGGCGAGGCAACCGAGCGGCCGATCTCCATCGCGATCGTCGCGATGGGTGGCCAGGGTGGCGGCGTGCTGACCGACTGGATCGTTCAGCTGGCCGAGAACCATGGCTGGGTCGCGCAATCGACCTCGGTGCCCGGCGTCGCCCAGCGCACCGGCGCCACGATCTACTATATCGAGACGATGCCGCCGCTCGACGGCCGCAAGCCGATCCTGTCGTTGATGCCGACGCCCGGCGACGTCGACGTGGTGATGGCGGCGGAGTTCATGGAGGCCGGCCGATCGATCCTGCGCGGCCTCGTGACGCCGGATCGCACCACGTTGATCGCGTCGAACCACCGGTCGTTTGCGATCGGCGAGAAGATCGCACCGGGCAACGGCATCGCCGACGGCGGCGCCGTCACCGGCGCCATCGGGGTTGCCGCCAAGACCGAGATCATCTTCGATCTGAACGCGCTGGCGATCGCGCATGGCAGCGTCATCTCGGCCGCGATGTTCGGTGCGCTCGCGGCGGCCGGTGTGCTGCCGTTCAGCCGCGATAGCTATCTCGATGTGATCCGCGCAGGTGGGAAAGGCGCCAAGGCTAGCGTGGAGACGTTTGAGGCCGCGTTTGACCGGGTCAAGACCGGTCCTGCCGACGCCGCTGCGCCTGCGCAAGCCAAACAGGCCGATCACGTCCCCTCTCCCGCAATGCCCGATCCAGATCTTGCCCGGCTCATCGCCAGATTGAAGCAGGAGCTGCCCGAGCCTGCGCTCACCATGGCCCGCGCGGGCCTCAGGAAGGTCGTCGACTTCCAGGACGTCGCCTATGGCGCCGAGTATCTCGACATTCTCAGGACGCTGCACACGGCCGACAGAAGCGCCGGCGGTGGTGCGCGCGCCTATGCCTTCACGGAGGTGGCGGCGAAGTATCTCGCCAACGCCATGACCTATGACGACGTCATCCGCGTGGCCGACCTGAAGACACGCGCCGGTCGCCGCGCGCGCATCGAGAGCGAGCTCGAGATGTCCGAGGGACAGGTGCTCCAGACCACCGAGTTCATGCATCCGCGCATGGAGGAGGTCATGGGCGTGCTGCCCGCGGGCTTCAGCCGCTGGCTCGGCGCGCGGCCGCGCCTCCTCGGCTGGCTCGATCGCCGCGTCAACCGGGGACGCCGGGTGCGGACCTACTCGCTGCCCTGGTTCCTGACGCTCTACGTCGTGGCCGGGCTACGCGGCCTGCGACGCCGCTCGCTGCGTCACGCCGTCGAGACCGCGCATCGGGACGGATGGCTCAAGGCCGCAACCGACGCGGTCGCCGCCAACTACCAGCTCGGTGTCGAGATCCTGCAATGCCGACGCCTCGTGAAGGGCTATTCCGATACCCACAGCCGCGGGCTGTCGAAATTCGACAGGACACTGGCGGCGATCAAGCTGGTCGAACGACGCGAGGATGCCGCCGATTGGGCGCGCCGCCTGCGGGAGGCCGCGCTGAAGGACAGCGCCGGCAAGGAGCTCGACGGCGTGATCCAGACCATCAAGACTTTTGCATGATTCCATCGGAGGGCGACGCGGGAGTGGATTGCCGTTCGACCCACAAGACGTCAGGATCAGGCGACTTGACTACGATTCTCAAATTGTTAATCGGAGCGAAAGACCCGCGATAATCCCTCCAATCGACGAGACACCTTGTACTCGATGGTCATGCAATGCCGGCAGCACTCAAAGAGAACATTGTTCCCGTCCCTGGGCAGATCGAAACCCGGCTCTGGCTCCAATTGCTGTCGCTGCATGGCGAGCTGTTCGCGTCCCTGAATTCGATGCTGAACTCCGAGTTCGGCCTGTCGCTCGCAAAATTCGACGTGCTGGCCCAGCTCGATCGCTACCGGGATGGCCTCGCGCTCGGGCAGCTGTCGCAAAATCTGAAAGTCACCGGCGGCAATGTCTCGGGGCTGGTGCAGCGCCTTCTCGCGGACGACCTCATCAGCAGGGAAATGTCGAGCGAGGACCGGCGGTCCTTCATCGTGCGCCTGACGCCGAAGGGCGAGGCGCTGTTCAGGAGAGCAGCCGATGTTCACAAGAAGCATCTCGGCAAACGGCTCGAGAATGTTTCGGCCCGGGAGCTGGACGGTGCGCTGTCCGTACTGAAATCCCTTTCTTCAAAACTTCATACCGAGAGCAAGAAGCAAAGTCGCAAGAGATAATGGCCAGAGAATCCAAGAGCAGATGGAAGTCGGGTCCGCCGAGGACGAGGGACCAGCTGCAAACCTACATCCCGTATCTGTTCAACCGGCTCGCCAATCGCTGGAATCTCGATCAGAACCGCGACCTGAGCGACCACGGCATCAACAATGTCGTGTTCCGGACGCTGTCGGTCCTGTTCATCTACAAGACCCTCACCGTCAACGAGGTCGCCGTTCTCGCGGTGACCGAGCAATCCACCGCGAGCCGCATGGTCGAGTCCATGGTGTCATCGGGCCTCGTCAAGCGCGAGATCGCGGAGGAAGACCAGCGCCGCCGCGTCGTGGGTCTGACGCCGGACGGCGAGGCGCTGCTGCGCAAGATCTGGCCGATCATGGCGAGCAACTACGACAAGCTGATCGAAGGCATCGAGCCCGACGACATCGAGGTCTGCGCGCGCGTGCTGGCCAAGATGGTCGAGAATATCCGCCAGAACCAGATCTGACTCTGTTTGTTTGGAGCATGATCTTTTCGGAAAACCGCTTCACACTTTGCGCTAACGCGGCCCTTCGGGTCTGGATCATGCTCTACGGCCCAAGGCCGACCAGGCTGGTGCCGCCGCAGACATAGAGCACCTGGCCGGTAACGAAGTCCGAGCGCTCGTCGAGGAAGAAACTGATCGCGTGCGCGACATCCTCGCGCGAGCCGAGCCGCCCGACCGGCACGTTGCGCGCCATCCGCTCCTGCTGCTCGGAGCCCTTGGGAATGATGCCCCAGAAATTGTCGGTCAGGATCGGCCCTGGTGCGACGACATTCACGGTGATACCGCTCGCGGCGAGCTCCAGCGCCCAGGTCCGCGCCATGCCATGCACGCCGGCCTTGGTCGCGGAATAGGCCGACCGCGTCGCAGCGCCCATCGCGGCCCGCGAGCTGACGAACACGATGCGGCCGAAGCGGCGCGCACGCATCCCCTCCAGCGCCGCCTGGGTCAGCAGCATCGGCGCGCCCAGGTGCAGCTGCGCCAGCATCAAAATGTCTTCCGGCTTCGCATCGGGCAGCAGGTTCGGCAGGATCACGCCGGCATTGTGCACGAGGCGATCGACGGCGTGATCGCGGCAGATCTCCTGCGCGATCGCGCGTGTCTCCTCAATATCGGCGAGATCAGCGCGATAGGCCGCGAGCAGATCATGCGTCCAGTCCGGCTTCTCCAGCCCGACCGAGACCACGCGCTGCCCGCTCTCGACAAGCTTCTTCGCCAGCGCCTCGCCGATCCCCGAATTGCCGCCGGTGATGAGTGTGGTGCGGATCTTGCTCATGATCAAACCTGCCGCCGCTTGAGGTCGCGAAGGTCAAAGAACGCACCGTCAGACATTAGCCTGGCGACGAAGTCCTTCAGGCCGCCGCGCTGGATCTTCTCCGTCGCAGTCAGCGGCAGGCTGTCGACGAAACAGATCCAGCCCGGCGCCTTGTAATAGGCCATCTGCTCCAGGCTCCAGCGCACGATCTCGTCGGCGAGCGCGCGGTCGGCACCGGCCTCCTCGGCGATGATGACCGCCGCAACCTCGTCGCCGCGCACCTGATCGGGCGTCGCGGCGACCGCGGCCTGCCGGATCGCAGGATGGCGGTTGAGGACGGACTCGACCTCGACTGCGGCAATGTTCTCGCCGGAACGGCGGATCACGTTCTTCTTGCGGTCGACGAAATGGAGGTCGCCGTCCGCATCGCGCGACACGATATCGCCGGTGTGCAGCCACCCGCCGGCCCACGCCTCGGCGGTGGCGGGCTCGTTCTTCAGGTACTCACGGAAGAAACCGTAACGCGGGTCCGCGCCTGCGCGCCGCACCAGGAGCTCGCCCGGCGTCCCGACCGGCGCGTCGTTGCCGCTCTCGTCGACGATACGAATGTCGACCTCGGGGGCCGGGCGTCCGAAACAGCTCGTGCCGATCTTGCGCGGCTCGACATTGGCGGCGATGACGCCGCCGCTTCCCGTCTCGGTCATCGCCCAGGCCTCCAGCAGCGGAAAGCCGAAGCGCTCCTCGAACGGCGCATGCAGGAGCTTGTCGACGCCGGCGCCGAAGCCGAAGCGTACGGTGTGCGCGCGATCCTGCTCCGATTGCGGCGCACTCATCAGCATCGAGGGCATCACGCCGAGATAGTGCAGACAGGTCGCGCGGCTGTCACGGACGGACGCCCACCAGGTGCGCGGATGGAAGCGATCGAGCATGGTGAGGCTGCCGCCGACCGACAGCATCGCCATCAGCGACACCGCCATCGCATTCATGTGAAACAGCGGCAGCGGCGTGATCATGCGCTCACAGTCGGGCTTGAGATCGATCAGCTCGCCGACATCGCGATACCAGTTTCCGGAATGCAGGAAATATGTGTTGGTGAGCACGCAGCCCTTGGGCTGTCCCGTGGTTCCAGACGTGTAAAGCAGCGCGCATTCGCTCGCCTCGTTTCCAGCGGTCGAAGGCCGCGCAGCTCCGAAGGGTACGGGAACGTCGTCCTGATCAGTCACGACCGGGATCGGCCGGCCGGCCTGGCGCGCCGCGGTCTCGACCTCGTCGCGCCGCTCGGCGAGGACGAACGCCGCATTCATCTCGGAATGCGCAATGATGTATTCGAGCTCGCTGAGCCGCAAATCGGGATTGATCGGCACCACGGAGACGCCGAGCCCGTTGAACGCGAACCACAGCTCGACGAACACCGGCCGGTTCTGGAGCAGCAGCCCGACCCTGTGGCCCTCGCCATAGCCACGGCTTGCAAAGGCCGAGCGCCAGCGCTCGACCCGATCGAGCATGGCCCGGTAGGAAATCTCGCCTGCCGCGATGCCATAGATATCGGCGGTCTCCGGCAGCACATTGAGGAAGCCTGCCTCCTCCCGGCGAAGGGCGGTCTCGCGAAAGCGGGCGTAGACTGTGGTCGCAGCGGTCAAGGCGTACTCACATGAAAAGCTGGATGTTGCCGAACGGCGCGTCGAAATTGACGAGATCGACCCGCTTGAGCTTGATCTTCAGGGCATCGCCGACCTCTACGAATTCGTGCGACGCCCATCCCGAATAGCGCTCCAGCAGATCACCGCGGGTCTCGGTATAGATATAGGACGTTCGCGCCTTGTAGACGCCTGCAGCCGGGTCGCACGCCACGATCCGCGGTGCCTGGAGAAGATGATGGCAACGGCTCTTCGGCTTCTGGCTGAAGGTCCGCTCGCCGGCCAGCCGCTCGACGCGCACCTTCAGGAGCAGCAGATCCTCGTACATCAACGAGGGCTGGAGCACCGGATCCTGCTGCTGCCATTCGAGCGGCATCCAGTAGCGACCCTCCGGGTGAAACAGATCAAGCCAGGCCTGCCACTGCATCGTGTCGAGCAACTCGGCTTCCAGATAGATGAAGTCGGTGATGGCCTTCTCGTCGATCATTCCGCGGCCTCGACACGCTTGTCCATGTCCATGGTCATGAATTTCGCCCAGGCGTGGAACTGGTTTCGCATCTGCCGCTCGGACGTGCCGTTGATCACGACCGTGACGCCCTGCTCTTCATCGCTCTCGTAGAGCCGCCGCAGATTGACCCATTGATTGCCGTTGGACTTCAGCCCTTCCTGCGCCCGCTCGTACATTTCGAGATCGTCGTGCCCGACGATCGAGGTCGGCGCGTTGATGAAGCGGTTGTACATCAGCGCCCGCTCGTAGAGCTTGTCCGGCGCGCCGACCAGGCGATAGACCCAGCTTTCGACCAGCGTCTTGTCGACCGCAATCGGGATGAAATTGCGCAGGATCTGCACGGCGCCCTTGACCATGATGTTCGGGAAATACACGGTGTTGTGCCTGACCTCGCCGAGGATCTCGTGCGCCCGCTCCTCGCCATAGGCCGCGACCATCTGGCCGACATAGCCTTCGATGTCCGAATAGTTGGAATGGATGGAGTTGGCGACGCCGGTATGGCCATGGCCGTTCGGCCAGATCCTGATGCCGCTCTGCTCGTAGAACTCGTACGGGCTCATGAAGGGACCGTAGAGCTGCACCGCCATCGGTGTCTCCGTGGAGGAGCCCTGCTCGCGCTTCCAGACCTTGACCGCGGTGCCGGCCGAGCTCTCATGCGCCACCATCGGATGGCAGGTGTCGGTCTGGTTCTCGACCAGCATCTTCCAATTGCAGGTGTGCATGTAGCGGATCGGCGTCGCCTGGACTGCGAGCTTCCCCTCCGGCGAGCGGTCGACCATGTTGTCGATGGTCGAGAGGCTCTCGCCGAAATAATCCTCGAAGGACACGCCGTCGTCGCTCAGGCGGGCGAAGATGAAGTCGCGATAGATCACGACGTTCCTGACCTTCGACAGCCCCTCATTCGCTTGCGTGTCGCCAAAGCCGGTGCCCTCGTAGCCCTTCTTCAGGGGGATCGCGAGCAGCGAGCCGTCGGTCTTGAACGACCAGGCGTGATAGGGGCAGCGGAAGAACTTTCCGGTGTTGCCGCAGGGCTCGGAGGCGATCTTCACACCCTTGTGCGGACAGCGGTTGTAGAAGACGTGGATGGAGCCGTCGGTGTGGCGGCTCGCCAGCACCGGCTGACGGCCGATATTGGCGGTGATGAAATCGCCGGGCTTTCCCAACTGGCTCGCGTGCCCGACATAGATCCAGCTGTTCGGGAACAGGTGCTCCATCTCGAGCTCGAAGATCTCGGCGTCGACATAGACGTCGCGGTGCACCTCGGCCTCGCGCACCAGCGCCGCGATCGCGCCGGCATTCTGTCCGTATTTCGCCATGACGTCCCTCGCCTCCCCTAGAGATCCAGCACCAGACGTTCCGACTTCGCGCGTGACACGCAGATCTGCATGACCTTGTTGGACGCCCTCTCGTCGTCGCTGAGGATGACGTCGCGATGGTCGGGCACCCCTTCGATCACGCCGCACTGGCAGATGCCGCAATCGCCGCGCTGGCAGTCGTAGAGCACGTCGAGACCCGCGGCCTCCAGCGCCTGGATGATGGTCTGACCTGCCGCGACGCTGACGACCTGCCCGGTCGATTTGAGCTCGACCTCGAACGGCAAGTCGGGCGAGGACGATTGCTCGGCCTTGAAGAGTTCGTAGTGGATGCGGTCTGCCGGAATGCCCCTGCCGAGCGCAGCCGCCTTCACCGCTTCGATCATGCCGGCGGGGCCGCAGACGTAGATATGGGCGTTTGCGGCGACATCGCCGAGCGCCGCTGCAATGTCCAGACGGGACTCGTCGCTGTCGTAGTGAATGGATAGCCCCTTGGCGCATATCTCCTGCAGGTGCGGCAGGAACGCGAGCAGGCCTTGCGTGCGGCCCGCATAGTGCAAGCGATACGGGCTTCCTCGGGCCGCGAGATTCGCCGCCATCGACAGGATCGGCGTGACACCGATGCCGCCGGCGAACAGCAGCGCGGGCGCCGCTCCCTCATGCAGATGAAAATTGTTGACCGGCGCCGTTGCCTTCACGACATCGCCGATCTTCAGCGCGTGCATGAACTGCGAGCCGCCGGTCGAAACCTCCTCGCGCAGCACCCCAAGCGCCAGCGTACCCTCGGGAAGGCCCGGCAAAGCCATCAGCGAGTACGGCCGGTCGCCTCCATTCGGGAGCGCTACGCGGACGTGTGCACCCGCCTGCCATCCTGGCGCGACGCCGTCCTCCACGCCAAACACAAGGCTCCGTATGAACGGCGTCTCCGCGGCATACGATCTGACCTTGAGCTTGAGCGGATGCGTGTCCATTCAGGCATCTCATGAATTATATGGATTTGCATATTTTTAGACATGTAATAATTGGCTGTCAATCGTCGGCGCCCGCTCAGGCTCGGATTGCAGTCCGAGGCACGTCTCATTGGTGCAGGACGGTTGGCACTGCCCCCCTCCGAGGTTGCCCACGCCTCAGCGGATGACGGATCACTCCGAAGAACGACCGGCCGTGCTTTCAATGGACTTTGCTGCCCGTGCACACGCCGCCTTAGCACCCGCCCCGATCCATCATGGGCCGTGGAAAGTTTTTAACTCAAGCCATTAATTTTGCTGAGATATTCCATCGCCGGCGATCCGCCGACGCCGCGTTCAGTGCCTTGGACCGCGCAAGATGACAGCAATCGCGCTGCAAGCACAGCAATCGCTCTGGAGCGGCGAAGCATCCACGCCGCTAACGGTTGAGGGTAGCAAATCCAAGACCAAGCCATGTCCCTGTTCCCGAGCGGCACCGCCACCCCCGCCTCCATTGTCGAGGCTCAGAAAGCCGTTCTGGGCAATCCACCCAAGGCACGCGCGAGCTTTGCCAAAGGCCGCTGCGTCCGCGGGACCTACATCCCTTCGGATCGGGCCGACGAGGTCACGAAGTCGCGGAGCTTCACAACACCATCGCGCGTGCTGGCGCGCTTTTCGGTGGACGGCGGTCCTCGCGAATCCGAGACCAAGGATCTCACACTGCGCGGCTTCAGCTTCAGGCTCGGCAACGACGAGCATCGCTCCGACATCCTCACACAGAGCGCTCCGGTTCATTATGCGAGGACGCTCGATCAAATGCTGGCATTCCTCACCTCGCGCATGCCTGGTCGCGACGGCAGGCCGGACCTGGAGAAGATCAAGACCTTCTCCACCGCCAATCCCGAAACGCTGCGTCAGGCGAACTACATCGCCGCGCATCCGCCTCCCCCAAGTTTTGCCGGCACGACCTACTGGGCCGTCCATGCCTTCCCCGCAACGAATTCGAAGGGCGAGACGCAGTTCATCAAATTCAAGGTCGTCCCGGTCGGCGGCGAGCTTGCGACGATCGAGGGCAAGGCCAGGACGATCTCGGCCGACGTCCTGCACGACGATCTCAAAGCAAGGATCGCGACGCGCGATATCCGGTTCAGCCTGATGGCGCTGCTCGGCCGTCCCGATGACCCGACGCAGGATGTCACGATCCGGTGGCCGGATGAGGACAGCCGGGAAGCCGTACGGCTCGGAACGATCGTGATCACCGCGATCGAAGCGGACGAGACGTGTGATACCTCCGGCTTCGATCCGGCGAATCTTGCGGAGGGCATCGGTTATCCGCCGGATGAGATCTTCGCGGCGCGCCGCGCCGCCTACGCCAATTCACTGGCGCAGCGCCGCTGATCGGACGATCACGTCTCGCTGTCCCTGATGCCAAGCGCTTCGCGGCGCCATGCCGCCGGGCTGACGCCCACCTGCGCCGAGAACACCTTCGTCAAATGGCTTTGATTGGCGAACCCGACCGAGATCGCAATCTCGGACAGCGGCAGGTCGCGCAGGGTCATCAACTGCTTTGCCGCCTTGACACGCTGGCGGAGCAGCCACTGGTGAGGCGGAAGGCCGGTCGAGATTCGAAACGCGCGGGAAAAATGGCTCACCGAAAGATCGAACTCGGCCGCGATCTGTTGCAGTGAAAGCGTCCCACCAAGATCCGAGTCGAGCCTTTCGCAGGCTCGCCGCACCTGCCATGGGGAAAGACCACCCCGAGCCGCATCCGCGACGCGCTGCGATCCGCCATAGGTCTGGGCAATGTGGGCCGTGAACGCGAGCATCATGTGGTCGATGAAGAGCTGGTTGGCCTCCGCCGGGCGACGCAGTCCTTCCAACATCAGGGCGCCGACATGGCGCATGATGGCGTCGTCATGGCCGAAACCATACCGGCACGCGAGGTCGCCAATGGGCGGCGTGCGAGCTTCTCGCGCGATTCCGTCGAGCGTCAGACGGGGAAGATAGAAATGGATGGAATGGAACGGCTTATCGATGACGAAGCGCGGATCGTGCCGGAGATCGTACAGATATGTCGTACCGGCCCTGACGTCCGTCTTCGTGAAGCACTTGCCGTGCTCCCAGAGCTCGCAGTTAGGATAATCCTGCAGCTTCAGGCTGACGAGATAGGCGTCGTCGGCAAGCGAGCCGGAAAGCCCCTCGACCGGCTCACTGTTCAGGGTTTCGGTGACCGCAACGTCGACGCCTCGCCGCGACCGCGTGATCAGCGAAGGCGGTGCATCCGCCAGGCTCAACTGCCGCTTGACCCTCTGTCCGAAGGTGCCCGCCAGTGCCATTCGATCGACCCATCCGTGGAATTCTGACCAGGCAACCCATCTGACTGCCGTCGCCCTGGAGGTCGGTAGCATTATCCGCTTCGGAGTGCGGCGGTCCAGTTGCGTCGCGGAGTGATTTGCGATTGCGACGGGCCGCCGCCTCGATTGCGGCAAAGCCATTTTCAGAAGCGATTTCAATATCTAATGCGCAAATCGTGAGCTTGATTCTCCGCAGTCGTCCGGGGACCGCCGATCACAAGATGTCGCGTCCGAGCGCTTTGAGCAGAATCAGGACAAGCACCGCGATTTCAGGAAAGACCCCGTAGTCCTACGTGGCTAGAAACCCACACCGAGAGTTCGCTGCGCGCTGCGGCACCAGTACGGGCGCAAAAGAAGCGATGGCTTCACGCCGGGCGCGCAAATCGCGCCCAGCGACGCGAGTGCAAGGCCCCTGAAACGAGCACCTCCAATGAGCAAACCGATCTCGCACAATTCTGCGCGTGAAAATCCTCCGGCCGCATCCGAGCCAAGCCAAGGCCAGTCGTCGACGACCGGGCGGCGCGCCGCTGATGCCGAGATGGCGCGCGTGCTCCACACCGAACCATTTCGCGTGGCATTGGACTCCTCCGGTGCCGGGATCGCCCACTGGAAACACGAACCGTTGCACGACGTCGTCGAGCCCATGAGCCACCACGTCATCATGGCCTACAACGGCGCGATGCAGCACATGGAGCGGCGGTCAGGACGGTCCGTTGCCATTGGGACGTTTCGTCGCGGGGTTGTGATCATCATTCCCGAAGGATCGAGCTCCCGATGGGATATTCCGAAGCCCGTCGACGTCGTTCAGCTTTATCTCCCTCACGCAACGCTGAAACGCGTCGCCGACGAAGCCGCGAGCGGCACATCGAGCGATCTCCTGGAACGAACGGCGCATCCTGATCCCATTACATCCCGGTTGATCCTGAGCGCGGTCAATACGCTGGAGAGCAATGGGGCCCTGGACACGCTGTTCAGGCATCAGTTGATCGACCTCTTGTCGATGCGTCTCCTGGTTGCCCATACCGGCTCGCGAGCCCCATTCCAGCCGACCATCGGTGGGCTTTCGCCCAAGGTCCTGGCCCGTGCCGTCGAACGCTTGCGCTCGGACAGCGATGCCGACGTCTCCCTCGATGCGCTCGCCTCCGATGCCGGTCTGTCGCGCTTCCATTTCTGCCGCGCATTCAAGGAAAGCACCGGGCTCTCGCCTCACGCCTGGCTGCGCCAATACCGGCTCGAGCAAGCCATGAACATGCTTCGCGATACCGACGCATCGATCGCCCTGGTCGCGGCAGAGCTTGGTTATGCCTCGCAAACGGCCTTCGCCGCGGCGTTCAAGCGATTGAACGGCGAAACGCCGAGCGATTGGCGACGACGCGTGCGTTAGCAGCAATCGCTCCGCAGGTCCCGAAGTGCCTTCCGAACGCGAGACTAACTCCATGGACAAGCCCATCCTGCACGATCCTTTGGGGGCTCTGCTTGCCGCACCCGGTGCGCGCCACAGCGACTCGCCGATCGTCGAGCGGCGGGCCGCCGATGTGGAGATGGCGCGCATCCTGAAGACCGCGCCGCTCCAGATGGCTTCGGACCCCTCCAATGGCGGCATCGCGCATTGGAAGCACGGCGCTCTGCACGACGTCGTCGAGCCCATGACCGACCACGTCATCATGACTTACCCCACAGGCGTTCAGCGCCTGGAGCGACGCGCCGGAAAATCGGTTGCGATTGGAACGGCCCGTTCCGGAGTCGTGACGATCATTCCGGCTGGTTCGAGCGCCAGATGGGATATTCCCGGTCCTGTCGATGTCGTCCAGCTGTATCTTCCGCACGCAACGCTCGAACGGGTCGCCCGCGAAGCCGACGCGCCGATTCCCGGTGATCTTCTGGAGCGAACCGGGCATCTCGACCCTGTCACATCCGGACTGCTGATGAGTGGGGCGGATGTGTTGGAGGGCAACGCGGTCCTGGACGCACTCTTCAGGCAGCGGCTGACCGACATCCTGGCCACGCGCATCCTGGCCGCGCACATCGGCGAGCCAACCGCCATCGAGCCGATCATAGGCGGGCTGGCTCCGCAAGCTCTGCGACGCGCGATCGAACGCTTGCGGTCGGACAGCGATTCCGACGTCTCTCTTGCGGCGCTCGCTTCGGACGCCGGCCTGTCTCGCTTCCACTTCTGTCGTGCTTTCAAGGAAAGCACCGGTCTTTCGCCGCATAGCTGGCTGCGCCAGCACCGGCTCGAGCAGGCCATGAACACCCTCCGCGACACCGACATCCCGATCGCCACGGTGGCGGCTGAGCTTGGCTATGCTTCTCAAACCGCCTTTGCCGCCGCGTTCAGGCGACTGACGGGAGAAACGCCGAGCGATTGGCGACGTCGCATGCGCTAAGCAGCAATCACTCTGCAGGCAGAGCAATCGCTCTGGCGCAACTGCAGGTCCGCTCCGCTAAATGATCAGGGTACCCTCGATCCAATAGACGGAGACGAATAATGACCTGGAAGAACTTCGTTAGTCCGGTCAAACTCGTGCCGCGACGAAGGATGGCCGCAAGCGCCATCATGTACGGACTTTCATTGGCCGTTCGCTTTACCGCGGCAACCGGCGAGGAAGTGGAAATACCGGCGCAGTCCGTACACAACGCGAGTCCGGTGATGTCCATCATCGACAGGGATGGCGGCCGGCTTCCGTACGCCGACTGGCGCCCGAACGCCATTGAGCCAATTCTCTTTCGTCACCGCTGGCCGCCGCTGATGGCTTCGATGCCAAGCTGCCCCTCTCCCTGAAAATTCGCGATCTCACTTCACGTCGCGGCCCGGCAACGACATCTAGTCGAGCAAGGCCTGCCTGGCCTCGCTCCAACTCTGCTTGTCAGGCGCGCAGCTCAGGCCGCCGGTCAGATTCTCCGGCCTGTATGGCTTGCCATCAACCAGCGACCCATGACTCAACCGGCAATCCTGCCATCCACGCACGTAACGCAAGCGCCGCCAACGCTGATCTCGCCGTCCGCCTCGATCGCCAAGGCGATGCGACCATCGCGCCCGACGCAGCGCCCCTGCGCCGCCATGTAGCTCGTCCCGGCCGCGAGGAGACCGCGGTCGCGATGGAACACGGCGATGGCGCCGTTTCCACTGCCGCATACCGGGTCCTCCTCGACGCCGCATGATGGTGCAAACGACCGCACCTCGATAGCCGCCTCGCCACCAGCATGACGGCCAAAAAGCGAGAGCCCCGTCACACCCAGCCGCTTCTCGAAGGCGGCCGAGCGCTGGAAGTCCGGGGTCAGTGCGAGAATCCTGTCTGCGTCGGCAAGTTGCGCGACGACCCAAACGGCCCCGACATCCACGATCGCGGGAGCCACCTCGCGAACGATCCGATGCCCGATGACAGCTTCCAATTCGTCGACGTCTTCGGCAGAAAGAGCCGTTACCTTCGCTGGCGGCAACGCGAGCGTCAGACGCCTCTCCGCGCCGTCGCCCTCCACGGCAATCCGCACCAGCCCGACACCGCATTCCTGGACGAGACGACCGCCCGGGGGCATCACGCGGCCCGCCTCCAACACGGCATGGGCGCTGCCGAGCGTCGGATGCCCGGCAAACGGCAGTTCGCTGCGGGGGGTAAAAATGCGCAGGCGGTAGTCCGCCTCGGAACTCGTGGGCGGCAAGAGAAATGTCGTTTCCGACAGGTTCGTCCAGCGGGCAATTGCCTGCATTTCGGCCGTCGCCAGCCCCTCGGCATCAAGGACGACTGCGACGGGATTTCCCAGGAAGGGTTTGAAGGAGAAGGCGTCGACAACTTTGTAGGCTCTCATGACTCTCGCTCTGCGGTTTGCCATCGCTGTGTTAACGCTTGACCTGCCCCGCTTGTAAAGGGCTGGAGGCTATCGCGCGAGCACCGTGACGATGGTTCGGCAGAAATCGAAAATGAACCGGCCATAGAGAGCGCCGGATCCCGGATCTGAAGATGCCAGGCGATAGGAGTTGCCGAGAGCACGGGCGATCTCCAGCACGCCCGTGAGTTCATGTTGCGCCATCGCCAGGTGAATGCCGGCCAGCGGCAGCATCAGGGCCTCAATGCCAACACTGCTCATGACGGCCCCGCTTCGGCGCGAGGCAGCGGCAGGAATTGCGCAAGATAAGCGCTCCTCCATTGATAAGGCGTGTCGCCGGCGAAACGCTTGAATACCGTCGTGAAATGCGCCTGAGTCTGGAATCCGACGGTCAAGGCAACATCGACGAGCGAGACGTCGGCGCGCCTCAGCAATTCCTGAGCGCGTTCGATCCGCCGATGCAGCAGATAGTCGTGAGGCCGCATGCCGACGGCGACCCGGAACTGCGCCGCAAAATGCATGCGGCTGAGGCCGGCGACCGCCGCCAGATCCTGCAAGGTGATCTTGCCAGTCAGATTCTCGTCGACATATTGCAGCACGCGCTTGAGGCGCCATTTCTGCAACGACCGCACAGACCGGCAGCGCTCGTCGTCCGCCTGATCGGTCTCGTTGCGCTCGAGCGCCGTCGGCCGGCTGGCCCTGCGGGTCAGGATGGCAAGACGCAAGGCGTCCGCAAGGATGGCGGAGTGAGGATGATGGGCCGCTTCGGTTGCCGCGAGCGCATCGGAGAGGCTTCGCATCACCGGGTCCGGGAACTCGCCTGCAGCGGCCTCCCGATCGGTCTCGACGGAGACGCGCGCGAGGCGTTTCGCCGATACCCTGTAGCTGGGCCCGTCGCCGGCGGATCGCCGCACACCCGGCGGGCGAGTCTCGATGGCCAGGGCCACATCGAGGTGAACGAGGGAAAGCGTCATCGCCTTTTCGCCGGCGCGATCCGGACGTTCCGCAAGCCCAGACTGCCGACCATCGATGGCCGAGACGCCGATCGAGCCGACGACATGATCCTTCGCGCCTGGCGGGTGTGACATCTGCAGCGACATCGTCGAACTCCTTGTCCCGTTTTCGATCCGGCGAGACCCAATGGCTCGTCCGAATGTGGGAGCAGAGTAGTTCGGCGGTCCCCGCGCTCCATTCTACGCGCGGGTGCACCAATTAGGTTCTCGGGTTGATCGCGTCATACCTAGGTATGACCGCGGCGTCGCCGGCCGCACGGGCGTCCCGTTCGGAGCGATGGAGGAGCTGGTATAGCCCTGCGGTAAGTTGACGCGCTCGCCAACGGTCGGAAAGTCACGCAAAACCCCGTTTTGCCGAGGAATGTGCCTCATCGGCACGCGCGCGGGATCGAACCGCGGCAACGTCTTTCAAGAGAGCACGAAAATCATGTTGCCGCATGTTGTCGGCCCGATCAAATCGCGGCATCAACGTGACCGAAAATGAGCAGAGCGACCACCAGCGACGATGACCAGTCTTGATCGGGCCACGGGTTCATCGATGAGCCGCGCCGGCTTGCGGTTCTGGTCTGCCGTCCTCGCTTTCACGGTTTTCCTGGTCGATGTGCTGACGCCGCTCGAGGGCGCGGTCGCAGTTCTCTACGTCGTTGCGATCCTGCTCGCGGCGAGAACGCACCGGCGTAACGACATCATCGTCGCCGCTGTCGGCTGCAGCGTCCTGACCATAACCGCCTATCTGCTGTCACACGATCTGGAGGCGATCGCCTCGCCTGCCCTTCGTGGGCTGGTGAGCCTCTCCGCCATCGGAATCACGACCTTGCTGGCGCTCCAGAATCACGCGGCGACGAAGCGCCTCGCGGCGCAGGCGCGCCTGCTCAATCTCTCGCATGACATGATCTTCGTCAGGGATCGCAGCGGCGTGATCACGTTCTGGAACAGGGCCGCGGAACAGGCCTACGGCTGGTCGGCCGACGAGGCGCTCGGGCAACTCGCCGACGCGCTACTGAGAACCGAATATCCCGACCGGCGAGAGGCCATCGAGGCCGGCCTGCTCGACATCGGCCGATGGGAAGGCAGGCTGGAGCAGCGGACGAAGGCCGGCGGCGTCCTCACCGTCGATGCGAGGTGGGCGCTCCAGCACGACCATCTCGGCAAACCCGTTGGAGTCCTTGAAACCCACACCGATGTCACGGACCGCGTAGCGGCACACAACGCGCTGGTGCAGAGCGAGCAGCGATACCGCCGGATGTTCGACGCAAGCCGAGTCGGCGTCGTCGAAGAGGACTGGAGCGCAGTGCGGACCGCGCTGAATTCGCTGGAGACCGGAGGCGCCACCTTGCGGGACTATCTTGCACGAAATCCTGAATTCGTGCGGCATGCCCGCCGGCTCGCTGGAATCACTGACGTCAATCCGGCCCTCCAGAAGATGGCAGGAGCAAACGGCTCTGCGGCCTTCATGGCGAACGTGGACAGGCTTCTGGGCGAGAACGACCGCAGTTTCCTCGGCGCGCTGGTCGCATTCGCGGAAGGAGAGCGGTTCCACGAAGGCGAAACCGATCTCGTGAGCCTCGACGGACGCAGGGTTCCCGTCCTGTTTACAATCACCTTTCCGGCCGAGCCCGACGGAGATCGCAACGTGCTCGCCTTCGTCATCGACATCACCGAGCGCAAGCAGGCACAGGATGCGCTGCTCGCAGCGCAGGCGGAGCTGGCGCATGCCGCGCGCGTCGCCACCCTCGGCGAGCTCAGCGCGTCCATTGCCCACGAGGTGAATCAGCCTCTGGCAGCGATCGTCACCAGCGGCGAGGCTGGTTTGCGGTGGCTGCGCCGCGACGTGCCCGATCTCAAGGAGGTTGCGACGACGATCGGTCACGTCGTTGCTCAGGGCCGCCGCGCCAGCGAGATCGTGACCCGCATCCGGACTTTCCTGAAGAAGGCCCCGCCTCAGCAGGATCTGCTGCAGATCGACGAGATCGTCGAGGAAGCGACCCTCCTGATCGCGCGCGAGCTCGCCAAGGAGGACGTCGCCCTCATCGTCAAGACGGAGCATGGCCTGCCGCCTGTTCGCGGCGACCGGATCCAGCTTCAGCAAGTCCTGGTCAATCTTCTGATCAATGCCGGCCAGGCCATGTCAGGCCGGCCTGGTTCCCGCACCGTCACGCTGCGCGCCGGAACCGTGGACGGTGAAAACCTTGACATCACGGTCGAGGACAGCGGCCCAGGCATCCAGCCTGACGACCTGTCGCGCCTGTTTGATCCGTTCTTCACCACCAAGGGCGGCGGCATGGGCATGGGACTTGCGATCTGCCGAACGACGGTGGAAGCTCACGGCGGCCGATTGTCCGTGGAGAGTTCTCCGGGCTCGGGCGCGACATTCCACCTGACACTGCCATTTAGCCAAGAACACAGCCAAGAACACGCCTTGCCATGACGCAACCAAACCAAGTGCAACCGCCGACCCAATCCTCCAGTTCAGTCGTCATCATCGTTGATGACGACGCGAGCATTCGTGCTTCGCTCGACAGCCTGTTCCGATCCGTCGGCCTCGAGACACGCCTGTTCGGCTCACCGGCCGAGCTGCTTGGCGGCGTCATGCCCGACAAACCGGCCTGCATCGTGCTGGACGTCCGGCTCCCGGGCGTGAGCGGCCTCGATCTCCAGGGACAACTGACCCGCCAGGGCATCCGATATCCGATCATCTTCATGACCGGTCATGGGGACATCCCAATGTCAGTGCGCGCCATGAAGGCTGGCGCCGTGGATTTCCTGTCCAAGCCGTTTCGCGATCAGGACATGCTCGACGCCGTGACGGCAGCGCTCGAGCGCGATGCGCAGCGCCGCGCGGAAGCCGCGACGAAGGAAGATATCCGCATCCAGTATGAGAGCCTGACGGCGCGCGAGCGCGAGGTGATGGGCCATGTGACCGCCGGCTTGATGAACAAGCAGGTGGCAGGCCTGATCGGCCTCAGCGAGATCACCGTCAAGATCCACCGCGGCAACGTCATGCGCAAGATGGAGGTCCGGTCGCTGGCCGACCTCGTGCGCAAGGCCGAAGCGCTCGGGATTTCCCAGAACCGAAAGACTACGGACCAAACCTGAGTATAATTTCGGCGGGACTGCCGCACGGTGCATAAGGCGCTTTCGGCCGCCCAATGGGAGATATCCTCCCTGCGGAACACAGCGGCCAGGATGTGTGCGAATGGCCAAAACCCCGGTGATTGCGATCGTGGACGACGACGAAGGCGTGCGCGCGTCGCTGGCGAGCCTGGTGCGTTCGCTCGGCTATGAAGCCCACGCCTACGAGTCCGGCGTCGCCTTCCTGCGGGAACCGGCGGGAGAAGATCCGGCCTGCATGATCGCCGACGTTCAGATGCCGGTCATTACCGGCGATGAATTGCAGGCGCGCCTGGTTGCCTCCGGCCGCCATTTCCCGATCATTTTCATGACCGCTTTCCCCAGCGAACCCGTGCGCCAGCGCGTCATGGCGGCTGGCGCGCACTGCTATCTCGGCAAGCCGTCCAGCGGCGACGAGATCATCCGCCGCCTCGAAGAGGCCCTGGCGGGCCACGCGCCGCAATAGTCGGGCCCCGGTTCGGGCAAACTGCGCCTTCCCGGCGTGCGTTCCCGAAAGCAGGTTGGCGGACCGAAAATACCGGCCGCCGCAGCTCATGCTCCCCTTCGATTTCGCGACGCCGGCAGGCCGCACGCTTTGCCGAGCACGGAGGGAGCACAATTGCCAGGGGACGCCACCAGCGCTGCCGATGACATCCGCCCGCGGGTCTTCGCCGGCTTCCCGGTGAGTTCCTGGGCGTTCGCGCTGCGCGTGCTGCTGGCAATGCTTCTCGCGCTCTATGTGAGCTTCTGGCTCGAGCTCGAATCCCCCACGTCGGCAGCCATCACCGTGGCAATCCTGGCGCTGCCGACGCGCGCGCAGGGCATGGAAAAGGCGGGTTACCGGCTGCTAGCAACCGCTATCGGCGTGATCGCATCGATCGCCATCGCCGGCACCTTTTCCCAAACCGGCGCGCTCCTGCCTGCAGTGTTGGGGATCTGGGTCGGACTTTGCGTCTACGTCGCCGGGATGCTGGACGGCAATCGCGCTTATGCAGCGGCTCTCAGCTGCATCACCGTTGCCCTGATTGCCATTCAGCAGATCGACAGCCCGTTGCAAGTGTTTCCGACCGGCGTCGCCCGGGGCGCCGCCATCGCCATCGGCGTCCTCGCGGTCGCTCTGGTCAACGAGGTACTCTCCGCGCCGGACTATCATCCGGTTCTGGCGAGCCGCCTCGAAACACTGCATCGCCGGGTCACGGAGTACGCGCAACACGCCGTCCGCGGTGAAGCTTCATCCGCGACGGCTGCCGCGGACATGTTGCGCGATGTCGCGGCCCTGCATCCGGAGATCGCGAGCCTCGTCACGGAGTCGATCAGCGGCCCGGCCAGAACTGCAGCCGCACGCTCCGCGATGGTGGGCCTCGTGAGCGAGCTCGCGCTCGCCCGTACGCTTGCCGCGCTGCCGGCCACATCCGCGACGTCTCGGGACGACCGAGACCCCGGCGCCTCCGGCCTGATCGCGATCTGCCGGACCTATCTGCGCGATGAGATCATCCGCAGGAATGCAGACGTGCGCGACAGCCTTGAGGCACTGCGGGCCGGGAACTATCCACGCCGGCAATGGCGCGCGCCGCTTTACCGCTCGCCTCGTATTGCAGCGGAAGCCGGCGTCAGGGCCGCGATCCACTTCATCCTCATTGCAATCATCTTCGTGATGGCGGGATGGCCGACCACCGCGCTCTGCCTCTCGCTTACTGCAGTCATCATCGGCCTGCGCGCGACGGCTCCGGATCCGCGCGCCTTCACGACACTGGCGATTTTTGCCATGCCGATCGCATGCCTGCTGGCCGGCATCCTGAAATACCTCGTCTTCAACGGCGTATCCGAGTTTCAACTGCTGGCGATCGGCCTTGCGCCTCTCGTGATCGGCGCAGCGCTCCTGATCACGCTGCCGAGCGGCGTCCTCCCGCCGCTCGGCCGGCTCTCCCTCGTTTTCACGCTTGTTATTCTCGCACCGAGCAATCCGCAGAGCTACGACCCCGACGTATTCCTTGTGACGTGCCTGTTTGCCCAGCTTTCCTCGGTTCTGGTCTTCGCGGCGCAGCTCCTGCTGCCGTCCTTGTCCGGCGAACGGAGGATCCGGCTGCTGCTGGACGACGCCCATCGCGAGCTGAGCCGCCTCGAATCCGGGCGAGCCCGGCATCTCGCGCCGGAGGAAGCCGCGTTTCGAGATGCAGCTCGGATCGAGCAGATCCTGACGACGAACGGCCCCACGGCACCTCCCCCTCGGGTTGTCGCGGAAGCGCTGCGCTGCTTCGACGAGGCGGTGGTGCTGCGACGGTGCCGTGCCGAACTGGACCGACTGGCCGAGACCTCACTGGGCGGAGCGGTGCGCGCCGCGCGAGCCGCGCTCACCCTACGCGATAGAGGCGCAATCCTGACTGCCGCCGAGGCGCTGCGCCAGACGGCTGCCCAAGGCAACCTGTCTGTCGAGCCGGTGCTCGCCGCGCTCGTTCCGGCCAGCATCGTCCTCGAACCATGGCGGAGTTTCGCCGGTTCCGGCCAAGGGACGCATCCGTGACGAATACTTATCGTGAACTCGTCGTGGGAGGCGTGCTGATCGCCCCGATCGTGTCCTATGCGGCAACGGCGCTGCTCGCATTCCTGCTGCTCCGCCCGGTGCTGCGTCTCGTCGGATTTACAAGAATCTTCAGCAACCCGTCGCTGGCCGAGCTCTGCCTCTACGTGTCGATCTTCGGCCTGCTCGCGCTCTTCTGCTAAGGAGAAAGTCATGGACGCGGCTCTGCCTCGAGATCCTGCCTTTCCGCCCCACCCCGAATCTTCAGCCGAACCACGGGCGGACGCAGCCGACGCCGTCGCGTGTTCCAGCCTGACGGAGGCCGGCGCGCGCGCGACCAGCGACCGCGCCGCGAACGACGGCGAAGCTTCCCGTCAGGCGACGCCATTGACACGGTCGCTGCGCAAAGCCGCCGGGCGGTTCATGGCCGGCGTCGGCAAGCATTTCGCCACCCTTGCCATCGCCCTGGTCGCCATCCTGATATCGGTTGCAACCTGGCAGCACTATGTCACCGCGCCCTGGACGCGCAATGGCAGCGTGCGCGTGCAGGTCGCCAATGTCGCGCCGCAGATTGCAGGCAAAATCGTGGAGCTGCGGGTGGCCGACAACCAGTTCGTCCACAAGGGTGACGTGCTCTACGTCATCGATCCCTTCGACTTCGACGTAGCCGTCCGCATCGGCGAGGCCCTCGTCGACCAGCGGGCGGCGGACCTGGAGGTGAAGCAGGCCGAGTTCGACCGGCGCCGGCATCTGTCCGACCTCGCGACGACGCCAGAGGAGCAGCAGATCTTCGCCGGCAATGCCTCGCAGGCGAAGGCCGCCTACGCAGCGGCCGCTCACCAGCTTGCACAGGCGGAATTGAACCTGAAGCGCACCAATGTGCTCAGCCCCGTCGACGGCTATGTCACCAATCTCCTGCTGCGCGTCGGCGACTATGCGCTGACCGGCGTCACCAACGTCTCCATCATCGATTCCAACAGCTTCTGGATCGACGGCTATTTCGAGGAAACCAAGATGGCGCATGTCTGCGTCGGCGATCGCGTCGAGGCACAGCTCGTCGGCTATTCCAAGCCGATCCTGGGACATGTGAAAACCGTGACCCGCGGCATCAGCCCGTCAAACGCCGCGGCGGGCACGCAAGGTTTGCCCAACGTGGACCCGATCTACACCTGGGTGCGGCTTGCGCAGCGCATACCGGTTCGCGTCGCCATCGACACGGTGCCGCCGGGCGTGCCGCTGGTCTCCGGCATGACGGCCACGGTGACGATCCGGCAGCCCGATGCGGTCGATCGCCAGACCTGGTCTCATCGGCTCCGCACGACCCTCGTGGACCCAATGTTCGATGTGTTCGGCGCAGGAGATCCGCCCCGCCCCAACTGCCTCCAATCCCCATCCCAGCAGCCTCCCGAGGTGACAACGCTTCCCTACGCGCGGGTGCCCGCAATTCCGCCGGCGGAGAAGATCGCGCCCGGCCTCGCCCCGGGCATCGATGCCTCGCCACGCCTTCCCTGAATACGGTCAGATCGCCCGATCTGAAGAGAGCTGCATCGCGCCGCAACATCGGAACTCACAGCGCAGGCCTTTGATTCTTCTTGCTGAATTCGGAGTTTCGCGACGTTCCGACGCACCTGCAGCTTTCGCAAAATCTCACACGATTTCAGCAACTCTAACGGGCCTTGTGGCGGCATCAGACATATCGTTCGAGCGTCAATCAATGGCATTCAGCAGCCGTCACGGCGGCAGCGGAATCCAAAAGACGGGACGAACGATGCTCACCGATATGCAAGCGGCCGGCGCCCGATTGACACATCAACCCGGCGCCCGCGAACCGGATTTCTCTCAGGGGGCACGCGCATTCCCCCACGAACGAAAATGGCGCCAGCCCGAGCAACGCGCGGGCGTCGCGCGCGAGGACATCACGATCTCGCGCTTTACCTATGCGCAGACGGCCGTCAGGCGCGAGGATGCAACGACGCCTCCCGACCGGTACTTCTTCTCGATCGCCCTGAAGAGCACACGTCTCAAGCTGACCAGAGGCAGTCAGACCATTTTCGACGGCGCCATGCCGGCAGGCACGCTCTATGTCGGCGCGCCGTCGAAGCCGCTCCGCGCGCAGTTTCTTGCGCCGTGCGATTTCCTGCACTTCCACATCTCGGCCAATTGCTTTCCATCTCCGCAGCAGGGAACGGAGCCGCTCGCGCCCGAATGCCTGAACGATCTCGTTCTGTTGCGTGACCCGTTCGCCGAGCAGCTCGCAAAGGCGCTGACCGAACAAGGCCATTCGGCCGATCGCGAATTTGCGTGCTGCATCGCCCAGACGCTGGCGATGCACGTCGCTCGGCGCGAGCCCCCGCGCACGAAAGTCAACGCCTTGCCGAAATGGCGGCTCCGACGCGTCGAGGAGTATGTCAGGGCGCGCTTCGACCACTCCATCAGCTTGTCCGACCTCGCCGGCGTCGCGGGATTGTCCCGGATGCACTTTGCCGCGCAGTTTCGCGCCGCGACTGGATACCGGCCGCGCGAGTATCTCCTGCAACAGCGCATCGAGCATGCAAAATCTCTCTTGTCGAATACCGAGACGCCGCTGGTCGAGGCGGCGCTGGCCGTCGGTTTCTGCACGCAGGCGCATTTCTCGACCGTCTTCAAACGTCTGACAGGCGATACACCTGCACGTTGGCGATGCACCAGCCGGAACGCATTGGCGTCACCCAGGCTCGCTGAATGCGACCCGGTTCCGTCACGCGAGCCGGCGTCTCATGTCCTGCCGGCGGACCTTCGTGAATCATGCGAAATGAGAAACAGCGTGGGGACGTGAAATACTTTGCACGCCGGACCGGCGATGCTGGCAGTGTTAGTGACTGAGTCCCCCAAGTCACGGCTCGAGCCATCTCCTCCCTGGCATGCGAGCATTGGGCCGTCCTTCCCACAAGGACGGCCCCCTTTTTTTGACCTCGCCGCACGCCGATCCGGAGCGCCGTCCGTCCGATTTCGAAGCGAAGCTGCTGCCATTTCAGTCGCTGAGATGCCGCGCAAGCCAATCACGCACGCCCTGAAGACTCCTGAAATCGTCCAGCGACCGCACCGGAAGGCCCGGCTCGATGCTCGCAACCATCCGGCTCAGTGCATGTCCAGGTCCAAATTCGAGAAATGCCGTGGCGCCCGCTTCGAGACAGCTTTGCAGGCAATTTCCCCACTGCACGGTTTGCGAGATCTGCGCGGCGAGCTTGTCGTGGCCCGTCTCGGCGGAGACGACCGAACCGCCATCAACGCCGCTCAGGATGCGCGCGCCGGCGGCCGGCGGGAACGCCACCGGCGCCGACCGCAAGACTTCGCGAAACACGATCGACGCCTCGGCGAGCCGTCCGGTGTGGGAGGCAACTCCAACCGGCAGATCGACGATCCTTGTGGCACGCATCGCCCTCGCCTCTCCGGCAATCCCGTTCAATGCCTTCCGGCCACCACCGATCACGAAGGCATCGCCTGGATTGACGATGGCGATCGCCGCGCCGTGGCGCTCGCAAAGGCAGGTCACATCGTCATGTGAAAGACCACGAACAAAGATCAGCCCGTCACCGGCGCAGGTGGCGGCGTCCATCGCTTCAGCGCGGCGCACTGCGAGGTCGAGCGTGAGGACCGGTTCGAACAAATCTCCCACGCCCCATGCCGCCACCTCACCGACGCTGTAGCCTGCGATGATGGCGCCATGTGGAATGATGTCCCTGAGCCCGGCAGCGGCGGCCAGTGCCTGCAACGTGCATAAAATCTGGCCGGACCGGTTGCGATGCAGAGCCTCGTCAGATTCGCTGCGCACGAAATCGCGCGGATCCGAGCCGCCCAGCAACGTTGCCGCGTGTGCAAACAGGTGCGTCGCTTCCGGCGCATCGCCCGTCAGGGCGAACATGTCCCGATGCTGTCCGCCTTGACCCGAGCACAGGATCGCAAGTGCCATGATTACCGCCTAGTGCGGAAAGAGAACGGCGATCGCGACCGCCATGGTCGCGACGCTGAATCCGGTGCTCGAAATGACCATCGATCCGACCGCTGCCGAGTCCAGCCGGTAGTTGACCGCAAAAAGGATGCCGAAAAAGCCAGACGGCACCGCGGCGAGCAGAATGGCCGTCCTCGCTGTGTCGGGAGCGATTGGAAAGACGTGAGTGACTGCAACGGCCGCGAGCGGCCGAACCATGTCCGCGGCCACGGTTGCAGCCGCGACCTTCCAGTTCAGGCGGAACGACTGTGCCGACAGGATGGCTCCGGTGAGGAACAGCGCGACGCCGGCGGCCGAACTCCCGATCAGGGCGAGGCAGGCATGAGCGAGCGCGTCGAGGCTCAGATCCGATACCGAAAACAGGATGCCGAACACGGGCGCGAGCACGACCGGCTTGGTGATCGCACGCCCCACTGCCATCAGCATCTGCCGCGCCGCCATTTCCTCGCCACGAGCCCTGGCGGCGTCCATTTCCGCCATGATCAGGGTCACCGGGCTGATGAGGACCGAACCGGTTGCCAATGCGACGGCGACCGGAACGGCGCCCGCCTGTCCCGCGACGGATGTCAGGATTGGAAGACCGACGCCGGCAAGATTTGGAAAGCCCACCGTGAGTGCCTGAATCGACGCATCGGGCCGCGACACCTTGAACAACCTGCGCGCGGCAAGATACCAGACGGCATAGAGCAACGACATCGTTATGCCGAGCACCAGAAAGAGCGGAACCTGCTCGATCATCTCGCTGCGCGACGCCGAGGCGGTCGCGGCGAACAGCGACGCCGGCACAGCGAAATCCATCACGAGTGCGTTGAGAGCATCGACATGGAGATTGTCGACGACATGAAACCTCCCGGCGGTGTATCCCAGCAGCAAGACGAAGAACACGGGCACCAGCGCCATCAGGATTGCATTGGACATCATGGCCCCGGCGCGTCGTGGGCATCGACGAAGAGCGACATCGCAAGCAGGTCAGCCGAGCCACCGGGACTGAGACGACGGGCGACGAAGCTTTCATGGATCCATCGCGCGCTGACGCGCCAGCCGGGAGCGCGCACGCCGCCGGCGTCGATGAAGCGACGTGCCGCGCGACGCGCAAAGCGAAGCCCCTCGAGTCCGCCACGATGCAGCAGATTCGTGTCTTCCACGGACGCAATCAGGGCAAAGCACGCTTCGACCCGAGCCGCTTCCGCATCCTCGGGCGTGGCAGGCAATGTTCTCCGCAAGGCCGGCAAGCCGATCCGGTAGACGCTGGGAAACCCGCTCGCCGCCTCGATACGGGCTCCGCCCGCGCGAAAGCGGCGGCGAGCAGCGCTGCCATGGCTGTGCAGCAACACCGGACCGTGCAGTATGCTGGCGCCCCAGAGGCGCGCCACGACGTCGCCGAGCGAAAGCGCCGGATCGACCAGCCCGCCGGCCCTCGCACCGGCCGCCGCGCACAACAGGCCAAGACCGAAGATCGCGCCGCGATGCGTATTGACGCCCGCGGTCGCCTCGAGCATCGCCCGTTCGGCCTCCAGGCCGATGACCCGCAGCACTCCCATGCCGCAGCCGAGCGCGCCCGCTTCGGCAAGACTTTGAAGGTAAGGCCTGATGGCCGCAGCGCTGCGACGAAACGTGCCGGCATCCATGTCGACGTGACTACCATTGTCGACATGGCTCACGAGCCCCGGTTTGGGCCAGGTTTCCAGCTCCATGGCGAGGCAATCGGCAGCGAAGCCGCCGATGGCCCAGATACCGGACGGCATCTGCCCCCGGCTGGCAGCAAGCGGTTCGATGTTTCGCGCGGCCGCTGTGATCATGATCCCATCGCTCCCGAAATGAATCGATCCCTGTCGAGCAGGGCCACGCACCCGATGGTCTTGACCAGAAGCTGGTCCGTGCCGGCATGGAATTCGCGCCAGTTCACCGCTGCACCATCCGCGCGCATCAATTCACCATCGAGCCGCATCGGCGCATCGGTCTCGATCGCGGCCACGTCGGCGGCGAGCCGATCCAGATCTGTTTCCCGGGGGAACGCGAACAGGACATCGAGGTCGGAACGAGCGGTCACGTAGTCGAGCCCGGTCAGCGATTGCCATGCGAGGCTGCCGAACACGCGCACGTCCACCGAATGACGAAGCGCGAGCCCGTCGAGCCGATCGAGCGTCGGCCACCAGTTGCGCGGCGCCGAGGCGCGCGCTTGCCGCAGCGCGGGCGGCCTCGCGACCGAGGTGATGTGGTCGATATCCGCGAGAAACGACAGCCGCTTCTTGCCGGCGGAGGGAGGCAACGGCAGGCCGAGCGCAAGGCCGGTCGCTTCACTCGGTAGAGCGCGCCGCCTGATCGTCGGCCATCCCATTTCGGACCAGCGCGAAACCAGCGGGTCGGCTGCGAGATCGCCGCGCATCCCGATCATCGCGCGCCAACCCTGCGGGCTGACAAAGACGAGGTCGTGGCGACCGGCCGGCGGTTCACCGGATTTGCAGGGCAAGGTCACGAACGCGCTCCGCGATATCGGCGGCCTTCGGCCGGCCACCACGCTCCTTGCCGAGCGCATCCCTTCGATCCCGCGCAGCCGGCATGTCGGCGAGCAGTGCCTCCAGCTGGTCTGCGAGTGAGGTGGCGTCGCTCCATGTCATTTGAACGGCACCCATCTGCTCGAGATTGGAGAGCCCCGGCGCGAACACCGGCGTCGATTTGGCTTTCTCCTCAAGAGCGGTCATCGACAATTTGGTGACCTTCGCCATCGACGGCAGATCCATCACCGCGGGAGAGGCGCCGGGCAATCCGACCAGCACGCGCGTCGCAAGGCCCGTCGCAAGCAGGGCACCCGCTGCCGAGTGGCCGTAGAGAAGACCGATGGTGGGGCGGCCGTGCATGTCCGCATGGATCAGCACTTTCGCCACATGTGCGAGGAATTCGTTGAGCCCGAGCAGCTCGTCACGCTTGCTCATGCGCTGGCTGTCGCTGTCGACGAGCACCAGGATCGGTCCGCTCCCCCGGTCGATCGACTCCAGGACGTGCGCGGAAAGTCTGACCGCCTCGTCGACGCCGAGTGCAGTCCGATCCGCAACACCAATCACGAGTATCCTGCCACCGGACCGCAGCGTCGCCGCGCCGGCAATGACGCCATTGTCGTTCCTGACCTCATGGCCCTCGGGGAATAACGAGGCGAGAATGTCATCGAGCGTCACGGCTGCTCCTCCCGATCTTGTTAGCGAGCGCAATGAACTGGTCAGCCGGCAATTCCGGCACCGTTTCCGCATGCGCAACACCTTCCACCGTCCAGACATCGACGGCGTCCTGGCAAGCGCCGAAGCGGCGCAACCTGTCGGCCAGACGCCCCTGCTCCGCCCTGAGCTGGTCGAGGCCGAAGGGGCCAATCAACCCGATCAGCTCGAGTGCGGCTTCGCGAAAATCCTGCACGGTGTCATCGGCGAAGACGTCGGCTGCGCCGAGCAGCCGCCGGTGCTTGCCGCCCATGGTGCGCCAGACCAGGGCACGGTCACGGGAGTCGAACTCCTCGACGCCGCGGTTGGTCTCGATCACCTCGGGGCCCGAAACCGCGATCCGTCCCGCCTCGGACACGGCGAGCGCGGAGCAACAACCTGCGATCAGACCGCCGCCGCCATAGCAGCCGGAGCGCCCGCCGATCAGGCCGATGACCTTCACGCCGGCGCTGCGCGCCTCGATCACCGCGCGCATGATCTCGGCGATGGCGAGCTCACCGGCATTGGCCTCCTGCAACCGGACCCCGCCGGTATCGAGCAGGATCAGAACGGGGATCGATCCGATCTCGCGCGCTGCGCGGAGCAGACCCGTCAGTTTGGCGCCGTGCACCTCGCCGAAGGCGCCGCCCATGAAGCGTCCTTCCTGCGCGGCGACGAAAACCGGCGCGCCGCCGAGCCGGCCATGGCCAACGACGATGCCGTCATCGAACTGCTCGGGAAGGCCGAATATCTCCAGATGCGGACTGACCTCGCGCTGTTCCGGCCCGATGAACTCGACCAGGCTGCCGGCATCAAGCAGCAGATCAAGCCTGGTCCGCGCCGACGCCTCGTTGAAGCTTGTACTGCGGGCCCGTTCAGCCGGGGCGACGTGCGGGAGCGGCGCGGTCATCGGTCGCTCCCCGCGATCAGTCGCACCGCCTGGGCCAGCCGAAGCGAGACCGTGTCGGGACGCGCGCCGCCATCATTGATCGAGAATTTCAGCCCGCCGGGCGAATAGCGCTCGACGAAATCGCCAATGACGGCGGTCCAGACTTCGCCGAAGCCCATCGCCGCGGTTTTGATCTCGACCGCGCATTCCGCATCCGGCAGGACGCGCTCCACCAGCACTTCCAGATTGCCCGAGGCGACCACGCCTACGATCGCGCTCTGCCTGATGCCGCCCGCGCGCTCGCGAACCGGATGATGAAAGCTAAGATCTTCCATGGCCTGTCCTCACCAGTTCCTGAATTTCGACGGCGGCGCGTAGAGCCCGCCCGACCAGCGCACCAGATCCTTGATCGAGCGCGCCGCCAGCATGTTGCGATCCGCATCGAGAGGATTGATGCCGATATCTTCCGGCCGCCGGATCACGCCGCGCTCGCGCAGCTGCGCGACCATGCTGCGATCCCGCCCGCGACCGACATCGGTGTATCCGGCGACGCCGCGGATCGCCTGCTCGCGCTCTTGCGCCGTACGGCACAACAGGAGGTTCGCCACGCCCTCCTCAGTGACGATGTGCGTGACGTCATCGCCGTAGATCATTACGGGAGCGAGTTCAAGGTTCAGCTTCTCGGCGAGCTCGATCGCATCGAGCTTCTCGACGAACAACGGGACGTTCTTGTCGCCGAAGGTCTCGCCAATCTGCACCACCAGCTTGCGGCCCCGACGCAGCGGCGCCGGCCCGTCGGGATCGGCCTCCGCGCCGGCCTTCAGCCAGGGTTCGCTCGGATGCCTGCGCCCGCGCGCATCCGAGCCCATGTTCGGCGCGCCGCCGAACCCGGCGATGCGCGAGGTGGTGACGGTCGAGGAATTTCCCTGGAGATCGATCTGCAGCGTGGAGCCGATGAACAAGTCGCAGGCATAGAGCCCGGCGGTCTGACAAAACGCGCGGTTGGAGCGCAACGAGCCGTCGGGGCCGGTGAAATAGACGTCGGATCGTGCCCGGATGTAATCGTCCATCCCAACCTCCGAGCCGAAAGAGTGGATTTGCCGGACCCAACCGGACTCGATCGCGGGAATGAGCGCGGGATGCGGATTCAAGGCGAAGTGGGTTGCGATCCTGCCCTTCAGGCCCAGTCTCTCGCCGAACGTCGGCAGCAGAAGCTCGATCGCAGCCGTGCTGAAGCCGATACCGTGATTGATCCGCTGCACGCCATAGGGCGCGTAGATGCCCTTGATCGCGAGCATCGCGGTCAGGATCTGCCCCTCGGTGATCGCCGCCGGATCGCGCGTGAACAGCGGCTCGACGAAGAACGGCTTGTCCGACTTGACGACGAAATGGACGCGGTCCGCCGGGATATCGACCCGCGGAACCGTCTCGACGATCTCGTTGACCTGGGCGATTACGACGCCGTCCTTGAACGCCGTTGCCTCCACCACGGTGGGCGTGTCCTCGGTGTTCGGACCGGTGTAGAGATTGCCGTCACGGTCGGCGCTGACGGCGGCGATCAGGGCGACGTGCGGAGTGAGATCGATGAAGTAGCGCGCGAACAGTTCGAGATAGGTGTGAACCGCTCCCAGCTCGATCTTGCCGCCGAACAGCATGCGCGCGATGCGTGCCGATTGCGGCCCGGAATAGGCATAGTCCAGACGCTTCGCGACCCCGCGGTCGAACAGGTCCAGATGTTCGGGCAGAACCACGCCTGACTGCACCATGTGCAGATCGTTGACCTTGGACAGATCGACCGCCAGCAGCGCGCGGCTCAAGAGATCCGCCTGCTTCTGGTTGTCGCCTTCGAGGCAAATCCGGTCACCCGGCCGGATCACGGCCTCCAGCAGACGCGTTGCCTCGGACGCTTCCACGACCTTGCCGTGGGCAAGTCCGGCACCGGCCGCAATGCGGGCATCGCGCGCGGCGCGGTTGTTCTGCCAGCTCGTCATGACCTTGGCCCCTTTGCGGCGTTGGCTCCGCTCCAGAGCGATCCCGGATTGGCACGGTCGGGATGAAGCGCGAGCATCGCCTCGTAGAGTTTGACAAGGACCGCGTCCCACTCGCCGTAGATCAGAGTCGAACAGTTTGCGACCCACATCAGGTCCGGATTGCCGGACGGCAGATCGCGGCTCAGTCCAGCCCGCTTCGCCGTCGTCACGTCCCAGTCCAGGATCGTGCCGGTCGTCTCGATCATGCTCATGGAATTCTCCGGAGGGGCAGTCGGGCCGGCGGGAGTGCTGTCTCTCCCGCCGTCCTTCCTTCTGCCGGCCGTGCGTCAGGACCGGCAAAACGGGTCAGCGGGTGGCTGGTTGATCGATGCTGCGAGCGGCACGGGTGATGACCGCCGCCACTTCCTTCGGATGCGACTCGTAGACCGAGTGGCTCGCGCCCGGGATCACGGTGGTTTGGCTCTTGGCGCGCTCGTAATACCAGCGCTCGAGATCCGGATTGATGATCTGGTCGTTGCCGGCGACGATGCCCCAGCTCGGCTTGGTCTTCCACGCAGCCGCCGTCAGCGGCGTGCTGAACACCTGGGTCGCGGCCAGCACCTGGGAGCGTGCGGAAAACTCGGCCCGCTCGCGGGGCAGATCCGGCGCGAACAGCTTGGGGAACTCCACGGGATCGAGATAGGTGAACTTGTCGGGGGTGACCTTGATGGCGCCTTCGGTCTTTCCAAGCACGCTCGGCGTCTTCTTGCCCAGCGCCGATTCGTCCTCGCCGACGTCGGGCGCATGCGCGGCAACGTAGACCAGACCGACCACGTTGGGATGGACGCCGGCTTCGGTGATGATCGAACCGCCGTAGCTGTGGCCGACGAGAAGCGTCGGGCCGCCCTGGAGATCGAGAATCCGTTTCGCCGCCGTGACGTCATCGGCGAACGACGTCTCGGGCTCCTGCACCATGGTGACGCGGAATCCTTCCTTGACCAGGATCTCGTAGACCGGCTTCCAGCCGGACGCGTCGACCCAGGCGCCGTGCACCAGGACAATGTTCTTCGGGGGTTCAGCGCGCGCCGGGGCGACGGTCGCGAACAGGGAGAGAGCGGCAGCGAAGGCGAGGCCAGCGTTCAGGTGTTTCATGTCGGGATCACTCCGGGTTGGAATGGTGCGACAGTAGTGTCGACGCATGCCCACGTATTTCGGCAAACAACGGCCCTTGCCACTTCGCACGTCGGGACATGCCGATCGAGACAATGGACACTCGTGCATCCTCGGGACGCTGCCTAGCTAAGGCACGCATTTCAAACGCGGCTCATATGTCAGGCGTACGGACCTCTCGTCACTGTGAACGGCCGGCGTTCATACACGAAAGACGAACGATCGACTTTGTCATTCAAGAGGTCGAATCTGACGCTGTTTGAACTCCATGCATGGGATCGGACACATGACATCCACGGCAAATTTCCAGATCGCGCTTCTCATCCTGTTGTGCGCAGCTTCGCCCGCGCGCGCAGGCACTTGTGCGGACGACATCGCGCAGACCCAGATCCAGCTGGATCAGGCCATAGAAAAAGACGCGGGCGCCCACGGCTGGCAGCGGGAGAGCCTCAGCGCGCTGCGCAGCCATCAACCGACGCCTCGCTCGATTGCAGAGGCCGAGGGCGGCCGCGGAGCCGTTTTCACGGATGCGCTAGACTCGCTTGATCGCGCGCGTACCGCTGATCAAAACGCCGACACAGGCACCTGCAGCCGCGAACTCGCGCACGTGCGGGACATTCTGAAATAGCGAAAAAGCAGACCGAAACCAAAGCCGGCCAGCGGCGCTGTTATCGGCGAGGCAACTCGGCGATGCGGCCGCACGAAGACGAATGCCCGCTCGCGACGCGTCAAATGCCCATTGTCGTCGTGCTGCCGGGCAGCGGGACGTGCGTTCTGGAAATACCCCGCCGTTCCGCATCTTTCTAGTGCTCGACAGCATTCAGCCGGAGCATCTTCCATGCGAGAGCAGCACTCATCGAACGACGCCGGCTCGGGAAGATCCGGATCGCGCCGGTTCACCCTGATGCCACCCGCCGTGGCGCTCACGGCCGGCATGCTTTGGCTCGTCCCGGCTGCGACGTCCGCTCAAACGACCATGCCGGGAATGCAGCCTTCCACCGGCATGCTGGCGACGTCGCCGCTCAATCCGCAATCCACGCGGCCCATCGGCGTTCCACTAGGATCGACCGAGATCGCGACGCCCGGCATTTCGCCGCTTAATCCGGCGCAAAGCACGGCGGGTTGCGCCGGATCCGGCAATACGGCCTCGTCCGGAGCCTTGTTCGACGGCGGCGGACTGTCCGGAGGCTCATCCGTCACCTGCAACGGCAGCATCACGGCGGCGTCTCCCCTGCCTTCAGCATCGACGGTCGGACGCGTCGGGATACCGCTCGGAGCCACCGAGCTCGGCGGCGCCGGAATCAGTCCGTCCGTCCCAGTGCAAGGCCCTGCCGCAACGGACGGCACGCCTTCGATCAGCGGTTCAAGCAATCCCTGACATCCAGGACGCACTCATGAAACGAAATCTCGCCATCGCGCTTGTCGCTCTCGCCGCGATCCTCGTCGGAGCCGGCCTATGGTTCTTCGCCGCGGACCGGAAGCCGGTCGTCGCCACCGCGCCAGTGCCCGCGGCCGTACCGGTGGTCACCGCCGCGGTCACCGGCAAGGACGTTCCGATCTATCTGCGCGGCATCGGCACCGTGATCGCCTACAACACCGATGTCGTGCGCAGCCAGATTCAGGGACAGATCGTCAAGATCGCCTTCACCGAGGGACAGACCGTCAAGGCCGGCGATCTGCTCGCCCAGATCGACCCGCGTCCCTACGAGGCCCAGATCGAGCAGCTGACGGCCAATCGCGATCGAGATCAGGCGCAGCTCGCGAATGCCGAAGCTAATCTCTCCCGCTACAATAAACTCGGCGACAAGGGCTATGCGACCCCGCAGCTGATCGACACGCAGACCGCGCAGGTGGCGCAACTCAAGGCCGCCGTGAAAGCGGACCAGGCGCAGATCGACGAGGCCAACGTCCAGCTTAGCTATACGCGCCTGACATCGGCCATTCCCGGCATCACCGGCGTCCGCCAGATCGATGTCGGCAACGTGATTCATCCGACCGACCCGAACGGTCTCGTCGTGGTCACCCAGATCGAGCCGATTTCGCTGCTATTCACCCTTCCGCAGACGGATCTGCCCGTGATCCAGGAGCACACTGCAAAAGGCCAGTTGAAAGTCATCGCCTACAGCCAGGACAACAAGATGAAGCTCGGCGAAGGCACGCTGCTGCTCGTCAACAACGAGATCGCAGGGACGACCGGCACCGTCCAGCTCAAGGCCGAATTCGCCAATCACGATCACCGGCTGTGGCCGGGACAGCTGGTGAATGCCCGGCTGCTGCTGAAGATTCAAAAGGACGCGCTGACGGTCGCCGGCTCCGCAATCCAGCAGGGCCCGAACGGCAGCTATGTCTATGTCGTCTCTCCGGACCAGACCGCTTCCTTGCGTCCCGTTCACGTCGCGCAGATCAGCGAGGGGCAGGCCCTGATCGACCAGGGACTGAAATCAGGTGATACCGTCGTCGTCGACGGTCAGTATCGGCTGACGGAAGGAAGCCAAGTTCGGGAACTGCACGGCAAGGCCGCGCGCGAAGCCGACCTGCAAAGCTCCGTGCAGGACGCGCTCCCATGAATCTGTCCGCGCCCTTCATCCTGCGGCCGATTGGAACCGCTCTGCTGATGGCGGGCCTGCTGCTGTGCGGCCTCGCGGCCTATCCTCTGTTGCCGGTCGGCGCGCTGCCGAACGTCAATTACCCGACGATCCAGATCTCGGCCCAACTGCCCGGCGCCGACCCCGGAACCATCGCCTCGTCGGTCGCCACGCCACTCGAACAGCAGCTCAGCCAGATCCCCGGCGTCACGCAGCTCACCTCGTCCAGCGCACTCGGCGTCGCCCAGCTCACGGTGCAGTTCGAGCTATCGCGCACGGTGGACAGCGCGGCGGTCGACGTTCTCTCCGCGATCAATGCCGCGAGCCCGTTCCTGCCGCAGAACATCCCCTACCCGCCGACGATCAGGAAGGTGAATCCGGCGGAAACGCCGATCATGCTGATCGCGCTGACGTCGGACTCGCTGCCGATGACCACGGTGGATGCCTACGCGGAAAACATCCTGCTGCCCAAGATTTCTCAAGTGCCAGGCGTGGGCCTGGTCGGTATCGGCGGCCAGCAGAAGCCCGCGATCCGCATCCGCGTCAATCCGCAGGCGCTGGCCGCCCGCGGCATCGGCCTCGAAGACGTCCGCACCGTGATCGCCGGCGCCAATGTCGACCTGCCCAAGGGCACGCTCAACAGCCCGCGCGTGACCTATACGCTGAATACCAACGACCAGTTGCTGAAGCCCGCCGCCTATGAAAACCTCATCATCGCCTATCGCAACGGCTCGCCGGTGCGGCTGCGCGATATCGGCTCGGCGATCGAGGCGCCCGAAAACGACCTGCTGGCTGGCTGGTACGGCAAGGACCCCGCCGTCATCCTGGCCGTCCAGCGCGTCCCCGGCGCCAACGTCATCGAAACCGTCGATCGCATCAAGAAGCTGCTGCCGCAGCTGCAGGCCTCCGTTCCGCCGGCGATCAAGGTGACGATCGCCGCCGACCGCACCGCCACGATTCGCGCCGCGGTTTCCGATGTGCAATTCACGCTGATGTTGACCGTCGCCCTGGTGGTGATGGTGATATTCCTGTTCCTGCGGAATTTCTGGGCCACCGTCATCCCGGCGATCACTGTTCCCCTGGCGCTGATCGGCACCTTCGCGATCCTCTATGTGCTCGGCTACAGCCTCGACAACCTCTCGCTGATGGCCCTGTCGATCGCGGTCGGATTCGTGGTCGACGATGCCGTGGTGGTGATCGAGAACATCGTGCGCCATCTCGAGCAAGGCATGACCCCGATGGAGGCGGCGCTCAAAGGCTCCAGCGAGATCGGCTTCACGATCGTCTCCATCACCCTGTCGCTGATCGCGGTGTTCCTCCCGCTGTTCCTGATGGGCGGCTACGTCGGAAAACTGTTCCAGGAATTCGCCGTCACGATCACCGCATCGCTGCTGCTGTCGCTGGTCATCTCGCTCACTTTGACCCCGATGATGTGCGCGCGCCTCCTGAAGGACGAATCGCGGAGAAAGCACGGCCGGCTCTACCTCCTGTTCGAGCGCGGCTTCGATGGCCTGCTTGCGCTGTACGCGCGCGGCCTGCGCGTCGTGCTGCGCCATCGCTTCGCGACGCTGCTCGTGATGCTCTCGACCATCGCGCTGACCGGCTATCTCTATGTGATCATCCCGAAGGGCTTCTTCCCGCAACAGGACACCGGACAGATCGTCGGCATCACCGAGGCCGCCCAGGACATCTCCTTCCCCGCCATGTCCGAACGCCAGCAGGCGATCGTCGACGTCCTGTCGAAGGATCCGGCGATTCAATCGGTGGCCAGCTATATCGGTCCAGGCGGGCCGACGGCGACCCTCAACCAGGGACGTATCTTCATCGTCCTGAAGCCGAAGCCCGAACGCAAGGCAAGCGCCGACCAGGTGATCGCGCGGCTGGAACCCCGGCTCGCCCATATCCAGGGCATCAAGCTTTACATGCAGTCGGCCCAGGACATCACGATCGGCGCACGCCTGTCGAAGACACAGTATCAGTTCACGCTGACGGACGCCGATTCCAACGAGCTCACCCACTGGTCGGCAATCTTCCTGGAGAAGCTCCGCGCGCTCGACCTCATCACCGACGTCGCAAGCGACCAGGCCAATGCCGGCCCGAGACTGCAGGTCACCGTCAATCGCGAAGTCGCCTCGAGCTTCGGCATCCTGCCCACGACGATCGACAACACCCTCGACGACGCGTTCGGTCAGCGAATCGTCTCCACCATGTTCACCTCGCTGAACCAGTACCACGTCGTGATGGAGGTCGATCCAGCCTTCCAGTACGGGCCCGACGCGCTCAAGGACATCTATCTCAACTCTGCGACCGGCCAACAGGTCCCCCTGAGCACGCTGGTCCACAGCGTCATCATGCCGGCGCCGATTCTGATCAATCACCAGGGCCTGTTTCCCTCCGTCACGATCTCGTTCAACCTGCGGCCCGGCGTAGCGCTGGGCGATGCGGTGACGGCGATCCAGAAGATCGAAAAGGACACCGGCAAGCCCGCCTCGCTGTCGACCTCGTTCCAGGGCAACGCGCAAGCCTTCCAGTCTTCCCTGTCCGGCACACCGTTGCTGATCGGGGCGGCGCTGATCGTGATCTACATCATCCTCGGCGTCCTCTATGAGAGCCTGATCCATCCGATCACGATCCTGTCGACGCTGCCTTCCGCCGGCATCGGCGCGCTGCTGCTGCTGCTGGCGGTCCACATGGATCTCAGCGTCATCGCCATCATCGGCATCATCCTGCTGATCGGCATCGTCAAGAAGAATGGCATCATGCTGGTCGACTTCGCCCTCGAGGTGGAGCGCAAGCAAGGGCTGAGCCCTGAGGAGGCGATCTACCAGGCCTGCACGCTCCGCTTCCGTCCGATCCTGATGACGACCATGGCCGCGCTACTCGGCGGTGTGCCTCTGATGCTCGGCAACGGCACCGGCGCCGAACTGCGCCAGCCGCTCGGCTATACGATCGTCGGCGGCTTGATGCTCTCGCAGATCCTAACGCTCTACACCACGCCCGTGGTCTATCTCTACCTCGACCGGCTCGGCTATTGGCTCACCAACCGCAAGCCGCATGCGGTCGAGACACCCGCCCCCTCCGCGAGCGAAGCAGATGCCGGATTGGGCCATGAATCCGCTTGATCAAGTAAGCGTCGGCATGACTGCGGAAAAGCTGGTGACCGTCACGGCGGAGATGACGGTCGGCCACGTGGTCCCGCGAATGCCTGAAGTCTACGGCACGCCGATGATGATCTTGCACATGGAGATGGCGGCGGGATCGGCGATCCAGCCGTCCCTGCCGGCCGGCTATGTCAGCGTCGGGATGATGGTCGACGTCCGTCATCTGGCGGCGACGCCGGTCGGCCGCACCGTGCGCGCGGTCGCACGGGTCGTCGCCGTCGAAGCCAGGAGTGTCCTGTTCGAAGTCGAGGCCTGGGACGGCGGCCGCAAGATCGGCGACGGGACCCATCGGCGCGGCGTTGTCGAGGTCGCCGAGTTCGAAAGGCGATTCGGGGTGACGAGGCCCACCGTGGCGTTGGCTTAGGATCGCGGAATCCCTCCCGCGGCAACATCCCGGATCTGCGCGCAGGCTCGCATGGTGGCGCCGTGCGTTTTGACAAAGGGTCCGCGAAAAAGCAAAAGACCGGCTTTCCACGGTGCGGTACATCGCTTGCATCTCGCGTCCGGACATCCGGGCTCGGGAATTGGTCTCATGCCCGGCGAGTATCTCTTGGACCTCTTCAATCTGCTGGCCCAGTCCGGACTCGCTCACGAGGGCAAGGAACCCGCCACGGTCCGGCACACGGGGATGGTCTGTCGCGCATCGTGGCCCGACCATTCGCGGTACGCCCATCCCGCCCTTTGGATCCTGGGAGGCGCCGCGCTCGGCGTGTTGTCATTCACTTGCTTCCTGCTCGGAATCGACCTCACCACCAGCGCCCTCGCCCTGCTGGTCGTGGTTGTCGTATTGTCGCTGCTTGCGATCGCGAGCCTGGTCAGGCGGCAGCACCGGCTCGAGCGAGAGGATGTCTTGCGGCGGCGTCAGGTCGCCTATCTCGCCGAGGCCCAGAAGCTCAGCCACACCGGCAGCTTTGGCTGGAACGTCGCCAGCGGCGAGCTGTTCTGGTCCGAAGAGACGTTCAGGATCTTCGATCTCGAGCCGACCTTGCCGCCGTCGCTCGACACCATCCTGAAGCGTACGCATCCCGACGATCTCAATGCCGTACGCGAGACGCTCGACCGCGCCACGAGCGACGGGAACGACTTTTCCCTGGAACATCGGCTGATCCTGAGCGATGGCTCGATCAGGCACATTCGCGTGGTCGCCCGTGGAACGTCAGAGGATCGCGGACAGTTTCAATTCGTCGGCGCGGTCATGGATATCACCGCTCAGAAGAAGGACCACACCGAGCTGGAGCGGAGCGAGCAGCGCTACCGCCACCTGTTCGGCCGCATGCCGATCGCCCTCCGTCAGCTCGACGCCAGCAGACTGGTGGTGCTGTTCCGAAAACTCCGAGCCGAGGGCATCAAGGATCTCGGCAGCTATTTCGACAGCCATCCCGACTTTCTCCGGACCTGCATGGACGCGCTCTCGTTTCAGGAAGCCAACGAACGGGCCATCCAGATGTTCGGAGGAGGCGTCGACGGCTATGTCGGGCGTTCCATGTCCGACACCTGGAAGGCACGCCCTGATACGTTTCGGCGGGCCATGGAGTCCCGCTTTCGCGGTGAAACGAACTTCGAGGAAGAAACCAAGATGGTGACGTGGGACGGCCGCGTCGTCGACGTTCTCTTCACCACGGCCCGCGTCGGTCCAATCAATGATCTCGAAATAAGCCTGGTCGCCACGATCGACATCTCGCAACGCGTCCGTGCCCAGGAGAGGCTTCGGCAGGTGCAGGCGGAGTTCGCGCATGCGGCGCGCGTCTCGATGCTCGGCGAGCTCACCGCCTCCATCGCGCACGAAGTCAACCAGCCTTTGGCCGCCATCGCGACCAACGCCGCTGCCGGGCTGCGCTGGCTGAACAGGCCCATTCCCGACATGGCCGAGGTCCGCAGCACAATCGAAAATATGGTCACGGATACGAGGCGGGCCGCGAACATCGTGGCGCGCGTTCACGGGATGGCCTCGCGCAAGGCGCCGGAGCGTGCCGTTCTGTCGCTTGACGATGTCATTCGCGAGGCGCTTCTGTTCCTGCGCCACGAGATGGAATCCCGCGGCGTAACGATCCTGCATCGGCCTCATACGGAAGCTGCACTCGTGATCGGCGACCGCACCCAGCTCCAGCAGGTGATCGTCAATCTGGCCATCAACGCCGTGCAGGCGATGGCGCAGGCGGGACGCGACCATGGCAGGATCGTCATCACCACTGCCGCGCAGGACGCGACGACCCTGCGCTGCTCTGTGGAGGACAACGGTCCCGGCATCTCCGACGAACATGCCGGCCGGCTGTTCGAAAGCTTTTTCACGACCAAGGAGTCCGGCATGGGCATGGGACTGCCGATCTGCCGGTCCATCGTCGAAGCGCATGGCGGCCGGATCGACGCCGAAGGCCTTGGCACCGATCGCGGCGCCCGGTTCTGGTTTACGCTGCCGATCGCGACGCCGGCGTCATTGCCGCCATCCGGTCGGGACGCCGACGCCTGACCCGACCTGCTCTATTGCGCCGGAGCGGCCGAGCGCACCAGGCGGATCGGGATGCCCTTGAATGACGGCGTGAAGCTGAGGGGATCGCGGGCATAGAGTGGCACCAGCGGATTGGTTTCCGGATAGTAGGCGGCACAGCAGCCGGTCGGAAACGAATACGCCACCACGCGGAAGTCGCGCACGATCCGCTCGGCGCCATCGGTCGACTCCGTGATCAGGTCGACGCGATCGCCGTCCGCGAGCCCGCGCTTCTTCAGTTCATATTCGTTGAGGAAAACCACGTCGCGCTGGCCAAAGACGCCGCGATAGCGGTCCGACAACGAGTAGAGCGTCGTGTTGTACTGGTCGTGGCTGCGTATCGTGCTGAGCCACAGGAAATCCGGATCGGCCTGCGGCGGGTCCTCGCCGCAGCCCTCAAACACCAGGAAATTGGCCTTGCCGGACGGCGTTGCCCAGATCCGCTCCCGCGCGGTCGAGGTCAGATGGAAGCCGCCGGGAATGCGGATACGGGCATTGTAGCTCTCGAAGATAGGGAAGACGGCCTCGATCGCATCCCGGATGCGATCGTAGTCGCCCACAAAGCCGTCCCAATCGACCACCGTGCGCTCGCCGAGCGTCGCCTTGGCGAGGCCTGCGATGATCGCGACCTCGCTGAGAAGATGCTCGGATGCCGGCTTGTTGCGACCGCCCGAGGCGTGGACCATCGACATCGAATCCTCGACCGTGATCGACTGCGGCCCCGTTTCCTGAATATCGATCTCGGTTCGCCCGAGGCACGGCAGGATCAGGGCGGCGCGGCCATGGATCAGATGGCTGCGGTTGAGCTTCGTGGAGACGTGGACGGTCAGATCGAGCTTACGCAGCGCGGCCTGCGTCGCCTGCCAGTCGGGTATGGCTGCGGCAAAATTGCCGCCCATCGCGAAAAAGACCTTCACTTCGCCGCGGATCATTGCCTCCAATGCCGTCACGACGTTGTGTCCCGGCGCGCTCGGCGGCTTGAAGCCGAAGCGGTGCTCGAGGCGCTCGAGGAAATCCGCCTTGGGGATTTCCGTGATCCCCACGGTTCGGTCACCCTGCACGTTCGAATGACCGCGAACCGGACAAACGCCGGCGCCGTCGCGTCCCACATTGCCGCGCAAGAGCGCAAGGTTGGCGATCTGCTGCACGTTGTGCGCACCACGCTGGTGCTGGGTAATGCCCATGCCGTAGACAAGGATGGCGCGCTCCGCCTTCATATAGGCGCCGGCAGCATATTCCAGGTCCTCGCGCGTCAGGCCGGACTGGCGTTCGATATCGGGCCATGGCGTTCGCTTGAGATCGTCGATCAGCGCTTCGATGCCGGCGGTGTGCCCACGAATGAAATCCCAGTCCAGGATCTCCGGCTGCTCGGCCGCACGGGCGGCCTCGTCCGTTTCGACGAGGATCTTCATGATCCCCTTGAGGACGGCGACGTCGCCACCGACACGCACCTGGAAAAGCTTCGAGCTGATCGTCGTCGACGACAGCGTCATCATCTCCACCGGGCTCTGCGGCGCCTGGAAGCGCTCCAGCGCACGCTCGCGGAACGGGTTGAACGAGATGATCGAGGCGCCTCGGCGGGCCGCGTTGCGCAGGCTGGTCATCATCCGCGGGCTATTGGTGCCCGGATTCTGGCCGAAGATGAAGATGCAATCGGCCTTGTCGAAATCCTCCAGCAGCACGGTGCCCTTGCCGACGCCGAGCGATTCCGGCAGGCCGACACTGGTCGCCTCGTGGCACATGTTCGAACAGTCGGGAAAGTTGTTGGTGCCGTACTCGCGCACGAAGAGCTGATAGAGGAACGCGGCTTCGTTCGAGGTTCGCCCGGACGTATAGAACTCCGCCATGTTCGGATCCGGCAGCGCATTCAGCTCGCGGCCGATCATGGCGAACGCATCGCTCCACTGCACCGGGAGATAGCGGTCGGATGCGGTGTCATAGGCCATCGGATGGGTGAGCCGACCGACCATTTCGAGATCGTAATCGTTCCAGCTCGCGAGCTCCGTGACGGTATGCTCGGCAAAGAATTCGGGCGTGCAGCGCTTCGATGTCGTCTCCCAGGCGATCGCCTTGCCGCCGTTCTCGCAAAACTCGAATGACGAGGTGTGCTTCGGATCCGGCCAGGCGCAGCCGGGGCAATCAAAACCCTCCGGCTGATTCATCCTGCTGAGCGTGGCTGCGCCCTTCAGCGGCGCCCGCTGCACCAGAAGCGCCTCGCTGAGCGCCTTGAGCGCGCCCCAGCCGCCGGCGGGTTCACGGTAGGGACGAACCGATTTCGTGGTCATCTCGATATCTCTCGATGTGGCAATTCTCGGGGCCAGTTAAGGATCGCGCGGGCAGAGCCGTCTTTTCAAAACGAAGCCGAATTTCGCAATTGCACACGTTCGGAGCCCGTCGGCCGGCCGCACCAGCCAGTGCATTCCGACAAAAAGAGCGCGTTCACGGAAGCTGAAACGGCGACCGGAAACTAGGTTTGTCAGTTGGAGCCCCGTCGCTACGGAGGGCTTTCGACATTTTTCAGGAGCGACCCAAGATGTTCTCAAGACGTGATTTGCTGGCCATGTCCGCGGCAGGCGCCGCCATGGTCGGCTCCAGCGCGCAGGCCGCAACTTTCGGCAATCCGGACGAGCCGCCGCAAGGCGCCGTGAACGCCAAGAGCCCCGGAAGCCTGTCCGATCCCGGTCCTCAAGATCCGGAGCTTGCCAAGCACTTCCCCTCAGCCCAAACCCCGCCCCCGACGGACGTCGGCGGCCTGCCGATGGATTGGGCCTCGTTCAACAATGCGCCGAGGCGCATCCAGAATGGCGGCTGGGCCCGTCAGGTCACGGTCGAGGATTTCGCCATCTCGAAGGAGATCTCCGGCGTGAACATGCGGCTGTCCGCCGGCGGCATCCGCGAGCTGCATTGGCACCAGGCTGCCGAATGGGCGATCCTGACCTACGGCTCCTGCCGCGTCACCGTGCTCGACACGCAGGGGCGCCCCTATGTCGGCGACCTCAAAGTCGGCGACCTCTGGTATTTTCCGGCGGGCGCACCGCATTCGCTGCAGGGCCTGGGCCCCGATGGTTGCGAGTTCGTGATCTGTTTCGACGACGGCCACGCCAATGAATTCAACACGCTCCTGGTGACCGACTGGTTCGCCCACACGCCGCCCGAGGTGCTGGCGAAGAACTTCGGTGTTCCGGCCGACGCGTTCGCAAAGATCCCGCTGCACAACCGCTGGATCTTCCAGGGGACCTTGCCCGGCGATCTTGCCGCCGATCGCGCCGCTGTCGCCAAACATGCCGAAGCGCCGCCCTATCCGTTCGTCCATTCGCTCGGCAGTTCGGCCCCGGTGAAGGAGAGCTCCGCCGGCAGCATCCGCGTCGCCGACAGCACCACCTTCAAGGTTGCCACCACCGTCGCTTCGGCGCTGGTGTCGATGCCGCCGGGGGCTGTCAGGGAGATGCACTGGCATCCGAATGCCGACGAGTGGCAGTACTATATCAAGGGCAATGCGCGGATGACGGTATTCGACACCGGCCCCAATGCGCTGACGACGGACTTCGCGGCAGGCGACATCGGCTATGTCCGGCGCAATCTCGGCCACTATGTCGAGAACGTCGGCGACACCGAGCTGCAGTTCGTCGGCGTGTTTCGCGCCCCCCGCTACGAGGAGGTGTCGCTCTCCAACTGGCTGACGCACACGCCACCCAAGCTGGTCGCCCAGCACTTCAACATCGACGAGAAGCTGATCGCGCAATGGCCGGACAACAGCCCCGGCGTCATGCCAAGATCCTGAACCAGGCCCGCAGGAGTTCTGAACGAGAAAGGCGCCGAAACCGGCGCCTTTCTTTTTATGCGTGACAGCTCACGGCAACTTCGAGCGTGCGGCCGTCAGTAGTGATCGGCAGCGGGGGCCGCCTTGCCGCGGAAGACGCGATAGCCGATCGCCACATAGAGCAGCATCAACGGGAATACGAACAGACCGGCGCCCCAGAACATGAATGCAAGACTTGCATGAGGCGCCGCGGCCTCGTCGATCGTGACGACGAACGGAATCATGTAGGGCCAGAACGACAGGGCGAGCGTGGCGAAAGCCGCGACGAAGATCAAGGCGACCGTATGGAACGGCCAATAGTCGTCATGGCGCAGGATGCTCTTGGCCAGCACCGCGGCCGCACCGGCACCGATCACGGGAAACACGAACAGATAGGGCCGGTCGGTCCAGCGCTGCAGAATCGGAAGATGTTCGACAAGTGCATACGCAAAGACGATGACCAGGAAGACCAGGACGCCGATCGCCAGCGGCGGGATCTGACGCCGTGCGACATCCCGAACGGGACCATCGCACTTCCTCACCAGCCAGCAGGCACCGAGCAGCGAATAGCCGAAGCAGAGCCCGATCCCGCACAGGGCGGAAAATGCGGTCAGCCAGCCGAGCGTTCCGCCGGTATAATCGCCGTTGGAGAATTGGAGTCCTTCGACCAGAGCGCCAACCATCGCGCCCTGCATGAAGCTGGCGGCAAACGAGCCCACGACGAAGCTGACGTCCCAGACCCAGCGCGAACTGAGCGCCTTGCCGCGAAACTCGAACGCTACGCCGCGCAGGATCAATCCGAGCAGCATCACGAGAACAGGGATATAGAAGGCCGACATCACCATGGCGTAGACCACGGGAAACGAGCCCCACATGATCACGCCCGTGACGATCAGCCAGGTTTCATTGCCGTCCCAGACCGGAGCGACCGTGCTCAGCATGGCATCCCGTTGCGACTCGCCGCCGGCCACGCTGAACAGCATGCCGACGCCAAGATCGAACCCGTCGAGGAGGAGATAGATCAGAATGCTGATGGCAAGAAGGGCAACCCAGTACATCACCATGGCTATTCTCCCGCCCCGAGATAGCTGCGTGCGGCCGGCACCTGATCGGCGAGCGACATCGGCCGATTGGGCACGGGAACGTGGAGCGGCTTGCCGCCGAGTCCCGCCGGGCCGGCCCGCAGGAGCCGATAGATGTAATACGTCCCGAACGAGAAGATGAAGGCATAGACCGCGACGAACAGGATCAAGGAAGTCATCGCAGCCGACGCGGTCAGGAACGGCGTCACGGCGTCTGCAGTCCGCAACACGCCATAGACCGTCCAAGGCTGGCGCCCCACTTCCGCGGTGTACCAGCCGGTGAGGATCGCGACCCACGGCAACGGGAAGCTGAGGAAGATGCCCCACAGCAGCAGGCGGTTCCGATCGAGCCGATGCTTGAGGCCGAGATAAGTCCCGAGCCAGGCCAGCCCCAGCATCACGAAGCCGCAGCCAACCATGATACGGAAGGCAAAGAACGGTATCAGCACCGGCGGCCGGTCCTGCGGCGCGAAGCTGGTGAGGCCGACCTCCTTCGACGTCAGGCTCATGCTGCCGATGATGCTTCCGAGCACGGGAATCGATATCGCGTATTTGTTCGACTCGGTGCTCGAATCCGGGATCGCGATCAGCACCTCGGAGGCCGGTTGCTCGTCATGCCAGCGCGCCTCGATCGCGGCGAACTTGGCCGGCTGGTAATCGTGGACATAGTCGCCGACGAGATGCCCGATGAAGAGCTGGACCGGCAGCAGCACCGCCGCAAGCGCAAGGCCCATCCGAAGCATGACATGGGCTTCGGGGCGATAGGTCCGCCGCAGCAGATACCACGCGCCGGTTGCCGCCACGCAGAACGCGCCGGTCAGGTAGGACGCGAGCAGCATATGCGGAAACCGGACCCAGACCACGCGATTGAAGATGATCTGCGCCCAGTCATCAGGCACGAACTGGTCGTTCTGCAGGACGTAGCCGGTCGGCACCTGCATCCAGCTGTTGTTGACCATGATCCAGAACGCCGAAAGCGTCGTCCCGAGCGCGACCATCGCGGTGGAGAACAGGTAGAACCAGGGCGGCACCCGGGAGCGACCGAAGATGAGGATGCCGAAAAAACCCGCCTCCAGCATGAAGGCGGTGAACGTCTCGTAGGAGAGCAGCGGGCCCTGGATCGGGCCCGACATCTTCGAGAGCACGCTCCAGTTCGTTCCGAACTGGAACGCCATCACCACGCCCGACACGACGCCCATGCCGAACGCCACGCCGAAGATCTTCAGCCAGAACGCGAACAAGGTCCGGTAGACGGGCTTGCCACTGTACTGGTGCATCGCTTCGAGCACGGTGAGCCAGGCGGCAAGCCCGATCGTGAACGCCGGGAAGATGATGTGGAACGAGATGGTGAAGGCGAATTGCAGCCGCGACAGAAGGAGCGCCGTCGGGTCCATCGGACATTCTCCCGTTCGTTCACGCCCGCTTAGCGGCCGCCGGCGCGCGTGCGGCCGGCTGCGGAATGTTGTCGACCTTGAGGACCGCGGCGGTCGCTGCACGAATCTGGCGACAGAAATCCGCATCGTCGATCAGCGACACGCCATAGGACGGGATGATCTGCTTCAGCTTGGGCAGCCACGCGCTTGCCGTCAGCTCCCCGGCGAAGCACTTCTCCAGCACACTGATGGCAATGAACGCGGCGGTGGAAGCCCCCGGTGAAGCACCGAGCAGGGCGACCAGCGAATCGTCGTCCGCGCCGACCAGCTCGGTCCCGAACTCGAGCAACCCACCACGCTTGACATTGGGCTTGATAATCTGGACCCGCTGGCCCGCGACCTGCAGCCTCCAGTCCTTCGGGTCGGCCTTCGGGAAATATTCGTCGAGCGCCGCGAGCCGGTGTCCCTCGGATTGCAGCACCTGCCCGACCAGGTATTCGGTGAGATCGAAATTGTCGCGCGCCACCGAAAGCAGCGGCTTGACGTTGGCGGGACGAATGGACTCGAAGAGATCCAGCAGCGAGCCGTGCTTGAGGAATTTGCTCGAGAAGCCGGCATAGGGACCGAACAGCAATGAGTGCTGGCCGCCGATCACCCGCGTATCGAGATGCGGCACCGACATCGGCGGCGAACCGACCGCGGCCTTGCCGTAGACCTTGGCATGGTGACGCTTGTTGATCTCGGGATCGTCGCAGCGCAGCCAGATCCCGCTGACCGGGAAACCGCCATAGCCGCGCCCCTCCGGGATACCGGATTTCTCCAGCAGCGGCAGCGCACCGCCGCCCGCACCGATGAAGACGAACTTTGCACGCACCGACCGCGTCTCGCCGCTCGCGGTGTCCCGCACTTCGACACGCCACCGGCCGCCCTGCTCCCGGTCAAGACCGGTGACGCAGCTGTTGTAGTGGACCGCGCAGCCCGGCTGGCTGACCAGATGCTTGACCAGAAGATGCGTCAACGAGCCGTAATCGACGTCGGTGCCGGTGACGATCCGCGTCGCGGCAACGGCCTCGTCGCCACTCCGACCGTCCATCACCAGCGGCGCCCATTCGGCAATCTTCTTGGGATCCTCGGTATGCTCCATCCCCTCATAGCAATGATGGGCAGACATCGCCTTGAACCGCTTCTGGAGAAATTCGACGTTCTCCGCGCCGTGCACGAAGCTCATATGCGGCACCGGATGGATGAATGCCTGCGGATCTGCGATCGCTCCGCGCCCGATCAGGTAGGACCAGAACTGTCGGGACAGATCGAACTCCACGTTGACCTGGAGCGCCTTGGAGATGTCGATGCTGCCGTCGGGCCGCTGCGGGGTGTAGTTCATCTCGCAATTCGCCGCGTGACCGGTTCCGGCGTTGTTCCAGGCGTCGGAGCTTTCCTGCGCGCAATCTCCGAGAGTCTCCAAGATCTGGATCGACAGGGAGGGCTCGAGCTCCTTGAGAAAGACGCCGAGGGTCGCGCTCATGATGCCGGCGCCAATGAGGACGACATCGGTTTCGCGGTCGGAAGCTGCTGACATGGCTATTTCCTTCGTCGGATGTTGCTGCTTTGGATGGCTCGATCAGGCCCGTACCGATTGCCGCGCCTTGGCGCGGAACGGTACGTCCGCTCCCGGCCGCAGGATCACGTAGGCGCGGCGCCAGGACGAATCGTCGGTCAATTTCCAGCTATGCCCCGAGCCGGCAGTGTCTTCGGCCAGCAGGATGTTGCCGGGGTGGAGCAGGAAATGATGGCCGTCACGCGTCTGGAAATCGAGCGTTCCGCTCAGCGTGATCACCAGCTGCCGGATCGGCGCGGTGTGCCAGGCGAACGCGCCGCCCGATTCCGTTTCCTGAAAGGAGATGCTGACGGCATCGATTTTTCCGGTCAGGAAGTCGCCGCGCTGTCCCGGCTCCAGCTCGAGGAAGCCTTCCTCGAAATGTGAGTTGTTGTCCTCTCCGGTCCATAGACGCACACAGCGGATCATCGTGTCTCTCCCTGCATTGTGGTTGCGTCGCCTGTGCGGCGTTGTTCAGACCGGAACGGCACCTCGGCGTCCGGCTCGAGAACCGTGTAGAGGCGGCGCCACGGCGCCGCGTCCGTCATGGTCCAATTGTGGCCCGTCCCGCTGGTATCTTCCGTGAACAGGACATCGCCCGGGCGCAGCGTGAAGCTTCCGTCCGCCGTTTCGAACCGTAGCGTCCCGCTCAAGGACATGACGAGCTGCCGCGCCGCGTCCGAATGCCAGCCGAGTTTCGGATCTGCTGCCGTTTCGTGGAACGAGGCGGCATCTATCCGAAGCTTTGCGCTGAGCGCATCGCCCCTCGCCCCGCGCGCGAGTTCGACGGCGCCTTCCTCGAAGTGCGACTTGCCGTCCGCACCCGTCCAGAGTCTCACGCACCGGATCATTGTCGCCGCCCCTCTTCAGCCGGCCTTCGCACCGATTGCGAGCGGCACCTTGATCTCGGCCACATAGGGCTTGACCATCTTGGCGGGATCCACGATGCGGTCGAACTCCGGCTCGGTCACGAAGCCGAGCTTGAGCGCCGCCGACTTCAGCGTGAGATCGTTGTCCATCGCATAGTGCGCGATCCGCGACGCCTTGTCGTAGCCGATCACGGGCGCCAGCGCCGTCACGAGCATCAGCGATCTCTCAACATTCTCCTTGATCTTCCTGTGGTTCGGCTCGGTGCCCTCGACGAGGAAGGTGCGGAAGTTGGTGCAACCATCGGTCAGGATGGTGACGGACTGCGCGATGTTGTGGATGATCAGCGGCTTGTAAACATTCATTTCCAGATAGCCGCCGGCGCCGCCGAACCCGACGGCGACGTCGTTCGCCATCACCTGCACGGCGATCATCGTCAGCGCTTCGGCCTGTGTCGGATTGACCTTGCCCGGCATGATCGACGAACCCGGCTCGTTCTCGGGGATCACCAATTCGGCAAAGCCCGCGCGCGGGCCGCAGGACATCAGACGGATGTCGTTCGCGATCTTGTAGAGCGACCCCGCGAGCGTGCGGAGCGTCCCGGATAGCTGCACCAGCGCGTCGTGCGCCCCCTGGACGGCAAACTTGTTCGGTGCGCTGACGAAGGGCAGCCCCGTCAGCCGCGCGATTTCCGCGGCGACGGCCTCGGCGAAGCCTGGCGCGGCATTGATGCCGGTGCCGACGGCGGTGCCGCCCAGGGCGAGCCGGAAGACACCCTTGAGCGCGTCGTCGATACGGGCCAGATCGTCGGCGAGCATGCCGGCGTACCCAGACCATTCCTGCCCAAGCGTCAGGGGGGTCGCGTCCTGCATGTGGGTTCGGCCGATCTTGACGACATCGTCCCACTGGCTCGATTTTGCCGCGATTGCATCGTGCAACGCCTCGACCGCCGGAACGAGCCGCCCGGTCACGTTCATCGCGGCTGCGATGTACATGGCCGAGGGGAAGCTGTCGTTCGAGGATTGCGACATATTGACGTGATCGTTCGGGTGAACCGGGTGCTTGCTCCCGAGCGGCGTGCCCGCGAGCTGGCAGCATCGGTTCGAGATCACCTCGTTCACGTTCATGTTGAACTGCGTTCCGCTGCCGGTCATCCAGACGTGAAGCGGAAACATGTCCTGATGCTGGCCGGAGAGGATCTCGTCGCAGACATGCGCGATCAGCTTGTGGAGCTTGCCGTCGAGACGGCCGCCGGCGCAATTGGCGTTCGCGGCCGCCTTCTTCAGGATCGCGTAGGACTGGATCATTTCGCGCGGCATCAGGTCCTTGCCGATGCTGAAATGCTCGAGCGATCGTTGCGTCTGCGCCCCCCAGAGCTTGTCCGCGGCAACATCCACTTCACCCAGGCTGTCCGTCTCTTTGCGAAGGTTGCTCATCCGTGCCTCTTGGCAGTTGACGTCGAAAGGCCATCTCGGCGCTGTTAGAAAGTGTACGCACCGCATGACGCGCACGCTTCCTTGAATGAACGTCCTTTTGTCGAATGGCATGGTCCGCGCTCCGCACCATCAATGAGCGAATTACCGGACTTCGATCGACGGTTCAGCTTCGCAGCTGTGACCGGCAGAGCCAAAGAACACACACCGACGATGCGATCGGCAGGACAAGGCTCCAGGCGTGCAGCCATTTCGTCACGCAGGTCCCGATGGCGGCCCCCGCCAGGAACATCAGGCAGACCAGAAGCATGATTGCGGTGCCGCGCGCCGCATCGCGATCGGGCGCAACTGATTGATCAAGGGCACGGAGCATGTTGCCGGTGACGGTGACGGAGAGATATTTCCAGCGCTCGACCTGCCTGAAGCTTGCCGACTGCAGCGCGGCGCCGAAGGAGATTCCGAGGATCGTGATCATGTCCGGAACCCGATGAAGCAACAGCATCACTGCGACCAGGCAGACGATCTCTCCGGCGAGGCAGAGCAGCGGCGCCTTGAGGCGGATTGCCAGCGATGCGCCGAGCAGAAAGGCGGCAAGCGGAAGAAGGTGATGGGTTGCCTGCCGCCATTGCCCGGACATGGCGTCCATGCCGAGAAAGACGACATTGCCGGTTTGCGAGCTTGCAAACACGCCGCCGAGCGAGAGCCATGTAAAGGCGTCGAGAAAGCCGCCCGTCATGCTCAGAAGAGACGCCACGAGAGCCGATCGCTCCGGAGCATCGTCGACGCTCCCGGTCTCGGCGACCGATTCCGGAGATACGGCTTGCATCGCCATGTGCGCCGGCCCGCGAGGTCAGCAGCCGGCGTGCGTTGCGGCCTCATCCGGCAGCAGAACGCGACGCGGGTGCGTGAATACGCCGTATCCGTCATCGCGCGCGATCGCGAGCAGCGTGATCCCTGCTTCATCCGCGGTCTTGATCGCGAGTGCGGTGGGTGCCGATATGGCCACGATGACCGGTGCGCCGAGCATCGCCGCTTTCTGCACCATCTCGACCGAAACGCGGCTCGTCAGAAGTATCGCGCCATCGGACGCCGATCTTCCCTCGCGTACGATCGCGCCGGCGAGCTTGTCGAGCGCATTGTGCCGGCCGACGTCCTCTCTGACCCGGCCGATGCCGTCCCGCGGATGCCAGAAGGCCGCCGCGTGGACGGCCCGCGTTTGCTGATTCAGGATTTGGTGCGGAGAAAGGGCCTGCATGGCGCCCAGCAGGTCGCGCGCGTGAAAAACGATGCCCCGGCTCTTCACCCGCGCCGGCGCGCGGCGAGCCTGTTCGAGGCTCTCGATACCGCATAGCCCGCAGCCAACGGGGCCGCTGATGGTTCGGCGCCGTGCAGCCAGGGATGCCGCGCGGTCGCCCTCGAGCCACATCCGAACCTCGACGCCGAGATCGTTCGGGATCAGCTCGATGCTGCTGATCTCGCTCGCGCGTTCGACGATGGCCTCGGTGAGGCTGAAGCCGATACCGAAATCCTCCAGATCTCCTGGCGTACCCATCATCACCGCATGGGTCGAGCCGTTATAGGTGAGCGCGATCGCGGTCTCCTCGGCAACCAGCCGCGAGGTCGACTTCGTCTGACCGCCGCGCCAGGCAATCTCCCAATGCCGCGTGAATGTCGAGCCTTTCGCCATGACTCATACCGTCGCCGGCTGGGACGAATGGCGGGACGCACGGCTCTTGAGCGCGATCCCGAATGCGATGAATCCCCATCCCTGGAAGATCAGGTCGACGACCAGCATCACACCAAGCAGCCACAAACCGATGGCGGGCCAGGCCGCAACCAGCATGACACCGACGCAGAAGGTCAGGACGCCTGCGGCCACGATCCAACGCCAGCCCGCAGCCGGCCGCATATGGAACCCGGCCCAGATCCTTATCACCCCGGCTATGACCAGGAAGGCACACACTGCGAGAGACAGCGTGAACGAAGCCAGGATCGGATCGTAGAGTATGATGGCGCCGGCGGCCGCATAGACGATCCCCGCCAGCAGCCAAAGCAGGAATCCCCGCAAGCCGCGCACCGAAAACGCTTGCACGATCTGGAAAATTCCGGCGACCGCCATGGTGGCGCCGATGACCAGTACGGACGCGAGGTTCGCCGCCATCAGATTGGCAGATGCAACACCACCGAGGATCAGTTCGCCGACACCCAACGCAACGAACCAGCCCCATTTTCCGGTGATGGCGTGGATGGCCCATCCGAGCGAGGCCTTCGAATTCGACATGTCCGTCATGGCTTGACCCTTGTTCGCACGACCGATCCGCAGATCATGAATTGGAGCAAGCGTATCGAGATCTGTCCCAGGTCATCTTTCGAGGACGCCGCGATATTATTTGATCCGCACGATACGGATCGTTGCGCGAGGTCGCGACTAGCGCGGGATGGTCACGACGGTCCTGAACCCGTCGGGGCCGCTGCGGATGTCGACGGTCCCGTGCAGACGCGCCGCGAGCGTCTCAACGATGGAGCAGTCCTCTTCCCGGGACCTGTTCTCGTCGGACGAGCCATTGTCCATGACGCTGCACGCAACCGACGTCGCCGTGAGCCATACTTCGAGACGAATGGCGCCCGCTCCGCAGTGGGACGCGTGGCGCACCGCACCGGTGATCAATTCGAAGACGATCATCCCCAGCAGCCAGCAGCGCTCGGAGCTCATCTGCAGCGGATGCAGCAGCAGCGAGAGCGCAATACCCTTGTCTTCGAGGCTCGATCGGCTGATCGACCGGCACAATTGCTGAAGATAAGCCGCCAGATCGACCGTGGTGGTGAACTGCGGCATTTGCAGCGCATGGTGAAGTTGTGCATGACCTTCCAGCCGATCCTGCACGGAAACGAGGGTCGCCCTCGCTTCCGTGCCGTCGCAACGATCGGCCGCCTGCGCCACCAGATCAATGGCCGAGGCAAGTTCGTCGTCGATCCGATGCGCAAGCTCACGCAGCAGCAGGCGCTCCGCCTTGACGCCGCCATCCGGCAGGAGTTCCGAGAGGCTGCTCATCCTTCACCAGCCTCCCGGCCCAACGGCGTGTTTTGCACTTACGAATTCTGGCCGCTTCGGCCGGTCTCATAGAGGAACCAGATGCGCCGCTCCGTCTCGTCGATCCAGTTTTCCAGGACGCTCGCGGTGGCGACATCGCCGTATTCGTCGCAGAGCTCGTGGACCCGGCGCATTTCCCGCGTTAGCTGCTGGTTGTCGCTGCGCAGCTCGGCGAGCATGTCCTGCGGGTCGACATAGTCGGCATCGTTGTCGAGAATGCGCTGCTCGCGCGCGATGTGGCCGATCGAGCGCAGCGTCGTGCCGCCGATCTTGCGTGCGCGTTCGGCGATGTCGTCAGTCATGGCAAAGATCTGGTCGGCCTGCTCGTCGAGCATAAGGTGGTAGTCGCGAAAGTGGCTGCCCGACACGTGCCAGTGGAAGTTCTTGGTCTTCAGGTAGAGCGCAAAAACGTCGGCAAGCAGCGCTCTCAGCGCGGCTGGAACGTCCCGGTTCGCATTCGCTCCGAGATCCGTCGGGCTTTGGAGGTCTGCTTTGGTCATGGTCGGCATCCTTGTTGGAGGTTGGAAACATCTAGCCGCGCGGTGCACGAGGAATCTTTCCAGCGCGAAAGATCCTTTTTGGATCGCACGCCTGCGAGGAGCGCCTGCCTGCGCGCAGCGGGTTCATTTCGCTTGTGTCACCCTGTCCCGCAGCGGCAGAAGCGACATCGAGCCGAATACGCCATCGCGGCGGATCAATGCGTGGAATAGCCCCGCCGCCACATGCAGCAGCACGAGGGCAAAAAACGCGAAACCCAGATAGACGTGGGCATTCCAGAGCAGCGTGTGCATCAGGTCGCTCTGCGGCAGCAGCGCGGGAATTCGGATTCCGCCATACAGGACGACCGGATAGGCCGCAGCCCAGAGCATGCCGAGACCGAGCAACGGCATGACGATCATGAGGCCATACAGGAGCTGATGCGACAATCTTGCTCCAAACTTCATGGGTCTCGAAAGATCGGCCGGCAATGGCGGCGCACCGTAATACAGTCGCAACGCTAGCCTGATCAGAACGAGAACCAGCAGGGTGAAGCCGATCGTCTTGTGGACCAGGATGAGCGGCAGATATTTCGGCGCGACCGTGGAGACCATGCCGACGCCAATGAACAGCATGGCGAGGATGCAGACTGCCATCAGCCAGTGCAGAGCGCGCTGGATCGGGGCAAAACGATGAGGAGCGCTGGTCATGGCTTGGCGGTCTCGGTTCGCGGATAGTCCCTGGCTTCGGCCGCGCGCAGATCGTATGATTTGCGGTAGACCGATGAGCGTGCAGCCGGGAACGGATCGTCCGACACCCGGATTCCCTGCGGCAGGACCGTCGGATCGAAATTGATGTCGCGGCACGGTCCATCGCGTTCCGGCTCGATCCGCTGCACGATCAGCGTTCCGACCTCCACCTTGCGACGGTTCTCCGGCCAGGCCTTGCTCGGGTCCGCGGTCGGATCACCGGGATCGGCGACGGTCATGACCATGGTCCAGCGTTGCGGGCCAGCCGTGCGAACCCGGTCCACGATCTCCTGCTCGAGAAAATCCGGGCCGCGTTTTTCCAGATCGGCTTGCGAGACCGGCACGCCCTTCGCCATCGGCACCAGCGACCATCGCACCGCCCGCTCGCCGCCCTTCGCGTCCGTGAAGATGAAGCTGTTGAGGCCGTTGTAGAAATCCTCCGCATAGCTCGTGGTCCAGGGCGCTGTCTTGGCCCAGGCTGCGAAGGCAGCAAATTCCGGATTTGCCCGGATGAAACTCTTCATCGCCTCCGGATCCTTCTTGCCGGATGCAATCAGCAGCTCGTGAAACGCCTGCGGCGTGGAAACCGCAAAGAACGGCGGGTTGATCATCGCCATGCGCCACTCTTCGCCGTCTGCCGCCGCGATCTGCAGTCCCAGGCCGCGGACGCGCACGGTCGCATCGACCGCGTTCGGATCGGCTGTGCCGAGATTGAAGCGGCCCAGGGCCGGATAGCGCCCCTGCACGAAGACCTTGGCCCGGGAGAGCTCCGTGCCGTTTCCATTCGCCTCGAACGTCCCGGTGAAGCAGATTCCCTTGGCATGATTTCGCCGGTGCCCGAGCGGCGGGCCGCTCGGAGGCGTCAGCGCCGCGATCATCCGTTCCGGCGTCAGACGCCCCGGCGAGAGCCATCCCGCGGTGTATGCGAAGGCAGCCGCGCCGCCGCCGAGCACGGCTGCAATCAGGACGAGGGATCCAAGCCCCGAACGCGGTCGCTTGCCCTGATTCATTCGGTCTCCTTTGCGATGCCCGGACCGCCTGGCGATCGGCTGCGCGCGGCACTCTTTCGAGCGACGCAGCTTCCTTGTAGCGGGCGACCAGGGCCCGATCTTTTCGAACCCACCGCCAATTTCGCGAAGGCACGCCTGAGCTGTCTTCGGCGTTCGCCGGACCCGGATCCGGCTTCGGGCATTCTCGAAATTTTTCGTGCAATTTGACAATCGATCGTGATGCCCGAAAAGACCCACCCTGCGCCCCGCTCTATTTCAGATGCGCTTCGCACGATGGCGGCGGTCGACTCCCGAACGATGGACCGTGTCGCGACGGGGCCGCCAGCGCCGCAGAGGCTGGGTTGCGATTGGGAATCGAATGAGCAAAGTGATCATCGTCACGGGTGCTGCAAACAGCATCGGACGAACCACCTGCCGGCAACTGATGCAGGCAGGCCACACGGTCTACGTTTCAAGCCGGGAAATGAGTGGCCCTATTGCGCAAGGGATCGAGGAGGCTGGATCAAATCCCGGCCAGGCCGGCCCCGATCTCCGCACGATCGAGTTCGACGTCTCTTCGGAATCCTCAGTGACCTCGGCCGTTGAGACCATCGTCGCCGAAAACAGCCGCCTCGACGTGGTCGTGCACAATGCCCGGCAAGTCGTTTACGGCCCCGCAGAAGCCTTCACGCCGGAGCAGCTTGCCGAGCTCTACGATACCAACGTCCTGATCGCACAGCGCCTCAATCGCGCAGCGTTGCCACAATTGCGCAAGCAGGGTCAGGGCTTGCTGATATGGATCACGTCAAGCAGCGCGCGCGGCAGCTCGGTTCCGTTCCTCGGCGCCTGTGCTTCAACGGAAGCCGCCCTGGATTCCCTGGCACTCAGTTACGCCGGCGAGCTCGCACGCTGGGGCGTCGAGACGACCATCATCGTTCCCAGCGCTCTCGGACCCGGCCACTATGTCCGCTCCGGCCGGCCGCAGGATACTGTTCGGGCAGAAGAATACGCGGACGGTCCAACCGCCGATTTGAGTGAAATCGCGCTTGCGGGACTCGCGCAGCTTTCGCCGAAGGATACGGCTCCACAAGATGTCGCAAGCACAGTTGCGAATGTCGTGAACATGCCGTTCGGACAACGTCCGCTGAAAGTTCATTTCGGCCCGGATGATGATGGGGCGGCAGCCGTCGACGCCGTCGCCGACCGCGCTCGCACGGAACTTTTCCTTCGGATCGGCCTGGAGGATATTCTCAAGCCGGTGTTGATCCGATGAGATCAGCCATTGGCGGAGATTTCCCCAATCGACGGTCGTTTCCTGAAAAATCAGGACTCTTCCCGGAGTTCCCTTCCCTCCGGACGAAAGTGATCAGCGACATCCATCGGTGATCCTTTACCGCGATACTGCCGGATGTTACGTTTGCAGCTGCCACCGCGGTCACACGTATCGGCCCGAGTTCAAGTCATAGAGTGCGACGAGTCGGTCGTCGGATTTGATATTTCAAAATGGTCCCCCGCTGGCAGAGCAACACCACAACAGCCACGACCGGACCCTCTCTCCAGGAGAGCTCCGCTCAAGAGATTTTCGTCTTTGGGCCGTTTCGTCTGGACGCCTCGCAGAGACGGATCGAGAAAGATGGCAATCCGGTCCAACTGTCGGCTCGCGCATTTGACCTGCTGCTGACACTGATCCGGCATGCGGGCGAAGTCGTCAGCAAGGGCGATCTGATAGCCAGGACATGGCCAGGCTCCAGCGTCGATGACAACAGCCTGCGCGTCCATATCGCAGCACTCCGCAAGGCGCTCGGGGACGGCAATGCCGGCGCGAAATATCTGAGCACGGTATCAGGACAGGGCTATTGTTTCGTCGGTTCGGCCGCTAGCCCGGCGCAGAACCAACCTGCACCGACCAAGCCTGTTCGCGCGCACAACCTGCCGGCACATCCCTGGCAGATGGTGGGCCGCGAGCAAACCATCGAGGATCTATCGGAAAGGCTCAAAGCCCAGCGTTTCATCACGGTCGTCGGCCCGGGCGGCATCGGCAAGACGACGGTCGCCGTTTCCGCGGGCCACGCCCTTCTCGCGGAATTCGCCGGCCAGGTTCACTTCGTCAGTCTCGGCGAGACCCGCGATGCCGCTCTGGTGCCGGCCATTGCAGCATCTTCGCTCGGGCTGCGGGCGCGATCGGACAATCCCTCAAACAGCCTTGTGGCATTCCTGCGCGACCGGCGGATGCTGCTCATTCTGGATTGCTGCGAGCATGTCGTCGACGCCGCGGCGACGCTGGCCGAACGGCTCTACCAGGAGGCACCGCAGCTGCACATCATGGCCACGAGCCGGGAGCTGCTGCGGGTCGAAGGCGAGCACACATATCGCCTCTCGCCTCTGACAAGCCCGCCGGAAAATGCCGTTCTGACGGCCGAGAGCGCGATTGCCTACCCCTCCGTAAAGCTCTTCGTGGAGCGCGCGGCCGCAGCTGGAGGTGAGTTCGGGTTGACGGATGCGAACGCGTCCGACGTCGGCAACCTCTGCCGTCGGCTCAACGGCATCCCGCTCGCGATCGAGCTCACCGCCGGCCATGTGACGGCATACGGCGTCAAGGCCATGGTCCAACTCCTCGACAAACACTTCAATCTTCTGTGGGAAGGACGACGCACGGCGCTGCCCCGGCACCGGACGCTTCGCGCAACCATCGAGTGGAGCTACGATCTTCTATCCGAGCCCGAACGGGTGGTTCTCAGCCAGCTATCCGTGTTCGTCGGCAGCTTCACCGCCGAAGCGGCCCGAGCGATCGCCGGCAGCGATGCGACCGGCGACGACACGACCATGGCTGCGCTCGACAACCTCGTGGCCAAATCGATGCTTACCCTGAACCAGGGCTCGCAATCGATTCGCTACAGGCTCGCGGACGCGACGCGGGCCTACGCGCAGGAGAAGCTCGCCGCCAGCACCGCCGCCGAAATGGTGCCGCTACGCCACGCCTCCTACTTTCGGGATTTGCTGCAAAAGACGGCCGACGAGCCAGACAAAGATCTTTCGGCGATTGCCGATCAATTCGGCAACATCCGCGGAGCATTGACATGGTGCTTCTCGGATCCGGGAGACCGCGGAATCGGCGTAGCCCTCACTGCCGCATCGATACCCGTGTTTTTTAAGCTGTCGCTTTTGGCTGAATGCCAGCTCTGGGTAGCGCGCGCAATCAAGGAGCTGAATGGAACGGGCGCAAGCGTCAGGCACGACCTCGCACTTCATGCTGCGCTCGGGTCGGCCCGCATGCTCACCGGGCAGATCGACGAACTGGGCGTCGGTTGCCTCAACCGGGCGCTCGAGTTGGCCGAGAAAATCGGCGACGTCCCCGGGCAGATCGGACTGACCGGGCGGCTGCATTTGCTCCAATTGCTGGTCGGTCACTATGACGACGCACTGGACACAGCGAGGCGCGGTGAAGCCATTGCCCTTGCGAGCGGCGATTCCGTTGCGGTGGCGCGCATGCGCCTGTTGCTCGGCATCTCCTGCCAGTATCTTGGTGAGTTTTCCGCCTCCCGCACCTACATCGACGCCGCATTGCTGCATCCGAACCTGGAAGGCGACGTCCATAGCGGTTTGACGCTCGATTATCCGAGACGCGCACAAATCACCCTTGCTCGCGTGCTCTGGCTTCAGGGATATCCCGATCAGGCCGCGGGAACAGTGCGACGAGCCATTTCCGACGTGATCGCCGTGAACAATCCAATCATGCTTTGCAGAGCGCTGCCCTGGGCGTTCGGTGTCTTTTATTGGAATAGAGACACTGAGGATTGCGAAGAACTGGTTGACAGGCTCGTCGCGGAGGCACGCAAGCTCAACCTCGCCACCTTCCAGATGGTCGGCGAAGCACTGAAGGGGATTGCGCTGCTGGCACGTAACGAGACCGGTATCGGGCTTGCTATACTGAAAGACTCGATCGAGAAGCTGCAGAGCCGGCGTTTCGGCGCAGTAGCCGGGCTGCGCATGCCGCTCGCGGAAGCTCTCGCAGCGACAGGTCACGGCGATGAAGCGCTGGAGACAATTGACCAGGCGATTGCCGAGGGCCAGCATTGTAATTTTCTGATGGACATGCCCGACATGATGCGGGCAAGGGCGGAAGTGCTGATGCGCAAGCCCTGCCCGGACTTCCTGCAGGCGGAACGAAACCTCGTGCAATCGCTTGATTTGGCCCGGCATCAGGAGGCGCTTGGCTATGAGCTGCGTACAGCGATCAGCCTTGCAAGGTTATGGCAGCGGCAAGGCCGCCGGAGAGAAGCGCAAGACATTCTTGCGCCAATCTACGGGCGATTTACCGAGGGATTCGGTACACGCCCCCTGAAGATGGCAAGGGAGCTACTTGCAGAATTGGCGTCTCAGCCTTCGGGCTCGCTCGCCGCGAGCTAATTGGCTTTGCGGCAGAACCACATGCTGACACACGAACCTGCCTGAGACACGACCTGCCGTTATCTGAGGTGGGATCGCAACTCTTGCGGCCGACGTCGCGCGGTCCGTAGCTATGCCGTGCAGTCTCGATAGAGACGCGCGGAGTGGAAAGATCTCATCGAGGAACGATGGCATGCTGGGTCAGCAATGGGACTTCGAAGCCACTCGCGCCTCTTCCCTGCGGCAACCAGCGGCCCGGCGAATACCTTGCGAAACGTTCTGGAGCACGGGGGATGCGGCGCTCGCCGAGGCCGCACCTGCGTCCGACGACATGTATCGGACGCCGCCCCCGGGGCATCCTGTAGCACCGCGCGTCAGCCCTATGAGGTCGAAAACTCCGTCATCATCGCTCTCGCGAGCCCGAGATCCGCGGTCTCGAAACCTTCGGTGAATTGGCCGTACACAAGAGCCAGGATTTGGTGCGCATCGGCGGGACGGCCCTGACTAGCCCTCAACCGTGCGAGGCTGATGGCCGCCCTCAGCTCCCAGAACAGCGCACCTTGCCCGCGCGCCACCTCGAACGCCTTGTCGAAGCACTGCTCGGCGGCGATAGCCGAGCGACGCTCGCCGGGATGCCGAAGCAACTCGCCCCTGATGCGCCAGAGCTCGGCCGCGTACCACCGCTCATCCCTCGCCTCGCAGCGCGCAAGCGCCTCGTCCACGGTCGCGAGCCCCAGCGATACTTCGCCGACCTCTCCGAGACATGCCGCCAGTTCGCCGAGAGGAAGCAGGAAGCGCGGCAGGAAACGCGCCTCGCCCGCCAGCTCGAGCGCCTTGCGCAGCAACGTCACTCCGGCGGCGACATCGCCACGTCGCGCCATCACCATGCCCCTGAAGGCGCGCGCCCACACGTTCCACAGACGGATCGGATGACGTTCGGTATGCTCCAGCAGCATGGTGCAATAGCCTTCCGCCGAATCGAGATCGCCGGCCAGGAAAGCAATCGGACAGGCACCCTGGCCGAGTACGCTGCAGAAGGTCAGGGCATGACCACTCGCACGCCCCTCCTCGACATTGCGCTCGACGACGCTCAGTGCCTGATCCGCGAACCCGAGAAGCCACAGGATGCGCGCCTGGAAATAGCGCGCCGAGGCTCGCAGGTCGAACCTGAAACGGATCACCTGAGGCTTCGCCGCCAGATCGGAAAGGCGAGACAAGGTCCGCCCTATGTGATGATGCGCCAACCGCTGGTCGCCGAGGTAGTGCAGCGTGGTGGCGAGCAGCCGATCGCCCATCATCCGGTCGACGGAATTTTGGGAATCGGCCACGATATCCGCGAAGCGGTGCGCGAATTCCAACGCCTTGCGGAACTCGCCGTTGTTGAATTGATCGATGCAGAGCCCCCAAAGCGCCCGCAACAGATAGTCGCTGTCGCCGCGCTGCTCGGCAAGCTGCAAGGTCGCAGCCCAGGCCGGACCGGCCTCTCTAGCCCTGCCAACGCCGTACATCAGTGACCAGCCAAGTGCGGCCGACAATTGCATGCGGAGCCGCAATGCGCCCGCGGCGCTGTCGTCGAGGCCGGCCAACGCCAGTTCGGTCCGCTCGCGGCACTCGGCGAGGAGCGACAATTGTACCCATAGCGGAACTGCCCCTGCGGTCAGTGCCGCTCCGATCTGCGCATCTCCGTCGGGCGAGAAAGCCCAATCGAGGCTGGATCGTACATTGTCGATGTGCTGGCCATAGAAGCCAAGCCACTCCGCCTGCGGCCTCACTTCGCTGTCAGCTTCTGCATTCGCAAAGAACCCGCAATAGTATCCGGCCTGGCGGCGCGCTATGCTGTGAAATTCGCCGCTGGCGTGAAGCTTTTCCAGCGCATAGGCGCGCGTGGTGTCCAGCAGGCGATAGTACGGGCGCTCGCCGCGAATATCCGCAAGGACGAGCGACTTGGCCACCAGATTGGCAAGCTCCGCGGTGACATCGCCCATTCCTTCGCCGGCGACCGCGATCACGGCATCGAGCAGAAATTCTCCGGCAAACACGCCGAGCCGCCGCAGGACTCGCGCCTCGGCGTCCGGCAGTAGATCGTAGCTCCAGTCGAGCGTCGCACGAAGCGTTTGCTGCCTGGGCAACGCAGTACGCCGGCCGGTCGTCAGAAATTTGAACCTATCGTCGAGAAGTGCCGCGATCTTCGGCGGACTAAGCATCACAGCACGCGCCGCCGCGAACTCGATCGCAAGCGGAATGCCATCCAGCCGGCGGCAGATGGCTGCGACGGCATCGAGGTTCTCTTCGTCGAGCGCGAAGCTGGAGCCCAGCGCTTTCGCTCTAGTCGTGAACAATTCCACCGCCGTGTAGGCCGATGCGGCGTCAGACCCGAGCCGGACTTCGGGCGGTACACCCAGGGGCGGAACGCGATAGACCTGCTCGCCATCAATGCGCAGCGCTTCGCGACTTGTCGCCAGGACGGTCGTTCCGGAACAGTGGCTGACGATCGTCTCGGCCAGTTGGGCCACGGTATCAACGACGTGCTCGCAATTGTCGAGAATGAGCAACAACTGCCTGGCGCCAATCGCGCGCGCGATGGAATCCGGGGTGATCTCCTCCCCTTCGAGCTTGATACCGAGCATGCTGGCGACGGCCGAGCACACGAGCTTGGGATCGGGCAGCGAGGCCAATTCGACCAGCAACCGGTCGGCCGCAACGCCGGCTGGCGGCGTCCTGGCGGCTTGTAGCGCAAGTGCCGTCTTGCCAATCCCGCCAGGCCCGACGAGGCTCACGACGCGATAAGCCGACAGAAGCTCCCACAAACGCGCGAGCGCGGTGGTGCGCCCGATGAGAATGAATGATGCATTGGGAATGTTGGTCGACGGCAGTGGCTGGGGTGCGGCAGATTGTAGCGGGGCATCCATCTGCCGGGTCCGCCATGAACCCAGCAGGCGATAGCCCCGGCCGACCGTTGTCGCCAGCATGTCACGATCCGAACCAAAGGCCTTCCGGATCGCCGCGATATGGACCCGAAGTGCACTCTCCTCGACGAAGACGCCGCGCCAGACACGCTCCGTCAGGTCATTCTTGGTAACCAGCCCGCCTTCGGCCTGAGCCAATTCCGCAAGGATCTCAAAGGCACGACCGCCCAGAGGAACGGACTCTCCCATCGAGCGCAGTTCACGTCTGGCAAGATCGATCTCCCATTCAGCGCAGGCGTAGACGGGGCGCTGGCTTGGCTCGGCCATCATCGGCATAGCCCCAGGCGGTTGCTTGATCTTGCGCCCAGCGTATCACCAACGCTTTCAAAATACACAACTCGTCCGGCGCCCAAGGCCGCCAGACACTCGCCGCAAATATCGCAATGCTCGCACGTCAGCAGCCGCGACAGATGGATCCTTCCAGCATCTTCTCGACCCGTGCGTCCTCCTTGTCGATGGTCGCATCCGAGCCGAGCAGCGGCCCCTTCGTCGCGTGACCAACTCCCTCCGATGACGGGAGCGCGGTACCGAGCGAGTTCGTTCCCGGCGCAGCAGCGCTCGTACCGAGCGCGCCACCGCTCTCCATCGACATGTGGGATCCCATGCCGCCGCGGGCAGATGCAACGCCCGAGAGCATAAGGCTGGCGACGACACAGAGAAACCAGAGCAGCCTCATGGCTCACACTCCTCATGTTGTATGACCTGCACCTAGAACTGGGCGTCGCACACGAATCAACCATGCACGATCGCGCGAGCAACTATGACAACCTTGACAGAATTCGGCTTCGGAGACGCATCAGACCTTGGTAACCGCGCGCCCTGCCTGATATTCCCGTCATCTTCTCGCAGGAGTGATGCACAGCAAGCGGGGTTTTCTGGCCGGACTGCCTATACAGCCCGGTAAAGAAAACAATTCCGGAAACGCGACCAGCCGAGCAGCAACCATCGCCAAGCGACTCTCCGCACATCACGAGCAATGGAGATTCGCTATGACTGCATTCAAAACCCTGATCGCGGCAGCGCTGCTCTCAACTGCAACGATATCGTCCGCCTCGGCGGCCTGGTCCTATGCCGATCAGGAGCCCGCCGCATTTGCATCAATGTATCCCGATCGCGACGTGCTGAATGGCGGCGCATTGACGCCGGCGGGACGAATGGGCCTCAAGCGGCCCGGTGGCGCGGCTCCGGTGTTCGGAGCGGGCCACATTTACAACCGCCACGGGCATCGGTGAACGGCGGCAACACGCAAAAGCAAATTGCCGCGTAACCATGCCTGTCTGTAACCTTGCTCGGAGTGCGACCGTGCCATCCGGCGCACCCCGCCGGTCCGGATCCTCGATCGATATCATCGGCTCCGAACGTTTGTTCGCCACGACGGCGGGACGGCGTAAAAGGCACCCCGGATCGGGCGCCGGTGACGGGCCAATCCTACGCACACCATTGTAAAACTTCACAGTTCTTCAGCTTCTGTAATCCGGCTCGCGGCGGGTCCCGCGCTACACTCCGGCGATCGACTGTTGGACGAGCAGGCCCTCCATTGGCGCTATGCCGCCGCCCGGCAGGCACGATGACCAGCAGCGCTATGGAGGCATCGCTTGATCAACGGTGGAAGTGGCCATTTGAGTCGGGACATTGCGAGGCGCCTTCGAACACTAGCAGTCGTCGCCGTCATATTTGCGGCCGGCGCAGCCAGCGCCTCTGCGCAACAGCGATACGATCCCGGCGCGAGCGACACCGAGATCAGGATCGGCAACATCATGCCCTATAGCGGCCCGGCATCGGCTTACGGCATCATCGGCAGGACGATGAGTGCGTATTTTCGCATGGTCAACGACAATGGCGGCATCAACGGCCGGACAGTCGAGTTCATCTCCTACGACGATGGCTACAATCCGTCCCGAGCGGTCGAGCAGGCACGGCGGCTCGTCGAGGGCGACGAAGTACTCGCGATCTTCGCCCCCTTCGGTACCGCGAGCAACGCCGCCATTCAAAGGTACATGAACAATCGCCACGTGCCGCAATTGTTCGCCATATCGGGAGCATCTCGCTGGGCTGATCCCGTCCATTTTCCGTGGACGATCGGCTGGCTACCGAGCTACCGAACCGAGGCACGCATCTACGCGGACTATATCCTGGCGCATCACCCTGGCGCCAGGATCGGCGTCCTCTACCAGAACGACGACTTCGGACGCGATTATCTGGCTGGCCTGAAGGACGTGCTGCAAGACAGGTACCCGCAAATGGTGGTTGCGAGCCTGCCATATGAAATCAGCGAACCGACAATCGACTCGCAGATCGTGGCTATCAAGGCGGCCGCCCCCGACATTTTCATCAATGTCGCCACGCCAAAATTCGCGGCTCAGGCGATCAGGAAGCTCGCCGAGCTGGACTGGCATCCCGTCCACATCATGACCAACGTCTCGGTTTCGGTCGGCTCTGTGCTGAAGCTCGCAGGACTGGACAACGCGAAGGGAGTCTTGAGTGCCGGGTACCAAATGGACGTGACCGACCCGCAGTGGGACTCATACCCGGCCATGCAGCACTTTCGCGCGTTCATGGCGAAATACTATCCGGACGCAGATCGATCCGAAAGCGGCCCGCTGGTGGCATTCAATATGTCGAGCGCGCTCGTTGAGGTGCTGAGGCGCTGTGGCGACGATCTCACGCGCGAGAGGATCATGCAGGTGGCGACGGACCTCGATATCGAGGGTGCAGCTTATATTCCCGGCGTCCGGGTCAAGACATCGCCGACGGACTTTCACCCGATCGAGCAACTCCAAATGATGCGCTTCACCGGCGAGAAGTGGGAATGGTTCGGTCCGCTCATGAATGGCCATGCGGACCAGATAACGCTTTCGCCCGACTAGCGAGCAATCGCTTTCAAGATGAAGCGCGGGCGACGACTTCGTGCAAAGGCGAAAATGATCGTTCAATTGATACTGCTCATCCCACGCATGCGTACACATGTCTGGCAGGCGAGCCGAGGCGTTCCCGGCGTCGCTTTGTCAAGGAGACGTGCAATGACTACACTGAAGCTCTTGTCGGCCGGACTGATGGTTTCGGCCATGATCGCCTCCCCCGCGATGGCTCGCGAAGGCAACAACCAAGCGCGCCGGACCAATGCCGACGCCTATGCGTCGGTTCAGCGCGTTCCGGTGACGTCCAAGCGCAACTGTGTTCGCGCTCCCGACGTTGGTGCATACGCGAGCGACCCCTGGCGTCGGCCTCCGTGCGAGCCCAAGTCGGGCTATTGAGCACCCCAACCGGGGCGAGCCCCCTTGCCGCGAGGCAATCGTCAGCGCTGACTTGAAGAGGTTCATCTCGGCGCTTGGCTTCCGCCTCACGGACGTGACTGGAGGAAGAATGGCGGCCCTATGAAGCCCCGTTCTTCCGACCGGCCATATCCGAGGCGCATTGATCCGCACCAATAGCGTAGCCCGGCATCTGCCGCGGATCCGAGAGCGATGCCAGCTCCATCGCGGAATTCACCAACCTCGCCATTGCATCTCAGGCCCCCACGGGGGCAGAGGCCTAATCGCTCGAGGCAAGGGCATCAAAGATCGAATCCAGCCGCAGCGGCATCTCGCCATCGACTCGGCGTGTCACCCGCGAAGCGCCTGAACGTTGTCGTGAAGTGGGCCTGGCTCTGAAAACCCACTGTGAGCGCGACCTCAACAATCGGCATCTCGCAGTCCCGCAGCAGATCCTTGGAGCGCTGTATCCGGTGCCGCAAGATATATTCGTGAGGCCTGCAACCCGTCGCGGCGCGGAACTGGGCGGCGAAATGCATCCGGCTCAGGCCGGCGGCCGCGGCAAGATCCGCCAGCACGATTTTCTTGCGGAAGTGAGTCTCGACATAGTCGAGCACCCGCTTGAGCCGCCACCTCTGCAACCCCTGGACCGGCCTTTCAGAAGTGCATTGGCCGACGCGGGCTCGCTCGTCGAACCTCGGCTGCGCTTCGGACCGCAAGGCAAGAAGTCGGGCAATGACGGCAAATCGCAGGGCGTCGACACAAAGGGCGCTATCGGTGGCCTTCAATCGCTCCACCGCGACGAGCGCCTCGGACAGGCGCTGAACGACCGGATCGTCGTCGTTACCGATGGGCGCCGTTGTCACAGAGTTAGGTGTCGTCATGGGTGCGCGTTGCCACGGGATGTCGACGCGCAGCCAGCCGGTGCCGCGCGCCGGATTACACGGGGATATGCTGGAGCTGCGCCGTGGCTGCCCCTCGATCGCAATAACCAAACCGAGCCGCTCGAAGGCAATCGTCGTTGCATCAAGGGGGGACGGATCGTCCCTGCGCGAAACGGTGGCAGGCGCGACGACCTTCGGAAGCGGCGCAATCGACGCCATTGCGATGGCCGAGCGGAAATCTATTTCGTCCGCGGTGGTGGAAGCCTGGGTGTAACCATGCTTCGGTTGTCGTGACGATATTGGCTGAGACATGATCTTACTCTGGCCTGGATAATCCAAACGATGACGCCCCATTCCGGCGAAGCGCATCGATCGAAGAGTAAGGTAGCAAGGTATGGCCCGATCGCGAGTTAAGAGGCGCAAAATCAGGAAACTTCAGGCTCTCCTTCGCCGACATGCCGACACCGTCGAAGCGATGCGTCGTGCCATCCTTTCAACCGAGATGCCGCGCGATATCCTGCAGCTCGCGATGTGAACAGGTGTTGCTTCGACCGCTCATAACGAAGAGACCAACCAGGCTGCCGAGCTTCTGAACCGTCGCGACGCGAAATCCCCTGCCTGTGTGTGGTCCTGTCGGGATGCGCCGCACGCTCCTTCCGGCCCGCCCTCCCATTTTGGCACTCCCATTCGTCCTCACGAATTCGTGTAGCAGGCAACGAGCGTTTTCGACGCATGCATCGAGAATGGCGAACAGCCGCCTACTGAGAAGGTCGTCTTGACACCCCAACGGCCTCCCCTGTAGGACACCAAGGCATACTGACGCTTTCAGAATCTTGCCAGGGGCGGTGATCTTTGGGGGTCTCGTCACTCTCCTAGATTGCGGCAGTGAAGCTGATCACGGACCCCCCTTATGTCGCCTTCGCCCGCTGTACGAACCTACTCTTTCGGTAACTGGCTCATCGATTGCCAGCGGAGAGAGCTGAGGTGCGACAACATCACGGTCCCGATCGGAAGCCGCGCATTCGAGATTCTCGAGAAACTGGCGGGTTGCGCCGGTCACCTGGTGACCAAGGATGATCTGATCGGAAGTGTCTGGTCAGGCCTGGCCGTCGAGGACAACACGCTACAGGTCCATATCTCCGCCGTCCGCAAGGCGCTTGGCAAAGATCGCGATCTCCTCAAGACGATCTCGGGCCGTGGATATACCCTCGCCGGGACCTGGCGAAGCGGTCATTTGGATCAGCCCGCAGCGACATCGGTATCCGTCCCGGCCATCGATTCCTTTTCGAACAACCTGCCGAACACGCGCGCTCCTCTTATCGGGCGCGAGGATTGCCTGAGCGAAATTGCCGAACTGATGTTCGCATATCGGGCCGTGACTTTGGTCGGCCCGGGAGGCATCGGGAAAACAAAGCTGGCCATCGAACTTGCGCGCCGGGTCGCATCCTCATTCGATGGTTCGGTGGCGCTGGTCGAGTTCGCGACCTTGCATGATCCGGCACTTGCAACATCGACCACCGCCCGTGCGCTCAAGCTGGCCTTGAGTGACAAGGAGGTTTCGGCCGCCTGCATCGCCCAGGCCATCGGGTCACGGCGTCTGCTTCTCATCTTGGACAATTGCGAGCATGTCATCGACGTCGCTGCGCAGATCGCGAGTGCTGCACTTCGCTATTGTCCCAATGTCACCATTCTTTCGACCAGTCGGGAAGGCCTCCGCATCGATGGCGAATACGTCGCGGCCATCCCGCCGCTGTCGGTTCCGGACTCTGGTTTGCGTGATCCCGGTTTGCTGTTGCAGGCAAGCGCCGTGCAGCTCTTCGTCGCTCGCACACGGGCGCTACGCGCGAACTTCGCTCCGGGCGCGGACGATCTGCTGAAAGTGGCTGCCATCTGTCGCCGGCTCGACGGAATTCCGCTCGCGCTGGAATTCGCCGCGGCTCAGGCCGCGAATCTTGGGGTAGACACCGTCTTGCTTCGCCTGGACAGGCGACTGGAGTTGCTGAGCGGCGGCCGCAGGGACCAACTGCCGCGGCACCAGACCCTGCGAGCGACACTGGACTGGAGCTACGATCTGTTGTCGCCCGACGAGCAAAGGCTGTTGTGCTGGCTCGCGGTGTTTCCGGCAGGGTTCACACTCGATGCCGCGATTGCAATGATGGACGACACGTTGTCCCGGTCGGACGTCATCGAAACACTGTTCAATCTGGTCGGAAAATCGCTGGTCTCGCTCGATCCCTCCTTCGAAGGGCGGTGGCGTCTGCTGGAGACCACCCGCGCTTACGCCCTGGAGAAGCTGGCAGAAGCAGGGCTGTGCGAGCAGGCCAGCAGACGGCATGCGGGCTTCCTCAGGCAGCTCATGATGCCACTTGGCGATGCCTCCCCTGCCCCCGACGATCTCACCCGCCTTGCCCAGGAAATTGGAAACGTGCATGCGGCGCTCGACTGGGCGTTCGCACCCGGCGGCGATGCCGCGCTCGGCGTAGAGCTTACGGCCGGCTTTGTGCCGGTATGGATGCAACTGCTGTCCTTCATGGAATGCTCGACCCGGATCGAGCACGCTCTCGCCCATCTCGACGGAGAGCTGACCTGCAATCCAAGGCTCAAGGCGCAGCTCTATGTCGCGCTGGGGTTCGCGCTTCTCAATACGACTGGCTCGGCGGATCGCATGAAAGCGGCCCTGAACATCGGCCTTGCGCTCGGCGAAGAGCTGTCCGATCTCGAGCTTCAGCTCAAGGCTGTTTGGACGCTGTGGAGCTACAATCTCAACTCGGGCCAATACGACGCGGCCAAGAACGTCGGAGAGCGATATCTGGAGATCGCTCTTCGCACGGGAAACCCCGCCAACGAGACGGTAGGCCGCCGCCTGATCGGCGCCGCCACCCATTTTTACGGCGCGCAGGAGGAAGCTCGACGCGAATTGACCCTGTCCCTGGACCACTCGGCTCATGGATTGAAGGACGGCACGAACCAGATGTGGTTCCTGCTCAACCAGAGCGTCCTGGCAAAGGCCATGTTAGCCCGCGTGCTGCTGCTCCAGGGAAAGATCGCCCAGAGCAGATCCCTGGCCGCGGAATGCCTCGAGGAGGCACAGCGTGAGAAGGACAAGCTCGCGATCGCTTACGCGCTGCGGAACGCCGTGTGCCCCATTGCGCTGATGACGCATGATGTCGCCACTGCCGATCAGGCGATAGCGTCTCTCCTCGAGCTCGTCACGCGCGAGGGAATAGCTTTCTGGACGAGCTGGACGTCCTGCCTGAAGGGGCAGTTGTTCGTCCTGCAAGGCAGACATCACGATGGAATAGAGCTGCTGCGCAGCGGACTGAAAGCGCGGGCCGAGAACGGCTGGCTGATGCGCAATCCCGAATTTCTCGGATCGCTCGCCGAAGGACTGTTCGCGGCCGGCGAGACCGCGCAGGCCCTGGCCGCCGTGGAAGATGCCCTGACTATCTCCCGGCAAGGCCAGCAATTGTGGTGCCTTGCTGATCTGCTGCGGATCAAGGGCGAGATCCTGCTTGCCGACGGCTCGTCAGATCGGTCCCGCTCGGAAGTCCTGTTCTCCGAGGGCCTGTCCGTTGCCAGAGAGCAGCAATGCCGCTTCTACGAGCTGAAAGTCGCGGCAGCCTGGGCAAGGATCATGGCGGCGTCGGACCGCCAGCAGACCGCGCTCGATCTGGTCGGTCCGGTCAGCGCTCTGTTCGATCGGGAGGTCGATCTTCCCGCGCTCGCCTTTGCGCGCGGTCTCGCAGCAAGTCCGGGCATCTCGATTTCGACATGCGGCGACGACGGTCCCGCGTCCTGCACCTGCCACTAGGTTGCTGATCTATCGACCGGGACGGCATGTCCTGCGGCGCTGGACCAGCCCTCACACTCAATCCTCCGGATCGTACCAGATGAGCATCTCTCGACGACAGGTCTTAGGCGGTGTTGGCGCGTCGGTGTTTTCGCCCGGCATCATCCGCGCCCAGGGCACGAGACCGATCAGGATCGGCGAGATCAACTCCTATAGCAGCGCGCCCGCGTTTACCCTGCCCTATCGTCGCGGCTGGCAGTTGGCGGTCGAACAGCTGAATGCAAGCGGGGGCCTCCTCGGGCGAGAACTGCAGGTCATCAGCCGGGACGACGAAGGCAAGCCGAGCGTCGCGCTGCGTGCCGCCGAAGAACTGGTGCGGCGGAATGACGTCGATCTTCTGGCAGGCACATATCTGTCGAATGTCGGACTGGCGATCAGCGACTTCGCCCGGCAAAACCGGATCCTCTTCGTGGCGAGCGAACCGCTCACCGACGCCCTCGTTTGGGAGCAGGGACATCGATATTGTTACCGGCTCCGCCCCTCGACATACATGCTGGCAGCCATGCTGGTGGAGGAGGCAGCTCAATTAAGGGCGACGAGATGGGCGACGATCGCCCCGAACTACGAATACGGGCAGTCGGCCGTAAGATGGTTCACGCAGCTTCTGCGCCGCCGTCGTCCCGACGTCGAGTTCATCAACAGTCAGTGGCCGCCGCTGGGTGCCATTGATGCCGGCGTGGTCGTCAACGCCCTCGCGCAGCAGAGACCCGAAGCGATCCTCAACGTCACCTTCGGACCCGATCTCGCCAGATTTGTCCGGCAAGGCAATGATCGTGGCCTGTTCGAAGGGCGACACGTCGTGTCGTTCACGACCGGCGAACCCGAATACCTTCTTCCCCTCGGGCAGGACGCACCGGAAGGATGGATCGTGACCGGCTATCCGGTGACCGAGGTTTTGGATCACGCCAACAACGCCTTCGTCTCGGCCTATTCCGCACGATATGGCGAGGCTCCCACGATGGGATCCGTGGTCGGTCACGCCTTGATCAGCTCCATCGTGGCACCGATCGCGAAGCTCGGGAAATTCGATACCGAGGCGATGGCCGACGGCTTTGGCAACGTCGGCTTCGAAACGCCGTTCGGCCCGGCGATTTGGCGTTCCATCGACCGTCAGAGCACCATGGGGACCTTCGTCGGCCGCACCACTGTACGGGGCAACAAGGGCGTGATGGTGGACTGGAAATATCGGGACGGTGGAACGATGCTGCCGCCCGACGCCGAAGTCTTGAAGCTACGCCCGGCAACGTGAAGCGCTGGTACGGTCAAGGCTATGCCAGCCGAAGTGGCGTCCCCCGATCCGCACGCGGTGCGACGAGAGTCCTGTAGCGGCGTCGCCTCAGCATCCCGGCGGCAAGATCGGCGACACTCCCGGCGTCGGCGCCGCGCCTGAGGCGTTGGCCGGCAACACGGTCGCAGGCGCTGCGAGGTTCATCGAGACGCCTTCCGCGCAGACCGTGCTGTTCGGGCTCGGCATGACAGCGGCATTTGGATCGATGCCGGTGCCGCCGGCGGCGCTGGTGTCCGCCTGGATCGTGCCGGGCGCGAGACTGGCCGGCACTTGCGGGATCGAGAGCGGCAAGGTCGCAGCGCTCGCCGCGAGCCCTCCCGGCGTCGAACTGCATGCGACCGTCGTCCCCGTTCCCGCCGGGGCCGCTGCGGAAATCGTTCCGGTGGAGCTGCCGGATTGCCCTGCGACCGGCAATAGCGGAGCGCCGATGCCTGACGCTGACGAGCCGATGCTCGATACGATCGGGGTCGCCGGCACCGGCATCGGAGACGTCGATGGCGTGGCGCAGACGACGACCGTACCCGGCGTCGTCGGATCCGAGGCGAGCGGAACAGGCGCCAGCGTCGTGTCGGGAGCGCCAGGCTCAGTTGTTGCGGAAAACGGACCCGGACTATTGAGCGGCGAGGTGACGATCGCCCCCGGTACGGTTGGAAGGCCCATCGCCGTGGTGCCCATCGTTGAGACTTGCGCCTCACTCGAAGAACAGCCCAACAGCAGCGCGATCATTGTTGCGAGCACGATCCGGATCATCTCTGTGCTCCTAACTGACCTCGACCTTGCGAATGGTGACCTTGCTACCATCCGCCAGGTTCACCGCCGGATTGAGCACGACCTGGTCGCCGGGCTGGAGGCCCTCGCGCACTTCAACCGTGGTACCGAAGTCCCGCGCGATCGAGACGTGCTGCAGATGAACGGTGCCATTCCGCACGACCGCGACATGAAGACCGTTCTGATCGAAGACGAGCGCATCGGACGAGACTGTCATCGACGGCGTCTTGCGCGGGATCGACAGCTCGACCGTGCAGTAGATGCCGGGACTTAAGGCACCGTCCGGATTGGGCACGTCGATCTCGGTCAGCAGAGTCCGGCTTCCCGGCTGCAATGCGCTTGCGATGCGCGTGACTTTCCCCGGAAACGTCCGCCCCGGAATTTCGGGGACGCGAATATCCGCGTCGACGCCCGGCGCGACCCCGAAGGCCTCGTCCTGCGGCACGAAGACCTGGGTTCGGATCACGTTGGAATGCATCAGCGTGAACATGAAGGTCGACCCAGCCTGGACCAGGCTGCCATTGTCCACGTTGCGCTGTGTGATCACGCCGTCGAACGGCGCCACCACGCGCTGATAGGCCTTCTCCTGCTGGAGGACTCGAATCTGGGCCTCCTGCGCTGTGATGTTCGACTGGGCGACGCCCACGGCCGCCTGCTGTGCACGCAGGGTGAGACGATCGTTGTCCCCCTGCTGTGCCGTCAGCCAGCCTTGCTTGACCAGATTGCTGTCCCGGGCGTTGGTGACGTCGGCAAGCTCCCGGCTCGCTTGCGCCTGCTGCAAGGCGGCCTGGTTTTGGGCCAGCGTCGCCTGGGCCTGGGCGATCTGCTGGTCGAGCTCCGGAGCGGTGATTTCCGCGAGAAGATCGCCTTTCTTGACCCGATCGCCAATATCGACATAGCGCTTTTCGATGTAGCCACTGGTCCGCGCGAAGATATTGGCTGCCTCGAACGCGGTCGTCGTCGCCGGCAAGGTAACCTTCATCAGGTCCCCGCTGGGCCGGACCGCCGCCACCCGCACTTCCGGAACGGCGGTTCTCACCTGCTCCGCCACTGCAGCGACCTCACGCGCCGCCTGATAGTGCCGCCAGCCGCCAATGCCGAGGCCGCCCACGAGCAGCAGAAGCATCCCTCCTCCGAGCAGCGCGCCGCCGTAACGGCGTCCGGACGGCGCGGCCTTGCCCGGGAGCTCGACGACGCGGCGGCTCTCCGCATCGGGCGGGTCCCTCGCCTCTTCGTCATTGGTCCGCACACGAACGTCGCTCATTCCGGTTGCTCCTCGAATACGCCGTGGTGAGGCTTGCCATCGTTACCTTTGCGCAGCATGGCAAAGAGGTACGGCACGATCAGCAATGTCGTCGGGGTCGCGAACAGCAGTCCGCCGATCACCGCGCGCGCGAGCGCGGCGTTCTGCTCCTCGCCCGGACCTCCGAGCGCCATCGGGATCATGCCCACGATCATCGCGGCAGCAGTCATCAGGACCGGCCGGATCCTGGTGCGGCCCGCGCTCAGCGCCGCCTGGAACGCGGAATGCCCCTTCAATTGCTCATCACGCGCGAACGTTACGAGCAGGATCGAATTCGCGGAGGCGACACCGACCGCCATGATCGCCCCCATTAGCGAAGGCACGTTCAGTGTCGTTCCGGTAATGAACAGCATCGTCAGGATGCCGCACAAGGTCGCCGGCAGCGCCATGATGACGACGAAGGGATCGCCGAAGTTCTGGTAGTTCACGACCATCAGCAGGTAGACCAGGATGGCGGCAAACAGCAGGCCGATTCCGAGATTGCGAAACGACTGATTCATGCTCTGGATCTGTCCCAGGACCTGGATCGAATTACCCGGCTGGAGCTGCTTCTGGAGTGTGGAGGTGACCTTGTTGATATCGGCCGCGACGCCGCCGAGATCGCGACCCTGGACGCTCGCATAGACTTCAAACACCGGCTGGACGTTGGCCTGGTTCGAATTGGTGGGGACACTCCCCCGCTTGAACGTCGCGACATTGCTGAGGAGGCCGGGCACCGTCTGCCCGCTCGCGGCAAGCGAGGCCGACACCGGGGTATTTCCCAGTGCGTTCAGCGAATTGGCCCTGTATTCGGGCGTCTGCACGGCCAGATAATACGGGATGCCCGACGTCGGATCGGTCCAGAAGTTCGGCGAGACCTGAACCGACGAGCTGAGGCTGACATTGATATCGGTCGCCACCGTGCTGGCATTGAGCCCCAGCTGCGCGGCCCGGGTGCGGTCGATGTCGGCATAGAACGCCGGAGCATCGACTTCCTGCTGCAGGTGCGCATCGACGACCCCGGGGATCGCCGCGAGGCTCTTCTGCAGCTCCTTGGCCACGGCCAGATTGTTGGCGCCATAACCAACCGTGCGGACATCGATCTGCGCCGGAAGACCGAAGTTCAGGATCTGCGTCACGATGTCGGCCGCCTGGAAATAGAACGTATCCTCCGGGAATGCCGCCGGCAGCACCTGGCGCAGTTTCCTGACGTAGTCCGCGGTCGGCTTGTGTCCGTCCTTGAGCGACACGAGAATGGTGCCGTCGTTCACACCGATCGTCGAGCCGTCGGTGAATGCGAGATTGTAGGGACGCGCCGGAAGCCCGATATTGTCGACGATCAGCGCCCGGTCCCGCTCCGGAATCACTTCGCGGATCTTGTCTTCGACCGCCTGGAAGATCGCTTCCGTCTTCTCGATGCGGGTGCCCGCAGGCGCGCGAACGTGGAGCTGGATCTGGCCGCCGTCGATCAGGGGATAGAAGTCCCTGCCGACATAGATGAACATGGTGGCCCCGAGCGCCAGCACCAGCACCGCGACGATCGGCACCACGACGCGATGCCGAAGCAACGTCAACAGCAGGTCGGAGTAACCGTTGCGCAGACGTTCGAACCCGCGCTCGAACATCGCCGAAGCGCGACCGAAGATGCCCGAGGGGCTTCCGCCCTCGCCATGGCGCCGTTCGCCTTTCAGCAGCAGGCCGATGGTGATCGGCGTCAGCGTTCGCGACAACGCATACGACGCCAGCATCGCGAACACCACCGCCAGGCCCAGCGGGGTGAAGAGGTATTTGGCCGGCCCTTCCAGAAAGACGACCGAGGTGAACACACAGCTGATGGCGAGCGTGGAGACGAGCGTCGGTACCGCGATTTCAGCCGCCCCGTGCAGCGTCGCATCGGGCAACGGCATGCCTTCCTCGGTCCAGAGCCGGTGCGTGTTCTCGATCGTCACCGTGGAATCGTCGACCAGAATGCCGACCGCGAGTGCAAGCCCGCCGAGCGTCATCGTGTTCAAGGTCTCGCCGAGACAATACAGCACGACCAGCGAAGACAGCATCGCCAGCGGGATCGAGATCAAGACAACCAGTGTCGATCGCCACGATCCCAGAAACAGCAGGATCATCAGCGCCGTGAGGCCGGCCGCAATCGCGCCCTCGCGCAGCACGCCATCGACCGAATGGGTGACGAAGACCGACTGATCGAACAGCTCGTTGATCTTCAGCCCTGCAGGAGCCGCCGCGCGAATCGAACTCAACGCCTTCTTCACCCCGTTGACGACAGCGAGCGTCGATGCATTTCCGTTCTTGATCACGCTGAGCAGCACGGCGCGATGACCGTCCTCGCGCACGATGTTCTGCTGGACCTGGGAGCCGTCCCGGACCTGGGCCACATCCTTCAGGAAGATCGTGGCCCCGTTCACGAACTTGACCGGGATCATGTTGAGATCCTTGATCGAGGCCGGCGTGGCGTTGGTTCGAACGGTGTACTGGGTGTCGCCGATTTTCGTCGTGCCGGTGGGCAGCGTCAGATTTTGGGTGTTCACCGCATTGACGATGTCGAGCGGCGTCAATCCACGCGACAGGAGCTTGTTCGGATCGATGTCGACCATGATCTGGCGGTACTTGCCGCCGGCAGGCGTGGGCAGCGTCACGCCCGGAACAGGCGCCAATTGCTGCCGGACACGGTAGATGCCGAAATCGTATAATTGCTGCTCGTTCAGACTATTGGACTCGAGGCTGAGCTGTAGCACCGGCACGCTCGATGCATTGAACTGCACGATGATCGGCGGTTGAATGCCCGGCGGCATCAGGGCGCGGATGGCGTTGGTTGCCGAGACGATCTGCGAGATCGCGAGGTCGAGATTGACGTCCGGCTGGAAGTAGATCTTCTGAACCGACAGGCCGTTGAGGGTTTGCGCCTCGATGTTCTTGATGCCGCTGACATTGGCGCTGATCGAATACTGGCTGTAGGTGCTGACGCGCTGCTCCATCTCAGGCGTCGACAGGCCCGTGTAGCTCCACACCACCGTGACGACGGGGATGCGGATCTCCGGAAAAATGTCCGTCGGCATCGACCAAATCGCGATGCCGCCGAGGAACAGGATCAGCGCCGCAAGCACATAGAACGTGTGCGGAAACCGCAGCGCGAAGCGAACAATTCCCATGGTGATTCTGCCTGAAGCAAGTTGCGCGGGATCATTGAACAGATGAGGACGGGAGAGCATCCGTTCAAATGAAAACGAATTCAGATGCTCCGCGGCAGGACAGACATCATTCGTACCGGCATCACCGCTTCTCGATCGCTCATGGAGCGGTGAGCTCCCGCGGCCTTGAGCCCGAGGCGCGGTTAGAGCGCTTGCGTGCCGCATCCTGCACGGCAAGAATCGCGGCTCGCCTGACCTTGGCAAAGGCGCGGATCTCGATCTGCCGAACCCGCTCGCTGGAGATCGATAGCTCAAATCCGAGCTGGTCCAGCGTAACCGGGCATTCCGCCAGCCGCCTCGCCTCCAGAATATGACGCTCGCGCGCCGTGAGCATGCCCAGCGCAACGCGCAGGGCGTTGGTACGGCGCTCCGTCTGTTCATGATCGGCGAGCACCGTCTCCGCGTCGATCCCCTGATCGACCAGCAACGCTTCCCACTCGGTTCCTTGCTCGTCGTCGCCAACGCGCGCGTTCAGCGACATGTCACCGTTCAGTCGGGAATCCATCTCGATCACCTCACGCGCCGTGACGTCGAGCCTTTCCGCGATCGTTTCGGCGACATCGGGCGTGAGCGCCGCCACCGCGCCGCCCGCGGCTTTCCTCATCTCGCTACGGAGCTTGAAGAACAGCTTCTTCTGCGCTGCCGTCGTGCCGATCCTGACCAGAGACCAGGAGCGCAGGATGTATTCGTGAACCGAGGCCTTGATCCACCAAACCGCATAGGTGGAGAACCGCGCACCGCGGTCGGGTTCGAAACGTGACGCCGCGATGACGAGGCCGAGATTTGCCTCCGCAATCACATCGGCCAAGGGCAGACCGTACCCCTTGTAGCCGCGCGCCACTTTAGCTGCGAGCCGGAGATGGCTCGTGACGAGCGCGTTCACAGCGCCGCGGTCCCGCATCTCCTGCCAGCGGCGTGCAAGCTGCTGCTCGTGACCGGGCTCAAGCAGTTCATAGCGCTTGATGGCCGCGGAATAGGCGCTGAGGAAAGGGGGCGATGGGGCTCCGGCCGCGACAGCCATGGCACTATTCCTCGCTACTTCGTGGCGGATCTGCATCTGTCACTCCCACATACGAAACCGGCGAGCGGACTCTAGGAAGCCTGCGAAGGCGGAGGCCACTGAATTGAGCGTAACAAACCTGAATTCGCCTTCAGACATTCGGCATGTCCTGGCATCGAGAAGATCACGCATCATGAGGGGCATCACATCTGATCGACGGTTGCGAGAGTTGGGGTCCGGGACCGGCATGCGGCGGCTTTGCTCGCCCTACCGGTCCAGGCAAGGATCTCGATCCGTCCGCCGGGAGCCGGACCGATGATCAATCGAAAGCCATGCAGCTTGACGATGGCAGCCACCAGGCTCAGTCCCAGCCCAACCCCCGGCGTATTGCGCATCTTGTCGGAACGATAGAAGCGCCGCAGCACCGCTTCGCGCTCCCGCGTGCTGATGCCGGGGCCGGTGTCAGTTACGCGCACGAGCGCCGTGTCGTCTTCCGACACCAGTTCGAGCCTCACCTGGCCGCCGGGCGGCGTGAACTTGACGGCATTGTCCACGAGATTGGCCATCGCTTCGAACAACAGGTCCCGGTCGCCCCACACCTGCACGTTGCGATCGATGACGACGCCAAGCCAGATGCCCTTGTCTTCGGCGATAGGCTCATAGACGTCGCACACCTCGCGCAGGATCTCGTCGAGCGCAACGTTACCGAAGCCGGCGGTGCGGCGGCTGTTCTCGATCTCGGTGAGGCGCAGCAAGGCGGTGACGATCGAGAGCGACTGATCGATCCCGGCCATTGCCTTGTCCGTGACCTCCTGGAGCTGCTCCAGAGTGGTCGCATGCGTTCGGCCGCGCTCCAGCGCCAGGCGTGCGCGCGTGAGCGGCGTCCTGAGATCATGGGCGATATCGTTGCCGACACCGGCAAGCGCGTTGATCATGGTCTCCATCTCGGCGAGCATGCCGTTGACGATCCTGGCCAGCCGCGCGAACGGATCGTCGGAATTGTCTTCCGGAAGCCGCTCACGCAACTCCCCCGCCACGATCCGCTGCACCCGCTGGTTCACCTCTTCCACGCGTCTCTGGGCGCGAACGCTCAGCCACGCTCCGGCCAGCAGACAGAGGCAGAACGCCGGCAGCAGGCCGAGCGCGAGCGCCTGCCCTACGACACTCGAGATTTCGCGCGTCTCATCGACGTTCCGTCCCATCACCAGGACATCGCCGTTCTCAAGACGCCTGCCCACGACCCTGATGACCGGTCCGTGGACCGCCGATTTCTCAATGAGGTCGAGCCGCACACCCTGCGCCGCTCCGCCGAGATCGAGCGCGCGCGGCAAGCTGTCGATGTTGCCGGCAAGCCGGGTGCCTGCACCATCGAAAAGTCCCGCGTACTGCACGCCTCTGGAATCCTGCTCGAGATGATCGGAGATCGCTCCGATGCGGCGCACCGACGGCAAATCGGCGATGAAGTTGATCCGGGTCGTGATCATGCGGTCGGATCGTGCGATCAGATAGTCGTCGAGCTTCCAATAGGTGAACGCGAACAGCCCGACCACGAACAGCGCAAATGCGGCCGCCACCGCCAGGGCCCAGAGGAACGTGTTCGAACGGATGAACTGAATCTGGCGCATCGAACCGGCACTCGATATTCGTCCGAGATGTGCTCCGCGAGCCCCTGGGTTTCGCGTCTCTATGCGCGCGAACGCAGAATGAAGCCGGAGCCGCGAACATTGTGGATGAGCTGCGTATCGCCGGGACCGTCGACCTTGTGGCGCAGCCGGCCCATATGCACGTCGATCAGATTCGTTGTTGCCGGAACGAACTTGTAGTTCCATACTTCTTCGAGCAGCATCGCGCGCGTGAGCAACTGATCGCTCCGGCGCATCATGTATTCGAGCAGGCGGAACTCACGCGGCAACAGATCGATCTCGCGCTCGTCCCGTCGCGCGGTCCGCTCGATCAGGTCGAGTTCCAGCGGCCCGACATGCAACGTGGTCTCGCGGCTGTCCATCGGACGGCGCAGCAATGCCTCTATCCGTGCGACGAGCTCGATGATTGCGAACGGCTTGGTGAGATAGTCGTCTCCCCCCATGCGCAATCCGCGTACCCGATCGTCCACGGCGCCGAGCGCACTCAGAACCAGCACCGGCGTCCCGACCCGATCCTTGCGCAAGGCCTCGATGACGGTCAGTCCATCCATCCCGGGCAGCATGCGATCGACGATCATGGCATCCGGACACGCTGCGCGCGCTCGATCGAGACCGTCGACGCCGTCAGGGGCCCATTGAACCTCGAAACCGCGATCGGCGAGTTCGGCGACGATCACCTCGGCGGTTTCGGCATCATCTTCGATCAGAAGAATCCGCGTCATGATCCTGCTCCCACGTTCTGCGAGGCGTTTCGGCCTGCGGCGGAGGAGCACGGGCTCGGCGGTCGGGGGCGTCATGTTCGATGCCCGCCCGCTCTGAACGCGCGGCGCCGCGCCAGCCTGCCATAGGCCACTCGTTGTCTGACGAGATAGTCCTGCGGAGAATGGGGCACCACTAAATAGCGATTCAGGAAGCGTGCCGTGCCCGTCGCCAACAGGGCCAGCGCGATGGCCATACGCCTCGCTGTCGTCGTGATCATCTTCCGCCTCCATTCTGAACTGCGCCTTCATGAACATATGCCTGCGATGCGCTCCTCGTTACTCTCAAGGCAACGGATGTTGCGCATTCGCACGATCGTGCTTGCAGCGCCGCGTCGGCTCACAGGCCGTTGAAATCCGGTGAGCAATTCGTGCATTTGGACAACGCCGGGCCGTCCATACGTTGATGGGGAGCCGCTTGGTCGGCCTGATCTCATCAAAGGAGAAGCCGAAATGACCACTCTCAAACTCTTGTCGACGGGATTGATTGCAGCCGCCGTGCTCGGGGGACCCGTCATGGCTCGCGAGCACCATGCCGTCATGCGACAGCCCGCGATGACAACCGATACGGTCGCATCGGGCGCGCCCTTCTATCAGCAGGGAGGCCACGTCTGCGTTCCCGCGCCACGCGTCGGCGCTTTCGCGACGGCGCCGTGGACCGGCAGCAACGTGCCTTGCGAGCCCGGCACGGGCAGCTTCTGATCGCGGCATTTCCTTGGCCGGCCGGGCGCCTCGGTCGGCCGCTCCTCATCGAACGACGGGGGCGGGCTGGAACGTTCGGCCCGCCCCTTCTGTGGGCCGCGGCCCCTCGCGGCAGGATGACCTTCCCTACCGGCGCGCCTCGTTCCTGAAGTCGAATTTAGTGGGATTGCCGCGCATCGCTCCTACCTCTCCTTTCATCACGAGCCTTGTCATCAGGAGCTTTGGCGACGGCACGACGCGGAAGCGGACTGCATGGATGACCAGGCAGATCGACACGAAAGGAGTGTCCCATGAAACGAGCAATCATGATTTTGGCAACGGCGGCGCTTGCCTCGACCCTGGCCATCGGCGCGGCCGACGCGCATGGCGGTGGCGGCGGCGGGGGCCACGGTGGTGGCTTTGGCGGCGGCCACGGCGGTTTTGGCGGTGGTGGCTTTGGCGGCGGACATATGGGTTTCGGCGGCGGCGCGCATTTCGGCGGCATGGCGCATGAGGGAGGCTTTGGCGGCGCACATCTCGGATTCGGCGGTCGTGCCGGCGCCGGCGGCATCGGCCTGCGCCAGCATGCGTTTCACCGCTTTGGTCACTATCGACCCGGATACGGATTCTACGGCGCCTATCCAGATTGCTACGATTGGTACGAGTTGCACCCCGACCAGCCGTTGCCGCTGAGCTGCAGCTAGTCTGCGCGCACAGCGCTCCGCCGTCGGTCCAGACCTACCGCGGAGGTTGCGGCCCCGACCCGCTCGCGACTTGGCCGAGCCTGGCTCGGCCATTTTGCGATGCTGCTTCGCCAATAAGCTCTAGGAGGGGCGGAAGCCCGGAGGCATCGTTCGCCAGACTTTGTCTTTGAGGCAATAGGCACGGGCGCCCTCGGGAATATCTTCGGCGGCGCCGCCCTCATATTGCTCGTAAAGGAGCGCCGGGAACAGCCTCCCCTTGATGACCTTAATCATATCACCGCGTCGAATGTCCGCGGCGGCCGTCCCCGTCAAAACCGACATGATCCCTCGCCAAGCGCACGTAAGATGCCAAACGAGCTCGTCGACCGGACGGGCTTGTCTGAAGCTATCTCGAAGCGGAACGGTCTTCCAATAACCCGAAAGGACTACTCCCTGACCGGGCTGACTTTGCGGCCCGATGCCGAGGAGTCTGCGAGAACCCCGGCCGCGGAGCGCGCGCAAGGCGGCTGGTTAGCAACAGCGGCCCCGCCAACGCGGTTACAATATAGCGGGGCCGCCTGCCCTACGGACGTCGGTGCTTAACCTCGGCCCGAAGGTCGCCAGATTCTACGCCGAGCGGCCGAGAACGAGGACTGGTCGAAAGAGGCACCCATTTCGGAGCGTCCACGCCTGTCAGACCGGCATCCTGATTCCGACAGCACCTCTTTCTGAAGCGGAAGCGCAACGGAAGTGGCGCGACCGGGCCGCCTATTCGACGGTCACCGACTTCGCGAGATTCCGCGGCTGGTCTACGTCGGTCCCCATAATCGCGGCACTATGATAGGCAAGGAGCTGCAGTGGCACTGCGAGAGCCAGCGGCGCCACGATCTGGGGCATGTCCGGCAAGGCCAGGATCGAGCAACCACTGGATGCGGCGAGTGAAGCACCTTTCTGGTCGGTCAGGAGGATGATGCGGCCCCCACGAGCGATCACCTCCTGCATGTTCGACATGGTCTTTTCGAACGTCGCGTCGCACGGTGCAATGACGATGACCGGCAGGCCCTTGTCGATCAGCGCGATCGGTCCATGTTTGAGTTCACCAGCCGCATAGCCCTCTGCGTGGATGTAAGTGACTTCCTTGAGCTTGAGGGCTCCCTCCAATGCCAGCGGATAATTGGTGCCCCGGCCTATGAACAGAGCGTCTCTGGCCCTGGCGATCTCGCGCGCGAGCTCATGGACTTTCGGCTCCAGTTCGAGTGCGCGGGCCATACAGTTTGGGATCTCGGCAAGGGCTCGGACGAGTGAGCGCTCATCTTCGGCCGAGAGCACCCCGCGACTGCGACCGGCCGCAATTGCAATGCAGAGCAACGTTGCCAGCTGACACGTGAACGCCTTCGTGGATGCGACCCCTATTTCCGGACCGGCCAATGTGGGCATCACGATGTGGCTCGAACGAGCCATCGTCGAGGTTTGCACATTGACGACCGAGAGAACGCGCTGGCCGTGGGTCTTGGCGAACTCCAACGAGGCGAGCGTGTCGGCCGTTTCGCCGGATTGCGAGACGAAAATTGCCAAATTGCCCGCGCCAAATGGAACGTCGCGATAGCGGAACTCCGATGCAATATCGATTTCGACCGGGAGCTTGGCGTAGCGCTCGAACCAGTACCTCGCGATCAGACCGGCGTAGAAGGCGGTGCCGCAAGCTACAATCGAGACGCGATCGACTGTCCCGAAGTCCACATCCACGCCCGCCGGCAGCCTGATTGTCCCGTTGGGCGCGATGTATTGTGCAAGCGTCTGCCCGACCACGTCCGGCTGTTCGTGAATCTCCTTTGCCATGAAGTGGCGATGCTCGCCCTTGTGAACAATCACGGCCGCACCGGCGATTTTGGCCGACGCTCGGCGCAGATGCGCGCCGTTCACGTCGATAAACTCGATCTGCTCCCGGGTCACGACGGCGAGATCGCCGTCCTCTAGGTAGGCGACAATGTCAGTCAGAGGTGCGAGCGCCATCGCATCCGAACCCAGGAACATTTCGCCGCACCCGTAGCCGACGGCAAGCGGCGAGCCCTTTCGGGCACCGATCAGGAGATTGTCGTGCCCCTCGAACAGGAAGGCGAGCGCGAACGTTCCGTTCAAGCGCGGGAGCACCTTGCGCACCGCTGCAACCGGTTCGCATCCGTTCTTCCGCTCGCGGCTGACGAGATGCGCAACCACTTCGGAGTCGGTTTCGGTCGCAAAATGCGCACCGGCCGCCTTGAGATCATTGCGCAACTCCCGATGGTTTTCGATGATCCCATTGTGCACGATCGCCACACCGTCAACCATGTGAGGATGCGCATTCGTCTCATCGGGACGGCCGTGCGTCGCCCAGCGCGTGTGACCAATTCCAATCCGCCCGGCAAGCGGCTCCGAGTCGAGCCTACTCTTGAGGTTCGCGAGCTTTCCGACTGCACGACGTCGCGTCAGCGAACCGTCCTCGAGAGTGGCGATACCGGCCGAGTCATATCCTCGATATTCAAGCCGCTTCAGCGCATCTAACAGGAGAGCAGAGGCTGGGCCCCGCCCGACGACACCAACAATTCCGCACATGGCCTCTCTCCGAGCATCTACCAACGGCCCCACGAAGCGCGCCGCCCAGCGCAACCGCGATTGGGGCCAACCTCCTTAGTGCGACGGCAGGGGCCTGGCGCCCTCGCCTTTGGCCTGCCCTGCTGCGCATGCTTCAGCGAGACGCTCAAGCTAGCCGCCTCCCGGCCGCCCGCGCGCCTGTCGAATATCGTCGACAACATTGGCGAGTAGTATCGTGGGACCTCAATTCTAGCACACGCAGCCGCCGATTGTATGATGATGACGGAGTAGACCTCATGCCCATAGGCTCTGCACTTGATCGCTACACCGACCGGCACATGCATGTCCCATCGTGGCAGCAGACACCGCCCGAGCCGCCATCAGCATCTCTCGACGCGCCGGTCATTCGCTGCGTGGCAAATTCGTTCGGTTTGCCCCGGCCCGTTCGAGAGCTCGGCGGCGATGCGATTGAGCTGATGAAGCGCTGGGAGTTGCGTTGACCGGCGCAGATTGAACGCGAGATGCTCTTTCCGAAACATCGAAAATAGTGAGACTCCTGCCGAGTTCGTTGCCAGCGCATAATCCACGACAAAGGCAGCGGCGATCTCGGTGAGGTCGCCCCGGTATCCCATCTCGTGAAGGCCGTTCAGTATTTCCTTCTCCAATCCCAGCCTTGCGACAAGCGGATCGACGCTCGAAAATGATCCATATGTGACAAACGTCCTGCGCCGCCCAATCTCCGTCGATCTCTGAAGATTCGGCTCGAACGGATTATTGGCGATCTGTATCAGCCGGTATGGCAGCGCGTCATGAAGGCCATCAATTCCGCCCTCGTTATTGCCCGCAATCGATATTGCGCGCGCCTTCCCGTCCTGGACGACGCGCTCCACCGCTCGAATGATGTCTTCGCGAACGACCTCTTCGCGGGTGGGACGGTGCAGAGCAAGCACATCTACATAATCCGTGCGAAGTCGCCTCAAGCTGTCTTCGATGCTCGTCCTGATGAGCTCGGCCGATAGCGGCACTTTGAAGGGCTTTGACTTCATTGCGGAGAGGCGCGGTTGGATCCCGGGAAACACCGCAAGAGCAGCGCGCGCCATCGGCTTCAGGATCCGCATAACGGCAGAGGTATCACGCGGGCGCATCCCGACCTTTGTGCAGATTTGAACGCTGCCGCGCCTCCTGGATGCGAATTGGCCCAAAATCGACTCGGCCATCCCATCGCCATACGAAGGTGCCACGTCGTACCAGGTTATTCCGGCGTCGTATGCGCGCTCGAGCCCCTCGATCCCCCTGCGAGCCCCAACGCGCCCCCCGAGCGACGCGCAGCCGAAACCGATGCTCGATACATTCGCGCCGAGAGCATCAACACGGACCATCTTCATCGCAAACACCCCTGACCACGCCGTTGCGCTCAAGTCACTGACGTCAATCGTTCGACAGCGCATACTTCCAAGCCGACGGCCACGTCGGGCAAGCCCGCCGCTGGAACAACTCTGCAGTTTTGCCTGGCTTCATCTTCATGCAAATGGATGATGACGGGGTTCGCTCTGACATTACATACGCTACGCCCCTGGAATTTGAGACAGTGGCGAGGATGCACGGAGTAATCCGTTCGAGCGGCTGCTGGCAGCTCGGCTCGGCCGCCATCGTCAGGTGCGCTCATTTGCGCCATCGAGATGCTGCGCGATTGAGAGTTAACTTGCTGCGATCGGTGGCGCCTTCTTCGCCGTTCGAAACTCCATCTAACTTGGACAGCGAATGTCATCTCGCTCAGAACAAGTTGCCGACGACGTTCTGGTGACCGGAGCAGCTGGCTTCATCGGTTTTCATGTTGCCCGTCGGCTGCTCGACGAGGGACGCCGGGTCGTCGGATTGGACAACATCAATAGCTACTACGATCCCGCCCTGAAGCGCGCGCGTCTCGACATTCTGCGCCGCGATCCGCGTTTCTCCTTCGTGCAGATTGATCTCGGAGATCGGTCGACGATGGCCGAGTTGTTCGCAAAACATCGTTTTGCGAGAGTCATCCATCTAGCTGCTCAGGCCGGCGTCCGGCATTCGATCGATCAGCCGCACGCCTATGTCGACGCCAATCTTGAGGGATTCCTCAACGTCCTCGAAGGCTGCCGGCATAACGCCTGTGGTCATTTGATCTACGCATCATCATCGTCCGTGTACGGCGCCAATGCCGAGCTGCCATTTTCGACCCGGCATAAGGCCGACCACCCCGTCAGCTTCTATGCCGCGACGAAGAGAGCCAACGAGCTGATGGCCCACTCCTACAGCCACCTGTACCGACTCCCGGTCACCGGCTTACGGTTCTTTACGATCTACGGCCCGTGGGGCCGGCCCGACATGGCGATATTCCTGTTCGCCGACGCGATCGTCAAAGGCAGGCCGATCAAGCTCTTCAACCATGGCAGGATGCGGCGCGACTTCACCTATGTCGACGACGTCACGCGCGTCGTCTCGCGCCTGATCGAGCGCGCTCCGGAGGACAACGCCGATGCGGCGGGCGCACCGGCCAAGCTCTACAATGTCGGCAATAACCGTCCGGAAGCGCTGATGCACGTCCTTGAATTGATCGAGAAGGAGCTCGGACGAACCACAGCGAAGGAAATGCTGCCTATGCAGCCTGGGGATGTTCCGGAAACGTTTGCCGACGTTGGCGATCTCATGCGCGATACCGGGTTTTCGCCCTCCACCCCTATCGAAACCGGCATATCCAATTTCGTCCGCTGGTATCGCGACTACTACCAGATATGACTTTTTCGAGATCATCTCCCCAAAAGTCAAACCGTCCGCTCCCGACTGATCGGAGTATCGGTTGCAACTTCTGCGCGGCGGTGATGGACGACCAGGCGGGACTTGCGAAAAGAGCGCGGCCCCGGCGGGGGCATTGGGGATTCGCAGGGCCGGGGCCGCAACGCTGCGCCGAAGTGGGCTCCGTCGACGCAACATCATCGTAGTCCTCGAGAAGCAATTGTTCATTCTGAATTCGTGGTCATACGGATCAACGTCGGAGTACCCATCAATGATGATTGGGCCCTCCTAGAATAGCCGCTTGCTATGCGCCCCCCTGCGATGCGAAGTCTCGACCGTGATGCGGGGGCTCGCAGCAGTCATCGGAATGTTCGCGTTGTCCGGAGACATCCATGCCGCGGTATTTCTTTCATATCCACGACGGTCATTCAGTGCTCGACGATGTCGGACTTGATCTCCCCGACATCTCCGCGGCACGGACTACTGCGATCGAACTGAGCGGCGAGATCCTCAAGCACGACGTGATGGACCCCCTCCTGCATTACATTTCCTGGCAGGTGGAAGTCAGCGACAGCCCCGAGCTTGGCGGCCGATCGCTGTTCGTTCTTCAGTTCTCCGTCGAGGGATAAGCGACCCAGAACGCGGCTTGCCGGCGCCTGCGCAACCCGACAGCGCGATAACTGTTCGGCTGCGCTTCGGCGAAATGACCGCATATCGCACTGCAAACGGCGTGAGATGATGCTTTAGCGCTCCCCGGCCACCGGATCCGATCCAGCGTGCGCCGGTTTGTCCTGCGCTGAATTGGCGCGGTCATCCTGCGAGATGGCGAGGGCAGCAAGCGCGGTGCGATTGCCGATTTCAAGCTTCTGGAAAATGTTGTGGAGGTGAACCTTGATGGTGCCGTCTGCAATGTGGAGCCGGCGGCCAATTTCCTTGTTGGACAGACCACGAGAAACCAGGCGCATGATCTGCCGCTCGCGCTCGGTGAGCACCGCGAGCGCGCTTTCCGGATTCGGACTCTGCTCGCGAGGCGCGACCTGATCCGCGGGCGACAACGGAACGACGGTTTGGCCGTTGGCAATGTCGCGCAAGCCTTGCACCACGGCTTGGCCCGTCATCTCCTTCAGAAGGACACTGTACCCGGCCGGGGCGCCCGCCAACACAAGATCGCAGTCCTCGCTGGGCGCGAAGAACACAAAACGCGTTGGTCGGCTGTCCGAATGGCTGAGCGAATTGTTCATCAGCGCGGTCAGCTCTGGCATTGCCGCGTCCATGATCGCTATGTCGGGCGCAAGCGTCAAAATTGCCTGGATGCAGCTCGCAGCATCACCGCAGGATGCAACGACCTCAAAATCGGATTCTGAACCAAGAACACTTGCGAGACCCTGCAAAACCATTGGATGTCGGTCTGCAATCACTACAGTCGCACGACGCATCGGGCGCTCCCTAACCTGCCGCCCCCAAAATTCCCGCGATTGAAGCAACAGGCCCCCGCCCTTGCCGCTCCAACATTAATTGATCACCAACAAATAAACTTCGAGCAATTCCCTAAAGTATCATTTGGCCAAGCGGACCTATGAGGCAAATAACCGCACGAGTCTCTGATCGCAATATACATCAAGTTCGCCGGATCAAAGGGCCGTATGAACCCGGTGGTCTCGGCTCACAACCGCTGGCGAGCGGTCTATCCATGTGCCACTTGGCAAGTTCGAAAAGCATCGCGATAGAGCAAGGCTTTCACGACCGGATTCACCCGCTCACGGCGAACATTCAAAGGTTGAATCAGTATTCTCTTTCGCCCCCAAGTCAATCTCCGACGGCCGTTCACCAACAGCTGGGGGACCCATCGGCCTATAACGAAAGGTATATAGGCAAGATCGAAAGATCGAATCTAACCTTCAGCAATTATTAACTAAACGGCGCCCGGCTTCTGTAAATCGGAAAAAACGGGCTTTACGACGCTTGTTCCTTTTCCTGCGTGTTTTTCATTCAAGTTGTGTCATTGCGTTGGTTGCGGAGGGTAAGATGAGGAGGCGGCAATCCTGCAAAGTTGTTTTGATCGGACGAAATATTTTGCTGCGAGAGGGAATTTCTCAAATACTGCATGCTGCAGATTTTCAAATTGCGGTCTCGGCCTCGAGCACCGATGAAGTAACAAGCACACTCCAGGCACATCAACAGCTCCTGTTTGTGATTATCCACAGCACCGGCGAATTCGATGCAGCCATGAAGCACATCGGATTTGTAAGAGAGCACTATCCGGATGCGCGCGTAGCGATCGTTTCGGACCACTACCGGCCGGATGAGTTGATCGCGGCCTACAAGGCCGGCGCCAGCGGCTATTTCGTCGACGTCAATTCATGCGACGCTTTCATCAAGTCCATCGAACTCGTGACGATGGGCGAGACGGTGTTTCCACCGGCTTTCCTGTCATTCGTGCTCGATAGCGGTCTCGATCGCGAGCCTCAACTTCAGCCAGCGATCGAAGAGCGATCAAATCTCCTCGTTGCGGCCGAAGAACGGATAGCACCTCATCTGTCTCCGCGAGAGCGGGCGATTCTCTCCTATCTGATCGAGGGCAATTCAAACAAGTGCATTGCGCGAAAGATCGATATTGCCGAGGCGACCGTGAAGGTTCACGTCAAGGCGATCCTGCGCAAGATACGGGTCCAGAACAGGACGCAGGCCGCAATTTGGGGAATGAACAACGGATCACTGGTGCGGGTCTCGAATGGTCACGCGCTGCCGTTGTCAATCGATCGGGAACCTACGCTCAGCCTTGTGCCAAGCGACCGCGGACGTCACGAAATGGGCGCCTCGGAGCCGGACTAGCCTGGCCGATCGGCCTGACGCCCCATCAAGCCTTCAACAAATTCCGGGCGGCGCCTATAAGCGCCGCCCGGCTAATTGCGCCGGACTGATCTATCGATCGAAAGGATCAGAACCTTCCCGTGGATCGGCAACATTTCGCGGGGCGTCTCCTGCATTCAAATGATGCGCGCTGGGACCGAGCAGCTAGAACGCATCGTCGAACCAGTATTTCTGGTCGCCGCAGGAACCTGGTGACAGGCAAGCCTCGAACCTCATATCGGTCGCTTGCCCACCTGGATGATCCGAGCCCCCTGCTTGCCATGGAGCATGATACGGATGTCTCCGTCCCTCTACACGCGAATTGGCCTGGCCGGCGCCGTGGTCGTCGTGCTTGCATTGGCGGGCATCGCCGCCGCACAGACGCTTGTTGCAAAGACCAAGCTCTCGACTGCCAGCAGCATGAACTTGCCCGACTATCTCGTTCCGGTCACCGACCCCGACACCGGCGCCACGATCGTCCGGATAACGACCCCGGGGCCCTTGGGCGCTGGCCTGGCCTGTCAGCGAGCCTATTGCACACACCGATATTCGAGCGCGCAGGCCTGGAACGCTGACCAGACTCTGCTTCTGATCGCCAACGGCTGTAACGGGCTCTGCTTTCTGGACGGACGGACGTACGTTCCGCTGTTCCGCCGGCAACGCGAAGACGAGTGCGAATGGCACCCGCGCGATCCCGAGCGCATGATATGCGTGATCGGGCGCAAGATCTCGCTCTGGACGCCGCGAACCAACGCCGAAGAGATCATGCTGATGGCCGAGGGCTATCGCAGCCTTCAGTTCGGACCGGGCAAGGGCAATCCCTCTCAGGACGGCCGGCGCATCGCCGTGCGAGGCACGCGCGCCGACGGCGTCGTCGTCGCGTTCGCGTTCGACCTCGTGAGCCGACAGAAGTTTCCGGATATCGAAGTGGGAAAACTGCCCGGGCGAGACGGCGTTTGCGAGATATCTGCCTTGGGCAGCTACATCAGATGCAGCCGATGGGTCGACGGAAAGGATGAGGCATTCATCTTTACCGTCGCAGGCGATCTGGTGCAAAGCTGGACCGAACATCATCGTCCGAGTCATGGCGACATGGCCGTGGACGCTGACGGACGCGAGGTATACGTCGGAATCAGCAAATCTGATCCCGACATATACCAGGTGATCAAGCGCCGGCTGGATGACGGCGTGGTTACTGCCCTTGCTCCGCGTGGAGAGGCCTCGCATGCTTCCACGCGCGCGATCCACTGGCCCGGCTGGGTGATTCTAAGCTATGGCGGCGATCCAGCCGAGATCGCCCAGCTACCAAAGTTTGCGCCCTTCGCTCGGGAAGTCATTGCTCTGCGAATTGACGGCAGTGGCGAATTCCGACGCATTGCGTACACACGCAACGTCCCGCACGACTACTGGAGCGAGACTCACGGCTCGCCGTCGCCCGACGGTTCCCAGGTGATCTGGTCGAGTAATTGGGGGGTAGCGGGCGGCCCCGTGTTCGACTTCGTAACACGTCTCGATGCCCCTGATCGGACCAGCGCCTTGTCCCGATAATGATCAGCGGCGGCTCCGTCAGGCGTGACCCACACGAGCCAGTGAGCCCGCTGCCGATGTACGCGCTCGCGCCCGGATCGCCTTGTTTGCTGCCTTGATAACCGAGGGACGCAGGATCTGGAGCGCGTCCCGGATCGTTGCCCCCCAGGACTGGTGGCGAAATCTTCCGCGCAATCTCGCAACCCGCAATGCACGCACGACCGTCTCGGGGTCTGGTAGCCCTTGCTTGTCCTCGACCAGGCTCCAGGTCAGATTCTTGAGATCAAGGGTCTCCTCATCGATCTGAGTGAACGATTTGGAAGCGGTAATGTTGTCGTGATCCGTCATATCGTAGAAGATCAGGCCGTCGTCGATCGCCACCATGTCGCCATGACAGGCGAGGTCGACGAAGAACAGCTGGTCCACTCCCCACCTGATCGACTTGTAGTTTCGCATCAAGCAACCCGCCTGGATGACCTCGCTGCTGATCAGCAGGGTCGACGGCACAATCCCCAGCACCCGGGTCTTGCCGACCAAATAGAGGTCAGTCAGGCACTGCTGGCTCGAATACAGCGTGACCTGCTCTCCCCGGCGGTATTTTATGCCTTCATCCTGAACGAGATGAGATGTGGAGGTCATGAACGCAGCGGCGGGATACGTCCTCGCCAATTCCGCAAAAGTCTCGAGCGATCCCGGCACGAGCCAGTCGTCGTCATGCAAGACTTTGATCCAATGGCCGCGACATGCGAGCATCGCGCTGTTCGTATTCTCAACCTGGCCCCGTCCTCGGTGGTTCTCGACCACCCGAATACGTGAATCGCTCCGCGCGTACTCAGACAGAATGCTCCAACTAACGCCTTTTGGACCTTCGTCGTCGCTGATCACCATTTCCCAGTCGGAGTAATTCTGCTGCAGCACGCTTTCAATCGCACGGCGTATCATATCCGGTCGACGGAAGGTTGGTATGGCCACCGAAATCATGGGGCGGGCGTCCGGATCTCGAATGCCTTCCGACCCGTCGGGCTGCAACAGGTTCATCGCTTTTCCCTCAAGCTCAGTTCGATGAACGGTATGCTGACTGGAACGCCCAGCCATCCTTCATTTGCATGATGGTATCCATCGGTCGATTCTAAATCTCCCGGCGCCGCCGTGTTTCTGCCAACCGAGCTGACCGCGAAACTTCGCGCCTCGGAATGATCATCGTCATGCAAATGAAGGATGGCCGGACGCTCCGGTCGGCCTACGCTCTGCCGAGCAGCTAACCGCTAGAGATGGGTGGACCCTTGCGCAAATTGCATCAACTGCTCGCTCGAATTCGAGAGGAGCCCGACAAGGCTCGGTTTCTGCTATCGCGCGGACTGTGGGTGAGCGGATTGTGCCGCTTTATCACCTTCGGCTTTCCCGCCGGATACAGAATGCGTTTCTATCCCAGCTCCATGTCCGCGGGACTCTGGCGCAAGCGGAACCTTCGTGCCGAAGACGCCGACTTCGTCGGATCTTACCTGCAACCCGGAGAAACCTTCGTCGATGTCGGCGCGAATGTAGGACAGCTGAGTCTCGCGGCCGCCATGCGCGTTGCCCGGTCCGGACGAGTCATCGCCATCGAAGCACATCCGCGCATCTGCAAATATCTGCTGGGCAACATTCGCCTGAACGGATTGACCGTCGAGGTCCACAACACGGCGATCGGCAGCACGGAAGGCGAGCTCGTCTTCACGGACTTTCGGAGTGACGACATGAACTTCGCATGCGCTACTCCTCCGGCCGGCAGCGCGGCGCTCCGAGTTCCAGTACGAACCCTCGATTCGATCGTCGGAGACCGGGTGGTCGATCTTCTGAAGGTCGATGTCGAAGGGTTCGAAGTCGATCTTCTCAAGGGCGCCGCCCAGACCATTTCCAATTGCCGATGTCTGTACATAGAGGATTCTGAGCTCAACCTTCGGCGGGCCGGCACCTCGCGTGCGGAGCTGTATGACCGACTGACCGATCACGGGTTTGAGCTCTTCCATCTCAGGGCGGGACGACTCGAGCCGGCGTCTCCTGACATACCGGGACCGGACGACGATAACCTGATCGCCGTTAGACCATCCGCCTTGTCGGACCTGCTCGCGCGGACCGGCCTTCGGCTTGCACAGCTCACGTCCCCATCGCCTGTAGATCGGCGTCTCCCGTCGGCGCGGCTTGCGTGAACATCCATCATTCGCCCACAAGCCACGCGCATCACAGCCGGGTTTTGGCCCCACGATCGGGCTCCATGCGTCGTCTATTCCGCAAGCGCGAGCTATTCATGCAAACCCTCCTTCGATTCCGGGACACATCAGTCAACGTCATGCGAACGAATGATGGCGCACACCCCGCTCCATTCTACGATCGAACCGAAGTAGATCGCGCTGTCTCGACGATTTTGCTTTTTTTGAGATGAATTCTAGATCTAGGAAGTTTTTCATGGCCGCGAAACCGGCTACCGGTCCGACGCGGACAGGGGCCCTTGTTCGTGCAGCGGCGGGTGTCTCCGCCCTAGCACTCACCGGCCAGCTCATGCTCGTAGCGGCCATTCCCATCCTCACCCGGCTCTATTCGCCGGAGGATTTCGGAATCTTCACGATCTATCTCTCAATCGTAAACATCGTCGGCGCGATAGCCGGACTTCGCTTCAGCACGTCTCTGTATGTGGTTGAGGACAGAGCTCACGCGCTGGTCGCGCTCAAGCTCACACTCGTGGCGGTCTGCTTCACGACCTCCGTTGTGCTCACCGCGGGATACCTGCTGTCGGACGTGGTGCCGGGACGACTGCAACATCTTACCTACCTCGTACCCATCGGGATGGCTGCGGTCGGCGTTGCCGACGCAATGAACTGCTGGTGCTTGCGGTTCAATCATATGCGTGATTTCGGCATGGGCCGCCTCATCCTCCCGGCGTCGATGGCACTGCTCCAGGTGAGCTTCGGCCTCGCGCACCTCGGGGACGACGCAATGATCCGAGCCCACATCCTGAGCCAGGCTGTGTTGATCGCATTTCTCTGTGTCCGGCTCCTGAAATGGGAGGACATCCGCCGCATCGCGCAAGCCTCGTGGGGCTCGGTCGCGGCGACGGCGCGGCGAGAGTACAAGTTTCCCCTGTTCGAGCTGCCCTCGGCCCTTGCGGGATTCGCGATCATCAATCTCCCCGCAATCTTCATAGGCTCGCTATTCGGTACCGCATTCGCCGGGCATTTTGGCGTCGCCGCCCGTCTCGTGACCGGTCCGGTCACCCTGATCGCCTTGCCGCTCAGCAATGTCTTCGTCGCCGAGGCCAGCAAAGACTTCGATCGTCATCATCTGCTCGGCACCGCATGCGGCCTGTTGGTCGTTGCGGCCGGCCTGATCGTTCTGCCGGTGCTCGGCCTTGGATTTGTCTCCCCCTACGTCGTCGTTCCGCTGCTCGGAGAATCCTGGATACCTACGGGTCAGATCATGGGCGCCCTGGCGCTTATGTGCGCCGCACAGGCCTTGTCGACGCCCATTCAGGAAGTTCCGACTCTTTTTCGTCGTCAGGAACTGCGTCTGCTGGTTGATCTGGTCCGGGCCGTGTTCGTGTTTGCCCCGCTTCTCATCGGTGCTCACCTCGGCCTCGACCCGTTGCAGGTGATCTACATGATGGCCGCCGGAGGAGCTACCGGCTACGCCCTGGGAATTATCGTGGCGCTGTTTCTCTTGAATGGGCCTGGCGGCGCGCGGACGTCGGGCGCACCGATCAATGGGCCTGTGTGACCCAGAGGGTCGAAAGAGCACGCCCCGAATTTCGCGTCCGCTCGAGGAGGCGGGACATGGACGACAGATGCACTGGGGCGAAAATAACCAATTTCTCGGGCGCGACCATGTGCTTCATGCAAATGAATGATGAGAGGATTTTCAACGTCTTCATACTCCAATTTCGGAGCTCGGTCGGTCGGTTGCATTCCAATGAAACTACGGCCATTGATTGATACAGGCGAGGATTTGGCTTCTCCGCCCTCGAGCATTGTGGCGGCGGCGCCGCCCGTGCTTTTCCTACTGCCCGGCTCGCTTGGTTATGGAGCCAGCCTCGCCGCCCTGGCAGCCTCAATTCGCGAAATTGCGCATGTCGTTCCGATCCGCTACCCGGATCTCGGCAAGATATTGCAGGGTCAGGACAGCGTTTGCGATATGGCTGCTGCTGCCGTGGAGCAGATCAATCGCATCCAGCCGCGGGGCCACATCAGACTTCTCGGTCATTCCCTCGGTGGGGCAGTCGCTTTCGAGGTCGCGACGCGAATGTTTGCCGCCGGCCGCTCGGTGAAGTTCTTCGGAATTCTCGACACCAGCCTCATGGGCGAGCGCAGTTCTGCATGGGAGACGTTGACCCGCACGATCCGTCGAATCCGCAACAACCGGGTCACCGCGCCCCGGATGGTCTGCCGGGCCCTCGCCAAGGCAACCGTTGCGATCGGCCATGAAGCTAACCTGGCCCGGATGCTAGATCGCCGCGCGAAGGGGCAGTTCGATCTCACGTCTTTCAGGCTCAAGCAGGAATTGCAGGAAGTCATGCGCGCGAAGGCCTACTTCCGCTGGTTGGCGGAGCCGAAATCGATGCTGCCGTTCTCCGCCGTTCTGTTCCGATGCCAGCGAAAGAAGATGCCGCAAACTCTGGGATGGGATCGTGCGTTTGCCCAAATCGATGTCGTCCCAAGCGCAGGCACTCACACCGATCTGGTCATGCCGCCTTACCTCGCGATGAACTTGCACCTCGTCCAGAAGGCGCTGTCGCAAACCTACTCACCGACCGAGTTTCCCCAGAGAGAGGCGGATTGTTCACGTGACCCTGCAAGCAGCCCACAGCCAAACCGAACCCGCGTTCAGTAAAGACGCCCTGGTCCTGGATGCGCCATTGGAGGTCGCGCGCATCGTCGCGTTCTTGCGCGACCGTGTCCTTGGCGTGCTTGGCCGACGCGGAGCCATCGTCGGACTTTCCGGCGGCATCGACAGCTCCGTGGTCGCAGCGCTCTGTGCGCGCGCATTTGGAAATACGAAGGTCCTCGGTCTGCTGATGCCCGAGCGCGATTCGTCGTCCGATTCGCTGAGGCTCGGCCGGGCCGTTGCCACGCAACTGCGCCTCACGACGGTCGTCGAAGACATCGCACCGGCGCTCGAAGCATTGGGCGCATACCGCCGGCAGCGAGAGGCGATCCAAGCCGTCGTACCCGAGTACGGAACCGACTGGAAATGCAAGCTGGTACTCGGCTCGGGTTCGGAGAGCGCCGGCATCAACATCACCCGTCTGACCGTACAAGGCCCGGACGGCGAAACCTCCACCGTGCGCCTTCCGCCCGAGGTCTACCTGCAGATCGTTGCTGCAACCAACTACAAGCAACGGGTCCGCAAGATGACCGAGTACTATCACGCGGACCGCCTGAAATATGCCGTCATAGGTACGCCAAACCGGCTCGAGCACGATCAAGGCTTCTTCGTGAAGCAGGGCGACGGGGATGCGGACGTCATGCCGATTGCGCATCTCTACAAGAGCCAGGTCTACCAACTGGCCGAATACCTTGGCATCGACGACGAGATCAGGCGACGGCCGCCGACGTCCGACACATTCTCGCTGCCGCAGAGCCAGGAGGAGTTCTATTTCGCTGCCCCCTATCGATTGACCGATGTTTGCATGTATGCGGTCAACCACGGCATTTCCGCCGACAACGTGGCCGAGGCCGTAGGTATAGCCACAGCGCAGGTGCAGAAGGTCTTCAAGGACATCACCTCCAAGCGTCGGGCGACGCGCTATCTCCACACCCCGCCTCTGCTCGTTGATGCAGTAATCGAGGACTAGACGGCATGTGCGGCATCGCCGGCATCGTGGCGCTGAGTGCGAACGCTCCGAGCCCTTCGCGGAAAGCGCTTTTGCGGATGGTCGGGGCGCTCGCACATCGCGGGCCAGACGAGCGAGGCCTCTACCGGGACCAACGCGCAGGCCTGGCGCACGCCCGGCTCTCGATCATCGACATAGCGGGCGGGCAACAACCTCTCTCCGATCCCGGCGGGCCCGCCTGGATCGTGTTCAACGGCGAGATCTTCAACTATGTCGAGCTGCGCGAGCAGCTGATCTCGCTCGGCCATCGCTTCCGCACCCGCAGCGACACGGAGGTCGTGATTCAGGCCTATCGCGCCTGGGGCGAGGCAGCATTCGAACGGATGAACGGGCAATGGGCCCTTGCCATCTGGGACGCCTCCGTCGGCCGCCTCGTCTTGTCCCGTGACCGGACCGGAATCTGTCCGCTCTATATCTGCAACCATCAAGGCCAACTCTACTTCGCCAGTGAGATCAAGGCCATCTTCGCGGCAAATCCGGCAATCCCTCGAGCGTTCGATCCGGCGGGCATCGACCAGACCTTCACCTTCTGGAGCAGCGTGCCGCCGCAAAGCGTGTTTCAGGGGATCACGGAAATTGAACCGGGACACGTCCGCAGTTACGTGCGCGGCGCGGTCCGGGACCGCGCATTCTGGACTCCGTGCTATGCGACCCGGTCCGACGAGCATCGCCTTCCGTCCGCCGGCTGCAATGACGATGTGATCGATGCTGTGCGTAGCGCACTGGAGGCGGCTACGGCGCTGCGAATGGTGCGGTCCGACGTCCCCGTGGGAAGTTATCTCTCCGGTGGCCTCGACAGTTCGCTTGTTGCGGCATTGGGAAGCCGGTTTGCAGGCAGGCGCTTCCAGACGTTTTCCGTGCGCTTCGCCGACGCTGAGTATGACGAGACCTCCTATCAGCGCCTCATGGCACGCACGATTGCGAGCGAGCACCACGAGCTCATGGTCTCGCGGCAGGATATCGCCGAGGTATTTCCCAAGGTCATCTATCACACTGAGCGGCCAATCCTGAGGACCGCCCCTGCACCGCTGTTCCTGCTCTCAAAGCTCGTGCGCGAGCGCGGCATCAAGGTCGTGCTGACCGGGGAAGGCGCAGATGAAATGTTCGCCGGCTATGATGTGTTTCGCGAAGGCAAGATCCGCCGCTTCTGGGGCCGCCAGCCGACCTCAACGCGGCGCGCCGCCCTCCTGAGCCGGCTCTATCCCTACATCTCGCGATCGCCAGTCCACATGCAGGCCATCGCGCTAAAGTTCTTCGGACACGGCATTTCCGCCCCAGATGCGCCCGGCTTTGCTCACTCTCCGCGTTGGCGCAGCACCAGCGCGATCAAGCGCCTTTTCTCTGAAGACATGCGCGCGGCGACTTCGCGCGCCGACCCGGTGACCGAATTGCTCGATCGTCTGCCGCCGGATTTTTCCCGCTGGACGCCGCTCGCACAAGACCAGTACCTGGAGACCAAGACGCTCCTGGCCGGATACCTGCTCTCCTCCCAGGGAGACCGGATGCTGATGGCGCACTCGGTCGAGGGACGCTTTCCATTCCTTGACGACGACGTCGTCGAACTCGCGAACTCCCTTCCTGACGCCTGCAAACTTCGTATCCTCGATGAGAAGCACGTCCTTAAGCGCGTCACGCAGTCGCAGGCTCCACCAGAGATCGTCACACGCAAGAAACAGCCCTACCGGACCCCCAACGCGCTCTGCTTCGTCGACAGGGATGCCCCCCCTTATGTCGACGAAGCGCTTTCAAGCGCAAGGGTCCGCGCCGCCAACATCTTCGACCCGGTGGCGGTCGAACGCCTGCGCGCCAAGTGCCAAGCCCATGCACACGCCGGCGATGGCGACCTGTCCAACTTCGACAACATGGCGCTCGTCGGCGTCCTGTCCACTCAGCTCCTGTTCCAGCAGTTCGTCGCGGAGCGGCCGGAAGCACCGCACCGCCTCGAGCTCAGCGTGGACGTCGACCACCAGGACGTACCGGGAGTTTACGCATGATCAACAATCCTGTGCCGCTCCTGCACGATTACCTGATCAACTCGGCCCACCAAAACGGCGCCAAGGTCGCGCTCGTCTGCGACGGTCATCGGGCCACCTACGACCAGCTCGAGGCGTGGTCGAATGCGGTCGCGCACCACCTGGTCGAGGCCGGCGTCGAGCGCGGCGACCGTGTGATGATCTTTGCCGACAACACCGTCGAGGCAGCCGTCAGTTTCTGGGCCGTCCTCAAGGCCAACGCGATCGTATGCCTCATCAATCCTCTAACGAAACCCGACAAGCTCGGCTATCTCCTCAATGACTGTCAGCCGACTGCGTTCATTACGCAAACGCGCCTCTATGCGACGTTGCGCGAACCTGCACGACATTGCCCGTCCTTGCGCCGCGTGATCGTGTCCGGCCCTATCGACGACGCCGATTTGAACGCACTGCCGCATGCCGTGCGATGGAACAGTGTAACGGCCACCGAGCACGACGCAGCACCCGCGCGCCGCTGCATCGATATCGATCTCGCCGCCATTGTCTATACCTCGGGCTCGACCGGCGAGCCCAAAGGGGTGATGCTGACGCACCGGAACATGATGACAGCGTGTACGTCGGTTGCGTCATATCTGGACGTCCGTGACGATGAGGTCATCCTCAACGCTCTGCCGCTCGCGTTCGACTACGGCCTGTATCAGATGATCATGGCCGTACGCGCCGGAGCACGCCTTGTTCTCGAGCGCTCGTTTGCTTTCCCCGCCGAGACGCTTCGGCGTATTGCAGAAGAGAGAGTGACGGGTTTTCCCGGCGTGCCGACGATGTTCTCGACTCTGCTGCAGCTTGAGTCTTTGAAGAGTTACGATCTATCCAGCATTCGCTACGTGACGAGCACCGGTGCCGCACTGCCGGTCCGGCACCTGGCGCAGCTGAGACACACGTTCCCCGGCGCACGCATCTACTCCATGTACGGTCTTACCGAATGCAAACGCTGCACCTACCTGCCGCCGGAGGATCTCGATCGGAAGCCGTCGAGCGTAGGAATTGCCATCCCAAATACCGAAATGTGGATCGTCGACGAGCGTGATCAACGGGTCGGCCCCGGCATCGCCGGACAGCTGGTGATCCGCGGTGCGACCGTCATGAAGGGCTATTGGCGAAAGCCCGAAGCTACTGCGAAGAAACTCAAGCCCGGACCGCTTGCCGGCGAGCAGGTGCTTTACACCGGCGACTACTGTCAGATGGACGCCGACGGATATCTGTACTTCGTCAGCCGGAGCGACGAGGTCATCAAATCTCGCGGCGAGAAGGTCGCGCCCAAGGAGGTGGAGAGCGCTTTGCTGGACATTCCCGGCATAAGGGAAGCGGCAGTCGTCGGCGTTCCCGACGATCTGCTCGGTCACGCGATCAAGGCATTCGTGGTCATCGACCAGGTGCGGCCGATCGACGCCAAGCAGATCCAGCGGGAGTGTCACAAGCGCCTCGAGAGTTTCATGGTCCCCAAGTACGTCGTTATCGTGCCGGAACTGGCGCGCACGGATACGGGCAAGATCAACAAGAGAGAGCTCATCACAGGATAGCTTGTGGACGACCAATCGACGCACCCGCTTTCATATGGAGCACCAACGCAATGACACTGGTCTTGGCACCCGACCGCTGCAAGGAGCAGATCCGCGCTTTTCTGACATCGAATTTCTACATCAGCGACGTCGCGGCGCTGAACGACGACGCTTCCCTGCTCGACCAGGGGATCATCGATTCGACCGGAGTGCTCGAGGTGGTCGGGTTCATCGAGACGACCTTCGGCATCGCCGTCGACGACAATGAGATCCTGCCCGAGAATCTCGATTCAATTCGGGGTATGGCACGTTACATCGCCAGCAAGGTTAACTTGGCCGCCGATACCTGACCGACCGGCGCGTTCGGAAAGCAGAGGAAACGAGCCGTCCTGTGACTCGATCGCGGCTTGGCACTCCGGGGCTTCCCCCGGCCGCCGAGTGCGGCGTTTTTCGCCCTTCGCGAACCCTTCCGGGTGAGCTCCTTAGTCAAGGCGAATACCGTGTCTTCCGGAGGGTACGCCTCGACTGCACAACTGCGTGGACAACCCGCCGGCCTTCCTCTGCCGTCCGATTCCAACGCTCTCATGCAAATGAACGAAGACGCAGGCATGGTTTGCTCCTACCTTTTTCCTGAGAAGCATATCTCGTTTTTTTTGAAGCGTATTTTTTTGAGTACATGGAGGTTCAGATGAAAGCGGTAGTTCAGTGCGGCGGCAGAGGAACTCGACTTCGTCCACATACGTCCATTTTGCCAAAACCTCTCATGCCAATCGGCGCGCGTCCCGTCCTCGAGCTCGTTCTCAAATGGTTGAGACGGAACGGAATCGGAGAAGTCTTCGTCACCACCGGTTATCTGGGCCATCTGATCCGCAGCGTCTGTGGTGACGGCAGCCAGTGGAACATGCAGATCACCTACACGCAGGAGCTTGAGCCGCTCGGCACGATCGGTCCGCTGTCATTGCTGCGAGAACAGCTCAACGAGCCGTTCCTGGTCCTCAACGGTGACGTCCTGACAGACCTGAACCTGAACCAGCTGATCCACAATCACCGAAAATCCGATGCCAACATCACCATCGGAACCTCCGTTCGGAGCACGAAGATGGACTTCGGTGTGATTGATGAAATCGACGGACGCGTGACCGGATTTCGCGAGAAGCCGGAGCTGACGAACCTCGTCAGCATGGGAATCTACTGCATGAATCCAGGCGTCCTCGAGCGCATTCCGTCGGGCGTCCCCTTCGGATTCGACGACCTGATGTTCCAGATGCTCGAGGAAGAAGCCCGCGTCAACGTCTTCAAGCACACTGGCCTATGGCTCGACATTGGCCGGGTCGAGGACTTCCTGAAAGCCCAGGACATTGCGTGGGACGAGCAATCGCCTGCATTCGCAACTGCGGCTGCGTGACGCAGCGTCACCCTTCGCACGAGGAATGAACGGGAAGAGGAACACATGCTGTTGGTATCAGAACCGTCCCTTGGAATTGACGAGAAGGAAGCTCTTGTCGCCGCGATCGATAGCGGCTGGATCACCATGGGGGATCGCGTACGGGAGTTCGAGCAGACGTTTGCACGCATGCATGACGCCGAGGACTCGATTGCAGTCGGATCATGCACGGCCGCACTTCACCTCATCCTGCATGCGCTCGGAGTCGGCCCCGGCGACGAAGTCCTCGTTCCATCTCTCACGTTCGTCGCCACGGCCAATGCCGTGCTCTACGTCGGAGCACGACCCGTGTTCGTCGATGTCCAATCCGGGGCCGTTCCCCTGATGTCCGCGGCCGACGCGCTCCGCAAGTGCACTTCGCGGACGAAAGCGGTGATCCTCATGCATTTTGGGGGCTACCTCGCTGATCGAGAGGAGTGGCAGGCCTTAGCTCGCAGCAAGGGTCTGCTCCTGATCGAGGACGCCGCGCATGCGCCCGGCGTCAAGGGGGTCGGCACGTTTGGCGATGCAGCCGCGTTTTCCTTCTACGGCAACAAGAACATGACGACTGCTGAAGGCGGCGCAATCATAACGCGTCACCGGATCTTGAACGACATGATCAAGCGCGCCAGGTCGCATGGCATGACCACAAACACGCGCCAGCGCCTCATCAGCCGCAGCCCCGAATACGACGTGACGCTTCTTGGATTCAACTACCGCATGGACGAGTTGCGCGCCGCGGTCGGCCTGGTGCAGCTGCGTAAGTTGGCAGGTTGGAACGACACCAGGCGGCATCTGTCGCTGCACTATCGGCGGCGACTCGCCGAGCGTTGCCCCTCGGTACTGGTGCCATTCAACGCGTCGTGGGTATCGGCCCACCATCTCATGCCGGTCGTTCTCCCCACGGCAAGCGCGCGGCAGCCCCTGATCGAGCAGCTCAGCAAGCGCGGCGTTCAGACGACCATTCACTATCCCCCGGTGCATCGGTTGACGTTCTACCAGGATCAGTATCCGGGCATCAGCCTACCCAACACTGAGGATTTTTGCGGACGTGAGCTCACTTTGCCGCTCCATCCCGCGATGACTCCCGCCGACGTCGATCACGTGGCAGACAGCCTCGCAGATGGACTTCGGGCAACCTGTCCCGCGGAGGTCGAACAGGCATGAGCGAAACGGTCAATGCGGGATGCGCTGGGCCGGCAGCTCCGGCCGTGCGCTTGCGGCGCCTCGTCGATATCCTCTGCGCCGGGATGGCCATATTCGTCTCGTTGCCAATCCTGTTGGTCATTGCGCTTGCGGTCTGGATCGAAGGCGGACGACCGATACTGTATTCGCAACTTCGTCTCGGGCTGAACGGGGCGCCGTTCCGCATGTACAAGTTCCGGAAGTTCAGAGCCGATTGCGACGATCGCGGAAGTCCGCTCACGATGGTGAACGACAACCGCATGACGACGATCGGCGGGCTGCTGGCTGCATTCAAGCTGGATGAGCTACCGCAGCTCTGGAACATCCTGCGGGGTGACATGTCTTTCGTCGGCCCGCGACCCGAGACCCTCGTATTTGCCGACTGTTTCAGGAACGGATTCGAAAAGATTCTGGAACACCGGCCAGGCCTCGTCGGGCCGTGCCAGGTTCTCTTCCGGCATGAAAATGAGATGTTCCCGCCGGACGGCAATGTGGCGGATTTCTATCGGGAGGTTCTGTTTCCCGCCAAGGCGAAGATCGACCTGGCATATTATTCCAATCGAACCGTCACGTCCGATCTCCGGTGGATCGTTCAGGCCGTCTGGATCGCCGTGGGGGAGCCGCTTCTCAACCGCATGCGAAGACCCCGACCGGACGGCCAGAGCGGCATAGCGCCAACTGGCGGATCTGTCGGTGCGAACTCATTTCAAAAGTAGACGGGTGATCAAATGGCGACTGAAAAGCGAACTGTGCTTCTGGTAGGTGGTGCTGGTTACGTGGGCTCAGTGATCACGGGCCATCTCCTGAGAAAAGGTTGGCACGTCCGCTGCCTGGATCAGCTCATCTACAAGAACGAGAGCTGTGCCTGGCCTTATCTGAGCGTTCCGCAATACGAATTCATGCAAGGCGACATTCGCGATCCCCGTTTCGCCAATCAAGCATTGAAGGGTGTGGATGACGTCGTTATCTTGGCCGGGCTTGTCGGCGATCCGATCACGAGCAAGTACCCCGACGAAAGTCACGCCATCAATCGGAATGGCGTCGCGTCATTCATCGACGCGATGCAACACCATCCGGTCGATCGGCTCATCTTCGTGTCCACCTGCTCGAACTATGGGCTAGTGGAAGAAGACAAGGCCGTCGACGAGAATTACCCGCTCGCACCACTCTCCCTCTACGCCAAGCACAAGGTGGAGATGGAGCAGAAGATCCTGGGTCTCAAGGGAAAGGCTGGATTCCATCCAACGGTTCTCCGCTTTGCCACGGCCTTTGGTCTTTCCTCGCGAATGCGCTTCGATCTCACGGTGAACGAATTTGTGCGTGAACTGCACCTGGGAAAAGAATTGCTGGTATTCGATCCCAAGACCTGGCGTCCCTACTGCCATGTTCGTGATTTTGCCCGCGCGATCGAGGAAGTGCTCCGCGCGCCCACCAGCAAGGTCGCCTTCGAAGTCTTCAATGTGGGCTGCGAGGAAAACAACTTCACCAAGCTGATGGTCGTTGAGGAGATCATGAGGCACATTCCGCGATCGAAGGTGACCTATCAGGAGCGCGGCGCCGATCCCCGAAATTACCGCGTGAATTTCGACAAGATCCGCCGGGTCCTGAATTTCACGCCTGAAATCAGCGTTCAGCAAGGGATCAGCGAAATCCTCGCTGCCTTGAGCCAGGGCCTGTTCGACCACGTCGAGGAGCAGAGGCACTTCTTCGGAAACTACGAGATCTTTCTTCCGACCGCCCGCATACCGGATTTGAAGATAGCCGGCTGAGAAGGATCTTCTATCGGTATCCCTAAGTCGCGAGCGACGAAGGCTCGGTTGCATCGGGAGTTCGTCCATGAAATGCAAGAAGCAAAGCAGGTCCTCTTCCACCCTCCTGCTGGGTCCATGCGCAGCGGTTCTGTTTTTCGCGACAAGCGGGCTATCCCTTGCCGCGCCATACAAGCTCGGACCGGGCGATACCATCGAGATTTCGATCGGTGGCCTCCCCGATCAACGCAACCGCACGCAGATCCAGATCGACGGCACCATCCCGCTTCCGGGAGGGGGGACGGTTGAAGTTGCCGGCCTGACCCCGGCGCAGATGCAGAACCGCATCGAGACGCTGCTGCAGGCACGGATACTGCGTCAACGCCTGACCGACGGACGCGACCAGGCATTCGTGGTCAAGCCCGGCGACGTCATGGCAAGCGTCGTGGAATATCGGCCGGTCTATGTTTCCGGCGACGTCCTCACGCCCGGACAGCAGACGTATCGGGCTTCAATGACCGTGCGCCAGGCCGTGGCAGTGGCCGGCGGTTTCAGCCTGTTGCGGTCGCGTGGCATGCAGCCCGGCGCCACCGACCCTGCGGATCTTGTACGGGACTACCAGTCTCTCGCCACCGAATACACCAAGGAATATTTCCATATCGTCCGAACCGGCGCGGAGCTTGATGGCCGCGACACGTTCGACGCCACGCCTCCAAGCGACATTTCGCTGCCCGCGAGCGTGATCGGTTCGGTCGTTCAAGCCGAGAAGGACTCTCTGAAGACCTCGCAAAGCGACTACCGCACGGAGCAACGCTTCCTGGACGACGCCGTAAAGCAAACGGACGCGCAGTTCGCTACGCTCAAGAAGCAACAGGAAGGTGAAGAGAAGGGCGTGCAGGCCGACGAAGAGGAGCTCGAACGGGTCATGAAGGCGTTCGGCTCGGGCCTGCTGGCAAGTCCTCGTGTCAGCGAAAGCCGGCGCGCCCTGTTGCTGTCGTCGACCCGACGCCTGCAGACGAGCGTCGAACTCATGCGGCTCCAGCGTCAGCGTGAGGACTTCGTGCGGCAAGCGGGACGTGTCACCAGCCAGCGCACGATCAATCTGCTCAGGGAGCAGAAGGACTCGAACGTTCGATTGGCGGACTTGCGCGTGAGAATGCAGGCGCTCAGTCAAAAACTGCAGCCCATCGGCGGCTCAGGTGCCATCCCCGTCAATTCGGGCGAACTCAATCCCGACGTTGTCGTCGTACGGCGGCTCGGTCAACAGTGGGACAGGATACCCGCATCCGTCGACTTCGACGTGGAGCCCGGCGATGTGATCGAAGTCACATTGCGCCCTGCGCCGGCCTTCTCGAACTGAGCACGAACAGAGGTACTCCCTTAAGAGTAAACGAGGCGCTCCTTCGGGAGTAGCCTCCGCATACCTCCATGGCTGCTCCCGCGAGGCTTAAACCCGCCTTGCTACCCCTTCACCGCCCCTTGCTACCTCTTCGTTGATCACAACCGGGTCGATGCCCGGAAGATCGGCGACTTTCCCCCCCTCCGACGGCCGCGGGGTTACCCCCCATTCAACGTTGCCAAGCTTGGCAGAAGTTTGGAATCTTTGTGGCACGTTCACTCCATCGGGTCAGCGCGGCCGGGGGAATAAAATGCTGAACTTAAGCCAAGCATTGCCAAGGTCTACCATTGCTCTACAGCGTCATTCTTCTGAACCAATATTCAATATTTCCAGTCCCGTTTCATCTGCTCACTCTGAAGCCCAGAACCCCAAGCAGGACGGCTTGCGCGGGGTGCTCGCGCGGATCGGCTGCGGACAGGTCTTGCTCAGACGCGGCAAGGTCATCGAACTCAGTCCGGCCGGCCGCGCAATATTGGAACGCGAAGCGCGCGTCGATGCGAGCCACGAAACGCTCTATGGCGCCGTCAAGCAACTGGTCCACCGCGCCGGCGCACAGTTTCCGGCAGGCTCGACTTCCTGGTTGGCGACATCCACCAAGGAAGGATTTACCGCACTGATCAACCAGGTCGCGAATGCGTGGTCCGACGAGACCATCGCATTGATCCTGCTGGATCTCGACGCGCATCCGGAGCCTTCGCCGCGGACGCTGCAGCGGTTGTTTGGATTCACCGCTGCCGAAACCCAGCTTGCTCTCGAGTTGGCGCGAGGCAACAACCTGATCGACATTGCTCGTTCGCGACGATTGAGTCGAACGACAGTACGCTCCCAGTTGGCTTCCCTGTTTGTCAAAACACAGACACGCCGGCAAGCAGACCTGATCGCGTTGCTGGGCCGCCTCGCCGTCCTGCCCTAGCGTGGACGCGGACTACAGTGTCGCGTTGTCTCGACTAGTCGGACATCGACGTGCTTCGCGGCGCGTTCGGCAAACATGCACTCGCGCCGCGTCGTCATTTCAGCCCTGTTCGAGCACGTCCGCCAACCGCTCACTTCCGCTGTCATGCGAATGAATGAAGACAGGCCGCGGCCACGTCCTAACCTGATCCTGTCAAACTTTCGCCGGGAAAACCGGGGGCCTCCGCAAAGATCAACCTCTTGGCGGGATTGCTCAAAGGGCTGGAAGGAACCAACATGGCGCTGCACTTGCTTTGCGTAGGAGGCGAGGATCACGCTCTGCGTATCCCGTTCCTTGCGGCTCTGCAGAACCGCGGCCTGCGCGTGAGCGCGGCCGGCACTGGTGCATCATCTGCATTCGCGAAGACCGGAATCCCGTATCATCAATATCAGTTCGACAGATTTGGCGTCGGCTTTGCCGATCGCGCGGCCATGGGTCAGCTGGCGCGGCTCGTCAAGAGCGCTCGGCCCGACGTGATCCAGACGTTTGATACCAAGCCCAACCTGTTTGCGCCGCTGGCGCTTCGCGGCTCCGTACCGGTTGTGCGCACGATCAACGGAATGGGATGGGTATTCTCGTCGACAGAACTGAGAGCCTTGGCCTTCCGCCCCGTCTATCTGGCGATGCAACGCCTTGCTGCCTGCTGGACCGCAGCAACGGTTTTCCAGAACAAGGCCGACAGCAGCTTCTTTCAACGACACCGCCTGCTTGGAAAGAGCTCATCTGTCATCATCGGAAGCTCGGGGATCGATGTCGGCGCTTTCGAAGCGGCGCAAGCGCGAACGGCCTCGCCTGCCGAGCTGCGCGTCGAACTCGGGGTGGGCGATGCCGAGATTGTCCTGACAGTAAGCCGATTAACTATCCAAAAAGGAATCACAACGCTCCTCGAAGCGGCGAAGCTCGTGCATGAGGTCCGTCCGAATGTCCGCTTTCTGCTCGTCGGTCCGCGCGAAAGCGAGGGTCCGTTCGCCGTAGGTCAGGCGTTGATCGAGGCGCACGCACCATATGTGATTGCGACCGGCGCCAGATCGGATATTCCCGCGCTTCTGGGTATCGCCGACCTCTTTGCCTTTCCGACCGAGTATCGTGAAGGCATTCCCCGTGTTCTATTGGAAGCCGGATTGGCTGGCGTGCCAATCGTCGCCTCCCGCATGCCGGGGTGCGATGACGTGGTCCGCGAGGACTGGAACGGCAAACTTGTAGCGCCGCGCGACCCGCGCGCGCTCGCGGCCTCAATTCTCGACCTTCTTCAGGATTCCGCGCGTGCCAAGACGATGGGGCAACGCTCGATCAACGTGGTGCGCAAGGAGTTCGACCTAAACGTCGTCGCCGATCGCTATGCCGAGCTTTACACGCAGCTGCTTTCCCGCAGCTATTCCAGTGGCTGGCGGGCTGCGGCGCACAGCAGCAGTGAAATACAATGATCGGCAGTGCCCTTCTTGCGCTTGGCCTCGTGCTTGGGACAGCCTCGCAGCTGCGTCTTCCCAGCTTCCCCCTGGGCATCGGAGAAGCCTGCCTCGTCCTCTGGCTCGGTCTCGCATCCCTGCATCTCTTGGTCGGTTCAAGAATTTACAACCCGCAAGCCCTGCTCTGGCTCGTTGCATTCTGGAGCTGCTTTGTCTTGATTCAGAGTTTCGGGGGCTTCCTTGCATTGCTGCGCCCGGAGATCGTCGACCCAGAGCTCGTCGTGCACGACATCTTCGCATATCTCCTCGTGGCGGCCCTCACTTGCCTGGTGGCTGCTACATTGAGACCCGAGGATACCCTGCGCCAATCGCTGTGGTTCCTGATCGGATTCTGGATCGTCGCCGTGGCCGTGCAACTTGCGTTGGGCTGGGGCTACCTCAGCATCTCGTCGGTCGATCCATGGTATTGGGACCGGTTCCGCGGGTGGTCGGAGAATCCAAACCAGCTTGCAATCTACTGTGCGGTTTTGACACCACTCTCGCTTCACATGGCTCTGACGGCCAAGCGGTTTGGCCGGATCGTCGCAGTGTTTAGCTGCATCGTAACATTCGTCGTCGGCCGGCTGACGAAGAGCGATACCTTTCTTATCTCGATGTCGCTGTCGATACCGCTGCTCGTTGCGCTACGCTTGCGAAGCTGGCTGACATCCCCCGAACATCGATGGAGTCTGCGTTTCGCAGCTGCAGCGATCGTCGTTGTGGCCATAATTCCGCTTTCGCTCTCACTGCTTCCCTACGGGGTGGCAACGGCGAATGATGTCGAGGGGTTGGCCGCCGGCATGATGAAGGATCGTGGCGGTGAGGCAACGAAGGCAACCGCCAATCTGCGGCTAAGTCTTTGGCAAGATGCCTTGCACGCCGGACTGGAGTCCGGTTCGCTTGGCCTTGGGCCCGGGCCGCATCTGGAGAAGCCAACCGGAATCACGGACAAGGGCGTGGCACTCCCGGTGGAAGCTCACAGCACCCTCCTGGACGTGTTCACCCAAGGCGGACTGCCTGGCGTGATCGCCATTGTGAGCCTGCTTGTCGGTACGTTTGCGCTCCTGCTTCGCGCACGGCTCGACGCGTTGGCTGTCCTGATCTTTGCACTCGCTGTCTTCAGCATCAGCCATTTCATTCTGCGGCACCCGACCGTGTGGTTTGCCGTCACGCTGGGCCTCATCCTGGGCTCGGATCGGCGCTCATTGGCGCATGCGCGAGTTGGAAGTTAAGCAATGTGTGGAATTACAGGAATACTTCAGACGCCGCGTGCTTCTCGATCCGCCGACCTGGCTGCGATCGGGCCGATGACGGCTCGCCTGCGCCACCGCGGTCCTGATGCGGACGGGTTCTGGAGCGATCGTGACGCCGGCGTTGCGTTCGGGCATCGCAGGCTGTCCATCATCGATCTCTCCGATGCGGGCCGGCAGCCAATGCTTTCGAGCGACGGCCGCTTCGTCATTACGTTCAACGGCGAGATCTACAACTACAAGCCATTACGGCAAGAGCTCGAGTGCGCAGGCAAGCGTTTCATCGGCAATAGCGATACGGAGGTCTTGCTGGGCCTGATCGAGAAATGGGGACTGGAGAAGGCCCTCCAGCGCTGCAATGGCATGTTCGCAATCGGCCTGTGGGATCGAAGGAACCGCACGCTGCACCTGGCCCGCGATCGAATGGGGAAAAAGCCGCTCTACGTCGCGCGGACGTCTAATGCGGTGGTGTTCGCGTCGGAGTTGAAGGCCATCGCGGCATTCCCCGACTTTCACGAGGAGATCGACCCGGGCGCGGTTGCGGAGTTTCTATCGCGCGGATGGTTGCCGGAAGACCAGTGCATATGGCGAGGCGTTTTCAAGATTCCACCCGGGGGCGCCCTATCGATCCGTGCCGAGGACCTCTCGGTCTGCCGGGATGCCGCAGCGCTACAAGAACGCGCGCGCTCCTGGTGGTCGCTGGCCGATGTCGCGCACGCGGGCCGCGCAGCGCTGGCCACTGCGGATGACGAGCAGCTCATCTCCCAGGCTTGCGATCTGCTCAAGGCCGCGGTCGCCGACCGAATGGTTGCCGACGTTCCGGTCGGGTTGTTCCTGTCGGGCGGAATAGACAGTTCGACCGTCGTGGCCCTGATGCAGGCCCAATCGGCGCGCCCGGTACGGACCTTTACGATCGGATTCGGTGAGCGCGCCTTTGATGAAACGGCTAACGCTGCGGCCGTGGCGCGGCACCTCGGCACCAGCCATACCGAGCTACGTCTCACCTCCGCGGACGCCAGAGCGGTCATCCCCGAACTTCCAACCATCTGGGACGAACCGTTTGCCGATGAATCGCAGATCCCGACGCTGCTTCTATCTCGACTTGCACGGCAGGACGTCACCGTTGCGCTTTCGGGCGACGGGGGTGACGAGTGCTTCGGAGGGTATTCCAGGCACGTACTTTCCGCCCGTTTAGCGCCTCTGCTGAACTCCAACCGATCGATCCGGACCATGGCCGCGAGCGGTGTGGCGCTGCTCGGGCGCGGCATGCGCGAAAGCGTCGTCGAGACACTTCGTCTTCCAGGTTGGTTGCAGCGGATGACACACGGCGACCGGATCAACCGTCTGGCAGACCTTATTGGCAGCAACGACGTCGGCGAGATGTACCGTCGGTCGACGCGGCTCTCCGAACTGCAGTTGACGCGAACCCAGGCAGGCCCGGAGCCGGACTCGATCCCGCCGCTCGACGATCTGCTGTCTGATTTTATCGTTCGGGATATGCTTGGATATCTCCCGAGCGATATTCTCGTGAAGCTCGATCGCGCGAGCATGGCCACGAGCCTGGAGGCACGCTGCCCGCTTCTGGATCATCGCGTGGTCGAGTTCAGCTGGGCGCTGCCGAACTCGGCGAAGGTGCGTCATGGTCAGGGAAAATGGCTCCTGCGCCAGGTCCTTGGCCGCTACCTGCCGCGCCACCTCTTCGAGCGACCGAAACAGGGCTTTGACGTGCCGATCGGCTCCTGGCTGAAGGGACCTCTTCGTTCGTGGGCGTCGGACCTCCTTTCGGAGTCGCGTCTTCGCAACCAGCATCTCCTGGACGTTTCCCGCGTGCAGGAGTGCTGGCTTCAACATCTTAGCGGTCGTCGCGATTTCTCACGGCCGCTGTGGGCTGTCTTGATGCTGCAGTCCTGGCTCGACTCAGCAGTTACCTCCGGGCCTTCGCGAACAGCAGGCGTGATGGAACCGGCGCAGTAGAGGAGCAGGCGATGGAAGCGTTCACAAATAAACGGATTCTGCCGGTGACTGTCCTGTCCCAGGGCCGGTCAAAAGGCGACGAGTCACCTCCCGATGACGCCATCGCGGCATTCAAGCATGTCTTCGAGAGCATCAAGCGATACAAGCTCTTCATCGTCAAAATGATCGGCGCGGGCGCGCTGCTCGCGGTGCTCGGTAGTATTTTTATGTCGCCCACCTATCTCGCAACGGCACAGCTTGTCGTGAGCGCTCGAAGTGGCGGAGCGGCCGACAATGCCGGTGCACCCGGCAATTCCTCGCCGACTGGCGGTTCGGACGACCCGACGATCGATACGCACGTAACGGTCATGTCATCCGATGCGTATCTGCGGCGGCTCCTGCCGGCACTGAGGATGCTCGACAACCCGGCCAACGAGAACGGTTCGGTGCTCCGCACTGCCTTGTCAAAGATAAAGGGGTTCCTCTCCTTCCGGAAAGACCAACCGAGCGACGGCGCGGCAGTGGCAGCATTGAAAGGGCGCCTGAAGGTCAGCCAGGAGCGCCGGTCCAGAGTTATCAGCGTCATTGCCAGCCACCGCGATCCACAGCGGGCCGCAGATGTCGCAAACCTGGTCGCCCGATCCTACGCTGACGAGCTAGTCCGGCAAAAGCGGGCTGTGGAGCTCCAGGCTCTGGACGCTATCGCAGCACAATCGGCGAATGTTCAGCGCGAATTGTCGACGGCGAAGGCGGAATGGGACGCCAGTCACTCAGGTCAGACCTCGTCATCACCGGCAGCCGCACAGGCCGCCGCCGCGTTGGAGTGGAAAATCACCACCCTGGCGCAGCAATATGAAACACTGATACGAAAGCGGCAGGATCTCACCACGAAGGGCGTGGTCGCCGAGCCAGATGTGACCGTCATCGCGGACGCCTCGCCACCCGACTTTCCGAGCTCGTTGAACCCGTTTCTCCTTGTTCCACCGATCACGATTATCTTCGCTCTCCTCGCATGTCTCGTCGCGATCATCCTAAAGCACTTCGATCGAAGTCTGCACACAGAGGCGGAAGCTGCGGAAGCATTGGACATCCCGTGCGTCGGGTTGATCCCCTCGATCCCGCCGGAGCTGAGCATCTCGCCGCAGCGCTTCGTAGAGCAATCGGCTGTGTCGCATAACAGGGCCGTTCGCTCGACCGTCGTATCCCTCATGGCCGCCGATCCGGTCTCGCCACAGACGCCGCATGTCATCCTGGTGACATCGAGCTTGCACGGTGAAGGCAAGAGCGCGATCGCCTGGAGTTTCGGCTTTTGCGCGGCGCAACTCGGACAGCGCGTTCTGTTCCTAGATTTCTCTCAATTGCCCCGGCGCGTCGGCGGTGAGGCTTCAGATCTCTTCAAGCTGTTGGCGCACGACGGAGCGGCCGCGAAGGCCGTCCAGCACATCCCGGAGCTCGGAATCGACTACATATCGTCAAGATTGTCCGAGGGCAGTCGCCTGGGGCCGCTGGCGGGTCCGAAGGTCGCCTCGCTGTTCGAGCACTTCAGGAACACCTACGATCTCGTCGTCATCAATGCACCATCGCTGGATGATGCACCGGAAGTGCGCCTCCTCGCCTCCTGGGCGGATCACGTTCTACTTGCCGTCCGCGCCGGAAGCACGAGCCGCGACGTCGTACGGAGCACTTTGACCCGGTTTGCCGGGACGTCGGAGCTCGATGCTCGTGTCAAGCTCTGGTGTGTCCTGACACACGGAGTACCGTCCGAGCTCGCGCCCTCGGATCTTGAGCCGTCATCAGCATCGACTTTGATGCATTACTATCGCCGCTTCAAAACAACGGCGGTACGGTGGACAAGCATCGAACCTGTAATCAATGTTTCCGACCACGCCGAATCTGGCCTGAGACCACGGCAATGATCCCCAGGCGGCTTGGGTTAATCACCCGGGTCTTTCGATATGGCAGCCAGCCGATCGACCAGACGGTGGCTGCGAAATCGGCATCCTTCATTTGAAGTATGCGTGCCCAAGCCTGATTAAATACGTTGGGACAGAAAAATGACGGGTACGGTGATGCGGCTTCAGATATCTGGCGATCCGTCGGGTGATCCATGTGACGCCCTTGACGCGCACCTGCCCTCGACCGTTCAGCAAGCTCCAGCGACGCTGAGCTGGCTGAGCCCCGTGGGGGTCCCTCTCGATCTGAACGGTCCGGTCGATCGATCATTCGATCCCCTGGAAGCCGGCTTTGCCTGCGTCCCCGCCATCGAACACCTGATTGCGGTGACGGCGAAGTTCGCCGACAGGGTCGCAATCAGCGACGGCAATCACAGCTTCACCTACGCGCAGCTGTTGTCCCGCGTCTTGACCTTGGCCCAGGCGATCAGCGCGCTGATCCCGGAGCAGGAAGCCGTCGGATGGCTGTTGCGCAGCTCGGCCTGGCAGCCGATCGCCATGCTGGCATGCATGGCAGCCGGACGCGTCCTCGTCCCACTCAATCCCCGCGATCCAGTTCAGCGGCTCACGGCTATCGCCGCGGCCGCCCGGATTTCCGTGCTGATCGGGCAAGACGGCGACAGCTCCGCCGGGTGGATCCAACAGCACGGCCTGCGCTGGCTCGACGTCGCCGGCGCCAGCGACCCTTCCGCAGCAACTTCAACGCTCCCTCAGGTTTCGGTCGATGCGCCTGCCGTAGTGCTCTATACCTCCGGCAGCACCGGAGCTCCGAAGGGGGTCGTCAACAGCCAACGCAACCTGCTCCAGCGCGTTCAGCAATATGTGGACGCCTGCCACATAAGTGCGGCAGACGTCTTCATGCCTCTGAGCGGCCCCACCACGATCGCTGGTTGCCGGGAGATGCTGTCGGCTTTGTTGACGGGGGCGAGACTGCACATCGTCGACGTCGAGGCGCTCGGATTGCGCGGCGTTCTTCGCCAGATCACCACGCAACAGGTGACGATTACATACGTTGTACCTGCCCTGGTGCGTGCACTGATCAACGCAAGCCGGCCAGGCGATCTCGACTCGCTTCGCATGATCCGCATCGGCGGGGAGAAGGTCCTGTGGACCGATATCGCGCTCGTTCGGCGAGCGATACCACCGGGTTGCTTCATCCAGGTCAGCTATCTGTCGACGGAAACCACCGGCACTCAGTGGTTTCTTCCCAAGCAATGGCGAGAGGACGGCGTCAGCGTTCCTGTTGGCTACCTGCTTCCCGGCATATCGTACGCCGTGGTCGACGAAAGTGGGAAGCCCGTCCCGCACGGTGAAGTCGGCGAACTGGTGATCAAGAGCAGGTACGTCATGCTCGGATACTGGGAAGACGGGCGGCTTTCTCCGGCATCGCCCTCCCCGGATGACCCAAAGTCTCGCATCTATCAGACCGGCGACCTCGTCATCGTGGATACGCACGGACTGATGCGGATCGTCGGACGGAAGGGACGCCAGCTCAAGATCAATGGCCAGCGTGTCGAGCCGGCCGAGCTCGAGAGTGCGTTGCGCAAGCTCACCTATGTGAAGGACGCTGTCGCCGTCGTGACGGATGCGAACGAATTGGTCCTGTTTGCATCACCGGCCGATCCACAAAAAGCGCACTTCCGGACCGACGTTCGAAACAGCATCCGGCAGGCAGTTCCTGCGGCTTTGCATCCGACCAGGCTGCACGAGATACAGGAGATGCCGCGCCTTCCCGGAGGTAAGATCGATCACGCCAAGCTGAAATTGCTCGATCTCGAGAGCAAAACGACCTCGCCCGCGCCTGTGCCGACGATGCAAGGAATGGCCGAGGCCAACAGGATCGTGCAGCAGGTGTGGAGCAGCATCCTCGGCGTGCCGGAAGCCGCCGGACGCTGGGATGAGGCCGGCGGTGATTCCCTAAAGCTCCTGCGCTGCGTCATGGATATCGAAGACCTCATCGGCCGCGAAGTCAGCATGGAAGCGTTTACGGTCGATATGAGCGCTGAAGACATGATCCGGGCTATCGCGACGGTGGATCCACCGGCGCGGCAGCGTCCAAGCGACCAGATTCTCCCAGGTCTTGTCATACTGCCCGGCTCCATGGGCTATGGCCCGAGCATGGCCGCATTTGGCGCTCAGCTCGGTAAGGTCGCCCGGGTGATTCCGATTCGCTATCCAGATCTGAGCTGGAGCCTCGCGGGACGCGATTCCGTGCAGGAGATGGCCGCGATGGCCGTCGAACAGATCAATGCAGCCCAACCACGCGGCGACGTCCGAATGATCGGCTATTCCCTGGGCGGCGGCGTCGCCTTCGAAGTCGCAAGCCGGTTGATCGAACAAGGCCGTGCAGTCAAATTCCTGGGCATCCTCGACACCAATGTCGGCCCACGCAGAGCAAATCACCGAGAAGCTTTCTCTCGCACGCTGCAGCGGATTCGATCCCATCGAGTGACGATCTATCGTATGTTCTGCCGCTCGGTGGCGAAGTTCGCCGCTCGCTTGGGCCAGGAGGCTCGATTCTGCAGGCTCATCGACGCCGTTACATGGCCTCGCCTGGCAAACACGCGCTTCATGCTCAGGCTCGAGCTCGAGGAGATTCTCCGGATGCGCGCGTTCGGACGCTGGGTCGAGGATACCAAGCCTCGTCTAGCCATCAAAGGAACTGTCTTTGCCTGTCATCGGCCTGGCGTGACGCCGCGCCTCGGATGGGACTCCCTGTTTGAAGAACTGGACGTGATTCCGATCGCCGGTGGACATCTTGATCTGGTGGTCGAGCCCCACCTCTCGGTCAATCGACCCGTCATCGAGCGCGCGATCGGGGCGTCCTGCCCCTGATCCACAACACAACGCTTTTTGAGGGGCCGGTCCTGCCCACCACAGGACAGCACGGAGAGATCACGCGGGTTCGGCTCAAACCTGGCTCGAACCCGCCGTCTCGCGCTTGGGAGTGCCGCTTACGATCATCAGGGCCGCAGGTAGCTCCAGCCTTGCTCCTGAAGCTCCATCAGGCGAACAACCCCGGATTTGGTGACCTTCGCTTGCGTGATGAGAGGCACTTCTTTGCCCTCATTCTTCGTCATGTTCTCTCGTGTATTTCCGCAGGCCGAGAACGTAAGCTCGGGCGTTGTTTCGCTCATCATTTTGATGCGCCCCTTCACAGGCGAGGTATCGTCTCGCAGCATGTGCAGTCCTGGCCCGTATGCGACGACTTCGACTTCGACTTTTTGACTGAGGTCGCCGTAGTGCTGAACGACGTTGCTGACGTTGTTGAGAGCGAGATTCATGACGGCCGGATCGTTGACGTCGACATGGACGACAAGTCGATGCGGCGGCTGCTTCCGAGGTGTCGCAGCACCCATCTTGGCATTTGCGTTCCTGGCGGTAGTGCCGGGATTCTTGGTGGAGAGGGTGGATTGCGCAGAACCGCGGGTTTCGATGCCGCTAATGAGAACCAGTCCGACAGCCGCCACGCCGGCAAAAATGGCAAATGATCTGCTCATGACTGTGCTTCCTGCGTGTGTGACGAAGCGTGCACGTCGCAAGCTATTTAAGCGCAACCGTGGGGGCAAGCAGCTTTGGGCAAGGCTCGGTCCGATCTACTTAATTCCCATCGCCGGCGCACTACTCCGTTTTGGCTACCGCAACTGCGACATCGACATCGCGTCGATGAAAGCGCCGTCATAAACGACATGCCATGATCGCTACCAAGCATCATGATCCCTACCAAGCATAATGATCCCTACCAAGCAGTTGGGCGTCGAAATGGGGGTATACGGATTCGACCTGTCGAAAGGAACAGCCGTCGCGCTGACCATAGCTGCGCGCCGACCCAGGCACCGACAATTTGCGTTCCGCGGACACGGATCGTTCGACATCGCTGACGGCTCGCGTGCATGCGACAGAGCCGGCCGGCTCATGGTGGTTCTGATCACCTGCTTTCTGCCGGTTCTGACTGGAACTGCCGATGCCAAATCCCAGGACCACGGCGACCGTGGCGTCTCCTATGGCACTCCGGCGATGCTCGATCCGTGCATATGCACGCCCGGACCGGAGCAGATCGACGGGATCAAACAAAGGCTGAAGCTCGTCCAACGCGCGGACGAGGCGCGACCCGCCGCGACACAGCCCGCTGGAAGCAGGCCCGCCGCGACCGGATCGCGCGGAGCGAGGACCGCGACCGAGCAGCCCCGCGCGGGTGCCGATGCCACTGCGCAGGAAATGACGTCTACGCCGCCCTCGGCGTCAAATGCGGCGCAAGCAGCTTCCGAGACGGAACGGCTCAACCAGAACCTGCTGCTGGATCAGGAGCGGCAACGAGCGAGCAAGCTTGCGCGCGAATTGGCTGCGGCTCGAGTGGAGCTCGACGCGGCGCGGCAGACCCAGACGCACACTGTCCGCGCCATAGAGATTGGTATTCAGCAAACGCAGGCGCTCGAACAGGAGCGGGAAAAGACCGAGAACCTGTCACGTGAGATCTCCTTCCTGAAGGCGGAGCTCGACGTCGCAAGGGTTGCGGCTTCAAAGGCTATGCAGGCGCCCGAACCCGAGCCGAAGCAGGAGCGTCCGGTCGACCGACGGAATGGGGCCAAGCGCTTTGCCCTCCAGCTTGCCTCGCTTCGCTCGGAGCTTGAGGCTGCGCGCAACGCAGAAACCGAAGCCACGAAGTCTGCCGCGGCGGAGGCCGCACAAAGGCAGGCTCTCGAGCGCGAACTAAAGCAGGAGCAGGACAAGACAGAAGCCCTGATCAGCGAACTCGGCCCCCTTCGGAGCGCGGCCTCCGAGACCGCGAAGGTCGGCGCTGCAGACGTCGATCAAAAGCTGGCGCTGACGCGCGAGATCGAGAAGCAGCGGGGCAGAGCTGAGAGCGCGGACCGTCAGCTGCAGTCCCTTCAGGCTGAACTCCGTGCAGCGCAAACCGCGAGCTCTGAGTTGGCTGCGGCCCGAGCTGCAGACGCTGAGCAAAAACTGGCACTGAAACGAGAGGTCGAGAAGCAGCGGGACAGAGCTGAGAGCGCGGACCGTCAGCTGCAGCCCCTTCAGGCTGAACTCCGTACAGCGCAAACCGCGAGCTCTGAGTTGGCTGCGGCCCGAACTGCAGACGCCGAGCAAAAGCCGGCACTGAAACGAGAGGTCGAGAAGCAGCGGGACAGAGCTGAGAGCGCGGACCGTCAGCTGCAGTCCATTCAGGCTGAACTCCGTGCAGCCCAAACCGCGAGCTCTGAGTTGGTTACGGCCCGAGCTGCAGACGCCGAGCAAAAACTGGCACTGAAACGCGAGGTCGAACAGCAGCGCGGCCGCGCGGACGCTCTCGCGCGCGAGGCGGCGTCGCTGAAGGATCAACGCGACCTGGCGCGGGCTGAAACGTCAGACGCTGCACGAGCCGCCGAGGCCGCAGCAAAGGCCGCAGCCAAGCGCGAAAAGGAGCAACCGGGCAGCGGCGCGGCAATGCTCCCAACGTTCGCATCCGTCCGGGATCATCTGGCCGCATGGAATGCTTCCACGATTGTGGCGGCACCCGCGCGTGAGACCACCGGCCGAGCACCGAGCCAGAGCAGCCTCCAGCCCGCTACTTCGCCTCCGCCCGCACCGTCAGCCTCCGGCCCGATGCCACCGAGCGCGCAGATCACAAAGGGGACTGCCCGGCCCGGCGCCGATTCGAAGGCCATGGCTTCGGTGGAGCGACAGGCCGCCGCGAGCGGAGCACCGCGCCCGCTTGCGAACGAGGAACGACTGCTCGCGCGCGCCAGCGCATTGTTGCGGCAGTCCGACATCAACGGTGCCCGCGGCTTGCTGGAATACGTGCTTGGACATGGCAGCGCGCAAGCAGCCTTTATGCTGGCCGAGACTTACGATCCTCACGTGCTGCAATCCTGGGACGCTCGCGGCGTCGCCGGCGATTCCGCGAAGGCGCGCGAGCTGTATGAACGAGCCCAGGCTGGCGGCATTCGAGATGCAGAAGGACGGATCAAGGGGCTCAAATAGCTGCTGGAGCGAACCCCGGAAGCCAGACCAGAGAGTGGAGAGGCCCATGTCATTGAGTAAGCTCGCGTTCGCGGTCACATTGGCACTGGTCGGCCTGCAGCTTGCTGCCAACGCCCAATCTCGCTCGCCGCGCGACCCGCCGGCGCCGACCGCGCCACGGAATGCTGATACGGCCGCAAAGGAACGTATCAATGCATGGACGGTGGGACTCGCCGGAGGACTTATCGAGGGCGCACCGCTTCGACTCGCCGCAGAGATCGCACGCGTCGCCAACGAGGAGGACAAGCTTCACGTCATTCCGATCGTGACGACCGGTGCGACCGAGAACGTCAATTCGCTGCTCTATCTCAAGGGCGTTGATGCCGCGATCATCAACATGGATGCCCTTGACGAGTACAAAGCGCAGGTTCCGTCGATCGAAAAGCGCATCGTCTATGTTCTCAACCTCTTCCCGGCCGAGTTGCACGTCTTCGTGCGTCCCGAGATCAAGTCGCTCGACGACCTCAAGGGAAAGAAAGTCAACTTCAACACCCAGGGTACGGCAGCCGCATATTCTGGTCCGCTGATCTTCAGCCGGCTGGGACTGAACGTCGAAAAGATGTTCATTCCCCACCAGGTCGCATTGCAGCAGATGAAGAGCGGCGAAATCGCAGCGGTCGTCTTCATCACATCAAAGCCGGTCGACGCCTTCCTGAAAGGACGTTGGGATGACGGCTTCAAGTTCCTGCCGATCGAATACGACCCCAGATTTGAAGACTATTATCTTCCGTCGTCTCTCGATCCAAAGGACTATCCAAACCTCGTGCCGGAGGGCAAGCGGATCGCGACCATTGCCGTCCCGACGATTCTTGCCGCCTACAACTGGCAGCCGCAGACCGATCGCTATCGGCGCATGGTGCGCTTTGTTGACCACCTGTTCGGACGGCTCGACCGGCTGCAATCCGCTGGCTTCGATACAAAATGGAAGGACGTGAATCTCCGCGCCAGCGTCCCCACGCTGGCCCGGTTTGGTCCGGCGCAGGAATGGCTCGATCGCTCGCCCAGCGCGACCGTCGGATTATCGCGATGAAGCGAACCGGTACCCTTGCGGCCGTCTTGCTCGCGGGTATCGGTCATCTAAGCTGCGCGCAAGCCGGCGACACGCCAGATCGTTCGAGGGCATGTGCGCGGTTTCAGGGAATGGAGCACATGACATGCGTCGACGAGCAGATTGGGGAAGCACCTGAGCAGTCCTTCCAAGCCCCGCCGCAAACTCCGAACTGGGTCTTGAGCGAAACGACATCACCGGTGGACCACAAGCCGCAGATCGCCGCCCGTACCACCGCGCGAGCCGGCGCGAAGGATGGGCCCTCGTCGCTCGCCATTCATTGTCGCGCCAATCGGACCGAGGTGTTGCTCTCCGCGGCGAGTTCCTGGACCAAAACTCCAGGCGCCGACATCAGGGTCGTATTCCAGATCAATGATCAACCTCCTGTCGATCAACGCTGGAGGGTTGCTGATGGCGGACGAAGTCTCGCCTTTCCGGGCGACGCCGCCCGCTTCATAAACTCCATGCCAGCAGTAGGCCGGCTTCTGACCAAAGTGTATGCTGGAACGGCTGCGCCCTACGAGGAAACATTTGAACTGACGGGTCTGGACGCCGTTCGCCGGCGATTTGCAAAGGTCTGCACCTGGCCACCCAGCTGAAGAGCCGCAAGTCGGGCTGAAGGGCTGACAGGGCAGACGTCACGCGTGAGGTGTGAATGCGATGAGCGAGACGATCAATGTAGCCGAGGCTTACGAGCGAGGACGTACCCGGTTCATGGGAATCGAACTGCTGGTTGCTCCCGGCGCGCTGGTGCCCCGGCCGGAGACGGAATTGCTTGGCAGGACCGCGGTTGACGCACTGCGCCGAGCACACCTCCCCTCGCCGCGGATCGTCGACATGTGCTGCGGCGCCGGCAATCTGGCATGCGCGATCTCGGTCAATATTCCCGACGCTCGCGTCTGGGCGAGCGACCTGACTGACGGATGTGTCGAGCTCGCGCAACGCAATGCCGCGAGCCAAGGGGCCGAGTCCCGCATCACCGTGCTCCAGGGTGATCTGTTCGAAGCTCTCGCAGGGCTGCAACTCGAGCGAACCATCGATATGATCGTCTGCAACCCACCCTATATCTCGGAAGCCCGGCTCAAAGGCGATCGCGCTTCTCTGCTCACGGACGAGCCGCGCGAGGCATTCGCCGCCGGGCCCTACGGACTGAGCATCCATATGCGCGTTACAAAAGACGCACCTCGCTACTTGCGGCCGGGAGGACTGCTGTTGTTCGAGGTGGGCCGCGGCCAGGACCGGCAAGTGGCAACCCTGCTCGAACGCAACGACGCTTACGAGAATGTCCGCGTGGTCTTGGACGACGCGGGCGCCGGTCGCGTCGTCATGGCCTGCGCGAAGGGATAGCCGGGTTCGAGCACTTCCCCCACAATGGTCGTTGGCATTGCAGCGTGGCCCTCTGGACCCGGCGGCCCTTGCACGGGCCGGTCAGCCAAAGCCAACACGTACTCAGCTCTCCCGCATCCCGCGCCGGATCGCGTCCGTGATCGGCTGGGTCAGATAAGCAAGAATTGTACGTTCTCCGGTTGCGATCAGGACGTCGGCCATCATGCCCGGCTTGAGCTTTTCCCGGACTTTGTCGGGGAATTGCGTCACCTGGACCGAGACTTTCACCTCGTAATAGGGCTGATGGGTGACATCGTCGCGCGTGGCGTCGGCCGAGATCGAAAGAACCTCGCCGACAGCGATCGGGGTGGAGCGCGCCTTGAACGAGGGAAGCCGCACCTCCGTCGGAAGGCCGAGCTGGACGTGGTTGATATCAAGCGCCGACACCCTTGCGGCCACCACGAGAACGTCGTTGTCCGGCACGATCTCCATCAGCACGTCGCCCGCCTTGATCACGGCACCGATCGTGTGAAGCTTGAGGTTCACGATCCGCCCCGATCGCGGTGCGCGTACTTCCATCCGGGCCAGGACGTCGACCGCGACGCGCAGCTTCTCGCGCGCATCAGCAAGCTGGGCGCGCGTGTCGGCGAGCTTGCCGGTCGCTTCTTCCAGCACCTTCTGCCCGACCTGATCGATCTGGAGCCGCGACTCGTCGATGATGCGGCCATAGCGAGCGATATCCGCTTCGTATGCGCCGATCTTGCCCTCGAGATCGGCTCTGGAGCGCTCCAGCGTGGCCACGCGCGCGAACGGTACGATACCCTGATCAACGAGCGGCTTGAGCTTGGTGTATTCCTGACTCACGCTGTCGAACTGCGCGCGCGCGCCCTTGTTTTGCGCGGTGTTCCCCTGGATCTGCCGCTGCGCCTGCGCGATACGTTCCTCGAGGATCGAGATCTCGATCTTTCGCGCAGCGCGACGTTCATCGAAGCGCCGCTTCTGGTCACCCATTGCGCGTATCGCGCTCGGATCGGACGTCTTCTGGAGCAGCTCGGCCGGAAACGTGATGCTGTCCTTTCCTTCGGCTTCCGCCTGCAGACGTGCCTCCTCGGCAACTGCCGAGTAAACCGCCGAGCGAGCGATCTCTTCCTTGGCCCGCTCTTGGGTCGGATCGAGCCGCAACAGGACCTGACCTTCCGCGACATGAGAATCGCCCGTGACCAACAGGTTCTGGACGATGCCACCCTCGAGATGCTGCACCACCTTACGGTCGCTCTCGACAACGACGGAGCCGGGGGCCACCACGGCACCGTCGATCGATGCGAGGGCGGTCCAGCCGCCAAATACGCCGAAGGTCAGAAAGACGACCAGGAAGCCTCGCCGCGCGGGGGTCTGCCAATCGCCCGACGGATCCTCATCGTTGCCCACTGCCCCCCGGGGCCACAAGGTCGGCAGTTTCGCCTTGGCAAGATCGACCAGCTTGGCAAGATCGACCAGCGACCTTGTCGTCGTCTCCGCCTTCGCAAGGAGCTTGCTCGGAGGTCGCGGCTCCTGCGCCGCTTTATCGGTTCTGTTGAACTGCTTCAGAAGCTCCGCCAGTTCGTCGTGAAGAGCGTCCGTTCCCCGCTGCAATAGCTTGTCCATTATTGCCTCGTCGCGTGCGCCTGACGCACTTGATTTGAAAGCTGTGGCTGACGGTGAGCGCCATCGGTTCGATGGCTGCCGTCAGCATGGTGATGACGATCGGCGCGATGATGTTCAGCGGGCTCGCGCACGTCACGCCGCAGCGGCGCAACCGTTTTGCCGAGCAACGCAGGCAGCATCTCCTCGCGCGTGCCGATTTGCCCGAGCCGTCCCTCATGCATGAACACGATCTTGTCGACCGCGGCGAGCAGGTTCGGGCGGTGATTGATGATCACGATCGTCACCTTGCTCTGCCTCAATCGCTGGATAGCATCGGCCAGCGCGCGATCACCGTCGCCATCGAGATTTGCGTTCGGCTCGTCGAGCACAACCAGCACCGGCTTGCCGAACAGTGCGCGCGCGAGCCCGATGCGCTGCCGCTGTCCGCCAGAAAGACCTGCGCCATTATCCCCGATCACGGTGTCATAGCCCTTGGGAAGACGCTGGATCATCATGTGCGCGGACGCCAGCTGCGCTGCCTCGACGACCGCCTCGTCGGAGGCGTCGTCGCGGAAACGTGCAATGTTGTCGCGCACGGTACCGGCGAACAGTTCGACGTCCTGCGGAAGGTAGCCGAGGTTCTGTCCAAGGAAATTGGCATCGAAATGCCTGACGTCGTTGCCGTCGATGCGGACGCAGCCGTGCACCAGCGGCCAGGCGCCGACCAGGGCCCGCGCCAACGACGATTTTCCGGAGCCGGACTGGCCGACCACGGCGACGACTTCGCCAGGGGCCAGCCGGAACGAGACGTCGGCGATGGCCGGCAATTGCGATCCGGGGACGAGCACCGTCGCCGCCTCGACGGAGATTTCGCCGACCAGGGGCGGCAGCCGTGTCGGCTGTCGCTCAGTCGCGCGGTTCGCAAGCGCGCGATCCAACCGGGCATATGATGTGCGCGCGGCAACCAGCGCCTTCCATTGCGACACCGCAGCCTCGACGGGCGCGAGCGCGCGTCCCATGATCAGCGAAGCGGCGAACAGAACGCCGCCCGAAATCTCTTGCTGGATCGCGAGATACGCGCCCACTCCCATGATGGCTACCTGAATCGCCATGCGCAGGAATTTGGAGATGGCGAGCAAGGTCCCGCCCCGCTCTCCGGCCGTCGCGCTTTCCAGCAGCGCCTGACCATGAGTTTCAGCCCAGGCGCCGCGGACCGCGGGTCCCATTCCAAGCGCGCGGATCGCTTCTGCGTTGCGCAGCGAGGACGTCAACCGGTCCAGTGCGTGAAGGTTCTTCGATGCGGCTGCATTCAGCGGCGCCTTCGTAACACGCTCGTTGAGGAAGGCGAGCGTCAGGATGATGATCGCGCCGATCAGGGCGACCAGGCCGATCAGCGGATGAAGCAGGAAACACATCGCGAGGAAGATCGGCGTCCACGGCACATCCATCAGCGACGTGATGACGCCGCCCGACAGCACCTCACGCAAGGTGTCGACATCGCGCAGCAGCTGAACGTGATGCGAGCTGCTCGTGCTCAGCGCCTGTCCGAGCGCGGTCTCGAACGTCTCGCCCGAGACGAACCGGTCGAAGCGCAATCCGGTTTGCACGAGAACCCGGCTGCGAAAATGCTCCAGCGTCGCGTAGCTGATGAACAGCACGAGCGCGATGAGCGAGAGCAGCAGCAGCGTCATCCCGTTTCGGCTCGTCAGCACCCGATCGTAGATCTGCATGGTGTAGATCGGCGACACGAACACCAGCAGATTGATGAAAATGGATAGTCCGCCGGCCGCGAGCAGGCCGGGACGTATCCGACGGAAGGCATCCGCGAGCGCAGACTGTTTTGCCGAAGCGTGCATGTGCATATCCGGGCCGCCCTTGGCCGGGCGGCGGTAAACGGTTGAAAAAATTGCATGCGATCGAGCGTCAAGACGCCCGCATTCCAGCATTCCGCCGTGCGCGGAATGGCACCCCGCCTCTCGACCGACCCCGTGGTCGCGAGGAACTCCCCAGAGCGGACCTGCGCGCGGCGCACCGCGCGCAGGTCCTTGTTGATGTAGACGACCTACGAGCTTACGAGTGCCACCCGTGATGATCGTTGTGGTGAGACATCAGATCAAACAGATGCGATACGAACGAGCCTGTGTCCGGCGTATCCGTCTGCCCCGAATCGGCATCCGCAGTCGTGTTCGACGTCGCATTGTGACCCCGCCACCAGGAATGATCGCCGAATGAGGGCGACGACGTGCCGGCATTGAGCCACTGCGAGAAATCGAGCCCACCACCGTTGTGGTTGTGCCCGCCACCGCCGTTGCCGGCCTGCCAGGACGAACCGCCCCACCAGCCGCCGCCGTGGTGATGACCACCCCAGCCGCCAGTATCCGTCGAACCACCGTCTGACGGATCGGTCGTTCCGTCCGAGCCCGACACGGGAGGGGTGCCGCCGGTGCTACCGCCAGCATCGGCAACCGGCGGCGTGGAGCCGTCCGTGCCGGTGCTACCGCCACCGTCCGCAACCGGCGGCGTGTTGCCGCCCGTGCCGGTGCTACCGCCAGCGTCCCCAACCGGCGGCGTGTTGCCGTCCGTGCCGGTGCTACCGCCAGCGTCCACCGGCGGCGGCGTGTCGGTCACCGGATCGGTAACAGGATCGGTAACAGGCGGAGCGGTCGCGCCCCCCGTGCCATGGCTCGTATTGTGCGCAAGGAACACCTGCTGCAGTTCCGGCAAATTCTCGAGCGCAGTGTCGCCATTCTGCGATCCCCACGCGTAAGCATAGTCAAAGGCCGGATTGGGCACGAGGTCCGCCCAATGATCGATCATTGCCTGCTCTTGCGCGGCAGTCGGCACAGCGACCTTGCTGCCGGTTTCGGTGGACCAGCCGCCGCCGCCGAACGCCTGATAAACCGGAACGATGGAGTCGAGCGGGATTCCGGCTTGCTCAGCGGCAGAGACGTACTTGTCGATCGTGCTGAGGTCGACGTTCGGACGGTCCGTCCACACCGGATACCAATCAAGACCGAAGTAGTCGATGTGGGTGTTCGCCTGGTTGTAGCTGTTCATGTAGTTCGGATCGTCCGATGATCCAGTGTTCATCAGGACGGTGAACGTCTTGGCCCCGGGATCGTGCTGATGAATCCAGTCGGATTCAGCCTTGAGATCCGCGGGATCGGCTTGCGGTCCCCACTCCCCGGTCAGATCGGGCTCATCCACAAGGTAGAAGCCGAACACTTTCGGATTGTTGAGGAACGGCGTCACCTGGTCGATAAAGTCCTGAGTCACGCCGTGGTACTGATCGAGCCAGACCAGACCCTGCACACCGTCGGGCAGTGCATTCACCTGATCGACATACTGGACATCTGCGAGATTAAAGCCAGCTTCAGCTGGTGCGAAGTTACCTTGCGAGTCCAGACCCCCGCCCGCAGCGTAGTGTAATGTTGCCAATGATATTCCCCTGTCTGTGTTGAAAGCCCCCAGTGACCTGTAGGTCTGAGCGCCCGACAACCGATCGTGCGTCCCACCGAGGTGAACGTATGTTTACGTTTGAGGCAGGAATCTCCGTTCCATTGGGCGTAACCAAGGGATTATTGTGCTGAAAGTTTGCACAGCAACGCGCCAGCGCTGACCGCCGGATCCGCGGGAAAACTTGTTTTGAAAGACGATTCAACGATATGCGGCCAATCGAGGCCGAGAAGATCAATGTTGAATCTGGCACAACGTCGACGAAATTGTTCAATGTCGGCAAACCGAATTGATGTCCGTGGATTACCTCCGATGATGGATGTTCTCATCGAAGCGTTTCCGTTGTTCAGTAAAGGGCGTGGCGCAGGTAGAGAGAAAATCCTAGCGGATCCGCGCTCCTGTAAGCCGGTATTGCGGCACCGAAGCTGAACTCGTTTGCGGGGGCAATTGCGGATCGCGGAAGTATTGGGCGCTGGGTTGCCTTGCCGCTCTTTAGCACCGTGGCTGGAGAGCTCTTTTTGATAGCGCGCGCGAAGCGAATTTGTCCCACCCGTTCGCTGTGCCGCGCGCAGGCGATTTTTTGAGTAGAATCAGCTCATTTGCTGCCGAGGACGTCATGTCAGGGTCGGCCCAAACGAACCTCAAGTTTCCGCCAGGTTCACGAATTCAGGTAAAGCCGGCAGCCGGTCCTCGCTTAGCTGGAAAGACCGGGACCGTGGTTGGGGCCGGATACTATCCGAAGAGCCTCCGCGTCATTCTGGACGGATCGAAGGGACCAATTACTCTTCACGTGGACTACGTGGCCATGATCAACACGTGAAGCGGGCGCCGCGTCCACGGCCCACTTGCGGCAAAGGTGTTCTTCAACGACGCGTTTCGAGTTACTCCAGAAGTATAGCCGGCCTCTGCTCCAGCATTAGGCCGCTCTTTTGACCCATTTCAGCCAATCTTTGTTAGTTGCTCGCTGCTCGGGGCAGGATCCATCAATCCCGGAGCCTGCAATGTTCAAGCAAGTAATTTCTGCGTGCTGCCTCGTTGTGATCACCTCGCTCAATTCAGATGCACGTCCCTATCGCATACAGCACGCCTCCGAATGCAACGTCACCATGCCATGCGACTTTTCGAACTACGCGCAAATCTCGAACCAGCGAAGAGAGGTGCGAGACTCATTGCGGATACGCCGAACCAAACAACTCACCGTCGTCGCCAATACAAATAATGCGGCGCTTGATAGCCCCGTCAGCACTCGGATCGTTGGCGGCCGCCCCGCGGGCTGCCCGTCCTCATTCTGCGGTTGTGCCGCAGCCCTGCGCCTGTTTGGTCGTATCGTTCCGGAATTGAATCTCGCGTCAAACTGGCTGAGATTTCCGCGTACATCGCCAGCACCAGGAATGGTCGCGGCAAGACGAGGGCACGTTTTCGTCCTCGAGCAGCACATCGGGGGCGACGTTTGGATGGCGTACGACGGCAACTCAGGTGGACACACAACGAGAATACACGCGCGTTCTTTGAGCGGGTACACGGTTGTGAATCCGCGCGCGACGCTGATTTGAATTTAGCCCTTTATCGAATCGGCAACACGGTTGCCAAGCACCGGCACGCTTTCACCGGGACAGCGGCAACCTCTCGTCGCTGAGGCGCTGTTATTATCCCCGGTCGAAATACGACCTGATGGCTCCACGCAATCATATTGGTTGGTCGGGGAGCTGGAGGCAAATGTGCTGGCGGCGCCGATCGGCGGCCGTCAGTCAGACACCGTCAGGCGACGACAGATCTCGCGCGCTCCCGCTCTCGCATCGCTCCCTGGATAGCCTTCTCAAGGGCGGCCTGATCGAACGGCTTCGACAGGCGATGCAGATTGGAACGCGCGTCGATGGGAAGCTCCGCATACCCGGTGCTCAGGAGGATGACCGTACCGGGACGCTCCACGACCACGGCTTCAGCAAGCTGCAGGCCGGTCATGATCGGCATCGCATAGTCGGTGACGACGAGTTCGATGGTCTGCGTGCGGCGGAGGAGATCCAATGCCTCTTCGCCCGAGCGTGCCTCGACCACCGCATGCCCGAGATCCTCCAGCATTGCCGCCGTATTCTCGAGCACGAGAGGATCGTCGTCGACCAGAAGCACGGAAAGCCGGCGGTCGGCCCGAAGCATGGGTGCCGGAGCCTCCGCGCGCGGTGCTGGCAATGCGGCCTCCTCCTCAGCTACCGGCAGCCAGATCTCGGCCGTCGTGCCCACTCCAAGGCGGCTCTTCAGGACGAGCCTGCCGCCGGACTGCTCGGCGAGGCCGTGAACCATCGATAGTCCGAGCCCGGTGCCTTTGCCGATGCCCTTCGTCGTAAAGAACGGCTCCTGAGCGTGCTTGATCGTTTCCTCGTCCATGCCGCAGCCGGTGTCGCTCACCGAGAGCGCCACGTAGCGGGGAGCGCCAGCTTCGTGCTGCTCATCCCTGGCGGAGATGGTTATCAGGCCGCCGGCCGGCATCGCATCACGCGCGTTTACCGCGAGATTGAGGATGGCCAGTTCGAGCTGGTTGGCGTCAATCTTCACGTTTGGCAGGTCCAGCGGAAAGAGTGTGTCGATACGGACGCCTGCCTCGAATTTCAGCAGTGACGCCATGCCCCGCACCAGTGCGGCGATATCGACGACAACCGGCTTGAGATCCTGCTTGCGAGCGAAGGCGAGCAAGCGCTGGGTTAGCAGAGCGCCCCGCTGCGCGCCTTGCATCGCGTTGTCCACGAGACGCTGTATCTTCGGATCGTCTGTTTGCAGGCGTTTTTTCAGGAGCTCAAGGCTGCCGAGAACGGCGGCGAGCAGGTTGTTAAAATCGTGGGCCACGCCGCCGGTAAGTTGACCGATGGTCTCCATTTTCTGCGACAGCGTCAGCGCTTCGCGTGCCCGATCCAGCGCTTCCTGTGCCCGCCTTCTCTCGCTGATGTCGCGCACGATCTTGGCAAACCCAGTGATCAAGCCGCTTTCGTTCCGTACCGCGACCAGGGTTGCCTCCGCCCAGAAACGGCTGCCGTCCCGGCGCACGCGCCAGGCTTCCACTGCTGACTTGCCGTACCGCTCCGCCTCCAGGAGAGCACGTGCTGGCACCCCGGACGCGCGGTCTTCGTCGGTATGAAGGATCGCGTAGCTGGTCCCTACGATGTCGTCGCCATAACCCATCAGCCGACGCGCCCCGAGATTCCAGCTTCCCACGGACCCATTCGGCTCGATCATGAACATGGCGTGATCGGCGATGCCCTCCACCAGGAGCCGAAAGCGTTCTTCACTTCGCCTCAGCGCGCTGGCCTCGCGTTGGGCGCGCTCCGCCGACACCCGATCGTAGACGGCAGCGGCAATCCCAATGCTCAGGATCAGGATGGTGGCGCCGGCGAGCAGAAATGCCAGCGGCGCCCGACCCACGAAATGTCCAGCGTGTCCCGCCACGGTGTTCGCAGGCACGAACGAGGCACCTTCCATAGCCGCGTAATGCATGCCGGAGATCGCGAGACCCATGACAAGTCCTGCAAACAGCCGCTGCGTCGCATTTGTCTTGCGAAAGGCAAGCCAGAGCGCCACGACCGAAGCGCACATCGCGATCAGGACCGAGAGCACGACCCACCGAGGATCGTACGCGACGGATGCCGCCATTCTCATCGCGCCCATGCCCGTATAGTGCATGCCGGATATGCCGAGCCCCATCGCCAAGCCGGACACCAGGAGCGCCTGCGGGCGTCTTCCGACCACGGCAAAGGCCGCGGCCGCGACAACGATGGGGACGACTAGCGATAGAAAGGTGAGGAATGGATCGTAGGAGATCTCGACCCCAGGCAGCCTGAAAGCCAGCATGCCGACGAAATGCATGGACCAAATGCCGCCGCCCATGGCGGTGGCCGCGGCTGCAAGCCAAGCCGGACGAGCCCGCCCGGACGCGGCACGCATCCGGGTCGCGAGGTCGAGCGCTGTGTAGGAGGCGAGCGCGGCGATCAGGATCGACAGCGCCACAAGAACGGGATCGTGAGAGGCCGTATGGTGATTCATTTCCACCCGATGGTAATGGAAATCCGGGGCAAATTCACCCTAGGTTGAATAGCGGCGGCGGGATCGGGGCCCAGCCGGCCGCGATCCGTGGCACCCTGTCGGCAAATTCTAGCTGGATCCAGCCGTCGGGGGCTGTTCCCGCCCCACATTCCCTTGGGGATTTGAACCGGACCAGGCCTGTGCTGGGTCAGGCTCCATGCACGGACCCAGCGCAGGATCGTGCCCCTCACGCGCCGTCCTGCAAATTGGGCAAGCCGGCCACCTATTGCACCGCGAAGCCAATTGCGCCGCAACATTCAAAATGAGACTGCCCGTCAAGCCGCACGATGCGCCCATACGTGCACTGTATCCGACTTCGGTTAGCCTTCGTTCAACAGCCGGGCGCCTTTCGGGAGCCACGGCGCCGCGCCAATTCAGCGAAAAATTTGGCCATAGAGGGAGGAATGCAATGTTGAAATGCAGTGTGGGACTGATCGCGCTAAGCAGCCTTTTTCTTTCAGGCGCGGCAATCGCCCAGGAAAAGATCAAGGTCGGCGTCACGGCAACGCTGGAAGGCACCTACACGGTGCTCGGCGAGGACGGCATGCGCGGCCACCAGACGGCGCTCAATGTGCTTGGCAAGAAGGTCGGCGACAAAGAGCTTGAATTCATCGTTGCTTCGACCGACGCGACGCCGGATTCCGCGGTGCGCGCCGTGCGCAAGCTGATCGAGCAGGACAAGGTGCAGATCCTGTTGTCGCCGCTCTCCGGCGACGAGGGCATTGCGGTCAAGAACTTCGCCAAGACGCATCCGGAGCTGACTTTCATCAACGCCGCCTCCGGCGCGCAAGAAACCACCTATGTCGATCCCGCTCCGAACTTCTTCCGCTACAACATGGACGGCGCGCAGTGGCAGGTGGGCCTCGGCAAATACGCCTATGAAACCAAGAAATATCGCAAGATCGCGACCGTCGGCGAGGACTATTCCTTCATCTACACCCAGGTGTTCGGGCTCGTGCTCGAATTCTGCGGCGCCGGCGGCCAGGTCACCAACCGGCAATGGGTGCCGCTCGGCACCAAGGATTTTGCCTCCGTCATCGCGGCGCTGCCCGACGACGTTGATGCGATCTATCTCGGCCTCGGTGGTGCGGATGCCGTCAACTTCCTGAACCAATACCAGCAGGCCGGCGGCAAGGCGCATCTGATGGGTGGCTCCATCATGATCGACCAGACCATCCTGTCCTCGAAAGGCAACGCCAAGAATGCGCTGGTCGGCACCATCGCGGCGAGCGGCCAGGCCGACACCTGGGAGGATCCGGGCTGGCAGAAGTTCGTGAAGGCGTATCAAGACGCGTTTCCGCCCAACAAGCGCTTCCCGAGCCCGTCGCTTCTTGCGACCAACTATTACGGTTCGACGATGGCGCTGATCCTCGCGCTGCGCGAGGTCAATGGCGATCTTTCCAATAACCAGGCCAAATACAAGGAGGCGCTGGCGAAGATCGAGATCGACGCGCCGAACGGCAAGATCAAGCTTGACGCCAACCGCCAGGCGATCGGCACCAACTTCGTCACCGAGGTCGTCGATGACGGCAAGGGCGCGCTGTTCAGCAAGGTCGTGAAGGTGATCCCGAACGTGAACCAGACGCTCGGTTACGATCCGGCGGTGTTCGCCAAGATCGGACTGCCGAGCCGTACGGTCCCGGAATGTAAGAAGTACTGACGCATTCACCGTCGCTCGTTTCGCATACCTCTCCGGCAACCGGGAGCGATTTGCAGGCGCGATATCTTGCGCTCTTGCAATCTCGCCCCGGTTGTTGAACGCTGACTGAAAAGAAAAGAACATTCGGGAGGGAAGGCATGAGCCGGGCGCTTGCCGTCTTTCACGGCCGGTTCGGTCGCGCGACGGTCTATCAGTTGAATCGCCCTTTCAACGTGCACGCACATCGCGAAGGTCATCTGATCTTCCATGTTGGCGGCCTGTCCGCATGCATCGACGTCTGTGACGGGCACTACGACCTTACGGAAAGCTCCATCGTTGCGGTCAATCCCTGGGAGCCTCACAATTTCCTGCCGTCCGATCTCGACGGTGGCGCGATCTTCTTCGTGCTCTACGTCAATCCGGAGTGGTTCGCGCCCGATGCGCCCGGCGCCGACCGCCTGCGTTTCGGCCGCACCCAGTTCAAGCGCACGGTCGCACTCGACAAGCACATCAGACGAACCGCCGCGCTTGTGTGCGGCGCACCGTCACTCTCCAGCCTCGATGCCGAACTGCGGCGGCTGATCGACATCTGCTACGACGAAAGTTGGCAGCAGGCCGAGATCGCGCGCGACGCGCGCGCGGCCGGCGCCGTCACCGACTTCCGCGTGCGCAAATGCATCAAGCTGATGTCCGAAAGTCCGGGCGCCGAAATGGAGCTCGACACGATCGCGCGCGAATCCGGCCTGTCGCGCCCGCATTTCTACCGACTATTCCGCACCCAGACCGGCGTCACGCCGCATCTCTACCTCAACACCCTGATCATGGAACAGGCGCTGGAAGCCCTCGTCGCCGGCGAAGCACCGATCGCCGACATCGGCTTCGACCTCGGCTTCTCCTCGCAAAGCGGCTTCACACGCTTCTTCACCGCCAATGTCGGGATGGCGCCGACCGATTACCGCCGCGCCGCCAAGGTTTTGCGGGCCTGACCGCGCGCGAAAAGATACTGACGATCAAACGCTCCCCTTGTGCCCTCGCTAAGATGGTCGGAACGCGATCCCGAAAAGAGGATCGCAAGTCCGGGAGGACGCACGTCCATGGCGAGGTACGCAGCCTACGCAAGGCTGTTCGACCAGCGTTCAAAACATGAGGCAGGGCAAGGTCGACGCGGCCTGATCGCTCCCTCTTCCCGCTTGCCGGGGCGCGAGGCCGGGATGAGGCAGTTGACATGACGCGCTTCGTCGAACGTCATCCGGCCTGGGCCCTGATCGTGATCATCGCGATCGCGCTTGCACTGTGGCTGACCTTGGCGGTGTGGCCGCCCGGACTTGAAGAGGCGATCGGCCGCAAGCGGGTCTTCCTGAACGCCGTGTTCAACGGCATCACGCTCGGCGGCCTCTACTTCCTGGTCGCCAGCGGTTTCACGCTGATCTTCGGCCTGATGCGCAACGTCAACCTCGCGCACGGCTCGCTGTATTTGTTCGGCGGCTATGTCGGCTACGCCATCAGCGCCTCGACCGGCTCCTGGCTCCTCAGCTTCATCGCCGCCTTCATCCTGACGGCGCTGGTCGGCGTCCTGCTTCAGCTCATCGTCTTCCGCCGCATGGAGGGCCAGGACTTGCGGCAGACCATGGTGACGATCGGGCTCTCGATCGTCTTCGCCGACCTGATGCTGTGGGCTTGCGGCGGCGACTTCTATCAGATCCAGACGCCGAACTGGCTGATCGGCCCTATCGAGCTGCCGCTGATCACTGCGGTGAAATCCTCGGGCGAGCCGGTCTATCTCCGCTATCCCCTGGTCCGGCTGGTGATCTTCGCCGCCTCCGTCGTGATCGGCCTGGCGATGTGGCTCGCGCTCAACCGCACACGCATCGGCATGATCATCCGCGCCGGCGTCGACGATCGCGACATCCTTGCCGCGACCGGAGTGCGGATCCAGCTCGTCTTCGTGCTGGTCTTTGCGCTCGGTGCCGGGCTTGCCGGCATCGCCGGCGTCGTCGGCGGCACCTTCCAGTCTCTCTCGCCCGGCGAAGACATCCGCTTCCTGCTTGCCTCGCTCGTCGTCGTCATCGTCGGCGGCATGGGCTCGATCCCCGGTGCCGCGCTCGGCGCGCTGATCATCGGCCTCGCCGAACAGCTCGGTTCGGTCTACATCCCGACCTACGCCATCGTCGTGACCTTCCTGATCATGGTGCTGGTACTGGCAGTCCGGCCGCAAGGCCTGGTGGCGAGGCGCTGAGATGTCGCTCGCCCACGACGCCCGCGTCACCGTTCGTCCCGCCGCAGCCGCGCAGCGCCCCGCGTTGCGCGGATGGCCGGAGATCAACAATCCTGCAGCCTGGATTGTCGCGGCCATTCTCCTGATCATGCCGCTGATCGCCAACGGCTTCTTCCTGATCGAGATCTTTGCGACCACGCTGATCCTCGGAATCATGGCGCTGAGCCTGATGTTCCTCGCCGGCTACGGCGGCATGGTCAGCCTGATGCAGCTCACCATCGCAGGCTTCTCCGCCTATATGGTCGCGGTGTTCGGCGTCAGCGGCAACGCCAATATCAGCCTGGGTTGGCCGTGGTGGCTTGCAGTCCCGATGGCGCTCGCGCTCGCGACCCTGTTCGGCACGCTTGGCGGCGCGCTGGCGGTGCGCACCGAGGGCATCTACACCATCATGATCACGCTCGCGATCGGCGCGGCCTTCTATTATTTCACCAACCAGAACTGGGCGATCTTCAACGGCCATACCGGCATCAACACTGTTGCAACGCCGCATTTCTGGGGCGTCAACTGGCGCGCCGACATTCCCTTCTATTACATCGTGCTCGCGGTTGCTGCGCTGTGCTACTTCGCCGTTGAATACATCTCCCGCGCACCGTTCGGCCTGGCGCTGCAAGGTGTGCGTGACAATCCCCGCCGCATGGCGGCGCTCGGCTTCAACGTCAATGCGCACCGCGTCGCCGCCTACGCCTTCGCGTCCTTTGTCGCGGCGCTGGCCGGCGTGCTTCAGGTCTGGAACTACCGGCAGATCTCGCCCGGATCCGTCAGCGTCGGCGCCTGCATCGATATCCTCATCATCGCCGTCGTCGGCGGCATCACGCGTCCCATCGGTCCCTTCATCGGCGCGCTGATCTTCGTGCTGCTACGCACCTTCGCGCTCGACTTCCTGGTCAAGCTCGGGCTCGACGGCAACCGCTTCCGGCTGCTGATCGGCCTCGGTTTCCTCGCCATCGTCTTCTGGTCCTCGGACGGCGTGATCGGGCTCTGGCAGAGCTGGCGACAGCGCCAGCGATCCGGCGCGGCCCGTTCAAGCGGACGTCACGGCCGAGGATCTGGTCAAGGATCCGGTCATGGATAGCGTCGCGCAACGCCTCTCAGCCGTCGGCGCCGGCGCGGCGCTGGAGCTTCGCGGCGTGACGCGCCTGTTCGGCGCGCTGGCCGCGCTCACCGACGTCACCATTACAGTGCGCCCCGGCGAGCGGCGCGCCGTGCTCGGCTCGAATGGTGCCGGAAAAACCACCCTGTTCAACTGCATCACCGGCGATTTCCCGCCCTCCTCCGGCACCATCCGTTTCTTCGGCGAGGACGTCACCCACTTCCCGCCCTACGAGCGCATCCGCCGCGGCCTGCGCCGGACCTACCAGATCTCCGCGCTCTTTCCCGGTCTCACCGTCCAGGACAACGTCTACCTCGCCTGCCGCGGCGTCTCGCGCGGCCGCTTCTCGTTCCTGCGCCCCGGACAGAACGACGCGCTGATGAGCGCGGCCGACAATCTCGTGCAGGCTGTCCATCTCACGGGCGTGAAGGACCAGCGCGTCGCCGAGCTTGCGCATGGCCAGCAGCGCCAGCTCGAGATCGCACTCGCGCTCGCCGGCGCGCCGCGCTTCGTGTTGTTCGACGAGCCGGCCGCGGGCCTGTCTCCGACCGAGCGTGCCGAGCTGGTGGAGATACTGACCTCGCTGCCGGCGCATATCGGCTACATCATCATCGAGCACGACATGGACGTCGCCCTGCGCGTCGTTGAGAGCGTCACGATGATGCACAACGGGCGCATCTTCAAGGAAGGCCTGCCGCAGGAGATCCAGTCCGATCCCGAGGTGCAGGAGCTTTACCTCGGAGGTGGCCATGAGTGAGGCCCGCCGCTCCGCCGCCGCGCTCGAGGTCCGCGGCCTCGACGTCTACTACGGGCATTCGCATGCGCTGCAGGGCGTGGACCTGACGCTCGAAGCCGGCGTATTCTCGGTGGTCGGTCGCAACGGCATGGGCAAGACCACGCTGTGTAAGGCGATCATGGGGCTGGTCCCGGTCAGCGGCGGCTCGATCCGCGTCCGCGGCGACGACATCACCCGGCGGCCGCCCGCCCACATAGCCCGGCTCGGCGTCGGCTACGTGCCGCAGGGCCGGAGGCTGTGGCGCTCGCTCAGCGTCGACGAGCATCTTCAGCTTGCAGCGGGCCTGCGGCGCGGGGCGTGGACGGTCGAGCGCATCTACGAGACCTTTCCGCGATTGGCCGAGCGCAAGGATCATGGCGGCGGCCAGCTCTCCGGCGGCGAGCAGCAGATGCTGGCGATCTCCCGCGCGCTGCTCACCAATCCGCAGCTCCTGATCATGGACGAGCCGACCGAGGGGCTTGCGCCCGTCATCGTCGCCCAGGTCGAGGAGATGCTGGTACGGCTTGGCGAGGACGGCGACATGTCCGTGCTCGTGATCGAGCAGAACATCGGTGTGGCCACGGCCGTCTCGCGCAACGTCGCGATCATGGTCAACGGCCGCATCAACCGCATTATCGATTCCGTGCGCCTTGCCGCGGACCGGGAGTTGCAGCAGCGCCTGCTCGGCGTCGGCCTCCACGCCGAGCTCGCGCCCGCCATCGACATGCCGACGGCAGGCACCGGGGCGAAGGCCGCGCCCCAGCCGTCCCGTCAGGGCAGCCCCATCCGCGTCTACATCTCCAACCCGACGCCGCCCACCCGATGGTCACAGCCGGTCCCGATCGCCCGCATCGAGGCCGCTGCCCGCACGCTCTCGACACCGGTGGCGCGTCTCGACGAGACCGCCCGGCGCCGGCGCGAGCCGGTCGCGGCGCAAACGCAGGGACCCCCGGTCGTGCTCGTCGTCGGCACGCTCGACACCAAGGGCACGGAGCTTCGCTTCATCCGCGACATCATCGCCGGGAGCGGACTGCGCACACGACTGGTCGATGTCTCCACCAGCGGCCGGCACGCAACCAGCGACGTCTCCGCCCAGGAGATCGCCTTGAACCATGGGCGTGGCGGATCGGCGGTGTTCGGACCCGACCGCGGCGCCGCCGTCACCGCGATGGCCGAGGCCTTCGCCAGTTGGCTGCGTCGCCAGAGCAATATTGCCGGCGTCATTTCGGCGGGCGGTTCGGGCGCAGCGTCACTGGTCGCGCCGGGGATGCGGACTCTTCCGGTTGGGGTGCCCAAGCTGATCATCTCCTCCGTCGCCTCCGGCGACGTCGGGCCCTATGTCGGCCCCGCCGACATTACCATGATGCATTCGGTCACCGACGTGCAGGGCCTCAACTCGATCTCGCGTGCCGTGCTCGCCAATGGCGCCCATGCGCTGGCCGGCATGGTCAGGGCGCGCCTCGATCAGCACGCGCGGAAGGATCACGGCGACGGCGGATTGCCGTCGGTCGGCATCACCATGTTCGGCGTCACCACGCCGGCGGTGCAGAAGATCGCGGCCGATCTGCGCGAGGATTTCGAGTGCCTCGTCTTCCACGCCACCGGCGTCGGCGGCCGCTCAATGGAGAAACTCGTCGATTCCGGGCAGATCGCCGGCGTCATCGATCTCACCACCACGGAAATCTGCGATCTCCTGATGGGTGGCGTATTCCCGGCGACCGACGACCGCTTCGGTGCGATCATCCGCAGCCGCCTACCCTATGTCGGCTCGGTGGGCGCGCTCGACATGGTGAATTTCGGCGCCCCGGACACCATTCCAGAGCGCTACCGCGGCCGCAAATTCCACGTCCACAACCCGCAGGTCACCCTGATGCGGACCACCGCGGACGAAAACGAACGCATGGGCCGGTGGATCGCCGATCGGCTCAACCAGATGGACGGCCCGGTGCGCTTCTTCCTGCCCGAGGGCGGCGTCTCCGCGCTCGACGCGCGGGGACAGCCGTTCTGGGAGCCCGATGCCGATGCAGCGCTGTTCCGTGCGCTGGAGCGGAACGTGCGGCAGACCGCCAACCGTCAGCTCATCCGCGTCCCCAAGAACATCAACGATCCCGAGTTCGCCTCCACCATTGTCAGCGCGTTCCGGACCTTGTTCGGCCGCACCGGGGCGCGCCGGAGACTAGCGAGGTGACCGATGGCCCGGTTTGAACGCGCAGAACTGTTGAAACGCTTCCGCGACATGGCAAAGCGCGGCGAGCCCATCATCGGCGGCGGCGCCGGCACCGGCCTGTCGGCCAAGTGCGAGGAAGCCGGTGGCGTCGATCTCATCGTCATCTACAATTCCGGCCGTTATCGCATGGCCGGCCGCGGCTCGCTTGCGGGATTGATGGCTTATGGCGACGCCAACGCCATCGTGCTGGAGATGGCCGGCGAAGTGCTGCCCGTCGTGACCAAAACGCCAGTGCTAGCTGGCGTCAATGGCACCGATCCGTTCCGCGACATGGACGCTTTCCTGGACCAGTTGAAGGCGCTCGGTTTCGCCGGCGTGCAGAACTTTCCGACCGTCGGCCTGATCGACGGAGTGTTCCGCGCCAATCTCGAAGAGACCGGTATGTCCTACGCGCTCGAGATCGACATGATCGCCAGGGCGCGCGAGAAGGACCTGCTGACGACGCCTTACGTCTTTACCGAGAAGGAAGCCGCCGCGATGGCGATCGCGGGCGCGGATATCATCGTCTGTCACCTCGGCCTCACGACCGGGGGCACCATCGGCGCGCAGACTGCGCCCAAGCTCAAGGATTGCCCCGCGCGCATCGACACCTGGGCCTCCGCCGCGCTCAGCGTCAATCCGGACATTCTGGTGCTCGCCCATGGCGGACCGATCGCCGATCCGGACGACGCCGATTTTATCATGAAGAACACCCGCTATTGCCACGGCTTTTACGGCGCCTCCTCGATGGAGCGGCTGCCGGTCGAGCGGGCGCTGACGGATCAGGTACGCAAATTCAAGGCGATCGGCGCGCGATAACGCCGGAAGGTCGAGGGAGGAAAATATGTCAGGGACTCTGGTCGGTGAATTGATCCTCTGGCTGATCGTCGCCATCGTGGTGATCGTGGTTGGCGTCTACATCGTGAACTGGCTCTACCATCGCTCGTCCAAGGAGACCTCATTCGTCCGGACCGGCCTGCTTGGTGAGCGCGTCGTGATCAACGGCGGCGCCTTCGTGCTGCCCTTCATCCACGACTACACACCCGTCAACATGAACGTGCAGCCGATGGGCATCGTGCGCTCCCGGCAGGACGCCGTGATCACCCGTGACCGCATGCGCGTCGACATCGAGGCCGACTTCTATGTCCGCGTTCAGGCCACCCGCGAAGCCGTGTCCATCGCCGCCGCCACGCTCGGCCGCCGCACCATGGAGCCCGAGCAGCTCCACGCCCTCCTCGCCGGTAAATTCATCTCCGCGATCCGTTCGATTGCCTCGGAGATGACCCTGGAGCAGATGCACGAGCAACGCGGCGAGTATGTGGCCCGCGTCAAGGCGAACGCGGCTGAGGCCCTCGCTCAGAACGGACTCGAGCTGGAGTCCGTCGCGATCACCGATCTCGACCAGACCGATCTCGAATTCTTCAATCCTTCGAACCGCTTCGACGCCGAAGGTCTGACACGCCTGATGGAGGACATCGAGGCCAAGCGCAAGCTGCGCAACGACATCGAGCAGGATTCGATGATCAAGATCCGCTCCCGGAATCTGGAGGCCGAGCGACAGGCCCTTGAGATCGAGCGCGAAAGCGAGACGGCTCGCCTCGAGCAGGAGCGTGACATCGAGATGCGCCGCGCCCTGCAACGCACCGAGGTCGCGCGTGAGCGGGCCCTCCGCGAGACCGAAGCCGAGCAAGCGCAGATTTCCGCGCGGGAGACCATCGAGAAGGCACGCATCGCCAACGACCAGGCGATCGCGGAAGCCCGCATCGCGTCCGAGCGCGAGACCCGCCAGCGGGAGATCGAGCGCGCCCGCACCATCGAAGAGAAGGAACTGCTCGCCCGCGAGGAGGTCGAGAAGACCCGGATCGCCAACCAGCGCTCGATCGACACCAGCCGCATCGCCTCCGAGCGCGAGGTGCGCCAGCGCGAAATCGAGCGGATGCGTACGATCGAGGAAGCCGAGATCGCCGCCCGCGAGGCGATCGAGAAAGCGCGTATCCAGCAGGACCGGGTGGTGACCGACGCCCGTATTGCCAATGAAGAAGAGACACGGCGCCGCGAGATCGAGCGGACCCGCGCCGTGGACGAGGCCGAGATCGCCGCCCGCGAAGCGACCGAAAAGGCCCGCATCGCCCAGACCATGATTGTCAATGTCGAGCGCATCGCGTCAGACGAGCGCACCCGCGCGCTTGAGATCCAGCAGGTGCGCACGATCCAGGAAGCCGAGATCGAGGCCCAGCGCGCGGTCGAGGCCGCGCGCATCGCTCGCGAGCGGACGCTTTCCGCAGAGCGCATCGCCGCTGAGCAGAATACGCGGCAATTGGAGATCGAACGTAACCAGGCACTCGATGTCGCCGGCATCAGCGCGCGCGAAGCCACCGAAGCCTCCCGCATCGCCCAGGAGGAGCGAGTTCGTTCGCTCGAGATCGCCCGCAACCGCGCCGTCGAGGAAGCCGACATCGCCTCCCGCGAGGCGATCGAGGCCGCGCGCATCGCGCAGGAGAAGGCCATCGCGGCCGAGCGGATCCAGGCCGACAGGGAGACCAAGGCGCTGGAGATCGAGCGCACCGCCGCAGTCGAGGCGGCCGACCTCAAGCGGCGCGACGCGATCGAGCGCCAGCGCATCGGCGTCGATCTCGCGCTGGAGTCCGAGCGGATCAATTCGTCCAAGAAGCGCGAAGTGCTCAATATCGAGCAGAAGAAGGCGATCGAGATCGCGGACGAGGACCGCGTCATCGCGCTCTCCACCAAGCGTTCCGAACGCATCGACGCCGACCGTCAGGTCAAGCAGGCCGAGATCGTCGCACGCAAGGACGTCGAGACCACCGACGTCTCACGCGAGCAGGCGCTGGAGGCGGCGCGGATCGAACGCCGCCGCTCGATCGAGCAGCTCGAGGTCGCCCGCGTCCAGTCGCTGCAGGAAGCCGAGATCGCCGCGCGCGAAGAGGTCGAGCGTGCCCGCATTTCGTCGGATCGCGGCCTGGATGAAGCCCGCATCGGCCGCGAGCGCGAGCTGCGCAAGCTCGAAGTCAACCGCGAGAAGGAGGTCGAGACCGTTCTGATGGAGAAGGCGATCGCGATCCACCTGAAGTCGCTGGAGGAGTCCGCAGCCAGGGCCTCGGCCGAGGAAGCGCGGATGCATGCGACGGAGGCCACCGAGCGCGTCATCACCGCGCGCGAAAACGAGATCGCAAGGCGTCGCAAGAGCGTGGAAATCGTGATCGCCGAGAAGCAGGCCGAGGAGACCCGGATTGCCGCCGAGGCCGAGCGCGTGCGCGCGGCCGTCGAGGCCGAGGCGCAGCGGCTGCTCAACGAGGCCGAGAACGTGCTGACCGACCAGGCTCGCTACTCGCTGTTCCGCAGGAAGCTGCTCGACCGGATCGAAGGCATCGTGCGCGAGAGCGTCAAGCCGATGGAGAAGATCGAGGGCATCCGCATCCTCCAGGTCGACGGCCTCAACGGCAACGGCCATGGCGGCAATGGCGGCCGCAGCGCCACCGACGAGGTGATCGACTCGGCGCTGCGCTACCGCGTCCAGGCGCCGCTGATCGATTCGCTTCTGGCGGATATCGGCGTCGAGGGCGGCAGCCTCGCCAAGATGCCGGGCCTGATCCGCGAGGCGCGCGACATGCAAGGCATCAAGGAGTCCGCCCGCAAGGGCGGCGGTGGAGGCGGAGGCGGCGAGAAGCCGGCTGCAGCTCCCTCGCCCTCGACCGAGGGCGAACCGCCCGCGGAGCGCAGCCCCCGGAAGAAGAGCTGAGGTCGCATCATGGCCCGCGTCTATGTCTCAACCGTCGTCAATGCGCGCAACGATCGCGTCTGGGCACGGGTGCGCGACTTCAACGGCATGCCGAACTGGCATCCCGCGATCGCGGAAAGCCGCATCGAGGGCGGCGAGCCCTCGGACAAGATCGGCTGTGTCAGGGATTTTCGCCTGCGCAACGGCGACCGCATCCGCGAGAAGTTGCTCGGCCTGTCCGACTACGACATGTTCTGCACCTATTCGATCCTGGAATCCCCCATGGGCGTGGAGAACTACGTCGCGACCCTGCGGCTGACGCCGGTCACCGACGGGGACCAGACCTTCATGGAGTGGACCGCCGAGTTCGACTGCGTACCCGAACGGGAAGCGGAGCTCGTCGGCAATATCGGCGGCGGCGTATTCCAGGGCGGCTTCGACGCCCTCAAGCGCCAGTTCGGGGGGTGAACTCCGTGCCGCATATCGTCAAGAGCACGATCCTGGATGCGCCCACCGATGCGGTGTGGGATGTGCTGCGCGACTTCAATGGACACGATCGCTGGCATCCGGCGGTCGCGACCTCCACGATCGAGCGCGCGCACTCCCCTGACAAAATCGGTTGTGTCAGGCGCTTCAAGCTGCAGGACGGATCGGAGCTGCGCGAGCAATTGCTGGCGCTCTCCGATCTCGAGCAGACCTTCAGCTACTGCCTGCTCGATACGCCGGTGCCGATGTTCAACTACGTGGCGCACGTCCGCCTGCTGCCGGTGACCGACGGCGATCGCACCTTCTGGCACTGGGAGTCGCGCTTCAGCACCAGGCCGGAGGACCGCGATCGCATCGTCCACATGGTCGCGGAAGACATCTACCAAGCCGGCTTCGAGGCGATCCGCCGGCACCTGAAGGAGGCGGCATAGCAATGGCCGTGACAGTCAAGACTTTTGCCAGCACTAGCGAAGCGGCCGGCGCGCTGTCGGCAGATCGCGGCGCACGCTATCTCGGCGGCGGCACGCTGGTGATGCGGGCGCTGAACGAGGGTGACGTCTCCGTCTCGACCGTCATCCGCGCCAGCGACCAAGCCCTGACCCGGATCGACGCGTCGGGCCCGCGCGTGACGCTCGGGGCCGGCATCACCTTCGCAAAAATCCTCGCCGAGCGCGACCTCGGCTTCCTGCACGCCCCTGCCCGCTCGATCGGCGGACCTGCGGTGCGCAACATGGGCACGGTCGGGGGCAACCTGTTCGCGCCAAGTCCTTATGGCGACTTCGCGGTGGCGCTGCTTGCGCTCGATGCGACCGTCGCCGTGCAGGGCGGCTTTGGCACGCGCGACATCGCCATCGAAGAGTTCTTGCAGTCGCGCGAGCGGCAGGCCGGCACGCTGGTGCTCTCGGTGTCCTGCGCACGGCCGGTGAGCGCGGACGCCTTCCGCTACCACAAGGTCGCCCGTATCAAGCCAAAGGGCGGCTCCGTCATTACGCTCGCAGCCCATCTGCCGATCAGCGGCGGCCGGATCGCCGGGGCACGGATCGCGCTGGGCTCGATGGCGCCGACCCAGATTCGGGCACGCGCCGCCGAGCGTGTGCTCGAGGGACGCCCGCTGGATGCCGCGACCATCGGGGCCGCGGCGTCAGCCGTCACCGAGGGCACCTCACCCTTCGACAACGCGCTCGGCAGCGCCTGGTATCGCCGCGAGATCGCCGGCGTACATCTGCGCCGTCTCCTCTCGGGTCAGGAATAGCTCGTCATGGCCAAGACCGCCCTGCAATTTTGTCATAACGGCCGCGACGTCGCGATCTTCGTCGATGGCGGCACCAATCTGCTGGTCGCTCTGCGCGAACTGATCGGCGATATGACGCCGAAATTCGGCTGCGGCCAGGGCGGCTGTGGCACCTGCAGTGTGCTGATCGACGGCGAGTTGCACCTGTCATGCCTGACGCTGGCGGAAACCGTCGCCGGCCGGTCGGTCGAGACGCTCGACGGTCTCAAGCAGGGCCCGAACCTGCATCCGCTCCAGCGCGCCTTCGCCGACAATTTTGCCGCCCAATGCGGCTATTGCACGCCGGGCATGCTGATGGCCGCAAAGGCGCTGCTCGATCGCAATCCGCAGCCTAGCCGCGCCGAGGTCGTCGAGGCGATCTCCGGCAACATCTGCCGCTGCACCGGCTACGAACCCATCATCGATGCCATCCTTGCCGCTTCGGGCGGCCGGGCCAGCGCCTAAAGGATCTTGTCATGCTGGAACTGCGCAAGGACATTTTCGCCGACGAGCGCGACGACAATCTCAATGAGATCGGCAAGGGCACGCAGCGCCAGGACATGCTCGGCCATGTCACGGGCACGTCGAGCTATTTCAACGACCACAAGCTTCAGGGCATGCTACATCTGAAGGTGGTCCGCTCGACGCAGGCGCATGCGCGGTTGCGCCATATCGACACCACGGAAGCCGAACGCTCGTCCGGCGTACGCCGGATCATCCGCGGCACCGACGTGCCGCGCAATCTCAACACGCTTCTCAGCCTTATCAACTTCGGCAAGGACGACGAGCCTACGCTGGCGGCGGACAAGGTCCGCTACAAGGGCGAGCCGGTCGTCGCCATCGTCGCGGACAGCGAGCGCGAGGCGTTCGAGGCCATCGCAAAGGTGCGGATCGACTACGCGCCGCTGCCGGTCGTGCTCGACGTCGAGGACGCACTCAAAGCCGGCGCGCCTGTGGTCAACGAGGCCTATCCGAAGAATGCCTTCATCTATCACGACGTCCATGATCACCAGAAGCTGCGCTTCGGAGATGCCGACGCCGCGCTCGCGACGGCCGACCACGTGCTGGAGCAACGCTACCAGATGTCTCCGATCGAGCACGCGCCGACCGAAACCAATGGCGCGATCGCCGCGCCCGACACCAACGGCCGCTACGTCGTCTACACCTCGACGCAGGCGCTGTTCTTCTCGGTCGACACTTGCGCCAAGATCCTGGACTTGCCTTCCAACACCTTTCACTTCATCGGCGGCACGGTCGGCGGCGGCTTTGGCGGCAAGGTGGATACGCTGACGGAGCCGCTCGCGATCCTGGGCGCGATGCTGACCGGGCGTCCCGTCCGCTACGTGTTCGGGCGCGAGGAGGAGATGCAGTACGGCCCGCCCCGCGGCGCCGAGCGCATCTACATCAAGGACGGCGTGATGCGCGACGGCCGCATCGTCGCACGCAAGATCCGCGCCTATTTCGACAGCGGCGCCTATACGCGGCTGTCCAGCTACGCCGCCGTGAAATGCGCCGCGCATCTGCCCGGGCCCTATACGATCCCGAACGTCTGTGGCGACGTCTATTGCGTCTTCACCAACCGGACGCCCGCGACGGCGATGCGCGGTTTCGGCGTCACCGCGATGGATTTCGCGATCGAGTGTCAGATGGACAAGCTGGCGAACCTCGTCGGCATGGATCCGATGGAGTTCCGGATACTCAATGCGTATCGCGACGGCGACATGAAGGCGCATCGGCGCGAAGCCAAGAACACCGCGCTGATCGAATGCGTCCAGGTCGCCGCCGAGAAGGCGAAATGGCCGATCCGCGAGGAGTTCAAGCGAGCGTCGTCGCGCAAGGATGGCGGCGGCAGCCGCGCCGTGATCCCGCCGACGTCGACGGATTCGCGCGGCCGGCCGGTCGCACCAGTCCAGCAGCGCACGAGCTATGACCGGCTCCCGCCCACCGTCACCCGCGAACCACCGCGCGAGCCGCCGCCCCCTGCGCCGTCGCCACCTCCACCGCGGCCGGCCGCGCCCTCGCATGGCGCGCCCCGCTTCTCCTCCGTGTTCGGCACCAGGAGGCGCTGATGACCCGGCATCGCGGACGCGGCATGGCGTCGATCAACTATCCCATCGGCATGAATCTCGGCGGCGATCCCAGCCAGGCGTTGGTTCATTCCAACCCGAGCGGCAAGTTCACGGTGGCGCTGTCGTCCATCGACCTCGGCCAGGGCATGAAGTCGGTGACGCGTCAGATCTGCGCGGAGACGCTGGGCGTTCCCGTCGAGGACGTCTATGTCGATACCGCGGATTCCGACACCGGTCCGCATTGCATGGGCTCCTTCGCCTCGCGCGGCACCCATCGCGTCGGCAATGCCGTGATGGCCGCGGCGCGCGAGGCACGCGGCGTGATGATGGAGGCGGCCGCCGAGGAGCTCGAGGTCAACGCCACCGATCTCGAAACGGACGGACGCGGCAACATCCACGTCAAGGGTGCGCCGCATCGCTCGATCTCGACCAAGGACGTCGCCATCGCCGCCCAGTTCAAGCAGGGCAAGACCATCTCCGGCCGCGGCATATTCCTCGTGCCTCTGTCCAACGTCGACCCCGAAACCGGCGAGATGTCGCCGGCGACCTGCTACGCCCATGCCTGTCTCGTGGCGGAGGTCGAGGTCGACGACGAGACCGGTGAAGTCGCGATGGTCCGCATGGACTCCGCCTACGAGCTCGGCCGCGCGCTCAATCCGCGCCTGGTCGAGCAGCAGCTGGTGGGCGGCGCCTGGATGGGCATCAGCCACGCGCTGTACGAGACGACGGAGCCTCACTATCCCGACCCCGTCCACGGCCCCCGCGACTTCGTCGAATATCTGATGCCCGGCCCGGGCGACATTTGCCCGCACGATATTGCGGTGCTGGAGCGTCCCGCGCCAGATGGCCCGTTCGGCGCCAAAGGACCGGGCGAAATGTGCGCCAATCCCGTGCTGCCGGCTGTCGCGAATGCGATTTTCAACGCCGTCGGTGTACGCATCGACGATCTGCCGATTACGCCGGAAAAGGTGCTGCGCGCGATCAAGACCCAGGGCGGCGCGCGGCCACAGGCGCGACGCTGAGACTGGCCATGGCAGTTCGCAGCAACATCGTTGGCATCGACAACCCCGAGGCGCTGGAGAAGGCGCTTCGGGCAGCCTATTACCTCGCCGATGAAGGGCTCGCGACCGCAGCCTATCTCGGCCTTGCCCTCGGCAAACCGCTCCTGCTCGAAGGCGCCCCCGGCGTCGGCAAGACCGAGGCCGCGAAAGCCATCGCCGCCGTCCTCGGCCGCCGCCTCATCCGCCTGCAATGCTACGAGGGCATCGACGCCTCGGCCGCGCTCTACGAGTGGAACTATCCACGGCAGATGCTCGCGATCCGCCAGGCTGGCGACGAGAGCATCGACATCTATGGCGAGACGTTTCTGATTGAGCGGCCGATGCTGGCGACGCTCCGCGCGCCCGATTCGACCGTGCTGCTGATCGATGAGATCGACCGCGCCGACCAGGAATTCGAGGCGTTCCTGCTCGAATTTCTCTCGGACTTCCAGATTTCGATCCCGGAACGCGGCACAGTGCGCGCGGCCGAACGTCCTGTGGTCGTGCTGACCTCGAATCGGACGCGCGACCTGCACGAAGCCCTGCGCCGCCGCTGTGTCTATCACTGGATCGACTATCCCACCGAAGAGCGGGAGGCGCGTATCGTGATGCTGCGGGCCTCCAGCGTCGCCGAGGCGACCGCGCGGGCCGTCGTCGCGGCCGTCGGCAAATTGCGCCGCGAGCCGCTCAGCAAGGCACCGGGCATCGCGGAAGCGGTCGACTGGGCCGAAGCGGCGACGCTGCTTCACAAGGGCGGTGCGCGCTGGCCCGACGCCTTCAAACGCTCAATCGGCGTGGCGCTGAAAGACGAGGAAGACCTGCACTTCATCTCGCCACGGCTCGACGTCATGCTCGCGGAGGCAACCGCATGAGCACCGAGCCGGAGCTTCCGCGCGCTGCCCGCATCTTCGTCTCCTTCGTCGCGCTGCTGCGCGCTAACGGCTTCGCCGTCGCGCCCGAGCAGACCACCTCCTATCTCGCCGCGATCGAGCTGCTCGGGCCGCGCGACCTCAACGACATCAGGCAATCGGCGCTGGCCACGCTCGCCCCGCCACCCGAGCGCCGCACGACCTTCGATCGGCTGTTCGACCTGCACTTCCGCGGCAGCGCAGCCATCGAACACGTCGATGACGGCGAGGACGACGAGACCGTCCGGCTCCAGGAAGAGGGCCGCGGCGAACAGGAACCCCTGCTCTCCGACGATGCCAACGAATCCGGCCTCGCCGCGACGCGCACCGAGGCGCTGGTGGAGCGCCGCTTCGCCCAGCTCTCCGCCACCGACGCGCTCCGCCGCCTGGCGCGCGAGGCTCCCCGGCGCCTGCCGCAACGGCGCGGCCACCGGCGCATGCGTGCCCGCCGCGGGCCGTTTGCCGACCTTCGTCGAACCCTGCGCGACAGCGTGCGGAGCGACGGCGAGATCCTGCGGCTCGGGCACCTGAAGCGGCGCCAGCGCCGGCGAAAGCTCCTGCTGCTGATCGACGTCTCCGGCTCGATGAAGACGCGCACCGAGGAGAACATGAAGCTCGCGCACACGCTGGTGCAGGCCGCGCCCAATGCCGAGGTCTTCACCTTCGGCACGCGGCTGACCCGCGTCACCCGCCCGTTGCGTCTCAAGCGTCGCGAGCAGGCGCTGAACGCGGCGGCGCACCTCGTCAGCGACTGGGACGGCGGCACCCGCATCGGCGACGCACTGCAAGCGTTCCTCGCGGTGCCGCGGTTCGGCGGTTACGCGCGAGGCGCGGCCGTCGTCGTCGTGTCGGACGGGCTGGAGCGCGGCGAAGTCGATGCGTTGCGCGACGCGGTCGCAAAGCTGTCGCGGCGCGCCTGGCGCGTGAGCTGGCTGACGCCGCTCGCGACGGGCCCGGACTTCCGCCCGCAGACCGAGGCGCTGGTGGCCATCCAGCGCTTCGTCGATGATCTCGTGGATGGCGGTTCAAGCGCGTCGATTGTCGCGCACATTCTGACGTTGGGACGGAGGATAGCGGCGTGAACGACATTGTCGACGGCCATCATCACATCTGGCGACAGGCCGACCTGCCCTGGCTGACCGGCCCGATGCAGCCGCGCATCTTTGGACCCTACGAGCCGATCCGTCGCGATTATCCGATCCGGGAATATCTCGACGACCTCAAGGGCACCGGCGTCACCCGTTCGGTCTATGTCCAGACCAACTGGGCCAACGACCGTTTCGAGGACGAAGCAGCCTGGCTCCAGCAGACTGCCGACGAGCACGGCTGGCCGCATGCCATCGTCGCCTACGCCGACTTCGCCGTCGACGACGTGCGCCCGCAACTCGATCGCCTGAAGCGCTATCCGCTCGTGCGCGGCGTGCGCATGCAGCTGCACTGGCACGAAAATCCGCTCTATCGCTTCGTGGCCAAGCCCGATCTCTGCGTCGATCCCATGGTCCGCCGCAACATCGCGCACCTGGCCGACTACGGCTGGAGCTTTGACCTCCAGGTCTTCACGCCGCAGATGCCGGATGCAGCGCAACTCGCCGAGTCCTGCCCCAGGATGACCTTCATCCTCCAGCATGCCGGCATGCTGGAGGACATTTCGCCCGCGGGCCGGGCCGCCTGGCGCGCCGGGATGGCCCGGCTCGCGGCCTGTCCGAACGTGGTCTCAAAGCTCTCCGGGCTCGGCACCTTCATCCATCGCAACGATCCCGCGCACATCGCGGCCGTCCTTACCGATACCGTCGCCATTTTCGGCGCGGAGCGCTGTCTGTTCGGCTCCAATTTTCCGATCGAGAAATTGTGGACCAGCTATCGGGAGCTCGTCGACGCCTTTCGTGCCGCAAGCGCGAGGCTGACGACCGAGCAGCAGGACGCAGTTTTCAGGACGACGGCGACGCGCGTCTATCGGCTTTGACAGACAAGAACCGAACAGGGAGGGAAACGAATGGCGCTGGAGATCAAGATCCTGGACTATGGCGATATCGAGCTGGAATCCAGCTTTCTGGTCCTCGGCCGCGACTGCGGCCGCACTCGCCGCGTCCTCACCCTCGGCTTTTTGATCCTCGGCGGCAAATATCCGGTCGTGGTCGATACCGGCTACCGCTCCAACCAGATCATGGAAACGCTGGGGATGCGCGGCCTGCAATACCACGAGCACATGATCGAGAACCAGCTCGCCCGCCACGGCGTACGCATGGGCGACGTCCGCTTCGTCTGCCACACCCATCTGCACATCGACCACGCCGGCAAGGACGATCTGTTTCCGATGAATACGACCGTCGTCCTCAACCGGAAAGAACTCGAATATTCCGTCTCCGGCTTGATGCATCCGCAATATCCGGCGCCCGACATCAAGCATCTCATCGACCGACTGCACACCAAGAGTGCGCTGCGCTTCCTCGACCTCGAGATCACAGGTCCTATCGAATTGATGCCCGGCGTCTATTGCGATGCGGCCAATGCACATACCGAGGGATCGATGAACGTCATCGTCGAGACTGCCGACGGCATCGCGACGATCTGCGGCGACGTGATCTACGACTTCAACGACCAGATCGTCACGCCATTCAACGAGATCCACGACTGGGAGCCGCGGACGACGGGAAACCACGGCACCAGCAAGCGGGCCGAGAAGGCGTCGATCAAGAAGCTGCTCAGCAATTCGCGCTATCTGCTGCCGGTGCACGACAGGCCGGCCAAGATCGAGGGCGGCATGGTCGTCGGACGGCTGCACGACCAGGTCCCCGGACCGATCGTGCAGTCGCTGCCTGCGCGCAACTGGTTCCCTGCCTGACGGACCTGAGGATATCGACCGATGACGCATGTCACCTTGCGCTCCGAATTCGAAAGCCTGATCGACCCCTACGCGCCGGTCGCGCAGGTCGGAACGGGTTTTGACTTCACGGAGGGGCCGATCTGGCATCCGGTCGATCACTATCTCCTGTTCTCGGACATGCCGGGCGACGTGCGGCGGCGCTGGGATGCGCGGCGCGGCGTCGCGGAGGTCAAGCGCCCGTCGAACAAGTGCAATGGCATGACCTATGATGCCGAGCTCAATCTGATCGTCTGCGAGCACGCGACCTCGTCGCTGATCCGTGAGCGGCCGGACGGGCGACGCGAGGTGCTGGCCTCGCACTTCCAGGGACAGGAGCTCAACAGCCCCAACGACGTCTGCGTGCACTCCTCCGGTGCCATCTATTTCTCCGATCCCTGGTATGGCCGCATGCCGGTCTATGGTGTCGAGCGGCCGCGCCAGCTCGGCTTCCAGGGCGTCTATCGCGTCATGCCCGGCGGCGAGCCGAAGCTCGTGGTGGACCGCAATTTGTTCGACCAGCCGAACGGGCTGTGCTTCTCGCCCGACGAGAAACTGCTCTATGTCAACGATACCGTGCAGGCGCTGATCGGCGTGTTCGATGTCAACGGCGACGGCTCACTGTCGAACGCGCGCGTGTTCGCGAGCGGCATCCGCTCCGAGCTGGAGCCGGGCCTGCCCGACGGCATGAAGTGCGACCAGCATGGCAATGTCTGGGTCACCGCGCCCGGCGGCGTCTGGGTCTATTCATCGCGCGGCGAGCTGCTGGGGAAAGTCCGCGTGCCTGAGCTCGTCGCCAACCTAGCCTGGGGTGGCCCGGATTTCCGTACGCTCTATCTGACGTCGACGCATTCGGTCTATGCCATCCCGACCAAGGCCGGCCCACGCCATGAACCCTATATGAGCGGCAAACGCGGCAGCGGCGGCGCAAGCGCCGGCTCCGCCTCTGCAGCGCCCATCCTCGCCGACGGCGAGATGCGGCTCGATCCGAGCCGCTGCGCCATGATCATTCAGGATCTTCAGAACGACGTCATCATGGATGGCGGCGCGTTCGCCGAGTCAGGCGCACCGGGTCATGCGAAGCAACAGCATGTGGTCGAGAACGTCCGGCGCTTGGCGGAGACAGCTCGCGCGCGCGGCGTCGCCATCATCCACGTCTGGTTCGTGGTCGAGCCCGGCGCGCCCGGCGTGACGCTGAACGCACCGCTGTTCGAGGGCCTCGTCGACAGCAAGGCGATGGTGCGCGGCAGCTGGGGCGCCGCCCCGGTCTCCGGCCTCGAGCCGCGGCCCGGCGATTTCGTCGTCGAGAAGATGCGGATGAGCGCCTGGGAGGGCACCCGGCTGGAGACGATCCTGAAAGCCACCGGGCGCGACATGATCATCAACACCGGCGCATGGACCAACATGTCGGTCGAGCACACCGCGCGCACCGGCGCCGACAAGGGCTATTTCATGATCGTGCCGGAAGACTGCTGCTCGACCATGAATGCCGACTGGCACTCCGCCTCGATCAACTTTGCCATGCAGAACGTCGCCGTCGTCACCCGGGCGGATGCCGTCATCAGAGCGCTGGGATGAGTGGTGGCAAAGCTTTTGCACCTCTCCTGCTCGCCCCGTGCCGACTCCGAGTCGAGCGCCGGCGCGCGCGTCTTTCTTGACGGGTTTCGGCAGGCCCGTCCGGACTGGGATATCGACGTCGTGGATCTCTGGCGCGAGCGGCTGCCCGAATTCGCGGGTCCCATCGTCGAGGCCAAATATGCGCGCATGAAGGCGCAGCCCTTCAACGACGCGCAGCGCGACAGCTTTGCCGAGGCCGAGCGGATGGCGCTGCGGTTTTCACTGGCCGATCGGGTGCTGATCTCGACGCCGATGTGGAACTTCAGCATTCCCTACAAGCTCAAGCAATGGTTCGATGTCATCGTCCAGCCCGGGCTCACCTTTCGGTTCGATCCCTCCCTGGGATATCTCCCGCTGCTGAAGGACCGGCCAACCACGGTGATCCTCGCCAGCGGCAGCGATTTCGCCACTGGAATGAACCGCGGGCGCATCGACATGGCAACGCCTTACCTGCGGGAAATTTTGCGCTTTATCGGTATCAGCAATGTCCGTTTCGTGCCGATCGGGCCAACCACCGGGCCGCAACAGCCCATCGAGGCTGCCCGCGAAAGAGCCCATCAGCACCTCGCCGCAATGGCAGCGAACTTCTGAGCACCGTTGAGGCCGCTGCGGCGCTTCGCGACACCTATCGAAGCAAGCTGCGCATCACCTGCGAACGCTAATCACGGCAGGTTGTCCCGCAGAAAAATATCGATGCGGATGCGCTCCTGGTCGCGGCTGATGGGCTCACCCGAACAATGCGCGAGCAGAACTCGCGCCGCAGACCGCGCCTCGTGACCAGGATCCTGGTTGATGATGGCATCGAGCGTGCCGCGGACCAGGAAACGCCGCGTGTACTGGGTCAGCTCGTGCGTGATCCAGACCACTTCACGCGCGCGGCCCAGGGCCTCCAGCGCATTGGCGATGCCGCGGTTCCCGGCGCCGCAGCAGTAGATGCCGCGGAGATCGGCGTGGCGCGCCAGCAGCGCGGCCGTGAGCTCCCGCGTGCGCTCGCTGTCGTCGCGGCCTTCGATCACCGGCAGCGCGAGCAGGCTCGGATACTCGCTGGACAGGATCTGGTGGAAGCCGAACTGCCGCTCGGTGTGATCGCGCAGCGACAGCGATCCCGCGATCACGGCAACCTTCCCCTCGCGGCCGGCGAGGAAACGTCCCATCAACGTTGCCGCAGTTCGCCCCGCGGCCGGGTTGTCGATGCCGACATAATGGAGCCGGCGCGAGCTCGGCGCGTCCGACACAAGGGTCACCACGGCGACCCCGCGCGCGGCGAGCTCGTCGATCGCGGCGCGCACCCTGGGATGGTCCAGTGCGATGACGGCGACGCCCTGATAGGCCGGCGACAGGTTTTCCAGCGCACCGGCGAGCACATCCGGATCGAACACGTCGACATGGAGGATATCGATGAAGCCGCGGTGGCCGGCGAGCCAGTCCGCGGTGCGCTGGACCTGCTCGGCCAGGTTGGTCATGAAGCTGTTGCTGCCGCTCGGCAGCACGAAGGCGAAGCGGAACGTCTGCCCGCGGGCGAGGCGCGCGGCCGCGACATCGCCTCGATAGCCGAGTTTTGCCACCGCGGCCTCGACACGTGCGACGGTCTTGGCGCGCACGCCCTCACGCCGGTTGACGACGCGGTCGACGGTTGCGAGCGAAACGCCCGCCGCACGCGCGACGTCCTCCAGCGTGGCGCGAACCGCCGGCTGCGTCGCACCGGCTGTCATTCCCGCGCGGCCCACAGCATGCCGCGAGTCATCAACGTTCGGATCTCCGGTACGTCGAGCTCGTAAGCGCGGTGGCCGAGCGAGGAGTAGAATACCCTGCCCGCGCCGTATCGCTTCTTCCAGACCAGAGGCATCACCACGCCGTCGATCCAGGGCGCGTGCTCGCCGGTGAAGGTCGTGGTCGCCAAAACCTCGTTGGCGGGGTCGACATGCATGTAGTACTGCTCGGAACGATGCTCGAAACTCTTCAGCCCCTTCATGATGGGGTCATCCGGCTTCGTCAAGTCGACCTTGTAGTCGATGATGTTGCCGGGATGCGCGACCCACTGCCCGCCGCACAGGAACTGGTAGTCGACGGACTCGCGGAACGCATCGCACATGCCGCCATGATGCCCGGCCAGCCCGACGCCGCCACGCACCGCTGCGCAGAGATTGAGCGCTTCCGCCTTCTCGATCTTCGACATGGTGTAGATCGGGATGATCAGCGACAGATCGTGGATCGCGGGATCGGCGAACGCCGCCGTCGTGGTCTCGACCCGGACCTCGAAGCCTTCCGACTTCAGCCAGCCGCGGATCATCGAGGCGCAGAGATCGGGATCGTGTCCCGGCCAGCCGCCCCATACAATCATTGCCTTGCGCATGGTCATTCCCTCAGTCGATCTGTCCGATTTCACGTCCGGCCGGCAGCATTGCCGGCCGCTCGACGCAGCTCCCGATCTTGACGCGGCGTCCTTCGTCGGCGGAGGTCTGGAATGCCTCCATCACCTCGAGCACATGGAAAGCGAGCGCGCCGCTGGCGCGATGCGGGCGGTTGTTCAGGATCGCGGAGGCCATGTCGGCGACACCGATGGAACGAAACTCGCCGTCGACATGACCGTGGGTCAGCGGCACCGGCTCCCATTCACCGCCAGTCTTCGCGACCTGCACCTCGCCGCCGAACCGGTTCGGGTCCGGCACCAGCATGCTGCCCTTGTCACCATAGATCTCGATCGGCGCGTGCCGGTGCTTCGGTACGTCGAAGCTCATCGCGATCGAGACGACCGCCCCGCTCTCGAATTCGAGCGTGCCGGCGACATGGGTCGAAACCTCGACCGGGATCAAGGTGCCGTTCATCGGCTGGCTGGTGACCAACCGTTCGGATTTCGGGCGCGCGGTCGAGCCCATCACGCTCGCGACCGGGCCAAGCAGCTGCGCGAGATCCGTGATGTAGTACGGCCCCATGTCGAGCATCGGCCCTCCGCCGCGAAGGTAATAGAATCCCGGTGACGGGTGCCAGCGCTCATGGCCGGGACAGCCGAAGAAGACGCTGCCCGCGACCGGCGTGCCTATCGCGCCATCGTCGATCAGCTTGCGCGCGGTCTGGTGCCCACCGCCAAGGAACGTGTCGGGCGCGCAGCCGACGCGAAGGTCCTTCTGCGCGGCGAGATCCATCACCTTGCGGGCTTCCGCAACGTCGATGCCGAGCGGCTTCTCGGAATGAACGTGCTTCCCGGCGTTCAGCACCGCGAGGCTGACGTCGGTGTGGGCGAGTGGCACCGTGAGATTGATGACAATCTCGACATCCTCTCGCTTGAGCAGTTGATCGACCCGCATCGCCGGCAGCCCGAACGCGGCGCCCTGCCGCTCTGCCGCATCGCTGCGCATATCGGCGAGCGCCTTGATTTCCATGACAGGAAAGCGCTGGGCCGCCTTCAGATAGGCGGTGCTGATATTGCCGCAGCCGATGATTCCGATTCCGACTTTTCTCATTGTGATCTCCGTGAGGTATCGTTCATCCCTTGACCGCGCCTGCGGTGAGGCCGGCGACGATGTGCTTCTGCGCCAGGAGAAAGAGAATGATCGTCGGCAGGATGGTGAGCGTGATGAAGGCCAGGATCAGGTGCCACTCGGACGAATACTCGCCCTGATAGACCATGATGCCGAGCGGCCAGGGATAGAGCGCATCGGTGTTGAGCATCACCAGCGGCAGCAGATAGGCATTCCAGCTGTTGACGAAAGTGATGGTCCCGACGGTCGCCAGGATCGGTCGCGACAACGGCAGCGTCACATAGCGGAAGAATTTGATGTAGCTGCAGCCGTCGACCAGCGCAGCCTCGAGCAGTTCATAGGGAATGTCCTTGAAGAAACGCCGCAGCAGCAACACGCTCATCGCGAGGCTGAAGGCCACCTGCGGCAGTGCCACGCCAAAATAGGTGTCGAGCAGCCCGAGATCGCGCACCTTGATGAACAGCGGCAACACCGCGGTCGCGGCCGGAAAGAGCAGGCCGAGCGTCAGGTAGCTCAGCAGCATCGATGAGCCGTAGAACCTGACATGGGCGAAGGTGAACGCCGCCATCGAGGCGACGATCAGGGTCAGGGTCACCGTGAGCGTCGAGATGATCAGCGAGTTGCGCAAGAGCTGCCAGTAGCGCGCGGAGAACAGGATGTCGGCATAGTTCTGCCACTCCCAGTGACGTGGCAGGCCGAACGGATTGACGCGCAGTTCGCCGAGCGATTTGAAGCCGCCGAGCAAGGTTGCAAGCAGCGGCACCAGCACGAAAACGGCAACGACGGCGAGGAACACCGCCTTGAACAGCACGGCAGGATCGAACGGCGTACGATTGGTCTCGGTGCTACTCATCCCGCATGAACCATCGCTTGTACGTGAAGGCAAAGGTCACGCAGATCATGAACAGAATGACACCGATGGCGCTGCCATAGCCGACCCGCATGCGGGAGATACCGTTGTTGTAGAGGAAACTCACCATCGTGTTCGAGGAGTCCGCGGGCCCCCCGCGCGTCAGCGGCATGACGAGGTCGAACAGCTGCAGCGAGCCGACGATGGCGAAGAACACCGAGAGCCGAATCGTCGGATAGAGCAAGGGGATGACCACGTGTCGCAGGGCTTGCGAACGCGTCGCGCCGTCGATGCGCGCGGCTTCGATCAGGCTCTTGTCGAGGCCCTGGAGCGCCGCGATGAACAGCATCATGTGGAAACCGAAGTACTTCCAGACGACGACGATCAGCACGGCCAGCATTGCCGTATCGGTCGAGGCCAGCAGATGCGGAGGCTTGGCGCCGAAGGTACGCCAGATCGAGGCGACAAGGCCGTAATCGCCGTCGTAGACGAAGCTGAAGATCAGTCCGGTCGCGATCTCGGCCAGGATATAAGGCATGAAGAACAGCATGCGCAGCGCCACCGCCCCGCGAAAGCGTTCGGCGAGCATCAAGGCCAGCGTGAGCGCAAGCGGCAGCTGGACGGCGAGCGACACAGCGATGATCAGCCCGTTGTTGCGCAGCGCGAGCCAGAAGGCGCGTGTCTCCAACACGAAACGGTAATTGTCGAAGCCGATCCAGTTGGTCGGCCTGCCGAACCCGTTCCAGTTGAAGGCCGAGTACCAGGCCGCCTCGCCAATCGGCAGCACCACGAACAGCGTGAACAACAGCAGCGCCGGCGGCAGGAACAGGATCAGGACCGTCAGCCTGCCGTCCCAACTCGGGCCGCGCTCAGCGACCTGCGGGACCAGCTCACCGGCAACGTCCATCGCCGACACGCTCGCGGCCCGGCGTGCCACCGTCAGTTACCCTGCTTCCAAGCCGCCTCGATCGCCTTGGCCGCGTCTTGCGGGCTCATGCTGCCGCCGGCGATCTCGGCGGTGACGTCGTTGACGACGCGGCCGACCGAGGGGCCGAGGCTCTGGTCATAGAAGTTCTGGTGATAGTTCGACTTCGCCAGATTGGCCGCGATGAACTTCATGAAGGCGTTGTTGAGATCGGCATCCGCGCCCTGCACCACCGGGATGATGAAGTTGCCCGCAGCAAGCCGCGTCTGCACGTCCCTGGAGACGAAGTATTTCAGGAAATCGACGGCCTCCTTCGGTGACCCCTTGGTGATCAGCCAGCCGGTGATTCCGCCGAGCGTATCGGTTGGCGCGCCCTTGCCACCCGCCACGACCGGGAAGTCGAACCAGCAGATCTTGTCTTCGCTCAATCCGACCTTGTCGGCGGCAAGCGCGCGCTGCAAATGATAGACCGTGCTGATGGCGAGCGTCATCGCCGCCTTGCCATCGCCGAAGTAGCCGACCGCCTGCGGGTTCTTGAAGCCGAGGAAGCCGTTCTGGAACGGCTGCAGATCGACCAGCTGCTTGAACAACTCGCCGGACTTCTGGAAGGTCTCGCCGGCGAAGCCGCCATTCTCGCCGCGCAATGCAGCGTCGAAGGCCGGCTTACCGCCGACGCGCACAGCAAGATGCGTCCAATAGAAGTGCAGCGGCCATTTGTCGGCGCCGCCGACCACGATCGGCGTCACGCCCGCTGCCTTCAACGTCTTCACCGCGGCGAGCAGATCGTCCCAGCTCTTGATGGCGGCAGGATCGACCTTGGCTTTCGCCATCAGCTCCTTGTTGCAGAGGAAGCCGACCTGCGACAGCGCAGTCGGAAGACCATAAACGCGGCCGTTGGCCGTGAAGGCGGCAAGCGCCGCCGGCGTGAGGCTGTCGGTGTAGCCCTTCACCTGATCGGTGACGTCGTCGAGGACGCCAGCCTCGATCTGCGTCTTCAGGACGCCGCCGGCCCAGCTGTAGATGATGTTCGGCCGGTCCTTGGATTGCAGGATGGTCGGCAGCTTGGCCTTGTAGGCCTCGTTCTCGAGGAACTGCATCTCGACCTTGACGCCGGGATGCGATGCCTCATAGGCCCGCGCAACCTCCTCCCAGATCTTCACCTGGGCCGGATTGGCCTCGATGTGCAGCCACTTGACCGTCGTGTCGGCCGCGGCGGAGTTGGCCCAAAGCAGGCATGCGGCGGCGGCGAGTCCCAGCTTCCCGAGCAGTCTCATCACGTTCCTCCCAACCGGCTCTTATTCTTTGGCTGCAATCCTGCCTTCGATTTTTGAGGTACGCAACTAAAATTCTGATCTATGCACCTCACGCGAGGAATGGCTAAGGTCTGCGGGAGCATTGGGCGGAGAGTCGCTTCGCCATTCAGCAAGCCGAGAGGTGCCCATGACCGCCGTTTATTCCGACCTTGCCGGCAAGGTCGTTCTCGTCACCGGTGGCGCAGCGGGAATTGGCGCTGCGATCGTGCGGCGCTTTGCGCAGCAGAAATCCAATGTCGTGTTCTTCGACATCAAGGTGGACGAGGGCCAACGCCTGGCACGCGAACTTTCGGATCAGGGTCTGGCTGCGCATTTCCAGCGCGTCGACCTGACTGACATCGCCGCGTTGCGCGCCGGCGTCGTCGAGGCGCGCAAAGCACACGGCGCGATCAATATCCTCGTCAACAATGCCGCTCATGACGAACGGCACAACACCGAGGAGATGACGCCGGAATACTGGGACGACCGCATCGCGGTGAATTTGAAACACCAGTTCTTCGCCGCGCAAGCCGTGCTGCCGGACATGAAGGCGGCGAATGCCGGCGCCATCATCAACTTCGGCTCGGTGTCGTGGATGGCCGGTCAAGGCGGCATGGCGGCGTACACGGCCAGCAAGTCGGGCGTGGTCGGTCTGACGCGCTCCCTCGCGCGCGATTACGGTCCCTACAATATCCGCGTGAACGCGATAGCGCCGGGCTGGATCATGACCGAGCGCCAGCTCGAAAAATGGATGACGCCGGCGGGCGAGATCGAACTGCAGCAGCGACAGTGCCTCAAGCGCCGGCTGGTGCCGGACGAGGTCGCGAAATTCACCGTCTTCCTCGCCTCCGACGAGGCCTCCGCCTGCACCGCTCAGCACTACATCGTCGATGGCGGCTGGGTTTGAGATGCTTTGAGGGTGGGCGGACCAGGGCTCGAACCTGCCCCCGGCTGATTGAGAGTCAGCGGGTGACTCCGTCCAGCACGCTATATCGCACCGATCGCGACAGTTTCAGCCGTGTTGCTGCGTGACGCTCGGACGTGAGTTTGTGACGGCCTCTCGTATCATTCCGGTGACCAGCTTCGGCGCGGTGATCGGCGAAGCATGATCGACTTTCTCGGAGCGAACCTGCGCACCCATCCGTCGTGCCAGGAATAGCTGTGTCGCCGGATTGATCATTCGATCCTCCTCGGCGACCAGGTACCACGACGGCTTTGCCTTCCATGCGGCTTTCGGAGCCTTTTCCTGGATTGCCGCGACGGCAATGGGACGCTGGATCGCAGCAAGGAGCGCAGCCTGCTCAGGTCGGGCATGCTGGCACCAGGCCGCGCCAAACCGATCGTTCGGCATCCAGAGCAAACCATGACTGTCGGGGGTGAGTTTCGGCGCCTCCGGCGACGGCTTGTCGCGATAGAATATCTGCGCGACTGTTTCGCCTTCGTCGGGAGAGAGGGCCGAAATGAAGACCAGCGACCGCACTCTCTCCTGCGTGACCGCACCAATCACCGCGCCGGCATAGGCATGCGCGACAAGGACAACCGGCCCGTCGGTCCGCTCGAGCGCTCGTTCAAGCGCCGCAACATCATCTGATAGCGATGTGAGCGGAATCGGCGCCGCCATCGTCTTCAGTCCCTCGGACTGCAGCAGCGTAATGACGTGCGCCCAGCTTGAACCGTCGGCCCAGGCGCCGTGGACGAGAACGACGGTGGCGTCCGTCCCCGCAGCTTCCGATCTTCTGCTGACGTCGCGGGCGACCTTCTTGCTCGCTCGGGCATTTGCAACCGCCGGCGCGATCACGCCGAATTGTGCTGCCGCAACAGTCGTTGCTACAGCACCAACGAAACGCCGGCGATCGTGGTTGATTTCGTCCGACATGAATCCTCCATTGCTCTGGCGGCTTGCGTCGACGCACCTCCGCTTACCCTGACCTCCGCTATTCGGCGACGCGACCAAATTGGTTACAGGTGGAGGATCATTCCAGCGATCACTTCCCGACTGCCCCCGCCTCTGCCCCATCGCGCCAGCCGGATGACCGAAATCATCAGCACGAACGGTTCAGAGACGCTAATCCTGCGAAAGCGTGCTTCCACGGAGGTGCTAAGATGTCTCACCGCGCCGTCACTGAGGGGCGTTTGCCAGGAGCGTCGCGCGAACCTCGAAGGACCTCAGGGATGACAGAAAAGACAAAGATCGAGCGCCGCACCTTCGTCCAGGTGATGACCGCTGCATCGAGCGCCGCTCTATCACTGGCGCTTCTACCGCGACGCGCGGCCGGCCAATCCCCAAGCAACTCCACCTCGAACGCTTCCGATCACTTCGAGACAAAGGAGATCAAGACCGACGACAACACCATTTTCATCAGGCGTTACGGGAGCGGATCCCCACTGCTCATGGTCCATGGATTTCCGCGAACCAGCCTGATGTGGCGTCATGTGGCGCCGCATCTCGCCCGCGATCGCACGGTCATCTGCGTCGATCTTCGTGGATATGGCCGCAGCGGCGTTCCCGCTTCCGCGGAGGATCACTATCCCTATTCAAAGCGGGCGATGGCGAATGAACTTGTCGCCGTGATGGATAAGCTCGGCTTTTCCAAATTCGATCTGGTCGGACACGATCGCGGCGGTCGCGTTTCCTACCGCCTTGCGCTCGATCACCCGGAGAAGGTGCAACGTCTCGCAGTGTTTGACGTGCTGCCGATCTCGGAAGCCTGGGGCCACGCCGACGCAAAGTTCGCCATGACCTATTGGCCATGGAGCCTCCTCTCGCAGAAGGCACCGCTTCCCGAAAAATACCTGATCGGTGCGCCGGACGCGGTATTCGACAATCCCTTCGGCCAGGGCTCATTCGGCCCCGAAGTGAGAGCGGAATACATCGAGACCTACCGCGATCCGGCTCGGGTGCATGCGATCTGCGAAGAGTACCGCGCGGCCGCAACCCTGGATATCGAGCATGACAAGGCGGACCAGAAGGAAGGCCGGCGCATCAAGTGCCCTATGCTGCACCTGTGGGCTTCCGGCGGGCCGCTCGATACGTTCTACGAGCAGAATGGCGGCGCATTGGGAATTTGGAAGAAGTGGGCCGACAACGTACAGGGTCGGGCCGTCAACGGCGGTCACTTCTTTCCCGAGGAAAACCCCACCGACACAACGGAGCTTCTAACCAAATTCCTGTCGGCCTGAACGGCGGCTTCACCTCCGCGGCGATGTCGCCCCTCGCCAACGAGGACGAATGTTCAACGTTGTGAAACTGGTCTTTGAGCGACCGTAGATTTCGACCAAACTGGGCCACAGCCAGGCGATGGCGGGCGAACGAACCATCCTCGCCCGCCCGGCTTTGTTCAGCCGATCTCCCGCCGGACCATGGCCGCCGCATCGCACATCGCCTTCAATTTTCCGAACGCGGTTGCGCGCGGCATGTACTTCATGCCGCAATCGGGCGCCGGGACCAGGCGGTCCGGCGAGACATATTTCAGGCCGTTGCGGATACGAGCGGCAACAGTATCGACGCTCTCGATCGCGGGATCGGCGAGGTCGAGCACCCCGAGCATGATCTTCTTCGACGACAGGTCCTTGAGCACGCCGAGGTCGAGCTTCGGCTGTGCGGCCTCGATCGAGATCTGGTCGGCAATGGTGTCGTCGAGCTCGGCGAGGAAGGAATAGCCGGCCGGCTTGTTCGAGCCCGGCACGACCGCGGCATAGCCGAAGCAGAGATGCACGACGGTCGGCACCGTGATGCCCTTCAGCGCCCGGTTGATCGCCTTGACGGCGTAGCGCTTGGCAAGCTCCGGATTGTTGCGCACCCAGGGCTCGTCGAGCTGGATCACATCCGCGCCGGCCTTTTGCAGATCGAGCGCCTCGGCATTGACGGCCTCGGCCAGCGCAATCGCGAGCTCCTCCTCGTCCTTGTAGAACTCGTTCTTGGCCTGCTGGCTCATGGTGAACGGGCCCGGCAACGTGATCTTGGCGGCACGGTCGGTGTTCTCACGCAGGAACTGCATGTCGTGCAGCTCGACCGGTCCCTTCCGTTTCACGGGACCCACGACGCGCGGCACCGGGGTCTGGGTGTTGCCGGTACGCGCCACGATCATCGCGGGATTGTCGCCGTCGATGCCGTCGAGCGCGGTGGCAAAGCGGTTGGAGTAGCTCTCGCGGCGGATTTCGCCATCGGTCACGATGTCGATACCGGCGCGCTCCATGTCGCGGATCGCGACGATGGTCGCATCGTCCTGCGCCTCCTCCAGATGCTCCGCCGGCAACCGCCACATGTCGTGCAGGCGCGTGCGCGGCACCACCTTCGACAGCATGGCGCGATTCACCAGCCATTCCGGCTGCGGATAGCTGCCGACCACCGTGGTCGGCAGGAGATGCGTTGGCATGGGCATGGGATTCTCCTTCTTATTGTTATAGCGCGCGGCTCTCAGGCCGCGCGCGTCGCCGTGGCTGATCCCTCGTCCTTGACGGGATTGCGCAGGATGCCGATGCCGGAGATCTCGATCTCCACGACGTCGCCGCCCTTCATCCACAGCGGCGGCGTGCGATAGGCGCCGACGCCGCCGGTCGTGCCTGTGACGATGACATCGCCGGGCGCAAGCTCGGTGAACGTCGAGCAGTAAGCAATCAAGGCCTGCACGTCGAAAACGAGATCGGAGATCGGGGCCTTCTGCACCTCGACACCGTTGAGCCGGGTGATCAGCGTCTGCTTGGTGACATCGGCCAATTCGTCGGTCGTCACCATCCAGGGCCCGAAGCCGCCGGTGCCGGCAAAGTTCTTGCCGGGCGCGAATTGCGAGGTGTGGCGCTGCCAGTCGCGGATGCTGCCGTCGTTGTAGCAGGCATAGCCGGCGACATGGCCGAGCGCGGCATCGCGCGAGATGCGGCGGCCGGCCTTGCCGATGATGACGGCCATCTCACCCTCATAGTCGAAACGTTCGGATTCCAGCGGCCGGATCATCGGCTGGCCATGGCCGACCTGGCTGTTGGCGAAGCGGGTGAAGATCATCGGATGCGCCGGCGTTGGATGACCGCTCTCGGCCAGATGCGTGGCGTAGTTGACGCCGATGCAGAAGATCTTGTCGGGATCGGGTACCGTCGGCAGCAGCGCGACATCCTGCAGCGCGTGGTCGGGCTTCTCACCGGAAAGCTTCTTTAGTTCGTCGAGCGATCCGTTGGCCAGCAGCGCCTTCAGCGTCGGATATGCCTTCAGGCGCTTGCCGGCATCGATGACGCCCTTGTCGGTGACGATGCCATAGCTCGCGGTGCCGGCGATCGTGAAGCTTGCAACTTTCATCAGTCAAACACTCTCTTCGATGGAGGAAACATAGTCGTTGATCGGAAGCGCAATCTCGCCGTTGCGGATCGGAACGCATTGCGGCGGGAAGTCCTGGCGGAACCGGGCGCCGGCCGCCTCGGCAGCGTCAAGGAACCGTTCGAGACGGTCCATCGCGCCGGTCGGGAGATCGTGCAGCACCATCAGCGTCCAGGGCTGCCGGCTGCACTGGTCGAGCGCGCGCTCGGTCCAGCCGTCGGGGTCGTCCCAGTCGCGCGGGATCGCATTCCAGAGCACGCAGCTGTGCTTGTTGCGGGCGAGATAGTCCACGACGGAGGGTTTCAGCAGCCGCGCATCGAGATTGCCGCCGCCACCGAACGGCCGGAACCAGCGCCGGGGATGCGCGAGATCGGAGATCGCAGACTGCGTGCGCCCGATTTCGTTCTCTGCCGCCTCGCGATCCGCCTGCTCACCGAGCGGAATGGTGTGCGTAAACGTGTGATTGCCGATCCAGTGGCCCTCCCCGTGCGCACGCGCCGCAAGGCCGCGCCGCGCGGGGTCAGCGAGCTTCTCGCCGATGACGAAGAAGGTGGTCTTGATGCCGCGCTCGGCGAGAATGTCGAGCACGCGCGGCGTCACATCGGGATCGGGGCCGTTGTCGAATGTCAGGGTCAAATCGTACACGCCAGTACCTCAGGTTGCCGGCTGCATCGCGCCCGACGCGATCTCGTCGTTGGCCTGACCGGCCCGTGTGCCGGTCTGCCAGATCGCCGCCTTGCGCTCGATCCAGCGGATCGCGGCGTTGAAGGCGATGGCAAGGAACAGCACCAGCAGCACGCCTGCGAACACGTGCGGGCTGTCGAGGATCGTGCGGTAGCGCGAGATCAGATAGCCGATGCCGGCCGATGAGATCAGCATCTCCGAGACGACGACGCCGACGATGACCAGCGCGCCGCCGACACGCAGGCCCGACAGCACCGTCGGAATCGCCGCGGGGATGATGACGCGGATCAACCGCTGGCTCAGCGTGGCGCCCATGCTGCGCGCGGCCAGCAGGAGCTGCGGGTCGATGGTCTGGATGCCGGCGGCGGTGGCGAGCATTGTCGGCAGGAAACCATAGATCGAGGCGAACGCGATCTTGGACTCCGAGCCGATGCCGAGCCACACCGTGAAGACGGGATAAAGGATCACGAGCGGCACCGCATACAGACTCGACACCATCGGCATGATCAGGACGCGCGGACGCGGCAGGCTGCCGACGATGGCGCCGAGCAGGATGCCGCCGCCGCAAGCGAATGCCATGGAGACCACGACCTCGTAGAGCGTCACCGCGAGCGCATGACCGTATTCGGCAGCATCGGTCCATCCGGCGATCAGCGTCGACGACAGGGACGGCAGGAACAGCTCGGGAATGAGGCCGGTGCGCGGCAGCAGCTCCCACAGCGCAATCAGCCCGGTCACGATCAGATATCGCAGCGTCTTCGCGCTTATTCTGGCGCTCATCTCCGCCTCACGCCGATTTGCGGATGTGCCGCCAGATGCGGTCGCGTAGCGCGCCAAAGGCGTCGCCGCTCAGCATCTCGTAGGTGCGCGGCCGCGGCAACTGGACCTGGAGATGGTCGACGATGCGGCCCGGCCGCGCCGACATCACGATCACCTCGTCGGCGAGATAGACGGCCTCAGTGAGGCTGTGCGTGACGAAAACGACCGTCTTGCCGGTCGCAGCCCAGATCCGCAGCAGCTCGTCGCCCATGGTCATGCGCGTCTGCTCGTCGAGGGCGGCGAACGGCTCGTCCATCAGCAGCACCGGGGGGTCCTGCACCAGCCCGCGCGCGATCGAGACACGCTGCTTCATGCCGCCGGACAATTCGTGGGGATGACGCCTGCCGAAGCCGTCGAGGCCAACCAGCTTGAGCGCATCCTGTGCCTTGGCGCGGCGCTCCGCCTTGGGCACGCCGCGCAGCGCCAGCGGAAACTCGACATTGTCTTCCGCCGTCAGCCACGGAAACAGGCTCGCCTCCTGGAACACCACGCCGACCCGGTCGGGGTCGGGCTGCAGGATCGGCGCGCCGCTGATGGTGATCGTGCCGGAGGTCTGCTGGCGCAGACCCGCCATCATCATCAGAAGGGTCGACTTGCCGCAGCCGCTCGGGCCGACCAGCACGACGAAGCGGCCGGGCTTGACCTCGAGCGAGACGTCCTCCAGCGCGACGACGTCCTGCGATCTGGTCTTGAAGACCTGACCGACGTTCTTTACCTCGATCGCACCGGCCCGCGCGGCGGGCTTCAACGGGGTCACGTTCGCCAATGGCTGCATCGCGTTTCCACCCATCTGACAAGTTCGTTGAAGGTCATGGCGATCGCGGCGACCATCACGACGCCGGCGAGGAGCTGCTTCATCTGGAAGTTCTCGCCCCAGGTCGCGATCTGGTGACCGATGCCGTCGCGCGAGGCGTACATCTCCGCCAAAATCACGCCGGTGAGGTTGAAGATCATGGAGATCCGCAAGGCCTCCAGCAGCACCGGCAGCATGCTCGGCAGATAAATCCGGAACGCTGTCTGCCATGGCGTTGCGCCATAGGAGCGCGCCACCGTCAAATGCTCTACCTTGACCGATTCCACCGCCGTGGTGGTCGACATGATCACGATGAAGATCGTCGAGAAGAAGCCGAATCCCACCTTCTGGGCAAAACCGACGCCGAACACCAGGATGAACATCGGCAGGAAAATCGATTTCGGGATGCTGAAGGCGAAGAACAAAAGTGGCTTGGCGACGTCCGCGAAGTAGCGGTTCTCCGCGACCAGAAAGCCGATCACCGCACCGAACGGCACGGCCAGCGCGAACGCGGCCAGCACCTCGGTCGCGGTCACCATCAGATCCTTCTGCACCGCCGCGCGTTGCAGGAGATCGCCGAGCGTCACAAAGGTATCGGACGCCGACGGCAGCAGGCGCGGATTGACGATGCCGGTGCGCGACAGCACCTCCCACAGCGCCAGGACCGCGATGATGATCGCGATCCGCGCAAGGTTGATGACGAACCTGCTTTGCATCGTGACTACTTGGTCGGAACCGGCTTGAACTTGGCCGAGATCACGTCCTCGACCGGCACGATGTCCTTGAGCCCGCCGAGCTTGGCGAGATCGAGCGAGAGCTGCACGGCCGCATTGACGTTGGCCGCGCCCATGTCGCCGCTGGTCTCGAGCTTCATGATCGTGTTGTCGTACTCAAGGCCCGCGATCTCCGGCGGCATTTCATAGAGCTCCGCAATCAGCTTGACCGTGACATCGCGGTTGGCGCGCATGAACGCGACCGCGCCGTAGAGGGCGTTCACCGCCTTCTGCACCATCTGGGGCCTGGCCTCGGCGAATTTGTCGAGCACGATCCAGCCCGCGGTGAGGTTCGGCGGAACCGCGGTCGCGTAATCGAGGATGGACTTGGCCTCGCCGGACTTCGAGATCTGGAAGCTCAGCGGCGAATAGACCACGGCCGCCTCGACATTGCCGGCCAGCAGGTTCGGCACCAAGCCACCGCCGCCGACGGGAACGCGCGTAAAGTCGATCTTCTTGTCCTGGATGGTCCACAGCGCGAGCAGGTCGGAGCCGGAGCCGGCCGCGGTGATCGCCACCTTCTTGCCGTTGAGGTCCTTGACGTCGAGCGTCGACTTGGTCGGGACCATCAATTGCCAGCCGAAATTGCCCATCGCGGCATTGGCGACGATCCGTGACATCACGCCCTTCTTGCGTCCGGCGGAGACCAGCGACGGCGGATCGAGAATGATGTCGGCCGCGCCCGCAGCCATGCCTTCGAACGTCTCCGCGCCGCTGCGGTAAATGGTCAGCTCGGCCTGGATGCCTTCCTTCTCGAACAGTTTCTGCCGCACCGCCGTTTCGGCGATCGTCGTCGGCCAATAAGTCTTCGTGGGCAGGCCGACGCGGATGGTGTCGGCGGCGCTCGCAGGGCCCGCCAGAATTGCGGCGGTGATCAGCGACATCAGCGCGTGATTGATCTTCATTATTGGCTTCCTCCCGGTCTCTGCTTTTTGTGTGCCGGATTTTTCCGGATCGTCAGGTCGTACGGCTCACCTCCGCAATGCGAGAGGCGGCGAGCTCGACGAATTCTTTGGTGGTGCCGAAGTGCTTTGACAAGGCGCGAACTGCCGCATCCGCATCGCGCCTGATCACGGCGGCGACGATCGCCTTGTGTTCGGCTTCGACGTTGCGCGGCTTGCCACCGACCTCTCGGCGGATCGAGAGGCGGCGATATCGCTCGCTCTGCTCGTGCAGCACGTCGCGGAAGCCGAGCAGCCATGGCGAGCCGCACGCGTTGACCAACGCACGATGGAAGATGCGGTGACGGACCACCCACTCCTCATAGTGCACGGTCGGATCGTCGGGATAGCGATGGGGAACGGCCTTCAAATCCGCCCAGGCGGATTTCACCGATTCGAGCCAGGCCGCATCGCCCCGTTCGATCGAGCGACGGAGCGCAAGCCCCTCGATGTCGATCCGGGTCTGCGTCACGTCGGCAAGATCGGCGAGCGACACCGGGCTCACGCGAAAGCCACGCTGGTCCGACGCCTGCACGAGCCCGTCCGCGACAAGTCGCGACAGCGCCTCGCGCACGGCGGCGAGGCTCACGGAAAACTGTTTGGCGAGCCCCGCGATATGCAGCTTCTGGCCCGGAGGCAGCCGCGTCGCCAGGATGTCGGCACGCAGACGTTCGTGCAGCGCCGACGTCAGGCTGCGCGGACCATCCCCGGGGCTTCCGGACAACTGGAACTGAAGCGGACCCATGGTCGGATGATTGCAAGGCGGCGGCCGCGGGTCAACAGAAAATCGAAAATCGATTTTTTCCCGCTTAGGTTACGTTGCGCCCTGCCCAACGTCCTGGGAATGCGCGGCCCTGGACGGCGCCAGGTCGAGACGGACCGCTACGCCCTCCAAATCCGGGCTCGGCGCCGGGTAGAGCTTCATGACGAGCGGATCGTGGCCGGGAACAATGTGGTCCGCGTCCGGCGCTGCGGTTCGCAGCTTGTCAAAGCCCACCAGCATGTCACCGACATGAAATGCCGTCGTGAAAGGACGCTCGCTCGTCATGTTCTCGTAGAAGTGACTGACGTCGGAGGCGAGCACGACCCGGCCGCGGCGCGTGTTGACGCGGACGAACTGAAGACCGGCTGAATGCCCGCCGGCCGCATGAACCGTCAGTCCCGGCGCGATCTCGGCGTCGCCGTCGTAGAACAGCACCCGGCGCGCATAGTTCAGCCGCACGATCCCGCAGACGTCCTCGACCTCGAAGGAATGCGACAGCCTCGGATACTGCATATAGCGCCCTGTGGCATAGGCGAGTTCGCGCTCCTGAAGATGAAACTGCGCATTGGGAAACCGGTCGAAATTGCCGGCGTGATCGTAGTGCAGATGCGTGAGGATCACATCCTTGACGTCGGCCACGTCGATATCGAACGCGGCAAGCGTCTCCACCGGGCAGCGCAGGAATGTTCGCCTGCGCTGGTTTGCGACTTCGGCGTTGAACCCGGTGTCGATGACGAAGGTGCGACCACCTCCCCTCGCCAGCCACATGAAATAGTCCATCGGCATCGGCCCGTCATGCGGATCGCCGCCGATGAAGTGCTCGCTCCGCTGGGCATCCCGCGTTGCATAGCGGATGGCGAAGAGCTCGTATTCCGGGTCAGCCATGAGAGCTTCCAATCAAGCGGGCTCAGGATCCCGCATCGACCTCGTTGAAGGCCTCGCGCGCGTTGCGGAAGGCGTCGATGCCGGCGGGCACGCCGCAATAGACCGCGACCTGGAGCAGTATCTCCTTGATCTCCTCCTTGGTCAGGCCGTTCTTCAGGGCGCCCTTGACGTGCAGCTTCAGCTCGTGCGGGCGGTTCAGCGCGCCCAGCATCGCCAGATTGACGATCGAGCGCGTGCGGCGGTCGACGCCGGGCCGCGTCCACAGCGCCCCCCAGCAGAATTCGGTCGACCACTCCGCCATCGTGCGCGTGAACTCGTCGGCACCGGCGATCGACTTGTTGACGTAGTCCTCGCCGAGCACCTCTTTACGAACTTTGAGGCCCTTTTCGAACAGTTCGGTCTTGCTCATGATCGTCCCTTTCCGGTCTTGAGAGATTCTAGTTGGAAATTGTTTGGCGCGACGCCGATGGCGGCCGCAGTGATTGCAGCAGCGCGGCGACGCCGTCCGCCGCGTTGAGCCGCCAGACTGCATCGATGACGCGGTCCGCGTCCCAGTCACTTCGACCGGTCCTCACGCCTTCGCGCAGCTTCTCTTCGATCTCGCGGTCTGAAAGCGGCGCAGCCTGGCTGCCGCGCGGCGACGTCACGGTCTCTGTGAGAATTTCACCAGACGACAGGCGCAAGGTGACGCGCGCAGCGCCATCGGGCATCCGAGCATCAAGCTCCGCCCTCACCTTCTGCCGCAGCCGCGCGATATCGGGCCGGACCACGGTCTCCTGCGCGAACTCGGTCACCCCGGCCGCGCCGAGCAACAGTCCGCAAGCCACGCAATGATGGATGCTGACGCGCGCATCGCGCTCGTTGTTCACGGGGCGATCACCGCGCGCGAGCAGCAGTGCCGAGCCCTGCACTGTCACCGATTCGATCTGATCAACGCGTCGGCCAATCCGTTCGCGCAACAGCAGGCAGGCGTCGATGACCGAATGGAACACGATGCCCGCCGGATAGGGCTTGTAGGTGTTCTTCGCGATCTCCCAGGTCTTGCCGAGGCCATCGAGCATGCGGGCGAGATCCGGCTCATCCCCCATGGTGCGCGCCCAGCCGAGCGGACCATCGATGGCGCGCGGCGCAGCCTCATAGCCCTGCTGCGCGAGCAGCGCGGCGAACAACCCGTTACGTGCCGCATTGCCCACGCTGACATTCTTGGCGGCGCTTGGCAGATTCTCGACATTGCCGGCCGACTGGCTCGCCGCAAGTCCAATGGCGTTCGCGATCCCTTCCGCTGGCAGCCCCAACAGCTTCGCGCACGCCGCCGCAGCGCCAAAAATCCCGCAGGTCGAGGTGATGTGCCAGCCACGGGCGTAATGGCGCGGCGAGACTGCATTGCCGATGCGGCACTCCACATCCACTCCAAGGATGAACGCGGTCAGCACCGCGCGCCCCGTCAGCTTGCGCGTCTCTGCCAGCGCCAATATCGGCGCGGCGACCGGCGCGGCCGGATGGATGATCGTTTCGGGATGCGTGTCGTCGAAGTCGAGCAGATTCGCCGAGATGGCATTGAGGAACGACGCGCACAGCGCGTCCATGGACTCCGAATGGCCGATGATTGTCGACGTCGCGGCGCCGCTGAACGGCGACAGCGTGCGCATCGCGGCCGTGACCACTGGATCGCGTGCGGAGCCGAGCGCGGTCGCAAAGAAATTGAGGATCGATCGTCGCGCCTCAAGGCTCTGCGCCTCCACGTCCGCCCATGACGAGGATGCGACAAAGTCAGCGAGAGTCCTGCTCACACCTGGAATTGGGTCTTGTTGAACCTGGTCTTGCGGCACGCGGGGCGTCTTCCTCGTTTTCCCGGACCTTATGATGATCCGCGGCAAACTGTCGACCCCAAATGTTATGCTTGACAGCTTGTCTGACAATCATAACAATCTGGCCCGTTGGCGCGGGATCCCGCAGCCACGACGACGGCGGCCGGCAACACCGGTCGAAGAAAGAGATCAAGAAGGCGCGCCCGTCACGGGTTGCGCGACAGGGAGTAGACGATGGCGGGAGAGATTCTCGGCGTAATCGGCACGGGCCGCATGGGCGGCCCCATGGCGGGGCGATTGATCGACGCGGGCTATTCGCTCGTCATATACGACACGCAAGCTGAAGCGACCCAGCCGCTGGTCAATCGCGGCGCACAGCTCGGCAAATCGCCGGCCGACGTCGCCTCGCGCGCCGATATCGTGCTCGCCAGCCTCCCGACACCCGACATCGTCAAGGCGGTCACGCTCGGACAAGACGGCATCAGCAGCGGCAGCCGCGCGAAGATCGTCATCGATCTCTCGACCTCGGGTCCCGGCGCCGCAAAGATCGTTGCGGAAGGCCTGAAGGCCAGAGGCATGACGCTGGTCGATGCGCCCGTGAGCGGCGGCATCAAGGGCGCCGTCAACGGCACGCTGGCCGTCATGGTATCCTGCCCGCAGGCGACCTACGAGACCGTGCAGCCGATCCTGAAGAACTTCGGCAAGCTGTTCTACACCGGCGACAAGCCCGGCGTGGCACAGACGGCCAAGCTCGCCAACAATCTGATGGCGGCCGCGGCGCTGGTCATCACGTCCGAAGCCGTCGCGATGGGCGTCAAGGGCGGCGTCAACGCCAAGGTGCTGATCGACATCATCAACGCCAGCAGCGGCCGCAACAGCGCGTCCGAAGATAAATTCCCCCGCGCGGTGCTGCCCGGCACGTTCGATTTCGGCTTCGCCACCGGCCTCTCCTACAAGGACGTCCGTCTCTGCGTCGACGAGGCCGAGGCCATGGGCGTGCCGATGGTCTGCGGCGCGGTGGTGCGGCAGATGCTCGCGATCACCAACGCCAAGTATGGCGCGTCGTCCGACTTCACCTCGATCGCCAAGGTGCTCGAGGAATGGGCCGGGGTCGAGATGCGCGGCTGATCACGCAGGCCTTCAGGGAGAGCGATTGCGATGATGATCGGCCCGACCGGATCAGGCAAGGTCTCGCTCGCGCGCCAGATGGCGCGAAGCGTGCTTGCGCTTGATCTTGGAGATTTCGGGCCGGAGGTCGTCGCGAAGGCAAAGCTCTGCCTGCTGGACTTTTTGTCCTGCGCTTTCGAGGCCGGCCATCATCCCTGGAGCCGTCAGGCGGTTGCGATCGCGCAGGCCGGCGGCAATGCGACGATCATCGGCACCTCACAAACCTCATCAGCGGCCGACGCCGCCTTTGCCAATGCTGTGATGGGGCACGGCCTCGTCCGCGAGGACATGCATGCGGCCAGCATTGCGCACCACGGCGTCGTGATCTGGTCGACGCTGCTCGCCCTCTCGGAGCAGGCGCCGCTGCACGGAGCCAGACTGCTCTCGGCCGCCATCATCGGCTATGAGACCGGCGCCCGGATCGGCCGCGCGCTCCTGACCTCCGACCTCGCGCGCCTCTATCGCCCGACTGGCCTCGTGGCGCCGCCGGGCGCGGCGCTCGCGGGAAGCTTTGCGCTCGGCCTGTCCGAGGACCAGGCAAGCAGCGCCATCGCGATCGCGGCCAATACATCCAGCGGGCTGAACGAGTGGCCGCATGCCGGCGGCTCCGACATGTATTTTCATCCGGGCTTTGCGGCCAGCAACGCCATCAAGGCCATCGGCCTTGCGGCCGCCGGCGCTTTCGGTTCGGAAACCATATTGGAGGGCGAAGCCGGCCTGTTCGCCGCCTATCGACGCCAGGCCGCGCCCGACGGCATCACGCTCTTCCCGGATGGCGAGAGCGAGATCATGGCCGTCTACAACAAGCCGGTCCCGGCCTGCAATTTTGCGCAGACCGCGGTCCAAGCAGCGCTCCGCGTCTCGCACGAGCTCGCCAGCACTGAGGAGATCGACCGCGTCGTCATTCGCGCACCCGATGCCGCGGTTCGCTATCCCGGCTGCGACTCCATGGGCCCCTACCGCAACGCGCTTCAGGCCAAGATGAGCATTCCCTTCGGCGTCGCTGCGACGCTGACGCGGGGCGAGATCGAGGAAGAGAACTATTCCGAACTCGATGATGCCGACATCGTCCGCCTGGTCGCTGTCACCGATCTCAGGGCAGATCCCGGCTTCACCGCCGCCTTCCCCGGCAAGCAGGGCGCGGAGGTGACCGTGCAGCTGCGCGGCGGCCGGATCATCCGGCATGCTTTGCCCGACGTCATCGCCGCAACGCCTTCGGATATTCGTGCGCGCTTCCGCGCCGCCGCAACCAGAGTCCTCGGCGAGGACCGCGCGCACCGGCTCGAGCAACTCATCGACGGTTGCGAGCAGCTCGGCAATGCCGGCGTCATCGCCGCGCAGTGTCGTCTGGATGCGCCGGAACGAGGTTTACGATCGGCATCATAAGAAATGCCAAACAATACGGGGGAAACATGGTCGACCGGGAGACCAGCCTAGCAGTGCCGACGGCACACAATCGCCAGCAAGCCGGCGCACGCGCCGCGCGGAGACGGGGCTGATGGAAGGCTTCTTTCAAGCGCTCGCTGCGGGCCTTTTGATTGGCGCCGTCTACGGCCTGATGTGCGTCGGGCTCGGCCTGATCTTCGGAGTCATGCGCGTCATCAACTTCGCCCATGGCGACTTCATGATGCTCGGCATGTATGCCGCCTTCTATCTCTTCACCGCCGCCGGCATCCAGGCGCTGTTCGGCAACACGGTTGGGCCGTTCGTGGCCATCCTGCTGGCTGGCCCCGTGCTCGCCGTGTTCGGCTATTTCGTGCATCTGGCCCTGATCTCGCGCGTCTCGGGCACGCGCACCGCCTCACTGGAAGGCGAAGGCCATTACGCCCAGCTCATCCTCACGCTCGGCATCGCGCTGATCCTGCAGAACGGCGGCCTCATCGTCTTCGGATCGGTGCTGGCCTCGATCCGCACGCCGCTGTCGAGCTCGGCCTGGGAGTTCGTTCCCTTCTTCGACATCAGCATCTTCCTCAACAAGGCGCGCAGCATCGATGCGATCGTTTCGCTCGCGATCATGATTCTGCTTTCGCTGCTGATCACGCGGACCCGGATCGGCAAGTCGCTCCGCGCCGCTGCCGACAATCCGAGCGCCGCGACTTACATGGGCATCGACGTCGACCGTGCGCATCGCACCGCCTTCGCGCTCGGCTGCGGCATCACCGCGATTGCCGGCGGCCTGCTCGCGACCAACTATCCGTTCCATCCCTTCGTCGGCCTCGAATATGTCATCGTCATGTATGCCGGCGTCGTGCTCGGCGGCATGGGCAGCATCATCGGTGCCTTCTGGGGCGGCATGACGATCGGCCTCGTGCAGCAGATGTCGACGCTGATCCTGCCGACGCAATTGCAGAATGCCGCGATCTTCGCCGTGTTCCTCCTCATCATCTTCTTCCGTCCGCAAGGTTTCTTCGGGCGCATGGTCGAGAGGACGTGACCATGCTCCGGATGCGTTCACTGCTGCCTCCCCTGCTCTTCACGCTCGCTTACGCCGGGATCTCACTCGGCGTCACCAACTCCTACTACCAGCTCATCCTGACGCTGGTGCCGGTGTGGGCGGTGTTCGGCCTGTCCTGGAACCTGCTGAGCGGCTACACCGGGCTGATCTCGTTCGGCCACGCCGCTTTCTTTGGGATCGGCGCCTACGCCACCGCGCTCGGGCAGATTTATTTTGATATCTCCCCCTGGCTGCTGATCCCGGTCGCCGCCATGCTTGGCGGCATCGCCGGGCTGCTGATCGGATTTCCGACCTTCCGTCTGCAGGGCCACTACTTTGCGCTCGCGATGCTCGCCTACCCGCTCGCCATTCTCTACGTGTTCGAGTGGCTCGGCTTCCAGGAGGTGACGCTTCCGATCAAGCGCGACGCGCCGATCGCCTATATGCAGTTCTCCGATCCCCACATCTACACGCTGCTGGGGCTGGCCATCATGCTTGCCACCATCGTGCTGACGCAGGTGATCGAGCGATCCCGCTTCGGCATGGCGCTGCTCGCGATCAAGCAGAACGAGGCTGCGGCAGAAGCGGCCGGAATCAACACGCTGGCCTGGAAGCTGCGCGCGATCACGCTGAGCGGCGCGATCGCCGCCGCCATCGGCGGGTTCTATGTGCAGGTGCTGCTGGTCGTGACCCCGCAATCGGTGTTCGGCATGCTGGTGTCAGCGCAGGCATTGACGGTCGCGATGTTCGGCGGCGTCGGCACGGTCTGGGGGCCGGTCATCGGCTCCGTGATCCTGATCCCGCTCGCCGAGATCCTGCACGCCGAGGCCGGTGCACGCATCCCCGGCATTCAGGGCGTCATCTTCGGCCTTGCTATCGTCTGCGTCATCTTGCTCGCACCGGAAGGCCTGTTCTGGAAACTGCGCGATCTCCTGCGCAAGCGAAATGCATCCAAGGCCACGGCTAGCGTCACTTCGGAAACGGCCGTCGCCAACGTCACGGCGCTGAAGCCCGCCGCGCGGCAGCGTGCGGCCACCGGCGAAGTGGTGCTCGAGGTTCGCGACCTCTCGCGTTCCTTTGGCGGACTCAAAGCCGTTCAGGACGTCAGCTTCAAGCTGCATAAGAACGAGATCCTCGGCATTATCGGTCCCAACGGCGCCGGCAAGACCACGCTGTTCAACCTCCTCAACGGCTTCCTGAAGCCAAGCCAGGGCGAGGTGCTGATCGGCGGCCGCAACATGTCCGGCCAGCGCCCGCACACGATCTGCGAGGCCGGCATCGGCCGCACCTTCCAGGTGATGCGGCCATTCCTGCGCATGTCGATCCTCGACAATGTCGTGGTGGGGGCCTATGTGCGCGCCGGCTCCGACGCGGAGGCACGCAAGCTTGCCACCGACGCGGTCGCCCGCGTCGGGCTCTCCGCCGTAGCCAACCGTGTCGCCGGCGAACTCTCGACCAAGGAGCTGCGGCTGATGGAGCTCGCCCGCGCGATCGCCGGCCAGCCCCGCATCCTGCTGCTCGACGAGACGCTCGCGGGCCTTGGCCACGGCGAGGCGGACGAGGTCGTCGCCGTGATCCAGCAGCTCGCACGCGACGGCATGACCATCGCCATCATCGAGCACACCATGCAGGCGATGGTCCGCCTGGTCGACAGATTCCTCGTGCTCGACCACGGCGCCGTCATCACCGAGGGCCTGCCGGAAGTGGTGACGCGCGACAACCGGGTGATCGAGGCCTATCTCGGCAAGAAGTGGGTGGGCCATGCTGCGAATTGAGGGACTGAGCGCGGGCTATTCGGCCAAGCCCGTCCTGAACGACGTGTCGATCAATGTCGGCGCCGGCCAGTTCGTTGCGATCGTCGGGCCTAACGGCGCCGGCAAGACCACCCTGTTCAAGACGATCTCCGGCATCGTGAAGCCGAGCGGCGGGGCAATTACGTTCGACGGCGTCGACCTTCTTGCCGTGCCGCCGCCGCAGCGCGCCCATCTCGGCATCGCCCATGTCCCCGAGGGCCGCCAGGTCTTCCCGTCGCTGACGGTGATGGAGAACCTCGAAATGGGCGCCATGACCGAAAGCGGCCGGCGCGACTGGCAAACCAACATCGAGCGCATCTTCGAATGGCTGCCGGTGTTGAAGGAACGCCGCAACCAATTCGCGGGTACGATGTCCGGCGGCCAGCAGCAGATGCTCGCGATCGGTCGCGGCCTCGCCTCCTCGCCGAAGCTGCTGATGCTGGACGAGCCTTCGATGGGGCTCGCGCCGTCGACCGCGGACTTCATCTTCGAGCGGCTGATCGATATCCGGCGCCAGTCCGGGCTGACCATGCTGCTGGTCGAGCAGCGCGTGGCGGAAGCGCTGGAGTCCGCCGACCACGGCTACGTCCTCGAAGCCGGACACGTCGTGCTCGAAGGTAACAACGACACGCTGCGCGCCGATGATCGCGTGCGCAAAGCCTATCTCGGCATGTGACGAACAAAAAACAAAGAGCAGGGAGACAACAAATGAACAAGACATCGAAGGGCAGGATATCAAAAGGACTGACGCGCCGGACCGTGCTGTCGGGCGCCGCAGCCGTCGGCCTCGCCGGCGTGGCACGTGCGCAGGCGCCGGCCGAGGTCAAGGTCGGACTGATCGTCCCGCTGTCGGGCATCTACACCCGCCCCGGCCAAGTGATGAAAATGGGCGCCGAGATGGGCATCGAGCACATCAACGCGCAAGGAGGCATCAAGGCGCTCGGCGGCGCCAAGCTGAAGCTGGTGGTGATCGACTGCGGCGACACCACCGAGAAGGCCAAGAACGCGGCGCAGCGCATGGTGGCGCAGGAACCCGATCTCGTCGCCGCCACCGGCTCTTATCTCTCCTCCTTCACCCTCGCCGTCACCGAGGTCACCGAGCGCGCCGAACTGCCGGTGCTGACGCTGTCCTATTCGGACCTGCTGACCGACCGCGGCTTCAAATACATCTTCCAGACCGCCGCGACCGCGAGCCGCCAGTCCGAGCTCGGCCTGCCGACGCTGATGAAGCTCGCCGAGAACGCTTCGGGCAAGAAGTCGAAGACCGTGGCGATGTTGATGGACAACACCGCGACATCCGTCGCCACCGCCAAGGCGCTCAAGGAAAAACTGCTCGCACAGGAAGGCCTGCAACTCGTCGTCGAGGAAGTCTGGACCCCGCCGCTGTCTGATGCCACCCCGCTGATCCAGAAGGTCCGCTCGGCCAAGCCAGACCTGCTGCTGTTCATGCCGAATGCGGTGTCGGATGCCAAGCTCGGGCTGGAGAAGATCAGCGAGTTCGGCCTCGGCCAGGGCAAGATCCCGACGGTGTCCTTCAGCATCACCATCGCCGAGCCCGACATGCTCCAGAGCGTGAGCCCGGAGACCGTGCAGGGCATCATGACCATCGTCGCCAACTGGGGCTCGAAGGGTCACGAGGCGCTGATCGCTGAGCTCAAGGCCAAATACAAGGAGCCCTGGATGACGCAGAACGTCATCTCAACCTACGGCGACATGTGGCTGATGAAGGAAGCACTGGAGAAGGCCGGCAAGGCCGACCGCAATTCGGTCGCACAGGCCTTCCGCACCATGGATGCCGGCCCGTCGAAATACTATCCGGGCGGCCAGCTCAAATTCGACGAGAAGGGCCGTCGCGTCGGCGCCGGCGTCGTCATCGTGCAATGGCAATCGGGCGTGCCTGTCACCGTCTATCCGCCCGAACTCGCGCAGGCACAGCCGTTCTGGCCGAAGAAATCATAAAGCGTCGCGAGATTTTTCAGGGAGGAGAATTGTCATGACTGCAAAGAGCAAAATCACGATCTCGCGGCGAACATTGCTTGCCGGTGCCTCCGGCACGCTGATCGCATCCCGCGCCTGGGCGCAGCAACCTTCCGAGGTGAAGGTCGGCCTGCTGGTGCCGATCTCCGGACTCTATGCCCGCCCGGGAACGGTGATGCGTGAGGGCGCCGAGATGGCGGTCGACCACATCAACGCGCAAGGCGGCATCAAGGCGCTCGGCGGCGCCAAGCTGAAGCTGGTTGTGCTCGATTCCGGCGACACCACGGAAAAGGCCAAGAACGCCGCCCAGCGCATGGTCGCGCAGGAGACCGATCTGGTTGCGGCCAGCGGCGCATACCTGTCCTCGTTCACGCTCGCGGTGACCGAAGTCACCGAGCGCGCCAGCCTGCCCGTTCTCACCCTCTCCTATTCCGACCTGATCACCGACCGCGGCTTCAAATACGTGTTCCAGACCGCGGCCACCGCAGGTTCGCAGGCACGGCAGGCGTTGCCGCAGATCATCAAGCTGGCGGAGACCGCCTCCGGCAAGCGGCCAAAGACGGTCGCGATCCTGACCGACAACACGGGGGCCTCGATCGCCTCCGCAAAGGCGATGCGCGAAGGCCTGCTGGCGGAGAACCAGCTGCAGCTGATCGTCGACGAGACGTTCACGCCGCCGCTGGCTGATGCGACGTCGCTGGTGCAGAAAATCCGTTCGGCGAAACCCGACCTGCTGTTCTTCCTGCCGACGGTGATCTCGGACGCAAAGCTGCTGCTCGAGAAGATGAACGAGTTCGGCCTCGGCCAGGGCAAGATTCCGACGATCTCGTTCGGCATCGCGATCGCCGAGCCGGACATGCTGCAAACCGTCAGCCCTGAACTGCTCCAGGGCGTTCTGACCTGCGTCGCGAGCTGGGGCGCCAAGGGCCACGAGGCCCTGATCGCCGAATTGAAGACCCGCTACAAGGAGCCGTGGATGACGCAGAACGCGATCTCCACCTATGGCGACATGTGGGTCATCAAGGACGCGCTCGAGAAGGCCGGCAAGGCCGACCGCGTTGCCGTCGGCGAGGCGCTGCGCACCATGGATGCCGGCCCCTCGAAATACTATCCGCTGGGCGAGATCAAGTTCGACGAGAAGGGCCGCCGCGTCGGCGCCGGCATGACCATCGTGCAGTGGCAGTCCGGCGTGCCGGTGACGGTGTTCCCGCCCCAGCTCGCGCTGGCGCAGCCGTTCTGGCCGAAGAACTGACCTAGACAACGTCCGAAAGAGAAACGGAGAACAACATGGACAAGGCGACCTACGACCGCGGGCTCGAAATCCGCAAGAGCGTGCTCGGCAACGAGTTCGTCGACAAGGCGATCGCAGCCGCGGACGAGTTCAATCGCCCGATGCAGGACCTCACCACGGAGTATTGCTGGGGCTACGTCTGGGGGCGCGAAGGCCTGACGCTCAAGACCCGCAGCTTCCTCAATCTGGCGATGCTTTGTGCGCTCAACCGCCCGCACGAACTGAAGACCCATGTCCGGGGTGCGCTCGCCAACGGCGCAACCCGCGAGGAAATCCGCGAGGTGTTCATGCAGGTCGCGATCTATTGCGGCGTGCCGGCCGGCGTGGATGCGTTCCGGAACGCGAAAGAAGTCTTCGCCGAGCTCGACAAGAAATAGCGGAGCGTGACGACGATGAAGGGCAAATGGGCACTCGTGACCGGCGCGACCGCGGGCCTTGGCCTCGCGGTCGCGGAAGGCCTTGCCGGCGCGGGCGCCAATATCGTCCTTCATGATCTCGTCGCGCCGAAGCAGGCCGCGGATGCTCTCCGCGCCCGCTTCGGTGTCGAAGTCATCGCGGCCGGCGTCGATCTCGCCCAGCGCGAGGCGATCGAGGCCATGACGGCCGATCTGCTCGCCCGCTGCGGCGCCATCGATATTTTGGTCAACAACGCCGTGGTCAGGCACTTCTCCGCGATCGAGCAGTTTCCGCCCGATCGCTGGGAGCAGGCGCTGGCCGTCAACCTGTCGGCGCCATTCCATTTGATCCGCCTGGCGCTGCCGGCCATGAAGCAGCGCGGCTGGGGTCGGATCATCAACATGGGCTCGATCTATTCGACGCGCGCGGTCGAGGACCGCATCGACTACGTCACCACCAAGACTGCGATTTTGGGCATAACCCGCGCCGTGGCGATCGAGACCGCGCGAAGCGGCATCACCTGCAACACGCTCTGCCCGGGCACGCTGCCAACGCCCGCGATCCTGAACAAGATCGCAACGATCGCGTCGAACAGCGGCCGTCCGGTCGACGACGTGACCAAGGAATATCTCGGCGAGCGCCAGCCGACGCAGCGTTTCATCGAGATGAATGCGGTCGCCGCCATGGTCGTCTTTCTCTGTGGACCTGCCGCAAACGACATCACCGGCGCCAGCCTGCCCATCGACGGCGGCTGGTCGGTCGCATGAAGGCATTGGGAGTGTTGCGATGACTGAACAATCGGGCCAGAGCGTCGTGCTGACGGGTGCCGCCGGCGGCATGGGACGCGCCATCACCAAGGCCTTGCTGGAAAGCGGCCGCCGCGTCGTGCTGGTCGATCGCGACGCCAAGGCGCTTGAGGAACTCGCGTCCACGGCGGGCAACGCGGTGTTTCCGATCCAGCTCGACATTAGCGATGGGCAGGCCGTGGATCGCCTGCCGGACGCCATTCCCGCGCAGTTCAGGCCGGTCGACGTCCTCATCAACAACGCCGGGCACGATATCGGCGGACGGACGCGGTTCGATGCCGGCTCCGCCGACGACTGGTCCAACATCATCCAGACCAATCTGATCGGCCTGATGCGCGTCACGCGCGCGATCCTGCCCGACATGGTCAAGCGCAACGCCGGCCATGTCGTCAACATCAGCTCGATCAACGCCGTCCGCATCGTCCCCGATATGGCCGCCTACAGCACCAGCAAGGCGGGCGTGCACATGTTCACCGAGACGCTGCGGGGCGAGCTGGCGGAAACCGCGATCCGGGTCACCGAGCTCCAACCCGGCCTGACCCGGACCAACATCATCCTGACCCGCTACCGCGGCGACAGGCAGAAGGAAAAGGACTATTTCGACCAGTTCAGGATGGCGCTCGAGCCTGCCGATATTGCCCGTTCGATCGTCTTCGCCCTGGACCAGCCCGCGCACGTTCAAATTGCCGAAATGATGATTCTGCCTGTAAACCGGTACTGACTTTTCCCAACCAGGGTCCGGACATGGAAAGACGTAGCGAATTGCAGTCGACACTCCGCATCGAGGACGTCCCGACCGTCCGGGCGATGGTCGCGCAAAAGCTGCGCGAGGCGATCATGTCCGGAACGCTCAAGCCGGGCCAGCGCCTGGTCGAGCGCGAGCTCTGCGAGATGATGGGCGTCAGCCGGCCCTCGATCCGCGAAGCGCTGCGTGCCCTCGAAGCCGACGGCCTGGTCAACATCGTCCCGCACCGCGGCCCCGTGGTCTCCACGATCAGCCTCGAAGAAGCCCGGCAGCTCTACGCGGCGCGCGCGGTGCTCGAAGGATTCGCCGGCCGCGAATGCGCCAGACTCCACGATCCGGAAGTGGCTCGGCGGATCGGGGAAGCCCTGACGCGGCTGAAGGCGGCCGCAGCCAAGCAGGATCTCGTCGGGAGCCTCGAAGCCAAGACCGACTTCTACGCCGCGCTGATCGGCGGCTGCCGCAACGCCTTCATCGAGCGCATGCTCAAGCCGCTGCACGACCGGATCCAACTGTTGCGGATCACCTCGATGTCGCAGCCGAAACGGATCAACAAGAGCCTGCGCGAGGTCACCGCGATCTGGCGCGCGATCCGGAACGGCGATCCGGATCTCGCCGAGCGCTGCTGCGTCGATCACATCAATGCGGCTGCGGTGGCCGCGCTCGACATGATTGAACGAAACGCCGCCAAGGAGGCGACGCCTTCCGACGACTAGAAAAACAAGAATTCAGGGAGTGTTCGATGTTGTCTCTGGTACGATCGCTGATCCTGTGTCTCCTGCTCTCGCCCTGCGGCGCGGCAATCGCAGACGACTACCCCACCCGCCCGGTCACGATGATCGTGCCGTTCTCCGCCGGCGGCCCCGGCGACGTCATCGCACGAATTCTCGGCAACGCCATGAGCGCGACGCTGAAGCAGTCCATCGTCATCGAGAATGTCGTCGGCGCCGGCGGCACACTCGGCACCAACCGCGTCGCCAAGGCCGCGCCTGATGGCTACACGCTGCTCCTGATGCATGTCGGCCAGGCTACTGCGCCCGCGCTCTACGCAAAGCTGCCGTTCGATCCCGTCGGCGACTTCGCCATGATCGGGCTCGTCACGGACGTACCAATGATCCTTGTGGCCCGGCCGAACTTCCCGGCCAAGGATCTCGGCGAGATGATCGCGCGCATCCGCAGCGAGGGCGACAAGATGACCTTCGGCAATGTCGGTCTCGGCTCAGCCTCGCAGCTCTGCGGCCTGATGTTCATGAGCACCACCGATACGAAACTCTCGCAAATCTACTACAAGGGCGGCGGGCCCGCGCTGAACGACGTCATCGCCGGCCATATCGACGTCTATTGCGATCCGGCGACGGGACCGACGCCCTACATCCAGTCGAACACGATCAAGGGCTACGCGATCACCAGCAAGACGCGGGTCGCGACACTGCCTGGCGTGCCGACCTCGGCCGAAGCGGGCGTTCCCGAATTCGATGTGACGACCTGGTATGGCCTTTACGCGCCGCGCGGCACGCCGAAGCCCGTGGTCGACCAGCTCGTCGGCGCGCTGCAGACGGCGCTCAAAGACCCTGCTTTGATCAGCCGCTTCGCCGAGCTCAGCATGGCTCCGGTCGAGGCCGAGCGTGCGACGCCGGCTGCGCTCGAAGCCTTCCTGAAGGCGGAGATCGCCAAATGGGGCCGGATCATCAAGGCAGCCGGAATCGAGCCGCAGTAGACCCCGCCTGCTTCACTCGTCCAGAAGCTCCAGGAATTCCTCGATCCGGCCGAACGGATCCGCATGCCCGCGGGCGGCGCAGACGACGCGATCGCCGTCGCGCTGGAGCGATCGCGCTCTGGATTTCCGCAGCCGCCCGGGGAGGAAAGTCGCGGCGACGGCCTCGGGCCCGACATCGAGCCTGACGATGCCACGCCGCTTGCAATCGATCCGGAGCCTGGCGGCCGCAAAGAAATCGCGCGCCTCCGGCGGGAGCCTGCCGAAACGGCGCGAGGTCTCCTCCTCCAGGTCTTCCAGATCGTCGTCGCTCCGGCATCTGGCGGCGCGACCATAGATCTCGAGCCGCATTGCTTCCGATTGCACATAACCTTCGGGCAACATGTCGCCGACAGGCAGATTGAGATCGGGCACCCACAGAAAGGCGCCCGAGTCGCTCACTCTTTCCGAGGCGAGCTTCAGGAGATGACTGTAGAGCACCGGTCCGAACACCTGCACGTGCCCGGACTGCTGTTCGGAAAACAGATCGCCGGCGCCCCTGAGGTCCAGGTCGCGCTCGCTGATGGCAAAGCCGGCGCCGGGCTTGCTGAATTCCTCGAGGACGGCCAAGCGCTTCTCGGACTGTTCCGAGGTCGACTCCGTCAGCAGATAGGCGAAGGCGCGCGTTCCGCCGCGTCCCACCCGCCCCCTGAGCTGATGGAGCTGTGCGAGACCGAACTTTTCGGGCCAGCACACCACGATGGTATTCGCGCGCGGGATATCGAGGCCGCTTTCCACGATGTTGGTCGCCAGGAGGACGTCCGCTTCGCCATCGACGAAACTCATCATGCGGTCGTCGAGGTCGTCGACGGGCATCTTGCCATGAAGGCAGACGATGCGGAGGTCGGGCGCCAATGATTGCACGCGCGCCAGCATCGGCTCCAGATCCTGGATGCGCGGGCAGATCAGAAAACTCTGTCCATGCCGCCGCCGCTCGCGGAGCAGTGCTCCGGCAATGGCCGCATCGGAAAGCGGAGCGATCTTGGTCACGATCGGAAGCCGGTGAACCGGCGGCGTTGCGATCACGCTGAGATCCCGGAAGCCCGCAAGACCAGCAGCGAGCGTGCGCGGGATGGGCGTTGCGCTCATCCAGAGCGTATGGGCATTCTTTGCCAGCCCTGAAAGCTTCGCCTTCTCCGCCGCTCCGAAGTGCTGCTCTTCGTCGATGATGACGAGACCGAGATCGGCGAACTTCACATCCTTTGCAGAGAGCGCCTGCGTGCCGACAACGACTTTCAGCCTGCCGCTTCGCAAGCCCTCCTTGATCCCTCGCGTCTCCGGGCCGGTGGTCGCTCGCGACAGGCTTCCGACGTCGATACCGAGAGGACCGAAGCGCTTGCGGAAGGTTTCGACATGCTGCCGCGCCAGGACCGTGGTCGGCACCGCGATCGCCACCTGTTTCCCGGACAGCGCCACGGCGGCTGCCGCGCGCAGCGCAACCTCGGTCTTTCCAAATCCGACGTCGCCGCACACCACCCTGTCCATGGGATGACCTGCCGCGAGATCATCGAGCACGTCCTGAATGGCCTTCGCCTGATCGACGGTCGGGAAATACGGAAAACGCGCAACGAACCTTTCATAGAGCGGCCCGGGTGCGACCAGTTTCGGCGCGCGGCGGCGGTGGCGCTGGCTGATGTGCTTTGCGAGCGCCTTGGCGGCGACCTGAATCTCCGCCTCGGCCTCGGTCCGCCGCGCCCACCATGTGCTTCCGTCCGCCTTGTCCCGCGCCAGCTTGCCGGGCTCGGCCGCATACGGCCAGATCAAGGCAAGATCGGCCGGCGGCACGAGAACGGCGTTGTCTCCCGCGAACGCAAGCCTGACCATCTCGCGCCGCGATCCCGTCCCCATAGCGAGGGTCTGCAAGCCGTCGAGCAGAGCGAGCCCACGCTGCAAATGGACCACCGCCGCGCCGCGCTCCGGAACGTCGGGATGATCGAACGCGGCCGTCCAGGCTCTCGCCATCGGCTGCGGATGATGGGCTCTGCTGCCGAGCACGTCGGACGCGGTGACGATGACGAGAGGCTTGCGGCCGGCCCCTACGAAGCCGGCATCGAAGTCGGCCAGGAACGCCGTTTCGCGATCCCGTCCCTCTGTCGCCTCGCTCCAATCGGCACAGCGCTCCGCCTTGATGCCGCTCATCCGCTCCATCGCGCGAAGGTCATCCTCGACGGCCGCGACGAAAAGCACCCGCGACCCGGCGCGTTGCATGTCGTCAATAAATGCGCGGAGGATCTTTCTTGGCGAAGAGGCCTTCGAGAAATCGGGCGTCGGCGTGAAGGCCGATTTTTGCGGAAGCACGCTGATGCGCTTCTTCAGCCGCTTCCAGTCCGCCCGTCCGACATACTCGCGCTCCGCATCCCTGCGGCCAGCGGCCTCCTCGATGGTGCCCAGCCAGATATCGGCATGGCCCAGCACGCCGGCATCCACGATCCACCGCGCGCGAGCGCAATAATCCGGCAGCGTCGCCCGCTGCCCGCGCTTGCCCCCGAGCGCAATCTGTTCGGACATCGGATCGATCAGCAATTCCCTGGTCTCGTAGACGACCTCATGCTCGACCGGATCGACGGCAACGATCTTACGGATAACGCCGTCGGAATGTTCGATCCTGAAAGGACCAAGTGCGCCCGCGGGAAACACTTCGAACGTCTTGCCGTGGAACAGGACGCCGCCCGGATATTCCGCCTCTTCGTCGAGGTCGTAGCCGAGAGCTTCCAGACGGCGCTCCAGCTCGGCTTCCGAATAGGCCGCGCCCACTTTCAGGCTGAGGCTGGTCTTTGACCAGCTCGCTGGCAACGGCAGCCGCTCCATAATGGCTTCTGCGGTCGATACGAGGAAGACCGGCTTCCTTGCCTTGGCGAGGCGCCGCAACACCGAGCTCCGCCTGCCCGCGATCTCGCGCGACGGCTCCAGACCATCGAATGGCAGATTGTTCAGCCGCGGGAACACCAGCACGTCGACCGAAGGGTCGAGCGCGTGGATCACGCCGCCCAGCCGCTCCGCCCTGTTCTCATTGTCGCAGAGGAAGACGAGGCCGTCGCGGCCGGACTTCTCCCACTGCTCGCGCAGATGCAGCGCCAGCATGCCGAGCGGCGATGAGGACGAGACCGTAGAACGCGACGAGCTCTTGCCTTTCGAGCCCTTGCTCCTTGAGCTCTGGCTTTTCGGGCTCTGGCTTTTAGAGCTCTTGCTTTTAGAGCTCTTGGCCTTTGTCTTTTTCGCGCCGGTCGCAGCCCGGGCTTTCCTGGTAGGCGCCAATTTGTATCCAACTTTGTTTCACAAATAGAGGCGTGCGCCGACGAGCCCTCCCGTGAGCTCGGTCGATAACGCACATCGGGCCTAGGCGCCCAATGACGTCATTACAATTTCGCGATTGCGTTGAAAAGCAGAGACGGAAGCCTGGACGACCGGCCTGCACGCCAAAATAAGGCCTATTGCAGGACCTTCGGCAGCACCACGACCACGTCGACGCTCTGTCCGAGAACCTGAGTCGCAACCACCGCGAGATGATGCGAAAATTCGTCTTCGATCTCGCTCGCGCAGTCTTCGTCCCTGGCAATGGCGAACAGCAGATTGCCGTCGATCTCGTCGAATCGGATGCCGGCGAAGATGCGATCGAACGTCTCGGCGCCCGCGATGCCCGCGATTCGCGCCTGGATGGCCTGGTCTTCGATGAGGGACAGTTTCATCATAATCGGGAACATGGGGGCGCACCTCCCAAATGCAAGAGCGGAAGCGTGCTGGCGCGACCCGCCGGGCGAACTATATTAATCGCATCGCCCTGCCTGACCGTGTCCGCCCTTGAGGAAACTCTTGATTCTCTTCCTGCTGCTGATCCTCGTGCCGATCGGGCTGTCGACCGGGCGCTATTATGTGTTTGGCGATGGCCGGGGCAATTGGCAGACGGCGGATCGCTCGAGCGCCGGCTTGCTGCCGCCGGCATCCGCCAATCCGGACGCGCTGATCCGGGTCTTTGCCGCGCGCACGGTGCGGTGGCGCAGCATTTTCGCCGTCCACAGCTGGATCGTCGTCAAGGAGAAAGGTGCCAGCACCTACAGCCGATACGACTACACGGCGTGGGGCGACCCGATCCGGAGCAACGGATTTGCACCCGACGGCCGCTGGTTCGGTGCCATGCCCGAAACCGTCGTGGCGGTCGACGGCGCGCGGGCAGAAGCGCTGATCCCCAAGATCCGCCACGTCGTCGAGACCTACAAGTTCCGCGCCTATGGCGATTACAGCGCCTGGCCCGGACCGAATTCCAACACCTTCGTGCAGGCGGCGCTGGACGCCGTTCCCGAGCTTCGTGCTGTCCTTCCACCCACCGCAGTCGGCAAGGACTATCCGTACAGCGGACGCTGGGCCGGCATCACCCCTTCCCGCACCGGCGCCTACGCCTCGCTGTCGGGTTACCTCGGCATGACGATCGGCTGGGTCGAAGGGTTCGAGATCAATTTCTTCGGCGCGGTGCTGGGCATCGACATCCGGCGGCCGGCGCTCAAGCTCCCCGGCATCGGCCGCCTGGGCGTCGCGGCTGGCCTGTAGAGCGCCCGCCATCAAAAAACTGAAAAACAACCCCATGCACAGTAGAACCGCCCTTGGCCGGTTGGTCGCGGTGGTGCGGCTTAAGTCGAGATGAGGCTTGGGTGAATTGCCTTGCGCGCGCAGAGCGAGAGGCATCTCTCCTGCAACGCACGTTGAGCTGCTCGACGAGCCCGATTTCTTCAGACGCCGGTCATTTGACTCGTCGGGCAAAACACTGGCAAAATTGTATCGTGGCAATCAGGCCATGGATGCGCTCGACCAGGCCGACCATGGGTCCAGCAAGCCTCCTTGAATCCTAGCCCCCAAGTGCCGGAATATTTTCGCGAAAGATGATCTCGCTGCGCGGTGCCTCGATGCCGTGCATAGCGCTGCGGCCGGCGCGCAAATTATCGAAGATGCCGACACAGCTCATCATCGTGTTGAGCTGATTTTGAGTGATGACGGCATCCATCGTCCCATCGAGCAGAAAGCTGCGCGTATCCGAGGTCAGACCATGGCCTATGAAGACCACGTCGCGCGCCCGGTTCATTTCCTTCAGGGCGCGAGCGACACCATCGGCGGCGCCGCCGATGTTGTAGATTCCGGCAAGATCCGGATGCTGGCCTAGCAGCATGCGCGTCTGGCGATAGTTGCGGTCGGCGTCATCGTGGCCTTCGCGCAAACCCACGACCTTGATGGCCGGGAACAGTTCTTCGAAGACGTGCAGAAAGCCCATTTCGCGTTCTTCGTGCGCGCGGTAGCTGCGGCTGCCCGCGATCATCGCGACGTTGGCCGGACGCTCGCCCAGAAAGCGCGCGATCAGATAGCCGGCGGTGCGTCCGATCGAGCGATTGTCCAGTCCGATATAGGCCGCGCGGCGCGCGTTCAGGATGTCCGAGATCAGCGTCACCGTCGGCACACCGTGCTCCGCAAGCCTATCGACGGCCTCCCGCACGACCGGATGCTCGAGCGCCATGAAAGCGATGCCGTCGGCCTTGTCGCGGGACCGCCAGAGCTGGCGTGCCAGCAGGTCGGGATTGAAGCTCTTGATGGTGTCGACCTGACAATGAACGTTGAAGGGCGCGAGCCGGCCGTCGGAATGCGCGATGAGCTGCCCGAGCGTGGACAGGAAGCGGTTGGTGCCGTCCGGCAGCAGGAACAGCAGCCGCATCGGCTTGGGCCGCATCGCCGCCAGGAGGTTCTCGGCCGGCATGTAGTCGAGCTCGGATGCGGCGGCGAGCACCCGCTGCTGCGTAATCGCCCGCACACCGGGCCGGCGATTCAGCACGCGGTCGACCGTCGCCGTGGAGACGCCGGCCCGGCGCGCCACGTCAACGATGCGGCTCAGCGAAGGAGCCACCGGTTTATTCATTCCGAGGCCCAACCATCGAATACATCAAAAACCATCATCCTTATCGTTTGACATGGTAGCTCTAAGTCGCAATTTTCGCATCAACATTGTCGCAGAAACATCAAATAACATCAAATCGCTGTTGGAGGAGAAGCCCATGTCCCTGACCCGTCGGCGCGCCCTGCAAGCCCTGTCCGCCCTCCCCGCCGCGGGCCTGATCGGCGGTCTCTCGCGCCCGGCCCGGGCGGCCGAGTTCTCGCTGAAATACGGCAACAACCTGCCGCTGACGCATCCCCTCAACATCCGCGCCCAGGAAGCCGCCGACCGCGTCGCCAAGGAGAGCAATGGCCGGGTCGAGATCGTCATCTTCCCGAACAACCAGCTCGGCGGCGACACCGACATGCTCGCCCAGGTGCGCAGCGGCGCGCTGAACTTCTTCACGCCCTCCGCGCTCGTGGTCGCGACCCTGGTGCCGGTCGCCGCGATCAACGCGGTCGGCTTTGCCTTTGCCGATTACGATCAGGTCTGGAAAGCGATGGACGGCGGGCTTGGCGCGCATATCCGTGCCGCCATGGCCAAGGTCGGCCTCCATACCTTCGAGAAGATGTGGGACAACGGTTTTCGCCAGATCACCAGCGGCGCCAAGCCGATCGAGAGCGCCAAGGACATGGACGGCCTCAAGATCCGGGTGCCCGTGTCTCCGCTCAGCATCTCCATGTTCAAGGCGCTGTCGTCCTCGCCGACCAGCCTGCAATTCAGCGAGGTCTATTCGTCGCTGCAGACACGCATCGTCGACGCGCAGGAAAATCCGCTGCCGATCATCCAGGTGGCAAAGCTCTACGAGGTGCAGAAGTACTGCGCCATCAGCAACCACATCTGGGACGGCTTCTGGTTCATCGCCAACGCCCGCGCCTTCAACGCCCTTCCCGCCGATCTCAGGACTATCGTCAGCAACGCCATCAACGATGCCGGCTTGAAGCAGCGCGAGGACATCAAGGCCTTCAACGCGACCGTGCAGACCGACCTCCAGAGCAAGGGAATGAACTTCACCAAGCCTTCGCCGGACTCGTTCCGCGCCAAATTGCGCGACGGGGGCTTCTACGGCGAATGGAAGGGCCGCTTCGGCGACGAAGTCTGGGCGCTGCTCGAAGGCGCCGTCGGCAAGCTGGCCTGAGCGCGATGACGATCGCAGAGCATCAGATGACGGACTATCTGGCGGCGGCCGCGCACCCTGCTTCCGATGCGGGCACGCGCAAGCTTGCGAGCGCCTTGGGCACCGTCGACCGCTGGCTCGGTGCGGTGGTCGAGACCGCCGCGGCCGGTGTCGTGCTGGTCGAGATCGGCATCATGCTCGCCGGCGTCATCATGCGATACGTCTTCCACAGCCCGCTGATCTGGTCGGACGAACTGGCCTCGATCCTGTTTCTCTGGCTCTCGATGCTGGGCGCGGTGATCGCGCTGCGCCGAGGTGAGCACATGCGCATGACAGGGCTCGTCAGCCATGTCGGCCCGGGCGCGCGCGCCTTTCTCGACACGATCGCGGCGGTGGCGCCGCTAGCCCTGCTGGCGCTGATCCTGCATCCCGCCTTCGATTATGCGAGCGAGGAACAGGTCATCGTCACCCCGGCGCTGGAGATCAGCAATGCCTGGCGCGCAGCCGCAATTCCCGTCGGGATGACCCTGATGGCCGTCATCGCCATGATCCGACTCGCGACGCATCACCGCCCCGCGTTGATCGTCGCAGCCCTCATCACCGCCGCCGTCCTGATTGCCGCATTCTGGCTTGCCGGACCGCTGCTCGCCCCGCTCGGACGCTACAACCTCATCATTTTCTTCGTCGGCGTGGTCGCAGCCAACGTGTTCGCCGGCGTACCGATCGCCTTCTCCTTTGCGCTCGCGACCTTCGGCTACCTGGCGCTGACAACCAGCGTACCGATGATGGTGATGGTCGGCCGTCTCGATGAGGGCATGTCGCACCTGATCCTGCTCGCGGTGCCGCTCTTCATTTTCCTCGGCGCGTTGATCGAGATGACCGGCATGGCGCGGGCGATGATCCAGTTTCTGGCAAGCCTGCTCGGACATGTCAGGGGCGGACTGTCCTACGTGCTGATCGGGGCCATGTATCTGGTCTCCGGCATCTCCGGCTCGAAGATCGCCGACATGGCCGCGATCGCGCCGGTGCTGCTGCCGGAGATGCAGCGGCGCGGCGCCAAGCCCGGCGACCTCGTCGCGCTGCTGTCGGCCACCGGCGCGCAGACCGAGACCATTCCGCCGAGCATCGTGCTGATCACCATCGGCTCCGTGACCGGTGTCTCGATCGCGGCGCTGTTCACGGGCGGGCTGCTGCCGGCCCTGGTCGTGGGCACCGCCCTCTGCGTGGTGGTGTGGCGGCGCTACCGGCATGAGGATCTGCCCCATGTGCGGCGTGCCTCGAGGCGCGAGATCGCAAAACTCACAATGGTCGCTCTGCCCGCCATCCTGCTGCCCTTCGTGATCCGCACTGCCGTGGTCGAAGGCGTTGCCACTGCCACGGAGGTCTCGACCATCGGCATCGCCTATGCCGTGCTGATGGGCCTTGTGGTCTACCGCCAGTTTCCCTGGCGGCGGCTGAAATCCATGCTGGTCGAGACGGCCTCGCTGACCGGCGCGATCATCTTCATCATCGGCTGCGCCACGGCGATGGCCTGGGGACTGACGCAATCCGGCTTCTCGCAACAGCTGGCGAAGGCGATGGCGGCGATCCCCGGCGGCGCCTACGGCTTCCTCGCGATCTCGATCGTGGCCTTCGTCGTGCTCGGCAGCGTGCTCGAAGGCATTCCGGCCATCGTGCTGTTCGGTCCCCTGCTGTTTCCGATCGCGAAGCAGGCCGGCGTGCATGAAGTGCACTATGCGATGGTCGTGATTCTCGCGATGGGCATCGGCCTGTTCGCGCCGCCGTTCGGTGTCGGCTATTACGGCGCCTGCGCGATCAGCAAGATATCGCCGGACGAAGGCCTCAAGCACATCTGGGGCTATGTCGCAGCCCTCTTCATCGGCCTCGCTATCGTCGCGGCCGTGCCGTGGCTGTCGATCGGCTTCCTCAAATTCTGAAGATCATGGGAATCATGCAATGAGCCGTTTTTTTGGTGAGATCCGGCAAGCCGGCTACGTCGTTGACGACATCGAGAAGGCCATGGATTATTGGAGCCGCGAGCTCGGCATCGGGCCGTGGTTCTATAATCCGCGGGTTCCAATCGTGAACTACCACTATCGCGGCAAGGCCTATGAGCCGCACAATTCGGTGGCGCTGGCCAATTCCGGTCCGCTGCAGATGGAGCTGATCCAGATCCGCAACGATGCGCCGTCGATGTATGCCGACTTCCTGAAAGCCGGACATAAGGGTCTGCAGCACGTCGCCTACTGGACCGAAGACTACGACGCCGATCTCTCCCGTCTCGAAGCCGAGGGTTTCAAGCCGGTCATGAGCGGCGAAGTCGGCGCGCGCGGACGCTTCGTCTATTTCGACACGGAATATCATCCGGGAACGGTGATCGAACTGTCTGAGGTCGCGGGACCCAAGGGGAAGATGTTCGACCTGATCCGTGCGGCATCGAAGGACTGGGACGGACGCGACCCCGTGCGTCCCTTCCCCGATCTTACCAAGCTCTAGATTGTCTGCGCTCCCGTGACGCAAAATCCCGTTCGCATCGAAGCCGACTATCTGATCGAAACGCCTGAAGATCCGCGTCTTGCCGCGGAAACCATGGCGGGCGAGCAGTCGAGCGGCACGTTCGTTGCGGTGCCCGGCGAAACGCCGGAGCTGAAAGCGCGTGCGGCCGCCCGAGTCGAGAGCATCGAGTTGCTTGATGCGATCTCCGCGCCATCGCTCCCGGTCGCCCGCCCGATCAACCCCGATGGCCCCTGGAATCGCGCGCGCGTGACGTTGTCATGGCCGCTCGACAATATCGGCGCGTCACTGCCCAATCTGGTCACGGCGATCGCCGGCAATCTCTGGGAGCTGCGCCAGCTGACCGGCCTGCGCCTGCTCGACCTGCGCCTGCCGCTCGCGTTTGCCGCCGCCTATCCCGGGCCGAAGTTCGGTGTCGCCGGCACGCGCGAGCTGACCGGCGTCAGCGGCCGTCCTCTGATCGGCACCATCATCAAGCCGAGCATCGGGCTCAGCCCGGCCGAGACGGCCTCTCTCGTCGGGACGTTGTGCGAGGCCGGCATCGACTTCATCAAGGACGACGAGCTGCAATCGGACGGCGCCTATTGCCCGTTCGACGAACGCGTGCGCGCCGTGATGCGCGTCGTCAACGACCACGCTGATCGAACCGGCAAGAAGGTCATGATCGCCTTCAACCTGACCGGCGAGATCGACCAGATGCGCCGCCGGCACGATCTGGTGCTCAGCGAGGGCGGCACCTGCGTGATGGCGAGCATCAACTCGGTCGGGCTCACAGGCATGGTCGAGATCGGCCGCCACACACAGCTTCCCGTTCATGCGCATCGCAATGGCTGGGGCGCGCTGAACCGTCATCCCGCGCTCGGCTGGGATTATACGGCGTGGCACAAGATCTGGCGGCTGGCCGGCGCCGACCACATGCACGTCAACGGCATCGGCAACAAGTTCAGCGAGACCGATGACAGCGTAGTCAAATCCGCAAAGGCGGCGCTGACGCCGATGTTCGCGCACGAGCCGTGCATCGCGATGCCCGTGTTCTCGTCGGGCCAGACGCCGGCGCAGGCCGCGCCGACCTGGCGCGCACTCGGCTCGACGGACCTGATCTTCGCAGCAGGCGGCGGCATTCTGGCCCATCCCGATGGACCGGCCGCCGGCGTTGCCGATTTGCGCGCAGCATGGGACGCCGCGATGGCGAGTCCGCAGCCGTGAGCGGCGCGTCCGCCCTGCCCGACGGTCCACTCGTCGCCTTCTATGGCGACGATTACACCGGCTCGTCCGCGGCGATGGAGGCTCTCACCTTCGCGGGCCTGCCGACAATCCTGTTCCTCGAGACTCCGACGCCCGAACGTCTCGCGTCCGCCAGGCAGTACCGCGGCATCGGCATCGCCGGCACGGCGCGCGCGAAGGATCCGGCCTGGATGGAGCGAAACCTTCCGCCGGCTTTCGCGGTGCTCGCAGGGATCGGCGCGCCGATCGCGCACTACAAGGTGTGCTCGACCTTCGATTCCTCGCCGCAGATCGGCTCGATCGGGCGTGCGATCGATCTCGCGGTGCCGCAGCTCGGCGGCGCCTGGCATCCGCTCCTCGTGGGATCGCCGGCGATGGGCCGCTATCAGATGTTCGGCCATCTGTTCGCGGCCGTGAATGGCGTCAGCCATCGTCTCGACCGGCACCCGACCATGTCGCGTCATCCGGTGACGCCGATGGACGAGTCCGATCTCGGCCGGCATCTTGCAAAACAGACGGCGCGATCGATCGGACTGATCGACTTCGTCACCATGGCCAATGGCGGCGCGGATCTGGCGCTCATGCGCGCGAGGGGCGCCGGCACCGAGATCATCTCGCTCGACGTGCTCGACCAGGCATCGCTGATCGAAGCCGGCCGCCTGATCTGGGAATATCGCGGCGAGCGCCTCTTTGTCGCCGGTTCGCAAGGAGTCGAGCAGGCCCTGGTCGCCTATTGGCGGTCGGCGGGCCTGATTCCCGACAGCAAGCCCGATCTGCGCCTTGCCGGCGTCGAGCGCATCGCGTGCGTCTCCGGCTCCTGCTCGCCCGTCACCGCCGCGCAGATCGCGCATGCCGCGGACAACGGCTTCGATATCGAGCGGCTCGACGCGACGCGCGCCGTCGACGCGACCGAATGGACCAGGGAGATCGGCCGCGCTGTCGCGCGTGCGCTCGCGGCACTCGCGTCGGGGCGCGATGCGCTCCTGATCACCGCAAGCGGCCCCGACGATCCCGCCATCGGTGCGCTCAACGCGGCCATCAAGGCGAGCGGCGCAATGGCGAGCGCAGTGAACGAGCGTATCGGCGCGGGGCTCGGCCAGGCGCTGGGCTCCATTCTGGAAACCGCGCGGCTCCCTCGCGCCGTGGTCGCCGGCGGCGACACGTCCGGCCATGCGCTGCAGGCAATGGGCATCTATGCGCTGACCGCGATCGCCCCTCTCGCGGAAGGCGCGCCACTCAACCGCGCATCGTCGGATCGCGCGCATGCGAGCATCGAGATCGCGCTCAAGGGCGGACAGGTCGGCGGGATCGATCTGTTCTGCCGGGCCAGAGACGGCGGTTAGCCGTCACCGCTGGGCGATCGTGATCTGGCCGATATTGGCCGTGAACCGCGGCCTCAACGGGCCGGCGGGATCAGGGCACGCAGGATGTCGGGCTTCCAGGCCTGACGGGCGCTGTCAAAGGCCGCGAAATCATGGTCGAACTGCCAATAGGCCCATGCCCAGCCACGTCTGTCGGCGCTGCGCGCCACGAACGACAGGTATCTCTGGCGACTCTCGGATGGAGCCCGTTCGTATACCCCGAACTCGCCGAGATAAACCGGGCGTTTCTCTCTCTCCGACCACCGGCCGACCTTCTCGAAATCAGCGGCCGCCTTGGCTTCGTCGTCCGGACTGCCCCAATCCAACGGCCCGATGCGCGCGAACGTCTCGGACCATGGCGCACCCTGATGCGTGAAGCGTATCGGCGCGTAATAATGAAAGGTGACGATGAGGTTCCTGTCGTCGGCAGGGAGAGCCAGATCGTCGATGGGAATCTCGTCTGTGTTGAGAACCGCAGCAATGACCCGCCGCTCGGAGTTGGTGCGGCGGATGATGCCGATACATTCGTTGAGGAGCGAATTCCAGCCGGCGGACGTCATCTGTCCCCCCGGCTCGTTCAAGACTTCGAAGACGAGCCTGGGATATCTTCCGGCATAGCGCTCGGCGATCTGCCGCCAGAATGCCCTGAGCTTCTCGCCGCATTCGGAGACATCACGCTGACAGACATGGGTGTCGTGTTCGTCGACGATGGGAACGAGGTTCCTGGCGAGGATTTCCTCGATGACGGCATCAAGCCTTCTCAGCACGGCCTCATCCAGCACATTCCCGCGATCCATGAACTTGAAGCCGAAGAAATTGATCCTGACGTGCGAGAATCCGGCCTTCCTGATCGCCGTCAAATTGTCCAGACGGAACGGCGCGTTCTGACCGCCCTCCCAGATTCCGTCATAACCGAGAATGTTGATCCCGCGTCCCAATTTTGCCGCATCGCGAGGCGCGACCTGCCCGGCGCCATGGGCGTCGGAGCAGAGCGATGCGAAGACAAAAGCCGCTGCGGCAAGATTTAAGCTTCTCGACCAGCGAGCGCGGGGGGCGGTCATCCTGCTTCCATTCCGTAAGGGTTAGAAATCGGTCTCCGGCACCGGCCTGCACGTTGCAAGGAGGAACGCCACCAGGAGCACCGACGTGAACATGGTCGAGCGAAGGAACGTCGTCTCGGTGAAATTGGTCTGAAAGCTGAGGGCGACAAATCCGATGATGAGGGCACAGTGCGCCCGGTGGATCGATCGTGTGAAAATCAAATAGAGAACCTTGTTCGAGAACAGAAGAACACTCGCGGCGAAAAGCACGTAGCCCAGAAACCCCGTTTCCATCAGAATCGCGATATAGCCGCTATGATAGTTGTCGAGCACCCAACCGTGGTTCTGCTCGAAATAATCGTAGATCGACGGGATCGTCCAGAAGCCGTTGATTCCGAAGCCGAGCAGCGGCGCATCGTCGAAATGGCTTATCGCGTAGTGCCAGATGAAGGTCCGCTCGGTAAAATTGACGGTCGCATCGCCAATGTGGATGGCGTCGTATCCCGTCGCGTAAAAATAGACGATCAGGAGGCCGGCCATAGCGCACATGACGAACGGCAGGATCGCATAGAGCCTCATGCAGCCGACCGACCACATCGACGTCACGAGCAGCGCACAAGCCGCCAGGGCGACAGCACCGGCGCCGCGCGATTCCGACGCGAGGACGCAGGTCGACGCCAGCAGGAACGCGGCGAGGAACGGCAGCCACCCCTGCCCCGTCATCTTCCGGTAGCAGGAGAAAAACATCAGATATGCGCCGACAAAGCCCAGCGTCTGCTTCGATTCATAGACGCCCTGCCATTGACCATTGTGCATCCAGCTATGATCTACTCCGATATCGGGCACGGCGAGTGCGCAGAGCGCCGATGCGGCGACCAATATGAAGAGCCCGGAGGACGTCGCCTTCACGACATCGTCGATATCGATCCGCGTGATCATGCAGAACGCACCAAACGTCGTCATTGCAAGAGCGGCGCTCTTCATGATGGCTGCGGCATTCAGAGTGGTCCACAACACCGAGACGACCGCGAACGTGTAGAATGCGAGGAGCGCGATCAGATCGGGGTTGAACGCCAGCTGCAGGCGCGGGCGCACGAATGCGCTTGCGTAGATCAGGACGCTCCACATCAACAGAGCGACCGCCTGTTGCAGATAAGTCAGTCCCGCCGGCAGTATCGCCGTATTGAATGTCCCCATCGACGCGACGACATTGACGGTGATCGATAGGCAGATGACGAGCCTGGCAATCTTCTCCACGCCGGCACTGCGCGTCTTCCAGATCGCGCTCGTGAGTGCCTCGGTGTCTCTCTCGGTCTGCAGGATTGCCATGAGGTGACTTTCCCTTAAGCTTGGTTAATTATCTACTACTGCGGGTTGATCTCCCGAGCGCCGGCATCACGAAATCTCGAAACTTCGGGGATCGATAACGATACGGCCCCTGCTCGATGCGTTAATGCAAATCACACCCCGCTGGTGCCTCGGCCGTCACGACCCTGCTATACAAGCGCGGGATCCGGCCCGATCGACTTCTCCGGGTTATCTGGTTTCCGTGGTCACGCATGAATAAGCCGAGCAATACATTCGATATCGCCATCGAGCAGGCGTTCGACTTCCTGTCTCCGGAATACGCGGCGCTGTTCGACAGCTCCGCCGCGACCGCGTTTCAGCATCCGCTCTGGCTGGACAGCCTCTACGCCAGGCTCGCATCCCATGCAGGCGCGACGCCGCTGGTCGTCGTGGTCCGCCGCCGTACGACGGGGGCGCTGGCGATGGTGCTGCCCCTGCTCCGAATCCGCCGCGGGCCGATCCGCACCATCGAATTCGCCGATCTGCGCGTATCCGACTATCTGGCGCCGGTCTGCAGTCCCGAGGTGTTTGCCAGCCTGCTGGAGGACGAAGCGGCCTGCGCAGAGATCAGGCGCCTCGTCCGCCCGTTCGACCTGCTCCGCATGACCAAGCTGCCCGACGGACGGCTTCCGATCGAGAGCCTCCTGGGCGCACCACGCCGCGTCTCGATGGAGACGAACGCCTACGCGACCGTTCTCGTCGCCCCGTTCGAGCAATGGCGTGCCAGCGCGCTGGATCGCTCCTATCAGAAGGAGCTCGCCAAGAAATATCGCCAGCTCCAGAAGAAGGGAGCATTGAGCTTCTCGTGCTGCGACGACAGCGCCTCGATCTCCGAGGCGATGGACGCGATGAAGCAATATCGCGGCCCGCGCTTTCAGGCCCAGGGCGACGGCGACCTGCTCCAGCGCCCCGAATATTACAGCTTCTATTCCGACGTGGCGGCCCGTGGTCTCGGCTCGTTCGTCCGGCTCTATGCCATGAAGATGGACGGCAACGTGATCGCCGCCGTGCTCGGACTGTGCCATCGCGGCAGCTTCCTCGTCATCATGAGCGCCTTCGATATCGACGGGTACAAGAGCCAATCCCTGGGCTCTCTGATGTTCGAGCAAGTGGCGAGGGATTGCATCGAGCGCGGCGATCAGATGCTCGACTTCACGATCGGCGACGAGCCGTACAAGAAATTGTTCGGCGGCCAGCCTTCGCCGATGTGGATGGTCACGCAGGCCGGCAGCACCGCAGGCGCCATCAGCCTGTTCGCGCTGAAGCAGGCTCCCTGGCTCAAACTGGCGGCCAAGCGGCTGTCGGATTTCAGGCTACTGCCGGCCCGCACCCCGACGCCCACGCGCTAACCGAAGCGCAAGCGAGGGGGCGCAGAACTCAGGCGCGGAGCGTGCCGCGGACGCGTCCGAGCCAGCCCGGGCGCATCTGATCGACACGATGCGTGAGACTGCGCCGCAGGAAGTGCAACCGGCGCCGCACATCCCATTCGATATCGTTGCGGGACGTCAGGGCCTGGCGGAAGCGCGCCATTTTCAGCGACCGCTGGTCTGCCGCGAGCTTGTCGGGATCGGAGTAGAACTGCGAGATCTTCTCCGTGCCCATGCCGGCGCTTGCGAGCCAGCGCGGCGCATACTCCGTGCAAAGGCGATCGACGTCCACCAGCAGACGGGCGACGCCCGTGCCGGCGGCGGGACAATTGGTCTGGAACGCATCGCCGATGAGGACGATTCCGGGCTGAAGGTGTCCCTCCACCACGGTCAGATCCATCACCCAGTTCTGCACCTTGTCGGTCACGTGGAAATCACCGAGGTAGGGCCGCAGTCCCGGCAGCAGCCGCAGGACGGTCGCTTCCGGTTCGCGGCGCAGCTCGCGCATGATCGGATCGGTCGGGTCGCGAAACATGAACAGATTGGCCCGCATGCCTGATGGCACCGGGAACAGGCTGAGATAGTCGATGCCGTCAGCGGTGCGCTCGCCGTAACAGGTCAGCGCCTCGAAATCGAACGGCGTGCCATCGCGGCGGGCGATCGTGAAGCCGAACGACACTGAATGACGCTCGGCCAGCACGCGCCGCTTGATGCCGAGCTTGTAGCCGAGAGCTCCCGCCATGCCTGTGGCGAGCACGACGAGCCGCGCCTCAAGGCATCGTCCGGACGCAAGCTCGATATGCTGGACATCGTCGCTGGGTTTGATTGCGGTGACTTCGTCGACGATCAGATTGGACGGATCAGGCAGCTGGCCGCGCGCCATGGCAACGAGGCCGGCGTAGGAAAACCCGTAAGCCTGGCCGATGCTGACATCGACGACCTTGCCTTCCCGGATATTGAGCACCCGGTCATACTGGCAGGCGACGTTCTCGAGCGCATGGAGGAAACCCAGCTTGCGGAACATCTCCAGCTGCTGGCCACCGAGCTTCTCGACCCGGAATTCGTCCGGATGCACCGCGCGCTTGTCGACGAGTGCGACGCGATGCCCCGCCCGCGCAAGCACGGACGCGGCGAGCGATCCCGCAAGGCCGCCACCGATGATCGCGATGTCTGCGACGATGGCCGCAGTCGCAGCTGCATCGCTCGGCTCGGTCACGGGTCTATCCGTCGTCATGGTTTAGGGCTCCACGGTTAACGGTGGTTCCATGTGCAATTCCCTCGCCTGATGTCGTATCGCAGAGCCAAACGCGATCATTTCCGGCAATTGAGGTTAATGGGTCGCCGGACACATCCGTCCCGGCACGCGCCTTGCTCAGAACGACCTCGAAATCCTGCTCTCACTTCAGATCCGCAGTCCGAATCCATTCCTGAGAGGCCATTCCAATGCTCGAACAGCCGCAGGCCGGCCGGCTTCGCGTCTTATCGTGCGCCGAGGCGGCATCGCGTCGATTTTCGATCGAGCCGATGTCTGCTCAATCCGGGACATCGGGGACGCCGCTGTTCCACGGTGAAGCAGCAGCATGCGACCTTCGTCGACCAAGGGCGACGGGCTGCGGAGATCGCGCATTAACACTCGCAATTTTCCGGCATGCTAGGCTCGCGCTGCCATTGCAACGCGTATCTCCGGGGGACGCCCCGTATCCTCGATGATCTCTACCATTGTTCAATTTCTGCGGCGTGACGTCACGCGCGGTGTCGTCGGGACCATCCTCCTGAAGGTTGGCAGCGGCGCGCTCGCGTTTGCGTTGTTCTCGCTGGCAGCGCGAACGATGACGCCCGACGGATTCGGCATCTTTGCGACCTGGCTTTCGGTTGCCCAGATCGCCGCGGTCGTAGGACTGGTTGGTCAGGAAGCATTGCTGGTGCGATTCCTGAACGAGTATGAGGTCGGCGACAGGCCCGACCTCACCAAGGGCCTCTTGCTCTCCAGCTTCAGGATTACCGCCGTCGCGATGCTGATCGCGATCGCCGCAGTTGCGTTGGTTGCGCACTTCAGAGGAGATTTGTGGCTGCTGATCCTCGCCGTCTCGGCCTACACCGCCGTGAGTGCCGGATTGATGCTCGGCAGCCAGATCGCACGCTCGCTGGTCAGCATTCTCATGGGCGAAGGCAACCGCGAGTTCTTCTGGCGGGTCATCGTCGTCCTGTTTCTGCTCGCCATGCTGTTCGGGCATCGGCAGCTCGATCCCGCCGAGCTGATCGCCGCAATGACGATTGCTATGTCGGTGGGCCTCGTCGCACAGATCATTGCGATTGTACGGGTGCTGCCGGATTTGCGCGCCACAGCAGCGAATTCCGAAGCATCACGCTGGCGATCGAGCGCGCTGCATTTCTGGCTTGCGTCCATCCTTGAAGTCGCGAACCAGTATTTCGACGTCATTCTGGTCTACTGGATGCTGGATCCGGCGACCGCCGGCATCTACTTCGCGGCGTCGCGCCTCGCCAACATCTTCGCCATGCTCTCCGCCGCGCTGTACTCGTTCGGCGCGCGCCGGCTGCCTTCGCTCTACTTCAGCAAAAATCACCAGGAATTCGAGCGGACGCTGCAGCTCATGGCCGAAGTGACCGCGCTTTGCGTGGTCGCAGGCCTCGCCCTGATCTGGATCGGCGGCCCCTATCTCCTCAACCTGTTCGGGCCTCATTTCACCGAGCAGCACTCGGTGCTGATCGTGCTCGCGATCGGAACGGCCATCCAGGCCGCGGGCGGTCCGTCGGCGGCGATCCTGCAGTTGACCGGCCATGAACGCATCTACGTTCCCGTCGTCGCCGCAAATGTCGCATTGAGACTGGTCGGATTCCTCGTCCTGATCCCCTGGCTCGGCGTGCTTGGCGCGGCAATAGCGGCCACCGTGTCGCTGGCACTCACGACCATCGCGCTCAACATCTTGTGTCGGCGGCGGACCGGGGTCGATCCTTCGGTTCTGGTGCTGTTGCGCTTCTCGGCGTGGCGGCGCGGCCGCTATGCGGTTCGTGGCGCCGACTCCGCCGAATAGGCGTCAACCGTACGATCGGCCTGGTTGATCCGCGACGGCGCGCGCAGGTTCCGTTGGTTAACGCGCTCGCTGCGCACCATCCGGAAACCGGCAGAATTCCCACGAGAACGCGGCAATCGGCGGCTCGCGCATTAACTCCGTTTGTTGCTAGTCGGTGTCTGCCCGATGCCTGCATGATAGGTACGGGGTTAAGAAGGTGAAGATTTCGTTTCTTTAGCGGGTCGGGATCCGTGCTCCACTACCAGCCGAACAATTTGGGCGAGACGACCGCGACAGAACTCGCGCGGCTGAACGGCAGCGAACGAAAGCTGCACGTCCTTCTCGTACAGACCCAGGCCGAAAACGCGGGCGCGCAGGAGATCTCCAGGCTTCTCGGCGCCGGCCTCTCCGCGCGCGGCCATCGCGTCTCCAACCTGTTTTTCTTCCGTAAATCGGATTCGTTCGACGAGCCGCCCGAGACGTTCTATTGCGCATCGAGCCGGCCGGGCAATCCGGTTGCGCTGCTGCGAATGCTGTGGACGCTTGGCGGTCATATCAGAGCCACGCGGCCCGACGCCGTCCTGACCTTCCAGCATTTCGGCAACGTCATCGGCGCGGGCGTGACGCGCCTCGTTAGTCGCGCCCCTGTCGTCGCCAATCAGGTTTCATCCGCGCTGTCGATGAGCTGGCCGATCCGCACGGCCGACATCGTCATGGGCAGCGTCGGCTTCTTCGACCGCATCACGCTGAACTCAAAGGACATGGAGCGCGAGTATTCGCGCTACCCGCAGGCCTATCGGTCGCGCATGGTGCATGTCCCGCACGGCTTCGAGGACAAGTCCCTCATCGTGCCGAAGGGCGCCGCGCGGCAGAAATTCAACCTGCCGCCGGACCGTGTCCTGCTCGGCTGCGCGGCGAGGCTGCATCCACACAAGCGGCTCGATGCGGCGATACGTCTGTTGCCGGACGAGCCGTCGTGGCACCTTGCACTCGCCGGCCAGGGCGCCGACGAGGCACGACTGCGGCAGCTCGCGGACGAGCTGAACGTCTCGGACCGATTGCATCTGCTCGGCGAAATCGCGCCACGCCAGATCGCGGATTTTCTCGCCTGTCTCGACATATTCGTGTTTCCGACGCAGGCCGAGACCTTCGGCCTTGCCGCCGTCGAAGCCGCCAACGCCGGCGTTCCCTCGGTCGTCACGGATCTTCCCGTGCTGCGCGAGGTGCTGTCCTTCGAGGGCAAGCCCACGGCCCTCTTTGTCGATGCTTCAGATCAAGCGAAGCTGTCGGCTGGCGTCTCCAGACTTCTCACCGACCAAGCACTGAGCGACGAACTGCAAAGGAACGCCAAAGGCCTGAGGTTGCGCTATTCGGTCGATGCGATGGTTGAGGAATACGTTCAAATCCTCAACCAGGTCATCTGAGCCGATGCGTTGGAATAGGTTGGCTCGACATGATTATCGAGTTTCGCTGCGAACGTGAGCATGCGCGGCGGTGGATGCACCGCCAGACGCTGTCGATCGACGGCCGGGACGTGCCGGTTCAAATCGCATGGACCGCAACGGCGGAGCCACGACCCGCGGGGCTCAACGCCCTGTTCGAGCTCGAGCGCGTGGTGCTGCATAAGGGCAGGCACAGCGGCGCCGACCGACTGACGATCAATCCGGAACCGGCGCACACCGGGACCGCCGACGTGATCGTCGATTTCACCGGTGCTCCGCGCGATCCGAACAGCCCCGCCCGGCTCTACCTCCGCCCGCTGTTCAATGGCACCGCAGGCGAGAACGCTGCGCTCGCCGCGATTCTCGCCGGCGACCTGCCCGTCATCGAGATCGTCAACGAGGTCGACGGTGCGCGGCTTGATCGCGGCCATCCCTCCGCAGAAATCGCCGCCGGTTTGAGCGGTGGGCTCGAAACGGTCATGGCGCGAACCCTGACCATGGTGGCGGCCATCCTGTCGGGACGGCCGCGTATCGTGCCGCAGCTGGCACGCGCGGCCCGGGCCGGCAACGGCCGGCGGCCGGCGGACTATGTCGTGCGCGGCCTCGCCGTATCGATCGCCAAGGAGATCTACCGCCTCTGCTGCTATGCCCCGCATTGGCATGTCGGATGGCGCTTCAACGATGGCGCGGGCGTCTGGCAGACGGGAGATCTCTCCGGGCCTGGCTGGAACGTTCTCGCCGATCCCGGAAACCATTTCTACGCCGATCCCTTCCCGATCACCTGGAAAGGACGAACATTCGTCTACTTCGAAGATCTCGATCATCGGGTTGGAAAGGGCATTATTTCGGCAGTCGAGTTCGGCGACGCCGGCCCGGTCGGCGAGGTCGTGCCCGTGCTGGAGGAGCCCTGGCACCTGTCCTATCCGTTCCTGATCGAGGACAATGGCGAGTTGTGGATGATCCCGGAGAGTTCGCTCCACGGGGACGTCGCGCTCTACAGATGCGTTCGGTTTCCAGACAAATGGGAGCGGCACGCCACGCTGCTGTCAGGCCTCGAACTGGCCGATGTGACGATCACGCAGCACAACGGTCTGAACTATTTGTTCGGAGCCTGGCGAGACGGAACCGGCGGCTATTCGGATTCGCTTGCGATCTATTATGCCGAACACCTGCTCGGCCCCTGGTTGCCCCATGCCAGCAATCCGGTCCTGATTGATCGCGCAAGTGCGCGACCCGCGGGGAACTTCGTCACCATCGATGGCAAATTGTGGCGGCCGGTGCAGGATTGCGCTGACGGATATGGCGCCGCGCTCGGTCTCGCGGAAGTGGTCGAACTGTCTCCGACGACGTTCAAGCAGGTCGTCCGCCACTCCCTCAGGCCCGGACCGGCATGGCCCGGCAGAAAGCTGCACACGCTGAACCGCTGCGGCCGGCTCGAGGTGATCGACGGATCGCGTGTTCAACCCAAGACCCGCGCCTTCGCAAGCAGATTTCCATCGGTCGTCTTGCCCCCGCGAACCAGTCCTCACACCGCCTGCTAGCGCGGATGGCTGAACAGGTCCGTCGTGGCGTCGTCGACTGCGATATCGACCAGCGCGGGACCACGCGATGCCAACGCTTCGCTCAGGATGCGGTCGAGGTCGCCGGCGTCGGTTACCCGCCGCCCCGGGCACCCCATCCCTTTGGCGAGCGCCACGAAATCGAGCCCGGGCAAATCGATTCCGGGCGGGCGATGTGCCTGCATGAGCTGGCTGAAGGCGCGCATCGCGCCATAGCCTGAATTGTTCATGATCACGAAGGTGATCGGCAGTCCCCGTTGCGCCGCGGTCCAGATCGCCTGGACGCAGTACATCGCCGATCCGTCGCCGATTAGCGCGACGATGCGGCGGCCGGGCCGGGCTAACGCCACGCCGACGGCGGCCGGCAGGCTGTAACCAAGCCCGCCGCTCGCCATCGTGTAAAAACTGTCGGCCCCAGGCCGCGGCAGGAACTGTTGAATGGCCGGACGATGCGACGGCGCCTCCTCGACCACGATCGCATCGTGCGGCATCAGCGCCGACAGCCGCGCAAGCGCATACGCCGGAGGAATCGGATTTTGCGCGACAGGAGCGGCGGGCCGCGCCCGCGCGGCCGGCACCTCGCGCTCCGCGACGTCCGGCAGCGCCGACTTGAGTGCAGCCAGCGCTTTCGGGAGCGTGCCGATGATGGTGTCACCGACAGAAGCGGAGGCGGCTTCGGTCGGATCGTCGGTGATCTGCCAGACCGGCGTTCCGTCGTCGAGCAATTCGCATTGTCCTTCGACATGGAAGGTGAACACGGGCGCGCCGACCACGACGATCAGATCGGCGCCGCGCAGGGCGCGGGCGAGCCCTCCAGGTGCGGCCGGCAGGAAACCTGCGAATTGCGGATGCAATTCCGGAAAGCTCGAACGGCTGGACATCGGACTTGCCCAGACGGCCGCCCTCACCTGTTCCGCCACGGCGACCATCGCATCGACACAGCCGTTGCGATCGATTTCGGGCCCGACAACGAAAACAGGTCTTTTGGCGGCTCCAATCGTCGCGCCGAGCCGAACGATTGCCGCGGGATCCGGCGCAAACTCCGTTGCGATGTGACGGACCGGCGGAAGCGACGCAGGACGCGCCCAATCATCCGACGGCACGGACACGAAGGTCGGACCGCGCGGATGCTGCGTGGCGGTGAGGAAGGCCTGCGCAATCGCCGCCGGGACATCCTCGGCGCGCGCGGGTTCCGCGCTCCATTTCACATAGGGCTTTGGAAACTGTGCGGCGTCCTCGGCGAAGAGATAGGGTCGCATCCGCAACAGGCTGCGCGCCTGCTGTCCCGCAGTCACGACCATCGGCGTCTTGTTGCGAAACGCCGTGAAGAGATTGCCGAGCGCATGACCGAGCCCGGCCGCCGAGTGCAGATTGACGAAGGCCGGCCGTCCCGTGGCTTGCGCATAGCCATCCGCCATGCCGACGACGCAGGCTTCCTGCAAACCGAGCACGTAGTCGATGTCATCGGGCCAGTCGCCCAGGAAGGCAAGCTCGGTCGAGCCGGGATTGCCGAAGACGCGATCGACGCCGAAGGAGCGAAGCACACCGAGGGTCGCTTCCCGAACCGTCAGGACTTTTGAGTTCATTGGCCGCTTTCCTTGCGTGCTTCGCTTCGGGCGCAATCAGAAGGGGTAGTGCTGAGGCTGCGTCTCGATGGTGATCCAGCGCAGATCGGTGAACTCGGCGATTCCCGCCTGCCCGCCGAAGCGGCCGTAGCCAGATCCCTTCACACCGCCGAACGGCATCTGCGCCTCGTCATGCACAGTCGGGCCATTGACGTGACAGATGCCGCTTTCGATACGTTGCGCCACCGTCAGCGCACGTGCGACGTCGCGGCCGAACACCGCGGCCGAGAGGCCATACTCGGTGTCGTTGGCGAGCCGGACCGCGTCGTCCACACCGCGGGCGCGGATCACCGAAACGACGGGACCAAAGCTCTCCTCGGTGTAGATCCGCATGCCTGATACGACGCGGTCGAGCACGGTCGCCGGGACGACCGTGCCGACGCGCTCGCCGCCCGCGAGCTTGACGGCCCCCTTGCCGATGGCGTCATCGATCAGCGCAACGACGTGCTTCGCCGGCGCCTCGTCGATCATCGAGCCGACGACCACCGGGCCTGAGCGCGGATCGCCGGCCGGAAGCGCGCCCGCCTTCTTCGCGAGCTTCTCGACAAAGGAAGCGGCCACCGCCTCGTCGACGATCACCCGCTCCGTCGACATGCAGACCTGGCCCTGGTTGATGAAGGCGCCGAACGCCACGGCCGCGACGGCGGCGTCGAGGTCGGCATCGTCGAGCACGACCAGCGGCGCCTTTCCGCCAAGCTCCAGCAGCACCGGCTTGAGATGGCGTCCGGCGAACTCGGCAATGACGCGGCCGACGCGGGTGGAGCCGGTGAAATTGATCCGCCGCACGGCGGGATTGGCGATGAGGCGTTCGACCAAAGCGGGCGCATCGGCCGGCGCATTGGTCACGACGTTCACGACGCCGGGCGGAAAGCCCGCGTCCCCGAACACCTCTCCGATCAGCCGGTGCGTTCCCGGGCAGATCTCGGACGCCTTCAACACCACCGTGTTGCCGCAGGCGAGCGGCGTCGCAACGGCGCGAACGCCGAGAATGATCGGAGCATTCCACGGCGCGATGCCGAGGCATACGCCGGCCGGCTGACGAACCAACATGGCGAGGCACCCCGGCTTGTCGGACGGGATCACCTCGCCTGCGACTTGCGTCGTCAGCGACGCCGCTTCGCGCAGCATGCCGGCCGCGAGCTTGACGTTGAAGGCTGACCAGACCTCCGTCGTGCCGATCTCGGCCATCATGATCCTGATGAAGGCATCGCGCTTGGCGTCAAGCGCATCGGCTGCCTTCAGGAGTAGAGCGCGCCTCGCATTCGGGCCGAGCCCCGACCATGCGGCAAGCGCGGCGGAAGCCGCCGCCACCGCGGCATCGGCATCGGAAACCGTCGCGGCTGCTGCGCGGCTTGCGACCTCTTGCGACAGCGGATTGCGGCGTTCGAACACCTTGCCGCTGGAAGCGGCTTGATCCTGGCCGTTGATGAGAAGACTGACGTCCATGAGAATCTCCCTGATGTTGGTAATGGTGCCGGGCCTAGCCGAGCAGCCGCGATTTGCTGGTTTCGTGCGCGAAGCCGAGCGCGATCATCGCCGCGAGCGCGAGCGCGACGTAATATCCGGTGATGGCATAGGTGGACCCCGTCTGCGCAAACAGGCTGGTGGCGACGAGCGGCGCGATGCCGCCGCCGAGCACCGTGCCGAGCTGCTTTCCGATCGACACACCGGTGAAGCGGATGCGGGTTGGAAACAGCTCCGGGAAATAGCTTCCTTCGCTGCCGAACATCAGGGGATGGATGATGCCCGCGGCCAGGATCACCGCGCCCGTCACCAGCAGGGTGTCACGGCTCGCGACCACGCCGTAGAACGCAAACATCGAGATGGCCGCGAGCACGACGCCTGCCAGGAACAGACGCTTTCGTCCGATCCGGTCGGACCAGGCGCCGACAAGCGGCATCGCCACGAGCCCGACGAGATTGGCGAACAGCACCGCCTGCGTGATCACGTCCTTCTGGACACCGAGTTGGCGCGTCGCGAAGGAGATGGTGAATATGGCCGTCAGATAGAAATAGGACGTCTGCGCCATCTCGGCGAAAAACACGATGAGGATCGGCCGCCAGTGCTCCCTCACCGCCTCGACCGCCGGCGCGGCTTCAGTCACCTCGGCCTCGCGGAATGTCGCGCTCTCCTCGATGCGCAGACGCATGTAGACGCCGAGCGCGACGAGCACGGCGCTGATCAGGAACGGCACGCGCCAGCCCCATGACAGCAGGTCCGCCTCCGGCAGCCGCGAGATCGCCAGCGCCGCAAACGAGGCGAGCACGACGCCGACGGGCCCTGCGGCCTGGATTACCGCAGCCGAGAAGCCGCGCTGGTGGCCGGGCGCCGTCTCGATCGCCATGAGGATCGCCGCGGTCGACTCGCCGCCGAGCGCAAAACCCTGGAGGAAGCGCAGCACGACGAGCGCGATGGTTGCGGCTACGCCCACACTGGCATAGGTCGGCAACAGTCCGATCGACATGGTCGCAAGTCCCATCATGAGCAGCGTGCACAGCAGGACGGACTTGCGGCCGAGGCGGTCGCCGAAATGGCCGAATACCAGTCCGCCGAGCGGACGCGCCAGAAATCCGACCGAGAACGTCGCGAACACCGCAATGGTCGCCGTGAGCTGGTCGAACTTCGGAAAGAACAGCTGATCGAACACCAGCGGCGCAATCAGGCCGTAGATGAAGAAATCGTACCACTCGATCGCGGTGCCGATGGTGCCGGCGATCAGGATGCGCCGGCGGCTGCTCGCCGTCAGCCCGCCAGCAACGGTGGTGGCGGCACGATCGTCGTAATCCTCCAATGCGCTTGTCGTCACGTTTTCCTCCTCCGGTGTCGTTGTCGTCTTGTTGTTGTTGGCCGTCTTGCCGCAAGTTCGATGCGGCCGCGGGAATCGATCAGCTTGCCAGCCGTGCGCCGCTGTGCGCGCCACGCCCAAGCGCGCGGGCCAGGACAGATCCGAGCGTTCCGGCCTGTGATGCGCTGCCGCGCCAGGCCACGATCTGGTCGGGACGTATCAAGGCAAGGTCGGCGTCATAGAGATCGCGCAAGGATTCCGGCAGCGTGACGAGCTTCAAATCGACCCCGAGCGTGCGGACGGCATCGGTGGCCGCGGCGTGAGCCGACGCGACCTCGCCGAACTGGAGCAGCGTCCACTCGAACCCGAACAGGTCGTACAAGGACGCACCGTCTTCCAGCCACGCATGCGGCGCGCGACCGCCGGGGCAGGCGCTCGGAACGTAGACGTTTGCGGCATCGGGCGGTGGCTTGCTGCCGTCGGAGACGATGATCGGCGAGCCATCGTAACGTCCGCCAAAGGTGACGCCGGGGATGTTGAATTCAGCGCGGGCGTGCCGTTCGAGGTAGACCCCTGCTTCCCGCCGCGCCTCGCTGCCCTCGTCCGTGGCATCCTCGATCTCCGGCGCGGGAGCGAAGAGACCAAGGGAGTCGGCGAAGCGCCGGGCATAGTCGGTGTTGCGAAGCGCCACCGGCCGCCGCTCGACCTCGTAGCTGTCGAGCAGCCCGGCCGGGCTCACGCCCTTGACGACGCTTGCGAGCTTCCAGCCGAGATTGACGGCATCCTCGATCGCGGTGTTGTAGCCGAGCCCGCCGGTCGGCGTGAACAGATGCGCCGCATCGCCGCCAAGGAACACCCTGCCCCGCTGCATCCCGTTCGCGACCAGCGCGTGACCGGCGGTCCAGGTCAGGAACGACAGCACCTCGCACGCGATCGGCGCGCCGCAGGCACGCTGGAACGCGGCCTTGGCCTCGTTGATCGTGATCGCATTTTCGTCTTCGCCCGGCTGGAGCTGGGTGTGGAACGCGAATTCGTCGCGGCCGTTCACGGATGCCATGAAGGCACGGCGATCACCGTTGAAACAATTGTACATCCACGCCTTCGCGTGCGGGATGCTTGCGTAGAAGCCGGGCGAGCGGAGGTAGACCGCCAGCATGCGGCCGCCCATGAAATCGCGTTGCGTTCCGGTCTCGCCGCCGTAGACGATGCCGAGCGATTGCCGGACCATCGAGCGCGGCCCGTCAGCGCCGACCAGGAAGTCGGCTCGAACCTGAAAGCGGCGACCATTGTCGAGGCGTTCGATTTCGCCGACGATGCCCTCATCGTTCTCGGTGTAGCCGACGAGACGATGACCGTAGTTGAGCTGAATTCCGGGAAGCCGTTCGGCGTGGCGGCGCAGCACTGCCTCGACATATTTCTGCGAGACCCGATGCGGTAGCTCGGCCGCGCTCCAGGAGCCGGACATGCCCTTGACGAGTTCGCTCGCACGCGACGACGACGGCAACCGAAATCGCGCCAGCTCGAAGCCGGTATAGCGGGTGAAATATGCGACGTCGGTCGGATAATCGGCAGGCAAACCTTCGCGCCTGATCTCGTCCGCGAATCCCAGCCGGCGATAATGCTCCATCGAGCGCGCCTGCGTCGCATTGGCTTGCGGATTGAATGCGGTGCCCGGCTTTTCGTCGACCAGGATCGCGGACACGCCGCGGCGGCCGAGTTCGTTGGCCAGCATCAGCCCGCATGGCCCCCCGCCCGCGATGAGCACCGAGGCCGTCAGACGTGTTTCCAAGACGCTTCTCCCTACCAGCATTATCCTGCATGGTAAGGTAGCCTGACGATATCGTCAAGTAGCCTGACTATTTTGGATCGTCGAGCGTGTCGAACTGCGCGCCGTAGACCGCCAGTCCCTTCAGGATTGCGTCCATCGTGGCCTTGCCGAGCTCGGCGCGCATCTCCTGCTCGGCGACGTCGACCGCGTCGCGGAACGCATCCAGCCATTTGCGCCCGGCCGGCGTGAAGATGACGATGCGTGCGCGCCGATCGGTCGGATCGGCGATGCGATCGACGAGGCCGAGCTCGGCGCATTGATCGACCAGCTCGCCCATCGCCTGCTTGCTCATGGACGCGCGGCGGGCGAGCTCCGTCAGCCTGGTCCCCTCGACGTCGAGATTGCGCGTGAGGCCGACATGCGCGATCCGCGTTTCGTCATGCCCCTTCTCGCTCATCAGTTCGAGCACGCGCCCTTCGAAACGCCGCACTGCGTTGTTGAGCAGGCGACCGATGTTGGCATGCCGCCATGCGGTGCCGGATGTCCTGGCTTTCACGGGATGTGCTTCCGAATCGACCGAGCGAGATTGTGCGAAGCTAACACAACAGGCCCCCCGCGCGCTCGTACGGCCGATCCCGCGACCGTGGCACGACGGGCGGCTTGGATCACAACGCCGCCCGTCGTCTCGTGTTTCGACCGCTCCCGCCGGAAGCGGCGTTCTACTGAGAACGATCCGAGGTCCAGCCCTTGTACTCGGCGACGTTGTCCCTGGTCACGAGCTTCGAGGGCAGGAGCTCGACGGTCGAGGCCGGCTTCTGGCCATTGAGAATGCCGACGCCCACCTGCACCGCGCGCCGCGCCATGAAGAACGGGTCCTGCGAAGCGGAAGCCTGGACCTGCGGCGCTGCCGGATCCTTGAGCGCGGCCTCGATGTCGGGCGCGCCATCGACCGCGGTGATGACAATGCCGCTGCGGCCTTGCTGGCGCGCTGCGAGATCGGTGCCGATCGCCTGCGGATCGTTGATGGCGAAGATGGCGTCGATCTTGGAAAAGCGCGTCAGATAGCCCTGCGCGACGGTGAGACCGCCTTCACGCGAGCCTTTGCCGTCCTGGTCGCTGGACAATACCTTGATGCCGGGATTCTTCGAGAGAACGTTCTTGCAACCGACGACGCGGTCGATCACGGCCGAGACCTGCGGCCCGTTCTCGATGATGACGTCGCCCTTGCCCCCTAGCTTGTCGACGATGTACTGGCATGAGATCTCGCCGGCCTGCACGTTGTTCGTGGTTATGGTGGCGTCGGCGCCTTCGGCCGCGGTGTCGACCGCGACGACCACGATGCCCGCCGCCTGCGCCTTCTTGATCGCCGGCCCGATCGCCTTGGGATCGCCGGGATTCAACAGGATCAGGTCGACGCCGGCGGCAATGAAATTGTCGATCTGGGTGACCTGCTTGCCGAGGTCGTATTCGAAGCCGACCGTCGTGATCTTCACGTTGGGATTGGTCTTCCTGGCCTCGAACTCGGCGCCCTTCGACAGCGCGACGAAGAACGGGTTGCCCATCGACCCCAGCGACACGCCGATCGACTTGAGTTCCTTGGCGAAGGATGGCGCGGTGCTTAGGGCAAGCGCCATCGCGGCGCCGGCGAGCGTGATCGTCTTCAACATTGGCTTCCTCCCTGGTCTGTATTCTTATCCGGAACGGCAGACCAGTTGCCGCAGCGGAACCTCGCATCACCATGCGCACTCAGGTGCGCGCCGAACCCTTTCAGGTTCTGGCGGAGCCTTTTCACGTTCTGGCGGAGCCTTGCAGCCGGTAGCGGTCCAGCGCCACGGCGCCGATGATCACCAGGCCCTTGATGACATATTGCCAGATGTCCGAGACGCCGACGAGGATCAGGCCGTTCGACAGGACGGCGATGATCAGCGCGCCGACCAGCGTGCCCCAGATCGAGCCGATGCCGCCGACGAACGAGGTGCCGCCCAGGATCACGGCGGTGATCGCATCGAGCTCGTAGGACTGACCGAGCTGAAGACCGTTGGCCGCATAGAGCCGCGCCGCCTGCATGGCGCCGCCGAGCCCGGCAAAGAATCCCGAGACGCCGTAGACGAAGATCAGCACGGCCCAGACCTTGATGCCGGCGAGCCGCGCCGCGCTTTCATTGCCGCCCACCGCATAGATGTGCACGCCGAGCACCGTCCGGCGCAGCACCAGCCACGAGACGAGGATGACGAGCAAGGCGATCACCGAGAGCCACGGGATCGACGCCACGCCGGGAACGAGCGTCAGCGAGCCGTTGCCGATGAAGGCATAGGGAATCGAAGGATTGAAGACGGTGGTGTCGGCCCCGAGCAGTCGCGCCAGGCCGCGTACGGCGGTGAGAGAGCCGAGCGTGACGATGAAAGGCGGCAGGCGGAGGAGTGCAATGAGCGCGCCGTTGACGACGCCGAAGCCGAGGCCCGTGAGCAGCGCGGCCGGCAGCCACAGCATCCCGAGCTCCGGCAGCTTGGAGAGCGTCAACCCGGCCATCGCGGACGCCGCCAGGATCGAGCCGACGGAGAGGTCGATGCCGCCGGTGAGGATGACGAAGGTCATGCCTGCGGCGAGCACGGTGTTCACCGCGGCCTGCTGCAACACGATGCCGAGATTTTGTCCGGTGAAGAAGCGGCCCTCCGACAGAAAATGGAAGCCGCCGCACAAGATCAGCAGCACCGGCAGCATGCCGGCGGCGCGGATCAGAAGCCTGATGCGCTGACGCTTCGTCTCCTGCGCGGCCGCGAGGCCCGCGGCGGCGGCGGTGTCCGTCTTTGGAGAGCCGTCATGCATCGAGTTGCTCCATCCCCGTGGCGAGCGCCATGATGTCTTCCTGGTTCAGGGGCGACGTCGCGCCACGCGCGATTTCACCGGCGATATGCCCTGCCCGCATGACGACGACGCGGTCGCAGATGCCGATGATCTCGGGCAGGTCGGACGAGATGACGAGGATCGCGGTGCCGGATTTGGCAAGATTGTCGATGATCGAATAGATCTCGGACTTGGCGCCGACATCCACGCCGCGCGTCGGCTCATCGAGGATCAGGACCTTTGGCGTGGTCGCAAGCAGGCGCGACAGCAGCACCTTCTGCTGGTTGCCGCCGGACAATGCGCCAACGGTGACGTTGATATCGGCAGCGCGAATGCCGAGCGCCGCGAACGCCCTGTTGGCGCGATTACGGCCCTTGTCGCGATCGAGGATGTAACCGATCCGGGCATCCCGGCCGAGCACCGCGAGGTTGATGTTGTCCAGGCACGACATGTCCAGGAACAGGCCGAGCGCCTTGCGGTCCTCGGTCAGATAGGCAACGCCGATGTCGAGCGCCTCACCCGGCGTGCGGATATCGACCGGGCGTCCTTCCAGCTCGACACGGCCGGAGGTCTTGGGCGCCGCGCCAATGATGAGATGCGCAAGCTCGGTGCGACCCGCGCCGATCAGGCCGGCGAGGCCGACCACCTCGCCCGCATGCACGGTCAGCGAGCACCCTTTGACGCGCCGGCCATCGGCCATGTCGATCGCTGCGAGCACGGGATGCCCCCGCCCCGCCTCCGGATCATGATCCTTCTTGTAGAAGGAGGAGACGTCACGCCCGACCATCAGCCGAACGATGGTGTCGGCGCGGATGTCCTGCTTGTCGAGCGCCCCGACCAGCCGGCCGTCGCGCAGCACGGTGACGCGGTCGCCGAGCGCGTAGACCTCGTCCATGCGGTGCGAGATGTAGATTATGGCAAGCCCCTCGGCGCGAAGCTGGCGGATCAGCGCGAACAGCCGCGCGCTCTCGCCGGCGGACAACGCGGTGGTCGGCTCATCCATGATCAGGATTTTTGATCTGACGTGCAGCGCACGCGCGATCTCGACCAGTTGCCGCTGGCCCATGGAGAGGTGCGCCACCAGCGTCGACGGCAGGAAGTCCGCGCCCAGCCGTTTCAGGATGGGGCCGACGCCCTCGCGCATGGCGCCGCGTGCCAGCAAACCTGCCCGCGATAGCTCCCGGCCGAGATAGATATTCTCGGCAACACTGAGATTGGGAGCCAACGACAGCTCCTGGTAGATGATGGAGATGCCCGCCGCGCGGCCGCCGAGCGGACCTTCGATCCGTACCGGGCTTCCTTCGATGCGGATCTCGCCGCCGGGATCGGGCCTGTAGGCACCGGACAAGATCTTCATCAGCGTCGACTTTCCGGCGCCGTTCTCACCCATCAGGGCATGAATTTCGCCGGCATAGACGGTGAGATCGACGGAACGCAGCGCCTTGATGCCAAAGAAGGATTTTGAGACACCACGCATCTCGAGGATCGGATCGTTCATCGTGCCTCCCGACGCACAATGCGTTTCCTACCCGCGTCTCAATCATTTTGTCAGCGCGGTTCACGCATTAAACAAAAGGCCGCGGCACAGAGCAATACCGAACACACGGGAATGCAACGTCGAGGCGACGCTAGTGGCGCGGCCGATACAGTTCGCGCCACGCGGGAAGCCGCTCGGCATAAGCATCGACCAGTCCAGCGTCGGGTTCGAACGTCTCGATGCGTTGCGGCCGCGTGCACACGGCGGCGATCGCCTCACCGGTGACAGCAAGCCGCCCCAATCTTGCCGCACCGAACGCCGCGCCGGTCTCGCCTCCGGCAAAGCGATGGATCGGAACATCCAGCACGTTTGCCAGCACCGAGAGCCAGAACCGGGACCGTGAACCACCGCCAATGGCGTCGGCTTCCGTCATCGCAATGCCGGCATCCGCGAGCGCGTCGCGGCAATCGGCAAGCGCGAAGCCAACGCCCTCGAGCACCGCCTGCACGATCGACCCGCGATCGGTGCCATGGCTCAAACCATCCAGCATTCCGCGCACGGCGGGATCATCGTGCGGTGTCCGCTCACCCGCCAGATAAGGCAGGAAGCTCACCGGCGACGGCGCCTGCGGGCGCAATCCAAGCGGCGCCAGCAACTCGGCCTCGGTGGCGCCGAACAGGCGCGCGATCCAGGCCAGGCAGGAGGCGGCCGAGAGGATCGCGCCGGCCTGAATCCACATGTCGGAAATGGCATGGCAGAACGTATGCACCGCGCGGTCCGGGTTGGCGGCGATTCTGCTGGTCGGTGCCAGTAAGGCCCCCGAGGTTCCCAGGGACACGAACGCGGTTCCCGGCCGGATCGCGCCGATGCCGACGGCGCCTGCCGGATTGTCGCCGGCACCGCCCGCGATCACCGGCTGCCCGCTCATGCCCCAGCGCCGCGCCAGCTCGCCGCGCAGCGTTGTCGCGGGCGCGCATCCCTCGACCAGACGCGGCATGTGATCGCGCGATAGGCCAGTCGCTGCCAGTGCTGCGTCCGACCAGTCCCGGCGCGCGGCGTCGAGCCACAGCGATCCCGATGCATCCGAGACGTCCTCGATGGCCTCGCCGCTCAGCACCAGGCGCAGATAGGCCTTTGGCATCAGAACGAGTTTCGTCGCCGCAAAGATTTCAGGCTCGTGCGCCGCGATCCAGAGCAGCTTGGGCGCGGTGAATCCCGGCATCGCCTTGTTGCCCGACGTCGCGCGCAAGGCGGGCCAGCGTCGTTCCAGGACACGACACTCGGCGGCGGAGCGACCGTCGTTCCAGAGGATGCAGGGCCGCAACGGTCTCGAGCTCGCGTCGAGCAGCGTGGCGCCATGCATCTGGCCGGACAGTCCAATGCCCTCGACGGCCGCCAACTCGCCAGCATGCGTCGCCTTCAAGGCATCCAGCGTGGCGAAGGTTGCATCGATCCACTGCGCGGGGTCCTGCTCGAAATAGCCTGATAGCGGCGAGTCGGTCGTCAACGGCCGGCTCTCGCTTGCAATCACGCGCTGGGCGCTGTCGACGAGAACGGTCTTGACCGCCGAGGTGCCGAGATCGATGCCGAGATACATGGCTGCTACCCGCTCACTTCGTCGCGTCCATCCAGATGCCCGGCTCCGAATGCTCGCGGATGTGGGTGACGAGGAAGTCGGAAAAGGCCCTGATCTTGGCGGGCAGCCCGGCGCGGTTCTGGTAGGCGATGTTCATGGTGAGCAGCGGCAGCTCCCAATCCACCAGCACCGGGACGAGACGGCCCGCCGCGATGTCGCTTTGAACGATGTAGAGCGGCTGGATGAGGATGCCGAGCCCTGCCAGCGCCGCGCCGCGAATGACCTGGCCGTCATTGCTGTCGAGCGTCGGCGTGATGCGGACGGTCTGCGCGCCATGGCTTTTGCGCAGGCGCAGTGAATAGGGATCGTTCGCGAGATTGTAGACCAGCATGTTGTGACGCGCGAGATCGGCGGGCTGCTCCGGCTCGCCGGCGCTTGCGAGATAGGAAGGGGCGGCGGCAAGCACGCGCCGCATCTGGCCGATGCGACGGACGATGATGTTCGAATCCGGCTCCTGCTCGCGCGTCCGGATCGCGACGTCGATGCCGGCCTCGATGAAATCAGGATAGCGGTTGGCGGTCGTAATCTGCATGTTGAGCTTCGGATAGCGCGCGCGGAAGGCCGGCAGCATCGGCGCCAGGTAGATCACCGCGAAAGACAGCGAGCTCGTGACCCGCAGCGTGCCCTGCGGCGACAGCGCGCGATCGCTGACGATGTCCTCGGCCTCCGCCAGTTCGCTCAGCACCCGGCTGGAGCGCTCCAGCAGCTCCTGCCCCGCCTCCGTCAACCACAGCCTGCGTGTGTTGCGCTCGATCAGCCTGACCGCAAGGCGCTCCTCGAGCGCGCTGAGATGGCGGCTCGCCGCCGCATTCGACATGCGCAAGGCCTCGGCGGCTTTTGACAGGCTGCCGAGCTCGGCCGTCTTGGAGAACACCTCCAATTGTAGCAGGCGATCCATTTTTCCACTTTTAGAAAAAGAGACTTACAAATATTGACCTTTATTTCCGTATCCCGCAAGTCAAAATGGCCAGAACACAAGCAAGATAGCAGGCGAGGAAACTTGGAAATGTCGGGCCCGATCAGGCACATCGTGATGTGGCGGCTGCGCGGGGAGACCCCCGAGGAGCGGTCCGCCGCCCGGGTGAAGGTCAAGACCCTGTTCGAGGGCCTGCGCGGCCGGATCGACGGCCTCACCCACATCGAGGTCGGCGTTGACGTCAGCGATGTCGATTACGCCTGCGACGTGGTGCTGTTCTCCGAATTTGCCGACCAGGCCGCACTCGCCGCCTATGCCACCCACCCGGAACATTTGCGCGTCCGCGAGGCGCTGGGCGACTTGCGGATCGGACGCTTCCAGGTCGATTATCCCATCAAAGAGACCGGCGCATGATCGGTTCGTTCACCTTTGAAAACCTGCCCTGCCGCGTCGTGTTCGGCAGCGGAACGCTCGCCTCCGCCAAACCCGAGATCGAGCGGCTCGGCGGCAAGCGCGCGCTGGTGCTGACGACGCCGCAGCAGGAGGCGCAAGGCAAGAGCTTGGGGGCCGCGCTCGGTTCGCTTTATGCCGGCATCTTTCCCGGCGCGACCATGCATACCCCGATCGACGTCACCGAGCGCGCGCTCGCGGCGATGAAGGCATGCGAGGCCGATTGCGTCGTCTCGCTCGGCGGCGGCTCGACCACCGGTCTCGGCAAGGCGCTGGCCCTGCGCACCGGAATCAACCAGCTCTGCATTCCCACCACCTATGCCGGCTCGGAGATGACGCCGATCGTCGGCCAGACCGAGAATGGCCTGAAGACGACGGTGCGCGACGCCGCCGTGCTGCCGGAGACCGTGATCTACGATGTCGACCTCACCCTGACGCTGCCGGCGAGCCTGGCTGCGACATCCGGCATCAACGCGATCGCGCATGCGGTTGAAGCGCTCTATGCGCGCGACACCAATCCCGTGACATCGCTGATGGCGGAGGAAGGCATCCGCGCGATCGCGCGCGCCCTGCCCGCGATTGCAGCCAAAAGCGATGACCGCGAGGCTCGCACTGAGGCACTCTACGGCGCCTGGCTGTGCGGCGTCTGCCTCGGCACGGTCGGCATGGCGCTGCATCACAAGCTCTGCCACACGCTCGGCGGCACCTTCGATCTGCCGCATGCCGAAACCCACACCATCGTGCTGCCGCATGCGCTGGCCTACAACGCACCGGCGGTGCCCGATGCGATGGCGCGGATCTCGCGCGCGGTCGGGGCGGCCGACGCGTCCCAGGGGCTCTACGACCTCGCGAAGCGGCTGGGCGCGAAGCTGGCGTTGCGCGACATCGGCATGCCCGAAAGCGGCATCGACAAGGCCGCCGATCTCGCCGTCACCAACGCCTACTGGAACCCGCGCCCGCTCCAGCGCAATGCCATCCGCGAGCTGATCGCCCGCGCCTGGGCCGGCGAGCCGCCTGTTACCATCAAAGCGGCGGCCTGAACCGATGCGGCGCACGCTGATCAAATCCGCTGTCATCATCAGCATGGATGAGGCGATTGGCGACCTCAACACCGGCGATGTGCTGGTCGAGGGCAACCGCATCGTCGACGTGCGCCCATCGATCGACCTCGGCAGCGGCGCTTCCGAAACCGAGATCGTGGACGGCACCGGGCGCATCGTCATCCCCGGCCTGATCAACGCGCATATGCATACCTGGCAAACCGCGTTGCGCGGCTATGCAGCCAACTGGACGCTGCTGGAATATTTCCGTCGCATGCATGCCGGGCTCGCGACCGTGTTCCGGCCCGACGACATCCACATTGCGACCCTCGTCGGTGCGCTGAACCAGATCAATTGCGGCACCACCACGCTGGTCGATTGGTGCCACAACAATCCGACGCCTGACCATACCGATGCCGCCGTGCGCGGGCTGATCGAGAGCGGCATCCGCGCCGCCTACTTCCACGGCTCGCCAAAACCCGAGCCGAAGCCGGGCGAGCCGCACTTCTCCGAGATTCCGCATCCGCGCCGCGAGGTCGAGCGGCTGCTGGCCGGTCCCCTCGCCGACCGCGATGGCCTCGTCACGCTCGGGCTTGCGATTCTCGGACCGCACTATTCGACGCTCGACGTCGCCATGCACGACTTCCGCCTGGCGCGCGAGCTCAACCTGATCGCATCCATGCATCAGGGCGGCGGTCCGGCCAAGACGCCCGGCGGCTGGGAGAAGCTGATCGAGGCCGGCCTCGTCGGCGCCGGCATCAACATCGTTCATGGCAACGATCTGCCCGACGACCTCCTCGACAAGATGGTCGACCTCGGCGTGTCCTTCTCGGTGACGCCGGAGAACGAGATGATCCAGGGCCACGGCTTTCCGATTACCGGGCGGCTGCTCAAGCGCGGCGTGCGCCCGACCATCGGGATCGACCTGGAATCCGTGCTGGCCGGCGATCTCTTCTCCGTCGCGCGCGTCGCGCTGTCGATGCAGCGGGCGCTCGACAATGCGGAGTCGCGTCAAGTGAGCGGCACCATTCCGGCGACCACCACGATTCCCGTCCGCGAGGCGCTGCGCTGGATCACGACCGAAGGCGCGCGCATGCTGGGCCGCGATCGCCAGATCGGCTCGCTGACGCCGGGCAAGCTCGCTGATCTCGTCGTCATCAACGCATCCGATCTCAACCTTGTCCCGGTGCACGATCCTGTCGCGACCGTCGTGATGCAGACGAGCCTCACCAATATCGAGGCAGTCATGATCGGCGGCGCCTGGAAGAAGCGGGATGGCCGGCTTTTGGTTGACGGGCTGGACGCGAAGAAAGAGTTGCTGACTCAATCCGGCCGGCGGCTGGTGCAGGACATCGAACGACAGGGACGCGCCGCCTGAAGGCGCCAATGGATGAGATCAATGACCGACGCTTCAAGGAATGTCGCTTTCATCGGGATCGGCAAGATGGGCCTGCCGATGTCGGCGCTCGTCGCCAAGGCCGGCTACGCCGTGACAGCGTTCGATCAGAGCGCAGCCCGGATCAACGAGGCGCGCGCGCAAGGCATTTCGATTGCCGCTTCGCCGGCCGAGGCCGTGAGCGGCATGGCGGCGGTCATCACGTCCCTGCCGGATGACGTCGCCTTGCGCGGCGCGTTGCTCGGCCCCGCCGGTCTGATCGCCGCGATGACTACTGGATCTGTTCTGATCGAGACCAGCACCGTGAGCGTCGAGGCCTCCACCGAAGTTGCGGCCGCTTCTCAAGCCGGCGGCATTGCCTATCTGCGTTCGCCGGTCTCCGGCAACGCCAGCATCGTTCATACCGGCGCCCTGACCTGCTTCGTCTCCGGGCCGAAGGATGCCTTCGACACCGCCAAGTCTCTGTTCGCTGCTTTCACCCGCGCCCAGACCTATCTCGGGCCGGCCGAGGAAGCGCGCTACGCAAAACTCTCGGTCAATCTGATGATCGCGGTATCGGCCGCGATGATGGCGGAGAGCCTCGCGCTCGCCCGCAAGGGCGGCATCGCCTGGCAGGACATTTTGAAGGTGCTCGACGACAGCGCTGTGGCCTCGCCGATGGTGAAGTACAAGACCGCGCCCCTGCGGACGCGCGACTTCGAGTCCACCTTCTCCTGCAAGCAGATGGCCAAGGATCTCGATCTCATCTTAGGCGCCGGCCATGCCGTCGGCGTACCCTTGCAGCTCGCCGCGCAGGTGCGCGAGACCTATGGCTCACTGGTCGCGCAGGGTGACGGCGACACCGACTTCATCGCGACCGTCAAGCACCTGGAACGTCTGTCCGGGCTTGGCGAACCCAAACTCTGATCGCGGAGACACCGATGCGCAATTTCAACGAGAATACGATCACCGACGCGGTGCTGGAGCGGATCAAGGACGCGACCGATCCACGCATCAAAGAGGTCAGCGAGGCGCTGGTGCGCCACCTTCATGCCTTCGTCCGCGAGATCCGTCCGACCCAGAAGGAATGGGAATACGGCATCGATTTCCTGACCCGCACCGGGCACATGTGCGACGACAAGCGCCAGGAATTCATCCTGCTGTCCGACACGCTCGGCGTCTCCATGCTGGTCGACGCGATCAACCATCCCGTGCCGGAAGGCGCGACCGAGACGACGGTGCTCGGCCCGTTCTTCGTCCAGGCCGCGCCGGAGAAGGATAGCGGCGCGGATATCTCGGGGCCGATGGAAGGCGATCCGATGCTGGTCACCGGCTCGGTCTCGACCGTCGACGGACAACCGCTTGCGGGGGCCATCGTGGATGTCTGGCATTCCGACGACGACGGCTATTACGACGTGCAGCAGCTCGACGACATCGGCGATCTCGCGATGCGCGCGCGCTTTCATACCGACGCCAATGGCCGTTTCCATTTCTGGTCGATCAAGCCGGCCGCCTATCCGATCCCGCATGACGGCCCTGTCGGCGAGATGCTGGAGGTGCAGGGCCGCCATCCCTGGCGCCCCGCCCATGTCCATTTCATGATCTCGGCGCCCGGCTTCGAGCAGCTCGTGACCCATGTGTTCGTCGCCGGTGACAAATATCTCGACAGCGACGTGGTGTTCGGCGTCAAGGACAGCCTGATCCGCGAATTCACTGGCCATCCTGCCGGCCGTGCGCCGGATGGTCGCATGGTGGAGCGCGACTATTTCCACCTCAATTACGATTTCGGCCTGAAGCAGGTCGCGAGCAACGCGAGAGCCGCCTAGGCTAAACGACGGACCAGCAAGAGTCCGGCAACAGGGAGCAGACGGGAGCTAAGGATGGGACCGCGGGTCAGCACGAGCATATTGGCCGATCGCCTCACCGGCATGATCGGCCCGCGCGCGAGCGTTGCGCGCGGCGTGCTCGATCAGCACGGGCAGAGCGAATCGCACTATCGCAATTTACCGCCCGACATCGTCGTCTTCCCGGAAACCACGCAGGAGGTCGCGGACATCGTGACGCTCTGCGCCAGCGCCGGCATGCCGATCGTCCCGTTCGGCGCGGGCACCTCGCTCGAAGGCAATGCGGCTTCGGTCGCGGGTGGCGTCTGCTTCGACTTCGCACGCATGAACAAGATGCTGACGGTGCATGACAGCGACATGGACGTCGTCGTACAGCCCGGCATCACCCGAAAGCAGCTCAATGCGGAGCTGCGCGGCACCGGACTTTTCTTTCCGATCGACCCCGGCGCCGACGCCTCGATCGGCGGCATGACGTCCACGCGTGCGTCCGGCACCATGGCAGTGCGCTACGGCACCATGAAGGACAATGTCATGGCGCTGGAGGTGGTGCTGGCCGACGGGCGCGTGATCCGGACCGCAAGGCGCGCGCGCAAATCGGCCGCCGGCTATGACCTGACGCGGATGTTCGTCGGCGCGGAAGGCACGCTTGGCGTCATCACCGAAGTCACTTTGAAGGTGCATCCCGTTCCGCAGGCGATCTCGGCCGCGGTTTGCAGCTTCGACACCTTGCACGATGCCGTGGACACCGCGATCTCCGTGATTCAGTCCGCGATCCCCGTGGCACGCATCGAGCTGCTCGACGACGTCATGATGCGCGGCATCAACGCCTACGCGAAGCTCGGCTATCGCGAGGCCCCCACCTTGTTCTTCGAATTCCACGGCTCCGAGACGTCCGTCGCCGAGCAGGCCGAAGCCGCGCAGGCGATCGCCGCTGACCATGGTGGCCATGGTTTTGCCTGGACGAAGGCGCAGGAAGACCGCAGCCGGCTCTGGCACGCCCGCGACAACACGCTTTATGCGGGCCTGGGCTTGCGGCCCGGCGCACGCGCCGTGATCACCGATGTCTGCGTGCCGATCTCTCGGCTGGCCGAATGCCTGACCGAGACCAGGCGCGACGCGGACGAGCACGGTTTCACCGCCCCGATCGTCGGCCATGTCGGCGACGGCAATTTCCACATGCTGATCCTGATCGACCCGGCCAAGCCGGACGAGGCCGAAGGCGCCAAGGCGCTGCAGGCCCGCATGGTCGCGCGCGCCATCGCCATGGACGGCACCTGCACCGGCGAGCACGGCATCGGGCTCGGCAAGATCGATTATCTCACTGATGAGCTCGGCGAGGCCGTCGATGTGATGCGATCGATCAAGACCGCGCTCGATCCTAATGGACTGATGAATCCCGGAAAGATTTTTGCGAGCCGAGTGCACCCATGAGCAGCGCCGCATTGGCCATCGAGCCCGCCTCCCCTACGCCACTGCTGGAGCTGCGTGGCATCAGCAAGGAGTTTCCCGGCGTCAAGGCGCTGGATGATGTCTCCTTTGCCATCTACCCCGGCGAAGTCCATATGCTGTTGGGGGAGAACGGCGCCGGCAAGTCGAGCCTGATGAAGGTGCTGTGCGGCGCCTACCGCGCCGATGCCGGCGAGTTCTACTACAAGGGCGACAAGGTCGCGATCTCTTCGACCGCGGATGCGCAGAAGCTCGGCATTGCCGTGATCTTCCAGGAATTCTCGCTGGTCCCCCATCTCGATATCGCCCAGAACATCTTCCTCGGCCGCGAGCCGAAGGGCCGCATTCCCGGCACCATCGACCGCCGCAAGATCCTGGCCGACGCCAGGCGCGTGCTCGGCACGATCGGGTTCGAGATCGATCCCTCCACAACCATCGACAAGTTAGGGGTGGCGCAGCAGCAGATGGTCGAGATCGCGAAGGCGATCAGCCAGAACGCGCGCATCCTGGTCATGGACGAGCCGACCGCGGCGCTGTCCGACCGCGAGACCGAGCTGCTGTTCGCCCTGATCGCGCGACTGAAGGCGGACGGCGTCTCGATCGTCTATATCTCTCACCGCATGGCCGAGGTGTTCGCACTCGGCGACCGCATCACGGTGCTGCGCGACGGCCGTCGCATCGACGGCGTTCGCCCCGCTGACGTCACGCCGGACCAGCTCGTTCGCATGATGGTCGGCCGCAACGTCGACATGACCTATCCGCGCAACTTTGCCGACAAGCCCGGCGAGCTGCTGCTCGAGGTCAAGGGCTTGAGCTCGTCGACCGGCATCTCCGATATCAACATCGAGGTGCGCCGGGGCGAGATCGTCGGCCTGTGCGGCCTGGTCGGTTCCGGCCGCAGCGAGGTCGCCCGCGCCATCTTCGGCGCCGATGCCGTGACGTCAGGCGAGATCATTTTCGACGGCAAGGCCATCTCCGGCGAGCCTGACCTTGCCGCCCGCCGCGGCATCGCGCTGATCCCGGAGAGCCGCAAGAGCGAAGGCCTCGCCTTGCTGCGGTCGGTGAGTGACAATCTGGTGGTGTCGGCGCTGCGAAAGCTGTTCCCGAGCGGCCTGTTCGACCAGCGCAGCGCACAGCGCACGTCCGACGGCCTGATCCGGCAGCTCCGCATCGCAACGCCAAGCGCGCGCCAGACTGTCGGCCTGCTCTCGGGCGGCAACCAGCAGAAGGTCGTGATCGGCAAGTGGCTGGCGGCCGGCTCAAAGCTCTTCATCTTCGACGAGCCGACGCGGGGCATCGACATCGGCGCCAAGTCCGAGATTTTTGCGCTGATCGACCGGCTGGTCGCCGAAGGCGCGGCGGCCTTGATGATCTCGTCCGAGCAGGTCGAGATCTGCCATGTCTGCGACCGCGCCTATGTGATGCGCGAGGGCCGCATCGCCGGACACCTGACCCGCAGCGAACTGACCGAGGAGAACATCGTGCGACTGGGGATGCATCATGCGTGAAGCCGCGGTCGTCTCACAATCCAATCCGTTGCAGCGCATTCCCGGCGTTGCCATCGTGCTCGTGCTGCTGATCGCCTTGTTCAGCGCCATCGCGCCCGGCTTCCTCTCGGTCGCCAACCTCTCCAACGTGCTGGTGCAGTCGACCATCCTGACCATGCTGGCGCTGCCGATGACCTTGATCATCATGACCGAGGGGCTGGACCTATCGATGGGCGCGGTGCTGACGCTGACCTCGCTCTGCGTCGCCATCGTGTCGCTCGCAACCAAGTCGATGCTGCTCGGCCTCGGTGCCGGGCTTCTTGTCGGCGCAGCCTTCGGCTTCGCCAACGGCTGGCTGGTCGCCATCGTCGGCATTCCGCCCTTCGTCGCGACGTTGGGCACGCTCGGCATGGCGCAGGGCCTGTCGCTGATCGTCAGCGATGGCCAGAGCGTGGTCGGCATCCCCCACAGCGTGCGCGACATCTATTCGGCCACGCTTCTCGGCGTGCCCGTGCCCATCGTGATGGCGCTGGTGACCTACGCGGCCTTCCACGGGCTGCTCTACCACACCCGCTTCGGCACCTACATCTTCGCGCTCGGCGGCAACCGCGAGGCGCTGCGCTATGCCGGCCTCTCGCCGAACAAGCTGCTGATCGCGGTCTACGCAATCGGCGGCGCCATGGCCGGCATTGCCGGCCTGCTGATGACCGCGCGCATGAATTCCGGCCACCCGACCGCGGGCCTCGGTCTCGAGTTCGACGCCATCGCCGCGGTCGCGGTCGGCGGCACCTCGTTCGAGCGCGGCAATGGCTGGCTGCTCGGCACGTTGCTCGGCGTGATCGCGGTCGGCGTGCTGCGCAACGGGCTCAACCTGATCTCGATGCCCTCCTCGGTGCAGGTCGCAAGCGTCGGCGTCCTCGTCATCGTCGCCCTCTTCCTCGACGGCCTGCGGAGCCGCGCATGACCGACATCTCCAAAGAGGCCCTCTCGCCGCCCCGCTCGTTCCTGTCGCAGGACGCGATCCAGGTGTTCTACCGCCTGCTCGCGGCGCTGCTGATCTGCGCGGTGCTCGCCGTGCTCAGCGACTCCTTCCTGAGCCTCGGCAACATCCTCAACGTGCTGAGACAAGCGAGCCTGACCTTCTTCATCGCGTCGGGACTGACGCTGGTCGTGCTCACCGCCGGCCTCGATCTCTCCGTCGGCGCCAATGTCGCGCTGTCCGCCTGCATCGCCGGCACAGTGATCCACAAGACCGGTTCGCCGGCGCTTGGCATCCTCACCGGCCTTGCCTGCGGCGGCATCGTTGGTCTCCTCAACGGCATCATGGTTACTGCGCTGCGCATCCCCTCCTTCATCGCCACCTATGGCATGCTCTGGGTGCTGAACGGCCTCACCTACTGGTACATGGCGGGCGAGACCCTGCACGGCTTCCCGGCAGGCTTCCGCCAGATCGGCAGCGGCTATCTGTTCGGCCTGCCGATCCCGGTCTACCTGCTGTTAGTGTTCCTCGGGATCGGAACGCTGTTTGCGCAGCGAACGATCTGGGGCCAGGAGATCTATGCGATCGGCGCCAATCCGGTCGCCGCCCGCCTCTCCGGCATTCCGGTCGCACGGCGCCTGCTGCTGGTCTACGCGGTCTCGGGCACCATGGCGGGGCTCGCCTCGATCATCTTCCTGTCGCGGCTCAATTCGGCTGAGGCCGACATCGGCGAAAGCCTGACGCTGCCCGCGATCGCAGCCGTGCTGATCGGCGGCACCTCGCTGTTCGGCGGTGTCGGCACCGTGTTCGGCACCTTCATCGGCGCGTTGATCCTGACGCTGGTGCTGAACGGCATGAACCTGCTGTCGGTCAGTGCCAACTGGCAGCCGCTCGTCACCGGCATCATCGTCATTCTCGCGGTCTGGCTCGACATGAAGACCCGCCGCCGCGCGCAATGAGCTCTTAGAAATCCAACAAGCAAAATGAGGGATGGAGGCAACATGAAACAGAAACTGGGCTATTTGGCGCTGCCGCTGCTGATGGCGGCCGCGTTCACCACCGACGTGCGTGCAGACGGCGAGACCATCGCCGTGTTCACCAAGAACCAGACCAATCCGTTCTTCCAGACGGTGCGGGTCGGTGCCGACAACATGGCGAAAGCGCTGAACGCGAAGACGCTGCAATACATCCCGACCAAGCCGGACTCGATCCCCGAGCAGCTCAGCCAGATCGAGGACGTCGTGGTGAAGAAGCCGAGCGCAATCGTCTTCACGCCGGTCGACTACAAGGCGATGGTGCCGGGCGTCGAGAAGATCAACGAGGCCAAGATCCCGGTCGTCAACATCACCGACCGCTCTGCCGGCGGCAAGTTCCTCTCCTTCGTCGGCGCCGACGATTACAGCCTCGGGCTGGAAACCGCGCGCTTCCTGCTCAAGACGCTGGGCGGCAAGGGCAACATCGTCATCATCGAGGGCGTGAAGGGCTCGCTGACCAATGTCGACCGCGTCCGCGGCTTCAATGACGCGCTGAAGGAGAATTCGGGCGCCAAGCTGCTGGCCTCGCAGCCCGGCAACTACCAGCGGCTGCAGGCGCTCCAGGTCATGGAAAACCTGATGCAGTCGAACTCGCAGATCGACGGCGTGCTGGCGGCCAATGATGCCATGGCGGTCGGCGCGATCGAGGCGCTCGACGGTGCCAACCGCAAGGCGCAGGTGATCGGCATCAACGGCACCAAGGAGGCGATCGACGCGATCAAGTCCGGCAAGCTGCTTGCGAGCGGCGACTACAACGGATTTGCGCAAGGGTGCCTCGGCACCATGATGGCGATCCGCAACTTGCGCAACCAGCCTGTCATCGCCGAGATCGTGCTGAAGCCGACCGTCATCACCAAGGACAATTACCAGCCGTTCGACGTGCCGCTGGAGCAACGGACCTGCCCGACCTTCGAGGACGCCGGCAAGCTCGGCGCCAAGTAGGTTAGCCTTTCAAGACGAGCATGGACGGCCGCATCTCGCGGCCGTCCCAAAAAGACGGAGACCACCATGCTGTTCGCCATTCACGCCCTCGACCGTACCGGCGCGCTGCCGACCCGGCTCGCCAATTACGACGCCCACAAGGCCTTCCTGAGCGACACATCGCGCTTCGGCGTCAAGATCGTGATGTCGGGGCCGCTCATCTCCGACGACGGCGCGAACATGATCGGCAGCCTGTTCCTGATCGAGGCGCCCGGCCGCGCCGAGGTCGAAGCCTTCAACCGCGCCGATCCCTTTGCCGCCGCCGGCATTTGGGAGAAGGTCACGATCACGGGCTTCCTGCGCCGCCAGGGTTGAAGGAGGCTACGGCGCCTCTTCGAGGTGACAGGCCACCCATTGCTCGGGGCCGGTCGAACGCAGCGTCGGCTCCTCCGTCCGGCAGCGATCGAAGACGTAGGGGCAACGGGTGTGGAAACGACACCCCTTCGGAGGATTGATCGGGCTCGGCACATCCCCCTTGAGGATGATGGGATTGCGCTGGGCGCCGGGCTCGGGCAGCGGCACCGCCGAGAGCAACGCCTTGGTGTAGGGGTGTCTTGGCGCCGCAAAGATCTCGCGGCGCGGCGCCACCTCGACGATCTTGCCGAGATACATCACCGCGACACGATGGGTCATGTGCTCGACGATGGCGAGGTCATGGCTGATGAACAGCAGCGCCAGGCCGAACTCACGCTGGAGGTCCTGCAAGAGATTGACGATCTGCGCCTTGACCGAGACGTCGAGCGCGGAGACCGCCTCGTCGCAGACGATCAGCTCGGGCTCGGCTGCGAGCGCCCGCGCGATACCGATGCGCTGGCGCTGGCCGCCGGAGAATTCGTGCGGCCGGCGATTGAGCGCCTCGCGTGGCAGCCGCACGGTGTCCATCAGCGCCGTCACGCGCGTTTCGAGATCGGCTGCCGACTTGGCGAGGCCGAAATTGCGGATCGGCTCGGCCAGGATGTCGCGCACGCGCATACGCGGATTGAGGCTCGAGAACGGATCCTGGAACACCACCTGCACGCGGCGGCGCATCTGGCGCATCGTGCTCGGGTGGGCGTCGTCGATGCGCTGGCCGTCGAGGATCACCTGGCCCGCGGTGATGTCGAACAGCCGCAGGATGGCGCGGCCGACCGTCGACTTGCCGCAACCGGACTCGCCGACCAGCGACAGCGTCTCGCCCTTCGCGATCTCGAAGGACACGCCGTCAACCGCATAGACCCATTCGGACTTGCGGCCGAACAGCCCCTTGTTGACCGGAAAGTGCTTCTTGAGGTCGTTGACCTGGAGCAACGGAGGGCTCATGCCGCGATGGCCCCCTTGGCGGCGTAGTGGCAGGCGGCGACGTGACGAGGCGCCTTCTCTTCGAGCCCCGGCGCATATTGGCGGCAGAGATCGGTTGCGAGCGCGCAGCGGCCTGCGAAGACGCAGCCGATGATGGGCTTGCGCAGATCAGGCACCTGCCCCGGGATTTCGGCCAGCCGCCTCGCGGTGCCTGTTAGCGAGGAGCCGAGCCGCGGCACTGCGCCGAGCAGGCCTTGCGTATAGGGATGACGGGGCGAGCGGAACAGCTCGGCCACGGGCGCCTCCTCGACCTTGCGGCCGGCATACATCACCATGACGCGCTCGGCGATCTCGGCGACGACGCCAAGATCGTGGGTGATCAGGATGATCGCCGCACCGACCCGGCGCTTGAGATCGAGCATCAGCTTCAGGATCTGTGCCTGGATGGTCACGTCGAGCGCGGTGGTCGGCTCGTCCGCGATCAGGAGCTTCGGATTGCAGGCCAGCGCGATCGCGATCATCACGCGCTGGCGCATGCCGCCGGAGAGCTGGTGCGGATATTCCCGCACGCGCCGCTTCGGCTCGGGAATGCCGACCAGCGTCAGCATCTCGATCGCATGCGCCTCGGCGGCCTGTTTGTCCAGGCCCTGATGGATCATCAGCGTCTCGCGGATCTGGCGGCCGACCGTCAGAACCGGGTTGAGGCTCGTCATCGGCTCCTGAAAGATCATCGAGATGTCGTTGCCGCGGATCGCGCGCATCTCGCGATCGGACAGTTGCAGCAGGTCCCTGCCCGCAAAACGAACGGCACCCGCGATCCTGCCCGGCGGCTCCGGAATCAGCCGCATCAGCGACATCGAGGTCACCGACTTGCCGCAGCCGGATTCGCCGACGATGGCGAGCGTCTCGCCTTCGTTGACATGAAAGGACACGCCGTCGACCGCGCGGTTGATGCCGCCGGGCGTGCGAAAGTGGGTCTGGAGGTTCTCGACTTCGAGCAAAGCCATCGCGATCAACCTCTCGACATCAGAGGCTCTTGGCCATGCGCGGATCGAGCGCATCGCGAAGGCCGTCGCCGAGCAGGTTCACGGCGAGCACGGTGACGGAGAGGAACGCCGCCGGGAAGAACACGATATAGGGCTTGACCTGCCACAGCGCGCGCCCCTCGGCCATAATGTTGCCCCAGGACGGAATGGTCGGCGGCGTGCCCGCCCCGATGAAGGACAGAATCGCCTCCGTGATCATGGCGCTGGCGCAGATGTAAGTCGCCTGAACCAGCATCGGCGCCAGAGTGTTGGGCAGGATGTGGCGCAGGATGATCATCGGCGTGCGCGTGCCGCAGGCGACCGCGGCGTCCACATAGGGCTGCTCGCGCAGCGACAGCACCACACTACGGACAAGACGGGAAACCCGCGGGATCTCGGCGATGGTGATGGCCAGGATGACGTTGCCGACGCTGCCGCGCGTCAGTGCCATCAGCGCGATTGCGAGCAGGATCGGCGGGATCGACATCAGGCCGTCCATGAAGCGCATCAAGATGCCATCCGCCCAGCGGATGAAGCCGGAGACGATGCCGATGGCGAGGCCCGCCGCGGATGCGAGGATCGCAACCGACAGGCCGACCGTGAGCGAGACCCGCGCGCCAAAGAGCACGCGCGAATAGATGTCGCGGCCGAGCACGTCGGTGCCGAACCAGAAAGCGGCCGACGGCCCCCGCGTGCGTTTGGCGGGCGCAAGTGCTGTCGGATCGACCGTCCCGAGATAGGGCGCGAAGATCGCGATCAGAACCAGCGTCAGCAGCAGCGCACCGCCGATCGCGACGGTGGGATGGTCGCGCAAGAGGCCGATGAAGCCGCGCCGGATCGTGACCGGCCGCAGGATTTCAGGCAGTTGCGGCGCGAGAACGAAGCCGGCCGGCAGCGCTTGCGGATTGACGGTCGTATCGGTCAATAGCGGATCCTCGGGTCAACGAGCGTATAGACGACGTCGATCATCAGATTGACGAGGACGTAGACGAAGCTGAACAGAAGCACGATGCCCTGGATGACGGGATAGTCGCGCCGCAGGATCGCGTCGATCGTGAGCCGGCCGAGGCCGGGAATCGCGAACACGCTTTCCGTGACGACCGCACCGCCGATCAGGAGCGCAATGCCGATTCCGATCACGGTCACGATCGGGACCGCTGCATTCTTCAGCGCGTGAACGAAGAGGATACCGCCCTGCCCGAGGCCCTTGGCGCGCGCGGTGCGGATATAGTCCTGCTGCAAGACTTCAAGCATCGTGGCGCGCGTGATGCGCGCGATCAGCGCGATGTAGACGCAGCCGAGCGCGATCGAGGGCAGGATCAGGTTTTGCAGCCACGGCCAGAAGCCCTCCGTGAGCGGCGTGTAGCCCTGCACCGGAAGCCATTCGAGCTCCAGCGCGAAGATGTAGGCAAGGACATAGCCGACGACGAACACGGGCAGCGAGAAGCCGAACACGGCGAACGCCATGATGGCGCGGTCGATGAAGCTGCCGGCCTTCCATGCCGCCACCACGCCGAGCGGCACGGCGACCACTATCGTGAGCAGCAACGTAACGGTCATCAGCGACAGCGTCGGTCCGAGACGCTGTCCGATCATCGCGGAGACCGGAAGGTTGGTGAAGATCGAGGTGCCGAGATCGCCGTGCAGGATGCGCCAGACCCAGCTTCCGAACTGGATCAGGAAGGGACGGTCGAGGCCGAGGCCCTGGCGAATGCGCTCCACATCCTCCGGGCTCGCCTGATCGCCCGCGATCACCACGGCGGGATCACCCGGCGCGATATAGAGCAGGCTGAACACGAACAGCGCGACGATTGCCATCACCGGCAAGGTCGAGACGATGCGACGGAGGATGTAAGAGAGCATCTGGCTTCAGCGTACCATCATGCGGATTTCGACACGTTCCAGAAGAACGGCAGCGGCCCCTTGGTGATGCCGGAGACGTTCTTGCGCCATGCCGTGTAGGTCAGGAAGAAGCCGGTCGGCGCGTAGACGACATCCTCGAGCGCCGCCTTGTTGACCTGCCCGATCGCGGCCTTCTCCTCCTCGAGATTCTTGGCGTCGAACCAGGCCGTGATTTCCTTCTCGGTATTCGGGCTGTTGGGCCAGCCGAACCAGGCCTTGTCGCCATTGGCGCGGATGGCGGTGTAGGCGGCCGGATTGATGCAATCGGCGCCGGCGTGCCAGCTGTGGAACATATTCCAGCCGCCCTGCCCCGGCGGTGTCTTCATCGCGCGGCGCGCGCCCACCGTGCCCCAATCGGTCGCGACGAAATCGACATTCATGCCAAGCTTCTTGAGCAGATCCGCGGTGACGTCGCCCTGCGCCTTCGTGATCGACTGGTCCTGCGCGACCACGCATGTGACCGGCTGGCCGGAATAGCCGCTCTCGGTGAGCAGCTTCTTGGCCGCATCGAAATCGCGCTTTCCTTTCAGGATCTCGCCGCCCAACTCGGTGTAGAGCGGCGTGTCCGGCGTAAAGAAGCCGGGCAGCGGCTTCCACAACGTATCGTCGTCGCCGACCAGTGCACGCATATAGTCTTCCTGGCTCAACGCCATCAGCACCGCGCGCCGTGCCTTCACGTTGTTGAAGGGTGGGTGCAGATGGTTCATGCGGAAGGAGCCGATATTGCCGAGGGGATCGCCGATATCGACGCTGATGTTCTTGTTCTTCTTCAGCACGGGCACGAGATCGGAGATCGGGTTCTCCCACCAGTCGACCTCACCGTTCTGCAAGGCGGCGGCAGCGGTGGCCGGATCCGGCATCACCAGCCACTCGACGCGATCGACCAGGATGTTCTTGCCGCCGGCAAGCCACGACGCCTTCTCCTGTCGCGGCACGTAGTCGGTGAACTTCTCGAACACCGACTTGGCGCCGGGCACCCATTCGCTCTTGGCGAACTTCATCGGACCCGAGCCGACATATTCGTTGATCTGCTTGAATGGATCGGTCTTGGCGATGCGCTCAGGCATGATGAACGAGCACGGTGCGTTGTTCTTGGCCAGCGCGTACAGCATCTTCGGGAAAGGCTGCTTCAGCACCCATTTGAAGGTGCGATCGTCGACCGGGGTTAGTTCCTGCTGGATCGCCAGGATCATCAGGCCCATCGGATCGCGTGCGGCCCAGCGCGTCAGGCTGGCGACGACGTCCTTGCTGAGCACCGGCTCGCCATCGTGGAATTTGAGACCCGGGCGCAGCTTGAACGTCCAGGTCTTGCCGTCGTCGGTTGTCTCCTCGGACTCGACCATCTGACGCTGCGGCTGGAGCTTGGCATCGACGCCGTAGAGCGTGTCCCAGACCAGCGCCGCCGCGTTACGCACAACATATTGCGTGCCCCAGATGGGATCGAAATTGGCGAGGTTGGCTTGCGGCACGAAGCGCAGGGTGCGCGCAGAGGCGCCTTGTGCGATCGCCGGCGCCGAGAGGCCACCCGACAATGCCAGACCGCCCGCGCCGGCCAGTCCCTTCAATACGGTCCTGCGATCCATGAAATCCTCCCAGTTGTGCCGTGATGCCGGCCATCGTTGGCCAAAGGCAGGTGAAACCAGAACCCGTTGGCGTGCAAATGGTATGCCACTAGCCGGGCCTTCGCCAGCGGGATCTCATCGGGATTTCGACCGGTTCAGGCTTCAAAGCGCGGCCGCCAGCGCCGGTCCGGTCTCGATATGCGGAATCGCCTCGACCAGCTTGCGCGTGTAGTCGGTTTTCGGATTGTCGAACAGCGCCCGACTCTCCCCCTGCTCCACGATGCCGCCGTTGCGCAGCACGATGGTGCGGTCGCAGAGCATGCGCACGACATTCAGATCGTGGCTGACGAACAGCAGCGCGATGTCATTCTCGCGTCGCAAGCGGTCGAGCAGTTGTAGCACCACCGCCTGCACCGAGACGTCGAGCGCGGCGGTCGGCTCGTCCAGCACCAGCAGCCGCGGCCGGCAAGCGATGGCGCGGGCAATGCCGACGCGGGCCTTCTGGCCGCCGGAGAGCTGGTGCGGAAAGCGCGGCAGCAGATCGAGCGGCAATCCCACCCGCTCCGCGCACTCTTCCACACGCTTGCGCAGCGCATCGCCCGCACGCATGCCGTCGAGCCGCATCAGGGGATGGGCGATGCAGTCGAACGCCGTGAAACGCGGGTTGAGGCTCTCGTTCGGGTCCTGGAAGACCATCTGGATGTCTTTGCGCAAGGGCGAACGGTGGAAGTCGCGTGAGGCGACGTGGCCGATCGACTGCCCGTCGAACACGATATCGCCTTCGCTCGGGTCGATCAGGCGGCAGATCATCCGCGACGTCGTGCTCTTGCCGGAGCCGGACTCGCCGACGAGCCCGACGCTCTCGCCGCCGGCCATCGTCATCGAGAAATCCGCGACCGCCGCGGAGCCCTGGTCAAAACGCTTGGCGAGCTTGCGCACCTCGAGGAGCGGCGGCGTCCCGTGCGGGAGCTGTTGCCTCGGCTTGCTGACGATCGTAGCGTGCCGCTCCCGCTCCTCCTCCGTCACGAGGTCCTCGATCCGCGACGTCGCGGTCGGCGATGCCGCAACGAGGCGGCGGGTATAGGCGTGCTGCGGTGTGCTGAAGAGCTTTTTGGGGCTCGCTTCCTCGACGATGCGGCCGCGCTCCATCACGGCGATGCGGCGGCAATAGCGCGCGGCGAGGCCGAGATCGTGCGTGATCAGGATCGTCGCCATGCCGCGCGCGGCGGCAATATCTGCGAGCAGATCCATCACCACCTTCTGGGTCGTGACGTCGAGGCCGGTGGTCGGCTCGTCGGCGATCAGCAGCGCAGGATTGCACGAGATGGCAATCGCGATCATCACGCGCTGGCACATGCCGCCGGACAGCTCGTGCGGATAGGCGTTCATCCGCGTCTCGGGGTCGCGGATCTGGACCGCGCGCAGCAGATCGAGCGCCTCGGCGCGCGCGGCGTCCTTCGATATCTTCTTATGCGTGAGGATCGCATCCGCGATCTGCAGGCCGATCGCGCGGATCGGATTGAGCGCCGCGCGCGGATTCTGGAAGATCATCGACATCGCGGCTCCCTGGAGCTGACGGAGGTCATCGCCCCTGAGTTTTGTGACGTCCTGCCCGCGAAACAGGATCTTGCCGCCGGTGACGCGCCCGGCCGCATCGAGCAGCCGCGTCGTCGCGAAGCCGGTGACCGACTTGCCCGAGCCGCTCTCGCCGACGAGGCCGAGCATCTCGCCCTTCCCGACCGTGAGCGTCACGCCGCGCACGGCCTCGACCAAGCCGCGCCGCGTCGAGAACGAGACGTGGAGGTCGTTGATCCCTAGGAGCTCCTCGCTCATGTGCGCATCCGCGGATCGAGAATGTCCCGCATCCCGTCGCCGAGGAGATTGAAGCACAGCACGGCCATCATCAGCGCAAGGCCAGGAAAGGCCACCAGCCACCATCGCCCGGTCGAGATGAAGCGCGCCCCTTCAGCGACCATGATGCCCCATTCGGGCGTCGGCGGCTTGACGCCGAGACCGATGAAGGACAGGCCGGCGGCATTGAGAATGGCCCAGCCGAGATTGAGCGAGATCTGCACCGCCATTGCCGGCAGAATGTTCGGCAGCAGGAAGCGCAGCACCACCGAGAAATGGCTCTCACCGCAGGCGCGCGCGGCCTCCACCCAGCCGACATTGCGGCGGACATTGACCTCGGCGCGCGCGAAGCGGATGTAGAACGGAAGATTGATGATCGCGGTCGCGATCACGATGTTCTCGATCCGGTTGCCCAGGGCGGCGACCATCGCCATCGCCAGCACGAACAGCGGAAAGGCCATCATCACATCGACGAAGCGGCCGACACCGCGATCGAGCTTGCCGCCGGCATAGCCGCAGAACGCACCGACGACGGCGCCGATCACGAAGGAGATGCCGACCGCGGAGACGGCAATGGCAAGATCGAGGCGCGCGGCGATGATGAGGCGGCTGAAGACGTCGCGTCCGAGCTGGTCGGTGCCGGCGAGATGCGCCGCGCTCGGCGGCAAAAGAGCCTCCGAGACATTGGAGACCACGGGATCATAGGGCACTATCCACGACCCGAAGATCGCAATCAGGACGAACAGCGCAACGCCGGCCGCGGCAACGGCGGTGAGCGGATTGCCGCGCAGAATCCAGACCGAATGGCGGAGAGTTGCGCTGGTCATTCGATCGACACCCTGGGATCGGCGATGCCGTAGCAGATGTCGACCACGAGATTGACCAGCACGAACAGGCTGGCCATCAGCAGCACGAACCCCTGCACCGGCGCATAGTCGGAGGATAGGAGCGCATCGAGCGCGTAGGAAGCGACGCCCGGCCAGGAGAAGACTTTCTCCACCAGGACATTGGCGCCCAGCATGGTCGAGAACACGATGCCGGCGATGGTGATGACGGGCAGGATCGCGTTCCGCAGCGCATAAGTGACGACCACCTTGCGCCAGGACAATCCGACCGAGCGCGCGGTGCGCACGAAATCGCTGCCGAGCGAGACCAGCATCGAGGCGCGCGTGATGCGCGCCAGCGGCGCGATCACGAACAGGGCCATGCTCACCGCCGGCAGGATCAACTGCTTGCAGGCCGCCCACCAGCCCTCGACATCTCCAGTCAGCAGGAAATCGATCGACAGGAAACCGGTCCGCTGCGGCGGCAGCGAAGTAAAGACGTCGATCCGCCCGGTCGGATCAGGCGCCAGCCCGAGCAGGTAGTAGAAGACATAGATCAGCAGCAGGCCCGAGACGAACGTCGGCACGCAGACGCCGAGCGCGCAGAACAGCCGCACGCCGTGATCGACGATCGAGCCGGGCTTCAAGGCCGCGACCACGCCAAGCGGCACCGCAGCGATCAGCGCGATCAGGAGCGCCGTGAAGGTGAGCTCCAGCGAGGCCGGCAGCCGTTCGCGCAGGTCCTTCAGCACCGGCTGCCCCGTCATCATGGAACGGCCGAGATTGCCGTGGCCGATGTCGGAGAGATAGAATACGAGTTGCTCCGGCACCGACCTGTCGAGCCCCATCTGCTTGCGGATCTGCTCGATCTCCTCCTTGCCGGCATTGGGCCCCGAGGCGAAGAACACCGCGGGGTCGCCGGGCAGCACGCGCATCAGGAGAAAGGTGAAGACCAGCACACCGAACAACGCCGGCAGCGACGACAACAGCCGCCTGCCCGCCCGCACCATGGTTGCGCCAAGTCCGGTCGTCACCTCTGAGAGCTCCTCTCGTTGTCCGATGTCACTTGCGGCTGACGTCGCGATAGTCGACCTGGCGGTGGAACTCGTAGGTGTACCCTTCGACCGACGACGCCATCACCGCATCCTGGTTCGGCTGCCACAGCATGATCTGCGGCATCAGGTCGACATGCATCGCGTTGAGCTTGCGACCGGCGTCCTCATACTTGGCCTTATCCGGCTCGAAGCGCGCGTCCTGCGCGATTGCGGCAAGATCCGGGTTGTTGATCGAGCTGTAATTCCAGCGCTGATTGCCGGTGTAGAAGTTGCGGTAGAAGTAATCGGTCGACGGCAACCACGCTACGATGCCCTCGGTATAGAAGGGAAGCTTCTTCTCGTTGATCTGCGTCGACATCTGCGCGTCCGGCAGTTTCTGGATGTCGACCTTGATCCCGATCTTGCCGAGTGACTCCTTCACCAGTGCGGCCATCGGCTCCGCGGTCGAGGACTGGCCGACGTTGAAGCTGAAGGTGGTCGAGAAACCCTCGGGGAGCCCCGCCGCCTTGAGATATTCCCTGGCCTTGTCGAGGTCGAGCTTCACCGGCTGCTGGAACGGATAGATGCCGTTCAGCGGCTTGCCGTCCGGCCAGCTCGCGCCGAACAGCGGCGCGCCGCGGCCGAACAGAGCGGCTTTGAACATGTCGTCATAGGGCAGCGCGTAAGCGACGGCGCGGCGGACATTGACGTTGTCGAAGGGCGGCATCTGGTTGTTCATCGAGACATAGGTGATCGCATTGTACTGCGGGGTCGAGACCACCTTGAGCTTGCCCTTGGCCTCGAGCGACTGCACGTCGCTGGCCTGGAGATCGACGACGAGGTCGGCATCGCCGCGCTCGACGAGATTGGCGCGGGTGGCCGGCTCCGGCACCGACTGAATGATCACACGCTTGAAGAACGCGGGCTTGTTGGCCGAGCCGCGATTCCAGGCCTCATCCCGTTTGATGATGACCTGCTCGCCCGGCTTGAAGGTCTCGACCACATAGGCGCCACTGCCGGCGGTGTGCTCCTTCAGCCATGCGGTGGCCCAGGGATCATCCGCCGTCGCGTGCTCCTTTGCCATCTTCGAGTTGATGATCATGGGATAGACGGTCGCGAGATTGGGCAGCGCGAGCTTGTCGGGCTTTGGCAGCGTCACCTCGATGGTGAGGGGATCGATCACTTTGAACTGGTCGGCCGACGTCAATGATCCCGTCAGCAGCTGGGCCTTGCCGAGGATCGGCGCGGTGACGCAGCGATCGAGCGACCATTTCACGTCCTCCGCCGTGACGGGCGAACCATCCTGGAACTTGGCATCCTTGCGCAGGCGGAAGGTCAGCTTCAAGCCATCGGGGCTGACGTCGTAGGATTCGGCGAGCTCGCCGGTGATCGTGTCGAGGTCGAACACCCATTTGCCGTTGAGCTGCTTGCGGCCGAACGCCACCAGCCGATCATAGGTGCTCATGCTCAGCGCGAAGGATTCGCGCGTCGATCCGGGGATGTTGGGATCGAGCGTATTGACGGCCGAGCCGGTGACATAGCGCAACGTCTCCGCCCTGGTCTGTGCCTGCGAAGGCGCGGTGGCAATGAGCAACAGCGCAGTGGTGGCGAGGACTGAGGCCGCGGGCCTGAAAGACACAAAACGCATTCGTTTTCCCCAAAATTTCGGCAAGAACGCCAGCAAGGCAGGTCAAGAAAGAAGCAAGTTGCGCGCCAATTCCGCAGAGGCGCTTCGTCTCGGCGGTGCATGGATGATCATCGCGATTCCTCCATTGTTCGCGCGGGCCGCGCAACCACGGCCTGCGGCACGTCATAGGCGCTGAGCGAAGCCCAGTGACGTTCAACATCGGCGCGAAACAGGCCGCGCGTCAGGCCATCGACCAGCTTGGGAACGGCCGTCGTCATCGCGTTGATCGACGATCCCGACGGACCAAAGCTCATGGTGGAGGCGATGGCGAACAGATGGATGTCGGAGATCCACGGCGTCTCGCCCGGCATACGCTCGGTGAAGGCGTAATCGCCGGCGAGATAGGGAAAGCGACCGAGCCGCGCGTTGTGCTCGCTCGCAGGCGGCTGGTAGCGATCGGCCCAGGTCGCGATATTGCCGGCAAAGCGGCGCAGCTCGCCGCGGCCGGCAAAGTTCATGTCGATGCCGGTACCGCAGATGACGAAATCAGCCGTGACCGTGCCGCGTGGCGTGTGCAATTCGACACCGCCATCGGTCCGCCTGGTGCCCTCGACCGGCGCGCCTTCATGCAATGAGAAATTGGCGTGACGCGCGCAGCGATCGTAGGTCGGTTGCGGAAAGCCTTCGCGCATCTCGAGGATCTTGCGCATGAAGCGCCAGCGCCAGGCATCATCGAGATCGCTGAGATGGCGCAGGAAGCCGCGAAAGGTGAGCCAGCGATAGGGCTGGATTACCTGGATCTGTGCGCGGCGGCAGAGCAGATGGACTTCGGCCGCGCCCGCCTCCAGCGCGGTCGCCGCATTGTCAAAGGCGGACGCGCCCGCGCCGATCACGGCGACACGCTTGCCGCGCAGGTTTTCGAAGTCGATGTCATCGGCAACGGTCGCGACCGAACTCGCCGGCAACTGACGAAGCGGCTCCGGAATGACCCAGTCGCCCATTCCCTCCTGCCCCGTCGCCAGCACGATCTTGCGGGCATAGAGCGTCTCGACGCCATCGGCGCGCCTCACGCGCGCGGCGAGCAGACCGTCGGACGCAGGCGCGATCTCCAGAAGCTCGCGGCCGTTGCGCACGGGTAGACCGATCGTGCGTCGCAGCCAGAGCAGATAGTCGGCCCAATGCTCTCTCTGGATCAGGTTCAGCGCCTGCCAGCTTTCCTTGCCGAAGCGGGCCTCGTGCCAGGACTGATAGGTCAGGCTCGGGATATCGAGATCAGGTCCCGTATAGTCCTTCGGGCTGCGCAGCGTCGGCATGCGGGCATAGGTGAGCCACGGGCCTTCCTTCCCCTCCTCGACCTTGTCGAGCAGCAGGATGTTGCTGACGCGCGAGCGCATCAGGCCGAAGCCGATGGCAATGCCTGATTGGCCGGCGCCGACGATCAGCACGTCGAGCGCGGGCTTGCCGTCCGGTCCCGTCTTCGGCTCGAGCCACGCGGCGCCGGGATGCGCGATCCTGGCAAGATCGGCGCGAACGTCGGCTTCAAGCTCGGTCAAGGCCTCACTCATGCCGCGAGCCAACCTCCGTCGACCACCATCACCGTGCCGGTCGTGAAGGAGGACGCATCGCTGGCCAGATGCAGCGCGGTCTGCGCGATTTCTTCCGCCTGACCGAACCGCCTCATGGCGTGGCGATTGCGCGAGGCTTCGCGCACCTCGTCCGAATTGGCGTGCCGGGCAAAGCTGCGGCGAAGCATCGGCGTGTCGATCGCGCCGGGCGCAATCGCGTTGACGCGGATGCCGTCGGTCGCGAAATCCACCGCCATGGTCCGCGTCAGGCTGACGATCGCGCCCTTGGCTGCGATATAGGCACTGTTGCCCTTGCCGCCGGCGATCGCAAGCTGCGATGCCAGCGTGATGATCGAGCCGCCCTTCTGCCGCTGCATCTGCGGCACCGCCGCCCGCGCCCACAGCCAGGTGCCGCCGACATTGGCGCGGAACACTGCGTCCCAGTCTTCCGGGCTCGTCGTCAGCACGGTCCCGCCGCAGGAGAAGCCCGCCGCGGTCATGAGGATATCGAGACGGCCGAGCCGCGCCACGACATCGCTGACAACGCCCTCGGCGAAACCGGCATCGCCGACATCGCCGACATGCGTCGTCGCCTCTCCGACCAGGCTCAACGTCTCCTGAAGGCCCGCGGCATCGCGATCGACGAGGGCGAGATGCGCCCCTTCCTCCGCAAACAACCTAGCGCTGGCGCGACCGATGCCCGACCCTGCTCCGGTGATGATGGCCGTGCGCCCCTGCAGCCGCATCTCAGATCCACTCCTTGTGCCGGGTCAACCAGGCGCTCATCGCCGCGGCGGACTGGGCACAGCCGAACCGCGCGCGCCAGCCGAATTCGTCCACCATCCGCGTCACCGACAGCGGCGCTCGCGCTGGCCCGTGCAGCTTGATGACCGTTTTCTCTCCAGGCGCCGCGAGCCGGCACTCCAGGCCGGGGTGCAACGCCGCGAACGCCTCGCCCCATTTCAATGCAGGCCACGCCCCGCCGTTCGAAATGTTGTACAGCCGATGACGAGGGCGCTCGGCTTCGACCAAAATTGCGACAGCTTCGGCCGCGTCCGGCGCGTAGGTCCAGTCTCGCATACCCGGCTCCGGCATGATCGCCGGCTCACCGCGAGCGAACGCGGCCAGGATCTGATACTGGAGGCTCGGTGTATCGCGCACTGAACCGGGGCGCTCCCACGGCCCGAACACCGCAGTCAACCGCACGCTCAGGAAATCGCCGCCGAAGAGCTCGGCATGGCGGGCGACCGAGCGCTCCGAGGTGAACTTGCTGATCGCATAGAACGAGACGGGATCGCAGGGCGTCTCCTCGTCCAGCATGTCGACCCGCCCACCGGATGTGCCATAGGCCGACGCCGACGAGAGATTGACGACACGGCGAACGCGATGACGTATCGCAGAGAGCAGGATCGGGATCTGCGCCATCACGTTGATTTCGAGAACGCGCGCGGTTGACGCTCGCTCGAGCTCGTCACCCGCCGTGATGGCAGCACCGAGCACGATCGCATCGCAGCCGCCGGCAATGAGGCCGTCGATGGCGCGTGCGTCGGTGATATCGCCCTGCACGGCGGTGAGCCGTGCGCCGTAGTCAGCAAGAGATCGCCGCGCAGATGGCGGCAACTCTGCGCGGTCATACAGGGTGACGTCATGGCCGCGCGCGAGCAGCACCTCCGCCAGATTGAGGCCGACAAAGCCGGTGCCGCCGAAGATGACGATCTTCATCGCGCGCGATCCACCGTCACAGCAGTTTTGCTCCAAAATTCCGCTCGGGATCCATGTCGGCGACGAGCCGCCCCGTCGGCTTTGCCGCCTCGCCGCCGCTCCGCGCCAGGAATTTCCCGCTGCCGGCGGACACGAGACACTTGTTGCCGTCGATGATCACCCGCCCGCGCGAGAGAACGCTAACCGGCCAGCCCTTCAGCTTGCGGCCCGCGAACGGCGTGTAGCCGGCGAGGTCGTGCATCATCTCGTCGGCGATCACGGTCTCGCGGTTGGGGTCCCAGATCGCGATATCGGCATCGGCGCCGATCGCGATCGAGCCCTTGCGCGGATGCAGATTGTAGATCTTGGCCGGCGCCGTCGAGGTCAATTCCACGAACTTTTCAAGGCCGAGCCGCCCCTTCGACACCATCGCGTCGAACAGCAGCGGCAGCCGCAGTTCCAGCCCGGGCAGGCCGTTCGCGACCTGCTTGAAGTTCGGATTGGGGCCGGCGCGCAGCTTGCCGGTCTCGTCGTAGCGATACGGCGCATGATCGGACGAGATGGTCTGGAGATCGCCGAGCGACAGCGCCTGCCACAGCGCTTCCTGGTCGGAATGCGTGCGCGGCGGCGGGCTGCACATCCACTTCGCGCCCTCGGCGCCCGGCTTGTCGAGATCGTTTGCCGTGAGGAACAGATATTGCGGACAGGTCTCGGCGAAGACCTTCAACCCCTGCCCGCGCGAGTCGCGGATGACCTTGGCGCCTTCGGCCGTGGACACATGGAAGATCATGATCGGCTGGTCGATCAGCGCCGCCATGCCGATCAACCGGGTGAAGGCTTCCGCCTCCGAGACGCGGGCGTGGCTGACGGCGTGATATTTCGGCATGGTGTAGCCGCGCGCAAGCAGGCGCTTCACCATCCAGGCGATGATGCCGTGATTTTCGGCATGGGCGCACAACATCGCGCCGGACTGGCGCGCGGCGAGCAGGATGTCGAGCAGCGGCTCGTCGTCGACCTTGAGCCGGTCATAGGTCATGAAGATCTTGATCGAGCCATGGCCCTGCTTCACCAGCGCCGGAATGTGCTCCTCGACCGTCTCTTTGGTCGCGTCAGCGATGATCATGTGAAAGGCGTAGTCGATCACGGCGCCCTTCTTGGCCAGCGCGTGATAATCCTCGACCACCTGCGGCAGCTTCATGCCGACATGCTGGGCCGCGAACGGGATCACCGTGGTGGTGCCGCCGAAGGCGGCAGAGACGGTCGCGCTCTCGAAGGTGTCGGCATTCATGATGCCGGCCGCGGACAACTGCTCGATATGGGCGTGGCTGTCGACGCCGCCGGGCAGCACCAGCTTGCCGCGCGCGTCGATCTCGCGTTTCGCCGCCGGGAGCCCCCGGCCGATCGCTGCGATGGTCTCGCCGGAGACGGCGACATCGGCCTCGAACACATCGGTTGTGGTGGCGACGCGGCCGCCGCGGATGATCAGGTCATAGGTGGGTTCAGTCATGAGGCACTCCGTGATAGGCTTACGGCACGTGATCGCAATTTCGTGGAAAGACCATCATGCCCCGGCCGCGCATTCTCGTCATCAATCCGAACTCCAACCCTGCGGTCACGCAAGGGCTGGAGGAGGCGCTCAAGCCGCTCGGTTTCGAGGGTGGGCCGGAACTGGTCTGCCAGTCGCTGGCCGACGGCCCGTTCGGCATTGAAAGCCAGGCCGACGTCGACGGCGTTGCGATGCCGCTGCGCCGGCTGGTCGAAGGCGACAACAGCTCGGCCGCCTTCGTCATCGCCTGCTACAGCGATCCCGGGCTTCAGGTCTGCCGCGAAGGCACTGATCGGCCGGTGTTCGGTATCGCCGAGTGCGGAGTGCTGACGGCGCTGGCCCGCGCCGAAACCTTCGGCGTCATCGCGATCGCCCAGCGCTCGATTCCGCGTCACATGCGCTATCTCCGGCAGATGGGATTGACCGAGCGCCTCGCCGGCGAGCGGCCGCTCAACATGAGCGTTGCCGAAACCGCGTCGGGTGAAGGCACGCTGGCGAAGATGATCGAAATCGGCCGCGCGCTGCGCGACGAGGACGGCGCCCGCGCCATTGTGATGGGCTGCGCCGGCATGGCGCGCCATCGCCGTCCGCTGGAAGACGCGCTTGGCATTGCCGTGATCGACCCGACACAGGCGGCCGTCACCATGGCGCTGGGTACGGTGCAGTTCTCGGCTCACTAGGCGTCCTTCAGCTCTTTGGCGTCCTGGCGCGCGAGCCATTGCGCATGGCTCTCGCGCGCAAGCGCAAACGTGTCGCGCTGCGTCGTGTAGAGATTTCCGAACATGCGACCGATCGGCCGGTAGGCATCGAGATCGACATACATGTTCGCCTCGTCGACAAGACCCGCGCGGGCGTGGACCCTGAGCACCTCGCCGACCAACAGCTCGCGATCGGGCGAGAAGGTCAGCACCACATGGCGCCGGCATTCGAGCGCGAACGGCGCTGCGGCAAGGCGCGGAACCTTCACATCGACTGAGGGAACTGTGACCAGCCCGGTCGCCGCGACCTCGCTGTCGCCAGAGGGAAAATCGACCGCGCAATCATTCATCGCGGCAGACAGCGCCTCGTCCACCATGTGAACCACGAACTCGCCGTCGCGATGGATGTTGCGGGTGGTGTCCTTCGGGCTGTGATCCGGCTTGTGCTGGAGTCCGAGCACGATCAGCGCGGGGCTTTCGGAGAACACGTTGAAAAAGCTGAACGGCGCGGCGTTCACCGCTCCGTTCTGGTCGAGCGTCGTCACCAGCGCGATCGGCCGCGGCACGACCACGCCGCACAGCAGCTTGTAGCGGTCGCGCGGATCGAGCTCGGCTAAGGAAATGCCGGATGTGCTGTTGCCTGCCATCGGCGTCACTTCTCCGGCGGCGGCACCGCGCCGGTCTGGCTGGTGATCAGGCCGTAATGCTCGATGCGGCGGTGCTGGGCAAAATTGAAGATCGTGGACTTGCCGAACGTCGTGGCATCGAGGTCGCAAGCGTGAACCAGGACCTCGTCGCCCTCCGTCTTGGCCTCGGCGACGATCTCGCCATCGGGATCGACGATCAGGCTGCCGCCGAACAGCGGATGGCCGTCCTCGACACCCGCCTTGGCCACCGCGACCACCCAGGTCGCGTTCTGATAGGCGCCGGCCTGCACCGAGAGACGGTTGTGAAACAGCCGCTTCTCGACGCCCTCCTCGCTCTTCTCGGCATTCACCGACGGCGTGTTGTAGCCGATCAGCACCATCTCGACGCCCTGCAGGCCCATGACGCGATAGGTCTCGGGCCAGCGCCGGTCGTTGCAGATGGCCATGCCGATGATGCCGCCCAACTCGCGCCAGACGTTGAAGCCGAGATCGCCCGGCTCGAAATAGCGCTTCTCGAGATGCTGGTGCGAACGCTTGGTATCGTATTCGACATGGCCCGGCAGATGGACCTTGCGATATTTTCCGACGATCTTGCCGGACTTGTCGGTGAGAACAGCGGTGTTGAAGTGATGCCCGTCCGGCGTCAGCTCGGCATAGCCGAAGTTCATCGCCATCTGATGCTGCGCCGCACGCTCGAACAGCGGCTTCGTCGCCGCATTCGGCATCTCGCGCTCGAACCAGATATCGGCCTCTGCGCGGTCCTCCGAATACCAGCGCGGGAAGAACGTGGTCAGCGCCAGTTCCGGATAGACGATCAGGTCGGCGCCCTTCGCCTTGGCCTCGTCCATCAGCGCGATCATGCGCTTGATCACGGCCTCGCGGCTGTCGGCCTTCTGGATCGGGCCCATCTGGGCGGCGGCAACGGTGACGATACGCATCAGCGAGTTCCTGATTTCCTGGTGAGGCTGGGGATCGTAGCTTGAGGGGCGTGCCGGCGCGCGCAGCATAACGCGGTCTTGCGCCGTTTTTCCAGCCAAGCAGATTTCATGCCGTCCGCCCCCATTCGGCATCCTGCAGAAGCCGCCAGTTGATCTTGTTGCTGGCGGTGCGCGGCAGCTGCTCGACGAAGACGACGGCGCGCGGCGCCTTGTAGCTTGCCATCGCGCCGCGAGCCCAACCGACGATGTCGTCCGCCGAAATCGTCGCGCGCGCGGCTTCGTCCAGCACCACCAGCGCCTTGACGGTCTCGCCGCGGTAGTCGTCGGGGGCCGAGACGATGCAGCATTCCCGGATGGCGCGGTTCTGGTACATCGCGGCCTCCACCTCGGCCGGCCACACCTTGAAGCCGCTGACATTGATCATCCGCTTCAGGCGGTCGACCGCGAAGAAATAGCCGTCGGCATCGCGATAGCCGAGATCGCCGGTGCGGAGGAACCGCTTTCCCGAGAGCTCGATGAAGGACTCAGCATTGGCCTGCGGTCTGTTCCAGTAGCCTTGCAGCACCTGCGGTCCGTGCACGACGATCTCGCCGACGACATTGTCGTCGAGCTCGATCAGGCTTTCGGGATCGACGACCCTCGCATCGGTCTCGTGCACGGCAATGCCGAGGCACTGGCGCTTCGGGGCCGCCATCGGATTGAGATGGGTCGGTGACATCGTCTCGGTCATGCCGTAACCCTCGACGAAATCGAGGCCGAAGCGGCCTTTGAGCCGTTCGGCCACCGCGGTCGGCATTGCCGCGCCGCCGCCGGTCAGCACTCTCAATTTCGCAAAACACCGGTCGCGGAACCGGACGCTTGCGAGCACGTCGACGATCATGGTCGGCGCGGCGTTCCAGAACGTGACGCCGTAGGTCTCGAACAGATCCGGCAGCAGATCCTTGTCCCAGCGCGCCATCAACAGCAGCGTCGCACCCGTCACCACCGCGGCATTCATCGAGCCCTGCATGCCCGCGACGTGAAACAGCGGCATGAAGCCGGTCATCACGTCATCGGCGCCCATTCCATACCAGCGCGCTTGCAGGACGGCCGTGAACAGCGCGCTGCGATGGGTATGCATGCAGGCCTTGGGCTTGCCTGTTGTCCCCGACGTGTAGGGCAGGATCATGAGATCGTCCGGCCCCGCAGACATTGCGCGTGGCTGCAAGCCTTGCGCGATCGCAGATGACCAGGCGTGCCAGCCAGGCGATGGCGGCACCTCCGACGGCGCTTCAGTCACGCAGGACGGCAACGTGTAGGGCGTCGCGTCAGGGATCTCGTCGCGATACTGCGCGACGATCGTATGAGTGATAGCTTCGCCCGCGAGCGGCGCAAATATGTCGTTGAGCTCGCTTCCGATGATCGCGACCTTGGCGCCGCTGTCGGCGGCGAGATAATCGATCTCAGCCGTCTTATTCATCGGATTGACCGGCACGATCACGGCGTCCGCCCGCATCACCGCGTAGTAGGCGATGACATATTGCGGCGAATTCTGCAGCGCGATGATAACGCGGTCGCCGCGCTTCACGCCGCAAGCTCGTTGCAGAAAGCCAGCAATGACATCGACGCGCTCGCGCAGCTCGGCATAGCTCAGGCTCGCGCCGTAAAACACCGTCGCCGGATGCGAGGGACGATCTCGTGCGGCCCGTGCCAGCGCGTCGTACAGCGTCCCCTCCGGCATCGCTAGATGCCAGGGCTCGTTCGCCGGCCAGGCCGGCGAGCGATGAGGTGTCGCGGGGTCTGCGTTCACCCGTGCTCCTCGTCTGCGATATCGAGGCCGTGGTCGAGCGCATCCAGAAGCAATTCGGCCTCATGCTCGGAGATGACCAGCGGCGGCGCCAGGAACAGCGAGGTCTGCTCACCGCTGGTGCCGATCACCGCACCGGCCTCCAGCGCCCGCTCTGCGACACGCGAGGCGATCGGGACCTCGGTGGTGTCGGCATGCCAGCTGCGCCAATCCGGACCGTGCAGCTCCACCGTCCAGTGCAGCCCCTGCCCCGCCACGCGCTGCACGCTCGGATGCTTTTGCGCGATCGCGAGCAGGCGGCGGGTGAACAGCTTTTCCAGGCTCGCTACGCGCTCCAGGATTTTCTCTTCGCTGACGACCTTCAGATAGGCGCTGACGGCGGCCATGCTGATCGGGTGACCGCGCAGCGTGCCGTAATTCTGCCAGCTCGTGCCCTTGAGCCGCTCGACGATGTCTTTCGACACCACGACGGCCGCGACCGCCGCCGCACCGCCGCCGAGCGATTTTCCGAGCGTCACGATATCGGGGCAGCTTTGGGCGCCCTGGAACGCGAACCAGCGTCCTGCGCGGCCTGCGCCGGTGACGACCTCGTCCGCAATCCAGTACGAGCCAGCCTCCCGCGCGCACTTCGCAACCTCGTCCTGATAGGCGCCGTCGTAATAGATGCCACCCTGGGTGTAGTCGATGATCGTCGCGGCCGTGTCCGAGAGCAGGCGCGTGGCGTCTGCCAGATATTCGCTCGGCGGGGTGTTGTTGGCCGGTGCGCCATAGATCGCGCCATCCGGCGCCGGGAGGACCCGCACCGGTGCCATCGGCGCCGGCAGTTTTGAGCCGCCCGCGTGCACCGCGAGGCCGCCGTGCCATTGCGGCTGCACCGTCATGGCGCGGGAGAGGCCGGTGATGCCGTGATAGGCGCGCTCGCGCGTCGCCAGCGCAGAGCGCTGCGTCAGCGCCTGGCAGAGCGATAGCGCCATGTCGTTGGCCTCGCTGCCGCTGATGCAGAAGCGCACCGCGCCGACCCAGTCGTCTTCGCCTTTGAATGCGGTGGCCATTAGATCGTCCGCGGCCTGTTCGCGGCCGACCCAGGTCCAGCCCTCGTTCACGACCGGCGTATCGGCCGCGCGGCGGATCGCCTCCACCATCGCGGGATGGCGATGGCCGAGACCACCGCCGGTGTTGCTGCCGTCGATCAGCTTGCGGCCGTCCGACAAATGAAAGTAAACGCCCTCGCCGCCGACGACGGCCATGGGCGCGTTGTCGCCCGCATTCAGCCCGGTTCGCAACAATCTGCTCATCGCAATCCCCTCACTCTGCGGCCACGGCGCCATAGCCGCCGCCGCCGCACATCTCGATCGTGACGAGATCGTCTTGCTGCAACACCAGGTTCGATTTGCCGTCGATGGCGACGCTCGCGCCCTGCCTGATCAGCGAGATGCGGCAGGCCTTGCCGGATTCGCCGCCCTGCATGCCGAACGGCGCAATCACCATGCGCTCGATGCAGGTGGTCAGGTGCATCGAGGGTGCCAGGATGCGATAGGTGCGAACGGAGCCGTCACCGCCGCGATGGGCGCCCGCGCCGCCGGACTGCCGGCGAATGGCCTGCTGCTCCAGGCGGATCGCGTAGTTCGCCTCGATCACCTCGACCGGCGTGTTCGACGTGTTGGACAGATGCACGCGCGTCGCCGACATGCCGGCCCGATCATGCCGCGCACCCTCGCCGCCGCCGTGGACCTCGTAGAGCATCTTCCACGAGCCGTTTTGCCGCGGCTCGGCGAAGAACAGAACACCTGCGGTGGTCGCGCCGCCGGCCGACAGTCGTTCGGGGATGGTGTCCTGCATCGCGCGAAAAATCGCATCGACGATGCGCATGGACGTCTCGTGGTTGCCGGCGGCCACGGACGCCATCCAGCCCGGCTCCAGGATCGAGCCCGGGCGCGTGATGATGGTCAGAGGCCGGAGCGCACCCGCATTCTGGTGCATGTCGCGCCCGCTCATGATGCGTGCCGCATAGGCGACCGCCGAGCGCGCCATGAACGGCGTCGTGTTGCAGAAATTTGAAACGCGATCGCAGCTTCCGGAGAGGTCGAAGGTCGCCTCGTCGCCGCGAATAGTGATTTTCACGTGGATGCGCGCAGGTGCATTGTTGATGCTGCCATCGTCGAGATAATCTTCACCCTCGTAGACGCCGTCCGGCAGGTCGCGAAGCGCTTCCCGCATCTCGATTTCGGAGAGATCGTGCAGGCGCGACTGCGTCGCCGTGAAGACGGCCTTGCCGTGCTCGCGGCAAAGCTCGACGATGCGCTTCTCGCCGGCCTTGGTTGCCGCGATCTGAGCGAGCAGATCGCCCTCGCAGGAATCAGGGTCGCGAACGTTGGCCTTGAGCAACTGCACGATTGGTGTGTTGACGCCGGCTGACGTGGCGATCAGCACTGGCGGAATCCGCATCGCCTCCTGGAACGTGTCGATGGCCTTGGCAAAATAGCTGCCCGGCCAGGTGCCGCCGATATCGGGCCAGTGCGCAAGGCTGATCGCGAAGGCCACGATTTCGCCGTCGACGAAGACAGGACGCACGACCTTGACGTCGTTGAGATGATTGCCGCCGAGCGCGCCGACATTGTAGATCACCACGTCGCCGTCGTTCAGGCTCTCGACCGGCACGACCTTCAAGAGTTCCGGGATCGTGTAGGCCATCGCGCCGAGATGGATCGGGATGTCGCGGCCCTGCCCGACCAGGCCGCCGCGGCCATCCGTGATCGCGGAGGACAGGTCGCCGGCTTCACGCAGCAAAGGCGAGCGCGCCGAGCGCGTCATCACCAGGCTCATTTCCTCGGCCGCGGCCGAGAGCCCGTGCCTGATCACCTCGACGACAAACGGATCGAGCTTCATGCCGCCCTCCGCGTCAGGAACAAATTGCCGGCGGCATCGGGTTTGGCTTGCCAGCCCGGCGGGACCACCACCGTTGACCATGCGTCTTCGATGATCGCGGGGCCGCTGACGACATCGGTCAATTTGGCGCGATCGATGATCGCGGTCGGGATATTGTGGAGGCCGTCGAATGAGCAGGCCCGCTTGCCTGACGACACCGCCCTCACCGCAGTCGCCGGCCGGCTCACCACCGTCGTTGATGGGCGCCGCGCCTGCACGCGCACGGATTCGATGACGCAGGGCTCGCTGGTCGCGTAGCCGAACAGCTCGTGATGCCGCGTCAAAAAATCCTTCTTCAGCTTGGTCACGTCGAGCGGCAGCGTGCACGGCACTGGAATGGCATCATTCTGCGCCGCGTAGCGCATCAGCGCCACGAGCTCGACCTGAATCTCCGCCACGGCGACACCGTTGGCGATCAGCGGCGCCGAAGCATCCTCAATCAGCGTTCCGATCCGCTCCGACACGCGGGCGAGATCGATGCCATCGAGGGCGGCGCGTAGCGTCTGCTGCTGAAGGAAGCTGAAATCGGCGGTGAGACAGCCCAGCGCCGAGAATGCGCTCGAGGCGCTCGGTACCACGACCTCTGCAATCCCGTAGAGATCGGCAAGGCCTGCGGCATGCATCGGGCCGCCGCCGCCAAAGGCGAGCAGCGTGCAGTCGCGGCCATCGATGCCGCGCTCGACCGTGACGCGGCGAAGCGCGCGGGCCATCGTCGCGTTCGCGACCTTGATGATGCCGAGTGCGGTTTCAGTCCGGCTCAGCCCCAGGGCGCGCGCGATCGGCTCGATGACGCGTTCCGCGGCCGTGATGTCGATGCCGATGCGGTCGCCAAGCTTGGTCTCCGGATTGAGATAGCCGAGCACGGCATTGGCGTCGGTGATGGTCGGCTCAAGGCCGCCGCGGCCATAGCAGGCAGGCCCCGGCTCGGAGCCGGCGCTCTGCGGCCCGACCGTCAGGCCGCCGGGACCGTTTCGCACAATCGATCCGCCGCCGGCCCCGATGGAATGGACCGCAAGCATCGGCTGACGCAGCGGCTTGTCGCCGAGCATGCGGCCGTCGGTCATCTCGGCCTGACCGTCGACGATCAGGCAGACGTCCGTCGTGGTGCCGCCCATGTCGAAGGTGAGCATGCGCGATGTGCCGAGCTGGCGCGCGATGCTGACCGATGCAGAGACGCCGGCCGCCGGCCCCGACATCGCCATCACCAGCGGCCGCCGCTTCACGGCCGAGATCGGGACCATGGCTCCGGCCGAATGAAACACCTGCAAGCCGGCGCCGATCGGCAACCGCTGCTCCAGCTCGCTCAGATACTCCACCGCGATCGGCATCGCGGCCGCGTTGAACACGGTCGCCGACGTCCGTTCGTATTCGCGCGCCTCGGGATTGACCTCGTGCGACAGCGAGACGTGGGCGACGACGCCTTTGAGTCGTTCGCCGAGCGTCTTTTCGTGGACGGGATTGGCATAGGCGTGAAGCAGCGCCACGGCGACGCTCTGCACGCCGGTCTGCTTCAGCCAGGCCACCAGACGCTCGATCTCGGTCTCATCCAGCGCCTTGAGCACCCGCCCCTCGTGATCGAGGCGCTCGGCGAGCCCAAAACATCGTTCGGGCGGCACCAGCGGCGGCGATTTCGGCGGAATGTCGAGACGATAGAGATCGCGGCGGCGATAGCGCGCGATCTCGAGCACATCGGCGAACCCTTCGGTCGCGACCAGCGCGACCTTCGGCAGCCGGTTCTCGACGATGGCGTTGGTGACGCGCGTGGTGCCGTGGACGAAGCGCTTGACCTCGCTCTTGCGCAGGCCCACCGCCTCGATCGCCTCCAGCATCGCCTGAACCGGCGCGTCGGGGCGCGACGGCACCTTTGCGATCCGCGCCTCCGCGGAGTCGCGCCTGATAGCAATGATGTCGGTGAAGGTGCCACCGATATCGGTGCCGACTTCCCAGTGATTTTCGGAAGAACTCATGTGCGGGGTCAGTTACGGATGACGTCCGAACCGGACGCCGGGTGCTTGCCGGCCATCGCAACGTCCAATGCCAAACCGAGAGCGCTCATCATCATCCCCTGTCATGCCACCGCCTGCGAGCGTGCGACAGAGCAATAGGCTCGGGATAGGGCCAGAGTTGTCGCAAACCACTAGACCAGCGCAGGACCGACATCATGCGGTGCAACACCGGCTGCACGTTTTGGTGCAGCCATGCCCGCACAGAGAGCACGCGAGCGCGAACCGTTCCACGCGACGAACGTGCAGCGCACCACGGATTTCTCCGTGCAAATCGTGACGCCCGCTGCACTGCAATCGGAGCAGTTAAAAACGTCTGTCTAATTTGCAGGCGATTGAACGGCGATGCGGGATAGCCGCATGACTACGAGCTATGCACGACGGTCGGCTCAGCTTCTCTTTATTGTACGAACAGTAAGAGAGGAAATTGCACGGTCGGATGGTGCGCTGCGGCGACCGCTGCCGATGCAAGCCGCGATTCTCGCAAGCAGCGGCGCGGCATCCTCGACCCGCAGCCGCCCGTAGCCGAACACCAGGCCCTGCCGCGTCGGCTGCTCCAGAAAGTTTTGCGAGAGCGGCTGGACGTGGATGCCGGCCTGCTTCAGGACCGCGGCCGCCTCGCGGTCGCTCATCCGCGCCTGCATCGCGTCGGTGAACAACGCCACCAGGTGCAATCCGGTGACGGCGGAGGATACGGTGAGATCGTCAGGCATCAGCGATGTGATCGCATCGATCAGCGCTTTCCGGCGCGCGGCGTAGATCCGCCGCATCCCGCGCAAATGCCGCAGCAGGTGCCCTTCCCGCATGAACTCGGCCAACGCGAGCTGACCGATGCCGGAGGTATGCACATCGATGCGCGCGCGGCCCTTGGAAAAGTCTTCGATGAAATGCCTGTTGGCGACGATGTAGCCGAGCCGCAAATTCGGCATCATGATCTTCGAGAAGGTACCGAAATAGATTACCCGCCCCTCGCGATCGAGCGAGCGCAACGAGGCGATCATGCTGTCCTGGTGCCTGAACTCCGAATTGTAATCGTCCTCGATCACCCAGACGTCGTTCTTGTTGGCCCAGTCGAGCAACTCGAGCCGCCGCTCCAGCCCCATGCTGACGCCGAGCGGATATTGATGCGACGGCGTGACCACGATCAGCTTCGCGCGCGGTGCGCGCCGGATTCCTTCGGAGACGACGAGGCCCTTGTCATCGACCGGAATGGGAACGAGCTTCGCGCCAGCGGCCGTCAGCGCCCAGCGGGCCTCGACGAAGCCGGGCTCCTCGACCCAGACCTCGTCGCCGGGATCGAGGATCATCCGGCTGCAGAAATCAAGCGCGCCCGATGTGCCTGAGGTGACGACGATCTCTTCCGGCGAGCAGACGAGCCCGCGCACCGAGCCGAGGAAGTTGGCGATCTCGCTCCGCAAGCGCGGATGGCCTTCCGAGGGAAGATCGAGACAGTCCTGCTCTCTTGGATTTAGCCAGGTCTGGCGCAGCAGGCGCGACCATTCCTTGAATGGGAAGGCCGAGATGTCAGGCGCGCCCGGGCTGAATTCCGAGGGCCAGTTGGTCTCGTAGTCGAAGGCAAGCAGCGAGCGCCAACGCTCCGACATGTGGGCGGGCTTGGCCGCAGGCGACGTCGCGGATGCAGGCTCCACATGCGGTGTCGTAACGGACGCCACCATGACGCTGCCGCGCGGCATCGATTCAAGATAGCCCTCGGCGTAGAGCAGATCCCAGGCGGTCAACACCACCGTGCGCGAGCAGCCCAATTCGCGCGCGATCTCGCGCGAGCCGAGGAACTGCGTTCCGGCCGGAAAGACGCCACGCAAAATGCCGTCGCGGATGTGCGCCGCGATCTGCAGATGCAGCGGCACGGTCGACGTCCGGTCGATATGCATCCCGGCAAGGGACACGCGCTTGCTCGGGTGACGGCTGTTGTCCATGTCTCGCCCGTCAGGCAACGCAGGTCCTATCCACCGTCATTCCGGGGCGCGCCACTTGGCGCGAGCCCGGAATCCGTTTCCCCTCTTTACGCGCGGCGCGATGGATTCCGGGTTCGCGCTTCGCGCGCCCCGGAATGACAACGCGACGCTTACTTACGCGCTCGCCTGGGTCACGAACTTCGTGTTCAGGTAACCCTCGATCGCCTCGAGGCCGCCTTCGGAGCCGTAGCCGGAATCCTTGATGCCGCCGAACGGCACTTCCGGCAGCGCGAGGCCGTGGTGGTTGATCGAGACCATGCCGCTCTCGATGTCGGAGCCGATCGCCTGCATCGTCTTGGTCGAGGTCGTGTAGGCATAGGCCGCGAGGCCGTAAGGCAGGCGGTTCGCCTCGGCCACCACCTCGTCATAGCTGCGGAAGGAGGTGATGGGGGCAAGCGGGCCGAACGGCTCCTCGTTCATGATGCGGGCATCGCGCGGCACGTCGGTGATCACAGTCGGCTCGAAGAAGAAGCCTTCGTTGCCGATGCGCTTGCCGCCGGCCTGGACCTTGGCGCCGCGCTGGACCGCGTCGGACACAAGACCTTCCATCGCATCGACCCGGCGCGGGTTCGCCAGCGGACCCATGCGGGTGTCCTTGTCGAGGCCGTTGCCGACCTTCAGGCTCTTGGCCGCGGCGACGAACTTGTCGACGAAGGGCTGATAGACGCTCTCATGCACCAGGAAGCGCGTCGGCGAGACGCAGACCTGGCCGGCATTGCGGAACTTGTTGGCCGAGAGAATCTTGGCGGCGTTGTCGAGGTCCGCGTCCGCGAACACGATCGCCGGCGCGTGGCCGCCAAGCTCCATGGTGACGCGCTTCATATGCAGGCCCGCGAGTGCAGCCAGATGCTTGCCGACTGCGGTCGAGCCCGTAAAACTGATCTTGCGGATGATCGGGTGCGGAATGAGATATTCGGACACTTCCGACGGCACGCCGAACACCAGCTGGACGACGCCGGCCGGAATGCCCGCGTCGGCATAGGCGCGCACCAGCTCCATGCAGCTTGCCGGGGTTTCTTCCGGGCCCTTGACGATGATCGAGCAGCCGGCGGCGAGCGCGGCCGAGATCTTGCGCACCGCCTGGTTGATCGGGAAATTCCAGGGCGTGAACGCGGCGACCGGACCGACCGGCTCCTTGGTCACGAGCTGGGAGACGTTGCCCATCCGCGGCGGCACGATGCGGCCATAGGCGCGGCGGGCTTCTTCCGAGAACCAGTCGATGAGGTCGCCGGCGAGCATGGTTTCGCCCTGCGCTTCCACGACCGGCTTGCCCTGCTCCATGGTCATCACGGGTGCGATCTCGGCGGCGCGCGAGCGGATGATGTCGGCGGCCTTGCGCATCAGCTTGTAGCGGTCGAACGGCGAAGTCTTGCGCCAGATCTCGAAGCCGGCCTTGGCGGCCTCCAGCGCGCGGTCGAGGTCCTGGCGCGAGGCGTGCGGGGTCTTGCCGATCGGCTGGCCGGTGGCGGGGTTGAGGATGTCCTCCGACTTGCCGGAAGTGCCGTCGGTCCACTCGCCGGCGATGAACATCTGAACTTTCGGGTACATCCCTGGTGTCTCCTGCATGATTTCGGTGGCGATCAGCATTGGCGCCCCGCCGCCTCATAAGTGGGCGCAGAGCTACACCGAAAGGCGGCCGGCGAAAAGGGATCAATGATGCCGCAGCAGCGCGAGGATGGTATGCGCAACAGGCGACATGGCGTCGTCCCGATGCGATTATCTTTCCGTCACACCAGGCTCGACTTGCCGCGGCTGAGCACCTCGCCCGCGCCCCTGTCGCCGACGATCCTGCCCTGCTCGTACACCACGCGGCCCCGCGCGATGGTGGTGACGGGCCAGCCGGTGATGTCAAAGCCTTCCCACGGCGTATAGTCCGCGCCATGGTGCAAATCGGCCTGCCGGATCGGCTTCTTCAATTTGGGATCCCATAGAACGACGTCGGCATCGAAGCCGACGCCGATCGAGCCCTTGCGCGGATAGAGACCGTAGATCCGCGCATGATTGGTCGCGGTCAGCTCGACGAATTTCTGCAAGCTGATCCGCCCCTTCGAGACGCCTTCGGAAAACAGGATCGGCAACCGGGTCTCGACGCCGGGGATGCCGTTCGGCACCCAGCGGAACGAGGTCCGGGAATTCGGCGTCAGCTTGCCCTTGGGATCGTCGTAGCGGAACGGGCAGTGATCGGACGAGAAGGTCTGGAACACACCCGTGGTGATGCCCTCCCAGATCGCCCGCTGGCTCTCGGCATCACGTGGCGGCGGCGAGCAAACGTATTTCGCGCCTGACATGTCCATGTTCAGGCCTTTCATGTCGTCGGCCGTCAGCGTGATGTATTGCGGGCAGGTCTCGGCATGCACCGGCAGTCCGCGCTGCTGGGCCCAGCGCACCTGCTCCATCGCCTCGCGCCCGGAGACGTGGACGATCATGATGGGAACGCCGATCACCTCGGCATGGCTGATGGCGCGATGCGTCGCCTCGCGCTCGACGGCCTGCGGGCGCGACACGCCGTGATAATAGGGCGCGATATGGCCCTCGCGTTCGAGCTTGGTGGTGAGGAAACGGATGGCGTCGTAGCCCTCGCAATGGACCATGACCAGCGCCTCCTCGCGGCGCGCGACATCGAACACTTCCAGCAGCTGCTGGTCGCTCAGCACGAGGTCGTCATAAGTCATGAACACCTTGAACGAGGTGTAGCCGTCCTTGACGAGGGCCGGCAGCTCCTGCCCGAGCACGACCGCGGTGGGGTCGGAGATGATGAGGTGGAAGGCGGTGTCGATGTAGCACTCGCCCTCGGCGAGCTTGCGGTAGTTCTCGACGCAGGTGCGCAGCGACGTTCCCTTCTCCTGGAGCGCGAAGGGCAGCACCATGGTGTTGCCGCCGGCTGCCGCCGCGCGCGTTGCCGAGGCAAAATCGTCGGCCATCACCACGTCGGGGCCGGAGGCCTGGGAGATGTGGACGTGGCTGTCGATCCCGCCCGGCAGCGCCAGCAGACCCGTCGCGTCGATCTCGCGCGCCGCACCTTCAATACGGTCGGCGATGCTGACGATGAGTCCGTCGCGAATGCCGATATCGGCGCGAAACTCGTCGCGGGCCGTCACGATGGTGCCGCCGCGAATGGCGAGATCGAGCTGGGTCACGGGCGTCTCCGTCACTTGATGATCGCTGATGTCTGGAAGATCCGGCCCCACGCCGCAAGGGCCGCGATGTCGCCACCGGCGAGTTCGAGCGTCCGCCACAGCGTGACCGCGACCGAGTCCAGTACGGCGATGCCCAACTCCCGTTCGAGCGAAGCCGCCAGCGCGGCGCCGTCGAGATTGGTGCAGAGAACGACGACGGCATCGGCGCCGTCCGCCGCGACCTCCCGGACCATGTCGGCGATCGTCGCGGGCATGACCTCACCAAAGGAAAAGTTATCGCGCAGGCCGAGATGTCGCTCGGCGTGAGGGGCGATCCGCTCCTCGGCCCAGACTTCGCCGATCCGCCGTTGCACGTCGTCCGTATAGGGCGAGACCAGGCCAACACGTCCGGCGCCGAGCACGCGGACGGCGTCGATGCAGGCGAGCGTGGAGGTCGTCGCCGGGATTCCGGTCCGCGCCGCGATCGCCTCGCACAGGCTCCGGTCGCGGCCGATACCGAGCCAACTTGCCGACGTGCCGTTCCAGGCAATGGCATCGACCCTGGCATCCGCCAGCAGATCCGCCGCCGGTAGCATCACCGAGGCATCGAACTGGTTCAGCGCCGCGGCATCGAGCGCGATCTCGGTAACGCGGAAGCGCGAGAAATGAGCGGTGACGCTGGCCACGCCATGCAGCATGGAGTTGGTGACGGGCTCCAGCACCGAGTTGGACGACGGGGTAATCATGCCGAGGCGCTTGCGCTGAATTGACATCGATCACGATCGCCCCATTGAGAGAGCGCACCGCTGCGCCCCCTCGGACGATCATCCGCGCCTGCAATCGCCCGCGCAACCCGCAATTTGCATGGCGCATATGATTTGTTCGATACGCAGCTCAAGCCGCGAAGGTCGACCGCAAGCGCCGCCAGCCGATGACGATGCCGGTGACGGAAAATGCCAGCCCGAGCAAGCAGAGCCCGACGACTAGGATATCGCGCAGACGGGGGTGCGCCATGAGAACGGGAAAATCGAGCGTGTGAAGCCCGCTATAGAACCAGCGATAGGCCCGCCGCGAGGCGTCCAGTCTTTGCAGCACGCGGCCGTCGGCGCCGTCGATGTCGAACCAGAGGTCGCCGCATCGGGAGCGATAGACGGGCGCTCCGGGGACGGCGGAGTGCGCGGGATAGTCGTCATTGTCGGCAAGAACGGACGGGACGCCACAGCCCGGCGCAAGGCGCGTCGCCAGGTCATGGACATCCTTCTCGCCGAGGAATGCCACCTGCCGGCTGCGGATCGCCTCCCCCGTTTTGGTCAAGGTCTGACTGGCGAGGCCGGTCCGGTCGCGCCGGTAGACAACACCGTTGACGGCGAACCATTCGACTTCGCGAGCCGACGGCTGACCGGACGTTGGGGCCGTCGTCCAGTCCGGCGCGGCATACACCACGCCTGCTTCGGTCGGGGTCAGCTCACCGCGCGAGAACAGCCGACCGTGATCCATCGAGAGCCAACCACTGAAGCTCCAGGTCAGCACGAAAACGGTCGCGACGAGACCAATGACGTGATGCAGTGCGTGCCAGCCACGATAAGGCGACGAAACCCGGCGCCTTCGAATCCTGATCCTGATAATTCCGAGCACCGCGCCGAGCGTCGCCGCGACAAAAGCCATCAGCGACAATGTCGAGACCACCTGATCCCAAAGGGACCAGTTGCTCCTCAGGACCGTCGGATAGATCCAGTGCAGGACGCTGCCGGCCAAATTCCATCCGCGCTCGCTGCGGGTCGTATCCAGCACGACTTCGCCGGTGCGCGAGGAGACATAGACCTCGGTTCCGGCCGCATCGCCAAGAGCGACGCGCAACAGAGGCCGGTGTCGATCAAAGCCGTTGGGTACGCTCCATTGATCATAATCCGCGCCCACCATCATCGCCGCCCGCGCGGCATCGAGCCCGCGTTGCCGGGCATGATCCCGCGCGATACCGACCGAGACGTCGGCGGACGTCACCGATGCATCGCGTCCGTCGGAGGCATGGACCGCGCCCACACGCGACGGGCTCGACACGACATAGACCGGCCCGTCGCTCCGCTGGAGCAGGCGAACGCGCGTGGCGTCCGCGATCCCGCTCGCAACGACAGCATCCGCGATGGTGATCCTCACCTCTCCGCCAGCCACCGGCGCGAGCCCGGACAAACGTTCCGCTTCCGTCAATGACGGAAACGGAACGAAGTGCATCACGATTCCGCTCGCGAACCACATCGCAAACAGCAGGCAGAACGCGATCCCGAGCCAGCGATGTAGCAGGACGATCGCGTTCATCATGTGGTCAGCGCCCTACCATTTGAACGCGGCCGAGAGCTCGTAGGTCCTGGGCGCGCCGAGCAGGATCTGGTCAGGATAGAACGGATCGCCCCAGATCGCGTAGCGCTTATCAGTAATGTTGCGCACGCGGAAGGTCAGGCGGGCCTGGTCGACAGCGTTGAACACCGTCCTGGGGATGTCGACGAAGGCATAGACGTCGGCGACGGTGTACGCCTTCATCGTCACGACGTTGGCGTCGGTGTTGTAGCGGTCCCCGACATGGCGGCCGGTGATGCCGACTTCCACCGGCCAAGGCGTGAAGAACCGGTACGACGCACCGGCATTGGCCACGATGCGCGGCACGTTCGGCGGCGTATTGCCGGAGAACGATCCGCCCACGAAGTTGTAGTCGGCATAACGGGCATCGACATAGGCAATGTTGCCCCAGAGGCGTAGCGGCTCAATCGGGCGCACCGCGGCGGCGAGCTCGACGCCCTTGGACTCCTGTCTCCCGGCGATGTTGAGCTGCATGCCGCCGGCGGCGGCATAGACGTTCTTGCGCAGGATGTCGTACGCCGAGAACGACCACTCCGCCCGGCTGTCCCAGAACAGGTGCTTGACGCCGGTCTCATAGGTGCGCGCCGTCGTCAGATCGAGCGGCTGGGTAGGTCCTAGCAGGAAGATGTTGTTGGCCGAGATATCGGCGCCAGTCGCATACTGGCTGAAGAAGGTCAGGCCGGGGACGGCGTCCCAAGTATAGCCGATGCGGCCGGTGACCGGCGCCCAGTCCTTCGTGAACGGGAAGCCCGCGTTCACCAGACCGAACTGGTCAGTCGAGTTACGGTCAAGCCCGATATGCTCGACGCGCAGGCCGCCAATCAGCGCGAAGGTCCGCGTGAGCTTCAGCCGGTCCTCGAACGACAGCGCCTCGTTGTCGATACGCGCGGTCTGCTGCTTGGTCGTGAGCAGGCCATAATAGCCGCGGACTGGATCGACCAGCGAGACATCATCGAACGGGAAGTTCGCCGCGCCCGGCCTGACGAAGTCGAGGTAGCTCGACGACAGCGTCGTGACGAAGCGGTTGTCGAAGCCTGCGATATTGGCATCCCAGGTGAGGTCCGTGATGTTGCCGACGAGGCGCTGGCTGTGCGCGACATAGAAGCGCTCGCGATACACCTGGTTCTTGACGGAGTCGAACGCCTCGATCTCGTTGTTGAACCACGTGCGCTCCGCGCCGTAGCCATAGGCCTGACTCTTCAGCGTCAGGTCAGGCGCCAGCTTCAGCTCGAAGCCGCCGCGCAGCCACACTTCCTGCGCCACGTTTTTGTTGTCGAGGACGTTGTAATTGGTGTTGAAGGTGCGGTCGTCGATCGTGACAGCCCCGAGGTCGGTCCTGTTGAAGTAGCTGCCGGAGACAATGCCGCTCGTCGCATGCGAGCCGCTGAAGGCGATCGGTACCAGCGGCGCGCCCCAATAGGCCTTCGAGCGGTCCTCGCGATACTCGATCGCGCCCCAGATCTTGAGGCTGTCGGAGATGCGGTAGTTGAGCTGGCCAGACACATCCAGCGTCTTGGTGTTGGTGTCGTCGGCGAAGCCGTTGAGCGAGGAACGGCTGATATCGAAGCGGTAGTCGAGGCCCTGCACATTGGCGCTGCCACCGGAGCCGTAGTGCGCACGGAAGGAGTTCAGCGAGTCCCAGGAGAAATCAGCCTCGTTCCGGATCGCCCCGGTGTGCGGTTGCTTGGTGACGAGATTGATCGCGCCGCCGGCGGCACCCTCACCCGACATCACCGAGGCCGGGCCTTTCACGAATTCAACGGCCTCGAGATTGGCCGTATCCGTGATCCGCGAGGTCATGTTCTGCGGACCGATCTTGATGCCGTTGTAGAGCGTGTTGATCTGGCTGTTGGTAAAGCCGCGCATGGAGAAGGCCGCGGGCTCTGCCGGATTGTCGCCGGAGGTGACGCCGACCGCGCCCTGCGCCACCTCGGAGACGGTGCGATAGCCCTGCTCGCGCATGGTCTGGGCCGAGATCACCTCGACGGTCGCGGGTATCTGCCGCACGGTCAGGCCGAGGCGCGAGGCGCTATCGGCGACCACATTGGTGTTCAGCGGCGTTTGCGCCGCTGCGGCAGGCACGACAGGCTTTGGCGCTGCGGATGCAGTCGCGGGCCGACGCGGCGCCACACGGCGGACGCTTTGTGCATCCCGGCCGGCGGGCTTGGCCTGTTTGCGGGATTGGGCGGGGGATACCTCGACAGGTGGCAGCGGTTCACGGGCCTGCTGCGCCAGGGCGGCAGGCAGATCGGCGCCGACAAACGACGTAAGTGCAGCGGAAGCGAGCAGGAAGCGGCGCAGTCGTACAAGACGGATGGAAGGCACGGTTTTGGAACCTCGGTGTGACGTCAGTGGCACGTCACAGCGAACCAAGGTCCCACCTTCGGCCTTTGAGCCTTCCGATGAAGCCGAATGTCTGTACTCCCCGACCGACATCTTCGCGTGTGACCACGGCTGACGGCAGGTCTCCTGGCTCGCGGGTCAGTACCTTCCATCGCCTTCCCGGGACCGAGATACCCAGTGGCTCGTGACGCAAGATTCGCCGCTTACAGTTGCGGGGGCAGCCGCGGCATTGGGGACAAAATCCCCGCACCGCATTCCCTTTTCATCCCCACTCGGGGAAACCGTCAAAGCCATCTAGGATTACCGACAAGACAGAGTCAATGTGCCGGTGCGACGTTATTACCACAGCGACCAACTTCCTTGGAGATAGGCATGGAAGGCGAGACCTTCCTCTGGCTGATGCGGCATGCGCCCGTCGACGGCGCCAAAGGGACGATCCACGCGGCCGACGCGCCCGCCGATCTCGACGATCGCGCGCAACTGGAGGCGCTGCGGCGAAAGCTCCCGTCAGATGCTGCGAGCTTGGCGAGCCCGGCGCGCCGCACGGTCGAGACGGCGCGCGCGCTGGGACTCGAACCTGCGTTGGTGCCCGAATTCAGTGAGCAGGATTTTGGCGACTGGACCGGCCGGCGGCATGACGAGCTCGCGGCGACCGGCGGCGAGGCCTATGCGCAGTTCTGGAGCAATCCGGCGCACGGGCGGCCGCCGGGCGGCGAAAGCTTTGAGGATCAGGTCGCGCGCGTCCGGCTGGGCCTCGCGCAAGTCGGCGCTGGCTCGGCAACGCTCGTCGTGCATTCCGGCACCATCCGCGCCGCGCTCTGCATTGCGCTGGATCTGACGCCACAAGCGGCCCTGCGCTTCGTGATCGATCCGTTGTCACTGACCCGGATCGACCGGCTCGCGACCGGCTGGCGCGTCGTCGCGGTCAATCAGCGCGCGGCTTGAGCCGGATCAGGCGGGGCGATCCGGCACGTTGGCCTGCGCGAAGGTCGCCATGCCGTTGTGAAGGCTGCACGCGAGCCGCACCAGCGGCAGCGCGATGGCCGCACCCGATCCTTCGCCGAGCCTGAGATCGAGACTGATCAGCGGCTGCACGTTCAGCGCACGCAGCACCAGCCGATGCCCCTGCTCCGCCGATTGATGCGACGGCAGCAGGAATGGCTGGCACGACGGGTTCAGCCGCACCGCTGCCAGCGCCGCCACCGATACGATGAAGCCATCGATCAACACGGGAATACGGGCTTGCGCAGCCGCAATGATGGCGCCGCAAATCGCCGCGATTTCGAGGCCCCCGACGGCGCACAGGATCTTTTCCGGCGAAGCGCCTGCAACGCCATGCCGCGCGATCGCAGCGTCGATCACGCGCGCCTTGTACGCACGGCCGGCCGCATCGACGCCGGTACCGCTGCCCGCGATCTCCTCGGCACTGATGCCGAGCAGGCTCGCCGCAATCGCCGCCGACGTCGTGGTATTGCCGATGCCCATCTCGCCGAAGATCAGGAGATCGGGCCTGCCGGCTGCCGCGCGCGCGACTGCGCGCTGTCCGACTTCGAAGGCGAATGCCAGCTCCGTGGGGGTGAGCGCAGCTTCCACGCTGAAATCGCGCGTGCCGCTGCGCGGCTTGTCAATGACGATTCCTGCCATCGCCTCCTGCGCCAGCGTGCCGGCGTCCACGACCTCAAGGTTTGAGCCAAGCTCGCGCGCCAGCACCGAGATCGCGGCACCGCCCGAGGCAAAATTCGCCATCATCGCGATGGTCACTCCTTGCGGATAGGCCGACACGCCCTGCGCGACGATGCCGTGATCGCCGGCGAAGACGATGATCGGCACCCGCGCGGCGCGTGGTTGCTCGGTCGCCTGCAGGCCCGCAAGCTCGACCGCAAGCTGCTCCAGCCGGCCGAGCGCGCCGGCCGGTTTTGTGAGTTGCGCCTGACGCGCGAGCGCCGCCTCGCGGTGGGCGGCGGAGACCTCAGGACATTTTCGATAGACCCATTCGGGGAGCATGCTGCCTCGCTTACGGCCTGCGCTTGAGAATGTAGCTGTCCATGATCCAGCCGTGCCGCGCGCGCGCATCCTGTCGCGCGGCGACGATGTGCGGGCCGATCTCGGCCACAACGCCCGACATGACGATCTGATCGGGCATGCCGAGATAGGCGCCCCACCAAATGTGCAGCCCCGCTGGATCGAGCGACTGGAATGCCGTGCCGCCGTCGAGCATCACCACCACGGTGTCGACGCCCTGCGGCCAGCCGCCCTCGCGCAAGCGGCGCCCCGTGGTGACCAGAAAGGGCTCGCCGATGTCGTTGAGCGGCAGCGCATGCGCCGCGCACAGCGCCTGGATCGAGGTGATGCCGGGCACGACCTCGATATCAGGCAAGGGATCGAGCCGCCGCGCAATGCGCAGCGAGGAATCGTACAGCGAGGGATCGCCCCAGATCAGCAGCGCGACCTTGCCATCATCACCGAGCTGGCTCGCGATCGTCCGCGACCAGGCCGCGGCCACAGCGTCGTGCCAATCGTCCACGCCCTTGTGATAGTCCGCTTCACCGGCATCGCGCACGGGAAGGTCGAACTCGGCAATGCGCGTCGTTTGGTTGGTGAGCACATCCGCGCAGATCGTCCGCCGCAAATCTGCGAGATCGGACTTCGCCGTGCCCTTGCGCGGGATCAGGATGAGATCGGCCGCGTTGATGGCTTGAACGGCGGCGCGCGTGAGCTGCTCGGGATCACCGCAACCGATGCCTATCAGGGAGAGCGTGAGCATCGCGCGTGCAGGGGCGGCCATCGCGGCCGCCCCTTGTCTCTTAAGCCGCGTTGTGCAGGCGCGGCGTGACGAGGCCGGGCGCGGTGACGCCGCGCAGCGATTTTGCCAGCGCCAGCACGCCGAGATCGGCGAGCGGCTCGATCACGATGACGAGCGCATAAGAAGCCGCGAAGGTCGCGATGTTGACGAGGTTGGTCGCACCGAAGCCCGAGCCATAGAGCGCCCAGAACGCGACCCAGGCGATGACACCGGCCTGATACGTGGTCGAAAGCGCCAGCGCCTGGCGATAGCTGAGATCGACATAGGCGGTGTTGCGGGCAATGATCCGCGCGGCGATCGCCTGGATCCCGAACAGCGGCACCAGCAGCGTGGTGACGTTCATGCCGAATTGCGGCAGATCGGGCGGCTCGAAGAAGATGCCCTGGAACAACAGTCCGAACGCAAGGCCGAAGGCCGCGGGCGCAGCCCCAAACAGCAGGAACAGGGTCGAGCCGAGGATGAAGTGCACCTCGGACACGCCGACCGGGAAGTGCGGCAGGATCTCGAAGAAGACGAACACGAGGCCCGTGGTGGCGAGCGTCCGCGCCGCGAACGACATGATGCCCTGCTCGCGCACGGTCTCGATCGCGAGCTTCAACGCAACGCCGCCGACGGCGATGCCGGTTGCGTAACTCAACACGAGCTTGGCGCCCGATACGACTCCGGGTTCGATATGCATGGTTCAGTTCCTTCCTGCCGTCACACCCGACGGCCTTGGCCACAAAACATGCACGGCCGGTCTCCTGGCTCGCGGTTCACTGGGGTTCTCCGGCCTTCCCGAGCCTCGCGGCCCAGTGGCTGATCGGAGCCCCTCACCGCTTACAGTCGCGGGGGCGGCTGGGGTTTTGGGCGGCGCAACTGTCCGCCCACCCCCATTCCCGATTATGCTCCGGCGGTTTGCGCCGCCTCGAGCACCATGCGTCTCCTGTGTGCCCCTTTCGCCAGCCGGGCGTCAAGGGGCGAAGGGCGGCCGGGACGGTCATGACGGATAATCGCCCGCCAGCGCGCCGAACAGGATCACGGCGGCCGTCGAGGCGGCGCCGCCCCGCGCAAGCTGCTCGGCCAGTTCGGCAATGGTGGTGCGAACCAGCCGCTCGTCGGGACGACCGAGGGATTCGGCGAACAGCGCCGGGGTATCAGGGGCGAGGCCGTGCTCGATCAATTTTGCGACAAGCGCCGGAAAGGTGCGCCGGCCCATATAGACCACGGTGGTCGCTTCGGGATCCGCCAGCGCCGCCCAGTTCAAATTCTGCGGCAGCTCGCCGGTGACATCGGCCCCGGTCACGAATTGCACCCGGCGCGAGGTGTGGCGCCGGGTCAGGGGAATGCCGGCTTGCGCGGCGGCGACACAGGCCGAGGTGATTCCGGGAATGATCTCGTAGCCGATGCCGGCTTCGCGCAGCGCCTCCAGCTCCTCCTCGAGCCGGCCAAAGATACCGGCATCGCCCGACTTCAACCGCACCACACGGACGCCGGCCGCGGCATAGTCGACCAGCAGGCGGTTGACGTGGTGCTGCTTGGTCGAGGGCCGCCCTGCCCGCTTCCCGACTGCGACGAGATTGGCGCCGGGCCGGGCCAGATCGAGGATCGCGCCCGAGGCGAGGTCGTCGTAGAGCACGACGTCGGCATCGCGCAGCCGCGCGGCGCCTTTGAGCGTGAGGAGCTCGGGGTCGCCGGGGCCGGCCGAGATGAAAGTGACAAAACCGCTCACCGATCCTCCGCGATCAGATGGAAGAACGTGCCGGTGGCAAGGCCGCGGCGCGAGCCGGTCTCGGCGATGACCGCGCCTGTTGCATCGTGCACGACCGCCAGCGGCGTATCCGGCTGCGCGAGGATCGTCGAATAGTGGAACTCGTGGCCGCGCAGGCGCGCGCCGGCCTGATGGCCCGGCATCGGCGCGGCGAGCGAAGCGAGACGATAGCCGAGATGCATGCGGCGCTTGGCAAAGCTCGTCTCCAGTCCGAGCAGGCCCGTCATCTCATGGCGAATGCCGTCGGCATCGGTCAGAGCGGTTCCCAGCACCATATAGCCTCCGCATTCGCCGTGCACCGGCCGTGTGTCAGCGAAGGCGCACAAGCCGCTGCGAAAGCGGGCATTGGCCGCGATCTTCCCCGCGTGCAGTTCGGGATAGCCGCCGGGCAGCCAGCAGACATCGGCGCTGGCATCGGGCGCTTCATCGGCAAGCGGCGAGAATGTCGAGATCTCGGCGCCGGCCGCGCGCCAGGCCTCCAGCATGTGCGGATAGACGAAGGAGAACGCGGCATCGCGGGCAAGCGCAATGCGCTGCCCGGGCGGCGTCACATTCATGCCGTTTGCCGCCGGTTGCGGCGACCAGCTTGCTGCCGATCGCAGCACCGCATCGAGATCGACATGCTCGGCTACGAAGCGCGCGGCTTCGTCGATCAGCTTGCCGATCTCGGCCTGCTCTTCGGCCTGCACCAGGCCGAGATGCCGTTTCGGCAGGCTGATCTCGGCATGGCGCGGCAGCGCGCCGAACACGGCGATGCCGGCGTCGTTCAGCGCACGCCGGACGAGATCTTCATGCCGCGGGCTGGCGACGCGATTGAGCACCACGCCGGCAAGCTGCACACCCGCGCGATAGTCACGAAGGCCTGCGGCGATCGCCGCCGCCGTCTGCGCCTGTCCGGAGGGATCGATCACCAGCAGCACCGGCCAGCCCAACATCTCCGCAATGTCGGCGGTGGCGCCGGTGCCGGAGACGCCGCGCGCGGCGACGCCGTCGAACAGGCCCATCGAGCCCTCCGCGAGCACGACATCGGCATCAGTGCCGCGACCGACGAGATGAGCAATCGTCCCGCGATCCATCGCCCAGCTATCGACGTTGACGGAAACGCGACCCGTCGCAGCGGCATGGAAGGCGGGATCGATATAGTCAGGCCCGCTCTTGAAGCACTGCACGTTCAATCCGCGATTGCGCCAGGCGCGCGCCAGCGCCAGCGTCAGCGTGGTCTTGCCGACGCCGGAGGCCGGCGCGGAGATGACGAGCCCTGCCGCCATCACGATGCCTCCGGAAAGCGCGGATCGGCGCCGACCGGCCGATAGCGCCGATCGTAATCGGCGGCATAGAGACGGCTCTCGTCAAAATCCGCAGCGCCAAGCGTCTTGCCGACCAGAATCAGCGCGGTGCGCTCCATCTCGGTGCCGACGGCGGCATCGAGCGTCGCCAGCGTGGCGCGGACGATGCGCTGATCCGGCCAGCTCGCACGCCAGACGATCGCGACGGGGCAATCCGCGCCGTAATGCGGCATCAGCTCGGCGACGACCTTGTCGAGCAGATGGATCGAGAGATGGATCGCGAGCACAGCGCCGGTGGCGGCAAACGCGGCGAGCTGTTCGCCCTCAGGCATCGCGCTGGCGCGGCCCGGCGTGCGCGTCAGCACGACTGACTGGGCAAGACCGGGCAGTGTCAGCTCGGTCTCCAGCGCAGCTGCCGCAGCCGAGAAGGACGGCACGCCCGGCGTGACTGTGTAGGGAATACCGAGCGCGCGGAGGCGACGGAGCTGCTCGCCCATCGCCGACCAGATCGCGAGATCGCCGGAATGCAGGCGGGCAACATCCTTGCCGCCGGCATGCGCGGCGGCAATCTCCGCGATGATCTCGTCGAGCGACAGCGGCGCGGTGTTGACGATGCGCGCACCGGGCGGGCAATGCGCCAGCACGCCCTCGGGCACCAGCGAGCCCGCATAGAGGCAGACCGGACAGGCCGCGATCAGGTCGCGTCCGCGCAAAGTCAGCAAATCCGGAGCGCCCGGTCCTGCACCGATGAAGTGCACCGTCATGCGCCGTCTCCTTCCGCGATCGCCGCCGTTGCGGTGCGATCCCGCGAGACCGCCCGCATCGCAATCAATCGCGCGCGGGGGCCAGCCGCAACGAGCGCCGCGGCTTCGGCGACCGAGCCCGTGCCGAACTTTTCCGCGACGAGTTTTGACTGCGTCGGCGTCTCGATGCCCGCCAGCATGTCCGCCGGAACCGGCTTGATCGGTACGCCGCATTCACGCGCAAGCTGCTTCAGCGGCTCCGCGTCGGCCTTGTCACTGACAGTCGCGACCGCCGCAAGGCCTTCGAAACCACCGGCTGCCAGCAGCGCCTCGCGCAGCGAAGCCAGCGTAACATCCTTCTTGAATCCGAGTCCGGCGACTTTCATCGAACCGCACTCCACTGCACCACGGGCCGCGACGCTTCCCAGGACCTGTAGCGGCCGAGCGGGCCAGCATGTGCGATCTCGACCCGCATCAGCTCGCCGCCGTGGCGCTGGTGCAGTTCGCCGAGCAGCGCTTCAGTCTCCAGCGTCACCGCATGCGCGACGAGCCGCGCACCCGGCGCGAGCCGCGACCAGATCGCATCGAACATCGCGATATCGAGGCCGCCGCCGATGAAGACGGCATCCGGTGTTTCCAACGCAGCAAGAGCTTTCGGCGCGCTCCCCGTGATGACGGTGATCCGATGCGCCAATCCGAACGCCGCAACATTGCTGCGGATATTCGCGGCGCGATCCTCTCGCGCCTCGATGGCGCTCGCCGTCCCGCCGCACAGCGCCCATTCGACTGAGATCGAGCCAGAACCCGCGCCGATATCCCACAGCCGCTCGCCGGGACGCGGCGCCAGCGCCGAGAGCGCCAGCGCGCGCACCGGCCGCTTGGTGATCTGGCCGTCATGCATGAAGAGATCGTCGGACAGGCCGGAGCTGCGGGGAATGCCTTGCCCGCCCCTCGCCTCGACGGCTACTGCGACCAGGTTTTCGGCGAGATCGCCCGCAAAGCTGTCGGCACGATGCTCAGCGGTGCTTTCGCGCGCCCCGCCGAGCGCGGCGAGAGTCCAGAACGCCGAGGCGCCCCATCCGCGATCGCTCAGCCATTTCGCGAGCTCACCGGCTGCCTTGCCGTCACGCACAAGGCAAATGATGCGCGCACCGGGCGCCAGATGCGGCACGAGACGCTCGAAAGGTGCAGAATGAAGCCCGAGACAGGCAATGGCTTCGAGGCGCCAACCGAGCCGCGCGGCGGCAAGCGAGAAGGTCGATGGCGCCGAATGCGCGATCCACTCGCTGGCATCGAGCTTCTCGGCGAGACTTGCACCCGCGCCGTGCCAGAATGGATCGCCGGAGGCGAGCACCACCGTCGGCCGGCCGCGGCAGCTCAACACGACGTCTGCGTCGAACGGCACCGGCCACGAGCGACCGCGCCCCCCCACATCAGCAAGCGCGAGATGACGCTCGCCACCAAAAACAGTTTCTGCCGTGGCAAGCGCCTTTCGGCTTGCCTCGGACAGCCCGGCAAGGCCATCTTCGCCGATACCGATGATGGTCAGCCAGGGATCAGCCAAGGAATCAGTCATGACGCGCGCCCTCATTCTGGGCGGAACCGCCGATGCGAGCTTGCTCGCCGCGGAAATCGCACGCGCGCGCATCGACGCCGTGTATTCCTATGGCGGCCGAACCCGCACGCCCGCCGATCAGCCGCTGCCGACCCGCATCGGTGGCTTCGGCGGCGTGAGCGGGCTTGCCGACTACATTCGCCATGAGCGCATCACGCATGTGATCGACGCCACGCATCCCTTCGCGGCCGAGATGAGCCGCCACGCGGTCGAGGCCAGCGCGGAAACCGGCACGCCATTGATTGCCCTCGAACGCGCGCCTTGGACGAAGGCGCCCGGCGACAACTGGACCGAAGTCGCCGATGTCACCGCCGCAGCCGCCGCCCTGCCCGAGACGCCGGCAAAAATATTCCTCGCCATCGGCCGCCAGCACATCGCACCGTTCGCGACGAAGCCGCAGCATGCCTACACACTGCGTTTCGTCGACCCGCCCGAAGCACCGCTGCCCTTCGCTGCGGACGTGATCGCGTCGCGCGGGCCGTTCACGTTCGACGGCGAGCTCGAAATGATGCGCACGCGCGGCATCGCGTGGATCGTCGCCCGCAACTCCGGCGGAGATGGCGCACGCGCCAAGATCGACGCGGCCCGCATGCTCGGCCTGCCCGTGATCATGATCGCGCGGCCGGAACTGCCCGAACGGCTGCGGGTTGAGAGCGTGGCCGAGATCATGCAGTGGCTCGGTCATCGCGCCTGCCTCGGGGCATAGACCCAGCGGCCGACGCGGCGCGTCTGCGAATTGCCGACGATGACCAGCGTGCGCATGTCGGCCATCTCGGGCCGCGCGTCGTTCAGCGCGACAGTTTCAATCCGCTCGTCCGACGTGCTGATCGCGCGCGCGAAGATCACGAGGCGCTCGCCGCAGCCGGCTGCTTTCAGAACCGCAAGCGCGCGGCCAAACCCCTCCGGCCGGCCTGCCGAGCGCGGATTGTACATCGCAATGGCAAAATCGGCTTCTGCGGCCAGCCGCAGGCGCTTCTCGATGACCGTCCACGGCTTGAGATTGTCCGAGAGATTGATCGCGCAGAAATCATGACCGAGCGGCGCGCCGGCGCGCGCGGCCGCCGCCAGCATCGCTGTGATGCCAGGCAAAACGCGAATGGGAAGCTCACGCCATTGCGGCGCCTGTTCGAGGGCCTCGAACACGGCCGACGCCATCGCGAAGACGCCGGGATCGCCGGAGGAGACGACGACGACCTGCCCGCCTTCGGCTGCGAGCCGCAGGGCCTCGCTCGCGCGCTGGAGCTCTTCGCGATTGTCGGAGGGATGCAGTGTGAGCCCTGCCCGCGGCGGCACGCGCGCAACATAGGGCGCATAGCCCAGAATGTCGGTGGCGGCGGCAAGGGCGGCGGAGACCTCGGGCGTCACCAGCGCATCGCTGCCCGGCCCGAGGCCCGCGATGGTCAGCGTGCCCGTCATTCGGCGGCGTCCAGATGCCGGCCCTTGCCGTGCACGAGCACGATCGCGAAGTAAGGACAGTCGGCGGCATCGATCTCGGCGAGCCGCACCACGCGCTCGCCCGGCATGGTGCCGCGCTCGACGAGCCAGGCATCGCCCAGCCGGCCCGCGGATGCCAGCGCGCGGCGCACCTTTGAAAGATTGCGGCCGGTCTTCATGATGACCAGCGCATCGGAATCGCGCATGCGGCGCTCGAGCTCGTCTTCGGGAAGCGTCCCCATCAACACCGTCGTCACGTCGTCGCCGAGCGCGATCGGCTGTCCGACGCCGTTCCAGCAGCCGACCATGCCGGGAATGCCTGCGATCACCTCGATCTCGACGCGCCCTTGCAGGCGCGTGTGCAGATGCATGAAGGAGCCGTAGAAGTAAGGATCGCCCTCGCAGAGCACGACGACATCGACCGCGCGCGAAAGCCGCGCCAGCCGTTCCGCCCATTCGTCGTAGAAGCCGGCGAGCAGCTGCACATATTCCGGGCTATCGAAGGCGAGCTCCGTCGTAACAGGATATTCCATTGCGTATTCGGTGACGTCGGAAGCCAACATGCTCTCGACGATACGCCGCGCCTGACCGAGCCGGCCCTTCTTGCGGAAATAGGCGACGTGCTTCGCAGCCCGCACCGTGCGGTCGGCGCGCACGCTCATCATATCAGGATCGCCGGGGCCGAGACCGCAGCAGATGATGCGTCCCATGGCTATTCGCTCCGGCTCGCGAGCGCATTCACGGCGGCGACCGTGATCGCCGAGCCGCCGAGGCGACCCTCGACCGTCAGCGCGGCGACCTTCGGATCGGCCATCAGCGCGGCCTTGGATTCGGCCGCGCCGACGAAGCCGACCGGGCAGCCGATGATCGCCGCGGGCCGCGGGCAGCCCGGGTCCTCGAGCATGTTGAGGAGATGAAACAGCGCGGTCGGCGCGTTACCGATCGCAACGATGGCGCCGTCGAGATGCGGTCGCCACAACTCCAGCGCCGCCGCCGAGCGCGTGTTGCGCATGGACTGCGCGAGCGCGGGAACGGCCTCGTCGCCGAGCGTGCAGATCACGGCGTTGGCCGCCGGCAGTCTCGCGCGCGTAATTCCTTCCGAGACCATGCGCGCGTCGCACAGGATCGGCGCGCCCTTCTGCAAGGCCGCGCGTGCGGCAGTCACCATGCCTGATGTGAAGCGGATATGCGCCTCGAGGCCCACCATGCCGGCGGCATGAATCATCCGCACCACGACCTGCTCTTCGTCGGGCGCGAAGCGGGCAAGATCCGCCTCGGCCCGGATGGTCGCAAAGGACTGCCGGTAGATCGCAGCGCCGTCGGTCTCGTAAGTGTGTGGCATCAGTGCCCTCCGACCAGGATGGAGGGATCGCTGACGATGTCGGCACCGTTGAGGCCGCGCAGAACCGGCTCATCGCGGGTCGAGCCGTCGCGGACGAGGTCGAATCCGGCGCTGGTCGCAACCAGCGTCACCGCGGACGCGCCGGAACGCGCGCAGCCCTTGGCGCAGCCGGAGACGTGAAGGCGCGTATCGAGGGCGATGCGCGGCGCAAGGGCGGAAGCGAGCGCGCGGGTGTCGGCATGCGCCTCGCGGCAACGCGGGGCGCCGCTACAAGCAATCACGCGCAACGCCGGATCGTAGGGCTCGGTGATGAGGCCTGCCCCGCTCGGCATCTCGCGCTTGCCCTCGCTCAGCACCATTCGCCATGGCGTCATGCGCAGCGCATGTCCGCAGCCGGAAAACTGATGGAGCGTCGTGTGAAGCATCTGCCCGAACGCGATGCCGACCAGGGCGCCGTGCGGATAATGCCCGGGTCGTGACGCCGCCATGACCGGAGCAGGCTCGGTTTCACCGCTCAACGACTGAGGCAATACCGCGCCGGCCGCAATAAGAGCTGCCATGCGCCCTCGCCCGCCCTTCGCGCCGCCGGACGAGATGAACCAGCTCGCGAGCGCGAGCGCCGTGCTTACGGCCTCTCCGCGTGCGACGAAGCGGCCCAGCCTTGCGCCATCGGCCCGCACCAGGAGCCGGCCGCCGCGATCGCGTTCGATGCGCACGTCGGCGGAATCGCCGGCGAGTACGCGCGAATTTCCGTCGTCGATGGCGAAGCCGAACTTCGTGGGAAGATCGAGCGCGCTGTCCGCGAGCGCTTCTTCAAGCTCCGCGGCCAGCGCCTGTGTCTCGTCACCGCTGTTCCAGAACGGCGTCACCAGAATGTTGCGCCGGGCTTCGATGTCGGTATCGGGGTCGAGCAGCCGCAGCAACGCGAGTCCATCGAGCAGCCGGCGATGGCCCTGTTCGCTGACGCCTCTGATCTGGAGGTTGGCCCGGCTCGTCACATCGATGAGACCATTGCCGTAGCGTTCGGCGAGCTCGGCAAGCCCGGCGACTTGCGCGGCTTCAAGCCTTCCGCCGAACGGGCGCACGCGAACCACGAGCCCGTCGCCCGATTGCATCGGGCGCAACGCGCCGGGACACCAGCCCTTGATCGCGGTCGCACTCATGAAGCCTCCTTCAGCGCAGCCGCGATCGAATTGCGGCGCGTTCGCCAGAGCGAGGCTTCGTGCAGGCGCGTGAAGCAGGTCTCCATCGCGGCGAGCGCCGCCGGATTATCGCGGGCCATGAAGGTGCGGACGTCGGCGTCGCCGAGCGTCGCATCGTAGTAGAGATCGAACAGATGCGGCGGCACGGCACCGGCCAGATGCGCGAAGGCGGCCATGTGCTCCAGCGTCGCGGTGATCTCGGCGGCACCGCGAAAACCGTGCCGCATCATGCCGGCGATCCAGGCCGGATTGGCCGCGCGTGCACGGACGACACGGGAGATTTCCTCGGTCAGCGTCCGCGCATGCGGCTGCTCGGGCCGCGTCGTATCGAGGTGATAGAGCGATGGTCCTGCCGCACCGAGATGCGCTGCGGCCGCCGCGATGCCGGCTTCATGCGCTGCATAGTCGGCGGCAAGCAGAAGATCGGTCTCCGGCAAGTCCTGGACGTGCACGAAAGCATCGGCGGATGCGAGCCGCGTCTCGATGCCGGCCCGATCCGGCTGCATCGCACCGTCCGCGGAGAACGCCCAGGACGATGCCGACAGCCAGGCCTCGCCGGCGGCGTCGCGCGTCTCGGCCGTGAAGGCATCCGGGATCGCCGAGAGGCCGACGCCGTATTGTCCGGGACGCGGCGCGAACACACGCGCGGCGCGATGGCGATAGGGATTCTCGTCGCCCTCCTCCTCGCGGCTCGCGAGCGCCTCGGCGGCGGCCTCGAACAATTGCGCGAGACCGGAGAAGACATCGCGGAACAGGCCCGACACGCGCAGCGTGACGTCGATGCGAGGGCGCCCGAGCTCGGCCGGTGCGATGATGTCGTAGCCGGTGACGCGGCCGGAGGCGTGGTCCCAGCGCGGCGCAAGGCCGGCGAGATGCAGCGCCATGGCAAACTCCTCGCCGGCGGTCCGCATCGTCGCCGAGCCCCAGAGATCGACCACGAGGCCTTTCGGCCAGTCGCCGTGGTCCTGCAAATGGCGACGCAGCAGCTCTTCCGCGAGCTTGATGCCTTGCGCATGCGCCGACGGCGTCGGCACCGCGCGCGGATCGACGGCAAAGAGATTGCGTCCGGTCGGCAGCACGTCCTGGCGTCCGCGATACGGCGAGCCCGACGGCCCCGGCGCAACGCGCTGCCCCGCGAGCGCGGCACGCAACGCATCGCGCTCCGCATCAGCGCAGGTGCCGCGTCCGAACACGTGCAGCCCGTCGCCGAACTGGCTCTCCTTGAGATCGCAGACGAAGCGATCGATCCGCGGAATGGCTTCGGCCGGCGCAGCCGCTGCATCCAGACCAAGATCGTCCTCAAGGCCCGCCGCGCGCGCTTCGTCGCGGATCGCAGAAATCAGGCGCTGGCGGCGCGCGGGATCGAGCCCATCGGCGGTCGAGTATTCGTCGAGCAGGCGTTCGAGCCGACGCAGGCCTTCCGGCACCGCGGATTGTTCCAGCGGCGGCGGCAGATGGCCGATGGTGACGGCCCCTAAGCGCCGCTTGGCCTGCGCAGCTTCGCCGGGATCGTTGACGATGAAGGGATAAATGACAGGGAGATCGCCGATCAGCGCTTCGGGCCAGCACGCGGACGACAGCGCGACGGATTTTCCGGGCAGCCATTCCAGCGTACCATGCGCACCCATGTGCACGACGGCATCGATGGCCTGCCCGCGGAGCCAGAGATAGAACGCGACATAGGCATGGCGCGGCGTGCGGGCGAGATCGTGATAGTCGGCATCGCGCGTGGTCGCATCGCCGCGCTCGGGCTGAACCGCGATGATCGATTGGCCGCATCGGATCGCAGCGAAATGGAACGCGCCGTCGGGGCAGCTCGGATCGGTCTCCGGCGCGCCCCAGGCTTGCGCGAGATCATCCTGCAATGCCTGCGGGAGACGCGAGAGCGCGGCGCGGTAATCGGCGACGCTCCAGGTCAGTTGCTGCTTCAGCAACGTTTCGCCAAGTGCGGGGACCGGCGCAATATCGAAGCCGGCCTCTGTCAGGTCAGACAGCAATGCCTCGACCGACGCAAGCGCATCAAGACCAACCGCATGCGCGATCTGATGCGGGCGGCCCGGATAGTTCGAGAGCACGAGCGCCAGCCGCTTCCCGGCGGCTGGCGTCTCCGCGAGGCGCCTCCAGGCCGCAACGCGCGCGGCGACGGCCTTGACGCGCTCCTCATCGGGCCGGTGCGCCAGATGCGAAAACTGCAGATCGGGATCACGCTCCGCGGCCGATTTGAAACTCACCACGCCCGCGAACAGGCGGCCGTCGACCTCCGGCAGCACCACATGCATCGCGAGATCGCCGGGCGACAGGCCGCGCAGCGACTCCGCCCAGTCCTCGCGCCGTGCCGATGAGAGCGCGACCTGGAAGACGGGACACGATGCCGCATCGAACGGTGTCGTCCCATCGTCGCCCATCGCCGAGAATGCCGTCGCGTTGACGATCGCGGCCGGAGGATTCGTCGCGAAATAGGTCCGCAGCCAATCCGCAACGCCCGGAGCCTTCAGCGAGGTGACGAACACGCCGTACGCGTCAAAGCCGCGCTCGCGCAGCGCCGCGATCAGGGCGTCGACCGGCCCGGTATCCGCGGCGGTGAGGTAGGAACGATAGAAGGTCACGAGCGCGAGCGGCTTTCCCTCGCCTGCCATCGGCGCAGCGATGACGCCACGCGCGGGATCGTAAAAGCCCATCTCGGGCAGGTTCATCTCGCCGACGACCGGGCCCGCGTAAAGACCCGAGGCCAGCGCGAGCTGCGCAATCGCAGCCTGGGCTGCAACGGGACCACCGGTGTCGCAGAGCACCTTGAGCCGGCGCAGCGTCGAAACCGGCAGGGTCGAGTAGGCATCGAGCCGCGTGTCGTCGCGGCCGTCGGCCGGCAGCACGGCCAGCACGATATTGCGGTCCTTCGCAAGCTGCTGCAGAGCCGCGAGCCCGTACGGCCAATAGGACTCACCGCCGATCAGGCGCACCAGGATGCCGCGCGCCTGCGACAGCGTGCGCTCGATATAGGTGTCGACCGACAACGGATGACGCAGCTCCGCGAGATTGGCGAGCCGCAGCGACGGCAGGCTGTTGCGGCCGCGCCGCCAGCCGGCCGCGAACGCGGCAAGATCGGAATCCGAGTACGAGAGCACCACGAGATCGGCCGGGTCCTGGCCGATGTCCCTTGGCGTCGCGGTCTCCTCGAGACCGCGGCTCTCGCGGAAGACGACGTGCATCAGATACCAGATCCTGAAAGACCAAGTCCTGCCTTGATCGCGGCCTCGTCGATGTCGCCGTGCTCGCCGATCACGACGAGTTTCGACTGCCTGAGAGCTGCGCCCCAGGGCTTGTCGAACTGGTGGCGCACGCGCTCGCCGACCGCTTGCAGCAACAGGCGCATCGGCTTGCCCACGACCGCGATATAGCCCTTGACGCGCAGCACGTTCTGCTCGCGCGAAAGACGCTGCACCGACGCGACCAGTGCGTCGATGTCGCTGACCTCCGGAAGATCGATCACGACGGAGGCGAAATCGTCGTGCTCGTGATCCTCCTCGCCGTCGTGATGCGAGGGGCGCGCGGCGAGATCGTTCTCTGCGGCAGCGCCGAGGCCGAGGATCACGCGCGCATCGATCGCGCCATCGGTGACGGATAGCATCGGCACACGGCGCGGCATCTCGGCGGTGATGGCGGCCTTGGCGGCTTCGATCCCTGCGACCCCGGCAAGATCGGCCTTGGTCAGCAGCACGATGTCGGCGCAGGCGATCTGGTCCTCGAACACTTCCGACAGCGGCGTCTCGTGATCGAGATTTTCGTCCGCCGCGCGCTGCGCTTCCACCGCAGCCGGGTCCGGCGCAAAACGGCCGGCGGCGACAGCCTCGGCATCGGCGAGTGCGATCACGCCGTCGACCGTGATGCGCGAGCGGATCTCCGGCCAGTCGAACGCCTTCAACAGCGGCTTCGGCAGCGCCAGGCCCGAGGTCTCGATCAGGATGTGATCGGGCCGCACCGGCCGCGCCAAAAGCTTTTCCATGGTCGGGATGAAATCGTCCGCAACGGTGCAGCAGATGCAGCCATTGGCGAGCTCGACGATATTCTCCTCCGGGCAATTCGCATCGGCGCAGGATTTCAGGATCTCGCCATCGACACCCTCGCTGCCGAACTCGTTGACGAGCACGGCGAGCTTCTTGCCGTCAGGGTTTGCGAGCAGATGCTGGATCAGCGTGGTCTTGCCGGAGCCGAGAAAACCCGTGACCACCGTGACAGGGACTTTTGCGAGCGAGTTCATTCGGCGGCCTCCGGCACGACGGCAATGGGGGGAATGCGAGCAAGCGATTGCTTGCGGAAGATTTCGGGACGGCTGCGCCAGGGCACGAGGCCGTCGGGCGCGGCGGCATAAGCCGCAGCACCCGCGACCACGTCGCTCGCATGGGCCTCTGACAGGCGGCCATAGACATAGGACCAGCGGCCGGGCGCGCTGAGCGCAACCGAGCAACCCTGGCTGCATGCCGACAGGCATTCAACGGGAACCACATTGACGCCCTCGGGCACGCCGGCATCGAGGATCGCGCCATGCAGGCGCTTGCCGGGCGTCGTCTCACCCTCGTCGAGCGTCTGGCCGGCGCGGCAGGTGATACAGACGTGAAGTGTGACGCTCATCGCCTCTTCCAGGATAAACGGCGGGAGGCGAAGAGGCACACGGACCATTCCCCCGAAGGTCCGTTTCCCCGTCGCGGAACACCCCGTCCGCCGGTCCAAAACTCGTCCGCGCTGGCAGGTCTCCCGGCTTGCGGAGCAGGGCTTTTGGCCCTTCGATCCCCGCCTTCCCGATCCCCTGGGGGATCAGTGGCTTCGGGCATCTCTCCGGTCACGGTCGCGGGGGCGGCTGCAGTTTGGACCCGAATCTTGTCGATTCGGACCCTATCGCATTCCCTCTTCGCCTGTCATAGGACAGGAACCAACGCCGGGCCACCATTTGCCCCCGGCCGCCTCTTGTCAAGCCGAAGGACCCTGTCAGATGACGCCTGAACCGGATACCCAAACGGCCGAGGAAGCCGACGCCCGCCACGCCGCGAAAATGGCGAAAATCAAGGTCGCCCGCGACAAGATCATGGCGACCAAGAGCGGCGAAAAGGGCCTCATCATCGTCCACACCGGCGCTGGCAAGGGCAAGTCCTCCTCCGCTTTCGGCATGATCGTCCGCTGCGTCGCCCACGGCTTCCCCTGCGCGGTCGTGCAGTTCATCAAGGGCGCCTGGGACACCGGCGAGCGGCGCCTGCTCACCGGCCATTTCGGCGAGCTCTGCCAGTTCCATGCGATGGGCGAAGGTTTCACCTGGGAGACACAGGACCGCGCCCGCGACATCGCCGCGGCGCAGGCCGGCTGGGCGAAGGCCAAGGAGCTGATATCAGATTCCAATCTGCGCATGGTCGTGCTCGACGAGATCAACATCGCGCTGCGCTACGACTATCTCGACATCGCCGAGGTCGTCGACTTCCTGAAAACGCACAAGCCACCGATGACGCATGTCGTGCTCACCGGGCGCAACGCCAAGGACGAGCTGATCGAGATCGCCGATCTCGTCACCGAGATGACGCTGGTGAAGCACCCCTTCCGCTCCGGCATCAAGGCGCAAGCCGGCGTCGAATTCTGACGACGCCAAGTTCTGAAAACACCAAGTTCTGAAAACACCATGGCGCGCGCATTGATGATCCAGGGGGCCGGCTCGGACGTGGGCAAGTCGCTCATCGTCGCCGGCCTCGCCCGCGCCTCCACGCGGCGCGGCCTGCGCGTGCTGCCCTTCAAGCCGCAGAACATGTCGAACAACGCGGCCGTCACTGTCGACGGCGGCGAGATCGGTCGCGCCCAGGCGCTGCAGGCGCTGGCCGCCGGCGTCGAGCCGCACACCGACATGAACCCGGTGCTGCTGAAGCCCGAGACCGATGTCGGCGCACAAATCATCGTCCAGGGAAAGCGCATCGCGACCGCGCGGGCGCGTGAATATGCGGCGATGAAGCCGTCGCTGATGGGCGCGGTGCTGGACAGCTTCGAGCGGCTGAAGGCGCGCGGCGATCTGGTGCTGGTCGAAGGCGCCGGCAGCCCGGCCGAGGTGAATTTGCGCAAGGCCGACATCGCCAATATGGGCTTTGCGCGCAAGGCCGACGTGCCGGTCGTGCTGGTCGGCGACATCGACCGCGGCGGCGTCATCGCCCAGCTCGTCGGCATCAAGACGGTGATCGACCCCGACGATGCCGCGATGATCCAGGGTTTCGTCATCAACAAGTTCCGCGGCGACCCCTCACTGTTCGACGACGGCTACAAGCTGATCGAGCAGAAGACCGCGTGGCGCGGCCTTGGCGTGCTGCCCTGGTTCGCGCGCGCCGGCGAGCTGCCGGCCGAGGACGCGCTGGGCTTGAGCGATGCGCGCAAGCCCGGCCAGTGCAAGATCGCATGCCTCGCGCTGTCGCGGATCGCCAATTTCGACGATCTCGATCCGCTGAAACTCGAACCTGGCGTCGATCTCGTGATGGTGCGCCCCGGCGAAGCGATTCCCGGCGACGTCCGCCTCGTCATCATCCCCGGCTCGAAATCCACCCGCGGCGATCTCGCCTTCCTGCGCGCGCAGGGCTGGGACATCGATCTCCTGGCGCATCACCGCCGGGGCGGCCATGTGCTTGGCCTCTGCGGCGGCTATCAGATGCTCGGGCGCAGCGTCGCCGACCCTGATGGAATCGAAGGCCCCGCCGGCGACACGCCGGGTCTCGGACTTCTGGACGTGGAAACAGTGATGAGCCCGCAGAAGACGCTGACGCGCGTCGCGGCCGTGCATGCCGCCACGGACCAGCCGATCGAGGCTTACGAAATCCACATCGGCCGCACCGATGGGCCGGATCGCGCGCGCCCGTTTGCTAAACTGAACGGCGAGCCCGAAGGCGCGATCTCACGCGATGGCCGCGTGCAGGGCAGCTATTTGCACGGCCTGTTCACCTCGGACGATTTCCGCAGGGCGTATCTCGCAAAGCTCGACATTCCGGCGGGCGACGAGCCTTATCACAGCAGGGTCGAGAGCGCGCTCGACGCCCTCGCCGATCACATCGAACAGCATCTCGACGTCCGCGGCCTGCTCGCGCTAGCGCGCTAGCGCCTCGGCAAGGCGCGTCCATTCGGCTTCGCTGCCCGGAAGCCCGAGGCGCAGCCATGCCGGCTCTTTCGCAAACACGCGCGACCAGATCCGGCTACGCGCCAGTTTCTCCTGCGCAGCAAGCGCATCAGGCGTCTCGTAGAGACGAAACAGCGGCGCACCACCGACGAGCCGCCAGCCTTGCGAATGCACGATGTCGTCGAGGCGGACACAGTCGCGCGCAAGCCGCGCGGACGTGGCCTCGGCCCAGTCGTCGTCACGCAAGGCGCGGCAGCCGATTACGATCGCCACTCCCGACACCGGCCACGGACCTGACGCCGCCGCGAGCTTCGCGATATCGGTCGCATGGCCGAGCGCAAACCCAAGCCGCAGGCCGGCAAGACCATAAAACTTTCCGAACGAGCGCAGGACCAGCAGTCCAGGCTGATCCGCTCCGGATGCGAGCGACAGCTGCGGGGCAGCATCGGCAAAACTCTCGTCGATGACGAGACGGCCGACGCGCGGCAGCAGCGCCAGCAAATCCTTTGGCGCAAAACGCCGGCCATCGGGATTGTTGGGATTGACGACGACGGCGAGATCCGCGCCCGCCAGTGCGTCGAGCTCGCCGACCTCCTGGACATCCCAGCCCGCAATCGACAAGACCCCGGAATATTCATTGTAGGTCGGCGCGAGGATGCGCGCGCGGCCAGCTGGCGCGAGTTGCGGAAGCAATTGAATGGCTGCCTGGGCACCGCCCATCGCGACAATTGGTGCACTCGTGCGGTAGGCATGCTGTGCCGCCTGATGCAGCGCCTCGATCTCGGCGCGCGACGGCAGCGCGCTCCACGCACGCGCACTCACCTCACCTACCGGATAAGGCAGCCGGTTGATCCCGGTCGACAGATCGATCCAGTCCTCCGCGCGCCCGCCAAAACGCTGCTGGGCCAGATCGAGATTTCCACCGTGCTCGCGCATGCCCCGTTCTTTCACGCGAAGGCCAGGATCGCAAGCACGCCGGCGAGCAGCAGCATGGCGCGGCGGTAGATCGTCAATCCCTGGCTGATGTCCGCGGCAAGCGGATCGCGCGCATCTTCATTGAGCCACGGCTCGTTGGTGATGCTGCCGTGATAGATGCGGGGGCCGCTGAGCCGCACACCAAGCGCCCCGGCCATGGCCGCCTCCGGCCAGCCGGCATTGGGCGAGCGGTGACGGCGAGCATCGCGCGTCATGCACGACAGCGCCTCCGATCGCCGCGACGCCAACAGGACGAACAAGAACCCGGTCAGGCGCGCCGGAATGAAGTTCGCGACATCGTCGATGCGTGCCGCGGCCCAGCCAAAAGCTTCGTGGCGCTCGCTGCGATGACCGATCATGGAGTCCAGCGTGTTGATCGCCTTGTAACCCAAAATGCCGGGCAGTCCGAACAGCGCGCCCCAGAACACCGGCGCGACGATGCCGTCGGAGGCATTCTCGGCGAGGCTCTCGATCGCCGCACGCGCGATGCCGGCTTCGTCGAGGGTCGCGGGATCGCGGCCGACGATGCGCGACACCGCTTCGCGCGCAGCGGCGATGTCGCCGGCGTGTAAGGGCGTCGCAACAGCGGCGACATGGTCATGCAGCGAGCGCAGCGCGACCAGCGGCCAGGCCAGAACGCCGACCAGCACGATCTCGATCCAGCCGAAGGGAAGCAAAGACTGAAGCGCCCAGCCGATCGCGACGGCGAGCGCGATCACCAGAAGCGCTCCAGCCACGCCCGCGGCGCGGCGACGCGTCGGCGGATCGGACGCGCGATTCCAGGCGGTGTCGATGGCGCCGATCAGCCGGCCGAGCCAGGTCACGGGATGGCCGACCCGCACGAACAGCCAAGACGGCCAGCCCAGCAGGGCATCCACCACCATCGCCACCGCCATCGCCCCCGCAAAACCCACGCACGCCTCCTGTCCCGCCCCTGTTGCGCAAAGCGAAGGCGGAGCGCAAGCCCCTGCCCGCCTGATTTCGGCTTTGTCTTTGGCCGCGTTTGGTGATTAGTCAGGCCCACAGGAGACTTTGATGGCCGTCATCTTGATCACGGGCGGAGCACGATCGGGCAAGAGCGCCCGCGCGGAAGCGCTTGTACGTAGCTTTCCGGCCCAGCCACCGATCTACATCGCGACGGCCGAGGCGCACGATGCAGAGATGGAAGCACGCATCGCCCGGCATCGCGCGCGACGCGGAACCGGCTGGATCGAGCGCGAAGTACCGCTCGATCTCGTGCCCGCGCTGCTCGCAACCGATGGCGGCGGCGCACGGCTGGTGGACTGCCTGACGCTCTGGCTCTCCAACCTGATGCATGCCGGACGCAACTGGGAGGACGAGGTGGACGCACTTGCCGCCGCCGTGCCCGGCTTGAAGAGCCCCGTCGTATTCGTCACCAACGAGGTCGGCCTCGGCATCGTGCCCGACAACGCACTGGCGCGCCTCTATCGCGACGCCGCCGGGATCATGAACCAGGTCATCGCTGATGTTGCCGATAAGGTGGAGTTCGTCGTCGCAGGCCTTCCGATGAAATTGAAATGATGCCGCGCGCCGAGCTTCTCAAGGACATCGTCACCGATCTCAGGATGGCGGCATCGTTCGTGACGATCCTCCCCGTCGCATCGTCGAAGTCCGCGGCTGACGGCGCCATCGCGCGATCGACCTGGGCACTCCCCGTCGCGGGACTGATGGTCGGCCTCGCGGGCGCCTTGGTCTACAAGATTTCCAGCCGGTTCGGACTGACACCGAACCTCGCCGCCCTGCTCACGCTGGTCACGACCGCACTCATCACCGGCGCGCTGCATGAGGATGGCCTTGCCGATACCGCCGACGGGCTCGGCGGCGGCCGGACGCGGGAACGCAAGCTCGAGATCATGCGCGACAGCCGGATTGGCACCTATGGCGTCTGCGCGCTGATCCTGTCGTTCGGCCTGCGCTGGAGCGCGCTCGCGGCGATCGCCGATCCCTGGGCCGTCGCGCTCGCGCTGTGCGCCGCGCACACTGCTGCCCGCGCGGGCGTGCCGGCTTTCATGTCGCTGGTCCCGCCGGCACGGCCTGATGGACTATCGGCAAGCGCAGGATCGCCGCCGGGGCGCAGCGTCGCCATCGCCTTCGCTGTTGGAACGCTCGCCCTCGCGCTCGCGCTCGGGCCTGGCAAGGCGCTGGTCAGCCTGATCCTGCTGTCCCTCGCCGGCTTGATGCTGGCGCGGCTTGCCATCCGCCAGATCGGCGGGCAGACCGGCGACATTCTCGGTGCATTCGAGCAGATCGGCGAGATCCTCATTCTGCTGGTGGCGGCATCCTTCCGGATGGGAGGCTGATCCCATGGTCGAGTTCGACGACACCTTCCGTCAGCACTTGCGCGAGCTGTTCGTGTGGCGCCGCGACGTGCGCCGCTTCCGCGCCGATCCGCTGCCGGCCGGCGCCATCGATCGCCTGATCGAGACCGCCTGCCTCTCGCCCTCGGTCGGCCTGAGCCAGCCCTGGCGCTTCGTCATCGTCGATGATGCCGCGCGGCGCCGCGCCGTGATCGACGACTTCAGGGCATGCAACGCCGATGCGCTGAATGCCTACGCCGGTGAGCGCGCCGCGCGCTATGCCACGCTGAAACTGTCCGGTCTCGAACAGGCGCCCGGTCACCTCGCCGTGTTCGCGGACAAGGCGAGCGACATCGGCCACGGCCTCGGCCGCGCGACCATGCCGGAGACGACGGAATATTCAGTGGTGGCCGCGATCACCGCGATGTGGCTCGCCGCGCGCGCCGACGGCATCGGCATCGGCTGGGTGTCGATCCTGAACCCCGCCCGCATTCACGCCATTCTCGACGTGCCCAATACCTGGAAGTTCATCGCCTATCTCTGCATCGGCTATCCCGAGACCGAATGCGACCAGCCGGAGCTGGAGCAGGCGAAATGGGAACACCGGCGCGACGCGGAGGAATTCACGCTGCGGCGTTAGTCGGCGCGCCCCCGCTCCATCCTCCGTCATCGCGAGCGTAGCGACTTGTCCGCCGAAGCCTCGGCGAAGGCGGAAGCAATCCAGGCTGTCTCCGCGGAGGGATTCTGGATTGCGTCGTCGCAAGCGCTCCTCGCAATGACGACGGAGAGAGAGGCGGCTTGTCGCTACGACCTGCTCTTGCCGGCCACCGCCGCCACAGGCGCGGGGCTTTCCTGTTTCTGGAACATCAACAACGGCCGGATAATGACGCGGCCGTAGGCCTCGTAATGGTTCTGGGTCGAGACGGCCATCTTCAGCGGCGTCGCGTAATTCGCCTCGAACGTCATGAACGACGCGTAGGTCCATGAGAAGCCGACGCCGACCGAGCCCAACTCGGTAACCCCAGGGAATGTCGAATACACCGCACCCCAGTCGGTGAAGATGTAGGTGTCAAAGCCCTTCAGCCATTGCGACCAGTTGTAGTGCAGCTCGGCGTTGAAATAATAGCCGCTGTCGCCGGAAGCTGAGTTGGAGGGATAGCCGCGTACGGTGGTGGGACCGCCGATCGAGAAGACCTGGTCGCCCGGCAGCAGCTTTTCCTGCGTGTATTGCCAGCTCGCCAGCACGTTGGCGCTGAAATTCGCCGGCCCCGCCGCGCTGGTTGCGATCAGCGAACCGGTGTAGGTGTTGAACGTGCGGTTGTTGCTGAGCACATGGTCTTGCCACTCGATGTAGTTCACCGCCGGTGAGACCGTGATCGAATAGGCGTTGCCGGACTTCGTCACGGAGAGCCCGGCAGTGGCCTTGTCGTAATGGTCGTTGGTCACGTCGACCGTGGCGAAGCGGCTCACCGTCTTGCCCTCGGTCTCGGCGGCGTTGAACAGCACCAGCCAGTCCTGCGTCACCCAGAGCGGTTGGCTGAAATTGACCGCGGCCTGGCTCGAGCGTCCGGTGACGTCGAGCGCGACGAACGGCCCCTGGATGATCTTGATCTTGCCCTCGGTGTAGCTGACGCCGACGCGGCCGCCCCAGGGATTGACCGGAATATTGTAGGCGGCATTGCCGTTGAGATTGCCGTCGGCGCGGACGCCGTAGAAGGTCAGGCGGTCGTCGACGCCGAACAGGCCGTGGCGCTTGTAGAACGCGCCGCCCTCCCAACGCCCGGTGTTCTCGACGCCCTGGTTGTCGGTGAAGAGCTGCAGGGTGTCGACCGGCGGCTCGATCACCGCGAACTGGAGATCGGTCAGACCGAAGCTCGTGCCGGGCTGGAGCAGCGCCTTGATCTGCACGTCGTTGGTCCGGTTGAACCAGATCACGTCGCGATTGAGTTTTGGAACGTCGAGGACCTCGCCTTCGGGCGCCCCAACGCGCCGAAGGATGTAGTCGGTGCGGGTCTGCTTGTTGCCCTCGATGCTCGTCTTCTGGAGCCGGCCTTCGGTCAGCTTGATGCGGACGACCCCGCCCTTGGCATCCTGATCCGGCAGCGTCGCGATGCCCGTGACGATGCCGCGCTCGGTGTAGATGGCGTTGATGTCGGCAACGAGCTGCAACAGCGCGGCGATGTCGACGTTCTTGCCGACATATTTCTTCGCGATCTCGTCGAGCTCCGCCGGCGTGATGAACTTCGAGGAATCGAACTCGACCTTGCGCAGGCGGAATTTCGGCCCGCCCGGCTTCAGGAGCTGGGACTTCTCCCGCTCGCCGCCGATCACCGCAGGACCGGTGAGCTTGGGCGGCGCACTCTGCTGTTCGAGCTGGCGGCGCTGCCGGTCGATGTCGTTCTGGATGACGCCGGGATTGATCGACTGGGCGCGCGCGTAGGCGATGCAGCAAGCTGCAAGCCCGACCCCCAACGCTACCCCCCAAATCCGCATCCCGAATCTCGTTACCATGCCTGTGCGAGACGGCCAACGGACGGCTTCGCCGTCTCGACCGCCGCATCCTTCCAGCCCGGGCGACCCACGCGCTGCCCCTGACGGCGCAGCTTGCGCAGGTCGTTCAGTCCCTCGATGTTGACGGCGGGACCGGAGCCGATGGTTTCGACCGGACGCGGCGTCAGCAGCGCATCGAGCCGCGCCTGGCCGGAGAGGCCGAGCAAATAGAACGTCCCGCCATCCTTCTTCGCGAGCCAGGTCTCGATGCTCTCCTTGCCCTCGCCGTCGACCGGGATGTTGCGCATCATGCTGGCGCCGGTGAAGTCGTAGCAGCAGGTGTGGCCCGGTCCATAGTTGGTGACGCTCGCCGAGACGCCGTCGGTGTAGAACACCACATAGGCGTTGCTGACATTGGCGTTGCCGATCTGGCTCATCGTGAACACGCCGCCCGGCTGGTAAAGCTGGAGCGTCGGCCCATTGATCGGCGCCAGCGTCCGGTTGTTCAGGAACACCTGCTGGGTCGCGGTGGTGAGCATGAGCTGGCCCGGGACATAGCCGTTCAGGATCGTGACCGCATGCGCATTGGTCAGAACATTGGCGTCCACCACCTTGAACTGGTCGAAGATGACGCTGGGCGCGTCGATCGAGATGTGGGCCGAGGTCGCAGCGCCGCCGTCGGAGCCGGTCACGTTCATAACCAGCGGGATCGGCGGCGTCGAGCCGATCTGCTCGATGTTGACGTTGATCGTGGCCGCAGCGAGGTTGACCCCCTTCGTCGCGGTGATGGAGCGGATCGTCAGGTCACCGGTCGAGCTCAACTTGACGACGTCGCCGCTGATCCGGTCGAGCGAGAGCGGACCCACCGAGCTAAAGCGCGTATTGCCGTTGGCGGAGATCGATCCGCCGCGGATCGCTCCCGCGTCGGAGCGAAGGTCGACGTCGCCGGCATCGCCCGGGATACCGGTCGTGGTGAGCTGGCTGAAGACGATATCGTTTACGGCATGCAGGGTCTGCGTGCCGCCGCTGACGGCGGTGCCAACGGTGATCCCTCCGGCCGTCGCGGTGACGTCGAGCGTGCCGCCCACGTTGAGATGATCCCAACGAACGACGGTGCCGCTCAGGACTGCGTTGCCGGTCGTGGCCGTGAGGTTATGACCGGTGTTGGTCCCCGCCGCGATCAGCCTCGCCGAGCCATTGGCGGAGACCGAGCCCAGCATTGGCACGCCGCCCGACATCACCGTTTGCGCCAGGATGAAACCGTTATCCGCGTTGACGTTGATGCTGCCGGCATCGCCGTTGATGCCCGTCGTGGTCAGCGCGTTGAAGGTGACGTTGTCGTGGGCGTGGACGGTCTGCGTGCCGCCGCTCTGCGCCGTCTGGAGCGTGATGCTGCCCTGGCTTGACGTCACGCCCAGCGTCGTGCCGACATTGAGGACATTCCAGTTGACCGGACCGCTCGCGGTCAGCAGGCCCGAGCCGGTCGTGGCGGCGAGCGTGTTGCCGGTGATGGTCGTCGCCGCAAGCAGCGTCGCCGAGCCGTTGGCCGAGACCGAGCCCTGGCTCGTCACGCCGCCAGACGTCACCGTCTGCGCCAGGATGAAGCCGTTGTCAGCGGTGACGTTGATGCTGCCGGCATCGCCGGTGATGCCGGTCGTCGTCAGCGCATTGAACGTCACATTGTCGTGGGCGCGGATGGTCTGCGTGCCGCCGCTCTGCGCGGTCTGGAAGGTGATGCTGCCCTGCCCCGCGGTCGCGCCCAGCGTCGTCCCGGTGTTGAGGACGTTCCAGTTGATCGGGCCGCTGGCGGTCAGCAGGCCCGAGCCGGTCGCGGCGGCGAGCGTGTTGCCGGTGATGGTCGTGGCCGCAAGCAGCGTCGCCGAGCCATGGGCCGAGACCGAACCCAGCGTGGTCGCGCCGCCCGACATCACCGTCTGCGCCAGGATGAAGCCGTTGTCGGCGGTGACATTGATGTTGCCGACGTCACTGGCAGAGCCGGTGGCCGTGAGCGACTTGAACGTCACGTTCTGGCTGGCGTGGACCGTCTGCGAGCCGCTGCTGTCGACCGTGCCGATGACGATACTGCCATTGTCGATGACGGCGTTGAACTTGCCGCTGGCGCCGGTCGCCGTGCCTGCCAGCACCCGGTCGATCGTGAGCGCTTGGGTGCCGATCAGGTCGACGTTGCCCTTCAGCGCCGACAGCAGGGTCGCTTCCATGCCGGTCAAGGCCTGGAGATAGATGCCGCCATCGGACGTGCTTGCCGACAACAGCGACGCATTGAAGTTGAGCCGCCGCGTCGCGCTGCCGATGCCGTTGGACGCCGTGAGGTCGAGGCTGGCGCCGGCTCCGGAGGTCATGAAGGTGGTCTGGCCGTCACCATTACCGAGGATCGCACCGGCCGACGCCACGCCGCCGGCGCTGACGATGATCGACGGTGCATTGCCGGCCGCGGCATAGGACAGCGGCGTGTTGAGCTGGCCGAGGATCGCGTCGCCCGTCGTGACAATCGTGATGACCTTGGCCGCATTGATGGCCGAATAGGCGCCCATCGACAGCGTCGCTGCAACCAGGGTCACGCCGTCCGAGCTGCTGGTCGCGACCACCGGCGCCGCGCTGGTGCCGGCCGCGAATGTCATGCCGCGGTTGGAGAGCAGTTGCATCAGGCCGCCGCTGGTGATGTCGGCATTGATGGTGAGCGCGCCGCGCGCAGCGTTCAGCGTCAGCGCCCCGCCGGCCGTCAACGTCCCGGAGGGGCCGCTGGTGCCGACCACAAGGTCGCCGGTCACGGCGAGGAGGCTGAGGTCGCCGACCGCCGAGCCGGTCACCGCGCCCGAGATGTTCACCTGCAGCGGCTGGAAGGTCGAGCCGTTGAAGCCGATGCTGCCGCCGGCGCGCAGGTCGAGGTCGGTGCCCAGGATATGGATCGCCGAACGGTCGGTGAAGCCGGCTTCGGCGTAGATGCTGCCGGTCGCGGCGAGCTGGATCGCATTGCCGGCGGCGATGTTGCCGAGGACGAGATCGCCGGTGGTCTGCTTCACGTAGATGCCCTGCGCCGATGAGACCTGGTCGAGCTGGTCGTTGGACGGATCCGCGAACGCGATCTGAAGCGCGTTCGTATTGGTCGCGGGGTTGCTTCCGGCGGTTCCCGAGGGGGCACCGACATTGCCGTGCTCGGCGATCAGGGTCAGGTTGGCGATATCACCGGAGATCACGGCCCCGCCGACATTGGCGGAGATGCTGGTCACGGCGTCAAGCTTGACGTCACCGCGGCCGGTCACCTCGATGCCGTTGGCCTGCGCGGCCGTGATCGGGCCGTAATTCGCGGTGACGCCGCCGAGCGCGAGGCTGTTCTTGCTGCCGAGATAGACATTGGTCAGCGCCTTGGCCGAGATCGCGATCGGGTTGTCGACGACGACGAGGTTCTGCTGCGACAGGCTGACTGTATAGGTCGTGACATGGGTCGTCGGATCCGTGACCGCGCCGACGGTGAGCTGGCCTGGACCGGCGGTGGCGAGCAATCCCCTCTGCTCCGGCGTCAGCGACGAGGAATCGACGCTGGTGAAGGTGAAGGTCTGGGGCGCGGCCGAATTGCCGACCGAGCCGCGCGGCGCGTAGAGCATGATCTGGTTGGCGCTGACATTGGCCACGACGTTCTCGTCGATCGGCGGCGGCGCCGCGCCGACGGCCGACGACGACACCGTGTAGGCGAGCTGGCTCTGCGTCCACTGCGAGCCCGCGGTGATGATGCCATAGACCCGCTCGGTCGATGCGAGCGTGTAGCTGTAGTTCGAGTTGAAGTGGCCCGGTTGCAGGGCGGCCTGGAGCGCGGCGTTGGTCGGCAGGAACTGCTGATCCGTTGTCACGCCGTCAAACAGCTTGGTGAACAGGGTCGTCGAGAGCGAGCTGCCGAACACCGTCCCCAGCGGGTCGGCGGGCGCGGTTCCGAGCAATGTGGTCAGCGAGCTCTTGAGCTCGGCGGTGCTGATCTTGCCGAGCAGGAACTGGTCCCGCAGGAACCGCGTTGTGGCCTCGACCTTCATGTCCGTCGTCGAGACGTTGGCGGGATCGATGCCGAGCTTGGCAGCCACCTGCGCCCGCAGCACCGTCAACCCCACCGAGGTCGGGTTGTAGGTGCTTCCGTCCTGGAACGCGATGTTCTTGAGCTGGAAGTAGTCGTTGTAGGCCGACGTCACCATCGACTGGTAGCTGTTGACGGCGTTGGTGGCGGCGTTGCCGCTGAGCAGGTCGAGGCTCGTCCAGACGCTCTGCAGATGCTGGCTCTGCGCCTGGGTGAGACCGACCGCGGCCCGGCCGTTCAGAATGCTGGCCGAGTTACCGTCGGAGCCGGCAGCCTCCAGGAACACCGGGCCGCCGGTCGACTGGATCGTGCCGAGGCGGAGGTCGCCCTTGGACTGGACGATGTAGGTGCCGGTCGCCGAGGCGCTGTCGAGAACGCCGCCGTCGACGGCGCCGCCCGCCTGGACCGTCCCGGTCGCCTGGATCACCAGCGGATTGATGTTGGTCAGGGTCGACGCGCCGTTGACGACGGCACTCGTCGCGCCAATCGCACCGGAGGTGGAGTTGATCTCGATGTTCTTGCCGATCACGACGGGCGTGGCGACGTTGTAGGCCGAGGCCGAGTTGATGTCGCCGGTCGCCGACAGGAAGACGTTGCCTTGCGGCGTGGCGCCCGCCGCATTCACCTTCACCTGGTTGATCGACAGCGCGCCGATCGCCGAGATCGCGATGTCGCGGTCGATCGAGCTGGCGGTCAGGCTGCCGCCATAGATCTGCACCTGCACGGGGGCCTTGGTGGTGCCGAGCGAGCCGATGCCACCGTCACCCCGAAGCGTCACGCTGGTACCCGAGATCACCGGGTTGTTGGCATTCGCACCGACCGTGATGGACGAGTTGGCACCGGTGGCGGCGAGCGTCGTGGTGCCCTGGAGGTTATTGATCGACCCGTTGATGACGATGCCGGAGGTCGAATTGACCACGACGTCGCTGCTGCCACCGCCGGTGAACTTGATATTGATCGGGTTCGACGCCTTGACCGTGTTGGTCAGCGTCAGCGTCAGGTGATCATAGATTGCCTGGTACCAGTTGAACTGGGCGTCCGCGCCGCAGCACTTTTCCACGTGGGTGTTGAGTCCAACGGGAGATCCGTCCGGATTTGTCCCCCCCGCCCAGTGATAGCTGCCCGTAGCGGTGGTGACCTTCTGGTAATTGGTGCTCTGCGTGCCCGAAACCAGACTGGTGGTACGGGTCCAGTTCTCTCCGGTGGTCTGATTGGGCGTGAAGGCCCAGCCGTAGTCGAACTGCGTGCTGGTGGTCGGACGATCCAGCGTCGCGGTGTCGACCCACTGATAGAGCATGTTCTCCTTCGTCGCGTACTGGATCCCTGCCGTACCGGTCCTGGCCGTGAGCATCGACGGGTCGATCGCGGCCGCATTGACGCTGTTGACCTCGTAGCGCGACACCTGCTGGTTGCTCGCGGCCTTGGGATCGTAGACCCACCACGTCGTCTTGCCCTTGAGCTGGTCGACGATCTCGACCACGCTCTGGGCGCTGGCACCGGTGTTGATGGTGTTGGTGACGAGCGCAAGCCCGGTCGTGTTGTTGACCGTGATCGTGCCGGCACCGCCCTTGATCTCGATGTTGCCTTGGGTCTGGGTGCTGTCGGTCGAGGTCGAGATGATCTTGCCGTTCAGGTAGACGTAACCGCCCGCGCCCTGCACCACGCCGTTCAGGATGAACTGGTCGGTGAGAGCGTTGTATCTCACGCCGATCTTGGTATCGCCGGCGCCTGACGTGGTCAGATTGGCCCCTGAGATTTCGACATAGCTGCCGTTCTGCGCGTTGGCCTGGGCCTGTGCAAAGGCGGCACTGTTGCTCTTGAGATTCGTGACCTGCTGCAACGCATCGGCGCCGATGTTGACCGAGTAATTGCTGCTCGAGCCGGCCTGGATGGTGCCGTTGATGTTGATCACCGACGCCGAAATGATGACCGCCTGGCCGGTGATGGTCCGGGTGGCCGTCGCCGTCGCCGGCGTATTTGCGGTCTTCGGCGTGATTGCATCCGGCTGGATGTTGATGACCTGGAAGAAGGCCGAGCATCCCGAACAATTAAACGGCGTCTTGTACGGACCGCTATCCGCGTAGACATTCCGCCCGTCATAGGTCGTTTTCTCCCATGGCGCAGTCGAGATGACCTGAGTGGTCGGCCCCTCGATCTGCTGGAGCGTGGCGACGCTCGGCACGCTGCCCGCGTTGGGATTGCCGTTGCCGGGCGCACCCGAGCCCACCGGCAGGAAGATCGACGAGTAGAGCGAGACGCCGTCGTAAAACGTCATCAGCATGCGCGCCGTGAAGATCGTGCTGGCGTCGGCGTTGCCGACCGGCGCATAGATGCCGCTACTGCCGCTGGCGCAGCAATAATAGAAATACGGGTGATCGCCCCCCGAGCCGATATGCGGCGCGGACTCGTAGGCGCCGTAGGCGCCGAGATAGGTCGCCGCCGTCATCACCGCCGTCAGCGCGTCCTCCGGCCGGTTTTCCGTGGTCTCCCATTGCGAGGTGACCGCGCTGCTGCTGTCGTAGAAGCTGCCGAGGCCGCCGAGGAAGGTGAAGGTGCCTTTGGGCACCACGATCTGGACGGTCGCGGCGCTGAGCGACTGCGATGCGACGACGCTGCCGAGATTGTTGACGATCTTGAGCAGGCCGTTGCCGTTGTTGACGGCGCCGTTGAAATAGATGTCGGGCGTGCGGGTCAGCACGTTGCCGTTCTGGTCGATGCCCTGGCCGCTGTCGGGATCGAGGCGGTTGTAGGTCGCGGAGATGTCGATGACCGGCGTCGCGCTCGGCATCGCGGTGAAGGTCACGTTGGAGTGCGAATCCGGGTCGACATGGTCGATCTGGCGATAGGTGATGTTTCCTCCGGTCACGTCGGTGACCGTGAGGTTGGCCAGGCTCATGAAGTCCAGGCCCTTGTTCTCGATCTTGATCAACGGCGAGCTGCGCGCGATCACCGCCGGCGCGGCCGGGTTCGTGCCGCTGTTTCCGGTCAGCTTCTGAGCCAGGATCGAGACGTTGCCGGCCGAGACCATCATGTCGCCGAACGCGAAGGCGTTGCCGGGCGCGTCGGAGGTGAACGGCGCCTGCTTGATCAGGGTATCGATCTGGCGCTGGACGTCGCCGGTCGGATCGGTACCGGACGGCGACATCGTGGCGGGCGACGTCGGCGTCGCCGCCGCGAGCTGCGAGCGGACCTGCGCTGCGGTCAGGCCTGTCAGCGTCGCCAGCTGGTTGACCACCAGCTGGTACGGATTGAAGTTGCCGACGACGGTGTACTGGACCGTCTGGTGGTTCCAGCTCATCGTCGGATTGAAGTGATTGACGTCGGAGACATATTCGAGGACCGGCGACGTGCCGTTCGTCAGCGACGAGTACGGGCTGGTCGTGCTCAGCGTCGGCGTGCTCGCACCCAGGTCGATCGTGATGGTCAGATCGTTGTTGATGCCCGCCACCACCAGCCCGTTGAGCGCGACATCGCCGGTTCCGCTGGTGTGGCTGTGGTTGTCGCTGTTCTTGGCGCTGAAGATGTCCAGATACGGATTGTAGTTGCTGCCGTTGCCGGCCGCGGTGACCTGCCCCTGTGTCGCGCCGAGATAGATGTCGCGCGCGCCGAGCACGCTCGAGGTGGGGGCGAGCGTCAGGCTGGTGGTGTCGTCGGCATTGGCCGTGCCGCGGTAGAGCGCGGAGATCGGGATGGCGGTGTTGTTGTAGACGACCGTCGTCGCCGTCGCCTGAACGCTGCTGAAGACGCTGCCGTCGCCGGCGAGGCCCGCATAGATGTTGATGTCGCGCCAGGCCACGATCTTCGCGCCGTCGCCGACATTGACGGACTGGTTGGCATGCACCCAGGTATTGGTGCTGGCGCCGACGCCCGCGATCGCGCCGTAGAGGCTGGCATTGGCATTGTTCGCCGCCGCCATCTTCGCGGCCGTGCCGATATAGATCTTGCCGGCGCTGAACAGCTCGCGGGCATTGATGTTGACCGCGAGCGTGGCATTCGCGGTCATGTTGGATTCGGCGCCGCCGCCGGCGAAGAAGCTGGCCGTGGCCAGGCTCGCCGTGTCGTTGGTGTTCAGCGTGTTGTAGGCCTCGATATTGATGAACGCCGCCGACGTGAGCGGATCGTCGTTGAGGCTCAGCACCGTGCCGGCGCCGATATTGGTGTTGACGGTCTGGGTGACGGTCGAGGTGCTGAGCGCGGCCGCGCCGGAGAACGAGCCGCCGGAGCCCGAACGCGCGCCGCCGCCGCCCTGGTTGACGATGTCGTTGGCGATGACGACCATGTTGCCGCCCGCCGAATTGATGATCAGATGCGTTCCGATCTCGGCGGTCGTGGTCGAGTCGACGTCGTTCTGTGCCTTGCCGGCGGACACGCCGGCCGTCGACGCCTGGTAGGCGTCGCCGCTCGCGGCGTAATTCGTGGTGTGGATGGCATTGATGCGGAGGCCGCCGAAATAGAGCGTGTCGTCGCTCGTGCCGCCGTCGAACCGCGCGTTGGTCACGGCGGTCGAACTGGTCGTGGCGACTGCGGCCGCGCCGGCATAGGTACCGCCCGCACCTACCAACGCGGAGGAGACATTGGTGTCGGTGCCGGTCGCCGTGATCCGGAGGATGCCCGTGTACGCGCCGTGGTTCAGCGCATCCATGTCCGCCGGCGCGCCCAGATAGGCATAGGTGTGGGCACTCGACGACGTCTGCGCGACGGTGGCGCCGATCGCCAGGAATCCGGTCGAAAGGCCGGTCGCCTCGGCGTACTGGGCGCTGTCGTTTTCAGCCGCGATGGTCACATTGGCGTTGGGCAGCGTAATCCCCGTCCCGCCATAGGCGTTCACCGTCGCGTTCTCGGACGCTTGGGCAAGGCTGCCCTGCGCGCCGATCAGCGAGCCGCCGCCGCCGGCTAGCGCCTTGGCCCAGGTCGTCGTGCCACCGGTCGGAACCAGCGCCATGGCGGTCACAGCGAGCGCACCGCCCGAGAAGCTGACGTCGTCGCCGACATCGGCCGTCACCGTGGCACCGACCGTGGACTTGGCGATGGCAACGCCGACGGCACCGCCGCCGACCGAAACGCCGATCGCCTCGCTCGACAGGTTGGGCGTGATCGAGGCCGACACCAGCGTGCCGACGCCGGTTGCGGACGTCGTGATCTCGGCACCGCTGCCGATCTCTGCCAGCACGGACGAGTTCTCGTGGGCCTCCGCATCCGCACCGACGCCCGCGACGATACCGCCGCCGAGCGCCGTTGCCGTCGTGGTCAAGGTGCCGGCGCCGGACGCACCAACCGCCAGCGTCGAGCTATTGACGACGGCGTCGTCGAGAACCTTCGCCGCGACCGAGCTCGATCGTCCCGCGGACGCGACCGAAGCACCGACCGCCACGGCGCCGCCGGTGACGCCGCCCGTGAAGACGACCTGCGTTGACGAATCCAGCGCCATCACGGCGACGCCGTTGCCGCCCGTGCCGGTGATCTGGCCGCCGAGCTGGGCCGTCACGGTGTTGGCGACGTTGCCGACCGCCACCGCCGCCTGCGCGCCGAAGTAAAGTGCCGCACCGCCGGCGATCGCCTCGGTGTCGATGGTCTTGCCGCCATAAGGTCCGGTGCTCGCGTCCTTGACGACCGCCGCAACGTTGACGGTCGGCGCGGAAACGATCGCGCTCAGATTGGCCAGCACGCTGCTGCTGACGCTGGTGTAGCCGATGCCGGCGCCGATACCGACGTTCTTGGCGAAGCCGGCACCGAGCAGGTACATCTTGGCGGCGTTGGCGCTGGTGGCGCCGACATTGACCTCGGTGCCCGTGACGTTGCCGCCCGCGATCTGCGCGGTGACGCCGTCATTGCCGCCGGTCAGCACGCTGCTGACGTCGTAGGTCGAGGTGACGTTCGCGCCGTTCGGACTGCCGGCCGTGCCGCTCGCGACCGCGTCGCTGCCGTGCGAGGTGCTGGTGCGGCTGTTGACGGCCGCGATGGTGCCGTTGCCGTTCTGATTGAGCTGGCCGGTCTGCTGCCCCTGCGTGTCCGGATCGGCCGTGTTGGTGCCGATGATGATGACGCCGACCGTCGCGCCGATGCCGACGCTGCCGCCGATGCCGGCGGTCACCGCATAGGACAGCACTTCCTTGGTGCTGAGCGCGCCGACATTGATCGCGCCGGACGAGTTCAGATTGCTGTTGCGGCTTTCCGCCGTGGTCTTGCTCTTGAAGACGATGACGTTGGCCGCCGCACCGACGCCGACGCCCGCCCCGCTGGCGCCGATCGCGAGCGCGCCTGCGATCTCCTTGATCGCCACGTCCTCGTTGGCGTTGATCGTGACGGCGCCGGCCGCGCCACCCGTCACCGACTGCAGCGTGGTGTCGTAGACGCCGGCAATGGTGGTGTTGTTGGCGATCTCGATGTTCGCCATGCCGGCGATCGCGGCCGTCCCGGTCGAGAGCGCGCCGCCGATCGCATAGGCCTCGAAACGGTTCTTGGTGTTGGCCTCGACGTCGAGCGCACCGCTCAGATTGAGCGCGGTCGTGTGCGGCGCACTGCCGCCCTCGTAATGGTACTCGTCGCCGACATAAGCGAGCGTTCGATTGGAGGAGACCTGGACCAGGAACGCCGCGCCGATCGCGGCCTGGCTGCCATAGGCGCCGGAGCCGTTCGCGGAGAAGATGCCGGTGTTGTTGTTGGCGTTCACCGTCAGCGACGACGCCGTCAGCGCGCCGCCGTCGACATAGGCCTCCGTCGTCGCCTGGAACACGTTCAGCCCGACCGAGCCGGTGTTGAAGCCGACCGCGACCGAGGACGCATCCTGCTCGGCATTGGCCTTCACAGTCACCGCGCCGACCGTCGGGCTCGACGACTGGACGCCGCCGACCGTGGCATTGGTGATATAGGCGTAGGTATCGCGCGCCATCGTCGTAGAGATGATGGTGGCGCCGCCGCCGCCGTTGCCGGTGGGCGGGACGATGCCGGCGCCGAACGTGCCGGAATAGGAGAAGCTCGACGCGGCGACCTCGATCTGCGGCTTGAGCGTCGACGAGCTCAGGCGCGTGTCGATGGACGCGCTGTCGATATAGGCCCGCGTCGCCCCGCTCATCACATTGGTGATCGGGTTGATCATGATGGCGATGCCGCTGCTCGCGGCGAGCGAAGCGACATTGGCCGTGACCGCCTGGTGCGAGCTCGCGACCACGGCGAGGCCGCGCACGGTGTCCTGGTTCTCGGAGAGGTCGGGCGTGCTGTCGCTCGGCGCATGCGCCGTGCCGAGGTCGAACGCATGGACGAGCGTGCCGTTGTTGACCGACAGCGTATCGGTCGAGCTGGTCCCGAGCGCGTCGACCTTGGTGTTTGCGCCGCCGATATAGGCGGCGGTGGTTCCGGTGATCCGGTTGGTCACCAGCGAGCCGGCACCGCCGGCCGCGCCCTTGCTGATCGAGACGGCGCCGGCGAACACCGCCGCCTTGTCGTTGTTGCCGGCGATCACGCCGACATTGTTAGTGGCGGTGACGTCGGCGCCGTTGATGCCGTTGGTGCCGGCCGCGGTGATGCTGGCGGTGACGTTGGTGCCCATCAGATTGGTGGCGACCGAGCCGGCAAGACCGACCTGCGAGGACATCGCGATACCGACCGCGACGGTCGAGATGCTGGCGTTCGAGTTTGCGCCCACCCCGACATTGCCCGAGGCGACCAGCTTGGAGCCGGTGACGGTGGCGCTGACATTGTTGGCGATGCTGCTGTTGACGAGCGCGAGGCCCGCGGCGCTGCCCTGCGTCGAAGCGCCCGCGACGGCGGCGGTCCCGGTGATGCTGGAATTGTCGGTCGCGTTGACGGAGATGTTCTTGGCCGTGACGGACGATTGCGTCGCGCTGGACAAATTGTTGCCGATCGCCGCCGAAACGGTGTTGGCGATCGAGCTGATGGTGGTGCCGCCGACGCCCGCAAACTGTCCGGTCGCAAGACCGAAGCCGATCGTGACCGCCTGGATCTTGGAGGAATCGACCGCGCTCACGCTGACATTGCCGTTGCTGCCGGCCGTTATCAGGACGTTGGCGATATAGGCCGAGTGCGTCGTCGCGATCGTGTTGTAGACGATCGAGGCGCCGACATTGTTCTTGCCGGCCTGGATGAGGCCCGCAATGGAGACGATGCTGGCGCCCGGGCCGTTGCCGGTGCCGCCGTTGAGCGCGGCCGCGCCGAAGTCGATGCAGTTCTGCCCGCCGGTGCCGCCGGCGACCGTGCAGGTGTCGGAGGCGAGCAGATTGTTGTTCGACTTCTTGACGAGATTGCCGAGCGCCGTGTCCAGCGCCGAGACGGCGCCGCTGTCCGCCAGCACCGTGACGCGGCCGACATTGATGTTCACCGTCGCCCCGCTGCTGATATAGGCGGTCGTGGTGGGCGAGATCTCGCTGACGACGATCGCGCCGGCAAGTCCGTTGGCGTTGGCCCCTCCCCCGCCCGAGGCCGCACCGGCCGCAATCACGCTGGCGCTGTCGGCCATCACCAGCAGGGTGTCGTAATTCGAGATCGATGTGGTGCGGATGTGCGCGTCGGTCGCGTTTCCGCCGGTGGGATCGGCAATCGACGCGTAGGTCAATCCGATGCCGACGCCAGCCTGGCCACCCGAAAGATAGAGTGAGCCGCCGCCGATCGCGATATTCGTGGTCTGGTAGGCGTCGACCTCGAGCGCGCGGTTGACGCCGGTCGCCTGCCCCGTGATCGTCGAGCTCTCGATATAAGCGTTGGCGCTGTCGGTGATGATGCCGACCGAGGCCGACAGCGACGCCGAATTGGATTTCGATCCCGCCACGCCGATGGCGACGACGGTCTCCGAGCCGCCATTGAGCGCCTGCACCGTCACCGAACTCTGATTGTTCATGGTGGTGCCGTAGATATAGGCGAGCGTCGCGTTGTTCGACATCGCCGACGCGATCGCGCCGCCGATCGCAGCCCCCGTGGCGGACCCTCCGGCCAGATTGAGCGCCGCGGAGCCGGAACCATTGTTGAGCATGGTGTCGTTGAGCGCCTGGACGATCGTATTGGTCACCACAGTGCCGGTCGTGGTGTACTTGTTGACCGTTGTGTTCTTGATGTAGGCGCTGGTGCCGAGCGAGACGTCGCTCACCGACGAACTGCCGGCGAGATCGAGGCTGAAGCCGCTGGTGCTCGATCCCGAAGTCGAACCGATCTTGCTCGCGGCCGTCGCCACCCCGGCGGCCCCTCCGGTCGAGGCCGCGCCGGCGGCGCCCGCCTTGTCGGAGAAGCTCGACGACGCCGGGTCGGAGACGGCTGCAGCGACGGCGGCCGCGGTGATGCGCCCCGAAGTGGTCGCGCTCAGCGTCAGATTGTCGACATTGACCGCCCCGCTTCCACCGCTGGTGCCGGCAAACGGATCGTTGGAGCTGAACACGCCCGGCCGGATATCGGAATGGTTGTCGCCGACATAGGCGGAGGTGTCGGTATTTGCGCCGAGATAGGCGACCGACAGTCCAACCGCTGAACCGCCGCTGCCGTTATAGCTCATCGCGCCGGACAGCGTCACGACCGACAGGTCCTGCTGCGCCAGGATGCCGACGGTCGGCGCATAGACGGTGGCCTGGTTCGAGATCGACGCATGCGTCGTGTTGTTCAGGAAACCGAGCGAGGTGATGCCGTTCAGCGCCAGCGTGCCGGCCGCCTTGCCGGACGACGGCGCGACGGCGACGAACTTGTCCGAGGTGATCGCGTTGACGGCGATATCGTCCGCCGCACGCAGCGTCGCGCGGTCCGAAACGCCGGCGATGGTGTTGGTGTTGAACTGGACGAGATTGAGCGCACCGCCGACCGAGGAGCCGCCCGACGTGTTGCCGAACAGGAAACCGAGCGTGCCGACATTGCCGGCCGCGTCGATCGACGCCGTGGTGGTGGTGGCCGCGACCTGGAGGCTGGCGTTGTAGGTGTGGACGTCGCCATTATCCATCCCGACCGACCAGCCGGTGCCACTGCCGCAGGCCGCGGTCGCGCAGATCGCCGTCAGGCTCGCGCTGCCGGCCACCCACGCCGTCGTGTTGTTGTTCACGACGAAATGGTTCAACGAACCGGCGATCCCGATCGTGTCGCCGGCATCCGCAGTGGCATTGGCGTAGCTCGTCAGGATGTTGCCGCCGACGCCGAGATTGCCGTTGAGATGACTCAGAACCGCACCCAGCCCGTCCCACTTCAGCCAGGTGTTGGTAATCGGCAGTTCGGTGGTGGCATCGACGGCGATATTGGCCGCGTTGATCAGCGTGCCATTGCCGACATAGGCGTTCGAATTGTGGGTGAAATTGCCCCAGGCAACCGCCGCGCTGATTGCCGTGCTCTCGCCGGACACCGGGTCCTTCGTGATCGCGCTTGAAGTCGCGTTGCTGCGAACGCCGCGATCGATGACATTGCTGGCAACGGCGACATTCCCGCTCGCATAAATGCTGGGCGCGCCGCCGCTCGGATTTTGCGCGATTGCAGCGGTCGCGCTCTGGGTGCTGTTGGCGATCGACAACGCCGCTGCGACCTTGAAATCGAAGTTCAGCGGCATCAGCGACCCCATGTGGTCCCTGATGATCGACGTCGGCGAGGTGACGGCGCGCAGTCCTCTTTCAATCGCCGCGATCAGCGCGGGCAGCCCGGCGATCGACGAAGCCATTGTGGAATTGATCGTGGTGTCGGACGTAGCCTCAACCAGAACGGAGCCATTCATCCGGTTGTTGATGTCGGTTCCGAGCGATGCGCCGAGTGTTGCGGTCGCGGACGTCGTGATGTCGCTGATTGCCAACGCCCCGCCGACGGCGCCGCTCGCGCCCGTCCCGGGTGCCGCAACCGACGTTGCGCTGGTCGAGAACGAGTTGTTGTTGATCGCGCGCACCTTCAGCGTGCTGCCGTTGTTCACCGTGCCTGCCGCAAGGTGCGCGCCGGTCGCGACATTGACGGTCGTCGTCACCGTTCCCGTGGAATAGGCCACCGTCGGGACGATCTGCGCGCTCGTCGACGCCGCGAGGGCAGAGACGGCGACGGTCGCGTCGTTGAGTGCCTTGATCTCGAGGTTGCCGCCGGCGTTGATCGTCGCGCCCGAGGCCACGTTGGTCGTGGCGGTGCCGTCAATCTTGCCGACGACCACACCGGCCGCGACCGGCGTCAGGCTGCCGAGCAAGGTGGACGCGACGGCCGGATCGGAGGCGGTCTCCGTGGCATGCGCGGAAACGGTGACGTCGCCGCGGCCGTTGATGTCGGCATGGCTGTTGATGTTGATGACCGCCGAGGCGCTGGCCGCGACATAACCACCATTGAGCCCGAGCACCGAGGCGGCGAGCGTCGAGCCGACAAGCGCGAAATCACCGGCCACGGAACCGTTCAGGAAGCTCGACACGGCCGTCGAGGTCGCGCTGATCGAGATGATGCCGCCGGTGATCTTGCCGTCGACCGTGATCGCCGTCGCGGCGGTGGCCTGGCCTGACAGCTTGATGTCGCTCGCCGTTGCCCTCAGCGTCACATTACCGTCGGCGTAAGTGGTTCCGCCGAAATTGACCGACTGGGCCAGGATCTGCGCGCCGTTCATGATCTCGATGTTCGGCGCGTCGATGATGACGTTGTTGGCGTTGCCGGTCGAATGGCCGGAGCCATCGAGACGGCGGGCATCGATCATCGCATGCGCGGCGAGCGTGATGGAATGATCGGCCTGGATGAGGTAGTCGGCACCGGCGCTGAGCCCGGCGAGCGCATTCACGATCGAGCTGTTCGACAGCGTCACGCCGGTGTCGCCCTGGGCGGTATCGCCGACGACCACGTCTGTCGGGTCGATCAGCAGCGTGCCGGCCTTGCCGTTGTCCGCACTGAGGTTGACCTTGATGCCTCGGCCGATGTCGATGATCCCGTTCGCGCTGAAATCGACGAGACCGGCATTGCCCATCTTCGCGCTGGCGTCGAACTTGGCTCCGCCCGCGACCGTCAGGTTCTGCACCGCCTTCAGGCGGATCTCGCCGGCATTACCGTTTGCGCTTGCGATGTTGAGATTGGCTCTCTTGCCGACATCGATGTTGTTGCCGGCTTGCACCGTGATGTTGCTCGGCGTCGCAGTCTTGCTCTGCGCCGTCAGGCGCCCGTTGATCCTGGCGTTGTTGACGGCGCCGATATGGATCGAGCCGTTGCTCACGGTGATCGCGCTGGCGCTGCGCAGGCCCTTGGAGTTCACGGAGGCCGCAAACTTCGCGGCGTGATCGAGATTGGCGATGTCGCGCTGGGTGGCGCCGCCGACAAAGACGTTCTGCCCGGTCAGACGCACGCCGTCGATCGCGTTGATGCGGCCATAGATACGGATGTTGCCGTCGGGCGAGACCGGGAACGAACCCGCCATCAGATTGCCGACCGCCGACTGGTTGATCTGCCCGCCCGCGCCGATCAGGCTGTCGGTGAACTCGCGCGTCGGCGTCGAGACGTTGAGGCTGCCGACATTCACCGTGCCGGAACGGCCGACCACGAACCCCTTGGGGTCGGCGAAATAGACGTTACCGCCGATCGAGCCGTTCATATAGGAGTTCAGCGTGCCGTTGACGTAGACCGGGGCGTCGCGAACGATGTTGACCAGGTTCTGGGTGCCGGTCGGCAGTTGCAGATTGACGGTGTTGCCCTGCCCGACGCTGAACTGCGAGAACGAGTTGAAGGCGTTGTTGCCCGAAATCGTCGACGTTGTGACGTTGGTGACGCCGCCTGATGTCTGCAAGCTGGTGCCGGTGCGTCCATCAGGAACGATCACGTTCGCCGTCTGCGCCTGCAGGCGGACACTGAACACCGGCAGGAAGACCATCTGCATCGCGCAGAGCAGCGACATCGAACGGAAGCGCGCCAGCCCCCGCAGCGTCGTCAGCTCGTCATTGTGTCGCGTCGCAGATGGTCCGCGCATTTCAGATCCTCTTCATCGGCATTCGCGCCGATCCACAACCGGGTGGGAGAATGTCGTGAGGTCGTCCGGCATCAGAACTGGCCAGGCGGCAGCTTGAAGATGTCGGGGCTCTTGGCGTCGGCCACGTAGAACAGCAGCAGGCTGGTCGGGGTCAGCACACGCTGGTTGTTCTCCTTGTTCTCGAACGTGCCCTGCAAAAGCAGGATCACCGAGCGATCCTTGGCGTCGCTGCCGCGGAACATCACGATGCCGCCGGCAACCGGCATGTTGACCGCGATGGAATCGGGCTTGAAGCCTTCGCCCATGAAATGGGCGCGCAGGATGTTGGCGTTGGAGAACAGCTTCTCCGGCGTCATCGCCGTGTCGGTCCCCTTCGACCAGACGGCGCCGATCTGGATCAGCGACTTGGACTTGTAGCCGAACACATAAGAGAGCTCGGCAGTCCCGCCGTTCGGCAGCAGCTCGGGAACGGACATGAGGATGCTGTGCGTCAGCTCGGACGCGTTGTCCTGCGCCTTGATGGCGTCGGGCTTGGCGTTGAAGTCCTTGATCATCGCCGCGCGCACGTCGGCTTCGCTCATGCCGAATTTGGCGGAGCGGAAGCCGTCGATCGCCTTGGTCGTCTTGTCGTCCGCACCGGCGGTCGGCGTCTCGGTCGCAGCAGCGACCGGCGCACCGGCGGCGGTAGCTGGCGCCGCACCGGCAGCGGCGGCTCTGGGTGCCGGCGCAGCCTTCTGCTTCGGCACCGCTCCCTGAGCCGCGAGCGGCCCGGCTGCAACTGAGGTCAGCAGGCCCACGAGGGCCGGAAGAAGATAGATTTTGCGCATCGAAAACCTTCGAAACAAACCTGAAACAACGCCTCAAAAAATCAGCCGCTCAGAAATCGACTTCTCCGAACCGTCGTCTCAACGAGACGGAAAATGTTGCAACGCCACAATGCGTTGCAGATCGTCACGGAGCAGACAAAGCTCGAAACAGCGACTCTTTGGCCGGGTAGGAATACGGTATCGGACTGCCGAATGCTGCGAATGAACATTCATAAGCGCATTTTTTCATCAATTGTGGACACCGCCCTTTCGCGTTAAGCATCCGGCTGGGACAGACCATCGTGCAAAGAACTCCATGACCGAACGGCCTTCCGCGTTCGCGCTCGATCGCCGCGGCTTCATTCGCCTTGCGGGCACAACCGCCGCAGGCTGGATTGCGCTCGGCGCAACGTCAGATCGCATGCGGATCGTTGCCTCGCTGACGGGATTGCCGCTCGACGACGAACTGACCAGACGGAGCATGACCGACAGCCCGACCTCGCGCCTTGGTGGTCTCATCGTCGGCTTGAGGCAGCGAGGCTGGGTCGAAGGCGTCAACTTCCGCCTCGAACTTCGTTCGACCTTCGGCGGACCGGACAAGCTCAAGACCGCGGTCCAGGAGTTGCTCGAGCTCAAGCCGGACGTGATCCTGACCGGCTCGACCATCGAAACCGCCGCAGTCTTTGCCGCCACCAAAACCATCCCGATCGTTTTCGCGACCGCCAACGATCCGGTCGGCAACGGCTTCGTCGAAAGCCTCGCGCATCCCGGCGGCAACGTCACCGGCTTCACCAACAGCACCGCCGAAATGGGCGGCAAATGGCTTCAGCTCATCCGGGAGGCGGTGCAGGATCTCGCGCGCGTCGGCGTCCTCTTCAACCCGACGACCACGCCGCGCGCCGGGCGCTTCTTCCTCGACTCGATCGAGCAGGAGGCCGCGACCTCAGGGGTGTCCGTGGCCCCCGCGCCCGTCAATGCGCCAACGGACATCGACGAAACCATCAGGCGCTTTTCCGAATCGCCCAAGGCGGCGATGGTTGCGCTGGTCGACAGCTTCCTCGTGATCCACCGTCAGGCGGTCGTGGCGGCGGCGGCCAAACATCGCGTCCCCACGATCTATCCGTTCCATTATTTCATGGATGCGGGCGGACTGATGAGCTACGGGCCGACGCTGGAGGTGCGCTCGGCCGACTACGTCGATCTCATCCTGCGCGGCACCAAGGCCGGGGATCTGCCGGTGCAATCGCCGCGGAAATACGAGCTGCTGATCAACCGCACGGTCGCCCGCTCGCTCGGATTGACCATTCCGTTCACGCTGCTGGCGCGCGCCGACGAGATCCGCGAGTGAACGAGGCGATCGACAAGGAACATTTGCCGACGCCTCCGGGCCGGTTGTTCCGAAAATATCTCTACTCGATCGTCGCCCTCGCCTTTGCCGCACTCGCCATCAACACCGGCTTCGACATCTGGTTCTCCTATCGCGAGCAGAAGCAGCTGCTCGCGGCGACCCAGCGCGAGCAGGCCGCAAGCGCGGCCATTCAGATCGGCCAGTTCATCGGCCAGATCGAAAACCAGATCAGATGGCTCTCGCGCCTGCCTCCGGAGCTGTCGAGCAACGAAGACGACCGCCTGAACGCGATCCGGCTCCTGCGCCTCTCGCCCGCGATCGCGGAAATTGCCGAGCTCGATTCGCAGGGCCGCGAGCAGGTGCGCGTGTCGCGCCGTGTCGCGGACAGGGTCGGCAGCAAGGCCGATCTCTCGGCCTCGCCGGCCTTCCGCGGCGCCAATGAAAGCCGGGCCTATTACGGGCCGGTCTACTTCTTGGGCGACACCGAGCCGTTCATGACGCTCGCCACCCGCGGGACCGGGCGGAATCCCAATGTGATCGTGGCCGACGTCAATCTGCGCTTCATCTGGGACCTCGTCGCCGGGATCAGGGTCGGCAACACCGGCAAGGCCTATGTGGTCGACCGCATGGGAGTCCTGATCGCGCATCCCGATCTGTGGCCGGCGCTGCAACGGAGCGATCTCTCCGGGCATGCGGACGTGCGCGCCGCGCTCGACGGCGTGGGGCCGCCCTCGGGCGGCCTGGTCAAGGAGGATCTGTCAGGCCAGCGCGTGCTCTCGACCTATGCGACGGTCCCCTCGCTCGGCTGGCTGGTGTTCGTCGAGCTTCCGCTCAGCGAAGCCTACGCCCCGATCTATGCATCGATCGGACGCGCGACGTTTCTCCTGGTCGTCCTGCTCGCCTTCGCGGTCCTGGTGTCCCTCTGGCTCAGCCGGCGCATGACCGTGCCGATCCAGATCCTGACGCAGGGCGCGCGGCGGATCGGCAGCGGCGATCTCGGCCTGCGGCTCGCGATCAAGACCGGCGACGAGCTGGAAGCGCTCGGCGACCAGTTCAACCGGATGGCCGCTCACCTGCGCGAATCCTACGCGACGCTCGAGCGCAAGGTGATCGAGCGCACCTCCGAGCTCGAGAAGGCGCGCGACCACGCCCTGGCCGAGCATGACGCGGCCGAGCGCGCGCGCAGGGCCGCCGTGCTGGCCAACGAGACCAAGTCGCGCTTCCTCGCCGTCGTCAGCCACGAGCTCCGCACGCCGCTGAACGGCGTCATGGGCGTGCTGCAGCTGCTCGACGACGGCAGCCTCGGCGAGGCCCAGCGCCGCCACCTCGCGACCGCGGAGGCATCGGGCGAAACGCTGATCGCGCTGGTCGATGCCATCCTGGAATATGCCCGCCTGGAGGCCAGCACCGAAACGCTGGAGACGCGCGACTTCCGCCTCCACCAGCTGATCGAGACCGCCGCGGAGCTGATGTGTCCGCAAGCCTTCGGCAAGGGCCTGACCTTCGACCTCGCCTGCGATGCGACGGTCGACACATCCGTGCACGGCGATCCGGTCCGGCTCAACCGGATCCTGCTCAATCTGATCGGCAATGCCATCAAGTTCACCCCGCACGGCGGGATTGCGCTCGCGGCGGCTGCCGAGCAACGCGACGATCATGTCCTGCTGCGCATCACCGTTCGCGATACCGGCATCGGCATCGCGCCCGACATGCACGAGCGCATCTTCGACGATTTCGTCCAGGCCGACGACAGCATCGCGCGGCGGTTCGGCGGCACCGGCCTCGGACTTGCGATCGCGCGCCGGCTCACGCGCCTGATGCGCGGCGAGCTGACGGTCGAGAGCACGCCGGGCGCGGGCAGCACGTTCACGCTTCAAGTGCCGCTCGGCCGCGCCGCAAGCGGCGTGGCGCAAGGCGCGGTCCCGCCGCCATCGCGGCAGCTCCGCGTGCTGCTAGTCGACGACGATCCCGTCAATTGCGAGGTCGGCGAAGCGATCCTGAACCGGCTCGGCCATCGCGCGACGATTGCGAGAGACGGCGCGTCGGCCATTGCGCTTGCCCGCGATCAGGCTTTCGACATCATCCTGATGGATCTGCACATGCCCGACATGGACGGCGTCGAGGCCGCCTCGCGGATCGGCAAGCTCGATCTGCCAAAAATGCCGCGCATCATCGCCGTGACCGCCGACGTCTCCACCAGCGCCCGCGAGCGGCTCGCCGGCGCCGGCATCGCCAAGGTCGTCAGCAAGCCGATCCTGATCAACGCGCTGCGCGAGGCGATCGAGGACGCCCCGGATGAGCCGGCCGCCGCGCAACTCGCTGCAGGCGCATTGATCGACCGGCATTTCCTCGACGACCAGCGAGAGCTGCTCGGCCCCGCGCAAATCGCAAAGCTCCATCATTTGCTGCAAGAGACCAGCGACAAATTGATCACGGACATCGCCAAGGCCGCCGCGGCCGGCGATCACAACGAGCTCGCGCGATCCGCGCACCAGCTCGGCAGCGCCGCCGGCGCGCTCGGCCTTGTCCGCCTGTTCGAGCGCAGCCGCGACGTCGAGCTGGCGGCAGCCTCGATGTCCGCGCCCGAATGCCAGAGTGCCGCGCGCGAGCTCGTCGCGCTCCAGAAGGCCTCGATGAGCGCGCTCGACGAATTGCTCCGACCCGCCGAGCAGCGCGCGGGGCCGAAGACTGAGATCTCCAGCCATTGACACCTCGCATCGAACTCGCTTGTCTCAAGCTTGGCGGACGCGCTCAAACAGGCCGCGGACAAATTAGCGCAGCCACCCTGTGCGGGACTGAGAGGGGCGAGATTGCTGCAGACCAGGGGTTTTCTGTTTTTAGCGTTGACGCTGATCATCAGCCTAACGATCGTTCATGGCTCGCTTTGGGTCCGGGGAGTTAGGCCATCACCTCGAACGAGCTTATGGGAACACTTGATCTGGGAGGTTTTCCCCAGGGATGATCAGCAAAGGCAATATCTGAAGCAACGATTTTTGACGGCGATCGTCGTGCTTCCAATCGTTGCGTTCGCTGTCCACGCGCTTCTTGAAAAGCTTGCCGGATAATCATCGCAAGAATGTCGGCTTGTGGCCCGAAGGGGATATCGCCTCACGCCCCGCTTCCCGGGCCCGGCAGACATCGGCCGCTTGGCCTCAACGCGCCTCGTCGCCGCTAAAACGCTCAACCAGAAAATCAATGAACAGCCGCACCTTCACCGACAAGTGCCGTGTCGGCGGATAGACCGCGTAGAGCGCAAGCGGCGGCGCAGAATAGTCGTCCAGCACCGTCCGCAGCTCGCCCTTCTTCAACGCGTCAGCCGCGATGAACTCGGGCAGCAGCGCGAGCCCCCTGCCCTTGATCGCGACGTCGCGCAGCACTTCGGCATTGTTGACGCAGAGCGACCAGGCCGGCTGGATCCAGTGATCCCCGTCGCTGCCTGTGAGCTTCCACTGACTGCCGGTCAGCAGGAAGCCGTAGGTGAGCGAGGCATGCTCGCGCAGGTCCTGCGGATGCCTGGGCGTGCCGTGACGCGCGAGATAATCGGGCGAAGCGCAGATCATCCGCGCCACCGGCATGATTTTTCGCGCGATCAAACTCGAGGATTCCAATTCCGCGATCCGCAAGGTCACGTCAAAGCCGTCCTGGACGGGATCGAGCAGATCGTCGCTGAGCACGATCTGGAGCTGAAGCTCGCCATAGCGCGCCATGAAATCGGCCAGCACAGGACCGAGCCGCATCGTGCCGAACGACATCGGCGCGTTGACGCGCAACAACCCGCGCGGCGCCGACTGGGCCTGCGCCACCGCCTGATCGGCGGCCTCGATCTCCGAGAGGATCACGACCGCGCGCTCGAAATAGCGCTGGCCGTTCTCGGTCGGACTGGCGTGGCGCGTGGTCCGGTTCAGAAGCTGGACGCCGAGGCTCTCCTCGAGGTCGGCGATGTATTTGCTGATCGCCGAGCGCGACAGCCGCAGCTGCCGGCCCGCCTCGGCAAAACTGCCGCTTTCGACCACCTTCACGAAGGCCCGGAGGCTAGCCACCTTATCCAAGGGCCGGTCCCGCCGATTGTTTCCAAATCGTAGACATAGACGTCATATTTGCATGGATTGTCTCCAATCCAAAGCGGAACGATATTTCCACCTAGAGCAAGACCGCTCCCCGAATTCTGGAGGACGACAATGTCTGGACTGCACCACGTCACCGCGATCGCCGGCGATCCCATCCGCAATTTCGGCTTTTACACAAGGGATCTCGGCCTGCGCTTCGTCAAGAAGACGGTCAATTTCGACGATCCCGGCACCTATCATTTCTATTACGGCGACGAGACCGGCCGCCCCGGCACCATCCTGACCTTCTTCCCCTGGGCCGGCGTGCCCGCCGGCCGCCGCGGCGTCGGCGAGACCCATCAGACCGCCTTCCGCGTGCCGCAGCGCTCGCTCGGCTACTGGACGCAGCGCTTCACCGAGAAGGGCATCGCCTACGAGGCGCTGGAGAAGCGTTTTGGCGAGTCCGTCCTGCCGTTCACCGACCCTGACGGCATGGCGCTCGCGCTTGTGGGTGTCCCCAGTGCCGAGAACGAGCCCGGCTGGAGCAATGGCGACGTCCCGGCCGAGCACGCGATCCGCGGCTTCCACGGCGTGACCTTGCTGCTCGACAGCGCGGCGAAGACGGCTGCCGTCCTCACCGACGTGTTCGGCTTCAAGGAGACCGGACGCGAGGGCTCGGTGATCCGCTTCAAGGCGCCGGGCGATGCCGAAGGCAGCGTCGTCGACATCTACGAGGCCAAGGGCTTTCTGCGCGGACATCAGGGCGGCGGCTCCGTCCACCACATCGCCTTCCGCGCGGCCGATGACGCCGAGCAGGGCCGGATGGCGCAAAAGCTCGTGAGCAATCACGGCCTGCACCCGACCGAGCAGAGGGACCGCAACTACTTCCGCTCGATCTACTTCCGCGAGCCCGGCGGCGTGCTGTTCGAGATCGCGACCGATATCCCCGGCTTCGCTGTCGATGAACCGGTCGCAACGCTGGGACGTGACCTGAAACTGCCAAGCTTCCTCGAAGCGCAGCGCAAGCAGATCGAAAATGTTCTGCCGAGCCTGGAAGAAAGCGCGTCATGACCGAGAGCCCATTCATCCATCGTTTCGAGCCCGCGACAAGGGCGGGCTCCCCTCCGCTGCTCCTGCTCCACGGCACCGGCGGTGACGAGAACGACCTGCTCGGGCTCGGCAACATGATCTCGCCCGGCTCTGCCCTGCTCTCGCCGCGTGGCCGCGTGCTCGAGCACGGCATGCCGCGCTTCTTCCGTCGCCTCGCCGAGGGCGTGTTCGACGAGGACGACGTGCGCCGGCGCGCGCTGGAGCTCGCCGATTTCGTCGCGGATGCGCGGCAGCAATACGGCATTGCCGCTCCCGTTGCAGTCGGCTTCTCCAACGGCGCCAACATCGCAGCCGCGTTGTTGCTGCTGAAGCCGAACGTCCTGGCAGGCGCGATCCTGCTGCGTGCCATGGTGCCGCTGTCGGATCCGCCGAAGCCAGAGCTTGGCGGCAAGCCTGTCCTGCTGCTGTCCGGGCAGGCCGATCCGATCGTGCCGGCGAGCAATTCGGCAAAGCTTGCGGCGCTGTTGTCGGAAGCCGGAGCGCGTGTCGACCACAAGGTCCTGCCGGCGGGCCATCAATTGTCGCAGGCCGACGTCACGCTCGCCCGCAACTGGATCGGCAGCGTCGACGCCAAAGCGGCATGAACCAGCGAGCGGCGCATCGTTCACGAACGATGCGCCGCCCATTCGCATTGCGAACCATCAGGCAGACTTTCGAAGCGGTTGTTTCTTCGGTTGCGGTCTCGCCGCGCGGCCAGTGGCGGCGATCGCCTCCATCTCGTCGACGAGGCCGGACCGATCGATATCGACTTTCATGGCCTCGCCGAGCAGACGGGCCGCCTTCCTGAATTGCGGCTCTGCAATCAATCGGTTCACCGCCGCGGCAATTTCCGCTTCGGAGGCGGTTGGAGGCAACTGAAGCCCTGCCCCCTTCGCCTCGACGCGCGCAGCGTTGGCAGCCTGGTCCCGCCCCATTGGCAGGATGAGTTGCGGCAGTCCGTTGATGAGTGAACGCGTGGTCGTTCCGTGGCCGCCTTGCGAGATCACCACGGAAACATCCTTCATGACGAGGTCATGGGGAGCGCCGCGGACCAAATGCACATTGTTCGGAGCCTTGAGATCGGCGACGTCGACATTGGGACCGGCTGTTGCAAGAGCATCGATCTCGACTGTTTCCATCGCGCCGATAATGCGCTGAAACATTTCGCGCTGACCTTGGGCGCCCGTGCTGCATGCGATCAGCCCGCGAGGACGACCCGACTGAGCCGACCATGGCGCGCGCCACGCCTCCGTCTGCCGAGATTTTGACCAGTTCGGTACATCCAGCAGCGGTCCGACGTAGCGGAAATTGTCGGGCAGCGAGTCAGCTTGAAAGTCGAACGCTCGACTGGTCGCGAGCAAAAGCCGGTTGGCCCGATCGAACAGATCGAAGACATCTACCAGAAGCGGAAGATCCAGATCGGCACGAGCGCGGTTGAGACTAGGTAGAAACACATTGAGTGTTTCGGAAAGCCTGGCATTGGCGGCGTCGACCTCGGCGCGCTCTTCCGGCGTTTTCGGTTGGCCCAATCCACTGGTCGCCGGCGGCATTCCCGGCAGGGGCCGAATGCTGACATGAGGGGACAGAAGAGCGAAAGGCACGCCCGACGCCTCCGCCCCGAGCGCAGCACCAAACAGCACGTCAAGCACGAGAACGGCATCCGTCGGCATGCGGCCGATCTCATCCCGGACATCGGCCGCATAGAGCGCGGCAGGATCAAAGACGGCCTGGCGTAGAAAGTCTTTCACATCCGAGACATCCACCGGATCCGCAGCCTTTCCGGTTGGGGCGCGGCGCCATGTTACAAATGCAAAGCCGGAGGCCTCGACTTCAGCGCGCATCGCCGGATCCGCCATCACCCGGATATGATGTCCATTCCGGTGCAACCTCCGCGCCGCAGTCAATAGCGGGCTCAAATTCCCGAGGGTCCCCCACGACGCCAGCAGAAAATTATAGGACATCGGAGAACCCTTTCGTCGCGGTGGCGCATTCGCTGGAGCAATCCATCCTGGGCAACCCAATGCAGGTTTCCGGACAGATGCTTGGCCGCGCTTGTATCCGCGCGGCCACGCCAAGAATGGAGCGGCGCGCGCTACCGAACGATGTCTCCTCAGGGGGAGATGGTTACAGCTGTAAGAATGAGGATGGCCGCTTAAGGGCGCATCGGGTGGGGGCAAGAGCAGTCCATCGGTTCAGAACGCGGATTTCTCCGCTAAGGGCCAGGACCGGAAGTGCGCCGACGCGCGCTTGCGATAGTGCTTAGCCGCTCGTTTCGGTTGCCGCTCCCTTCAGTGCAATAATTCATGGCATCCAGCACGAGAAAGGAACCGCAGTCAGTCACCGCCCCCGCTCCAATTGACGGTCAATCCGACCGCTGAGTTCTCTTCCGGGCTCGCGAGCCAATACCCGTTTGCCTGCACGAGCTTGAGGAAGCGTCGCGCTTGCTCCTCCGGCAAAGAGCCGGCAGCTGAACTCGATATCTCCTGCAGAAACCGGGCCATCTTTGTTGTTGTCACGCATATGATCGAAGCAGCCAGTTGCGACGAGTTTCTCCAAGCGTGCTTGGCACCGTCTCGCACATCGAAGACATCGCCTGGTCCAAGCTCCTCCCAGCGGTCTCCGTGAAGGGCATTTATGCTCCCGGACACCACGTAAAACGTCTCTCGATCGGCGTGACTATGCATCGGCACCACCGTGCCCGCGGGCAGGGTACATCGGATGAGACAGTAGTCTCCCGCATTATCGGAAACCTCCGTGAGATACTCGTTCATCGGACGCAAATGTTTCTGCGGGGAAAACACTTCTTGGGCATTGATTGCGTTCGTCGAGCGACGATCATTCGGATTGGGATTGTCAGACATCGTCAGAGACCTCCTGCATGATGCTGCGGGCGCGACACCTGCACGCGACACTTGTAGATGACGCTCGACTTGTTGACCGCAGCAGTTTGACACCATCGCCACCAGAGCGCCGTCAGATCGGCACAAGGATTGCTGTGCTGGTCCAATCACTCTCTCGAGCGGTTGATATCTAGAACAATGAGGAATGAGCGTGAAGTGGCTGGCGCGCCCTTTCCGATGCGGTGACGCGCACTCTTTCAACGAACAGGAGCGCGTCATTTCCTAAAACGGCTGGGAACACATTTTTGTGTGCTGCTGTTGCAGCATTCAGACTTGTGCGCACTTGCGGTAAACAGGTCGCCTCATTCCTTGGCTGCGAAAGGGAAAGCGAGATGTCCAGCCGCAGTGAATTTCTCATCGGGCCAACATCGGATTACGATACATGGCTAACCGGCATCCGCTCAATCGGTGTTTTCAGTTCTCAGGGCGTCGCATCCAAACTTTTTGAGGGTTCGGTCCGTGGCTCATGCATGTGGGGAATGATTGCGCTCGAAACTGCATTTGCCAGCCCCAACATCAACCGGTTCGAACGGATGCGCCGCGACCCTCGCCTCAATAGCAGCGATTATTACAACGTCGTGTTTCAGATATCCGGTCGGTCGACACTGATTCAGAACGATCATGTGGCGGAGCTTGCTGTGGGTGACATTGGACTTGTCGACGTGGCCCGACCAGTGAGTTTGATCTCTGGGAGCACATCCTGCCGATGGCTTTCTCTTTCTATCCCACGACGGCGGCTGATTTCCCATTTGGGTTTGGAACCAGGCGGCGGGATATGTTGGCACGGTGCAACACCCGCGTGTCGCCTCCTATTCCGTCTCGTTTCGGACGCCCCTGGCGAAGACGATAGTTCATTCACTGCGGCCGAGCCCTACATCCAGTTGGCAATCTACGATCTGCTTGGTGCCTTATTCGCCGGGTCCGATTTGCTGCCTAATTCCTCTCACACTGACAGGCTGTTCACGCGCGTCTGCAGCATCGCCAGGAACCATTTCTCAGATCCTGACCTTTCCCTTCGCGATGTGGCCAGCGAAGCGGGAATTTCATTGCGCTATCTCCAGAAGCTGTTCACGGCGCGCGGACTAACGTGCAGCCGGTTCATTCAGTCGCTTCGTTTGGATCACGCGGCACATCTTCTGATTAGACGACAGCCAACCAAATCGCACCAGATGCTTAGCGAGATCGCCTACTCCTGCGGGTTCCGCGACTACGCGCATTTCTCTCGAATGTTCCGCCTTCGATTTGGGTGCAGCCCAAGCGTAGCGTCGGAAGCGCATGCTCGAGTTGGTTCAAATTGAGAAGACCTCGGTGCAAGCACGTGTTTTCCGGTTCGCCCTCGAACGCAGAGATTTGGTCGGCATGTCTCAGAAGGACCCAGGAACGGTCATCAGCTTGGGCGGGCATTCAGTCAAAGCGATGTTGGCGCCAGTCCGGGTTGAGCGCAGGTTGGCGGCGATAGTGGCTGCTGACGTGGCTGGCTATTCGCGGCTGATGCACGAGAATGAAGAGGCTACCTACGCCAAGGTGACGGCGCTCCTCGCGGACGCTGTCGCACCGGCAATCGCCGAACACGGCGGCCGCATCGTGAAGAACATCGGCGATGGCTTCTTGGCGGAGTTTCCGAGCGCTGTCGAAGCCGTCCGAACTGCGGTGCAGTTTCAGACCCGCATCGGGGAACTTACAATCGATGACACGGAAGACAGGCGTATTGCTTTCCGTGTGGGTGTCAACATCGGTGACGTAATCGTTGAGCCTCATGACATCTTCGGGGACGTCGTTAACATCGCTGCGCGGCTTGAGAGCATCGCTGAGCCCGGCGGTATCTGCATCTCGTCCGCCGCCTACGATCAAATTCGAGACAAGGTCGAGGTTGAGTTTGCCGATCTTGGCGAGCAGAACCTCAAAAACATCGAGCGCCCAGTGCGAGCCTACGCGGTGCTCCAAGAAGGACCTAACCCGCCGGTGCAAGCCGACCGCGCGAGACCGACCGTGCTTCCAGCGCCACGACTTTCGATCGTCGTCCTGCCTTTCATGAACCTCGGGGGCGATACCGAGCAGGACTATTTTGTCGATGGCGTGACTGAGAACCTCACGACGGACCTGTCGCGCATCAGTGGCGCATTCGTAATCGGTCGACACACCGCCTTTACCTATAAGAACAAAGTGATTGATCTCAAACAGATCGGTCGCGAGTTGAATGTTCGCTACTTGCTCGAGGGCTCCGTGCAGCGTGGCGGCAATCGGCTTCGAGTAAATGTGCAGCTGATTGACGCTGAAACCGGGGCGCATCTATGGGCCGAACGCTTCGACAAACCCGTCACCGACCTTTTCGATACGCAGGACGAAATCGTAGCAAGGCTCGCCAATACGCTGGACGCCCAGCTTATCGCGGTTGAGGCGCGCCGAGCGGAACGTTCGCTGCATCCCGATGCGATGGACTTCTATTTCCGAGGCGTGGCCTTGTGGAACAAGGGAATCACGCCCGAATCGATGGCACAAGCCCGCGGCTTTTTTGAACGAGCCTTGGCGCTCGATCCTGGAAATATCGGAGCGATGGTCGGTGTGGGGTTGGTGGATGCGTCCATCGGAGCGATCTTCCTGGCCGACGACCGGGCCGCGCATCTCGCGGCAGCCGAGACGACGTTGACAAAGGCGCTGTCTCTCGCGCCGAACCACGCCTTGGCCCACATGATGTTAGGGATAGTCCAGATTTTTACGAACCGCGCGACTCAAGGCATCGCCGAATGCGAGCGAGCGTTGGTGTTGGATCGCAATCTGGCTAACGCGCACGCGGCCATCGGTTTCGCCATGAATTCTCTCGGTCGCGGCGCTGAGACTGAGGCCCATGTCAACGAAGCACTCCGCCTCTCTCCCCGCGACATCTCTGTCTTCCGGTGGCTGCAGATGGTCGGCTTCGCCAAAGTGCAGCTCAATGCCGACGCCGAAGCGGTAGCTTGGTTCCGTCGAAGCCTCGAGGCCAACCGAAATTATCCCATCACGCATTTTGGGCTCGCCGCCGTCCTGGCACTGCTCGGCTCGCTGGATGAGGCGCGGGCCGCTGCCAAGGCAGGACTTGCGCTTGATCCAAGCTTTACCATCCGCCGGTTCCGCCTCGGCGCAGCGAGTGATAATCCCACCCACCTCGCCGGACGCGAACGCGTCTATGAGGGTATGCGTTTGGCCGAGGTACCGGAGGGATGATGTCCGGTATGGGTCCAAGCCGAAATCAGCATCGAGCAACGCCACCCGCCGGACGATTGAATGTCGTGCTGCCGGACATACCGATGTTCACCACGCCGGTCTGCGTCCTGCACGCATTCGCGGCGGCAGCTCCCCCTGCGAGCCCGCCTGTTCATCGATTTTCTCGTCGAGGCCTTGGGCGTGTCGCGCAATTTGTCACTCTGAACTTTCGGAACTGGCCAGAAACGTGGCCTAACGCGCGAGCAGGGACTTCCGCTACGGGCAAAAGCCGTCCTCAACCGACGTCGCTTGAATTAGCCAACACTGCAGGCCAGCAATCCTGATCCTCTCGGCCCAATGAAATCTAGAGCGCGGGCAAGCCGGGCGGCGGCTTGCGCGCGTTGGAGGCCTGCTCATAGGCGTATGCCAGGCGCAGCAGCTTGTGCTCGCTCCAGGCACGGCCCGCGAAGGCGACGCCGAGCGGATAGTCGGGCGTGTCCTTGTCGTCGGCCCCCGAGATGAAACCGCCCGGCACCATGACGCTGGGATAGCCCGCCTTCGCTGATATCACGCAGCCCGCGGCGCCGGGAAACATCACCGCGTCGAGCTTGTGCTGGTTCATGTAGGCGTCCATGCCGCGCGTCTTGGCGGAGAGCAGGTCCATGGCCCGTGCCGATTTGTACTCGCGCTCGCTCAGATCGCCCCTGGTCATGTTGGCGGCGAGGAACAGGTCCTGGCCGAACCGCAGCGCCGTCTCCGCATGAGCCTCGTTGAAGGCCACGATGTCGGCCATGGTCTTCATTTCTGTGTTCGTCGCCCAATCCTTCAGGTAAAAATTGAGATCGCGCTTCAGCTCATAGAGGAAGACGATCGGCGGCGTCGCCAGATTGCCCTTGTTGCGACTCAGGGGATTGCGGTTGAGCACATTCATGCTCGTACCCGGCCCGCCGATCCAGCCGAGTGTCGGCATGTTGGCGCGCACGATGATCGCGCCGAGATCCTCCAGCACCTTGATGGCATCAGCCATCACCTTAGCCGACCTGGGCGGCAGCTTGCCGTAATAGCGATCGTTGAGCGGATCGCCGGGCTCGCTCGGCACGCCGATGCGTGCGCCCCTCATCGCATCGTTGGTGAGATCCGCAGTGTAATCGGCCGGCCGCCGCTGCCGCTCCGTCGCCGGGTCGAGCGGGTCCTTGGCCGCCAGCACGTTCAACAGCATCGCCGCGTCGCGCACCGTGCGCGTCATCGGTCCTGCAGTGTCCTGGCTGTGCGCGATCGGCACGATCCCGGCCCGACTCACCAGCCCGACGGTTGGCTTCACCGTGACGAGGCCGTTTTGGCTGGCGGGATACAGCAGCGAGCCCGACGTCTCGGTGCCGATCGAGGCTGCGCACAGGCCGGCCGCTACGGCGACGGCCGAGCCCGCGCTCGATCCGCCCGGCGGCACGACCGGAATGCCGTGATCGCCCATCAGCGCCGGCGCGTAAGGGTTCTTCACCTGACCGCCGAGCGACGAATAGCCCGAGGGCATGTCGGCCGCGACAATGTTGGCGAACTCCGTCAGGTTCGCCTTGCCCAGGATCACCGCGCCGGCCTTGCGCAGCAGCTTGACGACGGTCGCGTCTCTCCTGGCGCGCGCGCTCTCCAGCGCCAGCGAGCCCGCGGTCGTCGGCTGCTCGTCGCCGGTCGCGATGTTGTCCTTCACCAGGATCGGGATGCCTGCCAGCGGCCGCTTGGCCGACGGTTTGGTGTCGTCGAGCTTGCCCGCGATCCCGAGCGCGTCGGGATTGATCGCGCGCACGGAGTTGAGCGCGGGTCCACCGCGATCGTACGCCTCGATGCGCGCGAGATAGGATTTGGTCAGCGCCGTGGCAGTGACCTGCCCGCTGGCCAGGGCATGAGCGATATCGCTCATCGGCGCATTGTCGAGCTTCAAGATGATCGGTGCTTCAGCGCTGACGACAGCCGCGGCGATGCCGGCATCGCGGCGGGATGGCTTCTTCATGGCGTGCCTCGCCTGACGGCGCGTCCCGAACCATGACGCCGCGATGATCATATATTGCCGGTGTTTTGCCCGACGGGTCAACCGCATCGCATGGCTCATGCAAGCCATCGAGCGGACCGTGCAAGCCAATGACGCAAGTCATTGAAATATCTAACCCCGGCTACTGTGCATGGGGTTGTTTTCTAGGTTTTTGTTTTGGGTTGCCCAAATAGATTGACCTCTCCCCGATGGGGAGAGGTCAACTTTGAAGCGACAGGCTCGAACTTGGCGAGGCTGGCCCTACTCCCAGGACCAGGTCGAGAAGTCGTTCTCGAACTGCGGGACGTCCTTCCAGACGCCCTTCAGCTTCTTGTTGGTGATGGTGATGAGCTGCGGCTGGTACAGGAAGCCGGCGACCGCGTCGGTGGCCAGCATGCGCTGGGCATCGCCGAGCAGCTTTACGCGGCCGGCCTCGTCAGGCGTCGACACGATCTGCTTGTAGAGCGCGTTGAAGGCCTCGTTGTTGTAGCCGAGGTAGTAGTCCGGCTCGGTGATCTTGACGAGGTCGAACGGCTCGACATGACTGACGATGGTGAGGTCGAAATTGTGCGGGCCGTTGCCGGCGAACACCTGCGACAGCCACTGCGCCCATTCGACGTTCTCGATCTTGGCGACGATGCCGACCTTGGCGAGCTGCGCCGCGAGGATCTCGCCGCCCTGCCGTGCGTAAGATGGCGGCGGCAGCTTCAGCGACAGCTCGAGCGGCGTGGTGACGCCGGCTTCCGTCAGCAGCTTCTTCGCCTTCTCGGGATCGTAGGGGTTGATGCCGGTGGTATCGACGAAGCCGAGCGCGCCGGGCACGTAGAAGCTGCCGATCGGCGTGCCGAAACCGTCAGCCGCTCCGTCGATCATCGCCTTGCGGTCGATCGCGGCGAGGATGGCGCGGCGCACGCGGACGTCGTCGAGCGGCTTCTTGCGCTCGTTGATGCCGACGATGGTCTTGGCGCGGGAGCCGCCGACCATCACGTTGAAGCGCGGATCGGCCTTGAACTGTCCGATGGCGCGCGCTGCCGCGACGCGCGGGAACGCATCGACGTCGCCCGAGAGCAGCGCCGCGGTCTGCGCCGCCGGATCGGAGATGAAGCGGATCGTCACCTTCGACAGCTTGATCGCGGCGGCGTTGCGATAGTCGGCCCATTTGTTCAGCGTGAGCGAGGACCCCTTGGCCCAGGCCCCGAGCTGATAGGGCCCGGTCCCGACCGGCTGCGTGCCGTTGGTCGGCGCGCTCTTCGGCTCGACGATCGAACCGCTCGCCTGCCCGAGCAGGAACGGCAGGTTCGGCTCGGAATATTTCACCGTGATCACGACCGTGTCGGCGTCGGGCGCGTCGACCTTCTCGAAAGCCTGGAACAGGCTCTTGTCCTTGTTGGTGCTGGTGGCGATCGCGTTGCGCTCGAATGAGAACTTCACCGCCGCGGAATCGAACGGCTCGCCGTTCTGGAATTTGACGCCCTTGCGCAGCTTGAACGTGTAGGTCTTCAGGTCGGGCGAGGCGGTCCAGCTCTCCGCCAGCAAGGGCGAGACGGAGCCGTCCTCGTTGATCTTGGTCAGCGTCTCATAGATGTTGTAGAGCGTCACTTCTGCGATCGCGGCCGCGGCGGCGATGGTGGGATCGAGCCCTGGCGGCTCCAGCGCCATCGCCATGACGACGCTGTCCTTCTTGCTCTGCGCCAGCACCGGCAGCGGTGCTGCGACAAGCGCAGCGGCAAATGCGACGATCGATAATTTCTTGAGCATGCGTAACTCCCCGGCCCTCTCTTGTCTTAGCCTACGCCAATTCCATGCGGGACACTAACCCTCCATGGCCGCGTGCGGCAATGCCATCACGGCCTCCGCCTTGTGGCAGGCGGCGAGATGGACATCGCCGACCTTGCGTAGCAAGGGCGGAACCTCGCGGCAATGCTGGTCGGCCAGCGGACAGCGCGCGACATAGGGGCATCCGGCAGCAGTCGCCGATTGCGAGGCGATCGCCTGGGCCCCGCGCCGCCGCCGGCCGCCGCCGGCGCGTGCCCGCGGCACGGCATCCAATAGCGCCCGCGTATAGGGATGGGCACAGCGCTCGAACAGGTCCTCCGGCCTGCCCTGCTCGACGATCCGGCCGAGATACATCACCGCGACCTCGTCGCAGAGATAGTCGACCACGGCGAGATCGTGGCTGATCAGGATGTAGCTCAGGCCGAACTGCTCCTGGAGGTCCTGCATCAAATTCAGCACCTGCGCCTGCACGGAGACGTCGAGCGCGGAGACCGGCTCGTCGGCGACGATCAGCTTCGGCTGGGTGATCAGCGCGCGCGCGATCGCGATGCGCTGGCGCTGGCCGCCGGAAAATTCGTGCGGATATTTGTCCATGTCGGCATCGCGCAGGCCGACCTGGCGGAGCACCGCGGAGACGCGAGCGCGAAAAGTGGTGCGGTCGGCATCTTCCAGCACGGTGAGCGGCTCGGCGACAATGCGCGCGATGGTCTGGCGCGGATCGAGCGATCCGTAAGGATCCTGGAACACCATCTGGAAATCGCGGCGCGCGCGGCGCAGCTCGTCCGGCGAGATGCGGTTGAGATCGCGGCCGAGCAGCGCGACCTGCCCCGACGTCGGCCGCTCCAGCGCCATCACCACCCGCGCGAAGGTCGACTTGCCCGAACCGGACTCGCCGACGACGCCGAGGCTCTTGCCGGCATCGACCCGCACGCTGACGCCGTTGAGCGCGCGCACCTGGCCCGGCGCGCGGAACAGGCTTTCACGCGGCAGCGTGTAGCGCTGCTCGAGATTTTTGACGTCGAGAAGCGGCGCTGCGGTCATGCGGGCAGCGCTCCGACATTCGCGGCCATGGAGACATCGGTGCGCACACAGCGCACGCCGTGACCGGGACCGACTTCGACCGTCGGCGGCAGCGCCACGCGGCACTTGTTCTCGACCAGCGGACAGCGGTCGCCGAACGTGCAGCCGGCGGGCAAGTCCGCAAGTTCGGGCACCGTGCCCGAGATCGTCGTCAGCCGCGTCCCCTTGCGCGCGCCGAGCTTCGGCCGGGCGCGGAACAGGCCCTGCGTATAGGGATGGCCCATGCGGCGGAACACCTCATCGGTCGGCCCGCTCTCGACGACCGTGCCGCCATACATCACCATCATGCGCTGCACGTTCTCGGCGATGACGCCGAGATCGTGCGAGATCAGGATCATCGACATGCCGCGCTCCTCGACGAGATCGGCGATGAGGTCGAGGATCTGGCCCTGGATGGTGACGTCGAGCGCCGTGGTCGGCTCGTCCGCGATCAGGAGGTCGGGCTCGCAGGCCAGCGCCATGGCGATGGTGACGCGCTGGCGCTGACCGCCGGAGAACTGATGCGGATAGGCGTCGATCCGCCTTGCGGGGTCGGGCAGTCCGACGCGGTCGAGCAAGGCGATCGCTTCTTTGCGCGCCTGCGCCGTCGAATACTTCTTGTGACGCCGCAGCGGCTCGGCAACCTGATGGCCGATCGTGTGCATCGGATTGAGCGCCGTCATCGGCTCCTGGAAGATCATGCTGATGCGGTTGCCGCGCAGCTTGCAATAAACCGCATCCGACAGACCGGCAAGCTCGCTGCCATCAAGCCTGATGCTGCCGGTCACGACAGCACTGTCCGGCAGCAATCCCATCAGCGACAGCGCCGTCACCGACTTGCCGCAGCCGGATTCGCCGACGAGACCCAGTGTCTCGCCGCGCTTGAGGGTGAAGCTGACGCCGCGCACGGCCTGTGCCGGTCCGCGGCTGGTGTTGAGGCGAACGCCGAGATTGGCGACCTCGATCAGCGGCAAGTTTGAGTGCTCCCCCATCGTCACCGCTCCCGCGCCAGTCGCGGATCGAGCAGATCGCGCAGTCCGTCGCCGAGCAGATTGAGCCCGAGCACCGCGATGGCGATCGCCGCGCCCGGATAGACCGCGAGCATCGGCGACTGGAACAGCAGCGTCTGCGCATCGTTCAGCATGCGGCCCCAGGACGGCTGCGGCGGCTGCGTGCCGAGGCCGAGATAGGACAGCGCGGCTTCGGCAAGGATCGCGAGCGCGAACTGGATGGTGACCTGCACGATCAGGATCGACAGGATGTTCGGCAGCACATGCTCGATGGTGATGCGGAATTTGCCCTTCCCCGAGGCGCGCGCGGCCAGCACGAATTCGCGCGCCCAGATCGCGTTGGCCGAGCCGCGCGTCAGCCGGGTCAGCGTCGGGATCTGGAAAATGCCGATCGCGATGATCGAGGTCACCATGCCCGGCCCGACGACGGCGGCGAGCATGATCGCGGAGAGCACCGCCGGAAAGGCGAAGGTGAAATCGGAGAAGCGCATGATGATCTCTTCGGTCCAGCCGCGCTTGGCCGACGCGATCAGGCCGAGGCAGACCCCGAAGGTGAGACCGATGCTCACGGCGATGATTCCGACGAGAATGGTCGAGCGCGCGCCGGCGAGCAGCAGCGAGACGATGTCGCGGCCGAAGGAATCGGTGCCGAGCCAGTGCGCCGCCGACGGCGGTCGGAGCTTCGAGGCGATGTCGATCTCGTAGGGCGAATACGGCGTCCACACCAGCGACAGCAGCGCCGAGGCGAGTACCAGCAGGCTCAGCGCGCCGCCCAGCACAAAGCTGCGGTGACGCAGCGCGCGGGCCCAGAAGGTGCGGGCCGGCAGCGGACGCGTTGCGATCGGGGCGTCGACCGAAGTGGACAGTGGCGCGCTCACAAATCGTGGACCTTGATGCGGGGATCGATGAAGGCGTAGAGCACGTCGACCACGAAATTCACGATGACGACCATGGCCGCAAGCAACATCACGCAATTGCGCACCACGATCAGGTCGCGGTTGGCGATCGACTGGAAGATGAGGCGGCCGAGGCCCGGCAGGTAGAACACGTTCTCGATCACGATGGTGCCGGCGAGCAGGTTGGCGAATTGCAGCCCCATCACCGTCATCACGGGGATCATGGCGTTGCGCAGCACGTGGCTCCACAGCACCTCGCGCTTGCCGAGACCCTTCGCGCGCGCGGTGCGGACGAAGTCTTCGCGCAGCACTTCGAGCACCGCCGAGCGCGTGACGCGCGCGAGGATCGCGGCCTGCACCACCGCGAGCGAGATCGCCGGCAGCAGCAGCGACTTGATGCCGAGCCAGATGCCATCCTCCCAGCCGGGAAAGCCGCCCGCCGAGAGCCATTGCAACCGCACCGAGAACAGCAGGACCAGCAGGATCGCGAACCAGAAGTTCGGCAGCGCGATGCCCACCTGCGTCAGCGACATCACGCCGACGTCGCCGAGCTTATTGTGGTTGGCCGCGGTGTAGATGCCGGCCGAGAGCGCCAGCGTCACCGTGATCAGCATCGACATGATCGCGAGCGGAATGGTCAGCACCAGCCGCTCCGCGATCAGGCTCGCGACCGGCGTGCCATACACATAGCTATTCCCGAGATCGCCGACGAGCAGCCCCTTGATCCATTGCAAATAGCGAACCGCCAGCGGCTGGTCGAGCCCGAGCTTGACGGTGAGCGCGCGCACCGCGTCGGCCGACGCATCGGCGCCCATCAGCATCTGCGCGGCATTGCCCGGCAGCGCATCCAGCACCAGGAAAATGATCACGGATGCGCCGACCAGCGTCGCCAGCAAGGTCAACAGACGTCGAAGAAAGAATACGTTCATGCGCGCTCGGCTTCAGGGCTCATCCGCCGCACGATCAACATGTCCGGGCGCCGGAGGCAAGTCCTTTGCGGCATGTGCCTCACCTCAGCCGGGCCGGCGGGACAGAAGATCGTGCGAGGCCTCGAACAGCGCGCTCACCCGCAGCAATTCGGCATCAGCACGGAAGCGACCGACGAGCTGAAGCCCGATCGGCAGGCCGTCGCGGCCGAAGCCGCAGGGCAGGCTGATCGCGGGGTGGCCGGTCATATTGAACGGCATGGTCCACGGGAACCAGTGCGGCCGGACGCTATCGAAGTGCTTGCCGTCGATCTCGATGGTGCCGAACAGGTCCTGGTCGATCGGCAGCGCGGTGCGGGTGAGGGTCGGCATCGCCAACAGATGCCCGCGCGCAAGCAGGGATTGCACGCGGCGGAACAGCGCGGTGCGCGCGAACATCGCCTCCTGATAGGCGACGCCGCTGACATTGGTCGCAAGCGCGACCTGCTTGACGAAGGCCTCGCTGAGGACATCGCCGTGTTCGGCCACCAGCTTGGCAAAGCGCGTGCGCCAGACGGTGTGGTTGATGGCGCGCCAGATCGGCTCGATGTCAAACCCCTCGCCGGAGAACTCCTCGAGCTCGGCACCGAGACCGGCCAGCCGATCGAGGCTCGCCGTGAAGCTAGCCGCGACATCTGACGACACCGGGCGACCGGGCGGCGACGCACAGAACAAGATCCTTTGCCCGCGCAGATCGCCGCGCGGCGCGGCGGTGCCGATGAAATCGGGCACGGGCACGCCGATCGACCAGGGATCGCAGGAATTCTCGCCGGCCATCGCCTGCATCATCAGCGCGGTATCGGCGACGGTGCGCGTGGTCGGCGTGACATAGGTCTGGTTGCCGAAGGCATCGAGCGCCTGGCTGTGCGCGATCACGCCGTTGCTCTGCTTAAGCCCCACCACGCCGTTGCAAGCGGCGGGAATTCGCGTCGATCCGCCGCCGTCGGTCGCAATCGCAAGCGGCGCGATGCCGCTCGCCACCGCCACGGCCGCGCCGCCACTGGAGCCACCGGAGGACCGCTCCGCACTCCACGCATTGCGGGTGCGGCCGAACAAGGGCGAGTCGGTCAGGCATTTGCTGCCGAATTCAGGCGTCGTGGTCTTGCCGATCAGGATCGCGCCTTCCGCACGGAGCTTTGCCACCGCAACGGCATCCTCGGCCGGCACATTGTCCTTGTAGGGAACGGCGCCGAACGTGGTCTTAACGCCGCCAGTGTTGACGATGTCCTTGACGGTGACGGGAAGCCCATGCAGCAGGCCAAGCGGCTCGCCCACCATCACCTTGCGCTCGGCCGCACGCGCCTGCACCATCGCCTCGTTGCCGCAGAGCGTGATGAAACAGTTCAGCTCGGGCTGAAGCGCCTCGGCACGCGCGAGCACGGCGCGGGTGACCTCGACAGGCGAAATCTTCTTCGTGGCAATGAGGCCGCGCAGTTCGGTTGCGGACAGCAGGCAGGGATCGCCGTTCATCGTCAAATCATCGCTCCGAAGCCGGCCCTCGTTGGCCGATGGCATTGACAGCGAGAATGACACTTCTGTTAACTCAGCGTCCAATACCATTTTAGTGGTCAACCCATACGATTTCGGTATGCCAATGGATCTTCACCGGCTTCGCTACTTCGTCGCCGTGGCCGAGGCGCGCAGCGTCGGCAAGGCCGCCGAACGGCTGCGGATGGCGCAGCCGCCGCTGTCGGTCCAGATCCGCAAGTTGGAGGCCGAGGTTGGCGCGCCGCTGTTCCGCCGCGGCACGCGCGGCATGGATCTGACGGAAGCGGGCCAGGCCCTGCTGGTGCGCGCCGGCGAGGCGCTGGCGCTTGCGGCCGACGGGGTCGAAGCCGCGCGCGCGGTCGCAGCCGGCAGCCGCGGGCGGATTTCGGTCGGATACATGTTCGTGCTGGCGAACGCCATGCTGCCGCGCCTGATCCCCGAGCTGCGGCGATCCATTCCCGGCGTCGACCTCGACTTCGCCGAGCTCAGCGCCTCGACGCGCGAGGCGCGGCTGCTCGACCGCAGCGTCACCGTCGCGCTGTGCATGCCGGCGATCCACCATCCCGAGATCCAGGTGGCGCGGATTGGCGCACAACCGTTCATGCTGGCGATGCCGAAGCGCTCGCCACTTGCGCGCCTGAGCGCAGTGCCGATGGCGCGACTCCAGGGCCGCCCGCTGATCGCGCTGCCGCCGCCGGAGCAAGACCCCGCCTCCTCCGCGGTCGCCGCCCTGCTGCGGCGGCATCAGATCGTGATGCCGATCGCGAGCCGGGTGGAGACGGTGCATTCGGCGATGAGCCTCGTTCTCGCCGGCGAGGGGCTTGCGATCCTGCCGGCCTGCGCGAAGCTCGGCGCGCCGCAGGGCATCGTGTTCAGGCCGCTGCGGGATGCCGCCGACTCCATCGATATCGCCGTGTGCTGGCGGCGGGATTCGCAGAGCCCACTGATCCGCACCTTCCTCAAATGCGCCGAGAAGGTCGTGGCACGGCTGTGATGCGGAGCCGCGCTAGACGCCCCACGTGACTTCATGGCTCCACGGCGGATCGGCACCCGGGCGGGTACAGGTCAGGCCGGCGCAATTTGCCGCAAAGGACAGCGCACGGTGAAGATCTTCCACGCTGATGTCCTTCAGTTGCTGCCGGCCGATGCGGCCCTGCTTGTGTAAGGCAAAGAGCAATGCCGCCTGAAAGCTGTCGCCGGCGCCGATGGTGTCGGCGACCTCGACCTTGGGCGCGGCGACCTCGATCTGCCCTGCTCCCGCGTGCCAGGCGATGGCGCCGTTGTTGCCGCGGGTGATGACGACGAGGCTCGTGCCCTGCCCCAACAGCACCTTCGCGCGCTGCTCATAGGGCTCCTCGCCGAAGAGATACGCGAAATCGACATCCGACATCTTGATGAGATCGGCGTGGCCTGCGAACTCGGCCATGCGCGCAAGGTAGGCCGGCTTGTCCCTGACCAGATTGGGCCTGCAGTTCGGATCGAAGGAGATCGTTGACGACGCGCGCGCGTCCGCGATCAGGGCTTTCGTCTCGGCCGCACCCTGGTCGTTGACCAGCGTGGTCGATCCGACATGGATGACCTCGACCGTCGCGAACGGAATTGTGCCGCGCCGGTAGGTCCAGTTCCGTGTCGCGGTTTCGGCATCGTAGAAGGCGTAGTGCGACTCGCCCGCGACGATGCGCACGAAGGCGAGCGTGGTCTGGTGATCGCTGCGGCTGGCCAGCCCCAGCTCGACGTTCGACGCGGTGGCGTGGTCGGCGATCATGCGCCCGAACATGTCGGCCGAGATGCCGCCGACGAATCCGGTCGGCGCGCCGAGCCGCGCCATGCCGATCGCGACGTTGAGGCAGGAGCCGCCGACCGCAGGCATCACCGCCTCGCGCCCCTCGGTGTTTCGCGTCGGGACGAAATCGATCAGCGCATCGCCGCAGGCAATCAACATCCGTTTCAACCTCCGGCACCCTCGCGCATCGCTTCACGGCTGCCGCGATCGACCTCGCGCAGCAGCTTGTAGACCTCGCGCTTGCGAGCATGAAACGCGGCCATGCCGGACGCGGTCGGCTCGCTCTTCCGCCCCAGCGCCGACATCTTCGCCATGGTCTCGCCGATCGAGGCATAGGCACCGCCGGCCACCGCGCCGAGCATCGCGGCGCCCAGCAGCACGGGTTCTTTCGTTTGCGGCAGCGCGACGGTGAGACCGGTGGTATCAGCCATGATCTGCCGCACCAGCGGGCTGCGGCTCGCGCCGCCGCCCATGATCATGATACTGGAATGGACGCCATGCGCGGCAAAGGCCTCGATCACCTCGGCGAGGCCATAAGCCAGACCGCAGAGGCCGGCGACGAACAGCCGCTCCATCGCACCAACGTCGCTGTCGAGATCGAGGCCCGCGATCACCGCGCGGGTGTCGGGGTCGGCGTAGGGCGAGCGGTTGCCGATGAATTCGGGAAGCACATGGACGTCGCGGGCGAGCAGCGCGGCACGGCTGGCGTCACCGGCGCGCGCGATGATGCGCCGCTCGAGGTACTCGATGAGGTCGATACCCTCGTTGCGTGCCGTCGCGCTCGCCTCGGCATGGCCCGGATGCGACTTGAGGAGATGGTCGATCGCCGCGCCCGCAGCCGACTGGCCGCCCTCGTTGAGCCAGAAGTCCGGCACCATGCCGGAGTAGTAAGGTCCCCACACGCCCGGCACGAAGCACGGCTCCTTCGTCGTCGCCATGATGCAGGCCGACGTTCCCATGATGTAGGCGAGACGGTCGCTGACATCGCTCGTTCCGCCCGATCCGTCGCGCCCGCCGATCGCGCCGATGCCGCCGGCGTGCGCATCGATCAGCGACGCGCCAACCGGCGTGCCCGGCGACAGCCCGAGTTCCGCAGCCGCAGCTTGGGTGAGGCCTTCGCCGAGCCGCGTGCCAGGCGCGACGATCTCGGTGCCGATGCGGACGTACTGCTCGCTGACGAAATCGGAGAGGCCGATGCGCTTGAAGAACGGCGCGCTCCAGCCGCCGCCGTCGTGTGCGAGGTAGTTCCACTTACAGGTGACCGTGCAGGTCGAGCGCTGCAGCGAGCCGGTCGCACGCCAAGTCAGATAATCTGCCAGATCGAAGAAATGACCGGCGGCATCGAAACTTGCGCGCATGTGCCGCTTCAGCCACAGCAGCTTCGGCATCTCCATCTCGGGCGAGATCGAGCCGCCGACATAACGCAGCACCGCGTCCCCGGTCTCGTTGATCAGTCGTGCCTCGGCCGTGGCGCGATGGTCCATCCAGACGATGACATTGCGCTGGCGGTCGCCGGAGGCGCTGACGGTGACCGGCTCGCCTTGCCGATCGAGGACGACCAGCGAACAGGTGGCGTCGAAACCGATGCCGCCGACGCTGTCGGGCGCGATGGCAGCTTCCGCCATCGCCGCTCGCACCGACTTGGCGCAGGCCTCCCAGATGTCCGAAGACGACTGTTCGACGATGTCGCCGGCCGCGTGCCAGATCCGGATCGGATGCTTGGCGGTGGCAAGGAGGGTGCCGGCCTCGTCAAACACCCCTGCCCGCGTGCTCGTGGTCCCCACGTCGACGCCGATATACGCTCGCGGCATTGTCGCTCCCGGTCGCTCTCGTCAGTTTTGACGCAAGCCTACCAGCAAGTGTAGCCGCCATCCACCAGCACGATGCTGCCGGTCATCAGGCTCGCGGCCTCCGAGGCCAGGAACAGCACGACGGAGGCGATCTCCTCGACCTGCCCCATCCGCGCCATCGGGGTTCCGCCGATCCAGGCGTCATACATTTTCGGGGTGCTTTTCACGAAAGCATTGAGCGGCGTGTCGATATAGGTCGGCGCCACCGCGTTGACGCGGATGCCGCGGGCGCCCCATTCGGCGGCCAGCGACTTGGTCAAATGGTGCACGCCGGCCTTGGAGGCGTTGTAGAAGCACTGCTCCTGAGGCTTGTTGACGATGAAGCCCGACATCGAGCCGACATTGACGATGGCGCCGCTCTTGGCCTTCAGCATGTGCTTGCCGAATTCGCGGCAGCACCAGAAGGTGCCGTTGAGATTGACGTCGATGACGTTGAGCCAGTGCTCGTCGGTGACGGTCTCGGCCGGCGTCTCGCTGCGGGCGATGCCGGCATTGTTGACGAGGATGTCGACCTTGCCGTGGCGGGCGACGAGGTCAGCCGCGACCTCCGCCACGCGCTTCGTATCGGTGACGTCCATGATCGCCGTCTCGATGTCAAAACCCTTCGTCTTCAGGCTGGCCTTCGCGCTGTCGGCGACCTTGCTGTCGCGGTCGCCGATGATGACCTTCGCGCCGGCTTCGGCCAGCGCTTCCGCGCAGGCGAGGCCAATGCCTTGCCCGCCGCCGGTGATGAACGCGGTCTTGCCGCTCAGCTTGAATTTTTCGAGGTACATGGTGGTCTTTCCGTCTCTTGCCGTTTATTGCCGTTTCTTGTCAGCCCCGAAGCGCGTTGCCGCTCTCGTCGAAGCGGTGGATGCGCGCGGGATCCGGTACCAGCGACACGCGGTCGCCGGCATGCAGGCTCAATTCGCCGATGTAGCGCGCCGTCAGCATGCCGAGCGGTCCGGCATCGACATAGAGGAAGGTGTCGCTGCCCAAATGCTCGGCGACCGCGATCGTTCCCTGCCAACCGCCGGCTCCGTCGCGCTCGATCTTGAGATGCTCCGGCCGCACGCCGATCGTCGCCGCACCCTTCTGCAAGGCGTGCTCGCCAGTGACGAAGTTCATCTTCGGCGAGCCGATGAAGCCGGCGACGAAGAGATTGGCGGGCCGCTCATAGAGCTCCAGCGGCGAGCCATACTGCTCGATCTTGCCGCCGTTGAGCACGACGATCTTGTCGGCCATGGTCATGGCCTCGACCTGGTCGTGGGTGACGTAAATCGCGGTGGTGCCGAGCTGCTTCTGGAGCCGCGTGACCTCTATCCGCATCTGCACGCGCAAGGCCGCATCCAGGTTGGACAGCGGTTCGTCGAACAGGAACGCCTTCGGCTCTCGGACGATCGCGCGGCCGATCGCGACGCGCTGGCGCTGGCCGCCGGAGAGCTCACGCGGCTTGCGGTCGAGATAGGGCGTGAGATTGAGCGTCGCGGCAGCAGCCTCGACCTTCCGGTTGGTTTCGTCCTTGGAGAGGCCCGCCATCTTCAGGCCGAAACCGATGTTGCCGCGTACGCTCATGTGCGGATAGAGCGCATAGGATTGAAACACCATCGACAGCCCGCGCTTGGCCGGCGGCGTGTCGACGACGTTCTTGCCGTCGATCAGTATCTTGCCGCCTGAGACGTCTTCGAGCCCGGCGATCAGCCGCAGCAGCGTGGTCTTGCCGCAGCCCGAGGGACCTACGAACACCACGAAGGAGCCGTCGGCGATGTCCAGGTCGGCGCCCTTGATGATGTGCACGGGCCCGAAGGATTTCTGCACGTTCTGAAGTGTGATCTGACCCATGATCCGCCGGCCCCTTTACTTCACCGCGCCGAAGGTGAGCCCGCGCACGAGCTGCTTCTGGCTGAACCAACCGAGGACGAGAATGGGCGCGATCGCCAGCGTCGAGGCCGCCGACAGCTTTGCCCAGAACAGCCCTTCCGGGCTCGAATAGGAGGCGATGAACGTCGTGAGTGGTGCGGCGTTCGAGGTTGAAAGGTTCAGCGTCCAGAACGCTTCGTTCCAAGCCAGGATCAGATTGAGCAGCATGGTCGACGCCAGCCCCGGGATCGCCATTGGCGTCAAGACGTAGACGAGCTCGCGGCCGATGGTGGCGCCGTCCATGCGCGCGGCTTCCAGGATGTCGCGCGGGATCTCCTTGAAATAGGTGAACAGCATCCAGATCACGATCGGCAAATTGCCGAGGCAGAGGATGAAGACGAGGCCAATGCGGGAATCGAGCAGGCCGAAGGTCTTGAAAATCAAATAGATCGGCACCAGCACGCCGACCGGCGGCATCATCTTGGTCGAGAGCATCCAGAGCAGGATGTCCTTGGTGCGCTTGGTCGGCGAGAATGCCATCGACCAGGCCGCGGGGATTGCGATCAGCATCGCAATGAGCGTCGAGCCGCCGGCGATGATGATCGAGTTCATCGCGTGGTGGAAATAGTCGCTGCGCTCCTGCACAGTCGCGTAGTTTTCCGTGGTCCAGTGGAAGAACAGGAAGGACGGGGGAATGGCGAAGGCTTCGAGCTCGGTCTTGAAGCTCGCCAGCACCATCCAGAGGATCGGGAAGAAGATCAGGAAGCCGAAGAACCACGCCCCGATCGTCGAGACCACCACCCGCTGCGTCGTCGCCATCCGCGCCATGTTTCAAGCCTCCAGATTGCGGCCGACGATGCGGACGAGGAAGAAAGCGACGACGTTGGCGATCACGACCGCAACGAGGCCGCCTGCCGAGGCGCTGCCGACGTCGAACTGGATCAGCGCCTGGGAATAGATCAGGAAGGCGATGTTGGTGGTTTGCAGGCCCGGTCCGCCGCCGGTGGTGACGAAGATCTCCGCGAACACCGTGAGCAGGAAGATGGTCTCGATCAGGATCACCACGGTGATGGGCCGCGCCAGGTGCGGCAGCGTGATGTAGATGAAGGTCGAGACGGCGCTGGCGCCGTCCATCTCGGCGGCCTCCTTCTGCTCCTCGTCGAGCGATTGCAGCGCGGTCAGCAAAATGAGCGTCGCGAACGGCAGCCATTGCCAGGCGACGATCAGGATCACCGCGAGCAGCGGCGCGTCGGTGAACCAGTCGATCGGCGTCAATCCGACCAGCTTGGCGAGCCAGGCGAACAGGCCGGAGACCGGGTGCATCAGCAGGTTCTTCCAGACCAGCGCGCTCACCGTCGGCATCACGAAGAACGGCGCGATCACCATCAGCCGCACGATGTTGCGGCCGATCACGGGCTGGTCCATCAGCAGCGCCAGGGGGATGCCGAGCAGGATCGTCAGCGCCAGCACCGAGCCGACCAGCACCAGCGTGTTCTGGAGCGAGGCGAGGAAGGCGGGATCGGTGAGAAAGTAGCGGAAATTCTCCAGGCCGACGAACGCCTCGGAGCCGGGATCGAGCAGGCTGTAATGCAGGGTCGAGAAATAGATCGTCAGCGCCAGCGGAACGATCATCCAGATGAAGAGCAGCCCGACCGCAGGCGTCAGGAGCGCGCGCGCAAGAAACTGCGTCTGCCGGGTTGCCATCCACGCTTCTCCGCTGGCGGGAAGAAGGCGGCCATCCATCCGGGGCTGACTGAGTGGATGGCCGCAAGTTTGAGCTCAGGAGGAAGAGCTCGGGTTCACTTGATGTAGCCGGCGCGCTTCATCTCGCGCTCGGTGGCGGACTGCGCCGCGGCCAGCGCGGCATCGACCGTCATCGATCCCGCAAGCGCGGCGGAGAATTGCTGACCGACCTGCGTGCCGATGCCCTGGAATTCGGGGATCGCGGCGTACTGCACGCCGACGTAAGGGACGGGCTTGACCGTCGGCTTGTTCGGATCAGCCGCGTCGATCGAGGCCAGCGTCAGCTTCGCGAACGGCGCGACTTTCAGATAGTCCTCGTTCTGGTAGAGCGAGGTGCGCGTGCCCGGCGGCACGTTGGCCCAACCCTCCCTCGACGCCACGAGCTTGGTGTAGTCCTTGCTGGTCGCCCAGGCGATGAACTTCTCGGCCGCGTCCGACTTCTTCGAGCCGGCGGGAACTGCAAGGCTCCAGGCCCACAGCCAGTTGGCGTTCTTGCCGAGCCCCGTGTTGGGCGCGAGCGCAAAACCGACCTTGTCGGCGACCTGGGACTCCTTCGGGTTGGTGACGAAGGACGCAGCGACCGTCGCATCAATCCACATCGCGCATTTTCCGGCGTTGAACAGCGCCAGGTTTTCGTTGAAGCCGTTGGCGCTCGCGCCGGGAGGGCCGGCGTCCTTCATGAGATTGACGTAGGTCGTGAGCGTCGTCTTCCATTCCGGCGTGTTGAATTGCGGCTCCCACTTTTCGTCGAACCAGCGCGCGCCGTAGGAATTGGCCATGGCCGACAGGAACGCCATGTTCTCGCCCCACCCGGCCTTGCCGCGAAGACAGATGCCGTAGGTGCCGGCGCCCTTGTCAGTAAGCTTCTTGGCGGCATCGATGACGAAATCCCAGGTCGGCTTTTCCGGCATCTTCAGGCCGGCCTTCTCGAACAGATCGGTGCGATACATCACCATTGAGCTCTCGCCATAGAACGGCGCGGCGTAGAGCTTGCCGTCGACGGAGACCGCGTCCTTGATCTTCGGCAGCAGGTCGGCGATGTCGTAATCGGCGCCGAGATTGGCGAGCGGCACCAGCCAGCCCTTCTTGGCCCAGATCGGAACCTCATAGGTGCCGATGGTCAAAACGTCGAACTGGCCGCCCTTGGTGGCGATGTCCGTGGTGACGCGTTGGCGCAGCACGTTCTCCTCCAGCGTCACCCATTTGACGGTGATGTCTGGATTTTTCTTGGTGAATTCGCTGGTCAGCCCCTGCATGCGGATCATGTCGCCGTTGTTGACGGTGGCGATGGTCAGGGTCGTTTCGGCCATCACAGGGACGGCCAGCAACAGGCAAGACGCGCCGCAGACGGCGCCGAGGACGTGTTTCACGGTGACCTCCCTAGGATCGCGATTCTGAGCATATGCCCACGCGTTGGGCGTATGTTCGGACGGGGTGCGGCGCTTGTCAAGCAGGCGTGCGGGCGTTCCCGCAACTTATGAGTGCTGCGGTGCGGGATGTTGCTGACCAAGACCGATTGATTGCAGGCGCATAGCCGAGAAAGGTCGTCATGCCCGGGCTTGTCCCGGGCATCCACGTTCTTTGTGCCGCACGGAAGACGTGGATGGCCGGGTCGAGCCCGGCCATGGCGATGTGGAAGCACTCGGTCCACAAGCTGTGGCATCTCGAGAGGCGGAAGGCCTACCGCTCCAAAATCGCCCTTGCCGTCGCCTCGTCCGTGATCAGGCCGTTGATCAGGTGCCCGTTCAGTGCGGCCGCGATCGCCGGCACCTTGGCCGCACCGACCGCGGCGCCGATCGTGGTGGTCTTGGCCGGCACTTCCGGCGGAATGCTGGTGAGGCGCTTGTTGGTGCCGGCCTTGAGCAGGCGGCCCTTGGCATCATAGGCCCAGCCGGTGATTTCGCCGATCGCCCCCTGCCGCATCATCTCGAACAATTCGTCGCGGGTGACGAAGCCGTCGATGTGGATTTGCGCCTTCTGGTCCATCTGACCGATGCCGACGAGGCGCAAGTCAGCCTTGGCCGCGACCGCCTTGACCTTGGCGATCGGTTCGATCCGCACCATCTTGTTGCGCTCGTCCTCCGACGACATCAGGAACGGCAGCGGCATCGGATAGTGCCGTGCGCCGGTGCGGTCGGCGAGCCGGCCGACAGTGTCATAGAAGCTCGCCGAACCGTCGGCGGAGATGTTGCCGACCAGCGAGACGATCTGGTGGTTGGGCCGGTCGATCGGCGTGACGCGCTCGACGGCGGCGCGCACCGCCCTGCCCGTGCCGAGCGCGACGATGACCGGCGTTTCCGAACGCAACGTCGAATCCAGCAGATTGGCGCAGCGCTCGGCGATGCCCGCTGTGGCCTGCGGCGCGGCAGGATCGGCCGGCACCACCTCGCAATGGCTGAGATCAAAGCGCGCCTTCAGGCGTCCCGCCAGTTCCATGCAGGCGGCGATGGGATGTTCGAGACGGAAGGTGATGAGACGCTCGGCCAGGCACAGCGAGACCAGCCGCTGCGCGGAGGCCCGCGAGACCTGGAGCATCTTTGCGATCTCGTCCTGGGTGTGGCCGGCAATGAAATAGAGCCAGCCGGCACGCGCGGCATCGTCGAGCCTGGACTTTTCGTTCTCGACGGCCATGGCGGCCTATGCCTCCCAGAAATCGCTCATGTGCGCGAAGACCCGATCGGCCCCGGCGCCGGACAATATAGCCTGGCCGTCGCGCCCGCGATAATGGCTGCCGCCGACAAATCCCCAGACGGTCATGCCGGCAGCCTTCGCGGCTTGCACGCCGCTGACGCTGTCCTCGATCACCAGCGTGTGCGCAGGTCGGGCGCCCATTTTCTCCGCCGCGTGGAGAAAGAGATCCGGCGCGGGCTTGCCGTGCGTGACCATCTGCGCCGTGTAGATCCGGTCGCCGAAATGGGGCGCGAGACCGGTCACCCTCAGCGATAGCGCGACGCGGTCGAGATCACTCGATGAGGCCACGCAATTCGGCACCCGCAGGCCGGACAGGACGGCATCGGCATCGGGAATCGGATCGAGCGCCTTCTCGAAGGCGGTCAGTACGCGCGACTTCAGCCGGACGGGAAAATCGGCCGGCACCGCCTGGCCGAGTTCGCGATAATGCTGCGTGACCGCGCTCGTGCTTCGTCCGAGAAACAGCTCGAGCGCCTGCGCAAGTGTCAGCGATATCCCAAATCCGGACAGCTCGTCCGCCAGGCACTGGCAGCTCAAGAGTTCGCTGTCGACGAGCACGCCGTCGCAGTCGAAGATGACGAGATCGGGCCTTTGCCGGCTTCGGTCCATCCGACCATTCGATCATATACCCACGCTTTGAGCAATAGTTCACGGAGGGAGGCATATGGCGTCCGGGGGTCAATGGGCGACCTGTCGATAGATCGCCGGCAGCGCAGCAGGCAACCGACGGATATTGCCGACGATTGCGTAGCCGCTGCGGCCGAACAGCGTCGGGACGTAGGATTGCGCCGTCGCATCGACCGTCACGCCGAAGACCGCGATGCCGAGCCGCCGCGCCTCCTGCACGGATTTGCGGGTGTCCTCGACCGCAAAGCGCCCCTCATAATGATCGACGTCGTTCGGCTTGCCGTCGGTGAGAACGAGCAGCAGCTTCTTGCGCTGCGGCTGGCGCGCCAGCTCGGCCGAGGCGTGACGTACCGCCGCACCGATCCGCGTGTAATAGCCCGGCTTCAGTGCGCCGATCCGGCGCTCCACGGCGCTGCTCATCGGCTCGCCGAAGGCCTTGACCGTTTCGAGCCGCACCCAGGAACGCCGGCGCGAGGTGAAGGTGAGAATGCTGTGGTGATCGCCGCAGGCCGACAGGCCGTGCGCAAGCACCAGCAGCGCCTCCTTCTCGACGTCGAGCACCCGATAACCGTCGACCCAGGCGTCCGTCGAGAGCGAAACGTCCACCAGCAGCGTGACGGCGAGATCGTGCCCCTGCGGGCGCATCGCGACATGGATGCGATCGAGACCGCCGCCGCTGCCGGCGCGGAGATCGCACCGCGCACGCACGAGCGCGTCGAGGTCGAGGTCGTGGCCATCGGCTTGGGCGCGCATCAATTCATGACGCGGCCGCAACACCTCGAAGCGGCGGCGCACCTGGCGGATATGCCGGCGCATGGCGTCATCAGGCGCCCAGCCCTCACCCAGCTCGGAGGCCGCACCCGCGAGCACGCGGCAATGATCGGGCAGATAGGAGCCGCTGCGATAATCCCATTCGGGATAGCTCAGCTCCGCGTTCAATCGCGATACATCGAGGGCTTCCGGCGGCAGGTCGAGATCGAATTTGAGCCGGCTCGCCGGCTTGCCGCTGCGGCGGCTGAGCGTGATTTCCTCGAGATCGTCGGCTGCCTTCCGCGCATCCTCGTCCTCACTGTCGTCAGCCGGACGGTCGACATTGATCATCTCGGCCATCGCGAGGATCTTTTCAAAGCGATTGAGCACGAAGGGATCGCGGCGATTGGTACCGTCTTCGCGCTCACGGACGGCAAAACGCTTGCGATCGTCTGATGGCGCTGGCGCTGAAACCGGCGCATTCTCGTCGTCACCCGCATGTGCCGGTGAAAGCTCGCGTGTCCAGCAATCGCCCCAGAGCGGGCATGGCAGGATCGAATGATAGCCCGGCGGCGCCTTGCCCGGCAGCGGTCCCGTCCCCATCATCGCCGGCCACAGCTTTCCCACCGGCGGCGTATCGGCGCCGAGCAGAGCAAGCACGATCTGCTCCATGTCCTGCTCGATGCGCGGCAATGGCCGGTGCGGCCGCGCCATGGCCGTGGCCGCGGCCAGCCGTGCGTAGTCCTCGGCAAGGCCGGGACATTCCGTCAGCACAAGCACCGCGACTTCGCTGGTCCGGCGCAGCGTCAGCAGATCGCGCCGCAGCGGATCGGCCTCCGCGATCGCGTCGACCGGTGCAAAGGCAAACCACGCGGCCAGCCACCGGTATAGCGCAGCATTCAGCCGGCGATCGGCGAAGATCGCGATGTTGTCGGGCAGGAAGATCGTCGCGGCATCACGCCCGGGTTGCTCGAGCCGCTCGTCGCCGAGCCCGATGCGCTGCCGCCATCCAAGCCGATGCCCAGTCCGGCGGGCACTCGCGCTCGCGATCTGCACGCCGGTCTCGCCGCCAAGCGCGCGGAACATGATCGCGATCCGGCTGCGCACCTCCGCGAGCGACACCGCGTATTCGGCATGGGCCGGATAGCTTGCGGTGCCGCCGACCAGACGATGCCAGGCGCGGCCGACGGTTTCTTCAAGCTCGAGGAAATCGAGCATCGCATCACCCTCAGGATATCACGGCGCGTGCGACGTCGAGCAGTGCGGCCTTGACGTCCGCATCATCCGTCAACGGCTCGATCATGCCGGCCAGCACGGCATCGGCAATCGAGGCTCCGGCCGCGATCAGGGTGGCGCAATAGACGACGAGACGGGTCGAAACGCCTTCCTCCAGGTCGTGCCCCTTCAGCGCGCGCAGCCGGCCGGCCAACAGGACCAGCGGCCTGACATAGTCGGGCGCGAGCCCGCTCTCGGCCGCGACCACGGCGATCTCCTGCTCCGGCGGCAGGAATCCGAACTCGACGGCAACGAAGCGCTGACGCGTCGACGGCTTCAACGCCTTCAGCAGCGTCTGGTAACCGGGATTGTAGGAGCCCACGAGCATGAAGCTCTTCGGCGCGACCAGCTCCTCGCCGGTCCGCTCCAGCGGCAGGATGCGGCGGTCGTCGGTGAGCGGATGCAGCACCACCGTGACGTCCTTGCGCGCCTCCACGACTTCGTCGAGATAGCAGATGCCGCCGTCCCGCACCGCCCGTGTCAGCGGACCGTCGGTCCATAAGGTGTCGCCGCCCCTCAGCAGGTAGCGGCCGGTAAGATCGGCGGCGGTGAGATCGTCGTGGCAGGCGACGGTGTGAAGCGGCAATCCCAGCCGCGCCGCCATGTGGGCGACGAAGCGCGTCTTGCCGCAGCCGGTCGGTCCCTTCAACAGGACCGGGAGCTGATGCCGCCATGCGTGCTCGAACAGCGCGCATTCGTTGCCGCTCGGAACGTAAGCCGGGAGCACGAGCGCGGGTGTCGCCAGGGCGTGAAGTGCTGCTGTCATGGTTCTTCTCCGGAAATCATTCTGGAACGGCGGCCGCGACTTGCACGGCCGCCTTGCGTTTATTCGGCCGGTTGCAGGGCGCCTGGGATAGTCGCCTGCTTCTCGCGGCCGGGCACCAGCACCGCCCAGACGAACATCAATGCCGAGATCGCGACGAACACGCCGGAGCCGAGCCGCACCCAGTAGAAGAAGGCAAGCTGGTCCTGCACGTCCATGTAACTCTGGCCAAGCACGCGCTGGAGATGGACCTGAATCACGCCGGCAAAGGTCAACGCGAAAGTCATGGTCATCATCGCCGTGCACATGATCCAGAAGCTGGTCATGCTGAGCCACTGGTTATAGGGCGCACGTCCCTTGATCTGCGGGATCGCATAAGCCATCACCGACAGGTTCAGCATCACATAGGCGCCGAAGAAGGCGAGATGGCCATGTGCGGCGGTGACCTGCGTGCCGTGGGTGTAGTAGTTCACCGAGGACAGCGTGTGCAGGAAACCCCAAACGCCGGCACCGAGGAACGCCATCACCGAGCAGCCGACCGACCACAGCAGCGCGGCGCGGTTCGGATGTTTGCGGCCGGCCTTCCAGGTCATCTGCACCGTGAAGATCACCATGGTGAAGAAGGGCGCGACCTCGAGCGTGGAGAACAGCGAGCCGATCCACTGCCAGTAACCGGGCGCGCCGATCCAGTAGAAGTGGTGGCCGGTGCCGAGAATGCCCGAGAACAGCGCAAGGCCGATGATGACGTAGAGCCACTTCTCGACCACCTCGCGGTCGATGCCGTTGAGCTTGATCATCAGATAGGCGAGCACGGAGGCCATGATCAGCTCCCAGACGCCCTCGACCCAGAGGTGAACGACGTACCACCAGTACATCTTGTCGACCGCGAGATTGGCCGGATTGTAGAAGGCGAACAGGAAGAAGATCGCAACGCCCCACAGGCCGAACAGCAGGATGTTGGTGACCGTTGTCTTGCGTCCCTTGAGCGCCGTCATCGTCACGTTGAACAGGAACATCAGGCAGACGACCACGATGCCGACCTTGATGATGAAGGGCTGCTCGAGGAACTCGCGGCCCTCGTGGTAGTGGAAGAGATAGCCGACCACGGCCACACCTGCCGCGCCGAAGAACAGCCAGAACTGGATCTTTGCGAGCAGCGGGCTGTACAGCTCGGTCTCGGTTTCCTCCGGTAGCAGGAAGTAGGTCGCGCCCATGAAGCCGATCAGCGACCACACGATCAGCGCGTTGGTATGAATCATCCTGACGATGTTGAACGGCAGCAGCACCGACAGCGTGTTGGGCAGGACGTAGATGGTTCCGGCAAGCAGGCCGAACAAGACCTGCGCCAGGAACAGCGTCAGCGCGCCGTAGAAATACAGCATCGCGACTTTCTGGGTTTGATATTTCATTTCGGGTTCTCTCTGTCTTGAAAGAGGCAAGTCATTGAAGAAGCAAGGCCTTGAAAGAGGAAGTCAGCCGGCCTTGTTCGGCGGCCACGACTGGCGCTTGATCTTGCTGGTCCATTGCAGGAAGTCGGCGAGATCGTTGAGCTCCTGGTCGGTGAGGTTGAACTGCGGCATCTGGCGCCGGCCCTCCGCGCCCGAGGGCTGCGATTGCATCCAGGCCTTCAACGTCTCGCGCGCACCGGCCGGATCCTCATTGCCGCCCCAGCGATCCCAGACATTGCCGACTTCGGGGGCGAAATAGGCGCCCTCGCCCAGCAAGGTGTGGCAGTTGATGCAGGAGTTCTTCTCCCAGACATGCTTGCCGCGCGCGACCGACGATGTCAGCGTCGTCGCGTCCGTCGAGGTCGTCGCCATATAGTAGTGGCTGTGCGCCGTCAGCCCGATGAAGATGGCGAAGAAGAAGGCCGACCCGCCGTAGAAGACGTTTCGAGCCGCCGACTTGGTCAGGCGTTCAGCCATTGCCAGTCCTTTCCGTTGTGAGTCCAGTCGTGAGGAAGCAGTGATGCTGTATCTTGCCGATTGGTGCCGACGGGTCTTTGTCCGGGCGCAATCAACGCTGCGTTGGCGTCAGATCAATGCGACGACGGCGGAGGCGAGCCAGGCAAACAGCCCCACGATGAGGATCCATGCGCTCACCAGACCGCGCCAGAGCGCCGGCGCCGCGCGGAGATCCATGAAATCAAGCGCAATGCGGCGACCCTTGATGGCGGCGAAGATCAGCAACAAAGCGTCACCGAGCAGCGGTCGCGGCACTAGCTGTGGCACCAGGATGGTCGCCAGCGCGAGGCCGATCAGCGCGATCCAGGTGATGTCGAGGCGATCGGGCATCATCACCGCAGCAGATAGAGAATTGGGAACATCACGATCCAGACCAGATCGACCATGTGCCAGAAGGCGGCCCCCGTCTCGACGCCCGATATGTCGGCGCGGCGGCAGACCACGGCGAGAATCACGATGCCGAGACAGACGTGCAGGAGATGAAAGCCGGTCAGGAGGAAGTAGAGCGTGAAGAATGGGCTAGTCTCCAGGCCGATCCCGCGACCGATCTCTTCGGCATATTCGGTCAGTTTGATCGCGATGAAGAGGCCGCCGAGCGCCATGGCGGTGAGGAGCCACCGGCGCGAGGCCTGCTTCTCGCAGGTCCGCGCGGCCTTCGTAGCCCGGGCGGCAGCCCAGCCACTGGTCACCAGCACGACGGTGTTGAGACCAGCGAGATTCGAATCGAGCACCGCCTGCCCCGTCGCGAACACTGCGGGGTGGATCGCGCGCGCGACCGTGAAGGCACCGAGAAACAGACCGAAGGCGACGAGCTCGCTGAAGATCAGCACCCAGATCATGGGATCGCCAGGGAGATCTTCCAGAATTCCCCAGCCGGTTCCCTGTTGCTCGCAATCGGTCGTAGACATCGTCTTTCCGGATCAGGACACCGGGCAGACTTAGCTCAGCCGTCGCGATCCGAGTTTGTCGCCGGACAAACTGGCGGACACCGGGGCGCAGTAAGAACCACCTCAGTGTTCCACGGAGTGGTAGACAACGATGAGCGATGCACAACTCGGGCTCATGACAGCGACCCCCATCATCATCGCCTTCGCAATCACGCTCAGGCGGATGGGAGTGTTGTCGACGGTCGCAACGGTATCGGCGGTGGGCCTCTCCGTCGCGATCGCGGCGGTGCTATTCACGACGCAGTCACCGCTGCCGTAGGGTGGGCAAAGCGAAGCGTGCCCACCACCTGTCATGACCATAGAAAGATGGTGGGCACGGCGCATTGCGCCCTTGCCCACCCTACGGGACCTACCGTCGCTGATTGTACACGTCGATGCAGACCGCCCCGAGCAGCACCAGGCCCTTGATGACCTGCTGATAGTCGATGCCGATGCCGAGGATGGACATGCCGTTGTTCATGACGCCCATGATCATGGCGCCGACCACGGCGCCCCCGACGCGGCCGACGCCGCCATAGGCCGAGGCGCCGCCGATGAAGCAAGCGGCGATGACGTCGAGCTCGAAGCCGAGGCCCGCTTTCGGCGTTGCGGTGTTCAGCCGCGCAGCGAAGACGAGGCCGGCGAGCGCGGCCAGCACGCCCATGTTGACGAAGGTGAGGAAGGTCAGCCGCTCGGTCTTGATGCCCGACAGGCTTGCCGCCTTGGCGTTGCCGCCGACGGCATAGATCTGCCGGCCGATCACGGTGCGGCGGGTGACGAAGCCGTAGAGCGCGATCAAGGCGCTCATGATCACCAGCACGTTCGGCAGGCCGCGATAGGTCGCGATCAGGTAGGTGAAGTAGAGCACGGCGCAGGCCAGCACCACGCTCTTGCCAAGGAAGAACGCGTAAGGCTCGACCTCGATGCCGTGCGACTGCTCGCGCGCGCGGCTCTTGGCGCTGGCATAGACCAGCCCCAGCGCCAGCACCGCGCCGATCAGCATCGAGGTCGGATGCAGTGTGCCGGCTTCGGGCAGGAACTCCGGAATGAAGCCCGAGGACAATTTCTGGAAGGTCGGCGGAAACGGCCCGAGTGACTGCCCCTGCAACACCGCCAGCGCAAGTCCCTTGAACACGAGCATGCCGGCCAGGGTCACGATGAAAGACGGTATCTTGAAATAGGCGACCCAATAGCCCTGCGCCGCGCCGATCGCCGCGCCGACCACGAGGCAGGCGATGAAGGCGAGCGTATAGTCGACCTTGTACGTCACCATCAGCAGGGCGGCGACCGCGCCGACGAATCCCGCGACCGAACCGACCGAGAGGTCGATGTGGCCGGTGACGATCACGAGCAGCATGCCGAGCGCCATGATGACGATGTAGCTGTTCTGCAGCACCAGGTTGGTCAGGTTGAGCGGCTGGAGCAGCGTGCCGCCGGTCATGACCTGGAAGAACAGCATGATCGCGATCAGCGACATCAGCATGCCGTAATTGCGCAAATTGTTCTTGATGAAGCTGCCGTGCCGGCGCTCCTCGGGCAGCGAAACCGTCTTGTCGGTCATGGCTGCAATCCTCCCATCTCCGCGGCCTCAGGCACGCCGTTTCCATTGCTTCGTTCGTTGCGCATGATGGCGCGCATGATCTTCTCCTGCGTCGCCTCTGCGCCCTTGAACTCCCCGACGAAGGCGCCGTCGTTCATGACGCAGATGCGATCGCAGATACCGAGCAGCTCGGGCATCTCCGAGGAGATCACCACGACGCCGCGCCCGGCCTCTGCAAGCTCGTTGATGATACAGTAAATCTCGTATTTGGCACCGACGTCGATGCCCCTTGTCGGCTCGTCCAGGATCAAGACCTTGGGATCGGTCATCAGCCATTTCGACAGCACCACTTTCTGCTGGTTGCCGCCGGAGAGCTGGCCGGTCTCCTGATACACGTCGGAGCAGCGGATGCGCATGCGGCTCCGGTAGTCGCTGGCGACCTTCAGCTCGGCGATGTCGTCGATCACCCGGCCGGGTGCGACCTGGTCGAGGCTGGCGAGCGTGATGTTTTTGCGGACGTCATCGGCCAGGATCAAGCCGAGCTGCTTGCGGTCCTCGGTGACATAGGCAAGGCCGGCGTCGATCGCGGCCGCGACGCTCGGCAGCACGATCTCCCTGCCCTCCAGCCGGATCCGGCCGCTGATAGTGGTACCCCAGGAGCGGCCGAACAGGCTCATGGCAAACTCGGTGCGGCCCGCCCCCATCAGCCCGGCAATGCCGACGACCTCGCCGCGCTTCACGCCGAAATTGACGTTCTTGATCACCTGCCGCTCGGGATGAATGGGGTGATAGACCGACCAGTTCTCGACGGTCAGGACAGGCTCGCCGATCTTCGCGCTGCGCTCGGGAAAGCGATGGGCGAGATCGCGGTTGACCATGCTGCGGATGATGCGGTCTTCCTGGATCGGCTCGCTGCGGCAGTCGATGCTGTCGACGGTGCGGCCGTCGCGCAGCACGGTGATGTGGTCGGCGACCTTGGCCACCTCGTTGAGCTTGTGCGAGATCAGGATCGAGCCGATGCCCTGCTCGCGGAAGGCCATCAGGCGTTCGAGCAGCGCGGCGCTGTCGGCCTCGTTGAGGCTCGCGGTCGGCTCGTCCAGGATCAGCATCCGGACCCGCTTGGACAGTGCCTTCGCGATCTCGACCAGCTGCTGCTTGCCGACGCCGAGGTCCGTAATCAGCGTATCCGGCGATTCCTTCAGGCCGACCTGCGCCAGCAGCTCGCGGGTGCGCCGGTAGACCTCGTCGCGATCGATGACGCCGAATTTTGACGGCGGATGCGACAGGAAGATGTTCTCCGCGATCGACATCAGCGGGATCAGCGCCAGCTCCTGGTGGATGATGATGATGCCGAGCGCCTCGGAATCGTTGATGTCGCGGAAGCGGCGCTCCTCACCCTCGAAAACGATGGTACCCTCGTAGCTGCCGTGCGGATAGACCCCGCTCAGCACCTTCATCAGTGTCGACTTGCCGGCGCCGTTCTCGCCCACGAGCGCGTGGATCTGTCCGGCGTGAACCGAGAAGTTGACGTCGCGCAGCGCCTGCACACCGGCAAAGCTCTTGCTGACATTGCGCATCTCCAGCATCGCGGTCATCGGATCATGTCCCTTAGTCGCTGACTTCACCTCTCCCCGCTTGCGGGGAGAGCATAGGCCGCTTTTGGCGGCCGTTTCTTAAGAACGCCGAAGCAAAGCTTCGGCTATGCGCGAAGCGATCGGGTGAGGGGGAATCTCCGCAAGGGCGACTGCCCGTGGAGAAAGCCCCTCACCCCACCCCTCTCCCCGTAAGAACGGGGAGAGGGAGAAAAAAGAGCCTTACTGGAACTGCGACTTCTTGTAGTAGCCGCTGTCGACCAGAGTCTTCTCCCAATTGTCCTTGTACACCACGACCGGCTTGAGCAGGTAGGAGGGTACGGTCTTGGCGCCGTTTTCATAGGTCTTGGTGTCGTTGACCGTGACCTGCTTGCCGGCGAGTGCGGCGTCGACCATGTCGGCGGTCACCTTGGCGAGATCGCGGGTGTCCTTGAAGATGGTCGAGTACTGATCACCGCGCAGCATCGCCTTGATCGAGGGCACCTCGGCATCCTGGCCGCTGATGATCGGCATCGGCTGGCCGGCGCTGCCATAGCCCACGCCCTTCAGCGACGAGATGATGCCGATCGAGAGGCCGTCATACGGCGACAGCACCGCGTTGACCTTCTTGTTGCCGTAGTAGGCGCTGAGCAGGTTGTCCATGCGCGCCTGGGCGGTGGCGCCGTCCCAACGCAGGGTCGCGACCTTGTCCATGCCCATCTGGCCGGAGACGACGACGAGCTTGCCGCTGTCGATGTACGGCTTCAGCACGCTCATCGCGCCGTTGTAGAAAAAGTAGGCGTTGTTGTCGTCGGGCGAGCCGCCGAACAGCTCGATGTTGAACGGGCCCTTGCCGTCCTTGAGGCCGAGCCCCTGGACAAGCGACTCCGCCTGGAGCACTCCGACCTGGAAATTGTCGAAGGTCGCGTAATAGTCGACGTTCGGCGTGCCGCGGATCAGGCGGTCATAGGCGATCACGGTGATGCCTTTTGCTTTCGCCTGCTTGAGCACGTCGGACAGCGTGGTGCCGTCGATCGCGGCGATCACCAACGCTTTCGCACCCTTGGTCACCATGTTCTCGACCTGCGAGAGCTGGTTCGGGATGTCGTCCTCGGCATATTGCAGGTCGGTGTTGTAGCCGCGCTCCTTCAGCACCTTGACCATGTTGTTGCCGTCGTCGATCCAGCGCGCCGACGATTTGGTCGGCATGGCAATGCCAACCGTTGCCTTGTCCTGGGCGGAGGCGGTGATGCCCGAGGCCATCGTCGCTGCGCCGGCAAGCGCCAGCGCGAGGAATGTCGTCTTCAGTTTCAGCATGTTTTACTCCCTTGGGTGTCAGACTGTATCTTCGTTTCGTCGAGAACGTTGGTCGTGTGCGGCTTCGAGCCTCCTATGCGAGCTTGACGTCAGGCTCCGCGCGGCCGCGCGCAGATGCTTGTAACAGGAAAGTGCAGCCAGCCTGCGGATCGGCGGCGCGCGCCGCCGCGTCCATATCCTGCCAGGCCGACGTGACGAGCAGGCGCGACAGATCAGGGCCGACGAAGGCCGGGCAGCTCGACTGCTTTGCCGGTACGCGCAGCGAGCGCAGGCGCTCGCCTTTCGGAGAGTAGACATCGATCCGGCCCGCACCCCAGCAGGCGTTCCAGATCTGCCCGTCGGCGTCGCACACCGAGCCGTCGAGGCCCCCGATGCCGGTGTGGCGCAACAGAACGTCCGGCTCGCCTCGCGGCAAGCCGGTCGCCGGATCAAGCGGAACGGCGTAGAGCACGCCGCGCGCGGTGTCGGCGAAGTAGCCGGTCGCCCCGTCCGGTGAAAAGCAGATCGAATTGGGAATGGTGATGCGAGGGAACAGCATCGATATCTTGCCGCGATGGAACGCGTAGATCGCGCCTGCTCCTGCTTCCGCATTGCGGCCCATGGTGCCGATCCAGAACGTGCCGGACTGATGCACACGGGCATCGTTGGAGCGCGTCGCCGGATTGTCCGCTTCAAGCGGACACACCAGCGTCAACGCGCCGTCGGCGAGCTTGCGGACGTAGAGGCCGTCTACGGCGACGATCAACTGGCGCTCGGCGTCGATGCGCCCGAGACCGCTCGCCATCCGGCCGAGCGCGTGGACGCGAATGCTGCCGCTGCCGAGATGAGCCTCGAACAGCCGCCCCTCGCGGATATCGAACCACCAGGCCGTGTCGGTGCTCAAATCATAGGTCGGCCCCTCGCCGAGATGGCATGGATCGTCCGAGAGAACCGAGGTCGGCACCTCTTCCATCATGGCGTCCTCACTCCAAAGCGATAGACCGTGTGATGGCGGTAGACCTCGCCGGGATTGAGGCGCGGGCTTGGGAAATCCGGCCGGTTCGGCGCATCCGGCCAGATGTGCGGCTCGAGACACATGGCATCCGACTGCCGGATGAGCTTGCCGCCCTTGCCCGAAATCGTGCCGTCGAGATAGTTGCCGGAATAGACCTGAAGGCCGGGCTGATTGGTCAGGAGCTCCATGATGCGCCCTGAACGCGGAGCCTCCAGCCGGGCCGCGAAAGCAAGCTTGCCATCATGCCCGAGACAGTAGGTATGGTCGTAGCCCCTGCCGTTCCGCAATTGCTGATCGCTCTCGCGGATGCGCGCGCCGACGGCCCCGCCGTCGCGGAAGTCGAACGGCGTTCCGGCCACCGCGCGCGGCGGCTCAGGCAACGGAATGGCGGTGGGATCGATGGCGAGGAAATGCTCGGCCGCGACCGTCAGCTTGTGGTCGAGAATGGGCGTGCCTGAGGTCGCGCCTTCCAGATTGAAGAAGCTGTGATTGGTCAGGTTGACGATGGTCGGCCGGTCGGTTCGCGCCTCCATCATCAACGACAGCTCTGCCGGGCCGGTGACGCGATAGGTCAGGCGGACGTCGAGCCGGCCGGGATAGTTTTCTTCGCCATGCGGACTCGAATAGGTGAGCGTGACGCCCGGCTCCGCACCGTCGTCGATCCCGGCGATCTCCCAGAGCTTGCGATCGAACCCGTCGAGGCCGCCATGCAGTGCATTCGGACCGTCGTTGACCGGAAGCTGCATCGTTTCGCCGTCCAGCGAAAATCGTCCGTTGGCAATGCGGTTGGCGTAGCGGCCGACGGTGGCACCGAAGAATTTTCGTTCGGCGAGATAACCGGCGAACGCGTCATGGCCGAGCACGACGTCGTCGTAACCGCCTTTGGCGTCCGGCGCGATGAGCGCCTGGATCACTGCGCCATGGGTGATGATGCGGGCTTCGAACCCGCCCTCCCCGCGCAGCACGATGCGCTCGACGTTGCGGCCGTCCGGCAGCGTTCCGAAGATGTCTTTTGTTATTTTTGAGCCAGCCATGTTCAGTCCACAAACGGTTCGACGATGTTGCGCCTGCCGAGCAGGAAGGCATCGGCAACGAGACGCAGCGGCGCCAGGTCGACGTCGCGCGCGCCGGTCGCGGTGAGCTTGACGAAACGCCCGTACAGCTCGCGATATTCCTGATCGGGCGCCTCGGCAACGGTCTCGCCGTCGATCGCCATGCGCCGGCCGCCGCCAGACAACGTCATTCGGCCCTGGTCCGTTTCGACGAGGATATCCCAACTCTGCGGTCCGGTCTGGCGGAAATCGAACTCGGCGGTCACAGGCAGGCCGCCAATGTCGGTCAGCGTCAGGTTCGCGGCGATCGGGGCCTGGCAATTGGCTGGAAAGGCCAGCTCGGCCGCGGTGACGAACACCGGCCGGGGCAGAATACGGGTCAGGATCGAGAGCGCGTTGATGCCGGGATCGAACACGCCGAGCCCGCCCGGCTCCCAGATCCAGCCTTGTCCGGGATGCCAGACGCGAACGTCTTCCTTCCAGTTGATGTGCACGGACTTGATCCGCCGCGTGACAAGCCACGCGCGCGCCGGCTCGACCGCGGGCGCATAACGCGAATGCCAGGTCGCAAACAGCGTTCGCTTGGCCTCCTCCGCCATCGCGATCAGCGGGTCGAGCTCGGCGACGCCGGTGCCGGGCGGCTTCTCCAGCATCACGTGCTTGCCCGCAGCGAGCGCCGCGGCGGCCTGCGCACGCCGAACCTGCGGCGGCGTGCAGAGCGAGACGGCATCGATCGGCGGCCCCTTTTCCAGCAATTCCTCGATGGTCGCAAAATGCGGCACGCCCGGCAGCGATGCGTTGCGGCTCGCGACGGCCGCGAGCGTCGCGCCCGCCGTCGCGGCAATCGCACCGACATGCTGGTCGCGCGCGATCTTGCCGAAGCCGACGATGGCAATGCGAAGTTCGGTCACGCTTTTTCTCCAGTATCCGCGGACGGCAACGCCTCGGCCTCGTGGCGGCGCATACCGTTGTGAATGACATAAACCATCGCCTCCGAGGCGGTCTGGGCGTCGCCGGCGGCGATGCCATCGACGATCTTCTGGTGCCAGAGCAGCACGGTGTCACGGTCCTCCGGCTCGACCGGTGCGCTGAGCAGGAAGGAGGCGCGCAAGGCGGCCTCGATGACGTGGCCGATCGAGCGCATGAACAGATTGCCCGAAGCGCGCGCCACCGCAACATGGAGCGCGAGGTCGGCGTCGGCAAAGCCGACGGAATCGGAAGCCTCAAACCGCATGCGGTCCATGCAACGACGGAGTTCGGCGAGGTCGTCCTCGGACCGTTGCGCCGCAGCCAGCATGGCCGCGCGCGGCTCAACCGCGAGGCGAATCTCGGCGAGGTCGTTGAGGAAGCGCTTGTCGATGCCGGCGTCCAGATGCCAGGCCAGCACGTCGGCGTCGAACATGTTCCAGGCGGCGCGCTCGCGTACGACGGTGCCGACGCGGGCCTTGGTGGTGAGCAGCCCCTTGGCGACCAGGGTCTTCACGCTCTCGCGCAGCACCGGCCGCGACACGCCGAACATCGCAATCATCTCGGCATCACCAGGCAGGCGCGTTCCCTCGGCGTAGCGGCCGGCGATGATGTCGACGCCGATCGAGCGGGCCACTTCCGCATGGTTGGAGTGAGCCCGGCGCGTCGGGATGACGACGATGCGCGACGTCATGTGGCTGCTCCTGCGCGCTTCGCCGCCGGCCGCCGCGCGAGCGCGACCAGCCCCTGCTGCAAGGCGATGAAGGCGAACAGTAGCACGCCGGTCGCGATCTTGGTCCACCAGCTCGACAGCGTTCCGTCGAAATTGATGTAGGTCTGGATCAGGCCCTGGATCAGCACGCCGAGGAAGGTGCCGATCACCGAGCCCTGCCCGCCCGTGAGCAGCGTGCCGCCGATCACGACGGCCGCGATGGTGTCGAGCTCGACGCCGACCGCGGAGAGCGAATAGCCGGCGCTGGTATAGAAGGAGAACACGATGCCGGCGATGCCCGCGAGCAGGCTCGACAGCAGGTAGATCTTCACCGTCATCTTGCCGACGGCAACGCCCATCAGGCTCGCGGTCGCCCGGCTGCCGCCGAGCGCATAGACATTGGCGCCGAACCGGGTGAGATGCAGCAGCAGCGCGCCGCCGATCACGATCACGAGCATGATGATCGCGATCGCCGTCAATCGCCCTCCGCCGGGCATCCGCAACGCGAAGTCCGACACCGTGGAGTAAACAGGCGCGGTGATCGGCACCGATTCCGTCGAGAGCAGGAAGCTCGCGCCACGGGCCAGGAACATTCCCGCCAGCGTCACGATGAACGGCGGCAGATCGAAGACATGGATCACCGCGCCCATCGCCGCTCCGAAGGCCGCCGAGAGCGCGAGGATCGCGACGAAGGCAAGCAGCGGCGGCACGCCCCAGCGCTCGATCGCAAGCGCGACGAACACGGTGGTGAAGCCGATCACCGAGCCGACCGAAAGGTCGATGCCGCCGGAGATGATGACGAAAGTCATGCCGGTGGCGACGATGCCCAGGAAGGCGTTGTCGGTGAGGAGATTGCCGACCACGCGGGTCGAGGCGATGTTGGGGAATTGCACCGCGCAGAGCGCAAAGCCGGCAACGAGCACGATGGCGGTGATGAGGACGGGCGGCAGGCCTTTCATGCTTTGGCCCTCCGCAGCCGCGCGGCGATCCCGGCAATCCCCGAAAATTTCGGCGATTGCAGCAGCAGCACCGTCATCACCACCACCGCTTTGACCAGCAAATTGAACTCCGGTGGATAGCCCGACAGCAGAATGCCGGTGTTCATGGTCTGGATGATCAACGCACCGAGCACGGCCAGCACGAGGCTGAAGCGGCCGCCGAACAGGGAGGTCCCGCCGATCACCACCGCGAGGATGGCGTCGAGTTCGAGCCAGAGGCCGGCATTGTTGGCATCCGCGCCCATGATGTCGGCCGCCGCGATCACGCCGGCGAGCGCGGCACAGATGCCGCACCAGACATAGACCGCCAGGATCATGGCGCGCGTGCCGACGCCGGCAAGCTCGCTCGCCCGCGCGTTGCCGCCGGTTGCCTCGATCAGCAGTCCGAGCGCCGAGCCGCGCACCACCGCGCCGGTGAGAATCAGCATGCCCAGGGCAATCGCGACCGGCATCGGCACGCCGAGCACCGCGCCATTGCCAAGCCAGACCAGATCCGGCGAGGAGAAGGTCACGATACGCCCCTCAGTAATGAGCTGCGCGATGCCGCGTCCTGCCACCATCAGGATCAGCGTCGCCACGATAGGCTGCATGCCGAGCACCGCGACGAGAAATCCGTTCCACAATCCGCAAATCAGGCCAGCGCCGAGCGCGGCCGCAAGGACCACGGCAAGGCTGTGAGTGTCGGCAAGGCTCGCCGCGATCGCGCCCGAGATGGCCATGACCGCACCGACCGACAGATCGATGCCGCGCGTCGCGATCACCAGCACCATGCCGAGCGAGAGCAGCGCCACCGGCGTGCCGCGGTTGAGCACATCGATCAGGCTGCCGAACAGCCGGCCGTCCTGGAGGCGCAGATCGAAGAATTGCGGCGACACGATGCGATCGATCGCCAGGATGACGATCAGCGCGAGGATCTGGGCAAGGCCGCGGCGCGGCAACAGCGCTGTCATGCCCGGCCCTCATGCGCGACAGCGGCGCCATCGGCGGCGATGGCCGCGAGGATGTTGCCGACGTCGATCGCCTCGCCCGCGAGCTCCTCGACATGGGCGCGGTCGCGCAACACGACCACGCGGTCGGAATAGGTCACGATCTCATCCAGCTCGGAGGAGATCACGAGCAGCGCCAGCCCGTCGTCGCAGAGCTCGCGGATCAGGCGGATGATCTCAGCATGCGCGCCGACGTCGATGCCGCGGGTCGGCTCGTCCAGCACCAGGAGGCGCGGCGAGGTCGCGAGCCAGCGCGCCAGCAGCACCTTCTGCTGATTGCCGCCGGACAACAGCCCCACGGCGCGCTCCGGATCAGGCGGGCGAATGTCGAGCATCCTGACGTAGCGGCCTGCGATCTCGTCCTGCTCGCGGCGCGACAACGGCCGGTGCAGGCCCCGCTTGGCCTGGAGCGCGAGCACGATGTTCTCCCGCACGGTGAGCTCGGCGACGATGCCGTCGGTCTTGCGCTCTTCCGGGCAATAGCCAAAGCCGTGGCGCACGCCGTCGCGCGGCGATTGCAGCCGCACGGGCGCCCCCTCCACCCTCGCCTGCCCGCCCTCCGCGCGCTCGGCACCGAACACCAACCGCGCCGTTTCGGTCCGGCCCGAGCCGAGCAGACCGGCGAGACCCACGACCTCGCCATGGCGCAGCTCGAGATTGAACGGCGCGACATAGCCGGCCTTGCCGTAGTTCGCGAAACTCGCGCAGACCTCGCGCGCCTGATGCTCTCCCGCCGACGCGCGGGCGCTGGTGGTCTCGGCCAGCTCGCGGCCAAGCATCATCCGGATCAGCTCGAGCCGCGGCAGCGAGGCGGTCTCGCGCTCACCGACCAGGCGGCCGTTGCGCAACACCGTGATGCGGTCGGAGATCTCGTAGACCTGATCGAGGAAGTGGCTGACGAACACGATGCCGATGCCGCGCTTGGCGAGCTGACGCATGATGCCGAACAGAATCTCGACCTCGTGACGGTCGAGGCTCGCGGTCGGCTCGTCCAGGATCAGCACGCGGGCGGAAAGATCGACCGCGCGCGCAATCGCGGTGACGTGCTGGATGGCGACGGAATAGCTGCCGAGCGGCGCGGCGACGTCGATATCGAGGCCGAAGTCCGTGAGAAGCGCCTTGGCGCGACGCCGCATCTCGCCTTCACGCACGATGCCGAAGCGCATCGGCTGTCGGTCGAGGAACAGGTTCTGCGCGACCGAGAGATTCGGCAGCAGATTGACCTCCTGGTAGACGGTGGCGATACCGGCCTGGAGCGCGGCCTTGGCCGAGCGCGGCGCGACCTCTTCAACGCCCAGCCGGACGATACCGGCATCGCGCGGGAATACGCCGGTGATCACCTTGATCAGCGTGGACTTGCCTGCGCCGTTCTCACCGAGCAGCGCATGAATCTCGCCGGCGCGAAGCGTGAAGTCGACCTCCTGCAACGCACGCACAGCACCGAAGCTTTTGCTGATCCCGCGCACCTCCAGCAGGGAAGGAGCAGGATCGGGGCTGTTCTCCATAACGACGTCACTCCCACCGGCGTCCGCTTATGCTGCGGACACCCAGCCTATTCGTTCGCGCAATGGTTTCGAAGGGGGCGCCGGACCACGGGGGAGCGGTCCGGCGCGGCGCCGCCTCAGTAACCGAGGCCCTTCTTGCTGTCGTAGATCTTCTGCGGATCGTCAGCCGCGGTATAGAGCTTGGAGTCGGTCTGGATCCACTTGGGCGGAACGGTGCCCTTGTCCTTGAAGGCCGCGATGGCATCGAGCGCGGGGCCGGCCATGTTCGGCGTCAGCTCGACTGTGGCGTTGGCTTCGCCGACAGCCATGGCCTTGAAGATGTCAGGGACCGCATCGATCGAGACGGTGAGGATCTCCTTGCCCGGCTTGAGGCCGGCTTCCTTCATCGCCTGGATCGCGCCGACCATCATGTCGTCATTGTGCGCATAGACGGCGCAGATCGACTTGCCGCCCCCTTCGGCCTTGATGAAGCTCTCCATCACCTCTTTGCCCTTGGCGCGGGTGAAGTCGCCGGTCTGGCTGCGCACCACCTTGAGGTTCGCATGCTTCGCGATGGCGGTGTCAAAGCCCTTCTTGCGGTTGGCGGCGACGCTGGCGCCGACCGTGCCCTGCAATTCGACGACGTTGCAGGCCTTGCCGCCGACGGTCTTGGCCAGCCAGTCGCCGGCAACCTCGCCTTCATGCACGCTGTCGGAGGTCACGGCGGTGAGATAGAGCTCCTTGCCGGAGGGATCGATGTCGCGGTCGAGCAGCACGACCGGGATCTTGGCCTCCTTGGCTTCCTTCAGCACCGAGTCCCAACCGGTCGAGACCACGGGTGCAAGGAAGATCGCATCGACGTTCTGCGCGATAAAGGAGCGGATCGCCTTGATCTGGTTCTCCTGCTTCTGCTGCGCGTCGGCGATCTTAAGATTGACCTTTCGCTTGGCAGCCTCCTGCTTGGAGACCGACGTCTCGGCCGCGCGCCAGCCGGATTCCGATCCGATCTGCGAGAAGCCGATGGTGAGCTCGGCGGCGCTGGCCGGCAGCGCGAGCAGCAACGCGGCCGTGGCGCTGGCCGCAAAGAGGGCTTTGAGGGTCATCAGGCGTGTCTCCCAAGAAGTCATCTTGTGTTATCTCGGGCGCCGATTGGTAGCATGGCACCCGCAGGCCGGCCCTTGAGGCGGCGGGAGGGACTATTTCACGGAAGATGAGTTCCGACTAGTCATATTATTTGACTATTAGTGTGGAATTTCGATTTGGCGTGAAGGACGGTTCAATGACACGCCCAGCGCGATTTTGTTCCGTGGATGCAACGGGGAGATGAAGGAGTATGTGCGGTTCGCAACCTCTCCTTCGCGTCATTGCGAGCGCAGCGAAGCAATCCAGAATCTGTCCGCCGAGGGACTCTGGATTGCTTCGCTGCGCTCGCAATGAAGGTGTGGATAGAGTTCGGCGTAGGTCGACCAAATCGACTCGCGGAGAGTCCGCCTGACCCGGACTGCATCTTCGATGCAATCCGGCCCCTCCCCGCGTGCGGGGAGAGGCGAAGGGCAGCGGAGCTAGATCAGCTTCCGTTGCGCGAGGTTCTTCATCAGCGCGCCGATTCCAAACGTCCACGGCTCGCACTCGTCGCTGGTGCGCATGCGGTTGACGAGCTTGCCGAGTTGGGGCGCTGCGATCGTGACGATATCGTCGCGCTTGTGGGTGAACCCCTGCCCCGGCGCATCGCGATCCTTGACGGGGGCGAACATCGTGCCGAGGAACAGCACGAAACCGTCGGGGTATTGATGGACCTTGCCGATCGTCTGCTCGACGAGGTCCGTCGGATCGCGACTGATCATGCTGATCGAGGAATGGCCGTCGAGGACGAAACCGTCCGCGCCCTTCACGTTCAGGCTGATATCGAGCTTGCGGGCGTCGTCGAGTGTGAAGGTGTCGTCGAACAGGCGCAGCAGCGGCCCGATCGCGCACGAGGCATTGTTGTCCTTGGCCTTTGAGAGCAAGAGCGCCGAACGCCCCTCGAAGTCGCGCAGATTGACGTCGTTGCCGAGCGCGCCGCCGACGATCTTGCCGCGGCTCGAGACGAACAGCACGAGCTCGGGCTCGGGATTGTTCCAGGTCGATTTCGGATGCAGGCCGGCATCCATGCCGGTGCCGACTGACGACAGCGTCGGCGCCTTGGTGAAGACCTCGGCATCCGGACCGATGCCGACTTCGAGATATTGGCTCCAGGCGTTCTGATCGATCAGCACCTGCTTCAAATGCATCGCCTGGTCGGAGCCCGGCTTGAGCTTCGACAGATCGTCGCCGATCAGCCGCGTCACTTCTTTCCGGATCGCTTCGGCCGAGGCCGGATTGCCCTTGGCCCGCTCTTCGATGACGCGCTCCAGCATCGAGATGGCGAAGGTGACGCCGGCGGCCTTCAGGGTCTGGAGATCGAGGGGCGCAAGCAGCCACGGCTTTTTCGGATCCCGGCCATCCGGCGCCGTGTTGGCCACGATCGCTTCGAGATCGCCGATGCGCTCGCCCTTGATCGCGGCGAGCGCCTTGGCCGGATTGTCTTCCTCGCAGAGCGCGCTGACGGTCGGAAACCTGGCGGTGACGTCGAAGACGCCGTCACCACGGACGGCGACAACGGCCGGGCCGTTCGCCTGCGGCAGCCAGACGCGGCCGACCAGCGTCCCCTTCGTTCCATCCTCGGGGAGAAGATCTTTTACAGACAGTGTCGTCATGGCCACGTCCTCGCTCTTTCTCGGATCGGCCGCGCTGAAATAGCAGCCGATCCCATTGGCGAAGACCAATAAACGTCTGGCAGGGGAAGTCCAGACCGGCAGCGAAGAGCCGCTATGCCCCTGCCCGGGCCCTTATGCGCCTGCTCGCGCTTTGCGCGCCGCGATCTGCTGGAGCGCCCAGCGCGCGTTCTTGCGAACATCAGGGTCGGCGTCGTCGGCGATGACGGCCAGGAACGCCTCGCCGTCGGGATGGGCGATCTCGCCGAGCGCGGCGGCCGCCTCCTTCCGCAAATTGGCCTGGTCGTGGTTGATGCAATTGCCGATCGGGCGTACCGCGCGCTCGATCTTCATCTTGCCGAGGCTGCGGATCGCCTTCAGCCGCACCTGCCAGAATTCATCGGCAAGCGAGCCTACAAGCTGATCGGCCGCGAGCGAGCCGTTGACGTTGAGGCCCAGCGTCTCCGCAGCCATCTCGCGTACCATCCAGTCCGAATCCTTCAGCCCGCGCGTGATCGTCTCGGCCGCGGGCTTCAGTTGCGAGAAGGCCAGCGCGCTCACTGCGGCGCGGCGCACATGGGCGTCGGGATCGTTGATCAGCGCGGTCAACGCGGGGATGGATTCCTCCAGCTTGAGGAAGCCGATCACGCCGATCGACTGCACGCGAACGGCCGCATCTTGATCCAGGAGCGCTTCCAGTGCCGGCTTCAGCGTGTCCTTGCAGCGCAGCTCCTTCAGCGCGCGCAGCGCGCCCATGCGGACAAAGGCGTGGGCGTGCTTGACCAGCGGCAGGATGATCTCGGCGCAGGCCGGATCCTTGAACTCGGCCATGCTGTCGGCCGCGGCCGCCGCCACGATCCTTTCGGGATCGACCAGCAGCTTGACCAGCCCACTCGCGGCATCGGGCCCGTCGAACTCGCCGAGCGCCATCGCGACCTGCTGGCGCACGCCGGCATCGGGATCGGCGACCATGTTGGCGAGATGGGCGACCGCCGCGGGATCTCCGGAATGCCCGAGCGCGATGATGGCGACACGGCGCTCGGCGGGATCGGCGGCCTGCAGCCGCTCGTCGGCGTCTTCGAGGTCGTCATAGGATTCGAACGGGCTCGACATGATCACCTCAACAGATAGGGAATGTTGACGGTGACGGCGCCGGTCGGGCAATCGGCCTCGCAGGGCATGCAATACCAGCACTCGTCATAGGCCATGTAGGCCTTGCCGGTCATGTCGCTGATGCGGAGCACGTCGAGCGGGCAGACGTCGACGCACACGGTGCAGCCCTTGTCGGCGATGCATTTGGCGTCGTCGACGACCACCGGAACCGATGTCTGATAGGACGCGAGAGGCATTTTATGTCTCCTGTTGCGATGTTGCGGTGGATCAGGCGGAGGCGCGGATGCGCTGCTTGTCGTAGAGGTCCTTCTCGTCGTCGGCGATCGGCACGACATAGGGCTCCACGGCGCGCTTCTCGCTGGTCATCTTGCCGTTCTGCTTGGAGAGCAGCGTGTGGCAGAACCAGTTCTCGTTGTCCTTCTCCGGGAAATCGGTGCGCCAGTGGTAGAGGCCCCAGCGGCTCTCCTCGCGGTACAACGAGGCGTGCACCGCCATGTCGGCGCAGTCCATGATCGACTGCACTTCGAGCGCACGAAGCAGCTCGTGCGCGTTGCGCGCGATCATGTGCTCCTGCATGTCCTGTCGCGTCTCGGCGAGGCGGAGCATGCCGAGCTCATATTTGCGCGTGACCTTCGGCGGCTGGAGATAGTCGTTGACGAGGCGACGGGTCTTGTACTCGACCTGGTTCGGTGGAATGCCGTCCTCGCGCTTCGTTGGCGCCAGCACGCGGTCGCGCTCCCTGGCGACATCGGCCGCATCGAACTCCGCAAAGTCATGGTTGTCGGCGAACTCCATCGCGTCGATGCCGGCAACCGAGCCGTTGGTGAAGGCGCCGAGCATGTAATTGTGCGGCACGCTCGCCATATCGCCGGCGGCATAGAGGCCGGGCACCGTCGTGCGCGCATTGTCGTCGACGAATACACCGGAGGCGCTGTGGCCGGAGCAGAACCCGATCTCGGAGATGTGCATCTCGATCGACTCGCTGCGATAATCGACCCCGCGCCCCTGCTGGAACAGGCCGCGCGTGGGACGCTCCACCTTGTGCAGCGTGGATTCGATCTCCGAGATGGTATCGGGATGGAGATGCTTGAGCTGGAGGAACACCGGGCCCTTGCCGGACAGCAGCTCATTGTAGAATTCCAGCATCATCTGGCCCGACCAGTAGTCGCATTCGATGAAGCGCGATCCCTCGTTGTTGGCGGTGAAGGCACCGAAGGGACCGGCCACGTAAGCGCAAGCCGGGCCGTTATAATCCTTGATCAGCGGATTGATCTGGTAGCATTCGAGGTTCGCGAGCGCGGCACCGGCGTGATAGGCCATGGCATAGCCGTCGCCGGAATTGGCGGCGTTCTCGTAGGTGCCGAACATGTAGCCGGAGGTCGGCAGGCCCAGGCGGCCGGCGGCGCCCATGCAGAGGATGACGGCCTTGGCCTTGATCACCAGCATCTCGGCGGTCCGGGTGTTGACGGAGATCGCGCCGGCGATACGGCCGTCGGCGGATTTGAGCAGCCGCGTCGCCATGTAGCGGTTGGAGATCAGGATGCGGGCGCGGCGAAGCTGACGATAAAGCGCCTTCTTGACCGTCTCGCCGTTCGGCATCGGCAGCACATAGGTGCCGATGTGGTGCACCTTCTTGACGGCGTAGTCGCCGTTCTCGTTCTTGAGGAAGCGGATGCCGAAGCTGTCGAGCTCCTCGATGATCTTGTAACAGTTCTGCGCGTATTTATAGACCGCCTTCTGGTCGACGATGCCGTCGTTGGCGATGGTGATTTCCTTGGTGTACTGCTCCGGCGTCGCATAGCCGGGGATGACGGCGTTGTTGAGCCCGTCCATGCCCATCGAGATCGCGCCGGAGCGTTTGACGTTGGCCTTCTCGAGCAAGACGACGTTGGCCTTCGGGTTCTTCAGCTTCGCCTTCAGCGCCGCCATCGGGCCGGCCGTGCCGCCGCCGATGACGAGCACGTCGCAGGAAACCTCCGAAAGTCCGTCGACGATCTCATCTAGTGCCATCACTTGCTCCTGGTTCGCCGGTCCGGCGCTTTCGCATCAGATTTGTTCAGGTGGTCGTCCGGCGATAGCAATTAGTTGTCGCCGGGACGCGATTTGCGCCTCAGCGCTCGACGAAGGCCTTTTCGATGACGAAATGGCCGGGCTGGCTGTGATTGCCTTCGACAAAGCCGCGCGCGGCAAACATCGCGGGGAGTTCCTCGAGCATCGCCGGGCTGCCGCACAGCATGATGCGATCGGTCGCTATATCGAGGCCTGACTGCCCGATGTCGTCGAACAGCTGGTTGGAGGCGATCAGGTCGGTGATGCGGCCGCGGTTTTTGAACGGCTCGCGGGTCACCGTCGGGTAGTAGACGAGCTTGTCGCGGATCAGCGGACCGAAGAATTCGTGATTGCGCAGGCCGTCGACGAGGTGCTCGCCATAGGCGAGCTCGGAGACCTGGCGGCAACCATGAGCGAGCACGATGGTCTCGTAATTCTCGTAGACATCAGGGTCCTTGATCAGGCTGGCGAAGGGCGCAAGGCCGGTGCCGGTCGAAAGCAGCAGCAGGCGCTTTCCCGGAATGAGGTTGCCGGTAATCAGCGTGCCCGTCGCCTTGCGGCCGACCAGGATGATGTCGCCCTCCCGGATCTTCTGGAGGCGCGAGGTCAGCGGCCCGTCCTGAACCTTGATCGAGAAGAATTCGAGCGCCTCCTCGTGATTGGCGCTCGCCATGCTGTAGGCCCGCATCAACGGCTTGCCCTCGACTTCCAGCCCGATCATCGCGAACTGGCCGTTCTGGAAACGGAAGCCCGGATCGCGCGTCGCCGTGAAGCTGAACAGGGACTCGGTCCAGTGCCGGACCGACAAAACCGTTTCCTTCTGAAATGCGCTCATGGTCTCTCCTCAGCCATCGATGGCGCACAAGGTTTCGGAGAGAGCAGAGTCCGGCAATTCGGAAGTGAAATTCCCAGTCGATTAGTTTCACATTTGGTGGGCGGTGACTGAAGAGGAGGCAGACGGCCACGCGTCCGCGCCGGCAATTAGTTGCTATTCGGGCGCGGCCGCGCCGACATAGAAGGAAGCTGGAGGTTCGTCATGACCATGACCTTGGTGGCGCCGATTGTGGCCGACTACGAAGCCAGCGCCGATCTCGCGACGCTCGTCGTCCGCACCACGCAGGACGATGTGGTCGGAATCACTGCCGAGCAGCTCCGTGTCTCCTGTAAATGCGCTCACTGCACTCGCGCCCGCTTCGACGATCGCTTCCCCGAACGCTTTCCCGGCATCGCCATCACCGAGATCGGCGATCTCGGCTACGGGCTGAACATCTCGTTCTCGGATGGGCATAACAGGGGGATTTACCCGAGGCCGTATTTGTTGAGCTTGGCGGGGCTGTAGGCGCCGGACCGTTCCTCTTGCTCCACTGTCATTCCCCGCGAAAGCGGGGAATCGAGTACGCCGCGGCCTCTCCGTAACCCATTGCTGACTCTGGAATACTGGGTCGCCCGGTCAAGCCGGGCGACGACAGCGGAGTAAAGCTGGCACGGACATTGCTCCTCTTTAGAACGATTTGAACGTTCCGGAGGCGGATGATGTTGCAGGCGGCCAATGTGGTTCGCGGGACGGTTCCCGCAACGGTCCGGCCTGCCGGCGGCTCGTCGCTGCTGCTGACCGAGAACCAGCAATGGATCGGCGGACCGCCGCCGCTGATGGACAAGCTGTCACCGCGCGAGCGGGAGCTGGTGCTGAAGCAAGGCCGGCGAAAGGTGCTCAACCGCGGCCAGACGCTGTTCAGCCAGGGTGGCAAGCATGACGGCATCTGGCTGATCGAGAGCGGCCGCATCCGCGTGTTCTACACCTCGCCGCTCGGACGCGAGATCACGCTGGCCTATTGGCATGTCGGCAATTTCGTCGGTGGGCCCGAAGTGTTCGAAGGCACCGTGCACCAATGGTCCGGCGTCGCATCCAGCAATTGCAGCGTGGTACACCTGCCCGGAAAGGAGCTGCGGTCGCTTGCCGTGGAGATCCCGAACCTCGCCATCGGCCTCATTGAAGGCCTCACCTTCAAGGGCAAATGCTATTCGGCGCTGGCGCAGATGCTGGGAACGCGCTCGATCACCCAGCGCCTCGCGCATCTCCTGCTGCATCTGGTCGAGCTCTACGGCGTCGAGGACGCCGACGGCCGGGTGATCGCGGCCGCCTTCACCCATGCCGACATCGCCCACATGGTCGGCGCCACCAGGCAATGGGTCACCATCAGCCTGAAGCGCATGCAGGAGAAGGGAATCGTGGTGACGAAGCGCTCACAGATCGTGGTCTGCCGGCCCGACGTGCTCGAAGAGATGCGCGGCCAAGGCGCCGACTAACGCCGATGCACAGGCAAGCGGCTTTATAGTGCAGGACTGCCCAAGGAGTATGCAATCAGCTTTTCCCGGCAACTAATCGACTGCGGCGGTCACTCCGGATTTGCCCTGCCCGCGGCCTCACCCAATCATGGCAACCACAGCACATCCAACCGAATGAGGATGAGAATGGTCCGCCATCTTCCCACACTCTCGATCGCGATGTCGGTGACCTCGCTGGCGCTTCTGATCGCGCAGCCGGCCCTGGCGGAAACCGTCACCCTCGGCATCGGAACGCAGGACACCACGACCAACACGGTGACCGCCGGCGTCGTCATCCGGCAGCTGCATCTCCTCGAGAAATATCTGCCGAAGGACGGCAAGTACGCGAACATCAAGTTCGAGCTGGAGTGGCAGAATTTCACCTCCGGCCCGCCCGTCACCAACGCGATGATGGCGAACAAGCTCCAGATCGGCATGATGGGCGACTATCCGCTGATCGTGAACGGCTTCACCTTCGAGAGCAATCCGGAGAGCAAGAGCCGCCTGATGGGCGTGGCCGCCTACAGCCTGTCCGGCTCCGGCAACGGGCTCGTCGTCCACAAGGACTCGCCCTATTACGATCTCGCCGATCTCAAGGGCAAGCTCGTCAGCGTGCCGTTCGGCTCGGCCGCGCACGGCATGGTGCTGAAGGCGATGCAGGACCGCGGTTACGCCTCCGACTTCTTCCAGCTCGTCAGCCAGAGCCCGGAGGTCGGTTCGACCAATCTCCAGGAGAAGAAGATCGACGCGCATGCCGACTTTGTCCCCTTCGCCGAGCTGCTGCCGTTCCGTGGCTTCGCGCGCAAGATTTTTGACGGCGTCGAGACCAATCTGCCGACCTTCCACGGCATCGTGGTCCGCACCGATTTCGCCGAGAAATACCCTGAGGTCGTCGTTGCCTACTTCAAGGCGCTGATCGCCGCCAACCAGTGGCTGCGCGACGATCCCAAGCTAGCCGCCGAAAAGATCCAGGAGTGGACCGGCATCAACAAGGAAGTCGTCTACATCTTCCTCGGTCCCAGCGGCAACATGACCACCGATCCCACGGTGAAGCCGGCGCTGATCGATGCAGCCGCGACCGACGTCAAGGTGTTGCAGAATCTCGGCCGCATGAAGGAGTTCGATCCGAAGAAGTGGGTGGATGATTCCTATATCCGCAAGGCCTATGCCGAGATGAAGCTCGACTATGACACCCAGCTTGCGAGCACCAGGAATTACGAGATCACAGGCGAAGATTCCTTCTGCAAGAAGCCGATCACCGACCCGCGCAAGGCCGGCGAGGTCTGGGTCGACGATGCCGGTATCCTGCCGTTTGCGTCCGCGGCGTGCACGTTAGGGGCCTATTCCGACTACAAGGCCAGGGGCAAGAAGATCAACGTCGCCTACGTCTTCGACACCACGCGTGGAATCAAGCTGTTCGCCGACCAGGCCTTCTTCGCGGTCGGCAACGGCGAGGTCGCGCCGTTCCTCCTGAAGAAGGACGCCGAAGCCTACGCCGCCAAGATCAATGGCAAGGTGCTCGGCTTCGACGACGCGGTGAAGGCGGCGGTCGGCGGAGGCAAGACGTGAGCAGTCCCGCCCTCGTCAGACATCCCGAGGACAACATGCCGGCAGCAACTGCAATCGCCGAGGCGGGCCCCGTGCCCGCCCCTTCCCCGCCCGCGACACCGCCTTCCTTCGGCACGCTCGCGCTGCGCTGGTACCGGCTCAATCGGGCGGGGCTACGCGCGACGGCGATCGGCATCATATCGCTGCTCGCCTTCCTGCTGGTCTGGCACCTGCTCACGACCTATCGCGTCGTGTTCTTCGTGCGCTTCACCAACGTGCCCTCGCCGCTGGCGGTCTATGCGAGCTTCACCAAGGCGATCCACGATCCTAAATTCCTGCTGCACATCCTCTTGAGCTGCCGGCGCATCTTGTTCGGCTTCTCGCTCGCGGCGGTGGTCGGCGTGCCGCTCGGCCTGATCATGGGCCGCTTCAAGCTGGTGCACGAGATCATCTTCCCCGTGGCCGAGGTGCTGCGGCCGATCCCGGCAATCGCCTGGGTGCCGATGGCGATCATGCTTTGGCCGACCAACGAGCAGAGCATCGTCTTCATCACCTTCCTCGGCGCGTTCTTCCCGATCCTGGTCAACACGCTGCATGGCATGTCGCTCGTCGATCCCGTGCTGGTGCGCGCCGCGCAATGTCTCGGCGCGCGAGAACGGTCGATCTTCCGCGAGGTGTATTTTCCAGCTTCGATGCCGCACATCTTCACCGGCCTCACCGTCGGCATGGGCGTGGCCTGGGTGTCGCTGATCGCCGCCGAGATGATCTCGGGCCAATACGGCATCGGCTATTTCACCTGGGAGGCCTATTCGCTGGTCCAATATGCCGACATCGCGCTCGGCATGATCGCGATCGGCGTGCTTGGCCTGGGATCGAGCCTGCTTATCAGGGGCGCCGGGCAGTTGGTGATGCCGTGGAGGCTAAAATGAACGGAATCCTGACCAAAGCACCGCAGGGCCATATCGAGGTCAGGAATTTCTCCCTCAGCTATGAGAGCATCGAGGGACCGGTGCAGGCCGTCACCGACACGCAGATTCATGTGAAGCCCGGCGAGTTCGTCTCGATCGTCGGGCCCTCCGGCTGTGGAAAGTCGACGCTGCTCAATGCGGTTGCGGGCTTCCTCAAGCCGACCACCGGAATCGTCACGGTCGACGGCGAGCGGGTCAACGGCCCCAGCGCCGAGCGCGGCATGGTGTTTCAGCAATATTCGCTGTTTCCGTGGAAGACGGTGCGGGAGAACGTCGAGTTCGGCCTGAAGATGCGCGGCATGGCGCGCTCCCAGCGCGAGCGCGCCGCTCGCACGCTGCTCGGACTCGCGGGGCTCGAGGCGTTCGAGAAGCACTATCCGGAGAAGCTGTCCGGCGGCATGAAGCAGCGTGTCGGCATCGTTCGCGCACTCGCGACGGGACCGAAGGTGCTGCTGCTCGACGAGCCCTTTGGTGCCCTCGACGCGCAGACCCGCGTGATCATGCAGCAGATCCTCACCAACATGTGGCAACGGCTGAAGATCTCGGTGCTGTTCGTCACCCACGACATCGATGAAGCCATCTTCCTCTCCGACCGCGTCTATTGCATGACCGCCCGCCCCGGCTCGATCAAGGCGGAAATCCCGATCCCGCTGGAGCGGCCGCGGCAGCAGTCGATGATGATGTCGTCGGAGTTCCTGGCGCTCCGCCGCGGCCTGATGTCACTGATCCGCGAGGAGAGCCTGAAGGCGATGGGCGGCGAAATCAGCGACATGGGCATGCAGGGGCTCAACATCGAGCTGCATGGGCATTCGCTGGCGGATGTGATTTAGGCGCCGCCAAGAAGCGCGATCTCGTAGGGTGGGCAAAGCGAAGCGTGCCCACCAATCTTGTACATGTGCCGAATTGAATGGTGGGCACGGCGCTTCGCGCCTTTGCCCACCCTACGGCAGTTTCACTTAATCACTTGAACCAGTGCACCAGCGCGATGCTGATACCGAGCAGCAGCATCAGCGACAGTGTCACGGCGGCCGTCACCCGGCCGCCGACATTCGCCAGCACCTTCACATCGACGCCCAGCCCCAGCGCGGCCATGGAGACGACGGTGAGGAAGCTCGTGATCTTCGTCACCGGTCCCACCACTGTGCCAGGCACGATCTCCAGCGAACGCAATGTCGCCAGCGCAAGGAAGCCGAGGATGAACCACGGGACCAGGCGGAAGAAGCCGACATTGGATTTCTTGGCGCCGGTCTGCCAGCGCGAGGCGACCAGGGAGAGACCGACGACGACGGGCCCGAGCATCAACACGCGCATCAGCTTCACCAGCGTGCCGATCTGCGTCGAGATGAGCCCGGCCGGGACCGTTGCCGCAAGCACCTGCGGCACCGCGTAGACGGTGAGGCCTGCGAGGATGCCATATTGCGTGGCCGACAATTGCAGCAGCGGAATCAGCAGCGGCAGGCCGAGGACCATCATCACGCCGAGGATCGCCGTAAAGGAAATCGAGGACGCGATCTCGTCGTTGTTGGCGCCGATGATCGGCGCCACGGCGGCGATCGCGGAATTGCCGCAGATGGAATTGCCGCAGGCGATCAGGATCGAGAGCCGCGTCGACAGGCCCAGCATGCGACTGAGGCCGAAGGAGACGCAGAGCGCGATCACGACGACCGCGGCGATCGATGCCAGCAGCGCCACGCCGGAAGCCGCGATGGCGGCGAAGCTGATCGAGGCCCCCAGCAGCATGACCGCAACTTCGAGCAGCTGTTTGGCGCTGAAGGCGATGCCGGCCTGCCAGCGCGGCGCCGGTTTCCAGAAGCTGCGCAGCGCCATCCCGAGCAGGATCGCCATCACCAGCGCTTCGACATAGGGGTGCTCGAAGACACCCAGCTCGGCCCGTTCGAGCAAGGCCGAGATACCGGCCACGGCGATGCACAGGAGGATTCCCGGAATCAGCGCCGCAATACGGCTCACGACAGTGGTTGGCTTGGCGTCGGCCGGGTTGGATGCTTGATTCTGCGACACAAATCTCTCCCAGAGGAGAAATATTTATACGCAGTACCGTCCGATTGGGGAATAAGTTTTCGGCATATCAGGGCCGAGGGAAGTTCTATGCTCAGCCCGGAATAATCGGCTCAGAAGATCAGGCTTTTGGCGAGCGAGGCGACGCGGCTGAAGCTGTCATAGACGCCCGGCTCGAAGAAGGCCGCACGCGCGAGCACGATCCCCGCGACCAGCGACCAGAACACCGTGGTGCCGGCCCGCAGCAGGAGCTTTGACGCGCGCGATCGCGGCTGGGTGTCCGTTGCGGACACCAGCTGCTCGCCGAAGGGCTCAAATCCAGTGCGTTCCATGGCTACGCCAATCCATCAAATTCTGAATGGAATGTCGTCGTTTCGGCCCCAAACGGCAATGGAAGCGATTGGCGTTTTTGGCCCTCGACGGGGAAACTCCTTCCGTCCGACGAACCCGAGACAATAGTTTTCTTCTTTGGGCCGGTTTGGCGGTCCGGAACCCGGTTACAGCGCCAGATAGCGGCGTCGGATCGCGTCGTTGGCCTTCAGCTCGTCGATCCCGGCAGCATAGACGATCTGGCCCTTGTCGATCACCGTTGCGTGGCTAGCAAGCCCCAGGCAGAAATGCATGTTCTGCTCGGCGATCAGCACGGTCGATCCGAGCTGTCGGAGCTGCCGCAACAGCTCGCCGATCCGCTGCACGATGATCGGCGCGAGGCCCTCGCTCGGCTCATCGAGCAGCAACAGCGCCGGGTTGCCCATCAGCGTGCGCGCGATCGCGAGCATCTGCTGCTCGCCGCCGGAGAGACGCCCGGCGATGCGATGGCGCAGCGGCTCCAGCAGCGGGAAGACGTCGTAGATGCGCTTGATCGGCCACTCGTCCTGGCCTTCCGGCCCGCGCTTCCTGCCGATGACGAGATTGTCCTCGACCGTGTGCTCCGGAAAGATCTGGCGATCCTCCGGCACGAAGCCGAGACCGGCGCGCGCGATATGGTGCGGCTTCTGGCCAGAGATCACCGCGCCGTGCAGGCTGATCCTGCCCCGACGCGGCGGCGCCAGCCCCATGATCGCCTTCATGGTCGTCGATTTGCCCGCGCCATTGCGGCCCAAAAGCGCCATGGTCTCGCCCTGCCGCACCGAGAGGCCGACGCCGAACAGGATCTGGCTCGTGCCGTAGTAGACGTCGAGATCGGCGACTTCGATGATGGCTTCGCTCATGCGGCGGCTCCCGCATGTTCGGTGCCGAGATAGGCGTCGATCACGGCACTGTTGTTGCGGATCTCGTCGGGCGTCCCGGTCGCGAGAATACGGCCGTAGCAGAGCACGACGATTTTTGGGGCAATCTTGAACACGATGTCCATGTCGTGCTCGATGAAGACGACGGTGATCCTTTGCGTCTCCCAGAGCTCGCGCACCTTGTCGATCATGCGCCAGCGCTCTTCCGGGCCCATGCCGGCAGTCGGCTCGTCCAGCAGCAGAACCTTTGGTTCGAGCACCAGAGCAAGCGCGATGTCGAGCAGCTTCTGGTCGCCATGCGACAGCGTCGCGGCCGTGCGGTTGCGCTTGCTCGCCAAGCCCAGCAGCTCCATCACATGCTCGGCACGGTCGCGCGTCTCGGGCAACGGAAAGCGCTTGTGCAGCACCGCCGACGAGCGCTGGTCGGCGCTGACGGCGGCAAGCATGGTCTCCTGCACTGTCAGCGATTTGAAGATGCTCGCGACCTGGAAGGCGCGGCCAATGCCGTGGCGCACGATCTCCGGCGGCGAGCGGCCGGCGAGATCGATGCCGTCGAGCAGGACCTGACCAGAATCCGGTCTCAAGGCGCCGGTAATCAGGTTGAAGAAGGTGCTCTTGCCCGCGCCGTTCGGTCCGATCACCGCCGTGAGCGAACCGTCGGGGAAGTCGAGCGTGACGTCGTTGGTCGCCTTCACGCCGCCGAAGGATTTTGCGAGGTTGCGGATCTCGAGCATCGCTAGCGCCTCTCGCCTGCGTCACGCCGGTGCGCGAACCAGTCGGCGACGAAATCCAGCAGGCCTTTGCGCAGGCCCAGCGCAAAGAACAGGATGACCACGCCGAGCACGATACCGTGGTACTCGGTGAAGCGCGTGACGGTGTCGTTGAGCAGAAGCAGCAGCACGGTGCCGACCATCGGCCCCAGGAAGGTCGAGACGCCGCCGAGCATGTTGATGAAGATGCCCTCGCCCGAGATCGTCCAATAGGCGAATTCCGGATAGGCGCCGGAGACGAACAGCGCCATCACCATGCCGCCCATCGACGCGAACAATGCCGCCAGCACGAAGACTGTCAGCTTTGCCCGCCAGACGTCGATGCCGAGGAAGCTCGCGCGCGCGGCGTTGTCGCGGATCATGCGCAAGGTGTAACCGAACGGCGATTGCGCGATCTGGCGCATCGCGAGCAGGCCGAGGATCAGCAGCGCGCAGCTCGCGACATAGAGATGGACGTGGTTGGCGAGATTAATGCCGAGGAAGGTGGGGCGCGGAATGCCGCCGCGCAGGCCCTGGTCGCCGCCGGTGAAGGACGCCCAGGACAGGATGGTCGAGTGAATCAACATCTGGAAGGCGAGCGTGACGAAGGCGAAATAGATCTCCTTCAGCCGCACGCAGATCGCGCCGATGATTGCGGCGATTGCCGCCGTGATCGCCAGCGTCGCGACGAAGGCCACGGGAATCGGCACGCCCAGCTTCTGCATGATCAGGCCAAAACTGTAGGCGCCGAGGCCGAAGAACATGCCGTGGCCGAACGAGGTCAGGCCGGTGTAGCCGACCAGCAGGTTCAGCGAGGTCGCGAACAGGCCGTAAGCCGAGCAGCGGATGAGGAAATCGAGCAGCGCCTTGCTGCCCGTGAACAGCGGCAGGCTCGCCAGCACAGCGAACGCGATCAACGCGATCAGGACGTCGCGATAGCGTTGCAGCGCTGCACCGCTGCGCACCGGCGCCAGCGTCCCAGCGCGTCCGGCCTCGAGCTCGGTCATGCCGCCTCCTTGCCGAACAGGCCGGTGGGTTTTGAGACCAGCACGATCACCATGAACAGGTACATCAGGCCTTCCGTGAACAGGGGAAAGCCGAGCGAGCCGAAGGAACGGATAAGGCCGAGCAGCAGCGCGCCGATCAGAGCGCCCAGGATCGAACCCATGCCGCCGATCACGGTGACGATGAAGGATTCGATCAGCACCGAAAATCCCATGCCGGGGGTCAGCGAACGCACGGGCGCCGCGAGCGCGCCGGCAAGGCCCGCCAGCATGCCGCCGAGTGCGAACACGCCGCCATAGATCAGGCCGGTATTGATGCCTAGCGCCGAGACCATGCCGGGATTATGTGCCGCCGCCCGGATCACCTTGCCGATCCGGCTGCGCGACAATCCGATACCAAGCACGATCGCTGCGACGAGCGCGACGCCGATCAGCAGCAGGTAGTAAGGCGGCACGACGCCGCCCGCGATGAACAGCGGCATCACCTGGAATGCCGCGGGCATGCCCATTGACTTGAATTCCGGCCCCCAGATGATGCGCACGACATCGTCGAAGATCAGCACGAAGGCGTAGCAGACGAGCAGCTGCATCAGCACGTCGGCGCCATAGACGCGGCTCATGAAGACGCGCTCGAAGATCAGGCCGAGAAGCGCGGTGCCGGCCGCCCCCGCGAACATCGCCAGCGCAAAGCTCCCGGTGAGCTGATAGGCCGTCATCGCGAAATAGGCGCCGAACATGTAGAAGGCGCCGTGGCTGAAATTGACGACCTTGAGCACGCCGAAGATCAGCGTCAGCCCGACTGCGACCAGGAACAGGAGCATGCCGATGATGAGGCCGCTGGTGGTTTGCGTCACCAGGCAGGCGGAACTGGAGAGGCAGCCGGCGAGCGCGTCGAGATCCACGGGAGCACTTTCATGACGGCGCGCCGGACTTGGCGCGGAGAGCCAAATAGAAACGGCGGAGACGGTCGCCCGTCCCCGCCGCGCGTCACATCAGGTGTAGCCCTTGCTTTTCTTCCACTCGGCCTCGAGCTCGAAGATGGTCTTCCAGTCGCCGGCCTTGACCTCGGGCACGTAGGGCTCCTGCGGGATCGTGGTGCCCCAGCCGATGGCGTAGCCGACCAGCGTATGGTCGTCGCCGCGCATCGTCACGGTGCCGTCGGCGCCGAAAGGGCACTTGATGGTGAGGCCCTTCAATACCTCCGCGATCTTCTTGCCGTCGGTGGAGTTGGCCTTCTTCGCGGCCTCGGCGAGGAACATCACGGCCGTCGCGTTCTGCCACGACCAGTTGGTCGGATATTCGTTGTACTTGGCCTTGTAGGCATCGCCCCAGGCAGCGTTCTCCGGCGTGGTCGGGAAGGTCTTGATGTAGCGGTTGCCGGAGTGGATGCCCTTGGGCAGGTTCTTCACCACGGTGAGCGCGGTGTAGTCGGCCATGTTGACCGCGAACACCTCCATCTGGCCGAACATCGCGTAGATGTTGGCCTGGTCGATATAGGAGGTGAGATCGCCGCCCCAGAGGCAGGAATACAGCGCCTGCGGCTTGGCCTGGAGGATCTTCGTCACGACTTCGGTGTAGTCGGGCTGAAACAGTTTTGGCCAGGACTCGCTGATGATTTCGACGTCGGGCGCGAAGCGCTTCAGGTAAAGCGTGAACTCGCCGGTGGTGTCGCGGCCATAGGCATAGTCCGGCGAGCAGGTCGCCCATTTCTTCAGACCCTTGGCTTTCGCGATCGAGGCGGCATAGCTACCGCCGACGATGGAATCGTGGATGCCCTGGCGCACGCAACGGAATGCGTTCGGGATGTGCTGCTTCGGATCGGCCGTGAGCGAGGACGCCTCCGAACAGGTGTGGACGCAGAGCACACCGAGATCGCGCGCCACTTCGTGAACCGCAAACGATCCGGACGACGCCTCGCCGTCGATCAACCACTCGCAACCATCGGTGTTGACGAGCTCGCGCGCGACGCGGGCGGCTTCCTGCGGCTGGCCCTTGGAGTCGCGGATCACCATCTCGATCTGGCGGCCGGCAAGTCCGCCAGCGGCGTTGACCTTGTCGACCTCGAGCATCACCGCATTGCGCGACGACGTGCCGAGCTGCGCGACGCGGCCCGACAGAATCGTCGGCATGCCGACCTTGATGGTCTTGGCTTGCGCGCGCGCCACCCACGGCGCGGCAACACTCATCGCGCCGGCGCCCATCAGCGCCAGCGTTGAACGGCGGCTGATGCCCGACATGCGGGTTCTCGTCATTTTCCCCTCCCTCTTTCGGGTCGGCGTTTCCTGGTCCCTTGCCGGAGATCGTCTCGTCTCCGTGTTCCCAACAATTTCAGAGGCAGGGGGGTGACGTCAAGCCAAAGATGAATTACGAGTCATAATTCATAAAAGAAGGCAACGAGGCTGGTAATCGGCGCAAAGCCCGCAAAATGATCAATCTTTCGAGCTTCATCACCTTTCATGCCCGGCGCACGCCGGACCGGCCCGCGCTGAAATATCGCGGCGAGGAGATCTCCTACGCCGATTTCGATGCGCGCATCCGGCAAGCGGCCGGCTGGCTCGCCGCGCAGGGCATCGACGCGGGCGACGTCGTGGCCGTGCTGATGAAGAACAGCGCGGCGTTCCTGGAGCTCGTCTTCGCCGCCAGCCATCTCGGCGCGGTGTTCTTGCCGATCAACTTCCGTCTCTCGCGCGACGAGGTCGGCTACATCGCGGGCAATGCCGGCGCGCGGCTGTTGATCGTCGATGAAGAACTCGCCGCGAATGCAGCGGGCGCGAAGGTTGTCGTGCTGAATGAAGCCGCGCAGCAAAGGATCACGCACCTCGCGGGCGAGATCGCGCCCGCGCCGATGCACGTCCGCGCGCCGTCCGACCTGATGCGGTTGATGTACACCTCGGGTACCACCGACCGCCCCAAAGGCGTGATGCTCACTTACGATAATTTCTACTGGAAGTCGGCTGATCAGACGATCGCGCTCGGTATCGGTGCGGAGACGCGGCTGCTCGTCGTCGGCCCGCTCTATCACGTCGGCGCGCTCGACCTGCCCGGCATCGCCGTGCTCTGGCATGGCGGCTTCATCCGTATCGAACGCAATTTCGAGCCGGAGACCGCGATTGCGGCGATCGCGGAGGACAAGCTCAACGCGGCATGGTTCGCGCCTGTGATGACCACCGCGATGCTCACCTGCCCCGCCCGCCATCGCTACGACGTCTCCAGCCTGAGATGGGCAATCGGCGGCGGCGAGAAGACGCCGGAGCTGCGCATCCGCGCGTTCTCGGAATTCTTCCACAATGCTCGCTACATCGATGCCTATGGCCTCACCGAGACCGTCGGCGGCGACACCTTCATGGAAGCCGGCCGCGAGATCGAGAAGATCGGCTCGACGGGCCGCGCCATCGCCCACGTCGAGATCGAGATCCGCGACGAGGACGGCAAGACGCTGCCGCCGAACGCCAATGGCGAGATCTGCCTGCGCGGACCGAAGATCACGCGCGGCTACTGGAAGGATCCGGAGAAGACTGAATCCGCGTTCTTCGGCGACTGGTTCCGCAGCGGCGACGTCGGCTATCTCGACGAGGAAGGCTTCCTGTACCTGACCGACCGCAAGAAGGACATGATCATCTCGGGCGGCGAGAACATCGCCTCCTCCGAGGTCGAGCGCGTCATCTACGATTTGCCCGAGGTGCGTGAAGTCGCGGTGATCGGCCTGCGCGATGCACGCTGGGGCGAGCGGCCGGTCGCGATCGTCGTGCTGGCCGAAGGCGCGAGCCTTGAACTCCCTGCCCTCACCGAGCACTGCCGCGCGCGCCTGGCGAGCTTCAAGGTGCCGAAGGAGCTCGTCATCCGTGACAGCCTGCCCCGCAACCCTTCGGGAAAGATCCTCAAGCGCGTGCTGCGCGCCGAGCTGGAGACCTCTGAATGACGCAAGCGAATGCCAAGGTCACAAAGCTTAACCGCGTCGAGCGCAACGCCTGGACCAAGCAGAAGATCTTTGACGCCGCGACCAAGGTCGTCGGCAAGCATGGCTATGCCGAAGCCTCCGTCGCCCGCATCACGGAAGAAGCCGGCGTCGCGCAAGGCACCTTCTACAATCATTTCGAGAACCGGCAGGAGCTGCTCGACCAGCTACTGCCGAAGATCGGCCTCGACATGGTGGAGTTCATCCGCGCCCGCACCGGCACGGCGGATGCCGCGCGGCAGGAGATCGCCCGCTTCTCCGCCTTCTTCGACTTTATCCGTGAGGTGCCGGAGTTCCTGCGCATCCTCAACGAGGCCGAATTCTTCGCGCCCATCGGCTACCAGAAACACCTCGACAACATCTCTGTCGCCTATGTCCGCATCTTGCGTCGCGCGCGAGCGGCAGGCGCGATCGAGGACTACAGCGACGAGGAATTCGAGGCGATCGTCCACATGCTGATGGGCTCGCGCGGCTATCTCAGCCGCCGCTACTCCTATTCGGCCGACGGCGTCACCGCCGTGCCAGACCACGTCATCTCCGCCTATCGCAAGCTGATGACGCGCGGCCTCTTCAGTGCATCCGGAGATCAGGACACACCATGAACATTGCATCTCCACAAAAGCCGCTCGATATCGTCTCCGCGATCGCCGAAGGCGATATCCGCTGCCTGCTGATGGTGCTGGTGCACATGACCGGCGACGAGCGCTGGCTCGAGCCGCCCTACCTGCCCAAGCGCGACATCCGCCTCATTCCCGATCCCGAGGCCGGCGTGCCCCGGGAGGTCCAGGACGAAATCCGTGCCGCAGTGGTCAATCTGTTTGCCGACGGCACGCCAAAACCCGTCATTACCGATCCTCGCGAAGAGCTGCTGCTGAAGATGATGCGCGCCTGCCTCGGCGAGAACGTCGCGCCGGAATACGCGCCCCTGATGCGCGAGGAGATGGGCTTTGTGGCGCGCGAGCCGCAGTGGACGCTGCGTCCTTCCGACGAGAAGCTTGCCGGCCAGCATGTCCTGATCGTCGGCGCCGGCGTCTGCGCCATCGCGCTCGGCGTGGCACTCGGCCATCTCGGCATCCCCTACACCATCGTCGAGAAGAACGCCGAGCTCGGCGGCACCTGGTGGATCAACCGCTACCCTGGCTGCGGCGTCGATACGCCGAACCACTCCTATTCCTACTCGTTCGGCTCGGGCAATGCATGGACGCGCTATTTCTGCCAGCGCGAGGAGCTGCTTGGCTATCTGCTGAAGGTCGCCGAGGAATACGGCATCCGTAAGCATCTGCGGGTCAATACCGAGCTGACAGCGTCGCGCTGGGACGATACTAAACGGCGCTGGATTTCCACGCTGAAGACCAAAGACGGCGAGGAAACCTTCGAATCCACCGCGCTGGTCTCGGCCATCGGCCAGCTCAACGATCCCTCGTCGGCGCATTTCAAGGGTGAGGAGGAGTTCAAAGGAACGATCCTGCATTCGGCTCTATGGTCGGACGACATTAATCTCGAAGGCAAGCATGTTGCCGTGATCGGCACCGGCGCGACATCGATGCAGCTCGTGCCGTCGATCGCCGGCCGCGTCGCGTCCGTCACGGTCTATCAGCGCAGCGCGCAATGGGCGCGGCCCGTTAAGGGCTATTCCGATCTGATCACCGAGGGCGCGCGCTGGCTGCTCGCGCATCTGCCGTTCTATGTGCAGTGGTACCGCTTCAACATGTTCTGGCGCTATGGCGACGGTCTGCTGCCGTTCCTGCGCAAGGACCCGGCCTGGCCGCATCCGGAGCGCGCCGTCAACAAGGGCAATGACCGGCATCGCCAGGAGCTGACCGATTTCATCCTCACCGAGCTGAAGGACCGCCCCGACCTGATCGCCAAATGCGTGCCGACCTATCCGCCCTATGGCAAGCGCATCCTGCTCGACAACAACTGGTTCAGGACGCTCACGCGGGACAATGTCGAGCTCGTCACCGACACGATCGATCATTTCGATCGCGACGGCATCGTCACCGCTGACGGTGAGCATCGCCCCGCCGACATCATCGTCGTCGCCACCGGTTTCAAGGTGACGGAGATGGCGGCACGCCTCAACATCAGCGGCCGCGGCGGCAAGGATCTACGCGAGGCCTGGGCCAACGACAATCCGACGGCGTTCCTCGGCCTCACCGTGCCGGACTTTCCGAACTTCTTCTGCATGCTCGGCCCGAACTCCGGCCCCGCCCATGGCGGCAGCGTCATCTTCCAGTCGGAATGTCAGAGCCGCTATATTTCCGCCTGCCTTGCCGACATGATCGAGCAGGACGTCGCCGCCATCGACGTCCGTCAGGATGTGCTCGACGACTACGTCCGCAAGGTCGATGCCGAGCACGAGGCGATGATCTGGACCCACCCCGGCATGAGCACCTATTATCGCAATTCGAGCGGCCGCGTGTTTTCCGCGATGCCCTGGCGGTTCGTGGACTACTGGCGCATGACGCATGATCCGGATCTGGGTCAGTATCGGCTGACGAAGGGATAGAATAGTGTCGCTACCAGCCAGCGGTAGCGAGAGCGCCTCACTCTCACCACGTCGTCATTGCGAGCGCAGCGAAGCAATCCAGAATCTTTCCGCGGAGTCAGTCTGGATTGCTTCGCTGCGCTCGCAATGACGGAGTTTGCGGCGGCCGCTCGCCTCCTCGCAGGCAGCGCCGCGCGTAAGAAGGGAAACGCCAATGCCCAAGCCGCTTGTCCGCGTCTACACCGACTACAAAAGCCCCTACGCGTTCGTCGCCAACAAGCGCCTGTTCGAACTCGAGGAGACGCACGGCGTGGAGCTCGAATGGCTGCCCTATACGCTGCGCGTCGCCGAATTCATGGGGACGGTCGAGGAGCGCACGCCGCATTTCTGGCGCAAGGTGCGCTATGCTTATATGGACGCGCGGCGCTATGCCAATGCGCAAGGGCTCGTCATGAAGGGGCCGCGCCGGATCTATGACGCCTTCTATTCCAGCGTTGGAATGCTGTTCGCACAGCGGCACGGCTTCTTCCGCCCTTATCACGACACGGTGTTCCGCAGGTTCTGGAGCCATGAGCTCGAGATCGACGATCTCGCCGCAATCACGGACGTCATCACCGCGTGCGGCGGCTTGGCGAGCGAGTTTGAAGCCTACGTCAACGGCCCTGCCCGCGCCGAGCACGACCGCATCATCGACGAGGCCGAAGCACTCGGCGTGTTCGGCGTACCGACCATGGTGTTCAACGGCGAGCTGTTCTGGGGCGGTGATCGCATCGACATGCTGATCGATCGGATCGAGCGTCCGGAAACGATCGAAGCCGCGCTCGGCAGCCGCCACCGCAAATCAGTGTAGCCGTTACGCGGCGAGGCCACTCTCGACCGGGGCAAATTCCAGCCCGAGGCTCTCGGCAACCGCCTTGTTGGTTATGCGGCCACGATGCACGTTCAGTCCGTTGCGCAAATGCGGATTTTCCAGGACCGCGGCAAAGCCCTTGTTCGCGAGCATCAGGCCGAACGGCAGCGTCGCGTTGTTCAGCCCCTGGCTCGACGTCACCGGCACCGCACCCGGCATGTTGGCGACGCAATAATGCACGATGCCGTCGACCTGATAGGTCGGATCAGCGTGCGTGGTCGGATGCGAGGTCTCGAAGCAGCCGCCCTGGTCGATCGCGACGTCGACCAGCACGGCGCCCGGCCGCATCGACTTGAGCATCGCGCGCGTGACGAGCTTTGGTGCACTGGCGCCCGGCACCAGCACGGCCCCGATCACGACGTCGGCGGCGAACGCCTCGTCCTCGACCGCTTCGATGGTCGAGAAGCGGGTGCGCACCCGCCCGAGAAACACATCGTCCAACTCGCGCAGACGGGGAATCGAGCGGTCGATCACTGTGACTTCCGCGCCGAGCCCCGCCGCCATGCGCGCGGCCTGCGTTCCCACCACGCCGCCGCCGAGCACGACGACGCGCGCCGGCTGCACGCCGGGCACACCGCCGAGCAGCACCCCGCGGCCGCCGGCCGATCGCTTGAGCGCGGCGCCTGCGGCTTCGATGGCGAGGCGGCCGGCGACTTCGCTCATCGGCGCAAGCAGGGGGAGGTGACCGGCCGCGTCGGTGACGGTCTCATAGGCGACCGCAGTGCAACCGGAAGCGAGCAGGCCCTTGGCCTGTTCGGGATCCGGCGCAAGATGGAGGTAGGTAAAGAGGATCTGGCTTTCGCGGAGCTGGGCCCATTCGCTTTTCTGCGGCTCCTTCACCTTCACGATCATGTCGGAGCTGGCGAAGATGTCGCGAGCATTCTCGGCGATCGCGGCCCCTGCCCGCTGGTACACCTCGTCGGACGCGCCGATGCCGCTGCCGGCGCCGGTCTCGACCGTCACCTGGTGCCCGGCCGCGACATATTCGCGGACCGCACCTGGGGTGAGCCCGACGCGATATTCCTGCACCTTGATCTCCTTGGGCACACCGACGCGCATTTTGGGCTCCTTCCAACGTCCTGATTCACCCCATCATCGTAGCGATCGGGCCAGTTTGGTTTCGTGCAAATATCCGCTAGCTTCGACCTCCCCGCGCCGGTTTCCGGCGTGCAAACGCCCTTTCACGCTGGAAACGAAACCTTGGCCCTCGACCGGAAAGATCTCGCCATCCTCGCGGAACTCACCACCAATGCGCGGGCCAGCCACACCGAGCTCGCCACGAAGGTCGGGCTATCAAGCACCGCGCTGGCGCGGCGGCAGAAGGCGCTGGAGGACGACGGCTACATCCAGGCCTACCAGGCCGCGCTCGATCTCGCGCAATTCGGCCTCACCACGACGGTGCTGGTCCGCATTGCGCTGGAGAGCCAGAGCGACGAGGCGCTGAAGGCGTTCGAGGCGGAGGTGGTGAAATGCCCGTCCGTCGTGCGCTGCTTCCTGATGTCGGGCACCGACGATTACATCCTGATCGTGCTCGCCCGCGACATCCAGGATTTCGAGCGCATCCACCGTACCGAGCTGTCGCGCCTGCCGCGCGTGGCGCGGGTCCAATCGAGCTTCGCGCTGCGCGAGATCGTCAACCGCGCGGTGCCGACGGTGGTCTTCGGCGAAGCCAAGCGCTGACCACTTTGTCGCGGGCGCCATAATTCCCGGCAAGGAACCAAGCGGCCGGTTGTCCGTTGGACGCCATTGGCAAGCGGAGCCAACGGTGCCTCCGTGTCAGCACGGCTGACGTCTCGGCTCGGTCGCCGTCGCAGGGAGCAGGACATGAGCGATGTCACGCACGAGATTCCTGAACGCATTCCAGTTCATATCGTCGTCAATGGCGTCGACCACACGCTCGATCTCGTGCCCTGGACCACGCTTCTTGATGCCCTGCGCGACCATCTCGAGCTGACCGGCACCAAGAAGGGCTGCGATCACGGCCAATGCGGCGCCTGCACCGTGCTGATCGACGGACGGCGCGTCAATTCCTGCCTGACGCTCGCCGTCATGAAGGACGGCGCCGAGATCACGACGATCGAAGGCCTTGCCAAGGACGGAACGCTTCATCCCGTGCAACAGGCGTTCATCGACCACGACGCCTTTCAGTGCGGCTATTGCACGCCGGGACAGATTTGCTCGGCGGCGGGCCTTCTGGCCGAAGGCCGCGCCCGGGATGCCGACGAGATCAGAGAGCTGATGAGCGGAAATCTCTGCCGCTGCGGCGCCTATCCGAACATCGTCGCCGCGATCCAGCAGGCAATGGGCCGGCCATGAACAACTTCCAGTATTCCCGCGCCACCGACATCGCCGATGCGATCCGCCTGCTGGCCGCCGACCCCGGCGCCAAGCTGATTGCCGGCGGCACCAATCTGATCGACCTGATGAAGGAAAATGTCGAGCGGCCCTCGCGGCTGATCGACATCTCCCGCCTGCCGCTCCGCGACATCGAGGAGACGTCCGACGGAGGGCTGCGGATCGGCGCCTTGGTGCCGAATTCAGACCTCGCCTACCATCCGCTTGTCGAGCAGCGCTACCCCCTGCTCGCCGGCGCCATCCTCGCCGGCGCTTCCGCTCAATTGCGCAATATGGCTTCCGTTGGCGGCAACCTGATGCAGCGCACGCGCTGCGCCTATTTTTATGATACGGCGACGCCGTGCAACAAGCGAGAGCCCGGCAGCGGCTGCTCGGCTATCGACGGCCTCAACCGCAACCACGCAATCCTCGGCGCGAGCGCGTCCTGCATCGCGACCAACCCGTCCGACATGAGCGTCGCACTTGTCGCGCTCGGTGCGCTCGTGCACATCGCAGGTCCCTCCGGCCAGCGCACGGTCGCATTGACCGATTTCCATCGGCTCCCGGAGGACAAACCTCATGTCGATACAAATCTCGGCACCGGCGAGATCATCGCGGCCGTCGAACTTCCCAAGCACGGCTTTGCCCGCAACTACAGCTATCTGAAAATCCGCGACCGGCTGTCCTATGCTTTTGCTTTGGTCTCGGTCGCGGCCGCGCTCGAACTGGATGGCAACGCGATCAGCGAAGCCCGCCTGGCGCTCGGCGGCGTGGCTCACAAGCCCTGGCGCAGCCTTGAGGCCGAAGCGGCGTTGCGCGGCCGGGCGGCGTCGCCGGACCACTTCTCGCGCGCGGCCGATCTGCTGCTACAGGGGGCAACGGCCCGCGCACATAACCGCTTCAAGATCGAGCTCGCACGCCGCGCCATCGTGCGTACGCTGATACAGGCCGCCAGCGCCACGCCACAATCACAGGCTCACAAGAAAATCGCGTGAGGGCCGATGAACGCCTATGTCGGAACACCAACGTCCCGCGTCGACGGCCGCGCCAAGGTCACCGGAGCCGCCAAATATGCCGGCGAATTTCCCGCAGACGGCCTCCTCCATGGCTTCGTCGTCGAGGCCACGATTCCGCGCGGACGCATCGCTCGCCTCGACGCCAGCGACGCGCTGCAAGTGAAGGGCGTGATCGACGTGCTTACGCATGCGCATCGTCCGTCCCTCGCCGACAATGACGATGCCTGGAAGGACGAGGTGGCGCCGGAGAAGGGCTCGCCTTTCCGCCCGCTCTATGACGACATGATCAGGTTCAATGGCCAGCCCATCGCGCTCGTCGTGGCGGATGACTGGGAAACCGCCAAATTCGCCGCGACCCGCGTGCGTGTTGAATACGACCGGGAAGCATTCGCGACGGATCTCGAATCTGAACATGGCAAGGTCGGCAAAGTGGATCGGCCGCACAAGCCGCGCGGCGACGCCGCCGCGGCGCTGGCTGGGGCCGCTGTGCGGCACCAGGCGGATTACGTCCTCCCGACGGAGCACCACAACCCGATGGAGCTCTATGCGACCACGGTGGTCCGCGACGGCAGCGGCAGGCTTACCGTTTATGACAAGACGCAAGGTGTCCAGAACGTCCACAAATTTCTATGCAGTGTGTTCAACAAGAAGCCCGATGACCTCCGCGTAGTCTCCCCCTATGTCGGCGGCGCCTTCGGCTCCGGATTGCGGCCGCAATACCAGGTGGTGCTGGCTGTGCTTGCCGCACTCGAACTCAAGCGATCCGTTCGTGTCGTCCTGACACGGCAGCAGATGTACGGACTCGGCTACCGGCCGATGACCATCGAGCGTGTCGCCCTCGGCGCAAGGCCCGACGGCACGCTCGATGCCGTCACGCACGAGGCCACTGCCATGACTTCGCGCTACGAGGATTTTTCGCGCAATGACACCGGCTGGGCGGAACAGCTGTACAAGAGCCCGAACAGCCTCTTCTCCCACAAGCTCGTCGATCTCGACGTCTCCACACCCTGCGACATGCGCGCGCCCGGCGCCGCCTCCGGCGTCTGCGCGCTCGAATGCGCCATGGACGAGCTGGCCGTCGCGCTCAAGCTCGATCCGATCGAGCTGCGGCTGAAGTGCTACTCGGACCGCGACCAGAGCGAAGACCTGCCCTACACCAGCAAGCAGCTGCGCGAATGCTACGCCCGCGGCGCGGAAGCCTTCGGCTGGACCCGGCGCGATCCTGCGCCGCGCTCCATGCGCGACGGCAAGGAGCTGGTCGGCTGGGGCATGGCGACGGGAGTGTGGGAGGCGCTTCAGATGCCGGTCGCCGTCCGCATCGTGCTGACGTCGAACGGCCATGCCGAGGTATCCTGCGCCGCGTCTGATATCGGCACCGGCACCTACACCATCGTGGCACAGGTGGCCGCTGACGCCCTCGGGCTGCCGATCGAGAATATCGACGTGAGGCTTGCCGATTCGACCTTGCCGCAGGCCCCCGTCGAAGGCGGTTCCTGGATGGCGGCGTCGGCCGCGCACGCCGTGCTGGGCGCGGCCGAAGACATTCGCCAGGAGCTCGCACGGCTCGCCAAGGCGATGCCCGCCTCGCCCCTCGGCGGCGTCGATGCGCCCGACGTGATCCTCGTCGACGGCACGATCGCCAAGGCCGGCGACAAGGCCCGTGCCGTCTCGATCGCCGATGCGATGCGCCACGGCAAGCTCGAGCGGATCGAGAAGCAGAAGCTCAATAATTTCGCGGAGGACAAGTCGCACGCGCGCAACACCCATTCGGCGGTCTTCGCCGAGGTCAAGGTCGACGAAGAATTGGGCGTCATCCGCGTCGCGCGCGTCGTGAGCGCCGTCGCAGCCGGCCGGATCCTCAATACCAAGACCGGCCGCAGCCAGATCATGGGCGGCGTGGTCTGGGGCATCGGAATGGCGCTGCACGAGGAGACGGTGATGGATCACCGCTTCGGCCGGATCATGAACGCGAACATCGCCGAGTACCATATTCCCGTGAATGCCGACGTTCACGACATCGACGTCATCTTCGTCGACGAACCCGACGACCGGATCAACAAGCTCGGCGTCAAGGGCATTGGCGAAATCGGCATCGTCGGCGTGCCTGCGGCGATTGCGAACGCAGTCTATCATGCCACCGGCAAGCGCATCCGGCGCTTCCCGATCACGCTGGACAAGTTGCTGGACTGATCGCCCGTCACACGATCCCCGCTGGAGCGGGCGATTGTCATAGAACTGTCATCGAAAGTGCAGAGACCTGCCAGTCTCTGTAGATTCGGGACACACCATGGATTATTTCAAGCGCTTCAACTTCCTGTTCGCCGCACCTGTGTTCGACGCCGACGATCTGGAAGGCATCCGCTTCAACCAGATTATCGAGGAGATCCAGCGCTCCGGCTTCGAGGTCGTGAGGGCCCGCAGACTGGAGGACGCGGAGATCGCGGTGCAGACCGACGCCGCGATCGGCTGCATGGTGGTGGACTGGGGCAAGAAGGGCCTCGAGGGGAAGACTTCGGCGCTGATCAACCTGATGCGTCGCCGCGGCCTCGACTTCCCGATCATTCTCCTGATCCGGCGCAAGCGCTTCGAGGACCTGCCGGTCGAGGTGCTCGACTTCATCGACGGCTATGTCTTCCTCTCCGAGGAGACGCCGACCTTCATCGCCAAGAATTTGATCAGCCGGCTCAAGCAATATGCCGAGACGCTGAAGACGCCGTTCTTCGGCGCACTGGTCGATTATGCCGAGGAAGGCAACCAGCTCTGGACCTGTCCGGGTCACAATGGCGGCGTGTTCTACAACCGCAGTCCGATCGGCCGGGTCTTCGTCGAGCATCTCGGCGAATCCGTGTTCCGCGACGACCTCGACAATTCCGTGCTCGACCTCGGCGACCTCCTCACCCATGAGGGCCCGGCGCTCAGGGCGCAGAAGGAAGCAGCTGCGATCTTCGGCGCGGAGAAGACCTATTTCGTGCTCAACGGCACCTCGACCTCGAACAAGGTCGCGCTCGGCGCCCTCGTCACCGACGGCGACCTCGTTCTGTTCGACCGCAACAATCACAAGGCCGCCCACCACGGCGCGCTGATGATCAATGGCGGCGTCCCGGTCTACGTACCGACCATCCGCAACGCCTGGGGCCTGATCGGCCCGATGCGCTGGGACATGCTCGACGAGAAGGCCCTGCGCGAGGCGATCCGGAACCATCCGCTGGTGACGGACAAGGACGCCTGGCGCAAGGAGCGGCCGTTCCGCGTCGCCGTGGTCGAGCAGTGCACCTATGACGGCTCGATCCACAGCGCCGAGATGATCCTGAAGCGCATCGGCCATCTCTGCGAATACATCCTGTTCGACGAGGCCTGGGCCGGCTTCATGAAGTTCCACCCGCTCTATGCCGGCCGCTTCGCCATGGGGCTGGCGAACCTTCCTCCCGAAGCGCCCGGCATCATCGCGACGCAATCCACCCACAAGCAGCTCGCGAGCTTCTCGCAGGCCTCCCAGATCCACATCAAGGACCGCCATATCCGCGGCCAGAAGCGGCGCGTCGAACACCGCCGCTTCAACGAGAGCTTCATGCAGCACGCGTCGACCTCGCCGTTCTACCCGCTGTTCGCCTCTCTCGACGTCGGCGCGCAGATGATGAAGGGCCGCTCGGGCGAGGTGCTGTGGGACGACACGATCCGGCTCGGCATCGAGCTGCGCAAGAAGATCCGCGCGATGCGGCGGGAGTTCGAGGAGAAGGAGCAAAATCCGGATCGCCGCTGGTTCTTCGAGCCCTTCGTTCCCGATCGCGTCGCCATTCCCGACGTCAGCCGCCCCGGCGCCGCGCACAATGTCGCCTGGGAGACCCTCTCCACCGATGAGCTCGCCACCAATCCGGCGCTGTGGCAGCTCTCGCCAGATACCAACTGGCACGGCTTTCCCGATCTCGCGGAAGGCTTTGCCATGACCGACCCGAACAAGCTGACGCTGCTGACGCCCGGCTTCGATCGCACCACCGGCGCCTATGCCGAGCACGGCATCCCCGCGCCTGTGGTCGCGCAGTACTTGCGCGAAAACCGCATCGTCCCTGAGAAGAACGACCTCAACTCCCTGCTCTTCCTGCTCACCCCTGGCGTCGAGGCAAGCAAGGCCGGCACGCTGATCTCCGGGCTTGTCGCATTCAAAAGGCTGCATGACGACAACGCGTTGCTGGCCGACGTCATCCCTGAATTTTACCAGCGGCGTCAGGCGCGCTATGCCGGCGTGCGGCTGCGCGATCTCTGCGGCGACATGCACCGCTTCTTCCGCGCCGCCGACGTCAGCGCCCTCCAGGCCCGGCAGTTCATGCCCGAGCACATGCCTGAGATCGCGATGTCGCCCCGCGATGCCGCGCGCTATCTGTTCAAGAACGACGTGGACTATTTGCCGATCGAGGCGATCGCGGGCCGCATCGCCACCACGCCCTTCGTGGTCTACCCGCCCGGCATCGCCACCATCGTGCCCGGCGAGCGGCTGACGGAGCGGGCCAAGCCCATGGTCGATTATCTCAAAATGTTCGAGACCTGCTTCAACACGTTTCCGGGCTTCGATGTGGAAATCCAGGGCGTCTACAAGGAGATCGATGCGCAGGGCCGCATCGGCCTCTATACTTACGTCGTTGCCGAGTAGGTGCCGATGAACGAAACAGCGATTGCGCGTACAGATGACGAACCGGTTCTGGTCCGCCCCTCACGGGAGAGCGATGTCGAGGCGATGCTGGCGATCTACCGCCATCACGTCCGCAATGGGGTGCCGCGCGACGTCGAAGGAACCGGCGCGCCCGAACCGGACGATCTGCGCGACCGCCGCAAGAACCTGAAGCAGACACGCCTGCCGCATCTGGTCGCGACCTGGCGCGGCGAGGTGGTCGGCTATGCCTATGCGGTACTGTTCCGCAAGCGTCCGGCCTACCGCTACACCGCCAAGCATTCGATCTACGTCCATCACGAGCATCTCGGTCGCGGCGTCGGACGGCTGCTGCTCCAGGGAATGATCGATGCGTGCGCGGCGGCCGGCTTCCGCCAGATGATCGGCTATATCGATGCCGACAACGCGCCCTCGCTGGCGCTGCACGAAAAATTCGGCTTCGCGCGCGCCGGCCTGCTCTGCGGCGTCGCCTATCGCCACGGCCGCTGGTCGGACACCGTCATGGTGCAGCGATCGCTCGGCGCGGGCGTCACCGCGCCGCCGACGCTAACGGCACCGGGTCGTTAAACCTTATGAGGGAAAGTCAGCCGGTCTGACCTGGATCCGGTCGGCATGCAGCGACCAGTGATGCAACGCCTGGTCCTTGCAAAACCTCGCCTTCGCCCGCTCCCTGGCTTCGTCCTCGTCGGTGGCGTCGATTTCGAGCGTACCCTGGCAAACCTCGATCTGCCGGCCGTACTGGCCGAGCACGTCCTTCATGAACCTGACGACATAAGTTGACATGGGACCTCCTGCCTGCGCCAGCGCTGCCCCGGCGGCACTCTAATCCCATTTAGCCTGAACCGGGAAAGGAGATTTTGACGCGGATCAAGATCGGTGACGGTTCCCGCCGACAATGCAAGCGTTGATACAATCCGTCAGCGATCACGTCTTGATATCGAGGAGGGTCTCTTCTGTCTCGGCGTAGGCTTGGATGACCTTCGCATTGGCAATGAAGCTGTACTTGGCGGCCGCCATTTGAACGAACTCGTTGGCGAGATCGACGTTCGGCGCGGCGACCAGGCCGTCCTCGTTTGCGAAGGGAGCGCCGGGGTCGGATTGTGCGGTATAGCTCGGCGAAATCGTCGACACGGTTGCGATCGTCCCGCCGAACGTCGATCCGCTCGATTGGGAGACCTGATCGACGCGCAACGGCACATAAGCCGCGGGAAAAGTCGGGCCAATGCTCGAGCTGCCCGCACTGGTTGATGTGCTCGATCCGGCTGACGCAGGTAGCGGGCCGGTCGTTTGAACGTTGGCGATATTGCTCGCGGCCACGTTCACACGCAAACTCGCGGCAGAAAGTCCGGATGTCGCAATCGAAAGTATGCTCATGAACCCAGATCTACAGGACAAGTCATACGCGTTCATTCACGCCATCAGTAAAATCCGCCGCTTTCTATTTTCAGCCTCGTAACCAACGATTGGAGTGCAATAGCCCTTCGCGCGCCCTACCCCGGCATCACGCCAAACGCCTGCTTGAAGCGCTCGGCATAGCGCGGCCAGACTTCGGGGTTGATGATGCGCGGCGGGCGTTTGCCGTCGAGCGTCTCCAGCACCTGCTCGGCGGCGATGCGGCCCATGTTCTGGCGCGCCTCGATCGTGACACCCGCGGTGTGCGGGCTCGCCAGCACGTTGTCGAGCTGGAGCAGCGGATGCTCGGGCGGCGGCGGCTCCTTCGACCAGACGTCGAGGCCGGCGCCGGCGATGCGCTTGTCGCGCAGGGCCTGGAGCAGCGCGTCCTCGTCGTGGATGAAGCCGCGCGCCGTGGTGATAAAGTAAGCATGCGGCTGCATCAGCGCGAATTCGCGCACGCTGATCATGTTGCGGCTGCTCTTGTTCAGCGGGCAGGAGATCGAGACGAAATCGGCGCGGCGCAGCAGCTCGTCGAGCTCGACCTTCTCCCCGCCCCGCTCGGCCATCACCTCGGCCGACAAATACGGGTCATAGGCCAGCACCGTCATGCCGAGCAGGCCCTTGCACAGCGCGGCAATGCGGCGGCCGACATTGCCGAGGCCGATGATGCCGACGGTCTTGTGCTCGACCTCGTTGCCGACGAGCTCGTTGCGGTTGACGTCGCGCTCGCGGCGCAGGCGGCGGTCGGACTGGATGATGCGCTTGGACAACGTCAGCATCATCGCCAGCGCATGCTCGGCGACCGAATGGGCGTTGCCGCCGGACTGGTTGACGACCAGCACGCCCGCATCGGTGCAGGCCTCGACGTCGACGGGATCGAAGCCGGCACCATTGCTGGAGACCAGCAACAGATTCGGCGTGCGCTTCAGGAAGGCGGCATCGACATGGAAGTGCGGGGCAAGTTCGTCGCGGGCGGCGCCGATTTGGTAAACATGCGCCGCATTCAGGATCGGGGCATAGAAATCTTCCGGGCTCTCGTTCTCGATGCGATCGAGCCGGACGTCGGACCGCGCCTTCAGGATGTCGATATAGATCGGATTGGCCAGGTATTTGACGTAGAAGACGCGTTTGCTATTGACGGACATCAGGACCCTTCCGGCTCTCTCAAGGAGACCCGCAAGGCCAGCGCACCCCGCGCTCCGTCCGTGCGTCCCTCCCGTTTTTTCATTATCGCCGCTTATGACATGGCGGTGCCGGCCACGACAGGCCGTCTGGCGCAGATCACGGTGCTGGCCCGGACATGTTGACAATCCCGCTGCCTGCGTCAAGTTCGGCGGACCGCCGCGACGACCAGAACCAAGAAGCATGCGCGGCTCAAGGGAGAACGCAATGGCGCTTGCGGAACAGCAGACCTCGCCCCAGGCGGCACAAGGCGCCAGCGACAGGAGCTGGCACGGCATCGTCCTGCAGACCCTGAAGCGGAACGAGATCAGCCTGATCCCTTACGTGCCCGACCGCGTGCTGACGCCGCTGATCAGGAACCTGCACGCCGACCCCTTCTTCACCACCTTTGCCACAGCCCGCGAGGAGGAGGCCGTCGGCATCGTCTCCGGCGCCTGGATGGGCGGACGTCGCGGCGCGGTGCTGATGCAGACCTCCGGCTTCGCCACGCTCGCCAACGTGCTGGCCTCGCTCGCGGTGCCCTATCAGATCCCGCTGATCATGTTCGTCTCCGAGCGCGGTACGCTTGGCGAGTTCAATTACGGGCAATCGCTGGTCTGCCGGACCATGCGCCCGGTGCTGGATTCACTCGCGCTGGAGCACCACACCATCACCCGGCTCGACGAGCTCGAGTTCATCGCCGACCGCTCGATCAAGCAGGCCGTGACCACGCAGGCGCCGGTGGCGCTAATCCTCAATCCGCTGCTCACCGGCGGCAAGGTTTTCGACAAGTGAGGCCGGCCAGAATGAGCACAGATTTGGACAACCGCAACACCAAGGTCATGAACCGCTTCGATGTCACCTCGCGCCTGATCGCCAGGCTCAAGCACGAGGAAGCGGTGATCGGCGGTATCGGCAACACCAATTTCGATCTCTGGGCCGCCGGCCACCGCCCGCAGAACTTCTACATGCTCGGCAGTATGGGGCTGGCTTTCCCGATTGCATTGGGCGTCGCGCTGGCCCAGCCCGATCGCCGCGTCTTCGCGCTCGAAGGCGACGGCTCGCTACTGATGCAGCTCGGCGCGCTCGCGACGATTGCGGCGTTGAAGCCGAAGAACCTCATCATGATCGTGATGGACAACGGCATCTACCAGATCACCGGTGCGCAGCCGACACCGGCCGCTGGCGTCGCCGACATCGTCGCCATAGCCACAGGCTCGGGACTTGCCAACAGCGCCTGGGCCGCGGACGAAGAGGATTTCGAGCGGCTGGTCGACGAGGCCCTGTCCGCCTCCGAGCCGAGCCTGATCGCGGTCCGCATCGACGACAAGCCGGGCGTGGGTACCACCCGCAGGGATCCCGTTCAGATCCGGGAACGCTTCATGCACGGCCTCGGCGTGCGCGAGCCACTTTAACGTTTCGTCATTAACTACACGGCGATCTGATCCCTGCCCCGTAACAGGCCGTTGCAAATCCGTGCTATCGGCACCGGATGCCTATTTTTGTTCGCTTTTTTGCGTGGCTGCTCGCGGCCGCCGTCACTTTCGCAACCCTCGGCCCGCCCGGCCTGCGGCCCCATTCCGATCTCGGCCAGGACGGCGAGCACGCCCTCGCCTTCATCCTGGTGGGACTGGCCTTCGGCCTTGCCTACCGGAATCGCCGCTGGGCCGTCGCCGCCGTCGCGGTGGTCCTGATCGGCGTGCTCGAGCTGATGCAGTTCTGGGCACCGGGACGACATGCGCGGCTGGAAGATTTTTTGGTCGATGCCGGCACCGCCTGCATCGGCTTTGCGCTCGCCGCCGTCACCGATTGGATCATGGCGCGCTTCCGCGCCAATTCGGCCCTGACGAACTAAGGCCCCGCGGAGTGACGCTCCGCGGGGGCCCGGCTCTTCAAAGCCTTCACGCTCTGATCGATCAGTCGATGATCTTGACGACGCGGCGCGTGCGCGGTTCGACGATGACGCGGCGATCATTCACAACCGCGTAGCGATACTCGGTGTAGTTCGGCACGGGGCGCAGCACCACAGTCGGGGGCAGCGGCTCGCCGACGACGACGCGCTCGCGGATCACGACGGAGTCGTCGCGCGGAATTCCGCCGAGAACGGCATTCGGAATTTCGAGGCCGGCGCCGACGGCCGCACCGACGGTGCCGCCGACCATCGCGCCGATCGGTCCGCCGATGTCGCCACCCGCGCGCGCGCCGTCCCTGGCGCCCTGTTCGGTCGTCGACTGGGCAAAGGCTGCACTCGACGCCAGCAGCGACACGGCAGCCAGCGAAATCGCAAGACGGGTTTTCATGTCCACACTCTCCAGTGTTTGTTGATGCGCCGTCAACCGCGGGGTCGGACCATTGTTCCGGTTCCCGCACGACGAAAGACAGGCCAAATCTGGAGAGTGTTACTGCGTAACACTTACGCTGCGGCGATCTCGTGTCCCGCCATCAGTTCCAGTGCCCGCACCATCGCGGAATGATCCCAGGCCTTGCCGCCATGCGCGGCGCAGGACGAGAATAATTGCTGCGCCAATGCCGTGCTCGGCAGCGACAGGCCAAGCGCGCGCGCACCTTCGAGCGCGAGGTTGAGGTCCTTCTGGTGCAGCTCGATGCGGAAACCCGGCTCGAAATTGCGCTTCACCATGCGCTCGCCATGCACTTCGAGAATCCGTGACGAGGCAAAGCCGCCCATCAGCGCCTTGCGCACGAGAGCGGGATTGGCCCCCGCCTTGGATGCGAACAGCAGCGCTTCGCTCACCGCCTCGATCGTCAGCGCGACGATAATCTGGTTGGCGACCTTCGTCGTCTGGCCATCGCCATTGGCGCCGACATGCGTGACGTTCTTGCCCATCTTGTCGAAGATCGGCTTCATGGTGCCAAAGGCCCGCTCCGGCCCGCCGACCATGATGGTGAGGGTCGCGGCCTTTGCCCCGACCTCGCCGCCCGACACCGGCGCGTCGAGATAGTCCGCCCCCAGCGCCTCGATCTTCTTCGCAAACTCCTTGGTCGCCAGCGGCGAGATCGAGCTCATGTCGACGACGATCTTGCCCTTGGAGATGCCGCTCGCGACACCGTCCTTACCGAACAGCACCGCCTCCACATGCGGGGTATCCGGCACCATGATGATGACCGCATCCGCCTCCTCCGCGACCTCCTTGGCTGACTTGCAGGCGATGCCGCCCGCCGCGATCAGCTCAGGCGACACGGGCGTAACGTCGTGGAGCAGCACGCGATGGCCCGCGGCCAGAAGGTGGCCGGCCATCGGCCGTCCCATGGTGCCAAGTCCGATGAAGCCGATGTCGATCATGTCTACGTTTCCTCAGGTCTCAAATGTCTGCGCGGCGTGCCAGGACAGGCCTTCCAGCGTCGTGGTGCGCGGCTTGTATTCGCAGCCGATCCAGCCGCGATAGCCGATCGCGTCGAGGTGGCGGAACAGGAAGGGATAGTTGATCTCGCCGGTGCCGGGCTCGTGGCGACCGGGATTGTCGGCGAGCTGGATATGGGCAATTTGGGGGAGATATTCTTGCATGGTCCGGGCGAGATCTCCCTCCATGATCTGCATGTGGTAGATGTCGTACTGGATGAACAGATTGTTCGACCGCACCTCGGAGATCAGCTGAACCGCCTGCTCGGTGCCGTTGAGGTAGAAGCCGGGAATGTCGAGCGTGTTGATCGGCTCGACCAGGAGCTTGATGTTCTCGCGCGCCAGCGTCGAGGCGGCAAAGCGAAGGTTGCCGACAAGCGTTTCGTTGAGCTCGCGCGCGTCGGCATCGGCAGGCGCGATGCCGACGAGGCAATTGAGCTGCTCGCAATCGAGCGCCTTGGCGTAGTCGATGGCCCGGAACACGCCGTCGCGAAATTCGCTGACGCGATCGGGCAGGATCGCGATACCGCGCTCGCCCGCTGCCCAGTTTCCCGCTGGAAGGTTGTGCAGCACCTGCGTCAGGCCGTGAGCCTCGAGCTGCTCGCGCAGCAGCGCCTTGTCGAAATCGTACGGGAAGAGATACTCGACCCCGGCAAAGCCCGCCGCTTTCGCCGCGGCGAAGCGGTCGGGAAACGGCATCTCGTTGAAGAGCATGGTGAGGTTGGCGGCAAATTTCGGCATGATGCTCTCCCCTATTCCGCCGGCTGCAGCACGCCGGGCCGCTTGGTCCCGACCTCGTCCAGCGGCAGGTCCAGCACCTCCTCGAACTCGACGATGTTGTCGATCTCCGTGCCCATCGCGATGTTGGTGACGCGTTCGAGAATGAACTCGACCACGACAGGCACGCGGTGCTTGGCCATCAATTCACGCGCGGTCGCAAACGCCGCCTGCGTATCCTTGGGATCGGTGACGCGGATCGCCTTGCAGCCAAGGCCCTCGGCGACCGCGACATGGTCGACGCCGTAGCCACCGAGCTCCGGTGCGTTGACGTTCTCGAAGGAGAGCTGGACGTGGTAATCCATGTCGAAGCCGCGCTGCGCCTGGCGGATCAGGCCGAGATAGGAATTGTTCACGACGACGTGGATGTAGGGCAGATTGAACTGCGCGCCGACCGCGAGCTCCTCGATCAGGAACTGGAAGTCGTAATCGCCGGACAGCGCGACGATCTCGCGATCCGGGCATGCCGCACGCACTCCGAGCGCGGCAGGCAGGGTCCAGCCGAGCGGGCCGGCTTGCCCGGCATTGATCCAGTTGCGCGGCTTGTAGACGCCCAAGAACTGCGCGCCGGCGATCTGCGACAAGCCGATCACGGTGACATAGGTGGTGTCGCGGCCGAAGGCCTTGTTCATCTCCTCATAGACGCGCTGCGGCTTGATCGGGACGTTGTCGAAATGGCTCTTGCGCAGCATCGTCTTCTTGCGATCGCGGCAGGCCGCGGGCCACGCCTGGCGCTCGCGCAACCTGCCTGACCGGCGCCACTCCCTGGCGACGGCGACGAAGAGCTCGAGCGCGGCCTTGGCGTCCGAGACGATGCCGAGATCGGGATTGAACACGCGCCCGATCTGGGTCGGCTCGATGTCGACATGCACGAAGGTGCGACCCTTGGTGTAGGTCTCGACCGAGCCGGTGTGGCGATTGGCCCAGCGGTTGCCGATGCCGAGCACGAAGTCGGATTCCAGCATGGTCGCATTGCCATAGCGGTGGCTGGTCTGAAGGCCGACCATGCCGGCCATCAGCACGTGGTCGTCGGGGATCGCACCCCACGCCATCAGCGTCGGAACGACCGGCACGTTGGCGATCTCGGCGAATTCCACCAGCAGGTCCGAGGCGTCGGCGTTGATGATACCGCCGCCTGCGACGATCAGCGGCCGCTCGGCGGCGTTGAGCATCTCCAGCGCCTTCTCGACCTGCTTGCGCGTCGCGGTGGGCTTGTAGACCGACAGCGGCTCATAGGTCTCGTCGTCGAACTCGATCTCGGCCAGCTGCACGTCGAGCGGCATGTCGATCAGCACCGGACCCGGCCGGCCCGAGCGCATGATGTGAAAGGCCTGGCTGAACACACGCGGCACCAGCGCCGGCTCGCGCACGGTCACAGCCCATTTGGTCACGGGCTTTGCGATCGACTCGATGTCGACGGCCTGGAAGTCTTCCTTGTAGAGCCGTGCGCGCGGCGCCTGCCCGGTGATGCAGAGGATCGGAATGGAATCGGCGATCGCCGAATAGAGTCCGGTGATCATGTCGGTGCCGGCCGGCCCCGATGTGCCGATGCAGACGCCGATATTACCGGCCTTCGCCCGCGTATAGCCCTCGGCCATATGCGAGGCGCCCTCGACATGGCGCGCGAGAATGTGGCGGATCGACCCGCGCTTCTTCAGCGCCGAGTACAGCGGATTGATCGCGGCCCCGGGAACGCCGAAGGCAGTCGAGATGCCCTCTTTCTCCAGAATTCGCACGGCAGCATCGACGGCTCGCATCTTCGCCATATCGGACCTCGCTTGAGTTGCGTCAGCGAGCGCGATTATCAGGCGTGCAAGATGCGATCTCAACGAGATCGATTCTATTTTCCACGATGCGGCAGCCGCGGAAAAATCGCGGCGGTCTCAAGCGGTTAGGTCGACATAGGCGTGAAAGCCGCTCACTCGAACAGTGGCGCGAGCTCCATCTGCGGCACCAGCACGAGGCCCTTGTCGGTGATGCGAATTTCCGGAATGACCGATAGCGGATTCAAATTGAAGCCCATGTAGGGGATGGTGCAGCCGGCTTCGGCCCATTCCTTCTTCAGCACCTTGACCGCTTCGGCGACCTCGGTGACCCGTTTGTCGGAGAGCAGGCCGGCGATCGGCAGCGGGACCAGCGCCCTCACCTTGCCGTCGGCGACGACGCAAACGCCGCCCTGCTCCGCCTTGATGGCAGATATCGCCGCCTGCATGTCGCCCTCGTTGGTGCCGGCGACGATGATGTTATGGCTGTCGTGCCCGACGCTGGAGGCGACCGCGCCGCGCTTCAGGCCGAAATCCTTCAGCAGGCCGTAGGCGACATTGCCGGCCGACTTGCCGTGGCGCTCGACCACCGTGACGAAGCACAGGCCGTAGCGCTCAAACAGCGACGGCCAATCCTTGGCCGGCTCGATCGCGACCTTCTCGTGGATCAGCGTAATGCCCGGCAGCGCGGTCTTGATGGCGTTGACGGTACAGGCTTTGGCCGGCAGCTCCGGCGTCAGCTTGACCTTCTCTGGCAGCTTCACCGTCGCATAGGCCGCCTTCGGATATTGATAGCGTTGCGACAGCGCCTGATCGAGCAGTTCTGTGATCTTGCCGTGCTCGACCACCAGCTCGCCGCCATACCAGGTGCATTGCGGCTTGAGCTGATCGTCCATCAGCACGAGATCGGCGCGGCGGCCGCCGCCGAGCCCGCCGATATCGCCTTCCATGCCGAAGCGTGTGGCGCCATGCAGCGAGCCCATCGACCAGGCTTGCTCGGGCGACATCCCCGCCTTTACGGCCTCGCGCACCACCCAGTCGAGACCGAACTGCAGAAGATCGTCGGCATCACGGTCGTCGGTGCACACGGCCGTACGTTTGTGCGACGCACCGAGTTCGGTGATGGTGCGGATCGCCTGTGGCAGCGAATGCCAGGGCGTGGTCGGCGGACCGCCGCGCAGGAACACCCAGACGCCGGCGTCGAGCAGATCGTCGGCGATGTCGCGATCGATCGCCTCATGGGTGTCGGTGATGCCGGACGCCGCATAGGCCGCGACGAATTCTCGGCCGTAGACGTGGCCCGATACTGGCCGTCCCCGCTTCAAGGCAGCGGCAAGGATGGCATGGCTGCGCTCGTCGCCCATCGTGACAGGCACAAAATCCATCTTCTCGCCGAGCGCGACCGCTTCGGGCCAACGGTCGAACAGGCCGGCGATCTTGTCCGGCGTGAGGTCGCCGCCCGCGGTCTCCAGTTCCGCCGACGTGGCCGGTACCGTGCTCGGCACAGTCAAAAAGATCGAGAGCGGCGCCTCGCGCGCGTCCTCCAGCATCGCCTCGACGCCGGCGACATCCATGACGTTGCCGATCTCGTGGCTGTCGCAGAAGATCGTGGTGGTGCCGTTGAGGAGCGCAGCCTCGGCATAGGCGCAGGCCGTCACCATGGAGGATTCGATGTGGATGTGCGGATCGACCAGCCCCGGCGCGATGATGCCGCCGGCGGCGTCGTAAAGCGGCACGTTGGGCCAGACCTTCTTCGCCGCCCCGGCCGGCTTCACCGCGGCGACGCGGCCACCGGTGATCCAGACCTCCCGACCGGGATGGATGCGCTCCGAATAGGTCGAAAGCACCCGGGCCCCCGTGACCACGAGATCCGGTGCGGCGCGCGCGGAGGCGACATCGGCCAGACGCCGGGTCATCGAATGCAGCGGTGCGACGGCGAAGCGGGTAAGTCTGGTCATCGGGCCCTCGCGTGGCGTTACGGCCGCGTGATGGTTACGCCCTGCGCCAAACCGGGCAAGCGCAAATATAACGGCAGGCCCTGCTTACGCCTTAGGCGCCGAACTGCCCGTCGTTCCCGCCCTTGCAGGTCTGCGCGGGTTCCGCCTTCTCGGCGGTGCTGCGGCAGTGGGCTTCACCCGGATCCGCATCGAGCGGCCCTTTGACTCATCGATCTCGAACGAATTCGTCTTTCGCACGAGGTCGCTCAGCTTGCGGAACCCGAACGTTCTCGGATCGAAATCGGACGCCAGATTGGCGAGCTGCCGCCCGACTTCACCGAGCGCGACCCAGCCGTCCTCGCTCTCCATCTGGGTGATGACCTTCTTGATGATGGGCGTGGCGGCATCGGGCGGCTGAAGCGACGTCGATCTTGATGCGGCATCCTGGGTGGTCGCCGGGACCGCGAGCAGGTTCTCGGTGTAGACGAACCTTCGGCAGGCCTGCCTGAAGCTTTCCGGCGTTTTCTGCTCGCCGAACCCGAACACGTCGACGCCCTGCTCACGGATGCGGGCGGCCAGACGGGTAAAGTCGCTGTCGGATGACACCAGGCAGAAGCCGTCGAACCGGCCGCTGTGAAGCAGGTCCATCGCGTCGATGACCAGGGTTATGTCGGAGGCATTCTTTCCCGTCGTATAGGCGAACTGCTGCTGCGGGATAATGGCGTGCTTGGACAGGATGTCGGCCCAGCCCCTGGACCGCGCATTGGAGAAGTCGCCGTAGATGCGGCGAACGCTGGCCTCGCCGATCTTGGCAATCTCCTCGAACAGCCCATCCGCGATCTTCGCAGAAGCGTTGTCGGCATCGATCAGGACGGCGAGACGGGGCGAGCGAAGTTCCGACGGCATGGCGTTTCCTCAACGAGCTGGACGCAGCATTAGAGGACGCGCGCGCCGGGACGGCTAGTCCTCGTTCGCCTTGAAGCGCCCCATCCCCTTCAGCACGAACGGGGCCAGCAGCGCAACCAGCGCGATGACGAGCAGCGTCGCCGAGATCGGGCTCTGGAGCAGCGTCATGGGATCGCCGAGGCTGATCGCGAGCGCGCGGCGCAGCTGGCTCTCGGCGATCGGACCGAGGATCAGGCCGACGACGACAGGCGCGATGGGAAAGTCGAACCGGCGCATCAGGAAACCGAGCACGCCGAAGCCGGCCAGCATCGACAATTCGACCACCGACGGCTTTGCTGCGATGGTGCCCATGGTCGCGAACACGAGAATGCCGGCATAGAGCCAAGGCTGCGGGATCGCGAGCAACCGCACCCACAGCCCGACCAGCGGCAGATTGAGCACCAGCAGCATGCAATTGGCGATGAACAGGCTCGCGATCAGGCCCCAGACCAGGTCAGGCCGCTCGGCAAACAGCAGCGGCCCCGGGTTGAGGCCGTATTGCTGGAAGCCCGCCAGCATCATCGCGGCCGTCGCCGAGGTCGGCAATCCCAGCGTCAGCAGCGGCACCAGCGTGCCGGCGGCGGAGGCGTTGTTGGCGGCTTCCGGTCCCGCAACGCCTTCGATCGCGCCCTTGCCGAATTCTTCCGGATGTTTTGTGAGCCGCTTCTCGGTGGAATAGGACAGGAAGGTCGGGATCTCCGCGCCGCCTGCGGGCAGCGCGCCGATCGGGAAGCCGAACATGGTGCCGCGCAGCCACGGCTTCCACGAGCGCTTCCAGTCTTCCTTTGTCATCCACAGCGAGCCCCGCACCGGCTCGAGCTTCTCCTCGGTGTGGTGACGGCGCGATGCGACGTAGAGCGCCTCGCCCACCGCGAACAGGCCGACTGCAAGCGTCGTCACCTCGACGCCGTCGAGCAATTCAGGAACACCGAACGCAAGCCTCGCCTGACCCGTCAGCTTGTCGATGCCGACGAGCCCCAGCGTCAAGCCGATGAACAGGCTGGTCAGGCCGCGGATCGGAGAATCGCCGAAGGTCGCCGACACCGTGACGAAGGCGACGCACATCAGCGCGAAATAGTCCTCGGGGCCGAAGCGCACCGCGAAATCGACCAGCCACGGCGCGAGAAAGGCCAAGCCAATCGTGGCGATGGTGCCGGCGACGAAGGAGCCGATCGCGGATGTCGCGAGCGCCGGCCCGCCGCGGCCGGCCTTGGCCATCTTGTTACCCTCGAGCGCGGTCGCCATCGAGGCGCTCTCGCCGGGCGTATTGATCAGGATCGCAGTGGTCGATCCGCCATACATGCCGCCGTAATAGATGCCGGCGAACATGATCAGCGAGCCACCGGGGTCGAGCTTGTAGGTCACCGGCAGCAGTAGCGCGACCGTCAGGGCCGGGCCGATGCCGGGCAGCACGCCGACGGCCGTGCCGAGGAACACGCCGATCAGCGCATAGAGCAGGTTCATCGGCTGGACGGCGACCGCCATGCCGTGGGCCAGCGCGGCAAAGGTGTCCATCACAGCAGTCGCTCCAGGGGCCCGGTCGGAAGGCTCAGCGTCAGCAGCCGGTCGAACGCGAGATAAATGAGGGTCGACATCACGAGGGCGATGATGCTGTCGGCGAGGATGGCGCGGCGCCCGAAGGCTGCCGACGTCGTCACGAACAACGCCGATGTCGCAAGGATGAAGCCGCCGCCGAAGCCGATGATGGCGATCAGCAGCGCAAGGCCAACCAGGATCAGAATCACAGGCACGGAATCGGCGCTCTCGCGCGCCGGCAAATTGCCGCGCAGCGCGTCGATGAAATTGCCGATCGCAAGCAGCGCAAGGCCGGTGGCGACCACGACCGGCATTGCCTCCGGTCCCATCCCGTACATCGCAGTGGATTGCAGCCCGCGCGCGTCCCAGACCAGCACCGCGGCGAGACCTGCGAGCAATACAGCGATGACGATGCCGGCGCGATCGACGCGCCGCGGCAGGAAGGGATCGCCTGAGGTCATGACTTGACCAGGCCGACCGATTTCAGCACGTCGGTGACGCGCACGGTTTCCTTCTTCAGAAAGTCGGCGAAGGCGTCGCCGCCGAGATAGGCATCCTCCCAGCCCTTCTGCTTGAGGATCTCCTTCCAGGCGTCCGACTTCACCATCTTCTCGATCGCATCGCTCAGCGTCTTGCGCTGCTCAGGCGTGATGCCGGGAGGCGCGACCACCGAACGCCAGTTGGCGATCACGAGGTCGATGCCCTGCTCCTTGAAGGTCGGGATGTCGCTGCCCGCGATGCGCTTCTCCGAGGTCACGCCGATCGCGCGCAGCTTGCCGGACTTGATCTGCCCTTCATATTCGCTCAGCCCCGAAATGCCCGCGGTGACCTTGCCGCCGAGGATTGCCGCCAGCGATTCGCCGCCGCCGGAGAACGGGATGTAGTTGATCTTCTTCGCATCGGCGCCGACGGCGCCGGCAAACAACGCCGCCATGACATGGTCGACGCCGCCGGCCGAGCCGCCGGCGAAGGTCACCTTGGCGATGTCGGCCTTCACCGCGGCGGCGAGATCCTGCGCGGTCTTGATCGGCGAATTCGCGGGCACCACGATCACCTGGATTTCCTCGGTGAGGCGCGCGATCGGCGTCACCTGCTCGAGCGTGACAGGCGATTTGTTCATGGCGAGCGCGCCCACCATGACGAAGCCGTTGACCATCAGCTGGTTGCCGTCGCCCTTGGCGCCATTGACGAACTGCGCGATGCCGACGCTGCCGCCGGCGCCGGGAACGTTGGTGACCTGCACGCTGCGCGCGACGCCCGAAGCGACCAGCGCCTGCTGCATCGAGCGCGCGGTCTGGTCCCAGCCACCGCCCGGAGCCGCCGGCGCCATCAGCTTGAGCTCGAGCTGCTGGGCGAAGGCGGGCGTAGCTGCCGCGAGGGTCAGCGCGACGGCTGCGCCGACAAGGCGCGCGGGAAATTTGAACATGGGGGCATTCTCCAGGGCTCGTGCGGACGTCGTTGATCGGTTGCCGCATTGTGTCGTTTGGTCGCATATCAGCGAAAACGGCCGATGCTGTCCAGCGACAGGCCCTGTTCCTTGTTAGCCAGATTTCGGCATCACCCCGCCGAGCGCGACGGTCAATTCGCCGGCGACTTCGCGCACGATTTGGCCGATTTCCGGCAATCTGTCGTCGGTCAGGCGGCTGGTCATGCCCGAGACGGAAATCGCCGCGAGCGGCTCGGCGCAGTCGTTGTAGACCACTGCGGCAATACAGCGCAGGCCCATACAGGCTTCTTCATCGTCGAGCGCAAAACCCTGCTTGCGGATCTTCTCGAGCTCCTTGAACAGGTCGCCTGGCCGCACGATCGACTTCTCGGTCAGGCGGGGCATGCCGTGATGGCGGATGACCGCGCCGACGTCCTCGTCCGAATAAGTCGCGAGCACTGCCTTGCCGACGCCTGACGTCACCATGGCGACGCGGCCGCCGACCTGGGTCAACGAGCGCATGATCTCGCGGCTCTCCATGCGGGTCAGCACGATGATGAACTCGTCGTCGACGACAGCGAGGTTGGCGGTCTCGCGGGTGAGATCGCGCAGCTTGCGCAAGTAAGGAATCGCCTGCGTGGAGAAATTACGCCGCCGGGCAAAGCTCGCGCCGACCGTGAAGCTGCGCACGCCGACATGCCATTTGGATTCGGCGCGGTCGAACTGCACGAAGCGGCGGCTCTCCAGCGTCGCCAGCAGACGGTGCACGGTCGAGGCCGACAGGCCGGTGCGCACGGCGAGGTCGCTGAGGCGATAGCCTTCGTCGTCTTCGGCCAGCGTTTCGAGGATCGACAGCGCGCGGTCGACGGACTGCACGCCGCCATCGCGCGCGTCGTGGTCGGCCTCCGTTGGCGATCGAGGCTCGAGCGATTTGCGCCGGATCACGTTCTTGCTCATCGCGACCTGCATTCGTTCTTCTTCCCCTCTCCGCGCTTGCGGGGAGAGAGTCAGGGTGAGCGGAGCCTCCGCAAGGACGATAGCAGTCAGACTCGCGGAGAGTCCCCCTCACCCGGAATTTGCTGCGCAAATTCCGGCCCCTCCCCGCAAGCGGGGAGAGGCGAGGGTCGTCATACTCAGAGCAGCCCTGCCCCGCGCGCCCACTTGTACTTGGCGCCGAGCACTTCGACCGGCAGCTCGGTGGAGTAGGCGTAGGCCGGGATGCCGTTCTGGTAGAGATATTCGGCGGCTTCCTCGACCTCGACGTCGCCGGCGAGCGAGGCGACGATCGGCTTCACGAAGCCCTTGGCCTCCATCTCCTTCTTCACCTCGACCATGTTGCGGGCGAACACCATCGGTGGCGTGACGATGGTGTGCCAGTAACCGAGGATCAGCGAATGGATCCGCTCGTCCGACAGGCCGAGCTTCACCGTGTTGACGTAGGTGATCGGCGGCTCGCCGCCGGTGATATCCACAGGATTTCCGGCCGCACCGAACGGCGGGATGAACTTGCGGAAAGCCGCATCCAGATCCGGCGGCATCGACATCAGCGACAGGCCGTTGTCGACGCAGGAGTCCGACAGCAGCACGCCCGAGCCGCCCGCACCGGTGATGATCAGCACGTTCTCGCCCTTCGGGGTCGGCAGCACCGGCACGCCACGGGCGAATTCGAGCAGCTGCCGCAGCGAGCGGGCGCGGATCACGCCCGACTGCGCCAGGACATCCTCGTAGATCTTGTCGTTACCGGCGAGTGCGCCGGTATGCGACGAGGCCGCCTTGGCGCCGGCCGAGGTGCGGCCGGCCTTGAGCACGACGACCGGCTTCTTCTTGGAGACGCGCTTGGCGGCTTCCGCGAAGGCGCGGCCGTCCTTGAGGTCTTCGCAGTGCTGCGCGATCAGGTTCGTGTTCGGATCCTGCTCGAAGAAGGCGAGCAGATCGTCCTCGTCGATATCGGACTTGTTGCCGAGGCCGACGATCGCCGAGACGCCCATCTTGGCCGAGCGCGAGAAACCGATGATGGCCATGCCGATGCCGCCCGACTGCGACGACAGCGCCGCGTGGCCCTTGACGTCGTAAGCCGTGCAGAAGGTCGCGCAGAGATTGGCCGGCGTATAATAGAAGCCGTAAATGTTCGGCCCCATCAGGCGGATGTCGTACTTCTTGCCGACCTCGACGATCTCGGCCTGAAGCTCCGGCGCGCCGGCTTCAGCGAAGCCCGACGGAATCAGCACCGCACCCGGGATTTTCTTCTCGCCGCACTCGGTGAGCGCCGCCGCCACGAACTTCGCGGGGATCGCGAACACCGCCGTGTCGATCACACCCGGAACGTCCTTCACGCTCTTGTAGGCCTTGTAGCCGAGGATCTCGGCGGCCTTGGGATGGATCGGATAGATATCGCCCTTGTAGCCGCCGTTGATGAGGTTCTTCATCACGGAGTTGCCGATCTTGCCGTCCTCGGCGGAGGCGCCGACCACGGCGACCGCCTTCGGCTGCATGATGCGGCTCATGGCCGCGACGATCTCTTCGGTCGGACGCGGCTTGGGCTTCGGCACATAGGCGAAGTCGACGACGATGCGCACGTCGGCGGCGATCGCGTCCTTGGCCGTCGCGAACACCGGGTTGAGATCGAGCTCGACGATTTCGGGGAAATCGGTGACCAGCTGCGAGACCTTGACGATGACGTCGGCGAGCGCCGTACGGTTCACCGCCTCGCCGCCGCGAACGCCCTTCAAAATCTCATGCGCCTGGATGCCGTCGAGCATCGAGAGCGCGTCTTCCTTGGTCGCGGGCGCGAGGCGGAAGGTAATGTCCTTCAGGACTTCGACCAGCACGCCGCCGAGGCCGAAGGCGACCAGCTTGCCGAACGAGCCGTCGGTGATCGAGCCGACGATGACTTCGGTGCCGCCGGCCAGCATCTGCTGCACCTGGACGCCTTCGATCTTGGCATCGGACTTGTACTTCTTGGCGTTGGAGAGAATGGTCTCGTAGGCCTTCTCGGCATCCTCGGCCGTCTTGAGGCCGACAATGACGCCGCCGGCTTCGGTCTTGTGGAGAATGTCCGGCGAGACGATCTTCATCACCACCGGGAACCCCATCGAGGAGGCCATTTTGCCGGCCTCGCCCGCCGACCTCGCCACGCCCTCCTTCGGCACCGGAATGCCGTAGGCGTCGCAGACCAGCTTGCCTTCCGGCGCGGTCAGGCTGGTGCGGTTGTCCGCCTTGACCTGGTCGAGCACTTTGCGGACGGCATCTTTGGAATTGGACATATGGCTTCTCCCTTGACCTCAGTTCGTTCTTTTCAAAGCGCGCGCGTGTAGCGGCTGCCCGTGATGCTTGCCATTCGCCGCGCTCTGTTCCATGTCGCGGAACGGAGTGGCATAAAGCCCACATTACTCCGCCGCTTTGGATCAAAAATGGCTGGCGATGGCATTTGGTATGCCAGAAGCCAACTTGTCAAGCTGCTGCATGACTTAGAACGCCGCAAAAAATAGCCAGCTTGACATTCTGGCATGTGGTATGCCAAAAACTTTCCCGTTAATAATCCTGTAAAAGACGACTCCCACTGGAGGAGATTCGTCGTGTCACTGCGGAAACCAACCAAGGCGTTGCCGAACATGACCGAGGCAGATATCGCAATCGTTCGTATTGCCCCGGAGAGCAGCTTCAAGAACAAGGCGTATGACGCCTTGAAGGAAGCCATCCTCAAGATGGACATCTACTCGACGCCCGAGCCGGTGATGCTCGACGAGCGCGCGCTGTCCGAACGCCTGGGTGTCAGCCGCACCCCGATCCGCGAAGCGATCGCGATGCTCGAGCAGGACGGCTTCGTGAAGACCGTTCCGCGCCGCGGCATCATGGTGGTGCGCAGGACCAAGAGCGAGATCGTCGACATGATCCGCGCCTGGGCGGCGCTGGAGAGCATGGCGGCCCGCCTGATCACCACCACCGCACGCAAGAAGGACATCACGGCGCTGCGCGACTACTTCAAGGATTTCGGCAAGGACCGCCTGCCCGAGGATCACGTCGAGGAATATTCGCGCGCCAACATCGCCTTTCATCAGGCGCTGATCTCGCTGTCGGAATCGCCGGTGCTGGTCGATCTCACCAACGATCTGCTGCTGCACGTGCGCGGCTACCGCCAGCTCACCATCGGACGCAAGGACCGCACCGCGACGTCCCTGCCCGAGCATCTTGCCATGATCGAAGCACTTGAAGCGCGCGACACCGAGCTCGCCGAGAAGCGCGCCCGCGACCACACCCTTGGCCTCGCTGCTTACGTCGAAGCGCACGGTCAGGAACTGTTCACCTAGCAACGTTCACCAGAAGGGCGAGCCATTCGTCCACAAAGCCTAAAACGGCATATGAGACCAGGGAGACAAGGCCCATGCTGAATACCGCGACCAAGTCCGAAGCACCGGGCACCGAGCAGGAACTGACGGATGGTTTTCATCTCGTCATCGACGCGCTCAAGCTGAACGGCATCAACACCATCTATAATGTGCCGGGCATCCCGATCACGGATTTGGGCCGCATGGCGCAGGCCGAAGGCATTCGCGTGATCTCCTTCCGCCACGAGCAGAACGCCGGCTACGCCGCGGGCATTGCCGGCTACCTCACCAAGAAGCCCGGCGTCTGCCTCACGGTGTCGGCGCCCGGCTTCCTCAACGGTCTCACCGCGCTCGCGCACGCCACCACCAACTGCTACCCGATGATCCTGATCTCGGGCTCCTCCGAGCGCGAGATCGTCGACCTCCAGCAGGGCGACTACGAAGAGATGGACCAGCTCGCGATCGCCAAGCCGCTGTGCAAGGCGGCCTATCGCGTGCTGCACGCCCAGGACATCGGCATCGGTCTCGCCCGCGCCATCCGCGCCGCGGTCTCGGGCCGTCCGGGCGGCGTCTATCTCGACCTGCCGGCAAAGCTGTTCGGCCAGGTGATGAACGCCGATGCCGGCCAGAAGTCGCTGGTCAAGGTGATCGATGCCGCGCCCGCGCAGATCCCCTCGCCCGCTTCGATCAAGCGCGCGCTCGACGTGCTCAAGGCGGCCAAGCGTCCACTCATCATCCTCGGCAAGGGCGCGGCCTACGCGCAGGCCGATGAAGAGATCAAGTCGTTCGTCGAGAAGAGCGGCGTGCCGTTCCTGCCGATGAGCATGGCCAAAGGCCTCCTCCCCGACACGCATCCGCAATGCGCTGGCGCCGCGCGCTCCACGGTGCTGAAAGAATCCGACGTCGTGCTGCTGATCGGCGCCCGGCTGAACTGGCTGCTCTCGCACGGCAAGGGCAAGAGCTGGGGCGAAGCGCCCAAGAAGTTCATCCAGGTCGACATCGAGCCCAGGGAAATGGACTCCAACGTCGAGATCGTCGCGCCCGTCGTCGGCGACATCGGTTCGGTCGTCTCGGCGTTCAACCAGGCCATGGCTTCGGGCTGGACCGCCCCGCCCGCCGAATGGACCAAGGCGATTTCGTCCAAGCGCGAAGAGAACGTCGCCAAGATGGCGCCGAAGCTCATGAACAACAAGTCGCCGATGGACTATCACGGCGCACTCGGCGTGCTGAAGAACGTGATCAAGGATCATCCGGAGGCGATCCTCGTCAACGAGGGCGCCAACACGCTCGACCTCGCCCGCGGCGTCATCGACATGTACAGGCCGCGCAAGCGTCTCGACGTCGGCACCTGGGGCGTGATGGGCATCGGCATGGGCCAGGCGATCGCGGCTGCGCTCGAGACCGGCCACCCCGTGCTGGCGGTGGAAGGCGACTCGGCCTTCGGCTTCTCCGGCATGGAGGTCGAGACCATCTGCCGCTACAACCTTCCGATCTGCGTCGTCATCTTCAACAATGACGGCATCTATCGCGGCACCGACGTCAACAGCGTCAACGCCGATCCGGCGACGACGGTGTTCGTCAAGGGCGCGCGCTACGACAAGATGATGGAAGCCTTCGGCGGCGTCGGCGTGAATGCCACCTCGCCCGACGAGCTCAAGCGCGCCGTCAACGAGGCGATGGCCTCGGGCAAGCCGACGCTCATCAACGCGGTGATCGATCCGGCCGCGGGCTCGGAGAGCGGCCGCATCGGCAACCTCAATCCGCAGAGCGTTCTGCAGAAGAAGAAGTAAGGCGTGATCCGGAAAGGCGCCCAGCGGTTTTCCGAAAAGATCATGCCCAAACAAAAGAGCTGAAGCGCCAAGCGCGCTTTAGCCTCCTCTCCTTCAACCCTTTCCCTGCCGGGTGCAGGGGCAGACACAGAGTACGGAGCAATACGATGACCAAAGCGCTCAAGGGCGTTCGCATTCTCGACTTCACCCACGTCCAGTCCGGGCCGACCTGCACGCAGCTGCTGGCATGGTTCGGCGCCGACGTGATCAAGGTGGAACGTCCGGGCGTGGGTGACATCACCCGCGGCCAGTTGCAGGACATCCCGAACGTGGACAGCCTGTATTTCACCATGCTCAACCACAACAAGCGCTCGATCACGCTCGACACCAAGAACCCCAAGGGCAAGGAAGTCCTCACCGAGCTGATCAAGAAGTGCGACGTGCTGGTCGAAAACTTCGGCCCCGGCGTGCTCGACCGCATGGGCTTCCCCTGGGAGAAGATCCAGGCGATCAACCCGAAGATGATCGTCGCCTCGATCAAGGGCTTTGGCCCCGGACCGTACGAAGACTGCAAGGTCTATGAGAACGTCGCGCAGTGCACCGGCGGCGCCGCCTCGACCACCGGCTTCCGCGACGGCCTGCCGCTCGTCACCGGCGCGCAGATCGGCGACAGCGGCACCGGCCTGCATCTGGCGCTCGGCATCGTCACCGCGCTCTATCAGCGCACGCATTCGGGCAAGGGCCAGAAGGTCACCGCCGCGATGCAGGACGGCGTGCTCAACCTCGCCCGCGTCAAGCTGCGCGACCAGCAGCGCCTCGCGCATGGTCCGCTGAAGGAATACAGCCAGTTCGGCGAAGGCATTCCGTTCGGCGACGCCGTGCCGCGCGCCGGCAACGATTCCGGCGGCGGCCAGCCCGGCCGCATCCTGAAGTGCAAGGGCTGGGAGACCGATCCCAACGCCTACATCTACTTCATCACCCAGGCCCCGGTCTGGGAGAAGATCTGCGACGTGATCGGCGAGCCCACCTGGAAGACCGATCCGAACTATTCCAAGCCGGCCGTCCGCCTGCCGCGCCTCAACGAGATCTTCGCCCGCATCGAACAGTGGACGATGACGAAGACGAAATTCGAGGCGATGGAAATCCTCAACAAGGACGACATCCCCTGCGGCCCGATCCTGTCGATGAAGGAAATCGCCGAAGACCAGTCGCTGCGCGCCACCGGCACCGTGGTCGAGGTCGATCACCCGGCCCGCGGCAAGTACATCTCGGTCGGCAACCCGATCAAGCTGTCGGATAGCCCGAGCGAGGTGGAGCGCTCCCCGCTGCTCGGCGAGCACACCGACGAGATCCTGCGCTCTGTGCTCGGTTTCAGCGATCACCAGGTCGCCGACATCCACAAGTCCGGCGCGCTCGATCCGCCGCAGAAGCAGGCCGCTGAGTAAGCGGATCTGATTTAAGCCAAGACAAAAGGGCCGCCCGAAGGGGCGGCCCTTTTTGCTTCAGAAGGCCGTGCGGTCGCGGCTGTGACTAAAAAATAGAAAAACAACCCCATGCACAGTAGCTAACCCCTTGGCCACAAGACGATTTCGTATTTCACGAAATGCCTTTTGACACGTCGGGCAAAACAGGGGCATTATGCCATGATCCGACAAAGCCGATATCCTGCCCGGCGAAGAACGGCCGAGGGGTGTTCGTCGGGCAAACTGCCTAACGGCCAGGGCATGATCGGGAAAGAAGCTCAGCGGCTTGCAAAAAGGTCAGAGCGCCTCCAGTCCGAGCCTGCGGAACAACTTTCGATCGGCTTCGTCCTGCGGATTGCCCGCAGTCAACAGCGTGTCGCCGACAAAGATCGAGTTTGCACCGGCAAAGAAGCACAGCGCCTGCATCTCGTCGGTCATCGCCGACCGCCCCGCCGAGAGTCGCACGAAAGAGGCCGGCATCATGATACGCGCCAGCGCGACAATGCGTACGAACTCGATCGGGCCTATCGGCGTCGCCTTCGCCATCGGCGTTCCCGGAATCGGGATCAGCATGTTGATCGGCACGCTCTCCGGCGATTCCGGGAGGTTGGCGAGTGTAACCAGCATGTCGACGCGGTCCCGTTCGCTCTCACCCATGCCGAGAATTCCGCCGCAGCACACTTTCATGCCGGCCTCGCGGACATGCTCCAGCGTATCGAGACGATCGGCGAATGTGCGGGTGGAGATAACGCTCGGATAGTAGCGCTCCGAGGTATCGATATTGTGATTGTAGTAATCAAGCCCGGCAGCACTCAGTCGCTCGGCCTGATCCCGGTCGAGCATGCCGAGCGTCATGCAGGTCTCGAGCCCGAGTTCCTTCACGGCTCCGACGACCTCGACAATGGCATCCATGTCGCGCGGCTTCGGATTGCGCCAGGCCGCCCCCATGCAATAACGCGTCGCGCCGCTGTCTTTTGCCTTGCGTGCCTCGGCAACGATCTTCCCGACCTCCATCAACTTGGAGGCTGCAAGAGCGGTCGCATGATGCGACGACTGGCTGCAGTAACCGCAGTCTTCCGGACAACCACCTGTCTTGATGTTCAGCAGCCGGCTCAACTGCACGCGATTTGGGTCAAAATGCTCCCGATGTACGGATTGTGAACGGAAGAGCAGATCGTTGAAGGGAAGCTGGTAAGCCGCCCATGCATCTTCACCGGTCCATCTTTGCGACCTTTGCGGCCTTTCCTTCGCGGGGGTTGTCTCCCCGTCGTTCACACCGAGCATTGCACATCTCCTGACATTGCGGCGGGACAATCGCACTATCGCAAACCTGGCGCCAGTCCGCAGGGTCCTTGGAACATAAGCGGCGGCGTGCCGTTGTTGTCTAAGCCGGCGTGCTATCCCGACGTACGAGCAACGCAGCCGCCAAGGCGAATGACTGAAACACATCGCAAAAGCATCTGCGCAACGCTGCAGAATTGGCCTTCTTCTCGCCCCGAAAGGTAGCAAGCCCACGCACAGCGTTTGCGGGTGGGAGGCGTCGGCCAGCACTTGTCCTGTCACAGCTTGTTGATCAAAACGAGGTCGAAATGTTGAGAGATCAATCCTCGGATCGGGCCAAGCGTGAAGCCAACAAGGCGTTCAAGCCTGTCAAAACGCAGAAGCCGATGAATGACTATGCGAAGGACCAGCACTCCTTCAACGAGAATCGCGAGCGGCTGAAAGCGGAGCGATTGGCCCGCGAGGCCAAGCCGAAGGGCCACTCTGAATAGGACGCGTTCCGTACCCGGTTACGATGCTGCATCCGCGCGATTGAGGCTGGCGCTGAGCACGTCGCGTGGAAATCGACGCCTGACCTAAAGCGCAACGCCTGACCTAAAGCGCGATGAGATCGGAATGAATCGTCATCGCACTTTAGGTTATTGTTTGAGCATGATCTTTTCGGAAAACCGCTTCGCACTTTGCGCTAGCGCGGCCCTTCGGGTTCGGATCATGCTTTAGAGCATCGAGAGCACGACGATCCCGTCTTCGAGCTCCCCGGAGGCCAGCCGGCTCCGCGCGATGCGCTCGAACTCCGTCCGGTATTTCTGAAGATAGCTGAAGGCCTGCTTCTGCGTCTGGAACGTGGTCGCAAGGCGGCACATCTGCCGGCCCGCGCCAAGCGCGAGAAAGAAGGTGATTGTGCCGCCGCTGTCCGACTTGACCCTGGGCACGATCGCACTCTTTGGCATGTGACCGGCCCCTCTCCAGATTTTCGTCGACGCAGTTGAAATCGGCTATCGCGTCAGCTTTCTCTTGCGCTTCGTCAGGGTTGGCGCCGGCAACGATGCTTGAAGAGTTGCATCGGCCGCTTCCTTGGCTTCGCGCAGTTCGCGAAGCCGCGCCATGTTCTTGCGAACATCGACGGCCTGTCTCTCGACGTCCGCCATTGCTCGCGTTCCCTCCTCGGCAGCCAAACGCTGACGGTTGGAACGCTCAATGCTTTGGGGTGACGGTTCAGCCGACTTCTTGCCGCTCATGCTTCACCCACTCCGACAACGGACAAAACCCGCTCAATCCCTGGGATCGAGCGGGCAGCGTGGCCGTTTCAGTACATCCGTGAAACGGCGCAGTATCTTAGGCCAGCGAGAGATTCTCTGCGCTGACCTTGCCTCGCATCTTGTCGGTCTTGGCCTCGAAGTTGACCTTCTGGCCCTCGGCGAGACCTGAGAGACCAGCCCGCTCGACTGCGCTGATGTGAACGAACACATCGTTGCCGCCATCGTCGGGCTGAATGAATCCAAAGCCCTTTTGGCCGTTGAACCACTTCACGGTACCTGTCGTCATTATTCTTCTCCAAAGCGCATACGCGCACATTCCACGTGACACTCACGCAGAACCGATTCAATTCGTCGATGTCTCTGGAAAAGGAGCCCGCGGGCGCATTCAACAAGGCACAGCGGCTGAACGAACAAACATCAAGGTATACCTCATCATCGCCACTTGCAAGGCTTGGCGGGATTTAATGCCTCATGGGCAGCAGTGGAACTTTTTCAACTTTGAGGATTCGAGCCCGAATGGCGCCTGAGGCAAGGTGAGTTGCGTGTTCGCAGCCGCGATTTGGTGCCAGCTAACTGTGTTAGACCCGAGAGCGTCGACACGATGTCGCGCTATCGAGTGCTCACCGCACGCCACCAGCAAGCTGCTCTCGGAAGAACCGCACCACTCTCCCTCCAGCCAATCGACTGTGGGCACCGAAAGCTGCCAAGCGCCACACGTGCCGGCACCGCCGCGAAGGGATTGAAGATCGCACCTTGGAAGCGCGAACGACTTGCTCCCGGCGTTGGCGTCAAGGCAAAGTGCTGGAAAACAGGGAGGTCAGCATGTCACTGCTCGGTAAGGCCGCCGTCGCGATGTGGTGGAGCGTCCGCCCCGAGCAGCGCGCGGAGTTCGGCGACTGGCATTCCCACGAACATTTTCCCGAGCGGATGAGCATTCCCGGCTTCCGGCGCGGATCGCGCTGGACCAGCACGACGGACACCGAGGGCTTCTTCGTGCTGTACGAGCTGGAGCGGTACGAGGTGCTCACGTCGAAGGGATATCTCGACCGGCTCAACGCGCCGACGCCATGGTCGAGCAAGATGATGCCGCACCATCTCGGCATGGTCCGCAGCCAGTGCCGCGTCGCCGCCAGCTTTGGCGGTGGCGTCGCGACCTCGCTCGCCACCATCCGGCTTTCGCCGGAGGCCGGGCGCGAGGCGGAGTTGCAGACACATCTCTCGGAGATGCTCGGCAAATTGGCGCAGATGCCGGGACTGACCGGCGCCCACCTCCTCCTGACCGACACGCCGCGGACCAGCTCGCCCACCACCGAGCAGCAGATCCGCGGCAAGGACGGGGCCGCCGACTGGATCATGCTGCTGTCGGGTTACGATGCCGACGCGATCGAGCAGGTGACCGCCGACCGACTTTCGCCGGTGGCGCTTGGCCCTCTGGGGGCGCAGGACAATCCGACGATCGGCCGCTACCGGCTCGCCTTCACGATGACGCCGCAGGATGCGGCAACGATCTGACAGATCGGTCGGCCTGCCGGCCGCGAGGTAGATCTCGCACCGAGCGAATTCGCTTCGATTGAGCACGCAAACGGCCAACCGTTGCACATGGGATGTGTTTCAGGTTCTCGCGTGCAGCACGAAGGCAGACAAGGCACGCCAGGTGTGAGCTCAGCTCCCCTCGCCTGCATCCTCTTCGCTGCCCTCCTCGCCCGCGACATATTCGAGGATGTCTCCGGGCTGACAGTCGAGCTCGCGGCAGATCGCGGCCAAGGTCGAGAAGCGCATCGCCCTCGCCTTGCCCGTCTTCAGGATCGACAGGTTCTGGATGGAAATGCCGATTGCGTCGGCGAGGTCACCGAGGCGGCGCTTCCGCTTCGCAAGCATGACATCGAGGTTCACGACGATCGGCACAAGCATTCACCTCAGATCGTCAGTTCGTTTTCGGACTGCAGCAGGATGGCGTGCTCAATGACGAATTTCAGCGCCATCAGGAACACCCCGCCCGCGATCGTGCCGATGTCGACGTTGTAGGACGGCAGGAAGAACTTGATATCGCCGATCTCATGCAAGGCATAAGCCACCGCATTGCTGGTGATCAGGTCAATGAACGGCCAGATCACCAGAATGATCCCCATCCACCACACTCCCTGAAGCGTCTCGGACACGAAGATCCGGCCGCGCGCGAATCGATGCACCATGCGGTGAAGGATGCCGATCAACACGGCGAAGAACGAGAGCTGAAGCGCAAATAAGGTCCAGAACAGCAGCTGACCGTGGCGCGACATCTCGAGTGGATTGGCGACAAGGGTTGCGCATTTCGCCTGTTCGGGACCAAGGCTCGCCGCGATCGAGGCAGAGGCCGTGGTGTTTGCGCGATAGGCGAGCCAGACCACCACCGGCAGTGCCGCCCAGATCGCCCAGAACGCCAGATCGAGACGTCGAAACCAGCGCTGCCGGGCCTCGCGTACCGATGTCCCCACCGCAATCATGTCCAGGCACTCCGCAGATCCAAGGCCCCTTGCCGTCCCCCCAATATGCATGTTCCGCACAATTGAATCAACCTTAAGCGCGATATATTGATTGTTTATCATGAAATATTTCATGACAATTGATCCAATATGGAGCCCCCATGCGTTCCACCCTCGTCCGGCACCTGCTCGCAGCGCTGTTGTCCATCTCCCCGCTTGGAAACGCCGAAGCCGCAACAGCCAGCGGTCCCGCCGGCGTCTGGCTGACACAGTCGGGCGACGCGAGGATCAAGGTGAGCCGTTGCGGCAATGCGCTATGCGGCCGGGTCGTCTGGCTGAAGGAGCCGATCGACAAGAAGACGGGCAAGGCGCAGCTCGACGACCATAACGCCGATCCTGCGTTGCGCGGCCGGAAGATCGTCGGCATCTCCCTGTTCATCGACATGCAGGCGGCCGGCGCCAATCAATGGTCGGGCAGGATCTACAATGCCGACGACGGAAAGACCTATGCGAGCACCGTCACCTTGCTGCCATCAGGCAATCTCAACGTCCGGGGCTGCATGGGAACGTTGTGCGCAGGTGAAGACTGGACGCGGTGAGCGGCAAACCGATCCAAAACAACTGCAAAGACAACATCGAAGGCCGCCGGTTTCGGCGGCCCCCGTTTATCTGCAATGCCATGTCGGATCGGCGGCGTCCCGGTCGTCCTTGAGACATGAATGGGCAGTAGACGCCAAGGTCGGGCCCATCAATGCAAGAGGATGAAGGAACATGCCCAGCACTGTACGTCTGCACCGCGTTCTCTCGACCAGTCCGGAGAAAGTCTATCGCGCCTTCCTCGAGGCGGATGCGCTGGCGAAATGGCTTCCGCCGAACGGCTTTACCTGCACCGTCCATCACCTCGAGCCCAAGGTCGGGGGCACGTTCAAGATGTCGTTCCGGAATTTCACGACGGGCAACAGCCACGCCTTCGGCGGCGAATATCTCGAACTCGTCGCGGGCGAACGTCTCCGCTACACCGACAAATTCGACGACCCCAATCTGCCCGGCGAAATCCAGGTGACCGTGACGCTGAAGAAGGTCTCGGTCGGCACCGAGGTTGACATCACCCAGGCCGGCATCCCTGACGTCATCCCGCCCGAGGCCTGCTATCTCGGCTGGCAGGAATCGTTGCGAAACCTCGCAAGGCTCGTGGAGCCGGAGATCAACCAGTAGCGGCGACATCAGTATCGTAGGGTGGGCAAAGCGCAGCGTGCCCACCGATGCTCTCTCAACCTCGGAAAGATGGTGGGCACGGCGCTCCGCGCCTTTGCCCACCCTACGGCACTGATGACAGCTCTCCGTCGTCATTGCGAGCAGCCAAGCAATGGCGGCTGTTGCTGGGCTACGCGCCCGCCTTCGGCGTAATCCCACCGCTTGCGGTCCACCGATCGGGGTCGGGGCTGTGTCCGATCAGCGCAAGGCCGTAGGCGATCGACTCGAACTGGTCGCCCGACATCAGCCGTTCGTTGCCGAACCGTTCGGCGAACAGTTTTCGGACGGCGGGCACAAACGAGGTCCCGCCGGTCAAAAACACCTTTTCCACCTCGCGCGCGGTGATGCCGGCCTCGCCCAGCACCTTGTCGACTGTTGCACCTAGCCGGGCGATATCGTCGGCAATCCAGCTGTCGAAATTCTTCCGCGTGATGGTCGAGCCGATATCGACCCCGCCGCCCTTGAAGCGGAATTCCACCTGATCCTGCGCCGACAGCGCCACCTTGGCGTCGGACACTGCGCGGTACAGCGAGAAGCCGAGGTCGAGATCGACGATGGTGATGAAGTCCTCGAGCAGAGTAGGCTTCAGCGCGGAGCGCGCAAGCTCCCGGAGTTCGCGCAGATCGCCATTGCTCTTCATCATCGCGAGCTGATGCCAGCGCGCGAGGTTGGTGTAGTGGCCGGTGGGGACCGGCAGCACCTTGTCGAACGAGCGGAAGCTGGATCCCTTGCCGAGCCGCGGCGAGACGACGTGGTCGACGATGCGGTAATCGAACGTGTCGCCTGCGATGCCGATGCCGGCGTGTCCAAGCGGCTCGGCACGCAAGGCGCCGCCCACGCGCGAGAAACGCATCACGGAGAAATCGCTGGTGCCGCCGCCGAAATCCGCAACCAGGACGGTGGCATCGCGCTCCAGCCGGCGGGCGAAGGAGAACGCGGCGCCCACGGGCTCGTAGACATAGCGCGCGTGGCCGGCGCCCAGGCGTTCGAACGCGGCCCGATAGCGCTGCATCGCCAGCGCCTCGTCGGGATTGCCACCGGCGAAGCGCACCGGGCGGCCGACCGTGATGGTTGACGTCTCGAAGCCGAACCTGTCTCCGCCATGGCGCGCCAGCGTTCGCAGGAACGCCGCCAGAATATCCTCGAACTTGTAGCGCTGCCGGAACACCTGCGTGGTGTTGAAGCTGCTGCTCGCAGCGAAGGTCTTGAACGACTGGAGGAAGCGGTAGACGTGGCGGCCTTCGAGGAACTGCTCGATCGCCCACGGGCCGCCCTCGGCCTGGGCTCCGGCTCCGGGCCGGTCCTCCCAGAAGCACAGGGCCGACACGTAGACACTGTGCCGTTGTCCGCCGTGATCGAAGCGGATGGCCTCGACCCGGCGGTCGTCCGCCGCGAGGGCTACGACCGTATTGCTGGTCCCAAAATCGATGCCGATCGAGACGGCGGCCGAGGCGCTCGACATGAACCACTCTGACAGTTGATTGGAAGGGGGCAGACCACTAACGGCTTTGAATTGCCCTGCCAAGACCTGAATGTTGCAGCGCGGTCGGGGACGACACGAAATGCTGCCAATCGCTGGCAAGTGGAACCACCGGCGCAACACGATTTCCGGCCTCTTTGCCAGCAGATCCACCCCTTTCGCACGCCGATGGGCAATTTTAAGTCCGGATCGGCCTCTTTAACGGATGATTATGCTGCAATGCGGGAGCGCGCATGCTGCTATGCAATGGCATGCATGGACACTGGCATCTGGTATACGTAGATTGCCTTTCGAAATGAGACAGTAATACTGACCGTCTCGAGAAAGGAATTCAGATGTCCAAGATCGCTGCCGTCGCCCTCGCCCCCTCCGCCTCGCTGTTCGCCCGTTTCATGGCTGCGGTCGATCGCTTCCTGATGGCGAGCGCCGAGATCTCGAACCACAACGGCGACCTGCCGCGTTTCGGCCTCTAAGAAGACTCTCCTCGCGCAGCCGAAATGGCGCGCCGGTTGGGAAGTCCCGCAGACGCTACGTTTGATCAAATGGCCCCGCCCGTCGGGGCCATTTTCTTGTTGAGCCCTCGCCTCGCTCGCGAACGCAACTGCGACGATTGGTCCGCCGATGTGACCCGTCGATCCAATTGTTTGCCTGCTGGTATCTCGCATACCATTCAGCAACACAGAACGATTGCACGATCAAAGCTGCAAGACGGGGAAGCGTAACGCAGGACGGAACCGGCCGAGGGCGAGGCACGCTTGCCGTGATCCTTGACGGAGCCTTAGCCGAAAGGAGCGGATGCCGCGCCTTGTCCCTGCTCGTAGAGTTTCGTTTGGGATTGCGATGGGAGATCGACCACAAAAGGTGACCCCACGCATGTGAATCGAGATGGGCTGACGCAAGCCGACAAAGAGCGGCTGCGTTCGAGGTTCGACAGGGAGAGAAACAGATGAAGCCATTTCTGAATGCCGCTTTGGCGGCAATCGCGATGTCGTGCGCGAGCAGCACCGCAAGCCTTGCGGGCTGGGAGCCGGTTCGTCCGGTGGAGTTCATCGTGCCCGCGGGCACCGGCGGCGGCGCCGATCAGATGGCGCGCACCATCCAGGGCATCGTTACCAAACACAACCTGATGAAGCAGCCGTTGGTCGTCATCAACAAGGCCGGCGGCGCGGGCGGCGAAGGCTTCCTCGACGTGAAGACGTCGACGAACAACCCCCACAAGATCATCATCACGCTGTCGAACCTGTTCACGACGCCGCTGGCGACGGGGATTCCGTTCAACTGGAAGGACCTGACCCCGGTCGCAATGCTGGCGCTCGACGAGTTCGTGCTCTGGGTCAACGCCGAGAAGCCGTACACCAGCGTCAAGGACTACGTCGACGCCGCGAAGAAGGCCCCGAGCGGCTCGTTCAAGATGGGCGGCACCGGCTCGAAGCAGGAAGACCAGATCATCACGGTCGGCATCGAGAAGGTGATCGACGCGAAGTTCACCTACATCCCCTACAAGGGCGGCGGCGAGGTCGCGGTGCAGCTCGTCGGCAATCACGTCGATTCGACCGTCAACAATCCGATCGAGGCGGTGGCGCAATGGCGCGGCGGCAAGCTTCGTCCGCTCTGCGTCTTCGACGCCCAGCCGATGGCCTATGACGAGCCGATCGCCGACGGCAAGGCCTGGAAGGATATTCCGACCTGCAAGTCGCAGGGCCTCGCGATGGAATATGTCATGCTGCGCGGCATTTTCACGTCGCCCAAAGCCACGAAGGATCAGGTCGAATACTACGTCGAGCTATTCAAGAAGGTCCGCGCGACGCCGGAATGGCAGGACTTCATGAAGAGCGGCGCCTTCAACACGACCTTCCTGGCCGGAGCCGACTACGCCAAGTGGATCGAGGCGGAAGAGAAGCGCCACGAGGGCCTGATGAAGGAAGCCGGTTTCCTCGCATCGGGAAACTGATCCGCGACATCGATGACGGCCGAGGACGCTGGTCGTCCTCCGGTCGGCCGTGACCGCGAAAGACTTGCGATTCCGCCTGGAGGTCCCATGACTGAACAATCCGGCTCCGAATCTGGCCCGGCACACAAAACGCTGGAAATCGGCATGGCGCTGCTGATCGGCGTCTTCGGCCTGGTCGTGATCTTCGGCAGCATCAAGGCCGGCATCAACTGGGGTGCGGAGGGTCCGCGCGCCGGCTTCTTCCCCTTCTATGTCGGCGCCGCCATCGTCGGCGCGAGCGCCATCAACCTCTGGAGCGCGCAACGCGACGACGACGGCCGGCTGTTCGCGGAATGGGGACAGCTTCGCCGGGTCATGAGCGTCGTCGTACCCACCGCGATCTATGTCGGCTCGATGCCGTTCATCGGCCTCTACGTGGCGTCGATGGTGTTCATCGCCTGGTTCATGCGGTGGCTCGGCGGCTATCGCTGGCTGACGGTCGCAGCCGTGGCGATCGGCATGCCGGTCGTGACCTATCTGGTTTTCGAGCGCTGGTTCCTGGTCCCGCTTCCCAAGGGTCCGCTCGAGGAATGGCTCGGCTTGTAAAAGGCTTGGCCGGCAAGAGCCGCGCCGTCATCCCGTTACTGCTGCAGGACGTATCGATATGGAAGAGTTAGCCAACCTGTTTCACGGCTTCGCGGTCGCCCTGCAGCCCTACAACATCATGCTGATGATCATCGGCATCACGCTCGGGGTCATCATCGGCGTGCTGCCGGGGTTAGGGGGCGCCAACGGCGTGGCGATCCTGCTTCCCCTCACCTTCAGCATGCCGCCAACATCGGCGATCATCATGCTGTCCTGCATCTATTGGGGCGCGTTGTTCGGCGGTGCCATCACCTCGATCCTGTTCAACATCCCCGGCGAGCCCTGGTCCGTGGCGACCACGTTCGACGGCTATCCCATGGCGCAACAGGGCAAGCCCGGCGAAGCGCTGACGGCCGCCTTCACTTCCTCCTTCGTCGGCGCGCTGTTCGCCGTCATCATGATCACGCTGGTCGCGCCGCTGGTCGCGGGCTTCGCGCTGCGATTTGGGCCGGCGGAGAAGTTCGCGGTGTACTTCCTCGCCTTCTGCAGCTTCGTGGGCTTAAGCAAGGAGCCGCCATTCAAGACCATCGCGGCGATGATGATGGGTTTTGCGCTCGCGGCGGTTGGCCTGGATTCGATCACGGGGCAGTTGCGGCTGACTTTCGGCGTCACCGAGCTGCTCAACGGGTTCGACTTCCTGATCGCCGTGATCGGCCTGTTCGGCATCGGCGAGATCCTGCTGACCATGGAGGAAGGGCTGGCTTTCCGCGGCGGCAACGCGAGCATCAACCTTCGGGTCGTGCTCCAGACCTGGCGGGAGCTGCCCGCCTACTGGATGACCTCGCTGCGCTCCTGCCTGATCGGGTGCTGGATGGGCGTCACACCCGCTGGTGCGACGCCGGCATCCTTCATGAGCTACGGCATCGCCAAGCGGCTGGCGCGACGCGGCAACAATTTCGGCAAGGGCGAGATCGAAGGCGTGATCGCACCAGAGACAGCCGCGCATGCCGCGGGCACCTCGGCACTGCTGCCGATGCTGTCGCTCGGCGTGCCCGGCTCGCCGACCGCCGCCGTTCTGCTTGGCGGATTATTGATCTGGGGCCTGCAGCCCGGCCCGATGCTGTTCGTCGAGCAGAAGGAGTTCGTCTGGGGCCTGATCGCGTCGATGTATCTCGGCAATCTCGCCGGCCTCATCGTCGTGCTCACCTGCGTGCCGCTCTTTGCCGCGATCCTGCGCGTGCCGTTCGGCATCATCGCGCCGCTCATCCTGGTGCTCTGCGCGATCGGCGCCTATTCGGTGCACAACAGCACCTTCGACGTGATGCTGATGCTGGTGTTCGGCGTGCTCGGCTATCTCCTGAAGAAGTGCAACTACCCGCTCGCGCCGCTGGTGCTCGCCATCGTGCTCGGCGACAAGGCGGAGGAAGCCTTCCGCCAGTCGCTGCTGGGATCGCAGGGCTCGCTCGGCGTGTTCTTCTCCAACGGCCTCGTCAGCACGATCATGGCGCTTGGTCTCGTCGCCCTGTTCTGGTCCGCGATCCAGGAAGGCTACAGCCGGCTGCGCACGTCGATGGCATGACCCGCTCGGCCTGCGTCAGGCTGTCGCGAGAATCGCGTCAAATCCGCCGCACCCCGGACTTCTGGAATAAAGAATTCCAGGAATCGTCAGTCATCTGACGGCCGCGCATCCATGCGAGAGGGACTGCGCGCATCGACGTGTGCAAGTTGGAAGTCGGTGGTGAATCGGCTTCCCACAGCCTGTTTGCGGCTTCACGCGGCAAGCAAAAATTCTCGTGAAATCAATGAATTGAGTGGGCACGATCGCTACTGCCGCTGTCGCGCGGCCGCATCGGGGCTTTACAATTTGTCGGCCGAAGTGCATGTGAGCTGATCCCGCGATATTTCGCCGCACCCTCCAGTCCGTCGGTTGAATCTTGGCATAATGAATACCAAGATGCGGGACAGCGCACACATAAAAATGATCGGCGCCTTCGGGAGGGTTTTTTATGACGGACATGGTGCATTCAACAGTGGCCCCTAGTGCCGCGCGCGTCAGTGATGCCTATCGCTGGACGCAGTTGGCGGTGGGCGTCGCCGCAATGGTGATGATCGCCAATTATCAATACGGCTGGACGTTCTTCGTCCCCGACATCCAGAAGAAGTTCGGCTGGGATCGCGCGTCGATCCAGTGGGCCTTTACGTTGTTCGTGCTGTTCGAGACCTGGCTGGTTCCGGTCGAAGGATGGTTCGTCGACAAATACGGTCCGCGCATCGTCGTGCTGGTCGGCGGCGTGCTCTGCGCCGTCGGCTGGGCGATCAACGCACAGGCCACCACGCTCAACGGCTACTATCTCGGCATGATCATCGCGGGCATCGGCGCCGGTGGCGTCTACGGCACCTGCGTCGGCAACGCGCTGAAATGGTTTCCGGACAAGCGCGGCCTTGCTGCGGGCATCACGGCCGCGGGCTTCGGCGCCGGCTCTGCGCTGACCGTCGCGCCGATCCAGGCCATGATCAAGGACAGTGGCTTCCAGACCACCTTCCTCTATTTCGGCCTCGGACAAGGCATCATCATCTGCATCCTCGCCTTCTTCCTGCTGGCGCCGAAGCCAGGCCAGGTGCCGGCCGTGTCGGCGAACGCCGCGCTGGTGCAGACACGTCGCAACTACCAGCCGACCGAGGTGCTGCGTCAGCCGATCTTCTGGCTGATGTATTTCATGTTCGTGATCGTCGGTGCCGGCGGCCTGATGGTGACGGCGAACCTCAAGCCGATCGCGGTCGACTGGAAGGTCGACAGCGTTCCGGTGACGCTGATGGCGGTGACGATGACGGCGGTGACGTTCGCGGCCACGATCGACCGCGTGCTCAACGGCCTGACGCGTCCGTTCTTCGGCTGGATCTCCGACATGATCGGCCGCGAGAACACGATGTTCATCGCCTTCGGCATGGAAGGCGTCGGCATCTGGATGCTCTACCTCTGGGGCCACGATCCGGTCTGGTTCGTGCTGCTGTCGGGCTTCGTGTTCTTCGCCTGGGGTGAGATCTACTCGCTGTTCCCCTCGACCTGCACCGACACGTTCGGCGCCAAGTTCGCGACCACCAATGCGGGCCTGCTCTACACCGCAAAGGGCACGGCCGCGCTGCTTGTCCCGATCGCCAACTACATGCAGCAATCGTCGGGCACCTGGGACAGCGTGTTCATCATCGCGGCCGGCGCCAACATCCTGGCTTCGCTGCTGGCGATCATGGTGCTCAAGCCCTGGCGCAAGGTCGTGGTCGCGAAATCGACTGCCGCCGCCTGACGCGCTCCACCAGATCTAAACCAAGTACGACGCCCGGCCTCACGGCCGGGCGTTTTCGTTTTTGCAGAACCTGCCTTGGCTACCGCTGAGCTGAAGGGAACCGCGCACTTTTCTTGCGCTGCGTCACAAGATAGGGCTTGCCTTCTGGAATATGGTATACCAATGTCCCCGCGCGCTTGCGACGATAAGCCACAATATTTGCGACACTGGGTCATCTTGCAATCCCATATCGCATTCAATCAGGCGCGTTGGGAGGTTATTGATGATTTCCAGCACGGATGGCGCCGTCACAGCCGCGCCTCTTCGCACCGGTTTCCGTTGGTTCCAACTCGCCATGGGCATCGTCTGCATGGCGATGATCGCCAATCTGCAATATGGCTGGACGCTGTTCGTCGATCCGATCGATGCGGCGCACCATTGGGGACGCGCCGCGATCCAGCTCGCTTTCACCATCTTCGTCGTCACTGAGACCTGGCTGGTGCCGATCGAGGCCTGGTTCGTCGACAAATACGGTCCGCGCATCGTCATCATGTTCGGCGGCGTCATGATCGCGCTGTCCTGGGTGCTCAACTCCTACGCTGACTCGCTCGCCCTGCTTTACGCCGCCGCGGTCGTCGGCGGCATGGGCGCCGGCGCGGTGTACGGCACCTGCGTCGGCAACGCGCTGAAATGGTTCCCCGATCGCCGCGGCCTCGCCGCCGGTGCGACCGCCGCCGGCTTCGGCGCGGGCGCCGCGCTCACCATTGTGCCGATCGCGACCATGATCGCAACGAGCGGCTACCAGCACGCGTTCCTCACCTTCGGCATCGGCCAGGGCTTGATCGTGTTCGTGCTCGCCTTCTTCATCCAGCCGCCGCGGATCTCGATCCCGCCGAAGAAGAAGCAGCTCAACCTGCCGCAGACCAAGATCGACTTCACCCCGCCGCAGGTGCTGCGCACTCCTATTTTCTGGGTGATGTATCTCGTTTTCGTCATGGTCGCCTCCGGCGGCCTGATGACCGCGGCACAGATCGGCCCCATCGCGCACGACTTCAAGATCGCCGACACGCCGGTGACGCTCGCGGGCTTCCAGATGGCGGCATTGACGTTCGCGATCTCGCTCGACCGCATCTTCGACGGTTTCGGACGTCCCTTCTTCGGCTGGGTCTCCGACACAATTGGCCGCGAGCACACCATGTTCATCGCCTTCGGCACCGCGGCGCTGATGCTGCTGACGCTGTCGGCCTATGGAAACATCCCTGTCGTCTTCGTGCTCGCGACCGCGGTTTACTTCGGCGTGTTCGGCGAGATCTACTCGCTGTTTCCCGCGACCTGCGGCGACACCTTCGGTTCGAAATACGCAACCACCAACAACGGCATGCTCTACACCGCGAAGGGCACGGCATCCCTGCTCGTCCCGCTCGCCAGCGTGATCTCGGCAGCATACGGCTGGAAAGCCGTGTTCGTGGTCGCAGTGGCGCTGAACGCGACGGCGGCGCTGACGGCGCTGTTCGTGATCAAGCCGCTGCGCCGCTCCTTCATTCTCGGCAAGGAGGCCGAGAGCGCCAATGCCGCGACGGGTAACGCCAAGACCGGCAATGCCAAGACCGAGACAGCGTAGCGACCACACGCCTTTCAATCGGTCGAAAGGGGCGCAGCGATGCGCCCCTTTCTTTTTGGCACGATGACAAACGTCAGTATTGCTGCCGCAAGAATTTTCGGATCAGCCAAATCGAATGCTTGACGATTGGCATTATGTATACCACACTTCCCCTGTCATTCACCTAGGGAGGTTGCAATGCTGGTCGGAGACATTCTGCGCAAAAAAACACCGCGCGTTGTCACGGTGCGAATGAACGAAACGGTGGGTATCGCTGCCAAGCTGATGCGCGCCAACAACATCAGCGCGCTGGTGGTCAAGGACGTGGTCCGTTCCGAAGGCAACACCGCGGTCGGCATGTTCACCGAGCGTGACGTGGTGCGCGCCGTCGCCGAGCATGGTGCCAACGCCATCAACGTCAAGGTCTCGCAGCTCGTGTCGGTGCAGCAGCTCGTGTCCTGCAGCTCCTCAGACACGATCGAGCACGTCCGACATCTGATGAACCGCAATCACATCCGTCACCTGCCTGTCATCGACGATTACAGTCTCGTCTCCGTCATCAGCATGCGCGACATCGCAGCTGCCGTTGACGAAGCGATCAACGGCTCGCCGCAAGCAGCAGCTTAAAGCGTCACACTTCCCCTGCGACTACCGGCCCCGGCTCGGACCTCTCCGAGCCGGACCGGATCTTTCGTCCCAAAATTCCGGACACCCGCGAGGATTTCATGAAGATCTGCATCTACGGCGCCGGCGCGATCGGCGGATATCTCGGGGTTCAGCTCGCACGCGCTGGCGCCGACGTTAGCCTGGTCGCACGCGGCGCCCACCTTGCCGCGATGCGCGAGCGCGGGCTGACCCTGCTCGCGGGCGAGGAGAAGCACACCGTGCATCCGCGCTGCACCGACGATCCCGCCGAACTCGGCGTGCAGGACTACATCATCATCACGCTGAAGGCGCATTCGATCACCGGCGTGATCGAGAAGATGCAGCCGCTGCTCGGGCCGCACACCCGCATCGTCACCGCCGTCAACGGCATCCCCTATTGGTATTTCTACAAGCACGGCGGCCAATACGAGAATTCGACGCTGGAGAGCATCGACCCCGGCGGACGGCAGTGGCGCGAGATCGGCGCCGAGCGCGCCATCGGCTGCATCGTCTATCCCGCCACCGAGATCGAAGCGCCCGGCGTGATCCGCCACGTCTACGGCAACAATTTTCCGCTCGGCGAGCCCTCCGGCGAAATCACCTCGGACGTGCAGCGCCTCGCCGATCTCTTCGTCGCCGCCGGGCTGAAAGCGCCGGTGCTCGACCGCATCCGCGACGAGATCTGGCTGAAACTCTGGGGCAATGTCTGCTTCAACCCGATCAGCGCGCTGACCCATGCAACGCTCGACGTGATCTGCACCGATCCCTCCACGCGTGCGCTGTCGCGCGCGATCATGGTGGAGACGCAAGGCATCGCCGAGACGTTTGGCGTCAAGTTCCGCGTCGACGTCGAGCGCCGCATCGAGGGCGCCCGCAAGGTCGGCGCGCACAAGACCTCGATGCTCCAGGATCTCGAGCGCGGCCGTCCGATGGAGATCGACCCGCTCGTCACCGTGGTGCAGGAGATGGGCCGCCTCACCGGCATCGCCACGCCCGCGCTCGACTCGGTGCTGGCGATGGTGACCCAGCGCGCCCGCATCGCCGGCCTCTATGACGGCGTCTCCGCGCCTGCCGATCCCCGTGCACTGGCGGTGGCGTGATGGCGGGCGAGATGAAACAATGGCTGCGCTTCCGCCATGCCGGTGCGACCGGTTTCGGCACGCTGACCTCATCAGGCATCAGCGTGCATGAGGGCGAGATGTTCGGCCGCCATGCGGCCACCGGCAAGATGCTGGCGCTGTCGGAGGTCGAGCTGCTCGCGCCCTGCGCGCCCAGCAAGATCGTCGCGCTCTGGAATAATTTCCACGCGCTCGCCGCCAAGCTGAACCAGCCCGAGCCGCCGGAGCCGCTCTATCTGCTGAAGGCGACCACCACGATCACGACGCCGGGCGCCGTGATCCGCCGCCCCTCCTACTACGACGGCAAGACCACCTATGAGGGCGAGCTCGGCATCGTCATCGGCAGGACATGCGCCCGGGTCTCGCCGGCGGAAGCGGACAGCTTCATCTTCGGCTACACCTGCGTCAACGACATCACCGCCAACGACATCCTGACCAGCGATCCCACTTTCCCGCAATGGGCCCGTGCCAAGGGCATCGATGATTACGGCCCGTTCGGCCCCGTCATCGTAACCGGCCTCGATCCGGCCAAGCTCACCGTGCGCACCATCCTCAACGGGGCGGAGCGGCAGAACTATCCGATCTCGGACATGATCTTCACCGCGCAGGAGCTGGTCAGCAAGATCTCCCACGACATGACCCTGCTCCCCGGCGACCTCATCGCCGTCGGCACCTCGGTCGGCGTCGGCGTGATGAAGGAGCCGGTGAATATAGTGACCGTCGCAATCGACGGCATCGGCGAGCTGACGAACGAGTTTCGGCTGTAGCCCTCCCAGTCGTTCCGAGCGCAACTTCTGTCGTGCCCCGGAATGAAGGCCCACCGGCCATTTTCGCCGCAGCGCGGCAAAATTGATCCTGCGCAAATCGCGCCGTCGCGGCTGCCTTTATCCTTTCCGGCAATCGATTTCTGATGCCTGGGAGGACGCCATGTCGAATGCCGGCTATGCGCTTTTGTGGACGGCCTTGTACTTTGCTCTCGCGTTCGCCGCGATCTTCGTGGTCTGGTTTGCCGACAAGATGCGCTCGAACTTCCTCGGCAAGTGATAGCGAGCACGACCTCGTACCCTGATGAGCGGAGCGACATCCGGGACAGTCCGTGACGCGGTCCCGCATATCGTCACGCTCATGGGGACTACAGGCCTCGCTTCTTCGGGAAAACTCGGCAACTCCAGCAGGCCCTTCCACCGTCTGCTGGCACAACCAGTCGTGGATTCGCACGACTAGGCGCATCAGGCAATCCGCGCGCCCCTTGATCTCGGTTCCGCTCTCCAATAGCAACTATGGCGAGAATGTGTCCCGGGTGGGAAGTCACGATGTGGCTGTTTTTCGTGGTTGCCTGGTTTGTCCTGTTAGCCGCCATCGTGATCCTCGCCCAGCAGGCGTTTGGTTATGACGTCGCGCACTTGCCCGCCCTGTTTGCGGATCTGCCGATGCCACAGCGCATCGCAACCGGCGCGATCGTGACGTTCGGGCTGGCGCTGATCGGCGCCCCCGCCTGGCAGCTCTCGCGTCAGGACCAGCGCCTCAATACCCTGCGCGACCGCCTCAAGAAGACCCGCGAGGACGTCGTCGTCGCCCACGCCCTGCAAAACCACCTCGACGCCACCGTCCAGCACCTGATCGAAAGCGATCCCCGGGAGGCCGTCTCAGCCCTCCACGACAAGCTGGGCGAGATTGAGCAACGCGCGCTTCTCCAGCAGGGCCGCAACGAATCCACTGACATGCACGACCAGCTCGCCGAGATCCGCCGGCGCCAGCAGGGGGTGCGAGAAATGGTCGGCAAGGTCGCCGATCAGCGGCGCGCGGTCGAGCCTGTTTTCACCGAGATCCGCGACCGCCAGAACCAGCTCGAACGCTCCCTGCTCGACCTCGAGACCGACGACCGCAAGAACAACCTCGCCGACCGCCTAAAAGACGTGGCGCGCGACGTATCGGCCCTGCTGTCACGGGTGAACGCGGTCCGGGACACGTTCGTGACCCTCAACCAGTACAAGGAAGATCTGGCGAAATCCCATGCCGAGCTGGTCCCGCTGCGCTCGTCGGACGCCGGCATCAATGCCCTGATCGGCGAGCTCGGCCTCAGCCATGACCGGCTGGCCAAGAGCATCGACGAGCTCGAGACCGGCGGCGAGGCGCCGCTCGACACTCGCGTCGAGACGCTCTCGAAGAACAAGACCGAGATCGCGCAGCGCCTTGCCCGCATCGACGACAGCTTCAACATCCTGAAAGCGATCCGGCTCGACTTCGAGGAGCTCGGCCAGCGCCAGGCCCAGCTCGAACGCTCGCTCGCCGACGTCGAGACAGATCCCGACGGCAAGACGCTTGCGGACCGTCAGAACGCGCTGAACGATTTCGTCCTCCAGTCGCGCCAGCGCCTCGGCGCGTTGCAGGAGACGCTGGCGACGCTGAACGCCTTCAAGACGGAGTTGTCGAAGTCGCAGGCCGATCTCGTTCCGTTGAAGGCGCCGGTGTTCGGCATCGAGGCCATGATCGCCGAAGTCGGCGCCACCCGCGATCTCCTCGCGAAAGCCGTCGGCGAGATCGAGGTGAACGGCGACGTCACCCTCGCCTCACGTGTCGATGCCCTCGCCAGGAGCAAGCGCGAAGTCGAGGACCGCCTCGCCCGCATCTTCGACAATTTCAACACGCTCGATGCCTTGCGCAAGGACATCGGCGGCATCTTCTCGACGATCAGGAACAGCCTGAACCGAATCGGGTGATTAGCTGCGTAGGAAGGGTCGAGCGAAGCGAAACCCATCATCCGTCCTCGCGTAACCGGCCGATGGGTTTCACTGCTCTACCCATCCTGCGGGCCTCAATCACGCCGCGCCGAAACATCCAGACACATCACATCTCCGCACACCCGATCAATGCCGCCAACTTGTCCCGCGCGCGCCGCAACTTGGACGCATTCCGACGTCCTTCTGTGAAGCGTGTCTGGGGGCACGGTACTGCCGTGTTTGGACCAAACCTTCTAGGGGTATCACTGTGAAGAAGATTGTAATTGCTCTGGGTGCGACGCTTGCTCTGGTGACGGCTGCGAACGCCGCGGATCTGCCGCGTCGCCAGCCCGTCTACCCTGCGGAGCAGGCGCCGATCGGCAAGATGCCGATTGGCAAGAGCCCGATTGGAAAGGCCCCGATCGGCAAGGCGCCCGGCCCGGTCGCTGCGCGCTACTGATAGCGGCATCGCTGCATCAGTGTAACGGCCGGCAGTCGAGGGGGCACAGCGTGACGAACAAAACTGATCGATCGGGATCCTGCATCCTTGCGGGGTTCGCCCTCGCGGCCATGATCGCATGCACTACACCCTCGGCGTCGGCCCACGAAGCGAACAAGCACGTTGCCGATGCAAATGCGCTTGCTACGACCGACACCGCATCACGACCGGCGCCGCAATCGACGCGACGCCCCGTCGCGCGCGCGGAGAAAGGTCCCTACTACGTCGACTTCCGAGCGCGGACGGCGGCGAGCTGGGGCCATGCGTTCGTCTGGTACGGCAAGACCAGCGAGCGCGCCGTCGAAGTCGCGGGCCTCACGCCCGCCGGCGACACCTGGGCTTATGTGCTCGGTCACCTCACCTGGGTGCCAGCCGAAACCGGCGCGAGCTACGGCGATCTCGATCCGGACTATCTGACCGCGAACTATCGCGTCTATCTGAACGAAGCCGATGCCAAGCGCGTCTTCGCCTACATCAAGAAATTGCAGGCGAGCTCGCCGGTCTGGAATGCCGAGACCACCAACTGCACCGGCTTCATCGGCGACATCGCCGAGTTCATGGGCCTGCAGGTCCCCTACCGCTGGCAGCGCCCGGAAAACTTCGTCAACAGCCTCAAGGAAATGAACGGCGGCCGCCAGATGGTGCGGCTGTCGGCGGAGTAGCCGTTCACTCCATACTCGGTGTCATTGCCCGCGAAAGCGGGCAATCCAGTATTCCAGAGACAGCGAGGCTAGAGCCAAGAAGCCGCGGCGTACTGGATACCCCGCCCTCGCGGGGTATGACGGTGGAGTTTGAGGAAAGAGCTTGCCTCATCGGGCAACGGCGCCCCTCGATTATCCGCCCTACGGAATCCCCTCACGCCCCGCATGATCGCCCCGCCCCCACCGCACGGCGGCGCAATAGACATTTCCCGACCCCGGCGGCATCCTGCCGCCATCAATCGATAACAGGGCGCCACGCGAGGCGGGGGAAACAGATCATGTTGCAGACACGGTTCACAAAGCTCGTCGGCGTCGAGCACCCGATCGTCCAGGGCGGCATGCAATGGGTCGGACGCGCCGAGCTGGTCGCGGCCGTCGCGAACGCCGGTGCGCTCGGCTTCATCACGGCGCTGACCCAGCCGACTCCGGAAGACCTGACCAAGGAGATCGCGCGCTGCCGCGACCTCACCGACAAGCCCTTTGGCGTGAACCTCACCATCCTGCCCGCGATCAAGCCGCCGCCCTATGCCGAATACCGCGCCGCCATCATCGAGGCCGGCATCACCGTGGTCGAGACCGCCGGCAACAAGCCGCAGGAGCATGTCGACGAATTCAGGAAGCACTGTGTCAAGGTCGTGCACAAATGCACCAGCGTCCGCCACGCGCTCTCGGCCGAGCGCATGGGCGTCGACGCCATCTCGATCGACGGGTTCGAATGCGCCGGCCACCCCGGCGAGGACGACACCCCCGGTCTGATCCTGATCCCGGCCGCCGCCAACAAGATCAAGATCCCGATAATCGCCTCGGGCGGCTTTGCCGATGCCCGAGGCCTCGTCGCCGCCCTGGCGCTCGGCGCCGAGGGGATCAACATGGGCACCCGCTTCATGGCAACCAAGGAAAGCCCGATCCACCAGCTCATCAAGGAGAAGATCGTCGCCAATGACGAGCGCGAGACCGAGCTGATCTTCCGCACCATGCGCAACACCTCGCGCGTCGCCAGGAACGAGATCTCGACCAAGGTCGTCGCGATGGAGAAGGAAGGCGCCAAGTTCGAGGACATCCGCGAGCTCGTCGCCGGTGCCCGCGGCAAGATGGTCTACGCGACCGGCAATTCGGACGAAGGCATCTGGTCGGCCGGCCAGGTGCAGGGCCTGATCCAGGACATCCCGAGCTGCGCCGAACTCGTCTCGCGCATCGTGCGCGAAGCCGAAGCCATCATTCGCAGCCGGCTCGAAGGCATGATCGCTCATCCGAGCGCACAAGCCGCTGAATAATCACTGCAAGAAGCGAGAGTAATTCATGAAGGCTTACATCTACGGCCCTGACGGGGCTCAGATTTCCGACATCGCTCAACCTAAGCCTAAAGGCACGCAGGTGCTGGTCCGCGTCCGCGCCTGCGGGCTGAACCGCGCCGACACCGGCATGCGCAAGGGCCACGCCCATGGCGCCGCCGGCGGTGCCGGCACCGTGCTCGGCATGGAATGGGCCGGCGAAGTCGCCGAGCTTGGACCGGATGCCAAGGGCGTGAAGGTCGGCGACCGCATCATGGGCTCGGGCGGCGCGGCATTTGCCGAATACACCCTGGCCGATCACGGCCGGCTGTTCCGCGCGCCCTCGAACATGAACTTCGAGGAAGCCGCCACCCTGCCCGTCGCGCTCGCGACCATGCACAACGCGGTCGTCACCGTCGGCGGCGTACAGCCCGGCCAAGCCGTGCTGATCCAGGGGGCGAGCTCCGGCGTCGGTCTGATGGCGATGCAGATCGCGCGGCTCAAGGGCGCCAGGCTCGTGATCGGCTCGTCGACCGATGCTTATCGCCGCGGCCGGCTCAAGGAATATGGCGCCGACCTCGCCGTCGACTCCTCCGACCCCAAATGGGTGGACGAGGTGCTGAAGGCGACCAACGGCGAAGGCGTCGACCTCATCGTCGACCAGGTCTCGGGCAAGGTCGCGAGCCAGAACCTCGCCGCCACCAAGGTCAAGGGCCGCATCGTCAATGTCGGCCGGCTCGGCGGCACCCATGCCGACTTCAATTTCGACCTGCATGCCGCGCGCCGGATCGACTATGTCGGCGTCACCTTCCGCACCCGCACCATCGAGGAGGTCCGCGAAATCTTCGACGAGGTCCGCAAGGACATCTGGGGCGCGGTCGAGTCGCGCAAGCTGCAGCTGCCGATCGACAAGGTCTACACGTTCGACGACATCGACAAGGCGTTCGAGCACATGGAGGCGAACAAGCATCTCGGGAAGATCGTCGTGACGGTGCCGTAACCGTCGTTCCGGGTCTTGGTCCCGTAGGGTGGGCAAAGCGAAGCGTGCCCACCATAAGCGGTTGACTGGGGACACCTGCTGGTGGGCACGGCGCTGCGCGCCTTTGCCCACCCTACGAGACCGAGCTCGTGGCATGAGCGAGCATTCAATTCGGAAGCATTCGCAATAGCTTCGCTTCTGCAACTCACTCGCGACTATAGCTGTGGACTGCCGCTTGATGTTCACCGGTGGGCTGCTAAATCCCCCGCCATGACCTCCCACCACAACAAGACCTCGGTCGCCGCAATCTCGATCTTCGCCAGCGGCGGCATGGCGGCGGCCAAGTTCGCGGTCGGCATCGCGATCGGCTCGCTGGCGCTGATTTCCGAGGCCCTGCATTCCTCGATCGACCTGGTCGCGACCATCATCACCTGGGCGGTGGTGCGGGTGTCGGACAAGCCGGCCGACGAAGAGCACCATTACGGCCACGGCAAGCTGGAGAGCATCTCCGCGCTCGGTGTCACCGCCCTGCTCTACGTGCTGGCCGGGGGCATCCTGGTCGAATCCTACAGCCGCCTGCGCGAGGGAACTCCGCCACCGACCATCTCGGCCGTACCGTTCGTGGTGCTGGTGATCGACATCGTCGTGAACCTGTGGCGCGCCCGCGCCCTGCATCGTGCCGCGCGGGAGACGCGCAGCCAGGCGCTCGCGGCGGACGCGCTGCATTTCGCCTCCGACGTGCTCGGCTCGTTCGCCGTGATCATCGGCCTGATCCTGGCCGCGCTCGGATTCTGGTGGGGCGACGCCGCGGCCGCCGCCGCCGTCGCCGTGATGATCGCCCTGCTCGGCCTGCGCATGGCCGGCTCGACCGTGCAGACGCTGGTCGATCGCGCCCCCGAGGGGGCGCAGGAGAAGGCCACGGCCGCGATCCTCGGCGTGCCCGGCGTGATCGACGTCGAGCGGCTGCGGCTGCGCATGGTGGGGGCGACCACGTTCATCGACACCATCGCGAAGGTGCCGCGGACCTATCCGATCGACCGCGTCGAGGAGATCAAGCGCAAGGCGCAGGCGGCGGTCGACAGGGCATTCGGCGAGGCCGACCTCACCTTCACCGCCGTCCCCGTCGCGCGCGACAACGAGACCGTGCGCGACCGGATCATGGTCATCGCACACAATTCCGGCCTCGCCGTCCACCACGTCACAGTGCACGACCTCGGCGCCAAGCTGATCGTCGGCATCGACCTCGAGGTCGACGCCGGGATGCAGCTCGACGCCGCCCATGACATCGCCAACACGCTGGAGCGCAGCATCCAGGAGGAGTTCGGCGCCGACGTCGAGGTCGACGTCCATATCGAGCCATTGGAACCGGAACTGCCGTTCGGGGTCGATGCCGGGCCGGAACGGGTGCGGGCCATCGCCTCCGCCCTGACGGAATATGCCGCCGGCGGCGAGATCTACGACATCCACAACGTGCGTGTCCGCAACACCGACGCCGGCGAGATCGTCAATTTCCACTGCCGTGCCACGCCCTCGATGAGCGTGATCAAGGTGCACGAGCATGTCGACGCGATCGAGCGCGCGCTCCGCCGCGCGTTCCCGAGCGTGAAGCGCGTGATCAGCCACGCCGAGCCGCCGCGGGCGTGACGCGACATGTGCGGGGAGTCACACGTTCTCGTTTCGGACTCGCCGCGCACGTAAGTTTGCGGACGCGCGACGCACAAACTGCGCGTTGGATAAGAATAAATTCGCGTTAACGATTCGTTGACTCTCGACAGCCTGCGAAAACTGGATTCAAATCGGTCATGATTCGGAAGCGACGTGGGGCTGCTTCCGAACTCAAGTTGCAAGCAGGTTTTCCAGGGGGCAGAAGGCATGTCGCGTGCAGACGCCGCGAACGTGCGCGTCCAATCCGATTCGATCAAGGGATTGGCGCAATCGATCGCGAAACCTGCCTATCATCGGCTCCTGATCGCGGAGCCGGCGCTGCGCCGCGCCGTGCCGACGCTGATCATCGCCTTCCTGGTCACGATCTGCCTCGGCGCGTTCGTGCAGGTCGTCGATCAGACGCGCCAGAAGCGGCAGGTGCTCCGCCACGACATCTCGGCGCTGGCCGACCTGCTCGCTGAACGGATCGATCGCCTGACCTCCACGCGGCAGGAGCGGCTCAAGAACATCGAGAACCTGCCGACGCTGCTGCCCGATCTGATCCCGTCCTGGGGCACGGCCTCCGGCCGCCACGTCGTCGTCACCTCGGCCGGCGTCGACCGCCGCATCCTCGCCCGCATTCCGATCGACCGCGACCCCTCAGGCAACGACCGCCTGCTCGATGCGATCACCACGGCGCAATTGCTCGCGGCGCCGCCGCGCGACAGCAACGTCTCCGACATGACGCTGCCGAACGGCAACGCCGCGATGGTGACCTCGCGGCAGATCAAGTCGCTGCCGGGCCTCGTCACTGTGATCCAGGAGCGCAACGAGCCGATCTGGGGCTCGGACGCCGCGCTCTCGGTGACGCTGTCGGCGACCACCGGCTTCGTGGTCCTGATCCTCGGCTTCGCCTTCCACTGGCAATCGACCCGCGCCCGCGAGGGCGACCTCATCAACGACGCCGTGCGCGGCCGCATCGACACCGCGCTCAACCGCGGCCGCTGCGGCCTGTGGGACTGGGATCTGTCGCGCGGCCGGATCTTCTGGTCGCAGTCGATGTTTTCGATGCTCGGCCTCGACGGTCGTAACGAGCTCCTCACCTTCGGCGAGGTCAACGCGCTGGTGAAGTCCGACGACATCGACCTATTCGAGATCGCCGACCAGCTCATCTCCGGGAAGATCGACCATATCGACCAGACCTTCCGCATGCAGCACGTCGACGGTCACTGGATCTGGCTCCGCGTCCGCTGCGAGAAGACGCACGGGGCGACCGATTCCAGCGTGCACCTGATCGGGATCGCCGTCGACATCACCGAGCAGAAGAGCCTCGCTGAACGCACCGTCGAAGCCGACCTCCGCCTGCGCGACGCCATCGAGACCATTCCGGAGGCCTTCGTGCTGTGGGACGCGAGCGACCGCCTCGTGCTCTGCAACTCGCACTTCCAGCGTTTGCACAAGCTGCCCGACAGCGCCGTCATCCCCGGAACCTCCTACGAGACCGTGCTCGAAGTCGGCCGCATGCCGGAGGTGCGCACCCGCCACAACGAGACGGCCAGCCAGGGACCGGGCGCGCGCACCTTCGAGGCGCAGCTCGACGACGGCAGCTGGCTGCACATCAGCGAACGCCGCACCAAGGACGGCGGCTACGTCTCGGTCGGCACCGACATCACCCGCATCAAGGAGCACGAGCAGAAGCTGGTCGACAACGATCTGCGCCTGCGCGCCACCGTCATCGACCTGAAGCGCTCCCAGGCCGCCCTCGAGCGCCAGACCAACGAGCTCGCCGACCTCGCCGAGAAGTATCAGCGCGAGAAGACCCGCGCCGAGGAAGCCAACCAGACCAAGTCGAAATTCCTCGCCAATATGAGCCACGAGCTGCGCACGCCGCTCAACGCCATCATCGGCTTCTCCGAGATCATGGGCTCGGGCATGTTCGGCGAGCTCGGCTCGGAGAAGTACCAGGAATACTGCCAGGACATCCTGACCAGCGGCCATTACCTGCTCGAAGTCATCAACGACATCCTCGACATGTCCAAGATCGAAGCCGGCCGCATGAAGCTCGACATGGAAGAGCTCGACCTCGGACAGACGCTCGCAGAGTCCCTCCGTGTCGTCTCAGGCCGCGCACAAGACAAGCATCTGACGCTCGACGCCGGGATCGAGAAATCGATCTCGGTCGTTGCCGACCGCCGCGCGACCAAGCAGATCATCGTCAACCTGCTCTCCAATGCGGTGAAGTTCACGCCCGACGGCGGACGCATCGTGGTGCGCAGCCGGGAGCTCGACGACAAGATCGTGCTGATGATCGCCGACACCGGCATCGGAATCGCGCCGCATTCGCTGGCGCGGCTCGGCCGCCCGTTCGAGCAGGTCGAGAGCCAGCTCACCAAGACCTATCACGGCTCCGGACTTGGACTTGCGATCGCGCGCTCACTGGCGCAGCTCCACGGCGGCTCGATGCGGCTGCGCTCGAAGATCGACGTGGGCACCGTCGTCCGCGTGACCCTGCCGCGCGATGCGATCAAGGCGGCGTCCGGGATGTCGGCTGCGGCCTAGAGCATTATCGGTTCTGATCGAATCAGAACCGAAGCTCTAGATTCCTGTTTTGACGCGTTTTCGTCACGCCAACCGGTATCCACTTCGCTCGAAAACGCTCTGGTCCCTACAATTGCAGCGACGGCGCCACTTCGCGCGCGACGTTGACCAGTGCCGCAATCAGCGGCGTCATCGGATCGCGCTGCGGGATCACCATGCCGATGCTGTAATTGACGTCGGGATCGGTGATCGGGATCGAGCGCACCGTGTCGGACAGGCCGAGCGTCTCGGCGAGCTTGGCCGGCATCACGCTCGCCCAGCGCCCCGTCTTCACATGCGTGAACAGCACGAGCAGCGAGTTCGAGGTCAGGGTCGGCGTCGCCTCCGCGCCGACCGAGCGGAGCGCGCGGTCGATGATGCGCCGGTTCTGCATGTCGGGCGTCAGCAGGCACAGCGGCACCTGCCCGACCTCCTTCCACGTCACCGTCTCGCGATCACCGAACATTCCATCCGGCGCAGTCAGCAGGCGATAGCTCTCGTTGTAGAGCGGAATGGTGCGCACCTTGCCGATCGGCTCGTTCTCGATATAGGTCAACCCCGCATCGACCTCGAGATTTTCGAGCAGCCCCAGCACCTCGGATGAGGTCGTGGACTGGATGCGGAAGCGCACCTCGGGATGCTTGGCGCGGAACGGCGTCGTCAGCTGGGCGACCATGCCGAGCACGGTCGGGATCGCCGCGATGCGGATTTCGCCGGAGAGCTGATGCTTCAGCCCGTTGATTTCGTCACGCATGGCGCGGGCATCGCCCACGATCCGCCGCGCCCAATCCAGCGCCCGCTCGCCCTCGGGGGTAAAACCCTGGAAGCGGGAGCCGCGCTGGACCAGCATCACGCCGAGGATCTCCTCGAGCTGCTTGAGCCCGGTCGACATCGTCGGTTGCGTCACGCCGCAGACTTCTGCCGCGCGTCCGAAATGCCGCTCCTTCGCCAGCGCCAGCAGCAGTTCAAGCTTGTCGATCAACCGGTCGTCCCCTCGGATGCCATCGTGGCATGCAAGCTAGCACGGCAGGTCATTACCAACACGGAAAAACCGGCAAGCGGAACGCGATTAATTGCATTTCCGTATCGTCCGATTGCGTTTCCAGATCGATCAGAATTCGCAATCGCAGCATGAGACAGCTTTATTGATCTTCGAACGATTCCAAATAGTTTGCGATCAGGGACGCTCAATCTGAGAACAAAGAATGACAGCGGTTTACGAGCCTTGGGACGAGACGCGCGGCGCCGAGATCATCGCCGAACATGCGAAGCAAGAGGGCGCGACGCTGGTCATCCTGCACGCCCTTCAGGAGGCGTTCGGCTACGTGCCGGAGGCGGCGATTCCCATGGTGGCACAGGCGCTGAATCTGTCGCGTGCCGAGGTGCATGGTGTGTTCACATTCTACCATGATTTCCGCCACAAGCCGGCCGGGCGTCATGTGCTGAAGCTGTGTCGCGCGGAAGCGTGTCAGGCTGCGGGGGGCGATGCTCTCGCCGCGCGCGCCGAGGCGAAGCTTGGCGTGCCCCTCGGCAACACCACCGCCGATGATCGCGTCACGCTGGAGCCGATCTACTGCCTCGGGCTGTGCGCGACCGCACCGTCCGCCATGCTCGACGGCCGCCTCATTGGCCGGCTCGATGAGAAGCGCCTCGATGCACTCGTTGCGGAGGCCCAGCGATGAGCATGCGTCTATTCGTCTCACGCGACGCGGGTGCGGTGGCCGTTGGCGCCGACGAGGTTGCGCTGGCGCTGGAACAGGCTGCGGCCAAGCGCGGGGTGGCGATCGAGATCGTCAGGACCGGCTCGCGCGGCATGTACTGGCTGGAGCCGCTGGTCGAGGTTGCAACGCCGCAGGGCCGGATCGCCTTCGGCCCGGTCACCGAGGCCGATGTGCCCTCCCTGCTCGATGCCCTCGCCAGCAACACACCGCATCTGCTGCGGCTGGGCGCGACCGAGGAGATCCCCTGGCTGAAGCGCCAGACCCGTCTCACCTTCGCCCGCTGCGGCGTGATCGATCCGCGCTCGCTCGACGACTACCGCGCCCATGGCGGCTACAAGGGCCTCGAGCGCGCGCTGGCGCTCGGCTCGGATGCGATCCTCGCCGAGGTCACCGCATCCGGCCTGCGTGGCCGCGGCGGTGCGGGCTTCCCGACCGGCATCAAGTGGAAGACCGTCGCGCAAGCGAAGGCCGACCGCAAATTCATCGTCTGCAACGCCGACGAAGGCGACAGCGGCACCTTCGCCGACCGCATGATCATGGAAGGCGACCCCTTCCTGGTAATCGAGGGCATGACGACATCAGGCATCACCGTCGGCGCGACCAAGGGCTATATCTACATCCGCAGCGAATACCCGCACGCAGTCGAAGCGATGAACGCGGCCATCAAGGCGGCGAAGCGCGGCGGCTACCTCGGCGACAAGATCGGCGGCTCGACCTACAGCTTCGATCTCGAAGTGCGGGTCGGCGCCGGCGCATACGTTTGCGGCGAAGAGACCTCGCTGCTGGAAAGTCTCGAAGGCCGCCGTGGCCTGGTCCGCGCCAAGCCGCCACTGCCCGCGCATCACGGCCTGTTCGGCAAGCCGACCGTCATCAACAACGTGCTGTCATTCGCGGCGATCCCCTTCATCCTCGCCGAAGGTGCCAAGGCCTACGCTGATTTCGGCATGGGCCGTTCGCGCGGCACGATGCCGATCCAGCTCGCCGGCAACATCCGCCATGGTGGCCTGTTCGAAACGGCGTTCGGCGTGACGCTCGGCGAGCTCGTCGACGACATTGGCGGTGGCACGTTCACGGGCCGTCCGGTCCGCGCGGTGCAGGTCGGCGGCCCGCTCGGCGCCTATTTCCCGCGCGCGCTGTTCGACACCCCGTTCGACTACGAAGCCTTCGCCGCACGCGACGGCCTGATCGGCCATGGCGGCATCGTCGTGTTCGACGACAGCGTCGACATGCGCAACCAGGCGCGCTTCGCCATGGAATTCTGCGCCGTCGAATCCTGCGGCAAGTGCACGCCCTGCCGGATCGGCTCGACCCGCGGCGTCGAGACCATCGAGAAGATCATCCGCGGCGAGCGCGTGAGCGAAAATCTCGCGCTCGTCGAAGACCTCTGCAACACCATGAAATTCGGCTCGCTCTGCGCACTCGGGGGCTTCACGCCCTACCCCGTGCTCAGCGCATTGAAGCATTTCCGGGAAGATTTCGTCCCGGCCCCGACCACGCTTCAGGCCGCGGAATAGGAGAACGACGATGTCTCTGATCGAAGAAATCGACTACGGCACGCCACGCTCCAAATCGACGACGATGGTGACGCTGACCATCGACGGCAACCAGGTCACGGTGCCCGAGGGCACCTCGATCATGCGGGCCGCGATGGATGCAGGCCACCAGATCCCAAAACTCTGCGCGACCGACATGGTCGACGCGTTCGGCTCCTGCCGTCTCTGCGTCGTCGAGATCGAGGGCCGCGCCGGCACGCCGGCCTCCTGCACCACGCCAGCGATGAACGGCCTCGTCGTGCACACCCAGAGCGAGCGGCTGAAGAAGCTGCGCAAGGGCGTGATGGAGCTCTACATCTCCGACCATCCGCTCGACTGTCTCACCTGCGGCGCCAACGGCGATTGCGAATTGCAGGACATGGCCGGCGCTGTGGGCCTCCGCGACGTGCGCTACGGCTATGAGGGCGAGAACCACGTCTTCGCGAAATCCCATGGCGAGATCAACGCCGCCTGGATGCCGAAGGACGAGTCCAACCCCTATTTCACCTACGATCCGTCGAAGTGCATCGTCTGCTCGCGCTGCGTCCGCGCCTGCGAGGAAGTGCAAGGCACCTTCGCACTGACCATCTCGGGCCGCGGCTTCGACAGCCGCGTTTCGCCCGGCATGAGCGAGAGCTTCCTCGGCTCCGAATGCGTCTCCTGCGGCGCCTGCGTGCAGGCTTGCCCGACCGCGACGCTGACGGAAAAGTCGGTGATCGAGATCGGCCAGCCGGAGCACTCCGTCGTCACCACCTGCGCCTATTGCGGCGTCGGCTGCGCCTTCAAGGCCGAGATGCGCGGCGAGGAAGTCGTGCGCATGGTGCCGTACAAGGACGGCAAGGCCAATCGCGGCCATTCCTGCGTCAAGGGCCGCTTCGCCTGGGGCTACACCAACCACAAGGAGCGTATCCTCAATCCGATGATCCGCGAGCGGATCGAGGATCCCTGGCGCGAAGTGTCCTGGGATGAGGCGTTCTCGTTTGCCGCTACCAAGATGCGCGGCATCCAGAAGAAATACGGCCGTGACGCCATCGGCGGCATCACCTCGTCCCGCTGCACCAACGAAGAAACCTATCTGGTGCAGAAGCTGATCCGCGGCGGCTTCGGCAACAACAATGTCGATACCTGCGCCCGCGTCTGCCACTCCCCGACCGGCTACGGCCTGTCGCAGACCTTCGGCACGTCGGCCGGCACGCAGGACTTCGACTCGGTGGAAGATACCGACGTCGCGGTCATCATCGGCGCAAATCCCGCCTCCGCTCACCCGGTGTTCGCGTCGCGCCTGAAGAAGCGGCTGCGCCAGGGCGCCAAGCTGATCGTGATCGATCCGCGCCGGACCGAGATGGTGGAATCGCCGCACGTCAAGGCGCTGCACCTGCCGCTGATGCCCGGCACCAACGTTGCCGTCGTGACCGCGCTGGCGCATGTCATCGTCACCGAGGGCCTCGCCAACGAAGCCTTCGTGCGCGAGCGCTGCGACTGGGCCGAGTTCGAGGAATGGGCCGCCTTCGTCGCCCAGCCGAAACACAGCCCGGAAGCCACCGCGATCCTCACCGGCGTGGATCCGCAGGTGTTGCGTGAAGCCGCGCGCATCTACGCCACCGGCGGCAATGGCGCGATCTACTACGGCCTCGGCGTCACCGAGCACAGCCAGGGCTCGACCACCGTGATCGCGATCGCCAATCTCGCGATGGCGACCGGCAATATCGGCCGCCCCGGCGTCGGCGTGAACCCGCTGCGCGGCCAGAACAACGTGCAGGGTTCCTGCGACATGGGCTCGTTCCCGCACGAGCTGCCGGGCTATCGCCACATCTCGGGCGACGCCGTGCGCGACCAGTTCGAGGCGCTGTGGAACGTCAAGCTCAACCCCGAGCCGGGCCTGCGCATTCCCAACATGTTCGATGCCGCGATCGAAGGCACGTTCATGGGCATCTACGTGCAGGGCGAGGACATCCTCCAGTCCGATCCCAACACCAAGCACGTGGTGGCGGCGCTGTCGTCGATGGAATGCGTCATCGTTCACGACCTCTTCCTGAACGAGACCGCAAACTACGCCCATGTCTTCCTGCCCGGCTCGAGCTTCCTCGAAAAGGACGGCACCTTCACCAACGCCGAGCGCCGCATCCAGCGCGTCCGCAAGGTGATGTCACCGAAGAACGGCATGGCCGACTGGGAGGTCACCATCGCCCTCGCCAAGGCCATGGGCTTCGAGATGAACTACAGCCATCCGTCCGAGATCATGGACGAGATCGCGGCACTGACGCCGACGTTTACCGGCGTCTCCTACGCCAAGCTCGACGAACTCGGCTCGGTGCAATGGCCCTGCAACGAGAAGGCGCCGGAGGGCACCCCGGTGATGCATATCGGCGGCTTCGTCCGCGGCAAGGGCAAGTTCATCGTCACCGAATATGTCGCGACCGACGAGCGCACCGGCCCCCGCTTCCCGCTGCTGCTCACCACGGGCCGCATCCTCAGCCAGTACAATGTCGGCGCGCAGACAAGGCGCACCGAGAACGTGGTCTGGCATGCCGAGGACCGGCTCGAGATTCATCCGCACGACGCCGAGCAGCGCGGCGTGCGCGACGGCGACTGGGTGCGGCTCGCGAGCCGTGCGGGCGAAACCACGCTGCGCGCGGAGATCACCGACCGCGTCTCACCGGGCGTCGTCTACACCACCTTCCATCACCCGGACACGCAGGCCAACGTCATCACCACCGACTATTCGGATTGGGCCACCAACTGCCCCGAATACAAGGTCACGGCGGTGCAGATCTCGCCGTCGAACGGCCCGTCCGACTGGCAGAAGGCCTATGACGCGCAGGCGCAGCACTCCCGCCGCATCGCGCCGGCCGAGGCCGCGGAGTAACGGCATGCACGTGCCGGTCCAGGCCATCGACCGCGAGATCTGGCGCGACGGTGTCGCGTCCGAAGGCGCGCGGCTGATCCCGGAGGAGACGCCGCTGGCGCTGACCTATAATGGCGGCACCTATGCCGTCATGATGGGGACGCCGCAGAACCTCGAAGATTTTGCGGTCGGCTTCAGCCTGGACGAAGGCATCATCAAGTCGGTCGACGACGTCAAGTCGCTCGAGGTGGTCCGCCTCGACGACGGCATCGAGCTGCGCATGTGGCTGGCGCCGGAAGTTGCCGCGCGCATCAGCGAGCGGCGGCGACACATTGCCGGCCCGACCGGCTGCGGCATTTGTGGCATCGATTCAATTGCCGAGGCCGTGCGGCCTGCGGCCGTCGTCCCGCAGGGACAGACGTTCACGCCTGAGCAGATCATGACGGCGATGCAGGCCATCGCGCCGCTGCAATCGATCAATTTGCAAACCCGCGCCGTCCACGCCGCCGCGTTCTGGTCGCCTGCCGGCGGCATCATCGCGCTGCGCGAGGACGTCGGCCGCCACAACGCGCTCGACAAGCTGGCCGGTTCACTGGCGCGCAGCCGCACGGGTGCGAGCGGCGGCATGGTGCTGCTGACCAGCCGCGTCTCGGTCGAGATGGTGCAGAAGACCGCCGCGATCGGCGCGCCGGTGATGGTCGCCGTCTCTGCCCCGACCGCGCTCGCGGTGCGCACGGCGGAAGCCGCCGGCATCACATTGATCGCCATTGCCCGCCAGGACGGGTTCGAGGTGTTTTCGCATGGCGGCCGGGTTGTCGCCCGCCATGCCACGGAGGTTGCCGATGTCGCCTGACCGCTTGATCTACATGGCCAACCAGATCGGCACGTTCTTCCGCAGTCAGGGCCACGACAAGGCCGTGCCGGGGATCGCCGATCACATCAAGAAGTTCTGGGATCCCCGGATGAAGCGGGCGATCTTCGCCCATCTCGACGCGGGCGGCGCAGGCCTGGAGCCGAACGTGCGCGAGGCGCTCACCTCGCTGAAGCAGACGACGTCCCTTCCAGCAGCGCCGTAAATACGCGCCTCACCTCGCTCTGCGTTTCCTTCACGCGTGCCTCCAGCGACGAGAAGTCGGGCGCATCGCCGGCGCGCGCCATCACGCGCTGAAGGTCAGTGCCGGCGGTATCGGGCTTGAAGCGGTCGCTGACGCAGAGCCGCAGAATCTGCGTCAAGTCGTGATAGAGCCGCGCCGCCGCGCGCAGGATCTCCGCCTCCGATTGCGGGAGCACGCCGAGCTTGGCGGCGTTGTCCAGAACCTGAAGGGTGCTGACGTCGAGAATTTCAGGCTTGTCATGGGCGTGCACGAGCTGGAGATATTGCGCGATGAAGTCGATATCGACCATGCCGCCGGCGGCGTATTTGAGATCCCAATGGTCGCTCTCGCCCTTCTCCTGCGCGATGGCTCGCCGCATGTCGGCGACGTCGTTGGCAATGGTCGCCCGATCACGGCGGCGGGTCAGGACATCGCGGATGATGCGCTCGATCCGCCCGCGGAATTCGTCCGAGGCCGACACCACGCGGGCGCGGGTCAGGGCCATGTGCTCCCAGGTCCAGGCCTCGTTGGCCTGATAGTCCGCGAATGAGACGAGGCTCGATGCCACCGGACCGGCGCGTCCCGACGGGCGCAGCCGCATGTCGATCTCGTAGAGCACGCCGTAATTGGTGCGCGTGGTGAAGGCGCTGATCAGGCGCTGGGTGAAGCGCGCGAAGTAGTGTGCGCCCTGAAGCGATTTTGGCCCGTCGGAGTCCGGATTGTCGCTGTCGAAATCGTACAGCAGGATCAGATCGAGATCGGACGATGCCGTCATCTCGCGGCTGCCGAGCCGGCCCATCGCGACGATCGCGGTCTCCTGATCCTTGATACGTCCGTGTTGGGCGGCGAAGCGTTCGGCGACAAGATCATGCACGGTGTGGACAGTGCCTTCGGCGACATCGGCGAAAGCCGTGCTGGCCTGCTGCGCCGAGACGGTACCGGAGAGAATGCGCGTGCCGATCAGGAACAGGCTCTCCTGCCCGAACAAGCGGAGACGGTCGAGAAACTCCTCATAGGAGTCGGCGTCGCGCACCGTCGCGGCCAATCGCGCCGACAATTCCTGCTTGTCCGGCATCGCGCCGAAGAATCTGGGATCGATCAGGCCGTCCATGAGCTGCGGCTTCCGCGCCAGCATCTCGCCGAGCCGCGGCGCCGCGCCCAGCACCAGCGCCACGAGCGCGACGAGATCGCGGTTCTGGCCGAGCAGCGTGATCAGCCGGCCGCCAAGCTGGAGTGCCCCAAGGAACTGATCGAACGCCACGACAGCGCGATCCGGCTCCTCGGCCCGCGCGAGGCCGTCGATCAGGGCCGGCACGAACTCGACGAAAGCGCTTCGTGTCTGGTCGTTGCGGAACACGCGGTAGTCGCCGGTGATCCAGTCGCGTATGGTCTGCGCGAGTGCAGCCGGCTTCTTGAAGCCGAGCGTCGTCAAATATTGCAGCAGGCGCGGATCGTCAGGACCTGCACCGTAGTCGAGCGCCGGCAGTTCTGCCGTGCCGGTCGGGTCATCGCCCTCGAACAGTTTTTCGTAGTGTCCCTGCACGATCTGGAGCTGCCGCAACAGATCGCGCGCAAAGGCTTCGCGATCCGGATAGCCGAAGAAGCGCGCAAAGCGCTCGACCGCCTCCTTGTCTTCCGGCAGCGCATGGGTCTGCTCGTCGGCGATCATCTGGAGGCGGTGCTCGACGCGGCGCAGGAATTCATACGCAATGGTCAACTCGTCACGCGCGGCAGAGGTGATCCAGTTGCTGGAGGCGAGAATATCGAGTGCAGCGAGCGTCGGCCGCACCCGCAACTCCGGATGGCGACCGCCGGCGATCAGCTGCTGCGTTTGCGCGAAAAACTCGATCTCGCGAATGCCACCACGCCCGACCTTGACGTTGTGCCCCTCGACCGCGATCTCGCTCTGGCCGCGATAGGTCTGCATCTGCCGCTTCATGTCGTGGACGTCGGCAAGCGCGGCGAAGTCGAGATGCTTGCGCCAGACGAAGGGCGCGATTTCGGCGAGCAGCGCCTCGCCCGCTTTGGCATCGCCGGCACAGGCGCGCGCCTTGATCATCGCGGCACGCTCCCAGGTGCGCCCTTCCCGCTCGTAATAGTTCAGCGCGGCGTCTCGCGAAATCGCCACTTGCGTCGAGGACGGATCGGGACGCAGGCGCAGGTCGACGCGGAAGACGTAGCCGTCATAGGTACGCTGCTGGAGAATGCGCGCCATGCCCTGCGTCACCCGCACGAAGAACGGCTGTGGCTCGATGTCGGGCGCGAGCGTCGTGGCATCAGGATCGAAGAACACGATGAGGTCGATATCGCTGGAATAGTTCAGCTCGCCCGCCCCCATCTTGCCCATCGCGAGCACGATCAGGCCGCTGCCCTCTTCCGGAGCTTCGGGATTGGGCGGCAGGATCTTTCCACGTGCGGCTTCCTGCCGCAGCTGATACTCGAGCGCCGCCTGCACCGAGGATACCGCGACATCGGTCAGCGCCGCCGTCACCCGCATCACCGGCCAGACGCCACCGATATCGCACAGCGCGGTGAGAAGTGCTGCTTCCGCCTTCATCCTGCGAAGCCGCCGCATCACCTCGGCTTCGTCGGTCGCCGCGAGGACCGCGTCCCTCGCCTCCGCGATGAGCGCGGCCAGATGCGCGTCCGGATCGCATTCGAGCAGCCGGATCAGGCGCGGCGCGTCGGCGCGGACGAGATCAAACAGATAGGGCGAGAATTCGGCAATGCCGGCCAAAATATCCCGCGCGAAGGGATGGACCAGCAGGGCTTCGAGACGGGCTGATTGAGCCGGCTCAAGCTCGGCCAGCCAGTTTTCAAGACGTCGTTCATCAGTTGTGGAAGCGGCAATATGGGGAGCCTCCGCGAAGCGCGCGGCGAGGCCCTCTCCATGCTTGTCCGCGTTTCCCGGCGCGGAGTGGTTCATGCCACCTTCTGTGGCACATCCTGCATTGGCGGAGCAACCCTGTCGCCGGCACGCGCCGGGAGCACCAGCGTGGCGACGAGACCAGGCTGGGCATCACCCAGCCGCAATTCTCCGCCATGCAATGTCGCAACCGCGGCGGCAAGGCTGAGACCGAGGCCGGAGCCCGGCAGCGTGCGGCTGGCTTCAAGCCGCACGAATCGCTCGACGACATGCTTGCGGTCGGCTTCGGGGATACCAGGGCCACGATCGGTGACGCTGAGCAGCACCTGGTCGCCCTCGCGCCTCGCCTCGATGATGATCTGCCTAGAGTCCATACTGACCACGGTTCCACCGGTCTGCGCGACCGGCTTGCCGTACTTGATCGCGTTCTCGACCAAATTGGCGAGCGCCTGGCTGATCAATTCGCGGTTGGCGTGAACCGGCGTGGGCTCGCACCTGACCTTCAAGGTCATGCCGTCGTCCTCGGCCAGCGGCTCGTAGAGTTCGTGAATGCCGCCCGCGACGTCGGCGGCGTCGAAATCATCCATGTTGCCGCGCGCCTGGCCGGACTCGGCGCGCGCGATCATCAACAGCGCATTGAAGGTGCGGATCAAGCCGTCGGATTCCTCGATGGTCCGCTCCAGCGCCGCTCGGTAATCGGTCTCGCTCCCCGATTTCGCCAGCGCCTCCTCGGCGCGGTTGCGCAGACGCGTCAGTGGAGTCTTGAGGTCGTGGGCGATGTTGTCGGAGACCTCCTTCAGCCCCGCCATCAGCGCCTCGATCCGCTCCAGCATGGCATTGAGGTTTTCCGCAAGACGATCGAGTTCGTCGCCGCTGCGCCCCACCGGCAGGCGCCCGCTGAGATCACCGGTCATGATGCGCTGCGCGGTGCCGGTCATCGCGTCGATGCGCCTCAATACCCTGCGCGCGACGAAGATGCCGCCGCCGAGGCCGAGCACGACGACGATCAGGACCGACCATTGCGCCGCCTTGGCCACGATACCGAACAAGCGCCGTCGCTCGGCGAGATCGCGGCCGATCAACAGCCGGAAGCCGTTCTCCAGCTCGGTGACGCGCACGAGCGCGCGATGGTCGCGGTCATCGGCATCCTCGATCCGCCGGTAGGCGGTCTCGGACCAGCCGCGCGTCGCCATCACTCCGGGCGCCAGCGAGCCGACATTGCCGGCGACCGCCTGCCCGGTCGGCGTGGTCACGAGATAGAGGTTGGCGCCCGGACGCAGCGCGCGATACTCGATCGTCCGCACGAGGCCGTACATGCCACGACGGCCGTAGATCTCGTTGATCTCCGAGGTCTCGGAATTTACCGTCTGCGTAATTTCTTCAGTGATCAGCCGCCGCGTATTCCAGGCGAAATAGCCGAGCAGCGAGGCCGCGAACATCGCGAACAGCAGCAGATAGACCAGCGTCAGCCGGAATGCCGTGGTGCGGACGAGTTTACCGAATGCCGTCACGGATCAGGTACCCAATCAGAGCGCTGCGCGTGCTATCACTGGCCATCGCCTTCTCATATTTTCCTTTTGATTCAAGCAGTTACCGCTTCTTATGCCGTCTGACTCCCGGCCGCCTCTGGCGAAAAAGCGGCAAGTTGGCACCACTCTCTTCCGAATTATCTGGTCGGCGGAATCGGAACGTTAAAGTGGCAATCCATTCGAACCAAGTTAAATCCCAGCAAGCTGGCGTTCATGCGGACGGCGGGGCCATCTGGTCGTGGGCGGGAGCGGCGATCGGGTGTGGCCTTCCGCTTCGCTGACCTTGACGGCAAACGGGGGGCAAATGGCGTTCGCCAGGACCGGCGAACGTGATAGCGCGGCTGCGACGCACCGACGTTGAGCAGCGCGCCCAACCATGCCCGCGAACAACAAAGTCATCCTGAAGTGCGATGGCGTCGAGACGCGCGTCGAGACGCGGCCCGGCAAGACGTGAGGCTTGGACCGCAAGCCACTGAACCTTGCGAGATCACGGAACGGCACCCGCCCCGGCCGACGCATCATTTCCTCGACACGCCGACGCGAAAGGACGGCGCGTGACATCCGGCGTCGTCCGCCGCGATAACACATAACATATCGAACGACTCACCTACATCAGTTCATATCAAACTGTTGCAAATGTGTATTATTTGTTCGCTAGAGAAAGCCATCAACGTTACGGGGGCTGGCGTCACAACTCGGCGGGCCGGGCTCGGTCATGGCAAGACCATGAGTCGAGATACTCCTAGCTGGTAGAGTTATGCGACGATCAATGCCTCTCCCGCTGCCCTTGGGACCAGACAGGGTGAGATGTCCCGGTCAGGTGGAATTTCCCTGCGGTCGTGGTCGCACCTTTTTGCTCCGACAACCGCCCGCCCGCCGAGGATGTGATCGACGATGGACATGCCGTTGCACAGAACCCGCGTCAACTATAGCGGTGGGCGGGAAGAAGCTTCGTCCTCGATGTCGGCCTTGATCGACCAACTGTCCGGACTGGCCCGGCGACAGTATCGGGTCATTCTCATCGTGCCTGCCGTGGCAATGGCCATCGGCCTGCTCTATCTGCTGCTCACTCCCTCGCAATACACCGCGACCGCTACGCTTTTGATCGACAGCAGCACGCTGCGGGTCCTGCAGAACCAATTGCAGCCGCAGGGAGATATTCCGCTCGACACGCTTCAGGTGGGCTCCCAGGTCGAAATTCTCGCTTCGCGCAAGCTGGGACTCGACGTTGTAAGGAGCCTCAAGCTCGCCGACGATCCGGAATTCGCTGGTGGCTGGAGCCTGTTCTCGCGTCCGAACGTCACCTCCTCCGACACGGTGGAAGATCGTGAGCAGAGGGCGCTCGATGAGTTTCTGGCTCATCGCTCCATCACGCGGGGCGACAAGACTTATGCGCTGAACATCTCATACACGTCGCGTAGCCCCGAGACCGCGGCCAAGGTCACCAACGCGATCGCGGAAGCCTATATCGACGACCAGCTCGGCGCAAAATACCAAACGGTCACCCGCGCAGGCGCCTGGCTCCAGGACCGGATCAACGAGCTGAAGTCGAAGGCGGCGACAGCCGATCGCGCCGTCCTGGAGTTCAAGGAAAAGAACAACATTGTCGACCTCGGCGGACCGAACGTATCGGCCGGCAGCGCGAGCCGGCTCATCGGCGAACAACAGCTGTTCGAACTGAACAGCCAGCTCGCCGCCGCGCGCGGCGTCACCAGCGAGGCCAAAGCCCGGCTCGACCGGATCGAGCAAGTCCGAAAAATGGACGTCAGCGAGGGCGCCGTCGCAGATATCCTGAAAAACGAGGTCATTACGCGGCTTCGCAATCAGTATGTCGACCTGTCTGCGCGCGAGGCCAACATCTCGACGAGATATGGTGCGGACCATGCGGCCGCGATCAACCTGCGCGACCAGATGGAGGAAACGCGCCGAAACATCCGCGGGGAGCTCGGACGGATCGCTGGCAGCTACAAGAGCGATTACGAGATCGCCAAGACGCGCGAAGAGAGTCTGGAGCGGTCGCTGGCCGGCCTGGTATCCGAAGGCCAGCTCACCAACCGCGATCGGCTTGGATTGGCCGAGCTCGAAAGCTCCGCCAAGGTCTATCACACGCTCTACGACACTTTCCTGCAGCGTTATATGGAGGCGATACAGCAGCAGTCGTTTCCGATCACCGATGCACGCGTGATCAGTCCAGCCGTCGCGCCGAAGAAGAAAAGCAAGCCGGTGGCGTCATTCGTCCTTGCCATCGCGCTCACGATGGGGCTGATGGCGAGCTTTGGAATTGCAGCCTGGCGCGAGGCGGTCGACGGCGTCTTCCGTACGGGATCGCAGGCCGAACAGGAATTGGGCGTCCGTTGTCTTTCGGTGATTCCGCTAGCGGCCGGACAGGCACCTCGAGCATCGTCGCCTCCGCGATCGATCGCGACCGGATTCGATGCAGAGGCCGGTCGACTGGCTCCGCCGCCGCAAACCGTGGAGAACGTGGCGGCGGATACACCCCATTACGCATTCATCGATCCGTTGAAGCGACGCGCAGTCGACGATCCGATCTCGGTCTTCACCGAAGCGTTTCGCGCAATCAAGATGAGAGCGTGGCTGGAATCCACCATCCGCGAGAACAGGCTGATCGGCATCACCTCGACCGTCGCGGGCGAAGGCAAGTCCACTGTTGCCTCGAACCTTGCGTCGTTGTTGGCCGATGCCGGTCGACGCGTGATCCTGATCGACGCGGACCTGCGCAATCCTACGCTTGCCCGCTCGCTCACGCCACGGCCGTCAGCCGGATGGCTGGAGGTGCTGAGCGGCAAGATCGATCTCGCACAGGCCACGGGCCGAGACGCCGCCACGGGACTGGCGCTGCTGCCTCTGCTGCTGACCGAAGCTCCGGTCCATTCCGACGAGGTGCTGGCGTCGCAGGGATTTCGAACCCTGCTTGATCGACTGCGCGAAAGCTATGATTATGTTATCGTCGACCTTCCGCCGATCGCACCCGTCGTCGACGTGCGTGCGATCGTCCCGGTGATCGACTCCTTCGTGTTCGTGGTAGAATGGGGAAGCACCAGGATCAAGGCGGTGCGGCGCCATCTGCTGGCCGAGCCGGACCTTCACGATCGCCTGCTTGGCGTGGTGCTGAACAAGGCCGATCTGAGGGTTCTCGAAAAATTTGAGCAGCCGGGTGTTTATCAGAATGGATACTACAGAAGTGGCAGCTAGAGGTGCCGTTGAATTGATGCCGAGAGGGCGCCGCGCCGGATCCCCGCTTCGGCGGGTGCGAGCCCTCGGATGAGCAAGCGGATCGCTCTCATCACCGGCGTGACCGGTCAGGACGGCGCCTATCTCGCCGAATATTTGCTGTCGCTCGGCTATGTCGTGCACGGCATCAAGCGGCGTTCGTCCTCGTTCAACACGGCGCGCGTCGATCACCTCTACCAGGACCCGCATGTCGGCAACGTGCCGTTCCTGATGCACTATGGCGACATGACGGATTCGACCAATCTGATCCGCCTGGTGCAGCAGATCCGGCCGACCGAGATCTACAATCTCGCCGCCCAGAGCCACGTCGCCGTCAGCTTCGAGAGCCCGGAATACACCGCCAACGCCGACGCCATCGGCGTGCTGCGCCTGTTGGAAGCGATCCGCATCCTCGGCATGGAGAAGGAGACGCGGTTCTACCAGGCCTCGACCTCCGAGCTCTACGGCCTGGTGCAGGAGATCCCGCAGAAGGAGACGACGCCGTTCTATCCGCGCTCGCCCTACGGCGTTGCAAAACTCTACGGCTACTGGATCACGGTGAACTACCGCGAAGCCTACGGCATGTTCGCCAGCAACGGCATCCTGTTCAACCATGAGAGCCCGATCCGCGGCGAGACCTTTGTGACCCGCAAGATCACCCGCGGCGTCGCGCGTATCGAGGTCGGGCTGGAACAGACGCTCTATCTCGGCAATCTCGAAGCCAAGCGCGACTGGGGCCATGCGAAGGACTATGTCGAGGGCATGCACAGGATCCTGCAGGCCGACAAGCCCGATGACTTCGTGCTCGCCACCGGCGAGATGCGCTCGGTGCGCGAGATGGTCGAGCTGTCCTTTGCCCATGTCGGCCGCCGCATCGCCTGGCGCGGCAAGGGCGTCGAGGAAACCGGCGTCGATGAGACGAGCGGCAAGATTGTGGTGAAGATCGATCCGACCTATTTCCGTCCGACCGAGGTCGATCTCCTCGTCGGCGACGCCAGCAAGGCGCGCGAGGTGCTCGGCTGGACGCCGAAGCGCAGCTTCGCCCAGCTCGTCGAGGAGATGATGGCAAGCGATCTGGCGGAGGCAAAACGGGATGCGGCCAGTGGCAAACGCACCGTTTGAGCTGAGGGGCAAGAGCGTCTATGTCGCCGGCCATCGCGGCATGGTCGGCGCCGCGCTGCTGCGCCGGCTGGCGCGGGAGGACGTGCGGCTCGTCACCGTCGACCGGCGCGAGGTCGATCTCTGCAACCAGGCCGCCGTGTTCGACTGGTTCGCGAAAACGCGGCCGCAAGTGATCTTCCTCGCCGCGGCCAAGGTCGGCGGCATCGTCGCCAACGACACGCTGCGCGCCGAGTTCATCTACGACAACATCGCGATTGCCGCGAACGTGATCCAGGCCGCGCATCAGAACGGCGCCGAGAAGCTGATGTTTCTGGGCTCGTCCTGCATCTATCCGAAGCTGGCGCCGCAGCCGTTGCGCGAGGATTCGGTGCTATCAGGTCCGCTGGAGCCGACCAACGAGCCCTATGCGATCGCCAAGATCGCCGGCATCAAGATGGCGGAGGCCTATCGCAGCCAGTATGGCAGCGACTTCATCAGCGTGATGCCGACCAATCTGTACGGCCCCGGCGATAATTATCACCCTGAATTGAGCCACGTCGTCGCCGCCCTGATCCGCCGCTTCCACGAGGCGAAGGTTTCGGGAGCAAAGAGCGTCATCGTGTGGGGCACCGGCACGCCGCGGCGCGAGTTCCTCTATGTCGACGACATGGCGGATGCCTGCGTGCACCTGATGAAGACCTATTCGAGCGCGGAGCTGGTCAACATCGGCACCGGCGAGGACATCACCATCGCCGAGTTCGCGCGCGTCGTGGCCGACATCGTCGGCTACGGCGGCGAGATCGGTTTCGACACATCGCGTCCCGACGGCACACCGCGCAAATTGCTGGACGTCAGTCGTCTCGCCAAGCTCGGCTGGCGCGCCACGACCTCGCTCGAGGATGGTGTGAGGCGCGCATACGAGGCGTTCCTATCGAGCCATCCAGCCACGATACGCCAGCTGTCTGAGGTCTTGCGCTAGACGAGTAGGATTATAGGGCAGCCGAAAGGCCGGTTCTGGCGCTAGCCGCTGTCGGGGCGCCGCAAGCGCGTTCCCTGACGCGCCCGAAGTTCCTCTTCGTATTTCAGCTTTTCCAGCAGCATGTCGGTCACAAGACGTCGCAATTGCGCGTTCTCGAGCTCTAGCCGCTTGATTGTGTCCACACTGCTGGCGTCGGCCGAACCGAGCGGCCGGCCATCGGCCTCGCCGCGCCGACCACCAACCGGCTCGGACGAGTCGGGCATCTTCTTCCAGCGGTGGTAGGTCATGATGCTGACGCCAAGCGCCTTCGATATTTCCCGCTGGGTCTTTCCCTTGGCCGCAAGTTCGTTGGCTTGCGCCAGCTTGGCCGAAATCTCCTCCGAGGCATGCCTCTTGCCAACCATCGTGGTCCTCTCCGGCCAGAATCTTGCCAGTCCGGACTTAGTAAGCGCGAATCGTGAACGTTTTCAATAGGCCGGCGAGAAATCCTGGACCGGCTATCGGCCGGCAGACCCGTCAGTGCATGCGTCCGCCGATGCGACAAGACGTCATAAAGTGCGGTCCCACGCTCCAACCGGTCGCACCATCGAACAGGTCATTCCCAAATGTACCAATGTTAACTTTTGCGACGACACCGCTTCGAGGCGATTGCGGCCGGGAATTTCTGGTCAATATGCGTTACGCGGCCGGATCAATTCGAATGCCGTCTTCAGCATGATATGAATATCCAATATCAGGCTCCAATTATCAATATACCATAAGTCGAGTGCAACCCTCCGTTCCATCAGCTCGAGCCGCGGCGTGCCCCCGCGATAGCCTTGAACCTGCGCCCAGCCGGTAATACCCGGCTTGACGTGATGGCGGAACGCGTAGTTCGCGATCATGCTGCCGTACTCGTAGTCGTGCACCAGCGCGTGCGGGCGCGGCCCGACGATCGACATATGGCCCTGGATCACGTTGAGGAGTTGCGGCAGTTCGTCGATGCTGGTCTGGCGGATCAGGCGTCCGACCCGGGTCACGCGCGGATCCTGCTTCGTCGCCTGCACGACCGTGCCGCCGTCCTCCTGGACGCTCATGCTGCGCAGCTTGTAGATCACGAACGGCTTGCCGTTGAAGCCATGGCGGCGCTGCCGGAAGATCACCGGTCCGTTCGACTCCAGCTTGATCGCGACTGCGACGAGGATCAGTACGGGGGACAGCACGACCAGCGACGTCGCCGCCACGATGATGTCGAGCAGCCGCTTGGTCAGGCGATCGAGAACCGACAGCGGCGCCGGCTGCACCTCCACCATGTAGAGCCGTTGAGGCATCGACGTCTGGTGGCGCAGCACGGTCGACACCGCGCGATCGGGCAACAGGCGCACCGGAAGCGGAATGACCCGCAACCGGTCGAGCAAGGCCTCAATGTCCCGGGGACCGGACCAGGACAGCGCCAGCACGATCTCCTCGGCAGCGGCCTCCCGTATGCGCTTCATCAGCTCGTCTTCGTGCCTCCCCGGAGCAGCGAGTTTTGGCGCTTCGTCCCTCGGCAAAATGATGCGCTCGACCTCGTGCAGGCCAAATCTGGCGAGCAGCTCGCTCCTCCCGAACTGGGCCAGCTCGCCTTGCGTTCCGATCACCACCACACGCCGGCCGCGGATCGTGCCGGCGACAAGCGCCGAGCGAAGGCGTCGTTTCCCCAGCCAGCGCGCGACGAGAAGGCCGGCGCCGCCGATCGCGAAGAGGCAGACGACCGAGCCACGCGATGCGTCGCCGCCGGATTTGAACAGAAACAGCACGACCGCGAGGACAAGAGCAGCGAGACACCAGCCGGCCAGGACCCGTCCGCCGTCGAGTTCGTCGTCCAGCAGCTGGTTCAACCGGTAGAGACCGAGGAAATGCGCGACCAGGACATAGGCGAAACTCGCCACCAGACCGAGCCCGGCATAGAAGGAGCCGTCGGCGGTGCCTCCAAGCGCGCGCTGATAGGCAATGCCGCCGATGGCGCCCGCTGCGACGATGATCGAGCAGTCGACGGCCGCGAACAAGGGCTCGATGAAGCTGAACGGGATCGCCAGACGGACCCGCGATCGGCCTTCGAACGCCGATATCGGCTCACCCGCATTGGTCAGATCGGTCACAATTCGCCCCCGGGGTCGGTTCGCGATCCCGATACCACGAGCATTGTACCATAATTATGATACTTTTACGGTCGATTAACCAATGCATCATTCATGGATGACGGCGCCTTCGCCTCGTCATCCGATTGACATGAATCTGCAATCCGCCGCGTGCTCAAGCGCGATGAGATCAGGCTGAATCGTCATCGCGCTTGAGGTTATTGTTCGACTAGCGCGACGGCGCAGCGTCAGGTTTGGGCTCGATCAGCCTGGACAGCGCGATCTCGTTGACCACGGGCGGGGTCTGCTTCAGCAGCTCCGCCACATAGGCGCGGCGGTTGGCCTCGATGCGCTCGGCCCGCATCCGCTGCACGAGGGCGTCCCGCACGTCCGCCAGCGGCCGCGTATGCGACGCCTCGGTGTCGAGCAGCTTCAGGACGTGCCAGCCGTCCTCGAGCCGGATCGGATCGGCAATGCCCGACTTCGGCAGGCCGGTGACCTGCCCACGGATCTCGCTGCGCATATCGGGCTCGGCGACCCAGCCGATCTCCCCTTCTCGCCCCGCGGTTGCCGCATCGTCGGAGGATGCCTTCGCGATCGGACCAAACTCCGCGCCGGGCTGCTTGATCTTCCGCACGATGTCATCGAGCTTCTTGCGCGCGGTGTCCTCAGCGGCCCTGTCGGCGTCCTTGGCGAGGTTGACCACGATCTGGGCCAGACGGAAGCGGCGGGGAACGAGGAACGCGCTGGCGTTCGCCTCGTAGACGCTCTTGATGTCGGCCTCGCCCGGATAGCTGTCGCCGAGCGCCGTGACCGATTGCAGGTAGCTCTCGACAATCAAGGTGTCGCGTGCGCGCGCAAGCTGCGTCACGACGGCCGGCTGCTGGTCCCACTTCTTGGCCGCGGCCTCCTTGAGCACCAGGCGGTTGGCGAGGATCGCGCGCACCGTCTGGCTCAGCAGCGCCGGATCACGCGCCATCGCAGCCTGCTGGCGGGCATCGAGAAGCTGGATGGTGGCGCGCACTTCTTCCGCGGTGACGTCGCTGTCGCCGACCCGGGCGATGATCTCGCTGCCCTTCACGGCCGCATTGTCCTGCGCCGCATGAACTGGCTGCGCCGCCGCCGGAGTGGCCGGCGCAGGCGTTGCGCGCGGCGCTGCGGGCTGGGGCGGATTGCGCGTTTGCGCGAGTGCCGGCGATGACGCCGCGGCGTGGAGCGCACCGGCGAGCAGCACGAGCTTGAAAACGTTCCGGGTCATGGCTTGGCCTTCTGTTCGATGATCTGATCGCGAAGATCCTGGGCGGCGTTCTGGTGCTCGACCCGCTTGAACCCGATCACGGGATCGTGGTGGATCACCTTCTCCAGCGGATCCATCTTCTCGTATTGCTTGACGGTATCGTCGGCGATCCTGACGAGACGGACATTCTTGGCCTCGCAGGCCTTGGCGCTCGCCTTCCACGTCGTCGCCTCGCCCTCGAACTTGGAGCGCTCCGCATCCTTGGTGCGTGCCACGCTCGCTGCTTCGCCATAAGCGGCCTTCCATTTTTCCAGGGAATCGTCGCGCTCGGCGATCCGCTCGTTGAAGTCCTTCACCGCCTGGCGATAGGCCTGCTCGGCCTCCTTGACCTGGGCGCGATAGCCCTCGATCTGCTTACGCAGGCGGTCGCGCTCCTGCTCGGCCGAAGTCAGCTTGGCCTGGACCGCGGCGCGCTGATCCTCGGCGGCGCGGGCCTGCGCGGTGGCGCTGCGCAGCGCCTCGCGCAAGCGATCGCTTTCCTGGTCGGCATGGGCGGCCGAGGCGACCATCAGCGCCAATGCAGCAACGGATGTGAGACGTAACAGCCTCATGATCAGAACCTCGCGTTGAGATCGAGCTGGACGATGTCGACCTTGTACGGCAGGCCGGCGATGTTGTTCGCGCTCATCCAGCGCACCGAGCCCCAGATGTTCTCGCCGAGGCCGACATTGCCGCCGATGAAATAGCCCTTGAGATTGGTGCCGCCGAGGCCGAAGTCGGAATCGACGAACGCATCCACCATCGCGTCGGACTCTAGATATTTGTAGCCGACATGCGCGTTCCAGTCCCAGAGATGCTTGATCTCCTTGTTGCCGACGGTCATGCGCGCAAGCCATCCCTGGTTGCCGCCGTTGTAGGGGCTCGGGCTGCCGTCCGTCGTCCCTGCGAAGTTGTTCGGAAACACGGCGACAGCGGCGACGGCGCTGCGATCGAATGCCGTGTTCCAGACGTACTCGGCGTCGAGGATGACGTGAACCGGATTGAACTGCGCGAGATCAAGCTGGGCGCTCGCGACGACCGGCCGGAAGTCGCTGGCCAGACCATAGTATTGATAGTCCAGCGATCCGCTGGGGAACGCGAGGGTCGGCAGGACGACGGGGACGTTGCGCAACCGCATATAGGTGTTGCCCTTTTGCGCAAACAACGGACGAAGCAGATCAGTGTCGCATACATCGCTGGCGGTATAGACCACGCAGGGGCTCGACAGCTTGCCGCGCAAATTAGCGAAGTCATAGTAGGCGACCGCCAGAGTGAGCGTCGTGTCGGGATCGATCCGCGCGCCGAAGCCGCCTTGCGCACCGAACAGCCATCTGTCCCGGCTGGCGAGCTTGACCGGGCCCGCCAGATCGGCCGTGTTGAGGCCCGCGTTCAGGTCGGTGTTGAATACGGGGAATGCACCGCCGGCGAAGAAGGGCGTGAATCCTTCGGCGATTTCCTGCTTGGCCTGGATGGCGAAACCGTCGAAGCCGAGATCCCTGTACCAGACCAGGTCCGTCGGTGACCAAAACGGGTTGTCGAACCGGCCGACCGAGGCGACGAGATCCTGCATCGGCTGGTACTTGATGAAAGCGCGGTCAAGCCAGAGCGCGTATTTCGAGAAATTGCCACCGTTGCCGCCAAATGTCTGATTGGTGGAAACGGGAGAATTGTTGTCGCCGGTGGAAATTCTCAAGCCCGCAGTGAAGCCGTCAAACAGATCGACATCGGCACCGAGCCGGGCGCGAAAGCGAAACCGGTTGCGATCCTGCGAGGCGTTGTAAGTCGGGTAGAAAAACTGATTGAACGCGTTGGTGTTATCTTCAAGAAACGGATTGCCGGTGTTGATGGCGTTGAAGTTCTCGAAGAGGTTATAGTTGCCGGCCGGATAGTGGACCCCCTCATACCGTGTGCGGACGTCGCCGTAGAACCTGATCCGCTGCGCCCATTCCGGATACTTGCCAGGCGACGCCCAATTCTCCTTGTGGGCGCGGTCCATCACCTCGGCCCTGATCTCCTCGCGCAGCTGCTTCTTGACGATCTCGGGCACGTAGGTGACGCGCTTGGTGCCGGGCGGTGACGTCGCATCGGCGGCGCTGGTCGCCTTCTTCTCCGCGCCTTCCGCCTTGGCCGCGGCATCGCGCGTCGCCTGCCGGGCGACATAAGCTTCGTCGTCGGCCTGCTTGACCAGGACCGCGGCCTGTTCCTCGCTCAGCGTTCCCTGCTTCACGAGCAGATTGATCAGGTTGACCGTTGCGTTCGATGAAGGCGGCGCGTCGCGCGAGACGGTCGGACGTTTGCCCTGCGGCATCCCGTCGTCCTGCGCCGCGGCGGGGACTGCGAGCGCAAGCAGCACCGCTGCCGTCGCTGCCAGTTCTCGCGTCTTCATTTCACGCCACATGACATCACCTCTTCTGCTCTCAACTCAGTCACTGTCACTCGTCTCACCGCACTCACCCCCGGTTCTGGCCCGTGAGGCGGATGATCATCGGCATCGGCATGTCCTTCGGCGGCGGCTCGCGTGCGCGCAGGTTGCCGACCACCTGGTCACGGATCGCCACGTCGAGCGCACTGTCGCCCGTCAATGGCGACAACTGCACGCGACTGACCCGGCCCGAACTGTCGAGCCACACCCTGGCGACGGTTCGGAACGCGGCGTCGCGAGATTTTTCATTCGCCTGCAGTCCCGCGTCGATCTGCGACTGCAGCATGCTCGCGTACCAGCCGAAGCGGCTGTTGCCGCCGCCTCCGCCACCCCCGCGCCCCTTGCCCTGCGCAAAGCCGCCGCTGCCCGGCCCGGTGCCGAGACCGAGATCCGGCGGCCCCGGCGTCGGATCCGGTCCGGCATCGGGCGGCGCGTCCTTTGGAATGTCGACCGGCTTCTCCTCGACCACATCCTTGACCGGCGTCTGCTCCATCACCTTTTGCTCGGGCTGCTGCTCCGGCTGCTGCTCGGGCGGAGGCGGCGGTGGTGGCGGAGGCGGCGGCGGTGGAAGCACCATCGTCACCTGAAGCTCGTTCACCTTGCGTGGCGGATCCTTGTCGCCACTCATCACCATGATGACGATTCCGACCACCAATGCGATCACGACCAGCGCCGAGCCGCCGAGCAGCAGATAGCGCCGCCAAGCCGGCGGGCCGTCGTCGTCGTTGCTGTCGTCGCCCCACGCCATCGTCCCGTCTCATCGCGCCGACGGCTTGGTCGCCATGCCGACCTGGGTGAAGTTGAGGCGGCCGAGCAGATCGAGCACGTCGACGACGTTCTGGTACTGGGTCTGGCTGTCGCCGCGCACGACGATCGGAAACTCCGGCGTCAGCGCGCGCTGCTGCACCAGGCGCTGCTCGAGCTCGGGCAGCGTCACGGGAATGGTGTCGAGGAACAGCTTGCCGTCGTTGGCGACCGTGATCGCCTTGGTGGTCTGCTGTGCGAGGCTCGGCGCCGCGCTCGCCTTCGGCAGGTTCACCTTCATGCCCTGCACGGTCGCCGTGGTCATGATGATGAAGATCACCAGAAGCACGTAGGCGAGATCGAGCATCGGCGTGATGTTGATGTCGTCGTACGGCTTGCTTTCGGACTGGACTTGCATGGGCTCACTCCGCCGCCTGCTTCACCGGCTCTTCCGGCAATTCGTAGGACTCCGCGATCCGCGTGATGAACTCATCGACGAAGACCTGCATCTCGCTGCTGACATCCTTGATGCGGATCGTCAGGTAGTTGTAGGCAAACAGCGAGGGGATCGCGACGCCGAGGCCTGCGACGGTGGCGACCAGCGCGGCCGCGATACCCGGCGCAATCGCATTGACGTTGACGTCGCCGCTGGCCGCGATCGCCGCGAAGGTGATCATGACGCCGACCACCGTGCCGAGCAGGCCGAGGAACGGACCGCCCGAGATCGCGATGGTCAGCATCACCATCAGACGATTGAGGCGCTGGCTCTCCCGCACGTAGCCGCTGTCGAGCACGGCGCGGATCGACTGGATTGCCTGCGGCGACAGCCGGCGGTAACCGCCGCCAGCAAAGCGGCGCCGGATCTCCTGCGCACCGGCCGCGAACAGGCGGTAGAGCGGCGCGGCATGGACCACCTTGCGCTGCTTCTTGCCGAGCTCGCCGCCGAAGCTGGGATCATTCTCTTGGCTGTCGAGCTGGAGCAGCCCGCCGATATCGGTCGAGGTCTCGCGAAAATGCTTGAGGAAGATCGTGTTGCCGGCAGAGACGCGGTTCAGATACGAGATGCGATCGACCATGACGTACCAGCTGATCAACGCCATGATCCCGAGCAGGCCGATGACGACCCAGCCGTCCAGCGTCACCGAGCGCAGGATCACGCCGAAATAGCCGCCGCTGAACCAGCCCGCGTTCTCCTCGTCGACGCTGAAGGAGATCAGCTTCGCCTGGTCGGGCCCCTGCCCGACCGCCGACAGCTTGATGAAACCGGCCGAACGCGCGACCTTCGCGATCGCAAGCTCGTCGACGTCACCGGCAAAGCCGGCGGCAGAGCCAGAAGGCGCGGCCGCGGGCGGCGTCGCCTGAGCCGCGTCGGCTGCGGGCGCGACTGCATCCGCGGCGGGAGCTGCCGCGGTAGCGGCGCGACCGAGTTGCGCCACGGCGGTCATGGTGGGCAGGGCCGCAGCAAGCGTCGCGACCTGGTTGCCGTCGACGTAAAGGATGGTCTGGGCGCCCTTCGCCGTGAATGCGACCTGGTGCCAGGTCCCGGCCGCGATCGCCGTCCCGCCGGCAGTACGCTGCGTATTGCCGCCGCTCGTGACCTCCACGAACGCCACACCGTTGTCCAACCCAACCGTCAGCCCGTTCGCGCCCTCGTTACGAGAGAACAACACTGCCCCCGGCTGCGGCGCAGTCATCTTGATCCAAAGTGACCAGCTCAGCTCGCCGCCTTCCGCGGTCACGAGCGAGGGTGAGCCGGGAAGCGTAAGCGCAGTCTGCCCGTCGAGGCGCGCGCCTTGCCCGATGATGGCGCCGTCGGCGGCCGGGACCGCGTTCTGGGCGGTGTTCGCCCAGGCGGTGATGTCCTGCGCCGGCGTCGAGCGGTCGTTGAAATGATAGACCAGCAGGGTGTCGGGATCGTAGGTGCCCTTCGCGTCGACCGCGGTCGGCGCCTTCTGGTTTCCGTAGTAGAGCCAGATGTCGTTCTTCGTACCCGGCTTCAGGTCGGGAACGCCGACCCAGACCAGCGCTTCGCCGAGCAGCGAGTCGTATTTCTCGACATGGTGCTTGAGCGGCGTCTTGTCGTCGCCGGCAACGAAGCGAAGGTCGCCGCCGTCCTCCTTCGCCCCACCGAAGCGAAAATTGCCGACATGCAGACGCACGAGAATCGGCGTGGTGCCGATGGCATCGCTGATCCCTGCGCCGGACGGACCGGTGTCGATGGTGATCTTCTTGCGCAGCGTCCACTGATCGTTCCACCACGCCGCCGCGGGCGACGGCCACAATGCGGCGAGGAAGACGAACGCGAGCATCACCGGCGCGCTCAGGCGAAGTCCGGGGCGTGATCCAAAGCGAAGGAGCGACATCTAGAATTCTCCCCAGACCCGAAAGCTGAACCGTGGATGACTGGCGACCGTGACCTGCTGGCTGGTCAGCGGCATGCCGACGAAAACGATGCTGTTGAGATAACGCAGGCTCTTCATGCGCATCCCGACGCCGTAGCTTGCGAGGTCGAAATGCGACTGCTGATCGACCAGCGGCTCATGGATCCTGACGTTGCCGCCGTCGACGAACGTGAAGAAGCGTACCTCGTCGAAGGCGTTGTACTTGATGGCTTCGCCGATCGGATTGGGCAGCTTCTGCTCGAGATATTGTGCGAGATTGGGCGTGCGCAGCTCCAGCGTGCCGGCGACGCCGTAGTCGCCGATCACCTCGGATTCGAGATAGCCGCGCACCGTGTCCTGTCCGCCGAGGCTGAATTGCTCGCTGGACACCAGCGGCTGATCCGCCGCCTGTCCCTGCAGTTTCGCGTAGAGCTGGAACCCGCCGGCGAAATCCTGAGTGTGCGAGATGTCGGCATGCAGCGTGATGAAGCTCGCGGTCGCGTCGAAGCGCTTGGCGTCGAACTCGTCACGGCTGGAGCCGATGCCGCGCAAGTTAGCCGTGATCGTTGCGTTGAGCTGCGTGAGCCGCCCTTCGCCCTGCCAGGTTGCGCCATAGGTGCCGACGAGCGGCACATAGGTTACGGGCGAGTCGAAGGCATCGGAGCCGAGCTTGAGCGACTGCTTGAAATCCTTGTAGTCGACCCCGAGCGACAGCGTATGGAACAGTTCGCCTCTGGACGGCAGCGTCAGCACCGCACGCCCACCGACCACCTGACCGGGACCAACAACGTTCGAGCCGCCGACGGTCGCCACCGAGCTGTCCGAGGTCAGGCCATAGACGAGGACGCTGAGCCAGTCGATTTCGGTCCGCGCCAGGTACGAACCCGACACGACCATGGCGTCCTTCGGGTTCATCGGCGAGACCTGGTACGTCCAGGTCATGGAGTGACCGAGCTGCCAGAGATTGTCGTAGCGCATCGAGATGCTGGTGCGCAGCGGCGTGGTGCTCGGGCTTTGCTTGTTGTTCAGCTCGATGCTGCCGTGGAGCGGAAGCGTGTCCTCGATGTTGAGATCGACGTCGACGGTGCCAGGCGCGACGCCTGCTCGCAGCGCCGGCGTGACGCGCCGGTCGGGCCAGCGGTTCAGCGCGACGATGTCCTTCGTCACGTCCTGAAAATTCGGCAACGTTCCTTCCTTGAGCGACGGCGCGGCGCTCTTGACGTTGTCGAGGTCGAAATAACGCGAGCCCTTGACGCGGAGGCGTCCGACCCGGTTCTCGGTGACCTTGAGCACGACGAAACCGCGTTGCGCATCCTGCTGCGGCACGGCCACGCTGACGGTCAGAAGGCCCTTGTCGTGATAGGCCTTCTCCACCGCGGCGCGGGCCTTCTCGACATCCTGCGAGCTCCTGTCCGGACCGAGGAAGGGATAGACCGCAGCCTCGATCTCGATCTGCGGCAGATTGTCCGCACCCTCGACACGATACTCGTCGATATCGAAACGGGTTTCCGGTGCTGCCGGCTTGGCCGCCTCCGCCCCACTCGTGCCGGGCTTCGCACTGGCGGGCGCGGCGGCAGCAGGCTTCGCCGCAGCCGGCCTGCTCGCGTCGGCCTCCGATTTCGCCGCGGCCGGCTTCGTGCAGATCGCGCAGATGATCAGGCCGCAGATGGCGAGACGCGAGGCACATGCCGCATCAGACCGGCCACTCCGCACAGCGCGCAGCGGCAGCGGCGCATGACGGCGCGCGCCATTATGATACAGACGACGCGAATTCACCTCAGCCTCGATATCATGCTCGCATTGCGGACGCCCTTCGGCGACCGCAGCGTCCTTCGGACAGCCCGAAACCGACCGAGACGCGCCGGTCTGCGAGGGCCTTATCCGATAGACGTTGCGTGCGCAGGCGCAGCGAAAACTTTTTTACGATGCTCGCGACGCCACTCGATCGCTCGTGTGATGATTTCACGCAACATAACGTCACCATCACTCGATGCCTGTTACTCGATAACAGTTCGTCACATTATCGTTGTGCGGCCTAACTACCGTCCGGCCACAAATTGGGGACTGAGTGAAGTGGGGCGTAGCATGACCATCGACAGCATCAGCAGCTTGCGGACGCTTCTGCTCGCAGAGTATGTCGACTTCGATCGCAGGTTGACGCGCCGACTGGGCTCCTCGGACCTTGCTTCCGAAGCGCTCAACGAAACCTACCTCCGTCTCGAAGGCATGCGCGAGCTTGGGCCGGTGCGCAGCCCGAAGGCCTATCTATTCCGCATCGCGCTCAATATCGCTGCGGACCGCCGCCGTGCCGAGAAGCGCCGCCTCACTGTCGACGAGGTCGATGCCCTGCTCGAAATTCCCGACGACCGGCCCGACGCCGCGCGCGTGATCGAGGATCGCTCCGAGGTCAATCTGCTCAGGCATGCAATCGCCGAGCTTCCCGAGCGCCGCCGACGCGTGCTGATGCTCTCGCGCATCGACGGCATGCCGAACCGAGAGATCGCCGCCCTTCTCGGCGTCACCGTCCGCACTGTCGAGACCGACCTCAAGCAGGCGGTCGAGCATTGCGCTGATCGTCTCAAACGTCCCGTGCGGACCAAATTCGGTTTTCAGCGTCCAGCTTCGTCTTACGTACATAGATATGCCGATCGCGAGCATCCGCTCACGGCCGGCGTGTGCGGGAAAGCGCTGGATCGTGACGAAGCGAAGCCATCAGGTCGATCACTTGGATCCCTTAATCCGTGAAGCTCTTTCATGGATCATGCGCCTCAAGTCGGGCGAGGCGACGCTTGCAGATGCCGAACAGCTCATGGACTGGCGCGGGCGAAGTGCCGCGCATGAAAATGCTTTCCGCGATGCGGTAAAGTGCTGGCGCGCCATCGGCCAGGCGCTTGCGACCGGCCGTCCCGCGCCGGCAAGCCGGCGGCGGCGCGCACCGAAGGGCAAAGCACGCAGCTGATGCCTCAGGCCCGACCTGCGAGCCGCAGGGTCCTGCTCCTGCAACCTGTCAATGCAAATCAGACGGCGTCTTGCGGTCGGCTACGCTGCGCAGGCGCGTGTTCAGAGCAGCGAAATTGATCGCGCTCCCTCCCGTCAGGACGCGACCACGTGCGGGCGCGCCGCCCGCCGAAGTCCGTCCGAACGTCGGTTGTGGAACGGAGCCGGCGACGGCGACGCCGTTGGCCACCAGATGCGCACGGACGCGTGTGCAATACTCGACCGACAGATACGAGAATCGCGTTTCGCCATGGCCGGCGCGATACTTCATCGTGGCGGTGCAGAGATCGCCGTTGGCCCGGCGCCAGGCACCGGCGAGATAGCGAACGCCGTAGTGCACGTTGACCTCGGGCGAAGCCAGCTCCGCCGGCGTCCCGGCAAAACCCATCATTCGCGCAGTCGGCAGCATCACCTGCATCAACCCGACTTCGCCGTCCATGCCGACCACGGCGGGATTGTACCGGCTCTCGACCGCCATCACCGCATCGACCAGCGCGGGCGGCAGGCCGAAAGCCGACGCTTCGCGCTCGACCAGTTGCCGGTACTCGGCACGGCCGGCGCGCCAGTCGCGGCCGAACATGGCGCTCGTGCGGTACGTGAAATTGGCAAGCAGCGGATTTGCGGGAGGAAAATCGGCGGCGGTAAGCGGGCGCGGTGCAAACGGCTCCAGCGCCAAAGGCTCCACTGCGCCATCATCCGCGTCGTCCACGGAAGCCGCGACGTGGCCGATTTCGGCCTGACTGCCGTCCTTGTGCTCCTGGGCGCGCCCCTCGCCGCTCGCGACGATCAGCAGGCACAGCGCTGCGACCCGCCACGACCGGCGTATGCTTCGACTGGCTTGCAGATGTGAGGGAGATCCAGGCATCAGCGGTGCGGCGGCACGAGGGTGGGAGCGGATGGCCGAAAGGGAACGGCCGAACGACCGTAATTTGAGCCATATTGCTGGCGAACGGCCGCCTCGTTCGGGTTGCCGACACGCACGTCGGACGAGCGCGCGTCGACCGGTGGCAGGTTGAGCGAAGGATTGACCTTGTTGACCTCGCGTTTGAGCTGCTGATTGATGCAACCGAACGCGCTCTCGTTTCCGATCTGCACATCGACGCAGCGCTCGTATGTGGGCTTCGTCGCCTGCCCGCCGATGATTGTGCCCTGCCGCTCTACCGGCGGATTGCCCGGATTGGCTGATTGGGCCCCCGCACCTCCAGCCGCCGCGAGCGCGACGAGACCGGCCGCGACAGCGCGGCCCCCCGTCCGCCCGGACCAATACAAAACTCGGCTCATAGCCCTGTTCCTCCACCAGCCGGCAGGTTCGTTGGCCGGGCCGCGGGCGAGCATTAACATAATTCGATATCGTCGGATCGTATCCTGCACGATGAGTAACATTTGCGGCCCCGCCGTCAAGGCGCCTCCTCCGCCTCCATCATCAGAATGCCCGACCGGCTTCACTGCAAGACGGTGGTCGTCGAGGATGTCGGCCCCGGGAAGCGGATGTTGTTGACCAGGCTCACTCCGCTCTCTGCGGTCACGAGCGCCGTGTTGATGAAGGTCAGAACCTTCGTGACATCCACTTGCGCAGCGTTGGCGGCGTAGAGCACGTCGAACGGACGCATCGATAGCTTGGTGGCGATGAAATATCCGGCCGGATCCTGGAAGTTGACGTTGAAGACGATCGGCACGGAATCGCCGTCGAACCTGGAGCAGTCGACGCCCAGGCGCTGCGCCACCTCGCGCGGCTCACGGCGATAGAGGAAGACCGATGCCGGATCGGCCTGGAGATCGAGCAGGCCGCGCGCCTTCGCGACCGCCTGCGTCAGGTTGATACGCCAGGCATCGAAATTGAACTCGCCCTGCTGGCCGGTGGCGCCGAACGCGATGAATTTCATCGGCTCACGGTAGAGATAAAGGCGGTCTCCAGGCTGCACGAAGACGTTGCTCGCCGGGAAATAGACCAGATTGCCGAACGGTACCGTGGCGCGCTTTCCACCGCGCTCCAGCACGACCCACGTCTCCCAGCCGGCGCCGCTGATGCCGCCCGCGCGCGTGATCGCGTCGGTGATGCGGTCCTGCGCGCCAGCCGACGGCATGGGGAATCGCACCGGCGTCCTGACCTCGCCGAACACGCTGACGAGCGAGGAGCGCTGCTGGCTGGACGTCACCACGACCTGCGGATCGATCGCACGTTTCTTGATCTGCGCAAGAATGTCCTCCTGAACCTGCACATTGGTGCGGCCCGCGGCGCGGATCCGGCCGGCATAGGGCACCGTGATGTTCCCGTCGTTGTCGACGGCCTGATCGGGCAGATTCACGAAATTACCCGGGCGTACGCCGGCTTCCAGCGGCACGTAGAGCCCGCCCGCCGCGGCCTCGAAGATCGTGACGCTGATGACGTCGCCTATGCCGAACTTGATGCTCGACGGCGGACGCGTGTCCGCGAGATTTCCGGATAGTCCGTTTGGCTCGAATTTCTCGAGCACCTGCAGCACCTCGGGATTGAGCTTGACGACGGCGAACGGCAGCGCCGTCGTGTTCTCGTTCCTGATGTCGAGACTTGCCGGCCCCGACATCGGAATGAACCCACAGCCGCCGAGCGCGGCCGACGAGATCAGGCAGCATGCGATCAACAAGAACTTCCAAAATCGCATGACCGTTCGTTTCACACCAAGCTGACGCACACCTGGACCGGCTTGCGGGACGCCTCGCGGCGGAGCATGCCTCCCGCGCCGCCGGCGCAGGTGATGTGCGGTTCCTGCTGAGTAGACGCTCGGCGCAACGCATCTGCGAAAACGCGCACGGCACCGACGAGACTTCCGGGCCACAAATCCCGCGGACGCCGCCGCGCGTTTCGCGCGCGGCCGATGAACCCGACGAAATCGGTCGACCGAACGTGTCAACGCCCCGCAGCTGTCGCTCGGGTGCATCGATTGCTCAAATCAGCGAAGACGCGGCGCCCGGCGGCCGAAAAGGCCCCAGATCACATCAGTTCGAGGACAACAGCTCGCGCAGGCGCGCGAGCTCGATCTGGGTTTCGGAGACCATACGCATCAACAACGCATTCTGGTGCTCGAGATCTCTGATGCGGCGAAGCCGGCCGTCCTCGTCCTGTTTCAGACCAAGATCGTAGACGTTGGCCTTCAACCTAGGCAGCGCGGACTCGGAGCAGACCGGTTCGGTCGGATTCGTCGCGCGCATTTCAACCCCCAAAACAAAATTACAAACAGGCCGTCTCCAAAATGGGACGAACAGCAGCCCACTGCCCGTCTCCCAGAAGCCTGTTGCCGACCTTGTAGGTCTGTTTCTTATCGTTGCTGTGACCAATCCTAAACAAAAAGTCAGATTTCTGGACGAAAAGCGTTCATTCAGTGGCGGGTGTGCTCAGCTTGTCCCGCATCTCGCTCAATCATGATGGATCACGGCGACACGGAGCTGCCGACCGCAATCCCGCAAGCCGATCAATCTCGAGTTGAACGCGCAGACCATCACTGCTTGTCGTTCCCCGTCGGCGTCGTATCGGATTCCTTCTTGTCGGTCGCCTGGTCATCCTGACCGTCGCCGCCGCCATAGCCGATCACCTCGACGATGAAGATCGAACCCTGTCTGCGGGCCCCGGTTGCGGTTGGCGTTTCCGCCGACTTGGCGGCCGCGCCGGCCGTATTCGAGCCTGCGGTGAGCGCGCCGATATTGGGAACGGATACGGTCGGAATTCCGGTCGTGCTCCCCTGCACCTGGAAATTGCTGGCGTTGGCGATAACGGGTGCGACGAAGACTGCGCTGCCCGAGGCGCGCACGCCGGCAGTGCCGAAATCAATCGTGCCGCGTGGTGCGAGAAGATAAAGCTGGGACGCAGCTGCCGACGACGATGCCTGCAGCGTGCCGATGCCCGCGCCGGTCACGAAGCCGCCAAGATCGATCGACTGGTAATCATCCTGATCATACAGCACCTGCAGCGCCGGTGCCGACAAGGTCGTCTTGGAGCCGCGGCCGGCGTCGAGATTGCCGTTGGAGCTCCACATCAGGATGTCGCCACCCTGGGTCGTGAGTACGCGGCTCGAATTCACCAGCACGCTTTGGTCTGTGAAGGTGTTGATCGCGCCGCCACCCAGGGTGAGGATGCCGATATCCCGCAGCTTGAGGGCCGAGTTGGGTTCGGCCGCAAGCGAGCCGACGATGATGTTGCCGCCCGGGCCGAACATCGAGATATCGCCGCCGAGCTGGGTCTGAACCGTGGCATGCAGCAGGTTCATGTCGCCGGTCTTGACCAACTGGCTGGCGCCGTTGCTCCCGCTGCCGAGCACGTTTGCCGTGTAGCCCAGCCTCGCCGGGAACATCGTCTCGATCATGCGGTAGCCGCGCTGGGTGTCCGACGACGTGCCGCCCTGCTGGCCGACGCCGACGGCCTTGAGCTCGGCGGAGAAGACCTGGTCGATAAAGACGTGCTGGAGGTCGGTGGGCAAGGCCTGGAACGTCACCCAAGCGCTCGCCTGATCCTGGGGAAGCGCTCCGAAGCGAAGCAGGAAAGAACCAAGATCAACAAACCCACGTTGGACCTCCGACGGGACAACGCCGGCAAAGAAATTCCAGGGAGTAGCCAACTGGTCTATGTACCGGTCCAACTTGTTACGATCGATGACTTTCGGATTTCCCTCTGCACTGAGATTGATGTTGTTCCGGCTGAGAGCGTCTCGACCAGCTGGGGTACTCAGGTAATTGTAGACGACGTCGCCCTTCAGGTAGCTGCGGAGAGCATCCGTGTTGAACGCATAATTGTGAGGCACCGCAGCCGCGTTCGCGGGATTGATATAGCCATCGGTCACCGCCTGGTAATCGACACCGAACTTGACACCGAACATCGTGATGATGTCGGCACCCTGCTTGGTGCCGGCCGCGTCCGTCAGCGCCGCATTTCGCCGAGGATTATTCGCCGGGCCGAGCAGCGACTGGTTGTAGATGCCGACAGAACCGCCTCCCGTGCTGTTCGAAATATAGGTATTTCCGACCGGCGTCGGGCTGGAATTGCCCACCGACACGATGCCCTCCTGAACCGGAGCTTGGGTCGCATTGTCAAATGCCGCCGGGAGGAACGGGCCGATATCGCCTCCGGCCTGGACCACGAGGAAGCCGGGGCCAGCCACCTGCAAGCCGCCGCCATTGTTGAAGCCAGTGTAAGTGATGTTGCGGCCGGCCACGATCGTGCTGACGTCGCTGGTATGGATGTTCTGCACGATGACGTTGAGATCGACGATGTCGCGCCCCGCATAGATGCTGGTCGGGCGATTGATCTCGATGCGCTGATAGACATTTTCAGACGAACTGGTGGTCCTCTGACCGTAGCTTCCCGTTGCCTTGATGTCGCCGGTCGCGGCGTAAATACGGGCGGTCGTGTCGAGACCGTCGGCTACATCGTTCTCATGCGCAAGGATCGCACGGCTCGAAGCCTCGTCATTGCCGCTATTGGGTCGGAATGGATCGAACGCAGCGTCGATCAGAGACGGCCCGGCGGAAATCAGCGGACGTGAGATCAGTTGCTGCGTCGATGTCTGCGGGTAACCGAACGTGAGGTCGATGCTGCCCTGCGCCAACAGGTTGAAAGTGCCGTGCTCGGACGGGCTGAGCACGATGCCGGGTGTCGGAACCGTCGCGACGTTCAGGAGTTTGTCGATGCCGGTCGTTGTCAAACTGCCCTGTAAAGCGACAGCCTCGAAGCTCGCAGGATAGGCAGCCGCTACTGCATGGACGACACCCAAGTCGATCGCGGTGGGCGCGATGCCGATCGTCACGTCTCCCGACTGCGCCACCACCCGGACCTTACTATCTGGGCCGTAGGCATCAAAATACAGTGGTGTCACCGGCTCGGGCTTCGGCTCCAGAGAATTCGCTTTGCTCGGTTGCTGGGCGTGCAGTGCAGCCGGGTTGACGACCCCCGCCATCGCGATCGAGCCGTTTGCCGTCATCGTGATCTGCCCGGTATCGACGGCAAGCAGCGGAAGGTCCGGAAGCTTGAGCGTGCTGTTCGCGTACCTGTAGACATACTCGTTCTGGCCGATGTCGCCGCCCGCGACGATGCTGGCGTGGCCGGATCCCTCGTAGAACGAGCCGCCTCGGATGTCGCCGCCGGCGCGCACGACCATGTTGCCGCTGCCGTAGAGATGCGTCACGGGCGTGCTGTTCGCCGACAGGCCGCCAGTGACGCGCCCACTCGTCGGAGCCGACACCGACACATCGAGCATATTGCGCCCGGCGAGAACGCTCACATTTCCGCCTGCGCTCAGGAAGCCCTGCTGGAAGCTGCCGTACTGGATCCACCACGCGGTTTGCGAGGCGATCTGCGTTCCAACCGGCGCGAAGACACCGGCTCCGAGGATCGAAGCGCCGGCGCTGGGCGTAACACCGGAATTGGAAAGCAGCCAAGGTTGATAATATTGCAGAACCTTCTTGTCGGTCGTCACGTTGCCGATGATGTCGCGCTGTGCGTCGATGAAAACATCGCCTCCCTTTTCCGGGAAAGCCGCAGCGGTCGGCGGGCCATAGTAGAGATCAGCGGCGCCGCGAACGTCAGCGTTGTTGCCGTAGGCCAGGACCCTCGGCTCGAAGAAGCCATCTGGATTGGTCACGACAACGCTGGGGACGCCATTGACGGTCTGGACGCTATATGGATTGGCATAAGTCGAGGTGTTTACGCCGGCCGCATAGATCACGCCGGGCGCAGCCGTGTCCCTCAAGATCACATCCCGCGCTGCCGCGATGTTGATGCTCCCGGTCCCGGTACGTACCATGGTCGGGATGTCGACCGAGGCAGACGCCTTTCCCGCATTTGCTGGGTTGTCCCGCAAAAGCGCTTGGTCATAGCTGCCGTGCTTGTCGACGATGACATCACCCGTGCCGCGCGCGAGGGGTATCCTGGTGTTTGGGTTGGCGCTCGAGACGTCGGCGCCGGCGGTGAAATTGTAGGACCAGGAGGACGGAGCTGTAACCGTCTTGATGTTCGCCTGGCTGCAATCGACGGTGCAGACCAACAGCGTATGCGGAAACAGGTCAGCCGAGACGAGATCCTGACTGGTCGGACTGATGCTGTTGCCAGCGGCATTGTACGGAGCTTGTGGCGCAGCACCGCTCGCGGCGTCGATCAAATAATACGTATAAGCAGTGTAGTTATTGCCATACTTATCGATCCAGCGACTTGTGCCGTTTGGACCAGCATACAGGCCAACCGCGGACTGATAGTTCGTGTCGAGATAATTTCCGAACTGGAAGAAGCCGTCCGAAATCGAGGCGTTGACGTTGATGTTTCCGGCAGCGCGCAGCGAAAGCACGCCAGCGTCGAGACCGCCCCAAGGCGTTGCGAGACGGTAGGTGAAATCTATATAGTCCGAAGCGGGATTGAAGATGGTCGGCGATGGTTTGCCGCGATCGACCACGCCCGCCGCCAGATTCCAGTTGCTGCTGACGGTGATGTCGCCCTTGGAGTTCACCAGGTCGACGCCCGGCTGCACGTGCACGACGTCCGCGCCGAGGCTGTTGACCAACGGAGCAAGGCGCGTGAACAGGTTGGTGAAGCCGTAGCTCTGCCCGTTAAAGCTCCACGTCCCCTTGGTGATCTGGGAGACCGTGTCGCCGAAGAAGGCATTGCCCGTGCCGGCGCCGCCGGTAAAGGACGCAACGCCCGGCTTGCCCTGGTTGGCCGGATCGAACGCCGCGTAAACGCCGCTCGACGTCAGCGGAATGTAGTCGTTTGTGGTTGGCACGAACTGCAGGCTGCCATTGACCAAGGTGGTCGAGCCCGACATGTTCGATACTTTTGTGAATGTCGCCGTCGCTTGGCCGTTGTTACCGCTGACGCCGAGGGAAACGGATAGCGAGGTGCCGTCATAACCGGTGGAACCAGGCGCGAGCGACAAGGATGCTGAAACGACCTTGACGGTTGACAGCACACGACCGAACAATCCCGTCGCAGCCGGCACGTCCGTGACATTGCCGATTTGAACGCTCGTAACTCGTGTAAGGTAACCGGTACCAGCATCCGTGATGGTGACCGTAGCGTCTCCGCTTGTACTGAACGACACGCGGCCCTGGGCAGTCCTGCCTCCAGGCGTAGCTGGTGGCGGGAATGTGATGGGAATATCGCTCTGACCGAAGTATTGCGACAGCGTAGTCGTGTTCGGCAGAAAAGTCTCTATCCCGCCGGACACATTGATAGTCGCAATTTGAATTCCTGCGCTGTTTTTGACCGCGACGGACGTCGGCACGCTGGGAAGCCCCGTTCCACCGCTGATCGTCTTATCAAGTTGAAATCCCGTAACGTTGGTCCAGGTCCCGTCCGTGGCAGGTATCAGATTTCCGTTCGGGTCCACTCCCTTGTACCAGCCGGCCGGGTCGATCGTCCCGAACCAGCCGAGGCTCGACCCGTCGATGCCGTAGCGGCCGGCGGTGGTGTCGAATGCGATGAAGCCGTTCACGGCGACCGAGCGCGCGCCGACGATGCTGACCTTTGAGCCATCGTTGATGTTGTTGGTCGCATCGATCACGGCAAGCGCGTCGAAGGTCTTGTCGCCGTCGGCGTAGAAGTTCGTGCCGTGCGTGCCCGACGGGTTGGCGACATTGCTGATCGCGGCAATCTTGACGTCGTTGTTGCCGTCCAGAGGGGCGCGGAACGTCACGGTGCCGCCGCTCAGGCCGCCCTTGGTGCCGCCGGAGACGTTGATCTGCGTACCCTGTTGCAGCCAGATTTTCGATTTTGCGTCCCAGCCAATGCCGATGGTGACGTCGCCGCCGCGCTCGTCGGTGTGCGTGGTCGAGGCGTCGATCACGCCACTGCTCGCGAGGAACACCGAATTGGCGCCGTAGAGCGCAACCTTTCCGCCTGCCTGCCCGGTGCCGTCGAGCGTGCTGCCACTGTAGCCGGTGGCATCGATGCGACCACGAATCTTGACCTGGCCGAACTGCTTGCTTGCATCGCCGCTGTCCCAAGCGGTGTCGTCGGCGGTCAGCGTGATGGCGTTGGCCTTCAGCGTGTGCCCGGCAGTCAATTCGAGATTGCCGGTGCGGGTATGGATGTCGATCGCGCCGGTGAGGCCGCCGGCGAGCAGATTGTCCGCCAATGCAGTCAGGTCGGCCGCACCCTTGGTGTCGAGCTTGAACCGGCCGCCGAGACCGGGCCCGCCAGTGCCGAGCAGCCGGCCGGCGAGCGTCGCGCCACCGCGGAGCGCGTCCACCTCGATCGTCCCGCCATAACCACGACCACCGCTCGTCGTCGCGACGTCGATGGTGCTGCTGGCGTCGGTGATGACCTGGCCATCGCCCGTGGCGTTCGCCCCGATGTCGGCATAAAGCAGGACCTTGCCGCCCGACAGATACGTGTCGACGTCGACCAGCGTCTTCTTGTAGCCGCGCGCCGAGAGATACGCACCGGAATTGAGGGTGACGTTCCCTGCGATCGCACCGAGCGTAATCGTGCCGGCCTGCGCCTGAATGGTGCTGCCGACGGCAATGTTCGACGCCGTGACCGTGAGAATGCCGCCGGTCTCGTCGCTGTCGGCAGGCGCAGCTGCGGCCGAGCCGCGCGTCACCGGATCGACGATGGAGATGTCGCCCGACGCCGTCAGGGCAAAACCCTGAGGAGTCCCCGCGGTCGCGCCGGCGACAAAAATGCGCGGCGTGCTGACGGTGAGGTCAGTCTTGTCGCCGTTCGCGCCGAGCGTCATCGTGCCGGGGCCTTTGACGACCACGCTGTCGTCGGCCGACCATTTGACCTTGGAGAAACCGGCAATGGTGAAGTTGCCGTTGACGACATTCCCATTGACCCGGCCGCTGCCCAGGTCGATCTCCTTTGCGGCCAGTTCGAGACTGTTGCCGTTTGCCGCCGGAGCGCTGAAGGACGGGCTGGCCCCGGTGTTCTTGAGCGTGATGTTGTTGCTCGCCGAGATCAGGCCGTCCCGCGTCAGAGTGGCGCCACCCGAACCCGCAACCGTCATCGCCCCGGCGGATGCGACGCTGACCTTGCTGTTGGGATCGAGCGCAATCTGGGTGTTGGCAGCGTAGGTCGTGGCGACGCCGGCGGCGGACGTGACGGTGACGCCGACGCTGAACTGGACCGTCGCGGAGGAGGAAAACGCCAGCACCGTTCCCGCGCGCAGATTCAGGCTGGCGCCGGAATTGAGCACCTCGCTGCCGAGCGCGATGCCGCTGGCGTCCAGCGACAGGCTGCGCGCGCCGGAATTGAAATCGCCATAGACCGTAACCGGACCCGACAGCGCGCGCAGGGCCAATGTCTGCACGTCGGCGAACTGGGTGCTGTTGGCCGGCAGCAGAAGGCTCTTGCCGGCAACCGCGGTGGCAGCTCCGATGCCGATGCTCGGCGCGATCAGGTTGACCAGATTGGCGTGCAGGTCCGTCGTATTGAGGGCGATCGCGTTGTTGGATGCAGTGGCTTGCAGTGTCAGCGTATTCGTCGAGATCTTGACGCCGTCAGCGATCGCCACCTTCCCGCTGTTGCTGGTGTCACCGCCCGTCAGTGTCAGGCTTCCCGTCACCGGCCCGGCCGGCAGCGTGGCCGATGCGGTCGCGACATCCTTGAATTTGATCGTGAGCGCCGGCGCCGAAACTCCGGTCGCGCTCGGCCCCGTCACCTGCAGCGTCGGGTCGTTGCTCGCCACGAACAAGGCGCCCCGCCCCGGCTGTTGCGCACCGCCGTTGGCGTAATAGCCGAGAGCCAGCCGAGCGGGACTGGTGGGGTCAAGGAGTTTTGCAAGATCGGCACCCACGATCTCCGTTCCGGAGAGCGTCCCGCCCAAGGCCGCGGCGAGGCTCTGGGCCGTGACGGGCGCCTGCCCGTCCGATACCACGATGTAATGGCGCCCGAGCCCGGCATGAACGACGCCCGTGGTTGTGATGATGCTGCCGGAATTGACGGTCACCGTGCCACTACCGGCCTCCGGGACATAGACCGGAAGATCCAGCAGGACGGACTGCGAACCGACCGTCACCGTTTGCGTGACTTCCTGCCATTGGCCGACCTGCTGGGCCACGAGCAGGATTTCCGGCGCGCTGAACGTCTCGCCGCGCGTATCCACGACGACATTGCTGGCCGTCGGCGTGATCAGCGTGCCCGCGGGGCTATCGCTGCGGCTGCCGCCGATGAGAATGCTCTCGAAGCCGTTGAGCTGGGCAACGTCGACGCCGACATAGCCGGCCGGAATGTCGTTGTTGACGTATTCGGCATGGCCGAGCACCGCGAGCTTGGGCGCGCTGATATCGAGCTCGCTGCCGCGGCCGGTGTTGCCGCTGCCGTCCCGGCCCGGCTGCGTCAGCACCATGCCGTTCAGCACGATCGACTGCAGCGCGGAGACCGAAAGCCGTCCCGCATCCATCGGCAGCCGCGGCGCCGTGACATTATTCTTGGCCGCCAGTTGGGCATAATAGGCGTTGGCGCCGTTGAAGCTGTACTCGCTGTATTGCTGCCAGACCGAGCTTGTCTGCACCGCGAACACCGTCTGGCCGGACGACTGCTTTCCAGGCGCGGTCGACTGCGTGTAATGGCCGGTCACCAGAACGGTGCCATCAGGCAGTTTGGTTCCCGTGGCAATGTTCTTGCCGGTGTTGTCGCTGGAATAAACCACGACACGCATTGCGCCCGGCAGCGTCGCGTAGTGCGCCGGATAAAGCGTATACGTTCCCGCCGGGATGCCGTTGCCGCCGTCGATCGTGATCTGGGTGCCGGCCAGCGGGATCGCGTCGCCGGCGGTGACGGTCTTGCCCGCATCGGCACTGCGCGCGGTCGCAAAATGGATGTCGTACGCAGCGATCGGATCGGTCTGCGACGGCAGCAGCGCGTACACGGTCTGGCCGGACGGCGTCGTGGTCAGGCTATCGCGCGATCCGCCCTTGCCCGCAATCCACTCCATGGCCTGGATATCGCCGCCACCACGCAGGTCGATCGTCGAGCCGTCGGCGCGCGTCACGTTCGATCCGGCCAGGATCAAACCCTTCGACGGCGGTTGCGCCAGCGGATTGAGGTTGGCGTTGTAGTACCAGTTGGTGCCGTCGGACGTCGCACCGTAGGGAACGGTCGTGTCCGCCAGCGACACCGAGGTGAGGCTCCCGGACTCCAGCACGACCGACTGCGTGATGATCTGGGACACCGCCCTGTCGGTATTGCCGAGCGCGATCTTGCCGAGCGGCGCGAACAGATTGCCCGCTTGATCGATGGTGTTTGCGATGACGGTGATGCCGCCGCCGGCTGACAGCGGAATCCTGGTGTAGCTGTTGGCGGGCGCGGCGAACTTGACGTTCCCCGGCGTCTCGATCGTGAAGTTGACGGCGGATACCGGATAGATCCGCTGGGCTGAGAGCAGCAGATTTCCGGTCGAGATCAGCTTGCCGGTGAAACTCGATTGCTCCGTCGGGACGGTCTGCGCGGCATCAGTCTTGAGACCGTTCACAACCTTGAGCGTGCCCAGCCGAAGGTCGCCGCTCGCGATCAGGTTGACCTGGCTGAAGCCCGAGAAGTCGAGACCCGGCAGGGCGTCGCCCGGCTTGAAATTGGACGGTCTTCCACTCTCCAGATCGATCGTCTGTGCGTTCACCGTCAACGTGCTAGTGCCGGCCACGCGGTCGTTGCCGGAGCCGGTGAGCACGACATAGGGCGCCGCAATGCGTGCATCGATCGAGCCGGATCCCGGCGCGGCGATGACACCTGCCGCAATGTGCAGACGGTTGGCCACGGTCCAGTTCAGCGAACTGGAAATCGTGAGATTTCCCCATTGCGGATCGCGATCAGCGTAGGTGTTGCCGGGCAGGTCGGTGAAGATGCGCGCGGCGCCGCCCACAGCCCCGGCTGCGTAGAGATAGACGTTGTCGAACGGCGCGAGCTGATCGGCCGAAACGGTGAGCGTCGTCGGCGCGCTGATGACGCCGGCGGCGCCCTGCTGCAAGAATATGTTGCCGCCTCCGAGCAGGATAGTCCCGCCATTGGCGCGCGAGTCGGCATGCACGGTGCCATCGTTGGCGACATAACGGCCACCGGCCGCGGCGAAGCTGCCGCCCCAGGAAAATCCGCTGACGTCGGCGCTCACCGTGCCGGCGTCGCTCCAGGACCATTGCGACGTCGTCGCGCCGCGCGCGCCTGCCACCTGGATGTTGCCGGCCGCGCCGGAGACGTCGACCAGCGCCCCCGCATCGGCGACGAGGTAGCTTTGCTGCGGAGTGCCGGGGGAGCCAGGAGGGCCATAAGTGAAATAGAACTGATCCTTGCTGGAATCACCTGTCGGGTCTTTGTATGTATAGACCGTGGTAATCGCCCCACCTTCCACCGCAAACGTGCCGCCAGCGATGTAGCTGCCGCTCGTCCTTGGACGGTTCACCGTCCCGAACAGGGAATTGGCGACGAATGTCCCGGACAGGTCGATCTTCGCGTCTGACGAAAGATGTGTTGCCAGCGAGTTGATGAAGACGGAGCCGCCATGGTCGATGATCGTGCCGCGCAGCTCGACGGACGTAGCTGGCACGTTCCAATCCGGAGTGTTCGGTGTCGCAAGGTTTAACTTTGGATCGGCTGTCGTTGCCCCGCGACGGTCGCTGGTGACCGCAGCCATGGTGATTTTCGCCTTGGGATCGGTGATGATCTTCGAGCCCGTATCGAGCGTGATGTTGTCGGCCTTCAGCGTGAGATCGACGGCCTTGCGCTGATTGTCCGGAACAAGCACCAGTTGCGGCGCGGCCTGCTGCCCGAGCTTGGTGCCGGTCGGCATTGCGGAGTAGTCGGCCAGGCTTGCCAGGTTCTGTTGCTGAAAGGTCAGGCTGGTCTCGGCCGAGACGATGATCTGGCCGGCCACGGGCGACCCATCGTCCTTCACCGACCAATCGTCCTTCACCGACTCGATGATGTAGGAGCCGAATCCACCGCCTGTCAGCAACGACTCCGGCAGCGTGGTCGCGTTCCCGTTGATGCGGATCGACGATGTCTCACCATCCTGAAGCTTACCGCCGATCCGGATGGTGTCCGCTCCGGCGATCCTCAAGTTGCCGTTGCTCTCGAAGCCGTAGCCGCGCAACGCGCCATCGAGCTGGAGTACGGCGATCGAATTGCCGGGGCCCGGGGTGGGCTTCTGCGGGCCGGGGCTATTTGGATCAGCCCACCTCGCGCCTTGGTAGATCGCAAGCGAAATATTGCCGCCCTTGCCCGCCATCAAGCCGGTGGCGACGGTCTTAGCTTTGCCCTGTGAAGAGACATAACCCCCGCTCGAGACATCAAGAATGCTGCCCGCGGCCAGCAATATGCTTCCTGTCGTATCTCGGATGCTGCCCGTTGCGCCGTCGCTGCTTTTGCCGGTGGCAATTGAGATGCTACCGCCGTTGATAAAGGCGGGGCCAGCCGCATCGACGCCAGCCGTGCGCCCGGTGTCATTAACAAACCGGCCGCTGACGTCGATTGTGCCCTCGACGAAGACATTCGCGGCAATCGACTTGCCCGAAGAGTCCTTGGGCGCCTTGAAAAGCGACGCGGTGAAATTGCCGCTGACAGAATCCCGGTCGGTAACGAGGCTAACATTACCTCCAGCCGCCGACACCGATCCGGCAATGTCAATCGCACCACCCGCAGTGACGGAAAGACTGCCGCCGGCCGCTAGATTGAGCGCGCTGCCGCTCGACAGCACGAAATCGTTCGCCGTTACCTTCAGCGAGCTGAGCCCGTAACCCGACAGGATGTCGGCCGACAAATTCGTCGTATAGGTGCTTTGCGTCGTGAAATTGGCCGATGCCGTCGCGCCGATCTGCACGCTCGACGGCGTCGTCAGCTCGAGCGAGCCCTGCAACGGCAATTGTCCGCCGCTGATCTGGCGCTCGCCTGCGGTCGAGCCGAAATACATCGTCCCGAGCAGCGCCGGATTGACGGTCACGACGCTTACGCGTCCGGCGTCGTGCCCCTCGGTGAAGCCTGCCGAATAGATCTGGGTCGGCGTGGACCAGGTTTCCGTGACGCCCCATCGCGCATGCTTGACGATGAACTGGCCGGCGATCCCGAGATAAGTCATGTTCGGGTCGGCGTTGGTCATGCTGTAGATACGGCCGTCGCTGCCGATCAGGCGCGTCGTGTTCACCATGCCGGGCAGGAACTTCACGCTGCCGCCCGCGACATTCATGATCGAGCCGTCGGTCTTGACGCTCGGGGCACCATTGGTGGTTGTCAGGTCCGTCTTGAGGCTGATGCTACCGCCGACGGTCATCAACTGCTGGATGCTGCGCGGGACCTTGGCCACATCGCCGCTGGCGTCGGCGAGCGGCGTTCCCACCCAGCTTGTGCCGTCACTTCGTGTGCCGGAATTGCGAATATCGATGTATAGCGTCTGGCCGTACACCGCGCCCTTTCCGTCAGCGCCCACGGCAGCATACGGCGGCCGCTGCAGCGGCATATCGGCGAATTGCGCGAGCGGCGTGAACGCGATGATATTGTAGCTCGCCGGTAGCTCGACGTTCTGAAGCCCGGCGACGTCGATCGTTGCACCCGGCGCGAGCAGGATGGACTGCGCGGCGTTCGAGTTGGGGAGGACGCCGGCTTCGTTGCCTCCGCTCGTGCCGACCCTACCCTGCTGAAAGAGGTTTGGTACGTCGCCAGTCGGAAAGACCTTCGCGTTGAGCGATACCTGCGCCGATGGCGCCGAGATCAGCCCGCTCGATCCGACCGTGACGTTGGTTTGCGCCGACGCCTCGATATAGGCCGGCGTGAAGCTCTGCGCGCTTGTCAGTCCCTTCGCACCATCATCGACCGGCAGGCTCGATATCACACCGTTCATGGTGACGCTGGTCGCTGCGCGCAACAGCACGAAGCTGTTGCGGTCGATGCTGGTATCGACCGAGATCACGCCCTGGATCAGTTTTCCGGCGCTGTCGGTCAGATCGTGACCTGATGCATCCTTGGGATTTCCGATCGCTACGGTATCGCCATTCATCACCACGATGCCGCGCGAGGCGTCGATCAGGCCGTCGTGAACGACGGCGCCGGTGCCTGGCAAATAGGTATTGCTATGTGGATAGCCGAAAGGTGCTTGCGGGTCGTCCGGGTTGTACGACGACGCAAACTGCGACAGCCTGAATTCGGTACCGGGGAACTTGACGGTATTTCCCTTATCATCCTTGCCCAGCACACTATCCGGCAGCGCCGAATAGCCGTTCGGAACGACGTCGATCATTCGCGCCGCCACCATCGCGACCTCGCCGCCGTGGACCGTGATGGACCCCGAATTGTAGACATTGGCGCCGAACAAATAGACCGAGCCGGGCGAGCCCAGCGAGACCTGGTCGGACAGGATATTGGCGGTGATGGACGCGCCGCGCTCGACCCTGATGTCCCCTGCAATCAGCTTGGTCGCCGCGCCGCCGTCCTTGTCGTAGATCGAGAACGAGTTGAGGTTGGCGATGCCCTGATCGAGGAAAAACTTGTCGCGCGTCGCCAGGTCGCTGCCGAGCTTGCCGACATCGAGGCTGGACGCGATCAGCGTGTGAACGTTGACCTGCGAACCGGCGCCGAAGATGATGCCGTTGCGGTTGATCAGGTAGACGCCGCCGATGGCACTGATCTGGCCCAGGATGCGGCTCGGCGAAGCGCTGGGATCCTGCACCCGGTTCAGCGCGATCCAGTCGGACGCGGACTGCCAGAAATTGACCGTGGTGTTGGCGCCGACGTTGAACGTATCCCAGTAAAGGATGCTCTTCTTCTGGGTCTGCTGGATGTCGACCGAGACCTTCGAGCTGCTCGTGCTCGTCGTCTGCTTCGGTGCATTCGCGCCAAGCCATTTGGAAGCATCGGCCTTGATGCCCGCCAATGGATCGCTCGCGGTGCCGCCGAACGGCATCAACCCGCCCGGGGTCAATCCATTCGGGACGGACGATCCCGCGGCCTGGGCCGCTGCGGCGGCATCCGACTGGAGCTTGCGCGCGGCACCAAGCGCCGCTGCCGCGCGGGCAAGCGAGGCCTGGGCCTGGGTCGCCGCACCGGCAGCCTGCTGCGCGGCCTGGATCGCCGCCTGTTGCGCGGCCGCCGTCGGCGCCACTGCGTTGGCGCCGGGCGTGAGGCTGCGCGCATGGCCGAAGCCGCCCGCAACCGACAGCGCCAGCAGGCTGACGCCGCAAAGCAGCGTCCGCTCAAACGCACGCCGCATCCCGGGGGGAGAAACAAGGATATCGCGATGAGGCACGCTGCGGCACTTTCTGATTGCAAGTTCCAGTCGAGCACGCCGCTGATGCAGGCGCACTCGCACCCCGCATTTACTTTTCGTTTACTAACATTCATATGTCAGATTTGTAGCATTGGCCGCACTATGCACATCTGCGACACCGCGTTCCGCGACCGAGGCGCGGCAAAATCGCTTTAATTTCAGCAAGAAGGCGTGCGGCGAATTATGTTATTATTTGTTATTAACGCGATATCACGTCGATGCGGGCTGCGGCGGCCCGGCTCAAATGGCCCTAAAGCATGATGAGATTGGGCTGCCCTAGCGCTGGCCCTGGTTGGCAAACGGGCTAAGCAGGCCCGGCGGCAGCTTGAAATTTGCCGGCTGCGCGCTCTTGTTGATCGTCAGGTTCTTGCTAGCGCCAGGATGGACGTCGGAAGCCGGGGTCGGCCCACCTCGCGGCGGCGGGACCGGCATGGCGACCGGAACGGGCGGCGGCCCTGCAAGCACCGGGCCGCCCGCAACAGCACCGGCCTTCATGTCGGGCGACGGGATGTCCAGCACGGTAATATCGAGGCCTCTCGCGAACTCCACCTGGCGCCGCTCGACCGCCCGAAGGGTCCATCCTTTGTGGTTTTCGCCCGCTTTCAGCCGGACCACGGACTTGCTGGCGGAATCAATGAACAAGCCGATCTTTTCACTGCCGACGATGGTGCCGAGCAGAGAGAGCTGCGGCCTCTCGGGTTCGGCCGGCGGCGGCGGAGCTGCCTGCACGGGCGCCGACACGACAACCGGTGCAGGCGCGGGCGGCCGTCGCGTCGGCGCAAACAGCGGCCGCTCGCGGCTGGCCGTCAAACGCCCGAGCGGGATAGCCCACAACGGGTTGTCGCTGAGCGCGCGTTGTGCCGATGGAGGCGCCGGCGGCCGTTCGACAGTCGCGGGCGTCGGCACGACCGCGGGAGCTGGGGCCGGGCCGGCCGGCTTCGTGGCAAACAGATCATCGCGTGACTCGGTGGAGGGAGAATCCATCGAACCGGGCGCGCTGACGGCAAACGCCCGGACGCTTCCCCCGGCAAGGACGCCAGCGAGCAAAACAATGAATAGGCGCATCGACATGGCACTGGCCGTCCCTGATCGGACCCGAGCGATAACCGTCATGAATATCAATCATGTGACATTTGCGAGCAGGGAACCGATGCGCCAGGCCGGTCCGAGAGATCGCAAGGCATGGGGAGATCAAAGTGCGCGCGCCCTATCGTTCGCCGCCATCACATCTCCTGGGGCACGATGTCGGATCAAAGCCGGGCGCGATTCAAAGAAATGCACCCGGCAAAAATGCCGGGTGCACAGAGTTTGTCGATCATCGATCAGGCTGAGACCTGACAGCGATCAGTAAGCGCCGACCTTGCCGGTGCAGCCGCTGCCGTTCAGACCGTTAACCGGGTCGTTGAGGAGCGTGTAGATTTCGCCCTGCCACACGCCGGGAACCTGAGCGAAGCCGTTGTCGTTCATGATCGCAGCCGACCCGCTGCCGTAGACGTAGTCGAGGAAGGTCTTGAACCAGATGAACGCGTTGTTGCCGTTGGAGTGCGTCTGGTAGCACTGATAGACTTCGAACCAGGAGAAGCCGGAGATCGGATACGAACCGGCAACCACCGGATTCGGATTGACACCCTGCAAGCTCCAGGTCAGCGGGTTCGGACGGCTGGTACCGTCGAACTGCGGGATGGCGGTCGCCATCGCCTTGCCGGCACCCTGGAAGGTCGGCGGCTGGAACTTGCCGGTCGCGCCGGTGATGTCCCACTGCGACTGGAGGTTGGCAGTCTTCAGGCCACCGGCCTTGACGGGCAGCCAGAAGTCCTGGGAGGCGTAGCCGATCGCACCGTTCGTCGAGGTGACGAGGGTGACGAGGGCGCCGCTGCCCGAAGCGTTGGCGAAGGTGCCGGGGCTGGTCACAGCGTTGCCGCACTGGTCGGTCGGGAACTGATCCGGCCAGTTCAGCTGGTTCGCACCGCGCGCGAGAAGCGGAGTGGTGCAGGCCTGCGAACGATCGGTCCAGGGGAAAGCGTACGACACGACGGTCGCATCGCTTTCGCTGTTCGGTCCGAACTCGTAGCGGCACTGCTCAACCAGCGCGTTGGAGAGCAGGAAGGTGGTGCCGCTGCCGTCCTGACGATGCACGAAGGTGATGTTGCCGGTGCCGAGCGTGCCACCGTTGAGCGTGGTCAGGATCGCGTTGTTCCACTTCGTGATGTGGCCCGACGCGATGCCGCAGAACGCGTTACGCGACAGGTTGAGGCCGCTGCTGCCGCCAGCCGGGGTCGCCGGCAGAATGTTCAGGGTGGCGCCAGCGCCGTCCTTGCCGTTCAATCCAAACGCAACGGCGCCGATGACCGCAGGAATCTGGATGAGATTGCCGAACTTCGACTGCGCGCTGGTGGCGCCGCCGGCGTTCCAGGCGGTCATGTCGGCGGCGTTGACGACGTCGTCGCTGCCGATGAACTGCACGCCATCATAGTCGGCGATGTTGTTGATGCCGAAGTTGCTGCTGGTGTAGGCGGGAGCGGAAGACGAAGGCGTTCCGATCTGGGTCTTGTCGTTGGTGCGCAGCACGGTCTTGCCGTTGCCCGAACCGGTCGCGGCATAGAGAATCGCGCCGCCGATGCCGCTGGTGTTGAAACCGCCGCAGCTCGCAGCCTTGGCCATCGGGCCCGGCTTGCCGGAGCTGCCCTGGGCCTGGGTGTAGATGCAGTCCATCAACTGCCGATAGACGACCTGCGGGAACGTCGCGCCCGCACCAAACGCAACCGACTGCGCCTGAGCAGATTCGGAAGCAACGCCCATCGCAGCGAACGCAACCGATCCCAAGAGTAAAGTCTTCAAGTTTCGCATAACCTCAGTCTCCCTGTTTGGATACCCCAAGCCTGCTACGATCAGCAGCCGGGCCCCGGAGCGAGGCGGACGCTATCGGCGGTATGTGAGACTTTGATTGTTGTTTTGTGAATTATGATACTCATCTCATTTACAATGAGATCGATCTTCTTGCCCACCTGACAACAAGCTCAGGATTTCACGAGCAAACGCATGGAATTCTCGCCCGCGCCAAATGTTATCCACGCATCAAATCGCATTGTAAAATATGTGGACGCCGTCGGATCGGACGCCTTGCACGCATCCTGAAGCTTGAAGCGCGAACATCCGACGATCATCTCTTGACGACGCGCTGTGAGCAAATACCGGCGGTGACGCCGCCGGCGCGCTTTCACAGACCTGTCTTGTCGACATCACATCACCGTTAATGTCGCATCGTTAAAAGGCACCCCGGCAATCCGACCGCGTCGCACATGACGTCTCGTATCACAAAGATATCGTTCGTCATCGTGTGAGTGCTGCGCGGACAAGATCAGCAAGCAAGAAGGATCTACGAAATGAACGCTCTGCCCGGTTTCCGCATGCCTTTCCGTGCAATGACGGCACGCGCCGGCTTAGCTACCGTCTGGCTGGCCGTCATGCTCGGCGCCGGAGCACCGGCATTTGGCCAATCGGCGTCGGCCGATCCCGTTGTCGCCCTCGTCAACGGAAGCCCGATCCATGAGAGCGATCTGGAGCTGGCGGACGAAGTCATCGGCCGAAATCTGCTGGTTCAGGACCCCATCGAGAGGCGCGAAACCCTTCTGAAGATGGTGACCGACGCCGTGCTGCTCGCGAAGGTGGCGACCGATCGACACATAGAAGACCCAGCCGATCTTCAGCGCCGCGCCACTTTCGCGCGCAATCAGGGCCTCACCAACCATCTTCTGACCGTCGTAGGTCAGCAGGCGGTGAGCGAGGAAGCCATGCGCAAGGCGTATCAGGAGGTCGTGCTCAATGGGGTGACAACCGAGCCGGAACTGCATCTGCGCCATCTCGTCATCATGATCGTCCCGCCGGCGGACGATGCCGCGGTCAAGGCGGCCGAACAAAAAGCCAGAGCGGCGATGGACAGGATCAACAAGGGCGAAGACTTCACGGCGGTCGTCGCCGACGTGTCCGACGACCCCGTCACCAAAGCGAGGGGCGGCGACTACGATTGGCGGCAGCGCGGCGAAATGGGCAAGGAATACGCCGACGTGGCGATCAAGCTGAAAAAGGGCGAGGTGTCGCAGCCGTTCAAGACTGCAGTTGGCTGGCATATCCTGAAGCTCGAGGATACGCGTCCACGTAAACCGGCCGACTACGACAAGATCCGTGATCGCCTGGCCGCGATGGTCGCCTCTGCAGCGCAGATCGAGCTCGTGGATAAAGTGCGCGCCGAGGCAAAGATCGAGCGCCTGGACCAGATTCACAAAGCAGACAAGGAAGGCGCCAAAGTCAGGTAGCGCCCCTGCCCTGCCTGCCAATCCCGCGATATCCCGGCAGTGAGTAAGCTATGGGCCTTGCCGTCATCATCCTGACGCACAACGAAGAGCGCCACATCTTGCGGGCTCTCGCCTCGGTTGCCAAGATTGCAACCGAGGTTTTTGTCGTCGACAGTTTCTCGAGCGATCGAACGGTCGAATTGGCGCGCGCTCAAGGCGCGACCGTATTGCAGAACCGGTTCGTCAATTACGCGAAGCAGTTTCAGTGGGCGCTCGAGAATGCCCCGATCACCGCCTCGTGGATCATGCGGCTCGATGCCGACGAGATCATCGAAGCCGATCTCGGCGCCAGAATTCGCGATGAGCTGCCGCGCCTGAGCAACGAGGTCGTCGGGATCAACCTCAAGCGCAAGCACATCTTCCTTGGCCGCTGGATTCGCCATGGTGGCCGCTACCCGCTCCTCCTCTTGCGGATCTGGCGCCGCGGCCACGGCCGCATCGAAGACCGCTGGATGGATGAGCACATGATTCTGTGGGGCGGCCAGACCGTTACATTCGATGGTGGGTTCGCCGATCACAATCTGAACGATCTGACGTTCTTCACCGACAAGCACAACAAATACGCCACACGCGAGGCAATCGACGTGATCAACGAGCGTCATCGTCTGTTCGGGCGCGACGTCGATCTGATAACGGAAGAGGGCTCGCGCCAGGCCGCCATCAAGCGCTGGATCAAGGAACGGCTGTACAACCGTATTCCTTATCAAATCAGCGCGCCGGCCTATTTCCTGTTTCGCCTGATTTTCCAGCTCGGTTTTCTCGACGGCAAAGAAGGCCTTGTCTATCACGGATTGCAGGGTCTCTGGTATCGCTTCCTTGTCGGCGCAAAGGTGGAAGAGCTGGAAGCCGCCATCTCTCATCTGAAGGATCCGGCGGAAATGCGCGCAGAGCTGCGACGCCTGACCGGCCTCGTCATCGAGCTCTGATCAACATGCGCTCGAACGCCACAATGATTTCAATGGGCTCGGTCCATGACGCGTAGTGTCGCGGCCATCGTTGCCCTGTTTCAGTTGCTTTGGATGGCGGAGGCAACCGCACAGTCCGCGATGTTCTGGTTCAACGATCCCGCCGGTCCGGACGAAACAGTGCTCGTCACCGGCGCCGAGCTCGACAAGATAACATCCGTGACAGTTGCCCGAATTGGTGACGGCCCCTCCCGCGAGAGCGGACAGGAAACCTCCGTTCCGATTCTGCAGGCCAACCCCCTCTCCCTTAAATTCACGATCCCGGAGCAGTTCACGCCCGGGATCTACCGCTTCAGCCTGACCCATTCCCACGGCACTCTCAGCGGCCGCATCAACCTGCCAACAATCTATTGGACGCAGGGAAACCTCGGCGATGAGGTCTCGCCTTCGGGCTGGCTCCAGGTGTTCGGTCGCAACATCGTTCGCCAGACAAGCCGTTCACAATTGTTGATGCTGCCCGACGCCGGGAATGCACCGACGAAAGCCGTTCTGACCAAAGGCAACCTGTGGCGCGGTGCGTTTCGCATCCCTGATCAGGTTTCGCCCGGCCGCTACCGGCTGCGCCTCTCCAACGGAGACGGCGGCGACGCCGAATGGGTCGATGTGGGCAGCATCGTCGTGCGCGCTCCCGAGGCGAACGCTGTGCAATCCTTCGATGTGCGGGCATATGGCGCTAACGGCGACGGCAGGTTTGATTGTACGCGCGCCGTCAAGGCCGCCATCGAAGCTGCGAGCCAGGCCGGAGGCGGGACGGTGTACTTCCCGCGCGGGCGCTATCTGATCTCGGACATGATCGTCATTCCACCTCGCGTCAAATTGCAGGGGGAACGCATCGATCTGGTCAACCTGGTCTGGCCTAGCCTGGCGACACTTCCGGCCGCACTTATACAGGGAAGGTCGCAGTTCTCGGTCGAAGACCTCACAATCTACGCATCGAACCACCCGCACATCATCGCGGGGGGCTTTCAGTTCGGCGACGCCCCGATTCCTGACGCGGCCGATATCGCCATCCGACATGTCCGCATCCGCGGTTCGGCCTTCCGGGGTCTCATGGAGGCTGAAGCCACCCTGCAGCAAATGAACGACTTCCGTCGGATCTACCCCGATGGATCTCCCGACACCATTCGATTGAGCGGAAACAGGATCGAAGTATCCGATTGCGACATTCTCGGATCCGGACATTCGCTTCGCCTCTTCAAGGCAACCAACGCGATTGTGGCCCGTAACGTCCTGACCAACGGACGCTATGGCTCCTACTCAATCGTGGGATCGCGTCAGGTCGTCTTTGAAGGCAATACCGTCACTGCTGCCGACCTCCAGGGCACCGGCGGAGGAATATCGACGCTGTCAAAATGGGTCAGCGCATCCGAGAACATCTTCGTCGGCGGCAACACGTTCAAGGCCATTTATGGCTGGGATCGGGAAGCCATGACGTCGGACGGGCCAGGCGGATTCTATTTCGGTCACGCGAACAGCGCCGGCCCGGATCGGTTGTCGCTGCTGGATGCAGCCAATCCGTATCCGGCCGGCACGGACTGGACCGGCGCTGCCGTCATGGTGGTCAACGGACGCGGTGCCGGCCAATACGCCAGGGTCAAAGCATTGGAGAAAAAGCCGTCCGACTTGTCGGTGGCGCTCGATCGACCGCTCGAGGTGGCGCTGGACTCGAGTTCGGAGATCACGATTACCCAGGCGCAGCAGAACTATCTGATCATCGATAATGACTTCGAGGACACGGGCGTCGCCGCGCAGACGTACGGGACGGCGCTTGGGCATGTCATCTCCGGCAATCGATCCAACAGGACCAGCGGCTTTGCCGTCTTCGGACTGTCCTACGACAGTTTCCAGCCCGGCTGGCGGATTCAGATCCTCGACAATCACATACTCGAGGGAAACGTCTACCGGGCCGGACCCGAACGGAGCATTTTCTCCAATGAGGCTTCAATTCTCGTCCAGGCAAACCAGACCGCAAAGGCTCCAGGTCGACCGCCAATGGTGCAGGCGGTGATCGTTCGCGGCAATCGCCTCGATCAGGACGCCCACATCGAAATCAAGGGCTTTGCCGCGACCTCGCCCGGCGTCCGCGACGTGGTCGTCGAAGGAAACACCATGGGACCATCACGGGTCGGTCTGACGATTGATCGCGGCGTCGCGTGGTGGCTCAGTCGAAGGAACGTCGAAGAACGGCGTATCCAGAAATAGCGCTACGAACTGCCCGCCGCTGCCTCGCGCTCCCTCTCGATCAGTCACGGTAATGATAAGTTCCGTTGTTAGTTAAACCTCTGCTCTGGCTGCCATCTCCCGCTGTGGCCGAACGGAATTCCTCTCCGGCAGCCGCTTCACAACCTGAAAGACTGTACCGATGACCGCAATTCTCGGCCTCAACCTCAACCATCCCGATGCCTCCGCGGCGCTCATCATCGATGGCAAGGTGGTCGCAGCTTCGGCCGAGGAGCGCTTCGGCAAACGCATCAAGCATGACCCGTCCTTCCCGCGGCAGGCGATCCAATCGGTTCTTGCCATGGGTGGCATATCGTCGAAGGATCTGGATTTCATCGCGGTCGCGCGCGATCCGTCGCAGAATCGCGCGGCTCAGGTCTCGTATGTCTTGCGCAATCCCCTTTCCGGCGGCAAAGCAGCGCTTGAGCATATCCGGCGGGCCAAGGACGAGCAGAGCATCAGCGAGCAGGTCGCCGAGGCGTCCGGGCAGGCCCCGGACATGGTCAAGGCCAAAGTCGTCAACGTGGAGCATCATCTGTCCCACATAGCGAGCTCGTACTACTGCTCGCCGTTCGACGGGCTGACGGCCGGTTTCTCCTATGACGGCAGCGGCGATTTCACCAGCGCGATGGCGGCGCGCTGCGAGGGGACACGGATCGACGTGCTCGACCGCGTCAACCTGCCGAACAGCCTGGGCTTCTTCTACACGGCATGCTGTCAGTTCATCGGCTTCGCCGAGTATGGCGAAGAGTACAAGGTCATGGGTCTCGCGCCATACGGCGTCGACAGCTTTGCGGAAACGATGCGAGAGCTCGTCCAAACGCGGCCCGATGGCTGGTTCAAGCTCGCCGAGGGCTTCTTTGGCATGCACCGCGGCGGCGAAAGCGGAAAGATGGACGAGCGAAATCACGTGGAAATGCTGCGCTTGTTCACCGACAAATGGATCGAGAAATTCGGTTCGCCGCGCCAGCGCGGCCAAGAGCTGACGCAACGGGACAAGGACATCGCCCGCTCCTGTCAGGTCCGCTTCGAGGAAGTGGCGGTGCATTGCTTCAACAAGCTGCACGATCTGGTCCCGAGCAAGCAGGTCGTTTATGCTGGAGGTTGCGCACTCAACGGCGTCATGAATGCGCGCCTGCTGCGTGACACGCCTTTCCAGCAGGCATATATGCAACCCGCTTCATCGGACGACGGTCTGTGTCTCGGTGCGGGCCTGTGGACATGGCACAATGTCGCGGGCGGACGAGAACGATTCCATATGACGCATTCCTACTGGGGGCCGGCTCACTCGGATGAGACGATGCGGCGCGCAGCAGAATCGGCCAAAACTCCCATGCGCGAATTATCGCCCGGCAACGTTCCGAAGGCGGTGGCATCCCTGTTGCACGCCGGACTGGTGGTTGGCTGGTACCAGGGGCGATCCGAATGGGGCCCGCGCGCCCTCGGCAATCGCTCCATTCTTGCCGACCCGACCCGCGCCAACATGAAGGACGTGATCAACGCCAAGATCAAGCGAAGGGAAGGCTTCCGCCCCTTTGCTCCGACCATCTTGCAGCCGGCTGTATCGACCTATTTTGAACAGGATGTGTTCAGTCCCTTCATGATGCATGTCGTCAAGCTTCGCCCGGAATGGCGGGAAAGACTTCCCGCCATCACCCATGTCGATGGCACCGGGCGGCTGCAAAGCATCGCGCGGGACACCAATCCACTCTACTACGACTTGATCCACAGCTTCGGCGAACTGTCCGGAATACCGATCGTGCTCAATACCAGCTTCAATGAGAACGAACCGATCGTCGACACACCCGAACAGGCCATGAGCTGCTTCCTTCGCACTGGACTCGACGCCATCTGCCTTGGCAGGTACCTGGTGGTGAAAGGCGAGCATGCCAAGCTGTTGTCGGACGCGTAAGCCGCTGACGCCGTGAATTGGGGCGGTTGCGACGCCGCCCTTTTCGCCCTTCGGGTCAGGATACTCACGCCCAACCTTCGCGTCCGTAAGTCGGCCGCGGTCAGAACTGGAAGTAGATGAATTCGGCATGCCCAAAAATGCCGAACAGCACGATGTAATAAGCCAGCGCGACACCGGCAGCCGTTGGCAGCCAGCGCACCTCCCACAGTTCACGAAGACGCTGCGGCCGAAACGACAAGTGGAAGTCGATCACGAACAGCAGTGCGAGCGAGACGGCGAGCATCACCAGTTCGCCGCTCGCCAGATCCAGCATCTTCAGGGTGAAGTAGGAGATGGGACCAAAGTCGCCCAGGCTCCGCAGGGCGACGACCGCATTGGCGACGCTCGTCGACCGGAAGAAAACCCATCCCACGAGCACGACGGCTAGCATCCAGACCCAACCGAGCAGCAGACGAGCCGGCTCGCCGAGCCATGCTTCCGGTTTCGCAAGCCTGATAAAGGCTCGTTCGACAACCAGGCAGACCCCATGCAGCGTGCCCCAAGCGACGAAATTCCAAGCTGCACCGTGCCAGATACCACTGACCGCGAATACGATGATGAGATTGCGCGCCGTGGAGCCTTCGCTGCCGCGGCTTCCCCCGAGTGGAATGAACAGGTAATCGCGAAACCAGGTCGACAAGGAGATATGCCAACGGCGCCAGAACTCGTTCAGGCTGGTGGCGAAATAGGGTTGCCCGAAATTGATCATGAGATCGAAACCCATGATGCGTGCCACGCCACGCGCAATGTCCGAGTACCCCGAAAAATCGCAGTAGATCTGGAGGGCGAAGAGCACCGCCGCGAGCAGTTGATAACTGCCGGAATACTGCGCCGGATTGGCGTAGATCCCGTTCACCACCGACGCGACCACGTCGGCGATGCACATCTTCTTGAACAGGCCATAGCCGACGAGCAACAGGCCGGCAGTGACATTTTGGTAGGAAAGCCGATGCGTGATCCGGAACTGCGGCAGCATGTGTGCCGCACGCTCGATCGGACCGGCAATCAGTTGCGGAAAGAAGCTCACATATTGGGCGTAGGTGATAAAGTCGCGCTCGGCGGCAACCCGGCGATTGTACACGTCGAGCGTATAGCCGACCGACTGAAACGTGTAGAACGAAATGCCCAACGGGAGCACCAGACCAAGGGCATAGTCCGGCACCACGTACCCGAATAGCCCGACCACGCCGAGCACGTTCGAAATCAGGAAGTCCAGATATTTGACCGTTCCGAGCACGCCCAGGTTGATCGACAGCGCGATGATCAGCGCCGCCTTGCGTCCGCCATCGGTCCGAGCCCGCGCCATCATGAGTGCGGTCGTGTAGTCCACGATCGTCGTCAATCCAAGCAGGAGTCCGAAAGAAGGACGCCAGCTCATGTAGAATACATAGCTGGCGATCAGCAGCACCAGCGGCTGGGTTCGCCCCGGCAACGAGAAGAACACCACCAGGAACGTTACGAAGAACGCCAGAAATTCGAAAGAGTTGAAGAGCATCAGTCGAATGCTCCGGTGGCCTTCAGCAATTTGGCCAGATCGGCCGTGTAGGCGCGCGCGCCGGCCGGATTCATGTGCTGCGGATCGGCAAAGAACGCTGGCGGATACATGAAGTAGTCCGGCCCCAACACCCGAATGAGCGGCCGATCCGAGATCATCATCGACCTGGCATAGTCAGCGGCTGGCAGCGGAGCAGCCTCGCCAGTGCGGAAGAAGCCCGGAACAATCATGATCTGGAAGCCATACTGGCTCGCCAGCCGTTCGAGGTGACTACGAGAGTGAGACTTTTCAGGGACCATCCGTAGCTCAATACGTGTGGGATGATCGGTCGGCAGGGCGTAGTCATCCGGAAGGCGATCGCCCGGGTAATGGCTCTGCGACTTGATGAAGTACCAGCCCCGGTCGCGGAGCATTGCAGCGCGCTGGATCTCCACATCGCGGCGCGCGTCGGACAATCGATCCAGATTCTGAAAAGCGAACAGCGCTGCTTCACGGGGCAAATTTCGAAAAGGAAACAGCGTGCTTGCCAACAAATTATCGTTGCGCAGGATATCAGCAAAATTATCGGATACGCCCTTGCCGTCCCAAGGAATCGTCAACAGCACGTGCGTGGGAACGTTGCCGGCTTCCAGCGCGGCTTCCAGAATCGGTAGAAAGTGAACTTCGCCGGGCAGCCCAAGGTTATACGATCGGAAGCCGGATCCGACGGCCGCATCCAGGTCGGATGGACGCAACGCCGAGAGAAGCTTGCTGTTGCCGAAGACCATCACCCGATTGCGGTCTTGCGGAGCGAACATCCGGCCCTTCACAAGAGTATCCAATTTTGCGTACGCAATGACGACCGAGCCCGGCCTGATAAAAGGCAGCATGGCGTAGGCGGTGTACAGCGAGAGCCAGACCGCGCCGAACAACAGCCCGAAGACGACGACAGATTTGAACCACGGAGCGGCGATCGCGGCCGGCTCTTCTGCATTCACGGCCGATGCGGCCTCCGGAGATGGCAGAGGCGAGCGGACCGTGGCTGTAGCTCGTTCCGATATCTCTGAGCCCAGTGAAATCCGGTCAGAGAGTTGGCGCCGGCGAGGCTTGTACATATCCGACGGAACTCACGGGACAGAGCATTGGGACGATCGGGTGCCGGCGGCGGTGACGGGCCGTTCGCCGTGCCCGAACTGCAAGCGCGCATGCGCCGGCGTGGCGCGATCGGGAGCGGAGAACATGCAGCCCTGTTATCGTTCTGCTATAATTCGGGCGACATCTATCAAGCAAACATTACAGTTTGACGATATCAGTGACGCAGCAATCAATACCCCGCGGTACATTGCGGAAGATAATAACATTGAGTAGATAACCCGGCCGCTGGTTTCACAGTCAGGACATTGGCGGCGCGTCATGTCCCTCGACGACTGAAAGCTGAACCATGTGTGGAATTGCCGGCGCCTTCGCATACCGTGCCGAGGCGCCCCCCATCGACAAAGTCGAGCTTCTGCGCGTGCGTGACGCGATGGTCGCGCGCGGTCCGGATGCCGCCGGCCTGTGGATGGCCGCCGACGGGCGCGTCGGCTTCGGACATCGCCGCCTGGCCATCATCGACCTGAGCGAAGGCGGCGCGCAGCCCATGCTGGACCCCGAAACCGGCAACTGGATCTGCTTCAACGGCGAGATCTACAATCACCAGCAGTTGCGCGCCCGGTTGAACCGCGACGGCGTCGCGACGCGAACTCAATCTGACACCGAAGTGTTGCTCAAGCTCTACGCCCAGCGCGGCGAAGAGATGTTCTCCGACCTTCGCGGCATGTATGCCTTCGCACTCTGGGACGCGAGTCGGCGCGAGTTGCTGCTGGCCCGGGACCCGTTCGGCATCAAGCCTCTGTACGTGGCGGACGACGGCGCCACCGTTCGCTTCGCGTCCCAGGTCAAGCCGTTGCTGCAAGCTCCGGTGGACCGAAGGCCCGAACCGGCCGGCCACGCCGGCTTCCTGCTGTGGGGCTCAGTACCCGAGCCATACACCCTGTACCGCGGCATCCGTGCGCTGCCGCCCGGGCACTGGCAGCGCTTCAGCGCCGCGAGCGCCGGACGGCCGGTCCGGTTTGCCAGCATCGTGGATGCGTTGGGTCGCCTGCCCACGGCCACCGGTGCCCGCACCGACGACGCGCTCGATCAGATCGCTGCAGCGGTCAGGGACAGCGTCGCCGCGCACATGGTGGCGGACGTGCCTGTTGGCGTCTTCCTTTCGGCGGGATTGGATTCAACCATGCTCGCGGCCTGTGCGGCGACCGCCGGCGAGTTGCGCACGCTGACCCTGGGCTTCAACGAGTATGCCGACGGCCCCAACGACGAGGCCGGACTGGCCGACGAAGTCGCTGGCCTGCTCCACGCAAAGCATGCGCTGCATCGGATTTCAGCCCGCGACTTCGAGTGCGATCGGCAGCACCTGATCGACGCGATGGATCAGCCCTCGATCGACGGCATCAACGTCTGGTTCGTCTCCAAGGCCGCGGCTGCGCAAGGCCTGAAGGTTGCGATCTCGGGGCTCGGCGGCGACGAGCTGTTCGGATCTTACCCGAGCTTCCGGCAGGTACCGCGCCTGGTGAGCCTGATGCGGCGCGCACCGGTCGGCGAACGAACCGGGCTGATGTTGCGGCATCTGGCGCAACCTTTCGCCTCGGCACTGCCGTCGCCCAAATATGCGGGACTCGCCGAATACGGCCACAGCCTGTCGGGGGCGTATCTGTTGCGGCGAGCACTCCACATGCCGTGGGAGCTCGCGCAGCTGATGGACCCGGCCATGGCAAGAGATGGCCTGGAGGAGCTTGCGACCATGAACCGCCTCGATGCCAGTACCGAGGGTCTGGAGAGCGACCGGCTGGCGGTCTCCGCTCTCGAGATGCAGTGGTACATGCGTAACCAGTTGCTGCGCGATGCCGACTGGGCGGGTATGGCGCATTCGCTCGAGATCCGCGTGCCCCTGGTCGATCTGCAACTGCTGCAACACTTCGTGGAGCTTCCGGATTTCGACGCGAACAGCGAAAAGCGCACCATCGTCAGGCGCGTCGCGCCCGAATTGCCGGAAGGCGTGCTGAACCGGCCCAAGACCGGCTTTGCGGTGCCGATTCATCAGTGGCTCAATCCCGGCGCAAGCAGCGGCGTCACGCGGCATCGCGACTGGGCGATGACGCTGTATCGACATTTTGCCGCAGCCTGAGGAGACACCAGTGAGGCTGCTCCACGTCATTTCCTCCGCCAATCCCAGCAATGGCGGGCCCATCGAGGGCGTGCGCCAGCGTGGCTTGCGGCTGCTGGAGATGGGCCATCAGGTCGAAGTAGTGTGCCTGGATGATCCCGGAGCGCCTCATCTGGAATCCTTTCCGTTACCCGTGCATGCACTCGGGCCGCCGCGTGGCGGCTATCATTTCTCGACGACGCTCCAGCCATGGCTGCGCGCCCACGCCGGCGGTTATGACGCGGTCATTGTGAACGGTATCTGGCAGTACCACAGCTTCGCCGTTTGGCAGGTCATGCGCGAGCTGAGGCAGCCCTACGTCGTGTTCACGCACGGCATGCTTGATCCGTGGTTCAAGCGGAACTATCCGCTCAAGCATCTGAAGAAGTGCCTCTACTGGCCCTGGGCCGAATACCGGGTTCTGCGCGACGCTGCGGCTGTGCTGTTCACGAGCGAGGATGAGCGGTTGCTTGCGCGCCGCTCGTTCTGGCCCTACCGGGCGCAGGAGGTCGTGGTGTCCTACGGCACGCGATTGCCGCCGCAGGACGCGCCCCCGCTACGAGAGGCTTTCCTTGCCGCCCATCCCGAGTTGCGCGGCAAGCGGGTGCTGCTCTTTCTCGGGCGGCTGCACGCCAAGAAGGGCTGCGATCTGCTTGTCGAGGCATTCGCCCGCGTGGCGGCCGAGGAGCCTCGCCTGCATCTGCTGATGGCCGGGCCGGACCAGACCGGCTGGGTCGGTCAGCTCAAGGCCCGGACCCGCGCCTTGGGCGTGGCCGATCGGATCTCATGGCCCGGCATGTTGCAGGGCGACGCCAAATGGGGCGCGTTCCACAGCAGCGAGGCCTTCGTGCTGCCCTCCCATCAAGAGAACTTCGGCATCTCGGTCGCCGAGGCCCTGGGTTGCGGCCTGTCCGTGCTGATTTCTGACAAGGTCAACATATGGCGCGAGGTTCAAGCGGCCGGCGCGGGTCTTGTCGCCGAAGATTCGCTCGCGGGCACACTCAAGAACCTGCGCGCATGGCTGGCCATGTCTCCGGAAGACCGGGCAGCCATGGGCCGACGAACCCACGACCTGTTCGCGGATCGGTTCAGTGTTGACCGGATGGCGACGGCATTGATCGATGTCGTGCGCGCGGTGCAAGCCTCTCCGCGCTCGTGACCCGAGAACCCGGTATTTAGCACGGTTCAGGCGACCGGATCGGCGTCTGAAGTTGCCGATGACCTGCCCTGGCATGTCGCGATCTTTCGCTATCTGAAACGCGTGATCCAGATTGCCGAAACGCCGTAGCCGACAGTGACGGTGCTGCCTCGCAACACTTGCGACGCCCGGCTTCGCCGCCGCGATCCGTGCCCCGGCCCGATCTCGAATTGCCGCCCGCGCGGAGCCAGGCTTCCGATCGCCGTGTGTTGCACCGATCGATCCAATTCCCGGGATCGCCGCGCCACGCCGCCTCTTGTTACTTGTCGTATCGTTATTACGATAACGTCACACAAGAAATGATATCAGACATAACAATACGCAGGAGGATGCTCGCTGAGATCGATCCTATCCAGGATCATCTCGGACTCGGCTTCACCCCCAAGACACGCTCCGGCCTGCAGGCGCCACGACCGAACCCGTAACCGGCTCGGCGGGCTGGGATTTGTCGCGGCCGGTCGAAGCCTTTCGCTTCGACCGAAAATGAGGACAGTTATGCGGGTGTTGGTGATAGGGATAAATTATGCTCCCGATCTGATCGGCGTGGCGAAATACAACACCGAATTCTGCGAGAGTCTCGCCAGTTGGGGTCACGAGGTTCGCGTCGTCACCGCTCCGCCCTATTACCCTGACTGGAGCATCCCACCGGGGTATCGTTCGAGATGGTATCGCCATCAACGTCTGAACGATGTGGACGTCATTCGGGCGCCGATCTACGTGCCAAGCCGGCCTTCGGGTCTCAAGCGGCTGCTTCACCACGCCTCCTTCATGCTTTCGGCAGCCGTCCCCGTTCTGTCGAGCGCGCTCTGGTGGCGTCCCGATATCGTATTCGTGGTGGCGCCATCCCTGCTTTCCGCGCCCATGGCGGCATTGGCCGCCAGGATGACCGGCGCATCCTCCTGGGTTCATGTTCAGGACCTCGAAGTCGACGCAGCCTTCGAGGTCGGGCTGCTCCGCAGCGGCGTCACGCGCAGGCTGATGCGTACGGTCGAACGGTGGATACTGCGTTCGTTCGACCGTGTTTCGACCATCTCGATACAGATGGTACGCCGCCTCGAACACAAGGGCATCGTGCCTGCCAGATTGCGTGAGTTCCGGAACTGGATCGATACCAGCATCGTCGTGCCGGGAAGCAATCAAACGCAGCTCCGCTCGGAGCTGCAGCTGGCGCCGACCGATATCGTGGCGCTCTACTCGGGAGCCATGTCGAACAAGCAGGGGCTTGAACTGATCATCGAAGCCGCCGCAGCATTGAAGGACAGCCAGTCCCCGGTAAAATTCGTTCTCTGCGGAAATGGCCCGGTCAAACCAGCATTGGTGCAAATGGCTGCCGGTCTGCACAACGTCCGCTTCCTCGATCTCCAGCCGCTTGATCGGGTCTCGGAGCTGCTCAGCACCGCCGACATTCAGCTCTTGCCGCAAAAGGCCGAGATATCCGACCTGGTTCTGCCGTCCAAGCTGGCCGGCATGCTCGCATCCGGCCGACCGCTCATCGCGATGACCGAGCCTGGTACGGGCATCGCGTCCGAGGTGGAAGGTGCCGGCCTCGTCATCGCGCCGGGCGACGCTGGCGCGCTTGCGGCGGCTGTCACGATGCTGGCCGAAGACGAAGCGCTGCGGAATCGCCTCGGCGCCGTCGCGCGCGCACGCGCCGAACAGAAATGGGATCGCATCTCGATCATCCGTTCGCTCGAGCACGAATTCATGTCCCTTCCGCAGCGGGCCGCCACACCTGCTCCGCGCACCGCGCCGTTGGCGACGCCGGTTCGTTCGATCGAACATGTCACGACGGGCAGCCGCCGCCGGCCAGAGACGTCAGTGTGGCCGCCCTCGAGAGAGCCCTTGCGTCCGCGAGCCAGGGGCGTCGGCTCTGAACACTAGCAAGACTGGACGGGGATCTGTACTGATGACTTCGGCGCTGCCCAAAGGAGAATGCATCTCCGCTCGGATGGAGTCCGTTGAGGGCCATTCAACAGGCTTCGACTATCTCAGGATACTTCTCTCTACGGCCGTCCTCTTCATCCATAGCAAGACGTTTACGCTGGGCGCCGATGTCCAGACCTTCAAGTCGCTGGTCGACTCGACGGTCCGCGTCGGCATGTTTTCCGTGGCGCAGCCTCCCATCTACCAACCGATTATCTGGGCGGTGGTGCCGGCTTTCTTCGCCCTTAGTGGATTCCTTGTTTCAGGAAGCCTGCACCGTTCAAAGACGACAATCGGCTTTCTGTTGCTGAGAGCGCTGCGCATTTTCCCGGCGCTTTGCGTCGAGTCGCTCCTCGCCATGCTCGTCCTGGGTCCGCTCGTGACTAGCTTCACCTTGGCCGCGTATTTCAGCGATCCTCTGTTTCACGCATATCCTCTCAATATCATCGGTGATATCCAATATTATTTGCCCGGTGTCTTTCTCAACAACCCTGTGCCGCGGGTCGTGAATCTGCAGCTCTGGACCATCCCAGCGGAGATGTACTGCTACGTAATCCTCGCGACCGTGCTCGTCCTGCAGCTGGCGCACCTGCGCATGACCGTTCCCCTCGTCACCGCGGCGACGTTCATCTGCCTGCTGGGAATGCAGGCGCTGGGAATTCATGCGCCGGCGGACTGGTCCGCGGGTGACGGGAGAGTGCAGATCGAGACTCTCGTCCTCGCGTTCATGATCGGCGTGTCCTTGTTCGAGCTCAAGGACAAGGTTCCGCTGCGAGCTGACCTGTTCGCTCTGTCGGTCGTGCTTTCCTACGCCCTGCTCTGGGGCGGAGCGTTGCAATATCTGGCGATGATCCCGATCGCCTACGCCACGGTCTTCGTCGGGCTTTCCAACTTCCGGGAGACGGTCGTCAATCGGACGGGCGACTACTCCTATGGAGTGTACCTGTATGGGCTGCCGGTGCAGCAGCTCCTTGTCTACCTCTTTCCGGAGAACAGGAACTGGCTGCTCAGCTTTGCCATGGCTTATGTCCTCAGCTTGGTGTTCGCGGCGCTGTCCTGGCATCTCGTCGAATCGAAGGTCCTGGCCAAGAAGAGGATCATCGTGCAGGCTGCCGAAAACTTCCTGAGGCCTTTGTCATTCCGGTTACCATGGGGGCCTGCAGCCAAACCGGTCCCCGCTCCGCCCATCGCGATGGTGCCGAAACCGGCCGACTTGAGCTGATATCACAGGACGACAAGATCGGGGCTCGGCCGTCCCGGCTCGGCCCTCAGTGGCGCAGATAGCGATATCCGACATAGAGCCCAACGAGATTCAACACGAGCTCTCCCGCCACGAAAGCATAGACACCAAGCATCGAAACCAGCAGGTAGCTGGCCAGCATTCCCGCCGCCGAGCCGATCGCCAGAGCCCCGGCGGCGAGGCCATACGCGCCCGTCGCAGCCAGGGCTTGCATCATCATTAGCAACAGCGACATCGTGAATATCGTCGGTGCGAAGCCAGCGATGATAATCGCAGCCCGGTGCAAGCCGAAATCCGGCACCTGCGCAGCGATGCCGGCGACGACGGTAACGCCGACTGCAAACATCGTCGCGCAATAGAGCGCCATTCTCTGTGCCCCGAACATACTGCCGAGGCTCTGCTTTCCCGCAGCCGACAGTTTCTCGACGAGACTTGGGAATTCCACCCTCAGCACGAACCCTACGATCTGGGTCGATGCCGTCACGATCTGCTTGGCGTACACGAAAAGGGCGGTCGTCTCGGCGCCGAGATAGACCGTGCTCAACACCAACTGAACGCGCATGTTAACCTGCCCCGGCAAGATCTGGAACGACAGGGCACAGCCGTCTGTCAGTGCCTTCGTTAAACCCGCACGCGTCACCCTGTGAAACCGCGGGTACCAGTCCTTGCGCGCCAGCGTCGTCCATTGCGCAATCAACGTCGCGAGATAGCCTATGGAAAAGGCGCCACCCAGGATCGCGCCTGCTGCCGCAGCCGACCTGTGGGCTGCCAAGGCGAGACCGACCGCGGTGACCAGGTAAGCCGCCGATCCTGTGATTCCGCTGATGCCACTAAGTCTCAGGCCGTCGAGCAGGCCTACCCCGTTGACGGCCCACAGCAGCAATCCGGGGAGCGCAAGGGCGACGTACCATCGCGAAAACTCGTCCGACGAGAGCCGCAAGACATACACGGCTGCAGCGGCACCGACGATCAAGGCTACCGCGATCCTTATTGCGCTCGTTTCGCAGAATACCCGCCATACCTCGCCGCGCGCCTCCCGACCGCTCGGCAAGCGAGCGACTGCCCGGGCGAGTGTCGTACTCGCACCGGCATCAACGAGGACGATGCCCAGAATGGCAAAAGAATAATGCGTGCCGAATGCTGCCAGAAGCTCGTACTCACCTGCGGTCACGAGCACGGTCTGGACGATGAATATCGCCCCTTGACCGAGGCCGAACCCGGCGACCAGCAACCCGATGTTGGCAATCTGCCTCCATTGGCCGTGGACGGCTCTCACCCAACCGGCGGCACGCATTTGTGCAAGCCGGTATCGAGACTCCGCAGGGCTCCGCGTTCCATCCGAGGCGTTGGAGCTCGCGACACTTGTTTCAAGCATGATGTTTTCCGGGGCGGGCGTCGTGACCTGAACCTACGGCTGACAGCGCCGATGTAGACCAATGTTATACGAATTGATACCTCGCATAACCGGCCCGACGACAGCTCGCGAATTATCACATAGCTCGCCGCTACAGCTACCGATGTCACAGTCTTGTGCAATTCGGAACGTAAGGAGTGGGGTCGGGTCAAGCAGAGCGGGAGTTCGTCCCGGCCATTCGGGCCTTTTCGGCAGTGTACGGTTCGAGCGATGCGTGACGAGCGACGGATATTGGATCGGGCGCTGTCCTTGCATGACAAGGGGGACATCGCGGCCGCCGCCAAACTGTATCGACGCATCATCGATGCCAATCCCAATAATCTTCATGCCGTGCACTTCCTGGGCGTGGCCGAGGCAGCGGCGGGAAATATTGATCGCGCAAAACTGCTGATGACACGGTCGTTGCAGTCGAAGCCGGTCAACGTGGAGTTCATTGAGAATTACGCGGCCGTGCTCCACCGGGCCGGCGAGCATGACGAGTTGGTCCGGCTGTGCCAGCACGGGCTCCAATTCGCGCCGACCAGCCTGGGACTTCTGCATGGAAGCGCGGCTGGGCTGTTGGCACTGAGCCGCCATCCCGAAGCCATCGAGCAACTGACACGCCTGTTGGCACATCACCCCCGGCATTTTCCGGCCCACTTCATGCTGGGTTCGGCGCTGGCGAAGTCGCGCCAATATGAACGGGCACTCGCTTCGTATGACCAGGCATTGCAGTTGAACCCGCGGCTCGCGGAGGCGCATCTCGACAAGGGCACGATCCACTTCGCGACCTCCCGTTACGACGACGCGCTCGCGGCCTATGACAACGCCCTCACGCTGCGGCCCGATCAAGCGGCAGCGGCACTCGGCCGCTGCTACACGCTGATCCAGCTGGGCCGGCACGACGAAGCTCTGGCCGCCGCGGACCACACATTGGAGCTGCAACCCGACCTCCCCGAAGCATGGGTTGGCCGGGGCAACGCGCTCCTCGATCTCGGTCGCCTCGGGGACGCTGCGGCAGCCTACGACCGTGCGCTCGCCATCGGGCCGCACCTCGCGTCGGCCTGGTCCGGACACGGCAATATTCTCCTTCGATCAGGCCGTCAGCGCGATGCGGAGGTCGCGTTCGATCGCGCCATCGCTGCGGATGGCGCTTTCGCCGAGGCCTGGCTCGGGCGCGGCACTGTGTTGCTGTCCCTTGGCCGTCACCAAGATGCGGCGGCGGCTCTCGACCGCGCCACCGTCCTGAATCCCGGCCTGGTGAGCGCCTGGCTGGCGAAGGGCCAGGTCGCCTACCTCGAGAAACGTTATAACGACGCCTTGGTCGCCTGGAACAGGGCTCTCGACCTCAATCCGGATCAGTCCGCCGTGGCCGCCGCCTGTCTGCGCGTCAAGTTGCATCAATGCGATTGGACGGATTTCGAGCGTGGTTGTGCCTCGGTCAGGTCATCGGTGCGGAGCGGGAAGCTCGTCTCACCGTTCATGTTCGTCGCGATTCCGGCCACATCGGCCGAGCACCTTCAATGCGCGCGCATGTGGGCCGAGAACAACTTTCGTCTCCAGAGTTCGCCGGTCTGGAGCGGCGAGCGCTACAATCACGACCGCATCCGCATCGGCTATCTCTCGGCCGATTTTCATCAGCACGCGACCTCGCAGCTGATGGCGGGCGTCTTCGAACATCACGACAGGACGCGCTTTGAAATCACCGCGATCTCGGTTGGCCCAAACGACGGCTCGGACATGCGCCGGCGGATCGAAGCCGCGTTCGAGCGCTTTGTCGACGCCAAACCGCAAAGCGACGCTCAAATCGCTGAGCTTGTCAGGACATTGGAAGTCGACATCCTCGTCGATTTGAAAGGATATACCCAGGACGCGCGCACCGGCATCTTCGCCATGCGTCCCGCCCCAATCCAGGTCAACTATCTCGGCTTTCCCGGCACCATCGGTGCCGGCTTCATCGACTACATCGTCGCAGACCGAAACGTCATTCCCGAGCACGATTTCGATTGCTACGCCGAGAAAATCGCCTGGCTTCCCGAAAGCTATCAGGCAAACGATCGCGACCGTGCAATTGCGGATCTGATGCCTGTCCGCGTCGAGCACGGCCTTCCGGATGACGCCTTCGTGTTCTGCTGCTTCAACGACAATTACAAGATCACGCCCGACGTGTTCTCATCCTGGATGAGGATTCTCGCCGCGGTGGAGAACAGCGTGTTGTGGCTGTTCGAGGACAATCCGACGGCTGCAGACAATTTGCGCCGAGAAGCGCAGGCACGAGGCGTCGCGCCGCGTCGTCTGGTGTTCGCCCAACGGCTCCCCACTTCCGCACACCTGGCGCGGCATCGTTGCGCGGACCTTTTCCTCGATACACTTCCGTACGGCGCTCATACGACCGCCAGCGATGCACTCTGGACCGGACTTCCGGTCGTGACCTGCCTCGGCGATTCATTCGCGGCGCGGGTCGGGGCGAGCTTGCTGAACGCAATCCGGCTGCCCGAACTGATCACGACCACGCCAGCGGCCTACGAACAATTGGCGATCGAACTGGCGAACGATCCTGCCAGGCTCGCGGCGCTGAGAGCGAAGCTGGCGCGCGATCGACTGACGACACCTCTGTGCGACACGAAGCAGTACACGCGTGATCTGGAGACGGCATACGCCGCCATGATGGAGCGGCACATGGCGGGATTGCCACCGGACCACATCCGGGTGCCGGGAACCACCGTCTGACAAGAGCACCCCGCAAGAGGGACGATTTCCTTGAACCGATCAGGATCTTTCGTCGATCGATCGACGACCAACCCGGGCCAGCATCGATCGACCGCTGGTGCTGCCGCAATTTTCCCCGCTCGCAGCGCTCCGACGATTGCAGTCATCGGCTCTTTCTGGGTGTGGTGCGGCCTGCTTTGCTTCCCCATGATTGACCTGAACCCGGACTTCGCGGACGCTCCGACCTCGTTTGCCTTGGGCGGCACGGTTCTGATCGGCCAGATTACCGGAATCGCGTTGTTCATCACGACGGTGTGCTTGATGCACGCTTCGCGGGCGCTCGCCAGCCTGGGTCGCTTGAGCCTCGCCCAGATCGCGATCATTGGCATCATCTACCTGTCTGCTGCCCTGCAGTTGCACGATGACGAGGCGGCGACGTTCGTTGGCGTTTTCTACACCATTCTGCTCATGCTGACCGCTTTGATGCTGTCTGTCGTATGGACTCTGCCTCCGGACGATGTCGAAACCTGCATGAACGTGGCATCCATCATATTTTGTCTGTTCGGCATCTCCGCGCTCGCCGTCCTAGGATTACCGCAAGGCCGCAACGTCGGGGGTATCCAGCCAAATCTTTTTGCCGCACCGTTGCTCGCAGGCTTCATTCTGTCGCAGTTTCACGCGGGGAGAACGGGCATCGTCATCAGGATCCTGTGTTTCTCGATGGCCGCCCTCGTCAGCTCGCGGTACGCCATGATCGGCTGCATTTCCGCGCTTGTCGTGCATGACTTGACCTTCAATTCCCTGCGCCCGTGGAAGGTTGCCGCAGCGATCGTTGCGTTGCTGTTGTGCATATTCCTTTGGCCGCAGATTGCCACCTTTCTCGCGCTCGATGATTCCAGTCGAGATCTGTCTTCAGGATTCACAGGAAGGGATGAATACTGGTCCGCGGCCCTGGCGACGATCATGGATCATCCGCTCGGCATCGGATTCAAGCGCGCGTCAGCCTTCGAGGCCGGACACAACGGCTACTTGAAGACGCTGGTGGAATTCGGAATCGTCGGGGGCGGACTGATAATCCTCTTTGTCGGTTGCGTCATTGCCGCTGCAGGCGCCGAGGCGGTACGATCAACGGGGATGGATCGGCAGCAACGCCGCTTTGCCTGTGCCCGCTTGGGCGGACTGGTCGCGCTGGCGTTTGGGGCCTTCTTCCAACCGCAATTGTTCAGTCTCGGCGACGCGTTCGGTGTTTCGCTCCTGTTGCTGCTGTTCAAACCTGAAATGAAGCCGGCATCCGGTCGCGCAGCAACCGCGTGAGCGCCCACCGCGCAACGATCGAGAGCTGATTTCGCCTCCACCCGAAGTCGCTTCGTTCACTTCGCGTTCTGTCGCTGCGCCGAGATACCGAGGACCAGGCGCAACTTGCTGTTGTCGGCGCTGCCCGAGCCGGTCTGCACGACCAGACCATCGACGAACAGAAAGGGCATGCCGGCCTCCAGGTCATAGAGGAGCGGCTGAAGAGATGCGGAAGCGAGCTCGATGTTGAACGTCGCCGAGACGAAGCCGGATTTGGCGAGCGGTCCCTGGACATCCACCTGCGACGACAGTGTGTTGCCGTTCACCCGCTTGGTCGCCGCGAGCACCCGCTGGAGCAGCACGGCGCTTGCGACCGAGGCCGTCTGTCCTTCGAGGAACGCCGAGCCCGTGGGAACGCTGATGTCGGCCCGGACGGCGGGCGGCGGCGTAGCACGCCGGGCCTCGAGCGTCTGAAGGATCTCCGCGGCCGACGCCGCAGCGTCGCGGCTACCCAGGATCTCGATCACGGTCTGCACCGTCGTGAACGCGAACAACACCACCAGCGCCACATAGGCCGCGACCGCGGCGACCGGGAAGCGCGTGAAATATCCTTCGAATTTCTGCATGCTGATCATGTGCCCGACCCGAATTGCGGCTTGATCCTGGTCTCGATGTGGAAGCGCTCGCCGGGCTCGTTGGCGGCGCGCGTCGTCGGTGCGAAGAATCCTGCGCTGGCGAAATGCGGCGACTGCTCCAGGATCTGGATCAGCGACGGGGCATCGCTGGTGAGACCCGTGATCTGGAGCTTGTCGCCCTCTATCCTCAGCTCGGTCGCGTAGGTGTGGTCGGGCAAGAGGCCGGACAGCTCTTCCAGCACCATCACGGCCGACGGCATCGTCTGCTTGCGGCGCGCCAGAATTTCGAGGGGCGAGCTGCCCGGACCGCCCTGCCCGCCGCGCGCGAGCGCGCGGCGCTCGGCGATCCTACGCTGGGTCTGCTGCAGCTCGGCATCGTAGGAATCAGTGGCGATCCCACCGAGCCCGACCGACAGCATCGCGAGCACGCCGGTCGTCGCGAGGACTGCGATCAGCGCAAAGCGGAGGCGGCTCGAGCCGGTTTGCCCGCCGAGGCGCTGATTGTGGACAGCGACCCGCTCCATCCCGGGCGCCGCCGTCGATATCTCGACAGCGGCAGCCCCTGCATCGAGGAGAGCTTGCGACAACGACGTCACCGCCGCGCGCGCCGTCGCCACCACCGTCAACTCGACATGGTCATCGGCGATCGCCTGCGGCGGCGTCCAGTGAAACACCGCTTCCGCCGGGCTCCAGGGTGTCAGCCGATCGATCTGGGCACGAATGATTCCGTCGAGAAACTCGACTGCACGTCCCGGCAACTCCAGCGGACGGAATACGAAGCGCGATGGCTGAAGTGCAAGGTCGACCATCGCACCCTTCATTGCCGCGGACCATTCGTCCGACAGCGGTTCGCTGATCACGCCGTCGACGATGTCGATGCGACCGGGCGGTAGATCTGCATCCTTGCGCGTCGTCGAGGCGAGGCGCAGCGTCAGAGCGCCCTCCTCGTCCTCGCTGATCGTGATCTGCCGCGCACCGCGCGTTCGTTCGAGCCGCGCGCTCACCGTGCACGCAATGCTGTCGATCCACAGCGACAGCGCGACTGCGATTTGACTGGGAATACTCATCTGCTCTCCCGCGGCCTTGGCCGCCCTCCTCGATCCGGATCAACCTCGTCGGTCCATGCCAGCACGCGGAAGGCCTCCTTCTCGCCCGGTCCCGGAATCCGGATCACCGCCTCGGGCGTTCGTTGCCGGCCGTCCCGTAGCGTGATCCGTATGCGCACCCGATAGGCGTCGCTCGCCGATATCGTGGCGCCCGGCTGCCGCCCGCCGAGCGCGCCGATAACGAACTCTGGATTGTCGGGCGGCAGGTCCGCGCGCTGATTGAGGAAGGCGTCGAGCCTTGCCGTCGTCATGTCCGGCAATGCGGCGATCACTTCCGGCGCGGCATCGAGCACGTTGATTTCAGCCATGCCGCTATAGACCGTGACGAAAGGCATCGCATGCTCGACCAGCGCGACCGGCAGGCCGAGCACCAGCCACAGCTCATCGGCGCTGCTGAACGGCGCTTGCCGCGGCACGTAAGCGAGGTCCGCCGCAGCATAGGCCGCCGGCTCCGTATCCCGCCCGTCCGGTCTCGGCGCGCGCCGCCAGGCGACGACACGCGCGGCATATTCGTCGGCTGCTTCTGCCGGTGCGCCGAGCGCCCTGAACAGTCCCGCTATCATCGCACGCGGCGCCATGTTGAGATTGATCCGTGCAGATTCCGACATGTACTCGACGCGTACGGAGGCATCGGACAGGCGAAAGCCGAAGCCGCCATGGGTCGGACGCCGCATCGTCGCAGGCGCCGACAATTGGTAGGCGGCGAGCTCGACACCCGCCGAACCCAGCATCTCCCATTGGGTCGCCGCGTCCAGCGCCGAGAGCGCATTGGCCGATTGTGCGATGTAGACCGAAGCGACGGTCGCAAGCGCGGCCAGTCCCGCGAGCAGCCACAAGGTGGCGACGACGATGAACCCGTCCTGCGCTGCAAGCTTGCGTCTCAGTCGAGCGGCCGAACTGGTCATTGCGTCGGCCCGTTACTGGGTTGCGTCTGCGTCGCCTCCTGCTCGGTCGACGGATCCGGCCGCGGCGCGCCGGTCTCGACATGGATCCGCGCGGCGCTCGAAATCACGGTTCCGCGCTCGACATCTCTGATGTCGAAGCGGACCGACATCGGCAGTTCGCCGGAGTTGAGCCAGCGGCTGCCCCATTTGCCGTCAAGGCCGGCATAGGCGAAGCTGATGCGATATGGCAGCCGCAGCAGCACGACGGGATCGACGAACGGAATCTGGTCTGCCCTGGGATCTCCCGCCTTCAGCAGCACGAAGGGCGCGCGCATGCGCACCAGTGCCGGACCGTTTCTGTCGTTGATCTCGGAGATCCGCACGATCTCCAGCCCCGGCCGACCATTCGGGCCGAGCACGGAGCGGACGAACATCACGGCCTGCTCCCCGCCGCGAAACAACGACAGATTGTCCGACCGCGTCACGTAGTCGGCCGCCGCCAGATCGGCCGTGAGCCGGTCGAGAGCGACCGCGACCTGCTCGTTGCGCTGGGCGCGGATGATCCCGCGATTCCAGCTCGGCAGCCATTGCCCGGTGACCGAGGCCAGCGCGCCCATGATCAGACCCATCAGTGCCAGCGCAACCAGGGCTTCGAACAGCGTGAAGCCGTCTTCGGCGCGCCATTGCCGGGCGTCGGTCATCAGCTCCCGCCCCTGCTCTGCAAGCGGATCGTTTCGAACGACACCATCGCCCCGGCGGGCGCCTGCACGCGCAATTCGACGCGCTGCGGAACGAACCGCGACTCCGGCACGACGGGCACATCGTCGAGGAATGGCGTCATGCGCATCTGCCAGCGGTGGCCGGCGACCCGTCCGCGCAGATCATCAAGCATCGGTGCTCCGGCGCGCGGCAAGGTGGACACCACCACACGCGCCGCATTGACGAGGGCGGCATGCTGCTCGAGCTTCCAGGCGCCGCGCGAATTGGTCGCGACCAGCGTTCCGATCGCAGCGAGCACGATCGTCACCAGCGCGAGCGCCACGACGGCCTCGATCATGGTGAAGCCGGCTTCGCGCCGGCGACTAGAGGACGTCTTGCGCGACAATGTCCACGCCTCCCGTCAGCCAGTTCACACGCACCTCGACGGCATTGCCGAGGCGTGTCAGGCGGATCGCGCCGCCGCATGACATGCCGCTGGCAAAGAAGCTGATGGTCGAGAACGCCGGCCGGCCGTTGCATCGTTGCGGCAGCAGCGCGTCGAACACCACGTCCTGCGGCACCTGGATGATCCAGGGGCCCGACCCCGACCTCACGGTACGTGCCCGCGCGTCCACAACGGCGCTGACGGCGCCGTAGCGCGACAGCGCGGCGTTGCGGTCGGCCTTGAGCAGGGCCGCAACCTCGATCGCATAAGCCTCAAGCCGCGGCCGCGAGGTCTGCGACGGAAAGCGCGGCAGCAGCACGGCCGCGAGCATCGCGACGATGGCCAGTACGCAGACCATTTCGAGCAGCGTGAAGCCGGCCTCGCCCGTATCAGTTCGCTCCGGAGACGAGATCGGTCGAGGTTCCCGTTCCGCCCTCCTGCCCGTCGGAGCCGAGCGAGCGAATTTCGTAGGGCGCGCGTTCCGCCGGCTGCTTGTAGACATAAGGATTGCCCCATGGGTCGTTGGGAACGTTGCCGCCCTTCAAATAAGGACCATTCCAGGACGCCACGCCGCTCACGGCATGCGCGAGCGCGCCCAGTCCTTCCGAGCTGGTCGGGAAGCGGCCGGCGTCGAGGTAGAACAGGTCGAGCGCGCTGCTGAAACTCTGGATCTGGATCTTGGCCGCCTTGACGCGGGACTCGCTGAGATAGTTCAGCACCCGCGGGCCGACCAACGCCATGATCATGCCTATGATGGTGATGACGACCAGCATCTCCACCAACGTAAAGCCTTCCTCACCGCGACGCCGGCGGCGGCGCCTCGGCGGAGGAAACAGCCCCTTCTTGGAAACGCGGATCATGCGAACCCTCCCCTTCTCAACCGACAACTTGCGTCACTGACAGCAGCGCCGTCATGACCGACACGATCAGGCCCCCGACCACGACGCTGATGAGGATGATCGCGGCAGGCCCGATGATGGCCACGACGCGATCGAGCTGCCGCTGCAGCTTTTCCTCGTAGAACTCCGCGACCCGGCCCGACAGCGTCGGCAACTGTCCGGTCTCTTCGCCGAGCCGAAGCATCCGCACCGCGACGGGCGGCAGCACGGCCGAAGCAGCCAGCGCCTCGGCGAGCCTGCCGCCATGGCGCACGCGGTCGGCCATCGCCGCCCAGGCCTGCACGTTGCCGGTCGCAGTCATGATGTCGATCAGGATGCGAAGCGTCGCCGTCAGCGTCACGCCGCTGCCGAGCAAGATGCCGAGATTGCGCGAGAACAGCGCGGCGCGATGGAATTCGACCACCGTCGAGATCACAGGCAGCCGCGCGATCTGCGTCACGATGCTGGCGCGGACCGATGGCCTGCGCCACGCCAGCCAGCCGCCGATGACGGCGATCGCAACCACGGCGCCGACCTCGAAGCCGTGACCGCGCAGGATGTCCGACAGCGTCAGGCACACCTCGATGACGGGATCGGTCTTGGCGTTGAAGTCGCGCAACACCGCCGAAAACTGCGGCAGCACGAAGGTGACGAAGAAGATCAATACGCCACCGGCCGCGAGCAGCACGAAGGCAGGATATTGCAGGGCGCCGGTCACCTTGCGGCGCAGAGCCTCCGCGCGCGTGCGCTCGGTCCCGATCGTCTCCAGAATGTGGTCCAGCGTGCCCGACATCTCGCCGACCCTGACCAGGGCGACATACATGGGCGGAAACAGCGTCGGCTCGCGCGCAAGCGCTTCGGCAAAGCTCTCGCCGGACAGGATCGCGGTCTTGATGGTATTGACGACCGGACGAAGCCGGCTGACGTCCATGTCGCCTGCGAGCAGTTCGAGCGCATCATTCAGCCGGGCACCGGCCTTCAGGAGCAGAGCAAGGTCGCGCGTGAAGATCGTGACATCCGCGGGCCCCGGCTTCGACAGCGTCAACGACGCCAGTGAGAGCGACCAGCCCTTGGCTTCCTCCTCGGGCCCGGCATCGATCGCGACCAGGCCCAGATATTCGATGCGCTGGGACACTTCGGCGAGGTTGGCCGCCGTGATCGAGCCGGAGACCACCTCTCCCTTCTGCGTCAGCGCGCGATAGCGAAAGTTCGGCATCTCGTCACCGCACGGTGGTCACGCGCAGGATCTCCGCCGCCGAGGTCATGCCCGACAGGCATTTGGCGAGGCCATCCTCGATCATGGTCGTCATGCCGTTGCGGATGGCGACCTTGTCGATGGATTCCCAGTCTGACTGCTCCTCGACCAGCGCGCGGACTTCCTCGTTCATCTCGAGCACCTCGAACACGCCGATACGGCCGCGATAGCCGACATTGCCGCAGCGCTCGCAGCCGACGGGTTCGAAGATGACATCGCCGACGGAGAGACCGACCGCCGTGTAGCGCGGATCGGCCTCGACGTCGGCGTGGGTCAGCGGCCGGCTGCTCTTGCAGCGGTCACAGAGCTGCCGGACCAGGCGCTGCGCGATCACCGCGCGCAAGGTCGAGCGCAGCAGGAACGCCTCGACGCCGAGATCGAGCAGGCGCGGCACGGCGGCCGCCGCCGTCTCGGTGTGCAGCGTGGTCAGCACGAGATGGCCGGTGAGCGCAGCGTGGATCGCGACATGAGCAGTCTCGGAGTCGCGGACTTCGCCGACCATGATGACGTCGGGGTCCTGGCGCACGAAGGAGCGCAGCGCGGTGGCGAAGGTCAGGCCGATCGAGGGTTTGGCCTGCGACTGGGAGATGCCGGGGATCTCGTATTCGACGGGATCCTCGATGGTCAGTATTTTTCGGGTCGGCTCGTTGAGCAGCGACAGCACCGTCGCGAGCGTCGTGGTCTTGCCGCTGCCGGTAGGGCCGGTGACGATGATCATGCCGTGCGGCAGTGCCAGCATGCGCCGCAATTTGCCCTGGTCGCCGGGCAGGAAGCCGAGCTTGTCGATCGACAGCAGAGCGCGGTCCCGCGGCAGCAGGCGGATGACGGCGGACTCGCCATGCTGCGTCGGCATGATCGCGACGCGCACGTCGATCTCCGAGCGCGCCGCCCGCACCCGCGCGCCGCCGTCCTGCGGCAACCGGCGCTCGGCGATGTTCAGTCCCGCCAGGATCTTGATGCGCGAGATCACCGCAGCCGGGGGCACGCCGTTCGGTGTCGCGACATTGCGTAACAACCCGTCGACGCGCATTCGTATCACCAGCGAGGTGCGGCCGGGCTCGATATGGATATCGCTGGCGCGCAGTTCGACGGCGGTCTCGAACATGTCGTTGACGGCGCGAACGACCGGCGCGCCGCTGGCAAGGTCGCGCAGATTGTCGATGTCGTCATCCTGCGCCGTGGCATTGACGGCGGTCTCGGCGCTCGCGCTCTCCTCCTCGCCGAGACGCTGGTCGAGCACGGTGGCGATGTCCTCGAACGAGGCAACCTTGATGGTCGGCGCCGTGCCAAGCACGATTGCTGCCGCCTGTATGGAGGCCCGGTCCGTGGGGTCGGCCAGCACAAGCACCGGCGATCCGCCAGCGGGCTGACACGGGAACACCGCCATTTCGCGCAGGAACCGGCGCGAAAACTGCTGCGCGCGGGATTCCGTCGCCATCATCTCCTGAAGCGTGACTCGCGGAAGCTCGAAGAACAGCGACACCTCGTCGGCGAATTCGCTCGCCGACAATTCACTCATTTCCCACAGCTTACGCAGACCACCTTCGGCAGGGCGGGCCGCCCCATTCGGCCTGCCGAGCTTGTCCGCGTCCGGCTTCAGGCCAACCTTCTGGCTGAAACGAGCTACGAACTCGTGCGCATTCGGGGAGGCCATGGACGTCTACCGTAGTCACTCTGACGGCCGCAGAGCGGCGAGCGGGCCGTTTACCTTAGTTCTCCGATTGGAAATGTGACGGCATGATCGACCGCAAGATCGTCCCCGGCCAGTGACAACATGACCGAACAGAACGTCCTTGATGTCTCTGCGCAATTTCCCGTCGCATCACATTCTCACAACAAACTCGCGCACGACGGGCGCAAGGCTAACAGAGTTCGTAACACACGACTGTCATACGAGAGGGTTAAGCAAGCCGCATTCGGCCCGCCCCGCCTCGACGGGAACAACAGCGGGCGGCGCGTGAGTGAGGCAGTCCAGTGAGCCGAGCAGCATTCCGGATCGGCTTGGTTGTCCAATGCGCTGCCATCTGCGTATTGCTCGGGTCGTGCAACACGGTGAGCGGCATCGCCGATGCCGACACCAAGGATCCGGATGTCTTCGACAAGGTCCGCTCGGTTGACCTGTTGCCGCGCTATCCGAACCAGTTGCCGCAGCGCGAACTCTCGACCGGCCCCCGCGCCAAGACCGCGATCTACGCTGCTGTTGCCAACGACGATGCGCCAACCGCCACCTCCTCGCAGCAAGCGGCGGTCAGCACCGACCGGTTCGAGCTCAATTTCGACAATTCGCCGGTCGCATCCGTCGCCAAGATCGTGCTCGGCGACATCCTCGGCGTCGGCTACGTCATCGATCCGCGCGTCCAGGGCAATATCAGCCTCTCCTCGGGGCGCCCGATCCCCAAATCCGACGTCGTCTTCGCGCTCGAAAACGCGCTGCGGATCGGCGGCGTCGCGCTGGTGCGCGACGATACCGGCTACCGGCTGATGCCGCAGGGCGACGCGGTCGGCGTCGGCGGTGCGGACGCCTCCGATCGGATGACACCGGGCTACGGCATAACGATCGTGCCGCTGCAATATGTCTCGGCGCAGACCGTCATCAAGCTGGTCGACAGTTTTGCCACCAAGCAGGGCATGATCCGCGCCGACACCACCCGCAACCTGATCCTGATCCAGGGCTCCGGCAGCGAGCGCCGCAACGCGGTCGATCTCGTGCTGAGCTTCGATGCGGACTTTTTGAAGGGACAGTCGGTCGGCATCTTCCCGGTGCAGAACAGCAATCCGGGACCGATCATCGCCGAGCTCGAAAAAATCGTCGATTCCGGCGAAGGCGGCATGACGCAGAACGTGATCAAATTCCAGTCGATCGCCCGGATGAACGCGGTGCTCGCGGTGACGCGGAAGCCGGAGCTCTTGAACCGTGTCGAGACCTGGATCCGCCGCCTCGACACCACCAATACAGGCCGCTCCGCGGTCCACGTCTACCGCGTGAAGTTCGGCGACGCCCGGCAGATCGCGCGGGTGCTCAACGACGTCTTCGGTTCGAGCAGTTCATCCGGCTCGTCCGCCTCTCCGCTCGACAGCCCGGGCGGACAGGTCGCGCCAGGATCCGGCCTCGCCTCGAGCTCGAGCGGCGGCTCTGCGCTCAGCCGCCTGTCGGCCTCGCCCAATCAGTCGAGCAGCGGCTTTGGCTCGAATTCAGGCGGACGCGCGGCAAGCTCGGGCGTTGCCGACGCGTCCACCGGCAATCAGGCCGCCTACGGTTCATCATCCGCTTCGCAAGGCGGCGGCAGCCTGTTCGACAACTCCGCCACAGGACAGAATTCAGGCCGCGGCGGCGCAGGTCCCGGCAACGTTCTCGACGGTGTCCGCATCACTGCCGACAGTGTCAACAACACGCTATTGATCTATGCGAGCCAGGAACAGTACCGGATCATCGAGCAGACCATCAGGGAGATCGACCAGCCGCAGCTCCAGGTCGCCATCGACGCCACCATCGCCGAGGTGACGCTGACCGACGATCTCCAGTACGGCATCCAGTCCTACATCATGAGCCGCGATGTCGGCCTGAAGCCCAACACCGGCTCGGTGGGCTTTAACGGCGCAACGTCGGTCGCCGCGGCGGCAGCCGATGTCGTGCTCCAGCGCGCCATCCCCGGCTTCAACTTCCTGGTCGGCTCGGCGCAGACGCCGCGCGCCGTGCTCAACGCGCTGCATGCGGTCACCGACGTCAAGGTGCTGTCGAACCCGTCCGTGGTCGTGATCGACAACCAGGTGGCGACCCTCCAGGTCGGCGACGAGATCCCGATCCAGACCGGAAGCGCAACCGTGCTGACCGGCAACAACACCGTCGCCAACACGACCGACTATCGCAGCACCGGCATCATCCTGCGCGTGGTGCCGCGGATCAATGCCAACGGCAATGTCAGGCTCGACGTCGAGCAGGAGATCTCCAATCCCGTCAGCAACTCGTCGTCGGGTTCGTCCTCGACGTCGACCAACTCGCTGACGCCGACGGTGTCGACCCGCAAGGTGCGCAGCTCGGTCGCGGTCGCCAGCGGACAGACGGTCCTGCTGGCGGGCCTGATCAGCGACACCCAGACCAAGACCCGCGCGGGCATTCCGGGCCTCGACCAGATTCCCGGCCTCGGCGAAGCCGTGTTCGGGCAGACGGACAAGCAGGTCAAGCGCACCGAGCTGATCATCTTCATCCGGCCGCAGATCATCCGCGACGGCGCCGATGCTCATTTCGTCGCCGAGGAGCTGCGCACCAAGCTGCGCGGCACGATCAACGCGATCGGGCCGAAGCCCGCGCCGACGACCTACCGCTGAGCCAGTACAAATTGCCCGAGGAGTGGTTCACATGATCAGGTCCAGCAGACTCTTGATTGCCGCCATCGTGCTGGGACTTGCCTCGACAAGCGTTGCCCACGCAGATTCCCTCGGCGCCGGAACCGGCGCCTTCAACCGCGGCAACTACAATACCGCTGCCCGTCTGCTGTTGCCGGAGGCCGAGCGCGGCAATGCCCGCGCGCAAGGGATGGTCGGCTTCATGTACGCGACGGGCCAAGGCCTGCCGCAGGCCTATGACGCCGCCGGCTACTGGTACAGGCTGGCGGCCGAGCAAGGCGACACCACATCGCAATATCTGCTGGGCCTCGCCTACGACAAGGGCCAGGGCGTGCCGCAGGACGACGTCGCCGCCTACAAATGGCTTAACCTCGCGGCTGCGCACGCACCGAGGAAAACGCGCGAGAATTTTGCAAAGCTGCGCAATGCGGTCGCCTCGAAGATGAGCCGCGGCCAGATCGCGGCCGGCCAATGGCACGCGCTGCGCTGGCCTGAGGAGTCGCCGTTCTGATTGAGGCGAGGGCCGGAAGCTGCAGGGGAATGCCCTCATGTCGATGATGTGACTGCGTAACGCCAGCCTTAACGAAAATCACACCATCACCGCCGACGTCCCCGCCGAGATCGCGCAGATTGGTACAATTTGAAGCAATAGCTTAGCCCGATCGCGAGCTGTCTCTGCCAACGTCCCCTGCACAGGGAGCGTCGGGGGACGACATGGCGGGAAGTCGCAACGCAAGGCAGAGACTGACGACGCTGGCGGCCGCCGGCCTCGCCGCGACCTATCTGTCGATGGCGCTGCCGGCCCACGCTTTCCTGGCCCGCCCCACCCTGTTTGCTGCGATCGGCGCCGCGACCAAGGCCCCATCCGGCTGGCAACAGTTCTGCGCCGAGAATGCCGAGGAGTGCCGGCCCGGCGCCGACCAGGCCCGGGACGTCGTGCTCACGCCCGAACTGCTTCAGCAGCTCTACGAGACCAACAAATACGTCAATGATCGCGTCGCCTGGACCAGCGATGACGCGCTTTACGGCAAGGCCGAACGCTGGACGCTTCCGCTCGATCGCGGCGATTGCGAGGACATCGTCCTGCTCAAGCGCAAGATGCTCGCCAGGCTGGGCTGGCCGCAGGGATCGCTCCTGATCACCACGGTCGAGGAGCCCGGTCCGGCCAAGGGGCGTCACGCCGTACTCACCGTTCGCTCCGACCGCGGCGAGATGATCCTCGACAACCAGACTCCGGAAATCCTGTTCTGGTACGAGACCAAATATCGCTATCTGTCGCGGCAAAGCGCCGTCGACCCGAATGTCTGGGTGGCCTTTGGCGCCGAGCAGCCCAGGCCGCCGGCCCTGACCGTCGAGCGTTAATTCCCCGTAGAGCGATCCTGAAGACCGGCCTCTCGGCCACGGCGCGCCGCGCGGTCGCCGGTCATGCGCGACAGTCCGCATGACTTCGCAAGCCGTCCGGCGTTTCGCCGCACCTTCTTGTCCTGAACATCACTATAACATTATCCGCGCGTTATGATACAAAATATATCATTATCGACGGAATGATTCTCATTCCGAGTTGTATCATCATCGCGACCATCCCCATTAGCGCTCATTTGAGGCATCAATGACCACTCAAGTTGTATTTGGCGGCACGACAACGATTTCCGCCCCCACCACCACGACCTACATCGTCGTCTCGGGCACGCTCGACGTCGCCAGCGGCGGCGTCGTGTCCGGCGCGACCGCGGTCGGTCCCGGCACCGTCATCATGATCGAGGCCGGTGGTATCGCCACCAACTCGACTATCGCTGGCGGGACGCAGTACGTTTACGGCTTTGCCAACGGCGTCGTCATCTCCAACGGCGGCACCCAGCACGTCTATGGCGGCATTGCCAGCAACGTCATGGTCAGCGCCGGCAGCTACCAGGACGTCATGAACGCCACCGTCATGGGAACGACGCTGGCCGGCTTCCAGCAGGTGCATGTCGGCGGCGCGACCTATGCGACCGTCATCGTCAACGGCGGCAACGAGTTCGTGGCAGCCGGCGGCACCACCAACGGCACGATCGTCTCGTCGGGCGGCCTGCAATATGTCGGCGAGGACGGCACCGCCAACGGCACCGTGATCAACAACGGCGGCTATCAATTCGTGCTCGGCACCGGCAACGACACCGTCGTGTTCGGCGGCGGCGTCCAGGAAGTCGCCGGAACGACCAACAACACTACCGTCAACAGCGGCGGCATTCAGCACGTCGTGCTGGACGGCACCGCGATCACGACGACCGTGCAGGCTGGCGGCTTCCAGCAGGTCAACAGCGGCAGCGTGCAGGGCAGCCAGGTCAGCGGCGGCCTTCAGGTTCTCGGCACCGGCAGTTCGACCGACACGGTGGTTCTGTCCGGCGGCAGCGAATATGTCGGCTCCGGCGCTTCGGCGACGGGAACGACCGTCAACGCCGGCGGCCTGCAATATGTGGACGTTGGCGGTTCGGCGGCCTCCACGACGGTCAACGGCGGCCTCGTGTTCGTGGCGGGAACGGCCTCGGGCGCGACCGTCAACAGCGGCGAGTTCGATGTGGTCGGCAGCGCCAGCAACACGCATCTCGCCGGCGGCGCTGAATATGTCTACGCCGGCGGCGTCCAGAACGGCGTCGATTTCGCAGGCACGGCTTCGACGCTCTATCTCGAGGACGCCTCCGGCCTGACCGGCACGATCTCGAATTTCGAGGTCGGCGACGTCATCGACTTCCGCAACCTTGCCGTGACCTCGTACGAATTCGATGGCGCGACGCTCACGCTGATCACCGGCAACGGCTCCCTCGCCTATCAGTTCGCAGGCGTCGAGGCCGGCACCGCGTTGAACGTCGCCTCCGACGGCCATGGCGGCACGTCCGTGTCGTTGTCGCTGCTCTCGCAGTTCTCGGCGAGCCTGGTGCCGGATGCTGGCGAAGGCGCGATCACGCAGCAAAGCTCCGATCCCGAGAGCACCTCGCTCGTTCACGCCCAGAGCTGACCTGAGACGACATTGCTGTACCGGGACAAGTCCCGGTACAGCTTCCTCGGCTGTCGAGCCCTGCTCCGGCCAAGGCCATCGGCGCAAGCCTCGCCACTCTTCGCTCATCAAGTCTCGGACGCAGCAGGTCGCGTGCCATCGAGGGGCAGCGCGTGAGCACATTCATCCGTGCGACGGCGGCTCCGATCGCACGGGCCTATGCGGGAGGCATACCCGGCGCCAGATTGCATATCATTTGGAGCACTCGCCTCGGCTGCGCCTGCGGAACCACTTCATATCATTGATATAACGTTATTACGGACAAAATGCCGCATACCGCACAAAAATGTATCATAAAATATCATAAATAGATCGTTTAGAGCCCGTGCAGGTTCGGCGCGGGCCTCCGCAACAGGCGGCAGCAGCGCGGAATTCAGCCCTTCAGCGCTCCTTTAGCATCACTTGAGGTATGTTATGACCACCGTCGTAAAAATAGGTACCGAATTTCAGGTCAATAGCCAGACGGCTGGCAGCCAGTGGTATCCCTCCATTACCGGCCTCACCAATGGCGGCTTCGTCGTCACCTGGCAGGACGGCCTCGCCGGCTCCACCAGCGGCAGCAGCACGCTCGGCGACACCAGTGGCTCCGCCGTCCATGCCCAGCTCTATGCGGCCGACGGCAGCAAGGTCGGCGGCGAATTCCTGGTCAACACCCAGACCAACGGCTCGCAGGCCTCCCCGGTCGTAACCGGCCTCAGCAACGGCGGCTTCGTCGTTTCCTGGCAGGACCAGAACTCCACGAGCGGCGACATCAAGGCCCAGATCTACGGCGCGAACGGCGCCCCGGTCGGCGGCGAATTCCTGATCAACTCCGTCACCGCCAACAACCAGAATACCCCGGCCATCACCGGCCTGCCCAATGGCGGCTTCGTCGTCGCATGGACCAACCAGGGCAGCGTCGCGCCCGACATCAAGGCCCAGGTCTATGATGCGAGCGGCGCCAAGGTCGGCTCCGAATTCCTCGTCAACTCCGCCAGCGCCAACTTCGATCAGGAGCGCGCCTCGATCGCAACGCTCGGCAACGGCGACTTCGTCGTCACCTGGAACGATTTCCGCACCGGCAATTGGGAAGTCCGCGGCCAGGTGTTCCACCCGGGTGCGAGCGGCGCGACCAAGGTCGGCTCCGAATTCACCGTCGACACCGCCTACTACAACAGCCGCATGGTTGCCGGCGTGACCGGTCTTGCCAACGGCAATTTCGTGATCAGCTTCGAGGACACCAGCGGCGAAATTCGCGCGCAGGTCTTCACGGCTGGCGGCAGCAAGGTCGGCTCGGAATTCCAGGTCAACACCCAGACCGGCGGCAACCAGGGCTTTTCGAGCATCACCGCACTGACCGGCGGCGGCTTCGTCGTGACCTGGTCGGACGAAGGAACGGCGGACGGCAGCGGCTCCGGCATCAAGGCGCAGGTCTATGATACGGCCGGCAACAAGATCGGCGGCGAGTACATCGTCAACTCGCAGACCAACAGCTATCAGTACTATCCGACCGTCTCGGCGCTCGCCAATGGCGGCTTCGTCATCAGCTGGCAGGACTTCAGCCAGACGCTTGGTGACAATTCCTCCTACGGCATCACCGCACAGGTCTTCAACCTGTCGAACGCCCCGACCGCGCCGACCATCGTGTCGGTCACCGATGACGTCTCGCCCAACAGCGGCGCGCTCGCCAACGGCGCCAGCACGAACGACACCAACCTGACGGTCCGCATCGCAACCGGCAGCAACTTCGCCGGCGACGTCGTGCAGCTGTTCGACGGTCAGACCGCGATCGGCTCGGCAGTCACGCTCTCGCTCGCCGACATCGCGCGCGGCTACATCGACATCCAGACCGGCGTGCTCGGCAACGCGGCCCATGCCGTCACTGCGAAGGTCACCGATACGACCGGCGCCGTGAGCGATGCCGCCTCCGCGATCAACGTGACCGTCGACACGGTTGCCCCGGCCGTCGGCGTCACCGGCGTGACGCTCGACACTGCCAACCTGCCCACCTTCACGGTGAGCGGCACCACCGAAGCCGGCCTTCTGGTCTCGGTCTATGACGGTGCGACCCTGGTCGGCACCGCCACGGCTGGCGCCGACGGCTCCTGGAGCCTCGCCGGCGTGACGCTGGTGGAAGGCGCCAACAACCTGACCGCCAAGACCACCGATGCAGCCGGCAACGCCGGCACCTCGACCGTCTTCGCGGCGCCGACGCTGGTCTCGACCGGCGCGGTTTCGGTCACGGGCGCATCGACGACCTCGCAGGGCTATGTCGTGCTCGGCGACGGCAATCTCGATGTCGTCACCGGCGGCAACGTCTCCGGCCAGATCACGATCGGCAGTGGCGGCGTCGTCGACGTCCTCAACGGCGCGACCACTGAGCATACCGACATCCTCAGCGGCGGCGTGCAGTACGACTACGGCACCGCGAACGACACCACCGTTCACGCGGGCGGCCAGCAGCACGTCTACTTCGGCGGCAGCGCCAACGATTCGACCGTCGAGGCCGGCGGCTACCAGGACGTCTACTCGAACTCGACCGTCACCAACGTCAGCCTCAGCGGCAACCAGCAGGTGCTGGCGGGCGGAACGGCCATCGACACCACGGTCTATAGCGGCGGCTACCAATATGTCGGCGATGGCGGCACCAGCGCCGGCACGCTGGTCAAAACCGGCGGCTTCCAATACATCGATGCCGGCGGGTCGGCCAGCGACACCGTGATCGACGGCGGCTTCCAGTATGTCGACGGCACGGCAACCGGCGGCTCGGTCGGTGGCGGCAGTTCGCTGGGCGGCGGCGTCGCGACCGGTGTGACGGTCAAGAACGGCGGCGCGCAGCACGTCTATCACGGCGGCAGCGCGACCGGCACGGTCGTTGCGGCTGCCGGCTTCCAGGACGTCTACCACGCCACCGTCTCCGGCACGAACCTCAGCGGCAATCAGCAGGTGCTGGATGGCGGCATCGCCGTGAACACCGTGATCGAGAACGGCGGCAATTCGTATATCGGCGCGGGCGGATCGGTGACGGCGACGACAGTCAACGGCGGCGGTCTGCTCTATGTCGACGCCGGCGGCTCGGCCGTGTCCACGACGATCAACGGCGGAGTCGGGTTCGTGATCGGAACGGCGTCCAACACGACGCTCAACAGCGGCGAATTCGACGTCGCAGGCACCGCCGACAACACCCACCTTGCGGGCGGGGTCGAGCATGTCTTCGCCGGAGGCGTCCAGAACGGCGTCGACTTCGCCGGCTCGGCTGCAACGTTGACGCTCGAAAACGCTTCCGGCCTGACCGGCACGGTGTCGAACTTCGAACTCGGCGACACGATCGACCTGCTCAACACGTCGGTCTCGTCGTTCACCTTCGACGGTACGACACTGACGCTCGCGACGAACTCGGGCAGCTACGCCTACCAGTTCGCGGGCGTTCAGTCCGGCACGGAGCTCAACGTCACCGACGACGGCCACGGCGGATCGGCGATCTCGCTGTCGCTGCTGGTGCAGCAGTCGGCGAGCATCGTTCCGGACGCCGGCGAGAGCAGCCTCGTGTCTTCAGACACGACGCAGCAGCAGCCCACGCTGGCCAGCCACAGCTGATCCGGCCAACACGATCTGCGCACCGGGGTCCTCGCCCCGTGCGTCATGCGATCGCGGCGGGAGGCGAACTTGCCTCCCGCCGTCCCGCATCCAGCCGCAGAACGCCAAATTCCACTGTTATGTGAGCGGTCTGACATAGTTATCAAACCGTAACATAGCCGCGTTAGCTATCGGCCGCCCTGCCGACCGGCGGGACACCCGTCCGTGAAATCGTCCGGACCCGATGACCGCGGATATTTGCTTCCAATGAGCCCGAACGAGACCATTTCACGCGATCCGGCCGCAAAGGAGCCGCCGGTGCAGGCCGTGCCGAAGCCGCCGGCCGACCCTGGCCTGACAGCGCTCGTCATGATGCTCCAATTCCTCGGGGTGCCTGCCGAGCCGGAGCAGCTCCGCCATCAGCTCGGCGTCACCGTGATCGGCACCACCGAGATGCTGCGCTGTACCAGGCAGTTCAACATCAAGGCGCGCGTGGTGAAGACGAGCTGGGACCGGCTCGACAAGACGCCGCTGCCGGCCATCGTCCCCTTGCGCGACGGCGGCTTCCTGATCCTGGGCAAGGCCGGCGACGGCAAGGCCATCGTGCAATATCCGGGCTCGCCGCGGCCGCAGATGCTGACCAAGGCGCAGTTCGAGGTGCTCTGGGACGGCCGCATCGTGCTGATGACCAAGCGCGCCGGCCTCGCCGATCTGTCACGGCGCTTCGACATCACCTGGTTCATGGGCGCGGTCAATCGCTATCGCGGCCTGCTCGGCGAAGTGCTGCTCGCCTCGTTCTTCCTCCAGATCTTCGCGCTGGTATCGCCGCTGTTCTTCCAGGTGGTGATCGACAAGGTGCTGGTGCATCGCAGCCTCGGCACGCTCGATGTGCTGGTCGCCGGTATCGTCGCGATTTCGATCTTCGAGGTCGTGCTCGGCGCGCTGCGCACCTATCTGTTCTCGCACACGACCAACCGCATTGACGTCGAGCTCGGCGCGCGGCTGTTCCACCACCTGCTGGCGCTGCCGCTGTCCTATTTCCAGGCGCGGCGGGTCGGCGACACGGTCGCGCGGGTGCGCGAGCTGGAGAACCTGCGCAACTTCATCACCGGCTCGGCGCTGACCCTGGTGATCGACCTGTTCTTCACCTTCGTCTTCCTCGGCCTGATGGCGTTCTACTCGCCACTGCTGACCGCGATCGTGCTGGCGTCGTTCCCGCTCTACATCGTGATCTCGGCCGGCGCCACGCCGCTGTTCCGCTATCGTCTCGACGAGAAGTTCAAGCGCGGCGCGGAGAACCAGTCGTTCCTTGTCGAGAGCGTCACCGGCGTCGAGACCTTGAAGGCGATGGCGGTCGAGCCGCAGATGCAGAAGCGCTGGGAAGAGCAGCTTGCCGGCTACGTCGCCTCGAGCTTTCGCGTGGTCAATCTCGGCAATGTTGCAAGCCAGGCCGTTCAGTTCGTCAGCAAGATCAACATGGCGATCCTGCTCTATTTCGGCGCCAAGCTGGTCATCGACGGTAACCTTACGGTCGGCGAGCTCGTCGCCTTCAACATGCTGTCGGGACGGGTCACCGCACCGGTGCTGCGGCTCGCCCAGCTCTGGCAGGATTTCCACCAGGCGCGGCTGTCGGTCGAGCGGCTCGGCGACATCCTCAACACCGTGCCCGAGCCGACCCATCGCCCGGGTCGCGCGGCGTTGCCTGCCATCCGTGGCGACATCACCTTCGAGCATGTCGGCTTCCGCTACCGCGTCGACGGACCGCAGATTCTGAACGACATCACCCTGAAGATTCCGGCCGGCCAGATCGTCGGCATCGTCGGCACCTCCGGCTCCGGCAAGAGCACACTCGGAAAACTGATCCAGCGGCTTTATCTCCCCGAGAGCGGCCGCGTGCTGGTCGACGGCAATGACCTTGCGGCGGTCGACCCGACCTGGCTGCGCCGGCAGGTCGGCGTCGTGCTCCAGGAGAACATGCTGTTCAACCGCTCGGTGCGCGACAACATTGCGCTGGCCGATCCTGCGTTGCCGATGGAGCGCGTCGTCGCCGCGGCAAAGCTCGCCGGCGCACACGATTTCATCCTCGAACTCCAGGACGGTTACGACACCGTCATCGGCGAGCGCGGCAGCACGCTGTCCGGCGGCCAGCGCCAGCGCATCGCGATCGCACGCGCGCTGACGACCAATCCGCGCGTTCTCATCTTCGACGAAGCAACGAGCGCGCTCGACTATGAAAGCGAGCGCATCATTCAGCACAACATGCGCGAGATCACGGCGGGTCGTACCGTGCTGATCATCGCCCACCGTCTGTCGACCGTGCGCACCGCGGACCGCATCATCACCGTGGAGCGTGGCCGTATCGTCGAGGACGGTTCGCACGACCAGCTGATCCGCAGCGGCGGCCGCTACGCGACGCTGCACCGTGTCCAGGCAGGCATCCATGAAGTCGGCTAAGGCAATGGTGGCGTCGCTGCGCAGCCCGACGCGCACGCGCGACGAGCTGGCGTTCCTCCCCGCGGCGCTCGAGATCGTCGAGACCCCGCCTTCGCCGATCGGCCGCGCCATCTCCGCGTCGATCTCGGTGGTGTTTCTGATCGCGCTGGTGTGGGCCAGCATCGGCACGGTCGACATCATCGCGACCGCGACCGGCAAGATCGTCCCCGACGGCCGCACCAAGGTGATCCAGCCGTTCGAGACCGCGGTCGTGCGCGCCATCCACGTGCAGGACGGTCAGCGCGTCAAGGCCGGCGACCTCCTGATCGAGCTCGATCCCACCATGAGCCAGGCCGAGCTCGGCCATCTCCAGAGCGATCTGCTCGCGAGCGAGCTCGACATCGCGCGCCTGCACGCGGCGCTGGCCGGCGGCGATCCCGCGAAGTTCATCCCGCCCGCGCGCGCGAGCTCCGATCAGATCCGCACCGCAAAGCGCTTCCTGGCCTCGCAAGCCGCCGAGCAGGCGTCCAAGATCACTTCGCTCGAATGGCAGGGTACGCAGAAGAAAGCGGAGCGTTCGACCACCGAGGCCGCGATCGGCAAGATCAGCGCTCTGATCCCCATCATGCAGCAGCGGGTCGATGTGCGGAAATATCTCGTCGACCGCGAGTTCGGCTCCAAACTGCAATACCTCACGGAAACGCAGGACCTGGTCGCGCAACAGCAGGAATTGCTGGTCCAGAAGAGCCACTATGCCGAGGCCGATGCCGCCGTTGGAGGCATCGAGGAGACGCTGCGGCGCACCGAGGCGGAATATCAGCGCGGCCTGTTCGACGAGCTTGCGAAAGCCGAGCAGAAGGCGGCTGGCCTGCGCCAGGACATCGTCAAGGCGGAGCAGCGCACCAGCCTGCTCCGCCTCGCCGCGCAGGAGGACGGCATCGTCCAGCAGCTCGCCGTGCACTCGGTCGGCGGCGTGGTGACGCCGGCTCAGACGCTGATGGTCGTGGTGCCCACCAGCGGCGGCCTCGAGATCGAGGCGATGATCTCGAACCGCGACATCGGCTTCGTCAACCCCGGCGAGGACGCCGCGATCAAGGTCGACACCTTCAGCTTCACCCGTTACGGCTTGCGCCAGGGCAAGGTGCTCAGCGTCTCCCAGGACGCCATCGTCCGCCAGAAGCCGCCGGAAAAGCCAGGCGACACGCCGGCCGGCACCGACACATCATCCAGTGAGCCCAAGGGCCAGGAGCTGGTCTACTCCGCCCGCGTCTCGCTCGACCGCGCCCAGATGGACATCGACGGCCGCACCGTCAACCTCGCGCCGGGCATGGCCGTAACCGTCGAGATCAAGACCGGCACAAGGAAGATCATCAGCTATCTGGTGTCGCCGCTGATCCGGTATGGGCAGGAGAGCTTGCGGGAGCGGTGAGACGGCCGCGAATCTAGCGGGATGGTATCGGCATCTCTGGCCCAGCCCAACCGGCACAGATAGCGGTGACAGCCTCAACCCGCCATTGGACTGCGGGAGGTCGGAACATGAAAATCCGTTGCCTGTGTTCCTCTACAACCTGCTCAACCTCAAGCGCACGGTCTGGTCGGGACCGGAGTTGAGCGCGGGCAAGCACACCATCGTCTTCGACTTCAAGTCGGATGGGCCGGGATTGGGCATGGGCGGTACAGGCGTACTTTCAGTGGATGGCAAGGAAGTAGACCGGAAATCCATAGAACACGGTACGCCGATCACGTTCCCGGAGGACGAGACCTTCGACGTCGGCCAGGACACCCGCACCGGGGTCGCGATGCTCGAGTATCGCTACGATCCTCCGTTCAAATTCACGGGCAAGATCAACAAGCTGACGTTCAAGCTCGGACCAGAGTTGAAGGACCCAGCGCAAGCCAAGGCAGAACTTGGACCTTTGCCAGCGCCGGAGCCGGATCCCATTGAAGGGTCGAAGTCTCAGAAGCCATCCGCGAACATTGGGAAGAAATGAAAGGCGCATTGGCGTTCGCCGCCATCAGCGAAGCTGCAACGGGATTGGCGCTGTTGATCGCGCCGTCGCTGGTTGGCCAGTTGTTGCTGGGCGAGCAGCTTTCCGGTGTCGCGACACCGGTCGCGCGCGTCGCCGGCATTGCGCTGATTGCCTTGGGGATCGCCTGTTGGCCAGGGTGGCCGCCACTCCCGGGCATGTTGATCTACAGCGGAGCCGTCACCCTATATTTGGCCTACCTCGGCTTCGCAGGTGGGTTGAGCGGCGTCCTTCTGTGGCCGGCGGTCGTCCTTCATCTCATACTGACCGCGCTCTTGATGCGCGGCGGCCCGCAAAGCCGCGACCTATGAATTTTTCATCGACCCGCAGTTTCTGGGGAAGCTTCAAAATTCTTCCGGCTCAGTGGCTTGCGTATTGAAGAGTATCCAGAGCTTTAACGTATCCCATCCCGGATCATGTACCCGGCGCCGCGGATCGTGTGCAGCAACGGCCGCTCGAAACCCTTGTCGATCTTGGAGCGCAGCCGCGAAATGTGGACGTCGATCACGTTGGTCTGCGGATCGAAATGGTAGTCCCAGACGTTCTCCAGCAGCATGGTGCGGGTCACCACCTGGCCGGCATGCTTCATGAGGTATTCGAGCAGGCGGAATTCGCGCGGCTGGAGCGTCAGCTCGTCCTTGCCGCGGGCAACGCGATGGGACAACCGGTCGAGCTCGAGATCGCCGACACGGTAGAGCGTGTCCTCGGCCGGACCACCGCGGCGTCGCGACAGCACCTCGACCCGGGCCAGCAGCTCGGCAAAGGAATAAGGCTTCGGCAGATAGTCGTCGCCGCCGGCGCGCAGGCCCTTGATGCGGTCGTCGACCTGCCCGAGCGCGGAGAGAATCAGCACCGGCGTCGAGTCGTCCTTGTCGCGCAGCGCGCCGATCAGGGACAGGCCGTCGCGCTTGGGCAGCATGCGGTCGACCACCAGCACGTCGTAGTCGCCGTTCTCGGCCATGGCGAGGCCTTCCTCGCCGTCGGCGGCGTGGTCGGCAATGTGTCCGACTTCGCGAAACGCCTTCACGAGATAGTCGGCGGATTCGCGGTCGTCTTCGATGATGAGGAGGCGCATCGTGCGTTCGGCGGCGGTCAAGGGGGTCAACCTTCTCTGAACATGGCGCGAGCGGCAATCGCATGCAAGCCAAGCGAACGGGACTTGGGTAGGCAAAAAGGCGGGCGGTGAAGCTGGGGGGACCTCACCGCCCTATGCCTTCCGACGGAGGGGGGCGTAATTCCACCGGAAGGTAGGCTGGGGGAGCGGGCGTTGCGCTGCTCCCCCGAAGGGCGTCGGCGGCGGGGGCGACTGATGCCGAAGACACCCCTCATCTCGTAGACCTCCTGACGGCTCAGCCCTTGGCGATGGGCACGGCGACGAAGCGCGACTGGCCGCCGCTCTTCACGCGCATCAAGACGCTGTTCTTGTTGTCGGTCCGCGCCGTGTTGATGGCGTCGCGGACTTCGCCGGCGGTGCTCACGCTCTTGCCGCCGACTTCGAGGATGACGTCGCCTTCCTTGAAGCCGCGTTCGGCCGCGGCGCTCTTCGGATCGACTTCAGTGACCACGACACCTTCCTTGCCGGCGCCGGCCACGGAGTCGGCGGGCGCGACGGTCATGCCGAGCTTGGGCACGTCGGTGCCCCGGCTCGCACCCTTGCCGCTATCCTTGTCGGTGTCGGCCTTGGCCTCGATCGTGTTCGGCAGCTGGCCGAGGGTGAGGTTCACGACCTTGTCCTGGCCCTTGTGCAGCACGTTGAGCTTCACGGTCGCGCCGGGCGCCATGCCGCCGATGGTGCGGGCAAGCTCGCGGGCATCCTTGACGGATTCGCCGTTGACCGAGGTGATCACGTCGCCGGACTCGATGCCGGCCTTCGCCGCCGGACCGTTCGCCTGCGGCTCCGCCACCAGCGCACCTTCAGCCTTCTTCATGCCGAGGCTGTCGGCGATATCGGACGTCACCGGCTGGATCTGGACGCCGATCCAGCCGCGGCTGACCGAGCCCTTGTCCTTGAGCTGGGCCACCACGCTCTTCACGGTGCTCGCCGGAATTGAGAACGCGATGCCGACGCTGCCGCCGGAGGGCGAGTAGATCGCGGTATTGACGCCCATCACCTCGCCGTTGGTGTCGAAAGCGGGACCACCGGAATTGCCCTTGTTCACGGGCGCATCGATCTGGATGAAATCGTCATAGGGACCGTTGCCGATGTCGCGGCCGCTGGCCGAGACGATGCCCGCGGTGACGGTGCCGCCGAGGCCGAAGGGATTGCCGACCGCAAGCACCCAGTCGCCGATCCGCGGCTTGCTGTCGGCGAGCTTGGCGAACGGGAAGTTCGAGCTGCCCTCGACCTTGATGAGAGCGAGGTCAGTGCGCTGGTCGGTGCCGATCACCTTGGCGGTATAGGTCTTGCCGTCGTCCGTCGTGACCTCGACCTTGTCGGCGCCGTCGACCACGTGGTTGTTGGTCACGGCAAAACCGTCGGCGGAGATGAAGAAGCCGGAGCCCTGGCCCTGCACGACGCGGCCGCGGCCACCCTTCTGGCCCGGGAAACCATCCGGACCGCCGAAGCGGCGGAAGAAGCGCTCCATCGGCGAGCCCGGCTGGAACGGCGAGGCGGAATCGTCGCCATCGTCGTTGCTCGCGGTCTTCTCCTTGATGTTGACCTTCACCGAGATCACCGACGGTTTCACGCGCTCGACGATGTCGGCGAAGCCGACCGGACGCTCAACCTTCCGGACCTCGTTGTTGACCTGCGCATGCGCCGGGCTGGAGAACAGCTCGCTCGGCGAGGTCGACGGGCTGAAGCCGTGGACGGCAATCCCGAGGCCGGCGACGACCGAGGCCATCAGCGCGATCCTGCGCGCGGAGAAAACCGACCGGCGGGGCTGCCGGTAGGACGGAAGGTTCGTGAGGTCGGGACGGTCGGTCATGCAGGAATCTCCAAGGCCTTGAATTCTTTTGGTGCCGGATGGCAGCACGTTACGAACCTGAAGATGGGGGCTCCCGCCTTACCGTGCGCTGGCGGTGGGGTTAAACTTTTGTAATGAAGGGGCGCGCCGTTGCGGCAGTTTATCGCACGCCGAAAGTTGTGGCCTCACAGGAACTTAATCGAGTTCCCCTGACGAGCCCAGGACACGCCTTTGGCGGGGTCAGCTCGCCCTGACGCTGACGATGAATTCGTCGACTTCACGCTTCAGGGTTTCGGCCTGCTGCGACAGATCGACGGCGGAATCGCGCGCTTCGGCCGCCATGCGGCCGGTCTCCGCCGACGTCGAGGTGATCTGGACGATGTGGTTGGAGACGTCCAGCGTTCCATGCGCGGCATCCTGCGCGCTGCGGGTGATGTCCTGCGTAGCGTTGCGCTGCTGGGCGGTGTCGACCTCGATGCCCGACATGATCGACGAGATCTCCGACAGTGTCTTCGAGATGCCGTCGATCGCGCCGCGCGTCTCCGCGGTGATGCCCTGGATGCTGGCGACGTGCGAGGTGATCTCCTCCGTCGCCTTGCTGGTCTGGTGCGCGAGGCTCTTCACTTCGGAGGCAACCACGGCAAAACCCTTGCCGGCGTCCCCTGCCCGCGCCGCCTCGATGGTGGCGTTGAGCGCCAGCAGGTTGGTCTGCGAGGCGATCGCCTGCACGAGCTGCACGACCTCGCCGATCTTGTCGGCGGCATCCGACAGCGTGTGGATGGTGTCGCGGCTCTTCTCGGCCTGCGTCGCCGCGCCTTCGGCGCGCTGCGTCGCGTCGGTGACGCGGCGGCTGATCGTGCCGATCGAGTTCGTCATCTCCTCGGCCGAGCCCGCGACGATCTGCACGCTGGCGCTGGCCTGGTTCGCCGCGCTCGCGACCGCATTGGCCTTGGAGCTGGTGTCGTTGGCCGTCCGTGACAGTGTTTCGGCATTGCTCTTCAGGTGCACGGCCGACGACGCCACGCTGTCGACCACACTGGCGACGAGTTCGTTGAAGCGCTTGATCCGGGCGTCGAGGAATTTCGACCGCTCGGCCTGGTGCTGCGCTTCATGCAATTGCTGCTCGGTGAGGCGCCGCCGCTCGAGGCCGTTGGTCTTGAACACTTCCAGTGCGCCTGCGAGCAGGCCGATTTCGTTGGTGCCGCCGAGGCCCGGAACAGGCGTCTCGAATTTCTGATCGGCGACCTCACGCATGGCATGCACGATCGCCGCCAAGGGTCTGAGGATGCCGTTGCGCACGGCGAACCAGGTGGTGAGGCAGATCGCAGCGGCGACCACCGCGATCACGCCGCAGGCGATCAGGAAATAGGAGAATGCAAGCTGCGCCTGCTGGTAGATCAGCATTGCATGCTCGCGCGCGGGGCCGCTCAGCGCCGCGAAGTCCGACGACAGGCCTGTGATCTCGTTGTTGAGGTAGAGCACCGCGACAAAGCCGGTGCCACCGCCGATGCCCAGCAGGAACAATAATGCAGCGACGACGGCGCCGACCAGGAAGCGGATCGTCAGATTGCTGTTCGTGAACATCGGTTGAGGACTCAAAAATCTGGAATCGAATTTCGCGACAAGCTTCCAGACAAAGGTCAACAGAGCATGAAACAGGCTGCGGCAGACGGCCTACGTATCATTACGTAGGCCAGGACGACTTGAAGTCGCTAGGACGACTTCGTCTCGTCCGACATCAAGGCTGCGAGCCGTGCCTCTTCCTCGGGCGTGAGCGGCGGAGCTGGCAGGTCTGCACCGCTTCGCGCGCGCCGGCGGATTTGCAGCCAGAGCGCCAGGCCGCCGCCGATCAGCAGCAGCGGCGCGAGCAGCCACAACAGGATGGTCTGCCGCTCGAAGCGCGGCTTGAGCAGCACGAACTCGCCATAGCGCGCGACCAGGAAGTCGAGCACCTGCGAATTGCTGTCGCCGGCAGCGATCCGCTCGCGCACCAGCAGCCGCAAATCGCGCGCCAGCGGCGCGTCGGAATCGTCGATCGACTGGTTCTGGCAGACCATGCAGCGCAGCTCGCGCGATAGGTCGCGCGCGCGTGCCTCCTTCGCGGGATCCGACATGATCTCGTCGGGCTGCACGGCGTGGGCCGCGGGCAAAGCCAGCAGCACAAGCGCAACGATCGTGACCATCATCCGCCGCATCGGATCACTCCGCCGGCTGAAGGCGCTGCTTGGCCCGCGCCGGCTTCGGTGCGCCGACCCGCAGGCGCCGGTCGGACAGCGACAGCATGCCGCCAAAGGCCATGAGCACCGGTCCCCACCAGATCAGCAGCACCAGCGGCTTGTGATAGATGCGCACCGCAATGGCGCCATCGGCAGTCGCGTCGCCGAGAGAAACGTAGAGCTGGCTCGCGCCGCGCGTCAGCAATGCGGCCTCGGTGGTCGAGGACCCGCGCGTCGTGAAATTGCGCTTGGACGGCGTCATGACGCTGATCTTCTCGCCGTCGCGGCTCACGTTGAACTCGGCGATCATCTCGCGGAAGTTCGGCCCCTGACGCTGGGACAGGCCGTCGAGCTTGAGATCATAGCCGGCGACGTGTGCCACGTCGTTCTGCTTCATGGTCGCGATATATTCGCTGTTCCAGGTGGTCTCGCAGACGATCCCGATCAGCGCGACGCCGAGGCCCGCATGGGCAAACGCAGCACCCCAGGCCGAACGCGGCAGGCCGCGGGCCCGGTGCAGCGTCGTTGCGAACGGCAGGCGGAGCAGACCGGTCCGTTCGGACAGATCCGTCACGGCACCGGCGATGACGAAGACTCCGAGCCCAATTGCCAATGGCGCCAGCGCACTGCCACCACGGGTCCAGGCCCAGACGATGGCGATCACAACGAGCGCGGCAACGCCCGCCGCGAGCAGCCGCTGGGTGACGCCGAGCAGATCGCCGCGCTTCCACGCCAGCATCGGCCCCAACGGCACGGCAAGCAGCAGCAGCGCGAACAGCGGGACGAAGGTGAGATTGTAGAAGGGCGCGCCGACCGACATCTTGAAGTCGAGCGCTTCCATTGCCAGCGGGTAGAGCGTGCCGAACAGCACGACCGCGCAGGCCACGCTGAGCAGCAGATTGTTCAACACCAGCGCGCCCTCGCGCGAGATCGGCGCGAACAGGCCGCCTTGCTTTAAGGACGTGGCGCGGCCCGCAAACAGCGAGAGGCTGCCGCCAATGAACAGGCAGAGGATCAGCAGGATGAACACGCCGCGCGTCGGATCGGTGGCGAAGGCGTGCACGGAGGTGATGACGCCCGAACGCACCAGGAAGGTGCCGAGCAGCGACAGCGAGAAGGTCAGGATCGACAGCAGGATGGTCCAGACCTTCAGCGCGTTGCGCTTCTCCATCACCAGCGCTGAATGCAGCAGCGCCGTGCCGGCGAGCCACGGCATCAGCGAGGCGTTCTCGACCGGATCCCAGAACCACCAGCCGCCCCAGCCGAGCTCGTAATAGGCCCAGTACGAGCCCATCGCGATGCCGAGGGTCAGGAAGATCCAGGCCACCAGCGTCCACGGCCGCACCCAGCGCGCCCAGGCCGCGTCGATCCGCCCCTCCATCAGCGCCGCGATCGCGAAGGAGAACGAGATCGAGAAGCCGACATAGCCGAGATAGAGCATCGGCGGATGCACGGCGAGGCCGATGTCCTGGAGCACCGGATTGAGATCGCGTCCCTCGATCGGCGGATTGGCGATGCGCAGGAACGGGTTCGATGTCACCAGGATGAAGAGATAGAAGGCGCTGGCGATCCAGGCCTGCACGGCCAGCACATGCGCGCGCAGCGACAGCGGCAGATTGTTGCCGAAGGCGGCAACCATTCCGCCGAATAGCGCCAGGATCGACACCCACAGCAGCATCGAGCCTTCATGGTTCCCCCACACGCCGGTGATCTTGTAGATCAGCGGCTTCATCGAATGGGAGTTCTCGTAGACGTTGGCGACGGAGAAATCCGAGTTCACGTGAAGCATCACGAGCGCGATGAACGACGCACCGACGAACAGCAGCTGCGCCAGCGCGGCGGAGCGCGCCACGTTCATCAGCGCGGCATCGCGCAAGCGTGCGCCGATCAGCGGCACGATGGACTGGATCAGCGCCAGGCCGAGGGCCAGCACCAGGGCGTAGTGTCCGGATTCCGCGATCAACGCACTGCTCCCTGCGGGTTGCCCTGCGCGGTCGTCGCCGCGGGCTTGACGCTATCAGAAGCTTTGGCGCCGTAATCGTCCTTCCAGTGCCCTTGCTTCTTCAGGGCATCGGCGACTTCCTTGGGCATGTAGGTCTCGTCGTGCTTGGCGAGCACGGTGTCGGCCTTGAACACGCCATTGGCGTCGAGCGCGCCTTCCGCGACCACGCCCTGCCCTTCACGGAACAGGTCGGGCAGGATGCCCTTGTAGGCGACCGGCAGCTTGGCGCCGCCGTCGGCAACCTCGAAGGTCACGGCGAGATTGTCGCCGCGCTGGAGCGAGCCGGGCTGGACCAGGCCGCCGAGACGAAACCGCTTGCCGGGCTCGACGTGCTTTTCGGCGACCATCGTTGGCGTCGAGAAGAACACGATGGAGTCGCGCAGAGCGTTGAGCACGAGCGCGGCCGCAAGCGCGAGCACTGCGAGGGAGCCGCCGATGATGGTCATACGTCGCTGCTTGCGCGTCATGGCGTATCCGTTCTCCGCTCGCCTCGCCCCGACATCGTCATCCGTCGAGCCCGAGAGTCTTGAGGCCTTCGTTGAGCTGGCGCAGCCGCGCGGCATCGTTGGCGACCGCCTGTCGCGCGTCGGTCGAAGCGCCCATTGCCTTGTCACGATCGCCCATCACGAGATAGGCGCGCACCAGGCGCAGCCAACCCTCGACATCATCGCCGTTCTGCTTCAGCCGTGTGGCCAGGCGTTCGACCATGCCGCGAACCATCGCGTTGCGATCGCCCTCGTTCATGTCCTTGGAGGCTGCGACCGTCTCGTCCGACAGCGCCGGCATCGTAGCGCCACCGCCGCCGACCCGCGCCAGCGAGGTCTGCACCAGAGGACGCCATGGCGCATCCGCCGGCGCTTTCGCCAGCAGTGCGCGCCAGATGTTGGCGGCATCGTCCTTGCGGCCATCCTGCTCGGCGGCCAGTCCGAGGAAATAGTTCGCCTTGGGATCGTCCGCATTCAGGCCACGCGCGCGCTCGAATTCGGTCTTGGCCTCGGCAGTCACCACGCCGCCGGCAGCAGCCGCGATCGCCTCGCCGAGATCGGCCCGGCGCTCCGAACTCTCGCCATTGTAGGTGAGCGAGTTGCGATAGGCGCGCACCGCATCGTCGAAGCGGCCGAGCCGCACCAGCACCGGCGCGAGCACGTTCCAGCCGCGCCCGTCGGTCGGATTCTTTTCCAGATGCTGCTCGACCTTCACGACGAGATTCTCGAGCGCCATGCCGGACCCGGCCCCGCGCTCCCGCTGCGCCAGGGGAAAGTCCTGAAGTCTGGGCGAGCCGAGCGGCATGTAGACGCCGATCGCAATGAGTGGCAGGCCGGCAAGCGCCAGCACAGCGGCCGCGCGGCGCCATTTGAGGCTCGATGTCGGTTCCGATGCAGGCTCGCTCCCGGCCGCGGCAAGCAGCCTGCGGCTGATCTCGACACGTGCGGCCTCGGCTTCCGGTGCGGCGATCAGTCCCGCGGCGAGGTCACGCTCGATCTCGGCCAGCTGGTCCTTGTAGACCGCGACCTCGCTCCCCTGATTTTGCGCGCGTCCGCTGCGGCCGAGCGGCAGAAGCACGGCGAAAATCGCCGCGACCGTCATCAGCGCGAACACGAACCATAGCGTCATCTGGCAAGCTTCCGGCAGCGCGCGAACCGCGCCCATAGGTGGCTTTACACCACGGCCGGACGATGCGGCAATTGACAATTGTCAATTCGGCGCGACCGCGCACAGTCCCGAAACTATGAAAATCCAACGGCTTAGCCGATCTCGAAGTCCGCGCTTTGAGCGGCGTCCTCGCCGTGCCCGTTGAAGGCCCTCAGGAAGTATGTTCCCGGCTCGATTGCTTCAGGCAATCTGATGCGCAACGCCCCGACGGGAACGGGCGATGCGACCCTGGTGACGGTCTCAAGCAGCTGCCGGCCGCTTGCCTTCTCGATCAGCACCACCTTCGCGCCAACCATCAGCCTCTGATATTTGGCAACAATGACGCGGTTTTCAATTTCGATGGAGCTGATAAGGGGTTTCATGCGCCCACAGATAGAAATTCCAAAATCTTGCACGGCGACCGTAGGGCCCGCCACCGGCACCGTCAACCACAAATTGTGATCACAAAAATATGCGCTTGATCAGCTTGCGCGCGACGATTTGCGCTCGCCCGTGGCCGCATTCTCCGCGGCGCGGCTCATCAGCGACGCGTAATCATCGCCGAACAACACCTGGCAGAAGCGGATCGCGGCCTGCACCTGCTGCTGCCGATAGGTGCGGACCTTGTGATCGGCCGCACGCAGCGACTGTACCAACTGCTCGGTCGAGCGTTCGACATATTGCTGGAGATCGGAATAGGTGCGCAGCGTCACTTCGTTGATCGCAAGCTCGCTCGCGTAGTTGCGGCAGGTCGCGACGAAATCGATCAGCGCCGCGGTTTCCTCGACCTCGGTGCTGTCGATCCGCGCCCCCGGCGGAATGTCCTTCTCGGCGCGCTGGCGCAGGATGCGGCGAACCCGGCCGGGAACGCTGTCGATCTCCGATTGCAGCGCATTGGAGATGTCGGCCCGGATCGAGGTCAGCTGCTTGCCCCAGATGGAATCGTTGCGCAGATCGAGCTCCGTGCGAAGACCGCGCACGCCGTCATGCAGCGCCTTGAGATTGTCGGCGACGTTCTCGAAATGGCCGCGCTTGATGTCCATGCGCAGGATCGCCGCAACGCAGGACAAATCATGCAAAGCGATCGTGACGGCCACGCCGTAGGGCGTCGCCGCGACGCGGATCTCGTCGTCGGACGCGGCAATCTTGATTGCGAGGCGGATGATCTGCCACGGCGCGGTCATCCGCTGCACGACCATCGACAGCGCGAAGGGCAGCATCTGCGGCGTCTGGAGCACGGGGATGTTGAGCGCGGAACTCACTGACGCGATCTGGGCTTCGCCGAAGGCACGCAGGAAGCGCGGCAGCTTCTCGTTCAGCGTAGCGATGGCCTCCCGGACCTGAAGCACCGCTCCGATCGAATAGAGGTCTTCGATCACGTTGGGCGGGCCGACGCGGGCGAGCGCGCGCGACTTGTCGCCGCCGCCGGGACCCGTCAGCCCGAAGATGGCATCCGCGGCCACCGCCTGGAGCCTCGCGGCGAGGGCTTCGACCTGCCCTACACTGTCTGAAGCCGGCATGCGCGCCAGCGCCGCCTCGAATTCGTTGACCTTGTCGGGGGCGCCATCGCGGCCGAGCCATTGCCAGATCGGATGCAGTGAGGAGCGCCGGATCTGGCCTACCCTGACAGGGGCGCCCGTCTCGGCCAGGAACGGTTCCAGCACCTGGAACAGCAGCCGCGACAGATCGTCCGTGCGCGGCGGAGCAGCCTCGTCGACTTCGGTCTTGCGGACGATCTTGCGCAGCTGCTCGAGCACGAGGGTCGCCACCGCCGTGTCCTGGCCGCGCTCAAGCGCGCGCTCGAACTCCCGCATCAGCAGCGCCTGCGACTGCGGCGGGAGCTGCGCGAGATATTCCCTCAGCCGCTCGATCGATGTCTGGCTCATGCGCCCGGGTGATGCACGATAAAATGGCAGACGTGGGATGCGTCCTGCGCGATCATAGATGGGGCCCACTTAAGAAGCCGTTTAGGAAGTCGCTGCGAAATAGCTCCGGTTTCGGCCGGATCGGTGCCGAACCAGTCAAATAGTTGTGCCGGAACAAAGGATTATATTCCGGGGAGGACCAGTTCCGCCCGCAGGCCACCGGTCGGTGCGCTGCCGAGCGAGAGGCTGCCGCCATAGAGCGCGGCGAGGTCGGTCACGATGGACAAGCCGAGCCCCGAGCCGGGCTTGGACTCGTCGAGCCGCTGGCCGCGCCGGGAGACCTGGGCGCGCTCGGCCTCCGACAGGCCGCGGCCGTCGTCATCGACGATGATCCGCAGGCGCGGGCCGGCGCCCGCCTGGTGCGGCGCTTCCACCAGAACCTCGATGAAGACCTGCGAGGCCGCCCATTTGCAGGCATTGTCGACGAGATTGCCGACCATCTCCTCCAGATCTTGCCGCTCGCCGCGAAATTTTGCGGATGGATCTGCCTTGGCCTCGACCACGATGTCGCGATCGCGATGGATCTTCTCCATGGTCCGCCGCAGCGCCTCGATGACGGGCGCGACCTCCGTCACGGTCGCCACCACCGAGACGCGTGCAGCGATGCGCGCGCGCTCCAGATGATGGGCGACCTGGTCGCGCATCACGTCCGCCTGCTCCATCACCTTGGCCGCGAACGGCTCGGCGGCGTGGGCGCCGGCCTCATTCACGATCACCGAGAGCGGCGTCTTGATCGCATGAGCGAGGTTGCCGACATGGGTGCGCGCGCGCTCGACGATCTCGCGATTGGCATCGATCAGCGCATTGGTCTCGCGCGCCAATGGCGCGATCTCGACCGGAAATTCACCTTCGAGCCGCTCCGCCCGCCCCGAGCGGATGTCGGCGATGGACTCGGAGATGCGCTTGAGCGGTGCAAGACCGAACCTCACCTGAAACACCGTAGTCAACAGCAGCACGATGCCGAGCGCGGTGAAGGTGCCGCCGAGGTAGTAGTCGAAGCTCCGCGTCTCGTCGAATATCTCGGTGTCGTCGCCGGCGACGCTGACCAGATATTTGCCGTCCGCGCCGAGATCGACCGGCCGCTCCACCATGCGGAGATTCTGTCCCTCGGGCCCGTCGACATAGGCGAGGCGAATGCCGGCAGCGGTGAGCTCGGTGCCCTGCTCCTCCAGCTTCGGCAGCTTCTTGTCCCATAGCGAGCGCGACGAGCGCACCTCCGGCTTCTCGGTATCGGTCCGCGTGATCTGCCAGTACCAGCCCGACAGCGGCAGCTCGAAGAGGGGCTCGCCGAGCGACTGGAACTGACGGTCCGGCGGCTCGTCCGGGGTCGCGACCTCGGCGATGAGGGTGCGCAGATAGAGATTGAGCCGGCGGTCGAAGGCGCGCTCGGTGGCGCTCTTGTAGACCGACGACAGCACCACGCCGGTGATGGCCAGGATCACCACGAGCCACGCCGTCGCCGACAGGAACAGGCGGTTGGCAAGCGAGCTAGCGGGCATCGGAAGGATCCCGGCAGGCGCGGGGTGGCGGGGCGTCGGACGTCATGGCCGGACCAAGGCCCCTGTTCGGCCGGCCGTCAAGTCCTGACGCTTCAAGCGCCGGGAGCAGGCGGCGGGGTCAGGAGATAGCCGAGGCCGCGGACGGTCTGGATAATGTCGACGTCAAGCTTCTTGCGGATGCGGCCGACGAAGACCTCGATGGTGTTGGAGTCGCGGTCGAAGTCCTGGTCGTAGAGGTGTTCGACCAGCTCGGTGCGGGACACGACGCGCCCCGAATGGTGCATCAGGTAGGCCAGAAGCCGATATTCGTGCGAGGTCATCTTGACGGGGTTGCCGGAGACGCTGACCCGCCCGGTCCTGGTGTCGAGCGTGACGGGGCCGCAACTCAATTCGCTCTGGGCATGGCCGGTGGAACGGCGCAGCAGCGCGCGGATGCGCGCCAGCACCTCCTCCAGATGGAACGGCTTCGGCACGTAATCGTCGGCGCCGGCATCGAACCCCTGGACCTTGTCGCTCCAGCGGTCGCGCGCGGTGAGGATCAGGACCGGCATGGTGCGGCCGTTGCGGCGCCAGGCTTCCAGCACCGAGATGCCGTCCTTCTTCGGCAGGCCGATGTCGAGCACAACGGCATCGTAGGGCTCATTATCGCCGAGATAATGCCCCTCCTCGCCGTCGAAGGCACGGTCGACGACGTAACCGGCGTCGGTCAGCGCCTTGGTGAGCTGCCGATTGAGATCGGGGTCGTCCTCAACAACAAGCAGGCGCACGCTTCTCTCCAGGAATAGACTGCACAATCGATCGCCAGAGATGAGCAATTCCGGCGTGAACCGAATATGAACGCGGGGAACCGGCCGCGTTACTTTTTGGTCATATAGAGCTTCTCATGCGCCGACGCGACGGCGCCCGCCAGGCCACCGGACGAGCCGGCGGGCGTGGCGGGCGCAATGTGCCGCGTTACGCGGCGAGTCGGAAGGTCCGAAGCGTCCCGTCGATCGGCCGTCAGGTCCGGAAGAACACGAACCAGATGACGGCAAGGATCAGGATCGCGAGCCCGGTCGAGATGACAAGCAGGGCCGCCACTGACGGCCCGGGTTCGCCCTGACGCGCCTCGGTGGCGGTTTCGACGATCTGATCGTGCTCTCGCGTGGCTGCCATAATGCCCTCAATCTCTGGATGTCGGCTGCGGTGGTCGCGACCTCCTCGCAGCCTGATGTCCCGAGCCAACGCGTGATTGGATATGATGTTCCGGTTTTTGCCGCTGCATCGGGCTGCAACCGCGCGCCGGGCGGCCGGTTAACGCAGTTGCAAGATTCCGCAATCCGCCTTGCTATGATTCGTTGTTCCCCGATGGTATCCTCGTCCTCTGTCCCCGTTGCGTTTGGAGTAGCCCATGGCCCCCCGCGCCAATTGGAAGGGTTTTCTGCGTCTGTCGCTCGTGACCTGCCCGGTCGCGCTGTATCCGGCCACTTCGGATACCGAGAAGGTTTCGTTCAACCAGATCAACCGCAAGACCGGCCACCGGATCAAGTACCTCAAGGTCGACGCCGAGACCGGTGACGAGGTGACCTCCGAGGACATCGTCAAGGGCTACAAGGTCGACACCGACACCTATATCGAGGTCACCAAGGACGAGCTCGACGACATCGCGCTGGACTCCACGCACACGATCGAGATCGACGAGTTCGTGCCGAAGACCGATATCGACAGCCGCTATCTGATCCGCCCCTATTATCTCGTGCCTGACGGCAAGGTCGGCCACGACGCCTTCGCGGTGATCCGCGAGACCATCCGCAGCATGGACAAGGTCGCGATCGGTCGCGTCGTGCTGACCAACCGCGAGCACATCATCGCGCTGGAGCCGCTCGAGAGCGGCCTGATGGGCACGCTGCTGCGCTATCCCTACGAGGTCCGCAGCGAGAAGGAATATTTCGACGACATCCAGGACGTGAAGCTGACCAGGGACATGCTCGACCTTGCCAAGCACATCGTCGAGAAGAAGTCCGGCGCGTTCGAGCCCGAGCTGTTCGAGGATCATTACGAGACGGCGCTGATCGACCTCATCAACAAGAAGCGCAGCGGTGCACCCATCGCGGCGAAGGCCGCGCCGAAGACCGGCGGCAACGTCATCAACCTGATGGACGCGCTGAAGAAGAGCATCGCCAGCGAGAAGGACATGGCGCCCGCGGCCAAGGCCGCCAAGGAGGCCGTCAAGGAGGCCGTCAGGGGCAAGAAGCCGAAGAAGCGCGTCGAGGGCCAGCGCGAGATGCTGCTGCCGATCGCCGGCAAGGACGGCAAGACAGCAACAGCCAAGGAAGCGCCCCCCAAGAAGGCCGACAAGCCGGTGCGCGCGCCGGCGCGGGCGAAGAAGGCCGGCTAGACGCAATCCGCGTCTGCAATCGCGCCGTGATGTCTCCCCTCGCCGATCGGCCGGCCTGACATGCCCTGGTCGACGGCGTTCGACGATCCCGTTCGCGTAAGTCACAAGCGCAAGCTGCTGACGCTGCAAGACGCGGCGGACTACATCATGCAGCTGCCTGAAGACTTGCAGCACGAGACGCACTGGCAGACCGCCATCGAGACCTTGATCAACGCAGCCGAGACAGGCGGCGGCTGGGTGATGTTCGCCCGCATCGCGATGTTGCGGGCGCTGAATGCGGACGGCCGCAGCCGATGAGCGCCTTGGTTGTCGTCCCTGGCGGGCATCCGTCCCGACCGAGACGAACAGGCTCAACAAACCGTTAATCGGCGCCCTCGTGTCCAGCACGACAGGGTATTCCTACGGGCGACAAAATTAACCGTTGGTTCCCCTTATGCGCAGCATGGTTCCGGCTCCGATCGAGCCAAGGTTCGCGTGCCCCCGTGCAGCAGGACGTCAGAAAGAACTACATCAGCCTCGTAAACGACGCGCCTGATCACGAGCAGGCGGCGAGCACGGCGCCGCGGCCGCAGCCGGGCACGATGAAGGACTTCGTCGACCGTCTCGCGACCGTGCTGAAGCGCCGCCTCCCGGCCGCACCGGGCCCGACCATCACGCCTTGATAGACGCACCGGCTTCGTCCTTGCGGGGGGCGGTCGATTTGAATCCATTTGGATGGATCGATGGAACCTTAATTTAATGGATGCCATCGTATGTGACGGAGGCGCGGCCGCCCGGGCTTCATTCTTCCGTCGCGCAGAAAAATCTATTCGATCTATTTACCAGTCAGAAAACGACGCTGCCACACATTGGATCGGATGAAGAGGAGTTGGCAATGACTTTGCTTAGGTCTTTCCTTGCCGATGAGACTGGCGCAACCGCCATCGAATACGGCCTGATTGCCGCCGGCATTGCGCTGGCCATCGTGACCGTCGTGAACAACACGGGCAGCCAGCTCCTCAACAACAAGTTCAACTCGATCAGCTCGTCGCTGAAGTGACGGCCGCCTCGTAACGGCCGCCCTGGCCTGAGGCGACGTCCCTGCACGCGCCGACCCCGGCGCGGCCGTCGGCGCATGCTCCCTCCCCCATCTCGTCATTGCGAGTGATAGCGAAGCAATCCAGAGTCCTCCCGCGGAGGAATTCTGGATTACCTCGCTGCGCTCGCGATAACGGTGGGTGGCCCGTAACGCACTCAAAATCGTGTCCCGGACGCTACGCAACGCCCTTCAAGCAACCACATCCTAGCGCTCCCGCGCTTTGACGGCCTTTTGAGTCCTGATAGTCTTCGGCCCGGCGTGGTTCGACGAGCCATGCTCAATCATTGGACCAGAGCGATTTGAAGGATGCGGATGAGAAGCGTGACGGTCTTGGCTCTCAGTCTCATGTTTGTCGCCGCCTGGTCGCACGACAGCGCGAGAGGACAGACTTCGGTCGCGCCTCCGGTTTCGCTTGCTCCGCCCAATGCATCGCCGCCGCGCGCGAGCGCCAAAACTTCCAGAATTCCGCCGGCGACACCCGGCAGGGAGGCTTCGCCCCCTGTGATCGGCGGGCCTCCGCCGATGCCGAATCCGGCCGCCGACTACGATGGCTTCAGCGTAGGCACCGTCGACGACAATGACGCCTCAAGCCAGGTGACGCCGCCTGTGAGGTCACGCGCAGCAAAGGCCTCCAAGTCCAACTCCACGTCCAATCCCGATACAAATGGCCCCGGCGGCCAGTCATCGGTCGATCAGGAAGATGAGGCGTTGAAGCGAAAGCTGACCATCTGCAAGAACTGCAAGTAGGACGTTTGTAGTCCGGATTGCGCGTCCGCCTTCGCTCTTCGAGCTACGGCGGACAAGTCGCTCTATCCGGGCTACGGCAGCTCGCTGCATGGCTGACCTACCGCGACCGTCGCCCGCCCGTGCTTTACCCTCCCGCAAATTCCTGATCCTCTCTCCCCAATCGGCCGGAGCAACCGGCCTGCGCCTGAGGAGAGAGACGCCATGAAGCTCGGCACCGCCATTGCGGAAATCATGAAGCGCGAGGGGATCGAGATCCTCTGCGGCTATCCGGTCAACCATCTGATCGAGCACGCGGCCAAGGCCGAGATCCGGCCGGTGATGGTGCGGCAGGAGCGCGTCGGGGTGCACATGGCGGATGCGATCTCGCGGGTGACGTCGGGGCGTTCGATCGGCGCGTTCTGCATGCAGCACGGGCCGGGCGCCGAGAACGCGATGGGCGGCGTTGCGCAATGCTATGGCGAATCCGTGCCCGTGCTGGTGCTGCCGATGGGCTATCAGCGCAGGCTTGCGCATATCGAGCCGAACTTCAATTCCAGCGAGGCAATGAAGGGGTTTTCGAAATCGTCCGAGCCGATCATCCTGGCTGCGGAGGTCACCAACATTTTTCGCCGTGCCTTCACCAAGCTCAAGAACGGCCGCGGCGGTCCCGTCATCGTCGAGATCCCCGCCGACATGTGGAACGAGGAGGTGCCGGAGCCGCTGAACTACACGCCCGTGCTGCGCACGCGCTACGGCGCCGATCCTGTTCATGTGAAGGAGGCAGCGGACCTGCTCGTCAACGCGAAGCGCCCCGTGATCTATGCCGGCCAGGGCGTGCACTACGCGCAGGCCTGGCCGCAACTGAAGCGGCTCGCCGAGCGTCTCGCCATTCCCGTCACCACCAGCTTGGGGGGCAAATCATCGTTCCCGGAAACGCATCCGCTGTCGCTCGGCTCGGGCGGCCTCGCGGTGCCGCGCGCTGTTCCAAAGTTCCTCGCTGAGGCCGATGTCATTTTCGGCATCGGCTGTTCCTTTACCGAGACCAGCTTTGGCATCGCGATGCCGAAGGGCAAAACCATCGTCCACTCCACGCTCGATCCGAACCATCTCAACAAGGATGTGGAAGCCAGGATCGGCCTCGTCGGCGATGCCGGCCTCGTCCTCGATGCGCTGCTGGAGGAGATCGGCAAGACCGTCACGGCGGATCGCGACGCATCTGCAGTCGCGGCCGAGATCGCCGCTTCGCACAAGGAGTGGCTGGCGAAATGGATGCCGAAACTCACCAGCAATGACGCGCCGCTCAGCCCATATCGCGTGCTCTGGGACCTCCAGCACACCGTCGACATCAAGAACACCATCATCACCCATGATGCCGGCAGTCCGCGCGACCAACTCTCGCCGTTCTGGAAGGCGGTCGAGCCCCTCACCTATCTCGGCTGGGGCAAGACGACGCAGCTCGGCTACGGCCTTGGGCTGGCGATGGGCGCAAAACTCGCAAAGCCCGACAAGCTCTGCATCAATGTCTGGGGCGACGCGGCCATCGGTTTCACCGGTATGGATTTCGAGACCGCGGTGCGCGAGCGCATCCCGATCATGTCGATCCTGCTGAACAATTTCTCGATGGCGATCGAGTTGAAGGTGATGCCGATCTCGACCGAGAAATATCGCTCGACCGACATTTCCGGCGACTATGCCGCGATGGCGCGCGCCTTCGGTGGCCATGGTGAGCGGGTGACGCGGCCTGAGGACATCATCCCCGCGATCAAGCGCGGCATCCAGAAGACGAAGGAAGGCGTGCCGGTGCTGCTGGAGTTCATCACCAGCAAGGAGACCGAGGTGTCGCGGCCGGGCACGTGAGCCGTTTGCACCAAGGCGGGGGCTCGGCGCTGGCTCCGGCCGCAGGAGATGTGATAATCGGGCTTGGTACCGCATACGTCGCGGCGCTTAGCCGGATTATCAATGACCGCGCCTCCCCAGGACAAGGCCGCCGAGCTCGAACGGCAATTGCGATCCCAAGCGGCCGAGAATGCCCGCCTGCAGGCCGAGCTTGCCATTGCGCGCGACCGCCAGAACGCCAGCATGGAGATCCTGCGCACCATCGCTAACTCATCGGGCGATGCGGAGGGTTCGCTGCAACAGATCGCGGAAGCGACCATGCATCTGTTCGGCGCGCCGAGCGCCACCATTCACATTGCGGAAGGCGATGGGTGGTCCAGGGTGATCCGGGTCGGCGACAGCTCCATGCGCGTCGGCGCCGGCGTGCCGCTCGCCCAGCTCAAGATCGGCGGCCGCAACATGCCCGGCACCATCGTGGCCGAGAACCGGCAGGTTCATGTCCCCGATCTCGACAATGTCGATCCCGCCATCACCGACTGGCCCGGCATGCCTCACGTTCGCGCCGCCGGCACGCGTTCGATGTCCGGTTCGCCGCTCCGGCTTGAAGGCAAGGCGATCGGCGCGTTGATCGTCTACCGCGACCGCCTCGCGCCCTTCACCGATGATGAGATGGCGCTGCAACAGAGCTTTGCCGACCAGGCCGCGATCGCGATCGAGAACGCGCGCCTGTTCAACGAGACGCGGGAATCACTGGAACGGCAGACCGCGACCGCCGACATTTTGAAAGTGCTGGCGAGTTCGCCCTCCGACGTGCAGCCGGTGTTCGACGCCGTCGCCGCCAACGCCAACCGGCTGATCGGCGGCTTCTCCACCGCGGTGCTGCGCTATGTCGACGGCGCGGCGCACCTGGTGGCATTCACGCCGGGCGATCCCGCCGGCGACCGCGTGCTCCAGGCCTCGTTCCCGGTGCCGTTCGCGCAGTTCCCGGCATACCAGCTCACGGCCCATGGTGAATCGGCGCAGCTGCCGGATACCGAGCTCGAGCCGGCGGCACGCGACATCGCGCGCGCCCGCGGCTTTCGCAGCATGCTGTTCACACCGCTGATGAGCGAGGGCGAGGCCAAAGGCGTCATCATCGCCACGCGGCGGACCACCGGCGCGTTCGCCGAGCATCATGTAAGGCTGTTGCAGACCTTCGCCGACCAGGCGGTGATCGCGGTCAAGAATGTCAGCCTGTTCAACGCCACCAGGGAAGCGCTGGAACGACAGACCGCGACCGCCGACATCCTCAAGGTGATCGCGGCCTCGCCGGCGGACGTCACGCCGGTGTTCCAGGCCATCTCCGACAGTGCCAAGGCGCTGGTCGGCGGACATTCCTCAACCGTCACCCGCGTCATCAACGGCATGCTGCATCTGGCCGCCTTCACCACCGACAACGAGGCCGGCAACGCGGAGCTGCGTAGCTCGTTCCCGGCGCCGCTTGCGGCGTCGGGCATTCACAGCCGGGTGGCGACCAGCGGAGAGTTCGCCTTCCGCGGCGACATGCAGAACGAGCCCGACCTCACGGAGGCCATGCGGGAGCTGGCGCGGACCCGCGGCTATCGCAGCATCCTCGTGATTCCGATGCTGCGCGACGGCATTGCGATCGGAACTATCGGCGTGACGCGCCGCGAGGTCGGCCCTTTCCCGGACAAGGCGATCAGCCTGCTCAAGACCTTTGCCGACCAGGCCGTGATCGCGGTCGAGAACACACGCCTGTTCAACGAGGTGCAGGACCGCACGCGGGAGCTCGCCAGATCGCTCGACGATTTGCGCGCGGCGCAAGACCGTCTGGTCCAGACCGAAAAGCTGGCCTCGCTCGGCCAGCTCACCGCCGGCATCGCGCACGAGATCAAGAACCCGCTCAACTTCGTCAACAATTTCGCCTCGCTCTCGGCCGAGCTGACCGACGAACTGAACGAGGTGCTTGCACCCGTCCCGCTCGCTGACGATCTGCGCGCGGAGGTCGACGAGCTGACGGGGCTGCTGAGGGACAATCTTGGAAAGGTCGTGCAGCACGGAAGGCGCGCCGATTCCATCGTCAAGAACATGCTGCTGCATTCGCGCGAGGGCGGCGGCGAGCATCGGCTGAGCGACATCAACGCGCTGGTCGAGGAGAGCCTCAACCTCGCCTATCACGGCGCGCGTGCCGAGAAGCCGCTCTTCGACGTGACGCTGAAGAGCGAGCTCGACCCGGCGGCGGGTTCGGCCGAGGTGTTTCCGCAGGAGATTTCCCGGGTGCTTTTGAACCTGATCTCGAACGGCTTCTATGCGGTGACCCGGCGCCAGATGGGCAGCGGCGCCGGTTACGTGCCGGTGGTGACCGCCGCGACCCGCGACCGCGGCGACAGCATCGAGATCCGCATCCGCGACAACGGCACCGGGATTCCGGAAGACGTGAAGGCGAAGATGTTCAATCCGTTCTTCACGACCAAGCCGGCCGGCGAAGGTACCGGTCTCGGGCTGTCGATGAGCCACGACATCATCGTGAAGCAGCACGGCGGCACGATCGACGTCACGACGGAGCCCGGCGCGTTCACCGAGTTCACGATCCTGTTGCCGCGAAAGAGCAGCTTTCCGGACCCGACCAGAGGATAACATCGCTCGCGAGGTGGTTTCATGAATCCAGCGCGGCTCATTCGGCGACAATTGCTGTCGCTGTCCGGCGTCGGCCTCGCGCTGGGTGCGCTGTTCTTCGCGGCCGCGCTGACGCCGACGCTGATCCCGCGCAGCTATCTCACGCAAGGCGCCCTCGCCGGCGGCTGCTTTGCGATCGGCTATTTCGCCGGTGTCCTGTGGCGCCAGCTGTGGCACTATCTCGAACTGCCCGAGCCTTCGGCGCGCGCAAGATCAATCGCGAATGCGCTTGTCGCGGTCGGCTGCCTGCTCGTCGTCATCCTCGCCCTCGGGCGCACCGCCGAATGGCAGAACTCGATCCGCACCGTGATGAAGATGGCGCCGGTGGAGACCGCCCATCCGCACAAGGTCTGCGCCATCGCCCTGATCACGTTCATCGTGCTGCTGGCGCTGGGGCGGCTGTTCGCGTTTGTCGCCCGCTTTCTCGCCGCGCGCACACGACGCCTCGTTCCACGGAAGGTCGCGAACGTGATCGGCGTGCTCGTCGCGGCCCTGCTGTTCTGGTCGATCGCCAGCAATGTCCTGATCCGCACCGCGTTTAACGCACTCGACTCCTCCTTCCGCGAGCTCGACGCCTTGCAAGAGCCTGAGCGGCCACAACCGGCCGCCCCCGATCGAACAGGCAGTTCTGCGTCACTGGTGAAGTGGAAGGAGCTTGGCCGCATGGGGCGCCGATTCGTTGCGTCTGGCCCGACCGCGGCCGAGATCGGCACCCTTACGGGAGGGCCTGCGCAGAATCCCGTGCGCGTCTATGTCGGGCTCGGCAGCCGCGACACCGCGCAAGCGCGCGCCAGGGTCGCGCTCGAGGAGCTCAAGCGCCAGCACGGCTTCGACCGCAAAATCCTGATCGTCATCACGCCGACCGGCACGGGCTGGATCGATCCGGCCGCGATGGATACGGTCGAATATCTCCACCATGGCGATGTCGCGAGCGTCGCGATGCAGTATTCCTATCTCAACAGCCCGCTGTCGCTGCTGTTTCAGCCCGAATACGGCGCGGAAGCGTCGCGCGCGCTGTTCGCGGAAATCTACGGCTACTGGACGACGCTGCCGAGGGACAAGCGACCGAAGCTGTATCTGCACGGACTGAGCCTCGGCGCCATGAACTCGGAGAAATCCGCGGAGCTGTTCGAGACGATCGGCGATCCAATTGCGGGTGCGCTATGGAGCGGGGCGCCGTTCGAGAGCCGCATCTGGCGCTCGATCACCGATAACCGCAATCCGGGCTCCCCGGCGTGGCTGCCGGAATTCCGCGACGGCCGCCTTGTGCGCTTCATGAATCAGAACGGGCCGACGGTGCCGCCGGATACGCCCTGGGGCCCGATGCGCGTCGTCTATCTGCAATATGCCAGCGACGCGATCACCTTCTTCGCCTACCGCGACGCCTATCAGGCGCCGGACTGGATGAATGCGCCGCGCGGGCCTGACGTGTCACCGGAGCTGCGATGGTATCCTGTCGTGACGATGCTGCAGCTCGCCCTCGACATGGCGGTCGCGACCGCGACGCCGATGGGCTTTGGCCATGTCTATGCGCCCGAGCATTACGTCGATGCCTGGGTTGCGGTGACAGATGTCGGGGACTGGTCTGGCGACGCGCTGGCGAAGCTCAAGGAACAGCTTGCGGCGAAGGCGCGAAAGACGAGCGCAGGTGATGCCGACGACGATCCCGATCGCGGCGGCTAACCCCTATTCCGCCATCTCTACCTGCTGCGTGACGGAGGGGCCGGCGAGCGGCCGCTCCTCCATCATGATCAGGCAGAGCGCGGCGGTGGTCATCAGCGCGGTGGCGGCGCCGAAGACGTAGCGGAAGGCGTGCCGCATGTCGTCGGCGGGAATGGCGACCGCGCCCGCGGCGTGATGCTCGCCGGCCAGCGGAACGTCGGCGCCGAGCGCGATCAGCAGGATCGCCGCGAACGCCGCGACCGTGAACGAGGACATCAGCGAGCGGAAGAAGTTCATCGCGCCGGTGATGGTGCCGACTTGCGGGCGCGCGACCGAATTCTGCAGCGAGACCACGCAGACCGGGAAGGTCGTGCCAAGGCCGAGCGCAAACGCGGCCATCAGCGTCAGCAGACCCCACAGCGGCAAGGTGGTGACCGTGAGGGCGAGGCCGCACAGCGCGGCCCAGGACGTGCCGATGATGGCAACGCGCTTGTAGTGTTTTGCGCGCGCCATGGTACGGCCGGCGATCGCCGCGCCGCAGGTCGAGACCGCCGCGAGCGGAATCAATGCGAGCCCCGCCTCGCTGGCGCTGAGATGGTAGACCGACTCGTAATAGAGCGGCAGCTGCACGGTGAGGCCCGTGATCGCACCGAGCCCGCAGCCGCCGGCTGTCATGGCGAAAGGCGCCACCGAACCCGTCAATAGCTTCAACGGCAGGAACGGCTCGTCAGCCCGCCGCGCGTGCCAGACGAAGGTGACCGCGAGCGCGACGGCGCCACCCACCATCGCAAGCACGGTCGGCGAGAGCCACGGATAGCGCGTGCCGCCCCAGGTCAGCACCAGCATGAAGACGACCGCAGAGGCCATCAGCAGCACGCCGCCGAGCCAGTCGACCTTGCGCTTGCGGTGGAACACCGGGATCTTCTTCATCTTCGGCAGCAGCATCGCGATGGCGGCGGCCGCGAGCGGGAGATTGATCCAGAAGATCATCGACCAGTGCAGATGCTCGGCGAACACGCCGCCGATGACCGGGCCCAAAATGCCGCCGACCATCCAGACGCTGGAGAAATAGGCCTGGTACTGGCCGCGCTCGCGCGGGGAGACGACGTCGGAGATCACGGTCTGCACGACAGGCATGATGCCGCCGCCGCCGAGGCCCTGAAGGCCGCGCGCCAGGATCAGCATCGGCATGCTCGGCGCGATCGCGCACAGCACGGAGCCGGCGACGAACAGGCTGAGCGAAATGATGATCATCACGCGGCGGCCGTAGATATCGCTCAGCGTCCCGAACACCGGTGCGACCGCGGTCGAGGCGAGCAGATAGGCGGTGATGACCCAGGAGAGATTGGAGACGTCGTGAAACTGGCGCCCGATGGTCGGCAGCGCGGTCGCGACGATTGTCTGGTCGAGCGCGGCCAGGAACATCGTCAGCATCAGGCTGATCACGATGGTCCGGACCTCGTCCTGCGACAACGGTACCGGCGGCGCGAGCGAGGGCGCGTCGTCGACGCTCAAGACCTCGCTGGGAAGGCGGGACAGCTCTTCGGCAATGTCGTCAGGCAACGCCTGAATGTCGGCAGAACTGCTCTGCCGGTCGAACTTGTTCATCTCGATCGGAAGCCGTGAGGCGGCGCAACGCCGCGAAGGATTCGTTCTATGGAGACAATGTAGAGAGGAAAGTTCTTCTCAGGCAGGCACCGCGGCGCATGGGTGCATCCCGCCGCCGCGTCATCGCGATGACGTGATCCGGCGTCGCAGGCGGGTCAGTCCTTCGGACGTCGCTTCAGGCGTGCCCGTTTCGGCAGCTGCGCCGGCCATTGCACGATGTGGTCCTCGAGCTCCTCGTCCGGGATCTCCTCCTCGCTGCCCTCGACCCGGCCGCGGACGGAGACGCCGGCTTCATGAACGGTGTTGGGATCGCCCGAGACCAGCGGATGCCACCAATAGAGGTCGCGCCCTTCCGCGACCAGCTTGTAGCCGCAGCTCGGCGGCAGCCAGTTCAGGGTGCGGACATTGGCCGGGGTCAGCCGGACGCAGTCGGGAACCTTGGCGGAGCGATTCGGATAGTCCTTGCAGCCGCAGGTCCCCGCATCGAGCAGCTTGCAGCCGACATGGGTGAAATAGATATCGCCGGTATCCTCGTCCTCGAGCTTGTTCAGGCAGCAGCGGCCGCAGCCGTCGCACAGGCTCTCCCATTCGGCCGTCGACAGCTCTTCCAACGTCTTGGTTTTCCAGAAGAATCCCTCCTGGCCTGAAGGTCGTTTGGGAGCTGCGGTCATGCGTCTCAACAAGGGTTCGAAAGAGCTACGGCTCGTTCCATCTACGGCGTGCGGCCGGGACGCTGCAAGCAACGCCCAATTGAGGCCCGTAATGAACCGGGGTCAATTAGGCCTGTTGTTCAAAATCGCGAGCCTGACCATTGGTTTATAGGCCCTGCTCGGCTAGAAGGAACAGCAAGTCCCCTCGGACGCGAAACCGGCGCCTTGGGTTTGCCGTAACATTCCCTCAAGACGTCTCGGTGCCGCCCGGCCGGGTGCCTGAACGCTGTCGAACCGAGCCTCAAGGGTTCTAGGTGGTCCAGAACACACCATCCAACTGGAAGAGCCGCGTCCGGAATTTCTTTCTGGACCTCGACGCGCGCATCGATTCCTCGCTGTTCTCCTCCGCCAAGGGCATCCGCGAGCTCTACGAGCGCTACTCGACCTTCATGGACCGCTTCTATGTCGGGCGGTGGAAGCGCTGGGTGTTCATCGAGCCGCTGTCCGAGGCCGCGACGCTGGGCCTCGGCGGCCTGGTCGTGATGCTCACGCTCGCCATCCCCGCCTTCCGCGAGACCGCGGACGAGGACTGGCTGAAGAAGTCCGACCTGGCGGTGTCCTTCCTCGACCGCTACGGCAACCCGATCGGCAGCCGCGGCATCAAGCACAACGACTCGATCCCGCTGGAAGACTTTCCGGACGTGCTGATCAAGGCGACGCTCGCCACCGAGGACCGCCGCTTCTACGAGCATTTCGGCATCGACATCGCCGGCACCGCGCGCGCGCTCGTCACCAACGCCCAGGCCGGCGGGGTCCGCCAGGGCGGCTCCTCGATTACCCAGCAGCTCGCCAAGAACCTGTTTTTGAGCAACGAGCGCACCATCGAGCGCAAGGTCAACGAAGCCTTCCTCGCGGTCTGGCTGGAATGGCGCCTGACCAAGAACGAGATCCTCAAGCTGTACCTCGACCGCGCCTATATGGGCGGCGGCACCTTCGGCGTCGATGGCGCCGCGCATTTCTACTTCAACAAGTCGGCGCGCGACGTGACACTTTCGGAAGCCGCGATGCTCGCCGGCCTGTTCAAGGCGCCGACAAAGTACGCGCCGCACATCAACCTGCCCGCGGCGCGTGCCCGCGCCAACGTCGTGCTCGACAATCTCGTCGATGCCGGTTTCATGACCGAGGGCCAGGTGTTCGGCGCCCGCCGGAATCCTGCCTTCGCGGTCGATCGCCGCGACGAGGCCTCGCCGAACTACTATCTCGACTACGCCTTCGACGAGATGCGCAAGCTCGTCGACACCTTCCCGAAGTCGTACACCGAGCGCGTCTTCGTGGTGCGCCTCGCGATGGACGCCAACGTGCAGAAGGCCGCGGAAGACGCGATCGAGAACCAGCTGCGCCAGTTCGGCCGCGACTATCACGCGACGCAGGCTGCGACCGTCGTCTCCGATCTCGACGGCGGCATCCGCGCCATGGTCGGCGGCCGCGACTATGGTGCGAGCCAGTTCAACCGCGCCACCGACGCCTACCGCCAGCCGGGCTCCTCGTTCAAGCCTTACGTCTACACCACGGCCCTCTTGAACGGGTTCACGCCGAACTCGATCGTGGTCGACGGCCCGGTCTGCATCGGCAATTGGTGTCCGCAGAACTATGGCCATTCCTATTCCGGCTCAGTGACGCTGACGCAGGCGATCACGCGCTCGATCAACGTCGTGCCGGTCAAGCTGTCGATCGCGATCGGCCAGAAGGAACAGCCGAAAGCGCCGAACCCGGCCAAGCTCGGCCGCGCCAAGATCGTCGAGGTCGCCCGTCGCTTCGGCCTCAAGGCGCCGCTGCCCGACACGCCGTCGCTGCCGATCGGCTCGGACGAAGTCACCGTGCTCGAGCACGCCGTCGCCTACGCCACCTTCCCCAACCGCGGCAAGGCGGTGACGCCGCATTCGGTGCTGGAGGTGCGGACCGGTGCCGGTGATCCGGTCTGGCGCTGGGACCGCGACGGTCCGAAGCCGCGACAGGCGATCCCGGCCTCCGTTGCCGCCGACATGGCCGGCATGATGAGCCACGTCGTCAGCGAAGGCACCGCGCGCCGCGCCGCGCTCGACGGCATTCCGACCGCCGGCAAGACCGGCACGACCAATGCGTATCGCGACGCCTGGTTCGTCGGCTACACCGGCAATTTCACCTGCGCGGTGTGGTACGGCAATGACGACTATTCGCCGACCAACCGCATGACCGGCGGCTCGCTGCCGGCGCAGACCTGGCACGACATCATGGTCGCCGCGCATCAGGGTGTCGAGGTCCGGGAAATCCCCGGCATCGGCATGGGCCAGAAGCTGCCGCCGCAGCCGGTGGCAGCGCAGGCCAATGCGGCGCCGAAGGTGCTGGAGACCAAGCCCGGTCCGCCGCCCGTGCTGACCAAGCGCGGCGCCGACGCCCTGGTGCGCGTCGAGAAGCTGCTCGATGACGCCGCCAGGACCGCGACCAAATCAACCAGCAACGACGCCAACGCGGCCAAGCCGGCCTCGTCGACGAGCGCGCTCGCCTTCCCGCAGAACTATGCGGAAGAGAATGCGAATGCATCCGCTCCGCGCAAGAACTGATCGAAACCCGTGCGGCTGATCCTGATCACATTGACGGCCCTTCTGCTCGCGAGCGTGGTCGGCGTCGGCGCGACCTGGATGACGACGACGCGCGGCACCGAGATCGGCGCGCTGACCATCGGCGCCTGGACCGCGCGGCCGCGCACCGGCACCGCCGACGTCGATCCCTATTCGCGGGCCACCATCGTGCGCAACGGCGAGCTGCCGATCGGCACCGGTGACGGCGTCGCCTTCACCGCGACCGCCGACGAGAAGAAGAAGGCACTCGACGGCCGCTGCGACGTCGTCGTCTCCGGCGTGACGCCGCCGGCGCGGTTCTGGACGCTGACGCTGTACGACCGCAAGGGCCACCTCGTCGCCAATTCGCTGCAGCGCTACGGCTTCACCAGCCAGGAGATCGTGCGGCTGTCCGACGGCTCGTTCGAGATCCGCATCGCCTCGCGCTCGCGCGCCGGCAACTGGCTGCCGACCGGCGGCATCGAGCGCTATGCGCTGATGCTGCGCCTCTACGACACCCCTGTCGGCGTTGCGACGCGCACCCAGCGCGACGCGCCGATGCCCACGATCAAGACGGTGGGCTGCTCATGATCCGCCTGATGTTCACCATCGTCGCGGGCGTGGTGCTGGGCCTCGTGGTCCATCTCGTCAGCGTGCTGGCGCTGCCGCGGATCGCGACACAGGACGCCTATTCGCGGCTAACGCCGATGACCAAGCTCAACGCCGTGACGCAGCTTCCCCTCGCCGATCCCAACAATTCGCCGATGCCGTTCATGGACCCGGCCTTCGCGATCGCGATCTGCCGCTATGACCTCACGGGCGGGCCGCTCAAGCTCACGGTGCCGGTGAGCCAGGCCTACACCTCGGTATCGTTCTACACCCGCAACGAGATCGCCTATTACGCCATCAACGACCGTTCCGCCGGCAAGAAGGTGATCGAGCTCGACCTCATGACCGAGCCGCAGCACAACGAGCTGCCCGAGGACGAAGAGATCACCGCGGCCGACCGCCTGATCATCGATTCCCCTGCGACCACCGGCCTGATCGTGATGAAGGCGCTCGCTGCCGAGCCCGGCCTGATGCCGCAGGCGCAAAGCACGCTTCAGGCTGCGACCTGTGCGCCGCAGACCGAGCCGCCCGCCAAGGCCGAGGCACCGCGCGGACGGCGTTGACGCGCGGCCGTTTCGGCGAGCCGCAATACAAAAAACTGAAAAACAACCCCATGCACAGTAGCGGGGGCATTGAAATCATTACGCTCTTCGGGCGGCGCCACGACGCTGCAGGGCTATGCGAGCGCGCCTTTGACACGTCGGGCAAAACACCGGCATACTGGCAACATCCAAAGTTCGTAACACCCGCGCGGAGCAATCCGCCGCGGGTTTTTTCATGTTGAAGCGACTGACATTATCGGAGAGCGAGTTGCGCCACTGACGCCACCAGTGACAATCCCGCGATCAGCAAGAGAGCCAACACCGTGTTGCGGAAGGTCTCGTCGTTGATCTTGCCGAAGAGTTTGAAGCCGGACCAAAGGCCCGCGACCATGAAGGGAACGCCTAATGCGTACAGCGTCAGCGTTTCCTTCGTAATGGTACCGGCTACGGCCTGAGAGCTCGAGATGACAACGAACGCCACGAACAGCACCGGCTGAAACACCGCGCGCTGCACGTCCTTGGGCCAACCGCGCCATTGGCAGGAAATCGTCGAGATCACGCCGCCGAGCCCCGTCAGGCCGCCGAGCAAGCCGTTGGAGACGCCAATGGCGATATCGGCTCCGACTCCGATCTTCACCGGAGCGAATACGGGCTTCGTCAGGCCGTAGATTGCGTAGAGCACCAGCAGGACCCCCACACCAAATCGGAGGTAGCTGGGGTTCAGGTAGGCGAGAGTGCTGACGCCGATCGGGATGCCGATGACGGTTCCGAGCGCGAGCGGCCAGGCTTTCCGAAGGTCGAGGACTTGTCGCAGCTTGAAGATGCCGTAGCCCTGCGTGAGCAAGCCGTAGCCTGCGATCAAGGTAGCGGTCTGCATCGGCGTGATGATGTGCAGCCATACGCCCGAGACCACGAGGCCCATGGCGAATCCGGAAAAGCCGCTGACGAAGCCGCCAGCGAGCGCGGCAAGTGCGAAGAGAGCGAAGACAAGTCCATCCATGGGTCGTCCCCCGGAACGAGGTGGCGAGCGCTTGGATGGGGTACCCATCTGATGGGGAGGTCGCGGGTCCCCTCGATCCCTCTCAACTCTTCGTGCTGGCAGTCTTGTCCAAGGCCGCGCGCAAGCCTTCGGCGAGCTTGACGGCGTCGTCGTTCGCCCAGAAGTGCATGAAGAAAAGCCGCGGCTGCTCATCCAGCATGTGGCTATGCAGCGCGGTCACCTCGATGCCGTGCGTGCGCAGCGCCAGAATGACAGGGTTGACCTCGTCGCCCGTCAGCACGAAGTCGCCCGTGATGGCCGCCCTCCCGCCCCCGGTCGGCTGGAAGTTGATACCGATCGCAACGCCCATTGGAGCGACGGGGGTCAACGGCATGCCGTCTTGCATGATCGGATCACGTCGCTTCACGTTGAATTGGTAGACGCCTCCATTGGCCTGTCCTTTGCTGCCGATGATCTGGTCGAGCTTCGCGGTGTCGAGGTCCACGGCGGGCGGCGGGCTCGCCGGCGCTGTGACGGTCAACGGAGTCTTGCTTTCGGCAAGTGCATCGTGGATCACAGAGGCGAGCTTGATCGGGTCCCCGTGCCCCGCAACATGCATGTAGAACGTCGCCGGACTCGCGCGCAGCAGATGATTGTGGATGGCGGTGATCTCGAGGCCGCTCGCGATCATTTTCGCCATCACGGGATTGATCTCGGTTTCGAGCAGCACGAGGTCGCCCATGACCATGGCGCCGCCGTGCGCAGGCTTGAACGCGACCCAGCCGCCGAGCGCCAGCGCCGGCTTGATCGTCACCCCGTCCAACGTCACGGAGAGGTCGCTGCGGGGAAAGCCGTAGCGGTGCACGTCGTCCGAGACGGCAGGCTTGCGGCCCAGCGTCTCGTCAACCTTCTGCCAGTCGACGTTCTGCGCTTGAGCCGTCGGGACGAAGCCGAGGAGGCAGGCGCCGAGACCGGCGAGCGCGAAGAGCGTGCTTCTCATGATTTTACTCCTGAGCTTGAGACAATCATTCGAGCCCCCGGCGCAGACGTCGCGATACCGGGCGACAAGACCATCGCGCAGGCGAAAGCCATCATCTTCATGTCATGCCTCAGTTTCGTTCCTTGATCTGGCCGCTGCTGTCGATCACGAGCCGCACTTCCTTGCCGTTCTTCATCGCCTTGGCGGTCGTGCCTTCGGCCGTCGACTTGATGTCGCTGACTTGCGAGTAGCCGGCGGCCTGGATCCTGGCGATCAGCTCGTCTTGAGTCAGCGCGCGTGCCGTCGGCACGCCCCCTGTGACCGCCAGAAGCAGAAGGGTGTGAAGGATTGTCCGTGTTCGCATGATCATTCTCCTGGTGGTGTCCCTGCCCCAGGTGAAGTGTTCGGCGAATCGATCGCAGGTTCGTGCCCGCAACGACACACAGCGGCGTGCCGTGCTGGACCGATACGAAGAGTGAGATGAAATCGAGATGGCGGATGACATGCTGCGTCCCTGGTGAAAGGCAGGACGCGATTCTTTGGCATGTCGCCTCGCGGGGAGATCGCAAGTCCCCGTCCCTCCCAATAGAAACCCGGAACGCCGGGCTGTCAACCGGCGCACGCCCGAGCGCACGTCACGAACAGTTCACACTTCGGATGGAACTGGGGCAACGACGACTTGAAACCTGCAAAACCATCTCACGTAGAGTACGCCGCTTTCAGCAGATAGGAGCCCGGGAACACCCTGCGGCATGCCCGGCTGCGGCAATCTGCCCGGCCGAGGGACTAGCCGAACCGATCGTCATGGGATATCCCCTCCAGGGGGATAGGATAATCCATGCCATGACGCAGCACGTCCACGAAAGCCATCCGGATATCATCAAGCGCCTGAAGCGGGCCGACGGCCACCTTCAACGGGTCATCGCGATGTTCGACGAGGGCCGCCCATGCCTCGATCTGGCGCAGCAGCTGCACGCCGTCGAGAAGGCGATCTCGGAAGCGAAGAAGGCCCTGATCCACGACCACGTCGATCACTGCCTTGATGCCGCCGCCAATGGCGGGACTGGCAAATCGACCAAGAACGTCCTCGCCGAGTTCAAGGCGATCTCGCGATATCTGTAGCGCGGAGCCTTCGATGTTCTCGACCAATCGTTCGGCCGCCGCCATCCTGGCTTTGCTTGCCGCGACTTGCGTTGCCTCGCCGGCGATGGCGCAATCGGCCGCGGCCCAATCAGCTAGCAAGCCGGCCGTCATCGTCATGGATGACGAGCGGATCAAGCTTGCCGACATCGAGCTGCGTGAGGCTGCGCCCGCATCGATCGCCCGGCGGCTATCGGTCCCGGGCACCATCGTTCCAGACTCCGGCCGCGTCTCCCATGTGTCCGTAAAACTCTCCGGCACCGTGGCCGAACTGCGCAAGAACATCGGCGACAACGTCGCCAAGGGCGAAATTCTCGCCGTGCTGGAAAGCCGCGAGGTCGCCGAAGCCAAAAGCGAATACCTCTCGGCCAAGCTCTCCAACGAGCTGCAACAGGATCTGACGGCGCGCGACAAATCGCTGCTGGAAGGACGCGCCGTTCCCGAGCAGCAATACATCAAGTCCCGCAACGCGGCGGCGCAGACCGAGATGCGCTTCGGCATCACGCGCCAGAAGCTGATGGCGCTCGGCGTTTCGGACGCTGAGATCTCCGCTCTGCCGCAGGCGGCCGACGGCACCCTCCGCAGCCAGAACATCCGTGCCCCGATCTCGGGGCGCATCGCCGAGCGAAGAGTCGAACAGGGAACGGCTGTCGGACGGGACAGTTTGGAGACCGAGCTGTTCGTCATTGTCGATCTCAGTCAGGTCTGGGTCGACCTGTCGGTCTCGTCGACCGATCTGCCACTCGTCCGGGAAGGCCAGACGGTGGACATTGCCTTGCGAGGTGTCGCCGAGACCGGCGTCGGCGAGATCGTGTTCGTGAGCCCCTTGCTCGACAAGGAAACGCGCGCGGCCCGCGTCGTCGCGGCCCTGCCCAATCCGGACGGCCGCTGGCGGCCGGGATCGTTCGTGACCGCGGGCATCGCGGTCGAGCGCCGCGATGTCCCCGTCGCAGTCCCGTTCAGCGCGGTGCAGACGGTCGACGGCCGCAAGGCCCTGTTCGTCCGGACCAAAGAGGGATTCGAGAAGCGCGATGTCGTCGTGGGGCGGCGCGACGGCCCGCTTGTCGAAATCGTCTCGGGACTTTCCGCCGGCGACACCATTGCCGCCTCGAACACGTTTTCGCTCAAGGCGGAGCTCTCCAAGCCCGGCGACGAGGACTGAGCGATGATCGAACGCATCGTCGAGTTTTCCGTCCACCGCCGCTGGCTGGTTGTGCTGGCGACGCTCATCGCGGCCGCCTCCGGCTTCTGGTCGCTGACGCGCCTTCCCATCGACGCCGTGCCTGACGTCACCAACGTCCAGGTCCAGATCAACGCGGCGGCGCCGGCCCTCACTCCGATCGAGATCGAGAAACAGGTGACCGTCGCGCTCGAGACCGCGCTCGCCGGCATGCCAGGCCTCGAGGCGACGCGCTCCTTCTCGCGCAACGGATTTGCGCAGATCACAGCGGTGTTTGCTGACCGGACCAATATCTACTTCGCGCGCCAGCTGGTCACCGAGCGCATCAACGACGCCAAGGGCAGTCTCCCGCCCGGCGTCGACGTCCGGATGGGCCCGGTGTCGACGGGGCTCGGCGAGATCTACTGGTGGGCCGTCGAATACGAAAAGCCGGGTGCGTCCGCGCCGGTCCGGGACGGACAGCCGGGATGGCAGACCGACGGCAGCTATCTGACGCCCGAAGGCGAGCTGCTCACCGACGATTTCCAGCGCACCGTTTACTTGCGCACGGTGCAGGACTGGATCGTCCGCCCGCAGATGAAGACCGTTCCGGGCGTCGCAGGCGCCGACGCCATCGGGGGATTCGTCAAGCAGTTCCAGGTGCAGCCCGATCCCGCGAAACTGATCAGCTACGGGCTGTCCTTCAAGCAGGTCATCGAAGCCATCGAAGCCAACAACATCAGCCGCGGCGCGAACTATATCGAGCAGAACGGCGAGGGCTATGTGGTGCGAGCCGCCGGCCGCGTCGAGAACCTGCAGGACATCGAGCAGATCGTGGTGACGACCCGGAACGGCATTCCGGTTCGGGTCAGTGACCTCGCCGACGTCGCGATCGGAAAGGAATTACGAACGGGCAGCGCGAGCGTCAACGGGCGCGAGGTCGTGCTCGGCACCGCCCTGATGCTGATCGGCGGCAACAGCCGGACGGTCGCAGCCGCCGCCGATGCAAAGATCAAGGACATCAGCAAGACCCTGCCGCCGGGCATCTATGCCCGCACTGTCCTCAATCGCACGCAACTCGTCGACGCCACGATCCACACGGTGGCCAAGAATCTCGCCGAAGGCGCGCTGCTCGTCATCGCCGTGCTGTTCCTGCTGCTTGGCAATTTTCGCGCAGCTCTAGTGACCGCTTTCGTCATCCCCATCACCATGCTGATCACGGCGACAGGCATGCTGCAGGGGCGGATCAGCGCCAATCTGATGAGCCTCGGCGCGCTCGACTTCGGCTTGATCGTGGATGGTGCCGTCATCATCGCCGAGAACAGCCTGCGTCATCTTGCCGAGCGGCAGAGAGAGCTTGGCCGTGCGCTGTCTCTCGACGAGCGCCTCGACACCGTCAAGGTCTCGACGTCGGAGATGATCCGGCCGTCGGTCTACGGCCAGATCATCATCATCCTGGTCTACACCCCCTTGCTCGCTTTCACCGGCGTCGAAGGCAAGACCTTCGAGCCGATGGCTTTGACCGTGATGATCGCGCTGGCCGTCGCGTTCGTGGTCTCGCTGACATTCGTGCCCGCCGCGGTCGCCATCTCGATCGGCGGCATGGTCAACGAACGCGAGAACATCCTGGTCCGGACGCTCAAGCGCTGGTACGCCCCGCTTCTCTCGGGCGCAATCACGAGACCCCTGCCCGTGGTTGCCGCCGCCGCGCTGCTCTTCGTCGGTGCGGTGTTCCTGTTCATGCGGCTCGGTCAGGAGTTCACGCCGACGCTGGACGAGAAGAACATCGTCATGGAGGTGAAGCGGGTGCCGAGCACGGCGCTGGCGCAGTCGCAGGCGATGCAGCTTCTCATCGAGAAGCAGGTCAGCAAGCTCGACGAGGTCGCGTTCGTGTTCTCGCGCACCGGCACGCCCGATCTCGCCGCCGATCCGATGCCGCCCAATGCGTCGGACACCTACATCATCGTCAAGCCGCAGGAGGAATGGCCAGATCCCTCCATGACGAAAGAGGACCTGATCAAGAAGATCGAGGCCGAGACCGCAAAACTGCCCGGCAACAAGGTCGGCTTCTCACAGCCGATCGAAATGCGCTTCAACGAGCTCATCGCCGGCGTGCGCGAGGATCTGGCCGTCAAGGTGTTCGGCGACGACTTCGCACAGATGCAGCGGACCGCGAGCCAGATCGCCAACGTCGTCCGCAAGATCGACGGCGCCGAGAGCGTGAAGGTCGAGGAAACCTCGGGACTTCCGTTCCTCGAAATCAAGATCGACAAGGCCGAGATCGCCCGGCGCGGCCTGAGCCTTGCGGCGGTGCAGGACCTCGTCGAGACCGCCATCGGCGGCACCGATGCCGGCCTCGTCTTCGAAGGCGACCGCAGATTCCGCATCGTCGTGCGACTTGCGGACGCGCTGAGGAACGATATTCCGACTCTCGAAGAGCTTCCCGTCCCGCTGCCCCGCGCGAACGCCAACGCGCCGGCTGCCTCGATTCCGCTGCGCACGATCGCCACGTTCGAACAGACCACCGGCTACAACCAGATCAGCCGCGAGAACGGCAAGCGGCGCGTGGTGGCGACGGCCGAGGTGCGCGGGCGCGACATCGGCTCGCTGGTCACCGAGGCGCAGCAAAAGGTTGCCGAAGGCGTGAAGCTGCCGCCCGGCAGCTATCTTGCCTGGGGCGGCCAGTTCGAGAATTTCGCGGTCGCGCGGCAACGTCTGGCGTTCGTGGTTCCCGGGGTCTTCGTCTTGATCTATCTCCTGCTGTTCGGCGCGCTTGGCTCGATGCGTGACGCCTTGCTGGTCTTCAGCGCGGTGCCGCTTGCGCTGACCGGCGGGATCGCGGCGCTATGGCTCCGCGGCATGCCGTTCTCGATTTCAGCCGCCGTCGGATTCATCGCGCTGTCAGGCGTTGCCGTGTTGAACGGCCTCGTCATGCTGACACAGATCCGCAAGCTGATCGCCGACGGCGTGGATCCGAAGCAGGCCATTGGCGAGGGTGCCCTGACGCGTTTCCGCCCCGTCGCAATGACCGCACTCGTGGCCTCGCTCGGATTCGTGCCTATGGCGCTGGCCACCGGCACCGGCGCCGAAGTTCAGAAGCCGCTCGCGACCGTGGTGATCGGCGGCCTGCTCACGGCGACACTGCTCACGCTGGTCGTCCTGCCGGCGCTATACGCCAAATTCGCCGTGCGCCCCGGGACGGCCGCCGAGAGCGGCGAGCCCGCGGCGATCATTCACGACCGCGCCGCCGAGTAGCCGCATGCTGTCCGTTCTCGCCAACCGAACTTATCGTCATCTGTTTGCAGCCCAGGTGATCGCGCTGGTCGGCACCGGCCTGATGACCGTCGCCCTCGGGCTGCTCGCCTTCCGCATCGCCGGCGTGAACGCCGGCGCGGTGCTCGGGACGGCACTGGCCATCAAGATGATTGCCTACGTGCTGATCGCGCCGGTGGTCGGCGGATTGGCCGGCAGGCTGCCGCGCCGTGCCTTCCTGGTGACCATGGACCTCGTGCGGGCGGCGGTCGCCATCGCGCTACCCTTCATCGATCAGGTCTGGCAGGTCTACATCCTGATATTCGTGCTTCAGTCGGCTTCGGCGTCATTCACACCGACGTTTCAGGCGAGCATTCCGGACGTGCTGCCCGACGAGCATGCCTACACCCGCGCGCTGTCGCTGTCGCGCCTTGCCTACGACATGGAAAGCCTTCTGAGCCCGACGCTCGCGGCCGCACTGCTCACGCTGATCACGTTCAACTGGCTGTTTTTTGGGACAGTGATCGGCTTCCTGTGCTCGGCCGCGCTGGTCGTCTCGGTCACGATCCCGCAGCCGACGGCCGTACGCCGCCGCGGCTTCTACGACGACACCACGCGCGGCATGCGCATCTACCTTGCCACCCCGCGCCTTCGCGGTCTGCTCTCGCTCAACCTCGCCGTGGCCGCAGCCGGATCGATGGTGTTCGTCAACACGGTGGTCCTGATCAAGAGCGCGATGGGCGGCAACGACGGAGACGTCGCGCTGGCCCTCGCGTGCTTCGGCGGCGGCTCCATGGTGGCGGCGCTGCTGCTGCCTCGCCTGCTCGACCGGCTGCCCGATCGCAGGATCATGCTGCTGGCGGCGACGATGCTGACTCTCGTTCTGCTGGTCTTCGGATCGGCGTTCGCCTCCCTTGGGGGAAGCGGACGCCTCTACTACGCGCTGCTGGCGACATGGGCGCTGCTGGGGGTCGGGTACTCGGCTGTCATGACCCCATCCGGACGCCTGCTGCGCCGCTCCGCCGATGCAGGCGACAGGCCGGCCGTGTTCGCCGCGCAGTTCGCACTGTCCCACGTCTGCTGGCTGATCACCTACCCGATCGCCGGCTGGCTGGGATCGACCGCGGGCCTCGCGCCGACCTTTTTCGTGCTGGCCGCGGTGTCGGTCGCCGGTATCGCGCTTGCGGCAAAACTCTGGCCTGCAGCCGATCCCGAACAGGTCAGCCACGCTCATCCCGACCTATCCGTGGATCATCCGCACCTCACGGGCAAAGGTGAGCATGCCCACGCTTACGTCATCGACGATCTTCATCCGAAATGGCAGTGAATTGGCCCTAGGCATGAAACGACGGCTGCTTTGCCGCTTGAACCGTCCGCGCCCACCACAGCGCCAGCGGCCCAAGCGCAATTCCCGCCGCAAGAACGATGAACGCCAGCAGCCAGCCGGTCGCGCTCTGCGGGCCGCCGGCCGCGTCGAGCGCGGCGCCGGTTCCCCAGGCTCCAACCGCCGACAGACCGAAGCCGACCGTCGAATGCAAGGCCAGGGTCGCGCCGCGATGTTCGGAAGTCGCCGCGGCAGACATGCCGGCAGTCAACGCACCTGAATCGGCGGGCACGGTCAGGCCATAGGCGAGCAGCAGCAATGCAAGCACCCATGCCGGCGCCGTCGCGTTGAGCCCGATGATAAGTGCGACGCAGGCCGATGCGATCATGACAATCGTGATCGCCCGATGGCGGCCGAATTTCAGCGCGGCCTCGTTGCCGAGGATGCTTGCGGGCATCGAGATCACCGCGAAGCAGAAGCTCAGCACGACGGGGCTCAACCAAGACGGCGCGCCTTGGTGCGCAACGACGAAGGTCCAGAACCCGACCAGCCAGGTGCGGATGCCGTAAAGCTCGAAGCAGTGCGCGCCGTAGCCGAGGATGTAACCGAGCGCCTCGCGGTTGGCGAAGACGGGCGCGAAGTTGAGCAGACGCCCCGCCTTCGGCGCGGGCCGCTTCTCCCGCATCAGAAGGCACGCGATGACCATGGCGACGGGGCCGAAGCCGGTGACGAGGAAAGCGATCCGCCATCCCCAGCGGTCGGCGATCAGTTGCGCGACCAGGAACGAGAGGCCAACGCCGACCGAGAAGCTCGAAGTGTACAACGTGACGGCCCGCGAGGTGTCACCGGGGGGAAGCCGGTCCGTCAGCGCCTTCAGGCCCGGCATGTAGGCGCCGGCAAAACCAAGTCCTGCAAGGGACCAGATCGCGGTCGCCGACCAGAACCCTTGTGCGAAGATTCCGAACGCTGCGGTCGCGAGCCCGCTGACGATCGAGCCCCAGAGCAGGACAATCCGCGCGTCGATCCGGTCGGTCAACGTCGTCAGCACGGGCACCGCGAGCATGTAGCCGAATGCATAACCGCTTGCCATCAGCCCGCCTTCGGCGGCGGAGAGGCCCCACTCCGGCATCAAATGCTGCGCCAGATTTGCGGACAAGGTCACATGCGGCAGCAGGTTGCCGACCTGCCCTATGCACATCACCGCAATCAGAGACCGACCGCCGAGCTTACGAATTCTGTTCTCCCACCTGAAGCGGCGTTGATGTTGCCTGCTCCGTACGAAGCAGCAAGAGCGCGAAGAAGGCCGAGACCGAAACGAGTGCGCTGATCCACAGCGCACTGCTGCCGATGTGCTCCACCATCAGCCCCAGTGCGAGCGGCGCGGCGGCACCCGTCAGTCTAGAAGGCAGCGAGATCATACCGACCCGCCTGCCGAATCCGGCCGGCCCAAACAGCGCCAATGGAAGCGTCCCACGGGCAATGGTGATGATGCCGTTGCCCGCTCCGTACAGCACCGTGAAGGTCGACGCGAGCAAGGGTCCGCCCACCACCAGCGCAACGACGCCGATCGGATTCATGAGCATGGCCAGCCTCGCCGAGAGCAGCGGGTGAAATCGGGCGAGCCATCCTGCCTCCAGAAGGCGCGCGCCGACCTGCGCAGGCCCCACCAACGCGCCCGCGAGCAAGGCCTGAGCCGGTGTGGCGCCGAACGCAACCAGCATGGTCGGCAGAATGGCCGAGATGCCCGAACTGACGAAGCTAGCTGCCGCGAACATGTAAGCCAGCAGCACCATCGCGAAGGTCTCGCTCTGGCGTCCGGACTGCTGGATTGCACCCGGCCCCGGTCGAGCCTGCTGGTCCAATGGGACGGCGCGCGGCAGCGAGAGATTGAGCGGTAACGCAACAGCGATATGGATCGCCGCCCATACCTGGCAGGCGACGCGCCAGCCGTACTCCGACGCGAGCCAGGTCGTGAGGGGCCAGCCGAGCGTGCTGGCGAAACCGGCGATCAGCGTGATGCCGGTGATGGTTCGTCGTGCTTGGGTGCCATAGATGCGCGCAAGCGTCGCGAAAGCCGCCTCATAGAGGCCCATGCCCATGCCGATCCCGAGCAACGCCCAGGCCGCAATCAGCACCGCCACGCCATGGGCCACGGACAGCAGGATCAGGCCTGCCACAAACACGAGGTTCGAAATGGCAAGCAGGCTGCGCCCGCCAAACGTATCGATCGCATGCCCCACGCGCGGGCCGAGCAGGCCAGAGATGACGAGCGCTCCCGACAGCGCGCCGAACACGTAAGTCGGCGCGAGACCGAGATCGCGCGCAATCGGCGCGGCCAGGATGGCCGGGAGGTAATAGCTCGACGCCCATGCAACCGTTTGCGCGGTGCCGAGCGCGACGACGATGCCGAGCGGACCTCGGGCCGGGCCCGCAGGAACTTGCATCATGAACAACCGCACCCCGCAGCGCCGGCCTTCTTGGCTGTTTCGTCGGCGGCGCAGCAGGCGGACGACTCCTCCTTCGCAGGGCCGCCGCAACATCCCGATGCAGTTCCGGCAGCCTCGACACCACCACGCGTGCAGACGCCGGTCTCCGGCAGCACAAGCTCCACCCTCGCCGCCGCCTCCTTGTCGCCAGCGAGATCGGCCGCGATCGATCGGACCTGTTCGTATCCAGTCATCATCAGGAACGTCGGCGCACGGCCATACGACTTCATGCCCGCCATGTAGAAGCCCGGCTCATCATGCGCGAGCTCGCGTGCACCGTGCGGACGCACCGTGCCGCAGCTATGCTCGTTGGGATCGATCAGCGGTGCCAGGGCGACCGGTGCTTCGATGGCGGGATCGAGCCGCAGACGCAACTCAGACAGGAACGAGAAGTCAGGACGGAAACCTGTCGACACGATCAGTTCGTCCACGACCACGCTTCGCCCACCGCAACAGGACCCGGCCGCGATCTTGAGGCGACCTTCGGAGTCCGAGAGGTGCGTGACGCCGAATTCGGTCTCGACCCTGATCTTTCCGGAGGCAACAAGCGCGGCGAAGGCGCTGCCGAGTTCGCCACGTGCGGCGAGTTTATCGTTGCGGCCGCCGCCAAAAGCCTTCGCGGGATCGGCGCCGCGCAACAGCCAGACGGGCTGCGTACCCGGCACTTCGTCGGCGAGATACACGAGATCAATGAGAGTACCAACCGCGGAGTGGCCCGCGCCCAAGACAGCAACGGTCTTGCCAGCATATCTGGAACGAGCGACACCCCGGACATCCGGCATGCCGTAAGCAATACGGTCGCCGCATTCGGACTCACCGATCGCCGGCAAGCCGTTGCGTCCGGCCGGATTGGGGGAGAACCATGTGCCTGAGGTATCGATCGCGGCATCTGCACGCAGAACCTCGGGCCCCTTGCCGTTCTGATAGCGGATTTCAAAAGGCGCCTGCTCTCTGCCCCTGGTCTTTGCCTTGTCGAAGCCGACGCGGCTGATGGCTGTGACGCGGCTGGAGGTCCGGATCACCTCGCGCAGCGACGTTCGCATCGCAAGCGGCGTCAGGTATCGATCAAGCAGTTCACCGCCGGTCGGATAGGATTGCGGGTCCGGCGAATTCCATCCCGTCGGTGCAAGCAGGCGCGCGGCGGCCTTATCGACATTGTACTCCCACGGCGAGAAGAGCTGGACCTGCTGCCACTGGCGGACGGCGCATCCGGCTTCGGGTCCGGCCTCGAGCACAATGGGGCACATGCCGCGTTCGAGCACGTGCGCGGCCGCAGCCAGGCCGACCGGCCCTGCCCCGATGATGGCAACTGTCTTTCCGTCGCTCATTTCGATACTCTCGTCTTTCTAGAATTATCGAACAATTCGGCAAAAAAATCAGGCCGCCGATCTGGTATCTTTGCATTCGGTTTCGTCGGCACAGCACTCCGACACCAGGAAATCCACCAGGCCCCGCATCCCGTCGTAGTTCGCGTGGCAGACCAGGGTCGTGGATTCGCGGACCTGACTAATCAGCCCGACCGCAACCAGAGACTTGATGTGATGAGACAGCGTCGATGCCGGGATCTTCAGCTTGTCCTGCAAGCGGCCAACGGGCAGGCCCGATCGTCCAGCGCGGACCAGGGCCCGATAAATCTGAAGCCGCGTCCGGTTACCCAGAGCTTCCAAGCGTGCTGCTGCGTCATCGATCTTCATGACCATAGGATGCGCCGATCCGCCCTCGCCGTCAACCGTATTTCTAGAATATTGGAAATATAGGGGCGACCGCCCCGCGGCGGGACGGCTTCAGCAGCACTTTCCGTTCTGCTGTATCGGCGGACAAGGGACCGATCCGTACGAACAGAAGACGCAGCAATCGCCGCTCGTCGGCTTGAGCCGGGTCCCGCATCCCTTGCAATCGTAGAAGAACTGACAGGCGTCACTCGGCATGGTTTCGGCTGACGCGTGATGACAGACCGGACACGTAATGACCGATTGGTTTTGCATTGCCGGCTTTCCTCCTTCGCGAGACACAACGCATTCTAGATGCGGTAATGGGCCCGGCTCCGAGCAAGGGGTCATGATGGTGGCTGTCCCCCGATAGATGATGAAACGGGGTCACGATTTGAGTCGGCCCCAAGCATCTGGAGACGGAGGACAGCCGTGGACAATTATGCCGGAATCGACGTGTCATTGGAACTGTCGAGCGTGTGTGTTGTGGACGCCCAGGGTAAGATCCTGAGGGAAGCAAAGGTCGCAAGCGAGCCCGGCGCCTTAGTTGAGCTTTTTGAGGCGCTCGGCTTTGCAGTGAAGCGGATCGGGCTGGAGGCTGGGCCGCTGTCGCAATGGCTGCATGCGGGCCTGAGAGGTGCAGGATTCGAAACAGTTCTGCTGGAAACGCGGCACGTGAAGGCCGCGTTGTCTGCAATGACGGTTAAGACGGATCGGAAGGATGCCCGCGGGATCGCCCAGTTGATCCGGATGGGGTGGTATCGATCGGTACACGTAAAGTCGGTTGACGCGCAAGAGATCCGGGCACTCCTGATCGCACGCAAACAGCTTCTCGGGCGGCTCATCGATGTAGAACTAAGTATCCGAGGGATTTTGCGCGGCTTCGGTCTGAAGGTTGGTCCGGTGACGCGAAGGAATTTCGAAGCGCGGATTCGAGAGCTGGTTGCGGGCCAGGCGACATTGGAGCGCATTGCCGATGCGATGCTTTCGGCGCGATCGACCCTGAAGGCAGAATACGGAAGGCTACACAAGGCTGTGCTGGCAGCTGTGCGTGACGATGCGGTCTGTCGCCGGCTGATGACAGTGCCAGGCGTTGGTCCCCTAGTGGCTATTACCTACAAATCGGCGATTGATGATCCTAAGCGCATTGCAAAGTCAAAGGCAGCAGGCGCGCTGTTCGGGCTCACACCAAAGAAATATCAATCGGGAGAAAAGGACGTCACGGGCGGAATCACGCTGGCCGGCGATGAGACGGTGCGGACGGTCTTGTATGAAGCCGCCAACGTTCTGCTATCGCGTATCACACGGTTCTCGAAACTCAAGCGCTGGGGGATGGACGTCGCCAAACGGCGAGGCTCGAAGCGCGCAAAAGTCGCCCTGGCACGTAAGCTCGCAGTGATCTTGCATCGGATCTGGGTCGACGGCACAACTTACCGATGGGCTGAAGCGGGGCCGATAGCGGCATAGAACAGGCGGAGGAAATTAAGAACGCAACCGGGCTGAACTGAAGCCCAATGCCCGAAGTCCCGTCGCCGGGACGGTGGATCCGGTGAAGCCGTTACACGCCCAGTGGCCGTCGTCTGACGAACCACGCGTATCTAGATAGGCTCACCGCTCCCTCTGACAGCATGATGTGGCGGCCAGGCGTCGACCACGGACAGAAGCATGAGCTCGGCGGCGTGACGTTCACTCGGGAGGCTTGACATCATCGGGCCCATTACAGAAGGGCGTGTACTCATAAACCCGATCAGCCCGCGCGGAGGTAGGGCCCGTGTCCGTTTAGTCTTCAAGACCGGACATGGCCAGTTCGCCCTAGCTAGTCCGCTAAGGGCCAGAACCGGACATCATCCTTGCTGGCGAAAGTCTTGATTTAGGTCAACACAGGTGGATCCAGATGCGTGACATGACCCGACGGGGAGGAACCTTCAATGTCGAAGCCTTTGCGCGTCCGTCGAGTAGGCCAGCTCGCCTCTGTGTTTTTCTGGCCGGTACTCATTGCTCCAGCTTTGGCGCAGAGTGCGCCTCCACCCAAGTATTCGGCGGATATTCCGTCTTACATTACGACGCCAGACAGCGTCGAGACGCGCATCGGCACCTTGAAGTTCAACAACGGTGTACCCGATGAGAAGACCATCCAGGCGGTTTACGACCAGATCGATTTCGGTCGTGGCATCGAAGCGTTCCTGAAGGGCATGCCCGCTACATCCGTCTATGCAGGTTGCAAAGGCATGGACAGTGTCGGCGTGAAGCGAAATCAAGGTATTGGCATTACGGAAGACTTGATGGATGCACGCTCGCTTTTCCTGACACCCAACACCACCACCGTCTACGTCATCTCCTGCATCGATCTCAAGGATGGGCCAATAGTGGTGCAAGTCCCACCCGGTGTATTAGGTCCTGTCGATGACGCGTATTTTCGCTGGGCAACCGACGTGGGTCTAACGGGACCTGATGCTGGACGCGGTGGAAAGTATCTGTTCGTGCCTCCGGGCTATACCGGCACTCTGCCCACCGATGGGTACTTTGTCGTGAAGCCGAAGACTAATGGGCTGATCGCGTTTTACCGTGCATTCGTGAAAGGTGGGGACATCGCCGCTGCTGTGCGAAACGTGAAGGAGTACGCAAAGATTTTTCCGTTGTACGGTCTGACAGACGCGGGCGACCCACCGGCACCCTCCTTCGTTAACATCTCAGGCTTGAAGTTCAACACGATCAGCTCCAACACTTTCCGCTTCTATGAAGAACTAGATGCGGTCGTGCAGAATGAACCTGCCGACTTTGTTGATCCTGATTTGGTCGGACTGTTCGCAGCCATCGGCATCCAGAAGGGCAAGCCGTTCGCGCCCGACGCGCGAATGAAGGCGATACTGACAGACGCCGTGGCGGTCGCTAACGGGTTCGCTCGGGCGAACCTGTTCTCTTCGCGGGACCCTCGAACGAAGATTTACCCCGACCGTCAGTGGGTCACGCCTTTCGTTGGGGGCAGCTATCAGTTCCTGAGCGGAGCTGAACGCTTATTGGACGCCGAGGCCATGTTCTTCTACTACGCGACCGGCATCACTCCGGCGATGTCGATGGCAAAGGTTGGAACGGGGTCCGCCTATGCTGGCGCATTCCGTGATGCGAAGGGAGATGAGTTCGACGGAGGCAAGACCTACAAGATCACTCTCCCCGGTCCCATCCCCGCAAAGGAGTTTTGGTCTTTTGTGGTTTACGATAACCAGACGCGTTCGTTGCTCGAGACAGACCAGAAGGACGCCGGTATCGACAGCAACGCAAAGGGGATGAAGAAGAACGCCGATGGTTCCGTAACGGTTTGGTTCGGTCCCAAAACCCTCGCCGGGCAGGAGGGCAACTGGGTTCAGACAATACCGGGAAAGGGTTGGAACGTGCTGCTCCGGTTGTATGGCCCTCTTGAGCCGTGGTTCGAGAAGAGCTGGAAGCCGGGGGACATCGAGTTGGCACAGTAAATGCCGCTTGGTTCGAGCGGAGTGTCTATGTCCGCTTCGGGTCACAAGCCGCCGATCACGCTCAATGTGGCAGACTTCCGCTTTGCGTTCGTAAGCCGACGCTTATGAGTACACGCCCTTCTGTAATGGGCCCGATGATGTCAAGCCTCCCGAGTGAACGTCACGCCGCCGAGCTCATGCTTCTGTCCGTGGTCGACGCCTGGCCGCCACATCATGCTGTCAGAGGGAGCGGTGAGCCTATCTAGATACGCGTGGTTCGTCAGACGACGGCCACTGGGCGTGTAACGGCTTCACCGGATCCACCGTCCCGGCGACGGGACTTCGGGCATTGGGCTTCAGTTCAGCCCGGTTGCGTTCTTAATTTCCTCCGCCTGTTCTATGCCGCTATCGGCCCCGCTTCAGCCCATCGGTAAGTTGTGCCGTCGACCCAGATCCGATGCAAGATCACTGCGAGCTTACGTGCCAGGGCGACTTTTGCGCGCTTCGAGCCTCGCCTGGGCGGCGGCGATCAAGGTGAGACCTTAGCGACAATCAGGATGAGACTGCGCCGATGGGGACGGACCGAAGGGAGGGCGTAGCCCGACCGGAGGACCGTCCCCATCGGCGCCGCGTTTTTCGGACCCGTCTGGCGGCCGGGTGCGGCTGGTGCAAGCTGTTGATTCGTCTCGACAAGAGGGAATCGATGCCTTGCCTGGCCTTCACATCACCGACCACCAGATGAGGCTGTACATGACCTACCGACTGACATTGTCCCCCGAGGCCGCCGCGGCCAAGGCGGGGTTCTCGAAAGCGAGCGCGTATCGGATCGAGAACGATTTGCGCCTGCCATCGCAGAAGAAGGCGCCGAGGGGCCGGCGACGGTCCGATCCGCTCGATCCCTATTGGGACGCCGAGATCGTTCCGATCCTGAAGGCTGCGCCCGGCATCCGCGTGATCGGCGTGCTCGACGAGCTGCGCCGCCGGCATCCCGACCTCAACCCCAACATCCGACGCACGCTGGAGCGGCGCATCAATGCCTGGCGGGCGCTCAACGGCCCTGAACAGGACGTGATCTTCCGCCAGGAGCACGAGCCCGGTCGTCTGGGTCTGTCCGACTTTACCGATACAAGCCCGCTCGGCATTGCCATCGCGGGTGAGGCGCTCGATCACCGGCTCTACCACTTCCGGCTGGCGTTCTCCGGCTTTGAGCATGCCCATGTCGTGCTCGGCGGAGAAAGCTTCGTCGCCCTGGCCGAGGGCTTGCAGAACGCCCTGTGGGCGCTCGGCGGCGTGCCGCGGGAGCATCGCAGCGACAGCCTGTCGGCAGCATTCCGCAATCTGGCGGCCGACGCGCGGGAGGATCTGACACAGCGCTACGCCGCGCTGATGGGCCACTACGGCATGGCGCCAACGCGCAACAATGCGGGCATCGCACACGAGAACGGCTCGATCGAGAGTGCGCACGGTCATCTCAAGCGAGCGCTGGAGGATGCGCTATTGCTGCGGGGCACGCGCGACTTCGCCAGTCTCGATGCCTACCGGGCTTTTGTCGACGAGATTGTCGGCCGGCGCAACGCCAACCTCGCCAAGCGGATCGCGCTCGAAAAGGAAGCACTAGTGCCACTGCCGAAAGGCCGCACGACCGACTTCGAGGAGAAGGTGATCCGGGTGACGTCGTCAGGCGGCTTCATCCTGCGGCGCGTGTTCTACACTGTGCCTTCAAGACTGATTGGCCATCGCCTGCGTGTGCGCATCTTCGACGACCGGCTCGAATGCTTCCTCGGCGTCACGCCGGTCGGGACGCTGCGGCGCGGGCGGCCTGTGTCGGAGAACCACGGCGGGCATGTCGTTGATTATCGGCACGTCATCCATGCCCTGCGGCGCAAGCCGATGGCGCTCGTCAATCTCGTCTATCGCGATCAGCTCTTCCCGCGCGCGGCTTACAAGCGCCTCTTCGAGACCTTGCGGGAGCATGGCGACGACCGGCGCGCCTGCAAGGTGACGGTCGAGCTTCTGGCCCTGGCCCATGAGCGAGCCTGCGAAGCCGAGCTCGCCGAGGCGATCGCGACCGCTCTCGATGCCGGACGGTTACCCGATCTTGCGGCATTGCGCGATCGCTTCCGACCCGAGGCGGCCTCGATCCCGAGTGTCGCCGTCAAGCTGGCGTCGCTCGACGTCTACGATGAGCTGGCCTCCGTCAGCATCGTGTCGGCCCACTCGAACCTGGGAGGAGCAGCATGACCGGCATAGCGACCTCAATCGATGCCGCCCGCGTCGAGCTGCTGCTCAATGAGTTGCGCCTGCCCGGCGTCAAGGCGATCTGGCCGAAGCTCGCCGCGCAGTCGGACAAGGAAGGCTGGCCCGCCGCCCGCTTCCTTGCGGCCCTTGCCGAGCACGAGGCAGCCGATCGCACCCGCCGCCGCATCGAACGACACATGGTGGAAGCGCGTTTGCCCGCCGGCAAGACGCTCGCCACGTTCGAGTTCGAGAGCGTGCCGATGCTGTCAAAGGCACAGGCGATGGCGCTCGCCGCCGGTGACGTCTGGTTGAAGACCGGCGCCAATCTGCTGCTGTTCGGTCCACCCGGCGGCGGCAAGACCCATCTCGGCGCAGCGATCGGCCTGGCTCTCGTCGAGGACGGTTGGCGCGTTCTCTTTGCACGCACCACTGATCTGGTGCAGCGGCTGCAGGTGGCCCGGCGCGAGCTGGCGCTGGAGTCCGCCATCGCCAAACTCGACCGCTACGACCTCCTGATCCTCGACGACATCACATATGTGAGCAAGGATCAGGCGGAGACCAGCGTACTGTTCGAGCTGATCGCCACCCGCTACGAGCGACGCTCGCTGCTGATCACGGCCAATCAGCCGTTCGGCGAGTGGGGCCGCATCTTCCCCGATCAGGCGATGACGCTGGCGGCGATCGATCGCCTGGTGCACCACGCCACGATCCTCGAGATGAACGTCGAGAGCTACCGTCGAAAAGTTGCTCTCGATCGCAGGCGCGGTCCAGGCCGGCCGCCGGTTCACGCCACTCCAAATGAACTCGAGAAGGCGGTGACTGACGCTGGCAATGCCGCTTGATTGTCGCGCAGCGTCAATCAAGCCTTGCCAAGCCCGCAGCCAGCGTCAATTATCTTCTGACTCGGCCGCCTCGTCTCATCTTGATTGACGCGCCGCTCTCATCCTGATTGTCGCGCCATACTCGCCGTTTGGCGACGTCCATCCCCCAGCGCTTGAGTTTCGAGAACCGTGTGATACGCGATAGCAGAACGTTGGCGGCTTCATACAAGACCGTCCGCACCGTCTCATCGCCGGCCAGCGTGATTCCGCCCGTGACGTCCTTTTCTCCCGATTGATATTTCTTTGGTGTGAGCCCGAACAGCGCGCCTGCTGCCTTTGACTTTGCAATGCGCTTAGGATCATCAATCGCCGATTTGTAGGTAATAGCCACTAGGGGACCAACGCCTGGCACTGTCATCAGCCGGCGACAGACCGCATCGTCACGCACAGCTGCCAGCACAGCCTTGTGTAGCCTTCCGTATTCTGCCTTCAGGGTCGATCGCGCCGAAAGCATCGCATCGGCAATGCGCTCCAATGTCGCCTGGCCCGCAACCAGCTCTCGAATCCGCGCTTCGAAATTCCTTCGCGTCACCGGACCAACCTTCAGACCGAAGCCGCGCAAAATCCCTCGGATACTTAGTTCTACATCGATGAGCCGCCCGAGAAGCTGTTTGCGTGCGATCAGGAGTGCCCGGATCTCTTGCGCGTCAACCGACTTTACGTGTACCGATCGATACCACCCCATCCGGATCAACTGGGCGATCCCGCGGGCATCCTTCCGATCCGTCTTAACCGTCATTGCAGACAACGCGGCCTTCACGTGCCGCGTTTCCAGCAGAACTGTTTCGAATCCTGCACCTCTCAGGCCCGCATGCAGCCATTGCGACAGCGGCCCAGCCTCCAGCCCGATCCGCTTCACTGCAAAGCCGAGCGCCTCAAAAAGCTCAACTAAGGCGCCGGGCTCGCTTGCGACCTTTGCTTCCCTCAGGATCTTACCCTGGGCGTCCACAACACACACGCTCGACAGTTCCAATGACACGTCGATTCCGGCATAATTGTCCACGGCTGTCCTCCGTCTCCAGATGCTTGGGGCCGACTCAAATCGTGACCCCGTTTCATCATCTATCGGGGGACAGCCACCATCATGACCCCTTGCTCGGAGCCGGGCCCATTACCGCATCTAAACGCGGCGAGTTCGGACATTCAATTGACGCCTTATCGTCATTTCTATAAATCTGGATATATGGAATCTGAAGAAGCCGTCCTCGCGCTCGCCGCCCTCTCCCAATCGACCCGTCTGGAGGGCTTCCGGACGCTGGTCCGACACGAGCCCGATGGCCTTGCGGCCGGCGACCTCGCACGTCTGCTGGAAGTCCCGCCGAATACGCTTTCGGCTCATCTCTCGATCCTGACGCGTGCCCGCCTCGTCACCTCCGAACGGCGCAGCCGGTCGATCGTCTATCGCGCCAATCTTGCGGAGTTCAGGGACGTTGCGGTTTTCCTGCTTCGGGATTGCTGCGGCGGCCGGCCGGAGGTTTGCGAACCGGTTGTCGAGAGCCTTCAAGCCTGCTGCTCGCCCAAGCGAAAGGAGCGAAGCCGTGCCTGACCAGATGTACAATGTTTTGTTCCTGCGCACCGGCAATTCGGCGCGCTCGATCTTCGCCGCGTCGATCCTTCGCAAGGACGGAGCCGGCCGCTTTCAGTCCGAGATCGGACGCTCCGAGGGCGCCACACATTCAACGCCGAAGGCCGGCTGATGGACAATTTCGACCTCTCGCGACGGCTTGCAGCCGAAGCGCTCGGCACCGGCATTCTCGTCGCCACCGTCGTCGGCTCCGGCATCATGGCGGAGACGCTGACCAAGGACGTGGCGCTTGCGCTTCTGTGCAATACCCTGCCGACCGGAGCCATTCTGGTTGTCCTGATCACCGTGCTCGGTCCGATCTCCGGCGCGCATTTCAATCCCGCGGTGACCCTCGTCTTCACCGGCAAGCGCGAGCTTCCGGTCAACGATGCCGTGCTCTACGTGGTTACGCAGATCGCCGGCGGCATCGCGGGGACGATGGCCGCGCATCTGATGTTCGGACTTCCCCTGCTCGATTTCTCGACGAAGGTTCGAACGGGCGGGCCGCAATGGTTCGCCGAAGCGGTCGCCGCCTTCGGTCTGGTCGCGACGATCCTGGCCGGCATCCGATTCCAGCGGACCGCGGTTCCCTGGCTGGTGGGCCTTTACATCACGGCAGCCTATTGGTTCACGGCCTCCACGTCGTTTGCAAATCCGGCGGTGGCCATCGCGCGGTCGCTGACAAACACATTCTCGGGCATTCGTCCGACCGACCTGCCCGGATTCGTCCTTGCGGAGCTCTGCGGAGCATTCGCCGGCCTGCTGTTGATGAACTGGCTGCTCGGGCACTCCAGGGCCCGCGGCGCCGTACAAATTGCGGAGACCACCCGATGAGCGTGACGATCTATCATAACCCTGCCTGCGGCACCTCGCGCAACACGCTTGCGATGATCCGCCAGAGCGGCGCGGAGCCCACTGTCATCGAATATCTCGAGACCCCGCCATCGCGCGAAACGCTCAAGCAGCTGATTGCAGCGATGGGCATTCCGGTTCGCGCATTGCTGCGCGAGAAGGGCACGCCGTACAAGGAGCTCGGCCTCGCCGACCCCAAATGGACCGACGACCAGTTGATCGATCAGATGCTCGCGCATCCCATTCTCATCAACCGCCCGATCGTCGTGACCTCGAAGGGCACGCGCTTGTGCCGCCCCTCCGAGGCCGTCGCCGATCTCCTCGACAATCCGGTCGGCCGGTTCGTAAAGGAAGATGGCGAGGTGGTCGAAGCGTAACAGGAAACTCATCGACCCTAACGCTCTTCGGTGGGATGCACCCATTTGTATGGCGTGATGCTTTGGGTGGCGGTCAGCTTGATCATGTGGACGGGCGGTGCGGAACGTCCCTTTCGGCATGATCGGCACTTGAGGGACGCTTCCAGCTTCCAGATCGGTGTATCGCGCGGCCGGCGGATCGCATCGAGCGGCAGGCTCGCACGCGCCTTGCACCTGTTGCACTCGACCTCGAGCCAGTCCATGCCGCCGTTGAGACATTGCGCGATTGTCGGAGACGGCTGTGAGGGTCCGCCATAACCTTCCATGCGGACCGACCAGGCTTCGGCTTCCGCGCGATCAGCCTCACGGACCGCCTTCCTGGCTTCGTCGCGGGCGTGCCTGGCGGAAATGTCCGCCCCCATGATCCGACCGCTCCAGATGACCTCTCGTGATTTGGTGCCCATGCCGCCATCAAAGCGGCGTCCGACCGCGCTGGCAAATTATCGATCGCTAGTAGGTCGAGTGGGCAATTCGACACTGCGTGTCGTGGGTGTGGAAAACTGACGTTGCAGATTCCATCGCGAAGCGTCGGCTACCAAAAATTGGAACAGTGCGGTACGTCCCAAACCCGCGCGACGCCTTAGAACTGGAACGGTGTGACCGACACGGAAAGTTTGCCATCCTTCGATTCTTGTACGGCAAACTCGATCTCTTTCGAGGCCTTCACATCACCAACGGTGACTGAAATCGCGCCGCTGCATTGCAGGGTTCGCTTGTTGTTGCTGGACGAGGTCGTCACGATCTTCTCGCCGAGAAGATAGAGCGGCTTGTTGTTTTCCAGGCTCGCTTTTGCAGTCGAGTTCTTGGCGGCGAATTCGACCAACGGATTGCGATGATCGTCTGAAACACTATCGAGCACCGCCTTTCGCGTTTCAGGGGAGTCGCACTCGGGTTTTGCGTCGCAGCTTCCGAGAGACATGATCACTGGCAAGCTCAAAAGAACGAGTAGCCGACTGGGAAAACACTGCATTCAGTATGCTCTGTGTGGTTGAACACAGCTATCAACCAATCCGGGGAACCATCGTTCCTGCAGTCTCATCTGCTGCCGAGCGAGCTTGACCGGTCGGGCAAAACACCGGCATGTTGGCATCATCGAAAACCCGCGCGGAGAAATCCGCCACGGGTCTTTTCATGACGGAGCGGAGGTCGCCATGAAAGACGACCTCCACTCCCCAGCCTATTCGGCGGCTTGCGACGCGCGCTCGGTCCATTCATCGGCAGGAGCCGATCGTTCGCCCGGCGGCAGCCCCCGCCCCTTCACCAAGCCGAAAATTGCGGGGATCACGACCAGCGTCAGCAGTGTCGATGACGTCATGCCGCCGATCATCGGCACCGCAATGCGCTGCATGATCTCCGATCCGGCCCCGGTGCTCCACATGATCGGCAGCAGACCGGCCATGATGGCAACCACCGTCATCATCTTGGGCCGCACGCGCTCGACCGCGCCCACCATGATGGCATCGTGGAGATCCCGGCGCGTCAGTGGCCTCCCCTCGGCGCTGCACCTGGCTTTCACCTCGGCCAGCGCATGATCGAGGTAGATCAGCATGACGACACCCGTCTCGGCGGCGACGCCCGCGAGCGCGATGAAGCCGACCGCGACGGCAACGGACAGGTTGAAGCCGAGCCACCACATCATCCAGATGCCGCCGACCAGCGCGAACGGCAGCGACAGCATCACGATCAGCGTCTCGGTCATCGCGCGGAAGTTCAGATACAGCAGCAGGAAGATGATCGTGAGCGTCACGGGCACGACGATCTTCAGCCGGGCGGCTGCGCGCTGCAGATATTCGTACTGGCCGCTCCACACGACGTAGGTGCCGGCGGGAAACCGGATGCTCTCCGTCACGGCGCGTTGTGCATCAGCGACGTAGCTCCCGATGTCGCGATCCCGGATGTCGACATAGATGTAGGTCGCAAGCTGGCCGTTCTCCGTCCGGATCGACGTCGGCCCGCGCGCGGGTTCGACCTTCGCCACCTCGCCGAGCGGCACGGCGCCGCCCGACGGCATCGGCACCAGGATGTCGCTGGCGATGGCCTTGGGGTTGTCTCTGAGGTCGCGCGGATAGCGCATGTTCACCGTGAACCGCTGCCGGCCCTCCACGGTCGTCGTGACCGTCTGACCGCCGAGCGCGGCCGCAATGGTGTCCTGGACGTCCTGGATCAGGATGCCGTAACGGGCGAGCGCCTCGCGGTCGGGAACGATCTCGAGATAATAGCCGCCGATGCCGCGCTCGGCGTAGGCCGACGACGTGCCGGGTACGGTCTTGATGACGCGTTCGATCTGCTTCGCGAGCCGGTCGATCTCGGCGAGGTCCGTGCCCATGACCTTGACGCCGACCGGCGTGCGGATTCCGGTGGAGAGCATGTCGATGCGCGCCTTGATCGGCATGGTCCAGGCGTTGGAGACACCCGGAAACTGCAACGCCTTGTCCATCTCGGCGATGAGACTGTCGACGGTAACGCCGGAACGCCACTGCTCCCTAGGCTTCAGGTTGACGATCGTCTCAAACATCTCGGTCGGGGCGGGATCGGTCGCGGTGGCGGCTCGTCCCGCCTTACCGTAGACCGAATCGACCTCCGGGAACGACTTGATGATGCGGTCCTGCATCTGCATCAGTTCGGCCGCCTTGGTGACCGAAATGCCGGGCAGCGTCGTTGGCATGTAGAGCAGCGTTCCCTCGTTCAGCGCCGGCATGAACTCGGTGCCGAGCTGGCGCGCCGGCCAGATCGTCACCGCAAGCACGACGAGCGAAGCCAGGATGACCAGCGTCTTGGCGCGCAGAACCCCCTTGATCACGGGACGGTAGACCCAGATCAGGGCGCGATTGATGACGTTCCTGCTCTCCGGGACGATCCTGCCGCGGACGAAGATCACCATCAGCGCCGGCACCAGGGTGACGGACAGCAACGCCGCGGCGGCCATGGAGAAGGTCTTCGTGAACGCCAATGGGCTGAACAATCGGCCCTCCTGCGATTCCAGCGTGAAGATCGGCATGAACGACACGGTGATGATCAACAGGCTGAAGAAGAGCGCGGGGCCGACCTCGGATGCCGCGTCGATCAGAACCTGCACGCGCGACTGGTCGGGCCTCGCCCGTTCGAGGTGCTTGTGTACGTTCTCGATCATGACGATGGCGGCGTCCACCATGGCGCCGATCGCAATCGCGATGCCGCCGAGGCTCATGATGTTCGATCCCAGCCCGAGCAGCTTCATGGCGCCAAACGCCATCAACACGCCGACCGGCAACATCAGGATCGCGACGAGTGCGCTGCGGACATGCAGAAGGAACACGATGCAGACGAGCCCGACGACGATGCTCTCCTCGAACAGGGTATGCTTGAGGGTATCGATGGCCGCGTAGATCAGGTTCGACCGGTCATAGACCGGCACGATCTCGACCGATTTCGGCAAGCTGCTCGCGATCTCCCTGAAGCGCTTCTTGACGTTTTCGATGACGTCGAGGGCGTTGACGCCGAACCGCTGCAGCACGATGCCGCTTGCGACCTCGCCCTCGCCGTTCAATTCGGCGATGCCGCGCCGCTCGTCGGGCCCGAGCTCGACGTTGGCGACGTCCCGCAGCAGCACCGGCGTGCCGTTGCTCGTCTTCAGCACGATGTTGCCGAGATCGTTGATGCTCTTGATGTAGCCCTTGCCGCGGATGACGTATTCGAACTCGGAGAGCTCGACGGTGCGGCCGCCGACGTCGGCGTTGCTGGCGCGGATCGCCTCACGTATTTTCTGCATGCTGATGCCGCGGTCGCGCATCCGCTGCGGGTCGAGGACCACGTTGTACTGCTTGACGAAGCCGCCGACGCTGGCGACCTCGGCGACGCCTTCGGCCTTGGCCAGCGCGAACTTCAGATTCCAGTCCTGGATCGTGCGCGTGTCCGCCAGGTTCAATTCCTTCGATATGACGGCGTATTGGTAGACCCAGCCGACGCCGGTCGCGTCGGGCCCGATGGTCGGGGTGACGCCGGCGGGAAGCCTGGACGCCGCGCCGTTCAGGAATTCCATGACGCGCGACCGCGCCCAATAGATGTCGGTGCCGTCCTCGAAGATCACGTAGACGAAGGAGACGCCGAAGAACGAGAAGCCGCGTACGACCTTCGATTTCGGCACGGTGAGCATCGCCGTCGTCAGCGGATAGGTGACCTGATCCTCGATCACCTGCGGCGCCTGGCCGGGATACTCGGTGTAGACGATGACCTGCGTATCCGAGAGATCCGGGATCGCATCCAGCGGAAGGTGAACCAGGGCATAGAGGCTGGCGGCGGCCGCGAAGCCGGTCCCGAACAGAACGAGCAGCAGATTGCGCGCCGACCAGGCGATGATGCGGGCGATCATTTGTGATCTCCCGTTGCATTGCCAGGGCCGGCGTCGGAGGCTTGGGACGCCGCCTCGCCAAACCCCTTCAGCGCCGCCTTCAGGTTGCTTTCAGCATCGATCAGGAAGTTGGCGGAGGTCACCACCGCCTCGCCGTCCGCGAGACCATGGCGCACCTCGACATAACCGCCGCCGCGACGGCCGAGCTTGACTTCCCGCGGCTCGAAGCGCCCTTCCCCCCTGTCGACGAGGACGGCCTGCCGACTGCCGGTGTCGAGCACCGCGCTGTCCTGTATCGCCAGGACGGGCGCGGCATCGGCCGTGTCGATGTCGGCATCGACGTACATGTCGGGCAGCAGCACCGCGTCCGGATTGGCAAGCTCGATCCTGATGCGAACGGTGCGCGTGTCGCGGTTCACCTGCGGATAGACGACGGCGATTGTCCCGCTGAAGGTCCGGCCGGGGAAACTGCGCGCGCGCACCGCGACTGACTGCCCCACCGCGATGTTGCCGAGATCGCGCTCGGCCACGTCGACCAGCGCCCAGACGACCGAGGTGTCCGCGATCCGGAACAGGACGTCGCCGGGATTGGCCCGCATCCCTTCGATCGCGTTGCGTTCGAGCACGACCCCGTCGCGCGGCGCAGACCAGCGTATGGCGACGGGCGCGGTGTGCGTCTTGTCCATCTCCGCGATGACGGACTCGGGAACGTCGAGATTGACCAGCCGCTGTCGCGAGCCGCGGCCGTACATCTCGACACCGCCGACCGTTCTGGAGGTGATCGTCGCGAGATATTCCGCCGCCGCGGAAGCCACCGCCGAACTGTAGATTTCCATCAGCGGCTGGCCGGCCTTCACGCGCGTGCCGGTCGTCACGTCGGCGACCTTCTGCACGAAGCTTTCGGCGCGCATCGCGATCACCGACACGCGGCGTTCATCGAGCTGGATCGTGCCAGGCGCCTTCACCGAGACCCTGATCGAGCGCCGCGTGACGGGCTCGGACTTCACGCCCGCGCGCTGGATCTTGCCGGGCGACAGCTTCACCGTGCCGTCGTCGGCGTCGTCGCCTTCGTAAACGGCGACATAGTCCATCCCCATCGGATCCTTCTTTGGGACGGGCGACGTATCGGGCAGCCCCATGGGATTGCGGTAGTAGAGGATTTTTCGCGGCGAAGCCGCCTTCGGCGGCGCCGGCGCGACGGCCGCGCCAGCTTCGTCGTAGACCGGCAGATAGTCCCGCCCGCGGTCGTCCTTCTTCGGACCGGCAGACCAGAGCGGCGCACCATCTGGATCGCGGTAGTAGAGCGGAGTTGGCTCCGCGGCGGCCGCAGCCGATGATATGTCGGCCTCAGCGAGCCAGCCCGCACCGTTCGAATGCCAGTAGTCGCCGGCCAGGACCAGGCCACCGCCCAGCGCAAGTGCCGTCAGGAGACGCAGCGTTTTCATGTCGTGTATCCGCGCGCCCGGGAGCGCGCGTCCGTGTGAAGGAAAAAGGGGAATGTCGGGCGCCGCCGGGCAGCGCCCGAACGCTCACTTGATCGCCGTGACGATCACCTTGCCGGTGACCGTCTCCGGTTCGCCCTGCAACTTCACAGACAGCGTCATCTGGTAGCGTCCAGCCATCGGCAGGTCCGTCTTGAAGGCGTACACACCCGGCTCCCTGGACGGCAGCGGCGCGACCGCCGATTCCATCTCGGCCATCCCGTCCGGAGCCATGTCGAGGCGGGTCTTGAAGATGACCGCATCCGGTATCGGCTTGCCGGTCTGCTTGTTCGTCAGGCGAACGGCGAGCGTGACGTCTTCGCCCTTCTTCATCTGCGGAGTGACGGGCTCGAAGGCGTAGTCGCCCGCGCCCGCCATCGCGGCGGAAGCGGCAAGCGAAAGGGTGGCGGCGAGAGCCGCGGTGCTGATTTTGGAAAGCATTGTCCTGTCCTCATGAATTGATCTTTCGCCGTGGCGCGTGAAGCGCGCACGTCAGTCGTCGTCGCGAGCAGCCATGCCGCTCGCGTCTCGGGCTTTGCGAGATCAGATTCGAGGAGGTCGGAAAGGAGGACTGCCGCCGCGGAAGGAAACGACCTGATCCGGCGGAATAGCCATCTTGCTGGCCACGACGGCGAGACGTTCGAACGCCACGGGCCTGACATCACCGAGCGCGATGATCCCGCCAACGCAGCAGAAGCCCATCCCGCACTTGTAACCGCCGCTATGGGAGCCCGTTCCCTTCATGTCGGGACAACAATCGTCCATCGACATGTCGGCGTCGCCGCTCACGTGCATGGCCGTCTGCATGCCATCCGACGACATTGCGAGGTTCGCCGCGGACGCGCCAACCGGCAGCATCGCCAGGGATATGGCGATGGCGACTGCCAGGATGGTACGGACGAACTGCATCAATATCGACTTACCTTGTCAGGCCGGAACACGGCCTCAGTAGCACATTCGGGCACCAAAGGCAGTCATTGATCGTGGTCAAGCGTTCGTTACCCGGGCTCGTCCGGAGGCCGGGCCGGACGTTTCGACGCGGTCCTTCGGACTATCGTGCAAAACAGCAACACAAGGCCACCATCGACCGACCGGCCCATCGAACAGCCCACGCGGATGTTGACGCGCTTATCCCCGGATGCCAGTTTCGTGATCGGTAGTGTCCGCAAGGACTCTTCAAGGGAATGCGGTGCGTCCACCTCGGTGGGCAATTCCGCGGCTGCCCCCGCAACTGTAGGCGGATAGCCGACGACCAAACGAACCACTGGAGCCCCGCTTGGGCCTCTGGGAAGGTGGTCGAAGGCGATGACCCGCGAGCCAGGAAACCTGCTGCCAGCCATGGTCACGCGCGAACGCATTGGGCGGGGTGCCCTGATGTCGGACAAGTAGCCGGTGCATCCGCCGCCTGGGGCGAAGGTGGATGACGAAGGCAACCGCGGTGACGGTTTGTTTGCGTCGCCGCAGAGCGTTGTCGTGCAAAATCTTCATTTCGGTGCTGGCGCGAGGCCAGCGTTGTCGCATGCTTTCCTGATTACTCTGCTCTCGTCGGTGTCGCTGTCGTCCGCGGCGCTCGCGCAAAGCGCGGCGCAGGACAACCGCTCCCGGGAGGTCGGCCCGGTGATCGTCACCCCGCCTGCTCCGAGACAGGCTCCCGCCATAAGCCCCGGCACCCAGAAGCCGCGCGCGGCCCGGCGCGCCGCGGGACGCAATCGTGGCGCCCCTGCTGTCGCCGTTCCTGCCACGCAAGCTCCGAGCGGCCCGGTGCAGACGCCGCTCAACACGGCCGCCGTCACCGATGTCGGCTCCCGGCTCGGCATCACGGCGCGGGAAATGCCGGCGACCGTCGAGGTCATCAGTCAGCGGACGATGCAGGATCTGGGCATCCGGACCACGACCGACGTCGCCAAGGCTGCAGTCGGCGTCATCGGCGGCGATGCGCCCGGTGCGCCCGCCATCTTCTCGATGCGTGGCTTTACCAGCGACCAGATCTCCACGCTCTACAACGGCATCCCGATCGGGCCGTCGACCATGACCGGCCGTCCCATGGACGTGGCTGGCCTCCAGCAGGTCGAGATCATCAAGGGACCGGACTCGCTGGTGGCGGGCCTCGGCGCGACCGGCGGCGCCATCAACTACGTGAACAAGGTGCCGCATACCGGGCCTGTTATCAACGACGCCTTCACGTCCTACGATTCCTTCAACGGCTATCGCGCCGGCTACGGCTCGGGCGGCAGCACGCTGATCAACGGGCTCGACTACCGCTTTGACATCAGCCATTTCAACAACAAGGGCTTTATCGACGACACCTATTCGAAGCTCAGCAACGTTTCGGGCCAGCTGAACTATCGCGTCAACGAGAACCTGAAGATCTGGGGCGCGGCCGAATACAGGCAGGACAACGACCGCTTCTACTGGGGAACGCCGCTGGTGCCCGCGAACGCGCCGGGCATCGTGCCGACGAACGGCATCGTGTCCGGTCGGTGGAGTAACTATTACCTCGGCGGCGGCACGCCGGTCCCGGTCACCATCGACGCGCGCACGCTGACGACGAACTACAACGTGCTCGACAATCACAGCGGCGCCAACGAGCTCTGGCTGCGCAGCGGCTTTCAATGGGACATCACCAACAACATCTCGCTGAAGAGCCAGGTCTATGGCTATGACGCCCACCGGCACTGGTTCAACAACGAGATCTCGTCGTTTGACCAGACAATAGGCAATTTCGCGGGCGCGCAGAGCATCTATCGCGAACGCCTGGCACTGGATCACGCCCAGCGACTCTACGGCAACATCACCGACCTCACCGTTAATTCCAACGTCGGCGGAATGGACAATCGCTTCGTCGCCACCGTGGCGGCGAGCAGCAACCAGTTCAACGTCTCGCAGGACACGCTGTTCTTCAACGACTACGTCGACCTCCTCAACCCGGATCGCGGCCTCTACGGCCCGCGCAGCGACGAGAAGATCTACACGCATCTCGACACTGCCTCGCTGTCGTTCGAGGACCGGCTCAAGCTGACCTCGACCTTCGCGCTGATCGGCGGCATCCGTTTTGAGAATATCGAGCTGTCGCGGACCCGCTTCGACGAGAACGGCCTCCTGAAAGCCAGCTATCCTTTCTCGAAGACGTTCAATCCGGTCACCGGACGCATCGGCTACGCCTGGGACATCGCGCCCGGCGTGATGCTTTACAGCCAGTACGCGACGGCAGCCGACCCGACGGTGGCGAACATCTTCATCCTCAGGCCCACGACGCCGCTGCTGCTCACGACGTCGCGAACCTACGAGACCGGCGTGAAAGTGCTGTCGGCCGACAAGCGCGCGGAGGCCACGTTCTCGGCCTTCGACATCGAGCGCAAGAACGTCTACGTCCCCGAAAGCGGCATCCTCTTCAACGTCGCCGGCAAGATCGCCTCCAAGGGCGTCGAGATCGCCGCCGCGGTCAATCCGGTCGCAGGCCTGAAGCTGTGGGGCAACGTCGCCTTCGTGCAGTCGCGCTTCATCGACTTCACCTATGTCGACGGCAATGGCGACTTCCAGTCCTATTCGGGCAAGACGCCGCCCAACGTTCCCAACTTCATCGCCAACGCCGGAGCCTCCTACCGCTTCGACACGAAGCTGCCGGTGGAGATCGGCGGCCTCGTCCGCCACGTCGGCGACCGCTTCAACTTCCAGGACAATCTGGTCACTATGGACGCCTACACGATCTTCGACGCATACGCGTTCGTCGATATCCCAAAGGCGTATTTCCCAACCGTCGACCAGACCCGGATCAGCTTCCGCGTCAAGAACCTGACCAACAAGCTCTACGCGGCCTGGGGCGATCCCGGTTACACCGACCAGATCATCCTGGGCGCGCCTCGCAGCTACGAGATCGCGGCTTCGTTCAAATGGTAGTCGCGGATCACCTTACCCGCGCAGTGGCAGGAGTTGTCACGCGACAGTAGGACGCAATCGCAAATCGATTGCGCCGTTGAAGCCGCAGGTCTCGAGAGCTATCGATCAACGAAACCTCGCTTCCATCGGGAGGAACGCATGAGCACCATCACCGGCGGTTGTCACTGTGGCGCGATCCGCTATCAGGTCGAGGGCGAAGCGATCGTGCATGCGCTGTGTCACTGCCGCGATTGCAGGCTTCACGCCGGCGCTCCCGTCGTCGGCTGGACGATGTACGCGGACGATGCCGTCAAGGTGACCAGGGGCGAGCCCAAGGTGTATCAGTCCTCGGAACATGCCCGGCGGCACTTTTGCGGCGACTGCGGAACCGGCCTGTTTTATGTCAATGCCGACATGTTGCCGGGGATCATCGACGTCCAGAGCGCGACCTACGACGATCCCGATGCCGTACCGGCGACGATGCACATTCAGGTCGCAGAGCGCCTTGGATGGATGGAGCGCGCGCACGAACTGCCGACATTCGACCGCTATCCTCCGCCACCGTAGCAGCGCGCGCGAAGCGTTCGCCGTCTGGATGGAACCGCACAAACACCATCTTGCAACGGCCGGACGATCTCACGTACATTGATCGGCGTGGGGACGAAGCAGACTCCCCGTGAGACCTCGGTCCAAGCTCTGCGCAGCACGCCATTCGTGGAGCTTGCGCATGGATACCGAACGTCACCCTCCTCTCCGCCATACCGTTGCCATCCTCTCCCGCGGCGACGCAGCCGCGCGTCGGGACACGACGGCGCAAAACAGCCGCTTCGTCCGCGTTTTCGAAGCACTCGCCGCGGTCGGCATCGAAGCCCGACCGGTGATCTACGACGAGATTTTCGTCGACGCCGTCCGCGATCAACTGCTCGCCGTCGATGGCGTGCTCGTCTGGGTCGATCCGATCCATCAGGGCAAGACGCGCGAGGCCCTCGACCCGCTGCTTCGCGACGTTGCCGCGCAAGGGCCATGGGTGAGCGCCCATCCCGACGTGATCCTGAAGATGGGCGTCAAGGACGTGCTCTACCGAACGCGTCATCTCGGCTGGGGAGCCGACACGCATCACTATGACACCGCCGCAAGCTTCCGCGCCGAATTTCCCGCGCGCCTTCAGGCGAACGGTCCGCGCGTGCTCAAGCAAAATCGCGGCAATGGCGGCCAGGGGGTGTGGAAGGTGGAGGCCCTGCCCAACGCGGACGCCATGGTTCGCGTGCTGCATGCCCAACGCGGCAGCCTGCCTGAGGACATGCCGTTCGATGCCTTCCTCGCCCGCTGCGAACCGTATTTCGGATGGGGTGGCTGCATCATCGACCAGGCGTTCCAACCCCGTCTGTCCGACGGCATGATCCGCTGCTACATGAGCGGCGCCAGGGTCGCGGGCTTCGGGCATCAATTGATCAAAGCCCTGATCCCGCCGCCGCCGGAAGGCCCCGACGCACCCGAGGCGCAGCCGGGCCCACGGATCATGCACGGGCCCGATGCTTCGCAATTCCAGGCGCTCCGAAGATCGATGGAGGACGAATGGACGCCGCAGATGATGGACACGCTCGGCATCGACGAACCGTCGCTGCCGGTGATCTGGGACGCGGACTTCCTGTACGGGCCCCGCGACGCCGCGGGCACCGACACATACGTCCTGTGCGAAATCAACGCGAGCTCCTGTTTTGCGATTCCAGACGACGCCCCGGCGGCAATCGCCCGAACGGTGAAGCGCCGCTTGCTCCGGACTCAAGCAGTGCGTTCGGGCGTATAGCGGGCGGCCCGAGCCGGCGCGATCAATGCGTCCCGCACCGGCAGCGCTCGTAATCGACGGGATCGTGGCTATTGACGATGCTCACGCGGTCGCCGTGGTTCAGCTTCAGCGCGCGCAGCCGCGCCTGGTTGGCGATCCGCATGCCACGGTCCATGTCGCCCTTGCGCTGGAAATAACCCAGCATCAACGGCACGCGCGGCGACGGGTCGAGCTGGGCGTGGTGGAAATAGCTGTCGCCGGCATGCAGCAGCCATCTGTCACCTGATCGCACCGCGATGCCGCAATGGCCGAGCGTGTGGCCGGCGAGCGGGATCATCAGGACGTCGGCTTCCTTGTCGCCGAGCGCGCGCACGCCCTTGAAGCCGAACCAGTCCTCGCCGGCCTCGCCATAGAATGTCCAGCCCGGCCCATGGCTCCACTGCCCCGTGACATAGCGCCCTTCGGGCGGCGCGGGTTTGCGTAGCACCGCCATGTCGTATTCGGCGCGGTGGACGTGGATCGCGGCATGGGGAAAGTCCGGCACGCCGCCGGCGTGGTCGCGGTCGAGATGCGTCAGCAGCACGTGGCGCACATCGCCGGGTGAGTAGCCGAGCGCCTTCACCTGCTCGATCGCCGTCTCCGCCGGGTCCAGCCTCGGCGCGGTCTGGCGCAGCCATCGATCACCCAGCCGATTGGGCGTTGCGATATCGCCAAGACCGATGCCGGTGTCGACCAGAGCGAGACCGTCATTGGTCTCGATCAGCAGGCAATGGCAGACCAGGCGGGCGCGCTGGAACAGGCTGCCGGTGCCGTTCACAAGGCGGCGGCCCATGGGGCACATCGTGCCGGTGTTGAGGTGGTGGATCTTCATGGGGCGTTCCTGCTGTTGTGAGCAGGGCGTTCTTGCCACCGGAATATCTATAGATAAAATATTGAATATTGATACTATCTCTAGGCATATCCTATGGACATCCGCGAGCTTCGCTACTTCGCCGCCGTCTACCGCGAGCGCAATCTGACAGCGGCGGCGCGCGCATGCTTCGTGTCGCAGCCGTCGATCTCGACCGCGATCACCCATCTGGAGGCCGAGCTCGGCACCACGCTGTTCATCCGGCACAAGAAGGGCGTCGCGCCGACCGCCTCGGCGGAACAGTTTCATGCGCTTGCCCGCCGCATCATAGACGAGGCGGACGCCGCACGCAGCCTGTTCAGGAAGCCGAATACGAAGACCACGGTCACGCTGGGACTGATGCGCACGCTCGACATACCCCGAACGATCGCGCTGCTGAAGCCGCTGACGGCGCGCACCGACATCGCGCTCCGCCTCGTCGGCAGCGACGAGCGCGCCGATGCGCGCATCATCTCGAAGAGCATGCTGCGCGCCGACGAGCATTTCGTCGCGCTGTGGAGCGAGCGCTATGTCGCCGCACTGCCGCCCTCGCATCCGCTGATGCTGAAGGAGAAGCTGCGGACCTCCGATCTCGCCGGTGTCCCCCTGATCGACCGCTGCCATTGCGAGCAAAGCGAATTCTTCGGCCGGACTTCACAACGACGGCAGACCGCGGCGATCGCGCAATCGGAGGATTGGGCGATGGCGCTGGTCGCGGCCGGCGTCGGCATTGCCATCGTCCCGGAAGGCGTGGCGCGCGGCAATCCCGACGTCGCGGTGCGCGAGATCGAGGTGAAGGTCAGACGCGACGTCGGGCTCGCCTACCGCGCCTCAGAGCCGCTGGCGGATGCGCTGAAGGAGTTTGTCGGGATGCTCCAGAAGCAGCGGCGAAAGCCGGATCGGATCGGCCCACGGCGTAACAAGGGCAGGAAGTCCTAACCCTTCGAGATGACCGCGCGACCATAAGGCGGCTGGCTCATGACCGGCGGATTGGCGGTCTGGGCTGCGAGTTCGCCGATCAGGCGGTCGGCATCGGCCGCCATACCGTCGGGCGCCTGGATCACCAGACGCTCCAGCGCCCAGCGATAGGACGAGACGCGCTGCTCGAGGCACTGCTGCACCCACTGCACGATCAGCGAGTTCTCCTGCATGCGCGCGACCGCATCGTCCCTCTCCCTTGGCGAGAGCTCGGAGACGCGCGCCATGCTGGCATCGCGCTTCCTGTCGAGATCGATGACGCGGATCGCGGAGGCGAAGAACGGCTCGAAGCGGGTGATGTCGTTGCGCACGTCCTCGATCAGCTGCGCATAGCGCGATGAATGCGAGCGATGCGGCTCGTCGATCAGCGTGCGCCCATACATGGTGCGGTCGAACACGACCTTCTGCTGCCAAGGCGACGGCAGCGCCTTGTAGTCGCCGAATACGCTCTTCCAGGCCGGCCGCGACAGCGGCGGCTCGATCATGGGATAAGCGAGATCGCGAAGCTGGCGCTCCGCGTCGGTGAGCTGGAATTGGGACGGCCTCAGGCCGACACTGCCGGTGGCCTCGGCGCCGAGCCAGCGATGCATGTCGTCGCTGCGCATGTCAGCGCGGGTACGGCCGAAATCGCCGCCGCTGCACGCGCCGAGGGTCGCACCAACGAGTGCGAGCAGGACGGCCGTTACGACGGTGCGGATCTGGCAGATGGCATCCGGCATTGCAAAAGCCGGATGCTAGCGGCGGCGACGACGGCGCCCCGGCGCTGTGCCCTGCTCCGGCCCGCGATCGCCGCTGGTTTCTTCCGTCTGGCGCTCGATGCGGATCACGGGGAGGATCACAATCGTTCCCGTTTCCGTACGCGGCGTGGCATCCCCCGACGAGCCTGCCCGGCGACCGGCCGGAAATTCGATAATGGTCCCCATATCAGCTCTCTATCAATTGCCGCGCGACCGAGCGCGCTGGTGCAACGTGCGTTCATTAAGATCAGTTCATGGTTAACGGGGTGTAAACGCGCCTTCCGGACCGTAACTTCACGGGCGGCCTCCCGCGTCCCGTTGCGGGACGACAACACCTGAAATTATGGGGCCGACTTCACGCCTCGTTTTCCTTAACGAGCCTTTAAAGGAACCTGCGTTAGGCTCGCGGACGAGTATCTTTTCCAGGTCGCGTATCTCTCCATGACCAAGTCGCTGTTTCCCGGATTCGACGGGCTGATGAGCCTCTCCCGTCGCGAAGGCGTCGATGTTCGCCCGACGCTGCTGCGCGTGCTGACGGACCTCTATGTCCAGGCGCCCACCCACAGCGACGACGAGCAGCGCCAGTTCATCGAGCTTGCGACGCGGCTGATCGACCAGGTCGACGATGCGACGCGCGCCGCCGTCAAGGCGAAGCTTGCGATCTATCCGCAGACGCCCGTCCCGGTCCTGCAGAAACTCGGGCTGGTTGCGACCCAGGAAGGCCGCAGGGTTCCGCTCGCGCGCGAAATTCGCAGCTCCCCGCAGGCGGCTTCACCTGCTCGCACGCCGACCGACGCCGAGTTGCGCATGGCCGCCAACATGGCGATGCAGCCGAAGGAAGCGGCCGAGATCCACGACATGTTCTTCCGCGCGGACGCGACCCAGCGCGCGCTGGTCCTGCACAATCTGGCGCAGACCCCGCTGAAGGCCGCGCCGCGGATTCCGACCGTGCGTGCCAAGCGCGCGATCCAGATCCTGGAGATGGCGGCAATCGCCAACGACGTCGAGAATTTCACCTACGAGCTCGGCGACAGCCTGATCCTGCCCTCGCGCGTCGCAGCGCAGATCGTCGATGATGCCGGCGGCGAAGCGCTCGCGGTCGCCGCGCGCGCGCTCGACATGCCGAGCCCGAACTTCCAGCGCATCCTCCTGTTCTTCAAGCCGGAGATCGGCACGTCGGTGGATGCGGTGTACCGGCTGTCGCGGCTCTACGACCGGCTCAGCGACCGCTCCGCGCTGGTGATGCTGGCAGCCTGGCGCGGCTCGACGCTCGCGGTCACGCGCGCAAAATACCAGTCGTCGCTGCATGACAACGAACGCCAGCGCGCGCGTGCGGGCGCCAACCAGACCCGGCCGGGCGTGCAGCCGGGCTCGGCGCCTGCGGTGCGGACGGGCACCGACGGATCGGACCGCTAGGTCTTCGCCAACTCGAGGAAGTGACGACCTGTGCGGTCCTCGGTCTCGACGATCCAGGCATCCGGATCGAAGCGGATTTCCTTGGTGAGGCGCTCCTCGATGGTGTGCTCCGGCAAGGGCTGCTGCGCGACCGGCACGAAGAAGCGATCGACCGGGCGGCCGTCGTCATAGACGGTCTGCGGTGCCGGCGCGTACAGCATCGCATTGCCGTCGAGCAGCGACACCTTCACGAATACCGCCCCCGCCTCCTCGGCACCGCGACGACGCACCGCCCCGAACACGCCCTCGGTCTGGCACCGACGCAGGTAGGCGGAAACCCAGATGTTTGATTTCAAACGCATGAAGAGCACGATAGGCCAGCGCTGCAATCAGCACCAGCCCGCGCACAGCAATGACGCTTATTCGACCGGATGGCCGATCGCCGCCGCGAGCTCGCGCAGCAGGCGGTCGGACACCTGACCCGTCACCTGCATCTTGTGCTCGCGCTCGAATTTCTGGATCGCGGACTGCGTCTCCGCGCCCATCGTGCCCGTGATCTTCAAATTGCCATAGCCGTATTCGGACAGCGCGCGCTGCACGCCGGCGATACGCCGCGCGGCCGGGCTCTGCTGCACGGGAATCGGCGCCGGCGGACGCGCGATGGCGACGGAAGGCGGCGCCGACGTCGTTTGCTTGACCAGATTGGTCATCGGATCGCTCGCGCGCGGCGTCGATGCCGTCGCCTCGACGGGCTTCTCCGGGGCCTTCTCGGCGGCACGCTCGGCAGGTTTGGGTTCGGCGCGGAACTCCGTCGCTCTCGGCTCCAGCGGCGAGGTATCGGCGCCGACCGGACGCGGGCGCGGCAACGGGTTCGACAGCGGCACGGACGACGGCGCGGGAAGATTGATCACGGTGCCGAACATCGGCGCCGGATGCCGGCCGGTCTGAAGGAACAGCGCGTTGGCAACGATCGCGCTGACTGCGGCGACGGCGACGAGACCGGCCAGCGTATCCTTGGGACTGTGCAGCAGGATGCGCATCGCAAGATTGCGCTCGGTCTCGACATCGATGACCGCGGCCTTGGCGCCACGGCGGCGCGGAGCGGCATCGTCCTTGGCAGACTTCTTAGGCACTTTTCTTCACCAGAGCGGGTTGATCGTGAGATTGGTCCTGGAGCTCCTGGCGCGGCACCGGCGTCAGCGTCGCGATCTTGCTCTCGGCCGCCATTCTATCGGACGTCTTGCTATCGGACGTCTTGACCTGCGGCGGCGTGTAGACGAGCGGCAGCCTGACGGTGACGGAGGTGCCCTCGCCGAGCCTGCTTTGTACAGTCAATTCGCCGAGATGCAACGCCACCAGACTCTTCACGATCGAAAGTCCGAGACCCGTGCCCTCGTGACGGCGCTGATAAGTCTTTCCGGCCTGGAAGAACGGCGCGCCGATGCGCTTGAGATCATCCGCCGCAATGCCGACGCCGGTGTCGCTGATGCGCAGCGCGAGCTGCGATCCGGACACCGCGGCCGATACGGTGACCTGACCGCCGCGCTCGGTGAACTTGATGGCGTTGGCGACGAGATTGAGCACGATCTGCTTGAAGGCGCGCGGATCGCCGGTCATGACGGGCAGGTCCTGCGGCGCATCGGTGATGAGGTCGATGCCGTTCTCCCGCGCCTTCAGCGCCAGCAGATTGCAGCAATGCATCAGAGAGGCGCGCGGCGCGAACGGTTCCGACGCAATCTCGAAATTGCCCGATTCCATCTTGGACATGTCGAGGATGCCGTTGACGACCGACAGCAGATGCTGGCCGGAATCGTTGATGAGCTGGGCATATTCCTTGCGCTGGGCCGCACCCAGCATCAGGGTCTGCTCCTGCGCGATCATCTCGGAGAAGCCGATGATGGCGTTGAGCGGCGTGCGCAGCTCGTGGCTCATGGTGGCGAGGAAGCGCGTCTTGGCGGCATCGGCCGCTTCCGCGGCGCTGCGCGCCTGATCGAGCGCCTGCTCAGCGAGCTTGCGATCTGTGACGTCGCGCATCACGCCGACGACCTCGGCCTCGCGCGTGGCGTCACCGTCAATATCCTGGCGGCCCATATCCTGGTCGAGCGGCCGGCAGCGCATCTCGACCCAGATGAAATCGACCTGGCCACGCTCCGATCCGGCCGGCTCCCGCCGCAGCCGGAACTCGACGCTGCGCACGTCGCCGCGCGCGGCATCGGAGAGCGCGGTGAGATAGGCCGGACGATCGGCGACATGGACGCGGTCGAACAGGCCGTGGCCGAGCAGCTGCGCGACAGGCATGCCGAGCATGGCTTCCACCGCCGGCGAGATGAACTGCACCGCGCCGTTGCGCCGATGCCGCGAGATGACGTCGCTCATGTTGCGCGCCAGCAGGCGATAGCGCTCTTCCTCGCGCAACAGCAGCGCAACGCTGGTGCGCGCGAGCGATTCCGCGCCGAAGGCGAGGCCCGCGGCATAGAGCGTCGCCGAGGCGACGCCGAACGCCATCAGCGCGCCGCGTTCTGCGGCGCTGGCGTCTCCAGCCGGCAGCCAGCCGAGTTGGCCGGCAAGGATCAGGACGCCGGCGCAGGACAGCGCAAGCAGGGAGGCGAAGGCCGCGACGCGGCGCGAGGCCGACAACGCGGCTTCCAGGGGAACCACGACCAGCCAGATCGCCGCGAATGATTCGATGCCGCCGGTGGTGCCGGCAACCGCCATGATCAGACCGGCGAGCGCCAGCGACGACAGCACATGGGCGCCTTCATAGCGGCCGGTGCGCGACAGGAACCATGACAGGAGAATGGGGGCGATCAGCCACGCGAAGGCGGCGACCTCGATCGCACCCGGCGCGCCGCGCGTGGCGAGATAGACCGGGAATGCGGCAAACGCTGCCAGGCTGCCGAGCAGCCGCGGCGCCATGAAGGCACGATGGCGCGCTCGCGTCAGCGCGTCGTAACGCGCGGAGGGATGCAGCAGTGCATCGAGACAATCGCGGATGATACTCAAAACTGTCACGGGTCTCGCGCTTCGGCCCACTCGTCGAGAAGACGCGCCGGAACGCCTCCTTATCGTTGAGCCACCGTGTCAGAGCGACCTTAAACGAGTGCTAAGGCAATGCGGCCCGCCGCCGGACACTGTGTCATCGCGGAGATTTTTAGGCGATTTGACCACGTCATCATCGGGGATGGTGAACACAGGGTTTCACCAGTCCCCGCATGGTTTCGAATTGGTGGACAAGCGGCGCCGGCGGAATCACGGGGCTCCGGCGTCAATCGAAAATTTACGACGTGGCGGTTCGGGAAGATTCTTGCGTAGTTTTTCCGCGAATTAAGCGGAAGGCAATCACTTGCGATTTATCGAGAGTTGCTAGGTCCGACGCCTCGCGGGCATCGCCGCGGCGGGATCTAACATACAGGTCGATTAGATGCGCTTTCTGCTCCGCATCACATTCTGGCTCGGGCTGGTGCTGGTGCTCCTGCCACGGGACAAGACGCCCGAATCGGAAAAGCTGCCGCAGATCGGTGCCGCCGATGCGGTGCAGGCTGCGACCGCGGCCGTCTCCGACGTGACCCAGTTCTGCAAGCGCCAGCCGGCGGCCTGCGAGGTCGGCGGCCAGGCCGCGACCATCATCGGCCAGCGCGCACAGGACGGCGCGAAGAAGATCTACCAGATCATCAACGACAAGAAAGAGCAGCTCGAGAAGACCGACAAGAAGGCGCCCGATCATACCGGCTCGATCGCGCTGGCCGGCGAAGGCGATGCCGCCTCGGGCGAGGCGCCGCGCGACACCCTGAGCCACGACGACCTCGCGCTGGAATGGCGCGGACCTGCGGCCGCGCCGGCGAATTAGCGCCCAACCCCTATCGATTTCGCGTCCTCACATCCTTATATTGGCCTGAACGGGAACATTGGGCCAGCATGACGACGATCGACGAAATCAGGGATAATTTCGAGCTTCTGGACGAGTGGGACGACCGCTACCGCTACGTCATCGAACTCGGCCGCACCCTGGAACCGATGCCCGAGTCCGAGCATTCGGCCGAGAACAAGGTGAATGGCTGCGTCAGCCAGGTCTGGCTCCAGAAGCTGGTCGATCGCGATGGCGGCGCGCCGATCCTGAAATATCGCGGCGACAGTGACGCCCACATCGTGCGCGGGCTGGTCGCGATCGTGCTCTCGCTTTACTCCGGCCGCACGCCGCAGCAGATCCTTGCGACCGACGCGATCGCGGTGTTCAACGAGTTCGGCTTTCGCGATCATCTGACGCCGCAGCGTTCCAACGGCCTGCGCTCGATGGTCGAGCGTATCAAGACCGACGCGAAAGAGGCGCTCGCGGAAGCCTCGTGAAGCGGTTACTTCCGCTTCCGCTGCTGCTGCCCCAGTCCCATCTGCTTGGCCAGTTGCGAGCGCGCCACCGCATAGTTCGGCGCGACCATGGGATAGTCGGCCGGCAGGCCCCATTTCTCGCGATATTGCTCCGGCGTCATGTTGTACTGGGTGCGCAGATGGCGCTTCAGCGACTTGAAGCGCTTGCCGTCTTCCAGACAGACCAGATAGTCCGGCGCGATTGACTTCTTCAGCGACACCGCCGGCTTGGCCGGCTCGAGCGGCGCGGTCTCGGCGCGGCCTGACGAGACGCGCACCAAGGCGCCATGCACCTGGCTGATCAGGTTCGGGATCTCGGCCGCCGGCGTCGGATTGTTGCCGACATAGGCGGACACGATGCTCGCCGTCAGCTCGATGAAATTCTTAGCCCCGTTATCCGACATGGGCCCGACCTCTCCCTGACCTTGTATCTCGCCGGATTGACGACGTCGAAGTATTCCGTGTCAACAATACATTCGGCCGAAATAAGACGACTGACGAATATGAGCTGATTACTGACGAAGTGAAAAGAACGATGGCGCTCTACTTGGACGCGGCGGTCTCACGACCGCTGGTCGAGATGGGCACGCAGTTCGTCGATCGAGGCAAAACGCATCATGCCTTCCGGCATCTGCGCTTCGATCGAGCCGTCGGAATAGAGCGAATAGGCCATGCCGTCGACGATACCCGATTTGAGCACGGTCACGGGCGCCTGCTCGACCGTCGGCGCCGGTTCGGGTGGAGGCGGCGGGCCGGGCTCGGCAAAGGTCGACGGCGAGCGCGGTGGCGGACGACGCCCGGCGGCCGGCGGTTCCGGTGGCCGCATACGGTCCGGCCTCGGCCAGGCATCGTCGAAGCTCGCCGGCTGACTCTCCGGGGCGGCGGGTTCAGTGGGCTCGTCATGAGGCTGCAGCGGCAAGCTCTCTGTCGCCTTCGCCTCCGCGCGCTCGCGCTCCTTGCGGGAGGACGATGCGAACAACAGGTTGCGGCGGCGCGGCGCTTCCGGAGCCGCAGGCGGTGTCGGGGCTTCCGGCTCCGGCGGCGGCTCGGCGCGCGGACGCTCGCGCGCGGCGGCCTCGCTCTGCCACGGCGGCGGACCCGCGGCCGGTGGCGGCAGTGGCTCGGTTTTCGTCGCCGGTGCCGGGAACGGCTCGGACACTGGCGCGCCAGGCACCGCGAGGCCCGGCAGCACAGGCCTGACCCGAACCTCGCCCGGCGCGGCCGATCCGGCCAGCCGGCGGGCGATGCCCTTCAGTTCCACGACCACGACGTGGAGGCCGGCCAGTAACATTCCGGAGCAGACGCCAATCGTGCCGGCGATTATGAGGGTGCTGCCGAGGCTGAACTCCCTGACGGTGAAGCCGAACAGGATCGTAAGGAGGCCCGCCAGGACGGCGAAAATCCCCACAATCAACAATGCCAAGCTCATCGAACTCACCCCTGGTCGCGCAGCCATGCGCGACACCCGTTACGCCACGATACCGTCATACGGTGTTCCACGCCAACGGCGAATTAGAGCCTGCGTTCCTAAAGGGAAGGATATCAGGGACTTATTCACATTCCCTTCAGCTACCGCCCGCTACTTCTAAGCTGCTCTCAAGTGTTTGGATTTGCTGCGCCGCATCAGGATTTTAGCCATAATGCCCAATTACTTGGTAATGGAACTGCGCTATAGGGATTCCGGGGAAGTGGCCCGCGGGCACCAGCAGGGCCAAGAGGGGATTCCGGGTCACCAATAGCCATGACATCCATCACGACTTCGGCGATCGACACGCCTCTGCGGCGCTCGCTTGAACGGACTTGCGACGATCTCGCCATGCTGGTGCTGGCTGCGGTCGCCGTGACTGCAGGCTTGACCTTCCGCGATTACGGGCTCGGCTGGGACGATTACACCCACGCTGAATATGCCGACCTGCTGCTGCGCATGTTCGGTTCCGGCTTCAGGGACACCGCGGCGCTCTCCTTCGCGAATCTCTACATGTACGGCGGCGGCTTCGACATGGTCGCGGCTCTCCTGCACAAGGTCATTCCGCTCGAACTGTTCGAGACGCGACGTCTGCTCGGCGCCATGGTCGGCGTGATCGGGCTTGCGGTGACGTGGCGGCTCGGCCGCCGCATCGGCGGGCCCCTCGCCGGTCTTGCCGCGCTCCTGCTGCTCGCGCTCTGCCCGATCTTCTACGGCCACATGTTCATGAACCCGAAGGATGCGCCCTTCGCGGTGGCCATGATCATCCTCATGCTGGGCCTCGTACGCCTTGCCGAGGAATATCCGCAGCCGTCGCCGCGCACGATCCTGATCGTCGGCCTGGGTGCCGGCCTCTCGCTCGGCTGTCGCGTCCTCGGCGGCCTCGCGCTGGTCTACGCCATGATCGGCTTCATGCCGTTGTTCCTGGAGGAACTGCGCACCGAAGGCGCCCGCGAAGCAGCCCGCCGCTTCGCCCATGTCATCTACGTGCTGCTGCCCGGCCTCGTGTTCGGCTATCTCGTGATGGGCCTGATCTGGCCGTGGTCGATCATGGAGCCCGGCAATCCCTTCGAGGCGCTGACCTATTTCTCGCGCTTCTTCGAGAAGCCCTGGAAGGAGATGTTCGACGGCGCGATTGTGTCCGTGCCCGACATGCCCTGGTCCTATCTGCCGACGCTGTTCGCGCTGCAGCTTCCCGAGGTGATGCTGGTACTGATGGGCGGCGCCGTGGTCAGCACCTTCGCCATGCTGCCGCGCCGCGAGGTTCCGGCCCGCCGCAAGACCATCCTCTTGATGCTGACGCTGGCGGCGACCCTGCCGCTCGCGATCGCGATGGTGAAGCGGCCGGCGCTGTACAACGGCATCCGCCACTTCGTCTTCGTGATCCCGCCGATGGCGGTGCTCGGCGGCGTCGCCTTTGCCTGGGCCATGGAGCGCCTGCGCACCAACCACCGCACCTGGCAGCCCGTCGTGCTCGCGACCTTCTGCTTCGGCCTCGCGCTCTCGCTGGCCGAGATGATCCGGCTGCATCCCTATCAGTACACGCACTTCAACCACATCGCCGGCACCGTGCGCGGCGCCGACGACCGCTTCATGCTGGACTATTGGGGCCTTGCGCTGAAGCAGGCATCGGACGAACTGCGCGAGCAGATCGTCGAGCGGCAGGAAGTGCCGCCGGGAAATCGCAAATGGAAGGTCGCGGTGTGCGGTCCGCAGCGCCCGGCCCAGGTGGCGCTCGGGCCCGACTTCACCATCGGCTGGGATTCCAACGCGGCCGATTTCGCAATGACGCTCGGCGAGTTCTACTGCAAGGGCCTCACCGCGCCCGTGATGGTCGAGATCAAGCGCGACGACGTGGTGTTCGCCCGCGTCTACGACATCCGCGGCCGTAGCATTTCCAGCCTGCTGTCGATCCCGGCGCCGTAATAATTTTCTTTCGGACCGTAGCCCGGATGGAGCGACTTGTCCGCCGTAGCTCGAAGAGCGAAGGCGGAAGCGAAGTCCGGGACCTTTCGTGAGGCCTCCCGCATTTCGCGGAGCCTGTCATCGGGCGGCGCTTCGCGCCGACCCGTCGGCTCCATGCAGGCTACGCGTGGCTGCTGCGATTTGACCGCCTTGCCGCCAGCCTCACCCGCGACTACGCTCCCTCCCCGCAAGAACGATGTTCGGAGAGATAAGCCATGTCCCCAGCGGAAGCGCGCCTGAAGGAAGTGCCGTCGAACATGACGGAGGCGGAGTGGCAGCAACGGATCAATCTCGCCGCCTGCTACCGTCTCGTCTCGCTGTACGGCTGGGACGATCTGGTCGACACCCACATTTCAGCGCGCGTGCCCGGCCCCGACCATCACTTCCTCATCAACCCCTACGGACTGATGTTCGACGAGATCACGGCATCGAGCCTCGTCAAGGTCGACCTGCACGGCAACCAGCTCTCCGAGAGCGAGTACAGCATCAATCCAGCCGGCTTCACCATCCATTCGGCGATCCACGAGGTGCGCGAGGACGCAATCTGCGTGCTGCATCTCCACACGCTCGACGGCACTGCGGTGTCGAGCAGCGCGGAAGGGCTGTTGCCCCTGAACCAGACCGCCCAGCTCGTCACCCACGACCTCGCCTATCACGACTATGAGGGCATCGCACTCGATCACGACGAGCGGCCGCGGCTGCAGAAGGACCTCGGCGACCACAACCACATGCTGCTGCGTAACCACGGCACGCTGACGGTCGGCCGGTCGGTCGCCTCCGCGTTCGAGCGCATGTACCACCTCGAGCGCGCCTGCTCGATGCAGGTGCGCACGCGCGCACTCGGCACGCCGGTCTATCCGGTCGAGGAGATTGCGATCGAGAAGAACACCGAGCTGCTCGCCAACCGCGACCGCGCCGAGCTGCGCGCCACCAACCTGGTCTGGCCGCCGCTGCTGCGCAAGCTCGACCGCGAGCTTCCGGGCTACCGGTCTTGAGATTCTGCAGATTTCGTGTAGGATAGTTCTCAACTACCTCTGCACGTTTTGGAATGAAACGCCGCCCAATTCCGGGCGGCGTTTTTATTTGGCAGCGGTCGTCAGAATACCACCGTCACCCTGAGGTGCTCGCCGCTTCGGCGAGCTTCGAAGGGCGACGGCCCGGCTGCATCCGGGCCGTACATCCTTCGAGGCTCCCGATGGGGCGCTGAGCGCCCCATCACTCGCACCTCAGGATGACGGGAGGCACAGTTCGGTCGCTGCAAGCTTCGGAACTCGTGGGGTGGGCAAAGCGACTTGTCCGCCGTAGCTCGAAGAGCGAAGGCGGAAGCGTGCCCACCTCTTCTATCGCGATCGCGGACGAATGGTGGGCACGGCGCTTTGCGCCTTTGCCCACCCTACGGCACCGCGCTTATTTCACGTCCGCGAGCGCCGCGAGGATCCGCGCCCAGGAGCGGATGCCCTTCTGGAAACTGCGGAGGTCGTACTTCTCGTTCGGCGAATGGATGTTGTCGTCGTCCAGGCCGAAGCCGACCAGCAGCGAGTCGAGCCCAAGCGTCCGCTTGAAATCGGCGACGATCGGGATCGAGGCGCCCGAACCCATCAGCACGGTCTCCTTGCCCCACTCCTCGGTCAGCGCCTTGCTGGCGGCGGCGAGCGGTTTCATGTTCCAGTCGAGCGCCACCGCGGGCGCGGCGGAATGATCGCCGAACTCGACCTTGCAGTCGCCGGGAATGCGCGCCGTCACATAGTCGCGGAAGGCCTTGCGGATCTTCTGGGGATCCTGCCCCTCGACCAGACGGAACGAGACCTTGGCCGAGGCGTGCGACGGGATCACCGTCTTGGAGCCTTCGCCGATATAGCCGCCCCAGATGCCGTTGACGTCGCAGGTCGGACGCGAGGAGGCCTGCTCGATCAGCAGCCGGCCCTTCTCGCCGGCGGGGATCGACAGGCCGATCGGCTTCAGGAACATCTCCGGCGTGAGATTGAGCTTCTTCCACTGCTCCAGGATATCAGGCGGCAGATCCTTCACGCCGTCATAGAAGCCGGGGATGGTGATGCGGTTGTCGTCGTCGAACAGGCTGCCCAGGATTTTCGTCAGCACCCGGATCGGGTTCATCGCACTGCCGCCGAACACGCCGGAATGCAAATCGCGATTGGCGGCGGTGATCTTCAGCTCTTCATAGAGCAGACCGCGCAGCGACGTCGTGATCGCGGGCGTGTTGCGGTCCCACATGCCGGTGTCGCAGACCAGCACGTAGTCGGCTTTGAACTCGTCCTTGTTGGCCTCGATGAAGGGGACAAAGTTCTTGGAGCCGACCTCCTCCTCGCCTTCGATCAGGAAGGTGATGTCGATCGGCAGCGAGCCCGTCACTTTCTTCCAGGCGCGGCAGGCTTCGACGAAGGTCATGACCTGGCCCTTGTCGTCCTCGGCGCCGCGCGCGACGATGATCTTGCGGCCGTCGGCGTGGTCGGTCACGGCAGGCTCGAACGGCGGACGGTGCCAGAGATTTTCCGGATCGACCGGCTGCACGTCGTAGTGACCATAGAAGATCACATGCGGCCGTCCGCCCGCCCCGGTCTTGCCGACGATTGCGGGATGGCCGGCGGTCGGGCGCACTTCAGTGGCGACACCGAGGCTCGCGATGTCCTTGGCGAGATGCTCGGCCGCGGCCTTGCAGTCGGCGGCAAAGGCGGGATCCGCAGAGATCGACTTGATCCGCAATAGCGAGAACAGACGCTCCAGGCTGTTGTCGAAATCCTTGTCGATGTGATCGAGCACCGATTGAAGCTGCGCATTGGCCATGGTCGTATTCCTGACTTTTGAGTCTCAAGAGGTACCGGATTTTAGCGCTGCCGCCGCTTCGGAGCCAGCCGCAACCGGCGGATGGCGGATGTGCCATGCGAGCGCACCGGCAAGAATGGCGGTCGCGACAAGGTTATTGCCCCAGGCCTGGATGACATTGGGAAACCACGGCAGCGACAGCAGCATGAGGATGCCGGCGGCGCCCAGCGCGAGCCAGGTCCCCAGCCGCACGTTCGGTCGCGCGTCGAAGGCGGCACGATGCATCAGCACCGTCATCGGGAAGAACAGCCACATGAAGTAGTATTGCCGCGCCAGCGGCGATGCCACCGTCATCAGGCAGAACAGGATGCCGAGCTCCTCGGCATCCGAGCGCGCCGTTCGCCGCGCTTGCGGCGGCATCACCGCGAGGAAGCCGAGCCCAAGCAACGCCGACAACGCCAGCACGATCAAGTTCGCCGTCTTGTAGTCGACGTCGATGACATTCATCGTGCGCGGCGGCTTGTTCGGATCCTCCTGATTGTAGTTGATCGGCCGGACCAGACGGTGCGTGACGGCAATGAGGGACTGGTTGACCCACGACCAGTTCTGCTCGTCGCGCTGGCCAAAGCCCTTTTCCGAGCTCGTGCCGACCATGCCCTGGTACCAGGTCTTGAGCTCGGCCGCGTTGCGCTCGAAGCCGCGGATCGGTGCCGGCACGACATAGAGAAGGATGCCGGTGAAGGCGACCGTCGCGACGACGGCCGCCCACTTCCTGCGCCAAATCAGATAGGGCAGCACCGCGATCGGAAACACCTTGATGGCGGTGGCTAGCGCGAACAGGAAGCCCGCGAGCCAGGACCGCTGACGCTGCAACAACCAGAAGCCCCACAGCATCAACGCCAGCAGGGCGAGGTTCGGCTGGCCGAGGTCAAACTGATCGAACACGAAGGTCACGGTGACGATGGCCGGCAACGCTTCGAGCCACGGGCCGGGCCTGCGGCCCGATCCCGTCATGGCATTGGAGAATATGCCCGTGTACCACCATGCCGCCACGTTCAGGATCGACAGCACGGCGTAGAGCGCGATCTTGCCGAACCAGCTCGGGATCGCGAGCAAGATCGCGGGCAGCGGCGGATAGATGAACTCGAAATACTCGCCGATCTTGTCGGGATAAAGCGACCCGCCGTGGAGTACCTGCTGTCCGGCCCAGTACCACAGCCCATAATCCTTGGTCTTGCCGTGGCCGAAGATCTCGGGAACGAGCACGTCGGCGGTCAGGAGGACGCAGCAGAGCAGGAAGAGCAGATCGAGCGGCGCGCGCAGCGACAAGGCTCTGTGCGGGCCGAGTTTGTCTAATAGATTCGATGATGTCACATTATGTCCCGTCGGAAACAAATAGCACGTAGCAGACCGACGGACGCTTGGAGAGCCCCCTTCACCTGAATTTGTGGTGTTCGGCCTCGCCAGGCGTGCGGGGTAATCGCATCCAAATACTCGCGAGATTTCGTCATGCCCGGGCTTTTCCCGCCTGCGCGGCCGAAGCCGCTTCGGCGAGGCGAAGGCCCGGGCATCCACGTTCTTCGAACTGCAAGTAAGGCGTGGATGGCCGGGACAAGCCCGGCCATGACGCTGTGGAGGCTTAGTGCTTCAAACCTGGCTTCTCTGCCTAACGACGCAGCAGCCCACCGAGCGCGCCGCGCACCAGGGTGCGGCCGATCGAGCCACCGAGCTGGCCGGCGACCGACTTGCCGAGATTGGCCGCCATCCCCCCGATCACCTGGTTGGTGACCGATCGCGTCACGTCGCGCGCAATGACCTGGCCCGCCGACAGGCGGCCGCGCTTGACGTTGGTGCCGAAGATGGTGCCGACCATCGAGCCGATCTGGCCGAGGATGCCGCCGCCACCTTCGCCGCCCGCACCGGCATCGGCAGTCGCAGCCGTGCCGGCAATCCGCTTCTGGATCATCTCGTAGGCGGATTCGGCATCGACAGCGGTGTCGTATTTGCCCTTCACCGGGCTCGCATCCATGATCGCCTTGCGCTCTTCCGGCGTGATCGATCCGATGCGGGCCGATGGCGGCCGGATCATGACACGCTCGACCATCGTCGGCGTGCCGTTGCCTTCGAGGAAGGACACCAGCGCCTCGCCCTTGCCGAGCTCCATGATCACCTTGGCGGTGTCGAGCTTCGGGTTGGGCCGGAAGGTCTGCGCCGCGGCAGCGACCGCCTTCTGGTCGCGCGGGGTGAAGGCACGCAGCGCATGCTGGACACGGTTGCCCAATTGCCCGAGCACGCGGTCGGGCACGTCGATGGGGTTTTGCGTCACGAAGTAGACGCCGACGCCCTTGGATCGGATCAAACGCACCACCTGCTCGATCTTGTCCATCAATGCCTTCGGCGCGTCGTTGAACAACAGATGTGCCTCGTCGAAGAAGAACACCAGCTTCGGCTTCGGCAGATCGCCGGCCTCGGGCAGCTCCTCGAACAGTTCTGACAGCATCCACAGCAGGAATGTCGCGTAAAGCCGTGGACTCTGCAGCAGCTTGTCGGCAACAAGGATGTTGACCATGCCGCGACCGTCGCGATCGGTCTTCATGAAATCCTTCAGCGTCAGCGCCGGCTCGCCGAAGAATTTGGTGCCGCCCTGGTTCTCCAGCACCAGAAGCTGGCGCTGGATGGTGCCGACGGTGGCCTTGGTGACGTTGCCAAAACCCTGGGCCTCCTTCTTGATGTCGGCAAGCGGGCTTTCTTCGGCATCCGCGCCCTTCTTGCCCGCATCCGGCACGATCGCATCGAGCAGCGCGCGCAGATCCTTCATGTCGATGAGGGTCAGCCCGTTGTCGTCGGCGACGCGGAAGGCGACGTTGAGCACGCCTTCCTGCACGTCGTTCAGGTCGAGCATGCGCGCGAGCAGAAGCGGCCCCATCTCCGTGACGGTCGCTCGCACCGGGTGGCCCTGTTCGCCGAACACGTCCCAGAACACCGTCGAGAACTGGTCGGGCTGGAACGTCAGTCCCATCTCGGTGGCACGCTTGATGATGAAGTCCTTGGCTTCGCCGACCTCGGAGATGCCGGAGAGATCACCCTTGATGTCGGACGCGAAGACCGGAACGCCGGCGCGCGCAAATCCTTCCGCCATGACTTGCAGCGATACCGTCTTACCGGTTCCCGTTGCACCGGTGACGAGGCCGTGGCGATTGGCGAGCGCGAGCGTCAGCCATGCCTGCTCGTCTCCCTTGCCGACGAAGATCTTGTCGTCGGTGTCGCCGAGCTTGCTGTCCTGTGCGGTCATGCTTCTCTCTGATCTCTCTGCCGTGTTTCGCGTATTGAAACTCGAATGCGCCTGTTCCGTAGTTTAACGCATGTCGCGTGCGGATTAAAACCGTTCAACGCGCCCTGAGCATGCGACATTGTCGGAAACTTGCCGGCGACATCAGCCGAAAGTAGGGATGACGCGTTCGCACCGCGGCAATTTCTTGCAAAAATCCATCTCCGCTCTTGCATCGCTGCAACACTTTTCGCGCCTTCGGGAGTGAATCGGAACGTTGCGTGCGTTCATCGCTTGTATTTCACATCGCTCCGGATCAAGATCATTTCGGAAGCAATACTCCGGCATGCAAACCGGCTGAGGGGCGGGCCTTATGGACGAGCTGATCGGGCAGCTGGCGTCGAACGCCAGCATAGATAGTGCTGTCGCTGAAAAGACCGTCGGCATTATCCTGGGTTTCCTCCGCAGCGAAGGTCCTTCCGAGAACGTCGAAGCGCTGATCGATCAGATTCCCGGTGCGGAAGCGGCGATCGAGGCGTCCAGGAGCAGCGGCGGACTGTCGCGGCTGATGGGCGGCGGCCTGATGGCCGTCGGCACGCGCCTGATGGGCCTGGGGCTTGGCATGTCCGAGATTCAGAGCATTGCCCGTGAACTTTTCCGCTACGGCCGAGACAAAATCGGAGCGGATCAGATGGGCAAGATCATCGCGGGGACGCCAGGCCTCAGCCAGTTCGCCTGAGCGACGCTTTTCATATCGAGCATCATGACATATCCGATCTCCGAGATTGAGGGCCTGCCAGCCTTTGCCGCCAACAAGTTGAAGGCGCATGGAATCCGCACGACCGACGCGCTGCTCGAGGCGGCCTCGACCGTGAAGGGCCGCAAGGCGCTCGCCGCCAAGACCGGCATCAGCGAGCAGCAGCTGCTGGAATGGGCCAACGTCTCCGACTACATGCGCATTCCCGGGATGGGCCGGGCCAAGGTCGGCCTCGTCCGCGCCGCCGGCGTCACCACCGTGCGCGAGCTCGCCTATCGGAATCCGGCACGGCTCGCCCAGAGCATGCGGGAAGCCAACGAGAAGAAGAAGCTCGTCCGCATCCTGCCCTCGGAAAAATCGGTCGGCGACATCATCGCCAAGGCGAAGAAGCTGCCGCCGAAGATCACGTATTAGGGCATCTCCCTCGGCGTACGACCTGCCGCGTTAGCTCTCGGTGTCATACCCCGCGAAGGCGGGGTATCCAGTACGCTGCGGCTCCTCCGTATCACCGCACGGCCTCGGGCTACTGGATTGCCCGCTTTCGCGGGCAATGACAGCGGAGGCGATCGATGCTCCGCGAACACATCGACATTCGCCCCCAATCCCACCTTGAATCCCCCCTCCCCGACCGCTAAAGCGGGCCGCATGAATGCCTCGCCCTCCCCATCCGTCCCGCCGGCCGGCTCGGCCGGGCCTGACGTGTTACGGACGCTGCTGGAGCGGCCTCTCCCGGCAGTGATGGGCGTGCTCAACGTCACCCCGGATTCCTTCTCCGACGGCGGCGAGTTCATCGCGCCCGAGCTGGCGCTTGCGCGGGCGCGGGCGATGATCGAGGCCGGCGTCGACATCATCGACATCGGCGCCGAGTCCACCCGGCCCTACACGGGCGCCCGGCCGGTGACGGCGGCGGACGAGCTGGCCCGGCTGAAGCCGGTGCTGTCAGGCGTCGTGGCGCTGGGCGTCCCCGTATCGATCGACAGCATGAAGGCGGAGGTGGTGGCTTTTGCGCTCGACCAGGGCGCTGCGATCGCCAACGACGTCTGGGGCCTGCAGCGCGACACCGGCATGGCACAGCTCATCGCCGCGCGCGGCGTCCCCGTCATCGTCATGCACAACCGCGACAGCGTCGATCCCGCCATCGACATTGTCATGGACATGAAAGCGTTCTTCCTGCGCTCGCTCGATATCGCTGCAAAAGCCGGCATCGCGCGCGAAAAAATCGTGCTCGATCCCGGCATCGGCTTCGGCAAGACGGCCGAGCAGAGCATGACCGCGCTGGCGCGGCTGCGCGAATTCGACATGTTCGGCCTGCCGATCCTCGTTGGTGCCTCGCGAAAACGCTTCATCGCCTCGGTGTCGCCCTCGGAGCCGAAAGAACGGCTCGCCGGCTCGATTGCTGCGCATCTGATCGCCGCGCAGCGCGGCGCCAAGATCATCCGCACCCATGACGTCGCCGAGACCTTGCAGGCCCTGCGGGTCGCGAATGCAATCGAGAGCAAGCAATGACCGATACGATCTTCGTCACCGGCCTGTCGATCCACGCCCGCCACGGCGTGATGGATCACGAGACCGAAGTCGGCCAGCGCTTTGTCATCGATCTCGAGCTCTATACCGATTTGTCGGAGCCGTCGCGCAGCGACCGGCTCGCCGATACGGTGTCCTACGCCGAAGTTGTGGCGACCACGACGGCGGCGTTCAAGAACACCAACTACAAGCTGCTGGAGCGGGCAGCCGGCGCGGTCGCCGATGCCATCCTGTCGCACTTCCCGCGCATCCGCGCCGTGAAGATCACCGTGCACAAGCCGCATGCGCCGATCGCGGCGATTTTCGACGACGTCGGCATCATGCTGACGCGCTCGCGGCACCCCTGAGATGGCGAGCGTGCTGATCGCACTGGGCGGCAATGTCGGCGATGTCCGCACGACATTCCGCAAGGCGATCGCCCATATCTGCGGCATGGCGCAAGCCGCAATGATCGCGCGCTCCTCGGACTATGCGACGCCGCCCTGGGGCGACGAGGACCAGGATCCCTTCATCAATGCCTGCGTCGAGATCGAGACCAGCCTCGATCCGCATGCGCTCCTGTTCGTGATGCAGAAGGTCGAGCAGAAGTTCGGCCGCACACGGGACAAGGAGCGGCAATGGGGCCCGCGCACGCTCGATCTCGACATGATCGCCTATGACGATGTCAGCATGCAGAAGCCCGACCTGACCTTGCCGCATCCACGCCTGTTCGAGCGCGCCTTCGTGCTGGTGCCGCTGGCCGAAATCGCGCCCGACCGCGTGATCTCAGGCATTCGTGTGCGCGACGGGCTTGCCAGCGTCTCGACGCAAGGCATTGAGCGGCTTCCGGATACCGGTTAACCAAAAACAACCGTTTGCAGCGACGGCCGGCCGTGGCAATTTCGCCTGCGAACAACAAGATTTTTGGGAGCCCTTGGCCGTATGACCTCCGTGACTGACGACCTGCCGCTGGCGGCCGATTTTCCCAAGGCGACCGTCGACGACTGGCGCAAGCTGGTCGACGGCGTGCTGAAGGGCGCGCCGTTCGAGAAGCTGGTCGGCAAGACTTATGACGGCCTCAAGATCGACCCGCTCTATCCCCGCGCCAGGGGCGTTGCGCCCGTGGTGGGACGGCCTGCCGCCGCACCGTGGCAGATCATGCAGCGGATCGACCATCCCGATGCGGCGCTCGCAAATGCGCAGGCGCTGACGGATCTCGAGAACGGCGCGACCGGTCTCGCGCTGGTGTTCGCCGGCGGCAGTGGCGCTTACGGGTTCGGGCTGGAACCTTCGGCCGATGCGGTCGCTAAGGCCTTCAAGGATATTCATCTCGATGCCGGCATCGGCATCGAGCTCCAGATCGGTCCGCAATCGCGGATGGCGGCGATCCATGTCGCGGAATATGTGAAGAGCAACGGCCTCGATCCCGCCGCCTGCAACATCCGCTTCGGGCTCGATCCGCTCGCGGCCGGCGCGGTGTGGGGTCACAGCCCCTACACATGGGACGAGATCGTTCCGGCCGTCACCGGCGCCATCAAGGGTCTCGCCGCGCTCGGCTTCAAGGGACCGTTCGCGACCGCCGACGGGCGCGTGATCCACGATGCCGGCGGCTCCGAGGTGCAGGAACTCGCGTTCGTGCTCGCCTGCGGCGTGGCCTATCTGCGCGCGATTGAAGGCGCCGGCGTTCCGCTGGAGCAGGCGCAGGGGATGGTCTATGCACGGCTCGCCGCGGATGCCGACCAGTTCTTGACCATGGCAAAATTCCGCGCGCTGCGGCTGCTGTGGGCACGCATCGAGACCGCGTGCGGGCTGACGCCGAAGCCGCTGTTTATTGCGGCCGATACAGCCTGGCGCATGCTGACGCAGCGTGACCCTTACGTGAACATGCTGCGCGCGACCATCGCGACATTCGCGGCCGGGCTCGCCGGCGCCAATGCGATAACCGTGCTGCCGCATACGCTGGCGCTCGGATTGCCCGATCCGTTCGCGCGGCGCGTGGCGCGCAACACGCAAGCCCTGCTGCTGGAGGAAAGCAACCTCGCCAAGGTCAGCGATCCCGCCGCCGGCGCAGGCGGCATCGAGACATTGACGGCGCAGCTTTGCGAGGCCGCCTGGGCGCTGTTCCAGGAGAGCGAGAAAGCCGGCGGCGCCTTCGCCGCGCTTCAGCAGGGCCTGTTCCAGAGCAAGGTCGCGGCCGCGCGGAAGGCGCGCGACGCCAACATCGCAAAGCGCCGCGAGGTGCTGACAGGCGCCAGCGAGTTTCCAAACCTGCATGAGAGCGAAACGGCGGTGCTGAAGGCGACGCCGGTCGCGCTCGCCCCCTACGGCGAGCAGAAGTACAAGTTCGATGCGCTGCCGCCGATCCGGCTTGCGGAACCGTTCGAGGCGTTGCGCGACAAATCCGATGCGGCGCTGAAGGCGCGCGGTGCGCGGCCAAAGGTGTTTCTGGCCAATCTCGGCACGCCCGCCGATTTCACGGCGCGGGCGACCTTTGCCAAGAGCTTGTTCGAGGCCGGCGGCATCCAGGCCGTCGACAGCGAGGGCTCTGCCGATCCGGCCAAATTGGCCGCCGCATTCAAGGCCTCCGGCGCCGAGCTTGCCTGTCTTTGTTCCAGCGACAAGGTCTATCCGGAACACGCCGACGCCGCGGCGAAGGCCCTGCAAACGGCCGGTGCGCGACATATCTATCTGGCAGGCCGTCCGACTGATGCCGAGGCGGCACTCCGTGCGGCCGGCGTCACGGGTTTTGTCTTCGCCGGAGGCGATGCGCTTGCGACACTGCAAGACGCTTACCGACGGATGGAGCAGGCATGAGCGAAGCGGGCAAACCAGTTTTCACCGGCGGCTGCCAATGCGGCGCGGTGCGCTTTGCGATTTCGGCAACCCCGAACCGGGTTTCGATCTGCCATTGCCGGATGTGCCAGAAGGCGAGCGGCGCGCCGTTCGCGTCCTTCGCCGACATCAACCGGACGGACTTCGCCTGGACCAAGGGGCAGCCGTCGTTCTTCCGCTCCTCCTCGATCGCCGATCGCGGCTATTGCGCCGCCTGCGGCACGCCGCTGAGCTTTGGCCGCATCGACGGCGACCGGATCGAGATCATGACCGGCGCCTTCGACCGGCCCGACCAGATCATACCGGCGCGACAGTTCGGCACCGAGTCCCGTCTCGGCTGGGTGGTCGGCATCGCCAACCTGCCGAGCCAGACCACGCAACAGAATTACGGACCGGAGAAGATGGCGACCATCGTCAGCCATCAGCATCCGGATCATGATTGAGCGTCTATGATATGGTTGAAACCATGAGCCGCATTCCGAACTTTGCAGATGTCGCCTTCGAGCGCGCCGCGACCGCCGCGCCGTCAGGCAGCGCCGAGCCGTGGCTGACGCCTGAGGGCATTCTGGTGAAGCCCGCCTATGGCGAGGCCGATCTCGCCGGGCTCGATTTCCTCGAGACCTATCCGGGCATCCCGCCGTATCTGCGCGGGCCCTATCCGACCATGTATGTCAACCAGCCCTGGACCGTCCGGCAATATGCCGGCTTCTCCACCGCGGAGGATTCCAACGCGTTCTACCGCCGCAACTTAGCTGCCGGACAAAAAGGCCTCTCGGTCGCCTTCGATCTCGCCACCCATCGCGGCTATGACTCTGATCATCCGCGCGTCGGCGGCGACGTCGGCATGGCCGGTGTTGCGATCGATTCCATCTACGACATGCGCACGCTGTTCGCCGGGATTCCGCTCGACCAGATGAGCGTATCGATGACCATGAACGGCGCGGTGCTGCCGATCCTCGCGCTCTATGTCGCAGCTGCCGGTGAACAGGGCGTCGCGCCGGAAAAGCTGTCAGGCACCATTCAGAACGACATTCTGAAAGAGTTCATGGTGCGCAACACCTATATCTATCCGCCCGCGCCCTCGATGCGGATCATCTCGGACATCTTCGCCTACACGTCGCAAAAGATGCCCAAGTACAATTCGATCTCGATCTCCGGCTATCACATGCAGGAGGCCGGCGCTACGCAGGACCTCGAGCTCGCCTATACGCTCGCCGACGGCGTCGAATATCTGCGCGCAGGACTTGCCGCGGGCCTGGATGTCGACCGCTTCGCGCCGCGCCTGTCGTTCTTCTGGGCGATCGGCATGAACTTCTTCATGGAAGTCGCCAAGATGCGCGCCGCGCGGCTGCTCTGGGCGAAGCTGCTGAAGCCGTTCAACCCGAAAGACCCGCGCTCGCTCTCGCTGCGCACGCATTGCCAGACCTCGGGCTGGTCGCTGACCGCGCAGGACGTGTTCAACAACGTGATGCGCACGACGGTGGAGGCGATGGCTGCGACGCAGGGCCACACGCAGTCGCTGCACACCAACGCGCTCGACGAGGCACTGGCGCTGCCGACGGACTTCTCGGCCCGCATCGCCCGCAACACCCAGCTGTTCCTCCAGCAGGAGAGCGGCACCACCAGGATCATCGATCCCTGGGGCGGCTCCTATTACGTCGAGCGGCTCACGCGCGATCTCGCCGCGAAAGCCTGGAGCCATATCCAGGAGGTCGAGGAGCTCGGCGGCATGGCCAAGGCCATCGAGGCCGGCGTGCCAAAGCTGCGCATCGAGGAGGCCTCGGCCAAGACGCAAGCCCGGATCGATGCCGGCAAGCAGGCGGTGATCGGCGTCAACAAGTACAAGCCATCAGACGAAGCCCCGATCGACATCCTCAAGGTCGACAACACCAATGTCCGCCGCCTCCAGATCGACAAGCTGACGCGGCTCAAATCCGAGCGCAACCAGACCGACGTCGACGCGGCGCTTGCCGCGCTGACGCGCTCGGCCGGCGAAGGCAACGGCAATCTGCTCGCGCTCGCGATCGACGCGGCGCGGGCGAAGGCCACCGTCGGCGAAATCTCGGACGCGATGGAAAAGGTGTTCGGCCGGCACCGCGCCGAGATCAAGTCCATCACCGGCGTCTACAAGCGGGAGGCGTCCAGCATGGGTAACCAGGTCGAGAAGGTTCAGGCGCTGATCGACGCCTTCGAGGAGGCGGAAGGCCGCCGGCCCCGCATCCTGGTCGCCAAGATCGGCCAGGACGGCCACGACCGCGGCCAGAAGGTGATTGCCTCGGCCTTCGCCGACATCGGCTTCGACGTCGACATCGGGCCGCTGTTTGCAACTGCGGACGAAGCTGCGCGGCAGGCGGTCGAGAACGACGTGCACATCCTCGGCGTCTCCTCGCTCGCCGCCGCCCATCTCACCGCAGTGCCTGAACTCAAGGCCGCGCTGAAGAAACAGGGCCGCGACGACATCATGATCATTATCGGCGGTGTGGTGCCGCCGCAGGATTACGACGCGCTCTATGCGGCAGGCGCAGAAGCCATCTTCCCGCCGGGCACGGTGATCGCGGAAGCCGCCGAGGAGCTGATCCGCAAGCTGAATGCCCGGCTCGGGCATAGCGAGGCGGCGGAGTAGATGGTACGCTGGCCGTATCACCGGCCGGGTTGTCTCCATGACACGTGATGAGGTCATCGCTGCGATACGCAGGAACGCTGATGCCATCAAAGCCAAGGGCGTGTCGAAGCTCGCCATCCTCGGCACGCGGGCTGGCGACGATTATCGCCTGGACAGCGACATCGATGTCCTGGTCGAGGTCGAACCGGAGGCCTCTTTCTCGCTGCTCAACCTGATCGACGTCGAGCAGATCATCGAGGATGCGACCGGCTTGCAAGCGCAGGCGACCGTCCGGCGCTCCGCCTCCCCCCACTCTGCGCAGCAGATCGCAGACCACATCCTCGAAATATTCTGACGCTCACGTAAGGAGCACTCCCCTTGAAGTTCATGATCGGTTTGAGCGTCGCCATGGCGCTTAGCGCAACGTGCATCGTCTCCGCCTTCGCCGCAGACCCCAAGCCCGACGCCGTCGTCAAGACCAAGAGCATCGACGCCCGCGTCTTCCTCGACGACAGGATCAAGGCTGATGCGGCGCTGGCGGCGGATTGCCTTACAGAAGGCAGGAAGTGGCTCGACAAGAACGCGGCCGAGGCCGCCGCCTCGCGCAAAGAAGATCCGCAGTTCTTCAAGGACGGCGGCTGGGATTTCGAACGCAAATATGCGATGCGCTCCGTTGTCGGCGATCGCTATGTCAGCGTCCTGCGCAACGATTACATGGACACCCATGGCGCCCATCCCAATTCGGACGTGAACACGATCCTGTGGGACAAGACCGAGCACAAGCGCATCTCGATCCGCCCGTTCTTCACCGAGACCGTCGACAACGGGGCGACCATGAAGGCGATGGTGAAGGCCGTGATTGCTTCGCTGAGAGCCGAGAAGAAGAAGCGCGACACCAGCGAGACCGCAACCGACGAATGGTTCAAGAGCGTCGAGCCGAGCCTGCTCAAGATCGGCGCGGTGACGCTCGCGCCTTCAACCGAAGCGGGCAAGAGTTCCGGGCTCACCTTCCACTATCCGCCTTACGCCGTCGGCCCCTACGCCGAGGGCGAATATGTCGCCTTCGTGCCGTGGGAAACGCTGAAGACCTATCTCACGGCGGAAGGGATGCACATCTTCGGCGGCGCGCGACCGAAGGGCGACGCGGAAGAGCCGCAGTGATGATGTTTTGAGCAGCGACACGTTGCTCACAGCGCTGTGGTAGCGCTACCTTGCGGCGGCGCCGCAAAGCCGACTAGAATGCCTTCATTGACAAGAGCGCCCGGTGTCACGGGCGCCGCTGGGAGGCATTGATGTCCAAGATTTCGCGCCGCACTTTTGCGGCTTCTTCCGCCGCGATTGCCGCATCCGCAGCATTCGGTCTCACACCCGCACGCGCGCAGGCGTATCCGGCGCGCCCGGTCACCGTGATCGTGCCCTGGGGCGCCGGTGGCGGCACCGACGCGACTGCGCGCATTGTCGCAGCCCTTCTGGAAAAGGATCTCGGCCAGCCCTTCAACGTCGTCAACCGCACCGGCGGTTCAGGCGTGGTCGGCCATAGCGCGATCGCGACCGCGCAGCCGGACGGCTACACGATCGGCATGCTCACCGTCGAAATCTCGATGATGCACTGGCAGGGCCTCACCGAGCTGACGCCGAAGAGCTACACGCCGCTGGCGCTGATGAACGAGGACCCGCCCGGCATCCAGGTCTCCTCCTCCTCGCCCTACAAGACGGTGAAGGAGCTCGCCGAAGCCATCAAGGCGGCGCCTCCCGGCAAGTTCAAGGCGTCGGGCACCGGCCAGGGCGGCATCTGGCATCTCGCGCTGGTCGGCTGGATGCAGGCGATGGGCCTGCCCGCCAACCAGGTCGCCTGGGTGCCGTCGAACGGCGCGGCGCCCGCGATGCAGGATCTTGCCGCCGGCGGCCTCGACCTCACGACGTGCTCGGTGCCGGAAGCGCGCGCCATCATCGAGGCGGGCAAGGCAAGGAGCCTTGCCATCATGGCGCCGGCGCGCAACCCGATCTTCAAGGACGTGCCGACGCTGAAGGAGGCGATGGGCATCGACTACGCGACCGGCGCCTGGCGCGGCATCGGCGCGCCGAAGAACCTGCCGCCGGAGATCGCAACGAAGCTCACCGCGGCACTGAAGAAGGTCTACGACTCCGCCGAGTTCAAGGACTTCATGAGCAACCGCGGCTTCGGCACGGTGTGGGGCGATGCCGGTCAGTTCGCGAGCTTCATGGACAAGGGCGACGCCCAGATGGGCGAGGCGATGAAGGCCGCCGGCCTGAGCAAGGCGTGACGTTTCACCTCTCCCCGCGCTTGTCCGCCGAAGCTTCAGCGAAGGCGGATGCGGGGAGAGGGAACGCACCTCCCGGAATTTTGACAGGACCTCTCTCATGCGTCTTCCCGACTCCGTCACGGGATCGTTTCTCGTCGCGCTCGGCGCGGCGGCTGCCTATGGCGGCTGGATCCTGCCGCCCGTGCCGGGGCAGCCGGTCGGCCCCAACGTATTTCCGCTCGTGATCGGCATCGGGCTCGCGCTGTGCGGGCTCGCGATCGTGTTCGGCATCGGCCATTCCTTCGAGGAGGAGGAAGAGCTGGTCCCGCTCGAGGACGGCCAGGTGGCGGCTGCGCCGCCGCCGCAAGGAAAGCTCGAAGGCAAGCTCTACGGCCTGCGCGCCCTGCTGCCGCCGGCGCTGCTGCTGTTCTACGTCGCCGCCGCCGACCGGCTCGGCTTTATCATCACCGCGGCGATCATGGTCTACGTCACCTCGACCGCGCTCGGGGCGAAGTGGAAGCTGGCACTGCCGCTCGCGGCGCTGTCGCCCTTCGCCATCCACCTCATCTTCGGCAAGCTGCTGCGCGTGCCGCTCCCCGCCGGCCTGCTGCCGACGCCCTGGTGATCCCATGCTCAAGACCCTCATTGAAGCGTTCGCGCTGATCTCCACCTGGGAGGTCATCATCGCGATGTTCGCAGCCTCCGTTTACGGGCTCGTCATCGGCTCGCTGCCGGGCCTGTCCGCGACGATGGCGACCGCCCTGCTCGTTCCCGTCACCTTCTACCTCTCGCCGATCGCGGCAATCGCGACCATAGTCGCGGCCTCCTCGATGGCGATCTTTTCGGGCGACATCCCCGGCGCGCTGCTGCGCATTCCCGGCACCCCCGCTTCGGCAGCCTATGCCGACGAGGCCTACGCCATGACGCGCAAGGGCCAGGCCGAGCTGGCGCTGGGGGCCGGCGTCTGGTTCTCCGCCGTCGGCGGCATCGCCGGCGTGCTGTCGCTGATGATTTTGGCGCCGCCGCTCGCCGAGATCGCGCTGTCGTTCTCGACCTTCGAATATTTCTGGCTGGCGCTGCTCGGCCTGATGTGCGCCACTTTGGTTGCGCGCTCCTCGCCGGTGAAGGCGATCGCGGGCATGTTCCTCGGCCTGCTGGTGTCGTGCATCGGCATCGAGAATCCCGGCGGCGTGCCGCGCTTCACCTTCGGCATCACCGATTTGTTCGGCGGCATCGAGCCGATCCCGGCGCTGGTCGGCGTGTTCGCGGTGGCGCAGGTGATGCGCGCGATGCTGACGCCCGAGCCGCCGCCGCTGCCGCGGCGAAAATTCGGAAGCATCATGGCCGGTCAGTGGAAGCTGACCAGGAAATATCACTGGCAGATGACGCGCGGAAACATCATCGGCATCATCATCGGCGTGCTGCCCGGCGCCGGCGCCGACATGGCCGCCTGGGTCTCCTACGCGATGTCGAAGCGCTTCTCGAAGGAGCCGGAGAAATTCGGCACCGGCCACGTCGAGGGCCTGGTCGAGGCCGGCGCCAGCAACAACGCCAGCATCGCCTCGGGCTGGGTGCCCTCGCTGCTGTTCGGCATTCCCGGCGACACCATCGCGGCGATCGCGATCGGCGTGCTCTACATGAAGGGCCTCAATCCCGGCCCGACGCTGTTCACCGAGAAGGCGTCGAGCATGTACGCGATCTATCTGATGTTCATCATCGCGAACATCCTGATGATCCCGCTCGGCATCGCCATGATCCGGATCGCCGCCTACATCCTGCTGGCGCCGCGCTCCGCCATCATGCCGATCATCATGCTCTGCTGCGCGGTCGGCTCGTTTGCGATCGGCAACAACATGTTCGGCGTCGTCACCGTCGCCGCCTTCGGCGTGATCGGCTACGTGATGGAGGCGAACGGCTATCCGGTGGCCGCAATGGTGCTCGGCATCGTCATGGGCACCATGGTCGAGCAGGCTTTCGTGACCTCGCTGATCAAGTCGGACGGCAGCATCCTGCCGTTCTTCGAGCGGCCCGTCGCGGCGATCCTCGCCGCCATGGCGATCGGCGCGCTGCTGTGGCCCGTGATGGTGTGGGTCTGGCGCAAGGTGAAGCCGGTGCAGACGGCAGCGGCAACATCCCGGTGATAGGAGGCTGGCGGCCCTCGCCTGCCTCGTCGGGGCGTTGTAAAGCAGGGCATGACTGAGAAGAAGGCCTCGCTGGACATCAAGACCCTCGCCCGTGATCTCCGCGCCGGCAGCCGCGCGGCGCTCGCCCGGGCCATCACCCTGGTGGAGAGCCGGCGCGGCGACCATCAGGCGCTGGCGCGTGAGCTGGTGCAGATGCTGCTGCCCGACACCGGCAAGGCGGTTCGGGTCGGCATCACCGGCTCGCCCGGCGTCGGCAAGTCCACCACCATCGACGTGCTCGGGACGTACCTGATCGAACAAGGCAACAAGGTCGCGGTGCTCGCGGTCGATCCGTCCTCGGCGCGCAGCGGCGGCTCGATCCTTGGCGACAAGACGCGGATGGCGCGGCTGTCGGCCTCCGATGACGCCTTCATCCGTCCCTCGCCATCGTCGGGCACGCTCGGCGGCGTCGCCGCCAAGACGCGCGAGGCCATGCTGTTGTGCGAGGCCGCCGGCTTCGACGTCGTGCTGGTCGAGACCGTCGGCATCGGCCAGTCCGAGACCGCAGTCTGCGACATGACCGATTTCTTCCTCGCGCTGATGCTGCCGGGCGGCGGCGACGAGCTGCAAGGCATCAAGAAGGGCCTGGTCGAGCTCGCCGACATGATCGCGATCAACAAGGCCGACGGCGACAATCTCAAGCGCGCCAACATCACTGCCGCCGACTATCGCGGCGCGCTGCACATTTTGGCGCCGCGCTCCGAGCACTGGCATCCGCCGGTCGAGACCTATTCGGCGCTGACTGGCGACGGCATCGCAAAACTCTGGCAGAAGGTTCTGGATCACCGCAAGGCGATGAATGCATCCGGCGAGTTCGCCGCGCGGCGGCGCGAGCAGCAGGTGAAGTGGATGTGGTCGATGCTGGAGCAGCGCATGCTGGCGCGGCTGCGCAGCGAGGCATCGGTGCGGACCAAGGTCAGGAAGATCGAGGCTGAGGTGGCCGAAGGCCATCTCACGCCAGCACTCGCCGCCGAGCAGATTCTGGAGTTGCTGCAATGAGCGAAAAGCTCCGCATTCTCCTCACCGGCTTCGGACCGTTTCCCGGCGCGCCCTATAACCCGACCCAGCCGCTGGTGGCGCGACTGGCGCAATTGCGCCGCCCGGCGCTCGACGATGTCGCGCTCGCCACCCACATCTTCCCGGTCACCTATGCCGCGGTCGACCGGCAATTGCCCGACGTACTCGCGAAGCAGAAGCCGGATGCGCTGCTGATGTTCGGCCTCGCCGCGCGCACGCCGTACCTTCGCATCGAGACCCGCGCCCGCAATGCCGTGACCATGCTCTGGCCCGATGCCGCTAACACCCGCTCCAGCAAGCGCGGCATCGCCGGCCATGCGGACGCGATGACGTTTGGTCCGCACACGGCAAGACTGCTGCGCGCAGCGCGCCTCACCGGCATCGACGCGCGCGCCTCGCGCGATGCCGGCGCCTATCTCTGCAATTATCTCAGCTGGCGCGCGATCGAGAACGTGAGGGCGGGCGGACCGCAGCTTGCGGCGTTCATCCACATTCCCCTGCTCGCGCGCAGCGGCGCTGTGCGCCGCAAGGGCGCAGCCCGGATCACGCTGGAGGAGCTGGTGGACGCGGGGGAAGCGATGCTGATGGAGATGGTGGGGCTGGCAAGGAAGAGGCGGAACACGCCGGCTTCGTAGGGTGGATTAGCGTAAGCGTAATCCACCTCTTCTGCGTCAACCCGTTCCGTGCTCGCGGTGACATGGTGGGTTACGCCTAGCGGACTGCGCTTTGCGCAGCCGCAGGGCTAACCCACCCTACGGCACCGTCTTTGCGGTAAACATTTAACCCTACCGCGAACAATCCTCACCGCCCCAGCCACCCTGCGCTACCTAGTCGGTCGCGGACCTCCCGCGTCCGCCGAAGGATGCGTCATGGACCTCAACCGCCGTCATCTCATCGGAGCTTCGACCGCAGGCATCGCGGGCGCACTCGCCATGCCGGCCGATGCCGCGCGCGCAGCGCCGCTGACATCCCTGCTCGGCCGCGATGCCACGCAATTCGGCGTGCGGCCCGGCAGCAGCGAGGACCAGACCCGCGTGCTCCAGCGCGCCATCGACGAAGCTGCGCGGGCACAGGTGCCGCTGGCGCTGCCACCCGGCATCTATCGCAGCGGATTGCTGCGGTTGCCGAATGGTGCCCAGCTGATCGGCGTGCGCGGCGCGACCAAACTCATGTTCACCGGCGGCGCTTCCGCGATCCAGAGCGACGGCTCGGACTCGATCGGCCTGACCGGCATCACCTTCGACGGCGGCGGCATCCCGCTGCCGACCCGGCGCGGGTTGATCCACGTCCTTGGCGGGCGTGACGTCCGCATCACCGATTGCGAGATCACCGGCTCCGGCGGCAGCGGCATCTGGCTCGAGCAGGTGTCCGGCGACATCTCCGGCAACATCTTCACCAGCATCGCGGTGACGGCAGTCGTCTCCTTCGATGCCAGGGGCCTCAGCGTCTCGCGCAACACCATCATCGGCACCAACGACAACGGCATCGAGATCCTGCGCACCGCAATCGGCGATGACGGCACGCTGGTCACTGATAACCGCATCGAGGACATCAAGGCCGGTCCCGGCGGCTCAGGCCAGTACGGCAACGCCATCAACGCGTTTCGCGCCGGCAACGTGATCGTGCGCGGCAACCGCATCAGGAACTGCGATTACTCGGCGGTGCGCGGCAATTCGGCCTCGAACATCCACATATCAGGCAACAGCGTCAGCGACGTGCGCGAGGTCGCGCTCTATTCGGAGTTCGCGTTCGAGGCCGCGGTGATCGCCAACAACACGGTCGATGGTGCCGCCGTCGGCGTCTCCGTCTGCAATTTCAACGAAGGCGGCCGCATCGCGGTGGTCCAGGGCAACATCATCCGCAATCTGATCCCGAAGCGGCCGATCGGCACCGCCCCCGACGACGATGCCGGTGTCGGCATCTACGTCGAGGCTGACAGCTCCGTGACCGGCAATGTGATCGAGAACACGCCGTCCTACGGCATCGTCGCCGGCTGGGGCAAATATCTGCGCGATGTCGCGATCACGGGCAATGTGATCCGCAAGGCGCTGGCCGGCGTCGGCGTCTCCGTGGTGTCCGGCGCGGGCACCGCCCTCGTCAACAACAACATGATCTCGGAAACCCCGCGCGGCGCCGTGGTTGGGCTCGATCACGCCCGTGCGGTGACGTCGGATCTGTCGGCCGACGGCGCGCAGCGCTTCGCACAGCTGGTGGTCGGCGGCAATGTCGTGCGGCGGTAGGTGTGGCTGACAACGGGGCCGCTCATCCTTCGGGGCTCGCACTGCGGTGCTCTGCACCGCAGAACTCGCACCTCAGGATGACGGGGTTGGGGAGGACGCGGTGGTCCTCTTGAACATTCGCCCCTTAAAACGCGTTCCGCAGCAGCGGGTACTTCGCTTCCAGGCCGTCGAGGCTGAAGGTGAATTCGACGACGCGCTCGGGAGCGGCGACGATTTCGGCGGCGGGCGGGGCGAACTGCGGCAGGAGCGTTGCCATTGCAGCAGGCGTGGCGGGCGGCGCCTTCACGGCAGGTGCGGTGAACGCCGCCATTGCGGCAGGCACGGCGACCGGCGACCTCACAGCAGGTGCGGTGAGCGGCGCCCGCGCAGCAGGAGCCTTGAGCGGTGCGACAGCGGCAGGCGCAGTGAACAATGCCACCGCAGCAGGCGTCGCTCGCGGCGCGAGCGGGGCTTCGGTGATTTCGGGAAGGACCTCCGGCTTGGGCCCGAGCCTGACCGGCACGGCGGTCTCTGCGGCGATGTGGACGGCCTTCGGCTGCACGGTCTGCGCCTGTTGCTCGCGCGGAAACACGCGGGGCATGGTCGCCGGCGACCAGCCGAACACGGGCGAGACACTCGCCGCCGCCGCAGCCACGTCGGCACCGGTCGCGAGCGCGCGCCAGGTCTGGACGGCGCGCTTGGCTTCCTGGATGTTTTCGAGGAATGCGATCTCGGAGTGGTAGCGGCGCCAGCGTCCGGTCTCGAACATTTCGGAGAGATGTTCCAGCCGCTGCTCGGCGAGAGCGCACCAGCGTGCCGCAATGTCGCGGCCACGCGCCACGTCGCGAACAGCCTCTTGGCGATGTGTCATAAACCAGCCCGTCAGGTGAAAAATACGGACGCGACGCAACGCACACGAATCAATTTAGACGCGACATGAATATTTTGTGGAAAAGTTTTGACTTGTCCAGCAACGACACGCCGGTCGTCGTCAATAACCGTAGTCGTGCGGAGAAATGCTGTGTTTTCGAGTCAAGCTTCGCACAAGCATAACCGGCCTGCGGGGCGACTCCCGGACGCCGACGATGGGCGCCGCCACGTTCGCTCAACCGGAAGCTGATCGCGCGGAGCGGTTCAAGAAATCAGACGCCTGAAAAGAAAAGACCCGTCCGGGGGGACAACCGGACGGGTCGAGCCATATGGGCGCTTGGGGTGGATGGGCGCTCGCGCCTGATATGACTTATGGGGAGGGATGACCGCTCCCACATAATTTGGTCGTGGCAGCCGGCTGAACGTTCAATGCGGCGTTCGATTTCTTGGCCTTCGCACCGCGCGCAAAGTTGTCGCAGCCGCTATCGCGTCGCCGGCCTATCCGCCTGAGAAATCGTGGATTTATCGTCTGCACTCGACAGCGAGGGTTGTTCGATCGCGCGGACGCCAGGCTCGTCGCGACGCTTCTCGCCATCTTCACGTTTTGTTGTACCGGACGCAGCCGCAACAGGCGTTGCGCTGTCGACGGGAACAGCCATCACCGCGGCAAACGCGTCGGCCTCACCGTCGCCGAAGAGATCATCACGGCCGGGTGAACCGAGGTCGCGCGCGGTCTTCGCCAGCGTCATGCGCAGCGCCTCCGGCTTGAGCGTGTAATTGCGCTCGAGCAGCAGCGCGGCGACGCCCGAGACATAGGCGGCCGAGAACGAGGTCCCCGAGGTCATCTGATACTTGCCGTCCGGCGCGGGCAGGAAGATGTCGACGCCAGGCGCCGCCAGCGCGATGTAATTGCCGCGGTTGGACGCCGAGAACAGCTTGTCCTGCTGGTCGGTTGCGCTGACCGCGATCACGTTGGGATTGGCGGCCGGATAGAGCGGCGGCGATCTCGCGCCGGCATTGCCGGCAGCCGCGATCAGCACCAGCCCGCGGGCGGCGGTCGCCGCGATGGCGCGTTCGATCACGGCGTCCTTCGGACCGGCAAAGCTCATATTGACGATCTGCGCGCCGTGCTCGGCGGCGTAATTCAGTGAGCGCAGGACGATGTAGGACGAGCTCTGAGCTCCACCTGTCGAGCCGCCAAAGGCGCGGATGGCGATGATGCGCGCCTCGGGCGCGCTACCCATCAGCTTGGCATGCGCCACGATGGCGCCGGCAATGCCGGTGCCGTGGACATGCGGGCCCTCGGTGCTGCCGAGCGCATCAAAATTGTCGGCGATGGAATGGGCGAGCTCGGGATGTTGGGCGTCGATGCCGGAGTCGATCACGGCAATCGTCACGTTGGTGCCGTGCGCCAGCGTATGTGCTTGCGGCAGGCGAAGCCTGGCCAGCGCATATTGCGCGGGATCGCCCTCGGTCGGCACCGACGATTTCTGATCCTGGAGCACGTAGCGGAAGTTCGGCTGGACCGAACGTACGCTGCCGTCGGCGGCGAACTCACGCCGCACCGTCTCGGAAGGCCGGCCGTCCGTGATGCGGAACAGGCCGAACGTCGCCCCGATCAGCGGGAAATTCTCGGATGAGACGCGCGTCAGGCCGTGGCGACGCGCAAGTTCGTCGGCTTCGGTCGCCGGCAGCGCGCCGTCGATCTCGGCCACGAATTCATTGGCGAAGGTGCGCAAGTCGACGGCGGCCGGCGTGCCGTTGCCCCGCCCCTTCCCGGCGCTCTTCTTGCCCGATTTGCCTGCGCCATCGCCGCCTGCGCCCGGCTGCGCCAGGCATTCGCCGTCGGCGTCGCGATAGGGGGCGGTGCAGGCCGGATAGAGGTTCGGCGAATAGCGCGCATAGGGCAGCACTGGGGTCGGCCTCATCCGCGCCGTGATGGTGGTACGCGGGATAGCAGGGATAGCCCGCGGGCCGGGGGCGACGCCGACGGCCCGGGCGCCGACACCGGGGCTGACGCGCGCGGCGATGCTGGGAGAGATGGTCGGGGTGCGCGTGGGGACGCTGATCGTCGGCGTGCGCATGATCGCCTGCGCCTGCGCAACCTCGACGCCGAGACCGGCGAGCAGGAGTGCAGCTCCGACCGATGAAGCGTAGGCCCCGGCTCGCGACTTACTCTCGGACGTGCGCGTCATCGGTGCAGCGGCGCCTTACGGCGCCGCAACGGCGAGGTTGACGAACTTCTCGCGCGACATCCTGCCGAGCAGCGAGGCGAGCTCGTCCCGGCTCATCGCCTTGTCGAACTGGAGACGGAACATGCCGCCCTTGGCATCGCCGATGATCGAAGCCTGGTAGCTGTCGAGCAGCGCGGTGATGTCGGCGACGCGCGCCTCGGGCGTAAAGCGCACCAGCGCGCGCGCAGGTGCAGCTCCAAGATCGCGCGTGATCGGCGCGCCGACCGACAGCGAAGCGGTCTCGAAGGTCGCGGTCTGGGTCTTCATCAGCACGGCGCCGATGATGCCGGCCTGGAGCAGCAGCGCGATGGCACCCAGGCTCGCCGACCAGGCCAGCGTACGCGGCGACAGGCTCGAGAAGAAGGTCGCGATGCGCGCCGAGAGCGGCAGCGAACCGACCGGCCGTGCAGGCTCGGCATCGATCGCGGCGAACAGCTTCTGCATCGCCCGCGCCGACGGAGCCCCCAAGCTCTCGTTCAGATGGATGGTCTCTTCGTACTCGCCGCGGATCGCGGCATATTGCTTTGCGAGCGCCGGATCACGCGCCAGCGCTTCGTCGACGCGGCGAGCGTCACGCGCGTTCAGCGTGCCGGCGGCGTGCCAGGGCAGCAGCAGTTCAATTTCACTGGGCTCTTGCTCCAGCATCTTCTTGCTCAATGCCATCATGGCCAGCCTCGCTCAACGCCGGCTGCCTTCAGCAGTTCGGCCAGTTTCTTGCGCGCATAAAACAAGCGCGTCTTCACAGTGTTCTCCGGAATACCGACGATTTCGGCCACTTCTTCCACGGATTTCTCGTGGTAGTAGACGAGATCGACGATTTCCCGATGGTCCGGCGAGAGGCCCGTCAGACACTCCCGCAACGCTTCACTGGTATCCTTCTTCTGCACCGCGATTTCCGGATCGTCAGACGAATCCTCGATCGCGTTGGCAGCTTCGTCGTCCAACCCAACGTCCTTCCTGCGCCGGAGCGCAGACAGGGCCTTGAATCGGGTGATTGCCAGCAGCCAGGTGGAGACGGCGGATCGACCCTCGAACTTGCCGGCTTGACGCCAGACGTCGAGAAACACCTCGCTGATGAGGTCTTCCGCCGCCTGCTCATCCCGCACGAGCCTCAGCCCGAACCTGTAGACCCTGACATGGTGCCGCCCGTACAGCACCTGCATGGCGAGCCGGTCACCTTGAGCGATCCTGGCGATCAGGACCTCGTCCGAAGCCGCCTGTGTCACGCTCAATGCCCGTCTCGCAAAGTTGGTCGGGACTGCGCGGCGGACGGTTCGACGGGCGGGGCGAAATTCTTCAGCCTACCGCAGTCACACGGGGGTCTGTGTGATCTACCCCACATACGCGAATTTTCCTTTTGCCGCCCGCGGCGGTTGGCCGGCTCGCTCGATAACGGTAACATAGTAATGATGCATTCCCTGCGCAATGCCGTCCGGCGCGGACGGCCCGACATGATGGAACCATAGCAGCCCTGCACGACGTATGTCTCACCAAGCCCTGCTTTGGCTCGACCCCGTCGCCAACAATGCCTAATCGCCGGCAAATTTCCCCGCCGGCCGCTGTCATCCTGTTGCGCGCTGCGCCCTTTGGATTCGATTTCGAAGGATACCAAACCTAAAGGCTTGCCGCGTAGATTTTTGGGCTGACATCCACCCTTGGCGGGACAATGAGCACGGCCGCGACGACCTTACCGGAGAGGAATGCCGCTGAGGTCGCGGATCTCGTTCTCATGCCCGACGCGGCTGCGCCCGAGGTGCGAGCGCGCCGGGTCCGGCAACGCCGGCAGATGTATGTCGGCCAGGCCGCAAGCTACTCGCTCGGCGCCTTCGTGCTGCTGATCTATGCCCATGACGGCGTCGTCCCGATGAACGTTCCGTCGCTGTTCTGGGTCGGCGGCCTGATGATCATCGGCATCTTCGTCGTGATGTCGGAAGCCGGCGTCGGCGACAGGCACAGCGACCACTATCTCACCGTCTTCCAGATCTCGGCGCACATGGCGCTGCAGTTCATCTTCCTGGTGTCGGTGCCGACCCTCGGCATCGCCTTCATCAGCGTGCTGTTCCTGATCTTCGCCTTCGGCACGCTGCGCATGACCTCGGCGCAGGCGATGTTCACCTGGGCGATCGCGACGACCTGCCTCGCGGCCGTCTTCCTCGCCTCCGACCTGCCGATCGGCATGCCAGTCGCCACGAGGCTCCAGCGGACCGCCTCGATGCTGTGCTTCGTCCTGGTGATCGGCCAGTGCGCCTTCCTCGGCCTGTTCGGCGCCACACTGCGAAAGGTCCTGTACCGGCGCAGCATCGAGCTGAAAGCCGCCTATCAGCGCATCGAGGAGCTCGCCGAGCTCGACGAGCTCACCGGCTCCTACAACCGCCGCTGCATCATGCGGCTGCTCGATGCAGAGGTCGAAAAGTCGCAGCAGGCGTCCGCACCTTGCGCCATCGCGCTGATCGACCTCGACTGGTTCAAGCGCATCAACGACGCGCACGGCCACCCCGTCGGCGACGAGGTGCTGCGCACCTTCGCCATCACCATTTTTGCAAATATCCGCCCGGCCGACTTTTTCGGCCGCTATGGCGGCGAGGAATTTCTGCTGCTGCTGCCGGGCACCGACGGCGGCGCGGCGGGGCGCATGCTCGAGCGGCTGCGCGGCATCGTCGCCGATCTCGACTGGAGCGCATTTTCCCCCGGCATGCGGGTGACGATTTCCGCGGGCGTCGTGACGCTGCGCGACAACGATACTGCCGACACGTTTCTCGCACGCGCCGACAGCGCGCTTTATTCCGCCAAGGCGCAAGGGCGCAACCGTATTGCAACGAGCTGACTAATCCATTTTTTCCTGGCTGCGCAGAAGCCGCAGCCGGACCGAACGCTCCAGGACAGGGCCATGAGATCGAAATCCGAAAAACCATCCGAGAACCTGCTTGAGGAATTGCAGACCGCGCTCTCGCACGGCACCGTCGCGCGCCGGGTCGAGGCCCTGCGCCGCGTCACCGATCTCTTCATCAACAATGCGGTTGATTATTCCGACGAGCACACCAGGGTGTTCGACGACGTGTTCCAGTGCCTGATCGAGCAGATCGAGGCCTCGGCGAGAGCGCTGCTCGCCAACCGTCTCGCGCCGATCGCGGCCGCGCCGCCCAGGATCATCCGCACGCTCGCGCTCGACGAGGTGATCGAGGTCTCCGGCCCCGTGCTCACGAAATCGGAACGGCTGGACGAGGCGACCCTGATCGAGATCGCGCACACCAGGAGCCAGGCGCATCTCAAGGCGATCTCGCTGCGGCGGGTGCTGTCGGAAGCGCTGACCGACGTGCTTGTGGCGCGCGGCAACGAAGACGTCGTGCAATCGACCGTCAGCAATCCGGGCGCGCAGTTCTCCGAGGGAAGTCTCACCGACCTCGTCACGCGCGCCGAACGCGACGATGGCCTCGCCACCTGCATCGGCCTGCGGCCCGACCTGCCGCGCCATCACTACCTGAAGCTGGTCGCCAAGGCGTCCCTGAGCGTTCGCAGAAAGCTCGAGGCGGCCCATCCCGGGCTCGCGGACGAAGTGTCCAGCGTGGTCCAGGAAGCGGCCCAGCGGGTCCGCGCCGCCGCCATGACCAGGCAGACCGAAATGGCACGCGCGCTGGTGCGGTCGCTGCACGAGGACGGTCGTCTCAACGAGTTCCAGGTCACCAGCTTCGCCGAGCAGGGCAAGTTCGACGAGACCAATGCAGGGCTCGCGGCGCTCGCGGGCGTCGCGGTCGAGACCGCCGAGAACATGATGATCGAGAGCCGCAACGAGGGCGTGATGATCCTCGCCAAGGTCGCGGGCATGCAATGGTCGAGCGTCCGCGCGATCATCGCCATGCGCGAAAAGCTCTCGGGCGACTCGAAGACCGACATGCTGACGCTGCGCGATGCCTACGAGGCCCTGCGCTCATCGACCGCACAGCAGGTACTGCGCTTCCACCGCATGCAGCAGGGCACGACGCCGGCGGCGTGAAGCCGGCGCCGTTCGGTGCGTCAAGCGTCAGGCATGTGATCCAGCAGCTTGTCGAGCGTGATCGGATAGTCCCGGACCCGTATGCCGGTCGCGTTGTAGATGGCGTTGGCCAACGCCGCGGCGACACCACATATCCCGAGCTCAGCGACGCCCTTCGCCTTCATCGGCGACGACATCGGGTCCGTCTCGTCCAGGAAGATCGTGTCCTGGTGCGGAATGTCGGCATGGACGGGCACCTCATAGCCGGCCAGGTCGTGATTGACGAAAAAGCCGACGCGTTTGTCCACGACGAGCTCTTCCATCAGCGCCGCTCCCACGCCCATCGTCATGGCGCCAATGACCTGGCTGCGCGCCGTCTTCGGGTTGAGGATGCGCCCTGCGGCACAGACCGCGAGCATCCGGCGCACGCGGATTTCCGCCGTCGCGACGTCGACGCCGAGCTCGACGAAATGCGCGCCGAACGTCGATTGCTGATGTGTCTTGGCGAGATCGCCGTACTCGATTGAATCCTCTGCTTTCAGTTCGCCGTCCGACGCCGCCTGCCCCAAGGGAACGCTTCGGTTGCCCGACGACACCTGACCATCCGCGAATGCAACCTCCGCAGAGTTGAAGCCGAGCTTCTGCGCCACCGTCTCGCGCAGCTTGACGCAGGCAGCATAGACGCCCGAAGTCGAATTGTTCGCACCGAACTGCCCGCCAGAGCCGGCGGATACCGGGAAGCTGGAGTCGCCTAGTCGTACGACGACCTTCTCCAGCGGCACTCCCATCATCTCCGCTGCGGTCTGGGCGATGATCGTATAGCTGCCGGTTCCGATGTCGGTCATATCGGTCTCGACGGTTACTCGCCCCTGCCCGTCGAGGCGAACGCGAGCCCCTGATTTCATCAGAAGATTGTTGCGGAACGCGGCAGCCATGCCCATGCCCACCAGCCAGCGGCCATCGCGCTGCTTGCCGGGCACCGCATGTCGCTTGTTCCAGCCGAAGCGCTCCGCGCCGATCCGCATGCATTCGACGAACTGACGCTGCGAGAACGGGCGGTTCGGATGCTCGGGGTCGACCTGGGTGTCGTTGCGCGCGCGGAATTCGATCGGATCGAGCCCCAACCGCTCCGCCATCTCGTCCATGGCAATCTCCAGTGCCATCATGCCGGGCGCCTCACCAGGCGCACGCATCGCGTTGCCTTCAGGCAGATCCAGCATGGCGAGACGCATCGCCGTCATCCGGTTCTCGCCGGCATAGAGCAGACGGGTCTGCTGAACCGCGGTCTCCGGCCGGCCCTCCGGCAAATTGCCCGACCAGCTCTCGTGCCCGATCGCGGTGATCTTGCCGTCCCTGGTCGCGCCGATGCGAATCCGCTGGATCGTCGCCGGGCGATGCGTCGTGTTGTTGAACATCAGGGGACGCGGCAACGCCACCTTGACCGGGCGGTTGGCGGCACGCGCGCCGAGGGCGGCAAGGATCGCATCGGAACGAAGAAACAGCTTTCCGCCAAAACCGCCGCCAATGAACGGCGAAATCAGCCGGACATTCTCCTTGGGCAGACCGAGCGTCTTCGCAACGTCCCCGGTGGTCCATGCGATCATCTGGTTGGAGGTCCAGAGCGTGAGCTTGTCGCCATCCCACGCCGCCATCGAGGCATGCGGCTCCATCATCGCGTGGGCCTGGTCCGGCGTGGTGTAGCTCGCATCGAGCTGCACTGGCGCGGATGCGAAGGCACCGGAAAAATCGCCGACCGCCGTGTCGGACTGGCCATCACCGCGACTGGGAGGCTTGGCAGCGCCGTCCCGTCCGGCCGAAAGGTCGAAGGCGCCCTTCGCTGCCGTATAATCGATCCCGACGAGCTGGGCCGCGGCGCGGGCCTGTTCGAAGGTCTCGGCAACGACGACCGCGACGGCTTGGTGATAGTGATCGATCTCGGGGCCACCGAGCAACTTCGCCGTGTTGTAGTTGCCTTTGCCTAGCTTGCCGGCATTCTCGGCCGTGACGATCGCGATGACGCCCGGCGCGGCCTTGGCACGGGACAGATCCATCGATGCAATCCGCCCCTTTGCGATGGCGGCACCGACAATGTAGCCATAGGCGGGAGCAGCGACGACATCATGCCACTCGTAGGCATAAGTCGCCCGTCCGGTGGTCTTGAGCGGGCCGTCGATCCGGCTCGTCGCATGCCCGATGACCTTGAGCTGGTCGATCGGATTGGTGGTCGCGGGCGTATCGAACTTCATGGCTCAACCTTTCGCTTCGGTCAGCACCGCGCCAAGTGTTCGCTCCACCAGCGAAAGCTTGAATGCGTTCTCCTTCGTCGGCCTCGCGCCTTCGAGCAGGCGCGCGCTGACGGCCTTGGCGCCATGCGGCATTTCGGCTTCGGCCGCCTCGACCCGCCACGGCTTGTGAGCAACACCGCCGACGGCAACGCGGCCCGTTCCGTCGCGCTGGATGATCGCTCCGACCGAGACCAATGCGAACGCATAGGACGCGCGGTCACGGACCTTGCGGTAGATGTGCGTTCCCCCAACGGGCTTTGGCAGCGTCACGGATGTGATCAACTCTCCGGCCGTCAGCGTCGTCTCGATGTGCGGTGTATCTCCCGGCAGGCGGTGCAGATCGGCGATCGGGATATCCCGGACCGAACCATCCGGACGAACCGTCTGCACGGTCGCATCAAGCGCACGCATGGCGATCGCCATGTCGCTCGGATGCGTCGCGATGCAGGCCTCGCTCGCGCCGATGACCGCGTGCTGGCGGGTCACGCCGCCGATGGCAGCACAGCCGCTGCCGGGGCTGCGCTTGTTGCACCTCTGGTTGGTGTCATAGAAATAGGGACAACGCGTCCGTTGCAGCAGATTGCCGGCGGTGGTCGCCTTGTTGCGCAACTGCCCGGACGCGCCGGCCAGCAGTGCGCGCGACAACAGGCCGTAATCGCGCCGGATCCGTGCATCGGCAGCCAGCGTCGTATTGCGCACGAGCGCGCCAATGCGAAGTCCGCCAGCGGGCGTCGGCTCGATCTTGTCGAATCCCAGGCCGTTGACGTCAATCAAATGGGACGGCGTCTCGACCTCGAGCTTCATCAGATCGAGCAGATTGGTGCCGCCGGCAATGAATTTGGCATTGCTGTTACTGGCGGCCGCAGATGCCGCCGCAGCGGGCGAATTCGCCTTCTCATAGGTAAAGGACTTCATGCGGGCCTCCCGGCAACCTCGGTGAGCGCCTCGGCAATATTGGAATAGGCGCCGCAGCGGCAGATGTTGCCGCTCATGCGCTCGCGCAGTTCCGCGTTGGTCAATTGCGGCGCAACGTTCAGATCGCCGGTGACGTGACTGGGAATGCCGGCCTTGATCTCGTCGAGCACGGCCACGGCCGAGCAGATCTGTCCCGGCGTGCAATAGCCGCACTGGAAGCCATCATGCTTGACGAAGGCGGCCTGCATCGGATGCATGTGCTGTGGCGTACCAAGCCCCTCGATCGTGGTGACGCTGTCGCCCTCATGCATGACCGCCAGCGTCAGGCATGAATTGATGCGCTGCCCGCCGACGATCACGGTGCAGGCACCGCATTGGCCGTGGTCGCAGCCCTTCTTGGTGCCGGTGAGATGAAGATGTTCGCGCAGCGCGTCGAGCAATGTGGTCCGGGTGTCCAGCTTCAGAGCCCGGACCTCGCCGTTGACGTTGAACGACACCGTCGCCATCGCGGGTGTTTCCGCTGCGGGCGCGGCCACCAAGGGCTGCGGAGCAGAATTCTGAGTCTTTGCGGACGTAGCGCCGATCGCCACCGACGTCGCGGTTCCGATCAAAAGGTTCCGCCGCGACATTTCGAATGCGCTCGGTTTTCGCATGGTTGGGCATATCCCTCGCTACAGCAGCGTCCATCGACGCTCTGGATAGAAGTCGTCCAACCGAAGTTAGTTTCCAGCCGCGAACCGGATTAGCCCTTCACAATGGCATGAAGCTATTAGCGTTGCTGATGAATGCTGGAGCGATGCGGCCGATGAAAGCCAGGAGGTCGCGGATATGTGACGCGAGGTCAATCTGCGCGCAACGCCTTCAGTAGCGCAGGACTTTCGACCCCACGAGCGCGCCGATCGCGGTCACGAGTGCCGTCGCGATCGTGTACCAGGTCGCGACGAACAGCGGCGAGTCGTCGGTGCAGTGCGAGGCGTAGAGCGTTGCGGCAAGGCCGGCCGACAGCAGGCCTGCGAGCGCGCCGGCGAGTGCAGGATGCGACGGCGCGCCGTGGCGCAGGCCGAACAGCGCGCCCGCAAGCAGCGGCAGCGACATCGCGGGGATCGCGAGCATGCACACCCGGGAGTTCTTGCCCACCAGCCGCATCGTCATCGGCATCGCCGGGGCCATCATGGTCTCGCTGCCGATCGCAACCGCAAGCAGGCCGACGGGAAGCAGCAGCAGCCAGCCCCAGCCGCGCATCAAGGCTTCGGGCCGCGACAGATGCAGGCTGACGATGATCGCGGGGATCGCAAGCGACAGCGTGACCGCGAACTTCGTGTCGAAGAACGGATTGTGCATGGCGGTCATCACGTCGGGCCGCACGCCAAGGAAGCTGGCGAAGATCAGGATCGAGAACGGTGCCGCCACGAGCAGCGCCATCGTCAGCACGGCGCCGACGCGCGGCGCGCGATGGGCGTTGTCGGCCGCGAGCGAGCGAATGAGTTGATCGGTATCCATGACTAGTGGTCCCGCAGTTTGGCAGTCAGCGCCGCAAGTCCGCGATGCAGCGCGACCCGCACCGCACCTTCGCTCATCGAAAACTTTGACGCCGTGTCCTTGATCGAAGCGCTGTCGACGGCGATCGACTGCAGCACGTCGCGCTGGCGCTGCGGCAGCGTGTCGAGCTGCGTTGCGACCTCGGCCGCCGAGGCCGTCTCCTGCGGCGCCTCGCCCGGCAGCGTCTCGGCGAAATCGTCGATGTTGACGAAGACCCGCCGGCCCCGCCGCCGGAGCGCATCGATCAGCTTGTTGCGCGCGATCGCAAACAGCCACGGGGCGAAGGGGGCTTCGCTGTCCCAGGTGTGCCGCTTCAGATGCACCGCCAACAAAATCTCCTGCACGATATCCTCGGCCTGGTCGGGAGGCTGCCCGGCCCGCGCCAGACCCCGCCTCGCGGCAGCGCGCAGCACAGGCGTGACCGCCTTCAACAGGCGATGATACGCCGCATCATCGCCTGCCATGGCCGACCGCATCAGGCCGGTCCACTCGTCCTCACGTCCGCGCACGCGCCCTCACCATGCAATTCGGCAGCTCTTTCAGTTTGTTACGCCGGCACCCGAAAGATCACGACTTCGTGATCTTCGCCGCGCCTCGCCACGCAATGCGGCCGTCGAAACCCGCGACGGCTCATAACACCGATCGGTCCCGTCCGCATCCGGCGGCCGGTTGCGAGGCGGCGGTTTGCCCCGCTTTTGCCCGGGATAGCCCGAAGATTCCCACTTTTTGCCCCGCTGTGGTCACGCCCCAGGGTCTCTGTTCGGTCCCGGGACAGGCGGAATTGGGGAGATCGTCAACATGATGAAAGCCAGCGGGCGCGCCGCACTGATTCTTCTTGCCGGCATTTTCGTGCTGGTCGGAGCCGCTGCACAGGCGGCACCGAGTTCAGACGCAAGCAGCAAATCGGACAGCGCGAGCAACCAGGCCGACGCGGTCAAGCCGAGCAAGCAGCGGCGCCATGCATCGCGCCACCGCGACAGCGGCAAGACGGCGCAGAAATCCGACGACAAGGTCGACAAGAAGGACGGTGCGGCAAAGGCCGACGAAGCGAAGGCCGAAAACGACGTGCCGGCCCTGAGCCAGATGCCGCCGGCAGTCGCCAACGCCAACGCGCAGATCGCCGCAGCCGATACGCCGACGGCTGCCGCGGCCTCCGCGATGACCGGCCGCGCCAACGACAATGTTCAGGCTGCAGCCGATAATACCGCCGCGCCGAATGACGAAGCTCAGGTGGTGGCGCCCGATCAGCTCAACGACATCGACCGCGCCCTGCAACAGGACCCGCCGGCACAGAAGGCGGTGATCGCCGCAACCGACGCGCGGCCGGCGCCAGTGATGGCGAGCAGCCACAGTTCGGCCTGGGACCAGAGCTCGCTGATCGGCAAGATCTTCATCGGCGTCGGCACGCTGCTGACGCTGGCCTCTGCCGCGCGCATGTTCTTCGCCTGATTCCCGGGTGATTTTGGCCTGAGGGACCTCGGTCCGGAACGTGCGTCTCGCCGCGTTCCGGACGGCCTCGTCCCGACAACTTTTCGGCCCTTGAAGCCCACCGCGCCAGCGGGCACATTGCTCGCCCAATCAAACGCGTGGGTGGAGCATGAGCACGTTCGAACACATCATCGTCGAGAGCAAGGGCGCGGTCGGCATCATCAAGCTGAACCGGCCGAAAATGCTCAATGCGCTCTCCTTCGGCGTCTTCCGCGAGATCGCCGCGGCCGTCGACGATCTCGAGGCCGATGACGCCATCGGCTGCATCGTCGTGACCGGCAGCGAGAAGGCCTTTGCCGCCGGCGCCGACATCAAGGAGATGCAGCCGAAAGGCTTCATCGACATGTTCTCCGAGGATTTCGCCGCGATCGGCGGCGACCGCGTCGCGCGCTGCCGCAAGCCGACCATCGCCGCGGTCGCGGGCTATGCGCTCGGCGGCGGCTGCGAGCTCGCCATGATGTGCGACTTCATCATCGCCGCCGACACCGCCAAATTCGGCCAGCCCGAAATCACGCTCGGCACCATTCCCGGCATCGGCGGCACCCAGCGCCTGACCCGCGCGATCGGCAAGTCGAAGGCGATGGACCTCTGCCTCACCGGCCGCATGATGGATGCGGCGGAAGCGGAGCGCTCAGGCCTCGTCAGCCGCATCGTGCCCGCCGACAAGCTCATGGACGAGGTCATGGAAGCCGCCGAGAAGATCGCATCGATGTCGCGGCCCGCCGTCGCCATGGCCAAGGAAGCGGTTAACCGCGCCTTCGAGACCACGCTCGCCGAAGGCATGAGCGTCGAGCGCAACCTGTTTCACGCGACCTTCGCGCTGGAGGACCGCTCCGAGGGCATGGCGGCGTTCATCGAGAAGCGCAAGCCGGTGAACAAGAACCGGTAATGCCCGCGAGCGGTCAGGCTGGTGTAAGGCTTTGCCGCTCTGGTGCAGAAACCCTGTGACGCACCTGCAACAAGCACGGAATAGATGGGGGTTTTCCCCGCGGCAGTTTGCCTGCGGGACCCCGGCTGGTTAAACAGTTAAGAGGCCACCGTCGGCGGGGGCGGACAGCCGGGGTTTAGCGGGATTACATGATTGGGCGTGTCGCCAGAGTTGGTCGCGTGATGACGCGGCATCGATCGGGCGTGGGTCCTGTGCTTGCGACATGGACCACGCTGGCGCTCTGTTGCGCCCTGCCCTCTGCCGCGTGGGCGGAAGCCCTGCCTGAGGCGCTCGCCAAGGCCTACCAGACCAACCCGCAGCTCAATGCCGAGCGCGCGCGGCAACGCGCCACGGATGAAAACGTGCCGCAGGCGCTCGCCGGCTACCGGCCGCAGATCGTGGCAAGCCTCAGCGCCGGCCTGCAATCGGTGCGCAATTTGCTGCCCGACAACACGATCCAGACCGCCAATCTGAAACCTTGGGTCATCGGCGTCACCGTGACGCAGACCCTGTTCAACGGGTTCCGCACCGCCAACAGCGTCCGCGCTGCGGAACTTCAGGTGCAGTCCGGCCGCGAGGCGCTGCGCAATGTCGGCCAGGGCGTGCTGCTCGATGCGGTCACCGCCTACACGAACGTGCTGGCCAACCAGTCACTGGTCGAAGCGCAACGCTCCAACGTCGCATTCCTGCGCGAGACGCTCGCCGTCACCCAGCGCCGCCTCAACGCCGGCGACGTCACGCCGACCGACAGCGCCCAGGCCGAGGCGCGGCTCAACCGGGGACTCGCCGATCTCAACGCCGCGGAAGTCGCGCTGGCGGTGAGCCAGGCGGTCTACGCGCAGGTGATCGGCAATGCGCCAACGCAGCTTCGGCCCGCCGAAGTCGTCGACCGCTATCTGCCGAAGAGCCGCGAGGATGCGCTGACGATGGCGATCCGCCAGCACCCGGCGGTGATGGCGGCGGGCTTCGACGTCGATGTTGCCTCGACCAACATCCGCATCGCCGAGGGCGCGCTGCTGCCGAGCGCCAGTCTTCAGGGCAGTGCCAGCAAGAGCCGCAGCAACGACCCGACGCTGAGCACCCTCGCCGAAGACCAGGCCTCGATCGTCGCCAACGTCACCGCGCCGATCTACGACGGCGGCCAGGCCGCCGCGCAGACCCGGCAGGCCAAGGAGATCACGGCGCAGAGCCGGCTCGTGCTCGACCAGGTCCGCAACCAGGCGCGCACGGCGGCGACCAGCGCCTGGGTCGCCAATGAGGGCGCCAAGATCACGGTCTCCGCCTCCGAGTCGGAGGTGAAGGCGGCGACCGTCGCGCTCCAGGGCGTGCAGCGCGAGGCCGCCGGCGGGCAGCGCACGACGGTCGACGTGCTGAACTCGCAGGCCGATTTGATCCAGGCCAAGGCCCGCCTGATCGGCGCACTGCGCGACCGCGTGATCGCCTCCTACACGCTGCTCAGCGCCGTCGGCCATCTCGACGTCAAGACGCTTAGCCTCAACACGCCGGACTATCTGCCCGAGGTGCATTACCAGCAGGTCCGCGACGCCTGGCACGGCCTACGCACGCCATCGGGACAGTAGTTTCAAATCGTCTGGCCTGATGCCGATGAAGAGCCGCCGCATCCATCTGATGGGAGCTTCAGGCTCCGGCGTAACGACGATCGGTGGCGCGCTCGCCGACCGGCTTGCGTTGCCGCATCACGACAGCGACGATTATTTCTGGCTGCCGACCGTGCCGCCCTACCAGACGACGCGCCCTGCCGCGGAGCGCCTGCGCCTGATGCGCGAGATGTTTCTGCCGCGTCTCGATTGGGTGCTGAGCGGAACCGTCACCGGCTGGGGCGACGAACTCGTCCCGTTCTTCGATCTTGTCGTCTTTGTGACGACGCCGCGCCAGCTTCGCTTGCAGCGCCTGCGTGGCCGCGAGGCTACGCATTTCGGAGCTGATGCCGTCGCACAGGGTGGCTGGCGTCACGAGGAGGCGGAGTCGTTCGTCGAATGGGCCTCGCACTACGAAGCCGGTGATCGCGAGGGCCGCAGTCTCACAAAAGATGAAGCCTGGCTCGCGGGCCTGCCCTGCCCGGTCGTGCGCGTCGACGGCTCACGCCCGATTGCGGATCTTGTCGAGCAGCTATGCAGTGAAGCGGAGCGGGTTACCGGGCTGATGTGATACTATTCCTGTCCCACCTCCAAATAACGAAGCAGGGAGAGAACCATGCTCAACCGACGCAGCGTCCTGCTTGCCTCCCTTGCCGCCGGAGTAGCCATGACCAACAAAGCTCACGCCCGTGCGGCGCAGCCCGCGACGCCGGTCGATTTCGACGTTCCGGCCCATGCCTGCGACTGCCACACGCACATCCATGGTGACGTCGAAAAGTTTCCGTTCTTCGCGGGGCGCGTCTATACGCCGGAACCGGCAAGCCCCGAGGAAATGGCGGCGCTGCACAAGGCGCTGCATGTCGAGCGCGTCGTGATCGTGACGCCGAGCGTCTACGGCACCGACAATTCCTCCACCTTGTTCGGCATGAAGGCGCGCGGCGCGACCGCACGCGGAGTGGCCGTGATCGACGATAAGACCACGGAAGCACAGCTCGACGCGATGCAGGCGGACGGTTTTCGCGGCAGTCGCATCAATCTCGCCACCGGCGGCGTCAGCGATCCGAATGTCGGCCGCGCGCGCTTCACGGCCGCCGTCGAGCGCATGAAGGCACGCGGCTGGCACGTGCAGCTCTACACCACGCTGCCGATGATCTCGGCGATCAAGGAGCTCGTGCTGGCTTCGCCCGTGCCGGCCGTGTTCGACCATTTCGGCGGCCTCGAGGCATCGCTCGGACTGGAGCAGCCGGGATTTTCCGACCTGGTCGCGCTCGTCAAATCCGGCAAGGCCTATGTGAAGATTTCGGGAGCCTATCGCTCGTCGAACCTCGCGCCCGACTATCAGGACATGGTGCCGTACGCCCGCGCGCTGATCGCGGCGAACCCGGACCGCATCGTCTGGGGCACCGACTGGCCGCATCCGGATTCCAGTCGCGTCGAGGGACGCAAGCCCACCGACATCGCGCCCCTCTATCAGATCGACGACGGCCGGCTGCTCAACCAGCTTCCGGTGTGGGCGCCGGATGCGGAGGTGCGCAAGAAGATCCTGGTCGACAATCCCGCGCGTCTCTACGGATTCTGAGGCGCGGCGGCCGCGCGCGGTCAGCGCGCGCGGCGGGAGAAGAAGGAAATCAGGACCGGCAAGGTCACCAGAATCACGACCGGCGCGAGCATCATGCCGGTGACGACGACGACGGCGAGCGGCTTCTGCACCTGCGAGCCGATGCCTTCCGACAGCGCCGCCGGCAGCAGGCCGACGCCGGCGACGACGCAGGTCATCAGCACCGGCCGGAGCTGCAACTCGCCGGTACGTATCACCGCGCTCATGCGGTCCATGCCTTCTTCGATGAGCTGATTGAACTGCGACAGGATGATGATGCCGTCCATCACGGCGATGCCGAACAGCGCGATGAAGCCGATCGCAGCCGAGACGCTGAATGCGGTGCCGGTGATCAATAGCCCGAGCACGCCGCCGAAGATCGCCATCGGGATCACGCTCATGGCAAGCAGCGTATCGGTCATCGAGCCGAAATTGAACCAGAGCAGCACGCCGATCAGCGCCAGCGAGATCGGCACCACGATCGACAGCCGGCGGATCGCGTCCTGGAGATTGCCGAACTCGCCGACCCAGTCCATATGCGCGCCGGGCGGCAGCTGCACCTGCTCGGCGATCTTCTGCTGCGCCTCGCGGATCGCGCTGCCGAGGTCGCGCTCACGCACCGAGAACTTGATCGGCAGATAGCGTTCCTGCTGCTCGCGATAGATGTAGGCGGCGCCGGAGACGAGGCTGATGGTGGCGACCTCGCTCAGGGGAATCTGCGTGACGGTGCCGTTGGGGCCGGGCGCGCCGATGCGCAAATTCTGGATCGCCTCCGCGCTCCTGCGATATTCCGGCGCGAGACGGACGATGATCGGGAAGTGGCGGTCGCTTCCGGGCTCGTAGATATCGCCCGCGGTGTCGCCGCCGATGGCGACCTTGATGGTGGCGTTGATGTCGCCGGGCGCAAGCCCATAGCGTGCGGCCTTGGCGCGGTCGATGTCGATCTGGATGGTCGGCTGTCCGAGCGAGGTGAACACCGCAAGGTCGGTGACGCCCTGCACCGTCGCCAGCACCGACTTGATCTTGTTGGCGGTATCGGTGAGCGCCTGGAGATCGCTGCCGAACAGCTTGATCGAGTTCTCGCCCTTCACGCCCGAGACGGCTTCGGAGACGTTGTCCTGGAGATATTGCGAGAAGTTGAATTCGACGCCTGGGAAGCGGTCGTCGAGCTGCTTCAACAGCTGCGCGGTCAGCTCTTCCTTGTCGTGGGTGCCGGGCCATTGGCTGGCGGGCTTCAGTGGCGCGAAGAACTCTGCGTTGAAGAAACCGGCGGCGTCGGTGCCGTCATCCGGACGGCCGTGCTGCGAAACTACGGACTCTACCTCGGGCCGAGCGCGGATCAGCTTGCGCATCTCGTTGACGTAGGTGTTGCCTTCCTGGAGCGAGATGGTCGGCGGCAACGTGGCACGGATCCAGAGATTGCCCTCCTCGAGCTTGGGCAGGAATTCGAGACCGAGCAGCCGGCTGAGGGCTACCGTCATCAGCACGAGGCCGACGGCGCCGCCAAGCATGATGCCGCGGTTGGCGACGGCCCAATTCAGCACCGGCATGTAGATCCGGTGCAGGATCCGCATGACCCTCGTCTCGGTCTCCTCGACATGCGCGGGCAGGATGATCGCGGACAGCGCAGGAGTCACCGTGAACGTCGCAAGAAGCCCACCGGCGAGCGCATAGGCATAGGTGCGCGCCATCGGCCCGAAGATGTTGCCCTCGACGCCCGAGAGTGTGAACAGCGGTATGAAGGCCGCGATGATGATCGCAGCGGCAAAGAAGATCGAGCGCGACACGTCGGCTGCGGCGCTGAGGATGGCATGGCTCTTCATGCCGAACAGCGTCTCGGGCGAGACGTGCTCGAATTCGGTGAGCGGCGTGGTCTGTGTCAGGCGGCGGAAGATGGCTTCCACCATGATGACGGTGGCGTCGACGATCAGGCCGAAATCGATCGCGCCGACCGACAGCAGATTCGCCGATTCCCCGCGCAGCACCAGGATGATCACGGCGAAGAACAGCGCGAACGGAATGGTGGCGCCGACGATCAGCGCGCTGCGCAGATCCCCGAGGAATATCCACTGCAACAGTACGATCAGCAAAATGCCGACCACCATATTGTGCAGCACGGTGTGGGTGGTGAGCTCGATCAGGTCCCCGCGGTCGTAGATGCGTTCGATGCGCACGCCGGGCGGCAGGATGCTGGAGTTGTTGATGGTTTGAACGAGCTGGTGGACGCGCTTGATGGTCGGCGAGCTCTGCTCGCCGCGGCGCATCAGGACGATGCCCTGCACGATGTCGTCGGAATCGTCGAGACCGGCAATGCCGAGACGCGGTTTTTGGCCGACGGTAACGGTGGCGACGTCCTTGACCAGCACCGGATTGCCGTTGGTCTGCGAAACCATGGTGTTGGCAAGATCGTCGATGGAACGGATCAGGCCGACGCCGCGCACCACGGCCGATTGCTGGCCGATATTGACGGTGTTGCCGCCGACATTGACGTTGGAGTTGCTGACCGCCTGGAGCAATTGCGGCAGCGTCAGGCCGTTGGCGACGAGCTTGTTGAAGTCGACCTGGAGCTCGTAGGTCTTGCTCTTGCCGCCCCAGCCGGTGACGTCGATGACGCCAGGCACGGCGCGGAAGCGGCGCTGCAGGATCCAGTCCTGGATGGTCTTGAGGTCGAGCACGCTGTAGTTCGGAGGACCGACGAGGCGGTAGCGGAAGATTTCGCCGATCGGGCTGAGCGGCGAGATCTGCGGCTGCACATTGCCCGGCAGCGGCGCGAGCTGCGCCAGGCGGTTCAAGACCTGCTGCTGCGCCTCGTCATAGGTGTAGGCGAAGGAGAACTGGAGTTTGATGTCGGAGAGGCCGTAGAGCGAGATGGTGCGGATCGTCGTGAGGTTCTTCAGACCCGCGACCTGGGTCTCGATCGGAATCGTGATGTAGCGCTCGATCTCTTCCGCCGACAGGCCCGGACTCTGCGTCACGATGTCGACCATCGGCGGCGTCGGATCGGGATAGGCCTCGATGTTGAGCTGGTTGAACGCGATCACGCCGCCGATCAGCACGGCGACGAACATCCCGACCATCAGGAAGCGCCGGTTGACGGCAAGGGCGACGAGACGATCCATTCAGGTCTTCAATTTTCTTGGGTCGTCGATCAGCTACCGGACGCCGCGCGGTCGATGAACAGGCTGCCCTTGGTGACGATCTGCTCGCCTGGCTTCAGATTGCTGGTAACCTCGACGAGATTGCCATTGATGAGGCCGATCTTGATCTGGCGCAGCTCGACCGACTTGTCCTCGCGCGCGACCCAGATGCGGACCTTGTCGGCCTCGTAGATCAGCGCCTGCTTCGGCACCGCCGGCGCGGCACGGTCGCCGGCCGAATAGATCGTGACGTTGGCGAACATTTCCGGCTTGAGCAGGCCGTCCTTGTTGTCGATGGTCGCGCGAACCAGCAGGCGGCGGGTGTTGGGATCGATGGCGGCGGCGACGTAGTTGATCTTGGCGGTCAGGGGGTGGCCCGGCAGCGCCATCACGTTGACGCTGATGTCCTGGCCGATGCACACGGCGGCCGCATCGCTCTCGCGCACGAAGGCGGTGAGCCAGACCGTGGAGAGGTCGCCGATCACGAACACCGGATCGCTGGCGCCGGAATTGACGTACTGGCCCGGACCGATCTTGCGCTGCACGACGGTGCCGGAGATCGGCGAATGGATCGTGATCTCCCGATCGATGACGCCCTTCTCCTGGAATGCCTTGATGGTCTCGTCGGTGAAGCCGAGGATGCGCAGCTTGTTGCGCGCGGCCTCCAGCGCCGTCGCCGAGGAGCGCATGTCGTTCTGCGCCTGGACCTGGTTCGCTTCGGCCTGCTGATAGTCCTTCAGCGGGATGGCGTGGCCCTCATAGAGGTCCTTGGCGCGCTTGAACTGGATGTCGGCAAGATCGATCGCAGACTTCGCCTTGTTCTGCGAGGTCATCGCAGCGATGAAATCGTTCTGGGCCTGCACGGTGTCGGCGGCCTCGATCGTGAACAGCGGTTGGCCTTGCTTCAGCATCTCGCCCGGCTTGGCGAGCAGCTTGGTCACCCTGCCCGCATAGGGCGAGAACACCGGCGTCGAGCGATCCTCATCGACCGCGACCTTACCCTCGGTGACATATTCGGCCCGGAAGGTCTTGGCCTTGACCGGCTCGATCGTCAGCGTCGCCCACTCGGACGGCGTCGGCGTGAAATTCTGCGCATTCCTGCGCGACTGGCTGGAGACCTCGGAGTGGCTCTTCTCCTTGGCCCCCGCACGCAGGAAGCCATAGGCACCGGCGCAGGCGAGTGCCAGTAAAACTACGGATGTGATCACCCGTTGTTTTGTAAACACCTGCAATCGCTTGGTATTTTCAACTACCATGGGGCCCGGTCAAGTCTGCGACGATCTCGGCAGACGACTGCCTTATCGGTCGCGCTAATAGTGCTGAATTGGGATTTCAAACAACCTAAAAAACGCCAGCCACCTTTCCGTTTGCGTTAAAATTTTGCATCGCGTCAGCTTCACGTCAGTTTCGTACCGGCCATTGTGACGGATGACTGCCGAGCGGCATCGCCGGGCGGCTCCATCGCGCCGGCGTGGTCGACAGCAGCGCGGAATGGCGCACCGCCTTCAACGTGCCGAAGCCAGATGGCATGGGCTCGATGAATGCAGCATGTACGGCCTCGCCCGTAAGATCCGGGGTGTCCAGGCCGCCATCGAGCCGGCCGAGATTCCACAGCCAGCGTCCGGTCTGCGCCAGCGACACGCGCACGTGCCAGGTCCCGCCTTCGCGGGCCTGGCGTGCCTTGGCCATCATCGCGCCGAACGCCATCAGATAGCCGGTGGCATGATCGAGCATTTGCGCCGGCAATTCCTTGGGACCGTCGATGCCCGCGGCCTGCCCCTCGGCGTGGTTGAAGCCCGTCGTGGTCTGCACCAGTGAATCGAAACCGCGCCGCTCCGCCCAGGGGCCGGCATGGCCATAGGCCGACAGCGTGACATAGACGATGCCCGGATTGATGCTCGCTGCATCCTCCGGCGCGAACCCGAGGGCTGCAAGCGCGCGCGGACGATAGCCTTGCGAGAAGATGTCGGCGCCCTTCAACAGCTCGCGCAGCTGCGCCCTGCCCGCCTCGCTCTTCAGCTCGACCAACGTGGTGAGCTTGCCGCGGCCGGTGTCGATGGTGAGCCAGGGAATGGCCGGCAGCTCCGGCCCCGAGACGAGCAGCACATCCGCGCCGTGGGCAGCGAGCGTGCGACCGGCGACGGGGCCTGCGATGACGCGCGAGAGATCGAGCACGCGCAGGCCGGAAAGCGGACGATCACCGTTCGACAATCCCTGCGGCCATGGCTTGGGCGGGGCCTCGCCGATCTTCTCGATCGAGACCAGCGGCAGTTCGGCGAGTGCGCGCGCCTGCGGCAGCGCGGACCATTCGTCGTAGGAGCGCATCAGGGCGACGACGCCGCCCGCGGCATAGGCCGCAGTTTCAAAATCCTCGCCCTTCCATTGCATCAACGCGGCCTGAACCTTGTCGCGCTCGGGCTCGCAACCGAGCACGTTGCAGACGGCGTCGCGATGATGCGGGAAATTGGTGTGGCAGCGGACGAAGCGGTTGTCGCCGGTCTTGTAGACGCCGGCAATGGCGTCCCAGGCCGGCGGCGGCGGCTTGTCGTCGAGGCGCAAATAACGCTCCGAACGGCATTCGGCGACGGCGTGGCGCATGTCGACGGAGACGTCCTGCGTCTCACCGCTGCGCAGTCTCCAGATTTCGGCGGCGGCAAGCCCGGCGGCGGCGATCGTCGTCTGCCCGGCGACGGCGACGCGAAACGAGGACGGAATTTGCGGCTCCTCGCCGGTCAGCCGCACGCGTTCGAGCGCGGCCTTATCGCCACCGGCGGAGGTCCAGAGATCCTTGAGAATATCGGCGGGGCTTTGCATGACCGCTTCTCTCCCTCTCACATTTGAGCATGATCTTTTCGGAAATCCGCTGCGCATTTTTCCGGATCATGCTGTAGTTTTCGCGACCATGTCATGATCGCAGAAAGGAATGCAATGGCCGCCATCGATCCCCTTACCGCAGGCGCCGTGTTCATCGCAACGGCGGCCACAGACGCGGTCTATGTCATGTTCACCTCGGCCGTGATCGCGCGCAAGCGCATGTCGGCGGCGAACTGGAGCGCGGTCTGGTACATGCTCTCCTCCTACGCCGTGATCAGCTACACCGAAAACCCGTTCTATGTCGCTTTCGCGGCGATCGGCTCCTGGGCCGGCGCCTACGCCTCGCTGACCTTCCTGCACCGCCCGCCCGGCGGCCCGCCGGTGGGGGCAGCACCGGAGTAGAGGGCGGGCGCATCTCTCCACGTCATTGCGAGGAGCCCTTGCGACGAAGCAATCCAGACTGTTTCCGCGGATGCATTTCTGGATTGCTTCGCTACGCTCGCAATGACGAATTGGAGAGTTCAGCATGTCTCTCGAAACGGCTACACTCCCTGCACCAACAAAAAGGAAAACCAAACAATGGATCTCGGTCTCAAAGGCAAGAACGCCATCGTCCTCGGCGGCACACGCGGCATCGGACGGGCGATTGCAACGACGCTGGCCGGCGAAGGCGCCAATGTCGCGGTGTGCGCGCGCAATGCGGATCAGGTTGCGGCGATCGTCACTGAACTCAAGGCAAGCGGGATCCGCGCCAGCGGCGGTCCGGTCGACGTCACCGACGGCGCGGCGCTGAAATCCTGGATCGAGACTGCTGCAAAGGAGCTCGGCGGCGTCGACCTGCTGTTCGCCAATGCCGGCGCGATGGCGCAGGGCCACGATGCGGCGTCCTGGGAGCAGAACTTCCGGCTCGACGTGCTCGGCGCCGTGCATGCGTTCGACGCCGCGCGGCCGTTCCTCGAGGCGAGCGGCGAAAAGAGCGGCGACGCCGCCTTCGTCATCATCTCCTCGATCTCGGCGGCGCAGGCCGATCTCGCCAGCTCCTACGGCCCGATCAAGGCGGCGCTGATCCACATGGCCAAGGGATTGGCGCGGCAATACGCAAAGAAGAATATCCGCGTCAACGTGGTGTCGCCCGGCACGGTCTATTTCAAGGGCGGCGTCTGGAACATGATCGAGCAGAACATGCCGGAGCGCTACAATGACGCGATGAAGCGCAATCCGACGGGCCGCATGGCAACGCCGCAGGAGATCGCAAGCGCGGCGGTGTTCCTGGCAAGCCCGGTGTCGGGGTTCACCACGGGCTCCAATCTCGTCGTGGACGGCGCGATCTCGAACCGGGTGAATTTTTGAGACGAGCACACTGTCGTCGCCCGGCTTGACCGGGCGACCCAGTATTCCAGAGACGGCTCGGCTAGAGCCGAAGGGGGCGCAGCGTACTGGATACCCCGCTTTCGCGGGGTATGACACCGAGAGTGTGACACGGCCCGGCTCAACAAGCTCGTCATTGCGAGCGCAGCGAAGCAATCCAGAGTCTTTCCACGGGCGGCAGTCTGGATTGCTTCGCTGCGCTCGCAATGACGGTGTGGCGGCATTCTGCGTCACATCTTCAATGAAAATCCCGCGATGGCGGCAGGATGCGGACGTTGCGGGGGTGGCGGATTTTTTGCGCCGGCATATCCGCGTGGGCGCGGGGATCGTCGTTGAGGGGCTCGATCAGATCGGCGCCTGCCGGCACCGGATGCTTGCGGCTCAGCGCGTCGTTGGCGAGACCGACCAGATCGTGCGAGCGGTCGACCATGCGCTGGGCGATGAGATGCGTCACCTTTTCGGGGCTGCTCTGGATATAGCCCTCGACCAGGATGAGGCGCGCGCCCATCACCTCCTTGCGGTACTGCTCCATGATCTTGGGCCACACCACGACATTGGCGATGCCGGTCTCGTCCTCCAGCGTCATGAACACGACGCCGCTGGCGCTGCCCGGCCGCTGCCGGACCAGCACCACGCCGGCGCAGCGGACGCGGCGCCGCTCGTTCTCATGGCTGATGTCCCTGCAGGCCACCACACGCTCGCGCGAAAACATCTCGCGCAAAAACTCCATCGGATGGCCCTTCAGCGATAGCCGGATGGTCTGGTAGTCCGCGACCACCTGCTCGGCCAGCGGCATCTCCGGCAATGGTTTTGCATGCTCGTCCGGCTGCTCGCGCGCGGTCGCGGCCTCGAACAGCGGCAGCGGCACGTCGTCGGGCAGCCGCCGCACCTGCCACAGCGCCTCGCGGCGGTCGAGGCCGAGCGAGCGGAAGGCGTCGGCATCCGCGAGCAGGATCAGCGCACGCTTGGGCAGACCGGTGTCGCGGGCGAAGTCTTCGAGCGAGGTGAAGGGACCGCTGTTGCGGGCGGCGATGATCAGGTCGGCCCAGTCTTCTCTCTTGTCATTCCGGGGCGACGCGTCAGCGTCGAGCCCGGAATCCATCGAGCCGCATGCACGCGGAGAAATGGATTCCGGGCTCGCGCTGCGCGCGCCCCGGAATGACAACTGAACTTCTTTCAACCTCTCCTCATCTTCATCCAACCAATGAAAACCGTCGATCTGGCGGAAGCCTAAGCGGACAGCACAATACTCGTCGTCGGTGTTCTCCAGCGTGTTCTGCGCAAAGCTGTAGGATACGTCGATGTCGCGCACCTTGACGCCGTTCTTGCGGGCGTCGCCGACGATCTGCGCCGGCGCGTAAAAGCCCATGGGCTGCGAGTTCAGCAGGCCGCAGCAGAAGGCGTCGGGGTGATGATATTTCAGCCATGACGAGATGTAGACGAGCTGCGCGAAGCTGGCGGCATGGCTCTCCGGAAAACCGTAGGAACCAAAGCCCTTGATCTGGTCAAAGCAGCTTCTGGCGAAATTGGGATCATAGCCGCGCGCGACCATGTTGCCGATCAGCTTCTCCTCGTATTGGCCGATGGTGCCGACATTGCGGAAGGTCGCCATCGAGCGGCGCAGGCCGTTAGCCTCTTCGGAGGTGAATTTTGCCGCCTCGATCGCGATGCGCATGGCTTGCTCCTGGAACAAGGGCACGCCTTTCGTCTTGTGCAGCACCTTGTAGAGCTCGTCCGCGGGACCGTGCTCGGGTGATGGCGAGGGATAACTCACCTTCTCCTGGCCGTTCCGCCGCCGCAAATATGGATGTACCATGTCGCCCTGGATCGGGCCCGGGCGTACGATCGCGACTTCGATAACGAGATCGTAGAAGGTCCGCGGCTTCAGGCGCGGCAGCATGTTCATCTGGGCGCGGCTTTCGACCTGGAATACGCCTAGCGACTCCCCGTCACACAGCATGTCGTAGACCTTGGGATCGTCCTGCGGGACGCTCGCCAAAACCCAACGCTTGCCCTTGTGCTCGTCGATCAAATCAAAGCATTTCCTGATGCAGGTCAGCATGCCCAGCGCGAGCACGTCGACCTTCATCATATTGAGCGCGTCGACGTCGTCCTTGTCCCACTCGATGAAGGTGCGGTCGTCCATCGCGGCGTTGCCGATCGGCACATAGGTGTCGAGCCGGTCCTGGGTGAGCACATAGCCGCCGACATGCTGGGAGAGATGGCGCGGGAATTCGATCAGCTCGGTCGCAAGCTCGACCGCGAGGTTGATCATGGGATTGTTGGGATCGAGCCCGGCCTGCCTGACCTGCATGTCGTTGAGGCCCTTGCCCCAGCTTCCCCAGACGGTGTCGGCGAGCGCGGCGGTGACGTCCTCGGTCAGGCCCAGCGCCTTGCCGACGTCGCGGATCGCGCTGCGTGGACGGTAATGGATCACGGTGGCGATGATCGCGGCGCGGTGGCGGCCGTAGCGGCGATAGACATATTGCATCACCTCCTCGCGCCGCGAATGCTCGAAATCGACGTCGATATCAGGCGGCTCCAGCCGTTCCTTGGAGATGAAGCGCTCGAACAGGAGATCGACGCTGGTCGGATTGACCGAGGTGATGCCGAGCACGTAGCAGACGGCCGAGTTCGCCGCCGATCCCCGCCCCTGGCACAGGATGTTCTGGCTGCGTGCGTAGTGCACGATGTCGTGCACGGTGAGGAAGTAGTGCGCGTATTTCAACTCGGCGATCAGCGCGAGCTCTTTCATCAGGGTCGCGCGCAGCTTGTCATCGATCTTGCCGCCGAAATATGTCTGCACGCCCGCCCAGGTCAGATCCTCCAGATGCCCTTGCGCGGTCTTGCCTCGCGGCACCGGCTCGTCCGGATACTGGTATTTGAGCTGATCGAGCGTGAAATTGATCTTGTCCGCAAAGCGCATGGTCTCCGCGATCGCCTCGGGAAAATCGCGGAACAGCCGCGACATTTCACGTGGCGTCTTCAGGAAGCGCTCGGCATTGGCTTCGAGCTTCCGTCCGACCGCCTCGATCGTGGTTTTTTCCCGGATGCAGGTCAGCACGTCCTGGAGCGGACGGCTGCCGGGATCGTGATAGAGCACCTCGTTGGTCGCGAGCAGCGGCACGTTTGCTTTGGCGGCGAGATCATCGAGCCGCGCCAGGCGGCGGCGATCGTCGCCGCGATAGACCAGGCTCGCGGCCAGCCACACGCCCTCGGGGCGGCTCGCCCTGAGCTTGGCGAGAACATCCAGCGCCTGCTCGGGCTCGAAGCGATGCGGCAGCGTCAGGACCAGGAGCTGGCCCTCGGAAAACTCGAGAAGGTCGGCAAAAGTGAGACGGCATTCGCCCTTCTCGATCCGCGTGATGTCGTCGCCGCGCTTGCCCCTGGTGAGGAGCTGGCACAGCCGGCCATAGGCGGCGCGGTCGCGCGGATAGACAAAAATGTCGGGCGTGCCGTCGATGAAGACGATGCGCGCGCCGATCAGCAATTTCGGCTTGTGCAGCACCTTGTCATTGTCGAGCTCCTTGTAGGCGCGCACCACGCCGGCGAGCGTGTTGTGGTCGGCAATGCCGATCACGGGAATGCCGAGGATGCTCGCCTGATGCACATAGGCGCGCGGATCCGAGCCGCCGCGCAGGAAGGAGAAGTTGGTGGTGATGCCGATCTCGGCATAAGCGGGCGTATTCATGCGAAGAGGCCGTGCACATACCAGTTGGGGGGAATGGGTTTGCCTTCGTCGTCGAACACCTCTCCTTCGTAAAGACCGTCGCGAAAGATCCAGAAGCGCAGGCCTTCGGCATCCTCGATACGGAAATAATCCCGCGTCAATTGTTTGCCGTCCTGCCGCCACCATTCCATCGCGATACGTTCGGGCCCTTCCACCCGCACCACCGCATGCAGCGCACGCCGCCAGGTGAATTGATGCGGCGGGCCGTCGGGCACGGTCGCGAACGGCACCTTGATCGGCTCCGGTCTGTCGAACAGCCGCAGGGGGCGCAGCGGCGGCTCGCTTTCGGCGCGCGCTGGCCATTCGGCCTGCATGGCCACGGCGAGATGGTGCTGGGCAGGCGCGGCCAGCACCGCACATTCCGGGATATGGGTATCCTCAGGCAAATGCACGACGACGCGCTTTCCGCCGATGCGCGCGGCGATGCGGTCGATCAGCGCGGCGAGTTCGTCATTGTCGTGGACATGGGCGTCGAGATCGCGCTGCTCCTGCACCACGATCTCGGTGCGGCTTGCCGACAGCCGCACCATGTCGAAGCCGAAGCCGGGATCCAGCGGATCGGCGAGCGCATCGAGGCGTTCGCGGAACAGGCGATCGATGACTTTGCTTTGCGTGACCGGCCGCCCGGCCTCGACCATGATCGCGCGCACCACGCCGTCGGTGCGGAAAAACGCAGCTTCCAGCCGGCGTGCACCCTTGCCCTGCTTTTCCATCGACGCGATCAACGTATCGGCGAGCCGCGACAGCGTCATCGCGATCATGGTGTCGGTGGCGATCGGTTCGGCAAAGCGCTTCTCCACGATGTAATCCGGCAGCGGTTTACGCGGATTGATCGGGGCATCGCCATGCCCCTGCGCATGCGCGAGCAGCGTGGAGAACCGCGCGCCGAACCGCGCCGTGATCTCATGCGGCGCGCGCGAGGCGACATCGCCGATGGTTTTCAGGCCGGCGCGGCGCAGACCAGTGGTGATGGCCTCGCCCGCACCGAGCGCGGACACCGGCAGCCGGCTGATCGCCGCCGCCTCCCCGCCATCGGCGACGATGGTGCCGGAAGCCTGCCGCGTCAGCGTGCGCGCGCAGACCGAGGTGCCGGCGATCGCCGCGCTGACGGCAAAGCCCTGCCGCGCCAATGCACGGACCAGCGTCTGCAACAACGCAGCTTCTCCACCGAACAGATGCGCGCAGCCGGTGATGTCCAGAAACAGCCCGTGCGGCGGATCGAGCGCCACCAGCGGTGTGAAGCGGTCGCACCAGTCGGCGACGTCGCTGAGCGTTTTCGCATCGGCCACGACATCGGCGTCGAACACTTTCAAGTCCGGACACATCGCCCGTGCATTGGCCAGGGGCTGGCCGATGTGCAAGCCGAGGCGCTCGGCGGCTTCATTGAGCGCATGGATCACCAGCGCATTGTTGTCCTTGATGACAACGATGCTCGGATCATTGGCCTTACCCAGCGCGCCGAAGAACCGCTGAATCCGATCGATGGGCAGGCGTGGCAGCCACAGGCTGAGGATACGTCGACGGTTCAGAGAACTGGCACTCATCACATTTCCATTCCATGATCCACCGGCCGCACGGGCCATGACGATTGCGCAAGAGCTCCACATCGAAGCGCGGCGCGCCCCAGGCACTCCATGCCGGGCCCGGCGGCGAATGCGCCGCGCGCAGCATCCATCGCGTCTCCGCGGTCGAGGGCAGCGGCTGCGCGGCCATCCGCAACATCAGGCCGGTGACACCGGACGATTGCGCGGCCAGCGTCAGCTTGCGGCTTGCCACGAGATCGAACTGCCGCGTCTCACCCCAGAGTTCGAGCACGACGGCGCCAAGCGCGTCGCAGGCGAGCGCATCGGCCGAGGTCCGCAGCGCGCTCTCGACATCGGCGGCGCGCACCATCACCACGCGGCGCGGATCGAGACCGATCTCGGCGAGCCCGCTCATCGACAGCGCGCCGGTCTCGAGTTCCGAAAAATCCTGCCGCACCCACAGCAGCGGCCGGCGCCGCGAGACACGCCCCGCAAGCCCCATGACAAAACCCGTCGCGGCGGTTCCCTGCCGGCCCTCGCAAAACACCTCGTGGATCACCGCGCGCGCGAGCCCGCCCTTCAGCGCGCTGTCGACCTCGCCGTGGCCGAGCGCGACGCGATCGTGCTGATGCACGACCTCCGCCGTCTCGATGCGCTCGATCTGGCCGCGCAAGGTCGCAAGCGCGTTCATCCGTGCGCCGCTCATATACGCCGCTCCTTCAGAGGTGATTGCCGAGGGTCTCAAAAATAAGAACCTGCGGCTGGCTCGTTTGTTCATGATATGTTCTAATATAAAGCTAACAGCGGCCGGGGAGTCAATCGAATTGGTGCTCATCCGGATTCGTAAGCTGAATCAAAGGGATTCCACGATGGACGTACAACGCAAGCTGGAGATTCTGGCCGATGCCGCCAAATACGACGCGTCGTGCGCCTCCAGCGGTACCGAGAAGCGGGATTCCAGCGATGGCAAGGGCATGGGCTCGACCGCGCCGGGCATGGGCATCTGCCATTCCTACGCGCCGGACGGACGCTGTATCTCGCTGCTCAAAGTGCTCCTGACCAACGCCTGTAATTACGACTGCCTTTATTGCGTCAACCGCGCCTCTTCCAACGTGCCGCGTGCCCGCTTCACCATCGACGAGGTGGTCAAGCTCACGCTCGACTTCTACCGGCGCAACTACATCGAGGGACTATTCCTCTCCTCCGGCATCATCCGCAGCCCCGACTACACCATGGAGCAGGTGGTCAGCGTCGCGCGCAAACTGCGCGAGAAGCATCACTTCCGCGGCTACATCCATCTCAAGACCATTCCCGAGGCCGACGACGCGCTGATCGCAGAAGCCGGCAAATATGCAGATCGCCTCTCCATCAACATCGAAATGCCTGAGGAGACGAGCCTGCAGCAATACGCGCCGGAGAAGGATGTGCGTGCGATCCGTCGCACCATGGGCCGGCTGCGGCTGAAGCTCGATGAGGCCGAGGAAAACCGCAGCACAAAGACGAAGGCGAGGCCGCAGCGCTTCGCGCCCGCCGGTCAGAGCACGCAGATGATCGTCGGCGCCGACGCGGCCTCCGATCACACCATCCTGCACACCAGCGCCAATCTCTACGGCTCTTACCGGCTGCGACGCGTCTACTACTCCGCCTTCAGCCCGATCCCCGATGCCAGCCGCGCTTTGCCCTTGCGCGCGCCGCCCTTGCTGCGCGAGCACCGGCTCTACCAGGCCGACTGGCTGATGCGCTTTTATGGCTTTGACGTCGGCGAGATCGTCGACGACAGCGCGATGCTGCCGCTCGACATCGATCCGAAGCTCGCCTGGGCGCTGCGCCATCGCGACCGCTTCCCGCTCGACGTCAACCGCGCCAGCCGCGAGGAGCTGTTGCGCGTGCCCGGCTTCGGCACCAAGGCGGTCGAACGCATCATCGCGACACGGCGCACCACCACGATCCGCCTCTCCGATCTCGCGCGACTGCACGTGCCCCGCAACAAGGCGCTGCCTTTCATCGTCCTCAGCGATCACCGCCCCGCCCCGCACCGCCTCGACGAGGCGCGGCTGATCGAGCGGTTCAAGCCGAAGGCAACACAACTGGGGTTTGGCTTCTGATGCAGTACATCACCCTCGACACCGAAACCGACTTCGACGGCTGGCGCAAAGCCGCGCGGTCGCTCGTGCTGCATCATGTGCAGCCAACCGATGTCACCTGGACCGTACAAGGCGGCGAAGCCGAGTTGTTCGCGCCGCCCGCCCCGTCTCCGATACTTGAGGTGAATGATGGCACCTTCAATGTGTCGGCAAAATTCGTCGATCTCGCCAAGGCCGCGATCCTGCATCGCGACGGCGAGCGCTTTGCGATCCTCTATCGCCTGCTCTGGCGATTGAAGGACAATCACGATCTCATCGAGGTCGCGACCGATCCCGATGTCGCGCAGGTCACGGCGATGGCACGAGCAGTCCATCGCGACGAGCACAAGATGCATGCCTTCGTGCGCTTCCGCGAGATCGGACGCGAGCGCGCAGCGCATTACGTCGCCTGGTTCGAGCCGGAGCATCACATCGTCGAGCTCGCCGCGCCGTTCTTCGCCAAGCGCTTCGCCGACATGCCCTGGTCGATCCTGACACCCGATCTGTGTGCGCATTGGGATGGCCACGCGCTCTCGTTCACGTCGGGCGTGAGCAAGAGCGAGGCACCCGGCGAAGACCGGCTGGAGGAAACCTGGCTGCGCTACTACGCCAGCATCTTCAATCCGGCCCGGCTCAAGGTGAAGGCGATGCAGACGGAGATGCCGAAGAAATACTGGAGGAACCTGCCCGAGGCGTCGATCATTAAGCCCTTGATCGAGGACGCCGAGCGCATGACCGGCGCCATGATCGCCAATGCCGCAACCGATCCGCACAAGCCCCAGAAGCGGCCGGAGGCTCCGATGTCACGCAAGCTGGCTGCCGACGATTTCGAAGCGCTCCGCGAGGAGGCCGCCCATTGCCGCGCCTGCCCGCTCTACAAGGACGCGACGCAGACCGTGTTCGGCGAGGGCCCGAAAGACGCCACCATCATGCTGGTCGGTGAACAGCCAGGCGACAAGGAAGACCTCGCCGGCCACCCCTTCGTCGGCCCGGCCGGCCAGATGCTCGACCGTGCGCTTCAGGAAGCCGGCGTCGACCGCAACAAGGTCTATGTCACCAACGCGGTCAAGCACTTCAAATTCGTGCCGCGCGGAAAGATCCGTCTGCACCAGAAGCCGGCAACGCCGGAGATCCGGGCGTGCCGGCAATGGTACGAGCGGGAAGTTTCGGCAATCCAGCCCGAGCTCATCGTGGCAATGGGCGCCACCGCCGCGCAGAGCGTGTTCGGCAAGATCACCCCGATCGGCAAGACCCGTGGCCGGCTCATAAACCTGCCCGACGGACGCAAGGCGCTGGTGACGGTGCACCCGTCCTATCTGCTCCGGCTGCCCGATCCGGAAGCCAAAGTGCTGGAATATCAGCGCTTTGTCGAAGACCTGAAGATTGCGGCCGCCTTGCAGAAGCAAGCCCCGCGCGCCGCCTAAATACTGGCAAATACTGGAGGGAAAGCGACTTTACGACGCAGTTGTCATCCAGCCTTCAAATCCATCGCGGACAATAGCCCTTCAAATTAGTTAAGGGGCGTCCAAAAATGACAGATGTTGCATTCGACCGTGCGGTAGGCGATCCGACGCCTGTCCAGCCGGCTTCCAGGCCAAATCTCGACAAGGGTTTTAACCCGCTCACGATGATCCTGTTCTTCGGCATCCTTGCCGCGGGCCTGCTGTTCGTCGCCTACAGCATCTATGTCGACGTCAACGCGACCGGCACGAAGGTGACGACCTTCCTGCCCTACATCCTGCTGTTCGTCGCACTGCTGATCGCGCTCGGCTTCGAGTTCGTCAACGGCTTCCACGACACCGCCAATGCGGTGGCGACCGTGATCTACACCCATTCGCTGCCGGCCGAATTCGCGGTGATGTGGTCGGGCTTCTTCAACTTCCTCGGCGTGCTGCTCTCCTCCGGCGCGGTCGCCTTCGGCATCGTCTCGCTGCTGCCGGTCGAGCTGATCCTTCAGGTCGGATCCAGCGCCGGCTTCGCCATGGTGTTCGCACTCTTGATCGCCGCGATCATCTGGAATCTCGGCACCTGGTATTTCGGCCTGCCCGCCTCCTCCTCCCACACGCTGATCGGCTCGATCATCGGCGTCGGCATTGCCAACGCCGTGATGCGCGGCCGCGACGGCACCTCGGGCGTCGACTGGAGCAAGGCCACCGAGATCGGCTACGCGCTCCTGCTGTCGCCGCTGTTCGGCTTCATCTGCGCCGCCGTGCTGCTGCTGCTGCTCAAGTTCATCGTGCGCAACCCGGCGCTCTATGCCGCGCCTGAAGGCAACAAGGCGCCGCCGCTGTGGATCCGCGGCCTGCTGATCGCGACTTGCACCGGCGTCAGCTTCGCCCACGGCTCGAACGACGGCCAGAAGGGCATGGGCCTGATCATGCTCATCCTGATCGGCACCGTGCCGACCGCCTACGCGCTCAACCGCGCGCTGCCGGAGAGCCAGGTCGCCCAGTTCCAGAAGCTCTCGGAGGCTGCCTCCAAGGTGATCGCGGCCAAGGGTGCTGGTCACTCGATCATCGGCGATCCCCGTCCTGCGGTGACGCAGTACATCACCTCGCACCACATCAGCGAAGGCACCTACCCCTCGCTGTCGGTGCTGGTGAAGGATGTCGGCGACCAGGTCGCGAAGTACGGCTCGCTCAACAAGGTACCGGCGGAAGTGGTCGGCAACACCCGTAACGACATGTACCTGACCTCGGAAGCGATCCGCTTCCTGATGAAGGACAAGGAAAACGACCTCAACAAGGAAGAGGTCGCGACCTTGAACGCCTACAAGGGCGGGCTCGATAGCGCCACCAAGTTCATCCCGACCTGGGTGAAGGTCGCGGTCGCCATCGCGCTCGGCCTCGGCACCATGGTCGGCTGGAAGCGCATCGTCGTCACGGTCGGTGAGAAGATCGGCAAGACCCATCTCACCTATGCGCAGGGCGCCTCCGCCGAGCTCGTCGCCGCCGCCACGATCGGTGCCGCCGACGTGTTCGGCCTGCCGGTCTCGACCACCCACGTGCTGTCGTCGGGTGTCGCCGGCACCATGGCCGCGAACGGTTCGGGCCTGCAGATGGCGACCATCCGCAACCTGCTGATGGCCTGGGTGCTGACGCTGCCCTGCGCGATCGCGCTGTCGGCCACGCTGTATGTGATCTTCTCGCGCATCTTCTGAAGCCGATCACCACTCAAAGACATCACCACTCAAAGACATCACCACTCAAAGACAAAGGGCCCGTGCGATGCACGGGCCCTTTTCGTTTGCGCTTCGGGGTTCGGCGTTACGACGCCGCGAGCGATTCCTCGACAAGCTTGACCCAATAGGACGTGCCGAACACGATCGCCTCGTCGTTGAAATTGTAGGCGGGGTGATGCAGGCCGGCGCTGTCGCCGTTGCCGCAGAAGATGAAGGCGCCGGGCCGCGCTTCCAGCATGTAGGCGAAATCCTCGCCGCCCATCAACGGCGGCATCTCGTGCACATTGGCCTCGCCGGCAACGTTCCTGGCGATGCGCCGCGCCACCTCGGTCTCCGCGGCGTGGTTGTTCACGACAGGGTAGTTGCGCTTGTAGTGCAGATCGATCTTGGCGCCGGTGATCTGCGCCACGCCCGCCACCACTTCGTGCACGCGCTTCTCGACCAGCTTGCGCACCTCCGGCGACAACGTGCGGATGGTGCCCCTCAACGTCGCAGTTTGCGGAATGACGTTGCGGGCATTACCGGCGTGGAATTCGCAGATCGAGATCACGGCCGATTCGAGGGGATCGACGCTACGGGCGACGATCGACTGCAGCGCGGTGATCACCTGCGCGCCGACCAGCACGGAATCGACGCATTTGTGCGGACGCGCGGCGTGGCCGCCGAGGCCCTCGATCATGATGTCGACCTCGTCCGTCGCCGCCATGATCGGGCCCGGCCGGATCGCGAACGAACCGATCGGAATGCCCGGGCCGTTGTGCATGCCATAGACCTGCTCGATGCCGAAGCGCTCCATCAGGCCGTCCTTGACCATGGCCGCGCCGCCGGCGCCGCCCTCCTCGGCAGGCTGGAAGATCACCACAGCATCGCCGGCGAAGTTGCGGGTCTCGGCGAGGTAGCGGGCCGCACCGAGCAGCATCGCGGTGTGGCCGTCATGGCCACAGGCGTGCATCTTGCCCGGAGTCTTGGAGGCGTAAGGCAGGTTGGTCTGCTCGTCGACGGGCAGCGCGTCCATGTCGGCACGCATGCCGATCACCTTAAGCCCGTCGCCGGCCGGCTTGCTGCCCTTGATTACGCCGACCACGCCGGTCTGCCCGAGGCCGGTCACGACCTCGTCACAGCCGAACTCGCGCAGCCGGTCCGCAACGAATGCTGCGGTGCGGTGGACGTCGTACAGCAGCTCCGGATGCTGGTGGATGTCCCGGCGCCAGGCCTGAATATCGGGTTGGAGGTCGGCGACGCGGTTCACGATGGGCATGGAGGGTCTCAAGCCTTGATGGGAATACAGGACTGTCTACCATGCAAGCACCAGTCCACCTAACTCCCGCGGATCGAGGGTCCCCTGTGCTCTCGTCATGGCCGGGCTTGCCACCATCTTGTCTTGGCCATCCACGTCTGACTATTAGGACGGAAAGCGCGTGGATGCCCCGGACAAGCCCGGGCATGACGCCTGTTTGGGTGGAAGCAGAATGCCGAGGCGGCTCGAAGGTGAGTTTGACTACGTTGTCGTCGGAGCCGGCACGGCCGGCTGTATCATCGCCAACCGCCTCTCGGCCATATCAGGGAATCGCGTCCTCATTCTCGAAGCCGGCGGCGACGACAACTGGATCTGGTTCCACATTCCGGTCGGCTATCTCTTCGCGATCGGCAATCCGCGCTCGGACTGGATGTTCAAGACCGAGGCCGAGCCGGGCCTGAACGGCCGCTCGCTGGCCTATCCCCGCGGCAAGGTGATCGGCGGCTCTTCGGCGATCAACGCCATGATCTCGATGCGCGGACAGGCCGCCGATTACGACCACTGGCGCCAGCTCGGCATGACCGGCTGGGGCTATGACGACGTGCTGCCGCTGTTCAGGAAACTCGAAGATCACTTCCTCGGTGCTAGCGAGCATCATGGCACCGGCGGCGGCTGGCGCATCGAGGCGCCGCGGCTGTCATGGGCCGTTCTCGACGCCGTCGGCGATGCCGCCGAGGAGATGGGCATCAAGCGCATCCCGGATTTCAACACCGGTGACAACGAAGGCACCAGCTATTTCCACGTCAACCAGAAGCGCGGCCGGCGCTGGTCGTCGGCGCGCGGCTTCCTCAAGCCGGCGCTGAACCGTCCCAACCTGCGACTCGAGAAGAACGTGCTGGTTGATCGTCTCATCATCGAGCAGGGCCGCGCCGTCGGCGTGCGCTTCATCCAGAATGGCGAGGTCATCGAGGCGCGTGCCAAACGCGAAGTAATCCTCTCGGCAGGCTCCATCGGCTCGGTGCAGGTGCTGCATCGCTCCGGCATCGGCCCCGCCGACTGGCTGTCGCCGCTCGGCATCGACATCGTGATGGACAAGCCCGGAATCGGCCGCAACCTTCAGGACCATCTCCAGCAGCGCGCGATCTACAAGGTCGAGGGCGTGCGCACGCTGAACGAGACCTACTACAATTTGTTCCGCCGTGGCCTGATGGGGCTCGACTACGCCTTCCGCCGCCGCGGACCGCTGACCATGGCGCCGTCGCAGCTCGGTATCTTCACGCGCTCCGACGCGACGCGCGCACGCGCCAACATCCAGTTCCACGTGCAGCCGCTGTCGCTCGACAAGTTCGGCGATCCCCTGCACCGCTTCCCCGCGATCACGGTGAGCGCCTGCAATCTGCAGCCGACATCGCGCGGCACGGTGCGGCTGCGCTCGGCGAGCCCGGACGAGAAGCCGATCATCGCGCCGAACTATCTGTCGACCGACGACGACCGCCAGGTCGGCGCCGACGCGATCCGCGCCACGCGGCGGCTGATGCAGCAGAAGGCGCTGGCGAAATATCGCCCGAGCGAATATCTGCCCGGTCCCACCGTCGGCGACGACGATGCCTCGCTCGCCAAGGCCGCCGGCGACATCGGCACCACCATCTTCCATCCTGTCGGCACCGCGAAGATGGGCGCGGCGAATGATCCGATGGCGGTGGTGGACGAGCGGCTGCGTTTCTACGGCCTGAGCGGTCTGCGCATTATCGACGCGTCGATCATGCCGACCATCACCTCCGGCAATACCAACACGCCGACCGCGATGATCGCCGAGAAAGGTGCGACGATGATTTTGGAGGATGCGAAGTAGCGCCCCAACCATGATCAGCCTGCATCGCTTTTCAATCGGCCCAGCCGACACAGAGATCGCCATGCTGCGATGGGGCGAGAGCGGGAGGCCGCCCGCGCTGCTCGTGCACGGCACCGGTTTCGTCGCCGACGTCTGGGACGAGGTCGCGCGCGCGCTTGCATCGACCTACACCGTTTACGCGCTCGACCGCCGCGGCCACGGCGCGAGCCACAAGCCCGATGCCTATCATTTCCTTGACTATGCCGAGGATGTCTGCCGGGTGATCGATGCGCTCGATCTGCGAGACGTCTACGGCATCGGCCACAGCGCCGGCGCGACCGATCTCCTGCTCGCGACGAAACTTCGGCCCGGACGCTTCACGCGCCTGTTCGTGATGGAGCCGACCGCGATGGATCCGCGCGCGGCGCGGCCCGGAGGATTGAGCGAAGACTCCCTGTCCCGCGTGCAGGGCACGCTGCGCCGGCGGGCCGAATTCGACAGCGCCGACACCGTGTTCGAGCGCTACCGCACTGCGCCGGCGTTTGCCGATTGGACCGAACCATCGCTGCGGGCCTATGTGCGCCACGGCTTCGTGCCGCTGGAGAATGGCCGGGTTCGGCTTTGCTGCACGCCCGAGATCGAATTCGCAATCCTGCGTCCGATCTACGAGGCGATGGAGCAAGTCTATGTCGGCGATGCCCGCGGCAATCCGTTTGTCTCGCTCACCGAGATCGACTGCCCGGTACGCGTCACCACCGCCGCGAAGTCGGGACCGATCTACAAGGAGATGGCGTCACGCGCCGTGTCGCTGATTCCGCGCGTCAGCACGCTGGTCTTTGAGGGCGCCGGGCACTGCGTGGCGCAGGAAGTGCCGGAACGCGTGGTGGAGGCCGTGCGGGAGTTCGCAAAATAGGTATCGTGCCCCGGACGCTGCGCAGTACGCAGTGATGCGCCGCAGAGCCGGGGCCCATCTCACCGCGTGCCGCGCGGCTTTCTGGGTCCCGGCTCTGCGAAGCAGCGCTATCGCGCTGCGTTGCGCCCGGGACACGAGATCCGCCACCTCACGAAAACGTCATCGCATCCGGGAAATAAGTCTCACCCTCCCCCAATCACGTCCCCGAAGCCCAATTCCGGGCGAAGTGGAGACGTGCGATGAGCGGACACGATCACGGGGACGGCGTCAGCCGCCGCAAGGTGCTGGAATGCATGACCTGGGCCGGCACCGGGGTGCTCTGGACCATCACGGGCGGCGTGCCGCGCTCGCTCGGCATCATCGATTCCGCGCAGGCCGCCACGGCAGCCGCGCCCGGCATGACCTTCCTCCAGATCAGCGACAGCCATGTCGGCTTCGACAAGCCGGCGAACCCCAACGCGCTCGGCACGCTGGAGGAGGCCGTCAACAAGATCAACGCAATGCCGGCAAAACCCTCCTTCATGATCCACACCGGCGATATCACGCATCTGTCGAAGGCCGCCGAGTTCGACAATGCCGACCGCATCATCTCGCAGAGCAAGCTCGACGTGCACTACGTGCCGGGCGAGCATGACTTCCTCGACGAGGAGGTGAAGTTCTATCGCGAGCGTTACGGCCGCGGCACCAAGGGTGCAGGCTGGTATTCGTTCGACGCCGGCGGCGTGCACTTCATCGGCCTCGTCAACGTCGTCGACCTCAAGGCCGGCGGCCTCGGCAATCTCGGCGCCGAGCAACTCGCCTGGCTCGAGGACGATCTGCGCGGCAAGTCGAAATCGACGCCGATCGTGCTGTTCGCGCACATCCCGCTCTGGACGGTCTATCCCGAATGGGGCTGGGGCACCGAGGACGGCGGCCGCGCGCTGGAACACGTGAAAGGCTTCGGCTCCGTCACCGTGCTGAACGGCCATATCCATCAGGTGATGCAGAAGGTCGAGGGCAACGTCACCTTCCATACCGCGCGCTCGACTGCGTTCCCGCAGCCGGCGCCGGGGGCCGCGCCCTCGCCCGGCCCCATGAAGGTCGAGGACGCAAAGCTGCGCGGCATGCTCGGTGTCGCCAGCATCAACTTCAAGCAGAACGAGCAGCGGCTCGCGATCATCGACACGCCACTGCAGGGTTGATCCAGGGCTGAACGGAAGCTGACAATGAAAACACTCAATCGCCGCGACTTCGGTGTCGACTTCGGTCTCGCTTTGGTCGCGGCCATCCTCTTGCCCGCAACGGCGGCCCGTGCCGACGACATGGAAGTGCATATCGACAATTTCGTTTTCCAGCCGGCCGAGCTGAAGATCAAGCTCGGCACCACCGTGACCTGGACCAACCGGGACGACATCCCCCACACCGTGGTGTCGGCCGGCAAGTTCAGGTCCAAGACCCTGGACACCGACGACAAGTTCTCGTTCACCTTCACCAACGCGGGCGACTACAAATATTTTTGTTCGTTGCACCCGCACATGACGGGGATGATCAAGGTTGAGTAACGCCTCGAACCAAGGCATCAACGTCTTGCCCGGCCGGTGGTCCCACGCCGGCCGGGCTCGTGTGCCTTCGGTCACACACAGGGACGAAACGAACAGGGACGAAGCGACGCGACGCGCAGAACAAGAGGCAAAGCGAGGAGCGATGCCCGCCAACGACGATTTGCAGAAGGCGCAGCGCTTCCGCGAAGCCGCGCTGCCCTATCTCGACGACGTCTACACGCTCGCGCGCTATCTGCTGCGCGATGCCTCCGACGCCGAGGATGCGGTGCAGGAGTGCTATCTGCGCGCGCTGAAGCACTTTGACAGCTATCGCGGGCCGGCGATGAAGCCTTGGCTGTTCGCGATCCTGCGCAACGTCTGCAACGCAGAATATGCGCGGCGCGCGCACCGGCCCAGCGCGATCGAGGACACGCCCGGCGCCGCCGATCAGACGCCGATCTGGCAGGAGAGCGAGGCGAGCCCCGAGACCGAGGTGCTGCGCAGCCGTGAGGCCGGCGCCATCCGCAAGCTGATCGACGCGCTCGCCGAGCCGTTCAAGGAAACATTCGTGCTGCGGGAGATCAACAACCTGTCCTATCGTGAAATCGCCGAGGCCGTCGGCGCCCCCGTCGGCACCGTGATGTCCCGCCTCGCCCGCGCCCGCGCCATGCTGCGCGCGGCCTGGACGGCGGAAGAGGAGCACTCGAGATGACCTGCGACGAAGCAAAGATCCTGCTTCACGCGCTGCTCGACAACGAGCTCGATGCCGGCCACGCGCGCGAGGTCGAAGCCCACATTGCCAGCTGCCCGGACTGCGCCGCGGAGTTTGCCGCACAACGCGAGATGCAGCGCGTGCTCGCCGACACCGATTTGCGCTATACCGCGCCGGCAAGCCTGCGCGCCCGGATCGAAGCCTCGCTGCCGCAGCCGCAGCGCCGGCAACCGACCCGCCGCTCCGTGCTGCGCGGCTTTGCGATGGGCTCGGCCGTCTCCGCGCTCGCCGCCTCCGGCGTCGTCGCCGTGGTGCTGCGCCAGGACGACCAGCAGCGCATCCTGTCGGAGGTCGTCTCCGCGCATCTGCGCTCGCTGCAGGCCGGCCATCTCATCGACGTGGTCTCCACCGACCAGCACACGGTGAAGCCGTGGTTCAACGGCAAGCTCGACGTCGCCCCGCCCGTGATCGATCTCACCGCGCAAGGCTTCACGCTGGTCGGCGGCCGGCTCGATTATATCGACGCCCGCGCCATCGGTGCCGTCGTCTACAAGCGCCGGCAGCACGTGATCAATTTGTTCGTGTCGCAGACATCGAACGCGGAATATCGCGCGCCGAAGACCGAGACCATGCAGGGCTTCAACTGCCGCCGCTGGGGCAATCGCGGCCTGAACTTCTGGGCCGTCAGCGATATCGGCGCCGACGAGCTCGCGGAGTTCGTCGAGAAGTTCGAGGCGGCGATGAAGGCGAATGTGGAGGGGTAACGGTCTTCGCCGTCATTGCGAGCGGATCGAAGCAATCCAGCCCGCATCCGCAGAGGGATACTGGATTGCTTCGCTTTGCTCGCAATGACGATTGCTGAGATAGATCGGCGAATTTACGCCGACCGCCGCACCGCGTTGTCCACCAGCGTCTTGCCGAGCGACCAGATCGCGCCGGGAACCTTGTGGCTGCCGGCGATGACGTCGTCGAAGGCGCGCTCGATCCAACCGCAATCTTCCTCGGTGATGGTGAGCGGCGGCAGCAGCTTGATGGTGTGGCTGCCGTGACCGGCGACTTGCGTGAGGATCTTGTGGTCCTTGAACAGCGGCACGGTGATGAGCTGGCAGAACAGGCCCTTGTTGGCAGCTTCCAGCACGTTCCAGGACGCCCGCAGCCGCAACGACTTCGGCGGGCCGAACTCGACGCCGATCATCAGGCCCTTGCCGCGCACTTCCTTCATCAGCTCGTAGCCGGGCACCATGCGCGTCAGCGCGAGGCGCAGCTCGGCGCCGCGCTTGGCGGCGGACTCGATCAGCTTCTCGGACTCCATGACATCGAGCGTCGCGATGCCCGCGGCCATCGCCAGATCGTTCTTGGAGAAGGTGGAGCCGTGCACCACCGCGCGGTCCATCTGGTTGAAGATCTTGTCGAAGATGCTCTTGCGCGTCAGCACGGCGCCGACCGGCACGTGGCCGCCGGACAGCGACTTCGACAGCAGCACCATGTCGGGCTCGACGTTCCAGTGCTCGACCGCCAGGAAGCGGCCGGTGCGGCCCATGCCGGTCTGGATCTCGTCGGCGACGAACAGCGTGCCGTATTTCTTGCAGAGCGCGGCAGCGCCCGGCAGGAACTCGTCGGTGGGCATGTTGACGCCCTTGCCCTGGATCGGCTCGACGACGAAGGCCGCGACCTCGCGCGAGGCCAGCGCCTTTTCGAGCGCGGCGAGGTCGTTGAACGGAATCGAGGTGCAGCCGGGCAGCAGCGGCTCGAAGCCGGTGCGGAAGTTCGAATCACCCGTCAGCGAAAGCGCGCCGTAGGTCAGGCCATGATAGCCGTGGGCGCAATAGACGATGCCGGGACGGCCGGTGGCGCCGCGCGCGAATTTGATCGCCGCTTCGACGCATTCGGCACCGGAATTGGCGAAGAATGCCTTGTCGAGATAGGGAACGTATTTCAGCAGCCGCTCGGCGAGCACGCCGGCGAGCACCGAGACGTCGAACTGGACGAGATTGGGCAGGTCGGCATCGAGCACGCTCTTGAGCGCCTCGCGCATGACAGGGTGATTGCGCCCGATCGCGAACACGCCAAAGCCGGACAACAGGTCGAGATAGCGCGCCCCCTCGCGATCGTAGAGGTACTGCCCCTGCCCCTTCTGGAAGCCGACATCGTAGCCGATGGTCTTGAGAACCCGAACGAACTGCTCGTTCAGATGCCGATTATGCAGGGTGCTGCGCTGGGCCTGACGGTCCGCGAATAGCTGAGACATGTCTGGATTTGGGCTGTGCATCCGCTACATACTTCGCTTGAGGGCCGGCTCGTCAACTGAAAAGGGACCGTTACTGAAAACGGTCTGTGCGGCCTTTTGCCCTTTTTCGGACCATCTTCGCAAGCACAGCTTTAAACCATGTTGCACTGCCAAGGAACTATCATGCGTTTAGCCCTTTACACCGGACTAATACTGGCTGGCGGCTTCACCGGCCTGACCCCGGCGCTCGCCGCCGATCCGACCGGCGACTGGCGGGTTGCCGACGCCGTCGCCAACATTCGTGTTGCCCAATGCAATGGCAGCATGTGGGGCGCGGTTTCCTGGGAAAAGCAGCCCGGCGGCCGCGACGAATACAATCCGGATGCATCGAAGAAGACCAGGCCGACGCTGGGCATGGCGACCCTGATCGACATGAAGAAGAAGCCCGGCGTCGATCAGTGGGAAGGGCAGGTCTACAACGCCAAGGACGGCCAGCTCTACAGCGCAACCATCACGCCCGTCGGCACCGACCAGCTCGAAATCAAGGGCTGCGTGATGGGCTTCCTCTGCGGCGGCGAGACCTGGACCCGCGTCGCCCCACCGATTCCTTTGAGCACCGCCAACGCCATGGCCAAGGGCGCGCCGAAGCCCACTAGCGCGGCGCCGAAAGCCCAGGGCACCACAACAAGCGGCACGACCGTCGCCACAGCGCCGGCCCCTGCCCCCGCCGCGGCCCCGAAGACCGCCGCCACCACCGCCAAGCCCGGTCAGAAGAACGCCGCCGACCTGGTCGGCGACATCTGCCTACTCCCTGAGATTGCGGGGTTTGCCCATTAGGGCCGGCTGGAACAGCAGCACTGCGGCAAGCGTCGTCACCAGCGAGAGTGCGAGCAGCTTGCCCATGCTGGATGTTCCGGGGTGGCTCGACAGCCACAAGCTGCCGAATGCGGTCGCCGTCGTCAGCGCGCTGAAAAAGATCGCGCGCGTCAGGCTGGTCTGGAGCAGGTTTGTCCTGCCAGAGCGCCAGGCCACGACATAATAGATCTTGAAGGCGACGCCGACGCCGAGCAGCAGCGGGAACGCGACGATGTTGGCGAAGTTGAGCGGCAGGCCGATCAACACGCAGATTTCGAGCGTAACCGCGCCGGCGACCAGCAGCGGCACCAGCGTCATCAGCACGTCGACGAACCGCCGCAGCGTGATCCAAAGCAACAGGCCGATCACCAGCAGCGCGTAGATGCCGGCGTGGATGAACGCCTTCACCACGGTGTCACCGGATTTCAGGATCGAGACCGGCCCGCCGATCGCGGTCGGCTCGGCCGCAAGCACCGCCGCTGCAAATTTGCGCAGCGTTTCGTTGTCATTGGGATCGCCTTTCGGCAACGCCTCGACGCGGATGATGCCGTCCTTGCTCTTCCAGGCGTTGACGAGATCGGGCGGCAGTGAGTTCAGGGTGACCGGCCCGGCCTGCATCGCGTTCCTGAGCTGGTCGAACGCGATCTTCAGCGGCGTGACGAACACGTCCTGCGCCTTGTTCCGCGTGGCCTCGTCGCCATTGGCGAGCTTCTCGAGCGCGTCCGCAAGCCGGCGCGAGGCGACCGCACCCGGGCCCTTCGCGTCACCCGCGGTCCGGCGCAGATTGTCGACCGAGGATTTCAGCGAATCGACGTTCTCCTTGTCGGTCGGCGCCGCGTCGACCTGGTCGGGATTGAGCGCGGGATTCAGCACCTTGGCGCCCTGCGCGAGCAGCTTCAGCTTCGGCGGCTGGTCTTGCGGCACGAAGCTGTCGAGCGACATCACGCGCAGCACCTCAGGCACCTTCTCCAGCCTCGCCTCGACCTGCCGCGCCTGCTCCTCGGACGTGGTCATCACGTTGATGGCATTGGCGCCGGTGTTCGGATCCTTGCGCAAATCGAGGAAGGTCGCGATCGACTCCGCGTGCGGGTTGCGCAGGTTCATCGGGTTGAAATCGAACTTCATGAAGTAGAGCAGCGGCAGGCCTGCGAGCGCCAGCAGCAGCGTGCCGCCTACGACCAGCACACGGTGCTTCTCCAGGAAATGATCGAGCGGCGCCAGGAAGGCGTAGCCGACCGGCTCCTTCTCGCCGGGCGGGTTCAGCAGCTTCAGCATTGCCGGCAGGATGGTGATCGAGGAGAGGAACGCGACCAGCATGCCGACACCGGCGATCTGGCCGAGCTCCGCGATGCCCTTGTAGTCGGTCGGCATGAAGCAGAGGAAGCCGGCCGCGGTCGCCATCGCCGCGAGCGAGAGCGGCACCGCCGAGCGTTTCGCTGCCCGCACCAGCGCAGCCGAAAGGTCGTTGTGCTTGTAGCGCTCCGAGCGGTAGCGAACGCTGTACTGGATGCCGAAATCGACGCCGAGGCCGACGAACAGCACCGCGAACGCGATCGACAGCAAATTGAACGAGCCAACCATCATCAGACCGGCGGCGGTCGTGAGCGCTAGCCCGACGAAGAGATTGACGAACACGGCGAAGATGATCTTCGCCGAATGCAGCGCCAGCCACAGGATGAGCAGCACGACCAGCACAGTGCCGATGCCGTTGACGACGGCGCCTTCCTGAACGGTCGCGTATTCCTCGTTGGCGATCGGGATCGGGCCGGTGAGCCGCACCCGCGCCTGGTATTTGGTGGGAAAATCGAGATCGGCCGCGGCCTTGCGGATCGCGTCGGTGGCATCCTTACCAGGCTCCAACGCGTTGTAGTCGAGGATTGGCTTGAACTCGATGAAAGCGCGCTTGTCCGAATCCTTCAACGGCTCGTCGCTAACGAGCTCGCGCCAGGAGAAGCTGGCGTTGCCCTTGTTGAGCACGGTCTCGATGGTCTGCGCGATCAGGTTGAAGGGCCGCGCGGTGCTGTCGAGCTTGACCTGGCCGCGCTTGACGCCGGCAAGTCCCGTCTCCAGCGCGCCGGTCAGGCCGCGGATCGAGGGGTCGCCCGCCATGATCTCGACCAGGGGCGCTGCGGATTCGAACTGGCTGGTGATCTTGGCGACTTCTTCGGTCGGCAGGAACAAGAGGCCGTTCTTCTCGAAGAACTCGCCAGTGCCGAGCTGCTGCATCGACTGGAAGTTGGTCTTGTCGTCCTTTAGCCTGGCATAGAGCGCGTCTGCCGCCGCGCTCGCCATCTCCGGCGTCCGGGCCTCGACCACAGCGAGAATCGTTTCGTTTTGATCGAACGCCTTGTCGAATTGCTGGTCACGCTTGCGCCAGTCGAGATTTTGAGAAATCAGCGAATTGATGTCGGTGTTGATGGCGAAATGGCGCGCAGCGTAATAGCCCGCCCCCACTGCCAGCAGGAGCCCGAGAACGACGACGAGGGAGGCAAACCGGGTGCAGGCCCTGACGATGGCAACGACTACGCTTTGCAGCATCTTTTCTTTCTGCGGTTAACAGCTTGCCGGAAACGCCCGCTGTTTATCGGAGTTCCCCGGCGAAACCTATTGCTGTTTTGAGTGGTTCTCGCCGCGCGAAGGTTCGAGGTAAACGGCGACAGACCGTGGCAAACTCGTGCGGGGCCGTCGGTATAGCCGGTGACTTGAGGCGGGAAAGTGGCGAAGAGATGAGCACAAATGTCGCCATCTTGCTCAGTGCGAATGCCCTATTATAATACCTTGCATGCGCACGGTCACGGTACCAGGGTTTCATCCGGTCTTTCCTTTTTGCCGATTTTTTGACACAAAGTGCTGTGCCTCCATGCGCCGGGGGCCCAGCTAGGGTGGGCGGTTACCGCGTGCGCGAAACCAATGGTGCGGTTATTGCAACTCATTGGGCAGTACCGAGGTGCCGCCGGGGACTTGAGAAGCGGATTGGTGCAACTTGCGTGATGGGCGTCCGATGGAAGTTTATCTAGCGCAGCCGCGCGGCTTTTGCGCCGGCGTGGTGCGTGCGATCGAGATCGTGGAACGGGCGCTGGAGAAGTACGGCCCGCCCGTCTACGTGCGCCACGAGATCGTGCACAACAAGTATGTGGTCGAGAGCCTGAAGAACAAGGGCGCGATCTTCGTCGAGGAACTGTCCGAGGTGCCGCCGAAAGCCGTGACCGTTTTCAGTGCCCATGGCGTCGCCCGCAGCGTCGAGGAAGAGGCCGCCGCGCGCGACCTTCCGGTGCTCAATGCCACCTGCCCGCTGGTCACGAAAGTTCACAATCAGGGGAAGCGCTACATCGCCAGGGGCCGCACCCTGATGCTGATCGGCCATGCCGGCCACCCCGAGGTCGAGGGCACGATGGGCCAGGTTCCCGCCCCGGTGCTGCTCGTCCAAAGCGTTGCAGAGGTTAAGGCCTTGACGCTGCAGGCGGATACGCCAGTGGCCTACATCACCCAGACCACCCTGTCGGTCGACGACACCAAGGACATTATTGCGGCCCTCCAGGCCCGCTTTACAGATATTCAAGGTCCGGATATCCGGGATATCTGCTATGCGACACAGAACCGCCAATCTGCGGTAAGGGACTTGAGCAAGCTGGTCGACGTGATCTTGGTGGTGGGCGCCGCCAATAGCTCGAACTCGAACCGCCTCCGCGAAATCGGCACCGAGGCCGGCGTCGCGAGTTATTTGATTGCCGACGGCAGCGCGCTCAATCCGGAGTGGTTGAAAGATGCCAAGACCGTCGGCGTCACGGCCGGCGCTTCGGCGCCTGAGGTACTTGTGGATGACGTGATCGAAGCGATGCGGCGGATCGGACCGGTCAAGGTCTCGGTGCTGCCGGGTCGCGAGGAAAACATTGAATTCCGGCTTCCGGCCGAACTGGCTGCGAGCTGACCCACCCGAATTCCAAGCCCAGAAAGAAACTTGTAATGGCTATCCCCTTCTTCAAGGAAATGCGTATCGGCGGCTATTTGCTCAAGCAGAAACTGCTTGGCCGCAAACGCTATCCGCTCGTGCTGATGCTGGAGCCGCTGTTCCGCTGCAACCTCGCCTGCGTCGGCTGCGGCAAGATTGATTATCCGGATGCGATCCTCAACCGCCGCATGACCGCGCAGGAGTGCTGGGATGCGGCCGACGAGTGCGGCGCGCCGATGGTCGCGATTCCCGGCGGCGAGCCGCTGATCCACAAGGAGATCGGCGAGATCGTGCGTGGCCTCGTCGAACGCAAGAAGTTCGTCTCGCTCTGCACCAACGCGCTGCTGCTCGAGAAGAAGCTCGACCTGTTCACGCCCTCCCCGTACCTGTTCTTCTCGGTGCATCTCGACGGCCTGAAGGACCATCACGACAAGGCCGTGTCGCAGAAGGGCGTGTTCGACCGCGCCGTCTCCGCGATCAAGGCGGCCAAGGCGCGCGGCTTCACCGTCAACGTCAACGCCACCATCTTCGACGGCCATCCGGCCGAGGAGATCGCAAAATTCCTCGACCTCACCGTCGAGCTCGGTGTCGGCGTCTCGATGTCGCCGGGCTATGCCTATGAGCGTGCGCCGGACCAGGAGCACTTCCTCAACCGCACCAAGACCAAGAAGCTGTTCCGCGACGTCTTTGCGATGGGCAAGGGCAAGAAGTGGAACTTCATGCATTCCGGCCTGTTCCTGGACTTCCTCGCCGGCAACCAGGAATACGAGTGCACGCCGTGGGGCATGCCCGCGCGCAACATCTTCGGCTGGCAGAAGCCCTGCTATCTGCTCGGTGAAGGCTATGCCAAGACCTTCAAGGAGCTGATGGACACCACCGACTGGGAGACCTACGGCACCGGCAAGTACGAGAAGTGCGCCGACTGCATGGCGCATTGCGGCTACGAGCCGACGGCGGCGACCGCAGCTCTCAACAACCCGCTGAAGGCGATGTGGGTGTCGCTGCGCGGCATCAGGACCTCCGGTCCGATGGCGCCGGAAATCGACATGAGCAAGCAGCGTCCCGCGCAGTACATCTTCTCGGCGGAAGTGCAGAAGCGCCTGTCTGAGATCCGCAAGGACGAGGCCGCCGCTGCGCAGGAGAAGGCCGCTCGCAAGGCTTCGACCGCCGCGTAAGCACGCGCGTCGGCACGAACGAAAAAGGCCCGGTCGCCATCGCGACCGGGCTTTTTCTTTTGTTCAGCTCACGCGCCAGGAGGAAGAGCGGAGCGATGCGCGGGACTACGCTCCGCCCTCATGCATCAGTCGGGTTGGCGTCACATCAGAAGTGGACCTCGGTGCGCATGCCAAGAACCACGGCATTGTCGGTCTTCACGCCCACGGCGTTATAGCCGCGCCCGCCGGGATTGATCACATATTGCGCGTCGAACTTGAGGTTCAGCCAGCCGGTCGCCTGCCATCCGTACCAGACTTCGAGCGGAACTTCGTTGCCGCCGGCGTTGGGGCTGAGGGCCGCCGAGTTCACGTGGGTCGTGCCCACCGCGAAGCCGACTTCGTCCTGGGGACGCCAGCTGAACGTTCCGGTATGCCGGAAGCCCAGGGCGATCTGGTAATCCTGGTACGACGTGCGGTGATCGGCAACGGTCGTATTGAGGAAGGTGTACCAACCCTGCGCGTCGGGTCCGTCAACGGTCAACCGTTGCAGGATCGACTCATAGACGCCGTAGCGGCCGCGTTGATCCCCGAGATTTTGATCGGGGACGCCTCCAATGCCGGGGATGGTGGAGATGACACCGGGAAGGCCACCATCAATCGTCGAAGCGCTGTCGTACCAGCCGCCGAATCTCCAGGTCCCGTTCAAGGGCCCCTTCGGCGCCCAGACCAACTCCACCGGCACCATCACGCCGCTGGCGGGGGTTGAGGCGGGGATCCCCGGCAAGAAGTAGACGGTCGAGTCCGACGTCGTCAGATAATTCGGATTGGCGTCGTAGACGCCGACCGAAATCGTGAATTCCGGGGCCAGCTTGTAGTGGACGACACCGGCCCACTGGCTCACCGGCCAGTTATAGATGTACCCACCCTGGATGTTGCCGGGCTGACCGCCGCAGAAGGTCAGGTTGATGAACTCGCACAGACCGAAGAAGAAGTCGGAGCCGACCGGAAGACGGCCGCCCTTGAGTTCGAGGCGATCATCGAAAAGTTTCTGCGAGTAGTAGAGTTGTGTCAGGCGCAGAATATTGCCGCGGCCGAACACTTCGTTGGTCAGCTGCAAGGCGGGAATGTCCGCCTCGGTATTCAGGTTTTTGCCGAAGCGGTCGACCAACGTGAGGCCGACGGTGCCGCCCTGGATGCCGGCAAGCTTCCCCATATCGAGCTTCGCGCCGAACCACAGCTGACCCGCGTTGGCTGCGGTGTTCCTGCTTCCACCCGTGACGTTGCCGACAGATTCGTTACCCAGCGTCAGGCCCAGCTCGATGCCCCGTTCCTTCAGCTGCGTCCTGCCGAGATCGCCGAACAGATAGGGTCTCGTCCAGAAGTCGTCGGCCTGCGCATAAGGCAAAGGCGCAGCTTTCGTTGAAAAATCGGCCGCATGTACCGCACCGCCCAACAGCGATGACAAAGCAATCCCCACACCGCACGCGCGTACGGTGTTCACAAACCTGCGCAACATTCTTATCGTCCTCCCGCCGTCTCAGGCTTTGTCATTCTTGCCTCGCGTTCCTGCCAAGCCTTCGAGCCTGGAACGCGCTCCTTCCCCAGCACACACACCGTCACAGCCGCGCGCCCACGAAGCTGCCTTGTGTCAACTGGAGCCTGGATCCGTCATGCCTGGTCGCCCGTTCTCATCGGCAGCGCGTCCACGCCGCGCGGTGCTGCGCCGTGCTGTCCTTCAAACGTCGATCTCGGCGCGGTGCGGGCGAGGCCAGCCAGCGCCATCTTGCGCCGCCGTCGGGCCTGCAACTGATGATCCGCCAACACGCCGATCAAAATCACCGTCCCCATCACCGCAAAGTTCAGGGAATTGGGGATGCCCAGGATATTCACGAGGTTCTGCAGCACCTGCAGCAGCGCAGTCCCCAGCACAATGCCGAGAATGGAGCCTTCGCCGCCGCGCAGGCTGCACCCGCCCAGGACGGCAGCCGCGATCGCGTAGAGCTCATAGAAATTGCCGAAGGAGCTCGGAGATACCGAGTTCGTGTAGAACACGAACAAGACTGTCGAAACTCCGGCGAGCCCACCGCTGATGATATAGGCGGTTGCGATCACGATATTCGTGTTGATGCCCGAGAAGCGCGCCGCTTCCTCGTTCTTGCCGACGGCATAAAGCCAGCGCCCGTAGACCGAACGGTGCAGCAGCACGCCGAGGACGAGCGCAAGGATGATCAGAAGGATGAAGGTGTTCGGGATGCCCGCCACATTGCCGGAGGCAATGCTGCTCAGCGTCCCGGCCTCGTCGCCGTAGCCGAAGCCGCGTGTCGAGTCGCTCGTATAGTAGCGGGCGGCGCCGCGATAGATCAGCAACCCGCACAGGGTCACGATGAAGGGCTGCATCTTCAGCCGGGTGACGAGGAAACCCTGAATTGCTCCCAGCGCCAGCCCGCCGAGCAACACCGCCAGCAGCGCCAGGGGCCAGGGGACCTGATAAGTCGTCAGAAGGTCGATGAACACGACGCCGAGCAGCGCGAACATCGAGCCGAGCGAGAGGTCGATGCCGCCGGTGATGATCACCAGCCCCTCGCCAAGCGCAAACACACCGAACAGGCCGATCAGATTGGCCATGTTCAGCAGGTTCACCAGCGACAGGAAGGCCGGATTGATCGCGCCCGTGACGGCGGAGATCACCACGAGCAGCAAACCGAGGCCGAGTTCTTTCTTGTTCATGGCGCAGCCGCTTCCACGGTTTCCGCCGTCTGGCCGATTGCAAGCTGCAACACGTTGTATTCGCTGAACTGCGGGCGCTCCAGCACGCCGCTGACGCTCCCTTCATGCATCACCGCGATTCGGTCGGAGACGCCAATGACCTCCTCCATGTCCGAAGAAATCATCACGATCGCGACGCCCTGGTCGGCGAGCTCGCGCATCAGCGCGTAGATCTCGCTCTTGGCACCGACATCGACGCCACGGGTCGGCTCGTCGAAGAACATCACGCGCGGCTGCATCGAGAGCCACTTGCCCAGCACGACCTTTTGCTGGTTGCCGCCGGAGAGCGTCACGGCCTCCATATCGATGCTCGGCACCTTGATGGAGAGGCGCCTCACCTGCTCTTTCGCGACCTTGCGCTCGGCCGGGCCGCTGACCAGCCACATCCGCGCATAATTCAGCAGGCTGGCCAGCGTCACGTTCTCCCGGATCGGCAGCTCCAGCACGAGCCCGGATTTCTTGCGGTCCTCCGGCATCAGATAGATGCCTTGCCTGATCGCGTCCTGCGGCGATGCGACATCGACCGGCGCGTTGTCGATCCTGATCTCGCCGCCCAGCAGCGGGTCAATGCCGAAAGCCGCGCGAGCCAAGGAGGTGCGGCCGGCGCCCACGAGCCCTGCCAGTCCGAGTATCTCGCCATGCCGCACGGAAAGATCGATCGGCCGGTCGGGAAAGGCCGATGTCACGAGGCCGACGATGTCGCAGCCGCCCGGCTGCGGCGGCCGCTTCGGCGGCGTATGCAGCGCTTTCAGGTCGCGACCGATCATCAGCCGGATCATCGCGGCATGGCTCAGCCTGTCACGCGCCAGCTCTCCCACCGTGCGCCCGTCGCGGAGCACCACGACGCGGTCGGCGCAGGTCATGATCTCGCAGAGCCGGTGAGAGATATAGATCACCGAGATGCCGTGCGCCTTCAGATCGGCAATCACCTCCAGCAGCCGCTCGGTCTCCGAAATCGTCAGGCTGGAGGTCGGCTCGTCCATGATGATCACGCGAGCATCGATCGAGAGCGCCTTGGCGATCTCCACCAACTGACGCTCGGCGATCGACAAATTGTCGACCAGCGTGTCCGGGGTGAAATCGGCGCCCAGCCGCTCCAGCAGCGGCGTCACGCGGGCGCGCATCTCCGCGTTGTCCACCAGCTTGAGCGGGCCGCCGACAAGCCTCTCGCGTCCAATGAAGACGTTCGCGGCGACGTCGAGATTTTCGAAAAGGTTCAGTTCCTGATGCACGAAGGCGATGCCGGCCTGCGTCGCCTCGTTCACCGTCATACGGGCATGGTCGGTGCCGCCGATGCGGATCACGCCCTCGCTCGGCGCGATCACGCCACCCAGCACGCGCATCAGCGTCGATTTGCCGGCGCCGTTCTCGCCGATCAGGCCCAACACCTCGCCGCGGTACACACGCAGGCTGACGTCGTCGAGGGCCATGACCCCGGGATAGGACTTGCTGATCCCGGCGAGTTCGAACAGGATTTCCGCCATTCATTCCCTCCCGCACGACGCCCGACTGTGCCAGCCGGGCGTCGAAAGGCGCTGAAAGTCACTTCTTCAGCAGTCCCTTCAGATTTGCGGTGAATTCCGCGACGTTCGACTTGCTGATCACTTGGGTTGGCACGATCAGCTTGCTGTCAGCCGGAATCCAAGACTTGTCGCCGTTCAGCGTCTTGATGATGTTGGTGGCGGAGAGATACCCAAATTCGTACGGCTGCTGCACGACAGTGGATTCGATAGTGCCGTCGGATATTCCCCGCAGCGTGCGCTGGTCCTCGTCGAAGCCAACGATCTTCACCTTGCCGGCCTTGCCCGCCGCCTTGACCGCGTCATAGATCAGCGGTGTCTCGTAGCTCCAAAGGCCGGACAACAGCGCGATGTCGGGATATTTGACGAGCACGTTCTCCATGTTCGCCTTCGCCTTGGCGAAGTCCACCTGGTCGGTGAACACGTCGACCAGCTCGACCTTGGTGCCGGCGATCGCGTCCTTGATCCCCTGCACCCGCTCGCGGGCATTATCCGCGTCCATCGTGCCGACGAACAGTGCGATCTTGCCGCCGTTCGGCAGCGCCTTCTTGATCTCTTCGCCTGCCTGCCTGCCGGCCGCGACGTTGTCGGTGCCGATATAGGCGAGACGATTGCTCTGCGGCGCGTCGCTGTCCGTCGTGATCAACACGGTCTTGGCCGCAACCTTGTTGAGCTGTTCGGTCGCGTGCGGCGCATCGTCGACCGAGATGGAGATGCCGGCGACGCCGCGCACCAGCAGGTCGTCCAGCTCGCGCCGCTGGCCCGCCGCCGTGCCTTCGTTGGTGACGATCAATTCGATCTTGTATTCCGGGTGTTCCTTCTGCGCCTTTTCGAGCCCGCGGCCGGCGATGGTCCAGAAGTCGGCCGCAACATTGGTGACCAGCGCGATGGTCTTTTTCTGCTGGGCCTGCGCCATCCCCGTCGCCATCGCGAGCACGGCGGTCGCGAGCAGCGGCACTAGCAATTTCTTCATCGATCCGTTCATGTTCACCTCCCTTTGGTCACCCCGGATGGGGCCTTCAGGGCGCTTTTGCGCCTTATTTTATTTACGTAGCGAAGAAATGTCGCAGAGCAAAACATCGAAATCGGGATGTAATGGCTCTTTCTTCAAGCGGAGATAGTACATGAGGTATGATAATAGTAAATATCGCCCGCGACGACGCCATTCGGCTGTGCTTTTTCGATCACATCACCCTACTGCCCATTCATTAACTTCACGTAATAAATTAAAGAGACAACATGGTTGACCAAACTGTGCCTCCGAGACGCATCTCAAGCATCGCCCGCGGCTCGAACCGCGGCCGTCTCGTCGAAGTCTTGCGACGCCAGGGGCCGCTGCCGCGAGTGGAGCTCGCCCGGAGTACGGGATTGAGCTTCCCCGCCGTTTCCGGCCTGACGTCGCGACTGATCGCGGAAGAGTTGCTGTGCGAGACCGAGACACCGGCAACCTCCTGGCCCGACGACCCGGACGAAGACGATGCGGACGGGCTGAACAGCCGCCGCCGAGGCCGGCCCGCCGTGCTGCTGACCCTGAACCCGGAGTTCGGCCGCATCATTGCGGTCTCGCTGCGCATGAATCTGATTGAAACGCTGATCGCGGATTTCAGCGGCTCCAGCCTGGCGCAATCGCGGCTCGAAATCGCGACGCGGGCTCTCGATGCAAGCGCGCTGTGCGATCTCGTGATTGCGCAGATCGATGCAATGCTTGAGGCGACGGCCACGCCGCGCCATCGCCTGTTGGGAATAGGGATTGCACTCCAAGGCATCGTGAACGCGGACACCGGCCGGCATCTGTGGAGTCCGGCGCTGTCCGTCACCGATATCGATCTGGTGAAGCCGGTGCGCGAGGCCTTCGACGCCGAAGTCGTGATGGCGAATGATGCCGTCGCGGTCGCGCTCGCCCTCTCCGCCGCGGAGCCGTCACTGGCGCAGGGCCTTTCGGCCACCATCATGGTCGGCCACGGCGTCGGCATGGGCGTCGTTGTCGACGGTGAAGCGCGCTGGGGCGCCGGCGCCGGCAGCGAGATTGGCCATATCAAATTGGGATCGAACGGGCCGCAATGCCGCTGCGGCCAGCGCGGCTGCATCGAGGCCCATCTCGCCGACTACGCGCTCTACCGCGACGCCCGCACCTTTCTCGACTTGCCGCCGGCGGCGTCGCAGCAGCCTTCCGAGGCGCAGATGGCCCTCCTGCGCGAGCGGGCGCGGGGCGGCGATCCCCGTCTCGAGCACGTATTCCAGCAGGCAGGTCGTGCGCTTGCCGAGGCGGTCGCGGCAACGATATCCGTGCTGCGCCCACACCATGTGATCCTGGCGGGACCCGGCCTGCAGGCATTCGACATGATGCGCCGCGCCTATGAGGAGCGGCTCGAGCAAGCGGTGTTGCCATGGCTGCTCAAGTCCACGGCGATCTATCTGCGTCCAAGCGAATCGGCGGCAATCGTCGAGGGCATGATGCGACGGACACTGTGGGTCGTGGATCGAAACCGCATGGAGGCGACCGAGTGAGCAGGCACCAAAACGCAAAGGGCCCGGTCGCCAATGGCGACCGGGCCCTTTGCTTTATCGCATCAGGAGGTCAGGCCGCCTTGGAGACCAGGGCCTCGCTGTCGACGAGCTCGGTGCCGATCAGATAGTCGCGGCAGCCGCGCAGCGAACGCAGCGCGCGGTTGAAGTCGATGCCGGTCGAGACCAGCGCATGCAGCGTGGTCGGATTGCGCACGATGCCACGGAGCACGGCGGCGAGATCGATCTGGCCGTTCGGCTTGATGGCGGCGCGGGCGAGCGCCGGCAGCGCGCGATGGGCGGGATCGCTGATGACGCGGACCGCGGCAAAGGGCAGCCCGGCCTCGGCGGCGTAGGCGGCCGCGATGTGGCTCTCCATGTCGACGGCAGAGGCGCCGGTTTCCGAATGCAGCGCCGCCTTGCAGGACCGCTTCGTGACCACCTCCTCGGCGCCGGCAAGGCTGCCGCGCACCACGCGGCGGCGGCCCGACGTCAGGCGGTCGATCAGGTCGTCGCCGAGCGACAGGCCCGCGGCCCAGCGGGTATCGCCGGAGAGCACCTCGGTCGCCAGCACGACGTCGCCGGAGCGCAGCGTCGGGTCGAGCCCGCCGGCCACGCCGAACGAGATCACGCCGCGAATCGTCTGAGGATCCACCACCGTCAGCAGCGCCCGCAACTGGGTCGGGCTGCTCGACGAGCAAATGACCGCCATTCCGGGCCCAGCCGCGATACGGGCCTCCTGAACCAGTCCAGTCACAATCAATATTGGCCGCGGGTCGATGGCATTACCCACGGCAAGATAGTCCCCCGTCCCCAAAGTCACATCCCGACCCCTACCACCCTGCTGTTGGTGTTCCGCAAGTTCCGATACCGCGCCAACGCCCACAGCGGGAAGAACTTCGGGTAACCGTGATAACGCAGATAGAATACACGAGGAAAGCCTGTGGCGGTGTACCGCTGCTCGTCCCACAGTCCTTTTTTGTTCTGTGTTGCAATCAGGTACTCCACCCCGCGGGCGACGGCCGGGTGATCAACCTCGCCAGCAGCCATCAGGGCAAGCAAGGCCCATGCCGTTTGCGAGGCGGTCGAGGGGGCGGCCTCCCAGCCCTTGTAGTCGAGGCGGTAGCTGACGGCGTCCTCGCCCCAGCCGCCGTCCTTGTTCTGGATCGAGGCCAGCCAGTCGGCGGCTTTCCGAATCATCGGGTCGTCATGGCGGACGCCGGCCATGTTGAGGGCACAGAGCACCGACCAGGTTCCGTAGATGAAATTCATGCCCCAGCGGCCGTACCAGGACCCTTCCGGGTGCTGGGTCTTCCTGAGGTAGGCAACCCCGTCGGCCACATGCTTGCTGGTCTTCTCGGTCTCGCCGAGCTGGGCCAGCATGGAGATGCAGCGCGCGGTGACGTCCTCGGTCGGCGGATCGAGCAGCGCGCCATGGTCCGAGAACGGGATGTTGTTCAGATAGTATTCGAGGTTGTTCACGTCGAAGGCGGCCCAGCCGCCGTCGTCGCTCTGCATGCCCTCGATCCACTCCCGGGCGCGGTCGATCGCGGTGTCATAGCCGGTCGCACCGTGCTCGCGTCGCATGCGGTCCATCGACATCACCACCACCGCGGTGTCGTCGAGATCGGGATAATAGGCATTGTTGTACTGGAAGGCCCAGCCGCCCGGGCGCACGTCGGGCCGCTTCACCGCCCAGTCGCCCTTCACCTCGAGCTCCTGCTTCGGGATCAGCCAGTCGAGCCCCTGCTTGGCCGCAGGCACGGCCGTGTCACCGCCGGCTTCCAGCAGCGCGTGGGCGGTCAGCGTCGTGTCCCACACCGGGGAGACGCAGGGCTGGCAATAGGCCTCGTCGCCGTTGAACACGAGCAGCTTGTCGATGCCCCGGCGCGTGACCGCACGCGGCGGATAATTCTCGTCCTTGCCGAGCGCGTCATACATCATGACGATGTTGGCCATCGGCGGATAGATCGCGCCCATGCCGTCCTCGCCGTTGAGACGCTCCTCGGTGAAGGCGAGCGCCGCATCGATCGCGCGCTGCCGCAGGCTCTTCGGAAACATCGGCTCGATGACGCGTAAAATGCCGTCGAGCGCACGGAAGAGCGCGAACCAGGCCATGCTCTGGTGCGGCGCCTTCGCGGTCATGCCGATCGAGCGCGGATCCTGAAGAAACAGCTCGTCGATCCCAACACCCTTCGGATTCTTCGCCAGCGGCTTCAGCGCGGCAAGAACCATCAGCGGCACCATGGTGGTGCGCGCCCAGTAGGAGATCTTGTTGATGTGGAACGGCGACCAGAACGGCAGCAGCACGATCTCGATCGGCAGCACCGGCACCGCGCGCCAGGTCATCACGCCGAACATCGCAAGCAGGAAGCGCGTGAAGACGTTGCTGTTGATCGCGCCGCCGCGGGCATGGATCGCCTCGCGCGCACGCACCATGTGCGGGGCGTCGACGGAATCGCCGATCATCTTGAGCGCGAAGTAGGACTTCACGCTCGCGCTCATGTCGAACTCGCCGTCATGCACGAGCGGCCAGCCGCCATGGGCGCCCTGCACGCGGCGGAGATAATTGCCGATCTTGGCCTCGAGCACGGCGTCCACGGGCTCTGCGAGATAATGGCGCAGCAGGACGTATTCGGCCGGAATCGTGCAGTCGGCCTCGAGCTCGAACACCCAATGACCGTCGGATTGCTGGAAGCCGAGAACGCCTTCCGTCGCCGACGCAATGCTCGATTCCAAGACGCCCGATTCCAAGGCCCTGGATTCTTGGGCTTCGCGGCTGGTCGCGTTCACGGCATCCATGTCGCTCGATTGCTCCGATAGTCGATTGAAATTTGACCGGGACAATGCCCGTCAGGGCCGCTTTGCGGCCAAAACCAGATCGGCGGCGCGATCACCGGACCGTACCGATCCCTCGATGGTTGCAGGCAATCCCGTAGCAGTCCAGTCGCCGGCAAGAAACAGGTTTTTCAGCGCAGTCGCCGGCCCCGGACGCAGGGCATTCTGGGCCGGTGTGGCCGCAAATGTGGCACGGCGCTCGCGAACGATCTGCCAGGGGGGCAGCTCGCCGGACACCCCGCCCGCCTTGCAGACGTCGTTCCAGATCGCCTGCGCGAGTTCCTCGCGCGGCATGTCGACCAGGCGGTCGCCATTGCTGATGGTCACGGAGAGCCGGTTCGCGAACGCGAACAGCCATTCCACGACGCCGCCGATCACGCCGAGGATCGGCGCCGAGCCCGGCGGCGGCTCGAACCGGAAATGCGCGTTCACGATGGCGCGGAATTCGGTCGGCGTCTTCAGGCCGGGCAGCAGGCTCGCGGCGGCACGCGGCGGCACCGCCATCACGACGACATCGCCCTCACCGAGCTGGATCACATCCTCGCCGCCGAAATTCAGCGCGCTGGCCTTGCCGTCACCGGTCGTAAACGAACGCAGCTCATGGCCGAGCTGAACGGTGTGACCGCGCTCCTGCAAGAACTTGACGGCAGGCTCGATCAGCACGGCGCTCAGGCCGTCGCGCGCGATCAGCGGCCGGCACGCCTGTCCGCCGGCAAGCAGCGTCTCGCGCACGATCGCGCCGGCAAGCCCGGCCGAGCCCTCGGGCGGATCGACGTTGAGTGCCGCAAGCAGCAGCGGCTGCACCAGCCGTTGATACAGGATGCCTTCGCAGGGAATGGACTTGCCGACCAGCGTCTCCTCCGACGCCCAGATCAGCGGCGCCAGCTTGAGATAATCGCTGAGCCCGGTGTCGGGAACGCGGCGGCTCTCGTCGAGCACCCAGGTCGGCAGCCGGCCATCGCCGAGATCGATCTGCCAGCGCTGCCCGGTCTTGATGTCGACGAACGGAAACTGCGCGCGTTCGGGGCCGACGAGGCCCGCCTCGGTGCCGATCGAGCGGGCATAGGCGCGCGCATGGCTGTTGCCCGACAGCAGCAGATGATTGCCGTTGTCGATGGTGAGATTGGTGGCGCCGTCGAAATAGGAACGGCAGCGGCCGCCGGCCTGGTGCGTCGCCTCGTGCACGGCGACCTTGAAGCCGGCATTGGCGAGCCGCACGGCGGCGGAGAGGCCGGAAATTCCAGCACCGATGATGTGAGCTGTCTTTTGCATCAGATGAAAGCGTAACGGAGCAGGATCAGGATGCGTGTAACCTTCGACACACGCACCGGCTCGCGCGGCGCGTTGAAGCCGCGCGCGATCAGGAGGTCCAGGATGGAATGGTAGTATTTCGACATGATCCGCGGCGCGCGGACGGCGCGGCGCTTGTTGCGGTTCATGATCTCGTCAGACTTCTCGAAATGCGCCTTCGCACGCTGCGTCAGCGGCTGGCAGACCTTCGGCAGCGCGCGCTCGGTGATCACGCGGTTCGGGTCGTTGGAGGTGATGCCGGCGTGCAGCAGCGCCTCGCGCGGCAGATAGAGCCGGCCGAGGCCAGCGTCCTCGTCGATGTCGCGCAGGATGTTGGTGAGCTGGAGCGCGCGGCCGAGATGGTAGGCGAGCTGAATGCCGTCTTCCTCGGGCAGGCCGAACACCCGCACCGACAGCCGTCCCACGGCGCTGGCGACGCGATCGCAGTAGAGATCGAGCGTCGCCATGTCGGGCGCACGGATGTCCTGCGGCACGTCCATCTCCATGCCGTCGACGATCGCAAGGAAATCCTCGCGCTTGAGGCCGAAGGTCTTCACCGAGGCGACGTAGTCCTTCAGCCGCGGCGGCGGATGGCCCTGATAGAGCGCGTCGATGTCGTTGCGCCACTCCTGAAGCGCGGCGAGCCGCTCGTCGCGCGGGCCGTCGGAATCGGCGATGTCGTCGACCTGTCGGCAGAAGCTGTAGATCTGGAACATCGCTTCGCGCTGGTCATGCGGCAGGATGCGCATCGCAGCGTAGAAGGAGCTGTTCGATGCGGTCGAGCCGTAATTGGCGCTGGGCGAGGTCGCCTCAAGCGTCATGTGCAGTCCCCGGTCTGGAAATGGCCTTGCGCCCGATCGCGCGGCGGCCGACTTCGCCGATCATGCCGGCGAGGCTGAAAGTGAGAAGCTCGAACTTGTTCAGATGCACGCGTTCGCGCAGGGGATCGCGCACCTTCAACAGGCGCACGATGCGATCGGCATAAGCCTTGATCACCGCGACATCGACGCCGAGGCGGAAATCGCGGATCTCCGCGCTCAGCGACCTGCCCTCGTCGAGCAGGGCTGCGTTGCGCACCGCGAGCGCCTGAAGGCAGGCCAGCATCGCCGGCGGCGACTGAGTCAACCCGAGCTGCTCGACCGAGGCGCCACTCGCGGCCAGCGCGTCGCGCGGCAGATAGACGCGATTGAGCTCGCGAAAATCCTTGCCGCAATCCTGGAGGTGGTTGTTGATCTGGAGGCCTGCGCAGAGCGCGTCCGAGGCCGCCCAGGTTGACGTGCTCTCGCCGTGGACGTCGAGCATGAAACGGCCGACCGGCATCGCCGAGTAGCGGCAATAGTGGATGACCTCGTCCCAGTTTTCGTAGCGGAGCTTGGTCACGTCCATGCGGAACGCGACGAGCACGTCGAGCGCGTGGCGTGGTGCCATGCCTCGCTCGGCCAGCGCCCGCCGCAGAATGACGGCTTCGGCCTGGGTGTCGCCCTCGCCGAGCAGTTCCGCCTCGAGCAGGTCGAGATAAGCGAGCTTCTGGTCGGGCGGCAGCGTCGCGTGATCGGCGATGTCGTCGGCGGTGCGGACGAAATTGTAGTACGCCAGGATCAGTGCGCGATGGCGCGGATGAATGATCCAGGACGCGACGGGAAAATTCTCGTCGCGGTCACCCTTGCCGGATCGCAATTCGCTCGCAGAGGTCATCGAGGGCTGGTTTACAATCGTTTGGACAGGAAGGGCTTTTTCGCTCGCGCGGGCTCATGCCGGCGATGCCGCCGCGGCCCCCATATAGGGGAATACGGCCGCAAAACCAATCCTGTCTCTCGATGGCTGCCCTTCCGGATCCGGCCCGAAAGGCGGCCCCGGGGCCGCCCTTGTGGGCCAATGGCCGAGCTTACTGGTTGTGGGTCTTCAGGACCTGGTCGCAGGCCTGCGAGATCTTGGCCCGGTTCTCCTTGAGGCAGGCCAGGATGGTGAAATCGCCCTGGTCGATGACCGGGCGGCAGAACTTCTGCACATCGCGCGTGCAGGCCTTCTGTTCGGCGTCCGTGCCGCGTCCTGCCTGGGCGAATGCCGCCGTCGAAAGGGAGGCCGACAACAGGGTGAGAGCGACGAGAAGCTTACGCATTGTATTCCTTCATTCTGACGGCAGAACCGCACCTATTCCCGGACAGCACAGGGCGGACGACCGGAACGGATTGTTCTGATGGCAAGTCGCCGCGGAACATGCGGCCTCGGAGAAGGCACAAGCACTGGCAAATGCGGCCAAATTGGCGCCACATCCACCAAATCAGGTCTTCCCTCACACTTCATTGGCAGATGTAAGAGATTGATACTACGTCATAATTCTGGCACACCGCGTTTTGATGCGTACCTGTTGCAGAGCTGCATCTCTCCGCCCTGCTTTTCCCGCCAGAAACACACCGAAACAGAGAGAATCGCCCAGGCTGACCTGGCGCGAGGGCGTCGTGAACCGCCGTCCCTGGCTGTCCGGCTTTGAACCAGACACAGGCTCGGAACACTAAACTTTCGATGTGGCGAGACGTTCATCCCAAGCGAACGTCGTTCGAAAACGGGATATTCAAAATGCAATTCTTTGGGCGATCTGGACAGGCAATCAAGGCGGCCGGCATCGGGGCTGCGCTGCTCTTCTCAGTCTCGGCAAGCCATGCTCAGTCGTCCGGACCGTTTGCAGGTTTCGACGGTGCGTGGACCGGCACCGGCACGGTGTCGCTGTCCGATGGCAGCACCGAGCGCATCCGCTGCAAGGCCGACTACAAGGTCGCAGGCACCGGTCTCAGCCTCAAGCAGGCCCTGCACTGCGCGTCCGACAGCTACAAGTTCGACCTCACCAGCGACGTGACGAGCCAGGGCGAGCGAATCTCCGGCAACTGGAGCGAGACCAACCGCAACATCTTCGGCAATCTCCAGGGCACCGCCGGCGGCGGCCAGATCGAGGTGTTCGTCGAGGCCAACGGCTTCGCCGCCAACCTGTCGCTGCGCACCAACGGCACCAAGCAGACGGTGCAGATCAGCTCGAAGGGCGAGATCCGCGGCGTCAACATCACGATGACGAAGGGCTGACGCCCATCCCAGCGGATAAGGAACACGCCCCCGGTTCTCGCGAGCCGGGGGCTTTTTGCTGACACGGACATGGACCCAATTCGCAGACATCTGCTCAAGGCCGCCGGGCTCTTCGTAGCCAGTCGCGCCTTCGCCAATGACCAGCAGGGTACGAGCATGCAACCTTCGTCGGTGAAACCGCGTCACGTGCTCTGCTTCCTCGGCAAGGACGAGAGCCTGCTGCATCCGCCGAAGGCGGTGGCCAAGACAATCGCGGATTTCAACTTCGAGATCGACCGCACCTATTCGCAGGCCAAGCCCGATCCGCACATGGAGCGGTCGTTCGGCGTGTGCTGGGATCGCGTCTTCCCGAAAGCCTGGTCTGCCGCGGACGAAGCGGCCGTGGTCAACCACAAGGCTGTGCTCTATTTGCTGAGCCCGCCGCTGGAGCAGCAGAAGGCAGTCGCCTTTTCGGCGGCGGCCTTGCGCATCGTCGAGGAGATGATCGAGGCCGGTGCCACCGCCGTGAAGGGTGAAAGCGCCGGCGTTGCCCACGGCCTCGAGCGATGGCGCAGTCTCGGCGATCAGGCACGCAAGGGCGCAAAGACCAGTCAGGGCCTTGGCATGACCCTCGCCGTCGCCAAGGCGTGTCGTCTTGCTTTCGCCAAGCGTCCGCTCGGCGGCGATCGCTATTACGAGACCGTCGGCTATCACCTCGTCGGCTTGCCGGAGATCTATGTCGTGAAATCGCGCGGCAACGAATGGACGGCGGTGATGCTCATGGAGGAGATTGCCAACACCATGGCCGAGCGCGGCATCGAAGTGACGCTACGCGATCGCAAGCTTACGCTCTCGCGGGAGCAGGACTACGCCGAGGACGATTTCAAATTCAATCCGTACGGCGTCATCCGCGTCGAGGCGTGATCAAAGGGCGGCGTATGCCGCCGCCCGCTCAGATCGCCGGCTTGTCCGGGCCCTGCAGCTTGGCGTGCAGGTTGATCAGCCACATCGCCGTCGGCCGCAGGATGAAGAGGTCGGCGACGAGCGCCATCACCATCGAGAAGGCGCTGAGCCAGCCGAACAGCCGCAGCGACGGCAGATCGGAGAACACGGTGACGACGAGGCCGCAGGCCAGCACCAGCGTGGTCAGGATCAGCGCCGGGCCGACCAGCACGGTCGCCCGCTCGACCGCGAGCGCCGAGCCGACGCCCGGCTTGCTCTCCAGCCTGAGGCGATTGAGGAAGTGGATGGTGGCGCTTAAGCCAAGGCCGAACGAGACGGTGAGCGCCACGACGCTGGCGAATTGCAGGCCCTCGCCCATCGCCCACAGCACCGTTCCCGACATCACCACGGGGAAGATGCCCGGCAGGATGCAGGCGAACATCACGACCCAGGAGCGGAAGGCCAGGCCGATGAAGATCGCGACCAGCGCGAATTCGACGGTGAGGCCGCGGTTGAGCTTCTCGATCATGCCGGCCGAATTGCGCGCGGCAATCGCGGCAAGACCCGTTACGGCGATCTCGTAGCCGGGATGCTTCTTGCGGACGGCGTCAAGTTCGGAATCGAGCTTGTCGACGATCGGTAGCAGCTGGCTGGAATCCTTGTCCGGCACGCGGCCTGCGACTACGACGGCATCCTGCTCGGCATCGATGAAGCGTCGGACCAGATGCTCGGGGATGACGTTGACATATTCCTTCAGCGTCGCGACGTCGGCGCTGCCGGCCTTTTCCGCAAGCCAGCGGCGCAGGGTCTCGAGCGACCAGACGTTGCCGACACCGGCCGCTTTCTCGACGGTCGCATGCACATCCGCGATGGTCTGGAGCGTCTCCGGCGAATAGAGCGTTTCACCCTTGGGGAACTGGACCAGCACGTTGACGGGGTTGGCGCCGGTGAGCTTGGCATCGAGCCGGTCGCTGGCGGCAACCGCCTGGCGCTTGTCCGGCACCTGATCGGCGAGCCGGTAGCGCGGCTCGAGATTGGCATAGATGACGCCGAGGCCCGCGACGAACAACACCGCGATCAGGCTGAACAGGCCGGGACGACCTACCATGCGGACCGCGATCCAGTAGCAAAAATTGCGCAGCGCCTGCACGCCGGCATCCGCGCTCTGGAACTTGGAAGCAAAGACTTTCTCGTTGCGCACCAGCAGCACGCCGAATACCGGCACCAGCGAAAGCACCGCGACCAGCGCGATGATGGTGGCGGCCAAGCCCGCCTCGCCGAACTTGCGGATCAGGTCGGAGTCGGAGAACTGGAGCGCGATGAAGGAAATGCCGGCGGTGCCGTGCGTCAGCACGCAGGCCGGGCCCACGACCAGCACGGCGTTCTTGAACGCGGTGAACTTGTCCTGGCCTGCGATCAGCCGGTCGCGCGCAGCGAACGTCAACTGCATCGAGTCCGAGAAGCTGATCACCATGATGAGCGGCGTCATCACGTTCAGGAACATGTTGAGATTGAAATTGGCCCAGCCGAGCGCACCGAGCGCCAGCAGGATCGCAATCATCGGCGGGAACGCCGCCGCGACCATGAACGAGATCTTGCGGAAGAAGATGATGGCGATAACGCAGCCGGCGAGGATGCCGAGGATGTTATAGGTCAGCCCGTCACGCTCGACCGCGTTGCGGATCTCGAGCTGCATCACCGGCACGCCGGAGAGCTGCACGTTGAGGCCGGTATCGCCGAGGTCTTCCTTCATCAGCGCACGGATGTCGCCGACGGTCTTGGTCAGCTTGCTGGAGGCGACCACCTCCGGATCGAGCGACAGCACGATCAGCGCCAGCGTTCCGTCCTCCGACAACAGCTTGCCGCGGATGATCTCGTTGTTCTTGACGGTCTCGATGAACTTGTCATAGGCCGCGCCCTCGGGCAGTTCGGGCGGGAACAGCGCCGCCGGCAGCTTGCCCGGCGCCGGCGCTTGGCGCGCCGAGAACAGCGAGACTAGGCCACGCGTGCCTTCGACCAGTTGCATATCGGTGACGAAGTCGCGCAGCTTCTCGAGGTTATTCCGTGCCAGCAGGGTCTTGCCCTCGACCACGACGAGGACGTCGAATTCCTCGGCCGGGAACTTCTTTGTCACCGCTTCATACTGGCGGAATTCCGGCGTGTTGGACCGGAACAGCTGCGATAGCGAATCGTCGATCTTGATCCGGTGAATGCCGAACACAGCACCGACGATCAGGGCGAGCAGAGCGATGCAGGAGACGATCGGCGCCCGGACGGCGATCAGCCCGATGCGCTCGAGCCCGAAGGCGATCGAGGACGTCGGTCCCTGCTCGACCTTGTCGACATGAACCTCATTCTCGCGGTGCTTTTCGAGCATGCCTTGTCCAGTTCCTAAATCGGCTCGGGTCTGTGAGCTTATTGCGCCCCGCGAACGGCTTGAAAATGCCATACAGATGGGAGGCTTGCCCTTTGAAAATGCGCGGAAAATCGCCGCGAGGGGTTTAGCAGGTCCAAACGCCCTCTCGCAAGCGCGCGCAAGCGCACAAATTGGATCAACATGCGGCGATTTCGACCCTTGATATCGCTCATTCCGGCCGGATCGTCCCGATTCGAGCGGAAGGATCGCCGCTCTCGTCCTTCAGCGCCACGCCGGTGACCTTCCGGGTCATCCCCTCACGGACCAGCCAGGCGATCTTGAAGGCCGCCTCGTCATGGCTCAACCCGGCCTTGTGGATGTTCGAGACGCAATTGCGCTCGGCATCGGTACGGCCCGGCTTCGGTGCGAAGGTCAGATAGGCGCCGAGGCTGTCGGGCGCGGACAGGCCCGGCCGCTCGCCGATCAGCGTCACCACCATGCGCGCGCCGAGAATCGCGCCGATCTCGTCGCCGAGCGCGACGCGCGCGCCTGAGGCGACAACGACATGTCCGATCGCGACGTCGTCGCCTTCCGCGAGCAGCGGCAGCAGGTGAGACACCAGCGCCACCGCATGGGCATGGACCGCCGCCGCCGACAGGCCGTCGCCGATCACGACCGCGAGCTGGCACGGCTCCGAGGCATGTCGTGCCAACAGTTCGACCGAGCCGGTCTCGAGCTGTCGCCCCAGATCCGGCCGCCGCAAATAGTCCCTGCGCTTGACCGCCTGGCTCCGCGCCTCGGTGACGACGAGGCCAAGCGCGCGGAGATCGGCGACCAGACGCGGCGCGTCGAACACTGCATGCACGGCATCGCGGGCGCGGGCATGGTCCAGCGTGAAATCGAGCAAGGCCCTTGTCGGCACGCTCGCGCCGCTGCGGCCGAGCGCCACGCGCGCAGGCGTCAGCGACCGCAGATCGAGGGTCGGGCGGCGCGGGACGGCCGGATCAGACATGTCGCATCATTCGGCGGGTACGGAGGCCTCGCGCAGCCGGATCGAATAGTTCGAGGCGTTTTGCCTGCCGCTGGACGCCGCGCGCGCAAACGTAATCAGATGGTGCGCGATCAAGGTGCAGCCGATCAGCCCTTCGAGGTCGCCGCGCTTGATGCGCCCGAGCGCAAACTTCCAGAACACGCGCCTGTAGTCGCCGAGCACACCGACCTTCCAGAAGATGTTGCGCAGCATGACGAGACCGCGCCGGATGTTGGGCCAGGTCTTCATCTCGTCCGGCGTTGGCATCTTCAGGCGGTGCACATAAACGTTGTCGCATTGATACTGGAAGCGCGCGTAGACCTTCTCGGGCTCGTAGGCGACGCCCATGGCGTGCTTCCAGGATGCGACGACCTCGTCATAGGGCAACAGGAAGTCGACGTTGGAATCGCGGCCGTCATCCTCGATCAGGCGTCCCTCGCGCTCCAGACGGTCCCACAGCGGCGTCTTCGGCAGCGCCTGGAGCAGGTTGATCGTGAGCAGCGGAATCCGGGACTCCTCGACGAAGGCCAGCAACGCCTCCGAGGTGTTCGGCTTGTCGGTGTCGAGCCCCATGATGATGCCGGACACGACCTCCATGCCGTAGGAGTTGATCGTTTGCACGCCCTCGAGGATCGGGACCATCATGTTGTGGTCCTTGTGCATCGCCTTGAGCGCGTCGGGATCGGGCGTCTCGATGCCGCAGAAGATGGTGATGAAATAGGCCTCGCGCATCTTTTCGAGGATCTCGGGCCGCTTGGCGATGTTGAGCGTCGCCTCGCAGGCGAGCCGCACCACATAGCCGGTCCGCTTCTGCCATTCGATCAGGTGCGGCAGCAGGTCCATCGCCGCCTTGCGGTTGCCGATGAAATTGTCGTCGACGAAATAGACCGTGTCGGTCATGCCGCATTCGCGCAGGCGGTCGAGCTCGGCGATGATCTGCTCGGGCGACTTGAGGCGCGGATTGCGGCCGTAGAGGCCGGGAATGTCGCAGAACTCGCACTGATAGGGGCAGCCGCTGGAATACTGGATGCTGCCGAGAAAGTATTTCTTCACGTCGGCGAGTTCGTAGGCCGGGATCGGAAACTCCGTCATCGGCACGCGGTCCTTGGTGGTGAGCACCACCTGCTCGCCGGGACGCGACGTGTCGCGCGCCAACATCTCGAGCAGCTGATTGGTGGCGTCGCCGAGCTCGCCGACATGGAGATAGTCGAACGAGGGATAATAATCCGGGCAGGCGCTGACGGAGGGACCGCCGAGCGCGACCGGAAGATCGAATTCATGGGCGCGGCGGCAGATGTCGTTCATCTGCTGGCGCTGGATGTGCATGCCGCTGACGAAGACCGCCTCCGCCCACGCGAACTCTTCGTCGGTCGCGCGACGGAGATTCTCGTCGACGAATTTAACCTCCCAGTCCTCGGGGAGATAGGCCGCGAGCAGCAAAAGCCCCTGCGGGGGCATGAAGGCGCAGACGCCGTCGGTCAATGGATAGGAATGCTCGAACGTCCCGAACGACGAGGTGTACCGCGGAAACACGCACAGAATCCGCCGGGCCGTACCGTTACTTTCAGCTCGCATCAAAGCTCCCCCGCCACTCGACATAGCTGCGGAAATTGCCAGCCAGACACATAGCGTAATGCTGTCGCCGGAATTTCTCAATATTGTGGCAGGACCATAATTCCGAGAGGCACCAATGGTTTCCTCAAGCGGCCGGGCGCCCCCGCCACGTCACGCGATCAGCCGTGAGGCAAAATCGGGCAGCAGGCCTGCGTCGCCGGCAAGACGGAAATCGGCGCCCGCGATCCCCGACTGCACCAGCCAGTCGTCGAATTCCGGCGCGCGGCGCAGGCCGAAGACGTCGCGGACATAGAGCGCGTCGTGAAAAGACGTCGACTGGTAGTTCAGCATGACGTCGTCGGCCCCGGGGACACCCATGATGAAGGTGACGCCGGCGGCCGCCAGCAGCGTCAGCAGATTGTCCATGTCGTCCTGGTCCGCTTCGGCGTGGTTGGTGTAGCAGATGTCGATCCCGAGCGGCAGGCCGAGCAGCTTGCCGCAAAAATGGTCCTCCAGCCCGGCGCGGATGATTTCCTTGCCGTCGTAGAGATATTCCGGGCCGATGAAGCCGACCACGCTGTTGACCAGCAATGGCGCAAAGGCACGGGCGACCGCATAGGCCCGCGCCTCGCAGGTCTGCTGGTCGACGCCGTGATGGGCGCCCGCCGACAGCGCCGAGCCCTGGCCGGTCTCGAAATACATCACGTTCTCGCCGACCGTGCCGCGCTTCTGCGACAGGCCGGCCTGCTGCACCTCCTTCAGGAGCGCGAGGTCGACGCCAAAGCTGCGGTTGGCGGCCTCGGTACCGGCGACCGACTGGAAGACGAGGTCGACCGGCACGCCTTGCCCGATCAGCGACAGAGTCGTCGTGACATGGGTCAGCACGCAAGCTTGCGTCGGGATCTTCAGCCGGGCGATGATTTCGTCCAGCAGCCGCAGCAATTGCGCGATGACAGCGGGATCGTCGCTGGCCGGATTGATGCCGATGCAGGCATCGCCGGCCCCCAACAGGATGCCGTCGAGGATCGAGGCGGTGATGCCCCTGGCATCGTCGAAGGGATGGTTGGGCTGAAGCCGCGTGCTCATCCGCCCCTTCAGGCCGATGGTGTTGCGAAAGGCGGTGGTGACCTCGCATTTCCGCGCCGCCAGGATCAGGTCCTGGTTGCGCATCAGCTTTGAGACCGCGGCCGCCATCTCCGGGGTAATGCCGCCCGCCAGCCCGCGCAAAACCTCTGATGTCGCCACGTCCGACAGCAGCCAGTCGCGAAAGGCACCGACCGTCAGCGAAGCCACCGGCGCGAATGCGCTGGCATCGTGGCCGTCGATGACGAGGCGGGTGACCTCGTCGGCTTCGTACGGGATGACCGCTTCCTGCAAGAACTGCCCGAGCGGGACGTCGGCGAGCGCCATCCGCGCCGCGATCATCTGCTCGGCGCTGGCTGCGGCAATCCCGGCCAGCCGGTCGCCGGAGCGCGGCGGCGTCGCCTTGGCGAGCAGGTCGCGCAGGTCCGGGAATGTATAGGTCGTGGCGTCGATGGTGTGGCGGTAGACCAAAGGCCCCTCCGGGGTTCATCGGCCAGTGGCCGACTCCAGCGCGATCCCAAGACTATACCCTCAGATCAAGACGCTGAAATATCTTACCTTTCTTTCGACTAAGGACGAAGGGGTTGGGCCACGGCGTTAAGACGGCGTCCATCTTCATTCTGCATAGTTTTGCATCAATTTTATACGACCGCGCTCTCCGGCCACTGCCGGCCATTGGGGCCTCTGAAAAGCATGACAACCGACCGTTCTGGGAATGCCACGGGGCTGGCAGGCCGTTTCACGCTTGCGACCAAGCTCTATGCGATCTTCGCGCTGTTCGCGCTGCTCACGGCGGCGATCGCCATGCTGTCCGACTACAACAGCCGCCGCAGCGCCGAGTTGACGAGCGCGATCGAGACGGCGAATGCCGCAGCACTCAATGTCGAGCGGGTCAACTCGCTGGTCTACGCGGTCGTGATGGAATCGCGCGGCGTCTACATGTCGACCGAGCCGGCCGTCGTGAAGAAATACGGCGAAGGCCTGCTCAAGTTCAACGCCCAGATCCTCGACGTCGTGAAGCGCTGGGAGACCATCGTCAAAGCCGACGATGCCGAGCAGTTCGCCACGTTCAAGAAGCGCATCGAGCAGTTCGTCGAGTTCCGCAAGGAGCTGGTGCGCCGCGGCGTCGAGATCAATGCGGCCGCGGGCCGCGAATGGGGCGACAACGACGCCAATCGCGCCGTGCGCTCGGCGCTGAACAAGGATCTCGAGGCGCTGTCCAAGGTCTATGCCGAGCGCGCCAGGCAAATCGCGCACGAGACCGAGACCAATCGCACCCTCTCCTTCGTGCTGACCTGCCTCGGCGGCGTGGCGCTGGCCCTCGTCGTGATCGGCATCGTCATCATCGCCCGCTCGATCGCACGTCCCCTCTCCGCCATCACCGCGACCATCGAGCAGGTCGCGGACGGCGCCGAGAATGTCGTGGTGCCGCACTCCGGCCGCGCCGACGAGATCGGCGCGCTGGCACGCGCCATCCAGATCTTTCAGGACGCGATGGGCCGCAACCGCAATCTCGCCTCGCAGGTCTCGCAGGACTCCGCGGCGCGCGAGCAGCGCGCCCGCCACATCGAGCAATCCGTCGAGGCGTTTCGCGAGGCGATCGGCGCGATCATGCGCGGCCTCAGCGACAACGCCTCCGTCATGCGCGAGACGGCACAGACCATCACCCGCGTCACGGCGGATGCCAGCAGCCGCGCCGGCACCGCGGCGAACGCTACCGAACAGGCCTCGCACAACGTCACGGCGGTGGCAGGCGCTGCCGAGGAGCTGTCCGCGTCGGTGGTGGAGATCGGCCGCCAGGTCCGGCAGTCCGCAGGCGCGGTCGAGCAGACCGGCCAGCGCACCGAGAAATCGATCTCCGAGATCGAAAGCCTCGCGGCCGCCACCCAGCGCATCGACGGCGTGCTCAGTCTCATCCAGGCCATCGCCGAGCAGACCAATCTGCTCGCGCTCAACGCCACCATCGAAGCCGCGCGCGCCGGTGACGCCGGCCGCGGCTTTGCCGTCGTCGCGCACGAAGTGAAGGCGCTGGCGGGTCAGACCGCCAAGGCGACCGCCGAGATCGGCGAGAACATCTCGATGATCCAGGCGTCCACCCGCAATGCGGTCGATGCCGTGCGCGAGATCGGCGGCGCCGTGCGCGAGATCAACGATGTCACCTCGGCGATCGCCGGCGCCATCGGCCAGCAGGACGCCGCCACGCGCGAGATCTCGTCGAACGCGCAAAGCGCCGCGCAGGGCAACGAGACCCTGGTCGCCAACATCACCTCGCTGCGCGACGCCATCGGCGAGACCGACACGGCGGCAACCTCCGTGCTGACGGCGGCGAGCAGCCTGACGGAGACGGCGGACACGCTGTCGCGGGAGGTGGAAAAGTTCTTCCAGAACCTGCGTTCGGGAGCGGCGGACAACCGTATCGCCAAAGCGGGATGATGATGGCGAAATGATCGGGCGCACCCCGGCGCCATGAGGCCGGCGGCAGGCCTGCCAGAACCAAAAACTGAAAAACAACCCCATGCACAGTAGCCGGGCCCAGCGATATCAATGGCTTGGCTTCGCGCTCGGATGACTGCTGATTTTACGAAATCGCTTTGACTCGTCGGGCAAAACACTGGCATGATGTCATCGTGGCGGCGCCAGGCGTCATGGAAGCCGGACGTCTGGGTTACTTGCGCGGCTTCAATTGCGCACACCAAAGTCGATCGTCAAATTTGGATGGCCTGGAGCCAGCGAAACCCAACATGCGGAAGGCCCAAATTGTCGTTCTGATCATCCTGTTCTCGTGTTTTGCCTACATAGGGATCACAGGAGAGGGACGAGTCAGGATCATCGCTGTTGTGACCGCCATCGTATTTGCGGCAGTGGCTTACGGCTCCTTCTTGCAGGAGCAAATGTACCGAAAGGCTCTCAGGCCCGGAGCGTCAATTTTCTCCCTGGAGATGATGTTTCGCGCGACGTTCACGCGAGAGTTTCTCTATTCCATTGTGTTGTTTCTAGGATTGCTTGCATTCGTTGGCTTCATCATCGCCATGGATGAGCTGGGTCAGCTTCAGTAGACTTGTGTTTGCGGAAGGAGGCGCCAGAAGCGGCTACCGATGGTAAAGCAGGCCGAGCGCTTCTTCCACGCACTCCTCGAGACTGCGCCGTGCTGTGTCGACCGTAAAATGATCGCGCTCCCACGGAGCGTAGGCTCGGCCGGCGACCGCATTCCAGCCGGGCAACGACAGCCCGGCAATGTCGGTCGATCTCGTCTCAATCCTGCGTCGGTGCTCGTCGGCATCGCTGCACGCCACCTCGATCCAGACGATCTCGGCGCCTGCCTTTCGCGCGGCGATCTCCCAGCCTTCCCGCGCCTCCTCGCAATCATTGACGCAGTCGGCAATCACGTCCAGGCCGAGGGCGAGGTTGTCGGTCGCGACTGCCTGAGCGGCGCGATAGGTCCAGTCCAGCAGATCGGCCGGTGCAGTACCGGATGCCCAGATCGCCTGATCCATCGAATCGATCCGCAGCCAGACGGCTCCGGTACGCCGCGCCAGAACCCGGGCAATGCTCGACTTGCCGCCCCCCGGCAAACCAGCAAGCGTGATGAGTCTCGCCATTGCACACCCGAATTGCGTTGGACCGGCCGCTTAGGGACGTGACGTCGGCCACCACGAATAGGCGGCAAAGCAAACGAAAGCGGCTATTCCGATTGCGACGATGGCGACGTGCGGAAAGCCGTAGAATCCCCAGATCAAAAAACCTGTCAGCACGGCAATAAGAGCTTCACCGAAACCTTCGATTTGGTGAAAGGGCAGCTTTCGATGAGGGTCGTTCTCGCTCATCCCTGCAGCGTAGCACAAGTCACCAATACGTTGGCCGGGATGGTCACTCGGGTACCCCTGCTCGTCGTTACGCGGCTGCGCTGTCAAACGGGGACCTCTCTTGTTCGGTCACGCTGCCCGGGCAACACTGCCATCGCGAGACGGGACTATCATTCCGAACTGGATGGATCGACCAATATGCGAACGCGACCGTCGGCATCCGCGACTTCACGATAGCGGCTCAACTCCGCCTTGAGGTCGGGATCCGAATTGGCCCAGGCCAGCCAATCGAACGGCATTGAGCTCAACAGATAGGTATCCACGAGAATCACATTCGGACGGCCGGCTCGCAGGTCCGCCAACAGCAGCCGCCGCTCGAAATTGATGATGCCGTCCAGTTTCGCTCGCTCCCCCTCAGGCAGTTGCGAGCTCTTCTGTTGGAGCATCGAGCCGGCCGCTAACGCCTGCCCACACGTGTTGCCCGCCCAGGTCGCATTGATCTGACGGACGAGCGGATGCCCGAGAGCGACATGATCGCCGATCGTGATCAGCCGCGGATGCTTTGCAAGGGCCAGGATACGCCCCTCCAGCGGCGGGAACGGCCGCACCTGAAGGGATAAACGGGAGCCGATGCACACAATCGCAGCAAGAGCGCAGATCATGACAGGCAGGCGCAACGTCTTCGTGCGAGCCTGCAGCAATGGCGCGGCACTCGCAAACATGCAAAGCGCAAATGCGGTGTAGGTCCAGCCCTTGCCCTGGATAATGAAACTCGCTGCTCCACCGACCGCTGCGGCCAGCCACGGCGTTGCGCCGCCTTCCCATTTGAAGTCCTGCGGCGCCAACAGGCGCACAAGGCCGACGGAAGCGACCAGCATAACGGCCGGGAAAAAAAGCAGATCGCCGAAATCCATCCTCAATGGCACATAGGCGGCAGTGACCATCGGGGCAAAGGTCAACAGGTAAGCCGGAAAGAAGATGGCGAGCACCGCTGCGTAGCCGATGACGACAGCAGCGGCCGCACACGCTTCGGGGGTGAACAAGGGTCTGATGGAGCGTTGACGGAGGACGCAGAGGATGATCGGCAGGCCGACCACAAGGGTAAGGTAGGGCTTGAGGCTCATGCCCAACCCGGCACCCAGTCCCGCCAGGATCGCAACCGGTCCGGGCGCAAGCCCGCGCCAGCGGATCGCAGCGATGGCGACAAAGGGCGTCATCGCAATGACGGCGATGTGTTCACGCTGTCCGAATACGGCGCTGGGAAAAATTGCGAACAGGAATGCGAGCACGCACGCCGTAATGCTCCTCTCGTCGGCTTCCAGCTTTGCCGCCGCAGCGGCGAGATCGATGATGATGAGCGCGGCAACGATCTCGATCATCACCAGGATGATCACGAAGATCTCGGGGGCAATGCCGCTGATGCGCGCAAGCTGCAACGCCGGCATGTACAAATAGACCGACAGCGGCGGATTCAGCTCGAAGACGTCGACGCCAAGCTTTCCGCCATCGAGAACCTTCTCGCCTTCGGTCAGCAGGCAGCTCAAATCCGCGTTGAGAACGACAGGCATTTGAACGAACAAGGCCATCAACAGGATCGCCGACACGATGATCCAGCGGTAGCTCATGCTAAACGTGCTTCCTGACATGGCCAGGGGCGTGACCGCCTCTTTCGACGCCGGCAAAGGCCCTCTCCTCGAACGGAAGCGGTTTATTCTCTCTCACCCGTGCGCGAACCTGCCGCAGCGCGCACTCAGCGCCACTTTCAATCGAGAGTCGTTACTATTGTGCTACAACGTTCTGAAACAATGCCGTAACGACCTGAAACAGTGCCGTTTCATGGTTAAAGGTCGGGTCGAATGGCGAGACGCCGGGGGTTGCGCGCGGCATCCTGCGCGCCGTCATGAGCGTTCATCCCACGTCAAGATGCACGCGCCCCCGGAGAGGGGCAGGCGCTACCCCATCACTCCGCCGCGCTTGATCAGCTCCTTGCCGACTGCGGCAAGGTGCACCTGGTCGGGGCCGTCGCCGATGCGGATGAAGCGGGCATAGACGTAGGCGCGGGCGAGGAAGGTGTCCTGCGAGACGCCGGCGGCACCGTGGATCTGGATGGCGCGGTCGATGACGCGGGCGGCCATGCCGGGCACCACGATCTTGGCCGCGGCGATCAGGTCGCGCGCGGCCTTGTTGCCTTCGCGGTCCATCTTATCGGCAGCTTGCAAGGTGAGCAGCCGCGCCTGCGCGATCTCGCAAAAGGAGTTGGCGATGTCCTCGCGCACCGAGCCCTGGTCTGCGAGCGGCTTGCCGAAGGCTGTCCGCGACACGGAGCGCTGGCACATCAATTCTAGCGCACGCTGGGCGCAGCCGATCAACCGCATGCAGTGATGGATGCGGCCGGGGCCGAGCCTGCCCTGCGCGATCTCGAAGCCGCGGCCTTCGCCGAGCAGGATGTTCTCTGCCGGTACACGGACATTCTCGTAGACGATTTCGGGATGGCCGACCGGCGCGTCGTCATAGCCGTAGGTCAGCATGTCGCGGACGATGCGCACGCCGGGCGTCGCCTTGGGCACAAGGATCATGGATTGCTGGCGATGACGGTCGGGATCGTCGGGCGCGGTCTTGCCCATCACGATCAGGATCTCGCAATCCTCGTTCATCGCGCCTGACGTGAACCATTTGCGGCCGTTGATGACGTAGTCGCCGCCGTCGCGCTTGATCTCGCACTGGATGTTGGTGGCATCGCTGGAGGCGACCTGCGGCTCCGTCATCGAGAAGCCGGAGCGGATGCGCCCCTCCAGCAGCGGCTTCAGCCAGCGCTCCTGCTGTGCCTTCGTGCCGTAATTCGCCAGCACTTCCATGTTGCCGACATCAGGGGCCGAGCAGTTGAACACTTCGGGCGCCCAGAGGATGCGGCCCATGATCTCCTTCACCGGCGCATATTCGAGATTGGTCAGGCCAGTGTTGTTAGGGTCTTGGCCGTGCTCGCCGGAGAGAAACAGGTTCCAGAGCCCCTGCTCCCGCGCCAGTCGCTTCAGGTCCTGGAGCACCTGAGGCGTCTTGTAGCGCGTGGCCTCCGGCTTGACCTGCTCGTAATAGAACTCCTCGACCGGCTCGACATGCGTCAGCATGAACCGGCGAACGCGCTCCTGCAGCTCCAGCGAACGGGCGGAGTGTTGAAAGTCCATTCTAATCCTCCCGCTCGCTGACCTTCGCGTCAGTATCGTAGGGTGGGCAAAGCGAAGCGTGCCCACGCGCCTGTTCCAGTGTTGGACCCGTGGTGGGCACGGCGCAAAAGCGCCTTTGCCCACCCTACGATTCCGAGCTAGCGGAGAGAGACCACTCGCTCAGCCTCACGTCCCGCGCAAGAGCTCGCTCGCCACGATCCAGTCGTTGCCGTCGAACTGGAGCATATAGCCGTCCTTGATGGGGCGGAAATCCTGCGGTGTGGTGTTGAGGGTGATGCCGGGCATCAACAGCGACAGCGGCACGTTCTTGAGGTTCGCCGCCTGCGCCATGATGTTCTCGCGCGTCAGATTGTCCTTGCACTGCTTGAGCAGGACAACCAATGCCTCGGCGACGGTGTAGCCGTAGAGGCCGGCCACGTTGTTGATGTCGGCATTGGGCAGGCGCTTCTTCATGAAGTCGATATAGGCCGTCATCGACGGGTCGTCCTTCGGCTGCTCGACAAACGGCTTGAGCGAGCCGAGCGACAGCACGCCCTTGCCGGCATCGAGACCTGCCGGCACCATCACGGTCGCCTTGTTGGCGCAGCCGGAGGCGAGGAAGCGCGTCGGCTGCCAGCCGACCTCATGGGCCTTGCGGATCGCCTGCGCGCAGGCGCGCGGCGTCACCGAATAGATCATGAAAACGTCGGCCTTGGTGTTGGCCAGCGTCAGCACCTGGGAATCGACGGTGGGATCGGTGACCTCGAAGCTCGAGGCCATCGCGAGCGCCTTGTCGGCGTCGGCACCAAGCGCTTCCTTGACGCCGCGAAAATATTCCTTGCCGGCGTCGTCGTTCTGATAGAGCACCGCGAAGCGCGCGTTCGGATTCTTGGCGCGGGCATAGGCGACGTCGATCGCGGCTTCGCTGGTGTAGTTCGGCGCCCAGGGCAGCGCCATCGACCACGGCATGTTGGCGGGATCGTTCCACTTCGAGGCCGAGCTGATCAAAAAGAGCTGCGGCACCTTGTTGCTGTTGAGATATTTTGCGATCGCCGAACTCGGCGCGGTGCCCATGGTCGCGAAGATGAAGGCGACGCCGTCGCCCTCGACCAGCCGGCGCGCCGCTTCCATGGTCTTCGGCGGCGAGAAGGCGTCGTCGAGCGACAGAAGATTGAGCTTGCGGCCGTTGACGCCGCCCTTCTCGTTGACCTCGTCGAAATAGGCCGAAATGACCCTACCGGTGATGCCCAGCGGCGATGCGGGGCCGCTATAGGGCATGGTGTTGCCGATCTTGATCTCGGTGTCGCTGACGCCGGGACCGTAGGACTTTTGCGCGGAGACGGGCGTGGACAGGCAGGCGGCAGCCAGCGCTGCGGCCAGGACCAAAGCGGCTCTCATGGTTTCTCCCCGGTGATGATCGTCCACGCGATGCGACCGCGCGGCGTGCTGCTTTTTTGCCAGCACGTCAGCTCAGCGGAGTTCCGCAAGATGGTCTTGCGTCGAGTTGCTGGTTCATTCGACGTGTCGTTTCGAACCTGCGTATGAACGCCGCAGCAGGGCGAACAGGCTGCCGCCGGTCGCGGCTCCAACGAGATAGACAACGAGGGTTTGGAGCGCGAGCGGCAGGCTGAGATTCATCTTGAAGAAGGAGATCGTGACCGTGTCGAGATTCTGCACGGCGAAGACGATGGTCGCTGCGGCGAAAAACACGATCACGGCGAGATGAAACCAGCGCATGACAATCCCTCAGCGTCGCCCGACGCACGATGAAATCTGGATGAACGGTCATCGCGCTCTTGGGCGACCACGGTCCTTCTCCGGATCAAGCCTTAATGGCGCCGCCGCAGGCTAAAGCCCAGACTGACCCAGCCGGCGCCGGCCATGATCAGGTCGATGCCGAGGAACAGGCCGAGGATATAGACGCTGTTGACCGGCCAGCGCGCCAGGATCAAGAGCCCGAGCAGCAGAGTGATGACCGCAGACAGCGCCACCCACACCCACGGGCTTTCCCTTTTCATGCTGAAGGCGAGAAACAGCCTGACGGCGCCCGAGGCCAGCAGCGACGCGCCGAGGAACAAGGTGAGCAGCACCGCGGCGAACAACGGGTTCTCGAAGGTCAGGAAGCCCGCGACGATATAGAGCACGCCGAGCAAGGCCCAGATCAGGAACTTGCCCCAGCTCTTCATCTGGAACGCGCCGATCACCTCGGTGACCCCGGCGATGATCATCATCACACCAACCACGAGCACGCTCGCCACCGTCGCCATCATCATGCTGCCGAGCGCGATGAAGCCGGTGATGAGATAGACGACGCCGAGGGCGACGATCCAGCCCCACTTGGCGTGCAGCGCAGCAATGCCGGACCCTAGACCCAAGTTTGGAGACGTATCCGAAGCACTTGTCATGACGGCTACTCCTGCATGCGAAGTCCCAAGGCACATCTCAGGATAGCACGAGCCGCGCCGGGACAACAGCCAGTAGAGCAGCCCCCGCGGGAGCCCCCATTGACTTAAGTCAAGGGCGAACGGGGCGCCTCACGCGCGCGAGCGCTCCATGTCGAGCTCGGCCTTGAGACTATCGAGATCGCGATAGATCGAAGCAACCGCCAGCACGCGCCCGCCCTTACGGTACTTCAGCAGGCAGTCCCTGCTGTCGATGCTGCCGTCGATCGCGACGTCGTCAAAGCTCTCGGCATGGCCGACATAGTTGATCGGAACGTCGTAGTGCTGCGACCAGAAGAACGGCACGGCGTCGAAACGTTCGCGCTTGCCGAGCATGTTGCGCGCCGCGGCCTGGCCCTGCCGCTCCGCCACCACCCAGTGCTCGACGCGAATGTTCTGGCCCGAATGCGGATCGGGCCAGCGCGCGATGTCGCCGGCCGCGAAGATGCCTGATGCGCTGGTCTCGAGATACTCGTTAACGCTGACGCCGCGATCGATGGCGAGCCCCGCCTGCTCGGCGAGCGCAAGGCGCGGCTTGACGCCGATCCCGACCACGACCAGATCGGCCTCGATCACGCTGCCGCTCTTCAGCGTGGCGCGTTTGCCGTCGAGCTTTTCCACGGTGTCCTCGAGGTGAAAGTGGACGCCGTTCTCTTCATGCAGCGCGCGGACGAAATCGCCCATCTCGGGGCCGAGCACAAGCTGCATCGGCCTCTCCTCGGGGGCAACCACATGCACCCCCAGCTTGCGCGCCCGCAAGGAGGCCGCGACTTCGAGGCCAATGAAGCTGGCGCCGATCACCAGCGCGCGCTTCGCGCTGCCGGCCGCCTTGATAATGGCGCGGCTGTCGGCGACGGTCCGCAAGGTGTGCACATGGGGCTGGTCCGCGCCCGGAATCTGCAATTTGACCGGCTCGGCACCGGTCGCGAGCAGCAGCCGGTCGAACGGCAGCTTGTCGCCATTGCCGAGCGCGATGATGCGCGCCTTCGGATCGATCGCTGCAACACTCGCGTTGAGCCTGAGATCGATGCCCGCGTCCTGATAATAGTCCTCGCCCCGCAGCGGCAGCCAATCCTCGGGTGCACTGCCGGCGAGGTAATCCTTGGAGAGGTTCGGCCGGTCGACCGGCATCGCGCCGTCATCGCTGAGCATGGTGACGGCGCCGGCAAAGCCCTCGCGCCGCAGCGTCTCGGCGGCCGCAAAGCCGGCCGCACCGCCGCCGACGATGACGAATTTTTCCGGCGTCGGCGCGCTGCGATGTGACGCTGCAGGCTGCGGCATCTCGCGCTTGCGCTGAACCGAGATCCTATCCTGGTCGCGCGTGACCTCCCAGACCGCCAGCGCATTCAGCGCCGGCGGCCGGGTGGCCTCGCCGGTGCGCAAGGAGAAGCAGGCGTGATGCCAGGGGCAGCGGATCGTGTCGCCGACGACCAGCCCTTCGGCGAGTGGGCCGTGATAGTGGCTGCAGGACGGCTCGATCGCGAAGACCTCGCTGCCGGCTTGCACCAGCAAGACGTCTTCCTCGCCGACATGGCCGAGCAGCTTGCCGTCCTTGAACGCGGTGAACGACACGCCTTGGGTCAGGTCGGGTCCGCTCGGCTTGCTTTCCTCGCCCATGGTCATCTCCCTCACAGCTCTCGCTCAGGATTTGGACGGCGCTGTCAGCGAAAAGTTCCCCGCGACGGCGAAAATCGGCGTTACCCGGCCGCCTTGCGAACGTCGAGCACGGCTTGCGCCCATTCGGCAGGCCGCTCCTGCGGCAGGTTATGGCCGGCCCCGGCGAACACACGCCGCTCGAAAAACCCTTCGAACCTGGGCGCATGATGGGCGGTGCCGGGATTGACGCCGTCGCTATCGCCGTCGACCGCGATCGTCGGGACACGGATCGGCGGCTGCGCGGCGAGCTTCGCCTCGATCGCGGCATAGGCGGGATCGCCTTCGACCAGCCCATAGCGATGACGGTAGGAATGGATCACGACATCGACGAAATCAGGATTGTCGAACGACACCGCACTTGTCTCGAACGTCGCGTCGTCGAAGCCCCATTTCGGCGACCACATCGCCCAGAGCTGGCGCGCAAAGCCGCGCCGGTTGCGCTCCAGCGCGCGACGGCCGCGCTCGTTGTGGAAGAGATATTGATACCAGAGCGCCGCTTCCTCCGGTGGCGAAGCCGGCTCCATCGCGCGCGCGATGTTCTGGATGTTGTAGGAATTGCCGGAGATCAGCCCGATCACGCGCTCGGGATGCAGCACCGAGACCACGCAGGCCGCCCGCCCGCCCCAATCGTAACCGCCGACGATCGCACGCTCGATTTTGAGGGCGTCCATGAAGGCCAGCAGATCGGCGCCGAGTGCCGCCTGCTCGCCGGAGCGCAATGTCGACGCTGAACGAAACCGCGTCGGCCCGTAGCCGCGCAGCCACGGCACAAGCACCCGCGCGCCCGCTTCCGCGATCAGAGGCGCGGTCTCGGCATAGGCGTTCACATCATAGGGAAAGCCGTGGCCCATGATGCAGGGCCAGCCATCCGGCGCGCCGTATTCGAGATAGGCGATGTCGAGGATATCCGTGGCGATGGTTTTTTGTTGCATGACTTGCTCACGGATTTGCGCGATCTCGTAGTCCGGATGGAGCATAGCGAGATCCGGGCGACGCGGACGCGCTCCATGCGAGCTGCAAGAGTCCCTATTTCTGCGGGCCTGACAGCGAGATCTCGCGCTCGGCGCGGAACACGTTGCTGTAGAGATTGGCGATCCACTGCCGGCCGATCTCGGTCTTGTTGAGATAGCCGATCTCGGTCTGGATGTGCGGTGCGACGCTGTTCCAGTAGAATTGTGGATAGCGGTTCACGATGTCGGCGGGCGAGTCGTAGCCGAGCTGGCGGTTCATGCCGACCTCTTCGAACTCGTAGTAGAGCGCGTTGGCCTTGCGCAGATAGTTGGGATCGCCGAGTTGGCCGATGAAGTCCGCGGCGCGCAGGATCGAGGCCTCGTCGTCATACTCCTGGCCTTCACGGGCCGGGAAACGGGTGCCCTCGATGGCGCGGGCGACGCGCTCACTGTCGATACCGCGGATCGGTGGCAGCCGCCGCCGCACGAAAAGCATCGAACGATCAACGTGATACATCATCAGACTGGCATCCGACGCGCCGCGCGGCAGCGACACCTTGGTGCCGGCCTCGTCGACCACGAAACCGTCTTCGTCGTCCTCCGGAAACAGCCCGCGAACATAGCCGATGTCGTGCGCAAGGCAGGCGATCAGGATATGAATGTAGTCCTCGGCATCAAGGTGCGTGTGCAGATTGCGGCCAAGCATGATCGCCTGGGCCGCCAGCGTCACCAGCATCGTATGCTCTATATTGTGATAGAGCGCATCGCTGTTGCCGATGCATTCCATCGCGGTGCGCGTCGAGGCCTCCACCACCCTGGCATAGGAATCGTCATACCTGCGACGCATGAACGAGCCCAGCAACTTCTCCAGGGATTCAGCCGCCAGTCTCGGTAACGTCATCATGGATGCAGCCCCGCTTGTCGGTGGTGTCCCACGCCAGCTCCCGACGTCTCATTCGTGTCCTCGACGCAACGGCCAGCATAGCCCATCTTGGCCCAACTGACCAAACGCCGGGACGAATTTACGGAAATATGTTGCTGTTGTGCCCTGCGACATCACGGTTGCGGTCGGGGCGCGACACAGCCTGGCCGGGCTCGTCAAGACGCTTTTATTCCACCAGCAGCACGTCCACGGCGACGCCGAGCTTCTGCTTCGGCGAACCGACGATGATGCCGTCGACCGGCGAGACGTCGGAAAAGTCGCGGCCGACCGCGAGCACGATGTGATCGTTGGCGACCAGCAAATCGTTGGTCGGATCGAAATCGACCCAGCCAAGCTCGGCCCCGCACCACAACGACACCCAGGCATGGGTGGCATCGGCGCCCTGCAAACGCGGCTGGCCCGGCGGCGGAATGGTACGGAGATAGCCGCTGACATAGGCTGCCGGGAGGCCGAGCCCGCGCAGCCCTGCGATCATCACATGGGCAAAGTCCTGGCAAACGCCGTGGCGCTTGTCGAAGACCTCGCCAAGCGGCGTCGAGATCACCGTCGCCTTCGGATCGTAGCGGAATTCGGTGCGGATGCGATGCATGAGATCGGTCGCGCCGGCCAGGATCCCTGCGCCGGGCGCAAAGCTCGTGGCCGCATAGGCGCTGACGGGGTGCAGTACCGGCACCAACGGGCTCGCAAAGACGTAACCGACCGGCGAGGACGGCCCGAGGCTCGTTGCTTCAAACGCGATGTCGCGGATGCTCTCCCATGGCGGGCTGCCGGCATCGCGCGCGGGCGGCTTTCGCGAGACGGACACGCGCGAGCGCGAGTCGATGCGCAAGTTTCGGTGCGCGGTTTCGATCACCACGCTCTCGGTGAGCGTGCCGAAGAAGTCGCGGCGGACGTGGCGCTCGGACGGGCGCGGCCGGATCTCGACCCTGTGCGAGATCAGTTCCTGACCATTGCCGCTCTTCGGCTCAAGCCGCAGCGTGCAGCGGGCGAAGCTGACCGGACTCTCGTATTCGTAAGTCGTGACGTGACGGATGTCGTAGATCACGCCAGCCCCGTCAGCTTTTCCGGCCGGCTGGCATTGGGGCCGTGCGGGAAGTAGTGCAGCCCGATCGCCTCGGCGAGGCTGAGCAGGTCCTGCTCCAGCGAGAACAGGGTCTTGACCTCGAGCTTCTCGGCTTCCGCGATGGCCAGCATGGACTGCACCGCCACCGCGAGCCGCTGCGGCTGTTCGATCAGGCCGTGCTCCTTCAGGCTCGGCAGCGAAGCGATGTGCTCGTTCAGCGTCGTCACCTGGAACGCGACCGAGCGCGGATTGTAGCTGTCGAGCACCGCGAGGTCGCGCACTGGCGCGAGGATCGGCGCCAGCAGGTAACGCGAGCGGTAGGTGATCTGGGAATCCACCAGCGTCAGCAGGATATCGAGATCCTCGTCGCAGGCCTCGTCATAGGCGAACTGGCGCGCGAAGCGCGTGGTGTTGATGGCGCGCTCGGTGCGGCGGCCGATATCGAGGAAGCGCCAGCCGGCGGCGCGGTTCATGTTCTCCTGCGCCAGTCCTGCAAAGCTCGCAAGCTCCTGCAAGGTCAGCTCGGCCGCGCTCAGCACATCGTCGTCGTCCTCGACCTCGTAGGCGAGGCGATCGACCATCTCGGTGATGACCTGCCAGGCGTCGGGCGACAGCCGCTCGCGCAAGGATGTCGCCGTGCGCTGCGCCGCGCGCACCAGCGACAGCGCCGAGCCGAAACGCTCCGGGCTCTGCAGCGCTTCGGCGACGATACGCCCCGGCGCAGTGCGCGAGGACTGCGAGATCGCGCCCCACGCCACCAGCAGGCGCTGGATGCGGTCGGCCGATTGCAGCGAGGCCGCGGTGCCCTTGTTGGGCCCGCTCGGCGAACCCAGCGCGCGCACCAGCCGCAGCGTTGCCTCGGCGCGTTCGAGATAGCGGCCGAGCCAGAACAGATTGTCCGCGGCGCGGCTCGGCAGCACGCCGGCGATGCGACGGATCCGCACCTTGTCGGTCGCGGGCAGCAGCGTGGCGATCGAGACCTTCTTGTCCGAGACCACCCAGACGTCGGCGGCGCGCGCGCCGTCGCCCATCGACACCGCGCGCGCGTCCGCCTGCTCGGCGATCCGGCAGAAGCCGCCGGGCATGATGGCCCAGCCGTCGGGCGTCGCGGCCGCGAACACGCGCAACACGAAGGGACGCGGCGTGAGCTGGCCCTGCTCCCACACCGGCATGGTCGAGAGCCGCACCACCTCCTGACCGACATAGTCCATGCCGCGCGCGCTGATGGCGTCAACGAGACGCTGGCGCCCGGATGCGTCGAGCTCGCTCGCGAGCACCGGGCCATTGCTGTCGAAGCCGGGAACGCCACGCCGATAGGCGCCCTCGATCGCGACCTCGTCGAGCCGTGACAGCACCTCGTCGCGCGCGATGCGCTGGCCGCACCACCAGGTCGCGATATGCGGCATCTTGAGCTCTTCGCCGAGCAGGCGGCGGCTCAGGGCCGGCAGGAATCCGAGCAGCGCGCGCGCCTCCAGCACGCCCGAGCCCGGCATGTTGGCGACGACGACGCCGTCCTTGCGCAGCACGTCGATCAGGCCGGGCACGCCGAGATGCGAGGACGCATCGAGCTCGAGCGGATCGAGCGAATTTGAATCGACGCGGCGGAGCAGCACGTCGAGCCGCTTCAACCCCGCAACGGTGCGGATGTGGATGCGATTGTCGCTGACGGCGAGATCGTCGCCCTCGACCAGCAGGAAGCCGAGATAGCGCGCCAGCGTCGCGTGCTCGAAATAGGTCTCGCTGAAGCTGCCCGGCGTGAGCACGCCGATGCGCGGCTCGTCGCGATCGGCGCGCGCGCGCAGGCTGTCGCGAAACGCCTCGAAGAACGGCGCGACGCGCGGCACGTTCATCGACTTGTAGAGGTCGGAGAAGGCGCGCGAGAGCACCAGGCGGTTCTCCAGCGCATAGCCCGCCCCTGATGGGGCCTGCGTGCGGTCGCCCAGCACCCACCAGCGCCCGTCGGGCCCGCGGCCGACATCGGCGGCATAGAGCGAGAGATAGCGCCCGCCCGGCGGCGGCACGCCGCAGACGGGGCGGAGATATTCGGGGCTGCCGGCGATCGCGGCCGCCGGCAGCGCGCCTTCCGCGACCAGCCGCCCCTCGCCATAGATGTCGCGCAGCACGAGCTCGAGCAGCTCGGCGCGCTGGGTGATGCCGGCGGACAGCTGCTTCCAGTCGGCCTCGTCGATCAGCAGCGGCAGATGGCTGATCGACCACGGCCGGTCGGCGCTGTCGCCGGGCGCACGGTAGGTGACGCCGGCCTCGCGCAAATGGCGGTCGGCCATGCCGAACCGCCGTTCGATCTCGTCCGGCGCGAGCGCGCCGAAGGCGTCGAAGAAGCGGCTCCAGACCGCGCGGGGCGCGCCATCGGGCCCCAGGAACTCGTCGGGGATGCCGGGCAGGCGGCTATAGTCGCGGACCCATTGCGCGAGGCGGCGCTGGCCTTCGCGCTGACCGTCACGCTGTCCTGGCGCCTTACCCGCCTTGTCGTCTTGTTCGGCTGCGCCCTCGCCCATGCGCCTCTCCCTGCCCCACCATCATTCTCATTGCAGGAGCGGGGTCCGCAAGTCGAGGGTCAGCGGAAACTCATTTGTGCGTTCCTCGGGCGGGGGCTGCATCGGACCCGGCGTATGGCCGTGGTCCTGGAAGCGCGCCAGCCGCCGCGCCTCGGCCTCGTAGGTGTTGACGGGCTTGGTGTCGTAGCTGCGGCCGCCGGGATGGGCGACGTGATAGACGCAGCCGCCCAGCGAGCGCCCGTTCCAGGTGTCGATCAGGTCGAAGGTCAGGGGCGCGTGAACCGGGATGGTCGGGTGCAGGCCGGAGGCAGGCTGCCAGGCCTTGAAGCGGACGCCGGCCACGGCCTCCCCCGAGCGCCCGGTCGAGGTCATCGGCAGGCGGCGGCCGTTGCAGGTCACGACGTGGCGGCCCTCGACAAACCCCTCAGCCTTCACCTGAAGCCGTTCGACCGAACTGTCGACATAACGCACCGTGCCGCCGGCCGAGCCCTCCTCGCCGAGCACGTGCCAGGGCTCCAGCGCCTGCCGCAGCTCCAGCGTCACGCCGCCATGATGGATACGGCCGAAAGCGGGGAAGCGGAATTCGAGCTGGGCCAGATACCATTCCGGCTCAAAGGGATAGCCGGACTGCTTCAACTCAGAAAGCACGTCAAGAAAATCCTGCCAGATGAAGTGAGGCAGCATGAAGCGATCATGCAGCGCGGTGCCCCAGCGCACGAATTTGCCGGTCTGCGGCTCGCGCCAGAATTTTGCGATCAGCGCGCGGATCAGGAGCTGCTGCGCCAGCGACATGCGCGGGTCGGGCGGCATTTCGAGCGCGCGGAATTCGACGAGGCCGAGCCGGCCCGTGGTGCCATCGGGCGAATAGAGCTTGTCGATGCAGATCTCGGCGCGGTGGGTGTTGCCGGTGATGTCGACGAGCAGATGCCGGAACAGCCGGTCCACCAGCCACAGCGGCGTCTGGTAGCCCGGCGGCGGCACATGCGAGAGCGCGATCTCGAGCTCGTAGATGCTGTCGTGCCGCGCTTCGTCGATGCGCGGCGCCTGGCTGGTCGGGCCGATGAACAGCCCCGAGAAGAAATAGGACAGCGACGGATGCCGCTGCCAGTACAGCACGAGGCTCTTCAACAGATCGGGACGTCGCAGGAACGGCGAGTCCTGCGGACTGGAGCCGCCGACCACGACGTGATTGCCGCCACCGGTGCCGGTATGGCGGCCGTCGACCAGGAAGCGGTTGGCGCCGAGGCGTGTCTTGCCGGCGTCCTCATAGAGCCCGACGGTAATGTCGACCGCCTCGCGCCAGCTCTTCGCCGGCTGAATGTTGACCTCGATGACACCAGGGTCGGGCGTCACCTTGATCACCTCGATGCGCGGATCAAACGGCGGTGGATAGCCTTCGACATGAACCTGAATCTGCATCTCCTCGGCCGTCGCTTCGAGGGCCGCGATCATTTCGAGATAATCCTCGATCCGCTCGACCGGCGGCATGAAGGCGCAGAGCACGCCGTTGCGGACTTCGACCGACATCGCGGTGCGGACGGGGACGGAGGTGTTGAGATGCTCGGGCTCGACCTGCGGCGGCGGCGATTCCGGACGCGCCGGAAGGCTGAACACCGGCAGCTTGCCGCGGGCCTCCATCGGGTCCTGTTCGACGATGTAGGGATATTGGTTGGGCGGGATGTAGCCGAGCGAGCCGATCGGCAGGCGCAAACCCAGCGGTGAATCGCCCGGCATCAGGAACAGATGATTGCGCCGGAGTTGCCAGCGCTCGCTGCGCCAGCGCGGCGGCGCGTTCCAGCGCTGCACCGGCAGAACGAAACCGCGCGGCGTGTTGAGGCCCTCGTCGAACACGCGCGCCATGCGCGCGCGCGCCTCCGGATCGGATAATTTGGAGTCGGACGGATCGACGTTGACGGGAAGCTCGGCTTCCTTCTGGAGCCAGTAGGCAGTGTCCTCATAGGCCGGGATGATGTAGCCGGGATCGAGTCCGAGCCGCGCCGCCGCGCCCTCCACGAATGCCTGGGCGTCCTTGACCTCGGCGCGCCGTGGATTCTCGATCTTGGCGATCAGATCGGCATTCTTCCAGATCGGCACGCCGTCCTTGCGCCAGTACAAGCCGAAGGCCCAGCGCGGCAGGCTTTCGCCGGGATACCATTTGCCCTCGCCGAAATGCAGCAGGCCACCCGGCCCGAAGCGCTTGTGCAAGCGGCGGATCAGATCGTCAGCGAGCGCGCGCTTGGTCGGGCCGACGGCCTCGGAGTTCCATTCGGCCGCTTCGAGATCGTCGACCGAGACGAAGGTCGGCTCGCCGCCCATGGTGAGTCGGACATCCTGCGCGGCGAGATCGCCATCGACCTGCTCGCCGAGATCGTTGAGCCGCGTCCAGGATTCGTCGGAGAACGGTTTTGTGATGCGCGGCGCCTCGCGGATGCGCTTCACACTCATGTCGAACTCGAACTCGACTTCGGCAAATCCGGCACCGCCGGAGATCGGCGCGGCCGAACGATAATGCGGCGTGGCCGCAACCGGGATATGTCCCTCGCCCGCCAGCATGCCGGACGTCGCGTCAAATCCGATCCAGCCCGCACCCGGCAGATAGACCTCGGCCCAGGCATGCAGATCGGTGAAATCGCTCTCCACCTCCGGCGGTCCCTCGATCGGATCGATGTCGGGACGGATCTGGATGAGATAGCCGGAGACGAAACGGGCCGCGAGACCGAGATGACGGAAGGTCTGGATCAGGAGCCAGGCGGAGTCGCGGCACGATCCGGCGCCGGAGGAGAGCGTCTCCTCAGGCGTCTGCACGCCGGGCTCCATACGGATGATGTAACGGACGTGCTTCTGAAGCTCGCGATTGAGATCGACCAGGAAGTTGACGGTGTTCGGGGCTTCAGGCGGGATCGTGTCGAGAAATTTTGCGAACAGGCGATCGGGCTTGATGGTCTCGAGATACGGCGCGAGCTCGGTCTTCAAATCCTTCGAGTACTCGAACGGAAAGCTGTCGGCGTAGGGCTCGACGAAGAAGTCGAACGGGTTGACCACGGTCATCTGCGCCGTGAAGTCGACCTCGAATTTCAGCTCGGTCGTCTTCTCCGGAAACACGTAGCGCGCCAGCCAGTTGCCTTGCGGATCCTGCTGCCAGTTCACGAAATGATTGGCCGGAGTGACCTTGAGCGAATAGCTCAGGACCGGCGTGCGCGTATGCGGCGCCGGCCGCAGCCGGATGGTCTGCGGGCCAAGATCGATCGGGCGGTCGTATTTGTAGTGCGTGACGTGGTGTAATGCGACGTAGATCGACACGGGGTGCGGTGCTCCAGCAGCTTTTTTGAGCAGAACACCGGTGGTGACCTCGATCAAGCACTAACAACGGGCAGACCGTGCCTACGGCACGGGCTGCACGGTCACGCTACATCGTCGCCCCTAACACCCAGGGCGCAAACTCGGCGCCGCCGAAATCAAAGCTCTCGCTCTTGGTCGGCTGGCCCGACGCCGTCTTCAGGATGAGCTCGAAGATGCGCTGGCCACACTCCTGGACGCTCTCCTCGCCTTCGAGGATGGTGCCGCAATTGACGTCCATGTCCTCTTCCATGCGCTTGTACATGGGCGTGTTGGTGGCGAGCTTGATCGAGGGCGCCGGCTTGCAGCCGAACACGCTGCCGCGGCCGGTGGTGAAGCAGACCAGATTGGCGCCACCCGCCACCTGCCCGGTCGCCGCGACAGGGTCGTAGCCGGGCGTGTCCATGAAGACGAAACCTTTCTTGGTGATGGGCTCGGCGTAGCGCAGCACCTCGACGAGGTTGGTGGTGCCGGCCTTCGCCATCGCGCCGAGCGATTTCTCCAAAATGGTGGTGAGGCCGCCGGCCTTGTTGCCGGGGCTGGGATTGGCGTTCATCTCGGCGCCTTCGCGCTCGGTGTATTCGTCCCACCAGCGCATGAGATCGACCAGCTTCTCGCCGACCTCGCGGCTGACGGCGCGGCGCGTGAGCAGATGCTCGGCGCCATAGGTCTCCGGCGTCTCGGACAGGATCACGGTGCCGCCGTGACGGACGATGAGATCGCTGGCGGCCCCAAGCGCCGGGTTTGCGGATACGCCGGAATAACCGTCCGAGCCGCCGCATTGCAGGGCAACGGTCAATTCGCTCGCGGCGACAGTCTCGCGCTTCACCTTGTTGGCATCCGAAAGGGCTTCACGCACGAAGGCAATACCCGCTTCGACCGTCTTGCGGGTGCCGCCGACCTCCTGGATGTCCATCGCGCGGAGGCGGCCGGCGAGCTTCTGCTCTTCCATCAGCCCGCCGATCTGGTTCACCTCGCAGCCGAGGCCGAGCACGATCACGTGGGAGAAATTGACGTGACGCGCATAGCCGCCGAGCGTACGGCGGAGCAGCGCCAAGGGCTCGTTCTGCGTCATGCCGCAGCCGGTCTTGTGGGTCAGCGCGACCACGCCGTCGACATTGGGGAAGTCGGCGAGCGGATTGTCGCCGGTGAACGGATTCTTCTTGAAGACGTCGGCGACGAGGCTTGCGACATGCGCGCTGCAATTCACTGAGGTGAGGATGCCGATATAGTTGCGCGTGGCGACGCGACCGTCCGGGCGGCGGATGCCTTCGAAGGTCGCGGGCAGGTCGAAGTTCGGCGTCGGCTTGACGTCGGCGCAATAGGCGTAGTCCTTCGAGAAATCCCCCATGCCGCAATTCTGCACGTGCACGTGCTGGCCCGGCGCGATCGGCGTGGTCGCAAAGCCGATGATCTGGCCGTAGCGTATCACCGGCTCGCCCAATGCGATCGGCTTGATCGCGACCTTGTGGCCGGAGGGAATGCGCTCGACCGTGGTCACGCCGTCGGCAACCAAGGTTCCCGGCGGCAGGCTCGCGCGCGCGATCAGCACGCCATCATCGGGATGGAGGCGAATGACGGGGCTGATGGTCATGGCAGGTCTCCTTCGGAGGCGAATAGCGAGTGGTGAGTGGCGAATGGAAAAAGGGGAGCAGCACTATTCGCTACTCCCCATTCGCCATTCGCGAGTGTCTTAGGCCTTCCCAGCCGAATCCTTGCGGGTCGCGTTGACCTGCATCTTGGCGTAGGTCGTCATCAGGCCGACTTCGTTGGACAACGTCACCAGCTTGAAGCCCATGTTGATCGCACGCGCCGCGCCTTCCGCGCCGCTGCAATGGATGCCCGGGTTGAGACCGCGCTTGGCGCATTCCTTGATGATCTTGTCGTAGATCGCGAGGATCTCTGGCTCGGTGCGATCGAGCTTCGGCTCGAGGCCGTAGGAGAAGCCGAGATCGGACGGGCCGATATAGACGCCGTCGATGCCCTCGACGTCGAGGATCGCTTCCATGTTCTCGACCGCGGTCCTGGTCTCCATCATCGGCAGCAGGATGGTGTCGGCATTCGCGGTCTTCTGGTAGGAGCCCGCGGTGCCGTACATGCCGGCGCGGATCGGGCCGTTGGAGCGGACGCCCTGCGGCGGATACTTGGAATACGACACGAGGTTCTTGGCCTCCTGCGCCGTGTTGACCATCGGGCAGATCACGCCATAGGCGCCGCCGTCGAGCACCTTGCCGATGATGCCGGGCTCGTTCCAGGGCACGCGGACCATCGGGGTCACGGGATGCTTATCCATCGCCTGGAAGCACTGCACCATCGAGAGATAGTCCTGCACGCCGTGCTGCATGTCGACGGTGACGCTGTCGAAGCCGCATTGCGCGATCATCTCGGCCGAGAAGCCGGAGGGAATCGCGAGCCACGCGTTGACCACGGCCTTGCCCGACTTCCAGATTTCCTTGACCTTGTTCGCCACGTTGCCTTCCTTCTTTTGTTGCTTGGACCGTTGTTTGGACCTTCGTCACCATGACGAGCGCCGCGACAGCACGGCTCTGCTGTTACCGCGAACCGGGGCTCCGCGCTACGCTCGCAATGACGCAAGACCTATGCGGTCGCCCGCTGGATGCTGACTTCGCTGACACCGACCTCGCGGGCGGTGTTCACTATCGCCGCCCAGGTGTCATCCGGCAAGGGGATGCCGTTCTTGGTGCGCTCGGCCCGGGTTTTCCGCTCGGGATCGCCCGGGATCAGCACCTGATCGACCCCCGCCATCGGCTTGGTGGCGCGGATGAAGTCGGTATAGCGCGACACCTCTGCATCGAACACATGGGAGGTATCGATCACCTTCGGATCGACATAGAACGCCAGCATGCCGTTGGCGAAGCGTCGCCCGCCCGATGTGGCCCCGGTTCCGGTCAGCGCGCCGCCGAGCAGCTCGCACATGAACGCAAGGCCCGAGCCCTTGTGATCGCCGAAGGCGCGGATGGCCCCCGTCCCCTTGGTGTGATCGCGCGGCCCTTCCGGCGTGAAGGGCCCGTAGAGCACAGTCGGGTTCTCGCTCAGGGTCCCGTCGGCATCGACCAGCGCGCCCTTCGGCAGCTTCTTGCCGCCGCGGCTTGCGACCAGCACCTTGCCTTCGGCGACGACCGAGGTGGCGAAATCCAGCACAATCGGATCCTGCCCCTCGCGCGGGATGCCGACGCAATAAGGCGCGGTGGAGAGCCGCTTCTCGACGCCGCCGAACGGCGCCACCAGCAGCGAGCCGGCGGCATTGACGAAATGCACGGAGACCAACCCTTCGGCGGCGGCCATCTCGGCCCAGTCACCGACGCGGCCGATATGGCCGGCATTGCGCAGCGCAACAGCGGCAAGGCCCGCCTTCTTGCATTTCTCGATGCCGATCCGGACCGCCTGCGGCGTCACGGTCTGGCCGTAGCCGAACTTGCCGTCGACCACCGCGAGCGAAGGCTTGTCGACAACCACCTCTGCGGTCTGGTTCGGGACCACGAAACCGGTCTTCAGCCAGCGGATATAGACGGGCACGCGGATCACGCCGTGGCTGTCATGGCCGGTGAGATTGGCCGTGGTGAGATAGGTCGCGATCCGCTTCGCCTCCTCCGGCGAGGAGTCCGCGTGACCGAACACCTCGCCGACGAAGTCGATGAGGTTCTGGACCTGGATCGTGACCATGGACAAACTCCCCGGTTATTGTTTGGGCATGATCTTCTCGAAAAACCGCTGCACACTTTGCGCTAACGCGGCCCTCCGGGTCCGGACCATGCCCTAAGCACTCACCTTGGCATGGCCGCCGAGATAGGCGGCGCGGATCGCTTCGTTGCCCCAGAGCTCGTCGGGCTTGCCGCCGAGCACGATGCGGCCGGTTTCGAGCACATAGCCGTAGTCGGCCACAGACAGGCCCATGCGCGCATTCTGCTCGACGAGCAGCACCGTCGTGTTGCGCCGGATCTCCGAGATGATCTTGAACACGGCCTGCACGATGACGGGCGCAAGACCAAGGGAGGGCTCGTCGAGCAACAACAGCCGCGGCTTGGCCATCAAGCCGCGCGCGACCGCCACCATCTGCAACTGGCCGCCGGACAGCGTCCAGCCGAGCGCGTTGGTGAACTTCCGGATGTCGGGGAACAGGTCGAACATCGCGTCCGCCTCCCGCGATATCTCCGAGGTCGGCGCCCGGCGATTGGACGCGCCGAGCATGATGTTCTCTTTCACGGTGAGACCCGGGAATACCCTGCGGCCTTCCGGCACGTGCGAGATGCCCATGCGGACGATCGCTTCCGGACCAAGACCTCCGATCGAATTGCCGTCGAACAGGATGTCGCCGGAGGTCGGCTTGGCGAGGCCGGAGATGGCGCGCAAGGTCGTGGACTTGCCGGCGCCGTTGGCCCCGAGCAGCGTCACCACCTGCCCCTGCTCCACCGCGCAGGTCACCCCGCGCAGCGCTTCGATCTCGCCATAGCGCACCACCAGATTGCGGATTTCGAGCAACGGCATCATTCGCTCCCGAGATAGGCGGAGACGACGTCGGGATGACGCAGCACGGCCAGGGATTCGCCGTCCGCGATACGGCGTCCGAAGTTGAGCACGGTGATGTGCTGGGCCGCTTCCGAGACCAGCGTCATGTCGTGATCGATGATCAGGATGGTCAGGCCCTGCGCCGCGATGCGCTTGAGCAGCTCGTGTAGCTCCAGCTTCTCGGTCGAGTTGAGGCCGGCCGCGGGCTCGTCGAGCAGCAGCAGCGTCGGGTTCGACGCGAGCGCACGGGCAATCTCGATCAGCCGCTGATGGCCGTAGGAGAAGCTCGAGATCAGCTCGTTGGCGCGGCTGCCGAGCCCGACGAAGGTCAGCGCCTCCATCGCCCGCTCGGTCAGGGCGTCGTCGCCCTTCCCGACCATGGTGTTGCCGGGCCGCTCGGCGCCGATCTCGACATTCTCCAGCGCCGTCATCGAACGGAACAGGCGAATGTTCTGGAACGTGCGGCCGAGACCGGAAGCCGTGCGCTGATGCGGCGGCATGTGGGTGATGTCGGTGCCGTCGAGCACGATCCTGCCGGATGTCGCTTCATAGAGACCCGAGAGCACATTGAGCGTCGTGGTCTTGCCCGAGCCGTTCGGACCGATCAGCGCATGCACGCCGCCGCGCTTAACGGCGATGTCGACGCCGTCGACGGCCTTGAGGCCACCGAAATGCTTCGACAGGCCGGTGACTTCCAGCACCGTGTCGCCGCCGATCGTCGCCGGCTTCAATTGCAGGGCAGCCGCCGCCGGCGGCGCCTTGATCTTGGCGCGCCAGCGCGTGAAGGCGTCCGCGACAAAGCCCCAGATGCCGTCGGGCATGAAGCGGATGATCAGGATCACGAACAGGCCGTAGATTGCGAGATACAGGCCCGGCACGCTCTTGAGGAAGCGCAGCCATTCCGGGATCAGGATCAAGAGCCCCGTGCCGATGGCAGAACCGATCGGCGAGGCCACGCCGCCGAGCAGCGACATGGTCAGGAACACGATCGATTCCGCAAAGGAGAACTGATCGGGGCTGACATAGGCGAAGCCGCCGGCGAACAATCCGCCCGCGAGCCCGCCGAGCAGCGCGCAGAGCGCGAAGGCGTAGATCTTGGTGCGGAAGACGTCGATGCCGTTGACGCCGGCCGCAAGAAGCTCGTTGTCGCGCACCGCGCGCATGGCGCGGCCGAGTTTTGTATCCGCGAGATGCCAGACCAGGTAGCCGACGATCGCCAGCATCGCGACGCAGAAGGCGAGATAGCTCTGCGACGACTGGAACAGCTCGGGCCGCTTGATGTTGGGGACGCCGTCCGGGCCGCGCGTCAGCCAGATCGCGTTGATCATCACCAGCGTAACGATCTGCTGGAACGAGATCGTCACCATCGCAAGATAATGACCGCCGAGCCGCAGCGTGGACATGCCCAGGAACGCGCCGGCGAGCAGCGAGATCAGGCAGCCGCCGACGAGGCACACCCAGAAGCTGACCTGCAGGTCCGTCGTGCCGATGCCGACCGCATAGGCGCCGAGGCCGAAGAACGCGGCCTGCGCCAGATTGATCTGGCCGCACAGGCCGAGCACGACCGAGAGGCCGAACACCGCGATCGAGAACGTGGTGGCCTGCAGCAGGATGTTGTGAACGTATCCGTCGAAGCGCATGGTCGCGGCGAGCCAGACCAGGATCGCCGCGCCGATGAAGTACGGCAGGTGCCGGATCACGAGCGGTTTCGAATGGATGGCGGGCGCCGGAATCGGCATGTTGTCGCTGGGAGCGCTCATGCCTTTTCCGCCACGCGTTCGCCGAAGATGCCCTGCGGCCGGAAGATCAGGAAGGCGATCAGCACCAGGAAGGCGAAGCCGTCCTTATAGGGCACCGAGATATAGGCTGCACCGAAGGTTTCGATGACCCCAAGCGAGAGCCCGCCGATGATGGCGCCGGCAACGTCGCCGAAGCCGCCGATGATGGTGGCCGCGAACGCCTTCAGCGCGATCGTCGAGCCCATCTGGATCGAGACGAACAGCACCGGTGCGACGAGGATGCCGGCAAGACCGCCGAGCACCGCCGAATAGATGAAGGTGATCATGATCATGGTGGAGACGGAAATGCCGAGCAGCGAGGCCATTTCCTTGTCCTGCGAGGTCGCCTGCAGCTTCTTGCCGAGCAGCGTCTTCTCGAAGAACCAGAAATTGAAGATCACGAGACAGATCGTGACGCCGATGATCAGCAGATACTGGCTGTCGAGATAGACCGGGCCGACCTGAATGCCGGGCGTCTCGAACCAGCCTTCCAGCACCTGCGGCTGCGGACCGTAAATCGCGAGCACGGAATTGGCGAGCAGGATCGAGGCGCCGATAGTGGCGATGATCACGGGCAGATAGGTGCGGTGGCGCAGCGGATAATAGACGCCGAGATTGAAGATGATTCCGAGCAGCGCCATGCCGAGCAGCGCGACGATGAAGGCCGCCCAATAGGGCAGACCGGCCTCGACCGCGACGACCATCAGATAGGCCGCGACCATGGAGAATTCGCCCTGGGCAAAATTCACCACATTGGTGGCACGGAAGATCAGCACGAAGCCGAGCGCGACGAGCGCGTAGACGGCGCCGATACCGATGCCGGTAAAAAGGAGTTGTAGGGCGAGATCCATGACAAGCTTCTGTTGGAGGTCAGATTCGTCCAATGAAAGACGTTTCGACCTCCCCGACCGGAATCAGGGAGGCCGCTTCAACGTCAGTCGTTGAACTCGATGTGCTTGTCGAAGACGATCTTGCCCTTGTCGTTCTTCACGATGTTGTAGCCGTGGAGACCGTCGCCGTTCTGGTCGAAATTGTATTCGCCCTCGGCGCCCGGGAACTTCTTGATCGCGAGGATGGCTTCGCGGACCTTGGCCGGATCGGTCGTGCCGGCCTTGTTGATGCCCTGCGCCAGCACGTTGATCGCGTCGAAGGTCCAGGAGCTCTGGTTGTCGGGCGCGACCTTGACCGCGTCGCGGTAGATCTTGCCGAACGCCTTCGAGCCTTCGCTGGAATCCTCGGCATAGTCCGCCACGCCATACGTGTTGTAGAGCGCGGGACCTGCAAGCTTCAGCGCCGTGATGTTGACGATCGAGGGCGAGCCGACCCACGGGATGTTGACGCCGAGCTGACGGAGCTGGCGGGCGAAGATGCCGAGATCGTTCTCGAAGGTGAAGTAGGAACCGAGGATGTCGGCGCCGGACTGCTTGATCGCGAGCACGACCGGGGTGAAGTCCTGGCTCTGGTTGGCATAGCCTTGATCGAGCACCGGCGGCGCGCCGAGCTTTTCGAGCGCGGCGGTCAGCGCCTTGCCGCCCGCGGTGCCGAACGCATCGGTCGAGTGCAGCACGGCCCATTTCTTCTTGGCCAGCGTGGTGACGCCATATTCGGCGATCACGCGGCCGGAATAGCTGTCGTTCGGACGGCAGCGGAACAGCCACTGATTGCCCATATGGGTGAGGTTCGGATCGGTACCGCCGATCATCACGGGCTTGCCGAGCTTGGTGACGTCGGGCGCCATCGCATGGACCTGGGTCGAACGAATCGAGCCAAGGAACCCGACGATGTCGGACTGCGCAGCGAGTTTCGAGAATGCGAGCACGATGCCGGGATTGGTGGTCTGGTCGTCCTCGACGATCAATTCGCCCTGTTTTCCCAGGATACCGCCGGCCTTGTTCACGGCTTCGAGCGCGAGCCTGGCGCCCTTGACGGCGTAGCCACCGGATTCAGCGGCGGGACCGGTGACGGGCGCGCACATGCCGATCTTGATGGTGGCGCCTTGCGCATGCGCGCTCTTGATGAGGTATGGCGCGGCAATGCCGGCAGCAATTCCGGCTGCGAAGTCGCGTCTCGTCAGTCTCATTCATTCCTCCCTGGGGCCGGGCATCCTTGTCGGCCCTTCTTTGTCTTGGCTCTATGTCTTGGCTCTATCGCTGAATACAGAACCGGATGCTACTTACGAATTCTGCCGATACGAGTAAATTGATATTGCGCCAACATCGACTAACTGCGCACAGCGCGCACCCAATAGTGATCAACACCCGCGACGGCTGTCTATTCTCAGCGATTTCTCACGGCATTTTCACGCATTTCGCGACGATCGCGCTGCCCACGCGTTATGCAATGATGACAGTCATGCGTAGTTGGAAAGTGATCATGCAAATTTGCCGTTACGCTTCATCCGTGACGTCGCTCGCGTCCGTGGAAGCGAGACACGATTCCAACTGACCGAGCATCTCCTGCAACTCGGCGAGCTTGCGCGCGCCGAAGCGTTGCGTGATCTCGGCGTAGATCGCTTCCGAGGATGGGGCCACCAAGGCCATCAGCTTCACGCCCTCTTTCGAGATCGAGACCATGCTGCGGCGCTGGTCCGCCTTCGCGGTCTTACGCTCGATCAGATTGCGCGCCTCGAGATCGCGCAGGATGCGCGACAGGCTCGGGCCGAGGAGAAAGGCCGTGCGCGCGAGCTCTGTCACCTCCGCGGCCTCGATGGCTGCCAGTGCCCGGAGGATGCGCCATTGCTGCTCGGTCAGGCCGTGCTCGCGCAGCTTGGGACGAAATTGCCGCATCACCGCTTCACGCGCCCTGAGCAGCGACATCGGCAGCGAGCGCGAGAAGTCGCGCATCGGCACCTGCCGTGCGGCGGGCTCACTTCCGTTCGCGGGATCAGCCGGTCTCTTCGCCATGTCGTCCTTTCAAAGCCGCCCTTTCAAGCCGCAAAATGTTTGCAGTGCAGCAAGCCCAAATTCTGTTTGACGCATTCACTTAACATGTTAAGTATCTCCGGGCACCACGATTTGTAAGATCACAGATGGCGCTTTCCAACGACGATATCCAAGCTTGTGCGAACCGTCTGCATCAGGCGGAGAAGACCCGCACCCAGATCCGGCAGCTCTCGCAGGATTTTCCAGGCATTACCATCGCTGACGCCTACGCGATTCAGAAAGCCTGGGTCGACCTCAAGCTCGCGGAGGGCCGGACCGTCAAGGGCCACAAGATCGGCTTGACCTCGAAGGCGATGCAGAGCGCGCTCAATATCGACGAGCCGGATTCCGGCGTGCTGCTCGACGACATGTTCTTTGCCGATGGCGGCCTCGTCCCGACCGGGCGCTTCATCGCCACGCGCGTCGAGGCCGAGCTCGCCTTCGTCATGAGCAGGCGCCTCGCGGGGCCGGACTGCACGATGTTCGACGTGCTCAACGCCACCGATTTCGTCGTGCCGGCGCTTGAGATCCTGGACACGCGCATCGAACGTGTCGACCCCAGCACCAAGGCGACGCGAAAAATCTTCGACACCATCGCCGACAACGCGGCGAATGCCGGCATCGTGCTCGGCGGACGGCCGATCCGCCCGCTGGACGCCGACCTGCGCTGGATCGGCGCGCTCTGCTTCAAGAACGGCCAGCTCGAGGAAACGGGCCTGGCCGCCGGCGTGCTCAATCATCCAGCGACCGCCGTGGCCTGGCTCGCCAACAAGATCGCGCCGCTCGGCCTTGCGCTGGAGCCCGGGCAGGTCGTGCTTGCCGGCTCCTTCATCCGTCCGATCGAGACCCGCAAGGGCGACACAATTCAGGCCGATTATGGCGCCTACGGCTCGGTGAGCTGCTACTTCGCTTAGGCGAACAAAAAAACAGGGAGTGAAACCGCGATGCCGCATTTCACCATCGAATATTCGGCCAATCTCGACGGCCGCCTCGACATCGGCGCGGTCTGCGAGGTGGTGCGGAATGCGGCGGTCGAGACCGGCATCTTCCCACTCGGCGGCATCCGCGTCCGCGCCATTAGATGCGAGCGCTATGCGATCGCGGACGCGCGGCAGGACTACGGCTTCCTCGACATGGTGCTGCGCATCGGCGAAGGCCGCGACCTTCCCACGCGCCAGAAAGCCGGCGAGCACGTCTTCCAGGCGCTTTCAAAACATCTCGATCCCGTCTTCGCCGCCAGCAAGTTCGCCCTGTCGTTCGACATGCAGATCAACGACAAGGACACCAGCTGGAAGCGCAACAACATCCACGACGCCCTGAAAGTGGAGGCTGCCCATGGATAAGCCCACGCCGAAAGCCGATGTGTTCCAGGCCAATCGCGACCGCGCAGCACCGCTGCTGAAGAAGCTGCGGGCCGACGGCATCGGCCACATGATCGACGGCAAGATCGTCCCCTCGATCTCCGGTGAGACATTCGAGACGAAGTCGCCGGTCGATGGCGCCGTGCTTGCAAGCGTCGCCCGCGGCACCGCCGAGGACATCGACGCCGCGGCCACCGCCGCTGCGCTGGCCTTCAAGTCCTGGCGCGACATGGGGCCGGCGATGCGGAAGAAGCTGCTGCACCGCGTCGCCGACGCGATCGAGGACAATGCCGACGACATCGCCGTGCTCGAATGCATCGACACCGGCCAGGCCTATCGCTTCATGGCCAAGGCCGCGATCCGCGCCGCCGAGAATTTTCGCTTCTTCGCCGACAAATGCGCCGAGGCGCGCGATGGCCAGAACACGCCGAGCGACGAGCACTGGAATATCTCGACCCGCGTGCCGATCGGCCCGGTCGGCGTGATCACGCCGTGGAACACGCCGTTCATGCTTTCGACCTGGAAGATCGCACCGGCGCTGGCCGCGGGCTGCACCGTCGTGCACAAGCCGGCCGAATGGTCGCCGGTGACGGCCGCGATTCTGGCAAGGCTCGTCAAGGAAGCCGGCGTTCCCGACGGCGTGCTCAACACCGTACACGGTTTTGGCGAGGAGGCCGGCAAGGCCCTGACCGAGCATCCCGCCATCAAGGCGATCGGCTTCGTCGGCGAAAGCGCGACGGGATCGGCGATCATGGTCCAGGGCGCGCCGACCTTGAAGCGCGTGCATTTCGAGCTCGGCGGCAAGAACCCGGTGATCGTGTTCGACGACGCCGATCTCGACCGCGCGCTCGATGCCGTCGTGTTCATGATCTACTCCCTCAACGGCGAGCGCTGCACGTCGTCGAGCCGTCTGCTGATCCAGCAAGACATTGCCGAGACATTCATCGAGAAGCTGACCGCGCGCGTGAAGGCACTCAAGGTCGGCCATCCGCTCGATCCCGCCACCGAGATCGGGCCGCTGATCCACGAGCGGCACCTCGCAAAAGTCTGCTCCTATTTCGACGTCGCGCGGCAGGATGGTGCTGTGATCGCCGTCGGCGGCAAGACCTATGACGGCCCGGGCGGCGGGCATTATGTCGAGCCGACCTTGGTGACCGGCGCGAACGGCAAGATGCGCGTGGCGCAGGAGGAGGTGTTCGGTCCGTTCCTCACCGTGCTGCCTTTCCGTGACGAAGCCGATGCGATCGAGATCGCCAACGACATCCGCTACGGCCTGACCGGCTATGTCTGGACCAACGACGTTGGCCGCGCACTGCGCGTTGCCGACGCGCTGGAGGCCGGCATGATCTGGCTGAACTCGGAAAACGTCCGCCATCTGCCGACGCCGTTCGGCGGCATGAAGGCCTCAGGCATCGGCCGCGACGGCGGCGACTACTCGTTCGACTTCTACATGGAAACCAAGCACGTCTCGCTGGCGCGGGGCACGCACAAGATTCAGAAATTGGGAATTTAGGGACAGTGTCATTCCGGGGCGGCGCGAAGCGTCGAGCCCGGAATCCAAATCCACCAGCCGGGGTTATGGATCCCGGGCCTGGCCCTTCGGGCCATCCCGGGGTGACGAGCCGAGAAAGGGAAACGCCAATGCCCGTACCGCAACACATCTTCGAGCCGCCGTTCAACATCATCCGCTCCAGCCATGTCGTGCTCGACGTGACCGACCTGAAGCTCAGCCGCGCGTTCTACGAGACCACCGTCGGCCTGCATGTCGAGGATGCCGACGACAAGGTCGTCTACTTGCGCGCAGCCGAGGAGCACCAGCATCACTCGCTGGTGTTGCGCAAGGCGGCAGTACCCGCCTGCGCCCGGCTCGGCTTCAAGGTCGGCAATGACAAAGACCTCGACAAGGCCGCCTCCTTCCTTTCGGAGAACGGTCTCTCTTACGCCTTCGTCGACCAGCCCTTCCAGGGCCGCACGCTGCAATTCACCGATCCCTTCGGCTTCCAGATCGAGCTCTACGCGTCGATGGACCGCCGGCCGCATCTGCTTCGCCGCTACGACCTCTACAGGGGATGCCATCCGCAGCGGCTCGATCATTTCAATGTCTTCGCCGCCGAGGTGCAGGACACCGTCGAGTTCTACGCGCGGCTCGGCTTCCGTCTGACCGAATATGCCGAGGAGGACGGACCGAACGGCCGCATCGCCGCAGCCTGGATGCAACGCAAGGGCAATGTCCACGATTTCGCCATCACCAACGGCAAGGGCCCTCGCCTGCACCATTTCGCCTACTGGACGCCGACGGCGATGAACATCATCCATCTCTGCGACGTCATGGCCTCGCAAGGCTTCGTCAAGAACATCGAGCGCGGCCCGGGACGCCACGGCATCTCGAATGCGTTCTTCCTCTACGTGCGCGACCCCGACGGGCACCGTCTCGAACTCTACACCAGCGATTATTTCACCGGCGATCACGACCACGAGCCGCTGCGCTGGTCGCTGCGCGATCCACGCCGCCAGACGCTGTGGGGCGCGCCGGCGCCGCGTTCGTGGTTCGAGCAGGGCTCGCCGTTTAGCGGGCAAGCCGTGCGCGAGCCGAAGTTCGTCGCCGACGTGCTGGTGGCGGATTAAGCGATGAAGCTCCCTCGCCTCGCCACATATTCGATCAAGGGTTCAACTCACTACGGCGCCGTCCTGGAGGGAGGTATCGTCGATCTCTCCTCACGTTACGCCAAGGACTATCCGACGCTGTGCGAGGTGATCGCGGCCGGAAAGCTCGTGAGCCTTGCCGAGGAGGCCGCCGGCCGCGCGCCGGATCATGCGCTCGGCGACATCATTTGGCTGCCGCCGGTGCCCGCTCCGGAAAAGATCATCTGCATCGGCGTCAACTATCCCGACCGCAATGCCGAGTACAAGGACGGCCAGGACGCACCGAAATATCCGAGCATGTTCATGCGTTCGCCCCGTTCCTTCGTCGGCCACGACACGCCGCTGGTGCGTCCGCGCGCATCAGCGCAGCTCGACTACGAAGGCGAGATCGTGCTGGTGATCGGCAAGGCGGGCCGTCACATTCCGGAAAGTGCCGCGCTCGACCACGTCGCGGCGCTCACGCTCTGCAACGAGGGCTCGGTGCGCGACTGGCTGCGCCATGCCAAGTTCAACGTCACGCAAGGCAAGAACTTTGATTCCAGCGGAAGCCTCGGCCCGTGGCTGGTGCCCTACACCAGGGAAGCACAGATCGCCGACATCAGGCTCACCACGCATGTCAACGGCGAACTCAGGCAGGACGACCGCACCAGCCGGCTGATGTTCCCGTTCCGCTATCTCATCAGCTATATCTCGACCTTCGCGACGCTCGTCCCCGGTGACATCATTGTGACGGGCACGCCGACCGGCGCCGGTGCGCGGTTCGATCCGCCGCGCTATCTGAAGCCCGGCGATGTCATCGAGGTCGAAGCCGAAGGCATCGGCATGCTACGAAATGGCGTCGTCGACGAAGCCTGAACAACAATCGAAATGGAATAGTGCAATGACCACCCTCACCGGCGGCGAAGCGATCGTAAGCGGCCTTGTCGCCCATGGCGTCGACACCGTGTTCGGCTTGCCCGGCGCGCAGGTCTACGGCCTGTTCGACGCCTTCCACCAGGCTAAGCTCAACGTAATCGGCGCGCGGCACGAGCAGGCCTGCGGCTACATGGCGTTTGGTTACGCACGCTCCAGCGGCAAGCCCGGCGTGTTCAGCGTGGTGCCCGGCCCCGGCGTGCTCAACGCCAGCGCGGCGCTGCTGACCGCCTACGGCTGCAACGAGCCGGTGCTGTGCGTCACCGGCCAGGTGCCGACGCAGTTTCTTGGCAAGGGCCGCGGCCATCTGCACGAGATGCCGGACCAGCTCGCCACCTTGCGCACCTATGTGAAATGGGCGGATCGGATCGAAACGCCCGGCAACGCGCCGACCACCGTGTCGCGCGCCTTCCAGGAGATGACGTCCGGCCGGCGCGGCCCTGCCTCGGTCGAGATGCCCTGGGATATCTTCACCCAGCGCGCGGACACCTGTGCCGCAAAGGTGCTGGAGCCGCTGCCCGCGCCATTGCCCGATCCTGATTTGATCACGCAGGCGGCCGCGGTAATCAGGAGCAGCAAGGCGCCGATGATCTTTGTCGGCAGCGGCGCGATCGAGGCGCGCGACGAAATCCTCGAGCTCGCCGAGATGATCGACGCACCCGTCGTCGCCTTCCGCAGCGGGCGCGGCATCGTCTCCAACGCGCACGAGCTGGGGCTCACGATGGCTGCCGCCTACAAGCTATGGCCGAAGACCGATCTCATGATCGGCATCGGCTCGCGGCTGGAGCTGCCAACGATGTCACGCTGGCCGTATCGGCCGGACGGGTTGAAGAGCATCCGCATCGACATCGATCCCGTCGAGATGCGGCGCTTCATCTCCGACACCGCCATCGTCGCCGATGCCAAGACCGCGACCGCCGATCTGATCGAAGCGGTGAGCAAGGCCGGCTACAGCAAGACCGCCGGCCGCCGCGCCGCGATCCGCGAGGCCACCGCGACCGCGCTGGCAGAGATCCAGAGCATCCAGCCGCAGATGGCGTATCTCAACATCCTGCGCGAGGTGCTGCCGGCGAACGCGATCGTCACCGATGAATTGTCGCAGTTCGGCTTCGCCTCCTGGTACGGCTTCCCGATCTACGAGCCGCGCACCTTCATCACGTCAGGCTATCAGGGCACGCTCGGCTCGGGCTTCCCGACCGCGCTCGGCGCCAAGGTCGCCAACCCCGACAAGCCGGTGGTGGCGATCACCGGCGACGGCGGCTTCATGTTCGGCGTTCAGGAGCTTGCCACCGCCGTACAGTTCAACATCGGCGTGGTGACGCTGGTGTTCAACAACAACGCCTATGGCAATGTGCGCCGCGACCAGCGTGAGCGCTTTAACGGCCGCGTGGTGGCGTCCGATCTGGTCAATCCGGATTTCGTCAAGCTCGCGGAGTCCTTTGGTGTGGCTGCTGCGCGCGTCACCGCGCCGGACCAGTTCACGGCGGCGATGGAAAAGGCGCTGGCCCATGACGGGCCATATTTGATTTCGATCGAGGTGACGCGGGATTCGGAAGTCAGCCCCTGGGCGTTCATTCACCCGCCGAAGCCGTAAACAAAGCACCGTCGTTCCGGGACTCCCTTTTCCCCTTGTGGGAAAGTCAGTAGTGGAAATAGCGGAGCAATATCAATCGATAGCCGCGCCAGTGTCTAGCCGGTGTAAAAAACCGAAAAACTGCTGACACTGGCGTGAGATGGTCGCTTGGCGAGCGGCCTGAGCCGCTCGCCTACACAATGATTATGCCGTGCGGCTGACGCGCCGAGCGGCCTCCGCCTTGCTCCCGGCGTGGGTGATTTCCTTGAGGACTTGGTTCACCGCGCGCGGGTTGATCACATATGCCGCCGCGATCTCGTGCTGAAACTGTCCGCACCAGCGGCGCAGCCAGACGTCAACAGCTTCTTCGAATGTGAACTTGGTCTTGCGGGGCTGGTTGTCTTGTACGAGGCGACTAGTCACGCTAGGCTCTCCTTGTGGTTACGGACATGCGAAAGCATCTCCTGTTGTGACAAACGCCACGGAAAGCCGAGCCCGCGTGCAAAGTGTGCTCGGCTTTTCCATGCCGTGATTCGGCGAACAGCCAAATCACTCCCCCATTAGGGCAAAGCCGCTGAGGTCGCGCAAGGTGGCGCGGAAAGCCATCCGTTTCAAGGGATTGGGATTCAGTTCCCCACGATTTACAGCGCACGCGGACGGGCTCGCGTTGGATCGGGAGCGGGATTGCGGTGATCGATCAGCGCTGCCGACGGCTTGCAGCGCCGGCCATCCCGGCCGACACGCGCGTCAGGTGCCGCATCGCGCCTTCAGCATAATTAATTGGTGAGTAGCGGCTTGACGTCTGGTGAGATCACCAGACATTCGCAAACTCCGGAAATGCAGAAGCAAGGGCGATCTCTTGTGATTTGGTCTGCCCTCGCCAATTAGCGGACTTGCCAAATCACCCGCACAGTGGTGCTGTTCGCGTAGATCCTCGCGGACGCCCCATCGACTTTACGCTGATGAGCCGCCCGCTGGGGAGCCAAGGGCTCAGGGACCGGTCCAATCTGGAGAGGTCGGCCGGTCTCTGTTCCCGTTCGATGGCGACTCGAATCAGTGAGGGCCATCTGCCATCAAGAAACGATGGTTCGTGACTCGCGCGCAAGAGTCCGCTGACTCGGTTCAACACCTTCCGCAACCTATCCACCGGTCGAGGCCTAATTTTTAGCCAAGCTGGTCCGTTACGCGGCTGAACGCGGATGCGGCACGCCGCATCGAACAGGGAGAAGGTGCCTTCCCGAAGGGAAGGCGGATGAGGGGTCTCTATCCGCGGAGACAGCCCCCTCATCCGTCTCGCTGCCGCTTCGCGCCAGCGATCCACCTTCTCCCACAAGGGGAGAAGGAAGATCACCGCGTCCGTCGAAACGTCAGATTGATCCGCTTCCGGCCGAGCAGCGCGTGCTCGCCGTCGGCGAGCGGCGCGACGCCGTGATAGGCGAGCCTGCTGGGCCCGCCCCAGACGACCACGTCGCCATGGACGAGCCGGAAGCGCCGCGGCTTGTCGCTGCGCGCCAGGCCGCCGAACAGGAAGGTCGCGGGCAGTCCGAGCGAGACCGAGACGATCGGCGCCGAATAGTCCAGCTCGTCCTTGTCCTGATGCAGCGACAGCCGCGTGCCGGGCTCGTAGCGATTGACGAGGCAGGCATCGGGCGCAAAGCCGGTGAACCCGCCCTGCTCCGCCGCGCGCCGGGCCAGGTCGCGCAACACGGGCGGCATCGCGGGCCAGGGCGCGCCGGTTCGCGGATCGATGGGATCGTAGCGATAGCCGGTGTGATCGGTGATCCAGCCGCGCTCGCCGCAATTGGTCATGGCCACCGACATCAGGTGGCCGCCGGGCGTGGTCATCCGGCGGAACGGCGACTGCGCCACGATCGCGCGCACGGCTTCGATCAGCTCGCTCTCGATCGGCCTGACGAATCCGCGCAACAACACGGCGCCCTCGGCGATCTCCTCACGCGACGGCTGTGCCTCGGCGGCCGTGTCGAAGAGATCACCCGTCAATCGCAGCGCTCATTTGGCATCATGAAAGATCACACCCAGCGTGTGGCGCTGGCCGGACCTGATCCGGCTGACGCCATGGCGGAGATTAACGCGGTAAGTCCCGCGTGTCCCCTGCACTGGGCGGTGATGCACGGCAAAAGCGACCGCATCGCCCTGCGTCAGCGGCACGACCTCGGCGCGCGATTGCATGCGCGGGCGCTGCTCGGTCAGCACGAACTCACCGCCGGTGAAATCGCGTCCCGGCTCGGACAAGAGGATCGCGACCTGGAGCGGAAACACGTGCTCGCCATAGAGATCCTGGTGCAGGCAGTTGAAATCCCCGGTCTCGTATTGCAGCAGCAGCGGCGTCGGCCGCGCCTGGCCTGCCTCGTGGCAGCGCTTCAGGAACGCCGCATGCGCGGTTGGGTAACGGATGTCGATCCCCATCGCCTCGTTCCAGCGATTGGCAACCGCCTGAAGATGCGCATACAGCGCCGGGCGCAGCTGCGCGATCAGATCGGGCAGCGGGTAGGAGAAATATTTGTACTCGCCACGGCCAAAGCCGTGCCGGCCCATGACGATGCGGCTGCGGAAGCCTGCATCATCAGGATAGAGCGCGGCGATGGCGCGGCATTGGTCGGGCGTCAGCAAATTCTTCAGGACGGCGCTGCCCTGGGCGTCGAGCTCGGCCGTGATCTGCGGCCAGTCGAGGGTGTCGACATGGGCGGCGAGGTCGGTTCCAGAATCAGGTGCGGCAATACGTTTGGCGACGGCCATGACGATCATCCTATCCACATCCGTCATTCCGGGGCGCACGCAGTCGCGAGCCCGGAATCCATAACCACGACCGGGAGTATGGATTCCGGGTTCGCGCCAAGAGGCGCGCCCGGGAATGACGGTTGTGGGTGTCGCAGATCGCGGCCGCTAGAACCACCCGATTTCCGACTCTCCCCCCGTCATTGCGAGGAGCCCTTGCGACGAAGCAATCCAGACTGGTTCCGTGGAGGGATTCTGGATTGCTTCGCTTCGTTCGCAATGACGGCGGAGAGGTATCAGCCCCTCACCGGCAGCGTCGCGACGTCGTAGCCGTGCTTGATGGTCCGTTTCAGCACGGGATCTTCCAGCTCGAACTCGAAGCGATCGGCCGAGCGGATGCCACCCTTGGCCGCAAAGGTGCCGCCGAACATGGCGCAGCCGTCGGGGAACTTCCCACCCTCAAAGCCGCGCGCGATCAGGTCGGCGACCGGCAGCATCGCGTCGAGCGTACCCTCCTGGTAGAGCACGCGCTCGCCCTTGATGGTGGCGTAGGAGCGCAGGATCATCCTGTCCCAATGGCCGATGACGTCCTCGAGCTCCCATAGCGTCGATGCGACCGGCTTGTCGCACATCTGCTTGGACACGGTGACGTTATAGGCCTCGACCTTGCGGTCGGTATGGTCGGAGCCGCAGCCGACGAAGATGCGGCCCTGCCAGCCGATCAGCACGAATTCGACCTCGCCGGAGGAATCGCCGCCGCAGCATTCGATGCTGTCTTCCTGGGTCAGCCGCCGCGCCGAGGCGCGATAGTAGATCGGCGTCGAGGCCGGCGGGGCGATGCCCATCTCTTGCAGCTCGGCGATGTGCTTGTCGCGTGCGACGGGATCGCGGCCGGTCCAGCCGGCAATGACCATCTGGTCGATCGCCAATGTCAGCGGCGTGGTGGTGTCCTGGGCGTCGACGGTGAAAGTCAGGTCAAACACGAATTACGGCCTCCATGCCGGCAGCAAGTTCGAAAATACGACGGTCCGATCCGCCCACGCCCGCCAGCATCAGGCCGACGGGAATTTCGCCCTCGCGATGCGCGGGCAGCGAGATGGCGCAGCCGTCGATCATGTTGATGAGGGTGCAATTGCGCAGCGCCCGCAGGTTTTCCCTGGTGAACGCCTTGTCATCGGCGAGATCGGAAATCTTCGGCGGCGTGTTGGCGGTGGTGGGCAGCACCAGCGCGTCATAGGGCGCGACGCGCGCATTGACGCGCGCGATCAGCGAGCGGCGCTCGTTGAGGAGATCGATGTAATCGGCCGCGCTCTGCGCCTCGCCGCGCATGATGCGCACGAAGACCCTGGGGTCGTAGACGTCGCCCTTGGCCGTGATGAGGTAGCGATGCCAGGCGTAGCTTTCGGATGCCGCAAAACCGCCCTTGGCGTTCATCGGGCCGATGTCGTGAAATTCGGCCATCTCGATGCGCTCGATGATCGCACCGTGATCGGTGAGGCTCTTGAGCGTGCGCTCGAACGTCGAGGCAACTTCCGCGTCGAGATCGTCGAGCGCAATCGTGGTCGGCACTGCGAGCCGCATGCCCTTCACCGGTCGCGGCTTCAGCGGGACGATCGGCTCGTTCGCGAGCACGGCATCGAGAATGGCACAGCAGCTGACCGATCGCGCTAGCGGCCCGATGCTGTCGAGCGAGAAGGACAGCGGCACGGAGCCGTCCAGCGGCACGCGGCGCTGCGTCGGCTTGTAGCCGACGATGCCGTTGAAGGCGGCCGGAATCCGGCAGGAGCCGCCAGTGTCGGTGCCGAGCGCGCCATGCGCCATACCTTCGAGCACGGACACCGCGGCGCCCGAGGACGAGCCGCCGGGCACGTGTCCCTCGGCCCGGTTCCAGGCGCCTTTCGGCGTGCCGTAATGCGGATTGATGCCGATGCCGGAATAGGCGAACTCGGTCATGTTGGTCCGCCCGATCACGACGAAGCCGGCGTGGCGCAGCCGCGCAACCGCCGCCGCATCGTGCTCCGCCGGATCGGAATCGTCGAGCGCACGAGAACCGGCGCGCGTCGTCTGTCCCCTAATATCGAAGAGATCCTTGATCGAGACCGGGATACCGGCATAGCGCGACGGCGCCGCCTTGACCTTGCGCAAGCCGTCCATCGCATCCGCGGCTGCGAGCGCGGCGTCCTTGTCGACGTGGATGAAAGTGCGCTGGCCCTCGCCGGCCGGGTCGGCGATCCTGGCGAGGCATGCCTCGACCAGCTTGCGGGAGGTCGTGCGGCCGCTTTCGAGGTCGTCGGCGAGCTTCGCCAGTGTCGGAAAATCGGGCATGTCTGTCTCACGGAATATTGCGCGCGCAATCTATAGCGCCGCCTCGGTTCGACACAAGCATTGTGCGCATGATGGCATGCATGCGCATTGCTGGACCGTTGACGCGCCATGGTCGATTGTCGCATCAAGATCGAAACAGGCAGGCGTGAAGCCCAGGCCTTATCAAGAATTGCCTTTGGGAGGGTTTTCCGACATGGCCGAACCGCAGCGCGCGCGCCCGAAACCGACGCCGGAGACCCAGCATTTCTGGGACGGCACGAAAGCGGGCGAATTGCGTTTGCAGCGCTGCGACGCCTGCGCGCATGTCTATTTCCCGCCGCGCCCGTTCTGCCCGTCCTGCGCCTCGCGCAAGGTCAGCATCTTCAAGGCGACTGGCAAGGGTTTCCTCTACAGCTACGTGATCAATCATCGTCCCGCCGCTCCCGGCTTCACACCGCCTTATGCGATCGCCGTGGTCGAGCTCGCCGAAGGACCGCGGATGATGAGCAACATCATCGATTGTCCGCAGACGCCGGAGGCGCTCGAGCTCGACATGAAGCTCGAGGTCGCCTTCCAGGCACTCGACGACAAGATCACCCTTCCCGTGTTCCGTCCGGCGAAGGGGTAAGCCATGCGCAGGAACCAGGTTGCCGTCGTCGGCGCGGCCGAGACCACCGAGCTCGGTGTCGTCCCCAACATTTCGCAGCTCCAGCTCCACGCGGATGCGGCGCTCAACGCCATCGCGGATGCCGGGCTGAAACTCTCCGACATCGACGGCTTTGCCACCGCGGTCGAAACGCCGCAGCAGGTCTGCCATTATCTCGGCATTAGGCCGACCTGGGTGGACGGCACCTCGGTCGGCGGCTGCTCGTTCATGCTGCACGTCCGCCACGCCGCGGCTGCGATCGAGGCCGGTCTCTGCAAGACCGTGCTGATCACCCATGCCGAGAGCGGCAAGTCGATGATCGGCAAGCTGCCGCGCTCGACGCCGCCGGACAGCCTCAACGGCCAATTCGAAGCGCCGTTCGGCGTCTACGGGCCGCCCAGCATGTTCCCGATCCCCGTGCTGCGCTTCATGAAGACGTACGGCATCACCCATGAGCAGCTCGCCTCGGTGGCGGTCGTGCAGCGGGAATGGGCGGCGAAGAATCCGCGTGCGATGATGAAGGACCCGATCACGGTCGCCGACGTGCTCAACTCGCGCATGATCGCCTATCCGTTCCGCCTTTTGCAGTGCTGTCTCGTCACTGACGGCGGCGGCGCACTGATCCTGACCTCGGCCGACCGCGCCAAGGATTTTCCGCGCAAGCCCGTCTACATCATGGGCACCGGCGAGAGCGTGGAAACGCCGATGGTCAGCCAGATGGAAACGTTCAACTCCTCGCGCGCGTTCAAGACAGCCGGCCCCCTCGCCTTTAAGGAAGCCGGCATCGCGCACCGGGATGTCGACCATCTCATGATCTACGATGCGTTCGCGCATCTGCCGCTGTTCGGCCTCGGCGATCTCGGCTTCATGCCGCACGAGGAAACCGGCCAATTCATCGCCGACGGCAACACGCGGCCCGGTGGCAAGCTCCCGCTCAACACCAATGGCGGTGGCTTGAGCTACATGCATTCGGGAATGTACGGCATGTACGCACTCCAGGAGAGCGTGCGCCAGATGCGCGGGATTGCGCCGGCGCAGGTGCCGAATGCGAAGATTTCGGTGTGCCACGGCGTCGGCGGCATGTTCGCCGCGAGTGGCACGATCGTGTTTACGAACGAGAGGTAGTGGCTGTCATTCCGGGGCGTCGCGAAGCGACGAGCCCGGAATCCATACTCCCGATCGTGGATATGGATTCCGGGCCTGCGCCTTCGGCGCATCCCGGAATGACGGCGGAATTTGAAGCGAATAGCGGAGAACCCACATGACAAAATCACTGCAAGACAAGGTCATCATCGTCACCGGCGCAGGCCGCGGCATCGGGCGCGAGATCGCGCTGCTCTGCGCGGCAGAGGGCGCCAAGGTCGTCGTCAACGATCCCGGCGGGGCCGCCGACGGCGCCGGTACCAGCGCCACGCCGGCCGAAGAAGTGGTCGAGGAGATCAAGAAGCGCGGCGGCATCGCGGTGCCCAATTTCGAGTCGGTGGCGGAAGCTGTCCCCGCCAGCAAGATCGTGAAGACCGCGACCGATCATTTCGGCCGGCTCGACGGCGTCGTCAACAATGCCGGCATCCTGCGCGACATGATCTTCCACAAGATGAGCGTGGAAGCGTTCGAGGCCGTCATCAAGGTTCACCTGATGGGCTCGTTCTACGTCAGCCACGCCGCGGCGCGGATCTTTCGCGAGCAGGAGTCGGGCTCCTTCGTGCACTTCACCTCGACCTCCGGCCTGATCGGCAATTTTGGCCAGGCCAACTACGCCGCGGCCAAGCTCGGCATCATCGGGCTGTCGAAGTCGATCGCGCTCGACATGGGCCGCTTCAACGTCCGCTCCAACTGCGTTTCGCCGTTCGCCTGGACCCGCATGATCGGCACCATCCCGACCGAGACCGAAGCCGAGAAGGCGCGCGTCGAGAAGATCAAGCAGATGGGACCGGAGAAGATCGCGCCGATCTGCGCCTATCTGCTCTCCGATGCCGCCAAGGAGGTCAGCGGGCAGATCTTCGGCGCACGCATGAACGAGCTGTTCCTGTTCAGCCAGAACCGCCCGCTGCGCTCGGTTCATCGGAGCGAGGGCTGGACGCCGCAATCAATCGCGGAACACGGCATGCCGGCACTGAAGGGCTCGTTCTACAAGCTCGACCGATCCGCCGACATCTTCCCCTGGGATCCCGTGTAAGGGATCCCGTCTAGCCGCATTTCCGGCATCCCTGCCCTGCGATCTCAGGTTGCCTGGTCCGGAGATCGCCCCGCTTTACGCCCGATTGCGGGCGAATGGTGTCCTCCCAACAAAACTTTGGGAGGAAACCATGACAAGAACACTGACCAACTCTGACGACACGACTGCAAGCGAGCGTGGCGGTCTCGGCCGCCGCACTCTCCTCAAGGGCACGGCAACCCTGGCCGCATCGGCCCTGCTCGCCTCGCGCAGCGAGGCCCGCGACTTCGGCGCCAGCGCCGAGCCGCAGCGCTATCCCGACCCCGACATCGTCGTCATCGATCCCAAGCGCTTCAAGGCCAAGGTCGGCAACACCGCGATCAAGCGGCTCTACACCGGCTGCCTGTGGGCGGAAGGTCCGGCATGGAATGCGCAGGGGCAATATCTCGTCTGGAGCGACATCCCGGCCAACCGACAGCTTCGCTATCTCGACGACGACGGCCATATCTCCGAGCAGTTCCACAAGCCGTCGAACGAAGCCAACGGCAACTCGTTCGACACCGAAGGACGCCAGCTCAGCGCCGAGCGCACCCGCCTCGTCCGTCACGAGCACGACGGTTCGGTCACGACACTGGCCGAACAGGCGGGTGGCAAGCCGCTCAACGGCCCGAACGACATGGTGGTGCACCCCAACGACAAGGCGATCTGGTTCACCGATCCCGGCTACGGCGCGATCAGCATCTACGAAGGCAAGCTTGCCAATACCGGCTCGCTGCAGCCCTATCAGAAGGAAGCTGTCTATCGGCTGGACACGCAAACAGGGCAGGTTTCAAAGGTCGCTGACGAGCCGTTCAAACCCAACGGCATCGCTTTCTCTCACGACTACAAAAAACCTTATGTCTGCGACACCGGCATCACGCACTACCCTGAGGCCAAGAACGTGGTGTGGTCCTACGACATCGACGGGCCGAAACTGTCGAACCCGAAGAAGCTGATCGACATGACGCTCGACGGCAAGTCAGGCTTCCCGGACGGCCTGCGCGTCGACACCGAGGGCAACATCTGGGTCGGTGCCGGCTGGGTCGGCCCCGGCTATGACGGCGTGCAGGTGTTCTCAGGCGCCGACGGCGCACGCATCGGGCAGATTCTGTTGCCCGAGACCTGCGCCAATGTCTGCTTCGGCGGCAAGAAGCGCAACCGCCTGTTCATGACCGCGAGCCAGTCGCTGTATGCGGTCTATGTGGAGACGCAAGGAGCGCATTTCTGTTGAGGGCCCTGCTCCCTCCACGCGTCATGGCCGGGCCTGACCCGGCCATTCACGCCTTGACGCGTAGTACGAAGAACGTGGATGCCCGGGACAAACCCGGGCATGACGACTGAGTGTGGAGCAACAGTGTCGCCCTACCCCGTATTCCTCAACCCCGCCGAGATGCCGTTGATGGTCAGCTGAATCCCGCGCAGCACCTGCTCGTCCGGGTTCTGTGCGCGATGCTCTTTCAGCAATTCAACCTGCACGTGGTTGAGCGGATCGAGATAGGGGAAGCGGTGGCGTACCGAGCGCTCCAGCAGCGGGTTGCCTTGCAGCAGCCGGTCCTGGCCCATGATATCGAGCAGCGTCTCGATGCAGGAATGCCATTCGCGGCGGATGCGGCTGAAGATCTTTTCGCGCAAGGCTTCGTCCGGCACGAGCTCGGCATAGCGCGAGGCGATCGCGATCGAGCTTTTGGCCAGCACCATGTCCATGTTCGACAGCAGCATGCGGAAGAACGGCCATTCCCTGTAGAGCTCTTTCAGGAACGGCATGCCCTTGTCGGGATGCTCCGCGATCCACTGCTCGACCGCGCTGCCAAAGCCATACCAGCCCGGCAGCATCAGGCGGCACTGCGCCCAGGAGAACACCCAGGGAATGGCGCGCAGATCCTCGATCGCGCGGGTCTTCTTGCGCGAGGCCGGGCGGCTGCCGATGTTCAGCGTGGCGATCTCGTTGATGACGGTGGACGCCCAGAAATAATCGACAAAACCGTCGGTCTCGTAGACGAGGCCGCGATAGGCCTTGAAAGCCAAATTTGAAAGCTCGTCCATCGCAGTGAGATATTCGCGGCGCGGCGCGCTCTGGCGCGGATGCAACAGGCTCGCCTCCAGCGTCGCGGCGGCGAGGATCTCCAGATTGTTGCGGCCGACTTCGGCGTTGGAATATTTCGACGAGATGATCTCGCCCTGCTCGGTGATGCGGATCTGCCCGTTCACCGCGCCGCCGGGCTGCGCGATGATGGCGTCATAGCTCGGACCGCCGCCGCGGCCGACCGAGCCGCCGCGGCCGTGGAACAGGCGCAGGCGCACGCCGTGGCGCTCGAACACGTCGACGAGGCCGATTTCGGCCTTGTAGAGCTCCCAACCCGAGGTGACGAAGCCGCCGTCCTTGTTCGAGTCGGAATAGCCGAGCATGACCTCCTGCACGCTGCCGCGGCTGTCGACGAGGCGGCGGTAATCGTGCAGCGACAGCATGCGATCCATGATGCCGCTGGAGGCCTGCAAATCCTCGATGGTCTCGAACAGCGGCACGATGTTGATGGCGCTGCGCCCGGAGGGATGGACGAGGCCGACCTCCTTGAGCAGCACGGCCACTTCGAGCATGTCGGACATGCCCTTGCACATCGAGATGATACATTGGGGAATCGCGTCCGAGCCGAACTTCGCATGCGCCTCCGCGGCGGAATGGAAGACGTTGAGCTCGCCCATGGTCTCGTCGCTGTATTTGACGAATGGCGAGACCAGCGAGCGCGTGCTGCGCAATTCGTTGGTGAGCAGCGAGATGCGCGCGTCCTCGCCGAGCGCGAGATAGGACATGCCGGGGTTCGCGGCATCCATCAGCTCGGCGATGGTACGTTCGTGCACGGCAGAATTCTGGCGGATGTCGAGCCGCGCCAGGTGGAAGCCGAAGCAATCCACCGCCCGCCGCAGCAGCCGCAGCCGGCCGCGGGCGATGACGCGGGCATTGTTGGAGATCAGCGAACGGTGCAGCACGTCGAGATCAGCCTGCAGCTCCTTGACGGTCTCGTAAGGCCTGCCCTTGCCGACCGGCCGGCGCGTGATCTCGACCTCGAGCTTTTCGGCCGTCGCCGTCAGGCGCGCATAGATGCCGGAGACCGCGAGACGATAAGGCTCGCCGCTCCGGTGCGGCGAAGTGTCGGGCGAGCGTTCCGCCAGCGTCCGCAGCTCCTCGGAGACGTCGGCGAGGTGCGCCGCGATCGACAGCTCCGAGCCGAGCACATGCAGCTCGTTGAGATAGAATTGCATCACCCGGCTCGACTGCAGCCGCAGCGTCCCGCGCATCACGTCGGCGGTGACGAAGGGATTGCCGTCGCGGTCGCCGCCGATCCAGCTGCCCATGCGCAGGAACGAGGCGAGCTCGCTGGCAGCCGCCCCGCCAGCCTCCTCCAGCCGGTCTTCGAGCACGTTGACCAGCCGCGGCACTTCGCGCAGGAAGGTGTAATCGTAGAACGACAGGCCGTTGGCGACCTCGTCGAGCACCGTGAGCTTGGTCCGGCGCAAGAGATTGGTCTGCCACAGCGTCAGCACCTCGCGGCGGAGCTGTTCGTCGCTGGCAGCGGCCTCGTCCGCGGTCAGCGCAACGCGCTCGCGGCGGTCCAGCAATGCCGCGACCTCCATCTCGCGATCCATGGTGCTCTTGCGACGGACCTCGGTCGGATGCGCGGTCAGGACCGGGCTGACGAGCGCGGTCTTGAAGAAGTTGCGCAGCACATCGGAGCTGATCCCGGCGTCCCTGGCATGGGCCAGCGTCTCCGCCAGCACGCCGGAGCCAGAGCTCTGGGCGGCACTGCGGGCACGCATCTGGCGAATGTTGTTCTGATCCTCGGCGATGTTGGCGAGGTGGGAGAAATAGCTGAAGGCGCGGACGATCCGCACCGTCTCCGAGGTCGACATGCTGTCGAGGATCTGCTCGAGCTCGCGGCGGGCGAGCCGGTCCTCGTCGCGGTGGAACCGGATCGAGGTCTGGCGGATACGCTCGACCAGGTCGAACAATTCCGCACCTTCCTGGTCGCGCACGGTGTCGCCCAGGATGCGTCCGAGCAGGCGGATGTCGTCACGCAGCCGCGCATCTGCCTCCAGCGCCTGGGCGTCCTCAGCGCGGTTAGGGCGATGCTCAGTGGTGTCGGATGGTATGGTCTGGAGGGACATGGCTCGCTCCCCTTTTAGAGCTCCCTACGGCTCTCCGGTCCGGAGGAGTGTGCGATATTTTTCTACCGCAGTGCAAGATGAACTTGGTGGCGGCGCGGCAACATCGCTGACCGTGGCACGATGGCTCTCGCAGAGCGGCACACACACGTCCTCGGTCTCGCGGCGCAGGCGCCCGAATCTTTGCTGTCCGTTCACCCTCATCGAGAAGAGAGGGCGCAGGGTAGGCCGGGCGCCGGCTGGCACCCAAGGTCCGCACGCGAGAAACGCACGCGGGGTGACCGAGTACGGTCTGCTCGCGGAACGACGTGAGCGGCGGCATTCTCGGTACGTCTGGGGAGCATCACCGACGTTAACGCTATCCGCAAATGATTTGTCGTGGGTTCGGCAGCCGCCGACAAGTTGCCTCATTGGCGCAGAGAATTTTCAGCGGCACTAACCTAGGTTAGAGGCGCATTATGCTGAGAATGGCGTTGTTGGGCCTCCTTATCCTGTTGAGTGTAGGAGTGCTGTCAGCAATGGAGCTGAGAGCTCCACCGCGTCGCGCAGTCGCGATCGTCCAGCCGCTTGCCGAGCAAAACGCCGGCATTTCTGCGTCACATGACGCCCTGGCGAAGGCCGATCGCCTCGAAGTTGTCGCAGCGAGCAGCGAGATGCCGATACAGGCTGCTTCGGTCGAAGACCGTGTTGCTCCGCCAGAAGACATTCGTATCGGTTCGTCCGAGCCGAAGCCGATCGTCCGTCATCGGCACAATCCGAAGAAGATCGCGACCGTTGAACATCCCAAGCCGAAGCCGAAGGCAACCGTTGTCAAGCGAACTGCCGATTTCCAGCGTTCAAAGGCCGCCAGCGATACCGAGCCCTGCCGGCTCAAGGCGTTTGGTGGCTTGCGCAAGGCATTGAATTTGACCGGTTGCGAAATCTGAGGACGCACTCGTGAAACCAAAACCTCGCTTGCCTCGGATAGGGCCATGACGCGGGCGGCGCCCCACGGCAGGGGGCGTCGCCCGACTGCTGTCAGATCGTCACGCGGCTGCCGTCGAAGCGCGTGAAGGAGAAGCCGTCGAAAGGTTCGCGGAGGGTCATGCGCTCGTCCCGCAGCATGCCGATACCCACTTCTTCGCCGATCGCCATTGAGGCCGAAGCGTCGGAACGCCAGTGGATGCCCGCCCAATTCCGTCCGAAACCGAAATTCACCGCGAGTTTGTTCAGCTCTCCACCAACCGTGAGCGGCGGGCCGTTATAGGGCACAAGCTTCGTCGGGTCGGCCGGATCGGGCTGCACCGGGTTGGCGATGACACGGCTCTCGTCGAAAAACGCCTTCAAGATGGTAGCCGTGACGGCACCAACGCTCGTGGCGCCGCCGGGATAGGTGGAGTGGAAGGGTGCGGCCTCCGGATAGGTTTGTGACAATAGGTAGGTGCCGTATTTGGCTTTACTGCGATCGAGGGCTTCCGATTTCAGGAAGCTATCATGCAGCGGGTAGTCGCTCACGCCATTGGCGAGGCGATGGTGCGCCAGACCGCCATAGGCTTCCGGTCGCACCGCCCGGTGCACGAAATACTTCTGCCAGTAGGCTGCGCGGACGGAGTTACTGATCCCCGTGGCGAGGAGTGCCTGCACATATTGCAACCCGAAGGTGCCCCCCGCAGGTTGCTGTGTCTTCGATTTCCGGTACGGGTTCGATGGGTAGGACGCGGGCTCCGTCGGTGGATACATGCCGGTATAACGCGGGTCCGCTCCACCGCCGGGGGTTCCAAGGATCAGTGCTGCCGCCCACCCAAGTGCAGGACCAGTGTGGATATACTCCGCAAGATCTCGTCCTGTCGTGATGTATCGCGGTGTCGCGTCGAACTGTATCCGCCGTTTCGGTGTGGCGCCGTTCTGGGTTGCCAGCCACTCTTCGTATTCGGTCTGGAATTCGCTTGTCGGCAACGCGGTGCGAATTTGGGCGCTGATCCACTGTGAGGCATAGGGCACGTCCCGCAGCAGGAATTGCGAGATCAGCGGTCCGTCCAGAACGCCTGGAGGCGTGACGGAGCGGCCCTTCGGGTCCGCCGGGTCGAAATAAAGCGCATTGGCACGGAACAGCGTACCGGGTGTGACTTGCCCACCAGACTTCGGCCCCCGGAAATCGGCAAGCTTGTTGATCTCCTCGGTTGCCGCAAGCACGTCGCGATTGGAGGTGTCGTCGCGCAACTCGGTCAGCGGAACGTCACGAAGCAGGGATTGCCAATAGACCTCGACCGCCTCGCCGCCGCGCTCCGCGCTTGCGAGGGCTGGTGCCGGCGGTATCGCAATCTGCGTGGGGTTTATGCCGCTGAGACTGACAGCTAGCGTGCCGACGGGATTGACCAGTTTGCGCGTGCCGCCGAGCGGGATCTTTTCAAAATCAGCGGGATCGGCCGATTGGCAAGCGGCATGGAGCGCCTGCCATGCCACTTGTTCCACTTCGCCGCGCTGGTCGTGCGGCAGGCCGCGGGAATCGGAACCGACCTTATTGGTGTAGCGCGCCTCATCGCCATTCGTCGGGTGGGGCGCGATGGGAATTTTCTCGATGTTGCCCGCGCAGACCCCTCGGACTTCGAAGGTGCGTCGCTTGAACGCCGCGTCGAGGGGGCGCGGGTCCGCGCTCACAGGCTGCGCCGCTGCCGTAGCAATCCCGAGCATATTCGGTGGAGCCGCGAGCACGGCTGCGCCAGCCGCTATGCCGGCGCTGCCGAGCAGCGAGCGGCGAGTGACCGTGGCGGCCCGCGGGGCCGGCGATGCTAGGTACGATTCAGTCGAAATGTTGGGGTGGTCAGCCATGGAGATTCTCCTCCCTCGCGTGCACCGCTCTGGGGGCCGCGCTTTCAGGACTCAAATGGCATTCGGCCGTGCTTACGCGCACCCGCGCTGGAATGCGAATGCTGAAGGACCGGCGAAAAAGGAAGTCGGTGATTTGAGTGTAATGCTTGCCGATGGCACGACTGCTGTCCGTTCAGTCCCGCGAGGAATTCGGCATTTTCCCGCCTGTGACGACAGCTATTCAAAGAGTACACGATCTCGTGCGTCCTGAAAAGACGCCCGATCTTTGGACGACTTCCGCTAACGGGTCGCAAGCTGCCAATTAGGATCAAGTGCGGCAACGGGTCACAAGCCGCCAATCAGGATCAAGCGCAGCAACGTCCACTTTATCCCCGGAAGCTGAAGCCTGCGAACCGAGAGCCTAGGCCGGCACGATCACCTTGCCGATCGGCCAGAGCGCGATGCCGGCGAGCTTCAGATGGGCCCAGGCGAAGGGGATGCCGATGATGGTGATGGCGAGAACCAGCGCGGTCAAGGCGTGGCCAAGCGCCAGCCACCCACCGGCGAGCACGAACCAGATGATGTTGCCGATCACCCCGAGCGGGCCGGTGCCGATGTCGCTCGTGCCGGTGACCTCGTAGCGGTTGACCGCTCTCGAGCCGAACGGCAGCAGCGTGTAGACGGCGATGTTGAACGCCGCCCGCGCCCAGGGCAGGCCGATGATCGTGATGGCCATGATGACGGCGGCAACGAGCCAGCCGAACGCCATCCAGGCACCACCGATGAGAATCCAGAGCAGGTTGAGCAGGATGGAAACGGGAGCCATGGGATGATCCGGAGGTCAACGATCCCGCTTATATAGCACGAGCTGCGAGGTCATGGTCCACAGACCTGCCTGGTTGTAGCCCGGATTGCGCTGCGCTCCATCCGGGCTACAAGGCTTCAGATATTCCGCCCCGCCTGCTCCCAATAGGGATCGCGCAGGCGACGTTTGAAGATCTTTCCGGAGTCTTCGCGCGGCAGGCTCGTGCGAATCTCGATGTGCTTGGGCACTTTGTAGTCGGCGAGCGAGCCCTTGAGCCGGGTGCGGATATTGCCGGCATCGAGCGTGACACCCGGTTGCGGCTCGACCACCGCCATCAGCGCCTCGCCGAACTCGGCGTCGGGGATGCCGAACACGGCGCAATCATGCACGCCGGGCACGGCATGGAGCACGGATTCGATCTCGGCCGGATAGATGTTGACGCCGCCTGAGATCACCATATCGCGCTTGCGGTCGCAGATGAAGACGTAGCCGTCCTCGTCGATGTAGCCGACGTCGCCGGAGGTGATGAAACCGTCGCAGTCGATCTCGGCGCGCTTCTCCGGCTTGTTGTGATAGGTGAAGTCAGCCATCCCCGCCATGCGGGAATAGATCTCGCCGATCTCGCCCACGGGGAGCACGCTGCCGTCATCGCCGATGAAGCGCAGTTCGGCGCCGGGCGAAATCTTGCCGACGGTGCCGGGCCTCTTGAGCGCATCCTCAGAGGTCGCGAAGGTGACGGCGCTGGATTCAGTCGAGCCGTAGAACTCGTAGATCACCGGCCCCCACCATTCGATCATGGCGCGCTTGACGTCGGCCGGACATGGCGCGGCGGCATGGATGATGTGGCGCAGCGATGAGACGTCGTATTTCCTGCGCACCGCCTCCGGCAGCTTCATCAGGCGGATGAACATGGTCGGCACCATGAAGATGGTGACGATCTTGTATCGTTCGATCAGGCCCAGAAATTCTTCGGCCTCGAAGCGCGGCATCAGCACCAGCGCGCCGCCGAGTTTTCCGGCGCGGATGCCGAACGAGTTCGGCGCGGAGTGATAGAGCGGGCCCGGCAGGATCGCGCGCGCGCCGGGCTTGAGCCCATAGATCATCGCCCGCATGCGCTCGCCGGCCGCCGCCTGTTCCGGCGTGGGCGCATTGCGCCGCACGCCCTTGGGGTGGCCGGTCGTCCCTGACGTGTAGATCATGTTCATGGGCTGCGGCACGATTGGGCCATCATAGGGCTGGAACTGTGCCAGCCATGACTCGAAATCGATCGCGAAATCCGGTGTGTTCAGGTGATCAGGATCGATCTTGTAGCTGGACAGGATCTCCGGCGGGGTCGGCACGCTGAGCACGGTGACACCCTTCGGAATGGCATCACGCAAGGCATGCAGCATGTCGGCATGCCCGATCAGCACGGACGTGCCGGTATCCCCGAGGATGTAGTTGATCTCCTCCGGCTTGAAGTGCCAGTTGATCGGCACGCCATAGGCACCTAACCGCATCGCGGCGTAGGCGGCTTCGAGGAAAGCGATGTCGTTGCGCATCAGCATGCAGACGCAATCGCCTTGCTTGACGCCGATTTTGGCGAGGCCGCTCGCGATGCGATCGGCGCGGTTGGCGACTTCGGCGTGGGTACGGCGGCGCTCGCCGGAGACGATGCCGAGGAACTCTGACGTTTCGCTCATTTTTGTTTTCCGATCTTTCGTCGGGTTTGAGATCTCAGTCACAACCACGGTCGTCATTCCGGGATGCGCCGAAGGCGCAGGCCCGGAATCCATATTCCCGATCGTGGTTATGGATTCCGGGCTCGATGCTTCGCATCGCCCCGGAATGACGGAATATCAATCCGCATACTTCGCCGCGCGCTTCTCCAGATTGGAGCGCACCGCTTCGGTCTGGTTCGCACTGCCGATCAGCTTCTGCTGCTCGACGGATTCGGCGAGCAGCGCCGGGCCGGGGTCGACAGAGAGATTGTTGAGCAGGCGCTTTGCGGCGCGGATCGCATCGGGGCTCTTGCCGGCGATCTCGCGCGCGACTTCGAGAGCCGTAGCGCGCGGATCGTCGCAGATGCGCGTCGCGAGGCCGTAGCTCATCGCCTCCTGTGCGGAGAAGATGCGGCCGGTGTAGGTGAGATCGCGCAGGATGTCGTCGCGCACGAGCGAGGCCAGGATCGGCGTGCCCGCCATGTCGGGCACGAGGCCCCATTTGATCTCCATCACCGACATCCGCGCATCGGTCGAGAGGAACCGCATGTCGGCACCGAGCGAGAGCTGGAAGCCGCCGCCGAAAGCGACGCCGTGCACGGCCGCGATCACGGGAACCGGAAGCTGGCGCCATCCCCACACCGCCTGTTGCGGAAAGTTCGCCTGGCCATGCGTGCGCTTGGTGAGATCGCGATTTTCGCCACCCGGAATTCCGTTGCCGCCGCTCTCCTTCATGGCGGCAAAACGCCCCATGTCGAGGCCGGCGCAGAACGCGCGGCCCTCGCCGGACAGCACGACGACGCGCACGCCTTTTTCCTTCGAAAGCCGGTCGGTTGCGGCAACAAGGGCCTCGAACATCGCCTGATCGAGCGCGTTCATCTTGTCGGCGCGCACCAGGCGCACGTCGGCGACGCCTTCCGAGATCGAGACCGAGACGCGCTCTTCCATGGATGAATTCTCCCCTGTTCTTGTTCAGTGCCGCTTTACAGGAAGCCGGCGGCCGGATTTAGTCAATCGACCAATTAACTGACAATCCCTACGGGGGAAACACCCATGTTCAAGGAAAATCTTCTGGCCGGCCGGTGCATTCTCGTGACCGGCGGCGGCACCGGGCTCGGCAAGTCGATGGCAGCGCGCTTCCTCCAGCTTGGAGCAGAGGTGCACATCTGCGGCCGGCGCAAGATTGTGTGCGACGAGACCGCGACCGAACTGATGGACCTGCATGGTGGCCGCGTCACCAGCCACGGCGTCGACATCCGCAACGCGCTCGCGGTCGAGGAGATGGTCGAGACCATCTTTCGTGAAGCTCCCCTCACCGACCTCATCAACAACGCGGCCGGCAATTTCATCTCGCGCAGCGAAGAACTGTCGCCGCGCGGTTTCGATGCCGTCGCCAACATCGTCATGCACGGCACGTTCTATGTCACCCATGCGGTCGGCAAGCGCTGGATCGCCTTGAAGCAGCCCGGCAATGTCGTTTCCATCACCACGACCTGGGTGCGCAACGGCTCGCCTTACGTGGTGCCGTCCGCGATGAGCAAGTCGGCGATCCACGCCATGACGATGTCGCTCGCGACCGAATGGGGCTGCTACGGCATCCGCCTCAACACCATCGCGCCGGGCGAGATCCCGACCGAGGGCATGAGCAAGCGCATCAAGCCCGGCGACGAGGCCGGCGCCCGCACCAAGGCGATGAACCCGATGGGCCGCGTCGGCACCATGGAGGAATTGCAGAACCTCGCGGTGTTCCTGATCTCCGGCGGCTGCGACTGGATCAGCGGCGAGACCATCGCGATGGACGGCGCGCAGGCGCTGGCAATGGGCGGCAATTTCTACCAGCTCCGCGACTGGGGCGACGACGACTGGAAAACCGCGCGCGAGAGCATCATGGCGCAGAACGAGAAGGATCGGGCCAAGCGGGGGTGATGTCGCCTTGCGAGGGAAGACGTGTGAGGGGCTGAGGCTTTCATCCCGCCCTCCCCTGTCGTCCCCGCGAAGGCGGGGACCCATAACCACAAGGAGAAGTTTGACGCGAGACCGGTCACTCCGAGTCTTCGTCGAACTTCTCCTTGTGGTTATGGGTCCCGGCTCTGCGCTCCGCTTGTCCGGGACGACAGCGTGGCTTTCCCATACAGCGGAGCCTCTCCCATCTTGTCTTCACCCGCGGATGACGCCACACTCCCGGGCATAAAAACAAGACGCCACGGGAGAGACATGTCCACCACACAGCCATTGGCGAATCTCGCCGACATGGTGCGCGAGCGCGCGACCAGCCGCGGCAATGCCACCGCCTACGAGTTCGAGGGCCGCGTCACCAGCTTTGCCGAGTTCGACGTCAAGACCAACAAGGTCGCCAACGCGCTGATCGCGATGGGCGTGAAGAAGGACGATCGCATCGCCTATCTCGGCAAGAACAGCGACCTCTATTTCGAGCTGCTGATGGGCGCGATGAAGGCGGGTGTGGTGATGGCGCCGGTGAACTGGCGTCTCGCCGGGCCCGAGGTCGCGTTCATCGTTGCGGATTGCAACGCGCCGGTGCTGTTCGTCGGGCCGGAGTTCATCGCGCAGGTCCGCCAGATCAAGGACCAGCTGCCTGGCGTGCGCACTGTCATCACCACCGAAGGCGGCGCGCCGGAATGGCAGGATTTTACGGCCTGGCGCGATGCGCAGAGCGGCGATGATCCCAGGATGCCGATCGACACCAGGGACATCGCGATCCAGCTCTATACGTCGGGCACCACAGGCAAGCCCAAGGGCGCGATGCTGTCGCATGCGAACTTCCTCAACCTCGTGCAAACAGGCAATGCCGCGGACAAGCCGGAGTGGAACCGGTGGTCCACCGACGACGTGTCGCTGGTGGCGATGCCGATCTTCCACATCGGCGGCTCCGGCTGGGGCGTGATGGGGCTCTACCACGGCGCCCGCGGCGTGATCGCGCGCGAGTTCGATCCGACCAAGGTTCTGGATTTCTTCGAGCAGTCGGGCATCACCAAGCTGTTCATGGTGCCGGCCGCGATGCAGTTCGTGGTGCGGCAGCCGCGCGCGAAGACGGTCGATTTCTCGCGACTGAAATACATGCTGTATGGCGCCTCGCCGATTCCGGCGGCGCTGCTGAAGGAATGCATTGAGGTCTTCAAATGCGGCTTCGTGCAGATGTACGGCATGACCGAGACGACAGGCACCATCGTCGCGCTGCCGCCGGAGGACCACGTCGAGGGCCTCGAGCGGATGCGCTCGGCCGGCAAGGCGCTGCCGGGCGTCGAGATCGCGATCCTGGATGCGGACGGCAAACCACTGCCGCCGCGCGAGGTCGGCGAGATCGCGACGCGCTCGGGCTCCAACATGGCCGGCTACTGGAATCTGCCGGAGGCGACTGCAGCGACGCTGCGCGGCGATGGCTGGCTGCGCACCGGTGACGCCGGCTACATGGACGAGGACGGCTACCTCTACATCCATGACCGCATCAAGGACATGATCATCTCCGGCGGCGAGAACATCTACCCGGCAGAGGTCGAGAGCGCGCTGTGCGATCATCCCGATGTCGCGGAAGCCGCCGTGATCGGCGTGCCCGACGACAAATGGGGCGAAGCCGTGAAGGCCGTCGTGGTGATGAAGCCCGGCAAGCAAGCGACCGCCACCGACATCATCAACTTCACCCGCGAACGCATTGCCGGGTTCAAGACACCGAAAAGCGTGGAGTTCTTGCCGGCGCTGCCGCGCAATCCGTCAGGCAAGATCTTGCGGCGGCAGCTGAGGGAGCCGTATTGGGCGGGGAAGGATAGAAGGGTGAATTGATCACCGCTGTCGTCCCGGGGCGCGCGCAGCGCGAGCCCGGGACCCATAACCACAGCGAGGAGTTTGGCGAAGACTCTTGGTTACCATCTCACCCCAAACCACTCCCTGGGGTTATGGGTCCCCGCCTTCGCGGGGACGACTCGGAGAGAGATATGTGCGCAGCGCCTCAGTGCTTCCCCGGCCCCATATACCCGAACAGGAATCCCGCCACCTTGCGCATCTGGATCTCCTCGCTGCCCTCCGTGATGCGATAGCGCCGGTGGTGGCGGTAGATGTGCTCGAACGGCTTGTGGCGTGAATAGCCCATGCCGCCGTGGACCTGCATGGCACGGTCGGCGGATTCGCAGCAGAGGCGGTTTGCCCAGTAGTTGCACATGGAGACGCGGTCGGAGAGCGTGCGCTCGATCTGCTCCTCGTTGAGCTGGTCCATCTCCCACGCCGTCTTGCGGATCAGGAGGCGCAGCATCTCGGCTTGCGTCGCAAGCTCCACCAGCGGGAACTGGATCGCCTGGTTCTCGGCGAGCGCCCTGCCGAACGGTTTTCGCTCGCGCGCGTATTTGACGCTCTCGTTGATGCAGTAGACGGCAGCGCCGAGCGAGCTTGCCGCCTGGCGGATGCGGTTCTGGTGGACAAAGCACTGCGCCAGCGACAGGCCGCGGCCGACTTCGCCGAACAGCGCATCCTCCGGCACGAACACGTCCGTAAAGCTGACGCGGGGATGGTCCGTCGGCATGTTGAAAGTCCACATATATTCTTCGACCTTCACGCCATGGCTCTTGGCCGGCACCAGGAAGCAGGTGATGCCGCGGGCATCGCCGTCATTGCCCGAGGTGCGCGCGAACAGCGCGCAATGCGTGGCGACGTGCATGCCGGTCGTCCACATCTTCTCGCCGTTGATGATCCAGCCCTTGACGTTGTCGCGGGTCGCCGGCACCGCGCGCGTCTCCATGTGGGTCGCGTCCGAGCCGTGATGCGGCTCGGTCAAACCAAAGGTGATGCGGTACTTGCCCTTGATCGAGCCGTCGATCATCGCCTTCTGGTCGTCGCGGCCGTAGCGATCGAGCATGGTGACAACGGGAAAATTGCCGACGATGGAGTGCTCGTTCTGGAGATCGTTGTGCAGGCCGAGACCCTTGGCGGCAAAGTGCTCGCGGATCACGGCCATCCAGAGGTTGGAGCCGTCCTTGCCGCCATATTGCTTCGGCACCGGAAAGCGCAGATGGCCGGCGGCGTCCGCGAGATCCTTGGCCTTGCGCAGCAGCGCTTCCCATTCATGGCGCGGCAGGCCGCCATTGTCGAAATCGGTGCGCGCCCATTCGCGGCGATGGTCGAAGAAGCGGATGTTGTCATCGGCTCGTTCGAGCGGCTTGATCTCGCGTTCGATGAAACGATCGAGCTCTCCGAGATAGGCGACGAGATCGGCAGGCAATGAGAAATCCACGGCTCTCTCCGGAGTAGTTTTGTCGTTTTGCGTTAAGGCGCTAGGCGCATTTTTGCTTCGCACGATTAAGGTGAGAAGTGCGCGCGCAAGTCAAGCAAGGCAAGACGTGTGACAGGCGCAAGGCGCGTCCGCGCAATTCGATGGTGTCGCGGCACTGACGCGCGCTAGTATGACGCCAATATTCCTTCACGAGAAAATGCGGGAGCGCGCGATGGATCTGAAATTCTCAAAGGTGGAACGCAATGGGCCGATCACGATCATCACGCTGTCGCGGCCCGAGGTCTACAACGCGCTGCACATCGATGCGCATTTCGAGCTCAACAAGGTGTTCGACGATTTCTCCGCCGATCCGGAGCAGTGGGTCGCGGTCGTCACCGGCGCCGGCGACAAGGCGTTCTGCGCCGGCAACGATCTGAAGTGGCAGGCGGCGGGCGGCAAGCGCGGCTGGGACAAGGGCGGCTTTGCCGGCCTCACCTCGCGCTTCGATTGCGACAAGCCGATCATCGCCGCGGTCAACGGCGTCGCCATGGGCGGCGGCTTCGAGATCGCGCTCGCCTGCGACCTGATCATCGCGTCGGAGAACGCGACCTTCGCCCTGCCCGAGCCGCGCGTCGGCCTCGCCGCACTCGCCGGCGGCCTGCACCGGCTGCCGCGCCAGATCGGACTCAAGCGCGCCATGGGCATGATCCTCACCGCGCGCCATGTCAGCGCCAAGGAGGGCCATGAGCTCGGCTTCGTCAACGAGGTGGTGCCGCAGGGCGAAGCGCTGACGGCCGCGTTACGCTGGGCGGAGATGATCACCAAGAACTCGCCGATGTCGATCCGGGCCTCGAAGCAGACCATCCAGAAGGGGCTTGCCGTGTCACTGGAACAGGCGATCGAGGAGCAGCGGGAATATCCGGCGGTGAAGGCGATGGTGGCCTCGCAGGATTATATCGAGGGCCCGAAGGCGTTCTCGGAGAAGCGGCCGCCGAAATGGGTGGGGAAGTAAAAGACCCCTCTGCTCGTCATTGCGAGCGCAGCGAAGCAATCCAGACTGCCTCTGCGGAAACAGTCTGGATTGCTTCGTCGCAAGGGCTCCTCGCAATGACGGGGATGAAGTGTCGCCTAGTCCCGTCCCAGCTCCCGCTTGTATGATGCGTAATTCGGCTGATCCACCGCTAGCTTGTCCATCGTGGTCGCCCACAGATGCTCGGCGAGGCCAGGCGTTGCGAGGTCGACCTCGCCATTGGCGATGCGCTCGGCGAGCGCCCGGTTGAGATCGGCGATCGAGCCGTCCATGCCGAGCAGCGCGCGCAGCCGCTCGACCTCCTTCGCATCGCCCCCCTCCTCCTGCGTCAGCTGCCGCGTCACGAGGTCGAGGATGTTGACGGCCACGCGCAGCTTGAAGGCCTGGTGGCCCGAGATCAGCGGCGCGATGTCGTTGCGGAGGAAATCGGCGACCGCCTTGGTCAGCTCGGTCGGTGTCGGTTCATCCTGCATGTCTCACCTCCCGCGCGGCGCGAGCAGCCGCAAGAGATCAATTTCGGTTTCCGAAGCGCGGCGGCCGATCATGGCACGTTCCATCGAATGATCCGGCCCCTCGCGGAACCGCTGCATCATGCCGCCGCACATGATGCCCCAGCGCAGCGTGCCCATCACTTCCCAGAATTTGACGCGCACGGGATCGCATTTGCGGCCCGCGGCCTCATAGCCGGCGAACAATTCCTCGCGTGTGCCAAAACCGCCGACGGGCTTGTCGATCTCGCCAAAGCGCCAGGAGTTGACGCAGACCCAGCCGAGATCCTCCATGGGATCGCCGAGATGGGCGAGCTCCCAGTCGAGCACGGCGCGGACGCCGTCGGCGCCGATGATGAGATTGCCGTTGCGGAAATCGCCGTGCACCAGCGTCACTTCGGCCGAGGGGCCGGGATCATGGTCGCGCAGCCAGCGCAGCGCCAGCTCGAACACGGGCTTTGGCCAGGTCAGGCTGCGATAGTCGCGCTCGAACTCAGAGATCTCCTGGGTCGCGGACCGGCTGCGCAGCTCGGGCAGCTTGTCCTGCGGCAGCCTGTGCAGCCCGGCGAGCACGCCGCCGATCTGCCGTGCGAGACGCGGCCGCGCCGCCGCGTACTCATCATCGCGAAGAATCTTGCGGGCGATGGTCTCGCCCTCGACCCGCTGCATGATGAAGCCCGTGCCGAGATCCTCGTCGGGCGCCAACACATGCATCACGCGTGGCGACGGCACGCCCGCCTCATAGGCAAGCTGCATCAACTGCGCTTCGGCGGCGAGGCCCGCCGCGCGCGTCGGAGCTGCGCCATACCCCTTTGGCGAGCGGCGCAGGATCGCGCCGATCGGCCCATCGGGATGCTCGATGTCGAAACGCCAGGTTTCCTGGCTGGCGCCGCCGGACAGTTTTGCCGCGCCGGTGACGCCGGTCGCCCCTTCGCACCAGCGCGCGACGCTGCGGGAGAGCTCGGCCTCGATCATTTGCCTTTGAACTGCGCCGGGCGCTTCTCCAGGAACGCGCCAACGCCTTCACGGAAATCGTCCGTGTCGCCGGCACGCAGCTGGCACTGGAATTCGAGATTGAGCTGATCCTCAAACGAATTTTCGGGGCTGTCCCAGTAGAGCTTGCGGATCAGCGACAGCGCGACGGTCGGGCCGCTGGCGAGATCGCGCGCAAGCTTCATCGCCTCCTCCATCAGCACGCCGTCGTCATAGACGCGGTTGACGAGGCCCCATTCCAGCGCCTTCTCGGCCGGCAGCCGCTCGCCCATCAGCGACAATTCGATCGAGCGCGCCCGGCCGACGAGACGCGGCAGCAGCCAGGTCGAGCCGCAATCCGGCACGAGGCCGATGCGGCGGAACGCTTGAAGAAAGTAAGAGGACCGCGCGCACAAAATCATGTCGCCGAGCAGCGCGAAGCTCATGCCGGCGCCGGCGGCCGGGCCGTTGACCGCGGTCACGATCGGGCAATGCAGATTGCGGATGCGGCGCAGGAAGGGATGAAAGCCCGTCTCGAGCGTCAGGCCCGCCTTGGTCTTCTTCGACTGGTTGTTGCGCCCTTGCAGATTCGCGCCGGTGCAGAACGCCCGCCCCGCGCCGGTCAGCACCACGCAGCGCACCTCGCTCTTCTTCTCCTCGATCGCGTCGAGCGCATCGGAGAGGCCGCCCAGCATGTCCATGGAGACCGCGTTCATCACCTCCTGATGGTCGAGCCGGAGGATCGCGACCGAGCCATCGAAATCGAGCGTGACGTGTTTGAACTGCATGGTTTCCTCGTCAGTTGTCGTCTGCGATGTTTCGCAGACCGGAATTCGTTTTGCCGGGGCGCATATTTGATTTTTGTCGCGGCCTTGTCCATGGTGGTCCGAACATACCTTGTCGTCGTATCGCACAATCTTGCGCGCACAGGCTGGCGCGCGCAGCCCTAAGAAACCTTGCCAAAAACAGGAGACGCGCCATGAACCTTTTCGACCTCACGGGCCGCGCCGCCGTGATCACCGGCGGCAATGGCGGTATCGGGCTCGGCATCGCGCAGGCGCTCGCCGGCCAGGGCTGCAACGTCTCGATCTGGGGCCGCAATCCTGACAAGAACAAGGCTGCTGCCGCGAGCATGACGGGCCTCTCCGGCAAGGTCGACACCCGCGTCTGCGACGTCACCGATCCGGCTTCGGTCGATGCCGCGATGAAGGCCACGCTCGACATTTTCGGCCGGGTCGACGGCTGCTTCGCCAATGCCGGAATCGGCGGCGGCGGCCGGCGCTCCTTCATCGAGCGCACCGAGGAAGAGTGGCGCACGATGTTTGCGACCAATCTGGACGGCGTGTTCCACGCGTTCCAGGCCGCCGCAAAACATATGACCGAGCGCGCCAATGCCGGCGATCCCTTCGGCCGGCTGGTCGCGACATCGAGCCTCGCCTCGATCTTCGGCACTGCGCGCAATGAGCATTATGCCGCGACCAAGGCCGCGATCAACGCGCTGGTGCGCGCGCTCGGCGTCGAGCTGGCGCGTCACGGCGTCACCGCGAATGCGATCCTGCCCGGCTGGATCAAGAGCGACATGACCGCGGGCATCATGGCCAACGAGAAGTTCGTGGCCAATGTGATGCCTCGCATTCCGGTGCGGCGCTTCGGCGAGGCCAGCGATTTCGGCGGCATCGCCGTGTATCTGATGAGCAAGGCGTCGTCGTATCACACCGCGGATACGTTCGTGATCGACGGCGGCTATACGGCGTTTTGATTTCTTGTAGGTTGGGCAAAGGCGCATCTGCGCCGTACCCAGCATAAGCATTTTTAGATGTCGTGGTGGGCACGCTGCGCTTTGCCCACCCTACGGCTTCTCGTCTTGTGAGCGCAGAAGGGGAATGGGCAAATGTTCTCGCACATCATGATCGGCACCAACGACCTCGACAAGGCCAAGGCCTTTTACGACAACCTTCTCAGTACTCTCGAAGTGCGTCCGGCCAGGGTCGACGGCCATCGCATCTTCTACATCACCAAGACCGGCGTGTTCTCGGTGACGAAGCCGATCAACGGCGAGGCCGCCACGTGTGCGAATGGCGGCACCATCGGCTTTGCCGCCAACTCGCCTGAGCAAGTCGACAAGTGGCACGCCGCCGGTATCGCCGCCGGCGGAACGCCGATCGAGAATCCGCCCGGCATCCGCGAGGGCGCAGGGAACAAGCTCTACATCGCTTATTTGCGCGATCTCGACGGCAACAAGCTTTGCGCGATGCACCGGATGGCATGAGCCGAGCGCTCACTTCACCGACATGGCCTGGCATAGCCGTCCAAAGGACGGCGTCGCTTCCGCTCGCCAATGTCCCGGCCATCCACGTGCACATTGCTTTCCCCTGGTCCGGTGCTCACGAGGCATCACTCGGCTCAGGCGCGGCTCGCGGCACGATCATCCGGATTCGTGTCCCCTCGCCCGGCTCGCTTTCGAGATTGATACGACCGCCCAACCGATTGACGACGATGTTGTGGACGATGTGCAGGCCGAGGCCGACCCTGCCTTCACTGCGACGCGTCGTGAAGAACGGATTGAAGGCCTGCCGGCGCAGGTCCTCGCTCATTCCGCAGCCATTGTCGGAAACGGCAATCTCGACATCGTCCCGGCCGCGCGCGCAAATCTCGATGTTGATGCTTCCGCTCTTGCCATGCGGAAATGCGTGCACCGCCGCATTTTCGAGCAGGTTGGTCAGCGCCTGCGCGCATGGACCGGGATAGCTGTTTATTGCCAGACCGGGTTGGCATTCGACATTAAGCGCCAGATTGTTCTTTCGTAATTCCGGCTGCAGGCCCGCGGCGACCTGTTGAGTGAGCTCCCCCGGATCGAAGCTGCGGCGCTCAAGATAATCTTGATCGACTGCAACCTGCTTGAACGACTGGATCAATTCCGCTGCGCGGGCGAGATTGTCGGCCAGATGCGACGACGCGGTCTGAACCACTGCGACGAACTCATTCAGGCTCGATCGCTTCAGCCCGCCTCGCGCGACTTCCGCCGCAAACTTTGCCGTCTTTCGTTCCAGCGCAGAGGTGACGGTCAGGCTGGTCCCGATGGGACTGTTGATCTCGTGTGCCACGCCTGCCACCAACCGTCCGAGAGCCGCGAGCTTTTCCGCCTCCACCAGTGAATCCTGAGCCTCCTTCAGGCGTTGCAACGCCGCCTCGGCCGCGTCGCGGGCACTGCGGAGCTCCCGTTCGCCGCGCTTGCGTTCGGTGATCTCCTCCGCCGCCACGTTAACGCCGACGATGTTGCCGTTCGGTCCGCGCTGCGGATGCCAGTGGGTGATCCAGCAGCGTTCGTCGTTGTAGCCGGGACGTTGGCCATAGACCTCGATCCCGGTGACAGGGTCGCCGGTCTCCATGATCGACCGAACGATGCCCTCGACGGCGGACGCCAACCCCGGCACGCAATCCCGCACCGTGCGCCCGAGGTGGTCTTCGACCGAGATGCCGCAGATCTCGGTGAGCCGCTGGTTGATCTGCAAATAGCGGCAATCGGGTGAGAGATAAGCAAGTCCGATCGGCGCCGTGTCGTAGATCAACTGCAGCGCCGGCTGTTTTGGAAACTGCACTTCGCGTACAACGGAAGAACTCATGTGCTCTCTCCCTCCGCGCGAACAGGAGGTTAGCCTGTTACGGCGCGGCGCAAAAGTCCCAATAGGCTCCGGGAGTAGGCTGAATCAGTCTGGAACCAACGGAAGGCCATGGGTCCGGCGGCGCGCCCTGTCATCCAACCCGCATTGTCAGATCGCAAGAGGCCTGCTGGAGATCAGCGAGAAGACGGGTAGACCGACTATCGCCCTCGCGATGCCGATCCGGCTCAAACAGTGTTTGAAACGCTGCCGCGATATTCCACGATATGGCATGGACGCGTGAAAAATACGCGCTCGCGCTTTGGCACTGCCACGTCTATTCTTGACGGCAACGCGCGATTTGAAATGGGAGAAACAATGAAACACGCCTACATACCCCGCACCACCAACTACACCCTCAATCCCGGCGACGAGCTCAACGATCTCCGCATGTCGGACCAGGTCCGGCCGCTCTACGATCACGTCAGGAAATTCATCCGCGACACCGTCGAGCCGATGTCGATCGAGTTCGCCAAGGCCGGCGAAGGCAAAGAGGATCGCTGGAGCTTCACCCCGAAGCAGCTCGAGGTGCTCGAGGTCGCCAAGAACAAGGCGAAGAAGGAAGGCCTCTGGAACTTCTTCCTGCCCGACGACGAGACCGGCCAGGGCCTGAAGAATCTCGACTACGCCTATATCGCCTCCGAACTCGGCAAGAGCCCGCTGGCCTCCGAGTCGATGAACTGCTCGGCGCCGGACACCGGCAACATGGAAGTGCTGGAGCGCGTCGGCACCAAGGAGCAGAAGGAGAAGTGGCTGAAGCCGCTGATGAACGGCGAGATCCGCTCGGCCTATGTCATGACCGAGCCGAACGTCGCCTCCTCCGACGCCAAGAACATTTCGACGACCGCAAAGATCGTCGGCGACGAATGGGTCATCAACGGCGAGAAATACTACATCTCCGGCGTCGGCGATCCGCGCTGCAAGATCCTCATCGTGATGGTGAAGACCAATCCGGATGCTGCGCCGAGCAAGCAGCAGTCGCAGATCCTGGTGCCGCGCGATACGCCAGGCGTCGAGGTGCTCGGGCCCATGTACGTGTTCGGCCAGGACCACGCCCCGCGCGGCCACATGCACATGCGCTTCAACAACGTCCGTGTGCCCAAGGAGAACATGCTGCTCGGCGAAGGCCGGGGCTTCGAGATCTCGCAGCTCCGCCTCGGCCCGGGCCGCATCCATCACTGCATGCGCACGATCGGCAAGGCCGAGAAGGCGCTTGATCTGATGGTGCAGCGTGGCCTCACCCGCGAGGCCTTCGGCAAGAAAATCGCCCATCTCGGCGGCAACATGCAGATCATCGCGCAGGCGCGCTGCGAGATCGAGGCGATGCGGCTGATGGTGCTGAAAGCCGCCAAGGCCATGGACGTGCTCGGCAACAAGGAAGCCCGCGTCTGGGTCTCCATGGTCAAGGCCATGGTGCCGGAGCGCGCCTGCAAGATCATCGACCAGTCGATCCAGATGCACGGCGCCACCGGCATCTCGCACTGGACCCCGCTTGCCGAGATGTACCAGGACGTCCGCCATCTGCGCTTCGCGGATGGTCCGGACGAGGTGCACTGGATGGTGGTGGGACGCCACGAGCTGAGCATGGCGTGATCCACGAGATGCCGTAGGGTGGGCAAAGGCGCGTTCTTCGCGCGCCGTGCCCACCATTGCGACCGCGCAAGAAGTGGTGGGCACGTTTCGCTTTGCCCACCCTACGAGAATCTTTTCCGCCAGGAGCCACCATGGAATACGCCGCCAGCGACCTGACGCCACGCGAGCGCTACAAGGTGCTGACGTCCTTCATCCTGCCGCGACCGATCGCGTGGGTGACCTCGGTCGGGCCGACCGGCGTCGTCAACGCCGCGCCGTTCAGCTTCTTCAACGCCTTCTGCGAAGATCCGCCGCTGTGCATGTTCGCGGCGAACCGCAAGCCCAACGGCCAGGACAAGGACACGTTTCTCAACATCCAGCGCACCGGCGAGTTCGTGGTCAACCTCGCCGACGAGCCGCTGGCGAAGGCCATGCACGAGAGCAGCGGAGACTTTCCCCCCGAAGTGGGCGAGCCCGACTATCTCGGGCTGAAGCTCGCGCCCTCGACCAGGATCGCCGTGCCGCGGCTCGCCGACACGCCCTGGGCGATGGAGTGCAAGCTCTGGAAGATGATCGACGTCAACGACGATCGCCGGCTGATCATGGGCGAAGGCGTCCACTTCCATATCCGCGACGAATTGTGGGACGACAAGGCGATGCGGGTGCACATGGACCGCTATCACCCGATCGGCCGCATGTTCGCGGATCGCTACTGCCGCACGGATGATCGCGTGGTGTTTCCGGCCGCGGAGGGGACCAAGAAATCGTAGGGCGGATTAGCGCAAGCGTAATCCGCCAAATTCTTGCAAAGAGATGGTGGATTACGCCTTCGGCTAATCCACCCTACGCACCTACGTCGCAGGCTCGATCTTGTCCTGGGTCTTGGTGTCGAAATCGCCGGCGTCGTGGCGCTCGTGGAGCTGGCTGGCGGGATCGCCGGAGACGCGGTTGACCATGCGGCCGCGCTTGACGGCCGGGCGCTTGGCGATCTGGTCGGTCCAGCGCTGCACGTGCTTGTAGTCCTGCACCGACAGGAATTCGCCGGCGCCATAGACCAGCCCCTTGGCGAGCGCGCCATACCAGGGCCACACCGCGATGTCGGCGATGGTGTACTCATTGCCCGCGAGGTACTCGTTGTCGGCAAGGCGCCGGTCGAGAACGTCGAGCTGGCGCTTGACCTCCATCGCAAAGCGATCGATGGCGTATTCGATCTTGGTCGGCGCGTAGGCATAGAAGTGACCAAAACCGCCGCCGAGATAGGGCGCGCTGCCCATCTGCCAGAACAGCCAGGACATGGCTTCGGTGCGGCTCTTGATGTCCTTCGGCAGGAAGGCGCCGAACTTCTCGGCTAGGTAGACCAGGATCGAGCCGGATTCGAACACCCGGATCGGCTCAGGACCGGAGCGGTCCACCAGCGCGGGAATTTTCGAGTTCGGGTTGATGTCGACAAAGCCGCTGCCGAACTGGTCGCCATTGCCGATCCTGATCAGCCAGGCATCGTATTCGGCGCCCTTGTGGCCGAGCGCCAGCAGTTCCTCCAGCATCACCGTGACCTTCACGCCATTCGGCGTCGCCAGCGAATACAGCTGGAAGGGATGCTTGCCGACCGGCAGCTCCTTGTCGTGGGTGGGACCGGCGATGGGCCGGTTGATGCTGGCGAACTGCCCGCCGTTCTCCTTGTTCCAGGTCCAGACTTTGGGCGGCACGTAGGCGGGGGCGTCGGTCATGCGGGGGCTCCGGCGAAAAGATGCGCCTGCATTAATTAGCCCGCGAATGGCCGATGGCAAGGGCGCAGAAATGCATTGCCGGGCGGGGCAACTCTACGTTTCGTCATGGCAGGCCACTTCCGTGCCGTCGTTCCGGGCCCGCCGCTCCGCGCCCCCCGGGAATGACGATCGGAAAGAGCCAGGTTCAGGACGCGGCCGCCGTCAGCCCCTGCTCGGCCCGCCCCAGCAAAAACCCCTCATATCCCTTCGCCGCGACCTCGTCGCAGATCCGGCGGTAGACGCCGACGCCACCGATATAGGGCATGAAGATGCGCGGCTTGCCGGGAATGTTGGCGCCCATGTACCAGGAATTGGCCTGCGGATAGAGCGTGCCGTGGGCGACCTCGTTGACATGGGCGACCCACTTGTCCTCGGCCTCCCCGCCCGCCTCCATGGTGGCAACACCCTGCCTGCGCATGTGGACGAGGCAATCGGCGATCCAGTCGACATGCTGCTCAATCGAGACGATCATGTTCGACAGCACCGACGGACTGCCGGGGCCGGTGATGATGAACAGGTTCGGAAAGCCCGCGCTCATCAGCCCGAGATAGGTCTTTGGGCCTTCCGCCCACTTCTCCTTCAGCGTCCGTCCACCCGGGCCACTGATGTCGATCTTCGCGACCGAGCCAGTCATGGCATCGAACCCCGTCGCCATCACCAGCGCGTCGACCTCGTGGTCCTTGCCCGCGACACGCACGGCATTCGCGGTGATCTCCTCGATCGGATTGGTCTTGATGTCGACCAGCGAGACGTTCGGCCGGTTGAAGGTCGCGAAGTACTCCGTATCGATGCAGATGCGCTTGGTGCCGATCGGATGGCTGTTCGGCTGGAGCAGCTTCGCGGTTTCGGGGTCCTTCACGATCTCGGCGATCTTGCCGCGCACGAAGTTCGCCGCGGTATCGTTCGCGGATCGCTCAAGGCCGAGATTGTTGTAGACATACATGAAGGTGAGCCCGCCGCGCTCCCAGCGCGCCGAATATTTGCCGTTCCTGGTCTCGTCGCTGTCGTCGAGCGCGCCGCGATCGGGCTGCTCGGCGAAAATGCCGTTGCGTGCGACTTCGCGGGCGAAGCGGCGGATCTCCGGATAGGTCCTGCGGAAGTTGTTGCGTTCTTCGTCGGTCAGCGCGGCGTTGCAGGCAGGAATCGAAAAATTCGCCGTGCGCTGAAAGACTGTGAGATGTCGTGCCTGCTCGGCAATGATGGGGGCCGACTGGATACCCGATGAACCAGTCCCGATGAGGCCGACGCGCTGACCCGTGAAATCGACCGGCTCATGCGGCCAGTTGCCGGTGTGGTAGACAGGTCCCTTGAAGCTCTCGAGGCCCTTGATGTCGGGCTTGCGCGCGTTCGAGAGGCAGCCGGTCGCGAGCACGATGAACTGCGCCTCAACCGTCTGGCCGTCCGACGTCATCACCGACCAGCACTTCGCGCGCGCGTCGAACGCCGCGCGCTCGACGCGGGTGTCGAACTGGATGTCGCGGCGAAGATCAAAACGGTCGGCAACGTGGTTGGCGTAGTTCAGGATTTCCGGCTGCGGCGCGTAGCGCTCGCTCCAGTCCCATTCCTGCTGAAGCTCTTCCGAGAACGAGTAGGAGTACTGCATGCTCTCGACATCGCAGCGCGCGCCGGGATAGCGATTCCAGTACCAGGTGCCGCCGACGCCACCACCCTGCTCATAGACGCGCGCCGAGAAGCCAAGACCGCGCAGGCGGTGCAGCATGTACATGCCGGCAAAGCCCGCGCCGACGACGACCACGTCGTAGGCCTTCACGGTTCGGGCCGGACCCGCTTGCGCTTGCGACATCGGTTGGCGCTCCCTCGCTGTTTTCTCTTTGTTTGAGCCAGCATTCTCACAGACCCACAAAAGCGCAAGAGGCAAATCGGCGGGCTCCGGTCTGTTTATTTTGTGCAGCGGAATGGCTCATCCGCCGCGTGGCGTCTGCACGCAAGATGCGCGGCCAAATCCGGATTGGCATCGCGGGTGACGATGAGCTAGCGTCGAAGCGCCTTCGCTCAAGCAAAGCAACAACAGCAACGCGACGGCTGCCGGGAGAGAGCCATGAAATCGCCGATCTGCGACATGCTGGGCATCGAGTTCCCGCTGCTCGCCTTCAGCCATTGCCGCGACGTCGTTGCCGCCGTCAGCCGAGCCGGTGGCTTTGGCGTGTTAGGCGCCACCGTGCACACGCCCGACACGCTCGAACGCGAGCTGAAATGGATCGACGATCATGTCGACGGCAAGCCCTACGGCATCGACGTGCTGATCCCCGAAAACATCTCGACCGCAGGCGAGAAGGACGTCACCTGGAAGAGCCTGGAGGCGCGCGTGCCGCAGGAGCACCGCGCCTACACGCGTAACCTGCTGAAGAAGTACGACATCGAGTTGACGACAAGTGATGTGGCCGACAACCAGCCGCAACCGTTCGATGCAAAGACGGCACTTCAGCTGCTCGAGGTCTCCTTCAACCATCCGATCCGTCTGATCGCCAACGCGCTGGGCGTGCCGCCGAAGGCGATGATCGAGATGGGCAGGAAGCACGGCGTACCGGTTGCCGCCCTCGTCGGCGCCAAGGAGCATGCCCTGCGCCAGGTCGCGGCCGGCGTCGACATTCTCGTGGTGCAGGGCACCGAGGCCGGCGGCCATTGCGGCGAGGTCTCCACCCTGGTGCTGGTGCCGGAGGTGATCAAGGCGATCAAGAATATCCGCGACGTGCCGGTGCTCGCGGCCGGCGGCATCATGACGGGACGGCAGATGGCCGCCTGCATGGCGATGGGCGCGGCGGGCGCCTGGACCGGCTCGGTGTGGCTCGCCACCGTCGAGGCCGAGACCACGGAGATCTTCCGCGAGAAGATGATCGCGGCGTCCTCGCGCGACGCGATCCGTTCGAAGGGACGTACCGGCAAGCCGGCACGCCAGCTCCGCTCGGTCTGGACCGATGCCTGGGATCGCGCGCCGGATAGCCCAGGCGCGCTGCCGATGCCGCTGCAAAGCATCGTCAGCCGCGACGCCTTCAACGCGATCGATCGCGCGGCGGCGAGCGGCAACGCCAAGGCGCGCGACCTCGTCAGCTATTTCGTCGGCCAGGGCGTCGGCCTGATCGACAGCGTGAAGTCGGCGGGCGCGGTGGTGCAGGAGTTCAAGGAAGAATTTGCCGAGGCCGTCGAGCACATGAATGCACTGGTGGCGGAGTGACGGTGTGCGCGGCCCATCCTTCGAGGCTCGCCAAGCGGCGCGATGCGCCCCTCGGCTCGCACCTCAGGATGACGCTGCGTCCGTAGCCGTCATCCTGAGGTGGCCGCTTCTTCAGCGGCCCTCGAAAGACGACGGCGTGCCAAAAATCTGAAACGTGAAACAAGAAGAAATGACCAAGACCTCAATCCCGGAAGACCGCATCCCCGTCATCGTCGGCATCGGCGAGATCGTCGACCGACCCAAGGAGATCACCGACGGCCTCGAGCCGCTGGATCTGCTCGAACAGGCGCTACGGCGGGCCGAGCAGGACGCCGGCGCAAAACTGCTTGGCGAGCTGCAGTCGCTCGACGTCGTCAACTTCCTGAGCTGGCGTTATCGCGATCCGGAAAAGCTTTTGGCGCAGCGGCTCGGCATTGCGCCTGCGCATTGCTATTACGGCCCGGTGGGCGGCGAGAGCCCGATCCGCTACATCCACGAGGCGGCAAAGCGCATCGCGCGTGGCGAATGCACAGTGGCGGCAATCTGCGGCGCGGAGGCGCAGTCGACCGCGACCAAGGCGGAGCGCGCCGGGGTCAAGCTACCCTGGACGGCATTCGCCCATGACGTCGAGGAGCCCAAGCGTGGTGCGGCATTCCAGAAGCCGCTGGCGGTGAAGCTCGGCGTGTTCCGTCCCGTCACCGTTTATCCATTCTATGAGTCCGCCTCCTCCGCCCATTGGGGCCAGACGCCGCGCGAAGCCATGGCAGAGTCCGGCACGCTGTGGTCGCGCTACTCCGAGGCCGCCGCCGAAAATCCCAACGCCTGGCTGAAGCGGCGCTATGAGCCGGACGAGATCACAACGCCGACGGCCGACAACCGGCTGATCGCGTGGCCCTACAACAAGCTCATGGTCGCCAACCCCAGCGTCAACATGGGCGGCGCGCTGCTGCTCACCAGCCTCGCCAAGGCGCGCGCGGCCGGCATCGCGGAGGACAAGCTGGTCTACCCGCTCGGCGGCGCCTCGGCCGAAGAGCCGCGCGACTATCTCTTACGCGACCAGTTTTACGAGAGCCATCCGCAGAACGCAGTGCTGAAGGCGGTGATGGACCTCGCCGGCGGCGACGGCAAAAAGTTCGACGCGATCGAGCTCTATAGCTGCTTCCCCTGCGTACCCAAGATGGCGCGGCGGACGCTTGGCCTCGGGGCCGACGTGCAGCCGACCGTGACCGGTGGCCTGACCTTCTTCGGTGCGCCGCTCAACACCTACATGACACACGCGGCCTGCGCGATGGTGCGGCGTGTGCGCGATGGTGCCAAGCTCGGGCTGCTCTACGGCCAGGGCGGCTTCGTCACCAAGCACCACGCATTGGTGGTGTCGAAGACGCCGCGTGAGGCGTTGGCGCAGGAGACGAGCGTGCAAGGCGAGGCCGACCGCAACAAGCGCGCAGTGCCCGAGTTCGTCACGGATGCCTCAGGCAGGGGCAAGGTCGAGAGCTTTACGGTGCTCTATGGCCGCGGCGGCGAGGTCGAACACGGCGTGGCGATGCTGCGGACGGCGGACGAGCGGCGCACACTCGCGCGCATTCCGGCGAGCGACGCGGCGACTCTGGCGCGTCTGCTCAACATGGACCGCACGCCGGTGGGGTCGCTCGGCGAGATCACGATGGCTGCGGATGGCGTTCCGGAGTGGCGGGTGGCGTAGCTCGCATAGGGTGGGTTAGCGCAGCGTAACCCACCTCTTTAGCCTCCGCGGTGACAGAAGCGGTGGGTTACGCCTGCGGCTAACCCACCCTACAAGAGCGCCTTAGCCCTTCGGCGCCTGCTTCTCCGACGCCGTCGCCGGCTTGCCCTTGGCACCAGCACCGCCGCCGACGCGAACCTGGTCGCCGTCGGAAAGGCCATCCGGCGGGGCAGTGATGACGCGGTCGTCGGGTGCGATGCCCGAGGCGAGCTCAATCTCCTTGCCAAGATCGCGCGCGATGGTCACGGTCTTGAACTGCACCTTGTCGTCGGGGCCGACGGTCGCAACACGCAGACCGCTGCCGTTGAAGATCAGGGCGCTGGCGGGAATGCTCAGCGGCGCGATGTCGCGCTGGAGGTTGAGCTTCACACTGGCATAGCCGCCCGGCATCAACTCGCCGCTGGAATTGTCGAGCCCGAGCTGCATGCGGGTGGTGCCTGAGGCAACGTCGACGGCCTGCGAGGACGCCTCGACCGTCGCCTGGAAGGTCCGGTTCGGGTATTCCGGCATGACCATGGTGGCCTTGGCGCCGATCTTGATCGCCGGCACATAGTTCTGGGGAACGTTGACGTAAACGCGCAGCTTGGTGATGTCGGAGACCACGAACATCGCCGGGCCGGAGCCGCCGCCGGCATTGATCAGCGCGCCGACGTCGGTATCGCGCGCCGTGACCACGCCGTCGAACGGCGCGGTGATCTTCTTGTAGCCGGCCAGCGCTTCCAGCCGCTCGACGTTGGCCTGGCCCGAATGGACGGCTGCGTTCTTGTTGGAGAGATCGGCAGTGCGCTCGTCGATCTCCTGCGCCGAGACGAAGTTGGAGGCGACCAGCGTCTTGCGCCGGTTGAGCGTTGCTTCCGAGAGCCTGGCACTGGCCTGTTGGCTGGCGAGGTCGGCACGGGCCTGAAGCAGTTGCTGGTCGAGGTCGGGCGCCTCGATCTCGGCGATCACCTGCCCCGCCTTGACGCGCGCGCCCATGTCGACGCTCCAGCTCTTCAGGTAGCCGGAGACGCGCGCGAAGATCGGCGCGCGGTAATAGGCCTCGAGCCGGCCCGGCAGGTCGATGGTGGCGTTGAGAGCCTTCGCATTGGGCAGCGTCACGACGACGCTGGGAACGGCCTGATCGTCGGTCCATTCCTTCAGCTTGGAGCCCTGCTCCTCGCGAGCACGAATGCCGGTGCCGACGACGAGGCCTGCCGCAATCAGCGCCACCACGCCGAAGATGCCCAGTTTCCGGTGCGACACCGGGGAGCGGGGTTCAGTGGGCGACATGCGGAGTCTCCAATGGGGCGGCGGCTTTGGCGCCTTGTTTCTTGTGTACCATACTGAACACCACGGGAACAAACATCAGCGTGGCGAAAGTTGCAAAGATCAGGCCGCCGATCACGGCGCGGCCAAGGGGCGCATTCTGCTCGCCGCCCTCCCCGAGCCCCAGGGCCATCGGCGCCATGCCGATGATCATGGCGAGCGCGGTCATCAGCACCGGGCGGAACCGGACGAACCCGGCCTCGAGTGCAGCGGCGATGGGGTCACCGAGCTCCTCGTAGCGCTCGCGGGCGAAGGAGATCACCAGCACGCTGTTGGCGGTGGCAACGCCCATGCACATGATCGCGCCGGTCAGGGCGGGCACCGACAGCGTCGTCTCGGTCATGAACAGCATCCAGACGATGCCGGCGAGCGCGGCCGGCAGCGCCGTGATGATCACGAACGGATCGGACCAGGACTGGAAGTTCACGACGATCAGGAAGTAGATCAGCACGACGGCACCGAGCAGGCCGAACAGAAGACCGGTGAAGGCGCTGTTCATGGTCTGCACCTGGCCGAGCAGCACCACGGAGGAGCCCTTCGGCACGTCCTTGGCCGTGTCGGCGATCACCTTGCGGATATCGTTCGACACCGCGCCGAGATCGCGGCCCGAGGTCGTAGCAAAGATCTGCACCATCGACTGGATGTCGTATTGCGACACCACCGCGCTCGAGGTCGAGCGCTTGATGTCGGCAATGCCGCCGAGGATAGGCGATTGGGAATTGCCGGCCGCCGTGATCGGCAGCGTCTGGAGCGCGCTGAGCGAGTCGATCTGATATTGCGGCGTCTGCATCACGATCGAGTAGGACACGCCGTTGTCCGGATTGAGGTAGTAGGTCGGCGCCACCTGCGAAGAGCCGGCGAGATTGACCACGAGGCTGTTGGTGACGTCGCGCTCGGTCAGACCGACATATTGCGCGCGGGTGCGGTCGACGTCGATGTTGAAGGTGGGATTGTTCGGCGACTGCTGGATGCGCGCATCGGCAACGCCCGGAATCTTGCGAACCTTCGCCAGCAGATTGTTGGCGTAGGCAAAGTTGGCGTTGATGTTGGCGCCGCGGATCTGCAGGTCAATCGGCGCCGGCGCGCCGAAGTTCAGGATCTGGCTGACGATGTCGGCCGGGAGGAACGCGAAGCTGACGCCGGGGAACAGGCGCGGCAGCTGCTCGCGCAGTACGCGCACGTGCTCTTCCGTCGGCTTGTGGCCCTCTTTCAGCTTGATCTGGATGTCGCCGTCCTGCGGGCCGATCACGCCCGTGTTGTTATAGGTCATGTTGATGCCGGAGATCGGCATGCCGATATTGTCGGTCAGCGTCTCGATTTCGCCGGGGATCAGCTTGCGGATCGCCTTCTGGACGTCGGCGAGCTGGTTGGCCGTCTCCTCCACGCGGGTGCCGACCTGGGTACGGACGTGCATCAGGATATTGCCGGCATCGACCGCCGGGAAGAAGTTGCGCCCGAGGAACGGCACCAGCGCGAAGGACGCGCCGACCACGCAGAGGAAGCCGATCACGAACACCGCGCGGTGCGCCAGCGCGAGCCCGAGGAAGTCATGGTAGCCGCCGCGAATGCGCTCGAACCGGGCCTCGAAGCCGCGCTGGAACCAGACCAGCGGATTGCGCGACTTCGGCGGGACGCCCTCGTGATGGACGTGCGCCTGTAGCAGATAGTTCGCCATGGTCGGCACCAGCGTGCGCGACAGGATGAACGACCAGATCATAGCGAACATCACGGCTTCCGCCATCGGCACGAACAGGAAGCGCGCGACGCCGGAGAGGAAGAACATCGGCACGAACACGATGCAGATGCAGAGCAGCGAGACGAAGGCCGGCGTCACGATCTGGTTGGCGCCGTCGAGAATCGACTGCTCGACCGGCTTGCCCTGCTCCAGATGGTAGTTGATGTTCTCGATGGTCACGGTGGCGTCGTCGACGAGGATGCCGACCGCGAGCGCAAGGCCGCCGAGCGTCATGATGTTGAGCGTCTCGCCGATCGCCGACAGCATGATGATGGCGCCGAGCACCGAGAGCGGGATCGAGACTGCGATGATGACCGTGGAGCGCCAGCTGCCGAGGAACAGCAGGATCATGACGCTGGTCAGCAGCGCAGCGATCACGCCTTCGACTGCGACGCCTTGAATCGCGCCGCGGACGAACACCGACTGGTCGCCGATGAAGCCGATCTTCAGCGCGTCCGGCAGCTGGTCCTTGACGTCGATCACCTTCTGCTTGATGCCTGCGATGATATCGAGCGTCGAGGTCGCGCCCGCCTTCAGCACCATCATCAGCACCGAGCGATTGCCGTCGACGTGGACGATGTTGGTCTGCGGCGGATTACCGTCACGCACGGTCGCGACGTCGCGCACATAGACCATCGCGCCGTTGACGGTCCTGATCGGCAGATTGCCGAGCTCGTCGATCTTCAGCGGCGAGTTGTTGAGCTGGATGTTGTATTCGAACTGGCCGATCTTCTGGGTGCCGACCGGCGTGATCAGGTTCTGGGCTGCGAGCGCGTTGGCGACGTCCTGGCCCGACAGGCCACGGGCCTGGAGCGCGGTCGGATCGAGGTCGATCTGGATTTGGCGCTGCTTGCCGCCGAACGGATACGGGATCGCCGCGCCGGGCACGGTGACCAGCGGGGTGCGCAGATTGTTAATGCCGATATCGGCGAGGTTCTGCTCGGTCAGGCCATCGCCCGACAAAGCTACCTGGATGATCGGCACGGTCGAGGCGGAGTAGTTCAGGATCAGGGGCGGCGTTGCGCCCGGCGGCATCTGCTTCAGCAGCGTCTGCGAGATCGCGGTGACCTGCGCGTTGGCGGTGCGGATGTCGACGTTCGGCTGGAAGAAGATCTTGATGATGCCAAAGCCGTTATAGGAGTTGGCGGCAATGTGCTCGATGTCGTTGACCGTCGTCGTCAGCGCGCGCTGGAACGGCGTGGTGATGCGGCCGGACATCTGGTCCGGCGGCAGGCCGGTGTACTGCCAGACCACGCCGATCACGGGGATGCGGATGTCCGGGAAGATGTCGGTCGGCGTCCGCAGGGCCGCCAGCGGCCCGATGATCAGGAGCAGAAGCGCGAGCACGACAAACGTGTAGGGTCGGCTCAGGGCAATACGGACCAGAGCAATCATTGGTCAGGCAATTCCAAATCGGGGACAGGGAACACGCCCCACGGGTTCCTGAGGCTGATTTACCCGAACACCGCGGAAATGGCCAACGACAGCGCCGCCCCGTGCGGTCACTTCCCTGCTATCGCACCGCGAAATCGCATTCCAGATATGCAGCCTGCGGCCGGAAGATTGCGGAAGCGGCTTACCCCCGTAAAAAAAGCGGCACCCGCAGGCGCCGCTTTCAGAACTGCGATCGTGTCCCGGCTCAGGCCGCGCGGACGTTGGTCAGGAACTTGCTGACCTCGGTCTTGAGGCGGCTCGAGTCGTTGGACAGCATCTGCGCTGCCGACAGCACCTGCGAGGAGGCCGTGCCGGTCTCGGTCGCGCCGCGCTGCACATCGGTGATGTTGGAGGAGACCTGCTGGGTGCCCTGCGCCGCCTGCTGCACGTTGCGGGCGATCTCCTGGGTCGCTGCGCCCTGCTCTTCCACCGCAGCCGCAATCGCCGAGGAGATTTCGGAGAGACGCTCAATGGTCGAGGAGATCTCCTTGATGGCGCCGACCGAGTCGTTGGTCGCGGCCTGGATGCCGGAGATCTGCTGGCCGATCTCGCCGGTCGCCTTGGCGGTCTGCTCGGCGAGCGCCTTCACCTCGGAGGCGACCACCGCGAAGCCGCGGCCGGCTTCACCGGCACGCGCCGCCTCGATGGTGGCGTTCAGCGCCAAGAGGTTAGTCTGGCCCGCGATGGTGTTGATCAGCTCGACGACGTCGCCGATGCGGGAAGCCGCCTTGGAGAGTTCGCTGACGCGCTCGGTGGTGGCACGGGCCTGGCCGACGGCATCGCCCGCCATCCGCGCAGATTCCTGCACCTGACGGCTGATCTCGCCGACCGACGACGCCATCTCCTCGGTGGCAGAGGCCACCGACTGCACGTTGGTCGAGGCTTCCTCGGAAGCCGCGGCGACCGTGGTCGCCATCCGCTGCGAGCGGTCGGCGGTCGAGGTCAGCGTCGAGGCGGAGGCCTCGAGCTGGGTCGAGGCCGAGGACACGGTCTGGACAATCTCGCCGATCATGGTTTCGAAATCGCGGGTGATGCCGTCGACGCGACGGCCGCGCTCGATCTTGGCATCGGCATCGGCGGCGGCGGCCTCATCGGCGGCTTTCTTGGCGATCAAGGCTTCCTTGAAGATCTGGAGCACATCGGCCATGGCGCCGATCTCGGTCTTCTCGCCGCGATGCGGGACTTCGGCGGAGAGGTCGCCCTTGCCGAGCGCCTGCATCGGCTGGATGATCGAGTTGATGCCGGCGGAGACGTCCTGGACCAGGTAGAAGCTGACGCCGATGCCGATGATCACGGCGGCGCCGAGGATGATCGAGACCAGCATGAAGGCATAGAAATAGCTGTCGGCGGCATCCTGGGCAGCCTGGTCGCCGCCCTTGGTGTTGAGCTCGATGTCCTTCATCAGGACCTCATCCGACGCAAGGCCGATCTTGTTGACCGTCTTGGTGTTCAGCTCCTGTGCGTCATGCGGGACCTTGCCGGCCTCCTTGCGCGACAGCGCCATGACGTCTTCGGTGCCCTTCTTGTAGTCGTCCCAGAGCTTGGCCCATTCGTTGTACAGCCTGCGCTCTTCCGGAGTGGTGATCATCGGCTCGTAGTTCCTGCGAGCCTTGCCGAGCGCCTCGATCACGGTGCCGGCCGTCTTCTCGTTGGCGAGCTTGTCTTCGAGGGTTTCGGCCAGCATGTGCTGGCGAACGACGTTGCGGTAGGTGATGACGCTGGCGCGCAGTTCGCCGAGCACCCGGACGCTGGGCAGCCAGCTCGTGGTGATGTCGGTGGTGTTGGCGTTCATCGACCGCATCTTCGTGACGGCGAGCAGGCCCATGCCGGTCATCGCGACCAGCAGGAACGCCACGACACTGATGATCTTGGCGCGAATGGAAATGGTGGCGAACATAATCGGGTCTCGTTGTGCTGGCGCGGGCGCGCGTCCGGGAGGTCTTAACAATCAACCAAAAGGAGCGACGCCGACATCAGACAACAGAGCGACTGAGCAGATGTTAACTACGACTCCGTTCGAGTACGGAGCCTGAAAGAAATGAACAGGCAGCTAAGAACGTCCTGCCCTCAGCGCATGAGCCCAAGCGCGTCCGCGAAGAATTCCGGCCCGCCGAAATTTCCGGACTTCAGCGCGAGCAGCATCTCGCCTGTTTCAGCGCCGACGGCGCGCAACACCGGGACGCCCGCAGCGATCTCCGCGCCGACCAGGAAGCCGGGAAGCCCGAGGCGATCGACGACGGCGCCGGAGGTCTCGCCGCCAGCCACGACCAGCCGCCGGACGCCTGATTTGACTAGGTTTTCCGCAATGTCGGCCATCGCCTGCTCGATGGCGTGACCGGCCGCATCGCGGCCGTGGCGCGCCTGCAGGGCGGCGACCTGATCCGGTGTCGCGCTCGACGCGATCAGGACCGGACCGTCGGCGAGCCGCGGCTTAGCCCAGGCGATCGCGCGCTGCACTTCGTCCGCTCCCGTAAGAATACGGTCCTGATCGAGATGGAGCACCGCCATGACGCGTTCGGCGTTGGCGATCTGCTGAAGCGTCGCCTGCGAGCAGCTTCCGGCGAGGCAAGCCGCCGGTCCGCCGATGGCGGCGTCCGACCCGCCGCTGCCAGCTGCTGACTTGACCTTGCCCGTCGAGACCAGAGCCCGCGCCAGTCCGAGGCCGATGCCGGAGGCGCCGACCGACAGCCTATGCTGGGCAGCGACGAGGCCGATGGTCTCGAGGTCGCGGTCGAACACGGCATCGATGATCGCGGCACCGATGCCCTTGCCTGATAGTTCGGCAAGCCGAGCCCGCACGGCCTCCGCGCCGCGGGTGACGGTCGCGAGATCGACCAGACCCACCTGCGTCTTGCTCTGGCGTGCCAGCACGCGCACCAGGTTGGAATCGCGCATTGGATTGAGCGGATGGTCCTTGAGCGGGCTCTCGTTCAGCGGCACGGCGCCGACGAACAGATTGCCCTGATAGACCGTGCGACCGGTCTCCGGGAAAGCCGGCGTCACCAGCACGACGGCCTCGCCGCTATCGGCGCGCAGCGCGTCCATCACCGGGCCGATATTGCCCGCATCGGTGGAATCGAAGGTCGAGCAGATCTTGAACAGCACGTGGCGCGCCCCGCGGCCACGCAGCCATTTCTCCGCCGCACGCGAGCGCGACACGGCAAGGCCTGCCTCGATCGAGCGGCTCTTCAGTGACACCACGACGGCGTCGACTTCGGGCAGCGCGAGATCGTCCGCGGGCACGCCGATGGTCTGCACGGTACGCAGGCCCGCGCGCGTCAGCGTGTTGGCGAGATCGGAGGCGCCGGTATAGTCGTCGGCGATGCAACCAAGCGCGAGCGTCACGGCTTCACTCCCGCATAAGGCTTGAACCAGGCAAGGCCATCGGTGGTCTTCCCGCGCGGATTGTATTCGCAGCCGACGAACCCGGTATAGCCGAGCCGGTCGAGTTCAGTGAACAGGAACGGATAATTCAGCTCCTCCCCGTCGGGCTCGTTGCGCGAGGGAACGCTGGCGATCTGGATGTGCCCGATGATCGGCATCATCTCGCGCAAGCGCATGGTGACGTCGCCGTGGATGATCTGGCAGTGATAGATGTCGAACTGGAGCTTCAGGTTTGCCAGTCTCAGCTCCTGGATCAGGTCGCGCGCGAAGCCAAAATCGTTGAGGAAGTAGCCGGGCACATTGCGCGCATTGATCGGCTCGAGCACGATGTCGATGCCGTGCGGAGCGAAGAACTCCGCAGCCCACGCCACCGATTTGTAGAACGCCTCGATCGCGACGCGCTCGCCGCGGTTGGCAATGCCGGCCATCAAGTGCAGCCGCTTGACGCCGGTCGCCTTGGCGTAAGGCAACGCCGTCTCCAGGCTCGCCTTGAGATCGGAGAAGCGCTGGGGAAGAGCAGCAAAGCCCTTCTCGCCGGCATTCCAATCGCCCGGCGGCAGGTTGAACAGCGCCTGCGTCAAACCGTTGCGCCTGAGCCGCTCGCCGACCACCTCGGCCGGATGCTCGTAGGGAAAGAGGAATTCGACCGCGGTGAAGCCCGCTTGCGCGGCGGCGTCGAAACGGTCGAGGAACGGCACCTCGGTGAACATCATCGAGAGGTTGGCGGCGAAACGGGGCATCGGAATCCTCTTGGCTCTACTTGTCGCCGGGAAGTTTTACGCCGGTGACCTGCGCATACATGCGCGCGACCGAGGCGTCGTCATCGCGGCCCATGCCGGCGGCGGATGTCATCAGAAACATCTGGAGAGCAGCGGCGGAGACCGGCACCGGGAATCGGGCGCTGCGCGCCATGTCCTGGATGATGCCGAGGTCCTTGACGAAGATCTCCACCGCGCTGCGCGGCGTGTAATCGCCGTCGAGCACGTGCGGCATGCGGTTCTCGAACATCCAGGAATTGCCGGCTGAGGCCGTGATCACCTCATAGACCTTGCGGATGTCGAGGCCCTGCTTGGCCGCGAACGCCATCGCTTCGCTGGCGGCGGCGATATGCACGCCGGCCAGCAACTGGTTGATCATCTTGAAGGCGGCGCCCTGCCCTGCGGCATCGCCGAGCTCGTAGAGTTTTGCCGCCATGGCATCGAGCGCCGGCCGCGCCTTTGCAAAGGCAGCGGGACTGCCGGAGGCAAGGATCGTCAGCTCGCCTTGGGCTGCGCGCTGCGCGCCGCCGGAGATCGGCGCATCCAGATAGTGACGGCCGGTCGCCTCCAACTGCTTTGCGAGGCGACGAGCCACATCCGGGTCCATGGTGGCGGAGGACAGGAAGACGCTGTCCTTCGGCAGGGTCTCGGCGGCGCCATCCTTGCCGAACAGGATGGTCTCGGTCTGCGCGGCATTGACGACGACGCTGACGACGATGTCGGCGCCCTTGGCCGCTTCCGCCGGCGTGCTGGCGCCTGCGCCGCCGTCCTTCACGAAACGCGCCACCGCGTCAGCCGAGACGTCGCAGCCGGTCACCGCATGACCGGCGCGCTTCAGCGAGGTCGCCATGCCGAACCCCATCGAGCCGAGCCCGATGACGGCGATACGCTGATTTTGTGACGTGGAGGCGGACATGCAACTGACCCTTGCGAACGTTTCCTGGACGGCCGCCCTTTGCGGCGGCTCACTGATCCGAATAACACGGCTTGGCCGCGCTGCCAAAGCGTGAGACAAGCGGGCATGACGGCTATGAGCAACGAGACCCGGCTGCGTGAGGATATCTGCCGCTTCGGACGGTCCTTGTTCGAGCGCGGGCTGACACCGGGCTCTTCCGGCAATATCAGCGTCAAGATGCACGACGGGGGTTGGCTCGTCACCCCCACCAACGCCTCGCTCGGCTTCCTCGACCCGGCGCGACTCTCGCGGCTGGACGCACGGGGGCGCCTCCTCTCGGGCGATGCGCCGACCAAGGAAGTTCCGCTGCACACCGCGCTCTACGATACGCGCGAAAGCGCGCGGGCGATCGTGCATCTGCATTCCACCCATTCGGTCGCGCTCTCGATGCTGCCCGAGATCGACCCGCGCGCCGCACTGCCGCCGATGACGGCTTATTATCTGATGAAATGCGGCGCCACTGCGCTTGTGCCCTATTACCGCCCCGGCGATCCCGCGGTTGCGGATGCAATCAAGGGGCTGGCAGGCAAATATTCATCCGTGCTGCTCGCCAATCACGGCCCGGTGGTCGCCGGCGACACGCTGGAGGCCGCGGTGTTCGCGACGGAGGAGCTGGAGGAGACGGCGAAGCTGTACCTGCTGCTGCGCGGGATGAACCCGCGGTATCTCTCGCCGGAGCAGGTGAAAGATCTGGTGAAGGTGTTCGGGGTGACGCTGCCGGAGCATGGGCACGAGCATTGACCCCACAAACCTACCGTCATCCTTCGAGGCGCGCGAAGAGCGCGCATCTCAGGATGACGGCTGAGATTGCGGTGGCAGTCTAGCTACAGCCCCAGATACGCCTTCCGCACGTCGGGATTGCCCCTGATCTCGGCTGCCGGCCCCTGCATCAGCACGCGGCCGGTTTGCAGGATATAGGCGCGGTCGGCGATCTCCAGGCACTCGGCCATGCGCTGCTCGACGATCAGCACGGTCATGCCGGCGTCGCGGATGCGCAGTACCGCCTGGAAGATTTCGTCGACCAGCTTCGGCATGATGCCTTGCGAGGGCTCGTCCAGCATCAACAGCCGCGGACGCGTCATCAGCGCGCGGCCGATCGCGAGCATCTGCTGCTCGCCGCCGGACAGCGTCTCGGCGCGCTGCTCCAAACGTTCCTGAAGGCGCGGGAACAGCTTGAACACGAGGTCGAGCGGCCCCTCGCGGTCGGCGTCACCGCGGTAGAGATAGCTGCCCAGGCGCAGATTGTCGCGCACCGACAGGCGCGGGAACAGACGGCGGTTCTCCGGCACATAGGCGATGCCGGTGGCGGTGATATGATGCTGCGCCATGCCGTCGAGCCGCTTGCCGTCGAACGTCACCGTGCCCGAACGCGGGCGCTCGGCGCCGGCGATGGATTTGAGCAGCGTCGACTTGCCCGCGCCGTTGGCGCCGGCGACGCAGACGATCTCGCCCTTCTGGACCTCGATCGAGACCGCCGAGATCGCGACCAGGCCCTGATAGGCGGTCGTGACTTCATGCACCGACAGCATGACGATCTCCCAGATATGCGCTGATCACCTTGGGATCGCGAACGACGTCGGAAGGCTTACCCTCGACCAGCACCTTGCCGAGGTCGAGCACGATGGCGCGGTCGACCAGCGGCATCACGATCTCCATGACATGCTCGACCATCAAAACGGTGATGCCGGCATCACGCACCTTGCGCACCAGCGCGACGCCAGTCTGCGCCTCGGTCGGCGTCAGGCCGGTGAGGACTTCGTCCAGCAGCAGCAGCTTCGGTTCGGTCGCCAGCGCACGGGCGACTTCGAGGCGGCGTTTCTCGGCCGGCACTAGGTCGCTCGCCAGCACGTCGGCGCGCGCGGCAAGCCCGGTGAATTCGAGCACCTCATGCGCCTTGCGGCGCGCCTCGCGCATCACGGTGTTGCGCACGAGAGCACCGACGATGACGTTGTCGATGACAGTCATGGTCTCAAAGCTCTTGACCACCTGGAAGGTGCGCCCGACACCACGCTGGCAGCGCTCGGCCGCCGGCATGTTGGTGACATCCTCGCCGTCGAACCAGATCGACCCCTGCGTCGGCGGCAGGACGCCGGCGATGAGATTGAACAGCGTCGACTTACCGGCACCGTTCGGCCCGATCAGGCCGACGATCTCGCCGCGGCCGACCGAGATCGAGACATCGCTGTTGGCGACGAGGCCGCCGAACCGCTGCCAGACACCGCGGGTTTCAAGGAGCGCAGTCATCGCGTGGCTCCTCTTGCCTTCGAACGGGAGAATAGGCTCACCAGACCGCGCGGCAGGGCCAGCGAGATCGCGACGATCAGGGCGCCATAGACGATGAGGTCAACACCGCGGCCGGAGCCGCCGATATAGGAGCGCGTCAGCTCCGTCATCGGGATCAGGATGGCCGCCCCTAGCACCGGGCCCCAGAGGGTACCGATACCGCCGAGCACGGCCGGCAACGCCATCAGCAACGAGAACTGGAAGCCCATGACGCTCTCAGGATCGATATAGGCGAGAAACTGCGCATAGAACGCGCCGCCGATGGCGACCAAGAAAGCGGAGACCGCTGCCGCGCCCATCTTGGAATTGAACACGACAACGCCAAGGCTTTCGGCCGCTTCCGGATTGTCCTTCACCGCGCGCCACCAAAAACCCCATTTGGAGTCTTCCAGCCACCATGTGACGAACCAGGCGAGGCTGCACAGCACCAGCGCGAAATAGAAGTACGGCAGCTTGCTGCGCATGAACTGGAATTTCAGCCAGCTGTCGCCGCGCACGGGAACAGTGATTCCCATCGCGGCCCCCGCCCATTCCCAGTTCTGGAACAAGAGCAGTCCGATCTCGGCGATGACGATGGTCGCGATCACGAAGTAATGGCCGCGCAGGCGGAAGAAGGGATAGCCGAGCCCCATTGCGATGATCGCCGCAATCACGCCGCCGGCGAGCATGCCGAACCAGGGCAGCACGCCGAACTTGGTGAACAGCAGCTCGGTGGTGTAGGCGCCGATGCCGAAATAGAGCGCGTGCCCCAGCGAGATCTGCCCGCAATAACCGGACAGGATGTTCCAGCTCTGCGACAGCGCCGCATACATCAGGGTCAGGATCAGGATGTTCTGGACGTAGACATCCTTGATGAGCAGCGGGGCGAGCGCCGCGAGTGCGGCCAGCACCGCGGCGATGATGAGGTCGCGGCGGCGCCGCGCGGCAAAATTCTTGTCCATCACATCGACCCGAACAGGCCGCGAGGCCGGATGAAGACGACGAGGAGATAGACGGCATAGATGCCGACGGACTTCAGCGATGGCGGCAACACCAGCGCGGTCACCGCTTCGACCAGGCCGACAATGATGCCGCCGGCGAAGGCGCCGAACACGCTGCCGAAGCCGCCGAGCGCGACGGTGACGTAGGCGATCAGCGCGAAGGACGCGCCGACGTCGGGATAGATGTAGAAGAACACCGCCATGATCGCGCCGGCGAGACCGACCAGCGCGGCGCCAAGGCCCCAGCCGAGCGCGAACACGCGGTTCTTGTCGATGCCGACGAGGGCGACCGCGCCGGGATCCTCACGTGTCGCTTCCAGCGCCCGGCCGAAGTCGGTGCGGTGGATGAAGAAGTAGAGACCGGCGAAGGCCGCGATCGAGACCAGCGCGCCGATGAGCTGCGGCTCCGGCAGGAAGATGCCGGCAATCGAGATGGTTTTGCCGCCGAGCCAGGACTGCGGAATGCTGCGATAGTCCGGCGTGAAGAAGAACTGCGCGAGGCCGCGCATGACGATGGCGAGGCCAAAAGTGGAAAAGATCTGCACCATGCCGGCATTGGCCTTGGCCCGCATGGCGAAGCGGACAATCAGCAGGTAGACGACCGCCCCGAAGACGAAGAGTGCCGCGGCGACCAACGGCGCGGAGAGCAATGGATCGATGGCGAAGAACGCGAACAGGAAGAAGCTCGCATACATCGCGATCATCAGGAACTCGCCATGGGCGAAGTTCACGACGTCCATCAGGCCGAAGATCAGCGCGAGGCCGACGGCGATCAGTCCGTAGAGCAGGCCCATCAGAAGGCCGCTCGCGAGACTCTGGATAATGGCTTGAGCTGTCAACTTTAGTCCCCCGTTCGAAACGTCATCGTTTGCTCCGTCATTGCGAGCGAAGCGAAGCAATCCAGCATCTCACCACGGAGACACTCTGGATTGCTTCGTCGCTTCGCTCCTCGCAATGACGAGGCTCGTGCGACGATCTCGATTTGCTCCCCTAATCCCGCAGCGCCTACTTCATCGGCCAGATCGCTTCGGCGATCGCGGCCTGCGGCGGGAAGATGGTGACGAACTTGCCGCCGATATATTGCAGCAGCACCGGGTCGGCATCGTTGTTCTGGCCGGCCTCGTCGAACTTGACGCGCTTCCAGGGCATGATGGTCTGCTCGCCCGGGATGTCGGTCGCGGCCAGTGCATCGCGGATCTTCTCGCCGTCGGCCGACTTGGCGCGGTTGATGGCGTCGGCCAGGATGATCAGGCCCATGAACTGGCGCGAGGTCAGGTCGTTGAAGTCCTTGCCCGAGCGCGCCTTGAACATCTCGTTGATCTTGCCGACCATGGGGCGCTTCTGAGCGAGATCGAGCGAGAAGGTGCCGCGCGAGATCACGCCTTCGAGCTTGTCGCCGACGGCATCATAGAGCGCCTTCTCCGAGAAGCCGGCGTCCTGCGCCACGATCGCGTTCGGCTTGTAGCCCAGTTCGGCCATGGTCTTGACCAGCAGGATGCCGTCCGTGGTGTAACTCGACGGCATCAGCACGTCGGCATTGGCGGTCTTGAGCTGCTGCACCTCGGCCGAGAGCGAGGGGGAGTTGGCGCGATACTTGATGTCGGTGACGATCTTGTAGCCGCGCTCGCCGGCGATCTTGGCCTGGGCGTTGCCGGAATCGGTGCCGAAGATGGTATCCTCGTGGAACAGCGACAGCGTCTCGATCTTGGTGCCCTTCTTCTTCAAGGCATCGAAGAAGTCGAACATCGCAGCCGAGTACATCTCGTCGTGTGGGGCGGCGCGGAAATAATATTTGAGGCCGCGGCGATGCAGGCTCGGCGAGGAGTTGTCGGCCGAGACGAACGGGATCTGGTAGCGTTCGCAGATCTGGCTGACGGTGACGGCGACCGCGCTTTGATAGGTGCCGATGATCGCGGAGACCTTCTCCTGTGTGATCAGGCGCTCGGCTTCGGCGCGGCCCTTTTGCGGATCGGCCTGGTGGTCGGCGAACACGAGGCGGACTTTTGCGCCGCCGAGGCCGGGCAGACCCTCGCCCTTAGCCAGTGGCAGATCGAAATCGGTGTCCTTGTTGATGACCTCGAGCGCGGTCTCATAGGCCTTCTGCGCGTCGACGCCCTGCTGCGCGCTGCCGCCGGAGAACGGATAGATGACGCCGATCACGACTTCCGAGGTCTGGGCGCGTGCAGCGAGCGGCACCAGCGCGGCGGTGGCGGTGGCTCCTAGCAGCACGTCACGGCGAGAGATCGTCATGGCAAAGTCCCCTGTTACTAAATTTCGAGTGATCGAATGGAGCGATTGATCGATGCGGTAAAGCCCGAAGAAGCAGCAAACGCTGCCTACTAAATCACGGCCATGTTCCGGTTCTTCAGATCCGTCACCAGCATCAGGCCGGGCGAATGCGTGATCGCGAACGGCAGCCTGGCGGCGTTGATCACCGATTGCGGCGTCACGCCGCAGGCCCAGAACACCGGGATCTCGTCGTCGGCGACGGGCACGGGATCGCCGTAGTCCGGCTTGGCGAGATCCTTGATGCCGATCAGGTGCGGATGCCCGAGATGCACGGGTGCACCGTGCACGGCGGGATAACGCGAGGTGATCTGCACAGCGCGAATCGCATCAGCCGGCTTGAACGGACGCATCGACACCACCATGGGACCGGCGAACGGACCGGCCTCGCCGCAGGCGATGCTGGTGCGGTACATCGGCACGCGCACGTTCTGCTCGATGTGGCGGATCGGCATGCCCTCGTCGAGCAACGCCTCTTCGAACGAGAACGAGCAGCCGAGCACGAAGGTCACGAGATCGTCGCGCCAATGCTTGGTCACGTCGGTCGGCTCGTCGACCACCTCGCCGTCGCGCCAGATGCGATAGCGCGGCACGTCGGTGCGGATGTCGAGATCGGCGCCGAGTGCGGGGATGTGCGGGCTGCCGACGTCGGACATGCCGATGATCGGGCACGGTTTCGGATTGAGCTGGCAGAAGCGGTGAAAGGCGCTGGCGTATTCGGCCGGCAGGATCGCCAGATTGCCCTGGACGAAGCCGGGAGCGACGCCGGCGGTAGATCCGACCTGGCCGCCGCGATAGGCGAGCCGCGCCTGGCGGCTCGGGAGGGTGTCGGGCGTTTCAGTTTGCTGCGCTGCCACCAAAACAGTCATTTGATCGACCTGCCTATAAACTCGACAAAGACAGCCAACACCAAGCATGCTATAAAGTCTAATCTTCCTTTCTAATCGATCTTGATAAATTAGATTTATCGATCGGGAAAATCCTTCTCATGCTGGACTTCAGGTCGATCGAAACCTTCCTTTGGGTTGTGAAGCTCGGCAGCTTTCGCGGCGCCGCAGCACGGCTCAATACGACCCAGCCGGCGATCTCCCAGCGCATCGCCCAGCTCGAGCGCGAGATGGGCGTGAAGCTCCTTAACCGCGATCATCGCGTTGCTTCGCCGACGCCGAGCGGCCGGCAGATGATGGTCTATGCTGAGAAGTTGATCGGCCTGAGGGCGGCGATGATCGCCGAGATCGGCGACCGCTCGGCGATGCGCGGCGTGATGCGCCTCGGCGTCGCAGAAACCATCGTGCACACGTGGCTGCCGCGGCTCGTCAAGAGCATGAACGAAGTCTATCCGAACCTATCGCTGGAGATCGAGGTCGACATCACGCCGAACCTCACTGCGCGCCTGCTCGCGCAGGAAATCGAGCTCGCCTTCGTGGTGGGGCCGCTGTCGGCCTCCGGCGTCCATAATCGCGTGCTCGCGGATTATCCGATCGGCTTTCTCGCAAGCCCCTCGCTCGGGCTCGGCGACGGCCCGGTGACGCGCGCCGACCTCGCGCGGTTTCCGATCATCACCTTCCCGCGCAAGACCAGGCCTTACGAGGTCGTGCGCGAAGTGTTCGACCGGCCGGAGCTGCCGCCGATCCGGCTGCATGCCTCCGCATCGCTGGCGACGGTCATCCATATGGCGGTCGAAGGGCTCGGCATCGCCGTGATCCCCGACGCCATCGTCGAGAACGAGCTCGCCGACGGGCGGTTGCAACTACTCGAAACCGATCTCGCCATAGCGCCGCTGACGTTCACGGCGAGCTGGCTCGCATCGCCTGACGTCGTCGCGGTGGAGCGCGTCGCCGAGCTCGCACGGCAGATTGCGCAGAGCAGCCTCGCGGTTGACGAGTCCGCGCCGGCGCGTCATTGAAAAAGGCGCCGGACAAAAGAGAGACCGACCGCATGAGCCGAGCCGCCACCAATCTGCAAATCGATTCCGCCCGCCTCTGGGGCTCCATCCACGAGACCGCGCAGTTTGGCGGGACGGCCAAGGGCGGTGTGCGGCGGCTGACGCTGAGCAGCGAAGACAAGCAGGTGCGCGACTGGTTCCGCAAGGCTTGCGAGGACGCCGGCCTCGAGGTGCACACCGATGCGCTCGGCTCACAGTTCGGCCTGCGCAAGGGCCGCGACATGTCGAAGCTGCCCGTCGGCATCGGCTCGCATCTCGACACCCAGCCGACCGGCGGAAAGTATGACGGCATTCTGGGGACGCTCGGCGCGCTGGAAGTGATCCGCACGCTGAACGACGCAGGCATCGAAACCGAAGCGCCGATCTGCGTCGTCAACTGGACCAACGAGGAAGGCTCGCGCTTCGCACCGGCGATGATGGCCTCCGCGGCTTACGTCGGTGATTTCACCACCGATGACATCCTGTCGCGCAAGGATATCGACGGCACGACCGTCAGCCAGGCGCTCGATAGCATCGGCTATCGCGGCGACAAGCCGGTGGGCTTCCAGAAGCTCGGCTGCTTCGTCGAGCTGCACATCGAGCAGGGTCCGATCCTCGAGGCCGAGGGCAAGACCATCGGCGTGGTCGATTCCGGCCAGGGCGTGCTCTGGTACGACGGCAAGATTTCCGGCTTCGAGAGCCATGCCGGATCGACGCCGATGCCGCTGCGGCGCGATGCGCTCGCGACGCTCTCCGAAATCGTGCTGGCGATGGAGGCCATTGCGAAGAAGCACGGGCCGAAGGCGGTCGGCACCATCGGCGAGGCCGTGATCGCAAATCCCTCGCGCAACGTCATTCCCGGCGAGATCGCCTTCACCATGGATTGCCGCAGCGCGGATGGCGCCATCATGGACGCGCTCGATCGCGATTTGCGCGCCGCCATTGCCGAGATCGCCGCGCGCCGCAAGGTCGAGGTCAAGATCGACCTGGTCTGGCGCAAGCCGCCGACGCATTTCGATCCCAAGCTGATCGCGGCGGTCGAGAACGCGGCGAAGACGCTCGGCTATTCCTCCCGCCGCATCACCTCCGGCGCCGGCCACGATGCCTGCAACCTCAACACCGTCATGCCGGCCGCGATGGTGTTCGTGCCCTGCAAGGACGGCATCAGCCACAACGAGCTGGAAGACGCCACGCAGCCCGACTGCGCCGCAGGTACCAACGTGCTGATGCATACCGTGCTGGCGATCGCCGGCGTCGCGTCCTGAACGGAGAAAGCCATGCGCGGAGTTTTCGTCGACGCCAACGAAGCCCTCGCCGTGATCATGGAGCGGCTGGGGAAGCCCGGCGACCCCAAGGTGCGGATCCACAGGGATCCGGACATCAAGCCCGAGCAATATCCTGAAGTCCTCGATGGTGCGGAGATCGCGATCGTCGATCACACCGCGCTGCCGACCGAGGTCGCGAAGAAATGCGCCGGCCTCAAGCACGTCGTGTTCCTCGGCACTGGCGCGCGCAGCTATATGAACCCCGAAGAGCTCGCCGAGCTCGGCATCTCCGTGCATCTGATCAAGGGCTATGGCGACACGGCAGTCGCCGAATCCGCGATCGCGCTGATGTGGGCCTCCGCCCGCGTCATCGCGATGATGGACCGCGAGATGCGCGTCGGCAATTGGCTGCGCGAGGACGGCATGCAGCTGACCGGCAAGACGCTCGGCCTGATCGGCTTCGGCGGCATCGCCGCGGAAGTCGCACGCATTGCGGTCGGCTCAGGCATGAAGGTGATCGCCTGGAACCGGTCGCCAAAGAGCCATCCGGGCGTCGAGTTCACCGATCTCGACACGCTGCTGGCGAGAAGCGACGTCGTGTCGCTGCATCTGCTGCTCAACGACGAGACGCGCGGCATGATCACGCGCGAGAAGATTTCTGCGATGAAGCCCGGTGTCATCCTGATCAACACCGCGCGTGCCGCGGTCGTCGACGAGCCCGCGATGATCGACGCGCTGAAGTCCGGCCACATCCGCCATGCCGGCCTCGACGTCTTCAACATCGAGCCCCTGCCCGGCGACCATCCGTTGACAAAACTGCCGAACGTGACGCTGTCGGCGCATTCGGCCTTCCGCACGCCGGAAGCGAGCGAGAACCTGATTGAAGCGGCATGGGTCCATTGCCGCCGGATCGTGAAGGGATAAAAGCAACAACAATGGCCGACTATCGCACCATCAAGGCACAGCCGCTCACCAACGTCGTCCGTGCCATCGTCAAGGCGGGCGGGTCTACGGACCGCGAAGCCGAGCTCGTGGCCAACAACCTCGTCGAGGCCAATCTTAGAGGACATGACTCGCACGGCGTCGGCATGATCCCCCGCTATGTCCAGAGCGTCACCAACGGCGGCCTCGCCGTGAACGCGCACGTCAAGATCGTGCTCGACACCGGTCCGCTCCTCACCCTGGATGGCCTCACCGGCTATGGCCAGGTGATAGGCCATGAAGCGATGGAGCTGGCGGCAGAGCGCGCCAAGAAAAACGGCGTGTGTCTCGTCGGCCTCTCCAACTCGCACCACATCGGCCGCATCGGCCACTGGGCAGAGCAGTGCATCGACCACGGGCTGGTCTCGATCCACTTCGTCAACGTGATCTCGCGCCCGATCGTGGCGCCGTGGGGCGGCAGCGATGCGCGCCACGGCACCAACCCGTTCTGCGTCGGCATCCCGCGCAGGGGCAAGGACCCGATCGTGCTCGACTTCGCCACCAGCAGAATCGCGCAGGGCAAGACCCGCGTCGCCCACAACAAGGGCGTCGAGCTCGAGCCCGGCACCATCATCGACAATGAAGGCAAGCCCACCGTCAATCCGCGCTACACCGTGATCCCGCCGCACGGCGCCATCCTGCCGTTCGGCGAGCACAAGGGGTCGGGGCTCGCGCTGGTGTGCGAAATCCTCGGCGGCGCGCTCTCCGGCGGGCAGGTGGTCAAGGGCCCGTCCGACGGCAAGTACAACGTCCTCAACGGCATGCTCTCGATCATCATCGATCCGGACAAGCTCGGCACCGGCGAAAACCTCGCGCGCGAAGTCGAAAGCTTCGTCGCCTGGCACACCGGCTCACCGCCCGGTCCCGGCGTCGACAAGGTGAAGATCGCCGGTGACCCCGAGCGCGAAACCAAGAAGAAGCGTCTGGCCGAAGGCATCCCCGTCGATCCGACCACCTGGCAGGAAATCCTGGAGGCCGGGAATAAGTTCGGACTGGATCAGGCTGCGATCGAGAAGATCGCGGGCTGACCTGTAAGCAAAGCAGATTTCACGGCGCCGTCCCCTAGCGGGGGCGGCGCCGCATCTATTTAGCGACCTTAGTCCACCATTTCCGCGACGGCCTTGCCGCACGCCGTGGTGTCGGCGTTGCCCCCGAGGTCCTTGGTGCGCAGCGTGCGTTCGGCGAGCGTGCGCTCGATCGCATCGACGATCGACTTGCCGGCTTCCTTCTCGCCGAGGTGCTCGAGCATCATCGCGCCGGACCAGATCGCGCCGATCGGGTTGGCGATGCCCTGCCCCGCAATGTCGGGCGCCGAGCCGTGCACCGGCTCGAACACCGAGGGGAAATCGCCCTCGGGATTGATGTTGCCTGATGGCGCGATGCCGATGGTGCCGGTGCAGGCCGGGCCGAGATCGGAGAGGATGTCGCCGAACAGATTCGAGCCGACCACGACGTCGAACCAGTCCGGATGCAGCACGAAGTTCGCGGTCAGGATATCGATGTGGTACTTGTCCCACTTCACGCCCGGAAACTTCTTCGCCATCGCCTCCACGCGCTCGTCCCAATAGGGCATGGTGATCGAGATGCCGTTGGACTTGGTCGCCGAGGTCAGGTGCTTCTTCGGCCGCGACTGCGCGAGCTCGAAAGCGAACTTCAGGATGCGGTCGACGCCGGTGCGGGTCATCACCGTCTGCTGCGTGACGAACTCGCGGTCGGTGTCGGGGAACATGCGGCCGCCGACGGAGGAATATTCACCTTCGGTGTTCTCGCGCACCACCCAGAAATCGATGTCGCCGGGCTTGCGGTTCGCCAGCGGCGACGGCACGCCGGGCATCAGCCGCACCGGGCGCAAATTCACATACTGGTCGAACTCGCGGCGAAACTTGATCAGCGAACCCCACAGCGAGACGTGATCCGGAATCTTGGCCGGCCAGCCGACGGCGCCGAAATAGATCGCGTCATGCTTGCCGATCTTTTCCTTCCAGTCGTCGGGCATCATCTGGCCGTGCTTCTCGTAATAGTCCCAGGACGAGAAGTCGAAATGGTCGAAATGCAGGGACACCCCGTGCTTCTTCGCCGCTGCCTCCAGAACGCGCAGGCCCTCGGGCATCACTTCCTTGCCGATGCCGTCGCCGGGAATGACTGCAATCCGGTATTGTTTCTTGCTCATCGAGAACGTCCTTGGTTGGTCCGGCAGCCGCCGCCTTTTTGACCGCACTGCAATGGACCAAACTCGGCAGCAGTGCAACGCTGCACTGCAATGTTGACCGTGGCGCGGCCGAGCGCCTACTGGTTTGATCCTGATGTTCCCACCGAGCGAGTACCCTTCATGGATCTGCATCTGCGTGGCAAGCGCGTCCTGATCACGGGCGCGTCCAAAGGCATTGGCGCAGCCGCCGCCGAGGCGTTTGCCGAGGAAGGCGCAAACCTCCTGCTCGCCGCCCGCAGCGGCGACCAGCTCAAGGCGCTGGCGGACCGCCTGCGTTCCGCGCATCAGATCGATGCCGCGACGAGCATCGTGGACCTGCGCAAGGCCGAGGACGTGGCGCGGCTCGCGAGGGAAGCCGCTGACATCGACGTGCTCGTCAACAATGCCGGCGACATCCCCGGTGGCTCCATCGACAAGATCGACGAGGCGACCTGGCGACACGCCTGGGAATTGAAAGTGTTCGGCTACATCAACCTGACTCGGCAGATCTACGCGCAGATGAAGGCGAAGGGCGGCGGCGTCATCGTCAATGACATCGGCGCGGCCGGCGAAAAATTCGACGCCAATTACATCTGCGGCAGCGCCGGCAACGCCGCATTGATGGCCTTCACCCGCGCGCTCGGCGGCAAGAGCCTCGTCGACAACATCCGCGTGGTCGGCATCAATCCCGGCCCGGTCGGCACCGATCGCCACGTCACCCTGCTCAAGACGCGGGCAAAGCACCAGTTCGGCGATGAGAGCCGCTACAAGGAATTCCAGAAGAGCCTGCCGCTCGGCCGTCCCGCGCATGCGCGCGAGATCGGCGATCTCATGGCGTTCCTGGCGTCTGATCGCGCCGGATATACGTCGGGAGTCATCTATACCGTGGATGGCGGCATCAGCGCGGGCTGGGGTTAGTTCTTCCCCTCATTGCGAGCGCAGCGAAACAATCCAGAAACGCATCCGCTGTGGCAGTCTGGATTGCTTCGCGGCGTTCGCAATGACGACACAACAAGCACAGGAGTAAAATAGTTGTCTCAAGACCTGATCCGCGAAACCGCCTGCGCCGTCGTCGACAAGCTGCGCTCCGGCGACGTCTCGCCGCTCGAACTGCTGGATGTGGTGGAGAAGCGCATCGGTGAGGTCGACGGCAAGGTCAACGCGCTGCCGACGCTATGCTTCGATCGCGCGCGGAACAACGCCAAGGCGCTGATGCAGAAGCCGGCCGGCGCGCGCGGGCTGCTCGCGGGCCTACCGGTGCCGATCAAGGATCTCACTGACGTCGCCGGCGTGCTGAACACGCAGGGTTCGCCGATCTTCAAGGACAATGTGCCCAAGCAGTCCGATCTCATGGTCGAGAACCTCGAAGGCAATGGCGCGGTGGTCTACGCCAAGTCGAACACACCGGAATTCGGCGCCGGCGCCAACACGTTCAACGAAGTGTTCGGTGCGACGCTCAATCCCTGGGATACGACGAAATCTGCGGCCGGCTCCTCCGGCGGCGCGGCCGCGGCGCTGGCCACCGGCATGGCCTGGCTCGCCCAGGGCTCCGACATGGGCGGCAGCTTGCGCAGCCCCGCGGCCTTCTGCGGCGTGGTCGGCATGCGGCCGAGCATCGGGCGCGTCGCACATACGCCCAAATCGGCGATCGACCGCAATCTCGGCGTGGTGGGGCCGATGGCGCGCAACGTCGAGGATCTTGCGCTGCTGTTGGATGCCATGAGCGGCGACTATGCGGACGACCCGCTCTCGCTGCCCGCACCTGCGACCTCGTTCCTGTCGGCGGCGCAGTCAGGCAAGAAGCCGAAGCGCATCGCCTATTCGCCCGATCTCGGCATCACCCCGGTCGATCCCGAGGTCAAGGCGATCACGCGCAAGGCCGCTGAACGCTTTGCGGAGGCTGGCGCGATCGTGGAGGAAGCGCATCCGGACTGGCGCGAGGCGCATGAATGCTTCCACGTCCTGCGCGCCTTCGATTTCGCGATCACCAAGGCAAATCTGCTGCGGACCAGGCGCGATCTTCTGAAGCCCGAGGTGATCTGGAACATCGAGGAAGGCCTCAAGCTCACCGTCGAGCAGCTCGCGCGCGCCGAGGCGCAGCGCGTCGGCATGACCGCGCGCGCGATCGAATTCTTCAAAAACTACGACCTGCTGTTGACGCCGACCACGATCGTGCCGCCCTTCCCGATCGAGCACCGCTATGTCGCTGAATGCGCCGGCAAGAAGTTCGAGAACTACGTCGAATGGCTCGGCATCGTCTACGCCATCACGCTGGCCTGCTGCCCATCGCTGTCGCTGCCCTGCGGCTTCACGGCGTCGGGCCTCCCGGTCGGCGTACAGGTCGTCGGCGCCCCGCGCGCGGATGCGCAGGTGATCGCCGGCGCGAAGGTGTTGGAGGATATTCTGGGTCTGCGCGACTCAACGCCGATCGATCCCAAGGTGAAGGCATAACGCGAGCCGCACCGGCGGGGACTTGACCGTCCCCGCCGTGCGCCGGTCAAACCCTAGTCGTTCGCTTTCGGCCCGCCGTGATACTGATGCGCATCGTATCCGGCCTCATCCATTGGAGCGGCGAAGGCGAAGGAGTTCGGATGCGTTTGCGACATCTGGACGGTGGCCGCCGAAGCCATGTGCGAGTGATTCATTGCCTCGTGAGCAGAGGCGGCGGAGCAAAGCGCGACCAGCATGGCCGACGCTGTGAGAACTGATTTCATCATGATGTGACGTGCCTCTTGTGAGTGCCACCAGCAAATTGCAAATGGATCTCGCCGCGTAGGATTGCCAGTTTGAATCCAGGCACGCGATATAGGCGCGGCATAAGCATTTCGCGCTCCAGTATAGGCTTCCAGCGCTTCTGGCTCACTCCCGCGGCGGGGAAAGCCGCTCACCTCGAGGCGGTATTCGCCTCCAGGCCGCGACTGTACCGCGACATCGCAAAGCAAAAGACAAAGTAGATCGCGGCGACGAAGATGTACACCTCGACCGAGAATTGCTGCCAGGCCGGATCGATGATCGCGGTCTTGGCCGTCGTCAGCAGGTCGAAGATGCCAATGATCAGGACCAGGCTGGTGTCCTTGAAGAACGCGATGAAGGTGTTGACCAGCGGCGGGATGACGTGGCGGATCGCCTGCGGCAGCACGATCAGGCGATGCTTCCGCCAGTAGGACAGCCCCAGCGCCTCGGCGGCCTCATATTGCCCGCGCGGCACGGCCTGGAGGCCGCCACGGATGACTTCGGCAAGATACGCGCCCGCGAACAGGATGATGGCGATCTGCGCGCGCAACAGCTTGTCGATGTTGAAGCCGCTCGGCATGAACAGCGGAAACATCACGCTCGCCATGAACAACAAACTCACCAGCGGCACGCCGCGGATCAACTCGACATAGAGCACCGAGAGCGAACGGATCGCCGGCAGCTTTGAACGCCGGCCGAGCGCAACGAGGATGCCGAGCGGAAAACCAAAGGCCAATCCAAACGTCGCCAGGATCAGTGTCACCGGCAATCCGCCCCAACGGTCCTGCGAGACGAAGGAGAGGCCGAGCACCCCGCCCCACATCAGCACGCTGATCAGCGCCAGCGCGCCGATCCAGATATAGGCCAGTTCGCGCCGCCACAGGGCGCGACGGGTGGAGAGATAGAACAGTGCGATGAAAAGCACGACCGACAGCGCCGGCCGCCACTGCTCGTCGAACGGATAGGTGCCGAACAGGATAAAGCGATATTTTTCGGGGATGATCGCCCAGCAGGCACCGAGGCCGCGCACCGCGCGGCAGGCGCTGGAGTCGTTTGCCGGCGTGAGCCAGACCGCGTTCGCGATGCCCCACTGCATGAAGCTGAAGATGCCCTTGGCGAGGATCGCCAGCAGCACCACCGAAAGAATGCCGTTCGGGATCGACGAGAACAAATTGGTACGCAGCCAGCGCAGCACCGGGTTGCCCATCTGCGGTCGGCGGGCAGCGCGCGGGGCGTCCGGAATGTCGGTGATCGCCGTCATGATCAGCGCTCCACCAGCGCGATGCGCGAATTGTACCAGTTCATGAAGAAGCTGATGCCGAGGCTGATGGTCAGGAACACCGCCATGATCAGCGCGATCGCCTCGATCGCCTGCCCGGTCTGGTTCAGCGTGGTATTGGCGACAGACACTACGTCCTGGTAACCGATCGCGACCGCCAGCGAAGAGTTCTTTGTCAGGTTGAGATACTGGCTCGTCATCGGCGGCACGATGACGCGCAGCGCCTGGGGCAGGATGATCTGCCGCAGCATGAAGCTGCGGCGCAAGCCGAGCGCATTGGCGGCATCCCATTGTCCGCGCGGCACGGACTGGATGCCGCTGCGCACGATCTCGGCGATGAAGGCCGAGGTGTAGGTCACGAGCGCGATCAGCAGCGCGAAATACTCCGGCGCGAGCGTCAGCCCGCCGACGAAATTGAAGCCGCGCAGCTCCGGCCATTCGATCTTCCAGGACACACCAAGCGCCACGGACATTACCGCCGGCAGCGCGACGATGAAGCCAACCGCAAAGGGCCAGGCCGGCCGCGGCTTGCCGTCGCGCATCTGCTGAGCGATCAGCCATCGCCTGATGAGATAGAACACGGCAAGCCCGAGCATGGCTGTACCGAGCACCCAGAGCTGCGGCGAGCCGACCGGGATCGCCGGCAGGATCAGACCGCGATTGGACAGGAACACGCCCTCGACCGGCCGCCAGGCCGCGCGCGCGGCGGGCAGTGCCTGCATCAACACGTACCAGAACAGGAGCTGCAGCAGCAGCGGGATATCGCGGAGCGTTTCGACATAGACAGCGGCGAGCCGCGACAACAGCCAGTTGGCGGAGAGACGCGAAATGCCGATCAGCGTGCCCAGGATCGTCGCGAGCACGATGCCGATCACGGCGACGCGCAAGGTGTTGGCGATGCCGACGACGAAGGCCCACAGGTACGTGTCTCTCGGATTATAGGCGAGGAGGCTGTCGGCGATCGGCATGCCGGCCTCGCGGCCGAGGAAAGCGAAGCCGGTGGTGATGCGGCGGGCCGAGAGATTGGTGACGGTGTTGGACCAGAGGAAAGCGACAACCCCAAGCACGATTCCGACGACGAGCACCTGCCAGAACAGGCCTTGCAGCTCTCGGCGGCCAAATCCGCCGAAGAAGCGACGGCGGGGCGGCGGTCTTGGACTGTCTGAAGTCACAGCACAAAAATCCTTCTGGCGAGCAACGATTTCCGGCGGCGCACGTCAACTGTTGCACCAATCTGAAAAGCGTGCAACAAATGTTTCATGGCCGAGCCCGCGAAATCCTCGCCCTTGAGCGAACTGCGCATTGCGTTGCCATCGCTCCCCCTGCGCCTGCAGGAGGTCGGCCGCTTCGTTGCCGCCAACGACTACGACGCCACCACCCGTTCGATGCGCGATCTCGCCGCCGAGGCCGGCGCCGACCCGGCCGCGTTCACGCGGCTTGCCAAGGCCATCGGCTATTCCGGCTGGGACCAATTGCGCGCGGCACTCACCGAAGCGCGGCGGCCGTCGCAGATCTCACCTTTCTCCGGCCGCGCCAAGAGCCGCCGTCACGGCCCGAACGCCGATGTCGCGCTCGTCACCGACAAGCTCGAGGCCGAGGGCGCCGGCCTTCTGCGCATTCCGGCCCAGCCGATTGCGGATGCAGCCCGCGCGCTGCACGACGCCAAGCGAATCTGGATTGCCGGTTACCGAAGCTGCCGGAGCGTCGCGGAGCTCTTGAACTACGAGCTCCGGCTGTTCCGTCCCGAACAAGTGCAACTCGTCGGCGCATCCGGCCCCGACGATCTCGATCTTGGCGCCTTTCGTCCCGGCGAAGCCGTCATCGTCATCGGCTTCCTGCCCTACACGCATGCGAGCGTCCGTGTTGCGCAGGCCGCCCATCGTGCCGGCGCAGCGCTGATCGCCATCGCGGACAGTCTCTCGGCGCCGATGGCCGAGGGCGCCGACCACGTGCTGCTGTTTGAGGCGGCCTCGTCCCCCGGCTTCTTTCCGAGTCTCACGGGTGCCATCGCGATTGCGCAATCGCTCGCGGCGGTAACATTCTCGCTCGGCGGCACGGCCGCGAAGAAGCGCCTGGAAACCACCGAGGCGCGGCTCGCCGCGGCCTCCACTTACGTCCCAGAGAAAGGTTGACCCATGGCCGCTCGCACCAGCCGCGTGCTGCACCGTTCGTTGCGCGAAACGCCGCCCAAGGCGATCGGCGGCGAAGGCGTCTATCTCTTCGCCGAGGACGGGCGGCGCGTGATCGACGCCTCAGGCGGCGCAGCCGTCTCCTGCCTCGGCCATCAGCATCCGCGCGTGATCGCGGCGATGGCAAAACAAGCCTCGACGCTGGCCTATGCGCACACCGCCTTCTTCTCCTCCGAGCCAGCCGAGGCGCTGGCCGAGACGCTGGTCGGGCATGAACCCGGCGGTCTCGCCTACGCTTATTTCGTCAGCGGCGGATCGGAGGCGATTGAATCCAGCATCAAGCTCGCGCGGCAATATTTCATCGAGCGCGGCGAGCCGCAGCGGCAGCACTTCATTGCGCGGCGGCAGAGCTATCACGGCAACACGCTCGGCGCGCTCGCCGCCGGTGGCAATGCCTGGCGGCGCGCGCCCTATGCGCCCCTGCTGTCCGGTGCCTTCAGCCATGTGACGCCGGCCTTTGCCTATCACGAGAAGCACGACGGCGAATCCGATGCGCAGTTCGTGGCGCGACTGGCCGCGGAGCTCGAAGCCGAATTTCAGCGGCTTGGCCCCGACACCGTCGCCGCGTTCCTCGCCGAGCCCGTTGTCGGTGCCACCGCCGGCGCGGTGACGGCACCGGACGGCTACTTCAAAGCGGTGCGCGAGATCTGCGACCGGCATGGCGCCCTCCTCATCCTCGACGAGGTCATGAGCGGCATGGGCCGCACCGGCACGACGCACGCCTGGGAGCAGGAGGGCGTCGCGCCCGATATCCAGGCCATCGCGAAAGGTCTCGGCGGCGGCTACCAGCCGATCGGCGCGATGCTCGCGAGCGGCAAGATCATCGACACCATCCGCTCGGGCTCCGGCGCGTTCCAGCATGGTCACACCTATCTGGCGCATCCGCTCGCCTGCGCGGCCGCGCTCGCGGTGCAGGACGTGATCCGCGAGGACCGCCTGCTCGACCGCGTCAAGGAGCGTGGCAAGCAGTTCGAGCAACGCCTGACCGAGCGCTTCGGCAATCACCGCCATGTCGGCGACATCAGGGGCCGCGGCCTGTTCTGGGCGATCGAGCTCGTCGCCGATCGCGCCGGCCGCACCTCGTTTGATCCCGCGCTCAAGCTGAACCAGAAGATCAAGGCGGAAGCCTTCGCCAACGGGCTCGGCTGCTATCCCGGCGGCGGTACCGTGGACGGCGTCCGTGGCGACCATGTGCTGCTGGCGCCGCCCTATATCGCTTCGGCTGCCGAGATCGATCTGATCGTCGACAAGCTCGGCACCGCCGTCGACAACGTGTTGCGTAGTGTCAATCACTGAGGGGAGAGTCATATGATGAGGAAAGTGGTTATCGCGGCGAGCATGCTCGCGGCATCGACGGTTGCCGCGTCGGCGGCGACGCTCGACACGGTGAAGAGCCGCGGCACGCTGATCTGCGGCGTCAGCGCCGGCTTTGCCGGTTTCTCCGCGCCGGACTCGCAGGGCAATTACAAGGGTCTCGACGTCGATTATTGCCGCGCGCTCGCAGCCGGCGTGCTCGGCGACGCCAGCAAGGTGCGCTACGTCTCGCTGACCGCGCAGAATCGCTTCACCGCGCTGCAATCGGGCGAGATCGACGTACTCTACCGCAACTCGACCCAGACCTATCTGCGCGGCGTGACGCTGGGCCTCCGCCAGGGTCCGATCAACTTCTACGACGGCCAGGGTTTTGTCGTGAAGAAGGACCTCGGCGTCAAGGAGCTGAAGGACCTCAAGGGCGCCACGGTCTGCGTCGCGCAGGGCACCACTCATGAAGTCACGCTCGGCGATTACGGCCGCGCCAACGGCATCGACTGGAAGCCGCTGGTGTTCGACCGCGTCGACACCATGTACCAGACCTTCTTCGGCGGCCGCTGCGATGCCATGACCCAGGACGCTTCCGCGCTCGCTGGCGCGGTCACGACCGCGGCGCCGAATCCGGCCGACTACGTCGTGCTGCCGCAGACCATCAGCAAGGAGCCGCTCGGCTCGTTCACCCGCAACGGTGACGAAGTCTGGAGCGACATCATCACCTGGTTGCATTACGGGCTGATCGAGGCAGAGGAGCTCGGCGTCACGCAAGGCAATGTCGACGAGATGGCGAAGTCACAGACGCCGGCGGTCCAGCGCCTGCTGGGTGCCTCCGGCGACCTCGGCTCGCGGCTCGGTCTCGACAACAAATGGCTGGTGACGGTGATCAAGGCCACCGGCAATTACGGCGAGATCTACGAGCGCAATGTCGGCAAGGCGAGCCCGCTCAAGCTCGACCGCGGCCTCAACGGCCTCTGGACCAAGGGCGGCTTGATGTACGCGGTGCCGTTCAAGTAAGTGTCTCCCGTGTCCCGGACGCGCTGCAGCGTGTAACGCTGCTGCGCAGAGCCGGGACCCAGCGGCCACAATAGGCCCCGGCTCTGCAGCGCAATGCTTCGCATTGCGCTGCGTCCGGGGCGCGAGACCTATCAGGTAATCACCTCCAATGACGACGCCCCCACGCATCGCCCTCATCCACGCCCTCAAGCATTCCATCGCGCCGATCGAGGCCGCATTCGCGAAGGCCTGGCCGGAGGCGCGGCTGATGAACCTGCTCGACGATAGCCTGTCGGCGGATCTGGCCCGCGACGGCGTGCTCAACGATGCCATGACCGAGCGCTTCCTCGCGCTCGGCGACTATGCGGCAGCAACGGGAGCGAACGGAATTCTGTTCACCTGCTCGGCCTTCGGCCCCTGCATCGAGGCCGTCGCGCACGCACATGCGCCGATGCCCGTGCTGAAGCCGAACGAGGCGATGATCGAGCAGGCCGTGACCATGGGCAAGCGCATCGGCCTGCTCTCGACTTTCCCGCCGACACTGGCCTCGATGCCACCGGAGTTTCCGGCCTCCGCCCAGGTCGTGCCGAAACTCGCCGAGGGCGCGCTGGCCGCGCTCGATCGCGGCGATCGCGCCACGCACGACAGGTTGATTGTCGAGGCGTCAAAGGATTTGCACGATTGCGACGTCATTGCGCTCGCGCAATTCAGCATCGCGGCAACCGCGCCGCTGGTCGCCGAGGCCACCGGCCGCCCGGTCGTGACGACTCCGGACAGCGCGGTCGACAAGCTGATGAGGCTGCTGAAAGCGAAGGCCTAGGCGCCGACCTTTTTCCGACGTCGCGCATCCCTGATCGCAGCAGCGAGCGCGACCTTCGTTTCGTTCACAAAGTCCTCGACCAGTTCCTCGCGCGTGGCATGCGCGGCCTCGCCGGTGAACAGGCCCTGCTCGGCCAGCATCACCACGCCGTGCAACGCCGCCCAGATCTTGAGCGCTTGCCGCTCGCGCAAGAAGCCGACCGCCGGCGCCTCGAGGGCTTCGATCACCAGCGCGAAAGTCTCGCGCGTGGCGTCGTGCAGCTCACTGCCCTTTGCCGCGCATGACACGGTGCGGGAGGCGAACATCAGGCGATAGATGCCGTTGCGGCGCAGACCGAAATCGAGCATCGCCTGCGCCAGCCGCGACAGTTTCGATTGTTTCGACGGCTTCGCCATCGCCTCGCGCAGAAGTGCGCTGAGCTGCCGGAACGCCTCCGCCGTCACCGCCGTTAGCAGCGCATCACGGTCGGCAAAATGCCGATACGGCGCCGGCTGCGAGACGCCGAGCTGTTTGGCAAGCGCCTTGATGCTGATCGCCTCGGCGCCGCCCTGCTCCGCCTCGCGCAGCGCAGCCTTGATCAAGGCGTCACGGAGATCGCCATGGTGGTAGGTATTCCCCGGCTTACGGACGAGTTGTGAACGCATGTTACGTCAAGCCTATAAGTTTGCGCTTGACAGGGGAAGCCCACCGCGAATGTAATAACATATAACTTAAAGCGGCGGCAAACGCCGCCGATAAAATTCACCTGAGGAACGCGCGGCCTTCGGGTCCCGCGCACACGACCGAGGAAGCCGCCATGACAGAGCGACTGAGGGTTCACGTCGATCCCGACAAATGCCAGGGCCACGCACGCTGCAAGGCGCTCGCACCGGAGCTGTTCGAGCTCGACGAATACGGCAACGCCCATGAGGCCGGGGACGGCGTCGTTCCGCCCGGCCTCGAAGACAAGGCCTGGCTTGCCAAATCCAACTGCCCGGAAATCGCGATCGATGTGATCGAGGAGTAGCGCGGCTCCTGCCCGCTTGCGTGCCTTCAGCGAACACGAGCCCCAAGGGATTTCCCGTATGTCCGACGTCAGCCAGCCCGCCGTCCATCCCCCCGTGACCGACTGGGTCCATGATTTCGACCACACCGATCCGCAATGGACGGACGATCCCTTCCCGATCTGGGAGGAGCTGCGTGCCGCGAGCCCCGTGGTGCACACCGATCGTTTTCTCGGCTGCTACATGCCGACGACCTATCAGGCCGTGCGCGAGATCGCCAACGACACCGAGCATTTCTCCTCGCGCCGCATCATCGTCCGTGACGTCCGGCCGGAGATTTCCAGGAATGCGGCTCCGCCGATCACCTCCGACCCGCCCGTGCACAAGCCGGCCAAGCAATTGCTGCTGCCGCCGTTCACGCCGGATGCGATGAAGAAGCTGGAACCGCGGATGCGCGCGATCTGCAACGAGCTGATCGACGGGTTCATCGCCGATGGCAAGGTCGACGCCGCAGCGCGCTACAGCAAGTATATTCCGGTTCAGGCCATCGCCCACATGCTCGGCATCCCCGAGAGCGACAGCGACCTGTTCATCAACTGGATCCACATGATCCTCGAGCTCGGCATCAAGGACGAGAGCAAGCTGCTCCAGGCCGTGCAGGAGATGAGCGCCTATTTCAGCACCCATATCGAGGAGCGGAAGAAGAAGCCGACCAACGACCTGATCTCCTACCTGATGAACGCAAGGGACAAGGAGGGCAATCCCCTCGAGGACTCCCACGTGCTGGGTTCGCTGCGGCTGCTCCTGATCGCCGGCATCGACACCACCTGGAGTGCGATCGGCTCCTCGCTCTGGCATCTCGCGAAAACGCCGGCCGACCGCGAACGGCTGATCGCCGAGCCCGGGCTGATCCCGATCGCCGTGGAGGAGCTGCTGCGGGCCTATTCGCCGGTGACCATGGCCCGCGAGGTGGTCAAGGAGACCACGATCTCGGGCTGCCCGGTCAAGGCCGGCAACATGGTGCTGCTGTCGTTCCCGGCCGCCAACCGCGACCCCAAGATGTTTCCGGACGCTGACAAAGTCGTGATCGACCGCCGCGAGAACCGCCATGCTGCCTTCGGCCTCGGCATCCACCGCTGCGTGGGTTCCAACCTTGCACGCATGGAGATGCAGGTTGCGCTGGAGGAATGGCTGAAGCGGATTCCGGACTTCGCCCTCGATCCGGCAGGCACGGTGACCTGGTCACAGGGCACGGTGAGAGGCCCCCGCCAGTTGCCATTTCTGTTCGGAAAGGCGATGTAGGCCTTTCCAAGACCAACAGAGAGAGGCCGGACGTGACAGAGCAAGCAATCCTACCGGCCTCTGATCACATCGACCTCGCCGACGCCGAGCGGCGGATCAAGGCGATCTTCATCGGCTCGATCGGCAATCTCGTCGAGTGGTACGATTTTTACGCCTATACGGCGTTCGCGCTCTACTTCGCTCCGGCCTTCTTCCCCGGCAACGACCCCGTCGTCCAGCAACTGAACGTCGCCGTCGTGTTCGCGGCAACCTTCCTGATGCGCCCTCTGGGCGGCTGGCTGTTCGGCTACATCGCGGACCATTTCGGCCGTCGCATCTCGCTGACCTTGTCGGTCGTCTTCATGTGCTTCGGCTCGCTGATCATCGCGCTGACGCCGACCTATGCGACGATCGGTTTCGCCGCACCGGTGATCCTGGCGCTCGCTCGCGTCATCGAGGGCCTGAGCCTCGGCGGCGAATATGGTGCCAGCGCCACTTACCTGAGCGAGGTCGCCGATCCCAAGCATCGCGGTTTCTATTCGAGCTTCCAGTACGTCACCCTGATCGGCGGCCAGCTCACGGCGATCATCGTGCTGCTGCTCCTGCAAAAGGTCTTCCTCACGCCGGAGGAGCTCAAGGCCTGGGGCTGGCGCATCCCGTTTGCGATCGGCGCGGCGCTGGCGATCTTTGCCGCGGTGATGCGGCGCAATCTGCACGAGACCGAGGCCTTCGAGGAAGCCAAGAAAGTGGTGAAGCCAACCGGCTCGCTGGCCAATCTGCTACGCTACCCGCGCGAGTTGCTGCTGGTAGTGGGCCTCACGGCCGGCGGCACCGCAGCGTTCTACACCTTCACTACCTACATGCAGACCTTCGTCAAACTCTCGGTCGGGCTGACCGAGGACCAGACCACTTTCGTGATCTTCGGCACGCTGATCTTCGCGACCATCCTCCAGCCGATCTACGGCGCGATCTCCGACAAGATCGGGCGCAAGCCGTTGCTGATCTTCTTCGGCGTCGCGGGCACGCTCGCGACCGTGCCGCTGCTGATGACGCTGAAGGAGACCAAGTCGCCGTTCATGGCCTTCATCCTGATCTGCGCCGCCTGGCTGTTCGTCGCCGGCTACACCTCGATCAACGCCGTGGTGAAGGCCGAGCTGTTCCCGACCAATGTCCGCGCCCTTGGCGTCGGCCTGCCCTACGCCATCACGGTCTCGATCTTCGGCGGGACGGCGCCGGCGATCGCGCTCTATTTCAAGAGCATCGGGCACGAGGAGTGGTTCTACTACTATCTCGCCGGCGTCATCTGCCTGTCGCTGATCATCTATTCCACCATGCGTGACACCAAGCACGCCTCCGCGATGCATCGCCACGAGTAGCTCATGGCCGACGACAACGAGCCGCCCGACAGCAAGCTGACGCGCACCAAGGAGAAATGGGCGCGCGAAGGCCGCTTCCTCACGGGCCGCATTACGCGACCGGAGGATCAGCGGCTGCCGCCGGGCCAGCATCTCACCAAGGACTGGCCGGTGCTCGATCTCGGAGTCGTGCCGCCGGTTTCGCGCGAACGCTGGCGGCTCGACGTTTACGGCGCGATCGAGACCCCCGTGTTCTGGACCTTTGCCGAATTCGCGGCACAGAAGCAGGCGCAGATCACGTCCGACATCCATTGCGTGACGACCTGGTCGCGCTACGACAATGAGTGGGAAGGCCTCGCCACGCGCGAGTTGCTCGCAGCTTGCCAGCCGCGCGAGGACGCGCGCTTCGTGGTCCTGCATTCCCATGACGGCTACACCACCAACCTCACGCTGGAAGACTTTGCCGCCGAGGACGCCCTGCTCGCCCACAGCTGGTCGGGTCAGCCGCTGACCGAAGAGCACGGCGGCCCGGTACGGCTCGTCGTGCCGCATCTGTATTTCTGGAAGAGTGCCAAATGGCTTCAGGCCATCGAATTCCTGACGGAGGACGCGCCGGGCTTCTGGGAAGTCCGCGGCTATCATAACCGCGGCGATCCCTGGGCCGAGCAGCGTTATTCAGCCGATTAGGTTCAAGCAAGGACGGGGGAAGCCCATGCCGACCGAACGCTTTCAATTCACCGGCGAAGGTGACCATCAACTGGCTGCCGCGCTGGAACTGCCCGATGGCGAGCCCGCGGCCTACGCGCTGTTCGCGCACTGCTTCACCTGCGGCAAGGACACCCTGGCGGCAAAACGCATCTCGGTCGCGCTCGCCGCCAAGGGCATCGCGGTGCTGCGCTTCGACTTCACCGGGCTCGGCTCCAGCGAAGGCGATTTTGCCAATTCGACGTTCTCCTCCAACGTCGCCGACCTCGTGCACGCCGCCGATCATCTGCGCCAGGTCCGCACGGCGCCGTCGATCCTGATCGGCCACAGCCTGGGTGGTGCCGCGATCCTCGCTGCCGCCGGAAGGATTCCGGAAGCCAAGGCTGTCGTGACCATCGCGGCGCCGTCCGATCCCGCTCACGTCACCGGTCTGTTCGGCGAGCATCTCGACAGCATCCGCACGCAGGGCGAAGTCGAGGTCTCGCTCGCGGGACGCCCGTTCCGGATCAAGCGCGAATTCCTCGACGACATCGCAGAGCAAGAACTGATGAAGGACATCACCGGCCTGCACAAGGCCCTGCTGGTGATGCAGTCCCCTGTCGACGACACCGTCGGCATCGACAATGCGACCAAGATTTTCGTTGCGGCCAGGCACCCCAAGAGCTTCGTCTCGCTCGACCACGCCGATCATCTCCTGACCAAGCCGGCCGACGCCCTCTACGCGGCCGACGTGATCGCGGCCTGGGCCAGCCGCTACATCGACACCGCGAAGCCTGAGAAGGCCACGGATGTCGCTGAGGAGCCGCGCAGGGTCGTGGTGCAGGAGACCCGCAAAAGCAAGTTCAACCAGGCCATCATCGTCGGCCCGCATCATCTGGTGGCGGACGAGCCGATTGCGGCCGGCGGCGAGGATGCCGGCCCCGGCCCCTATGACTTCCTGCTGGCCGGCCTTGGTGCCTGCACCTCCATGACCATGCGCCTTTATGCCGATCGCAAATCGCTGCCGCTCGATCGCGTCACGGTCACGCTGAAGCACTCGAAAATCCACGCCAAGGATTGCGCGGAGTGCGAGACGCGGGACGGCCTGCTCGACCAGATCGAGCGCGACATCGCGATCGACGGCGCGCTCGATGCGGAGCAGCGCAAGAAGCTGATGGAGATCGCCGACAAGTGTCCGGTGCACCGGACTTTGACCTCGGAGATCCGCATCGTGACGAAGGCCGTGGACTAGAGCATGATCCGGAAAAGTGTGAAGCGGTTTTCCGAAAAGATCATGCTCAAAGAAAGAGCTAAAGCGCGATGACGATTCGACCCAATCTCATCGCGCTTTAGCGCGCCTGCATCAGAAGCACGACGCCATCATCCGCACCGCCGCGCTGATCTCATTCTCGCGCCACGCTGCGAAGCCGACCAGCAGGCCATGGTCGCGTGGACGGCCGAGCGCCAGGCTGGACAGGGCCCGAGTTTCGACGCCTGCCTCGACCAGCCGTTGCACCGCCGCCTGATCGGCGCGACCGCGCTTGAGGCGGGCGACCAGCTGGATGCCACCCGAGGGCACTTCGGCGGAGAGAACTTCGCCCAGATGGCGTTGCAGTCCTTCGACGAGGTGATCGCGGCGCGCGTGATAGAGCCGTCGCATCCGGCGCAGATGCGCGAGAAAATGCCCGTCGGCAATGAACTCCGCCAGCGCTTCCTGGATGTGGCTGGAGGCGATCAGCCCGATGTGCCGCTGTGCGATCTCCAGGGTGCCGACCAGCCCTGGTGGCACAACGACATAACCGAGCCGGATATCCGACGTCATCGCCTTCGAAAACGTTCCGACATAGAACACGCGGCCATGGGCGTCTAACCCCTGCAAGGCCGGCACCGGCCGGCTGTCATAATGAAATTCGCCGTCGTAATCGTCTTCGACGATCCAAGTCTCGCCTGGCCTGCTCATGCCCAAGAATTCGGTGCGGCGCGCGAGCGACATCAGCCGCCCGGTCGGGTGCTGATGCGAGGGCGTCATGAAAATGAGCTTTGGCGCGGCCAGTCCCGGCATCCGCTGCATGCCCTGCTCATCGAGCTTCATCCCCATCACGCGCGCGCCGGAGGCACGGAAGGCCGCCGCAGCGCCGGGATAGCCGGGATCCTCGACCCAGACATCGTCGCCGGGCGTGATGAGCGCAGCCGCAATCAGGGTCAGCGCGGCCTGCGCGCTCGGCAGGATCAGGATCTGGTCTGCGGTGGCGCGGACGCCCCTGCTGGCGGCCAGATAATGCGCCAGCGCCTCACGCAGGTGGGTCCGGTTCACCGGTCCGAGCTCGCGCTTGGCTGCGCGCACCGCGCTGCGGCGCAGGCAGCGGGCCCACACTTCGTGCGGAAACTCCCGCGCATCTCCATGCCCCGGACGCAGGGGTTTTAGCGGCGCCTGATAGGACATCGGCCAGTCGGTCTGCTTGAGCTTCGACGCCCAGGGCGAGAGCCGCGCCTTGCCAGAGCGGACGCTCGGTGCGACGGCACCCGTCCCTTCGTTACGGCCGCCGTCGACCGTGACCATGGGACGACGACCGTGCGACGCCTCGAGATATCCCTCCGCCGCAAGCTGTTCGAACGCATAAGTGACGGTATTGCGCGAGACGCCGAGATCGCTCGCAAGCCGGCGGCTCGACGGTAGCGCTCGTCCCTTGCCGAGCCGACCGGTCGCAATCAAGCCGCGGAGCTGGCTCGTCAGTTGCGCCACCAGCCCCTCGTCGTCGGTCCGCTTCAGCTCGATCAGGGCGGAGATCACACCTTCTGAAACTGGCACCTCATTCCTTTCAAATCTGGCACTTTTTCAGGTGCCAGTCCGGATGCTATGCGCCGGTCTGGACTGCTTCAAGGATTTTGCGATGAACTCCCTCTCTTCCCGCGCGGCCGTCGGCTTGTTCCTCATCGTCGTGCTGGCCTGGGGCGTGAACTGGTCGGTGACGAAGCAACTCGTCCAGTTCCTTCCGCCATTATGGACTTCGGCGATCAGGAGCTGGATCGCGCTGGCCGGATTGTTCGTGATCCTCGGGCTGAGCAACAATCTGATGATCCCGGAGCGGCGCGACATTCCGGTGATCCTGAGCGTCGCACTGCTGCACATGACGGTGTTCTCGGTCCTGGTTGCGGCCGGTGTGCGCTTCCTGCCCGCGAGCAAGGCCATCGTGCTCGGCTACACCACGCCGCTCTGGGTCGCGATCGCCGCGCCTCTGCTGGCGAAAGATACGCTGACCGCGCCAAAACTCGCCGGCGCCCTGCTCGGACTGATCGGCCTTGCCGTGATCCTGAACCCGGCATCGATCGACTGGACCAATGGCAACGTCGTGCTCGGCGCCGGCATGGTCATCCTGGCCGCGATCTCCTGGGCCGCGAACATCATCTATATCCGCGCGCATCGCTGGATCGCGTCGCCGCTCCAGCTTCTGATCTGGCAGGTGCTCGTCGCAACCATCGTGTTGACCGGATCGGCGATGGTCACGGATGGCCTGCCGCACGCGGAATGGTCGTGGAAGCTCGTGCTGCTGTTCCTGTATTCGGGGCTGATCGGAACGGCACTGGCCTATTGGGCGATGTCGATGGTCAACAAGAGCATCTCGGCCCTGACGACCTCGCTCGGCACCACCGGGACCCCGCTCGTTGGCATCGCCAGCGCGGCGATCCTGCTGGGCGAGCCGATCGACATGAGCCTAGCTGTCGCGGCCGGACTGATCGTCACCGGCATCGGTCTTGCGACGCTGGGCGGCCGGCTGCTGCGCGGTCAGGCCACCGCGAGCGGCTGAACCCGCAGTGCACCGCGCAGGCCGGCCGTCGTGCCGAGCAGGATGCCGGCGACCGCGACGAACGAGCCCAAAGCGAGTGTCGATACGCCGGTGAGCCCCTGCCCGATCGAGCAGCCGAACGCCATCACGCCGCCGATCCCCATCAGCGCGGCGCCACCGGCAGACCGCAGCATGTGCCGCGGCGAGGAATAGCCTTCGAGGTGGAAACGGCCTGTAGCGAGCGCGGTGACGAGGCTGCCGGCGAAAACGCCGGCCACGGTGGCGATGCCGAAGTTGAGCGTCAGACCGGTCGAGAGCATGGCGTATTGCAGGCTATCGGCGATCGGCGCGACGAAGGTCAGCGAGGTCACCGGGACCGGATTGAAATCGTCGGCACCGAGATATCCGGTGACGAACCAGCCGCTGGCGACCAGGAGCCCGACGACGACACCGGCCGCAATCTGGCCCGGCGAACGCCGGAATGCCGGGTGCGCGAACGCAAACAGGATCAGCGCAACGGCGATGGCCGCAGCGCTCAGCGCGCGCGAGACCGCTTCACCGGGACCGAGCGTGGCCAACAGTGACGGCAGCGAATTGGCGTTGACGGTCGTTTGCGAGGCCTGAACCAGCGCAATGCGCACCGGCGCGATCAGGCCCTTGAGCGTCATCTGCGCGGCGATGGCGAGCACGATCACGACGACGAAGGAACGGAGATTGCCGCGGCCCAGCAGCACCAGCGCCCGCGAGCCGCAACCGTTCGACAGCACCACGCCGTAGCCGAACAACAGGCCGCCGAGGAACAGCACCGGCACCGAGAAGGATTGTTGCAGATAGATCGACTTGCCGAGATCGACCATGCCGCTACCGGCAAGGAATTGGCTCGCAGCAACCGCAACAGCAATCGCCATCGCAAAGGTCCGCACCAGCCGCCCGTCTCCTTCGGCCAGCCAGCCGCGCATGCTGCTCATCAGGCAGAAACCGCTGAGCAGGCCCACGGCGCCATAGATGAGCCCGATGACGAGGCCGGCAAGGATGACGAGTTGAGTGGAATCCATCTTTGGTTCTCAGGTCTCTCGCCATTCTCCGTCATTGCGAGGAGCGAAGCGACGAAGCAATCCAGACTGTCTCCGCGGATACATTTCTGGATTGCTTCGCTGCGCTCGCAATGACGGTGTGTTACGGCTTCAGGATCACGCGATCCCGCGAGGAACCGGCGACGGCGACATAGGCCTCCTTGGCGCGCTCCAGCGGATAGACGGCATTCGCCTTGATCGGGAACGGCTTCAGGTGCCCGCTCGCAAAGCCGGAACGGAGGTCGCGCAGCACCGCGCCGGTTGCGGCCGAGGACAGCCCGAGCGTGTCGATGCCGACATAGGTGTGCTGCCCCCGGTAGAATTCGAGGATGTTGAACTGCACGATGCGGTCGATCGCGGCGATCAGGATCTGGCGGCCGCGCAGTGCTAGCGACTTGTGCGCGGCCTGGAAATAGGGATCGCCGACCGTGTTGAACACGATGTCGGCGCCCTTGCCGCCGGTCAATTCGCGCACGCGGGTGGCGACATCGGTTGCGGAGGCGTCGATCACCTCCATGGGCGCGTTGGCATGGCCCTCATAGGCTTCCGCCTTGCGCACCACGCCGATGACGCGCGCGTCCTGCCAGGTCGCGATCTGCACGGCGGCCTGACCGACCTTGCCGTTGACGCCGAACACCAGCACGGTTTCACCGGGCTTTGGAATGCCGGCGCGGCGAAAGCCTTCCATTGCGGTGACGAAGGGCACGCCGATGCCGGCGGCCTCCTCCCAGGACACCGTCTTCGGCTTCTCCACCACGGCGTCGGCCTCGACGACGAGATGTGTTGCATGGGTGCCGTCACGGCGGATGCCGAGATCGCCGGAGGAGCCGAACACCTCGCGGCCGATCGCGTCGGCCGGCCCGTCAATCACCACGCCGGCGTAGTCGCGACCGGGCGTGCGCGGGAAGACAGCATAGGGCATCAGCCCGGTCGCAGCCTTGACGTCCGACGGATTGACGGCCGCCGCCTTCACCTCGATCAACAGATCGTTCGGACCGCGCGCGAGCGCATGGCGTTCGATCACCGGCGCAATCGCGGCGGCGTTCTCGGCCTTGGCATTGAGGCGCACGCATCGCGCTTCGGCGGTTATGCTATCGGCTGTCGACATCGAAAGACCCACGATTTCTCGCGGGCCTTGTCGCCTTTGGGGGCAGCCAAGTCAATCCTTTGGCCGCTTGTCGTAGAGGCGCTTGGCCTTGCCGAGCGAGCGCTCCAGCGTGGCCGGCGCGACCACGCGCACCTGGGAACTGATGCCGATGGTGTTCTTGATGTGGGTCGAGATGCGGTCGGCGTGATCGACGAGACCCCGACCGTCCCAGCTTTCGGGCCGCGCCTCGGCGATGATGGTCAGCTCGTCCATGCGGCCTTCGCGGGTCAGCTCCATGATGAAGTGGCCGCCGCACCAGTCGGTCGCGAGCAGCACTTCCTCGATCTGGGTCGGGAACAGGTTGACGCCGCGCAGGATGATCATGTCGTCCGAACGGCCCGTCACCTTCTCCATCCGCCGCATGCCCGGCCGCGCCGTGCCCGGCAGCAGCCGCGTCAGGTCGCGGGTGCGATAGCGGATCACCGGGAAGGCTTCCTTGGTCAGCGAGGTGAAGACCAGCTCGCCCTTCGCGCCGTCCGGCAGCACCGCGCCAGTCTCCGGGTCGATCACCTCGGGATAAAAATGGTCCTCCCAGATGTGCAGGCCGTCCTTGGTCTCGATGCATTCCTGCGCGACGCCGGGGCCGATCACCTCCGAGAGGCCATAGATGTCGGTCGCGTCCATGTCGAAGGCATCCTCGATCTCGCCGCGCATCGCATTGGTCCAGGGCTCGGCCCCGAAGATGCCGACCTTGAGCGAGCACTGACGCGGGTCGAGCTTCTGGCGCTTGAACTCGTCGAGGATCGCCAGCATGTAGCTCGGCGTCACCGTTATGATGTCGGGCCGGAAGTCGTTGATGAGCTGCACCTGCCGCTCGGTCATGCCGCCGGAGATCGGCACCACGGTGCAACCAAGTTTTTCGGCGCCATAGTGCACGCCCAATCCGCCGGTAAACAGGCCGTAGCCATAGGCGTTGTGGATGATCATGCCGGTGCGGCCGCCGGCGGCGCGAATCGAGCGCGCCATCACCTCCGACCAGGTATCGATGTCGCGTTGCGTATAGCCCACCACGATCGGCTTGCCTGTAGTGCCGGACGACGCATGCACGCGCACCAGCTTTTCGCGGGGCACGGCGAACATGTTGAACGGATAATTGTCGCGCAGATCCGTCTTCACCGTGAACGGGAATTTCGCGAGATCGGAGAGCTCGCGAAAGTCGGACGGATGCACGCCGGCCTTGTCGAAGGCCTGGCGGTAATGCCCGACATTGTCGTAGGCGTGCTTCAGCGACCAGGCCAGCCGCTGCGTTTGCAGCGCCATGATCTCGTCGCGTGACGCGCGCTCATGCGCGTCCATCTCGGCACTATAGGCGTTGCCACCTTCCTTGAGCCTCGTCAGAGCCATCCTCGCTTCCCCACATTGATTGGTTCTTTCTATTGGACTCTTACTGTTCTTGCGTCGGCAGCCACGTGCCGGGAATGACACGCGAATGCCCGCGGAATTCCGCGATGACGGTGTCGCCCGCTGTCACGCGCACGTCGTAGATGCCCGAGCGTCCGCCACGGCTGACCTCGCGCGCTTTTGCAACGAGGCGGTCACCAAGCCTGCCCGGCTTGATGAAGGTGATCTGGCCCTGTGCCGCCACGACACGTTCATTGTGCGAATTGCAGGCAAAGGCGAAGGCGGAATCGGCGAGCGTGAAGATGAAGCCGCCATGCGCGATGCGCTGGCCGTTGACCATGTCCGGCCGCACATTCATCGCCAGCGTCGCGAAGCCCGGACCGATCTCGACGATCTCCATGCCGAGACCCTTGGAGGCATCATCCTCCGCCCACATGGCCTCGGCGCAGGCGCGGGCGATATCCTCGGGCGACAGGTTGGCTTTGACGTTCACGCGCTTCTCCCGGCCAAATGTTTGGCCACAATGCTCTGCTGCCCGGCCATAGCTGTCAAACGTGATCATAATCGACGACGACCCGCTCCGACGACGGCTTTGCCTGGCAGGTCAGGACGAAGCCGGCCTTTAGTTCCCACGGCTCCAGCGAATAGTTGATGTCCATCGGCGCCTCGCCCTCGACCAGCTTGGCGCGGCAGGTCGAGCACATGCCGCCCTTGCAGGCAAAGGGCAGATCGACGCCGGCGCGCAGCGCGGCATCGAGGATCGCCTCGTCCTCGGCAACCGGCACGTCGCGGCGCTTGCCGTCGATGATCAGCGAGGCGATCGCCTTCGGCGGCGCGTCGGGCGCAACGATTTTCTTCGGCCGCGGCTTGCCGCCGAATTCGGAGACGAAGCGCTCCACGTGGATGCGCTCCTCCGCGATGCCGAGATCCCTGCAAGTCGCCTCGATCTCCTCGCTCATGCCAAGGGGACCACAGATGAAGGCATGGTCGACGCTGGCGGCCGGCACCAGCGAGCGTAGCAGCACCCGCACCTTGTCGCCGTCCAGCCGGCCATACAGGATCGGGATGTCCTGCTCCTCGCCGGAGATGACGTGGAAGATCGAGAGGCGATCGATGAAGCGGTCCTTGAGCTCCTCGAGTGCCTCCAGGAACATGATGTTGTCGGTGGCGCGGTTGCCGTAGAACAGGAAGAAGCGGCTGTCCGGCTCGCGCGCGAGCACGCCCTTGACGATCGACAGGATCGGCGTGATGCCGGAGCCTGCCGCAAAGCCGACATGGATGCGTCCGCTATCCGCCGGCGGGATCACGCCGAAGCGACCGGTCGGCGTCATGACGTCGAGCTCGTCGCCGCATTTGAGTTCATCCGCCGCCCAGTTCGAAAATGCTCCGCCGTCGACCTTCTTCACGGCAATGCGGATCTCGCCATCGTCAGGACCCGAGCAGATCGAATAGGAGCGCCGGACTTCCTCGCCATCCAGCATGGTGCGGAGCGTGAGGTACTGGCCGGGCGCGAAAGCGTAATCGCCCGCGAGTTCGCCGGGGACCGCAAAGGTCATCGACACGGCGTCGGCCGCCTCGCGACGGAGGTCGTTGATGGTCAGGCGATGAAAGCGCGGTGCGGCTGCGGACATGATCAATGACACTTGAAATAATCGAAGGGTTCGCGGCAGGCCTTGCAGCGCCACAGCGCCTTGCAGGAGGTCGAGCCGAATTCGGACAGCAGCTCGGTCTTGTCAGAGCCGCATTGTGGGCACGCGACGGCCTGCTCGCCGAACAGCGCGCGTCGGGAGCTTGACGCCTGCGGTGGCGCGATGCCGTAGGCGCGCAGCTTGCGGCGGCCCTCTTCGCTCATCCAGTCGGTGGTCCATGCCGGCGACAGCACGGTGCGCACTTTCGGTCGATGGAAGCCGGCGCGCTCCAGTGCGACCTCGATTTCGAGTGCGATCATGTTCATGGCCGGGCAGCCCGAATAGGTCGGGGTGATCGCGACCTCGACATGATCGCCGTCGAGAACGACATCACGGAGCACGCCGAGATCGGCGATGGTCAGCACCGGAATTTCCGGGTCAACGACGGCCGCCGCGGCGTCCCAGGCGCGCCGGCGCAGCTCGCTGTCGCGTTCAAGCACCGTCACCATGTCTGCCCCGGAAAAGTACGCTGCATCGACTGCAGCTCGGACAGGAGATGACCGAGATGCTCGCTGTGACGGCCGGACCGGCCGCCCTGCTGCATCCAGTCGTTTTGCGGCAGCGTGAGTGTTGCTTCGCTGACGACATCGGAGAGCATCGTCAGCCAGCGACCGCGCAAGCTGCCGGGATCAATCGCGATACCGGCATGGATCAGGGCGCGTTCTCCGTCATCGACGGCGAACATCTCACCGGTGAAGGCCCAGAGGTGATCGATCGCGGCCTGCGCCCTGACGTGACTCTCGCCGGTGCCGTCGCCGAGCCGAATGATCCATTCCGAGGCGTGGCGCAGATGATAAGCGCTCTCCTTCTCGGACTTGGCGGCAATGGCCGCGAGCGTCGGATCACGCGAGGCCATCATCGCCCGCCAATAGAGGTCGGCGAAGGCGGAATAGAAGAACTGCCGCACCAGGGTCCGGGCAAAGTCGCCATTCGGCTGCTCGACCAGCAGCAGGTTGCGATACTGCCTGACGTCGCGCAGGTAGGCTAGCTTGTCCTCGTTGTTGTCCTTTCCTTCGGCCTTGGCTGCGTAGCTGTAGAGCTCCCGCGCCTGGCCGATGAGATCGAGCGCGATATTGGAGAGCGCCATGTCCTCTTCCAGCATCGGCGCATGTCCGCACCATTCCGACAGCCGGTGGCCGAGAATCAGCGCATCGTCGGCGCGGCGCAGCGCGTAGAGCACCAGCGGTGTTTCCGCGACCTGGATGTTGGCCACAAGCATCACATGTGCCCCACTTCTTCCGGCACCTCATAGAAGGTCGGATGCCGGTAGATCTTCGATTCCGCCGGCTCGAACATCATGCCCTTCTCGGCGGGATCGCTCGCGGTGATCGCGGTCGACGGCACGACCCAGATCGACAGACCCTCGCCGCGGCGGGTGTAGATGTCGCGCGCGGCCTGCAGCGCCATGGTGGCGTCGTTCGCATGCAGCGAGCCGACATGCTTGTGCGCGAGCCCGTTGCGGCTGCGAATGAAGACTTCCCACAGCGGCGTGTTCGGCGTGGCCATATTGATCTCCTTATTCCGCGGCTTGTGCGGTCTGACGCTGCGCGCGCTTGGCGGCATAGCTAGCTGCAGCCTCACGCACCCAGGCGCCCTCATCGTGCGCCTTGCGACGCGCGGCAAGCCGATCGCGGTTGCACGGGCCGTTGCCGGCGAGCACCTGCTTGAATTCGGTCCAGTCGATCTCGCTGTAGCGCCAGTGCCCTTCGGCATCCTGCGTCATGCCGGGATCGGGAATGGTGAGGCCGAGATATTGCGCCTGCGGCACGGTGGCATCGACGAACTTCTGGCGCAGCTCGTCGTTGGAGAAGCGCTTGATCTTCCACTTCGTCGAGGTGTCGCTGTGCTGGCTCGTCGCATCGGGCGGACCGAACATCATCAGCACCGGCCACCACCACCTGTTCAGTGCATCCTGCGCCATCGCCTTCTGCTCATCCGAGCCGCGGCACAGCGTCAGCATGATCTCGTAGCCCTGGCGCTGGTGGAAGGACTCCTCCTTGCAGACGCGGATCATCGCGCGTGCGTACGGGCCGTAGGAGCAACGACACAGCGGGATCTGGTTCATGATCGCGGCGCCGTCCACCAGCCAGCCGATGGTGCCGATATCGGCCCAGGTCAGCGTCGGATAGTTGAAGATCGAGGAATATTTGGCCTTGCCGGCAAGCATGGCGTCGACCAGCTCTTCGCGCGACGTGCCGAGCGTCTCGGCAGCGGCATAGAGATAGAGCCCGTGGCCGCATTCGTCCTGCACCTTGGCCAGTAGCGCCGCCTTGCGGCGCAAGGTCGGCGCGCGCGTGATCCAGTTGCCCTCAGGCAGCATGCCGACAATTTCGGAATGGGCGTGCTGCGAGATCTGGCGGGTGAGCGTCTTGCGATAGGCCGCCGGCATCCAGTCGTTCGGCTCGATGCGCTCCTCGGCATCGATGCGCGCCTGGAATTGCGCAGCCTTCGCCGCATCCTCGAGACCGCGATCGTCGGTCTCGGCCGTGTTCAGCGCCTGGGTATACATGCGCATCCTCCCGTTTATTGGGAGGCAATATATAACAAAAATTACTTCATGCAAGATATTTCTGTAACATATAAATCAGGCCTCGAACCTCCGCTCCAGAAGCTTTCGAGCCGGCGGCAGTGGCCCCTTCTCATTGGTTCCATGGCTATCAAGCCATTGTTCCGACGGCGCGAGCAGCGCGCGATAGACCTCACCGCAGAGTTCACGTGCTGCCCTGCCGGGCCAGTCGCCCGGCAGCAAGCTCTCGGGCAGCAGCGGATCGCGCAACACGACGCGGCGGTAGTAGTGGATCAGCAGGATGCGCGCGGTGAAGGCGTCGGCCTCGGACAAATCCGCACCGCGCGCGATAGCGGCACGGATCGGCTCGAACGTCTTCATGAATTTCAGATAGGCGTCGGCGGTGCGGTCCAGCGGCCAGCTCGCGCTGAGCAGACGGCGGCCGCTGTCATCTTCAGCCGAGACTTCAAGACGGATCGCCCCGGCAGCCTCGTCCGGCACCGGCACGCCTGATGGCGCGACCCACACGCCGGGCAACGGACTGCCGAAGCCGGCGTTGCGCAGCGCTTCGCGCGAGACGTCGCGATCCTCGCCATTGCCGATCAGGAGTAGCTCGAAGCGCCCGGTCCAGTCCGACGACGGCGGATCGTAGATGTGGCGCGTGGCGGCCTCAAAGGTCTGACTTCCCTTGTCGGCCAGGCGATAAAAACTGTTACGCCCAACCTTTTCACGCATCAGCCAGCCATCGGCGGCAAGGCGCGACATCGCGGTGCGCACCACGCCGGCATCGATGTCGAGACTCTCGAAGAACTCCAACAGCGTGCCGAGCCAGACCGAGCCGCCGCGCGGCACGATGGCATCGCCGAACACGGTGATGACGATGGAGCCCGTGCGTGACGGCTCACGCTTGAGCAGGTCGATGATGCGGGACAATGGATGCGCCATGCCCGAGGCATAGCGCGTTTGGTGCGGGCACGACAATGGAAGGGCGCGACGCTCTTGCTCTCCCTCTGCCCGTTCTTACGGGGAGAGGGTCGGGGTGAGGGGCTGTATCCGTAAACACAGTGACAAATGGGCTCGCGGAGAGTCCCCTCACCCGCCGCGCTTCGCGTGTCGGCCTCTCCTCGCACGTGGGGAGAGGCGAAGGAAGCAACTACCTGTGCGGATCGGGATAGACCATGCTGCGCCAGCCGCTGCGGTCGAACGGCCGCCACTGGCCTTCCTTCTGCGCGAGGCGGTCGGCGACCGCATAGACGGCGGCCGGATGATGGCCCATGCCGCAATGGCTGCTCTCGACCTCGATGCTCTCGGTCTGCGCGCCCGTCTTCTCCATACAGCCCTGCCAGGCGCAGACGCCGTCGGTGCGGCTGAAGATGGCGGTGGTCGGCACCGGCGGCGGGACGGCGAGCTCGCCGCCGAACTGCGGATCGACCTCGTCGGACTTCCGCCCGCTCGCCCATTCATAGACGCGCCAGGCATTGGTCGAACGGGGATCGCCCGCGAAGGGGCTGCCGAGCGTGATCACCTGGCGCACGCGCGCCGGCATCATCTTGGCGAGCTGGCGCGCATAGAGGCCGCCGAGGCTCCAGCCGACCAGACTGATCTTGCAGCCATGCCTGTCGCTGAGCTCCTGCACGAGATCGACCATCGCATGCTGCACGCCCTCGCGCAGGCCGTAGTTGCGGCCTTGGCGCCAGCCGCTTGCCGCATAGCCCTTGCTGGTCAGAAACGAGCGCAGCGCGCGCGTCGACGCGTCGGAGGCCACGAGGCCCGGGAACACCAGCACCGGATGCCCATCGCCGCGGGGCGCAAGGCTCAGCAGCGGTAGCGCGCCGAGGAATGCGCCGAACTCGTGGATCGCGCGCCCTTCCAGGAACATCAGGGTACGGGACGGCGGACGCAGCGTCTGGGCAGTAGCGGTCATCAATGGTCCCCTGGGCAGAATTGCTGAAAAGCTACCGGTTGCGATGCCGGCAAATGGCTACGAATTCCAACAGTCCGGCTTCTTGAACGTTCCGCAACGCAGCATGAATCAGCTAGGCGGCCGGTTCCGGACATTCAAGCGGGTGAAGCCCAAGGCGACAATAGGCCCGCACGTGAATGCCAGCGTCCGTGACGCAAAAGTCACAACCATCGAAGCAGGAATTCTACGGAGTAGAGCGCAAGACCTGCGAGCCCGCCGATCAACGAACCGTTGAAGCGGATGTATTGCAGGTCGCGGCCGATGTTGATTTCAATCAGCGAAATCAGCTGCGCCATATCCCACGCCTTGACCTGGTCGGAAATGAAGGTGGAGACGCCGCTCTTCTGATCCGCAACGAAGCTGCGCAGCACCGCCACCAGGCCCTTGTTGATCTCGCCGCGGAGCTCGGCATCGCTGGCGAGCGCCTCGCCGGCTGCGACGAACATGCCGGCAAGATGATGCTGCAGCACCTGCGTCTCGCCGCTCGCGCTGCGCTCGATGAAGGAACGCGTGTTGGCCCAGACGGTGCGGGCGAGATCGGCAAGCTCGGGCCGGGCGAGCAGATCGCGCTTCAATCCGTCGATACGATCGATATAGGCCTGATCGGTGCCGAGCCGATCGACGAAGCCCAGCACCATGCGATCGAATTCACCGCGAAACGGATGTTTGGGATCGCTGCGCACCTCATTGAAGAAAGCGGTGGCGGACGCCACGATCTTGTTCACCAGAAACTTGTCGGCGCGATAGAGCCTGAGCAGGGTCGGCAACTCCGCGCGCACCTTCTCGCGGATCATCGCCATCGTCTCGTTCTGGTTCAGCGTCTCGTGCATCACGCGCAGCAGATCGTCGAACAGGATCTGATGCCGCCCTTCCGCGACGAAGCCGCGCAGCGTACCGGCCGCGAGCGGCGCAAGGTCGATCGCCTGGAGCTGCGAGGACATGCGGCGAATGATGAAGGTCATCAGACCGGAGCTTTCCGTAGCGGAGACGGCCTCCGGCAGCAGGCGCAACGCGAAACGCGCGAGATCATCGCTGCGCTTGCGGTCGCGCAGCCAGTCGGCGACGAAGGAGCCGAAATCGATCTCCCTCAGCTTGGCCTCGACGGGGCCGGCCTCGAGGAAATGCACCTGGATGAACTCGCCGAGCTTGTCGGCGATGCGGGCCTGGTTGCTCTGGATGATCGCGGTGTGCGGGATCGGCAGGCCGAGCGGCCGCTTGAACAGCGCGACCACCGCGTACCAGTCGGCAAGCCCGCCGATGGTCGCAGCTTCCGCAAAGGCCGCGATGAAGCCGAACACGGGATGCACTGGCAGAAGCCATTTCGCGACGACGAACAGCGCAAGCGTCGAGGCCAGCACCAGCGTCGCCAGTGCTTTCACGCGGCGAAGCTCCGCCGCGCGTTCGGCGTCACCGGGGCTATCGAAGGAGAAGGTGGCGGGCGGGGTCATCACTGCATCACCCTACTCGTCATTGCGAGCGAAGCGAAGCAATCCAGAGTTTTTCCACGTCGACGGACTGTATGCTTCGCTTCGCCCGCAATGACGGCAGCGCAAAAACAAAGGCCCGCCGAAGCGGGCCTCAAATTTCAGTTTGTACTCAGGATGCCGTATCAAGCGGTCTTGGTGTAGACCTTGGCAAAGTTGTCCTGAGCGGACTTCGCACCGTTGGCGGCGAGCTTGCCGACATAGTCGGCGGTCGCCTTGGCGCGCGAGACGAAGACTTCGCCGCGGGCGCGGAGCAGGCTCGACTGGATCTCGACGGCTTCGCTGATCGACTTGGCGGACGCGAGCTTGTCGATGCCCGAGAAGAACGCCTCGGCGTCCTCGTAGATTGCCTGCTGGATGTTGCGGCTGATCTTGCCGGCCTCGGTGACGGACTCGGTCACCGCATTCTCGACGGCGGCGGTCACGCGCTCGGAGCCAGCGAACACCTCGGCAGCACGGTCCTTGGCGGTGTTGGCGGACTTCTTGACGAACTCGCGGGCGGCCTCGGGAACTTCCAGGTTCTGGATGTTCTTGAAAGCGTCCTTGAAGCCCTCGAAGGCAGTGTTGGTTTCGGTGGTCATGGGGTTCTCTCCATCCTCATTGGGTTGAGCTATGGGCTCACCCCGTCCTCATTGGCCCGGGGCACGGCTTATATGACATAATTAATGGTGCGATGCAATATTCGTATTGCACTGCGATATCACGAAATCGTGAAGCGCCTTAATGGAAGGCAATTTGGCGCCTCCCTGGCCAGACGGGTTCCCGGATGACGAGCCGGCCGCTCCTAATGCTGGACGGCGCTTTGGTGCTGGACGGCGCTTTTAGTGCTGGACGGCACCTGGCAACCCATAGGCCTCCATCTGGGCCTGCACCTGCGCGATGTTGTGGCCGAGCACGACGATGTCGTGGGTCTTGCCGTCGACGTCCCGGACATGGTCCCGTAGCAGAGCCTCGGCCTTGAAGCCGAGGCTCTCGAACAGGGCGATCGCCGCCTGCTGGTCGACCGTCATCTGGACCGAAAGCTTTTCCAGACCGGCGCCGAGCGCGAGCGCAAAGGTCTCCTGCGACAGCGCCCGCCCGACCCCCTTCCCGCGCACGTCGAGGGAAACAACCATCCGGATCTCGCCGACATGGGGCGACCAGGAGTGCGGGTCGCGCACCAGTGTGCCACAGCCGACGACCTTGCCGTCCCTGACCGCGAGCAGGCTGGTCATCGCGCCGCGCTCGATCTCCTTGACCCAGGCCGAGAGCACCTTCGGCTCGCTGATGTTGCGCGGCAGGAACAACAGATCATGGGTCGGCAGGCCCTTGCCGAACGCAAGCACCGCAGCCTCGTCCGCAGGCGACATCAGGCGGATCTCGATATCACCGGCGTCGGTCTTGACCTGACGCGGATAGGAACGCTGCTCACTCATGTCGATCTCTTCCCCAGCCAGGAGTCCAGTTTCGGCCACAGCCGCTTCACCGCATTGGCGCCGGCGACCAGCGAGACGTGACCGCCCTTCAGCATCACCTCTTCCTTGTCCTCGGACCCGATCTTGGCGATCAGGTGCTTTGCGGCGTCATACGGCACGATGTGATCGTGCTCCGCGACCGCATGCAGGAACGGCACCTTGATGTCTTCGAGCTTCGCCGCGCGGCCGCCGACCGACATGGTGTCGTTGAACAGCTTGTTGTCCCACATCAGATCCTTGGTGATGGCGCGGAAATACTCGCCCGCAAGCGGCAGCGTGTCGGTCGCCCAGCGATCGAACATCCGGTACGACTTCACGAACTCGTCGTTCCAGATGTTTTCCCAAAGCTGGATCTGGCTCACCGTGCGCGAGGCCGGGCGCAGCATCTCGAACGAGGACAGGATCATCTCCGGCGGCACGTTGCCGACGCTGTCGACGAGACGGTCGACGTCGAAATAGCGGCGGTCGGAGAAATTGGAGAATAGCTTCATCTCGCGAAAGTCGATCGGCGTGGTGAAGCAGATCAAATTCTTCATCGGCCCGTCCTTGTGGATCGAGCCATAGAGCAGCGACAGCACGCCACCGAAGCAATAGCCGATCACGGAGACGTCCTGCTCGCCGGAATCCGCCTGCACGCGACGGACGCAATCCGGGATGAAATCGAGGACGTAATCCTCCATGCGCAGGCTCTTCTCCTCCGGCCGCGGCGCGCTCCAGTCCAGCATGTAGACGTCGTAGCCGCGCTTGAGCAGGAATTCGATAAAACTCTGGCCGGGCACGAGATCGAGGATATAGCCGCGATTGGTGGTCGCCATCACGATCAAGACCGGCACGCGGTAGATCTCGTCGGACATCGGCCGGTAGTGATAGAGGCTCATGGTGCCGCGCGAATGCAGCACGTCCTTCGGAGTCGAGCCGAGCGAAGGGCCCGAAGTCGAGAAATATTCGACACCCTTGATGCTGCGCTGGATGGCCCGCTGCACCTCCGACTGGATGCGATCCGGGATCGATGCGAAATCTAGTCCGGTGGGTGCATTCATGTCTGCTCTCCCCCCTCGGACGGCGGGCGCTTGGTGCGCGGCGGGCGCAATGCCATATCGAAGCCCTGAGATACGCCGGAACCTGCCGCCATCTGGCTCAGCATCCACTTGATCTCACCGATCTGGCCTTCAATGGCTTGCAACCTTTCGGCAAGGCCAGTGACCTGATCGCGGCTGGGCAGGTTCATGGAGACCAGATATTTTTCCATGAGCTCGCCGAGCTGCTTCTGAGCACCTGCAGCAACCCCTCCCGCGCGGTTCATCGCCTGTGAAAACTCGGGCGACGACATGGCCTGGTTGGCGAAGGAGTTGAACCCCTTCTCCATCTCACCCACCATTTTCTGCCACATGGCGACCGGGTCATTGGTCTTGTCGGTCATCGGCGTCCTCCTGATATCGAGAGCTGCGATGCCCTTCTTTTTTCGCCATACCACACCGTTGCGAGGGAGCGGTCAACCGGCAGGTCGCGCGGTGCGGCGCACACGGCTTCTTTGCGGCGGCAAACCGTGCGATACAGCATCGATCAGCAGGAGGGAACGCGCCCGTGACCACCCATCAGCCGCCCCAGACCATCCGCGCCAACGGCATCGACATCTGCTACGAGATTTTCGGCAACGACAACGCCGAGCCGCTGCTGCTGATCATGGGGCTCGGGGCGCAGATGATCCACTGGGACGATGCGTTCTGCGAGCAGCTCGCCGTGCACGGCTTTCGCGTGATCCGCTTCGACAATCGCGACATCGGCAAGTCGAGCCACCTGACGGGCGGCAAACGCCTGACGCCGCTCGAGCTGCTGAAGCTGCGCTTCCTCAGGATTCCCGTCGCCGCGACCTACAAGCTGATCGACATGGCGAAGGACACGGTCGGCCTGATGGATGCGCTCGGCATCAAGTCGGCGCATCTGGTTGGCGCCTCGATGGGCGGCATGATCGCGCAGGAGGTGACGCTGTCGTTTCCCGAGCGCGTGCGCTCGCTTACCTCGATCATGTCGACGACAGGCAATCCGCGCGTGCCGCCGCCGACACGCGAGGCTGCCGCGATGTTGATGGCGCCGCCGCCGCGCAGCAAGGAGGAGTTCATCGTCCGCTTCGGAGAGACCTGGAAGGTGTTGCGCGCCGGGTCGTTTCCGGAGGAAGAGGCGCTCGACCCCGATCGTGCCGAGCGCGTGTTCGCACGCGGCCTCAATCCGGCCGGCGTCGGCCGGCAGCTCCGCGCCGTACTCGCCTCCGGCAGCCGCAAGGAACGGCTGCAGAGCGTGAAAGCACCGACGCTGGTCATTCACGGCACCGTCGATCCGCTGGTGCGGCCCGAAGGCGGCAAGGACACCGCAGAGTCGATTCCCGGCGCAAAGCTCTTGATGATCGACGGCATGGGCCATGCGCTGCCGATGCGCTTCTGGCCCGACATCATCCGCGCCATCGACAAGCACGCCCATGGGGCGGCGGCGCAAGCGGCGTAAACGCGACCGGTCTCCTCGCGGTGACCATGTGAGCTTCCGGTTACTCTCTTAACGCAAGCTGGCGCGAAAGCTATACAGGCCTCCCTCAATCGCAAGACAGAGGCTGCGGCCTCTCGGAGCTCACATGCGTCTCATCGTCCGGTCCGTCGCAATGATTGCGGCCTCCATTCTCATGCTGTCCCTCGGCAACAGCGCTGCGCTGGCCGCCAGCGCGCAGGAAGAAGCCAACCGCGCCGCCGTGCTGGCCTTCTACGAGAAGGGCCTCAACCAGAAGGACGCCGACGCCGCCCTCGCCTATGTCGGCAACCGCTATGTCCAGCACAATCCGAATGCGCCCGATGGTCCGGACGGTTTTCGCAAATTCATCGGCTTCCTGCGCGAGAAATTCCCGAACTCGCACAGCGACATCAAGCGCTCATTCGTCGATGGCGACTTTGTCATCCTCCATGTTCACTCCGTTCGCGAGCCCGGCAGCAGGGGCCGCGCGATCGTGGATATCTTCAAGCTGGAGAACGGCAAGATCGTCGAACACTGGGACGTCGTTCAGGACATCCCGGAAAATCCGGCGAACAACAACACGATGTTCTGACGGACGGCGGCCGAGGAAACGGCCTAGCTCTTCCGCGCCATCCAGATCACATGGCGCGCGCCACCGCCTCTGCCGGTGGCGCGCACGTTGACTTCGTTCACATCGAAGCCGGCGCTACCGAGGCGCTTGGTGAAGGCCGGGTTGGGTCCCGACGACCAGACGGCGAGCACGCCGCCCGGCCGCAGCGCCACCTTCGCCGCTTTCAACCCGCTCGCATTGTAGAGTGCGTCATTGCCCTTCCGGGTCAGCCCTTCCGGCCCGTTGTCGACGTCGAGGAGGATGGCGTCGAAGGCCGATCGCTGCGCGCGGATGATTTCACCGACGTCGGTCTCCCGGATTTTGACCCTGACGTCATCTAGACTGTCGCCGAAGACCTCGGCCATGGGGCCGCGCGCCCAGGCGACCACCGCCGGCACGAGCTCGGAGACCACGATCTTCGCCTTGCTTCCCAGCACAGTGAGCGCTGCGCGCAGCGTAAAGCCCATGCCGAGGCCACCGATGAGGACAACGGGCTTTGCGACCGTCTCGATCTGCTTCGCCGCCAGCGTCGCGAGCGCGGCCTCAGAGCCCGACAGGCGGTTGTTCATCAGCTCATTGGTGCCGAGCTTGATGGAGAACTCCTTGCCCCGCCGCATCAGGCGGAGCTCCTCGTCGGAGCCGGGGATTTTTGCGGTGTCGATCTTTTCCCAGGGAATCATGGGAGAGCTTTAGCACGATCGGACGAACAATCACCCTCCCGCCCAGACGTCCAGCACATACCGGTTCTTCGCGCCCATCTCCTCGATCCAGCGCGCAGCCGTGGCGGCATCGCTGCCGCTCTTGTCGCGATGGATCGCGACGAGCGCGGCCTTCACGTCGGGCTCCATCTTGCCGCCATCGCCGCAGACATAGATGATCGCGCCCTGCTCGATCAGCGGCCAGACCCTGTCCTTCTGCGCGGCAAGCATGTGCTGCACATAGGTCTTCGGTCCATCTGCACGCGAGAATGCCGTGAAGAGCTCGGTGATGCCGCTTGCCGCCAGCCCCTTCAGCTCCTCCGCGTAGAGAAAATCCTGGTCGGGATGGCGGCAGCCGAAGAACAGCATGGCCGGACCGAGGGCGGCGCCTTTCGCCTTTCGCGCGGCGCGCTCCTGGAGGAAGCCGCGGAACGGCGCAAGCCCCGTGCCCGGGCCGATCATGATGATCGGCACCGATGACTCATCCGGGAGCCGGAATCCGGCTTTGGTCTCGCGCACGGTGGCATAGATCGCATCGCCCGCACGCCGATTGGAGAGATAATTCGAGCAGATGCCTTTGTAGACACCGCGTCCGGAGGCAGCCGGCCCTTCGACCACGCCGACCGTGACGCTGCACCGCGCCGGGTCCACCGACGGCGAAGAGGAGATCGAGTAATAACGCGGTGCCAGCAGCGAGAGCATTTCCAGGTAAACGTGGAACGGCAACTCGCAGGCCGGATATTCGAGCAGCATGTCGAATACCGATTTGCGCCTTGACAGAATCTCGGTGCGATAACGCTCGAGCGGCTCGGCCTCCTCGCCAACGAAGGCCAGCAGCTTAGGCTTGGTGACCGGGCAGCGGGTGTGCTCGGCCATGATCTGGATCTGCTTCCGTGTCGCCACCTGCTGCAGCTCGACGAACTCGCTGAGCAGGCGTCCGACCGAGACGGCATTGCCGACCGGCAGCTGCGCGCGCCGGCCTTCGGCGACCTGAAGCCTGATCTGGTCGGCCGGCAGGAAGCCGAAGCGACGGGCGACGGAATCCACCAGCGTCGGATCATTGCGCGGGACCACGCTCAGATGATCGCCGACGCGGTAGGTGATGTTGGACGGCAGTTGCACCTCGATATGGCGCGTCGAACGCTCTGACGGATTGGCGCCGGACTTGTTCTGAAGCTCGTCATTGACCTGCACCTTCATCGCGACAGCGCCGCCCTGCGCCACGATGGTGTTGACGGCGGTTACTGCCACCGGCTCGATCGCATAGAGCGGATCGTCCTCCGCGGTGCGGGTGAAATTCCAGTCGATGCCGAATTCCTTGGTGGCGATCTGCGCGGCCGCCGGGAACCATTTCTGGAACTGGCCGTCGAGATCGCTGCGCGCATCGCCCTCGCCGCGCGGATAGACCGCGCGTGCACCGTGCTTCGACAATTGCTCGTCGATGAAGCGCGGCACCGATTGATAGGTCGCCGCCCAGTCGCTGTTGCCGCAGCCGAACACGGCGTAGCGCACATTGGCAAAGGCGTCATTCGGCAGATCGTCGCCGAGCCATTTGACGAATTGCGTCGCATTGTCAGGCGGCGCACCGTTATAGGAGGCGCAGATGATCAGCACGCCGCCCTCCTGCGGCAGCTTGCCGACGTAATCGTCGAGCGGCCCGAGATGCACGGCAAAGCCGTTGATCTCGGCAAGGTCGGCCATGCGCGTCGCGAGCTCCTCGGCCGTGCCGAGGTTGGAGCCGTACAGCACCAGCATCGGCGTATTGTGGCCGGGCCGCGTCGTCGGCTTACGAGGCGCCCGCGGCCCCGAGGACGCGACCGCGACAGGGCCGCCATAGGCGCCGCGCTCGCGATCGGCGCGCGGACGTACCTTGATCTTGAAGCCTTCCGGCTTCATCGTCAGCGTTTCCTTCAGATGCATCTGATAGCGCTGGTGGTCGATCAGCTTGAAGCGCTGGAGGATCATGCCGAGCGCGAGCGCGGCCTCGTGCATGGCGAAGCCGCGTCCGATGCAGGCGCGCTGGCCGTTGCCAAACGGCTTCCAGGCATTGATCGGCCGCTTGGCCTCCGCCTCGCGGCTGAAATTCTCGGGATCAAAGGCGTCGGGATTCGGACCCCAGACCGAGGGATCGCGATGCAGCGCCGTCACCAGGATGGTGATGAAGGTGCCCTTCCTGAGCCTGTAATTGCCGCCGCCGATGGTCTCGTCGTTCAGCGGCGAGATGCCATAGGCCGGCGCCGGCGGCCACAGCCGCAGAGCTTCCTTGAGGATCTGCGTGATGTAGGTGAGCTGCGTCACCTGCTGGTAGGTCGGCTTCGCGGTGACGTCGGGGCCGAAGACGCGATCGACCTCGTCATAGGCCTTCTTGAGAATGTCCGGGTGCTTGAGCAGAGCGTAGAGCGTGTAGGACAGCAGGCCGCTGGTGGTCTCGTGACCCGCGATCAGGAACGTGTTGATCTGGTAGCGGATGTTGATGTCGTCAAGCTGCTCGCCGGTCGAGCGGTCGACGCCGGTCATCATCGCGGCGAGCATGTCCTTCTTGTCGTCGATCCCTTCCGCGCTCTTGCGGCGCTCGGCGATGATCTCGTCGACCATCTTGTTCATGAAGGCGACGTCTTCTGCGAGCGTCTTCCGGCGCTTCTGCATCCAGAGCTGCTCGAACGGCAGGCCGCGCGTCATCATGATGGTTTCGAGCGAGCGCACTAGCGACTCGACGAAGGGATGGTAATCGCGCCGGTAGAAGGAATTGAAGCGGTACTCGAAGCCGCACAGGCCGATTGTGTCCAGCGTCAGCGCGGTCATGTCATGGACGACGTCGATCTCGTCGTCGGCGTTGAGCCGTTCCCATTTGTTGACGAGCTGCTCGGCGATATCGACCATGCTCGGGTGATAGGACTGCATGGCACGGTTGCCGAACGGCTGAAGCAGGATGTTGTGCGCCTTGCTCCAGTTCGGCTCGCGGGTGTCGGCCGTGAAAAGGCCGTCGCCGCCGACCGCGCGCACGCGACGCAGCGCACCGCGCACCGTCTTGTCAAAGCGCTTCTCGTCGGAGAGCTCGTCGACGAGATCGTGGCCGGAGACGACGACGATCGGCGAGCCCATCATGTCGAGCCAGAAGATCGGCCCAAGCTCCTTGGCAAGCCGGGTCAGGTGCTGCACCGGCGCGGCCGAATCCAGCGACAGCATGTTGCCGACCACCGGCTTGGTCGGCGGCTGCGGAATCGGGTCCAGACGGTTCTTGGATGACATTAAAGGCGCTTCCCCCTCAGTAACCCTCGTCATTGCGAGGAGCCCTTGCGACGAAGCAATCTGGATTTTCCCGCGGAAAGATTCCTGGATTGCTTCGCTTCGCTCGCAATGACAAATTAGCCAAACCGCTTTCTACGCCATTCGATCAGCTTGGCGCTGACCTCTTCCGGCTTCTCCTGCTGCGTCCAATGGCCGCTGTCGCGGACCAGATATTTTTCGAGATCGGGAATCAGCTTGTCCATGCCATCGGCGGAAGACGGCGGCAACACAGCGTCGTTCTCCGCCATGATCATCAGCGACGGCACGCGCACCGTATGATCGAGCCCTTCGGCGCGAATCCAGTTGCGCGACATGTTGCGGTACCAGTTGATGCCGCCGGTGAAGCCCGTTCTGGTGAAATTGTCGACGAACACCTTTTTCTCTTCCGGCGACAGGATCGGCGTGCGCGGATCGTGCTTCGCGTCGTAAGCCGCAATCATCTGCGGAAACGCCAGATTGACCCGCGGCGAAGCGCCCACGCCGGCGATCACTTCCTCTGCCGGCGCATCGGGCGGGCGCGGCGCCGGCTTGCGCATGAACGCATCGAATGTCTGCTCGACGCGACTGCCGAAGATCCTGTCGGGTTCATGCGCCGGATCCTGGAACTGCACGATGTACATCTTGTCGCCGAAGCGAGCGCGCAGCAGCTCGATCGGATCGGCCCAGGCACGGTTGGTATGAGGCGTGTTGATGCCGACCACCCCCGCAACCCGGTTGATGTGCCGCAGCGGCATCTGCCAAACGATGAAGCCGCCCCAATCGTGACCGACGAAGATTGCCTTGTCGATCTGGAGATGATCGAGGAGCCCGACGAGGTCACCGGTCAGATGTTCGATGTCGTAGGCCTCGACCGGCTCGGGCCGGTCGGTCGCGCCATAGCCGCGCTGGTCCGGCGCGATCACCCGGATGCCGGCCTCGCTCAGCGCCTTGATCTGGTGACGCCAGGAGAAGGCGAGTTCCGGCCAGCCGTGGCACAGCACGATCGGCGGCTTGTCGCTGACCGGGCCCGCTTCGTAGTAGCCCATGCGGATTCCGTTCGTCTGCACGAACTTGAGCGGTGGCATTTCAATCATCGCAATATTCCTACTCTGCGGCGCCCTTGACGTCGGCCGGCGGCGGCGCGTAGGCCGCCTCCAGCGCGGCGAACTCCTCCGGCAGCATGTCGCACATCACTTGCACGTGCGGAATGATGTTGGCGCCGACGATGAAGCCGAAGTCGAGCTGGTCGCGATAGCTCTGCACGGTGATGTTGAGCGCCTGTCCATGTGTCGAGATCGACACCGGGAAGATGTGCAACAGCTCCGCGCCGGCGGCATAGAGCGTCTGCCGCGGCCCCGGCACGTTGGACACCGTGATGTTGGCCGCCGGCGGCAGCACATCCGACAGGTTCGAGCGGCTGTAGAGCAGCGCCAGAACCTGCACCATCATCGGCGCACCCAGCATCGAGATGTTGGAAATCTGCGGCATCAGGGCCCGCAACGGATGCGACATCTCCTTGGACTTGGTCGACTGCGCGATGATCGCCTCCAGCCGCGCCTTGGGATCGTCGATATTGGTCGCGATCGAGCAGATCATGCCGAACACCTGGTTGTTGGCCTCGGTGTTGCCTTCCTCGCGCAGCGAGATCGGCACGGCGGCGGTCAGCGATTTCGCCGGCAGCGTGCCATATTGCTGGAGGTAGCGCCGGACCACGCCGGAGGCGAGCGCCAGCACCACGTCGTTGAGCTTGCCGCCGGCCTGCTTGGCGAGCGCCTTTGAACGCGAAAGCGAGATCGAGACGCCGGCAAAGCTGCGCTCCGAGGAAATCGTCTTGTTCAGCATCGTCGGCGGCGACACCATGCTGGCGAGGCTTTCCCGAGATTTCGGATCGGAGATCTTGCCGAGCACGTCGGAGACGCTCTTGACCATGGTGGGGATGTTGCCGGCGAAGCGCACCGCGCTCTCGATCTGATACATCGCATTGTCGAACAGGATCGAGCCGATGTCGCTCTTGCCTGTGCGCGGCAGTTGCAGGTTCTTCGCGGCCGCCGAGGCATCGAGCGGCTGGGTGAAGAGCTGCTGATAGGAATCGAGCAGATTGGCGGCGATGTCGCGCGGCTCCTGTCCGGGCTTGCTGCCCGGCGTCGGCGGATCGACCTTCCGGGGGGTGGGCGAGATATCGTAGATCATGTTGGTCAGCGCCGCCCCGGCGCCGCCGTCGATGGCGGCATGGTGCATCTTGGAATAGAGCCCGACCTCGTTGTCCTTCATGCCCTCGAACACGTAGAACTCCCAGAGCGGCCGGGCGCGGTTCAAGAGCTTGGCGTGCATCCAGCCGACGATGCGCTCGAGCGTGGCGCGGTCGCGCGGCTGCGGCAGGCTGGCGCGGAAGATGTGGCGGTCGATGTCGAACTGGTCGTCCTCGATCCAGGAGGGATGATCGATATCGAGCGGCGCCTTCTCCAGCCGCGCCTTCAGGATCGGCGCGATGTGCAGGCGCGAGACGATCATCGCCTTGAAGTCTTCGAAGAAGTCGCCCTTGTAGTCGTCAGGCAGGCGAAAGATCGCCATGCTGCCGACATGCATCGGCATCTCCGGCGTTTCCAGATAGAGAAATGATGCGTCCAGCGACGACAGCTTCTTACCGTCAGCCATAGTTCCCTCCGCTCGTTTTGACGGGCGCCTTTGCCGGCGCTTCTCGTCAGGCCGATACTGCCCGTTCCGGCGGGGCATATGCAATGGCAAACGGCCCTGTCCGGTCGAACGGCCAGAATTCCCCCTCCGGTTGCGCCAGGCGGTCCGCTACGGCCCACAGCGCCGCGGGGTTCACGCCGAGCCCAATATGGCTCGCCAGGTGCACCTCGATGTTCTCGGCGCGGTCGGAGGGGCGCAACAAACAGGTTCGCCAGTTCACGACACCGTCGGCGCGCGAGTAGATCGACGTCGCCGGCACCGGCAGATCGCCGGCGATCGCCTCGCGCAGCTCGGCAAAATCCTCGACACGCTCGCCGGTCAGCGCTTCATACAGCCGCGTGGCGTTGGTCGCCCGCACGTCGTTGGCAAACGGGCTGCCGAGCGTGACGACGTAGCGGACCATCTCGGGCGCCTGGAGCGCGAGATCGCGGGCATAGACGCCGCCGAGACTCCAACCGACCAGGCTGACCTTGCGTCCGCTCGTGGCGTGGATTTCGGCAAGGCGCGTGCGCAGGGCTTCCCTCATCCGTTCCAGCCCACCGAGATTGCGCCCCATCCGCCAGGCATGCGCCTCATAGCCGAGCTCGCTGAGATAGCGCCGCATCGGCGCCATCGAAAGATCGCTGGCAAGAAAGCCCGGCAGCGCCAGCACCGGATGGCCGTCGCCCCTGGGCGCGCGCATCAGGAGCGGCGACAGCATTACGCTGGCGTTGAATTCGAAAAGTCCACGCGCTTCGGCCAGCAGCAGGCCGAGGCTCGGCGGACGAAGCCGGCCCGGCGCCTGCGGCTCGTCCGGCCCGGGCGACATTTATTTCTTCTTGTCGCCGCTGCGCGGGCTGCCGAGACCGGCCATGGTGACGAACATGTCCTGAAACCGCTCGGCGATCTTGGGATCGAAGGTGAACCAGCTCTGGATCAGCGATTCCGGCGAGACTTTCTCGATGTTGCTGAGGACCTGCTGCTGCAGCTTGTCCATCACCGCCGTCTGCATCGGCGACACGTCGGGCAAACCGAAGAACTGGCGGGCCTCGAGGGGGGTACAGTCGATTTCGATGTTAACTTTCATGTCCCCTCCAGATGAGATTCGAGCGGCCTGTCGCAGTATCACCGCGAGACGGTGTGCAACGCAAGCGACCTGAGACAGGCGGCCGGGCACCGGCCTCCACGATCGGCAGATATGGTCAATCAAAATCCGCCTCGCGCCCCCGATTGTCGGTCAGCATTGCTGCACAGCGGCGCAACTTGGCGCGTTCCTTGCTGGAATGGCGCTTGCACGGGTCGAGAACTCTGGGCAACATGGTTCAACCGCCCGCCGAACAATCAAAAATCACCGGCGCGGCAGAGTGGAGAGGGTCAAGAATGTCAGTCGGTCGAAGTCTGTTTGCGGCGACGCTCGCCGGTACGCTCGCGTTGACGGTCTCGTCGGCGTCGAGCCAGACGCTACGCTATGCCAACCAGGGTGACCTGAAGTCGCTCGATCCCTATACCCTCAACGAGAGCACCACTCACGCCCATCTCGGTCACGTCTATCAAGGCCTCACCGCGCGCGACAAGGACCTCAAGATCATCCCGGCGCTGGCGGAGAGCTGGGAAACTCCGGAGCCGACCCGCTGGCGCTTCCATTTGCGCAAGGGCGTGAAGTTCCACAACGGCGACCCCTTCTCCGCCGACGACGTCGTGTTCTCGGCCGACCGCGTCCGCAAGAAGGGATCGAATATGCAAACCCGCCTTGCGCCGGACGTCAAGGTGGTCAAGGTCGACGACTACACCGTCGATTTCGTGCTGCCCTCTCCCAATCCCATCCTGCATAATTCGTGGGATGTCTGGTACATCATGGACAAGAAATGGGCCGAGGAGAATAACGTCGTCGATCCGACGCCGGTGGCGGCGACCACGCCGAGCTACGCCTCGCTCCACGAGAACGGCACCGGTCCCTTCATCATCGAGAGCCATCAGCCCGGCGTGAAGACCGTATTCAAGGCCAACCCCAATTACTGGGGCAAGGTCGAAGGTAATTTGAAGGAGATCATCTTCACCCCGATCTCCTCCGACGCCACTCGCGTCGCGGCCCTGCTCTCGGGCGAAGTCGACGTCATCGAGCCGGTGCCGATCCAGGACATCTCCCGCGTCGATTCGAGCCCGAACGCCCAGGTGCTGAAGGGGGCGGAGCTGCGCACCATCTTCATCGGCTTCGATCAGGTCCGCGACGAGCTGCTCTACTCGAGCGTCAAGGGCAAGAACCCATTCAAGGACATCCGCGTCCGCGAGGCCTTCTACAAGGCGATCGACATCGAGCTGATCAAGACGCGCGTGATGCGCGGACTGGCGACGCCGTCGGCGCTGATGATCGCTCCGGAATTGTTCCTGCTGTCCAAGGAGTTCACCCGGCCGAAATTCGACCCTGACGGTGCCAAGAAGCTCCTGACCGAGGCCGGTTACCCCGACGGCTTCGAGGTCACCATGGATTGCCCGAACGATCGCTACGTCAACGATGCCGCGATCTGCCAGGCCGTCGTCGGCATGCTCGCCCGCATCGGCGTCAAGATCAATCTGCTGGCGCAGCCGAAGGCGCAATACTTCGCCAAGGTGTTGAAACAGGGCGGCTACCAGACCTCGTTCTACATGCTGGGCTGGACGCCGAGCACGATGGATTCGCACAACGTGCTGTATGACATCATGGGCTGCCGCGACGATGCGAAATCCTCGCGAGGTGAAGCCAATCTTGGCGGTTACTGCAACAAGGATTTCGACGCCATCACCGACAAGGTGCTGGTCGAAACCGACACCGCCAAACGCAACCAGCTGATCAAGCAGGCCTACGAGATCGGCAACAAGGACTGGTCCTACATCCCGCTGCACCAGCAGGCGCTGGCCTGGGGCGTATCGAAGAAGGTCAACCTGCCGCAGCGCGCCGACAATCTGGTCATGTTCCACTGGGCGACCAAGAAGGAATAGCGTCAGTTGAACACGAGGTCCCGGCAGCATCAGGCTTCCGGGACCTTTCCTTTTCCGGCTGACAAAGACGTCAGCCAAACGCACACCCAAGGACGGTGGAAGGCATGCTCGCTTTCACTCTTCGCCGCGCCGTTCAGGCCATCGGCGTCATGTTCGCCGTCGGCATCATCGCGTTCTCGATGTTCCGCTTCGCCGGCGACCCGGTCAACCAGATCGTCTCGATCGATACGTCGGCGGCCGAACGCGAAGCCGTGCGCAAATCGCTCGGCCTCGATGATCCCGTGCCGGTGCAGTTCGTCCGCTATTTCGGCAACGCCGCGCAGTTCAAATTCGGCGTCTCCTATCAGTTCCGCCAGCCGGTCTCGGCGCTGTTGATGGAGCGCATGCCTGCGACGCTGGAACTTGCGATGTGCGCGACCGTATTCGCAATGGTGTTCGGCATCCTGATGGGCGTCTATTCGGCGCTCAAGCGCGACACCGTGCTCGCCAAATTATTCCAGGCGGTTTCGCTGATCGGCATCTCGTTGCCGACTTTCCTGATCGGCATTCTCCTGATCTATCTGTTCGCGGTGACATTGGGCTGGTTGCCCTCGTTCGGTCGCGGCGAGGTGGTCAGGCTCGGCTGGTGGACGACGGGGCTGCTCACGCTGTCGGGCCTGAAGGCGCTGATCATGCCCTCGATCACGCTCGGCCTGTTCCAGATGACCCTGATCATGCGGCTGGTGCGCGCGGAGATGCTGGAAGTGCTTCGGACCGACTATATTCGCTTCGCTCGGGCCCGCGGGCTGACCACCCGTGCCATCCATTTCGGCCACGCACTGAAGAACACGCTCATTCCCGTCATCACGGTGGCCGGACTGCAGTTTGGCTCGGTTATTGCATTTTCGATCATCACCGAAACCGTATTCCAATGGCCCGGCATGGGACTTCTGTTCGTGCAGGCCGTGCAAAACGTCGATATCCCGATTATGGCCGCCTACCTGCTGATGGTCTCTCTGATTTTCGTCACCATCAATCTGGTGGTCGACATCCTCTACACCGTGGTCGATCCGCGCCTGCGCTCGACCATCGGCCGCGCCGCATAAGGCAGCCCCCATGTCCGACGCAGTCGCCTCAAATTCCGACAAGCAGAGCACGCTGCCGACGCATGCCGCCCGCAGCTGGCTCAACCGCGCGCTCGACAGCGACATCTTCTATTCGTTCCGTCGCTCCAAGCTGACCATGGTGGCTGCGGCCATTACCGCGCTGTTCTTCCTGCTCGCGATCTTTGCATCCGCGCTCGCGGTGCAGAACCCGTTCGATCCGGCGCAGCTGCAATTGATGAACTCGCGGATCTCACCGCTCTGGACCGCCGACGGCCAGAGCCCGTTCCTGCTCGGCACCGACGAGCAGGGCCGCGACGTGTTCTCCGCCATCCTCTATGGCTTGCGCATCTCGCTCGCCGTCGGCGTCGCCGGCGTGGTCTTCGCCGGCGCGCTCGGAATCGCGCTCGGCCTGATCGCCGGCTATTTCGGGGGCGCGGTCGACGGCGTGATCATGCGGATCGCCGACGTGCAGCTCACCTTCCCCGCCATTCTGATCGCGCTGTTGGTCAACGGCATCGCGAAATCGATCCTCGGCAACCGGCTGGATGCCAACAGCATGCTGGTGGTGCTGGTGATCTCGATCGGGCTTAGTTTCTGGGTCGGATATGCCCGGACGGTGCGCGGTTCCGTGATGGTCGAGAAGAACAAGGACTACGTGGCCGCAGCGCAGCTGATCGGCCTGCCCGCGCCAAAGATCATGCTACGGCACGTGCTGCCCAACACGATGGGACCGATCCTGGTCATCGCCACCATCAACCTCGCGCTTGCCATCATCACCGAGGCGACCCTGTCCTTCCTCGGCGTCGGCCTGCCCGACACCATGCCGTCGCTCGGTACGCTGATCCGCATCGGCAACAACTATCTGTTCGCGGGCGAATGGTGGATCGTCGCCTTCCCCGGGCTTGCGCTCGCCGCGCTGATCCTGTCGATCAACCTGCTCGGCGACTGGCTGCGCGATGCGCTCAACCCGAAACTTCGATGAGCAAGAGTTCGATGAGCAAAGCTTCGATGAAAACGCCTCGCCTATGACCGAACCCGTTCTCTCCGTGCGCAATCTTCAGGTCGAGTTCGCCTCTCGCCGCGGCACGCTGCGCGCGATCGACGGCGTCTCCTTCGACATCGCCAAGGGCGAGGTACTCGGCGTGGTCGGCGAATCCGGCGCCGGCAAGTCCGTCACCGGCCTGTCGGTGATCGGCCTGATCGATCCGCCCGGCCGCATCGCCGGCGGCGAGATTCGTCTCGCCGGCAAGCGCATCGACAATCTGCCGGCCGAGGAGATACGCCGCATCCGGGGAAAACGGATCGGCATGATCTTCCAGGATCCCCTCACCTCGCTCAATCCCCTGTACCGCGTCGGCGACCAGATCATCGAGACGATCAAAACTCACCTGAACCTGTCCGAGACGGCCGCGCGCCGCCGCGCCATCGACCTGCTCGCCGAGGTCGGCATTCCCGCGCCGGAAAAGCGCATCGACGGCTATCCCCACGAATTCTCCGGCGGCATGCGCCAGCGCGTCGTGATTGCGCTGGCGATCTGCGCCGAGCCGGAGCTGATCATCGCGGACGAGCCGACCACCGCGCTCGACGTCTCCGTGCAGGCCCAGATCATCTCGCTGATCAAGCGGCTCGGCCGCGACCACGGCACCGCCGTGATGCTGGTGACGCACGATATGGGCGTGATCGCGGAGACCTCCGACCGCGTCGCGGTGATGTATGCCGGCCGCGTCGCCGAGATCGGCCCGGTACAGGACGTCGTCAGGAATCCGCTGCACCCTTACGCCAAGGGCCTGATGGGCGCGATCCCGACGCTTGCCGGGGACGACAAGCGCCTGGTGCAGATCCCCGGGTCCATGCCGCGCCTGTCGGCGATCCCGCGCGGCTGCTCGTTCAATCCGCGCTGCGCCTTCGCCTTCGATCGCTGCCGGGTTGAACGGCCGGAGCCGCTGCCACGCGGCGCACAATCCGTTGCCTGCCATCTCTACGACACCGTGCCTGCGGAGAGCGCGGCATGAGCACGCCCTTCGTCCAGGCTACAAATCTGCGCCGCGTCTTCGACGTCTCAAAACCCTGGCTCAACCGCGTGCTCGAAGGCGGGCATCTCGAATATCTCAAGGCTGTCGATCACGTTAGCTTCGACATCAGGAAGGGCGAGACGTTTGCGCTGGTCGGCGAGTCCGGCTCGGGCAAGACCACGGTGGCTCGAATGGTAGTCGGCCTGCTGCCGCCAAGCTCCGGCAGCGTGCTGATCGACGGCGTCTCGATGACCGATCCGCGGCAGGCGCCGGCGCGCCGGAAGCTGCGCCGCCGCATCCAGATGATCTTCCAGGACCCCTATGCGAGCCTGAACCCGCGCTTCCGGGTCGATGCCATCATCTCCGAGCCGATCCGCGCCTTCGACCTGATCCAGGGCGAGCGCGATATCCAGGCGCGCGTCGGCGAATTGCTCAGCCTCGTCGGCCTGCATCCCGACGACCGGTTGAAATTTCCACACGAATTCTCCGGCGGCCAGCGCCAGCGTATCGCGATCGCGCGAGCGCTCGCCTCCGATGCGGAGTTCATCGTCTGCGACGAGCCGACCTCGGCGCTCGATGTCTCGGTGCAGGCCCAGATCCTGAACCTGATGCGCGACCTCCAGGACAAGTTCGGCCTGACCTACATGTTCATCAGCCACAACCTCGCCGTCGTCCGCCACATGGCGAGCCGCGTCGGCGTGATGTATCTCGGCCGCATCGTCGAGATCGCGGAGGGACGCGAGCTGTTCGCCCGACCGCGCATGCCCTACACCAAGATGCTGCTGGGCGCCGTGCCTGACCTCGCCATGAGCGGCCGCCAGCGCATTCCGGTGAAGGGCGAGATTCCAAATCCGATCCATCCGCCGCCCGGCTGCGCCTTCAATCCGCGCTGCCCGCTGGCGTTCGATCTCTGCCGCAAGGAAGCACCGAGCCTGATCGCCGGCGTCGCCTGCCATGCGGTGAACACCGCGCCGGTCCCGGCGTGACGCGCGCGTGCCATGCGGCCTACGCATTGGCGGCACGGCATTGCCTGTGATCAATTGCGCGCGCGACAAACAAGGTAACGAAATCCCATGGCCAGCAACGTCAATCCCGATCCCTTCACGACGCGCCCCGAGATCGAGGGCACGTTCGGGGTGGTCGCCACCACACACTGGATCGCGACCGCGGTCGGCATGGCCATCCTTGAAAAGGGCGGCAACGCCTTCGATGCCGGCGTCGCCACGGCGTTCACGCTTCAGGTCGTCGAACCGCACCTGAACGGCCCGGGCGGAGACGTGCCCATCATCGTGCACGACGTCAAACGCGCACGCACCGAGGTGATCTGCGGCCAGGGCCCGGCGCCGGCGCGCGCCACCATCGCGCATTACAAGAGCGAAGGCCTCGACATGGTGCCGGGCACCGGCTTGCTCGCGGCCTGCGTCCCCGGCACGTTCGAATCCTGGATGATGCTGCTGCGCGACTACGGCACGATGCGCGTGCGCGACGTGCTGGAGCCCGCGATCTCCTATGCGCGCGACGGCTATCCGCTGGTCGAGCGCGCCTGCGCCACGATCCAGACCGTCGAGCAGCTGTTCCGCAAGCATTGGCCGACCTCGGCCGCGGTCTATCTGCCCAACGGCGAAGTGCCGAGGCCCGGCACGCTCTTCACCAACAAGACACTGGCTTCGACCTACGCGCGCATTCTCAGCGAAGCCGAGAGCGGCGGCGGTGGCCGCGACGCCGAGATCGAGCGCGCGCGAAAGGCCTGGTCGCAAGGTTTCGTCGCGGAAGCCATCGACAAGTTCTGCCGCACCCAGGAAGTGATGGATGTCAGCGGCTCGCCGCATCGCGGCGTGCTCTCGGCCGACGACATGGCGCGCTGGCAGCCGACGATCGAGGCACCGCTCACCTACGACTATGGCCGCTACACCGTCTGCAAGGCCGGCGTCTGGAGCCAGGGCCCGGTGACACTCCAGCAGCTCGCGCTGCTCAAGGGCTTTGCGCTCGACGGGCTTGATCCGACCGGGCCGGAATTCATCCATCTCCAGATCGAATGCGCCAAGCTTGCGTTTGCCGACCGCGAGAAATTCTACGGCGATCCCAAGTTCAGCGAGATCCCGATCGCGACGCTGCTGTCGGACGCCTATAACGACGAGCGCCGCAAGCTCATCACCGACAAGGCCTCGCTCGACTTCCTCCCAGGTTCGGTCGAAGGTTTTGGCGGCGTGGTCAAGCTGCGCCGCGCCGAGTGGCAGCGCGAGGCGGTCGGCGCGCTTGGCGCCGGCGAGCCGACAGTCGGGCGTTTCGGCGAGGTGCGCGGCGACACCGTGCATTTCGACATCATCGACAAGGCCGGCAACATGGTGTCCTCGACGCCATCGGGCGGCTGGCTGCAATCCTCACCAATCATACCGGAGCTCGGCTTCTGCCTCGGCAGCCGCGCCCAGATGTTCTGGCTGGAGGAAGACCATCCCGCCGCGCTGGCGCCGGGCAAGCGGCCGCGCACGACGCTGTCCCCCACCATGGCGCTACGCGACGGCGAACCGTACCTCGCCTGGGGCTCGCCCGGCGGCGACCAGCAGGATCAGTGGATCACGCAGTTCTTCCTGCGCCACGTCCATTGCAACCTCAATCTCCAGGAAGCGATCGACGCGCCGGCCTGGCACTCCGAACATTTCCCGATCTCGTTCTGGCCGCGCACCGCACGCCCCGGCGTGCTCGTGGTCGAGAACCGCGTGCCGAAGGCGACGATCGCGAACCTTCGCGAGCGCGGACACATTGTCGAGGTCGGCCCCGACTGGTCGGAAGGTCGCCTCACCGCGGCCTCGCGCGTCGGGGTGCGCCGCCGCGCCGCCGCCAACCCGCGCGGCATGCAGGGCTACGCCGCAGGGCGCTGAAGGCAGCACATGACCTGGTCGATCATCGCGCGAGATCCTGCCACCGGCCAGTTCGGCATCGCGGTCGCGACCCGTTTCTTCGCCGTCGGCGCGCGCGTGCCCTACGTCGCGGCCGGCCTCGGCGCCATCGCGACCCAGGCCTTCGTCAATCCCTATTACGGCATCGACGGCGTCAAGCTGCTGCGCGAGGGCCTGAACGCGCATGACGTTCTCGCCACCCTGCTTGCGACCGACGACGGCCGCGAAAGCCGCCAGATCCACATCATGGACGCCGGCGGCGCGATCGCCGCGCATACCGGGCGCGACTGCGTCGACTGGTGCGGGCACATCGCCGGCAGCGGCTTCTCGATCGCCGGCAACATGCTGGCCGGCGCCGACGTGCTCGACGAGACCGCGAAGACCTATATCGCCAATGACAGCCTGCCCTTCCCGCGCCGCCTGCTTGCCGCCATGCGCGCGGGCGAGGCCGCCGGCGGCGACAAGCGCGGCAAGCAATCCGCGGCGCTCCTGATCCACGGCGAGGAGGAATGGCCGGCGCTGGACATTCGCGCCGACGATCATTCCGATCCGCTGGGCGAGCTCGAACGGCTGGAGCGCGTCAGTCAGGAACTCTGGGTGCATTTCCGGTCCTCTATGCCGACGCGGCAGAACCCGGCAGGCAATACCGATCGCAGCGTCATCGACGCCAGCATCGCTGCGAGCCGAGCAAGGCAATCATGAGCGCAAGCCCTCTCATCGAGATCAAGGATCTGCGCATCCGCTTCCACGGCGACGACGGCCGCGTGACCCACGCCGTCGACAGCGTCGATCTCAGCGTCGCCAATGGCGCGACGCTCGGCCTCGTCGGCGAATCCGGTTGCGGCAAGAGCGTGACGTCGCTGGCGATCATGGGATTGCTGCCGAAGCAAAGCGCGGAGATCTCGGGCGCGATCCGCTTCGACGGCTTCGACCTGCTGAAGACTCCTGACCAAACGCTGCGCGACCTCCGCGGCAACCGGCTGGCGATGATTTTTCAGGAGCCGATGACGTCGCTCAACCCGAGCTTCACCATCGGCGACCAGATCACCGAAACGATCCTGCGTCACCGTGGCGGCTCGCGGAAGAGCGCGCGCGAGCGGGCGATCGAGCTGCTGCGGCGCGTTCACATCCCCTCGCCGGAGCGGCGCATCGACGAATATCCGCACAAGCTCTCCGGCGGCATGCGCCAGCGCGTGATGATCGCGATGGCGCTCGCCTGCGATCCGCGCCTCCTGATCGCGGACGAGCCGACCACGGCGCTCGATGTCACCTTGCAGGCGCAGATTTTGGAGCTGATGCGCGAACTGAAGGCGGCGAGCGGCGCCGCCATCATCCTGATCACCCACGATCTCGGTGTCGTCGCCGAAGTCTGCGACGAGGTCGCGGTGATGTATGCCGGCGAGATCGTCGAGCGCGCGCCGGTCGACGAGCTGTTCGCGATGCCGCAGCATCCCTACACCGTCGGCCTGCTGGGCTCGATCCCGCGGCTCGACCACCGCGCCGAGCAGCTGGCCACGATCGAGGGCATGGTGCCGAACATGGCGCAGCCACCCGCCGGCTGCCGCTTCGCCGCGCGCTGCCCCTTCGTGCTGGATACCTGCACCGAGGTGCCGCCGCCGCTGGTCGAAGTCAGCCCCGGCCACCTCTCGCGCTGCATCCGCGCGCCTCTCGAACTGCTGGTGTCGTGATGGCCTCGCTCTCTCCTCTCGTGCCCTGGGCACAGCGCAGCACAAGCGAAGCGCAGTGGTGCGCTGCTGAACCGGGGCCCATGTGGCGGCGAGCTGGATCCCGGTTCAGCGTCGCAACACGTCGCGTTGCGCCGCGCCCGGGACAAGAGAGCAGGATTCGCGGGGAGCAGACACGATGACCGCTCTCCTCGAGGTCGAAGGGCTGGTCAAGCATTTTGTCGCCGGGCGTTCGTTGTTCGGCCGGGCACTGGGGCATGTCAAAGCGGTCGATGGCGTCAGCTTCTCTCTCGAAGCCGGCAAGACGCTGGCCTTGGTCGGCGAATCCGGGTGCGGCAAATCCACTGTCAGTCGCCTGGTGCTGCGGCTGATCGAGCCGGATGCAGGCACGGTGCGTTTCGCCGGCCGTGACCTGCTCTCGCTGGACGCCGGGGCGCTCCGCGCCTTCCGTCGCGAAGCGCAGATCATCTTCCAGGACCCCTACGCCTCGCTTAATCCGCGCATGACGGTCGGCCAGATTCTCACCGAGCCGCTGGCGCTGCACGATCTGGTACCGCCGGCGCAACGCCGCGAGCGCGTCGCGGAAATCCTGCGGCTGGTCGGTCTCGAGCCGCGGCTCGAGCGACGTTATCCGCACGAATTCTCCGGCGGCCAGCGCCAGCGCATCGCCATCGCCCGCGCGCTCGCGGTCGAACCAAAACTGATCATCTGCGATGAGCCGGTCTCGGCGCTGGACGTCTCGATCCGCTCGCAGATCCTCAACCTCCTGCGCGAGCTGCAGGACCGGCTTGGGCTGGCCTACATCTTCGTCTCGCACGATCTGGCTGTGGTCAAGCACATCGCCGACCATGTCGCGGTGATGAATCTCGGCCAGATCGTCGAGACCGCCGAGGCGGACGCCCTGTTCGCGGCACCCCGCCATCCCTACAGCCGTGCGCTGCTGTCCGCGATCCCCATGCCTAAACCGCGGGCAAAGCGCAGCCGGATTGTGCTGCAGGGAGAGATCCCGAGCGCGCTCAGCCCGCCGCCGGGTTGCCGCTTCCACACCCGCTGCCCCTACGTAGTCGACCGCTGCCGCAGTGAAATGCCGCAGCTCGTGCCGGATGGCATCGGACATGCAACGGCCTGTCACCGAACATCGGAACTGCCGTCCTCCGCGGCGATCGTCCCGTCCGACGGCGGCTTTTCGCCGGTCCTTGAAAAATTGGTCGCCGCCTTCAGCGGCGGCCCGGAAGCAGTCCGCGGCGGCGGGGTTAGTTCATTGGGAACGGACCCGGCATAGCCGCAAAACAGAGGTTGAGAGCGATGAGTTTCATGCGTTTGACAATCCTGGCGTCGGCTGTGCTGACGTCGCTCGCGGGCGCAGCCCAAGCCCAAGTTCAAGCTCAGACCACGCTTCGCATCGGCATCGCCGAAGACCCCGACATCCTCGATCCCAGCATCGGCCGCACCTATGTCGGCCGTATCGTCTTCTCCGCCTTCTGCGACAAGCTGTTCGACATCGACGAGAAGCTCAACATCGTGCCGCAGCTCGCGCTGTCCTACGAGACTTCGGCCGACGGCAAGGAGATGACGATCAAGCTCCGGCCCAACGTCAAATTCCATGACGGCGAGCCGCTGGACGCGGAAGCCGCAAAGTTCTCACTCGAGCGTCACATGACGCTGCCGACCTCGTTCCGGAAGTCCGAGCTTGCCAGCGTCGACCATGTCGAGGTGGTCGATCCCCTGACCATCAAGCTGGTGCTGAAGACCCCCTACTCGCCCCTGATCGCCCAGCTCACCGACCGCTCCGGCATGATGGTCTCGCCGAAGGCAGCGAAGGAAGCTGGCGACAAGTTCGGCCTGCATCCGGTCTGCGCCGGCCCCTACAAATTCGTCGAGCGCGTCCAGCAGGACCGCATGGTGTTCGAGAGGTTTGCTGACTACTGGAACAAGGACAACATCCACATCGACCGCGTTGTGTTCCTGCCGATTGTCGACGCGACGGTGCGGCTCGCGAACCTGAAGTCGGGCGGGCTCGATCTGATCGAGCGCGTGCTCGCCACCGACATCAAGGACGTGCGCGCCGATTCCCGCCTCGTGCTGTCGACCGCGCCGGAGCTCGGCTATCTCGGCCTGACGGTCAATATCGGAAACGACAAGAGCAAGGGGCCGCTAAGCCAGTCGGCGAAGGTGCGCCAGGCGCTCGATCTCTCGATCGACCGCGAGGCCCTCAACCAGGTCGTCTTCAACGGCGAGTTCACGCCCGGCAACCAGTGGGTCAGCCCGAAGCATCCCTATTACCAGAAAGCGTTCCCGGTTCGCGGTCGCGACATCGCGAAGGCCAAGGCGCTATTGAAGGAAGCCGGCGTCACCACGCCGGTGACGGTGGATTACATGATCCCCAAGGGCGCGGAGAACGAAGCCGTCGCCCAGGTCGTCCAATCGATGGCCGCCGAAGCGGGCTTCGACATCAAGATCCGCGCGGTCGAATTCGCCACGACCTTCAAGCAGGCCCAGGCAGGCGAGTTCCAGATCTTCCAGATCAACTGGAGCGGCCGCATCGATCCTGACGGCAATTCCTACATCTTCATGCGCAGCAAAGCGCCGCAAAACGACGGCGTGTACGCGAACCCCGAGGCCGACAAGCTGATGGAAGACGGACGCATGACGTCCAACGTCGAGGAGCGCAAGGCGATCTACGAAAAGCTGACCAAGATCCTGCTCGATGATTTGCCGATCATCTACATCTATCACCGCACACTGCTGATCGCGCACACCAAGAAGCTCGACGGCTACAGGCAGATGCCCGATGGACTCGTGCGCGTAGTCGGATTGAAGTTCAAGTGATCACGGCAGCGGTTGGGACGCGCGTGGAATCATGCTGAATTTCCTCGCCCACCGAATCGCGCAGATCGTGCCGACACTGTTCTTCGTGTCGGTGCTGATCTTCTCGCTCCAGCAATTGCTGCCGGGCGATCCCGCGCTGGTGATGGCCGGCGAGGAGCGCGATCCCGCCGTGATCGAACAGATCCGCCAGCAGTATAAGCTCGATCAGCCGATCCCCGTGCAGTACGTCTATTGGCTCAAGGGCGTTCTCTCAGGCAATTTCGGCGAGTCCTTGCGCAACAAGATGCCGGTGCGCGAGCTGATCGCACAGAAACTGCCGGTGACGCTCCAGCTCGGCTCGATGGCGATCCTGATCGCGTTCCTCATCGGCATTCCCGCCGGCATCATCTCCGCGGTGAAGAAGGGCACGGTTTGGGACTATGGCGCCAATCTGTTCGCGCTGTGGGGCATCTCGACGCCGAATTTCTGGCTCGGAATCCTCATGATCTTCCTGTTCTCAATTCACCTGGGCTGGCTGCCGGCCTCAGGCTATGTGCCGCTCAGCGAGGACTGGCGCGCGAGCGTGGCCGCCACCATCATGCCGGCCTTCGTGCTCGGCAACGCAATTTCGGCGGTCCTGATGCGGCACACGCGCAGCGCCATGCTCCAGGTTCTGGAGAGCGACTATGTCCGTACCGCACGCGCGAAAGGTCTCTCCGAGCGCTCGGTAATCCTCAAGCATGCGATGCGCAACGCGCTGACGCCGATCATCACCCTCGGTGCGCTCGAGCTCGGCACGCTGTTGTCGGGCGCGGTGCTGACCGAGCAGATCTTTTCCATTCCCGGCTTCGGCAAGCTGATCGTGGATGCCGTATTCAACCGTGACTATGCGGTGGTGCAGGGCGTGGTGCTGGTGACAGCCACAGTCTACATCACGCTGAATCTCGTTGCCGACATCGCCTATGTCCTCGTCAATCCGCGGCTGCGAGGTTAGACGATGACCGACGCTGCACTGTCAGCCAGTCCCGCCACCCAAGCCTACGAGCTGGACAGCCCGGCCCGCCGTGCGCGGCGGCGCCTGTTCAAGCGCAAGGCTGCGGTCTTCGGGCTTGTCGTGATCACGGCCTTCATCCTGCTTGCGGCCCTTGCGCCGCTGGTCGTGCCCTATGATCCCATTGCGACGAGCTGGAGCCTGGTGCGCAAGCCGCCCACCGCCGCCCACTGGTTCGGCACCGACGATCTCGGCCGCGACATCCTCAGCCGCGTCATCTACGGCGCGCGGGCCTCCCTGATGGCGGGTCTCATCTCGGTCGCGATTGCGCTCGGGATCGGTGTCCCTCTTGGTCTCCTCGCCGGCTATCGCGGCGGATTTGTTGACGCGCTGATCAGCCGGATCACCGATGCAATGCTGGCCTGCCCGTTCCTCATCCTGGCGATTGCGCTGGCCGCGTTCCTCGGTCCCAGCCTCGGCAACGCCATGATCGCAATCGGCATCTCGGCAACGCCGATCTTCATCCGTCTGACGCGCGGGCAGGTGCTGAGCGTCAAGGCCGAAGACTATGTCGAGGCGGCGCGCGCGCTCGGCAATCCGCCCTGGCGGATCGCGTTCTCGCACATCCTGCCGAACATCCTGCCGGCGCTGCTGGTGCAGGCCACACTGTCGATCGCCGCCGCCATCATCGCCGAAGCGGCGCTGTCCTTCCTCGGCCTCGGCCAGCAGCCGCCCGCACCGTCCTGGGGCAGCATGCTCAACGCGGCGCAGCGCTTCCTGACCCAGGCGCCGTGGATGGCAATCTGGCCGGGCCTTGCGATCTTCCTCGTGGTGCTGTCGCTGAACCTACTCGGCGACGGCCTGCGCGACGCGCTCGATCCGCGCCAGCGCTAGATCACGGTCTCCCGCATCACGCGACGACAATCCATCTCGTATTCGAGGTCGACCACCGGCGGCCGGGCGAAATGCCAGGTCAGGCCGGAGCGCAGCGCGCCGCGGCGGACCAGTTCGTCGACCAGCGCATGGTGGAAATCATGCACGGAATAGGCCTGCACGCCGGTGGTGTCCTTCCAGCCGAAACCGAAGGCCGTCATCCGGTTCTCCATCTGCGACGTCGTGGTGAACCGCACCTTCTCGCGGAGGCCCTCCGGACTGAGGTCGCGGTAGCGCACCGTGCGCTCGACATAGGTGCCGCCGCCCTCGCGCGCCTCGGCGCCACCGGCGATCACGAAGCTCGGACTCTTCGATGTCGTCGGACGCGTGAAGGAGAAGGCATAGAACGACGGCTCGGATGGCGGATCGAGCTCCGGACAGACATTGCTGCGCGCCACCGGATTGGTGGTGCCGTCGAAGATGCCCCATTCCGACAGCGTCTTCACATAATGCAGGTTGAACGCGCGAAACCCTTCCTCGCTGAAGGCCGCCGGTGAGCGCAGCTCGCAGGCACAGAACGCCGTCAGCGGACGCCCTGCTTCCTGGATATACTTCGCCGCGAGCGCAAATCCCTCGGCCAGCGGCACCAGGCGGTCGAACCGAACGCGCTCGATCTCGTAGCCGTCGTCAGCGGCGGCACCGGCCGAATACTGGAACACGGACGGGATGAACCGATAGTTGCCGGCGGAGAAGTCACCAATCATGTCGAACTCCTATTCCAGTTTCATGCGGATACCCTTGGCGGCGTTGAGCAGGCGCTTCAGGTGAAAGCCGGCCAGGGAATCGTCGGCGTGCATCCCGACCAGCGCGGCAAAGGCCGGCATGGCCGCGACGTCGCCGGCTTCCATCTTGGCAAAAGCCTCGGAATATTGCGCCGTCCTTGGCGCTTCGAATTTTTCCGGCGGCAACGGTTCGAACGCACGCAGCGGTTCGCTGCGTCCGCGCAACATCAGATCGCCGACGGGACGGCCTTGAAAATGCTCCGCCGCCTTGGCGACGCTGGCACTGGCGCAGACGCGTGTTCCGAGATGCTTGTTGGCGGCCTCCAGTCGCGCCGCGATGTTGATGGTGTCTCCATACGCGGTGTAGTCGAAGAAGCGGTTGCCTCCGAAATTGCCGACCAGTGCCGGCCCGGCGTGAATGCCGATACGGGTGGTGCCGAAATTCACGCCCATGGCCCTCTGGCGCGCGCAGAAATCCTGCGCCCAGGCATCGAGGTCATGGGCGCAGGCGACCGCACGCGTCGCATAGTCCGGCTGATCGCCCGGCGCATTGAAGAGCACCTGGATCGCATCGCCGATGATTTTTGCGACCGTCCCCTCATGCGCGAAGATGGTTTCGGTCATCCCGCCGACGTATTCGTTGAGGAGCGCGCCCAGCGTCTCGGGCGGCGCGCTCTCGACCAGGGAGGTGAACCCGGTGATATCCGTGAAGATGGTGGCGACATCGCGCCACTGCACCTCGATCCCCTCACCCTCGCCGCCAGCCACCAGACGCTTGGCGAGCTCGGGCGAGAAATGCCGCGACAGCGCGGCATGAGCCCGCTCCGCCTCCATCTGACGGCGCCGTGCCTCGCGCAGCATCTCGATATGGCGAATGGTCTTCTCGATCGTGGCCTCCAGATCGGCGAAGTCGATCGGTTTGGTGAGGAAGTCGAACGCGCCGCGGTTCATGGCGGTGCGGATGTTGCTCATGTCGCCATAGGCCGAGACGATGATGGTCGATTTCTTGTCCTCGGCCTCCTGGAGCTTCGCCAGCAGCGACAGCCCATCCATCCGCGGCATGTTGATGTCGGAGACCACCATGTCGACATGCGGGTTCTGCTCGAGGGATTCCAGCGCCTCGACGCCGTCGCGCGCAAACATGATGGCCACGAGCCCGTCGCGGATCTGCCTGCGAAATTTCTGCAGGATCAGCGCCTCGAGGTCTGGCTCGTCATCGACGAAGAGGATGGTCGAAGTCATGCGGCTTGCTCGAGCCTCGTGTCGATCTCCTGCCGCAGCAGCGCAAAATCGATCGGCTTGGTGAGGAGTCCGATGGCGCCACGCTCGATCGCCTTCCGGCGCGTCTCGGCGTCACCATAGGCCGTGATCATGATGACGGGAACGTCCGGATGCTCGGCGCGCACCTTGGGCAGCATGTCGAGCCCGCTCATGCCGGGCATGTTGATGTCGGACAGGATCAGGATCAACGCGGGGTCGCGCACCTCGGAGGCGAGCTTGAGCGCATCAGACGCGGACGGCGCGAATTCCATCTGGAAGCGTCCGGCGCGCAGGTCACGCCGGAACTGCTGCCGGAACAGCGCCTCGACGTCGGGCTCGTCATCGACGACCAGGATGTAAACGTTCAACTCTTGCCTCCGGGAGTGCCGCCTGCCGCCATCATGCGCGGCAGGGTGATGATGAATTCGGTGAATACACCGGGCTCGGTGTTCACGTCGATCGTGCCGCCGTGCTGCTTCACGACGATGTCATGGCTCATGGACAGGCCGAGCCCGGTGCCCTCGCCGGCCGGCTTGGTGGTGAAGAACGGATTGAACAATTTCGCCTTCACCTCGGGCGGAATCCCCGTGCCGTTGTCCCGGATCCGAATCTCGACCTTGTCGCCGAGGTTTTTGGTGGCCGCGCTCAAGGTGGGCTCGAAGCCCTCCGTCGCGCTCTCCTTGCGCTTGGCTGCGGCATAGAAGCCGTTCGAGATCAAATTGAGCAAGACGCGCGCGATCTCCTGCGGATAGACATCGACCATCCCGGCTCCGGGATCGAACTCGCGCTCGAGCGTGACGTTGAAGGCGGGCCGTTCCGCGCGCGCGCCGTGATAGGCAAGATTGAGGCTTTCCTCGACGACGGCATTGATATCGCTGGGACGATGCTCGCCGGAACCCGCGCGCGAATGCAGCAGCATGTTCCTGACGATGGAATCGGCGCGCTTGCCGTGCTGCACCACCTTTTCCAGATTGCTCTTGAGCATGCCGGTCAGCTCGTCGATCTCCTCCTTGCTCTTGCCGTCGAAAGAAACCGACCGCAGGGTCTCATTGAGCTCGTCGATCAGTTCGGTCGAGACCGCGGAGAAATTGTTGATGAAATTGAGCGGGTTCTTGATCTCGTGGGCAATCCCCGCCGTGAGCTGACCGAGGGAGGCGAGCTTCTCGGTCTGGATCAGGCGATCCTGCGCGGCGCGCAGGTCGTCGAGAGATCGTGACAGCTCCTGCGTACGCATGCGCAGCTCATTCAACAGGCGCGTATTTTCGATCGCGATGACGGCCTGGTTGGCAAACGACGCGATCAGCGCGATCTGCTTTTCGTCGAAGGCGACCGCTTCGACCCGGGCGACACCGATCGCGCCGATCACCTTTTCCCTCAACAGCATCGGCGTGAACAGGACCGAATTGAACCCGAAATCCCGCGCAAACTCCCTGGTGGAAGAAGGTGCCGAGGGGTTGCCCAATATCGGCTGGAATTGCACCGTTCGCTTGGACAGAATGGCGAGCCCGCCCACCGTGTCGTCGGCCAGCGGGCGCGGATATCGCTCGGTCAGCCGCTCGAAGCCGGGCTGCCCATCTGCAGCCGGCATCTCAACCGTCCCGTCGTGGACCGTCTGCACCACTGCAAAGCGGGTGTCGAACATCCGCAGCAGATTTCGTACGATCGCGTCGAACACCGGCTTGGTGTCGTGCATTGATCCGCTGATCGACGCGAGAATCTCGGCGGTCGCAGTCTGTTGCTCGAGCGATTCACGCAGCTCTGCCGTCCGCCGCTCGACCTTGTTTTCCAAATCCGCATAGGATTCCTGCAAGCGCGCGCCCATGTCGTTGAACTGGTCGGCGAGTCCTTCGAGCTCGTCGCCGGTCCGGATCGAGATGCGCTGGGAGAAGTCGCCGCCGCCGATCCGCTCGGCGCCACTGCGTAGCGCCTGGATCGGGCCGACCATGCGGCGCGCGAGAAAAATCCCGGCGAGTACCGCGAAGATCGACGCTGCGAGCAACACGATCGCCAGCCGCTGCAGCGAAGCATAGAGCGCCGCATAGGCCTCCTCAACCGGCAGCTCGACGAGCATGGTCCAATGCAGCGGCTCGATCGGGGCCGATGCGGTCAGCACCTTCTGCCCCTGGATATTGCGCGCTTCGGGGAGCGCGCCGGACAGGGTGCCACCTCCGGCCTGCGCAGCGCGCACCTGCGCGAGGCCTGACATGTCGGTGTTGCGCAGGACCAGGCTGATATCGGGATGCGCGATCAGGCGCCCCTCCGGGCCGACGACATAGGCATGTCCGTGCTCGCCGACCTTGATCTGGGACACGACGTCCCAGATCAGCTTGAGATTGACCTCCGCGATGCTGACGCCGGCATCCTTGCGCGCGCCGGCCAGCGCGAGCGTCATGTAGGGCTCGGACTCCCTGCGGAAATAGACCGGCCCGTAATAGACCTTGTGCGCGACCGCCTCGGTGAACTTCGGGTCAGCCGATAGGTCGATCCCGCTGTCGATCGCGTCCATGGCCAGCCGCGAGACCCGCAAGCGCTCCTTGCCGGTCGCATCCACCTGGGCGAGCTCGGTGATCGCGGGCACCTGGCGCAGCAGCCGTTGCGCGTCGAACCGGCGCTGCTCGATCGAGCCCGCCGACCAGGGCAGCTGCGTGGTCCAGCCGAGCTGGCTCTCGATCTCCTTGACGAACTGGCCGATCTTGGCCGCCGCCGCCTCGGCCTGTTCATGCTGGACCCGGATCAGCGCGGCCTTGTGCTCGCGATAATAGAAGAAGACCTCGAACAGCCCGTTGACCAGCAGCGCTATGGCGACGACGGCCACGAACAGCGCGACATATTTGGTGAAAAGCCGGGTCCTGATCCCCCGTCCCGCCGCCTCGCCGGGCGCAACGCCAGCCGCGGCCGCGCCCGGCGCTGTCCCGGCTTGCGGGGTATCGGGGTGGAGGGAGATGCTCATCCCGGCGAATCTAGCAAGAAGGCCGGAACTTGTCTCTCGCCAACGCGGAAAGGACTCCCGCGTAAGCCTGACGGCGGTCGCAGGGCGCGGGGCAAATGAAAAGGGCGGCAACGGAAGCCGCTGCCGCCCTTCTGGTTCGCTGACCTGCGGCTCAGGTCGGTCGCAGCGCCTTGGAATTGAGGTCGAGATCGTTGACCTCCTTGTTCCGCTCGGAATCGGCCGCCGCGCGATGGTCGGTCGCCAGCACCACATAGACTGCCGGCAGCACGAACAGCGTGAACAGCGTGCCGATCGACATGCCGGCGACGACCACGAGGCCGATCGAGAAACGGCTGGCCGCGCCTGCGCCGGTCGCGGTCAGCAGCGGGATCAGGCCCGTCACCATCGCGGCCGTCGTCATCAGGATCGGCCGCAGACGAATACGGGCCGACATTTCGATGGCCGAGCGACGGTCGAGCCGTTCGTTGATCTGGAGCTCGTTGGCGAACTCCACCATCAGGATGCCGTGCTTGGTGATCAGCCCGACCAGCGTCAGCAGGCCGACCTGGGTGTAGATGTTCATGGTCGCCGCGCCGAAGAACAGCGGGATCAGGGCGCCGACGATCGCCATCGGCACCGAGATCATGATCACCAGGGGATCGCGCAAGCTCTCGAACTGCGCGGCCAGCACCAGGAAGATGATGATCAGCGCAAAGCCGAAAGTGATCGCAAGTTGGTTGCCTTCCTGCACGTACTGCCGGCTATCCGCCAGATAGTCGTGGGTGAAGCCCTGCGGCAGCTTCTTGGCCTCGCCTTCGAGGAAGTCCACCGCCGCACCGACGGTCACGCCGGGCATCGGCACCGCCGAGAACGTCGCCGAGTTCAGCTGATTATAGTGGGTCAGCGAATTTGGATCAGTCCTGGTTTCGACCGACACCACTGTCGACAACGGAAGCTGCTGACCGGTGTTGGTTGTCACATAGTAGCCGCCGAGCGATTCCGGCGAGAGCCTCTGGCCGCGCGGCACCTGCGGGATCACCTGGTAGGAACGACCCTCCAGATTGAAGCGGTTGATGTAGTTGCCGCCGAGCAGCACCGCCAACGCGCTGCCGACGTTCTGCATATTCACGCCGAGGTCCTGGGCCTTGGTGCGATCGATCTTCACCGTGACAGTGGGCTGGTTGTAGGCGAGGTCACTGTCGGACACGATGAACATGCCGCTCTTGCGCGCGGCGTCCTTCAGCTTCTCCATCTGCTCGTAGACGGCCTGGAAGCCCGCGGTCGAGTTGATCACCATCTGTACCGGCAGGCCGCCCGGCCCACCCGGCAGCGGCGGCAGATTGAACGCAAAGGCCTGAACACCCTCGATCTTGGAAAGCTCGGCCTGGACCAGCGGCTTCAGCGCGATCGAAGAACGCTTCCGTTCGTCCCACGGCTTCAGCAGCATACCGGCGATACCGCCCTGCGGCCCGTTAATGCCGTTCAGCACGAAGCGCAGATCAGTTTCAGCGAATTTCTGGAATTCCTTGTCGAGCTTCTCACCGTAGAAATCGACGTAGTCGATGTTGGCGTATTTCGGCGCCTTGGTCACCGCGAACACGATGCCCTGATCTTCCTCAGGCGCCAGTTCCTTCGACGTATGCATGTACAGGAAGCCGACGAGCCCGAGGATCGTCACCGCGAACAGGCCGGTGATGGCCTTGTAGTCGAGCGAGCGGTCGAGCCTGCGGCCGTACCAGCGCGTCATGGCGCCGAATACCCCGTTCACCAGCTTTGCGAACCGGCCCTCCTCCGTATTCTTCAGCAGCACCGAGCACATCATCGGCGACAGCGTCAGCGCGATGACGCCGGACACGATCACGGAGCCAGCAAGGGTGAAAGCGAATTCGCGGAACAGCGAGCCGGTGAGACCGCCGAGGAAGCCGATCGGAGCATAGACGGCGGCGAGCGTGATCGTCATCGAGATGACGGGACCGACGATTTCGCGCGCGCCTTCCAGCGACGCCTGCACCGGTGTCTTGCCCTCCTCCAGATGGCGGTGAATGTTCTCCACCACCACGATGGCGTCGTCGACCACAAGTCCGATCGCGAGCACCATGGCCAGCAGCGTCAGCAGGTTGAAGCTGAATCCCAGCATCAGCATCAGCGTGCAGACGCCGATCATCGACAGCGGAATCGTGACAACCGGAATGATGACGGAGCGGAACGACGCCAGGAACAGGAAGATCACTACGATGACGATGATGATGGCTTCGCCCAGCGTCTTCTCGACCTCATCGATCGAGGATTGGATGAACTTGGTCGAATCGTAGGCGACCTTCATCTTCATTGACGGCGGCAGGTTGCGCTCGAGCTCCGGGAAAAGCGCGCGCACGCCCTTCACCAGAGTCAGCGGGTTGCCTTGCGGGGTCGCCTGCACGCCGATGAAGATCGCGTGCTCGCCGTTGAAGGCCACACTCGCATCGGTGGTCTGCGCGGCCAACTCGACCGACGCGATGTCCTCCATCCGCACGAAGCCGCCGTCCTTCGCCTTGACGATCATCTTCTTGAACTGGTTGACGTCGGTCAGGCCCGTGTTCGTCGAGATGTTCGAGACGATCAGATAGCCCTTGGTCTGGCCTGCCGCGGACTGGAAGTTGTTGGCGGCGATTGCCGCGGCGACATCGGCCGGCGACACATTGCGGCCGGCCATCTTCACCGGATCGAGCCACAGCCTCATCGCAAAATTCTGGGCACCGAGGATGTCGGCGGAGGCGACACCATCAACGGTCGACAGCACCGGCTGCACCACACGCGTCAGGTAGTCCGAAATCGCCGAGCCCGACAATTCGTCGGACGAAAAACCAAGATACATTACGGCCGTGGTCTGGCCGGTGGTTTTGGTGACGATCGGATCGTTCGATTCCTTCGGGATGAGATATTTGACCGAATTCGTCTTGGCCAGCACCTCGGTGAGCGCCTGGTTCGGATCGAAATTCAGCTTGATGTAGACCTGGATCGTCGAGGTGCCGAGCACCGAGGACGAGGTCATGTAATCGACGCCCTCAGCGGAGGCGACTGCCTGCTCGATCGGCGTCGTGATGAAGCCTTGGATCAGGTCCGCGGACGCACCGGGATAGACGGTCGTGATGTTGATGACCGTGTTCGACAGTTTTGGATATTGCCGGATCGGCAGCGTCGTCGCCGCGCGCAGGCCGATCAGCAGGATCAGCAGGCTGACGACGACCGACAGGACCGGGCGTTTGATGAAAATATCAGTAAAGCGCATCGCGGCGATCTCGATTTCGTTGACTTGCAAAGCGCATGACCCGGCCGTGCCGGATCATGCTGCGACGTGTGCGGCGTCAGTATCGCGGCGGTTGCGCCGGAATCGGCGGCGCCGGGTCGGTCGAAATCGACACCGCCGAGCCCGATTGCAGCTTGAGCTGGCCGACGGCGACGACCTTGTCGCCTGCCTTCAGGCCCTTGACGATTTCGGCACGACCATCGACCCGGTTGCCGGTCTGCACGAAGGTGCGCACCGCGCTCAGGCTGGTCTTGCCGTCCTCTTCCTTCTTTTCGGTGATCACGAACACGGAGTCGCCGTACAGCGTGTAGTCGACCGCAGTCTCGGGCACGGTGATCACCGCCGGCTTGTCCGGCAGCACCACCGTCGTGGTCACGAACATACCGGGCTTCAGGATCTTTTCCGGATTAGCGACCGTCGCCTGCACGCGGATGTTGCGGGTATCGGTGGCGATCTGCGGCTCGATCGTGGTGATCTTGCCTTCGAAGACGCGGCCCGGATAGGCGTCGACCTTCAGCCGGACGACCTGACCGACCTTGAGGTTGCCCGAGTCCTTTTCCGTCACGGTGAAGTTGGCCCACAGCTCCGACAGATCGGTCAGCGACACGATCGCCGTGCCGGCCGTCAGATACTGGCCGACCTCGACCTTGCGGACGCCGAGGTCGCCGGAGAACGGCGCGCGCACCAGCTTCTGCGAGATCAGCGCCTCGGTCTTGGCGATGCCGGCCAGCGCCTGGTCGTAGGCGGCCTGCGCGTTATCGACGGTGGCCTGCGGACCGAACTGGCGCGATGCCAGTTGCTTGGCGCGATCGAGCGAAAGCTGCGCGACGGTTGACTGCGCCTTGTAGTTGGCGAGGTCGCCCTGCTCCGGCATGTCGAACAGTTGCACCAGCGGCGTACCCGCCTCGACATGCTTACCCGGCTCGAACTTGATCTCGGTGACGCGGCCATTGACGTCGGCGCTGACGTCGACCTGATGCACGGCGAAGAGCCCGCCGACCGCGGTGAGCAGGTTCGGCACCACCTCGGACTTCGCCTCGGCCGCGCTGACCGCCGTCGGCGGCGGCTTGTTGTTGGCGAAGAACTGCTTGATCATCTGGCCGCGGAAATAATTGAACCAGACGAGCCCACCGACGAGCACGCCCAGGAGCGTGCCGACGATGATGAACCACAGCACCGGCCTGACCGGACGCTTGGGAGCCTTGGTGTCGATCGGTTCGCCCGAAATCTTGTGTTCGGTTACGATGTTCATGTCATGCGCTTTCTGCAATCGCCGTCTTGCCCGCATCCGCGGCCTGATCGCGGCCCAAATGCGAAGCAATTGCGGCGTCGTTAAGTCCGATACCCCTCAGGAGAAACTCACAGAGCTGCCGCTCCAGATCGTTCGCCTTGCCGTAAACGAGGCAGGGTGTGGCCGGCAGCCTGGTCAGCGCAGCCATCATCACCGAATGATGCGCGAACCAGAACAGGTTGAGCGGATCGCCGCTGAACGGCCGGGCGTCACCGCTGGCAACCGCGCGCTCGAGCGAGGCGAGGAAGACCGCCCCGATCAGCTTCTCGATCTTGGCATATAGCAGACGGGCGAATTCGCCGTCATCCAGATGGCTGGTGGCCATCAGTCGCAGGCGCTGCGCCTCTTCCTGATCGGGCCCGTCGGCGATGTGGAGGAAATGCTGGACCATGCCGCGGATCAACTCGACCAGCGTGGCTGTCGAGGGCTCCCGCTCGAGCAGGTCCGTCAGTGCCGGATCGGCTTCGCATTCGTCGCTGAGGATTTCGGCGTAGAGCGCCGCCTTGGACGGGAAATGCTTGAACAGCAGCGCCTCGGAAATGGCGGCGGCGGCCGCCACGCTCTTGGTCGTGGTGCCGGTATAGCCGTGTCGGGCAAAGCAGCGTTTTGCGGCACCGAGGATCAATTGACGCCTCAGGTCGCTCGTCATTCGCAGTGAGCTCATGTTAGTGAGTAAGCACTCACCCACGCAAAAGTCAAGCAGGATGCTGCGGCGCAACCTACGTGCGTGCAAACTTGTTGGAAAATGGCCACACTTCCCCGCCCGGAGGGACCGGAACGCTGCTCAGGACGGAGCCAAGTGGAGCTAGATCGGCTGGAAGCCGAGATCGTCACGGATCCGGTTGACGATGTAAGTCCCGTCCCGGACTGGGAGAATCCGGTCCAGGCTGGCGCTGTCGATCTTCACATTGGCAAATCGCGGCCCCGCCGAGACGTCGTGGACGGCTTTGGCGAAGGCCTCGACCTCGGCCATGGTCGAGATTGCGCGGGCGTCCCCGATGCCGCAGGCCCTGGCGACGCCGACGAGGTCGGCAGCCGCGGAGGTGTGGCTGGTCTGGCCGCCGGTCTCGCCATAGGCCTCGTTGTCGAGCACCACGATCGAGAGATTGGACGGCTTCTGCAGGCCGATGGTGGCAAGGCTCCCCATCCCCATCAGCATCTCGCCGTCGCCGGTGATGACCAGCACCGGCAATTTTGGTTGCGCCAGCGCCAGGCCAAGCCCGATCATCGCCGCACCGCCCATGCCGCCCCAGAGGTAGAAGTTGCGCGCGTGGTCGCCGGCGGCACACATGTCGTTGGTGGAGGCCCCGAGGCCGCCGATCGCAACGACGTCCTTGCGGTTCGCAAGCAGGGAGGACACCACCTGACGGCGGTCGAGGAGGTTGGCCTTGCTCATTTGGTGAAAACCTTGGCGCCGATCAGGCGCTGCGACAGCAGGACGGCGGTGGGCGTGAGCGCGTTGTAGGCTTGCGCTGCGGCCGCCTCCAGCACGGCCGGCACCTCGGCCGCATTGGACGCGCGCAGCACCTGGACGCCCGAGAGCTCGAACACGCCCTGCGTGGCCGATCCCATCGGCACCTGCCATGGATTGAACTCGCCCCACTCGCCGCGCATGGTCACGAGCGTGAGGAACGGAAAGCGCAGGATCGGGATCAGCGACAGCATGTTGATGCAATTGCCGACCCCGCTCGACTGCATCAGAAGCACGCCCCGCTGTCCGCCGGTCCAGGCCCCGGCCAGGAGTGCGACGCCCTCCTCCTCCGTCGTCAGCGGAATGCCGCGCATCGTGGATGAGCCGAGCACGCGCTGGATCAGCTTCGAATGGCCGGCATCGGGCACGTAAGGCACCTGCCGGACGTCGAAGCGTTGCAATGTCGCGAAAATATCGTCGGGCCAATTCGGGCCCGTGTCGGCAGCGTCAGCGCGAGCGTGCATTTTCCTGTCCGGTCGGCTTGCAAATCACGACACGACTGTAGACGGTGAGCCGAGCCGCTCGAAAGAGCGAAAACAGCATATCGGTCTCAACCGGCGAGTATGGCGGCGATGAACGCAAGTGCGAAAGAACTGGCGGCCAATTTCGATCTGGAGAAGCTGACACCCGAATTCTACGACGATCCCTACCCGACTTATCGTGCACTGCGGGAAAACGAGCCGGTCAAGCGCCTCCCCAACGGCACTGTGTTCCTGACCCGCTATGACGATCTCGTCACCACCTACAAGAACACAAAGTCGTTCAGTTCGGACAAGAAGCGCGAGTTCGCGCCGAAATACGGCGACACCCCGCTTTACGAGCACCACACCACGAGCCTCGTCTTCAACGACCCGCCCGCCCACACCCGCGTACGCCGCCTGATCATGGGCGCGCTGTCGCCGCGCGCGATCGCGGGGATGGAGCCTGATATCGTCAAGCTGGTCGACGGCCTGCTCGATGCCATCGCCGCCAAGGGGGCTTGCGAGCTGATCGACGACTTCGCCGCGTCGATCCCCATCGAAGTGATCGGCAATCTGCTCGACGTTCCCCACGACGAACGCGAGCCGCTGCGCGACTGGTCGCTTGCGATCCTCGGTGCACTCGAGCCGGTGGTGTCGCCCGAAGTGGCTGCGCGCGGCAACAAGGCGGTGAAGGACTTCCTCGCCTATCTCGAAACCCTGGTCGCGCGCAGGCGCCAAAAGCCGGGCAATCCCGAGCGTGACGTGCTGACGCGCCTGATCCAGGGAGAAGGCAACGGCGAGGAGAACGGCGAGCGGCTGACCGAGAAGGAGCTGCTGCACAACTGCATCTTCCTGCTCAATGCCGGGCACGAGACCACCACCAATCTGATCGGCAACGGCCTCGTCGCGCTGCACCGGAATCCGGACCAGAAGCAGCGGCTGATCGAAAACTCCGACATGATCAAGACTGCCGTCGAGGAGATGCTGCGCTACGAGAGCTCGAACCAGCTCGGCAACCGCATGACGACGGAGACGATCGAGCTCGGCGGCGTCATGCTCGACGCCGGCACGTCGGTGACGCTGTGCATCGGGGCGGCCAACCGCGATCCCGCCCAGTTTCCGGAGCCCGAACGCTTTGACATCGCGCGCACGCCGAACCGGCATCTCGCCTTCGCCACCGGCGCGCATCAATGCGCCGGCATGGCGCTGGCGCGGCTCGAAGGCGCCATCGCGATCTCGCGCTTCCTGGCACGCTTCCCGAACTATGCCGTGAGCGGCCATCCGGTACGGGGCGGACGGGTGCGGTTCCGCGGCTTCCTGAGCGTGCCCTGCTCCATAGGTTGATGGGCCTAAAACAAAAATGTCGAAAACAACCCCATGCACAGTAGCGGAGGTTGGCGGAAGATTGCTTCTGTGGATCCGCATAACCAACTGACAAGGGGAGGCAAATCAGCGCGATCGCGCACCTCGCCGATGCCCGGATCAATTTGAGCGCGGTGCAGTCGGTTGACGCCGGCACGCAGCAATGGAGTGACGAAAGATGAGCTCGTCCGTCATTGATTTCCTCGCAACAGAAGCGCGCTTTGGCGCCCGTAATTACGAACCGATCGGGGTCGTCCTGTCGCGCGGCGAAGGTGTCTGGGTCTGGGATACCGACGGCAACCGTTATCTCGATTGCCTCTCGGCCTATTCCGCGGTCAGCCAGGGCCATTGTCACCCCAAGATCCTGGCGGCGATGGTGGAACAGGCACACCGGCTGACGCTGACCTCACGCGCCTTCCACAACGACCAGCTCGCCCCGTTCTACGAAGAGATCGCGGGGCTGACCGGCTCCCACAAGGTGCTGCCGATGAACAGCGGCGCCGAGGCGGTCGAAAGCGCGATCAAGTCGGTGCGCAAATGGGGCTACGAGGTGAAGGGCGTGCCGGACGGCCAGGCCGAGATCATAGTCTGCGCCGATAATTTCCACGGACGCACGCTGGGCGTCATCGGCTTTTCAACGGACCCTGAGACCCGCACACACTTTGGACCGTTCGCGCCGGGCTTCAAGATCATCCCGTTCGGCGACGCCGCGGCGCTCGAAGCAGCGATCACGCAAAACACTGTCGCCTTTCTGGTCGAGCCGATCCAGGGCGAAGCCGGTGTCATCATTCCGCCAGCCGGCTATTTCGCCAGGGTGCGGGAGCTCTGCACGGCCAACAACGTCATGCTGGTGCTCGACGAGATCCAGACCGGGCTCGGCCGCACCGGCAAGCTGCTCGCCGAACAACACGAGGGAATCGAGGCGGACGTGACCCTGCTCGGCAAAGCGTTGTCCGGCGGCTTCTATCCGGTGTCGGCCGTGCTCTCGAACAACGAGGTGCTCGGGACATTGAGACCCGGGCAGCACGGCTCAACCTTCGGCGGCAACCCGCTTGCCTGCGCGGTGGCGCGCGCGGCGATGCGCGTGCTGGTCGAGGAAGGCATGATCGAGAACGCGGCCAGGCAGGGCGCGCGCCTTCTGGAAGGCTTGAAGGACATTCGCGCCAACACGATCCGCGACGTACGCGGGCGCGGCCTGATGCTGGCGGTCGAGCTGCATCCAGAGGCCGGCCCCGCGCGCCGCTACTGCGAGGCGCTCCAGGGCAAGGGTATCCTCGCCAAGGAAACCCATGGGCACACGATCCGCATCGCCCCGCCGCTGGTCATCACCAGCGACGAGGTCGACTGGGCGCTAGAGCGGCTCGCCACGACCCTGACGCAGGATTTCTCCTGAGGCGCCAAGTTCAATCTGGCGGTCGACAGCAAGTTTCGCGGCTGTGATGTCGCCGCCATCCGGGTCGAGGATGTGGCCGCCGGCGGGTACACGGCGGATCGCGCAACGGTCTGGCAAAAGAAAACCGGGCGGCCGGTCAGATTTGAATTGAGCGAGCAGACCCGCCAGGCGGTCGACGACTATCTAAAGGCCGCCAACGACTTCCAACAGCCGGTGTGGGTCCAGAACCGGACTCGTGCAGCGCAGCAAATTGTGACGCAAGGTCCTAAGGCAAAGCTCTGCATGATCCCGGCAACCGGATGAACGGGATGTGTGGAACCTATCGCAGCGACGGACGTTTTGGTCCGCGAATGAGCAGCGCCGTGCCCGGCGCAGCAAGCGCCGAGGCTGGCGCTGAGTTGCGCGGATCGGAGAAATGCTCATGAGACTCACTCTTTCAGTCATTAAAGCTGACGTTGGCTCCGTTGGCGGCCACACGAAGCCGTCTACACGCATGATGGCGGCTGTCGAGGGCGAGGTCGCGAAGGCGATCTGCGATGGCCTGCTGGTCGACGCTTTCGTCTGCCACACCGGCGACGACATTGCGATCATTATGACGCACACACGGGGCGAAGGAAGCTCCGAGGTGCATCAGCTTGCCTGGAAGGCGTTCCTCGCAGCCACTTCGGTCGCGAAAACTTCCGGGCTTTATGGCGCCGGCCAGGATCTTCTGGTCGACGCACCTTCCGGAAACGTCCGCGGCGCCGGACCGGGCGTCGCCGAGCTCAGCTTCGACCACAACCTCTCGGGTTCGAGGCCTGCGGAGTCCTTCATGGTGTTCGCCGCCGACAAATGCGGCCCCGGCGCCTACAACCTGCCGCTCTACCTCGCCTTTGCCGATCCCATGTATTGCGCCGGGCTGATGCTGCCCCCGATGATCAAGGGATTCCGTTTCCATGTTATCGACATGGACAACACGGCCGGCGACAGCATCATCGAACTCGACGCGCCTGAGGACAGTTACCACATTGCCGCGCTGCTTCGCGACAACGAGCGCTTTGGCATCGATCGCATCGTTTCTCGAACGCATAACGAGGTTGCCGTCGCCGTTTCGGCGCAGCGTCTTCACGCGATCGCAGGCAAGTACACAGGCAAGGATGATCCGGTCGCGATCGTCAGGAACCAAGGGATTTTCGCGGCGCCCGAGGAAATCATTTCGCCGTTCGCCAAGGCGCACTTCGTGGGTGGCGATGCACGCGGCTCGCATGTGATGCCGCTGATGCCCGTGCCAATTAACACCCCGGTGACGGGCATGTACTGCCTGCCGATCGTTTCCTGCGCCGGCTTCTCGATCGACAAGGAAGGCCGTTTTTCGGAGTCCTTCACCGATTTCTTCGACAACCCGGCATGGGACGAGGTCCGCCGGCGCGCCCAGCGCAAAGCCATCGAGATCCGCAGCCAGGGTTGGTCCGGCGCCGCGATGCTGCCCTATTCCGAGCTGGAGTATGGTGGCTTCCGCGACACCGTGTCCTCACTGCTGAAGCGCTTTCAGGTGCGCAAGGAGAGCACGCCGGAAGCGGCCGAGTAAGGGACTGCGTGCGAGGTGGGTATGGCAAAAAGGCGCATCGGCATTCTCACGGGCGGCGGCGACGTTCCCGGTCTCAATGCAGTCATCAAGAGCGTGACTTATCGCGGCAGTGAGGACGACATCGAGGTTGTCGGTCTGCGCCGTGGTTGGGAGGCCCTCACGCACCTGAACCTCGACGACCCAAACAGCAGGTCCCACTACGTCATCCCGCTGAACCGTGAAAACACTCGAACCATCGACCGGCGCGGCGGCACCGTGCTGCACTCGAGCCGCGTCAATCCCTCCAAAATACAAAAGCTGCCCGATCATCTCGTCGGCAATGATGTTCCGGTCTCGCTGAGCACCAAGGGCGGCATCGCGACAAAGACGTGGGACCTCACCAGCCGGGTGCTCGCTAACCTTTCGGGACTTGGCATCGAACACCTGATCGCCATCGGCGGCGACGATACGCTCAGTTATGCGGCCAAGCTCAACGAACTCGGCGTCAAGATCATCGCCATCCCGAAGACGATGGATAATGACGTCCGCAACACCGAGTACTGCATCGGCTTCTCGACCGCGATCACCCGCGCCAGCGATGCCATCCAGCGGCAGCGCACCACCGTCGGCTCGCATGAGCGAATTGGCATTTTCCGCGTCTTTGGCCGCGATGCCGGATTCACGGCACTCTACACCGCGTATGCGACCTCGATACGATGCGTCATACCGGAGTATAAAGTCGACCTCGACAAGCTGGTCCAGTTGCTCATCGAGGACAAGCGCGCCAATCCAAGCAACTACGCGCTGATCGTGCTCAGCGAGGGAGCTCAGTGGGAAGGCTACAAGCTGCGCGAATACGGCGAGCCTGACGCCTACGGGCACCGCAAGAAGGCCAACGTGGCGGAATCGCTTGCCGACGAGATCAAGCGGCGCACCGGCGAGGAAACGATCACCTCCGATCTCACCTACGATTTGCGATCGGGCGATCCGGACTTCATCGACAAGCTTGTGGCCCTGACTTTCGGTAACATGGCCTACGATGCCATGCTGGAAAGCAAGACCGGCCTCATGTCGGCGCTGGTCGAGGGCCGCTACGACCTCGTGCCCATCCCTGACGCCAAGCTCGGTCCGCGCAAATTGGACGTTGCCAGCAGCTACAACACGGAGCGCTACCGCCCCATCTACGCCAACAAGCAGGGGCTGCCGATCTTTCTTAACCGCGCGTCTTAGCGGGCCGGATGGTAAAGCCAATAGCCGGCATGACTGGCTGCTGTGGGTGCGTCGGAAGATCGCAATGCCGGCCGCGACCAACTACGAACCATTCCGCCACCTGTGCGTTGAAAGTTGTGGGCGATTACGAGCTGGGAGCTACGATCATGCTTCCGCGTGGCGTTTGCCTTACGGCTTTTTTGGTTGGTGTCTCGATGCTGACGGCGAGCGTCGGCGCGTACGCCCAAGGACCCCCGGGACACGGAAGGGGCGGACCACCGGGGCCGGCAGCTCGGCCGGCAGCCCCACCAGCCATGGCCCGACCGGCGGCGCCACCTGCGATGGCGCGTCCCGCCGCGCCGGCATTTCATCCCCCGGCCATGCCGCAGCGACCGGCAATGGCACCGAATCCGGCGCCTCGCATGGCCTCCCCGCCGCCGCGCCCGGCCCCGCACTTCGCTGCACCGCCGCCGCGAGCTGCCCCGCACGTGGCGGCACCGCGACCTGAATTCCATCGCGCGCCGGCTGCCCCGCAACGTCCGGCGATGGCACCGCGGCCGACGCCGCATATCGCCGCCCCCTCACCCCCAAGCGCGCCGCCGGCCGTGAGCGAGCGGCGGGAACAGCCGCGCGAGATGCTGTCGCGCCAAGCCTCGGAACGCCAGGGCCGCATCGACCGCTTGCAGCAGCGTGTGCAGACATTGCAGTCGCAAAAGCCGGAAGGCGCACGCGCGCAACGCGAGCAGCAGCGGTTGCTGCAGTCGCAGAATAGGCTGCTGGAGCGCGAGCAGCGCGTACAACAGCGTGCACAGCACGTCGAGCAGCGACAGCGCGAGATGCTGTCGGGCCAGACCGCGGAGCGCCAGACCCGCATCGATCGCCTCCAGCAGCGTGTGCAGACATTGCAGTCGCAAAAGCCGGAAGGCGCACGCGCGCAACGCACACAAGACCGCGCACTGCAGGCGCAGAACCGTCTGCTGCAGCGCGAGCAACGCGCGCAGCAAATCGATCTGGCGCGTCAGCAGAGGCTGGGACTGCAGGCCCCCGCTGCAACAGTTGCAGCGGCTGCCGCCGCGCGCGGGCGGTTTGGCGCGCACTTCCGCGAGCGGGCGACTGCGCAAACCCAAGCGACCCTCGTCGCTCGCCACAGCGGCTGGGCTCCCCGGCAGGCCTGGCGACACCGCCATCCCGCAGTGTTCGTGGCATGGCTTGGGCCCGTGTTCTGGCCTTATGCCTATTCGGACATTTTTGACTACACGTTCTGGTCCTATGCTTACGAGCCCGGCTATTGGGCGTACGCATATGACGACTTCGTCGACACCGTGTTCTGGGGTGGTGACAGCCCCTATTCCGCCTATGCCAGCACCAACCCGTATGATTATCCGCAAGCCGGTGGCGGCACCCGCGCGCGCCAGCGCGCCAGCGTGAGCCCGCAAACGCTGCAGCAATTGTGCGGCACGCCGGACAAGGGCGTCACCGCCTGGCCGCTTGACGATATCACGAGGGCGGTGCGGCCGACGGCGGAGCAACGCGCGCTGCTCGACGCGTTGAAGACCGCGGCGGTCAACGCCGCCGGTGTGTTCAAGGACTCCTGTGCGGAGACTTATGCACTGACGCCGCCTGGCCGCTTGCGGGCGATGATGAACCGCGTCAGCGCGACACTGGATGCTGTCAAGATCGTGCGACCGGCACTGGAGAATTTCTACAACTCGCTCAGCGACGAGCAGCAGGCCCGCTTCAACGCGCTCGGCCCCAACATCGGCGACCGCTCGCCGCCGCAGCAGCAAGCCAGCGGCGAGGAAGCCAGTGCCGAAGGCTGCGGTGATCCGAAGTCCGGCCTGACCCAATTGCCGATCCAGAGGATTGAGGCTGTGCTCCACCCCGCGGGCAAGCAGAAGGAAGCGCTTGACCGCCTCAGCGAAGCGACGGCGAAGGGCGTTGAGGGCCTACAGGCGGCCTGTCCGAACGATGTACCGCTGACGCCGGTCGGACGGCTGGAGGCGATGCAGCACCGGCTCGAGGCCATGCTTCAGGCCGCCAAGCTGGTCGAGCCCGCCCTGGACGAGTTCTATGCCACGCTGAGCAGCGAGCAGAAGGCGCGCTTCAATACGCTGCAACAGCTCGCAGGCCCGTGACGGCGGCGTCGCATTCTCTCGTTGCAATGTGAGCAGCGGCCGAGCGACGCGGGGTGCGATCATCGCCCTGCTCCACACTACGACGAGAACATGCGTATCCAGGCCGCTTCTCTCTGCGAGAAGCGCGGTGGCACGGAATGCAAACAACCGCCTCGTCTTGACCTCACGCGACGGAAATCGTCTTCGGTCCAGCGTCATTCGCGGTTGGGATCGCTTGAGGCCGCTCTTTCTCATCCGCGCTATTGGCGTTGCATTGCTGGAAGTAGGCAGACAACTCAAGATCGGCCAGATGATCCCAATATTCTGCTTCTGCGAGCAGCTTCCATTTGTTCATGCTGTTGTACGCGGCCTGTTGGCGGCACAGCGAACCCATCGCACGCAAGCGCTGCACTTTCTCCACTGCCTCCACTGCCAACCTCCCTTCGCGCCAGCTTGTTCACAAGCGCATTTGTGTCGTCACAATTTCGCAGATTGAATTGACGAGTGATAGTCCGGTGTTTGACGGTCAATCGATGATAGCGCAATCGTCAGACTTTTCACCGACGTGAGCAGCTCCAGCCCTGAGGGCTAGTCCAGTTCTCAGCGCCGCAGCCCCTTCGGCCAGCGCTGTACGCAGGCACGCAACAAGACTCGTGTCGGACGACGGGGTCCTAAGTCGCAGGCGCATTCCATTTCAGGACTGAAATCATAATTGTGAGCGGCCCTCCCGGGATAGTGGTTAGCTGGCGATCAGACCGGGCCGGACAAGGTTTGATCCCGAAACTATTTTGGCCCGGCACATTGGACTGCAAGACCGCCTTCGGGCGGTCTTTCCTTATCGCCGCAATGGAACGGGCCGGGACTGGATCACGCCGGGGCCCTCCGGCACGCCGATCACAACAATGGCCCCGACGATTGCACGTCGGGGCCATCCAAGATCATCAGGCGTGGGTACATCCGCCGTGCCTGCCGATCGTTGATGCCACTGATTACCGCATCCGATCTGGCGCAGACTGTGGCGAGGCTGCGGCATCGGGATGATATCATTCTGCCTGAAAGCTGATGGCTGTCCACCTCTCGTTGGTGGTACTCCAACCGGCTCGCTGAATCGCTCAAGCCCGCCGCTTCGGTGCCGTCGAGCGGAAGGCGCGCGTCAACACGCGGCAACAAGTCGCAAGCCCGCGGGGACAGCGCGCGTGGGAGCTACACCACCGTCCTGTGCCGTTCGATGCACGTGCGCAGCACCTCGTCCATCGGCTTGTTCCACCAGTCGTTGGAGAAGATCTCGATCTCTGAAAAGCCGGCATAGCCCTGCGCCTCAACCGCGGCGCGCACCGATTTGATGCCGATGACGCCGTCGCCCATCATGCCGCGGTCGTTGAGGATGTCCCTGGTCGGCACCAGCCAGTCGCAGACATGGAACGCGAGCAGGCGATCCTCGCCGGCACGCGCGATCTGGGCCATCAGTTCCGGATCCCACCAGATGTGATAGACGTCGAGCGCGACGCCGAGCATGCCGCTGCGGCCGGGGTCGAGCCGATCGCAGATGTCGAGCGCCTGTTTCGTCGTGTTCACGCAAGCGCGGTCGGCTGCATAAGCCGGATGCAAGGGCTCGATCGCCAGCGGCAGCTTTGCCTGTTTGGCATAGTCGAGCATCTCGGCCAGAGCCTCCTCGACCTGACCGCGCGCTGCGACGATATCCTTGGACGCCTCGCTGCCCGGCCGCGAATATTGCGGGAGGCCGCCAACGACGAGAACGATGCAGGGCGCGCCCAGCGCCTTGGCTTCGTCGACGCAGCGGCGGTTGTCGTCGCGAACTTCGCCGCGACGCGATGCGTCCGAGGTGAACATGCCGCCACGGCAATAGCCCGACAGCCCGAGGCCGGCATCGCGCACCGCGCGCGCGGCGCGATCCAGACCGACGGAAGCGACCTGGTCGCGCCAGGGGTCGATGGCGCGGATGCCATGCCTTGCACAGGCCTCGATGATCTCGACGAGGTCACCCTGCTTGCGGACCGTCGCCGTGTTGAGTGACAGCCAGCGATGGTCGGACGAGAAATCGCGCATCAGGAGTCCAGTCCGTGCGAGGCCAGCACGGTCTTCATCCGCCGTGTCGCCAGTTCCGGATTGGCGAGCAGGCCGGCCTGATCGGCAAGACGGAACAGCTCGGCCAGATGCAGCATCGACCGCGCGCTCTCCTGTCCCCCGACCATGGTGAAATGATCCTGGTGGCCATTGAGATAGGCCATGAACACGACGCCGGTCTTGTAGAAGCGCGTCGGCGCCTTGAAGATGTGACGTGACAGCGGCACGGTCGGCCCCAGCACGTCGTGGAAACCGGCCTCGTCGCCGGCCGCGAGCCGCGACAGCGCGTAGGACGCCGCCGGCGCGATCGCATCAAAAATGCCGAGCAGCGCGTGCGAAAAACCCTGCTCGTCGCCGGCGATCAGCTCCGCGTAATTGAAATCGTCGCCGGTGTACATCTTGATGCGCTTGTCCAGGCGCCTGCGCATGTCGATCTCGCGCTGCTTGTCGAGCAGCGAAACTTTCACGCCGTCAACCTTGGCCGCGTTGTTGTTGATGATGGCCACCGCAACGTCCATCGCCTTGTCGAGGTCCTTGGTGCCCCAATATCCGGTCAGAGCGGGATCGAACATATCGCCGAGCCAGTGGATGATCACGGGCTCGCGGACCTGCGACAGCACGCGGTTATAGACCTTGGCGTAATCGTCGGCGCTGCGGCCGAGTTTTGCGAGAGCACGCGACGCCATCAGGATGATGCGGCCGCCGACCTTCTCGACGGCCGAGAGCTGCTCCTCATAGGCACGGATGACGTCGTCGAGGCTCTTCGCATCCTCGACAGCGAGATGGTCCGTGCCCGCGCCGGAGAACACCAGTGCGTTGCGCCGCTTGGCGGCACCGACCGAGCGGGTGATCAACTCCAGCGAGGTTGGCCAGTCCAGCCCCATTCCGCGCTGCGCGGTGTCCATGGCTTCGGCCACGCCGAGGCCGAGATCCCAGACGTGCTCGCGGAAGGCGATGGTCTTGTCCCAGTCGACGGCAGCCGAGAGCCAGGGATCGTTGTCCGCAAAGGGATCGACAACCGTGTGCACGGCCGAGAACGCGATGCGGTTCAGCGGTCCCTCGAGTTTAGCGGGAAACGTGCGCGAGGCCGCAAGCCGGTAGGTCTCGATCGAGCGATCGGCCTTCGGCAGCTTGAGCGACAATGACGACATCGGCAGGACGGGCTTGTTCATGACTTCAGACCTCTCCCCGTCATTGCGAGGAGCGAAGCGACGAAGCAATCCAGACTCTTGCCGCGGAGGTAGTCTGGATTGCTTCGCTTCGCTCGCAATGACGGCTCAACATTGAGACTTATCCAATCAACCTCAGGCCTTGATCGGGGCGACGTCGATCCAGCGCCGCTCCTTCCAGCTCTTCAGCGCGCATTCGGCGAGCTGCACGCCCTTGACGCCTTCGAGCAACGTGAACTTGTAGGGCGCGTCCTCGTAGACGTGGCGGATGAACATCTCCCACTGCTCCTTGAAGCCGTTGTCGTAGGTGACGTTGTCAGGCAGCTTCTGCCAGTCGCCGTAGAAATCGTGCAGACGCTTCTCGTCCGGATTCCACACCGGCCGGGGCGTCGCCTGCCGCGCCTGGATCATGCAATCCGACAGGCCCGCGACCGCCGAGCCGTGCGTGCCGTCGACCTGGAAGGTGACGAGGTCGTCGCGATAGACGCGCGTCACCCAGGACATGTTGATGTGGGCGATGACGCCGCCCTCGAGCTGGAAGGTCGCATAGGCGGAATCGTCCGCGGTCGCCTTGTACTTCTTGCCCTGCTCGTCAAAACGCTCGGGGATGTCGGTGTTGCCGATGCAGACCACGCTCTGGACGTTGCCGAAGAGGTTGTCGAGCACGTAGCGCCAGTGGCAGACCATGTCGAGGATGATGCCGCCGCCGTCCTCGTCGCGGTAGTTCCATGACGGCCGCTGCGCCTCCTGCCAGCCGCCTTCGAACACCCAATAGCCGAATTCGCCGCGCACCGAGAGGATGCGGCCGAAGAAGCCGGAATCGCGCAGGAAGGCGATCTTCTTCAGGCCGGGCAGGAACAGCTTGTCCTGCACCGTGCCATGCTTGACGCCCTTGGCGTTGGCGAGCTTGACGACCTCGAGCGCCTCCTCGAAATTCGTCGCGATCGGCTTCTCGCAATAGACGTGCTTGCCGGCATTGATGGCCTGAGTCAAAAGGCCGGGCCGCGCCTGCGTGGTCGCGGCGTCGAAGAACATGGTGTCGTTCTTGTCGGCGAGCGCCGCATCGAGGTCGGTGGTCCAGCGCGTGATGTTATAGCGCTTGGCGAGGGCTTCGACCTTGTCGGCGCTGCGGCCGACCAGGATCGGATCGGGCATCACGCGGTCGCCGTTCCTCAGCCGAACGCCGCCCTGCTCGCGGATCGCGACGATTGAACGGATCAGATGCTGGTTGAGCCCCATGCGGCCGGTGACGCCGTTCATGATGAGGCCGAGGCGTTGGGTGGTCATGCCAATTGCTCCTGAAGTGATTTTGGCTGTTCGAGCGGGGCGAGCGCCGACCAGTCCGGATGGACCGACGTCGCAAAGCCCGTTGTGGCGAGCGATCCCGTCAGGAGATCGCCGTCGTGATTGGAGAGCCGGATGCCCTGCCCGGCATCGGCATAGAGATCGGGATGCGCCGCGGCGAAGGCCGCAGCTTCAGCGGCGGGTGTCTCGCCGAAGCCGTCGACATAGTGGTGGCCGTTGCGTTCGGCATGGGTCACGCCGATGAAGGCACCGAGCGCGAGATCCTGCTGCACGGCAAGGCCTGCCTGGCAGGTCAGGTCCTCTCCGGTCACGAAGAACCGCGCGCCGCCCGCGGTCCATTTCGCCGCGCGCGTCGCGTTGACGATGGACTTGTAGAGGCCCTTGCAGGATTTCGAGGAAATGCCGCAATAGCCGAGCGCACGCGCCGCCGGGAAGGCATCGTAGGAATCGTCGGCCTCGTCGATGATGAAGCCGTGCGCGGCGAGCGAGCCGAGCGGCGATTGCCGGGTGATGTCTCGCGGCATCGGCTGTTCGACATAGAGCAAGCGCGAGGCGATCGGGCGCAGCGCGGAATCACGATCAAGCCGGTCCATCAGTGCCTGTAGTGCGGCAAGATCGGCGTACTGCTCGTTCGCGTCGAGCGTCACCTTGTAGTCGCGCCCGAGCGTGTCGAGCTCCTTGCCGATCCGCGCCAGCCGTCCTGCATCGGCTGCGGGATCGCCCGACAGCTTCAGCTTGAAGTAATTGGCACCGGCGTTCTCGCGTGCATCGGCCACGCCGCCCTTGCCTTCGACGGTATCGTCGAGGCCGACGGTATGCCTGATGGCAACGCGCGGCAGCGGCTTCCGGCCGGCGAGAAACGCCGTGAGGTCCGCTTCCTTGAGGTCCGGCGAAAGCCGCGCATCGATGCCGGCAAGGTTGCCGGCCATCCCGTCGAAAAAGTTGGTATCCATGGCACGCAGCAGTGCGTCGAGGATCGCCTTGTCGATTTCCGCGGGGCCATAAGCCGCCGCAAGCGCTGGAATATTCTTTTTCGCACAAGTCGCGACCTGGGCACCGATGCACGAGGCATGCAGATCGAATGCCGTCAAAAATCCAGTCCGCGCAAGATAAAGGCCCCGCGCAATCTCCAGCGAACGCCGCAGGCCGTCAGCCGTCTGCGCCGGCGACAGCTCCGGCCGCTTGTCGAACCATTTTGGCACCAGCAGCTCGGCGCTGGCACCGACCGCATTCCCCCTGCCCTCGACCTCGATCTCGACCCGCACGAAAAGCTGCGGCGTCGCGTTGATCGTGATCGCGCCGAAGCGGAACGGCCGCGCGAAATGAACGGGACGTTCGAAGAAAGCGATGTCTCGCAGCTTCAGGCGCGGCGCCATGGTCGTCAGTCCAATGCCCCTTGCGAGAAGAAATGCTTGCGGATGCGTTGCACGAGCTCGGTGAAGACAGGATCGGCCATCACATCGAGCGAACGCGGGCGCGGCAGCGGCACGTCGTAGATCGCCGCGATCGCGCCGGGCCGCTCGGTCATGACCAGCACGCGGTCGGCGAGGAACACGGCCTCCGGAATCGAATGCGTGATCAGAAGCACCGTCTTCCTGGTCTCGCGCTGGATCCGCATCAACTCGACATTCATGCGCTCGCGCGTCAGCGCGTCGAGCGCGCCGAACGGCTCGTCCATCAGCATAATCTTGGGATCGTGCACCAGCGCACGACAGATCGAGGCGCGCTGCTGCATGCCGCCCGAGAGCTGCCAGGGCAGCTTCTTCTCGAATCCTTCGAGGCCGACCAGCTTCAGAAGCGCCTTGGCGCGATCGAGATATTGTTGTCGTGGCAGCCGCTTCATGTCGATCGGCAGCATCACGTTCGCGAGGATGTTGCGCCAGGGCAGCAGCAGCGCGTTCTGGAACACGATGCCGACATTGCCGTGCGGCTTCGTGACCTTCTCACCCTCGACCAGGACTTCGCCTGATGTCGGCGGCAGCAACCCCGAGATCAGTTTGAGCAGCGTGGACTTGCCGCAGCCGCTTGGGCCGACCACGACGAAGAACTCGCCGTCGTTGATGTGGAAATCGAGCGGACGCAGCGACGGCACGTCGCCGTCGCGCGTCCGGTAGGTCTTCGACACGCCGGACAGTTTGATGCCCGACGCATCGCCGGCAGCCCGGTCGCTCACCAGTCTCAGATGCGCGGCCTGCTGCACGGTTTCGCTCACGACTGCGGCTTGCTTCACGATCCGCTCTTCGGCAGATAATCGTTGGTGTAGAAGGCCTTCGGATTCTCCTTGGCCTTGGCATCCAGTCCGCCATATTCGACCATCAGATTGACGGAGTCCGTCATGTTCTGGTCGGTGACCTGGAACGGCCGCTTGCTCTTGGTCTCCGCGGTCCGGTAGAGCGGAATGGTCAGCTCAAAGCCCTGCGTCAGGGTGTCGATCTTGCCGCCCTTGGGGTTGGCATCGAGGATCGATTGTGCAGCCGCCTTCGGTTCCTTCTCGGCGGCTTCGACCGCCTTGGTCGTCGCCGACATGAAGCGGCGGACGAGGTCGGCATTGGCCTTCACATAGTCGGAGTTGGCGATGATGCCCGAGGAGACCATGTTGATGCCGTAGTCGGCGAACTTGATCGGATAGACGTCCTTGCCGGTGGCGTCCTTGATCTTCATCGACTGGTCCATGACGTAACCGAGCAGCAGATCGGCCTGGCCGTTGATGACGGCGTTGAGCTTGGTCTGGCCGTCGCCGGCGACCGTCTGGAAATCACTCTCCTTCAGGCCGGTCTTCTTCAGGAACAGCGGCCAGATCTGGGTCATGGAGTCCGCCGGTGTGATCGCCACCGTCTTGCCCTTGATGTCTTCCGGTTTCTTGATGTTCTTGTCGGCAAAACCCATGGCGGACATCGGACTGGTCTGGAGCAGCACGCCGGTCGCGACGACGGGCGCGCCCTTGATCGCGGCACGCATCATGGTGGGAACATCGACATAGCCGAAGTCGGCGGTCTTGGCGGCGACGGCCTGCGTGGTCGCGGCCGAACCGCGGCCTTCCTGGATCTCGAGGTCGATGCCCTCGGCCGCATAGATGCCCTTGGCCTTGCCGTAATAGAACGGCGCGTGCTCGCCATAGACGTACCAGTTCAGCATCAGCACGACCTTGTCGGCTGCCTGCGCGGGCATCGCCGCGAACACCATCAGCGCAGCCGAGACAGCTCCTATCCACCGCTTCATCGTTTCTCTCCCTTGCCCTTGTTGCGTCGGCCGTTGATGGCCGTTCGTTGCCTTAGTTCTTGTTACGAGGCGAAAATCACGTCTTCGCGCTGGCTGACATGCCAGGGAATGACGAGCTTCTCGATCCGGTCCACGATCCAGAACAGGATCACGCCGAGCAACGCCAGGATCACCAGCGCTGCGAACATGGTCGGCAGGTCGAAGGTTCCGATCGAGCGCTGCATCACGTAGCCGATGCCGGAATTGGAGCCGACGAACTCGCCGACGACGGCGCCGACCACGGCAAGCGTCACCGACACTTTGAGGCCGGAGAAGATGGCCGGCAGCGCATGCGGCAGGTTCACCGCGAGGAAAACCCGGAACCGGCTCCCCTGCATCGCGCGGGCGAGGTCGACCATATCAGGGTCGACGGACTTGAAGCCCTGCACGGCGGAAACGACCACGGGGAAGAAGCCGAGCAGGAACGCCGAAATCACTTTGGGAATGATGCCGAAGCCAAACCAGACCACGAACAGCGGCGCGATCGCGATCTTCGGCACGGATTGCGAGAACACCAGCAGCGGATAGACGTAGCTCTCCACTGTCTTCGAGCCCGCGATCAGCATGGCGACGGGAATGCCGAACAGCGCCGACAGCAGGAAGCCGCAGACGGTGGCGTAAGTGGTCGGCCAGGACTGGCGCAGCAGTTCCGGCCATTCGGTGCGCAGCACCGCGACGACATCGGCCGGCGCCGGGATCTGATAGGCGGGGATCTTGAACAGGCGGATCGCAAGATCCCAGGCGACGACGATGAAGACCAGGAACAGGAACGGCCGGACCCAGGCCGCGTTCAGCATCTTGGATACCGCACCTTGCGGCTTCAACTCAGCCACGTCTCACTCCCGGCATTCTTCTTCGTTCGGGGGAGAAATTAACTCGTTGGATAAATACTGTCCAGAGCTTTCCCTGTGACGTTTTGTGCCGGTTCCTCACCTGCGCTCGTGTCCCGGACACGCTGCTGCGCTACGTCGGGGGCACGACACCGCCTCACCCTCGGTGTCATTCCCCGCGAAAGCGGGGAATCCAGTACGCCGCGGCTTCTCGGTTCAATCTCAACCGACTCTGGAATACTGGATTGCCCGCCTTCGCGGGCAATGACTGCGGAGATTGAGGAAACGGCGGACGATCCGTCCACAAACGTGCGGACCAGGCCGCTACGCCGTCTGCGCCACCGCGCTGTGCGACTTCGGCGCCTTGGCGATCTCGAACAGCGCGGTCGATCGGCCCGTCAGCGCGGCCAGCACGAGGCCGACCATGTGCGAAAGCCGCTCGTCCTTGGCGTCCTTGGCCAGCAGATCGCGGCCGAAGATCACGCTCAACGTGGCCGAATTGGAGAGATAGAAGAAGCAGAGCCCGGCGATGGAGATGTAGAGCTGCACCGGATCGACCGCGACCTGGAAGTCGCCGCTGTCGACGCCGCGCAGCACCACGGTGCGGATCATCGCGACAAAGGGCGAATGCATCGACTTGACCTTGGTCGAGCGCTTGAGGTGCTTTGCGCGCGCGAGGTTCTCGGTCTGGAGCAGCGACAGGAATTCCGGGTTGCGCAGGAAGTAGTTCCAGGTGAACTCGATCAGCCGCCGGATCGCCTCGGGCGGATCGAGATGCTCGAGATCGAGCCCCCGCTCCTCGCTGCGGATCTTGTCATAGGCGCCTTCGAGCACCGCGAGATAGAGCTCGTCCTTGTTGCCGACGTGATAGTAGAGCATGCGCTTGTTGGCGCCGGCCTTCGCCGCGATGCGGTCGACACGCGCGCCCGCGAGCCCGTGGGTGGAGAATTCCTGCTTGGCAGCCTCGAGAATGCGCAGCCGCATCCCCTCGGGGTCGCGCTGCCATTTCAGAGTTCGCTTTGCCTTCGCCAAACCGGTTGCTCGCTGGGTGCTACGGTATGCCATGTACCACGCGCCCGCCGTCATTGCGAGCGCAGCGAAGCAATCCAGAGTCCCTCTGCGGAAAGACTCTGGATTGCTTCGTCGCTTCGCTCCTCGCAATGACGGGTGGAGAGGGCGGAGCTTCAATCCGCCGGCTTCGGCGAGCGCTCCAGCAGCACGGTCTGGATCCCACAGGTGCCATTCCGCACCGTCATGATCCGCGTGCCCGGCTTGCGGCCGTTGCGCACCTCGGTGACGTCGAGGCCGGCGGCGATCAGGCGGGCGCGCGTGGCGTCGATGTCGGCGACCCGCCAGCTCAGGCCCCAGAGACGATCATGCAGGGAATCCCCACCCGCCACGGGGCGGCGCACCACTTCGACGATGAGATCACCGCAGCGGAAGAACATCAGCTGGCCCCAATCCTGGTGCGAGCGGTCCAGTGCGAGATCAAGGCCGAGCCGCGCGCCATAGAGCGCGGCGGCCCGGTCGGAATCCTCGGTGGTGATCACGACGTGGTCGAGCCCATCGATCGGCGCGATGTCGGTCGCAGCCGACAGCGGCCGCTCCTCAGCGAGTTCGAGGAAGAACATGCGCACGCCGCGCGTCAATTCGGTGGCGGCACGCGTGCGTTTCCAGTGCAGGATTGCGCCGCTCGCGACGTCGTTGCTTTCGACCTCGGCGACCGGATCCGGCCTCAAGGCCACCCGCTCCAGCCGCCGGTGCATCTTGCCCATGTCTGCGACACGAAAGCACAGGCTGGCGAGCACGCCCTCGCGGTCGTCGAGCAGCGCGCGGATCCGGTCCGCCGCAACGTTAAAGCCGCTCGGCGCCATCAGCTCGATCGTCATGTTCGCAAGCGTGAACAGCACGCGGTCGGCGCCCTCGCCGGAGTTCTGCCAGGCCGGCGCGCGCCCGAGCAGCGTCTGATACGCCGCCTTGGCCGCACCGATATCCCTCACCAGGGCGACGACGTGATCGAGGCCGGTGATCATCATTCCCCCTTTGATCGACCTGGAACCATATTTCGAAGGACGGCGTTTGTCCGGGCTTGGCATGGACCGGTGATGGTCGTATTCCGGCCCCATGCCGACCTCAAGCGCTCGGGCGGCAGATTTGCGAATAATTTCAGCGTCCCCAGAGCGGAACCGGTGTTAGAGTAAGCCCGCCGGCCGGGACCACCCAGCGCATCACGGACAACCAATGCAGGCTCTCTTTATCGGTCAGACCTATATCGACGTCGTCTTCATCACCGACCACATGCCGACCGGCGACGAAAAGCACGTGGCAACCGACTACGCAGTCTCCTTCGGCGGCAACGCGGTCACGGCGGCGTTCTGCTGCGCCAAGCTCGGCATCGTGCCCGATCTCATCGCCACGGCGGCCAATGACTGGCTGGGGCGGATGTTCCAGGACATGTGCGCGAAATACGCGATCTCGCTGCACGGGCGGAAGGTCAATCAGTCCTCGCTGTCCTTCATCATGCCCAAGGACGGCAAGCGCGCCATCGTCCGCTGCCGCGACGACGAGCACATCCATCCGTTCCCGATGCTCAATCTCGGCGGCTGCCGCGCCCTGCACATCGACGGCCATCAACCCGATGCCGCGATCCACTATGCAAAGGTCTGTCGCGAGGCCGGCATCCTGACCTCGCTCGACGGCGGCGGCCTGCGCACCAACACGCATGAGCTGCTCGCATTCATCGACGTCGCCATCGTCGCCGAACGCCTGTGTGAGCAGATGGACCTGACGCCCGAGAAGATGCTCGACTACCTCAAGAGCCGCGGCTGCAAGATCGGCGGCGTCACCATGGGTGAGAAGGGCCTGCTCTGGTACAATGAAACGGGTGCGGTCGACGTCATGCCGGCGATGCCGATCCCGCGCGAGCGCGTGATCGACACCAACGGCGCCGGCGACGTCTTCCACGGCGCCTATGTCTATTCCTACCTCGCCCATCCCGGCAAAAGCTGGCGCGAGCATTTTGATTTTGCCCGCGCCGCCTCGACCTTCAAGATCCAGCGGCTCGGCAACGAGGCCGGGCTGCCGACCCTTGTGGACATCGCCAAAGTCAGGCACGAGTTCGAAGTCAGGGTCTAGGGTTTTGTAAGGGCATATCATGGGGCGCGTCTTTATCGCCGGCAGCATCAACATGGATGTGGTGGCGACCGCCGATCGCCATCCCAAAGTCGGCGAGACCGTCGCCGGCCGGCAGGTGCTGTATTTTCCCGGCGGCAAGGGCGCGAACCAGGCCGTCGCGGCGTCACGGCTCGGTGCGAAGACGACGCTGATCGGCCGGCTTGGCAAGGATTCGTTTGGCGCTGAGTTGCGGACGTTCCTCGGTGCGCAGGGCATCGAGCTCGGCTCAGTTCGGGACGCCGACACGCATACCGGCACCGCGATCATCACGGTGGCGGCCTCCGACAACACCATCGTCGTCATCCCCGGCAGCAATGCGCTGGTCAGCGCGGACGATGTCGCGGACGTTCCGCTGGCGAAGGGCGATGTCGCCGTCAGCCAGTTCGAGATTCCGCTGCCGACGATTGCCGCCTTCTTCCAGCGCGCCCGTAGCGCCGGCGCCACGACGCTGCTCAACCCGGCCCCCGCGCAAAAGATGTCCGCCGAGCTGCTGGCGCTCGTCGACATCCTCGTGCTGAACGAGACCGAGCTCGGCTTCCTCGCAGGCGTGGAGCTCTCCGACGGCGACGAGGCCGCAAGAATCATCGACGTCGCGCGCCAACTTCAGGCGCGCGAGGACCAGACCATCTGCGTGACGCTCGGCAAGCGGGGCGTGCTCGCGCTCGCCGGCCGCGAGGAATGCGCGGTGCCCGGCCGCGCGGTGAAGGCGGTCGACACCACCGGCGCCGGCGATTGCTTCGTCGGCGCACTCGCGGCGCAACTGGCGGAGGGCGTGTCCCTGCGTGCCGCACTCGCTTTCGCCAACGCGGCCGCCTCAATCAGCGTGCAGCGCATGGGCGCCGGGCCGTCGATGCCGACGGCCGCGGAAGTCGCCGCGGTCTTGTAGAGCGCGGCGCTTTCTTCATCTCGCCCCGCTTGCGGGGAGAGGTCGGATTGCATCGAAGATGCAATCCGGGTGAGGGGGAGTCTCCGCGAGCCCGACTGTCACCGTATGCGCCCCTCACCCCGCCCCTCTCCCCGTAAGAACGGGGCGAGGGAGAAGAGACTCACGCCAGCGCGCTCTTCAGGTCGAAGCCTTCATCCGCGGCCTGCTCCGGCGTGATCGAGCGCTCCAGGCCGAACAGGCGGCGGCCGAACATGTGGTCGCCGGCACGATTGACCGACTCGATGCCGAGCAGTCTGTCGCCCTTGTAGCAGAACGCCGAGAACGCCTTCTTCGCGGGATCCCCGCGCAGCACGACGCGGTCGTAGCCGGTGGTCAGCCCCGCCATCTGGAGCTTGTCGTCGCCCTGGTCGCTCCAGAACCAGGGATGGCTGTCGTAGGCCTTGCGGTCGCCGGTCAGCCGCGCCGCGAGGCAGCGCGCGTGATCGGTGGCGTTCTGCACCGATTCCAGCCGCTGCGACCCGCCAAAGCGCGGACTGGCGAATAGCGCGCAGTCGCCGATCGCGGAGATGTCAGGATCGGACGTCGAGAGATATTCGTCGACGATGATGCCGGCGGCGACAGGAAGCCCCGCCTCGGCCGCAAGCTCGATGTTCGGCAGCACGCCGACACCGACCACGACGAGGTCGGCCGGCAGATGCCTTCCGTCGCTCAAGGAAACGCCGGTGACCTTGCCGCCCTCAGCCTCGATCGAGGTTGCCTGCACACCGAGGTGAATGCGAATGCCGGCCTCGCGATGCCGCGCCTGAAAATACTCCGAGACCTCCGCCGTCACCGCGCGCGCCATCACGCGCGGGGCGAGTTCGAGCACGTCCACCTCGAGGCCCTTGATCCGCGCGGTGGCCGCGAATTCGAGGCCGATGAAGCCGGCGCCGATCACCACGACACGCGACTTCGACGGCATGATCTTTCGCAGCGCCTCGCTGTCGTCGAGGATGCGCAGATATTTCACGTCGGGCAAATTCGCATTCAGCAAATCAAGCAGGCGGTTGCGCGCGCCCGTGGCCAGCACGAGGTGGCCGTAAGGCAGCGTCTCGCCGGATGCGAGATGCACCTTGTGGCCGGCGCGATCGATCGACACCGCGCGGCCCGCGATCAGCTCAATCTTCTGATCCTGGTAGAATTTCTCCGGCCGGAACATCAGGCTCTCCGGCCCTGCCGAGCCCTTGATATAGGCCTTGGACAGCGGCGGCCGCTGATAGGGCAGATGCGCCTCGTCGTTGATCAGGCAGACGCGGTCGGAAAAGCCCGCCTGGCGCAGGGATGCCGCGACCTGATAGCCGCCATGACCGGCACCGACAATGATCACCGGACCATCCGTCATTGGAACAGCCCATTTCCGGAGACACGAGCGTCACCCATGTCGTCTCCTCTCTCGCTGATATTGGCTTGGCTTGCCCAGGAGGAGCCGGCGCTCGTGTCCGTTCCTAAACGAAGGCGGCCCCATTTGAGCCCATCATTCCGTCCTGCGCAAGAGCGGCATGCGGGGATTGTCACCCGTCGCCTTCTGCGATTTAGTCGCCACCAACCACCTCATGCCGGGGATATTCCAGATGCCAGCTCCCGTCTCCAAACCCGATGATCCCGCCCTGCTGCGGATCGACGGCCCGATCGCAACCATCACGCTCAACCGCCCCGCCGCGTTCAACTCGGTCAACCTTGGGATCGCGCAGAAGCTCGAACAGCTCGCGGCCTATCTCGAAGGCGCCGACGACATCAGGGTCGTCGTGCTCGAAGGAGAAGGCCGCGCCTTCTCCGCCGGCGGCGATCTGCAGACGATCGGCGCTGCGGCCGAAACCGGAACGGTCACGCCGGTCGTCGGCGAGCTGCTGAAGCATTATCACGCCTTCATCGAGATCATCCGGCGTATGCCGAAGATTTCGCTGTCCAGCGTGCACGGCTCGGCGGCCGGCGCCGGCATGGGCCTCGCCTTCGTCACGGATCTCTGCATCGCCGCGGAGGATGCCAAGTTCACGCCGGCCTATGCCAAGATCGGGGTGTCGCCGGACGGCGGTTCGACGGTCGGGATCGTCGGTACGGTCGGATCGCGACGTGCGCTCCAGATCTTCCTGTCGGAGGACAATTTTACCGCGCAGCAGGCCTATGAATGGGGCCTGGTTGCGAAGGTCGTCCCCGCCGCGGAGTTGAAGGCGGCCACGCGAAAACTCGCCGAGCGCCTGGCGCAGAATCCGCCGGCGGCGATCGCCGGCACCAAGTCGCTGGTCTACCAGGCCGCGACCACGCCGGTGAAGCAGCAGCTCGATGCCGAGGAGCACAAGATCATCATGGCGATGAACACGGAGGATTTCCGCGTCGCCGTGAAAAAATTCACGAGCAAGGGCAAGTGAGCGCGCCGGCACGCTCGTTCTGCGGCCTGCGCCACGGCGCGACCGACTGGAATAGGCGGGGGCTGTTTCAGGGACGAACCGACAACCCGCTGAACGCGGACGGCCTTGCGCAGGCGCACGAGGCCGCGGACATGTTGCGCGGTATCGGCATCAGCCGAATCGTCGCGAGCCCGCTGGTGCGCGCGGCACGAACGGCCGAGATCATCGCAGACGCCATCTCGGTGCCGCTCTCGATCGACGACGGCATCATCGAGTTTGATTTCGGAAGCTTCGAGGGCCTCCCTGTCCGCGACCTCATGATCAAGCACGGCGTCAACTCAGCGACCGGCCTCGTCTCGATCCTGCCCGCCGACGGCGAAAACTGGGACGCCATGACCGATCGGTCGCTGGCTTGCGTCTCCGCATGGCTCGACCGTCATCCCGACGACGACATCCTGTTCGTCTGCCACGACGCGGTGATGCAGGGAATGGCGAAATCGCTGTGCGGCAGCTATTTCAAGAACAGCCACGGCACGCCGTTTCGCTATCTTCGCGAGGGCGAGCAATGGCGCGTCGAGCAGCTCGTCACTTAGGACAGATGTAGCCTGTCCCCGCCGGCGACTTGAAGCATCCGACCGACTCCGGCAGCACGTGCTGCGGCAGCCACAGCACCACGCTCGGGAAATAGATCGCAAACGCGATCGTGGCCAGGAACACCACATAGATCGGCAAGGCGGCGCGTAAGGCCTTGGCAAAACTGATGCCGACGAATTTCGAGGCCATCAGCAGCACCAGCCCGTATGGCGGCGTGATCAAGCCGAAGGCGAGCGTGGCGATCAGCACCACGCCCATGTGCACGGCGTTGATGTCGCCGGCCTCGGTCAGCGCGTTGACCAGCGGCATGAAGATGATGATGGTCGGCACCGGCTCGATGAAGTCACCGACCACGGTGAAGAGCAGCACCATCAGCAGCATGATCAGATGCGGATCGTTGCCGGCGATCGAGGTGATCATGTCGGCGATGTAGCTGGCGCCGCGCAAGTAAGCGAGCATCCAGCCGAAGGCGTTGGCGGCGCCGATCGTGATCAGCGGCAGCGAGAAGATCAGGCCGGCAAGACAGAAATCGTAAGGAATCTTCCTGATGTGGCCGCGGTTGAGCGCGGGGATCACGACGACGACAATCCAGACGACCGCGACGACGCCGGCTTCCGTCGGCGTGAACCAGCCGGTCAGGATGCCGCCGAGCAAAATGACCGGAATCATCAGCGGCAAGGCCGCATCGCCCGCGGCGAAAACCACCTGCCGCAGCGGAGCGCGCGGCTTGCGCAGGCCGGAGGGGCCGAAGAAGTAGCAGTAGATCATCAGGCCGAAGCCGATCATCAGGCCGGGCACGACGCCCGCCATGAACAGGCCGGCGATCGAGACGTTGCCGACGGCGCCATAGACCACCGCCGTGATGCTCGGCGGCACCAGCGCGGCGATGGTCGAGGCGGACGCGATGATCGCCGCAATGAAGGCGGGCTCGTAGCCCTCGCGCTTCATCGGGCCGCCCAGCGCACGGCTCATCACGGCGACGTCGGCGGTGGTCGAGCCCGACATTTCCGAGAAGAACATGCTGAAGACAACGACGACCTGCGATAGCCCGCCCCTGATGTGCCCGACCAGCGACACCGACAGGTTTGCGATCCGTACCACCACATTGGCCGAGCTCATGAGCTCGCCCACCAGCAGGAAGAACGGGATCGCGAGCAGCGCTTCGGAATCGACGCCGTCGAAGATCTTCTGGATGATTGCGGCCAGCGAGACATCCGACAGGAGCGCACCGATGAAGACGCCGGCCATCAGCGAGAACGGCACGGGCACGCCGAGATAGCCGAACGACAGGAAGCAGATCGACATCAACGCCAGGACAACAGGTGCGCTCACGGCTGCGCCCTCATCTGCACGTCCGTGATGACGGGCGCTCCGTCCTCTTCGGGAGGCTCGCGATGGTCAAAGCCGTTGCGCAAGCCGTTGACGAGCTGCTCGATGGTGAACAGGCCGATCAGCACGCCGGACAGCGGGATGATCGCATAGAGCGAGGCGATCGGGGTGCCCGACGGCAGGCGGAAACTGCCGAAGCCGCGAAGATAATTCTGATAGCCGTACCAGACCAGGCAGAAGGCGACGCCGAGCACGACCAGACGAATGATCACCTCGACGATCAGCCGCGCCGTGCCGTGCATCGCTTCGGAGATCGCCGTGAGATAGAGGTGATCGTTGCGTCGGGTCGCGGCCGCGGTCCCGACGAAGATCGCATAGATGAACAGCGTCGAGGTGACTTCCTGAAGCCACAGCCAGGGGTGGCCGATGGTGCGCGTGACGATGTCGGCGGTGACCGACAGCGAGAAGCCGAAGCAGAGCACGCCGCAGAGGATCATCAGCGCAAGCTCGAGCCAGTCGAGCCAGCGCCATTTGAGGTGGCGTTGCCGTTGCACCAGCAGTTTGTCGGCGATGGCCATTTACTTCCGCTCCGCGATTCCACACCCGCCGTCGTCATGGCCGGGCTTGTCCCGGCCATCCACGCTTGGACGCACCGGAGAAAGAACGTGGATGCCCGGGACATCTGGCGCGACGGCGCGCTTCGCGCTTCTGCCCGGGCATGACGGCTTCGATTGGGGCTAATTGACCGACCGGATCAAATTCTTGATCTTCTCGGCGTGCGGGCCGAGATCCTTGGCGAGCTTGTCGAGATAGGGATCGGCGACCACCGTGAAGCTCTTCTTGTCGACATTGTCGACGACCTTGACGCCCATCTTCTTCAGCTTCTCGGCCGCGCTGCGCTCGAGCTCGAACGCCTTCGCGGGTTCTTTCGTGCTGACCTCATTGGCCGCGGACTGCACCCAGCCCTTCTGCTCGGCCGACAGGCTCTGCCAGAGCTTGTCGGAGACGAACACCAGCGCGTTGTTGGCCTCGTGCTCGGTGATGTTCAGGACAGGGGCGACCTCGTAGTGCTTGTTGACGAGATAGACGTTGATGCTGTTCTCGGCGACCTCGACCACGCCAGTCTGCAGCGAGGTGTAGACGCTGCCGAACGGCATGTGCACGGTCTGGGCGCCATAGGCCGGGAACATCATGTCCTCGGTCGCGGTCGCCTGGACGCGGATCTTCAGCCCCTTGATGTCGCCGACATTGTGGATCTCCTTCTTGGAGTACATGTGGCGCACGCCCTGCGAGCCCGTCGCGATCACGTGCAGGCCCTGCGTGGTCTCGTCGATCAGGGTCTTGAGCGCTTCAAACACCCGGGGATCGGCCAGCCCCTTGATCACATGGTTCTCGTCGCGGAACAGGAAGTGAAGCGACATTACACCCGCCTGCGGCGAGATCGTCGCGGTGTTGGCCGAGGAGATGATGGCGAATTCGATGTCGCCGGCCTTCACGAGCTGGAGCAATTGCGGCTCTTGACCCAGCTGCGCGCCCGGATACTGGTCGATGATCATGGTGCCCTTGCTCAATTCCTTGAGCTTGTCGGCAAAGAGGTCGCCCGCGATGGAATAGCCGGTGTTGCGCGGCTGATCGTAGGCAAAGCGATAATGCTTCACCTCCTGTGCCCCGGCCCCGGTGACGAAAAGTACAGCGGCCATGGCCGCCAACCCACGCATGGATCGTGCAATCATCGTTTCCCCCTGTTTTATCGCCCGCCGCTTGTGCGGTCTGAGCGGTCGTTCGGGTGGTTCGTCACCCCTTCCCAGTCCTCTGCATGAAATCGAAGTCGCAGCCCTCGTCGGCCTGCATGATGGTCTCGTTGAACAGCCAGGCGTAGCCGCGCCGCGCCTCGTCGGGTGCTGCGGCCGGCTTCAATGCGGCGCGCCGACGCTCCAGCTCGGCGGCATCGACCAGCAGCTCGATGCTGCGCTTGGCAACATCCAGCCGGATCATGTCGCCGTTCTTCACCAGCGCGAGCGGTCCGCCGACGGCGGATTCCGGCGTGATGTGAAGCACGATGGTGCCGAACGCGGTGCCGCTCATGCGCGCATCTGAAATGCGCACCATATCCTTGGTGCCGCCGCGCGCGAGCTTCTTCGGGATCGGCAGATAACCCGCCTCCGGCATGCCGGGTGCGCCCTTGGGGCCGGCATTGCGCAGCACCAGCACGTCGTCGGAGTTCACGTCGAGATCGGGATGGTCGACCCGCAAGGTCATGTCCTCGACGGATTCGAACACCACCGCGCGCCCGGTGTGCTGCAACAGCTTGGGGCTCGCGGCCGACTGCTTGATGACGGCACCGCGCGGCGCGAGGTTGCCGTGCAGAACGGCAAGGCCGCCTTCCTTCTTGATCGGATTGTCGCGCGGTCGGATCGCGTCCTGGCCCGGCACGTCCTCCGCATTCGCGACGACATCGCGCAGCGTCTTGCCGCTGATGGTCTTCGCGTCGAGATCGACGAGATCGCCGAGCTGCGCCAGCAATTTCGGCACGCCGCCGGCGTGGTGGAAATGCTCCATGTAGTGCTCGCCCGACGGCTTGAGATCGACCAGCACCGGCACTTCGCGGCCGATCTGGTCGAACACTTCGAGATCGAGGCGGTGGGGCGAACGGTGCGCCATTGCCGTCAAATGGATCAGGCCGTTGGTCGAACCGCCGATCGCCTGGAGCACGACCTGCGCATTCCTGAACGATGCCGGCGTCAGCAATTCGCTCGGCTTGGGCCCCTTGGTCTTGGCCATCTCGGCGGCAACCCTGCCGCTCGCTTCGGCCAGGCGAAAACGTTCGGCATGCGGCGCCGGGATCGTCGCGCTCATCGGCAGCGAGAGGCCCATGGCTTCAATCATGCAGGCCATGGTCGAGGCCGTGCCCATCACCATGCAGGTGCCGACCGACGGCGCGAGGCGGCCATTGACCGCTTCGATCTCGGCATCGTCCATTTCGCCGGCGCGATACTTGCCCCAGAGACGGCGGCAATCGGTGCAGGCCCCTAACACCTCACCTTTGTGGTGGCCGACGACCATCGGCCCGACCGGAATGACCACAGTCGGCAAATCGGCGCTGATCGCGGCCATGACCTGCGCCGGGAGGGTCTTGTCGCAGCCGCCGATCACGATCACCGAATCCATCGGCTGGGCCCGGATCATCTCCTCGGTGTCCATCGCCATCAGGTTGCGCAGATACATCGAGGTCGGATGCGCAAAGCTCTCGGCGATCGAAATGGTCGGAAACACGAACGGCATCGCGCCCGACAGCATCACGCCGCGCTTGGCCGCCTCGATGATCTGCGGGACGTTGCCGTGGCAGGGATTGTAGTCGCTGTAGGTGTTGGTGATGCCGACGATCGGGCGCTCCAGCGCGTCGTCGGAATAGCCCATGGCCTTGATGAACGCCTTGCGCAGGAACAGCGAGAAGCCGGCATCGCCATAGCTCGTCAGCCCTTTGCGCAAACCACTCGTCATCATGCCACTCCTTACGTTGCCATTGTGGTACAGCCTGCCCCTCGATTGTCAATAAGATTGGTCCATATCGTCGCACTTTCTGGCTCTTAGCGGCGCTTGCCGCACGAATTATTGACAATCCATCCCTTCCCTGCTCCACAAGGCGGACCGGCCAGGCGCCGGGAGGCTGAGGGCATGTCCGACATTCGCACCGCAGACGCCATGCCGGTCCGGCGCGACGACCCGGACGATGTCGTCGCGCGGCTGGAAGAGGACATCATCTTCGGCCGCCTGCCACCGGGCGCGCGCCTCACCGAGGACGCGCTGATGTCGCGCTACGGCACCTCCCGGCACTTCGTGCGGCAGGCCCTGGTGGATGCGGAGCGTCGCGGCATCGTCCGCCGCGAGAAGAACGTCGGCGCCACCGTGCGGTTCTATTCGGCCGAAGAAGTCCGGCAGATCTACGAGGTTCGCGAGATGCTGACCCGACAGGCCGCGCTGATGATCCCCCTGCCCGCGCCGCAAGGCCTGATCGACAAGCTGAGCGCGCTGCAGCGGCAATATTGCGCGAGGGCCGATGTGCAGGATCTGCGCGGCATCCACGAGGCCAACGATGCCTTCCACCTCGCGCTGTTCTCGGCCTGCGGCAATCCGTATCTGGTCCGCTCGCTCCAGGACTACATGAACCTGACGCTGCCGATGCGCGCCAAAAACCTCGCCGACCGCGATGGTCTCGCGCAATCGCGGCGCCAGCACGAGCTGATGATCGAGCTGTTGAAGGGCCGCGACAGCTGGGCACTGGCGCAGCTTTGCGTCGATCACATGCAGTTCAGCAAGTCGGATTATCTGGCAAGGATTGCGGGGGAGAGCGAGCGGTAGAGCCTCGCTTCGACGTCTCAGGAGCTCGCGACCGGCCGGCGCGCGACGAGGACTGTGCCGATGCATTGCAGCACGATTTCACGCTTTTGATTGCGGAGATGGATCTGGTTGCGGACGACACCCCTGTCGGAATGCGACTTGGTTTCGCGCTTCTCCAGGATCGTCACCTCAAGACCAAGCTCGTCTCCCGGGCGCACCGGCGCGGGCAACCTGAGTTCATCAAACCCGAGCCCAGCCAGGACGCGAAGCGAAAAGGGCTGTGTCTTGCTCAACAATGAAATGAGGATCGCGAAGGTGTGAGCACCTGATGCCGTCAACCCCGCAAAGACCGAGCGCGCGGCAGCTTCCTCATCGACATGAAAGGGCTGCGGGTCGAACTTCCTGGCAAATTCGATGATTTCGTCCTTCGATACCTGATACGGGCCCGCCGTCCGCAATTTACCGACCTCAGCCTCGTCGAAATACAGGATGACCATCAACGCCTCCCAAGTACCGACTGGTTGTGATGAAACCTTAGCCGTCCCGCCGCTCAAAGTCGGCGGATCGACGCTTCCGCTTTGCTTTGGTCGGACGTGAGATGAACCCCTTAGGATGGGTGGAGCTCTTGTGAAACCCATCGCCTCAGTCTTTCTCTTTCGGGTTCACCTGCAGCCGTGAAGCTCGATGGGTTTCGCTTCGCTCTACCCATCCTACGTGCTTATCGTGGCTCTCTCCTTGCGGCCACCACGCGGCATTCTCGATCGGTCATGCGCGCCCCTGACGACCGACAAAAAGCCCGTACAGGAAGAGAAGGATGATCGCGCCGACCACACTTCCGATGAAGCCCGCACCCTCCCCGAACCGATACCATCCCACGGCCTGGCCGAGCCAGGTCGCAACGAACGCGCCGACTATTCCCAGAACCGTCGTCAGAATGAACCCGCTGGGCTCGGATTTGTCGCCCGGCATGATGAACTTCGCGACCACTCCAACGATAAACCCGATGATGATCGTCCAAAGGATGCCCATGCCATCGCTCCATTCGGTGAGTTTGCACATCCACGTCTGAAGGTGTGATCGCTTGATGGGCCAGACGATCTCGGGAACGACGTTGATCTAGATCAATGGGCAGCAGCGGCCGAACCGAAAGCTGGCGCCTGCTCTTTCTCTTGCGGACGGCGTTCAGCGAGCCCCGCAATGCGAAGCGGATCAATGCATGGCGATCATTGGCGAGATCATGCACACCACGACCTATCGCTATGCAAAGCCGGTGACGTTCGGCACGCACCGGGCGATGTTCCTGCCTCGGCGCGGCGCCTCGACCCGGCTGCTTCGCTGGTCCGCGGCTACCAGCCTGCCGTCAAAGGTGCATTGGGTCACCGACTCCCGCTCCAATGCCGTCACGGTGATGGACTTCAGCGAACCCGGCAGCGAGCTGACATTCACGTTTAGGGTTCGTGGCGTCTATTTCGGCATCAAGGGCCTGGAGACATTTCCGCTGGAGCCCCGGGCCGAGGAGGTCCCCGTGCAGTACACCCCGGACGAATGGACCGACCTTGCCGGTTACCTGCGCCCGCACGCCGACGATGCAGACGGCAGCCATGCGGCGTGGGCCAAGAGCTTCGTTGCCGGCGATCAGGATCGGACCGCCGACGTGCTGCGCCGAATGCTGGGCAAGTTTCGCAGCGACTTCAGCTATCGCGGCAGAGATGCCGAAGGCACACAGTCACCCGGCGAAACGCTGCGAACGAAATCGGGCACCTGCCGGGACTTCGCCTGGCTGATGATCGAGACGTTGCGCCGGCTCGGCTTTGCCGCTCGCTTCGTCAGCGGCTATCTCTATGATGCGGCGCTCGATGGCGGCGCCGTGGGCATGACCGGCTCCGGCGCGACCCACGCATGGGTGCAGGTATTCCTGCCCGGCGCCGGCTGGCTGGATTACGATCCAACCAACAGCTTGAGCGCCGGCTTCGACCTCATTCCGGTGGCCATTGCGCGGCATCCGGGCCAGGCCGTGCCGTTGGCTGGCTCGTGGTTCGGCGATCCCGGCGACTATCTGGGCATGTCGATCAATGTCGCCGTCAACAAGATCGGCGAAATGCTCGATCCTTCGGAAGCGTAGGCTACCGAGATAGGCGCGGCGGTCGCTGACCATGGCATTTTATCGCAACAGTACGAAGGGACACGGGCCGCTCGACGCCGTCGCCGTCCCATTTGAGGCCCTGAAGGGCAGGATCCGGCAACTTTACGAAGGCGACACGTTCGGCTGCATAAAATTCCGATACGCCCTGCTCGCGCTGGACATCGTCACGGTTCTGTTCATCATCGCGACCTCGTTCCTGCCTCGCAACAGGGCCATCGAGTCGCTCGATGTCGTGTTCGGCGTGCTGATCCTTGCGGATTTCGCCGCACGGATGATCATCAGCCGTCAACCGCTGCATGACCTGGCGCGACTTTCGACCTGGACCGACATCGTCGTCATCATTTCGTTCCTTGCGCCGCTCGCCGGAGAGGCCGGCGGCTTCCTGCGCGCATTTCGAACATTGCGACTGCTGCGCGACTACCAAATGGTGGCGCGGCTCCGGATCGACAGCCCCTTCTTCCGGCGAAATGAGGAGGTGGTCTTTGCCGTCGCGAACCTCGGCGTGTTCATCTTCGTGATGACCGGGATCGTCTACGAGACGCAGAAGTCTCACAATCATCAGATCACCAACTATGCCGACGCGCTCTACTTCACGGTCACCGCGCTGACCACGACCGGCTTCGGCGACATCACCTTGCCCGGGACCGTCGGTCGCCTGATCACCGTCGTCATCATGATCTTTGGCGTGACCCTTTTCCTGAATCTCGCCAAGGCACTGCTCGCGCCCTCCAAGGTACGCTTCCCCTGTCCGGTTTGCGCCCTGCAGCGCCACGATGTCGACGCGGTGCATTGCAAAGCTTGTGGCACCGTATTGAACATTCCCGATGAAGGCATGGACTAGGCTGCCAGCCGGCGCGAGTGCCGCGACGGCTGGGGCTGGCCCAGCTCTGCAGGCATCCATCACGGAACGCCGCTGCCCGGGGCGCGTTGGAAGGCCAGGCATTAGCCTTCGGACGCGGCGGGTGGCCGTTTCTCGGAGCATGTCACGCCCAAGGGAGGGCTGACCGAGCGGGCTTGAACAATGAGGGTCTGCGGAGCGATGCGGGCCGGTTTGTTCATCGCATTGATTGCAGCGGCCTGGCTCGGCGGACAGGTCCAGGAGTCCCTCGCACAAACGAAACCTTCCGCTTCTCCGAGTGAAGCCGGGAAAGCGTCTCCGCGAAAGGAAAGCGCCCCCAGGAAGGAAACGAGACGACCTGCGGACCCATTTACGATGGGATTCGTAACCGGTACGCCGCAATGCACTGAATTCGCAATAGCTCAGGACATTGCGACCACACTGGCCAGTGGCCAGGAGACCGGCCCTCATGGCGAAGTCGCTTTGCGGATCGTGCCAATTGTGGGAAACGGCGGTATCCGCAACGTCCTTGATGTGCTCACCCTCGCAGGTGCCGACGTGGCGATCGCGCCTGTTATCCTGGTCGACCGGCTCCGGGAGACAAGGACCTTCGGAGATATCTCTGACAGGCTTACCTACATTGCCCCGCTCCATATCGAAGAGTTCCATCTCCTCGCGCGGCCGGAGATCGCAAGCCTGGCGGAGCTGGCGGGAAAGAGGGTCAATCTCGGCGAGGACGGCAGCGCCGCTGCCTTGCTTGGCCGCGAAGTGTTGAGCCGCCTGGGCATCAAGATCAGCGAGTCGAACTTGGGACCGGAGGCCGCGCTGGATGGTCTGAGGAAAGGAGATCTCTCCGCCGCTCTGTTGGTCTCAGGAAAGCCGGTCAGCTTCCTGGCGCAGGTCTCGCAACTCGATGGTATTCACTTCCTGCCCATCCCCTACTTCAAAGAGCTGCTGGAACAAGATTATCTGCCATCGACACTCCGCCATAAGGACTACCCGAATATCATCGCCGCCGAAGCAAGCGTCGACACGATCGCGATCAAATCCGCTCTCTTCGCCTACAACTGGCCGAGCGGAAGTGAGCGATTTCGGTTGCTGGAGTTATTCGTCCAGACATTGTTCACGCGCTTTCCCGAATTTCTCGGCGACGCGCATCACCCTAAGTGGCGCGAGGTGAACCTAGCCGCGCAGCTCGCCGGATGGCGACGATTCCGACCGGCAGAGCGCTGGCTCCAGCAGCAGTCCGGCGGCGAGGCCGCTCTTCGCAAGGCGTTCGGCCGGTTCCTCGAGGGAAAGCCAACCGCCAATCCGCCAGACCGCGAAGAATTGTTCCGCGACTTCCTGCGCTGGCGAGAACGCAATCCGGCCAAGTGAGCAAACCTTGGCAAGCAAACCTCGGGAGGTGTCGATGCGCAACGCGCTGGTGATCGCAGCCCTGGTTGCGGTACTCGTCTTGATCGCCGACGTGAGAAGGCCTGCCGCCCAATTTGCTCCCTTCTGGCCGCCGACGCTCGCACCGGCCACCGCGCCACCGGCCGACGAGGTTGAGCAAACCAGGACAACCCCTCACCGAAGCAGCAAGGCGCGCAGAAAGCACGAAGTCGTTCGTCCGCCGCCAAATCAGCGGAAGCTCGCCGAAAAAAATGGATACGAACGGGTCAGCGATCTCGTGACCTTCCCGAAGTTCTTTCCGGGCCTCGGCATCATCTTCGTCAAGCCCGACACTTTGCCTCTGGGGCCGTTCCTGTGCTTCGATCGCAGGGATCGTCTGGTGGCGACCGTGTACATGGTCCCGAACAAGGACATCGACGATCACCAGTCATTGGAGGGGGCGGGCTCAGCGCGACCAGTCGATCACGTCAGCCTCTACTTCAACCCGGGTCACCCCGGCGTGGATGTGCCGCATTACCATGTGGTGCTCTGGCATGTGACCAAGAAGCAGGAAGCGCGCGTTGCGAAATGACGTGCGATAAGCAATGCAATCACACGGGCCCCAATTGTCCGAGCACGTCACGGATGATCTGCGCCGGCGCTCCGCGCACATGCGTTGACCGACGACAATGGCCCGTCTTGAGCCGCAAGCCGGGCGCTAGGCCCGGCCCCGGCAATTGTCAGGAATTGGCGAGCGCGCACCTTACCGCTTATTCCAATCGATGATCCGGCTCGTGTCGCCGTCGAACTCGTTGCTGCAGAACGCGCCGCCCTGATAGTGGTCGCCGACCGGATCCGGCTTCAGCTTGGCCTGCTCGGCCATCGCGTGCTCGCGGAAATCCTCGGCGCGGCCGGTGGGGCGATAGCCGAATTCGTAGGCGCGGTGGTTGTCCCACCAGGCGCGCTCGTTGAGGGAGGCGCCGTAGAAGACCTCGAAATGGATGTCGGGATGTTCGAGCCCGATGCGGCAGAGCTGCACGAGGTCGTCAGGCTTCAGCCAGATCGAGAGCCGGCGCTGGTCGAGCGGCATGTCGCCGAAATTGCCGATGCGCAGGCAGGTCACCTTCAAGCCGTGCTTGTCGGCGTAGAGCGCACCGACGGCCTCGCCGAACACCTTGCTGACGCCATAACGGCCGTCGGGGCGCGGGGTGACGTCGGTCCCGATCTTGTGGTGGCGGGGATAGAAGCCGACGGCGTGGTTGGACGAGGCGAACACCACGCGCTTGACGCCCTTGCGGTAGGCGGCCTCGAACAAATTGTAGCCGCCGATGATGTTGGCCTGGAGGATTTGGTCCCAGGTGCCTTCCACCGAATAGCCGCCGAAATGGATGATGCCGTCGACGCCCTCGCAGATCGCCTCGCACTGCGCGAGATCGGCGAGATCCGCCGCCTTGAATTGTTCGTTCGCGCCGAGATCGGCGGGCGGCTTGATGTCGGAGAGCAGGAGATCCGGATAGATCGGCGGCAGCAGCTTTCGCAGGCTCGAGCCGATTCCGCCCGAAGCTCCCGTCATCAAAATACGCGGCATGTCTTCCCTCGCCTGTGGTGACCGATTTGCGGCCGTAGATAACTGATGCTAGCAGACTTGGACAGAGGGAACGCAACAAAGAGACCTGCACATGAACGATGCATCGTCCCACACTCAAGGCTGGCGGCCGGCGACCTATTACCCCGATCCGGCGATAAAAGCACTGGACCCCCGCTTCGAAAAATACTGGCTGAAGCTGTCGGCGGTGGAGCGGCTGGCGACCGGCCTGCGCTGGGCCGAGGGTCCGGTATGGTTCGGTGACGGGCGGTATCTCTTGTGCAGCGACATCCCGAACCAGCGCATCATCAAATGGGAGGAGGAGACCGGAACCGTCTCGGTTTTCCGAAAGCCCTCGAATTTCGCCAACGGCAACACCAGGGATCGTCAGGGCCGGCTCGTCACCTGCGAGCATGGCGGCCGCCGCGTGGTGCGCACGGAATATGACGGCAGCATCACCGTCCTGATGGACTCCTTTGGCGGCAAGCGGCTGAACTCGCCGAACGACGTCGTGGTGAAGTCCGACGGCTCGATCTGGTTCACCGATCCGACCTTCGGCCTGCTCGGCAATTACGAAGGCTACAAGGCGGAGCCCGAGATCGAGCCAAACGTCTATCGGCTCGACCCTGCAACGGGCAAGGCGACCATCGTCGCCGAGGGCGTGCTCGGTCCCAACGGGCTGTGCTTCTCGCCCGACGAGAAGATTCTGTATGTCGTGGAATCGCGCGGCGTGCCGAACCGAAAAATCCTCGCCTATGACGTCTCGCCCGACGGCACCACGATCTCCAACAAGCGCGTCCACATCGATGCCGGCCCGGGCACGCCGGACGGCATGCGCTGCGACATCGACGGCAATCTCTGGTGCGGCTGGGGCATGGGCGATCCCGAGCTCGACGGCGTCGTGGTGTTCGCGCCCGACGGCGTCATGATCGGCCGCATCGCGCTGCCCGAACGCTGCGCCAATCTCTGTTTCGGCGGCGTCAAGCGCAACCGTCTGTTCATGGCGGCGAGCCAGTCGATCTACGCGCTGTATGTGAACACGCAGGGTGCGGTGGGGGGATAGGCTCTCCACAGCGACGGTCTCGTAGGGCGGGCAAAGCGAAGCGTGCCCACCAATCCGCGAGACGGATTTGCGGAGAGATGGTGGGCACGTCGCTTACACTCCTTTGCCCACCCTACGAAGTCTCTCCTCCGTCATTGCGAGCGAAGCGAAGCAATCCAGAATCTCTCCGCGGAAACAGTCTGGATTGCTTCGTCGCTCCGCCCCTCGCAATGACGGGCCCCAAACAAAAACGCCGGAGCGGTTTCCCGCTCCGGCGTCACGCTTGTTCAGGTGAAAAAACTTACGCCGCGTTGAAGCCCGCAACCGCCTTCACTTCGAGGAAATCCTCGAGGCCGTACTTGCCCCACTCGCGGCCGTTGCCGGACTGCTTGTAGCCGCCGAACGGCGCGGTGCGGTCGTTGGGCACGCCCTGGAGGTTGACGTTGCCGGCGCGGATCTGCCGGCCGACGCGCTTGGCGTCGTCGACCGAAGCACCCGTGACGTAGCCGGCAAGGCCATACGGCGTATCGTTGGCGATCTGCACCGCGTCGGCTTCGTCCTTGGAGCCGATGATGGTGAGCACCGGTCCAAAGATTTCTTCGCGGGCGATCGTCATCTCGGGGGTGACGTCGGCGAAGATGGTCGGACGGACATAGAAGCCCTTGTTGACGCCCTCGGGCAGGCCCGGGCCGCCGGCGACGAGCGTTGCGCCCTCGTCGATGCCCTTCTTGATCAGCGCCTGGATCTTGTCCCACTGGCCGCGGTTGACGACCGGGCCGATGGTGGTGCCTTCGGCGCGCGGATCGCCCGCCTTGGTCTTGTCGGCGACCGCCTTCGCGATCGCGGAGACTTCCTTCATCTTCGACAGCGGCACGATCATGCGCGAGGGCGCGTTGCAGGACTGGCCGGAGTTGTTGAACATGTGCATCACGCCGCCGGTCACCGCCTTCGTGAGGTCGGCGCCTTCGAGGATGACGTTCGGCGACTTGCCGCCGAGCTCCTGGCTGACGCGCTTCACGGTCGGAGCCGCGCGCTTGGCGACGTCAATGCCGGCACGGGTCGAGCCGGTGAACGAGATCATGTCGATGTCGGGATGCTCGCTCATGGCGGCGCCGACCTCGGGGCCGAGACCGTTGACGAGGTTGAACACGCCCTTCGGCACGCCGGCTTCGTGGAGGATTTCCGCGAAGATCAGCGCCGAGGTCGGGGTGAACTCCGACGGCTTCAGGATCATGGTGCAGCCGGCGGCAAGCGCAGGCGCGACCTTGCAGGCGATCTGGTTCAGCGGCCAGTTCCAGGGCGTGATCATGCCGACCACGCCGACCGGCTCGCGCAGCACCATGGCGGTGCCGACCGGCTCCTCGAAATGGTAGTTCTTGAGCACGTCGAGCGTGGTCATGAGGTGGCCGAGGCCGGCGCCGGCCTGGAGCTTCTCCGCCATCGGCAGCGGCGCGCCCATCTCGTCGGAGACGGCGGCACCGATCTCCTTGAGGCGGCCCTTGTAGACCTCGATGACTTTCGTGAGCAGTGCGACGCGCTCCTCGCGGCTGGTCTGGGAGAAGGTCGCAAAGGCGCGCTTGGCAGCAGTGACGGCCTTGTCAACGTCGGCCTTGGAGCCCAGCGCAACCTCGTACATCGCCTCTTCCGTCGCGGGATTGACCACGGCGGTGGACTTCTTGACGGCGGGATCGACCCAGGCGCCGTCGATGTAGAATTGCATGCGATTGACCATCGTAAACCTCTTCTTGGGGGCTTGGTGGGGGCGTTTCGGCAGGCATCCTTGCACGAAAGCGCCGGCAATTGAACCCGCCATATGCGGGGCCAGCGTTGCGGCGGACGGAGGATATATGAGCCGATGGCGGGAACGAGGCAAGGCTCCCTCAGGTGTCATTCCGGGACGCGCCACTTGGCGCGGGACCGGAATCCATAACCACGATCGGGAGTATGGATTCCGGGCTCGACGCTACGCGTCGCCCCGGAATGACAGGGCAGTTACCTCGACTACACCGCCATCTTCCGGTGCAGCACCGGCGCGCCGGTGGTGAGGCTTTCCGCCGCATCGATGATGGCGTTCGCATCGATGCCGTAATGGCGGTAGAGGTCCGCAATCGTGCCGGTCTGGCCGAACTGCTCGACGCCGAGCGCCTCGACGCGATGACCGCGGACGCTGCCGAGCCAGCCGAGCGCGGAGGGATGGCCATCGATCACGGTCACGATGCCGCAGTCGCGCGGCAGCGGCGCGAGCAGCTTTTCGATGTGGCTGAGATGCTGCACACCCCGCCGATCGCGCCGCAATTTCCGCGCAGCGGTCCAACCCGCATGCAGACGATCCGCCGAGGTGATCGCGAGCAGGCCGATGTCGCGGCGGCTCTCGCCGATGAAGCCGGTCGCCTCGATCGCTTCGGGCGCGACCGCGCCGGTATAGGCGATCACGAGTTCGGCATTAGGCCCCGGCTTGCGCAACCAATAGGCGCCGTCGGTGATGCCCTGCGCAAGCTCCGGCGTCATGATCCGCTGCGCCTGCTCGATGCTGCGCGTCGAGAGCCGCAAATAGACCGAGCCGCCCTCGCCCGGATCGCGCTGCATGTGCTCGAAGCCCCAAGCCATGATCACGGCGAGCTCGTCGACGAAGGCCGGTTCGAACGAGGCGAGCCCGTCCTGCGCCATGCCGATCAACGGCGTGGCGATCGACTGGTGCGCACCGCCTTCAGGCGCCAGCGTGATGCCCGATGGCGTCGCTGCCACCATGAAGCGCGCATCCTGGTAGCAGGCGTAGTTCAGCGCATCGAGGCCGCGCTCGATGAAGGGATCGTAGAGCGTGCCGACCGGCAAGAGCCGCTCGCCATTGATCTGGTGCGACAGGCCGAGTGCCGAGAGCATGATGAACAGGTTCATCTCGGCGATGCCGAGCTCGAGATGCTGGCCCTTGGGCGAGAAGTCCCAGTTGAACGTGGACGGAATTTTCTCGCTGCGGAATAAGTCCGCCTTCTCGCCCCGCGCGAACAGGCCGCGCCGGTTCACCCACGGGCCGAGATTGGTCGAGACCGTGACGTCGGGCGAGGTCGTGACGATGCGTCTGGCCAGCTCGTCGTCGCCACGCGCGATCTCGTTCAGCACGAGGCCAAAGCCCTGCTGCGTCGACATCTGCGGCGACGGCTTGAACGCGAGTTGCTGGGGCACCTCGATAACAGGCGCGGTCAGCCGGCGGCCGTCCTGGTTGAACGGCACGCGCGCAAGAAAGGCGTCGAGCTCGGCAGCGTCCTGCGCGAGGCCCTCGTACTTGTCCCATTCGTGGCCCGGCCGGATGTTCTGGCTGTCGCGATATTTCTCCATCTGTGCGACCGTCATCAGGCCGGCGTGGTTGTCCTTGTGGCCCTGGAACGGCAGGCCGACGCCCTTGATGGTGTAGGCGATGAAGCAGACCGGGCGATCGTGATCGATGGACTCGAATGCCTCCAGCATGCTCGCCATGTCGTGGCCGCCGAGGTTCGACATCAGCGCCAGCAGCTCCTCGTCGCTGCGCTTATCGATGAGTATTGTGATCGGGCCCTGATCGCCGATCTCGTCGTGCAGATGCTTGCGGAAGGCCGCGCCGCCCTGGAAGCACAGCGCGGCGTAGAGCGCGTTCGGGCAATTGTCGATCCAAGCTTTAAGCGCCTCGCCGCCCGGCTCGGCAAAGGCCTCGCGCATCAGGCGGCCATATTTCACGATCACCACGTCCCAGCCGAAATTACGGAACATGGTCTCGAACTTTTCCCAGAGCCCCTCGCGCACGACGGCGTCGAGCGACTGGCGGTTATAATCGACCACCCACCAGGTGTTGCGCAGGCCGTGCTTCCAGCCTTCGGCGAGCGCTTCGAAGATGTTGCCTTCGTCCATCTCGGCATCGCCAACGAGGGCGATCATCCGCCCTTCGCGGCGATCCTTCATCCAGCCATGCGCCTTGACGTAGTCCTGCACCAGCGAGGCGAACAGCGTCTGCGCGACGCCGAGGCCGACCGACCCCGTGGAGAAATCGACGTCGTCGACATCCTTAGTGCGCGAGGGATAGGACTGCGCGCCCTTGAAGCCGCGAAAGTTCTCCAGCTTCTCGCGCGTCTGCCGGCCGAACAGGTACTGGATGGCGTGGAACACCGGGCTCGCATGCGGCTTTACCGCGACGCGATCCTCCGGCCGCAGCACGCTAAAATACAGTGCCGACATGATGGTGGCGAGCGAGGCGGACGAGGCTTGGTGCCCGCCGACCTTGAGCCCGTCCGCGTTGGCGCGGATGTGGTTGGCGTGGTGGATGGTCCAGGACGACAGCCACAGCGCCTTGCGGCTAAGGGCGGTCAATGTGTCCAGACGGGCGGAATCGACGGGCATGGCAATGCTCCCGGAAACAGGTCTTCCGATGATACGCCTGCGGGCGGCGCCAAACTTCTCAATTTTTCGCGCCATACCTCCAAATATTGGGATACTTTACCAATGGATCAGCACTTCAGACAGGTTTCATCCCAATGCCAGACCTCGACGCCATCGACCGGAAAATCCTCGCTTTGCTCCAGAACGACAGCCGGCTGACCATGCAGGAGCTGGCCGACAAGGTCGGGCTCTCGGTGTCGCCCTGCCATCGCCGGGTCAAGCTGCTGGAGGAGCGCGAGGTCATCAGCCGCTACATTGCGACCGTCGACCAGAAGGCGCTGGGGCTGCATGTCAGCGTCTTCATCTCGATCAAGCTGGCGCGGCAGAAGGAGGAGGATCTCAATCGTTTCGCCCGCGCGATCTCGAAATGGGACGAGGTGCTGGAGTGCTATCTGATGACCGGCAACCGCGACTATCTCCTGCGCGTCGTCGCGGCCGACCTCGCCTCCTACGAGACCTTCCTGAAGACCAAGCTGACCCGGCTCGACGGCATCGCCTCGATCGAGTCGAGCTTTGCGCTCAGCCAGGTGAAGTATTCGATCGCGCTGCCGGTGTGACAGCCTGTCATTGCGAGGAGCCCTCGCGACGAAGCAATCCAGACTGCCTCCGCGGAGGAGTACTGGATTGCTTCGCTCCGCTCGCAATGACGGCGGACGGAGCGGTTCCGGGCAGTTCATTCCGAGGTCGCAAAAGGCGACGTTGTCACATGGATGAAACAAAGGGCACCGATGGTCATTTGACAACCGTCCCCACCCGAGAGCCTCAGCCATGACCGCATCCGACCGCACCCCTGAAATGGCCAAACGCGAGCGCATCATCCGGGAAATGACCGACGATCTCGACGAAGAGCTGGAGATGGAGCTCGATGACAGCAGGCTCGACGAGCTGCTGGACGAGACGGACGCGCTCCGCCCGACGGTGGATCGCAGGCTTTATTTCCGGGAATTGCTCCGCCTCCAGGGCGAACTGGTCAAGCTCCAGGACTGGGTACAGAGCGAGAAGAAGAAGGTCGTGGTGCTGTTCGAAGGCCGCGATTCCGCCGGCAAGGGCGGCGTCATCAAGCGCATCACCCAGCGGCTCAATCCCCGCATCTGCCGCGTCGCGGCGCTCCCCGCCCCGAGCGAGCGCGAGCGCACGCAATGGTATTTCCAGCGCTACGTGTCGCATTTGCCGGCCGGCGGCGAGATCGTGCTGTTCGACCGCAGCTGGTACAACCGCGCCGGAGTCGAGCGTGTGATGGGCTTCTGCACCGACGAACAGTACCAGGAATTCTTCAAGACGGTGCCGGAGTTCGAACGGATGCTGATCCGCTCCGGCATCACTCTCGTCAAATACTGGTTCTCGATCACCGACGACGAGCAGCAGTTCCGCTTCAGCATGCGCATCAGGGATCCGCTGAAGCAGTGGAAGCTGAGCCCGATGGACGTCGAGGCGCGCAGCCGCTGGGAGGCGTATACCAAGGCCAAGGAGACGATGCTGGAGCACACGCATCTGCCGGACTCGCCGTGGTGGATCGTCGACGCCGTCGACAAGAAGCGCGCCCGCCTCAACTGCATCGCGCATCTGCTCAGCCAGATGCCGTACCAGGAGGTCGCCCGCGTGCCCGTGGTGCTGCCGCCGCGCGTGCGCAACCCCGACTATCACCGCGGCCCGATTCCGCCGGAGATGTATGTGCCGTCGAAATATTGATGAGGTCTTGTAGGGTGGGCAAAGGCGCGTAGCGCCGTGCCCACCATGCGTCCGCGTTCGTGGTGAGAATGGTGGGCACGTTGCCCACCCTACGGCGCTACGGCACCGTCATCGCCACGGCTGCACGATGATCTTGGTGTGCACCTCGGGGTTGGCGAGATCAGCGAACGCTTTGGCGACACCGTCGAGGCCGACCTCGGCGGTGACCATCGCCGCCGCATCCACCTGCCCGTCGGCGATCAGGCGCAGTGACGCTGCGAACTCATCGGGCGTATAGCCGAGCACATATTGGACGTTGAGCTCCTTCATGATGCCGAGCATCGGTTCGCTCCTGTCGCTCTCCATGCAGACGCCGACCACCACGATGCGCGCGTCGCGCGGGGCGCCCTCGAACACCTGCTGCAACAGGCCCGGCACGCCGACGCATTCGAAGATGATTGCGGGCTTCAGTGCCGGGAGCATGGCCTGCAACGGCGGCCGCGCCGCCTTCTCGGCCTCCGACATCTGCGCGTGCTCGGCCCAGGTCGCGTAGGGTTGCGACACCCTGGGATCGACGACGATATCGGCGCCAAGCCTTGCCGCGAGCGCACGCCGCGCCGGCGAATAGTCGGCCGCGACGATCGGATGCAGGCCCCTGATCCTCAGCGCGGCGATCACCGCGAGGCCGACCGGGCCGCAGCCGATCACGAGCGGCACCTCGCCGCCCCGGATGTTGGCTTTCGCCACGGCGTGGACGCCGACGGCGAGCGGCTCGGTCAGCGCCGCATGTTCCGGCGCGAGACCGTTGGGCACCTCCAGCAGCAGGGGCTCGCTGAGCAGCATCGCCTCGGCGTAGCCGCCGATATTGTCGTTGGAATAGCCGATGCCCTCGATGCCCTGCGGCGTCACCAGCGCCGGGAGCGAGCAGACACGGGCGCCGGGCTTGAGTTTGCGCGCAGTTCCGGGACCGTAATCGACGATCTCGCAGCAGAACTCATGGCCGAACACGACGTCACGGGTGAGGTCCATCGGCTTGCGGCCGGTCTTCTTCGCCATCTCCGCCATGCGGGGGGCATGCTGGCGCGCATGAAGGTCGGAGCCGCAGATGCCGCAGGCGAGCGTCCTGACCAGCACCTGGCCGGGGCCCGGCTTCGGCTCGGCCATCCGGTCGACGACAATCTCACCGTTCCTGAAAATCGCAGCGCGCATCCGGCTCCTCCCGAGTTGTTGGAACCGTTGATAGCACGAAGCGGGACGCGCGAACTTGCGTCAGGGGTTCGGGGAGCGCTCTTCCAGCACCAGCAGCTGGGCGCGGCGGATGCGCTCGCGATGGGCGATGTAGAGACCGCTGGCGACGATGAAGGCAGCGCCAGTGACGGTCCAGATATCAGGCACTTCGCCGAACAGGAAGAAGCCCAGAATGCTGACCCACAGCAACTGCGTGTACGAGAACGGCGCCAGCACCGAGGCATCGCCGTAACGATAGGCCAGCACGATGATCCACTGGCCCACGGTGGACGCGACGCCGATCACGATGCCGAGCCCGATCGCGGTCCAGCTCGGCGTCACCCAGACGAACGGCACCATCAGGCTGAGGATCGCAACGCCCGTGAGCGCCGAATAGGCCATGGTGGTGAGGACGGCTTCGCGCCCGCTCATCATGCGCGTCAGGATCAGCGCAGCGGCCCAGCAGAATGCCGAGATGATCGGGAAGAACGCGGCGGCGTGAAACGCATTGGAGCCCGGACGCAGGATGATCATCACGCCGATGAGACCGATCGCGGTCGCGATCCAGCGGCGCATGCCGACCTTCTCGCTCAGGAAGATGATCGACAGCGCGGTGACGAACAGCGGCGAGACGAAGCCGGTGGCCGAGGCTTCCGCGATGGGGAGGAAACGGAGACCGGTGATAAAGAACAACGACGAGCCGAGCAGCGCTACGCCCCGCATCAGCTGCAGGCCGAGGCGATCGGTGCGCATCGCATGCAGCGGCGAGCCCGGCAGCATCACCGGCGTGAACATCAGCGCGAACGTGACGAAGCGGATCCAGGTGATCTCGATCGAGGGCAGGCTCGTCGACAGATACTTTGCGGTGACGTCGGAGCAGCCGAGGAATACCGTCGACAGCAGCACCAGCGCGATGCCCTTGAAGGGATGATCGACGCGCGCAGGCGCGCGGCGAGCTTCCTGCTTCTTCTCCGGCACGGGCATGGGAATACTGTCGAGCCTTGCGGCTGCGGCGGGCGGCGGTGTCACGGCTGGAACCTGGGAAAACTACGATTCGGGAACGATCGTAAAAAACGACAAATGCGCCGCTTTCACAACTTCCGAAAACAGGATGCCGATATGCGCTGACGCCCCCGCGCGTCAATACTCCATTAATAATAGGCGTTTGTGCACTACAACATGGGCAGACTGCGCGGCTTCGGACCGCGCGGAAACGCCGCATCGAGCGCAGAAATCTCGTCTTTCGTCAGCACGAGATCGCCGCCCGCCGCATTTTCAGCAGCATGTTCCGCGGACGAAGCCTTCGGGATCGCGAACACCGTAGTTGCACGGGTGAGAAAGCTCAGCGCGACCTGACGCGGCGTCACACGACGCCCCTCCGCGATGCGTGCCAGCACCGCGCCTCCCTTGCTGTTGCTTGCGGGAAAATCGTCGTGGCCGAACGGAGAGTATGCGACGACAGCGACGCCATGCGTCTCGCACCACGGGATCACCACATGCTCGATCGCGCGCTCCTTGAGATGATAGAGCACTTGATTGCACGCGATGCGGCCTTCGCCGGAGACGTCGAGAATTTCGTCGAGATCGTCGGCGTCGAAATTGGAGACACCCCAGGATTTGATCTTGCCGGCCTTCACCAACTCCTCGAACGCGGCGACGGTGTCCTCGAGCGGATAGGAACCGCGCCAGTGCAGCAGATAGCAGTCGAGGCGATCGGTCTTCAGCCGCCTCAGCGAGCGTTCGCACGCCGTGATGGTGCCGCCGCGCGAGGCGTTGCTCGGCAGCACCTTCGAGACGAGGAACACCTCATCGCGGCGGCCTGCGATTGCATCCGCGATGACGAGCTCGGCATCGCCATACATCTCGGCGGTGTCGATGTGGGTCATGCCGAGATCGAGCCCGCGCTGAAGCGCCGCGATCGCGCGCTTGCGGTCGCCATGATCGAGATACCAGGTGCCCTGCCCGATGACGGAGACGTTCGCGCCGGTCTTGCCGAAGGGTTTTGTGTTCATGTCAAAGCTCACAATCCGCTGATATCCGCAACCAGCACGCTGCCGGTCCCTGACTCCGTGATATAGAGCCGATCTTTCTTGACGCCACCAATGGCGACATTGGTGCAGCTCGGACCCGCGCACGACTTGATCCGCGCGATCAGCTCTCCGTTCGGCGCGAACACGAAGACGTGGCCGAGCGAGGCGTGGCCGACGAACAGGCGACCGGCCGCATCCATGGTCATGCCATCAGGACCGCTGGTGCCGAACAGCGAGCAGAAGCGGCCGACCTTCGATACGCTGCCGTCCTTCATGAACGGCAACCGCCACACCGCATTGTCGCGCGTCATGGCGACGAACAGCACGGTTTCGCTGGGGTCGAGCACCAGGCCGTTCGGGCTGATGCCGGTATCGAGCAGGCAATCGAGCCGACCGCCCGGCGTCAGGCGATAAACACGGCCGCTTGGGTCGTGCAGGCCGGTCTGGCCCTGATCGGTGAACAAGATGTCGCCGTTGGAGGCGAGATGCAGATCGTTACAGCCACGGAACGATTCCGAATTGCGCGCAGTCAGGATGGGCCTGATGCGCCCTGCCCCGGCGTCGAGCTCCATGATGCCGTGCATGTAGTCGGCCACGAGGATGCGGCCATCGGCGGCGATCTTCAATCCGTTCGGCCAGCCGTCGTACTCGATCACGAGCGACCACTCGCCATCAGGCGCGATGCGGAAGATCCTGCCGAAGGGAATGTCGACGATGTAGAGGTGACCGTCCTTGTCGAACGACGGCCCTTCGATGAAGCTGTCGGTCGGCACACCCGGCCGGTTGGCATCGGCCCAATCGCTCCGCACGCCCTTGCGGCGGAATTGGTCGGGCATGGCGGAGAAGATCTTGGTTTCGATCAGGCGCGGCGGCGTTTCCAGGTACATCATTGTTGTTTTTGTGCATGTGGAGGGGGATCGCGGCAACATAGGGCACAATCGAAGGCGCGTCGATTGGGGCGGGGGCATGGCTGCGTTGGGAAGATGGGCGCGCCGGGGATCCCCGGAGTGGCTGTCGCGCAAAACTGCCTCCACGCCGTCATTGCGAGCGCAGCGAAGCAATCCAGAATCCCTCCGCTGAAAGACTCTGGATTGCTTCGCTGCGCGCGCAATGACGATGGAGAGAGCCGGACCTAGCCCACAGTTCCCGCGAGCCTGGCCTCTTTCACCGCCACGACTTCCGTCGTCGCGATCAGCCGCTTCAGCTCGGGGATACATGACCCGCAATTGGTGCCGGCCTTGAGCTTGACGCCGATCTCGGCCGCCGTGCGCGCGCCGCCGGCGATGGTGTCGCAGATGGTGCCGCGGCCGACGCCGAAGCAGGCGCAGACGATGGGGCCGGTCGAGGCTGCGCCCTCCGTCGATTTGCCTGACAGCAGCATGCGGCGCTGCTCGTCGGTGACGTGATCGGCCACGAACAGGCTCTTCACCACCTCCCAGTCGCCGGCATCATGCGCGGGGCCGACGAACAGGCAGGTCTCGATGCGGTCGCCCGCGAACGAGGCCGCGCGATAAACGCCGCCGCCGAAGTCGCGATAGTCGGCGACGTCCTCGCCGGCGACGCCGTCGAGCCAGGATGGCCAGCGCGACAGATCCGCATTGTCGGCGAAGAGATAGCCGAAGCCGCCCGTAACCGTGACACGGGTCCACATCAGGTTCGGCGGCAGATCGAGCTGTTTGCGCGACAGCGCAAAGCCGCGGAAGACGTATTCATAAGGCGAGATCGCCGCCGGCGTGGCTTTCGACTCCGGCTGGCCCGAGAACGGGTCGGTGAAGGACTGCACGAGCGCGCCGACGCGGCCGTGCGAGGCGTTCGTCGCGCTCCAGTGGATCGGCGCGAACAGCGTGCCGCGCTGCTGACGGTCGCTGACGACGACCTTCAGGATGCACTGGCCGTAATCGGTGGTGATGCGGGCGTAGCCGTCATGCACGATGCCGAATTTGCTGGCATCATCCGGGTGGATCTCGACGAACGGCTCCGGCAGATGCGCGCCGAGACGCTGGCTGAGCCCCGTGCGCGTCATGGTGTGCCACTGGTCGCGGATACGTCCGGTGTTGAGCCGCAGGGGACGCGACGGTCCGGTCTCGCCGCGCAGTGACGGCACGTCCGGCGCGACGAAGCGGCCCTTGCCGTCATTGGTGAAGAAGCCGCCGTTCGCGAAGAAGCGCTCGCCTGACACCTCTCCTTCGCGCGCCGGCCACTGCACCGGCTTCAAGGCGTCGAAGGCCTCGTCCGAGAGTGCCGTCAGCGCGCCGATGTCGAAATCGCGGCTGCCGTCGTTCTCGAAAGCAGAGAGCGCGGCATGCTCGCGGAAAATATCGGCAGCGGATTTGTAATTGAAGCTGTCGCCGAAGCCGAGCCGCTTTGCGGTCTCGCTCAGAATCCACCAGTCCGGCCGCGCCTCGCCCGGCGCCGGCAGGAACGAGCGCTGGCGCGAGATGCGGCGTTCGGAGTTGGTCACCGTGCCCGACTTCTCGCCCCAGGCAAGCGCCGGCAACAGCACATGCGGGCCGGCCTCGACCGTGTCGTTGGAGAGCACGTTCTCGGAGACCACGAACAGCTCGAGCTTCTTCAGCGCTTCCCGCACGACGTCCGCGTCCGGCAATGACACCGCCGGGTTGGTGCCCATCACCCACAGCGCCTTGACCTCGCCGCGGTTGATCGCCTCGAACAGCTGCACCGCCTTCAACCCTTCATGGGTGGCGATGCGCGGCGCCTTCCAGAAGCGCCTGACACGATCGATATCCGGCGGGGTGAAGTTCATATGCGCGGCGAGCTGGTTGGCGAGGCCGCCGACCTCGCGGCCGCCCATCGCGTTCGGCTGGCCGGTGAGCGAGAACGGCGAGGCGCCCGGCTTGCCGATACGCCCCGTGGCGAGATGGCAGTTCAGGATCGCGTTGACCTTGTCGGTGCCCTGCGCCGACTGGTTGACGCCCTGCGAATAGAGCGTGACGACGCGCTCGGTGTCGCGGAACATCTTGAAGAAGGCCGCGACGTCCTGTTCGGACAGGCCCGTCGCCAGCGCGGTCGCGGTGACACTGCCGGCGATGTTGCGTGCGCGCGCCAGCGCGTCATCGAAGCCCGACGTGTTCTGCGCGATGTAATCCTGGTCGAGCGCGCCATTGTCAGCGAGATGGACGAACAGGCCGGAGAACAAGGCGGTGTCGGTGCCGGGCTTGAGGCCGAGGAACAGGTCGACGTCGCTGGCCGTGTCGGTACGGCGCGGATCGATCACGATCATGCGCGCGCCGCGCTCCTGCCGGTTCTTCAGCATGCGCTGGAACAGCACGGGATGGCACCAGGCCGCATTCGAGCCGACGAACACGAGCAAGTCAGCCTGGTCGAGGTCCTCGTAGCAGCCCGGCACGGTGTCCGCACCGAAGGCGCGGCGGTGGCCGGCGACCGAGGACGACATGCAGAGCCGCGAATTGGTGTCGACATTGGCGGTGCCGACAAAACCCTTCATCAGCTTGTTGGCGACGTAATAATCCTCTGTCAGCAACTGACCCGAGAGGTAGAACGCGACCGCATCGGCGCCGTCGCGCGCCACGATGTGCTGCATGCGATGGGCGACGTGGTCGAGCGCATCGCTCCAGGCGACACGCTCAAGCACGCCCTTGCAGCGGATCATCGGATAGAGCAGCCGGCTCACCAGCCCGACGGTCTCGCCGAGCGCCGAGCCCTTCGAGCACAGCCGGCCGAAATTGGCGGGATGATCCGGGTCGCCCGCGATCGCCGCGCCACCGTTGCCGTCGGGCGTCGCCAGCACGCCGCAGCCGACGCCGCAATAAGGACAGGTCGTCTTGGTGGCGCGGAGCGTGGGATCGATCGCCGTCATATCGAGCTGCCTTATCAAGCCGCCTTGGAGGGATGCGCCAGCGCGCGGCCGAACATCATGTCGGTGCGGATCGCCGCCACCTTGTCGCGATTGCGGATCAGCTCGAGATACCAGAGCGCATCGGCGGTATCGCCGATCAGCACCGCGCCGGTGAGCCGGCCGTCGGCGATCACGAGCTTCTTGTAGGCGCCGCGCCTGCGGTCTGACAGCACCAGGCTCTCGCTGCCGTCCCCGCTCATGAAGTCGCCGGCGGAGAAGACGCTGACGCCCGAGACCTTCAGATTGGTCGAGACCACGCTGCCCTGATAGGCGGCGGGACGGCCGGCGAGATGCCGCGCCAGCACGCGCGCCTGCTCGTAAGCGGGCTCGACCAGGCCGTAGCAGGTGCCGCGATGCTCGGCACATTCGCCGAGCGCGTAGATGTCGGGCGAGGCCGTCTGCATCTCGTCGTTGACGACGATGCCGCGGTTGACCGCGATGCCGGCGTCTTTGGCAAGCGCCACATTCGGCCTGATGCCGGCGGCGAAGATCACGGCATCCGCCTCGATGCGCGTGCCGTCGGCAAGCTCGACGGCTTCGACATGGCCCTCGCCGTGAATGCGGGCGGTGGATGCATTGAGCAGGATGCGGACGCCCTTGCGCTCGACCAGCGTCTTCAGCAGGTCGGCCGCCGGCAAATCGAGCTGGCGCTCCATCAGCCGGTCCATCAGGTGCAGCAGCGTCACCGGCGCGCCGGCTTTCGCAAGGCCATAGGCCGCTTCGAGCCCGAGCAGGCCGCCGCCGACCACGACGACGCGCTTCTTCGCCGCAGCGAGCGTCAGCAGCAGATCGACGTCGCGCGTATCGCGAAAGGTGTGCACCCCGGTGAGATCGGCGCCCGGCACGTTGAGCCGCAGCGGCATCGATCCGGTGGCGAGCACGAGCTTGGAATATTCGACGCTCTCTTCACCTTCGATCTTCAGCTCGCGGCGGCCGGTGTCGATCTCGGTGACGCGATAGCCGTAGCGCACGGTGACGCCGCGATGGCGCCACCAGTCTGCCGGCCTCAGCTCGATCTCGTGCGAGCCGGTCTCGCCGGCCAGCACGGAGGAGAGCAGCACGCGGTTGTAAGCGAGCCGCGGCTCTTCGCCGATCACCGCAACCGCGTAGCGGCCAAGCGAGGTCTTGGCGAGCTCGTCGACCAGACGCGCGGCCGCCATACCGTTACCGACGATGACCAGCGGTTCACTCACAATCCATCTCCTATTCGGCTGCCTGCGCCTGCGCGCCGTAGGCCTCGGAAATCATGTAGCCGGACAGCACGCCGTAAGCGTCGGTCCAGGCCGTGGCGAGTTCGGGTGTCCAGGCCTCGCCGAGGCCCTTCTCGAGGGTCCAGAGCAAGGTCGCGCCGACCACCGGATAGTGCTCGGCCCTGGCGCCATAGGCGACATGACGCTTGGCGAGCGCCGAGGCCGCGGGAAGAATCGTCTCGAGCTTCGACAGGCCGCTGACGACAGCGGCGAGCATGCCCATCAGCTTCTTGCGCTGCTCGGTCATGTCCTCGGGAAACATCGCGCGCACGGACGGCGCCACCTCGAACAGGCGATCGTAGAACAGCACCGCGACCGCCTCTGAAATCGGCGCGACCTTGGAAAAGCTCTGCTGGACGAGGGTGATCTGTTCTGAAGTCATGATGTTCTCCTGTCTGTTTCGGTCTGCCTTTGTCCGCGCCGTTGCGAACAAGGTTCATGGGTCAAACGTCATCAGAGAGTCTTCTCCCCGCGTACGGGGAGAAGCGACATTCGTGCCAAACTCAGACTCGCGCTTCCGCGAGGCTTGACGCGCCCTCACCCTGCGGGCTGCGACGCAGGTAGAACCACCAGGTCAGTCCGAGGCAGGAGGCGTAGAAAGCGAGATAGATCGCGAGCGCGAGCGACGGACCACCGGTCATGGCGATCGACTTGCCGAAACCGGTCGGGATCAGATAGCCGCCGACGGCGCCGATCGCGCCGATGAAGCCGACCGCCGCACCGCTCTCGATGCTCGCGGTCTTCAAGGCCGCCGCGCGCGCCGCATCGCCCTTGCCGCGCACCCTGAACAGGTTCTGCTCGCGGAAGATCGAGGGGATCATGCGGTAGGTCGAGCCGTTGCCGATGCCCGTCGTCACGAACAGGATCAGGAACATCGCAAGGAAGCCGGTGAAGTCCTTGTGCCCGACGAAGTAGAGCACGCCGACGGTGGCGCCCGCCATCGCGATGAAGTTCCAGAAGGTGAGGATGGAGCCGCCGATCTTGTCGGCGAGCAAGCCGCCGAGCGGTCGCGACAGCGAACCGACCAGCGGCCCGAGGAACGCGATGGAGATCGAGATCGCCGGAAACTGCGTCTTGATCAGCAGCGGGAACGCCGCCGAGTAGCCGATGAAGGATCCGAACGTGCCGATATAGAGATACGCCATGATCCAGGTGTGCTTGCGCTTGACGACGGCAAGCTGGTTCTTGATCGACGACTTGGCCGTGGTCAGGTTGTTCATGAAGAACACCGCGCCGAACACCGCGATCGCGATCGGCAGCACCCACATCAGGCCGGCATTCTGGAGGAAGATGCCGTCGACGGGGGACGCCTGGAACAGGTTGATGACCGCGAGCGTCATCAGGATCGGGGTCAGCAGCTGCACGCTGGAGACGCCGATATTGCCGCCCGCCGCGTTCAGCCCCAGCGCCCATCCCTTCATCCGGTCAGGGAAAAAGAAGGAGATGTTCGTCATGCTGGAGGCGAAATTGCCGCCACCGAGACCCGCGGTCGATGCAATCAGCAGCATCAGCCAGAACGGGGTGTCGGGCTGGCTGACGAAATAGGCGAGCGACAGCGTCGGGATGAACAGGACAGCCGCGCTGAAAATGGTCCAGTTGCGGCCGCCGAAAGTCGTGACCGCGAACGTATAGGGGAAGCGCATCAATGCGCCGATCAGCCCTGGCACCGCCACGAGCTGGAACAGCTGGTCGGTGGTGTAGTGGAAGCCCGCCTGCGGCAGCTTGGTGGTGACGATGCTCCAGATCAGCCAGACGGAGAAGCCGATATGCTCGGCCACGATCGACCAGATCAGGTTGCGCCGGGCGATCACTTTGCCGCCCGCATTCCAGAACGCCTCGTCTTCGGGGCGCCAATCAGAAATCCACGTCGGATTTCGAGTCGGATTCGTCGTCATTGATAATCCCTTCTTGGCTCACCGCTGCGTCGTTGCAGGCTCTGCCTCCGCATGGAGGCGCGCGCCGAGGCCAAGCCCCGGTGGCGAGTTCACGATGCTGATTGATGATGTTGAGGGACGTCGTCGTTGGCGTCGCAAATTGACATTTCAATTTCCGTGCCAATTGCGCGCGTTCGGGAAATACAGGGAATTCAGGAGCTTATTCGTATTGCCCGAAGTTCCGGCATGTGTATTTCGCTCGCAAATCTTGCGATTCGCTCAATCCTTGTGCGGCGCACAAGGATTGAGCGAGGTGTCGATTATTTAGGCGCGCTGATCTTCCACGTTAAACCTTCGTTTACGCGGCCTCGACGAAGCGATGACGCTCGTAGAGGAATTCGAGCACGCGGTGGCGGCACTTCAAATAAGTGGAATTGGTCGCGAGATCGAGCCGCTTGCGGGGACGTGCGAGCGGCACCTCCAGCACCTCGCCGATGCGCGCGCTCGGCCCGTTCGTCATCATGACGATGCGATCGGATAGCAGCACCGCCTCGTCGACGTCGTGGGTGATCATCAGAATGGTGTTGCCGAGCTTCTGATGCAGCGCCATCACCGAGTCCTGCAGATGCGCGCGGGTCAGCGCGTCGAGCGCGCCGAACGGCTCGTCGAGCAGCAGCACCTTCGGCTCCATCGCCAGCGCCCGGGCGATGCCGACGCGCTGCTTCATGCCGCCGGAGATTTCCGAGGGACGCTTGTCCCTGGCGTGGGCCATCTGCACCAGGTTGAGATTGTGCATGACCCAGGCGTCGCGTTCGGCGCGGGACTTGGTCCTGGCAAAGACCTTGTCGACGCCGAGCTTGACGTTCTCGTAGACGGTCAGCCACGGCAGCAGGCTGTGGTTCTGGAACACCACGGCGCGATCGGGACCCGGCGAGTTGACCTCGCGGTTCTCGAGCAGCACGCCGCCGGTGGTGGCGCCGGTCAGGCCTGCGATGATGTTGAGCAGGGTCGACTTGCCGCAGCCGGAATGGCCGATGATCGAGACGTATTCACCCTTCTCGATCGTCAGGTTGATGTCCTTCAGCACCTCCGTGGTGGCGGCGCCGCGGGTAAAGACCTTGTCGATATGGTCGAGCTTCAGATAGGCGGTCATGTGCCCTTCTCCCTCAGTTCTGCGCCGTGCCGCGGGTGACGATCTTGCCGACGCCCGCGATCAGGCGGTCGAGCACGAAGCCGACGATGCCGACATAGAACAGCGCCAGGATGATCTCGCTGATATGCGAGGAATTCCAGGCGTCCCAGATGAAGAAGCCTATGCCGACGCCGCCGATCAGCATTTCGGCTGCTATGATGGCGAGCCAGGACAGGCCGATACCGATGCGCAGGCCCGTGAAGATATAGGGCGCCGCCGCCGGGATCATGATCTTGCCGAAGAACTCGAGCGGGTTGAGCTGCACCACCGCGGCGACGTTGCGGTAGTCCTGCGGGATGTTGCGGATACCGACCGCGGTGTTGATGATGATCGGCCAGATCGAGGTGATGAAGATGACGAAGATCGCCGACGGCTGGCCGTCGCGGAATGCCGCGAGCGACAGCGGCAGCCAGGCCAGCGGCGGGATGGTGCGCAGCACCTGGAACAGCGGATCAAGCCCGCGCATCGCCCAGACCGACTGCCCGACCAGCACGCCGAGCGCGATGCCGGCGATGGCAGAGAGCGAATAGCCGAGCGCGACGCGCTGAAGGCTTGCGGAGAGATGCCAGAACAGGCCCTTGTCGATGCCGCCATGATCGAAGAACGGATCGAAGATCAATTCCTTGGTGTCCTTGAACACCTTTGACGGCGGCGGCAGTGCCGAGCCGGCGCGGCGGCACACCAGCTCCCACACCAGCGTCAGCAGCGCGATCACGACCAGCGGCGGAATCACGCGCACGGCGGTCTCCCTGGCGATGCGGGCGTAAGTCTCGGCGCGCGGCGGACGCTTGAGCGTCATCGCGACGACCGGCGCGGCAGCACCCGCAGGCGTTGCGGTCTCAACCTCAATCTTCGTGGCAGGCATGTTCATTGAAAATCCCTCTCCGGCTTCAAAGGACGACGCGGCCGCCTGACGGTGGCCGCGAGCTCCATCAGACTTCGACGCGCTTGATCGCGAGCGACTTCAGATAGGCAGCCGGATTTTCGGGATCGAACACCTTGCCGTCGAAGAAGGTCTCCTTGCCGCGCGAGGTCGAGGCCGGGATATCGGCGGCCGCGACGCCCAGCGTCTTGGCCGCATCCTTCCAGAGGTCCTCGCGGTTCACCTTGGCAATCAGCGCCTTGGTGTCGACGCCGGCCTCGTATTTGCCCCAGCGGATGTCCTCGGTGAGGAACCAGAGGTCGTGGCTTTGGAACGGATAGGACGCTTGGTCCTTCCAGAACCGCATCTGCTGCGGCGAGTTGTCGACGACGCGGCCGGTGCCGTAATCGAACTTGCCCTTCATGCGGTCGGTGATGTCTTCGACCGGGCAGTTGATCCATTGCCGCTTGGCGCAGATCACCGCCGCCTCCTCGCGGTTCTCCACCTTCTCGGCCCATTGCTGGGCTTCCATCACCGCCATCAGCAGCGCCTTCGCCGCCTTCGGATATTTGTCGACCCAGGCCGCGCGCATGCCGAACGATTTTTCGGGATGCTTGTCCCAGAGCTCGCCGGTGGTGATCGCGGTGTAGCCGATCTCCTGATGGATGAGCTGCAGGTTCCAGGGCTCGCAGACGCAGAAGCAGTCCATGGTGCCAACCTTCATGTTGGCGACCATCTGCGGCGGCGGGACCACGATGGTTTCGATGTCCTTGTCGGGATCGATGCCGCCGGCGGCGAGCCAGTAGCGGATCCAGAGATCATGCGTGCCGCCCGGGAAGGTCATCGCGGCCTTCACGGCCTTGCCGCCGGCCTTCTTCTTCTCCAGCGCCGCCTTGAAGGGCGCGGTGTCGATTCCGACCTTGAGGTCGGCATATTCCTTGGCGACCGAGATGCACTGACCGTTCAGGTTCAGGCGCGCCAGAATGTACATCGGCGTCGGCTGGTTGTTCTGCGTCACCTTGCCGGAGGAGATCAGGTACGGCATTGGAGTCAGGATGTGCGCGCCGTCGATGCCGTTGCCTTCGGAGCCGAGCACGAGATTGTCGCGCGTGGTGCCCCAGGAGGCCTGCTTCTGCACCTCGACGTCGGGCATGCCGTATTTGGCGAAGATGCCCTTCTCCTTGGCGACGAACAGCGGGGTTGCGTCGGTGAGCGCGATGAAGCCGAGCTTGGCGCCCTTGACCTCGGGGCCTGCGTCCTGCGCGAAGGCGCCGGCGGGGAAATTGAGTTTTGCGGCGGCGAGAAGTGCGGCGGTGCTGCCGGCGGCCTTCAACAATTGACGGCGGCTCAGGCCCGAGGGCTGGCGGGTGCGCTTGGTCATAGGCAGTGTCGTCCTTTGCATCGTTGCAGAATTGATGGCGTCAGTGCGCGCGAGCGGCCCGTCCGTCCGTGACGCCTGAAGGAGGCGCATGCGAACGCATGGCGGGGGAGACCCCCGTCTGGTGGCGTCGGCAAATCGGATGAGAAGTCTCGCGGGACGGCTTCAATGGCGTCGGCTTGAATGATTCAAGCTTCATGCCAAGCCTGCCACTCCGAAAAACATCGAAAAATGAATGGGTTATAGATGCCGCGCCAGACTGTCGCAGGCTCGCTGCGCACGCGGAATTTGCGGATTGCTCATTCCTTGTGCGCCGCACAAATCTTATGCAGCCGCCCAAGCAAAAGGCCGTGCGTTCGCAAAAGTCAGTTGAACGCGTGCGACATCCATTTGATATCGCTGGTCTTTTCAAACAGGCCCAGGCGGCACGCAACTTGCTTCTTCACCGACGTCAACGAAGACTGCGGCTTGCCGCATTGTTGCAGCCTCTGGCGGCTGCAATCCGGAAGCTCAACTGCTTCGCGGCCCTTCCCGGCTCAGTCGTCGTGACGCGATTCCCAAGGCTTCCAGACTTTCCATAGCTCGCGTGCGGCAGGCCAGCCCGCACGTCCCATGACGTTCAGCCGCGCTCTCCCGAGGGCGTGTCGCTCTCACTTACGAAGCAAAAGGAACCATTGATGTCGTATCTCGCGCCTTCGGAATTCGTCACCAAGATGGTGGATGCGGGCGAGTCCAAGATCTTCATGTCCACCCGGGATACCATCATCCGCGCCTACATGGCCGGCGCCATCCTCACACTCGCCGCATGGTTCGCCGTCACGATCAACGTCAACACCGGCCAGCCGCTGATCGGCGCCCTCTTGTTTCCGGTCGGCTTCGTGATGCTGTACCTCCTGGGCTTCGATCTCCTGACCGGCGTGTTCGTGCTCTCGCCGCTCGCCCTGATCGACAAGCGTCCGGGCGTCACGCTCGGTGGCGTGTTGCGCAACTGGGGCCTGGTGTTCGTCGGTAACTTCGCCGGCGCGTTCACCGTCGCCTTCATGATGGCCTTCGTCACGACGTTCGGCTTCACGCAGGCCCCCGACAAGGTCGGCACCGCCATCGGGATCATCGGGGAAAGCCGGACGCTCGGCTACGCGGCGCACGGCGCGGCGGGCATGGCGACGCTGTTCCTGCGCGGCATGCTCTGCAACTGGATGGTCTCGACCGGCGTCGTCGGCGCCATGATCTCGACCTCGGTCCCCGGCAAGGTCATCGCGATGTGGATGCCGATCCTGGTCTTCTTCTACATGGTGTTCGAGCATTCCGTCGTGAACATGTTCCTGTTCCCGTCGGGGCTGCTGCTCGGCGCAAAGTTCTCGATCTTGGACTATCTGATCTGGAACGAGATCCCGACCGTGCTCGGCAACCTCGTCGGCGGCCTCGCCTTCACCGGCATGACTCTCTACACCACGCACGTCATGACCCTGCCGAAGCGTCAGGCCGGCAAGGCCGCACCGACCCGCGTTGCGGCCTGATACGTCTCGACAGAGGAGCCTCGCCCGACCAGGGTGAGGCTCCCTTCGCCTGGTGATGACGATGACCCGCGGACTCCTGATCTCTGTCGGCCAGCACTCCGACAAGGGGCGCAAGCCCGTCAATCAGGATTTTCACGGCGTCCTGATTCCGGAAGAGCCGCTCCTCAGCCTGAAGGGCATCGCGGCCGTTCTCGCCGACGGCATCTCCAGCAGCACGGTGAGCCAGATCGCCAGCGAGTCGGCGGTCAAGAGCTTCCTGATGGACTATTACTGCACGTCGGAATCCTGGACGGTGAAGACCTCCGCCCGCCGCGTGCTGGACGCGACCAATTCCTGGCTGCACGCGCAGACGCGCAAGAGCCAATATGCCTATGATCGCGACAAGGGCTATGTCTGCACCCTGACCGCCATGGTCATCAAGGCGACCACGGCGCACATCTTCCACGTCGGCGACTGTCGCGTCTACCGCGTCGCCGGCAAGGCGCTCGAGCAGCTGACCGACGATCACCGCATCATCGTGTCGTCGGAGCAGACCTATCTCGGCCGCGCGCTCGGCATCAATCCGCAGCTCGAGATCGACTACCAGACTTTCGAGATCGAGGCCGGCGACACCTTTATCCTGGCGACCGACGGTGCCTATGAATTCGTCGACCAGCGTTTCATCACCAGCGCACTCGGCGAGCACGCAGCCGAGCTCGACGGGGCGGCAAAGGCGATCGTCGAGGAAGCCTACCGGCGCGGCAGCGACGACAACATCACCGTCCAGATCCTGCGCATCGACGCGGTGCCGCAGCGCGAGCCGGCCGGCATCTTCAATCAGACGTCACAACTGCCGCTTCCTCCGTTGCCGGAGCCGCGAGCGGTCTTCGATGGCTACAGGATCGTCCGCGAAATCCACGGCAGCAGCCGCAGTCATATCTATCTCGCGGTCGACGCCGAGACCGAGGCGCCGGTCGCGCTCAAGCTGCCGTCGATCGATTTGCGCGACAATGCCGCCTATCTCAAGCGCTTCCTGATGGAGGAGTGGATCGCGCGACGGATCGACAGCCCGCATGTGCTCAAACCGCTGTCGCAGTCGCGACGGCGCAGCTACCTCTACGTCGCGACCGAATTCGTCGAAGGGCAGACGCTGAAGCAGTGGATGACCGACAATCCGCGCCCCGATCTGGAAACGGTCCGCAGACTGGTCGAGCAGATCGCCGCGGGGCTGCGCGCCTTCCACCGCATGGAAATGCTGCATCAGGACCTCAGGCCCGACAACATCCTGATCGACAAGACCGGCACCGCGAAGATCATCGACTTCGGATCGGTCAGGGTCGCGGGCGTCGCGGAGGCGGCGCCGCGAGACGAGGCCGACGACATCCTGGGAACGGTCCAGTACACGGCGCCGGAGTATTTTCTTGGGCAAGGTGGCTCGCCGCGCTCCGACATGTTTTCGCTGGCCGTGATCTGTTACCAGATGCTGACGGGAAAGCTTCCCTATGGCACCCAGATCGCCAGGATCCGGCGCAAGGCGGACGTGCGGAGACTGCAATATCGCCCGGCCGACGGCGACCGCAACGTGCCGGCCTGGGTCGACGGCGCGCTCAGGCGCGCGCTCCATCCCGATCCCTACAAGCGGCACGAGGATCTGTCCGAATTCGTCTTCGAGCTTCGCACGCCCAATCCGGCCTATCTCGACACACGGATCACGCCGCTCCTGGAGCGCAGCCCGCTGATGTTCTGGAAGCTGACCACGGCGGCGCTGGCCTGCGCGGTTGTCGTGCTACTGGCGCTGCTGCACGCGCGGTAGGGCATGAGGCGCAGACGTCGGCTTCTGGAGGCCAAGCGGAAACATGATCATTCGTCAGAGCATTGCGGCTGGTGACCCACATGTATGGACCGGCTGCGTTTCGCAAGAGAGATTGTGCGTGGGTTGCGGAAGTCGCTGATATGTATTCGGCCTGTTTGATCGGCTCGCGGGCCGCGGCCTTGATGGGAATACGCACGCGACCCGTTCATCGAGAGATATCCAGTCTTCGTACAAGCCAGCAATCAGGCCGCGCATTCGTGGTGATATCTCATCCTGACGGCTCTCCAGGATCGCCAACAGAGAGCTGCGCGGAGCTCTCGCTCCAGCTATCTCTCTGTTTCTACGCCCTGACGTCGGCTTGCGGGGTGCGAACGGACCAGGACGAGTATGGTCGCGACGCCCGCATGTGACAAGGCGACATCAGTCCGATACCATCGAGGCCGCTTAAGCCGACATACGCATTGCTTCGCTCATCTCCTGCTTCACGCCACCGCCTGGGCAATGAAGTTGCGGACGATCTTCGAGGTCTCGCCACGCCGGAACGCCAGAGCCAAGCGCACGATCGGAGCGTCCCCTTTGACCTCACGATAGGTGACGCCGGTTACATGAAGCTGGCGCATTGACGCCGGCACGAGCGAAAAGCCAAGCTCAGCTGCCACCAGGCTGACGACAGAGCTGATCTGCGGCGCGGACTGCCCGAGGGTCGGCTCGAAGCCCGCCCGCCGACAGGCCGCGATGACTGTGTCAACCCAGGCCGATCCGCGCGGCGTCAGAATGAGCGGATCCCCCTTCAGCCTGATCAGATCGATTTCAGTCGACTTCGCCACCGGATGGCTTGCGGGCAATACGACGAGCATCGGCTCGTTGGAGAGACGCCGAAACTGTAGATCGTCCTCGCCCTCATCGGGGCGCAGGAACACCGCGTCCAGCTCTCCTTCCCGAAGGCCCGCAAGGAGGCGGGATGTGCTTGCTTCCTCCAGCGTCAGATCCACATCGGGATAAGCTCGGCGAAACGATCGGATTGTCGAGGTAACAACGGGATTAAATGGTGCCGAGTTGGTAAAGCCCACCCGCAGCGAACCGATTTGACCCCGCGCAGCCCTCTGCGCGGCGCGAATGGAGCGCTCCGCCTGCATAGGAATGACCCGCACGTTCTCCAGAAAAGCGCGCCCTGCCTCGGTCAGTTCAGCACCCTGGGGAATGCGATGGAAGAGCGCAGCCCCAACTTCGGCCTCAAGATCCTTGATCTGTTGGCTCAGCGGCGGCTGCCCGATTCCAACGCGCGCAGCGGCGCGTGTGAAGTTTTTCTCCTCGGCAACCGCGAGGAAATAGCGGATGTGGCGCAGTTCCATGTCAGTGCCAAAAGCTATCGAGATCGTGCTTCCTATATATTTGACTGCGCGATTATCGAAATCAAATATCTCGGGGGCGCCGATTGACTTGGACGATCGAAATTGGACCAGAATCTGAACGTCAGTCTGAAAGACAAGTCCATCCCCGAGCCGGTGATCGGGAACATGGAACCCCGTCTCCCGGTTGCTGCACTTTCGCTTTCCGCGACTCCCGAACTCGATCAATCGCGCGTTTTTTCGCACCGCCGGCGCGCCTTGCTGTTCCTCCTCGCTGTTGCAGCAACTTTTCTATCTTGGTGGATGTCGGGCTATCTGTTCGCCTATACGGACGACGCATACGTCACGTCCGATGTGCTGTCGATCACGCCGGAAGTTACGGGTCCGGTCGCAGCGGTTCTTGTGAAAGACAACGAATGGGTGAAGCGGGGAACGCTCCTCTTTACCATCGATCCGGTTCCGTTCAGATTGGCCGTAGAGCAAGCGCGCGCGGAGGAGGCGCGAACTGAGGCTCAGCTGCCGGTCGACCGGGCGCAGTTGCAGGTTCTGCAGGCGCAGAAGGAAGCGGCGGGTGCTGCCGAGAGGCTCGCCGCGGCAAACCTGCGCCGTGACACGCCGCTTGCCCAGTCCGGTACGATCTCCGCGCAGGCCCTCGACACGACTCGTACCACCGAGGAGCAAAGCGCGGCCCAGCAACATGCTGCCGAAGCAGCTTTGCAGAAGGAGAACGAGACTCTCAGCCTGGATAAGGCTGCCGTCTCATCGGCCCACGCTGCACGTCTTCTCGCCGAATGGCGCTTGGGCCGCACCAAAGTCGTGGCGCCCGTTGATGGTTACGTGACGCATCTTGCCATTCAAACTGGCGACATGGTTTCCACGAGCCAGGCAGCGGTTGCGATCGTCGATGGAAACGCCTGGCGCGTCGTTGCCAATTACAAAGAATATTATCTACGACACCTCCATCCCGGCGGCCTCGCCTGGATCTGGCTCGACAGCCATCCCTGGCATCTTTATCGCGCGCGCATCCAGGGTCTGGCGCACGGCATTAGTCGCCAGCAAGGAAGCGAGACACTAGTCCCTTACGTGTCTCCAACGGTGAACTGGATTCGCCTGCAACGACGGATTCCAGTTCGATTCACGCTGCTCGAATCTCCTGGGAGCGACCAACTCTTCATGGGCGTCGACGCCCGCGTCCTGGTCATCTACTGATTGGGAGAATCTTGACGATGCCGCTCCTGATATCGGCCCTGCGACCCATACCGCAAGCCCTGGTGCGTGAGTTCAAATCGCTCGAACTTAGCGGCCCGCGCGCCAGAGACGCAGCAAAACTTGTGATCTCGGTGCTGGTCGCTGTCGCGGCGGCAACCATTCTCAACCTCGATGATCTCTCCTGGGCAGCGTTCAGCGGCTACATGGTGATACGTGGCAGCCTCGCCGAGACATTCCGGCGGGGACTCATGCGCATCGTGGGCACTGTTGGTGGAGCACTGCTGGGACTCCTGCTGGCGCCCAGAACAGCGAATGACCCTTTGCTGTTGATGGTTTTCCTCTTCCTTGTGTCATGGATCGGTACCTTTCAGTCGCTGGCGACCAACTACAGTTACGCATGGCTGTTCTTTGGCCTTACGGCCGGGATGGTAACCACCGAGGCGCTCGCCTCGCCAGACTCTGTCGTGCATTTCGCCGCCACGCGGGTGGCGGAGATTACGGTCGGAACGTGCGTATGCCTTGTGGTTGCAAGCCTGTTCCCGGATACGCCGAGCTGCAAGGAACAACATGCTTACGACATGCCCTGGTGCGGACGCCTGCGTGATGTGTTGAATGAGAGCTGGCTGCGAGAGAATTGGCTGTTGCTCGAGCACTGTACACGCGCGGCGCTGGCCGTCGCCTTGCTTCCCCTCATCTGGCGGTGGTTCAGCATTGAGGAGTTCTCACAAACTGCGGTCACATCGTACGTCATCATGATCGTCCCATCGGCCGCGGTGGGGAACCGCCGATACGCTACGATCTACGAGAGGATAGCCCACAGGGCGCTCGGATGCCTGCTTGGTAGCGCGGTCGCTCTTGTCTCTATTGGCCTGTTCGGCACAGGATTGCTGGTAACCGTGCTCACCCTCGCCGCCGGCGTATGGATTGGCTACCAAATCCAGACAGGACGGGAGATCAACTATCTCGGAACGCAGTTCACGCTCGGGCTTCTCATCACCCTCGTTCAGGGACCAGCTCCGATCACAGATATTACCCCTGGGCTGGAGCGTTTAGTTGGCATCGCGATCGGCTCCGCCATGCTATGTCTGACGACCTTCGTTTGGCCTTTGGTTGAAGACCAGTAGCATCTCCGACGGAGATGCTGATTCATGACGCGCTGCGCCCACACGGGGTTGTGCTTCGGACCAGTTATGCCACAGGTCCGCGCGCCAGCGCCCGGTGCAAGGGTCATGAGGTCGACGCACTCGTCGCATCCTTCGGCAACATTCGGTGGACTCGAATGCTGGTGCAGGTCAGCGGGCCGATCAAGTAATGCTGCGGCGCATGGGTCTGGAACTGGCCCCAGCCTGGCGCCGTCACGCCGGCTGCTCGGCCTTCATCCCGAGCGGTTTTGGCGCCAATCCACCACCGGGCTTGAGGTGAAATTCGTAGGTCATCAGGTGCCATTGCCCGCTTGCCTTGGCGCCGTCGGGCATTGCCGGATCGTTGCGCGGCTCGACCTTGGCGACGAGGTCGTCCTTGACGCCGAACACCACGTCGGAGTCGAGATATTTGTCGCCGTCCATGAAGACGTGGGTGATCAGCGGCTCATAGCCTTTCGCATTGACCAGGAAATGCACATGCGCGGGGCGCATCGGATGACGCTTGGTCTGCATGATCATCTCGCCGACCGGGCCATCGGTCGGGATCGGATAGCTGCACGGCAGGATGGTGCGGAAGAAGAAGCGGCCATCGGCGTCGGTGATGAAACGCGCCCGCGCCGAGGCACCGACCTCGTCGTAGTTCGGTTTCTGTGAATCGTAGAAGCCGTCATCGTCGGCGTGCCAGACGTCGACGGGAACGCCCGCGAGCGGCTTGCCCTTGAGGTCGGTGACGCGGCTCTGCACGAACATCCGTTCGCCGGTCTGATTGTTCGGCGAGATATCGGTACCGTGCGCGGTGACCTTGTGCTCGCCGACATAGAACGGGCCGAGCACCGTGGTCTGGGTGGCGCCCTCGCGATCCCTATGGTTGACCGCGTCGACCAGCATGGAGACCCCGAGCACGTCGGAGAGCAGGATGAACTCCTGCCTTGTGTCGGTGCATTTGTGGCCGGTGCGGGTCAGGAAATCGATGGCGTATTCCCATTCCTCGAAGGTGAGACCGGTCTTGCTCACGTAATCGTGCAGCGACTTCACCAATTCCTGGAGCAGGAATTTAGCCCGCGTATCAGGCGTATTGTCGAAGCTCTTGACGACGGCTTCGGTGAGTTCGGTCTCGTTGAACTGGGTCATGGTGCGTTTGCCCTGAGTTTTCTCGTTGGCCCGGATGGGCTCCTTGGAGGCATTCCAGAGTGCAGCCTACACCAGTCGGCAGGGCCCCGTTAAGCGCAACCGGCTTGGAATGGGGCCGGCATTTCGCTATCAACTTTCCGACAAAACGTCCCGGAGGAACTGATGCTCGCCCCTACCCCCGCCTCGCCCGAATCCATCGGCATGTCCAAGGCTGCGCTCGACCGCGTCGATGCGCATTTGAAGAGCCGCTACATCGATGCCGGCCGCTTTCCGGGCACGCACCTGCTGGTCTACCGCCGCGGCAAGGTCGCCCACAGCTCGGTGCAGGGCTTTGCCGATGTCGAGCGCAAGGTGCCGGTCAAGGACGACACTATCTACCGCATCTATTCCATGACCAAGCCGCTCACCAGCGTCGCCTTCATGATGCTGGTCGAGCAAGGCCTCGTCGCGATCGACGAGCCCGTCGCCAAATACATTCCGGAATGGAAGGATCTCGGCGTGTTCGTCGCCGGCACCGCGCCGGCCTTCCTGACCCGGCCGCCGTCTCGGCCGATGCTGATCGTCGACCTGCTGCGGCACACCGCCGGCCTCACCTACGGCTTCCAGCAGCGCTCCAACGTCGATGCCGCCTATCGCTCCGAGAAGATCGGCGAGGTCGAGAAAGCCGGCACGCTGCAGAGCATGATCGAGGCGCTGGCAAAAATTCCGCTGGAGTTCTCGCCGGGCGAGGCCTGGAACTACTCGGTCGCGACCGACGTGCTGGGCTACCTCGTCGGCAAGATTTCCGGCATGCCGTTCGAGCAGTTTCTGAAAGCGCGCATTCTCGATCCGCTCGGCATGACCGACACCGATTTTCACGTGCCGGCCGGCAAGGCGCACCGCTTCGCGGCCTGCTACTCCGCCGATCCCGGTGGCGGGATGACCTTCCATGCCGGCCAGCGCCGCGAGGGCCTGACGCTCCAGGACGATCCGACCAAGAGCTCGTTCCTGTCGCCGCCCTCGTTCATCTCGGGCGGCGGCGGACTATGCTCGACGGTCGCCGACTATCTCACCTTCTGCCGCGCGCTGCTCAATGGCGGCGAGCTGGGCGGCGTCCGCCTGCTCGGGCCGAAGACGCTGGCGCTGATGACGAGCAACCACATTCCGGGCGGACGCGCGCTGCCGGAGGTATCGCGTTCGCTGTTCTCGGAAGCCACCTATAACGGCATCGGCTTCGGCCTCGGCTTCGCCGTGACCATGCGCCCGGCGGAGACGCTGATCGCCGGCAGCCCGGGCGAATATAATTGGGGCGGCGCGGCCACGACTTCGTTCTGGATCGACCCGGCCGAGGAGCTGATCACCATCTTCATGACGCAGGTGCTGCCGTCGAGCGCCTATCCGCTCCGGCGCGAACTGCGCAGCATGGTCTACGCCGCGATCACCGAGAGCAATCTGTAACGCCAATGAAGGGACCCCGCGGCGACCGGACCGCGGGGCCGCTCACTTCAACATCTCCGGCACGATCAGGCGCGGCAGGAACAACGACACTTCGGGCCAGATGATGACGGCTGCCAGCACGAGCAGCATCGGTATCAGCATGATCACCGTATCCTTCAAGGCGTATCGCAGCCGCACACCGGCGATCGAACAGGCAATCATCAGGCACAGACCGTACGGTGGCGTCACCAGTCCGAAGGCCAGCGAGACGATCGAAATGATCGCAAACTGCACCGGGTGCAGATCGACGGACCTGGCCAGCGGCTCGAGCACGGTGCCAACGATGACGATCGCCGGGATGGCATCGAGAAAACAGCCGACGACCAGAAAGCAGAAGGCAATGAAGAAACCCGCGGTGATCGTGCCCATGCCCCAGGTCGAGACATTGGCCAAAAGCTCCTGCGGAATCTTGTAGTAGGCCAACAACCAGCCGAACGCGCTCGCGGTACCCACGCAGAACAGCGCGACGCCGGCGAGGCGCCCGGTGTCGAGCAATGCCCTGTACAGTTCGCGCGCACCGGTCTCGCGATAGAAGAACGCCGACAACGCCACGGAATAGAGCACCGCAACGCAGGCGGATTCGGTCGCGGTGAACCATCCAAGCAGGATGCCGCCGACGATGATGAACGGCGTCATCAGCGCCGGTATCGACCGCCAGATCGCGCAGCGCATGTCCCGCCAGCTGTCCTTCGGATACGTCGGATAGCCTCGTCGCACGGCGTAGACGTGCACGGTCGCCATCTGGGCGCCGGCAATCAGGAGGCCTGGGACGATGCCGGCCAGATACATCGCGGCGATCGAGGTCGAGATCAGCCCGCCCCACACGATCATCAGGATCGACGGTGGAATGATGACGGCGAGCACCGCGGACACCGCGGTGATGGCGATGGAGAACGAGAGGTCATAGCCCTCCTTGGTCTGGGCGTCGACGAAGATTTTCGACTGGCTCGCCGCGTCCGCTGTCGAGGAGCCGGAAATGCCCGCGAAGAACACCGAGAGCACAACGTTGATCTGCGCCAGCGATCCCGGCCAGTGTCCGACCATCGAGCGCGACAGCGCGACCAGCCGGTCGGTGATGCCGCCGATGCTCATCAGGTTGGCGGTGAGCAGGAAGAACGGCACTGCCAGCAGGATGAATGAATTGTAGGCGTTGAAGGTTTCCTGCGCGAGCGTCATCATCGAGAGGTGAGGCTCGATCAAAAGAATCGGCACGCAGGCAAGGCCAAGTGCGAAGGCAACCGGCACGCGGACGATCAGCAGGCCGACGAAAACCCCGAACAAGATCATCGCCGCCTGTCCGGCGGACAGAACATTCCCGCTCATGGCTTTACCCCAACCAGAATGCGCACTTCGTCGAGAATCTGCTCGCCCGCAAACACGATCCACGTCACGCCAGCCACCGGCCAGGCGACATGGATCAGCCAGAGCGGCAGATCAGCCAACTCCGACGTCCTGTTCCAGGCGAACCGCGTGAATTCGAGACCGGCCCACGCAAACACGAATGCCAGCGCCAGCACGCCGAGACGGGCGAGGATTCGTACCAGAGCCTCCGACCGCCGCGACAGATCAGGCCAGACGTCAACCTCGAAGTGCTGGGCCTCCCGGATGCCGACCATGGCGCCGATCATGATGGTCCAGACGAACAGGAAGCGCGCCATCTCCTCCGTCCAGATGTAGGAGGGAATGAGCGGGGTGTAACGCGATATGATCTGCAGCGTCACCGGGACGACGAGAATGCCGACACAGGCCGCCAGCAAGAATTCGAGCAATTTCGCATAGGCCGCCGTCGCTCGACGCCATAGCGACGGGTTCGCCGCAACAGGTATTTCGGTCATTGGAGCTCCGCAGGCGACAATCATCACCAAAGGGGCAAGCCGTCAGGCTTGCCCCGATACTCTGTCGGTAGACATGAAGAGGTCAGGCGACGTTGATCTTCTCGAAGATGCCCTCGGCGCCGATTTCCTTGGCGTAGGTGGCCATCACGGGGTCGGCGAGCTTCTTCATGGCGTCGCGCTCCTCGAACGGAACGCGCTTGAGCTTGCCGGCCTTCTCAAGCGTGTCGAGCTTGATCACCTCTTCGCTCGACTCCAGTTGACGGCCATAGTCGCCGGCTTCCTTGCCGGCCTTCATGATCGCGTCCTGCAAATCCTTGGGCAATGTCTTCAGCGTCTTCACCGAGAAGCAGATCGGCCGGATCGACACGGCGTGCTGGGTCAAATTGAGATGCGGGGCTACTTCGTAGAACTTCATCGCCTCAACACCGGCGGCTTCGTTTTCGCCGGCCGATATCACACCGTTCTGGATCGCGTTGTAGATTTCGTTATAGGCGATCACCGTCGGGCTCATGCCGACTGCCGCAAAGGTCTTCGACCAGATCGGCGCGCCCTGCACGCGAACCTTGAGGCCCTTGAGATCGGCGATATTCTTGAGCGGCTTATTGGCGAAGATGTTGCGGATGCCACCGCCGGAATAACCGATCAGAACGACCTCGGCTTTCGCCGCGACTTCGTCGGCGATCGGCGCCAGGATATTGGCTTCGACGACCTTGTTCATGTGATCGATGCCCTTGAACACGAAGGGCGCATCGATGAACGGAGCTGCCTTGGCGAAGGTCGACATGTGGGCCGGCGAGACGATACCGTAATCGACCGCTTTGCCCTGCGACATGTACTCGAAATACTGCTTCTCGAGGCCGAGCGAGGAGTTCTTGTGCAGGGTGAAGTTGACGGGCTTGCCATAGTACTTCTTCACCAGCTCTTCGAACCGGATCAGTGCCCGGTTGAAGGCGTGGTCGTCGTTGAACTGGACCGCGCCGTTCAGCGTGATCGGTGCTTGCGCCCTGAGGATCGACGGCATGCCAATCGTGGCCGCCGCAGTGGTCGCACCGACACCAGCGAGAAATGATCTTCGCTTCATCGTCTCCCCTCCCTGTGATGCTCCGCCCCTGTAACCGGGGCGTGAGCGCAGCCGGTATACGGCCGGCGTTCGGGAAGGGTATGAAAAACTACGGCGGGACGGAAGCCAATTCGCGTGCCCTGAAGGTACTCTTCGTCGCAGGGCCATTCCTGCGCGACCTGTTGCACTGCAACTACTGGCGCGCGGCAGGCCGTATGGGCGGCCTCCCGCTCTCGCTGGGACGGAAGACTTGCGGACCTGCGCGCTGCACGCACAGGTCCGCCCGTCTTCCGCTGTAGACCTAGTGCATATGGCCGATCAGATAAATGCCACCGCCGATCACCAGAACGGCGGGCACGGCCCACAAAATCAGAACTGGCATTGGTGTCATCCTCCTCAGTTGGACGTGCAGACCTTGACGGTCTTCATGCCGCTTTCGGCCTCGGTGCGCGACTTGTAGATCGTGCCCGACGGGCTGACGACTGTCATGGATGTCTCGGTCGGCTTCTTGTCGACGACCGTGCACTTCTTCGTCTTGACGTCCTGCACGACGTAGAACTCGTCGGCCGCGAACGCCGGCAGGGAAAATGCAGCAATCATCAAGGCTGCAGTCGCAATCTTCACCTTCATTTTCTCTCTCCTCCAGTTGCCGGGCATTTCAGTCCGGTCGATCCTCCAACGGGAATAAGTCGCAATTTGTTCCTAGCCTCGAGGGAACGGTGCCCGCGGTGGGATGTTGGTGCAGCGCTTATTCCTGTGAGGAGAACAAGATGAAGAAGCTGTTCCTGCTATCCGCCGCGGCCGTCCTGATTTCGACCGGCGCTTTCGCGCAATCCACCGTGGTGACCACCACCGGAACCGGTCACGCGGCAACGGTTCAGATCGAGCCGCAATACCGGACCAGGATCAAATCCTACGTCACCGAGCACCGCGTCCGTCCGGTCACGACGCGGGAAAAGATCATCGTCGGCGCGACGGTGCCGAGCGATGTCGAGCTCGAGGCCGTTCCGGCGGACTGGGGTCCGTCGCTGACGAAGTATCGCTACGTCTACTCCGGCGAACGCGTGATGCTGGTGGATCCCGGCTCGCGCACGGTTGTTCAGGAAATCGATTGATCGGGATTGGACCAGCGCGGCCGCCCTCCAGGGTGGTCGCTTCCCCCTGGAGCTCACGATGAGATCTCACCAAGAGGCCCGGATCGCCGGGCTCAGTCTGGCAGCTGTCTATGCGATGTGTCTCCTGCTGACGGCGATCGGCATGACCTGACGCGACGCCCGCGACCGCGCTGCAAAATCCCGCTCTGACGTGCCCGCCGGCCGCGAAAATCGTGGCGCGGTGCAAGTCTCGCCCGTATGGTCTCCCCAAAATCATAATCCGGCGCCGCTGCGCTGGAACCGGGACGCCCGCGTTTGTCAAAGCTCACTCTGCCGGTCCGGCTCGCTCTTCTGGTCACGGGAACGATGTTGCCGCTGATCGTCTTTGCGGTCGGTATTGCCTATTCCAACTACCGCCAGGACCGCAGCGACGCGACAAGACGCGTGCTGGAGACGGTGCGAAGCATGCGCCTCGTGCTCGATTCCGAAGTGCAGCGGATGACCGGCGGCTTGCAGGTGCTGGCGCTCAGCAACGCCCTGCAAAGCGGCGACTTCGACGACTTCCGCCGGCTGGCAACCGGGTTCATCAGCCAATATGGCGAGGACAGCGTCCTGCTGGTGGCGGATGGGAGCGGGCACCAGCTGTTTTCGACCGTCACGCGTGAAACGACCAACCTGCCGCCCCGCAACAATCGCGAGATCGTCGAGCGGGTGTTTGCGAGCAAGTCGCCGCAATATTCCGACCTGTTCACCGGCTCGACCAAGAAACGGCCGATCGTGACCGTCGAAGTTCCCGTGCTGCGCAACGATGAGGTCGTCTACGCGCTCTCCTTCAGCCCGCCGATCGCGACATTCCAGAAACTGGTCGAGCAGCAGCGGCCGAACGATCAATGGACGGTGTCGCTGCTGGACACCAAGGGTCGCGTGTTCGCGCGCGCGCCCAATCCGGCCGAGACGTTCGGCAAGCAGGCCTCCGGCGCGCTGAACGATGCGATGGCCCGGACGCCGGAGGCGACGCTCTCCAGCGTTTCGCTCGACGGCGTCGCGCTGTCCTCCGCCTTTACGAGGTCGCGGCTGACCGGCTGGACGGTCGTGGCCGGTGTCGCCGAGAGCTCGCTGATCGCCCCGCTCTGGCGCGACATTGCGATCACCAGCCTGATCGGCGGCATCCTGCTGCTGACCGGCCTGACCTTCGCGGTGCGGATGGCGACCACGATCGCGCGCGGCGAGATGCTGCACAATCTGCTGATCGACGAGCTCAACCATCGCGTCAAGAACACGCTGGCCTTGATGCAGGCGATCGCGGTGCAGACCTTCCGAAGTTCAAGCCGGGACGAGCGGACCAAGTTCGAGGGACGGCTCGGTGCGCTCGCCGAGGCGCATAATCTCCTGAGCCAGGAGAAATGGGTGGGCTCGGAGCTGAGGGATGTGATCGCGCGCGTACTCCAGCCGTTCCTGCTGAGCAATCCCGATCGCATCCGCATGGCCGGCCCCGCCGTGCCGCTGTCGCCGCGGCTCGCCGTGGTGCTGTCGATGATCGTGCACGAGATCGCCACCAACGCCGCGAAATACGGCGCGCTGTCGAACGAGACCGGCCGGGTCACGCTGGACTGGGAGGTCATCGCCGACACGCCGAAGCCCCGGCTGCGGCTGATCTGGAGCGAGATCGGCGGACCGCCGGTGACGGAGCCGGTGCAGCGCGGTTTCGGCTCGCGCCTGATCGAGCGCAGCGCGCGCGACCAGCTTGGCGGCGAGGCGACCGTCGACTTCCTGCCGCGCGGCGTCGTCTGCACGGTGACGTGTGTGCTGGACGAGGCGCGGTGAACGGATTGAAGGAGCATCGGCGATGAAGATCATCAAGTTGCGCACGCACATCCTCGAAACAAAGCTCTCGCAGCCCTTCGCCTATTCGCGCGCCTGGTACGACACGCGCACGGCGATGCTGGTCGAGATCGAAACGAATGACGGCCTGACCGGCTGGGGCGAATGCTACGGGCAGGCGCGGATGACGGCGGCGGTGGTGCAGAGCATCGCGCCGTGGCTGATCGGCGAGGACCCGCGGCGCACCGACGTGCTGTGGCAGACGGTCTACGCCCGCTTGCGTGATCACGGCCAGAAGGGCGTCGTGATCCAGGGCCTGAGCGGCATCGACATCGCGTTGTGGGACATCAAGGGCAAGCATTTCGGCGTGCCCGCGCATCAGCTTCTCGGCGGCGCGGCGCGCAAGGAGATAGCGGCCTATGCGACCGGGCTCTACCGGCGCAAATCAGGCGATCCGCTCAAATACCTGCCGGAAGAAGCGGCCGGTTATGCCGCGGAGGGTTTTCGCGCCGTGAAGCTGAAGGTCGGCTTCGGCATCGCCGAGGATGCCGCGGTCACGCGTGCGGTGCGCGAGGCGATCGGCCCCGATGTCGCGCTGATGGTCGATGCGAACCACGCCTATGACGCAGTGGCGGCGATCCGGCTCGGCCGCATGATCGAACGCTACGACATCGGTTGGTTCGAGGAGCCGGTGCCGCCGGAGGACGTCGCGGGCTATCGCGCGGTGCGATCCGCGCTGACGATTCCCATCGCCGGCGGCGAGTGCGAGTTCACGCGCTTCGGCTTCCGCGACCTGTTCGCATCGCATGCGCTGGACATCGCCCAGCCCGACACCTGCGCGGCAGGAGGCCTCTCCGAATGCAAGAAGATCGCCGACATGAGCGAGGCATTCGGCATCCGCTACAATCCGCATGTCTGGGGCACCGGGATCGCGATCGCGGCTTCGCTGCAGCTTCTCGCCGTGCTGCCGTCACACACCCCGACCTCGCTTGCGCCGATCGAGCCGATGCTGGAATTCGACCGCACCGAACATCCGATCCGACAGGCGATCCTGAAGGAGCCGATCGAGCACGCGAAGGGTATCGTGCGTGTTCCCGACGGTCCTGGTCTCGGCATCGAGATCGACCGCGAGGCGCTCGCGCGCTTCGCGGTGAGCTCCTCGGCAGCGTAGCGGAAGATCACGAGAGTCCGGGGGCACCTTTGGGGCCAGCCTTTATCGCGGTCTGGATGGCATACGCGCCCGGTCCATACAAGGCGATGAGAGCAAGAGCGCCGAGCAGGCCGAGGTTCTTCAGGAAGTTGATGGTCTGCATCACGACCTGCGCCTCCGGCACGGCCCAGAAATTGTGAAACATCAGCGTCGCGGCGATGGTGAACGGGAACAGGACCGCGGCCGCCTGACGCGAGAACAGGCCGAGCAGCAGGGCCATGCCGCCTCCGAGCTCAACCGCGATCGCGCCTGCGGCGAGAACGGCGCCCAGCCCGTCCGCGCCTCCCGGAAGCCTGCCTGCGGTTACGGCAAATGCCAGCACCTTTCCGACGCCGCTGTAGAGAAACAGCGGCGCAATCGCGACGCGCGCGAACAGAAGCACCCAGGCATCGGGCAGGCCTGCGGTCTCGGCGGAACGAGTGGATGTCGGCATTTCGGATCTCCTCTGGCGAAGTTTCGTCGGTGAAAGCGGACGGCCAATCGACGTCGACCGCCCCCGTGGATGGATCAACGTGCCCCGTCACTCCGCGGCTGCAACATCGACCCTCGGGAAGCGCTCTGCGGCGGCCAGCCCAAGCGATCCAATCGCCAGCGCGCCGACAATCGACGCACCACCGATTGCCCAGAAGACAGCGTCAGGACCGCCGGTGAGCTGCTGCAGGAGGCCGATGACGTAGGGCCCAAGGATCGCTCCGACCCGGCCGATGCCCAGCTCCATCCCGACGCCGCTGGCACGGAAGCAGGTTTCGTACGAGCCAGCGGTGAAGTTGTTGAGGACGTGCTGCGCGCCGATGATGCAGAACCCTGCAATGGCGACAATGGCGAGATTAACGCCATGGCCGCTGACGAAGACGAGCGCCAGCACGGCGATCCCGCCGCTCAGCCACCACGTCGCGAGATAGCGCGGCGTCAGCGTAAAATTGCGGTCGGCCAGCATCGCCAGCGTAAGACCGCCGATGAAGGACATCGCCTGCATCAGGGCTCCGAAGCCGAACGAGGCGGCAAATGTCTCACCACGCTTCAGCATCACCGTCGGAATCCAGCCGGTGAGACCGAAGATCGCGAACAGGCTGAGGAACGCCGTGATCCAGATGGTCAGCGAGACGCGACGATAGCGTGGGCTGAGCAAGGCGCCGATCGTGCTCTGCGGCGCGCCGCGGGCGACCGACGCGAACGTCGCATTCTGGTAGACGGGTGCCCGTTCCGGCCGCAATCGTGCGAGCAGCGCGCGCAGCTCGGGGATCCGCGACCGGGTGGCCAGGAATTGCGGGCTCTCGGGCAGGATGGCATGGGCCACGAAGGTCAGCGGGATCGACAGCGCCCCGATATAATAGAGGATCTGCCATCCATGTTGCGGCGTCAGGAAAACGCCGACGAGGCCGGCGCAGACGCCGCCGAGTGACCAGCCCAGCGTGACGCCCCAGAGCGAGAACGTATTGCTGACACGCTTGGGCGCGAGCTCGTTGATGAAGGTCGTGCCGAGCGGCAGCAGCACGCCGAGGCCGAGCCCGGTGACGAAGCGAAGCGCGCAGTAGCTCCAGAAATCGCTCGCCAGCACGGCGGTCAGCAACGTGAAGACATTGACGATCCACAAACCCGCAAGCAGCGTACCGCGCCGGCCGAAGCGATCCGCCACACTGCCGTGACCGACCGCGCCGAACAGGAATCCGACGAGACCCGAGCTCACCAGGAATCCCGCCTGGCTTGGTGCGAGCCCCCAGGGCTGCACCACGTAGTGGATGACATAGGCCGGATTGAAGGTGTCATAGCCGTCGAACAGGGTGATGAGCGTAATCAGAATGCCGAATAGCTTGTGGAACGGGCCGACCGAAGCGCCGGACAGTTCCTCATGCACGTCGATTTCGGACGAGATGTTCACGGGGTTCCTCCATTGAAATTGATGAATTGTTCTGCTCTGCGGCAGATTGGATTGATGTCTCGCCGAGCCCGAACAGGCCGCGCGCGTTGTCGCGGCCGATCTTGATGCGGTCGCCTTCGGAGATCGCGGCCGTGTCGAACCAGTCGGCGGCGTGGTCGATGTTCTCGAATGGCCAGTCGGCGGAAAAGAGGATGCGGTCGGCGCCGATCTCTAGCATCGCGTCGATCAACGTCTGGGTACGGAAATTGCCCGACGTGGTGATGTAGAAGTTCTCCCGGAAATAATCGGCGATCTTGCGCCGCGCGGGATAGGCATTCTGCGCCCGCATCCACTTGTTGTGATTGTCGACACGCCACATCGAGTAAGGCAGCCCCTCTCCCATGTGACCGAGGATGATCTGTAACCGCGGATAGGCGTCGAACAGGCCCGAGCCCATCAGGCGCAAGGCATGCACCGCGGTTTCCTGCCCGAACGCCCAGGTCGGGCCCAACAGCCAGCGATGCCCCTCGTAGATCGCCGCGTCCTTCGCAAGCGGATTGCGCGGGTGCAGGTAGAAGGGAATGTCGAGACGTTCGACCTCCGACCAGAACGGCCAGAACTCCTTGCGATCGTAATAGATGGCATGATCGATGCCGGCGAGCTCGCTGAAGCCGTTGACGAGCGCGCCGCGAAAGCGAAGTGCGCCGACACAACGATCGAGCTCGCGAGCCGCCGCCTCCGGATCCTGCATCGGCAGCGCGGCGAGCCCCTGGAAACGGTCGGGCCGCCTTGCAACCTGCTCGGCGAGAAAGTCGTTGGCGCGCCGCGACAGCTCCGTCGCGCGATGACGGTCGGGAATAGCCTGCACGGCCGGCGCATTCAGCGACAGCAGCATCATCTCGATGCCGTGGGCGTCCATCTCGGCGAGCCGGCGGTCATGGATGTCGAGCAACCGCGCCTTCAGCTCGACCCAGTCATCGACGGGAGCGAAGCCCGCGCTGTCCTGGACGGTATCGTCCATCGCGAAGTGCTCCTCGAGCGCAATCTTTCCCTGCATGGCGTCGTTCCTTCGGCTGTGCTTTCGGCGTTGACAAAGCAAAGCATCGGGCGCAAACACTTGTCAATGAGAAAGTTGCATTTGCAAATGATTGATATGCAAATATTGCACCTGCGAAGGTTGACGTCTATTCCCGGCGGAGCTCTCCCGCCAGGATCCAACTCCATGTATCGATTTTCGAATTCGCTACCCTATCTGCTCGCCCGGCTGGGCGTACGCATGGGCGACCTCTTCGCGCGCGTGATCCGCCACGAGAAGTTGACGCTTCCGATGTATCGCGTGCTGGCCGCGCTGTCGGAGCAAGGCCGCCCGCTCCGCCTCGGAGAGATCGCCGAGCTGACCTCGGCCGATGTCTCCACCTTGTCGCGCATCGTCGCCGAGATGAGCCGCGCGGGCCTGTTGACACGCGACCGGCCCGAGAACGACCAGCGCAGCCTCCAGGTCGTGCTGACGCCCGACGGTGCCGAGCTGGCGGCGCGGCTGATGCCGCTCGCCGCCTATTATGAAGAGGTCGCAACCGGCAGCATGTCGGCCAAGGAAGCGGCGGAGCTCAAGCGCGTGCTGGTGGAGCTCTACAAGAACATCGACCGGCTCGAGCAGGAAGTCGAAGCCGGATCGATCAAGGTCCCGCCGCCGGCGCGGCCGAAAGAAATCCGTGACGAGCGGCCCGAGGCGAAGGCCAGGACGAACCGGCCGCGCGGCAAGACAGCAAGAAAATAGGAAACAACCAAGGAGAGATCATGCGACAGGATCCCATCATCATTGCAGGCGGCGGCATCGGCGGGCTTGCAGCCGCGATCGCGCTGGCACGGAAGGGCTTCCAGGTCACGGTCCTCGAGCGCGCGTCGCGCTACCAGGAGATCGGCGCGGGCATCCAGCTCGGCCCCAACGCGTTTCACGCCTTCGATCGCCTCGAGCTCGGCGATGCTGCACGCTCGATGGCCGTCTTCATCGACCGGCTCCGCCTGATGGACGCAATCTCGGCGGAGGAGATCACCAATATCGATCTGACCAGCTATTTTCGCCGGCGCTTCGGCAATCCTTACGCCGTGGTTCACCGCGGCGATCTGCACGGCATCTTCGTCCGCGCCTGCGAAGCGCACGCCAATGTCGCGCTTCGGACCGATTGCGATGTCGTCGGCTACGAGCAGAACGGTGCGCAAGCCTCGGCCCTGCTCAAGTCCGGCGAGCGCGTCACCGGGTGCCTGCTGATCGGCGCGGACGGGCTGCGCTCCCGCATTCGCCAGCAGATGGTCGGCGACGGCGCGCCGCGGATTGCCGGCCACACCACCTATCGCTCCGTCATCCCGACCGAACAGATGCCGGAGGATCTGCGCTGGAACGCGGCGACGCTATGGGCCGGTGCCAAGTGTCATCTCGTGCACTATCCGCTTTCGGGCTGGAAGGTGTTCAATCTCGCGATCACCTGCCACAACGATCCCGCCGAGGCTTTCGCTGCCAGGCCCGTGACCCACGAGGAGGTCCTCGCAGGTTTTCGCGACGTGCATCCGCGCGCAAAGGCAATCATTCATCACGGACGGGACTGGAAGGCGTGGGTGACCAGCGACCGCGATCCGACGGATCACTGGGTCGACGGGCACGTCGTCCTCCTCGGCGATGCCGCGCATCCGATGCTGCAATATTTCGCGCAAGGCGCCTGCATGGCGCTGGAAGACGCCATTTGGCTCGCCGAAGAGCTCGACGAGCGGAAAGGCGACATCGCACATGCGCTCGATCAATACAGGAATGCGCGACTGCTGCGCACTGCGCGCGTCCAGCTCCAGGCCCGGGAGCTCGGCACTCACGTCTATCATCCGGCCGGCGTCCACGCGCTACTGCGCAATCAGCTTATTCGCGAGACCAGCCTGGAGCGCTTCTGCGAGAACCTGGCCTGGCTCTATCAGGATCCGTTCCCCGAACGGAAGTCGAACACCGCGAGGAAGATCGCGCAATCCTGAGCCGGAACGACTCGTGATCGGCAAGCGTCTGCTGTGAGCTACCCGATCGTCTGCAGCGCCGGAAACGTCTCCAGCAGCCAGATGCTGACATTCGAGACCGCGCCGGTGAGGAAGCCGATGCCGGTGATCACCATCAGGACGCCCATGGCGCGCTCGACATTGACGAGCTGGCCCTTCATGCGCGCGAACAGTTTCGAGAACTGCTCGATCATCAGGGCGGCGATCAGGAAGGGAATGCCGAGTCCTGCGGAATAGACAGCAAGGAGCCCCGCCCCCTTCGTCACCGTCGCCTCCGCCGCGGCGATCGAGAGGATCGCGGCAAGGATCGGGCCGATGCACGGCGTCCAGCCGAAGGCGAAGGCGAGCCCCATCACATAGGCGCCCCACAGGCCGACAGGCTTGGGCGCGGTCAGGCGCCCCTCGCGCATCAACAGGCCGATCCGCGTCAGTCCCAGGAAGTGCAGGCCCATGATGACGATGACGATGCCGGCAAGGATCGACAGCTCGGCCGACCAGGCACGGATCAGCCCGCCGATCAGCGAAGCGCTGGCGCCGAGCGCCACGAACACCGTGGAGAAGCCAAGCACGAACAGGAGCGCCGACATCATGATGGCGCGCTTGGACGCCGAGGCCGGCTCCTCGTTCTCGACATGCTCGATCGTGGCGCCCGTGAGATAGATCAGATAGGGCGGAACCAGGGGCAGAACGCAGGGAGAGAGGAAGCTGACGAGGCCGGCAATCAGTGCCGCCGGGATCGAGACATTTTGCATGATGCAGTCGGAGCCATCTCAGGCTCTTTGGCCGCGCACCGGGAATGCGCGCTGGCGGGAGCCGAACCGGCTCTGGTGTAGCCGATGCCGGGGAATGCGCACAACAGAGGCGCACGAAACCAGGCTCCTCCCGATGCCGTCTGCGATCACAGATGCGGCATCGGGACGCGCACAAACCTCGCCAAAAAGCGAGACTCGGCGGCGCGGCTACTTCACCACGCGGAGCAGCGGACGCCGGGGCTGGTCCTGCGTCTGCTTGGAGGGGGGCTGCGGTTCGCTTCCAGCGCTCCGCAGCATTTCGTCGCACAGCGCCTTGAGATCGGCACTGTCAATTCCTTTGAGCTTCATCCGCACGTCGAGGATGACGATAGACAGCAGCTCGGCCGACTCGCGGTTATTGCTCTCGTTGAGAACCTTGCGGCACTCCTCAAGCGTTTCCAGCACCGACTGCAACTGTTCGTCTGAATGCGACACGGGCGTTCTTTCCGTTAGTTCGGCCTGCGAGACGTGTTTGTGGGAATCCCCTCGGCCCCCATGGGATACCGAGAATAACACGAGGCGCCGACGCCTCCGAACATGATTTCAGTATGATTTTGCCTGGAAACCGTGGTTCCGCCGAACATCGACCCGTTGCGCGGGACGCCATTATCGTGGTGGCCGGGAGTCGAACGCGCGGCGCTGTAGGATCGATCCATTCCGCACGGCGACAGCTCGCGCGCCAGAACTTCCGTGACGGAAAGCACCGACAATCCTGCAGCCATTTTAGGGCTCGCAACGGAACTCACGCCACACCCCTCACTCGAACGATGGTCCGTTCGATTCGATTCCCAGCCTTGGTAGCACTCGGATACCACCCGCGAGGCGGTAACGATGGCGTTCAAAAGTCGCCGTTCCCCAACCCGCAGTGGTTGTGGTTTGCGCCCAATTCTGCCAGTTTAGCAACCCGAAGGGACTTGTATGCACTCCTTGGCGGAAAGGGGCGTTCCACTGGAGGAACGCCCAAAGATCAACATCAGCGGCCTCTCCGATTGGGATGCGGCCCGCATATTCCTGGAAGTCGTTCGATGCGGCAGTTTTCGCTCGGCGTCTGAACGCCTGTCGCTGTCGATCAACGCCGTTCGCCGCCGGATTGATGATTTCGAGCGCCAGACCGGCACCACCTTGTTCACCCGCGACGTCCACGGCACGCATCTGACCGATGAAGGTGCACTGGTGGTCTCCGCTGTCGAGCGCATGGAGGCGGCAGCCTTCGACGTGCTGCGCACCAGCGATTCGACGGCCAACGCCCTGTCCGGCGAAGTTCGCGTGGCCGTCACCGAGGGTCTCGGGACGTTCTGGCTCGCCCCGCGACTGGTCGAATTCCAGCAGGCCTATCCGAAGATCCTGGTCGACCTGCATTGCGCGATGCGCTCGGCCGACGTCTCCCGTCACGAGGCCGACGTCGCCATTCATCTGTCGCGTCCCTCGGCGCTCGACGTCAAGCTGGTGCGACTCGGCCGCATGCACCTGATGTTCTGGGCTTCGGAAAAATACCTTGAGAAACACGGCACGCCGCGCTCGGCGCTCGAATTGATCAAGCACCGCCTGGTGCTGCAATTCGCCGACCAGCTTGCCGCCAAGGAGACCTTCGAGAGCTTCTTCCCAGGCGTTCCGGAACGTGACCTTCTGGTCATGAAGACCAACGTCTCAAGCGCCAATTATTGGGCGGTCGCGAATGGCGCCGGCATCGGCGTATTCCCGAGCTACGCCATTGCGCTTGGCGGGAAGTTGATTCCACTGGAGGTCGAGCTGAACAGGCCGCTGGATATCTGGTTGTCCTACCACGCTGGTAGCGGCCGAATTCCACGCGTTCGGCACATGATTGACTGGCTGATCGAAGCTTTCAATCCGGCGCGATTCCCGTGGTTTAAGGAAGAGTTCGTGCATCCGCATGAATTCAAGGACGTGTATATGGGCGAACCCCTGACCCAGCTCTTCGGGGGATTTTCAACCGAAGAACAAAGGTGAGAGTATGAAAGCAGCGGCGAAAAGAATGAAGCAGCGCAGTGCCGGCAAGCCGGACATTGAGCTTGGCAAGCGTATCCGTCTGCGCCGCGTCGAGATGAAGATCTCGCAGGCCGAGCTCGGCGAGAAGCTGGGCGTGAGTTTCCAGCAGGTCCAGAAATACGAGAAGGGCGTCAATCGCGTCGGCGCGGCTCGGCTTCAGCAGATCGCCACCGCCCTCGATGTGCCCGTGACCTTCTTCTATGACGGCGACAACAAGGCGCGCGAAGTCGAGAGCCTGCTGTTCCTCGATTCGGCCTTCAGCCTCCGCCTGCTGCGCGCCTACAGCAAGATCAAGGACCAGACGGTGCAGCGTCAGCTCGTCTCGCTGATGGAATCGATCGCAGCGAACGAGGCCTGAGCCGACCGGGCTCTGACCTTTACGGCAGATGTTCAATCCGCCGCGTCACGGGGGCGCGGCCGGATTGAACGAGACCCAGTCCGCGCGCGTGCGCGCGGCTCTCTTTCCGGGGCGGCCAAGCCGCCCTTTTTTCTTGCGGATTTCTTGCTGCGGGTTTCCCGGCAATTTGCCCGCCATTCGTCGCGGATTTCGCGAACCCATCCCGCCCCTGCCGCGACCCAATCGAGACGCCCCGCCTCGAACGCGCGGGCTTTCGACTGCCGTGCTTAGTGGGACCTCAACTCCGGGGCTCTAGCTTCCCGCCGATTTTTGCGAATCGGCGCACGCGGCGCGGCGCGCGAGAATTGGCAATGCGAGCGCCCGTCCGGGCCTCGTCCTCATGGGGAAGATGGGACACATGTCGAAACGCCATGCGATGATCGTTGCCGTCGGCGTGCTCGCGAGCGCTTCCGCGCTGGCGCAAACCGAAACCACGGGACAGGCGGGCCCCAGGCCGGCAACGGCAGCCGGTACGGTGCCGGCAGCGGCGAACCCGGCCCATGCTGCCGCGCCTGCTTCGACGGCGGAGAGCCGCTCCGCCGCGGCGCTCGCACTGACGCACGAGCCAACCTATGACGAGGGTAGCGCCCAGAGGATCAGGGATGCAGCGCTGAGTTATTCCGATCTCGCCGTGCGCGGCGGCTGGCCGACGATCCCGACGGATGCCAAGTTCGCGGCCGGCGTCCAGGGCGCCAATGACGATCTCTTGCGCAAGCGACTAATCCTCTCCGGCGATCTCGCTGCCGACAAGACTAGCGGCGCCTTCGACCAGGATCTCGCCGACGCCGTAAAACGCTTCCAGGCCCGCCATGGACTGGCGCCGACCGGCACGGTGACGCCGCGCACGCTCGCGGCGATGAACGTTTCCGTGCAGAAGCGCATCCGGCAGCTGGAGGCTTCGCTCCAACGGCTCGAGAACATGAATTTCGGCTTCGGCCAGCGCTATGTCGTGGTCAACATCCCCGCCGCCTTTGCCGAAGCGGTCGAGAACGATGTGGTGGTCCGGCGCTATCGCGTGATCGTCGGCAAGACCGAGAAGCCCTCGCCGACCCTGACGGCCCAGATCACCAGCGTCGTGCTCAATCCGACCTGGACAGTGCCGTCCTCGATCGCCAAGACCGAGATCTCGGCGCATATGCGCAAGGATCCGACCTATCTGTCGCGCATGCACATGGAGGTGCTCGACGTCCACGACAATCCGATCGATCCGCACGCGGTCGACTGGTCGGGCACGCACACGCCGAACTTCACCGTGCGCCAGCACAACGGCACCTTCAACGCGCTCGGCGCGGTGAAGATCGACATGCCGAACGCCTATTCGGTCTATATGCACGACACCAACCAGCGCAATCTGTTCAGCGACGACTACCGCTTCGATTCCCACGGCTGCTCGCGCGTCGACAATGTGCGCGATCTCGCCGCCTGGCTGCTCAACCAGCCGAAATGGAGCCGCGCCGCGATCGATGCGGAGATTGCGAGCGGCCAGCACCTCGAGGTCGCCATGGCGAAGAAGGTGCCGGTGGCCTGGATCTACCTCACGGCATGGATGACCAAGGACCAGACCGTCCAGTTCCGCAACGACGTCTATAATCAGGACGAGCAGTTGCTGGAGGCCACCGCCGAAGAGGCGGCGTTCTTCAGCAATGCCGGCAGCCACGCGCTGACCTCGCACATGCACGTAACGCAGTAGAGCATGATCCGGAAAAGTGTGCAGCGGTTTTCCGAAAAGATCATGCTCAAGGAATAACCGCTTCTCGCGCCATGCAATCGCGGCACAGGCGGATGCAAAGCCGCGTCCCTCGTCGCGGTTGACCCGGGGCGCGCCCCGGCCGCACATTGCGCCCGGCCTACGACAAGCGAGCGCGCGATGCCTGACATTTCCAGCACGACCGAAACACCCCATGCCGACGGCAGGATCCTCAAGCAGGTCGTCGACGGCGTCGGCGTGATCACCTTCAACAATCCCGACAAGCGCAACGCGATGTCGCTGGAGATGTGGGAGGGATTTGGCGAGGCGCTGACGAGCCTGCGCGATGACGAGACGGTGCGCGTCGTGATCCTGCGCGGCGCCGGCGGCAAGGCCTTCGTCTCCGGCGCCGACATCAGCCAGTTCGAGAAGACCCGCCACAACGCGGCGGCGTCCGAGGAATATGCCAAGCGCAGCGCCGCCCAGCGCGCGCTGCTCGCCGACTATCCCAAGCCGACCATCGCCTGCATCGAGGGCTTTTGCCTCGGCGGCGGCATGCAGGTCGCGATGCTCGCCGACATCCGCCTCGCCGCACATGGCAGCCAGTTCGGCATTCCCGCGGCAAAACTCGGCATCGCCTACGGCTATGACGGCTTGAAGCATCTGGTGTCGCTGGTCGGTCCGTCCTGGGCACGGCTTCTGATGTACACAGGCATGCGGATCGATTCCGCCGAAGCGCTGCGCATTGGCCTCGTCGAGCGCTTGTTTCCGATCGACGAGTTGTGGGGAGAGACGATGACGATCGCGCAGACCATCTCCGAGAACGCCCCGCTCGCGATCAAGGCCGCCAAGATCACCATCGCGCAGGTGTTGAAGGACGAGAGCCAGCGCGACCTGGAGGCGATCAAGGCGATCAGTCACGCCTGCATGGACAGCGCGGATTTTCGCGAGGGCCGGCAGGCCTTCATGGAAAAGCGCAAGCCGCAGTTCCAGGGGAAATAGCCTCGGCGTCCGGCCGCGCCGAACCAAGCAGCGCTAATGCGCTAATGCAATGACCTGACCCTGCCGATTGACGAGCAATACGGCTTGGGTGGATCAGTGTCAGCATCGCTGACCAGCCTCTGAAAAATTATCGGAGTGGTCGATCGGAGGAAAACGGTCTACGTTCCGAGCGCTCGGTCGAATTGCGATGCGGACCTGGAGCCACCTCATGATCAAAACTCCAGTTGTTTTTGTTGCCAGAGCCGCGGCGGGATTTCGTTCGCGCACCCTCATCGGGGCAATCGGCTCCGTACCCAACTTCAGTACAGCCCAACCGTCTATGTCATTCGGCGCGAACCGCCAACGGACTGCCGAGAAGCACGTAATCAAACACGGCAACGGGAGAAACGCCTATGGGTATCAATCTAAAAAGCGCGTGTGACGGGATTCTGCAAAAGGTCGTGACTGGCAAGGACCGCGTTCCCGGCGTGGTAGCGATGATCACGGATCGCTCGGCCAACATCTATGAAGGCTCGGCCGGCGAGCGCAGCCTTGGCGGACGCCAGGCAATGACGACCGATACCGTGTTTGCGATCTTCTCGACCACGAAGGCCATCACTGGCACGGCGGTCCTGCAATGCGTCGAGGACGGCAAACTCGACCTGGATGCCCCCGCCAAGAACTACGTGCCTGACATTGGCAAGCTCGAGGTGCTCACCGGGTTCGATGCCAAGGGCAATCCGAAACTGCGAGCTCCGACGCGCGACATCACGACCCGGATGCTAATGCTGCACACCGCCGGCCTTGGCTACGATTTCTTCAACGCCAATTACCTTCGCTTGGCACAGGAGCGCGGCCAGCCGAGCGTGGTGACCTGCTCGAAGGCATCCCTGAACACGCCGCTACTGTTCGATCCTGGCGACAAATGGGAATATGGCAGCAATATCGACTGGGCCGGCCAAGTCGTCGAAAGCATCCGCGGCAAGCGCCTTGGCGAGGTGATGAGGGAGCGGATCTTTGCGCCACTCGGCATGGAGGACATCGCCTTTTCGCTGACCCCTCCGATGCGTTCGCGCCTCGCCACGATCCACCAACGCGAAGCCGACGGATCGCTGACTCCCCTCCCGGATATGCAACTGCCGCCTGAGCCCGAGGTCCACATGGGCGGCCACGGTCTCTATGGCTCGATCGGCGAGTACATGAAATTCATTCGCATGTGGCTGAACGACGGGGCCGGATCGCAGGGTCGTGTGCTCAAGAAGGAAACGGTCGAGGCCGCCGTGCGGAACGGCCTACAGGCACATCAGACCGTCACGATGCTACCCGGCATCATTCCGACCCTGTCGAACGATGCCGAGTTCTTTCCCGGCCTGAAGAAGTCCTGGTGCTTAACCTTCATGGTGAACGACGAGGACGCGCCGACCGGCCGACCGGCCGGAGCTATCGGTTGGGCTGGACTCGCCAACACGTTCTACTGGATCGATCGCAAGAATGGGTTCGGCGGGTATTGGGCGACGCAAATCCTGCCGTTCGGCGACCCGACCTCCTTCGGCGGCTACATGGAATTCGAGACTGCCGCCTACGCCACCGGCGAGGCGCGCGCCGCGGCGTAGTGCCGGGCGAGCGGCCTACCTGCGCCACGGCGCCTCCGCTTTCCAGACTCGATGGAGCGAGGGCACCGTGAGCGCGGGCTTTCCGATGGCGCGGAGCTTCCGTTCTGCACCCGCAGGCGGGCGCCTTCACAAGGCGGAGAACCATTGAACACGAATGCACGGAGAGTTCTCACAACGCGAGGTAGGTCATGACAAATATTGAATCCGCGCAACGCGCTGGCGCGAAAGCCGACTTCGATGCGATCATCATCGGCGCCGGGTTCTCCGGCATGTATATGCTGCATTCGCTGCGCGACAAGCTCGACTTGAACGTCACGGTGTTCGAGGCCGGCGACGGTGTCGGCGGCACCTGGTACTGGAATCGTTATCCCGGCGCGCGCTGCGACTCCGACAGCTACATCTACTGTTACACTTTCGACAAGAACCTGTTGCAGGAGTGGAACTGGTCCGAGCGCTACCCGGAGCAGGACGAGATCCTGCGCTACCTCGAGCACTGCGCCGAGCGCTTCGACCTGAAGCCCGACATCCAGTTCGGCAAGTGCGTCGTCGAAGTCCTCTTCGATGAGGACACTGACCTATGGACCGTACGCACCGACAAGGGCGACGCCGTGACGACGCGCTACGTCATCCCAGCCGTCGGGGCCCTGTCGACCGCGAACGTACCATCGATCGAGGGGCTGAGCTCCTTCAACGGCAAGTGCTACCACACGAGCCAGTGGCCGCACGATGGTGTCGACTTCACCGCCAAGCGTGTAGGCGTCATCGGCACTGGGGCGACCGCGGTGCAGGCGATTCCGGAGATTGCGCAACAAGCCAAGCACTTGACCGTGTTTCAGCGCACGCCGAACTTCTGCGTGCCGGCCCGCAACGGCCGTGTCGATCCCGAGGTTACCAGGGCGCGCAAGGCCGATTACGACGGAATCCGGCAGCGCATCAAGGATTCCTTCTTCGGCTTCGAGCTGAGTTTCATACCGCAGTCGGTGCTCGAGACAACGCCCGAGGAACGCGAGAAGCAGTTCGACAAGATGTGGGATGCGGGCGGCTTCGCCTTCTGGCTGGCGAACTATCAGGACATGTTCTTTTCCAAGGAGGCGAACGACGTCATCGCCGACTACCTCAAGCGAAAGATCCGCTCGGTCGTCAACGACCCGGCGATCGCCGAGAAGTTGACGCCCAAGTCCTATCCCTACGGCACCAAGCGCCAACCGTTGGACACCAACTATTTTGAGACCTTCAACAAGAAGAACGTAGCGCTGGTGGATGCGAGCACCGACGGTCCTATCGAGGAGATCACGCCGAATGGCATTCGAGCGGGCGGCAAGGAGTATCCGCTCGACATCATCGTCATCGCCACCGGCTTCGACGCGATGACCGGTCCGCTGAAGAACCTTGGCATCAAGGGTCGCGGCGGCCGGACGCTGGCGCAAGAATGGGCGGATGGCCCACAGACCTATCTTGGCCTGGCGATCGCCGGTTATCCCAACCTGTTCACGATTACCGGTCCGCAAAGCCCTTCGGTGCTGTCGAACATGCCGGTCTCGATAGAGCAGCATGTCGAATGGATCACCGAATGCATCGCCCACATGCGAAGAAGCAAACTTTCAACGATTGAGGCGAGCCCGGAAGCGCAGGACGCATGGGGCGCCCACGTCACCGAAATCGTGAACTCGACCCTCATGCCCGGCACCAATTCCTGGTACATGGGCGCCAACATAGAAGGCAAGCCGCGTCGATTCATGCCCTATCTCGGCCCGGAGGGCGTGGGCGGATACCGCAGAAAGTGCGCCGAGGTCGCAGAGAAGGGCTACGAGGGCTTCGTATTCAGAAGCACTGGCCAAAGCGGAACCATGCACACGATTGCGGCCGAATAGACGCAAACGAGCCATGACCGGGCGCTGCGTTCAATGTCGCGGCTCCCGTCATGGTCGCGCTGATGATCTCCGTTCAGGGCGCTAAAGCGGGCGTGCTCGAGGCATCGTCGGCATGCCGCGATTGACCTATAGTGGACCTCTAACGCGATCCAGTCCGCCGGCCGCCAGGGACGATCAGTCTTACGACGCCAGTCGGCAGGCTTGCTTAGTACGCGCTCTTGCGAATCTGGCCCCTAACGAACCTATGGAGACCGCAGTGGATTTGTCGTCTGCTGATCCAAAGCAGACGCTTTGAGATGCGGCCGGACCTCCTGCCCTCAAATAAGAGGGCTATGCGGCCATCAGTTACGGTTCCGAAGGCGGGAGATCCCCGAACACGTCGATCAGGCGAAAGCGCTCGCACATCAGCATCATGTCCTCGCTGAATCGTCCGAGCCGGCCGAAATAGGTCCGATGGGCGCTGCGCCAATAGGCGAGGCTTCGATCGCCTTCGCCCTCATCGTGCGCAAAGACAGCATCGACTTCACTGAAGCGCCGATAGGTGATCTCGACGGATTCGATGACGCAGCGCGGTTCTCCCCGTCCGTCAAGCACGACCCAGAGCTCACCGGGCGTGGACGTGTTCGGTTCGTCTTCCGTGCTGCAAGTCGCGGTCTTGACGCCCTTGACGACGAGTTCGACCAATTCATCCGCGAGCGCGGGATTGTCGCCGAAGGCGAAGGTCCGGAGGTGCCGATAGTGCTCGGGAACCGGATTGCTCATTGACTTCCGCTCCTCCGATATCGACCGCCTGCGGTAACTACAGAGCCGCCAGCACCGACTTGGTGATGTCGGCCGTGCCATTGCTGCCGCCGAACTCCATCGGCTTGATGCCGCCGGCGTAGATCTGATCCACCGCACGCTCGATCTGCTCGCCGGCTTCCGCCGCGCTCTCGACGCCGTGCTTGTCGGCGAGCCAATCGAGCATCATCGCCGCCGACAGGATCATGCCGGTGGGATTGGCCTTGCCCTGCCCCATGATATCGGGTGCGGTGCCGTGGCAGGGCTGGAACACGGCATATTTGTCGCCGATGTCGGCGGACGGCGCCATGCCGAGGCCACCGATCAGGCTCGCGGTGATGTCGGAGACGATGTCGCCGAACATGTTCTCCATCACCATCACGTCGAAATCCCAAGGACGCTTCACCAGCATCGCCGAGCAGGCATCGACATAGAGACGATCGGTCTTCACGTTCGGATGCTTCTTCTCGATCTCGTCGAAGATACCGCGGAAGAACGCAAAGGCCTTGAACACGTTCGCCTTGTCGACGCAGGTCAGCATCCCCGGCTTGCCGCGCGCCTTGCGCCGCTCGGCGAGCCGAAACGAGAACTCGAACAGGCGTTCGGAGGTCTTGCGCGTGATCACCATGGTCTCGCGCGCGTCCTCATGGGTGACGACGCCCTTGCCCATCGAGGCGAACAGGCCTTCGGTGGATTCGCGGATCACGACGAGATCGATGCCGCGCTGGTCGGCGCCGACGATCGGGCTCGGCACGCCCGGAATGAGGCGCGCGGGGCGCACGCCAGCGTAGAGATCGAAGATGAACCGCAGTTCGATCTGCGGCGCGATCTCCGTGTTGTCAGGGTAGCGGACCGACGGCAGTCCGCAGGCGCCGAGCAGGATCGCGTCCGCCTCCTCGCACAGCTTGATGGTGGTATCGGGCATCGACTTGCCGGTCGCGAGATAATTGTTGGCGCCCGCGGGCGCCTCGGTAAAACGGAAGCTCAGGCCGGACTTCGCCTCGATCTTGCGCAGGACTTCGATGGCGGGTGCCATGACTTCGGGACCGATGCCGTCACCGGCGAGCACGGCAATGTGAAAGGCGTTGTTTGCGGACATGGGGGTTCTCTGCGTGAAGAAAGGTGTGGCCCGTCATTGCGAGGAGCGAAGCGACGAAGCAATCCAGACTGTGTCCGCGGAGGGATTTCTGGATTCCTTCGCTTCGCTCGCAATGACGACGGAGAGAGTGAGACTACGGCGTCAGCACCGTGCGACCGACCACCGCGCCCTGCTGCAATTGCACCAGCGCGTCATTGGCCTTGTTGAGCGGCTGGCGCGTCACCGGGATCGGCGGCACGTTCTTCGCGCGCACGAGGTCGAGCAGCTCCTGCGTCTCGCGCAAATTGCCGACATAGCTGCCCTGGATCGTCACCGCCTTGATCGGGATCAGCGGCAGCGCCCAGGTCGCGCCGCCGCCGAACAGGCCGACGATGACGAGCTTGCCGCCCTTGGTCAGGCAATCGAAGCCGAGTTGCGTGGTCGCGGCGTTACCGACGAGATCGATCACGGCGCGGATCGGCCCGCCCGCCTTTTTGGCAAGCTGCTCCAGCGCGTCCGGCGCCTTGGGATCGACGGTCGCGAGCGCGCCGGCCTTTTCCGCGGCCTCGCGCTTCCTGGCGTCGATGTCGACCATGATCGCGCCCTTGCCGCCCATTGCCTTCAGCAGCGACAGCGCCATCAGGCCGAGACCGCCGGCGCCGAACATCACGATCGGCGTGTCAAAATGCTGCTCGACCTTCTTCAGCGCGCTGTAGGTGGTGACGCCCGAGCAGGCATAGGGCGCGGTCGTCGCGGGATCGAGGCCCTTCAGGTTGAGCAGATAGCGCGGATGCGGCACCAGCATGTGGTCGGAATAGCCGCCGTCGCAATAGACGCCGAGCGAGCGCGGCGTCAGGCACATGTTCTCGTCACCGGCCAGGCACGTGGCGCACTTGCCGCAGCCGATCCAGGGATAGACCAGGCCGACATCGCCGAGCCTGAGATCGCCCTGGTCGGTCGGCTTCACGTCGGGGCCGAAGGCTGCGATTTCGCCGACCGTCTCATGGCCCATGGTCAGCGGCAGGTTGATGCCGCGGTCCTTCAGCGACAGCGGCTTGCGGCCGTGGCCGAGATCGTAGCCGCCTTCCCAGATGTGGAGGTCGCTGTGGCAGACGCCGGCGGCCTTCACCTTGATCAGCACCTGCGTGCCCGACGGCTGCGGCGTGGCCTCGTCGAACTCCTGCAGCGGCGCCTTGAAATCGGCGACCTTGAAACTCTTCATCGGCGTCCTCCCGCATGCTTCTCGTTGTCGCGCCACCATGCCACGACCGGCGGGGCGAAACAAATCCGCTACCGTCTTTAGTTTAGGCCAAAGGATGGTGGCAAGCCGCGAACTGGCCGGGTGCGACTTCGCGCAACTCCGGTATCTCCGCGCTGCATCGCTGGTCGGCCCGCGGGCAGCGGGTGCGGAAGCGGCAGCCGGACGGCGGTGCAATCGGCGATGGCGGCTCGCCGGTCGCCACACTCTCGACGGGACGCACGTCCGGATCCGGCACCGGGATCGCCTGCAACAGCAGGTCCGTGTAGGGATGCGCGGGCTTTGCAAACAATTGTTCCGACGGCCCGACCTCGCAGAGCCGGCCGAGATACATCACCGCGACGCGGTCGCTGACCGCTTTCACCACCGCGAGGTCATGCGCGATGAACAGCAGCGTCAGGCCGAAGCGTGCTTTCATCTCCTCGAGCAGATTGAGGATCTGCGCGCGGATGGAGACGTCGAGCGCCGAGACCGGCTCGTCGCAGACGATGAATTCGGGGTTGAGCACCAGCGATCGCGCGATGCAGATGCGCTGGCACTGGCCGCCGGAGAATTCGTGCGGCAGGCGGTCCGCCACGATGTCAGGGTCGAGCCCGACCGCGGACAGCACCTCGTGAACGCGCCGCTTGCGCTCGGCGGCATCCTTGACGCCGGCGATGATGAGCGGCTCGGCGACGATGTCGCCGATGCGGCGGCGTGGATTGAGCGAGGCGATCGGGTCCTGGAAGATCAGTTGCACGCGGCGGCGCATCTTGCGCAGCGCCTCGCCCTCCATCGCGGTGAGGTCCTCGCCGTCGAACAGCACGCGGCCGGACTTGGCGCGGCGCAATTGCAGCACCGCGCGCCCCAGCGTCGACTTGCCGCAGCCGGATTCGCCGACCAGCCCCAGCGTCTCACCGCGCGCGACCTGGAGGCTGACGCCGGAAACGGCATGCACCGTCTTGTTGCCGAGACCATATTCGACGACGAGATTGTCGACGTTCAGGAGCGGCTCGTCGCGCACGGCCAGCTGCATCATGCGCCAATTCCCTCCGTCATCTGGATCGGATGGAAGCAAGCATAGACATGTCCCGGCATCTCCGCACTCTTCAATTCGGGCTTGGCCTCATGGCAGCTTCCTGCGGCATAACGGCAGCGTGGTGCGAAGGAGCACCCCTTCAGTGGCCGGGTCGGATCGGGCGGACGGCCGGAGATGGCCGGCAACGGCGTATGCGGCGCGGTGTCCAGCTTCGGGATCGCCGCCAGCAGCGCCTCGGTGTAGGGCATGTGCATGCGCTTGAACAACGCCTGCGTCGGCGCGCGCTCGACCACCCTGCCCGCATACATCACTGCGACCTCGTCGGCACGGCCGGCGACGACGCCGAGATCGTGGGTGATGATGATCATCGCCATGTGGCGGCGGCGCTGCTCGCGCGCCAGCAGGTCGAGGATCTGCGCCTGGATGGTGACATCGAGCGCCGTGGTCGGCTCGTCCGCGATCAACAGTTTCGGCTCGCAGGACAACGCGATCGCAATCGCGATGCGCTGGCGCATGCCGCCGGAACATTGATGCGGATATTGCGCGAGCCGCTGCTCCGGCGCCGGAATACCGACGGCGGCGAGCAGCTCGATGCTGCGCTTCCGCGCCGCCGGCGCATCGAGCTCGAGATGTTCCTGGATCGTCTCCATCAGCTGTGTGCCGATGGTGAGCACCGGATTGAGCGAGGTCATGGGGTCCTGGAACACGACCGCGAGGTCACGCCCCCGCAGGCGCCGCAGACGCTCGGAGTCGAGCCGCACCAGATCCTGGCCGTCGAACATCACGCGCCCGGTCAGCTTCGCCTTCTTCGGCAAGAGCTGAAGCACTGCGCGCGACAGCATGGTCTTGCCGCAGCCGGATTCGCCGACGATGCCGAGCGTGCGGCCCGCCTCCAGCGACAGGTCGACATGATCCACGGCGCGCAGATTGCCGCGCGGGGTCGGCAGCTCGACTGCCACATCCTCGATGGTCAGAAGCGGCGCGCTCACAGCGCCCCCTGACGCGGGTCGGTCAGCGCCCGCAAGGTGTCGCCGACCAGGTTGAAGGCCAGCACGGTCAAGAACAGCGCTGTTGCCGGCAGGAAGGCCAGCCGCGGCGCGACGTCGAGGCTGTCGCGCCCCTCGCCGATCATGCTGCCCCAGCTCGCCATCGGCGGCGGCACGCCGAGACCGAGGAAGGACAGCGCGCCCTCGACCACGATGGTGACGGCGACGCCGAGCAGGAAGAAAGCCAGCAGCGGTAGGATCACGTTCGGCAGCAGCTCGCGCAGCAGGATGCGCGCATGGCTGGCGCCGAGCGCCTCGGCCGCGATCACGAACTCGCGCCGCGCCAGCGTCAGCGTGGCCGCGCGCGCCACCCGCATGAAGGCGGGAATGCCGAGCACACCGAGGATCAGGGTGAGATTGGGAATGGACTGGCCGAGATAGGCGGTCACCGCGAGCGCAAAGATCAGCGGCGGAAACGCCAGCAGCACGTCCATGCTGCCGACCACCAGCGTCTCGAACCGGCCGCGGAAATAGCCGGCGAGGAGACCAAGCGCGCCGCCGAGCGCAAGGCCGATCATCGGCGCGATCAGTCCCACCGTCAGCGAGACGCGCGCGCCAAAGATCAGGCGGGCGAATTCGTCGCGGCCGAGCCCGTCGGTGCCGAGCCAGTGTTCCCCGGAGAACGCGGCACGGCGCTCCAGCATGTCCATGTCTACAGGGTTCTGCAGCGGCAGCACCGGCGCGAGGATTGCGAGCGTCAGGACAATTGCTAGCCAGGCGCTCGCGAACCAGAACAACAGGCCGAGCCTGCGGCCGCGGCGGACGGGTGCGGACACCTCGTCCTGGATGGAGAGCTCAAGCGTGGCCATGGCGGATCCTCGGATCGAGCACGGCATAGAGCATGTCGACGATGAAATTCACGATGACGAAACCCGAGGCGACCAGGAGCACCACGCCCTGGAGGATGACGAGGTCGCGGGTGTAGATCGCGCCAACCAGCAGGCGGCCGATGCCCGGCAGCGCGAAGATCGATTCCACGATCAGCGTGCCTCCCAGCAGGCGACCGATATTGATGCCAGTGACCGTCACCAGGGTCAGCGACGACGGCTTGAGCGCATGCACGAACAGGATGCGCGCGGGCTTGAGGCCTTTTGCTTTCGCGAGAGCAATGTAGTCCTCCTGCAGGGTCGCGATCATGTCGGAGCGCAGCACCCGCATGATGCCCGGCCATTCCGCCAGCGCCAGCGTCAGCGCCGGCAGCACGAAGAAGCGCAAATTGCTGAGCGGCTCCTCCGTAAACGGCACATAGCCGGTCGCCGGCAGCCAGCGCAGCTCGACCGCGAACAGATAGATCAGCAGGATCGCCATCAGAAAGGACGGCATCGACAGCATGGCGAAGGCGCTGCCGGTCATGAAGCGGTCGAAGGCGCCACCGGCGCGCGCGGCGCAGGCGATCGCGAGCGGGACGCCGATCAGGAGCCCGATGAATTCGGCCATCAGCATCAATTCGAGCGAGACCGGAATGCGTTCGGCCACCGCCTGCAACACCGTCTGCCCGGTGCGGAAGGAGCGGCCGAGATCGCCTTGCAGGACGTGGCCGAGCCAGCTCAGATAACGCCACCACAGCGGCTGGTCGAGCCCCATGTCACGGCGAAGTGCGGCGACATTCTCCGGCGTCGCCTGATCGCCGAGGATGACATACGCAAGGTCGCCCGGCAGCAACGAGGCGATCAGGTAGGTGAGCAGCGAGACGGCGAGCAGCACCGGCAGGATGGCAAGGAGCCGCCGCGCGACGAAGTTCAGCATCGCGTGGTCATTCCAGCCAGGCGGTCGAGACGTCGATCACGCCGTTGTACATTTTCGGAAAGCCCTTCAGCTTGGCGCTCGACAGCGCGTAATAGGTGTTCTGGAAGGTCCAGAACCAGACTGCCTCCTTGTTGATCAGGCGGCTGATCGCGCAATAGTCCTCGATACGCGCGGCGGGATCGGCGGTGACGCGGGAGTGGTCGAGCAGCCGGTCGAGCTCCGGATCGGCGAAGTTGGCCAGCGCCAGTGGGCTGCCGCTGCGGAAATTCGCATACATCTGCGGATCGGGATCGGCGAGGTCGACGATGCGCCATGGTATAAGCTGGAACTGACGCATGAAGGCGCGCGGCGGGATGGTGGCCTGGTCGACCTGCTCGATCTCCATATTGGCACCGACGCGCTTCCAGAATTGCTGGAGCACTTGGCCGATCATGCGGCCGCGCGGCGTCGCAGTCACCAGCGTCTTGAACTCAACGGGCTTGCCATAGTCCTTGATCAGCGCCTTGGCCTTCTCCACGTCGAACGGCAGCGCGCCGTCGTCCTTGCACTTTACCCAGGAGCCGTCGCCGTAAGGGTTGCTCGCGGGCCGGCTCAGGCCGTTGCTGATTGCCTGCGACATCTTTGGACGATCGATCGCCATCACCAGCGCCTGCCGCACCCGGACGTCGTCGAACGGCGCGACCTTGGTGTTGAAGGCATAGACCTGCGCGCCCGAGCCCTTGTAGGTGTGCACGGTGAGCTTGGGGTCCTTCTGCGCCTTCATGATGTTGTCGGCGTCGTTCTCGTCGTCCCAGATGATGTCGGCCTCGCCCGATTGCAGCGAGGCGAAGCGCGATTGCGCGTCGGGCAGCGGCTTCAGGATGATGCGGTCGAGATACGGACGGCCCTTGTCCCAGTAGTCCGGGTTCTTCTCCAGCACCATGCGATCGCCGGCCGTCCATGATTTCAGGATGTAGGGACCGGTGCCGACGGGATTGCGATTGTAGTCGTCGCCCTTGGTCTTCCACGCCGTCGGCGAATGCACGACGTTGTTCTGGCTCTGGATGGTGTTCGTCGCCGGCAGGTTCACGGCTGGATCGGTGAGATTGTAGACGACAGTATATTCGTCGGGCGCCAGCACCTCCTTGACGTTGGTGATGTAGAAGGCGCAGCGGCACTTGTTGGCGGGGTCCTTCTGCCGGTCGAAGTTCTCCTTGAAGGCCTGCGCATTGAACGGCGTGCCGTCGTGGAATTTCACGCCCTGGCGCAGCTTGAAGGTCCAGCTCTTGTAATCGTCGGAATGGGTCCAGGACACTGCCAGCTTTGGCGCGGCCTCGCCCTTGTCATCGAGCGTGGTGAGCGTGTCGAAGATCGCGGCCGCGGCGGTGAAAGTCGAGGTGTCGTAGACCCCGACCTTGAGCGGATCGAAGCCCGTAATCTCCAGCTCCTGACCGACGGTGATGCTGCCGCCCGCCTTCTGCGCCTGCGCCTGCTCAGCCGGCGGAAGGAGAGCAAATGCCGCAACAAGGAAAATCGGCGCGTGTTTGCGCGCCGCGGCAGCAAGATACGTCATGGTTCCTCCCGGGATCCCGTCCGATGTTTCGGATCGTCGAATGACTCGGGCGAGATTGGCGATAAATGCTCGCCACGGCAAGAGGAACACGCGAGAGATCAAACGCTGTAGTGGTGCTGCGATGCGCTCAGTTTGTCGCAGCCGTTTTGCCTGACGGAATTGGAGCATCGTCGGCGAGGCCGATCTCCTCGCGCAATTCATCCGTGTGCTCGCCGAGCACGGCCATCGATTTGGCGGGCGTGGTGTCGGCGCCCGACATCCGGAACGGCAGATTGAGCACCTGGAACGAGCCACCCTCGTCCGCCACGGACGAGAGCGCCTGCCGGTGCGCGAGTTGCGGATCGGCCAGCGCCTCGGACACGGTGCGATAGGCCGAGGCCGGCACGCCGGCCGCGCCAAGCGCGACGAGACACGCGTCGGTCGTGAGCGGCCGCGACCAGGCTTCGACACCGTCCATCATGTCAGCCCAGTTCTCGCGGCGCGCGGCATAAGCGGAGAAGCGCGGATCGGAAATCCATTCGGAGCGGCCGATCACACCCATCAGGCACTGAAACGTCTTCTCGCTCGCGACCGTGATCATGACATAACCATTGGCCGTCTCGGTCGGCCCGAACATCGGGCGCGGCGGTGGCTTCACCGCGAATTGCGAGCTCTGCAGCTCGATCACCGTCAAGGTCAGCATCGATTCCAGCATCGAGACGTCGATGTGCTGGCCCTGCCCGGTCACCGTGCGCTGATAGAGCGCCGACGCAATCGCGCCGAAACCGTAGGTGCCGGTGACGACGTCGGCATGGTAGATGCCGCAATAATCCGGCCGGCTGCGGCCGGGTTGGTAGGCGAGATGCGCCATGTCGTAGCCGGAGGCCGCATGGATCACCGGCGCGTAGGCCGGCAACTCGGACGAGGGACCGGTCTGGCCGTAGCCCGAGATCGAGCAATAGATCAGCTTTGGATTGACCGGACGCAGGCTGTCGTAGTCCAGCCGCAGCCGGTGCATCACGCCGGGGCGAAAGTTCTCGACCAGGATATCGGCGGTCGCGGCGAGCCGGCGCACCGCCTCCTTGCCCTCCTCGGACTTGAGATCGAGCACGACGCTTTTCTTGCCGACGTTGAGCTGGCCGAACACGGTGCTGCACCCCTTGCGCAGCGGCGGCCGGGTGCGCATCGTCTCGCCGCCGTCGGTCTCGATCTTGATGACCTCGGCGCCCATGTCGGCAAGCATCCGCGCGCAGTGGGGACCGGCGATGGTGGTCGAAAAATCCAGGACCCTGAGGCCCGCGAAGGCCTTTGTCGTCGTCCCCTCATGCTTATCTGCTAACGGCATGCCTGCTTACGCCCCCTCGGCCTCTTAGGAACTATCGAAGTTCTTTCTTGTTGATGCGCCGACCCTAGAGGGCGGCGGGTGAGTAGGAAAGTCTTTACCGAACGGACGCGTCTCGCGGGCGGGCTTGGGAATTCCAGGACAACTGGACCCGTTCTTGCATAGAAATAAACGGGATCGGAAGAGGGCAGCTGTTCTTGAGGGTCTTGTTCGTCACAACCGAGATGGACGATTTCGTCCGCGTTGGCGGACTCGGCGCCGTTTCCGCTGCACTTCCCAGGGCGCTTCGCCCTCTCGCCGATATCCGGGTCATGTTGCCCGGCTACCGCGACATCATCGAACAACTCACGCATATTCAGATCGTTGGCCGCTGCCCGGCGTTTGCGGAGATGCCGGCCTGCTCGCTCGGGCGGGCTGCGACCAAGGACGGGCTGCCGGTCTATGTGCTGTTGTGCTCACAACTCTACGACCGGCCCGGCAATCCCTATGGCGACGAGTCCGGACACGACTGGCCGGACAACGACATCCGCTTTGCGCGCTTTGCCTCGGCAGCCGCTGAGCTGGCCATGGGCAAGCTGGACAAGAATTGGGCAGCAGACCTGATCCATGCCAATGACTGGCAGGCCTCGCTCGTGCCGGCCTATCTCGCCTGGCGCGGCACCAAGCTGCCGTCGATCCTGACCATCCACAACCTCGCCTACCAGGGACTCTTCCCGAAGGACTCGCTGCGGCGGATCGGCGTCCCCGAGAGCTCCTTCCATATCGACGGCGTCGAGTTTTACGACCAGCTCTCCTTCCTCAAGGCCGGGCTGGTCTATGCTTCGCACCTCACCACCGTCAGCGGCACCTATGCACGCGAGATCACGACGGAGGAATTCGGCTGCGGCCTCGAAGGCCTGCTTCGTGTCCGCTCCGACGCGGCCGAGCTCACCGGCATCCTCAACGGCATCGACGAGAGCTGGGACCCACGCTCCTGCGCCCAGCTCGCCCAGCAATTCGGCGCCGGTGACTGGGTCGGCAAGAAGGCCAATGCGGATTACGTGCGCAAGCAGTTCGGGCTCGCGGTGTCGCGCGGCCCGATGTTCGCGATCGTCGCACGCCTCGTGCACCAGAAGGGTATCGACCTCGTGCTGTCGGCCGCCGACGAGATCATCGATGCCGGCGGGCAGATCGTGGTCACCGGCTCCGGCGAGCCCGCGCTCGAGCAGGCACTGATCGACGCGCATCGCCGCCGCCCCGACGCGATCGGGGTTACGATCGGCTTCAACGACGCCCAGGCGCGGCGCATCTTCGCAGGCAGCGATTTCACATTGATGCCGTCGCGCTTCGAACCGTGCGGGCTCAGCCAGATGTACGCCCAGCGCTTCGGCTCGCTGCCGATCGGCCACCAGACCGGCGGCTTGGCAGAGACCATCACCGACGGCGAGACCGGCTTTCTGTTCTCGCAGCCCTCGCGGGCGTCCTTCCTCGGCGGGGTCCGCCGCGCCTTCTCGGCCTTCGTGGCGCATGACCAGCTCGACTCGATGCGTCGCAGCGCGATGGGACGTTCGTTCTCCTGGAGCATCTCGGCCGGCAGCTACAGCGCGCTGTATCGGAAGCTAGCGTCGGTGTGAGGCGACCTCTCCGTCATTGCGAGGAGCGAAGCGACGAAGCAATCCAGACCGTCTCCGCGGAGGAATTCTGGATTGCTTCGCTACGCTCGCAATGACGATGTGGCCACCGCGCGTCACTCTATCTCCCGTCACCCTGAGGTGGCCGCGCCTTCAGCGGCCCTCGAAGGGCGGCAGCCCGGCTGTAGCAGCGGGGGCCGTGCATCCTTCGAGGCTCGCGCCGCTCGCACCTCAGGATGACGGAGCAAATGCGCGCGTAGACGCTCACCCCTTCCCGCGCACATCCATTTGCGGCCGCCCGATCCAGGCGCGATTGAGACACCGGGTCATCCAGTCGGGCTGCGGCTCGCCCCGCAGCCGCGCCTGCGCTTCCTGATAGGGACCGACATAGCGCAGCCGATCCGGCAGTTTCGGATAGACGCGCCTGATCCATTTCAGCGCATTGTCGGCTGCCCTCTTGTCGCGCTCGTCGAATTCAAACCCGAAGCCCGCTCGCAGGCGCTCCGGCAACAAACTCGCGGTGAGCGCGCGATACCATCGCGGTGGCCGCAGCCACGGACGGGCGCCACCAAGGATCTGCGCGGCGATCTCGCGCGCCGCCGGGCTGACGGTCAGCGTGTCCGATTGCGCCATCGCCGCGGTGTAGGCCGCAAAGCCGGACCAGTCAGCGGGCAAATCGTCCGCCGTCAATCCGAACAAGGCGCCGAACATCCGGCTCTCGCTCCAGTAGCGCTCGCGCTCCTCCGCCGAGAGCGGCGGCAGGACCAGGTCATGCGCCATCACCGCGGTCTCGACCAGCGTCGCATGAACCCAGCGCAGCGACGGAATGTCGTTGGCGCAGTAGCGCGAGCCTGCCGCGAACGGACCGACGGCCTCGGGCATCGCGCCGACGATCATGCTGTGGCGCCGATGCAATTGCCGCGACGACAACTGCGCCCGGTCGAGCGAGCCGAACACCATCGCAAAGACGATGTCGAAGGTACGATGGAAGCGACCGATCGGATCGGCAAGGGTCCGCGAATGCTCCGCGATGGCGGCAGCGACCCAGGGATGCGCCAGCTGCAACAACAGCGCACGGCCGGCGCCGAGAAAGATGACGGCCTCCCGGTCAATCTGCCAGGTCACCGTGTCAGGGCCGAACACGCCGGCAACCGATCCCGCCGCGTCAGCGCGGACCTGATCGAGGGCCAATTCCAGATCGTTCCCGGATACCAACTGCAAGGCCTCTCAAAAGCGGACGACGATCGACAATCCGCAGGGCCTGTGGCAATTCGATGAAAGCGGACGCGGCCCTACTCCGCCGCTATCGGAATCTCGTCCATATGCTCGTGCAGCACCACGCCGGCGAGCGGATCGAATTCGCCGATCCACGGCTTTCGCGCCAGCACCGACCTCGTGTGGGCGTAGCCCGCGTGCCAGCGCCGCGTAATGCCTGACGGACTGAAGTCGATATCCTTGGTATGGGTTTCGCGATCGAGCTGCGGCGCCAGCAGCCGCACCACATGCATGCGGGTCGGACAGCCGTAGCCCATCAACTCCCTCACCGCGGGATCGTTGCGCTCGCTCTCGGGCAACCGCGCGGCAAGCTGGTTGATGACGTGGCGCAGGCGATGGGCCTGCTGCTGCCGCACGATCTGGCTCGCGATGCGGCTGGAGTACTGCACGTCCTTATGGCGGTTCAAGACCTCCGCCATCGTGGTCGGCTCGGCGCCGACGGGATTCCACAGATGCACGGAGAAGATCAGCGAATCCCTGCGTGGATTGTCATCGAATACGGCTTCCGTCGGCGTGTTCGACAGGATGCCGCCGTCCCAATACAGCTCGCCGTTGATGCGCACCGCCGGGAAGGCCGGCGGCAGCGCGCCCGAAGCCATCACATGCTTCACCGTCAGTTCGCCGTCCCGGCTGTCGAAATAGCGCATTTCGCTCGTGCCGACATGAGCCGCACCGACCGTCAGTCGCGGCGCGCAGCGATTGGCCAGATCGAAATCGACCAGCTCGCTCAGGGTCTTCTCCAGCGGCGCGGTCGAATAGAAGCCGGCGTGATCGGCGCCCAGCGGATAGGAATCCCCGGCATGCGCCAGCGCATTGGGGCGGAAGAAACCTGGAATGCCGTGGGTCACGGTCGACCAATAGGCCAGCTTCTCGTTGAAGCCGGGAAACGCGGCGCGCCAGTCCCAAACCGGCGTTTGCTCCATCCGCTTCCAGAACTCCCTCAGGCGCGCCAGCCGGTGCTCCGGCGCGTTGCCCGCAATGAGGCTCGCATTGATGGCGCCGATCGAGGTGCCGATGATCCAGTCCGGCTCGATGCCGGCCTCGTGCAGCGCCTGGTAAACGCCGGCCTGGTACGAGCCCAGCGCGCCGCCGCCCTGAAGCACCAGGACGACCTGACCCGGCAGGTCCATACTCTTTCGTTGCCCGTTGTCCTGCATGCCGTTCATGTCTCGCTCCTATCGAGCCTATCGTTATCATTCGTCAGGTGTGAGGCCATTGTTACGTCCTGCCGTTTTCGGCGATTGCCGGTCCTTCTGGAAATGCCGGCTGGCTTCCGAAACCATAGGCCCCCGCTATTGCCGCCAGGATACCATTCCCTGCCCCGATCGGTTAGATTTCCGGTCGATCTCGCTGGGAGCCGATCCATGGAAATGCACCAGGTCCGCTATTTCCTCGCGGTGGCGCAGCTCTTGAATTTCACGCGCGCCGCCGAGGAATGCAACGTGACGCAGCCCTCGCTGACGCGCGCGATCAAGCAGCTCGAGGCCGAGCTCGGCGGCGACCTGTTTCGCCGCGAGCGCCCGGCGGCCCAATTGACCGAGCTCGGCCAGCGCATGCATCCGCTGTTGAAGCAGTGTTATGATGCCGCCGCCGGCGCACGCTCGCTTGCTTCCTCGTTCAAGAGTGGAGAGATCGGTGCGCTGCGCATCGCGCTGACGCATTCGATCGACCTCGCGCTGCTCATTCCGCATCTCAACGAGATCAGGCGCCAGTTCAACCGGCTCGAATTCCGCTTCCTGCGTGGCTCGAGCCGCGAGGTTGCGGAATTCCTGAAGAAAGGCGAAGCCGAGCTCGGTATCGCCGCCGAGATCGACGAGGCCTGGGAGCGGCTCGACGTCTGGCCGCTGTTCACCGAGACGTTCGATCTCGTCGTCAGCCGGGAGCACCGCCTCGCCGGCCACGATACGATCGAGCCAGATGATTTGCGCGCGGAGCAATTGCTCGGCCGCAATTATTGCGAACATTCCGGGCGCATCTCCGCGAGCCTGCGCGAACACGGCATCGACGTCGATCACAGCCACGAGATTTCGAGCGAGCGCGACCTGATCGAACTGGTCGAGGCCGATATCGGCGTCGCCATGATGCCGCACACCTCGCCGGTACCGGACAGCCTGAAGCGCACCGCAGTCGCGGGGCTCGACGCGCGCCGCACGGTCAGCCTCTACGGCGTGGCAGGCCGCCAGCGCACGGCGGTCGCCAACGCCGTGATGCGCCTGCTGCGCGGCGCGGACTGGAGGTTGGTTGCGGGGTAGCTGCGAGAATAATCGCCGCCCTTCCTTCTCCCAAAGGGGAGAGGGGAAGAAAAGTGCCCGCCTCAGTTCTCGCGGCTCGCGTCTTCGAGCGCCGCAAGCAGATCGTCGATCTCCATGCGCTTGCGGAAATCGGGGTCGACGAAGCGCGCCTTCACGATCCCGTCGCGACTGACGACGAACACCGCCGGAATCGGCAGCATCCATCCGTTATTGCCGTGAAACTTCGCCATGTCCTGATAGGACAGCAATTGCTGGATCTCGGTGCCGAGCCAGATCGCGAGATTGAGCGACAAAGCATAGCCGTTGTCGAGATCAGTCAGGATCGGAAACCGGGCATCGGCATCATCCTTGAGTTGCTCCGTGAATTGTTGGGTCTCGGGCATAATCGCGACGATCTGCGCACCCATCGCCCTGATACGCGCTCCGGCCTGGGCCACCGCCCGCATGTTGAGGCGGCAATAGGGACACCAATGTCCGCGGAAAAACATCACTGCGACCGGACCCTGCTCCAGCAGCGAGGATAGCGCGACGAGACGCCCCGTCTCGTCAGGCAGCACGAACGGCGGCATCGCATCGCCCGGGCGTGGCGCGGTCTCGCCGCCGCCGTTCCCGTTCAATCGCGTCACCAGGCGATCGACCGCCTCGCCATAGGCCGGGAAGACCTCGCGGCTGGCGTCGGCGTAGGCGCGGAGTTGCTCGTTCAGCGTTCCCTCCATGTCGCGGCAGCGCTGGAAAGCAGACCTGAGCAGCTCGGCGTCGGCTGGTGAGAGAGACGTCATCTTCCGCTCCCGGCGTTCTGAGGGCGAATACTAGGTTCCAGGTCCGGCCGCCCGCAAGGGGCGGCCGTTGCGCGAAGGCCGTTTCAGTTCACGTAGAAATTGCCCGTGGGGTCCAGCCGGCCGGACGCGGAGTACAGCGTGCCGTTGTCCATGAAGAAGACGGTGTTGTCGGGCACCTTCTTGGCGTGCTTCATCATGGCGTCGTGGTTCTTCTCGGCCGGGGCCATCGCCATCGCCGACATCTTGCCGGGACCGCCATAGACATAGGCCATGCCGGCCTTGAGATCCCAGGCCGCTTCCGAGAAGGCCGACGTGGCGATGACCGCGAAGGCGGCAGTGAAAATCAGGGTCCTGGACACTTTCGTCATGAGATGCTGCTCCGGATTGACGTGAACGCCCGCCAATCGGGCGCCCCGCCATCGGACGCCGGATATCCCGAAAGCGGAAATGCCGATGCCCAATCGGTTCGATAGCCGCCGCGCATCAACATAGCTCGGAGCTATCACATCGAGAGCGAACCGGCATTTCAGGGTAGGCGTGCTCTCGACGATGCTCCCTGCCATAGCCGGCGACCAGCGAGGTTGCGGTCAACACAGGAGACTTCGATGTCTAGGCATTACACATTGTCGCGCGTGGTTTGGACAGGCGTCGCCGTTCTCGGGGCGCTGACATTTGCAACGCCGGTCTTCGCCGGTGAGTGCCCGGCCGACAAGATCAAGCCGAATGCGCATCAGATGGTCGACACCAAGCCGGTCGGCGTCACCGACGTCACGCTCGGCGCGATCGACCTCGGCAAGCAGCCGGCGCATATCGAAGGCCGCGAACTGCGCTTCCGCAGGCTGACGATCGAACCCGGCGGCATCGTTCCCTGGCACAGCCATGACGATCGCCCGGCCCTGATCTTCGTGCAGCAAGGCGAGATCGTCGAATACGCCTCCAACTGCGTCGATCCGATCGTGCACAAGGCCGGCGACATCCGTCCCGAAGTGTTCGGCACCTCGCACTGGTGGAAGAACCTCGGCAAGGAGACGGTCATTCTCTATGTCGGTGATGTCCGCAGGGATTCCAACGACCACCACATGTAATGCGCGCGCTCGGCCCCGGCGCACGCGTGACCGGATGTGGCGTCCGGGAATCCCCATGCTGCCCGCATGCCGGGCGCCACATCCTCAACAGGACGAGCACGCCATGACTGATCTATCCGCTCCCATCAAACCGGGCGCGATGACCATGGATGCGCATTCCCCGGGTCTCGCGCTTCGCTCGCTCGTGATCGGGCTCACCGCATTCCTGACCGTCGTCGATCTGTTCGCGACCCAGGCGATCCTGCCCTCCCTGACGCGCCACTACGGCGTCACGCCCGCAGCGATGGGTTTTGCCGTCAATGCCAGCACCTTCGGCATGGCGATAGCTAGCCTCGTCGTCGGCTTCTTCAGCCCGCACATCAACCGGCGGACCGGCATCCTGCTCAGCCTGACGCTGCTGGCGATCCCCACCGGCCTGCTGGCGTCCGCGCCAAACCTTGCCGTCTTCACCGCCTTGCGGGTCGCGCAGGGGCTGTGCATGGCGTCCGCCTTCGCGCTCACACTGGCCTATCTCGGCGAGCAATGCAGCGCCATGGACGCCGGCGGCGCCTTTGCCGCCTACATCACCGGCAATGTCATGAGCAACCTCGTCGGCCGGCTGGTCTCGGCGGCGGTCGCCGACAGCCTTGGCCTTGCCTGGAATTTCTATGTCTTCGCCGCCCTCAACCTGGCCGGCGCGGTGCTGGTCTATTTCACCATCCGGCGCGTGCAGCCGATGCATGCGATGATGCCCGCGGCATCGCCCCTCGAAGCCACGATCGCGCATTGGCGCAATCCGCGGCTGCGCGCCGCCTTCGGTATCGGCTTCTGCATCCTGTTCGCCTTCATCGGCACCTTCACGTTCGTCAATTTCGTGCTGGTCCGGCCACCGTTGTCGCTCGGCATGATGGACCTTGGCCTCGTCTATTTCGTCTTCCTGCCGTCGGCGGTCACGACCTTGCTGGCCGGCAAGGTGGCATCGCGCCTCGGCACGCGGCCGACGATCTGGGGCTCGCTCGTTGTCGCCGGGCTGGGCCTGCCGCTGATGCTGGCGCCGCATCTCGGCGAAATCCTCACCGGAATGGTCCTGGTCGGTGTCGGCACCTTCTTCGCGCAGGCTGCCGCGACCGGCTTCGTCGGACAGGCGGCAACCGACAACCGCGGTGTCGCCAGCGGGGCCTATCTCGCCTGTTACTTCTGCGGCGGGCTGGTCGGAACGGCCGTGCTCGGGCGCCTGTTCGACAGCTTCGGCTGGCCCGCCTGTGTCGCCGGCGTCGGCATTGCCCTTGCAGCGGCGGCTCTGCTCACCTTCAGCTTGAAGCGCTAGCGCTTGACCGGGGCTTCCTGCGGCAGCTCGTCGTCGGCGATGGCGCGCCAGGCCGCGCCGTCGAGATCGTCATATTGGCCGCTCCGCAGCGACCAGAGGAAGGCCACGAGACCCGCACCTCCGAGCATCAGCGCCAGCGGGACCAGGATCACCAGGATTTCCATCACACGATCTCCCGTGACGCATTGTGCGCCCGCAACGAATTCAGCATCACCAGGATCGACGACCCGCTCATGGCGGCCGCCGCAATCAGGGGCGTCACCACGCCGCTGATCGCGACCGGCACGGCGAGGACGTTATAGCCGATCGCCAGCCAGAGATTTTGCCGCATCAGGTGCAGCGCCTTGCGCGCGGAATCGATGGCGGCCACGCTAGGTGCCAGCGGCCGGCCGAGGAAGACGAGATCTGCGGTCGCCTGGCTGAGATGCGCGGCCGAGATCGGCGACATCGAGACGTGGGCAGCGGCCAGCGAGGGCGCGTCGTTCATGCCGTCGCCGACCATCAGCACTTTGGCGCCGCGCTGCTTCAGTTCCTCGATCCGTGCGATCTTGTCGGCCGGCGTGACGCCGGCGCGCCATTCGGCGATGCCCAGCGCATGGGCCGCCGCGATCACCGCGGGCTCGCGATCGCCGGAGAGGATCTCGATGCCGATATTGCGCGCCTTCAGCGCCGCGATCACGGCCTGCGCGTCCGGCCGCAGGCCCTGCCGCACCGACAGGATGAATTTTTCCATCCCTTTGCTGATAACCACAATCGAGGCTTCGGGATCGAGCGTCGCTCTGCCGACCAGCGCTTCGGCGCCGCAGAAGGACGGACGGCCAAGACGGATCTCGACACCATCCACCACAGCACGCACGCCCTGCCCGGCCTCTTCGACCGCGCCGATAACAGGCGATCTGGCGCCAGCGGCCTGCGCGACTGCGGCGGCAACGGGATGGTGGCTCGACAGCGCTAGCCGGCCGGCAAGTTCAAAAATGTCGGCGGGAATATCGGCCGCATTCATCACCTCGAGATCGGGCAGCGTCAGCGTACCGGTCTTGTCGAAGATGACGTGGTCGGCTTCGGCCAGCCGCTCGATGGCGTCGCCGGAATTGAGGAGCACGCCCGCTTTGAACATCGCGCCCGAGGCCACCGTCTGCACGGTCGGGATCGCGAGCCCGAGCGCGCAGGGACAAGTGATGATCAGCACGGCAACGCTCGTCACGATCGCATCGTGCCAGCCGGCACCCGCAATGACCCAGCCCAAAATGGTGATCAACGCAGTCGCATGCACCACCGGCGCGTAGAGCCGCGAGGCCCGATCGGCGAGCCGCATGTAGCACGAGCGCGCCTGCAGCGCGTTGTCGAGCAGCCGCGTGATCTCGGCGAGCAGCGTCGCCTCCGACGCCGCCGAGACCCGCACCCTCAGCGTGCCGGAGATGTTCATGGAGCCCGCATAGACCGCCGTGCCCTGCTCCGCCGTGATATAAAGCGTCTCGCCGGTGATCAGGCTTTGGTCGATCTCGGAACACCCCTCGATCACCGTGCCGTCGACGGCGCAACGCTCGCCGGGCCGCAGCAGCACGATGTCGCCGGGATGGATCGCCGCGACCGGCACCTGCGAGATCTCGTCGGGCCCGACGAACTTGGCCGCCGTCTCTGCCTTCAGCGCAGCGAGATTGCCGGCGACCGCGCGGGTTCGCCGCCGCATGTTCTGGTCGAGGAAGCGGCCGACCAAAAGAAACGTGAGCAGCATGATCGCCGCGTCGAAATAGGCGTGCTCGGCGTGATGGACGGTCTCGACCACGGACATGCCGAGTGCAAGGCACACCCCGATCGAGATCGGCACGTCCATGTTGGTGGTCTTGGCCGATAGGGCGCGCCAGGCCGAGCGGAAGAACGGCTGGCCGGCATAAGCCGCCGCCGGCAGCGCGATCAGCGCCGAGAGCCAGTGGAAGAAGTCGCGCTGCTCCGGCAGCATGTCCGAGACGTTGCCGGACCAGACCGGAATCGACAGCATCATCACGTTCATGGTGGCGAACGCGGCGACGCCGAGGCAGCGCAGCAGGAAGCGCGATTCCGCCACTTCCGTCGCTTCCGCGCTCTCGGTCTCGTAGGGATAGGCCTTGTAGCCGAGTTCCTCGAGCCGATCGATGAAGCGGGCGGGATCGAGCGTGCCCTGCTTCCATTCCAGCGCGACGCGGCGGTCGGTGAGATTCACGCGCGCCAGCGTGACGTCGGGGATGGCCGACAGTCCGCGCTCGATCTTGGCCATGCAGCCCGCGCAGTGAACGCCCTCGACCGCGAGATCGATGTGCTTGATACCCTCGCCCGCGGCCCGGACATAATGCGAAAAATCCCGCGTGACCTGCATGACGATGTCCCTCAGTTCAGGATCACGCGGTTGCGCGACATGAACACGCGTGTCCCCCGCGCCTCGCCTTCGATCACGAGATCCCACTGCCCCGGCGCAACCGACGCGGCATTGCCGCGATAGATGCCGATGCCGGCTTCCGACAGCTCGACTGCGAGATCGGCGCGCTTGTCGGTCGGCCGCTCCAGGCGTCCGCCGAATTTCAACCCGCTCATCGGCTGGCCCTTCGCGTCGCGCGCATCGACCTGAAGCGTGGCTGCTCCATCGGCGCGGCGCTCGATATGGGCATTGACCTGCCAATTTCGCGCGGCCTGGTCCTGTGCCGCCGAGATCTCGCGATCATAGGTGAGGCCTGCGGCATAGGGGCTGTCGACGTCGGTGCCGGGCAGCGTCGCGATCGCGAGCTTCATCATGGTGACGTTGACGCCGATCACGAGCCCGAAAAAGGCGACCAGCATCAGGAACACCTTTGTTCCGGTCAGCGGCTTGGTGGCCATGGCAGTCTCCTGATTCTAGGGCGAGACGAAATTGTCGGTGGCGGTGGCGACCTCGCCGAGCCCGATGTCGGTGACGTGGAAGCGAACGGGAACCGACTTTTCCGGATTGCTCTCCGCCGGCGCGGTGACCAGCAGGCGCAGCTCGCTGGTGGAGTCGCGCGGGATCACGATCATCGGCCTGTCCGGCGTCACGGAATCGATGCCGACGACATGCGTGGTCAGGTTGGCCGGACCGTTGGCGTCGATCGCGATGACGCGGTCATAGCCGCTCTTGTTCAGCAGCCGTACCGTATAGGCATTGCGGATCGAGCCGTCGCTGAGCTTGACCGCGACCGGATTGCGGTCGTGCAGCACGTTGACGTCGAGCAGGCTGCGGGTCGCGAGCGTGTAGATCATGATGCCGCTGACCGCCGCGATGATCGCGCTGTAGGCGACGGTGCGGGCCCGGACGATGCGGTAGACCGGCGCCTTGCCTTCCTGGCGGCGCTGGATGTTGATGTCGTTGTCGTAGCCGATCAGCCGCTTCGGCCGGCCGATCTTGGTCATCACGTTGTCGCAGGCATCGATGCAGAGGCCGCACTGGATGCATTCCAGCTGCGGTCCGTTGCGGATGTCGATGCCGGTCGGGCACACCGCGACGCATTGATAGCAGTCGACGCAGTCGCCGACATGCTCGCCGAGCGCGCGCAGCTCAATCGCCTTCTTCACCGAGGTGCGCTTCTCGCCGCGGTCGTAGCGGTAGGTGACGTTGAGCGCCCATTCGTCGGTGAGCGCCGCCTGGATGCGCGGCCACGGGCACATATAGGTGCAGACCTGCTCGCGCATGAAGCCGGCGAGCACATAGGTCGTCGCCGTCAGGATGCCGATCCAGATATAGGCGATCATCGGCGCCTGGAAGGTGACGAGCTCCTTCACCAGCGTCGGCGCATCGTTGAAATAGAGCACCCAGGCGCCGCCGGTCCACCAGGCGATCAGGAGCCAGATCGAATGCTTGAGCACGATCTCGGAGATGCGCTCCAGCTTCATCGGATCGGACGACTTGTCCTTCTTCATCCGCTCGCGCCGGTCGCCCTCGACCAGCCGCTCGACCGCGTAGAACAGATCGGTCCACACCGTCTGCGGGCACAGATAGCCGCACCAGATCCGGCCGCCGACCGAGTTCATCAGGAACAACGCCACCGCGGCGACGATCAAAAGGCCGGTGAAGTAGTAGACCTCCTGCGGCCACAGCTCGATGAAGAAGAAGTAGAAGCGGCTGTTGGGAAGATCGATCAGCACCGCCTGGCTAGGAGCACCGATGCCGCGATTCCAGCGCACGAACGGCAGGAAGTAGTAGACGCCAAGGCAGAACGCCATCAGGCCCCATTTGATCCGGCGGAACGTACCGGAGACGCTCTGGGGATACACCTTCTTCTGGGCTACGTAGAGCGGCCCGTTGTCATCGTTCGATGTGAGGTCGTTCGGGTTCACGGTCTTGTTCATCGCCAAGAAGCTTTTCGAAAAGGTGCGATTAAACCTAGACCCGGCGCGAGCGCGTCAGTTGATCCAGCTCAAGCGGGGGCACTTTTGTTCGCCCCCGCTTGTCGCAAGCAGGCTATTTTCCACCGCCCAGCGAGTGGACGTAGACCGCCATCGCCTTGATGGTGGCGGGATCGAGCCGACCTTCCCAGGCCGGCATCACACCGGCGCGGCCGAGGCTGATGGTCTCGATCAGGCTCGCTTCATCCGAGCCGTAGAGCCAGATCTTATCGGTCAGGTTCGGGGCGCCCATCTCCGGGTTACCCTTGCCGCCGTCACCGTGGCAGGCGACGCAATTCTCCGCAAAAATCTTCTCGCCCTTGGCGGCATCAAAGCCCTTGCGGGTCGAGAGGCCCGACAGCGAACGCACGTAATTGGCGACCGTGACGATCTCGTCCGACTTCAGCACGCCGTCCTTGCCGAACGCGAGCATCTGCCCCTCATGCGCCTTGGCATGGCCGGAACGCGCGCCGAACTGGATGGTCTGCATGATCTGGTCGAGCGTACCGCCCCACAGCCAGTCGTCGTCGTTGAGATTCGGGAAGCCTTTTGCGCCGGCACCGCCCGAGCCGTGGCATGGCGCGCAATTGTCGCCGAACACGGTCTTGCCCTTGGCCCGCGCAAGCGCCAGCAAGGCCGGATCCTTCTCGATATCGGCGAGCGAGGCCGCGCCCAGCGCCGCCATCCTGTCACCCCGGATCTTCTCGAGGTTGGCGAGCTCGACCGCGACGTCGGCACGCGAGGAATAGCCGAACAGGCCCGAGGTATTGCTGGAGATCAGCGGCCAGGCCGGATAGACGATCCAGTAGCCGATCGCCCAGACGATGGTGAGGTAGAATGAGATCACCCACCAGCGCGGCAGCGGCGTGTTGAGCTCCTTGATGCCGTCCCACTCATGCCCGGTCGTGGACTTGCCGGTGACGGAATCGATGTCGCCATGATGATCGGTCATGATCTCTTACTCCTCCCGCAACGGCAGGCGCGCTGCTTCGTCGAAAGCGGCCTTGTTGCGGGGCCATAATGCGTAGGCGATGATCGCGAGAAAGATCGCGACGAACACCGGCGTCCAGATCGTGGTCACCAGACCGGATGCGAGATTGTCGAGTGTCAGGATGGCTTTCATCGGTGATGCCTTCTCAGCGAAGATTGGCTTTCTCGTTGTAGAGCTTGAAGTCGACCAGCGTGCCGAGCATCTGCAGATACGCGATCAGCGCGTCCATCTCGGTCGGCGTGCCGGCCTTGCCGTCGAAATTGCGCACGACGGCCTTGGCGTAGCGTTTGCCGAAGGCATCGGAGCCGGCATTGTCGGGATCAGCCTGGGCCTTCAGATCGGCGCCGGCGTTCGCGATCTGGTCGTCGGTGTAGGGCGTGCCGATGGCCTTGAGCGTCTTCATGTGGTCGGCGATCGTATCGGGGTCGACCTCGGTCTGGCTCAGGAACTGATAGCCCGGCATCACCGACTGCGGCACGATCGCGCGCGGGTTGGTCAGATGGGTGACGTGCCAGTCGTCGGAATATTTGGCGCCGACGCGGGCGAGATCCGGACCGGTGCGCTTCGAGCCCCACTGGAACGGGTGGTCGTACATGCTCTCGGCGGCGAGCGAGAAGTGGCCGTAGCGCTCGACCTCGTCGCGCAACGGGCGGATCATCTGCGAATGGCAGAGATAGCAGCCTTCGCGGACATAGACGTTGCGGCCTGCGAGCTCCAACGGCGTGTAGGGCCTGACGCCATCGACCGCCTCGATCGTGCTCTTGAGGTAGAACAGCGGCGTGATCTCGACGAGACCGCCGATCGCGATCACCAGCAAAATGCCGACGATCAGGACGATCGAGTTCTTTTCGAAGATTTGGTGGCGTGTCCAGAACGACATGGAAGGCTCCTCATTCCGCCGGCTGAAGCGCGACGGGCATCTGGACTTCCTGTTCGCCGACGCGAACGGTCATCCAGAGATTGTAGGCCATGATCAGCGCGCCGATCAGGAACAGCCCGCCGCCGGCGGCGCGGATGATGTAGAAGGGATGCATCGCCTCGACGCTCTCGATGAAGGAATATTCGAGGAAGCCGAGCGAGGTGTAGGCGCGCCACATCAGGCCCTGCAGGATGCCGGACACCCACATCGCCGAGATGTAAAGAACGATGCCGAGGGTGGCGATCCAGAAGTGCCAATTGACGAGCTTCAGGCTGTAGAGGCCCTTGCGATTCCACACCCACGGCACCAGGCAGTAGAGCGCGCCGAAGGAGACGAAGCCGACCCAGCCGAGCGCGCCGGAATGCACGTGGCCGATGGTCCAGTCGGTGTAGTGGCTGAGCGAGTTCACCACCTTGATCGACATCATCGGGCCTTCGAAGGTCGACATGCCGTAGAAGGCGACGGAGACGACGAGCATGCGCAGCACGGGATCGGTGCGCAGCTTGTCCCAGGCGCCCGACAGCGTCATCAGGCCGTTGATCATGCCGCCCCAGGAGGGCATCCACAGCATGATCGAGAAGGTCATGCCGAGCGTCTGCGTCCAGTCGGGCAGCGCCGTGTAGTGCAGATGGTGCGGGCCGGCCCAGATGTAGAGGAAGATCAGCGCCCAGAAGTGGATGATCGACAGCCGATAGGAATAGATCGGCCGCTCCGCGCGCTTCGGGATGAAGTAGTACATGATGGCGAGGAAGCCGGCGGTCAGGAAGAAGCCGACCGCGTTGTGGCCGTACCACCACTGGAACATCGCGTCCTGGATGCCGCCCCAGGCGACGTAGGATTTCGAGCCGAACACCGACACCGGAAGGGCCGGATTGTTGCCGAGATGCAGGACCGCGATCGTCACGATGAAGGCGAGATAGAACCAGTTCGCGACGAAGATGTGCGGCTCCTTGCGCTTGATGATCGTGGCAAGGAAGACCAGCAGATAGGCGACCCAGACGATGGTGAGCCAGAGGTCGGCGTACCATTCCGGCTCGGCATATTCCTTCGACTGGGTGACACCGAGCAGATAGCCGGTGCCGGCGATCAGGATGAAGAAATTGTAGCCGATCACGACGAACCAGGGCGCGAGGTCGCCCGCGAGGCGCACGCGGCAGGACTTCTGCACGACATAGAGCGACGTGCCGATCAGCACGTTGCCGCCGAAGGCGAAGATCACCGCGGAGGTGTGCAGCGGACGCAGACGGCCGAAGCTGGTCCAGGGCAGATCGAAGTTCAGTGCGGGCCACGCCAGTTGCGAGGCGATGATGAGGCCGACGAGGAAGCCGGCAATGCCCCAGAACATCGCCATGACGGCGGTGAACTTGATCGGACCCATATTGTAGTTGGGGCGGCCGTTGATCTCCGCCGGCGGCAGCGCCGCCGGACGATCGAAGTAGCGGTTGATGATACCAAAGACCACAGCGAGGCTCGCCACCGCGCTGAGTGCGGCGTGGAAAGCGAACGGCGCATCGAGCGCCTTGGCCGAGGCGATCACGCAAAGGAAGGCGGTGACTGCGAACACGATGGCCAGGCCGCTTTCACCGATGGTCATGGATTTGGAGATGGAGGGCTGGCTCATGCGGATTCTCTCTGAAAGAACACGCCGCCAGAAACCACATTCGACCTCGCGGCGAATTGATTGAAATCAAGACAGGCGTTTGGGCTCTACGTATCGGGCGGGCAATTTCAGGCCTGCCCCGTATTTCTGCGGAGGCGCCAGTTAGAGTGCCCTCTCCCCTCATGTCCGCCGAAGCCTTGGCGAAGGCGGATGCGGGAGAGGGCAGCGCGGACGGTGCGGCACACTCGCTTGGGTGAGGGGTTGGCTCCGCGAGTCCAGAATCGTAGGGTGGGCAAAGGCGCACTTGCGCCGTGCCCACCATCCAACACCGCGGCGGAAATGGTGGGCACGCTTCGCTTTGCCCACCCTACAAGGAAGAAGTCACTCTTGCGCCGTCGCCTTGAGCGCCTTGATGACGTCCTCGCGGGCGATGATTCCGACCAGCTTCTCGGCGCCGTCGAGCACGATGATGCTCCTGATGCGGTGCTCGACCATGATCTGGAGCACGCGCGTCAGTCGCGTGTCGGGGCTGACATAGATGAACTCGGGCGTCATGACGTCGCCGATCCTGCGGCTCATCAGGTCGTGATAGCGCGGCAGCATCTGGCTCGGCGAGAACGCGAAACACTTCAGGATGTCGAACTTGGTGACGATGCCGACCACCTGCCCGTCGTCCTCGACCGGATAGGAGTTGAAATCGTCACGCTCGAACATCTCGCTGAGCGCGAGCAGGTCGTGGTCGCGCCGCACCGTCGTGACGTTGCGCGTCATGTAGCTGTCGACGATCTCTTCGAGAAATTTGTACACAGCGCGTCCTCCGATTTTCTTTTTGGCCGGCCGTCAGTGCGAGAGCAGCACGCTACGGGCGGATTGCGTGACCAGATACTGGGTGACGCCGCCGAGGATCAGCTCGCGAAAGCGCGAATGACCATAGGCGCCCGCCACGATCAGGCCGGCCCCGACGTCGCCGGCGACCTGCTCCAACTGCGCGGCAGCGGTTGCGTTCCGCACCGCATCCGGGACGCGTGCGGTCGCGGTAACGCCGTGACGGGCGAGCCAGGCGGCAACGTCGGTGACGCCGGCCATCACCGCCGAACGGTCGTCATCGCGCTCCGGGATTTCGACGATGGTGACGTCCCTCGCCTTGCGCAGCAGCGGCAGCGCGTCGGCCACCGCGCGCCGCGCCTCCGGCGTGTCCTTCCAGGCCATCAGCACGCTGCGCAGATCGAGCCAGTTGACCTCATCGGGAACGACGAGAAGCGGGCGCCCGGCCTGCATCACCAGGTCCTTGGGACTCGCGAGCGCGAAGGCATCGGAGAAGGCCGGGCTCTGGCCGCCGCTGACGATGATGTCGGCACATCGTGCCTGCGCCAGCACGAAACGCGCCGGAAAATCCATGGCGCCGCGCCACTCCACGCGGCCGCCACGCGCCCTGGTGGCGGCGCGGAATTGCGCCTCCAGATCGGCGAGGCGCTTCCTGATGGAGGCTTCCTCGTGATCGATCAGGCTCTGGGCCTCGGTGCCATCGGTGAAATAGAGCGGCGGCGCGAACTGCCCTGCGGCAACCCCGACGATGTCAGCCTCGAATCGCTCGGCGAGCTCGCCCGCGACCTGAAGGCGCGCCTCGTTGGGCTGATCGAGCGCCAGGCTGACCATCACGGTCGCGTATGTCATGGGGATTCTCCGCACAGGCAATGAACTGGCGCGAAATCTAGCCTCGTCGCCACAAGGCAGGATGAGGTAGATCAAATCGCCGGACGCGGCCTTGCGGGAAATCCGCCAATGGAATCAGACATCCGAACTTGCCTCGGGCCGGTCCTTGGGCGAAATTGCGGTCATGTTCGCGGCACCACGCCCGCCGCGCGAAGATGGGAGTCATCGATTGTCGCCGACCCGCGTAACGCATCCGCCAGACGACAGTCGCGGTGAGCATTTCCGGGTCCGGATCGAGGGATTCGGCGTCGGCACCTGGGATCTTGACCTGACGACGCGCGAGCTGGAGTGGTCTGAAACCGCGAGGATGCTGCTCGGTATCGAGCGGGGCCAGCCGGCCAGCTACGACCTCTTCCTGTCGCGCCTCGAGCCCGGCGACCGCGCGCGCGTCGAGAACGCGATCAAGCAGGTCTCCGAGCATGGCGGCGGCTTCGACGTCTCCTTCAGGATTTCCGCCAACTCCGGCCGAGGCAAATGGATCAGGGCCCGCGCCGGCTTGATCCGGGACGATTCCGGCGTCGCGCGCCATCTCAGCGGCATCTTCCTCGATATCGACGAGGAGAAGCAGGTCGAGGAAGCCCTGCGCACGCGTGAGACCCACCTCCGCTCGATCCTTCACACCATTCCCGACGCCATGATCGTCATCGACGGCCGCGGCATCATGCAACTGTTCAGCACCGCCGCCGAGCGCCTGTTCGGCTGGTCCGAGCAGGAGGCGATCGGCCAGAACGTCAGCATCCTGATGCCGGAGCCCGACCGCACCCGCCACGACAGCTACATCGCGCGCTATCGCAGCACGAACGATCCGCACATCATCGGCATCGGCCGCATCGTGACCGGCAAGCGCCGCGACGGCACGACCTTTCCGATGCACCTGTCGATCGGCGAGATGCAGTCCGGCGGCGAGCCCTATTTCACCGGCTTCGTCCGCGACCTCACCGAGCACCAGCAGACCCAGGCGCGGCTCCAGGAATTGCAGTCCGAGCTCGTCCACGTTTCGCGGCTGACCGCGATGGGCGAGATGGCCTCGGCGCTTGCCCACGAGATCAACCAGCCGCTGGCGGCGATCAGCAATTACATGAAGGGATCGCGGCGACTGCTGGCCGGCAGCACCGATCCCAACACGCCGAAGATCGAAAGTGCGATGGATCGCGCCGCGGAGCAGGCCTTGCGCGCCGGCCAGATCATCCGCCGCCTGCGCGACTTCGTCTCCCGCGGCGAGTCCGAGAAGCGGGTCGAGAGCCTGTCCAAGCTGATCGAGGAAGCCGGCGCGCTCGGGCTTGCCGGCGCGCGCGAGCAGAACGTGCAGCTCCGCTTCAGCCTCGATCCCGACGCCGATCTCGTGCTCGCCGACCGCGTGCAGATCCAGCAGGTGCTGGTCAACCTGTTCCGCAACGCGCTGGAAGCGATGGCGCAGTCGCCGCAGCGCGAGCTCGTCGTCGCCAACACCCGCGTCGGCGACGACATGATCGAGGTCGAGGTGTCCGACACCGGCTCCGGCTTCCAGGGCGACGTCATTCCCAACCTGTTCCAGACCTTCTTCACCACCAAGGAAACCGGCATGGGCGTGGGACTGTCCATCAGCCGCTCGATCATCGAGGCTCACGGCGGACGCATGTGGGCCGAGAGCAACCCATCAGGCGGCGCGACATTCCGCTTCACTCTCCCGGCAGCCGATGAGAATTGATCCATGACGACCAAGGGACATGTCTACGTCATCGATGACGACGAGGCGATGCGGGACTCGCTGAACTTCCTGCTGGATTCCTCCGGATTCGGCGTCACCCTGTTTGACGATGCGCAAGCCTTCCTCGATGTCCTGCCCGGCCTCGCCTTCGGCTGCGTCGTCTCCGACGTGCGCATGCCCGGAATCGACGGGATCGAGCTGTTGAAGCGGATGAAGGCGCAGCAAAGCCCGTTCCCGATCCTGATCATGACCGGTCATGGCGACGTGCCGCTCGCGGTCGAGGCGATGAAGTTAGGGGCGGTCGACTTTCTCGAGAAGCCGTTCGAGGACGACCGCCTCACCACCATGATCGAGACGGCGATCCGACAGGCCGAGCCGGCAGCGAAGAACGAGGCGATCTCGCAGGACATCGCCGCCCGCGTCGCCTCCCTCAGCCCGCGCGAGCGCCAGGTCATGGAAGGGCTGATCGCGGGCCTCTCCAACAAGCTGATCGCCCGTGAATACGACATCAGCCCCCGCACCATCGAGGTCTACCGGGCCAACGTCATGACCAAGATGCAGGCCAATAGCCTCTCGGAGCTGGTCCGGCTGGCGATGCGCGCCGGGATGTTGAAGGATTGAGGCAGGTCAAGATCATTCTCCCGGGCCGTGCTAGCCAAATGGGATGATCGAGATCGGCTCGCACCATCAGCGGCTTCCAATGACGTCATCGGCAAAGCCCACCGTCTACGTGGTCGACGATGATGCCGCCGTGCTGGGATCCCTGCAATTCCTGCTGGAAACCGACGGCTTTGCCGTGCGGACCTTCAGGAATGCCACGGCCCTGCTCAATGCCGGCGGCGCGCAGGGGGCGGACTGCTACGTGATCGACTACAAGATGCCCGACATCAACGGCATCGAGCTGGCCGGCCGGTTGCGCCAGTCCGACGAGGGCACGCCCGTGATCCTGATCACCGGCTATCCCGATGGGAATATCTCGGCCCGGGCGGCCGCCGCAGGCGTCAAGGACGTTATTTTGAAACCGCTTCTCGACGAAACCCTGGTCAAGTCCATCCGCCACGCCATCCGGGGCGACCGCGGCAACTGACCTACGGGGTTCTACGTAGGTAAACCCCCTTAAGATATCTCGCGAAATTTTCGAAGCGCCCGATACCTCGTACCAAAGCGTCATCACAACGGAGATGGCGCAGATGCTGACCGAGACGCTCAACACCCAGGCGATCAACACGCAAGTTCGTGGCAAGATCGCTCCTGCCCATCCCGTCTCCGATCAGTTCGGCGCGATCGCCGGCCATGTCGGCCTCGTCGCCACCGAGTTCTCCTACCGCAAGGACGAGGAAATCTACGGCGAGGACGAGCCGGCAGAGTATGTCTACCAGGTCATCACCGGCGCGGTGCGCAGCTACAAGCTGCTCTCCGACGGCCGCCGCCAGATCGGCTCCTTCCATCTTCCCGGTGACGTGTTCGGCCTTGAATCCGGTCCCAGCCACCGCCTCGCCGCTGAAGCCATCATCGATACGACCGTGCGCCTGGTGAAGCGCGCGAGCCTGGAGAAGGCCGCCGGCACCGACGTGCAGGTCGCCCGCAAGCTCTGGGCCATGACCGCCGGCGAACTACGCCACGCCGAAGACCACATGCTGCTGCTGGGCCGCAAGACCGCGATGGAGCGCGTCGCAACCTTCCTGCTCGAGATGGACCGCCGCCTCGCGGTAGCCGGCATGATGGCACTGCCGATGTGCCGCCGTGACATCGGCGATTATCTCGGACTGACGCTGGAGACCGTGTCGCGCGCGCTGTCGCAGCTTCACGCCGAGGGCATTTTGGGATTTTCCGGCGCCCGCCAGATCGTGCTGCGCAACCGTCAGCGCCTGCACAATCTCGACGCCTGATTTCTGTCTTCCTCCCCACCCACTTGGCCGGCTGAATTCGTTCAGCCGGCCATTTTCTTTGGCGCGATCATGCCGGTGCGCCGGGTTTCCGGCATCACGAAGAGGATCAGCAAAAGCCCGGTCGCGGCGACGCCGGACAGCCCGATGAAGGCGGTGGCATTGCCGAACTTGTCGCTGACATAGCCGCCAAGCGCCGTGCTCAAGGACGCCCCGATGCCGGTCGCGGTCCCGACAATGCCTTGCGCCAGATTGAAATGGCCGCTGCCGAAGGCGACGTCGGCCACGATCAGCGGGATCATCACCGCAAATACCGCCGCCGTGATGCCGTCGAACACCTGCACCGCGACCAGCAGATAGGGATCGCGCACGGTCGCAAACAGAAGGCCCCGGATCGTCAGCGCGGCGAACCCGATCAGCAGCAGCGGTCGCCGGCCCCAGAGCTGCGCCTTGCGCCCGACCGTCGGCGACAGCAGCGCGACAATCGCCTGCGGCACGACGATGCAGAAGGCGACGAGCACCGTCGCCCACTGGCTCGACCGCGCCGTCACCGCGCTCGCCATCAACGGCATCATCGCGGCGTTCGCCAATTGCAGCAGCAGCACGCTTAGCGCGAAGACGATGAGCGGGCGTTGCCGGATCAGGTGCCAGATATTGGTGTCGCCTGGAACCGGCGCCTCGCGCGGCATCTCGCCGTGACAGCGCGCGATGTCGACTTCCTCCTCGCGGATGCGCGACAGCGCGATCAGGGTCGGAATCGCCAGCAGGAAGGTGACGAGGAACACCGAGCGGCTCGACAGCAGATAGCCGGCCGTGCCCATCACGGCGGCGGCGACGCCGTTGCCGAGGGACGCAAAGCGCGCATTGCGGCCGAGCCGCTCGCCGATCGCAAGCGGACCGACGAGACCGAGGCTGATCGCCGCGATCGCCGGCCCCAGCACGCAGCTCGCCGCCGCATGCAGCGTAGCCGCGGCCACCACCACGGGGAAGATCGGCATCGCCGCGTAGGCGAGCGCGCACAAGCCGATGGTCGCGATCGCAAGGGCCGCGACCAGCCGCTCTGACTTCGCTGCATCGATGATCGCGCCACCCGGCATCTGCCCGATCAGCGCGACGATGCCGCCGATCGACAGCACGAGGCCGATCTCGACCTGGGTCCATTTCTGCGTCGTGAGGTAGACCGCGATGAAGGGGCCGAACCCGGTCTGCACGTCGGCGAGGAAGAAGATGAACCAGTCGAGGCCGCGCAGGCTCTGGCGCGACGGCGCCGGAAGGCCCGCAGGCGGCGGCGCGGCAACGTTGTACCGTTCAACGCGGTTATCGCGATCTGCGTGGTTCGGCTTCCTCGACAACAGCACCGGCGGCCATCCCTCCCCGCGCCTCACTGAATCGCTTGCAGCGGCTGCAGGCTGCCGGACGCGCCGAGCACCACCATCGGCGTGTCTTCCTTGTATTCCGGCGCGGCTGCGACCTGCGCCTTGGTCAATTCCAGCGTGATGCTGTCCTTCTTGTTGGCAATCTTGCCGAACCGCATCGCGTTCCAGTCCACCACGATCTTGCGGCTGCCGACGCCGAGGAAGCCGCCGAAATCGATCACGGCGGCGCGCACATGGCCGGTGCGGTCGACGATGATGTCGACAATTCGGCCCATGTCCTCGTCGGCTGCGCTGCGCACGTCACGGCCGAGCACGCCATGGGCGTCGCTCGCACCGATGATGGTCACCGACGGCGGCGGCGCGGCGTCCTTCGGCGTGACCGGCACGGTGGAGGCCGGCGGCTGCACCGTCGCCGGCGCGTTCGCTTCGCTGGGGGGCGTCGTTGGGCCCGCGGGCGGTTCCTCCGCGGCACGCGATGCGGCGACCGTCAATCCCGCGACGATCGCCACGCTCAGAACCAACCATCCGGCGGTACGCATGAACCCTCCTCCCGGCGCGCCGCTAGCGCGCCAGCACGATCGAGACCTGGATCTGGCCGCGCGTGCGCAAGACCTCCAGCGCGACGTCGTCGCCGTGACGACTGACGCGCAGATCCACGCTGGAATTGCCCAATCGCAGATCGCGCAGGATCACCTCGTTCAGGAACGCCGGCAGATGCGGATTGCGCAGGCGAATCTCGCCGCGCGCGACGTCGAACTCGATGCCGAGCGCGGCCTCCAGCAGCGTGAATGGCGTCGCGCTGGCCCAGGCCTGCGGCGCGCAGGCGACCGGATAGAGCGTCGGGCCACGCCGCTTCTCGCGCCGGAAGCCGCAGAACAATTCGGGCAGCCGCCGCAGGTCCATGTAGGTCGCCGCGTCGAACAAGCCCTTGAAGACATGCGCCACCGAATGCTTGAGCCCGTAGCGTGCGAGCCCGAGCGCGATCAGCGCATTGTCGTGCGGCCAGATCGAGCCGTCATGATAGGACATCGGATTGTAGCGCACCTCGCCGACAGCGACCGTGCGGATGCCCCAGCCCGAGAAGAAATGCGGCTGCATCAAATCGGCGGCGACAAGACGCGCGCGGTCCTCGCGGATCATCCCGCTGAACAGCACCTGCCCGGCATTGGACGTCCGTACCTTACAGGGCCGTTTCCTACCGTCGAGCGCGAGCGCATAGGTACCGAGCTCCTCGCACCAGAATGCCTTTTCGAACCGCTCGGCCAGCGCCTTGGCCTCGGTCTCGAGCTTTTTGGCGAGGTCCGGCTTGCCGAGCCGCAACGCGCAACGTGCGGCGAGCCGCTTGGCGGCAAAGACGTAACCCTGCACCTCGGCAAGGGCGAGATTGCCTTCCGCAAGCTGGCCATCGGCATGGAAGATCGCGTCATACGAGTCCTTCCAGCCCTGGTTGGCGAGGCCCTTTTCGGTGGCGCGCTGGTATTCGACGAAGCCGTCCCTGTCGGGGTCGCCGGGCCCGTCGATCCAGGCCAGCCCCGCCTCGATCGCCGGCCACAGCTCGGTCAGGGTCTTCTCGTCGCCGGTGCGCTCGAAATAGCTTCCCGCGAGCAGCACGAACAAAGCGGTCGAATCCACGCTGCCGTAATATTGCGCGAACGGCACCTCGCGGAGCGCAGCCATCTCGCCGCCACGCATCTCGTGCAAAATTTTTCCGGGCGCCGCATCGTTCAGCGGATCGACCGTCTCTGCCTGAAAATGCGCGAGCCGCCGCAGCACGCCCTTCGCGACCCGCGGATCGATCCACAGCATCTGGAGCGCGGTGATCAGGCCGTCGCGGCCGAACGTGGTCGAGTACCAGGGAATGCCGGCATAGGGATAACGCCCCTGCGGCGTCTCCGTCATCAGCATGTTGAGGTCGGCCATGGCCTGGCACAGCACCTCGTTGAAGATGTTGTTCGACGTCTCGATGCTGGCCATGCCCGTCGTCGACTGGCGCATCTCGCGGCGATGGGCGAGCAGGCCCCTGAAAAAGCGCGCGGGCTTCTCCGCGATCGGCCGATTGCAGGACACCGCCACGAACAGCGATTTCGACTGATGCGGGTCCAGGTCGAGCTGCCAGGTCGCGGCATTCACCGACAGCCGCGTCGGACGCGGGTCGAAATGCAGGCCGGTGGTACGCTCGGCATCGTCAAGGCCGCGATAGTGGAACAGCACGTCGGTCGGCCCGAGCAACTTGCTGGTGCCGGTCCCGCGGTGCGCGCGCCGCTCGCCGCGCACCTCGAACAGATCAGCAAAATCGCTGTCGAACAGCAGCGTCAGCTCCGGGCTGGCGCGACGGTCGCCATGGTTCTGCACGCCGATGCGCTGATAGGCCGTGCCGCGCCACAGGAAGATCGTGCGCACGATGTGCAGCAGGTCCTTCTGGAGCACGATGCGGCCCTGCCGATAGATATCGGGATTGGTGAGATCGACGGTCAGGGCCGAATTGTCGTCGCGCAGATTCGAGCCGAGCAGCAGCGGCTGGAGATCGTCGAGCACGAGCTCCAGCCGCGCCAGATAGCGCGTATCGCAGTTGAACAGGCCGTCCGGCCCGCCGGCGGAGGCGCCGATGTCGCCATGGCTGTCCAGCACGATGAAGGTGTCGTCGTGCTTGAGCGACCGACGGGGCCGCGCGGCGGGCCCCGTCATCGGAATATAGAACGCCTGCTCCGCGACGGCCTCCTCCGTCTGCGCTACCGAGATGATCTGGGTTACGGCTTCGGCTGCCATGAGCTGCTCCCCTGCGGCCAGTTTTTCGAACGCGACCAACGCAAACGCAACTGTTGGACTTACGCGGCGAACTTCGCCAGCCGGCTCATCTCCTGCGTCACCAGCTCGCGGTAGGGGCCGTGGCCCTGCATCAGGCGGTCGGGCGCGCCGTCCTCGACGATCTTGCCATTCTTCAGCACCAGGACGCGATCGAAATTGCGCAGCGTCGCCAGTCGGTGCGCGATCGCGATCACGGTGCGGCCGCGCATCAGCCGCGACAGCGCCTCGCGGATCGCCTCCTCGGATTCGCTGTCGAGCGCGGCGGTGGCTTCGTCCAGCAGCAGGATCGGCGCGTCCTTCAGGAAGGCCCGCGCGATCGCGATGCGCTGGCGCTGGCCGCCGGACATCTTGACACCGCGGTCGCCGACCATGGTGTCGAGACCTTCCGGCAGGCTGTCGATGAAATCGCAGCGCGCCGCGATCGCTGCGCGCAGCACCTCGTCGTCGGTCGCGTTCGGACGGCCGTAGCGGATATTCTCGCGGATGGAGCGGTGGAACAGCGAGATATCCTGCGGCACGACCGAGATGGCCTCACGCAGGCTCAGCTGGGTCACCTTGGAAATATCCTGGCCATCGATCGTCACGCTGCCTTCATCGACATCGTAGAACCGCTGCAGCAAGGTGAACAGGGTCGATTTCCCTCCGCCCGACTGACCGACCAGGCCGACGCGCTGGCCGGGCTGAAGCCGCAGGCTGAACCGTTCAAAGATCTTCTCGCCGCCGGGATAGCCGAAGGTGACGTTGTTGTACGCGATCGCGGCGCCGCTCTTCATCAGCGGCTCAGCCTCGGGATGATCGCGCAGCTCATGCGGCACGAGCAAGGTCGCGATCGCCTCGGTCAGGCGCGCGACGTGCTGCGTGACATCGACCAGCGCCACCGCGAGGTCGCGCGTCGCATTGAGAATGGAGAGGCCGAGCGTGCAGACCAGCACGACATCGCCGGTGGTCGCCTCGCCCTGCTGCCAGAGCGTGATCGCCCAGGCCATCAGCGCCACCGTCAGGACGACTGTCACGCCGGCATGCGTGAGCCGCAGCTTTTCCAAATAACGCAGGCTACGGCCACGCGCGGTCAGTTCCCGATTCACCGTCGCGTCGAACCGCTCGTGCTCATGGCCGATGCCGCAGAAGGCGCGGACCAGCGGCATGTTGCTGATGACGTCGATCATCTCGCCGTCGACGACGGCTGCCTTGTCGGCAAAGTCGTCATGCAGCGGCTTGCCGGCTGCAGCCAGATGGAACATCGCTATCACCATACCGCCCGCGACCACGATCAGGCCGAGTGCCATATAGGGACTGACGGTTCCAATCAGACCGATGGCCGCAATTGTGGCGATGCACGGCGGCAACACATTCCAGACGAACATGTTCTCGACCGTGAACACCGCGTTCGAGGTCGCAGTGATACGACTTGTCAGCATGCCCGGCATGCGATCCGAGAAGTAGCTCGGCGCGTGTCCGGTCAGATGACGAAATATGTCACGGCGTAAATCGCCCGTGACACGAACAAAGGTGAAGCTCGCGGTCCAGCTCGCGATCCGCCACAGGAAATTGTCGGCCGCGATCAGCGACATGAGTAAAATGAATGCCAGCCATACGCTGCCACCGTGTGATGTTCCCGCGGACAGGCTGTCGACGAGGGATTTGACGCCGTATTGCGTGCCCACGGAACAGGCAACGGCTGCAACGACAGCGGTCAGGATCACGAGATGCGATGCCGGCCGTCGTCGCAGATAGCGCAGAACAAAGGCAAATGGCCTGCGCGCGTAACCAGAAAGATGATCCATGTGACTGCGACCCCGTCGTATTGATTTCGATTTTTCTATTAGCCGATTGAACATCGACCGCTTCGCCTCGGTTCCGGGCCAGGCCATCACGACATGCGGATGCGGACGATGTGAGAAGAGGAGATGGCAGCATCGCGGCCGACTGAAGTGTGTCGAAGAAGTAACGTTCGTTGAAGGAACTTCGCAATTGCGAGAACGTTCCCTCGTCTGGCATGCCGGTGGCGAGACACGGCGGGGGTTTAACTTCCATGATCACAGAGGAGATGGCGAGATGCGCATCGCGCAGGTAGCTCCGTTGACGGAGGCTGTTCCACCCAAGCTGTATGGCGGCACCGAGCGGGTGGTACACTGGTTGACGGAGGAATTGGTTGCCCTTGGACACGATGTGACCCTGTTCGCCAGCGGCGACTCGCAGACGTCGGCGAAGCTGGACGCACTTTGGCCGCGGGCGCTTCGTCTCGACGGTTCCGTGCGCGATCCCAACGCGCTGCATATGGTGCTCCTGGAGCGCGTGCGGCAAAAATGTGACGACGAGGAGTTCGACTTCCTCCACTTCCATCTCGACTACTATCCGTGGTCCTTGTTCCACCGGCAGCCGACTCCGTTCGTGACCACGCTGCACGGCCGACTCGACCTGCCGGAGCATCAGCCTGTCTTCAACACCTTCTCCGAGATGCCTGTCATCTCGATCTCCAACGCGCAGCGCAGGCCGGTGCCGCAGGCGAACTGGGTGACGACGATCCACCACGGCCTGCCGGAGAACTTGCTGACACCGAAGGCGGCGAAGCAGGAATATCTCGCCGTGCTCGGCCGCATCGCGCCCGAGAAGGGCGTCGACCGCGCCATCAAGATCGCGATGCATTGCGGCATCCCGCTGAAGATCGCGGCCAAGGTCGATCGCGCCGACCAGGACTATTACGACGAGCTGATCAAGCCGATGATCCATAACAATCCGCTGGTCGAGTTCATCGGCGAGATCAGTGACCACGAGAAATCGGACTTCCTGAGCGGCGCGCTCGGCCTCCTGCTGCCGATCGACTGGCCGGAGCCGTTCGGCCTCGTGATGATCGAAGCGATGGCCTGCGGCACGCCGGTCGTCGCCTTCAACCGCGGCTCGGTGCCCGAGATCATCGACGAGAGCCTCACCGGCTTCGTGGTCGAGGACATCATCAGCGCCGCCGGCGTCGTCAAACGCCTCGCGCAACTCGATCGTGCGGCGATCCGCAAGCAGTTCGAGACGCGCTTCACGGCGCGGCGGATGGCGCTGGATTATCTCGCGGCCTATCGCAGCCTGACCGAAGCGCAGGCGCCGCGGATCAAGCTGGTCAGCAGCGCGGAGTAAGGGCCGCTTTCACCTCACGACACACTGTCATGCCCCGGCTTGACCGGGGCATCCAGTACTCCGCGGCTTCTCGGCTCAAGCACTGCGGTCTCTGGAATACTGGATCGCCCGGCCAAGCCGGGCGATGACAGCGAGGGTGCGGAGGGCGATGCCAGCGAGAACGAGGCGAGCGGTGGCCCTAACTGACCACCGCCCGCTTCGGCTCGACGATCTCGAACATGCGCGGGAATTCGTCCATCAGACCCATCAGCTCGGCGAGCTTCATCGGGTTGCCCGCGAGCTTGATCTTGCCGGCGGCGACCGCTTCCGGAAAGCTCGTCAGTTTCGCAATGACTTCATCGAGCGTTGCCCGCGCGAGCGTGAAGCTCGCGTCCGCATTTTCCGCCTGCACGCCTTCGGTATAGGTCAGCGCAGAGTTTTCCAAATTGAGCGCGAAGATCTCGCCGGTATCGGAAAAGCTCCAATTCAGCACGATGTGCTTGCCCTCGGCCTTGGGGCCATTGAGCCGAATACCGAGCACGTCCCAGAGCTGCTCGGTGCGTAGCGCCGCCAGCGTCTCGCGGGGCATCGGCGGCCGCGGCGGGGTCTTCGGCATGCCCTGACGCAGCTCCTGCGCGCCGAACAGATAGGCGTTGCGCCAGGTCGAGCTCTCGGTGGCATAACCGAGCTGCTCGAGCGTATCCGCGAGCAGCGCACGCGCCGCTTCATTCTCCGGCTCCGAGAAGACGAGATGGCCGAGCGCCTGCGCGACAAAGCGGAATTCGCCTTTGTCGAAGTCCTTGCGTGCGCGCGCGAGGATGGCCTCAGCGCCACCCATGTACTCGACATACTTCTTGCCGGATTCCACCGGCGGCAGCGGATCGAGATTGACCGGATTGGCATCGTACCAGCCGAGATATTTCTGGTAGATCGCCTTCACGTTATGCCGGATATGGCCGTAATAGCCGCGGCCATGCCAGGCGCCCTCCAGGCTCTTCGGCAACTGGATCGTCTCGGCGATCTCGGCGGCGGTGAGGCCGTGGTTCATCAGGCGGATGGTCTGGTCATGCGCGAACTTGTAGAGATCGCGCTGCTGCCGGATCATCGTGCCGATCCGCTCGCGCCCCCACACCGGCCAGTGATGCTGGCCGCACATCGCCTCCGCCTTGCCGTCCCAGAGCCGCAAGGCCTCGTTGAGGTACTTCGACCACGCCAGCGCATCGCGCACGTCGGCGCCGCGGAACGGCAGCAGATTGTGGAAATTGTGCGTGCAGTTCTCGGCGAGGTTCAGCAGCTTGTAGCGCGGGAGGAAGAAATGCATCTCCGCCGGCGCCTCGCTGTTCGGCGCCATCTGGAATTCGAATTCGACGCCGTCGATCACGCGCCTGTCGCCGGTCGCCATGATCAGATCGGTCGGGCGCAGCAGCGCGACGGCGCCCGCCGCCATCGACTTGCCGAGCCCGTTGTCGACCTGCCCGCGCACGCCCTTCGCAAGGAACGGGCCGAACTGATATTGCGCCCGCCGCAGCATCGCCGGTCCCGCGATGATGTTCTCGGAGACGGCGTGTTCCATGAACAAGTTCGGCGCGATGATCGGCACGCGCCCGGTCGCCAGCGCATCCTCCTCCAGCACGCCGCGTGCGCCGCCCCAGTGGTCGGTGTGGGTATGCGTGAAGATGACCGCCGCGACCGGCCGCTGGCCGCGGTGCTTGAAGTAAAGATCGAGCGCGGCACGCGCGCCCTCGATCGAGGTCAGCGTGTCGACGACAATGACGCCGCTGTCGCCCTCGATCAGCGTCATGTTGGCGATATCGAGCCCGCGCACCTGGTAGACGCCGGGCACCACCTCGAACAGCCCATGCTGCATGTTGAGCCGTGACTGCCGCCACAGGCTCGGATTGACGGTCGGCGGCGCCTGCTCGGACGACAGGAAGCCGTAGGGCTTCAGGCTCCAGACCGTCCGCCCTTGCGGGTTGGTGATCTCTGCATTCTCGAGCGTGCCGAGGAAGCCGCGCGCGGCATCGTCGAAATCCCGCGTGTCGGAAAACGGCAGCGCATTCAGCATCGCATCATGCTGCGCGATGACGGACGGTGTTGCGTCCTTCGGCTCGTTGCTGGATGCGTCTGTCATGTTTGCTTCCTCCCGACCGTGTCCGCGGCATCTAACCGCATCTCGCGGGTGATTGCTATCGCTGGCGTGGGCAAGGGAGACGATACGTGCGCTGCTGCTTCTTCCCTTCTCCCCTTGTGGGAGAAGGTGGCGCGAAGCGCCGGATGAGAGGTTCTCTCCGCTCGCGCGATCGTTCGTGGGGATAGAGACCCCTCACCCGGCTTCGCTTCGCGAAGCCACCCTCTCCCACAAGGGGAGAGGGTGTACCGTCTATGCGGCCACGCCTTCAATCGGCTGGCTTGACGCGATGATCTTGTCTAACCTCCGCAAATCCAGCGCCAGCACATAGCCGCCGCGTTCCTGCTTGGCCCGATAGAGCGCCTTGTCTGAGCGCGACAGCAGCGCTTCCGCCGTGCGCCCGTCGTCCGGCGCGACGGCAACGCCGACGCTGACGCCGAGCTCGATCATTTGTCCGTCGATGTCATAGGCCGCGCTGATCGACTGCACGATGCGCTGCGCCATCGCTTCCGCATCAGCCGCCGCACGCTGCACCAGGACGAACTCGTCGCCACCCATCCGGACCACGAGGTCATCCTGCGCGGCGAGCGCCTTGAGCCGCCCGGCGACCTGCTTCAGCAGTGCGTCACCGACGGGATGGCCGAACCGGTCGTTCGCCTCCTTGAAGCGGTCGAGATCGAGCGTATGGACGGCAATCATCCCGGCCGCCAGCATCTGCGGCAGGTCCGTGGCCAGCACCGAACGATTGGACACGCCGGTCATCGGGTCCAAGCGCGACAGCTGCTCGAACTGCCGCTTGAGCGTGATCTGGTTGATCGAGGCGTTGAAGCTCAGCCGCACCATCTCGAAACTCGCGGCTACATACATCAGGATGAGCAGCCCGAGCCCGACATGACGCAGATCTGGCTGCATGAAAGTGACGATCGCGGCCGGCGCTGCGACGGCGACGAGATCGAGCAGCGCCGCGACGGGACGCAGCGCCAGCCGCGCCACCACGCCGGCGCCAAAGCCGAAGCCGATGCCAATCGCCATCACGGAGCAGAGCGCATCACCCAGCACGATGCTGCGCGCGGCAAACACGCCGAGCACGGACGCCGTTGCAACGGTGCCGGCAACATAGCGCCGCTCCCAGCGCGCGGCCTCGGCCCGACCGAGCTGCGGCGGACACGCGAGGCGGCGACGGAAGGCGAAGATTTCGAACAGGCGGACAATGGCCACTATCACACCGGCAACCGTCAGGCCGGCCGTCACGATGTCGCCGGTCTCATAGGCCGTGATCGCACCGACCATCACCTGGCAGGCGGCCGCAAGAATGGTGGGCATCGTCGTGCCGTGAAGGCCCGTGATGACTTCCAGATAGACGGCGTCGGAAATCGACGCCCGTCCAGATTCCATTCTATTGAAGAACATGCCAGCCCTACCCACTGGCATGGTTCTACCGCAGACCCGTAAAAATCGGTTCCCAGTGCAACGATGGCATTTGAGCGCGCGGGTTTACCGCGCGTTAGCGTCCGACCTCAGGCCGGCTACTACATCCCCAACAGTCTCGGCAGCCACAACGACAGGCCCGGCCAATAGGTCACGACCACGAGGAAGGCCAGCATCGTCAACAGCCAGGGCCACACCGCGACCGTGAGTTCGGTAATGCCCATCTTGGCGATGCCTGATGCGACGTAGAGGTTGAGCCCGACCGGCGGATGGCACAGTCCGACCTCCATGTTGACCGTCATCAGGATGCCGAAATGGATCGGATCGATGCCGAGCTTGACCGCGACCGGAAACAGGATCGGCGCCATGATCAGAATGATCGAAGACGGCTCCATCACGTTGCCCGCCAGCAGCAGCAGCAGGTTGACGACCAGCAGGAAGCCGATCCAGCCGAGGCCCTGGTCGATCATCCATTGCGCGAGCGCTTGCGGCACGTTCTCGTAGGTCATCAGGAACGAGAACAGCACGGCGTTGGTGATGATATAGAGCAGCATCGCCGAAAGATTCGCCGACGACAGCAACACCCGCGGCACGTCCCGCAGCTTCAAATCCTTGTAGATGAACACCGCGACGATGAAGGCGTAGACCGCGCTGACGGCGGCGGCTTCCGTCGGCGTGAACAAGCCGGTGTAGATGCCGCCGATCACGATCACGATCAGCAGGATTCCCCAGATCGACTTGCGGAACGCATCGAAGCGCTCCGTGAACGTGGCCTTCGGCATCCGCGGATAGTCGTTACGCCAGGCGCGGTAGAAGGTCGTCGCACCGAGCAGGAATGCGAGCACGAGGCCCGGCACGATGCCGGCAATGAAGAGCTTGCCGACGGACGTGTTGGTGGAGACCGCGTAGAGAACCATCGGGATCGAAGGCGGAATGAGAATTCCGAGCGAGCCGGAAGTCGTGATCACGCCCGCGCCGAACCGCCTCGGGAATCCCTGCGCGACCATGGCGGGCAGGATCACCGAGCCGATTGCCACCACGGTAGCCGGCGACGAGCCGGAAATCGCGGCAAACAGCGCGCAGGCGACCACGCCCGACAGAGCGAGACCGCCGTACCAATGGCCGACCAGCGCGGTCGCGAAATTGATCATGCGGCGCGCGACGCCGCCATGGGTCAGGAAGTTGCCGGCGAGAATGAAGAACGGGATCGCCATGATCTCGAAACTCTCGATGCCGGTGAACAGCTTCAGCGCCACCGATTCCGTTCGCACATCGGTCAGCGTGAACATGAAGCTGAGCACGGTGAGACCCAGCGCGATCGAGATCGGCATTCCCGTGAGCATCAACGAAAGCAGGAGGGCGAACACGATGAGGACGCGCACGCCCTGCGGCAGCGTGATGAGGTGGCCCGCATGCGCGAAGCATATGGCGACGATCAGAACCGGCAGCAACATCAGGATCCAGCCGAGCGGGCTGCGCTCGTCACGGACGACCTGACTGCGCGTGACCGGCGCCGGATGCACCGGGTCCGGCTCGACGCCCTCGACGCCCGCCATGTCGTGATGCGGCAGCTCGCCGGTGCGGTAGAACGACCACGCGACCTGCAGGAAGCGGAAGCACATCAGGCCGGAACCGAGCGGGATCGTGAGATACACCATCCACATCGGCGCTTCGAGGTCGTTGGATTGCTGGCCGGTCTGCCACATCTGGCCGACGAACGCGGCCCCGAAATAGGCCACGATGGCGGTGAACAGCGCGCCGCACAGCAGGCCGAAGGTGATGACGCGCCGGCGCGATCCGCCCGGCAGGACGTTCACCAGCACGTCGACGCCGACATGGATGCCGGTGCGCACGCCATAGGCCGCGCCGAACTTGGCCATCCAGATGAACATGTAGATGCAGAGCTCTTGCGCCCAGGACAGGTCCAGCGCGGCAAGCCAGACGAACGCCGCGCGCGAAGGCACCGCGATGAAGCTCAAATTGCGGGCCTCCGCCCATTTGGCGATGTCGATCGACAGCCCGGCACCGTAACGATGCAGCACGGCGACGAAGATGAGCGACGTTGCAGCCGCGATCATCGTCGCGATCAGCCACTCCTCGAGATGATCGAGGAAACGATTCAGCACACGCAGCAACTTGGTCCCCCAGAAATAGCCCGTCATTCAAGAGCGAAACGGCCGGGAGTGCGATGCCCCCCGACCGTTCATGTTGTTCTTATGCGAACGCGGCCGTCAGTTCATCTTGACGTCGAGTTCCTTGGCGACGAGATCGAGCACTTCCTGCCCGACCCGTCCCTTTGCCCATTTATAAGTCGGCTGCATCGCTTCCTGCCACGCCTTGCGGTCGGCGTCAGTCAAATAATGCAGCGTGGTCTTGCCGGTCTTCTTGATCTCGGCCAGCGCGTCGTCGTTCTCCTGATGCGCGATCTGGTTGGTGTATTCAGTCGCCTCCGCCATCGCCTTGTCGAGCTGGGTGCGGATGTCGGGCGGCAGCCCGTTCCAGAATTTCGAGTTGACGATGACGGCATATTGCAGATGCGCGTGATAGGACACGGTGATGTCCTTCTGCACCTCGTAGAACTTCTGCGTCAGATAGTTGGACGCGGTGTTCTCGCAGCCGTCGACCACGCCGGTCTGCAGCGCCTGGTAGACTTCCGAGAACGCCATGATCTGCGGGATCGAGCCGAGGATGCGGAAATACTGGTCGGCGACCTTCGAGCCGGAAATGCGGAATTTCAATCCCTGGAAATCGGTCGGCTTCACCAATGCACGGTTGGCGGACAGCATGTGGAAGCCGTTGTCCCAATAGGCGAGCCCGGTGATCCCCTTGGCCTCGAGCTTCTGGAACAGCCACTTGCCGACCGTCCCCTTCATCGCGTTGGAATAGGTCGCGTCGTCCTTGAACAGCCAGGGCAGGTCGAGCGCCTCGAATTCCTTGATCCCAAGCGGTGCGAATTTGGCGGTCGAAGGCGCGAGCATCTGCACCGAGCCAAGCTGGAGCGCCTCGATCTCCTCCTTGTCCTTGTAGAGCGTGGAGTTCGGGTAGACCTCGACCTTGACCTTGCCGTCGGTGTACTTCTCGGCGAGTTCCTTGAACTTCAGCGCGCCCTTCCCCTTCGGGGTGTCGTTGGCGACGACGTGGCTGAACTTGATGACGATCGGGCTCTGGGCCTGTGCCAAGACAGGTGCAAAGACTGGGGCCGCGAGAATAGCTGCGGCGGCGACCGCAAGAAGCAGCTTGCGCATGAAGTAACCTCCCAACAACCTCTAAAACCGGGTTCTTTTTGTTTTGCAGCCCGGTTTGCAGCCCAGTAGTGGCAGCAATCCACCACCCGAACAACTAGACCTAAGCCCAATTTGCCGCAGGCAAGCTAGCTTGATGGCTGTTGTCCGCGCAACCCGGGACCCGCTCCCAGTCCCGGGTTGCGAACGGTTTATGTCGCATTGCGGCAGTGCGATCAGCTCTTGCGCTGGGCGACCATGAACAGACGCCGGAACGGAAACAGCGTCTGCCCCGCCGCATTCTTCGGATAGGCCTTCGCCACCCGCTCGCCATAGGCGGCCTCGAACGCGGCCTTCTCGTCGCCCTGCAGGATGTCGAGATAGCGCGTCAGCCAGGTCCCCTTGGTCCATTCCTTCACGGGATTGTCGCCTTCGAGCACCTGCAGATATTCGGTCTCCCAGATGTCAACGTTCTGGGAAAGCGGCGCGAGCAAATCATGATAGAAGGCCGGCCCTTCGACCGGCGGCGGGGTGACGAGATGCTCGACCTTTGACCGCCACGGACCGTTCAGCGCCGTCTCGCCGATCAGCACATGCGATGGCGCGAGGAAGTTGCGCGGCATCTGCACCGCAAGCATGCCGCCAGGCGTCACCTTCTCCATGACGGACGGAAACAGCGCCGCATGATCGGGCAGCCAGTGCAGTGCGGCATTGGAATAGATCAAATCGTATTGCCTGGCGGGGCGCCAATGGCCGAGATCCTCGTGCGACCATTCCACATCCGGCGCCGCCTTGCGGCCCGCGGCCACCATTTCGGCCGAGCCCTCGACACCCGTCACGGTCGCGTCCGGCCAGCGCTCCTTGATCAGTTTTGTCACGTTGCCGGCCCCTGCCCCGAGATCGGCGATCGCGCGCGGGGCGAAATCCGGAATCCGCATCAACAGGTCGACGGCGGGCCGAAGTCGATGGCCGGAGAATTTCAGGTATTGCTGCGGATCCCAGACCATTGCTCAACGCCTTTTCTTTTTCGTGTTTCCTTCGTCGAGGCTCTTGGTTACCACTGCTCGTCCCGCTCAGGCAATTCGCGAAGCCCGCGGGACGGGCAGGAAACGAACGACAAGAAGCAAAAAGCAAACAAGAGAGCGTGTGACCATGGACCTCGGGCTCAAATCGAAAACCGCAGTCGTGACAGGAGCGAGCATCGGCATCGGCCGCGCCATCGCCAAGGGCCTGGCTGCCGAAGGCGTCCGCGTCGTCGGCGTTGCGCGGCGCGCCGACCTGCTCGCCGAACTGGTGAAAGAAGTTGGCTCCGGCCTGATCACGCCGTTCGAGCAGGACGTGATGGCCAAGGACGCCGCGGAGAACATCGCGGCCTTTGCGCTCAAAGAGCTCGGCCATGTCGACATCCTCATCAACAATGCCGGCGGCAGCCGCCCCCTTCCCGTCGATGCCCCCGACAGCAAATGGGACGAGGCGATCGCACTGAACTTCACCAGCTACCGCCGCATCGCGCACGCGCTGCTGCCGCAGATGATCGAACGCAAATGGGGCCGCATCGTCAACATCACCGGCAAGTCCGAGCCGGAGGGCCTGAACGCTGCCTTCGCCGCAAAGGCCGCCGTGCACGCCTGGGCCAAGGGCCTGTCGCGCGAGATCGGCGAGCACGGCATCACCATCAACTGCATCCCGCCCGGCCGCATCATGAGCGAGCAGATCCGCCGCAACTACCCGCCGGATTATCGCGAGCGCTTTGCTGAGGAAGAGATCCCGGTCGGCTATTGGGGCGAGCCGGAAGATCTCGCGGCGCTCGCGGTGTTTCTGGCGTCGCCGGTGGCGCGCTACATCACGGGAACGGTGATCCCGGTGGATGGGGGGTTGCGGCGGTACCAGTTCTAGGGCGAGGGCTCCCAAGTCCGATCAGTCCGCGAAAGCATGCCACGTCCGCTCTGCTCTCGGGAGCGGACAGCGTCAGTTCGCCATAGCGCTATTGTTGCGTCGAAGTCATGGTTTTTTATGCCCTGATGATCGGCACCCTTGGCCAACGCTTTCAAGCTCCAGCACGAGCTTGCGATTTCGGGAGCATGTTATCGTCGACTAGATGCGGTAATGGGCCCGGCTCCGAGCAAGGGGTCATGATGGTGGCTGTCCCCCGATAGATGATGAAACGGGGTCACGATTTGAGTCGGCCCCAAGCATCTGGAGACGGAGGACAGCCGTGGACAATTATGCCGGAATCGACGTGTCATTGGAACTGTCGAGCGTGTGTGTTGTGGACGCCCAGGGTAAGATCCTGAGGGAAGCAAAGGTCGCAAGCGAGCCCGGCGCCTTAGTTGAGCTTTTTGAGGCGCTCGGCTTTGCAGTGAAGCGGATCGGGCTGGAGGCTGGGCCGCTGTCGCAATGGCTGCATGCGGGCCTGAGAGGTGCAGGATTCGAAACAGTTCTGCTGGAAACGCGGCACGTGAAGGCCGCGTTGTCTGCAATGACGGTTAAGACGGATCGGAAGGATGCCCGCGGGATCGCCCAGTTGATCCGGATGGGGTGGTATCGATCGGTACACGTAAAGTCGGTTGACGCGCAAGAGATCCGGGCACTCCTGATCGCACGCAAACAGCTTCTCGGGCGGCTCATCGATGTAGAACTAAGTATCCGAGGGATTTTGCGCGGCTTCGGTCTGAAGGTTGGTCCGGTGACGCGAAGGAATTTCGAAGCGCGGATTCGAGAGCTGGTTGCGGGCCAGGCGACATTGGAGCGCATTGCCGATGCGATGCTTTCGGCGCGATCGACCCTGAAGGCAGAATACGGAAGGCTACACAAGGCTGTGCTGGCAGCTGTGCGTGACGATGCGGTCTGTCGCCGGCTGATGACAGTGCCAGGCGTTGGTCCCCTAGTGGCTATTACCTACAAATCGGCGATTGATGATCCTAAGCGCATTGCAAAGTCAAAGGCAGCAGGCGCGCTGTTCGGGCTCACACCAAAGAAATATCAATCGGGAGAAAAGGACGTCACGGGCGGAATCACGCTGGCCGGCGATGAGACGGTGCGGACGGTCTTGTATGAAGCCGCCAACGTTCTGCTATCGCGTATCACACGGTTCTCGAAACTCAAGCGCTGGGGGATGGACGTCGCCAAACGGCGAGGCTCGAAGCGCGCAAAAGTCGCCCTGGCACGTAAGCTCGCAGTGATCTTGCATCGGATCTGGGTCGACGGCACAACTTACCGATGGGCTGAAGCGGGGCCGATAGCGGCATAGAACAGGCGGAGGAAATTAAGAACGCAACCGGGCTGAACTGAAGCCCAATGCCCGAAGTCCCGTCGCCGGGACGGTGGATCCGGTGAAGCCGTTACACGCCCAGTGGCCGTCGTCTGACGAACCACGCGTATCTAGATAGGCTCACCGCTCCCTCTGACAGCATGATGTGGCGGCCAGGCGTCGACCACGGACAGAAGCATGAGCTCGGCGGCGTGACGTTCACTCGGGAGGCTTGACATCATCGGGCCCATTACAGAAGGGCGTGTACTCATGAACGTCAGCTTACGAACGCAAAGCGGAAGTCTGCCACATTGAGCGCGATCGTCGGCTTGTGACCCTGTGCGGACAAGACGTTATTCGCCGGCCTCGTTGGACTGGAATACCCGGCGATAGTGGGATCGAATATCGCCTGCGCACTCGCAAGCACGCTGCTGGATCATGTCGAGATCGAGAATGCGAATGTGTCCCCGGGAATAAACGATCATTCCCGCTTTTTGAAGTTCGCCGGCTACCTCTGTGACGCTCGTCCGCCTTACTCCCATCATCTGCGCCAAAAACTCTTGAGTGAGGGGAATTTCAGCCCCAGCTAGATCGTGCATCCGCAGAAGCCATTTGCATGTTCGCGCTTGAACCGAGTGCAGCGCGTTACAAGCCGCCGTTTGTTGCACTTGAGCCAAAAAGAACTGCTCGTATTTTAAGAGCAACCCGCGAAAAGCTGGTGTTTCATCCGCTATTTCTCGTAGCTGGTCAGAAGCAATAACCGATGCCTCCCCGGGCACCTGCATAACAACGTGGTTGAGCGATACTTTGTCATCGAGTGCCTGCGCCGCGCCGAACACACCGTCATTTCCGATCATGCCCGTCTCGATGGCACCGCCGCCAACGGTCTCTACGACACACGAAATGATGCCGCTGTGGGGAAAATATACTTTGTTTATCCGTGCGTGAGTTTCGGCGAGGACCTCCCCTTGCGGTAACGGTCCAACAACCAAGCTCAGCGCTATCCTGCTCAGAAGATCGGGGCTGAGCTGATTAAGAAGAAAATTTTTCTTGTGGGGCACTGAGAGTGCTCCTCTGCCTTTCAGGCGGGAGCAAAACCACTCTCAGTTATCGGCGCCCATTGGCCTGGCCGATAATGTGGGAACCTTAGGCCCTCTGGGCGAGAAAGCAAGCTAGTTCTTCCTCAGCGCGGGATCTGCTCTGTCGGGAACCGGACATAAGGTCTAAGATCACCGCCCGGATACTCGGCAGTTGTCGGTGACTGAGAGTCCTTGCAGGCTCCCGCCCATTTAGGTTGAGCGATGTGCGGCAGGTGCGAAGAGCTAAACGAGAAGATTGCGCATTACAGGCGCATGGCATCTCGCGTCACGGACAAGCAGGCGCTGGATGGGATCGCCGGATTGATCGCGCAAATGACGAATGAAAAAGCCGCAATCCATCGAGTGACAGAGGAAAAATAAGGCGAAACGTCGCCTACCGGACCGACCCTGCAACCTGGCGAGCATTAATCTCTCCACTAATCGCCCTTCCGCTGCAAAATGGGGAGAGGAGCGCGTCATGGAGAGACGCCGTTTCAAACAGACCACCACACTGGATCAACGCCTAGAAAAGCAGGCAAAGCGCCTACGGGAAGAAGCGCGTGGCACTCCCCCAGGCATCGAGCGCGAGCGCTTAATTCGCCGGGCAAGGCAGGCGGAAGTCGCTGCTCATATCAACGAATGGCTTTCGTCTGCAGAACTGCAACCGCCAAAATGATGCGGCTTGATTTACTGGGTTTTCGGGTGGCGTTGGTCTGGCTGGCTTTGGTCGCCGGCTTCTTCGTCTATCAGCTTATCCAGTGAGAACCTTCTGCGCCGGCCTCGTTTTCATTCAAAATTGGATATTGCCCTGTGCCTACTGGCAAGCCAAGCGTTGCAATCATCGGCACAGGTGCCCGGACCTTATCGATGATCTCTTTCGATTTGACGGATATCGACACAGCGCTTGAGCTTGGCCGCAAGTTTGCGCTGGAAACCGGGCGTCAGGTTACAGTGCGCGATAAAGAAGGAGCCGTCTTGAGCGTATTCGAGCCAGAGGTTCCGAATTGAAAAGAGGCGCAGCGAGTACGCCCTAGCTAGTCCGCTATTGGCCCTTAGCGGACTAGCCAGGGCGAACTGGCGATGTCCGGTCTTGAAGACCAAACGGACACGGGCCCTACCTCCGCGCGGGCTGATCGGGTTTATGAGTACACGCCCTTCTGTAATGGGCCCGATGATGTCAAGCCTCCCGAGTGAACGTCACGCCGCCGAGCTCATGCTTCTGTCCGTGGTCGACGCCTGGCCGCCACATCATGCTGTCAGAGGGAGCGGTGAGCCTATCTAGATACGCGTGGTTCGTCAGACGACGGCCACTGGGCGTGTAACGGCTTCACCGGATCCACCGTCCCGGCGACGGGACTTCGGGCATTGGGCTTCAGTTCAGCCCGGTTGCGTTCTTAATTTCCTCCGCCTGTTCTATGCCGCTATCGGCCCCGCTTCAGCCCATCGGTAAGTTGTGCCGTCGACCCAGATCCGATGCAAGATCACTGCGAGCTTACGTGCCAGGGCGACTTTTGCGCGCTTCGAGCCTCGCCGTTTGGCGACGTCCATCCCCCAGCGCTTGAGTTTCGAGAACCGTGTGATACGCGATAGCAGAACGTTGGCGGCTTCATACAAGACCGTCCGCACCGTCTCATCGCCGGCCAGCGTGATTCCGCCCGTGACGTCCTTTTCTCCCGATTGATATTTCTTTGGTGTGAGCCCGAACAGCGCGCCTGCTGCCTTTGACTTTGCAATGCGCTTAGGATCATCAATCGCCGATTTGTAGGTAATAGCCACTAGGGGACCAACGCCTGGCACTGTCATCAGCCGGCGACAGACCGCATCGTCACGCACAGCTGCCAGCACAGCCTTGTGTAGCCTTCCGTATTCTGCCTTCAGGGTCGATCGCGCCGAAAGCATCGCATCGGCAATGCGCTCCAATGTCGCCTGGCCCGCAACCAGCTCTCGAATCCGCGCTTCGAAATTCCTTCGCGTCACCGGACCAACCTTCAGACCGAAGCCGCGCAAAATCCCTCGGATACTTAGTTCTACATCGATGAGCCGCCCGAGAAGCTGTTTGCGTGCGATCAGGAGTGCCCGGATCTCTTGCGCGTCAACCGACTTTACGTGTACCGATCGATACCACCCCATCCGGATCAACTGGGCGATCCCGCGGGCATCCTTCCGATCCGTCTTAACCGTCATTGCAGACAACGCGGCCTTCACGTGCCGCGTTTCCAGCAGAACTGTTTCGAATCCTGCACCTCTCAGGCCCGCATGCAGCCATTGCGACAGCGGCCCAGCCTCCAGCCCGATCCGCTTCACTGCAAAGCCGAGCGCCTCAAAAAGCTCAACTAAGGCGCCGGGCTCGCTTGCGACCTTTGCTTCCCTCAGGATCTTACCCTGGGCGTCCACAACACACACGCTCGACAGTTCCAATGACACGTCGATTCCGGCATAATTGTCCACGGCTGTCCTCCGTCTCCAGATGCTTGGGGCCGACTCAAATCGTGACCCCGTTTCATCATCTATCGGGGGACAGCCACCATCATGACCCCTTGCTCGGAGCCGGGCCCATTACCGCATCTAGATCTGCGAAGATCAGGCTGCCTATTCATGGAGGAGCGTTTGCCAGTCGGAAGGCACAGCCTCGGCCGGTCCGGGCACCGGCTGATTTAACGGACGCGAGTGAGGGCCTTGAAGCTTCGGGCCGGCGAAACTCTCTCCTGTGCGATAGTCGTAGAACCATCGTTCGCCCGGCTCGAAGCTCGTGATGATCGGGTGACCTGTCGCCGCGTTGTGTTTCGATGCGTGCTGGTTTGGTGAAGTATCGCAGCAGCCGATGTGACCGCATTCGACACATCTGCGAAGATGCAGCCACCACCCGCCCGCAGCCGAGCATTCCACGCAACCCGTTCCGGTTGGCTTGGCTGCGAGGTTGATGCCATCCCTCTCAGACTTCATAGGTCAACTCACTGGAAATGCTCGCGGTCACCACGGATGCATTCACGCCGCGATCTCCGCGATGTTCACATTTTGCCAGTGTTTTGTCCGACGGGTCAACATCGCGACAGCCTGTAGGGTGGGTAGAGCGCAGCGAAACCCATCGACCGTATCCGACCGAAATCATGATGGGTTTCGCAAGTGCTCTACCCATCCTGCCGAGGAAGAGATCCCGGAGCGAATCCCGCACCTACGAAGACCGATTTCTATCGACATTCGCCGATCACGTCGCAACGCGCATCATCAACGAGGTAAAGAGGCCTCAACCCCTAGTCTAGGACAAAAGCCGCCGAGTGCATCGAGCGGGGTTGAGGAGGAGCCGTGGAGCAGAATTGAACAAAGTAAAATTGAAGTGCGATGTCGTCTAAGCGATAGCGGTCGATAGTTCGCTCACGCAGCGAACCAAACTGTCCACAACAACTCTTATCTTGGCCGGCAACGCGCCTGTGCGCGGCCAAAGAATGTTGATTGGCACCGTGCCGCCGGACATCCCATCCAGGACGGTCCGCAGCTTTCCATCCCGAATGCCATCTTGAACCATCCATGATGGAAGCTGCGCCAGGCCGTGTCCTGCTCTCACAGCCCTATGCACCTCATTGCGCGATCGTTTTTGCCGGGTCGACCGATGACTGCGGCACCGGAGGAAGCGGCATGGCACCATAGACGCTGCTACGGCCTGCTTCGCAGTGAAGGAATGTTGTGGCGACCGCGTCGGAATACAATCGCGCCGAGGTCGGGCTCAGCCGATCGGCCGACAACAGCGCACCCGTCGCGACCAAAGCGGACGACAATGCGTTGAACAACCCCTGAGAGGCAATCGGATCGAACGCCATCGCCGCGTCGCCCACTGCAATCCAACCTTCGCCCGCAGCCTCCGAGAGGAGGCAAGCAGACGCGTCCACGCTGAGCAACGCATCTCCAGTCGGTGTTCCGGATCTGCGAATGCGCCACGTCTGCACACGCCCTTGCGGTCCACGGATGCGGTAAGACCAGCTCGCTCCATCGCTGCTGTATTCGAGCCACGATGCGGAGCCGGCCGGCGCACCATCAGCCGCATCATCGACCAGTTCGGCGACCATGCGATCCCGGGCGGCCACGCGCGCGCCCCGGCGCCGCGCAATCGCGGCGGCGCGCCCCGTTGCATCGACAACGATCTCCGCAAGGACGAGCTTCGCCCGAGCGCTATCGCTCGCACGACAGATAACGCCGCGGTCCGGCGTGACGCCGATTGCGCGCAGCCCGCAAAACGTAACCCCGACAGCGACAGCCTCGTCGCGAAGGCGCTCGTCGAAACGGGCGCGATCGACCACATACCCGACGCGGCAGGGATGACGCAGAAAGTCCTCGTAGTCCGACGCGCCCGAACGGTGTGTTCGCCGAATCCCGAGACAGGCTCGGGCGATCGTCGGATCGTCAAGCAGATGTCCAAGTCCCACCGCCGCAACAGTGACGAGCGAGGCCGGGGCAAGGAGCTCGAGCCGCGTCGTCGGCGTGACGCCGGAATCTGCGACAATAACCGTGCGGCCCCTAAGGGCCAGCAGGCGTGCGGCAGTCAAGCCGGCAGGCCCCGCGCCGACCACGAGACAGTCGGTGCGCAGCACGTCCAAGGTCAGATCTCGCCCGGGCGATAGGTCCGCTTCGGCGGGGGAGCCGTCTTGCGTGCGCTACGCCGCTGCGCCAGGCCCGCCGTCGTCTGCGGCGAGAACAGGCTCTCCATGTTTTCGACCGCGTGGTACTTCGGATCGGTCGTGACATCGATCGGCGCGCCGTTGTCGCTGCGTCCCTGCTCGACGCGCACGTCCTGCACCGGCAGAGATGCAGGCGCGTTCTTCACCGGCAACACCATGCCTAGCTCGGACCATTCCGCAATCATGTTCGACAGGCGGTCATTGTAATCATTGCCGCGGATGTCGCGCAGCCAGTCGACCCGGTTCATCAGGTGCTTGAAGGTCTGCTGTTGCGTCGCCTGACCGAGCGGCGCGATGGCGGCCGCACGCAGATAGTTTCCGTCCGCCAGAACCTGATCCGGGGCACGCGGTCCCCAGAACGTCGGCATCGACAGGAACGTCGACGGGAAGTAGTCGGCGGCCGAATTGCACGAGGTATGATCAGTCTGCCACGGCACGCCAAGGAAGCGGGTGAGGCAGCCGGCTGCGACACCATCGTGTGGACCATTCGCGCCGGTGCAGACCGCCGGCGTGAGAGTACCCCCGAAGTCCTGCCGCGCTGGTTGCTCGCCGGCCAGGACCTTCAGGCGATACGCCGATGCCCACATCAGCGGAATCCGCATCACCCATGTCATCTCCATCGCGGGATGGAACGGGCCGCCGAGACAATCGTGCAAAGGCGCGCGCTCGAGATGCGCGACCTGGACCTCGGGTGGCAGGACGGAGAAGTCCTGCGGCTGCGCCGGTGCATTCGGCGCCCCGTCGGCGTCAAATGTTCCGGCAGCCCAGCGCTTGAGGTGCGCGTACTGAGTCCTGGTCACGGCAAGCAGCGAATTCGGTGGCATCGGCGGATTGCCGAAGTACTCGTCGACCGCATCGCCGAAGACCTGCGGGATCTGATCCACGATCAGCTCGCCGCCCGCATCCGGATCGCGAAACAACGTCAAAATGGTGGTGCGCCACGTCGCATTCGCGGGAGACGCGTCGTTGAGCTTCGCGGCGACTTGCGGATTTTGCGCGTCGAGCGGCGAACCGAAGCCATGTACGACGAAGAGCCCGTGATTGACCCACTGCAGCCCGGTCAGGCGCTGGAACACCGGCAGTACGTCATTGGTGAACGAGGTCTTGACCGGCCGCGGAATCCATCCCTTGTCGTAGAAGACTTCCCGCACCACGTCGTCCATCGTCACGAGACCGAACAGGCCCGGTGCGTAGTTCGGCGGCGTGACGCAAACATAGCCGGGCTCCGCATCGATCGGTGCGTGCCCCGCAAATGTCACCTGCGCCCGCACCGGGCCGTCGCTGACGTCATCGTGCCAACCTGGATTGTTGGCGAATGTCAGGGGCCGGGTCCCTTTGCGGAACGGCTGCGACACTCCGTTGCCACCGAGAAAGATCAGTCGTCCGTCGTCGTCGGTGCGAAGCTCGCCGAGGTAGACCGGTGAGCCCCAGAACGTGCCGTCATCCAGCCTGATCGGGCCGGCCATCTGCCCCGCAATGCTTCGCGGGGTTGGCGTGATGTCGAGCTTCCACCTGGCGTCCGGCAGAACCAGTTCGCGGTTTCGCTGCAACGCGTTCCGGCTCAGCGCGCCGAGGTCCATCGCCTGGTTGAAGTCGTACCAACCGGCCTTGAGGTTCGCGATGGTGACGCGCCACTCGATCTTCGCGGATGCGGCGGTCACCTCCTGCACGCTGCCGTCCTTCATGTGGGCATAGATGCGGAAGCGCGCGGCTTGCCGCTTGATCTCTCCGTTCGCGGTGCGAAAGTCCTCGACAAAGCGAGCAGGTTGCTCCGGCGTCGTGCCGGGCAAGGTCGGCGCGCCGCCGATCATCTCGGGGCCGATGACGTAGTCGCCGGCACCTTGCGCGTTGCCAACGCGGGCGACGCCGATGGGCGGATAGACTTTCAGCGCTGCAATTGCGTTCGGATCGATCATCGTTTGACCTCAAATAAAAAAGCATCTTCCGAACACGAAGGCGTTCGGTCATACGCGTCAAAACGACCGACCCGCACAGGTCGGCTTGATTCAATCATAGCGATCTTATATTATGACTGCATACTTAAAGTCTACGTGACGATATTTAAGCCAAACTCGCACTGCGGGTCATCAAAGCCGGAACAACACCATGTGCATGATATGCGTGCATCGCGGCTCGGGCGTTCCCAGACTCAAACCTCGCAAGCGCCGCCCGCTCGGCCTTGCTCAGCCGCAGACCGGCGTGCAGGTGCGCGGCGTCGAGATCGTCCAGTGCGTTCAGGACGTGACGAATTCGGTGCCGCTGGTCGCCGATAAGGCGACGCTCGTTCGCCTCTATCTTGAACCGACTTCGGTGTCGCAGCCCGGTCAGATCACCGCGGAAATTGCGTGGAGCCGGAGCGGCGGAGGCGACACGTTCCTCCCGGCCCTCAACTCGCTTCGGGTGGACCCGGGCTCTCCCTTCAGTCTCCGCGAACAGCGGGAGGACATCGACAAGAGCCTGAACTTCCGCCTGCCGGCCGCGGCCATCGGCGCGGGCACACTCAGCTTGCGCATCAGCCGCATCTTTCAGCCCGGAGGCGGCGACCTTCCGGCGGCAACGTTCAACATCGCGCCCGTAACATTCACGGCGGCGCCGCCGCTGCGCATCCGGGTGATCGGTCTTCGATACAGGGCCGGCACGACGACCGTCACCCCCGCTGCGGTCCACTTTTCGTATCTCAGGTCGTTTCTCAACCGCGCCTATCCTGTCGCCGCGCTCGAATGGTCCCACATGGTGGTGGACGCGGATTTTGCCGCGCCGTTCAACGACTCGACGGTCGATCTCGCCAATGCCCAGATCGCCGCGCTGCGAAGCCGCGAGGTGAGCAGCGGCGTCGACCCGCGCACGCACTATTACGGTCTCGTCGACGATAACGCGTCCAACAACTTCATGCGAGGAAAGGCGTTCGCCATTCCGGGCACGCCCCAGCCGGACACCGTCGCTTCCGGACCCGCGGGCGTGCCGAACGGCTTTGCCGGCGATCGCGACGCGTCATACGCCGACTGGTACGGCGCACACGAACTCGGACATACGTTCGGCCGGTTTCATCCGGGATTTCCCCCCGACGCGCAGGACGCGAGCGATCCGACATTCCCTTATGAGAACGGCTGTATCAGCAAGCCGGACAACAAATATGTCGGTGTCGACACCGGGGATCACGAACTCGGCTTGCCGGCCGCTGCGTTGCCGGGGCTCACATATCACGACGTGATGACCTATGCAGACAACCAGTGGCTATCGGCGTACACTTACCAAGCGATCATGACGCGGCTTTTGGAAGAGGACGCCCTCGGTCCGCCGGTCGCCTAGGAGGATCCGATGAAGACCGAAATCAAGACCGGATCATTCGTTCACGTCGTCGCCACCATCAACAAGACCGCTGGTGACGGCAAGATCATGTATGTGAACCCGTCAGTCTCCACCATCGCGTCGGACGCCGCCACCGACAAGGACGTGGAACTCGTGGCCTACGACGACACCGGCAAGGAAGTCTACCGTGAGCCAGTCGTGATCCGCCGGTCATCTGCTGAACCCGACCGGCCGAACGAAGTCGGTCTGATTCAGGCGGACCTTCCGCGGGTGAGCGGCATGAAGTCGGTAAGCCTCCAGCTCAAGGGGCAGGAGATCAGCCGGTACGAGGCCGGGGCGGCACCTCCCGGTCCGGCCGCAGGCGCCACCTTCGGACTTGAGCTCGCCGGGGCTGCGGCAGCCAGCCGGCGACCATTGAAGATCGACCAGCTCGGCGGCTTGAAGCCCGTCGCCGGCGTAACCTACTCGGTCCAGGTCAAGCCGGACAACAGGTCGACGTGGGACACGATCGCAGTGAGTCGTCCCACCCCCGAGGTGGACGTCGATCGGAATCAGTTCGCCGGCGCCAAACGTGCCGCAGTACGCGTGTTGCGGACGACCGGATTCGACGAAGAAATCATCGCGGAAGATACGGTCGACTTGAAGTAGCCGGCTCGCAAGGAGCCTGCGCGTGCTTACCGACGGCATGCTCATTGATCCCGTCGAGGTCCAGGCCGGATACGCCGTCGACGCTTGATCTAGATCAAACCCGCTGCGGCAATGCCATCCCGGAATGGGTACGGCCGCGCAGGAAGCGCCGCCCGTAAGCCAAGGAGATGATCGATCATGACATCCTCGAACTCCCTGCGTACCTTCGTTCTCGCCGGAGCCGGCGCCCTGCTATCAGGCACAATCGCTCAGGCCGGGCCGATCCCGACGCATCTTTCGACGATGAAATCGATGGTCGATCAGACCACCACCGAAGTGCGCTGGGTTGGCGGCTGGCGCGGCGGCTATGGCTATCGCGGTGTCGGCTGGGGCTACCGCGGCGGCTGGGGTTATCGCGGCTACGGCTATCGCGGCCTCGGTTACGGTGTGGCCGCCGGCGCGGTCGTCGGCGGTGCGATCGCGCGGAGCGCCTATTACGGCGGCTATGGCGGGTACTACGGTGGCTACTATGGCGGTTATCCCGCCTACGGCTACAGCTACCCGGCCGCATCGTATTACGGTTATGGCGGCGGCAACTACGGCTATGGCTATGGCGACGACAATTGCGCGCCCTCCGGCAGCTACTGGGCCTACTAGCGGGAAACGTATTCGCCGCTTCGGAGGATGGTTCGCCACCGGCCGCCATTCTCCGATGAGCCAATTCACCCTGTGCCGGCGGGCGAATGCACCTCATCCCTCGCCCGCCGGCGGGACGACATACAGCGTCAGCGCAAACACCGCATAAATGAAGATCATCAGCGCGCCGACGAACCATGCGGAGCGTCCACTGGTGGTGATGAAGGTCGCCGTGACCGTTGCGATCATCACCATGGTGACGGCGCCCGGCCAGAATTGCAGGTTCATCGGCGTGGGTCCGACGACATAACTGAGCAGCACCAGCGCGGGTGCAACGAACAGCGCGATCTGGGAGGCGCTGCCGAGCGCAATGCTGACGACCATGTCGAGCCGGTCCTTGCGTGCCGCGGCAAAGGCCACCGCAAATTCGGCAGCGGCACCGACCAGCGAAACGATGATGAAGCCGACAAAGGCCGGACTCATGCCGAACGTTTCCGCCGCCTTCTGCACGGATTCCACGAAGATCTCGCTCACCAGCGCGACCAGCACGGTGACGACCAGCAGCGTCCCGACGGCGACGCCGATCGGCCAGTGCGCCTCCTTGTCCTCGCCGTGATCGGCGCTTGCGAACAATTCCTTGTGCGTCCCGAGCGAGAACCACAGGCCGAGCGCGTAAGCCGCGATCAGCAGGACCGAAATGCCGACGCTGAGCTTGTGAATGACGCCTCCGTCCTGGGGCAGGTGCTCGAGGTCGGCGACCGCCGAAGGAGCCAGAAGGGCGACCGTTGCCATCAGCAACAGGCCGGACGAAAGCCGCGCGCCGGCGCGATTGTACTCCTGCACGTGATAGCGCAGGCCGCCGAGCAGCAGGCAGGCGCCGAGCATGAATGTCGCGTTGGTGACGATCGCGCCGGCAATCGAGGCCTTAACCAGCATGTACTGGCCTGCACGCAACGCCGTGATGGCAATGATCAGCTCCGTCAGATTTCCGAGCGTTGCATTGAGCAGTCCGCCCACGGCATCGCCGGTCTTGGCAGCGACCGCTTCGGTGGCGTGGCTGAGCAGCGCCGCCAGCGGCACGATCGCAAGAACAGCGAGCACAAAGAGCAGTGTGTGGGAATGCGGGAAGCCCGCCTCGGCCACCAGCACGATGGGCACGAAAACCAGCATCCAGAGCAGAGGTGTATCCCGGATTTCCCTGAGCAGGGTTGTCATATGGGCCGCCCTTTCCATGGATGCGTTGATGGAAAGGTCCGGCGCCGCCGCGGGGTGAGTCTTGATCTGGCTCAAGCGGGCCAGACGAGACGGGCCACTGGACGTCAGGAAACGGACGTGGCGCATGATGACAATGCGCTCTTGTCCCCGACCGCCGGCACGACAGCATCATGCCAGTGTTTTGCCCGACGGATCAACGTGATCACTGTCACGAAGGTCGTCGCGACGCGCTCCGAAAATCCCTTATCGATCAAGGGACCTTCTACTGTGCATGGGGTTGTTTTTCGACTTTTGTGTTGGGCCCTACAAAAAAATCGCGAAAGCCCCTCACTCCGCCTGCAAGATCTCCGCAATCGCAGCCCCCGCCGCGATCGTGCCGAGCCTGCCGCCGACGTCGCGCGTCGCCCTGCCCTCCCGAAGCGCCTTCGCCACCGCGGCTTCGATCGCACGCGCCGCTTCCTCGTAGCGGACGGCGCCGGTCTTCTCGCCATGCCAGGCCAGCAGCAACGCGGTCGACAGGATCAGCGAGACCGGATTGGCGACGTCCTGTCCGGCGATATCAGGCGCCGAGCCGTGCGCGGCCTGCGCCATGGCATAGCGGTCGCCGACATTGAGCGAGCCGCCGAGGCCGAGGCTGCCGGAGAGCTCGGCCGTGAGATCGGACAGGATGTCGCCGAACATGTTGGTGGCGACGATGACGTCGAAGCGATCGGGGTTGCGCACGACATGCGCCATCATGGCGTCGACCAGGATGTCGTCGACTTCGAGGCCGGGATAGCCCTTCGCCGCCGCGCGGCAGATGTCGAGGAACATGCCGTCGCCGAGTTTCAGCACATTGGCCTTGTGGACAATGGTCAGATGTCTTCGCCGCTTCATCGCGAGACGGCAGGCGGCGTGCGCGATACGCTCGCAGCAGAGGCGCGTGATCCGGCGCAATGAGATCACGACGTCAGGCGTGACCAGCATCTCGCCATTGCCCTGCTCCATGTTGCGGTCGGCGTAAAACCCTTCGGTGTTCTCGCGCACGACGACGAGGTCGAACTCGCCGAGCCGGCCGGGCCGCCCCGCATAGGTGCGCGCTGGCCGGACATTGGCGTAGAGGTCGAGGCTCTTGCGAAAGTGCCTGGACGGGTTGATCTCGCCATGCGCCTCGTCCTTGAAGTCGAAGGTCGCGGTCGGGCCCAGGATCAGACCGTCGGCAGCGCGGACGATGTCGAGCAGCTCGGGGCGCACCGTCGTGCCGAACTGTTTCAGGCTCGCATGCCCGACCGCGTGCTCCTCGAGGCGCAAGTCAAGCTGGAAGCGCTCGGAGGCCGCGCGTAGCACGCCCGATGTCGCGGTCGAGATTTCCGGTCCGATGCCGTCACCGGGCAGAACGACGATTTGCATGGTGATCCCCCAAGATTGCAGCAGCTGGCGCGATCATACGCCAGCCGCCGGCCGCATCGCCTGACCTTCGCGCATACACAGCATGCAAGCATATGCCTGTGGAAGCGGCCTTCGGCGTAGTACATGCCAAAAGTCCCCTTTCACCACGCCGCCGGAGCAACGCGCCAGGCAATGACAATCACGTTACCTGCCGCCGCGCGCGAGCCCGACCATTCCATTGCCGACGGCCTTCCGGCCACGCAGCGGCGCTGGGCGATCGCCGCCATCTTCACCGCGCTGGCGATGGCCTCCCTCGACACCGCGATCGCGAATATCGCGCTGCCAGCCATTGCCGCCGATTTGCATGTCACACCGGAGCAATCGGTCTGGGTCGTCAACGTCTACCAGATCGCGCTGGTGGCCACTTTGCTGCCGCTCGGTGCGCTCGGCGAGATCGTCGGGCACCAGCGCATCTATCTCGGCGGCCTGATCCTGTTCACCATCGCCTCGCTGTTCTGCGCGGTGGCGTGGTCGCTGGACAGTCTGCTCGTCGCGCGCACGCTGCAGGGCTTGGGGGCCAGCGGCATCATGAGCGTCAATACGGCGCTGGTGCGCTTCGTCTATCCCGGCCGGATGCTCGGCCGCGGTTTTGGCCACAACGCGCTCGTGGTCGCGACCGCCTTCACCTTCGGTCCATCGATCGCCTCCGCCATTCTCGCATTCGGCCCGTGGCCCTGGCTGTTCGCAGTCAACATCCCGTTCGGTCTCGTCGCGATCGGCATCGGCTATGCGATGCTGCCGAAGACGCCGCGCGCCGATCACGGCTTCGACTTCCTCGGCGCGGTCCTGGCGTCCGCCTGCCTCGGCCTGTTCATCACGGGCATCGGCAGCGCCGCGCACAATCTATCGCCTGTCGTCGTGGGCATCGAGCTGATCACGGCCCTCGCACTCGGCTTCATCCTGACGCGCCGGCATGCCGACCATCCCGCGCCGATGCTGCCGATCGACCTGTTCAGCCGGCCGATGTTCGCGCTGTCGGCGGCGACCGCGGTGTGCTCGTTCGCCGTGCAGGGCCTCGCCTTCGTCTCGCTGCCGTTCTATTTCGAGGACGTGCTCGGGCGTTCGCAGGTCGAGACCGGCTTCTTCATGACGCCCTGGCCGCTGGTGGTCGGCATCATGGCGCCGATCGCGGGGCGCCTCTCCGACCGGCACGCGGTCGGCCTGCTCGGCGGCATCGGGCTCGTGCTGCTCGGCCTCGGCATGGCATTGCTCGCGATGCTCCCGTCCAATCCTGCTATCCCGGACATCATCTGGCGGATGGTGATCTGCGGCATGGGGTTCGGCTTCTTTCAGGCGCCGAACATGAAGGCGGTGATGTCAAGCGCGCCGCCGCACCGCAGCGGCAGCGCCTCCGGCATCGTCGCCACCGCGCGCCTGACGGGGCAAACGACGGGAGCCGCACTCGCCGCGCTGTGCTTCGCACTGGCCGGCCACGATGGCGCGACCGTCGCGCTGGCGCTCGGCGCCGGCTTCGCCGCGCTCGGCAGCGTCATGAGCTTCCTGCGGCTGGCGGTGAAGTAAGCCTTCAGGCCAGGTGCCGGGCTGCGGTGGTGTCGAGCGTCGCAGCGGTCGGGATGACCGTCTCGTCATCGAGCGCCGCGAGGCGCCCGTCGATGGCTTCGATGACCTTGCGCGAGAACGGCCCGAGATGCGCATAGGCGGCAATCATCTGCACCGCGATCCGTGCCGATGACGTGTCGCGCTTGGCGCAGTTCATGAAGGTCTGCCACAGCGGCCCGCGCGCTTCGGGAAGGGCGGTGACAACGCGGTGCACCGTCTCCATCGCCCCGACCCGCGAGCGGATGTCGCCCTCGGCGAGCTCGGAGCGCTGCCTGGATCGGTCGAGCAGCGTCATCAGGCGGTCGACGCGTCCTGCGTAGGCGGCGGGGCTGTAGATGTGCTCCAGCACCCGCTTGTAGTCCGTCAGGATGTCGCGCAACGGGCGGACCGTATCGAAGTTGATGCCGTCCGTGCACTGATCGGCGCCGATGGTCGGCGCTAGATCGTGGCCCGGATGCAGCCGGCCTTCACGCTCGAGTCGGCGCGTGAGCTGCGTGTTCGGCAAGGCATAGAGCAGGCCGACCATGGCGACGGGAATGGCGGCCTCCTCGATGAAATCGATCATCGCCTCCGCCATCGAGACCTTCTCGGTGTCGAAGCCGACGATGAAGCCCGCAGTGACGAGCATGCCGGCGGCATAGATCTTGTGGATGCTCTCGGCGATGTTGCGCCGCGTGTTCTGCTTCTTCCGCATCGCGACCAGCGTTGCAGGGTCCGGGCTTTCGATGCCAACGAAGATGCCGAAGAAATTGGCCGCGCCCATCAGCTCCAATAGCTCGGGATCGTCGGCCAGGTTGACCGAGGCCTCGGTGGACAATTCGAAGGGATAGCCGTGCGCGCGCTGCCATTCGGCGAGCTGGGGCAGAAACTGCCGCAGCGACTTCTTGTTGCCGATGAAATTGTCGTCGACGAAGTCGAGATGGCCGCGGTAGCCCATCCGGTAGAGCGTCTCGAGCTCGACGAACATCTGCTCGACCGTCTTGGTGCGCGGCACACGGCCGTAGAGCTCGATGATGTCGCAGAACTCGCAGGTGAACGGACAGCCGCGCGAATACTGCACACCGAGGTAGAGATAGTCCTCGAACTTCAGGAGATCGAAGCGTGGCACCGGCGTCATTGTCACGTCGGCTTGGAATTTCGGCGCAGTGAACACGCCGGAGCGGGCCCCGCCTTCCCAGGCCGCGATGAACTCGTCGATGATGCCCTCGGCCTCGCCGAGCACCCGGAAGTCGGCCTTCTCGTAGATGTGCGGGCTGGAGGTGGGATCGGGTCCGCCGACGACCACCGGCTTGCCGGCGGCGCGGCTGAGTTCGATAAGGCGCAGCGTATCGGCCTGCTGCGGCAGCATGCCGCCGGTGAACACGACGTCGGCCCAGGTGAGATCCTCGTCACCAAGGGGCTGGGTGTTGCAGTCGATCAGCCGAACCGTCCAGTCCTTCGGCAACATTGCGGCGACCGTGATCAGGCCCAGAGGCGCGGCGGGACGCCGCACGCCCATCAGCTTGCAGGATTCGCCAAAACTCCAGAACGACTCCGCCGTGAACAGCGGGTAGAGCATCAGCACATTGCAGGGGCTTGCCACGTCGAGGGAACTCCTTTTGACTCGGGTACAGTGTAGCAAAGCATTGCCGTCTTGCACCCCGGCAAAAGGGACAAACTGTCGCCGCAACGCAGCACCGATCGGCCCTGGAACCGGCATTCACGTCGTCTCAAGCTGCGCACTGGCGCCGACGGAGGGGCCGCTAAGCCGCCCGGTCTGAGCAGCTGCCGGCGATCGCATGTAACACCACCCTGCCCACGATCATCCCGCGGCCGGGAAAATCTTCATTGGCCACCCCTCGGACTATTGATTTGAACAGTTCCAATTTGCCAGACACATTGTTTCCTGAGTCCGATCGGTGGATTGGGCCAATCAGGGGACTTGCGATGGCAAACCTAACAATAAACGGAAAAACCTTCACGCTCGACGTCGAGCCGGATACGCCGCTGCTCTGGGCGATCCGTGAGAATGCCGGCCTGACCGGCACCAAATATGGCTGCGGCATTGCGCAATGCGGCGCCTGCACGGTTCACATGGACGGCGTTGCCACCCGTTCCTGCGGGATTTCGGTCAGCGAGGCCGAAGGCAAGAAGATCACCACGATCGAGGGGCTCGCGTCCGGCGACACGCTGCACAAGGTGCAGGCAGCCTGGATCGCCAAGGACGTTCCGCAATGTGGCTATTGCCAAAGCGGCATGATCATGGCGGTGGCCGCGCTCCTCGCCGAAAAGCCGAAGCCGACCGACGCCGATATCGACGAGGCCATCACCAATATCTGCCGCTGCGGCACCTTCCAGCAGGTGCGCGAAGCGATCCACACGATCGCCAGCGCCTGAGGAGCCGCCCCATGAACAAGCATGTTTCTCCCAAGATGAACCGTCGTGCCTTCGTTATCGGCACCGCCGCTGTCGGCACCGGCCTCGCCATCGGCTTCGACCTGCCCTTCGGCGGTCCCGCCGTGGTGCGCGCCGCCGACGGCTCGCCCGAGATCGGCGCCTGGGTCGTGGTCAGGCCTGACGACACCGTGGTGATCCGCATCGCCCGCTCCGAGATGGGCCAGGGCTCGCTCACCGGCCTCGCCCAGCTCGTCGCCGAAGAGCTCGAATGCGACTGGTCGAAGGTCACAACGGAATATCCGACCCCCGGCCAGAGCGTCGCCCGCAAGCGCGTCTGGGGTGATTTCTCGACCGGCGGCAGCCGCGGAATCCGCAGCTCGCAAGATTATGTCCGCAAGGGCGGCGCCACCGCGCGCGTGATGCTGATCGAGGCCGCCGCGAACGAGTGGAAGGTGCCGGCCTCCGAATGCACCGTCGCCAAGGGCGTCATCACCCACAAGGCCTCGGGCAAGACGACAACCTACGGCAAGGTCGCCGAAGCCGCCGCCAAGCTGACGCCGCCGGCCGACGTCAAGCTCAAGGATCCCAAGGACTGGACCATCGCAGGCAAGGGCCTGTTGCGCCTCGATACCGCCGACAAGACCAATGGCACGATGCTCTACGGCATCGACGTCAAGCTGCCGGGCATGCTGAACGCCGCGATCAAGGACTGCCCGGTGTTCGGCGGCAAGCTGAAGAGCTATGACGAATCCAAGATCACCGGCATGAAAGGCGTCAAGAAGGTCGTCAAGGTCGGCGATACCGCGGTTGCGGTCGTTGCCGATACATGGTGGCACGCCAAGACCGCGCTGGAAGCGCTGCCGATCGTCTGGGACGAGGGCGAGAATGCCAAGGTCTCGAGCGCGTCGATCGCGAAGTGGCTGGCTGAGGGCCTCGACGACGCGCAGCCGGCCTATGTCGGCAACAAGAACGGCGACGTCAAAGGCGCGATTGCCGGCGCAGCGAAGAAGGTCGAAGCCGTCTACAACTACCCCTACCAGAACCACGCCACCATGGAGCCGATGAACGCCACCGCGCTCTACACGGCGGACAAATGCGAGGTCTGGTGCGGCACGCAGAATGGCGAGGCGGCTTTCGCGGCCACGTTGGAAGCCTCGGGCCTGCCGGCGGAGAAGTGCGACGTGCACAAGGTGATGCCTGGCGGCGGCTTCGGCCGGCGCGGCCAGACCGACTATGTCCGCCAGGCGGTCATGATCGCCAAGCAGATGCCGGGCACGCCGATCAAGCTGTTGTGGTCGCGCGAAGAGGACATGGCGCATGGCAGGTATCACCCGATCACCCAGTGCAAGATGACCGGCGCGTTCGACGCCAACAGCAATCTGGTGGCGCTGCACTACCGCCTGTCCGGGCAGTCGATCCTGTTCTCGCTCCGCCCCGAAGCGCTGCAGAACGGCATGGATCCGGCCGCATTCCAGGGCGTCGCCCAGTCCGGCGAAGCCGCGTTCGGCTACTCGGTGCCGAACCTCCTGATCGAGCATGCGATGCGCAACCCGCACGTACCGCCCGGCTTCTGGCGCGGCGTGAACGTCAATCACAACGCGATCTACATGGAATGCTTCATGGACGAGCTGGCCCAGGCCGCAGGCCAGGACCCGCTCGAGTTCCGCCGCAAGCTGATGGGCAACCATCCCAAGCATCTGGCGGTGCTCAATGCCGTGGCCGAGAAGATCGGCTGGGACAAGCCGGCGCCGCAGGGCGTCTATCGCGGCATTGCGCAGGTCATGGGCTATGGCAGCTATGTCGCCGGCGCCGCCGAAATCTCGGTGACCGACGGCAACAAGATCAAGGTGCATCGCATCGTCGCCTCCACCGATCCCGGCTACGTCGTCAATCCGGCGCAGGTGGAGCGGCAGATCGCCGGCTCCTTCGTCTATGGCCTGTCCGCGCTGTTCTACGGCGGCTGCACCGTCAAGGACGGCAAGATCGAGCAAACCAACTTCGACACCTACAACTCGATGCGCATCAACGAGATGCCGAAAGTGGAATCGGTGATGGTGCCGAGCGGCGGGTTCTGGGGCGGCGTCGGCGAGCCCACCATCGGCGTCGCGGCGCCGGCGGTGCTCAACGCCTATTTCGCGGCGACGGGCAAGCGCATCCGCTCGGTGCCGCTGCGCGACCAGAACATCACCTTCGCCTGAGAAACGCCGCGGCGGCTGCAACGGCCGCCGCGGCATTTTTGCCTGGATGATCCTGATGACCACGCGCCCGGTGACACGGCGGAATGCCGTGCTCGGCATCAGCGCGGCCGCCGCAACGCTGGCGCGGCCATCGGTCCTGCGTGCGCAATCGGCAGGACGTATCGTCGTGGTCGGCGGCGGGTTCGGCGGCGCGGCCTGCGCCCGCGCGCTGAAACGCGCGCAGGAAAACCTGCAAATCATCCTGATCGAACCCAACGCGGTCTTCACCTCCTGCCCCTTCAGCAACGAGGTGATCGCGGGCCTGCGTGAGATCGACGCGCAGCAGTTTGACTATGACAAGCTCGCCGCCGAGGGCATCACCGTGATCGGCCAGGCCGTGACCACAATCGAGCCGCAGCGGCGCAGCGTTGTGACGACCGACGGCGTCGCGCTGCCCTATGACCGTCTCGTGCTCTCGCCCGGCATCGACTTCCATTTCGAGGCCCTGCCTGGCTATGACGAGGCCGCTTCGGAAAAAATGCCGCACGCCTGGAAAGCCGGGGCGCAGACGCTGCTGCTGCGCAGGCAGCTTGAGACGATGGCGGACGGCGGCACGGTCGCCATCGCCATCCCGGCCAATCCCTCGCGTTGCCCGCCGGCGCCTTACGAACGCGCCAGCCTGATCGCGCATTACCTGAAGACGAAGAAGCCGCGCTCGAAGGTGCTGGTCCTCGATGCCAAGGACAATTTTTCGCAGCAGCGGCTGTTCGAGAAGGCGTGGAAGGAGCTCTATGGTGACATGATCGAGCGTATCGCGCTGTCGCAGGGCGGTCGCGTCACCTCGGTCGATCCTTCGACAAGGACCATCATCACCGAGTTCGGCAACTACACGCCTGATGTCGCCAACGTCATCCCGCCGCAACGCGCCGGCCGCATCGCCGAGATCGCGGGCGCGGCGGATGCGACCGGCTGGTGCCCGATCGATCCCGTGACCTTCGAGTCGAAGCTCGTCCCGAACATCCATGTCATCGGCGATGCCTGCCTCGGCGGCGGCATTCCCAAATCGGCGTCGGCCGCGAGCGCACAGGGCAAGGCCTGCGCCGCCGCCATCCTCAACCTGTTCGCAGGCCGCGCGCCGGAAGCGCCGCGGCTGGCCGGAATCTGCTACAACACCGCCGCGCCCGGCTACGGCTTCTCGCTCGCCGGAAGTTACCAGCCCAGGGGCGACATCTTTGCCGAGGTCGAGGGCGGCGCGACCAGCCCGGTCGATGCGCCGCGCGAGCTGCGCGCCCGCGAGGCGGCTGAAGCCGAGCGCTGGTTTCAAACCATCACGGCGGACACCTTTGGCTAGAGCATTCCTTCATATCGCAGCGCTGATCGCCGCCGGCCTTGCCCTGGCTTGTGGAGCAAGAGCCGACGAGCTCGTGCCCTACAAAATCATCGGTGACACCATTCCGGAGCCGCTCACGGGCACGCCGGGCGATCCCGCGCGCGGCCGCGCGCTGGTGGTGGCGCGTACCACGACCTGCATCCTCTGCCATTCCGGTCCGTTCCCGGAGGTACGGTTCCAGGGTGATCTTGCGCCCGATCTCACCGGCACCGGGAACTGGTGGTCGGCAGGCCAGTTGCGGCTGCGGCTGGTCGATGCATCGCGCTACAACCCGCAGACCATCATGCCGTCCTATTATCGCAACGACGGGCTGGTCCGCGTCGGGCGCAATTTTACCGGCAAGCCGATATTATCCGCCGCGGAGATCGAAGACATCGTGGCCTTTCTTGTAACGCTTCGGGACTAGCTTCATGCCGACCACGCGGCGACAATTCCTCAGTATTGCAGGCGGCGCGACGGTCGCCGGAACGATTCCGATCGTCACGCTGCGACCGCTGGATGCGACGCCCGCGATGCTCAGCACCGCGATCCACAACGTCGTCGGCGAAGCCCAGATTCGCACCGGCAAGGTCAAGCTCGACATTCCGCCGCTGGTCGAGAACGGCAACACCGTGCCGATGACGGTGAGCGTCGCAAGCCCGATGACGGCAAACGACTACGTCAAGAGCATCCACGTCTTCAACGAGAAGAACCCACAGCCGAACATCGGCAATTTCTATCTCAACCCCGCCTCCGGCCGCGCCCAGGTCTCGACCCGAATCCGGCTCGCCGACACCCAGAAAGTGGTGGCAATCGCACGCCTGTCCGATGACACGTTCTGGCAGGTCGCCGCCGACATCGTCGTGACGCTGGCCGCCTGTACCGAGGAGATCAACTGATGGCCGCGCTCATCAACGTTCCGGCAAAAGCCAAACGCGGCGATGTCATCGAGATCCGGACGCTGACCTCGCACATCATGGAGACCGGCTTCCGCCACACCGCCGATGGCCAGCTCGTGCCGCGCGACATCATCACGAGTTTTACGTGCCGCTACAATGGCACCGAAGTTTTCCGTGCCGACCTGTTTCCGGCGATCGCGGCCAACCCATATCTCGCCTTCTTCACGGTCGCGAAGGAGAGCGGTAAGTTCGAATTCGAATGGATCGGCGACAACGGCTATTCGTCGACCGCATCGGCCTCGATCACGGTCGAATGATCTTTTGGCGCACGATAGCGGCGGCAACATTGTTGGCCGCGACCCCTGCGCTGCTCGCCGGCGAAATTCCGCCGGACGCGCGCCGCTCCGGCTATTCGTTCATGGGGCCGGACACGCGCGCGATGCAGGATGACGACACGTCCAATCCGGGCATGCTTTTCGTGCTCGACGGCGGGGCGCTCTGGGCGAAAAAGACCGGCAGCACCGGCAAGGCCTGTGCGGACTGCCATGGCGATGCAACGACCAACATGAAGGGCGTCGCGGCGCGCTATCCGGCCTTCGACAAGGCGCTGGCGCGCCCCGTCACCCTCGACCAGCGCATCAACCTCTGCCGCGCCAATCATCAGCAGGCGCCGGCGCTGCCCTACGAGAGCCGCGACCTCCTGGCGCTGTCCGCCTTCGTCGCCAACCAGTCCCGCGGCGTCGCGATCACGGCTGGCGATGATCCGGAGCTGAAGCCTTTCGTGGCGCAGGGCCGCGACCTCTTCATGCAGCGCGAGGGCCAGCTCAACCTCGCCTGCACCAATTGCCACGACGACAATTTTGACAAGCGTCTTGCCGGCGCGCCGATCACGCAAGCGCAGCCGACCGGCTATCCGCTCTACCGCCTGGAGTGGCAGACGCTGGGGTCGATCGAGCGCCGGTTGCGCAGTTGCATGACCGGCGTCCGCGCCCAGGCCTATGATTACGGCGCGCCCGAGCTGGTCGCGCTTGAACTCTACCTGATGTCGCGGGCCCGCGGCCTGCCGATGGAGACGCCTGCCGTGCGTCCCTGAATCCCCAGATTAGGACTAGGCAGGCGTGGCACGGCCGTTAGTATCCCTCCCAAAGAAAATGAATCAGAGGGAGGGATTTGACGTGGCCAACTATAACATTTCGCGCCGCACGCTGTTGACGGGGACCGCCGCGGCCGGCGCGCTCAGCCTGACCGGACTACCGGCACGCGCCGAGGTCAACTGGAAGAAATACGCCGGGACCAAGCTGGAGGTGATCCTCGCCAAGGGTCCGCGCGGCGACAACCTGCAAAAAAACATCAAGGAGTTCACCGAGCTCACCGGCATCCAGGTGGAATCCGAACAGATCCCGGAGCAGCAGCAGCGCCAGAAAGTGGTGATCGAGCTGACCTCGGGCCGGCCAAGCTTCGACGTCGTCCATCTCAGCTATCACGTCCAGAAGCGGCAGTTCGAGAAAGCCGGCTGGCTGGCCGACATGTCGCCCTTCATGAAGGATCCGACGCTGACGGCGCCCGATCTCGTCGAGAGCGATTTCTCGGCCGCCGGCCTGCAATACGCCAAGAACGACAAGGGCCAGATGCTGTCGCTGCCCTGGTCGGTCGATTACTTCATCCTTTACTACAACAAGGAGCTGTTCCAGAAGAAGGGCGTCGCTGTACCAAAAACCTTCGACGAGATGATCGCGGCCGCCGAGAAGCTGACCGACACCAAGGAAGGCACCTACGGTTTCGTCGGACGCGGCCTGCGCAACGCCAACATGACGTTGTGGACCAACTTCTTCCTCAACTGCGGCGGTGAATTCCTCGACGCCAAAGGCAACATCCTGACCGACGGTCCGGAAGCAATCGAGGCGACAAAAATCTACCAGACGCTTCTCACGAAGGTCGCCCCGCCAGGCGTCGTCGGCTTCAACTGGATGGAGTCGATGGCCTCGTTCACGCAAGGACGTTCGGCAATGTGGATCGACGGCGTCGGCTGGGCGCCGCCGCTGGAGGACCCCGCCGCCTCGCGCGTGGTCGGCAAGGTCGGCTACACCGTCGTGCCGGCCGGACCGAAAGGGCAATATTCGGCCACCTATGGCGACGGCATCGGCATTGCCGCGGCGAGCAAGAACAAGGAAGCCGCCTATCTGCTGTGCCAGTGGGTGGTCTCGAAGAAGCAAGGCGCGCGGCTGTTGCAGGCCGGCGGCGGCGTGCCGTTCCGCAACTCGATCCTGAACGATGCCGAGGTCCAGAGCGGCGTGAAGATGCCGAAGGAATGGCTGCAATCGGTGATCGACTCCGCCAAGATCAGCAAGCTGGGCCTGCCCGTGATCATCCCGGTCGCCGAATTCCGCGATCTTGTCGGCGCCGCAATTACCTCGACTATCACAGGTACCGACCCCGCCACAGAGCTGAAAAAGGCCCACGACCAGTTTCGGCCGATCCTGGAGCGCAGCGAAAAAGCGTGAGTGCGTTGACACAATCGACTCCGGCCGCGGCACAGTCTGATGCCGCGCCGGAGAAGGCGTTGCGGCCGCCATCCTACTGGCCGTTCGTGGTGCCGGCGCTGGTCGTCGTGCTCGCGATCATCATCTTCCCGTGGGTCTTCACCATCTGGATGAGCCTGAACGAGTGGAAGGTCGGCTCACCGACCACCTTCGTCGGGTTTTCCAACTATCTGCGGCTGACGAGCGATCCCCGCTTCATCGAGGCGGTGGGCCACACCATGGTCTACACTTTGCTATCGGTGCTGCTGCCGCTGATCCTCGGCACGTTCGCGGCCGTCGTGTTTCATCAGAAATTCGCCGGCCGCGGTTTTCTGCGCGGTATCTTCATCATGCCGATGATGGCGACCCCCGTCGCGATCGCGCTGGTCTGGACCATGATGTTCCACCCGCAGCTCGGCGTGCTGAACTACCTCTTGTCGCTGGTCGGGATACCCGCGCAGCTCTGGGTCTTCCACCCCGCAACCGTCATTCCCTCGCTCGTGCTGGTCGAGACCTGGCAATGGACGCCACTGGTCATGCTGATCGTGCTCGGCGGCCTCGCCGCGATCCCGACCGAGCCTTATGAAAGCGCGCAGATCGACGGCGCCAGCTTCTGGCAGGTGTTCCGCTTCATCACGCTGCCGCTGATCATGCCGTTCCTGTTCATCGCCGGTATGATCCGCATGATCGACGCAGTGAAGAGTTTCGACATCATCTTCGCGATCACCCAGGGAGGACCGGGCTCGGCGTCGGAGACGATCAACATCTATCTCTACAGCGTCGCCTTCACCTATTACGACCTCGGCTACGGCTCGGCGATTGCGGTAGTGTTCTTCCTCCTCATCGTCGCCCTCGCGGCCGTGATGCTCTATGCCCGCCAGCGCATGCTGTGGACCGAAATTGCGAGCGGCGCATGAACTCAAGTCAAATCAACCCAAGTCGGATCAACCTACGTCAGGTCATCGGCAGGATCGGTCTGTGGCTCTCGGTGTTCGTCATCGTGTCGCCGGCGATCCTGTTCTTCCTCTGGATGGCGTCGCTGTCGCTCAAGTTCGAGGTCGACAATGCCGCCTATCCGCCGGTGTTCATCCCCGATCGCATCGCCTGGAAGAACTATGCCGACGTGCTCGCTTCCAACCGCTTCCTGACCTATTTCGTCAACAGCCTGATCGTCACCGGCAGCGCGACCGTGCTGGCGCTGCTCGTCGGCGTTCCCGCCGGCTACGGCATCGCGCGCATGGCCGCGCACAAATCCGCGATCGTGATCCTGATCGCGCGCATCACGCCCGGCCTGTCCTATTTGATCCCGCTGTTCCTGCTGTTCCAGTGGCTGGGATTGCTCGGCACGCTGGTGCCGCAGATCATCATCCACCTGGTGGTTACGGTACCGATCGTGATCTGGATCATGATCGGCTATTTCGAGACCACGCCGCTGGAATTGGAAGAAGCCGCCCTGATCGACGGCGCCACGCGGTGGCAGGTCTTTCGGCACGTCGCCCTGCCGATCGCCAAGCCCGGGATCGCGGTCGCCTTCATCCTCGCCGTGATCTTCTCCTGGAACAACTTTGTGTTCGGCATCGTGCTGGCCGGACGCGAGACGCGCACCCTGCCCGTCGCCGTCTACAACATGATCTCGTTCGACCAGTTGAGCTGGGGGCCGCTGGCCGCGGCCGCATTGATCGTCACCCTCCCGGTGCTGCTGCTCACAGTATTCGCCCAGCGGCAGATCGTGGCCGGGCTGACCGCGGGGGCGGTCAAGGGCGGGTGATCGCTGCTCATCCCTGTCGGGCCTTTAACCGATCTGGACGACGACCTTGCCCTTGGCTCGTCCCGTCTCGAGATATGCAAGCGCCTCTTTTGCCTGCTCGAACGGAAAAACCTTGTCGATCACCGGCCGGATGTGCCCGGCCCCAAGGAGCTCACCGAGCTCTGCGAGTTGACCGCCGTCGGGGTGTACGAACAGGAACGAATAAGCAGCGCGGCTTGCCTTGGCACGCCGAAGTATCTTGCGGCTCAGCAACCCGAACAGGAACACCATGAAAAAATTCATACCGCGAGCGCGAGCGAATGCAGCGTCAGGTGGCCCGATGAGCGAGACGATTGCGCTCCCGGGCTTCAATATTTGAAGGGATTTCTCGATTGCGTCACCCCTGATTGTGCCCAGCACCGCATCGTAGCCGCGCAGCACATCCTCAAATTGCTGCTTCTTGTAGTCGATCACCTCGTCCGCTCCGAGGCTCCGTACCAGATCCACATTTCCGGTACTCGTCGTCGTCCCCACCTTCGCGCCGAAATATTTCGCGAGCTGGATCGCGAAAGTACCAATACCGCCGGCACCTGCGGGGATGAATACCTTTTGGCCGGGCTGGAGGCGTGCTCGGACCTTGAGCGCTTGCCACGATGTCAATCCAACCATCGGGATCGAGGCCGCCTGCACGAAGTCCAGAGTCGTCGGCTTGAGCGCGGCGGCATCCTCGGGCACCGTTGCGAACTCGGCGAGAGCACCGGTGCCGCTCAGGTCGAAGACACTGGCGAAGACGGCATCGCCCGGCTTGAAGCGGGTGACGCGACTTCCGACCTCCACCACGACACCGGAGAGATCGCTGCCCAGCGTGGCCGGAAGCTGAAACCGAAGGATGGGCTTGAACACTCCTTTCGGAATCATGTTGTCGATCGGGTTCAAGCCAGCCGCGTGGACCTGAACGAGAATCTCGTTCGGCTTCGGCACCGGTCGAGAAGTATCAACGAATGTGACTTGGTCCGGTCTGCCATAACGCTTGAAGACGAGTGCTCTCATGTTTGCCTATGTCGGGTTTTTTGGATCTTCGCTGGATGCAGGAGGCGCTTGCACCACCTACCGTCAGAAAGCTCGGGCGGTGCGGGGAGGCTGCGATGCGGTTGCCGCATCGAGCCGCAGATCCTTTCGAATCCCGGCGTCCACCAGGCGCGCGGGCGCAAATCTGCGAAGCAGCCGCAGCCGGTTGGCAAGCTTGCCGGCCGCGTACCGGACTTTCGGGTGCGCCGCGCTGGCCGCTTTCAGAACGGTGTCGGCCACGACGCCAGGGTGCTCGGCCGTTGTCATCACCTCGTTCATCCGCTTGTTGACGCGTGCACGAGCTTCGCGATACTCGTCGACCTTCGCGTCCGGCTCCATGAAGTTCGCGTCGAATGATGTCTTCGTGTACGCAGGCTCGATGACCGAGACCCGGATGCCCCTTGTGCGCAGCTCATGGTCGAGCGATTCCGAATAGCCTTCCACCGCGTGCTTGGTGGCGGCATAGAGCGCGCCGTAAGGCATCGGCAGAAAGCCAAGAACGGAGCCGATATTGATGATGCGACCATCCCCCTGCCGCCGCATGTGAGGCACGACCGCCTGCGTCATCCGGATCAGTCCGAAAAAATTCGTCTCGAAAATCGATCGGGCCTGATCGATCGAGCTCTCTTCCGCGGCCGCAGGGGCAACACCGAAGCCTGCGTTGTTCACCAGCAGATCGATGCGGCCGTCGCGCCGCATCACCTCGCTGACGGCGGCTTCGACGGATTCATCGCTGGTCACGTCGAGGGCAAGCATCTCGAACGACTGCCCGCCGGCCTGTGCGCCTCGTCGGCTGGTGCCGTAGACCTTGTAGCCGGCTTTCGCGAGCCGCTCGGCCGTGGCTTCGCCGATGCCTGATGAGGCGCCGGTAACAAGCGCAATCCTTTTGTCGGTCCTATTCACGAGCTTCTCCTGCAAGGGTGCCAGCCCCGAACCATTTTGATTACGATCGTAATCATTGATATAAATGACGATCGTCATTATAATTGTCAAGACCCGTGACCAAGGACCTGCGACATGCGCGTTTCAAAGGAACAGGCGGCCAAAAATCGCGAGCGTATTCTCGAGGCCGCCTCCCGCCTCATGCGAGAGCGCGGCATCTCCGGCATGGGTGTCGACGCACTGGCCGACGCCGCTGGGATGACCCACGGCAGCATGTACAGTCAGTTCGGCTCCAAGGAGCGGCTCGTCGAAGAAGCGGTGGCCCATGCCATCGTCGCCAAAGGGCGAGAGGTGCCCGACGAATTTGCTCTCGCCGACTATGTGTCCGAATACCTATCGGCGGCGCATCGCGACGAGCCCGGAAGCGGTTGCCCTTTCGCAGCCCTATCTTGTGAGATGCCGCGCCAAAGCGGCAGCGTGAGAGAACGTTTCACGGCCGGAGTGCGGGGCATGATCGGACTGCTGAGTGGTCGAATGGACTCCGGGCTCAAGCCGCGGCAGCGCGAGGAGAAGGCGCTCGCGATGGCCGCCTCCCTGGTCGGGGCACTCGTGCTCGCCCGGGCCGTGAACGATCCCAAGCTGTCGGACGACATTCTTCGCGCGACCAGGAACCGGTTAGGCGATTGATCGCGCCTCGCGGGCGCGAGGTCAGGCCTGCCACTGTTGATGCGTGGCGGCAGTCGAGCAACTGGCTGGACCAAGACAAGGATGCAGCCGGGCGACACGACGCCGCCCGGCCGCGCACTTAGTTCGCCCAACCTACTCCGCTGGCGCCGCGTGCATCTCCGGATGCGCGGCATAGTTCTCGGTGGAGCCGAGCTTGCTGGCCGCGAACAGTCCGGCGGCCACCACGGCGTAGGCGAAGGCGACCGCGGGCGTGACGCCGAAGCCGCCACCGATCCCCACCGCCTCACCATGCATGAAGCCGAAATAGGTGAGCACGGCACCGACCAGCGCGAAGGCCGAGGCCTTCTCGAAATCGCGCTCGATGATGAAGACGCCGATCGCACCGAGGATGAGGCCGCCGAGGATGGAGCCGCCACCCATCACCTCTAAGCCGTGATAGAACACGCCCTGCTGCGGCAGCGCGGCAATCGCGGCAGCCTTGACCGCGTCGGCCTTGTCGGCGGCGAGACCGCCGACCGAGGTCGCCGCCATCATGGTCGAGCCGAGCATCGTGTCGATCTGGAGCTTGGCCCAGGCGGCAAGATGCGGCGTCAGCGCCAGCACGATCGCGGGCGCGTGCTTGACCGGCGTGGTCTGGAACGCCTGCGCGCCGATCAGCATACCGATATAGAGCAGGATCGGCGAGATCGCGACGACGGGCACGAGTGCCAGCAGCACCGAGATGATGCCGAACCAGGCCAGCACCACCACCATGATGCCGGTCGCAGCCGAATAGCCGATGCGACCGCCCATCGCCTTCCAGCCGGGATGACCGATATAGACGGCGTTGATGAAGGGGTTGCCCATCAGGCAGCCGATCAGGCTGACGACGCCATCGGCGGTGAGCACCCGCGTGGTCGGATATTCGTCGCCGGCCGCTTCCGCGCTTTCGACATTGTCCATGGCCTCGACGAGGTCGTAGATGCCGAACGGAATGGCGGTAACCAGGATGATGCCGAGGAACTCGAAGCCCGAGAAGACATAGCCCACCGCCGGAATCGGCACCGAGAAGCCGAAATTGGCAAAGGCTGCGCCGACGCCCGCGATGCTCAACCCACCGAGGCCGAGCCCGAAAAGGTTCGAGCCCCAGGCGATGACCATGCCGACCGCGATGGCGACGAGGCCCGCGGGAATGCCGCGCCAGTATTTCACGCCGCCGAACCAGCTCACCAGGATGATGGCGAAGCAGACGAGGCCGATCTGCGGCGTCATGTACATCTCTAACGCCGGTCGCATCGAGATGAAGGTGACGGAGACGCCGGCAAGCGTGCCGAGCAGCGCCGCGCGCGGCGTGATCTTGCGGATGAACGGCGCGATGAAGCCGCCGATCATCAGGATAAAGCTCTGGAAGAACACCCAGACGAGGCCGGCCGACCAGCCCTTGAGCGGATCACCGGTCTTGATCGTGATCGGCAGCATGATCACGAAGGTGACGATGAACATGTGCGGTACGCTGACGCCCGAGGGCAGTGCGCAGACATCGTTGCGGCCGGTCTTCTGCGCCAGCCGATAGGCGAGATATGCGTAGTAGAAGGTGGAGAGGCACATCATCAGCCCGAGCGCGGGCAGGATGCGGCCGAACACGAGACTATCAGGCATCTTCAGGACGAAGCGCAGCAGGCCCGTGAGCACCAGCATGTTGACGAGAATGTTGGTGCCGAAGCCGAAAAACGCGTTCCAGTCGCCCGATGTCCATAGTGCCGGCTTGAACTCGGACTTGCTCAGATCAGATTTGCCGGCCGTCCCCGTCAATGTGCTCATGATGCTACCCCTGTGTGGTCGAAGTCTTCATTGCCTCCAAGACTGCGGCTGAGTCCGCGACCCAGCCGAAGATGCCGCCCTGGGCCTTGATCATCTTCAGGCCCATCTCGTGAAATTCGGGGAAGTAGGATGCGCAGCCGTCCGAGATGACGACGCAGCGATAGCCACGGTCATTGGCCTCGCGCACGGTGGTGTTGACGCAGACTTCCGTTGTAACGCCGCAGACGAGCAAGTTCTCGATGCCGTATTTCTCCAGCACATCCGTGAGCTCGGTGGCGTAGAACGCACCCTTGCCGGGCTTGTCGATCACGACTTCGCTGTCGAGCGGATAAAGCTCGGGGATGATGTCGTGGCCCGCCTCGCCGCGAATGAGAATGCGCCCCATCGGACCGGGATCGCCGATCCGCAAGGACGGCGCGCCACGTTCGACTTTTGCGGGCGGCGCGTCGGACAGATCGGGCAAATGCCCCTCGCGCGTGTGGATCACCAGCATGCCGATGTCACGCGCCATCTTCAGCACCGCGCCGATCGGCTTCACCGCGCGCGCGAGCTGGCTGACATCGTTGCCCAACGTCTCGCCGAAGCCGCCCGGCTCCATGAAATCCCGCTGCATGTCGATGATGAGAAGTGCGGTGGCAGGCCAATCGAGCCTGATCGGCTCGGGCTCGGCGCTGATGACGCCCTGTGTCGGCTTGGTCGAGTTCAACATGACTCAAGGCCCCCGCGAGAACTCTCTTCGTCAGGAGTTCTGCAAGCGCCGTGCCATTGTGTACAATTGAGATCGAGAGGACCGCGCGAGGAAATTTGCAGCGCTGTCAGAATGTTATCGGAAAGGCACGCGCCTGCTTATTCGCTGTGCGACGACTTTGCGACGTGCATTTGCTTAAAGGATGAGCGCTCTCCGTCGTCGTCATTCCGGGGGCGACGCGAAGCGTCGAGCCCGGAATCCATCGGGCTGCAGCACGCGAGGTGAAATGGATTCCGGGCTCGCGCTACACGCCCCGGAATGACGAGGGAGTGTGTGGCGACGCCTTGCCCCTACCGCCCCGCGCCGTACAGCTGCCGATACTCCATCTCATACGGCGCATACGAATCCTTCAGCGTCGCCATGTTGAGCAGCATGGTCGCCACTATCGCGCCCGTATTATCGAACACGCGCGTCTTCACCCAGGCGCTCTCGGTGCGGCGGCTGCCGGAGAGCGCGACAACCTCGCGCTCGACTTCGTACGCCTCGTCGACGAAGAGCGGTCCCTTGATCAGCCTGATCTCCTGGTCCGCGAACAGGCCGACCGCCGGCCCCTTCGCCGGCAGCGGATCGTCCTTGGAGCGGTACTGGAACAACACGCTCAGCATCTCCATCGGGATGATGGGCTTGCCCCAGGGATTGTCCGCTCCGGAATAATACGGCGAGTTCTCGGTGATGACCGCGAGCTTCTGCCGGAGGGAGAACGGATAGAGGTCGCCCATGTTCTGGTCCAACGCCATCCGCACCGTCTGCCGTCTGCTGGTCTGGGCTACCTTCACATCGCGCAGGATCACGGGAACAGTGAGTGGCTTAAGCTCGGTGAGGCGCGCCTCGAGCGCGGTTGCCGCATGAGGGTCGCCAACCGACGCCGTGCCGCGCAGCACCTCGATGCCGTCGCGCTTGACCATCTGGATCTGGCACTGGCTCGTGCCGGGCAGCGGCTTCGACATGATCGCCTGCACCTCCTCGCCTTCGAAGCAGGCGTTGCGGTAATGCGCAGACAGGCAACCGCTCTCGAACCAGGCATCTCCCCACAGCCGCGCGCCGAGCGGGGCGAACTGGCTGAAATGCGTCGGGCCTTCGATGGTGCCGCCCTTGAAGCCGAGCTTTTGCGCCGTGGCATCGTCGTGGATCGAGGCGTGCGCGTCGTAGACTTGTGCGTGAAGCATCTGGCGCGGCTGGCGCCACGGGCCAATCAGCGCCTCGGGCGTCTCTGTAATCTCGGTGTCGAATGCGTTTGCAGCCATGGTGTCCTCCACAGGCAGCCATGACTAGCAGGAGCGCCACGGATGCGGCTAGCCGTATTGACTTCGCCGGCCCATGCTCTTGACTGTCACAATTCGCGTCGCGCCGCCGCTATCCCTCCCGCAGCGCACCCCCCACGCCGAACGAGAGACGAGGACTCCTGAAATGACGCTGATGCAGGTCGAGCTGGACGACAAATACCGGCTCGAATCGAAGCGGATCTTCCTGTCCGGCACGCAGGCGCTGGTTCGGTTGCCCATGTTGCAGCGCGAACGCGACCGGCTTCAGGGGCTCAACACAGGCGGTTTCATCTCGGGCTATCGCGGTTCCCCGCTCGGCATGTACGACCACGCGCTGTGGCGCGCGAAGTCGCACCTCCAGCAGCACGACATCGCCTTCGTCCCCGGCCTTAACGAAGACCTGGCAGCGACCGCCGTCTGGGGCAGCCAGCAGGTCGGCCTGTTCCCCGGCGCCAAGGTCGATGGCGTGTTCGGCATCTGGTACGGCAAGGGCCCCGGCGTCGACCGCTCGGTCGACGCGCTCAAACACGCGAATGCGGCCGGCACCTCGCTCAATGGCGGCGTGCTCGCGCTTGCCGGCGACGACCATGGCTGCCAGTCCTCGACGCTGGCGCATCAGAGCGAACAGGTGTTCGCGGCGGCGCTGATCCCCGTGATCAATCCGGCGACGCTGCAGGACTATCTCGATCTCGGCCTCTACGGTTTCGCGCTGTCGCGCTTCTCCGGCTGCTGGGTCGGCTTCAAGGCGATCAGCGAGACCGTGGAAAGCTCGGCCTCGATCGACAGCGATCCCGAGCGCATCCAGATCAAGCTGCCCGATGATTTCGAGATGCCGCCCGGCGGCCTCAACATCCGCTGGCCCGATCCGCCGCTGGACGCCGAGAGGCGCCTGTTCGGCCCGAAGATGGCCGCGGTGCAGGCCTTCGCCCGCGCCAACCAACTCGACCGCATCGTGCTCGATTCAAAACCCGCGCGGCTCGGCATCGTCGCGACCGGTAAGGCCTATCTCGATCTGCGCCAGGCGCTGGCCGATTTGGGCATTACCGACAGGGACGCGCAGGATCTCGGCCTGCGTATCTACAAGGTCGCGCTGACCTGGCCGCTGGAGGAGAGCGGCGCCAGGCGTTTCGCGGAAGGTCTGCAGGACGTGCTGGTGGTCGAAGAGAAGCGCGGCTTCATCGAAGACCAGCTGATGCGCATCCTCTACAATATCGATGCGTCGAAGCGGCCGACCGTCACGGGCAAGCGCGACGAGCGCGGAGCACCGCTGCTGCCGAGCGAGGGCGAGCTGACGCCGACCATTGTCGCGGGCGCGCTGGTGGCACGCTTGCGCAAGCTCGGGCATCACAGCCCGGTGCTGGAGCAGCGCCTCGCGCGGTTAGAGGCGTTCGACAATCCCGTCACCGCCACCACGCAGATCAAGCTCGCGCGCACGCCGTTCTTCTGCTCGGGCTGCCCGCACAACTCCTCAACGCGCGTGCCCGAGGGAAGCCGCGCCATGGCCGGCATCGGCTGCCACGGCATGGCCCTGAGCATGCCGACCCGCCGCACCGATCTGATCTCGCATATGGGTGCCGAGGGCGTGAACTGGATCGGCCAGTCGCCGTTCACCACCGAGAAGCACATTTTTCAGAATCTCGGCGACGGCACCTATACCCATTCCGGCCTGCTTGCGCTACGCGCGGCTTCCGCCGCCGGCATCAACATCACCTACAAGATCCTCTACAACGACGCGGTCGCGATGACCGGCGGCCAGCCGGCCGAAGGCGCCTTCAACGTCGCGCAGATTGCGCACCAGGTCTGGGCCGAGGGGATCAAGCGGCTGGCAATCGTATCGGACGATCCGACGAAGTATCCGGAAAGCAACTACTTCCCGCAAGGCGCGACCATCCATCACCGCCGCGAGCTCGATGCCGTGCAGCGCGAGCTGCGTGACATCAAGGGCCTCACAGTCGTGATCTACGACCAGACCTGCGCCGCGGAGAAGCGCCGCCGCCGCAAGCGCGGGCTCTATCCCGATCCCGCCAAGCGTGCCTTCATCAACGAGCTCGTCTGCGAGGGCTGCGGCGATTGCTCGCAGGCCTCCAACTGCGTCTCGGTGCAGCCGCTGGAGACGGAGTTCGGCCGTAAGCGCCAGATCGACCAGTCGAACTGCAACAAGGACTTTTCCTGCGTCGAAGGTTTTTGCCCGAGCTTTGTCACCGTGCATGGCGGCAGCCTGAAGCGGATGAAGACGTCGGCGGTCGATTCCGGGCAGTTGTTCGCCGACCTGCCGCTGCCTCCTGCCCGCGAGCTCGACGCGCCATACAACATCCTCGTCACCGGCATCGGCGGCACCGGCGTCATCACCATCGGCGCGCTGCTCGGCATGGCGGCCCATGTCGACGGCCGCGGCTGCTCGGCGCTCGACTTCACCGGGCTGTCGCAGAAGAACGGCGCGGTGATGAGCCATGTGCGCATCGCGCAACGGCCGGAGGATATCTCTGCCGTCCGCATCACCACGGGCGGCGCCGACGTCATCCTCGGCTGCGACATGATCGTCTCGGCAGGTCCCTCCGCACTCAGCCGCGCCGAACGCGGCGTGACCAAGGCCTATATCAACGCCGACCTGCAACCGACCGCGAGCTTCGTGCAAAACCCCGATCTCGATTTCGAGATGGGCACGATGCAGACCGTGCTGCGTGACGCCGTCGGCGACACGAACCTCGACATCATCGACGCGACAGGCATTGCCTCGGCCCTGATGGGCGACAGCATCGCGACCAATCCCTTCATGCTCGGCTTCGCCTTCCAAAAGGGCGCGATCCCGCTGTCGCTGGAGGCTCTGCTCCGCGCCATCGAGATCAACGGCGCGGCGATCGAGATGAACAAGCTCGCCTTCACCTGGGGACGGCTGGCCGCCCACGACATGTCACGGGTGCGCAGCGTACTGCAGTTCAAGAGCCGGGCGTCCGCGCCGACGAAGTCGCTCGACGACGTGATCGCGACCCGCGCGGAGTTTCTGACCGGCTATCAGGACAAGGCCTACGCCGACCGTTACCGCGCGGCCGTCGCCAAGGTGCGCAAGGCGGAAATGATCGCCTCGCCCGCCTCCACGGAGCTGACCGAGGCCGTGGCCAAGAACCTGTTCAAGCTGATGGCCTACAAGGACGAGTACGAGGTGGCGCGGCTCTACACCGATGGCAGCTTTGCCAAGAAGGTGTCGGAGAAGTTCGACGGCGACTTCACGCTGAAGTACCACCTCGCCCCACCGATCTTCGCGCAGCGCGACAAGACCACCGGCCATCTTCAGAAGAAGGAGTTCGGCGGCTGGATGGTCCACGCCTTCCGCCTGCTCGCCAAGTTGAAGTTCTTGCGCGGCGGCGCGTTCGACCCGTTCGGCCGCACCGAGGAACGCCGGACAGAACGGAAGCTGGTCGCGGATTATCTCGGCATGATCGACCAGCGGATTGCCGGGTTGAAGGCGGAGCAGATCCCGCTGCTGGCGCGGATCGCGCGCGTGCCAGAGACGATCCGCGGCTTCGGGCATGTCAAGGAAGCCAACATCAAGCTCGCGGCAGCCGAGACGGCGCGGCTAGAGGCCGAGCTGGAGAACAGCCGCTTTGCGGCGGCTGCGGAGTAGCGGTTAGCGCCCAAGCTCTCTCCGCGTCATTGCGAGCAGCAAAGCGACGAAGCAATCCAGAGTCCCTCCGCGGAGACAGCCTGGATTGCTTCGCTCCGCTCGCAATGACGGAGATTGTGGGACGAGCTCGCCACACACTCAGCGTCATCGCCCGGCTTGACCGGGCGATCCAGTACTCCGAGACAGTCGTGGTTGAATCGATAGGCCGCGGCGTACTGTCATGCCCCGCTCTCGCGGGGCATGACAGCGGAGAGGATGGCTACACCGACGCTGCGACCACTCCGGCTGCAACAGCCGCCCCCTCCGCCAGATGCCGCCCCGCGATATACCCGAACGTCAACGCCGGCCCGAGCGTGATCCCCGGCCCCGGATAGTTGCCGTTCATGATCGAGCCCATGTCGTTGCCGCAGGCGTACAGACCCGCGACCGGCATGCCGTCCTCGCGCAGCACGCGCGCCTGGGCATCCACCTTCATGCCGATGGCCGTGCCGAGATCGGCCGGATGGATGCGCATCGCGAAGAACGGCGCGCGGAGGATCGGCGCGACGCAAGGATTGGGCTTGTGCGTGGCATCGCCGAGGTGGCGCTGATAGATGGTGCTGCCGCGACCGAATTCGGAATCGCGGCCCTCCTTCGCATCAACGTTGTAGCCTGCGATCGTCGCCGTGAGCACAGACGGATTGACGCCGATCTTCGCCGCGAGCTGCGCGATGTCGGGAGCCTTGAGCAACTCGCCGCTCGCCACGCAGCGCCGGAGGTTGAGCGTAAACGGCTTGATGCGACCGAGGCCGTAGCTCCATAGGAACTGACGGTCGCAGACGAGATAAAACGGCCGACCCGGCTCGCCATTGCCGTCGCGCAACATCGCCAGCACGAACTCATGGTGGGACAGCGCCTCGTTGACGAAGCGACGGCCGGCCGCGTTGATGGCGATCACGCCGGGCTTGGCGCGGTCGGTCACCGTATGCGGAAAGACGCCGCGGCTGCCGTCGGCGCGACGGAACAGCGAGGCCGGCGTCCAATAGGCCGGACTCGTCGCCTCCGTGTTGAGCGCGGCACCGGCCGTGGTCGCAAGCCGGAGCCCGTCGCCAGTGCCAGCGGTGCTGGCCGCCGAGACGAAACCGGCCGTGGCCGGGAAGAAGCGTTTGCGCAACACAGCGTCGTGCGAAAAGCCGCCGGTAGCAACCACCACGCCGCGGCGCGCGGTGATCAGGCGGTCACGCGAGCCGTGGCGGATGACAACGCCGCCGACGCGATCGCCCTGCATCGACAGGTTCTCGACATCGGCGCAGAAGAGAATCTCGACCTGCCGCGCCAGCAACGAGGTATAGAGCCGTGCCGCGAGCGCGTTGCCGAGATGCAGCGTCGTGCCGCGCCGATTGCGCAGCCGCTGCAATGCGTATTCGGAAACCAGCTGCGCCGCGCGCAGGGTCGAACGCAACGATTTTCCGGCCCGGCGCAGATGCGGGATGTCGAGGCGATTGACCATCATCCCGCCGAACAGCGTGAGCTCCGGCAGCGGCGCGCGCAGCCGCGCGAAAGGCGCGCCGAGCCGAGTGCCGTCGAACGCGACCGGCTCCAGCACGCGCCCGCCTGATGTCGCGCCCAGCCGCTCCGGATAGCAGTCCGGACAGGCTTTCACCGGCTGGAGGCGCACTTCCGTGTTGGCTTCGAGATAGGCGAGCGCCTCCGGCCCGCGCGCGAGGAAGGCGGCGCGCAAGCCGGCATTGGCAGGCTCCGGCACCGTGCTCGACAGATACCGGACCGCGTCCGTGATGCTGTCGGACAGCCCTACGTCCTTCATCTTGGGATTGGCGGGAATCCAGACCATGCCATCGGACCACGCCGTCGTGCCACCGACAAAGGCCGTCTTCTCGATCACCAGCACGCGCAAGCCTTCAGCGGCGGCAACGGCCGCAGCCGTCATGCCACCGGCGCCGGCGCCGACGACAATGACATCGTAGGTCTCATGCGCCGGCATCATGCGGCAAGGGTCCGGGAACGAGGCATGACACCGTCATACCTCGCCCGGAGGCACCAACGCTAGCGCGCCGGCTTGCGCTCGATCGGGTCGATATCGATCGCCCGCAGGCGGCCGAGCCGCAGCACGTCCATGGCGAGCCGCCGGCCGATCCGGTCGCGGTCCAGCACGCGGATCAGATCGTCGACGCCGTTGATATCGACGCCATCGAGCTTGATGACGACGTCGCCGGGCAACAAGCCCGCCTTCGCCGCCGGTCCGTCAGGCTCGATCTGCATCAAGAGTGCGCCCATCTTGTTGTCGACACCGGCCACTACCGCGTGCCGCCGCGGCACCGGTGCAGTCTGCCCGGCGACGCCGATAAAGGCGCGGCGGACATAGCCGTGGCGGATGATCTCCGACAGCACGAACTGCGCGGTGTTGCTGGCGACCGCGAAGCAGATGCCCTGCGCGCCATTGATGATGGCGGTGTTGATGCCGATCACCTCGGCATTCGACGACACCAGCGGGCCGCCGGAATTGCCGGGGTTGAGCGCAGCATCGGTCTGGATCACGTCCTCGATGGTGCGCCCGCTCACTGAGCGGATCGAGCGCCCCAGCGCCGAGACCACGCCGGCGGTCACGGTCGACTCGAAGCCGAGCGGATTGCCGATCGCGATCACGAGCTGGCCGCGCCGCAGGGTCTTGGAGTTTCCGAGCGCGGCATAGGGCAAGTCGCGCACGCCGTTGGCGCGCAGCAGCGCCAGGTCGGTGTCGGGATCGACGCCGAGCACCCGGGCATCGCCGACGTTACCCTCGACGTCCCGCAGCCGGATCTCCTTGGAGGAGCCGACCACGTGGCTGTTGGTGAGGACGAGCCCGTCCGGCGAGATCACGATGCCGGAGCCGAGCCCACCGCGCTCGCGGCCGTTCGGCACCTTTGGCCCGGTCTCGACGCGCACGACGGCGGGACCGACACGGTCGGTCACGTCGATCACGGCATTGGAATAGGCGTCCAGCAGGGCCCGGTCATCGACCGGAGCAGACGCTGTCGCTCGCGATGACGCGGCGTCATCGACGATGTCTGAGGTAAAATCCAGCATGGCAAGAGTCCTTGAGGCTCACACAGATGGTGGCCTGTTCCCTCCCGCGCAAGGGACCCGCTTGGGGCGCAAGGCTGGGCTGCCAGCGCTTGACTACCAAGGTGGCTAGGGCGCGCGTCGCAGCGTGCCCGCCCTCGCCTTGACCGGGTCGAGCAGCGACCAGTCGCCGTCCGGCAGTACGTAGCCCTTGGGGAACGGCGCGCGCAGCTCGAGCCCAAGCGAGCGTAGCACCCGGTCGTCGCGGTAGTAGCATTGCAGGACGACGCGGACGAGCGTTGCGGCGGCCGCGCCGCCGGAACTCCGGAACTCCTGCGCCACCGCATCGCGCCTGGCGGCATCGAGCTCTGCGAGCGGTTGCCCTGCGAGCCGGGCCAGATGGTCCAGCGCCGCCCCCACCAATTTGGTGTCGCGACCCAGCGTCGTCAGAATATCGGTCTGGATCGCGGGGTCGTCGGCGCCGGGCACCTTGTACTCGTCGCTGGCGGGCACGATCATCGCAGCGATGGTGCGGAGATCGTTGCATTGGGCGCGGGTGAGTTGATTGTCTGCGGACATGGCGGCCTCAGTCGAACAGATTGGCGAGGCGCTGCTTCATCTGGTCGGCGATGTAGAGCGCGAGAGCCTGGATGGTGGACGTCGGGTTGACGCCGCCCGAGGTGACGAAGATGCTGCCGTCGACGATGAAGAGATTTTTCACGTCGTGCGTGCGGCCCCATTCGTTGACGACGGAGCGTTCGGGGTCGGTGCCCATCCGCGCGGTGCCGAGCAGATGCCAGCCGCCCCACGGGATCGGCGAGTTGACGCAAATGTCGGTCGCCCCCGCCATTTCGAGAATCTCCCGGCCACGCGCGAGCGCATGCTCCATCATCTTCCGGCTGTTCTCGCTGATCGTGTAGTCGATCTTCGGCGCGGGAATGCCGTGGCTGTCCTTCATGACAGGATCGAGCGTGACGCGATTGTGCTCTTCCGGCAGATCCTCGCAGATCGCGGAGAATCCCAGCCGATGGCCATTGAGCTTGCGGAAGACGCGGTGATGATCCGCGCCCCACGGCAAAATGCCCTTCTGTTCGCTGACGACAGCCTCGAACACCGGTCCCGCCCCGCGCACGAACTGGACGCCGTAGCCGCGCACGAAACCGCGCGACAGGTCGGTGTCATACCACTCCTTGCTCCACAGGCAGGTCGGCGGCGCGCGGTTGCTGTCGGTCGACTCCTTCACATAGCCGTAGATCTGCGCATAGGGGTGGAACATCAGGTTCTTGCCGACCAGGCCCGACGAATTGGCAAGACCGTGCGGGAAGCGGTTGGATGCCGAGTTGAGCAGCAGCCGCGGCGTGCCGACGCCGTTGCAGGCGATGATGACGACATGCGCCGGCTGGAACTGCTCGACGCCGTCCTTGTCGTAATAGACCACGCCCGAGGCCATGCCGTTCTCGTCGGTGGTGATCTCCCGCACCCGGCAATGCGTTCGAAGCTCGACGCCGGAACGGATCGCCTGCGGCCAATAGGTAATGTCGGTCGAGGATTTTGCGCCTTGGGCGCAGGCTGGCGTGCAATGGCCGAGATTGATGCAGCGCGCGCGGCCCTCATAGTCCGTGGTTGCGACCGTCGTGTCCGACGGCCACCAGTGCCAGCCAAGCTTGTTCATGGCCTTGCCGATGATGGCGCCGGACAATCCAAGCGGCTGTTGCGGCATCGGCGGATGCGTCAGCGGCGACAGCGGATCGCCCGACAGGCCTGACGTGCCCATGATGCGGTCGTTCTCTTCGAAGAACGGCGTCAGCGCGTCGTAGTCGATCGGCCAGTCGTCGGCAACGCCGTCGAGCGTCTTCACCTTGAAGTCGGAGGGATGCAGCCGCGGCCAGTGCGCGGTGTACATCACCGTCGAGCCGCCGACCGCGTTGTAGTTGACCACCTTGATCGGCGAATTGTCGTCGTTGATCGGATAGTCCTCGGGCCGGCCGCGGACATTCGGGCTCGACGACCACTCGCCGTAGAACTTGGCCTCCCAGTCGCGGCCCGTGCTCGGATATTCCGCCGGGTTCATCCAGCCGCCCTGCTCCAGACAGAGGATGTGCATCTTGGTCTCGGCCAGCGACCACGCGATCGCGGCACCTGAAGCGCCGGCGCCGATGATCAGGACGTCCACGGGGTCTTTCATCAAAACTACTTCCTCCCGCCCCCGCCGCTTCAAGGGCGATTCGGCCTACGCAGGTTTTTGATCGTGCCGAACGATAGGGGCAGACCGGCCGGTCAGTAAAGGCTGGTGCGCGAATGTCGCACTTCGCAGGGCGCAGACCATTGGTATCGCGACTTCCGGATGCTAGGAACGAGGCGCCAGAGCAATCGATAGCGAGACGTTATGTCCTTTAGGAATTCATTTGCCGCCGCCCGCGCCTTCGCGCTTGTTTCGTTTCTCGCTCTGTCCGGGTTTCTGGCCTCGTCCGGACCGGCCTCCGCGCTGACGGCGGCCGCGACCGTCCGGGACGCCAATTCGATCCAGCTCGGCGACGTCACCTACCGCCTCGACGGCGTCGACGCGCCCGAACTGGACCAGGTCTGCATCGACGATCACGCCGATCCCTGGACCTGCGGCATCGAGGCCCGCGACCAGCTGGCGAAGCTGATCAACAAACGCAGCGTACGCTGTGACGATGTCGGGCCGGAAAAGAGCTTCGGCAAACGGCACCGGGCGATCTGCACGGCCGAGGGCGACAAGGTCTCGTTGAACGAGCAGCTGGTCAAGCTTGGCTATGCCATCGCCCGCGAGCCGATCAAGGCGAACGTCAAGCCCGCCGCGGCCGATGCCAAAACCGCGTCGGCCGGCATCTGGAAGGGCTGCTTTGTTGCACCGCAAGAATTCCGCATGGGCAAGAAGGACGGCACGCTGCTGGGTGCCGCCTGCCGCGCCGACCGCGACAAGGAAATCCGCGCGGCGCTGTTTCCGGAGGAGCTGACCATGCCGCCGAGTTGCAGCATCAAGGGCAAGCTCGCCGTGCGCGCGCGCGTCACCGGCAATATCGGCATCTATCACTTGAGAGGCTGCCCGAGCTATCCCGCGACCACCAAGCCGGACCGCTGGTTCTGCTCGGAGGACGACGCGCAGGCCGCCGGCTTCCGCAAGGCCTACAATTGCCGCCGGCCGAAATGAGGAAGCCCGTCACGAGCATGTGAGCGGTAGCCGGAGACAGTATTGATCCGGAATTGAACTCTCTCGGTGGTTGCTACATCTAATATGTACGCAAGCGCTTTGCGCGAGCGTTCCTTGGCAGCAATCCGGCTTCGGTCCGATTGCTTTGCTCGGGCGTTTCCTCCCTAGACTTGGGCCGCTTGTCACAACAAGCGGCTCTTCTTTTTTGTGCGCCCTATTTCCGCATCGGCATGATCTGGTCCATCGGCGGCATGTTCGCGTTCAGATGGCCCATGATCCAGACGGTGCCGCCGACGACCAGGAAGACGACCAGAAGGCCGAAGGCGAGCGCCAGCACGTTGTTGGTGTTGTCAGGCCCGGTCGTGATGTGCAGGAAGAACACGAGGTGCACGCCCATCTGCGCGATCGCCAGCACGATCAGAGCGACGGGGATGGACGGCTGCCAGACCAGGTCGGTTCCGGCGATGAAGAACGAGGTTGCCGTGAGCACCAGCGCGAGGCCGAGCCCAACGACATAGCCGAGCACCCGCTCGCCGACGCTGTGTTGCTCTTCCTCGCCCGGTGCGAGATCGTGTCCGGTCCGCACATGCGTCTGATCGCTCATACGGCGCTCCCAAGCAGGTAGACGACGGAGAAGACCCCGACCCAGACGATGTCGAGCGCATGCCAGAACAGCGCAAAGCACATCATCCGGCGCAAGACGTCGGCGCGAAAGCCCTTTGCGAACACCTGGGCCATCATGGTGAGCAGCCAGAGCACGCCGGCGGAGACGTGCAGGCCGTGGCATCCGACCAGCGAGAAGAACGAGGTCAGGAACGCGCTGCGCGACGGGCCATAGCCGCGTGCGACGAGGTCGGCGAATTCGCGGAACTCGATGGTGAGAAAGATCAGTCCGAGCACGCAGGTCACGGCCATGCCGAGATAGAACCAGAACCGGTTGCGCACGTCGGCGGCAATGCTGGCCATGCCGCAGGTGAAGCTCGACAGCAGCAGGCAGACCGTCTCGATTGCTACATTCCTCTGCTCGAAGATCTCCGAGCCGCTGGGGCCGCCGGCGGTCTGGCCGGACAGCACCGCATAGGCAGCGAAGAAGCAGGAGAACATCACGATATCGGAGAGCAGGAAGACCCAGAAGCCGTAAGCGGTCACGATGCGCTTCGACGCCGGGCCTGGATGCTCGACGACGAGCCCGATGTGGTGGGGGTCGGCATGCGTGCGGCCGGCGGTCGCCGTCATCGACATCAGAGCGCTCCCGCCATGCTGACGAGGCTGCGCCGTTCCTCGAGATTGATACGGTCTATCGCTGCGACCTCGTCGGCCGGAATGACGTATTCGTCATGGTCGCGCCAGGCGAACACGACGAAGGTCGCGAACGCGCCGATGCCGCCCAGGATCACCATCCACCAGATGTGCCAGATCAGCGCGAAGCCCATGATGGTGGCGAAGAACGCGCAGACGAAGCCGGTCGGCGAGTTCCTGGGCATCTCGATATCCTGATACTCCGGCCGATCATGCTCGAGCTGCTGCTTGGCATGGGCCTTCTGATCCCAATAAGCATCCTCGCCGCGCACATCCGGATAGAAGGCGAAGTTGAACACGGGCGGCGGCGACGAGGTCGCCCATTCCAGCGAGCGGCCGTCCCAGGGATCGCCGGTGCGATCGCGCAGGGCCTCGCGGTTGCGGATGCTGACCACGAGCTGCGCGATCTGGCAGATTACGCCGATCGACAGCACGGCCATGCCGGCGGCCGCCACGAACATCCATGGCCGCCAGGCCGCGACGTCGTAGTGCTGCAGGCGCCGGGTCATGCCGAGCATGCCGGCGACATAGAGCGGAATGAAGGTGACGTAGAAGCCGAGGAAGGTGAACCAGAACGCCGCCTTGCCCCAGCGCTCGTCGAGACGAAAGCCGAACGCCTTCGGGAACCAGTACTCGAAGCCGGCGAAGGCGCCGAACAGCACGCCGCCGATGATGACGTTATGGAAGTGCGCCACCAGGAACATGCTGTTGTGGAGCATGAAGTCGGCCGGGGGCACAGCGACCAGCACGCCCGTCAGCCCGCCGATGATAAAGGTGACCATGAACCCGACCGCCCACAGCATCGGCGTCGCAAAACGGATGCGGCCGCCATACATCGTGAACAGCCAGTTGTAGATCTTCACTCCCGTCGGTATCGCGATGATCATGCTGGCGATGCCGAAGATGGCGTTGACGTCGGGGCCGGCGCCCATCGTGAAGAAATGGTGCAGCCAGACCATGAAGGAGATGACGCAGATCGCCATCGTCGCAAGCACCATCGAACGATATCCGAACAGCGCCTTGCCCGAGAAGGTCGAGACCACCTCGGAGAAGATGCCGAAGGCCGGCAACACGAGGATATAGACCTCGGGGTGCCCCCAGGCCCAGATCAGGTTCATGAACATCATGACGTTGCCGCCGGCTTCATTGGTGAAGAAGTGGAAGCCGAGGTAACGGTCGAGTAGCAGCATCGCGAGCGTGGCGGTGAGGATCGGAAAGGCGGCGACGATCAGGAGATTCGAGGCCAGCGTGGTCCAGCAGAACATCGGCATGCGCAGATAGTTCATGCCCCTGGTGCGCAGCTTCAGCACGGTGGTGACGAGATTAATGCCGGCGACAAGCGTGCCGACGCCTGAGATCTGGAGCGACCAGGCATAGTAGTCAACGCCCACGCCCGGCGAATAGACCAGTCCCGACAGCGGTGGAAAGGCCAGCCAGCCTGTGCGCGCGAACTCGCCGATCACGAGCGAGAGATTGACCAGCAGCGCGCCGGTCGCGGTCAGCCAGAAGCCAACGGAATTGAGCGTCGGAAAGGCGACGTCGCGCACGCCTAACTGGAGCGGCACGATCAGGTTCATCAGCCCGATCACGAACGGCATCGCCACGAAGAAGATCATGATGGTGCCGTGAGCCGAGAAGATCTGGTTGTAATGCTCGGGCGGAAGATAGCCTTGCGACTGGAAGGCGACCGCCTGCTGGATCCGCATCATGATGGCATCGCTGCCGCCGCGGAGCAGCATCACCGAAGCCAGCAGGATGTACATCACGCCGATACGCTTGTGATCGACGCTGGTGATCCATTCGTGCCAGAGATACGGCAGATGCCCTTTCACGACGACCCAGATCAGCACGCCGAGGATCGCGACCAGCACTACGGCACCCGCGACGAGGGGTATCGGCTGGTCGAACGGAATCGCCGACCAATCGAGCTTACCGAGCATCATGGCCTCCACTGTGCGGCCTGCCGGCATCGGAGAGCAGCTCCGGGCCGGGCCCTGGCGGAATGTGCTGGGTTGCGATCAGGTCGAACAGCCGGGGATCGTCCAGGCGAAAGGTCAGCCTGCCCCTCTCGATGCCCTGCTGCATCAGCTTCGTGTAGCTCTCCTCGTTCAGCACCGCATCGGTCTTCGCCGTGGTCGCGACCCAGTCCGGGAAGGCGAGCGGCGAGATCACGTTGACGTCGAACATCATGTCGGGAAAGCCGTCGCCGGAGAAATGCGCCGACAGACCCTGCAACTTGCCCTCATTGTCGGCGCGCAGGTTCAATCGCGTCACCATGCCGTTCATGGTGTAGATCATGCTGCCGAGCTGCGGGATGAAGAACACGTTCATCACGCTCGACGACGTCAGCTGGAAATTCAACTCGGCGCCGGCCGGCACCGTCAGCGTGTTGACGGTGGCGATACGCTGGTCCGGATAGATGAAGAGCCATTTCCAGTCGAGCGAGACCGCCTGGATGCGGACCGGACTGCCGGTGCCCGGCACGGGCGCGGCGGGATCGAGCTGGTGCGAGCCGATCCAGGCGACGCCTCCGAGCAGGATCACGGTGAGCGCCGGGATCGCCCACACCACCATCTCGACGCGGCCGGAATAGACGAAGTCAGGCTGGTAACGTGCTCTCGGATTGGACGCGCGAAACCAGAACGCAAAGGCCAAAATCGCGAAAATGGTCGGGACCACGATCACGAGCATGATGAAGACGGAATCGACCAGGATGGTGCTGTTGGCGGCAGCCACCGGCCCTTGTGGATCGAGCAGATTCATCGGCAAGCCACTGGCGATTGGGAAACCCCAGGCGAGAGCCTAGCGCGGAAAAGCCCCCGCAACAAACGCAAGCTCGGCAGAACGGTTCCGCGATACGCCCGCTTAATTGCGCGCCCGTGCCGCCCGGCGGCATGCAATTCCATGCGATGTCAATGACATCTGCGCGGGACCGCCGGCCTTCTCTCCAGTCGGGGCGATTGCTAATCTGCACGAAAATAATTGGGATGAAACGACATGCAGGGCCCCGAGGACGATGCCGGTCTCGCCGGCAGGGTGGCGCTGATCAGCGGTGGTGGCGCCGCTGGCGACGGCATCGGCAACGGCCGCGCTGCAGCAATTTTATTGGCCCGCGCCGGCGCAAAAGTGCTGGTGGCCGATCGCGACCTCAAGCTCGCCGAGCGCACCGTGGAGATGATCATGGCCGAGGGCGGCACGGCGGCGGCGCATGGCGGCGACGTCACCAGCGAAGCCGATTGCAAGACACTGGTCGAGGCCGCGCTTGACCGCTGGGGCCGGCTCGATTTCCTCGACAACAATGTCGGCATCGGCAGCCGCGGCAGCGTGGTCGACGAGACACCCGAGCAGTATCGCCGCGTCATGCAGGTCAACGTCGAGACCATGTTCCTGCTCTCCAAGCACGCGATCCCCGCGATGATCAAGACCGCCAAGGGCGGCGCGATCGTCAATATCTCCTCGATCTCGGCGCTACGGCCGCGCGGGCTCACGACCTACACGACGTCGAAGGCCGCGATCATCGGTCTCACGCGCGCGATGGCGGTCGATCATGGTCGCGACAACATCCGCGTCAACTGCATCTGCCCCGGACCGATGTACACGCCGATGGTCTATGCCCGCGGCATGAGCGAGCAGGCCCGCGCCAACCGCGCCAGGGCCTCCCTGCTCAAGACCGAAGGCACCGGCTGGGATGTCGGCCACGCCGCCAAATTCCTGCTCAGCAACTTCGCACGCTACATCACCGGCCAGGTGCTGGTGGTCGACGGCGGCGTGACGCTGCAAGCGCCGGAACGTGAATCACAGGAACACTGAAAGGAACACGGATGGCCCGCCTGCCCTATCTCGAGGCCGACCAGGTCGCGCCCGAATATCGCGATATGCTCAAGCGCAACACCAACCTGCACAAGCTGCTGGTCAACTCGCCGGAGATGGCGCGCGCCTTCAACCACATCGGCGGCTATATCCGCTTCAAGAGCAAGCTCGATCCGCGCCTGCGGGAGCTTGCGATCCTCCAGGTCGGCTGGATGGAGAAGTCGGAATACGAATTCACCCACCATGTGAAGATCGGCAAGGAGTTCGGCGTCACGGACGAGGACATCGCAGGCCTGATGGCGGAGACCGAGGGCAAGCCGTCGAAGCTGGAGCCGCTCGCCAGGGCGATCCTGAAAGGCGCCCGCGAGATGGTGCGCGAGCTCGCGATGTCGGACGCCACCTTCGCAGAGATCAAGAGAGATCTCTCCGACGAGCACATGGTCGATCTCGTGCTCACCATCGCCTTCTATTGCGGCGTGGTGCGCGTGCTCGCTACTATGAAGATCGACAACGAACCGTATTACAAAGAGGTACTCCAGCAGTACCCGATCCCGGGAGTGAAGTGACATGCGCTTGAAGGACAAGGTCGCGATCGTCGTCGGCGCCGGCCAGAGCCCGGGCGAAGGCATAGGCAATGGCCGCGCCACCGCGCTGACCTTCGCGCGCGAGGGCGCCAAAGTGCTGTGCGTCGACCATCACCTGGAATCGGCGCAGGAAACCGTCGCGATGATCACAGAGGAGCAAGGCACCGCTGCGGCCTTCAAGGCCGACGTGACCAAATCCGCGGACATCGAGGCGATGGTCGCGGACGCGCAGGCGCGCTGGGGCCGCATCGACGTGCTGCACAACAATGTCGGCGTCAGCCTGTCCGGCGGCGATGCCGAGCTGCTTCAAATCACCGAGGAGGCGTTCGACCGTGTCGTCGCCATCAATCTGAAGAGCTGCATTCTCGCAGCGAAGGAAGTGATCCCGATCATGCGCGCGCAAAGAAGCGGCGCCATCGTCAACATCTCCTCGATGGCCGCGATCACCACTTATCCCTACGTCGCCTACAAGGCGACGAAGTCTGCGATGATCGCCTTCACCGAACAGCTCGCCTACCAGAACGCCGAATACGGCATCCGTGCCAACGTCATCCTACCCGGCCTGATGAACACGCCGATGGCCGTCGACACCCGTGCCCGCGAATGGTCCAAGCCCCGCGCTGAAGTCGAAGCCGAGCGCGACAGCAAGGTGCCGCTGCGCAGGAAGATGGGCACCGGCTGGGACGTCGCGAACGCCGCGCTGTTTTTGGCGTCGGACGAGGCGAGTTTCATCACGGGCGTGACCCTGCCGGTGGATGGCGGCGCGAGTGTGAGACGGGGGTAGTTGACACTGCGTTGCCTACCCTCCCCTGGAGGGGTCCGAGACGAGCGTAGCTCGCTCGTTGGTCGTTGCGCATGCAGCGAAGCGGAATGCGCAGCGGGGTGGGGTGACAGTCTCTCGGCATCGAACGCTGCCCGAGTGGAGAGATCACCCCACCCCGGCGCTTCGCGCCGACCCTCCCCCTCCAGGGGAGGGTGCAGAGTCACTTCGGTGCGCGCGTCACCCGCCAGATCGTGCCGTTACCGTCCTCCGACACCAGCAGCGATCCATCCTTCGCCACGGCGACACCAACCGGCCTTCCCCAGACCTCCGTGTCACTCACGACAAACCCCGTGACGAAATCCTCGTACTCGCCCGTCGGCATGCCGTCCTTCATCCGGATGCGGATCACCTTATAGCCGGTGCGCTTCGACCTGTTCCAGGAGCCGTGCTCGGCGGCGAAGGCCTCGCCCTGATACTCCGGCGGAAACTGCGTACCCTGATAGAACGTCATGCCCAGCGACGCCGAGTGCGGCTGCACCAGAACATCGGGCACCGTCACCTTGTCCTTCAGATCCGGCCGCGCGCCGGCGTGGCGCGGATCTTCGTTGCCGCCGATATAGAACCACGGCCAGCCGTAGAACGCGCCCTCCTTCACGCTGGTGACGTAGTCGGGCACGAGATCGTCGCCGAGGCCGTCGCGCTCATTGGTCGAGCACCAGGGCAGCCCGGTCTGCGGCTGGATCGCGAGGCCGACGCAGTTGCGGATGCCGGTAGCATAGATCTTCCGCTCCTTGCCATCGGGGTTGAAGGCGAGCACGGTGGCGCGCTCGGTCTCGCTCGCCCAGGCCGCGCCAAGCGGTTGCCCCTTTGACCACGCCTCCAACCCGCCCGGCGGCGTGCCCATGCCCTCGGCGACGTTGCTGAGCGAGCCGACCGAGACCAGCATGCGCTTGTTGTCGGGCGTGAAGACGATGTCGCGGGTGGAATGGCTGCCGTCATGCGGCAGGCTTGCCACGATCATCTCCGCCCTGCCGCGCGCCTTGAGATCGCCGGCCTGATAGGGAAACCGGACGACGCTGTCGGTGTTGGCGATATAGACCCATTGCGGATTGTCGCCGTTCGGAAAGAAGGCGATGCCGAACGGCCGTCTCAATCCGCTGGCAAACACCTCGTTGGTCGCGGCCTTGCCGCCATCCCCAGCGCGCAGCACGCGGATGGCGTCGGCCCGCGTCTCTGCGACGAAGACATCACCATTCGGCGCAACCCTCACGATGCGCGGCGCGCGCAAGCCTTCGGCGAACAGCTCGATCTTGAAACCTGCCGGCACCTGGGGCGTGGCCTCCGGCGGCCGCGACGCCACGCGCGCGGTGCTCGCAACCGACCGTGACGCGCCGGGCCTGACGAGATCCTGCGGCCGGATCAACCTGACCGTGCCGGGCTTGTCGGCCTGCCAATCGCCATAGGCGTCCTTGCCCTGCAGAACCGGCTCGGCCTGCGCGCCGGCGGCAACCGCGACCAGCAATCCCGCAGCCGTTGCTGCGGACGAAATCCTGCTTTTCACGTCGTCTTCCTCCCAGCCTGCGCGTCCTGAACGTCGACGCTTATAGGTCCGCAAATGTTCTGCGGCAGTTCAAACGCCTGCCGAATCCCACGTCAGCTCATGCCCGCACGATGTGCATCAGCCGCGGCCCATCGTACTGGAAAATGCGGCAGATCGGTGCGACACATTGTAAGGGCGCGACCGCCGGTTGCGGTCATCAAAGCTGCGGCATCCAGGTCGCAATTGATGGGGTGATCATGTGGGGATCCATCATATCGGAATGGGCGAGCCTGCTGCTGCGCTGGCTGCACGTGGTGGCGGCGATCGCCTGGATCGGCAGCTCCTTCTACTTCATCGCCCTCGATCTCAGCCTGAAGCCGAAGACTGACCTGCCGGACGGCGTGCAGGGCGAGGCCTGGCAGGTCCATGGCGGCGGCTTCTACCGGATCATGAAGTATCTGGTGGCTCCGAGCCAGATGCCGGAGGAGCTGACCTGGTTCAAATGGGAGGCCTACACCACCTGGCTGTCCGGCTTCGCGCTGATGGTGGTGGTGTACTATCTCGATGCCGACCTGTTCCTGGTCGACAAATCGATTCTCGACCTCACACCGATCCAGGCCGGGCTGTTCAGCTTCTGCAGCCTGGCTTTGGCATGGCTGCTCTATGAGGCGGCCTGCCGCACCGGGCTTGCACAGCGCGAGCTGCCCTTTGCCATCGGCGGCTATCTGTTTTTGGTCGCGCTCACTTACGCCTTCACCCACGTCCTGAGCGGCCGCGGCGCCTTCAACCAGATCGGGGCGATCATCGGCACGATCATGGTCGCCAACGTGTTCGCACTGATCATCCCGAACCAGAAGAAGATCGTAGCCAGCCTGATCGCGGGACAGGCGCCCGATCCGAAGCTCGGCAAGACCAGCAAGGAGCGCTCGGTTCACAACAACTACCTGACCCTGCCCGTCGTCGTGCTGATGATCAGCAATCACTATCCCCTGCTTTACGCGACGCGCTTCAACTGGATCATCGTCGCGATCATTCTGGCGCTTGGCCCCGTGATCCGCCACTTCTTCAACGAGCGGCACGCGGGACGCAAATCGCCGTGGTGGGTTTGGGGTGTCGCCGCATTGGGCGTGATCGCGATCCTGTTGCTCTCCGCCGCCGGCCCCCGCGAGGTCAAGACGGGCGCGCTGTCGGCGCAGCCGACGCGCGCCAATGTCGAGGAGATCGTGATGTCCCGTTGCAGCATGTGCCACGCGGCCGAGCCGGTCTGGGCCGGCATCGTGACCGCGCCCAAAGGCATCTTGCTCGACGCGCCCGAGCACATCCATCGCAACATCCGCCTGATCGGCCGCGTGGCGGCGTGGTCCAATGCGATGCCGCCGGGCAACATCACCGATATGACCAGCGAGGAGCGCGCCATCCTCGCCGCCTATATCGAGCAGGCGCAGTGATGCGCGTCGACACCGCATTTCGCGAAATGAAATTCCGCATCCGCCCCCGATTTGAAAATGACTTGATCGCCTATCCGGCGTAGACAGGGCCAGCGGCGGCCGCTGGCGCGGTCCAAGTTCAAATTTTACTGCGGGGATAGAACAGTGGCCCTCAAGAACATCATCGGTATCGACCACGCCGTGGTCATGGTTCGGGACCTCGACAAGGCCGCCGAAAACTACAGGCAGCTCGGTTTCACCCTGTCGCCGCGCGGCACCCACAGCGCGCATATGGGCACCGGCAATTACACCATCATGTTCGACCCCGACTACATGGAGCTGCTCGGCGTGCTGGTGGCGACCGAGCACAACGCACCGGCCCGCGCCTTCGTCGACAGGCACGGCGAGGGCATCGAGCGCATCGCCTTCACGGCGATCGACAGCGCAGCCGGCGCCGAGGAGATCCGTGCACGCGGCCTGACGCCGATCGGCCCGACCGATTTCGAACGGCCGGTGACGCTGCCCGATGGCACGATCTCGGCGGCAAAATTCCGCACCTTCATGTGGCCGACCGCGGAAGCGCCCGGCGGCGTGCGCATCTTCGCCTGCCAGCACAAGACCCGCGAGACGGTATGGATTCCTGAATTGATGAAGCACGCCAATGCGGCGAAGCGGATCAAGCAGACGCTGATCGCAACGCCCGAGCCCGCGCAGGATGCGGCGCATCTCGGCCGCCTGATCGACCGCGAGCCGAAGGCGGAAGCCGACGGTGCCGTCGCCGTGCCGTCCGGCGGCGACCGCGCCGACTTCGTCTATCTGACGTTGGACCAGCTCGGCAGACGCTATCCCGGTGTGCCGCTCACCGGTCTTTCCGCGCGCGGCGGCGCGGCCCTGGTCCTCGTCAGCGGCGACCTCGCAGCCACCGAGAAGGCGTTGGGTCCGGCTGCGTTGCGCAGCGGGGCTGCGATCTGCGTGCCGCCGGCCAAGGCCAACGGCACCCTGCTCGCCTTCGTTGCCGGCTGATTTGAACTAATTCTTTAACAAGCGTTTACCGGGCAAGCACTAGGATTTTCGGGCTTTCCACGCCGCCCGAGGCCAAGCGCATGTTCAAAGAGGAATCGCCGATCGCCTATGACGCGCCGGCCGAACTGAAGAAGTGGCCGTCGCTGAAAGGCGAGAGACAGAAGCACCGCGGTCCGCCCTATCTCGTCTACAACGGCACGCTCGCCGACTGCGTTCGCGTGCTCATGGATAAGCCGATCAAGGGCATCTCGCTCTACGACATCATGACGAAGCCGCAAGCAGCATTCGACCAGACCGTGCTGTCGCCCGGCGATGCCGCCGAGATCGCGATGCGCAAGGATTTTCCCAAGGACTAGTTCAAGGACTAGTTCGAGGCGCGCTTGCCGCCGGACTTCCCGTGCTGCTTCGACGAGGATTCGGTCGGCGCGTCCAGGAAGACGACCGGCGTACCGCGCTTGACGTTGTCGCCCAGCATGCGCACGTCCCAATTGGTCAGTCTGATGCAGCCGTGCGATGCGGACTTGCTGACCTTGTCGGGCTCCGCCGTCCCGTGGATGCCGTAACCCTGCGCCGACAAGCCGATCCAGTATGCCCCGACCGGATTGTTCGGCCCCGGCTCGACGTCGAACGGCGCCTTGGACTTGACGTTGTGGAATTTGTAGTCGGGATTGTAGTGGTAGGTCGGCTTGTCGCTAGTGCTGGTGACCTTGAGCGTGCCGCTCGGCGTCGGGCGATCCGGACTGCCGATTGACGCCGGATAGAACGCGAGCAGACGGTCGGATCGGTCGAACGCCTTCAATGTCCCATTCTTCTTGTCGACCTCGAGCCGCGCAATGCGTGGCAGCTCCCGCCGCGCCGAAACGTTTGCAACGATGATCGTCTCGCCAGCCTTGTCGAAGGACTTGCCCGGATTGAGCGTCCGAAGCAGATCCTCGCTCATGTGGAATTTCTCGGCGAGCCCCTCGAGCGGGCTGGTGTAGCTCAGCGCCTGCAGCGACTTCATGTCCTCCAGCTTGCCCGGCAGCACCTTCAGGAACGGTCCCTTCACATCGGCATCGGCGATCTTGTAGTCGACGACAACAGGCCCCTCGCTCGCCGCGCTCAGCCTGTCCCAGAACTCCTGCGCTATTCCCTTGTCGGATGCGATACCGTTCTGCTCGGCGAATGCCTTCAGCGCCTTTTGCGCGTTCTCGCCGAGCTTGCCGTCGATCTCGCCGGGCGAGAACTGCGCACGGTCCAGCATGACCTGAAGCTTCACCACGGATGCGTTGACCTTGTCGGTCGCAGGCTGCTTTGCGGGACGCGCGGCGTCGTTCACCGCGGTGGCATCGAGATTGTTCGCGAGCGCCGGACAGATCACCCACAGCGTCATCACCGCACCGAGCATCCATCGCGTCATGTCGCTCGTCCCATTCTCAAATGCTCCGCAAAGCCGCGGAGAGTTTCGCTGCGGGAACACCGTAGTAACACCGACGGAACCGGCGAGACCGCAGCTTTGCCGCAATCGGACGGTTAACAACTCCTTATTGCCGGCGCAGCGCCGGTCGTTCATCCCACAGTTCGAGGTTGTCCACGCAATGCGATTTGTCGTCGCGGCCTGCGCCGCGTTTCTGATTCTGATGTGCGACCTCGATCCGTCGGCGTCCCGGCAAACACCAAGCTTCGATCACGCTGTTCTTCAAAACACCCAAGCCTCGCCACTTGTTCCTGTGGTCGAGCTCTTCCTTGCCAGCGTGCAAGCCATCGAGCTCGCCAATGCGCGCGCGGCCTATGACGAGACGCCCGAGCCGCCGCGCGTCGCCGACACGGCCGTGCAGGCGCCGGTTTCGCCGACCGAACGGTTCTGCCACGCGCTTCGTGAAGCCGCCGAGGCGAGCGGCATTCCGGTGCCGTTCTTCGCGCGCTTGATCTGGCAGGAGAGCCGCTTCAAATCGAACGAAGTCAGCCAGGCCGGCGCGCAGGGCGTTGCGCAGTTCATGCCGGAGACCGCCGCCGAAGTCGGGCTGGACGATCCCTTCGATGCGATGAAGGCGCTGCCGGCGTCGGCCAGATTCCTGCGCAAGCTCCGCGACGATTTCGGCAATCTCGGCCTTGCCGCGGCCGCCTATAACGCAGGCCCCGGCCGGATTCAGAAGTGGCTTGCCAGGGAAAGCGAGCTGCCGCGTGAGACGCGCGACTATGTCCGCATCATCACCGGCACCAAGGCCGAGGACTGGACCGAACGCGCGGAGGCGCTTGCGATCCGCATCGACCTGCCGCGCGAAGCCCCATGCGAAGGCATCGGCAGTCTCTCCAAGACAAAGGACGTCGCCTGGGTTCCGGTGAACCTGACGGCTTCAGCTGCCACCATCATTCGCAAGGGTGAACAATTTGCGGCGCGTTTGACGGCCAGCCGTGCGCGCAAGCGGCTTGCATCCTTGATCCGGAAGACCAGGCACGGCAAGGCGCGCGGCATGATCGCAGCGCGCGCCGCCGGAAAGAGCGCGAAGGCCCGCGCCGTGCGCCTCGCATCGAGCGAGCGCTGATCCACCACCGCAAGCAGATCCTCTCGCCGTGACGCCCCCTACTCCGCCTTGATGTTCGCTGCCGCGACGACCTCGGCAAGCTCCGTGGTCTCCTTCGCGATCTTCGCGGCGTAGTCGGCCGGGCTGAGCACGCTGACGACGCCTTGCGACTCCAGCCGCTCCTGCACCGCCGGATCCCTGGCGGCGGCGACGATCTCACGGTGCAGCGTCTCTCGGATCGGCTCGGGCACGGCCTTCGGCATGAAGAAGCCGACCCAGAACGAGATGTCGAAGCCGGGATAGCCGGCCTCCGCGACGGTCGGCACGTCAGGCAGCGCCGGCAGCCGCTCGGCCGATGACACCGCCAGCGCACGCAGCTTGCCGGCCTTCACCAGCGGCACGGCGGACAAGGGATCGAACACCGCCAGCACCTCCTGCGCGAGGATGCCGACCTCGGACGCCGCGCCGCCGCGATAGGGCACGTGGATCAGCTTGATGCTGGCCTTCTGGCTGAGCAGCTCCATGGCGAGATGGGCAAGGTTGCCGTTGCCGCCCGAACCGTAGGCGAGCGCGCCGGGCGCGGCCTTCGCCGCCGCGACGAGATCGGCGACGGTGTTGATGTTGGCCGTCCTGGGATTCTCGGGATTGACCACGAGAACGAGCGGCGCCGAGATGACGGTGGTGAGCGGCGCAAAGTCCCCTTGCGGATCGTAGCGGGCGTCCTTGAACAGCGTCTTGTTGAGCGTGATCGTGGACGAGTTGCAGGCGAGGATGGTGTAGCCGTCCGCGTCCGCGCGCGCCACGCCCTCGGCTGCGATCATGCCGTTGGCGCCGGCACGGTTCTCGACCACGAAGGGCTGGCCGAGCTTGTTGCTCAGCCGGTCGCCGACGATGCGCGCGACCACATCGACCGGGCCGCCCGCGCTGAAGCCGACCATGATCTTGACCGGACGCGTCGGATATTTCTGCGCGAGCGCCTCGGTCGTCATGCACAATCCGGCGACAATCGCCAGCAGGCGAAGCGTTCGTTGCATTCGTTTCTCTCCCCGGGGCCCGCGCTGCCGCTTTTGCATGGTGCGGCGCCTCTGGAGATCATGATTAGCGGTCGCGCCGGATTTCGCAATCGCGTTTGCGCGCCGGCATTCCGTCGCGCGGCACGCGAGAGCCGCATGCCAACAAAAAATGCGAAATCAACCCCATGCACAGTAGCCGGCCCCTGTCGCAACAAGGACTTGCGCAAGATTTCGGATACTGCGAACTCGATTTGACACGTCGGGCAAAACACCGGCATGATGGCATCATCGCAACAATCGCCACCGTCCGCGCCGCCCGACCAGGACGCCTCGCCGCGATCGTGCGTAAGCCCCTCATCGACATCTCAAAATTCGTAATCGCGCGTAGCAAGCGGGCGGACGTTCGCGCACCTGCGCCGGAAGGAACAGCACATGACGACATCTTCGAAATGCCACGACACGCCGCCGGTTGCGGCAAACGATCGCAGCGCCGTGGCTGCGAGCCCGCGCATCAAACTCTACAAGCGGCGGATTGCGATCAACCATCCCGACCCGCAAGCCGGCGAGCGTCTGCTGGCCGAGGCGCTCGGCGCCGTCGACCGCGACGCACTGCATGGCCTGCTCAAGCAGCTGGTGAAGGCCAGCGTGATCGGGCAGAAGCCCGATGAAGCCAATCTCGCCTTCATGATCTCGATGGTGAAGAGCATCGCGCCCAGGGATTCCATCGAGGCCATGCTGGCCGCGCAGATGGTGTCCGTCCACGTGGCAGCGATGCGCTCCGCCTGTCGCCTCGCCTTCAGCGACGACATTCTGCAGCAGGAAAGTGTCACACGTGCACTGACCCGGCTTGGCCGCACCTTCGCAGCCCAGATCGAGGCGCTTAGCCGTCACCGCAACAACGGCGAGCGCGCGATCACGGTGCGGAATTTGTCGGTGCAGGATGGCGGCAAGGCGATCGTGGGCAACGTCACCCAGCACGCGAGCGTGATTGTTGCGAGGCCGAACGCTGCGGCGGATGCAGGACCGGTCCCTCGCCACGAAGTCGGCGAGCACGACGAGGCAGAGGTCAGGCAAGGCGCCAGCGCATGAACGGCGATCACATCCGCAACACGGGCGCGATGATGAGGAGCCGGCGCTGCGGCGCCTGGACCCGCAGCGGCGCCACCTGCCGCGCACCGGCGGTGCACGGCAAGACCCGCTGCCGCATGCACGGCGGCGCCTGGAGATCGGGCCCGCCGAAGGGAAATCAGAATGCGCGGAAGCACGGCGCATTCGCGCAGGACCAGATCGCGGAACGAAGGGCGATCCGGGCATTGCTGGACGAAGCTCGGAAGTTACTTGTCGAGATGAACTCGGACTGATCGAGGAATCGGTCGGCTGAATTCGATCTCGGCATCAATGAGCTATTGATGGCCATATGGCCCAAATGATCGATTCACAGGTCATTTTATTGATCAGCGACCCGCGCCCGCCTCGAACCGGTACAAACGTCAGCGGACATGCGCGATGTAACGGCCGCGGACAGCGTGAACGCACCGAAGACAACGCCGGCCAGCAACAGGCTGCGCGGCGCAGATGAAATACCCATCATGGTGATCTCCCCAAAGCGGAAGCCGTCTTCCAGACGCTGGCGCGCCCGCGGCTTTTCCGGGTCACAGGGTACGAATTTGCGCAGGCAAATACCGTTGGAAACATCGGGGAATAGGCGAACGCCCGCGGTGTCGCGAGCTATCCCTGCCGGCCAGCAGCGCCGCCGAGAAATAGTTTCCATGCTTTTTCGAAATACAGCTTTCGCTCCTTGGGCGTCGCGAGCGGCTTGTATCCGAACATCGCCAGCGTCGTCGGGCCGACGATGATGCTGTTGATGAGAAAGTTGGTCAGGAAATTGATGTCGCCCGCAACGATACGCTGATCGGCTTGCGCTTTTGTGACTAACGTCCGCAGCACCGACATGATCGCGTCCGGCTCCGGCTCGGAATGACTGTCGACAGCGACCAGGCTCTCGCTTGCCGCGATCCGCTTGAAGGCCACCAGCTCCGGATCGAGGTTGATGTCGAGCAGCAGGCTCGCCAGCTCCTTGAGTTGCGCCAGGCTGTTCTGGCTCGACTGCCTCACCTGGAGATCGGCAAGGCGCGCCATGATCCGCCGACGGCTTCGCTCGAGCACGGCGCCGAAGATCGCCCTCTTCGACGGATAGCGCCGGTAGATGGTGTCCTTGCCCGCGCCACACTCCGATACGACGCGCTCCATGGATGTCGCGGCGTAACCATCCCTGGCGAACAGATCCGCGGCCACCGCGAGTATCCGGTCTTCGATCGCCTGCGCCTCGGCCTTGGTCGGCCGTCCGCCACGACCTTCGCCGCTACGCCTCTTGGCGCGTTTGCCGGTCTTGACTGCCTGCTTCATGCCTTCCCCTGCGCGATCCGGAATCGCCCGTCTCGACTTTTAATAGTTCTAAATACTCGAAAACGCCAACCACATAACTGGACAGTTCCGTCCCGTTTTGTTTTAACCCCGTCCGCTGATTTTTGGTGGGGTTTTGAAATGGGAATGACCGGGGGATCGCAGCGGGCTCTGCGAGGTGCGGCACTTTTGCTTGGCTCGACTGCTTTTCTGGCGCTCGATGTGCCGGCGTTTGCGCAAAACTCCGCGCTGCCGCCGGTGACGGTGGACGCACCGCAGGGCCAGCGCGCGGCCCGCAATGTGACAGCGCAGCGTCGGCAGAGCGCGGCACGGCGGAGCGCCCGGACGCGGACGAACTCCAATGCCCCGGCGCAGGCCACTCCCGACGCAGCGGCAACGGCAGCAGCCCGGCAGGACACCCGCGATCAGATGGCCACACCCAACCAATCCACGGCAACCAAGACGTCGACGCCCGTGCTGGAGACGCCGCAATCGGTCACCACGGTGACGCGCCGGCAGATCGACGCGCAGAACCCGCAGACCGTCGGCAACGCCCTGCAATATACGGCGGGTGTCCTCTCCGAACGCGACGCGACGACGCGTTATGACAGCGTGTTCCTGCGCGGCATCGGCGGCTTCGGCACCTCCACCAATTTCGTCAGCTTCCTCGACGGATTGAAGCTGCCGCGCGGCCAGGCTTTTGCGGTGACGTCGATCGACGCGTTCCTGCTCGACCGTATCGAGGTCATCAAGGGTCCTTCGGCCGTCCTGTACGGACAGATCAGCCCCGGCGGTCTCGTCAACCTGGTCAGCCGCCAGCCGAGCGACGTCCCCTACGACGAAGCACGCATCGAAGGCGGCAGTTACGGCCGCGTCCAGGGCGGCATCACCAGCCAGGGCGCGCTCGATGCCGCACATCAATGGCTCTATAGTATCAGCGCGATCGGCCGCATGTCCGGCACGCGCTATGACGGCGTGGACGAGCAACGCTTTGGCGTCGCGCCGGCGATCACATGGCGCCCGGATGCCGACACGCAGCTGACGGTGTCGGGTTTCTACCAGCACGATCCGAAGGGCGGCTATTTCAACTCGCTCTACCCGCAATCGCTGGCGCCGGCGGCATATAAGCCGTATCTCAACCGCAATCTGAACATCGGCGATCCCGGCTTCGACCGGTTCGACCGCGAGCAATCGGGCGTCGGCTACGTGTTCGACCGTCAGCTGAACGATGTCGTGAGCTTCCACTCGGCGCTGCGCTACTCCAAGGTCGATACCGACTTCCAGTCGCTGCAGATGTTCGGCCCGCTGACAGCGGCCGGGACGATTCCCCGCGCGGCGATCCGCTCGACCGAGGGTGCCGACGGCATCGCCGCCGACAACCGCCTGCGCTTCGACTTCAGGACGTCAGCTGTCGAGCACACCGTGCTCGCCGGCTGGGATCAGCAGAACTCGCACAGCTCGTGGCTCTATCAGTTCGGCGGCGCGACATCGCTCGATGTCGTGAACCCCGCCTATTATCAGCCGGTGGGAACGCTGTTTCCGTTCATCAACAACGACCAGTCGCTGTCGCAGACCGGCATCTACGTTCAGGACCAGATGAAGTTCGGCGGCTTCCGCCTGACCTTGGGCACACGGCACGACTGGACCGAGCAGACCAACGACAATCGGATCTCGCTGGCCAAGACGTCGCAGGACGCCGACAAGCAGACCTATCGCGCGGGCCTGCTCTATCTCTTCGACAACGGCCTTGCCCCCTATGTCAGCTATTCGACTTCGTTCGAGCCGACCATCGGCGTCGGGGTCGACGGCCTGCCCTTCGTTCCCACGACCGGTGAGCAGTATGAGGGCGGCCTGAAGTACAAGCCCGCCTTTGCCGACATGCTGTTTACGGCGGCGGTGTTCGATCTGCGCCAGCAGAACACCCTGACGCCGTCCTCTGTTGCTGGTCTCAGCGTGCAGCAGGGCGAGATCCGTTCGCGCGGCGTCGAACTCGAGGTGCGCGGCAACGTGACTGAAAACATCGAGATCGTCGCGGCCTCGACCTTCCTCGACACCAAGGTCACGAGGTCGACCGACCTCACGGCGATCGGCAAGCGGCCGCAGGCGGTGCCGACGCATTTCGAATCGCTGTGGGCCAATTACAGCTTTCTCAACGGCGGCCTCGCCGGACTGACCATCGGCGGCGGCGTCCGCTCGGTCGGTCCGAGCTACGGCGACGACATCAACAGTCTCGTCTCGCCTGGCTATGTCGTGTTCGACGCGGCGGTCCGCTACGACCTCGTCAACCTCTTGCGGGCCTGGAAGGGCGCGGAGCTGACGCTCAACGTCACCAATCTGTTCGACAAGAGCTACTACACCAGCTGCAGCTCCAATTTCTACTGCCAGTTCGGAAACGGCCGCCTCGCGCTCGCGGGCCTGCGCTACCGGTGGTGATCGCATGATGTGGCCCACATGAGAGCGCGACGGCTGCGGTGGTGGTCGTGGGTTCACAAATGGAGCAGCCTGATCTGCACGATCTTCGCGCTGCTGCTGTGTCTCACCGGCCTCCCCCTCATCTTCCATGAGGAGCTGGGACCGAACCCTGCGTTGGAGCAGGTCGCTGATCCCAATATCCGCGCGTCCGTCGACACCATGATCGCCCAGGCGCTCGCCGAGCGCCCGGGCGAGATCGTGCCGTATCTGTTCTACGATCGCGACAAGCCGATCGTGAAAATCCCGACGGCGGCGAGCATGACGTCCGCGCCGGATACCTTCTTCTACAAGGTCTTCGATATCCGGACCGGCAAGGCGCTCACCATCGACCAGCCCAACGAGGGCTTCATCTACGTCATGCTGCGGCTTCATGCAGATTTGTTCGCGGGCATCAAGGGCACGCTGTTCCTGGGAGCCATGGGGCTGTTGCTGGTCGCCGCGATCGTCTCCGGCATGGTGCTGTACGGACCGTTTGCGAGGCGCATCGCGTTCGGCGAAGTGCGTAAGCAGCACAGCAACCGGCTGCGCTGGCTCGACCTGCACAATCTGCTCGGCATCATCACGCTGGCCTGGTTCGGCATCGTCTCGTTGACAGGCGTGATCAACACGCTGGCTGCGCCGATCGAACTGATGTGGCAGTCGAACCAGTTGATGGACATGGCGGCGCAAAGTCGAGGACAACCGCAGGAGACGCGCAGGGCGCCGGTCGATCTGGTGCTGGCCAGGGTGCGCGCCGCCGTGCCTGACATGACGGTGATGACCCTCGCCTTTCCAGGCAGCCCGTTTTCCACGCCCAGTCATTACGCCGTGTTCCTGACCGGCAATACGCCGCTGACGAGCCGCATCCTCAAGCCCGCCATCATCGATGCATCGAGCGGAGAGATCGTCGCGGTTCGCGACATGCCCTGGTACGCGATCGCGCTGTTCGTCTCGCAGCCGCTGCATTTCGGCGATTACGGCGGGCTGCCGCTAAAAGTCATCTGGGCTGTGCTCGATATCGTCACCATCGTCATCCTGATCAGCGGTCTCTATCTCTGGCTCGCCAAATGGCGTGCGAGCCGAACAGTCGCGGCCGACTTGAGAGCGGCAGCGGCGGAGCTCGCCCGATGACATCAGGCCGAACGCTCTGGACGGTCCCGGTGCTGCTCGCGCTTGTCACGCTGTTCGGCCTGCTGGCCGCCCTGGTCGGCGAAGGCGGGATCTGGTGGGCACTGTCATGGGCGACGCTGGCTGTTCCCAGCGTTCTCAGCTTCTACTGCCTCGTTCGGGGCCTGATGCCGCCGCGCCAAAAGCCCTGACATCAGGTCCCGAGGGCTCGGTGCCAGACAGTCACTCCGCCGCAAAGACCTTTGATTTCTTCGGGTCCAGCTCTTTGAAGACGTCCAGATCGCCGTCGTCGACAACGTCCTCTTCCTGAGGATCGCTTCCCGCGTGTCGTTTCGGACTGAACCATTGCGAGACACGGTCGAGATAAAGATAGACAACCGGCGTGGTGAAGAGCGTCAGGACCTGGCTGACCAAGAGACCGCCGACCATGGCGTAGCCGAGCGGTTGACGCAGTTCCGAGCCGGTCCCGTGGCCCAGCATCAGCGGCACGCCGCCGAGCACCGCCGCCATCGTGGTCATCAGAATCGGACGGAAGCGCAGCAGGCATGCCCGGCGAATGGCCTCGACCGGCGACAGGCCCTGATCCCGCTCCGCCACGATCGCGAAGTCGACCAGCATGATGCCGTTTTTCTTGACGATGCCGATCAGCAGGACGAGGCCGATCAACCCGATCAGGCTGAAGTCGAAATGGAAGATGAGGAGCGTCGCCAGCGCGCCGACACCGGCCGACGGCAGGGTCGACAGGATCGTCAAGGGGTGAATGTAGCTCTCGTAGAGCACGCCGAGAATGAGATAGACCACGATCAGCGCCGCCACGATCAGCAAAGGCACGGAGGAGAGAGACTCCTGGAATGCCTTCGCCGTGCCTGCGAAAGTCGAGGTGATCGCGGCCGGCACGTTCATCTGCTGTTCCATCGCGTCGATCGCCTGCGTCGCCTGGCCGAGCGCGACGTTGGGCGCGAGGTTGAAGGAGATCGTCACCGCCGGAAACTGGCCCTGATGGTTGATGGCCAGAGGCCGGACCGGAACCGTGGTCCACTTGGTGAACGCCGACAGAGGCACCTCTCCCCCCGTCGTCGGTGAGCGGAGGTAGATCTGCTCCAGCGTGGACGGATTCTTCTGCAGCGAGGGCAGCACCTCGAGGACGACATAGTAGGTCGACAATTGGGTGAAGTAAGTCGCGATTTCGCGCTGCCCGAATGCGTCATACAAGGTCGCGTCGATCACGTCGGGGGTCAGCCCGAAGCGAGCGGCCTGATTGCGGTCGATCGACAGCGTCAGCGTCGTGCCCGACGTCTGCTGGTCGGACGCGACATCGCGCAGTTCGGGCATGCCCTTCATTCTGGCCAGCAGCTTCGGGGCCCATGTGTTCAGCTGGTCCATGTCGGTCGACTGCAGGGTGAACTGAAATTGCGTCCGGGATGCCCGGCCGCCGACACGTACGTCCTGCGCCGACTGGAGATAGAGCCGCGCGCCCTGGACCTTCGCCGTCTGGACCTGCAGACGACGGATGACCTGGTCGGCCGAATCGGTGCGTTCATCCCGCGGCTTCAACGTAATGTACATCGTGCCGTCGTTGAGCGTATTGCCGCTTCCGCCCATCCGCATCGCCATGTGGTCGATCGCAGGGTCCTTCAGCACGATCGCGCCGATCTCCTGCATGTGCTTCGCCATATCGGCGATCGACACGTCCTGCGACGTTTCGACGATTCCGGTGATCAGCCCGGTATCCTGCTGCGGAAAGAACCCTTTGGGGATGATCACGAAGAGATAGACCGTCAGCGCGATCGTCGCGAAGAACACCATCAAGGTGATGAAGCGGAAACGCAGCACGAGGTCGAGGCCTCGCTCGTAGCCGTTCACGAGGGCCTGAAACATCCGCTCGCTGAGCATATAGAGCCTGCCGTGATGCTCCTCGTCGTGCGATTTGAGGAAGCGCGACGCCATCATCGGCGTCAACGTCAGCGACACCAGGGCCGACACGGCGATCGTCATCGCGAGCGTCACCGAAAACTCACGGAACAGGCGACCGATGATGCCGCTCATCAGCAGCAACGGGATCAGGACCGCGATCAGCGAGATCGAGATCGAGATGATCGTGAAGCCGATTTCGCTGGCGCCCTTGAGCGCGGCGGCCATCGGCGTCTCGCCCTCCTCGATGTAGCGGGTGATGTTCTCCAGCATCACGATGGCATCGTCGACCACGAAGCCGACCGCGATGGTGAGCGCCATCAGTGACAGATTATCGAGGCTGTAGCCGGCGATCCACATCAGCGCGCAGGCGCCCAGCAACGCAAGCGGCACCGTGATCGACGGGATGATGGTGGCCCAGACGCTGCGCAGGAAGACGAAGATCACCATCACGACGAGGCCGATCGTCAGCAGCAGCGTGAACTGCACGTCCTTCACCGCCGCGCGGATCGTCTGCGTGCGGTCCGACAGCACCGAGACCTTGATGGCCGGCGAGATACCCGCCTGCAGATGCGGCAGCTGTTTCATGACGCTGTCGACGGTGTCTATGACGTTGGCGCCGGGCTGCTTGAAGATGACCAGGAAGACGCCGGGCTTGCCGTCGACCCAGCCGTACTGGGTATTGTCCAGCGGTGCACTGACGGCATGGCCGATGTCGCCGACACGGACGGGACTGCCGTTCCGATAGGCGATGACGATGTCGTTCCAGGCCTCGGCCTTGGTGAACTGGTCGTTGGCATAGACGGTGTAGGTACGGGTGTCGCCGTTGAGGGTTCCCTTGGGATTGTTGACGGTGATCACCGAGAGTGGGGTGCGCACGTCCTCCAGCGACAGGCCCTTGGCCACCAGCTTGGCGGGATCGATCTGGACGCGGATCGACGGCGCCTGCTGTCCACCGACGCTGACCTGGCCGACGCCGCTGATATGGCTGATCGCCTGCGCGAGCTTGGTGTAGGTCTCGTCGGACACCTGCGTCATCGGCAGCGTCGTCGAGGTGGCGCCGAGCGTGAGAATGGGCGAGTCGGCCGGATTGACCTTTCGGTAGGTCGGCGGGGTCGGCATGTTCTTGGGCAATTGCCCGCTCGCGGCATTGATGGCGGCGAGCACGTCGGAGCCGGCACCGTCGATGTTACGCGAGAGATCGAACTGCAGAACGATCTGGGTCGAGCTGGTCTGGCTCTGCGACGTCATCTCCGAGACGCCGGGAATCAGCGCAAACTGCGATTCGAGCGGCTGCGCCACCGAGGACGCCATCGTCTCCGGATCCGCCCCGGGAAGGCTGGCCGAGACCTGGATGGTGGGGAAGTCGACTTCCGGCAGTGGCGCCACCGGCAATTGCGGATAGGCGATGATCCCGACGAAGACGATGCCGACCATCAGCAGCGACGTCGCGATGGGAAGGCGAATGAAGGGAGCCGAGATACCGCCAGCCATGTCAGTCAGCCGATCCGCTTTTGGCCTGGGTGACTGTGGCGCTCGCGTCCACCGTCGGCGCGGCCTGCGGCTTGTCGTCGACCAGCGCGCCGTCGAACAGGCGCGACTGGCCGGCCACCACGATCCTGTCTCCGACGTTCAGGCCTTCGGAGACCACGGCATTTGCGTCGCCGCTCTGGCTGACCTTGATCGGCCTCGCGCTGACCTTGCCATTGTCGTCGATCACATAGGCGAACAATCCCGACGGCCCGTGCTGCACGCCATTCTGCGGCACGACGATGACGTCCTTGCGCGTATCGATCAGCATCCGCGTGGTGACCGACAGGCCGGGCCACAGCGCGTTGTCCTTGTTGTCGAAGCGCGCTTTCAGACTGATGGTCCCGGTGGCCTGGTTCACTGAATTGTCCATGACCACGAGCCTGCCTTGCGAGAGCGTTTTGCTTCCGTCCGAGGTCAGCGCCTCGACAGGCACCTCGCCGGCGTCAAAGGCCTTGTCGATGGCCTGCAATTGCTCTTCCGGTTCCGTGAACTGCACGGCGATCGGCTGCAGCTGGGCGATGGTGACGATCCCCGTCGTATCCGCGGCATGCACGATGTTGCCGGGGTCGACCAGGCGGAAACCCGTCCGTCCGCTGATCGGCGCCTTGATCGAGGTGTAACCGAGATTGGTCTGCGCATTGTCGATGGCGGCCTGGTCGCCCTTCACCTGCGCGGTCATCTGATCGACCAGGGCCTGCTGGGTATCGAGATTTTGCTGGGTCTCGAATTGCTGTTTCGCAAGCTTCTGAAACCGCTCCAGGTTCAACCGGTCGTTTCTCAGATTGGCCTCGTCCTGGGCCTTCTTCGCCACCGCCTGCTCGAGGGCCGCGGTAAAGGGGCGTTGATCGATCTCCAGAAGTGGATCGCCCTCCTTCACCATCTGCCCCTGCTTGAAGAACACCTTGGTGATCTGACCGTCGACACGGCTCTTGACCGTGACCGTCCTGAACGGCGAGACGACTCCGAGACCGTAGGCGCGCACGGGAAAGTCGGCCTTCTTCACCACGAACGAGGTGACGGGAATCTTCGCCGCAGCCTGACTGGCAGCGCTTTCGGCGGCCGCTGCGGCTGGCTTGACGCCCCCGAGGAGCTCATACCACACGCCATAGGCCACCGCGGCTATTGCAAGGATTCCAAACAGCGCAACGCTGAGCTTCGGTCGCGTTGACAAATTGATGGCCCTCTAACTGTTTGTACCTGCCTTCAGATAAGCCGACTGATTGCAGGTGAAACCGCCGCCTCGCATTGGAAGTATCGCGGACAAAATCCCAACGTCAAAATGACGATCGCGTGCGAAAATCTGTACAAATTTTCATGTTCGCTCGCGGCAAAACGCGGCCGGTGAATCGAAGCCGTCCAACGAAGGACAAGGCAGAAACAAACAGAAACGAGATTGAGAGACGTGATAGACCGCAGCGACATCACGCTGAATTGCGCCAGCGATCGCTAATTTCAGGATCGCTCGCCTTACGTCAGGCCTTATCATTGAAATTCAGCAAGCGCTGCTTGATGGGAACGAGGCGCGAGATGAAGGCCGATCACCCGAACCACCGGGGAAATGTCGTACCGTTTCGAACGCGATCGGGAGGCGGCAGAGATCCGGTTGATGATGCAGGGTCCGGCAACATCTTGCGCATGCTCGACCTCTCGAAGTTCGAACACCAGCGCCCCGCTGTCGAGAACCGCCCCAGCATGCGCTCCAACATCGCGGCAATGGTTCTGCTCGGGCTTCTCGTATTCATTGCAACAGAGGACTTTTCCAGACTCGAGCAATCGAACCTTTGCTTCGACAAATCGGAGTGCAGGAATTGAATAGCGTTCGTCATCAACCTGACGAGGTAACGACGAATCGCAATTTCAACGGCATCGACGCGGGGCCTGGCTCGATCAGCGGGGATCCGGAAGATACAAAGCATCGCGCACCGGATCGGCCCTCCCCCATTGGCACCGTCCCGCCAATCGTGTAACCCGGCCGAAACCCTCGCCGGGACGGGAAGCTGATGAGTGCGGTTGCCACTGATAACGCGGGAGATGGCACCCGCGCGCTGATCTTTGCGCTGCTTGCGCTCGCCTGCGGGCACATGCTGTCGACCTTGCTGCGCACGATTCCCGCCGTCAGCCTCGACCTGATGGCGGCGGATTTCCACATGGAGCCGCAGGCGCTGGCGAGCCTCACCTCGGTCTATCCCTTTGCCTTTGCCGCCGCGCAGATTCCGGTCGGCGCTGCGATGGATCGCTTTGGCGTGCGGCCGGTGTCGCTGAGCCTGCTTATGGGAACCGTGATCGGCGCCATCGCGTCGGGATTCGCGACGGGGCCGGAAAGTTTTGCGGTCGGGCAGGTGATGCTCGGCATCGCGACATCGGGCATGCTGATGTGCCCGATGACGCTGGCGGCCAAGCAATTGTCGGCGGCGCGGTTCGGCCTGTGGTCCGGCGCGATCCTCTCGATCGGCAATATCGGCATGCTGCTGTCGTCGAGCCCGCTCGCCTTCGTGGTCGATCATTACGGCTGGCGCGCCGGGTTCTGGATCTCCGCGCTCGGCGGCGTTCTCGTCGCGCTCGCGGTGTTCTTGCTGGTGCCGAGGCAGCCGGCCGAGCACAAGGACGAGTCCTCGCCGCTGTCGCAGATGATCGAGGTGCTCAGGCTCGGACTGTCGCGCCCCCTGCGTGGCCTGATCGCGCTGGCGCTGGTGTCGCTTGCGACCTCGCTGGTGCTGCGCGGCCTGTGGGGCGGACCTTGGCTGATGGAGATCAAGGGACTGACGCGGGTCGAGGCGGGCAACCAGCTCGGCGCGTTCACGCTGGCGATGATCGCAGGTCCCCTGTGCATCGGCATGATCGACCGCAGGCTCAGTCGCCGCCGCGAGCTGGTGGCGGGCACGCATATGGTCGGCGCGTTACTGCTGGCGCTGATGGCGCTGGGGGCGCCGCATTATGCGGTCTCGATCCTGTTCGGCGTGCCCGTGATGCCGCCGCAATATGACCTCGTGCTGTTCGTCCTCATCGGCCTTGCGACCTCCGCCCAGCCGCTGCTGTTCGGCATGTCGCGGCAGCTGGTCGATGCGCAGACCGCGGGCAAGGCGCTCGCGGCGATCAACCTCGCCTTCTTCCTCGGCGCCGCCCTGATGCAGTCGATGACGGGCGCGGTGGCGGCGTTCGCGGGGCTGCCGGCCGTGCTGCTGTTCATGGCGGCGGCGCTACTTCTGGGCGCGCTGATCTTCCTGGCATATACGCGCACTGCGTGAGGCAATCTCGCACAACGGCGTGGCGCAGGGGATGCTTCATTTTCCCTGCCGATGACGTCGCGTGCAATCAGCCGGCGACGCCCAGTTCAGTGCACTGTCGCCGATATTCCCGATTCTTCCTGTCGCGCCAGCCTCTGTGAAAAGTCGCAACCTGCAGTGGCCGTTTTTTCCACTGTGGCCCGATGGTTACAGCCGCACAGTGACCCGCCGCGTACTGTGACGAGATCGCGAAGTCGGACAGGTCACCAGATGAAGTCGCTGGCCTGTGCGATGCCGACCCGCACGATACGCTTCAGGCGCATTGCCGTTAGTTGAAGGAAGATCCTCGCATGACCACCAAGACCCTTTTCAGCGCCATCGCGCTGGCAGTTTCGACGTTGACCTCGGCCATGGCGGCGGACGTGTCGATGCCGTACAAGGCGGCGCCTGCGGCCCCGGCCTTCTCCTGGACCGGTTGCTATGTCGGCGCCAATGGCGGCGGCGGCCGCGGGGTCAACGAGCAGCAGCCCATCGTCGGGCTGACATTCAATGCCAATCACAACAGCGGCTGGCTCGCTGGCGTGCAGGGGGGCTGCGACTATCAGGTCGGCTCCCTCGTGGTCGGCATCGAAGGCCAGTTCGATTGGGCCGACATGAAGGACACCAGCACGACAGTGCCTCCGGGCGGCGGCGGCGTCGGCCTCCTGCTGACGACCCAGCTCGATCGCGTCGCCACCGCGACGGGCCGCATCGGCTACGCCTTCGATCGCGTGCTGTTCTACGCCAAGGGCGGCGCCGCCTTCGCGCGCTTCAACCATCAGATGACGCAGACCGATTTCGCTGCCCTCACGGTAGACCTCAAGGGCTCGCGCGATGTGGCTGGATTCGTCGTCGGTGGCGGCATCGAATATGCGCTGCTGCCAAACCTGTCGTTGAAGGCCGAATACAATTATTTCGACTTTGGAACGAACGGTTACACCCTGAACTGCTCCGGCGTATGTCTCGGCACTCCCTTCTTCCCGGCCACCGTCCGGCAGAACATGCAAACCGTCATGCTCGGCGTGAATTGGCGATTCAATACCGCCCTCGCCCCGCTGGTCGCGCGCTACTGATTGGTACGCCAAACGCATCGGCGGCGCGTCGTGTTCAACGCGCCGCCGCAAACCGCCCCGTGGCTTTGATGCGGTCGTTCCTGCCCCGCCCTAAATTCACCGGACTGTCCGAGAGGCCTTGCGAAACACGGCGCAGCGAAGGATGCTGACGCGTACCGTGCATCAAAGGACCATCTCATGCCTGTCGACACCAAAGCCGCCACCGACCGCCTCATGCGCTTCCTCGCCGTAGAGGGCATCACCGGACAGGAGGCGGCGATCGGGCGTGAGCTCACCGCCGCGCTGAAGGAAAGCGGCGTGCCGGCCAAGGCGATCCGGCTCGACGACGCCAACACCCGCATTCCCGTGCCGACCGAGACCGGCAACCTCATCGTCGACCTGCCCGGCCGCGGCGCGCTGCACAACCAGCCGCGCATCATGTTCATGACCCACATGGACACCGTGCCCCTCTGCGCCGGCGCCAAGCCGAAGAAATCCGGCCGCAAGATCGTCAACGAGGCCAAGACCGCGCTCGGCGGCGACAACCGCTGCGGCTGCGGCGTGCTGGTGACGCTGGCCGCCGAGCTCGCCAAGCAGAAGCTCGATCATCCCCCGATCACGCTGCTGTTCTGCGTGCGCGAGGAGAGCGGGCTCTACGGCGCCCGCCACGTCAAGCTCGACGAGCTCGGCTCGCCGGCGATGGCCTTCAACTATGACGGCGGCTCGGCCTCCAACGTCATCATCGGCGCCGTCGGCGCGGACCGCTGGAATGTCGAGATCTTCGGCCGCGCCTCGCATGCCGGCGTTGCACCGGAGCGCGGCATCTCCTCGACCATGATCATGGCGCTGGCGCTTGCAGACGTGAAGTCAGGCGGCTGGTTCGGCAAGGTCGTAAAGGGCAAGCAGCAGGGCACCAGCAATGTCGGCCCCGTCACCGGCGGCGAGGGCCGCCCGGCGGGCGATGCCACCAACGTCGTCACCGACTATGTCCATGTGCGCGGCGAGAGCCGCAGCCACGACGGCAAATTCTTCAAGGAGATCACCAAGGCCTACAAGGCCGCGTTCGAGAAGGCCGCCAAGAAGGTGACGAACGCGCAGGGCAAGTCCGGCAAGGTCAAGTTCAAGGCCGAGACCGACTATTTTCCGTTCCGCATGAAGGACAGCCAGCCCGTCATCAAGCGCGCGGTCGAGGCGGTGTCCGCGGTCGGCGGCACCCCGAACGTCCGCACCGCCAATGGCGGCCTCGATGCCAACTGGATGGTGCGCCACGGCATTCCTACCGTGACCTTCGGTGCCGGCCAGAACGAGGCGCACACGATCGACGAATGGATCAATCTCGACGAATACGACCGCGCCTGCGCGCTGGCCGTGCAGCTCGCGACGATGCGCTGAGGCGCGTTGCGTGAGCTCGGAAAGGTCATTTGTCGCCAATGACGGCACCGTCATTGGATATCGGCAACTGGGCTCAGGTCCCGGACTGGTGCTGCTCCATGGCGCGCTGCAGAGCGCAGCGAGCTTTACTGACCTTGGAGCAGCGCTGGCCGACCGCTTCACCGTTCTCATCCCGGACCGGCGCGGTCGAGGTCTAAGCGGACCGTTCCGGCCCGACCACTGCATGGCGACCGAGATCGATGATCTCGGTCGGCATCTCGCCGAGACGGGCGCACGCAATGTGTTTGCATTGAGCGCCGGGGCCTTGGTTGCCATGCACACCGCGCTCGCCAATCCGGCGATCGCGCGTCTCGCGCTTTACGAGCCGCCGCTCGAATTCGGCGGGGTCCAGCCGCGCTACTGGGCCGCTGGCTATGAGGCGGCCCTGGCGAAGCGGGATCTGCCGGCCGCCCTTGTTGCCGTGCTAAAAGGCACCGGCGACAACGAGATCATGACAAGGCTCCCTGCGCCTCTCCTTAAATCGTTCTTCGCCATGATGATGCGGCTCCGTCCCAACGCCGCCGTTGGCAACGGGCCACCTCTGGCCAAGCTCATCCCCACGGTCCACTACGACATCGAGCTGATCGCGGAGAAAGCCGGCGATCTTGACCACTTCAGGGGCTTGAGCACGGAAACGCTGCTGCTTGGGGGCGATCTAAGCCAAGGCTATCTCGCCACCGCTCTCGATGCTCTCGCCGCGATCCTGCCGAACGCGACACGCGTTGAATTCAAGGGCGCCGGACACATCGCGGCAGACAACGAAGGCGACCCGATTCGCGTCGCGGCGGAGCTGCGTCGTTTCTTCGCATGATGTCGTCCGTAGGTAGAGCGCAGCGAAACCCATCGCCGCGGTAACGAAGACGATGGGTTTCGCTGCGCTCTACCCATCCTACAGAACTGCCCTGCATCGCCCGCGGTTGCCCGCCGATGCCTGCCGGCCTAGCCTGCAAGGAAAAGCAGGAAGGAAACATGGCACGCATCTCGACAATCGAGACCGGGTTCTACCGGATCCCCCTCCCCGTCACGCTGTCGGACTCAACGCATGGCGAGATCGCGGCGTTCGAGCTGATCACCTGCCGCATCCGCGATGCCGACGGCGCCGAAGGCGTCGGCTACACCTACACGGTCGGGCGCAATGGCGGGGCGACTGCGGACATCCTCAAACGCGAGATCCCACCGCTGGTCGAAGGACGCGAGGCCGACGACACCGAAGCGATCTGGCATCACGTCTGGTGGGGCCTGCATTATGGCGGCCGTGGCGGACCGGCGGTGCTGGCGCTGTCCGCGCTCGACATCGCGTTGTGGGACCTGAAGGCGCGGCGCGCAAAATTACCGCTGTTCCGCCTGCTCGGCGGCTTCGATGCGCACGTGCCGTGCTATGCCGGCGGCATCGACCTCGATCTCTCCGTCGCGGCGCTGCTCGCGCAGACCGACGGCAATCTCGCCAAGGGCTTTCGCGCCATCAAGATGAAGGTCGGCCGGCCCGATCTCAAATCCGACGTCGCGCGCGTCGCGGCCATGCGCAAACATCTCGGCGACGGCTTTCCGCTGATGGCGGACGCCAACATGAAATGGACGGTGGAGGACGCGATCCGCGCCGCCCGCGCCTTCGTCCCCTACGACCTCACCTGGCTGGAAGAGCCTGTTATCCCCGACGACGTCGCGGGCCATGCCCGCATCATGCAGGCCGGCGGCGTGCCGATCGCGGCCGGCGAGAATCTGCGCTCGCTGTGGGAGTTCAAGAACTACATCGTCGCCGGCGCGGTGTCCTACCCGGAGCCTGACGTCACCAATTGCGGCGGCGTGAGTGCGTTCATGAAGATCGCGCGGCTGGCAGAGGCGTTCAATCTCCCGGTCACCAGCCACGGCGCGCACGACATCACGGTGCATTTGCTCGCGGCCTGCCCGAACCGCTCGTATCTGGAAGCGCATGGTTTCGGGCTGGACAAGTATATCGAGCACCCGCTGGTGCTCGATGACGGCAAGGCCGTGGCGCCGGACCGTCCGGGCCACGGCATCAGCTTCGACTGGAAAGGGCTGGCGAAGCTCTCGCCGTAAGGCAATCCGTCATAGCCAAAGCAAGACGTGGATGGCCGGGTCATAGGCGAGCGGAAGCGACGCCGTCCTCCGGACGGCTATGGCGAGCGGAAGCGACGCCGTCCTTCGGACGGCTCTGCCCGGCCATGACGATGTTGCTGCACGCGAGGCATTCGCAAGCGCTTGACGGGTCGGCTCAATATTCGGCTATGCTGGCATTAGCCGTCCCCCCTTGCGAAAGACCCCTGCCTTGCCCCCCGAGCTGCACCAGAAACTGACCCAGTGGCGCCGGCATCTGCATGCCCATCCGGAACTGGGCCTCCACGAGAAGGCCACCTCTGCCTTCGTGCAGGAGAAGCTCACCGAGCTCGGCATTCCCTTCGAAGCGGGCATCGGCGGCCACGGCGTGGTTGCGACGCTGGCGCGGGGGGCGGCGCAGGGCCGCGTCGGCCTGCGCGCCGACATGGATGCGCTGCCGATCACCGAGGACACCGGCCTACCCTACGCCTCGACGACATCAGGCGTGATGCATGCCTGCGGCCATGACGGGCACACCGCCTCGCTGCTCGGTGCAGCCGCGCTGCTGGTGGCGGACACCAGCTGGAGCGGCACCGTCGACTTCATCTTCCAGCCGGCGGAGGAAGGACTTGGCGGCGCGCGCGCGATGGTCGGCGCGGGCCTGTTCGACCGCTTTCCGATGACGCGAGTGTTCGGCTTCCACAACTGGCCGGGGCTCGCTGCCGGCACCATCGCGGTCCATGACGGCGTCGTGATGGCCTCCGGCGGACGCGTCAGCATCACCATCGACGGCCATGCCGGACATGCCGGCATGCCGCATCTGACCCGCGATCCCGTGATGGCGGCGGGACACCTGATCGTGGCGCTGCAATCGGTCGTGTCGCGCAGCATCGACCCGCTCGACACCGCCGTGCTCTCGCTCTGCACGCTCGAAGGCGGCACGGCGCGCAACCAGATCGCAGGACGCGTCACCATCGGCGGCACGCTGCGGTATCATCGCGACGCGGTGAAGGACGTCATCCTGGCGCGGATCGGAGAGGTCTGCGCAGGCATTGCAACGACCTTCGGCGTCAAGGTCACGCCCGAAATCGTCATGGGCGTCGGCGTGGTGGTCAACACGCCGGCCGAGGCGGGCCTGGCGCGCCTTGCCGCGGAGAGGGTGCAGACCGAGGTGCGACGCGATCTCGCGCCGAGCATGGCCGGCGAGGATTTTGCCTTCTATCTCAAGCAGTGCCCCGGCGCCTTCGCCTGGATCGGCAACGGTGAATTGCGCGACGGCGCCGAGCTGCACGGCCCGCGCTACGATTTCAACGACGCGATTTTGCCGGTCGCCTCGAGCTGGATGGCCGAGGTCGCCAAGGTGGCGCTGAAGTCGAACTGACCCCGGAACGGCAGGGCCTCGGATTCCCTGCGCACGACGTCGGCCGTGCGCCGACCGTCCCGCCGACACTTTTTCTTTGGCCTGCAACCCTTTGAACATGCAGCGGCGATGACTGCCTGACCGGGCGCGTTGCAGCACCGCACCGTCGCGCGCGCTTGACGCGGGACGTGCGGGCAGGTCTAATGAAATTAAAGAACAATTGTTCGCATTCCGAACAATCTGCGCGGGACCAAGCGGGCTCACAACACCGCATCCGCATCACCAGAGGAAACGTCATCGATGCAAGCCATCCTCAATGGCGACAGCACGCTCATCGTCGCGATGATCGTCGCCTACATCGCCTTCACGTCCTGGCTCACGCTCAAACTGCGCAGCAGGACCAGCGATCAGTTCATGACGGGCGCACGCGCGATGCCGGCGGTGGTCGTCGGCGTGCTGATGATGTCCGAATTCGTCGGCGCCAAATCGACCGTCGGCACGGCGCAGGAAGCGTTCCAGTCCGGCATGGCGGCGGGGTGGGCCGTGCTCGGCGCCTCGATCGGCTTCCTGCTATTCGGGCTCCTGATGGTGAAGAAGCTCTACAGTTCCGGCGAATACACCATCTCGGCGGCGATCGCGCAGAAATATGGCAAGTCGACCATGCTCACGGTGTCGGTGATCATGATCTACGCGCTGCTGCTCGTGAACGTCGGCAACTATGTGAGCGGCGCGGCCGCAATCGCCACCGCACTGCATGTCAGCATGCCTGTTGCGATGTGCATCATCGCCGTGGTCAGCACCTTCTACTACGTGTTCGGCGGACTGAAGGGCGTCGCCTGGGTGACGATCCTGCACAGCGCCATCAAGGTCGTCGGTATCGTCATCATATTTTCGGTTGCGATGTCGCTGACCGGCGGCATCGCGCCGATCCAGGCCAAGCTGCCCGCCTATTACTTCAGCTGGGACGGCAAGATCGGCTTTGCGACCATTTTCGCCTGGACCTTTGGCACCGTCGGCGCGATCTTCTCGACCCAGTTCATCGTGCAGGCGATCTCCTCGACGCCGAGCGCCGATGACGCGCGCAGGGCCACCTTCTATGCGGCGGCGTTCTGCCTGCCGCTCGGATTCCTGCTCGCCTTGATCGGCGTCGCGGCGAAATTCCTCTATCCCGACATGAACAGCCTCTACGCGCTGCCGGTGTTTTTGGAGAAGATGCCGCCGCTGGCCTCGGCTTTCGTGACGACCTCGCTCGTCGCCTCGATCTTCGTCAGCGTCTGCACGGTTGCGCTCGCGATCGCCTCGCTGGTGGTGCGCGACTTCTACGTCCCCTACTGGAAGCCGACGCCAGAGCGGGAACTGAAGATGACCCGCCTGTTCTCGGTGGCGATCGGCATTGCACCGCTGGTCTTCGTCTTTTTCGTCCCGGAAATCCTCAAGCTGTCGTTCTTCACGCGCGCGCTGCGCCTGTCGATCACCATCATCGCGATGATGGGCTTCTATCTGCCGCTGTTTGCCAGCAACCGCGGCGCCACCGCGGGCCTGATCGGCGCCGCGATCTCGACGACGGCCTGGTACATGCTCGGAAACCCCTTCGGCATCGACAACATGTATGTCGCGGCCGCGACGCCGCTGGTGGTGATGGCGGTCGAGCGCCTGGTGATGGGCCGCGCTCCGGCCGCCACCACGACGCCGCAGCCAAATGCATTGATGGAAAGGACTTCGACATGATCATCGATACCGAGATCGTGACCACCGACATCGGGATCGCCGCCGATGGCGTCGTTCGCCCGGCCGCCGGCGATCCCGACCGGTCCGACGGTTTCATTCCCTCGCCTTGCGTGCAGAACCACGCCGCCAATCTGATGCCGCTCGCGAACGGCGATCTTGCCTGCGTCTGGTTCGGCGGCACGCAGGAGGGCATGTCGGACATCTCGGTCTATTTTTCGCGCCTGCCCCGCGGCGCGACGCAGTGGTCACCGGCCGAAAAGCTGTCCGACGACAGGGGACGTTCGGAGCAGAATCCGGTGCTGTTTCCCGCACCCGACGGCACGCTGTGGCTGATGTGGACGGCGCAGCTCGCGGGCAACCAGGACACCGCGCTGATCCGCCGCCGCCTCTCCCGCGACAACGGCAAGAGCTGGGGCCCGATCGAGACGCTGTTTCCCGAGCAGCGCGGCCGCGGCACCTTCATCCGGCAGCCGATCGTCGTACTCGACAATGGCGACTGGCTGCTGCCGGTGTTCTATTGCCACAGCACGCCGGGACGGAAATGGAACGGCGACGAGGACACCAGTGCGGTGAAGATCTCGTCCGATTCCGGCGCGACCTGGCGCGACATCGACGTCCCCGGCAGCCGCGGCTGCGTGCACATGTGCATCGCGCGGCTCGACGACGGTTCGCTGATCGCCCTCTCCCGCAGCCGCTGGGCGGACAACATCTATCAGAGCCGGTCCACCGATCACGGCCGCACCTGGTCGGCGCCGGTCCAGACCGTGCTGCCCAACAACAACTCCTCGATCCAGGTCACGCGGCTTGGCAACGGTCATCTCGCGCTGGTCTTCAACGACTCCAGCGCCAGGGATGCAACCGGGCGCCGCCTCTCGCTCTATGACGAGATCGAGGACGATTTGCCGCCCGTGCTCGCCGGCGATGGCACGACGACGGACGAACGCACCGCGTTCTGGGGCGCGCCGCGGGCACCGATGACGCTGGCCGTCTCCGCCGACGGCGGGCGGACGTGGAGCAAACGCAATATCGAGACCGGTGACGGCTTTTGCATGACCAACAATTCACGCGATCAGACCAATCGCGAATTGTCCTACCCTTCGGTCAAGGAGACCGCCGACGGAGCGATCCACATGGCCTTCACCTTCCATCGCCGCGCGATCAAATATGTCCGCGTGACCGAGCCGTGGGTGAAGCGCGCCATCCGGGACTGAGAGCATGGACAAGAGGCCGCATGCGCTCGTCACGGGCGCCAGCTCAGGGATCGGCGCTGCGATCGTCGAGCGTCTGCTGCGCGATAGCTGGCGCGTCACCGGCATCAGCCGCCGTCCCGCGCCATTCGACCATCCGGCCTTCGATCACCTCTCGCTCGATCTCGGAGAGGTCGATGGCATCGCGAACGCCGTCGCCGGCCTCGCACCGACCGCGCTGGTTCATGCGGCAGGCCAGCTCAAGGTCGGCGAGCTCGGATCGCTCGACCATGACGACGGCGCCGCGATGTGGCGGCTGCATGTCGATGTTGCCGAGCGTCTCGCCAACGCGCTGGCGCCGCGCTTGCCGAAAGGAGGACGCATCGTCCTCATCGGCAGCCGCACCGCCTCAGGCGCGGCCGGCCGCGGTCAATATGCCGCGACCAAAGCGGCGCTGGTGGCGCTCGCGAGATCCTGGGCGGTCGAATTCGCGCCGCGCGGCGTCACGGTCAACGTCGTTGCGCCCGCCGCAACCGAGACACCGATGCTGAATGACCCGACGCGCGCCAATGTCACGCCAAAACTGCCACCGATCGGCCGCTTCATTCGCCCGGAGGAAGTCGCGCACGCGGTGGCGTTCCTGCTTTCGCCGGAGGCCGCGTCCATCACCGGACAGCAGCTCGTCATCTGCGGCGGCAGCTCGCTCTAGGCGCATGGCGGCAATCACGGTCGGCCCGCAATTGCGCGAGGGACAGCCCTCGCGCGGCGGTTGCCCTCACATCATCGAGATTGGCAATTGCGTTGATCAGCGCGTGGCCGCAATCCTTGCGCGGAAGCTCGCCTGCCCCTGCATGATCTTGTCGAGCAGTGCATCGAGCGCCCAGAAGCGCTCACGGATGTCGAAATCGATGGTCCGGCTGTGGGCGCAGGCGAACGTGCCGAGCCTCTGATGGTACAGCTTGGCCAGCTTGGGATATCCCATCGGCTCCGCCATCGCCGCGAGGGCGAGATAGACGGAGAGATCGTCCGCCAGCGCCGGATGCCGCGCGCTGTCGGTCAGCAGCCATTTGTAGAGATCGGGATGGAAGTTCGTGAACACGCCGGTGAAGCCGGCGGATCCGCTTCTGATGGCATCGAAGGCGATCGCCGCATTGGCATTGACGATGGCGAGCGAGGAGTTTTTCGTCAGCGCCACGCGACGCTTCACGGTCTCGAGGTCGCAGGACACGTCCTTGAGGATCGCGAAGCGCCCGCTTTCGGCGCAGAACGCCAGCTCGTCGTCGGACATGAGCCGCCGGAACGGCGCGGGACATTCGTAGAGGCCGAGCGGAAGATCGGCGGGCAGCGCATCGAGCAGATGGCGCAGATTATCCATGAAGACCGTGCCGCCCTGCCCCCTCGGATCGAACCGGTTCGTCACCAGCACCAGTCCGTCCACGCCGGTCGCGGCGATGGAGGTCAGCTCGGTCACTTGATCGTCGCGGGATTCACTGACGTGGCCTGACGCGATGACGGGCACCCGGCCCGCCGCCTGCCGCACGACGAAGCGCGCCAGCGCGACGCGCTCCTCGAGGCTCAAAAACTGCATCTCGCTCGACTGGGCCACGGCGAACAGCGCATCCGCGCCATTGGCAATGTACCATTCGACGAGGTTTTCGAGGCCCGCATAGTCGATCGCGTCGGCTTCGGTGAACGGCGTCAGCATCACCGGAATGATGCCCTTGATGGTTGCGGTCACAAATCGGCTCCCAGGCGTTGAAATCGTTGACAGGCAGGAGCCTGCCGCTCACGCGTCTTGCGACGCGTGAGCGTAGCTGTTCGGGCCGGCGGTCAGTTGCCGGCCACTTCCTTGATGCGCGCGATCATGTCGTCGACGGCCTTGTCGACCGGCACCTTGTTGGTGACGATGGCGTTCACGGCCTTCATCCAGACGTTCTCGTTGTTCAGAGTCGTGAACTTGTAGTTCTTGCTCATCTCGTAGCCGCCGACGCCGGCGAAGAACTGGTCGCGCACGGCGCGGCGATGAACGTCGCCGTCCCAGAAGGCGGACTTCTGCGCGGCCGTCTTGACCGGGAACCAGCGACCGAGCGCGCCTTCGACATAGGGCTGGAGGTTCTCGTCGCGCAGCAGGAACGAGACGAACTCCTTGGCCCGGTCCTTGTTCTTGGCCTGCTCGAAGATCAAGCCGACCACCACGGAGGCGCGGGTGTGGACCGGCGTGCCATCCGGCTTGTTGGGCCAGACCATGGTGCGGATGCGGTCGTTATAGTTCTTCTTGGCTTCATCGCGTTGCTCGGCGGTGAGCGTCTCGTTGCCGGCATCGTCGAGCCATTTGCCGGGGAGCGAAACCGTCGAATTGTGCGTCATGATGGTCGTCTTGTTGTGGAAGGCGACGTTGTTGTCGGGATCCTTCCAGCTCGTCGCCGATTGCGGCGTGCAGCCTTTCGCGGCGATCTCGACATAGTCCGTCATGGCGGCGACGAGACCCGCCTTCACCTTGGGATCGTCGACCAGGAGCTTGCCGTTGTCGTCGACGAGCACGACGTTGTAGGCGTCCATGAACACCAGGAACGAGATGAAGCTGTCGGTGGCGTCGACGCCCATCGGATGGCCGATGCCGTAGATGCGCTTGCCGGACGCCTTGCGCACGGCCGGTTGCGCCTTGTCACACCAGAACGACCAATAGCCCTTCCAGTCCTTCGGGATGTCGGTCTCCTTGAGACCTCCCTCCTCGAGCATGTCCTTCCAATAATGCAGATGCAGCGTCGCCTGCTTCAGCGGGAAGGCGTAGTAGGCCTTCGCCTTGGTCTTGTCGTTGTACAGCATGACCGTCTCGAGCGACTGCGGGGAGAACTCGCCCTTGATCGGTGCGAGCACGGAGCCGAGATCGACCAGCTTGCCCTCGGAGGCCCACTTGCCGGCGCCCTGGAAATGGTAGGTGTCCGCATAGGTGACGTCGGGCGGACTGCCGGCATCGAGCGCCGCCACCAGCTTCGGCATCATGTCCTGCGTCGCATATTGCGACAGCTCGACCTTGACCCCGGTCTTGGCCTCGAACTTCTTGATGACGGCGAGCAGCGCGTCTTCTTCGGCCTTGTAGTAGCCCTTGTTCCACCAGACGACGAGCTTCTCCTCGGCGGCTGCCGGGCTCGCCGTTCCCATCACCGGCAAGAGCAGCGAAACCGCCATCGAGCAGTTTCTGGCCCACCGCAAAACGCTATTCCGCATTGTCGTTTCCTCTCCGTCTCATCCGGCGAGGGGCCCGCCGGTTGCTCTCATGGCGTTTAAAACGCGGTTATGTAAGCGCTTACATATGAGGAGTCAAGCAGCGCTTTGAGAGGGAAGCAGCCCTCTTCGCGGGACCAGGCGCGCTATCGAAGAGACGACCGCTCTCTGCGGGATCAGGCGCCCCTGGCGTGACCTGCGCTGTCGCGGATTTTCAGAACGGGCACGACTTCGCGGGACTGCGCCTGCGCTTGCCGGCCCGCGATCACGGCGAGGAGCTCGTTGGCCGCCAGGATACCGATCTCCTGATTGTCGACCTTCATCGTCGTGAGCCCCGGGGAAAAGCGCGATGAAATCGCAAGATCATCGAAGCCGGTGATCGAAAAATCCCCGGGCGCGTCCAGGCCGTGTTCCCGCGCAGCCATCAACGCACCGAGCGCCAGATTGTCGTTGCCGCAAACGATCGCGGTCGGCCGAACGTCGACGGCTTGCGTCATCAATCCGGCAAAACTGGCCGCGCCGAACTCCAGCGTCGAGGGACCCATCATCAGATCCTGCGCCGCGATTTCCAAACCCGCGGCCGCGAGCGCTTCGCTGACGCCGCGAAGCCTTTCCTTCACGCGGTCGTTGTTGGTGTCGGGCTGGAAGATGGCGGCAAACCGGCGATGGCCCAGCGACAGCAGATGCTCCGTCATGCGGCTGAACGCGGCGCGATTGTCAAAGCCGATGCACGGATGCGGTGACAGCTTGTTGTAGGAGTACGTCACCACATAGGGAATGCCGCGCGAGTTGAGCGCGTCAAAAAGCTCGGGAGGATGATTTTCACCGACCACGGCAATTGCTTCCACACCGCGCGCAAGCATCGCTTCGGCCTGCCGCAAGCCCTCGTCCGGATCATAGTTCGAGCAGCCCAGGAACAGCGTGAAGCCGCGTTCGCTGAAGACGGTCTGCATGCCGCCGATCTGGTGGGCGAAGATTTCGTCGTCCAGGGTCGGGATGATGGCGCCGGCGATATGCGTCCGCCGCGAGGCCAGCGCCCGTCCGGCAGCATTGGGAATCCAGTTCAGCGCGCGTGCGGCGTCCTTGACCCGCTGCCTGACCTCTTCGGAGACCTTGTCGGGTTCGTTGAAGGCGCGCGAGACGGTCGCGGTCGAGACATTGGCCTTGCGCGCGACCTCCTCGAGCTTGACGCGGCCGCTGCCTCCACGCGTTCTCTTTGAACCTGCCACCATCCCCGCCAATTCGGTCGAACGCTTGATCGATCAATACCTTACCATGGTATTGACGACCGCCGGAGTCCTCAACGAAAATCTCCTGGCATGGGGCGCGCGCGCTTCCTAGACGATCCCGCCCTGCCGAAGCGTCGCGATCGCGGCCACGTCGTAGCCAAGCTCAGTCAGGACGAGGTCGGTATGCTCGCCGAGCGTCGGCGGACGCGATGCGATCTCGCCTGGCGTTTCCGACAGCCGGACGGCGGCGCGGGCGACGGGTGCGCGTTTCGGCAGGCCGGGATATTCGACCTCCTGCATGAAGCCGGCGGCGCGAATATGCGGATGGTCCAGCGCCTGTTGCGGGCTGAGGACGGGCCCGGTCGGAATCATGGCCTTGCCCAGAGTGTCGACAGCCTCCTGCGTGGTGCGCTCGGCGCACCAGCGCGCCATCCGCGCGCTGATGACGGGGCCGTTGTTGCCGCGGCTGATGTCGTCGGCAAAGCGCGGATCGTTCAGCCACAGGTCCTCCTCACCCATCAGCTTCGCCCAGCGTTTGAACAGCGGATGCCCCGTGACCTGGCACAGCACCCAGCCGTCCTTTGTGCGGTAGATGTCGGCGGGCGCTGCGGTCTGGCCGAGATTGCCCGTCGGCACGCGGTTGACGTTGATGACGGCCTGCTCGATCAGCGTGGCATTGGTGAAGGACAGCGCGGTGGCGAGCAGCGCGCCCTCGACGATCTGGCCGCGGCCGGATTTCGCGCGCTCCATCAGCGCCGCGAGCGTCCCGAACGCGCAATGCAGCGCCGTGCCGAAATCGACCCAGTTCACGGCGGCGCGATATGGCGGGTCGCCGGCGCCGGTCATGTACACCGAGCCCGACATGACTTGGCCGACACCGTCGAAGCCGACGCGGTCGGACCAGGGCCCCGGCCCGCCGAATGCGGTTGCGGTCGTCAGGATGATGTCCGGCTTGATCGCCTTCAAGGAGTCGTAGTCGAGCTTCATCGCGCGCAGGGTCTGTGGCGGCAGATTGGCGACGACGACGTCCGCGGTCGCGATCAGGCGGCGCATCACCTCCTGCCCTTCCGGCTTCATCGGATCGAGCGTGATGCACTTCTTGTTGCGGTTGACCTGAAGGAACAGCGCGCCTTCGCCGCCCTCGCCGACCGGCGCCACGAAGCGGTCCTCGCTGCCGTCGCGCTTTTCCACGCGGATGACCTCGGCGCCGAATTCGGCCAGCAAGGTCGCGCAATAGGGCCCTGCGATATAGCGCCCGAAATCGAGGACGCGCACGCCCTCCAAAACTCCTCCCATCGATCCCTTCCCGCGCTTCTTGCCTCGTGTTTGACCAGATTACAGGGATCGGCTGCCACGGCAAGGCGGGCAACGGAGATCATGCCCTGCCCTCAAGATGTGATCGGCGAACAGTTTCGGCTGGCGGAAATTCTGCTCTAGTATGGACCTTTCAGTCCCCCAGCGAGAAGCGCACATCCATGCCGCAACAATTCGATCGATCCGCAGAAGATCTCGGCAACGCGATCCATTTCGAGCACGTCAACATCCAGGTCCCGGACCAGCGCCTCGCCACGCTGTTCTACGTTACGGGGCTCGGGCTGACCCGCGATCCCTACCTGATGGTGTCCGACACCAACATGTGGATCAATGCCGGACGGAGCCAGTTTCACCTGCCAAGCGGCAGGCCGCAGGTGCTGCGCGGCCATGTCGGGCTGGTCATCGAGGGCCGCGAGGCGCTGCTGGCGCGGCTCGCGTCGGTCGCGAAGAAGCTCGAGGGCACGGCGTTCGCGTTCGCCGAGCACAACGATCATGTCGAGGCGATCTGTCCGTGGGGCAACCGACTGCGCTGCTACGAGCCGGACGCCGCACGCTTCGGGCGCATCGCGCTCGGCATTCCCTATGTCGAGTTCGACGTGCCGGAAGGCACCACAAAGGCGATTTGCGCCTTCTACCCCGAGATCATGGGCATGCCCGCAAGCTTGCGAAACGGCGACGGCCAGGTCGCCGCCGTCAAGACCGGCCGCGACCAGCATCTTTTGTTCCGCGAGACCGATCGGCCCCAGGGCGACTACGACGGCCACCATGTGCAGATGTACATCACCGACTTCTCCGGCCCTTACCGCAAACTCCTGGCGCGCGACCTGATCTCGCGCGAGGACAATCAATACCAGTATCGCTTCTGCGACATCGTCGATCTCGACAGCGGCAGGCATCTCTTCACGGTCGAGCATGAGGTCCGCAGCGCGACCCATCCGATGTTCATGCGGCCGATGGTCAATCGCAATCCGGCGATCAACAACCGCAATTACGCATTCGGCCACGATCAGTCGCTCTGGGCGATGGGGCTGGATCAATACGAGGGATAGGAGATGGCGAACGCGCGCCCCTTGCGGCGCGCGCGATCCATGACCTCGGCCGGCCATCAGCAGCCACGGCAGATGATCAGCCGGCGGTCGATCTCCTTGTCGAGCCGCTGCAGCTCCGCGTCTTCGGGCGAGGCTTGCGTCGACCCGGGCACGTCGCTGCGCCGCGGCTGCCGGTGACCGATGGGAGCCTGCCGAACCAGGTCCGCGAGCCTTGTTGCGGGGACGCTGCCGGGCGAGGCGACGGCCACAGGCGCGGTTGCGCCTCCGGCAGCCCTGAGGCTGGAAACCGATCCGAACAGAAACGTAGCTGCGACGACGGTCACGCCAAGTCTGATTGACATCATCATTCTCCTATCGCGGTGACGTTGCGACGATGCGCATGCGATGGATAGGAGGTCCCGGCTACTCGACCATTTCGCCCGCGGCGACATCGCGTTACCATTGCAACCGCGATCGCCGATTGTCTGCGCCAGCTATGGATTCCTGTTTTGACGCGCTTTCTTTCTTCGCGCGAGCCGGTATCCGCCTCGCTCGAAAGCGCTTAGCGCGCCGCGGCGGTCCGCCTCAGCCGTCGTCGCGCGGCCGACGAGGCGACGCTCCGCGCCAGGACGCCGGCGAGCTCCGCCGATATCAGCGGGTGATGAACGAGCTCGGTGATGCCGGAGGTCTCCAGCGACGGCACCGCCAGCTCGCGCGTCGAGGGGCTCGCCAGAATCATCGGCAAGGCCGGTGCCGCCGCGTGCAATGCCGCCGCCAGCTCGATCGAGGAGCCTCCGGGCAGGTGACACACCAGCGCTGCATCGAAACGCGTTTGCGCGGTGCGGCAGGCAGTGATCGCCTCCGCCAGCCTGGTGAATCCGACCGGCTCATAACCCAGCGCCGCGAGGATTTCCTCATGGCGCAACAGGCGACGGCGGTCGGTGTCGAGCACCAGCACCGTCTCGCCCGCGCCACGGAACGCAAGATCGGGGCTCTGTTGAACCGGCACCGCCTCGTCGGGGTCGCCGGATGGCAGCCAGACGTCGAAGCGCGTGCCGGCATCCGGCTCGCTCTGCACGGCGATGGCCCCACCGTATTGCTCCGCGATCTCGCGAACGGTTGCGAGCCCGAGGCCGTTGCCGTCCGGGCGCGTCGTGAAGAAGGGCTCGAAGATCCGCTCCAGCGTCGCCTCGTCCATTCCCAGCCCCGGATCGGTGACCGACATCACGGTGAAGCGGCCGGGGCCGACCTCACTGCGTCCGATCGACAATGGCTGTTGAAGATCGCGCACCTCGATGCCGAGTTCGATACAACCAGGCTCCGTCATCGCCTGAGCCGCATTGTTGCAAAGATTCAGGATCACCTGCTGCAACTGGGCGGGCTCGCCCATCACGGTGGCCCCTTCGGCCGACTCGTTCACCTCGAACTTGACGTGCGAAGGCAACGAAGCTGCCAGCAGCGATCTGGTTTCGTCGACCAGGGTCCTGACGCAGACACGCTCCCGCCTGCCCTCGCCGCGGCGGCCGAAGCCGAGAATCTGTTCGACCAGCTCGCGCGCCCGCTCGCCGGCACGGCGGATCTCCGCAAGGCTGCCGGCCGGCCGGCCTCCCGACCGGAGTCGCGCTTCGGCGATCTCGGCATAGCCGAGGATCGCGCCGACGATATTGTTGAAGTTGTGGGCGATGCCGCTGGCAAAGGTGCCGAGGGTTTCCATGCGGCGTGCCTGTTGCAGGCTCGCCTGCAAGCGCTCCTTCTCGCCTTCGAGCCGCACCCGGCGGATCGCGTTGCCGATGGCGTCGAACGCCATGCGAAACAACGAGACTTCGGACCAGTATTCGAGCGCCCCGGTCGGCACGGTATCGAAGCCGAGGATTTCATCGCGATGTCCCCGGACCGCCGTCACGCACAGCCAGCCGCCGACGCCGGCGTCCTCGAGCAGGTTCATCGTGTCGTCGGGGTGGGTGGCCTTGACCTTGGGGATATAAACGATACCGCCTTCGCCACCGTCGAAGCGTGACGCGAGGCTCAGCGCGCGATCCGGCCAACCCGGCTCGAATACGATCCCGTCACGGGACCACCGATAGGTGCTTGTCGTCGTCCCGGTCGCGCCGACGAAATAGGCGCGATCCGCACCGATACATCCGGCGAGCTGTTGCAGCGCGGTCTCGACGTCAGCGGTGATCCTCTCGCGGCTCGAATCGATGAACCGCATCGAGATGCCGGCCATGACGTGCTCGAACGCAGCACGGCGGCGCAGCGTGACTGCGCGCCGACGCAGTAGCAATCCGAAATAGACCACGCCGTAGAGCAGCAGCAGCGACGTCATGAACTGCAACAGGCGTACCCGGCGCGCCGACGCCCGCGAGGCGAGCTGACGCCTGGTGATCAACGCCAATACGGCATCCTGCTCGCGGTTGTTCGCTTCGGCGACGAGCGTCTTCACGATCGTGTCGATGTCGGGCAGAAGGTCATGCAGCATCTGCCCGTGCATCAGCAACGCGCGGGCCGAATCCATGTCCTGCGACGGCGTTTGCACGAGCGCCAGCTCTTCCAATCGATCCTGGACCTGGCGCGCCACGACGTCCGACGTATCGAGCGTCAGGCGCAGCATCGCTGCCGCCAATGCGGAGGCGGCCGTGACCAGCGCGCGCTGATCCGACTCGGCCAACTTGTCACTGAACAGACCGAAATAGGCAAAAGAGTTCTGGAGCAGCGCGTTGCGGCTCTTGAACCGTTCGACCAGGTCCTCCTGCCGGAGGGCGCGTGCCGACAGCACATCGATTGCCCTGGTCTCTTCGGCGTTGAGACCCGGCGTTTCGCGCAGCCGCGTCAGGGCGTCGTCATAGGCATCGGTCATCTGCACCAGCTTGTCATAGTTCCGCGACAGGCCGGCGCGCGCGGTCAGCACTTCCCTGGTCATCGCGCGTTCGAACCGGGTGAAGTCGCCAAGCGCCTGGAGCTGACGGTCGTAGCGCACCGAATTGAAGTTCAGCCCGTTCAACAAGAGCCAGGTCAGCAGGGCCAGCACGCAGGTTACGCCGATCACGGCGGGGGCAAATTTCATGGGGAGCCTCCGACAGTCGCGCCGCGATAGGTGCCGGTCAGACTGTTCAGAAAGGCGACGATCGCCTTGATCTGCTTCTCCGTCAGCGTCGCGTTCAATTGGGCAAAGGCCATCTTGCGAACCGCGTCATCGAGCGTCGGCGCGCTGCCGTCATGGAAATACGGCGGCGTGGTCGCGACGTTGCGCAGGCTCGGCACGCGCAGAATCTTCGGCTCGGGCGATGCGAGCGGGTGGAATATGCCGTGGCGCTGGAACAGGTTGCCGCCGACATTGACGCCCTGATGGCAGGACGCGCAGCCCAGCGATTTGAACAATTGGTAGCCGCCCAGCTCGTCGTCCGACAGCGCCGCGGCGTCACCCGCCAGCCAGCGATCGAACTTGCCGCCTGGCGTGACCAGCGTCCGCTGGAAGCTTGCGAGCGCGTCGACGACATCGCCGCGCTCCGGGCGGTGGCCGTAAGCCGCGAGGAAGCTCTCGCGCATGTCGGGATCGGCATTGAGCTTCTCTGCGATCTCGACCGAGCTGCTCGCCATGGTGCGCGGGCTTTCCAGCGACGACCTGGTATCGGCTTCGATGTTGCGCAATTTTCCTTCCCAGCCGAAGCGAAAGCTGAGCGTCGCATTGAAGACAGTGAGCGTGTTGAGCGCGATCTCCGCTCCGTCGGGGCCGACATCGTGCGACCTCGGGCTCGCGCCGTTCGTCGCGATATCGTGACACGATGCGCAACTGCGTGAATTGTCGTGCGACAGCCTGCGATCGGAGAACAGCCGTTCGCCGAGCTTGACCTTCAGTGGGTCGATTGCCGGCGGCGCCGGAATCGGCGTGATGGGCTCATCCTTGCGGACCGACACGAGAGCGGGCGGCGACTGCGACGGTGCGGGAGAGACCTTCAGAGAGCAAGGCACCAGTGCGCAGATCACGATCGCGCAGTTTCGGAGGCCGGCACCTCGTCCGGCCCCGAGAAATCTGGCGAACTGCTGCACGCCCAGCAATGTGGGGGTGAAGCGAGATTTGTCGCGTCTGCTCAAGGAGTTTTGATCGAAGCTGGATGATTTCGCGAAGGTGGTGGTCGGCTCGGCGGTGCGAGATCCGAAGAGCCGGCGTTGACGCCAATCGACATGATCGACCGGCCGGCAGCTCGACAGAAGTCCAGCCCCACCAGGGCCATGCAGATCGCGTCAGCAATCACGACAGTACCTCACCATCCGCTCGATTTCCGATCGGCCGTGGATCCCGATGTCCCGCAAGGTCCGATCGTCGAATTCCATCAGCGCTGCGACGGCCTGTCTGATTTCCCATTCCCGGCGCCAGTGTGCCGGCAGGGCCATCACAGTTCCGAGAGCCGCACCGAGCGAGCGCAGCCAGCTGCGCGCCGGCCGTGCATCGCGCGGCGGGACGCGATCGAACAGGACGATATTCCCACTGTTGCCGGCGCCATCGCTGACGCTCTTCGCCGGCGCGGGCGGCGTGCGATCTGCCGAAGGCGGCCGGGATTCACGCACAGCGTCCAGCATCGCATGAACCGGCACGGCCGCGGTCGGATGCAATGAGGCGCCGTAAAGGGCAAAGCCTTCCATCACGGACGCGAAGACGGCCCACCAGAATGTGGTGGCAGGTTGGTCTTGCGCGGCCGCCGGCGCGACCGAAGGCGAACCGATGTCGGGCAAGGAATGACCCGCGGCAACCGCACCGAGACGGACCATGCCGCGACCGTCAGACCGTGCGACCCAGTTCGCCCTGTCGAGTTCCATGTGACCCGGCAAGGCAACGCGGCTCACACTGTGAGAATGCTTATCCATCGTAAATCTCCCACACGCTGTTGGTGGGAGGCAATCTGACGGTCCGCTGTTACGCCAAGGTCACCGCCGACGGCAAAATGGCTACAATTGCAATCCGCCAATTGCTTCTAGAACGGATCGACCGGAACCGCGAAGACATAGCCGACGCCGCGCTCGGTCTGAATGACGCGCGGCGCGCTCGGATCGGTCTCCAGCTTGCGCCGCAGCCGCAGCACCTGGACGTCGATGCTGCGATCGAAAATATCCTCATGGATGCGGGTCGCCTGCAGCAGATGCTCGCGGGTCAGGGGACGTTGCGGCGCCTCGAGAAAGGCCAGCAGCAGCGCATATTCTCCCTTGCTCAACGGCACCGGCGCTTCGTCGGGATCGGTCAGCTTTCGGCTGCGGCGTTCGAGCTTCCAGCCGCTGAAGCGATAGCCTCCGCGCTCGGGATCGCGGGCGCGCGCGGCCCGTCCCATCTCCTGCCGCCGCAACACCGCGCGGACGCGCGCCAGCAGCTCCCTCAGAGAGAACGGCTTGATGATGTAGTCGTCGGCGCCGAGCTCGAGCCCGACGATGCGATCGATCTCGTCGGGGCGATGGCCCGTCGTGATGATGACCGGCACGTCGGAATGCGAACGGATTTCCCTCAACAGGTCCAGACCGTCATCCTGACCAAGCCGAAGGTCGAGGATGATCAGGCTCGGCTGGCTGCCATCGAGATAGTGGTTCAATTCCGATCTGTTGGAGGCCGCCCTTGTCGGGATATTGTGCTCCTCGAGATATTTGATCACCATTTGCCTTAGCGTCGGATCGTCATCGACGACGACGATATGGCCAATATCTGCAAGCATTCCGTACTCTCAAAATTCGCCGTCCGTCGACTGAGCTGTACTTAAAAATTGCGAACGTCAACGTCCGGCTGTGGTGAAATGATATTCATTTCGTCCGAATTGGAATCGCTCAAAATAGAACGGGATATCCGGGTCCATGGGCTCACACTGAGTCTATCTATGAAGCCGTGATGACGCCGCAACAGGGTAATTCTGCGGCCAATTCCATCGGATGTCGCATACGTGAATAATTGTGATCCCAACGCTTGCCACTTTGGAGCGATAGGAAGCTTGCGGCTTGCGCTGTCGTTCAGCGACCGCGATGCGCTGCGCAGACTGTTGCCGCCACGCCGGGCGCGGCTGTTTGCGGCTTCACGGAATCATCAGGAGCCCGGCAGAGCCAACAGGTACTGGTAGATCGCGGCGAGATCGTCGTCATCCATCCGCCCGATCGGCCGCCACGGCATCTGCTCGCCGAGCCGATGCCCGTTCGGATCAACGCCTGTGCGCATGGTGTCGACGAATTGCGGAAGGCTCCAGTTCTTGACGATACCGAGGTCCGGTCCAAGCGGCGGCAATTGTCCCGGCACGCCGCCGCCGAGATCCCTGCCGTGGCATTCGCGGCAATCCTGATAGGACAGCAGGTACTTGCCATAGAGCGCCGTCGGCGCCTTCGGCGGCGCAGTGATCACGCCGGTGAAGACGGGCTTCGCATCCGGCAACAATCCGGCGCCCAGCATCACGATGCCCAGCAGACTGAAGCGATCCGGCGGATCCGGGGTCTGTGCACCGCTCGCGGGCAGGCTGCGGATGTAGGCGATCACGGCCTTGGTGTCGTCGTCACTGAGCCGGCCGGCATTGGTGAAGGACATGATCGCCAGCCAGCGCCCCCTCGCGTCGATCCCATTGCGAATGGCACGAAAGATCTCGCCATCGGACCAATTCTTCAAGACGCCGGCGGGCGTGAGATTGGCCGGCACGAACGAGCCGATGGGAATCGGGAGATCCTTGGCGACGTTGCCGCCGCCGGTCAGCGTCCCGGTCTGCGAGTGACATGCGGCGCAAAAGCCGTCGGCCACGGCCATGCCTCGGGCAATCTGGTCCGGTATCGCCTCGATCTTCACATCCGGGACCGGTGCAGAACGGGCGTGTTGCCGGACGATACCGACCGCGGTCAAAGCGGCGACGCCGAACACTGAGACCGCCAGCACGGCCGTCAGCACCATGCCGCTCCACTTCGCCAGAGCAGATTTCGTCCGGGAGGCGCGAACGCCCAGCCAGGCCAGAAGCGCGATGAACGCAACCATCGCAATCAGGGCGACAATATTTTCCATGCCAGTCCTCAATGAATTGGGCGCGACCGATGCCGCGCAACATCCGGATCGTCAAAAATCACTTTCGGCCGACGCCAACGCTCCAATATCTGCGAAGGCGTGCCATGCGGATGTCTGCCGGATTAGCAGCGCGGTGTTTCGGTGCCGTTTCATCACCCGCCGCTCGCGTTACAATTGTAGTCCTGTGCCAGCTATCGGCTTCCGGCGCGATGTCACCGGTTTTTGCACCGGCCTTTTTGCCTGGCCTTGGCAGCGCCACTATGCGTTGCCGCCGTAACCATTTCCATTGCCGCCGGAAGCCGTGGCGTAACGGCGATCGCTTCAATTGCCTCTCACTCGACCGGACGCCCTGGGGCGACCGTGCATCGATCATCAAGAGGTCAACTCACATGAAGATTCTTATCGCTTCGACACCTGCGACGGGTCATCTCAATCCGATGCTGGCGATCACGCAAATCCTGCGTGCCGATGGTCACGAGATCGCTTTCCTGACGGGCACCGCCTTTCGTGCCCGCGTCGAAGCCAGCGGCGTGAAGTTCTTTCCCCTTCCCGAGGACGCGGACTTTGATCCGAACGACGTCTTCTCGCGATTCCCTGAACTCAAGACCATTCCGCCGGGATTGGAGTGGTTCCGTGTTGCTTGCGAGCGCATCTTCGTCGACGCCATTCCGGCCCAGCACCAGGGGCTGCGGCAAATCCTGCGGCAATTCCCCGCCGACATCATTGTCGCCGACGACATGCTGTTCGGTGTGCTGCCGATGCTGCTCGGACCGCGCTCGCAGCGGCCTCCGATCGCGCTCTGCGGGACCTCGTTTCTGCATTGGGCGCGCGAGGACGGCGCGCCCAATTTCCTCGGCCTGCCGCCGGCAAAGACCGATGAGGAGCGCGATCACTATGCGGCCATGGCGCGGGACTTTGATGCGGCAGTCGATCAGCCGGTGTCAATGCGCCTGAACCGGGCGTTGAAGTCTCTCGGGGTCGGGCCGATCGCGATGCCGCTCTTCCATTCCGTGGTCGCTCTCGGGGATGCCTATCTGCAATTGTCGGTGCCGAGCTTCGAATTTCCTCGCGAGATTCCGCCCTCAGTGCATTTCGTCGGCACCCCGCCGATCATCGCCAACCAGGTCCCGCCGCCGCCCTGGGCCGAAGAGCTCGACGGATCGCGCAAGATCGTTCTGGTGACGCAGGGAACGGTGGCTAATCATAATTTCAATCTGCTGGTCGCCCCGACGCTGGCGGCCCTCGCGGACGAGGAAGACATCCTGGTGATCGTGACGGCAGGCGGCCGCCCAATTGACGCCATCCCCGGCAAGATCCCGTCGAACGCGCGCATCGCCAGCTATCTGCCGTTCGAGTGGCTGCTGCCGAACGTCGACGTGCTCGTCACCAATGGCGGCTATGGCAGCGTCAACCAGGCCATGAGCTTCGGCATCCCGCTGGTCACCGCGGGGATGACCGAAGACAAGGCCGACGTCAACGCGCGGGTCGCATGGTCCGGGGTCGGCATCAACCTGGCGACCAACGAGCCGACACCGAAGGCGTTGCGCGACGCGGTGCGGACGGTGCTCGATCAATCCCGCTTCCAGTCGCGTGCCTCGCAGATCGCGGACGAATTCGCCGGGATCGACACGCCGTCCGAAGTCCTCCGGGTCATCGGCGAGCTCGTGGCCGACGAGACCTCGCACACCGGCGTGATGGCGGCAAGCCGGGGGCGGCGCGCCGAACGGCGCGCGTAATCGCCGATCGCGGCGATGGAGGGCGGGCGACCGCGCCTCCATCGCCTCATGCACATCTATCAAGCCGGAACCGGATATCCGTCCATGCAAATCGACCCCGCATCCTTTGCCTTCACGCTGCTGCTCGGTTTTCTGGCGGCCGTGCCCTATTCCGGCATCGACATCAATCTGCCGGCGCTGGCGGCGACCGGCGCGACGCTCGACGCGAGCGCGTCGGATGTCGGGCTGACCATGAGCGCCTTCATGCTCAGCCTCGCCACCGCGCCGCTGATCTACGGACCTATCTCCGACCGCCTGGGCCGCAAGCCGATTCTGGCATTCGGCCTCGTACTGTTCATCGCCGCAAGCCTCGCCTGCGCGAAAGCGTCCTCGCTGCCGGTTCTGTTGCTGGGCCGCTTCATCCAGGGCATCGGCGCCGCCGCCACCGCAACGACCTTCGCCATCATTCGCGATCTCTTCGACGGCAACGCCGCGCGAGGCAAGATCGCCAACGTCATGGTCATGGTCAATGTCGCGACCGTGATCGCACCGACCGCCGGCGCCGCCCTGCTGGCGATCGCCGGCTGGCGATCGATCTATGCCACCCAGGCGGGGATCGGTCTCATGCTGCTGGTCGTGGTGATGTTTCGCTTCGCGGAGACGGCGACGACCGACCGCTCCGGCCGCCTGGCGCTTTCGGCCGTCATCGACAGCTACCGCAAGGTGCTGACGCATCCGGTGTCGTTGCCTTTCATCCTGGTCGGCGCCGCTGGCGGCGCGACCGTGTTTGCCTACGTCACCGGCGCATCGCTGTTCTTCGTCGGCGCCGTCGGACTGCGCCCCGAGCAATATGGCCTGATCTTCAGCGCATGCTCGGGGGCCGTCATGGTCGGCGCGTTCCTCGACGGCCAGCTCGGCCGGCGCGGCGTAGAGTCCGCCCGCATGCTCGCAACCGGGCTGACGCTGTCGGCCGCCGCCAGCACCGTCTTGCTCGCGATGACATTGGCCGGGTGGATGCCCACGTCACTCGTGGTTGCGCTGCTGATGGCGGTCGCACTCGGCTTCGGGTTCAGCGTGCCCAACGTGATGAGCGCGACGATGCAGCGTCTCCCGGAGATCGCGGGCGCCGTCAGCGCCGCCGCCGGAAGCATTCAGCTGACCGCCGGCGCAATATCGAGCGGGCTGGTCGCACTCCGCTTCGACGGGCGGACCGCGTTGTCGATGACCGCGGTGATGGCGGCAACGTCGCTGCTCGCTCTGGTTCTCTATCTGCTGGTCGCGCGCCCCGCCGAACGCCGCCTACCGTCGCAGACGATCGATCCCGGCGCGGCGGTCCGCAGCCCCACGAAGTCCTGAGTTCACCGCAGCCGGTCGGCAGCCCGGCGCATCCGTCGGGTTGCGACTTGGCTGGGGCCGGAGGATCCAACCTCCGAATGGTGGAACAAAACCTGTTGGATTGTTCGACTATTTCAATCCGCATTTGGAACCAGCGGCGTGGCGCGCCCCGCCCTTAATCTCGCCGCCATCATCATTCAGGAACGCGCGCGGGGGCGGGCTCCTCCAGGGGGCAGTTCCCAAAGGTTCTGCGTGATCATCCGACAATTAGTGCAACACGAAGTGACTGCGTCCCGCCGTGCACTCCTTGGTGGGCTTGCGTCCTCAGCCTGCGTCGTCGCGCTGGGCGGATGCGCCAGCCTGGGTGCTACCGGCGCACGCTACGACGCTTCGTCGCTCTCGGTCGACCCTACGTTGCTCGTCGTAACCACGCGCAAGCCAGTGAGCGGCGCCCGGGCGAAGCCGTGGTTCGGGCCGGAGCGGGCTTCGACGATGACCGTCGCACGAGCGAAGCTTGTGGCGCCTGGCGACAGCCGTTTCTCTCTCGCCGCAGCCGGACTTGACGATTGGCGTCTTGATGGGGTCGAGCCGGTATCGGGCGAGGTCGGCAGTCTTGTCGCGCAGGCAGGCGGCGGACCAGATGTTCTCATCTACGTGCACGGCTTCAAGCAGACGTTCGAGACAGCGGCGCTCGATGCCGCGCATCTCTCCGATGGCATCAGGTTCCGCGGCCAGACGATGGTATTCTCCTGGCCCTCGAAGGCTGGATTTTTCGACTACGCCTATGACCGCGACAGCGCAATGTGGTCCCGCGATGGCTTCGAACGCGTACTGGGATCTATCGTCACGACGTCGAGCGCCGGCCGCGTCCACATCGTCGCGCACAGCATGGGAACCATGCTGACGCTCGAAAGCCTGCGCCAGCTCTATGCGCGATCCGGTGACGCCGTTGCGGGCAGGATCGGGGCCGTGGTGTTCGCCGCGCCGGATATCGACATGGACGTGTTCTCGTCGTCGATCAACCGCATCGGTCCGCTTTCGCGCAAGATCACCGTCATCGCCGCAACGAACGACCGCGCGCTGGCGTTGTCGGGGCAAATCGCTGGCGGGATGACACGTGTCGGCGCTGCCGAGAAGACCGCCATCGAAGGGCTCGGGGTGCGCGTGGTCGATGCGTCCGAGGCAGGCTGGGGCGTTATCAACCACGACCTGTTCCTGTCGAATGCGGAGGTGCGCCAGGTGATCCGCCGCTCAATTGATACAGTGGCCGCGTGAATCCGGCGCGGCGGAAACGATATCGCCGATGCAGAGGAATTTTGGGGCTAGCTCTGACATCCCGTTGACAGGTTCAATGCCTTGAACAGGCCATCGAAGACACCCGACCGGCAGGGCTTGACCTCCGCGACTGGTCTGGCGCGCTGGGCATTCGCAATTGCCTTGGAAGTTCCCTGCCTGGGCCGAGGTCTGGGCAGCATGACCGCGGATTTTCGTCCGCTTGCAGTGCGCTGGTGTGGCGCGATGATCTTCAAAGGCTCTTGCGCAACAGTCGCTGTTTGATCCGGCGGAGGAATCGGTTTGCTCAGGGAGACCGGCTGCGGAGGCGCTTCGAATTGCATGTGCGGGGTTTCGAGCCGGTCTGCCGTCGTCAGCGTATCGGCTGAGACGCGCAACCCGACGGTCGCCTGAACGGGCGGCGCGTTCACGGGCTTTGTCATGCGCGGCGCCGTCTCAAGCTCCATCACCGCGAGTGTACTAAAGCCAACGAGGATGAGAGCCGCCTTCATCTGATTTCACGCTTTCCGAACGAGACGCCTCGTTCAAAGCCTGCCGAAAAATAAGCTCCCGTAAATCGGCGACCAATTGCAGACATCCAATAAGGCGGCTTGGCGGCAGAACTGAACCGGCCGGCGCGGCTACGGGACATGATCAGAGACAGGGTTAACGCGGGTCATGCGAACTGGCCTCTTATGCGGAGTGCTCGCCCTCACCTGACGACCGGCACCTGAGGCCCCCCTCGAGCTTACAATGTGCTAATCTGAGCCGGCACTCAGCCCGGACGGTGCACCGTGACCGATGGTCGTCACCCGGCATGGACCGAGGAAAGCCGCTTTCGCGGCGCGCTCGACGACGTGATCATCATCCCGCTTGTCGTAGTCGCGCTCGCCACGAACAAGATCCTGCGTTTCGTTCTTGCGATCTTGATGCGGATGCTTGACTACGCCTTCCCTTTTGCAATGCAGATTGTCTGGCTTCCGCTCTTCGCGGCCAGGGTTGTCGGCGATGTCATCGTGACTGTCGTCAATGGCGCGGTGCGCCTGCTTCCCCTGTCCGCGGCGAAGCGTCGACAGTGGGGTAGATCGATTCGCCGAAACTGGTTGTGGTTGCGGCGTAAGATCAGCTATCGGGTGTTCGAGCAAGCTGTGCATGATGCCTTTGAAGGCGGCATGGCATGGGTGTTCAGAACATGCCGGCATCTCACGCCGAGCACCGCATTGCTGGTGATCCTGTGCGCAGTCCTTTGGCTGCCGATCTCTTTCGGGGTGGCAACGGCGATGCACGCGGTATTGTTTGCCAAGGTCACGTCCTGGCCAGCCTGGATGCAACTCCTGCATCCGCTCGCAACGGTCATCGCGAAGAGCAAGCTTCTGGTGCTACCGGTCTATCCGGCAGCCTGGCCGCAGGCCAGAAAACATCCCCTCGTTCAGCTCGTCTTCAAGGGCTACGACATCATCAAGCGCGTGCATGTGATCAGAAAGGTCGGCCTTCGCTATCAGCAGGCGGAGATCGTCGGGACCGCGGCGGTTGAGAGGCTCGAGCGCATTGCCGGCCTCACGTCGGCGGTGAGGTGGTTGCGCGAGGCACACGTCGCAGAACATCTCGGCGTCGAGAAGCCCACTCAGGAATTGCGTTCGTTCTTCGCGCGATGGTCCATCAAGTTCTCGGCTGAATATTACGAAGCGAAGGAACGGCAAGCCTCAGCCGTCCCATCATCAAACAGCAGCAAGCCGCGAACGCCGAGTTGATCATCAATCGCCAACCGTGCCGCCGTCGCAGCCCGATCTCTCTTCGGCAGGCAACGGAGAAGGCGATTTGACGAGCAATATCACCTGGCTGGGGCGGGAGGGATCGAACCTCCGAATGGCGGAATCAAAACCTGCTTGATTATTCAACGATTTCTGGCCGCGTTTGGAAAAAATGGCCGAATTCGCCTCTAGTAATATCAATTGCTTAGGTATTTCCAAATGAGGAAGCGCTTCTCCCTGCGAGGATCGTACCCGACTAGATGCGGTAATGGGCCCGGCTCCGAGCAAGGGGTCATGATGGTGGCTGTCCCCCGATAGATGATGAAACGGGGTCACGATTTGAGTCGGCCCCAAGCATCTGGAGACGGAGGACAGCCGTGGACAATTATGCCGGAATCGACGTGTCATTGGAACTGTCGAGCGTGTGTGTTGTGGACGCCCAGGGTAAGATCCTGAGGGAAGCAAAGGTCGCAAGCGAGCCCGGCGCCTTAGTTGAGCTTTTTGAGGCGCTCGGCTTTGCAGTGAAGCGGATCGGGCTGGAGGCTGGGCCGCTGTCGCAATGGCTGCATGCGGGCCTGAGAGGTGCAGGATTCGAAACAGTTCTGCTGGAAACGCGGCACGTGAAGGCCGCGTTGTCTGCAATGACGGTTAAGACGGATCGGAAGGATGCCCGCGGGATCGCCCAGTTGATCCGGATGGGGTGGTATCGATCGGTACACGTAAAGTCGGTTGACGCGCAAGAGATCCGGGCACTCCTGATCGCACGCAAACAGCTTCTCGGGCGGCTCATCGATGTAGAACTAAGTATCCGAGGGATTTTGCGCGGCTTCGGTCTGAAGGTTGGTCCGGTGACGCGAAGGAATTTCGAAGCGCGGATTCGAGAGCTGGTTGCGGGCCAGGCGACATTGGAGCGCATTGCCGATGCGATGCTTTCGGCGCGATCGACCCTGAAGGCAGAATACGGAAGGCTACACAAGGCTGTGCTGGCAGCTGTGCGTGACGATGCGGTCTGTCGCCGGCTGATGACAGTGCCAGGCGTTGGTCCCCTAGTGGCTATTACCTACAAATCGGCGATTGATGATCCTAAGCGCATTGCAAAGTCAAAGGCAGCAGGCGCGCTGTTCGGGCTCACACCAAAGAAATATCAATCGGGAGAAAAGGACGTCACGGGCGGAATCACGCTGGCCGGCGATGAGACGGTGCGGACGGTCTTGTATGAAGCCGCCAACGTTCTGCTATCGCGTATCACACGGTTCTCGAAACTCAAGCGCTGGGGGATGGACGTCGCCAAACGGCGAGGCTCGAAGCGCGCAAAAGTCGCCCTGGCACGTAAGCTCGCAGTGATCTTGCATCGGATCTGGGTCGACGGCACAACTTACCGATGGGCTGAAGCGGGGCCGATAGCGGCATAGAACAGGCGGAGGAAATTAAGAACGCAACCGGGCTGAACTGAAGCCCAATGCCCGAAGTCCCGTCGCCGGGACGGTGGATCCGGTGAAGCCGTTACACGCCCAGTGGCCGTCGTCTGACGAACCACGCGTATCTAGATAGGCTCACCGCTCCCTCTGACAGCATGATGTGGCGGCCAGGCGTCGACCACGGACAGAAGCATGAGCTCGGCGGCGTGACGTTCACTCGGGAGGCTTGACATCATCGGGCCCATTACAGAAGGGCGTGTACTCATAAACCCGATCAGCCCGCGCGGAGGTAGGGCCCGTGTCCGTTTAGTCTTCAAGACCGGACATGGCCAGTTCGCCCTAGCTAGTCCGCTAAGGGCCACAAGCGGAACTTTGCAGCCCCGGTTCTGCCAGTCACCACGAGACGATCAGGGTGCAGCAACTGCAACTGTTTCTTCGACGATCTTCGGCTGTCCACTCTCGCTGGTAAGTATGGATGAGTAAAAACCGTGAAACGGTCGGTCTCCCACCTTGGCTTGCCATGTGCCAGCGTTGAAGACGAAGGAGCCTTCAGGACGCGAGACGGTTCTCTGAACCGAATAGTCATGCAGTCCGAGCTTGAGGGCATCGCTGAAGCTCCGGCGAATGGCGTCCCGCCCTTGAAAGATGCCGCTGGGCGTAACGCGTACCGCGTTCTCGGCGAACGTCGCGGCCATAGCGTCCAGATCACCTCGATTGTAAGCTTCTGAAAAGTGCTTGTGCATCTCGTCCATGGCGGCAGCATCAAGCGCCTCACCCGCAATCAAGGTGCGCGGAATTGCAATCAGCAGGCAAAAGATAAAAGTCGCTGATCTGAAGCCATGTTCCCTCCGGTGCGTTAGCTATTGTCGGTTCAGGGGGCTTCGACCCGTTCGTCAACTGGCCGTTGTCGGCTGGCGGAGGTTTTCACGCCGCCGTTGAGGTAGGTTACGCGATCGGCGGATTGCTGGGGTTCAAAGGTCCGTGTTGGGTCAAAAGCGTCGGTCTAGCGCTCCACTGCACACTTCCGGTCTACCCCTCCGAACCGACATGTAGCAGCCCCGCGTCAACACTAGCGATGGGCCAATTCCAGACATACCGATAAAGCCATCAAACCGTCCGTTTGATCCATCGACTGGCCGCCGTTGGTCGGTCGCCTCGCGCATCCAACCGAACCAGTCCATGGGTTCGCTTGACGGGAAACACCGATGCTCGCCTCACGGTCGCCTCATGAAGGTGCGCAGAACATCAAACTGTCGATCTCTGTGGCGAACACCTTGCCTCAATAGCTCAGCTTTGGATACCACTCGGTCCCTCGCCCGCCCGGCGTCAGGTCGAGGATTGACCATAGCGAAGCAATGTCGGGCGCATCGCGCGGGTCTTGGTCCGGGTCGGCCATTTCCTTGGTCATCTCGCTCGCCCAAAACAACCGCACCTTGTCGCCGTCACGTTTGAACACAACCAGCGCAGGATTTTCCGAGCTGTCGGCGTTGAGCAGACCGAGGTCGTTGGCATAGTCGTCGCCGACCGTCTGCACGAAATCGAGATGCCGCCAGGTCCGTTCGCTTGCAAAGGCAAACTGCCGCTCGACACTGCTGCGGCCGAGGATCTTGAGCGCGACCCTCTGTTTGATGTCTGCGGCATTGCCGTTCACTGCCCCGAGCCAGTTGGTGCACATCGGGCAGGGGCGCTCACGTTGCGGGCCATACATCCAGAAATAAGTGACAAGGGCGTCATGTTTACCGAACAGGTCGATCAGTCCCACATCGCTGCCGTTCGCGTCCTTGAAGCGATAATCCTTCGTAATAAGCGGTCCGGGCGGCAACGCGCGGCGTTGGTCGGCGAGTCGTGTCATATGGCGCCGGAATTCGATCTCGCCCGCGAGCAAAGTTTCGCGCGCCTTGCGATAGGCGATGCTTTCGCCAGAGAACGGCGTCTTGCCTTTTTTTGCGAGTGTAGCAGCAGGTGTCAGCGTGTTGGCGTCCATGGGCTCCTCCTGATCATCCAGCATTCTGACAACGGCCGACAGAAAATTAGGTTGCGGCGGAACCGGAGCAGCGATCGAAGCCAGTTAGAGCCGAGCTCGTACCGATTGTGATCTCGTCTAAGCGGCGACACGGTTAGACCAAGTGGCTAGGCCGTTCGAAGATTGACCACCAACTGAAACTTCCTCGGCTGCTGGATTGGCAGATCGGCGTTACAATGCAGAGTAGGTCGTGGGTCAATGATTGTGGCGAAACTCCTGCTGGAAAATCGACGGCCGCAAGCGCATATTGGGGGGATGGCGACGATTGTTCAATGCAATTGCGGCGCCGAGTACAGACGCATCGAAGAGAACTTCTTGGTGCCGCATACGGGTGACGCGATCTGCACGGTCTGCGGAGCTGCGCTAGAATCGTGGTCGGAAAGCACCCACGTTCCCATATATGAACTTATTGAACGTCCAGACAGAAAGCCGGAATGATTAGAGTGACGGACGAAATCCCCGCCTCATGTCCGTTCAGGGTCAAACTGCGAAGAACTCAACTTGAGAAAATCTAGTCTGCTCCGCCCCAATTAGCCGACCCCAATGGGGCGTGCCGCCACTTCGCTGATGGGCCACTTGCTGACATCGCAGGAGTGAAACGCCGTGGTGAGCCGTGGGAGCCCGCAGCCCGAAGTCAGATTAGCGCCGCTAGAGCTCCAGCAACGGCGATGAAGGCGACGACGACAAGCGGAGGGGCGCGCCAGGCGACCAGCAGAACGAAGCCGACAAGCGCAATGCCGAAATCCTTCCCCGTGTGCACGGTCGTAGTCCAAACCGGATCGTAAAGGGCAGCGCCGAGCACGCCGACCACTGCGGCGTTGACGCCACGCATCGTGGCCTGGGCGCCGGCACGTTTCCGGAACGACTCCCAGAACGGCAGCGCGCCAAGCAGGACTAGGATTCCGGGCAGGAAGATGCCGATCAGGCCGAGCGCTGCGCCCGCGAGCCCGTGCGGCTCTGGAGAGACCACCGTGCCGAGGTAGGCCGCGAAAGTGAAGAGCGGGCCCGGCACCGCCTGGGCGACACCGTAGCCGGCAAGGAAGGCGTCGTCGCCCAGCCAGCCAGGCGCGACGAAGGCCTCTCTGAGGAGCGGGAGCACGACGTGGCCGCCGCCGAAGACAAGCGCGCCAGAGCGGTAGAACGCATCGAACAGGGCGACGCCGGTGGACCCCGTCAAGCCCCGCAGCACGGGGAGCCCCGCCAGCAGGACGAAGAACATCCCGAGGGTGATCAGGCCCATGATCCGCGAGACGCGGATTTCGACGTGTCCGGACCGCGCCGGCGCATCGCTGCGGCACAGCCACAGACCGGCGAGGCCGCCGAGAGCAATAGCGCCGATCTGGGCGATCGAAGCCGTGCTGAAGAGGATGATCAACGCCGCCACTACCGCGATCGACGCGCGCTCGCGGTCGGGACAGAGGTTGCGCGCCATGCCCCATACTGCCTGTGCCACGATGGCCACTGCGGTTAGCTTGAGCCCGTGCAGTAGGCCGGCACCGGCCGGCCCACTCAGCGCGCCGGCGCCGTACGCGAAGAGGACTAGGATCGCGGCCGAAGGTAGTGTGAACCCAGCCCAGGCGGCGAGCGCGCCCAGATAACCGGCTCGCGTCAGGCCGATCGAGAAGCCGACCTGGCTGCTGGCGGGGCCGGGCAGGAATTGGCACAGGGCGACGAGGTCGGCGAAGGCGTGCTCATCGATCCACTTTCGTCGCAGAACGAACTCGTCGCGGAAGTAACCGATGTGGGCGATCGGACCGCCGAAACACGTCAGCCCCAATTTGAGAAAGATCAGGAGCACTTCAGCAGGCGAGACGACACCTGTGTTCCCGTCGGTCGCGTCATCCCTCATACTTTTCCTTCACCCCCGCATCTTCGGACGTCGTTTTAGCGGTTATCGAATTTCGATAAAAGGGCGGTTCTCTCGTCGGCTTCGGCTAAAACGGACTCCCTCACTCAACTTCTTTTGTTGGCGGAATTTGCTCTCTTGGCTGTCGCGGGCGGATCGACCGGTGGTACTCAACGGCGTCCGAAGGAGGCTAGAGCGATGACAAAGATCGATCGACGTGGAGACACGCGGAGACGATCGCTTATCAGCCGGAGAACTCTGCTGCGCGGCGCGCAGGCCGGTGCACTCTCGCTCATGAGCGCCAAGACCCTCCCGCTCGTTCGTGCTCAGGCGCGGCCCAAGGCGACTGTCGACCACAAGATCAGAATTGCACCGACATCGCTTGAGATCGCGCCCGGACAGGTCATCAAGACCACCGCCTACAACGGGACTGTTCCCGGGCCCGCGCTGCGCGTCAAGGAAGGCCAGCCCGTCCGGATCGAAGTCACCAACGATTCCGGCTACCCTAACTTGATCCACTCGCACGGCTTGATGATCCCTTCGCAGCAGGATGGGTCGACGGAAGAAGGCTCGCCGATCATCGAGCCCGGCAAATCCTTGACCTACGAGTACGTCGCGAAACCCGCTGGGACCCGCTGGTACCACAGCCACGCGATGGCCATGACCGATCTCAACAAGAGCACCTATACGGGCGAGTTCGGATTCCTCATCGTGGAGCCCGCCGCCGGCGATCCCGGCAGCTATGACCGCGAGGTGCTTCTTGCCGCTCACCATTGGGGCGGTCACTGGGTCAGCATGCAGGACATCAAAAAAGGCCCGCCGCCGGACAACGGACTGGAGGTCATGTATCACGCCGCGACCCTCGGCGATCGCATGCTCGGCCACGGAGAACCGATCCGGGTGCGCGAAGGCGAGCGCGTGCTCTTCCGGGTGCTCAACGCGAGCGGCAATATGGGCATCTCGCTTGCGCTGCCCGGACATCGTTTCAAGGTGCTGGCGCTGGATGGCAATCCGGTCCCGACATCTGCGACCGTTGATAACCTGAAACTCGACGTCGCCGAGCGCGCCGACGTGATCGTGGAGATGAACAATCCCGGCGTCTGGGTCTTCGGCTCGACGGACGACGAGGACCGCAACATGGGAATGGGCGTGGTCATCGAATACGCTGGTCGCACCGGCGAGCCGACCTGGTCGGAGCCCGCGAAATCTAGTTGGGACTACACCGCATTCGGGCGCTCCGACGTGACGGCGGCGTCGCCCGACGAGACGATCGGCCTCAAGTTCGAGAAAATTCCGGGCGGAAGGGGCGGCTACAATCGCTGGATCATCAACGGAAACTCCTGGCCGGACACGAATCCGCTCTTCACCGTCGTCAAGGGCAAGCGGTACCGTCTGGTGCTGAACAACAACAGCGGCGACGAGCATCCCGTGCACCTGCATCGCCACTCGTTCGAGATCACGAAGGTCGGGGACAAGCCGACATCCGGGGTGATCAAGGATACGATTAGCATGCCCAGATACTCTACTGCCGAGGTCGATTTCGTCGCCGACAATCCCGGGCCGACCTTCTTCCACTGCCATCACCAAGACCACATGGACGAAGGTTTCGCCGGGCTGATCACGTACGTATAATGCGATCGCCTACTTCTTGATGGCTTGGCCGGTGAACGCAAGGACCCGCAAACTTCGCGAGCGCGAACCCGCGTTTATCAAGCGGCGTCGCGGTAGAGGGTGCGCGCCGTTCGCCCAGGATGTTCCTTGCGCGACCGCAGGACGCCTTTCCGCTCCATGCCATGAAGCAGCGGGTACGTTACGGGCTGAGCTTGTAGCCGTGCCGGGCCAGTTCCTTGATCATCCACTGGTCATAGATTTCGTCTCCGCCGCGTGGTGCGAAATGTGCAGCCTACTGAACCCGGTCAGCAGATCGTTGAATTTCACGCCGGCTTAATCGAATTTCGTAGTTAGAACGACGTTGCAGTGAAGCCGGCCCAGAGGGCGGCTAGAACTGTGCCTGCGTCGGCTATGGGTCACAAGCCGCCGATCACGCTCAATGTGGCAGACTTCCGCTTTGCGTTCGTAAGCCGACGTTTATGAGTACACGCCCTTCTGTAATGGGCCCGATGATGTCAAGCCTCCCGAGTGAACGTCACGCCGCCGAGCTCATGCTTCTGTCCGTGGTCGACGCCTGGCCGCCACATCATGCTGTCAGAGGGAGCGGTGAGCCTATCTAGATACGCGTGGTTCGTCAGACGACGGCCACTGGGCGTGTAACGGCTTCACCGGATCCACCGTCCCGGCGACGGGACTTCGGGCATTGGGCTTCAGTTCAGCCCGGTTGCGTTCTTAATTTCCTCCGCCTGTTCTATGCCGCTATCGGCCCCGCTTCAGCCCATCGGTAAGTTGTGCCGTCGACCCAGATCCGATGCAAGATCACTGCGAGCTTACGTGCCAGGGCGACTTTTGCGCGCTTCGAGCCTCGCCGTTTGGCGACGTCCATCCCCCAGCGCTTGAGTTTCGAGAACCGTGTGATACGCGATAGCAGAACGTTGGCGGCTTCATACAAGACCGTCCGCACCGTCTCATCGCCGGCCAGCGTGATTCCGCCCGTGACGTCCTTTTCTCCCGATTGATATTTCTTTGGTGTGAGCCCGAACAGCGCGCCTGCTGCCTTTGACTTTGCAATGCGCTTAGGATCATCAATCGCCGATTTGTAGGTAATAGCCACTAGGGGACCAACGCCTGGCACTGTCATCAGCCGGCGACAGACCGCATCGTCACGCACAGCTGCCAGCACAGCCTTGTGTAGCCTTCCGTATTCTGCCTTCAGGGTCGATCGCGCCGAAAGCATCGCATCGGCAATGCGCTCCAATGTCGCCTGGCCCGCAACCAGCTCTCGAATCCGCGCTTCGAAATTCCTTCGCGTCACCGGACCAACCTTCAGACCGAAGCCGCGCAAAATCCCTCGGATACTTAGTTCTACATCGATGAGCCGCCCGAGAAGCTGTTTGCGTGCGATCAGGAGTGCCCGGATCTCTTGCGCGTCAACCGACTTTACGTGTACCGATCGATACCACCCCATCCGGATCAACTGGGCGATCCCGCGGGCATCCTTCCGATCCGTCTTAACCGTCATTGCAGACAACGCGGCCTTCACGTGCCGCGTTTCCAGCAGAACTGTTTCGAATCCTGCACCTCTCAGGCCCGCATGCAGCCATTGCGACAGCGGCCCAGCCTCCAGCCCGATCCGCTTCACTGCAAAGCCGAGCGCCTCAAAAAGCTCAACTAAGGCGCCGGGCTCGCTTGCGACCTTTGCTTCCCTCAGGATCTTACCCTGGGCGTCCACAACACACACGCTCGACAGTTCCAATGACACGTCGATTCCGGCATAATTGTCCACGGCTGTCCTCCGTCTCCAGATGCTTGGGGCCGACTCAAATCGTGACCCCGTTTCATCATCTATCGGGGGACAGCCACCATCATGACCCCTTGCTCGGAGCCGGGCCCATTACCGCATCTAGGCCGGCGCCAATGAGCGGGGTCGAGGGCGCCTCTTGCGGCGCTTGCATTGCCCTTGATCGCCGGGGTCGCAGACCCCAATTGTGTGCGCCGCAGGCGCATCACTGAAAATGAAATGGCACCCGCAAGAGCGTGAGCCTAGCGACGTCCTCGCAACCGCGGGGACGGCACGCGGGACCGAGTGCAGCGACGAGATGAAGTAACCGGGCACCGACCTCTCGGGCGCATAATACGTCGATCGATTCGCCCAACAAGATGAGCTGGAGATCCTGATGAATTACTTCGCTGGACTCGACGTGTCTCTGAAGCGCACCGCGATCTGCATCGTTGATCGAGATGGAAATATCGTCCGGGAAGGAGTGACGGATACCGAACCCGAGGCGCTAATTTCCTGGCTGAGAAATACCCGCTTCGCTTTGCAGCGCATTGGGCTAGAAGCCGGCCAATGTTCCTCCTGGCTGCACAAGGGGCTTTCGGAAGGCGGATTACCCGTCATTTGTGTTGAGACCCGGCACGCAAAGAGCGTGATGCAAGCCCAAACTGTCAAGACGGACCGCAACGATGCTCGTGCGCTTGCGCAAATGATGCGAACAGGGTGGTTTAAGGCGGTTCACATCAAATCTGAAGACAGCCAAAAGCTGCGCGCGTTGATGGGCAGTCGCCGGTGCCTGCTCGACAAGCAACGCGACCTCAACAATCATATTCGGGCGGCACTTCGAACCTTCGGATTCAAAGTGGGGCTTATCGGCCAAAGCCGCTTTGAAGAACGTGTCCGCGGGCTGATCGTGGCTGATGGAGATTTACAGGCCCTCGTCGTTCCATTGCTCGAAGCCCGGCGCATGCTCGGCGAACAAGCACGCGTGTTGACGCGCCTGATTGGGCGCCTGGTTCGGAGCGATGCTACTTGCCGTCGGTTCATGACGGTTCCTGGCGTTGGTCCCCTGACAGCTTTGGCATTCAAGACGACTATCGATAATCCAGGCCGCTTCCGTAAATCACGGCATGTTGGTGTCCATCTTGGACTGACCCCAGGCAAATACGCGTCGGGAGAGGTCGATTACAACGGGCGCATCACCCGGTGCGGCGATGCCTTTGCTCGAGAACACCTCTTTGAAGCCGCGCACTCATTAATGGTCAACACTAAACGGTGGTGCTCGTTGAAGGCGTGGGGCATCCGCATCGCTAAGCGTAGTTCAATGAAAAATGCGCTGGTAGCCGTGGCTCGCAAGATATCCGTCATCCTGCACCGTATGTGGTGCGACGGCAGCGACTTCCGGTGGGAAAGATCGGAGGTCGCAGCGGCAGCCTAACATCCGAATGCACTGATCAGCAGAACACGGCCGAAAGGCTGTCAAGGAGTCCGGTAGGACGAGGAATGGCGAGGGTGATAACCGGTCTGCAGCGCGAGCAAATCGCTCCGCGACTGCGTCCCCGAGATGGTCCCGCCACTTCTTCACGAACATCATCATGAGGCGGGGATCCCGACCTCGAAGAGAAGCGCGATCGCCGGATAGCTTTGACACCACGGTAGGTTCGGAAGGCACAACCACAATGCGGTAATTGGATCAGATTTCGTACTTGACGTCTCAACCCCGGTTAGAGAAGACCGGTTAACAGCGGCACCCGGGACAGGGGCAGTGATAGCGATCGCCGAAGGCGAGCCCCTTTCCCGAGTGCCCCCGGCGAGGAGCTCATTGCTCCTTACGCGAAGGATCGTAACCCGAAGGACCGAGACAAATTGGCTCGGTAAGCGCGCAGCGCTGAGAGCCTGGCTCGCTTCGCGGGCGCGCCTCCTCCCTCGTCACTGGCTGCCCGCTTAACCCTGACAGTTAGGCTTACCGATCAAGGTTTTCGCTTGGAAACGCTCTGAGCAGGCTTCAAGATCAAACCGAGCTCGATTAAGGGGGAGGACTTGGTCGTAGCGTTTGAGTCGCGCTCTTGAGTTTTCAGCTATCGATATTGAAGATCCTCGCCGGACAGCCCGATGGGCGCGGCACTATCGAGGTGGTTAAGCAGCACCTCGCGATCTTCTATACCAGCGGGCCGGATTGGGTGAGACGCATGAGGCGGCTTGCCGAATTCGCCCCGAACCTCGATCTGTTTGGCCAACAACTTGTGACACGTGAGCGGGGCACATGGATCATTACGAACGAGGGACGCGTTTTCCTGGCCGAGCTAGAACTCAGGGCAGCAACGAATTCCGAAGTTAATCGCGATGATCCAAGCGCCAGCGATATACGGCATTCGCAAGCTGCGTTGCCTTCACCACCAAAACGCCCACTTGAGCGTCGCCAGCGGCGTCGCAAGAAACGTTCGCGTGGCGCCCACAAGCGTTCTGCCTAATAAGACTGGCAAAGCCAAGCTATAGCACACTCACGGCTCTTGCATGGTTGGATCGAGCTGCCGCGATGAACGCGAGTTGCTGCCTTGCTGGCAATCCAAAATGTCATCGTTCGTTGACGTTTGCAAACGTCGACTGTCGCTGACACCAGTGTGGAGAATTGACTCATTTGCTTGGCACCAACCAGTCGCCCCCTTAAGGCCAGCCCAAATGTCGATTTGGCCACAGTGCGCGGCTGCTAGAAACAGGTCCAACTAGACGCCCCCCAACCTGGGGGGCGCCCCTGTGACAGCGAAATACGTGCGGCTCTGGCGCCTCACTTGCGATAACGGTTCGCCATCTCGACGATACGCCGCCCCGCAGAGGGTCGATTTCGTTGCAACAGTTGCCCCAAGATCACTATTCTTTCTGATGGCACTGTCGAATGAGCGAACCAGTCGCGAAGGCCTCGCTTTTCAAGAGCGTTCGTCAGCACGGGCTTGTCAGCGACTGCTGCAAACCGCCGCAATGCTCGGGAAAGGATTAGAAGCGCACGATATCTTCCATACGGGTCAAAACGACGCGCAGCTCACCCATACGTACGTCTTGCAGCCGAAATGCCGTCACGCGCGCGTTTCGGCGCGGAGAGCAGCAGAGCAGATGTCTATCGCTAACACCCACGACAAATGATCAATTTCTTGTCAACTTCGTCGTCAAGCCGCTTCAATTCGGTTTCGATTGGAGACAATTGCACGGTTCCAGGAATGTCACGTGGGCGCGGCTGCCGATGACCTACGGGAGCCTGGCGGGCCAAGATCGTGATTTTTTCCGGGGCGTCGTCATACACGGACGCGCCGGCAAAGACGGGCGCTGACCCGAATAGGAACGAGGCAGCGACAACAGAGTGCCCAAGTCGTTTCAACATTATATTCCCCTATCACGATCGTGTCAGGTCGCTCTCGGGTGAACGACTGAAAGCGATGGATAGGAGAGCTGCGCTACATGATCACTTCGCGTGCGCGATAACGCGTTACCAGTGCAACGGAGCAACCATCGAGCTAGCTATATCGCTGCCGCGCGGACACGACGCGGTGGACGTTTCGCCGGCGGACGATATCGCGAGGCGTCGCGCCAATACGGCAGCAAGCTCAGCAGACACCAGCGCGTGATGGACCAGGTCGGTTACTCCCGAAGCCGCCAGCAAGGGGGCGTCGAGATCATGCGTCGACGGACTTGCGAGAATGATCGGGAGCCCGGCGCGACTTCATGGAGCGACGCCGCGAGGTCGAGCGAGGATCCTCCAGGCACGTGACACATCAAGGCTCCGTCGAACCAGCCCGTCCGGCGCGGCAGGCTGTCTCGGCCTCGGCGCGCTTTGTAAAGCCGATCGGCTCGTAACCAAGTGCGGCCAGACTCTCCTCGTAGCGCAGCAGGCGCCTATGGTCAGCTTCGAGCACCAGGACGCTTTCACCAGTACCACGAAGCGCCAGGTCGGGCGCAGGCTGCAGGGTTATCGGCGCACCAAGCCCGCCGGCCGGCAGCCACACAACAAAGTGTGTTCCTGCGCCAGGCGCACTCTTCACGGCGATGGCTCCACCATGCTGTTCGACGATCTCGCGGACTGTTGCGAGCCCAAGACCATTGCCATCGGCGCGTGTCATGAAGAACGGCTCGAAGATTCGCTCCAGCGTTGCTTGATCCATGCCCGATCCTGGATCGGATACCGAAATAATCGTGAAGCGGGCGGGATCCAGCTCGATCTGTCGAATTCGCTGCGGATGCGAGATTTCGTGGGCAGCGATGCGCAGCTCAATAAAGCCGGCTCTTTCATCGGCTGGGCAGCGTTGTTTCATAGTTTCAGAATGACTTGCTGCAATTGCGCCGGTTCGCCCGAGACAGTTGCTGTTGCCCCTTCACCCGTTTCGCTCACCGCGACTTTCACATGTGACGGTAACGACGCGGCGAGCAGTGTCGTTGCTTCCGCGACCAGCGCCTTGATCGATACATGTTGGCTTCGCGTTCAGTTGTGTGCACGCCATCTTACGGACCGCATCTTCAAGAATGGGCGCGCTGCCGTCATGGAAGCAAGGAGGCGTCGGAGCAACATTGCGCAGGCTTGGTACGCGCAGAATGGCTGGATTGGGCGAGGCCAGCGGATGAAAGATGCATTGACGCTGAAACAGATTGCCGCCGACATTGACACCCTGATGGCAGGAGATGCAGCCCAGTGATTTGAACAGAAGGTATCCATTCAATTCCTCAACTGACAGCGCACCAGACTCTCCCGCCAGCCAACAGTCGAATCTTCTGCGAGGTGTGCCCAGGGTGCGCTCGAAGCTTGCGATGGCGTCGACGATATTGTTGGCGTCGGGCCGGCGGCCGTAGGTAGAGGCGAAGTTGGCACGCAGTCCGGGATCGAGGTTCATCTTGTCCTGACCTCGGCGACACCGCTACCTATGATGCGCGGGTCTTCCAGCGACGCCCTGGCGTCAAATTCTACACTTCGGAGCTTTCCTTCACAGCCCAACCGAAAGTTGAGCAACGAACTGAGATGGTGAGGGTATTGACCGGCAGTTCAGCACCATCCGCATCCACGTCGTGCGGCTTTGCGATCGCGCCATTTGTACCGACGTCGTGGCAGGACGAACAGCTTCGCGAATTGTCGTGCGACAAGCGGACATCGTCGAATAGGCGCTCGCCAAGTCTGACCTTTAGCGGATCGAGAGCCGGAGGAACGGGTATCGGTGTGATAGGCTCTTCGATGCTTTTCGATACCGGCGCCAGTGCACGCAACTGGGACGGCGCCGAGGAGGGTTGAAGACAAGCAAAAATCAATGCCGACGCCGCAACGACGCGGCGTCGACGCACCAATTCACGAATAGCTCTGATCTCAGAACACCGGGACAAGTGCTGCAAAGGGACTCCACATGGCATTTCAGCAATGCTGTTGCCGCGAACGACCAGCCCCTCCTTCAACATTTCTTGATTGATGAAGCGCCGTTGAGCTGGCTAGCCGCCAATGGCCTTCGACCCGGACATTCGGCGTCGGGCTAGCCATGCGTAGCCTGAGGCCGCGCGAGATGATGGAGCGGCTGGCGGCCTGATAGAAGCCTAATGCTGCGACGAGGAGATACACGGTCTCAGCAATCATGGCAGAACCTCACGACTCGCTCGATTTCCGCTCGGCCGCAGATGCCCAGATCTCGCAAGGTCCGATCATCATATTGCGACAAGGCAGCGACAGCCCTCGTGATCTCCCGCTCCCGTCGCCAATGCGCCCAGAACGTCGAGATTGTAACTGCAAGCGATTCCAGCCAAGTCCAATTGCGCAATGAATATGCGGATGCCCACGCGGCGCGCTCGAACTCGATGGCATTGCCGCTTTCCTGCTGCTGCGAGCCGCAGCGCCCGCCGTCAGCTGCGGTTCGTTGGGGGCCGGTCAAGCCCGGCGTTGCGGACGCCCGGATTATGTGCACGGGCATCGCAGCGGTCGGATGGAACGACGCGCCGTAGACAGCAAAGCCTTCCATGAAGAACGCCAACGCCATCAGGCACAGATTGGTGAACGGCGGTTCTGCTTCCTCAATCGAAACTTCAGGACATCCTTGCAGATTGCCCGACACCGCACGTCCCACGTCTGGACGGTGACTTCCGAAGTCGTGAGGTCGGACGGAGGACGCAGTTTTGCCAAGCCCGTTCTGGGACAGCCGAACGACACGATTCGCGCCCGGCGAGCGGTGCTGCTTCAACATCTAAATTCTCCTGTACGATGTTTGCAGGAGACAATATGAAGCCCCGCTGTTACGCCGCTGTCACCATCACCGGAAAATACGGTTACAACTGCAGTCGGCCGATTTGACGTCTCTGGCATCTTACGTGTGGTTGCGCGCTGCGCGCGAAACCGAACGCGTATAGTCAGTCGCGCCCTAGAACGGCTCGACCGATACTGCAAAGACGTAGCCAACCCCGCGCTCGGTCTGGATGACGCGCGGCGCGCTCGGGTCGGTTTCCAGCTTGCGCCGCAGCCGCAACACCTGAACGTCGATGCTACGGTCAAATATGTCTTCATGGATGCGCGTTGCCTGGAGAAGGTGCTCGCGTGTCAGCGGACGCAGTGGCGCTTCGAGAAAGGCCAGCAGCAGCGCATACTCGCCCTTGCTCAAGAGAACCGGCGCGTCTTTCGGGTCTATCAACTTGCGACCGCGACGTTCGAGCTTCCAACCGTTGAAGCGATAGCCGCCGCGTTCCGGATCACGGACGCGCGCCGAGCGTCCCCTCTCCTGACGCCGCAACACAGCGCGGACGCGCGCCAGCAGCTCTCTCAGGCTGAAGGGCTTGATGATGTAGTCGTCGGCGCCGAGCTCAAGGCCGACAATGCGATCGATTTCGTCCGGCCAATGCCCGGTCGCAATGATGACAGGCACATCAGAATGCGCCCGGATTTCGCGCAGCAGATCCAGCCCATGGTCCTGACCGAGGCGAAGATCAAGAATAATCAAGCTCGGCTGTGTTCCCTGGAGAAGGCGGTGCAATTCCGCCCGATTGGATGCAGCCTTGGTCGACACGTTGTGCTCTTCCAGATATCTGATCACCATCTGCCGCAATGTGGAATCGTCATCAACGACGATGATGTCACCTGCATCTGCCAACATAACTGGTCTCTTGAGTTGATCGATGCAATTGGTAAGTAAACTCGCATCCGGGGCTTGAGCCATAATTCTTTATTCTTTGGGCTGTTTGGGGGAGGACAAAATCTGCCCCCGCTACCGAGACCGCTTTCATACGAAATCTTGGATCACCTGCTTGCGAGCATATCCACGAGACGAATGCACGCCGATATGTGTCCATGAGGCGCAATCACAGGTTCACTACTATCGAATGAGTTGGGTCATTCTCGGGTTGTTTAGGAGAACTCTTCTAATCGTGATGAACTGTGATACTCACGACAACGCTCTCGCGCGTATAGAGCTGTCGTCGCCACCTGATGCTTGAGTGTGACTCTTTGTCGGATAATCGGTCATGATTCCGATCGCGTTCGTCACTTTCCTGCCTCGGAGCTGCCGCTTGGGTTTGCGCGCATCCGAGCGCGCGAACCGCTACCTCAAGGATCCACTGCTCTGGAGCGAACTTGTGCAGCTCTTCATTAATGGGTTGCTGACGACACCGTTTTTATCCCGAAAGGTATGCCCCGGGCGATGCGAACGCGGCGTCGGCCCAACGGACTTGCGAACGCACGCGTGGAGCGGAAGGGACACTCCGACCGCGTCTCCTCGCGGTTGACCCACTCTAGTACGGTTTAAGTCACGTCTAGGAACTTCCAGCTTGCCGCGCGGGTAGGAATGAAGACATAGCCGTTGCGACGTTCGATTCTGATGATCTGAGGTGCACTCGGATCCTCTTCTAACTTGCGCCTGAGACGCATCACTTGGACATCGATGCTTCGATCAAAAACGTCTTCAAGGAGCCGGGTCGCCTGCAGCAGATGCTCGCGCGAGAGCGGCCGCTGCGGTGTCTCAAGGAAGGCGAGGAGCAAAGCGTACTCGCCTTTGGTCCGCAAAACAGTATTGCCCTTGAGACCGAGAAGGTGCCGCGCGCGTCTATGATGCTGCCAGCCATCGAACCTGAATCCACCCCGTTCGGGGCGCGCACGCGGGCTATTCTTCCGATTTTCCTTCGCCTGAGCACCGCGCGAACGCGGCGAGCAGCCCCCTCATGCTTAAGGGTTTGGTCAGGTAATCATCGGCCCCCATTTCTAACGGGAGGACACGATCACTCCCGTCGCATTTGTGATCGATGGTCACAATGACCGGCACGTCTGAGCGCGATTGTATATCTCGGAAAGGCCGAAGGCGATCATCGGCTCTCAACGGCAGATCAAGGACGATCAGGCTTGGATTACTTGTCTCGAAATCTTGGCCGCCCTTGCGCCAGTCTGGAACAGCACGGACTGGCATATCATGTACCGCGAAGAAGCTGGTCAATGACCGCCGAATACCCGGAACGCCGTCGATGAAGAGAACGTGACCGGTGGGGACGTGCATTTCCGCCGTTTCTATTCTGATGAGTGCGGTTCCTTCGCGAACGTTCATCCTTGCTCTCTTACGAGTGGGTCGCGGACTAAGGAGTCATTTCGTGTACGGGCCATATGGATTCCAGCAGAGGCGGCAAACAGTTCTGCAGCGATTAGGAGTGCGTTCCAGAGTACTCACCAGGACGTCTTGCGACAAGGTCGTCCGGGCGCGGCCCCCGGGCATCCCGGCGAGTTTGCGCGCGACACACCCAAGATAGTTCATTTCAGAGGTCGGATCCGGGCGTCACGCAATAGTCCGCGGTAGTCCCAATCGTCGCCAGGACAGCGCGTGCGTTAGCAAGTCGGCGAGCCAACCGAGACCGTCACCAAGTAGCCGCGTTGCTCGCGTAACCAAGTTTTCCTCGATTGTAATGGAACTGTAGCACGGCCTCCAGATCTTGCGGTGGGTAGCATGGAGGCTTGCATGAAGCAGGACAATTCGACTTGGCGCGTACCGCGCGAACGTATTGTGGGGTCAGGCCGAGTGGACGACGGACAAATCAACAACAGCGTAGCGATATCGATCGAGATGAGAGCGGCATTATTTCCGCAGGGTTCGAACGCCAGGATGGGAGCACGATGAGAGGTGACGCTCCTATTTCGACTACATGTTCTGATTGCTGTCGCGTTGCTGCCCGCGATCGCGTTGCTTGTCTACAATGAGTTCGATCTGCGCCGCACGCGCCAGATTGAAGTGCAGGGCCAGGCTCTCAACCTAGCGGAACTCGCCGCCGCAGAGCAACTTCAGATTGTTCAAGGGATTCATCAGGCGCTGATTGCGCTATCTGAGCTTCGTACGATAAAGACGAAGGACGTCGAAGGGTGCAATGCTTACCTAGCCAAGATCAAGCAACGATATCCGGGATTTATCAGCTTTATCGTGGTCGACAAAAGTGGCAGCTCGTTCTGCGATACAACCAACGACCATAAGCCGTCGACCGCGGCCGGTAGACCCTACCTCGCCGATGTTCTGAGAACCGGAGAATTTACAGTTGGAGAGTTCGCGATTGGTCGTCAGACCGGCCGGAACGTCCTTCATTTCGCTCTGCCCTTCTCCGGAGATGATGGCCGCGTCGGCGGCGTCGTAATAGCATCTCTCAGCCTGGATTGGCTCGCAGACTCCCTCATTCGGCGGAATGTGCCGCTTGGGGCCGCGCTTGCCATTGTCGACCGGAATGGCACGTACCTCGCCCACTACCCTGACAATGCCCGGTTTGTCGGCCGGAAGATGGCCGGCAGCCATGATCCCAGTCGCAACGAGGGTACCACAGCGAATATCGTTGACCTCGACGGCATCGAGCGGATTGTCGGTTACTCTAAACTGCGGGATGATTCCGGAGGGCTTCTGATCAGCTTTGGTCTGGACAAGGCCCGGGCGTTCGCTGAGATCCAACGCGGTACGCAGCGGGGTATCCTTCAGATTGTACTGAGCACGGCGCTGGTTTTGACCCTGACATCGCTGAGCGCCCATCGATTCATTCATCGCCCGCTTGGAAAACTTGTCGACGCCGCCAATCAATGGCGCTTCGGTAAATTCGACCAGCGCGTGGACATCCGCGGAGCATCAGAAATCACCCGGGTAGCTAGCGCGTTCAACACGATGGCCGATGCGCTGGAACACCGTGAGCACGAATTGTCCGAGGCAAAGGAAAAAGCCGAGGAAGCCGCAGCTCGGATCACGATGATCTTCGAGAGCACTACCGACGGCGTGCTCATAATCGACCGAGACTGGTCCGTCAGCTATCTCAACCGGCCAGCCAAGCTACAACTGGCCCAAGACCGCGACATCATCGGCATGCCTCTTACGGAAGCCTTTCCTGCCGCCTCCGATCTGGGGGTCTTGAAGCAAATTCGCGATGCAACGTCAGAGCTGCGTCCGATCTTCCTCGAAGTCCTTTGTCCATATTCCCAGGCCTGGTACACGATTAGTGCGTTCCCTTCAAGTCAAGGCCTCGCGGTCTTTCTCCGGGATATCACCGAACACAAGCACGCACTGGATGCACGGCGTTCGATGGAAGAACAACTCCATCAGAGTCAAAAGATGGAGTCCGTCGGACAGCTTACCGGTGGCGTTGCTCACGACTTCAATAACCTCCTTACGGTAATTTCTGCGAACCTCGAGCTCATCGATAGCACGTCAGATCTCAGCAAAGTCCGCCGGGGTGCCGAGGCCGCGCGACGTGCCACTGATCGGGGAGCAAAGCTGACGGCGCAACTCCTCGCCTTTTCCCGGCGGCAGTCACTAAGGCCAAAAATAGTCGACGTAAACGAGCTCATCTCCGAGTTTCAAGGGCTTGTCCACCAAGCCGTCGGGGACGGATGCGAAGTCGAGCTACAGACAGATAAGGAATTGTGGCCGTGCCACGTCGATCCCGCGCTATTGGAGACGGCTCTCCTTAATCTTGCCCTGAATGCGCGGGACGCCATGGCAGAAAGAGGCGTTCTCCGGATCAAGACGCAGAACATTGAGATGGGGGAAAGTATGGCCGCATGTTTGCCCGGATTGTACATTCGGCTGTCTGTCACAGATAATGGCAGCGGAATGTCTCCCGAAGTGCGAGATCGGGTCTTTGAACCCTTCTTCACGACGAAAGAGCCTGGCAAGGGTACTGGGCTCGGGCTCAGCATGGTCTATGGCTTTGTCCGACAGTCCGGAGGGCATATAACTGTCGAGAGTACGCTAGGATCAGGTACCTCGATCGCTTTATATCTACCTGCGGCTAGAAGTAAGCCCGACATCGAACCCGATATGACCGAGACGCACACCTTGCCCGCGGGCTCTGAAAGAGTTCTAGTTGTCGACGACAACGACGATCTCCTGGACGTCACCTCGACAATGCTGTCCACAGTCGGCTATCAGGTTTCCTGCGCCCGCAACGGAGCAGATGCCCTTCGAACACTCCAGGGTGACCAACCATTTGAACTTCTGTTCAGCGATATCATAATGCCGAACGGAATGAACGGCATTGAGCTTGCCCGCGAGGCGAAACGGCTGCGCAAAGACATCAAGATCCTGCTCACCTCGGGCTATGCTGACGGAGTGCTGCAACGAAGCAATGCCGTCGGAGAATTTCCTATTATCGACAAACCCTTCAGTTTAGCGGACTTGGCGAGACGAGTTCGGTCAACCCTGCACGAAACATGATCTTCGATCGCTCGACCGGGCTGGCGGGTCTAACATCTCGATATGCCCCTCGCATTGTCCCGCCGCTCCCGATACAAACCGCGATAGTACCTATAATTTTAAATAGATCGATTGATGCGGATTGACCTCTCATCCTCGAGATCTACCTCGCAGCATGAAATTTCCACGTCTGATTGCTGGACCCCGCTAGAGAACTGCGCTGGCTTCGTCACGAAAAGCTGAAGCAGGCGTCCGAAAACGCCAAGCCCGCCGATGCCAGTGACATCGATACTATTTGCCGTGATGATCGCGCTCGCCTTGATGGCGTTTCAGGTTGTTCAACAGTCGTCGAAAGACGTAAATACGATTGGGCTTTGGCCCCGTATTGCCGGAATATGAGAGCCCGCGGCTCTTCTCCCTTGCGATCGCCTGGACGTCTGTGCGGGACGAAGGCAGCAGCGTCGCATACCAAGGGCCGCAAAATGGGTTCGGGTTGACTGCCGTCAAGCGTCCGCAAAAGGTTGAAAGTCGGTCGCAGGATATGAAAGAGGCCATCAGCTCACGCGGCTCTGTTTGTCGCGGATGCGGATATAGGCACTGGCAAACGTGGGTTTATGGTGCGCTCGGAGGGCGCTCGCATTTTCGGTGATTTCAACGGGTTAGAGTGGAGGTCAACGAGTTTGGTGCATTTCGCGCTCAAAAGTACCTTTGGCCCGACCGCAGTAGGAGAGCACTGTCCTATGCGAGTCGGGTTGGTCTCACCGCTCATAACGGTCCGGTCCTGCCGGGACCACCAGTCAGCGCCCTGCAGAGAGCCTCCGGCCTCGCTTTGTCGCTTACTCGGCCGCTAATGCCTACACGGACAGATTCAATCAGCGCAACTCTCAAGCAACGCCTTTGCCATCTTCAGATCCGGCGTATCGAAGCCTTCCGTGAACCAGGTGTAAATTGGCGCCAGGAGGTCGTGGGCCTTGCGGCCTAGGCCCTGATCGCGCCACAGGCGGGCGAGGCTGGTGGCGCTTCGCAGTTCGATTGCGCGCGCGTTCTGCTGACGCGCGACATCAAGTGCCTTCCGCAGGCACTGCTCTGCCTGTTGCCACTCTGCGGACGCAATACAAAGCTCACCTCGAAGATGATGAATCCTCGCCTCGCACCATCTCTCACCGGTTACGTTGCCGTGACTAAGAGCCGCTTCCAGCAGCTCCATTGCCTCATCGCGACGACCGGCGACGCTACAAGTCTCGGCAAGAATAAATCTGCCTTGCTGGAGGAACGCGCCGACCCCGCCTTGCTCCCATGCTGCCAACCCACTGCGCGCGAATTGCAGGCCCTCCTCGATCTCGCCGCTGCGCACCAGAGCCCAGCCGCGGAACAGCATTCCTGCGGCCTTCGGCTGGGCGAGCTGATGCTCCTCGCAGAGCGTCAAGGTCTCGGTACTTGTCACCAGGGCCGCCGCCACGTCCGCTCGCAAGATGTGGTACGCGCATACGAACCACAGCGCGTGGGAGAGAGTTGGCGCATGCTCCATTCGTCGTGCGAAGCGCACCGCGCTCTCGGCGTGCTGCGCGGCCCGTTCTGGATGACCTAACATCCACGCCATGATCGCACCGAGCGCGTGGGCGCATACCGCCGGGTCGTGTCCAATGTAGTGGAACGCGTGATGGCGATGCTGCCGCTCATCGTACAGCGCGAGGCCCTGCTCGACCTGCGTATACGCTGTGGCGAAGTCGCCGCACAGCAGGGGCGTCGGCCAGGCAGCATGGTGCGCCTGGAGCAGGAGATTTGTGTCGTTCAAGGTGTGAGCGACCCGGAACAGTTCCTGGATCGATTCCCGTGCCTTCCCGAATTCGCCGCGGGTATTGTGGAACAGCCACAGACCAATGAGAGGCGCCACCAAATCGGCCGAGCTGTCCATCGCACGTGCAAGCCCGAGCGCGCGGTCGTAGACTCTTTCCACCTCGGGCGCGGTCCATCCCTGTACGTTCATCATCGCCGGTCCGAGCTGAGCGAGAATCTTGAGTTCTGCGGCCGCTCGCCCCGGCGTCTCGGGTTCGACTTCGAGCAATGCGAGTGCTCGGCGAAAATGTCGAACCGCCTCCGTATTGGCGGCACGACGCGCCGCGTGCTCGCCGGCGACGGTCCAGTGGGGGATGGCGCTTTTGTGAAGTCCGGCCTCGCCGTAGTGGTAGGCCAGCAATTCGGGATGGCGTTGGGCGACGGCCGTATCGTCCTGCTCCAATCTCTGCGCGATGGTCCGGTGCAGCTGCCGATGCTGCTTGCGCAGCAGCGTGCTGTAGGCGGCGTCCTGCACCAGCGCGTGTTTGAAGACATAGGACGCTTGTGGTGGGATGCCGGTTTGGAAAAGTAGCCCGGCCTCGACCAGGCGGCCCAACGCACCTTGCACCTCCGCCTGGCTTCGCGGGGTGGCGACTGCCGCGATGAGTTCGTAACAGAACTCTCGTCCGATTGCCGCGCCGATCTGCGCCATTTCCTTTGCCGCTGGGCCTAATCGGTCAAGCCGAGCCATCAGTGAGGCGTGCAGCGTCGCGGGCACAGCGCGCGCGGAAACAGAAGTCCCGGACAGGAGAGCCTTCGTACCGCTTTTGGCCTCGACGACGGCCTTGGTAAGCTCCTCCACGAAGAGCGGCACGCCGTCCGTCCGCGCGACGATTTCATCTACCGCTTCGCCCGGCAAGGTCCCATTGCTGGCTGCGATGCGCTGCACCAGCGCTGCACTTTCGCGCAGGTCGAGCCGTTTGAGGGTCAGAGTGGTCACGTGAGCCTGATCAGTCCAGGGCGGCGAGTACTCGGGGCGGAAGGTGACGAGCAGCAGCACAGACGACCCCTGCACCCGCTCCACGATATGATCGAGCTGGTCCCGCGATGTCGGATCGATCCAATGGGCGTCCTCGTAGACCATCAACACCGGCCGCTGCTGTGCGAGCACGACGAGTTGCCGCAGCAGAGCCTCGAAAGTCAGATCCTTCTTGCGCTGAGGCGTGAGGTTCGGGGCCGCGTAACGGCCAGTGGTGGTGGTCGGGATCGACAGCAGTTCGGCAAGGAGCGCGATATCCTCATTCGAGGCGTGCGTCGGAGTGAGCAGGGTTTCCAGCTTCGTGAGCTTGATCTCGGGCAGGTCATCGCGCGCGAAACCAGCAGCGCGCTCCAACTGCGCGATGGTCGGATGCATTGCGCTATCTTGATGGTGTGGAGAGCAAAAATAACGCAATCTTGCGTGCGGTTCGTCTGCAAGCCGCTGTGCGAACGCAGCGGCCACGCGCGACTTTCCGATGCCTGGCTCGCCCGATAGCAATACGACCTGACCCTCGCCGGTCTTGGCTCGCTGCCAGCACTGGAGCAATAGATCGAGTTCGCTTTCGCGCCCCACCAGGGGCACTTCCCCACGGGAAGGATGCAATGCTTCGAAGCGACTTTCGACCGTGCTCTCGCGAAGGACACGCCAAGCCGCCACCCGTTCGAGAAACCCCTTTACCTCGACCGCGCCGAGGTCGTCGTATTCGAAGAGACCGCCGGCCGCGCGATGCGTCCGTTGGTCGACTAAGACCGCGCTAGGCGTGGCAAGAGCTTGCAGCCGAGCGGCAAGGTTCGGCGTTTCGCCGACCACGGCCTGCTCTTGGGCAGCGCCGGCTCCAATGAGATCACCGACAACGACTAGTCCAGTCGCGACACCGACACGAACCCGCAGCGGCTCCTCTGTGACAGGAAGAGAGCCGACCGCGTCCACAAGTACAAGACCGGCGCGGACCGCCCGCTCAGCGTCGTCCTCGTGCGCCGCGGGATAGCCGAAGTACACGAGCACCCCGTCACCCATATACTTGGCTACAAAGCCATCGAAACGGCGAATAGTCTCTGCAACGCAGTGATGATATGCGCCGATCACGTCGCGCAAGTCCTCGGGATCAAGACGTGAGGCGAGCACCGTCGAGCCAACCAGATCGCAGAACATCACGGTTAACTGCCGCCGCTCGGCGGAGACACTTGATCGCAGCGAGGCGTCTGGTTGCAGTTCCGGCCGTGCCATAGCCGACCCGGCACTCAGCTGGGCACCGCAATCGCCACAGAACTTTGAGCTTAACGGGTTGATGCACCCGCATCGCGGACAGGCGGAGGGCAGCGCTCCCCCGCATTCCGTGCAGAACCGCTTCTCATCGGGCACTTGCGCCCGACAGTTCGGGCATTGCATGCAGCACCTGCATGACGGAAAAAATTCAACCTACCACAGTCCGGCGAGTGTGGATGGGAAAAACACCATTTGGCGATCGTTCTCACCAGCGAGAGCCGGGGCAGCCACGCTGGCAAAAGCCCGGACGGCGGATTTTCGCCCAGGGAGCCTTCGGAGGCGACCGATCACCCCGGCATGGAAGCCGCCACCGTTTCGCATCCGAAACGACCTCGCCAAACAACAACGAACACAATCTAAATCGGACAAAACCGCAGCAAAATCAGCGAGGCCGATCGATATTCGCCGCTCATAACGGTCTGGTTGCAGGTTCGAGTCCTGCCGGGCCCACCAGCGTCATCAATAGCTTAGTTCGTTCTCGTTGCCCGCAGCGCGACGACCGCACCAGAAACCGCACCAGATACGTCCGCTTTTCGTTCGTAAGTGAAGGCGGCTCGCACCCACGATTGTCATTCCCTCGCAACAAGCGACACGTCCGCTAAGGATCTAAGTTCGGAAATAAATTCTCGAGTCTTGGGATTCCGCAATGGGCCATTCGCGACATTCTAGCGATGCGCCGACGAATTCCGGTCTACCCCGATAGGCAGACATGACGCATTCGTGAACCTCGCCACAGGGCGACCGCTGTCCGTGCGAATGAACACAAGGGACGGCAGGGGCGACCAACCCTACAGCGGGAAGACTTGCCACAACGCCTGCCTCGGCTGCATGTCAGGACCTTCGAGGCAGCATTCCCGTTCCGGGGAGGCGCGATATGCTGCAGTTGAAAGACAAGGTCGGACGGTTCGCGACGACAGGGCGCAGCTGCCAAAACTGGAAAAAGGATCAGGAGCTGGTCATTTCGCTGCTCAACAAGATCGCCATTTCCGACGGCGGCGCCGAGAACACGCTTAAACCACAGATGGTCGTGACCGGTTATGCCAGCGACGGCCTTTACAACTCGATTCTGTACTTCCAAAAGAAGAACTTTCCCGGCACGCCTGACGGCTATGTTCGGCCTGCCGGCCCGACATTCAGTCGGCTCGTTGAACTGTCGACGAAGGCGGCTGCCAAGCCCGCCCTGCCAAAGGGCCAATGGGACGCAATCGCGACTCCTTCCGTCGATGCTGCACTTCGCAAAGGCCTCATCGACGATTCAAAGCTGGACTACGCAGAGATCGTTGACATTATCCGGGCTACCGTCGCAGACGGCATGGTCACCGCATTCGAGCTGGACGACCTGGCCACCATTGCGAACACCTCCAGAACGCTCTCCCCCACCTCGAAAAAGCTCATCACGCTCTTCGTCGGAGAAGAATACAAGGAGAAGCGCGGGATCGGACCGTACGACCTCAATTCCGACCAGAAAAAACTAGCCGCGGAAATGGTCTGCGATTTCCTGAAAAACACGAGGACGACGTTCTTTCCGAAGCTCGACCCCCACCGCGTCGGCATAGGTATTCTCAGGCGCATTGCGAAGCCGAGCCTCATCAATCAAGATCAGGGAAGTCTGTGCGGGCCATCCGCCCTGATGTTCGGCTACGCGTCCGACAAGCCAGGGTCTTACGCGCGGTTCGCGATCGATCTCTATCAGAAGGGGCAGGCGAACCTTGGCCGCCTACTGATCAAGCCGGGAAAGGATGTGAGGAACTTCACGCCACCCTGGTCGCTGGACCACGTCGATTGGCTGACATGCGCCTCCATACGCGATTCGGAGAACTGGTTCCTCGATTTCGACGACACAGGCAAGATCAGCGATCTTGCGGGTGTCACCCTGCCGAGCGAAATGGAGCAATGGTTTCGCAAGGCAGGGTACCGGGACGTGCGGGAGAATACCAACATTTCGCGATACAACAAAGACATCGACGATGTAAACGAAGCCAACCGGCTGCTCGACAGCGGATATCGCGTATGTCTTTTCATAAGCGCCAATATGATCGACTATGACGACCAGTCCGATAAAGGCTCCGCGTTTACAATGCACTGGGTCGTGCTGCGCGAGAAGATACAAGTGATGAACGGGTACGTGAAGGCGAAGGTCTTCTCATATGGCGATGGAGACTACGTGATACCGCATCCGCAGGAAAAAACCGGTGCCGTCAAGCCCCTCGCCGTTCGGGACTTTCTTATGAATTTTTATGGGTACGTTGCTGCCAAGGGGTGACCGGGGCCAGAAGCGCCGAAGGCATCATCATGCTGGTCACGCACGAGATGGCCTTCGTCCGATGTCTCGACCTGCGTCGGCTTCATGAATGCCGGCATCATGGCAGAGGATCGGCACGCCCGAGGAAGCCATCCGCCAGCCGCGCAGCGAAACGGCTGAAGGTTCTTGAGCCGGTTTCACGAGGCGCACCGAGGCTTGTACTCGCAGAACGTCCGGCAGTCAGGGTGCGTATGAGGTCCGCTGTGCCCCTGATAGTGGCGCAATAGCGGATCTCAGCAGAGGTCCGCTTTGGGTCAATCGCGTCGGTTTGGTTCTCCCGAGACGACGTCCGGTCAGCCCCAGTGAGCGGACATCTTTAGTTACCCCTCGCCAGGTCTCAAACGGGCCAACAAGAGACATTTCGAGCCCCCTTTTCCGGGCAACACTCGGCAAGCGTTGTAGACTCCACTTAAACGCTGCCAGCGGACCTTTCAGTACCAGCGCTCGTTCCATTGACGGGGCTCACACTCCCTTACAGATGCCGCCCGTCCGAATTGACGGTCGAGTTTGACGTAGATCAAAACGCGAACTGCCGCTATTATCGCCGCCGATGTGATGGGCGATCAGCTCATGACCACGGAAGAACCCAAAGCAGAGATCGAGGTACTTCGATCCGGCACGTCAGCGCCAAAGGCGGACGTTCGGCGGTGGACGTGGGGAAGGATCAGCGGCCTCGTAGCCGGTCTCGCCGCCGTGGGCACGGTGCTGGCCGGGCTAACCGGCTATTGGACGACGTACCGCACAGTCTCAACGGAACTGTTCGCGCCCATGAAGCAAGGGCCGACGCAGGCCGAGGCCGCGCGTTTTTCCCTCGTGGTGCTGCCTTTCGCCAATCTCTCGGGCGATCCGAGCCAGGACTTTTTCGCCGATGCCATTACCGAAAATCTCACCACCGGCATGTCGCGCGTTTTCAAACTCCGCGTGATCGCGCGCAACACCGCCTTCACCTACAAGGGCAAGGATATCGACGTCAAGCAGATCGGCAGGGATCTCGGCGTTCGATACGTGCTCGAAGGCTCGGTGCAGCGACACCAGAACCGGGCGCGGGTCAATGCCCAGCTCATCGATGCCCATAGCGGTGCGCATCTCTGGGTGGATCAGTTTGATACCGCTCGGGCCGATCTGATGCAGATGCAGGACGAAATCGTCGCGCGCATCAACTCGGGCGCACGCTATGAGCTGACAAAAGCTGAGGCACAAAGAAGCGCAATTGCCACCAACCCCGACGTTCTAGATTTGACCACGGAGTGCCTCGTCTCAGTTGTAGATAAAGCCGGACTAGTCGGTAAGGAAGCGAGAATGGCCTGCGAGCGGGCGCTCAACGCCGATCCCAACAATGTAACTGCGTTGTCCATGTCGTCTATCCGGTACTCTGTGCCGATCCTGTTCGGCCGCAGTACCGATCCCCGGACCGACCTAAAGCGAGCTGACGAACTGGCGTCGCGCGCGATCGCCGTTGATGCCAACAACGCGTTGGGTCATGTGGCTAAAGGCAATGTACTCATTGTCGAGCGGCGCTTCGACGATGCGATTGCTGACTTCGAACGTGCGCTGGCACTCGACCCCAACGCTGCAGAGGCTTACGGGGCTTTGGGCCATATACACGTTGACATCGGGCAATATGAAAAGGCCAACGAATTTTTCGACAAGGCGATACGGCTCAGTCCGCAGAATCAACAATTGGCATTTTGGTATATGGGCAAAGGTCACGCTTTTTTCGGGCTGGAGCAGTACGATCAGGCGATCGAATGGGCGCGCCGGTCGATCGCGATCAATCCAAACATAGGATCAAATCCGCTCGGCACAATCGCCGCCGCGCTTGCATTGAGCGGCCATGATGCGGAGGCTCGTGACGCTGAAAAGCGCCGCGCTGTGCTGTCTAAAGTCAAGAATGTCGCGGCGCTCAAGGCGATCGCACCACCTTCCTCCGCCGATCCACGCGTTCGTGCAACATTTGACCGGGCTATCGAGGGTCTGCGTAAGGCCGGGATGCCGGAAGAATGAATGCTTTGGCGAGTGTTCCCTCGACTTAACGAGGCGATGCCAGACTTCTGGTTTGGGTCACAAGCTGACGTTGGGCGCGCAGCGCGGCAAGATCAGCTATGGGCCAATTTCTGCCTTAAGCAGGCGCGGCAAAACATGCCAGCGCATGCTCCGGCGAATGCTGTCGGTCCACGCCTGGGCGGGGTCAACGCGGCGCCGGTGAACCAGAAAGTCCTTCATGCGACAGAACACCAGGGACTTCTTTCAGCCGGAAGACCTTGATTAGTCGATGGACGGAGCCGACCCGTGAAATTTTTGCTGAGAATTATGCTTGCAATCGCTCTCGTGAACCTTGCTCCAGTCGTCGGCGCGGCGCCGAAGAACGCCGTCGCTTCTCCTGCCTTGCAGAAGGAATTCGATGGCTTCATCGAGAAGTTTCGCGCGGCGCTGAAAGCAAACGACCCCGCCGCCGTCGCCGGTATGACACGATTGCCGTTCATGAACGACAGCGCAATTCGCGACGCCGCGCAATTTCACGCCAAAACCTATCGGACCTCGTTCACGACGAAAGATCGCGCGTGTATCCAGCGCGGCAAGGCCGTCTACGATCGTGATCAAGACAAAAATGACTATTACTCCATTTTCTGCGGCGAGACCATCTACGTCTTTACCAAGACGCCAACGGGGTTCCTCTTTACGGACATCGGCGTGAATGACTGATCAGGCCACAATGCCATCCACTGCCGCCCGACGTATGATCGGTCGCCTCGCTCAGCGACGTATTGGATATCCAGGCGATGGGCCGCACTCATCAACGGAAAGACTCGCCGCGAGCACAACTAGTAGGCTCGGCCCCTATTATCGGACATGCATACGGACAGCGGCGACTTCGCCTTCGGGTCAAAATGCGAAGAACTCAGAGTGAGCAAAATCAGTCCGCTCTACTCCACCAAGCGGACCTCAATGAAAGGTGTCGCCACTTCGCTGATGGGCCAGAAGCGGTCCTCTGTAGGCTTCGATCGCCGCCTCGCTATGCGGCGTCTTGCGCGCATTGTTCGGTGACTTCTTCAGCTTGTTGAGCGGAATGAAAGTCTCCGTCCCGCTCGCGGGAATGATTTCAACTGACTTGGCCGACATGATCATTCTTCCTTTTGCTTCCATGGGTGCAAGGCGCACCACGCGCCTGTACCCCTGCCCGTCGGCGAGACCGGGGGTAGCAAGTGCCAGGGCGCCCCGGGCGGAGGGGATCACCCGCCCGCAAGGGCCGCTCGTGAGAAGCGGGTCTGCACGGGCGCATGTCAGCAGTTCGAGAAGGTGAAGACCCAGCAAAAGCACGGAAGACCGGGGAGACCGCCCGGGGCGGCGTCGGCGATAGCCGGCGCTTCACCCTGGCGCGCGCGAGGGGCGGAGCCCCATAGACTTCAAGCATTAGAATGTTGAGCAAGTCTCCGCGGGTGAAAGCAGGACGTCGGAAACAAGAGCAAAAGTGAGACAATCAAAAGAGGCACCCGCAAGAGGGTCAGCATAGCGCCGACGCGTAGCGGCGGGACCCGGGACCGAGTGCAGTCGCGAGATGAAGTAACCGGGCACCGACCTCTCGGGCGCATAATACGTCGATCGATTCGCCCAACAAGATGAGCTGGAGATCCTGATGAATTACTTCGCTGGACTCGACGTGTCTCTGAAGCGCACCGCGATCTGCATCGTTGATCGAGATGGAAATATCGTCCGGGAAGGAGTGACGGATACCGAACCCGAGGCGCTAATTTCCTGGCTGAGAAATACCCGCTTCGCTTTGCAGCGCATTGGGCTAGAAGCCGGCCAATGTTCCTCCTGGCTGCACAAGGGGCTTTCGGAAGGCGGATTACCCGTCATTTGTGTTGAGACCCGGCACGCAAAGAGCGTGATGCAAGCCCAAACTGTCAAGACGGACCGCAACGATGCTCGTGCGCTTGCGCAAATGATGCGAACAGGGTGGTTTAAGGCGGTTCACATCAAATCTGAAGACAGCCAAAAGCTGCGCGCGTTGATGGGCAGTCGCCGGTGCCTGCTCGACAAGCAACGCGACCTCAACAATCATATTCGGGCGGCACTTCGAACCTTCGGATTCAAAGTGGGGCTTATCGGCCAAAGCCGCTTTGAAGAACGTGTCCGCGGGCTGATCGTGGCTGATGGAGATTTACAGGCCCTCGTCGTTCCATTGCTCGAAGCCCGGCGCATGCTCGGCGAACAAGCACGCGTGTTGACGCGCCTGATTGGGCGCCTGGTTCGGAGCGATGCTACTTGCCGTCGGTTCATGACGGTTCCTGGCGTTGGTCCCCTGACAGCTTTGGCATTCAAGACGACTATCGATAATCCAGGCCGCTTCCGTAAATCACGGCATGTTGGTGTCCATCTTGGACTGACCCCAGGCAAATACGCGTCGGGAGAGGTCGATTACAACGGGCGCATCACCCGGTGCGGCGATGCCTTTGCTCGAGAACACCTCTTTGAAGCCGCGCACTCATTAATGGTCAACACTAAACGGTGGTGCTCGTTGAAGGCGTGGGGCATCCGCATCGCTAAGCGTAGTTCAATGAAAAATGCGCTGGTAGCCGTGGCTCGCAAGATATCCGTCATCCTGCACCGTATGTGGTGCGACGGCAGCGACTTCCGGTGGGAAAGATCGGAGGTCGCAGCGGCAGCCTAACATCCGAATGCACTGATCAGCAGAACACGGCCGAAAGGCTGTCAAGGAGTCCGGTAGGACGAGGAATGGCGAGGGTGATAACCGGTCTGCAGCGCGAGCAAATCGCTCCGCGACTGCGTCCCCGAGATGGTCCCGCCACTTCTTCACGAACATCATCATGAGGCGGGGATCCCGACCTCGAAGAGAAGCGCGATCGCCGGATAGCTTTGACACCACGGTAGGTTCGGAAGGCACAACCACAATGCGGTAATTGGATCAGATTTCGTACTTGACGTCTCAACCCCGGTTAGAGAAGACCGGTTAAGAAGGCACCCGCGCGACGGGCAGTGATAGCGGTGCCGCGAAGCGGCGGCCCTTCGTGCGAGTGCCTCCGGCGAGCGACACATTATTGATCTAGTACTTGCGCAAGGGATCGAAGCCGAAGGCCGAGACGCAACGCGGCTCGGTTCACGAGAGCCCGGTGCGGCGATAGCCGCACGCGCCCATACGATTGAGCCCCATGAGCAGTGCGATAACATGAATATGATCGACTAGACCAATCAGCGGCCAGTCATATCCAGATGACGTTAGCAACCCGATCCAAGCGCAAGCTGCGGTAACCTTGCTTGGCTTGCAGTTGAGCAGTTCCTGCGCGCATGTTTGATTGCGATCGACAGCTCGGCCCCGGGAACAAGCACCGATAGACTCTTCTATGAAGCACCCAGCCGTCGTTGCTGATCCCGAAATTACTCATTCTGCTTCATTTGACGTCAGCGTTTCTGGCCCGATAATGCGACGCTCTGCCATCATTCCAGCCGGTTCGTGGCCTCGCCGTATGCCGGCTGCAATCGCAGCAGGATATTGCGGAGAATCTTCCGTCGAAGCATTTCTCAAACGAGTCGGCATCGAGTATCCTCAGCCACGTGTAAAGGAAGGAAGACGTCAGCTGTGGCTGAGAGACGATCTGGACCGGGCCATTGCCCCGGACCTCGCGCCGGGCGACCTCGCCGAGGATTTGTGACGCTCGAGCGCCCTCTACCGCGGTTTGTGGAGGTGCGCCGGCTCGCCCGCAGCCCTCTTGGTTTCTACTTCCGCATTCCCACACATTATCGCAAGCTTGGATGTGAAATGGCCAACGAGCCATTGGGGACAAGGTACGAAGTAGCGTGCGGTGACGACGGCAAAGGAGGGCGCGCCGCGACACTCAATGCCCTGTTCGATGCCTGGAACGACCGCCGTAAGGGAGGACCAATCGAGCCAGGCAAGATCGCGCGGTATGGCACAATCGATTGGCTGTTTCGACAATACAAGACGGAGAAGGCCTACACCGAGAAGGTCTCATCGCGATCTCGTCCCGACTACGAACGCATTATGCAGATGATTTGCGATACTGTCGGCAAGAGCGGCCGACGCATCGGCGAGCGGCAGATCCGGGAAGTTACCCCGCGAGCAGCTGATAAGATCTACGACAGGATCATCAACGGGCCGAACGGTGTCAGGCTTCGACAAGGTGAAAAGGTCGTCGGGCTATGCCGCAAGGTCTGGCGTATCATGCGTCGGCTGCACCCAGATCTGTTCGACAAGAAGCACCCGAATCCCTGGGATGATTTCACCCTTAAGTCTCGGACCAAGACCAAGAAGCATGCGGTCACGCGCGAAGAGGTTTACCGGTTTGCCTGGGGGTGCATCAAACACGGCCGACCTGAGCCGGCCGCGGTTGCGGTAATTTGCTTTGAATGGTTGCAGCGGCCAGAGAATGTCGTGGCCGGCTTTTTGAGCTGGCCAGACTATCGAAGCAAGAACTGGCCACACGCGGTGCGGATCGAGCACCACAAGAACAAGACGTTGGTCTGGCATCCCATTGAGGACAATCTGGATGGTGAGATTGTCAAGTTCTATGCCGAAGCGGAAGACATCTTAGGCCATCTTCCAAAGCTCGGTGTTCCCATGATTATGCGTCAAATCGAGCGAGGGGAATATAAGGGTGTGGCTAAGGTCTGGTCTTACCCTGGCATGGAAAAAGTCGTGCAGCAGATGCGCAAGAAGATCGACGGCGTGTCGGAGCTGTTCACGCTCGATTCATGCCGGCACGGCGGCATGACCGAATTGGAAGAAGCCGAGCTGACGGATGGTCAGGGCCGCGCGCTGTCAGGGCACAAAACGGCACAAGCCTACCGTGGCTACGCCAAGGAAACGATGCAGCGAGCCTTGGCGGCGACCCGTAAGCGGCATGCGCATCTCCTGGCGCAAAAGCAGTTTGAACACCCGCATAGCGATGCAGCTGAAGCTCAAGATCAGATGAGCGACACTGGCGTCCGCCACAACGCTTCTTGAGTAGCACTCCGAGCCCCACCTCCTGCGGCTGACCCTAGCATTGAAGGAATCAAGTCGATGCTTGCGCTCAGCTGCGCATGTGATGCGCCGCGCCCGTAACCCGTCACCATTGGCGTTGGAGGCACAATCGGCAGGCTAGATGCACCCAACGTGGGTTCGCAATTTGGGTGGAAACGAAAACAGCACAGAATTTCCAAATGCCGGGGCAACCGAGTTTCCAAATACGCCCGCAACACGCTCGAGAACAAAGCTGTTTAACGAGAAAATTCAGGGCGTTGCGCTGGCTGGGGCGGGAGGGATCGAACCTCCGAATGGCGGAATCAAAATCCGCTGCCTTACCGCTTGGCTACGCCCCAACAGGCGACCAGGGAACGGGCGGAAGAACCGGCTACCGCAGATTCCCGCTGGTCGCAGCCGGTCTATAGGGAGCGGCGCGGCATTTCAACCGCCTGGAGGGGCAAAATACCACAGGTCCAGGACCGGGCCCGGTGCTCGCCGTGCCACCCTTTATAAATAATAGGCCGGGCGGCGGTGCCGTTTTGGGCCGGCGCAGTCCCGGCGTTCCGGCCATTGAGACCTCCCCCGTTTCATGGGAATACGGCGCCAATACCTGTCCACGGGAGTTAGCCATGACCTACCGCGCGCCGATCTCTGACATGCTGCTGTCGCTCAACCATGGCGCCGGCTTGAAGGCCGCCGTGGAGGCCGGCCATTACGGCGATTTCGACGGAGACATCGTGAGTGCCGTGCTGGAGGAAGCCGGCAAGTTCGCAACCGACGTGCTGGCGCCGCTCAACCGTGTCGGCGACGAGCACGGCATCAAGCTTGGCGATGGCAAGGTCACGACTGCGCCGGGCTGGCCGGACGCCTACAAGCGCTGGACCGAGGGCGGCTGGAACGCGGTCTCCGGCCCCGAGGATTTCGGCGGCCAGGGCCTGCCGCTCGCGATCAATGCCGCCTGCACCGAGATCTGGAGCGCCTCGAACCTCGCCTTCGGCCTCTGCCCGCTGCTCACGGCGTCGGCGATGGAGGCGCTGGATGCCCATGGCAACGACGAGCTGAAGAAGATCTATCTGGAAAAGCTCGTCTCCGGCGAATGGACCGGCACGATGCAGCTGACCGAGTCGCAGGCCGGCTCCGACGTCGGCGCGCTGCGCACCCGCGCGGAGCGGCAGGCCGACGGTACCTATCGCATCAAGGGGACGAAGATCTTCATCACCTATGGCGAGCACGACATGACCGACAACATCGTGCATTTCGTGCTGGCACGCCTGCCTGATGCGCCCGCCGGCACCAAGGGGATCTCGCTGTTCCTCGTGCCGAAGTTCATGGTCAATGCCGACGGCTCGCTCGGCGCGCGCAATGACATCTATGCGTCGGGCGTCGAGCACAAGCTCGGCATGCATGCTTCCCCCACCTGTACCATGACCATGGGCGATCATGGCGGCGCGATTGGCTTTCTCGTCGGCGAAGAGAACCAGGGCATGCGCTGCATGTTCACGATGATGAACCAGGCCCGCCTCGGCGTCGGGCTGGAGGGCGTCGGCGTCGCCGATCGCGCCTACCAGCAGGCGCTGGCCTATGCGCAGGAGCGCAAGCAGGGACGCGCCATCGGCAAGACGGGCGACGGCTCGGACGCGATCTTCGTGCATCCCGACGTCAAGCGCATGCTGATGCGGATGCGGGCCCAGACCGCGGCCGCGCGCACCATCTGCTATGCGACTGCGGTCGCGATCGACGTCTCCACGCGCGCCAGGGATCCGAAGGTCCGCGCGGACGCCGCCGCACGCGCGGCGCTGCTGACGCCGATGGCGAAGGGCTATTCCACCGATATCGGCAACGAGGTCGCCTATCTCGGCGTGCAGGTGCACGGCGGCATGGGCTTCATCGAGGAGACCGGCGCTGCGCAGCACTATCGCGATGCGCGCATCACCGCGATCTACGAGGGCACCAACGGCATCCAGGCGATCGATCTCGTCACGCGCAAGCTCGCGGCCAATGGCGGCGCTGCGGTCTGGGCGCTGCTCGACGAACTCGCGGCCACCGTGAAGCAGGTCGAAGCCTCCAACGATCCCGCTTTCGGCACCACGGGTACCAAGCTGCGCGAGGCGCTGGAGGCGCTGACGCGCACCAGCAAGTGGCTGCTTGAACGCGTTGCATCCGCGCCGAACGAGGCGCTCGCCGGCGCGACGCCGTATCTGCAGCAGTTCGGCTCGACGCTCGGCGGCTGCATGCTGGCCTCCGAGGCGCTCGCCGCGAAGGCCGACGGCAACACCGACGCCGCGCGCTACGTCTCGCTCGCGCGCTTCTTCGCCGAGAACATCACGGTGCAGGCTGGCGCGCTGGAGCGCACGGTGACAGAGAGCGCGGAGTCGGTCGCTGCGGCGGATGCGGTGTTGTTGTAGCCCGGATGCCACCGCGATGTGAGGCGAGGCGTCTCCTCCCCTCCGCTGTCATTCCCCGCGACCCGGCTACGCCAAGGCTTCGCCGGGGCTGAGGTCCAGGGCCGCCGAAGCTTTAGCGTAGGCGGCAAGCGGGGAATCCAGTACGCCGCGGCCTCTCGATAAAACAACAAACGTCTCGGCGTACTGGATCGCGCGGTCAAGCCGGGCGATGACACCGAGTGTGACGGCTACGACGCCGCGAGCTTCGCTCTTCTCCCCGGCCGCCACAGCACGATTCCTGCAGCCACGAGATCGAGCATCACACACATCGCAAACGCGCTCGTGTAGTTGCCGGTGAAACTCCGCGCGAGGCCGATGATGCCGGGGCCGAAGGCGCTGACGACGCCGCTGATCGACGTGCCCAGTCCCATTGCGGCGGCAAAGGCGGCAGCACCGATCTCGCGCTGGATGATCAAGGGCGGGAACGTGATCATGTTGCCGATCGAGAAGCCGTAGACGGCGCAGCAGACGAGCAGCACGGTCGGGTTCGTGCTTTGGAGGAGCACGAACAGCGCCGCCGCCTGGCTCGTCATCGACGCCGCGCAAGCGAGCCGCGGATCGAGCCGGTCGACGAACAGGCCGAGCGACAGGCGGCCGACCACCGCCATTGCCGCCATGATCGTGACCGCAAGGCCTGCGGCATAACGCCCGATCAGCGGCTCGAGGAACGTCACCTGGTGGATGATGAATCCCATCTGCGCCAGCAGCGCGATCGCGATCGGCAGCACCATGGTCCAGAACGCCGCGTTGGCGAGCAGCGTCTTGCGGGAATGCGCCGGTGCGGACATGCCAGCGGACGAACGGCCGCCCGATGCCGGCGACATCTGCGTCGGCCAGCCGATGAAGACAACGACCACCGGCAGCACCAGCACCACCATCGCCATCGTGGCGGCGAGCATGGCGGACCGGAAGCCGATACTGCCGGTCAGCGACAGCAACAGCGGAACGAGGACGATGCCGCCGCAGGTCGCGCCGTTGAAGGCGAGGCTGAGCGCGAGCCCGCGGCGCCGCTCGAACCAGGCGTTCAGCACGGTGGCGATCACCACGGTGCCCATGCCGGTCCAGCCGACCGACATCAGTGCATAGGCGAGATAAAGCTGCCACGGCGTCTGCATCAGCGCCAGCAGCACGGTCGAGGCGCCGAGCGCCGACAGCCCGCACAGGATCAGCGCGCGCAGCCCGATGCGGGCGAGCAGATCGTCGGTGAAGATGACAAGCACGGAGGTGAGGAGAAACGAGAAGGTGCTGGCCGCAGAGACCAGCGTACCCGGCCAGCCATGGGCGCGCTGGAGCTCGGCGAGATAGACGCCCTGGCCATAAAGGCCGAAGCCGAACATGAAGAAGGCCATCAGGAAACAGGCCAGCACGACGCGCCAGCCGCGATAACGCAGCGAGGATTCGTCAACGCCCGTTGCGGCAATCATCAAACGAACAATCGGCCAAAGGAACCGGCATCGGGCAATCGTGCCCTACAACCCCCGGTTTTTCAAATGAAACATTGTAGCCATTTGTTGCAATGCGCAACTGCATGTGCGAAGCAATACAACCGGCATAGTCCGGTGCGGTTCCCGATCAGAAAAACGACAGCGCGCCATGCGGCGGACTCACGGGGACGTTCTCGAAAAGGTCGAGCGGGCGGATTGGCAGGCTTGCAAGATAATGTAGGCTGAGGCTTGCGAGACTCGCCAAAGGCAAGCGCCGCGGCGACCGCAGGGGGCTCTCATGCCGAATGGCAACATCGTCGTCACCGAAGAGCGCGGAACGCGCGTCATCACCCTGCGCCGTCCGAGCAAGAAGAACGCGATCACGCAGGACATGTATCGCGAGATGAGCCGCGCGATCGACACCGCGCAGAACAACCCCGATATCCGCTGCATGATCATCACCGGCGGCTCCGGCGTGTTCACCGCCGGCGACGACATCGACGACTTCATGCAGGCCGAATCCAATTCCGAGACGCTCTCGGACGGCGCAAAATTTCTCTATTCGCTCGCCCTCAACATCAAGCCGATCATCGCAGCCGTCGATGGCGCCTCGATCGGCATGGGCACCGTGATGCTGTTTCATTGCGACTATGTGCTCGCCTCGAACGCTGCGACCTTCTCCGCGCCCTATATCCATCTCGGGCTCGTTCCGGTCGGCGCGGCCAGCCTCCTGATGCCGAACACGATGGGCTACCAGCGCGCCTTCGCGATGCTGGTGATGGGGCGGACTTTCACCGCCGCGGAGGCGCACGCGGCGGGCTTCGTCAACACCGTGGTCTCGCCGGGACATACCGAGGTCGAGGCGCGCAAGGTGGCGCGCGATATCTGCCGGCTGCCGGCCGAGGCGGTCGCGGCCTCGCGCAAGCTGCTGCGCACCGCGCCCGAGGAGCTCACCCGCCGCATCGACCAGGAGGCTCATCTGTTCGGCGAGCGGCTGAAGTCGGACGAGGCGATTGCCGCGTTCAAGGCGTTTGCAAACCGGAAGAAGCGGTAGGGGCTCTGCTGCCACCCTCCCCTGGAGGGGGAGGGTCGTTCGCGCGAGGCGCGAGCGGGGTGGGGTGGAGCCACACAAAGACTCTCACTCGTATGCGGAAACTCTTCTGCACCTTTTTGCCAGGATAGTCTGTCACCCCGCCCCGGTTCGCATTTCATGCGAACCGACCCGCCCCCTCAAGGGGCGGGTGGAGCGCGTGGCATGCGATCCGCTTCAACAAAAGGTTTCGTGAAATCTTCGCGCGGAAAGACTAATCTTGGTTCCATGCGACATCTTTTCCGCCTGACCGTCCTTACACTGGCTCTTGCCACCCTCCCCGCCTCGGCCCAGACCGCCGCGCCCGTCGAGCTGCGCATTCTCGCCATCAACGATTTCCACGGCAATCTGCGTCCGCCGCCGGGCGGCATCCGGATCGGGGATCCCGAGGACAAGAGCAAGAAGGTGACGGTCGCGGCCGGCGGCGCGGAGTACATGGCGACGCTGGTCAAGCAGCTGCGCGAGGGGCACACGAACACGATCTTCGTCGCCGCCGGCGATTTGATCGGCGCGAGCCCGTTCCTGTCGGCAATGTTTCACGACGAGCCCTCGGTCGAGGCACTCTCGATGATGGGGCTTGCGATCACATCGGTCGGCAATCACGAGTTCGACGAAGGCAAGACCGAGCTCTTGCGGATGCAGAACGGCGGCTGTCATCCGGTCGACGGCTGCCAGGGGCCGCATCCCTTCACGGGCGCCAAATTCCATTATCTCGCGGCCTCCACCATCGAAACCGCGACCGGCAAAAGCGTGCTGCCGCCCTACGAGATCAGGGAGTTCGAGGGCATCCCCGTCGCCTTCATCGGCCTCACCTTGAAGGAGACCGCGAGCATCGTCTCGCCCTCAGGCATTGCCGGGCTCGAATTCCGCGACGAGGCCGAGACGGTGAATGCGCTGGTGCCGCAGCTGAAGGCGCGCGGTGTCGAAGCGATCGTGGTGCTGATCCACCAGGGCGGAGAGCCCTCAGGCGACTACAATGAATGCCCTGCCATTACGGGGCCGATCGTCGACATCGTCAAGAAATTCGACCGCGCCATCGACGTCGTCGTCAGCGGCCACACCCACCGCGCCTATGTCTGCGACATCGACGGGCGGCTCGTCACCAGCGGCGACAAATACGGCACGCTGGTCACGGCGATCGACCTCAAGCTCGATCCTGTAACCCGCGACATCGTCAGCGCCAAAGCCGACAACGTCATCGTCGCCAATGCCTCGCTGGCGAAGGACCCGGAACAGACCGCCCTGATCGAGGCCTATGACAAGCTGTCGGCACCGATTGCGAATCGCCCGGCCGGATCGGTGACGCAGACGCTGTCGCGCGTGCCGAACGAGGCCGGCGAGAGCGCGCTCGGCGACGTCATCGCGGACGCGCAGCTCGCCGCGACGAAGGACGCCAAGGATGGCAGCGCTGTCATCGCGCTCACCAATCCCGGCGGCATCCGCACCGACATTGTCCCGAAGGAGAACGGCGCGGTGTCGTTCGGCGAACTGTTCGCGAGCCAGCCGTTCCGCAATCGCCTCGTTACGATGACGCTCACGGGCAGCCAGCTCAAGGATATGCTGGAACAGCAATGGCTCGATCCGAAGCGCCCGCGGATTCTCCAGGTCTCGAACGGGTTCAGCTACACCTGGGATGCGACGAAACCGTTCGGCGAGCGAATCAGCCTTGAGAAGATGACGCTCAACGGCAAGCCGATCGAGCCTGGGAGCGGCTACCGCGTCACCGTCAACGATTACCTCGCCGTCGGCGGCGACGGTTTTACCGCCGCCAAACAAGGCATAGCGCCGCAATATGGCGGCTACGACGCGGACGCGCTGTTCGCGTTCTTCAGGGCGCACGGACCGATCGGTCCGCTGCCGCCCACCCGCATCCTGCGCGTGAATTGATCCGGATCAAACGGACTTGTCCGGGACCACCCTTTGCCATCCCCGCCTAAGCGCTTAGATTGCGTTTTGCATTGCGTTTTGGCTCGGGATGCGCCAAGCGACGTCAAGAGCCCGTTCCCTGTGAGGCCGACCTGATGAGCACGCTTCTCCTCTCCCACAAGGCCTGCCTCGACCACGTCACGCCGCCGGGACACCCTGAAAGGCCCGACCGCCTGCGGGCGGTTGAGGAAGCGCTGTCGCAGGAGCGCTTCCAGTTCCTGACGCGCGACCTGGCACCGGAAGGCGATCTCGATCTCGTGACGCTGTGCCACAACGAGCATTACGTCACCGAGCTGCGCCACATCGCGCCGACCAGCGGTCAGGTCTATATCGACGGCGACACCTCGATGTCTCCAGGCACGTGGGAAGCGGTGATGCGCGGCGTCGGCGGCGCAGTGGCTGCGACCGAAGCGGTGATGAATGGCGAGCATCGCAACGCCTTCGTCGCGGTGCGCCCGCCCGGACATCATGCCGAGATCGGCAAGCCGATGGGCTTCTGCTTCTTCGACAATGCCGCGATCGCGGCGCGTCATGCGCAGCGCAAATACGGCATCCAGCGCGCCGCCATCGTCGATTTCGACGTGCATCACGGTAACGGCACGCAGGACATCTTCTGGTCCGACCCGACCGTGATGTACTGCTCGACGCATCAGATGCCGCTGTTTCCGGGCACCGGCGCGAAGGGCGAGCGCGGCGACCACGACACCGTCGTCAATGCGCCGCTCGCTTCCGAAGACGGCGGACCCGAATTCCGCGCCGCGTTCGAGCAGCTGATCCTGCCGCGGCTCGAAAAATTTAGCCCCGAGCTTCTCGTCATCTCCGCGGGCTTCGATGCGCATTACCGCGATCCGCTGGCCTCGCTGAATTTGCGCGCGGAGGACTACACCTGGGTCACGCGCAAGCTGATGGACCTTGCCGACAAGTCCGCAGGGGGCCGCATTGTTTCGGTGCTCGAGGGCGGCTATGACCTGCAAGGGTTGAAAGAATCTGTTACGGCGCATGTCGGCGCCCTGATGGGCGCTTAGACAGACCCGCCACATTACGCTCGTAAAACTGTGCTTTCTCCCACGTGAAGCGGGGCAATCGGAATCGGATATGGCCGAAAATACCCAAGTCGACGTCTCCAGGCTCACCTTTGAACGCGCCATCGAGGAGCTCGAAACCATCGTGAAGCGGCTCGAGGACGGCAAGGTGCCGCTCGAGGAATCCGTGACGATCTACGAGCGCGGCGAAGCGCTGAAGCGCCGCTGCGAAGAATTGCTGCGCCAGGCCGAGGCACGCGTCGACAAGATCACCACCGATGCCAGCGGCCAGGCCACCGGCACCGCACCGCTCGACGTGCAGTAAGGTCCCCGTTTCAAGCCGCCCGCCTCAAGCATCGGCCATCTGCAATTTTTCATGATCGCACGCCGCTGTTTGGGCCCACAGCCCTCGGCGGCCAAGTACTGACATCGACGAGTTCCCCCGCCAAGGCCTCTTGGGCTCCGCGAATCTGGCCAAAACGGCCTTCCTCTCGCCCAAAATGTCCCCGAGGAACCGGGCAAGACTGGAACCTATCCGCCGGCGCCAAGATTAACCAAGCTGGCCCGCGGTTGCACGTGCATGCCCGTAAGCGGCCCTGTGGGTTGGCTTTGGCCCAAGCTTTGGTGTAAAGCTGCGCGGAGTGTGGCTTTTTGTAAGCCTTGCGTGGGCAAAGAATTCCGACGACAAGCGCTTCAAACTGCTAATGAAATTGGCTGGGACGGACGAAGCCGATCTAAGTGACAGGGATCACAGAGACTGAACCGGAGCGCACCTAAGCTCACCTAAGCTTGAAGACGGGGCCCTGCCCCATGCAGGTGGCTCCGACGGTTTAAGGACTCGCGCTGCGCCGATATTGTGCAAACCCATCGCGCACCGGAACGATCTTCCGGCGCTGACAAATTGGAAATCGCCGTGAACGCATACAGTAAGACGCCGCTTCTCGACACCATCCATACGCCGGATGACCTGCGCAAGCTCAAGATCGAGCAGGTTCGCCAGGTCGCCGACGAGCTGCGGCAAGAGACCATCGATGCCGTCTCGGTGACCGGGGGTCACTTCGGCGCGGGCCTCGGCGTGGTCGAACTCACCACCGCGATCCATTACGTCTTCGACACGCCGCGCGACCGGCTGATCTGGGACGTCGGCCATCAGGCCTATCCGCACAAGATCCTCACCGGCCGGCGCGACCGCATCCGCACGCTGCGCACCGGCGGCGGCCTGTCCGGCTTCACCAAGCGCAGCGAGAGCGATTACGATCCGTTCGGCGCAGCGCATTCCTCAACCTCGATTTCCGCCGGCCTCGGCATGGCGGTCGCGCGCGACCTCTCCGGCGGCAAGAACAACGTTATCGCGGTCATCGGTGACGGCGCGATGTCAGCCGGCATGGCCTATGAAGCCATGAACAACGCAGGCGCCATGAACTCGCGCCTGATCGTGATCCTCAACGACAACGACATGTCGATCGCGCCGCCGGTCGGCGCCATGAGCGCCTATCTGTCGCGCCTCTACTCCGGTAAGACCTATCGCACGCTGCGCGATGCGGCCAAGCAGATCAACAAGCGCCTGCCCAAGATCATCGCCAACCGCGCCAACCGCGTCGAGGAATATTCGCGCGGCTTCATGATGGACGGCGGCACGCTGTTCGAGGAGCTCGGCTTCTATTACGTCGGCCCGATCGACGGTCATAACCTCGACCATCTGCTGCCCGTGCTGAAGAACGTGCGCGACATGGAGACCGGCCCGATCCTGGTCCACGTCGTGACGCAGAAGGGCAAGGGCTACGGCCCGGCGGAAGCTTCCGCCGACAAGTATCACGCGGTCGTCAAGTTCGACGTCGCCACCGGCACCCAGGCCAAGGCCAAGCCGAATGCGCCGGCCTATCAGAACGTGTTCGGCCAGAGCCTCGTCAAGGAAGCGGAGAAAGACGACAAGATCGTCGCCATCACCGCGGCAATGCCGTCGGGCACCGGCGTCGACATCTTCAACAAGGCCTTCCCCGACCGCACCTTCGACGTCGGCATCGCCGAGCAGCACGCGGTGACGTTCGCCGCCGGTCTTGCGAGCGAAGGCTACAAGCCGTTCTGCGCGATCTACTCGACCTTCCTGCAGCGCGGCTACGACCAGATCGTGCATGACGTCGCGATCCAGAACCTGCCCGTCCGCTTCGCCATCGACCGCGCCGGCCTCGTCGGCGCCGACGGCGCGACGCATGCCGGCTCGTTCGACAACGCCTATCTCGGCTGCCTGCCGAACATGGTGATCATGGCGGCGGCCGACGAAGCCGAGCTCGTGCACATGGTGGCGACCCAGGTCGCGATCGACGATCGTCCGAGCTCGCTGCGCTATCCGCGCGGCGAAGGCCGCGGCATCGAGATGCCCGAAGTCGGCGTTCCGCTCGAGGTCGGCAAGGGCCGCATGATTCGCCAGGGCAGCAAGATCGCCCTGCTCTCCTTCGGTACGCGCCTCGCCGAATGCGAGAAGGCGGCCGACGAGCTCGCCGCCCACGGCCTCTCCACCTCGATCGCCGATGCGCGCTTCATGAAGCCGCTCGACACCGAGCTGGTTCTCAAGCTCGCCCGCGACCACGAGATCCTGATCACGATCGAGGAAGGCTCGGTCGGCGGCTTCGGCTCGCATGTCGCGCAGTACCTGACCGATCAGGGCGCGCTCGACGGCGGCATGGTCAAGTTCCGCTCGATGGTGCTGCCCGACGTGTTCCAGGACCACGACACGCCGGCCGCGATGTATGGCCGTGCCGGTCTCGACGCCAAGGGCATCGTCGCCAAGGTGTTCGAGGCGCTGGGCAAGGACGTCAAGACCGAGACGGTCAAGCTCGCCTGACGGCGAGCTTCGACCTTCGCGAACCAGACCTTCATGAAAATCTATCTGGCAGGGCCCGACGTGTTCCTGCCGGATGCGGTTGAGATCGGCCGGCGGAAGGTCGCGATTTGCGCCGCACACGGGCTCACCGGCCTCTATCCGCTCGACAACGCCATCGATCTCACCTCGCCCGACGCCTCGCGGCAGATCTTTTGCGGCAACGAGGCGATGATGGACGAAGCCGATGCCATCATCGCCAACCTCACCCCGTTCCGTGGTGCCGGCGCCGACCCCGGCACCGTCTACGAGCTCGGCTACATGGCCGGCCGCCGCAAGTTTTGCCTGGCCTATTCCAACGACGGCGCCGTCTATGCCGACCGCGTCGGCCGCTTCATGGACGTGACCACCGAGGACGGACGGCTGGTCGATGCACAGGGGCTGACGGTCGAGGATTTTGGCCTCGTCGACAACCTCATGATGATCCATGCGCTGGAGTTGCATGGCTGCCCGCTGGTGACGCCGGCGCAGATGCCGATCGACGTCTGGCACGATCTGGCCGCGTTCGAGGCTTGCGTCCGGATGGCGGCCGCGCGATTGATCGCGACATAAACGTTTCAGTCGCCTTTCGGAGATCCGATGTCCCCTGCCCGCAAGCGCGCGGATGTTCTGCTGGTCGAGCGCGGTTTGTTCGAGAGCCGAGCGCGGGCGCGCGCGGCGATCGAAGCCGGGCTCGTCACCGCCGACGACAAGCAGGTCGCAAAACCCTCGGAGACGATCGCCGAGGACGCGGTGATCCAGGCCGAGCCTGCGCATCCTTATGTGTCGCGCGGCGGCGTCAAGCTCGCCGGCGCGCTGGAGCGCTACCCCATCGAGATCGAGGACCATGTCTGCCTCGATGTCGGCGCCTCCACCGGCGGCTTCACCGAGGTGCTGCTGGCGAACGGCGCCAGCCTGGTGTTCGCCATCGATGTCGGCACCAGCCAGCTGCATCCCTCGTTGCGCGACCATTCCAAGATCGTGTCGATGGAGGAGACCGACATCCGCAGCTACGACGGCAAACGGCTGCCGGCGCGACCCGACGTCGTCGTCATCGACGTCAGCTTCATCTCGCTCAAGACGGTGCTGCCCGTGGCGCTGTCACTGGCAGCGGCGCCGATGAGCCTGCTGGCGCTGATCAAGCCGCAGTTCGAGGCTGAGCGAAAGCACAACAAGAAGGGCATCATCCGCGACGCCGCCGTGCATCAGGAGATCTGCGACGACATCGCGGCCTTTGCCGCTTCGCTCGGCTGCACCGACATCGAGGTGTTCCCCTCCCCGATCACGGGCGGTGACGGCAATATCGAATTCTTCCTGGGCGCGCGCCGTGGTTGAACGCGTGATGATCGATCACGTCGGCCATCGCGGCGACGGCGTCTCGCTCGCTGCGGGCGATGCCGTCTATGTGCCCTACGCGCTTGGCGGCGAGACCGTCGAGGTCGACCACGTCGCCGGCAACCATCCCGACCGCCGCAAGCTGCTCGCGGTCGATATCGCCAGCCCCGATCGCATCGAGCCGTTCTGTCCGCATTTCGGCATCTGCGGCGGCTGCGCCATCCAGCACTGGGCGCCCGCGCCGTACCACGCCTGGAAGCGCGGTATCGTGGTCGAGACGCTGGCCCAGGCCGGCATCGATTGCGAGGTGGCGCCGCTGGTCGATGCCCATGGGGCCGGCCGCCGGCGTGTCACGCTGCACGGCCGGTTCGGCACGCATGACGTCCTCAAGGTCGGTTTCTCGGCGGCGAGCTCGCACGACGTGATCCCGATCCACCGCTGCCCGATCCTCGATCCCGGGCTCGAGGGCGCGCTCGATGCCGCCTGGGCGCTTGCCGAATCCCTGACGTCCAGAATGTCGGTGACGAAGCCGCTGGACATCCAGGTCACCGCGACCGCCAACGGCCTCGATGTCGACGTGCGCGGCTCCGGCCCGCTGCCGACGGCGCTGGTCACGGCGCTTTCGCGCGTCGCCGAGCAGCATCGGCTGGCGCGGCTGACGCGGCACGGCGAGCTGGTGCTGCAACGTCTGCCGCCGACGGTGCGGATGGGCCGCGCCGAGGTGACGCTGCCGCCGGGGTCGTTCCTGCAGGCAACGGTCGCGGGCGAGGAGACGCTGGCGTCGCTCGTCGCCGAGCGTGTCGGCAAGGCCAAGGAGGTTCTCGACCTCTTCTGCGGCGTCGGGCCGTTCGCTCTCCGGCTCGCGGAAAAGGCGCGCGTCACCGCCTATGACAACGACGCCGGCGCCGTCGCGGCGCTCGCGAGGGCGGCGCGCGCGCCAGGGCTGAAGCCGATCAAGGCCGAACCGCGCGACCTGTTCCGCCGCCCGCTGGTGCCGCCGGAGCTGCGCGACTTCGACGCCGTGGTGTTCGACCCGCCGCGCCAGGGCGCGCAGGCGCAGGCGCTGAAACTCGCTGCGAGCAAGGTCCCCGTCGTGGTCGCGGTGTCCTGCAACGCCGCAACCTTCGCCCGCGACGCCCGGCTCCTCATCGACGGCGGCTACAGGATCGAGACCGTGGTCCCGGTCGACCAGTTCCGCCACACGCCGCACGTGGAATTGGTGGCGCGGTTCGCGCGCTGATGCGCTAATTGCCGCTCACCGTCCGATTGCTTCCAGACTGCTATGCCGGCGGCTCGAATTGCGGCTGCCATCGCAGCAGGTAGGACTGCAGCGAGCGTACCGCGATCGCCAGCAGAATTCCGACGAACATCATGACGAAGATGGCGACCATCATCTCGCTGGCGTTGGCGCGCGCCTCGGCTTCGATGATGAGCTTGCCGAGCCCGCGCTCGGCGCCGATGAACTCGCCGACGATGACGCCGATCAGCGCGAAAGACACCGCCGGTAACAGCGAAGCGAATACCCAGGCCAGCGCGGACGGGATCACGACCGTGCGCAGCACGGTGAATTCGCTGGCGCCGAGCAGACGGGCGGCGGCGATCTGGTCGCGGTCGACCGCACGCGTTCCCTCGAAGGTGTTGAAGAACACCACGAAGAACACGACGAGCCATGCAGTGGCGATCTTGGAGAGATCGCCAAGGCCGAAGATCAGGATGACGAGCGGCACCAGCGCAATGCGCGGTATCGAGTTGAGCGCCACGACATAGGGCCCGAACACGCGGGCAAGGAAGTCCGAACGGCCGAGGACCAGGCCGGCCGCGATTCCGCTCGCGGACCCGAAATGAAACCCCCACCAGGTGTTCTTCAGCGTGACGAGCGTAGCGAGCCACAAATTGTTGTCGTTGTCGTTGATGCAGGCGGCAAAGCCGGCGGGATCGGCAAAGCAGCCAAGCCGCAGGAAGCTCTGCCAGATCAACGACGGCTTGGCGACGAAATACGGATCGAGGATTTTCGGCACATAGGCCTTCGGCAACAGCGCCTTGCTCCATTCGAAGCCCCACTGCCAGACGACGAGAACCACCACGAGAATGGCCACTTGCCAGAACAGGACGGCGCTACGGCTGTTGGACATGATCATTCGGCCCTGGTGCGGCGGAATTCTTCGCCGAGGGAATGCCAGATGTGCGAGTAGAGGCGGCCGAATTCGGCGGTTTCGCGCACGGCCACGGGGTCGCGTGGCCGCGGAATGGCGACGTCGAAATCTTCCTTGAGCCTTCCGGGCCGAGCCGAGAGCAGGATGATGCGGCTCGCCAGCGTCAAGGCCTCGCCGAGATCGTGGGTCACGAACAGCACGGTCTGCCGCTCGCGTTCCCAGATCTCCAGCAGCGTCTTGTGCATCTCGAGCTTGGTGTGGGTGTCGAGCGCGCCGAACGGCTCGTCCATCAGCAGGATCTCGGGCTCCATGATCAGCGTGCGCATCAAGGCGACGCGCTGGCGCATGCCGCCGGACAGCGTGCTGGGGAAGCTCTGAGCAAAGCCGGAGAGCCCGGCCTTCTCGACGGCCAAAGCGACGCGCCGGACGCGCTCGGCCTTTCGCAGCCCCGCGATCTCCAGCCCATAGCCGATGTTCTGCTCCACGGTTCGCCAGGGAAACAGCGTGTCGCGCTGGAAGACATAGCCGACCCTGGGGTTGACCTTGCCGGTCTCAACCGTGTCCTCATCGATCAGGATGCGTCCGCCCGAGCGCGGCAATAGCCCCGCGACCATGTTGAGGATGGTGCTCTTGCCGCAGCCGGATGGACCGAGCAGCGCGACGAACTCGCCCTGCTTGACCTCGAAGGAAACGTCATCGACCGCCACGAACTCGCGGCCGGACGCGTTGAAGCGTTTGGCGAGACCTCGCACCGCGATGCGGGTTCGCGCCTCCGCTCTCTGAACCTCGTCTCGCGCGAGCGCGAATCCCGGGCCTGGCGCGGCGATCATTTGTATTTCGCCCTCGCCGCCTGGAGGAAGCTCATGTCGACGACATCCTCGTATTTCGTTTCGGGAATATCCGTTCCCTTGCGGTACCAGGGCTTGGCGCCGCGTTCGAACGAGGACTTGTCGATGACGCCGTCATAGGCCCAGGTCGACTTGTCGAAGCCGAGCTCGGCGCTAACCGCATCGGGGTCGATGCCCGAGAAATATTTCGGCGTAACCAGTGCCTGCACGTCCGCGAGCGGCGTCGCCTTCACGAAAGCCATCGCGCGGTGGATCGCGTTCACATAGGCCTGCACCATCGCCTTGTCCTGCTCGATCGTGTCCTGGAGCGTGTAGATCACGAGCACGGGCAGCGTGCCGCCGAAATCCTTCTCGAATACGCCGGGCTTGGAGGTGTCGTAGATCGTCCTGCCAAAGCCCTTCTTCTCGACCTCGACGATCCAGCTTGGCGGCGCCATGATGGCGTCGAACTGCTTGGTCTGCAGCGACGGGAACATCGTGTTGGGTCCGCCGCCGGCGACCCAGTTCACCCTGTCGCCAAGCCCGCGCGTTTCGAACACATAGGTGCCGAACACCCAGGTGCCCGACCCGATCGCGGTGGCCGCGACGATCGGCTTGGCGCCGTCAGGCCGCTTGTGCTCGGCGAGCTTCTCGACCGAATTGATACCGCCGTCGTAAAGGTCCTGCCGGACCACGATGTTGGCGTAGGAGCACACCATCTCGGTCGCGAGCAGGATCTTGCAGGGTTTGCCGCGCGCACTGAGCTGGAGCGGATGGCTGGCATCGCCATGCGCGAACAGGGCTTGTCCCGCCGCCAGCGTCTGACGGCCGAACGTGCCGGCGTTACCGGTGACGAGCTTGGAGTCGAGACCTTCGTCCCTGAAGTAACCCTTCAGCTCGGCAATCATGCCGATGGCGTAGACCGGCGACACCGGTCCGAAGGCGAGCGATACCTGCTTGGTCTCGGCGCGGAGCCGGCCGGGCAGCATCGATGCGCCGGCCAATGTGGAGCCCGCGATCAGCGCCTGGCGCCTGGTGATGTTCATGTGCTCCTCCCTTGATTCTTGTTTGATCAATCCGTTCGTCAGGACGGCTCAGGCGCGATCCGGATGGTTCCTGCCTTTCGCAGCGCTTCGATTTCGTTCGACGAAACGCAGATCTCACCCAGGATCTCGCGCGTCTGCTCGCCGATCTGCGGCGGATCGTAGCGGTTGGGCAGGCGGCGGCCGTCCATGGAGATCGGCAACAGCGGCGTTTTTGCCTCGCCGCCGTCAGGCAGGTGAATGTTGGTCAGCCCGCCCGACTGGTTCAGATGCGGGTCGTCGAAGAGATCGCCGGGCTTGTTCACCGGCGCGTAGGGCAGATCGAGCTGCTCGAGGCGTGCCGCGAGATCGGCCTTGTCCCATTGCTTGAAGATCTTCGCGATCTCCGGGATCAGCCAGCCGCGATGATCGACACGGTCGTTGCTCGTCGCAAAGCGCGGATCGGCGAGCCAGGCTTCGCGATCGAAGGCGCGGCAGAACGCCTCCCACTGCTCTTCACCGACGATGGTGACGAACAGCTTCGAGCCGTCCCTGGTGTCGAAGAGGTCGTAGACCGGCCAGGGGCTGTCCTTGATCGAATAGGGGATCGAGGGCTGGCCGCTAACCACCTCGCACATCATGGCCTGCGCCATCAGGAACACGTTGTTCTCGTAGAGCGCGCTCTGGATGTAGCGACCGCGGCCGGTGCGCTGCCGCTCGGCCAGCGCGGCCTGGATCGCAATCACGCCGAACATGCCACCCATGATGTCGTTGACCGAGGCGCCGGCGCGCATCGGCCGGTCCGGCAGGCCGGTCATGTAGGCAAGGCCGCCCATCATCTGCACGACCTCGTCGAGCGCGAGGCGATTCTCGTACGGGCCGGGCAAATAGCCCTTGAGCGAGCAGTAGATCAGGCGTGGCGCAAAAGCGGCAACCGACTCGTAGTCGAGACCGATCCGCTTCAGCAGGCCGGGTCGGAAATTCTCGATCAGGACGTCGCTGCTCTCGATCAGCCGCCGCGCAACGTTCTGGCCTTCCGCGGTCGACGTATCCAGCGCGATGCTGCGCTTGTTGCGGCTGTAGGTGGCGAAGAAGCCGGCAGCCGGCCCCTTGAAATAGCGGGTGCGGTCGCCCTTGGGCGGCTCGACCTTGATCACGTCGGCGCCGAGATCGGCGAGGATCAAGCCGCAGCTCGGCCCCATCACCATCTGGCTGAACTCGACGACACGAAGGCCGGCCAGCGGGCGCAGCTCCGATGCCGCCTCGGGCGCGGCCGCCGTCATGCCGCCCTCCGCAGCACCTTGGGAATGCCGGCCTCGTGCAGGTGCCCGGTCAGATGTTTTGCCGGGATATGGCGGGCCAGAATCTCGCGCGTTTGCATCAGGCGATCGAGGTCGATGCCAGTGGAAAGTCCCATCCGTTCCAGCATGAACACGAGATCCTCGGTGACGATGTTGCCGCGGGCACCAGGCGCGAAAGGACAGCCGCCAAGTCCTGATACCGCGGCGTCGAAACGCCGGATCCCGGCCTCGAGGCCGGCGATGGCATTGGCGAGGCCCGCACCGAGGGTGTCGTGCAGATGCAGCCGCAGCGTCATCTGCGATCCGACGTCGCGACTGACGGCCTCGACGATCTGCCTGATCAGTTTCGGGGTGGCATAGCCGACGGTGTCGGCGAGCCCGATCTCGTCGGCACCGGCTTCGGCAAAGGCACGCGCCACCCGGCACACGGCCGCTTCGCTCACCTCGCCTTCCAGCGAGCAGCCGAAGGAGGTGGAGATCGCGCCCATCAGATGCGGCCGCCGGTCCGCCGGACAAGCGTCGATCGCGGCGCGGACCGCGCGAAACCCGTCGAGTTGCTCTTCGATCGAGCGGCGCACATTGGCGCGGTTGTGCGTCTCGCTGGCGGAGATGACGAAGTAGATGGCGTCGACGCCGGCGGCGATGGCGCGCTCGGCGCCCTTCACGTTCGGCACAAGTGCACCGATGGTCGCGGTTCTGTGCGCGAGCGCGTGCGCCATCACCGCATCGACATCGGCGAATTGCGGAACGACCTTCGGCGGCACGAAGGATCCCGCGTCGATCTCGCGCATGCCGGCGGCGGCGATCATATCGATCAGCGCACATTTGGCCTCGGTGGGAACGAACACGTCCAGGTTTTGCAGCCCATCGCGGGGGCCGACCTCGCAAATCAGGACATCCGGCGCATGCGCCATCACGCTCTCCCTGGCTCGATTGTATATTATTGCATTAAAGAACAATCCGTGGGACAGTCTGTCAAGCTCAAAATCTGCGTGCACTGCAATGACCGCCTCCAACGATTCCCGACAGCCCGCGTCAAGCAAAGGCGGTTCCAAGCGCGCGGAGCACCTCGCCGGGCTGATCATGGCGCTCGCCCGACGCGAAGGCATGAAGGCTGGCGATCGCTTGATCGAACAAAGGCTTGCCGATGCGCTCGATCTTTCGCGCGCGCCGATCCGGCTCGGCCTCAAGGCTCTGGAAGCGGCAGGGCTCGCGCGCGGCGAGCCGCATCGCGGGTTCGTGCTGGCCAAGCATCCGACCAGCGGCGCAGCCCAGCCAGCCCTCGCGGCAGTCAGGCGCAGCGAACAGGTTTATACGTCCATCGCAGGCGACGTGCTCGCAAGCCGGCTGCCGACTGACGTCACCGAGGCGGAGCTGATGCGCCGCTATGGCCTCAGCCGGGCCGAGCTGCAGCGGCTGCTAGACCGGATCGCTGCCGAGGGCTGGATTGCACGCCTGCCGGGTTATGGCTGGCGCTTCGCGGAGACGGTCTCGAGCCCCGAAGCTCAGGCCAAGGCCATGGCGTTTCGCGCGGTGATCGAGCCCGCGGCGATCGCGCAGCCCGGCTTTGCGCTGCCGCAGGAGGTGATTGCACGCTTGCGCGAGCGCCAGCTGCGCGTGTTCGAAGGCGAGCTCGAGAAGATGACGATCGGCGAGGTCTTTCTTTCCGGTTGCGAATTCCACGAGGAGATCATTCGCGGCGCCGGCAATCCCTTCTTTCTTGAATCGCTCCGGCGCGTGAATTCGATCAGACGCCTGTTCGCCTATCGCAGCTTCGCCGACCGCGACGGCATGCGGCGGCACGTGCGCGAGCATCTGCGCCTGCTCGAGGTTCTGGAAACGCGGCGTTACGCCGAAGCGGCGGAGCTGATGGCGAAGCACCTGCAACGCCCGCTGGTGGCGGGCTTGTCGTAGGCCGACGCGGCCGCGGTCAAGCGGGCGGCGAAACGGACGTGTGAGCGCTCAACGACGCAAGCCGCCCAACGCCGGTGACTCGCCGGGCAGCATCGACGAATTGATGTCGCTGTCCATGCGTCCCGATTGCTGCTGGGTGAAACCGGCGCCGAACGACAGGCTGAGGTTGGAGGTCGGCTTGAACTCGACACCCGCGAAAGCGCCGTAGCCGGGCGAGGCGCTGGAGGTGAGCGGGGCGAGCGAGCTGCCGATGCCGCCACTGTATTTCAGCGTGTCGAACCCGGCAAAGAACGTGACGGGCATGCCGCCCGCGGTCTTGGTGTTGTAACCGAACTGCGTGCCATCATAAGAGAGCGCGCTGAAATTGCCGGCGGGCGCAGGCTGGCTGAGGCCGCCCAGGCCTAGATTGCCGCGTTCGCTTCCGACGAAGAAACCGGGACGAAAATCATAGCCTGCGTTGGCATCGCCACCTTTGAAGCTCGGAAAATTGCCGTAGCCATCGGAGCTCTGGCCGGCGCTGCCGCCAAAACCGAAAGGCCCGCCCGGGATCCAATATTGCAGGGGCGCGACCTGCGCGTGAGCCGGCGCTCCGCCGAGGCAGAACACCACGAAGAGAGTTGCGAGACCGCAGGAACGTGCAAGGCTGGACATTCAGGTGACCGTCAGAAAGAGCGGAAATTATATGTCGGGGATCACGCGAATACCAGTGACTGGTCGCGCCATCGAGTTCCAGAATTACGTTATCCTGACGTGTTGAACCTCCCGCGCGCCGGGCTGACCCACATAGAGGACGCGCAAGCGCGAGCCGTCACTGCGGTCGTGATCGGCCGGTCCGGTCCGGCAACGCACAATTGCGCAGACCTTTGAAAATGCCTGACATTGCATGGAGGCTGTCATGGAGGTCAATTCCGACAGGTTGAATGCCTTTATGGGCAAGATGATCACCGAGGTCGGGGCCGCGATGAACGCATCGCTGGTCCTGCTGGGCGACAAGCTCGGCCTCTACCGCGCCCTCGCCGCCAAGGGACCCATGAACTCTGCCGAGCTCGCAAGCGCCACCGGAACGAACGAACGCTACGTCCGCGAGTGGCTGGCGAGCCAGGCGGCTTCTGGTTACGTCGAATATGATTCCTCTTCCGGCAAGTTCTCGATGCTGCCGGAGCAGGCGATGGCGCTTGCCGATGATGACAGCCCGGTCTTCCTCGGCGCAGTCGGCAATGTCATTGCCGCGGCGTTCCTCGACGAGCCGAAAATTACGGACGCATTCAAGTCCGGCAAGGGCGTCGGCTGGAATCGTCGCAGCGAGTGCCTGTTCTGCGGCACCGCCCGGTTCTTCCGCACCGGCTACATGCATCATCTGGTGCAGGAGTGGCTGCCCGCGCTCGAAGGCGTCGTGGACAAGCTGAAGCGCGGCGCCAAGGTCGCCGATGTCGGCTGCGGGCACGGCGTCTCGACCCGGCTGATGGCGGAGGCCTTCCCGAACTCCCGCTTCTACGGCTTCGACTATCACGAGGGCTCGATCGCGGCCGCACGAAAGGCGGCCACCGAGGCGAAGCTGGACGATCGCGTCAGCTTCGCGGTTCACTCGGCGAAGACCTATCCTGCCGAGGGCTATGATCTCGTCTGCTTCTTCGATTGCCTGCACGACATGGGCGATCCCGTCGGCGCGATCAGCCACGTGCGCGAGACCATGGCCAAGGACGGCACCTGCATGCTGGTCGAGCCGTTCGCAGGCGACCGCCTCGAAGACAATCTCAATCCCGTCGGGCGGGTCTATTACGCGGCATCGACCATGATCTGCACGCCGGCCTCGCTCGATCAGGAGGTGGGCCTCGCGCTCGGCGCTCAAGCCGGCGAGGCAAGGCTGCGCAAGGTCGCCAGCGAAGGCGGCCTGTCGCGCTTCCGCCGCGCCGCCGAAACACCCTTCAACCTGATCCTGGAGGCCCGGATCTGATCCAACGGCGGACGCGCGCGGCCCGCGATGTCAGGCCGCGTCGTCCGTTCCCATACCGAACGTGAGCTGATTGCCGTCGGCATCGACGACGTCGAAATCGCGCATGCGATAGTCACGGTCCTCCGGCCGGTTGAGCAGCCTGGCACCGCGTCCCGATAGTTCGGCATAGATCTGATCGACGTCCCCGACGAAGATGCAGATGCCGCCCTGCCCGGGCAACCGCTTCGTTGCCGCCGCCGCAAGCAAATGCAGGCCGACCTCGTCACGGCAGAGGCAGGCGTAGGACGGAGGCTGACCGTATTCGAAGGTGACCTCGAAGCCGAGCACATCGCGGTAATAGGCGAGGCTGGCTGTGATGTCGGACACGACGAAGACGGTGGCGGAGCCGGCCATCATCGGGTGTTCGTCGGTCATTGGTCCCTCCATCCGGTAAGCAATTCCGGCGTGCAGTCTAGCATGCACGCTGCAGGTCTTGCACGGCCCAAGCCGCACCGTAAGCTGTCGCCCGGACAAGGCGGAAGCGCCGAACGACAGCGGCCCGCCGCTCGCCGCGAAATAACCGCGCCACCACCTGCCGCACGTTTCCCGGAAGCATGGAGAAGCCGGTGACATCTGACAATCCCGTCGCCTACAAATGCGCAGGCAACATCGCCCGCATCACGTTGCGCCGCCCGCCCGTCAATGCACTGAGCCTCGAGGTCATCCGTGCGGTGGTCGCGGCCCTGCGTCGCGCGGCGAACGATCCGGAAGCGCGCGTTGTCGTGCTCTCGAGCGCGATCGCCAAGCGCTTTTCGGCCGGCCTCGACCTCGACATCCTGCTGGGCAAATCCGGCGCCGAGATCCGCGAATTCCTCCAGGCGCTCCATATCGACCTTTACGACGCCCAGTATGGGCTCGGAAAGCCGTCGATCGCCGCGGTCGGAGGCGCAGCGCGCGGCGGCGGCATGACCATGGCGGTGTCCTGCGACGTGGTGCTGGCAGCCGAGAGCGCCACGTTCGGCTATCCCGAGATCGACGTCGGCGTCATTCCCGCGATCCACTACGCGCATCTGCCGCGCATCGTCGGACGTCATCGCGCGTTCGAGCTGCTGTTCACCGGCCGCGTCTTCACCGCCACGGAGGCGCGCGAGCTCGGCGTGGTGAACCGCGTCATCGACGATGCCGAGCTCGAGGCCGAGGTGCTCAAGCTCGCGGCGCAATTCGCCGGCAAGTCGGCCGCCGTGCTGCGGATGGGCCGCGCCGCCTTCATGCGCCAGATCGATCTCGACTACCGGCGCAGCATCGCAAGTGCCGTGGACGATTTCTGCAATGTCGCGACGTCGGGCGAAGCGCAGGAGGGTTTGAGGGCGTTCGTGGAGAAGCGGGCGCCGAAATGGTGAGGGGGCCGCAGGCCGCCCAGCGCGGCTGAGGTTCAGGCCGTCTTGTCCACCGAGGACGACGAATCCGCAGACGGATATTTCGTCACCGGCACAATGAAGGATTTGGAGCCGACCTGGTAGATGATCTTGCCGCTTTGTCCGTCGTCGGTCGAGATCTGCGACTGCCCGAACATGATGACGTTCCTGTAGACGTAGCCGGTGCCCTGGCGGCTAATACCGTCGGTGGTGACGCTGACCGTCGCCTCTTTGCCGTTGATGGCCAGCACGCGAAAGCTCGCGCTCTTGCCGATGTCGGCAGCATAGCCGCCCCAGCTTCCCATGAGGATGCTGTCGGAAGCCGGCGCCGCCTGTTTCTGCAAAGTCGCGCTCTGCTTGCCAACTCCCGAGGAGTACAGGAGCACCAGATTCTTGCCGTCCTTGGTGCCGACCGTGACGTTGCCATAGCTTATGGTTGCACCATTGACCTCGCCGATGCCGCGCTCGGTGTGCCCGTTATGGGTGTACTCGATCTGGGCCCTGGGCCCGCGGATGTTCACGACCTTGAAACCGACGGCCTGGTTGTTGCCTGCCCAATTGCCCTTCCAGTCACCTATCAGATTGCTCTGGTGATACACCCGCTCGTTGGCGGGCGAAATCTGGCTGGTGCTCGATGTGACGATGGCCATTGGATTGCTCGGCGGATTTGTCTGACAGACCCGCTTCTGTTCGCGCGCCGGACGGCGAAGTCAGAACTTTATCCGGAAACAACGGGAAGCTGGCCGATTAGGGCCGAGCAGCAGTTAACGCGTGGTTAAATTCGACCGCGCGCGGGACAGGGCAAAAGGTCTCATTCGGGGTGGTGCGGATCAGCGCCCCCAGCGGTCCGACCAGATCTTCTCACCGATCAAGCAGCTGACCCGCGGCTCCTTGTCGGCAACGCGCCTCACGGGGCGCTCCGGCACGCGGCCCGCGACCTCCATCAGGAGTTTGGTGCGGATCGCTTCCTTGAACTTGTCGCGATCCTTGATCGTGATGACGAAGGAGCCGGGACCGCCGATGACGCAGTCCTCGTAGTAATAATCGAGATTGTCGATATCCATGGTCGAATAGGACGGCTCCTTGACCATGATCGGCAGGCCGTTGATGACGATGCCCTTCTCAAGCGCGGCGTCGCGCGCCGCCGTGACCGGGCCGCCATTGTTGTTGGGGCCGTCACCGGAAATGTCGATCACGCGGCGCAAGCCGCGATAGGGATCCTCGTCGAACAACGGCATCGCGAACGTGATCGCTCCGGAGATCGAGGTGCGCGAGGCGCGCCGGATCGGCGTCTTCAAGATCTCGGCGGCGACCGCATCCGCCGTCTCCGGTCCGTCGACCAGCCGCCACGGGATGATGATCTTCTGATCGCTGGAAGCGGCCCATTCGAAGTAAGTCACCGCGATCCGGCCATTCGGCCCGAGCTTCAGCGCCTGGAGGAATTCCTTCGACTGGATCGCCTGCGCATAGCCTTCGCGCTGGATCGCGAGCTCGTCCATGTCCATGGAGTAGGAGACGTCGACCGCGAGGACCAGCTCGACATCGACCGTCTGCGCGTCCCGGTCGGCCGCTAGCCGTTGTGGCGGATTCCTAGTCGGTTCAAATTTGGGCCCTGGTGCCGCGATCCCCGCGACGTCCCCTCCGGCGAGCACGCCGGCCACCAGCACAGCCCCGATCGAGAACAGCATGCGCATCGCAGTCTCCCGTCGTATGACGCGATGGTGACATGCAATCGCCTTGCCGCAAAGTCCGAAGATTGCTTGCACTTCACATTCCGGTTAGGAATTCGCGAGTTGGGAATGCACACGTCACGCAAAGCTGCCGCCGTGTTGCCGCGCTTGCGCCACGGGGACATGCGCGATCGCTCACACCATCATTCCGGGGCGTCCAGCAACATCGAGCCGAGGACAGACCTTCCCCGCCCACTTGTCCGGTGCGATTTCCATGCTAGGCTGACCATACAGATGGGGATGGAGTCCCCCGACAACCGCCCGTCGGCCTGTAACCGTAGTGGGCTGATGACTCCTGCTCGAGGAGGGGCAATCTCAAAGCCTCGGCCTTTGGCGGGAGCATGGACAAACCCGCCGATGGCGGGTTTTTTGTTGCCTGAAGGCGAAGGTCAGGGCGTGACGACGACGACACCGAATGCTGTACGTGCGGGGCTGCCCAGGGGGATCTGGGTGCTCGGCTTCGTCTCGATGCTGATGGACGTCTCCTCCGAGATGATCCACGCGCTGCTGCCGGTCTATCTCGTCACCGTGCTCGGGGCCTCCACGCTGACGGTCGGCTTCATCGAGGGCATTGCGGAGGCGACCGCCTCGATCACGAAGATCTTCTCCGGCGCATTGTCCGACTGGCTCGGCCGGCGCAAGCTCCTCGCAGCGCTCGGCTACGGGCTGGCCGCGCTGACAAAACCGCTGTTCCCGCTTGCGCCCAGCGTCGGTTGGCTGATTGCCGCGCGCTTCATCGACCGCGTCGGCAAGGGTATTCGCGGCGCACCGCGCGATGCGCTGATCGCCGATATCGCACCTGCGGGTCTGCGCGGCGCGAGCTTCGGCCTGCGGCAGTCGCTCGACACCATCGGCGCATTCGTCGGACCGCTCGTGGCGATCGGCCTGATGTGGTGGACGGCGGATAATTTTGCCCTTGTCTTCTGGGTAGCGGTGCTGCCGGCCTTCCTGTCTTTCGGCCTGATCGCATTCGCGGTGAGCGAGCCGGAGCCGGACCCAAGCCGGGAGCCCGCGAAGAATCCGCTGAACACCTCCGCCATGCGGCAGCTCGGATCCGTGTACTGGCGCGTCGTCGCGGTCGGCGTGGTGTTCACGCTCGCGCGCTTCAGCGAGGCCTTTTTGATCCTTCGCGCGCAGAACATCGGTCTCTCGGCGATGTGGGTACCGGCAGTGCTGGTGCTGATGAACGTGGCCTATGCGCTGTCGGCCTATCCGGCCGGCGTGCTGTCTGACCGGATCAACCGGACCGGCCTGCTCGCGCTCGGCCTCGTCTTCCTCGCGGCCGCCGACCTCGCGCTCGCACTGCTGCCGAGCCTCGCGGGCCTCGCACTCGGCGTCGTGCTGTGGGGGCTGCATATGGGATTGACCCAGGGCCTGCTGTCGGCCCTCGTCGCCGACGCCGCGCCGCCGAACCTGCGCGGCACCGCATTCGGCTATTTCAACCTGTTCACCGGGCTTGCCTTGCTGGCCGCAAGCGTGATCGCCGGCGCGCTGTGGGATGCCTACGGTCCGGCGGGCACGTTTTTGGCCGGGCTCGGCTTCGCGCTGGTCGCGCTCGCAGGGCTGCTCGCCGTCGGCAATGGTCTGGCAGCGGAGGACAAATGATGATGGAGGGGCGTTCGTCGTGTTGAGCGGAGTGATCGCAATCGTGGTCGGCAGCGTTCTCGGCGGCTGCGCACGCTATTTCGTCTCGGGCGCGATCGCGCGGCGGCTGGGCGAGACCTTTCCCTGGGGCACCATGACCATCAACATCACCGGCGCCTTCCTGATCGGCATTTTCGGCGCGCTGGCAACCCATCCCGGCTCGCTCTTCGCCGCGCCCAATCCATGGCTGTTCGCGGTGACCGGGTTCCTCGGCTGCTACACCACGGTGTCCTCGTTCAGCCTGCAAACGCTGACCTTGGCGCGCAACGGCGAGCCACTGCATGCGCTCGGCAATGTCGCGCTCTCGGTCGGGCTGTGCGTTGCCGCCGTCAGTTGCGGCTTTGTCCTCGCTGACGGTCTTGGGGGCTAGAAGCGGATGGCCGTTCCCTCCTCCACCGACCGCTGGCGCAGCGCGATGCTCTATGCCTGGGTTTCCTTCGGCAGCGTCCTTGGCGGCCTCGCGCGCTATTTCGTTTCCCTCGCGCTCGACACTGGCCCGGGCTTCCCCGTCGCAACGCTGTTCATCAATGCCACGGGATCGCTGATCATCGGCTTCTACGCAACGCTGACCGGCCCCGACGGCCGCGTGCTGGCGCGGCCCGAGCACCGGCAGTTCGTCATGACCGGGTTTTGCGGTGGCTACACCACCTTCTCGGCCTTCAGCCTGGAGACCTTCCGCCTGTTCCACGGCGGCATGAAATACACGGCACTCGCCTATATCGCGGCATCCGTCATCTGCTGGCTGGTGTCCGTGTGGCTCGGCCATATGATGGCAAGCCGCTACAACCGCTTGACGAGGAGCTGACCATGCAAATCCCCAATCAGGCTGTTTCGCTCCGGATCTTCATCGGCGAGAGCGACCATTTCGACGGCAAGCCGCTTTACGAAGCGATCGTCACGACGGCGCGCGAACGGCATCTCGCGGGCGCCACCGTGCTGCGCGGCCCGATGGGGTTCGGCAAGTCGAGCCGGCTGCACACCTCGAAGATCCTGCGGCTGTCGGAAGACCTGCCGCTGCTGATCGAGATCGTCGACAGCGAGGACAGCATCAACGCATTCCTGCCCATCCTGGATGGCATGATGTCGAGCGGCCTGATCACCTTGGAGAAGGTGCAGGTCCTGCAATATGGTGAGAGGGCCGCACACTGAGCACCGCGGCTGAACCGAGCCCGCCGTTTCCGGGAGGCGGAATGAACGACACCGTTACCAAGCCGAAAACCAGGACGAAGACCAAGGTCGAACGGCCCAAGCTGCACAAGGTCATCCTGATCAACGACGACTTCACGCCGCGCGAGTTCGTCACGATGATCCTCAAGGCCGAGTTTCGCATGACTGAGGATCAGGCCTACAAGGTCATGATCACCGCGCACAAGCTCGGCGCCTGCGTGGTTGCCGTGTTCACCAGGGACGTCGCCGAAACCAAGGCCACCCGCGCTACCGACGCCGGCCGCGCCAAGGGCTATCCGTTGCTGTTCACGACGGAGCCCGAGGAATAGGCTTCGTCTTGCGACGATGAAAATGATCTTGATCTCATCGCGCATCAGGCCATCACCACCGGCGTCTCTTCGGCGAGCCCGTACACGCGCTGTGCCTTCGAAAACCCCGCGATCGGAAATTCGCCGAGCTCGCGCCAGTCATGGCGGCAGGCGTTCGCGAAGCCTTCCGAGGCGACGACAGTCCGCCCCAGCCGGCCCGTGATCTTCTCCAGCCTTGCTGCGAGATTGACGGCGGGGCCGATGCAGGTGAAGTCGAGGCGATTGCCACCGCCGATATTGCCGTAGAGGATGTTGCCAACGTGGAGTGCGACGCCGAAGCGGAAGCGCTCGACGACGTCGCCCACCGGAAAGGCGAGTGCCTCGACGCTGGCGCGGGATTCGCGCGCGGCCTCCAGCACGCGCGCGCAGACATGCGCGGCATCGCCGATATATTCGTCGATCGGGAACACTGCGAGCAGGCCGTCGCCCATGAATTTCAGCACCTCGCCGCCATGGCCCCGGATCGCGGTGACCTGGCAGTCGAAATAGTGGTTGAGGATCTCGACCACGGTCTCGGCCGGCAGCCGGTCCGACAATGCGGTGAAGCCGCGCAGATCCGAGAGCCAGATCGCGGCCTGCATGGTGTCGTTGTGGCCACGGCGGATCTGGCCGCCGAGGATGCGCGCGCCGGCACGGTTGCCGACATAGGTGTCGAGCAGCATCTCGGCGGTGCGGCGCAGGCTGATGATCTCGCTGACGCGCGCGAGCGGTGTCACGATGGAGCGGATTGCCGCGATGTCGTCGTCGCTGAAGCCGCCGGGATGCCGCGTGACCCAGCTCGTCGCGTGGATCGAGCCGTCGAGATAGTGCATCGGCATCGCGAGGTAGTCGGTCACGCCTTCGGCGCGCATGTCGTCGAGGAACGGAAACCGCTTGCTGTCCGGATCGTCCATCCGTCCCCGGACCTCGAGCCCCTCCTCGAACACGATCCGGAGCGGGCTCCGGGCGAATTCGGGCGTGTCCAGGATCTCGAAATCGACGGTGCCGATCTCGACCTTCTGGCCCTGGCGCCAGATGAAGTTGCGGCCGAAGATTTCCGGATGCAGCGTGCGAATGAAGATGCCGAACCGCGACAGCGGCAGGCCGGCCGCGACCAGATGCTCGCAGACCTCGGCAATCATCTCGGAAGGGGTCCCGGACGACCTCGCACCGTCGATCAGCCAGTTGGTGATGCGCTGGATCTCGGAGTTTTGCATGTCCGCATTTGCGGACGAAGTTGTGGGGACGTCAAGCTGCGCGGTGGGCTGGTACCGCGACACGAGGACCGTGCGCTAGCGTCCAACCTGCCCGCGATCCCGAATGAAATGATCGGCGAGCACACAGGCCATCATGGCTTCGCCGACGGGGACGGCGCGGATGCCGACGCAGGGGTCGTGGCGGCCCTTGGTGAAGATCTCGGTGTCGGCGCCCTTGCGATCGACCGTCAAACGCGGCTGGAGGATCGACGAGGTCGGCTTCACCGCGAAGCGCACCACCACCGGCTGTCCGGTGGAGATGCCGCCCAGAACGCCGCCGGCATGGTTGGAGAGGAAGCGCGTGCCATCATTGCCGGTGCGCATCTCGTCGGCGTTCTCTTCGCCGGTGAGCTCGGCTGCGCCAAAGCCGGCGCCGATCTCGACGCCCTTCACGGCGTTGATGGTCATCATCGCGCCCGCCAGATCAGAATCGAGTTTTGCGTAGATCGGGGCACCCAGGCCGGCCGGCACGCCTTCGGCGACGATCTCGAGCACGGCGCCGATCGAGGAGCCACTCTTGCGGATGCCGTCGAGATAGGTCTCGAAGAACGCGGCCTTGTCCTTGTCGGGACAGAAGAACGGATTTTTCGCAATCTCGTCCCAGTCCCATTTGTCGCGGTCGATCTTATGCGGGCCGATCTGCACCAGCGCGCCGCGCACCTTGACGTCGGGCAGCACTTTTCGCGCGATCGCACCGGCGGCAACCCGCATCGCGGTCTCGCGCGCCGAGGAGCGGCCGCCGCCGCGATAGTCGCGCAGGCCGTATTTGGCCTCATAGGTGAAGTCGGCATGTCCAGGCCGAAACTTGTCCTTGATCTCGGAATAGTCCTTCGAGCGCTGGTCGGTGTTCTCGATCAGGAGCCCGATCGGGGTGCCCGTCGTCACCTGCACGCCGGTCTCCGGATGCGCCATCACGCCGGACAGGATTTTCACCTGGTCCGGCTCCTGACGCTGGGTGGTGAAGCGCGATTGACCGGGCCGGCGGCGGTCGAGATCCTGCTGGATATCGGCCTCGGTGAGCGGGATCATGGGCGGGCAGCCGTCGACCACGCAGCCGATCGCGACCCCATGGCTCTCGCCGAAGGTGGTGACGCGGAACATATGGCCGAAGGTGTTGAAGGACATCGCTGCTCGCTGGCTCGTAAGTCAGTTCTGACTTGTGGTAGCGCCCGGGAACACGGCGTTCAACCCCCGGGATGACGGCGAATTGGCTTAACTGTACTTCTCCAGCCGTCCGTCGCGAAAGACGTAGACGGCGCCCTGCTCGATATAGAGCTCGGCGGCGCTGGCCGGCGTCTCCAGGCCGAGCGAAACCATCAGGGCCCGGCAAGTCCCGCCATGGGCGACCGCGACGGTATCGGTCCGGAGCTGGTCGTACCAGGCCCGCACGCGGACCTGCACATCGGCGTAGGTCTCCCCGCCCGCGGGGCCGACCGTCCATTTGTCGGCGAGGCGCCGGGCGTAGACGTCCGGATCGGCCGCTTCGCTCTCGGCCAGCGTCAGCCCTTCCCAGCTGCCGTAGCCGATCTCGCGCAGGCGATCGTCGAGCGCGTAGTCCGCCGGCGGCAGCTCGAGCTTGCCGCGCGCGAGTTCCATGGTCTGGCGTGCACGCCCGAGCGGGCTCGACACGTAGGGTAACGCCGCCTTGTCCTTGCCGTCGCGCTTGAAGAGATCCGCCAGCACGCCGCCGGCCTGCACGGCCTGACCGCGTCCACGCGCGTTCAGCGGAACGTCCTTGGTGCCCTGAAGCCTCCCGAGCGCATTCCACTCGGTCTCACCGTGGCGAAGATAATAGATCGTGGGCACGGGCATTCCAGATTTATAAGCTAGTCCTTGCCGCCGAACGAGATGTCCGGGGCGTCCGGACGCTTCATGCCCAGCACGTGATAGCCGGAATCGACGTGATGCACCTCGCCGGTGACGCCGCGCGAGAGATCAGAGAGGAAATACAGCGCGCTGCCGCCGACGTCTTCGATCGAGACGTTGCGCCGCATCGGCGCGTTGTTCTCGTTCCACTTCAGGATATAGCGGAAGTCGCCGATGCCGGAGGCCGCGAGCGTCTTGATCGGCCCGGCCGAGATCGCGTTGACGCGGATGTTCTTCTCGCCGAGATCGGCCGCGAGATAGCGCACGCTGGCCTCCAGCGCGGCCTTCGCCACGCCCATCACGTTGTAGTGCGGCATCCACTTCTCGGCGCCGTAATAGCTGAGCGTGATGAGCGAGCCGCCATCGGTAATCAGCTTCTCGGCGCGCTGCGCCACGGCCGTGAACGAGTAGCAGGAGATCAGCATCGACTTGGAGAAATTCTCCGGCGTGGTGTCGACGTAGCGGCCGTCGAGCTGCTCGCCGTAGGCGATCGCATGCACCAGGAAGTCGATCTTGCCCCACTTCTCCTTCAGCACTGCGAAGGCGGCGTCGATGGTCGCGGCATCGGTGACGTCGCAATGGCCGAGCACGAGGCCGCCGATCTCGGCGGCGAGCGGCTCGACGCGCTTCTTGAGCGCATCGCCCTGATAGGTGAAGGCGAGCTCGGCGCCGGCTGCGTGGCATGCCTTGGCGATGCCCCAGGCGATCGAGCGGTTATTGGCAAGGCCGAGGATCACCCCGCGCTTGCCCTGCATCAGACCTGAATTCTGCGCCATTTGCTAACGTCCCGTCGAGCTCTCGTTAAGGTCTGGAGGTACACCAGCCCTCCTTCGCGGTACAGTCCTAATACGCGGCGTTAACGCTGTTTCGAGCGCCGGAATAGCCGTTCCGTTCGGGTGTTATGATGATTGAGGCGCTCGCGCCGAACACCAGGACGTCAAGACGGCATGAGTGCGTTTCGCCAGAGTGTGGAAGCCATGATCCCGGCGCTGCGCCGCTACGCCCGCGCGCTCACGCGCGATGCGGATGCGGCCGACGACCTGGTGCAGGATACGCTGGTGCGGGCGCTGCGTTCGGAGCGCCTGTTCCTCGGAGGCGATGTCAGGAGCTGGCTCTATACGATCCTGACCAACCTCAACAAGAACCGGCGGCGCTCGCTGGCAAGACGCCCGCAATTCACGCAGCTGACGGAGAACAATCCGGATGCCAGCGGGACCGAGGCCGAAGGGCGCGACATCGAGAAGGCGCTGGCGACGCTGGTCGAGGAGCAGCGCTCGGTGCTTCTGCTGGTGATGCTGGAGGGCATGAGCTACCGCGAGGTCGCCGACATCCAGGGCGTGCCGATCGGCACCGTGATGTCGCGCCTGGCGCGGGCGAGAGCCCACGTTAAAGCCTCGCTGGAAGGTGAGCGCCCGGCGCTCAAGCGGGTGAAATGATGGCGGGGTTGATGCATCGCGCAGGTCGCTTCCGCTGCATGGAGTGGGAAGCAACGCAGTTGAACCGCGTAAGATTTTTTGGGCCGCAGAGCCAGAGACGATCGATATGAACGACCACAGGATTCCAGTGACCGAGGACGAACTGCACGCCTATGTCGACGGCGAGCTGCCGGCCGAGCGCCGCGCCGACGTCGAGGCCTGGCTTGCCGCGCACCCTGAGGATGCCGAGCGCGTGCAGTCCTGGCAGACCATGGCCGAGATGCTGCACGCCCGCTATGACGGCGTCGCGCAGGAGCCGGTGCCGGCCCGGCTGGAGCTCGAGCGGCTGGAGCGCCGCCCCCGGCAATGGCTCTATAGCGCCGCGGCGGCTGTGCTGGTTGCCTTCGTCGCCGGCGGCACCGCCGGCTGGGTGGCGCATGGCGCCGCCAGCGCTCCCTCGACCTTCCAGAGCTTTACGGCGGACGCGCTCGACGCCCACCGCCTCTATGTCGTCGAGGTTCGCCACCCCGTCGAGGTCGGCGGCAACGAGCGCGACCATCTCCAGGCCTGGCTGACCAGGCGCTGCGGCTGGACCGTGTTCGCGCCGAACCTAGAGGCGAGCGGGTTGAAGCTCGTCGGCGGCCGGCTCTTGCCGGGGCCGAACGGTCCGGCGTCGTTCCTGATGTATGAGGGCGCCTCGGGCGAGCGGTACACGATCTACACCGCCAAGACCGAGACCGGCGCGACTCAGATGCGCTACGCCAAAGCCGACAAGGACGGGGCGCTGTTCTGGGCCGAGCGCGGCGTCGGCTACGTCGTCAGCGGCGGCAGCGATCGCGATCGCCTGACCAAGGTAGCGCAGGCGGTCTACGACCAGGCCGAGAAAAACGGTACCTGAGCAACCGCCTGAAGGCGGTGCCTCGATTCCGACATTGAAAATTTGGAATCAAGACATGGGCGCGTCTCATTATCGCACCGGATGCTCACGAGAAAATGAGTAGCGTTCGATCCGCCGATCGACGCGGGCGGCCTCGATTGGGGTTTTTGGTACCGCGCTGGTCCCCCTCTCGAGGCCGCACCTATTTATCGACTGCCCCGCCGGACAGCCGACACGTCGAACTTCATCGGCCGAGGGGCGCTCTCACGCTTCAGGCATATGACGAGCATCATCTGTCGAGAGATGCTCTGGATCTCTGGGAGACCCCCCTTCAGTTGCGATCTCGCCCTAAAGCGCGATGGCTCGCGCTTTAGCAATTTTCTCTGCGCATGATCTTTTCGGAAAACCGCTGAACGCCACATGAACGCCTCGCGCTCACGCGGCCCTCCGGGTCCGGATCATGCTTTAGCCAAGCCCGTTACGTGGATTGTAGGGGTGTTGGTCCCGCCACTTCTCCATTAATGCCTCAAGCTCGGCGTCGTTCCCGTCCGGTAGCATAATCCTGATGGTGACGAAGAGATCCCCGGTTCCGCCAGCTTTTGGCAATCCCTTGCCCTTGAGGCGGAAGGTCCGGCCGCTCGAGGTGTTCTTCGGGACCGACAGTTCCACGGCATTGCCAAGGGTCGGCACGCGGACCTTGCCGCCGAGCACCGCCTCGTAGAGCGTGATCGGCAGGTCGATCCTGAGATCGGCACCCTCGATCTTGAAGAACGGGTGCGGCGCGATGCTGATCGTGATCAGGAGATCGCCCGGCGGATGGCCCTGAGCGCTCTCGCCCTGCCCCCGCAACCGAATCTGCTGGCCTTCGGTGACGCCGGCCGGAATCTTGACGTTGAGCTCCTTGCCCGTCGGCAGCCGGACGCGCTTCTCGCCACCCTTGACCGATTCTTCCAGTGAGACGGACATGGCGACGTTGACGTCGAGATCGAGGCCGATCCCGCCGGTGTCGAATTCGAACTGCCCGGCGCCGCCGGCCCCGGGCCGCGCACCACGCGTCCCACCGCCGAACATGCTGTTGAGGATGTCCTCGAACGCGCCGCCGCCCTGGCCAGGGCCCGCGCCGCCACTGCGGAACGTATAGCTTTCGAACCCGCCGGGACCCGCACGGCCGCGCGGCCCGCCGCCGCCCGGAAAACCCTGGAAGCGCGGCTTGCCGTCGGCGTCGATCTCGCCGCGGTCGAACTGCTTGCGCTTGTCCTCGTCGCCGATGATCTCGTTCGCCGAATTGATCTCGGAGAAGCGCTCGGCGGCCTTGGGGTCATCCTTGTTGCTGTCGGGATGGTGCTTCTTGGCAAGCTTGCGATAGGCGCTCTTGATCGCGGCAGCGTTGGCGCTCCGCGGCACCCCCAAGACCTCATAGGGGTCGCGCATCCGTCACGTCTCCTTCAGGAAATCGAATTGTTCAAAGGGCTCCCCGCCCCATCTGCTAGTCATGTGGGAGGCGAGTGGCATTTTTGCAACTAGCCGCGGAGCCGATTCCTAGCTCCGCCACGGCTTTAGCGTATGAATCTCCCAACGGCCACGGCTGCTTTGGCAGCCGGCGCCCTGGAGCCAGCTTTCGGTGCTGCCGTTGACGTAGCTCGCGAGGAAGTCCCGGCACTTGCGGCCGTCCTCGGCGGCGTAGGACTGCGCGATCGGCGTCACCGAGCCGCGCGCTCCGGTTTCCGGATTCTCCCAGTGCTGGCTCGAATCCTTGTCGCCCTTGCTCAGCACGTCGGAGGCGGCGTTACGGGCGAAGGCAAGATCGGTGTCGGTCGGCGGCGCGTCCTTTGCCGGCCGCGCGATCGAGCCAGTCAGGTCGCTGTCGTCGGCCTTGGCGTAGGCGCTGGTGTCGTTGCGGGAAAAGCTGCAGCCGCCGGAGCCGAGCCCGATCAGAATCATAGTCATGACAAAGCCGGACGGCCGGATCGCCAATAGGCCAACGCGTCCCCATGCCCTATATAGGGCGGTAGCGGACAACAACGCGTTTTGGGCCGCGGGACGCAATTCGGACTCCAGACATGACCGACACGACCTCGATGAAACACCAGACACCCTTAACATCCGGTGATTTCACCGCCGCCGACGAGCCATTTGCGCTGTTCGAGGCCTGGCTGAACGAGGCGATCAAGAGCGAGCCGAACGATCCGAACGCCATGGCGCTCGCAACCGTCGATCCCGACGGGCTGCCAGACGTGCGCATGGTGCTGATGAAGGGCTTCGACACCGACGGTTTCGTCTTCTACAGCCACATCGCCAGTCAGAAGGGCCGCGAACTCGCCGCAAATCCTAAGGCGGCGTTACTTTTTCACTGGAAGTCACTGCGCCGTCAGGTCCGCGTCCGCGGCAACGTGACGCCGGTGACCGACGCCGAGGCCGACGCTTACTTCGCCACCCGCCCCAAGCAGGCGCAGATCGGCGCTTGGGCAAGCAAGCAGTCCGAGGCGCTAGAAAGCCGCTTCGCCTTCGAACAAGCCATCGCCAAGGTCGCGGCCAAGCACATCATCGGCGAGGTGCCGCGGCCGCCGGGCTGGAGCGGCTGGCGCATCACGCCCTCGCGTATCGAGTTCTGGCACGACCGCCCGTTCCGCCTGCACGACCGTATCGAATTTCGCCGTGACGCGGCCGGCCAGCCATGGTCCAAGACGCGGATGTATCCCTAAGCTTAGGCCGACCTGAAAGATGTCCATGCCGCATTCGTCCAATGCGCCGCGCCGCACGCTGCTCCTGACCGGAGCGAGCCGCGGCATCGGCCACGCCACCGTGATCCGCTTCTCGTCGGCGGGCTGGCGCGTCATCACCTGCTCGCGGCATCCCTTCCCCGAGGACTGTCCGTGGGACGCCGGCCCCGAGGATCATATCCAGGTCGACCTCGGCAACCCCCAGGACACCGCGCGCGCGATCACCGACATCCGCAACCGGCTGGAAGGTGGCATGCTGCATGCGCTCGTCAACAACGCCGCGATCTCGCCGAAGGGCCCGGGTGGCTCGCGGCTTGGCTCGGTCGACACCGACCTCGACACCTGGACGCACGTCTTCCACGTCAATTTCTTCGCGCCGATCATGATCGCGCGGGGATTGATCGAGGAGTTGAAGGCGGCCAGGGGCTCGGTCGTGAACGTCACCTCGATCGCGGGCTCGCGCGTGCATCCCTTTGCGGGCGCCGCCTATGCCACATCGAAAGCTGCGCTTGCATCCCTGACGCGCGAAATGGCCTCCGATTTCGGCCGCGTCGGCGTCCGCGTCAACGCGATCGCGCCGGGCGAGATCGACACCTCGATCCTGTCGCCGGGCACCGAGAAGATCGTCGACCAGCAGATCCCGATGCACCGGCTCGGCACGCCCGACGAGGTCGCCAAGATCATCTACGTGCTGTGCACGGACACCAGCTCCTACGTCAACGGCGCCGAGATCCACATCAACGGCGGCCAGCACGTGTAAGGCTAGGCAGGCGAAGCATGGGCCGGTTCGCGAGCACTGCGTCACTCTACGAGCATTTGCGGCCGCCCTACCCGAGCGAATTCTTTCACAGCGTCGCGCACAAGCTTGGTCTCACCAAACAGAGCAGCCTGATAGACCTCGGCACCGGACCCGGACTCTTGGCGCTCGGCTTCGGCCCCTATGTCGGCCGCGTTGTCGGCGTCGATGCCGAGCCCGAGATGATCGAGGCGGCGCGACGCGCCGCAGCGGGCGCAGGGCGGTATATCACGCTGATCGAAGGCAAGGCCGAAACGCTTGCTCCCGACATCGGCAGCTTCGATGTCGTGACGATCGGGCGCGCCCTGCATTGGATGGATCGCGACCTGACGCTTGCACTGCTCGACCGGCTGGTCGCGCACGACGGCGCAATTGCCATCTGCGCCTCATTCTCGGCTACCGACGGCCGCAACCCGTGGCTTGACGGCTACAATGAAGCGCGGCGCCGATGGTCACCGGCCAAGCTGTGGGAGGAGGCCGGTCGGGGCACGCGAACTCACCGCGACCTCCCAGCATTCTTTCGCGGCAGTTCGTTTCAGCCCGCTGAACTCGTCTCAATCGAGACCAGCCATCTGGTCGGCCTGCACGACTTGGCGGAACGCACGCTCACCTACTCGTCGTCATCGCCGGAAGCGCTTGGCGAAAATGCCGACGCGATGCTGCGCGATGTCGGGCAGCATCTCGCCGCCTTCAGTCGCGACGGCGCCATCGCCGAGACCGTCGTCTCGACGGCCCAGATCGTGAAGCGCTAGATGATTTTCCCGCTCGAAGGGCGGGAAGCAAGGCGATCCAGACAACGCCGCCGCAGGACCTGGATCGCCTTTACCCTTCCGTTCCTCAATCGACTCGAATCCGACGCGACCGATCGCGCAGCCGCGGAGCGGCCGTGCTGAACGCAGTCGAGCAGTCGTCGTCGTTCTCACCGTCGAGCAGCGGAGCACCACAGTGCCGGCACATGCGTGCCGACATCGACGACGCCTTGCCGCTCGCCAGGACCTGACGGTAATTCGCCAGATCGATGACGTTGCGGGGCGACGTTATGTGTTTTTCAACCATGGCTGTTCCTCGCGGCTAACATGCTGCTTATCGCAGACAAGTTTCGCGCAAACGTTCAGCCCACTGCTCAAATTTTACCGGAGGAATTGGGGCGGCGGGCACACATCACCGCGTGGCCTCAATCCCGCTCTATTCTGCGACACCAACCACCGTGTCTCGTTGAACGGCGTAAGGTCTCGGTAGGTATTAAAGCCACTTCTTCCACTTGAAGAGCCAGTACGGGACGATCGCGGCGGCGAGCATCATCACCAGCGCCATCGGATAGCCGTGGACCCATTCGAGTTCCGGCATCGCCTTGAAATTCATGCCGTAGATCGAGGCGATCAGCGTCGGCGGCATCAGGACAACGGCCATGACCGAAAACAGCTTGATGATGTTGTTCTGCTCGAGATTGACGACGCCGAGCATGGCGTCGAGCACGAAGGTGATCTTGCTGGAGAGATAGGAGGCGTGGTCGGTCAGCGAGGCGACGTCGCGCTGCATGGTCTTGAGCTGCTCGCGCATGTCCTTCGACCATTTCACGCCCTCCACCACCGCAGAGAGGAAGGTGACGACGCGGCCGATCGACACCAGGCTTTCGCGAACCTTCGAGGTGAGATCGCCCTTGCGCCCGATCGAGATCAGGATTTGGGAATATTGCTTGGCGTGGCCGTGGCGCTCGCTCTCGGGCTCGAAGATGTCGTGCGAGACCTGGTCGATCTCGGCGCCGCAGCGCTCAAGGATGTCGGCGCAGCGGTCGATCACGGCGTCCAGCAGTTCCATCAGCACCATCTCGCCGGTGATCGCGGGCGCGCAGGACCGGGCCAGCTTGGCCTCGACCAGCGCAAACGGCTTGGGCTGGTCGTAGCGCACCGTCACCAGGCGATGGTCGCCGAGAATGAAGGTGACAGCCGTGGTCCGGGGCATGTCGGTGTCGGACTGGCACATCAGCGTCGCCGTCATGTAGCGCGCGCTGTTCTCGATGTAGAGGCGGCTGGAGATCTCGATCTCCTGCATGTCCTCCCGGGTCGGGATCGCAATGCCCGAGAGCCGCTCCACCGCCTTGTCCTCAGCCGCGGTCGGGTTGACCAGGTCGATCCACACGGCGTGCTCCGGAACCGCCGCGAGGTCCTCGACGACCGCTTTCTTGAGGGAGGAGTCGGAGGGAACGAACACAGAAAACATGCACAACTCCAGCAGGGGCCTGCGACAGACTGACAGCCCTTAGCGCGATTCTGACAAGTTCATGATGACAAGCACATTAACGGGGCGTTTGCATTTGTGGCGGCACCGTGGCCCAACCGTGGCACGGAATCGACAGTCGGGCGTCCTTTGCCCAAAAACCAGCGCAGGAGTGCAAAACTTGCGGCAAAAAAGCCACAGCTCGGCTCTTGCAGCGCGGGAAAAGGTCCGAAACGCTGGAATTGTGGCAGATTTCAACGATAATAGGGCCCAACGGAGTCGTGGTTTGGGCGTGCCTCAAGCCCCGGGAAAGCTTGTTGTTGTCGATTGGAACCAAATCATGTCGTCGCTGAAAGTTATGCTGGGTATTTTGGCCGCTGGCCTGATGCTGTCGGGCTGCATGCAGGCCACACATTTTGAAGCGACCGACACCAAGGCCTTCAAACCGAAGGACAAGGAACTCCTCGCCAAGGTCCGGTACGAAAACACCCCCGTCGCCGAGCCGTTCCGCCGCGCCATCGTCGATTACCACCGCAAGGAATCGCCGGGCTCGATCGTGGTCGATTCCGACAACCATTACCTCTACTGGGTGCTGGATGGCGGCAAGGCGATCCGCTACGGCATCACCGTCGGCGAAGAAGCCATGGCTTGGTCGGGCATTGCCAAGGTTGGCAGCATGACCGAGTGGCCGGCTTGGCATCCGACCCCGGGCGAGATTTCGCGACTGGGCGTGCCGACCTACGTTGCGCCGGGTCCGGACAATCCGATGGGCTCCCGCGCGATGTATCTCTACTCCGGCGGCAAGGACACGCTGTTCCGCATTCACGGCACCAACCAGCCGGAATATATCGGCGCCTCGATCTCGTCGGGCTGCATCCGCCTGACCAACGAGGATGCCATCGACCTCTACAACCGCGTCAAGGTTGGCACCATTGTCGTGGTGCTCGAGCCGAAGCACGGCGACTCGCCCTACAATTCACGCCTCGCGCTCGGCGGCAGCCAGACCGGCCAGGCGGGCAGCTACTGATCGCCTCCTGCTCTCGGACATTCAAAAGCGCCGGTTTTACCGGCGCTTTTTTGTTGCCGGCTTGTGTGGCTCGGCTTTGCTGCCATTGGCGGCCGACTTGCCCACAGGCGCAGGGGATTTCTGCGCCGCCTCGTCATCAGTTCCATCCTTAGCTCCCTCCTTGGCCTCAGGCCTGGCCGCGACCTCGCGCGGCGGCGCCTCCTCGGGCCGCTCCGCCGGCAGCAACGGGGCGACCTGCGGCAGGGGATCCCAGACGTTCCACTGACAAATCCGGTAGTCATTGCGCCGCTGCGCCAGGTCGAGATGGATGTGGTCCTCGTGATACCAGTCCGAGCCCGGACCGAGCACGGTGGAAAAGCGCGCGCAGACCGAATGCAGCACGCGCTCGCGCACGTCGCGCGGCATGCCGCGGTCGGTCAGGCCGATCGACTGCCCGTTGGCGAGCTTGATGGCGCGGACGTCGAGCGCGTTGGCCTTGCCGTGCTCGGACAGCATCGCGCCGGCGACGCGGTTGCGGCCTCGGCATTCGAAGCTGTCGAAATTGTCGAGGTCGCTGATGGTCGAGCCGAGGCTCGCCGCCACCGGCACCATGTCCTTGCGCACCCAATCGGCGATCGCGGAGGCCATGGTGCAGCGAAGGATCGCCGCCGGCTTGACCGCCACCTTGCGCCTGTCCGGCAGCACGATCGCCTCCAGCCGCACCAGATCCTCGCCGCCACAGGCGCCGGGGCCGCGAATATCGGGAATGGACGGCGCGACCGCGATCTCCTCGGTCAAGGCGAGCCGGCAGGCGGAGGGCTGCTTCTCGGGCGGCGGCGCGGCCTCGGCGGGCTTGTTGGCGCTCGGCTTGTCGGGAGAAGGTTTTCCTTCGGTCTCCGGGGGGGCTTCGTCCGTTGCCTTGGGGGCTTCTTCAGGGCGCGGTTTTGGTAGCGGTATCCTGGCGGGCATCTTGGTGGAATGAACCGTCGCGCGCGGCCGTGGTGTACCAAAGCCAAAGATATCGAGCGGCGCAGCATATTTTCGCGCCTCTGCCCTCTCGGCCAGCACAAGCGACAGCCCCAGCGCGGCGGTAACCATTGCCGCGCCCGCGGACATATAGCCGCGACAAGACCATTTGCGGCGAAAGTCCGGCAGGCTAAAACTCATGACAATTCTTTGGCCCAGCGCTGAGAGCTATAAAAAGTCCAGCCCACCTCGGAGGAATGTCTGAATGCTTGGTTTGATGCAAGATTGGCCCCTGCTCTGCCACCGGATCATCGAACACGCCGCCAAGATTCATGGCAAGCAGGAGGTCGTTACGCGATCGGTCGAGGGACCGATCCATCGCACCACCTACGGCGAAATCCACAAGCGGGCGCTCAAGGTCTCGCAGGTGCTGGAGCGAGACGGCATCAAGCTCGGCGACCGTGTCGCAACGATCGCCTGGAACACCTGGCGTCATCTCGAGGTCTGGTACGGCATCATGGGGATCGGCGCCATCTGCCATACCGTCAATCCCCGCCTTTTCCCCGAGCAGATCGCCTGGATCATCAACCATGCGCAGGACCGCATCGTGATGACCGACATCACCTTCGTTCCGGTCCTGGAAAAGATCGCCGACAAGCTGCCAAGCGTGGAACGCTACGTCGTGCTCACCGACAAGGCGCATTTGCCTGAGACCACGCTGAAGAACGTGGTCGCCTACGAGGACTGGATTGCGGAGGCCGACGGCAAGTTCAAATGGAAGGACTTTGACGAGAACACGGCAGCCGCGATGTGCTACACATCCGGCACCACGGGCGATCCGAAGGGTGTTCTGTATTCGCATCGCTCCAACGTGCTGCACGCGCTGATGGCGAACAATGTCGATGCGCTCGGCACCAGCGCGTCCGAGACAATGCTGCCGGTGGTGCCGCTGTTCCATGCCAATAGCTGGGGCATCGCCTTCTCGGCCCCCTCGCAAGGCACCAAGCTGGTCATGCCCGGCGCCAAGCTCGACGGCGCCTCCGTCTACGAGCTGCTCTCGACCGAGAAGGTGACGCACACGGCGGGCGTGCCCACGGTGTGGCTGATGCTGCTGCAGCACATGACCGCCAACAGTCTGAAGCTGCCGGACCTGAAGATGGTGATCTGCGGCGGCTCGGCGATGCCGCGCTCGATGATCAAGGCCTTCCTCGACATGGGCTCGAACGTGCGCCACGCCTGGGGCATGACCGAGATGAGCCCGATCGGCAGCGTCGCGGCGCTGAAGCCGCCGTTCCAGAATGCGACCGGTGAGGCGCGGCTCGACGTGCTGCAGATGCAGGGCTATGCGCCCTTCGCGGTGGAGATGAAGATCACCGACGATGCCGGCAAGGAGCTGCCCTGGGACGGCAAGACCTTCGGCCGTCTCAAGGTCTCCGGCCCCGCCGTTGCCAGCGCCTATTACCGCGTCGACAGCAACATCCTCGACGAGGAAGGCTTCTTCGACACCGGCGACGTCGCGACCATCGACGAAGCCGGCTACATGCGGATCACCGATCGCTCCAAGGACGTGATCAAGTCCGGCGGCGAGTGGATCTCCTCGATCGACCTCGAAAACCTCGCGGTCGGCCATCCCGCCGTGGCGGAGGCTGCCGTCATCGGCATCTATCATCCCAAATGGGACGAGCGGCCGCTGCTGATCGTGCAGCTCAAGCAGGGCCAGCAGGCCAGCCGCGAGGACATCCTGAAGTTCATGGACGGCAAGATCGCCAAATGGTGGATGCCCGACGACGTCGCCTTCGTCGACGGCATTCCGCACACCGCGACCGGCAAGATCCTGAAGACCGCACTGCGCGACCAGTTCAAGGATTACCGCTTCCCGAACGCGGCGGCGTAGGCGTGCTGCACCCTCCCCTGGAGCGGGAGGGTCGGCTCGCAGCGCGTCAGCGATGTGAGCGGGGTGGGGTGACAGTCTCTCCCCAAAAGCGGTGCCCGTGTGGAGAGACCACCCCACCCCGCTCGCGCGCCGCGCGATCGACCCTCCCCCTCCAGGGGAGGGTGAACGACCCTTGAATTTGCCCCCGGGCCGTGGTCTCAACGGCCCATCGTCGCGCCAAATCGGCCGACATCGCCCAAAACCCCGGCAGAGCTTCACCCGATGGCCCGCAGGTTTTCCGCTCCCTATCAGTCGGAGCCCGTGTCCAGCCTCGCGAGCTGGGCGCGTAATCTGGCCGTGTTCGCCGTGGTGGCGGTGGTGGTCTCGATCATCATCGTCCGCTTCGACTTCCTGGAGATGAAGCCGGCGCTGATGACGTTCTTCGGCGGGCTCGCGATCGCCGGCCTCTCGATCCTGTTCGGACTCGCGGGCTTTGCCGCGATCTGGCAGAACGGCTCGCGCGGCATGGGGCGGATTCTGCTCGCCTTCCTCATCAACGGCGCGATCCTCGCTTATCCCGCTTATCTGGCTCTGCAATACCGCAAGCTGCCGCCGATCTACGACATCACCACCAACCCGATCGACCCGCCGCGCTTCGACGCGCTGGCGCATCTGCGCACCGGCGATGGCACCAACACCGCGGTCTATGCCGGCCTCTATTCGGCCGAGCAGCAGCGCCAGTTCTATCCCGACATCGAGCCGATCGAGCTGGAGATCCCGGTCGATCGGGCCTATGCGATCGCGCGGCGGCTCGTCATCAAGCGCAAATGGCTCGTCATCGACGAGCGCGAGCCGCAGCCGCCGCGCCGTATCGGCCGCATCGAGGCGGTGGCACGGACGCCGATCATGGGGTTCCGCGAGGACATCTCGATCCGGGTCGTGCCCGACGGGGACGATTCCCGCGTCGATATCCGCTCGGCGTCGCGCTATTTCGACAGTGATCTCGGCAGCAACGCCGCGCGCGTCAAAAAATTCATCGACGATCTCGACACCGCCGCCGATGCCGACGCGCTGAAACCGGTGAAGAAGACGCCGGTCGCGCCGCCGAAGGCACCCGCAAAGACGGTGAAGAAATGAGTAGGCGAATGGGGAGTGGCGAATAGCGAGTGGAAGACCGCCTATTCGCTACTCCCCATTCGCCATTCGCCCTCTAAGCCATCCGATACGTCCCGCCGATCACGGGATCGCCATCCGTCGTGACCACGCCACGCGCGACCAGATCTTCCAGATGCGCCAGGACGGAATAGCCGGCGGCCGTCGTCAGCCTGGGATCGATGCCGATATAGATCGCGCGCACCATGGTCGGGATATCGGCCTCGCCCTTGGCCAAGCGGTGCAGGATCGAGGCTTCGCGCGCCTTGCGGTGGCGGATCAGGAAGCGCACGAAGCGCTGGCCGTCCGGGATCTCCGGGCCGTGGCCGGAGAAATACAGATCCTCCTCGCGCGCGGCGAGGCGGTCGAGCGACTCCATGTAGTCGATCATCGAGCCGTCGGGCGGCGCCACGATCGAGGTCGACCAGCCCATCACGTGATCACCGACGAAGTTGAATTTCCGTTCGGGCCAGGCGAAGGCGAGATGATTGGCGGTGTGGCCGGGCGTCGCCACGGCCTCCAGACGCCAGCCGGCACCCTCGATGACATCGCCATGGGCGATCCTGATATCGGGCGCGAAATCGCGGTCGGCGCCGGACTCCGGATTGTGCTTCTCGCTCTCGAAGCGCGGTCGCGAGGCACGGTGCGGGCCCTCGGCATAGACAGGCGCGCCGGTCGCCTGCTTGATCCGCGCGGTGTTCGGCGAATGGTCGCGATGGGTGTGGGTGACGAAGATATGGCTCACCGTCTCGCCGCGCACGGCATCGAGCAGCGCCGCCGCATGCGCCTCGTCGTCCGGGCCGGGATCGATGATCGCGACGTTGCCTTGGCCCACGACGTAGCTGACCGTGCCGGTGAAGGTGAACGGGCTCGGATTGTTACAGAGCACGCGCCGCACGCCGGGACGGACTTCCTCGACGACACCGGCCCTGAGCGGAAAGTTGCGGTTGAACGGGATGTCGTCGTTGTCGGACATGGGACTTCCTGTGCACTGCAGCCCCAACCCTCGCCGTCATACCCCGCGAAAGCGGGGTATCCAGTACGCCGCGGCGCCTGAGGCGAAGGCGAGGTCTCTGGGATACTGGATCGCCCGCCTTCGCGGGCGATGACAGCGGAGCAAACTAGCCGCGGCCGAAGAACGTTGCGACTAGAAAAAGGCCTGAATGCCCGTGATCGCACGTCCCAGGATCAGGGCGTGGACGTCGTGAGTCCCCTCGTAGGTGTTGACGGTCTCGAGGTTATGGACGTGGCGCATCACGTGGTACTCGGCCGAGATGCCGTTGCCGCCGTGCATGTCGCGCGCGACGCGGGCGATATCGAGGGCCTTGCCGCAATTGTTGCGCTTCATGATCGAGATCATCTCGGGGGCAAACTTGCCTTCGTCCATCAGACGGCCGACGCGAAGCGACCCCTGGAGGCCCAGCGCGATCTCGGTTTCCATGTCCGCCAGCTTCTTCTGCACGAGCTGGGTCGCGGCGAGCGGCTTGCCGAACTGCTTGCGGTCGAGCGTGTACTGGCGGGCGCGGTGCATGCAGTCCTCGGCGGCGCCGAGCGCGCCCCAGGAGATGCCGTAGCGGGCACGGTTGAGGCAGCCGAACGGGCCCTTGAGGCCGGACACGTTGGGCAGCAGCGCGTCCTCGGGAACCACGACGCCGTCCATCACGACCTCACCGGTGATCGAGGCACGCAGCGACAGCTTGCCGCCGATCTTCGGCGCGGAGAGGCCCTTCATGCCCTTTTCCAGCACAAAGCCGCGGATCTGGTTGTCGTGCTCGGCCGACTTGGCCCAGACCACGAACACGTCGGCGATCGGCGCGTTCGAGATCCACATCTTGCTGCCGGTCAGGCGATAGCCATCCGAGACCTTCTCGGCACGGGTCTTCATGCCGGCCGGATCGGAGCCGGCGTCGGGCTCGGTGAGACCGAAGCAGCCGACCCATTCGCCGCTGGCGAGCTTCGGCAGATACTTCTTGCGCTGGTTCTCGTCGCCATAGGCGTAGATCGGGTACATCACCAGCGAGGACTGCACCGAGTTCATCGAGCGATAGCCGGAATCGACCCGCTCGATCTCGCGCGCGACGAGGCCGTAGGCGACGTAGCTCGCATTGGCACAGCCATATTCCTCAGGCAGCGTAATGCCGATCAGGCCGAGCTCGCCCATCTCGTTGAAGATCTCGCGGTCGGTCTTCTCCTCGAGATAGGCCTTGGTGACGCGCGGCAGCAGCTTGTCCTGGGCATAGGCGCGCGCGGTGTCGCGCACCATGCGCTCGTCTTCGGTGAGCTGCTCGTCGAGCAGGAACGGATCGTCCCATTGGAAAGAAGCCGCAGCCGGCTTGTCCTTGGTCTGAGGGCGCACGCTCATGAAACGTCCTTTCGTCTGGTTCCGTCAAAATTTGCCCGACAAAGTAAAGCGCCGCGGCAACAAGTGCAATTGCATCCTGGTTTCGGTCATTCCGGGGCGATGCGAAGCATCGAACCCGGAATCTCTTTATCCAACACTTCGAGATTCCGGGTCTGGCGCCTTCAGCGCCATCCCGGAATGACACTACGTGTCAGCTTTCAAGCTGCTCGTTGGCGACGATCTCGATGCCGAAGCCTGACAGGCCCTTGTAGTCGTGCACCGATGAGGTGAGGTGGCGGATCGAGGTGACGCCGAGGTCGCGCAGGATCTGCGCGCCGACACCGACCTCGCGCCACTGGCGGTTGCGGTCCGCCTCGGTCGCGCTCTCATCGGGCAGCGGGGCAACGGGGACACCGGCGGCGCCGTCGCGCAGGTAAACCAAGACGCCACGGCCGGACTTCTTGAAGTGCTCGAGCACCGCCGCCATGCGCTTGTGGCCGGTGAAGATGTCCTTGACGATGTTGGGCTTGTGGAAGCGCGTCAGCACGTTCTTGCCGTCGCCGACACCGTTATAGACGAACGCGACGTGGGCGATGGAATCGAACGGCGAGCGGTAGGCATAGCCCTGAAGCGGCCCGATCGGGCTGTCAGTGACGAAGGTCGAGACCCGCTCGATCAGCTTCTCGCGCACCTGGCGGTAGGCGATCATGTCGGCGATGGTGACGTGCTTGAGCTTGTGTTGGGCCGCGAAGCGGGCGACCTGCTCGCCCTTCATCACGCTGCCGTCGTCGTTCATCAATTCGCTGATGACGCCGACCGGCGGCAGGCCGGAGAGCTTGCACAGATCGACCGCGGCCTCGGTATGGCCGGAGCGCAAGAGCACGCCGCCGTCCTTGGCAATCAGCGGGAAGATGTGGCCGGGACGGGCAAAATCGTTGGCGCCGACATTGGGATTGGACAGCGCGCGGCAGCACGAGGCGCGCTCTTCGGCCGAGATGCCGGTGCCGCCGTCGGGCTTGTAGTCGATCGAGACCGTGAATGCGGTGGTGTGCGCGGAATCGTTGTGGGCCACCATCGGATCGAGCCGGAGGCGGCGCGCGTCCTCGGTGGTCACGGGCGCGCAGACGATGCCGGAGGTATGGCGGATGATGAACGCCATCTTCTCGGCGGTGCAGAGCGAGGCGGCGACGATCAGATCGCCCTCGCCCTCGCGGTCCTCGTCGTCGGTGACGACCACGAGCTCACCCCGGGCAAAGGCCTGCAAGACTTCCTGAACGTTATCGGGCATTTCCCAATCTCTATCGGTTATGGCCGGGAGGCTTAGCCGGACGCCTTAGCCGGACTTGGCCCCAAGCGCTAGTGTCCTGGACGCAACCGCATATGCCTGATGGCGGGCCGGCCCGCGGGTCTGAGGCTTGCACCGAAGATACCAGGGATATAGGCGCACACGGTCCGGACGGAAAGCGCCGCGCCGCCTTCAGGGCAGCACTTCGCGCCGCTCGCCGAGCCGGACATCGAGTTCGGCCCGCTTGTCGGGCAGTAGCCCGGCCTGGGCGGCTTCGATCACGGTAAACAGCTCATGAGCGTCGCTGAGCCGGGTCACGGTGACGTAGCTGGCGCCCGCCGCGTAGAGCTCGCCCACATCCGACAAAAGATCGGCCGTGGCCACGATCATGGCGGTCGGGTTGAGGGTGCGGACGTGACGGACCAGCTTCTCGTTGCTGGCGCCCTTGAGAAGGGCGTCCGGCACGCTGAGGATGATCATCTCGGACTTGCCGACGCCGGCATGGAGCAGCGTGTCGGCGCTGCTGATGTCGCCATAGATCACGTGCAGGCCGCGCGACAGCAGCGTCTTGTACACATTGGGATTGAAGTCGATCACGGTGATCTGCTCGAGCAGCACCGGCGCCTGCCGTTCGATCTCGGCCAGCAGCGCGCTCGCCGCACGGAAAAAGCCGAGGATGACGATGCGGCGGGCCTCGCCATGGCCGCCCTCCTGCCCCTCCTCGGCATGGCCGTTGCCATGGTCGAGGTCACGCAGGCCGATCCGCTTCAGGGGGCCGATCGCCCAGCGGGTGATCTCGTCGCTGCGGGTCATCACGAAGGTCGAGAGCACCGCCAGCACCACGAAGGCGAAGGAGGCCGCATTCGCCGTTTCGGCCGCGATGTGATGGTCGGCAACGCCGGTCTGGATCACCACCAGCGAGAACTCGGAGATCTGCGCGAGGTTAAGGGCCGGCAACAGGCTGGCCCGCAAGCCCTGCTTCATCAGGTAGAGCGGGGCGAAGGTGGTGACGAGGCGGCTCACCACCGTGAACGCCGCGATCATCAAGGCAAGCCCGATCACGGAGAGGCCCGGCACGGGAATGGTCATGCCGAGCGCGACAAAGAACAGCGTGATGAAGAAGTCGCGGAGCGTGGTGACCTTGGCGGTGACGTCGAGGGCGTAAGGGAAGGTCGACAGCGAAACGCCGGCGATCAGCGCACCCATCTCGCGCGAGAGCGATAGCCGCTCCGCGGTCTCGGCGACGAGGAAGCACCAGGCGAGCGCGCCAAGCAGGATCAGCTCGGGGCGGCGGGCAATCTGATGGAACAGGCGCGGCAGCACGTAGCGGCTGACCAGCAGCGCGGCGGCGACCAGCACCGCGACACGGCCGATCGACAGCAGGATGACGCTGACCTCGAGATTGGCGAGACTCGGCTGCACCGCCAGGAACAGGATGGCGAAGATGTCCTGGAGCACCAGCACGCCTAGCGTGATGCGGCCGGGCAGCGTGTCGAGCTCGCGCTTCTCGTAGAGCACCTTGACGATGATCACGGTGCTCGACAGCGCGCAGGCGACGCAGAGGTAGACCGCATCGAAATGCCCACCGCCGAGCGACAAGCCGATGCCGACGAAGAACAGCACCCCGAGCAGGCAACCGCCGATGAGCTGGCCGCCCGCCGCGAACAGGATCACCTTTCCCGCCCGCACGATCTTCTTCAGGTCGATCTCGAGCCCGATCATGAACAGCATGAAGATCAGGCCGAGCTCGGAGATGACGCTGATCGATTCCTGCGATTTGACCCAGCCGGCACCGAATGGACCTATGCAGAAGCCGGCGATAAGGTAGGCCAGGATCAGCGGCTGTCGGGAGAAATGGGCGAGCAGGCCCAGCATCCAGGCAAACAGAATACAGAGAGTGATGTCGCGAATGAGTTCGTGCATACCAAATTGGTCCGTTTTGCCGCACCCTAGAGGCAGGTTGCGGCGCGGCAAGCGAGCAATTCGTCACATGCGAGCAGGGGTTTTTGCAGCAATGCTGCTATGCCCCTTCGCCTCTGCCGTGCCCGCAGCCGCGCAATCCAAGGTCAATATCGAACAAAACTTTGCCGATTCGCTCACCACACTGCCGAAGGAGGAACTCGCTGTCTCCGGCGGGTTCTATGTGCCCGCCTATTCCAGCGTCGCGATGAGCCAAGGCAAACTACGTGTCGACTTCTCGGTGACGCTGAGCGTTCACAACGCCTCCGAGACCCAGCCGCTGGTGGTCAAACGCATCGCCTATTTCGACACCGCAGGCAAGCAGGTCGAGACCTACCTGAAGGGTCAGGTGGCGCTGAAGCCTCTGGCCACCGTCTCGATCTTCATTCCGACCGACGACGTGCGCGGCGGGACCGGGGCCAATTTCCTTGTCGACTGGGCTGCAACAGGCGAGATCGCCGAGCCCGTGGTCGAGGCCTTGATGGTTGGCGGCGTAGCCAATGCGCATTACGCTTTCATCAGCCAGGGCCGTCCGACGAGGACGGCCGGCAAGAAGTAAGGCACGCCGGCGCAAGGCCGGCCGCTCAACAAGAACAAAACGAGGAACGCCCCCATGACGTCCAGCTTCGATTTCGCGCCCCTGTTTCCCGCAGGGCTGCCGGCCCCTTCCGCGCGCTGGACGGGCCTCGCCAAGTACAGTTTTGTCGGCGGCAACAACGACTCCGAGCAGTTGCCGCTCGATGGCCTCATCGAGGCGACCAATTCCGCCTTGCAAAAGGAAGGCCGCTCGCTTGCCACTTACGGGCTGGCGCACGGGCCGCAGGGCTACCTGCCCTTGCGCGAATTCCTGGTGACAAAACTGAAGCGCGACGCCGGCATCAACTGCACGGTCGACGATCTCCTGATCGTCTCCGGCTCGCTGCAGGCGCTCGACCTTGTCAACGCGACGCTGCTGACGCGCGGCGATACCGTGATCTTCGAGCAGGACAGCTATCAGGGCTCGTTGACCCGCCTGGCGCGGCTTGGGGTCAACGTCGTCGGCATCCCCCTCGACAAGGACGGCATGCGTATGGACGCGCTGGCCTCGACGCTGGCCGATTTGAAGAGCCGCGGCATCCGGCCGAAATACATCTACACCATCCCGACCGTGCAGAACCCGACCGGCAGCATCATGCCGGAGAGCCGCCGCGCTGAACTGGTACGGCTCGCGGCCGAATATGGCGTGCCCATCTTCGAGGACGATTGCTACGCCGATCTCGTCTGGTCGGGACAGCGGCCACCGGCGATCCACGCGATGAGCCCGAACGGCGGCGTGATCCATATCGGCTCGTTCTCGAAATCGATCGCGCCGGCGCTGCGCGTCGGCTTCATCGTCGCGCCCTGGGATGTGATGTCGCGGATGCTGGCGCTGAAGACGGACGCCGGCTCCGGCGCGCTGGAGCAGATGGTGCTGGCCGCCTATTGCAAGCCGCATTTCTCGACCCACGTGCCCGCGTTGACGAAGGCGCTGCGCACCAAGCTCGATACCCTGATGGAGGCGCTGAACGAGCAGTTCGGGACGGCGGCCGAGTTCGAGGAGCCCAAGGGCGGCATCTTCCTGTGGGTGAAGCTGCCCGACCAGGTCGATACGCTAAAACTCTATCAGGCCGCGCTCGCCGCCGGCGTGTCGATCAATCCGGGACCGGAATGGTCGACCAACAAGCCCCATTCCAGCTCGCGCCTCAGGCTCTGCTTTGCGAGCCCATCGCATCAGCAGATCCGTGAGGGCGTCGCCGTGCTCGCCGAGGTCTGCCGCAAGGAGTTCGGCGTGCCGGCCCGCAGCGCCAACGTGGAGAAGCGGGCCTAAGGCTCGCTTCAAGCCACCTGGGGCTGGCTGCCGTGGATGGCGGAGGCCAGCCGCAGCAGCAGCACGATCGAGACGTTGCCCTTGCCGGCCTCGATCTGGGCGATGTAGCGCTCGGAAATCCCGGAGCGGCGGGCAAGCTCCCGGCGCGACAGCTCGCACCGCGCGCGCGAGGACCTCAAGCGCTCGCCCAGCTCGGCCAGGAACGCGGTCTCGGAATAAGGCGGCACCGCACAGCTCCCCGGCAGTACCTCGCCCGCGAAATCCACGACTTGATTCAGCATCGCTCTCACCAACTTCGCCTTCGGGAGCGCCATCCTACCCTTGATACGACCGGCCTCATTGACGCGGATCAAATTCGTGCGTGATTGCCAGCTCGCGTGGACGATCGCGCGCAGGATGCTACACTTGGACTTGTTCGAGGCGGGGTTTTTCAGGACATGACGCGTTGTCTAGGCTGCTGGATCGCGGCGGCGATGCTGTGGATTGCGTTCGCGCCCACGGCCGGCGCCGAGACGCTTGCGGCAACGGTCGAACAATGGGGCCTGCTCGGCTCATGGGCGGTCGATTGCGCGGCCCGGCCCGACCGCGACAAGGGCTCGCTGTTGACTTACGAGATCAGGAACGACGGCCGGGTGATGTACCGGCGTGATTTCGGCGAGGCCAGGGACGAGAGCGAAGTGGTGTCCGCCACGGTCGACGCCGAGGGCCTGCTCAATGTGATGGTTTACTTCCCCTCGCTGCATCAGGCGCGTGAATTTGGGTTGCTGCTGGCGAAGGATGGCAGCCTGCGTGCGATCTACAATCGCAGCGAGCGCGGTGTGTACACGATCAAGGACGGCAAATACGTCGCGACCGGCGCGCCGACACCAGTGCAGCAACGCTGCGATTAACCATCACGTTTGAGCGTGATCTCTCGCAAAATCGCTTCGCGCTTTTCCCGATCATGCTCTGTCTGAACATCCATTCAGAATTCTCTTCCAGTTTCTCCGGAACGTTCGCACACATGCGCCGTTCTCATGTGCATTGAATTGGAGGAGGACATCATGAAGAAGCTTGGTTATGTGGTTGCTGCTCTCGGCGCGCTCGCGATCGTTGCGCCGACGATGGCGAATGCCGAAACGGTGGTGATCAGGAACGGCCATCATCATGGCTACGGCGCCCGCGCCGAAATGCGCGAGCATCGCGACCACGGCTGGCATCGCGGCTGGCACCATCGCGACCGGGTCGTCGTGGTCAAGCGCGGTCACCGCCACCATTGGGATTGATGCGTAACACATCATGGAAATGGCCCCTCGCGGGGCCATTTCTTTGCGCGTTCGAAACGTTCGGCGAGACTAATCCCACATCGGCGCAAAGCCTGGATTGACGCAACGCCTGTCCTTGGGCAACGCCGCGATCTTGTTGCGGTCGGCATCGTCGAGAGTGATCTTCAGCGCATCGAGATTGGCCTGCTGGCTCTCGCGGCGCGAGGCCTTCGGGATCGCAGCGACACCGTTCTGGTCGAGCAGCCATTTCAGCGCGACCTGCGCGGCGGTCGCATTGTGCTTGGCGCCGATCTCGGCCAGCGCCGGATCTGACGCGATGCGTCCTTGCGCGAGCGGGCAATAGGCGACCAGCGGGATCGACCTGGCGTTGAGATAGGCCAGCACCTTCGATTGATCGAGCATGGCGTGATATTCGATCTGGTTGCAGGCGATCGGCGCCTTGATGTCCTCGACCACGATCTTGAGCAGCGCCGTGGTGAAATTGGCAACGCCGATCGCCCGCGTACGCCCCTCCTCCTTCAGCTTCATCAGCGTCTCGAACACCGCGCCCCAGTTCGCGGAAGTCGACGGCCAGTGCACGAGGTAGAGATCGACGTGGTCGAGCCGGAGCTTGGTCAGGCTGGCGTCGAAGGCGCGGCGGATCGCATCGGGGCTGAGATTCTCGTGCCAGACCTTGGTCGTGACGTGCAGCTCGCCGCGTGGCAGCCGGGCCGCAGCGAGCGCCGCACCGATCGGTTCTTCATTGGCGTACATCTCGGCGGTGTCGATGTGGCGATAGCCGATCGACAGCGCGCTCTCGACCGCCGCGCGGCAGGCATCGCCCTGCATGCGGAAGGTGCCAAGGCCGAGCTTGGGCATGCTGATGCCCTGTGTCTTCAGATGATCCATGGGTCAACTCCTGACGTATTTCAGCCGCCGAACACGCGGTGGGGCCGCGAGGGTGGACTCTTCGGTGATGGAAAAGAGGTGGCGGGAATGAACAGTATAGCGCCGCAAACGCGGGGCGGCCAATCAAGATCGGGTTAGCGGCCTACGAATGCTGCGCCACCACGGCCGGGCGCGCCTGCGGCTGCGGCACGATGTCGACCGACCAGAGGTCGCGGTTGTCGACGTCTTTCAAGGTCACCGTCATCACGCCGCTTGCACCGTCGATATCGACCCTGCCGAAGAACTGCAGGCCGAAGCACGGCGCGAGGTTCTCCCCCTGCGCCTCGCTGCAGCCGTTCTGGTACATCGCGACCGGGCCAAACGTGTTGTCGAGCTCGCCCGGACCCCAGGTGCCGGCATGCAGGGGTCCTGAGACGAATTCCCAGAACGGCTCAAAATCCTGGAATTGCGCCTTGTTCGGATCGTAATAGTGCGCGGCGGTGTAGTGCATGTCGGCGGTGAGCCAGACGATGTTGCGCACGCTGGCGCGCTTGATCGAGGCCAACAGATCAGCGATTTCGTGCTCACGCCGATCGGGCGCGCCATTGCCGAGCGCGACGGCATCGAGACTGACGAGGCCGATCGGCAGGTCGGCCGCGATCACCTTCCAGGTCGCACGCGACGCGGCGAGCTCCCGCTTCAGCCATGCGAGCTGCTCGGCACCGAGAATCCAGCCGCGATGGTCCTCGCCCTTGTTCCAGCTGTCGTCACGGTAGCTGCGCATGTCGATCATGAAGACGTCGAGCAGCGGACCGTAGGCGAGCTTGCGATAGACCCGGCCCTGTCGTGCGCCGATGTCGCGGATCGGCATGAAATCGAAGAAGGCGCGACGAGCGCGCGAGACCAGGCGCGGGGTGCCGTCGTCTTCATAGCCGGCGTCGTCGTAGCTGCCGGTCGGCGACCAGTCGTTGGTGACCTCGTGGTCGTCCCACTGCGCGAACATCGGCACCTCCGCGTGGAAGGCGCGAAAATGCGCGTCGAGATGGTTGTATTTGTAGTTGCCGCGGAACTGCGCCAGCGTGTGCGCCACCTCGGCTTTCTCCTCAGTCACCAGATTACGCCAGGTCTCGCCGTTCGGGAGCTTCTGTTCGGAAGGGATCGTGCAGTCGGCGTAGATGTGGTCGCCGGAGTGGATGAAGAAATCCGGGCGGTTGTCGAGCATGGTGCGATAGCTGCGATAGCCGCCGCGCGAGATGTCGATGCCCCAGCCCTGCCCCGCGACGTCGCCCGACCATACGAACGAGATAGATTGCCCTGCGGCCGGCGCGGTGCGGAAATGGCCGACGCGGCTTTCGCCGGCAATGCCGGTGGCGATGTCGTCGAAGCGCACGCGATAGAAGATATCCTGCCCGGGCGGCAGATCGTTCAGCAGCAGTTTTGCAGTGAAGTCGGCATTGGGCAGCGCGTCGCGCGAAGCTGACGCTCTGATCGTCTTGAAACTCTCGACGGTCGCGCATTCCACCTGCATCCGCGCGGGCCGGTCGGCGCGCGCCCAGATCACGGCGGAGCCGTCCGAGACATCGCCGGACTGAATGCCGCCCGCGATTTGCGGGCGATCGGCGGCGCGGCTGATGGATGGCTTTGCGAGTGTGCCGAGCGCGGCAACGGCGAGGCTTGAAGTCGAGCGGACCAGGAACTGCCGCCGGGTCCATGCGCGAGAAGCGCGGAGCGTTGCCATTCAGGAAACCTTCGTCGAATCGCGACGGAAGGTGCCTGCGCCGTTTGACTCCTATCCTGACGGTTTCTTGACTCCACGCCTACGGTTTTGCGACGCGGGGATGACGCGACAGACCCGGCTAGCGCTTCCAGTTGCAAATGCCGCCGGTGCGGCACGGCCAGGTCTGGATGCGGGTGTCCATCGCCTGCGCGTCCAGCGGATTGCCGCGACCATGCGCAAGCTTGGTGCGCGCTGCGCCGCGTGGCTGGGCGCTCTTGGCATGAACAGCCTTCGGCTCGGCCACGTGCACGCGCTCGGCCGCAACTTTCTTCGGCACGTCCATCGGCTCAGCGCGCGCCTGCGCCTCGTTGCCACCCTTCGCCTCCAACGCGACCGGGGCGAACTGCGTCTCGGGCCCGAGCCGCTTCGGCGACAGCACCGCCTTGGAGAGATCGAGACCGAGATATTCGTCAGGCTTGTAGTCGTCAGCGCGTGCGATGCCGCCCCATGCGAGCACGAGGGCAATGGCAACTGCAAAAGGAACGCTCTTCAGGACCACGGACGCCTCCTGAAATTGCTCATTTCAAGGGTAATTTACCTCTATTTAGGAGGCGTCACGCGCAATTCCAGCGGCCAAGTGCCGCCGTGGTTAAGGAAGTTTGGTGGTGTCAGGCGACCTTTCGCGCCGCACCCGTCCCGTCCAGGAACCCCATCAGGCGGCTGCGGATGATCTGTTCCGCCTCATCCATGATGCGATCGACGAGTTCCTTGCACGAGGGGATGTCGTGGATCAGCCCTGCGACCATGCCGCAGCTCCAAGCGCCCGCGTCCATCTGGCCGTCCAGCATGATCTTCGGATAGACGCCCGCGACCTGATCGTGGATATCGTCGATGCTCAGCTTGGCGCCCTTCTCGCGCTCGATCTCGAGCAGACGATCGACATTGGCGTTCTTCAGCACGCGCTCGGTGTTGCGCAGAGCGCGCATGATCAGGCGGGTGTCGAGCTCGGTGGCCGCAACAAGCGCGTTCTTCACGTTCTGATGCACCGGTGCTTCCCTGGTGGCGATGAAGCGCGTGCCCATGTTCATGCCCGACGCACCCAGCGACAGCGCCGCGACGAGGCTGCGCCCGTCGGCCATGCCGCCGGAGGCCACGAACGGGATCTTCAATTCCTCCGCCGCACGCGGCAGCAGGATCATGTTGGGAATGTCGTCCTCGCCGGGGTGGCCGCCGCACTCAAAGCCGTCGACGCTGACGGCGTCGCAGCCGATGCGCTCGGCCTTCAGGGAGTGGCGCACGGACGTGCACTTGTGGATCACCTTGATGCCGGCGGCCTTCAGCGCAGGCATGTATTGTTCGGGGCTGCGCCCTGCCGTCTCCACCGCCTTGATGCCGCCTTCGACGATGGCCGCGATGTATTCCGGATAAGGCGGCGCCGAGAAGGTCGGCAGGAAGGTGAGGTTCACGCCGAACGGCTTGTCCGTCATGTCGCGGCAGCGCGCGATTTCTTTCGCGAGCAATTCCGGCGTCTTCTGCGTGAGGCCCGTGATGATGCCGAGCCCGCCGGCATTGGAGACGGCAGCGGCGAGTTCGGCAAAGCCGACGAAATGCATGCCGCCCTGGATGATCGGGTGCTCGATGCCGAACAGTTCGGTGATCGCGGTCTTCACTCAAATACCTCCCGGAAATTTTGCTTAAGTTGGGTTCAGTCTAGCCGGACTTTTACGCCGCGGTCACCATTTCTCGCCGAACGGGCGGATCTCCATCTCGAAGGTCCAGGCGCTCTTCGGCTGCTGATAGAGCTGCCAATAGGCATCCGCGACAGACGACGGCGGCATCAGAAGATCGGGATCATCAAGCGCATTCGCCCCGAGCGCTTCGAGCCGGCGCTGCCGTACCCACTCGGTGTCGACGCCGGAATCGATGATGAGATGGGCGACGTGGATGTTCTTCGGCCCGAGCTCGCGCGCCATCGCCTGCGCCACCGCGCGCAGTCCGAATTTTGCGCTGGCAAAGGCGGCGAAGCCGCTGCCGCCACGCAAGCTTGCCGTCGCGCCGGTGAAGAAGATGTTGCCGCCACCGCGCGGCAGCATCAGCCGCGCCGCTTCCCGGCCGGCGAGGAAACCGGAATAGCAGGCCATCTCCCACACTTTCCGGAACACGCGCTCGGTGGTGTCGAGGATCGGGAAATTGACGTTGGCACCGACGTTGAAGATGCAGACCTCGAGCGGCGCGTGCTGGTCGGCGTCATTGAGGAAGGAGGTCACCTCCTCCTCTTTGCGTGCATCGAGCGAGCGCGCGTGAATCTCGCCGCCGGCAGCCTCGATGTCCTTCACCAGCGGCGCCAGCTTGTCGCCGTTGCGGCGGCCGGCAAAGACCGTGAAACCTTCCGCGGCAAATTTCTTGGCGATCTCGGAGCCGATGAAATCGCCGGCCCCGATCACGGCGGCTGTCGCGTTTCGCTTGGGCAAGGTCACCTCCTCCGGTGAGAACGGCATGTGATTGGGTCGAAGGCTATAGTTCTAAAATAGAACTGTCAAACTGCAGGGGTGAATGATACTCTTCATTGAAAATAGCACTGATCATTCAAGTCAGTTCCTTTTTCTGACTTACTGCCCTTTGCCGGAGATCGCGACATGAAGTGGGACACGCTGGACGAAGAGCCCTGCTCGCTCTCCCGCACCGTCGCCGTGGTCGGTGACCGCTGGACGCTGCTGATCCTGCGCGAATGTTTTCTACGCGTGCGCCGGTTCGAGGCGTTTCAGTCCTCGCTCCAGATCACGCGGCACCTGCTCTCGGAGCGTCTGAAGAAGCTGGTGCGGTTCGGCATCCTGCGCCGCGTCCCCTATTCCGAGGCGCCAAAGCGCTACGAATACATCCTCACGCAGAAGGGCCTCGACCTCTACCCGATCATCATGGCGATGGTGCATTGGGGCGACACCCACATGGGTGACGAGCGCGGCCGCCCGCTGCTGCACCAGCACAAGACTTGCGGCAAGGAGTTCGACCCCGTGATGGTCTGCTCGGAATGCGGTGAGCCGCTGCATGCGAAACAGGTGCATGTGCATGCGGGGCCGGGGCGGCCAAAGATGATTGCATAAGCAGTCCCGAACACAGCTGTCATGCCCCGGCTTGACCGGGGCATCTAGAACGCCGCAGCTTCTCCGTATCTCTCAGGCGCCTCTGGGATACTGGATCGCCCGCCCCAGTGCGCAAGCGCGCACAAGGCGGGCGATGACACCGAGTGTGCTGCACCTCAATGCCCCCGCGCCGGCGCGCTGAGATCGATCGGGCGGAGCACGGCGGCCGTGGGGATCATCAGCAGGGCGATAATCGCCAGCGTCCAGAACACGTCGATATAGGCGAGGAAATCGACCTGCTGCTGCAGGGTCCTCCCGACCCATGCGACCGCCTGTGACGCGGCATCGCTCGCATTTGAACCCTGCGCATGAAAATAGCGCGTCATGGCGTCGATGGTCTGCTGATAGCCGAGGTCGGATGGCGCGGCGTGCTCGACCAGGCGGCTCTGATGGAATTGCTGACGCTGCGCCAGAATCGTCTGCGCCAGCGCAACGCCCATGGAGCCGCCGATGTTGCGGGCGACGTTGATCAGCGCGGATGCCTGGTTGGTCTTGTCAGGCGGCACGCCGTCGTAGGACGCGGTCGTCACCGGCAGGAACAGGAACGGCAGGCCCAGCGCGAGGAAGATGCGCGACAGCGCGGCGTAGCCGTAGGTGATGTCGCCGGTGAGCCCCGTCAGATGCCACATCGAGAACGCGACGATGGCGGCCCCTAGCATGATGAGGTATTTCGGCTGCACCGTGCTGACGAGGCGACCAACCACCGGCATCAGCACCAGGGTCGCGACGCCGCCGGGCGACAATGCGAGGCCGGCCAGCAGCGCCGTGTAGTTCAGCTCGGTCTGGAGCAGTTGCGGCAAAAGCTGAGTGGTGGAGATCAGCACCGCGCCGGTGCCGAGCATGACCAGGAAGCAGGCGGCGAACTGCCGCCGGCCGAGCAGGCGGAGGTCGACGATGGGATCCTCGCGCGTCAGCTCCCACGGGATCAGCGCGAGCAACGAGACGGCTGCGACCACTGCGAAGAAGACGATCACGTTCGAGCCGAACCAGTCGCTGCGCTGGCCTTCGTCGAGCACATATTCGAGCGAGCCAAGCCCGATCGCGACGAGTGCGAAGCCGACATAATCGACGCGCAGGCCCTTGCTCAGCAGCTTATCCCGCTCCGTCTCCGCGCCGGACGGCTCCTTGACCAGCGTGCCGACCAGGAACAGCGAGAGCATTCCCATCGGCACGTTGATCAGGAACACCCAGTGCCAGCTGTAGGTATCGGTGATCCAGCCACCCAGCGTGGGGCCGATCACCGGCGCGACCACAACCGCGACGCCGTAGATCGCGAAGGCCTGGCCGCGTTTGTGAGGCGGAAAGGAGTCGGCGAGGATCGCCTGCTCGCTGGTCGCCATCCCGCCGCCACCGAGGCCCTGAAGGATGCGGAACAGCACCAGCGCCTCCAGATTCCAGGCGAAGCCGCACAGCAGCGACGCGACCGAAAACGTCGCCACGCATATCATGTAAAAGCGCTTGCGGCCGATCACGGTCGACAGCCAGCCGGATATCGACAGCACGATGGCATTGGCGACGAGATAGCTGGTGATGACGTAGGTGCTCTCGTCGATGCCGACGGCGAGCCCGCCGGCGATGTGACGCAACGCGACATTGGCGATGGTGGTGTCGAGCACCTCCATGAAGGTCGCGATCGAGACCACGAAGGCGATGAGATAAGGATTGTGTCCGCCGGCAGCCGAGCGCTCCGGCGACCAACCACCTGCGTCACCTTGCGCTGCGTCCGTCATCGCACCCTGGTCCAGGGCACGACCGACATGCCGGGACCGACCGGCAGATCGGCCGGCCAGTTGTCGACCACGATCTTCACCGGCACGCGTTGCACCACCTTGACGTAATTGCCGGTGGCATTCTCCGCCGGCAGCAGGCTGAACGCGGTGCCCGATCCCGGCTGCACGGAATCGACGTGTCCCGTCAGCTTGCGCCCGGGATAGGCATCGATGCGGATCTCGACCGGCTGCCCCGGACGCATGTCGTTGAGCTGCGTCTCCTTGTAGTTGGCGACAATCCAGACTTCGTCGGGCACGAACATCATCAGGCTCTGCCCCGCCGTCACGAACGTGCCTTTGGCGCCGCTGAGCTTGGCAATCCGGCCGGATTGCGCGGCGACGACGCTGGTATATTGCAAATTCAGCTTGGCCTGGTCGAGCTGCGCCTGCGACTGCTTGAGCTGCGCCTTGGCGCCTTCAAGCTGCGCTTGCAGTGTCTTGATGCCGACTTGCGCGGCCGTCACCGCGGTCTTGGCGCGCTCGGTGTTGGCCTGCTGCGCCTGAAGATCGGAGCGGGTCTGCTGCTGGCGCTGCACGGTGCCGGCGCCCTTCTCGACCAGATCCTGGGCGCGCGCGAATTCTTCCTGAGCGAACCGGAGCTGGGCCTGGGCCTGTTCGAGCTGCGCCTGGGCTTGCTTGATCTGCTCCTGCTGGGAGTCGATTTGCGCCTCGACATTCGCGATGTTGGCCGCCGAGACGGCAACCTGCGCCGTCGCCTGATCGACGGCGATGCGATAGTCGCGCTGGTCGATCCTGGCGATGAGATCGCCCGCGTTGACATGCTGGTTGTCGGTGACGGGGATATCGGTCACGTAGCCGCCGACCTTCGAGGCCACGGAGAAGCTGCGTGCGGCAATGAATGCGTCGTCTGTCGATTCATAGTGACGCACCTCCCGCCAATAGAGCAGACCGCCGACGAGAGCCGCGATCAGCACGATGGCACCGACGGTGGCGAGCAGCCAATGCTCCCGAAGCCGTTCGCGCAGCGTTGGCGTGTTCGCCGGCCGCTGGTCCTTGCTAGTCTGATCAGGGAATGTTTTCGGAGCGTCCTCCACCGTCTGCGGCTGTTCCGCGGACGGGCCACGCTCCCGGGTTTGAGCATCCACGGCGAACGCCTTTCTCGGGATTAGCCGGCGGCAGGGCGGCTAAGGCCAGCTCGCGCACCGCGAGCCTAACCGCAGCGTGGAGGCATGGTTCCGGCTGTGGCGAGCACCGCTGCCATTCGTGAATGCGCTGCCAAAAAAGAAGCGCGGCACCGTGCCGTGCCGCGCTCGTCTCGAATGCCATTGTCGGCGCACTTGCTCAGTGCGTCTTGGTCTCTTGCCATTTCTCGAGGTCAGGCTTTGTCTCGCCCGACTTCTGCTCCTTCTCCGGATTGCCCTTCCAGGGCTTGTCGGTCTGGGTATGCGATCCCCAATCATTCTGATGCCGGGGATCGTCGGTGGGCCGTTCCTTGCTCATCGGCTCTCTCTCCATGCAAGCTTACGCGAAGGGAACCCCGTAATACGAGTTGATGCCACGGACTGCCGCGTCGTCACCCCAGTTCCAATCACTTCGCTCGCCGTATTTCGGCGCGCCTTCGAGTGACTTCGCCGTGATCCCGGTGACGTAGCCGCCAAGCTCCGTATCGTATTTCAGCGACTGCCAAGGCAGCGGATAGTGGTCGTTCCCGAGGCCCAGGAAGCCGCCGAAGCCGAGCACGGCGTACGACACCTTGCCGCTGACCTTGTCGATCATCACGCGTTCGATCGAGCCGATCTTGTTGCGATCGGCGCCATAGACCGATGTTCCCTCGACCTTGTCGCTGCCGATCAACCTTCCCATCTCGCTGCGGTCCAACTCGCCTTGTTTCAGCATCTCGATTCTCCACTCAGCCAATGTGTGGATCAACTTGCGTGAAGGGGTGATCGTTCCTGCGGGCAGGTGCGGCATCTCGCAGCCAAACAGGAACATCGCGGAAGACGCGCCGTTCTCATATTGACATCAGGACACCTGGCGTGAGGTGAAGCATGAGCGATTTTCGCGATATCCAGCACGGCATCAACGATCCCGTCGACGGGGTCGACGTCAAGCGACAGATCAACACCAACCAGACCCCGCATGAGCGGGCGCAGCGACACGCCGATGTGCGCGCTGTTCCGACGACCTCGCCGGCAGAACCGTTCCTGCCTGAGAGACTACGGCGCAAGCCGACCGATCCGATCAACCCGCGCACCGGCCGCAATCCAGCGGATTAGGAACCACGGTCCCGTCGCGGTGTTGGTCGGCGAAGAGAGCCGCGCGGCGGGCAGCCGCGCAATCCAGAGGGACCGGACTATGAAACGTACCGTCATCGCATTTGCCTGTGTGCTTCTCGCAGGCCCCGCGCTCGCCCAGTCGCTCGGCGAGAAGACCGGCATCAACTCGGCGCTTGGCGTCGCGCCTGCTACCGCCGACTTCGTCAAGGAGGTCGCCATCAGCGACATGTTCGAGATCGAGTCCAGCAAGCTCGCCGAGCAGAAGGGCACCGCGCAGGAGAAATCCTTCGCGCAGCAAATGGTAACCGACCACACCAAGACCAGCAGCGAGCTCAAGGGCCTGGTCGGCGACGGCAAGGTGCAGGCGGCCCTGCCGACGGCGCTCGACAGTTCGCACCAGAGCAAGCTCGACAAGCTCAAGGGCGTTACGGGCAAGGATTTCACCTCTGACTACAATTCCTATCAGGTCAGCGCGCACGAGGACGCGGTCTCGCTGTTCGAGCGCTACGCCAAGGGTGGCGACAACTCGGCGCTGAAGGACTGGGCCGGCAAGACGCTGCCGGCACTCAAGCATCATCTCGATATGGCCAAGCAGCTCGGCAAGGCGCCCAGCGTCGGGCAGTCCAGGTAATCATCGCCTGAGGACGCCGGCCTCACCGGCGTCCTGATGTTGGCAACCTCTCCGCTCGTATGGCTCGGCGGGCGGATCGGGACAGCCGTAACGCCATCCACAGGAGCGGAGCGCTTGAAAACCGATGGCATTCGTCGAGGTCAAACCTACCCGGATCGACACCGCGATCGCGAATGAGATCGCTGATCACACCAATTCAGGCCTCGAGCACACCGCGCAAACACTGGCCTGGGCCGCCGACGAGCACGTGCTGCTCGCGCTGGCTGCCGCGGGCTGGCTCTACGCTCATCTTCGGCAGCCGCAACAGCGGCCCATTGCAAATCACGTTCTGGCTGTTTCACTGGCGACGGCCGTTCTACCCCACGTCCTGAAATCCGTGTTCGATCAGATCAGACCAGACCGGCTGATGATACGCGGGCACCGACATGGAGTTCCGATCTCGGGACAGGCGCGCGACGCCTTCCCTTCCGGTCACGCGGTCCATATGGGCGCCCTTGCCTCCGCGGCCGACTTGCTGCCGAAAACGCCGCGTCGGTTGCTGCGCGCGGTTGCGGTCGGGCTTTCGCTGACCCGGATTGCGGTGCTCGCGCATTGGGCGAGCGACGTGGTCGCGGGCTTCGCCCTTGGTGCGGCGGTGGAGCGACTGATGCGGCCATGGACGCTGGCCAAATCGCGATGCGGAAAGGGCAATGGCGGGCGTCGCCATGACTGAATATGTCGTGCGCTTCATCGCCGGCGGCGTGATCGTATCCGCCTTCGCAATCCTCGGTGACATGCTCAAGCCCAAGACTTTTGGCGGCCTCCTCGGCGCAGCGCCGTCGGTCGCGCTCGCCACGCTCGGCATCGCGGTCGTTCAGCACGGCCCGGCCTACGCTGCGGCCGAAAGCTGGACCATGATCTACGGCGCGGTCGCTCTCGCCTGCTACAGCCTCGTCGTCTGCCACCTTCTGATAAGATTTCGGCTCGCGGCGCTGCCCGCCACCATCATCGCTTTTGCCGTATGGCTTGCGGTCGCCTTCGGCCTGCTCGCGGGTCTCGGAGGTACCGCCTGATGCTGATCAAGCTGTCATCCTCGGCGCTCAAGCGAACGCGATGGTACGAATACGGCGTTCGCTTCCTGCTCGGCGGACTGGCAACGGTGTTCGCAGGCGTCATGGGCGCGCGCTTCGGCGTAGCCGTCGGCGGGCTCTTCCTCGCCCTGCCCGCCATCTTCTGCGCCAGCGCAACACTGATCGAAAGCCATGAGCGCCGCGCCAAGGAGAAGGCCGGTTTCAGCGGACGGAGACGCGGACAGCAGGCGGCAGCGCTGGACGCCGCGGGCGCTGGCCTTGGAAGTATCGGCCTCGCAGCTTTCGCGGCCGCGTTCTACGTCACGGTATCGGCTAGCATCGTCGGCGCGTTCGCCATCGCCATTCTGGTCTGGGCCATGGTTTCGGTGTCGGCGTGGTGGCTGAGGCGGAAGCTTCGCATCACCTCTCGCCGCACGGAGCACGGATGCCAGGGGCCATCAGCGAGCGGCCTCGCCTAGCATCAGGAAATCATGCATCGCGGCAGCGGTCTGAAGCTGATCGATGCGCGCCATGACAGAATCGCGCTGCTGTCCATCCGGCAAACCCGACAGTTCGTGCTCGAGCCGCAGCTGCTCGGCTTTGAGACGTTGTTCGAATGTATGCGGCTCAGATCGTCTTCGCATCTTCCGTCCTCGGTGGTTGCAGCCCAGGGCTGTTGGCCCAGCGCTCGACTTGCTCGATGACCTTCTGGTGACTCGGACGCATCGGCTTGGGCGCCTCGGGCTCTTCGGAAAGCTTGCGGGGTAACCTGACTTCCTCCGTCATGGCCTCTTCTCCCTCTCCGAAAGAATGCGCTACCGCCAGAGTTGTTTCAATAATAACTTATTGATTTTATTGATTATTTTTACTCATCTGGCGATTTTTCCGACTCTTGTGGAACTCGCGCCAAACTCGTTCGTTGAGCAAACTACTCAACTTACTCACTTTGCGTGATCGACCATGAATGACCTTCGCGCCGAGCGTCTTCAGGTCATGCTCTCCCCGGAAGAGCTGGCCGCCATCGACGATTTCCGGTTCAAACATCGCATGCCGACGCGGGCGGCAGCGGTCCGCGAACTCCTCAAGTTCGGACTGGCATCCGTGGGCGTGGATGCGAAAGCCGGCGTGAAATCGAGCAGCTTCGGCGTGTTCGGCCGCGGCCCTGAGGGACACACCCAGGGCGATCCTGAAAACGGCAACGAAACTGATCTGTAAGGCCATCCATAAGCAAACGACCCCGGCACGGTGGGTGCCAGGGCCGTCCTTGGAGATTGCTTCCGGCTCACCGGGGGTATGACAACCGGAAGCATCCTGTCGACGCTTCGCGCGGGGATTCGTTCCTCGCGAGAAATCTTCTACTGTTCGAGCATGCTCTACCCGCTCGGCGCTGCGCCGGAATCATCCGGCGTCATGCCGGAGCCCGGCGTCTTGCTGTTGTCGTTCAGCTTGGGATCGCGCGTCGCTTCGCGCGACGGCGAACCCTTCGGATCCGTCTTGTGCACGGTTTGCGCGCGCTGCTTGTCGCGCGGCTGCTCTTCAGCGCGCTTGTCCTTGATGATGCCGTGGTCGGAATGCGCCATGATATCCTCTCGCTTCTGCTGATGTCTCGAAGCGGTTACGCGCCGGCACCACGAATGTTCCAGCGCGAGAGGCCCCCGCAGCGCTAACTACGCACGGCGTGGATGGCCGCCGATGCATTCTCCAGATGCACCTGCCGCACCGTCGTCACGGTCGCGAACGCGACCGAGACGCCAAAGGCGAGAATGAGCGAAAGAAGGGCCAGACGTGGAGCCATCGCAAAACCTCCTTCTGGAATCAAAACCAACGCGATCGACTGTTCGTGGATGATCCTGGATTGGTTGCTTGCATTCCGTGAGCGGTCTCACACGCAGATTCACGACAGTGAGAGCGCTCACGCATCCTGCGTTTGGAGGACGCGGACCTTTACGGGCGGGATTTCACCGTCCAGCCAGTCCTGCTCGTTCGCCAAAGCCATCCAGGCATCCGCCATACGCAAATAGCGCTTGTGGGCGGGCTGCCCTTCCGCGCGCTCGGCGAGCTGAAGGCAGTTGTCGGCGTTATCCCTGAACGTGTCAGACTGTTTCATACAAAAGATGTGGGGACGGAACTCCCGCTCCGCAATCGCCCTTACCGGATCGTAACGCCAGGGAACTTCGCACGCCATCGGTCATTGGAGATGCATGAGGATACTCGTCGCGATCATCCTGGCTTTCATCAGCACCTCGGCGCTTGCCGACAATACGGGTGAGCGAACGGCCGGCGACCGCGTGCCGACCGCAACCGATGTCATCACCGGCCTCTACACGTTCAGCCGTTTCCAGCAGGGCCTGCTGGAAAGCACCGACCTGAAAGGCAATGCGGAGGTGAAAAATCTCGCGGCCCTGCGCGCCGAGGAAGCAGGCAAGCGCGACAAGACCCTGAAGCGGATTCAGGACGCGATCGGTGCGGAGCCGCACGCCGGCAAGACAACGTCAGTGAGCGCAAGCCTCGTCGAGCCCGAAAATGCGGATGGACCTACTTACGTCAGAAGCTTCTATGCCGCGCAAATCCCCGAATATGAATCCGCCATCAGCCTGCTCGAGCGCTATCTGAAAGCGCCCGACAATCCTGCCCTCGCCGCCTTCGCGCGCGAGCAATTGCCGATGCTGCGCACGCAGGTGAAAGATGCGGAGCGCACCATGGCGGACAAATAGCAGCTCTATTTGTCCTCCGGATGATGCGGCCAGCTCTCCGGCCGCACCGCATGGTTACTGTCGGGCATCTTGTCCCGGCCGGCATCGCCGTTGTCGTCCCTGCCGTCCGAGGTCGAGGTGCCGCTGCCGCTGGGGTTCGATCTGGTCGCGGTCCCCGTGGTTTGCGAATCAGCGTGTGGCGGAGCTTGCGGCGGGGTCGCCGGTAACAGCCCCGCGCCGCTGGGCACACCATCCCCCTCTCCTGGGACGGCTGAGAGCTCTGGTGCAGGCCAGAATGCCAGCGGTCAGGACGGCTTTTTCCCGAACGGGATGGAACCATCGTCACTCCTCACCGTTATTTTGGCCGGGCTGAGCATGGCAGGTTCCAATTCCTGGCGCCTTAACGTTGGCGCTTGATTTCGAATTTGGCTGACGCTCTATTTTGACAACTGCGTCACGCCTTGGATTCGGCCGACGCCGCGGGGGAATCAGTATGAGCGACCTCGATCCCGGAACTGCATCGCGCTCCGGTCGTCGCGTCCCAAAGCCAAAAACCAACGGTATGTCGGACCCGGATTCGCGGCCGGAATTGCTGCTTGCCTTGCAGGCCATGCGCAGCGGCGATTTTTCGGTGCGGATGAGCGGGGACTATCTCGGCATCGACGGCAAGATCGCCGACACTTTTAATGAAATCATCGCCGCCAACCAGCGCATGGCGCAGCAGCTCGAGCTGGTCGGTCAGGTCGTGGGGCGCGAGGGCAAGACCCGCCAGCGCGTGAAGTTCGGCCTCGCCTCAGGCTCCTGGGCCGACATGGAAGGCTCCGTCAACACGCTGATCGACGACCTCCTGTGGCCGACCCGCGAGGTGACGCGCGCGGTCGCAGCGGTGGCCCAAGGCGACCTGCTCCAGACCGTCAAGCTCGACGTCGACGGCCGTCCGCTGCGCGGTGAATTCCTGCAGTCGGCGACCATCGTCAACACCATGATCAAGCAGCTCGGCGTGTTCACGTCCGAGGTGACGCGCGTGGCGCGCGAGGTCGGCACCGAAGGCAAGCTCGGCGGCCAGGCCCAGGTGCCGGAGGTGACCGGCGTCTGGAAGGATCTGACCGAGAGCGTCAACTCGATGGCGAACAACCTGACCAACCAGGTTCGCAACATCGCCGAGGTCACGATCGCGGTCGCCAACGGCGACTTGTCCAAGAAGATCACCGTCGACGTCCGCGGCGAGATCCTTCAGCTCAAGGAAGCCATCAACACGATGGTGGACCAGCTGCGCTCCTTCGCCTCCGAAGTGACGCGCGTGGCGCGCGAGGTCGGCACCGACGGCAAGCTCGGCGGCCAGGCGATCGTGCCCGGCGTCGCCGGCACCTGGAAGGACCTGACCGACTCCGTGAACGCGATGTGCGGCAACCTCACCGCCCAGGTCCGCAACATCGCCAACGTGACGACCGCCGTGGCGCGCGGCGACCTGTCGCGCAAGATCACGGTGGACGTGCGCGGCGAGATCCTGGAGCTGAAGGACACCATCAACACCATGGTGGACCAGCTCAACTCCTTCGCCTCGGAAGTGACGCGCGTGGCGCGCGAGGTCGGCACCGAGGGCAAGCTCGGCGGCCAGGCCCAGGTGCCAGGTGTCGCCGGCACCTGGAAGGACCTCACCGACAACGTCAACTTCATGGCGTCGAACCTGACCGCGCAGGTCCGCAACATCGCCGACGTCGCGACCGCGATCGCAGGCGGCGACTTGTCGAAGAAGATCACGGTGACCGTCTCGGGCGAGATCCTTCAGCTGAAGGAAACGCTCAACACCATGGTGGACCAGCTCAATGCGTTTGCCGGCGAAGTCACGCGCGTCGCGCGCGAGGTCGGCACCGAGGGGCGGCTCGGCGGTCAGGCCAACGTGCTCGGCGTCGCCGGCACCTGGAAGGACCTCACCGAGAGCGTCAACTCGATGGCGTCGAACCTGACCGCACAGGTCCGCAACATCGCCGAGGTGACGACGGCTGTCGCGGGCGGCGATCTGTCGAAGAAGATCACCGTGGACGTGCGCGGCGAAATCCTGGAGCTGAAAGACACCATCAACACGATGGTGGACCAGCTCAACGCCTTCGCCGGCGAAGTCACCCGCGTCGCGCGCGAGGTCGGCACCGAAGGCAAGCTCGGCGGCCAGGCCCAAGTGCGCGGTGTCGCCGGTACCTGGAAGGACTTGACGGACTCGGTCAACTCGATGGCCTCGAACCTGACCGGCCAAGTCCGTAACATCGCCGAGGTCGCGACCGCCGTTGCGAAGGGCGACTTGTCGAAGAAGATCACCGTGAACGTGTCGGGCGAAATCCTTCAGCTGAAGGAAACGCTCAACACCATGGTGGACCAGCTCAACGCCTTCGCCGGCGAAGTCACCCGCGTCGCGCGCGAGGTCGGCACCGAAGGCAAGCTCGGCGGCCAGGCCCAGGTGACGGGCGTCGCCGGCACCTGGAAGGACCTCACCGACAACGTCAACTCCATGGCGGGCAACCTCACCGCCCAGGTCCGCAACATCGCCGAGGTCGCAACCGCCATCGCCGGCGGCGACCTGTCGCGCAAGATCACGGTGGACGTCCGCGGCGAGATCCTTCAGCTCAAGGACACGCTGAACACGATGGTCGACCAGCTCAACCGCTTCGCGGGCGAGGTGACGCGCGTCGCGCGCGAGGTCGGCACCGAAGGCCGGCTCGGCGGTCAGGCCAACGTGCCCGGCGTCGCCGGCACCTGGAAGGACCTCACCGACAGCGTCAACTCGATGGCGGGCAACCTGACCGCACAGGTCCGCAACATCGCCGAAGTGACCACCGCCGTGGCGCGCGGCGACTTGTCGCGCAAGATCACTGTGGACGTGAAGGGCGAAATCCTCGAGCTGAAGAACACCATCAACACCATGGTGGACCAGCTCAACGGCTTTGCCGGCGAAGTGACGCGCGTGGCGCGCGAGGTCGGCACCGAGGGCAAGCTCGGCGGCCAGGCCGAAGTGCCCGGCGTTGCCGGCACCTGGAAGGACCTCACCGACAACGTCAACTTCATGGCTTCCAACCTGACGGCCCAGGTCCGCAACATCGCCGAGGTCGCGACCGCGATCGCCGGCGGCGACCTGTCGAAGAAGATCACGGTGGACGTGCGCGGCGAGATCCTGCTGCTCAAGGACACCCTGAACACGATGGTGGAGCAGCTCCGCTCCTTCGCCGCCGAAGTGACCCGCGTGGCGCGCGAGGTCGGAACCGAGGGCCGGCTCGGCGGTCAGGCCGTCGTGCCCGGCGTCGGCGGTACCTGGAAGGATCTCACCGACAACGTCAACCTGCTGGCCGCGAACCTCACGACGCAGGTCCGCAACATCGCCGAAGTCACGACCGCGGTTGCGCGCGGCGACTTGTCGCGCAAGATTACCGTGGACGTGAAGGGCGAAATCCTCGAGCTGAAGAACACCATCAACACCATGGTGGACCAGCTCAACGCGTTTGCCGGCGAAGTCACCCGCGTCGCGCGTGAAGTCGGCACCGAAGGCGAGCTCGGCGGCCAGGCCCAGGTGCCCGGTGTGGCCGGCACCTGGAAGGACCTCACCGACACCGTCAACTTCATGGCGGCGAACCTCACCGAGCAGGTCCGCGGCATCGTCAAGGTGGTGACCGCGGTCGCCAACGGCGATCTCAAGCAGAATCTCACCGTGAAATCGAAGGGCGAGGTCGCCGCGCTCGCCGACACCATCAACAACATGACCGAGACGCTCGCGACCTTCGCCGATCAGGTGACGTCGGTGGCGCGCGAGGTCGGCGTCGAAGGACGATTGGGCGGCCAGGCCGACGTGCCAGGTGCTGCCGGCACCTGGAAGGACCTCACCGGTAACGTGAACCTCTTGGCGGCCAACCTCACCTCGCAGGTGCGCGCGATCGCGGAAGTTGCGACCGCAGTGACCAAGGGCGACCTGACGCCGTCGATCCAGGTCGACGCCCGCGGCGAGCTCGCCGAGCTGAAAGACAACATCAACACGATGATCACGAACCTCCGCCTCACGACGGACGTGAACACCGAGCAGGACTGGCTGAAGACCAACCTCGCCAAATTCACCAACATGCTCCAGGGCCAGCGTGATCTCACCACCGTCGGCCGGCTGCTGCTGACCGAATTGTCGCCCCTGGTGAACGCCCATACCGGCGTGATCTATCAGGTCGAGAGCGAGGATAGTCCGCGGCTCCTGCTGCTCGCCTCCTATGCCGGCGACGGCGTCTATCCCTATCAGCGCGTGCTCCCGCTCGGCGACGGCCTGATCGGCCAATGCGCCCTCGACAGACGGCCGCGCGTCATCGCCGACATTCCACCCGACGTGGTGCCGATCAACTCAGCGCTGTTCCGCGTCGCGCCAAAGAACCTCGTCGTGCTACCGGTGCTGTTCGAAGGCCAGGTCAAGGCGGTGATCGAGCTCGCCTCGCTGACCTCGTTCACGACCTCGCAGATGACATTCCTCGAGCAGCTTACCGACTCCATCGGCATCGTTCTCAACTCGATCGAGGCGACGATGCAGACCGAAGGCCTGCTCAAGCAGTCGCAGCAGCTTGCCGGCGAGCTTCAAACCCAGCAGCGCGAATTGCAGCAGACCAACGACCAGCTCGAACAGAAGGCGCAGCAGCTCGCCGAGCGCAATGTCGAGGTCGAGCGCAAGAACCAGGAAATCGAGCAGGCCCGCCGCGCGCTGGAGGAAAAGGCGACCGAGCTCGCGCTGACCTCGAAGTACAAGTCCGAATTCCTCGCCAATATGAGCCACGAGCTGCGCACGCCGCTGAACTCCATCCTGATCCTGGGACAGCAGCTCACCGACAATCCGGATGGCAACCTCTCGGCCAAGCAGGTCGAGTTCGCCCGCACCATCCATGGCGCCGGCACCGACCTGCTCAACCTCATCAGCGACATCCTGGATCTCTCCAAGATCGAATCCGGCACGGTGACGGTCGACGCCGAGGAGATTCTGACTGCGAACCTGCTCGAGACCGTCGGGCGGCCGTTCCGGCACGAGGCGGAAAACCGCAACCTGTCGTTCAAGATCGACGTCGACCCGAACCTGGCCCGCAGCATCGTCACCGACTCCAAGCGCCTGCAGCAGGTCCTCAAGAACCTGCTTTCCAACGCCTTCAAGTTCACCGCTGAAGGCGAGGTGCGCCTGAAGGTCGTCGCCGCGGTCGGCGGCTGGGGCACGGATCATCCGGTGCTGAACGCCGCGCCGGCGGTGATCGCGTTCGAAGTGACGGACACCGGCATCGGCATTCCACTGGAGAAGCAGAAGCTGATCTTCGAGGCGTTCCAGCAGGCGGACGCCGGCACCAGCCGCAAATATGGCGGCACCGGTCTCGGACTTGCGATCAGCCGCGAGCTCGCGAGCCTGCTCGGCGGCGAGATCCATCTGCGCAGCGCGCCCGGCAAGGGCTCGTCCTTCACGCTCTATCTGCCGCTGAAATATTCCGGCCCGACGCTCGCGCCGCGTGCGCCCGCGCCGCAGCAGTACAGTCAGCCACCGGCGTTGCAAGCGGCCGCGCCCGAACAGCAGCGCGTCATCGAGCAGATTGCCGACGACAGGCTCAATCTCGAGCCCGGCGACACTATCCTACTCATCGTCGAGGACGATCCGCACTATGCGCGTGTGCTGGTTGATCTCGCCCGCGACAAGGGCTTCAAGGTTCTGGTCGCCGCGCGCGGCGCGGAGGCGCTGGAGCTTGCGAAACAGTACCAGCCGCGGGCCGTTTCGCTCGACGTGTTCCTGCCTGATATGCTGGGCTGGACGGTGCTGAGCCAGCTCAAGCACAATCCGCTGACGCGCCACATTCCCGTGCAGATCATCACGCTCGACGAGGACCGCCAGCATGCGCTGGCCCGCGGCGCCTTCTCCTTCGTCAACAAGCCGACCACGACCGAGGGCGTCTCAGCCGCGCTGACGCAGATCAAGGAATATGCGCGTCCCAGGCGCAAGCGGCTCCTGATCGTCGAGGACAACGAGGCCGAGCAGCTCTCGATCCGCGAGCTGCTGCATCACGACGACATCGAGATCGTGACGACGGATACCGGCGCCGGCGCGCTCTCGACGCTGCGCGAGGCACCCTGCGATTGCGTGGTGCTCGACCTGCGGCTGCCCGACATGAGCGGCTTCGAGGTGCTGGACCAGATCCGCAACGACGAGGCGCTGTCGAACGTTCCGGTGGTGGTCTTCACCGGCCGCGAGCTCTCGGCGGAGGAAGATGCGGAACTCCACACCATGGCGCGCAGCATCGTGGTCAAGGGCGTGGAATCGCCGGAGCGCCTGCTCGACGAGACCGCCTTGTTCCTGCATCGCGTGATCACGGAACTGCCGGTCGAGAAGCAGCGCATGCTGGAGAAGCTGAACAGTTCCGACGAAGACCTGATCGGCAAGACCGCCCTGCTCGTCGACGACGACGCCCGCAACATCTTCGCGCTGTCGAGCGTCCTGGAACGGCGGGGCATGAAGGTGCTGACGGCCACGACCGGGCGCGAGGCGGTGACGCTGGTCGAATCCAATCCGGAGATCGCCATCGTGCTGATGGACATCATGATGCCGCAGATGGATGGCTATCAGACCATCGGCGTCATTCGCGAAAATCCGGCCTTCGCCCGCCTTCCGATCATCGCGCTGACAGCCAAGGCGATGAAGGGCGACCGTGAGAAATGCCTGGAAGCCGGCGCGTCCGACTACCTCGCCAAACCCGTCAACACCGATCAATTGCTGCTTGCGATCCGCATGTGGCTGCACCGGTGAGTTTGGATCCGCGAATGGACCACGAAAAGGTCAATATCCTCCTCGTCGACGACCAGCCGGCCAAGCTGCTCGCCTACGAGGTGATCCTGAAGGAACTCGGCGAGAACCTAGTGATCGCATCATCGGGCCGCGAGGCGCTGGAGGTGCTGCTCAAGACCGAGATCGCGGTGATCCTGGTCGACGTCTGCATGCCCGAGCTCGACGGCTTTGAGCTCGCCGCGATGATCCGCGAGCACCCGCGCTTCCAGAAGACCGCGATGATCTTCATCTCGGCCATTCAGGTCAGCGACATTGACCGCCTGCGCGGCTACGAGATGGGCGCGGTCGATTACGTTCCGGTGCCGGTCGTACCGGAGGTGCTGCGCGCCAAGATCAAGGTGTTTGCCGAACTCTACCGCAAGACCCGCGAGCTCGAACGGCTGAACCAGGAGCTCGAGGACCGCGTTCGCGCACGCACGGCCGAGCTGGAGAATTCCACCGCGAAGCTGCGTGAGAGCGAAGAGCGGCGCAGCATGGCGATCGCCGCCGGCAAGATGGGATCCTGGGACTGGGACTGGGTCAACGGCGACTGGATGTGGGACGAAGGCCAGTACCGCATCTTCGGCGTGACGCCGGAGACCTTCAATGTCACCTCTGCCAACATCCAGGCGCTGCTGCACCCTGATGACGTCGACCAGTTCGGCCAGGCGATTGCCGCGTTCAATACCGGCGCGCACGCCTATGAAGGCGAGTTTCGCGTCAGCCGGCCCGATGGCGAGGTACGCTGGTGCGTCGGCACGGCAGCCGCCACGGTGGACCAAGGTGGCCGCGTGGTACGCGTGAGCGGCGTCACCGTGGACATCACCGAACGCAAACGCGCGGAAGAGAGACAAAACCTGCTCGCGCGCGAGGTGGATCATCGCGCCAAGAACGCGCTGGCGCTGGCGCAATCGATCGTGCGCCTCACCCGCGCCGATGAGGTCAAGGCTTACGTGAACGCCGTCGAGGGGCGCATCAACGCGCTGGCGCGCGTGCACACGATCCTGTCGCTGTCGAGCTGGCAGGGCGCCGAACTCTCGAAGCTGATCGACGAGGAGCTCGCGCCCTACTCGCTCGGCGGCCAGATCAAGCTGGCCGGTCCGGAAGTTCAGCTGGTGCCGGCGACAGCGCAGACGCTGGCGCTGGCGCTGCATGAGCTCTTCACCAACTCGGCGAAATATGGCGCGCTCTCGACGCGGTCGGGGCGGCTTGCGATCGGCTGGCAGGTCGAGGACGACCACCTCACACTGACCTGGGACGAAACCGGCGGTCCGCTGGTGAGGACGCCGAAATCCCGTGGCTTCGGCACGCGGAGCCTGCTTGCCAGTGTGGAATCGCAACTCGGCGGACAGGCGGAGTTCGACTGGCGTGCCGAAGGCCTGTTGTGCCGGCTCGAGGTGCCGCTGACGCGGAAGACCGTAGCGCCGTCGGCCGCGAGCAAGTTCGACGCGGCTCCGTCCGAGCCCCTTCAGCGGGCCTCAGGCTAAGCGTTTGCGAGCGAAGTGGGCGCCAGTTCGCGTGTAAAGACAAGAATCTGGGGCTTCGGTTCTGATTCACTCAGAACCGATCATGCTCTAGCGCGCCGCAGCGACCCTCATCGGCTGCATCGCCTGCGGTTCGTCAGCGACACGTCCTTCCAGCCAGGCTTCCGTTTGCGAAAGCTCGCGCAGCGCCCGCGCGTAACGGCGGGCTGCGCTCCGCTCGGCGCCGCGTGGCAGCTTGCGCGCCTTGCGCAGCATGTCCGCAGCCGCGTTGCGATAGGCCAGCGAGCGATAGAGAAAGACGACCTTACCCATATCGAATGTTCCCGTGTTGATGGCATTCATCCTCGCAAGACCGCCATGAACGTCGGATGAAGCGGGGAATGACAAAATCGTCATGAGAATGGAACTCGCAATCGTCGTGCGCGTTTTATGCCACACCGCGAGGCGGTTCCATGCGCGGGAAAAAGTCGCCGAGCCTCATCTCTCCGACCGGCGTCATCAAGCTGATGACGCATGCGATGATGGGTGCAGCCCTCGGCCTTGTCTTCGGTCTCGCCCTCGTCCTGTTCAATCCGGCCGTCGCAAATCTGCTGAACCACGGCGGACATTCGGCCGCCATGGTCTTCATCATCACACTGGTGACGACGTTCGCGATCGGCGCAACGCTCACGGGCCTCGTGTTCATCCTCGCCGAGGACAAGGAATTTTGAAGCGCGCGTGACGCGCACCGGGCGCTTTCGTTCGGAACTCCTGCGGCAAATGGCGGTTGGCTGCCTGCGTCAATTTAACTCAGGGAGTTCCCGCGCATGAAAACCACCAAGCTCGCTCTCACCGTGATGTTGGCAACCGGCCTCGCCGCCGCTCCGTTCGCCGCGCAGGCCAAGTCGCATAAGGCCAAGCATGGATCCGCGATGTCGTCGTCGCAGACCACGGGCGCCAACACCAAGTCCTCCAAGGGCGCTGATCCCTCCGGTCAAGGTGGTTCTGGCCCCGGCTCCGACCAAGGCGGCACCATGACGAACAACAAGGGCGGCATGAGCAACACCAAGTGAGCTCCGACGCCGACAATCAAAGGCCTCGCGGCGACGCGGGGTCTTTCGGTTTGGAGCTGGAGCGTGGAGCTAGATTGGGAATCCTTCCAGCGTCACATCGCTAAAGCGGCCGTCCCGCGGCATTCGCCTTCACGAGATGCTCGAGCTGTGCACGTTTGCGTGCGATCAGGAGCTGCGCTGCGGCATCGTCGAGACCCTCGCGCTGCAATTGCCGGATGGCGGAGCCGAGTTCGAGAATTTCGGCGCGCAGTTTTAGAATCCGGTACGTGTCCGGGTCTTCCTCCACCGCACGCTCCCAAAATGCTCAGCGGCGCGCGATCACGCGCAGCCGACTACCGGATGTCGTTGCAGGACGAAGGCGTACCCGCTCGCGGACGTCAGGCAAGACATCGCCGCCGCCGGCCGCCTTCCATTCGCCGATCAGCAGGTTGATTTTCTGGCGCAGATCCATCTGCGCCAGGGCCTTTTCTGTGCAGTCGCGATCGCGACCGACGAGGTCGCGCACAGACACCTCGATGTCGGCCATTTCGAGCCTCAAGGCGCTGATTTTGCGTCGAATTTCATTAATTCTATTATCCATGGCTTGTTAGAACAAAATAAGAACATATAGTCAAGTCACGATTTGAGAACGGAGAGGCCAGATGCAGGTTCAGGGTAAATACGACGCCAGGGTTTTCCTCACGGAGCAGATGACGCGAGCGCAGGGGCTGAGGCTGAAGCGTCTGAGCGAGGAGGCCTATCAGCCCACTCAATACGATCGGGCTCTGTCCTCCACTGAGGCTGCGCGCCGCATCCGAGCGCTGGAAGACGAGATCGAGTTGGCGAACTCCTTCTGAGGGGCGCAACGAGCCCATTTGGAACGTTGGGTCAGTGATGCGGTTCTTTCCCCGGCCAAGGGAGAGAGTTGATGGCACGCAAGGCAAAGAAACGCCGCTACTCACGCAGCGCCGGCAGTGATGTCGAGCGCGAGATGCGCCGTTACAAGAAGGGCACCGCGAAAAGCGGCCCCGGCGGTCGTGGTGGACGCGTGAAGAGTCGCAAGCAGGCGATCGCAATCGGCCTGTCGGAAGCGCGCGCGAAGGGCAAGAAGGTCCCCAAGAAGGCGTCGAAGCGAAAGACCTCCAAGAATAAGACCTCCAAGAAGAAGGCGGCCAAGAAGACAACTAAGAAAACGAAAAACACCTCGAAGCGCAAATCCAGCAAGCGGTAACGCCGACCCGGGTCAGATCATGCTGCCCGGCATGAAGCAGCGGATCGAAATCCCGAACGCAGTCTTCACCGGCCACACCATGGTGTGGCCAGCCCGGTTTGGCTCGGTGATGACGGCCTCATCAGGCACGTCCACCCACTGCCCGTCGAGCCGCACGCGATAGTGCCCATCGTGCGATTCCCAATCGGGGTCGGATACCGCAAAGCCATCTGCATCCGAGCAGCAGGGCCCGAGATGGCTGCGCAAACTGTCGAACCAGGGTTTCAGGGGCGAGTTGGCATAGCGGCCATCGTCGCGCCCCAGGGCGCTTCCGGTCGTCAGGAAAAGCGGCGCCACGAGCAGCGCACACCTCAGCGAGAGCTTCAATCGATCCATGTCGGCACCGATCAAATGCGAACCACCGGTTCCACAAGAAGGCCGGGCGTTCGAAGTTCCACTCCTGCAATTCGCCTGGGCGTCTTCATTGACGCCAAAGCCCAACACGCGATTCCGAACTGTGACGAGCGAACGCGGCTTTTTCGGACGAACCCGTCATCAAGACTGCCGTTAACGAGAATGTTATCCGCGTCTGTGGGAATCTTCCAGACGCGCACGAAAAAGGCGGCCCGCAGGCCGCCTTTTGAGTTTGCCGCAGGAAGCGCGAGGCTTACGCCAGCGGCACCGCGACGAACCGCGTCGCTTCCGCGCTCTTCACCTGCAACAACACGCTGTTCTTGCCGGACGATTTGGCCTGCGCCAGCTCCGAGCGGACGTCGCCGACATTGGCGACGGCCTTGCCGCCGACATTGAGAATGACGTCGCCGGTCTGGATGCCGCGCTGCGCGGCGGGTCCCTGCGGATCGACCTCGGTCACGACGACGCCCTTCTGGCCCGCGCCCTGGACATCGCCGGCCGGCGCCAGGCTGAGACCGAGGCGCGGCGTGCCGGTGTTCGGCTGCGCCTTGCCCTCGCCGGCCTTGGCCTGCCGCTCGTTCGGCAACTCGCCGAGGGCGAGCGTCACTGTCTTGCTCGCGCCTTTGTGGAAGACGTCGAGCTTCACGGACGTGCCCGGCGCCAGGGTGGCAATGGTGCGGGCGAGATCGCGGGAGTCCTTGATCGCGGTACCGTTGACGGCGGTGATGACATCGCCCGCCTCGATGCCGGCCTTCGCCGCGGGGCTGCCGTCCTGCGGATTGTCCACGATCGCGCCGCGCGCCTCCTTGAGGCCGAGGCTGTCGGCGATCTCGGCGCTCACCGGCTGCACCTGCACACCGAGCCAGCCGCGGGTGACCGAGCCCTTGTCCTTCAGCTGCGCGACGACGAGCTTCGCGGTCGAAGCCGGAATGTCGAAGCCGATACCGACCGAACCGCCCGACGGTGAGAAAATCGCGGTGTTCACACCGATCACGTTGCCGTTCATGTCGAAGGCCGGACCGCCGGAATTGCCCTTGTTGATCGGCGCGTCGATCTGGATGAAGTCGTCATAGGGACCGTTGCCGATGTCGCGACCATTGGCCGAGACGATGCCGGCGGTCACGGTGCCGCCGAGGCCGAAGGGATTGCCGACCGCGACCACCCAGTCGCCGATCCGCGGCTTCTGGTCGGAGAATTTGACGAACGGAAAGTCCTTCTTGCCCTCGACCTTGATCAGCGCGAGATCGGTCTTCGGATCGGTGCCGACCACCTTCGCGGTGTAGCTCGTGCCGTCATCCATGGTCACCTGTACCGACTCGGCGTGATCGACGACGTGGTTGTTGGTCACGGCATAGCCGTCGGCGGAGATGAAGAAGCCGGAACCTTCGCCCGTGATCATCTGGTGGCGCTGGCGCGGCATGCCGTTCATGCCACCCGGGCCGCGGAAGCCGAACTGCCGCGAAAACTGGTCGAACGGCGAATCCTCGTCCGAATCCATCCGGTTCTGCTGCAGCATCGCGCTCTTGTCATTGTCCTGGTCGATCTTGACCCGCACCGAGATGACGGCGGGTTTGACCTTGCTGACGAGATCGCCGAAGCCCGGCGGCGTCGCGGCGGCTTCCGCCGCCTGGGCCGGCCCGACGAAGGAATTCAGACCGAACTGCGAAGAGGCGGGAGAGGCAGCGAGGACGGCCACGCCAAGCGCGGCCACGGTGCCCAGCAGCGCAAGCCGGCGCGGCTTCAATATCTTGCGGGTCGTGGTGGTGTCGGAATTGACGCGATCGTTCATGTCGAAATGTCCATGTTGGGTAAGTCGCCTTGCACCCAACATGGACATCGTCACCTTACGGCGTCCCGTCCGTCCGATTAAATCTTGGCAAAGGTGCCGCGGCCAGCGGCCCGGCCGAAATTCAGGGCTGCATATTTGATGCGGCTCAACACAGGCCACGTGCGCAGTGATAGACTGCGGCCACTGGATGATGTCCATCGGAGGCACGCCATGTACAAAGACATTCTCGTCCACATCCCGACCGAGCGCCCGATGCACGCGGTGATCGACGGCTCGATCTCGCTCGCGGCGAGACTCAACGCACACATCGACGCGGTCGCCGTCGGGTACGTCGCGAGCAGCACTGCCTACGTCCTGGATGGCGGTGCCGCCGTAGCGGCCGTGTTCGAGATGGAGCGCGAGCGCGCGTTGGAGCGTGCCGAGGCCGCGTTGGCGATATTTCAGAGCGAAGCCAGGAGCGCCGGCATCTCCTCCACCTGCCACCCGCTCGGCGCAATCCCGGCGGATGCAGCCGGCTCGCTCGGCGAGATGGCGCGGCTCCACGATCTCAGCATCGTGCTGCAGCCCGATCCGGCGCAAGGCTCATTCGACAACGATATGCCCGGCGAGATCCTGTTCCAGGCGGGCGGACCAGTGCTGTTCCTGCCCTACACCTTTCGTGGGTCATTCAGGGCGAACCGGATCGGCATCTGCTGGGATGGCAGCCGCCTCGCCGCCCGCGCGATGCGCGACGCCGCTCCCTTGCTGGCCCGTGCCGAGGAGATCGTGATCATCACGATCAACGAAGCCGACGCCGTTCCCGACGAGGTCTCGGCAAGCCATCTGGCAAGACACCTCGGCCGGCGCGGATTGTCGACCCGCACGGTCGGCCTGTCGGCGGCGCGCGCCGACATCCAGCCGACCATCCTGTCGCTGGCCGCCGACGAGAGCCTCGATCTCCTGGTCATGGGCGGCTACGGCCACTCACGGTTGCAGGAACGCTTCCTCGGCGGCGTCACCCGCGCCATGCTGGAAGCCATGACGGTCCCGACGCTGATGTCGCATTGATCGAGAGATGATCCGCAACGGACCGACACCCTCACGCCGCGGCGGGGGTCTCAAATGGCGCGGTGGGGATGGCGTCGTCCTCGGGCTGCGCATTGCACGCATCGAAATGCGCCTTCAGCGCAATCTCGGCGAGATATTCGAAATGTTCGGCTTGGCCAAGGAGTTGCCAGTTCTGGAGCGGCCGATAGGCCGCCTGCTGACGACAGAGAGACGCCAGCGCCCGGTAGCGACGTACGTTCTCCATGAGACCCTCCCTCGCATTCACTGAGCTTATTGCCCTGATTTACGTCAGGCCGATGGCGGTTATGCAAAACATTTACTGCGTGCGAAGCACCCCGCGCAACCTGGGTTAACGTCTGGGAAACGCGCAGGCCCCCATTGGTTCCTATCGGAGAACTCCACGTGGAACTCATTGGCCAGGCGTAGCGCTGGCGCGCGACGGAGACGCCGATCAGATCAAGATACCGTTCGATCGATTTTGGCCACCCGATGAGATCGCCCTGCATTTCTGCGCAGAACTCTCGCGCGAGGAAGGCCCGCTGCGCTGTGCGGCATGCCCTGTAGAACCTCGGACGGAATGGCACGCCATGACACAGCCAGCGCGACGCCGGCTCTGCCGCGCCTGTACGCCGTATTCTACCGGGTGAGCGCGGTCTCGCCGGCCCGGATCGTCTGCGCCGAACCATGTTGCAGCTTCGGAACGCTGCCGGCTTCGGCAGCAGCGCGGATGGCGGCGATGTTGCCCGCATAATCGGCGCTGCTCTTGCCGCGGAACACGGCCGATCCCGCCACGAGGGTGTCGGCGCCCGCGGCAGCCACGGCGGCGGCATTGTCGCGCGTGATGCCGCCATCGACCTCGAGCCGGATCGGCCGGCCGCCGATCATGCTTCGAATGCGCCTGATCTTCTCGATCTGGGAGTCGAGGAAGGACTGGCCGCCGAAGCCGGGATTGACCGTCATCACCAGCACGAGGTCGAGACGATCAAGCACGTATTCGATTGCAGCTGCCGGCGTAGCCGGACACAGGCTGACACCAGCCTTCTTGCCGAGCGCGCGGATGGCCTGGAGCGAGCGGTCCAGATGCGGGCCGGCCTCGGCATGAACCGTGATGACGTCGGCGCCTGCCTTTGCGAACGCCTCCAGATAGGGATCGGTCGGCGCGATCATCAGATGCACGTCAAAGATCTTCGCCGTCGCCGGCCGGATCGCCTTGATGACGTCGGCGCCAAAGCTGATGTTCGGCACGAAATGTCCGTCCATGACGTCGCAGTGGATCCAGTCTGCGCCGGCGGCATCAATAGCCTTGATCTCCTCACCGAGGCGCGCGAAATCTGCGGCCAGGATGGAAGGCGCGATGAGGATTTCTCCCGTCATGGCTTCGCACTCCTCTGCGCGTCCGCACCACCGCTGAAAACGCGGCTCGCAAGGACATCCGTCGGATCGATCGTTTCGAGATCGACGACATCGAGCATCCGGTTGAGATCAGACACGAGGCGATCGGCCTGCCGCAGGCGGATGCGGTCGACCGCGTTGCGGATCGAGCGCGCATTGGAGAAGAACGGCTGGGTCCGGCGCAGTTCGATGTATTTCTCGAAGGCCTCGCGCGCGGCGGCCGAGAAGCGATAGCCGCGCTCCTTCAGCATCAGCTCGGCGATGACCAGCAGCTCGGCTTCGGCATAATCCGGAAATTCGATGTGATGGGCGATGCGTGAACGAAAGCCCGGGTTGGAGGCAAAGAAGCTCGTCATCCGCTCGCCATAGCCGGCGAGGATCACGACGAGGTCCTCGCGCTGGTTCTCCATCACCTGGAGCAGGATCTCGATCGCTTCCTGGCCGTAATCGCGCTCGTTGTCGGGCCGGTGCAGATAGTAGGCCTCGTCGATGAACAACACGCCGCCCATCGCCTTCTTCAATATCTCCTTCGTCTTCGGCGCGGTATGGCCGATATACTGGCCGACGAGATCGTCGCGCGTCACCGAGATCACCTGCCCGCGCCGCACGAAACCGAGACCGTGCAGGATCTTCGCCATGCGCAGCGCCACCGTGGTCTTGCCCGTGCCGGGATTACCGGTGAACGACATGTGCAGCGTCGGTGGGGACGATGCCAGTCCCGCACGCTGGCGGATGCGCTCGATCAGCAGCAGTGACGCGATCTGGCGCACGCGGTTCTTGACCGGCCGGAGGCCGATCAGCTCCTGCTCGAGCTGTTGCAGCGTGTCGGTGATTCCGGCCGCCTCGGCCTCCTTGCGGAGATCGAAACTGGTCTCGCTCGCTTCAGCGGTCGTCGCATGAGGGACATCAAGCATCGGCACCTCGAAGAAAAGAGCTTCGCCGCGGGGGGAGCGGCGAAGCAGTAGTCCGCCAAGGAAACGGAGCAGGGAGTGCTCCGCGCGGAGAGGAGTGACTAGGTCGACGCGTGCGCGGCCGGCCGGCGCACGGTGGTGTAGCGGATCGCACGTCCGCCCACCTCCTGCCGCACCAGCTCGAACTCGGCTTCCTGCGGCGGGCGGTTGACGAGGAACGAGATCCGCACTGACTCCCAGCCATGGCTGGAGTCGAATCCACTGATGCGGATGTAGCGGTCGCCGTAAACCCTGCGGCATTCGGCGAGCTCCATCATCACGCCGGCGGCGTCCTGGAGGTCGAACATCGGCAGGCCCCACATTTCCCAGTAGGTGCTGCGGGGATGCGGATCGTCGGTGAACTCGATATTCACCGCCCAGCCGTTGGTCAGGCAATACTGCACCTGCTTATAGATCTGGTCGTCGGTCAGATCAGGCAGGAACGAGAAGCAGCCTTGGGTCAGTTTCATGTCAAAACTCCTCAAACGGTTTCCAGCACGGTCGGCACGAAGTCCGGCGTGTCGGTGGATTCATAGTTGAAGGTGACGTCCTTCCAGACCTCGAGCGCAGCCTTCAGCGGCGTGCAGGTCTCTGCCGCCCTGGCCAGGATCTCCGGACCTTCATGGACGTAGTCGCGCCCCTCGTTGCGGGCGAGGATCATCGCCTCGAGCGCCACGCGGTTGGCGATCGCGCCGGCAGCAATGCCCATTGGATGGCCGATGGTGCCACCGCCGAATTGCAGCACGACGTCCTCGCCAAGCAGATCGAGCAGCTGGTGCATCTGACCGGCATGGATGCCGCCGGAGGCGACCGGCATCATCTTGTTGAGGCTCGCCCAGGACTGGTCGAAGAACAATCCATGCTCGAGCTTGGTCGGGTTGAAGTCTTCGCGGCAGACGTCGTAATAGCCGCGCGTGGTGTTGGGATCGCCTTCGAGCTTGCCGACCACCGTGCCGGCATGGATGTGGTCGACGCCGGCGAGCCGCATCCACTTCGCGATGACGCGGAACGACACGCCGTGGCTCTTCTGCCGTGTATAGGTCGAATGACCGGCGCGATGCAGATGCAGGATCATGTCGTTGCGCCGTGCCCATTTCGCCATGGACTGGATCGCGGTGTAGCCGATCACGAGATCGATCATCACGATGCACGACCCGAGCTCTTTCGCGAACTCCGCGCGCTCGTACATGTCCTCCATCGTCGCCGCGGTGACGTTCAGGTAGGTACCCTTCACCTCACCGGACGCCGCCTGCGCGCGGTTCACGGCCTCCATGCAATAGAGGAAACGGTCACGCCAATGCATGAAGGGCTGCGAGTTGATGTTCTCGTCGTCCTTGGTGAAGTCGAGCCCGCCCTTGAGCGCCTCGTAGACCACGCGGCCATAGTTGCGCCCGGACAAGCCGAGCTTGGGCTTCACCGTCGCGCCCAGCAGCGGCCGGCCGAACTTGTCGAGCCGCTCGCGCTCGACCACGATGCCGGTCGCCGGCCCCTGGAACGTCTTCACATAGGCGACCGGGAAGCGCATGTCCTCCAGCCGCAGCGCCTTCAGCGGCTTGAAGCCGAACACGTTGCCGATGATCGAGGCCGACAGGTTGGCGATCGAGCCCGGCTCGAACAGGTCGAGGTCATAGGCGATGTAGGCGAAATACGAGCCCGGTGTGCCGGGCACCGGATCGACGCGGTAGCACTTTGCGCGATACTTTTCCGCTGCGGTCAGGCGATCGGTCCACACCACCGTCCAGGTCGCGGTCGAGGATTCGCCGGCAACCGCCGCTGACGCCTCGATGGGGTCCACGCCCTCCTGCGGCGTCACGCGGAACAGCGCAATGACGTCGGTGTCCTTGGGCGTGTAATCGGGCTCCCAATAGCCCATGCGCTTGTATTCCATCACGCCTGATCGATAGCGCTCTTTGCCCCGGACGGTTCCTGCGTGTGCATTCATGGCTCTCTCCTGCTCTTCTCTCTCTGAATGATTAGGCGGCGACCGGTTCGCGGGTGCCGATACGCGGGTCGAGATCGCCGGCGCGATAGCGCCGCGCCATCTCGCTCAAGGGAATGACCTTGATTTTGCTGGCGTGGCCCGCGGTGCCGAACTGCTCGAAGCGATCGCGGCAGAGCTCGCGCATCGCATCCATCGCAGGCTTGAGGAATTTGCGCGGATCGAACTCCGAGCGCGTTTGCGCGGCGACCTTACGGAACACCGCGGTCATCGCCAGGCGACAATCGGTGTCGATGTTGACCTTTCGCACGCCGCTCTTGATGCCGCGGACGATCTCCTCCACCGGCACGCCCCAGGTCTGCGGCATCTCACCGCCGAACTGGTTGAACATGTCCTGGAGCGGCTGCGGCACCGAAGAGGAGCCGTGCATCACGAGATGCGTGTTCGGCAGGCGGCGGTGAATCTCCTCGACCACCCGCATCGCCAGGATGTCGCCATCAGGCTTGCGGCTGAACTTGTAGGCGCCGTGGGACGTACCCATCGCGATCGCGAGCGCATCGACCTTGGTGGCGCGGACGAAGTCGACGGCCTGGTCGGGATCGGTGAGGAGCTGGTCGTGGCTGACCTTGCCCTCGACGCCGTGGCCGTCCTCCTGCTCGCCGCCGCCATGCTCGAGCGAGCCGAGCACACCGAGTTCACCTTCGACGGAGGCGCCCACCCAATGCGCGAGATCGACAACGCGGCGGGTGATCGCGACATTGTAGTCGTAATCGGCGGCGGTCTTGGCGTCGGCCTTGAGCGAGCCGTCCATCATGACCGAGGTGAAGCCGTGGGCGATGGCGGACGCGCAGGTCGCCTCGTCATTGCCGTGGTCCTGGTGCATGCAGAGCGGAATGTCCGGATAGGTCCGCTCCAGCGCGTCGATCATGTGCGAGAGCATGAGATCGCCGGCATAGCTGCGCGCGCCGCGCGAGGCCTGGATGATCACGGGCGCATCGACTTCGGCCGCGGCCTGCATGATCGCAATACCCTGCTCCATGTTATTGATGTTGAACGCCGGCACCGCGTAGCCGTGGTTGGCGGCGTGATCGAGCAGCTGACGAAGGGTGATACGGGCCACGAAAGTTCCTCCTGTTATGGCTTGCCGGCGCGGGTGATCACCCGCCGGGCGGCTTCGGCAATGCTTTGCGGCGTGATGCCGAATTCGCGGTAGAGCACGGGCGCCGGCGCAGAGGCGCCGAAGCCGCGCATGCCGACGAACTCGCCGTCAGTGCCGATCCAGCGATGCCAATCGCCGGCGACTGCGGCCTCGATGCCGACGCGCGGGGCGGTGCCGAGCACGCAGGCGCGGTAGTCCTCCGGCTGCTCCTCGAACAGCGCGAAGCATGGCGCGGAGACCACGGCGGCGCGGATATGTTCCGTCGCGAGCAGGCGAGCGGCTTCCAGCGCGATCGAGACTTCGGAGCCGGTCGCCATCAACGTGACGTCGCGACCGCCGTCCGGCGAGACGATGAGGTAGGCGCCGCGCGCGACACGGTTCCTGCCGCGCACGTCGCTGCGGAATGTCGGCAACGCCTGACGCGACAGACACAGCACGGAGGGGCGATCTTCCGCCTCGAGCGCGCAGTCCCAGGCTTCCAGCGTCTCGACCGCATCGGCGGGGCGGAACACCAGAAGATTCGGGATGACGCGCAGCGCTGCGAGATGCTCGACGGGCTGATGCGTGGGACCGTCCTCGCCAAGACCGATGGAGTCGTGGGTCATCACATGGATGACGCGCAGCCGCATCAACGCCGCAAGACGGATCGCCGGCCGGCTGTAGTCGGAGAAGGCGAGAAAGGTGCCGCCATAGGGGATGAATCCGCCGTGCAACGCGAGGCCATTCATCGCGGCGGCCATGCCGTGCTCGCGGATGCCGTAGTGGATGTAGCCGCCCGCGAACGCACCACGCGTCACCGGATTCTGCGCTTTGGCATGCGTGAGGTTCGAATGCGTCAGGTCCGCCGAGCCGCCGACCAGTCCGGGAATTGTCCCGGCGATGCCGTCGAGCACCTGTTGCGAGGCTTGCCGCGTCGCCAGCTTCGGACGCTCGCTGGCAAAGCGTTCGCGCAATTTTGCCGAGGCCTGGGCATAGGCCTCCGGCAGGGCAACGGCCTTGCCCTCGATGAACAGCTCGCGCTGCGCAGCCGTCGCGCATTCGTAGCGGTCGAGCCAGGCAAGACGCTCGACCTGCCCGCGCTGTCCGATCATCCGCCATGCCTTGAGGATCGGGATCGGGACCACGAAAGGCTGATAGTCCCAGCCGAGCGTCCGCCGCGCCGCCGCCGTTTGTTCGGTGCCGAGCGGCGCACCGTGCGCCTTCTCGGTGCCCTGACGGTCCGGCGCGCCATAGCCGATGATGGTGCGGCAGGCGATCAGCGACGGTTTTGTGCTCCCACGCTCCTCGGCAATCGCCTGCGCAACCGCTTCGGGGTCGTGGCCGTCGACACTGCGGACCGACCAACCGGACGCCGCAAAGCGCGCGAGCTGATCATCGGAAGTGGCCAGCGATGTCGGCCCGTCGATGGAGATGCCGTTGTCGTCGAACAGCACGATCAGCCGGCCGATCTGAAGATGACCGGCGAGCGAGATCGCCTCCTGGCTGATGCCTTCCATCAGGCAGCCGTCGCCCGCGATCACATAGGTGAAGTGATCGACCAGGCCGTCGCCATGCCGTGCATTGGCCATGCGCTCGGCGAGCGCCATGCCGACCGCGGTCGCGATCCCCTGCCCCAGCGGCCCGGTCGTGGTCTCGACACCCGGCGTGTGGCCGTATTCCGGATGTCCCGGCGTCTTCGAGCCCCACTGCCGGAACACCTTGATGTCATCGAGACTGACGTCGCCGCCGGTGAGATGCAGCAGCGCATAGAGCAGCATCGAACCGTGACCCGCCGAGAGGACAAAACGGTCGCGGTCCGGCCAGTTGGGATGCGCCGAGTCAAATTTCAGGAAGCGCGAGAACAGCACGGTCGCGACATCGGCCATGCCCATGGGCAGGCCTGGATGGCCGGACTGCGAGGTCTCGATCGCGTCGACCGCGAGGAAGCGGACGGCATTGGCGAGATCGTTGTGCGTGACTGCCGTGATGTCGGCTTCAGCGTGGACGGAGATGTTCATCGGATTCTCTCCCTGTTCACTTCAGATTTCGCTTGCGCTCGATCAGCTGCATGATCAGCGGCGTCAGGATCAGCTGCATCGCCAGATCGAGCTTCGCGCCGGGACACACGATGGAGTTCGCGCGGGACATCCAGCTGTGGGGAAGCATCGACAGCAGATAGGGAAAGTCGATGCCGCGCGGATTCTTGAAGCGGATCACGACCATCGATTCGTCCGGCGTCGGAATCCAGCGCGCGATGAACGGATTTGAGGTGTCCACCGTCGGCACGCGCTGGAAGTTGATGTCGGTCTCGGTGAATTGCGGGCAGATGTAGTGGATGTAGTCGGGCATCCGCCGCAGGATGGTGTCGGTGACGGCCTCGGTCGAATAGCCGCGGGCGCTGCGGTCGCGGTGCAGCTTCTGGATCCATTCGAGATTGATGACCGGCACGACGCCGATCTTGAGATCGGCGTAGCGCGCGACATTGACCTTGTCGGTGACGACGGCGCCGTGCAGGCCCTCGTAGAACAACAGGTCCGAGTTTTCCGGCAGCCGCTCCCATTCGGTGAAGGTCCCGGGCGCCGCACCGTGCAGTGCGGACTCCTCGGCATCGTGGACATAGTGCCGCGTCGTCGCGGTGCCGGTCTCGCCATAGTCGCGGAAGGCACGCTCCAGCTCCTCGAACAGGTTGGTCTCGGGGCTGAAATGGCTGAAATGCTTGTTGCCGCGTTCGGCTTCCTTCGCCATCTGCGTGCGCATCTCGGCACGATCATAGCGATGGAAGGCGTCGCCCTCGATGTAGACGGCGTTGACCTTCTCGCGGAAGAATATCTGCTCGAACGTCTTCTTGACCGAGGTGGTGCCGGCGCCGGAGGAGCCGGTGATGGAGATGATCGGATGCTTCCTGGACATGGGTCGCCTCGCTCACAGCCGGAAGAAGCCGCGCCGCGCGAACAGCGGTGCGGAGATGCTGGCGACCAGCAGCGGATCGCAATGCAGTTCCTCGACGCGCCGCACCTCGTTGCTCGAGCCCATGATCAGCGGCACGCGCTGGTGCAGGTTCTGCGCCGATAGCTCGAGGATGCGCTCGCGCCCGGTCGTGGCGGAGCCGCCGGCCTGTTCGATGATCATGGCCATCGGGTGCGCCTCGTAGGTGAGGCGCAGGCGGCCGTCGCCATAGCCGGGGCGAGCGTCCGAGGGATAGAGGAACACGCCGCCGCGGGTGAGGATTCGGTAGGCCTCCGCAACCAGCGAGCCGATCCAGCGCATGTTGAAATTGTGGTTGGCGGGCCCTTCGACGCCGGCAAGACATTCGTCGACGAAGGCGCGGACCGGCGAATCCCAGTGGCGGCGGTTCGACGCATTGATCGCGAATTCTTCGCACGTCTCGGAGATCTGCACGGCGCTACGCGCGAGGCGGAAGCAGCCCGCCTTGCGGTCGAGCGTGAAGATGTCGACGCCGTCGCCGAGCGTCAGCACCAGTGAGGTCTGCGGCCCATAGGTGACGAACCCCGCAGCAAGCTGCGCCGAGCCGCGCTGATGGAAGGCGAGAGCCAGGTCATCCGGGGCGGGCAGGATCGAGAAGATCGTGCCGACGGTCATGTTGATGTCGATGTTGGAGGAGCCGTCGAGCGGATCGATCGCGACGCAGATTTTTGCCTCGCGGTCGCCGATTTGCGGCTCGCGCATCTCCTCCGACGCAAGCGCCGCGATCGGCAGCTTGCCGAGACAACGGCGCAGGATCGCGTCGGCCTGGAGGTCGAGATCGCGCTGGAGATCACCGTCGCTGTTGCGGCCGGTGGTCAGGCCCGACGCGTCCGCGAAATCGCCGGTGGCGATGAGGTCGGCGATCTCGATCGCCGCCGCCGCGATGGCGTCGACTGCGGCTGCCACGGCCAGCGCGTGCGGCGCCGTCTCGGAATACCGTTGAAGGTGGTCGTCCAACCTGAGTTGCCCGGTCATCTGCGTCCATCCCCTTGCGGGCGCCGCATCCAGTTCCCTCCCCGCTGGAGGTCGGTGCGGTCGGTCCCAACACGAGGAGATTGACAGGGGCGGCTTAATAAGGAAAATTTCTATTCATAATGAGCGCCAAAGAATTTTCTTATAATGGCCCCGGCCACGCGGCGGCCCAGCTCCGGCATCTGACGATCCGGCAGCTCCGCTCGCTTGCGGCGCTCTCGGCGAAGGGCAGCGTCACCGCGGCCTCGAGCCAGCTTGGTCTGACCCAGCCGGCCGTCACCCAGCAGCTCCGGCAGCTTCAGGACCTCGCCGGCCTGCCGCTGGTGCAGCGGACCGGCGACGGCATGCTGCTGACGGAGGCAGGCAAGGAGGTGCTGGCGCTCGCCGAGCGCGTCGAGGCCGCGATCATGGACTGCCAGGGCGCGCTCGATCTGCTCGCTGGACGGACCGGCGGCACGGTGCATCTCGGCGCGGTCTCGACCGCGAAATATTTCGTGCCGCATGCGATCGCGGCGTTCTCGAAGCGGCATCCGAAGATCGAGATCAAGCTCACGATCGGCAATCGCGAAGAGATCCGCGAGGCCATGCACGGCTACGATCTCGATTTCGCCGTGATGGGTCGGCCACCGGCCGACGTCAGCGTCGACGTACGTCAGCTCGGGCGCAATCCGCACATCATCGTCGCGCGCAAGGGACACTGGCTGGGGAAGGATTCCGGCCTCAACCTGACCGACCTCGTGCACGAGACCTTCCTCACCCGCGAGCCGGGGTCAGGGACGCGCACGCTGATGGAAGGCATGTTCCAGAGATCCGATCTCGAGCCGATAATCGGCATGGAGATGAGCAGCAACGAGACCATCAAGCAGGCCGTCATCGCCGGGCTCGGCATCGCCTTCATCTCGGCCCACACGGTGGCGCACGAGCTCGCGGAAGGCCGCCTCATCGTGCTCGATGTCGCGGGCCTTCCGATCGTCCGGCAATGGTACGTGATCCGCCGCAGCGACAAGGTGCTGCTGCCACCGGCGCAGGCAATGTTCGATTTCCTGGGCTCCGAGGGCTCGAACTATTTGCCCGACGTGCCCGAGTTCGGCGGGCAATAGCCAGCCAATACTCACCCCATCAGCTTCATCGCAACCGTTGCCGCCAGAATGACGATGATCTGGAGCAGACGTTCCGTCGTGAAAATGCGGTTGAAGGTGGTCATCGCTGGCCCCGGCCGACGTGGGAGATCTCGATCGGTCCGGTGCTAGCACACGCGGGCGCCGGGATAACTCCGTAGTCGCCACGGATCCTGCCGGCGTGCCGAAACATGTGATCGCCTGGAACCTGACAAGTTTCGAACGATTCAAATCATCCTGCGCGGAATGGCCGCGGGGTCGCCGTGTTCATGCACACAGTGACTTCGCGTGCACGGATGCGCCTTGCCCCGCATCCGGCCGCGCAATGGGGAATCCGGGTGAGTTTTGCAGAGTGAGGGGGGCGCGATGAACCACATCGCCGCCGCGGGAGAGCTGTTGCCTGCCGCAAGCTACATGTCCAAGCGCAATTTTTCGGGTATCGGAGGCGTGTTGACCGCGCTGATGACGTCAGCTGCGTTCTTCGCCAGTCCGCAGGCCCTTGCGCAATCCACGCCCGCACAGGGCGTGACGATTCCATCCGTCACCGTGACCGCGCCGGAAACACAGCGCCGTACCAATCCCGCTTCGGCCGCACGCCGGTCGAGCGGCACGCGGACGCGCCGGACGCAAACGGCACGGCGGCCGGAGACGACCGCCGCGCCACAGCCCTTCGCGCCATCGCAGGACGCGCGCACCGGCACCGTCGGCTATTTCGCCAACAGCACCTCCGTCGCGACCAAGTCCAACACGCCCATCGTCGACATCCCGCAATCCCTGTCCGTCATCACCCAACAGCAGATCCGCGACCAGAACTACCAGGGCCTGACCGACGTCACCCGCTACGTTCCGAGCGTTGCCGTCCACCAGGGCGAGGGCAATCGCGACGAGCTCGTCATCCGCGGCGTCGATTCCAGCGCGAACTTCTTCGTCAACGGATTTCGCGATGACGTGCAGTACTTCCGCGACCTGTACAACGCGCAGAGCATCGAGGTGCTGAAGGGCCCGAGTGCGCTGACCTTCGGCCGCGGCGCCGGCGGTGGCGTGCTCAATCGCACCCTCAAGGAGGCCGACGGCAACCGCATCTACCAGGCCACCGCGCAGACGGGATCATGGGGCGACCGCCGCGTCTCGCTCGACGCGGGACAAGCGATCAACGAGAACGTCGCGGCGCGGCTTAACGTATTCTACGAGGGCAGCGACGCCTTCCGCGACTTCAATCATCTCGAGCGCTACGGCATCAACCCGACCGTCACGCTGAAGCCTGATGATTTCACCAAGATCAAGCTGTCCTACGAGTATTACCACGACGGCCGCACCGCAGATCGCGGCAATCCCTCGCAGAGCCTTCCCGGCGGCGTCACGCGCTTCAATCCGACGACGCCGTTTGCGCCGAACGGCAATCTCCAGACGTTCTTCGGCAGCCCCAGCCTCAATACCGCGCAAGCGACGGTGCAGACCGGCATGGCGATCATCGAGCACGATTTCCAGAACGGACTATCGGTGCGCAACGGCACGTTCGCGGCCGACTACCAGAAGTTCTACCAGAACGTCTATCCCACCGGGGGGCCGCTCGCCGGTGCCGTCAACGCTGCCGACACCGCTGTCAACCTCGGTGCCTATCAGCACACGACCAACCGCGACAATTTCTTCAACCAGACCGACTTCACCTACAAGGGCTGGACCGGCCCGATCGCGCACACGGTGGGCTTCGGCACCGAGTTCGGCCGCCAGACCGGCGTCGACATCCGCAACACCGGCATCTTCCCGAACGGCACCAACACCATCGTCCAGAACCCGTTCGCGCCGACCTATTTCGGACCGGTCAACTTCGTCCACCACTTCACCGGCACCAACACCGACGGCGTCACGACGCCGGATTCCAACAGCAAATATGCGCTGAACGTCGAGTCCGGTTACCTGCGCGACACCATCGAGTTCTCGCGCGCGCTCCAGCTCATCGTGGGCACGCGGTTCGACCGCTTCGAGATGTCCGCGCTGGACATGAACACCAACCTCAACCGCAACCGCACCGACAACCTGGTGTCGCCGCAGGCGGCCGTTCTCCTCAAGCCGATGCAGACCATGTCGGTCTACACGGCCTACAGCATCTCCTGTCTGCCCGCCTCCGGCGACCAGTTCTCCTCACTCAACGACGGCACGTTGATCCTCCAGCCGCAGAAGTTCGAGAATACCGAGGTCGGGATGAAGTGGAACATCAACCCGAAGCTGTTGTTCTCGACTGCGATCTACAACCTCAACCGCACCAACCAGCCGATCGCGGACGGCAACAATCCCGGCTTCTTCCTGCCCTCCGGCAGCACGCTGACGCGCGGCTTCGAGGCGAGCCTCGTCGGCTACGTCACCGAGCAATGGCAGTCCTCTCTCGGTTATGCCTATACCGATGCGAAGATCACCGGCGCGACGTCGGCGACCGTGGTGCCGGGCAATCGCGTGCAGCTCGTGCCGTACAATCAGTTCGCCTGGTGGAACAAGTACCAGTTCACGCCGATGTGGGCGGCCGCGCTCGGCATCATCTATTTCGGCGATTCCTTTGCATCGTCGGATGACACGGTGAGACTGCCGGGCTTCGTGCGCTTCGATGCCGGCGTCTACGCCACGATCGACGCCAACTGGCGCGCACAGCTCACGGTCGAGAACATCTTCAACCGCGGCTATTGGGCGTCCGCCGACGGCAACAACAACATCTCGCCCGGCCAGGGCCGCACCGTGAGGGTTCAGGCGAGCTACCGCTTCTGACGGCTATGGCGCGAACGTCTGCGTCCCATCGCGTGTCGTTCGCGCCGTTCGTCATCGATACGAATACCTGTGATGGTTAACGATCAGGCAGCGCGCTGGACGGCGGCGTAATCCGCGCACGCGGCGAAATAGGCTTCCAGCTCCGACAGCGCCCGCGCTTCCCACTCGCTCGCCTGCTCCAGGAGCGACCAGCTCTGGCCCGGGCGGAATGCAGCGGTCTGGCGATAGAGCGATGCGATGCCGCGATAGCGGCGCACGTTCTCAAAGATGGCGTGACCGTTCATGTTCAAAAACTCCCTCGTCATTCCCGGGGGAGAAATTGCGGCCAAATCTTTTTCGAAAAGTTAGCGGCGCGCACCAAGCTCGCGGATGGTTGCCGGACTGTTGCGCCGGCGCAACGCGCCGCTTCCGCGCGAAGCGGATTTATTGCGAATTCGTTGCCGGGCTCTCGCCCGAGGGCTTCAACCCGCCGCGGCTGATCATTGCCATCGTCTCGCGGCAGAGATCGGCAAGGCCGATCAAGAGCACCGCGAGCAGGCAGAACAGGTTGATGGAATCCGCGCCCGCGCTGGAGAGCGGCATGAACTGGAAGAACGGCGGGATGAACGCCCACCACACCAGCGGAACGGTGAGCAGCGCGGCGAACGCCGCCGCCGGCGCGCCCGCGACGATTCCGAGCACGAACAAGCTGGGCAGGAACGCCGCGAAATAGAGCTTTGCGCCGAGCGCGACGCAGACGCCTTGAAGCGCGGCCGACATGGCGACGACGACAAATCCGAGCAGAAACGCCTGCCACGACCATGGCCGTACTCGCGGTACGCCAACCAGTCCCGCACGCCTCATCAGCCTCCCCCTGCCGCCCGTTAACCGGGCTCGCTTGCGACCAAAGTACTACAGCCGCAGGGAAACCGCGAGACGGAAATCGCACGGTGCTGGGCTGCGTATCCAGGGCTTGGTAAACAGCCGCGGGCACGATCGTACCGCTACTCTGTCGCCGCATAGAGCAAGCCTGCGACGGGCAGAGCAAGGCCAATGGCCGACGCCAGCGTCCAGCCGCCTTGCGCGAAGGCCCAGGCGCCGACCGCAGAGCCGGCAGCGCCGGCGGCGAAGAACGTCGCCATATAGAGGCCGTTGAGACGGCTGCGGTGCTCATGCCCGAGCACGAAGATGGCGCGGAAGCCGAGCACGACGTTACCCTGGACACCGATATCGATGGCGATCGCGGCCACGACCAGGCAGGCGAGATTCAGCATCGAGCCGGTCGCACCGATATAGGTCACCAGGAAGCCGGCGCCCGCGAGCAGCATGGCGACCAGCGTCGCGATGCGGCTATGGCCGCGGTCGGCGAGCCGTCCCGCGATCGGGGCGGCGAACACGCCGGCGACGCCGGCGAGCGCGAACAGCGCGATGCCGCGCTGGGAGAAGCCGAATTCGCTGGCGAGCTGGAGTGGCGCCACCGTCCAGAACAGGGTGAAGGCACCGAACAGGCTCGCCTGATAGAGCGCGCGGCGCCGGAGCAGCGGCGTGGTCCGGGCCAGATGCGGCATCGACAGCAGCAGCGTGCCGTAATGCATGCGCGCGACCGGCTTGCGCTTGGGCAGCGTCGTCCACAGCACCGCCGCGAGCACGATCATCAGCGCGGCGGAGATGAAGAACACTGCGTGCCATGACAGCGCTGCCGTGACGAAGCTCGACACCGGCCGCGCCAGCATGATGCCCAGCATCAATCCGGTCGAGACATTGCCGACGACGCGGCCGCGAATGGCTTCCGGCGCAAGGTGTGCCGCGTAGGGAATGATGATCTGCACGGCGACCGAGCCTAGGCCGATGAACAGCGCAGCGATCAGGAACGGCAGCGCGTGGGTAGCGAACGCAGCGGCGAGCAGCGAAGCCGCGCCGAGCGTGATGACGGAGCAGATCAGCGCGCGGTTCTCGACGAGGTCGCCGAGTGGCACGATGAAGAGAAGCCCCACGCCGTAGCCGATCTGCGTCATAGTCACGATCAGTCCGGCCGCCGCATGCGAGAGGCCGAGCGCGGCGCTGATCGGGGCGATCAGAGGCTGGGCGTAGTAGATGTTGGCGGCGACCATGCCACAGGCCGCGGCAAGCACGAAGGTCAGTCGCTGCGACACCGCATCCGGCCCGGGTGCGGTCTCGATCGTGGCATTCATCGTCATTCCAACAGACTCCGGGCATCGGGAATGATCATTCCCTAATAGGACATAAATTCAGACGAGCAGTTTCATCGCGACGCCGACCAGGCGCTCGCCGTCGAGCGGCAGGCGCGCCTTGCCGACGACGCGCATTCCCTGCGTGATGCAGATCATCAGCCGCGCGGTGTCGTCGGTCGCAACATGGGCGGGAATCGAGCCATCGGCTTGGCCCTCGCGAATGAGGCCGGCGATGAAGGTCTCGTTGGTCTCGAGCTGGGCGTTGACGCGGGCGCGGACGTCCGGATCGAGCGCGGCGAGCTCGACCGCGCCGCCAACCACGATGCAGCCGCGACGGCCCTCGATCCCCTGGGAGTGCTCGACATAAGACAACAACATATGGCGCAGTCGCTCGCGACCGTTGGCGCCGCGCGCGGCCGCGCTGCGGGTCTGCTCCCGGCGCACCGCGGCATAGCGCTCGAAAGCGGCCAGGAACACGGCCTGCTTGTCGCGAAACGCCTTGTAGACGCTGCCGGTGGCAAGCCGCATCGCGGCGGTCAGGTCGCCGATCGAGGTGGCATGATAGCCCCGCTCGCAAAATACGCGTACGGCGCGGTCGAGCGCGGTGTCCATGTCGAATTCCCGGGGACGGCCGGGCGGACGGGCGGCAGGCTGGGGACGGCGCGCGGTTTTTTGCATTGCGGGACAATAGGGAATGATTGTTCCCGAATCAAGGCACGGAGTTGTGAATGGGGATGGGACGGATGGTCGGTCGACCCCTCCGTCATTTTGTTAGGCATCGCCATCCTTCAAATCGCATCGCGACGGGCGCCGTGGGATGGGTGGAGCGAAGCGAACCCCCGTCACTCTTTGCCCGCTCGACAACACGATGGGTTTCGCAGGTGCTCTACCCGTCCTACGGCCCCTCAGATGCGAGGCCCAGCGGCAAGCCGGGCTCCGCCAGAGCGCGACTTACCATCCCGCCGAAACAGGCTCGTTGAAGACCATCGTCTGATCGCGCGCAGCCACGCGCGACGGCTGGCGCTGACGGTGCCGCTGCGCGACGCGCTTGTTTGGAACGGCCGGCGCGGCCTGCTTCGGTGCCGCGGCAGGCTGCGTGACCATCGCAAAAGCCTGGCTCTGGTTCTTCTGCTCGACCGCTGCTGCGGGGACGGCAGGGGCAGGGGCCGGCGTAGCCGCCGCATCCCTGTTCAGCGGAATTTGCCGCACGCTGGTATCGAGCACGATCTTCTCGGGCCAGGTTTGCGCCGAATGAACGCGCGCAATCGACCGGCCCGGCTCGGCCGGTGCGGCTGCGCTCACGGGAGCGGCCATGTATCGGTTTACGAGAAGCAGAAGGACGAGCAGAGCGCCGCCAGTGAAGACGAAGTAGCGGATGAGCGGCATGAATTCCCCGATCGCCTCGATACCGAGGTCTTTGCGGCAACGGGAAAGAATGGCGATCGTTCCGCTGAGGCATCGAGCAATCTCGCCGGGCAAGAACCAGTTTGGTTCGGCCTCGGTTGTTCCCCCGGCACTCATCGTCTTGGTGGGTGTGTTGGTGGCGCGGAGGTGACAAACCTCGACGCGTAGCGTCAGCACCACACAGCCCGGCAGGCCTTCGCCCTCAGCCGGCGCTGGCACTCTCCTTGCTGCTCGTCCGCCAATCCCTCAGACCCGCAGTGGGTCTGTTTCATAGTGAGGCGATCCTATGCAGCCGACGTCCCGTTTCGAAGCGACCATCCCGACACAGCTCCACGTCCTGATCTCCGATCTGCGTTGGCGGGCGCAAATGCTCGACGCCGACATTCTGGAGGAAGAGCGGAGGGCCGGAATCTCCGATCCAAACAATCTCGCCTACCCGATGCTCGCGCAGAACCTGAGAGCCCGGCGCGACAATCTCCAGGTGAGCATCGCGATCCTGGAAAGCCGCATCGAAAAGCGATCAACCGGGTGGCCGAGCGCCGCCTGACGCGGATCGCGCCGGGCCGACCAGGCAACGCGACGGCATATGCAGAAGGGCGCGGGCGATGGGCGATAGCTCTGTCGGCGCCGGTCAATGCGCAGGAACCGCGTTGCCCTTTTGCAACGGTTCCCCACCGTCTGAAGCCGAACAAAAGAAACTCCCATTCCAGCCACGAACCCCGCTCACAACGCCGTGAGACTAGCAGGGGAACTACGATGCGTGCACAGCGCGTTTGGAAAGTGAATGGGGCCGCCAGCATCGGGCAGCTCCAATCGAGACTGGATGACCTGAACAAGCGTCTCGGTCAGCTCGAAAGCCAGCATCCGGAGAGCTGGAAGCTCGAAGAACTGAGATCCAGCGCGCTGAGCCTGTCGCGCGAGATCGACGACATTCGCTGCGCCGAGGCGACGGCGGCCTTGAGCGAGCTCTTGCGGAAGTAGAGCTTCGGGCGATTCGAGCGACGCGGAAGGAACCAACCTTCCTCGCCGCCATTGCCATGCAGAGCATGGAGCAAGATCATGACCAGGCACCTGACGCGAGCCCATCTCGCGCGCGGGGTGGCCGGCGCGGTGTCCACGCTGGTCCTGTGCGCGACGGCGGCATTCACCATCGCGCACCACTTTGCGACGTGAAGAATTTGGCGCTGTGAGGGATTTCGCATGACGTCCGATCCCGAGGAGTCGGTGAGGCTGCAAGGTTTTGGCGAGATGACGTTGCGCACCGCCGTCGCGACTCTGATGGCGCTCGCACCGCGCGAGCGATCCGACGCCGCCATCTTCCGCGTCCGCGACGGCGTGCGTTTGGCCTCGAGCGAGATCGCCGAACTTGCCTCCGACTGGGGCATGACACCGATGGCCGAAGTCAGGTCTCCAAGCCTCGTCCCGGACCAGCACTGGCCGGACATCGTTCGCGGCATGGTGCGCGAGGCGCCGCTGCCGGCACTGATGGTGGCGTTCCTGGTGGGCGTGCTGGTGGCGCGGCGGTAGGCTTCTGATCTACCACGCGGTGCTGGACCATCGGCCGGCGAGCGCTGAGCCATGCCACCACAACAAGCCGCCCTACCGATCCAAATCGGCCGTGGACCCGCCCCGAAAATCGTTGCAAAAAGGCGCTCCCGAGGCGCTGGCGGCCGGTCCGCCAAGCCTCTGGAAAACGTCGACTTTTGGAAGAATGGTCGGAGTGGCAGGATTCGAACCTGCGACCCCTGCGTCCCGAACGTAAATAGCGGCCTAAAAGATCAATAAAAACAATGAAGTTCGTTCGCTATTGACCACCTTTATCGCCGTTTGTTCGCGGGGTTTCGGTGGTTAATCGGTGGTCAGCTTTCGACTGTGCATCCTGATGAGAGGCGGGAGACCCGCTGATTAAGAGGCGTATGATTTCGCAACAAAATCAAACGTCATTCCGACAAACGTTTGGGATGGCCGGGAAGCACCCGCTCCCAGTCCAGCGCGGCGAGCTTCTTGAGTGAATCGATATATTCGAGCGGAGATGCATTGTCCGGGATGTTGCGGAACAGGACCTGCTCCATAGGAGCAAAGTCAACCGCGAACACCACCCGCTCCTTCGATAGCCGCTGACAAGCGTGTTGTCCGAATGATTTCGACCGACGTAGATCAGTTCGAGCGTAGTACCGCCCAGGCTGATCGTCTTTTTTCCGTCGACCACCTGATTCTGCCCGACGGAGCAAGCCTAATTTCTGCTTTTCAGCATTACGCCTTAGCGAGCGTCGGACAACGCGCGGGCGCAATCGCGGACGCGCCGGACCTGGAGTCCAGTTCCTCGCCTTGAGCGCTCAGGAGCCACCCAGGCAGGCGCCTCTCGTTCGGGGCAGCGGATCCGACAAACCGTGTCCCGCCTGCGGCACCTGACCTGGCGGGATAATGCGATTTGCGTGAAGAGCCGTCACCGCTGAAATTGTTTCCAACCGCATGCCGGCAACGATCGGCACCAGAACGTTTTTGTCTCCCGGCCGGTCCTGCCCTCGCGGCAAACCCAACCTGGAGAATACAATGCCTGCAAAACCCAACGCCAAGAAGCCGAGCCACGAGGCCTTCGTCATCTCGGGCGAAGGCGAGAGTGCGTTCTGGACCAAGATCGGTGCGGTCTGGCCGCACGACGACGGCAAGGGCTTCAACGTCGAACTGATCGCCCTGCCAGTGAGCGGAAGGCTCGTCATCCGCGAGCGCAAGGAAGCCACCGGCTGATCATGAACTGAGGACACCGACGTGGCTCTGTGCGATTCATCCCGAAGCAGCGGCGAGGCACGCTGGCGTGGCAAGGGAGACCATCGGTGAGGCCCGGATGGTTGAAGTCCGTTGAGAGCTGATGACCCGCAAGGTGCAGAGCTGCTTGCCCCGGGGCACTTTGCTAACAATCGCTTCTGTGCATGTAGTCGCGCTCTGTACACGGTGCCGGTGGTGTCGGCGTCGCGATTGCTATCCCCAATGCAGTTGCAAGCACGATCGAGATTGGCAGCACTGAAACCCAGCTGAAACTTCTTTTCGAATTGCCAAAGGTCGTCGCAAGACCCAAAGCAACGGCTACGGCCAAGCTGCTTGCCGCCAAAAGAAGAAACAGGTCCCATTGGGCTGTCCACAATTTGACAACTCCGCTCGTGACAGGCCTCCAGGAGTACCAAATGGATTGACTTGTAAGGATCATCAAAACTGCTCCCGCTATGGCACAGGCCAGGTAGCCGACAAATTTAACGAAAGAGAATTTGCCCTCGCCGCGCCCGGCAAGGGTTACCCTGCTGACCATCATGTGAGTTGACGCAATATAGAAAAGTCCAGCCACTAACGATGGGGTGAAGACGGCGATTGGTTCGTCACGCCATCTCCATGCAATCAACATGGCCCGGTGTCGCGCATCCGAACTCACGAGTTGTAGGGTTACGTCAATGAAATAGCTGAGCAGAAAACAATGTGTGACGAGAAACAACTTGCTCATCCGGGTGAACGGATTTTGTTCCTCAAGCGCCAAGGCTCGCTCTGACCGATCCGGATGCGGCGCGAACCACTCATTGATCGAGCGAACTATACGGTTGGTTTTGCGTGCGGGTTCGACGGCGCCAAACGTCGGAAAACTCGCTTTGGTGATGCGCGAGGCGATACCGTCCGCATGGAGTTCACGTGACCGGCGAGTAGCGATGCGCTCTAAAAGCAATAGCGTCAGCACGAGCCCAAAAAGTGATGAAATCTCTAAGCTACTTGCGAGGCCTGAGAGAATCGCATTCATCGGGGTGCCACTGCCAACCATTCCTGGACGGGATATGATGTGGATCCAGCGAATTGCATGCCCGATGTAGCCATAAACGGCGTCCGCGAGACTTATCCCCATAAGCACTGCAAAGCAGACATAGTGCGTCCTTACAATGCGATCTGCCCGGTAGTCGTTCGCCGCCAAGTGCGTCAGCTCGTGCGCCAATCGGAATGCAAAATCACCAGGGGCGACTGCCGCCAGGGGCAAGACGCCAGCCCCGATCAGCACGATGGATTTTGACCGGATTGACGTAGCTACAATCCGTTTTTCCTCAAAGTTGCCGAAGGAAAAGAGAAGCGGCTTGATAGCCAACTTACGAGATAGTTGTGTGCTCGCCTCCACAATGAAACGACTTCGGATACGCCGAGGAGCCAGCCGCTTGAAATTGTAAATCGAAATAAATGTCCCCACATAAAAGACGAGGAAGAAGAGTAGCCCGTAGGTTAGCGCGGCAACGATGAGATGGTGCTCAGCGATCGTGGCTTCGATCCAACTGCCTCGGAGCACCGGGTAGATCGTGGTGCCAAAATACATCACGGAAATAACGAAGCACAGCAGTGAGACCGACCAGGACCTCAGTGCGTTCTCTCGGCGCAACCGCTTCAGCATGGCCCGCGCCCCAGATGATGTTCCTTCTCAAGTCTCAAAAAGTCTCTTTTCGAGCGCCGCCATGATCTTGTCTATCTTCTCCTTTTCGATCTTCTTACCCTTTAGGGAAGCCCGAACCATCGCCAACAATTCGGACTTCCCCTGATCGGTCAAAACATCCTTCAGACCTCCCTTCTTCGGAGCGCCTAACCAAGCCGCAAGCAGACGTTGGCCGCCTTGCTTGATCAGGGTCTTGATAGCCTCCTCGGTGCCGGAGAGAGCCCACTTTCCCAAATCCGTAAAAAGGGTCGTTGATACCAAAACGACAAGCGGCCCGAGCGCTTCGACGAAACCTTCGATCCCGAATTCGAGACCATCGACCGACTTGGCTTTGGCCGCGTCAACAGCCGCGATGTAATCGGGGACCAACGGCGCTTCGGCCGGTGCCACATCATTCACGAGTTGACGAATGAATACTTCGCGGCCATCTGAACTGTCGGCTGACATGGCGGTACTCCATTGAAATCGCCCACACATACTAAAAGTTGCAAGATACGACAAGGGGAACCCCGTTTACCCCAGCCAACACTGGAGATGGCCTGCTAACGATTGGGGCGCGTCGCTTAGCCGACCGGGCTCTACGCGCCAGCGCGCCGGGCCAAGTGGTCCCGGCCCTCAGCCCTCTCCACGAACAAACATGCATGGCCGCGACCGATCGGCTTCACGCCGTCGCATGGTCGCAATCCAAAGTATTGCATCGACGCGGCCGGTTGTGCAATCTTAAGCTGCTTAGCATCGAACGCCCGGACGGTTTCGACGGACGATTGGAGGAAGGAGGACACTCGTCTGGAGAGTGACAGAGTATTGGACGCCGAGAAATTTGTTTTAGCAATCAATAGCAGGAGGAAGTGATGTTCACACGCACCTCATTGAAAGCAACAATTCTCATCACGGCCCTTATTGGGACAAGTCAGGCAACTGCAAACGACAATGTCGTGGGTCGCCCTACTCCTGGACCCTCGTCGGTCCAGCCCGGAAACGAGAAGTCGCGGTTTCCGATCATCGAAAACCCTAGCGATCTTCCGCCGACCTTGAAGCAGGCCCTCGGCCTCAAAGATGACGGCACACCCAACCCAGCGGCCGCTGGCGACGGCGGTCATCCGTTCACTACGATGGAAGCGAGTGCCGTGGGCGAAATAACACCTGTCGACAAGGCTCCCTGGCGCGCGACGGGCAAGATCTTGATGACGTTTGCGGACGGCAGCTACGTGTGCTCCGGATCGGTCATCGGCCAAGGACTCGTCGTAACTGCCGCGCACTGCGTTCACAATTTCGGCAAGCAAGCGGCAGGCTTCGCTCACTCCATCAGTTTCGAGCCGGCCCGATATGCCGACAAGCGGCCTTACGGCACCTGGCGCGCCAAGGAGTGGTGGATATCGAAAGCGTATTACGATGGCACCGACAAGTGCACGGTCGCAGGTATCGTTTGCGAGAACGACGTCGCCGTTATCGTGCTCGAGAAGCTCAACGATAAATTCGTGGCAGAGGTCGTCGGCAAATACTCATTCAAAACCGACGATTGGGGGTATTTCGACCTATTCGGCAAGAAGGCGACGCAAATCACGCAACTCGGATACCCGCAGAAGAACTATGACGGTGCCAGAATGCTGCGTACGGATTCGCTCGGGTATCAGGATAGTCCATCCAACGTGATCATCGGGTCTGCCCAGACCGGCGGCTCCAGCGGCTGTCCTTGGATCCTGAATTTCGGCACGCCGTCGTCCTCTTACGTAGGCCCGGCGCCGAACGCCGGTGATCCAAATCAGGTCGTCGCGACGACGAGCTGGGGCTACAATACCGGAAAGGTCATGGTGCAAGGCGCGTCTCGCTTTGCGCGCAATTCGATCTACACGACGAAATCAAACATTCAATCATTGGTCGACAGCGCCTGCGGTGCCAACCCGGGCTTCTGCAACTAGCTGATATCGTGCGCCGGCGGGGGTACGGGTCCCCCGCTCGGGGCGCATTCCAGTGACCTCCGCCTCGTGCAGGAGCACCACCAATGAGACGCACGCGAACAGCAACTGGTATTGTAGCCATAGCAGCGACGTTCGCCGGCCTCGAGCCGGCCGCCGCTGGGGGTTTATTGGGCGACGTCGTCAGGCAATTGGCCAATCAGCCACGCGCCATGATCGAGCTTTCGGCGAAGCAGCTGCCCAATCAGGAAGCTGTCAAGGAACTGTTCAAGCTGGAAGCGACTGAAGGACCGGCCCAGGATTACCTCGCCCAGATCAAGACACGGTGCGGATGGCTCGATCCGCTCATTCTTGAAGAATTCAAGAAATTGAATGGGGTCGACGATCTGACCGCCGACCTCTCGGGCCGGAAGACGTTAAAATACCCGGCCTGCGTCAAATACACGCCATCGACCGCCATCGTTCAGAGTATCGGGAAGGCACCCGTGGCGGGGGACCTCGACAAGCAGGTCGAAACCGCTCTGAATGCTTCCAAGGAATTGCCGACACTTCAGGAGAGCGCACCAACCACTGCGGCCGCCACGACAGCCATCATAGAGAAGCAACTGACGGCGGCGAAGGAGGCGCAGATCAAGGGCATCACCACTGAGTCCAGGCGGCAGGCCTTCGAAACGGCCACGACCGACCTCGCAGAGCGGCTCGTCAAGGACCCCGCCCTTGCCGCCCAGACTATGCGCGATGGCGAGCATGGCAGCGTCACCGCGATCCCCGCGCGCAATCTCGAGAGGGCCGGTAACGCAGACACGATCGCAAGAGCATTTCCGCCAGACAACGCCGTCTCCTACTATGAGACCAACATCGTGGTTCCGGCCGCTTTGCCGGCATCGACCGCGGACTGTCAGAAGGGATGGCAGAACGGCAGGGCGAGCAACTACCTGAATTGGCCGTTCGACACGTCCAGGCTGCTCGATACCTTTCTGCTTAATGCCTCCGAGCGGACACGGCGCGGACGGTCGCTGAGAACGGTCCCTGTCATGATCGCCGACACCGGATTCGACATCAACGTCTTTCTCAAACCCGACCAAGCGCAGAACAGGATTTCCGAGCCGCAACAGTTCTTCTCCGCAGAGGATTTCTTCGGCATCGACGACGAACGCGGGCAGGATCCGGGATCGCCCCTCGCCGATCAGAACGGCGACGGCATGTTCGGCAACGAGTACGGCTTTTCGCTCGCCAGCAGCACGGGGGAGATCGGCGCGCTGAAGTCGTATACCTACAGGGATCACGGTATGTCCGTGGCATCCTTGGCGATCGGCGGCATCCAACTGTACCGCTATCGGATGCTTCGGCCGCTGCCGATCCGCTTGCACTTCGCCAACCTGATGGAAGCTGGCCCTCCGCCCGGAATGGCGAACAAGGACTTGTCTGTTCTCATATCTTACGCACAGCGCAACGAGATCGATATCATCAATATGAGTTTCGAGTCGAAGGAGACGATCAAAAACCTTCGGATTGAGCTGGAAAAGAACCCGAAAATGTTGGCCGTCGTGGCCTCAGGAAATTTCGGATTGGAACTGGATACGGACCCTCGGTATCCTGCCAATCTCGGTGGAGAACTTGCGAGCAAGGGAGCGTCGATTATCACTGTCGGTGCGCTTCGGGAGGACGGTTCGGTTGCCGACTTCTCGAATTGGAGTCCGAATTATGTCGATATCCTAGCCCCCGGTTGCTTCATACCGGTACCGAAGCGTGACGGTAGTGATCAACTCGTCGTCGAGAAGGAGCATGGTACATCCTTCGCAGCGCCGATAGTCACATTTGTCGCCACACTGCTGAAGGCGGAAGGCTTGCCGACGCCCGACGTCAAGCGGCGCATCGTGGTGACGGCGGAGCATGATAAGAGTCGCGAAGGGAAAGCGCGCTTCGGCGCGAAGCTCGATCCCGAAGCCGCGCTCGCCATCTACAACGACATCATCGACGAGCTAACCACAAGTGGCGGGAAGGCGACGGTGTCGAGATCGAAAGGGCGGCTCGATCTGAACGCGAAAATCCCGTTCTCGGGCGCCTGCGGTAGCCCACGTGAACTCAAGCGCATCTACCGCATCGACCGCGTCGGTCGAACGCCGGACGGCAAGGGAACGACGTTCCAGGTATTTTTCTCGAACCCGCGCGATGGCGTCAAGACGTTCGAGATGCCGCGCAATTGCGACGTCGCCGACGATGTTTCGCCCATCTTCCAGTTCTACGACAGCGCGTTGCTGAGTAGCCGGAAGATCGCGTTCAGCAACATTCAAACCGTGATGCTTCGTGAGCGATGAGTCTGCCTCCTCGCCAATTCATTGGTCTTGCTTGCTGAACTCGAATTGCTGACGTGTTGGCCCCAACGTAACGGTCAGGCGTCCCGCGACCAGTGTTGCAAGCCGCATGTTGCGGACAAGATCAGACACATCGAAGGGAGGGCCGTCGGCACAAGCGCGCTGTGTCGCGATGATGGCGTCCGGCTTGTCGAGTGATCCTGCGAAACTATTGCAGCCGTCGAAGCCACTAATCGCCGTGCTTTGGATTTCGAAATGAACGGAGGGGGAACTGCCGGTCGGTGCTCCGGAGATCGCGACAAGAGTCCATCGCCCCTGAAGATCCACAATCTCGGCTGAGGGGCCTGGATTGATAAAGACGAAATAGGCAATGAACGTGAGCACGGTCAGGTTGAGCTTTCCCATAACCCTACTCCACGGCCCTATTGGCAGGCCGAATATCATCGCCCCCAATATTGTTCCGAAGCCATCGAAAATTGGACAATATGCAAATCGCCGTGCATCTGGTTCCACCACGACTCGGTCCGTACCGTCGGCTGCTGGTGAGCCCAATGATTGAGAAGATCATGTGCAAGCTGACGCGTCATCCCCTGCGCCGTCGTTGATCCAATCCCGGATCACCTTGATCTGATCAGCTGTCGCAAACGGACCGCGAAAAGGCATCCTCGGTATATCCTGATCGTCGAGAGGGCCCATCAATACCTGCACTAGAAAGGTCTCGTCCGCTCGACCATTCCCAACAAGCGCAGGATCTATCAGCCTGTAAGTCGTGCCAAATATGACTGCGACGGCATTTCGGAGTTCTCCAGCCGTGTCCCAACTAAATGCATTCCCGCCATGGGTAATTTTCATGCGCGGGATATCCCTGCCTTCGACGAGCTGACCCAGCGTCGTCTTGACGTCAGAAAATGTCACCATGACCGGCTCCTTAGGTCGATGCGGTCTCTAGGATGTCCAGCGTCTTGTCGAGCGCCTCTTTGAGCTCTGTAGCTGTTCCCGGCGCCCCGTCACGCACGGCGCGAAGCTTGGCTTTCCAGCCGTCGACATCGGCCCGTGGAAACGGCTTGAACGCCTGTATGATCACTCGGAACGCGCCCGCAGATTCCAGCTTGCTGTTGCGCTGCGCCGGGTTCAGAGAGCCTTCGAGATATGCAAGGAGCTTCGGAAGGACATCCGTCGTTTCCAGCATCAGGCTGCGAATTGCAGCTTGATTAACCAGCGGATCAACGTTCGGATCTTCGTCGACCAATTTTAGTCTCATGGCACGCGTGTCTGGATCGCCGGCCAGCACTCTGACGGCTGCCAACGCAGTTTCGGTATCGTTTTCCCGGATTGCTTGTTCGAGCACTTCCCGTAACGTAACTGGTGTCCCTGCAAAGGACGTCAGCGACAGCGCCGCAACAACTCGTGCTCTTTCGCCAGAAGCGCGACTTGGCGTTCGAAGCAGATTCACGAGATAGGTGCCCGCCTTTGGATCTCCCATCTCGGCAAGCGATACCGCCGCTGACACGGCCTGTCCATCCGCGACATTGCCCGCAATTTGCGTCAGCAGGTGGTGAACTTGGTGCGCAACGTGGCCGGAAACCTGGCCATGGTGAACGAGCGCTGCAGTTTCGATCAGCGCGGCGCGTAACGGGAGAGCTTGCTGCGGGTTGCGTTGAATCTCGCCCAACACATGTTCGGCCCCTCCTGTGGGGTCAGCCCCAATCAGATTTGTCGCCGCCAATTGGCGCACGTTCGGCGGTGATGCGACATCGTACACCACCGACTGAAGCACTGACTGAGATTGCGCGTGGCCAGCGGCCCGCAGGGACGACAAGGCTACGATACGGCGGCTCGCTGGCGCCTGATTGTCCAGAGCTGTTTCAGCCAGAACACTTGCAAACGACGGCGGCAAAGCGGCGATCGAAGTCACCGGAGGCTGTGGCATTACTCCATAAGGTACGTCGTCGTATGCGACCCCGTGCGGCAGTGTTCCGCCGAGTCCCAGATAGTCGATCATATCCGCCGGACGCGGCTTCGCATCGGCCGACGGCCAGATGCCCCCGGCAGTTGCCTTTGGAAACGGGCTAAATGGATTTTGATCCGGATGGTTCGCGCGACTGTTGTCGTCTTCAAACACCCGTCCTTTAGTACCGTCCCACGGCCACATCGTATCTTTTAGATTGTGACCGAGCGTTGTCGTTGATGCATCATTGGGAACAAACGTCTTCGTGAAATGATAGCTATCCTCCGTCTTTCCTTCTGTATCGAACCGGCCATAAAACCATTGCCACTTTGCCCATAGACGGTCGTCCTCTGCATGGAATGGCCAAAACGACGGATCTGACGGAGAAATCAGGCAGCTTGCGTGCCAGGCGCCGAGTAGTGCATGGCCGACGTTGTGTGGGTCATTCTCGATAGCGCGCGAGAAGTTTATGTACTTTTCCGCATCGGGATAAGGCGGGGTTGTCCCGAAGAGATCATTGTCGCCGATCAAGGGCGTACCATTGCCCCGCTTCAACCAAGAAGTATCCTTGGGAGATCGTATGACGGTCTTGAGATTCTTGTAGGAGATGCTCCAGCCGTAGAGCCAATTGGCCGGCGAGAAGATCACCTCCGTCTGAAAGGTGCCTACCGGACGCTGATTTGTGCCGAGGAACAATCGATCAAACGCTGTCGTAGCGACGTTCTGGCGCCAATAAGGAATTGTCACTGCAGGATTGATCGCCTGGAGACGTCGTTCGAACAACAGCAAAAACGTTCTGTGCCACGCTAGAAAAGCGGCGCCTTGGTGGGCTTGATCAGGCCAGAACTTTGGGTTGAACGATCCGTCTGGTAGTTTAACCTCTTGATAAGGGCTCTTGCCCTGCGCGGCGAGATCATGCATTTGCGGAAAATATTCAAACCCTTTTGCTCCCATGTGTAGATCACGCATAGCCTTGAGAAAGGCTTCACGCTCGGCACTCGTCAGACTCTCAATGTTCTTTCTAATACGGACCATCACGGCGTGTGTCGCGATGATAGGTCCCGTTGCGTCACCAAGGTGAATTTCAATACCCGTGTCTTTGTCCGCGCTGCTGGCTCGGGGAAACGCGCCCGCGACCACGAACGGGACCCAACTGCCGTCAGGCGGCAGCGTCAATGTCAGACTCGAAAGCTGCGCGGTCTGCCCCGCGGCAACCTTCTCAGCAAAAGCGACCCTGCCGTCCAAAGGTTGAGAGCGACCTGCTGGTATTGCCTGGTCTGGATCGTTGGTCAGTGTCACTGTGACGGCGCTTGGTCCGGGCGCGGCGAGCTTGATCCTTGCCGGCGTGGGCGCCCAAGTGAGATAGTCGTCGTCGAGAGTCAAGGTGTTATTGATCTCAATTTCAATCTTCGGATTGGTCTCCTGTTGCGCGGAAGCCGGGGACGATACGATTGCAGCAAAGTCAACAGTTGCAAAGGCCAACCCACCGACAAGCTCACGCCTGCTGATCGTCATTGCAGCCTCGAAGGTCCGGATACAGGTTGACGAAAGGCTTTTACGAGGCCTGCGGCCAACGCCCTCGCGCTGCACCACCGAAATAGCAATTAGAACAATGGAAGCAACTTTACCGCGCTCCGACTGATCGCGCAATGGTTGTGCAACGAATTTTGACAAACTTGCGTAGATAGGCCGCAATCGAGCTATGAGTGCTCCGCTGAACACTGGCCTACCATCGCGCAACTAGCTGCGACGAAGCCCGATTCCGGAGGTCCGAACCCGATGAACTCAAACACCAAGAGCATCTAGCACATGCTTGGCCACGTCTGGATCGTTCAAATAACCGACAATTCCATGTCGATTGTCCGTGGCATTTAGCACGCCTCCGTAATTTTCAACGGACGGACTGATTGGGAAATTCGCTCTGTCGAGCGGATAAAGCGCCACGGTATCGATCCATCCGCCGGTCAAGAGCTGAAGGGTCCTGATCCGCTTCGGCAGGCAGCCAGCCGAATGCAGAGTCTTTCAGGCTTCGTCGACCAACACCTGAAGAAGGTGCAATCCCTCAATCGTTCCGCAACAAAACAATCGACCGAAAGTGCCCGAGCGGCGGATGGAGGGCTGTCCGGACTCAAACAGCTAGGCGCTACGCAAGCGCTCGAAAATATGATGCGCCTTGAAGGGCTGGAATCTGCGTTGCGTCCCGCCCAGCTGGATTTCTTGAGGGACCATCAACGCGACCTTGAGAGCTTTGCGAAGAATGTGCGTCAACTAAGTAATGAGATAGCCACCCTTTCTCCTTTGGAAGCAAGGAGGAAGCTTGACGCTGTCGTCGTACCCACCGACTTGCAACAATTGCTTCAGCTAGGCCCTGACGGCAGCACTCTGCCCGCTCCGCCGCACCTTCAGCGACCCAGCGTGGTGGGTCCCACGACGTTGACACCGTTTGTTGTTGGCCCAGGAACGGCAGCTACGGTTGATTATCCATCCGTGGCGCAAATAGCGTATGCATGGCCGGGACATGGCTCATCGGCCCTTTGCACCGGGACCCTGATTTCGTCAAATGCTATCTTGACGGCGGCCCATTGCTTTTGCGAGTTCGCGAAGGTGAAAACAGATACGGGGCAGCAGCATCTGCCAGGCGACGAAGCCTGGCTCATCGGCGAGCAACGCGCCTCCGGGGAGACGAAATACTATCTCGCCAACCTGCCCGTCGCGACAGATCTGCACACACCTAGACTAGTACCCGGAATCAGACCTGAGCTCCTCGATCCGACTTGGTCAAGCAGGCCACACGGGCTTCAGCGTCGGTCACGGCATGAATGTAGTCCTGCAGAACGATTTGGCTCGCCGGGTGATCGAAGCGCACCGTGGTGAGCCAGCGACGATAAGCCAGGGTCCAACCCTTCTTGCCGGCATAGATACGCCCATGTCGCAGCAGGAAGCCATGGAGATGTTGCCGCGCCTTGCCGAGCACATGCATCGACGTGGCGCGGGCTCTCACCAAGTCGCGCATGGCCTCATGCGCCGCATCCGGAACCCACACGGCTGTCAGCTCGCCGCTCCGGTGCAGCTTGGCCAGCATCGCCGCATCGCGCCGGTCGGTTTAACCCGATCCCCGGCCTTCATCGGGATCAGCGAGGGGGCCACAACGATGCAGGTGTGTCCCAGTCCCGTCAGTTGTCGATGCAGCCCGTATCCGCAGGGACCGGCTTCGTAGCAAAAGCTTACCTGCCGGTCACCCTTGCCAAGCTCCTTCGCCAGCTCGGCGATTTGATCGGCGCGATTGGCGATGATCCCCAAGTTACGAACATCCCCGCCGCGCATCCCTTCGGCCACCGCAACCGAAATCGTCGGCTTGTGCACATCCAGCCCCACGAAGATGCTATCGTTCATCAGGCCCGCTCCCCATGCATAAGGCTCGGCGCCAGACCATCCGGCGCAACCCTCGATAGGAGCTTGCCGCGGGGCGGGCCGCCCGTCACCTCAGAGGGCGAACATAGGGTCTAGCCATGTCCACTCACGGCGCGTTCGTCCACAGTAGACCGTCGCTCCATATGTGTTCGACACGTCCCCACTGGCAGGCAGTTGCGGTATCCGAAAAAAAACCACGGCCATGGAGGTTGGCGCTCGTATTGCAAAGCAGCGGGATGCCCGTGAGCTTTTCATATTCGACGAGAAGCTCGGCGACTACGTGCTGAGAGGTTCTATGAATGGTCTGCAATCGCGCAGATCCGTCGAGATGAACAACCGCAGGAACTTTGTCGCGCCATTTTGCACGTATCCGGTGATCGAAAAGCATGTAAGGATCCGGCGTTCCAGGGCTGAAAATGTCCGGTGCACGATCCTCCAGACAGATCGGCGCCACCGGCCGAAACTGTTCACGAAGCTTGATATCGTTGAGATAGTCTTTCATTCCCGCCGATGTCGCGGCTGCGAGAATGCTTCTGCTACCTAACGCCCGCGGTCCAAGCTCGGCGCGTCCGGCAAGGAAAATCACGGGCTTGTTACCGACGAGAATGATCGCAAGTTCGCGCATGCTGCACGGCGCGGCCCTCCACTCGGGCGGCACATGGCCCCGCTTCAACGCCGGGCCGCTGTAGACGGACCATTCCAACGGCACGAAGCCCTTGCGCGCCGCCATTGCGGAGCAAGCGGCGCCGACTGCCGAGCCACTGTCATTAGGAAACGGTGGGACCCAGACAGCATCGAACAAGCCTGTTGCGCGCAGTGCACTGTTCCATTTGATATTAAGGCCGCAACCGCCAGCTATACACAAATTTCGTCGTCCCGGAATAAGCCGTTGCAAAGCAATCTTCATTTGTTGGACGAGCAGACGCTCGATGAAGGAATGAAAGGATGCAAGCACATCTTCTGGTGGTTTAGCCTTCAACCGGAGCGCACTCGCTTCGAAGAAATCATGCACAGTGGAAATCGCCGACTCCATATTGTTGAAGTCGACACGGTGGGCAAGGTCCGTATCGTCCCCAAAGCGCTTCCCGTATAGCTCTTGAAACACCGCCACAATATCTTCATCCACAGACCCGAGAGCGATGTAGGCCATCAGCTTGCCGGAGATCGCCCGGTCACCCCAGCCGGAGCGGTTTCTCCTCTTATAAGGTCCAAAGTGCTGGCTCGCCGCAGGATAGATATGCCCAATCATCGGGAACAGGTATTCGAGGAACCGGGCTCTGTCGCGTTCTACATAATAGAGACGTGGAAACATGGCGCCGTCCCAAACCAGGCAGAACGCGGGTTCGCCTGCTTTAGCAAAGGGGCTGGTGCAGTATGCGGAGGCCATATGGCCGGTGACGTGGGGATAGCTTCTGTAAGGATAGCCCCTGCCCTCAAGCATCAGGCCAAAGCCGTCGCGCGACGTGAGCGGGTCTTCGGCATGGCGTTCAAGATATGGCGCCCCTTTGAGCGTGATAGGCTCCGTACCGCTAACAACCTCCAATTGCGACTCTGTGTGCCCAACCCAGCCGTCGACGACGAACTCATCGACGTCCCGGGCATCCAGACCGTGCTCCGCCAAAGCAACGACAATTGCATCGAGATTGTCGATGTCTTGATACCGAGGATTATTGCCTCGTTTCTCCTGCTCGACGCAAAAAACAAGTCTTCCATCCTCGATCAGAGCGATTGCCCCGTCATGCGTCAGCTTGATACCGCAGATGCGCATAGTTCCACCATATCTAACCTGGAAGATTCAAGCTCGAAATCGCAATCCGAAAACAGGACGGGCAGGCAATCACGTAGTTGACCACACGGTGGCACTGCAGTGCGGTCGATTTCGAGCAACCTGTCATTCCGCATGGCGATGATCGCCGCGTCAGCAGCGTGACCGAGTGCCGACAAAGAAGCATCAAGCACCGATCGGAGAACCGGCCATCCACTTGGTGCAAGCATCCGCGTTAGACCGCGGATGGTAGCACCCATTTCGCTCATTGGCATATGAGGAACTGCTCTCACGAGGTTCAGACCGAACAGCTCCATGATCGAGAACTCAGAATGTCGGAGACTAGGATCTGCGTCCATCTCTTCGTCCGTCGGCATGCCGCACCGTTTTCTCGCGGCATTATGTCGACCATTGTGAGCTGTTCGCACTAAGGGGCTCGCTTTTCGGCGAATGCGACCGACGGGCACAGGACGAGCGCATTGTGATGTTTTCTTCCGGAAACGACAGCCAGAGCCGTTGTGACGGTCGCACTCGAGCGGATTACCCCGAAGCAGCCACGGATCATCGGTCGGCAACACCCAGTCTGACAATTGATAGTTCTTGTCCATGTCCAGGCTCACAAGTCCACCTCATCCTAGAGGGCACGATCATGCAAACGGTCTCAGCGTTACGAAACATCGACGAACTTCGCGAAACAGCGGTCCTGTAAGTTCATGCGGTAGTTCGCAATCCTCTGTGGCATATGGCCGGACAACTGGATTGCGGTTGTTTCGCCGCCGTCTTTGTAGGTGTGAGACAGTCAACAGCCATGCTGTCATCAGATTCCCTGATCGAGACTCAAACGCGCCCAGTCTGTCACCCTGCAGGATTTGGGCCAGTGCGAACCAGAGAATTGTTCCTGGTTTTGCATCCGAATGTCCTGTGCAATTAACTTGGCGGCTTCCGAACACCGGGCGCGCTTGGCTCCGAACAGCAGCGCGCTGCGCTGTGGCGAATGCGAGTATAAGAGGCCAGCCGAGCGTAGCGTCGGTGCTGAGTCCGCAGGAACGGGTGTATCTGGAGAGACAAGTTCGTCGTCAGCGCGTTGCCTGGTCGATTGGCGCCAGGTCGACAAATCCTGGGGGGATTGGCTGCGATCCAACTGAACGAGTCTCTCCGTCATTGGAGCGCCGCTCCGATGCGCGGCGCCCAAAGGTTCATTTCAAGTGCAGGAGGTCCTGGACCCATTAGTTTTGGTAGGCTTCCCGATTTCATGGTTGTTGTTTGGACGTACGTCTATAAGCTTCAATGAGACAAGGCCAGCTGCTTAGGAGGGGACGTTGGAATTGGCTTCAGGGACCGCCGGGAGGAATATGCGGAAAGACATCTGCCGGGGCTCATTCACGGACGCGGAATAGACTGCAACTGGAAGCTAGTTAGATAACACACGGGCGGAATGGACAGCGCCGCCACTTCAGCGCGCCTTCTGAAAGCCGCGGTGCCGAGTCGCCCGCGCTGCTTCTGCTCTTTGCGCAATTTCAATTCCCCCAAAACTAACCCGAGGACTCCATGAAGCAAACCTTTCGCCACCCCATCACCGGTCCCCCAATTTTTGCTCAACCCTGGCCTTTATTGAATCTCGCCGTGAAGCGGCAGAAATTCATAGGGCGATCATCGACTGACGCCGAGCGTTTGCAGTCGGCATGAACCCGATGACGCCGCATAGTATTTCGAGGTGACCTAGCCGAGCTTGGTGTCGCTTGGGAGACCATTGAGGAATGGCGGCCCGCCCCGCTAGCTTGGGAAGCCCTCTAGCACGCCCCGATTACGCAATCAGCTACGGTCATAAGTTGGCAGACATCGCCGATGAGCGACTTTGATACAACGTATCCGCCCCGTCTTGTTCAAGGAGCCGGTTTGCGTGTGGTAGCGCCGTCTCGCAGTTTGAGCTTTATCATTCCGAGTGTCAAAGACAGGGCGACGCAACTGCTGAGATCATACGGAATGCGCGTCAGTTTTGGGCGGCATGCTGCCGAAATGGATAGCTTTCAATCCTCATCAGTGGCCGCTCGAGTCAGCGACCTTCATGAAGCGTTCCTTGATGAATCTGTCACGGTCATCCTCACCGCCATTGGCGGGTACAATGCCAGTCAGCTCCTGCGCCACATCGATTTCAAACTCATCGAAAGAAATCCAAAAGTGCTATGCGGCTTCTCTGACACGACCACCCTCACGAATGCGATTCTCGCGCGAACGGGGCTGGTGACGTATTCCGGACCTCACTTCTCAACGTGGGGCATGAAGGACGGGCTTGCGTTTATCGCAGAGAGTTTCCAGAGGTGCTGCATGAGGAGTGAACCGTTTGAACTTACCCCCTCGCACACATGGAGCGATGATGAGTGGTACATTGACCAGGAAAAACGAAAATGGATGCCGAACGAAGGCTACTGGGTTCTTAATCCCGGCATTGCACATGGAAGGCTAGTTGGCGGGCACTGTCGTTCACTGAATGCCCTGCAGGGGAGCGACTACTGGCCAAGTCTTCTCGGCAGCATTTTGTGCCTTGAAGACACTGCCGATACGACCCCACGACAGTTCGACAGGCAACTCCAATCGCTGATCTTGCAACGGGATTTTGAAGGCGTCCGAGGGGTGTTGATTGGTCGGTTTCAAGTGGCAAGCGGAATGTCAAAGTCCACTCTGCGAGCAATTGTAGCAGATAAACCAGAACTCCAATCTATCCCGGTTGTGGCCAATGTGGATTTTGGTCACACCACCCCAGTCGTGACGCTCCCGATTGGAGGAGAAGCCCGGATCGAAGCAAAAGTCGGTACACCACGAATCTGGGTCAACAAACACTAGCGAAAAGGAAAGCAGCGCGATGTTCGATAGCCACTTCAAAGGCGCCATACTGCGCGACGATGCATCCTACGCTCTCCAGGACCGGTCGCTATTCTCGATGCCAGAGTATAACCCGTTGACTCATTATATCGAACTGACGAGAAACAAATACTTCCACGCGCTGCTCACTCTTCGCCATCAGATTCGCGCGGTCTCTGATTACTACTTTGCGGCAATGCACGAAGGACGATGTGTGGATCTGTTCATGCTAACCCCCAGCATATCATCACCAATGGGAGCGGGGTCAGATTCAGAGGCAATTGCAATCAAGTTTGGTGAAATCGATTCCTACCTCGTTGATTCCTCGCAGTTCGGATTCGAACCGCTCATCTTGAACGGCATGTCGATGGTCTACTGCTACCTCCCATCTATGAGAGGCGAGGATGCGGACAGTAGGCACCTTAACCAATTCTTCCACTGTGAGGCAGAGATTCGTGGGAACATTGATCAATTGTTCCCGCTCGTCGAAGGTTACATAAAAGCACTATGTCGTGCACTGAATCTGATGGACAACATCGTCGAGAAGCTCAGTGCGAATCCCAGACAAACCAGGAATGCGATCAACTCCGTCGTTGCGGCGGAGTCCTTCCCTCGCGTTTCCTTCGATGAGGCGTTCGAACTCCTCCGGGAGCACGGTGGAGAGGGCGTTATCGAACTGGCCCCGCACCGCCGAACAATATTCGCCGCGGGAGAGATTCGCCTAGCTAGTCTCTTGAGGCAGGAGACACCCTTTTGGATCACCAACTATGACCGAGACCAAGTGCCGTTCTACCAAAAGCCTGATCGCCTGCAGCCGGACAAGGCGATAAACGCTGATCTCATCTTCCCCCCCCTCGCTGATGGATGTTTTGGTGGTGAGGTTGTGGGATGTGGCGAGCGCCAAGATAGCGCGGACGAGTTGATCGAATCGCTCGCGAGGCAACGCATATCTCCCAAAGCGTATGAATGGTACATCGATTTAAGACGGCTGCCCAACTATTCCACTACTTCCGGCTTCGGTCTCGGGATAGAGAGATTCCTGGCGTGGGCGCTTTGCAGAACGAACATCCGGGATGTCATTGCCTACCCAAGATTGAAGAACGTTATCACGTACCCCTAGTGGACAGTCCATTTCCGCGAATTGCAGTTATCGATGGTGTCAGATCTCAAGAGCAAGGGACGCAGCCACCGATACCGATCCAGTCTGTGCAGGCGGAAATTAGATCAAGATACGCATAGGAGCCGCGAACCCGCAGATTCTCGGTCGAAGGCCCCTGAAGAACTCACGCGTCGCACCAAACAACTCGGTTAGTTTCTCAGTGGAAGCATGATCGCAAGATTTTGAAGAACGCCCCTTGATCTGTTGGAAACTGCCAAACTTAACGTCAACGTCATGTCGATCCAAGGTGACGAGCTTGTCAAAAGCGATCCAAGCGATCATATTTGATCTTTCAGAGGTTCTCTTGCAGGGCCTGCTTGGAGTTCATGAGCAGCTCGGCAGTCGCATCGGCGTCTCTCCGAGCAGACTCGAATTGCAGATTCCCGAACTTAAAGCTCTTTTCGAAGGGCGGATCAGCGAGCACGAGTATTGGTCAGCACTGGTCGATAAGCACTGCTGGGCCATAACCTCAGAAGAGCTTCACGACCTCGTTCGCCAGGGATTTCGTGAAATCCCTGGCACGCGCGCGATAATTTCGGAACTTCGACGATCCGGCTATCGGATAGGCTTGCTCTCCGTCCATGCCCGAGAATGGATCAGCTATTGCGAAGATAGATTTTCATTTCGAGAATTATTTGACGAGGTTAGCTACTCTTTCGAAACGGGCACATGCAAACCCGCCGCCCAGTCTTTTGCAATGATCCTTGAGCGACTGAGATGCCGGCCTCAACAGGCCCTTTTCATTGACGACATGCCGGGAAATCTCGATGCAGCCTCAATGATTGGAATGCATACCCTTCAATTTTTCTCGGCGGCGCGGCTGCGACGTGACCTGCGCTTGTTCGGGATATCGCTCACGTCCAACAAGAACTCGCCATGACTAAGCGCGATGACATCAGGCATCTAGTTGAGCAGGAGAATTTGTTTTGGAGTGTTCAATTCCAAAAGGAAGTTGCAAGGGACAGAAAAGAACCAATCGACTTCTCGTCAGATTGGTGGCGGCTCTACTATAGAGAGATAACGGACCATATAGGACACATCCTCAGAGCCCGACCCGCCCCCTATGTCTTGGAAGCCGGAAGTGGATCCGGGAAAGCGTCTCTACTGTTATCACCGGATATGAGGCGGGTGTTGCTAGATATATCTCCGAGCGCGCTCCAATTCGCAAAATACCTCGCCGATAAGTTTGGATGCCAAAATGTTGATTTCATCCACGGTGACTTGTTTAAGCTACCTTTCGAGGAGCGGTCATTCGACCTAACATGGAATATTGGTGTTCTAGAACACTATCACGCTGGAGCAGCCCTGCAAATTCTGAAAGAGATGTGCCGAGTTACAGTTGACGGTGGCTATCTGGCCGTGGGAGTGCCGAACTTTGGATCATTTGCGATCCAAAAAGCTCGTGCGTTGCGATCCCCTATTCTGAACTTCGTTCCCGGTTATCGGTTAGGTACTGAGAGACCCTATGCTCCGTCGCAATTGGTCGAGTTGGTCAAAGCGGCATGCCATCTCGAAGGACGACCCGTTAGGAGTACAGAGATTCGCTATTTCGGGAATCCGCTGCCAATGGGATCACCTGCTTGGCTGTTGAGGTCGCTAGGACCTCTGGCCGAAAGGCGATGTCCTCATCGGAAATTTCTCGTCATTGCCATTTCGAGGCTATAGGTGCGGAGGAGCGATTGTTGTTGATCTGCTTCTTCTTATCCTCGGCCATTGGGCAAGGCGACGTTGCGGCGGCAGGCCGAGAGAACGGATCTGTCGCTGCGATGGGACCTCTATCTACCACATTGATCTTCTGACATTTATTGAAATTCTCGTTGATTTCACAAGACTTGGTTTCGTCGATCGTGAATTTGATTTTATCGCCGTTACTCCATACAGCGGCAGCTTCGCGGATCCGCAGCCGCGCATCGGCATCAATACCCTTGCTGCATACGATAAATTTGATTTCTCGGGGCTTTGCGAGATGGGCCCAGCTGGAGCCAGTTAGTTCAAACGCATCCGACGGACAGGCCGTGGCGCCGCTGGCAAGTGCTGCGATAAAAATCATCGCAATGTGATTCACATCTCTACTCATGTCGCGCTCCATGGAGATCATCTCCGCTTCGAGAGTAGAGCACCTGCATGCACTGCCGCTGAACGCGGCAGGTCAATCATGTCCGCGACCGTTAGCCGATGCTCTACTCGCGGGGTCGACGTTCTACTTCTTCTGCACTTTCGTCATCAGGTCGGTGCATTTGCTCGCACTCTTGTCGCTTCGCGCTTTGGCTTCCTTCGTACACGTATCGGCGCACTGGGCCACTTCCACGAGGCTCTCCAGCGCAACGCCAGTGGCACCGAGAATTGCGCCGCATGCGGCTCCAGGCAACAAACCTGCCGCACCGCCCGCCGCTCCCACCAACGCGCCCAAGGCTACCTTTGCACCGACAGGATCCAGTTTTTCCTTAATGCATTGCTTGCATTCGCCATCTGCGAAGGCGGGCGCGGATGAAAGAAGACTGCCGACGACGGCAACCGCGGCTACAAATCCGACTGCTCTGAACATCAATTGACCTCCGATTTTTTCAACCCCGTTAAATCCGTACTATCCTAACTCGTTGTAATTTCCCCCGTTCATCACCTACAACTTCAGCTCCTGCCGCTTCTGCTTCATCCAGTTCCACAATTCGCCGAGTTCCAGTTTGGCTGCAAAGCGAGGGCCTGTTTCGGCAAACAAGGTATCCTTGCTCGTCGCATACCGCGGCTCATCCGGGTAAGTCGCGGGCCGCATTCGTTCGACTTCTTCGGCGAACAGTGACCATACGACACCCTCTTCCGTGAGATGTTCCGGCGTCAGGCTAATGCTGAAACTCCATTCCAGACCGCCCGAAATCAACTCGGAGTGCGCTTCGACCGTGGTGAATATCGTCTCAGCGCCAGCTGCACCATCTTCGCCGGGAACGCGCCGCAACAGGCTGATCCGCATGAGCGGACGTTGCGCCGATGAGACCTCAGGGGCATTTTTGGAATCGCCGCGTTTCGAAGCAGGTCCTTTAACCGTTATGGTTAGGACCGAAAATTGGCTGCCTTCTTCAAATGAGGCGCTTGCCGTGCGCTCCGGCAGTAGCTGAATCCATTCGGTAATCGGCTCGGACGTGCGAAGCTTTCGCGGGGCGTGCGGCTGATATCGGACGAGGCCGACGCGAACGAAGGGGTAGGAAACGTCCAGCGGATCGATGTCGACATCGGCGTACCAAAGCTCTTGCTCCGGGTCGAAGCGCGCTTCGTGGGTGAGCAGTGCCACTGTCATGAACCCGCCGGCAGGCTCCGCCTCTCGCGATTCAGGCGAGTCGGGAGTGGCAGGAAGGGGCATCAGGACATTGGGAACGATCGCCCGGTCCGGCAGCAGCCGTTCAGGCGGCGAATCCCACACTTGATCGCCGGCCGTCCACAATGACTTGTAATTTTCGGGAGGCGCCGTATCCCAAACCTTTTTTGCGGCTACTGCATCGCCAAAATTCGACGGGGACAGCAGGGCGCCCTGAACGGGATTGCCGGGGCGGATCGGATCCGCTCCCCAGCGTGATACCCATGCTCCACCAGGACCGAGGTCGCTGTCCTGCAACTCGGCGATCGAGCTGCCGTCCGACGGGAGCAACCGAAGACTGATCGGGTCACGGCCAGCTGCAAGTGCGCGAATAACGTCCTGTTGAATATCTTCGGACTCGAGCGTGAAGAGATGCGGCGGCCATAGCACGATGCCGACCCGCTCGCCTTCACCCGAGCTGAACCACGGCCGCCGCATTCGCACGCGCACGCTCATTTTGCGGCTGGTCGCTACGGTCAGCTTCTGCTTTCCGGTCGTTTTGATGCTGGTCGTTTCGTAAATCCATCGGAAGGAAGGTATCATGCTCTGGGAAACGACGCGTCCCGGCCGGATGGTCGCCGGGAGCCACTGCCGTGCCACCCGCTTCGGCTGCTTTACGGGGTCGAGTTTCCTGATCGAGTCCGTCGTGGGCCTGGCCAGCCGCTCCGGAATTTCGTCGTATCGTGTCCGGAGCAAGCCGGTGTTCCTGGCGATCGCCGCCGCAAACAGGTTGATATGTCGAGCACGGCTGTCCGGGAAAGCGGAAGGACGTTGCACACGCAACGAGCTGTCCTCTTCGGATGCCTCCTGCCCGAGTCGATGCGCCTTTTCAGATCTGAGCGCCGCGCGCTGGGCATCGAGGAGATCCAGGCTATCTTTGTTCGGCGTGAAGCCCTCGATACGAAGCAGAGTCACGTTCTCGCTTTGTAGCGTCACGCGTCCGCTGGAGCTTGGCTTGAAGCCGAAAAGTGCGGCTGGATCGATGTCTTTGATGCCGTCTGGCTTCGGCCATAAGCCCCTTACGCGATCGTCGCGGCTGCGGCCCCGGTCAGGGTCGTCGAAACGCCCCCGGGCCGCAGCCGCGCCTGACGCATAAATTTCTATCGCGCCGCTCGACACCCCGTGAAGCTTCACCGTCCCCGCCAAGATCAATCCCATCGCGCTGGGAATCTGCGCGGAGAGTTCCCATGACTCCGGCTGATAGAGTGGCGGCGGATTCTTTGGATCCGCGGGAGGCTCAAGGAGCGTATTCAGCAGTTCATCATCCAGGCGCAGCAGCGGAAGCGGCTTTTGCGGCGGCTCAAAGAAAGGCTCCGCGAGCGGCAGGTCGACGACGTGGGCGGCCTCGATTTCAATCGGCGCTGCGATTTCGGGCAATGGTGTTTGCGCCATGAAGGTGTGGATCAGCTCGCCTATCGCCTCGATCAACGGCTGGGTCGGAGTCGAAAGACCGCCAACCGCTGGACCGCTCGGGTTTCCTTGCTTGACCTTCGGAAAATTCACGCCTTTGCATAGCGCCTTCATCCCCGCGACGCAGGCGTCATCCACCGCTTGCTGACTGTCGAGCGCGCTGGCGGACACGCAACCGCACGCCACGGACAACGCCGCGATGGCCTCGGTGCCTTCAAACATATGATTGAGGAAGCTCAGGTTCGGTAGACACCAGGCCCGGATCGTCGCCTCTTCGCCCGGCGCCAGACGCACCACGACATGCCGAACCGGTATCGCCGCCGACTGTTTCGACGGCGTCTCTGAAAAAATGCCCTTTGGTGTATAGGCAAGAGAGCGATAATCCGCCGTACCGTTTTCCCCGCCGCGGCCAAATGAAATAAGCGGCCCGCTGTCAAGATTGCCGCGTATGACGTCCAGCACAACAGGCATCGCATCAGGATAGCCAGTAGGGACCGGACCACTCGGTTCGGAGGAATAGACTTTGGCGACCAGTGCGCCGACCCTGATCGGACGTTTCTTGGACGCGCCTTTAACTCTGACTTCGATCACAATGGATGAGGTCGCAGGATCCGGGTAATACGGAAGTCGCTCGGACTCGTTCTTCCTGGATGCATCAAGTGGCCGGAACACGGCACTGCCGGAGGGATTGCCCGCGACCGCGCTCCACTCGATAGAAACGCTTCGCGAAGCCGGCTGGCCGTGGCGGCCCGCGCCGGTGGCCGTCGGTGCGACCGGAAAAACGACCGGCTCCAGCCCCTCTACCCGGTCTACGATTTCGCCCTCATCGGTCACCGTCCCCTCGCTGCGCACAACCGGCTTGTCGCGCTCCGGCTTGATCTTCGCTCCGGTCACGGACAACATCTGGAATGTCGGAAAGCCCCCCCAGGCCGCGTGATGATCAACGCCGACGAGGCCGCCCCGTGGTCGGTCGGCCACGTGAATCGGCCGCCATGCGACGCGCGCGGCTTTCCAAAACTCTCCTTTCTTGCCAACGGCTGGCGCAGGTACCAGTTCGACGCGGACAGCCTCGCCGGGCTCCGGCATTTCGTTCGTGTCGAGGCGATCTTCTGGATCCTCGTCGCGCAGCACGCGTGGCTCGAATAGCGTGATGTTCTTGTCGGTCGCCACCTTGCGAAAGGCGTCGTGCAATCCTGCGAAGTCGAGCGCTACGGGCGGGACCATCAGAACACGCCGAGAGATCGAGACGCCCGACGTCCCGGTATCCTCCGCCACATTTGCTGGCAACCCGAGCATCTTGCGGTTCTCCGGATCGCCGACGGTGCGCACGACCATTCGAAGCGCCTGTTCCGATCCAAAGTGATTGCGCAGCAACACGGTCTTTTTGCTGGTGCCGGGTTTGGAAATAATCTGGCCAAATACCCAATCGGGAGTAGCTATGTGTGGTGTATCGATGCGTTCGTGGCGACGGAAAGCACGGCCCGGCTTCTTCGCGGCGGGAAGCACGAGAGCGCCGTCATGGCTAAGCTCATAGTGGTTGAGCGCGCGCTCCAGCGGCATCGAAACGCCGCCCGCGAATACAGCGCGCATTCCAAAATGATAGCGCCAGCCGAAACGGAGCGGCGGTGGTGTAAATTCCTCCGCGTTGGGACCATCTGTGCGCTTCGGCAGATCTAGCGTCATGCCGATGCGAAGATCGCGATTGTCGAGGCGATGCTTTTCCTCGCCAGCGGACAGGCCCAGCGGATCTCCCCGCCAAGCGCCGATGATCTCCTCGGCAAATGCCGCCGCCTTCGATGAATTGAGCTCGCGGAGCGAGGCAGGTACCGTCAAAAGCCCGTCATCCGCGCGCAATCGCGACAAACGGTCAGCATACAGCTCGCTAATGGTTGTATCGAGCGGGCGGCTTCCTTGCCACACCTTCTCGTGCCCACCCCCCTCGTCGTTGAAGACGACGTTGCGTCGCATCAGCGTATGCCAATAACGCCGCGACTGCGCACCGTGAGGCCGTGATTTTACTCCGACGTCGAGTTTGTAACCGACGGTCAAGTCGGAAGCGTCAAGCAGAACGGGATCGTTTGCCTTCGCCTCATGCTGGCGTAAGGCGGCGCGATGTCGAGCAATTGCGTGATTTTGTCTCCAGCGGTCGGCAAGCGCGAGGCCACCGGTCCGTAACGTTGCACGCCGCTGATCCTGCATGTCGGCGATGATTTCCGGAGGGAGCGGCTCATTCGCCGCTTTGGCACGTTGCAAGATCGTTGTGCTCTGTGCCCGCATCTGCTCGAAATGAATATCCGCGGCGGTCGAGGTGATTGCGTCTAACGTCAGAATGTCAAAGCGCGGCTCGGTCGCGTTATTGCATTGCGCCGCCTGACCGAGATCGACCATGCAGTCGATCTGTTCGGAAATGGCTAGGGCCCGCAACTCCTTGTTCGCCGCTCGAGCGTCAATTTCCTCGCGCGTGCAAGGATAGAAGTGACCTTCGCTCGCTCCTGTCTGCCATCGCAGTTTCGCAGTAGACCATATCTCCGGCAACCGAGGGGACGCACCATGCAATTGCTGTATTTGCGCGCCAAGGAAAAGGTACCGCGCCGGGGCGGCCTTCGAACCCGATGCCGCGACGCGGCTGAGCGCGTCAAGATCGAAAGACTTCTCCTCCGGAAAGGGATGCGCCGCAGCCATCACCTTGTCGAGAACCTCGACAGGACATTCCAGGTCGACGACAAAACGAAATAACCGGGCGAGCGATGGATTGGCCTGCAGCGCGAAAAAGCGGCGCCGGGCAAACTCCCGGTTCGGCCCATCGTCGAGAGGTTTAATTTCGGTCCCCTCGGGTCCCGGCGTTCGCGATGCAAGGCGGTGACTTGCATGCGGCTCCTCGATCTTTGGCCCGGCGGGCTTTTCTTTCTGCCATTCCGCCGCGACCTGGAATGGGACGCGGCGACCGATATGGCAATTCGAACCGGTCAAGGCGGTGATTGCGGCCGCCGCCGAGGCCGCCGTCTGATAATCGAGCCGCGCCTTCGCCGCGGCATCTGCGCGGGCATCGCTGGTCCGGAGCGCTTTCCAAGCGTCTTCCTCTTCCAATACCTTTCGTACCGCCAGAGCCGCCCAGTCGCCACGTTGAAGGCCGGCGTCGGCCTGAGTTGCGCCTTGGGCAACTAGGCGGGCGATCGCGGCGTCGATATTGTTCAGGGCCTCCTTTGCCGCCGCCTTGCCCTGATCGCTAAGGCCAGCAAGTGCGGCCTCGATCTGCTCCGGGGTAGTCGCCAGCAGCAACGGCACGACGATGTCCCGTACACGCGTTGTCATGCTGTCCTGAGCAGGCGGACGCGTCTCGGCGGAAGATCCGGAAAGCCGCGCAAGTATCTGTTTGGCGCGCTCAAGCGACAGCTCTACGGCTACCTCGCTGCGCCCAGCGCCATGAATGTTTGGCGTTGGCCCAAGGGCCGTGTTGCGCAGCACCTGCTCCAGCGCTGCTTTACCGGTGCCCAATGCAGCCGTCAGACTGTTGATTTCCTGCGCAGACCCCATCACTTTTTGCCAATAAGCAGAAAGATCGCTGTCCGGGATCGGATGCGGACGGACCTTGAGCTGTAGCGTGGCCTTCGGCGTGGTTTTGATCTCCGAAGGATTCCCGGGTGTGGGTTTACGACGTCCACCGTCCGCACCAATGGGAACGACCTGCACCTGAACCGTCGAGCCGGGAGCCAGCAAGGCGCCGATTGCTGTCGGCCAATTCACAAGATCGATCGCTCCGGCATCGGCTGCCGTCGCTTTTACCGGCGTAAGCGCGAGCGTTAACCGGGCGAGTAGGACCGGCTTGTTGTCGGGGCTGCGGACCTGCCTGCCTCTCGCATCGAGTTGCGGTGCTATTCCGGCCGCGATGATCCGAGCCGCGACATCAACCGGCACAGAAGGCGGTTGCACAGCTGGCGGGGGTCCGGCAGTCGCCTGCGCAAAAATGGTCATGCTGCAAAACCGTCGAGATCGTCGGTGAAATAAGATTGATAACGGGTCCAGTGGGTCTGTTGTGACACCGCCAGGGCCTGAATGAGCGCGCCGTCATTGTTCACGCCGGCCCCAGACGATACAGCGCGGCCAATCGCTGCGTAGCGCACAGGCCCGGCCAATGAGCTGCTCTTGCTGCCGGAAAACCCCTTGCCTTCTTTTTTTTGCACACCGATCTTGAATTCGATATCCGCTATTCCAAGCGAGAAAGAATATGTGAAAACCGCAGAACCCTGCATCGATCCGCCGGGCTGCTGCGAGATGCGCACGACCAATGTCGCACTGACGCTGAAGCGGGTGATGTGCGCCTCTCCGCCGGCATAGAAGAAGCCATCTATCAGGGCACCTTGTTGCCCGCCCGGTTCGGGGCTTTCGACCTGGCTGACATATATACCAAGACAGATGCGACCCTTGCCTTCGAGCAGGCCGAACTTGAAGGCACCCCCGCCGCCGAATTCGAACGAAGCCTCGAAGCCGATGATCCGCTTGCTAGTGGAGAGCAGCCCAAGAAATCCGCCGCCGGTATATGGCAAGCACGAAATGAGGAATGGCTTGTCGCGGCGCCCGATCGAGGTGGTGAAGATCGCCTGGCGGCTATCAAATGGCAACCGGCAGGCAGCGTTCAGCGATACGTTTGCGAACGACAGGCTCCCGATCATGATCGTGCCAAGATCGAGGCCGTAACCCGCCTCGATACCCGGCGAGCCGCGCATCGGAATAACGTAGGGTCCGCTCCCTGACGGGTTCAGAAAACTTTCCAATGGCTTGATGAATTCAGCCTTCGGCCCGAGCTTGAAGTCGTTGTAGGCAAGCTTGAAATCCGAGCCCTTGCGGCTGTCATTGACGAAGCGGGCCCCGTTGAACATCAACGTAACCACGTCAAACAGGTTGATATCGAACGCTTCGACGGTGGCAGTTGCCGTGAACAGCGGTGGCGTCTGCGGCTCCAGCAGATCGTAAGACGCTCCCGCATCGATGATGAGGCGGCTGTCCGGCTTAGGCTGAAAGATCTTCCGGAACTCGACGAGTTTCGCGCTGATGCCGTAGCTCAGGGAGACCTTGGATGGAATCATCTCCTTCAGCTTGCCCTCGATGCGCCGCCGGGCACCATCGAGATCCACCAGGCGGGGGAGATCGCCGCTCAGCACGCGCTCGGCGGCGTCCTTGAGTTGGCGGCCAAATACCACGGCTGACGCAAAGCCTGTCCGCCAGTCGTTGAACAGCGCAACGAGGTTCGCTACGTCAACCGCAGCAGGCACGTTGCCGCCGGAGAGAAGCGCAGCAAGCTGCTTAAGTTCGACCGCCTCGGCTGTGAGATAGTCATCGCGCGGCTTGGGCGGATTTCCCTTCCCCGGTCGTGCCTTCTCGGGCCGCGCCACCAAAAGGAGCCGCTGCACACCCGCCAGTGTCAAGTTGCTGATGTCCCCGAGCAAGTCCCCTTCGGGGACCGGATCGCCTGAAGCACCACGCCCCAGGTCATCGTAAATCTCATTGCGCTTCTTTTCCAATGCATCTTGCGCGACCGCAAGCGCAGCCACCACCGGTCGAAGCACCGTCTTGAGGATGACGATGGATTCGTCACGGTAGACTTCCCCGACGACCAATCCCTTTGCCGCCGTCCGCAGCAAGACTTGCTCACCTTGCCGGACAAGATCATCCATGACCTTCGTCAGAATATCCAATGTCGGCGTGATGGCCGGCCGGAGCCTCGCGAAGTAACTTTGCGCCGCGGTGACGCCGGCGCCGACGACCTCGTTGGCCAGATTGTTCAAGACAATGCGCGTCGCATCTTCTGATTTCTTCAAATCACCTGCCGTGGCTGTGATCGCCTTGACGTTGTCTCTCAGCGCGCCAGCGATCGCCCCGGCCCGACCCGGGCCTATCGCCCCAGCAAGGGCCGTTTCGAGATCGTCGATAGCAGCACCGGTCAGGGGAAGCGCGCGCGGTGTCGGTGGGGCAGCAGGCCCCGGCGGACCACCGGGCGCAGCGGTCGGAGCGCCAGGCGCAGCCGGTGGAGCGCCGGGAGGAGCGGGTGGCGCCACGAAAGTAACGGTCTTGATTGACGTGATATCACGCGCCAGTTCGCTCACCGCAACCGCGGCAGAGGCGGCCCTCTGAGCGCTCTCGACAAGACTGCGCAGCGCATTGTTCCGCTGCGTGGCCTCGCCAGGCAATTCGCCGGCTCTCGGCTTCAGCGCGTCCGCCCACACCGAGAATTTTGTTGTCGCATCGCCGACCGCCTTGGAAATCCTGTCAGCTGCGTCGAGAGCGGTATCGATCACCGCGCGTTGCGGAGCCGCGAGAGCGGCCATCGCGTCAAGCGGCAGAGTGACGACCGCGCCGGGGTCGATCGCCGTGCAGGCTTGTATCGATAGTGAGGTTGCCGCCTGCGCCCGAAATACTTCAGCGGCCTGTGTCAGGGAATCGAGTGCAGCCTGCACCTTTCCGAATTCGGACCAGAGCAAGTCGCGAAAACCTGCAATCTCCGACGCAACCGGCTTTGCGGCATTGCCAAGGACCTCTTCCTCATATGTTCCAACACGGGTGACGACCAAATCGAGCGCTGCTTTCAATGGCAACGTGCCGTTACGAAAAGACTGAGGTACTGCGGACGCGGGGATGGTTTCTTTGAGCAGCGCCACAATGACATTGACCGCCTGTCCGCACAGGGCTTTGGCTCCGTCGACCGCGTTTTCAATGAAAGGCTGGACGAATTTCGACGCGGCGACCCCGAGGTCGTTCAGATCCTGGATGAGGCGATTGACCTGAAGCTTACCCTCTCTCACCGATTTCGAGACCTTCGCGGCAGTGGCGAGCACCGCCGACAAGGTCGGCAACACTTCCGCATAGAGAAGTCCCTTGATGCGCTCCCCGGCCTTCAGCTTTCCGGCATTCCATGCTTGCTGCGCGGCGGTCAGCCCATCCGCGAGTTCGTTTTTCGCATTGGCCCTAGCATCGGCAATGGCGCTGTCGATCTGTCTGTTGAGCTCCTCTTCAAGCGCGCCGGCAAAGTCGTCATACGTGCCGTTAGCCAGCGCATTTAGCCAGGCGCCATCTTTCTTGACCGCGCGTTCGAATGCGGCATCGATAGCCCGGTCGATGGAAATCGACACTGAATCGCCGGCGCTCGCAACGGCATGCGCGCCCGGCAAGGCGAATACGATGCGCCGCCACGCAACGAAGGCAGGTTCGGAGAGCAACCGCTCGACTTGCTTGCGGAATTCGGTTTCCAGCGCCGCGAGCTGTTTCTTCAGGTCCTCTCCGATTTGGCCGAGCACCGATTCTGCGAGCCCGATCAGGTCCGCTATCCTAGTATTGAAGGCGTCGCGCAGCGCGGCGCGCACCGGTGCCACCGGATCGGCCGCAATGCGCTCGATGGCCCGCAGGAAGCGGCGGCCGGCAGCATAGATTCCGGAAAAATGCTTCAGCAGATCCGCGAGGTCCCGGATTGCGGAGCTCGCGGCGATTGCGCCGTCGAGCGCCGATTGCAAATCAGAGTAAGCGCGGCCGACATCAGGGTACAGGCGCTGCATTCGCTCGACAGCATTGGTTTCGTTGAACTGCTTGCCCGCCTTGGAAACTGCGCTATCGAACTCGCGCGCCAGTGTCGTCAGTGCTTCGCGCAAGGGGATCAGCAGCGCATCGCGCACCTTGGCAATCGCGGCCCCGACGTCCTGCTCGGCTCCCTGTGCATCATTGATCAGCGACGACGCGTACCGTGTCACCTCCTTGAATTCGGGCGTCTGCGACAGTCCTTCGGAAATGAATTGCAGTGCCTCCGTGAAGGTAAGGATACCGAGCAGCTTAGCTTCGGGGTCAAAGAAATTCTTTACGTTCGGCCTGTCGAAGCCCGTTGAGGCTGCTGGTAACGGGGGCGTTTGGCCGGGCTGCTCGGCATTTGTCCGAACCTGCGGTTCAGTTGTTACGTCCTGCGCTCCCACAGGTCCGCGCGAGCGCGACAATCCAACAAGCCGGGTATTGGGCCGTGCTGCGCCGCCGGTGCGGTCACCCGATGATCCCGGGCTCAGCAACACCACCTTCTCAAAATCCAGATAGATGTCGGTCTTGGCCGCAAATTCTCTCTTGTTGTTGATCGGAGAATCGGCGGGCAGCCGCGCAGGAACGGTGTCCAGCCTTTCATCTGGCGGAAATCCGAACGCCTGGTATTCCGGGTCGAAGCGCACCGCGATCGGCTCTGTAGCCGAACCGACCATGCGGTCCACTTGCGCAATGCGAATCTTTCCTTGCCGCATCACGGGATAGAACGGCGGCTGATCCGCGCCTTGCTGCAGCGAGCCGAAATCATAAGAAGTGTTGTCAAAGGTGAATTTTCGATCCGCGCTGACGTCCGGAATTGCGACTTCGCGTCCCTCGGCGGCCACGATCCATTGCAACGTTTCGAAAGTGGTGCCATCAGGCTCCTTTTCCGCGGCATAGCGACGTTTGGCGCCGTGATGTTGCATAACGCAGCGCCCATCGATCGTTCTGGCGTTGCCGTTATCGTCGACCGCGTCCGTAAGACGGTTGTAATAGGCGGTCAGCGCCTTCATGGTGGGCTCGTCGTTGGCAGCGGCGTTGTCGACGAAAATCAGGGGCATACGTACGCGGGCACCGCGCCGATCAATTTGCAGCTCGAATTGAACCTCGCCGCCAGATCTCCTGCGGACCCGAGGCCAGAAAACCAGACCGGGCAACACCCGCCCTGTCTTTTCGTCATGAAGAAAAAGGCGACCGTTAGGTGTTTCAGGATTCGGCGGCGTCACCGAATCCAACGCGTCGGTGGGATCTACAAGGTCCGGGGTAACCTTAGTTACGATTTCGAGGTACTCGGCAGGCCAACGGCGGCCGCGGTTCGGCTGGCCGATCGCCGGGTATTTCTTTTCCGGCAGGCCGACCCGAAGGAACATCCGCTGCACGAGGAAGGCAACGGGGTAGCGCTCTTTGGGAAAGTCCGGATGAGCAAGGAAACGCCGCTCGGTAAGCTTGACCAGCGAGGCGCGATGGCCCAGCGGGTAGAGGAAACCCTTGTAGACGACCTCGACTTTGGTATCGCGCCCGAGAATGGCGCTGTGGCGCCAGCGTTCGATCGACAATGCGTCGAACAGATTCACTCCCCTCGGCGCATTGGGCCCGCGAACTTTCGCGGAGGCCGGTGGGACGAAGTTGGTTTCGGCTTCGAACGAACCGCCCAGTGCAGTCAGTGTCAATTCCGACGCATCAATCGACTTCGGCTTGTAGATTGCGGACCAATCCGCCGGATCTTTTGTTCCAGGGGGAGGATCGGTGGCTCCGGGATCGAGCACCTCCGGCATGGCGTCGCGCAACCGGAAGCCTGGCGGCGGGATTATCTGGCTGCCATCGGTCAGACTGCCATCCTTGTTGCGCCGGCCCCGCGCCGGGAGGCCATGCAGAGACGTGAGCGCGACCAATTCGTGGCGATCATACGCGTCAAGACTGGTCCGAAATCTCTCGATGCTGTTGGGATCTTCAGGATTCCCATCCTCATCTTTTCCAAAAGGATGCGCGGAGGTGACGCTCCGCGACATCGCCCACGGCGCCCACGGGCCGCGCGGTGGCCCACCGATCTCCGGATCAAGCAGCGCCTCCGAGCGAAAATCCGGCGACCAAATCGCGCGCAGACTGGAACTGCCGGGGGCTTCGTCGAGCCGCGCGAACCAGAGCGGAACGGGTAGATCGGCAGAAGGCGTCAGTTTCAAATCTTCGGGAAGCTTCAGCGGGGTTCGCCACAATGCATCCTGGGCCGGCGACAGCATCAGCCGGAACGGCATCTCGATCGCGGTTTCATGCCAGCGCGGCGCATCGCGAGCCGAAGCGGCGATCTCGGCCAGACGCTGCGCACCCTTGACCAAGCCTGACCGCGCCAACGCAGGCTTGCAAGTATCGTCGCGGCCCTCGTCCTTACGAATTGACCAAGCGTCCCCACGAGTCAGCCCCTGATAGAGCAGCTTCTCGGCTTCATCCCGGGTCTCGTTGCGTCCCCAACGTCTGGCGGCCCGGCCATTGGGCCTGGAATTGAGCGGATCGGACGCCGGACTCCAGCCGGCGAGCGGCTCAAACACCTTTTCCGCGCGACGAACAACGGCGAGGTCAAAGGATCCCCAATTGGTCAGCGCCTGCAGCGTGAACCGGAATGCTCCCGCCGGCCGGCCGGTTTCAGCATCGGGGCGCCCGCCCTCGAAATCATCCGCGACAACACGGAATGCGAGGCGAGATCGGCCTGATACCCGCGCTTCCGCGGGAACAACGAACTTTTCCTTGTCGTCAGTTTCATTGGCGGCATCGAATGCCCGGACTATTCTCACGATGTCTTCCACCGCGGACTTTTTTGACTCCTCCGGGACCGGGAGGGCTTCGACAAACGCCGTGTAGTTTGCACGCCCGGCATAGGACGACGGCTGCGTGGGGCTGCGTTTCGTTTGATAGAATTCCCGAAACGCCTTGTAGTCAAAATCGAAGCGATCCTTGCGCTCCTCGCGCTTGTTCACGAAAGCATCGCCCGGCTGCAACTTGGCAGCAGCGATTGGGTCAAACGGCTGCGCGCCTTTATTGTCCTTCCATACTTCCTCGGTCTGCCCCTGCGGCAACTCGATTTCCGGCAACGATCGCAGCTTGTAGGTGCGCCCGGTCGCGTCGTTGGGAGCAGCTTCTGCCTCGGCGAATTCGATATCCCGGCCGACCTTACGTGCGATCCGGGCCGCTTCGGGATCGAGCAAGGCTGGCCCAAGATAGATCTTCTGATCTTTTGGCAGCGTGAGGTCTTTTGCAGCTTCCGCAAACTTCTGGGCAAAGTTCTTGAAGGCCGGATCGGTCACACGAGTCTGGATTTGCCCACGCAGTTCCGCGCGCTTGCTTTCGCCAGCTGTGCGCAATTGATCGGCTTCTTCATCCGTGAGCACGTCCCTCGGAAGCAGAGGAAGCGTCGGCTCCGCGATGAACTGTCGGAAGAAGGCCCGTTCAGCGATGTGTTGCGGCGGGAATTCCACCACCATCAACGGTCGCGGATCTTGTCCCGCATCGTACCGCGACGGCGTGCTGTTATTGAACGGCAAATCCTTGCAATCAGCAGCGACAGCCGGCTTTGAGACTGGGGGGCGGTGCGCGACAAACGCAGCCAGCCGCCGGTCCGGCACGACCCACCAGCGACCATCCGTCCCGACGCCGTCGCGCTCAAGAATGAGGTCCTGGAATCTGTAACCCAGATCCAGCAGATCGCGAGGTCGCTTCACCTTCAGGCTTGCGCGGCTGAGGGAGATCCGCACCGGAGGGCCGGCGTCGGGCAACGCGCCAATGTGCACGATGGCTTCGGCTTGCGCTGGATCTGTCAGCGGCGGGGGCGGTCCGCTCCAATTATTCGAGAGGGGCACGCCGGCAAGACGAAACAGGCACTCGACCTCATTGAAAGTGAGTGCACTAAACACGTCTGAGCCGTCGTCCAGGCCGATTGCGGCCGATTCCAGCGCCAGCGGCGCAGCGAAATGCGTCAGCCGACGATCCTTCTGGCCCACACCGCCGATCATGATCGGCGGCACCCGCACCTTTATGCCTGGACGGCGTGCGTAGGGGGGCAATGGCGCCACAACAAACGGGCCGAAGCGGGTCTGGAGTTCGCAGCCGGCTTTGGCAGGCTCTAGTGCCGCGGTAAACTGCACCGTCCCATTCGTTGCCCGAACACGCCAAAGCGTTCCGTTCAGCGATTCAAACCGGGTTGCCCGCACATTCTTGCCCTTGCGCTGCACGGTCAATTTCATACCGGCGGAGAGAGCGAACACGGGCCGCCCGTCCCCGGAATTGCGCCACGCAGCGACAGCCGAGACACCGATACTCGTGTCGAATTCGAGGAATGTGTCGACCTCCGGCGCCGCACCCAGAGTGAATTTGTCGCCAAATCGGACAGGCTGGGCAATCGCGTAAAGCACGCGCGGCAATTTGGATGGGCCCTCCGCGGCGGTGTTGTTGCCAACATTCCCGGCGCCAGTCTTGGAGGCGGCCTGCTCAATAGCGGCCTCTCCGGCGATGGATGAAGCGTCGGGAGCAGGCGGTGCACCGGCTCCTTCAAACAGAGACCGCACATCCCCTTGCCGGTCTTTCAGATTGAAAACGTTCGACGATTTCCCTGGCAATCCGGTTTGAGACGTCAACATCCCAAAACGCAGGTCGGAAAAGCCGATGCGTGCACCTTCCTCACCAAGCCCCGTAAACTTTCCTTTCTTCGCGCTCAGCAACCAGTGGCCGTCGCGATGAAACGCCAGACTGATCCCCTCGGCCTCGTTCAACCCCAACGTCTCGCCAAACAAGGCCTTCGACAAGGCAGCGGACTGTGCGGCGTCAAGCGATCCTTCGATCGCCGTCGTCCCTTCACCAAGCAGCAGGCCCGGAAGATCAGCGGTCGAGAGCGTTATCGCCTTCAGTCCCGACTTGACGATGTGAAATGCCAGCGACGGAGACGGCCTCTTGCCGTCTTGCCCAACCGGCTTCCAAATTACCTCAATCCGAAGCTGGAAGGCAAAGCTCCCGGGAAACCCGGCGTTGGCAATTGAAGCGAACCAACCGTCAGCCGTTCTTTTGCGTACGAAACGTCCAACACCTCCAGGCGCGTCCTGATCGCCAAACGTGGAAGCCGACAGTCTAATGCGCCCATACTTGGCGGGCTTGCCGTCTTCGTTCTCGCCCGGTTCTCTGGCATACGTGATGAGCAGCGCCCGCCGCGAGGAATCCTCGTAGTCTACCGCAATGTTGGGAAATAGTTCTGTTGCCGACAGCGGGCTTGCGAGCGCACTCGCCGCCGCTCCAATCAAGACATCACGTCTGGAGAGAGAAAAGCCGGTTGGTTCCGAGTGTGCCGTTAGGCTTTCGTGGAGAGCCCTTGAGCTATCGTGTCCCCGATCTGCCACCACTCCCTCAAATCGCACTATTCTTGAAATCGATTGAAAAACTAAAAAATGATTGAAACAGGAATCAATTCAACCAGCAAGCGAAAATTATTCGCTGCGTCATTTCGTCAACCAGCGGTAGGATATCAAGCTCAGGAGCTGCCGGTCTGACAGACACTGGAAAACGTGCTCGCGTAGGTCGCACATCCGATCCTCTTTCGCTGTCGGGACGTTTTCTGCGATAAACGGGACAAGCGTCCTATTCTGGGTACTACTTCCAGTCATGCCGCCTGAAGCTTATACTAACCTCGTTCGTCTGCATCGAAACTAGCAAGGGACAAACGATATCAAACGTAAGCGTTCTGAAACACTAGCTCGACCGAAACTGGCCTCCACCGACCCTCTATCCCCGGATAGTTGTTCCGGGGCATTATGTCGTGTTGCGACAGCCCTGACTGAACGAGGCATCAGACGTTCGCCGATCAGGCATGATGACATAGGCCAGCCAGCGGCCTACGAGCTAGATGCCTCTCCCGGATTGTCGTGCTTGCATCGGTCATTCCTGCACCGGTCATTCTGCACCCGTCGGCGCGTCCGACGCTCGATTACGGCGTGAGAGCAGTAAGAAATGCGATTCAAATGGGCCGCGACGCCGCCAGACGCCTCACGTCCGATGAAGGAACGACGTATGGCGGGTAAATCAAACTGACAATGTATTTGCCATTTGCTTATGAGTCGGCCAGCTCATCCAGGTGCCGGGGCGCTTTTTCAAGATCGCGGTTTGGGCCCGATGAAGAAGGCCTGCGATCGCTCGGCATAATTACGGATCAACGGCCGGTTTTCGGTCCCTGCCCGAAAGCGCTCTTCGGTTCGGAGTCGATCGACCTGACCGGCGTTTCGGAAGCGTATCAGGACAAAGACGAGCTCGGGCGCGTGGACGACTTCTTGACATCGATTAAAGACCGAGGCGCTGACCGGGCTTCATTGTGGCACGGCGGTACGGAAAGACGATATCCGGAGCAGTCAGTAAGAACGCGTCCGGAGCGTCTCGAGGATGTTCCGCTGATGCCATCGCCTGCCCGCGGTCGGTCACGCAAGTGGAAGCGGTAGAAGATTATTCGGTGCGGGGTGCAGCGCCGGGAGGGCTGACAGCTGGAGCCGGCGTATTCTTTGCATTCACGTTTCGATCGTAACTTATGGCGAGCGCAATGCGATCGAGCAACGACAGCACCGCATCGGTGGCGAACCCGGCCACGAGCGACAACAGCAACGGCGAGGCCGCCAAGCCTGCGGCCGGCGTCCCTGTCACGTTCACGTAGCCGATGATCAAGCCGAGGATCGCCCCCAGAAAAACGCGCAGAATATATCCGGTTACAATCGGCAGATTTCCCATCTTTTCGGGCGAAGTTACGATGTCGCGGATGGCAAACGTTAGAGCGCCAAGCATTCCGAAGAGAATGGGAAGCATGTACGAATTCGCCAGAACATTAAAATGATCCAGCACGGCGCGAACCGTTTGAATGCGCTCGCAGGGATCATCGTCTGTTGAGACGGCCCCCGGGGCTAGATTGACCGACCGTTTGGGACAGTCCTTTAAGCTCAGCGTCGAGGGCATGAAGGCACCAGGCACCGCGCCTATACTCGCAAGCCTCTTTCCGGCATCGCAGACAGCGGAAAAATAGCGGTTGGCTTCGTCACGGTAGTCGGAGAGCCTCTTGACCCACACGTCCACCCGAACCGCCGATGCCCGGCCTTCCGGCTTCGCCACCGAGACCGGGATTGCCGGCATCCGCGAGAAGCAGCGTATTTTCTTGAACCTTTGCCGGATCGGATAGGATCGCGATCAGAACGCCGCCGTTGCCCGCATTTCCGCCCTGCCCGCCCGATCCCGCGGCGCCTCCTTTTCCACCCGGTTGGCCATTGCCAGGCCCTCGTCTGCAATCGAACGCTGATTGGCTGGCAGGGTTGCCGTATCCGCCGGCACCGCCGCGCCCGCCTTCCCCGCCTGGGCCACCCTTCGCACCCGATTGGCCTGACAGATTGGTCACCAATCGGCCCTTGATTGACCCGGCGATAAGAATGACGGCCGGCGCGTGCTTGCCGTTGGCACCTGGCCCGCCTGGCTGGCCAGCCCCGCCATCTGCGCCGGGCCGGCCTTCACGTGAGCCACGATCGTCTCCGGGCTGACCCCGCTCACCCGGTCGGCCTTCCGGCACATTCGGCCAGCGTACAACTACCTGGGGGCGTCCCCTGCTCGTCTCGGTCTCGATCGACAATTCCTTAATCGCCAAAACGACAGGCAACTCGGCACGCACGGTTGCTCCGTCGATGACCAGGACGCCGCCCTCCTTGAAAACAACACGCTTGGCGTAGAGGGCCGAACCCGGGAGCGTAAGCTCCGTCTCGATAATGAGCTCTTCAATCGGCGCGCGCGGCAGAACGGACTGAACCTGAAGGCTCAGGAAATTGCGATCGGTAGGAGACATTTCCTGAGAACCTGCGGCCGACGCAAAAAGCATCACCGTAATGACGCAGGAAACAATTGTTCGCGAAATTCGGCGACTCAACTTCCAGCTCCGCCCCGTCAGAAAGCAAATGCGCAGATTTAAAAGTAGCCTCTCGCTCTTATCACACCCTAACCGAGTATTCCAGCCGCACACACTTTGATTCCTGTCACGACGGTAGGTCGTGCTGGCGGCGTAGTATAGGATCAGCCATATGCCGGGACGCCGTTCGCTGAAAATACGCCTGGAGAAGTAGGCGGAAATCGTAATCGACGGCGGCCTCTGATTTGGTTGGCGACCTGTTGGCGCAGGACCTCCCGGCCGATGACCAGATGATCGACGTCAGCGAACGGCGCGGCGTCGCAGCGATCGCTGCAATCGACTGCTTCACAAGCTCGCCCCGCCCCACCAGTCCCAATAGACGGGCTTAAAAAGAATGGCCTACTCCGCTAAGGACACCTAAACTAGCGATCTCAAAGGATATGGCCGACGTGCTCGGACCGAAGCAGAGGGCGTCGCTCCGGCTTTGACATTCGCTCCCAAGCTCCTGCAAGAAGCGACACAGTCCGACTGATAAGGTTTGCGACCAAAGCTTATCAGTGGTCAGAGTGGCCCCGCCTGACCAACTTGAAACCGATGGATCCATCTGTGGAGGTATCGCTCCGCCACGAGTCAACTGACCATTTTGCCCTCGTGAACACGGTGCTATCAACAAGCACCGCTCCCCGCCATCTTACACAGGAGCTCCTTCGTAAGGCCTATCCCTGAAGATGTCCAATTCGGTCCAAAAATTTCGGCGACGCTCGCCGCATTCGGAGGCGGGGCACTCGTCACGGCACACTTACGTTGGGATCTGCAGCCCGGACGGCACCGACAAGCTTGGCGGGGTCGACGCCTTTCGCCTTCGCCCACTCGGACAGGTTTGCGGGACGATAGGCCGGGTCGGCCCGCCAACGATCGAACACCGAGCCGTCGATGGTCTCGTTGATCCGCGACGTCGTCGCCTGCGTCCCCTCGTCTGGAGCGAGGCCGATCGGCCGATAGAACGCTCGCGAGACGAAGCGGTAGAGCCCGTACGCGAACTCGCGATAGGAGTCCGTCACGGGCGGCGCGACCTGCGAACTGTCGATCTCGACCTGGTCGAAGACGAGCCCGAGCGCGGCGGCCTTGTCCATTAGCCACTTCAGAGGACGTTGGGCCAGCGGATCGCTGGCGTACCCACCGCCGACGTTCGCGTGCGCGCCGACGAACCAGCGCTGCTCGACCCTCTCGATCGGTCGATCGGCCGGCCCCTCATGGCCCGTTCTAACGGTCTTGGTCCAGAAGGTCGGTTCGAAATCCTTCCGATGCTCATCCAGTGCCAGCGCGTGGAAGGCGTTCTCGTTATCGAGACGCAGATGCGTGTCGAGAAACCGGTACCTGTGGACCTTGGCTGCCATGCTCCACACCGGAAGCCCGAGAGAGCCGACGGTGTCCCAGACGCCGACGAATTTGACCTTCGTCGGGTGGGAGTATTTCAACAACCACTGCTCTTCGATCGACGGATTCTTGGGAAGACCGTCTGCAATCAGCGTCCTGATCGTCGTCGCGCTGTAGAGGCGATACCGCGCATAGAGCTGCTCGATCGAGAGGGGCGCACCCAATTTCAGGACCCCGCATTTGCAGATCAGGCCGGACAAGCTCCGCGCCGTGTAGGCGCCGCGGCTGAAGCCGAAGATGAAAATCTCGTCGCCATAGTCGAAATTCTGGATGAGCCAAGTGTAGGCCTCGATGATTTCGTCGTCGATTCCCCATCCCGTGATGCCACCGCGGGCGACCTCGCCGCGCCGGGTTCCGACGCCTTGGCTGTAGTACACGCGTTGATCGGCAATCTCTGGCGTCAACGACTTCAGACGCCAGACATTGGTGTTGTTGTTCAGCGTATTCCAAGTGCCGTCCAGAAAGATCGTGAGACGTTTCATTTTCGCTTTCCTAATCAACTGCTGGGGCCAACGTGAGAAGGCAACCAAAGAGCTTGGCGCACCTCGGAGGATCGCGCTCTAGCGGGATGGCACCACGCTGGGCGTCATCACCTCTGGCCAGACGGTCTCCAGTGCGTCGCGCGTCGTCGGGCGTCCGCAGAATTCGCAATTTAGCAGGCGTGGCCGCTTACGCCGCACGCGCGCGTGAGGCGGCGCCCAGGGGCTCAGAAAGAGATAGTTCCTACCGTCCTGAAAACGCCTCCCGGTTTCGAAGCGCGCAAGTTCTAGGGCGAGCAGTGCGCCCGCGAGGCTCGATACAAAGGCGAAAGGCGCAAGAACCTGTTCGCCGGTCGGCAGTAACAGGGCTTGCTCGCCACACAGCTCCCTGAAGAGGCTTTCGAAGGCCTTTCCCACCAGCGTGGCTTCATCGAGGCCAGTGTGCTTTGCCGCAAGGACACCGGCAATGCGAGCATCAATGCGCTCATTCGAGATCACGTCGTCGAGTTCAAGCCCGAGACCCGCGGCAATATCACGGGCGCGCGCAAGCTCGTCAGGAATGTGAGGATAGATGCAGCTCAGACAGGCATGAAGGTTCGGCTGCCGATGTGAATGCACGATGACCTCACTGGTTCCGGTTGTGGAAGCGTCAAGGACTTCAAGCGGCAGGTTATTCTGAATGGAGCGCCGAGCAGCCCGGCTGTCCGTGCCGACGATCACGCGGCGCACACGGCTTTGCTCCGCAACGATCTCCTGAAAAGTGCCGATGTAGGGCTTCAATGTCAGTCCCGGAAAGTCAGGCTGGGCGCGCGCAGCGAGAGTGTCGGCTTTCGGACCGGTGTCGCCATCCTTGAAGTAAAGACACCGGTTAGGATTGCCGGCACCGACGACCTTGGGATCGGCAATCGTTAGCTCGCCAGAGATCGCGAGGTGCCTTGCCGCGCGCAAGAAGCCGTTGCCGACGGCTCCGGCGCCGGCCAGCACAGTGTCGTGAAGACGAACCGGGGTCGCGAGCACGTCGCGGGTCGCCCCGAGGGCTTCGAACCGGATGACGAACGGATCAGCCGACGACGCTTGCTCGATCCCCTCGACTAAGGCGCTGAGGGCAACGGAGGCCGTATAGCAGCCCGCAATCATGCGCTGAATCCCGTGCAGATCAGCCGGGGCTCCTGCAGCTGAGTGGAGCGGCTGTCGGGAGACCGACACGCGGTCCGCTTCGATCGTAACGTAAAGACGCGTGCCCGTGCTTTGGCGCGGTTCGGCATGGACCACGATTTCAAGGTCGCAGCGATCCGGTTGTGGCGTATGGGTAACCGTGCGCTCCAGCTGCGCCACCAACTCATCCGCGAAAAGGGCTGCCTCGCCGGCTCCGGCGGTGACACAGAAGCTTTGCGCGAGGCGTGCGACTGCCTCGTCCTCGCCAATGCCGAGGATGCGCGCGAGCATCCGGCTGTTTTCCTGCGCGGGGGTGATCACCATGAAAGTTCCAAATGCCTCGGGAGATCATGGGGCGACACGGGAAGCCAGCGGTCGTCTGCCGAGAGCCGAAAGGTCGCGGTCTCTTTGAGAAAGCTCTCTGCCGTCACCCCTCGGGCGAAGTAGGGCACGACAACGGAGAGCGCTCCCTCGTGCCTGACGATCGCCCAGGCGTCGTCGGCCTTCGAATGAAACGCCAGCTGCGGATGCGAATGAACCTGCGCGGCCAAGGCGAGTTTTTGGGTGCGAAGGTGTGCCATCAATGCAGTCATACTGGATGGCGGGATGCGGAACACATCTGCTCGTGCGGTGTATTCGGGAATGAAGGCTTCGACGATCACGGCGCCCTGGACGGGGGGGCGCTTCGCAAGCCAAAGCACCACGCCTTCGGTGCCGCGTTGCCCGGCGTCGCGAAGGCTAGCGAGCGTTTGCTCGATCAATCCGGCTGGACAACGCAAAGAGGTCATTTCACGTCCCGGCGCCAAACGCCAACCAACTGCATGAGGATGCCGACGATACCCATGCCGTCTTGGCCGCGGTAGTTTTCCCAGCGGTCATTCACGTGGCTCGAATGCGTGTGGTATTCGCGCGCTCCTCGCATGCAGATGAACGGTCCTCCCTGGGATGAGTGCGGTCCGCCGTTGAAGACACCGCCCGGCAGAGGATCGGTCCACTGTTGGCCATCTGGCTTCAGGATTGTGATCGCGGGCGGCAGTTCGTCGAAGCTGTCGCCGCGAAGGCGAAACCGGATCGGCTTGGTGTGCTCAACCGTCACGTCAAGGACGGGATAGTCGCGCGTGTGCACGATCAATTTCTGGCGCGCGGCGAAGCTGTCGGTGAGCACCGCCACGTCGTGTTCAAAATTGGCTTTTGCGAGAGCCTCATGCACCGCCGCCGCCCTCATGCTTGTGATACTCGATCTCCACGATGCCGCTGAGGTGCTCCTGCTTGAAGGTCTTGTGCGGGTCAAGCTTCCGGCCATCGACCTTGGCCACCCAGTCCGACGTATTGGTGATTTTGAGCTTCTCGGCGGCGGCCTTCAACACCTGCTCGATGACGGTGGATTCGGGCTCGCGCCGGAAGTCGTCCTCGTCGGGGTAAATGCCAACGGGCGTGATGACCGCCACGGCGACATCGTGCCCCTTATGTTTGTCGGCCTCCTGCGCCTGGTCTGATACTGCCTGATCCATCCATCTCTCCTTCGGTTAGATGCCGAATCTCTCAAGGCGACTCGGCGGATGACGAGTTTATAAACCCGGCAGGCTTAATTGGCAATAATACAAACATGGTAGACCTGCTCGATGTTTGCCACATTGACATTCCCGCGGGACAGCCTATGCTGCTGATGAATTCCGTTACAGAATCAGCGAGATAATGTCGCAAACTTTCAATGAAGAACTCGGCCGCCGCATCCGTGCGGCGCGCGAAGGGAAACTGACTCAAGCAAAACTCGGTGAGCTGGTTGGGCTTTCGCGCACCGCCATTACAAATATCGAATGTGGCCGCCAGCGCCTGCTCGTCGACCAACTTGTTCAAATTGCTGATGCGATTGGTATTTCGACGTCGGCGCTCCTTCCGCCCGACGGAGATGAGCGCAGGCAGCAAGGGGACGCGCGGATAACAGCGATGCCGACTGTCCAGCAATGGATCACTTCGGTGAAGAAAAGTGCTGCACGGGATCGAACATGAAGATCCTTCGTCCCCGCTACGCCAAGATCGACGCGCTCGTCACGGAGCTTTTGCGCAAATATCAGATCAAGGCACCGGCCGTGCCGATCGAGGACATTGCCCGCGGCGAAGGCGCAACAATCGTCGTCCGTCAGTTCAACAACGAAGTTTCAGGCCTTCTGCTTCGGGAAGGAAGTTCAGCGATTATCGCTGTTGAAAAGAATCAGCCCCCCACGCGCAAGCGATTTACGGTCGCACATGAATGCGGACATCTGATGCTGCACCATGGTAAAGAGGTGCGGGTCGACACGGCGTTTCGGGTTAACTTGCGTTCGCCTGAATCTTCGACTGCTGAAGACGTTGAGGAGATCGAATCCAACGCCTTCGCCGCCGCCATCTTGATGCCGGAGGCGTTTCTACGAAAGGACATTGACGGGCTCGTCTTCGACATCGACGACGAGGAGCGCGTGAAAACTCTCGCCAAGCGCTATCAGGTTAGCGCGCAAGCCATGACGATCCGCCTTGTAAACCTTCTGTCGCGCGGCCGCCTTTGATGATCTGGCGATTCCTCGCCGCAATTTATCAATGGTTGAGATCACTCTTCGGTCGGCAGCCCATGCCGAGCGTAGGGCCAGGTGACCGATACGTTCGTATCGCGCGTTTTGACCGGGTGACGACCGATCCGCCGCGGATGCACTGGGCGGCATGTCATCCCTCGGTACTCAAGCGCTTTAAAGCCTCTATGACCTGCCCAAATGGTCATGGCCTAACACTCGGTGGCCATACGGTGGCGGCCGATGGAACCGTTCACCCGAGTGTCGTTTGTCCCGCGGATGGCTGTTCCTTCCACGAGTTCGTCAAGCTCGACCGGTGGTCATCTGGAGAGGTGCATTAGCCGCAAGCGCTCGGCAGATGTTTTTTTCGTAGCGGGGGGATGGTCGCGCCCCCTCGACCAGAATTATGATTTTCGTTCTCTGCCGACTGGCTAGCTTTTGTTAGAAACCTTATCAGTTGCAGAACTGAGTCCGCTTGCGGTCAACCTTATTAGTCAGAAGCGAGTTCGGCTCAGAACGATGCTTCGCGAGCGATGCACTTTCAGAGCAAACGTCGTCGATTTATCGCGGTCGCTTTCAGGAGAAAACCTCGCCGATGCGGCATGGTGTGAAGCTGGCATCGTCGCTGTTCTGCCGTTGAAGCGGCGTTCGGTTGTCTGGCGTGAGATCTCATTTCGCCCGGGCTCATGGTCGAGCTCGATTCGCATTAGCTGGCGCGGCGTTCAGGCACGCAAGCAGGTGATCAAGGCCGCCTTGTTTCAAGGTGCTAGGCGACATCAACGAGGTCGAGCGCTTGTTCCTCATCATCATGCAGCAGTCGGAATATTGATGACGACGCTCGAACTAGGACAAATCGCCGTTGAGGTCGTGAAGAAGGATATTAAGAATATCCATCTCAGCGTTTATCCACCTGCTGGCCGCGTGCTCATCTCCGCGCCGCACCGGAGCCGCTCGCGAATATCTCGGCCGTGAAAGCCACTACTTATGGGGCAAGCGCTATCTTTTGCGCGTCATCGAGAAGGATGCACCGTCATCGGTGGCGCTTCAGCACAGCCGCATGGTTCTCGCCGTTCGGCCCGGCACCAGCGAGGCAAAGCGCGAGGCCATTGTGGCGGAGTGGTATCGGGAGCAGCTGAAAGAGGCCGTCGAGGCGCTAATCGAAAAATGGGAGGCGCGCCTCGGGGTCAAGGCACAGCGGCTCTTCGTGCAGAAAATGAAAACAAAATGGGGAAGCTGCAACACCTTCTCAAAGAGCATTCGGCTCAACACCGAATTAGCCAAAAAGGCGCCTGAATGCTTTGAGTACATCCTTGTGCACGAGCTGCTGCACCTCATCGTGCGCCGCCATGACGATCGCTTTACCGGCCTTCTTGACCGGCACCTACCTCAATGGAAGCACGCCCGGGATGTGCTCAACGCGGCCCCGTTAGCGCACGCCGATTGGACTAAGCGTTCGTTCTTTCGAGAGAGGGCGGGGCTAGAAGCCATCGGCCGCGGTGCTGTAAAACACGTATCTTTTCATGAGGTTACCCTGACGGGGGCTCGGCTAAGGCGCGAAGTCACCCAGCGCATGCTATCGCGTGCAATGCGCCAGAGCCGCAGCTTTCGCTAGAACCTGCCTGTAAACGCCATTACCATCCGGCTATCCTGCTGAGGTCCTTTCGCAACTTGGGGCGACATGCCAGTTCCGCTTCGCAAACAAACGGCAGATGGAACGCTGTACCAGCGCCGGCTCGACATCGAGCGGAGCCTCGGCGAGCTGTTCCAGCTCTCACGCTCCGAGCTTGGGGAACGCTGCAAGATCAACGATCCAGGCGATCCCGCCTATCTTCCCCCCGAATGCCTATTGCACTTGATTCGAGCCTGCCGCTCGGACAATTCCGACCGCTTCTTTGAATCGACATTCCGTGCGCTGCGGCAGCGGCTCCTCGCTCGCATGCCTAACCCGGATATTCTGGGGCGAGTCGATAGAAAACCCCTAGCGTCCCAGCGAAATCTTAAAATTCGAGAGTATGTCATGGACCGCTTCATGGGCATGCTGGTGAAGGACCGCGCCGGATACGACGAGCGCTTGGACTACTTCGAAGTCAATTTTGATGGGGCACTGGCCACGCTACGGCTCGATGGCCGCAAGAAGGCGTTCCGGGAGGAGAAGCGTTCCGAACCAATGACTTATGACGACGAAACGACCGAGCTGAACGCCGAAATCGAGGAGGCAGCCGCAGCACAAAATCCTCTCTCTGACTCAAAACTTGACGATCCCGCTTACCGGTCGCGGCTCTATGCAGCGATTGACTCCTTACCAGACGACCAGCGTCGCGTGATTGATCTACTGCTGCGCGGGTTCCAAATCGATTCAAAGGAGCCAGGCGTGCAGACGATCGCCCAAATCATTGGGTGCGTAGAACAAACCGTTCGCAACCGCCGCAACAGAGCTTACGTCGCGATCAGGAAGACGCTTGGTGAGGAACAGACATGAGCGCCATAGATTCTGAAACCAAACGCGAGAATGTCCTCCTCGCCTTCTCCGTCGAGCCCTTGCATGACAAGGCGACGGTCGAGCGCTACCTCGCACTCTATCCGCAGTATGCGGAGGATTTTATCGATCTCTTGGGCGAGCTGAGGAGCCCGCCAGCGCTCCGGAGTGACGTCGTGGACGACGAGGATGCCGTTCAACGCGCGTGGAAGACGCTCACGGCAGTATCACCGCCGGGCCTCGATTCAACATCCTTCGCTAACCCCTTTGCTGGCTTCACCGGGCCAAGCTTCGTGGCGCTGGCAAAAGGACTTCGTATTCGCCGTTCCATCCTCATAGCGCTACGGGATCGCCTCATTGACGCGTCATCTATCCCGGCTCCATTCTTGAACCGGCTCGCACATGCAACACAATTTCCCGCCGAAAAGCTTCGAGCCTACCTTAATCTGCCGGCAATCGTTTCCGCCGGCGCCAGCTACAAGTCCAATGAAAAACCTACCGCGCCGGCGAAAATTGATTTCACACAGCTCTTGGATAACTCGGGCATCAGCGCCGATGAGAAGCGCGACATTTTCACATCGACGGAATAATGGACAACCTCGAAATCACGCGCCGTACCGCCGAAGGCCTGCATCTCGCGGCCGTCCAAAAAGGCGCTGATCCGCAGCGTCCTTACGAATTTGTACGGAACGAAGCACTGCGCCGTTCCATCGAGGTTGAGAAGCTCCCGAAGGGTGACGCGCGGTTGCGCGGTGCGCGGGCTTCTTACGATCCGAGCGCCTTGACGATCCTTCACGAAGATACTGGCGATGTATTTCTTGACGCATTCCTCGTCGCCCATGAGCTCGGCCACGTGGAATTCGGTGGAGCTCACGAAGCCGCGTCATCTTTCGAGGTAGATCCCACGCGCTCCGCGGAAGCCGCACCAATCGGCGTTGATCGCGTCATCGATTACGGACGCCGCGAGCGCCGAGAAGTTCAAATGGACCTCTTCGGACGTGAATTTCTTCTGCCGCGCTCAGTCGTTCGCAACCTGCATGTTCAGGAACAGTTGACCGCCGGCGCCATCGCGGATCGCTTCGGTGCCCCGTTTGCGGTAGTCGCGCAGCAGTTGCTTGATGCCACGCTTCTGCCGCCGGTCGCCTCCAGCAAAGAGGACCGGACCGAAAAGCCTTTGAACGAAGAGCAGCAAGTCGCCGCGGAACACTGGGGTTCGCCCTACCTCCTTGAAGCGGGACCGGGCACGGGAAAAACGCAAACGCTAGTAGGCCGGGTCGAATGGCTGTTAGAGCACAAGAAAATTCCACCCGACCAAGTCCTGGTACTGACCTTCTCGAACAAGGCAGCCGGCGAACTTTCGGACCGCCTTGCCGCGCGCCGGCCCGAAGCCGCAGCGGCGATGTGGATCGGCACGTTTCACTCCTTTGGGCTCGACGTCATTCGCCGTTTCCATGAGCGGCTGAAGCTACCCGCGAATCCACGGTTGATGGACCGCACCGAGGCAATTGATCTTCTCGCAGATCGCTTTCCGCAGCTCGATTTACAGTACTATCGAGATGTATGGGACCCATCGATGGCGCTAAGCGACATCCTTTCCGCAATATCGCGAGCCAAGGATGAGGTGGCGTCACCGCAACGTTATGCTGAGCTTTCCGATGCCATGCACGCCGCCGCCGCGACGGTGGAAGCGAAGGAAGCGGCCGGGAAATGCCAGGAGGTTGCCAAAGTCTACGCCGCGTATGAAGCGCTCAAGGAGGAGCGGCGTTGCCTCGATTTCGGTGACCTCGTCGCCGTGCCCGTACGCCTGATCGAAGGTGACGAGGAAGTCCGAACGCAACTCCAGGCGCGCCACCGCTATGTTCTGGTGGATGAATTTCAGGACGTTAACCGAGCCAGCGTGCGCCTCCTGAAGGCGCTTTGCGGAGCTGGAGAAAACCTTTGGGTCGTGGGAGACGCCAAGCAATCCATTTACCGGTTCCGCGGCGCGTCCTCCGTGAACATCGCGCGATTTGCCAAGAACGACTTTCCGGGAGGCAAGAGCGGGCGTCTCAAAGTCAACTACCGGTCCTCCGAAGAGATCGTGAACGCGTTCGTGGCATTCGCCGCCCATGACATGAAAGCGGCAGCCGGAGCCGATGTCAGCTTGGAAGCCAAGCGCGGACCTTCCGGGTTCAAGCCGGACTACCGGGCAGTCGATGTGGCTCCGAATGAAATCGTCGCCATGGCTGAAGCCATTGAGGCGCACCGGGCAGCGGGCGTAAATTACCGCGATCAAGCGCTTCTTTGCACAGGCAATGAGCGTCTCGGGCGCATGGCGGCGGGACTGGAAAGCTTGGGCATACCCCTGCTGTACCTCGGCAGCCTATTTGAGCGCGATGAAATCCAGCAACTGCTGTCTTTTCTTTCCCTGCTCATCGACCGCCGCGCCATGGGGCTCACGCGCATCGGAACCATGAAGGATTTTCCACTCACGCTCGCGGATGCAGCAGCGATCATCGCGCATCTCAAGGATAACGGCGCCGAAGCCCTTGCATGGTTAAACGGTCCGCCCATCGCAGGCGTATCCGCAGCGGCTGCGCCGACACTTGTCCATCTGCGCTTGGCGCTGGATGGCTTTGGCGTGTCGTCCGACCCATGGGATGTGCTGGTGCGGCTTCTGCTTGATCGCACACGGCTCGCGGCCGACATCGCAAGCTCCGACGCGATAGCGGATCGCACGCGCGGGGTCGCGACCTGGCAATTCATGAACTTCGTGCGGGCCCAGCCCGCCGCAGCTGGGTTACCCATCGCGCGATTGCTGGACCGGATACGCCGCCTTGTCTTGCTGGCCGACGAGCGGGATTTGCGTGAGTTGCCAACCGCGGCACAAAGTATCGATGCCGTGCGGCTTATGACGATCCACGGCAGCAAGGGCCTCGAGTTCCGGGCCGTTCACCTGCCCGGCATGAATGCCGACACCATTCCGCGTTCGCCCAATCATGTGCGCGGATGCATTCCACCCGATGGCTTGATTGAAGGTGTAGAGGGCACCGGGCTTGAAATTCTTAAAAACGGCCACGTTGAAGAACAAGAGTGCCTGTTCTTCGTCGCCCTTTCACGCGCGCGTGACCGCCTGACGCTCTACTCGCCGACGCGGACAATGAACAACCGGCCTCGCGGCCGTTCGGGCTTCCTTGACCGGCTTGGGGGCACGCTCGCCACCATGAATCTCAAGACCGTGCGCGCGCTGCCAGTCTCAGCCGATGATGCCCCGATCACCATGTCGTTTCCGTCAGGGATCGTTCTTTCCGATCACCAGCTCGCCCTCTTCCAGCGCTGCCCGCGACGCTTCTTCTATACCCACATTCTTGAAATCGGCGGCAGAAGACGCGAAACTTCATTCATGCAGATGCACGGCACCGTGCGGGAGGTCATCGACTGGTTGACCCTCGATCCTGCATCGACAGCGGCACAATCCGAGATCGAGGCGCGCCTTGCAGAAGCATGGGATGCGCAGAAGCTCGGCGATCACGGCTACTCCGATGATTACCGGCGAATTGCCAGGCAACTGATCGGCTTCTTTTTGTCTTCACGGGACGGGTATGCCCGTTCCGCACCGTCGGTCATGCGATTTCCCCTGGGCAGCAGCGAAATCATCGTTCGCCCTGACGACGTACTGACAGCCCAGGATGGAAGGCGGCACGTGCGGGCGGTTCGCACGGGGCACGCCGGGTCCAAGGATCTTGAGAATGTCGCCGCGGCGGTGTTCACTCTCGCAGCGCACAAAACCTTCCCGGGCTGCATTGTAGAATTCGTCCACCTCGGCGATGCCACCGTTCAGGCGGTATCGATGACCCCGCGTGTGCTGGGAAACCGGCAGACCACCGCCGAGGAGATGATAGGTGAAATCCGGGCCGGCCGGTTTCCGCGAGAGGATTCCCCGCGCACCTGTCCCCGCTGCCCGGCTTTTTTCATATGCGGCCCGGTCCCAGCCGGCACGCTGGAAAAAAAGTTCAGCTTCTAGCGCGATCGGCTTACCGGTCGCCTTTTCTCCCATCGATTGACCTCTTGAAGGCAGGCGCAGGGCCAGGCCTTCCGGCGGGCCGCATGGCCGCCGGACCTGCCGGGGCGCGCCCCGGCAGGGCGACCTGTCAAAACCTATGAGGTTACTAAAATGAGTGTTGCTGCAACCAAGCGTGCCCCGATCGGCACGAAGGCCCGTACCGGTGAAATCTGCCCCGAAAGTGGCGTGTGGAAGGTCGAGGGCTCGCCGAGCACGACCGCTCCGATCGCCAAGGGCAACCGCATGCCGCCCTACGACGGCAAGGCCGTCACCTGGGTGCTGACCCAGTACGCCTGAACTGAGCGCCCGCTTCGGCGGGCGCTCGCCCCTTTCTCGAGGAGATACACATGACCAACAATGACGGCCGCGGCGCTGACCACGGCGACCAAGGCCAGCAAGGCTCGGGCACCAACGAAGGTTCGAACGGCCAAGGCCATGACGATCAGTTCACGATCGTCGTCAACGGCCGCTCGAAGAAGTGGACCAAGGACAAGATCAGCTACGACGAACTCGTCGCGCTTTCGGGCCTGCCGCTTCCCGAAGGACCCAACCCCGGATTCACGATCACCTACCACAACGGGCCGGACCATTCGGACGGCACGGTGGTTCCCGGCCAATCGGTGAAGGTTCGCAACGGAATGATCTTCAATGTCACACCCACTAATCAGTCGTAGCCCAGACCTGACGAAGCTGCTGGAAGAGGGGTACGAGATCGAGATCGCCTCGCCTCATCTCCTCGTCCGCAGCGTCCCCTACGTAAACTGCGCCGGCAAGGTGAAGCGCGGCATACTGGTCGTGCCGCTCAACCTCAACATTGACGTGACGCTGCCGCCGAACACGCATGTCGTGATGTTCGCGGGCGAGTTTCCTTGTGACCAGAACGGCAAGCCCCTTGAGAAACTCCGCCACGGCGAGAACAAGACGGCGATCTCCGCCGATCTGGTGACGCGGTACAGCTTCTCTAACAAGCCGCCCGGAGGATACCGCGATTACCATCACCTCGTGACGATCTACGTTGCGAACATTTCCGGTCCTGCCGCCATTCTCGATCCGAACGCCACCCCGCGCACGTGGCAGGTTGTCGAGAGCCACGATCCCGATTCCGTGTTTCTCTATCCCGATACGGCTTCCAGCCGCGCCGGTATCACGAATGTCGCGCGCAAGCTGGAATTGCGCCGCATCGTCATTGCCGGTCTTGGCGGCACCGGCTCTTACGTGTTGGACCTCACGGCGAAAACGCCGGTGCATGAAATTCATCTCTACGACGGCGACCGCTTCGGCCAGCACAACGCGTTCCGGGCACCCGGTGCAGCCTCGATCGCGGACCTCAAGGCGCGCCCATTCAAGGTCGATTACTTCGCCGGCATCTACGCCCGCATGCGCCGGGGTGTCGTCCCTCATCCTTATCACCTGACGGCAGATACTGTCGCCGAACTGGATGGCGCAGATTTCGTGTTCATCTGCATGGATCCGGGTAAAGCCAAGGAAGCCCTTATCACGCGGCTGGAGCAAAGTGGCATTCCCTTCATCGATGTCGGCATGGGCCTTGAAATCACCGATGAAGACACGCTGGTCGGCCTCATTCGCACGACGGCCAGCACGGCGGCAAAGCGCGACCATGTGCGCGGCAATCATCGCATCTCATTCGAAGGGGACGGCAACGACGTCTACAACAACATCCAGGTTGCCGACCTGAACGCGCTTAATGCGGCCCTTGCCGTGATCAAGTGGAAGAAGCTGTTCGGCTTCTATGCGGATCACGCGCGCGAGCATTTCAGCGCCTACGCCATCAATTGCAACGCTCTTGTGAACGAAGACAAGCCATGACACGCCGCACATCGCTACGACCTGCCTTCGTGCAGTATGTCCCCGAAACACTCGAAGAGGGCGTTGTCTACATCTCGCCGGAGAACCGCACGGTTGCTCATCTCTGTTGCTGCGGTTGCCGCAGCGAGGTCATGACACCACTCGATCCCACTCAGTGGCGACTCATCTATGACGGCCGCGTTTCCCTCGATCCGTCCGTGGGTAGTTGGAATTTGCCGTGCAGGTCGCATTACTGGATACGCGGTAACGCCGTGCAATGGGCTGAGCCCTGGACTGACGCCCGCATCGCGGCGGCCAGAAATGCACAACGGCAGCGGACTGCGCAGCACTACGCACCACCGCAAGCGCAGCCAGCGGCGCGTGAAGTTGCGCCACCAAAGCCACCGAAAGGGCTGTGGGAAAGGTTGTTGGCATGGCTCGCACGATAGGGCCTTTCCATGCACCGGACCCGTCCCGTGCCAAAACAACCTGTGAATTCTACCACTTGCCGGTGTTTTTTGATGTGAACACACCGTGAACACCCTGTAAGCTGTAGCTCGGCGTCTCTTCGCGCCCACCTTCTTCTTGAGGCCACCATGTCTGACATGATCATCGCCTGTCCCAATTGCAGCACGCAGATTCCGCTAACTGAATCTTTGGCTGCGCCGCTGCTTAAGGCGACCAAGGAAAAACATGAACGCGAGCTGGCCCAAAAAGATCGGGACCTGGAGACGCGGGAGAAAGCCGTCCGTGACCAGCAAGCCGCTCTGCAGCAGGAGCGCGCTTTGATCGACGATCAAGTTGCCGAGAAGCTCGATACTGAGCGTAAGCGCATCTCGGCCGATGAGGCGGCGAAAGCTAAACGTCTCGCTGCGGCCGACGTCGAAGCTAAGATGCAACAGATTGCCGACCTGAATGCCGTCATTGCCGATCGCGACGGCAAGCTTGCTATTGCGCAGAAAGCGCAAGCCGAGCTGGCCAAGAAGGAGCGCGAACTTGAAGACGCCCGCCGCGAGCTAGAACTCACGGTCCAGACCCGGTTGCAGGCCGAGCTTAGGCCCGTTCGCGAAAGAGCCCGGCGGGAAGCTGAAGAGACGGCCCAGCTTCGTATCTCTGCGAAGGAAACCGAAATGGCAGAAATGCAGCGTCGGCTCGAGGAAAATAACGAAAAACTCGCGGCTGCGCAGAAAGCGCAGGCCGACGTCATACAGAAAGAGCGGGAGCTCGAAGAAGCCCGCCGTGAAATCGATCTGACAATTCAGAACAAGGTTCAGTCGGAGCTGGCCGACATTCGCGCCAAGGCTCGGCAGGATGCTGAGGCCGAAGCAAAGCTGCCTCTTATCGAAAAGGAGCAGCAGATCGCTTCAATGCAAAAGCAGATCGAAGAGTTGAAGCGGAAGGCCGAGCAAGGCTCACAGCAGGCGCAAGGCGAGGCTCAGGAACTCCACCTGGAAGGCTTACTGCGCGCAAACTTCACGCGCGACGTTATCGACCCTGTGCCGAAGGGCGAGCATGGCGGTGACGTTCTTCACCGAGTTGTGGGACCAGCTGATCAGCCTTGCGGAACTATTCTTTGGGAGTCCAAGCGGACGAAAAACTTTAGTGACGGCTGGCTACCCAAGCTACGCGAGGATCAGCGTACATCAGGGGCCGAAGTTGCGCTGATTGTGACGACGGCACTGCCAAAAGGCGTTCAGAATTTCTGCCTTATCGAGGGGATTTGGGTGATCGATCCTCGCTGCGCAATCCCGGTCGCAATAATGCTTCGCGAATGGCTCATCAGCGTCGCTGCGGCGCGACAAGCGAGTGAAGGGCAGCAAAGCAAGATGGAGCTCATGTATCAGTATCTCACTGGACCGCAGTTCCGCCATCGTGTTGGAGCTGTTGTCGAGAGATTTATCGAGATGCAATCGGATCTGGAACGTGAACGGCGATTGGCCACAAAGCAATTTGCCAAGCGGGACCAGCAGATTCGGGGAGTGATCAATGCCATGGCTGGCATGGTGGGCGACCTGCAAGGCATTGCTGGTAAAGCCATTGAGGAAATCGAGGGTTTGGCAATGCCCTTACTCGAAAGTGTACAGGCGGATAGCGACGACGCGGGTCCTATGGCGGCCTGACCTCGGCGGCGACAGCTTTATCGCCATGAACCGACGTCCGACCGATGCTTTGTAGGGCCTCGCGATCCAAATGTTCGCGCTTCAATTTTGTAATCTGATCTTTGTGGCTACGCAGGGCGACTTATGGACATTAACAATTTTCAAAGGGTCGGTTCGGTCAGCAACGCGCATGCGGGCAATGACTTCGAGGCCGCCACGCAGTCATTCTTCGCAACGCAGGGCGTCGCCCTGACGAAAAACTTTTCTGTTCCTGTCGGCGTCGGCGAGACCAAGAAGCTTCATCGCTTCGATTTGGGGAGCGAAGACCCGCCTGTGCTCGTCGAATGCAAATCCCACACCTGGACGCAAGGCGGCAACATGCCGAGCGCGAAAATGACAGTGTGGAACGAAGCGATGTACTACTTCCACGTTGCGCCCTCGTCCTATCGCAAGATTTTCTTCGTGCTGAAGCATTACCGTAAGGAGCAGAGCCTCGCGGCCTATTATCTTAAGACGCACGGCCATCTCGTGCCGTCGGGTGTCGAGATCTGGGAGTATGATCTGGAGTCCGCCAGCGGCGAGAGGCTGCGCTAGCCGCCAATTGCCCGCTCTTGGGCTTTCCGATGATTTTTGAGGTCTTGCGGCGGCGCGATCGCACGATAGGCTGACGACGGGGGCGATACACCAATGAGCATGCCGGTACCCGACTGGGTTTCCTTTGATGCCGTCAAGACGGGCGGCCTTGATTTGCTCGGCCTTCGCGCGCCCGTTCAGTCACTCGGCAACGATCTCTTCGACGGCGTTACCACAATCACGCCGAAGCTGCGTTACATGTCCGTGATTTCCTGGATCGTCTGGCGCTTTGCCGAAGCGCGGCTGCCGGAGGATCGGTCAGCCTTCTTCAAATTCGCCGCCGCGCAGGAGGCGGCGTTCGTTATGGCGAACCGGACGCTGGGCCTTGCCGTCAACAATCTCGTCGGTGTCGATGGCGCGAACGAGGCGCTCGCTACCGGAAAAAGGACGCTTCCGCTGAAGAAGCTCGCGCAAAACATTGCCCTGAACGCCTATATCGCCTCCACCCGCCAATTGAACCTCACCAAGCAAGCCGAACACGGTCTCAACAAGCTCAGCGAGCAGCGCGGCCTGGTGCTGGCGAAGGAATTCGACAAGGTGCTTCACGGCACCGCGTATGGTGCTCGCCTTTCGAAAAAGCCGGACACGGACAAGATAACGCGCGAGGAACTTCAGGAACTCGCCGAGCCCATGTCGATCCTGTCGATACCGCGCGGCGAGCGCGACATCCTGATCGACGTCATCATGCCTGAAAAGCCCTTGAGCCCCGCTGAATGGCGGCGGCTTCGGCACTACGCATTGATGCTGTGGCTCACGCAGGCCGGGGATCGCCCGATCGAAGAGGCGGACATCTTCGAGGCAGCTCAACGGCCGCCCGCCGGGCTCCCTGCCTCTCTTGCCGCGAGCCTGGACGGCTTTCTCGCCTTCGTCGTGAGAGACTGCCTTGCCGTCTGCCACGAATACGTCTTCGCGGCGGTCATGAGGGAAGTTGACAGCATCTTTCAGGAGCGAGCTTCCGCTGCCCTATCGAGCGAGGTCATCGCATCCCTTGTCGCCGCCGCTGCCGACAAAGACGAGGCCCTGCGTACGTTTCGCCTCCTGAAGCCGGGCGAGACAACTGGCGAATTATCCTTCCGTACTGTGCATGAGCGCGTCCGAAAGCGCTGCGGCAATGCTCGAATTGAAACGAACGGCATTGCCCGCTGGACCGGAGGCCTGTCCGACACCGAGCTTTATGAGCATGCCGCATCCTCGGGAGATGCGGCGGTAACCCTGCTGCCGGTTGCGTGGTGCCTTGCATGCGAACGGACCTGCTCCGAAGACACGTCCGCCACGGCGCAACGGGTTCCGCTCGGACGCATCGCCCAGCACCTGATCGGCATCGACGCCGTCATAAAGCCGAAAGTCGCGGAATTTCTGGCCGAAGACCGAAGCTACCGGGACGTGATGGCCGAGCTGATCCTGCGAACCGTGCAGCAGCACCTCCGCGTGGCATGGAACCGCTTCTCGGTGCCGCAGGGAAAGGATGTGTCGGTTTTGATCGCCGACACCGACAGCTGGGCGCGAAATAACGCCTTCAGGCCGGGCCGGACAGGATCCCGCCTTCCGATGGCGATCGATTGGCTCGATCAACTAAAGCTCACTTCAAAAGACGGGCTGACCAAATCCGGCAAGCGCATTCTCGAGCGTTCTCTCAAAGCGCTGGAGAAGGCATGATCAGCGCTCGTGATTTCTGCAAGGAGACCGGATACCCCGTCACGATATTCCTGACATACGCTTTCGATCCCCTGTTCTTCGAACGCATTCCGCTTGAGGATCTCGGCATCGGAGGCACTCGGCGCATAATCATCCTGGGAGACGCAGCGGAAATCCGCGGAGCCATGCAGCGTTGCGCCGGCCAGATTTTTTATCTCGGTCGCCGGTACACGCTCGCGGAAGCAAAGGCCTCGAATCTCTTTCACCCGAAACTGATCGTTCGCCTGTCGCCCGAGCGCGGCAAGGTCTGGATAGGGTCCGGCAACCTCACTTACACGGGATGGGGCGGCAATCATGAACTCGCCGCTGCATGGCCCATCGGCCCTGGCTCGGATGACAGCGGGGGATGGCTATCCGACGTTTTGCGCTCAGCCGCGACGGTAACGGCGTCCGAATACTTTCACACGCAGACGGAGATCATTCGCTCGACTATTCCCTGGCTAAGCAGAGCCGCCGGCGGTTCTGCACCGAGCCCCGTTCTTCTCGGAATGCCGGGGCGTCCTCTTGCGCCTCAGCTACTGCAACGCTGGCAGGGACGCAGCTTCAAAACGCTCAAGATGTATACTGGCTCGACCGATGTGGACGGCGCCTTTCTTCGCTGGGCGCATGAGTCGTTTGGCGTCAGGAAGGCAACAATCTGCCTTACGCCGTCCTTTGCCTCTTTCGACGCAAAGCAGCTGGCGAAGCTCCCTTTGGAAGTCCGCTTCGTCGAACGCGATCCGAAGCGGCGCGTGCATGCGAAGTTCTGCTGGTTCTCCGGGCCCGACGGCGACGCCGCCGTCATGGGCTCGGCGAATTGCTCCGCGGCCGCATGGCTCGCAAACCACGCCAACGGAAATGTCGAGCTGGTCACCGTCTACGACACCGCCGACCAGAAAGACTTCGCCCCAGTGCTCGCCGACTTCGATGGCGCCGAGCATCTTCCGAAGGATGTTCTGAGCGCTCCCGACAAACCCGAAGAATTACCAGGTGCCGAACAAGGAGCCGCGAGTTATTGCCTAACAAGTCTTCGCTTGCGAGCTTCGGGCCGCACCATTGAAGCCGTGGTCGAGCCTGTTCCGGACGCGAGGAACGCAACGCTGGTTCTGGACGTAAAGCGAAAGCCAATTCGTGTCGCGATGACCCGGCTGGGCAATCGCTATTTCGGGCGGCTTGCAGAAGATATGTCTTTGGGAGCGGAGACGGTTTTTGCTGCGCTCGAAATTCCGTTGGGCTCGGGCTTGCAGACCACGCCTCCCCGCTGGATCGATAACGAGCGCGCTATCGAAAACGCGGCTCAAAATAGGAATAGCAATCCTGACCACGCGGTGTTCTCGGGACGCGGGTTCGCAGGAGCCAGCGAACAGCAAATAATCGAGGCTATTCAATCGATTTCCGCGAGCCTTTTCAATTTCGAAACGCCGGACGTCGAAAATCTGACTAAAGACTCCAAGGGAACGAATAACAATGACGCTGGGGCGGACGACGATGGCGCACCGGCAAGCCCCGTCGACCCGTCGAAGATGACCTACAGCTTAAACGGCCAAGGCGCAACAGGTGGAGCGTATTCGCCCGGGCAGGACGCGATGCATGGCGTCTCGCTCCGGGGTGTCATGCTGCTTTTTTTCGCCTCGGATGATGAGCACGAAGTGGATCTTTCGCAGGAGCGATGGACCGCGGACGAACCGGAGGTAAACGACGCGAGCGGAGGCGCGGTCGACGGTTTGAACACCGGTCCACCGCCACCACCGCCTCCTCCGGTGCAAAGAAGCGATGCCGAAGCGCTCGCAATCCTCCACGATCAAATCGAACAGTTTCTGTTCGGCCTCGCAAAGCCCAGCTTTGCCGAGCGCTGCCCCGCGGAGGCGTTCTCGCAAGCCGTTGTCTTCCCTATTTTGGTTGCCATCAAGCTCAACGAGAAAGGCTGGCTTCCCGATTACGCCCTCGCATCAGTTGCGTGTCGGGTGGTCACGACGATGTTCTCGAAGACCTACGGTCGCGACAAGCCGCGCGGCCTCTTTCGCCAGGTTCAGGCACGTCATGCTAGTCCGGAAAAACGAGCCGAATTCCTGAAGTCGGTGGGTGATGGCGCGCTGTATACGGTGCTGCTCGCAGCACTTGCCAAACCAGTCGCCCCGTCTCTCGGAGCGACGATCCAGCAGGCCAATGCGATCGCTGACGTCATGGGATGCACGGACCTCGTCGCGACGTCGCATCCCGATCAACGTTCGGTGCTCGCGAAAAGCGTTATTCTGCAAAACGCCGGATTTGCAATCGGCACACGCGCGCCGGCACTCGCGTCTGCCATGGCGAAGCTCACTATTTCGATGCGAGCGTGGAACTCCGCTCATCCAGGCCGTGCCACACGGAGCACCATGCAACGAGCCGGATCGATCCTGTGGATGTCTCCCGGCTGGGAAGTGACACCTCGATCACCGGCCGAGACCTACTGCAGCGGCGTCAACATCGAAGATGTTTCGTCTGGGAATCCGGAGATAGCGCTTGCAATCGCTGCTCTCCGCGAGGCTATGGAGCTCACCAACCCCGCAGGGGCCCCCACGGACCCGATCGACAGTGCCGCAGAGGCCGTCGGGTAGACGGCGTCAAATCTGGTCGAAACTGATCCGCCCCTCGTTGTCCTTCTTCGCCTGAAAGACCTTGATGTCCGGATTAACCGCTTTTGCCTTGGCGATGATGTCTTCTTTGTCGGCATCTGTCATGGCTGCGCCGATGTTGAGCTCGGTGATTTCCTCCGGATGATACGGCAATGTGTTCCACGGCTCCTCGCCGGGCGCGATTGGAATGGCAAGGCGGTACTCGCCTTCATGCTGCCAAGGAAGAGTTTTGGCATAGATGATCTTGTTCATCATCTGCATGGACCGGGCATCCCTGTCACCGAAAAGGCCTCCCGCGACGAATTCCAGAGTATCGTCATGAAGCGGGGGACGCTTCGCCTGATAAACGACCGGGACAAATTTTTGGAATTTGGAATCCTTCTGGATGTTCGGTTCGATACGCAGGGCGATACCGGTGTGGTTCTTGGCATAGCCTGACCACATCTTCTCTGAATCCTTATGGGTGGTGACGCATAGGACACGCCACCCCTGCATAAACTCGTTGACGTCCGCGATCGTCGCTTCGGCGAGAGCCTGCATGTGCGCCGGATCGTAGGCCCCGTCGAGCCCACCCTTTTTGATCTCAGCGCGCATCCATTCGGCAAGGTTGGGGTCGGCGCGTAGCAGGGCCTGGATTTGCGCGAGCTTCTCGCGCATCGGCGAGGCGCATGTCGGCGGATCGTTCAAGTGTTTCAGAATGACGTCGAGCATGCCGTCACTGGCGCGCTTGAGCGCTGTCGGCAGATCCTCCGGAAAAATCGACTGGATTGTCAGGTCTTCCGTATCGTTGAAGTCCGAAGGCTTCGCATGCTTGAACGTACGATTGCCGAGAGTCAACTTCGCGCCCTCGACATCCATGTACTTGTAGAGCGGCGGCAACGCCATCGGCTTACCTCGTCAGGGGGAGGAGCAATCCGGGGGCAATCTCCCACTTTTTAGACACGACCGAAAGTAGCACGACTCGATAAAATCGCCCGACCAAACGCCTATGCGAGCCTTCGACGCTTCGTCCTGCGCCGCTCGGTACTTCCCCCTCGAGAAATAAGCATAGTCAACCGCGAGCCCCCGTCGCACGAGCCAGTCACTAAGGTCGACGCCCGAGACCGCGCAGACCGCTTCCGTCCTTCCATACTGGTCAGGCCCACGAGGATTACAGCCGACCGGCTTGCCGTCGATGAAATCCGCTAGCGCATTGGCCGAGGTCTGGCCGCAGCGATACTCCATTCCCTGACTTGTCGCGACACAGTCGCGCGGACTCCGGGGCATCGATCCCGTACAGCCGAATGCGCGTGCCATGCAGCTCGATCGTATCGCCGTCCACCACCGATGCGCGGCCCACGAGGTCCGCGGCGCTTGCAGGCCAGCGAACGCTAGGAGATAAGAAAGTATCAATAGCATCATACGGCTCATCGGTCGATTAGCTACTAGTTAAAGAAATGAAGCACGCCCGTTTGGGGGCATCCGGCTACGACGGCGGATTGTTCAGCCCGAAGATAAGCTTCGCCAAGAACCACGGGCTCTATCCGACGCCCGATGGTGTCGCGGACCGCATCATCGACCAGACGCCGCTCTATCGCAGCAAGGATGACCCGCTGCTTCTCATTCTCGAGCCGAGCGCCGGCACGGGCAACCTCGCGCGTCCCTGCGCGATGCTCAGCAGTGGAGACCACCGAGAGGGCGGCGAGCAATCGACGAGCGCGCGGTACATGTAGCTCGCGATCGAATGGCGGATTCATCACTACCGGTCATAGAGGCGTTATGTGTGCACAACAACTGCTTCGTGGCTACCTCATCGGCAACTGATAAGGTTTCTCTCAATTCCTTATCAGTGGCCAAGCGCCATTCATTTCCTCATCGCCGACCTCTTCTCGCGCGCTCGCTGCATCGAACAAACTGATAAGCATTTATTCTGTTGCAGCGTTCAGCCGAACAGCTAGAATCTAGCATTCGGTTTGATCGAGATGGCAGGCAAGCAAGCCAAGATACTTTCTGATCAAGCGGCGCGAGATTTGCTCTCATTCGCCGACATGACCCGACACCCGGATAGAAACCGCGCCATCATCTTGTTGTCGTTGAAGGCCGGCTTACGCGCCGCCGAGATTGCCAAACTGACATGGGACATGGTCGAAAGCGCAGAAGGCGAGATCGGCGCGACGATTGAAGTACGGGACAGCGTCGCAAAGAAGCGCCACGGTCGACGAATCCCGGTTCAAAAGGATCTCCGACAAGCACTGCTCGTCTTACGAAGGCTATCTCCAGGACACGGGCCAATCGTGCGATCTGAGCGCGGCGGACCGATGACGCCACTCAGCATCGTAGTCTGGTTCAATCGGGCATTTCAGGCGATCGGTCTCAGTGGCTGTTCCTCACATTCGGGCCGACGAACCTTTATTACGCGAGCCGCGCGGCTCGTTCACAAGGCAGGCGGCTCCCTAAGAGACGTGCAGCTCTTGGCTGGCCATCGCTCGATCCAAACAACCCAGCGATACATCGATGGTGACAGCGATGCCCAGAGGAGGCTCGTATCTTTGATCTAGCAAAGTCTCAATCATTAGCAGCGACGGAGAACTCTCGGTCCACCGCCGCAGCGGCGGTCAGGTACGCAACCGGCCTGATCGAGGCCATATGCCGCAATAGCAGTGGCCAACTCTCGTCCGCTCCTCAACTCAGTATCAGCTCGCCAGATCCCGACCTTCATGAAATCGTGCGAGCTCGAGAAACGCCGCTCCTATTCAACTGGATGGTCGAAGCGTTCTCCTTCCAGGGAATTTCAGACAGAGTCGCGAAGTCGTACCTTCAGGCTCACGGCGGAATAACCTGGCAAGAGATCAGTCAGACGGCATGTGACCCAGCATGCCATCTCTTGGACAGTTACTGGACCTACGAGAACTGCCGCTACGACAAGACCCGGCGTACTTGCAGCCATCTCAAACTTATCGACAGGTGTCCGGTCCCTAAGGCTCCGCTGAGGAACGGTCACCTCAACCAAACCGCCTTTAGCTTCTTTCTGTTTGTCAGAGACGTCGCCGATTCCGATCTTTTTGCCTGGATCGATCACCAACTCTCAACCGCAAATCAGGTTAGCTACGTGTCCGCTCAAGAGGCCTTAGTCGGTCCGACCCGTCACGTCTTTGGGGTTTCGGATAAAGTTTTGACGATGACACTCTCGTCGATTCTCATGGCAGATCGTGAGGCCCGCCCCGATTGGTTCGCAGTCGGCAGTGCCATGATTGTCGTGGACCGGCTGGTGCACAACCTCCTCGTCCGCACCGGAATTTTGGAGCGGCTCGGCACCGATCATTCCTACGGTCCGCGTTGCTACGCACTTGGCGGCTGCGCCGAAGCGTTGCGGCTTATCTCGGCCAGAATCGATGCGCGGCAGTTTGATCGCGATTTTCCGGCCGATTTTCCGCGCTTTATTCAACACGCTCTTTGGCGTTACTGTGCTGCAGACGCTTTAAACATCTGCAACGGCAATAATACTGATGATCGCAAGTCATGCTCAGTACAATTTTGCAAACTTTACAGTATTTGCGACAAAATTGCGCCGAAGTAGCAGTATATTCTCGATTAATACAAGCAGTGATACGAGTCATAAAGTATTGATTTTATTGCATTTTTGGCATTCTACTTATACTGTACTCGCGACGAGATCAACTTAATACATCTCGTCTAAACAGGCAAAGGAGTGGTCCAAATGACAAGAACGAGATGGCCGGGGTTCGCCCGGATAACCAGCGAGGATACTGTTTCAGCAAGGGGCCCAAATCGGGCCCCTTCTGCTTTTCAGGGAGCGCACAATGACTAAGCTCAAATCTTCAAAGCAAGACGCCCCCTCCACGTCGGCAATCATTGTCTTCGGCCTCGACGAGAACGGTAAGCCGAAAGCCGGACGCTTCCCCAAGCAACATGCGACAATGGCCAGAAAGGCCGCCCGCTCGCTCAAGCTGGTTGCTTGCAATGTCGACCGACCAAGTCTGGTCGAGATCGTTGCGAAAATCCCGACCGGTCGCGTCCACAGTACGGGAAGAGCGTTTCTGCCTTACATCAAGCAAGCCTTGTACGATGAACTATCGGCCGCTGCGCGGCCAGCCAGATCGAAAGCTGCTGCTGCCACCAAGGTCCATCCAACAAAAGCAATGGATCCCAAAAGGCAGCGCAAGGTCTTCATTGTCCTCGGCTTCGATGAAACTCTCAAGCCACGCGGAGCGAAATTTCAGGACCCCGACGAAGATCGCCTCATCAAATTGTCAACTGAAGCGAAGCTCAATCTATACGAACTGAGAACCACCGCTTCGATCAGTCTGTCAGAATCGCTTCCGGTCGGAAAGCTTCCCTTGACGGGCCTCCTCACCCTCCCTGAAATCCGGCAATCCGTGTACAGCGAAGTCATTGTGGATCTTGCCGACGAGCCCGATGCCGTGCCACGGGGCAAAATCCAAAGTCCTCTGCCTGAACAGAAGGGCTCTCCTGAAAACTGGGACGTGATCGAACCCGGACACCTCGTCATTGCGCAAGAGTCACCCGAATACGGTTGGGCAGAAGCAATCGTCGTTGGACGTAAGGATGGTCTATTGGCCCTCCGCTACCGCGACTACCCGAAGTTGCCACAATTCTTTCGGCCTTGCCGAGCGGTCGCACTGCTAAGTCGCGACACGCAGTGACGCTTCGGTAAACTTGGAATGGCGCGTGTCCCGCGCCATTCCAATCACTCCTTACCATCCTTTTCCACTCATCACTCATTAGGAGCAGCCATGTCCTTGGACACGGATCGGATACGTGCGCTTAACGACGAGCTACGCCAACATCTTCTGGGCGGAAACGCCGTCATGACGCCGGGGATCGCCGCGCTTGGCCCCGAAGCGGTTGACCGCCTGGTCCGCACAATCGCGGTCTTCGACGACTTTTGTAACGCAAACGATCCTCACGAAGAACATGACTTTGGCATGTTCGACTTTGAAGGAGCGAACGTCATCTTTAAGATCGACTACTATGACCCGTCGATGTCGAGACACTCACCGGATCCCGCTGACCCAGCAGTAACAACGCGCGTGATCACATTGATGCTTGCCGAAGAGTATTAGGCACGACTCTCAATGGCACCGCTCAACTAACGTTCGATCAAGAAGGAAATAGCGCGCGTCGACGGTGGGGCAAAGGTGGTTGGAAACATGGAGGCGGCGTAATCTCCAGTTTGGCCTATCAAGGCATACTTGCGTTAACGCGGCAGCGGAGATCGCGCCATGCCGCTAACTCGAAAGAGACACGAACGCTGCTTTTCGGCAAAACTTCGCCCCTCATGCGCGCGTTCGAGCACGAGATACTGCGCACCTGATATGGAAGCATGTCATACTACTCACTTTGAGAGGGCCGCCGCAGCTAACTGCGGCCTTCCTGACTTGCTTAGCGCCTTTTATGAGCGCATCGACACGCGGGATCATCTCAGCCAGGTCCCTGATTTCGGGCGGCGCGCCCATAGCCTCGTCCGTATACGAATGCCCCTCAATGTACGCCGACCGCCATTCCACGAATAGAACAGGGCGGCGAGGATCGCAGCGATGAGCAAATACCGTGCGACGCTCGCCAGAGCTCGTCGCAAAGGATGCCGTCGCGATGGCGACTAACGATCGACTGGATGCCGATTACCGTCAAGATCATCTTCGGCCCAAAGCCGAGGCGGAGAACATCGGGGGCCGAGCGTTCCCAATGGCAGCCCAAGGTCGAAAAACCCGAAGAAGGTCAGAATGATGAACTTGAACAGCGGGACCACGGACATGACACGGTTCAGCTTCCGGACGTTTGCAGTCCGACCAGGGCTTCCTCAAAGATCTTGCACCGAGTCATATCGGTCAGCCACACTTGCATCTTGTGTGATCGTTCAGCCCCGGATCGGGGGCCCGTCTCATTCAGAAGCTTCCAACGATCGAGCCCAACAGGATGACAACCGCAAGCGCGAGCAGAGCGCCTACGATAGCAACCATGATAATGTCTCGATAGCTCTCCTTGGGTGTAGCGCCACAGACCGAAAGCAAGGTGACCACCGCCCCGCTATGGGGAAGACTGTCGAGAGTGCCGGCGCTCATCACGGCGACGCGATGCAGGAGTTCCCGATCGATGTTCAGTTCAAGTGCCCGCGACAAATAGGTCGCGCCGAGCGCGTCGAGCGCGATGGTCAGGCCGCCAGACGCCGAGCCGGTTAGCGCGGCGAGGATGTTCGTGGCTACGGCGAGGGAGACGAGCGGACCACCGCCGATCGAGAGCACCCAATCACGCACCAGCGTAAAGGACGGCAATGCGGCGATCACGGCGCCGAACCCGACGAGACTCGCTACACTGAAGATGGGCAGCACCGAGGCGTTGGCACCAGCGTCCAGTGTGTCGCGCAGCCTCGGCAGACGAGACCGGTTCAACAGGATCGTCGCTACAATAGCGACGATGAGCGCTACGGCGACCGACCACACACCGCTCACCGCAGCGAAGGGCGTTTCGCCCCAGCGTTCCTCGGTGAGAAAGTCGAAATTAATTCGCGGAAGGACGACGACCGACAAGGTTAAATTGACCACGATCACGAGCATCAGCGGCAGCCCGGCGAGGATGACCGGTGGCAGATCCAGGCTAAGATGTCCCCGCTCGATCTCGGCAGGATCAAACTCCCGCGCGGTGGCGGCGCGCTCACGCAGCGCGGGATCGGCGAGGCGATGCTTGGGCAGCATCGTGTCGCCAGAGAACCCTTCCTTCCTGAGCCTCGCGCCTGCCTCGGCCCGCGTGAGCCACCAAAGGCCGAAGCCGAGCATGATCGCCGACGCGATGATGCCGAGCCCTGGCGCGGCGAAGAGTGTGGTGCCGAAGAAGGGCATTGGGATGGCGTTCTGGATCGCCGGCGTGCCCGGGAGCGCCATCATGGTGAAGGTGAACGTGCCAAGCGCAATCGCTGCCGGCATCAGCCGCCGCGGGATATCGGCGGCACGGAACAAGGCCTCGGCCATCGGGGCTAGCACAAACAGGGCGACGAAAAGGCTGACGCCGCCATAGGTCACAATCGCACCGGCGAGCACCACGGCGAGGATTGCCCGCTGTGCACCGAGCTTCGCGGTCATGAAATCCGCGATCGCGCTGACCGAGCCGCTGTCCTCCATAACTTTGCCAAATAGAGCCCCGAGGAGGAACAGTGGGAAGAACTGCCCGATGAAGCCAGCCGCGCCGACCATGAAGGTCTGGGTCCAGTTAGCGAGCAGAGGCTCGCCCGAAAAAAACGCCGCGATGAGCGCGGCGATTGGCGCGAGGAGCAGGACGCTCCAGCCTCGATATGCGAACAACACTAAGAGGCCGAGGCCCAGCAGAATGCCGAGAAAGCCCAAGGATCAGACTCCCTCCAGGAGGATGTCCAGATCGACCGAAGACCGTTTCCCAAGATTGTCTCCATCGACGTCCAGAAACTCATGCGCCGCTTTCCGCCCCTCATCCCGCAGCATGCGGAGAAACGCCCGCTCGGCGTTGAGCTTGGACGAATAGCCGAGCGTGCTCATAATGGTGTTACGGACGAGATGGATGCGCATCCTCCCCCAGCGCGCGCCCTCGCTGTCACCGAGATCCGCGACCTTGCGCAGAAGGGCAATCATCCGAAGTTCCTTCAGTGTGGTGGCATTGAACGACACTTCGTTGAGGCGGTTCAGAATTTCGGCCGCGGTCCGGGGCGTGCCGGGACGCTCGATCGGATTAATCGGCACAAGAATTGTGTCGTTCGAATCCAGCTCTCGCACAAGCGGCGTCAGCGTCGGGTTTCCGGCGTAGCCGCCGTCCCAATAACTCTCGCCGTCGATCTCCACCGCCTTGAAGAGAGTCGGCAGGCAGGCGGAGGCAAGCAGGACATCCGGCGTGATCTCAGAGTTCTGGAACACCCGGCCGCGACCGGTTCGGACATTGGTCGCGGTGATGAAGATCCGAACTGGCGACCTTTTGAGCAACTCGAAATCGATCGCCCGTTCGAGTATGGAACGGAGCGGGTTGGCGCCGGTCAAGTTGAGATCGTAGGGCGAGAAGAGACGCGAGATCATGTCCATTGCGATAAGCAGCGGAGAATAATCGAGCGTCCAGCGGCCGAGCCATACGTCGATCGGGCTGCGTTGAAACGGGCTTAAGCGTGCCGCCTCCGCGACGAGCTCCCAATAGGCGTCGAGGGCGGCCCGCGCCCCTTCCGCTCCGCCCGCGGCATAGCCATAGGCCATCACGGCTGCGTTCATCGCGCCGGCCGAGGTGCCGGATAGGCCGATGATGCGAAGCCAGTTCTCCTCAAGAAGACGATCGAGCACGCCCCAAGTAAAGGCGCCGTGCGAGCCACCGCCCTGCAGGGCCACATCCACAAGGACAGGCTCGCGAGGCCTTCTCGCCTCCGCTGGCAACTCTCCAGATCGGTTGTTAGACTCGCACATTTTTGCCTCCACGAAGGTGCTGTCGCCTCGCCACGGCGCCGCACCAACCGGCGCACCACAATTGTGCGGCCATGCTTGAAGAGAGCAAAAAGGTGCGCTTCGCGCCGCACCGGCGAAATAGTTGCACTTCACCTGTTGGACACGATTGGCGAAGATTAAAATTTTGCGACCGCACCATCCCAGCGATAGTTCACACGGACCAGACCGACGTCGACGTCCTGACCGATGCGGGCGGTCCCCGCACGAGCGCCCACCGGAACCCCTCCGATTCCAGCTGAAAAAAAGAAGTCCACGTCCCGATGGCCCATGAACAAATGGTCGTACTCGATGCCGACGGACCAGTTCGGAGCGAAGCCGAACTCAAGGCCCGCTCCTACCGCGCCGCCCCAACGGGGTTCGCTCCCGTTGTCAATGGTCAGCCCGGTCGCAAAATCGAAAACCCGGTATTTGTTGCTGGCGACCGCAGCGCCACCTTTCACGTAAAGCAGTACGTTATTCCAGGCATAGCCGACCTGACCCGTGAACAGGCCGAATGCACCAATCTTGGATTCATCCTGGACGCCCGCAAAGGCGAGGTTAGCGTTGGAGCCCTTGAAGTCGGCCCAGTTGCCCTGGGCCTCAAGGCCGAACACCGAGTTCGCTATCTGCCAGCGGTAGCCGATTTGACCACCAGCAGTACCTCCAGTCGCATTGTTGCACCCCATGGCAAGGGGCGGAGCAACGACCAAGCCCCCGGCGTTGACGACGTCCCAGCACTGATGCGCGGAGCCACCGCCGCCGCTAATGCCGATGTAAAAGCCGCTCCAGTCGTAGATCCGAGTGACCATCGGAGGTTCTTTTATGTAGGGCCGCGCCGCCAGATCAGCGGCGGAGGCCGAAGCGGTCAGCGCGACAAGGGTTACCGAGCCCAGCAGGACTTCTTTCATTCTTTTTGGCCCATTTCTGAATCGATTTCCTTGACTGTCTATCGCCCACGATTGCCATGTGTGCGTCTTCTTCATCAATTGCTAAGGTTGGTAGTTGACTGGGTCGCAAGCGTTGCTTGAGCGTTTCGTTCGATGAACAGTCGAGCATGTCGGGCCGGTTACGGATGCTGCCTGCCGACCGAGGGCCAAATCCACGGCGGAACGGCTCAGATTTAAGCCATTGGCCGAATGGCAATTCGAGTCGATCTCCGAGTGTCCGATGTTGAGCCAACGACTGAACATGCAGAGATATACGTCCCTCCGGCAGCGGCACTTTTCCTGCAATCATGGTCTTGCATGGTTGCGGCGCCCTTGACGCCCATCACAAGCTTTGGGCCGAAAGGCTGATCTCCTGGGGCCATGTTGCCGTTGTCGTTGACAGCTTTGCGCCGCTGGTTTCGGAAACATCTGCAAAGAGACTAGCTCCGTTACGCCCGAGATGCGCGTTTCGGACATCTATGACACTGCGGAATATCTCCGGAAGCCGCCGTATGTTGCAAAGGACCGGGCCGGCTTGCCTTTCGGATGGCGCTTAGACGATCATGACGGCTGTTCAAGTGAAGTACCAATTGAAGCTGTTTGGCGTCCGAGGTGCCGCCGCCTACTACCCGTATTGCAATCCCAAACTTGACGCCAATATTGATGTGCCTCTCCTCGTTCTCATCGGCGAGGATGATGACTGGACCCCCGCACCGTTGTGCCGCGAATTACAGGCCGCCGTATCGAAAGTCGCTCCGGTGGAGATGGTGTTTTATCCTGGCGCGCACATGGCTTTGATCGATTACAGGGCATGACCGAAGTAGCCGGCTGGAGCATAGGAGGTGGTTTGAAGAAACACAAAATCAGCGGAAATCCGCAAGTTGCCGAGGGTTCATTTAAACGAACAAGGGAATTCTTTGCGCGAATGCTTGAAAACGCGGCGCCGTAGGTTGCTTGATATTTGAAGGACGCGCGCTCGCCACTCCTCCTACTCACCGACCTCAAATAACTCTCAGAAACCTTGGCCGACCAAAAGGACTCCAAAAACGTCGACATTTCGCCTCGACCATCGCCTGAAACGTCGCAAGCGACTCTAATTTACAGCATCTCAACTTTGGAGGTGCCTATGAAATCGTCAGTAGCGTCGTTGGGGCCGTCGACCCGTAAGATTGTTGCCCGGATTAAAAAGGTGCGAAAAGCCGCAGAAAAGGCGGCAGCACGGAAACACCGGTTCGCGGATTATCGATACCTTCGGTCAGTTCTCCGCGCATACGACTATTTCGAGGGTAACGACTTGCTGGATCACCTTGCTGAAATTGCTCCTAGCGTGCTGATGACACCGGTGCGCTCTGGCCAACATTCGCTACGAACCATAGTTGACGCTTCTTGCGATCACTCCGACCTCCGCATGCGGAGCCGCTGGACACGCGCGTTGCAGTACGCCGTCATGAAGAATGTGACGCCCAACGACTTACACCGATTTTTCCGAGCCAACAACGGGATCTCTGGCTGCGCCGACTTAGCAAGTAAGACTACTCCATCGCGGCGCCGACCAAATGTCACCGTATATCGTTCATTGACATCGGAAACGAAACCAAGTCTCCTCGCCCGGCATCGCGATCAACTTTTTTGATTTCCCGGTTTTCCACGCCAAAGATTGCTCTTTTTGAACGTCACTCGCCCGAAATATCGCCTGGGTTGCGACTTTAGAGTCCCCCAAAACCATTCCGAAGCCGTCGAGACACCCTGCCATCCAAGAAGCGCGAGCGACTCAAAAGCTGATGTTTGTCGCCCGCGACGCCACTGCGAAGAGACACATGCTGGGGCACAATCAGCTCTAAAAACGTCCGGGCTCGGGTCATTCCGACATACAAAATTCGGCGCTCCTCTTCTATCGCTTCGGGCGATTGCGCATTGTTCGAAGGAATGCAACCTTCCACGACCGATAAAATTGTGACGGCCCTGAATTCGTGCCCTTTCGCGGAGTGAATGGTCGACAGGATCAGCGCGTCATTACCCGGCAGATCGGTCTCTGCGGAATCGACCAGGATGCTGGATAGAAATGCCCTGCAGGAGCGATGTGTTTCGCCCAAAGCGACGAACCTTTCAACGTCAGCTGCTCGGCCAGCAAACTCTTTGGACGCACGCGAATCGAGCGTTAAAAACCATCGTTTCAGCGACCGGATTGTGCTTGGCCAGGTTCTCCGACTCCGCTTCGCTCCGACAATCAGCCTCCTTAAGGAATCCCATTTCGCCCTGGCTGCCTCCGGAACCTCGGCCACCCGCAGCGAATGTTTGACGTTCAGCGGGTCAATTTGCCGAAAAAGCGCTTTCGCTCGCGCCTTACCTATGCCCGGAAACTTTTGAAATACACGAGTGGCGTCGAATTCAGACCTGGGGTTTTCGTACCACCGCAGAAGAGAGATGAATTCCCGCACGTGGGATTTTTCCGAAAGAGCGCGCCCGCCCCATTTAACGAATGGAATGCGCGCTTTGGCTAGTTCGTTCTCCAAAGCGGCGGCCTCCCGAGACGTCCGAAACAACACGGCTTGGTTATTGAAGGCGACTCCCCGCTTTCTCAACATTCTGGCATGACTGATGACGTACCTTGCCTGAGCTCGTTCATCGAATACGGCGATGAGGCGCGGCTGCGGTCCTCGCTCGTTTTTCGACCATAGTTCCTTATCAAGCCGGTCATCAGTTGCAGACGTCATGATGTCGCTGGTCGCCGCAACTATCCGCCGCGTCGAGCGGTAATTCTGAGAAAGTGTGACTCTCCGAGCACCACGCCTAAACCGCCTCTTGAATCTGCGAATGTTGGTGACGCTCGCGGCTCGAAATCCATAAATCGCCTGCGCGTCGTCTCCAACGACCGTCAACCCTTCTCCGCGGGGCGTAAGGCGTTTTATGATCTGCCACTGAAGACGCGACGTATCCTGAAACTCGTCGACAAAGACGAACCTAATCTGCCTGCGTACTTCATCCCGAGCGAATGGATGACGGACAAGGCGAGAAAAGTGAAAAAGGAGATCGTCATAGTCGACCAGATTCTGTTCCTTCTTGACCATTTCGTATCGTTCCAGCAAGCTGGCTAATCCGCGTTTGAAGCGACGATACCTTATGTATCGTCGTTCTAACGTCGCCGCGAGCGACATTCGGGCATTCATACGGTAGGAAAAAATACCAATGCAATCCCTCGCCCGCGGGAATGATCGCGGTAACTTCAGTTGACGCTGGATAGAAGCAATGAACTCGATTGCATCGCTTTTTCCAAGAACTGAGAAATCGTTGCGCAGCCCGATTTCCTGCCCGAATCGCCGCAAAAATTTCAACGCAATGGAGTGGAACGTGCCAGCGAGGGAAAATCCATCGGAATCACCACGGGACATTCTCCGCAACCTTCTTACCCGCTCGATCAGTTCAGTGGCCGCTTTGCGAGTAAATGAGCAGATCATCATTTGATCCGGATTTGCGCCGCACTCGGCGGTATAAGCAATGCACGCTGCTAACGTTCTCGTTTTTCCGGAGCCTGGGCCAGCGTTGATCAGCAAAGGCTTCTTTCGCCGAGGTTTCCCCGGACGAATTCCGCAAACCACTGCGGCTCTCTGTTCTTTGTTCAGCTTGTCAAGATAGCTAGGAGTTTTTGCCATTTGCGCACCGTCCTTCTGTTGCTGAGTAGATACGGTGCATTTACAAGATTATTTTTCGGATCTTTGCTGCGGCAATCATCGATAAGACTGACGAGTAGCGCGGCAGGGACCGACGAGAGTCACGCTGACCCAGGTCAGACAACCGCTCGAAGCGACGGATAGCTGCCCGCGAACGGCGCTTGGCCATTCCAAGCAAGGCGGATCCCTCACCTCCCGCGATCCATGTCTCCGCAAGCGACAAATGTCGCATGTGCAGATAAACCGTCATCCGTTCTCCTGGGCGGAGGTGGCTGCGATACTGAATGAATGACGGTTCTGCCGCATCAATCGACTTGCTGCGGCGGCCCAGGCGATAAGCCGACTTCGGCGGTTTTAGAATGTAGCCTAACGCCCGAGAAAGCTCGCCTTCGCGGACCTGACGCTGAAAGACACCATCCTGTCCAGGTGAGAGCGCAACATATCTTTGAGACCGGTTCAGCCCCGCGGCAAGACGTTTTGCACCTTTACGCGATACGCCCCAGAGCAGAACATGCAGATGCCACGATATACATGATGCGCCGAATGGGCTCTTGGCCGCGGCGTCGACGTGGCTGTACAGACCAGGTTCGATCACGCCAATGAAATCGTATCCTCGCAATCCCTTCCTTAGCTTTTGAGCGATGGGTTTGAGGTTAACTTTGAGCTGGTCGAGCGACCGCGCGCACCCGATGTCGGCCAGCGTGAAAAAGAACACCTTCTGATTAGTCGCCCTAGTGGCGCTTCCGTAGGCGAAATAGCGCTCCAATTCGTCGCAGAGGAAATGGGCCCAGCAGATACGCGCAGAGTGACAAACGGCACTCAGCCCCGCGCCTGCGCTATCTAGAACTAACTCTTCGTCGCCTGAGTTGACCAAGTTTCGCTTGGGCGATGCCTCAAACGCAGAGAGCAGTTTTCCGCACGCAATTTCTTCCGCCGCAACAATTTCCGTATGCTTGAACAAATTCATGATGATCGCCTTTCGTAGAACTGACGATCATTTACAGCTTTTATTGTCGGCTGTGACTTTTGGAAAAGTCCTGCAATTTCGCTTTAAAACCGTGCAGATTGAGCTCAAAGCTCTGCGAATGGCATTGTGAAGTGTGTCAACAGATAGAAGCTACCGCTTGCTGCGGGGCCACGTCATCACCGGGTTGCGCCTCTTTCCGCTCCAATCGCTTATAGTTCGAACTCGCGACCGGATGGGGAGAGAGTGATCAACTAAGACGTCTTAGTTGATTACTCTCTCATGCACCGTTACCCGTCTCGCGGGAGGTTACTCTTTCCGAGATCGCGACCGGGCATACTCTAGCCGAAACTCTTCGATCTTAGTGAGAGGCGTTCCGGCTTTCAGGGCGCTGTCAAGCAACCCGGCCGTATAGCTTGCACGGCGAGTATCCCAGTCCGGATCGGATGCGCGTCTCACCAGCCCCAACATGCGGCTAGCTCCAGATTTTACATTTGTGGCCCGGTTCAACTTGCGGAGCGTCTTGTTGAGACGTTTCTCGCTTTTGAGGCGCAGCAGCTGTCCGTAGAGATCGCAGATAAATTCAGAAATGCCATATTCTCGCACGCACTGAAATTCTTTCGCTTTAGATCGCGTGTCATCAAGGAACTCCTTTGTCTGTGGGTCATAACTCGAAAATTGTTTCCATTTCTGATTCACATTGACACCCTTTTAAGCCTGCGGCTGAGGATGAGCATTTCCGCTCAGGCGTCATCATCGCACAAAGAAAAGGAGAGCTTCTATTGAAGCCTCGACTTACCACGAGGAATTCCCTATTTTCCTATAAATCGCTTGCGGGAGAACTCACCTTGAAAGAATTCAATTTAAGCATGCTACGGCAAATTATCTCAGGGAAGCCCGAGATGTTCTCGCATGAGCATGGAATTCGTTTCTTACAATTTCGGGTCTGGCTACTGTTTCCGGAGGAGAGCGAGTACGTTGATGCGGTCGGAAAATGGGCAGCGACTTCAATTCTGAGAGAGTACGAGTCGGATCATGGACCTCGCGGAGGTTTTGGACGGCCATCTGATCGCACGTCGAAAATTCTTGTCGGTTTTTTAAAGGACGATTCGTATGCGAGATTATATGACGCGATGTTCGGGACTACAGGATGGACGTCGCTGGTAGACACGCCTAGGTTCGGGGAATTGAACCGTTGCATACAGACGAGAAGAGGCGAAGTCGACACAGTGTGTGACATGATCGATTTTCGGTTTCGGGCAGTAGAGCACGGCGCACTGACCCCTAAAAAGGCGAACATCGGTGCTGGCGAGCTCTACGTATGCCTCAAGCAAGGCCCTGAGAAGCGGAGTTGGCGCACGGTTCGCAAACGCTGGAAGAATCTCAAACAGGCCGCACCGTTTCTCTATGCAAGCGAACGGCTTGGTTTCGATTTTTTGCCCCCCGAACTCGACGGAGACGAATTAGAGCTTGAAAGCGTCAATCGCGCGAAGCTGCGACACTTCCTTCAAGCCGCGGCGTATGTTGCGAGTAAAATCGAACATGTTGATGAAGATGATTGGATCGAAGAGCTTCGCGTGGTGCCCAAGGCACCCAAGACTACCGCACTTAAGCCAAGTCAATTAGAATTCATGAGAAGCTATAAGGAGCTTGTGAGGGAGATGCGGTCCACCTAGGATTAGGAAATAGTGATTTTCCTAGAGGATATTGTAGATTTGGGACTGATAAAACTGCTGGACTGGTGAATGCTCTAGCTCATCTCTTGGGCGATGGGCATTGTGACCGGTCAATCAATCCAAACGTTAGAGTCTGTTGATATCACCGCGCCCATTCGGTTAGGGCTTGCGGCTAAGCTTGCGTTCCCGGATGGCTCGATGACGGCTTCGGGATTGCGACGTGAGGCGGCACGCGGCCGATTGGTCGTAGAGCGTATTGCCGGCAAAGACTACACGACGCTCGAAAACATTAGGCAGATGAGGGAGCTATGTCGCGTCCAAGCAAGGGAATCCGCCTCTACCGACGAAAAGCGAGATACACTGAGGGAAAGCTCGTCCACCAAGCCGTCTGGATCATCAAGGACGGGAATCGCCATATCGCCACAGGATGCGTTGCGAGCACGTCTGAAAAAAAGCCGCCTGTAAAAGCAGAGCAGGCCCTAGCAGACTACATCGCTCGTAAGTATCAACCCGAACGGCGCCGCCAAGACATTGAGGACATCGATTGTGCTGATGTCCTCTCGATTTATCTGACCGACATTGGCGAGCCCGGCGACCAGTTCGAGATCGAGGCCCGAATTGAGCGACTCAACGAGTATTGGGGTGGCAAGAAGCTGGCGCAGGTTAATGCCCAGGCTTGTGCAGGCTACACCAAGCATCGTGGCAGTCCGGGTGGTGCTCGCCGCGACCTTGAGACACTGCGCGCCGCGATCAATCACCACGCAAAGGAAGGCTTTCACCGCGGCATAGTGCGAGTGTCGCTCCCTCCCAAAGGTGAGGCCCGCGACCGATGGCTGACTCGCAAGGAGGCCGCAGCGTTGCTTTGGCATTGTTGGAGGTATCGCGAGAAGCAGACGATCCACTCGGGAACGTCGAAGGGCGGCCCGGTCGCCACGAACCGAAGGCCTCTGCGTCATATCGCGCGGTTTATCTTGATCGGCCTATATACTGGCACTCGGGCAGGCGCGATCGCATCGGCGTCGCCATATGCGATAACTGGACGTTCGTACGTGGATCTGGAGCGCGGCATTTTTTATCGTAAGGCCATTGGCAAGCGCGCGACAAAGAAGCGACAGACGCCAGCCCCCATTCCGCCTCGGCTGCTCACCCACCTTCGGCGTTGGTGGAACCGTAAGCTGATCACAGAGTGCTTTGTTGAGTTCAACGGCAAGCCGGTAGCTTCGGTGAAAAAGGGCTTCAAGACCGCCGTAGGGCTTGCCCGCCTGCCCGGGAGGGTCACACCCCACACCCTGCGCCATACGGCTGCGACGTGGCTCATGCAGCGTGGCGTGCCAATCTGGGAGGCGGCAGGGTTCCTGGGCATGTCACCCGAGGTCCTGCAGGACACTTATGGCCATCACCACCCGGACTTCCTCCAGGGGGCGGCTGCGGCCATTGGCCAAAAGAGCCGGTACGTTTCGGTGGCCGAAACGGTGGTCAACTTGACCGAGGATCGAAATCAGAAGAAAAAGCCTAATGATTTCTGGTCGGAGTGGCAGGATTCGAACCTGCGACCCCTGCGTCCCGAACGCAGTGCTCTACCGGGCTGAGCCACACTCCGACAAGAAGGCGGCTTATAGCGTCGGGTTTGACGCACCGCAAGCGGCCGGCATGAGGAATTTTGTCCCTGTGAAAACGGGTCTTGAAACGCTGATTTTACCGGCCGGCGAGGCCGGCGCGGAAGCTGCCGCCCGGATTTTGGCCGCCGGCGGGCTGGTCGCGTTTCCGACCGAGACGGTCTACGGGCTCGGGGCGGACGCCGCAAATGCCACCGCGATCGCCCATCTCTACGCCGCAAAGGGGCGGCCGGCCTTCAATCCGCTGATCGCCCATGTCGCCGACCTCTCAGCCGCGCGGCGGATCGGGCGGTTCGACGCGCGTGCGTTGAGGCTTGCGGAAGCGTTCTGGCCGGGGCCGCTGACGCTGGTGGTGCCGAAGACGGACGACTGTCCGGTGGCCGAGTTGGCCACCGCCGGGCTCGACACGGTCGCGATCCGCATTCCCGCCCATCCGGTGGCGGAGGCGATCCTGCGCGCCTTCGGCGGGGCCGTGGTGGCGCCGTCCGCCAACATCTCCGGCCATGTCTCGCCGACGCTGGCAGCCCATGTCGAAAGCGACCTTGCCGGGCGGATCGACCTGATCGTCGACGGCGGACCGGTCGCGGTCGGCGTCGAATCGACCATCGTCGGCTGTTTCGACGCCCCGATGCTGCTCCGCCCCGGCGGGCTGTCACGCGAGCGGATCGAGGCCGTGCTCGGCGTGCCGCTGGCGCGGCCACCTGTAGAGGCCGAGAGCGACGACAGCCAGCCGCTGGCGCCGGGCATGCTGGCCTCGCATTACGCCCCGCGCGCCAGCGTGCGGCTCAATGCGCGCGATGTGGCCGCGGGCGAAGCGCTGCTGGCGTTCGGCCCCGATCGCCTGCCGGGCCTGGAGGCCGCCGCCGCTGTCATGAATTTGTCGCCCGCGGCTGATCTCGATGAAGCCGCCACCAATCTGTTCGGCTATCTTCGCGCCCTCGATGCGAAGAGCCCGCGAGCGATCGCGGTGATGGCGGTGCCGGAAGAAGGACTTGGCGAGGCCATCAACGACCGGCTGCGCCGGGCCGCGGTCGCCAGATAGCGCATGATCCGGAAAAGTGTGCAGCGGTTTTCCGATAAGATCATGCGCAAGAGAGAAAAGCGAAGACGAGACAAGAGCATGAACGTCAATACATCTGCCACCCCGCCGCTTGCGCCAGAGCTGCTCGAACAATTCCGCAAGATCGTCGGCGACCGCCACGCGATCACCGACGCGGCCGACATCGAGGCCTACGTCACCGAGGAGCGCAACCTGTTTCACGGCCGCTCGCCGCTGGTGCTTCGCCCGGGCACGACCGCGGAAGTCTCGGCGATCTGCAAGCTCGCCTCCGCGCACAGAATCGCGCTGGTGCCGCAGGGCGGCAACACCGGGCTCGTCGGCGGCCAGACGCCGCACAACGGCGAGGTGGTGGTGTCGCTGCGCCGGCTCGACAAGATCCGCGAGATCGACACCGCCTCCAACACCATGACCTGCGAGGCCGGCGTCGTGCTCCAGGTCGCGCAGCAGAAGGCGGCCGACGTGGACCGGCTGTTTCCGCTCTCGCTCGGCGCGGAAGGAAGCTGCACCATCGGCGGCAATCTCTCGACCAATGCCGGCGGCACCGCCGCGCTCGCCTATGGCGTTGCGCGCGAGATGGCACTAGGGCTCGAAGTGGTGCTCGCCGACGGTCGCGTGCTCAACGTGTTGTCGAAGCTGAAGAAGGACAACACCGGCTACAATCTGCACAACCTCTTCATCGGCGCGGAAGGCACGCTCGGCATCATCACGGCGGCTACGCTAAAACTGTTTCCAAAGCCGCGGGCGGTCGAGACAGCCTTCGTCGGGTTGAAATCGCCGGCGGCGGCGCTGAAGCTGTTGACGATCGCGCAGGGCGAAGCCGCGAACGCGCTGACGAGCTTCGAGCTGCTGTCGGAGATGGCGGTCGACTTTTCGGTCCGCCACGGCATCGACGTGCGCGATCCGCTCGAAGCAAAACATCCCTGGTACGTGCTGATGGAATTGTCCTCCCCCGGCGACGATGCCCGCACACCGCTGGAGACGATCCTCGCCCGCGCCATGGAAGAGGAGATCGTCGACGACGCCGTGATCGCGGCCAACCTCACCCAGCGCAACGGCTTCTGGAAGCTGCGCGAGGAGATGTCGTCGGCGCAGAAGCCGGAGGGCGGCTCAATCAAGCATGACATCTCCGTTCCCGTCGCCGCCGTGCCCGCCTTCATCGACGAAGCCAATGCCGCCGTGGTCAAGCTGATCCCCGGCGCGCGGCCGGTGCCGTTCGGCCATCTCGGCGACGGCAATCTGCATTACAATGTCAGCGAGCCCATCGGCGCCAACACCGCGGATTACCTGGCGCGCTGGCACGAGATGAACGCGGTCGTGTTCGAGATCGTGCTGCGCATGGGCGGCTCGATCTCGGCCGAGCACGGCATCGGCGTGCTCAAGCGCGACGAACTGCCCGAGGTGAAGGACAAGACCGCGATCGAGCTGATGCGCGCGATCAAGGCGATGCTCGATCCGCAGGGCATCATGAATCCGGGGAAGGTGCTATGAGCGTCTCACTTACGATCGATGCGATCACCGACGCCGATGTCGAGCCCGTCGTCGCGCTGTGGCAGCGCTGCGGCCTGACGCGGCCCTGGAACGACCCGCATGCCGACATCGCGCTGGCGCGGCGGCGCGACAATTCCACCGTGCTGATCGGCCGCGACGGCGGCGCGATCGTCGCCACCGCCATGGTCGGCCATGACGGCCATCGCGGCTGGGTCTATTACGTCGCGGTCGATCCTGATGGGCGCAAACGCGGTTATGGCCGCGTCATCATGGCCGCGGCCGAGGGCTGGCTGCGCCAGGCCGGCATTTTGAAGCTGCAGCTCCTGGTCCGGCGCGAGAACGCGCAGGCCAATGCGTTCTACCAGTCGCTGGATTTCGAGGAATCCACCTCGGTGATGTTCCAGAAGTGGCTCGACGGCCGCGCTTCCACAACGTAGCTGGAAAACAGCAATGACCGTATCCGACCGCGTCCGCATCAAGGACGTCCGCGTGCTCTCGGACGGCTGGACCACGCTGAAGACCACGACGTTCGAGTACCGGCGCGCCAATGGCGAGTGGCAGACGCAGCACCGGGAAACCTATGAGCGCGACAACGCCGCCGCCGTGCTGCCGTATAATCACGCACGGCGTACGGTGATCCTGGTGCGCCAGTTCCGCCTGCCGGCCTTTATCCGCGGCTACGACGATCTCCTGATCGAAGCCGCCGCCGGCGTGCTGGACGATGCCTCCCCCGAGGTACGCATCCGCGCCGAGGCCGAGGAGGAGACCGGCTATCGCCTGCACCACGTCCACAAGGTGTTCGAGGCCTTCATGAGCCCCGGCGCCATCACCGAGAAGCTGCATTTCTTCGTCGCCGAATACGAGCCGGAGATGCGGGTCAGCGACGGCGGCGGCCTCGAGCACGAAGGCGAGGACATCGAGGTGCTGGAGCTCTCGATCGACGAGGCCTTGGCGATGATCGCGGATGGCCGCATCATCGACGCCAAGGCGATCATGCTGCTGCAATACGCGGCGCTGCATGTGTTCAGGTAGGTTGCTTACCCTCCCCTGGAGGGGGGAGGGTCGGCTCACATTGAGCGCAGCGAAATATGAGACGGGGTGGGGTGACGGTCCCTCCGCGTCCGACAGTGCCCGTGTGGAGAGATCACCCCACCCCGCTCGCGCTTCGCGCGATCGACCCTCCCCCCTCCAGGGGAGGGTAAGCGGCACCGTCCGCGCGGCTTCATCGTCGCCTGCAATTCTGCCCTGCGCCGCCCCGCCCCGGTTGAGCAACCCCAAAACTATCTCTAATCTGGTCCCAACCAAGAACCAGGAGACGCGCCCCATGTCCGCTTCGCGCGACGATGAATTCGGCTTTGCGCCCGACTACGACTCCCCCGTCCCCTATATGCAGCGCACGCGCGATTATTACACCGCGATCGGCTACTCCACGCCGTATCGCTGGGCGCATTACACCCAGGCGCCGTTCCAGCCGCTGAAGAAGCCGCTGTCGCAATCGCGCGTGACGATCATCACCACGGCCGCGCCGTACGATCCCGCCAAGGGCGACCAGGGGCCGGGCGCGGCGTATAATGGCGGGGCGAAATTCTACCAGGTCTATGACGGCGACACCTCGAAGCAGCACGATCTGCGCATCTCGCACATCGGCTACGACCGCAAGCACACCACGGCGACCGACAACGGCACCTGGTTTCCGCTGCCGCAGCTTTTGAAGGCATCTGCCGCAGGCCGCATCGGCGAAGTGAGCCAGCGCTTCTTCGGCGCACCGACCAACCGGAGCCATCGCGTCACGCTCGACACCGACGCGCCGGAAATCCTGGCGCGCTGCCTCGCGGACAAGGTCGATGTCGCCCTGCTGGTGCCGAACTGCCCGGTCTGCCACCAGACCACCGCACTGGTGGCACGGCATCTCGAAGCCAACGGCATCCCGACCGTGGTGATGGGTTGCGCCAAGGACATCATCGAGCATGCCGCCGCGCCGCGCTTTTTGTTCTCGGACTTCCCGCTCGGCAATTCGGCCGGCAAGCCGCACGACGTCGCCTCGCAGGCCCAGACGCTGGAGCTCGCGCTGACGCTGCTGGAAAGCGCGAGCGGTCCGCAGACCACGATGCAGTCGCCGCTGCGCTGGAGCGAAGACGCCTCCTGGAAGCTCGACTACAACAACGTCGCACAGCTCTCCCCTGAGGAGCTGGCGCGCCGCCGCGCCGAATTCGACAAGCAGAAGGAGATCGCGCGCGGCAACCGCGCCGCCTGACGTCCTCCGACAACAACAAACAATGGGGAGAGCGACGTGACGCGACCGTTCGAGGGCGTGAAGATTCTGGACTTCACGCAGGTGCTGGCCGGCCCCTATGCGAGCTACCAGCTCGCGCTGCTCGGGGCTGATGTCATCAAGGTCGAGCGGCGCGAGGGCGAGGACATGCGCCGCACGCCGCTCAGCCGCGAATGGGCCGAGCGCGGGCTCGCACCGGCGTTCCAGGCCATCAACGGCAACAAGCGCAGCCTGACGCTCGATTTGCAAAAGCCAGACGCCATCGCGATCGTGAAGAAGCTCGTGGCGCAAGTCGACGTCGTCATGGAGAACTTTCGCCCCGGCGTGATGGACAAGCTCGGCATCGGCTATGAGGCGCTCTCTGCGATCAATCCAAAGCTGATCTATTGCGCGGTGTCGGGTTTCGGCCAGACCGGCCCGGACCGCCTTCGGCCCGGCTATGACGGCAAGATGCAGGCGCTGTCGGGCATCATGGCGATCACGGGCCATCCCGAGACGGGGCCGACGCGCGCGGGCTTTGCGGTGTGCGACGTGCTCTCGGGCGCCACGGCCGCCTTCGGCGTGTCGAGCGCGCTGTATCAGCGCGACCGCACCGGCAAGGGACAGCTCATTGATGTCTCGATGTTGGAGGCGACGATGGCGTTTCTCTCGGGGCAGATCGCGGACTGGTCGGTCGCCGGCCATCGCCAGCAGCTGTCGGGCAACCAGGCCGTCAGCCGAAGGACCACGGCAAATCTGTTCAAGTGCGGCGACGGCCACATCCTGCTCGCCGTCAACAACGAGAAGCAGTACCGCGCGCTGATGTCCGCGCTCGGCCGCGAGGACACGCTGTCAGACCCGCGCTTCGCCGACTGGTTCGCGCGCAACGAGAATGAGGGCGCATTGCGCTCCATCATCGAGGAGGCGCTGGCGGCCAGGCCTGCGCGCGAGTGGGAGACAATCCTGGAAGATGCCAGCGCGCCCTGCGCCAGCATCTGGAAGGTCGAGGAGGTCATCGATCATCCGCAAATCAAGGCCCGCGGCGCGATCCAGGAGCTGGATACGCCCTACGGCCGCCTGCGCTTTGCCGGCAGCGGCTTCAAGCTCGCCCATGGCGGCGGCCGGCTGGACCGGATGGCGCCGGAATTGGGTGCGGATACGGATGCGGTGCTGGGCGAGTTGGGATTTGATGCAGCGGAGATCGCGGCGCTGCGGGCAAGGGAGATTGTGTGAGGGCAGTGCAGCCTCACACTCTCCTCGTCGTCCCGGGGCGCGCGCAGCGCGAGCCCGGGACCCATAACCACAGGGAGCGCTTATGGCGCGAGCTGATAACTCCGAGTCTTCGCCAAACTCCTCCCCGTGGTTATGGGTCCCGAATCTGCGCTTCGCTTGTCCGGGACGACAGCGGAGTAAGACGCGCCAGCTTCGCTAGAACAACGACCCCTGCCCGTCATCTGACGAGCTAGCAGCAACCTTCCGGGCCGCCTTCTTCGGCTTCGCAGCCTCTGCCTCGGCCTCCATCTCCTCCGCGCTGATCGGCAACACGAGCTGATCGTCGTCATTGGCGACGCGGTTGACGCGGGTGGAGACCGGGTGCCAGGCGAATTCGCCGATGCGCGGGGCGGACATCAGCGGCAACACGGCGTCGACATCGTCGCCGCGGCTGTCGAGCCAGCGTTCGAAATCGCGCGGGCTGATGGTGACGGGCACGCGGTCATGCAGGGCGGCGAGATCCTCGCCCGCCGCCGCCGTGACGATCGCGACGGTGTCGAGCTCCTCACCATTTGGCCCGACCCAGGTCTCGAATACCGCAGCAAAGCCGAGCGGCTCGCCGTCGGCGCGGTGGATGAAGAAGGGCTGCTTGCGGCCGCCCTCCGCCTTCCATTCATAATAGCCGTCGGCCGGGATCAGGCCGCGGCGCCTCCGAATCGCGTTCTTGAAGGCGGGCTTTTCCAGCACCGTCTCGGAGCGCGCGTTGATCAGGAGCGTAAATCCCTTGGGATCCTTGACCCAGCCCGGCAACAATCCCCACCGCATCAAGCGGAAATGGCGCGCGCCGTTCTCGAACAGCACGACCGGAATCGGTTGTGTCGGCGCGACGTTGTACCGTGGCGGGAAATTCGGCTGCTCGATGTAGCCGAACAGTTGCCGTAAAGCCGCGGGGGCCGAAGTTATGACGAAGCGTCCACACATCCTTGGGGGCCTATATAGGGTCCGTTCAGGTCCTTTTAACCCCGAACGTTAACACTGCGGCAGATGAGCTCAACGGCCTCCCAACCCGCGCGGACGCAAGCACAGACGGGCCCCGAGGCCGCCGCCTGGGCCGAGCGGCTGCGCGTGGCCAACATCAACCCGCGAACCGGGCTTGCCACCGACTATCTCAACCATTTCAATGAAGCCGTGATGCTGCTGGAGATGGTCCCGGACATGCCGGAATGCGCCGAAGATTTTTTGACCTGGTCGCCGCTGTCCTATGCCGAGCATTTCACCGCGTCGAATTTCAAGGCACGGGATCTGGCCATCGAAGCCTATGAGAAGGCCGATCCGAACGTGCGCGCCCAGTTCGACCACATCACGGATACCATGACCTCGATCCTGACAGCGGTCGGCTCGGCCATGCGCGAGGTCGAGAAGGACGCGACCCGCGTCCGCCTCGCCGAGCAGGCCACGCTCTGGGTCAAGCCGCTGATCGCGGCCTGCGGCGGCATCATCAATGGCGGCGCGGAAGCCGACGTCGACACCATCATGGCGAATTGAGCCAAGGGTTGTTGAAGATATGTCTGCGGTCATCCAGCCCACCCACCCCCAGATCGCGGTCAGCGCCGCCATCTTCCGTGACGGCAAGGTGCTTCTGACCCGCCGCGCCCGCTCGCCCGCCAAGGGATTCTATTCGCTGCCGGGCGGCCGGGTCGAGTTCGGCGAATCGCTGCACCAGGCGCTGGCACGCGAGGTCGACGAGGAGACCGGGCTCGCCATCGAAATCATTGGCCTTGCCGGCTGGCGCGAGGTGTTGCCGGCCGCAGCCGGCGCGGGCCACTACCTGATCATGTCCTTTGGCGCCCGCTGGGTGGCCAAGGAGCCGGCTCTCAACGACGAGCTCGACGATTACCGCTGGATCGCCCCCGACGCCCTAGCGAGCCTCGGCGACCTCAAGCTGACCGGGGGGCTGGAGGAGGTCATCCAGTCGGCCGCCCGGCTGATCGGGCCCTGACCGCCCCGTCTTGCGTCATCCGCCCCGAGGGGGCATACACCCCGCCGATGTCCACGCGATTTCTGGCCATTTTTGCCCTGATTCTCGCCTGCGCCTCCGTGCCCACGAGGGCCCAGGACGTGGCGGCGCCGTTTGACGCCGATTTGCAGCGGCTGGCGGAGATTTTGGGCGGCCTGCACTATCTGCGCGGCATCTGCGGGTCCAACGAGGGCAACAAATGGCGCAGCGAGATGCAGGCGCTGATCGATGCCGAAACCCCCTCGGGCGAGCGCCGCACCCGCATGATTGCCGGCTTCAACCGCGGCTATAACGGCTTCCAGCAGACCTACCGGAGCTGCACGCCGGCCGCGACGGTGGCGATCCGCCGCTATATCGAGGAAGGCTCGAAGATCTCGCGCGATCTCACGGCGCGTTACGCGAACTGATTCCTCCCCTTGTCATTCCGGGGCGCGCGCAGCGCGAGCCCGGAATCCATCGGGCTGCAGAGTTGGTGGCGCAATGGATTCCGGGTTCGCGACTTCGTCGCGCCCCGGAATGACAACCGGTGGAACCCTGTCATCGACTTTGTTCACAGCCGTTAACCGTTCCTAAAGATGTGGCCTAGCGGGCGTTAATGCGCGTGCTACACCTTTCGCACAGCGCATCGCCGTGGATCGCGCCCCAGCCCTGATCGAGTTTCATGAGCCATTCAGTGTCCTACGCCCCCGCCCGCGCGCCGCTGCCCGACCACGAGCAGAAACAGGCCGCGCTGAGCTATCTCAACGAGGCCTGGGCCGAAGCGCGCCATGATGGCGTCGACGGCGACTGCCTGGCGCAGGCGAGCCTGTTTGCGGCGTTCGCCGAGCTGGTCGGCACCTACGGCGAGGATGCGGTGGCGAAATTCGTCGAGGGCTTCCCGGGTCGCATTCGCAACGGCGAATTCTCGGTCATGCTCGCAAGGCAGTAAGCCTTTTGCGAAAAATGACCCCGCCACGCGGGCGGGGCCAGTCTACGGATGAATGACTTGCGAACGGGAATTGACGAACAGGTTCGCGAAGTCTGACGCGTTTATCGCACGGATGCCGTTTTCCCCGGACAAGCATTAGTCTCGCGATGACCGGGAGATGTTCCCGCCGAGATCGGGAACGCGTTCCCTCCTCCCTCACGGCTCGACCTTGAGCGTCGCTTTCATGTTGGGATGATAGCGGCAGTAATATTCGATTGTTCCCGCCTTCTTCAGAACCGATGTCGCCGACTTCTTCGGCGGCAGCATCACGTCGAAATCGCCGCTCTTCGCCGTGGCGGTGTGCGCGAACACATCCTTGTTGATCCATTCGATGGTATCACCGACCTTCGCCGACACCTCAGTCGGCGAGACCACGAGATTTTCCATTGTGATCTGAATGGTCGCGGCGCGCGCCGGGACGACGATCGACAGCAAGACGACCGCAAGCGCGATCGAAGCGAGGTGTCCCGGCTTCATCCCACACCCCCTATTTCAGCTCGGCCGCGACATGCTCGGCGTGCTGCTGATGGCCCTGAAAAATCTTCAGGCCGGTCTGCAACAGGCTCTTGAGCTCGGCATTCCCGGCGGACGGGATGAGCTGGGTTTCCAGCGCGCCGTTGACCGCCTTGTGGTAGGCGACCTCGTTCGCGACATAGGCCTTGTCGAAGGCCGCGCCGCTCAGCTTGTCGAGCTCAGCCAGCTTGTCGCTCGCCTGCTTCGACAGCGCCTTGCTGGTATCGTTGTCTTCAGGCGTAACGTTCAGCTTCTTGACCAGCGCCAGCGCCTGCTTGTTGACCGCCTCGTGGTCACGCAGCATGTCCTCGGCAAACGCCTTGACGTCCTTGTTCTTGGCCTTTTTCTGCGCCTGCTTGGCCGCGTTGATGTCGATCACGCCCGCGGTGTAGGCGATGTGAGCGATCTGCGGATCGGTGGGCTTGTCGGCCGCGCCGGCGCCCCGAAGCAGCGCGGGGCTCGACAACAGAATTGCCGCGGCGAGCGCCGCGCTCCATCGGGTGAACATGTTTGACACTCCTGTGCTGCCGGACGGTTTGCCGGCGTTGCTTCACAGGCATTGGATGGGATTTTCGCGCAAACGTTCCCGAAAAACTTCAACCGCGGCTGCCGAGCCGCTTCAGCACCGATACGGTCAGCCGCTCGCAGCGCCACCCGGCGAACGGGAACGCATCCATCACCACCGGACCGATCTCCTTCTCGACGTTCTCGCGCAGCATGGTGCGCGCACGGTGCAGTCGCGTCTTCACGGTCTCGGGCTTGACGCCGAGCAGATCAGCGGTCTCCTCGATGTTCATCCCCTCCATGACGCGCGCGACGAAGACCATGCGGAACACATCCGGCAGTTCGTCGATTGCGCGTTCGACCACGCGCTGGATTTCACGTTGGGCCATGGTCCTTTCCGGATCGCCTGCGGGAGAAACGGGAAATTTTATGATCTGCGCGTCGAGCGCCTCTTCCGGCAGCGCGCCGAGCTCGACATGCGGCTTGCGGCTTCGCGCGCGGCCAAGCGCCTCGTTGATGGCGATGCGCGACAGCCAGGTCGAGAGCCCGGACTCGCCGCGAAAGCCGTCGAGATGTGTGAAGGCCCGGACATAGGTTTCCTGCACCACATCCTCGGCTTCGCTATCGCTGCGCAGGATACCGCGCGCTAGACGGTATAGCCTGCGGTTGTTGGCCTGCATGATCTCGCGCAACGCGGCCTCGTCACGGCCCCGCGCGCGGTCGACCAGTTCGGCTTCCGATGCTCTGGCTCTGGCGCCTGCGGAAAGGCCGGCTGCGGTCCGCTGCATGGTGGTCACCTGTTTCCATTCGTTCCGGACATTGGATGCAGGCCTGCGATAAAGGTTCCCGACTTTCTCACCCTCCCCTGGAGGACCCTGGAGGGGGAGGGTCGCTACGCATGGAGCGAAGCGTAATGCGAAGCGGGGTGGGGTGATCTCTCCACACGGACATTGCCTCAAGGAGAGACTGTCACCCCACCCCGCTCGCGCTGCGCACGATCGACCCTCCCCCTCCAGGGGAGGGTAAGAGCTAATCTGTCTCGATCGGCAGCGCCGGATCCCTCGCCCATTCGCCCATGGAGGCATCGTACAGCGTCAGCTTGTCGTAGCCGAGCCTTGTCAGCATGAGCAGGTCGATCGTCGCCGAGATGCCGCCGCCGCAATAGCAGATCACATTCTTGTCGCGCGTAACGCCCTGGGCCGCGAATTTCGCTTCGGCATCGGCAAGCGTCGTCAGCGTCTTGTCGGCCTTGGCGAGCGTGGCCGCGGGCACGTTGACGCTGCCGGGCACGCGGCCGGGCCGGCCGTAGCGGCTCGGCTCGAGGCCTTGATGAAATTGCGGCCCAAGCGCGTTGACGATCACAGTCGAGGGATCGCCGATCCTCGCCTTCACCGTGGCCTTGTCGACGAAGAAGCCCGCGCGCGGCGCGGCCTTGAAGGTGGTGGCGGGATAGCCCTTCGGCGCACCCGTCTCGACCGGCCGCCCCTCGTCCTTCCATTTGTCAAAACCGCCGTCGAGGACCTGCGCATCGACGCCGAGCGAGCGCAGCATCCACCAGAACCGTGTCGACCACATCATCGTGCCGATGCTGTAGAGCACGATGGTCTTGGATGCGTCAGCGCCGTGGCGGCCGAAGGCGGCCTCCAACTGGGCGACGCTGGGCATCATGAAGAACTGTTGCGCAGAAATGTCGGAGAACTCGCCTTGCAGGTCGAAGAAATCGGCGCCGGGGATGTGGCTGGCCGCGAAGGTCTTGTCGCCGGGCACCGCGCGATAGGGTACGTCGCTGCCGGGCGGCACCGGCTCGTTGTAGGTCGTGCAGTCGTAGAGGCGGAGATTGGGATCGCCGAGAATCGCGGCGAGTTGCTCGGTGGTGATGAGGGGTGTCGGTTGGGACATCGGACTGCTCTCCCGTTCGAGAGGAAGTGTAGACCGCTCCCCTCGTCATTGCGAGCGCAGCGAAGCAATCCAGACTGCCACCGCGGAAAGATTCTGGATTCGTCGCTGCGCTCCTCGCAATGACGAGACTGAAGCATGCCCTCTACTGCTTCAGCGTCTCCAGAAATCGCACCGGCTCGCCCTGCGACGGTGTCACGATCTCGCCCTGCCACATCACGCGGCGGCCGCGGATGAAGGTGCCGACGGGCCAGCCGGTGACGCGGACGCCGTCATAGGGGGTCCAGCCGGCCTTCGAGGCGACCCATTTGTTGGTGATGGTCTCGCTGCGCTTGAGATCGACGACCGTGAAGTCGGCGTCGTAGCCTGCGGCAATGCGGCCCTTGCAGGCCATGTTGTAGAGACGCGCAGGGCCGGCGCTGGTGAGATCGACGAAGCGCGCCAGCGACAGGCGGCCGGCGTTGACGTGGTCGAGCATGAGCGGCACCAGCGTTTGCACGCCGGTCATCCCGGAGGGCGATGCCGGATAGGTCTTCAACTTCTCTTCCAGTGTATGCGGGGCATGGTCGGAGCCGAGCACGTCGATGATGCCCTGCTCGATGCCGCGCCAGATGCCGGCGCGGTGATCGGCCCCGCGCACCGGCGGGTTCATCTGCGCCAACGTGCCGAGCCGCTCGTAGCATTCGGGCGCGACCAGCGTCAGATGATGCGGCGTCGCCTCGCAGGACGCGACATCCTTGTGGTCGCGCAGGAATTCGATCTCTTCCTTGGTCGAGATGTGCAGCACGTGGATGCGCTTGCCGGTCTCGTGCGCGAGCTTGACCAGCCGCTGCGTCGCCATCAGCGCCGCGGTCTCGTCGCGCCAGACCGGATGCGAACGCGGATCGCCCTCGATGCGCAGCGACTTGCGGTCGTTGAGGCGGTATTCGTCCTCGGCGTGGAACGCAGCGCGGCGGCGGATCACCTGGAAGATGCGGCGCAGGCTCTCGTCGTCCTCCACCAGCAGCGCGCCGGTCGACGAGCCGATGAACACCTTGACGCCTGCGCAGCCGGGCGCGCGCTCCAGCACCGGCAGATCCTGCACGTTCTCCCGGGTGCCGCCGATGAAGAAGGCGAAATCGCAATGCATGCGATGATGGGCACGCTTCACCTTGTCGGTGAAGGTGGCCTCCGTCACGGTCAATGGCGACGTGTTCGGCATCTCGAACACGGCGGTGACGCCGCCCATCACGGCGCTGCGCGACCCTGTTTCGAGGTCTTCCTTCTGCTCCAGCCCGGGCTCGCGGAAATGCACCTGGGTGTCCATCACGCCGGGCAGGATGTGGAGGCCCGTGCAGTCGATCATCTCGGCGGCGGAGGCCTGCGACAACGGGCCCAGCTCCGCGATGCGGCCGTTGGTGATGCCGATATCGCGAACACCCTCGCCGTCTTGGTTGACGACGGTGCCGCCTTTGAGGATCACATCGAAGCGCTGGGTCATGGCTGAAGGCCTCTCTCATCCCCAAGCGCGGGGCTTGAGGTCTTGTCGTTTATGCCTTGCGGGCTTACGTTCCGGAGCAACATGTCGCAAGAGATTTTCACATGAAATCAGCGTTTCTTCCCGACCGGAGCGTGGTCAAGGTCGCGGGCGAGGACGCGCGCAACTTCCTCAACGGCCTGATCACGACCGATCTCGAAAGGCTGAAGCCGGGCCTGGGGCGATTCGGCGCGCTGCTGACGCCGCAGGGCAAGATCATCGTGGATTTCCTGATCACAGAGGTGCCCGCAGGCCATGGCGGCGGGTTCCTGATCGACTGTCCGAAGGCGCTGGCCGAGGGCCTCGCCACCAAGCTGAAATTCTACAAGCTGCGCGCCAAGGTCACGGTGGAAAACCTCGATCTCGGTGTGCTCGCGGCCTGGGACGGCCAGCTTGCGGCGCAGCCGGACCTTGCGTTCGCCGATCCGCGCAATGATGCGCTCGGCACTCGCATCCTGATCCCCGAAGATCTCAAGCAGAAGCTGTCCGATCTCATCGGCGCCGAGCTGGTCGACGCCGCCGACTACGAGGCGCATCGTATCGCGCTCGGCGTGCCGCGCGGCGGGCTCGATTTCATGTACAGCGATGCGTTCCCGCACGAGACCAACATGGACCGCCTTGCCGGCGTCGATTTCGACAAGGGCTGCTATGTCGGCCAGGAGGTCGTCTCGCGCATGCAGCATCGCGGCACCGCGCGCACCCGCAGCGTCAAGGTGCTGCTCGATGACCTCTCGCCGGAGGCCGGCGTCAGTGTTATGGCCGGCGACAAGCCGGTCGGCACGATGGGCTCGTCCGCGCAAGGCAAGGGCATCGCGCTGGTGCGCATCGACCGCGTTGCGGACGCGCTCGATGCCGGCCAGCCGCTCACCGCCGGCGGCCTCGCCGTGAGGCTCGCCGAACCTGACGTCGTCCGCATTCCCCTGAAGCAGCCCATCGCATGAGCCGAGCCCCCCGCCTGCATCCCGACGGAAAGACCCGCTGCCCCTGGCCCGGCGAAGACCCGCTCTATGTCGCCTATCACGACACCGAATGGGGCGTGCCGGAATATGACGACCGTGCGCTCTATGAAAAGCTGATCCTCGACGGCTTTCAGGCCGGCCTCTCCTGGATCACGATCCTGCGCAAGCGGGACAATTTCCGCAAAGCCTTCGATGATTTTCAGCCGGAGAAGATCGCGCGCTACAACGACAAGAAGGTGCACGCGCTGATGAACGATGCCGGCATCGTGCGCAATCGCGCCAAGATCGACGGCGCGATCCTGAGCGCGAAATCGTATCTCGACATCATGGAGAAGGGCCCGGGCTTCTCGAAGCTGTTGTGGGACTTCATGGACGGACGGCCCAAGGTCAACAATTTCAAGACCACTGCGAGCGTGCCGGCCTCGACGCCGCTGTCGGTGCAGATCTCCAAGGAACTGTCCTCGCGCGGTTTCAAATTCGTCGGTCCGACCATCGTCTATGCCTTCATGGAGGCGACCGGCATGGTCAACGACCATCTCGTCGACTGCCATTGTCACGCGAGCTGCGGCAAGACGCAGCGCAAGCCGCGCCTCAAGGCCAAATGACCGCGAAGAAAACGGCACGCGACGTGGCATCCCGCGCCTGGCAGCGCATGCTGTCGGGCCGGCGGCTCGATCTGCTCGATCCCTCTCCGCTCGATGTCGAGATCGCCGACATCGCGCATGGGCTGGCGCGCGTGGCGCGCTGGAACGGGCAGACCACCGGCGCGCACATCTTCTCGGTCGCGCAGCACACGCTTCTGGTGGAGACCGTGATGCGGCACGAGATGCCGCGCGTCGACGAGCGCATGCGGCTCGCCGCGCTGCTGCACGATGCGCCCGAATACGTGATCGGCGACATGATCTCGCCGTTCAAGGCCGTGCTCGACGGCCACTACAAGGCGGTGGAGAAGCGCCTTCTCGGCGCCATCCACATCCGCTTCGGCCTGCCGCCGGCGCTGCCCGACGAGATCACGCAAGCCATCAAGGCCGCCGATCGCGGTGCGGCCTATCTGGAGGCAACCGAGCTTGCCGGCTTCAGCGAAAGCGAGGCGAAGCGCCTGTTCGGCAGGGACCCCGGCCTCTCCGACAGCGTCCGCCGCGACTACCTCACGCCCTGGACCGCGGCGCGGGCCGAGAAGCAGTTTCTGGAGCGGTTCAACGCGGTGTTCGTGTAGCATCATCCCTTCGTAGGGTGGGCAAAGCGAAGCATGCCCACCAAACTAGCCGAGATGTGCGCAGTGCGAAACGGTGGGCACGGCGCGATGCGCCTTTGCCCACCCTACGAGCGCTCGCTATAATCAGCGGCAAAAAGGTCCGCCATGATCCACGTCTGTTCCCTCGCCGCCCTTCCCGAAACCGTCCGCCTCACCAGGGCCAGCCATGTGCTGACCGTCATGGCCAATGTCGAGCAGGTGGCACGTCCGGTGTCGGTGCTGCCGGCCAACCATCTCAAGGTGTCGATGGACGACATCACCGAGGAGATGGACGGCTTCACCGCACCATCCGAAGCACATATCGACCAGGTGCTGAATTTCGTGCGCGGCTGGGACCGCAGCGCCCCGCTGGTGGTGCATTGCTATGCCGGCATCAGCCGCTCCACTGCGAGCGCGTTCGCGGCCGTCTGCGCCCTCAATCCGGACCGCGATGAGATCGAGATCGCCAAGAAGATCCGCGCGGCTTCCCCGATCGCCTCGCCGAACCGCCGCATCGTCGGCCTTGCCGACCGTGCGCTCGGACGCAACGGCCGCATGCTGCGCGCGCTCGACGAGATGGGCCCGGGCGCCATGATGGTCGAAGGCCGCCCCTTCGTGATCGAGCTCGAATGACAACTGCGACATCAGCCGCATGAGCGACACGCAGCTGACGCCGATCGAGATCGGCCTGACAGCGGCGATCGTCGCGATCGAGGATCATGAGCCGCTGATCCTCACCGCGCACAGCAGTGATGGGTTGGCGGGCCTGCCGTTCGGGCCGTTCGATGCGCTGAGCCATCGCACGTTCGAGATCGGCCTGCGCGCCTGGGTCGAGGCGCAGGCGGGCTTGCGGCTCGGCTATGTCGAGCAGCTCTACACGTTCGGCGATCGCGGCCGTCACGCCGAGGCCGGCGACACCGGTGCGCATATGGTGTCGATCGGCTATCTCGCGCTGACGCGCGCGGTGGGTGGCGAGCTCGCAGCGACCGGCGCGAGCTTCGAACCGTGGTATCGCTTCCTCCCCTGGGAAGACTGGCGCGAGGAGCCGCCCGCGATCATCGCCCGTGACATCATTCCGGCGCTGACGCTATGGGCCGAGGAGGAGACGCCGGAGACCACACGCGCGCTGCCGCGCCGGGATCGCGTGCGGTTCTATTTCGGTCTCGACGGCGCGCCCTGGGACGAGGAGCGCGTGCTCGACCGCTACGAGCTTTTGTACGAGGCCGGGCTGATCGAGGAGGCGCGGCGCGACGGCCGCCCTGCGGCATTGGCGCGCAAGGCGCTGCCCGCGCTCGGCACCTCGATGCGATTCGATCACCGCCGGATTCTCGCAACCGCGATCGCGCGGCTGCGTGCGAAACTGAAGTATCGTCCTGTGGTCTTTGAACTTTTGCCCGCCGAGTTCACACTCACTGAATTGCAGTACACGGTCGAGGCGATCTCCGGCCGGCACCTGCACAAGCAAAATTTCCGCCGCCTGGTCGAAACCGAAGCCCTGGTCGAACCGACCGGGGTGATGTCGACACAGACCGGCGGACGGCCGGCGGCGCTCTACCGCTTCCGCCGCGACGTGCTCCAGGAACGACCCGCGCCGGGCTTGCGCGTACGCTCCCGGCGCTAGATCCTAGGATTTGCGTGACCGGCCCCTGCCCGCCGGTTGCCTGGAGGCTTCATGTTCGACGGCCCGTTTGACGTCTTTGCGCTGATCATTGCGATCGTCGCTGTCCTGATCGCGATCAAAGCCTCCAGCCAGGCGGCCGAGCTGCGCCGCCGGCTGAGCTCGCTCGAAGAGGTGTTTTACGCGCAGCGGCAGGTGCAGCCGCCGCCGCTGATGCCCGCGCAGGTGCAGGCCGAGGCGCCCGCGACGACGGCCGCCCAGCCGCCGCCGCTCGCGCCCGAAGCCGAGGCAGCACCGCCTCCGCTCGTCACCGAAGAGGTTTCACCGCCGCCGCTCGCGGCGAGCGCCGAGGTCGACGCACCGCCGCCCCTGCCCGCGCCGGCAGCTGATTTTAGAGAGCCCGGCTTCGAGGAGCGGCTCGGCACACGCTGGGTGGTCTGGATCGGCGGCCTTGCGCTCGCGCTCGGCGGCTTCTTCATGGTGCGCTATTCGATCGAGGCGGGCCTCGTCGGCCCCGGCGTGCGCGTGTTCCTCGGTGGGCTGTTCGCAGCCGCGCTGCTGGGCGCCGGCGAATGGTCGCGGCGCAAGGAGAACATCTCCAACATCGCGGCGCTGCCGATCGCCAACATCCCCGCGATCCTAACCGCGGCCGGAACGGCCGTGTCGTTCGCGACCATCTACGCGGCCTATGCGCTCTATGGCTTCCTCGTACCAGCGACGGCCTTCGTGCTGCTCGGCCTCGTCGCGCTCGGCACGCTCGCCGCGGCGCTGTTGCACGGGCCCGCACTCGCGGGCCTCGGCGTGGTCGGCGCGTTCGTGACGCCGATCCTCGTCTCCAGCGACAAGCCGGATTATTGGGCGCTCTATATTTATCTTGCGATCGTCACCGCCGCGAGCTTCGGTCTCGCCCGCATCCGGCTGTGGCGCTGGCTCGCGGTCACGACCATCGCCTTCGCCGTGCTCTGGATCTTCCCGGGGCTCGATACCAGCGAGCTGCAGGTCGCGCCGCACGCCTTCCATGCGATCGCGGGTTTCGTGCTCGCCGCCCTCCTCGTCGTCTGCGGCTTCATGTTCGGCCCGACCGTCGAGGACGGCGAGATCGAGCCGGTGTCGTCGAGCTCGCTCGGCGCCTATCTGTTCGGCGCGATGTTGATCGTGCTGTCGAGCGGGCATGCGGACCTTGCGCTGATCGCCTTCACGCTGCTCGTCGGAGCGACGCTGTTCGTCGCCTGGCGCGCGCCGGCGGCAACAGGCGCACTGGGCGCGGCCGCAGCGACCGTCTTCATCGTGTTCGCCGAATGGGCGGTGCGCGCCAATCCGGACATGCTGGTGCTGCCGGGCGGCCCGATGCCCGGCGTTGGACCGGTCGCCACCGACAGCTCGGTGACGCTGCATCTGGTGATGGCCGCAATCTTCGCTGCCGGCTTCGGCATCGCGGGCTTTCTCGCGCAGGGCCGGTCGAACTCGGCAGTCATCCCGGTGGTGTGGTCGGCGGCAGCCGTTGCGACGCCGATCGCGATCCTCGTTGCGCTCTACGCGCGCATCGCCCATCTCGACCGCTCGATCCCGTTCGCGATCCTCGCGGTGCTGCTCGCCGCCGCCTTTGGCGCTGCGACCGAAGCGCTGGCGCGCCGCGAAGATCGGCCGGGGGCTGCGACCTCCGTCGCGCTGTTCGCGACCGGCACGCTCGGCGCGCTGGCGCTGGCGCTGACCTTCGCCCTCGAAAAGGGCTGGCTCACCATCGCGCTGGCGCTGATGTCGCTCGGCACGGCCTGGATCTCGCTGCAGCGTCCGATCCCGGTCCTGCGCCGGCTCGCCGCCATCTTTGCCGCGATCGTTACCGCGCGCATCGGCTATGATCCGCGCATCGTCGGCGATGCCGTCGGTACCACGCCGATCTTCAACTGGCTGTTGTGGGGCTACGGCCTGCCGGCGGCCGCGTTCTGGGGCGCGAGCATCTTCCTGCGGCGCCGCGGTGACGATCCGCCGCTGCGCATCGTGGAAGCCGCCGCGATCCTGTTCACCGCGCTGCTCGCCTTCGTGGAGATCCGGCATCTCGCCACCGGCGGCCGCATGACGTCGCCGCCCTCGCTGCTCGAATTTGCCCTGCAAGTCTGCGTCGCGCTCGCCATGGCGATCGGGCTGGAGCGGCTGCGGCTGAGGAGCCACAGCATCGTTCACAATGTCGGCGCGGTCGTGCTCACCGCGATCGCCGGGCTCATCAGCGTGTTCGGCCTGCTGATCCTGGAGAATCCGTGGCTGCTGTCCAGCGTCAATGTCGGCGGTCTCGTCTTCAACCTGCTGCTGCTCGGCTACGCGCTCCCGGCGGTGCTGATGCTGCTGCTGTCCTATGCGGTGGCCGGACATCGCCCTGTCGCCTATGCGAACACGATTGCCGGCGGTGCGCTGGTGTTCGCGCTCACCTATTTGACGCTGGAGATCCGCCGCTTCTATCACGGCCCGGTCCTGCTCTACGGCGCCACCACGGGCGCGGAGCAATACACCTATTCGATCGGCTGGCTCGCCTTCGGCGTGGTGCTGCTCGGCGTCGGCATTCTCGTCAACTCCGAGCGGGCACGGCTGGCGTCGGCCGCGGTGATCGCGCTGACGATCCTGAAGGCCTTCGTGATCGACATGTCGACGCTGACAGGCGTCTACCGCGCGCTGTCATTCATGTGCCTCGGCATCGTGCTGGTCGCGATCGGCTGGCTCTACCAGCGCATCCTGTTCCGGCGGCAGGTCGCACCGCCGCCGGCTCCGCAGGCGAGCACTTGAGGATCAGGCCGCTCGGACCGACTCCAGGAACTGCGCGACCTCGACTTTGAGCCGCGTGCTGTCGGTCGCCAGCGATTTCGCCGCCGACAGCACCTCCGTCGACGCCGAGCCGGTCTCGATCGCACCACGCTGCACGTCCGTGATGTTCATCGAGACCTCCTGCGTACCGACCGAAGCCTGCTGCACGTTGCGCGAGATCTCCTGCGTGGCCGCGCCCTGTTCCTCGACGGCGGCTGCGATGGCCGCCGCCACCTCGGACAGCCGCTCGATGGTGCCGCCGATTTCCTGGATGGCGCTGACGGATTCCTGCGTCGCAACCTGGATCCCGGAGACCTGCGCCCCGATCTCGCCGGTCGCTTTCGCGGTCTGCTCGGCCAGCGCCTTGACCTCGGAGGCGACGACCGCGAAGCCGCGGCCGGCTTCACCGGCACGCGCCGCCTCGATGGTGGCGTTGAGCGCCAGCAGGTTGGTCTGACCGGCGATGGTGTTGATCAGCTCGACCACGTCGCCGATGCGGGATGCCGCCTGCGACAGCGCGTTGACGCGGTCGTTGGTCCGCGTGGCCTGCTCGACGGCCTCCGCGGCCATCCGCGCCGAATCCTGCACGCGGCGGCTGATCTCGGTGATGGAGGACGACAGCTCCTCCGATGCGGACGCAACCGCCTGGACGTTGGTGGAGGCCTCCTCGGACGCCGCGGCGACCACGGTCGCAAGCTCCTGCCCGCGCTGCGCGGTGCTGCTCAGCGTGGTCGCGGAGGCCTCGAGCTCGGTCGAGGCCGACGACACGGTGCCGACGACCTCGCCGATCATGGCCTCGAACTTGCGGGTGATGGCGTCGACGCGGCGGCCGCGTTCGATCTTGGCCTCGGCGTCGGCCGCAGCGACTTCGTCGGCGGCCTTCTTGGCGATCAACGCCTCCTTGAAGATCTGGAGCGCATCCGCCATCGAGCCGATCTCGGTCTTCTCGCCGCGATGCGGCACCTCGGCGGAGAGGTCGCCTTCGCCAAGCGACTGCATCGGATGGATGATCGAGGCAATCCCGCGAGAAACGTCACGCACGAGATAATAGGCGGCACCGATCGCGATCACGACCGAGAACACGATGATGCCGACCAGCACGCGGAAGATCGTGGCGTAGCTGTCGGCCGCTTGCTTCGTCTCCAGCTCGGCGCCCCGGTTGTTCATCTCGATGCCCTTCTGGAGCAGCGGGTCGGCGGCCTGGGCCATCTTCGCGACCTTGGTCTGCAACAGCTCGTTGGCATCGGACGGGAAGCGACCGACGCCCTTGCGCGACAGCGCCATGACGTCCTGCACCCCGTTCAGGTACTCGGCCCACGCCTTGCTCCACTGCTCATAGAGCGAACGCTCCTCGGCGGAGGTGATCAGCGGCTCGTAGACCTTGCGGGTCTGGTCGATGCGCGCCTGCAGCGAGGCGAGGCGCTTCTCGGCAGCTTCCTTGCCCTCGGCGGTGTCCTGCATCAGGTGCAGGCGCAGCGCGACGCGCAGCTCGTTGATGTCGGCGCGAAGCGAGCCGAGCGCACGCACGCTCGGCAGCCAGCTCTCCGCGATCTCGACGGTGTGGGAATTGATACTCTGCATGGTGCCGATCGCCATCACGCCGACGCCGGCGAGCGACAGCACGAGAACCGACAGCACGGTCAGAAGCTTGAACACGATCGACAACTTCGACATCACAGCAAATCCCGATGATACCTAGCAACGCGCAAATCACCTGCGCCGCCATCGTCACGACGGACGACAGGGCGGAAGTCAGTTCAACAATGCTGGCTGATTTTTATCCCGTAAGATTGCGCTCATAGTTGCAAACAGGCGTTAACAGGAACCTACGTGAAACTACGGAATTCGCTGTCGCCGCCGTTATATCTTCCGCAATTATTGGTTGCAGTGCAGAGGACATCGCGCGACGGCACACCGGCGCACCGCGATGCGCGGCTCGAACCGAGCAACTGACGACCTCACGCCGCCCGCACCGACTCCAGGAAGCGCGCGACCTCGCTCTTCAGCCGGTTGCTCTCCTGCGAGAGCGATTGCGCCGCCGAATGCACCTGGGCCGACGCAGCCCCGGTCTCGCCTGCGCCGCGCTGGACGTTGCCGATATTGGCGGAGACTTCCGAGGTGCCGTGCGCGGCATGCCGGATGTTGCGGGAGATCTCCTGCGTCGCGGCGCCCTGCTCCTCCACCGCCGCGGCGATGGCCGAGGAAATTTCCGACATCCGCGCGATGGTGTCGCCGATCTCCTTGATCGCGCCGACCGAATCCTGCGTCGCGGTCTGGATCGCCCCGATGTGCTGGCTGATCTCGCCGGTGGCCTTCGCGGTCTGCTCGGCAAGCGCCTTCACTTCGGTCGCGACGACTGCAAAGCCCTTGCCGGCCTCGCCCGCCCGTGCCGCCTCGATCGTGGCATTCAGTGCCAGCAGGTTGGTCTGGCTGGCGATGGTGTTGATCAGCTCGACCACGTCGCCGATGCGGCCTGCCGCCTTGGTCAGCTCGGCGACGCGCGCGTTGGTGCGTTGTGCCTGCCCGACCGCGACGTCGGCGACGCGGGCCGATTCCTGCACCTGGCGGCTGATCTCCGAGATCGATGTGGTCATCTCCTCGCTCGCGGACGACACCGACTGCACGTTCGCGGACGCCTCCTCGGAGGCCGCCGCCACCGCCGTGGCAAGCCCGTTACCGCGCTCGGCGGCCTGCGTCAGCGTGTTGGAGGACGCCTCGAGCTCGGTTGCCGCCGACGACACCGTGTCGATGATCTCGCCGACGGCGCCTTCAAACCCGTCGGCGAGGCGCTGCATGTCCGCCTTGCGCCGTTCGCGCCCGCGCGCGTCAGCTTCGGCCTGCTCCGCACGCAGCCGCTCGGCCTCCGCCATGTTGGTCCTGAACACCTCGACCGCACCGGCCATCTCGCCGATCTCGTCCTTGCGCCCGACGCCGGGGACGGAGATCGATAGCTCGCCGCGCGCCAGCCGCGTCATCGCGCCGACCATGCCGGACAGCGCCTTCGAGATCGAGCGCCCGAGGAAGAAGCCGACCACGGCGAGCACGACGACGGTGAGCGCGAAGGCGATCATCATCCACATGCGCACGGCATCGCGCGTTGCGGCCTCCGCGGCGTCGGCCTGCCTGTACATGGCGTCGACGGCGGTCCGCACCTCGACCATGGAGGGTTCGAGCTCGCGGAATGTCTTCATCATGCTGGCGTCCAGCGCGGCGCTCTGCTGCGCGGTCTCGGCCCAGGCCGCGAACTCGGACTGGTATTTCTGCAGCTTGGCCGTGATGTCGTTCATCACCGCCGTCGGGACTGCAACCACCTCGATCGCCTTGGAGAATTCGACCGCGGCCTTCTTCACTTCGGCAATGTATTTGGGGTCGCGCCGCAGCATGAAGTCCTTCTCGTGCCGGCGCATCATCAGCATCCAGCTCGTCGTCCTGGGATCGTCGATCTCCTTGAGCTTCACCTCGATGTCGTGCACGGCGGCGCGGAGCGAGCCGGACAGGCCAAGCGTCTCGTTCAGCCCGAGTCTGGTCTCGGCCACGACGAGCGCCTTGAAATGCTCGGCGTATCGTTTGAAGCCGTCATGCGCCTGCCTGGTCTTGTCGGACAGCGCGCTCATGCCGCCGGCCGCCATCAACCGCTCGACCTCATCGAAATCGCGGTTGATCGGTCCCATCAGCTCGGCATGGGCCTTGGCGTAGCTTTCGTTGCGGCGCTGCTGAAAATTCTTCTCGTTGCGCCGCGCCTCCAGCATCTCGATCGTGAGCTGCTTGTTGAGGTCAGCGATCGCGCGGGCGCGGTTGGCAACGGTGCGGGAGGCGTCCTGAGAGAGGCTGCCGATCTCGTAGATCGCGCCGAAGACAACGAGACCGACAAGGCCGAAGAGTCCGATCGCCATGACCTTGTGGGTGAGGCGAATGGAAAGGCCGCTCATTGAATGTGCTCCGATACGTTCGATACGCAATACAGGGAGGGCGACTCGGCACCCGAATATTGCAAGATCATGACTGCATCGGTTTTCCGGAAGGTTAACCGTGCAGACCTTCTCACCGCGGCATCGGCCGCGGACGCATGCGAACCGCCGCGCGTCCTCGCGCGGCGGTTGCAATCGGCCGATGATGGGGTGAGGACGGTCGACCTCAGGCGGCGCGCACCGTGGTGAGGAACTTCCCGACCTCGAGCTTGAGGCGGTTGCTGTCGCCGGACAGCGACTGCGCCGCCGAAAGCACCTGCGACGACGCCGAGCCGGTCTCGCTCGCGCCGCGCTGCACGTCGGTGATGTTGGACGACACTTGATGGGTGCCTTCCGCCGCCTGCTGCACGTTGCGGGAGATTTCCTGCGTCGCCGCGCCCTGCTCTTCCACTGCAGCCGCGATCGCCGAGGAGATCTCCGACAGCTTCTCGATGGTGTCGCTGATGTCCCTGATGGCGCCGACCGAATGCTCGGTCGCGGCCTGAATGCTGGCGATCTGCTGGCCGATCTCGCCGGTCGCCTTCGCGGTCTGCTCGGCGAGCGCCTTGACCTCGGAGGCGACCACGGCAAAACCGCGGCCCGCTTCACCGGCGCGCGCAGCCTCGATCGTGGCGTTGAGCGCCAGCAGGTTGGTCTGGCCGGCGATGGTGTTGATCAGCTCCACGACGTCGCCGATCCGCGTCGCCGCCTTCGACAGCTCGCTGACACGGTCGGTCGTGGTGCGGGCCTGGCCGACGGCTTCGCTCGCCACGCGCGCGGATTCCTGCACCTGGCGACTGATCTCGGTGATCGACGACGACAGCTCCTCCGTTGCCGACGCCACCGACTGCACGTTGGTGGAGGCCTCTTCGGAGGCCGCCGCGACCACGGTGGTGAGCTGCTGCGTGCGCTCCGCGGTCGAGGTGAGCGTGGTGGCGGATGCTTCAAGCTCCGTGGAAGCCGACGACACCGTACCGACGATCTCGCCGACGGCGCCTTCGAAGCTGTCGGCGAGCCTGCGCATCTCGGACTTGCGCTGCTCGGCCGCGAGCTGATCCTGCCGCGACTTGGCTTCCGCGTCCTCTCGCGCCTTCTGTTCGGACACGATCTTGAATTTCTCGACGGCACCGGCGACTTCGCCGACCTCGTCCTTGCGGCCGAGGCCCGGCAGCACCACGGAGAAATCGCCGCCGGCGAGCTTCTCCATCGCCGCCGTCAATGCGCGCATGGGCCGCGCAATGCTGAAGACGGAGAAGATGCACGCCCCGATCAGAACCAGCGCGACCAGCACGCCGGCGACGAACGAGGTCCGCGCCAGCGACGCGGCCTCTGCTTCGGCCTCAGTGCGGGCTTCGGCACTCTTCTGCTTGGCAAAGTTGATGATCTCGTTGGTCAGCTCCGAGATCTCGTCGTTGATCGGCGCCAGCGTTTCCTTGCGGATGCGGTCGATATCGGACACCAGCTTTGCGTACTGCGCCGCCGCTTCGCCGTCCTTCTTGCCTTCGAGCGCGAGCTCCTGCTTGCGGATCGTTTCGATTTGCTGCTCGCCCTTCTGGTAGTTGCCGATCAGCACAGTCAAACGGTCGATTCGTTTGTGGTTCTCCGGCGAGTGCGACAGCTTCGCCATCTCGCCCGAGAACTTCAGTGCCGCCGTCAGGCGATCATTGAAATAGGTGGCGGCCTTCTGCATTTCGGCCGACGAAGATGATGTCAGGATGTCGCGAATGCCGATCTGCATCCCGCGCACCGAGGCTTTCGCTTCTGCAGCGTTCTGCGCGATCGCCTGCTGCGCCGATGCGGCATTGCTGAGCTTCTGAACCTCGGCGCCGCCGCTCATCTGGAGGAAGATCATCAGCGTGACGAGCCCGATGGTCAGCGCGGACGTGATGGCGAGCTTGGTGCCAATTCGCAGGTTCTGAATGAACATCATCGACGTAATCCCCGGATACGCATTGCCGCGCCGACGCGCGTGAACAGTCCGGGAAGGCTAACCGCGAGGTTGCTCATTAACGTTAAGGGTGGCCGCGGCAGCCTGGGTAAAAATACTGAAATGATGCTTAAACTACTGCAGTTGCGCACTTTTCACGTGTAACGGGATGGATTTCGCGGATTTGCACGCGCTGGCGTCCGTTAACGGTTGCCCGTTCGCGGTCATCAGCACACGGTCTCACCGACCAGGCTGACGCGGAAGACCGGCTTCTTGTTCTCGTCGAGCAGCTCCATGCTCCACTTCGCATTCGGCTTCAGGTTGCGCGCGATGTTGCCGAGCAGGTTGGCGCAGACCTCGCTCATCTCGGCCCAGGCGGCGGCGCGATCCTCGAACTCGTACGGCTGGTCGGCGGCGCCGGAATAACGACCGGTGCTGATGCGAAAGAAATACAGCGACATCGTAGAACCCTTGCACCCCCCGGCCCCTGCGCAAACTGGGGCGCGAGTCGCTACCAAGGCATGAAAGCCGCCGTCCGTATGACTACGGCGCGGCGGCTTGGTGACCGATGAATATTTTCAACGACAGAATGCGCGGGCCGCCCGCGCAGCCGGCTCACTGGGTCGAGCGGCGCAGTTCCAGCGGAGCGTCGTTCCTGGCGGGCTCCGATTTGGCTTCGGACTTCACCGGCTCGAGCCGGCTGCTCTCGACACGCGGCGTCTCGACGCGCGCGGCGACTTCAGTGTTGGACGCAGCGACCGACCCGGTGCGCTCCGAAGAGCGCAGCGAACGCGGACGCGCCACGGCGCGGGCCATCAGCATCTGATTGCCGCCCTGGTGGTGGAAGTCGCAATAGGCGAAGCCCATGCCCGACACCGAGCCGCGGAAGCTGCGATCGTCGGTCTTTTCCAGGTTGAAGCAGGGCTCGAACGGAATACCCTTGATCGAGGCGCAGACGTTCTGCCCGCGGATCTGGAGCGTGTTGCCGGGCAGGCGGAGATGCTTCACCGGGCCTGCGCCCGAGAACTGCACCGCGCCGGCGGCGCCGAGATCGTCCAGGATGCGGCCTGCGCCGCGGGTACCGTCGAAGCAGGTGAAGGCGAACACCTTACCGGCAACGAAGCGGCGTGCCTCGTCGGCGTTCATGCTTCCTGCAATGGCCGGCGCAAACGTCGCTGCCGCCGTGACAGCCCCCAACACAATACGCGCAAGCATGCTCAACTCCGAACCAACCCCAGCGCGGGCGATGCCTTATCTCTTTACCCGCTGCTTACCATACTAACCATGGCGACATTGAAGCAGCTTGGTTGGTAAAGTCTGAACGCCGTTAGACAATTTTTACCACGATGCGGCCGCGGACCTGGCCGGCGAGGATTTTCGCGCCCCATTCCGAAACTTCTTCGAGCGAAATTTCATGAGTAATTTCAGATAGTTTTGTCCGATCCAGGTCCGAGGCCAGACGCTGCCAGGCGGCTTTCCGCGGCTCGATCGGGCACATCACGGAATCGATGCCGAGAAGGCACACCCCGCGCAAAATGAAGGGTGCGACAGAAGACGGCAGGTCCATGCCGGCCGCCAGGCCGCACGCCGCGATGGCGCCGCCATACTTCGTCATCGACAGGAGATTCGCGAGCGTGGTCGAGCCGACGCTGTCGACGCCGCCCGCCCAGCGCTCCTTTGCGAGGGGCTTGGCCGCCGCGGACAATTCATTGCGGTCGATGATCTCGGCCGCACCGATCTCTTTCAAATAGTCGGCTTCCGAGGCGCGGCCGGTCGAGGCGATGACGTGATAACCGAGCTTCGAAAGCACGGCGGTGGCGACCGAGCCGACGCCGCCGGCCGCGCCCGTCACCACCACAGGGCCGCTCTTCGGCGACAGGCCGTGCTTCTCCAGCGCCAGCACCGACAGCATCGCGGTGAAACCGGCGGTGCCGATCGCCATAGCGTCACGCGCCGACAGGCCCTGCGGCAAGGCGACCAGCCAGTCGCCCTTGACCCGCGCCTTCTCGGCATAGGCGCCGAGATGGGTCTCGCCCATGCCCCAGCCGGTGCAGACGACCTTGTCGCCCGCCTTCCATTGCGGATGGGCGGAGGTTTCAACCGTGCCGGCGAAATCAATGCCGGCGATCATCGGGAAGCGACGCACCACCGGCGCCTTGCCGGTGAGCGCGAGGCCGTCCTTGTAGTTCAGCGTCGACCATTCCACGCGGACCGTGACATCACCGTCCATCAGTTCGGCGTCGTCGAACTGCGTGAGTGCGGCGGTGGTGCCCTTGTCCGCCTTGTCGATCCGGATCGCCTTGAATGTGGCCACGACTGAACTCCCTAGACCTGTTTCAGGGGATGTTTAGCCGATCAGGCAGGCTGCGCAACCGCTCGCTGAACCGGTTTCTCCACGATCGGAAGATTGATCAGCGCGGACAGCACGCCGAACAGGATCGAGAGCCACCAGATCGGCGTATAGGAACCGAACTTTTCGAACACGATGCCGCCGAGCCAGACGCCGAGGAAGCCGCCGACCTGGTGGCTGACGAAGGCGAAGCCATAGAGCGTGGCGAGCCAGCGCGTGCCGAACATCAGCGCCACCAGCGCCGAGGTCGGCGGCACCGTCGACAGCCAGGTCAGACCGGAGACCGCACCGAATGCGATTGCCGAGAACGGCGTGATCGGGAACGAGATGAAGGCGAGCGTCGCAAGCGCGCGCGTGAAATAGATCGCGGAGAGGATGTAGCGCTTGGGCAGCGAGTTCTGGAGATAGCCGACGCTCAGCGATCCCATGATGTTGAACAGGCCGATCGCCGCGATCACCCAGCCGCCGGTTTGCGTCGAGATGCCGCGATCGACCAAGAACGCCGGCAGATGCACCGTGATGAAGGCGAGCTGGAAGCCACAGGTGAAGAAGCCGAGCACCAGCAGCACATAGGAGCGATGGCCGAAGGCTTCGGCGAGCGCTTTCGTAAAGGTCTGCTCATCCGCAGGCGCCGTGTTGGCCGTGGTTGCGACCGGCGGCGTCGAGAGCGCCAGCGACAGCGGGATGATCAGCAGCATCAGGAAGCCGAACACGGTGAGCGCCTGCTGCCAGCCGAAATTGTCGATCAGCGCGACGCCGATCGGCGCGAACAGGAACTGCCCGAACGAGCCCGCCGCGGTGCCGGCGCCGAGCGCAAGCCCGCGCTTCTCCGCCGGCAACAGCTTGGTGAAGGCCGACAGCACCAGGTTGAACGAGCAGCCGGCGAGACCGAATCCCACCATCACGCCCGCGCCGAGATTCAGCGACAGCGGCGTCGAGGAATAGCGCATCAGCAGCAGGCCGCCGGCGTAAAGCAGCGCGCCGACGCACATCACCCGGAACAGGCCGAAGCGATCGGCGACCGCCCCGGCAAGGGGCTGGCCCAGTCCCCACAGCAAATTCTGGAAAGCGATCGCGAGGCCGAACACGTCGCGGCCCCAGGCGAATTCGTGACTCATCGGCTGCACGAAGAAGCCGAGCGCCGAGCGCGGGCCGAAGCCGAGCATGCCGATGGCACAGCCGCAGAGAATGATGATCGCCGGGGTACGCCAGGAGGAGGAACGCGAGACCGGACCGAGCTCGCCCGCTTGAGTGGACATGGGTTCCTCATCAGTCGCTGGCGGATCCGGAATAGGCAACCGCGAGTCACGCGTTTAATGCAGATGCATGAAGATCCCAAGTCCAAAATGATTGCGTTCCACGAAGGGCTGCCGCGGGAGCATTGCGTTTCAACGCAGCCTCGCCTGACGCGCCGAGCGCGATTTGACGGGAATGTGTGCGGCTGGGGCTAGCGGCATCCTCCGGCGCGTGTTATCTTTGATTTACTCATATTGAGTATATGTAAGCTCTGGCGATACCCTACCGGCCTCTCGGCCGGATTTCTCAGGCTCCATATATACTCATATGGAGCATAATTCGATTCACGGGAGGCTTCGATGCCCATCACTGGAATTTACGGCCCCGACGACTTCGCCAACCGGCCTCAGGGCCAAGTCCCCGCCCCTCCGCGCGCCATACCGGCGCGAACCGGCCCCACGCTACCGAGACCCTCACTGGAATGGACTGCGGACGTCGAGCGGGCCACTGCGCCGCTCTATGAGCGCGTGAAGCACGTGATCCCCCCGATCGAGTGGCCTCTGATGGCGCCGACGATCAAGGCGATCAACGAACTGAAGCAGGCCCGGGGCGCCGTCATCCTCGCGCACAACTATCAGGCGCCGGAGATCTTTCATTGCGTCGCCGACATCGGCGGCGACTCGCTTCAGCTCGCGGTCGAAGCGACCAAGGTGAAGGCCGACATCATCGTGCAATGCGGCGTGCACTTCATGGCGGAGACATCGAAGCTGCTCAACCCGGACAAGATGGTATTGATCCCGGACGCGCGCGCCGGCTGCTCGCTCGCGGACAGCATCACGGGCGCGGACGTTCGCCTGCTCCGCGAAAAATTTCCCGGCGTGCCTGTCGTCGCCTATGTCAACACCTCCGCAGAGGTGAAGGCCGAGGTCGACATCTGCTGCACCTCGTCGAACGCGGTGCAAGTGGTCGAGAGCCTGAACGCGCCGAGCGTGATCTTCCTGCCCGACCGTTATCTCGCGACTTACGTGGCCTCCAAGACCGACGTGAAGATCATCGCCTGGAAGGGCGCCTGCGAGGTGCACGAGCGCTTTACGGGCGAGGAGCTGCGCGCCTATCGCGAGGCCGACCCGTCGGTGCAGATCATTGCGCATCCCGAATGCCCGCCTGATGTGCTGGCGGAAGCCGATTTCACCGGCTCGACCGCGCACATGATCAACTGGGTGCGCGAGCGGCGGCCGCGGCGGCTCGTCATGATCACGGAATGCTCGATGGCCGACAATGTCCGCGCCGAGCTGCCTGATGTGGAGATGCTGCGCCCCTGCAATCTCTGCCCGCACATGAAGCGCATCACGCTCGCCAACATTCTAGACAGCCTGCTCACGCTTGGCGAGCAGGTCACGATCGACCCCGCGCTCGCGGAACGCGCGCGGCGTTCGGTCGAGCGGATGATCAATCTGAAGAATTGAGCGCAGAACATGCAAGACAACATTCACAACCTCACCCGCAGCACCGATGACGTCGTCATCGTCGGCGGTGGCCTCGCCGGACTCTTTTGTGCGCTGAAGCTCGCGCCGCGGCCGGTGACGCTGATCTCGGCCGCACCGCTCGGACAGGGCGCATCATCCGCCTGGGCGCAGGGCGGCATCGCTGCGGCCGTGGCCGAAGGCGATACGCCGGAGGCGCACGCCGCTGACACGATCGCCGTCGGCGGCGGTCTTGTCGATGAAGCGGTCGCACTCGGCATCGCGCGCGAGGCCGCGCCACGAATCCATGACCTGCTCGCCTATGGCGTGCCCTTCGACCGCGACCTCGAAGGCAAGCTCGCTGTCGGCCGCGAGGCCGCGCATTCGGCGCGGCGCATCGTGCATGTGCGCGGCGACGGAGCCGGGGCCGCGATCATCGCGGCACTGAGCGAGGCCGTACGCCGCACGCCGTCGATCCGGCTGATCGAAGGGCTCGTCGCCGAAGCGCTGTTGACCGAGGACGGCGCCGTCACCGGCCTTCAATTGCGCGAGGCCGGCAATCCCGCTGCACGTCCGCTCTTGCTCGCCTCTCGCGCGGTGGTACTGGCGACCGGTGGCCTCGGCCATCTCTATGCCGTCACCACCAACCCGCTCGAAGCCAGCGGCTCGGGCCTTGCGATCGCAGCACGCGCCGGCACCGTGATCGCCGATCCCGAGTTCGTGCAGTTCCACCCCACCGCTATCATGGTCGGCCGCGATCCGGCGCCGCTCGCAACCGAGGCGCTGCGCGGCGAAGGGGCGACGCTGATCAACGGCGATGGCGAACGTTTCATGCTCGCGCGCCATCCGCTCGCAGAGCTCGCGCCGCGCGACATCGTAGCGCGCGGCGTGTTCGCCGAGATCGCGGCCGGGCGCGGTGCCTTCCTCGATGCACGGCAGGCGCTCGGCACGCGCTTCGCTGACAAGTTCCCGACCGTGCATGCAAGCTGCATCGCTGCCGGCATCGATCCCGCCACGCAGGCCATCCCGATCGCGCCGGCCGCGCATTACCACATGGGCGGCATCGCGGTGGATGAGCACGGCCGCAGCTCGATCGACGGGCTCTGGGCCGGCGGCGAAGTGTCCTCCACCGGCGCGCATGGCGCCAACCGGCTGGCGTCGAATTCGCTCTTGGAGGCGGTGGTCTACGCCGCCCGCATCGCCGACGACATCGCCGGCCGCGCGATCCCCTCGCCCGCCCGCCTTCCCGATGCGTTGGTGACGTCGCGTGGCGGCACGCCGGACGCTGCCGCCGTGAAGCGGTTGCGAACGATGATGAGCGCGCATGTCGGCGTGATCCGCAACAGTGACGGGCTTGCGGAGGCCGTGCACAGCTTCGCCGCAGTCGAACGCGGGCCCGCAAGCATCGCCGTGCGCAACATGGCGGCGTCAGCGCTGCTCGTTGCTGCTTCCGCCTGGAGCCGGCGCGAGAGCCGCGGCGCGCATTTCCGCTCCGACCATCCGGCGGATGTCCCGACGCTGGCGCAGAGAACGATGACGACGCTCGCGGAGGCACGTGAGACCGCGGAGAGCCTGAGCGAGCGTCCGCTGCCACGCACCGCCCGACCGATGATCGCCTGATGGAGTCCTTCATGATCACCCCGACCTCACTGCTCTATCCCGACGCCTTCCTGTCGCCGCTTGCGATCGACGAGGCCCTGCATCGCGCGCTCGACGAGGATCTCGGCCGCGCCGGCGACATCACCTCGCTTGCAACGATCCCGGAAGCGACCAAGGCGCAGGCGATCCTGGTCGCGCGTCAGTCCGGCGTGATCGCCGGCCTGCCGCTGGCGCTGGCGACGCTGCAAAAACTCTCGCCCGACATCGAGGTGCGCGCGCAGGTCCGCGACGCCGCACGGGTTGCGCGCGGCCAGCACGTGCTGACGATCACGGGCCCGGCGCGCGCCATCCTCACTGCGGAGCGGACCGCTTTGAATTTCGTCGGCCGGCTGTCAGGCGTCGCGACGCTCACGGCCGACTACGTCGCGCGGACCGAAGGCACGACAATGCGTATCTGCTGCACGCGCAAGACCACGCCGGGATTGCGCGCGCTGGAGAAATACGCCGTGCGCTGCGGCGGCGGCTTCAACCACCGCTTCGGGCTCGACGATGCGATCCTGATCAAGGACAACCACATCGCGGTCGCCGGCGGCATCCGCCCGGTTCTGGAGCGTGCCCGCGCCCATGCCGGTCACCTCGTCAAGATCGAGATCGAGGTCGATACGCTCGCGCAGTTGCGCGAGGTGCTCGGCACCGGGCTCGCCGATGCCGTGCTGCTCGACAACATGGACCTTGCGACGCTGCGCGAGGCTGTCAGGCTCAACGAGGGGCGCCTCCAGCTGGAGGCATCCGGCGGCGTCACGCTGGACTCGATCGCGGCCATCGCGGCGACCGGCGTCGACTACGCCTCATCCGGCGCGCTGACGCATTCGGCGCCGAACTTCGACTGCGCGCTGGATATCGAGGCGTGATTGGAGCACTAACACCCCCACGACGTCATGGCCGGGCTTGTCCCGGCCATCCACGTCTTGCCGCACAGCACAGAGAACGTGGATGCCCGGGACAAGCCCGGGCATGACGGTCTCTCTGTGGAGACGCTACCTTCGCTCGCTCACACCCATCTCGGCGGAGCTCTTGGCTTCCTGGGCGAGCTCGGCGGAGAGCGCGGCGGTCTGGGCCGGGGTGCCCCAGCTCGGTTCTTCGCTGCCGTCGCCCCAGGCGCGCGGGCGATAGAAGGTGTGGACGCCGGTCTTGTACATCTTCTTCATCTCGGCGACCCAGGACGGACGCACCCAGTAGGCGTGGTAGTGCGTGGACTTGCCCACTTCAGGCAGCCAGATCTGGCCGTCGAGCATCGCCTTCGAAATCTTTTTCGCGCGCTCCCACATCTCGGGCTCGCGGATGACGTCGGCATTGTTGTCGCAGGCGAAGGTGAACTGGCACGCCAGGTGGCGGTGCTTGTTCTGATAGACCGCGCCGCACACGGTGTCCGGATATTTGCCGGAGAAGACGCGGTTCATCACGACTTGCGCAACCGCCATCTGGCCACGTACGGCCTCGCCGCGCGATTCGAAATAGACGGCTTCGGCGAGACACTTCTCGGACTTTGTGCGCGACTTTTCGTCGAGCGCGAGCCGCTCCGCCGGCGATCTGGCGCGCTGGTTGTCGGCGTTGACCTCGCCCTTCGGCGCGACGCTCTCGCCGCTTTCGATATCCTTGGCGATATCGGCCGACGGCGGCGACAGCGAGGCCGTCACCTTCATATCAGGATCGGGCATCACGATCAGCGGCTCGGCGCCGGGCTGCCAGCTCTCGATGCTCTCGAGATTGCCGCCGAGCGAGGAGCTGCCGAAAAACAGGTTCGAGGTCTTGACGCGGAAGGGATCGCGCGGCGCTGCGTCCGGAAGGGTCGCCTGCTTCAGCGCCTCGAGCGGCTGCACCGCGAATGCGCGCGCTGCGTCACTGGCTTGTGGCGGATTGGCATACTGCGGCAGCGGCGGCGCGCGTAGCGCTTCCTGAAGCTCGGGATCGAGCGCGGCCGCGGACTCCGGCGACATGATTTGCGGCAACGCGGCGGTTTTGGCGCCGAACACCGAGCTGTTCGATGTCGCGGGATCTTGCTGTGCCGGTGCGGCCGATGGTGCGGTCGTCTCGGGCGCCTGCGTGGGCGTAACGCTTGCGAGGCGATCCCCCTTCATGGAGCGATCGACCTTGGGAAAATCGGCGGCCTGGTAGCGCGGCGGCGCCTGAAGCGCGGGATTGCGGCTGATCGCGCCGGTGACGTCGCGACCATCGAGGCTCGCGAGGCGAACCATCGCGCTCTGCGGAAGCGAAGTGCCGATCGGACGGGAAAAGCTGTAAGTGGCGAGCTGGATCGAGGACGCGGCAGAAAACACCTGCTTCTGCCAGCGCTCGGCGACGCCGGGCTGACGCGCCAGCAACGACGCGATATCCTGATAGCCGGTCTCTCTCGGCATCAATGCGAAGATGCAGAGACCGATTCCGAAGGACGCGAACCGCGCGCCCTTCGGATGGTTACGCAACACTGACATCGACACGCTCACGCTACGCTTACGCCAGAAAAATCGAACCGCAGTACATCCGTACAATTCGATCTTTATCGTAAGTATCCAATTTAGGTTGCCGGGGCGTTAATCGGCGTTGCGCGTGCGGCACACTCAAGCGATTGCAGGTGTTTTCACGGGCAATGATGCACGCTGGTAAACGCCGCCTCTCGTAAAGCGGTAAACATTCGGTCAACGCGAACGGTGAAGGAACTCTTGCGCGGGCGTATCATTACGGGACGCGCGACGGCTCCATCGTTTACGGGAACCAGGTCCCGCAAACACCGCTGTCATGCCCCGGCTTGACCGGGGCATCCAGTACGCCGCGGCTTCTCGATTCAATCACTGTTGTCTCGGAATACTGGATCGCCCGGTCAAGCCGGGCGATGACAGTGAGTGTGGGGCGCTCGCAATGAAGTGTGGGTGGAGTGTCGCCTCAAATGAAAGAGGCGGGGTTTGGCCTCGCCTCTTCGCATTCAACACTTCAACGCTTCGCTTACGCCTGGCTCGCGATCGCCTTGCCGAGCGCCGCCTGCGCCGCCGCGAGGCGAGCAATCGGCACGCGGTAGGGCGAGCAGGAGACGTAGTCGAGGCCGATGTTGTGGCAGAAGGCGACGGAGGCGGGATCGCCGCCGTGCTCGCCGCAAATGCCGACCTTGAGCCGCGGGCGCGTCTTGCGGCCGCGCGCGACGCCGATCTTGACGAGCTCGCCGACGCCTTCCTGGTCGAGCGCGACGAAGGGATCTACCGACAAGATGCCCTTCGACACGTAGGGACCGAGGAAGCTCGCCGCGTCGTCGCGGCTGATGCCGTAGGTCGTCTGCGTGAGGTCGTTGGTGCCGAACGAGAAGAACTCGGCGCTCTCGGCGATCTCTGCCGCGAGCAGACAGGCGCGCGGCAGCTCGATCATGGTGCCGACCTGATAGGTCAGCTTGGTGTTGGCGTCGCGCATCACGGCTTTCGCGGTGGCATCGATGCGCGCCTTGACGAGGTCGAGCTCCATCTTGGTGGCAATCAGCGGCACCATCACCTCGAGGCCAACGGCCTTGCCGGTGCGCTTCTCGGCCTCGACTGCGGCTTCGAAGATCGCACGCGCCTGCATCTCGGCGATCTCCGGATAGGCGATCGCGATGCGGCAGCCGCGGAAACCGAGCATCGGATTGAACTCCGAGAGCTCGCGCGCGCGGTCGGCCAGGCGCCGCGGGTCGGTGTTCATGGCGCGCGCCACTTCCTCGACCTCGGCATGGGTGTGCGGCAGGAACTCGTGCAGCGGCGGGTCGAGCAGGCGGATCGTGACGGGCAGGCCCTTCATGATCTCGAACAGCTCGACGAAGTCGGCGCGCTGCATCGGCAGCAGCTTGGCCAGCGCGGCGCGGCGCGACTGCTCGTCCTCGGAGAGGATCATCTCGCGAACCGTGCGGATGCGTGTCTCCTCGAAGAACATGTGCTCGGTGCGGCAGAGGCCGATGCCTTCCGCGCCGAACTTGATCGCGGTGCGCGCATCCTCCGGCGTATCACCGTTGACGCGCACGCCGATCTTGCGGACCTGGTCGGCCCATTTCATCAGCGTGCCGAATTCGCCGGACAGCTCCGGCTCGATCATCGGCATGCGGCCGGCGAGCACCTGGCCGAGCGAGCCGTCAATGGTGATGACGTCGCCGGTCTTGAAGGTGCGGGAGCCGATGCTCATGGTGCCGCGGCCGTAATCGACGCGGATGGTGCCGCAGCCGGAGACGCAGGGCTTGCCCATGCCGCGCGCGACCACCGCCGCGTGCGAGGTCATGCCGCCGCGGGTGGTCAGGATGCCTTCGGCGGCGTGCATGCCGTGGATGTCTTCCGGGCTGGTCTCGATGCGAACCAGGATCACCTTGCGTCCGTCGGCCTGGAGCTTGGCCGCCTCGTCCGAGGAGAACACGATCTCGCCGGAGGCCGCGCCGGGCGAGGCCGGCAGGCCGGTCGCGATCACGTCGCGCTTGGCGTCGGGATCGATGGTCGGATGCAGCAGCTGGTCGAGCGAGGCGGGATCGATCCGCGTCACCGCTTCCTTCTTCGAGATCAGCCCTTCATTGGCGAGTTCGACCGCGATGCGCAGCGCCGCCTTGGCGGTGCGCTTGCCGCCGCGGGTCTGGAGCATCCACAGCTTGCCCTGCTCGACCGTGAACTCCATGTCCTGCATGTCGCGGTAGTGCTTCTCGAGCAGCGTGTAGATCCGCGTCAGCTCCTTGAAGGCTTCCGGCATCGCCGCTTCCATCGACGCCTTGTCGGAACCGGATTCCTTGCGCGCTTCCTCGGTGATGTCCTGCGGCGTGCGGATGCCCGCCACCACGTCCTCGCCCTGCGCGTTGATCAGGAACTCGCCGTAGAGCTTGCTCTCGCCGGTCGAAGGGTTGCGGGTGAAGGCGACGCCGGTCGCCGACGTCTCGCCCATGTTGCCGAACACCATGGCCTGCACGTTGACGGCGGTGCCCCAGGATTCCGGAATGTCGTGCAGCTTGCGATAGGTCACCGCGCGCGCGTTCATCCACGATGAGAACACCGCGCCGATCGCGCCCCAGAGCTGATCGTGCGGATCCTGCGGGAAATCCTTGCCGGTCTCGCGCGCGACCGCGTCCTTGTACTTGCCGACCAGTCCGACCCAGTCCTCGGCACTGAGGTCCGTATCGAGCGTATAGCCCTGGCTGTCCTTGAAGGTGTCGAGGATTTCCTCGAAGTGATGATGCTCGAAGCCGAGCACCACGTCCGAATACATGGTGATGAAGCGGCGGTAGCTGTCATAGGCGAAGCGACGGTCGCCCGACAGTTCCGACAGCGCTTCCACGGTCTCGTCGTTGAGGCCGAGATTGAGCACGGTGTCCATCATGCCCGGCATCGAGGCACGCGCGCCGGAGCGCACGGAGACGAGCAGCGGGTTTTTGACGTCGCCGAACACCTTGCCGGTCAACTTGCCGACATGGTCGAGCGCCTTCTCAACCTGCGACTGCAATTCCTTCGGATAGGACTTGTCGTGTGCGTAGAAGTAGGTGCAGACCGAGGTCGGGATGGTGAAGCCGGGAGGCACGGGAAGGCCGAGATTGGCCATCTCGGCGAGGTTGGCGCCCTTGCCGCCAAGCAGGTCGCGCATCTCCGTGCGGCCCTCGGCCTTGCCGTCGCCGAACGTGAACACCCATTTGCCGGCCTTGGCCGCGGCTGGCGCCGCCTTGGCGGGCGCGGCCTTTTTGGGGGCGGGCTTCACGGCAACCTTCGGCGCAGCCGACTTGGTCGCAGCCTTCGCCGCCGTCTTTGCAGCCGTCTTGGCGACCGGCTTCGGGGCGCTCTTGGCGAGCGCCTTGCGGGCCGCCGGCGCGGCTTTCGCCTTGCCGGAGGACTTTGATTTCGCTGGTATTTTCTTAGGCTTCGAGGCGGCTTTGGCCATAGCTTGCACACAACCTGCGAGAGGAATGGGAAATCGCGCGCCTTACACCACTTTGGGCAGGCCCGCGCAAGTCGAAGAGTTCCGGAAAATGAAGGCCTAGAGATGGAGCCACTTCAACAATCCGAGCCCGATCGCACCATTTATGATGAGAAAGATCGCGACGATCAGGTTGAGAAGGCGCGGCATGATCAGGATGAGCACGCCCGCAAGCAGCGACAGAAGCGGCGAGATGTGGGCGATGGTGATGTGCATGAATTGTCTTTCCGTGACGTGAGGCGAATCGCGGCTGGATCATACCGGACCGGGTTCCGCGGGTAGAGACGCACAAGGCGCGAACAGGTTCCCGGCTTCGCGAAAACTGCCCGAAATTGCCGCTGATGCGGCAGGGCTTTTCCCGGAACATTGCGAAGGGGACATGCATTGGCAACCGGTCGCGCCAGTGGCGCCGGCTGAAATCAGTTCGAAGGAGTTGCCCATGCGGAACAGGATTCTCGCCCTCGCTGCGCTTGGCGCCGCGCTCGGCTCGCCGATCGCAGCGTCTGCGCAATCCGGTCTCACCGTTGGCCGCGCGCCTGTTGTCGTCGACAGCGGCCCGACGATTGCAGTCGAGCAGAGGCCGGCATTTCGCGAATATGTCGTCGAGCAACGTGTGCCGGCCTTCCGTGTCCCGGATCGCGTGGTGGTCGGCGCCACCTTACCTGAAAGCGGCGTCACTTATTATGACGTGCCGCAACGTTTCGGCGCCACCACCTACCGCTACACCGTCGTGAACGGCGCAACCGTGCTGGTCGAGCCGCGCTCGCGGCGTATCGTCGAGGTGATGGATTAGATTCTCGTCTGAACGCGTTTTCTTCACGCGAACCGGTATCCACTTCGCTTGAAAACGCTTCCGATCAACTCGATGTCCGGCGCGTCACTTCAATCAGGCTGGCGCGCATCGCGTAGTGCGGACATCAGGCCCCGCCCGGTTCTCCCCCCGCCGGGCGGGGCTTTTTTGGGTGCCGTCATTCCGGGGCGCGCGAAGCGCGAGCTATGATGCGCAATTGCGCATCTGAGAATCCATCATGCCGCGCGTGATGTGGAGAAATGGATTCCGGGCTCGCGCCAAGTGGCGCGCCCCGGAATGACGGCGGTGTTTGCCGCGCGAGAGCGCTCTCAATCCTGGATCTTCGAGAAATCCGCGACCGCACGCGTGGCGCTGCGGATCTCGTTGAGCAGCTTCAGTCGGTTCTCACGCACCTTCGGATCGTCGTCGTTGACGCGAACCTTCTCGAAGAACGCATCGACCGGCGGACGCAGCTTCGCCATCGCGCTCATCGCGGCGGCAAAGTCTTCCTTGGCGACAGCGGCGCCGGCTTCCGCCTGCACCTCACCGATCGCCTTCGCCAGCGCCTTCTCCTCGTCGAGGCCATAGAGCGCAGCATCGGGCGCACCGTCGAACGCGCGCTTGTCCTTCTTCTCCTCGATGCCGAGGATGTTGCCGGCGCGCTTGATGCCGGCGAGCAGGTTCTTGCCGTCGTCCGATTCGAGGAACTTGCCGAGCGCCTCGACACGACGGACGATCATGAGAAGATCGTCCTGGCCGCCGAGCGCGAACACGGCATCGACGAGATCGTGACGCGCGCCCTGCTCGCGGAGCTGGACTTTCAGGCGGTCGGCGAAGAAGGCGAGGAGATCGCTTGGAAGCTTCTCCGCATCGGCCGACTTCACCGACAAGCCGGCGAATGCAGATGCCGCCACCTTCATGAGCGACAGACGCAGGTTGTTCTCAGCGATCAGCCTGATCACACCGAGCGCCGCACGCCGCAACGCATACGGGTCCTTGCTGCCCGTCGGCTTCTCGTCGATCGCCCAGAAGCCGACGAGCGTGTCGACCTTGTCGGCAAGCGCGACGGCGACACTGACCGAATCGGTCGGCACGCGATCGGCCGGGCCTTGCGGCTTGTAGTGCTCTTCGCAAGCTGCAGCGACGGAAGCATCCTCGCCCTGGGCCAGAGCATAGTACTTGCCCATCAGGCCCTGCACCTCCGGGAATTCGCCAACGACTTCAGTCAGCAAATCCGCCTTCGCCAGATGCGCAGCGCGCGTCGCCTTGGCGACATCGGCACCGACCAAAGGCGCGATTTCGGCAGCGAGACGCTCGATGCGCTTGATGCGTTCCGCCTGCGTGCCGAGCTTCTCGTGGAACACGATCTGCTCGAACTTCGGCAAGCGGTCTTCAAGCTTCGTCTTCAGGTCCGTCTCGTAGAAGAACTTCGCATCCGACAGGCGCGGACGGATCACGCGTTCGTTGCCGGCGACGATGGTCTTGCCGCCGTCGGCTGCCTCGATATTGGCGGTGAGGACGAACTTGTTGGTCAGCTTGCCCGTCTTGGCATCCCTGACGACGAAGCACTTCTGGTTGTTGCGGATGGTGGCGCGGATCACCTCTTCCGGGATCGCGAGATATTCCGGCTCGAACGATCCCATCATGACGACAGGCCATTCGACGAGGCCCGAAACCTCGTCGAGCAGCACCTGATCCTCGACCAGTTCAAACCCTTGCGCGAACGTCAGCTCCTTGGCGTCGGCGAAGATGATGTCCTTGCGCGCCTCCGGATCGAGGATGACTTTTGCAGCCTTCAGCTTCGCCTCATAGTCCTCGAAGCGGCGCACATTGATCGCCGCCGGCGCCATGAAGCGATGGCCGTAGGTGGTCTGGCCGGTCTCGATGCCGTCGACCGAGAATTTGACGACATCAGGCTCTTCCGTCTCGGGCCCGAAGGTCGCGGTAATCGCGTGCAGCGGACGCACCCAGCTCAGCGAGCCGGGCTTGCCGGAGCGCGCGCCCCAGCGCATCGATCTCGGCCAGGGGAAAGTGCGGATGATGACGGGCAGGATTTCCGCGAGCACGTCGATCGCGTCGCGGCCGGGCTTTTCGATCAGCGCGATGTAGAAGTCGCCCTTCGGATCGCGTTGGATCTTGGCTTCGTCAAGCGAATTTAGACCCGTCGCTTTCAGAAAACCCTGCACGGCCGCATCGGGCGCGCCCATTTTCGGACCGCGGCGTTCAGTTTTCAGATCGGGCTGGCGCGCGGGGATGCCATGCACGGTGAGCGCAAGGCGGCGCGGCGTCGCGAACGCCTTGGCGCCTTCGTAGACGAGACCTTCGGCGACGAGCTTGTCGGTGACCATGCGGCGCAGATCGTCGGCCGCCTTGGCCTGCATGCGCGCGGGGATTTCTTCCGAGAACAGTTCAAGCAAAAGATCGGGCATCAGGCCGCTCCGCCCGCTTCAGTGTGGATCCAGGCCTCGCCGCAGGCCTTGGCCAGCTCGCGCACGCGAAGAATGTAGCTCTGCCGCTCGGTCACGGAGATCACGCCGCGCGCGTCGAGCAGGTTGAAGACGTGGCTCGCCTTGATACACTGGTCATAGGCCGGCAGCGCCATCAGGTGTGCCTCGCGCTTGCCGGACTCTGAGTTTTTTTGCCAGCCGGCGTCGAGGTACTTCCGGCACGCGGCTTCCGCCATCTTGAACTGCTCGAACAGCATCGCGGTGTCGGCGACTTCGAAATTGTGCTTCGAATATTCACGCTCGGCCTGCAGAAACACGTCGCCATAGGTCACCTTGGCGTCGCCCTCACGGCCGTTGAAGTTGAGGTCGTAGACGCGGTCGACGCCCTGCACATACATCGCAAGGCGCTCGAGGCCGTAGGTGAGCTCGCCCGCGACCGGCGCGCATTCGAAGCCGGCGACCTGCTGGAAATAGGTGAACTGGCTGACTTCCATGCCGTCGCACCAGCACTCCCACCCCAAGCCCCAGGCACCCAGCGTCGGGCTTTCCCAATCGTCCTCGACGAAGCGGATGTCGTGCACGGCGGAATCGATGCCGATCGCGGCGAGCGACTTCAGGTACAGCTCCTGAAGGTTCGGCGGCGACGGCTTCATGATCACCTGGAACTGGTAGTAGTGCTGCATCCGGTTCGGATTCTCGCCGTAGCGGCCGTCCTTGGGCCGGCGCGAGGGCTGCACATAGGCGGCGTTCCAGGGCTTCGGCCCAAGCGCGCGCAGCGTGGTTGCCGGATGGAAGGTGCCCGCGCCCATCTCCATGTCGTAGGGCTGCAGGATCACGCAGCCCTGCTCGGCCCAGAACCGCTGGAGCGCGAGGATGAAGCCCTGGAACGAGCGTTCCGGGCGCATATGGGCGGGCAATGAGGCGTCCATCGTCAGATCAGGCTCTCGCGGGGGGTTTTGAATCGCGCGGGACCGTATCGACGGCGGGGATGGGAATCAAGGCAAAGGGGGGCGGATTCGGGCCGATCGCCCTCGTCCGGAGACGGTGCGGTAGGGTGGGCAAAGCGAAGCGTGCCCACCATCGTCACCCCAATTGCAAAGGGAATGGTGGGCACGGCGCAAGAGCGCCTTTGCCCACCCTACGGCAGTGCGGCCTAGCCGGGCCGATAAGCTCCGGTCACGGGGTCACGTTTCAGCTTCTGAATATCCCCGGCATGGGCGGCTTCAGCGACGCGCGACAGGCGCATCTCCTCCAGCTCCTGGTTGATCCGGACAGCGGTCTTGTAGGCCCAGCGGACCACGGCAAGCCCGCCCAAGACGCCCGCGAAAGCGACGAACGGCGGCATCGGTCGATCCTTGTCTAGTACTCAGCCCCCACGCACATTCTTGCGCAGACCGGGCCGCGCCGCAATTGTCTCGGCCCGGACCAAATGGCGCGGGAGCGCGTCGCCTAGAACCCGAATTTCGCCCAAATCGCCCGCGTCTCGACCGCCGAGATCAGCTCGTCCGGCAGGCCGGCCATTGTTTCCATGGCCGAAAGCTGGCCCGCACCGGGAGATTTCCGCCCCAGAAGGCCCGAGAGCAAACCGGTCGGCTGGGCAATCACGGGGGTGAGAACCTTCTCGCCATAGCGGGCACGAAGAGTTGAGCGGAGGTCGCCGATGCCGTCGGCGAGCCCCAGCGCGATCGAACTCTCGCCGGCCCAATATTCGCCGGTGAACAGGGTGTCGTCGGCGCCCTTCAGCCGCGCGCCGCGGCTCTCCTTCACCAGCGCGATGAAGATCTGGTGGATCTCGCGCTGGAGCGCCTTCAGCCGCGCCACGTCGTCGGGGTCTTCCGGGAGGAACGGATCGAGCATCGCCTTGTGCGCGCCGGCCGTGTAGAGCCGCCGCTCGATGCCGAGCCGCTTGATCGCCTCCTGGAAACCAAAACTGCCGCCGACCACGCCGATCGAGCCGAGGATGGAGGACGGATCGCAGATGATCTCGTCGCCGGCGCAGGCGATCATGTAGCCGCCGGACGCCGCGACGTCCTCGACGAACACCAGCACGGGCAGCTTCTTCTCCGCCGCGAGCTGCTTGATGCGCAGATAGATCTGGCGCGACTGCACCGGCGAGCCGCCGGGCGAATTGATCACCAGCGCCACCGCTTTGGCGTTCCGGTACGAAAACGCTCGCTCCAGCACCCGCGCGACGCCAGCAAGCGTCATGCCCGGGCGCAGCGGCGTCACCGCACCGATGACACCGGACAGCCGCACCACCGGCACCACCGCCGTGCCGGGACGGAAGCGCGCCGGCAGATATTGCATGAGCTTGTCGGCCAGGCCGGAACCCTCACGATCGTTCAATTGTTCGGCCATGCCGTTACCTCTGCTTAACCATTTCTTATCACGCGACTGTCATTGGAAGTGCCCGGAACGTGTTTTGCAGATTCCCCGTTGGGAAGCTGCAATGAGGCAGCGGAGAACACCATGAAAATCTATCTGCTGTTGCTGCTGGTCGGTGCGCTGTTCATGGCGATCCGCCTGACGACCCCGCAAGAGCAGCAGTCGGAATCGCTTCCGCAGTAAGCCGTCGTGGCTCCGCCAGCGGCAAGAACGCCCTCCCCTCCAGAATCTCCGTCACCTGATTTTTAGGCACGCCTGACTCGTCGTTGAGCATGAGGCCCGGCAGAAGTCGCGTCGGAGCCCGGCCGCCTTTGACTGCGCGCACCAGCACGCGGATCGCGGGTCGTCCCGCCTCGCCGTGAACCGGCAGGATCGACAGACTGCCGAAGCCGCGTGACAGCGCAGTCAAAACCTCCGCGATCCCATCGGCGCGCCAGATCAGGGTCAGCGCGCCGTCCGATCGGAGGATGCGCCGCGCCGCATGCACCCATGCATTCAGCGTCTCCTCGCTCGCAACATGCGCGGTCCGGCGCGCCCGATCGGGCGAACCGCGATGGCGTGCGGGATCGTTGAAGGGCGGGTTCATCAGCACCACGTCGACGCTGTCGGGCACGAGGCCATTTGCCGCAAACGCCTGCGCGTCCGCCGTGACGTCGAGCACGATCGTGTCCGCGGCAATTCCATTCGCCGCCGCGTTGGCGCGTGCAAGCTCCGCCAGTTCCGGATCGATCTCGACCAGGCTCAGCCCGATACCGGCGACGCGCCGGCCGAGCGCCAGCCCGGCCGTGCCGACGCCGGCGCCGAGATCGACGACACGGTCGCCCGCCTGAGCCTCTGTCGCCGCCGCGAGCAGGATGGCGTCATGCCCGGCGCGGTGGCCGGACCGCTTCTGCTTCAAGCGCAATTGCCCGCCGAGAAAGGCGTCTTCGGTGAAGTCTGTGACGACGTCAATCATCGCCGCGCAGTTCATGGCTGAGGCCGGCCTCGGTGAGAAGCTCCCTGGCCTCCTGGGCGTCGTCCTCATGGACCAGGATCCGCCGCGGCAGAATACCCAGCGAGCCCTCGATAATGCTCATGTTCTGGTCCAGCACCAGATGATGGATGTTGGCGCCGTCGAGCAGCGCGCCGATCGCCGACACCAGCACCATGTCGTTGGTCCGAACCAGTTCACGCAAAACGCAGGTCTCCTGCCTGAAAGGGGCTAAAGCGGCAAATGTCAATGGTTCCGCGGCACTTGCCGCATCCGCTGCCAGTTTCTATTGTCTTTCCATCAGAATAGCCCTTCCGGGGCAAATATTGGAGACCGGCGTGGCCGTCATCGTACCTTTCGAAACTCCCGGCGCGTCGATCGAAGAGCTGGTTGCCCTTGTCGCCGGTGACATGGAGCGCGTCAACGCCACGATCCTGTCGCGGACCGGGTCGGACGTAACCATGATCCCGGAGGTCGCCAACCATCTGATCTCCTCCGGGGGCAAGCGCCTGCGGCCCATGCTGACGCTCGCCATGGCCAACCTCGCCGGCTACACCGGCGACGGTCACATCAAGCTCGCAGCAAGCGTCGAGTTCATGCATACGGCGACCCTGCTCCACGACGACGTGGTCGACGAGAGCGAGATGCGCCGCGGCAAGCTGTCGGCGCGCATGCTCTGGGGCAATGAGGCGAGCGTACTGGTCGGCGACTTCCTGCTCGGCCAGGCGTTCCGCATGATGGTCGAGGTCGGCTCGCTCCGCGCGCTCGACATCCTCTCCGCGGCCGCCGCCACCATCGCCGAGGGCGAGGTGATGCAGCTTGCCGCCGCCAAGAACACCGCCACCACCGAGGACGAATATCTCGCCGTGATCCGCGGCAAGACCGCGGAGCTGTTCGCGGCCGCCTGCGAGGTCGGCCCCGTCATCGCCAACCGCCCCAAGGCGGAACAGACCGCGTGCCGCTCGGTCGGCATGAATCTCGGCATCGCCTTCCAGCTCGTCGACGACGTGCTCGACTATGGCGGCAAGAGCGCAAAGCTCGGCAAGAACACCGGCGACGATTTCCGCGAGGGCAAGATCACGCTGCCGGTCGTGCTCGCCTTCCGCCGCGGCAACGACACCGAGCGCGCCTTCTGGATCCGCGCACTGGAGCGCGGCGAGATCGGCGACACCGATCTCGACCACGCCCTCGGCCTGATGAACAAGCACCGTGCGCTGGAAGATACGCTCAGCCGCGCCCAGCACTACGGCGCCATGGCCGTCGACGCGCTGGCACTGTTCCCGTCCTCGCCGATGAAGAGCGCGCTGGAGCAGGTGGTCGCGTTCTGTCTGGCCCGGTCGCATTAGGCGACAGAGGCTGACTCTCTTTCCACGTCGTCATCGCGAGCCTAGCGAAACAATCCAGAATCCGTCCGCAGAGACAGTCTGGATTGCTTCGCTACGCTCGCAATGACGGAGAGCTAGGCAGCGGCGCATTCCCTCTCTTCTCCCGGACGCGCTGCAGCGTGAAACGCTGCTGCGCAGAGCCGGGACCCACGCGACACGCAGCGATCAGCAATTTGGGCCCCGGCACTGCAGCGCACCGCCAGGAGGCGCTGCGCTGCGTCCAGGGCACGAGAGCATTTGCGCAGGTCCCCGCCGCACATCCCACCACTAACCCGACCACGGCGTTCTCACCAAACACTCCTCCACACCTGCTGCTGCTCACCCAGTAGCTTGCATTTTGCAAGCCACTCCCCTACCTTCCCGCCATGCAGCCCAAATCCCCCTCCATCCTGGAATGCCCGGTCGGGCGCGCCGTTGAGACGGTCGGCGAATGGTGGAGCATCTTGATCTTGCGGGATGCCTTCCAGGGCGCGACGAAATTCGACGAGTTCTCGCAAAGCCTCGGCATCGCGCCGAACATCCTGTCGCGGCGCCTGGCCCATCTCACCGAGAGCGGCATGTTCGTCCGCCGCCGCTATCATGAACGGCCGCCGCGGTACGAATACGTGCTGACGGAGAAGGCGCGGGATTTCTTCCCTGTGGTCGTGGCGCTGCTGGCCTGGGGCAACAGGCATCTCGCGCCCAAGGGCGAATCCATCGTGCTGGCGAATCGGAGCGACGCCCGCCCGTTCGATCCGATCGTGGTCGATGCCGCCGACATGCGTCCGATCACCCTCGCCAATGCGGTCGTCGTCCCGGGTCCCCGCGCCAGTCGCGGGATGCGCAAGCGGCTCGGCTCGCTCAAAGCCATGAACCCGGCCGTTGCGCCGGCTGGAGACTGACATGCGTCGTATCGTCGTGACGGGAATGGGCGCGGTGTCGCCGCTCGGCTGCGGTGTTGAACTCTCCTGGCGCCGGCTGCTGGCCGGCCAGAGCGGGTTGCGCCCTCTGCCGGAATGGTCGCAGGCGCTGCCCGCGCGCATAGCCGGTCTCGTGCCCGACAAGGCTGACGATGCCGAAGGCGGCTTCGATCCCGCACAAGCCGCCGCGCCAAAAGACCAGCGCAAGATGGACCGCTTCATCCTGTTCGCCCTGCTCGCGACCGCAGAGGCGGTCGCGCAGGCCGGATGGACGCCGCAGGATACGACGTCGTTGGAGAGAACCGCGACGATCATCGCTTCCGGCGTCGGCGGCTTCCCGGCAATGGCGGAGGCGGTGCGCATCACCGAGCAGCGCGGCGCGCGCCGGCTCTCGCCTTTCACCATCCCCTCGTTTCTCGCCAATCTCGCCGCCGGCCACGTCTCGATCAAATACGGTTACAAGGGCGCGCTGGGCACACCGGTGACGGCCTGTGCCGCCGGCGTCCAGGCGATCGGCGATGCCGCGCGCATGATCCGCGCAGGCGAAGCCGATGTCGCGATCTGCGGCGGCGCGGAGGCCTGCATCGATATCGTCAGCATCGGCGGCTTTGCCGCGGCCCGCGCGCTGTCGAGCGGATTCAACGACGAGCCCGCGCGCGCCTCGCGCCCGTTCGATCGCGACCGCGACGGCTTCGTCATGGGCGAAGGCGCCGGTATCCTCGTGATCGAGGAGCTGGAGCATGCACTGGCGCGCGGCGCCTCCCCGATTGCGGAGGTCGTGGGCTACGGCACGACGGCGGACGCCTATCACATGACGTCGGGCCCGCCCGACGGCGATGGCGCCCGCCGTGCCATGGAGATTGCGCTGCGCCAGGCGAAGCTCGCGCCCGCGGATTTGCAGCATCTGAACGCGCATGCGACGTCGACGCCAGCCGGCGACGAAAGCGAGCTCGGCGCGATCGCCGCGCTGTTCGGCCACAACCGGAACATCGCGGTGAGCGCGACGAAATCGGCCACCGGCCATTTGCTCGGCGCCGCCGGCGGGCTCGAGGCGATCTTCACCGTCCTCGCCTTGCGCGACCAGGTCGCGCCGCCGACGCGCAACTTCGAAAACGCAGATCCCGGCGCGGAGGGCATCGACATCGTCTCAGACAGCGCGCGGCCGATGCCGATGCTCAACGCCATCTCCAACGGATTTGGCTTCGGCGGGGTGAATGCCAGCGTGATCTTCCGCCGGATGGGCTGAACAAGAGGCCTTGCAATCGCAGCACGCTTCGTTACCAAAACGGGATGATCGAAACGAATTTCTGGCTGTTCCTGGCCGCAGCGTGTCTCATTGCCGCCGTTCCCGGCCCCGGCATCTTCTACGTCGCGGCACGGACCTTGTCGGAGGGGCGCGCCAGCGGCTTTGCGTCAACCGCGGGCACGGCGCTGGGCGGGCTGGTTCATGTCGTCGCGGGCAGCCTCGGCATCTCCGCGATCATCCTTGCCAGTGCGGAGCTGTTTGCCGTCGTAAAATTCATCGGCGCGCTCTATCTGGTCTGGCTCGGCATCAAGACCTTCCGCAGCGCCGGCCGCGCGCTCTCGCTGGAGAGCGAGCCTGTCGGCGACAGGCGCGCGTTCCGCGACGGCGTGCTGGTCGAGGCGCTGAACCCGAAGACCGCCGCATTCTTCCTCGCCTTCATTCCACAGTTCCTCGATCCCGCGGGGTCGGGCCCCACGCTGCAATTCATCGTGCTCGGCGCGATCTCGGTGATCCTGAACACGCTCGCCGATGTCGTCGTGGTGCTGATGGCAACTGCAACGCGCACGCAGTTGATTGGCAGGCCGCATCTGATGCGGCGTCTCACGCAGGGCTCGGGCGTCTTCATCGCCGGCCTTGGCCTCTCGCTCGCGCTGGCGCGGCGGCCGGTGCAAGGCTAGCGATGGTTAGCAGATGCGCTTGCTCCATCTTCCATTGTACATTGGAAGGCGATCCATGGAGCGAGGTCGACGATGACATCACGGGTAGAAACGCTAACTCCACCGAACACGCCAAAACCAATCGGACCCTATAATCACATTGCCAAGGTCGGCGAACACATCTGGATCGGCGGGACCGCGGGCTTCGATCCGGAGACGGGACAGCTGGCCGGCGCCGATGTCGCCTCCCAGACGCGGCAAATCTTCAGATCGTTCGAGGCGATGCTGGCTGCGGTGGACTCCGACCTCAACCACGTCACCCACATCAACGTATTTCTCAAGCACATGTCGGACTTCGACGCGATGAACGCAGCCTATGTCGATATGATGGGGGAGCACCGGCCCGCTCGTACCGTGTTTGCCGTGCAGGAGCTTCCGAAACCTGGCGTCATGCTGACCATGAATCTGACGGCTGTAACGAGACAAGCAGCCTCGTCGGCAACGCGATAGCCGAAGAAAGAAAGGGGCCGAAGCCCCTTTCTCGGATTTCACCAGTGGTGCCAATGATGCCAGCGGTGCCAGCGAGCCCAATGATGCCAGCGCCAGCCGTCACCCCAATGATGGTGCCAGCCGTAACCACCCCAGTAGTGCGGATGGTAGTAGCCTCCATGGTAGTGGCGTTGCCAGCAATGGCCCCATTCATTGCAGACATAGCCGGTCGGCACCTCGATCGGTGCTGCTGACGCAGCCCCGCTCGACAGCGTGACCCCGCCAAGCGCGGCAAGGCCGACAAACGCAGATACAAGTTTCATGATGTTCACCTCCTAACATCCGTTGGAGGCGACGAGTGCGTCCTGCGTTCGGCGCCTTACGCAGGTTTAATACCGATGAACGAATTCGATGAGGCCGATCCGCTCGCGATGACGGTGTGCGCGCAACATTGTCGCCATCGCCCCGAAAGACTCTCCAACCCGTAATGACCAAGATGTAACGCGCGGAATTCGAACGACCCATCGCTCGCGGCTCACCCATGGTTGTTGCGATGGAGAGTTCGATGCGGATGATGTCCTGGTCGCGTTATCGCCTCCTGAAAAGGTCGTTGTCGCGCACCGCGCGTCGCTGTCACGACGCGAAGATGCGCAAAACCCGGCAGCACCGACGCGCCATGCGCCGCCTTGCCGGCACGAGCTCGCCGCCGAAGCGCCCGTGACCTGCGGCTTGCTTGTGGAATGGCCGGCAGCAGGCTACTCCAGTCGCGCTGTTATCTCGTCCGGCATTTCGAAGGATCGGCGCCCGATGCTTGCCCCGCAAAGTCGCACTTACGAGTCACACGGCCTGCGGCTGCATTATGCCGATTGGGGCAATGACGGCGCGCCCGTCGCCATCCTGGTCCACGGCGGCCGCGATCATTGCCGAAGCTGGGACGCCATCGCCCGCTCGCTTCAGCCGCATTTTCACGTGCTCGCGCCCGATCTGCGCGGTCATGGCGATTCCGACTGGACCAAGGGCGGCAGCTACGCGCTGACCGAGTATGTCTATGATCTCGCGCAGCTCATTCGCAGCATCGCAGCGCCTCAAGTGACTCTCATCGGTCATTCCATGGGCGGTATGGTGAGCCTGATCTTTTCGGGGTCGTTCCCCGAGCTGGTCACGAAGCTCGTCGTCCTCGACGGCGTCACCATGTTGCCGGACACCCCCAAAGCGCCGACGCATGAGCGCATCAGCAAATGGGTCGGCCAGCTCGACAGGCTGCACGACCGCACGCCGCGCCGCTATTCGACCCTCGAAGACGCGGCCGCGCAGATGGTGCTTCACAACAAGCGCCTCGCCCGCGACCTCGCGCTGCATCTTGCAACGCACGGCTCGCGGCGGAATGAGGACGGTACCTATAGCTGGAAGTTCGATCCCTACCAGCGCGCCTCTGCGCCGCACCGGCTCTGGCCGGACGATCACGTGGCGCTGTGGTCGCGCATCACCAGTCCGACGCTGCTGCTGAATGCCGGAGAAAGTTTTCTCGCGGGCGCCAGGGCCGCAGGCCTGGAGCGCTATTTCCCGCAGGCGCGTATCGAGACCATCGCCGGCGCAGGGCACTGGCTGCAGCATGACAAGCCGCAAGAGGTGTTGAGTGAGATCCGGCGGTTTCTCGGGCTGGCCGAAGACGGCGGCTAGCTTCACTGCCGTAGGGTGGGCAAAGGCGCAAAGCGCCGTGCCCACCACGAAGCCAGATTGCGAGAATAAGTTTGGTGGGCACGCTTCGCTTTGCCCACCCTACGGCACCGTCGTCGGCGAAAAACCTAGCTCAACGTCCCCGCATGCACCCACCAGCCGGGGTGGTCGCGCCGGATCTTTTCCGCGGCGGCATGCGCCTCGTTCGCTGCGCCGTAGATCGCAAAGCACGTCGCGCCAGAGCCGGACATGCGGGCAAGCTTGACGCCGGCGGAGTCACGCAAGGCCTCCAGCACCTCGCCGATCACGGGCTCGATCCGCAACGCAGGGGCTTCGAGATCGTTGGCCACGGTTTCGAGAACGTCGACCCAATCGGCGATGGAGGCGCCCTCGTCCGGCCAGGCCGGCGCGTCGAGGACGGAAGTGGCGCCCACCAGCAATTCGCCGTTGCGCAGGCCCAGCGCCTGGAACACGTCCTTGGTGGCGACCGGCACGCGCGGATTGACCATCACGCAGGGCATGCTCGGCAGCGCGAGCGGCAGCAGTTGCTCGCCGACGCCGGTCATGTCGCAGGCACGCGAGACCAGGCACACCGGCACATCGGCGCCGGTCGCGAGCGCGACTTTCTGCAAGCGCGGATCATCGAGCGACAGATTGTTGAGACGCGCGAGCAGCCGCAGCGCCGCCGCTGCATCGGCCGAGCCGCCGCCGATGCCGGCCGCGACGGGAAGCACCTTGTCGAGCGCGAAGGCCCCGAGCTTCAGGTTCGGCACGGCCTCGGCCAGAAGCCTGGCCGCCTTGACCACGAGATTGTCCGCGGTGTCGCCGCAGGCCGCGGCCAGCGGACCGGTGGCGACGAGCTTCAGCTCGCCCCCCGGCTCCAGCGTCAGCTGGTCCGCGCAGTCGGCAAACGCGACCACGCTCTCGAGATCATGATAGCCGTCGGCACGACGGCCGACCACGCGAAGGCTCAGATTGACCTTCGCGCGCCCCTCTTCAATCAACGCCGACATTGGCGATCAGCCCCCAAACGCACTCTTAGCCGCCCTTGCCGTCGTCCTTCTTCTTGTCCGCCTGCGCGGCCGAAGAGTTCGAATCGTCGGTCATACCGTTGGCGATCTTGGCCTCGATCTTCGGAAGCTCCTCCGGCTCGGGCTTGAGATCACGGGCGTGGGCCCACTGGAATTTCGCTTCCAGCGTGCGGCCGACGCGCCAATAGGCATCGCCGAGGTGATCGTTGATGGTGGGATCCTCGGGCTTGAGGTCGATCGCGCGTTCGAGGTTCTTCACCGCCTCTTCGTAATTGCCGATGCGGTAATAGGCCCAGCCGAGGGAGTCGACGATGTAACCGTCGTCGGGACGCTGTTCGACGGCGCGCTTGATCATCTTCATGCCTTCGTCGAGATTCACGCCCTGGTCGATCCAGGAATAGCCGAGATAGTTGAGGACATGCGGCTGGTCGGGCTGGAGTTCGAGCGCCTTCTTCATGTCGACTTCGGCCTTGCTCCACTCCTTGGAGCGCTCCTCGCAAATGCCGCGATAATAATACCAGACGCTGTTGGCCTTGTCGTTGCCGGCCGGCAGCACGTCGATGCCCCGCGAATAGGTCGCGCCGCAATCGCCGAACTTCTTGCGGCCGCGCTCGATATTGCCGAGCGCCATGATGGCTTCGAGATCCTTGGAATCGTCCGATGTGACGCCCTTGAGGATCTTGATCGCCTCGTCGGTGCGGTCGGCGGAATCCAGATCGATCGCGAGCTGGATCTGCGCGTTGCGCTTCAACGGCGAGGTCGCGGGCACCCGCTCATAAACCTTGATCGCCATCTGCGGCCGCTTCACCGATTCATAGAGATCGGCGAGCGAGAGCAGCGCCAGCGGATGGGTCGGCTGGAGATAGAGCGAGAGCTGGAGATAGACCAGCGCCAGATCCTCGCCGCCGCGGCGGGTCAGCGTGGCGCCGATGCCGTAGAGCGCTTCGGCGGCACCGGCTTGTGCAGAGTCGGCCAGCGGCGGCATCTTCTTGCCGGCCTTGGTGTCGCGCAGGCCTTCCACGATCAGCGGATGGCGGGCGAGCTTCTTGTCGAAAGCCTGGTAGACGGTGGTCGCGGCCGCGGAATCCTTGTTGCGCGACAGCCAGCGCGCATAGGCCTCGGTGACACGCAGCATGGAATCGTCGAGCTTGTAGGCTCGCTCGAAGCGGATGCCGGCGTCCTTCTCCTTGCCGGAGAGCTCGAGGATCATGCCGGCATGGAGGTCCTTGAACAGCGGATACCATTCCGGACCGGCGAGCTTGTCGATGGTGGCGACGCCGCCCTTGGCATCGCCCGCGCCATAGGCGGCCCAGCCCGACAGCAGCGTGGCGACGAGATCGGTGATCGGACCGCGGATCGACTGGTTGATATTGGTTTGCGCGGTCGCGTATTTCTTCATCTTGAGATCATGCACCCCGACGACGAGGCGCGCGACGCGGTTGGTCTTGTCGATGGTCAGGATGCGCTCGGCGAGCTTGACCGCCTCGTCGATGTCACCGTCGGCCACCGACGAGATGAAGGCGCGATCGAGCAGTTCGTTGTTCTTGGGATCGGTGCGGAGCGCCGAGCGGTAGAAGGCGGCGGCCGAGGCCGCATCGCGCTCGACGCTGGCGTGGCGGGCGGCGAGATAGCTGCCGGAGGTCGTCAGCGACTTCAGATCGTTCCGGGTCGGAAATTGCGCCGCCGTGTCGGACGGATGATCCGGCGTCTGCGCCAGCACCGCGCCGGGGACCGTCGCGATCGCTGTGCCCATGAGGGCGATGGCAGCAACAGTCCAGCGGTTGAAACGATTTGAGAACATCAGGGGCTCGCCTTGAGTTGTAGTGCCTGGGTTTGCAGCAGTAGGCCGTATCGCATGCGAACGCGGCCGGTGGCATGGGGACCCGGAACCGTCGGGCCGACAATGCCGCTTTTGGCGCTTCACCGCAAGGATTCGGGCATGCGATCCCCTCCGCACGCCCCAAATCGGCCGACAACGCCCCAAGACGCTGCCAGTATGGCCTTATCGTGGCCGCGGACCGCACCCCCGGGCCAGTTCTCACGCGAACGTGCGTCACAATGCCGGGGGCACGTCACATTGGCCCCGGCTTGATCGCTTTGGTCCAATGATCCCGGCTTACATGGCCTAGCTTACATGGCCTCGTAGTTCGGGCCACCGCCGCCCTCCGGGGGAACCCAGGTGATGTTACCGTTGGGGTCCTTCACGTCGCAGGTTTTGCAGTGGACGCAGTTCTGGGCATTGATCTGGAAGCGCGGGCTCGAGCCTTCCTCGACCCACTCATAGACGCCGGCCGGGCAATAGCGATTCGAGGGACCGGCGAAGACGTCGTGCTCCGAGGTCTTTTGCAGGCTCATGTCGGCGACCTTGAGATGGACCGGCTGGTCCTCCTCATGATTGGTGTTGGACAGGAACACCGACGAGAGCTTGTCGAACGAGATCTTGCCGTCCGGCTTCGGGTAGTTCTTCGGCGCGTGCTGCTTGGCCGGATCGAGAGTGGCGCGATCGGGCTTCGCATGCGCCTGCGTGCCGAACAGCGAGGCACCGAACAGCGTGTTGCACCACATGTCGAAGCCGCCGAGCGCGACGCCGAGCACGGTGCCGAACTTCGACCATAGCGGCTTGACGTTGCGGACCAGGAACAGATCCTTGCCGACCGACGAGGACCGCCAGGCGCTCTCGTAATCGACGATCTCGTCATTGGCGCGATCGGCAGCAACGGCCGCCGCGACATGCTCTGCGGCGAGCATGCCGGTGCCCATCGCATTGTGCACGCCCTTGATGCGGGGCACGTTGACGAAGCCGGCCGCGCAGCCGACCAGCGCGCCGCCGGGGAAAGTGAGCTTCGGCACCGACTGATAGCCGCCTTCGGTGATGGCGCGCGCGCCGTAGGCGAGCCGCTTGGCGCCTTCGAAGGTGCCGCGGATCGAGGGATGGGTCTTGAAGCGCTGGAACTCGTCGAACGGCGACAGATACGGATCGTCGTAGTTTAGATGCACGACGAAGCCGACGGCGACGAGATTGTCGTCGTAGTGATAGAGGAATGAGCCGCCGCCGGTCTTCAGGTCGAGCGGCCAGCCGAACGAATGCTGGATCATGCCCTTCTGGTGCTTGGCGGGATCGATCTGCCAGACTTCCTTAAGGCCGATGCCGAACTTCGGCGGCTCGCTGTTGGAATCGAGTGCGAACTTCGCGATCAGCTGCTTGGTCAGACTGCCGCGCGCGCCCTCGGCGAACAGGGTGTACTTGCCGAGCAATTCCATACCGCGGGTAAAGGAGTCCTTCGGCCTGCCATCGCGGCCGATGCCCATGTCGCCGGTGGCGATGCCCTTCACCGCGCCCTGCTCGTCATAGAGCACCTCGGCTGCGGCAAAGCCCGGATAGATCTCGACGCCAAGCGCCTCGGCTTTGCGTGCCAGCCAGCGGCAGACATTGCCGAGCGAACCGATATAGCAGTGATGATTGTCCATCAGGGGCGGCATGATGAAGTTCGGCAGCTTGATCGCGCCGCCTCCCGTCATCCAGTAGAAGCGGTCGTCCTTCACCTGCGTCTTCAGCGGGCAATCGGAATCCTCGCGCCAGTCCGGGATCAGCTTGTCGAGCCCGGCCGGATCGATCACGGCGCCGGAGAGAATGTGCGCACCGACCTCGGAGCCCTTCTCCACCACGACGACGTTGAGATCGGCATTGAGCTGCTTCAGCCGGATCGCAGCCGCCAGGCCAGACGGGCCGGCACCGACGATGACGACGTCGAATTCCATGGATTCGCGCGGGGGAAGTTCTTCGGTGCTCATCTGATCTCAGCCCTTGAGACGGTTCCTCGTCATTTGCGCCCCCTTGTTTCCGATTTTTCCGGGTAGGACAACCACGGAAATGCGTTCCACTGGGATGCAAGGCGCCCCAAACTGATATAAAAAGTCTGACTTTCCAAATGATCCCCGAACCCGCACCCACCGTCCGAGAGCTTCTCGCCTTCTATCTGGAGGCCGGGGTCGATTGCGCGCTCGCGGAGGAACCAATCGACCGCCTGGCGGAATTGGATGCTCCGCCGCCGGCCCCGCGCGCCGCACCTCCGGTCGAGGCACCACGGCCCGTTGCCGCGCCCGCGGTAATGCGCGGCGAGGCCGCACCTGCGCCGGACATTGCAATCGCCTCCGCACGCGAGGCCGCGCGCACCGCGCCGACGCTCGAGGTACTGCGCGAGCTGATGCAGAATTTTGAAGGCTGCGCGCTGAAACACACCGCGACGCGGCTGGTGTTCGCCGACGGCAATCCGCAGGCGCGCATCATGTTCGTCGGCGAGGCGCCGGGCCGCGACGAGGACATCGAGGGGCTGCCCTTCGTCGGGCGCAGCGGCAAACTGCTCGACCTCATGATCGGCGCGATCGGGCTCAACCGCACCACCGCCTACATCGCCAACGTGATTCCGTGGCGGCCACCCGGCAACCGCACGCCGACGCCGCAGGAAACGCAGATCTGCCTGCCCTTCATCCAGCGCCAGATCGAGCTGGTGAATCCCGACGTGCTGGTGACGCTCGGCAATCCCTCGACGCAGACGCTGCTGTCGACGCGCGAAGGCATCATGCGCACCCGCGGCCGCTGGTTCGACTACGAGACGAGAGGGCGCACCATCCGCGCGCTGCCGACCTTCCACCCGGCCTATCTCTTGCGGTCGCCATCGTACAAGCGGCTGGCCTGGCAGGATCTGCGCGCGATCGCGAAGGCGCTGGCGGGCGCGTGAGGGACTAAGCTCTCCCTCCCCGTCATTGCGAGGAGCGAAGCGACGAAGCAATCCAGACTATTTCCGCGGAGGGATTCTGGATTGCTTCGCTACGCTCGCAATGACGACGGAGAGAGTACGCGCCCGACTTACGTCCCCTTCGGCCGCACGATGGCCCAGCCGATGCGCAGCAGCTGCTGACGGCCGGTCACCAGCCATTCGAAGGCGCGCGGCACTTCGGGAACGATGCCGGGAAAGCGCGCGAGGATTTCCGGCGGCGGGGTGCCGGCGGTGTCGGAGGCGCGCCAGACCACGACGCCGCCGGTCTCGCTGAACTTGGCCTGATTGATCCACGGCGTGCGCGCGGGCTGGGCATCGATGAAGAGATGCGGCCGGCCGGAATGCAGCGTGATCAGGCTCGCGAGCTGGGTCTCGCCGGCGACCGCGCGCAGGCGATGATTGGTGCGGCGGGCAAAGCTCTCATCGAAGAAGTCCGAGATCGCGCGCGCCGGCATCGAGGTTCCAATCTCGTTGGCGCCGGTCCAGGGCAGGAACAGCACGGCGAGCACGACGCCGGCTGCGGGCGCCACGACGGCGGCTGCCCAGACCGTCCGCAGCACCCGCGCGCGGCGCATCGCGATGAGGTCGCCGGCCGTCACCACCACGGCAAGTCCCGACATGACCAGCACGACGCCGGCGCCGCCGACGGCGGCATCGAGCCCGAGCAGCCCGGAGATCAGGACCGCGCCGAGCGCAGGCGCCAGCGCGAAGAAATAGACGAAGTTGTGCGCGAGCGGCTCGACCGGCGGCCGGTAGATGATCGGCGCTTCCTCGCCCTTGGCGACGAACAGGCCGCTATTGAGAAAGGTCAGCGCCGGGATCGCCGCCGCGCCGAGCACGAGCCCGCCGAGCAGCCAGGCCGCTTGCAGCGCACGGGCGTTCAGCTCGGCGACCACTGGCAGGGTCGGCATGACGAGCGTCTCGGCGCGCATCAGCCAGACCGCATAGGGCAGCGCCAGCACGGCGACGACGATCAGCGCGAACAGCGGATCGAGCGCGCGCAGCGTCCGGCGTCCGCCGGCGGTCGAGACCGCGAAGACGACGAGCAGGAGGAGAAGGAAGATCGCCGCGGGCGTCGTCAGCAGCAGGAGGCCCGCTTCGATCGACCAGGCGAACCAGGCATTGCCGCGGCGCTGGCCGATGATCTGCCAGGAATGCAAGAGAAGAAGCGCCCAGAGCGGCCGTGCCAGCACCAGCGGGCCAAAGTCGAGCGCCGGCGAGGAGAAGGCCAGCACCGTCATGGTCAGCAGCACGGCGAGCACCGCCTGCTGTGAGCCGACCACGGCGCGGGAGAGATGATAGAGCGCGATGAAGGTCGCGACCTCGCAGAGCTGGGCGAGGACATAGACGCCGAACATGTGGCCGCCGGCGGCGCGGTAGGCGATGTCGGCGAGCCAGATCGGTAGCGGCGGGCCCAGATCAGTCCCGATCTGGTACTCGCGACCGAAGGCCAGCAGGGTCGCGAGGGTACCGGGCGGGCTGCGGTAAAACACCAGCGCCACGAACAGCCACATCGCGGCCTGGAGCAGCACGGCGATCCACACGATCAGCCGCGGCCGGGCGCGAATGAGCTCGATGACCAGGGAGGTAAACCGCATGCAACGTCCGAAAGATGCAGCCAACCCGTCCAGCCGGCCCTATTCGCTCACATCTGTTTTGATAAAGGGCGCTGCGCGTTGTGGCAACGACCGTCTGCCCTACAGGCCTGCTGACGCATCAATTTCAACGCTTGCTTCCACCTGCACCTCGACCTCTGTCACCGCAAACAAGTCCCGCACCGGCTCGACGGTCCAGGGCATATGCTTGGCACGCGCCGCGGCGACGGGAGCGAAGAAGCTGCGGTGGTGGATGGTGGGACCGAGGCGGTCGAGCGCGTCGAGGTGCTCGGGAACGGCGTAGCCCTTATGCTGCTCGAAGCCATATCCGGGGCAGTCCTGCGCCAGCGCGCACATCAGCCGGTCGCGCGTCACCTTGGCGATGATCGAGGCTGCGGCGATCGACAGGACGATGCCGTCGCCGCCGATCACGGCCTCGCAGTCGCAGGCGGTGTCGAGCCGATCGCGGCCGTCGACAAACACATGACGCGGCGCGTCGGGGAGTGCCACCACGGCGCGCTTCAGCGCCCACAGCGAGGCACGCAGGATGTTGTCGCGGTCGATCCGGGAGCGCGAGGCGACGGCGACCGAGACCTGCGCGGTGGCGCAGATCTTGTCGAACAGTCTTTCCCGTTCCTCGGCCGTCAGGCGCTTGGAATCGTCGATGCCGCGGGGAATGCGGTCGGGATCGAGAATCACGGCGGCCGCGACCACGGGTCCGGCGAGCGGCCCGCGGCCGGCCTCGTCGCAGCCGGCAACCGGCCAGACGCCGCGCTTGATCAGCGCGCGCTCACGGCGGAAGGTCGGCGATGCGACGGCGATGATGGCGCCCTGCCTGCCGGCCGCGGCCTTAACGGCCGACCCCTTGGCCGCCTTCTTGGCGGCATCCTTCTTCGGCGCGTCCTTCTCTGGCGCGTCTTTGGCCGGCTTCCTGGTGGACTTGTCCCGAATCATGGCCGGGATCGTGCGCAAGCAGCCCGGCCGGCGCAACCGGGAACCTCTGACAATTCCCGTTATTCAGACCAGCCGCCTACTCGGCCAGATGCACCCGCCGGTCCTCAGCGACCTCGATGCCTGGCGCGACCACGACTTCCCAGGGATGGCCGTCGGGGTCGGCGAAATAGCCGGAATAACCGCCGTAGTCGGTCTCATGCGCCGCTTTCAGCAGCGCCGCGCCCTTGCCGACAGCGAAGGCCAGAACCGCATCGACCTCGTCGCGCGTGGCGCAGTTCCAGGCGAGCGTCATGCCGCGGAAGGCCGCGGGCCTCGGATTGTCCGGCAACTTGGCGTCGGCCGCGAGTTTATCCCAGTGAAACAGGGCCAGCACCGGACCACCGGTATCGTAGAAGGCGACGGCCTCGCCGGTCGCCTTCAGCCGACGCGAGAAGCCGAGCGCGTCATAGAAGGCGATGCTGGCACGAATGTCGCTCACACCCAGTGTGATGACGGTGAGCCGCGGCACCGGCGCGGTAAGTTCCTGACTCATGCTACGCCTCTTCCGTTTCCCGATCAGAACAGGCTGAGCTGATCGCCGTTCCGCTTCGGCCTCGCAAAGTGATCCGTCGTCAGCTTGGAGCGCCGCTTGTTCAGCCCAAGCCTGTCGCAGGCGATCTCGAAGCGGCGGCCGATGGTCCAGGCCATCGGTCCGGTGCCCTTCATCCGCTCGCCCCATTTCGCGTCGTAGTCGCGGCCGCCGCGCATGTCGCGGATCAGGGTGAAGACGTGGCGGTAACGGTCCGGATAGTTGGCCATCAGCCATTCGCGGAAGAGATCGCGCACCTCCAGCGGCAGCCGCAGCAGCACATAGGAGGCTTCCTTGACGCCGGCATGGGCGGCGGCATCAAGGATGCGCTCGATCTCGGAATCGTTCAGCGCGGGGATCACGGGCGCGACCATCACAGTGGTCGGAATGCCGGCCTCCGAGAGCTGCTTCAGCGCCTCCAGCCGTTTCGGCGGTGTCGCCGCGCGCGGCTCCATAGTGCGCGCGAGCTTTGGATCGAGCGAGGTGACTGATATCGCGACCTTGGCGAGGTTGCGCTTGGCCATCCGCGCGAGAATGTCGATGTCGCGCACGACCAGCGCCGACTTGGTGACGATGCCGACGGGATGGCCGGCGCGCTCCAGCACTTCGAGAATGCCGCGCATGATTTTGTGCTCGCGCTCGATCGGCTGATACGGATCGGTGTTGGTCCCGATCGCGATCATCCGCGGCTCGTAGCCGGTCGCGGCCAACTCTTTCTCGAGCAGCGAAGGCGCCTCGGGCTTGGCAAACAGCTTTGACTCGAAGTCGAGCCCCGGCGACAGGCCGAGATAGGCGTGCGTCGGCCGCGCGAAGCAATAGACACAGCCGTGCTCGCAGCCGCGATAGGGATTGATCGAGCGGTCGAAGCCGATATCGGGGGACTCGTTGTGGGTGATCACCTTGCGCGAGGTGTCGACGCCGACGCTGGTCTTGAACGGCGGCAGCTCCTCCAGGCTCTGCCAGCCATCGTCGAAGGCGACGCGGGCCTCGGCCTCGAAGCGGCCGCTGGCATTGGACTGCGCACCCCGCCCTCGCCTGCGCTGTTTGCCGATGGCGACCGCCAGTTCGGGAAAATCAGAGTCCGCACCCGCCGGCTCGGAGGGCGCCGTGACCGGCGGGTGCTTGAGAGCATGAGAGGATGCTGGACTCATGAAGCCAAGATAGCACGCCAAAGGAACAAATCAAGAACACAAACAAAAAACTGAGAAACAACCCCATGCACAGTAGCCGTCCAAATTTCGGGCGCGTTCCTTTGACCTCACGCAACACACCCGTCGCGACGATCCTGTTCGATGCCGGACAGGGATCAATCGCACCGGAACAAAGTTGGTGACGATCGCCGGGTGAAGGTCAGCAGGAACATGACAAATCAACGACAATCGGCCTCAGGGAGCAGCGACCTCGATCTGCTCGATCGCTATTGGCGCGCCGCGAACTACCTCTCCGTCGGGCAAATCTATCTGCTCGACAATCCGCTGCTGCGCGAGCCGTTGCGGCCGGAGCACATCAAGCCGCGCTTGCTCGGCCATTGGGGCACGACGCCCGGTTTGAACTTCATTTACGCCCATCTCAACCGCGTCATCCGCGCGCTCGATGTCAGCGTGCTCTACATCTGCGGTCCCGGCCACGGCGGCCCGGGCATGGTGGCCAACACCTATCTCGAAGGCAGCTACAGCGAGATCTATCCTGACGTCGCGCGGGATACGGACGGATTGCGCAAACTTTTCAGGCAGTTCTCCTTCCCCGGCGGCATTCCGAGCCACGCGGCGCCGGAAACGCCGGGCTCGATCCACGAAGGCGGCGAGCTCGGCTACGCGCTGGTCCACGCCTATGGCGCCGCATTCGACAATCCCGACCTGGTCGTCGCCTGCGTCGTCGGCGATGGCGAGGCGGAAACCGGCCCGCTCGCGGCGTCCTGGCACTCGAACAAGTTCCTCAGTCCCGCCCATGACGGCGCTGTGCTGCCGATCCTGCACCTCAACGGCTACAAGATCGCGAACCCGACCGTGCTCGGACGGATGCGCGACGCGGAGATCCGCGACCTGTTCCGCGGGTTCGGCCACGAGCCGCTGTTCGTCGAGGGCGACGATCCCAAATTGATGCACCAGGCCATGGCGGACGCGCTCGACGTCGCGCTCGCAAGCATCCGCTCGATCCAGCAGCATGCCCGCGACGGTCGCAGAAGCGTCGAGCGGCCGCGCTGGCCGATGATCGTGCTGCGCAGCCCGAAGGGCTGGACCGGCCCGAAGGAGGTCGACGGCAAAAAGGTCGAGGGCTTTTGGCGCGCGCATCAGGTTCCCGTTGCGAGCTGTCGCGAGAACCCGGCGCACTTGAAAATCCTCGAAGACTGGATGCGCAGCTACGAGCCCGAGAAGCTGTTCGACGGCAGCGGCGCGCTCATTCCCGAGCTTCAGGCGCTGGCGCCCGAAGGTAACAGCCGCATGGGCGCCAATCCGCACGCCAATGGGGGCCTATTGAAGAAGGAGCTGAAGCTGCCGGACTTCCGCAGTTTTGCGTTGGACGTGCCGCAGCCCGGCAGCGTCACCGGCGAAGCAACGCGCGAGCTCGGCAAATTTTTGCGCGACGTCATCCGCCTCAACGCCGAGGCGCGCAACTTCCGCATCATGGGCCCGGACGAGACCGCGTCAAACCGGCTCGACGCCGTGTTCGAGGCCACCGAACGGGTCTGGATGGAGCCGACGGAGCCTTACGACGTGCATCTCGCCCAGGACGGCCGCGTGATGGAGGTTTTGAGCGAGCATCTCTGCCAGGGCTGGCTCGAAGGTTACCTCCTCACCGGCCGTCACGGCTTCTTCTCCTGCTACGAAGCCTTCATCCACATCGTCGATTCCATGTTCAACCAGCACGCCAAATGGCTGAAGGTGACGCGACATCTGCCCTGGCGGCGACCGATCGCCTCGCTGAACTATCTCCTGACCTCGCATGTCTGGCGGCAGGACCATAACGGCTTCAGCCATCAGGATCCCGGCTTCGTCGATCTCGTCGCCAACAAGAAGGCCGATATCGTCCGCATCTACTTCCCGCCCGACGCCAACACGCTGTTGTGGATCGCCGATCACTGCCTGCGCACCTATGACCGCATCAACGTGATCGTCGCCGGCAAGCAGCCGGCGCCGCAATGGCTGTCGATGCAGAGCGCCGCCACGCATTGCGATGCCGGCATCGGCATCTGGACCTGGGCCGGCACGGAGGATGCGGATGGCGAGCCCGACGTGGTGATGGCCTGCGCCGGTGACGTACCGACGCTGGAAGCGCTCGCCGCCGTCGATCTGCTGCGCAAGGCGCTGCCCGACCTGAAGATCCGCGTCGTCAACGTCGTCGACCTCATGACGCTGCAGCCGAAAGACCAGCACCCGCACGGCCTGTCCGACCGTGACTTCGACAGCCTGTTCACGTCAGACAAGCCCGTGATCTTCGCCTATCACGGCTATCCCTATCTCATCCACCGTCTGACCTATAACCGCACCAACCATGCCGGAATGCATGTGCGCGGCTTTGCCGAGGAAGGCACCACGACGACGCCCTTCGACATGGTCGTGCTCAACGGGCTCGACCGCTATCACCTCGCGATCGAGGCGATCGCGCGGGTGCCGGGTCTGGCGACCAGGGCCGCGCAGGTGCAACAGCAGTTCCGCGACAAGCTGATCGAACATTCGCACTATGTGCGCGAACACGGCGAGGACATGCCTGAGATCCGCGACTGGGTCTGGCCGGGCAAGACGGGCTGATGTGATGACGGCGTCGGTCCTCGTCCTCAACTCGGGCTCGTCGAGCATCAAGTTCGGCCTGTTCGACATCGCGGCGACCGAGCCTGCCCTGCTCTGCAACGGCCTGCTCGACGAGCACGAGGCGCAGCCGCGGCTTGTCGTGAAAAGCCCCGCGGGCGGAGAACTGTTCGAGACGCAGAGGAAGGCATCCGATGCGGACAGCGGCCATCTGTTCGCTGACGTGCTCGGCTTCATCGAGGAGCGTTTTGCCGACCACCGCCTGCGCGCCGTCGGTCACCGCATCGTTCATGGCGGGCCGGATTATTCGGGTCCGGTTGAGCTGACTGACGACGTCTACGCAGAGCTGGACGCACTGACGCCACTGGCGCCGCTGCACCAGCCGCGGTGCCTTGAACCAGTCCGCACCATCAGGGCAATAAAGCCCGACCTGGCGCAGATCGCCTGTTTCGACACCGCCTTTCATCACAGCATGGCGCCGCCCGCGAGCCGCTTCGCGCTCCCGCGGCGCTATGAAGAGCGCGGTATCCGGCGCTACGGCTTTCACGGCCTTTCGTTCGAATATGTCGCGGGGCGCCTCGCGAAAATCGCGCCGCAGCTCGTTGCCAAGCGCACCGTCATCGCGCATCTCGGCAATGGCGCCAGCCTGTGCGCCTTGCGCGATGGCCGCAGCGTCGACACCACGATGGGGCTGACGCCGCTCGATGGCCTCGTGATGGGTACGCGCTGTGGCACGATCGATCCCGGCGTGCTGCTCTATCTGCAACAGCACGAGAGGATGTCGGTCGAGGATGTGCAGCACCTGCTCTATCACGAGTCAGGCCTGCTCGGCGTCTCCGGCATCTCCGCCGACATGCGCACGCTGCTGGTGAGCCGTGAGGCTGCGGCGCGGCAGGCGGTCGAGCTCTTCACCTTCCGTGCGGCGCAGCAGGTCGCGGTGATGGCGACCACGCTGGGCGGACTGGACTGTCTGGTCTTCACCGGCGGCATCGGCGAGCATGCGAAGGAAATCCGCGCCGCGATTGGTGAGCGGCTTGGGTGGCTCGGCGTGCATATTGACGCGGGTGTGAATGACACGGCACGCGAGCGGATCAGCGGCGATGGCAGCACCGTCAATGTGTTCGTCATTCCGACGAATGAGGAGCTGACGATCGCTCGGCATTGCGCGGCTGTGCTGCGAGCGAAATGAAAGCCCGGTCGACCGCTGCATCTTTCCCTTCTCCCCCATGGGAGAATTTCAGCGGGCTATGACTTGTCGCAGCGCTGCTGCGCCACTGTCGAAATGACCATGGTGCGCAAAGCAAATGATTTCGCCATCGCTTCGAGCACCATGGGCCAACTACGTCGCTCCGCTCAGTACGGAGAGTACCCGCCCGGGCAAACATAGTTTCCGTAAGCGTCATAGCCGCAGCCGCTGCGGTAGTAGGCCCCCGTCGCAGCTGCGCCGATCGCGGCGGCCCCCACTGCCGCCGCACCGACGCCATAGCGGTATCCGCGATACCCTGCATAAGCGCCCCGATAGCCGTAACGCCCGCCGCGCACGGCGACGGCACCGCCCCGGTATCCACGAGCCGCGACCGCGCCCCCGCGGTAGCCTCCTGCTCGCACGGCACCCCCGTGGAAACCTCCTGCGTGCATGCCGCCGCCGCGACCGCCGCGACCGAATGCGTCATCGGGAGTGAAGGCGACAACCAGCATAGCTGCGGCTGCCGAAGCGATGAGAGCTTGACGCAACATCAGCGTACTCCTTCTTCGAGGGAGAAAGCCGCGGACACCTGCACATCGCGTTGACCGCGGGTCCGATCGAAGTCTCGTGCGCTGGAGCTTCGCGCCTTTGATTTGGATCAAACCTCAACGTTCATCTACATGAACGACGGTTCCTCCTTCGCGCCGCCCGCAGAGCGGCGTTCAGGCCGAGCTAATGCGTGCCCGACAAGATCTGGATGCACCCGATCACGACCTCGATCACGATCAGGACCACTACCGCGATTTCGAGGCGGAGCGAGCGCTGGGTGTCGATGATGTCGGTGAGCGCGTTGGCGGTTTCCGACACGGCGGTGAGCTTGCGCTCGAGCGTGTCGAGGCGCTCCTTCAATTCGTACTCGTCTTCGAGACGGGCATAGAGCCGGTCGAGTTCGGGCTTCTCCCAGAGCACGTCCGGTTTCTCGGCCACCGCCACACGACCGGCGACGCGCTGCTGGACGAGAAGCGCATTGCCGATCAGTTGCAGGATGTCCTTGCGCCGGGGCGGCGTGCGGCCCTGCTCGGCGAGCTTGCGCGCGAAGGGCTCGATCACGTCGAAGACCGCGGCGACGCGCCGCTCGTCGCGGGCGAGCGAGGTGCTCTTGGCGAGCGCATCCGCAATCAGCAACAGCCGGTCGTCGGAGAATTTTGCGAGGCAGATCGGTCCGCCCGGCTGGATCGCTTCAGTGCTTTCATCCTTGCAGAGCTGCGCCTGCGCGATCTCTTCCTCGTAAGGGCTGAGCTCGCCAGTCACGCGGGATTTCAGGCTGTCGATCAGCACCTTTTCCTCTGAGGGAAGGAGGCCGATCAGCACCACGACGCCATAGCGGAAGATCACGACGAGGCCGGCATGGACGCGAAAGGCGGCGGGCGTCGAAGAAACGGCCGCGCCAAGCTCGAGCCCGGACGGATTGATGCGTTCACCCAGCATCACGGCGCGAATCCGCAAGATCGGCGCGGCTTCCGGCTTCGGCGATGTTGGCATTATGCCAACGGGAAGTTGATCTGCGTTCACTGGACTATCTCATTTTGCGCGGCGAGCGTTGCACGTTTTTCCCGTCGTAAGGTTTGTGTCAGACTGCCGGTGCAGCCTTGCGGACGTGCCATCCTCGTCCCGATCATATCGGCAGAGAATGCCCGGTTTGAGGCTCACGAAAACGACATTCGCCGAAACATTCGGCAACTACGCTACCCCGCGCGCGACATATTCGGGTGCGATGGACTGCCCGTGGCTTTCCATCGCGGACCGAAGCGCCGTCCAAAAGTTGCACTCGGCGATGCCGCGTGTTTATGACACATTCATAACAAGCTACGCTTCTCCCGAAGTGCGGACACTGAAGCCTCAATCATGCTGAGCGTCATCATTCCGACCGAAGGCGTCGAGCAGACGGCGGTCGCAACTCTCGCCGCGCTGGTACCCGGTGCCGCCGCGGGCGTCATCCGCGAAGTGCTGCTGGTCGACGGCACCCGCAACGGCGTCATCGAGCGCGTTGCCGACGTTGCAGGCTGCCGTTTCATCGGCTTCGAGGGATCTTCGCAGGGCGCCGCGCTCGCCGCCGGCGCGCTCCAGGCCCGTTCGCCCTGGCTGATGTTCCTCCCCGCCGGCGCGGTGCTGGAAACCGGCTGGATCGACGAGACCACCCAGTTCATCCAGGCCGTCGCGACCAGCGGTCGGGATCGTGCGGCGGTGTTCCGCTACGCGCGCTCGCCCTACTCCGATACCGGGTTCCGCGACATGCTCCGCGCCGTGGCGCGCAAGCTCGTCGGCCCGCTCGGCGATCAGGGACTTTTGATCGCGCGTGACCATTACGACCGGATCGGCGGCTACCCGCCCCAGGCCCGCCGTTCCGAGGCGCGGCTGCTCCGGCGGCTCGGCCGCTCGTCCCGGACCATGCTGCGCAGCCGGATCGTCATGGTCGGCTGAGGTCACCGACCTGATACTTGCCAAAGTCAAATAATTGTTTGACAATGGCAAGTATCGAGGTGACCCATGCCATCAGCCCTTTCGTCATCCAGCCCTTCGCCATCCGGCCCTTCTTCGACCGAACAGGTCGCTGACGACCAGGTCCAGGCGGTTCGCGCCTTCAACCGCTTCTACACCCAGAAGCTCGGCGTGCTCGACCAGCAGCTCCTGAAGAGCCCGTTCTCGCTGAGCGAGGCGCGCGTGCTCTACGAGCTGGCCCATGGTGGCGAGCAGTCGGCCAAGGAGATCGGCATCGCGCTCGGGCTCGACGCCGGCTATCTCAGTCGCATCGTGCAGAACTTCGACGAGAGCGGCCTGATCGCGCGCAAGCCGCTTCCGAGCGACCGCCGGCAGGTTCAGCTGAGCCTGACCGCGAAGGGCCGCCAGGCGTTCGCCAAGCTCGAACGCTCGTCCCAGGACGACGTCGCCGCGATGCTGCGGCCGCTGCCGGGCGAGGAGCGCAGCAAGCTCACCGGCGCGATGGAGACGATCGAGCGGCTGCTCGCCATGCCGCGCACGCCATCCCCGCGCGCGACCCTGCGCGAGCCCCGCCCGGGCGACATGGGCTGGGTGGTGCAGAGCCACGGCGCGCTCTACGCCAGCGAATACGGTTTCGACTCCGGCTTCGAGGCGCTGGTGGCCGAGATCGTCGCCAAATACATGACCTCCTACGATGCGTCGCGCGAGCGCTGCTGGATCGCCGACATCGAGGGCCGGCCGGTCGGCTCGGTGTTTCTGGTCAAGGCCAGCGACGACGTCGCCAAGCTGCGCCTGTTGCTGCTCGATCCGGCCGCACGCGGCCAAGGGCTGGGCCAACGACTGGTCGCCGAATGCGTCTCTTTCGCGCGCGCCTGCGGCTATCGGCGGATGACGCTGTGGACGCAGAGCAATTTGGTCGCCGCGCGAAAAATCTATCAGGATGCAGGCTTCAAGCTGACCGCCACCGAGCCGCATCGCAGTTTTGGCCAGAACCTCACCGGCGAAACCTGGGAGCGCGATCTCTGATGCGGCGGCACGCGCTCATCACGGGAGAGCTCGTCGATCTCTACAAGCGCCGCGCACGACGGCTGCACGCGAAAGCGTGCCGGCATATGTGGCTGATGGTGTGGAGCTCGCTGAGACGGAAGAGCTAGCGGATCAGCGAAGCACGGTGCGCATGACTGTGCCCTCGCCCCCTCTGGGAGAGGGCAGCGACGCTGACAAATGCAAGCTCACTTGGGTGAGGGGTAGGTCTCTACGGACGCAACTCTCTCGCATCGCACTCGCCGATAGATACCCCTCATCCGGCGCCGTAGCCGAAGCTTCGCTTCGGCGTTCTCTTATGAACGGCGGCCAAAGGCCGCCTATGCCACCTTCCCCCACATCCGCCTTCGCCAAGGCTTCGGCGGACATGAGGGGGGAAGGGAAAAAGGAGCCTCAGCGTCCGCGCTACACCGTCGCGCCCTGCGCCTTCGCCCTTCGCAGATGCTCGTCCAGGCGCGGCATGATCTCGACGAAATTGCAGGGGCGCGTGCGGTAGTCGAGCTGAGCCGCGAGGATGCCGTCCCAGCCGTCGCGACAGGCGCCGGGCGAGCCCGGCAGGCAGAAGATGTAGGTGGCGCCGGCGACGCCGGCGGTGGCGCGGCTCTGGATCGTCGAGGTCCCGATCTTGGCGTGGCTCAGCATGTGGAAGGCGATCGAGAAGCCGTCCATGCGCTTCTCGAACAGCGGCTCGATCGCCTCCGGCGTGACGTCGCGCCCGGTAAAACCGGTGCCGCCGGTGGTGATGACGACGTCGATGCCGGCATCAGCAATCCAGCGGCGGACGACGGCGCGGATCGCCTCGACGTCGTCGGTGACGATCTCGCGCGCGGCAAGATGATGGCCCGCAGCGGTGAGGCGGTCGGCCAGCGTCTGGCCGGACTTGTCGTCGACGAGCGCGCGCGTGTCGGACACGGTGAGCACCGCGATGTTGAGCGGGATGAATTGTTTTGACTCGTCGATGGAGGCCATTGCGCTGCACCTTCTATCCCGCCCACCGCCGTCATCCTGAGGTGCGCGCCCTTGCGCGCGTCGAAGGATGGGCCGGAGACTCCGCCATCCTTCGAGGCTCGCCAAAAGGCGAGCACCTCAGGATGACGCCACTCATAGCTTACTACGACCCGCTGCCGAACGTGTTGCAGGCCTGGACGGTGCCTTGCTGGTAGCCGGTCATGAACCACTGCTTGCGTTGCGCCGCCGAGCCGTGGGTGAAGGAATCCGGCACGACACGTCCCGTGGCCTGGCGCTGCAGCGTGTCGTCGCCGATCGCGCTCGCCGTGGTCAGCGCGGCGTCGATGTCACCGGGCTCGAGGAAATTCGGACGCTTCTTCGACTCGCGGTTGACCCAGACGCCGGACAGACAGTCGGCCTGCAATTCGACCTTGACCTGGAGCGCATTGGCCTCGGCCTTGCTGCCGGCCTGCTGCTGCAGCCGCGTCACGCGCGGAATGATGCCGAGCAGATTCTGGATGTGATGGCCGGCCTCATGGGCGATGATGTAGGCCGTGGTGAAGTTGCAGGCGGATTTGCCGGAGCAGCCGCGGAAGCGCGTCTCGACCTCGCGGAAGAAGCTGGTGTCGAGGAAGATGGTGCGGTCCGGCGGACAATAGAACGGCCCCATCGCCGACTCCGCCCGGCCGCAGCGGCCGCCATTGGTGACGTTGCGGAACAACACAACCTTCGGACCGGTGTAGGACTGGCCGCTGGCCTGGAAGATCTCGCTCCAGCGATCGTCGATCTCGCCGAGGATGCCGGAGATCATGCTGCCCATCTCGTCGGTCGGCGCGCCGCGTTTGGCGGTCGAGGACGATTGGCGATCGGTCTGGTAGGAAGGCGCCTGGCCGCCGCCGGTGAGGATCTCGGCGCCGCCGATCAGGATGCGCGGATCGATGCCGAAGGCATAGCCGACCAGGCCGAGCACGATGATGGTGCCGATGCCCAGACCGCCGCCGCCCATCGGCAGGCCGAACCCGCCTCCGCCTCCGCCGCCGCCCATGCCGCCACCGTCATCGCGACGATCCTCGATGTCGTCGCTGCGGCGGAAATCATCGTAACGCATGGCGGGTTTCCCTCAGTCCTCAATTGGCGTCATTTGGGCGCAGAAGCGCGAAAGCTCAACGCGCCACACACGTAAAATTTCCAATGCGTTAATCAATATCCCGCTCGGCAATTATTGCCTAGTGCGACAGCATGCCGATGCCAGCAATTTTTTCCTGGGTCGTGCAATTTTTTCCGAGAGAAATTTGGCGACCTGACTGCTCCCGCAACGCGAAGAAATGCGAAATACACTGGAAAACACGACGAATGCGCAGAGTGAAACGCGCGCCATGCGCGATGCGAGGGCTGCTCACGAAAGCGGCGGGTTAAGTCGATTTTTACTTTGCCGCTCCATTGTAACGGTCAGTCGGTTGTTTGGTCCCGCGTCGCCGACAGCGTCGCCTGAGTCAGAGTTCTTGAGTCATGGTAGTGTCGCGTCGCGGGGCGTCTGCAAGGGCGCCCCGCACAAATTTTGAGTCCGCTTCGCACAGCATCATCCTCGGTGATTGCGTCGCCGAGATGTCGAAGCTTCAGGCAGGTTCGGTCGACCTCGTGTTCGCCGATCCGCCCTACAATCTCCAGCTCAAGGGCGATCTCAAGCGCCCCGACGAATCCCATGTCGACGCCGTCAACGACGACTGGGACAAGTTCGATTCGTTCTCCGCCTATGACGATTTCACCCGCGCCTGGCTGCTTGCCGCCCGCCGCGCGATGAAGCCGTCGGCGACGATCTGGGTGATCGGCTCCTATCACAACATCTTCCGCGTCGGCGCGATCATGCAGGACCTCGGCTTCTGGCTCCTGAACGACATCGTCTGGCGCAAGTCGAACCCGATGCCGAATTTCCGCGGCCGCCGCTTCACCAACGCGCACGAGACCATGATCTGGGCCGCGCGCGATGAGAAGGCCAAGGGCTATACGTTCAACTACGAAGCGCTGAAGGCCGCCAACGAGGACGTGCAGGCACGGTCCGACTGGCTGATCCCGCTCTGCACCGGCGAGGAGCGCCTCAAGGGCGCCGACGGCAAGAAAGTGCATCCGACGCAGAAGCCGGAAGGCCTGCTCGCGCGCGTGCTGCTGTCGTCGTCGAAACCCGGCGATCTCGTGATCGATCCCTTCAACGGCACCGGCACCACCGGCGCGGTCGCGAAACGTCTCGGCCGCTCCTATATCGGCTTCGAGCGCGACAAGACCTATGCCAAGGCGGCGGAAGCCCGCATCGCCGCGGTCGAGCCGCTGCCGGAAGAAAGCCTCGCTCCGTTCATGACCGCACGCGAGGCGCCGCGTGTCGCGTTCTCCGAGCTGATCGAGCGCGGCATGATCATGCCCGGCACGAAGCTGTTCGACGCCAAGAAGAAGCTCGGCGCACTCGTGCGCGCCGACGGCGCCATCATGCTGGGCGACAAGGTCGGCTCGATCCACCGCATCGGCGCGGTGGCGCAGGGGGCGCAAGCCTGCAACGGCTGGACCTTCTGGCATGTCGAGACCAAGAAGGGTCTCAAGCTGATCGACGAGTTCCGCGCCGAGATCCGTGCGGGTATGGGGGCGGAGTAGTTTTCTCCGCGGTCCCGTAGCGTGGGCAAAGCGAAGCGTGCCCACCACCTAGAATGCCGCAAGCGACGCGGTGGGCACGGCGCTTCGCGCCTTTGCCCACCCTACGGCTCCTTGAACGCCGCCACAGCCAGGATTACATTCGACCGATCAGCCCCGTCCTGACCGGTCCGGCTCCCATGCGACGACAGTCCGAGACATTGCTGCTGGTGCCGCTGCTGCCGATCTTCCTGCTCGGCATGTTTCCGATGTTCCTGATCGCCCTGCTCGGCTTTTTCGGCCTCGCCATCTTCGGCGTGCTGGTGGTCTGCGTCGGGCTCGCCAGCAGCAACGAGGCGCACGACAATTTCAACCACGACGTCATCGTGCACGGCTACGCGCGCGGATCGGAGCGCAAGGCGCGGGCCTCCAGCATGCACGCCGCAACGCGGCTCGCGATGCGGCTGGACGCTGTCGGCGCCGGGATGATCGTCATCGCCGTCGTCGGCCTGCTCTATTCCAGTTGAGCGTCGAGGCGCTGCCTCACGGCGCCAGACGTGCGATCAATCGATCGGAGGCATCCATGAGCGCCGTCGCGTAGGATCGCTCAGTAGACGAAGGGCTCGGCAGGATCGCCTCAGTCTTGTTGTTGAACATGACACCGCTGCGGCCGTTGAGATCAGGCGACACCAGGAGCGGCACCAGTCGCTCGGCATAGGCGTCCGGCTCGACCATCATGAAGCTGGTCAGCCAGTTGATCAGCGAGACGAGCGCGCGCGACCCGAGCAGATTGGCGCGAATATCGGTCTTCACGAAGCCGGGATTGAGGCCGAACACATCGACATCGGCAAAGCGCCTGGCGGCCTCGAGAACGAGCACTTCGTTACCCGCCACGGTGTTCGAGTGGGCTGCGAACCGTTTGTAGCTCTGCTCCGAATTCAGATCGCCGACATCGGCCCTCTGCTCCGTCCCGGGGAATCCCATGACGAATATCCGAGGCTTGAATGTGGCCGTGGCCCGGTCCTTTCCAAGACGAGAGGCGATCGCGTTCAGGATGACGAAGCGGCTCAGATAGCTGACGGCAAGATCGCGTTCGATGCCTTCCGCCGTCACCTCACGCCTGGGCCCCGCCATGATGCCGGTCGTGAAGACGACGATGTCGAGCGTCTCGGCGGGAAGCTCTCGGCCGATCCGCCTGGCTTCCCGCATCAGGCTCAGATCGGCCTGCATGAATGCGATGCCCGGCACCTTCTGATCGCGGAACGTCTGGCCGACGACGAGGACACGCGCCCCCTTGGCGGCCAATTGGCGGCTGAACGCCCGGCCAATGCCGCCGGTGCCGCCGATCACCGCCACATTCAATCCAGCGAGCCTGAGGCCTTCGAGTGCCGGCGAATTCACCTTCAGATTCTTGTCGAGTTCTACGCGTTTCATGGATGGCTTGCCCTGCAATGTCAGCAAAGGGCAGATGGACCTTCCACTCAATGGAATAAATGCCGTAAAATGAAACTGATTGATCCATTGATGGAATAATTAAATGGCGTTGCTGAACGATATGGCGCTGTTCGTGGAGGTCGCGAAGGCCCGCAGCTTCCGTCGCGCCGCCAAGACCCTCGACATGCCCAATTCGACGCTGTCGCGCCGGATCGATCTCTTGGAGAAGGAGATCGGGCTTCGCCTGTTGAACCGGACGACCCGCAAGATCGAATTGACCGAAGCCGGCCAGATCTACTTCGAGCGCTGCAAGCGCATCGTGGACGAGGCGCGCCTGGCGCACGAGCAACTGGACGGGATGCTGGCGCAGCCGAGCGGCATGCTCCGCGTCTCGCTGCCGGTGGATTTCGCGAACACCTACCTCGCACCGTTGATCGCCGAATTTGCGCAGCAATATCCCGACATCGATTTCGAATTCGACCTGACGCCGCGACGTGTCGATCTCGTATCGGAGCCGTTCGATCTGGCGATCCGCGTCGGAGAATCCGAGCCGTCCCACATGATCGCGCGGCCGCTCGCCCGTATGCCGGGATATCTCTACGCCTCGCGGCGCTATCTCGACATCAACGGCGAGCCGCATGAACCTGCGGACCTGACCCATCATCAATGCCTGTGCATGACGAAGGTGAGTGCGTGGACGTTACACAGGGGCACGCAAATGGAGCAGGCCGACGTCGGCGGCCGTTTTCGGCTCAACAACGTGGGGCTGATCCGCCGCCTCGCAACGCTCGACATGGGCATCGCCTTTCTGCCGCAAGAGATCGTTGCCGACGAAGTGGCAGATGGCCGGCTGCGTCGCATCATGCCGCAATGGCAGGGTTCGCCCGTCACCGTCTACGCAGTCACCGAGACGCGCCTGCTGCCAGCCAAGACGCAGCGCTTCATCGAATTCCTGCGGGAACGGCTCAGCCGGACTTGAATCGCCATTACGGCGACGATCGGCCTTTGTTACGCCGGCTGATCTGCGTACCGCGCAGACACCTCACGGCAAACTCGCCGGTTGCCTCCCCCGGCCATGTTCAGGCACAGAAGGCCGCGACGCTGCATTCATTCTCTAAAAAGGGAATCGGGGAGACAAACATGCTCAAATTCTATTTCAACGGATCGCCGAACCCGACCAAGGTCGCGCTGTTCCTCGAGGAAGCCGGCCTGGCCTTCGAGCCGGTCAAGATCGACACCCGCACGGGCGAGCAGTTCGCGCCGGACTATCTGAAGATCAATCCGAACGGCAAGGTGCCGGCGATCGACGACAACGGCACCATCGTGTTCGACTCGAACGCCATCCTGCTCTACCTCGCCGAGAAGACCGGCAAGTTCCTTCCCGCCGCCAACGTCCGCGGCGAGACGCTGTCATGGCTGATGTTCATTGCCACCGGCGTCGGGCCGTATTCGGGCCAGGCCGTGCACTTCAAGCATTTTGCGCCGAAGGACCAGAACCACGACTACGCCCATAACCGCTACCAGTACGAGACCGATCGCCACTACAAGATCCTGGACGCTCACCTCAAAGGCCGCAGCTATATGGTCGGCGACAGCTATTCGATCGTCGACATGGCGCTGTGGGGCTGGGCACGGATGGTGCCGTTCAAGCTCGGCGACGATGCCTTTGCGCGCTACCCGAACGTGAAGCGGCTGGTGGACGAGATCTCGGCGCGGCCGGCGGCGGCGCGTGCGATCGCCCTGAAGGACAAGTTCACCTTCAAGGCCGAGATGGACGACGAGGCGCGCGCCAACATGTTCAAGCACATGACGACGAAGGTTGCCTGATCACATCTCGACACGATTTGAAGGCCACGCGCACCCGCGTGGCCTTTTGCTTTTATGCGGCGTGGACCGAATTCAGGAACTTCGCGACTTCCTGCTTCAGCCGGTTGCTGTCTGAAGACAGCGAGCGCGCCGCCGAGAGCACCTGCAAGGAGGCCGAGCCGGTCTCGGAGGCGCCGCGCTGGACGTCGCCGATATTGGTCGAGACGCGCTGCGTGCCGTGAGCGGCCTGCTGGACGTTGCGGGAGATTTCCTGTGTGGCGGCGCCCTGCTCTTCCACGGCCGCCGCGACCGTCGACGAGATCTCCGACAGCCGCTCGATGGTGCCGCTGATCTCCCGGATCGAGCCGACCGACTCCTCCGTCGCGGCCTGGATGCCGGAGACCTGCTGGGCGATCTCGCCCGTGGCCTTCGCGGTCTGCTCGGCCAGCGCCTTGACCTCGGAAGCGACCACGGCAAAGCCGCGACCGGCCTCGCCGGCGCGCGCCGCCTCGATGGTGGCGTTCAGCGCCAGGAGGTTGGTCTGGCCGGCAATCGTGCTGATCAGCTCGACCACGTCGCCGATGCGGGCAGCGGCCTTGGAGAGCTCACCGACCCGTTCGTTGGTCCGCGTTGCCTGACCCACAGCCTCGCTGGCGATGCGGGCGGATTCCTGCACCTGGCGGGCGATCTCCGAGACCGAGGAGGACAGCTCCTCGGTCGCCGAGGCAACGGCCTGCACATTGGCTGAGGCCTCCTGGGAGGCGCTGGCGACTTCCGTCGACAGATCCTGCGCGCGCGTGGCCGTCGTGGTCAGGGTGCCCGCGGAAGCCTCGAGCTCGTTCGATGCCGACGACACGGTGTCGACGATCTCGCCGACCGCTCGTTCGAACTGATTGGCCAGGTTTCGCATGTCGGCGTTGCGGCTCTCCGCCTGCCGCGCCTCGACCTCGACCTGTTCGTGGCGCAGGCGGTCGGTCTCGACCATGCTCTCCTTGAACACCTGGATCGCCTTGGCCATGTCACCGATCTCGTCGCGATTGCCGCGGCCGGGGATCTCGACCTTGAGATCGCCGCCGGCGAGGGCTCCCATCGCCCGGGTCATCGTGGTCAGCGGTCCGACGATGCTGCGCGCGATCAGGAAGGCGACGAGGCCGCCGAACAAGACGGCAAGGCCGCCGGCGACTTCCTGAATCCAGGTCGTGCTGGCAATGACGCCATCGGCGGCCGCGCGCGACTTCTGGTAGTCGGCCTTCAATCCGGTCTCCGCCACCTTGAGCTTGTCGACGCTATCGCTGATCAGAGGGGCGATCTCGTTGCGGTAGATTTCATCGGCCTGGAGGATTGCAGCGGAGGTCGTCTCGAAGGCCCCCTTGTAGGTCGAAAGTGAACTCTTGATCGGCCCGAACGCGGCCTTGACCTCGTCCGGCAGGCCGGCCCCCTCAAGTGACTTGAGCGCTTGCTGCGCCCGATCGACATTGGTCCTGAAGGTCGCCGGCCCCTTTGCGTCGCGGACAGCGAGGAAGCGCCAGTTTGCGACACGAACCAGCAGGATCCTGGATTCGAGATCGGCGACGGGGGCGGTCACGCTGGTGTCGCCGGTTGCATGCGCGGCGTCGACCAGCTTGCCGGTCTTGGCGGTGAGCTCGTCGCCGCCGGCGAGCAAAGTGGCCTTGCCTTTCGTCGTTTCGTTGACGGCAGCGCCCATGCGCTCGCGCAGGGACTTCATCTTGTCGACGTCGCCGACGAGGCCATTGTAGATCTTGAGCCGCTCCTCGGAGACCGTCGACTTGGCCGCGGCCCTCAACAGCTCGGCCGTCGCCGCCTCCCGCTCCGCAGCCTCCTTGAAGGCCGGCTCGTTGGCGTCATAGATGTAACGCAGATTGGCACGCCGCAGCGCCTGGAGGTTGACCGAGATTTCCTGAACGCGGGCGGTGTTGTCCGAGAGCGCGGAGAGCCGCGCCATCTGGCCCTGGACGGCCCACAAATTCCAGACCGCAACCGCGGCCATGATCAAACCAACGGCCACGAGAATCGAAAATCCGGCGTAGAGACGCCCCCGAATTCTCAAACGCAAGCTCGGCATCACTGTCCACCCATTGCAGCAAAAAAGCAGAAGCAGCCGAAGACCTTCGTGCGATTGCAACGACTGATCATTGCAACCATGCCTCCGAGAATCGCGCTGCGCTGCCGTACAATGCGGAACAATTGTTAATTGCGGCTGTATTTTACCGGTGTCGAATACGGAGAAGCCGACGAAGACACCACCGTATTCCGGACATCAAGCGGTGACGCGCGCGATCGATGTCGTCATCCCACCGCGCCGCCATGGCAGGTCCACGCGCATGCGCGTGGACCTTTGCTATTGCGGGTCCCGCCGGTCAGGCGGCGTGGACCGAATTCAGGAACTTCGCGACTTCCTGCTTCAGCCGGTTGCTGTCTGAAGACAGCGAGCGCGCCGCCGAGAGCACCTGCGAGGAGGCCGAGCCGGTCTCGGACGCGCCGCGCTGGACGTCGCCGATATTGATCGAGACGCGCTGCGTGCCATGGGCGGCCTGCTGGACGTTGCGGGAGATGTCCTGCGTCGCCGCGCCCTGCTCTTCCACGGCGGCGGCAACCGCCGACGAGATTTCCGAGAGCCGTTCGATCGTACCGCTGATCTCCCGGATGGAGCCGACCGACTGCTCGGTCGCGGCCTGGATGCTCGAAATCTGCTGGCCGATCTCGCCGGTCGCCTTCGCGGTCTGCTCGGCGAGCGCCTTGACCTCGGAGGCGACCACCGCAAAGCCGCGGCCGGCCTCGCCGGCGCGCGCGGCCTCGATGGTGGCGTTCAGCGCCAGGAGGTTGGTCTGGCCGGCAATCGTGCTGATCAGCTCGACCACGTCGCCGATGCGGGCGGCCGCCTTGGACAGCTCGCCGACGCGCTCATTGGTCCTGCTCGCCTGCCCGACGGCCTCGTTGGCGATCCGGGCGGATTCCTGCACCTGGCGGGCGATCTCGGTGACCGAGGAGGACAGCTGCTCGGTCGCGGACGCCACCGCCTGCACATTCGCCGTGGCCTCCTGTGACGCCGACGCCACCTCGGTCGACAGATTCTGCGCGCGCGTCGCGGTCGCCGTCAGGGTGCCGGCCGAAGCCTCCAGCTCGTTCGATGCCGACGACACGGTGTTGACGATCTCGCCGACCGCCTGCTCGAACTGGTCGGCGAGCCGGACCATGTCGGCCTTGCGGCTCTCCGCCTGCCGCGCCTCGGTTTCGGTCTGCTCCGTGCGCAGCCGTTCGGTGTCGATCATGTTGGTCTTGAACACCTCGATCGCCTTGGCCATGTCGCCGATCTCGTCGGCCTTGCCGCGCCCGGGAATCTCGATGTCGAGATTGCCGCCCGCCAACAGCCCCATTGCGCGCGTCATCGACGTCAGGGGACCGACGATGCTGCGGGCGATCAGGAAGGCAACGATCAATCCGAACAGGGTGGCAAGGCCGCCCGCGATCGTCTGCACGGTGGTCGTGCCGTCAATCACGGCTTCGGCCTGGCTGCGCGACTCCTTGTAGTCCTTCTTCAAGGCGGCTTCCGCGACCTTGAGCTTGGCGATGCTGTCGACGATGAGGGGCGCGAGGCTCTTGTGGTAGATCTCGTCGGCCTGGAGCATCGCGGCCGACGTCGTCTCGAACGCGGATTTGTAGATTCCGAGCGAGGTCTTCACCGGCGCGAGCGTGGTCCGCAATTCCGCCGCCTGCGGGCTCTTTTCGAGCGCCGAGAGGCGCTGCGACGCCCTGTCCACATTGGTTCTGAAGTTGGCGGGCCCCTTGCTGTCGCGCAGGGCCAGGAAACGCCAGTTCGCGATCTGGACGAGAAGGAGCCTGGATTCGAGGTCCGCGACGAGGGCCCCGGTGTCTTCGTCGACGGCTGCGCGCGCCACATCGACCAGCTTGCCCATCTTGACAGTCAGCTCGTCACCGCTCGGCAGCAGCGTCGCCTTGCCGGTCCGCGCCTCATTGACGGCGTCGCCGAGATTGTCACGCAGGCTTCGCATTTTCGCGATGTCGGCGATCAGATCGTTGTAGAGCTTCCGCCGCTCCTCGGAGAGCGTCCCCTGCGCCCCGACCTTCAACAGCTCGGTCGCCGCGGTCTCCCGCTCTGCGGCCTCCTTCATTGCGGGCTCGCTGGCGTCGTAGATGTAGCGCAGATTGGCGCGCTGGATCGCCTGGAGATGGGTCGAGACCTCCAGGACCCGCGCGGTGCTGTCCGAAAACGCCGAAGCCTTTGCGACCTGGTCCTGCACGGACCGCAAATTCCAGATGGCGACCACCGCCATCACGAGACCAACAGCCACCAAGGCCATGAAGCCCGCGTACAGGCGCCCCCTGATCCGCAAACGAAAGTTCGGCATTCCCACTGTCCACCCAGGTGCATGTGAATTCGGGCGGACGAACGACCCCGGCAATCGTCACGGCCACCCCCGGCAGCCGCGAGTCGCTTTTCGGCCCCCACGCTGCACCGCGGTACAATGAGGGACACTCGTTAATTGAACCTTCCGATTTTTCGCGCATGTGTGCGCCGGCCCGCACAAAACCTGCTGATTTTATCGGCAGTTGCGCAGGTTTCGGCGCAAAGCCCGCAGCCGCATGCAGGAGCGCTGCACGCATTTGCCGGGATCGATGTCTATTGGGCGACCGTCCCTTGCAATTTGCCGAGCGCGTTCTCGACGACTTCCAGCGTGTAGGGCTTCTGGACCACCGGCGCGGACGCCAGCTCTTCCGGGATCGGCGCGCGCTCGCCATAGCCGGTCGCGAACATGAAGGGCACGCCGATCTCCTTCAGCTTCTCGGCCACCTTGATGCTGCTCTCGTTGCCGAGGTTGAGATCGAGCAGCGCAAACCCCGGACGCGTGCGCTCGATCGCGCGCAACGCCTGGTCGACGCTCGCTGCAGTGTCGACATGGCGGGCACCGAGATCGAGCAGGATGACTTCCGCCGCCATGGCGATGATCAGATTGTCCTCGACGATCAGTGCCGTCTCGGAAATTCGCGGACGGGCGGGTTGCTGCTCCTCGACGCGCATGGCGGCTCCTGCGATTGATGGTACCAGTTCGACGAAATTGGGCGGGATGACGAATTTGGCCTGGACACCCAGCAGGTCGAAGCGGATTTCGGCTTCGCCCTTGAGGTCGAACGGCACCGAGCGCTCGATGATGGTGGTGCCGAAGCCGCGGCGCGACGGCGGCTGCACCGGCGGCCCGCCGCTCTCCTTCCACTCGATCTCGAGGCTCGAATTCGGATCGAGCCGCCAGACCACCTCGACCTGGCCGGTGGAATCTGCGAGCGCGCCGTATTTGGCGGAATTGGTCATCATCTCGTGCACGACCAGCGCCAGCGTCGCGAACGCCTTGGGATCGAGCGCGACGTCGGGCCCGCCCATCTTCACGCGGCCGGCGCGCGCGCCGAGATAGGCGCCGGCCTCGGACTCGACCAGCGAGCGCAGCGCAACCGGCGCCCAGTTCAAATTGGTGATCTGGTCGTGGGCGCGGGCCAAAGCCTGGATGCGGCCGCCGAGCACGCCGGCGAACTCCTCGACCGAAGTCGCAGTGTCCTTGCTTTGCGCAACCAGCGCGCGGACGAGGCTCAAAATGTTGCGGACGCGGTGATTGAGCTCGGCGATCATCAGCTCCTGCCGCTCCTGCGCGCCGCGACGCTCGCGGGCGGCAAGGTCGGACAGTTGCAGGATCACTTCGAGCAACGTGACGCGCAGGCTCTCGGCGATGCGGATGTCGGCCGTGGACCACGGTTTCGACTGGCCCGCCACCGTTTCCTGCCAGAGCTCAAAGCTCTTGCGCGGCGTCAGCCGCGGTCCGTTCGGACCCTCGTCATAGACCTTGTCGGGCGCGCCGGCCCAGTTCACCGAGCGCACGACCTCGCGCCGGAAGAAGATCAGGCAGTCGCGCGGGGTCCGCGAGATCGGAATGGCGAGAAATCCGGCCGCGCGGTCGCGAAAGGACTGGCCGGCAGCATAGACCTTGGCAATCTCGGCACTGGCGAAAATCCGTCCCGGCGAGGTCCGATTGATGAAGGCGACCAGCTCCTTCACCTCGTCCTCGGTCGGCGTCTGGCCCTGAAGCGTGATCTTGTTGTCGGACCACACCGCTACGCCGTCGCAATCGATCATCCCGCGATAGTCGCCGAGGAAGTCCACGATCGCGCGCCGGCTGTGCTCGTGCGAGGCCGCGGTCTCGATCAACCGCTCCTGCACCTGGTGAGCGCGCATCTCATAGGCGACATCGCCCTCGCGCTCGCGCCCCTCCACGATCCAGGAGAACATCTGCCCGAACAGCTCGGACGCGGTACGCTTCTCGAACGAGATGTAGCGCGGCGAATAATGATGGCATGCGAACAGGCCCCACAGCTTGCCATCGCGCAGGATCGACACCGACATCGAGGCCCCGACGCCCATGTTGCGCAAATATTCGATGTGGATCGGCGAGACCGAGCGCAGAACGCTCATGGAGAGATCGAGCAGCCCCGCATTGTGCGTGGCCGTCGAAAACAACGCGGCTGGTGTCGAATTGATATCGGCGATGATGCGCAGCCAGTTGCGCTGATAAAGGATGCGGGCCTGTTTGGGGATGTCGGAGGCCGGATAGTGCAGGCCGAGGAACCGTTCGAGGCCGGCTTCCGCAGCTTCAGCGATCACTTCGCCCGATCCGTCCGGGTGAAACTGATAGACCATGACGCGGTCGAATCCGGTCAGGACCTTGAGCTGGCGCGCCGCCTCGCGGGCGAGCTCGGTCATGCCGCGGGTCTTGCGGATTCGCTCCAGCATCAGGCGGACGAGCTCGCCGGAATTGACGCCGGGCTCGTCCACGCTGGGCTCCGCCTCGATGACCAGATAGGCGCCGGAGAAGTGGATGGAGAGATCGTAAATCGGCTTGCCGGGCTGGAGCTCGACACCGAACATGCGCTCGGTCGTATCGGGGCCGCTGAGATGATCGACGCGTTTGCGAATGGTCTCGACGGCGGCTTCCGAGATGACGCGCGACAGCGGCTGCTGGAGCAGGTCGGAGACGTCGGTCCCGAGAAAGCCGCCGACATTGTCGGAGGCCATGCAGATGGTGAAATCCGACAGCACCGTGAGCAGGAAGCCGAACGGCTGGACGCTGCCGGGGATGTGGATCGGCTCGCGATCGCAATTGGTGAGATTGACCGCCTCGTTCATGCGCGGTCCGCCGCCTGCTCGAAGGCCGCGAAAGCGACACGTGCCGACTCGATCGTCTCGTCCTCGTCGCATGCCTCGTCGTCTTGAAGCTTCGCCAGGAAGCTCTGCCAGAGCCGTTTGCCCGCGCCATGGCTGAGATAGGCGGTGGCCTCGCCGATGCGCGGATCGCCCGCATCGGCGACCGCCTTCAGCAGAAACTTTGCGCCGAGACGGGAGCCCTCCAGAACATACAACGTGCCGAGCATGCCACTCCGCGTCAACGGCGGCACGGACACGGTGGATTGCGCGGCGCTGCCGAGCTGCGCGAGATCGGCCGCGATCGCGGCGCTACGCTCCCGCTCCAGCCAATCCGGAAACATCTTGGCGACGCCAGCCTGCACAAGGGCTGCTTCGAGCGGAAGAAGTGCGCCGGCGCTGGCTTGCAGGAAGCGGCGGTAACCGGACAGGACTGTGAGATCAAACGACGAAAACTGCGCATCGAGCTCCCGGTGCGCATTCGCAGTCGCATCTCTCAATCGTTCGCGGAGTCCGGGAAAGCTGCGGCCCACCCGTGTTGAAACGTCCGAAACCCCAGCCAGCATGAAATTTCCCAAACGCGCGCGATGCCGGGGCGCGATTGCCCCCGAACCGAGCAAACGCCCGGCGGAACCCGAAGGTTCCGCCGGCTACGATAAAATGGGAGGCAGGCGGCGCCTGGATCTCGTCCGTTTGTCTAATTCCGTCGCACCGGTCTCCTCAGTTCGTACGCGATCTCCGCCCGGGTCATGCCGCAGTCCTGAAGCTCCCGGTCGCTCATGGCGGCGAGCTGATATCGGGCCCGGGACCGTTCGCGCCTGATACGAACGATCGCTGCCAACCTGCGCCAGATCGCCACGACCATCGCCGACCGGGGTCGACGACACCAGTCGGCGGACGAGATGGTCCTCAATCCGGTCAGCTCGCAGCCCTCACGGGCGTCTGCGGAAACGGACCGAGCGCCTTCTCGGTCAGGGTCGAGTCGCAATACTCCCGGATCTCCTTGATCTTTCCGTCCTCGAGGCGAAACACCAGGCAGTAGTCGTTGTCATAACGAACGCCCTCGGGCGTGACGTTGTCGCCCTTGGCTTCCACCACGACGACGTCGCCATCGGCGATGAAACGGTGAGCCACGGTGCGGGTCCGGTCGCGCAAGCGGGTGCGCACGTAAGCGTGCAGATCGTTGAGGATCGCCTCCTTGCCGGTGAAGGTGCGCGACCAGGAATACTGGCCGGTCACGACCCATCTGGCATCGTCGGCAAGGCTTGCGACGAACAGGGCCCGGTCGCGCGCGGCCGGATCGGGATTGGCGGCGGCGGCGAAAATATCCTGCATCAGTTTCTTGTTGGCGCTCGCGCTCATGGCGGCATCTCCGTTTGGTGGCAACACGGAGATCATCCCTGCCGGATAAGAATTCTTCAAATCGATAGTGGATATGATATCTATTCGCCTTATGAATTTGAATTCGCTTGACCTCAATCTCCTGACCGCGCTCGACGCGCTGCTGCGCGAGGCCAATGTCAGCCGGGCCGGGCTTCGGATCGGGCTGTCGCAGCCGGCCGCGAGCCATGCGTTGCAACGCCTGCGCGACATCTTCGGCGATCCGTTGCTGGTGCGCACCGGCGCGCGCATGGAGCTGACGCCGCGGGCGCAAGCGCTCCGCGCACCGCTGGCCCAGGCGCTCGACCAGGTGCGCGGGCTGTTCATACCCGACGACTTCGACGCCGCGCGCAGCGAGCGGCAATTCCGCCTGATGATGCCGGATCTCGCGGTCGAGCTGCTGATGCCGCCCTTGATGGAGAAGGTGACGCGGGCCGCGCCCAACGTCCGCATCGACGTCGTACCGTGGCGGGGCCCCGCGATCTTTCACGCCGAGTTCGCCCGCACCATTGACCTCGTGATCTCGATCGGCAATGCCTTCAAGGGCTTTCACCGCCAGTTGCTCTACACCGACAGCGACGCGCTGGCGGTGCGGCGCGGCCATCCCATGGCTGCGAAGCTGAAGCGGCGCGAGACGTTCCTGGCAGCACGCCATGTCGGCGTGATCATCCGCGGCCAACCGGAGGATCTCATCGACACCTGGCTGCGGACGAAGGGCATCGAGCGGCACATTTCGCTGGTGGTGTCAGGCTATCTCGAAGCGCTGCACGTCGCCGCCCGCACCGACCTCGTCGCCTTCGTGCCGCGCCGGCTGATCACGGCGCTGTCGAAGCAGTTCGGCCTCGTCGCGGTGACGCCGCCGCTCGATCCCGGGATCGACGAGCAGTTCATGTTCCATCCGACGCGGGCGCAGATGGATCCGGGCTCGATCTGGCTCAGGCGGCTGATGCTGGCGACGGGGCGGGAATTGGAGCAAGCCAAGCGCAAGCTCTCGTAGGGTGGGCAAAGCAAAGCGTGCCCACCACTTCTTTCATAGCGCGGATAGATGGTGGGCACGGCGCTTCGCGCCTTTGCCCACCCTACAAGAACCCTACGCCTTCTGCGCGTCCATCACCTTGCGCACGGCGGGACGGTCGGACATGCGCTTGAAGTGATCGGCGATCTTCGGCGTGGCATTGATGTCGACGCTGTCCCCCTCGAGCCAGAGCGAGAGCGTGTGGAGGTAGGGATCGCAGATCGTGAACTGGTCGCCCATCACCCAGGGACCTTTGAACATCTTCTGCTCGATCAAGGAGAAGCAGGCGCCCATGGTCTTCGGCACCATCGCCTTCATATCGGCGAACGAGCTCTCCTGCGTCGCCCAGCGCGCGCCGCGCATCTTGTGGGCATGGTTGATGTGCGCGGTCGAGCAGAGATAGGAGTTGAACGACTGCACCTGGGCGAAGTCGAAGGGATCGTCGAGCGGGGCAAGCTTCGCCTTGGGGAAGGTCTGCGCGATGTAGGCCAGCATCGCAGGTGTCTCGGTCAGCACGCCGCGATCGGTCACCAGCGCCGGCACGCGGCCCTTCGGATTGATCGCGAGATAGTCCGGGCTGTTCTGCTGGTTATCCTTGAAGCTCAGCCGTTCAGCCGTGTAGTCGGCGCCGGCCTCCTCCAGGGTCATGTAGGTGGCGAGCGCGCAGGTGCCGGTGGCGTAGTAGAGCTTGAGCATGTCGGACCTCATGGGAAAATTGGAAACTAACGGCTGCGGGCCGCCAGGTCCATAGCACGACGTTCTCCGTGCTTTTGCTCTTCGCAGTTGCCCACCGCCGCCCGCCTGTGCCAAGACGCCCGCAATCGGAGGGGTTTTGTCATGACCGTACTCATCGCCGGTGGCGGCATCGGCGGGCTGACGCTTGCGCTCAGCCTGCACGGAATCGGCGTTCCCGCAAAAGTGTTCGAGAGCGTCGCGGAACTGAAGCCGCTCGGCGTCGGCATCAATGTGCTGCCGCATGCCGTGCGCGAGCTGATCGAGCTCGGGCTGATGGACAAGCTCGACGCCAGCGGCGTCCGCACCCGCGAGCTCGCCTATTTCTCCAAGCACGGCAAGCCGATCTGGAGCGAGCCCCGCGGGCTGGAAGCCGGCTATAAATGGCCGCAATTCTCGATCCATCGCGGCACCCTCCAACAGCTCCTGCTCGACACCGCGATCGAGCGGCTCGGCCGCGAGAATATCCTGACCAGCCACCATCTGACCGGCTGGACCGAGACGGACAATGGCGTGCGCGCCGACTTCATCGACAGGGCGACCGGCAAGGCTGCCGGCAGCTACGACGGCGCGATCCTGATCGCCGCCGACGGCATCCATTCCGCCGTGCGAGAAAAGCTTTATCCGCAGGAGGGACCGCCGATCTGGAACGGCCGCATCCTGTGGCGCGGCGTCACGCCGTCAAAAGCCTTCCTCACCGGCCGCACCATGATCATGGCCGGGCACGAGATCCTGAAATTCGTCTGCTATCCGATTTCGAAGGCGCCGGATGCTGCGGGCAACCATCTAATCAACTGGGTTGCCGAGCGCCACATGCCGCCGACCTATCAGTGGCGGCGCGAGGACTATAACCGCACCGCGCGGCTGGAGGAGTTTCTGCCCTGGTTCGAGAGCTGGCAGTTCGACTGGCTCGACGTCCCCGGCCTGATCAAAAACTGCCCGCACGCCTATGAATATCCACTGGTCGACCGCGATCCGGTGTCGCAATGGACCTTCGGCCGCGTCACGCTGATGGGCGACGCCGCGCATCCGATGTACCCGATCGGCTCGAACGGCGCCTCGCAGGCGATCCTCGATGCCCGCACCATCACGCGGGAAATCCTGGCGCATGGCCCGACGACCGCGGCCCTGCTCGCCTATGAGGCCGAGCGCAGGCCCGCGACCACCGACCTCGTCCTGCTCAATCGCAAGAACGGCCCCGAGCAGGTGATGCAGCTCGTCGAGGAGCGCGCGCCGGATGGTTACGGCGTCGTCACCGACGTGCTGTCGCAGCAGGAGTTGGAAAACATCGCCGCCAATTACAAGCGCGTCGCCGGCTTCCAGGTCGAGGCGCTGAATGCGAAGCCGCCGATCGTGAGCAGAGACGCGAAGCGGGTGGGGGCGTGAGTTAGGGCGCGGACTCACTTGCACGCAGCCAAATGCGTATGGATGCAAGCTTGACGAATGCCAGATAGGTGGCCGCCAGTTTGTCGTATCGGGTCGCGACGCGCCGACACTGCTTGATCTTGTTGAAGAACCGTTCGATCAGGTTGCGCGCGCGACACAGACTTGGGCAAGTGCGTAAACAAACCTGTCCTGATGCCTCGAACGTCTGCTGGAGTGGGGTGGGGAGAGCCGATGCAAGGTCCCTTGATCTATCGCAAGGTGACTCAATGAAAAGGGTCTTTCTTCCGCGCCGGAGGAGTAAGAGGATCGGTCCAGAGCACAGGCTCTGCCGATGGTGAGTGCATCTTGGGACTAATTTTGGGGCAATGAACTGAATCAATCGAAACGCAACAAGTGCAGGCTCGGTTAAACGCGAGGGCTACGCAGTTGCAAGAGAAGCCTAATCAAGTAAGGCTAATACAGCAACGAGGTGCGGCGCTGGTAAATATGGCCGTAGCGGCGCTGATAGTTGCCGCGCTTTATGTAGGTCGTGAAATTTTCGTCCCGATCGCACTCGCTGTCCTCTTGAGCTTTGTACTCGCGCCCTTTGTCATACGACTGCATTCCTGGCGAATTCCGCGCACCGCTTCTGTTCTTGTCGTGGTGTTCTTTGGTTTTGCGATCATATTCAGTTTGGGCGGCCTGATGGTATCGCAGGCAACTCACCTTGCTGCGAGACTGCCTCAATATCAGCGGACGTTGAGCGATAAGGTCGAAAGCATTCGTGGTTTGGTCGGTGGTTCAGGAACGTTGGAGCAGGCATCCACTGTTCTCAAGGAATTAGGGACGCAGCTGCAACATGGGAACACGGCTGACCAACCTGACAACGGTCTTGCGAAGCAAGGACCGGGTAAAGCGATTCCGATACCTGTCGAAGTCAAGCAGCCCGACCCCGGCGCTCTGACGACGCTCGCCAAGATCATCGAACCATTGCTTTCGCCACTCACGACGACGGGAGTCGTCGTGATTTTCGTGGCTTTTATCTTGCTGCAACGCGAAGATCTGAGGAACCGGCTCGTTCGCCTCGCTGGCTCGGGAGATATTCAGCGCACAACTGCAGCCCTTGATGACGCCGGCAAGCGACTGAGTAGACTCTTTCTAACTCAAATGATCTTCAATGCAGTATTTGGATTGGCAATCGGCATAGGCCTTGAGCTCATTGGCGTGCCTTCGGCTCCGCTATGGGGTCTGTTAGCGATGATCTTGCGGTTCGTGCCGTATATTGGTGCACTCATCTCAGCCATATTCCCGCTTATCCTCGCTGCAGCCGTTGGTTCTGGCTGGGAGATGTTGGTGCTGACTGCTCTCTTGTTTGTGGCCTTGGAATTTCTAGCCGGACAAGTGATCGAACCTTTGATTTATGGCCACAGCTCTGGCCTGTCTCCTGTCGCGGTCATCCTGTCTGCATCATTCTGGACCTGGCTCTGGGGCCCGATCGGATTGGTCATGGCAACGCCTCTGACGGTATGCCTCGTCGTCGCGGGACGGCATGTCGAGCGGCTCAAGTTCCTGGAAATCATGCTTGGCGACCGACCTCCGTTGAAACCGCCTCAGCTGTTTTACCAACGGCTTCTGGCCGCTGATCCTCTTGAGGCGGCAGAACAAGCCCATGACTTCCTCAGAGATGCGTCACTTGAGGACTACTGTGACGCTATTTTACTGGAGGGATTGAGGCTCGCGGAAGCGGACCGTCAGTTGGGCCATCTCGACGAAGAGCGATTGAATCGAATTGCTTCAACTGTCCGCGAACTCGTGGCTGACCTGGAATTGAACCACGAGGCAGGAGCGACGGGCGCTCCGTCTATAGACTTGAGCGCGAACCCCGGAGCAGCCATCGCAATTGAACAAACAAGAGCGCAGCTCGAGTTGACCAAGAAGAGCAGCGGAGCGCCTCCTATTCTCTGTGTTCCAGGATCCGACAAACTCGACGAAGCAGCAGCGCTAGTACTGGCCTATTTGCTGCGTCACCGTGGTATCGCAGCGACCGCAGAAGAGGCCGACGCCTTGTCAATGTCGAAATTCGCTTCGCTCGATATGACGGATACGTCGTTGGCGTGCGTTTGCTACGCCGGCCAACCATCTACCGGCAAGATTCAGGCTACTGTTCGCCGGCTTAACAAGAAGAAATTCGACACTCGCATTCTAGTCGCCCTCTTTGGAGCGGAAGGCACCACACCGCCTGTTGACGCGGTCGTTGCTCTTGTTTCCCACGGATCTTTTAGAGCTGCGCTAAGCGCAATCACTCAGGTTAGAGACGAGCCGTGCGATGCTGCGACCGTCGACAACAAAGACGCTGTGTTCAACTAACGAAGGACGAGAGAAGGCTTCCTGCCCCTCACCCCGCCCTCTCCCCGAGCGAGGAAGCGAGAGACAGGTGCTCGTCTCACCGCACCACCCTCGCCGCCTCCAGCAGCCGCTCGCTCGCGGTTGCTGTGGCGAGCACGGTCCCGTCTTCGGCCATCAGCTTGGCCTCGACGAACGCAATCGTCTTGCCGAGCTGCGTCACCGTCGCCTCGGCGACGATCGGCCCCGGCCTGGCTGGGTTCAGAAAGTTCACGGTCATGTTGATCGTGGTGCAGTAAAGCCGGCCCTCGCTCATCACGACCACCGCCGGCCCCATCGTGTCGTCGAGCATGGCCGACAGCATGCCGCCCTGGATGAAGCCCGCCGGGTTGCAGAATTCGGGCTTGCCTTCGAAGCCGAGCTTGATCCAGCCGTCCTTAGGCCGGGCATCGAGCAGGCGCCAACCCAACAGTTCGGCGCAGGGCGGCCTTCGAAAGTTGTCGAGCGCGGTCTTGACCATGCCAAATCTCCGTTTCGCTCTGATAGCGCAGCCCTGCTGCCAGCATAGTGTCAGGAAGGTGCGGCCGGCGAGAGGCCCAGTGCGTGCGCGATCACCTTGCGCATGACGTTGGGCAGCGCCTCACCTGCGAGGGTCGCGATCGGCACCCAGCGCATGCCCTCGGGCGCGCGCGTGCGGGCTTCGGCCTTCGCGGTGTAGACGACCAGCTCCAGCGGAAAATGCGTGAAGACGTGGGTAACGACGCCCAGCTTGCGCTGCCAGCGCGACAACCCTTTCAGCTCCGGCCCCTGCTGCTTCGCCGTCGCCTCGTCCTGGCCGGCCAGCCAATCCGAGCCCGGGACCTCGGTCATGCCGCCGAGCAGGCCTTTTTCGGGCCGGGTGCGGACGAGGAGCTCGTCGCCGCGGGTGACGACGAAAGCCGCGCCACGGCGCAACGTCCCGCTCTTCTTCGGCGCCTTGCGCGGGAAGGTCTCCTGCGTCGCTCGCGCACGCGCCGTGCAATCCTCATTGAGCGGGCACAGTGAGCAGGCCGGCTTCTTCGGCGTGCAGATCGAGGCGCCGAGATCCATCAGCGCCTGCGCGCTGTCGCCGGCGCGAGAGTTCGCGAGCAGTGTCGCCGCCAGTTGCTGGATCTGCGGCTTTGCCTGCGGGAGCTCGTCTTCAACAGCAAAGAGCCGCGACACCACGCGTTCGATATTGCCGTCGACCGGCATGGTGTGGCGGTCGAAGGCGATCGCCGCGATCGCCGCCGCCGTATAGGGTCCGATCCCCGGCAGCGCGCGCAGCCCCTCTTCCGTGTCGGGAAACACGCCGCCGTGCTCGCACGTCACGGCCACCGCGCAGGCATGGAGATTGCGCGCGCGCGAATAATAGCCGAGCCCGGCCCACATCCTTAGCACGTCATCCAGCGACGCCCGCCCCAGCGCCGCGACATCCGGCCAGCGCGCGACGAACTTTTCGAAATAGGGGCCGACGGCTTTCACGGTGGTCTGCTGGAGCATGATCTCCGACAGCCAGACGCGGTAAGGGACCGAGGTCTCGCCAGGCATCGCGCGCCATGGCAGACGGCGGCGATGGCGGTCGTACCAGGCGAGCAGCAGCGTTGGGCGAGCCGATGCCTCCGACTGAATTGGTTCCGACTTGGCCTTGAGGGCAGATCTGGGGCTCATGCTCTCAGTGTAGCGACGTCACGCCAATCTCTCCACGTCATGCCCGTGCTCGTCGCGGGCATCCACGTCTTTCTTCGCAGAAGAACGTGGACGGCCGGGACACAGGCGAGCGGAAGCGACGCCGTCCTTCAGACGGCTATGCCCGGCCATGACGGCGAAACGCCTGTGGCCCGCGCCCCAGGGTGCTATAAGGGTCCATGTCCAAATTCCCTCCCAAACCCGGTCCCATCAGCGCCAAGCCGCTTTCGCTGCTGCTCAACGACGTCTTTGCCGAGGCCTATGCCAAGCAGGGTTTTGCCGCGCGCGAGCTGGTGACGCGGTGGGCGCAGATTGCCGGGCCGGAGATTGCGGCCCATGCCGAGCCTTTGAAGATGCAATGGCCGCGGCCGGTCGAGGGCCAGCCGCAGGAGCCGGCGACCCTGGTGCTGCGGGTCGAGGGGCCGATGGCGCTGGAGATCCAGCACTCCGCCGACGTGATCCTGGAGCGGGTCAATCGCTTCTTCGGCTGGAGCGCGGTCGGCAAGCTCGCCTTCCGCCAGGCCCCCCTGTCGCGCGCCCGGCCGCCGGTCCGGCCCGGTCCGCCGGATCCCAAATCGGTGGCCAAGGTGGCGGAGAGCCTGGGGGACATCGAAGATGAAGAATTGAAGACGGCGCTGGCGCGGCTTGGGGCCGCCATCAAGCGAAATTGAGCCTCATTCCGCCGGTAATCTGGACCCGTCCCTGTCGCTCGCCATTGCCTCAAACTACGTTTCAAGCTAGCGACAGGCCGCCTGAACGGGAACTCAATAGGACCCTTGGGGCGAGACCACATCAATCCGGGAGCCGACCTTGATCATCACCCGCCGCGCCTTCAACACGATGCTGTCGCTGACCGGTCTTGCCGCGCTCGCCGGGCTGTCGCCGCTGCGGTTCATCTCCGAAGCCATGGCGCAGTCGGCCGCCGATGTGGCCAAGCCCGTGTCGCTGCCCGACATGGCACTCGGCCCCAAGGACGCCCCCGTCACCATCACCGAATATGCCTCGATGACCTGCCCGCATTGTGCGGCGTTCAACGAGCAAGTGTTCCCCAAGATCAAGTCGGAATACATCGACACCGGCAAGGTGCGTTACATCTTCCGCGAGTTCCCGCTCGACATCAAAGCCGCCGCCGGCTCGATGCTGTCGCGCTGCATCGCCAAGGACGACGCGCCGAAATATTTCGCGGTCACCGACATGCTGTTCCGCCAGCAGAACGACTGGGTGCTGAAGAACACCACCGAGACGCTGACGCGAATCGGCAAGCAGGCCGGCCTCACCCAGCAGCAGGTCGAGGCCTGCCTGAAGGACCAGGCGCTGCTCGACAAGATCGCCGCCGACCAGAAATACGCCAGCGACGTTCTGAAGGTGGATTCGACGCCGACCTTCTTCATCAACGGCGAGAAGATCAAGGGCGAAGCCTCGTTCGATGAATTCGCCAAGAAGATCAATCCGCTGCTGAAGAGCTGATTTTTCCGCTCAACACCTGATTCGCATCTCGAAAGCCGTATCTTTCCCGGCATAAATCCCTTGGGAAAAGCGGCTTTCGCCGGTTGCCCTCGCGGCGCACCGCGGCCATTGTCCGACCGCATGAGGCGCCTCGCGCGACTCACCCAGAGAGTGACATTGCCTTCCATGGTATTGTCCCGGCAGGGGGATTCGCGCCTGCCAACAGAGATGCGTGCTTATGAAAATCACCCGCCTGCGCCTTCACGGCTTCAAGTCCTTCGTTGAGGCCACGGACTTCGTCATCGAGCCCGGCCTGACCGGCGTGGTCGGTCCCAACGGCTGTGGCAAGTCGAATCTTGTCGAGGCGCTGCGCTGGGCGATGGGCGAGACCTCGTACAAGTCGCTGCGCGCGGCCGACATGGACGCGGTGATCTTCGCCGGCTCCGGCAACCGTCCTGCGCGTAACCACGCCGAAGTGACGATGACGATCGACAACACCGATCGCACCGCGCCGGCGGCGATGAACGACAGCCAGCTGCTCGAAATCTCCCGCCGCATCGAGCGCGAGGCAGGCTCGGTCTATCGCATCAACGGCCGCGACGTGCGTGCGCGCGACGTGCAGATCCTGTTCGCGGACGCCGCCACCGGTGCTCGTTCGCCGGCCCTCGTCCACCAGGGCAAGATCGGCGAGATCATCCAGGCCAAGCCCGAGCAGCGCCGCCGCGTGCTGGAAGACGCTGCCGGCGTCGCCGGCCTGCACGCCCGCCGCCACGAGGCCGAGTTGCGGCTGAAGGCGGCCGAAACCAACCTCACCCGCGTCGAGGACGTGATCGGCCAGCTCGCCGGCCAGATGGAAGGCCTGAAGAAGCAGGCCCGTCAGGCCGTGCGCTATCGCGAGGTCGCGGCCAAGGTCCGCAAGGCGGAAGCAACCCTGTTCCACCTGCGCTGGATCGGCGCGCATGCCGACGTCAACGAATCCGGCCAGACCCATGATCTCGCGGTTCGCGAGATGGCGGAGCGCACTCAGCACCAGGCCGAAGCCGCCCGCATCCAGGCGATCCGCGCCGCCGAAATGCCGGCGCTGCGCGATGCCGAAGCGCGCGCCGCGGCCGGGCTGCAGCGCCTGACCAATGCGCGCGAGCTGCTCGACCGCGAGGAAGAGCGCGCCAAGGAGCGTGTCGCCGAGCTCGAGCGGCGCCTCGCCCAGTTCGAGGGCGACATCTCCCGCGCCCAGCAGCAGACCATGGACGCCGACGTCGCGCTCCAGCGGCTCGACACCGAAGACGCCGAGCTGAAGGAAGAGATCAAGTCGCGGGTCGAGAAGCGCTCCGGCGTCGACGAACGCGTCGGCGAAGCCGAGGCGGTGCTGACCGAAACCGAGCAGCAGTTCGCCGAGCTCACCACCGCGCTCGCCGACCTCACCGCCAAGCGCAACCAGCTCGAAGCCAATGTCCGCACCCATCGCGACAAGCTCGCCCGGCTCGACCAGGAGATTTCGAATGTCGCGGCCGAGGAGCAGAAGCTTGCCGACGAGACCGGCGGCTTCGGCGATCTCGACGAGCTGACCGCAACGGTCGAGACCGCCGAGCAAACGCTGGCTGCTTCGGAAGCCGCGGCCCAGGCGAGCGAAGCCGCCCACGTTGCCGCGCGCCAGACGCTGGAATCCTCGCGCTCGCCGCTGGTCGAAGCCGACAAGCGCGTGCAGCGCCTCGATACCGAAGCGCGCACGATCTCCAAGATCGTCAACGGCGAGACCAAGAATCTGTGGCCGCCGATCATCGACGGCATCACCGTCGACAAGGGTTTTGAAAAGGCGATCGGCGCAGCGCTCGGCGACGATCTCGATGCGCCGGTCGATCCGTCCGCGCCGATGCGCTGGACCAATGCCGGCGTCACCGACGGCGATCCGGAGCTGCCCGAGGGCGTCGTGCCGCTCGCGAGCCACGTTCAGGCGCCCGCCGAGCTGGCGCGCCGCCTGGCGCAGATCGGCGTGGTGCCGCGCGAGCGCGGCGCCGAGCTGGTCTCGCAGCTCAAGACCGGCCAGCGGCTGGTCTCGCCCGAAGGCGACGTCTGGCGTTGGGACGGCTTTGTCGCCGCGGCTCACGCGCCGACTGGCGCGGCACGGCGCCTTGCCGAGCGCGCCCGCCTCGTCGACATCGAGAACGAGCTGGAGCAGGCCCGCATCGACGCGCAGATCAAGCGTCAGGCGCTGGAGAACGCCGAGTCAGAACTGCAGATGGCTGCCAGCACCGAAGGTGCCAGCCGCGAGGCCTGGCGCGCCGCGCAGCGCGAGGTGAACGTCGCGCGCGAACGCCATGCGACCGCCGAACGCGAGATCAGCCGCCGCGCAGCGCGCAAGGCGACGCTGTCGGAAGCCCATAGCCGTCTCGCCGCCGACCGCGCCGAGGCCGAGGCCGCGTACGAATATGCCGAGGCCGGCATCACCGAGCTGCCGTCGAGCGAGGACACCGAGACCCGTCTCGCCGCCGTCCGCAGCGACATCGAAGGCCATCGCCGCATGGCCGCCCAGGTCCGCGCCGAGGCGCAGGCGCTGGCGCGCGAGGCGGAACTCGCCGACCGCCGCGTGCAGGCGATCCTCGCCGAACGCACCGAGTGGCAGAACCGCAAGGAGAGTGCGGCCTCTCACATCGACACCATCCAGACCCGCATCACCGAGGTCTCGATCGAGCGCAGCGATCTCGAAAACGCGCCCGCCGTGTTCGCCGAGAAGCGCAGCGCGCTGATCACCGAGATCGAATACGCTGAAAACGACCGCCGCATGGCCGCCGACGCGCTCGCCTCGGCTGAGACCGCGATGGCCGAAACCGATCGCGTCGCCAAGCTGACACTCGAAGCGCTGTCGAGCTCCCGCGAGGCCACCGCGCGCGCCGAGGAACGCATGGAAGGCGCACGGCGCCGGCTCGAGGACATCGAGCGCGAGATCCGCGACATGCTGGAGGTCGAGCCGCAGGCCGTTGCCGGCCTCGCCGAGATCGAGCCCGGCGCCGAGCTGCCGCCGCTGCACGACATCGAGGAAGACCTCGAAAAGATGCGCCGCGACCGCGAGCGACTGGGTGCGGTCAACCTGCGCGCCGAGGAAGAGCTGCGCGAGGTCGAGACCCAGCACACCGGCCTCGTCACCGAGCGCGATGACCTCGTCGAAGCCATCAAGCGGCTGCGCCAGGGCATCCAGAGCCTCAACAAGGAAGCGCGCGAGCGCCTCCTGACCTCGTTCGAGGTCGTCAACAACCACTTCAAGCGCCTGTTCGTCGAGCTGTTCGGCGGCGGCGAAGCGGCGCTGCACCTGATCGAGAGCGACGATCCGCTCGAAGCCGGTCTCGAAATCATCGCAAAGCCGCCGGGCAAGAAGCCGCAGACGCTGTCGCTGCTCTCGGGCGGCGAGCAGGCGCTGACCGCGATGGCGCTGATCTTCGCGGTGTTCCTCACCAACCCCTCGCCGATCTGCGTGCTGGACGAAGTCGACGCGCCGCTCGACGACCACAACGTCGAGCGCTACTGCAACCTGCTGCACGAGATGACCGGCTCGACCGACACCCGCTTCATCATCATCACGCACAATCCGATCACGATGGCGCGGATGAACCGGCTGTTCGGCGTCACCATGGCCGAACGCGGCGTCTCGCAACTGGTGTCGGTGAGCCTGGCAGAGGCGGTGGACATCCTCGACCAGAACGTGGCTTAAGCCTCCGGTCGTTCCACACCCATTGACGTCATCATCCGCGAAAGCGGATGATCCAGTACGCCGCGGCCTTTCGGTTGACGGCGCCGTCTCGGAATACTGGATGCCCCGCCTACGCGGGGCATGACGATGAGAATATGATCTCACCCACCCTCCCCGCCGAACTGAAAGCCGCCCTCGACGGCAAGCTTCAGGGCTTCTCCCGCACCGACGCCGCACAGCGCTCGCAAAAAATCTCGACCGCCTATCGCGCAGGCGGCACCTCCGGCACCATCAAATCGGACGCCGATGCGCTCGCCTATGCGCTGGCGCGAATGCCGGCGACCTATGCGGCCGTGGCCGCCAGCCTGAATGCGCTGACCGAGATGGCGCCGGACCTCGCCCCGGAAACCCTGCTCGACGTCGGCGCAGGCCCGGGCACCGCGAGCTGGGCCGCCGCTGAGGCGTTCCCATCGCTGCAAGATTTTACCCTGCTCGATGCCAACGCCACGCTCAGCCGTCTCGCGCTCGAACTGGCGCATGACAGCACGCGGCTCGCTGATTGCCGCTATCTGCCGGGCGACGCCAGCACCAACCTCGCCGAAGCCTCGCAAGCCGATCTCGTCGTCGCGAGCTACGTCATCGGTGAGCTCAGCGAGACCGATCAGCGCAAGCTGGCGGAAGCGATGTGGGCGAAAGCACGCCATGCGCTGGTGGTGATCGAGCCCGGCACACCCGCCGGCTACGCGCGCATCCTCGCGCTGCGCCAGCAGCTGATCGCGCGAGGTGCCTACGTCGCCGCGCCCTGCCCACACGAAAAGCCCTGCCCGCTCACCGCACCCGACTGGTGCCATTTCAGCCAGCGCCTGCCGCGCTCGCAAGCGCACCGCCAGATCAAGGGCGCCGACGTGCCGTTCGAAGACGAGCGCTTCATCTACATCGCTCTGACCCGGACAGCGCCCACGACACGCGCCGCGCGCGTGCTGGCGCCGCCGGATGTCGGCAAGGCCGAGATCACCGCAAAGCTCTGCACGGAGGGCGGCCTCGCCATCACCAAGGTCCCGCGGCGCGACAAGGCCGCCTATGCAAACGCCCGGCGCTGGCGCTGGGGCGACGCGGTCATTGCCGAAAGTTAACTTCGTCGGACACTTTTGCCTTGAACTCGGATGGTTCCCCATTCGACCAAGTCTTACCTTCCTCTGTGCCGGGCTCTCGTCCTGCGCCAATTTGGTCTAGGCTGCGCCCGCCTTCTTCCCCCTTCAGGAGTTCTCCATGTCGACCGGCTGGATCGTTCTCGGCGTCATCGTCGTCCTCGTGTTCCTGGCGTTCAGCGCCTACAACCGACTGGTGGCGCTGAGCCAGCGCGTCGGCCAGGCCTTTGCCGACATCGACGTGCAGCTCAAGCAGCGCCACGATCTGATCCCGAACCTGGTCGAGACGGTGAAGGGCTATGCTTCGCATGAGCGTGGCACGCTCGACGACGTCATCAAGGCGCGCAACTCGGCGATGTCGGCGCAGGGGCCGGCGCAGGTATCCGCCGCCGAGAACCAGCTCTCCGGCGCGCTCGGCCGGCTGATCGCGCTGTCGGAGGCCTATCCGGACCTCAAGGCCAACGCCAACTTCCAGCAGCTCGCCAGTGAGCTCTCCGACCTCGAGAACAAGATCGCGGCGAGCCGCCGCTTCTTCAACAACGCGGTCCAGGAGTACAACACCGGCATCCAGCAGATGCCCGCCGCCCTGTTCGCCGGCATGTTCGGCTTCACCAAGAAGGACTTCTTCGATCTCGGCGCCAGCCGCACCGAAGTCGAGGCCGCTCCGCAGGTGAAGTTCTGAGTTGAGCCGATAGGCCGGCAGGGCATCGCGTCATGGCCGCGTATGGTCTCTACACGCACATCGCCTCGAACAAGTTTCGTTCGATGCTGCTGCTCGCCGGCCTGTTCATGCTGGTCTACGTGCTGGTCTATGCCGGCGCGCTGGTCGCGGAAGTCGTCATCAACAGCAATGGCACTGTCGCCTACTATCTGAACCGCGCTTTCCACGACCTCATCGTCGCCGCGCCGTTCGCGACGATCGCGGCGGCGGTCTGGATCGTCAACGCCTATTTCTTCCACCAGTCGATGATCGATGCCGTGACCGGCGGCCACGACGTCACCCGGCAGGAAGAGCCGCGGCTCTACAATCTGCTCGAAAACCTCTGCATCTCGCGCGGCATCACCATGCCGAAGCTGAAGATCATGGAGAGCCCGGCGCTGAACGCGTTCGCGACCGGCCTCAATCCGCGGCAATATTCGATCACCGTGACCACGGGTCTCCTCAATGCGCTTGATGACAAGGAGATCGAGGCGGTGCTGGGCCACGAGCTGACCCACATCAAGAACGGCGACGTGCAGCTGATGGTCGTCGCCGTCATCATCGCCGGCGTGGTCGGCTTCTTCGGCGAGTTGTTCTTCCGCCTGTTCACGAGCTTGAACTGGAGCTCCGGCTCCGGCGGCTCGTGGTCGTCGGGCTCGTCCTCATCGTCGCGATCGTCCTCGTCATCGAGCGACAGCAAGAGCTCCGGCGGCGGCGCGGTGATCGTGATCATCATCGCGGTCGTGCTGATCGTGGTGGCGTGGCTGTTGTCGCAGGTGGTGAAGCTCGCGCTGTCGCGCTCGCGCGAATATCTCGCCGACGCAGGCTCCGTCGAGCTGACGAAAAATCCGGACGCCATGATCTCGGCGCTGCGCAAGATCGAGAACCACGGCGAGCTGCAGGGCGCGACCTCGGCGGTGATGGAGCTCTGCGTCGACAATCCGCGCGAGGGCTTTGCCGATTTGTTCGCAACCCATCCCTCGGTGCAGTCCCGGGTCGACGCGCTGGTCAAGTTCGCCGGCGGCCATGATCCCGGCCCGCTGCCGCCGCCCGACGAGGCGGACGAGCCTGAGGCACAGGTGGAGCGCCAGGACGGCCCGCCGCCGTTGCGCCAGGGGCCTTGGGACGATGCAGCCGGCTCGGCCGGTCCGCCGCCCGTACCCACCCCCTCCGGAACGGCGGCCGGCAATCCGATGGGTCCATGGGGCCGTCGTTAACGGTGGGATTTTAAGCGACTTGCGGAGGGTTGCGTCGCGATTGGGAAAAACCTCGGAAATTGCCACAACCATAGGCCGAGGATTTGAATTCTCCCTTGTTTCTGCCATGTTCGCGCCCAACAGCAGACTTGGGACATCCTTGGGACATCGATTTGGGGCCCGGCCGATTGCGACCTCGCGATCGGGGGCGCGCGTTAGGGGACAGCAATGGCAAAGCCGGCAGTGGTTGTGGTGGGCGCGGATAAGGGCGGGGTGGGCAAGACCACGGTGTCGCGCACCTTGCTCGATTATTTTTCCGCCAACAACGTACCGACGCGCGCTTTCGACACGGAGTCGCCGCGCGGAACCCTGAAGCGCTTCCACCCCGAGATCACCGAGATCGTCGACATGATGACGACCTCGGACCAGATGAAGATCTTCGACACGCTCAACGCGGCGAGCCCGTCGGTGACCGTGATCGACGTCCGCGCCGGCCTGCTGTCGCCGGCGCTGGCCTCGCTGCGCGACATCGGCTTCCTCGACGCCGCCAAGGCCGGCCAGATCACCTTCGCAGTGTTCCACATCCTGGGCCCCTCGATCGCGTCGCTCGACGAAATCGCCGAGACCGCGGGCTTCATGGGCGGCGCGAAATATTTCCTGGTGAAGAACTTCATCAACGACACCCAGTTCTTCCAGTGGGACCAGGCGACCTACAATTCCTACTTCCACCGCATCAAGGACGCGACCGAGCTGACCATCCCCAAGCTCAACGAAATGGCCTACGAGCAGGTCGAGGTGTCCTCCGTCCCGTTCCTGAAATTCGTCGCCAACAAGGGCATCAACGACGAGGCGGCGAACTATTCCTTCGTGCTGCGCGGCTATGTCCGCCACTGGCTGGCGAATGTCTGGAGCGAGTTCGACCGGATCCGGCTGACCGACATCGTCGGTTCGAAACCCGCCACCCGCAACAGCGAAAAATAGTTGCGGAGCAAGGGCGGATACGGCTGGATTGGGCGGTGAGTTCGCCTGATATAGCTGCCGATGCCCGCGACGCCCCTTTACATCATCTGCTCGCCCCGCCCGCAGGTCGGCAAGACGCTGCTGGCGCGGCTTTTGAGCGAATTTTTGCTGCTCAAGAACGGCGACGTCGCGGCCTTCGACGTCAATCTGAAGGAACCGTCGCTACTCGATTATCTGCCGAAGGTCACCGAAACGGCTGATGTGATCGACACCTACGGCAAGATGCAGCTGATGGACCGCGTCATCGTCGATGACGGCATGGCCAAGGTGATCGACCTCGGCTTCCACGCCTTCGACGAGTTCTTCAAGATGACCGACGAGATCGGCCTGTTGAAGGAGGCCGCGCGCCGCCACGTCGCGCCGATGATCCTGTTCGTCGCCGATACCGATCGCGTCTCGGCCCGCGCCCACGAGATGCTGCGCGGGCAGATCCCTCGGGTGAACCTGATCACGGTGGACAATGAGCACGTCGTGCGCGGCGAGCTGCCGGCCGCGATGGCGACCGGGCGGGTGTTCCGCCTGCCCGCGCTGCCCGGCTTCCTCAAGACCTATATCGACCGGCTGAACTTCTCCTTCACCGGCTATCTGCGCCAGGAGAAGGACGCCTCCACCGAACTGCACCAATGGACCCGGCGGAACTACCTCGCCTTCCGTGAGCTCGAGCTCAGCCTGATCCTGCAACGGTCCTGATATATTTTACCCGGGTAATATTGACGCCGCGCGTCCCTGCCGTTACTGAGACGACGCATCATCGTCCCTCAGGAAGGCTCCCCACCGTGACCATCGACCGGAAAGCAGCGATCGCCGCCTACAAGGAGCGGAAAACCATTGCCGGCATCTACGTCGTCCGCTGCGCGGCCTCAGGCGAGGCCTGGGTCGGCCAGGCGCCGAACCTCGAGACGATCCAGAACCGCATCTGGTTCTCCCTGCGCCAAGGCAACCACACCTGCCGCACGCTCCAAGCTGCGTGGAACGCGCATGGCGAGGCTGGCCTGACATTCGGCGAATGCGAGCGTCTGGAAGATGAGGAGACCGCCTATGTCAAGAACGCGCTCCTGAAGGAGCGCATGCTGCACTGGCGGTCAGCATTGAAGGCCGAGGCGATCTGAGATCGCAGCGGCGCCGACGGGGCTCAATGCCCTTCGAACGTCATCAGCGTGCGCACCGGCACGTCCATCGCGCGCAGCTTGGCGGCGCCGCCGAGATCAGGCAGATCGACGATGAAGCAGGCGGCGACCACATTGGCGCCGATCTGGCGCAGCAGCTTCACCGCGCCCTCCGCAGTGCCGCCGGTGGCGATGAGATCGTCGACCAGGATCACGCGCTCGCCGGGCCGGATCGCGTCGACATGCATCTCCATCTCGTCGATGCCATATTCGAGCGAGTAAGCGATGCGCACGGTGGTGTGCGGCAGCTTGCCTTTCTTGCGGATCGGCACGAAGCCGGCGGAAAGCTGGTGTGCCACCGCGCCGCCGATGATGAAGCCGCGCGCTTCCATGCCGGCGACCTTGTCGATCTTGTTGCCGGCCCAGGGATTGACCAGCTCGTCGACCGCGCGGCGGAACGCGCGCGCATCCGCGAGCAAGGTCGTGATATCGCGGAACATGATCCCCGGCTTGGGATAGTCGGGAATGGTGCGGACGCTCGCCTTCAGATCGTGGTCAAAGGTCATTGGTGCCTCTCAATCAACGCGCGCATCCAGCCGGAACGCATTCTCGACAATCCTCAGGCCCACCTCGCCGCTGAGCGACATCAGCGATTCCGGGTGGAACTGCACGCCGGCAACCGGCAGGGTCTTGTGCTCGAGCGCCATGGCGACGCCGTCCTCGGTGCTGGCGGTGACATCAAGCACCTCGGGCATGCTGTCGCGCTCGACATAGAGCGAGTGATAGCGGCCGATGACGATCTCGTTCGGCAAATTGCGCATCAGGCGCCCGCCGCGCACCTGCACCCGCGAGGGCCGGCCGTGCGCGGGATGCGTGAGCTGACCGAGCTCGCCGCCGAAATATTCGCCGATCGCCTGCACGCCGAGACAGACGCCGAACACCGGCAGCTTCTTCTCCAGCGCCGCATCGATGGTTTTCTTGATCCCGAAATCCTCGGGCCTGCCTGGTCCGGGCGACAGCACGAGCAAATCCCACGCCTTCCGCTTGAGCATGTCGAGCGCATGCACATGGCGGACCACGGTGACGTCGGCGCCGACCTGGCGGAAATAATCAGCCAGCATGTGGACGAAGCTGTCGTCGTGATCGATCAGCAGCACCTGCTTGCCCGAGCCGGTCGCATCGGGCGCGAAGGCCGACAGCGGCTTCGGCGGATCGCCGCGCAGCGCCTGGAACAGGGCTGCGGCCTTGACCTGGCACTCGCGATCTTCGGCCGCGGGATCGGAATCGAACAGGCAGGTGGCGCCGACGCGCACCTCGGCCAGACCATCCTTCATGCGGATGGTGCGGATGGTGAGGCCGGTGTTGATGCTGCCGTCGAAATTCACCGCGCCGATCGCGCCGGCATACCAGCGCCGCGGCGAACGCTCGTGATCCTCGACGAACTGCATCGCCCAAAGCTTTGGCGCGCCAGTCACCGTCACCGCCCAGGCATGGGTAAGGAAGGCATCGAGCGCGTCGAAGCCGGGACGCAGCATGCCCTCGACGTGATCGACGGTGTGGAACAGTTTTGAGTAGGTCTCGATCTGACGGCGCGCCAAGACCTTGATCGTGCCGGGCACGCAGACGCGCGCCTTGTCGTTGCGGTCGACGTCGGTGCACATGTTGAGCTCGAACTCGTCCTTCTCCGAGTTCAGGAGCTGGCGGATCTGCTCGGCATCGCCGATCGCATCGGTGCCGCGCGCGATCGTGCCCGAGATCGGACAGGTCTCGACGCGACGCCCGTCCGAGCGCACGAACATTTCCGGCGAGGCGGAGACGAGGAACTCGCCCTCGCCGAGATTCATCAGCGCGCCATAGGGCGACGGGTTGATGACGCAGAGGCGCTGGAACACTTCCGCCGGCGAGCGATCGCAGGGCTCGGCGAACAGCTGTCCCGGCACCGCCTCGAACAGATCGCCGCGCGCGAAAGCCGCGCGCGCGGTCTCGACGGTCGCCTGATATTCGCCGGGCGCGTGATCGGCAAAGCCCTGGCGCGGTGTCTTGAGGTAGGGGCTCTCGACGGTCTCGCGCGGCAGACCTTCGGTGGACTTGCCCTTCCACGCAAAATCGTAACTCAGCACCACGCCGCGGCCGGTCGCGCGGTCGTAGGCGAGCAGGCGATCGGGGACGTAGAGCACGATGTCGCGCTGGTCCTGCTCGCGCGCGCGCTTCTGCACGAGGTCCTCGATCTGGAACACGAGATCGTAGGCGAAGGCGCCGAACAGGCCGAGCAGCCCGTCATCGTTGGCGGAGAAGGCGGCGACGAGATCGCGCACCAGCGACATCACGCTGGCGCGCCGCGTACGCTGGTCTTCCTCGACCGGCGCATCGCCGCGGATGATGTGGCCGGCAAGACGCGTGGCCGTCTTCTCGGCGATCACGACGCAGGGCTCGTGGAGCACGTCTGCGAGGAAGGCGATCAGCACCTGGCCGCGCTCGTTCAGCGCTTCCAGCTTGAAATTGACGCCGGTGGTCTCGAGCTTGAGCGGCGGATCGGAGAAGCCGAGGTCAAAGCTCTCGTAGCGGCCGGGCACGGTCGTGCCCGAGGACAGCACCACGCCGCGGCGGCGGTCGAGCAGGTTGATGAGATCGTCGAGCCTGTTGGCGCCGCCGGTGAACTGCTCCGCCACGCGCGTGATCACGAGACCGCCGCGGGTCACGTAGTCGCTTCGAGCCGGGAGGGCAAAGACTGTCCTGTTCATGTCGTCCTCTTACGAAACTTGCCGAGGAAACGCCACACAGGACAAACGATCAGGCCGCCGCACTGCGTGGCGACCTTCGACGATTTTGAGAAATGAAATCGCACCGGCCACCTCTTTAGGAGGTGCGCCACCAAAGACGGGCTGGGCGGACGGCGGTGCTCATGGGCCGGATACTCACCATGGCGCGGGGACGACGTCAAGGGCGGCCACATCACCCTCGGTCGCTAAAACGGGACAAAATGCCGTTGCTGATCACGCCTGGGCTCGCAGGCTGTCGCGACCAGCGGCCGCCTCGGCCGCATGACGCTCTATTTCGGCTCGTGTCACCGTGAGCGCGGCCTTGCCATCAGATCCGACCAGGTCGGCGCGGTCGCCGAGGGTCGCAACCATAACGGAGGTCTTTCCGGTGACCGCATACCATGCCGCCCAGTCATCGTTCACTCTCAACGCCGTGATCTGCGCAGATGGATCCAGATCTGACTTTCGCAGCAACAGGTCGATGGCTTCCGCCGCCAGATTTTGCTCGGCAATTCTCGAGAAGTTCCGAAGCGTGTCGGCCTCCACAACAGATAGCCGCGCGCCCACCAGTGCCGGCGGAAAGCTCTTCAGAATTTCATGCATTTCCGCAGGCTTCGGACTCTGGCTGCCTGGGCCGTATTCATAAAGCTGTCCACCCGCCTCCTCATAAACGCACAGTCGCGGGCCCTTGTCGGTCTTAACGCCGAAGGCCATGGATTGCTGCCCTTCCATATTGCTTCCTGAAAGAACCATGAGCTTGAGCTCCGGCTCGGGCGCCACCGCTCCGCATGCCGCGGCGACCGTAATCTGCAGGCTGTCAGTCATCTGGAAGCTGATCTGGCGAACGCTTTGCCAGATCCGGCGATGCGACCGATGCGGGTGAAGTTGGGCGAGCCGCTCGATTTCGGAAGAGTATTGCTCCTGCGCGACGGTGTGCAATTCGGGCCAGCTTGCGATCCATCGGGCCGCAAGTTCTGTCATTGGTTGTTGTCGTTCTGCCTCATAGAAGCGGCTATCAAGCGCATTGAGCGCCGCGGGACGATTTTCGAAACCGTTCTGCTGTGCAGCCTCGCTGGGATGTTCCTCCACCCAGGCGATCATCTCTTGCAATATCTGGTGTTGCGCGCTCGCTCCCATGGCCTTCAGTCCAGCGAGCGCATCGCCGGACGTCGTCGGAAGCATCGCGACGCCCGTGTTGCCGATGAACTGGCTGTGACCGCCGTTGTTGACCTGAGCGAGATAGTAGTCGGCATGGTAGGCCTGCATGGCCACAGCCGGCAGCTCACGTCGCGTGTAGACGCCGGCGCGTTGAATTTGGTTGACGTAGTCGACCACAGCGCCAGTGAGAGAGTCGGCCTCCTCGGGGTCTCGAGCCGCTTCCAGCGCTTTGCGAGGCACTACAACCGTCGTCAAGCGACCATCCACAATCATAGCCCCACCTCCGCAGTCGCCATGGCGACAAGCCACGCGACTACAGCCTATGATTGCGTCAAATGCATTTCAATAGCGACGCTGCCAGAGCGTTGATGACCCAAGCGCGCCGCCCGACAGTCCCCTACCCAAGATGCTTCCTGAAAAACTCCGTCGCCCTGCCCCAAGCGAGCTCGGCGGCTTCGCGGTCGTGCACGGCCTGGCGCTGCTCGTTGACGAAAGCGTGCTCGGCATCATAGCGGAACAGCTCAAGCGACTTGCCGGCGGCCTTCATGCCGCTTTCAAAGGCATCGACCAGTTGCGGCGTGCACCAGTCGTCCTTGTTGGCGAAATGGGCCTGGAGCGGGATCTTGACGTCGGTGGGCTTGGCCGCCTGCTCGGGCGGAATGCCGTAGAAGACCACGCCGGCCGCAAGCTCCGGAATTTTGGTTGCGCCGATGATGGTGACGGCGCCGCCGAGGCAGAAGCCGGTGAGGCCGACCTTGGCGCCATTGCGCGACAAATATTGCGTGGCGCCGCGCACGGTCTGCGTGGTGGCATCCATGAAGTCGAGCGAGTTCATCTCTTTGCCGGCGGCGTCCATGTCGTGGTACGGCACCACCTTGCCCTTGTAGAGATCGGGCGCCAGCGCATCGAAACCGGCGAGCGCAAAGCGGTCGCAGAGCCCCTTGATCTGGTCCGACAGGCCCCACCATTCCTGGATCACCACCACGCCCGGCGCGTTGCCGCGCGCGGCGTTGGCGAGATAGCCCGAGGCGTCCTTGCCGTCCGGACGCTTGAAGGTGATGGCGGTTCCCATGGTGTCCTCCGATGAGTTTCTGGGGGAGCGGTTGGCGGTATTTTGGCGTTTGAGCGAGCGATAGGCAATCGCGCCAAACAACACACGCTCGTGTCCAACAAAAAAGCCCCCTTGCGGGGGCTTCTTCATTTTCGTCTCGATCTGCTCAGTGGGAGTCGGACCAGACCTTCTTCTTGGTGAAGTACATCAGGCCCGCGAAGATGATCAGGAACACGAACACCTGGAAGCCGAGGCGCTTGCGCGCTTCCATGTGAGGTTCGGCGGTCCACATCAGGAGCGTGGTGACGTCCTTGGAATATTGCGCGACCGTGGTCGGCGAGCCGTCGTCATAGGTCACCTGGCCGTCGCTGAGCGGCTTCGGCATCTTGATGGCGTGGCCCGGGAAGTACTTGTTGAAGTAGGAGCCTTCCGGGATGGTGACGCCCTCAGGCACCTTGTCCTCAAAGCCCTGGAGCACCGCCGCGACATAGTCCGGGCCCTGCTCCTGGTACTGGGTGAAGAAGTCGAAGATGAACCAGGGGAAGCCGCGGCCGTAGGAGCGCGCCTTGGTGATCAGCGACAGGTCGGGCGGCGCCGCACCGCCGTTCGCCGCACGGGCCGCCTGCTCGTTCGGGAATGGCGAGGGGAAATAGTCCGCCGGCCGGCCCGGGCGCTCGAACATGTCACCCGCATCGTTCGGGCCGTCCTTGACCTTGTAGTCGGAGGCAAACGCCGCCGCCTGTGCCACCGAATAGCCGGGGCCGCCGGCTTCCGCGAGGTTGCGGAAGGCGATGTAGGACAGGCCGTGGCAGCTCGAGCAGACCTCCTTGTAGACCTTCAGGCCGCGCTGGAGCGCACCGCGGTCGTACTTACCGAAAGGGCCGGAGAACGACCATTTGATGCCCGGCGGCCTATCGCTGCCTTCGGAGGCGCGAGCGTCCTGAAGGCTGCCGAGGAACAGCGCGCCGGCGGCAACGAGCGCGATGGCGACCGAGGCCACCGCCTTGCCGCCCTTGGCCAGGATCGCCTCCGAGATCGAGTTGGGCACCGGTCGCGGCGTCTCGATGCGCGAGAGCAGCGGCAGCACGATCAGGAAATAGGCGAAGTAGCAAAACGTCAGGACCCGGCCCGCGATCACGTAGATGCCTTCCGGCGGCTGCGCGCCGAGATAGCCGAGCAGGATGCAGACCGCGACAAAGATCCAGAAGAACTGCTTGGCCAGCGGCCGGTACTTCGACGACCTGGTCTTGGCGGCATCGAGCCAGGGCAGGAAGCACAGGATGATGATCGCCGAGAACATCCCGATCACGCCCGCAAGCTTGTTCGGGATCGAACGCAGGATCGCGTAGAACGGCAGGTAATACCATTCCGGCACGATGTGCGGCGGCGTCACGCCCGGGTTCGCCGGAATGTAGTTGTCGGCGTCGCCGAGATAGTTCGGCATGTAGAAGATGAACCAGGCGTAGAGCAGCAGGAAGCAGGCGACACCGAACCCGTCCTTGATGGTCGCGTGCGGCGTGAACGGCACCGTGTCCTTTTCCGTCTTCGGCTCGACGCCGTCAGGATTGTTCTGGCCGGCGACATGCAGCGCCCAGACGTGGAGCACGACGACGCCAGCGATCAGGAACGGCAGCAGATAGTGCAGCGAGAAGAAGCGGTTCAGCGTCGGGTTGCCGACCGAATAGCCGCCCCACAGCAGCGTCACGATGCTCTCGCCGACATAGGGAATGGCGGAGAACAGATTGGTGATGACGGTGGCGCCCCAGAAACTCATCTGGCCCCACGGCAGCACGTAGCCCATGAAGCCCGTCGCCATCATCAGGAGGTAGATGATGACGCCGAGGATCCACAGCACCTCGCGCGGCTCCTTGTAGGAGCCGTAATAGAGGCCGCGCAGCATGTGGATGTAGACCGCGAAGAAGAACATCGACGCGCCGCAGGCATGCATGTTGCGCAGCAGCCAGCCGTAATTGACGTCACGGACGATCAGCTCGACCGACTTGAAGGCGAGATCGGCGTGCGGCGTGTAGTGCATCGCCAGGACCACGCCGGTCAGGATCTGCATCCCCAGCATGAAGGAGAGGATGGCGCCGAAGGTCCACCAGTAGTTCAGGTTGCGCGGGGTGGGATAGACGACGAAGGAGGAATGGACGAGACCGATGATCGGCAGACGTCGCTCGATCCATTGCAGGGCCGGATTGCTCGGCTGGTAGTCGGATGGTCCGCTCATGATGCGATCCTGAGGAAATATAACGACGAGACGGCGCGAAGCTTCGGACGAAGGCCCGAAGCTCAGCCGATCTGGATTTTGGTGTCGGAAACGAACTGGTACGGCGGCACCGGCAGGTTCGCGGGCGCGGGCCCCTGGCGGATGCGGCCGGACGAATCGTACTGCGAACCATGGCAGGGGCAGAAGAACCCGTCGTAATTGCCCTCATGAGCGATCGGGATGCAGCCGAGATGGGTGCAGATGCCGATCACGACCAGCCACTGCTCGTGGCCCGGCTTGACCCGGGCCTCGTCGGACTGCGGATCGGGCAGGCTCGCCACGTTGACGGCGCGCGCCTCGTCGATCTGCTTCTTGGTGCGGTGGCTGACGTAGATCGGCTTGCCGCGCCAGAACACCTTGATGTCCTGCCCCTCGGCGATCGGGCTGAGATCGACCTCGATCGGCGCACCGGCGGCGATGGTCGACGCATCAGGATTCATTTGAGAGATGAAGGGCCAGAGCGCAGCTGCGCCCCCTACTGCTGCAGCTGCCCCCGTTGCAACGAATAAGAAATCACGGCGTGTCGGATGGTCCGCCGAAGACGCTGTCGTCACGATTCCAACCCTTTCTTCTTATGCTGCCGACGGAACCGTTCCGGGAGCCCCCAAGGTCCCCAAAACAGTGTGCCGGCGCCCGCGGCCCCCCGCGGCGGCAGAACTTCACTTGTCCCCACCGAAACAGGGCGAAAACAGCAGTCCAGAATCGTTCTATTGGCACCCTTGCCGGGCGAGCGCAAGCCCGCTAACGGCGTGGGGGCGTGCAATGCACGAATTCCGCGGCCAGCGATGTTTTATTGAGACATTTCCGGCCCGCACCGACCCCGATACAGCCCTTGCACATCCCATGCAGATCGCGCTTTTCCAACCCGACATCGCCCAGAACACCGGCACGATTCTCAGGCTCTGCGCCTGCCTGGGCATGGCCGCCCATATCATCGAGCCGGCGGGCTTCCCGTTCTCCGACCGCTTGTTCCGCCGGGCGGGAATGGACTACCTCGATCATGTCAGCGTGACCCGCCACGACTCCTGGTCGAAATTCGAGGACTGGCGTGCGACACAGGGCTATCGCCTGCTGCTGTTCACCACCAAGGCCGCCACCGATTACCGCGATTTTCATTACCAGGCGGCGGACATCCTGCTATTCGGGCGCGAGAGCGCCGGCGTCACCGACGCGGTGGTCGAGGCTGCGGACGCGCGGCTGGTGATCCCGATCACGGCGGGGCTGCGGTCGCTCAATGTCGCCATGACCGCGGCGATGGCCGCAGGCGAGGCGCTGCGGCAGCTCCGGAACCCGCAAGTTTGAGATGTTGAGGAGAGATCATTGAGTTACGCGGTCAAGGAAATCTTCCTGACCCTGCAAGGCGAAGGCGCCCATGCCGGGCGCGCGTCCGTATTCTGCCGTTTTGCCGGCTGCAACCTCTGGAGTGGCCGCGAGGCCGACCGCGAGGCCGCGACCTGCAAATTCTGCGACACCGATTTCGTCGGCACCGACGGCACGCTCGGCGGCCGCTACGCCTCGGCCACGGAACTCGCCGACACCATCGCCGCGCAATGGACGGCTGCCGCCGACAGCAACCGTTACGTGGTGCTCACCGGCGGCGAGCCGCTGCTCCAGGTCGATGCCGCGCTGATCGACGCCCTCCACGCCCGCGGCTTCGAGATCGGCGTCGAGACCAACGGCACGATTGCGGCGCCTGAGGGGCTCGACTGGATCTGCGTCAGCCCCAAGGGCGGCAGCGAGCTCATCCAGCGCCGCGGCCACGAACTGAAGCTGGTCTATCCGCAGGCCCTCGCCGCCCCCGAGACCTTCGAGGGTCTCGCGTTCGAGCGCTTCTCGCTGCAGCCGATGGATGGACCCGAGGTTGCCCAAAACACCGTGCGTGCGATCGACTATTGCCTGCGCCATCCGCAATGGCGGCTGAGCGTGCAGACGCATAAATCGCTTGGCATCAGATAGGATTGGTTTTCGGACAGATGTGGGAATTGACGAAATCGTTCCGCTTCGAGGCGGCGCATTCATTGTCGGGAACGACCTTTGGCGCCGCGAGCGAGGAGATCCACGGCCACTCCTTCCGCGCCGAGGTGACGTTGCGCGGCACGCCCGATCCTGCGACCGGCATGGTGGTCGATCTCGGCCTCGTCCAGCGCGCCATCGAGGACGTGCGGCTGACGCTGGACCACAAATACCTCAACAAGATCGAGGCGCTGGGCACACCGACGCTGGAAAACCTCTCGCGCTTCGTCTGGGAGCGGCTCGAGCATATCGGCAAGCTCACCCGCGTCAGCATCCACCGCGACAGTTGCAACGAGAGCTGCACCTATTACGGTCCGCAGGGGTGAAATTCGTAGGGTGGGCAAAGCGGAGCGTGCCCACCAATGAAGACGACGATGAGGGTTGGTGGGCACGGCGCCAAGGCGCCTTTGCCCACCCTACGAGATCGGTTTTGGAATTGGACATGGACGCCTCAACGATCGAAGACCGCAAGACGCGCGCCCGCGCCTGGTTCGAAGCTTTGCGCGACGACCTCTGCGCGCGCTTCGAGCGGCTGGAGGACGACGCCCCCCAAAGCCTTTATCCGGGCGAGGCCGGGCGCTTCAAACGCACGCCCTGGCAGCGCACCGATCATACCGGCGCGCCCGGCGGCGGCGGCGTGATGTCGATGATGTCCGGCCGCCTGTTCGAGAAGGTCGGTGTGCATTGCTCGACGGTGCACGGCGAATTCGCGCCCGAGTTTCGCGCCCAGATCCCGGGCGCAGCAGACGACCCCACATTCTGGGCCTCCGGCATCTCGCTGATCGCGCATCTGCGCAATCCGCACGTGCCCGCCGTGCACATGAACACCCGCTTCGTCGTCACCACAAAAGCCTGGTTCGGCGGCGGCGCCGATCTCACGCCGGTGCTCGAGCGCCGGCGCACGCAGGATGACGCCGACACGCTCGCCTTCCACGCCGCGATGAAGGAGGCCTGCACCGGGCCGAACGGCGTTGCCGACTACGACAAGTACAAGAAATGGTGCGACGAGTATTTCTACCTGCCGCACCGGAAAGAGGCGCGCGGCATCGGCGGCATCTTCTACGACTGGCACGACAGCGGCGACTGGGACGCTGACCTCGCCTTCACCCAGGACGTCGGCCGCGCCTTCCTGAAGATCTACCCCGAGATCGTGCGGCGCAATTTCGCGAGCGCCTGGACCGCTGCGGACCGCGATGAGCAATTGATCCGGCGCGGACGCTATGTCGAATTCAACCTGCTCTACGACCGCGGCACCATCTTCGGGCTCAAGACCGGCGGCAACGTGGACTCCATCCTTTCGTCGCTGCCGCCGGAGGTGAAATGGCCATGAGCACCGCGATGCCTCCGTTGCCGCGCGCCATGCTGATCGACATGGACGACACCATCCTGTCGGCCTACGGCCGGCCCGAGATCGCCTGGAATACAATCGCAGAAGAATTTGCCGACGAGCTCGCGCCGCTGCCGCCGCAGCAGGTCGCGACCGCAGTTTTGGCCTTCGCACGAAACTTCTGGGCGAATGCGGAAGCCGCGTGGCGGATGAAGCTTGGCGAGGCACGCCGGCTCACGGTGCGGGGCGGCTTCGCCGCGCTCGCCGCCGACGGCCACCGCGCCCTCTCCGACGATCTCGCCGATCGCCTCGCCAACCGCTTCACGACCTATCGCGAAGAAGCGATCTTCGTGTTCCCCGGTGCGCATGATGCGATCGACGCGTTCAAGGCACGCGGCGTCAAACTCGCGCTGGTCACCAACGGCGCCGCCGACATGCAGCGCGCCAAGGTCGAGCGCTTCGAGCTCACGCATCGCTTCGATCACATCCAGATCGAGGGCGAGCACGGCTTCGGCAAGCCGGAGGAGCGCGCCTATCTGCACGCGATGGAGGCACTCGGCGTCACCGCCAAAGACACCTGGATGATCGGCGACAATCTCGAATGGGAAGTCGTGACGCCGCAGCGCCTCGGCATCTATTCGATCTGGATCGACGTGCATGGCGACGGCCTGCCCGAAGGCTCGGCCGTCAAGCCCGACCGCATCATCCGCTCGCTGACCGAACTCGTGCCGGACCAGCCGTAACCCAGGCGAAAAACAAAATATCGAAAAACAACCCCATGCACAGTAGCCGGCCGCTGCAATTTCAACGGCTTGCCGCAAACGCAACTAATTGCTGATTTTACGAAATCATTTGACGCGTCGGGCAAAACAGGCGCATGATGCCATCATCGCCGTGCCTGGGACGGAATAGCCCCTGGTGACCTCGAGCGATCCCCCACTCGAACCTCTGCCATCGACGTTTCGGCAGTCTGTGCAAGCCGCAGCGAATTCACGGGTCCCATAGCCCGTGATCGGCCTGTCATGACGGCTTGCTAGCCTCCCCCCTCGTCGATCAACCCCGAAAGGACCATCCATGGAACTGAAAACCGGCGACGTCGTGATGCTGAAATCCGGCGGCCAGCCGCTGACCGTCGCAGAGGTGAAAGGCGACGACATCCTCTGCCTCTGGATGGGCTCGGAAGGCGATCTGTTCCGCGAGACGCTGCCGCTGGCCGCGCTCGACCGCCTGGAAGTGGAAGACCACGACGAGGATGAGGACGAAGACGAGGATGACGAATAGGCACGCCTAAGCGGCGTGCGATTGCGGGGGAAAGGGAGACCTGAAGTCTCCCTTTCTTCACGTCTTCAGATCCGCTGATCAGAAGCGATAGTTCACACCAACGCGGGCGACGTCGAAGCTCGGCTTGATATCGACGTGAGTCGCGATGACGCCCGTCAATCCAGCCGGCGATTGAAGCGAGCCGGTCAAGTTGTAGACTTTGGTGCCGAAACCCATGTGCAGATACTCGCCCTTGACCGACCACCCTGCCCCCAGAGCATATTCGAAACCGCCGCCAACCGCGTAGCCGATCAGGACGGCGCTGTCAGAAGCGCTCATGGAGCCCAGCGGTCCCAGGGTTGGCGGGAAGAGGGCAGTGACGATACTGCCCGTAGCGTTCGCACTGACCTTGGTATCGGCCAACGCAATACCGCCGGTCGCGTAGAGCAACGCCGGCCCAAACGCATAACCCACTCGGCCACGGAAGGTCGCATACCAATCGGTGCTGACGGACGTGCTGCCGCTGAAATTGCCGCCGATGAAGACGGGAACAGCAATAGCCGAGTTGCCGGTGCTGGCCTTTGAATTGAGATACTGCCAATCAGCCTCGATGCCGAGCACCGTCTGCTCAATCTGCCAGTTGTAGCCGGCCTGGATACCGGCGCTGAGCCCATTGCCGTTGCCGGATACAGCGTTGAAGCCATAGATGCCCGAACCGCCATTCGAGTTCACGATTGTCCCGGTGGCGTTCGACGCGCCGTAGCTGCCCCAGCCATAACCAACGTTGCCGCCGATATAGAATCCCGTCCAGTTGCCCACCTGAGCGGGAGCCTTCGACGACATACGGACCGGCGCCAGATCCGCAGCCTGGGCCGTGATCGGGCCGAGAGCGACTGTCGACAGCAATACAAGCGAAAACTTCCTCATTTCAAATACCCCCTTATTGAGCCGCCCTGGCGGCCTGCCAATCATATGAAGCAAAACCAAAGCAGCATCAAAGCGTGATTGAATGCGCGAATCAGATCGCCCAATCGTTGCGCTCAGAGCCGGCGACGCCCTTCGCTGCTCGGGGCGGACAATGCGACGCTATGTCTGCTCTGTTTGGTGAAGCGGACCTCGAGGGACTGCCTCTCCCGGCTTCCTAATCTAGGGAGAATGAGCTCGTGCCAAGTGCAAGGCGGCCTCAACGCCGCCTTCCAGGATCTGCTCCGCGTGCGCAGCGTTGGGCACGGCCCGCGCGAACTGAAGGGTGCCCACCATGAGGCCGAAGATGGCGGTCGCGCGGCGGCGGCTCGCTGATGCATCTGCGTCAGGAAGCAGTGCGGCCAATGTCGCAACGTAGCTTCGCAGCCCTTTCTCGTAATCTTTCCTGGTGGACAGGGGCTGTCGGGCGATTTCGGGGAGCAACGCCGCCGAGGGGCATCCGCCCGTCGGGTCTTCGAGGTGAGCGCGGTTCATGTATCTCCGGATCGCGCCCTCAAGGTCAAGGCCTCTCCGCTGATCCTCATCGAGGCGATGTTGCTGGTCGTCGAGCGCGCTCGCCAGCGCCTCGCGAACGAGCGCGTCTTTGGATTCGAAGTGCGGAGAGAATGCGCCTTTGGTCAGGCCGGCCTCGTCCATGATCCCGGCGATCCCGGCGGCGGAGATGCCGTTCCGGCGCATGCACTTCGACGCCACATCGATGATGTGCCGTCGCGTCGCCGCCTTATGACCTTTCTCGAAGCGCATCTTCTCTCCTCTCCACCAATTTCCCGCGGCCCTTACGCTGCGGCCGCTTCCAGCAAAGCTTGGAGGTCGCGATCAAGTTGCTGGGCTACCGGATCGACATTATCGCTGCCAAGCTGACTGAAACCGGATGCTGGTCGATCACGACGTTAGATCGCACTCGACTCTGCGCCCAAGATGCCTTCGATGCCGCGGGCAAGGTTTAGAAGCCCCCGGTCGCTCCCCAAGGGGGCATCCAGCTCAAGCCCAATCGGCAGCCCCGCGCGAGACAAGCCAACAGGAAGGCTGACACCGGGCAGCCCCACGCTGCTTGCCGACACAGTGTGGTTCGCCAAAGCGAGGTAGCTAACTTCCTGCCCCGCGATATGGACGGTCGCCTGCTCCTCGATCAAAGGCGCCGTGCAGGGCGTGGTCGGTTGCAGAATGACCAGCGCCCCATGAGAGACGAACGCTGTGTTGAGCCGGCGCTGGATTTCCGGCCGGCTCACGTCGAGCGCAGTCTGATAGGCCTCTGCCGAGGTAGCACCTGCACCACCCGGCAGTACGATGTGCCCCCACGCCTGCCGAAGTTGGGGCTTAAGGCCCTCGTAAATGGCCTCGAACGTGGTCGGAATGTCATGGCGGCGAAGAAACTCTGAAATTTCGCCCATCGTCTCATGAGCGAAGATGCCCCATGTTGCGGTTTGGACGAGGGAATTGAAATCGTCGCCAAGGTCTACTTCAACGATCTCGGCGCCGGCGTCCTGCAAGCGCCGAACCACCTCGCGGAAGCGGGTCTCGACCTCTGGGTCCACCAGATCCAGGAACTGTCGCGGCGCGAAGGCCAGCCGGACTCCCTTCAGGCCGTAACCGACGTCGGAGGACTCTGCCTGTTCACCGGTCACGACCTGATCCACCAGCATGCAATCCTCAACGCTTCGGGCGAACACGCCCGTCGTATCGAGCGTATGGGAGATCGGCGCAACGCCGTCGCGTGGCCAACGTCCAGTGGTTGGCTTGAAGCCCACGACGCCACAGAACGATGCTGGCACCCGGATCGACCCAACGGTGTCACCGCCCAAGGACGCGGGAACGATGCCGGCGGCCACGGATGCGGCGGAGCCGCTCGAGGAGCCGCCCGACACGCGATCTCGTGCGCGCGGATTCTTCACCTGGCCGTAACGTGCGTTGTGACCGGTCAAGCCGTACGACATCTCGACGAGGTTGTTCTTGCCCAAGACCAAAGCGCCCGCACGCTTGATAGCGCGAACAGCATCGGCATCTTCGCGTGGCACGAAGTGAGCGAGGCTATCGAGACCCAGGCTCGTAGCCAGTCCTTTCGTCAAATAACTGTCCTTCACCCCAAGCGGCACACCAAGGAGCGGGGCCGCCGATCCGGCCGCACGCGATTTGTCTGCGGCCCTCGCGGCCGCCAGCACCCCGGCCTCGTCGATGGTGATGAAGGCGTTCAGCTCGGCAAGCGCTCGGGCCCGCTGTAAAAGCGCCGCGGTGTAGGCCTCCGAGGTGATATCGCCGTTGCGAACCGCTGCTGCAGCGGTTGCGAGCCCAAGCGAGACGACATCTGTGGTTTGTCGCGATGCGATGTGGCGTGAGGCCGTGGTCGTGTCGTCCATGAAATCCTCGCTAGGCGCTGTTTGGCGGCACCCCGGCCGCCGCCCAACAGCGGCTCAGCTCGATGCCATTACGGTCACAATATTAAATTACGATCGTAATTCAATAGAAGTGACAGACTCGCCGAGGACACATAAGCGTGAGGTGCCGACGGACCGATGGATTGCGGGCAATGATTGGTTTCAACGGCGACTTCTGCTTTGGGCCACAAGCGGTCGTCCCCGGAATGTGACCGAGAGGACCGGTGATATCGGAAGCCGAACTTGGCCACAGCGCTTTAGCAGTTGCAGACCGCGCCGCGCGGCCCGGGATTGCGCTGAGGTGCCAGCTTGTCTCTGCCCGGATGCGCCGCACGACAGAGCATGTCTTGTCAGGTTGGTGTAAGGATTCGCAGCCTGTTCGCGCCAGCCTTCATTTGAATGATGACGAGATAGTTGAACGCAACCACTCTCCGCCAAAAGGCCTGAATGAGGTCTGGAGAGATGAGCACCTGTCCAGCATGCGGCAGTGGATCAACTGCCAAACTGTTTGAAGTGACCGCTGATCAGGCATCTCGATCCTTCGTCAGTCCACGCCAGTATCCGGATCGCTCTCGAAAGTTAATCCGCCACCTGTCGCTGCTCTGGGGCCGCGACACCTGCGATATCCGCAAATGCGCGGATTGCGGATTTGGATTTGCAGATCCGTTCGTCGCGGGCGGCGCCGAGTTTTATAACCTGGCCGCGCCGCACCCTTCCTATCCAACCATGAAATGGGAGTATGCAAGGACGATCGAGGAGCTGAACGGCCTCGGCACTGCCGGAAAAACGGCGATCGATGTCGGGGCCGGGTTTGGCTATTTTCTCGATCACATCAAGGACAAACTCTTTCACGCGTCCGATATTTACGCGGTCGACTACAACGAAGCAGCGCAACAGACATTGCGATCGAAAGGCTACAAGACCTTTTCGGTCGACCTTCGGGAGGATGGATTCACCCCGATGAAGGAGGCCTTCGACATCATCTTCATGTTTCAGGTGTTCGAGCACATGGACCGGGTGGATGACGTCTTCGCGCGATTGAAATACCTTCTCAAGGCGCAAGGCTCTGTCTTCATCGCCGTGCCGAATGACATCCGAACGCACTACATGGAGGGCCACGGATCGCTCATCGACATGCCGCCGAACCACATTGGCCGCTGGACGAAGGACGCGTTTGATGCGGTATGTCGACGACACGGCCTGCAATTGAGCATTTGCGAGCGGGAGCCATTCAACCTCCTGAAGTTCCTCAGGGAGGACATCGTCGACAGCTTTTTGCGCAGGGCAGAGAAACCAGGCAGCGTCAGTGAGTTCGTGCGCGGCCTGCCGCGAAGCAAAGCGCAGCGGATTGGGCAAGCCGTGATCGCACTTGCGCTTGCACCATTACGCTTGCCGGCATGGGCCTACGCGGCCAGGAACTCATCGACGCTGGGCAGTGCGCTCTGGGTGAAGATCGACAAAGGTGCGTGACGGGCGACCACGGTCAAACGGGCCGCTCGCTGCCGCAGCGCCTGCTGGCTATCACCTGCTCTTCGGTCTGATGGCGTCAACCGTTCCCTGTATGAAGGCCTGGAGTTTCCCGACGTCCCCTTCCGTCAACTTGCCGCTGAAATCCGGCATGCCCTGATCGCGGAACGGACCGTGGAAGAGGATATGCCTCAGATTGGTAATCTCTTCGGCGCCGACATAGCCGAGATTTATGATGTTGCCGCCGCGGCCGACGCCAGGCACGCCGTGGCAGGCTATGCAGGCCGCCGTGACATAGATGTCCCTGCCTTCCCTGACATCCTTCGGATCGTACTTCACGCCCTGCAGCAGGCCATCGGTCTGATACTTGACGAACTCCGGCAGCTTCGCCGTGCCGCCGAGCGCGAATGTATAGATCGTTCCCGGATTCTGATAGTCGGTCGCGCGATGAGCAAGGCCGTAAGAGCCGCCCCAGCCGACCGCAATCGAGATGTATTGCTTGTCGTCGACCATGTAGGTTGCGGCAGCCGCCACCGCACCAATTCCGGTCGGCATCTCCCACAGCTTGGTGCCTTTTGCAGCATCATAAGCGACGAAGCGGCCATCCGCCGTCCCCTGGAAAACCAGATTGCCGGCGGTGGTCAGCGTACCGCCGTTCCACGGCGACACGTGCTCTACGCGCCAGACTTCCTTTTGATGCACCGGATCCCACGCGAGCAGACGTCCGAATGGGGCCGACTTCGGAGGGTTGAAAACGAAACCGATATTCCCGCCCATTAAGCCGCCGAGCTTGCCCGGCGCAGCGCCATTCTGCACGAATGACTTTTCCGGCGTCAGATTGACCGGAATATGCTGCGCCGGAAGATAGACGAGGCCGGTCAGCGGATTGAACGACATCGGCTGCCAGTTGTGAGCTCCGTCCGGTCCCGGAATGGACTCGTATTGATCCGCGTCGCGCGCAGCCGGCAGCTCAATAGGCCGTCCGTTGGCATCGTATCCCGTCGCCCAATTCACATCGACGAAGTTCTTCGCCGAGATGAACTTGCCGTTGGTGCGATCGATGACGAAGAAGAAACCGTTTTTCGGCGCGTGCAGGATCACCTTGCGCGGTGCGCCGTCGATCTTGATGTCGGCCAGGATCATCGGCTGGGTCGATGTATAGTCCCAATTGTCGCCGGGCGTTTCCTGATAGTGCCAGATGTACCGGCCCGTGTCGGCGTTGAGCGCGACGATAGAGGCCAGATAAAGATTGTCGCCACCCGACGGACTGCGAAGCTTGCGATTCCAGGGACCGCCGTTTCCCGTGCCGACATAAACCATGTTCAGATCAGGATCGAACGTGATCGAGTCCCATGGCGCGCCACCGCCGCCGTTGATCCAATATTTGCCTGAGGGATCCCAGGTCTTCGCAGCCGCTTCCATCGAAGCGTCCTCAAACGGCTTCGACGGATCTCCGGGCACGGTGAACCAGCGCCAGAGTTGCTTGCCCGTCTCGCTGTCGTACGCCGTGACATAGCCGCGTACACCATACTCGGCACCGCTCTGGCCGATCACGACCTTGCCGTTGAAGACGCGGGGCGCGCCGGTGATCGTGTAGGAATGCTCGTGATCGACCAGCGTGTCCGTTTCCCAGAGCTTGGTTCCGGTCGCGGCATCGAGCGCGATCAGGCGTCCATCATAGGCGGCTTCGAAGACCTTGCCCTTGTAGAGTGCGAGGCCACGGCTGACAGCGTCGCAGCACCCGCGATAGGTCTTTGACCGGTCAACACCCGGATCGAATGACCAGATTTTTGTCCCGGTCCGCGCGTCAATGGCATGGACCACATTCCAGGGGGCCGACTGATACATGATGCCGTCGACGACGAGGGGCGTTGCTTCGATGCCGCGCGATGATTCAAGGTTGTAACTCCAGACGAGCCCGAGATCCCTGACGTTGTCAGTGTTGATCTGATTGAGCTTGCTGAACCGCGTTTCGGCGTAGTCGAGGCCGACGGTCGGCCAATCCCTGGATGTCTTCGTATTGGCTTCAATGAAGTCGCTGTCGACTCTCGAGATGTTCGCCTTGATGCGGTCCGGCTTCGCGTCGGTCCCGGTCTGCGCCCATGCACTGGAAGGGAGGGAAAGACCCGGGAGAGCAAGAATGAGGACAAGAACGACACTGATCTCACGGAAGGCAATCTGAATCCCGGACCGGTCGGTCGACTTTTCTTCAGGCCATTGGTACTCTGCGTTGGATCGTCCCATGCCTCACCTTCCTCCGTGCACGTCGAGACCACGATGCGTGCGCATGCCTGCGCCCGCTTCCGTTGATATGAAGTCTCAAACCTGCCTCGACGGTGCTACTGAAGCATTTCAGTCCTGACATGCCCGATTGCAGTTGTAAGAAAGCGTCTCCTGCGCCAAACAAAGGCGCCCTTATCGGCGCTGTACATGCCGCTCAGTCAGCACGTCACGGAAAGGTGGCTGGAGCCTCGACGAGGTCACCGATGCAGAAATGAGCCATGTGCGCGACAGCCTCGGCACTGTGGTAGTCACCGAATTCGGCAGTGGCTTCCTTGCCAGCGTACATTCGGGCGATTCCAGCGCCACCGGGGTGATGAGGTGCCCACTCGGTGATGTCGTAGACTTTCCCTGAAATGATGACCCAGCAGTCGTCCCGCGTGTTGTGCAGGGCGACCTCTTCGCGTGTGACGGGGCGTGTAGCCCTGGCGGGAGCATCCGGCGTCCAGAGCTTGCTGGTGATCGCGGCGTAGCTGGCCTTGGCGGCCCGGCGGAAGTCCCACGGCCCCAATCTCCTGGAAGGCAGCTCAGTGCCGATATTACGGGCGTCGTACGCGTAGATCCAGGAATCGTCATCGCCGCCACGCTTGTCGTGGGCAAAGGCCGGGCTCACCCGCTCGTCGAGCGTCTCGAGCAGCGCCTTCTGCTCAGCGGTGTCCTTGGCCCGCAAGTGATCGAAGGCGAATTTGGAGCCAAGTTGGAAGCGGGTGGCGCGGTAATGCCGCACGCGTTCGTAATGCAGCATCGCTGTCGCCACATCGCGCTTGTGCAGGGCGAAGGCGCAGGCGAGCGCGGCGGCGTCCTCGAAAGACTGCGCGGCACCCTGGCCAAACGTGGGAAGCATCGGGTGCGCCGCGTCCCCGAGCAGACAGATACGGCCTTGCACCCAGGTTTGGAGCGCGTCACGATCGTAGAGGCCCCACTTCGTGGGACGAACGATCGCTCCCGCGAGAGCGAGCAGGTCGTCCCGACTGGCGCTCCCCTTGAACGCCTCGCCCACCTCGCGAAGGATCTCGTCCTGCGTGACGGGAAACCAGTCGCCTTCTTCCTGCTCAAACGCGGCAGAGTCGGGCTCATAGCGGGCGATCCACACGTTCAACAACTCGCCGCCGCGCACCCAATACGTCGTCGCCCCGCTCCTGTCGTTCCGATGGCGGTCCATGCTGAAGGAATCGACGGGATTGTGGTCCAGCGGGCTGCCGTCGGCCCTGCGGAGTGCGGCGACCGCCGTCCGCGGAATGAGTCCACGAAAGCAAGTCACCTCGGTCCAGCGCCTGGGACGCGGGTTCGGCCAAGCCAGCTGCAACGTGGCGGAGTTGATCCCGTCGGCACCCACGAGAACCTCTCCGGTGGCAGTTCGACCGTTCGAAAAGGTCGCCGTCACCTCGCCGGCGGTCTGATGCAGCTGTGTCAGCCTGCAGTCCATGTGCACGGTAATCGGGCACGGCACCCCGTTGTCGGGACCGAACTCGAACACCCGCTTGTACAGGCACATCAACAGGTCCAGCCTGTGCATGTGGTGAAACCCGGCGCCGTCGCCTGCGGCGGTGACATGATCGAACGGCCGCTTGGTCACGCTTCCATCCGCATTGAACTGCCGTGTCGATTCCAAAATTGCCGCCCGGCCACCGTCGATCATTCCATCAGGGCCCTTGGGATCCCCGCCATCGAGATCGACACCCAGCCAACGGCATATCCGCGCCCCGTTGGGCGGAATGTTCAACCCGGCGCCTGCGGTGCTGGGCACTTTCGTCTGCTCGTAGATATCGACCGATGCAAAGACGCCGGACTGCCGCAGCGCCAACGCCGTCATCAACCCGCCCATTCCAGCACCGACGATCACGGCACGCATGCTGTCGCCTTTCCGAAATAAGCGAACGCACCGATGTCCCCCTCGGAGCGGGAGCAAGGTGGATGTCGCCTGAACCGATGAGTCGAGACTAGCTGCGGGCGAACGAGCAATAAAGCGGCTCCTCGCGCGCGACGCCGATTGGGCCGGCGTCGCCTACGCGAAGAACTGCTTCGCAGCCGCCGAGATCATCACCAGCCCGCCGGTGATCACGGCGACGTCGAGAATGGCGGTGTGGATATGGACCGGCATCCGCTCGACGAAGGCTTTTGCCAGAAACGCGCCGCCCCTAGGGGGAAATATAACCGTCGCGTCAAACATCGATAGTCTGCGACGCTGCGCCCATCGAAGTCGCTCTCCGTGGGCTCGGCAAGCATAGGCGACTTCGGATTCTTTCGAGCCGCCTATTGCTTTCTTCAGATCAACCGGGCCTGCTGTGGGTCAAAAGGCGAAGAACTAAGCGTGAGCAAATCTCGTCCGCTACGCCCCGCTAATCTGACCTCGTTGAGTGGTATCGCCACTTCACTGATGGGCCCAGGAGACATCTCCCGAAGGCGATCTCTCTGTTCAACTGACGGGAGGTTAGAACGAGGCTGCGCCAAGCGCGCGGAGCTGGTTGCGCCCGTCGTCGGGCTAGTGCAGCGACGACATGCCGTGGCTCACTAAGGCCTCGATGACCCCATCAAACGCCAGCCCGACGCCCATGGCTGCGACAAAGAAGCCAACAATTCGCGTCGCCGCGTCGATTCCAAGGCGGCCCAAAGCCCGCGTCAGCTTCGCTGCATAGGCAAGACATAGGAAGGTGATCAGCATTGTGGCGACGATCGCAGCGGCTATAGCCATGAAGGAGGCAAGCTCATTTGAGGACTTTTTGAACGTGGCCGTCATTCCGAGGATGGTGGCGATCGCGCCAGGTCCGAACATTAGCGGCATCGCCAGTGGCACAAAGGCGCCGTCGGTCCCGTTCGCTTCCGCAGCAGGTCTCGCGATCCCACCGGATGAAGATGGAGAGAAAAGCTCAAACCCGATCTTCATGATGATCAATCCTCCGACAATACGGACCATGCTCAGGGCACGTCAAACAACCGCAGCAGCAACGCGCCAAAGACCAGGAAGAAAAAGCAAAGGAGCAGCGCGTAGAGGCAGGATCTCCGGGCAACCGATCGGTGCGCCGCGTCGTCCTTCCCGGACAGCATCATGAGGTACACAGGTAGAACCTCAAAAGGATTGATAATCGCCAGCAAGGTTGTGAACGTGCCTACGAATAGCGAAAATTGTTGCGTCATTTGGCCTCCCATGACCCCTTTGATGAGGGACTAATTTCGCGACGACGTGATTTCCGCTGCATCTGTTTTGGACGCGGTCTCGCCCCATACGATTTTCCGCAAGTGTGGCCGGTGAGAGACAAGGAAAGGAAACGCTTTGTAGTTAAGTGGGGCAGAGACGGGAAAAACTGGCAGTATCGTTACCCTATTTTGGGGGGCGTCATGAAGCCGTTCCTTGGAAGCGTTGCGCTGCTTGCAGTCTGTGTGAGTGTCACCGCGCGTGCTGCGGATATGCCGGTGAAGGCTCCGCCACTTCCATCACCGGCGTACAATTGGTCAGGATTTTATCTTGGCGTAAATCTCGGTGGGGCTTGGACCAACGGCAGCCTGAACATTCCAGGCAACAATTTGTATGGCGGCACCACCGAATTCATCGGTGGTGTTCAGGCAGGTTATAATTTCCAGGCGGGCCATTTCTTGTTCGGCGTGGAAGGTGATTTTGACGGGGCGACTTTCGGTCATCCCGCGCTTCCGACACCTACGCTCGGCACCGTGAGGCAGAACTGGATTGGAACGATTGCAGGCCGCGTCGGCCTCGTGGAGGATCGTTGGCTTGTCTACGGCAAGTTTGGCGGTGGCTGGGTGCAAAGCAATGCCTCGTTGAACTTTCCCGGCGTCATTTGGCAGGGATCCAACACCAGCTCCGGCTGGCTAGCTGGCGTGGGTATCGAGTACGGCTTCAAATCGAATTGGACGCTCAAACTCGAATACGATTACATTGGGCTGGGAAGCTGGACTTCGCCCACCGTGCCGCAAATCCCGCTGAACCGCGACCTTCAAATGGTCAAGTTCGGTGCGAACTACAAATTCGAGCGCGGTCTTCCCGACGCGGTCGCGCCGACAAGAACCGGGCATGATCCCTCCGAAGACGAAGACCTCGCCAAAAAATCGCAGAACCCTATCGCCGATCTCGTCAGCGTCCCGTTCCAAAGCAATACGAATTTCAACGCTGGGCCGTTCAACCGGACCCAGGAAGTACTCAACATTCAGCCAGTCATACCGCTGCGCATCAACGCGGACTGGAATGTGATCTCGCGCACCATCATGCCCGTGATCAGTCAACCCAGTCCATTTTTTAACAACAGCACGAATGGAATTGGCGACATTACTCAGCAGTTCTTTTTCACCCCCACCCACCCAGGCGCTCTGATCTGGGGCCTCGGTCCCGTCTTTACGGTTCCGTCCGCGACCGATCCGATTCTTGGACAGGGAAAAGTGCTGTTCGGTCCCACGGCCGTCTTTTTGACAACGCCGGGACATTGGGTGATTGGCGTATTGGTGAACAATCAGTGGTCAGTTGGTGGGGACCCGTTGCGGCAGAGCGTGAACCAGTTTCTCGCGCAGCCATTTGTCAACTACAACATGGCGCACGGATGGTTCCTGACAAGTTCGCCAGTGATCACCTCGAACTGGCTGGCAGCACCGGGCCAGCAGTGGACCGTACCGATCGGCGGCGGCATTGGTCGAATCTTCAAGCTCGGCGACCAGCCCGTGAGTGCATATATATCCGGCTATTACAACGTCGTTCGTCCAACCGGCACGCCAAATTGGCAGTTGCGAGCCGAATTGTCTCTGCTCTTCCCGGAGAGGTAAGAGGCGGCTAGAGCGCGATGAGATCAGGATGAATCGTCACCGCGCGTTAGGTTGTCGTTTGAGCATGATCTCCGCGCAAACGCGTTCCGCGTTTGTCGCGAGGGAAAACCGCGTCACACTTTTCCGGATCATGCTTCAAGGGTCAAAAGCGCCGCTTTGACCGTTGGATCATCTTTCCCCATTCGGCTGCAAGTTCATTTGATCTCAAGAGCGGCCTCGAATAACTGGCTGACCTTTTTCTATTTCGCCGACGTCTGTCGCTACGCGATCAGCTGCCTTGCCGCGGCCGAGATCATCACCAGCCCGCCCGTGATCACGGCAACGTCGAGGATCGCGGTGTGGATGTGCACCGGCATCCGCTCGACGAAGGCTTTTGCGAGGAACGCGCCGGGGATCGCAATCGCGCCGATCAGAAGAGCGAAGGCGAGCACCTGCGCATTCACCGCGCCGGCAAGGCCGAACACCGAGATCTTGATGAGACCGGTGCCGAGCGAGATCATCGCATCGGTCGCGATCACGGCGGCGCCTTCGAGGCCCGCGGCCATCAAGAGCGAGAGCAGGATCACGCCCGAGCCGGAGGTGCCGCCGACCAGCACGCCGTAGCCGACGGAGCCGGCGGCAAGACCGGTGTCGCCGATCTTGACCTGGCGCCGCCGCAACACGCGGCGCAGCGGCACGCTCAGGATCAGCATGGAGCCGATCACCAGCGCTGCGCCCGCATTGGTCAGCCGTGTGTAGCCGTAGGCACCGAGCGCGGTCGTCAGCGCCGCGCAGGCCAGCACGATCAGCGCGCGGCGGCGATCGGCATAGCGCAGATAGGCGAGCGCGCGGCTCGAATTGGTGAAGATCGCGGAGATCGCGATGATCGGCACCACGGGCTCGGCGCCGACCAGCGGCACCAGCACCAGAGGCATCAGGGCGCCGGTGCCGTAGCCGGCGAGACCACCGATGATCGAAGCAAACAACGCCATCAACGCGACCAGCAGGAGCTGAAGGATCGAGATGTCGGCGAAGCCTGAGACGATCGTCACGTTCTCTCATCGCGGCTGACGCGTGCCGCTGCTTGATCGGCGATGGAAGCGAGCGCGGCTTCCTCTAGGGGAAAATCCGCCGCAAGCCAAGCGTCCTCGGCAAGCGTCAGCACATGCCCGAGCGCGGGTCCTTCGGACATGCCGCGGGCGATGAAGTCGGCGGCGCGAAGCGGAAATTTCGGCGCAGTCCAGCGCTGCGGCAGCTCGGCGAGCGCACGCCAGTGCGACGATCCGACGTCGCCGCCGGCCCGCGCCCAGCCGAGCAACACGCGATCGTGATAGCGCTCCGCGCCGAGCCGGTAGAGCAACCGCCGCGCATTGGCCTCGTCCTTGGTGGCGAAGCGCCACCAGCGGTGCCCCATCGAATCCAGCGCCTTGCTTTCTACATTGGAGAGCCGCAAGCGCGTCGCGACGCGCTTGGCATCTTCGGTCACGGCGACCGTCAGCGCGGCGAGCCGCCGCGTGCTGCTTGCCGGCAAGCCAAGTTCGCCCTCGATCGCGATCATTGCCGACAGCGGCCCGGTATAGACGACGCCTCCGCTCAGCGCTTGCAGCAACCCACCATCCGCCATCGCGACCGCGGCGTCGGAGGCACCGTGAGCGACCAGCAGCTTCAGCATCTCCATGCGCACCCGCTCGGCAGACAGGCTCGCAAGACCCGCGCGGCCGCGGATGCAGGCGAGATAGCCGTCGCGGTCGGGCTCGCCGGCGCCGAAGGCGGCGTGGATGCGGAAGAAGCGCAGGATGCGCAAATAGTCCTCGGCGATGCGCTGGTCGGGATCGCCGATGAAGCGCACGCGCCGCGCGGCCGCATCCGCGATCCCGCCGACATAGTCGTAGACGACGCCCATCGCATCGGCCGACAATCCGTTCATGGTGAAGTCGCGGCGCTCGGCGTCCTTCACCCAGTCGCGGCCGAACGCGACCTTGGCCTTGCGGCCGAAGGTCTCGGTGTCCTCGCGCAGCGTCGTGACCTCAAAGGGCTGGCCGTCGATGACGAGCGTGATGGTGCCGTGGTCGATGCCGGTCGGCACGTTCTTGATGCCGGCAGCCTTGGCGCGCCGCATCACCTCGTCCGGCCGCGCCGTGGTCGCGATGTCGATGTCGCCGGGCACGAGACCGAGCAACGCATTGCGCACGGCGCCGCCGACCACGCGCGCTTCCTCGCCGTTGGCGTTGAGCAGCGCCAGGACGCGCGCCGTCCCGCCGGAGGTTAGCCAGGGCGCATTGGCGAGTAACGGCTCTGCGCTCATGGTGCAGCCCCTATTTTTCCACGCCCGGCACGAGCCTGCCGTTCTCGATATGGGCGGGAACGTAGGTCGAATCCGGTGCGGCGCCGGAGAAATGCGCGAAGCCGATCAGCCCCGCGATGACAAGCACGAGCGCGGCCAGGACCAGGCGCGCGACGACGGTGACCGGCCAGGACGATCGCGCGAACAGGCCGGAGCGGGTGGCGGCCAGGAACAACGCATAGACGGCAAAGGGGATAAGGAAGATTCCGATCTCGGTCAGAACCGGCCGGATCATGATGAGTAGATCCGCTCATACAGCACACGCAGCATTCCTGCCGTCGCACCCCAGATGTAGCGTTCCGCGAACGGCATCGCGTAGTAGAACCGCTCCATGCCGCGGAATTCCTTGCTGTGCACCTGGTGGTTCACCGGGTTCATCAGGAAGGATAGCGGCACCTCGAAGGCATCATCAACCTCCGAATGGTTGATGGCGAGCTCGAAGCCGGGCCGCACCTTGGCGACCGTCGGCAGGATGCGGAAGCCGAAAGCGGTGCCGTAGAGATCGAGGTAGCCGATCGGCTCGACGAAGTCTCTGGACAGGCCGACCTCCTCCTCGGCCTCGCGCAAAGCCGCATCGAGCGGCGAGGCGTCGGTCGCGTCGATCTTGCCGCCGGGGAAAGCGATCTGGCCGGCGTGGTCGTTGAGATGCGCCGAGCGCTGCGTCAGCAGGATGGTCGGCTCGGGACGGTCGACCACGGCGATCAGCACCGCCGCCGGCCGCACCGGCTGCTCGCGCGCGACGATCTCGAGCATCTTGTCGGTGCCGGGATCGCCCGAGGCGGGGATGATGTTCGGATCGTAGAGGCCGGGCGGCACGTCGAAGCCGAGCCTCGCCCCGGATCGGGCGAAGAAATCGGCCGCGCCGATCACGACCGGACCGTTTTTCAGGATAGGCTTGTTCAAAGTGCGGCCCTCACCTGCTCCGCGTCGGCCATGGCGAAGAATTCGCCGGCCGACTCGACGCCGAACATCGGCTGGCCATCGACCATCCGCTCCTCACCCATGTCAACCAGATCGTAGTAGAGTGCGCGGGTGACCTTGGCCCAGAGATCGGCGCGGACATGCAGGTATGGCGTCAGCCCGCCCTCCCTGGCCTGCTCGAAGCGCAGCCGGTGCGCGGCATCGCAGGTGACCCAGTCGTCGACATTGGTGCGGAAGCGGAGCACGCGATGGTTGTCCTCGCCGTCCTTCTGCATCTCGACCGCCATGAACGGCGCGTCGTCGACGCGAATGCCGACCTTCTCCACAGGCGTGACGAGAAAATGCTTGTCGCCTTCGCGCTTCAGGACCGTCGAAAACAGGCGAACCAGCGCAGGGCGGCCGATTGGCGTACCCATGTAGAACCAAGTACCGTCGGAAGCGATACGGATGTCGAGATTGCCGCAAAACGGCGGATTCCACAGATGCACCGGCGGCAGGCCCTTCGTGGCGCCTTCGGCATTGGCGGCACTTTTGGCGGCGGCAGTCAGCCCCTCAAGACCTCGATCGGCGCTCTGCCCTTGGTTCGCCATGGTTTGCCCTGACTTTGTCCGTTGGCACGATTGGTGCAGGTTTTACGTTGTACCCGGGTGCGCGGTTCCACTCCGGATTAACCCGGTGTGAAGGTCGCCACTTCGTGATGCCCTACATATCCCTAAGCCGATAAGGTGGGGATAGGTTAATTCAACGAATACATGGCCTTCCTGCAAGTCTAGCATAGGGCCCATGTGCGACTTTTGATGACTTGACGACGCAAGCGGGCCGCGTGGCGGACTTTAAGGAGCTGACGGATGGCGGAAAGTGTCGAGAAACTGGAAGACGGAATCGTCCGTTCGGCCGAGCAGGTGTCGAGCCAGATTCGCGCGGCGAAAGACGCAATCGCGTCCGTCATCTTTGGCCAGGATCGGGTGATCGAGAACACGCTCGTCACCATCCTCTCCGGCGGCCATGCGCTGCTGATCGGCGTGCCCGGCCTCGCCAAGACCAAGCTGGTCGAGACGCTCGGCGTCACGCTGGGCCTCGACGCCAAGCGCATCCAGTTCACGCCCGATTTGATGCCGTCGGACATTCTCGGTGCCGAAGTGCTCGACGAGAGCACCGCCGGCAAGCGCTCCTTCCGCTTCATCTCCGGTCCGGTGTTCGCGCAGCTGCTGATGGCTGACGAGATCAACCGCGCCAGCCCGCGCACGCAGTCGGCGCTGCTCCAGGCGATGCAGGAGCAGCACATCACCGTCGCCGGCGCGCGCCACGACCTGCCGAAGCCGTTCCACGTGCTCGCCACGCAAAACCCGCTGGAGCAGGAAGGCACCTATCCGCTGCCGGAAGCCCAGCTCGACCGCTTCCTGATGGAGATCGACGTCGACTATCCCGATCGCGACGCCGAGCGCCGCATCCTGTTCGAGACCACGGGTGCCGAGGAGACGCTGGCGAGGGGTTCGATGAACGCAGATGCGCTGATCACCGCGCAGCGGCTGATCCGCCGTCTGCCGGTCGGCGATTCCGTGGTGGAGGCGATCCTGTCGCTGGTCCGCTCGGCCCGTCCGGGCGAGGAGAGCGGCGAGACCGGCAAGTTCATCGCCTGGGGTCCTGGCCCGCGCGCCAGCCAATCCTTGATGCTCGCCGTGCGCGCACGCGCGCTGATCGACGGACGCCTGGCGCCCTCGATCGACGACGTGCTCGACCTCGCCGAGCCCATATTGAAGCACCGCATGGCGCTGACGTTCCAGGCGCGCGCCGAAGGCCGCACGATTCCGGACGTGATCAGACAATTGAAGGCTCGGATCGGTTGATGGCCGCAGACAACGGGCACACAGCGAAGGAGATCATCGCGATCCGACGTGCCGATGGCGAAAGCCGTACGCTCGCCGCTTCGCTGCCGCGCCTGGTGCTCGAAGCCCGCCGTATCGCCGCCAACGTCATCCACGGCCTGCACGGAAGGCGCCGCGCCGGTTCCGGCGAAAATTTCTGGCAATACCGCCGCTTCGTCTCCGGCGAGCCGGCGCAGAACGTCGACTGGCGGCGCTCGGCGCGTGACGACCATCTGTATGTGCGCGAGCTTGAATGGGAAGCCTCGCACACGGTGTGGATCTGGCCCGACCGCTCGCCCTCGATGGCGTTCGCTTCAAAGCAGGCGCGCGAATCCAAGCTCGAGCGGACGCTGATCGTCGCCTTCGCGCTGGCCGAACTGCTGGTCTCGGGCGGCGAACGCGTCGGCATTCCCGGACTGATGGCGCCGACCGCGAGCCGCAGCGTCATCGACAAGATGGCGCAGGCGATGCTGCATGACGATGCCGACCGGCTGAGTTTGCCGCCGTCCTTCGTGCCTTCCGCGCTCGCCGAGATCATCGTGCTGTCGGATTTCTGGTCGCCGATCGCAGAGATCAAATCCACGCTCGCGGGCCTGTCCGGGTCCGGCGCGCATGGCACGATGGTGCAGGTGGTCGATCCCGCCGAGGAGTCGTTCCCTTATTCCGGCCGCGTCGAGTTCGTCGAGCCCGAGGGCTTCGGCGTGATCACGGCGGGCCGCGCCGAGAGCTGGGCGCAGGACTACACCGCGCGGCTCGCGCTGCACCGCGACCAGATCCGCGCCGAGACCAGCAGGCTAGACTGGCTGTTCACGACCCACGCAACCGACCGCTCCGCCGCCGAGCTCTTGCTGTTCCTGCATGCCGGCATGCAGGTGAGCAAGTCGGGCACCCGCACGACGATCAAGGTGGGGCCGGCCGCATGATGGGATTGCCGCTCGCCTTCACCGAACCGCTGCTCCTGATCGGCCTCGTCAGCCTGCCCGTGCTCTGGTGGCTGCTGCGCGTGATGCCGCCGCGGCCGCGCCGCATCGAGTTTCCGCCGACGCGCCTGCTGTTCGACATCGCGCCAAGGGAGGAGACGCCCTCGCGGACGCCGTGGTGGCTGACCGCGCTGCGGCTCCTGGCTGCGGCCCTCGTCATTTTCGCCGCCGCCGGCCCGATCTGGAATCCGCAAACCGGCGCCGCCGGCAGCAAGGCGCCGCTGATGATCATGTTCGACGACGGCTGGAGCGCCGCATCGCACTGGGATGTCAGGGTCAGGGCCGCCGACGAGCTGATCGCCAATGCCGACAACGACCGCCGCGCCATCGCGCTGGTGCCGCTGTCCGAGCCGAACCGCGACATCACCCTGATGCCGGCGGGTGCGGCCCGCGTCGCACTGCGCCAGCTCGCGCCAAAACCCTACTCGATCGATCGCGTTGAAACCCTGACCGCCATCGACCGCTTCCTGAAGGCCACCGGCGACTGCGAGATCGCCTGGCTGTCGGATGGCGTCGATACCGGCCGCGGCGAGGACTTCGTGCAGGGCCTTGGCAAGACCATCGGAGATCGCAGCTTGACGGTGTTCGAAGGCGGCACGTCCTCCCCGCTGGCGCTCGTCGCCGCCGAGAACGCCGCCGCCAAGATGACGGTGAAGGTGCTGCGCACCGACAGCGGCATCGCCGTCGGCACCGTGCGCGCGCTGGACCAGAAGTCCTCGCCGATCGGCGAAGCGCGTTATTCGTTCGGCCCGCAGGACAAGGAAACCGAAGCCTCGTTCGACCTGCCGGTCGAGCTGCGCAACGACATCACGCGGCTCGATATATCAGGCGAGCGCTCGGCCGGCGCGGTGCAACTGCTTGACAAGCGATGGCGCCGCCGCGCCATCGGCATCGTCACCGGCACGACCAGCGAGACCGCGCAGCCGCTGCTGGCGCCGACCTTCTACCTGACCCGTGCGCTGGCGCCGTTCGCCGACGTGCGGCTCGCCGACCGGGGCTCGCCGCAGCAGGGCATCACCCAATTCCTCGACCAGAAGCTGCCGATGATCATCCTCGCCGATGTCGGCACCGTCGCCCCTGAAATCCGCGAGCGCCTCAACGCCTGGATCGACCAGGGCGGCGTGCTGGTGCGCTTCGCCGGTCCAAGGCTGGCGCAGGCCGAGGACGATCTCGTGCCGGTCAAGCTGCGCAAGGGCGGCCGCACGCTCGGCGGCAGCCTGACCTGGGAGAAGCCGCAGCATCTCGCCGCCTTCGCGGCGGACGGCCCGTTCGCCGGCGTCGCCGTCCCCAAGGACGTCACCGTGAACCGCCAGGTGCTGGCCGAGCCCGACGCGGTGCTCGCCACCAAGAGCTGGGCCTCGCTGGAAGACGGCACGCCGCTCGTCACCGGCGAGCATCGCGGCAAGGGCCTGGTCAGCCTGTTCCACGTCAGCGCCGACATGCGCTGGTCTGATCTGCCGATGTCGGGCACCTTCGTCGAAATGCTGCGCCGGGTCGTCGACATGTCCGGCTACACAGCCAAGCCCGGACCCGGGGTCGCGGGCGAGGCGAGCACCGAGACGGTGGCGCCGCTGCACATCCTCGACGGCTTCGGCGCGTTCGGTCCGCCGCCGGCCACCGCAAAGCCGCTGCCCGCCGATTATCGCGACCGCGCTACGCCCGATCATCCGCCCGGCTTCTATGGTCCGGCAGAAGGACCGCTCGCCGTGAATACGCTCGCCGCTTCCGACCGCATCGCAGCGCTGAACACCGCAGGCCTGCGCGCCCGGCACGCGACCTACACCAATGCCGAGCCGCGCGACCTGCGCGGCTGGCTGCTGTCGACGGCGCTCGCACTGTTCCTGATCGACGCCATCATCGTCGCGGTGCTCGGCGGCGGGATCGCCGCGCTGCTGCGCCGGCGCGCCGCGACAGCCATGATCGTCGTCGGGCTGGCGCTTGCGGGCCTGGTGTCGCTTGTGCCCGCGCCGTCGCGCGCCGATGGCGCCTCCGACGAGTTCGCCATGAAGGCGGTGTCGCAAACCCGCCTCGCCTATGTCGTCACCGGCAATGCCGACGTCGATTCCATCGTCAAGGCCGGCATGTCCGGTCTGACGCAGTTCCTGGCGCAGCGCACCGCGCTGGAGGCCGGCGATCCCGTCGGCATCGATCCCGGACGCGACGAACTCGCCTTCTTCCCGCTGATCTACTGGCCGATCGTGCCGGGCGCGCCCAAGCCGCCGCAGGATGCCATCAACAAGATCGACGCCTACATGAAGCAGGGCGGCACCGTGCTGTTCGACACCCGCGACGCGATCGAAGCGCCGCCCGGCGAGAACGGCGCCGCGCAGACCCCGGGCATGCAGACGCTGCGCGAGATCCTGTCGTCGCTCGACGTGCCCGAGCTCGAGCCGGTGCCGCGCGAGCACGTGCTGACCAAGACTTTTTATCTGCTGCGCGACTTCCCCGGCCGTTTCAGCACCGGCCAGACCTGGGTCGAGGCGTTGCCGCGCGATGAGGACGACGACAGCGCGCAGCGGCCGGCCCGCGGCGGCGACGGCGTCTCGCCCATCATCATCACCTCGAACGATCTGGCCGGCGCCTGGGCGCAGCGGCTCGACGGTCAGTTCATGCTGCCGATGTCCGGCGGCGACGCCCGCCAGCGCGAATTCGCCTACCGCGCCGGCGCCAACATCGTGATGTACACCCTGACCGGCAACTACAAGGCCGACCAGGTGCACGCACCGGCCCTGATCGAACGTCTGGGGCAATAGGATCGACATGAATTACGGCATAGCGTTCACGCCGCTTGTTCCCGCGATCGTCCTGTGGCTCGCGCTCGCAGCGATCGTCGTCGTTGCGCTCGTGCTGCTGGTGGCGCGTGCGCGCGGCGCCGCCGTGCGCGTCGCCGCGCTGGCGCTGTTCCTGCTGGCGCTCGCCAATCCCTCCTTCACCCGCGAGGACCGCGATCCCCTCACCTCGGTCGCCGCCATCGTGGTCGACAAGAGCCCGAGCCAGAATTTCGGCAACCGCAATCGCGAAGCCGCGCAAGCGCAGGAAGCTCTGGTCGACAGCCTGAAGAAGATCAAGGGCCTGGAGGTCCGCGTCGTCGACGCCGGACAAGCCGATGGCGAGACCGACGGCACAAAACTGTTCGGGGCGCTGGCCACCGCGCTGTCGGACGTGCCGGTCGACCGCGTCGCCGGCGCGTTCCTGATCACCGACGGCCGGGTCCACGACATCCCGGCCAACACCGCCGGGCTCGGCTTCCAGGCGCCGGTGCACGCGCTGATCACCGGGCAGAAGGACGAGCGCGACCGCCGCATCGCGATCACGGCGGCGCCGCGCTTCGGCATCGTCGGGCAGACCCAGACCATCACCTATCGCCTCGACGACCAGGGCGTAACCGGCGAGCGCGCCAAAGTCACGATCCGCAGGGACGGCGAGGTCCTGGGCGAGCGCACGCTGGGAAGCGGTCAGAGCGCAAGCGTCGACGTCGACATCAAGCATGCCGGCCCCAACATCGTCGAGATCGAGGCCTCGCCGCTCGAGAAAGAGCTGACGCCGGTGAACAACCGCGCCGTCGTCGCCATCGACGGCGTGCGCGACAAGCTGCGCGTGCTGCTGGTCTCCGGCGAGCCGCATTCCGGCGAGCGCACCTGGCGCAACCTGCTGAAGTCCGACGCCAGCGTCGACCTCGTGCACTTCACCATTCTGCGTCCGCCGGAGAAGCAGGACGGCACGCCGATCAACGAGCTGTCGCTGATCGCGTTTCCGACCCGCGAGCTGTTCCAGCAGAAGATCAACGAATTCCAGCTGATCATCTTCGACCGCTACGCCCGCCAGGGCGTGCTGCCGATCGCCTATTTCGACAACATCGCGCGCTATGTCCGCGCGGGCGGCGCGGTGCTGGTCTCGGCCGGCCCCGACTATGCCTCCAACACCAGCATCTGGCGCACGCCGCTGGATTCGGTGCTGCCGGCAGAACCCGTCGGCGTGACGGAAAAGCCGTTCTATGCGCATCTGTCGGAGATCGGCAAACGCCACCCGGTCACGCGCGGCCTCGAAGGCTCCGCCAGCGAGCCGCCGCGCTGGAGCCGGTTCTTCCGCACCGTCGACACCCGCAATGCGGTCAACCCGCCGGTGATGACGGGCGTCGACGGCAAGCCGCTACTGTTCCTGTCGCGCTTCGGCGAGGGCCGCGTCGCGCTCTTGCTCTCCGACCACATCTGGCTGTGGGCGCGCGGCTATGAAGGCGGCGGTCCGCATCTCGATCTCTTGCGGCGGATGTCGCACTGGCTGATGAAGCAGCCGGACCTCGATGAAGAGGCGCTGCGCCTCCAGGTGCAGGGCAAGGACCTCGTCGTGGTGCGCCAGACCATGTCGGACAGCGTCCAGCCGGTCAGCGTGACCTCGCCGTCGGGCGTGTCGCAGGACCTGACGCTCAGCCCTGCCGATCCCGGCGAGTGGCGCGCCACCCTGCCGGCCAGTGAGCTCGGCCTGTGGCAGGCGACCGACGGCACGCTGAAGGCGCTGATCAATGTCGGCCCGACCAATCCGAAGGAGTTCTCGGAAGTCACCTCCACGACTGAAACCCTGAAGCCGCTGACGCAGGCGACCGGCGGCAACGCCGTGCGCGTGGTCGACGGCACCAGCGTCGAGCTGCCGCGCATCGTGCCGGTGCGTTCGGCGAGCGTCTTCGCCGGCGATGGCTGGATGGGCGTGCGGATGCGCGACGCCAGCGTCGTGAAGGGCGTCGGCGTGCTGCCGATCTTCGCCGGCCTGATCGGCCTGCTGCTGCTGCTCGGCGCGTTTGCCGCCACCTGGGTCCGCGAAGGCCGCTAGTTGCCTGAACGACACATCGCGCGGCCACCCGCGCGGGATCGTCCGACTTCCGTTGACATGAGCTGACCGTTCCTGCGATGTTACATTATAACATCGCAGGAAGCCGAGGGGATCGGCGCCTCGCGATGTGGGGTGGCATTTCCAGATGAAGTGGTTCCGGTCGAATATCAGGCACGGCGCCCGGCTCGCTTTGTTCGCGATGCTGGTGCAGTTCGCGCTGACCTTCGGCCACAGCCATTGGTTCGCCCAGGCCGCTCCCTTCGCCCAGTCCTTGCTCCAGCAGACCGACAGCAGCAAGAGCATCGCTTCGATCGACCGCGCCGCGGTCCAGAAGCAATCGCCCGCCGGCCCGGACCGGGAGCAGCCGGGCGAGGACAATTGCGCGATCTGCGCCGTGGTCGCGATGGCGGGTACCGTCGTATCCGCGACGCCGCCTGTGCTCCTGCTGCCGCAGGCGATCGAGCTGCTTCACCTCACCACCGATGCCGAATTCGTCCATCTGAAATCGGCCGGCACGGCGTTTCAGCCCCGCGCCCCTCCCGCGTCCTGACTTCCAACAGCGCTTGATCACACCCGGCTCGCCGCTTTCGGGCGAACGCACGGGAGCAGTTGAAGTCGAATTCCGTCGCGCTGCGACGGCAGGCCGCCTCCGATCAGCACCAAATCTCGCGGACGGCGCCTGACTGGAATCAGGACCATGTCATTTGAATTGCGACGCGTGCAGCGTCTGGGTGGAGCCAGCCTGCTCCTGCTCGGCGCCGCCGCCACATCGGCGCTCGCCCAAGAGCCGGTACAACAGCCGGTACAACAGCCTGCGCAGGATAAATCATCGACCGAGCTCCCCTCCGTCACCGTGACGGCGCCGAGCCCGATCGTGCGCAGGGTGGTACCGACCCGCAGCCCGGTCCATGTCGCGCGCACCGGACGGTCGCGCAGCCAGCAACGCACGGCGGAAGCCACGCCGGCAGCGCCAGCGACGGCGCCGGCCGCGCCTCAGCAGGGTGTGCTGCCGATCGTGACCAACCAGTTCGCCACCGTCACGGTGGTGCCGAACGAGGAGATCCGCCGCGAGGGCGGCGGGCAGCTCGGCGATCTGCTGTTCTCCAAGCCCGGCATCACCGGCTCGAGCTTCGCGCCCGGCGCCTCCAGTCGGCCGGTCATCCGCGGGCTCGACGTCAACCGCGTCGGCATCGTGGAGAACGGCACCAATTCGAACGGCGCATCCGATCTCGGCGAGGATCACTTCGTCCCGGTCGATACGCTCGCGACCAATCAGGTCGAAGTGGTGCGCGGGCCGGCCGCCTTGCGCTATGGATCGACCTCGATCGGCGGCGTCGTCAGCGCGACCAACAACCGGATTCCGGACGCGCTGCCAACCTGCGGTGCCCAGCCGTTCCAGAGTTATGGCATGCCGGTGAAGGCGCCACTCGCAACCGCCGGGACATCGCCCTGCGTCACGGCCGAGACACGTTCCGCGTTCAGCTCGGTCGACCGCGGGGTCGAGAGCGGCGTGCTGCTCGACACCGGCGCCGGCAACTTCGCCTTCCATGCCGACGTCTACGGCCGCAACACGACGGATTACGGCATCCCGAGCTACCCCTATTTGACCGACCAGACCCGGACCATCACAAACGGGCGCCAGCCCAATTCGGCGTCGCGCACGGACGGCGCATCGATGGGCGGCTCCTACTTCTTCCAGGGCGGCTATATCGGCGCATCGATCACGCAGAACGACTCGCTCTACCACATCCCCGGCATCGACGGCGCCGACCACAACACACGGATCGACGGTCATCAGACCAAGATCAACGTCAAGGGCGAGTACCATCCCGACGCCGCCGCGATCGACGCCATCCGCTTCTGGGCCGGTGCGACCGACTATCGGCACAACGAGATCGGCCTTGCCGATCCCGCCGATCCGAACACCGACGGCGTGCGGCAGACCTTCACCAACAAGGAGCAGGAGATTCGCACCGAGGTGCAGCTGATGCCGTTCAACGCGCGCTTCGCCGAGGTGACGACGGCGCTCGGCTTCCAGGTCGGCCATCAGGAGCTGACGGCACCGAGCCCCGACAATCCCGGCACGCTGTTCAACGGCTTGTGGGACCCCAATAACAACACCCGCGTTGCTGCCTACGCCTTCAACGAGTTCAAGTTCTCGGACGCGACGCGGGCCCAGATCGCCGGCCGCATCGAGCATGTCGAGCTGCACGGCACGACGCCGAACTTCCCGCCGGATTATCTACCCGACGGCACGCCGCAGGTGGGCATCGCACGCAATCCGTCCTTCACGCCGAAGAGCGGCAGCATCGGCCTGTTGCAGGACCTGCCGGGCGGCATGGTCGGCAGCATCACCGCGCAATATGTCGAGCGCGCGCCGAAGCCGGCCGAGCTGTTTTCCCGCGGCGCACACGATGCCACTGCGACGTTCGACATCGGCAATCCGAACCTCAAGATCGAGACCGCGAAGTCGGTCGAGGTCGGCGTCCGCAAGGCGACGGGGCCGTTCCGCTTCGAGGCGACCGTCTACTACACGCATTTCGACAATTTCATCTTTCGCCGCCTGACCGGCGTGATGTGCGACGACAGTTTTGCGTCCTGCGGCACGCCCGGCGCCGAGCTGAACCAGGCTGTCTATTCGCAAGCGAATGCGAATTTCCGCGGCGGCGAATTCCAGTCGCAGCTCGATGTCGGGGCATTCCAGGGCGGCATCTGGGGCATCGAGAACCAGCTCGACTTCGTCCGCGCCACCTTCACCGACGGCACCAACGTGCCGCGCATTCCGCCGGTGCGGCTGGGCGGCGGCGTGTTCTGGCGTGACGACAACTGGCTGATGCGCGTCAATCTGTTGCACGCCTTCGCGCAGAACAACGTCGCCGTGATCGCGGAGACGCCAACGGCGGGCTACAATTTGCTGAAGGCCGAGGTCAGCTACAAGACGAAGCTCGATCCGCGTCTGTTCGGCGCGCGCGAGATGACGGCCGGTATCGTCGGCAACAATCTCCTCAACGAAAACATCCGCAACTCGGTGTCCTACACCAAGGACGAGGTTCTGATGCCCGGCATCGGCGTGCGGGCGTTCGCCAACTTCAAGTTCTAGCCTTGCGACAGCCGGGGCCCGCGGGCCCCGGTTGGCACCGTCATTGCGAGCGCAGCGAAGCAATCCAGACTGCCAACGCGGAAAGACTCTGGATTGCTTCGCTGCGCTCGCAATGACGGAGAATGAGGCACGGCCATCGCTGTCGCAATTTACGGCGTCGTAGCCCGGATGGAGCGCGTCAGCCGCTTCTCGAAGCGCCATTGATCGACGGGGAACGGCCCGTTCGAGGTCTCCGTCATCATCACGAAGGTGCCGGCGTTGCGCCAACCGCTCTTCTCATAGAACCGCGCAGCGCGCGCGTTGCCGACGGCGCAGGCCAGCCACGCCAGTTCCACGCCGCGCGCGGCAAGGCGGGCCTCTGCGTCGGAGATCAGCGCCGCGGCGACGCCCGCGCCGTGCGCCTTCGGCGATACGAAGAGCTGATACAATTCGTCAGCCCTGACGGCGCAGAAGCCGAGCGACGCGCCGGCCGGGCCGACGACGCGAATGTCGGGAAGCATGACCGCCAGCCGATCGCGAAAACTCGAGAGCGTGCGGAGGCGGACCAATTCTGGCGGCGCAAGCGAGGCATGCGACCCATGCCAGGCATCGTGCCACAACTGAGCGAGATGATCGACTTCACCGGCATCAACGGGCCGCACCTGCATCATGGATACTCCGCAAGAGGTATCGTAGCCCGGATGGAACGACCCTACCCCGCCCGCGCCTTGCTCCAGTCGGGCGTTACCTGCCCCGACACGCCCTCGAAAGCGCCGTCGACGAGCTCGAACACCAGGACGCGCGCGGCGTCGACCGGCCCCGGCATGGAGACGCGGCCCTTCGGCACCGGCTTGAAGCCAACGCGGCTGTAATAGGGCTCGTCGCCGACCAGCAGCACCAGGCGGTGACCTTTCTCCTTGGCGTCCTTCAGCGCGCGCTCCATCAGGAGACGGCCGATGCCGCGGTCGCGGAACGGCGGCTCGACGGTGAGCGGCCCGAGCAGCAGGGCCTGCGTCTCGCCGACCAGCACCGGCAATTGCCTGACCGAGCCGACCAGCAGCGTGCCGATGCGGGCCGTGAAGGAGACGTCGAGCAGATGGTCGACATGCTCGCGAATGCGGTAAGCGCTGAGCACGAAACGGCCGGGGCCGAAGGTGCGCTCGTGCAGCCGTTCAATCGCCTGGGCGTCGCCGGCGGCTTCCGGAAGGATGGTGAGCGAGAGATCGGTCATGTCGGCATGCGTCTTCGAGCGAAGTGGTTTCAGGTTCGCGTCAGGAAAACGCGTCAATGCGAGATGCGGGATAACATCTCAGACGGCCGCGGTCCATCGGCCTCGTGGGCGATAAAACCCTGTGCCGGACCGCGGCTGAGGACCGCCGCGAACAGCAGCGTCCAGAGCGACAGCATCAGGATCGGGATGACGTAGTACTGCGTGAAGACCGGATGCGTGGCAAAGAACGCCAGATTCAGCGCGAGATTGCCTGCCACCAGCAACGCGAGATTCCTGACGCCGCCATGGCCGGCGAAGCGCCACAACAGCGCGGTCCCGACGCAGGCAATCACGATCAACGGGAACTGCGTGTCGCGGAGATAGGCTAGCAGCACGGCCGGGTCGAGGCTCGGTGGGGCCGTATCCTGGCCGCCATAGGCTGAGACCAGCGGATTGCCTGAATTGACCAGGTTCGCCGCGAACACCGGCAACAGCCCGGCGAGGAACGAAAGGCCGAGCGCGAGACCTGAGACGAACGTCTCGCGGGTACGCCAGATCAGGAACGACAATCCGAAGAACAGGAAATAGCCCGCCGACAGAACCACGTTCGCGATCCGAAAGCTCGCGGACAGGCCGAGCAGCACGCCGACGGCAGCGACCATCAGCAGGCGGCGCCGGCCTTCATCGACGAACAGTCTTGCAGTGAACAGACCCGCCAGCGCGCAGACGACCATGGTCGGCGCCATCGAATAGCTCGCCTTGGTCGGATTGATCATGAAGTAGATCGAGAGCACGCCGAGCAATACGGCGAACGTCAAGCCGACCTTCTCCTGCGCCCGCCACAAGCCGAACAGCGCAAGGCCGACGACGATCGCGTTGGCCAGCATATAGAGCGGAACGACCTGCACCCCCTCCGGGAACAGCGCCAGCACGAAGCCCGTGCCCGGCGGCGGCGTCATCACCCATTTGCTGCCGTCGGCGGTCTGGGTGTGGCAGGGTGCCCGCGTCGGTTCGTTCCAGTTCGGAAAATCGATACTGCGCAACTTGGCCGCGAGATAGCCGTCGGTTTCGCGGGCGAGGCTGGTGTCGAGCCCTTGCCAGCCGAAGCGCTGGAACAGATGCGCCTGCCTGAGATAGCAGATGTCGTCATAGACGCCACGGCTCTCGCTCCAATGCGAGATCAGCCTGATGTTGCTGGCCAGAATTGCCAGAAACACAATTGAAAAAAATACTTTAACAGCTCTCATCGGCATTCGCCGGGCGGCCCCACACAGCTTGAAATGGCCCGCCTGTACAGGAAAAGCACCGGCAAGTATAGCAGAGTGGGGATTCTGGAGGTGAGGCAGACGTGGTCGATATGGGACTGGGCTTGGGATCAACTAACACGTGCCGCAACGCTGCCGCCGCACCGCAGCAGGGCACGTCGCGAGTCCTCATCATCATTCCCTGCTTCAACGAGGAGGCCTCGGTCGGCGGTCTGCTGAGCGAGATCGCGGCGACCGGCCGCGGCTACCACACCCTGGTCGTCGACGACGGCTCGTCGGACGCGACGTCCGCGGTGGCAAGCTGCCGCTCGCCGGTCGCCCGCCTCGCGCAGAATCTCGGCATCGGCGGCGCCGTGCAGACCGGCATCAAATACGCGGCGCGCCAGGATTTTGATTTCTGCATCCAGATCGACGGCGACGGCCAGCATGATCCGCGCGCCATCGAGACGCTTCTGGAGGCCTATCGCAACGACCCGACCAACATCACGATCGGAAGCCGCTTCATCGACCATGCCGGCTTCTGCTCCACGCGCATGCGGCGCGCCGGCATCAGGCTGATCGTGCTTGCGCTCAACGGCCTCTTCAGCGGCGGCCGCATCACCGATCCGACCAGCGGCATGCGATTGCTCGACCGTTCCGCCATCGCCTTCTTCGCAAAAGCGTATCCGACGGATTTTCCGGAGCCGATCTCGCTGGCCTGGGCCATGCGCGCAGGCCTCACGGTCAGCGAAGTTCCGGTCGAGATGCGGGCGCGGGAAACCGGCGTCAGCTCGATCGACGGATTGAAGTCGGCGAGTTACATGATCCGCGTCCTCGGTTATATCCTGCTCTCGCGCCTCGTGAGGGCATCATGACGCCGAGCGGGCCCGTTCCGATTTGTGGTCTCATCATCTCGTCGAACATTCTGAGGAGCAGCCGTGACAGATGCCCTTCCAAGTCCGGAGACGGTCGTCGTCGTCTCCGCCTTTGCGCTGATCTACATGCTGGTGCTGCTGCGCAAGACGCTGCAAGGCAAGTTCGACCTCTATGACTTCCTGATGCTGTCCATGGTGGCGATCATCCCCGCGGGCTTCACGCTGTTTCCGACACTGGCCTATCTCGTCAGCCGTCTGACCGGCGTCGCGTTTCCGTTCGTCGTGATGTTCGGCTCCCTGTTCCTGGTGGTGTTCGCGTTCATGCACAACATGACGGCGCGACTGCACAGGCTGGAGCGGCAGAACTGCGCGCTGATCCAGGAGCAGAGCCTGCTGGTGCTGGAGCTGCAGGCGAAGCAGGGCCGTCAGGGCGTCGAGTCGTGAGCGCGTAGCTATCCAGCGTCGTCGCGAGGCAAGGACAAGGAGAGCGGGCATGCTGAAGAACGCGAAGGTGGCAACCCGGCTTCCGGCCAGAGACCTCGACCGCGCGCGGGCGTTCTATTCGGAAAAGCTCGGGCTCGAGCCGGTCGAACAGCGCGAGGGTGGGCTGCGCTACGTCTGCGCGGCCGGCGAGTTTGCGATATTCGTCTCGGCCGGCACGCAATCCGGCACGCACACGCAAATGGGGTGGGAAGTCGAGGATATCGAGGCAACCGTGCGCGAACTTCGCACACGCGGCGTCGCGTTCGAGGACTATGATTTGCCCGACTTGAAGACCGTCGATGGAATTGCGGAGATCACGGGAAACTATCCGAGCAAGGGTATTGGCGAGCGGGGCGCCTGGTTCCGCGACAGCGAAGGTAACCTGCTGGGGATCGGGCAGCCGGTTCGGGCTTGAGGATTCGGCCCGATCGCTTCAAGGCCAGACCGCTTCAACGTCACGTCGCTAAAACGCCAAATCCTTCAACGCCACGTCGCGGTCAGCGGCTTGCCGTCCAGCACTTCCGCGAGCCTTTGCCGCGTGCCGTGCGTGGTACCCTCGGGCAGCGCCGTGATCGCGAAGAACCCGCATTCGACGATCTCGTGGTTGGGCTCAGGGACGCGGTCCTGCTTGAACTGCCTGACCACATAGACCGCGACGTGGTCGCGGCGGGAGACGTGGCTGTTGAGGAAGATGCCGTGCAGCACCGCGTCACCGGTGAGATCGATGTCCCCTTCCTCCTTGAGCTCGCGCCGCATCGCCTGCTCCATGGTCTCGCCAAGATCGACGCCGCCGCCGGGCAGATACCAGCCGGTGATGTAGCTGTGCCTGACCAGGAACACCCGGTTCTCGGAATCCAGCACCACGGCGCGGACGCCGAGCGTCATGCCGCGGACCAGCAGGAAATAGGCGTGGAAGATTCGCCGCAGCAGCGGTTCGAATGTCCGTCGGACGCTGTTCAGACGATCCCCCATCAGGCTCCCAAAAAAACTCTTAAGAAAACTGCCATGAGGCCCCGGTCCGGGCCCCGCTTGCACAGTCCTCGCGACCTTGCCATTACAGCGGACGAATAGCGAGGCAATCGCGCGCCATGGCCCCCTTCACGCTCGCCCATCTGTCCGACCCGCATCTGCCGCCGTTGCCGAAGCCACGGCTGATCGAGCTCGCGGGCAAGCGCGCGCTCGGCTACGTCAACTGGACGCGCAACCGTCACAAGTACCAGCGCCGCGAGGTGCTCGACGCGCTCGTCGCCGACGTCCAGGCGCATACGCCTGACCACATCGCGGTCACAGGCGATCTCGTCAATCTGGCGCTGGAGGCGGAGTTCGCGCCGGCGCGCGCCTGGCTCGACGGCGTCGGTCCGCCCGACCGCGTCACCACCATTCCCGGCAATCACGATGCCTATGTCCACGCCACCTCTCACCGCTTCGGCGAGACCTTTGCACCCTATCTTGCGGGCGACGACGGCAGCATCGGCTTTCCTTCCGTGCGCCGGCGCGGGCCGCTCGCGCTGATCAGCCTGTCCACGGCGGTGCCGACCCTGCCGTTGATGGCGACCGGCGCGCTCGGGCGCGATCAGCTCGCTGCCCTCGAACGGGTCCTCGAGCGGCTGGCGACCGAGGACGTCTTTCGCGTGCTGCTGGTGCATCATCCGCTGAAGTCCAATGCGCGCCAGAAGCGGATGACCGACTCCGCCGATCTGCAGGCGCTGCTGAAGCGCCACGGCGTCGAGCTGATCCTGCACGGGCACGACCACATTCATTCGACGATGTGGTTCGAGGGCCCCAACGGCAACATCCCCGCGCTCGGCGTGCCGTCGGCCTCCGCACTTGCCCACGGGCGCTACCCGGCGGCAGCGTATAATTTGTTCACGATCGAGAAAGACAATGCCGGCTGGCGCTGCGAGCAGACGGTGCGGGGCCTCGGATCCGGATTTCAGATCCGGCAGATCAAGCAGGCCAGGTTGATCTAGTTCGCCGTCATTGCGAGCGAAGGGCGTCTCACCAGCTCCGCAGGGCCGCCAGCACGGCGAGGCCGAACAAGGCGGCCGCGCCGAAGATGAATCCGAACACGAACGGCCAGAGGCGCGAACGGCGCGGCGGCTCGGCGGCCGCGGGCTTCGGCTCCGGCGGGACCACCATGGCGTGCTCGCGCTCGATCATGCGGCGGGCGACGTAGTCGGTCACGGCTTCGACGATCACTGCGGTGTCGTGCGATTCGGCGAGCACGATGCGGCCGAAGCGGGTGTCCTGGACGAAGCGGTACATCCGCTTGTCGCGCCCCATCATGATGTGTGCGACGACATCGATCCAGAGCCTGGGCGTATCGCCCTGGCTGATGCCGCGATCGAACAGGTCGATCTGGTCGGGCACCTGCGCGAACAGGGGATCGAGCGCGTCGTTGAGTATCTCCAGCCGCGCCACCTCCGCATCGCGCAAATCGACGACCACACCGGTCCGGTCGGCGGCCTCGATCCGTGCACGCAGCAGCGCGTCGCGCAGCCGCACCGGGCGCGGCTGGATGGGATGGGTCCCGCTGGTCTCAGGCTCTGACATTGTCGGCCTCGTCCTCGACTTTCCGCCGTTAACCTATCAGCAACCAAACGGTCCGCAAAGGGCCCACAATTCCAGAGACTTACGGCGCCCACAGCCGATTGACCTGTACCAAAAACAGACGATCCCACCCGGCTTGCGCCGGATGGGACCCTCCGTCCTTGGACGTTTCTTGATCCGATCGTGATGCGATCACGCATCACGATCTAATTTTGTTTGAGCATGATCTTCTCGGAAAACCGGTTCCCACTTTTCCGGATCATGCTCCAGGGCAGCCGTCAGGCCGAGACCCGCGACGGCTCTTCCACGATCGAGAAGCGGACGCCGGCCTTGTGGCGGTTCTCTTCCGAGACCGAGCGCCAGGCATCCTCGGCTTCCTTGCGGGTCTTGAACGGACCCTGCACCTGGGCGGAGCCTTCCACGAGCTTGTGGAAGTTCATCGAACCGAACTCGCCGCCGATCACCCAGAAATTGCTGCCTTCGGTCATTGTCAGTCTCCTCTTGGATAGCGTGGTGCGTTAGCCGAACTGGTTCATCGTGTTGTGGGCGCCGCCCGCCTTCAGGGCAGCCTCGCCGGCGAAGTATTCCTTGTGGTCGTCGCCGATGTCGGAGCCGGCCATGTTCTGATGCTTGGCGCAGGCGATACCCTGGCGGATCTCGGCGCGCTGCACGTTCTTCACGTAGCCGAGCATGCCCTGGTCGCCGAAATATTCCTTCGCCAGATTGTCGGTCGAGAGCGCCGCCGTGTGGTAGGTCGGCAACGTGATCAGGTGGTGGAAGATGCCGGCACGCTTGGCTGAATCGGCCTGGAAGGTGCGGATGCGCTCGTCGGCTTCCTTCGCCAGCGGCGTATCGTCGTATTCCGGCTTCATCAGCTCGGCACGATTGTACTTGCTGACGTCCTGGCCGGCTTCCTTCATTGCGTCGTAGACCTGCCAGCGGAAGTTGAGGGTCCAGTTGAACGACGGCGAGTTGTTGTAGGCCAGCTTCGCGTTCGGGACGACCTTGCGGATGCGGTCGACCATCTTGGCGATCTGCTCGATATGCGGCTTCTCGGTTTCGATCCAGAGCAGGTCCGCGCCGTTCTGCAGCGAGGTGATGCTGTCGAGCACGCAGCGGTCTTCGCCGGTGCCGGGACGGAACTGGTAGAGATTGGAGGGCAGCCGCTTCGGACGCATCATCTTGCCGTCGCGGTTGATGATGACGTCACCGTTGCGGGCGTTCGCGGCCGTGATTTCCTCGCAATCCAGGAAGCTGTTGTACTGGTCGCCGAGGTCGCCGGGCTTGTGGCTGACGGCGATCTGCTGCGTGAGGCCGGCGCCGAGCGAGTCGGTGCGGGTCACGATGACGCCGTCTTCGACGCCGAGCTCGAGGAAGGCGTGGCGGCAGGCGCGGATCTTCGCGATGAACACCTCGTGCGGCACGGTGACCTTGCCGTCCTGGTGGCCGCACTGCTTCTCGTCCGAGACCTGGTTCTCGATCTGGAGCGCGCAGGCGCCCGCCTCGATCATCTTCTTGGCGAGCAGATAGGTCGCCTCGGCGTTGCCGAAGCCCGCGTCGATGTCGGCGATGACGGGCACGACATGGGTCTGGAAGTTGTCGATCTTCTCGATCAGCGCCTTCTCCTTCGCCTTGTCGCCTTCCTTGCGGGCGGCATCGAGGCCGCGGAAGATGTCGTTCAGCTCACGCGAGTCGGCCTGGCGCAGGAAGGTGTAGAGCTCTTCGATCAGCGCCGGCACCGAGGTCTTCTCGTGCATCGACTGGTCGGGCAGCGGGCCGAATTCGGAGCGCAGCGCCGCGATCATCCAGCCGGACAGGTACAGATAGGTGCGATCGGTCTTGCCGCCGAAGTGCTTTTTGACCGAGATCAGCTTCTGCTGGGCGATGAAGCCGTGCCAGCAACCCAGCGACTGGGTGTACTTGGTCGGATCGTTGTCATAGGCCGCCATGTCGGCCCGCATTAGCGCCGCCGTGTAGCGGGCGATGTCCAGACCGGTCTTGAAACGGTTCTGCAGGCGCATGCGCGCGACGGCCTCGGCCGACACCCCGTTCCATGTCGGCTGGGTCTTGAGGAGCGCCTGGGCCGCCTCGATCTCGCTCTGATACGAGGCCGGGCTCTGCAGGGCGTTGATGCCACGGGGCTGGTAATTCATCTGATCGATCCTTTCGCTGATGACAATTCAACTTGTCATCGACATTTTTGACAGTGCATTGCGAAATGCGTGTCATGAGCTAAACGCCAGAAAGCGAAGTTCGTACAGAGGCCTTGTATTCGAATGGTGATGTCATGTAACATCGGAACATGTAATAGATGTTATTTTGTAAATCTTGTAAATCATATAGGTCAGTAAGACTGTCCTTGATGCGTCTGGAAGTTCCGTTGGGAGATCTGAAATGCCCGCCGTATCAGGAAAGAAACTGTTCGTCGGCCCGCGTTTCCGGCGGATCCGGCAGCAATTGGGGCTGTCGCAGACCCAGATCGCCGAAGGGCTCGGGATCTCGCCGAGCTACGTCAACCTGATCGAGCGCAACCAGCGCCCGGTGACGGCGCAGATCCTGCTGCGGCTGGCCGAGACCTATGACCTCGACCTGCGCGACCTCGCGACCGCCGACGAGGACCGCTTCTTCGCCGAGCTGAACGAGATCTTCTCCGATCCGCTGTTCCGCCAGATCGACGTTCCCAAGCAGGAACTGCGCGACCTTGCCGAACTCTGTCCCGGCGTCACCCATGCGCTGCAACGGCTCTATGCCGCCTATGCCGAGGCCCGCCAGGGCGAGACCTTGGCCGCGGCGCAGATGGCCGACCGCGACGTCGGCACGCGCTATGAGGCCAATCCCGTCGAGCGCGTGCGCGAGCTGATCGAGGCCAACCGCAATTATTTTCCGGAGCTGGAGCAGGCCGCGGAGACTCTTCGCGACGAACTGAACGTGCCGGCCGAAGGGCTCTATGCCGCGCTCGCCACTCGCCTGCGCGAAAAGCATTCGATCCAGACCCGCATCATGCCGGTCGACGTGATGCGCGAGACGCTCAGGCGTTTCGACCGCCATCGCCGCCAGCTCTTGATCTCCGAGCTGGTCGATCCGCCCGGCCGCGCCTTCCAGCTCGCCTTCCAGCTGGGCTTGGGCGAATGCGCGCAGCATCTGGAGACCATCATCGGCCGTGCCGGCCCGCTCGACGACGCGCCGCGCCGCCTGTTCCGCATCACGCTCGCCAACTATTTTGCGGCGGCCGTGATGATGCCCTACCCGGCATTCCTCGCCGCGGCGGAGGCCTTGAACTACGACATCCACGTGCTGGCGCAGCGCTTCAATTCCGGCTTCGAGCAGGTCTGCCATCGCCTCACCACGCTGCAACGGCCGAACGCGCGCGGCATTCCGTTCTTCCTGCTGCGCGTCGACAATGCCGGCAACGTATCGAAACGCTTCTCCTCCGGCACGTTCCCGTTCTCGAAATTCGGCGGCACCTGTCCGTTGTGGAACGTGCACTCGACCTTCGACACGCCGGATCGCCTGTTGAAGCAGGTGATCGAGCTCTCCGACGGCACGCGCTATTTCTCGATCGCGCAGATGGTGCGCCGCCCCGTCGCGCCGCATCCCTTGCCGCAGCCGCGTTTCGCCATCGGCCTCGGCTGCGAGATCCGTCACGCCGCCCGCCTCGTCTACGCCTCCGGCCTGGATTTGGAGAAAACGGAGGGCACGCCGATCGGCGTCAACTGCCGCCTCTGCGAGCGCGAAAACTGCGCCCAGCGCGCCGAGCCGCCGATCACGCGCACGTTGATTTTGGACGAGACGACGAGACGGGTGTCGAGTTTCGCGTTCTCGAATGCACGGGAGTTGTGAGGGGGGCGCATCTGCCTCCTCGTCATTTTGAGCGAAGCGAAGCAATCCAGACTGTCTCCGCGGTGACAGCCTGGATTGCTTCGCTTCGCTCCTCGCAATGACGAGAACTCACGCCAGCGTATGCACGATCACCGGCCCGGCGGCGGCGCTCGCATGCCCTGCGAGCAGCGGCCCCAGATCCTTCTCGATCCAGGCGATCGCGCGCCGGTTCGCCTCCTCCGCCTGCTCGAACTTGTCGAAGATGGAGATCGCGGTGACCGTGTCGTCGCCGGCATAGACGACGTAGTAGGCCCGGAAACCATCGACGTCACTGATGATCGGAACGGCGCCGTCCTTGATGCGGCGCGCCAGCTCTTCCGCGCTCCCGCTTTTCGCCTTGGCCTGACGGATGGCGGCATACATGGCTTCCTCCTCCGGCTATTGCTGTCGGGCATGGTGCCCGGCTTCGATCCTACGCCGAAGCGCGCCGCCGATCCACGCTTGGTTAACCCGGCACTAATCCGCCTCCGCGATCTGCAACCAACGGTTAAGCACGCCTCAACATCGCTGCCCTAGTCTCGCCGCACTCACTTTTCGCAAACGGCGGCGGCCTATTCTGCCGGGTGAAGTGACATCAGGGGGTTCATCATGCGCGTTGCGCTGCTGCTGACCGCGACCGTTGTGGGCGCGCTCTTCGCCAATCCATCCCATGCCGGATCGCTCGACGCGTCGGCCGGGGCAGCGCAGGCGCTGCCGCCGGGCTTCCAGAGCTACCGCGGCTACATGTTCGACCTGACGGAGAATTCCGAGCGCAAGGACGTCGACAAGCTCACCGACAATCTGAAGCAGCAGATCGACGTCGTCGAAGCTTCCGGCCTGTCGCCGCGCGTGCTGCGCTTCTTCCGGACCGTCCCGATCGTCGCGAGCGAGCTCGCCTGCCTCGACGAAGGCGCCGCGACCGCGTGCTACGGCCGCGTGACGCCGGACATCCAGCGCACCGCGCCCCGGACGCTGACGGTCTGGGACCATGACAAGCAGCGCTGGATCAATCCGAACGCCGTCGACCTCGCGGTCGATTCGGGCCTCGGCGTGATCATGCTGCGGCCGGACATGATGCGCTACGAGAAGGAAGCCGTGCTGCTGCACGAGCTGCTGCACGCCTATCACGCGCGGCTGTTGCCGGACGGCTACGCCAACAAGGGCGTGATCGGCTATTACGCGCTTGCAAAGTCCAAGGACCTGTTGCCCAAGGAATCCTATGCGCTGAAGAACCCCATGGAGTTCTTTGCCGTGACGGCCAGCATCTTCCTGGCCGGCAAGAGCGAATTCCACGACCCGAAGTCACGCGAGGCGCTCAAGGAGAAGATGCCGGACTATTACAAATATCTGGTCGGCGTGTTCGGCTTCGATCCCGATCCGGCACCGGCGAGCGGTCCGGTTGCCTCGCTGAAGTAAGGCGCCTGCGCCAAGCCACCCCAGAAAGCCGCGCGAAAATGCGCGGCTTTTTTTGTTTTGGTAACCGGAAGCTGCGGATGACGCACCGCCGGGAATTGCCAAGGCGGGGCCCGATCTGCATAGTCCCGCCCGCATCGATACCGTTTTAAGAGGATAGAACAACATGGCGGACGCCGACCTGGATGTCGTGATCCGGCAACTGGCCAGACAGCTGCATACGGGCCTTTTGACCCGCGCCAAGGAGCGGCGGGATCGCTTCAACGGCCTTGCGGCCAAGGCCAAGGGCAAGGAGACCGGCGACCGCTTCAAGTTGATGGCCAAGGCGACGATGGAGCAGGCCACCGCCGCCGCCAAGCGCCTCCAGATGTCCGCCGACAACGTCGCCGACAGCTACGCCCGCTCGATGCGCCTCGCCGCCAGCACGCCGATCCCGGCGAAGGTGGAGAAGAAGGCGAAGGAGAAGCCGGCGAAGAAGGCAAAAGCCAAGAAGGCGAAATAAGCGCGGCTCGCGCGCTTCACCTCGCCCCGCTTGCTGGGAGAGGGAGAAAAACTCCTCTCACCGCCGCGGCTCGGCGCTCGCGAGCTCGGCGAGCTTGGCGCGGGCTGCGTCGCGGGTGCGGCCGTCCTTGCCGGCCGGCAGCGCGAGAGCCGCTTCGAAATCGGCGCGTGCGTCGTCGGCCTGGCCGCGGGCGAGGAATGCAAGGCCACGGTCGAGGCGGGCCTGCGCATCCGACGGGTCGAGACGGACCGCCGTGTTGTAGCTCAGGATGGCGCGATCGAGATCGCCGGTGGCGGCGAGCGCGAGACCGCGCTGGTGATAGGGCGCGGCGTGCCTGGGATCATGCGCGATCGCCTCGTCGTAATCCTCGATGGCAAGCTCCAGGTCGCCGTTCTGCCGGCGCGCCTGCGCCCGGTCGCGATACAGCGAGGCGCGGTTGGGATTGAGGTGAATGGCCTCGTCGAAATCCGCGATCGCCCGCCGCCAGTCGGCGTGGCGCAACGCGATCCGTCCGCGCCCTTCATAGGCGAACGCGATCAGCGATCCCCGCAGCGGCGAGAAGCCGATCACGGCCGAGCAGATGTCGGGATCGTCCTCGTCCCCGCAATTGACGACCGTGTGCGTGGACAGGCCAATGAGCACGCCAAGGACGATCAACAATGGTACCGCAGCTTTGGTCATCTTCGACCGTGGCAGGCAGAGGACCGGCCACGCATCCCCTTTCGAAGGAACAGTCTCGCCATGGTGTTAACACCGGCCGGGACCATCCTGTGTGCGCCAGGTCACAAAAGCTGGTCACAAAGCCGGGCGCAATTCCGGCCGGTTCCGCATCAGCCCCAAGGACCAGGTGAAGGGCCACGCGAAGGACCACTCGAGGACGACTGCCCCCACGGGCTCCGCGGCGGATAGTTTTCGTTGGCGCCGACCGACGGCGCCTGCGCACCGAGCTCGGCCGCGAGCTGCTGGAGCGCCGCGATGCGGTTCTGCGTCGAGGGATGGGTGGCGAACAGATTGTCCACGCCATGGCCCGACAGCGGGTTGATGATGAACATGTGCGCGGTCGCGGGGTTTCTCTCGGCATCGTAGTTCGGGACCTGATGCGCGGCGCCCTCGATCTTCACCAGCGCAGACGCCAGCCACATCGGCTGACCCGCAATCCGTGCGCCGAGATTGTCCGCGGCATATTCGCGGGTGCGGCTGATCGCCATCTGCACCAGCATGGCGCCGAGCGGGGCGAGGATCATCATCAGGATCGAGCCGACGATGCCGGGGCCGTTGTTGTTGTCGCGGTGGCCGCCGAAGAACATGCCGAACTGCGCCAGCATCGAGATCGCGCCCGCGATGGTCGCGGTGATCGTCATCAGCAGCGTGTCGTGATTTTTGATGTGCGCGAGCTCATGCGCGATCACGCCGGCGAGCTCCTCGCGGCTGAGCTGGTTCATCAGGCCGACGGTGACGGCGACCGCGGCATTCTGCGGGTTGCGGCCGGTCGCGAACGCATTGGGTTGCGCCTCGTCCATCACGAACACGCGCGGCATCGGCAGCGAGGCGCGGCCCGCAAGCTCGGCGACGAGCCCGACCAGTTCCGGCGCGCTGGTGCGGTCGACCTCATGGGCGCCGTACATCCTGAGCACCATGCGGTCGGAGTTCCAGTAGGTGAAGAGATTGGTCGCGGCGGCAATGACGAGCGCGATCATGGCGCCGGCGGCGCCGCCGATCAGATAGCCCACGCCCATGAACAGGGCGGTGAGGCCGGCGAGCAGCATTGCGGTCCGAAGATAGTTCATGGCCGTCTCCCAAGGCGGCCGCGGGCAAACCTCTGGCCGGCGCCTTCGAGGTATGAATGCTGCCTGATACCGCAAGGTTCATGCGTCGCGGAGCCGCAGATCAATGGCAGCTACATGGCAGCGCGGCCAACCTTTCCCGCCTCGCTAAAGCTTGACCGGGATTTGCGCAAAAACACACGCGGACGTTTAGCAACCTGGAAAGCGCAGCTTCGGCTTAATCCGCGTAACCGGGCACACCGCGCGGCCCTCGCGCATTGACCGGTTCCGTTGGCTTCCGTCAGCAAGGTGACCGTCATGGTAGACCGCTCGCGCGCCGCTTCCGTCGACCCCGCATCGGCTCCTTCCCCTCACGACAGCAAGTCTGACGCGAAAGGATTGCAGGAGGCGCTGCAGGAACAGCTGTTCGCCAATGACGAGTCCGGCCACGCACCCGAGGCGCGGACGGCATCGGAGTCAGGGCATCGCTGGCCGCATCTGCGGCGCGGCGCCAAGATCGCCATCGGGCTTGCCATCATCGCCGTGTTCGGCTGGCTGCCGCTGCGCGCGATCTGGGAATATTCGAGCGTCGAGGCCGTGCTGAATTCCCGCCTCGTCACCCTGCGCACGCCGATCGGCGGCCGCGTGGCAGCCGCTCAACGTGTCGCCGATCAGGCCAGGCTCGACGCCGGAACCGTGGTCCTGCGCGTCGTGAATTCGCGCGGCGATCGCACCCGGCTCGACGATCTCCGGCGGCAGAAATCGCGAATGGAAAACGAGCGGCCGAGCCTTGCTGCCAAGCTCGCTTCGGCCCACGCAGCGCAAAAGGACCTGGCGCGGCAGGCCTCGCAATTCCGCGAGGGGCGCGTGCTGCAGCTCGAGGCCCGCATCGCGGAGATCCAGACCTCGATCGAGGCGGCGGCCGCGCGGCGGGACGAAGCCAGCGCCGCGGTCGAACGCGCATCCTCGCTGGCGAAGTCCGGCAATGTCTCGACGGTCGAGCTGGCGCGGCTGACGCGCGAACTGTCCGTGTCACAGCAAACCGAGCTCGGCGCGCGCAAGCGGCTGGATGCTGCGAAGGTCGAGCTTGCTGCGGCACAGAACGGCTCGTTCCTCGGCGACAGTTACAACGACCGACCAAGCTCAGTGCAGCGCGAGGAGGAAATGCGCCAGCGCGCCGGCGATCTCGAGGCCGATCTCGCCCGCACCGACACCGAGATCGCCTGGCTCGCGAACGAGATCATCATCGAGGAGGTCCGCTTCGCCGATCTGTCCGAAGCCAACATCACGACTCCCGTCGCGGGCCGCGTCTGGGAGATGATGACCTCGCCGGGCGAGGACGTGCAGGCCGGCCAGCCCCTGCTCAAGGTGCTCGATTGCAGCGGCGCCGTCATCACGGCCAATGTCACCGAGAGCGTCTACAACCGCCTGCAGCTCGGCGACCGCGCCAGCTTCGAGCCGAATGACGGCGGCGAGCCGATCTCCGGCACCGTCGTCAATCTGACCGGCGCCGCCGGCGCGCCCGCCAATCTCGCCATCAATCCGGATGCGCTCAGCAAGGAGCCCTATCGCGTGACCGTGGCGCCGCGCGATGCCGCCGCCCACGCCTGCACCGTGGGACGCACCGGCCGCGTCGTGTTTGCCCGGCACGAGACCGCGCCGTGATGATGGCGTTGACGCCAGGCCTGATTGTGCTCGGCGCCTTCATGGCGGTCGTGCCGCTGCTCAGGCGCGACAGCACGATGGCGCGCTCGTTCCTGGCCGTTGTGTCGCTGGTATTCCTGTTCCGCTATCTCTACTGGCGCGTCACGGCGACGCTCCCGCCGCCGCATCTGACGGCCGACGCCGTGATCGGCTATCCCTTCATGCTGCTGGAGGCGGCCTCGCTCGTCGCGGTCGCATTGTCCCTGCTGTTTCTGAGCCGGACCATCGACCGCACCCGTGCGGCAAGAATCGACGGCCGCGCCATCGACCCGCACGCGCCGCTGATCGATGTCTTCATCTGCACCTACAACGAGGAACGATCGATCCTCGAGCGCACGATCATCGGCGCGACCGGTATGGAGTATGGCAATTATCGCGTCTGGGTGCTCGACGACGGCCGACGGCCGTGGCTGCGGCGGCTCGCAGGCGAACTCGGCTGCCATTATCTGACGCGGCCCGACAACCACCATGCCAAGGCCGGCAACATCAACCACGCGCTCCGGCACGTCGGCAAGCTGCCGGAACCACCCGCCTTCGTCGCCATTCTCGACGCGGATTTCGTGCCGCGACCCGACTTCCTCGCGCGCACCATCTCGCTGATGGACGATGCTTCGGTCGGCGTGGTGCAGACGCCGCAGCACTTCATCAATCCCGATCCGATCCAGACCAACCTCGCCGCGACAGATGTGTGGCCCGACGAGCAACGCTTCTTCTTCGACATCCTGATGCCGGCGAAGGACGCCTGGGGCGTCGCCTTCTGCTGCGGCACCTCATCCCTCATTCGTTACGAAGGGTTGATGCAGATCGGCGGCTTTCCGACCGACTCGGTGACGGAAGACTATCTCGTCACGCTGCGCCTGAAGGAATGCGGCCTCACCACGATCTATCTCAACGAGCGGCTGACGATCGGGCTCGCGCCGGAGGGGCTGAAGGAATACATCACCCAGCGCGCCCGCTGGTGCCTCGGCTTCATGCAGATCATCCGTGGCCGCAGCGGACCGTTCTCGCAGAAATCAAAACTCTCCTTCATCGACCGGCTCTCGCTGGTCGATTCCTTCATGAGCTGGAGTGCGGTTTACGCATCGAAGGTCGCGGGTCTCGTCGTGCCCTGGCTGTTCCTGCTGTTCGGCATCAAGGCGGTGCAGGCCGATCTCACCGAGCTATTACGCTTCTTCCTGCCGTTCTACGTCTGGCACAGTCTCAGCATGGCCTGGCTGTCGCACGGCCGTTCGCTCGCCATGATGACCGACGTCTCGCAACTCATCGCCGCGCCCGCGGTGCTCAGGGCGATGGTCGCCGGCCTGGCGAAGCCGAAGGGACACAAATTCAAGGTCACGGCAAAGGGCGGCGACCGCGACAGGCGATTCGTCGAATGGCCGCTGCTGCGGATCTATGGCTGCGCGCTTCTCATCACGCTCACAGCCATCGCCTATGCCTTCATCCTGCACCAGCGCGGCGAGAACATCGCCTATGGCGGACTGGCCCTGGCCTGGAGCCTCTACAACGCGCTCATCCTCACCGTGGTCTGCTTCGTCTGCATCGAGCAGCCGCGCAAGCGCAAGGCGGAACGCTTCAATCGCAGTGAAGCGGTGCTGCTGCGTCAGGACGGCAAGTCGCATCTCGCGCGGCTCGCCGACATCTCCATCACCGGCGCCCGGCTGATCGATCCCGATCCGCCGCTCCCCGGCAGCACGATCGAATGCCGGATCTACGGCCGCTCGATCGCGGCCATCGTGGTGCGGCGAACGACGGATGGATTCGCAGTCCGCTTCGAGGAAGGCATGGACACGCGCGTGCATGCGATCAGGGCGTTCTATGCCGGCGAATATGTCCGCGCCTATCGCGGCGTCAGAGCGCTTCCGGTCGGAAAGGCGCTGCTGATGCGTCTGTTCGGCTAGGCCGGCGCGACATCTGCTCGCTCGCAATCCCTCCGCTGGCATGGCATGGAAAGGATGGCCTGAGGCCGTCACTTCACCTAGACTTCGGGCGAATCCACGCCTGCCCTCCCCGCCGGAACCCCTATGCTCCAGACCCGATTTGCGATCGCAATCGTCGCGCTCCTCGCATGCTCCGCGACCGCCTCCGCCCAGTTCGCACCACCACCCGCCAAGCCTGCAGCGCCCAGGGCCACCGCGCCGTCGCCGCGCGCAGCGTCGTGCCACAACGGCGCGAGCTTCGATCGCTTCCTGGCTGACGTGAAGCAACAGGCGGTCGCCGCCGGCGTGTCGCAGCGGACGATATCGGAGGCCTCGCCCTATCTCGTCTACGACCAGGGCATCGTCAACCGCGACCGCGGCCAGCGCGTGTTCGGCCAGCTCTTCACCGAATTTGCCGGCCGCATGGCCGCGCCCTATCGCATGCAGAACGGCCAGCAGCACATCAAGCACCACGCGGCTGCGTTCGCGCGCGCCGAAAAGGAATACGGCGTGCCGCCGGCGGTGATCGCCGCGTTCTGGGGCCTCGAGAGCGATTTCGGCGTCAACATGGGCAATCTGCCGACGCTGAAATCGCTGGTGTCGCTGGCCTATGACTGCCGCCGCTCGGAGATGTTCGTGAACGAGACCATCGCCGCGCTGAAGATCATCGACCGTGGCGATCTCACGCCCGACGAGATGGTTGGCTCCTGGGCCGGCGAGCTCGGGCAGACGCAATTCCTGCCCGTGCATTACGTCAACTACGCCGTCGACTATGACGGCGACGGACGGCGCGATCTCTTGCGCAGCGAGGATGACGTGATCGGCTCGACCGCGAACTACATCGCCAACGGATTGAAGTGGCGGCGCGGCGAGCCGTGGCTCGAAGAGATCAAGGTGCCGCAAAACCTGCCCTGGGATCAGACCGACCTCACGGTGCAGCAGCCGCGCTCGAAATGGTCGCAGTTGGGGGTCACCTATCCCGACGGCCGTCCGCTGCCGAACGACAATCTCGCGGCGTCCGTGCTGCTGCCGATGGGACGCAACGGACCTGCCTTCATGGCGTATGCGAATTTCGCGGCTTACACCGAGTGGAATAACTCGCTGATCTATTCGACCACCGCGGGTTATCTCGCCACCCGCATCGCGGGCGCGGCGCCGATGCGCAAGCCGGCCCAACCGGTCGCGCAACTGCCGTTCAATGAGCTCAAGCAATTGCAGCAGCTTTTGGTCCAGGCCGGCTTCAATGTCGGCAAGGTCGACGGTGTGCTCGGGCAGCAGAGCCGCGCCGCCGTGAAGGCGATGCAGATCAAATACGGCCTGCCCGCCGATTCCTGGCCGACGGCGGAGCTGCTGGCGCGGATGCGTGGCGGCACGGCCCAGGCGCAGCCGGGGGCGGTGGTGCGCTAAGTCCCTCTGTCATGCCCCGCGAAGGCGGGGCATCCAGTACTCCGCGGCGTCTCGGTCCAATCACAGCCGCCTCGGCGTACTGGATCGCCCGGTCAAGCCGGGCGACGACAGCGGAGGGTGGCGCGATAGAATTTTCGCACCGCACAAGCCGCTTTCGCGATTGTATTTTCCCATCAGGCTCCCATGTGTGTGGCTCAGGTTTTCTCCTGAAAATTCCCACCATTGAAGCGAGCATCACATGTCCTTCTACGACGCCGTCGTCCCCGCGTATCTGCAAATGCTGAACAGCCTGACCGGCCTGCTCACCAAAGCCGAGGCGCATTGCGCGGCCAAGAAGATCGACCCGAGCGTGCTGCTCGGCTCCCGCCTCTTCCCGGACATGCTGCCGCTGTCGAAGCAGATCCAGCTGGTCAGCGATTTCGCCACCAAGGGTTGCGCGCGGCTGACGCATAGCGAAGTGCCCTCCAACCCCGACACCGAAAAGACCTTCGAAGAGCTGAAGCAGCGCCTGGCCAAGACCATCGACTATGTGAAGTCGTTCAAGCCCGCGCAGTTCGAGGGCGCCGATGCCAAGGACGTCACCTTCCCGACCGGACCCGACAAGACCACGACCCTGAAGGGCCAGCAGTTCTTCAGCGCGTTCTCGCTGCCGAACTTCTATTTCCACTGCGCGACCGCCCACGGCATCCTGCGTCACAACGGCGTCGAGGTCGGCAAGCGCGATTTCATGGGCCTGAACTGATTTGCGCAATCGCACGGCCGCGTAGCGGAATTCTGCTGCCGCGGCCAAAATTGCGCATCAATTGTGCTGCGCGGGCCTTGCCGCGCAGCTCGCTTGCACTTTCCGTATGGCTCCTCACTTGCGCTGATTGCCGCGATGCACAAGTGTTCCAGATCTCTCACCGCCTGGAAGCATTCCCATGAGCCGCCCGACCAAATTGCTAGAGACTTACAAGCTCGGCCCGATCACGCTGGCCAACCGCCTCGTGATGGCGCCGCTGACGCGCAACCGCGCCGCGCCCGGCACGTTCGTGCCGAGCCCGCTTGCCGCCGATTATTACGGCCAGCGCGCCTCCGCAGGTCTCCTGGTCACCGAAGCGAGCCAGATCTCACAGCAGGGCCAGGGCTACCAGGACACGCCCGGCATCTACAGCAAGGACCAGGTCGCCGGCTGGCGCGAAGTCACCGACCGCGTCCATGAGCGCGGCGGCAAGATCTTCATCCAGCTCTGGCATGTCGGCCGCATCTCGCATGTCGATCTCCAGGCCAATGGCGCAGCACCCGTGGCGCCGAGCGCGATCCGCGCCAAGGGCAAAACCTTCGTCAACGGCACCTTCGCCGACGTCTCCGAGCCCCGCGCGCTCGAGCTCTCCGAACTTCCTGGCATCATCGACGACTTCAAGCGCGCCACCAGGAATGCGCTCGAAGCCGGTTTCGACGGCGTCGAGATCCACGGCGCCAACGGCTATCTGCTCGACCAGTTCGCGCGGGACGGCGCCAACAAGCGCACCGATGCTTACGGCGGCTCCATCGAAAACCGCGCGCGGCTGATGCTGGAGGTTTCCAGGGCTGTTGCCGCCGAGGGCGGCGCCGACCGCACCGGCATCCGCATCTCGCCGGTGACGCCGGCCAACGATCTCTCCGACTCCAATCCGCAGGCCTTGTTCGATCACATCGTCGACGGCCTCAGCGCGCTCAAGCTGGTCTATCTGCACGTGGTCGAAGGCGCCACCGGCGGTCCGCGCGACATCGCGCCGTTCGACTATGCGGGCCTGCGCAAGCGCTTCTCCGGCGCCTACATCGCCAACAACGGCTACGACTTCGATCTCGCGACCAAGGTGCTGGACGCGAACGCCGCCGATCTCATCGCGTTCGGCAAGCCGTTCATCTCCAACCCCGACCTCGTCGAACGGCTGAAGACGGGCGCCGCGCTGAACGATTGGGACAAGAACACGTTCTACGGCGGCGGCGCCAAGGGCTACACGGATTACCCGACGCTCGCGGCCGAGCCGGCGGAGTAAGGCTGCGCCGTCGCTCCATCCTCCGTCATTGCGAGGAGCTCGTGACAAGATTGCAAAGCAATTTTGCAATGTAGCGACGAAGCAATCCAGACTGCCTCCGCGGAAAGACTCTGGATTGCTTCGCTGCGCTCGCAATGACGATGTGGGGACAGCGCCTAACTCACCAAAAGAAAAAAGGCCGGGATCGCTCCCGGCCTTTCGTATTTGATGACGCTACGCGCCGCTTACTTCGCTTCCGCGCGCTTGGGCGGGGACGCCGGCCACGACTTGATCAGCGTGTCGTAGTCGACCGTCTCACCCTTCGGCTTCTCGTTGGCGAGCTTGCGCTGCGGCGCGATGGTGCCGTCCTTCTGGGCCTTGGCGTACCAGTATTCGGCGGTCTCCTTCTTGTGCAGCTTCGGACCGCAGGCGCCCTGCACGCCGGACTTCTCGAGGCGCTCCATGACGGAGTCCTGAGCGGCTGCGAGTGCATCCATCGCGGCTTGCGGCGTCTTCGCACCGGACGACGCATCGCCAATGTTCTGCCACCAGAGCTGCGCGAGCTTCGGATAGTCGGGCACGTTGTTGCCGGTCGGGGTCCACTGCACGCGCGCGGGCGAGCGGTAGAACTCGATCAGGCCGCCGAGCTTCGGCGCACGCTCGGTGAACGACTTGTCCCAGATGTCGGATTCACGGATGAAGGTGAGACCGACATGGCTCTTCTTCAGCGACACCGTCTTGGAGACGATGAACTGGAGATAGAGCCAGGCCGCCTTGCGGCGGTCAGCCGGGGTCGACTTCAACAGCGTGAGCGAGCCGGCGTCCTGGTAGCCGAGCTTCATGCCTTCCTTCCAGTACGAGCCGTGCGGCGACGGAGCCATACGCCATTTCGGCGTACCGTCCGCGTTCATCACGGCGATGCCGGGCTTCACCATGTCGGCGGTGAAGGCGGTGTACCAGAACATCTGCTGGGCGATGTTGCCCTGAGCCGGCACGGGACCGGACTCGGAGAAGGTCATGCCCTGGGCCTGCGGCGGAGCATACTTCTTCATCCACTCCAGATACTTCGTGATCGAGTAGACCGCAGCCGGGCCGTTGGTGTCGCCACCACGCTCGACCGAGGAGCCGACCGGACGGCAGCCTTCCATGCGGATGCCCCATTCGTCGACCGGCAGACCGTTCGGAATGCCCTTGTCACCGTTGCCGGCCATCGACAGCCAGGCGTCGGTGAAACGCCATCCGAGCGACGGGTCCTTCTTGCCATAATCCATATGGCCGTAGACCTTGACGCCGTTGATCTCCTTGATGTCGTTGGTGAAGAACTCGGCGATGTCTTCGTAAGCGGACCAGTTCACGGGCACGCCGAGCTCGTAGCCATACTTGGCCTTGAACTTGGCCTTGTAGTCCGGGTTGGTGAACCAGTCGTAGCGGAACCAATAGAGGTTCGCGAACTGCTGGTCGGGCAGCTGATAGAGCTTTCCGTCCGGCGCGGTGCCGAACGACTTGCCGATGAAGTCGTTGACGTCGAGCTGGGGATCGGTGACGTCCTTGCCTTCGCCGGTCATGTAGTCCGACAGCGCGATGGTCTGGCCGTAGCGGAAGTGCGTGCCGATCAGGTCGGAGTCATTGATCCAGCCGTCGTAGACGTTCTTGCCGGACTGCATCTGGGTCTGCAGCTTCTCGACGACGTCACCTTCCTGGATGATGTCGTGCTTGAGCTTGATGCCGGTGAGCTCGGAGAACGCCTTTGCCAGCGTCTGCGACTCGTATTCGTGGGTCGCGATGGTCTCGGAGACGACGTTGATCTCCATGCCCTTGAAGGGCTCGGCGGCCTTGGCGAACCACTCCAGCTCCTTCTTCTGCTCGTCCTTCGACAGCGTCGAGGGCTGGAATTCCGCAATCCACTTCTGGATCGCGGCGTCGTCCGCGGCGCGGACCGGCGCCGAGACGGCGAACGACACCGCAACGATGGCGGCGGCGCTGGACATGGTCAGAAAGCTATTCTTGGTCAATGGACCTTTCCTTCTCCTAAACTGTCGCATGTTGTTCCTCCGTTGCAGCGACAAAATTTTATACAGGCCCGGGTTGCCCCCGGATCTGGCCGTCCCTTCGCGAGCTTCAGACCGTGCGAAAAATGAGCACGGCCGTGGCCAGCGAAATCCCACTTGCGAGCCACAGGCTCGAAATCTCAAAACCTTCCTCGCCGATCGGCAGGGTGGCGAGTGTATCGGTGCCGGCGAAGGCGATCCACAGAAGGTGGATCACGGCCGCCGTGATCAGGGAGATGAACAGGCGGTCGCCCCGCGTCGTCGGAATACTGAGCACGCCGACGCGCTCGGCTTCGGGATAGACCGCGGCGAGGTACGTCATGACCGCGAGGGTGCTAGCGAGCGCCACGAAGAAGATCGCGGTCGGCAGCGTCCAGGCCATCCATGCAATAGATTCCATCGATGCCTCCCTAGACCCGACCGAGCGCGAAACCGCTCGCGATGTAATTGCGGACGAACCAGATCACGAGGGCGCCTGGGATGATGGTGAGCACGCCGGCTGCGGCCAGCAGGCCCCAGTCCATGCCCGCAGCCGACACCGTACGCGTCATGATCGCCGCGATCGGTTTTGCCTGCACCGAGGTCAGCGTCCGCGCGAGCAGGAGCTCGACCCAGGAGAACATGAAGCAGAAGAAGGCGGCGACGCCGATGCCGCTCGCGATCAGCGGCACCAGGATCCTGATGAAGAAGCGCGGGAACGAATAGCCGTCGAGGAAGGCGGTCTCGTCGATCTCGCGCGGCACGCCGGAGACGAAGCCTTCGAGGATCCACACCGCCAGCGGGACGTTGAAGATGCAATGCGCGAGCGCAACGGCCCAAGGAGTATCAAAGAGCCCGATCGCCGAATAGAGATTGAAGAACGGCAGCGCATAGACCGCCGCCGGGGCCATGCGGTTCGACAGCAGCCAGAAGAACAGATGCTTGTCGCCGAGGAAGCGGTAGCGCGAGAACGCGTAGGCCGCCGGCAACGCCACCGAGATCGAGATGATGGTGTTGAGGACGACGTATTCCAGCGAATTGATGTAACCGGAATACCAGCTCTCGTCGGTGAAGATGCGCTTGTAATGCTGCAGCGTCGGGGAATGCGGCCACAGCGTCATCGTCGAGACGATCTCGGCGTTGGTCTTGAAGCTCATGTTGACGAGCCAGTAGATCGGCAACAGCAGGAAGATCAAGAACAGCGCCATGATGACGCGACGGCCGGGAATCGAATGCATCAGGCCACTCCTTCCTTCGGCTTGAGCGCGGGCGCGGGCTGGAGCGCGCCTGCGGCCTTGGGCTCCGCCGCCGGCTCCTTCTCCGCCTGTGCCTTACGCTCGACGCCGGCATTGGTCATGACGGTGTAAAAGATCCAGCAGACGATCAGGATGATCAGATTGTAGACCAGCGACAGCGCGGCGGCCTTGCCGAGGTCGAACTGGCCGAGCGCGATCTTGACCAGCTCGATCGAGACGAAGGTGGTCGAGTTGCCGGGTCCGCCGCCGGTGACGACGAACGGCTCGGTGTAGATCATGAACGAGTCCATGAAGCGCAGCAGCACCGCGATCAACAGCACGCGGTTCATCTTGGGCAGCTGGATCGCCTTGAACACGGCCCAGCGCGAGGCGCCGTCTATCTGCGCAGCCTGATAATAGGCCTCCGGGATCGACTTCAGGCCGGCATAGCAAAGCAGCGCGACGAGGCTGGTCCAGTGCCAGACATCCATCACGATGACGGTGACCCAGGCGTCGACTTCGTTGGAGACGTAATTGTAGTCGAGGCCGATGTGGTTGAGCACATAGCCCATCAGACCGATGTCGGGCCGGCCAAAAATCTGCCAGATCGTGCCGACCACGTTCCACGGAATCAACAACGGCAGCGCGAGGATGACGAGGCAGGCCGCCACCGTCCAGCCCTGACGCGGCATCGACAGCGCGATGACGATGCCGAGCGGCACCTCGATCGCGAGGATCACCAGCGAGAAGAACAGATTGCGGCCGAGCGAGGCGAGGAAGCGGCCGCCGAGATCGGTCGAGGGATCGAGCAGTTCCTTGAACCAGCCGACGCCGTTCCAGAAGAACTGGTTGTTGCCGAAGGTATCCTGCATCGAATAGTTCACGACCGTCATCAGCGGCAGCACCGCCGAGAAGGCCACGACCAGGAACACCGGCAGCACCAGGAACCAGGCTTTTTGGTTGACGGTCTTGTCCATCAGGCGGCTCCCTCCACCAGAAGGCTGTCGGCATAGACGTGGACATGCGACGGATCGAATTTCAGCCCGGCGGTTCCGTCCGCGCTGGTGAAGCCCGCCGGCGCGCGCGCCGCGATCTTGGCCTCGCCGATGCGGACGCGCGCGAAGCGGATGCGGCCGAGGTCGTCGATGCGATCGATCTTCGCTGTAAGCAATCCGGGTGCGGGCGCGACGGCATCGACGAACTCCGGACGCACGCCGATCTCGATCTTGGCGCCGGCCGGCAGGTTGTCATAGCTGCGGTGGAGCGCGATGACATTCCCGCCGATGCGGGCCTCGCGACCCCTCACCTCGGCCGGCAGGATGTTCATGCCGGGCGAGCCGATGAAATAGCCCACGAAGGTGTGCGCCGGCTTGTCGAACAGCTCGGCCGGCGTGCCGCTCTGCACCACGCGGCCGTCATGCATGACGACAACGGTGTCGGCGAAGGTCAGCGCCTCGGTCTGGTCGTGGGTGACGTAGATCATCGTCAGGTCGAGCTCGCGATGCAGCGCCTTCAGCTTGGAGCGGAGCTGCCATTTCAGCTCGGGATCGATCACGGTAAGCGGCTCGTCGAACAGCACGGCGGCGACGTCGGAGCGGACCAGGCCGCGGCCGAGCGAGATTTTTTGCTTGGCATCCGCCGTGAGGCGCGTGGCCTTGCGATTGAGATAGGGCTCGAGGTCGAGCAGGCGGCCGATCTCGGCGACGCGCTTGTCGATCTCGGCCTTCGGCACGCCGCGGTTCTTCAGCGGAAACGCCAGGTTCTGCCCCACCGTCATGGTGTCGTAGATCACCGGAAACTGGAACACCTGGGCGATGTTGCGCTTCTGGGTTGACAGCGGTGTGATGTCCCGGCCGTCGAACAGGATTTTCCCCCGCGACGGCGTGATGATGCCGGAGATGACGTTGAGCAGCGTGGTCTTGCCGCAGCCGGACGGACCGAGCAGCGCGTAAGCACCGCCCTGCCGCCAGGTCATGGTCACCGGCTTCAGCGCAAAGCTTTCCTGCGGCGCATCATTGCCGCCGTAGGAGTGGGCGAGATCGACGAGGTCAATGCGGGCCATGTCGCATCTCCCTCAAGAGCTTTTACTTGTTGACGCGTTTTCTTCACGCGAACCGCTACGCGCTTCGCTTGAAAACGCTACGGGTGCCGCGACCAGGCGGTCGGCCGCGTCGAACACGAAAACGTCGTTGGGATCGAGCACGGCATCGATGGTCTGGCCGGGCTCGAACTCGTGCACGCCGTGCAGCACCGCCACCCAGTTCGATCCGTCGCGGGTCAGGTGCACGAAACTCTCCGAACCGGTGATCTCGGTCACCGTCACCGTGGCATGGAAGGCGTGGCGGTCGGCCTCGCCATTGGCGAGGGCGAGCTGATGGGCGCGGAAGCCGACGCGATAGGCGCCGTCTGCGAGCGATGAATAGAGACCGGAGGCCGGCGCGGCGATGCCGCCCGCATATTGCACAGAGCCGTTCTTCTTCTCGATGCCGACGAGGTTGAGCGGCGGATCGGAGAACACCTGAGCGACACGCAGCGTCTGCGGGCGGCGGTAGACATTCGGCGTCTCGCCGATCTGGAGCGCCTGCCCCTCCCACATGCAGACCGTGTTGCCGCCAAGCAGCAGCGCTTCGGTCGGCTCGGTCGTGGCATAGACGAAGATCGCGCCGGACGCCTCGAAGATGCGCGGCAGCTCGGTACGCAGCTCCTCGCGCAGCTTGTAGTCGAGGTTGGCGAGCGGTTCGTCGAGCAGCACGAGATCGGCGCCCTTCACCAGCGCGCGCGCCATCGCGGTGCGCTGCTGCTGGCCGCCGGAGAGCTGGAGCGGCGTGCGTTTCAGGAACGGCTCGAGCCGGAGCAGCCGCGCGGCTTCCGCCACGCGCTTCTCGATCTCCTCGCGCGACTTGCCCTGCACGCGCAAAGGCGAGGCGATGTTCTCGTAGACCGAGAGCGAGGGGTAGTTGATGAACTGCTGATAGACCATCGCGACCGAACGCTGGCGCACGTCGACACCGGTGACGTCCTTGCCGTTGACCAGCACCTTGCCCGAGGTCGGCTTGTCGAGGCCGGCCAGCAGCCGCATGATCGAGGTCTTGCCCGACAGCGTCGGCCCGAGCAGCACGTTGAGCGTGCCGCTCTCGAGCGTCAGCGAGACGTCGCGGATGTGCGGTATCCCCTCGACGGTTCGGGTCACATGATCGAGCGTCACGGTCATGGGCGTCCTCCCGCTTCCAGCAGGGGACTTTGCGGCACAGTATGGGTTGCAATCCAGTCGTTCAATGCAGCGATCTCATCGGCAGATAGTCGCAGGCCAAGCTTGGAGCGGCGCCAGACGATGTCTTCCGCCGTGACCGCCCATTCATTGACCATGAGGTAGCGGACCTCGCGCTCGGTCAGCGTCGCGCCGAAGGCCTGGCCGAGATCGGCCGACGATTTCGCGTCGCCGAGCAGCTTGATCGCACGGGTGCCGTAAGCGCGGGCGAGACGCCGGGCGTGCTCGAGGCTGAGGAAGGGATAGCCGCGCTGGAGCTCGGCGATCAGGCCGTCGACGTCGGACACGCCCATGTCGCCGCCGGGCAGCGGCCATTTGCCGGTCCAACCTTCGCGCGCTTTTGCACTGCGAAGATAGGGCGCGAGCCGTTCCAGCGCCTCTTCGGCGAGCCGGCGGTAGGTCGTGATCTTGCCGCCATAGATCGAGAGCAGCGGCACGCCGCCGGGTGTGTCGAGCTCGAACACGTAGTCGCGCGTCGCGGCCTTGGCTTCGCTGGCGCCGTCGTCATAAAGCGGTCGCACGCCGGAATAGGTCCAGACGACGTCCGCTGAAGTCACCGGCTTGGCCAGATACTCGCTCGCGGCGGCGCAGAGGTACTCGATCTCTTCGGGCGTCGCCTTCACCTTGGAGGGATCGCCGTCATAATCGCGATCGGTGGTGCCGATCAGCGTAAAGTCGTCCTGGTACGGGATCACGAAGATGATGCGGCCGTCCGCGTTCTGGAACATGTAGGCGCGGTCGTGGTCGTAGAGTTTCTTGACCACGATGTGCGAGCCCTGCACCAGGCGCACCTTGGCTTTCGCGTTCACGCCGGCGCCGCGGCCGAGCACATCCTCGACCCAGGGGCCGCCGGCATTGACCAGCGCGCGGGCCTGGATCGACGAACGCTCGCCGGTCAGCGTGTTGACCATGCCGACGGTCCAGATGCGGCCGGACTGCTTGATATCCGTCGCGCGAGTGCGGGTGCGGATCTCGGCGCCCTTGTCGGCGGCATCGCGCGCGTTGAGCACGACGAGACGGGCGTCGTCGACGAAGCAGTCCGAATATTCGAACGCGCGGCTGTAGCGGTTCGGGATCAGCGGACGGCCAACCTCGTCGCGCCTGAGATCGACCGAACGCGTCGCCGGCAACAGATGACGGCCGCCGATATGGTCATAGAGGAAGAGGCCGAGGCGCAGCAGCCAGGCCGGGCGCAGGCCGGCGTGATGCGGCAAAACGAAACGCAGGGGACGGATGATATGGGGCGCGATTCCCCAGAGGATCTCGCGCTCGATCAGCGCCTCGCGGACCAGGCGAAACTCGTAATATTCGAGATAGCGCAGGCCGCCATGGACCAGCTTGGTCGACCAGGACGAGGTCCCGCTCGCCAAATCGTTCATTTCGCACAGGAAGACCGTGTTGCCGCGACCCACCGCGTCGCGCGCGATGCCGCAGCCGTTAACACCGCCTCCGATAATGGCGAGGTCGAAAATACGCTCCAACAGACGCATCCCCCGGCGACCGCTCGTTCCTTCGAGCGACTACTTTCGTTTTTGATTAGATCACACCGAAAAACGAAAGCAAGATGAAAGAGAGGCGAAAGGAAGTGAAAGAGGAACTTTCTCGTGGGCAATCTGCCATCGAAATGGGCGCTTCGGATGTCGATTCGAACCGCAGTATCGAACTTGAACAATCATCCCTGGGGCTATAATTAGTCATAATGGTCACTATGGTTACATCAGCATGACAGACCGTAGTACCGCTCCCGATTCGTCGCCCACCGACACGTGGACGCTTGCCAATGCCAAGGCACGCCTGTCCGAGGTGGTCGATCGCGCCCAAACTGTCCCGCAGATCATCACCCGACACGGCAGGCCCAATGCCGTGGTCGTTTCCGCGGATGAATGGGCGCGAAAGACGGTGCGCAAAGGCACGCTGGCCGAATTCCTGCTGGCTTCGCCGCTGCGCGGTGTCGAGCTCGAACTTGAGCGTGTGCCGGACGAACCGCGCGACGAGATGCCGTGAACCTGCTCCTCGACACCAACGTGCTGTCGGAGGTTCAGCGGCCGGCGCCTTCCTCGAAAGTCTTGGCCTGGCTCGATACGGTCGATGAGGATCGCGCGTTCATCAGCATTGCCTCGATCGCCGAGCTGCGCCGCGGCATCGCCCTGCTGGATGATGGCCGTCGCCGCGCCGCGCTGGCCGCTTGGCTCGCCCACGACCTGCCGGCTCGGTTCGCGCAGCGTATCCTGCCGATCGACCACGCGGTCGCCGAGCGGTGGGGCGACCTGATGGCGCAGAGCCGTCGCACCGGCGTTGCGTTATCCGTGATGGACGGCTTCTTTGCGGCCACCGCGTTCGCCAACAATCTCACGCTCGTCACACGCAATGTGAAGGATTTCGCGGCCTTCGGCGTTCCGCTGCTCAACCCATGGAGCGACGCCTAAGCCGCTATCTCAGCCGCACCACCGGCGCGGCTTCCGGTGCCGCATCCTGAGCATCGGCCGTCGCATCATCGATATCCGCCCCCTTCGGCATCGCCGCCATCACCTCGATGCCCTTGCTGTGGCAGATGGTGGCGAGGCGCTCGGGCAGCTCCTGGTCGGTCACGAAGGTCTGGATCTGGGTGATATGGGCGATGCGCACCGGCGCGCTGCGGCGCAGTTTGGTGGAGTCGGCAACCAGCATGACGCTGCGGGCATTGGCGATGATGGCTTGCGCCACCTGCACCTCGCGATAGTCGAAGTCGAGCAGCGCGCCCTCCTCGTCGATCGCGGACGCCCCGATGATGGCGTAGTCGACCTTGAACTGGCCGATGAGCTGCGTCGCGGTCGAGCCGACCACGGCGCCGTCGGCCCGCCGCACCGTGCCGCCGGCGACCACCACCTCGATGCGGGGATGGCGGTAGAGCAGCATCGCGACGTTGAGATTGTTGGTGATGACGAGGAGGTCCTCGTGCGAGGTCAGCGCGCTCGCCACCTCCTCGGTCGTGGTGCCGATATTGATGAAGAGCGAGCAGCCGTTCGGGATCAGCGAGGCGGCAGCAGCCCCGATCGCCTTCTTTTCGTCGGCGGCGACGAACCGCCTCGCCTCGTAGGCGAGGTTTTCGACGCCGGAGGCGATGATGGCGCCGCCGTGGATACGGGTCAGCGAGCGGCGCTCGCAGAGATCGTTGAGATCCTTGCGGATCGTCTGCGCCGATACCTCGAACCGGCGCGCCAGCTCCTCGACCATGACGCGCCCCGAGGCGCGCGCGATGTTGAGGATTTCGGCTTGGCGATGGGTCAATCCGGTCACGGCGATGGCCTCAAATCAGGAAGGTCCATGGTGCGGCGGTTCGCACGTTCGGTCAATGCGCTCGGCGATCACGGTTAACGGACAAAGCCTCTCACCATGCCATCGCGGCGGCGAGACGCGCGAGCAGTTCCGGATCGTCGAACGCGCTGGCGGAGGCGACCGCGCCGGCGCCAACAAGGTCGGCATGGCTGAGGCTCGTCCGGATGCCGATGGTCGGAATGCCGGCGGCCGTCGCCGACTGCACGCCGGAGCGGGAATCCTCGAACGCGATCGAAGCCGTCGCGCTCCCGCCAACGAAACGCAGCCCCTCCTGATAGGGCAGCGGGTGCGGCTTGCCGTGCAGCAGCTCATCGCCGATCACAAGCGCCCTGAAGCGGTGCGTGATGCCGAGACCGGAGAGCAGCAGCTCGGCATTCGGACGCGGCGCGTTGGTCACGGCGACCATGGGAATGCCGGCGGCATCCGCGCGGTCGAGCAGCGCCATCAGACCCGGAAGCGGCTCGATCTGTCCGGCGACGAGTGTGCGGAAGACGACCTCCTTCTCTCCAAGGATCACGGCGCGCCGTTCCACGGTTTCGTCGGGCAGAAAGCGCTCGCCGATCGACGCATTGGCGAAGCCTTGCAGCTCCCTGGAGAAGCGCGCGTGATCGAACACATGGCCGCGCGGCCCAAGCACCTGGTTGAACGCCTTGAGGTGCAGCGGGTCGGTGTTGGCCAGCGTGCCGTCGATGTCGAACAGCAGCGCCCTCCCCGTCACTTGCCCCTGCGCTTGCCCTTTGGCCTCGATCATTTCCGTACTTTCCCGAATGCACGATGCATCAATGCGAAACACGTATCAATGCAGCCCCGATCGCGCAATGACGCATCGACATGACCGCCACGCGACACTCGACAAAGTCGCGCGCGGCTGCAACACTCCGCGCAAGATCAAAAAGGAGGAAACGATGACGATCAACCGACGCGATCTGGCTCTCTCGACTCTTGCTGTCTCAAGCCTTGCGGTCTCTGCGCTTGCTCTCACACCGGCGCTGGCGGCCGCGGCGGACGAGGAAGCCGTGGCGAAGAAGGTCGAGGCCTTCCGCCTCGCCCAGATCGCGGCCGATCCCAAGGCGCTCGGTGCGCTCTGCGCCGACGAAGTGAGCTACAGCCATTCCAACGGCAAGGTCGAGGACAAGGCGACCTTCGTCGCCAACGCTACCGACGGCAAATCAAAATTCCTGTCGATCGAGTACAAGGACCCGACCATCAAGGTCGTCGGCCCGGCCGCGATCGTGCGCTTCCACTGGATGGGCGAACAGGAAATGGCGGCCGATGGGAAAAAAGTATCGACCAATCTTCACATCCTGATGAACTGGCAGAAGCAGGGCGACGATTGGAAGCTGCTGTCGCGGGCCGCAACGAAGTTGTGATGCGACTGCTGACCCTCTCCCCCTGCGGGAGAGGGTGGCTCGCCGCATCGCGGCGAGGCGGGTGAGAGGGTATGTCTCCCAGAACTCATTTCGATCGGAATGCGCGGAGAGATACCGCTCATCCGGCGCCATAGCCGAAGCTTTGCTTCGGCGTTCTCTTAAGAATGGCCGCCGGGGGCGGCCTATGCCACCGTCTCCCGCAAGGGGAGAAGGAAAAAGGCAGCCGTATCAAGGGCTGCAAAAAATTCCGACCATGCTTTGCGCGTCAGAATTCGCGCCTGCTGGCGCAATGCAGCGTATTGCGACTGACGCTCGACAAAATCAGGTGCGGCTGCAACAGTTCGCGCAAGATAAAGAACGGAGGATACGATGACACTGAATCGCGATCATGCCGCCACGACGGACCACGAGGCGGTGGCAAGAAACGTCGAGGCATTTCGTCTCGCCCAGATCGCGGCCGACCCGAAGGCGCTGAGCGCGCTCTGCGCGGATGATCTGAGCTACAGCCACTCCAACGGCTTCCTCGAGGACAAGGCGGCCTTCGTCGCCAACGCCACCGACGGCAAGACGGAATTCCTGTCGATTACGTACAAGGACCCGACCATCAAGATCGTCGGCCCTGCCGCGATCGTTCGCTTCCATTGGCTGGCCGAGATGATGACCGGCGGACAGAAAGTGGCAAACAGCCTTCATATCCTGATGAACTGGCTGAAGCAGGGCGACGATTGGAAGCTGTTGTCGCGCTCCGCGACAAAGCTGTGATGCGACTATCCACCCTCTCCCCTTGCGGGAGAGGGTGGCTCGCCGCACAGCGGCGAGACGGGTGGAGAGAAGAGCAGAGTGCCCGGAAAAAGATTCCGACCTGCGCTCCGCGCGCCCCGGAATGACAGCGGCGCCTACGCCGCTTCCTTCACATCGCCGTTAACCAGCTTGCGCGCGGCGCGCTCGGCTTCGCGGGCGTTGCGGAAAAGCTGGCCTTCAAGGCGATTGAAGCGGTCGGACGAGGCGAAGAAGCAATAGCCTCCCTGAGAACGAACGACGATACCTGCGGTTTGCGAGTCGACTTCGATAATGTAGCTGTCCGGCATGGTCCGTGGATTCCTCAGTGCGGGCAAATAACGGCAGTCCTGCCCAAAGGTTCCTGAGCATTTGAGGCCGTTTCCACCCCGAATCGACACGCAATTGAGTACGCCGGGACCTCATCCGTTTTATGACTTGTTCTTGGCGAAGCCGCGACGCGATGACTCAGCCGCGCCGCGTTTGGCGTGCCGCAAGTTTTCGTGAGATGGGGCAGAGCGTCGCGCGCGATTACGTCGCGATCGGCGGATCGTTGCGCTGGATCGCTTGCGGACGGCCGTCATCATCGATCGAGACGTAGGTGAAATGACCGTCGGTGACGAGGATCGGCTGGAGCTCCCTGCGTCGCAGCGCCCAGGCTTCGAGATGCACGGTCATCGAGGTGCGGCCCACGCGGACGAGATTGGCATAGACCGAAACGAGATCGCCGACATAGACCGCTTTGCGAAAATTCATCGCTTCGATCGCCACGGTGACCGTACGCGACCTCGCGAGCTTCGATGCGAACACGCCGCCGCCGACATCCATCTGGCTGAGCAGCCAACCGCCGAAGATGTCGCCGTTGGCATTGGTGTCGGCGGGCATTGCCAGCGTGCGAATGCAGAGATCGCCGCGCGGCTCGATGTCGGACGTTTCGGTCATGTCGGTCTCACTTGAAATTGTCCCAGCCCGGATCGGGCGCAAAGCGCCCGCCGAATCGCTCGGCCAGCGCGCGCAGGGTGGATATGACATTTTCCACGCCGCGCGTGCGCGCGTAGTTCAGCGGACCGCCGCGGAACGGTGCATATCCGGTGCCGAAGATCATGGCGCCGTCGACCGCATCGGCATCGTCGACGATACCTTCGCGGAGTGCCGCGACGCAGACATTGGACATCGGCAGCACCAGGCGGTCGATCATCTGGTCGGTGACGCGCGGGCCGGCCTCGGGCAACGGCGCCTTCTCCGCCTTGCCGTCCTTCCAGGTGTAGAATCCCTTGCCCGACTTGCGGCCAAGCTCGCCCTTGGCGACTTTCTCGCGCAGCCAGGCTGGCGTCGGCGGGAGCAGATCGCCGAACTTGGTACGCAGCATGTCGCCGACGTCGAGGCAGATGTCGAGCCCGACCTGGTCGGCGAGCTCGATCGGTCCCATCGGCATGCCGAACTGCTCGGCCGCGGCGTCGATCAGGCGCTGGTCGATCTTCTCGTCCAGCATCACCATCGCTTCCAGCATGTAGGGAGTCAGCGCACGGTTGACGAGGAAGCCGGGCGAGCTCTTCACGGAGAGCGGCAGACGGTCGATCGCGCCGACGAAGGCGAGCGCCTCCTTGAGCACCTGCGGGTCGTTGCCGTCATGGCTGACGACCTCGACCAGTTGCAGCCGCGACACCGGGTTGAAGAAGTGCAGGCCGACCAGCCGCTCCGGCCGCGCCAGCGTGGTGCGCAGATCCTGGAGCGGAATGCTCGACGTGTTGGTCGCGAGGATCGCGCCCGGCTTCATCTTCGGCTCGAGGCCCGCATAGACCTTCTGCTTCAGCTCGAGCTTTTCCGGCACCGCCTCGATGAAGAGATCGGCATTGCGGACACCCTCGCCGTCCATATCGGGGATCAGACGATCCAGCGCGTCGCGCACCTCGGTCGGCTTGCGGATGATCTTGCCGTAGAGCTCGGCGGCGCGCTTCACCGCGCCGGCAATCGGCTCCGCCTTCATGTCCGCGAGCGAGACGCGCAGCCCCTGCCCCGCACACCAGGCCGCGATATCCCCGCCCATGGCGCCGGCACCGATGACGTGAACATGTTTGACCGAATTGCCGACGCCGGCCGTTTTCTTCATCTGCTCGCGCAGGAAGAACACGCGGATCAAATTCTGCGCCGTCGGCGTCACCATCAGCCTGGCGAACGAGGCCTGCTCGGCCTTCAGCATCGCGGCCTTGCTGCCGCCATGGGTCTCCCAGAGATCGATCAGTGCGTAGGGCGCCGGATAATGCTCGCGGGGCGCGGCCTTCGCCGCCTCCGAGCGCATGCGCCTGGCCAGCAGCCAGCGCACGGGACCGAAATTCGCGGCGTGAGTCAGAAGGCCCGGACGCGCCCGCTTCAGACGGCCGAACAGCGCATCCTTCATCGCGTTGCGGACGTGCCGCTCCTGCGTCACGGTATCGATGAGGCCGAGCGATCTGGCGCGGCGCGCATCGATGGTGCGGCCGGTCAGCATCAGCGCCATCGACTGGGTCGGGTTCACCAGTGTGGTGAAGCGCGCGGTGCCGCCGAGGCCGGGATGCAGGCCGAGCATCACCTCCGGGAAGCCGAAGCGCGCGCCATCGATCGCAATGCGCGACTGGCAGGCCAGCGCGACCTCCAGCCCGCCGCCGAGGCAGAAGCCGTGGATGACCGCGACCGTCGGCAGCTTCAGCGCCTCCAGATGATCGACCACCGCATGCGCCGCGCGGATGCGTGTCTCAACCATCTCGGGATCGCTGGCGCCGCGGAATTCGTTGACGTCGGCGCCGGCAATGAAGCCGGACGGCTTTGCCGAGCGGATCACGAGGCCTGCGGGACGTTCGGTCTCGATCGCCGCGAGCGCGGCATCGAACTCCTCCATCACATCCGAGGACAGCGTGTTGGCGTTAGCATCTGCGCGGTCGAACAGCAGCCAGGCGACGCCGTCGGCATCGTGCGTCAGCTTGAAGTGCTTGTAGGGGCTGTCGGTCGCGGGCTTGGGCCCAAGCTCCAGCACGCGGTCGCCGAGCGCCGTCATGATCCTGGAATCCATGGTCACACCGCCTCGATCAGCATGGCGCCGCCGAGCCCGCCGCCAATGCATTCGGTCGCGACGCCGCGGCGCGTGCCGAGCCGCTTCATCGCATTGACGAGATGCAGCACGATGCGGTTGCCGGACGTGCCGACGGGATGGCCGAGCGAGATGGCGCCGCCATCGACGTTGAGCTTGTCACGGTCGATCTCGCCGGCCGCGCCGTCGAGGCCCAGGATCTCGCGACAGAATTTGTCGTCGTTCCAGGCGGCGAGGCACCCGAGCACCTGCGTCGCGAAGGCTTCGTTCAGCTCCCAGGTCTCGACGTCCTTGACGGTGAGGTCGTTGCGTTGAAGCAGCGGCGTCGCCGACATCACGGGACCCAGCCCCATAATGCTGGGATCGAGCGCGGCCCAATTGCTGTCGACGATCACAGCCTTCGGCATCAATTTGTGTTTTGCGACCGCCGCGTCGGAGGCGAGGATCACCCAGGACGCGCCGTCGGTGATCTGCGACGAATTGCCGGCGGTGACCTGGCCCCAGGGGCGTTCGAACACCGGCCGGAGCTTTGCCAGCGTCTCGGCCGTCGAGTCCGGCCGCACGCCGTCGTCATGGTCGAAGAATTTTCCATCGCGAGAGAACGCGGTCTCGACCTCGCCCTTGAGGAAACCTTCGGCCTGCGCATGCGCGAGCCGGCGATGACTTTCGGCGGCATAGGCGTCGGACTGTGCCCGCGTGATGCCGAAGAGATGGCCGACGACCTCGGCGGTCTGGCCCATGTTCAAATCGGTGATGGGATCGGTCAGGCCGCGCTCAAGGCCGATGATCGGCTTGAGATAGCGCGGCCGCAGCTTGAAGGCGGCCGCCAGCTTCGCGGCCACGCCCTTGGCGGTGGCAAGGCCGGCGAACCAGCGCACACCGGAATTCGGCCAGACCAGCGGCGCGTGGCTCAGCGCCTCGGTGCCGCCGGCGAGGATCATGTCGGCATGGCCCTCGCGGATGTAGCGGTAGGCCGTGTCGATCGACTGCATGCCGGAGCCGCAATTGATCTGCACGGTGAAGGCGACCATGTCCTCGCCCATGCCGAGACGGAGCGCGGCGACGCGGGCCGGGTTCATCTCGTCCGCGATCACGTTGACGCAGCCGAGGATGACCTGATCGAAATCATCGGGTGAAAACGGCTGACGCGCCAGCAGCGGCCGGCCGCATTGCACGGCGAGATCGACCGGCGTGAACGGTCCCGGCCCCGAACGCGCTTTGAGAAACGGCGTCCGGCTGCCGTCGACGATGAAAACCGGTCGTGCCATCAGCTCGCCGCCCTCTGTTCACCGAGTTCCTGGAAGAACTGATGCACATCTCCGGTTTTCTTGTAAATCGGCGACAGCGCCTCCGGCGCAAAATCATCAACCTCGATCACTTTTGTGACGGCTTCATGAGCGGCCGCAAGCTGCTCGCCTTCGGCCTGCGTGATCACGCCCTTGGCGACGCCATCTTTCCAGTCCCGGACATGCGCCGCGCGCATGCGCTTGGCGATGGCATCGGAGCCCGCAACCAGCTTGAACGCGCGCTCCAGCCGGGCAAAGCCGCAGTCGTCATCGACATAAGCGAGATCCGGCGTGAGACGCTCGCGCGCGGCCGACGGCTCCAGCACGAGGCTGGCGCATTGGTGCACGACACGGTCGGACGGGCCGAGCACCCGCGCGCCGAAGGGTTGGACGATGAGCTTGAGGATGACAGCGACAAAACGATTGGGCAGATTGGCGAGGATCTCGGCAAGCCGGTTCTCGATGGTCTTGAAGCCGGTCGCCATGCACCATTCGAGCGCAGCAAAATCCTCCTTCTGCCGGCCTTCGTCCTGCCAGCGCTTCAGCGCGGCCGAGAGCAGGTAGAGCTCGGAGAGGATGTCGCCGAAGCGCGCCGACAGCATCTCCTTGCGCTTGAGCGCGCCGCCGAGCGTGAGCAGCGCCATGTCGGCGCAGAGCGCGAACGCCGCGGAGTAGCGCGCGAGCTGGCGATAGAATGGCGTGGCATCGCCCGCATCCGGCGCAAGCGCGAAGGCGCCGAAGCTCCAGCTCCGGCCGAACGCACGCAACAGCGTCTGGAAGCTATGGCTGACATGTTTCCAGAACGCCTTGTCGAATGCGGCGAGCCCGCGCTCGCGATCGGTGTCGGCCAACGCGTTCATCTCGTCGAGCAGATAGGGATGCGCGCGGATGGCGCCCTGCCCGAACACGATGAGGTTGCGGGTCAGGATGTTGGCGCCCTCGACCGTGATACCGACCGGCACGGCGCGGTGCAGATTGCCGAGATAGTTTTGCGGACCGTCGATCACCGCCTTGCCGCCATGGATGTCCATGGCGTCGTCGACTGCGGTGCGCATCCGCTCGGTCGCGTGCAGCTTCATGATTCCGGAGATGACGGCAGGGTGGACATCGGCGTTCAGCGCCGCGCAGGTCAGCCGGCGCGCCGCGTCGAGCTGGTAGGCGGTCGCAACGATGCGCGCGAGCGGCTCCTCGACGCCCTCGAATTTGGAGATGGAGATGCCGAACTGCTCGCGAATGCGGGCATACGCGCCGGTGGTGCGGGCGGCATAGGCGGCACCGGCCGCCGACAACGATGGAAGGGAAATGCCGCGGCCGGCGGCAAGCGCCGTCATCAGCATCTTCCAGCCCTGCCCGAGTCTCTCCTTGCCGCCGATGACATAGTCGAGCGGGATGAAGACGTCGCGGCCCCAGTTCGGGCCATTCTGGAACACCTGCATCGACGGCAGATGACGATGGCCGATCTTGACGCCCGGCAGATTGGTCGGGATCAGCGCGACGGTGATGCCGAGCTCGTCCTGGCTGCCCACGAGGTGGTCGGGGTCATAGGCCTTGAAGGCGAGGCCGAGCAGCGTCGCGACCGGGCCGAGCGTGATGTAGCGCTTGTGCCAGTTGAGCCTGAGGCCAATGACCTCGCGGCCCTCGAAATCGCCCTTGCAGATGATGCCGATGTCGACCATCGAGGCGGCGTCGGAGCCGGCTTCGGGGCTGGTCAGGCCGAAGCAGGGAATGTCGCGGCCGTCGGCAAGGCGCGGCAACCAGCGCTCCTGCTGCTCTTTCGTGCCGAAGCGCATCAGAAGCTCACCCGGCCCGAGCGAGTTCGGCACCATCACGGTGACGGCCGCCGCAATCGAGCGGGTCGAGATTTTTCGCACCACTTCCGAATGCGCATAGGGCGAAAAGCCGAGGCCGCCAAACTCCTTCGGAATGATCATGCCGAAGAATTTTTCGCGCTTGACGAAATGCCAGACCTCCTGCGGCAGGTCGCGCCATTCCCAAAAGATCTTCCACTCGTCGAGCATGGCGCAGAGCGCGTCGACCGGGCCGTTGAGGAAGGCCTGCTCCTCGGGGGTGAGCGTCGCCTGAGGCACCTTCAGCAGCTTCGACCAATCGGGGTTGCCGGTGAAGAGATCGGCATCCCACCAGACGTCACCGGCCTCCAGCGCCTCGCGCTCGGTGTCGGACATCGCCGGCAGCACGCCGCGCGCCCAGGAGAAGATCGGCTTTGTGATTTTGTCGCGGCGGAAGCTCATGGCTGACCTCATGCATCGGCGCGGTTATCGGCATTTTAGCGGAAAGTGGCCGGGGTAAGGGAACACTTCGCGAGCAAAAAGAAGCGAATTGACGCGGCCGGGCGGCCGCCCCGGGGGCCATAACGGCCGGGGCGCGGGGGCAGTTCCGGGGATGATGAGTGCTAGATGTCTCCCCACGTCATTCCGGGGCGCGCCTCTTGGCGCGAGCCCGGAATCCATACTCGCGATGGTGGTTATGGATTCCGGGCTCGACGCTACGCGTCGCCCCGGAATGACGAGAGAGCGGTGGCCGGGCCTTAATCCGGCCGGACCATCTCGAACATGTTTTCCGGTTTGATCTCGAAATAGTCGCCCTGGCGGCCGGCGCGGACGATGGGGCGGGCGGCGGCGGTCTGGTAGACGCCGTCCTTGATCATGGCCTTGTCGATATGGACGGCGACGACCTCGCCCAGCGTCAGCCAAGCGTCGGCCTCCTTGCCGTCGGCACCCTTGAGCCGGACGATGTCGGAGACCTTGCACTCGAAGGCGACGGGGCTCTCAGCCACGCGCGGCACGTTGACGAGCTTGCCGGGCACGGCGGTGAGGCCCGCGATCTCGAACTCGTCGACCTCGGGGGCGACATGCGCGGCGGTCGCGTTCATGTGCCTGGCGAGGTCCATGGTGGCGAGATTCCAGACGAACTCGCCGGTCTGCTCCATGTTCGAGACCGTGTCCTTCCAGTTGGTGGAGGAGAAGCCGATGATCGGCGGCACGTAGCAGAACGCGTTAAAGAAGCTGTAGGGCGCGAGGTTGACGTGGCCCTTGGTGTCACGAGACGAGATCCAGCCGATCGGCCGCGGCGCGATGATGGCGTTGAAGGGATCGTGCTTGAGGCCGTGGCCCTTGGAGGGCTCGTAGAAATAGAGGTCTTTGTCGGTCACGCGCTGCTTCCTTTTCGTCATTGCCCGCCATCCACCCGTTGAGGGCGGCGCCAAGCAGTTTATAGGGGAAATTCCAGCGCCCGTCAGTGGCGCGGGGACAGACCCGCGATGACGAAATCGATCATCTGGTCGATGGTCGGGCCCGGCTTGGTGGCGCACTGGGCGATCATCTGGGGGTGGAAAAAGCGCATCATCGCGGTGCAGGCGCACAGCGAGGCCAGTTGCAGGTCCGGCGCCTCGAACTCGCCGGACGCGGCTCCCTGCGCGATCACCTGGCCGATGACGCCGGCAATGCACTCCATATGGGCGACGCAGACGTCCCAGTCCTCCTGCATCGCGATCTCGACCATCTCATGCAGCTTGTTATCGCCGACATAGCGCTCGGTGTTCATGCGATGGATGGTGGTGAGCAGCTCGCGGAAGCGCGGGAGCACCGGACCGGGCCGCGCCACGATCCGCTGCGCTTCGATCTCGACCTCGCCCATCAAGGCCCGCGCCACCGACTGGTGAATCGCCTTCTTCGATTCGAAGAAGCGATAGACGTTGGCGGGGCTCATCCTGAGCTCCTTGGCGATGTCCCCGACCGTGGTCTTCTGGTAGCCGATCTGGCGGAACAGCCGCTCGGCCACCTCGAGGATACGATCCCGGGTGTCGCCTTCGATATGTTCCGCAACCAGTGTCATGTGTCAGGACTCGTCCGTCAGCAGTCTTCTCATTTATTCAGCCGCTTCAGCAAGCGGAATTGCGTGCTGGTCATCGCTCCCATGCTGCGGCGCGGCAGGCTGCTCGGGGGTGCCCGCCTCGTCCAGGCTCTTCCTGAACCACAGGGCGTAGAGACCCGGCAGGTACAGCAGCGTCAGGAAGGTCGCGACGAACAGGCCTCCCATGATCGTGATCGCCATCGGGCCCCAGAACGCCGAGCGCGACAGCGGGATCATGGCCAGGATCGCGGCGAGCGCCGTCAGCACCACCGGCCGGGCGCGGCGGACGGTTGCCTCCACGATCGCCTCACGACGGGTCAGGCCGTGGGAAACGTCGGTCTCGATCTGGTCGACCAGGATGACGGTGTTGCGCATGATCATGCCGGCGAGTGCGATCAGGCCGAGCAGCGCCACGAAGCCGAACGGGGCATTGGCGACGTTGAGGCCGAACGAGGCACCGACGATGCCGAGCGGCGCGGTGAGGAACACCAGGATCAGGCGCGAGAAGCTCTGCAGCTGGAACATCAGCAGCGTCAGCATCACCATGACCATCAGCGGGAAGAGGATGAAGATCGAGGCGTTGCCCTTGGCGGATTCCTCGAACGCCCCACCCGGCTCGATGCGGTAGGCCGGCTCGAGATTGTCCTTGATTGCCTTCAGCTTCGGCGTGATCTGGCTGGTGACGTCGGGCGCCTGCACGCCGTCGACGACATCGGAGCGCACGGTGATCGCCATGTCGCGATTACGCCGCCACATGATCGGCTCCTCATGGGCATACTCGATCTTGGCGATCTGCTGGAGCGGCACGGCGACGCCGTTCTTCGAGGTGATGGTCAGATCGCCGACGCCGCCGAGATCGAGACGTTCGGACGGGATCGCACGAGCGACCACGGCCACCTTCTCGATGCCGTCGCGAATGGTCGTGACCTGTGCGCCCGAGATCAGCATGGACAGCGCCTGCGAGACGTCCTGCGGGGTCAGGCCCATGGCGCGGGCACGATCCTGGTCGACGACGAGCTTGAGGTAGGGCGACTGCTCGTTCCAGTCGAGCTGGACGTCCTTGACGCTCTTGTTCTGCCGCATGACGTCGCGGACCTGATAGGCGATCTCGCGCACCTTGTTGGCGTCGGGGCCGATCACGCGGAACTGGACGGGGAAGCCGACCGGCGGACCGAAGTTGAAGCGGTCGACGCGCACGCGCGCCTCGGTCAGCATGCCCTCCGCAGCCGCGTTCTCGATCTTGGCCTTGATGCGCTCGCGCGCCTCGACGCCCTTGGCGACGATGACGATCTCGGCAAAGGCCTCGTTCGGAAGCTGCGGATTGAGGCCGAGCCAGAAGCGCGGCGAGCCCTGGCCGACATAGGACGTATAGGTCTCGATGTCCTTGTCGTCCTTGAGCAGCGTCTCGGCCTTCTTCACCGCCTTCTCGGTGACGTTGAAGGCGGTGCCCTCGGGCAGGCGGAGCTGGAGGAACAGCTCGGGCCGCTCCGACAGCGGGAAGAACTGCTGCTGGACATGGCCGAAGCCGACGATCGAGGCGATAAAGACGCCGACGGTCGCGGCCACCACGGTGATGCGATGGTTGACGCACCATTGCACGATGGCGCGCAGGCCGCGGTACATGCGGGTCTCGTAGACCGCGTGCGGATCGTGATTGTGGTGCACCTTGATGTTGGGCAGCAGCATGACGCCGATATAGGGCGTGAAGATCACCGCCACGAACCAGGACGCGACCAGCGCGATCGCGACGATCCAGAAGATGCTGCCGGCATATTCGCCGACCGCGGAATTGGCAAAGCCGATGGGGAGGAAGCCAGCGGCCGTGACCAGCGTTCCCGTGAGCATCGGAAACGCAGTGGATTCCCAGGCAAAGGAGGCCGCGCGGAAACGGTCCCAGCCCTGCTCCATCTTCACCACCATCATCTCGACCGCGATGATGGCGTCATCCACCAGCAGGCCGAGCGCGATGATCAGCGCGCCGAGCGTGATGCGGTGCAGATCGAGCGACATCGTGTTCATGACGACGAAGACGATGCCGAGCACCAGCGGCACCGACAGCGCGACCACGATGCCGGTGCGCCAGCCGAGCGCCAGGAACGACACGAACAGCACGATGACGAGCGCTTCCATGAAGGAGTGCACGAACTCGCCGACGGCGTGCTCGACCACCTTGGGCTGGTCGGCGATGAGCTTGACGTCGATGCCCTGCGGCACCGCCTTCATGAACTCGGCGGTGGCCTTCTCGACCTCCTTGCCGAGATCGAGGATGTTGGCGCCCTTGGCGGTGACGACACCGATACCGATCGCGGCCTTGCCTTCCTGGCGCACGACGAAGCTCGGCGGGTCGACATAGCCGTGGGTGACGGTGGCGATATCACCCAAACGGAACACGCGGCCGTTGCTCTCGACCGGCGTTTCGGCGACGGCCTTGGCGCCATCGAGCGCGCCGGTGACGCGCAGCGGCACACGCTGCGACGAGGTCTCGACCGTGCCGGCCGGGGTCACGTTGTTCTGCTTGGCGAGCGAATCGAACAGCGCCTGCGGCGTGATGCCGAGAGTGGCGAGCTTGGCGTGCGAGAATTCGACGAAGATGCGCTCGTCCTGGTTGCCGTAGACGTCGACCTTGGTCACGCCCGGCACCTTCAACAGGCGCTGGCGGAAGCCTTCCGAGACCTTCTTGAGCTGGGCATAGTCGGCGCCGTCGCCGGTCATCATGTAGAGGATGGAATCGACGTCAGAGAATTCGTCGTTGACGACGGGTCCAAGAATGCCCGAAGGCAACTGGCCCTGCACGTCGGCGAGCTTCTTGCGCAGCAGGTAAAACAGATACGGCACGTCCTTCGGCGGCGTGGAATCGCGGAAGGTCACCTGGAGCGCGGTGAAGGCCGGCTTGGAATAGGTCTGCACCTTCTCGAAATAGGGCAGCTCCTGGATCTTCTTCTCGATGGGATCGGCGACCTGCGTCTGCATCTCCTGCGCGGTCGCACCCGGCCAGATCACGGAGACGTTGACCACCTTCACCGTGAAGAACGGATCCTCGGCTCGCCCGAGCTTCTGGTAGGAGAAGAAGCCGGCGACGCCGAGTATGATCATCAGGAACAGGACCAGCGTCGGATGGCTGACGGCCCAGGCCGAAAGATTGAAGCGCTTCATCGCACTCTCCAAAGATGATCCAATTGCAAAAAAACCACAGCCACTCTGTTCAAACCGTCGTCGCGAGGCAGCGAAGCAATCCAGGGGGCTGGGCAGATTCTGGATCGCTTCGCCGCTTCAGCCCCAGCATTTGCGCTTTGGCCGAAACTCACCTCACACGACGTAACTCGTAAACTAGAAAGACAGCGACGAGACGATCCGCACCCGCTGGCTCGGATCGAGCTTCTGGACGCCGAGGGCCACGATCTTGGCGCCCTCTTCGACACCGCTGGTGATGATGACGTCGTTGCTCTCATAGGACTTCACCACGACCGGCTTGAGCGCGACGGCGCCATTGTCGTCGACGACGTAGAAGGAGGGCTTGCCGCCTTCGTTGAACAGCGCCGACAGCGGCAGCCGCGCGACGCGCTCGGTCGCGGCATCCGACAGCGTCAGCGTCGCGGTCATGCCGAGCGAAACCTTGTCGTCGGCCTCGGGCAGCGAGAACTTTGCAAGATAGGTGCGCGTGGCCGGATCGGCCGCCGGCGCGATCTCGCGCAGCTTGGCCGCATACTTCTTGTCCGGCTCCGACCAAAGAGTGACGCTGGCGGCGCCCGACTTGGCACGTCCAACCAGCGTCTCAGGGATCGCGACGACCGCTTCCTTCTCGGCAAAGCGGGCGACACGGATCGAAGCCTGGCCCGCGGCGACCACCTGGCCGGGCTCGATCAGCGTTGCGGTGACGACGCCACGGGCGTCGGCGTTGAGCGTCGCGTAGGAAAGAGAATTCTTGGTCAGCTCGACCGAGCGCACGGCCCGGTCCAGACGCGCGCGGGCCTCATCGGCGGCGGCGCGGCTCGAATCCATCGCCGCATCGGTAGTCCAGCCCTTGGCCTTCAGATCCTTGGCGCGCTGCTCGGCCGCAGCGGCCTGGGCCAGAACGCCGGTCGCGGCGGTCTGCTCGGCGACGGACTGCTCGGCCTGGAGCTTCAGATCGACCTCGTCGAGGGTCGCGAGCGGCTGGCCGATTTCGACGGTCTGGCCGACCTCGACCAGGCGCTTGGCAACCTTGCCGGCCACGCGGAAACCGAGATCGCTCTCGATCCGGGGCCTGACGGTGCCGACGAAGCTGCGCTCCGGCGTCTCGGCATCATAGTGGACGGCTGCGACCAGAACCGGCCGCGGCGGCTCGGCCTTTTCAGCGACGGTGTCATTGCACCCGGCCAGCGCCGCGGCCATCAGGGCCAGCGAGACACCCGCCAAGAGCTTGGAATAGCTGGACAAAACTGACCGAACGAACATCGGAGGACACTCCCGCGACTGCAATGAGAGGAATGTCAACTAATCACTGATAAAAGTCAATAATCGTCAGTCATCAGGAAAGCGTGATCGTTAAGGGGCGGTAAGGATTGCTGCCCACCTCCCGCTGGTAACTTGGGACATTTCTTGATAGGGTTACATGTAACCAACGAGAGCACATATGAGCCCTTCAAAGCCCAAGCCGTCTCGTCTGAAGGTGCAGGCCCACCGTGATCGATTGCGTGCACAAGGCCTGCGGCCGATTCAGATTTGGGTGCCGGATATCCGCTCCCCGTCCTTCCGATCGGAAGCCCATCGCCAATCGCTTGCGGTCGCGACCAGTGTACATGCATCCGAAGACCAGGGCTTCATCGACGCCGTATCCGATTGGACGGATGAATGAAGCGAGGTGAGATCTGGACGGTGGCGGGCGGCAAGGACTATGCGGCCAAGCCGCGCCCCGTCGTCATCGTGCAGGACGACAGCTTCGACGCCACGAACTCCGTCACCATCTGCGCTTTCACAACCGACGAAACCGAGGCGCCGCTTTTCCGGCTCAAGGTCGAGCCAAACGACGACAACGGCCTTCGAGTGCCGTCCCGGCTGATGGTCGACAAGATTACCACCGTGCCGAAAGCCGAAGTGGGAACGCTGGTGGGACGCCTGGACGATGACGACCTCTTGCGTCTCAACCGCGCTATGCTGGTGTTCCTTGGACTGGCTGGTCCGCAGAGAAGCGCCAGCGCAGATTAGCCCGTAGCCCGGATCAGCGAAGCGATATCCGGGCTACGCTGGAGAGACTACCGCCCCTGCCCGGCGAACTCGTGCTTGCTCTCGTGGCCACCGACAAACACAAGGATGCCGGCTATCAGGGGCAGGACCGCCAGCACCAGCAGGCCGGTCGAGGTCTGGCCGGTGGCTTCCTTGACCCAGCCGATCAGGTACGGCCCGCCGAAGCCGGCGAGGTTGCCGATCGAGTTGATCAGCGCGATGGCGCCGGCCGCCGCCGTGCCGGACAGCCAGGCGGTCGGCAGGGTCCAGAACACGCCGAAGCAGCAGAACACGCCGATCGCCGCGACCGTGAGCACCACCATCGTCATGGTGGGATCGGTGAGATAGGAGGAGACGCCAAGCGCGACGGCGGTGAGCAGCAGCGGCGCGCCGACATGCATCACGCGCTCGCGCGTCGCATCGGAATGCCGCGCCCACAGGATCATGGCGATGGTGCCGAACAGATACGGGATCGCGGTGACGAAGCCGGTCTGCGCGTTGGTGAGGCCGAACGCCTTGACGATCTGCGGCAGCCAGAACTGCATGCCATAGAGCGCGCCGACGAAGCCGAAATAGACCAGGCTCAGCATGATCACCTTTGGCGACGACAGCGCCTCGCCGAGCGACAGATGCTTCACCGCCTGCTTGGCCGCGATTTCCGAATCGAGCCTGGACTTGAGCCAGGCCTTCTGATCGGCCGAGAGCCAGTCCGCCTTCTCCGGCTTGTCGGTGAGATAGAACCAAGTGACGATGCCCAGCAGCACCGAGGGGATGCCCTCGATGATGAACAGCCACTGCCAGCCCTTCAGCCCCATCGCGCCGTCGAGCCCGAGCAGCAGGCCCGAGACCGGCGCGCCGATCACGGTGGAGACCGGGACGGCGATGGCGAAGGCGGCGAGGAAGCGGGCGCGATACTCGGCCGGGTACCAGTAGGTGAGATAGAGGATGATGCCGGGGAAGAAGCCGGCCTCGGCGACGCCGAGCAGGAAGCGCAGCACGTAGAAGCTCGTCACCCCGCTGACCAGCGCCATCAGCGCCGAGATGATGCCCCACGTCACCATGATGCGGGCGATCCAGCGGCTCGCGCCGAACTTTTCCAGCGCCAGATTGCTCGGCACCTCGAAAATGAAATAGCCGATGAAGAAGATGCCGGCGCCCCAGGAGAAGATCAGCGGCGTGAACTTGAGCTCGGCGTTCATGGTCAGCGCGGCGAAGCCGAGATTGACGCGGTCGAGATAGGAGAAGAAGTAGGCCAGCACCAGGAACGGAATCAGCCGCCAGGAGATGGCGCGGATCGTCGAGGTCTCGATTTCCGACTTGGCTGAGCCGGCGGAACCGGCATAGGTCGTGGTCTGGCTCATGGCTTCCCCCCGGGGTTGTTGCTTTTATGGGCTGATCCGGGGTTTTCAGCATCGCCGCGAAAGAGTCAATGGAGCAAGCAATGCACGGGGCGCAACCGGATAAACCTGTTGCGCCGCTACAGACATCGCTGATCCGCGCCGGCCTTGCCCTTGCGGTCATCGTCTGCGGGCTGTCGTTGCGCTGGTACGGCTTTCCGCTTGGCCTTCCCGCCTTCGTCGTGAAATATGGCGGCTCGCTGCTGTGGGCGACGATGGTGTTTCTGCTGGTCGGGGTTTTGCTGCCGGGGATGTCGCGGAGCCGACTTGCAGCCACCGCCGTGGCGATCGCGATCGCCGTCGAGTTCTCCCGGCTGGTGCATTTGCCCTGGCTCGATGCGTTTCGGCTCACCACTGCGGGCGCGCTGCTGTTAGGACGGATATTCTCGGTGTGGAATCTGGTGGCGTATGGGGTGGGGATTGCGTTCGGCGTTTGGATCGATCGTCTCGTCGCGATGCGTAGGGTGGATTAGCGAAGCGTAATCCACCTCTCTGTCTCTGTGGATATGAACAGTGGTGGATTACGCCTTCGGCTAATCCACCCTACGATCCTCACTCCGCGAGCTGAAACCGCTCGAAGCGGTCGAGCTCCTCCTCGATCACGCGCTTCAGCTCCTTGCGCCCCGCCGTCTTCTTCCCCTGCCCGACCCAGGTCCATTTCTGCATCAAGAGCTTCTTCGCCTGACGGTCGGTCTTGAGGTCAAGCGCCGCGACGATCTCGTCGCCCACAAGCACGGGCAACGCGAAATAGCCGAGCTTGCGCTTGGCCTTCGGCACATAGGCTTCGAACAGATGGTTGTAGCCGAAGAACAGATTGGTGCGCTTGCGCTGGATGATCAGGGGATCGAACGGCGAGAGGATGTGAACCAGATCGGGCGCGGCGCCCTCACCCGGCTCCAGCGCCGCGGGCGCGGCCCAATGCTCCTGCTTGCCGGCGCCCTCGATCGCAACGGGCACGAGCTCACCGCGGCGGACGCGTGAGGCGACCAGCTGAGCGATCGCCTTCTTGCTCGGCGCATCGAGGTGGCAGATCGAATCCAGACTGACCACGCCCTGCGACCGCAGCGCGCGGTCGAGCAGATAGGCCGTGATGTCCCTCGCCGACGCCGGCTTCGGCAGCTTGTCCCAGCCAAAGTGCCGCGTCATCAGCTCATAGGTCTTGAGCATGCCCTGGCGCGCGCTGACGGTCGCGACGCCGGTGTAGAAAGCGAGCTGTAGCGCCCGCTTCGAGGGCTTTCGGCTCTGCCAGAGATGCTCCTTCTCGGTGAGCACGTCGTCCTCGATGTCGCGGATCGTCAGCGGTCCGGCGCGCAGGAGCCGCATCACCTTGCGCGTATCGGCCGGCTTGACCGAGGCGTACCATTTGTGTCCCTCGCGCCGGTGCTCGCGCATCGCCGGCAGGAAGAAGCGAAAATCGATCGCCGGCACGTAGGACAGAGCATGGGTCCAGTATTCGAACACGCTCCTGTCGACGCTCTGGGCCTGGCGCAGATCGGCACGCCGGTAGGACGGGATGCGGCTGAACAGGATGTGGTGGTGGCTGCGCTCGATGACGTTGATGGTGTCGATCTGCACATAACCGAGATGGGCGATCGCATCCGCCACCGCGGGCGCCCCCTCCCCGAACGGCGCACGCTCGTCCAGCCGCTGGGCATGCAGCCAGATCTGCCGGGCCTGTGTCGTGGGGATCGGAAAAGGTTTGGGCGCGCGTGACATTGCAAGAGGCAATGTAGCCGGATTCGCGCCAGGAAAAAGAGAGACGCCAAAGAAGCTTTCGCAAGAAAAAGCCGCACTGCCAACTGCTGACAGCGCGGCCGAACCGTGCGCGCCGCGCGCCTCACTTCATCGACATGGCCTTCTGCGACTTCATGTAGTGCATGCAGGCACTCTTCATCTTGCCATTGCTCATGTCGGTGTTGGCCATGGCCATTTCCTCAAGGGCCATTCTTTTGCGGCTTGGGTCGGTCACCGAGGCTGCCGGTGGCAACGTCAGGCTCGCAGGTTGCCCTGCCACGCCCCTCCGCCTGGCAGCGATAGACGCTGCCGGTGAGGCGGTCGACCAGCCACATGTTCTCGTCGTTCGGACCGTCGAGGCCGACATATCGGCTGGTCAGCCCGGTGATCAGCGTAGACAGCAGGATCGCCACCGCGATCATCGCCGCACCGATATAGATGGGCATTGAGTTCAGAAAGACTGTCCGATCCGGCGGGCCGCCACGATAGAACTGGTAATCACTCGGCCTGGGCACTGGACTGAACTCGGCTCCCTTCCTCGGCGGTTATTGGACGCGGAGTCCTGCTAGGCGCGCAACTGGCCGAATTCTTGTTCGCACGCGGGCCATCACGCGACGGCTTTGCGACGAACGGTGAGCAAGGGTTTCCGGAACAAATTGGCGGCCCGGACCGGACCGCCTGTTGCTTGCCTACCGGCTCAGCGGCGGCCGAACAACCCGCCCATCATACCGCCGAACAGACCGCCGGGGCCGCCCGCCGGACCGGCACCACCGCCGCCGTAATGGCGCCGGCCGCCACCGCCGGAGGACCGGCGACGCGCCGGCTCGTCGTCTGCCTGTTCGGAGGAGGCGGCGCGGGTCGAGACAATCTCCGACAGCAAGGCCTTGTGCTGGAGCTTGTTGAGATAACCGGTCGCAGGATAGCCACGGGCAGCCTGCCACCGCCTCATCACGGAACGGGTCTCATCGTCGAACTTGCCCGACGCCTTGACGTCGAAGCCGAGCCCGGTGAGGCGGCGCTGCACGTCGCGGCGCTGGTTCTTGTCCAGACCGATCTGGTCTTCAGACACCTGGTTGGCTTCTTCCGTAAAGGTCGCGGGATCGATCCCGGCCGAGAGGTTGCGGGTGGTGATGGATGGGCCATCCTGCAGCGCCGCGATGCGGGCGAGCGCGATCGATTTGAACGTGCCGTTGGGATAGCTGGTGAGATAGGCGTTGAGCTCCTCGACCTTGTTGGAGTCCCTGATCGAGCGCCAGAACTCGAGCTCGACGTCGGAGCCTTGCTTGCTCGCGGCCAACACCGGTGCGTTCGACGGATCGGTCGTGGCCGCAGCCGGCGCGCCAACCGGATTGAGATAGACGTTGCCCGTGAGGTTGGTGTGCCCCCAGGGCAATTGCCCCTTGCTGGTCTCGTCGCTGACCTGGGCACGGACCTTGGTCATCGCCTGCTGGATCTCGATCCCAGGCTGGGCAATGTTGGCGACGAGCGCGCGGGTGAACGGGCTGTTGGTGCCGGCCTCGCCGTCGAGCGCGGTCTGACCGGGGCCGGTGGCAAAGGCGATCAGCGTACCCTCGCCCGATTTCATCTCGGCAAGACCGGTCTGGACGTTGACGGAGCGGGTGGCCTTGGCCGAGCGGATCTTCGCCGCGAACGGATTGTCGCGGCAGGCGTCCAGGAACACGAGCTTCACCTTGGCGTCCGACATGGTCTGATCGAGCGTGAGGTCGACATTGATCGCCGCGCCGAGCTTGACGTCCATCTCGGATTTCAGGTCGGCGTCGACCGGCAACAGGTAGTTGACGCCGTTCACGGCGATCCCGTGGCCGGCATAGAAGAACACCGCGACATCGGCGCCTTCGCTCTTCTTGCCGAACTCCAGAAGCTTCGCGGTCATGGCATCGCGGGTGAGGTTGGCGCCCTCGACGACGTCGAAGCCCACATTGCGCAGCACCCTGGCCATCGCCTTGGAATCGATCGCGGGGTTGGGCAGCTGCGGGACATTCTTGTAGGCGGCATTGCCGACCACGAAGGCGACGCGCTTGTCCGCGAACGCCGCGTCGCCGCTGACGAGAAATACTGCGATTGAAATTGCTGCGATCAAGAAGCGCATGATCATTCTCCCCTGATCCAAACTTCCTCGCTGCTCTCGGTTCGGCCTGAGCCGATCCGATGAGAGCAATCTGATCCAGTTCACAACGACGCACTGTGATCTGGATCACTCGGGGATTTCTGATGCTCGAACCGAGCTGAGAGTCGCTGCGACGGTCGCTTTTCGGGCTGCTGACGCAGCGGGCAATACGGCTGGTGACGAACAATAACCGAAAGATTGTACCTGCTCGGGCCCCGAGTCCAGCCGGTTCAGCAATCCTCTGTCGATACCGAATGAGATAGCGCTTCTTCCCGGTGGCAGGGCACCGCCACTGGCGCGACACGCCATGGATGCCGACCGGCGCCGGCGCTAGGATGCACGGGTCATTTCGGCCATCTGGAATGTGACTCGCATCACATCGAGGCCTTTGAACCTTCCCTACGCTCGCAACATCAAATCGCCATCAGGCGTAACAGCGAGGATACGACAATGACCCGTTTTGATAAATTTTTTGGACTGAAGGCGATCACAATCACGGCCGCACTGTCGATGACGGCGGGCGTGGCTTTCGCCGGCGATAACGTCTCTGCCAACCAGATCCTGGATGCGCTGAAGCCGAAGCCGGCGACCCGCGGCCTGTCCGTCGCTCCGCAGGCCGATCCGGCCGCACAGACCAAGGAAGCGACGTTCCTGAATACCGTGCGTAACCGCTCGACTCGGTCGCTCTCGACCGGCGAGCGCGAGCAGATCGCCGAGCTCGCCGCCACCAAGCCGAAGATCGATCTGGAGATCCAGTTCGACTACAACTCGGCCGACATCGCCAAGACCTCGGTGCCGTCGGTGCAGGCGCTCGGCAAGGCGCTGTCCGATCCGTCGCTGAAGGGCTCGACGTTCGTGGTCGCCGGCCACACCGATGCGATCGGCGGCGAAGAGTACAATCAAGGACTGTCCGAACGGCGCGCCGACACCATCAAGAAGTACCTGGTGCAGAACTATGGTCTCAACGGCACCGATCTCGTCACCGTCGGCTACGGCAAGTCCAAGCTGAAGGACACCGCCAACGGCGCCGACCCGATCAACCGCCGCGTCCAGGTCGTGAACATGGAAGCCAAGACGACGGCGTCCAAGTGAGCTTCACGTCATCGCCGCGTGAAAGACGCCGCCTGCCACGATCGTGACACGCGGCGAATTCATATCCAGCTCTGGAACAGCATCAACCGGTTGAACGTCTGCATGGACGTGCCGAGGAAGGCCGCCGAGATCGGCAGCATCACTGCAAAGCCGATCGCCGCGACCCCGACATAGGCCCACAGCAGCCAGCGCGGCAGCCCCTCTCGTCGCAGCACATAGACCAGCGCAAGCGACGCCACGGTTGCGGCCGGCAGATAATAGTAGAGGAAGCCGAGCGTGCGCGGCAGCAAAGCCCAGGCGAGCCAGGAGCCGAAATAGAACGTCGCGATCAGGAACGCATCCCAGCGCCGCGCGACGATGAAGTCGCGCAGCACGACGGCGAGCGCGAGCAGCGCCGGCCACGCGACCAGCGGATTGCCGAGGAAGACGATCGCGGAGACATTGTTCTCCGAGGTCTTGTCGAACAGGAACCACACCGGGCGCGCGAGCAGCGGCCAGGATGGCCACGCGCTCATATAGGTGTGGCCGGCGATCGCGGTCGTGGTGTTGTCGGCGAATATCCGGCGCTGCGCCTCGATCAGATCCGGCAGCGACGCTCCGTAGAGCGGCACGAAAGCGGCAAGATATGTCATCGCCGGCAGCACGGCGAAGCAGAGCGCGACATGCTGCACGCGAAGATCGGGCCAGAGATCGGGCCGATACCAGTCGCTCGGCTTCGCGTCGGCGAACAGCGTGCGCCAGCCCTGCATCAGCCGGATCACCGCAACCATCACGATGCAGATGCCCAGCGGAAACAGGCCGCTCCATTTGCAAGCCGCGGCGAGACCAAACAGAGCGCCCGCGAGCGCGAACAGCGCATGCGGGCGCTCTCTTCGAAAGCCGTGCATGAAGGCGGCAATCGCGAGCAGGCCGAACCCGAGCGCGTAGATGTCGAGCATGGCGATGCGCGCTTGCACGTAAAGCATCTGGTTGAAGCCGGCGATCGCCGCCGCGGCGATCGCCGGCCCTTGCGCGGAGAACAGCGCGAGCCCGCACAGATAGATCGCGACGATCGCGAGTGCGCCGAACAAGGTCGACGGATAGCGCCAGCCCAGCGCATTGTCGCCGAAGACGGCGATCGATGCCGCGATCAGCTCCTTGGCCAGCGGTGGATGCATCGGGTTGAGCATCGGCTGCGACATCGTGGGTGCCAGCATCTGCCTTGCCGCCGGCACGTAATGCACCTCGTCGAAGACGAACTTCTCCGGCGACGTCAGGCCGATCAGCAGCGCGAGATGCGCGACCAGGAAAATCGCGACAGCGATCACTGCGCTCTGCGACACCTTCGGAACCGCGGGCAATTCGAACGGCTGCTGTGGGGCTATTTTGCGTGGCAAATCTGCTTCACCGCGGAGAAAAACAAAGACGGCACTTTTCATTGAACGCATTCTGCCGCAACTGTCACTAAGCATAACGCACGTCCAGCGCCGCTTGTGATAATTTCGCCACATCAGAAGCGCGCGCGATCCGGTACGATCAGGGACATATCGATCGGTTGCGAAATGAATTTGCGTTTCTGGCTTTTCCCCACTCTGTTGTCGGCCGCGTTGTGCGCGGCGCCCTGCGCGCAGGCGCAGACGCGCGTCGGCGAAGCCGTCGTGATCCAGAACGACGTGGTGCGCGTGGCCGCGACCACGACGCCGATCAGTGTCGGCGACAGCATGTTGCGCGACGAGACCGTGCGCACCGGCGCCGACAGCGCTGCGCGCTTCGTCATGGCCGACAGCACCAACCTCTCGCTGGGCCCGAGCGCCACGCTGAAGCTCGACCGCACCGTCTTCAACGACGAGCACAGCTATCGCGACGTCGCGATCCGCATGACCACGGGCGCATTCCGTTTCGTCACCGGACATTCGGAAAAGACTGCCTACAAGATCACGACACCGCTCGCGACCATCGGCGTGCGCGGCACCACGCTCGACATCCTCTCCCAGCGCGGCCGCTCCGTCGTCGTGCTCCAGGACGGCGCCGCCAGCGTCTGCACGACGAGCTCCCAGTGCGTGCAGCTCACCCAGCCCGGCGACACCGCAATCATCACCTCGGCCGGCGGCAAGGTCAGCATCACCAAGACCAACACGCCGCCCTGGACCTTTGCCGCCAACTGCGCCGCAAGCGCCGGGCTGTGCTCGGTCAACCAGTATGCGGACGCCTCTCCGACCATCACGCCTGCCGTCCACGACGATGGCATGCTGTGCGGGCGGTGATGATGGCGAAACTCGACGTGAGACGCCTCGTCCTCGCCGCCGCGCTGACCGCAACCGCTGCGTTTGCGTTCTTCGCGTTCGATGCGCGGCCGGCAGCAGCGCAGGCGGCTTGCGAGTCCGAATGCGGTGGGCCGACGCCCTCACCGTCACCGACCTATTCACCGTCGCCGACACCCACACCGACCCCCTCCCCTTCGCCAAGCCCCTATCCGTCGTCCTCGCCGAGCCCGTATCCACCTTCGGGCCCGACCGGCGCGGACTCCAGCGGCAATTCGATCGGCGGCCTCGCCAACCAGCGCTTCAACCAGATGATCACCAACCGGGTGCTCGGCACGGTGCTGCTCGGCGTCAACGAGCAGGTCAATTGCAGCGATTGCATCAGCGCATTCGGCTCGGCCGGCTCGTTCTCGGCCGGCATTCATGGCCGCAAGGAGCTGACCAACAACCTGTCGCTGCTCGCCGGCATCGCCTACACGCACTACAGCGAGGGCGGCTACAGCATCACCAGCGCGCCGATCGGCGCCTTTGCTCTGCGCTATGATTTCACCGACTGGGGCTCGTCGCGCCCGTTCTTCGACGTCGGCACCATCCTGACGCCGTGGGAGAAGGCGCGCTACACCCGCAGCTACAACACCAGCCTCGGGCCGGTGAGCGTCACGGGCTCGACCAACGCGTCGAACTACGCCGTCTATGGCCGTGCCGGCTGGATGAGCCGCGTGTCCCCGCGCGACGAATTCGCGGCCTCGATCGAAGTCTGGCAGCTCTGGCAGCGCGTCTCCGGCTACAGCGATAGCGCGGTCGCGTTCAATCCGTTCGACGCCACCATTGCGACCGGCACCGACCGTACCAGCCTGGTCAAGATCGGCGGCCAGTGGACGCACCTCTTCGGCAGCAACATCGAGACCAACATCAATGGCGGCTGGGTGCAGTCCTTCGCCAGCCATAGCGGCATCGTCGCCACCGTGACCGGCGACGGCCTAGTGGTGCCGACCATGGGCAACCAGGGCTGGTTCGAATATGGCGGCCGCCTCGGCTTCCGCGTGCAGAAGGGCTGGATCGTGGACCTGTTCGCCAACGGCACGCTGGGCCCGCAGCCGGTGGGGAACACCATCCATGGCGGCGTGGGGCTGAGGATCAATTATTGAGACGCCTCGCCGGGCACAGTCTCGTAGGGTGGGCAAAGCGAAGCGTGCCCACCACTTCTCTCTCTTGATTGCAAGATGGTGGGCACGGCGCAAACGCGCCTTTGCCCACCCTACGGCTTCCGCACTACGCCGCCGACTTGCCCTCGAACGCGCGACGCAAGACATCCACATCCAGCTTGACCATTTTCATCATGGCTTGCATCGCACGCGCGGCCGCAGCCTTGTCAGGACTCGACAGGAATTCGAACATCACCTTCGGCACCACCTGCCAGGATACGCCCCAGCGATCGCTGATCCAGCCGCACTGCTGCTCCTTGCCGCCATGAGCAAGGAACGCGCTCCAGACGCTGTCGACCTGAGCTTGATCGTCGCAATGGATCATCAGCGAGATTGCGTGGGTATACTCCACCTTCATGCCGCCATTGAGCGCGACCAGGGGCTGCCCGGCCACCGTGAACTCGACGACGAGCACGGAGCCTGTCTTGCCGGACGGACCGTCCGAAACGTTGCGCTGGACGTGCGTGATCTCCGAACTCGGAACGAGCGAGACGTAGAACTTCGCGGCTTCCTCGGCATCGCCGTTGAACCACATGCAGGGCATGAGCTTGGACATCGTGGATGCTCCTCTTCAGATGGTCGATGTTCGTTGGCTTCGATCAGGCGTTCGCCATGTCGGACTGCGCGGCGAAGGCTGCCATGTCCATCCAGTTCACGCCCCACATATGACCATCCGGATCCTCGAAGCTGCGGCCGTACATGAAGCTGTACTCATCCTTCGGGCTGGGATCGGCCACACCGCCCGCGGCCTCGGCCTTGCCGACGACGTTATCGACCTCGTCGCGGCTGTCGGCCGAGAGGCAGAGCAGCACCTGGTTCGAGGTCTTGGCATCCGCGATCGGCTTCGGCGTGAACTTGCGGAATTTGTCGTGGGTCAGGAGCATGGCGAAGATGGTCTCGGAGAAGACCATGCAGCTCGCCGTCTCGTCGCTGAATTGCGGGTTCCTGACCGCGCCGACCGCCTCGTAAAAGGCCGTCGCGCGTTTGAGGTCGGTCACCGGCAGATTGACGAAGATCATTTTGGGCATCGGAGGCTCCTTGGGCGGGGTTCTGCCCAAGGACGGATGGCCCGACAGCCATCCGACACCGCTTCCGGATATTTTTTGAAGGCTGTGCCTGCGTGGTTCTGTCGCACAGAACCAGCAGGCTTTCAGGCCCTTACTTCTTCTCGTTGGGATCCCGGTGCACGGGATCGATCCACAGCACGGTCTCGGGCTTCTCAACCGGCTCGATGTCGAGGTTGATCGCGACCGCCTCGCCGTCGCTGCGCACCAGCACGCATTCCAGCACCTCGTCGGGGCTGGCATTGATCTCCTGATGCGGCACGTAAGGCGGGACGAAAATGAAATCGCCGGGGCCGGCCTCCGCGGTGAATTGCAGGCTCTCGCCCCAGCGCATCCGCGCCTTGCCCTTCACCACGTAGATGACGCTTTCGAGATGGCCGTGGTGATGCGCACCGGTCTTGGCGTCCGGCTTGATGCTGACCGTGCCCGCCCACAATTTCTGCGCGCCGACGCGCGCGAAATTGATCGCGGCCGCGCGGTCCATGCCCGCCGTCGACGGCACGTTGGTATCGAGCTGATTGCCGGGAATGACGCGCACGCCGTCATGTTTCCAGCGATCATCATGATCGTGGTCATGGTGGGAATGCGTGTGGTCATGGCCGGTCATGGGACTTGCTTTCTGTTGGTTCCGTGCGCGGCAAGCTAACCAAAGCGGGCCTATCAGGCCATACCCAAAATCGGAACTCTCGTAGTCGGCAGGCGTTGTTTTCGCGAGCCAACTGGAAGGAGAGTTTCATGGGTAGCACGAGCGACAAGATCAAGGGCACCGCCAACGAGGCCATCGGCAAGGCCAAGCAGGGCATCGGCGAAGCCACCGGTTCCGATCGCCTGAAGGGCGAAGGTGTGGTCCAGGAAGTGAAGGGCAAGGGCCAGCAGGCCATGGGCGACGCCAAGGACGCCGCGAAGGAAGCAATCGATCGCGCCGCGGCTGCGGCAAAGCGCGCGGCGGAGTGACGCGCGTCAATCTGAAAGCGAAAAGACCGGCCGCGAGGCCGGTCTTTTTGTTTGCTGAACTCTCCGTCATGGCCGGGCTTGTCCCGGCCATCCACGCCTTGCTGCGCAAAAAAACGTGGACGCCCACGCCCGGGCATGACGATGTGGAGAGAACGAACTTCACTTCACCGCGAGCAATTCCACGTCGAACATCAATGTCGCGTTCGGCGGGATCACGCCACCGGCGCCGCGGGCGCCGTAGCCGAGCTGCGGCGGGATGATCAGCGTGCGCTTGCCGCCGACCTTCATCGTGGCAACGCCCTCGTCCCAACCGGCGATGACACGGCCCTTGCCGATCGGAAACTCGAAGGGCTCGTTGCGGTCGACCGACGAGTCGAATTTCTTGCCCTTCTGGCCGTTCTCGTAGAGCCAGCCGGTGTAGTGCATCACGCAGATCTGGCCGGGCTTTGGCGAAGCGCCGGTGCCGACGACGCTGTCGATGGTCTGCAAGCCTGAAGCTGTTGTCATGGGTTTTCCTGCGGTCTGGGCCGATGCCGTGGTGGAGACGAATGTCGACACGCTGCCGATCACGGTGATCGCGAGTGCCGACATGATGGCGAGGAGTGCGCGCTGGAAACGCTGCATAGGAGACCTTCCGTTTGAGGCGGAAGGTGTCTAGCGCAACGAAGCAATCGTTTCCAGCCCTCGGCCCTTAATAGCCCAGCGCGCAGCCGTCCTTGCGCGGATCGGAACCGCCGGTGAGCGTGCCCTTGTCCCAGTCGATCCAGATCGCCTGCGCACCGCCGAGCGGGCCGACCACGCTGGTGGTCTTGTGGCCGAGCTTCTTCAGCCCTTCGACGATATCGGCAGGCACGCTGTCCTCGAGCTGGTACTGGCCCTCGTAGTGCAGACCGCGCGGCATGTCGATCGCCTCCTGCACGTCACAGCCGTAGTCGAGAATGTTGGTCACGACGTGGGTCTGGCCGACCGGCTGATATTGTCCGCCCATCACCGCGAACGGCATCACGGAGCGGCCGCCCTTGGTGAGGAGGCTCGGCATGATCGTGTGCAGCGGGCGCTTGCCCCCGGCGATGCAGTTGGGATGGCCGGGCTGGATGCGGAAACCGCCGGCGCGGTTCTGGAACAGCACGCCGGTCTTGTTCGAGACGATCGCCGAGCCGAAGGAATGCGCGATCGAATTGATGAACGAGCAGACGTTGCGATCTTTGTCCACAACCGTGATGTAGATGGTCGAGGGATTCATCGGCGGCGCGACGTTCGGCAGGTCGAGCATGCCGTCCATGCGGATCTTGCTGATGTATTCGTCGGCAAAGCCCTTCGCGAGCATTTCGGCGACGTCGATCTTCATATGCTCGGGATCGGCGACATGCATCTCGCGATTCATGTAGGCGATGCGCGCGGCTTCGGCTTCGAGATGGAAGCGCTCGATGCTGAGCGGCGCATACTTGGTCAGGTCGAACCGCGACAGGATGTTGAGCATCAAGAGCGCGGTGACGCCCGGGCCGTTCGGCGGGCACTGCCAGACGTCATAGCCCTTGTAATTCGTGCCGATCGGCGTCGTCGTCTCGGTGGTGTGGGCGGCGAAATCGTCGAGCGTGTGCAGGCCGCCGATCCCCCTGAGGGTCTCGACCATGTCCTCCGCGACCGCGCCCTTGTAGAAGGCATCGCGGCCGTCCTTGGCGATCGCGCGCAACGTCTTGCCGAGTTCGGCCTGGCGGATGACGTCGCCGGCGACCGGCGGCTTGCCCCCCGGCAACAGGTAACGCACGGTGTTGGTGCCACCCTTCAACTTCTCGAACTGGTTCTTCCAGTCGAAGGCGATGCGCGGGGCGACGACGTAGCCCTCTTCCGCCGCCTTGATCGCGGGTTGGAGCAGGCGGTCGAAGCCGAACTTGCCGTGATCGCGCAGCACGGTCGCGAAGGCGTCGATCACGCCGGGGATCGAGACCGCATGCGCCGAGGTCAGCGGCACGGAATTGATCTTGCGCTCGAGATACCAGTCGGCGTTCGCCGCCTTCGGGGCCCGGCCGGAGCCGTTATAGGCGATGATCTTGCCCTCGCCGCGCGGCTGGATCAGTGCAAAGCAATCGCCGCCGATGCCGGTCGATTGCGGCTCGATCACGCCGAGCAGCGCCGAACCCGCCACCGCCGCGTCCACCGCCGTGCCGCCCTCGCGCAGCACCTCGATCGCGGCCAGGGAGGCCTGCGGATGCGAGGTCGCGACCATCGCGTTGGTGGCGTGGACGGTGGACCTGCCGGGGAAATGGAAGTTTCTCATCGAAGTTCTGCTCTCTCAGGGCTCTCTTGGGGGGCTCTCTTGGGCCGTCGGCGCGGAGGGCGCGCCGTCTCGGAAAAACCGCGCCTACATGACACATTCCAGCCCGCCGGGGCAATGCTGGCATACCAGCGAAATAGCTGCCATCCGCTGGGCGTATAGACCTTTTGCCGTCCGGGACCATGCGGGTTTTCTGGGCGGCGGCCGCCTGCTAAACGAGCCGCCATGATCCACAAGGTCGCCGCCTTTTACCAATTCGCCGCCCTGCCCGATTACCGCGCGCTGCGCGAGCCGTTGCGCGCGTTCTGCGCAGGCCTCGCGCTCAAGGGCAGCGTGCTGCTCGCCCAGGAAGGTATCAACGGCACGATTGCGGGGGCGCCCGAGGCGATCGACGCCTTCGTCCGTGAGCTCGCGCACGGCACCCTGTTCGGCGGCCGGCTGAACAATCTCGAGCTGAAATTCTCGACCGCCGAGGCGATGCCGTTCGGCCGGCTCAAGGTGCGGCTGAAGAAGGAGATCGTCACGCTCGGCGACGAGGCCGCCGATCCGACGCGGCAGGTCGGCACTTACGTCGCGGCCGCCGAATGGAACGCGCTGATCGCAGCACCCGACACGCTGGTGCTCGACACCCGCAACGCCTTCGAGGTTGCGATGGGCACGTTCGAGGGCGCGGTCGACCCTGAGATCAAGAGCTTTGGCCAGTTCAAGGATTTTGCCGCCGAGCAGCTCGATCCGGCGAAGCACCGCAGGATCGCGATGTTCTGCACCGGCGGCATCCGCTGCGAGAAGGCGAGCGCGCATCTGCTCGCGCGCGGCTTTGCCGAGGTCTATCACCTCAAGGGCGGTATTCTCAAATATCTGGAAGAGGTGCCTGAGGCGCAGAGCCGCTGGCGCGGCGAATGTTTTGTATTCGACGAGCGCGTCGCACTCGGTCATGGCTTGCGCGAACGGGGCCTACGCGAACAAGAATTGGGGCACGGCCGTGACGAGTGACATCAAGACGCTGGGCGAGCGCATCGACACGCTGGAGACACGCGTCGCCTATCAGGACGATACGATCGAGACGCTCAACCAGACGATCACCGCGCAGTGGAAGCAGATCGACGCGCTGACGCGGAAGATCGCGGAGCTCGGCGAGCGACTTCAGGAAGCCGAGACGAATGCGCCGGGGCCTGCCAACGAGCCCCCGCCGCATTATTGAGGATGATGAGCTACAGCCCTGATGCCTTCGGCAGCAGGCTCGCCACCTCGACCGACATCATCAGGCGGTCGCGCCCACGCTGCTTCGCCGCATAGAGCGCCTGATCGGCAGCCTCGACGAGCGAGCCCACGCCGGCGGTGCGTTCCAGCGCGGGCCGGCAGGCCGCGCCGCCGAGTGAAGCTGTGACGCAGCCCGACGCGTGATGGGTGCTGTGGACGAGGCCCGCCTCGCGGATCGCCCGGCGGATCCGCTCGCCGATCCGCGCGCAGCCGGCGGCATCGGTGTTCGGCAGCAGCATGGCGAATTCCTCACCGCCGTAGCGCGCAGCCAGATCTCCGGCGCGCTGCATCTCGGCCGCGATGACCTTCGCCACCACGCGCAGACAGGCATCGCCTGCGGGGTGGCCGTACTCGTCGTTGTAGGCCTTGAAGTGGTCGACGTCGATCATCAGCAAGGCGAGGCTGGAGCGGTCGCGATAGGCGCGCGCCCATTCCTCCTTCAACCGTTCGTCGAAGCGGCGGCGGTTGGCGAGCCCGGTGAGGCTGTCCTCGATCGCGAGCGTCTCGAGCCTGGTCTCCAGCTTCTTCTGCTCGGTGATGTCGCGCGAGATCGCGACCACCCCGTCGACGTTGCCGTTTTCCTTGCGCGTCACCCGCATGGTCGATTCGAGCCAGACTTCCGAGTTTTGCCGATGCGCGTTGCGATAGGTGACGCGCGCCTCGTCCTTTTCGCCACGCTTCATGGCATCGACGAGCGCCTGGACCTGCGGCCGGTCATCCGCATGGATGCCGGCGAGCGCCGGCGTTCCGATCAGTTGATTGGGCCGCCAGCCGACGACGCGGACCGACGAGGGCGAGACATAGCGCAGCCGCTCGTCGAGCCCGATGCGGGTCACCATGTCGCTGGAGCCTTCCGCGAGCAGGCGGAAATGGGCCTCCTTCTCGACCAGGGCCGCGGCCATGCGCTGGCCCCGCTGCAACTGCCGCACCAGCACCGCGCCGATGACCGCGATCAGCACGACCAGCGCGAGCACGTAGAGCATGCGGGAGATCGCCGCGGCGCGCCAGGGCGCCAGCAGCTCGGCCTTGTCGACCATGGCAAGCAGGACGAGCGGATAACGGCCAGAGCGCTTGAAGAAGCTGACGCGCTCGGCGCCGTCCAGCGGCGACCTGAAATGGTATGCGCCGCCCGGCTGCTGCAGGCTCGCGTCGCGGAATAGCGGGGTGTCGGCGACGCTGCGGCCGACGAACCTGTCGTTGCTTGGATTGCGCGCGATGATCATGCCGTCGCCATGCACAAGCGCCACGGAGCTGTTGCGGCCGAGCTCGAACTGCTCGTAGAAATGCGCGAGGTAGTTGGCGCTGATGGTCGCAAGCACGACGCCGCCGAAACTGCCGTCCTGCTTGTTGAAGCGGCGCGACAGGGTGACGACCCATTCGCCATCGAGCTGGCTCCGCACCGGATGGCCAACATGAGGCTCCCGTTTCGGGGAGAGCTGGTGATGACGGAAGAAGGCGTCGTCGCTGAGCGTCGAGCCGATCGTGCCCGGCGAGGTCAACCAATTGCCCTGGTCGTCGATGATGGCGAGGCTGTGAATGCGCGCGATCGCCTTCTTGCGCGCCTCCAGCAGGTTCCTGAGCTTGGCGATCGTGGCGGGTTCGGCGCCGTCCATCTCCAGTCGGCTGACGACGCCGACGACGCCGGAATCCAGCAGGTCGAGGCTGTCCTCCGCATGCTGCGTCAGCGAGCGCGCGACATTCGCCATCTCGGTCTCGGCGCCCTTGAGCACGGCATCGCGCGCGGCCCATTCACGCCAGCCGCTGACGCCGAGGATGGTCGCGCAAGTGAGCACGACGAACGCCGCCGCGCGCAACGGCAGACGGCTCCATCCGGCTCTTTGTGAGGCGACGGTCATGCGGCAGAAAATCTCCGATCGCCGGAACTTCCACCGCTTCTGTTATTGAACCCTGAAACGCTTGCCGACATTCGCAGCGTTATGCGGGTTTTCCCGTACTCCTACGGACTGGAGCGTCGCTGGATCGCTAACAATGCGTTAGCGACGCTATCGGAAACCGGCGCCGCTGCGCTCGCCGAACATCGGCCTTAGCTGAAGATCGACTTAACCTTGTCCCAGAGCGAGGGACTGTCGGCATCCGCATCGGCCTTCGATGGTGTCGGCTGCGCAGCGCTGACGGGATCGGACGCAGGGAAGCTGTCCTCCAGCCCGGCTTCAAGCTTGGTATGGCGGTCGGCAGCCAGCGCCTTGCCAAGATCATCAGCGTGCTTGTCGTGCGGCGCGGGATTGAATGTCTCAGCCATGGAGTCCTCCTCGATTGGGAGGTCAACGCGGCGCATTTGCGCTGGTTCCACTGTTCCGCTCCGGCTCCCGGCGGTGTATCAGGAACCTCAATCTTGATAGGACCGTCCGTGCCCCAGTCTGCGACAAAGCCCTTCATCGACGTGCTCTCCGGCCAGCGCCAGGCTACCCCGCCCATGTGGATGATGCGGCAGGCCGGGCGCTATCTGCCGGAATATCGCGAGGTGCGGGCCAAGGCCGGCGGCTTCCTCGATCTCTGCTTCAACCCGGAGCTTGCCGCCGAAGTGACGCTGCAACCGATCCGCAGGTTCGGCTTCGATGCGGCGATCATCTTCTCCGACATCCTGGTGATCCCTTACGCGCTCGGCCGTTCCGTGCGGTTCGAGGTTGGCGAGGGTCCGCGGCTGGAGCCGCTGGATGATCCCGCAAAAGTCGCGACACTCGCCGCGCACGCCGACTTCGGCAAGCTCAAGCCGGTGTTCGAGGCGCTCAGAATCGTGCGCGGTGCGCTCGATCCCAAGACCGCACTGATCGGCTTCTGCGGGGCGCCGTGGACGGTGGCGACCTACATGGTCGCAGGCCAAGGCACGCCCGACCAGGCGCCGGCAAGGATGATGGCCTACCGGCACCCGGAGGCGTTTGCGAAAATCATCGACGTGCTCGTGGAGAACTCGATCGAATATCTGCTGGCGCAGCTCGCGGCCGGTGCCGATGCGTTGCAGATCTTCGACACCTGGGCTGGCGTGCTGCCGCCAGCCGAGTTCGCGCGCTGGTCAGTCGAGCCGACCCGGCGCATCGTCGAAGGCGTGCGCGCAAAAGTGCCCGACGCAAAGATCATCGGTTTTCCGCGCGGCGCCGGCGCGCAACTGCCCGGTTATGTCGAAGCGACCGGCGTCAATGCCGTCAGCATCGACTGGACCGCCGAGCCGGCCTTCATCCGCGAGCGCGTGCAGAGCCGCGTCGCCGTGCAGGGCAATCTCGATCCGCTGGTGCTGATCACGGGCGGCGCTGCGCTCGATCGCGCGGTGGACAACGTGCTGGCGAACTTTGCTGCCGGGCGCTTCATCTTCAATCTCGGCCACGGCATCCAGCCGGAAACGCCGATCGCCCATGTCGAGCAGATGCTGAAGCGCGTGCGGGGCTGAGGGACGAGCGGTCTCTCCACAGTGTCATGGCCGGGCATAGTCGTCCGAAGGACGGCGTTGCTTCCGCTAGCCTATGTCCCGGCCATCCACGCCTAACCACGCAGCACGAAGAACGTGGATACAAGCCCGGGCATGACGGCCTCTTGTGGTCGGCTCAAACAAAAAACGCGAAAACAACCCCATGCACAGTAGGGAGACCACGCCCGATCAATGACTTAGAGGGCATTGAAATCAGATGCGCGGTCATCGCGCTAGATTGCGCCGACGTTTGACACGTCGGGCAAAACAGGAGCAGGATGGCATCATCCCGCCGATTGCGATTTCACAGGCCAGCTAGCGCGGCCGGCTGCGCTCGATGATCTCGGCGGCGCCCTTCGTCAGCAGGTCCAGTCCCACCGCACGGCCGAGCTCGCGCGGGCGGTTGGCGGGGCCCGTGTGCGAGGCTTCGATGATGGTGTTGCCGGAGAGGTCGAGCACGGACGCCGTCAGCGACATCCGATCGCCTGCGATGGTCGAAAAACCCGCCACCGGCGAATTGCAGTGGCCGTTGAGCACCCACAGCACCTCGCGCTCGGCATCGGCAGAAGCGTGCGCGGAGGGATCGTCGATCGATGCCAGGATCTGCCGCGTCTGCCAGTCCTGAGCAGCACATTCCACGGCGACGATGCCCTGCCCTGCCGCGGGCAGCATCTCCGCCGCTGAGAATTCATAGGCGATCCGGTGAGAGAGGCCGACGCGGTCAAGGCCGGAACGCGCCATGATCAGCGCATCGGCGGGACCAACCGCGCCGCCATCCGGCAACTTCTGCCTCTCGCCATTGTCGAGTTTTCGCACGCGGGTGTCGGCGGCGCCGCGGAAGTGGATCACTTCGACATCGGGAAACAGCCGCCGCGCATAGGCGGCGCGACGCACGGCGTTGGTGCCGATCTTGAAACCCTTGCCGCGCGACTGGCGCAGCGCTTCCAGCGTCACCCCATCGCGCAGTACCAGCGCATCGCTGGGCGGATCACGCGACAGGGTGGCGCCGATGACGAGACCGGGCGTGTCCTCGTTGCCGGGCATGTCCTTCAGCGAATGCATCGCCGCCTGCAATTCGCCGGAGAGCACGGCAGCGCGGATCTGCGCCACGAACGCGCCGCCCTTTCCGCCATGCGGCAGCAGCTTGCTGGTCTGATCGAGATCGCCCGTGGTGTCGAACTTGACGATCTCGACATCGAGATCGGGCATGGCGGCGGTCAGGCGGCGCGCAATCTCTTCCGTCTGCGCCAGCGCCATCGCGCTCTTGCGTGTGCCGATCTTCAGTCGCGTAGCCAAGTCGAATGTCCTTTCAGCGCAACGTTTAGCGCGCATCCTCCAATATCATGTCGGAGGCCTTTTCGGCGATCATGATGATCGGCGCGTTGGTATTTCCCGAGACGAGGTCCGGCATGATCGAGCCGTCGACCACACGAAGGCCTTCGAGCCCCCTCACCTTCAGCCGCTGATCCACCACCGCCAGCGCGTCATTGCCCATACGACAGGTCGAGGTCGGATGGTAGATGGTGCTGCCGCGCTCGCGGCAATAATCGAGCAGCTCTCCATCCGTGGATACCTTCGCGCCGGGATCGTACTCATTGACCACGAACGGCTTCAGCGCCGGCGCATTCAGGATCTTGCGCAGGATCTTCAGACCTTCGACATTGGTGGTGCGATCGGTCTCGGTCGACATGTAGTTGATGCGGATTTCCGGCGGCACCGTCGGGTCCGCGCTCTTGATGCGCAAGGTCCCGCGGCTTTCGGGCCGGACCTGGCACACCGACGCCGTGAACCCGGAAAAATCATGCAGCCTCTCTCCCATCTTGTCGGTCGAGAACGGCAGGAAATGCACCTGGATGTCGGGCGACGCCAGCCGCGGATTGGTCTTGAAGAACGCGCCCGCCGTGCCGGCCGCGATCGTCAGCCAGCCCTTCCGGAACAGCGCATAGCGCGCACCGGCCAGCGTGCGGCGGAACGGATTGTTGACGGTGTCGTTCAGCGTGATCTTCTGCGAGCAGCGCATCACGATGCGGACCTGCATGTGGTCCTGGAGATCGTGGCCGACGCCCGGCGCGTCCAGCACGACATCGATGCCGTGCTTGCGCAGGAGATCGGCAGGGCCGACGCCGGAGAGCTGAAGAAGCTGCGGCGAGTTGTAGGCACCGCTCGACAGCACGACCTCCTTGCGCGCACGGGCGCGGCGCAGGGTTGTGCCTTGCCGATACTCGACGCCGACCGCCCGGCGGCCCTCTAACAGCACGCGCTGGCCGAGCGCCTCGGTCTCGATCCTGAGATTGCCGCGCGTCTTCGCGGGGCCGAGATAGGCCACCGCCGTCGAGGCACGGCGGCCGTTGCGCGTCGTGGTCTGGAACAGGCCGACGCCTTCCTGCGTGGCACCGTTGAAGTCGGGATTGTAGGGCAGACCGGTCTCGACCGCGGCGTCGATGAAAGCCTTCGACAGCGGATCGGTCACGACCATGTTGGAGACCGGCAGCGGTCCGCCGCTGCCGTGATATTGATCGGCGCCGCGCGCCTGGTTCTCGGCCTTCTTGAAATAGGGCAGCACGTCGTCATAGCCCCAGCCGGCGTTGCCGTGCTGGCGCCAGCGATCGTAATCCTCGTGCTGGCCGCGGACATAAAGCAGACCGTTGATCGAGCTCGATCCGCCCAGCGTCTTGCCGCGCGGCTGGAACACCTGGCGCCCCTTCAATTCGGGCTCCGGCTCGGTCTGGTACATCCAGTTGACGGTCTTTTCCTTGAACAGCTTTCCGTAGCCGAGCGGCACGTGGATCCAGATGTTGGAATCCTTCGGCCCGGCCTCGAGCAGCAGCACGCTGTGCTTGCCGTTCGCAGAGAGCCTGTTGGCGAGCACGCAACCGGCGGAACCGGCGCCGACGATGATGTAGTCGAACTCAGGATCGGACGGAGCAAGGGAATTTGCGTTCATGCGCTACTGTTCTTCTTGTTGGTGTGGGCGTTTCCAGTTCGTCACTAGCACAATCATGCGCGCAGACGCAGCGCCTCGACCAGCGACTTGAACGCACGGGCATATTCGGCCCCTGCCCTTGCGATATCCGCGCGCCCGGCGCAGGCGACCGCCGCCTCCGTCACCGCGCCAAGCAGCAGCCGCGCCAGCGGCTCGACCGGCTGTTTTGCGATGAGACCGGCCTCCATCGCCGCCGCAATCGCACGCGGCAGCTTGCCGCCAAAGTGTTTTGCGTCGATCTCGCGCCAGCGTTCCCACCCGAGCACCGCGGGGCCGTCCCGAAGGATGATCTGGCCGGTCGGACCTTTCGCGGTCGCGGCGAAATAATGCTGGGTGCCGGCGACCATCGCGGCGAGCACGTCCTTCTCTGCGCGCGCGGTACTGTCGATCTCGGCAACGAGGTCGCGCGAGACCAGGTCGAACACGGCCTCGAACACCGCCTCCTTGGTCTTGAAGTGATGATAGACCGCGCCCTTGGCGATGCCGGCGCCTTCCGCGATCTCGTCCATGGTGGTCGCGGAAAATCCTTGCGTCCCGAACAGGCGGCGCGCCGCCGTCAGGATCGCCTCCGATGTCGCTGCCCGCCGCTCCGCCTGCTTTGCCATGGGTCTCGTCTAATCGAATTCAGGCGAGGCGGCCAGTTGACTTTTCGACTACTGGTCAGTATTTACCGACTATCAGTCGGTTTTAATCGCGAGGTGATCCATGCCGAGCCGTGACGTCGTCGAAGCCTTTGCCAAGCGGCTGGAGAACGGGGAGTTTGTCGAAGCGATCGAGCAGTACTACACGCCCGATGCCGCGACCTATGAGAACAACGCCGCCCCGACGGTCGGCCGCGACAAGCTCGTCGCCAAGGAGCGCGGCGTGCTGGCGGCATCCAGGGAGGTCAAGGCTGTCCGCATCGGGCCGAGCCTGATCGAGGGCGATCACGTCGCCTCGCGCTGGATCTTCAGCTTCACCAACGCCGAAGGCGTCACCTGGAGGCTGGAGGAGATCGCCTGGCAGACCTGGCAAGGCGACAAGCTGATCGAGGAGCGGTTTTATTACGATCCGAAGCAGCTCGGGCGGTAGCGCCCCGAGATGCGCCTCACCAGGCGTAACGCACCACGCCCTTGCCGGCATAGCTGCGCGTGACGTTGGAGAACTCGCCCTCGAACGTCGCAGCCGCCGCCCAGCCGTTGAGCCATTTCTTCTCGGCTGATGCGGTGACCAGCGCCGTCTCCGATGCCATCGCGGCGCCGTTCACGACGAAGCTGGCGCCGGGCAAGGTCTGGAACGTGGCCCCGATCGCACGGTTGGAATTGAAGTCGTGTGCCCAGGCGACACGCCCGCGCAGCGTGACGATGCCGTCATTCTGAGCGAACGCCTTGTCGGTGCGCAGGCCAAGCTCGCTGCGGGTGTCGGTGACGCTCTTGGCGCCATAGGCGAGCGCGAACTGGTTGCTGCCGCTGATCGCCTGCTCGGCATAGGCCGGCAGGTCGAACGCCGTGACCTGCGCCGCCGCGTAGGGCGTCAGGCCGATGCCTTGGGAGACGAAGCGATAGCCGCCTTCGAGCCGGCCCGACCAGGCATTGGCGTTGAACTCGGCGCGCAGGCGATCGACGCCGGCAACGGTCACGGTGCGGTCGGTGACGATGTCCTGCCAGCCATAGGCCAGCGCACCCGTGATGTAGGCGGGACCGGCATTGTGACGGAAGAACGCACCGGCCTGGAACAGGTCCGAGCGCCCGCCGCCGAGATTGTTGGCGACGGAGAAATTGGTGCCGCCGCCGGCGAGCGCGAAGCCGAGCAGCGTGTCGCGCGACAGGCGATAGTCCGCGCCGACCGCGGTCGCATAGAGGCTGCTCGTGGTGGTGTTGGAGCCGAGCGCATTGTTGCCGTCGGTCTGCTGCGAACCGCCGAAGCCGGCCGCCCAGACGCTCCAGCGCTGCTCGAAGGACTGCGCGACCGGCGCCTTGGTGTAGGCGGCCAGGGCATCGCGTGCACTCGCCGAGCGGCCCTTCCCGGTCGCCGCGTAAGCCATGCTCTCTTCGGCATACGCATTCGGCGCGCCGCCTGCGCTGACGGGATCGCCGCGTCCGGCGACGAACGGATCCGTCATCACGCCCATGAACTGGGTCATCGCGTTGAACGTCGTCTGCTGCGGCGCGCTGCCGACCTCCCCCGAGAGCTGCGTCAGCCCTGATGGCGTCAGGCCGCCGAACGCCATCGGGATCCCGCCGGTCGTGTTGAAGAAGTTGACGATCGCGTTGCCGACATTCTGCTGGTTGACGTTCAAGTTGCCGGATGGCGGCGCAAAGTTCAGCACGAGGTTCAGATAGGCGTGGGTGGTGTCATTGCTCACGCTGATGCTGAAGCCCGCAGGCAGGCCAAGGCTGAGGACGGTGGGATTGAACGCGCCGGTGATGCTGCCCGCGGTGAGGATCGTGTATTGCTTCGCGACGTAGCTGCCGGCCGCGAAGTTGGCACCGAGAGTCGCGCCGCCGAGATTCGCATTGCCAGTCACGATGCCGGAGGTGGACGTCGCCGGGGTCACTTCCACGAGGTAGGTCGCGGCCGCCGCCAAGACGAGGCTTCCGGAGACGGTCATGGACCCACCGACCACGCCGCCGCCAGGCGTGAAGAGGCCACCGTTGACGGTGAGATTCCCGACGGTGCCGACGCCCAGGAGTGAGCCGCTGTTCAATGTCGTCATCGACGAACTGGCAATGGAGCCATTGACCATGAGCAGGCCGCCGTTGATCGTGGTCGTCCCGGTGTAGCCGCTGGTGCCCGTCAACCCCTCTGCGACGCCGCTGGAAATAATCAGATTGCCGCTGCCCTGGATCGCGCCGGCAAAGACCTGCGTGCCACCCGAGATCGTCAGCGTCTTGGCGCCGAGGTTCACGGTGCTGCCGCTGACACCCGAGAGGCCTGCAACCGAAAGCCCGGTGGTGACGCCGGAGATATCGAGCGTGCCCGCCGCATTGGTGAGGCTCACCGCGCCGCCGATGGTGCCACTGCCGGTCACGGACATCGTGCCGCCCGCGATCGTCACCGCTCCACCGATCGTGCCGCCGTTGTTGAACGTGCCGCCTGTCATGCTGACTGTGCTGGAGAACGTGGCCCCGTTAATCACGCTGCCCGCAGAGATCGTCGCCGCACCGGAGACCGTTCCAGAGTTGAAGAAACTGCCACCATTATTGTTCAATGTCGTGATCGAACTGAGATTGTTGTTGCTGAACGATCCGGAGGTGTTGATCACGCCGGCCATGGCAGCGTTGTTGTTCACAAGGCCGCCGTTGTTGGTGGTGGTGCCCTGAATCTGTCCGTTGAAGTTGTTGAGGTTGCCGCCCGTCAGGTTGACCGTGCTGGCTACCGTACCGTAGTTCGTCAAGGTACCCGCCGAGACGGTCGCGGCGCCGGAGATCGTTGCGCCGATAGCGTTGCTGAAACTGCCGGTGCCGTTGTTGTTCAGCGTCGTGATCGAACCGCCGCTATTATTACTGAAGATGCCTGTCGTGTTGGTCACGCCGGCCATCGCGGCATTGTTGTTCACCGTGCCGCCGTTGTTGGTGGTCGCGCCCTGGACCTGGCCGCCGGCGTTGTTCGTGAACGTGCCGCCCGTCAGGCCGAGCGTGCTGGAGAACGTGCCGGCGCTGGTCACGGTGCCGCCCGAAATCGACGACGCGCCCGAGACGGTTCCGGTGTTGCCGAACGTGCCCCCGGTGTTGGTCAGCGATGCGATCGTGCCGTTGTTGGTCGCGGTCGCCGAGTTGCTCACCGCACCCGCGGTGCCGCTGGTGTTGTTGAACGTGCCGGTGCCGCTGTTGCCAACTGCGGCGAACGTGCCACCGCTGTTCGTAACCGTGCCGCCGGTGATCGTCGTCGCGCCGGTGACCGACGCACCAAACGCATTGGCGAACGTGCCGCCGCTGACGCTCAGCGTGGTCACCGATCCGAAGTTGTTGTTGTTGAACGTCCCCGATTGGTTGACGACGCCGGCCATGGCCGCGCCGTTGTTCACCAGGCCGCCATTGTTGGTGGTCGTCCCCTGCACCTGGCCGGTGGGGTTGTTCTGGAACGTACCGCCAGTCAAACCAAGCGTGCTGGAGAGCGTGCCGGCATTGGAGATGAAGCCGGACGAGATCGTGGCTGCGCCCGACACCGTGCCGCTCGCCGCGTTGATGAACGAGCCGCCGTTGTTGTTCAGCGTTGTGATCGTCCCACTGTTGCCGAACGTGCCCGACGTACTGATCACGGCGGCCATCGTCCCGAAGTTGTCCACCGTGCCGCCGTTGTTCGTGGTCGTGCCCTGAACCTGGCCGCCGGTGTTGTTGGTGAACGAGCCGCCCGTTACGCCGATCGTGCTGGAGAACGTCCCGGCGTTGGTCACGGTGCCGCCGGAGATCGTCGCCGCGCCGGAGACCGTTGCGCCGCTCGCGTTCGTGAAGGTGCCGCTGCTGTTGCTCAGCGTCGTGATCGAACCGCCGCTGTTGTTGTTGAACGTCCCGGTGTTGGTCACCGGCCCCATGGCGCCGGTGTTGGTGACGATGCCGGCGTTGCTCAGGTTGCCGGTCACGGTACCGCCGTTGTTCACGATGGTCGCGTTGGCATTGTTCGTCAGACCGCCGTTGGCGTTGAGGGTCGTGCCCGCGTTGACCACGATGCCTCCGGCCGGATCGGTGCCCGAATTCGTGATCAGTCCGGCGACGGTGTACGAGCCGCTGGAAAAAAACAGGACAGACGTGGCGGTGCTGTTGTTGAACGTGCTGTCGCTGGTGACCGTGCCGAAGATTTCGAAGAGGCCGCCGGTGCTGTTGTCGATCGCGCCGTTGAACGCGCCGGCATGGGCACCGATCGAGCCGATGTTGGTCACCCCGCCATTGGTTGAACCGGCCGTCTGGATGTAGCCGAAAAAGTTGGTCAGACCGCCGTTCAGCGTGCCCGAATTATGCGTGACGCCATTGTTGGCGAGGCCGCCATTTTGCGTGCCGGTGTTGTCGTAGGTCGCGCTCATATTCGTAACGGACACGGCAGATGTCAGGGTGCCGCTGTTGACCAAGGTGCCACCGCTGACGCTCGTCGTCGTGAACGAGTTGGTCCCACTCAGGGTCAGCGTGCTGGCGCCGGCCTGTGAGATGCCCGCTCCCGTCATGTTGTTGCTGATCGAGATGCTCTGATTGGTATTGGCGTTGTTGACGAGGTTCGGTCCGGCGCCGTTGAAGTTCACGTCGGAGCCCGACACGGCATAGTTGCTGGCGTTTGCTCCGAACGTCCACGAATCCGGGGTGATCGGGCCGGCAGTGACCGTGATGGTCGCACTGCCCCCTCCGTTGAATTGAGCGGACTGGCCGGCATTGATCGGCGGAGCGCCCGCCGGCGGATTCGACCAGTTCGTGTCGAGATTATAATCGCTGGTGGCTGTCGAGTTGCCGAAGCCGTGCCACACACTCTGGGCCTGAGCCGAAACTGAAAACAGGCAGCTCGCCAAGGCTGAGCTCGCGAGCAGCAGACGCTTCATTCCCATTCCAACCACCGGCAATTCCAAAATTGCAAAAATTCGCGCTGAGATAGAGTAAAGGGAACCTTAAGTTCACACTATGTCCGATGAGCAACACTGGGCGGCAATCGGATACCAACCGCTGTATTTCGTCGCACAAGGCGGCGATGAAGCGACGTTCGTGCGCTCAGTGAGAACCGTGACAGGCTTGGCGCTGCGATGAGCGGATCGAGGAGCGGCTGCGGCTCGAAGCAGCCGGGGTGGTCACTGCGCCTCCCAAATACAGGTGTCATCGCCCGCCTTGTGCGCGCTTGCGCACTGGGGCGGGCGATCCAGTACTCCGAGACGTTTGTGAATCCTTGATAGGCCGCGGCATACTGGATGCCCCGGTCAAGCCGGGGCATGACAGCGAGCTCGTGGCGAACGTGCGCCTCTCGTTACAGCCGTAACGCGAGGCGCCGCATTTGTATCGATTTGTTATCGATACTGCGCGCGAACACGCAGAAGTGGTCACGGCGGGCGTGGTGAACGGGGATAATTCATAGTTCGTCAAAGGTTTGCGGCGAATTCTCCCGATCGAGCCGAACAAGAACGGCCCATGCTGCTAGGCCCTGTAATGCGGACTCAACTGACCAGCTATGTCGCGCGGCTGTTCGCCGGCGATCTGTCGGCCTTTGGCGGTCCTGCAACCGACGAGGCCGTCGCCGGACATATCCGCGCCGACCAGATGTCACTGGTGCTCGGCTATTCCGTCGGCATCATGCTGGCCAATGCCTGCAACGCGGCCGTGCTCGCCATCGCGCTCTGGCATTCGCCGGACTGGAAATTTGCGCTGGCCTGGGCCACGATCGTGGCCGGCGCCGCGATTGCATTCGGCCTGCAATCCCATGCTTCGCGCCGGATCACAAAACCGCAATTCGTTTCGCGCCGGGCGATGCACCGGCTGGTGCGCAACGCCTTCGTGCTCGGCGTCGCCTGGGGCATCGTCCCGGTCGCCTTCTTCGCGAATGCCGCGACCGGCGGCCAGCTCGTCATCACCTGCCTTTGCTCGGGAATGCTGGCCGGCGGCGCGCTGGCCTTCGCCACGATCCCGATTGCGGCCATCGCCTTCACGAGCCCCATCTTCGTCGGCATCGCCATCTGCCTCGGCCGCGACGGCGATCCCGCCTATGTGCTGATGGCCATCCTGGTGGTGGTTTACGGCAGCGTGCTGCTGCGCGCGGTGTTCGTCAATTCATTCGCGTTCGCACGGCGCGTGATCCGGCAGATCGAGGCCGAGCGCACGGTCCGGCAGGATCCCCTCACGCTGTTGCCCAACCGCTTCGCCTTCAACGAGACGCTCGAAGCGGCGCTCCGGCGGCTGGCCCTGTCCGGCGAGGAGTTCGCGGTGCTCCTGCTCGACCTCGACCGCTTCAAGGAGGTCAACGACAAGTTCGGCCACCCCGCCGGCGACGAATTCCTGGTCCAGGTCGCAAGCCGGCTGCAACGCTGCACGCGCGCCGCCGAGCACGCCGCGCGAATTGGCGGCGACGAGTTCGCGCTGGTGATGGCCAATCTGGCGCGGCCGGAGGATGCGCTCGAGATCGCCGAACGCTTCGTCGCGGCCTTCGACGAACCGTTCCAGATCGAGGGCCGCCAGATCGTCGGCGCAACCAGCGTCGGCATCGTGCTGGCGCCGCGCGACGGCACCACGCAGCTCGACATCATGAAGAATGCCGACGCCGCGCTGTATCGCGCCAAGAAGGCAGGTCCCGGCACGGTCTGCTTCTTCGAGGAAGCCGATGACAGGGTGTCACGCGATCGCAAGGCGCTGCAGGCGGACCTCGAAGGCGCCATCGCCAGGGACGAGCTGTTCCTGGTGTTCCAGCCGTTCCTCGATCTCGGCGAGAACCGCATCACCGGATTCGAGGCGCTGCTGCGCTGGCAGCATCCCCGGCGCGGACTGGTGCCGCCGAGCGAATTCATCCCGATCGCCGAGGAGACCGGGCTGATCCACGAGATCGGCGAATGGGTGATCCGGCGTGCCTGCGCGACGCTTTCGGACTGGCCGGAGGACGTCAGGGTCGCCGTGAACTTCTCTGCCGCGCAGTTTCACAGCACCGGCATCCTCCAGACAATCGTGCAGGCGCTCGCGGACGCGGAGGTCGCCCCGCACCGGCTCGAGATCGAGATCACGGAATCGATGCTGCTGTCGAAATACGGCTCCGCGGCGTCGATCCTGAACGCGCTGCTCGAGCTCGGCATCACGGTGGCGCTGGACGATTTCGGCACCGGCTTCTCCTCGCTGACCTATCTGCGCAAGCTGCCGTTCAGCCGTATCAAGATCGACCAGTCCTTCATCCGCGACATGCTGGTGCAGCCCGACTGCGCCGCAATCGTGAAGTCTGTGATCTCGCTGGCGCGCGACCTGCGCATCGGCGTGGTTGCCGAAGGCGTCGAAACCGTCGACCAGCTCGAATTTCTGCGCCAGTTCGGTTGCGACGAAGCGCAGGGCTATCTGATCAGCCGGCCGGTGTCGGTCGATGGCGTTCTGGCGCTGCTGAACACGAGGAAGCTGCGGGCGACCTACGCGGCGTAGGGCAATACTCGCAAGTGTGAGGGGGTCCGCTTCCAGCGGTGAAGCAGACTCGCGCAAGGCAGAATGTCCTCAAGCCGGCCTTTGCAAATGATCGCTACCGGGCAGGTTCTGCGTCCCGCGCCAGTCTTCGCGGCCATAGAGTTGGTCTGCCTCCCTGACCTAAGGCTGCCCGCCTGTTGAGCGCGCTTTTCCGAGTGTTTCGGCGCGCTACCACTCTCAAGACGGCTTGCCGTGTCGGCCCCATTAAGCAACACTTGCCGCATTTCAGAGTAGATATTTTCAAGGGGCACATCATGCCTGAGATATTGGAAGTCGTACTGTGGTGTGCCGCGCTTGCGACATGGCTGATGCTTCTCTTCGCCCTCGTGAGCAAGACCCTGAAGCAGCTCTCAAAGAGCATCCGACGCGCGATAGAGGAAGCTTTCAAGCCCGACTTGAAGTGATGCCGGCTACGATGCCCGATCGAAACTGAACCGGCCTGCTCCGGTGACGAAGATCAACATCGCGCCTCCCATGATCGAGATATTCTTCAAGAAGTGGTTGTATTGACCGATCTGCTGCGCACCCGCGGGATACTCCCAGTAGCGGTGCGCAATAGCCGTTGCCGCCAATACGAACACAAACGTCAGGATTGCGCAGTAGCGCGTACCGACGCCCAATATCAAGCCAACGGATATCAGTACTTCCAGTACGATGGTCGTCATCGTGAACAGCTCAGGCGCTGGAAGGTTCAGGGACCTGAAATAACCGACAGAGCCGCTGAAGTTGGATATTGCTCCATACGCGCTTCCGACGAATACCCACGCGAGGAGAATGCGGCCGATCAAAATCAGCGCGTCAGCTCGCCCTGTGGCGAACGCATCGACTCCCAGCGAGACAGAATTGGATTTCATGGCAGAATCTCCACCCTTGCTGTCCAAGACCGGCTGAACACTTTTATTGCCGAGAGCAAACCTATCATGATTGGTGGACCGCACGAAGCACTCTTGCCGGCCCGTTGACGCAGCAAACGAAGCCCGCTTCGTCACCGCCCTTAGCTGCCTCGCCAGGACAACCTGCACCTGTCCGCTCCCGAGAGAAAAGCGGATGCGCATGCGCTCAGGCTGATCGCGTTTTCCGAGTACGCCTTCCAGCCGCGGTCAGACCGCGTCCGCCCGCAGCAGCGTGTCCACGGTGATGGTGCCGCGGGCGCGGGAGACGCAGGCGCAGATCTTCTGGTTGCTTTGCTTCTGGTGGTCGCTGAAGAAGACGTCGCGATGGTCGATCTCGCCGTCGACCTCGACCACGTCGATGGCGCACAGGCCGCATTCGCCGCGCTTGCAATCGTACATCACGTCGTGGCCGCTGGCATTGAGCACATCAAGCATCGAGCGCTCGCGCGGGATTTCGAGCTCGACATCGGTCCCCTTCAGGCGCACGCGAAACGTCTCGGTCGGCAGCGTGCCGCTGGAGCCGAAGGTCTCGTAGCGGAGATCGGGAAGCGGATGGCCGGCGCCGATCCAGGCGTGGCGCGCGGCATCCAGCATCCGCATCGGGCCGCAGAACAGCGCCAGCGCACCTTGCGGCAATGATCCGAACAGCGCATCGAGGTCGAGCCGCCGGCCCTCGTCGCTCGCGTGAACGACCAGGCGCTCACCGAGCATATTGGCGAGATCGTCGAGATAGGCGGCATCGGTGCGCGAGCGCACGGCATAATGCAGCGTGACATCAGCGCCGCGACGCGCCAGCGCCTGTGCGGCGCCGAGGATCGGCGTGATACCGATGCCGCCGGCGATCAGGCAATAATTTTCGCGCGTCCAGTCGACCGCGAGCAGCGAAGCCGGCCGGGTGATGTCGAGCCGGGCGCCTGGCGCGAGCTGCCACATATAGCGCGAGCCGCCGCGGGAATCATCAGTGCGGCGCACCGCGATCTTGAAACCGCGCGAGGACGCCTCGCCGACCAGCGAATAGGATCGCGTCTCCGGCAGGCCGTCGATGGTCACGCTGACATTGATGTGGCTTCCGACCGGATAGGCTGAGCCGTCGAACTGATCCGGCAAGATCAGGAATTCGCGGATGCCCGGCGCAAGATCGCGCGTCGCGACGAGCGTTGCCGGAATCCAGGTTTCGATGAAGCGCATGGTGACGGCCCTAGTCGGTTGCGGTCTTGATCAGCGCGAGCGCCGGCAAGAGGTCGAGATGGGTGCGGTTGCGCAGCGCAAGCCGCAAGTTTCGCACCGCGAGCCGCGCGTGCTCGCGCATCACGGCCTCGGCGCGGGCGCCTTCGCGGTTCTCGATGGCGTCGATCACGACGCGATGGTGCTCCTGCCCGATGATCAGAATCTGCTGCGCCTCGGGCAACGCCGATTGCGCCATCACGAAACCGCTGGGCGAGGCGAACGGCAGCGCCGAAGCGCGGTCGATCTGCCGGATCAGCGGCGGGCTGCGCGACAATTCCGTGAGCAGTGCATGGAAGCGCGCGTTCAGCGTGACATAGGAGGAGAACGCGTCGACCGAGATCGGCACCTGGCGCAGCAACTCGTCAATCGCGGCCAAACACTCCTTCAATGGCTCGAGCTCGCGCGCCGAAACGCCGCGCTCGGCGGCGAAGCGCGCGGCGAGTCCTTCCAGCGTGCCGCGCAGCTCGATGGAATCGGAGATGTCGCGCTCGGAAAACGCCTTCACCATGAAGCCGCCGGAGGGAATCGCCTCCAGCAGGCCTTCCTCCTCGAGCCGCACCAGCGCCATGCGCACCGGGGTGCGCGAGGCGCCGGTCGTCTCCACCGCCTGCAACTCGGAGATGCGCTCGCCGGGCCGTAAGCGACCCGACAGGATCTGGTCGCGCAGCGCGAGCTGCGCCTTCACGGTCTGCGAGACGGAGCGGTCGACCTCTCGCTCGGGCGCTGCTTTCACCTGGCCTACTCCGCGGCCTGGAGGTGCTGCGGCGGGTTTTCCTTCGCCACCATCCTGTCGATCAGCTTGCGCGTCCACATCGCACCGGCGTCGATGTTGAGGTTGTAGAAGATGCGGTCAGGGTTCTCGTCCATGGCGCGCTGCTGCGCCTCGAGGATCAGCTCGTCCTCGTGGAAGATCCCGGAGACGCCCTCGCGGATCTCGGTGGTGATGCGCTGCTCGCCGAGCTGGTAGTTGCGGACGAACGCCCAGAAATAGTGGCAGGTCTTCTCGGTCTCCGGCGTGATGGTGTTGAGCACGAAACCGTTGACGCCCTGCGAGCGGTCGCCTTCCGGCGCGCCGGTGCCCGTCGGCGCCACGCCGACATCGATCGCGATCGTGCACGGGGCTTCGAAGCGGATGATCTGCCAGCGGTCGACGAGGCCGGGCTTGCCGAGCTGCTTGGCCCAGAACGGCGGCGCCTCGATGCCGCGCATCCAGCGCGTCACCGTCACCGTCTTCTCGCCATGGGTGACGTCGAACGGCGCCTCGGCGACCGCATCGTTGCCGATCGAGGAGCCGTGCACAAAGGTCTCGTGGGTGAGGTCCATGAGATTGTCGAGCACGAGGCGGTAGTCGCAATTGACGTGGATGGTCTTGCCATCGCCGGCCCAGGCCGGATCGTGATTCCAGTGCATGTCAGGAACGAGCGCAGGATCGGCGAGCGCGGGGTCGCCCATCCAGAGCCAGATGTAGCGGTGCCGCTCGATCACGGGATAGGCGCGGACGCAGGCCGACGGATTGATGGTCTCCTGCGAGGGCATGAAGGTGCAGCGCCCCTGCGCATTGTATTTCAGGCCGTGATAGCCGCAGACGACGGTGTCGCCTTCCAGCCGGCCCTTGGACAGCGGCACCAGCCGGTGCCAGCAGGCATCCTCCAGCGCGGCCACCGAGCCGTCGGCCTTGCGATACATCACGACATGCTTGCCGCAGATCGTCCGCGGCAACAGCGCCGGCTTGACGTCCGCGTCCCAGGCCGCGGCGTACCAGGCGTTCATCGGGAAGGGTTTTGTCACGGGTCGCTCTCCCAAGGCTTATGAATACGTTATGTATACAATAGCGGAGCGATAGAATCGTTCAAGAGCGAAAAGTGCCGTAATATATTACCTATATGAGATGTTATGTATACAAGAATAACTCTGCTGTCATTCCCCGCGAAGGCGGGGAATCCAGTACTCCGCGGCAGTCATTGGTCCACGCAACTCGCGCCGCGGAGTACTGGATCACCCGCTTTCGCGGGTGATGACACCAATACGGCGCCCCCCCCCTCGGACCGGGACAGTGCAAACGGCGCTTTGGCCCCGCAGCTACGCCCCGAACACCTTCTTCAGGCCCGCCTGGGCCTCTTCCTGAATCCGCTTCAGGTGCTCGGTGCTGCGGAAACTTTCCGCGTAGATCTTGTAGACGTCCTCCGTGCCCGACGGCCTTGCGGCGAACCAGCCGAAATCGGTTTCGACCTTGATGCCGCCGAACGGCTGGCCGTTGCCCGGCGCCTTGCTCAGCGTGGCGCGGACGGGATCGCCGGCGAGGTCCTTGAGACCGAGCTGCTCGGGCGTGACGGACTTGAGGATGTTCTTCTGGGGCGCGGTAGCGGCGACGTCGATGCGCGCATAGTGCGGCACGCCGAGCTCGGCAGTGAGATCGTTGAAGAGCTGGCTGGGGTCGCGGCCGGTCTTGGCCATGATCTCGGCTGCGAGCAGGCCGAGGATGATGCCGTCCTTGTCGGTGGTCCACACCCCGCCGTCGCGGCGCAGGAACGAGGCCCCTGCACTCTCCTCGCCGCCGAAGCCGAAGCCGCCCGTGAGGAGGCCGTCGACGAACCATTTGAAGCCGACCGGCGTCTCGACCAGCCTGCGGCCGAGCTTCTTGGCAACGCGGTCGATGATCGAGCTCGACACCACGGTCTTGCCGATCGCGGCATCCTTGCCCCAGTTCGGGCGGTTCGCGAACAAATAGGCGATCGCGGTCGCAAGGTAATGGTTCGGATTCATCAGGCCGCCGGTGCGCGTCACGATGCCGTGGCGGTCGGCATCGGTGTCGTTGGCAAAGGCGACGTCGAAGCGGTCGCGCATCGCGATCAGGCTCGCCATCGCGTAAGGCGAGGAGCAATCCATGCGGATCTTGCCGTCCCAGTCGACGGTCATGAAGCGGAAGGTCGGATCGATCGCCTCGTTCACGACCGTGGCCTTCAGGCCGTAGCGCTCGATGATCGGATGCCAGTAATGCACGGCGGCGCCGCCGAGCGGATCGATCCCGATATTGATGCCGGCGGATTTGACGAGATCGAGATCGACGACATTGCCGAGATCGGCGACGTAGGGCGTGATGAAGTCGTAGGCGTGCACATTCGCGGATTTGCGCGCCTTGGCGTAGTCGATGCGCTTCACGCCCTTCAGGCCGTCGGCGAGATAGGCGTTGGCGCGCTTCTCGACCACGGAGGTCGCGTCGGTGTCGGCCGGGCCGCCATGCGGCGGATTGTATTTGTAGCCGCCGTCCTCGGGGGGATTGTGCGAGGGCGTGACGACGACGCCGTCGGCAAGGCCGCTAGCGCGGCCCTTGTTGTAGGTCAGGATCGCGTGCGAGATGACAGGCGTCGGGCTGTAGCCGCCGTCCTTGTCGATCATGATGTCGACGCCGTTGGCGGCGAACACCTCGACGGCGCTGACCAGCGCCGGCTCGGCCAGCGCATGGGTGTCGATGCCGATGAAGAGCGGGCCGGTCAGGCCCTTTTCCGTTCTGTAGTCACAAATGGCCTGCGTGGTCGCGAGGATATGGCCCTCGTTGAAGCTGTTCTTGAACGACGTGCCGCGATGGCCGGAGGTTCCGAACGCCACCCGCTGCGCGGGATCGCCGACATCGGGCTTGCCGGCGAAATAGGCTGTCACCAGCCGCGGAACGTTGGTGAGCGCGTCCGGCGAGACCAGCTTGCCCGCCGCGGGATGAACATCAGCCACTGAAATATCCTCGTCCTGTCGTGCAGAGTTTGTGGAATACCATAGCATCGGCCGGGTCCCCGCCAAGAGCAACACGCGCGGCGGGCTGGCCGTTCCTGAGATCATGCTATGGTCTTTCAGATCGGGGCTTTTTCGAGTCGGGGCATGACGTTGTTTCACAGGCTCTTGGTTGTTCTGATGGCCTGGCTTGCGACGGCTGGCATCGTGCCCGATGCGATGGCCGCGGAGTTCTACACGGAAGACCTACGCATCCCGATGACGGAGGCCGGGCCGCAGGGGCTGGAGGCTTTTCTGGTCCGGCCGGCCGGAACGAAGCGCTATCCGCTCGCGCTGCTCAGCCACGGCTCACCGCGCAGTTTCGACGACCGCGCGACCATGTCGGCGCACAAATATTACGGGATCGCGCTCGAATATGCCCGGCGCGGCTTTGCCGCGCTGATCGTGATGCGACGCGGCTACGGCACCTCGCCCGGCGGGCGCGTCGACAGCGTCGGCGGCTGCGCGAATGCCGCCTATCTGCCGGCGGCGGCAGTTGCGGTCGCGGACTTGCGCGCCGCGATCGACGCGATGGGGCGCAGGGCCGACGTCACGACATCGGGCATGATCGCGGCCGGCCATTCCGCCGGCGGGCTCGCCACCGTCGCGCTGACCGCGCAGGCACCGCCGGGTCTCGTCGCCGCGATCAGCTTTGCCGGCGGCCGCGGCTCGCGCGATGACGACGACGTCTGCAACAAGGATGGGCTGGGGCAGGCCTTCGCCACGTTCGGCAAGACCTCGCGCGTGCCGATGCTATGGGTCTATGCGGCCAATGATTCGTTCTTCGGTCCCGATCTCGCGCGCCGCCTCTATGACGGATTTCGCGGCAATGGCGGTCACGCGAAATTCATTGCGGCGCCGCCTTACGGCGACGACGGCCACTATCTCTATTCGGTGGTGGGCCGCCCGCAATGGACGCCTTATCTCGACGCCTTTCTGCGCGAGCGCGGGCTCGGCCATGACATCCTGAGCCCTCCCGATCCGCTGCCGCCGCCGGGCCAGCTCAACGAGGCCGCGCGCGCCGAATTCTCGCGCTATCTCGCCAGCACCATGCCGCACAAGGCTTTTGCGGTGTCGCCGAACGGCAGTTACGGCTGGCGCTCGGGGCGCACCACCGCCGACGACGCCCGGCGCGATTCGCTTAGCGCCTGCATGAAATGGTCGCCGACCTGCACGCTGTATGCGGTCGACGATCGGCTGGCCGGAACGACTAGAGCCGCTCGCTGAGCGCGAGCTTGTAGCCGACGCCGGTGACGGTCGCGATCACGGGCGTGCCGCTGCCGACGAGCTTGCGGCGCAGCCGCGCCACCAGCGCATCGACGGTGCGGATATCGACCTCGGCCTGGCGGTTGCTGACGACCTCGATCAGATAGTCGCGGCTGAGCGGCCGGCCGTCGGCGCCGACCAGCGCCGCGAGCAGGTCGAATTCGGCGCGCGTCAACGCCACCGGCTTGCCGTCGCTGCCGAGCAGCTCGCGCCGGGTCAGGTCGATGATCCAGTCGCCGAAGGCAATCGAATTGTGGTTGCGCGCCGCCTTGCGGTCGATCGAGCGCCGCCGCAGCACGCTGCGTGCCCGCGCCAGCAGGTCGCGCAGATTGATCGGCTTGGTGACGTAATGGTCGCCCGCGATCTCGAGGCCGAGGATGCGATCGACGTCGGTGTCGCGGCGCGTCACGAAGATGATGCCCGCGTTGCTGGTCGCCTGGATCTCCTTGGCGAGCTCGAAGCCGTCGCCGTCGGGCAACTGCACGTCGAGGAAGACGAGATCGGTGCGCGAGCGTAGCGCCTGGCGGCATTCCGCGCAGGAGCCGGCGCCGACCACGTCGAAATTGTTCTCGTTGAAATAGCCGACCAGCATCGTCCGCGTCACGGGATCGTCTTCGACGACGATCAGCCGCTCGCGGCCGGCAGGCCTCAATTCCTGACGTCCGGAATCAACCACGTTGTTGGATGTCCTGTGTGCTTGTGGCGCGGCTTGAAAGTTCAAGTCGTCGCGCAGCGCACTGTCCTGTGAACGAACATTCACGACTTATTCGAGCCCCCGAAATTGCCTGCTGGAATACTAGGCGTGTTGTGCTGCCCGAACAATATTGGTCATGGTATTGGCGCATTAAGTATGAATTGCCCCACAATTCTCATCGCGCGCATCATCACGCCGGCGTGGCTCTTTCGAGCGCCGACCGGCCTCCTCGACACCGCCGATCCCGTACATTCGGCATCGGACTCAACCGCTGGTTAACGTAAAGAAAGGCTTCGGCTTCGAAACAGCCGGCCGCGCCTCTATGGTCTCCGCTTGCAGATGCGAAACCACGGAGCAGGCGTGATGCAGGGGCAGGCCCGGTTGGCCGCCGAACGACCCGAGCAAGGTGCAACGCCTTTCGGTCGTTCGCACACGCTCGACGTCTTGCGCGGCCTCGCCATCGTCGGCGTGATGGCGATCCACGTTTCACAATCTTTTCCTTCAAAGATCCAGCCCGTCGACTTCGCCTTCATGTGCGGCTGGACCGGCGTCAACGTGTTCTACTTCGTCAGCGCCATGACGATGTGCCTGATGTGGACGCAGCGCACCGAAACCGATCCGACGCGCAAATTCTACATCCGGCGCTTCCTGCGCATCGCGCCGCTGTTCTGGCTCGCGATCCCGGTTTACCTCATCATCAACGGCACGGGTCCCAGCTACAACGCGCCGAACGGCATCGGGCCGCTCCAGGTGATCCTGACCGCGACGTTCCTGCACGGCTTCTGGCCGGATAGCGTCAACAGCGTCGTGCCGGGCGACTGGTCGATCGCGGCGGAAATGACGTTCTATCTCGTCTTCCCTTTCGTGATCACGGCCTTCGGATCGCGCCGCCATCTCTATCTTGCGCTCGCGATCGTGCTGCATCTGGTCAATGTCTGCCTGTTCAAGCCATGGGCGTTCGCACTGTTCTCGGCCTATTACGGGCCCGGCCACGAGGCCTTCGTCTGGAATGCGCTGCACATCAGCTTCCTGAACCAGTTGCCGGTCTTCCTCGTGGGATGCGCGCTGTTCTTCTCGCTGCGCGACGGCTTTGCGAAGTCGGACGCCGCGATCTTCGCCGTCTTCATCGCGCTCTCCTTCATCGCCGACCGCGCGACCGGCTCGCATGAATTCAACTACCTGATGATCAACCTCGTGCTCGGTGCGCTGGTTGCAGGTTGCATCCGCCTCGCGATCCGCTGCCGGCCGATCGAGGCGCTGGGCCGCAACTCCTATTCGATGTACCTGTCGCACTTCGCGGTGATCTACGGCCTGCGCCAGATCTGGCCGCTTACGGACGGACTGGTCTCGCTGCTGATCGCCTATGCCGTCACCGCCGCGCTCAGCTATCTCGTCGCGCGCGCGACCTGGCATCTGGTCGAGCGGCGCGCGCAGGATTTTGCGCATCGCCTGACGTCCAAGGGATCGGACCGCTCGCCGATCCGGCCGACCATCGCTGCCACTGCGGCCGGTCTGCACTGACGCGCGACTTGTCTAGCTGACGCCTTCGAATCTAAAGTACGCCACGAAAGATCTTCAGACACGCCCGGGCGGCGTGATCAGGTCGACCGGCTTCACGCTGGAGTAGGCGCCATGGAAGTCATACTGCTCGGCACCGGCGGCCCACGCCCGGACCCGCGCCGCATGGCGACGACCACGCTGATCAGGCTCGGCGAGGAGAACATCCTGTTCGACGCAGGCCGCGGCGTCATGGTGCAGCTCCACAAAGCCGGCGTGCCGCTCGGCGCCATCAACACGGTCTTTCTCACCCATCACCACTTCGACCACATCGGCGACCTCTACGATGTGATGTTGAATTCGTGGATGCATGGCCGCAAAGACGATCTGCGCATCTACGGCCCGCCCGATACCGAACGGCTCGTCAACACGCTGATCACGCAGGTCTACGACAAGGACATCGCCTGGCGGGATCAGGGCGAGCCGACCTTTGGCGGCTGGAAGCCGGTCGTCGCGACGGACATCATTCCCGGCCCCATCCTCGACACCGGTCGCTGGAAGATCAGCGCCGAGTTCGTCTCACATGGCGACGGTCTCGACATGTCGCCGGCGTTTATCGCGCGCTGGATGTGTCTCGGCTTCCGCTTCGAAGCCGAGGGCAAGGTCATAGCGATCTCAGGCGACACGGTCCCCTGCCCCGGTCTCGAGCGGCTGGCACAGGGAGCCGACCTGCTGGTCCAGTGCTGCTTTCTCGCGACGCCTGAGATCACCAACGACCACCTCCGCCGGCTCGCGAAATATACGCTCGCCTGCGGCGATACGGTCGGCAAGGTCGCCGCCAAGGCCGGCGTCAAGAAGCTCGCGCTGACCCATCACCGGCCGCGCACTGACGATTCCATGCTGAACGCACTTCTCGCGGACGTCCGCCGAGACTACGCAGGTCCTGTCGTGCTCGGCGAGGACCTCACGCGGATCGAGGTCTGAGGGCCACAGGCGCGCGAAGGCCTGCCTCAGGACGACCCGACCTCGATCCGGTACGACAGTTCTTCGTTCGCGCCGGCCGCGATGTGCATCAGACCCGGCTTGTCGCTGAACTCGCCATCGAAACCGACGGGACTGGCATAGCCGCGCCACGGCTCGATGCAGAGGAACGGCGCGCCTGTCGGTTTCGACCAGACGCCGAGCTCGCGAAAACCGCGCCATGACATTTTGAGCCAGGGCCCGGCCCCCTGCCCGGCCGCATACCGGACCGCATGGCTGTTGACGGGATCGAGGATGACGGCGTCATTGGTGAACAGGGATTCCGACAAAGGAAGCACGGTGCCTCTGACGGGGCTCGGATCCGTTGCCGCGAGCAGGAGTCCGCCCTCGACACGGCGAACCGGAGACGGCTCCTCGTTCGTGAACGTCAGCGCGTAGCTCTCCTTCGACACTCCGGCCTGAAGCGGCCAGTTGAAGGCGGGATGGCCACCAAGCGACACCGGCAATGTCTCCTTGCCAGTGTTCACAATCGTGAGCGAGAGATCGAGACCGGCGTCGTCGATCGCATAGGTGGCCGTCAGGCGAAATGCGAACGGATAGAGTGCGCGCGTTGTCTCACTGTCTTCGAGCGCTAACGTGCAACGGTTCTCGCCGCGCTCTGCCCATGCGAACCGGCTGTCGCGCGCAAAACCGTGCTGGGTCATCCGGTAGGTCTTGCCCCGGTGCCGCATTTCGTCATTGGCGAGACGCCCGACGATCGGAAACAGCAGCGGCGCGTGGCGTGGCCAGGCCGGCCCCGCCTGCCAGACAAATTCGACACCGCGGCCGTCCTTCAACGAGCACAGCTCGGCGCCGTGTGCCTTGACGGTCGCGCTGAGCCCGCCACTGCGGATCGTGTGCGTGTCGTCGGTCATGACAATCTCCATCGCGGCAACGAGGCCAAACGCTGCGACCCGATGCGACCGGATCATATCGCATCAGAGACGATTTCGCCCACCTCAGGATGAGGCGGGCGAAGCCGAACTTCAAACGACTGGCTTAAGCCTGGGACGATCGCCCGATGCTCTCGTAGGTGAAGCCGGCGGCTTCCATCTCTTCGGGCGGGTAGATGTTGCGGAGGTCGACCACGACGGGCTGGGTCATGGCCGCCTTCAGCCGGTGGAGATCGAGCGCGCGGAACTGCACCCATTCGGTGACGATGACGAGCGCATCGGCGCCTTGCGCGCAGGAATAGGCGTCCTCGCAATAGGTGATGTTCGGCAACTCGCCCTTGGCCTGCTCCATGCCGACGGGATCGAAAGCCTTGACCGTCGCGCCCATGTCGATCAGGCCGGTGACGAGCGGGATCGACGGCGCATCGCGCATGTCGTCGGTGTCGGGCTTGAAGGTGAGGCCGAGCACGGCGATGGTCTTGCCGCGCAAGCTACCGCCGAGCGCCTGGCTGACCTTGCGCGCCATCGCGCGCTTGCGGTTCTCGTTGACGGCCAGCACGGATTCGACGATGCGCAGGCTCACGTCATAGTCCTGCGCGATCTTGATCAGCGCCTTGGTGTCCTTCGGGAAGCAGGAGCCGCCGAAGCCGGGACCCGCGTGCAGGAACTTGGTGCCGATGCGGTTGTCGAGGCCGATGCCGCGCGCGACTTCCTGCACGTTGGCGCCGACCTTTTCCGAGAGGTCCGCGATCTCGTTGATGAAGGTGATCTTGGTCGCGAGGAACGCGTTCGCGGCGTATTTGATCATCTCGGCGGTGCGGCGCGCCGTGAACATCAGCGGGGCCTGGTTCAGCGACAGCGGGCGATAGACGTCGCCCATCACCTTGCGGCCCCGCTCGTCGGAGGTGCCGACGACGACGCGGTCGGGATACTTGAAGTCGCGGATCGCCGCGCCCTCGCGCAGGAATTCGGGGTTGGAGGCGACGACGACGTCGGCCGCGGGGTTGGTCTCGCGGATGATGCGCTCGACCTCGTCGCCGGTGCCGACCGGGACGGTGGACTTGGTCACGACGACGGTGAAGCCCGACAGCGACTGCGCGATCTCGCGCGCGGCGGCGTAGACATAGGAGAGATCGGCGTGACCGTCGCCGCGGCGCGAGGGCGTGCCGACCGCGATGAAGACGGCATCGGCGTCCGCGACCGGCTTCGACAAATCGGTGGTGAAGTCGAGCCGCTTGGCCTTCACATTGGTCGCGACCAGCTCGTCGAGCCCGGGCTCGTAGATCGGAATCTCGCCGCGATGAAGCGCCGCGATCTTCTTCTCGTCCTTGTCGACGCAGGTGACGTCGTGACCGAAATCCGCAAAGCAGGCTCCGGACACCAGTCCCACATAGCCCGTTCCGATCATCGCGATTCGCATGAAAAACTCTTTCCGTTGAAGACGGATGCTCCACTGAACACCCTAGACCATTTCTGTATCCGGCCGCACGCCCAACATTAGGGCAGGTTGCTTCGCGAACCGAATAAACCTTAACCGCCGCGCGTGACAGGCGTTGCGGTCATCTCCTGAAATACGCGACATGCATTGGTTGCATTCTACGTATGCGACAGATACGCCGCGTAAGCGCGTCTCACGCCGTCCTCGAGCGAGGTCGTGGCGCGCCAGCCGAGCTTGGCGAGACGGCTGACGTCGAGCAGCTTGCGCGGTGTGCCGTCGGGACGCGAGGTATCGAAACCGATCTCGCCGCCGTAGCCGACGATGTCGGCCACGACGCGCGCGAACTCGGCGATGGTGATGTCCTCGCCGGTGCCGATGTTGACCAGCTCCGCGCTCGAATAGGTCTTCATCAGGTGCACGCAGGCATCCGCCATGTCGTCGACATAGAGGAACTCGCGCCGCGGCGTGCCGGTGCCCCACACGATGACGCTCTTTGCCCCCGAAACCTTCGCCTCGTGGAAGCGGCGGATCAGGGCGGCGACGACGTGGCTCAATTCAGGGTGATAATTATCGCCGGGGCCGTACAGATTGGTCGGCATCACGCTGATGAAGTCGCTGCCATACTGGCTGCGATAGGCCTCCGCCATCTTGATGCCGGCGATCTTGGCGATCGCATAGGGCTCGTTGGTCGGCTCCAGCGGACCGGTGAGCACGGAATCCTCGCGCAACGGCTGCGGCGCCAGCTTCGGATAGATGCAGGACGAGCCCAGAAACATCAGCTTCTCGGCGCCGTTTTGATGCGCGGCCTGAATCACGTTCGCGGCAATCGCAATGTTGTCGTAGATGAACTCGGCGCGCAGCGTGTCGTTGGCGACGATGCCGCCGACCTTGGCCGCGGCAAGGAAGATCACTTGCGGCCGCGTCTTGGCGAACCAGTCGAACACGGCGGCCTGGTCGCAGAGATCGACCTCGCGCCGGTCGACCGTGACGAGCCGCACATCCTCCCGCGCCAGCCGGCGCACCAGCGCGGCTCCGACCATGCCGCGATGGCCGGCGACATAGACGCTCTTGCCCCTCAGCTCAAACGGTGCGTTTGCCACTGGCCGCATCCCGTTTTGCCTCCGCCAGATCGCTTGCCATCATCTCCTCGACGAGCTGGGCAAAGCTGCGCTTCGGCGTCCAGCCGAGCACCTCGCGCGCCTTGCTGGCGTCGCCGACGAGGAGATCGACCTCGGTCGGACGGAAATAGGTCGGATCGATCTTCACCACAATCTTGCCGCTCGTCTCGTCGACGCCGGTCTCCTCGACGCCCTTGCCGCGCCAGGCGATGCGGCGGCCGACATGGGCAAACGACAGCTCGACCATCTCACGCACCGAGCGCATCTCGCCGGTGGCGAGCACGAAGTCGTCGGGCCTGTCGACCTGCAGGATCCTGTGCATGCCCTCGACATAATCGCGGGCATGGCCCCAGTCGCGCTTGGCTTCGAGATTGCCGAGATAGAGCGTCTGTTCCAGCCCGACCTCGATACGCGCGACGCCGCGGGTGATCTTGCGGGTCACAAAGGTCTCGCCGCGGATCGGGCTCTCATGGTTGAACAGGATGCCGTTCGACGCGAACATGCCGTAGGCTTCGCGGTAGTTCACCGTGATCCAGTAGCCGTAGAGTTTTGCGACGCCGTAGGGCGAGCGCGGATAGAACGGCGTCGTCTCCTTCTGCGGGATCTCCTGCACCAGGCCGTAGAGCTCGGAGGTCGAGGCCTGGTAGAACCGCGTCTCCTTCTCCATGCCGAGGATGCGGATCGCTTCCAGCAGGCGCAGCACGCCGATGGCGTCGGCGTTGGCGGTGTATTCCGGGCTCTCGAAGCTGACGGCGACGTGGCTCTGGGCGGCGAGATTGTAGATCTCGGTCGGCCGGATCTGCTGCACCAGGCGGATCAGATTGGTCGAATCCGTCATGTCGCCATAGTGCATCAGGAACGGAACGTTGCCGACATGCGGGTCCTGGTAGAGGTGATCGACGCGCGCGGTGTTGAACGAGGACGAACGCCGCTTGATGCCGTGCACGACATAGCCGAGCGACAGCAAATATTCGGCGAGATAGGCGCCGTCCTGACCGGTCACGCCGGTGATGAGAGCGATCCGCTCAGCCATGGGCCCGCGCCTGGTTCGGGGTCAAAGAGGTTCAGAGGGACGGGATAACCACCGTTCGCGCCCGCTGACAAGGCCGCCGGCGGTCAAAAGCGCAAGAACCAGCGCAAGAACCGGCTGAAGAACCGGCGTTCCCCGGGCGACACGCAGGTGCCGCCGCCCGCGGGATCAGACGCAGTGGTACATCCGATACCATTCGACGAAGCGGCCGAGGCCATCCGCGATCGACGTCGACGGCGAGAAACCGACGTCGCGCTGGAGCGCGGAAATGTCGGCGCGCGTCTCCAGGACGTCGCCGGCCTGCATCGGCAACAGCTGGCGGATCGCCGGCTTGCCGATGATCTTCTCCAGCGTCTCGACGAACTCCATCAGGTTGACCGACCTGTTGTTGCCGATGTTATAGACGCGATACGGCGCATAGCTCGACGAATTTTCCGGCCGCTCGGCATTCCACGCGGGATTCGGCGCCGCGGGCCGATCGAGGGTGCGGATCACCCCTTCGACGATGTCGTCGACATAGGTGAAGTCGCGCCACATGTCGCCTTTATTGAAAATCCTGATCGGCTCATTCGCGAAGATCGCGCGCGTGAACAGATAGGCGGCCATGTCGGGCCGGCCCCACGGGCCGTAGACGGTGAAGAAGCGAAGCCCGGTCACCGGCAGCTTGTGAACATGTGCAAACGTATGAGCCATCAGTTCGTTGGCTTTCTTGCTTGCGGCATAAAGGCTGACCGGATGGTTCACCGAATGCTCGGTCGAATACGGCAAGGTGCGGTTGGCGCCATACACCGAACTCGAAGAAGCGTAGACGAGATGCGCCAGACCATGGCGCCGGCCGGCTTCGAGCACGGTGACAAAGCCGTCACAATTGGCCCGGATGCTGGTGATGGGATCGTCGATCGACGCGCGCACGCCGGGCTGCGCCGCCAGATGCACGACGCGATCGGGCGAGACCTCGTCGAAGACGCGCGTCACGGCGGCGAAGTCTGCGAGATCGATCTTGTGGAATTTGAACCCTGGATGGTGTTCGAGCGTTGCGAGACGCGCGCGCTTCAGCGCGGGATCGTAATACGGAGTGATTGCATCGATGCCAACGACCTGCTCGCCACGCGCCAACAGCCGTTCACAAACGTGCATTCCGATAAAGCCGGCAGCACCGGTAACGATCACTGGCCGCAAAGTTGTCATCTCATTCATTCCGCGGAGCATTGCCAGACCAGGACATGAGAGGCAAGGTTTGGACAGTCACGACATCATCAAATCAGTCGGCCCATGTAAGCGCATCGAAATGTGTAGGAAACATGATGGCGTCATGCACCATCGCATGCTATCCGCCTGCAAGGATGCTCGGACGATAGCGCCACATGTGCTAGACGTCATAGAACGTATATTCGGCGCCTGATGCTCAGTCTTCGGGCATTGTTCGCGCAAGAACCCGCAAAGAAAAAGATCGACTTTGAAACTCTCCATCAACGGCAGGTTCCTGTCACAATCGCTCACGGGCGTGCAGCGCTACGCCGCCGAGATCGTCAAGGCGATGGACCGCTTGCTCGCGAGCGGAGAGGCTCCGCGGCAACTGCTGGATGCAGAGTGGCAAATCCTTGCGCCGCCGAATGCGCAGACGCTTCCAGGTCTTCGCCGCATCGCCATCAAGCAGATAGGATCCTTGCAGGGGCACGCGTGGGACCAGATCGATCTGGCGCGCGACGCGGCCGGCACCCGTCTCGTCAGCCTCGCCAATTCGGGCCCCGTACTCCACCGCGACCATCTCGTCGTGATTCACGACGCACAGGTTTTCCGGCGGCCGGACTTCTTCAGCTGGCGCTACCTCGCCTTGCACCGGACGCTCGGCCATCTGCTGGCGCGCACGGCAACGATCGCAACAGTTTCGGCGTTTTCACGCAACGAACTTGCCGAGGTGCTGTCGCTGAATCCGGCTTCGATCCCCGTCATTGCGAACAGCGCGGAACATTTCGCGACCGTCGCGCCCGACGTCTCGATCATCGACAAGCTGTGTCTTGCGCCCCATCAATTCTTCCTCTTCGTCGGCTCGATGACGAAGAACAAGAATGTCGATACGGCCATTCGCGCCGCCGAGCAGCTTGGCCGCGCCGACTTTCCGCTGGTCGTGGTCGGCGGCGATAACAGCAAAGTGTTCGGGGGCGCGGCCACGGAATCGAGGGTCGGCGTCGTCATCGCCGGGCGGCTGAAGGACGAGGAGATTGCCGCGCTGTTCTCCCAGGCCGCGGCATTCGTGTTTCCGAGCCTTTATGAGGGATTCGGCGTGCCTCCCTTGGAGGCGATGTTCTTCGCCTGTCCGGTGATCGCGAGTTCCGCCGATGCCGTGCGCGAGACCTGCGACGATGCCGCCGTCTATTTCGATCCGCTCAACGCGGACGAACTGTCGGCACGGATGCGCGAAAGAATCGAACTCGGCAGGATCTCGCCGGTGGAACAGGAGAAGCAGCGGCAGCGCCTTATGACATATTCCTGGGCCAAGTCCGCCGCAGCGATGCTCGAATTCCTCGCCAAACCGGCATCCCGATCCACATCCGACCGTGCGAAACAATGACGCGGCCCGATTATTGCTGCTTAGCGAGGTTAGACGTGCGTCTCCAAGATCTGGCGCCTTCAAGACAAGGAAGGAATGACCGTTGTCCAGCGGCCTGAAGATTCTGCACGTCGCCGAAACGGTCCGTGGCGGCATCGCGACTTACCTCAACGAGCTGCATCCGCACCAGAGCGCGAGCTTCGGCCCCGGCAACGTCAACTATGTCGTTCCCTCCGACCATCGCAGCGACCTGGTGAACATCGAGGACGACGCGGTCACCACGTTTCCGCGCGACGGACGCAACGCGGTCGGCCTGTTTCGCATGCTGTTTGCAACCATGCGCGCGGTCCGGCAGCTTCGTCCTGACATCATCCACCTGCACTCGTCGTTCGCCGGGCTCGTGGTGCGCCCGGTGCTTTGGCTCACCTATCGGCGCTCGCGCATCGTCTATTGCCCGCACGGCTGGGCCTTCGGCCGCGAGACCGGCCGCCTCAGCCGCGAGGTGACGAAGTTCACCGAGCTCGTGCTGTCGAAATTCACCCATCGCATCGTCTGCATCTCGGAAAGCGAGCAGGCCGACGCCAAGCAGGTCGGAATCGCGGCGAATCGCCTGGTTCTTGTGCACAACGGGATTTCCAAGCAGCGTCCTGCGCTCGACAAGGGCGCAGCGCAGTGGCGGTCGGAGAAGATCAAGGTCCTCTTCATCGGGCGCCTCGACCGTCAGAAGGGCTACGATCTCCTGATCGAGGCCGCGCGCACACTCGGAGACAAGCTCGACGTGCGCCTGATCGGCGCCTCCGTCGTCAGCAAATTCCGCAGAAGCGATCTGCCCGCCAACGTCTCTTTTCTGGGCTGGATGAACCGCAACCAGATCGAGGCCGAGCTCGACCAGGCCGACATGGTCGCGATTCCCTCGCGCTGGGAGGCGTTTGGCCTGGTCGCCATCGAGGCGATGCGGGCGGCCAAGCCGATCATTGCCTTCCGCATCGGCGCCCTGCCAGAAATCGTCGAAGACAATGCGACGGGCGTGCTATGCGACGAGGTCTCGGCCGAAAAGCTGGTTGAAGGTTTTCAACGCGCAACCGGGCTTGACCTGGCTGCGGTCGGCCGTGCCGGATATGAGCGTTTCACCCGCCTCTACGACATCGAACAGACCCACCGTACGCTCAGCCAGGTCTATGCCGACGTCCTGCATGTGCGGATGAGCGAATCCGGACAGCAGGCGAAGTTGCAGTCCGATTTGCCGAACAATCTGCGATCGTAGCGACCGGCCGATCAGGCCAGCCGGCGGACATCGCCCTGCGCGAACTCGCCATCATTCACGCGGTTATCGGAGAACGACCACGCAATGGCCGATGCGACGATCATCGCGCAGGTGAGAAAGCCGGCCGCGAACAGCAGTGATCCGGTGTGCAACATCGTCTTCGCCTTCCTTTTGTTTGGCGGACCACTAGCCGGATCAGGATTAGGAAGACCTTACGGACGCCAGCGTGACGCCAGCTTCCAAATCTAAGCGTTAACGGAGGTGGAATCCCGTCGCAGAAACATTGGTCCGATGACCCCGCGAAAACGTCCGCTCGGGCGCCATGCCCGCCGCACGACGACGAAAACACAACGCAGGATCACTCAGGACGAGATCCATCACTTGAAGTTTATTGCGACATCATCTCGCGACGACGCCGTCGCATCTGCGGTCCATCGCTGCGCGCTGCTCACTGGTTCGATCGCGGGCCCCAATCGTGACAACGATCTGACACGTGTATGTCCGGTTCGCGAACTGCTTATTTAAGAGGATGTTCCGCACAAATTTTGGACAGCGATTTCGGCGTGTATCCACGTTCACAAGTGGCAATAAGGTCACAGCCACAAGTGCTTTACCATAAAGTCGAAGACGTAGCAGTGACTCCGCAGCACGGGATTTGTACGGTGATTCCGATTTTAGATGAGTACGAGGGAATTCCAGTGGCTAAGACCGAACTATTGAATTTTGATTTCGGTATTAGCCGAATCCTGGCCGTTGCTGCGATCAGCGTCTCCTTGGCGGGTTGCGGTAGCTTCATTCCGTTAGACGCTCCTGATGCCGTCGCAACGCAAACAAATGCGGCGCTGATCACCGAGCCGAGCGCGCCGCTGGCCTATGCCTTGATGCCGGTCAATCCGGCGATCCTGCAGGCCACCAACGCATTCACGGACTCCGCCGGAATGATGTTCTCCCGCCTTCCCGGCGGCAACTACCGCGACGTCACCATCGGCATCGGCGACATCGTGACCGTGACCGTGTACGAAGCGCAGGCAGGCGGCCTGTTCATTCCGCGCGAAGCAGGCGTGCGACCGGGCAATTTCGTCGACATTCCGCGACAGCAGGTCGACCAGTCCGGCAACATCAACATCCCCTACGCCGGATCGATCAAGGTCGCAGGCCTAACGCCGCGCGCCGTTTCGAACATCATCCGCGAGCGTCTCAAGGACCGCGCCATCGACCCGCAGGCCGTCGTGAGCGTGGCGGAACAGCGCGGCAACCAGATCAGCGTGCTCGGCGAAGTCAACTCGCCGCTCCGCTTCCCGATCGATCCAGGCGGGATTCGCCTGATGGGCGCGATCGCACGCGCCGGCGGCCCGAAATATCCGTCCTACGAGAGCACGATCACGATCAAGCGCGAGGGCCGCACCTACAGCGAGACGATGTCCTCGGTCGTGCACAACCCCAACGAGGACGCGCTGCTCGCTCCAGGTGATGTCGTCTTCCTGACCCGCATTCCGCGCGTCTACATGGTGTTCGGTTCGACGCCGTCGCCGGGATCGATCGGCGGCACCAACAACCGTCGTTTCTCGTTCGAGAACGACAACATGTCGCTGGCTGAAGCCATCGCGAAGGCAGGCGGTCTCGACGGCGCCCGTGCGGACTCCAAGTCCATCTACGTCTACCGTTTCGAGCCCAAGCCGCTGCTGGAGAAGATCGGCATCGCCGTATCCCAGTTCCCGACCAAGTCGGTCCCTGCCGTCTACAAGTTCGACATGAGCAAGCCGGACGGCTGGTTCCAGGCTGATACGTTCAGGATGCGCGATCACGACGTGATTTCGGTGGCGGAATCGCCGTCGACCGAATTCATCAAGCTCATGCTCCCGTTGAACGCGGCAACCGCCAACGCGGACAACATCAGCTCGGTGGTCGTGAACTCCAAATAGCCCAACTCAGCGCGCTCAATGACGAGCGCGCAGACAAGGCGGCCCCACCCCATTGGGGCCACAGAAGAGTATTAGCCTTGTCGGGTTGACGCGAGCAGGAGTGGACACGAGCGTGACCGAGCAAAACAGGAAACGCGCCTTGCGTCGTTTCCGGATGTTGATGTGCGGGCTCTGCGTCGCGGCCGGCCTCTCATATCCTGCCAACGCACAGAATGCGCAGCCGCTCGATCAGCGCTTCCTGCTGGGCGTCGGCACCCACCAGGGCCTCGGCGGCGTCACCAGCGCCCGCGGCTATGTGCCCGCGACCGCCGTCAAGCAGATGAAGGAGCTGGGGGTCACCTCGTTCCGCGACGACTTCCCCTGGTCGGATTTCGAGCTGCCCGGCAAGCGGCTCGGCTTCAATGCCCTGAACGGCCGCCTCGAGACCCAGATCAGGTCCGGTGTCGGAATCCCGCTGCTCATTCTCGGGACCGGCCATCATCTCGTCCCGAATTCCGATCCGCCGACGACCGACGAAGCGCGCCAAAGATTCGTCACCTATGCCGCGGCAGCCGCGCAAGCGGTCGCATCACGGCAGCCGATCTTCGAATTGTGGAACGAGTACAATCTCAGAGCACGCGCGGAGGCGCTGTTCACCGTCGAAAATTATGTGACGCTCGCCCGATCGGTGCAGCCCGCGGTCAAGCAGGCGGCGCCGTCCGCGCCCTTCGTGGTCGGAGCGCTGGGCGACGATCCCGGCTGGAAATGGACCGACGCCCTGCTGAAGACCGACCTGCTTCGTATCGCGGACGGGATGTCCATTCACATCTACAACCATTGCTTATCACCGGCCGGGCGGACCGCAGCTGAGGCGATCGAACGACTGCAAAATCTTCATCAACGCGTCGCACAGGCGACCGGCAATCCCGACTATCCGATCTATCTGACCGAAACGGGCTGGCCCACACCAACCGCGAAATGCGGCGTGACCGAGCAGCTTGCCGCCGACAACATGGCGCAGATCATCCTCTGGGCCTCGACCGCCGGTCCGTGGCTCAAGGGGATATGGCTCTACGAGCTGAAGGACAGCGGGACGAAGCCTGGTGAACTGGAGGACAATTTCGGCATCTATCATTTCGACAATTCGCCGAAGCCTGCCGTGTGTTCCATTCGCGAAAGCTGGGCCTTCATCCGCACCAGCCTGAAGGCAACACGAACCACGCCGGCGCCCGGCGTCGTGCAGATCCGCAGTGACAGTGGATCGGAAACGAAACTCGCGCTTTGGTCGGAGACTGCGTCGAAGCGCTTCGAAGTTCGATTAAAAAATGCGGAACCTAATGCCGAGATCAGCTATGTATGTCAGCAAGCGCCGGGCCCTGCCGCCGGCGCCTGGACGGCGTTGTCGACAACGCCGTTGCTTGTCAGCGTCAAGGGCACGGCCGTGCCGGATTTCGAGATCCGGCCATCGAACTGACGCTGCGGCGGGCTGCTAATCCGAGGCTATCCTTGAAAATACTGATCGTTAACACGCTCTATCCGCCCGAGATCATCGGGGGCGCCGAAGTGTCTGTGTCGCTGCTCGCGGAGGCGTTCGTCCAGCGCGGCCATCAGGTGTCGGTGGTCTGCCTTCAGAACAAGCAGGAACGTACGATCGACGAGCTCAAGGGCGTGCGCGTATACCGTGTGCCGATGGACAACGATTACTGGCCGTTCGGCAACGACAGGAAGCCCTCCTCGGTCCAACGCCTGAAGTGGCATCTCAAGGACACATGGAATCGCAAATCCGCGGCGCGGTTCGCCGAAATTCTCGACATTGAGAAGCCCGACGTCGTCCACACCAACAACCTCACGGGCTTCTCGGTCTCGCTGTGGTCGGAAGCCAGGCGGCGCAACATCAGGATCGTGCACACCCTGCGCGACTATTCCCTGCTCTGCAAACGCTCGACGCTGTTTCGGGGCGATGCGACCTGCGCGCAGCGCTGCACCGTCTGCGCCGCCATGACGTCGCCTTATCTGCTGGCCTCGCGTATGGTCGATGCGGTGGTCTCGAACAGCCAATTCGTGCTCGACCAGCACACCAGGCTGAAATATTTCCCCGGCACCGATGGCCGCGTCATCTTCAACATCGCCGATCCGAGCTCCGTGGTGCCCTCACCAGCTTCGAGCTCGGATGACCTGATATTCGGGTTCATCGGGCGGCTTGAGGCCGAAAAAGGTATCGAGGTAGTCCTCAAGGCGGCCGAGCAGCTTCCCGACGAGGGCTGGCAATTGAAAATTGCCGGAAAGGGGCTTGAGGATTACGTGCGGGGGCTAAAAAGCCGCAGCGGAAAGAAGGTCGAATGGCTTGGCTTTGCCAAGGCAGCTGAATTCTATGCCAGCATCGACGTCTGCCTGGTGAGTTCGGTCTGGCCGGAGCCGCTGCCGCGCACGTTGATCGAAAGCATCAACGCCGGCCGGGCGACGATTTGCTCGACGGCCGGCGGGATTCCCGAGATCGCGGGGTTTTCCAATATGGTTGGGTCCTACGAGCCCAGCGATCATAAGCGACTGGGAGAATTGATGCTGAAGGCCGTCAACGAGAGGTCGCGCTGGAAAATCGCCCGGCCTCCGCAGCCAGGATTTGCCGAGAGGTTTTCGGCGGATTCAGTGACAGGACAATATTTGGACGTCTATTTGAACAACAATCGAACCAACCGGCAATAAGCCGAAACGGAGATTTCAGCAAAGCCCTTTGGCAGGATAGCTGGACAGACCTTTTCGATGAAGATCCTTATCACGTCATCCCTCTATCCGACGCCGTTGGCACCGAAAGTGGTCGGGGGCGCGGAAACGTTCGTCCGCCGCCTCGCCGAGACCCTGGTGGGGCAGAACGACGGCGTGGAAGTGATACGTGCCGCATCCGCATCGAACCAGCAGATGGAGACCTGCAACGGCATCGACGTGTATTCGGCGCCCGTACACAACATCTATTTCCCTTTCGCCAAGCAGCACAGCTCGCCGGTGCGCGGCATCTGGCACGCGATCGAGGACTGGCAGACAATGTCGGAGCTCGTTGCGGCGCGCATCAAGGCCTTCAAGCCTGACATCCTGCACTCGAACAATCTCTCCGGCCTGACGACCGCGGTGTGGCGGACCGCCGCCCAGCTCGGCATTCCGGTCCTGCACACGCTTCACGACTATTATCTCACCTGCCCGCGCTGCTCGCGCTTCTCGGACGGACATGCCTGCGAGTCGAGCTGCATGAGCTGTCAGATCCTGACTCTTCGCCGTCGCGGGGCGACGCGACATCTGGACGCCGTCGTCGGCGTCAGCCAGCGTATTCTCGACATCCATACGCAGCTCGGCCTGTTCACGCAGACACCGCTGAAGATCGTCATTCGAAACGCCTCGACCGCCGACGTCGGCAACGCGGACGCCGCGATGGTCGACGGCACCGTCACGTTCGGCTTCATCGGACGTCTGACCGAAGAGAAGGGCATCTACAATCTCGTTCGCGCCATCGCGACGATTCCGCCTGACCGGTTTCGGCTTGTCATCGCAGGCCACACGACCGAGAGCCAGCAGAAGCAGCTCAAGGCGCTCGCTCCGAATGCACGGATCGAATTTCTCGGCTTCGTACAGCCGAAGCAGTTTTACGAACAGGTGAACGTCGTGGTCGTACCCTCGGTCTGGGAAGATCCCTGCCCGCTCGTCGTCGCCGACGCGCAGGCCGCCTGCAAACCCCTGCTCGGCACGCCGTTCGGCGGCATTCAGGAAGCGATCAAGCCCGGCGTGACCGGCTGGCTGACGTCGCCCGATCCCGCCTCGATCGCCAAGAGCATTTCGGCGATCATCGAAGCGCCGCAGCAGATCGTGGAGATGAGCGAGCGATTGAAGTCCGGCATCGACAAATGGGCTTTTGACGACGTCGTCGCCGGCTATCGTAGCGTCTACGACGAGCTCACGCGCGGCCGCGGCACGCCTCGCACGTAGCGCTGACGCAGATGCCGCCAATGGCCCTCAACCATCCCACCATGTTCTTTCTCACGCATCGCCAGACATGATCAGCCTGCTCGCATTCGGCAGCTATATCTACCAGAGTGCGTCCGCGATCATTCTGATCTTCGCCGTCAGCCATATTCTCTCGCCGGCCCAGTACACCTCGTTCTCGCTGGCGCTGGCGACGAGCCAGTTGTTCTGCGTCTTCGTGTTCGAATGGCTGCAACTGGCCGGCGTTCGTTTCCTCGCCGCAGCTTCCGGAGAAGAGGCCGCGCGCCTGCGGTTCTCGCTGTTCAGCGCCGGGCTGCTCAGCGCGCTGGTGCTGCTGCTCGTCGGCGGCGTGGCGGGACTGCTGGGCACGCTCGAGACGAGCGTCGTCGCCCTCGCGCTGGCGATGGCCGTGCTGCAAGGCGCCACCGACCTCTATTTCATGATCGTCCGCGTGTCCGACCGGCTGGGGACCGCGTCCGTCCTCCTGATCCTGCGTGCCAGCGTGCTTCTGGCCGGCGCCGTCGCGGGCGCGCTGCTCCACGGCACGGCTGCAGCGACGCTGTGCGGCATGGCCGCGAGCTACGGCGCGGTGCTTCTCCTGAGCCTGGTCGTGCATCGCACCTCGCTACGGCGCGCGTCGCGACACGCCATGCTGACCGACTGGGGCAATTTCTGCCGCTATGGCATCATGGCTGCGGCCGCCTCCGTCATTCATCTCTCCGTACCCGTCACCTTGCGCCTGATCGTGATCGCCACGCTCGGCCGGGCGTCGACCGGAGCGGCGGGCTTCTCGATGGCGATCGACCTTCTGCAACGCCCGTTCTCGGTCCTGGTGGCCGCCATTCACACCGTCTGCTATCCCAACGTCGTGGTCCGGTTCGAGCGCGGCGTCGACGGCGAAGCGCGCAGGGCCACCGCCCGCATGCTCGAATTCATCCTCTGCGCGACGATCGTGATGCTGGGCGGGCTGATCGGCCTCCTGCCCGACGCGGCGCATCTGTTCGTGCCCGCCGATCTGCTGGTCGATTTCCTCAACGCGGCGCCGGTCGCGGCGATCTTCTACTTCCTCCACACCCACCTTCAGGCCACGCTCGCGATCGTGCCGCATCTGACCAAATCGGCGACGAGGCTGGTGGTCGTCGCGGCGTGCCAGCTGCTGCTGGTGTCGGCGGCGTCTTCGATCGGCGCGTTGCTGCACATATCGGTGGCGGGACAGATCGCGAGCGCGGCCTTGGCCACCGCGCTCATCATCCTCTTCGCCAGCGGTCCGCTGATCCGGTTCAGGGCGGCGCCAAGGGCGCTGCTGATCCTGGAAGCTACCGTCGCGGCCGCCGCGATCGCGATGCTCGCGGCAGCTCCGTCGGACTCCCTGACCTGGCTCGCGGCAAAGATCGTCTTTGCCGGCCTCGCCGTCGTTCTGGTGACGTGGCGAGGCGATCTGCTGGCCTCGGCACGCAGTTAAGATCAGGCCTTCACCGCGTGAGCCAGCGGGTTGCCGCTGGTATCGCCGGTCAAACCGTAGATCCTGAGGGTCTCGTCGACCATCGGCCCGACACCGAAATATTGCTGGGCGCGCGCAAGGGCATTGCGCGACAGCGCGGCGCGCATCGCGGGGTCGGCCACCTTCTCGAGCGCACCGACGAGCGCGTCGACGTCCTCGAATGGGACGATGAAGCCGGTCTGGCTCTGGATGATCTGATCAGTCGCGCCGCCCGCCGGAGTCCGGACCGGAACGAGGCCCGTCGCCATGGCTTCGGCAACGCCGAGCGGGAATCCCTCGAACCGGCTCGGCAGCGCGAACACGTCGGCGGCCCAGAGAATTTCGCGGACGTCGCCCATGAACCCGAGGAACTTGAACGTGTCCTTGTCCTTCTCGCCGGCATGAGCGAACGACTTGATTTCCTTCTCGCGCTCGGCTCCGCCGCTGCCGACAAAGTAGCATTTGATGTCGATCGGCGGAGAACTGGCGCCGTCGCGGATCTTGCGCGCCGCCTTGATGAGGAGGTCGTGGCCCTTCACCCAGGCGAGACGGGCCGCCAGCAGGCACATGAACTCACCGTCGGCAACGCCGAATTTCGCGCGCGCATCGCGGCGCTCGGCATCCGAGGGCGGCCGGAAATGAACCGTGTCGACGCCGCCATAGACTTTGGCGATCCGGTTCTTGCCGAACAGCACGTAGCGGCGCAGATGCCGGAGCGATTCCTCCGACATCAGGATGAGGGTGTGGGGAAAGAAGAGGTTGAAGAACAGGACCTGGACCGGGCTGAAGGTCGATTGCGGCGCATTCTGTACCTTCTCGATGTTCCCGAGCACCGAGGGATGATAGGTCGCAACGCAGCGCGCGCCGGTGAGCAGCGCGAGCAGCCTGCCCCACATCAGCATGCCCAGCCCGTGGACGTTGATTACGGTGATGTTGTTCTTCCGGATCACTTTCAACAGCTGCATGAAGATCGACAGCGAGGGCAACTTCCGAAGTCCCGGAATGACGTGCCATTCCTTGACGGCCGCCGCCAGCTTCTGACGCTTGTATTCGGACTTCTCGTCCGAGCGCACGGCACCGGAGACCAGGTGGATCTGCACGCCCCGGCCATGCAATCCCGTGGCCAGGGTCTCGCAATAGGATGCAATCCCGTCATTGCAATTCACGACCTCAACCAGAAACATGACATTCGGGGCGGGATCTTGCATGAGAATGGCCTTACTCCGTTCAATCGACGACATTTCGGTCAGTGCTTAGCGGCAAATTCCATGCCGTGCCAGCGGTTTGCCCGCAACAGCGTTGCGCGCCTAACATATTGACGTTGCGGATCTGCGACACTCCGCACCGGCACCGCGGGCGACGTCCAAAACTCCGCTTCTCGGGTTCGGCGCCTCCGTCCGAAGTCGGCGTTCCCTTCAAATTCCGCAAGCAACGCCCGGTTGAAACGTCCCCGGCCCCTTGCCCGCCGAGTCCGCGACCGATTGTCCCGCCGTTAACGCACCGATCGCCGCACCTCGTGCACAAAGATTGGACCTCTCATCTCGTCGGTGTCGTTCGTTCGACTGACCCTGCACCTCGACGAGGCGTCTCTTCATCGGCCAAAGACGGACTCGATATCCTTCTGCATTGACGTCGACACGAATGTCGCAGCGACCAGGAGAGAAAACAAAACTCCGGTAGCGAGTTCCATAGATGTACTTTCTCGTTTCCCGACTGCACGCGGGAAAATTCGGAAGCGCGCTGCAAGCCTTCAACGCCCGAACAACTGTCACATTCGAAATTCGATCGATATTTTTTGCGATCGTGACTCTCAGGCAACTCGATCCGCCCACGCCACAGGCTTAACGGCGCTTAACACAATAGATTCGAAGCACAATAGATTCGAAGCAAGGCTGCTCGCGCGACAAGCAAATGCGTTTCGATTAGGCACCGGCACAACATCGATCGAACATCGTCGTTGCATCGCCATTCGAACGTCACGCTGCAAGCACATTGCCGTGGTCTTCATCGATCAATCTCAGTCCACGCAGATTCGTGCGCTGTGGGCGTCGCGCAGGAAGCGTCGGTGAGAAAATCTCCGGGTGCTTCCATTTTTACCGATCTCACCAACTCGAAAAACAGAGATTGGCCGATACGACAGACGCAGGCGGCACCGAACTCTCGCGTTTCAGAAAAGGCTCCGAAATACCGATGACTACCGCATCACCAGATCAGACGATCCTGTCGGCGAGCACCTTTGTCAGTTCCATCGGCGTCAATGTTCACGTTGGATATTCCTGGGGCGCCTACGACAACCTCGCCCTCGTGGAGGACAATCTCAAATATCTCGGGGTGACGAAACTGCGGGGCGGACTCGCCACGAGCCCGGAAGCGCAACCGATCGTCGAGGGACTTGCGAGGGACGGTTACAAATTCGACCTCGTGGTTCCGTCGGGCGTTCCGGCCGGCGGCGCGGCTGCGCTCCAGTCTTATCTGGAATCCGTCAAGGAGTTCGCGGCCAGCCATCCCGGCAGCGTCATCGCGCTGGAAGGCCTGAACGAGGTCAACATCCAGGGCTTCAGCTATAATGGGAGCTCGAGCGTCTCGGCCGCAGCGCAGTTCCAGGCTGTCTATTACAGCGCCATCAAGGCGGACGCCGCGCTCAAGGACATCCCCGTCTACAATTTGTCGATCGGCTACAATGACTCGGCCGACTACGCCAATCTCGGAAACATGTCGGGGTCGACCGACTACGCCAACTCTCACGCCTATGTCAGCACCGGCCTGACACCCGAAACCGCTCTCGAGCAATTGCTCGGTAACGCCACGTCGGTCACCGGCGGCAAACCGGTCGTGATCACCGAGACCGGCTATACGACCAAGAGCGATACCCCGTATGTCGGCGCCAGCGAGAACGTACAGGCGAAATCGATCCTGAACACGCTGGTCGATGCCTACAAGGACGGCGTCAGCACCACCTATCTCTATCAATTGCTCGACGCCTCGGCGAGCAACGACCCTACGGATCCCGAATCGCACTGGGGCCTGTTCAACGCCGACGGAACCCCGAAGCTCGCGGCGACTGCAGTCCACAATCTGACGACGATCCTGGCCGACGACGGCAAGGGCGGCCACACGCCGACTGCCTCGCTGAACTATACGCTCGACGACATGCCGGCGAGCGGGAACAGCATGGTTCTCGGCAAGAGCAACGGCGCCTATGAGCTCGTGGTCTGGGCGGAACCCAAGGTCTGGAACGACGCCACCGACACCGAGATCGCGAATCCGACGACGTCGGTTACCGTCAACCTGGGCAGCGTCCACCACCTGATCAACGTCTATGACCCGCTAAAGGGCAGCTCGCCGATCGCGACCTACACCGATGTCAGCCAGATCGTGGTTCCGATCACGGACCACCCGCTCGTCATCGAGATCGACGCTCCGGCAGGAGGCGGCACTGCACCGCCCGCCGTGACCGACGTCAGCGGAACCGCCGCCGACATCGTGTCGCAGATGTCCGACCTGAACGCCTCGGGTTCGCTTAAGACCATCACGCTCACCGACACCCACGTGCTTCCGGTCGCCTCCAATGCCACCATGGAGTACATGATCTCGCATTACGGGAAGGCGCTCGCAGCCATCCAGGGCGGCTACCAGTTCTCCGTCACCAACTCGACCGACACCTGGAGCGTGACCAGGGTCTACGACTCCTCCGCAAAGCTTCTGTCGACCAGCACGTCCAACTTCACCGACGGCGTCATCACCAGCAAGGTGACGCTCAATACCGACGGCTCGTCGGAGAACATCGCCTATACCGGCGGCAAGATGGTGCGTGACGTCACCGTCTCGGCGATCGGCGACAAGGACACCAAGACCTACGATACGAGCGGCAATCTCATCGCGGACCTCGTCCAGAACAAGGACGGTTCGTCCTCGAACACGCTCTATTCGGCCGGCGTCAAGACCAAGGTCTACGTCACCAATGCCGACCGCACCCACGACAACTACTATTACAACATCACCGGCCAGTCCTATACCAGCGAGCACGACCAGCTCGACGCGGGCGGGAGGCTTCTGTCAGTCGTCCGGATGCATGCCGACGGCTCCATGGCCTACAGCCAAGTCTACAACAGCGACGGCAGCAAGGTCACGACCCAGTACGACGCCACGGGCCACAAGACCTCTGTCGTCACCGTGACGTCGACGGCGACCAGCACCGATTTCTACACCACAGCCGGCGTTCTCAAGCAGACCGTCGTGCAGACGACCTCCGGCAACGTGACCACCACGAACTACAATGGTGAGCTGCTGGTGTCCGTCTACGTCGTCAACGCCGACGGGTCGAAGGACTCCAAGCTGTACGACGCCAAGGGCGTCATCGCGAGCGACGTGGTCCAGAACGCGGACGGCTCGTCGTCGACCACGCTCTATTCGGCGGGTGTCAAGACCAAGGCCTACGTCACCAACGCGGACGGCAGCCGCGATAACTATTATTTCAACATCACCGGCCAGTCCTATACCGGCGAGCACGATCATCTCGACGCGAGCGGCAAGCTGCTGTCGGTCAGCCGCACCCATGCGGACGGCACCATGGCCTACAGCCAGGTGTTCAACAGCGATGGCAGCAAGGTCACCACCCAGTACGACTCCACCGGCCACAAGACCTCGGCCATCACCATAACGTCGACGGCCACCACGACCAACTTCTATACCACCGCGGGCACGCTCAAGCAGCAGGTGGTGCAGACGACCTCCGGCAACGTGACCACGACCAACTACAACGGCTCGCTGCTGGCGTCGGTCTACGTGGTCAACGCCGACGGGTCGAAGGAATCGAAGCTGTACGATTCCAACGGCATCATCGCGAGTGACCTGATCCAGAACAAGGACGGCTCGTCCTCGAACACGCTCTACACGGCCGGCGTCAAGACCAAGGTCTATGGCACCAATGCCGACGGCAGCCGCGACAACTACTATTACAACATCACCGGCCAGTCCTATACCAACGAGCACGACCACATCGATCCGAGCGGAAAGCTGCTTCTGGTCAGCCGTACCCATGCCGACGGCTCGATGGCCTATAGCCAGGTGATCAACAGCGACGGCAGCAAGGTCACGACCCAGTACGATTCCACGGGCCACAAGATCTCGGTCATCACCGTCACATCGTCGGGCACGACGACCGACATCTACGATGCATCGACCGGCGCATTGAAGCAGGAGATCTCCAAGACGAGCTCCGGCGACACCACGACGACCAACTACAACGGCGCAAAGCTGGCGTCGGTCTACGTGGTCAACGCCGACGGGTCAAAGGATACCAAGCTGTACGATTCCAGCGGGATCATCGCCAGCGACCTCATCCAGAACAAGGACGGTTCGTCCTCGAACACAGTCTACTCCTCCGGCGTCAAGACGAAGCTCTATGTCACCCATGCCGACGGCAGCCATGACAACACCTTCTACAACATCACGGGCCAGAGCTACACGACCGAGATCCAACACCTCACCGCCGCCGGCGCGCTTACGGCCCTCACCCGCCTTCATGCCGATGACACGCTTGCCTACAAGCAGGTGATCAACAGCGACGGCAGCAAGGTCACCGACCTCTACGACAGCACCGGCCACAAGACGAGCGAGATCCTGAATGCCGCCGATGGATCGACCACGACGGACACGTACAACTCGTCGGGAGCTTTGGTCCAGGACGTTCACAAGACGGCGGGCGGTGACGTTACGACGACGAATTACGTGAACGGATTGAACTCGTCGATCTACGTCGTCAACGCCGACGGCACCAAGGAAACGAAGCTGTTCGACGGCAGCGGCAGCCTCACCAGCGACTACGTGCTGAACAAGGACGGCTCAAACTCGACCACGGTGTTCACGTCGGGCGTCAAGACCGCGGTCTACGCCAATAACGCCGACGGCTCGCACGACAACACGATCTACAACATCACCGGCAAGAGCTACGTCACGGAGCAGCAGCACATCGACGCCGCGGGCAAGATGACCTCGATCACCCGGTCGCACGCGGACGGCACGCTCGATTACACGCAGGTCATCAAGTCGGACGGCAGCAAGGTCTCCGACGTCTACGACAGCACCGGGGTCAAGACGACCGAAACCATCAACAACGCCGATGGAACGTCCGACGTCTTCAAGTTCAAGGTCGCCGGCCTGCCGGGCGCCGTCGAGCACGACAGCTACAATACCAGCGGCTCGCTGCTCTCGATCGACGTCCTCAATACCGATGGGACCCACGCCGTCACGGCGGTGACTGCGGGACTGACACTGGCCGGCGGCAGCGGCAACGACATCTTCTCCGCGGCGCCTGGCACGACCACCGTCATGTTCGACGGCGGCAACGACCAGATCAAGAGCTTCCACGCCGGGACCGCGGCGAATCACGACACGATCGAAATCCTGAAATCACTGGTGGCCGACTACAGCCACCTGCAGATTTCGCAATCAGGGTCCGACACGCTGATCCAGCTCACCTCGGCCGATTCCATCCTGTTGAAGAATGTGAATTCGGCCAACCTGGATCACGGCAACTTCCTGTTCGTCTGATGCCGAACCAGCTGGCAGGTCCCCCTGCCAGCTGAACAGTACGACGGGGGAAGCAACGTCAGTGCGGCCGCGCGGGTGTGGCCGCACCGATGAAGATGATATCCTCGGCAAGCAGCGGCAGCTGCCGCAGCAGCATCGACTTCAGCTTTCCGGCGCGCATGAAGGTCGCCATCTTCACCTCGACCGGCGCATAGCCGGCGTCGATTGCGACCTTGGCGATCGTGTAGGGCGTGAAGAAGAACCGGTGATCGCTGTTGATCGTCTCGACGTTCTTCAAGATGCCCTTGATGTTGCCACCCCTGAAGGCGTTCGGAACGGTGATCACGATCTGATCGACGACGTCGCCGTAATTCTCCCTGAAGCGCGACAGGAACGAGACCGGATTCGGAATGTGCTCGACGACTTCGCCAAACACGGCGATGTCGAACTTCCGGCCGGATATTGCGTCGATCTTCTGGCCGGACGTCACGTCGCCCGCGACCATGTTGTCGAGCCCGGAAATCCGCGACGCCTCCCGCACCGCATCCGCATCGATGTCGACGCCGACGGTGTATTCGGAACACTCGGTGATCAGCCCGTGCAGCCAGTCCCGGTTCTCGATCTTTCGTTTGATGAGCGGCAGATGGTCACAGCATCCGACATGCAGGACGCGCTTGCCCCGACAGATGTCCACGAGGACGTCGCATCTGTATCTGACGTCGCCGTCGCCCCGATATTGTACGACGATGGTGTCTTTGAACTTCGAGCCGTCGAGATAGGGATAGACTTGCGAAAAATCGGTAATGATCGACGACATGGGCTTGCTTCCTGTGTCTGAGACGTTTCCGGACACAACTATACATGGCAAGCAATCAGAATTGTGACCGGGTTGCGCCGGCTGACGAAACGCGGATCGCGGATCGCCGGGAACCTCGCCGTCGGTTCGCGGTCCGTCAGGCGCGCAAGCGACCTGGTGCATCCGAGCGCACGATCCGCGCTGGTGCTCCCGCGGCGACGGAATGCGGCGGGACGTCACGCGTCACGACCGCGTTGGCGGCGACGTTTGCTCCCGCACCAATCGAAGTCGGGCCAACGATCACGGCACCGGTGTAGATGACGGCGCCGTCGCCGATGGTCGGGCAACCCGGTTCATCCCAGGCACGCCGGCCGAGCGTGACGTTGTGATACAGCATCACGGAACGACCGATCCGCGCCCCCTCGCCGATCACGACGCCGGTCGGATGCGGCAAGATCAGCCCTGGACCGATCTCCGCGAGAACCGAGATGTAGCAGCCGCGCCGCATCAGCGCCCGCACGAGCAGCCAGGTGATCTGATGTCCCCAGCGTGTCTGGAATCGCAGCATCCTGGCGATGCGCCAGGTCGTGATCACGGCAAAGCCCGGGCTCGTCAGCATGGCGACGAAAGCGGCACCCACACCGGACCTGCCGGTGTTTGCCATCAGGTCCTCGCGCCACGGAAATCCCGCTTGGGACTTGCCGCTCATTCCCTCAACTGATGACATCAAACGATCTCTACTAACCTGCCGAGGAAACATTCGCCTGTATCGACGGAACCGACCCGCCGAGCAGCGACTGCATGCTGTTCCAGATGCGACGCCTGAATATCACGTAGCTGCCAAGCACGATCAGCGCATAGACGACCGTCGCCAACAGCCAATGTGACAGACTTGCGACGTCTGCCTTCGTGGCGACGAGCGCGCACAATGCGCCGAGCGCGGTGGCGACGGTGGCCGGCATCAGGGCGCCCAGCAAAGAGGCATAGGAGACCTCGCAGTTGCGGGCTCCAATCATCAGCATGAGGGCGCAAACCAGGATCGATACGATCAGGTACACGACAGCCACGGCCGTGAGCCCGAACGGCAACGCCACGACGAAGGCAAGGATCATGCTGGCACTGTTGGCGGTGCTCACCCAGAACTGGAGCCGGGCCTTGTTGTGAGCCAGCAGAATCGGTCCCGCATAGGCCGCAATCGACTGCGCCGCGCCTGCGGGCGCGAGGATGGCAATCAGCGGCAGGACTTCCTGCCAATGCGGCGAGAGGAACGTCGCAACGGGATATTTCAGCCCGAATGTCAGATAGATCATCGCCGGGAATGTGATCATCGCGGTCATGCCGAGCACCGCGCAGATCGCCGCCCTGCGCCGTTCCTGTTCCCGCTCGCCGTTCATTCGGCTCAGGGTGGCCATCAGAACTCCGCCGCCAGGCCACGACAGGATCATCAGCGGAAGCGTCATGAACTGGAAGGCGAGACCGAACAGGCCGACCGCCGCCGCGCCCAGCTTGGCGCCGATCATGAGATTGCCGACGTTTCTCGCAGTGAAGTTGAGGACGTTCGAGGCCAGCACCCAACCGCCGAACGACAGCATCAGCGCGACGCCGCGCCATTTGAAGGACAGATGGATGTGGCGTCTGGTGTTCACATAGAAGGCGACGGCGCGCACCGCCTGCATCAGGACATAGTATGCGATCAGCGCCCAGATCCCCCATCCGAGCAGGGCTCCGGCCAAGCCCACCGTCGCGGAAGCCAGAGCCGCGCCGGCTTCGATCAAGGCGATGGTCTGATATTGCAGGGAGCGCTCCAGGACCGCGCGCGGCCCCATCGCGGAAATGGACAAGACGACCGAACCGGAGAGAGCAGCCAGCACGGCCGGCAGCCCCTGCATGTCGACGGCAGCCCCCAGCGGTTTCGAGGCGGCGGCCAGCACCAGGGCACAACCGATCCCGATCGCGACCATCAGAGTCGTCGCCGCGCCGGCTTCCTCCCTGGTGAGCGAGGTCCGCTGAATCATCGCGCTCGACAGCCCAAGGTCGGTCAGCATGGAGATGAAGGCGATGAACGGTAGCGAAAACGCCACGAGCCCGAATTCCGTGGGCGTCACGAAATAGGTGATCAGCAGCGTGATGAGGAACTGAACGGCCGACTTCACGACGTTCACGCTCGACATCGAGAGCAGATTCTTGATGATCATGACGTCTCTCGTACGTGATCCGGCTGAAAAGATTGCGAAGGGATGCGCTCAGGCGACATAGCGGGCTTCACGGCGCACTCCGAACAACAGGCCCCGCAGTGCCGGATCGAGCAAGCGGCGGAGTCTCACTTCGATCAGCTCGTAACTGACAGTTCCCGCTATCAGTGCGGCAATCAGGCCGAGGCCCGCGAACCCGGCCCAGAGGAGCCAGAGATTGACGCCATGCGCGGCCAGCTTCACTCCGATGACCTGCAACGGAAATAGCGCAAAAGGATGGACCAAATAGAGGCTATAGCTGATCTTTCCGAGGAACTGCAGGAATTTGCCGCTCAAAGCGGCGGCAATACCGGAGTCCGGAGCAAGGACCATTCCAAACAGCAGCGCGCCCGGCAGCAGCCCGACCAGCGGATGCGCATATTCGATCGACACGTACATCGCGATCCCGCAAAGGATGCCCGCCAGCAATCCGGGCCAGCCGACGACGCGGATCCGCAAATCGATCAGGCTGAACAACAGCCCGACCAGGAAGAACGCGGCGATCGGCCGAAAGGCGATGCCCGCGAGACCGAGCAGGATGAATGGCGCCGCCAGCAACCAGTTCCTCCGCTGCACCAACATCACGAAGATCACCGCGAACAGAATGTAGAACGCCCATTCGTAGCTCAGTGTCCACGCATTCTGCTGGCCGATCGGCAATCCCAACGCGTCCGGCAGGAACGCCAGATTGACGAAGAACAGCTTGAGATACGTCGGCAGATCGATCCCCTTGAAGAACTTGTAGCCAACCAGGGGGCCTGCCGTGAACAGGATCAGGTGCAGGATCACGAACACGGGCAGGATTCGCAGGGCGCGATCGAGAAAGAACTTCCCGACGCTGCGGTGACGCATCAGGCTCGCCGGAATCAGGAAGCCGCTGATCATGAAGAACAGCTCGACGCCGTGCCCGCCCATGTTGACCGTCGATTCCAGCCACGGCCAGATCGGAGGCAGGAAACCTGCCAGAAGCGGCATGTCCTGAAGATGGACGATCAACACGGTGAGCGCGGCGACGCCGCGCAGCCCCTGGATCGCCTCCACGAAATTCTTGCTGTCTGCGCTCACCGCCGCGATCCGATATCAAGATGAAGGAAAGTTGCGGACCAGAGCCCGTGCTGCGCATTGCAGCTCATTGCGTGCGGCAACATCGCCATCATGCCGGCCGCGAAACCAGATCGTCGACGTCAGGCGCGAGCGGCGCCGCGTCCGCGACGGTCTCGTCACGTCTCTCTCGGGCGAAGACTTCGCTGAAGGCGACGCCAAGCATGATCAGGCCGCTTGCCGGACCATAGGCCAGAACGGTGATGGTGAAGAGATTCATGGCCACCGCAAAAGACAGCTTGTAGATGTCCCTGGTCCTTGCGACCGCGAGGATGACCATGACCATGAACAACACGAAGATCGGCCCGAACATCAGGTAGGTGCCGAGGTAGAAATTGTCCACCGGAACGTAATAGCTGAGCTTGTTCGAGAACAGCAGCTGCGGATAGTTGAAGCAACCGAGGCCGCAGCCGACGAAGAAGCCGACCGGCATGAGATCAGCCATGTAGACGAACGGCAACTGCCAGCTGTTGTTGACGCGGTCCTGCAGGCTGAACAGACCGCGCGACATGCTGACAAGCCCGTTGCCGGAAAACAGCGCGATCAGCACCGCAGGCACGAGGATCGACAGGAACGACAGCAGCGCCATGCGCCGGAGCATGGGAAACTTCTCACGCTCGGGAACGAGGCGAACGATGATCAGGCAAGCGATGTAGATCACCATCACGCCCAGCGACGTCTTGTTCGTGGTCAATTTGATGGCGTAGAGACCGATCGGCGCCCAGAACAGGCACCACAGCAGGCTCCGGCGCACCGAGCTGATCACGAACGAAATGAACACGAAGAATGCGGCCATCGTGCTGTCGGCGGCCAGCCCCGCCAGGCGCGTCTCGGACGCCGACCACCACAGCCGCGTCGCCTGCCGCGTCGTGCCGAAAGTCTCGTAGGCATATCCCACCCAAGGCAACTGCATGCGGGACGACAATATGATCCCGACGAGCGTCAGGTAGAAGATCGGGTGAAGCCACCGTAGCAGTCGATCGTAGTCGCCGAAATTGCGCCCGCAGAAGCAGAAGCCTACGAACACCGGCGCGATCATCTTGAACGACGACATCATGCCGCTGAAATACCCCAGGAACACGTATCCGAGGTAAAGCGCAAAGCAGATGTAGAACAGCGTGAGGATCGCGACGAGGTTACGTCCCATCAGGATGTAGCGCTGCACGAAGGCAAAAATGCAGACCAGCGCGAAAATGTCAGGCAGGAACCACAGCGGGCTGATCTTGAGAACGGCCAGATAATAGCGCAGCGCGCCTGCGAGCGCATCGCGGTAGAAATAAAGCAAGAGCGCGATTGCCTCGAGACTGAAGAATGCACTGCCCTCCTGCTGGTAATGCCGGGGCAAGGCCACCGGATCGACCATGCGCCAGTCCGACCTCGGTAGAGCCGAAGAGTTGCTGGACATGCCCGTCACTCCGCCGCGACCACAGCGGGAACGGGGCGGCGATTGAAGAGCCGAAGCACGAACCGCGACCCCGGCATCTCGACCCAGAGGTAGGTGAAGTTGGAGAGCACGAGCACGGCGGCCACGAAGACGGCGAGCAGCAGCGAGGCTGCCAGTCCGGGAAGAATGCTGTCCACGATTTGCAGGCGCCCGGTGCCCACGCCACGCGCGAAGTACTGGATGAGGACAAGTATCAGCGCATGCGTCATGTAGATCGAATAGGAGCGCTTGCCCAGCCAGACCAGCGGACGAACGGACAGCAGCTTCGGCAGGAGCCGCTCCGGAAACGCCATCAGCGAGCCCAGCAGGGCGCCGAAAACGATCGGCGCCACGAAGCTGAGCCGTTCGTCGAAGCCGACGACTGAAACCAGCACGATGGCGACGACGGCCGCGCCGATCTGGCAGGCCGACTGAACGAAGGGGCTCACTGAACGACCTTTTCCCGAGACGAAACGAAGCGTAAGCACGCCGACGAAGAAGCCCAGGAAGCATCGGGTGAAGGCGTTGGTCTGGAAATCGAGCGTTTCATTCTTGAGCACGAAGATAATGAGAGCCGCGCCCATCACGGCCAGCACGGCACTGAAAACATAGACGAGCTTGATGTAGCCAAGGCGCAGCGACAGGACGACGACGGCGCCAAACACGAGATAAGTGTAGAACTCCGCGCTGATGCTCCAGCTCGGGCCGTTCCAGCTCAGATAGTCGAGCACGCCCATAGCATGGAGCAAGAACACATTCGCGACAAACGAGTACACATTGTTAACCTGGAGATCCGCCGTCTCGTTGGTCGAGAAGTGCAGCAGGTCCAGTTCGGTGAGCGTGAGCCGCATCAGGCGAAACGCCAGAAACGCGAACAGCATGACGATGTGCAGCGGATAGATGCGCGCGATACGGCGCAAGGTGAACGTTCGGAAGTCGAACTCGCTGAACTCCGACTGCACGTAGCTCATCGAGATCACGATGCCGCTCAACACGAAGAACAAGTCGACGAAGAGCCAGGAATTGTGAAAAAACGCGACGTCGATCCAGGCGCGATGGGGAAGCGCAGCGGCGAGCGGATCCGATCCGACGAAGTGATGGACGACCACGCAGAGGGCGGCGAGGCCACGAACGCTGTCCAGCGGAACGTAGTGCGCCTTTGTTTGATGAGCTAGCACTTGATAGAGGCTCTACGATTCGACCAAAGCGAAATGCTGCGGTGCAATATAATGCCTCCACCGGGTGGTTTATTCAACTGAAAAGAGCCGCGAAGCGCCGATCTCGACCAGGACAGTGCACGACAGATGCGGCAGCAAGACGCCGGCCGGCATCTTTGCTCCGACGACATGCTCATAAACTTCAATTCAGCTTTCGTGAGGCAACGGGCATTGCGTCTGGAACAGATCAGGGCTGCACGCGCGAACCGCTGCGGTCTTGTTTGCGATGTTGCGAATGGCCATCAACGACCCAGCCTCGCATTAACTTGATCTCGCGCGAAGTTCTGGTAGCTCCATCGCGGCTGAGCTGAACGACAGAGGGGACTTTGGGCGCGATATCGCGATTTTTCGCCACAGCCGTGTTTGTGCTGGCGCCACTTCCGCTCGGATCCCTCGACCTCGCGTGGATTTGCTTCTGGAATTTTCTGCTCGTCTGCAGCCTGCTGACCGCCGATCTTTCGGCCGTGAGCCGTCGCAATGCCATGTTGCTCATTCCATTGGCAGTGGCGATCGCAGCGGTGGTTGTCATCGTGGCGTTGCAAACGTGGAGCGATCCGTCCAGTGAATCAGCAGCGGTCTGGGAACTGCCGCGGCGTTTTTTCGGCCTCGTCCTGCCTGACCGTCTCTCGGTCACCGCGCGCGGAACGTGGCTGGCGTTCGGATCGGTCTTGCTGCTGTCGCTCGCCTTCACGCGCGCCGTGATTCTTGCAAGCGATGCGGGAGCCGCACGTTCGCTGCTACGCATACTGGCATGGGCGGGTTGCCTGTATGCATTGTACGGAATTCTGGCGGAGCTGATCGCACCGGACATGGTGCTGTTCAGGCAGAAGGAAGCCTATCTGGGCTTTGCCACGGGCACCTTCGTCAATCGAAACACGGCGGCGACGTTCTTGGGCACCTGCGCCCTGCTGTTTCTGGTGCCGCTTCTGCGCACCATGCATCGCCAGGAAGGCGGGCCGCCGGAACAACCGGATTGGCGATCGCAGCTCGAGCAAATCCTCTCCGCGCCGGTGGCGCTCGGTGCGGGATTTGCGATCTGCACGATCGCGCTTGCCATGACCGGATCGCGGGCGGGTCTGCTGCTGTCGGTCGGCACGTTCGTGCTGGCCATCATCCTTTATCTTGTGCCGCTCGAGCTCGGCAGATCGCGGAAGTGGCTGGTCCTCGGCGGCTCGGCAGCAGCAGGGCTCGTGCTCTTGCAACTCGTAGGCGGCCTCGTAGCGGGGCGAATCGTCGAACACGGGCTGATCGATCCGCAGCGGCTTGCGGCCTACCAGGCGTCATTGGGGATCATCGCCGATCATCGGCTGCTCGGTGTCGGGCTGGGCAATTTCGAAGCTGTTTTTCCCGCCATCAGGCCCGCAGCGCTCGGCAGTCTCGGCATCTGGGACCGCGCTCACAGCACGCCGCTGGAAATTGCCGTCGAATTAGGCATCCCCGCCTTCGCCGTCATCGCGCTGGCCTGCCTCTGGTATCTTTACCATCTGTTTACCGGAAGCTTGCGCCGAAAGCGCGACCGCTACATACCCGTGATCGGCGCCAGCGTCGCTGTATTGGGAATTGCACATAGCTGCATCGATTTCTCGTTGCAGATACCCGGTTACGGCGTGTTTTTCGCAGCCATCGTCGGGTGCGGCCTCGCGCAATCGCTACCATCACAGATGCGAAAAGAACGTGGCAAATCCGTGCAAGTCGAGCTAAAGTCGAATTAATTGAAGTTTAAAGTCAAATTGATTGAAATGGGCAGGGCAATGAGCTGGAATTCTGGTAGGCGCTTCACCGTGATCGTCGGAGCGCTGGCACTTTTCGCCGGAATGCCGGCTGCATTCGGCGCAACGGGCGTCAGCTCGGGCTGCGTTGCCAACACAGGCGTTGTTTCAGCCGAGCGCGCCACCGACTTTCTGGCCAATCCGGGCGGACTGCTCGACCAGTTCAAGGACGGACAAGGCGGCCTCGCCTCGGCTGTGCGCGACCTTCTGACCGCGCGTCCCGAGACAGTCGACGGCATTGTCTCGTTGGCGAAGGCCAGCAGCGCTGATCAAAGCCGCGCCATTGGCGCTGGTCTCGGCACCGCCGCTTCGGTCTGCGTCCTGTCGCAGCCCGGCGTTGCCCAGCTGATCCAGGAGGCGGTTCTCAAGACCGAGAATCCCGACCTGATCCAATCGTTCACCAGCATCACCGGCGATATCCCGACCGAAGCGACCAACGGTGCCGATCCGACGGGCGAGACCACAGCCGGCGGCGGACTTGGTTCGGCCGCGGCGGAGGCACGCGGTGGCGGAGCAACCTCGACCGAACCCACGGCCGTGAGTCAGAGCGGACCCGGTGCGGCGTCACAGACGCTGTTTGCGGCGACATCGACCGCCGTTCTGACCTCGGTAAGCCCGTCGCGCTGACGGCTGGAACCGCTGCATTGGCAGTGAATTAACCACCCCTCTCAGGCCGGTCCCGTGACCGGCCTATTTAGCTACAATTGTAAATTTCCGCGGAACCAAAGCTCAAATCGTTTGTGAGATACCCGTAGCGTCAAAAAAGAAAACGCGAGACGGGGATGTCATGAGCTGGATTATCAAATCGCTGGTCGCGATCGGGATCGCGTCGACCGGCACCGCCGCCAAGGCCGAAATGTTGAACGACGGTTCGCTCAATCAGGCGAAGGGCGCGTTCATCCGCGAGTACGACAATGCGCTCGCCCCGCTGCAATTCGTCAAGTTCTGCATGAACAACGACGGCGAATGCACGGGCGACGCCGCCGACCGGACACTGCCTTCGGGCGACCGGGCGATGAGCATGCTGCGCGAGGTGAACAGCTCGGTGAACGCGTCGATCACACCGATGCAGAAATCGACCAATCCGATGGTGGCGCGCTGGAGCCTTTCGCCGTCCGCCGGCGATTGCAACGACTACGCGGTCACCAAGCGTCATCAACTGATCGAGATGGGCTGGCCCAAGTCGGCACTGCGCCTCGCAGTGGTCCTGACCAATGGCGGCCAGGGCCATCTCGTGCTGGTCGCGCGACTGGCCGACGGCGACTTCGTCCTGGACAACCTTTCCGCTTCGGTGCGACCCTGGAACGCCGCGGATTACGAGTGGATCTCGATGCAGTCCAGCGGCAATCCGCGCTTCTGGGTCGCGATCGGCGAGCATGGCGAGCGCCTGCGGGCCACGCGTCTCGCGATGTTGCGGACCTCCGAATAGACCGCGCGAAGTTTCGCTCTACCGCCCTCAATCGCAGGTTGCGACAGGCGCGAGGAGATGGTCTGCCAGACCGTCCCTCGCGCCTTTGCCTTGGCATGGCGCTTGCCTAAAATTCGTGCTTATCGCATACGAGCGCGTGCAACCATTCGCCGAATCCGCGCCTGATCGCAGCAAGAATTTCGTTCATCTGAAACGGGGATGCAGAGCGGGCAAGGATGGCAATTTGGTCCGTACTGGTTTATATTTTGCGCCGCACAAGAATTTGACATAGTTTTGGGTCATCAAGGACCTAGGGCCTAAATCCATACGTCATCACTAGTTTGCAACGAGATATGAGCGCGATCCTAATCAAACTCGATAGCTTGTTGCGTGGCTCCCTGCCGGTCTTACGGATCGCGGCAGTGATCGCCGTTGCCGTGTCTGCGACGCTGTCCGCGCCGGCGCAGGCTCAATGCGTCGATCGCGCCGAACGAGCGCCGTCGTCCGCGGTCAGCGCATTCGTCTCGGACCCCTCGGTTTTGTTGCGACAGTCGAAGAACGACAGGGACAAGCTTTCGGGCCGGCTCACCGGCTTGCTGGTGACCGACATAGCCGCGCTCGATCCGGTTCGGGACATGCTGCGCGAGGCGAGCCAGGCCGACCGTGTCGCAATCGGCGCCGGGCTTCACCGTGCCGAAGAGCGCTGCATCGCGACCAAGCCCGACGTCGCGCGCCGGATCAGCGAATTCGTTGCCAAGCTGCACGACGGGTCCGTCCTCAAAGGATATCTCACGGATCAGGACGCGGCGGCTGCGCCCGTTCCGGGAAGCCCGGCTCCCACCACGGCCAGCAATGCACCGGCGGGTCCGGGTGCAAGCGCCGGTCTGATGTCGGGTGAGTGGAAGACCGAACTCGCCGACCCGTTCAAACCCGTTCCCCTTCCCGAGTGACAACCTCAAGATTCCCAGTGATGTTTCAGCCACGAGATCAGTTTCCGCAACGCCCGAGATATGCCATCGAGGTCGGTGGCACGACGCTCAGCGCCGAGCGCGCTCTGGACATCGTACGCCGCCAATGGCCGCTGATCGTCGCCATCGTGGCCGGTACGCTCGCGATCGTTCTCGTCTACCTGATCGTGGCAACGCCGATGTACACGGCAAATGCGCGCATCCTGATGGACACGCGTCAAACCCAGGTGCTGGACAAGGACAGCGGAACCGCCAACGCTCTGATCGACCCGGGCTTCGTCGACAGCCAAGTCGAGATTCTCCAGTCTGACGACCTGCTCCTGTCGATCGTCCGTCGCCTGAAGCTCACCGAGGATCCGGAGTTCAACGGCTCGGATCCCGGATTGATTCCGCTGGTCATCGGCAAGGTCATCGCGATGTTCGGGTCGGACGGTCCTCCGAGCAAGGAGCGGGTCGAGCGCGGCGCGGTCGAACTCCTCCAGAAGAACCTGAAGGTCGAGCGCGTGCTGACGACCTATGTCCTCTCCATGAACTACCGTTCGCTCGATCCGAACAAGGCTGCGCAGATCGCCAACGCGATTGCGGACGCCTACATCGTCGGCGCGCTGGAGGCGAAATATCAGTCGACCAAGCGCGCCGGCGAGTGGCTCCAGCAACGCAGCGCCGAGCTGCGTGAACAGGCGACGGCGAGCGACCGCGCCGTGCAGACGTTCAAGGCACAAAACAACATCGTGGGTACCAGCCGGGGTCTGATGAGCGAGCAACAGCTTGCGGACGTCAACTCCCAGCTGATTGCCGCTCATGCCGCGACCGCCGAGGCCAAGGCCCGCCTCGACCGGATCGAGGCGCTGCTCGACAAGGATCTCGTCCAGCCGACCGTGACGGACGCACTCAACAACACGGTAATCACGCGCCTGCGCGCCCAATATCTCGACCTGGCGGCGCAATATGCCGACTGGTCGAGCCGTTACGGCAAGACCCACCAGGCGGCCGTCAACCTCGCCAACCGCATGGAAGAGCTGCGCAAGGCGATCGCGGACGAGGTCCGTCGTATCGCGGACGCATATCGCAGCGAGTACGAGATCGCCAAGAGCCGTGAGACGTCGCTTGAGGAGAATCTCAAAAATCTCGTATCCCAGGCTGGCAGCACGAGTCAGGCGCAGGTCAAGCTGCGCGACCTCGAGAGCGCGGCGGATACTTATCGTAACCTCTACAACAACTTCCTCGAGAAGCTGCAGAACGCGACGCAGAACCAGAGCTTCCCGATCAGCGAAGCGCGCATCATCGGCACGGCGGTCAAACCCGACAAGAAGAGCTCACCCAAGACGCTGCTGGCGCTGGTCGGCGGCATGCTCGGCGGTCTCTGTTTCGGCTTCGGGGCAGCCTTCACGAAGGAACTGATGAGCGACGTGCTGCGATCTCCGAGCGACGTCGAGGATCAGCTCGGGGTGAAATGCCTCGGCGTTCTTCCCGACATCCGCGCGGCGAGGGCTTCGGCAGATCATCCGGAAGGAAACATATCCAGCTACGTCGTCGAGCACCCGTTCTCGCGGTTCGCGGAGACGCTGCGGAACATCAAGGTGTCGATCGACGTCGCCCGTCTCTCGCGCGAGGTCAAGGTCATCGGAATCCTGTCGTCCTTGCCGAAAGAGGGAAAAACGACGGTCGCCGCCAATTTCGGTCATCTGACCGCGTTGACCGGACATCGCACCCTACTGATCGACGGCGACCTCCACACCCGCTCGCTGACGAGGGCGCTGGCTCCGCATTCCAAGACCGGCCTGGTCGAAGCCCTCAAGGATCCGCGCTCGTTCGGCTATCATATCCAGCGCAGCAAGGAGAGCGGGCTCGACTTCCTGCCCTCCGTCGTCGCATCGCGCATGGTGAACTCGGCAGACGTCATCGCCTCCAAGGCGATGGCGGACCTGCTTGCAGTGGTGCGCGAGGAATACGAATACATCGTCATCGATCTGGCGCCGGTGATGCCGGTGACCGACGCCAAGGCTGTCAGCCATCTCGTCGATGCGATGGTTTACGTCATCGAGTGGGGCCGTACGACCCGCAACGCGCTCCAGGAGTCGATGGCGAGCTCCGAAGGCATTCAGAAGAAGCTTCTGGGCGCCGTGCTCAATCGCGCCAATCCGAAGATGCTCAAGAGGATCGAGGCGTATAAGGGCTCGCACTACAACAGCTACTATGTCGAGGGAGCCTAGCGCCACCGATCCGGCGGCACAGGCCGCGGGGACCGCGTATCGCTGGCTTCTGCGCGGCTCGACCATCGCGCTGGCCGCGGCCGCGCTGGCGTGGATCGCGGCTATCGCCCCGGATGTGACCAATCCCGCGGTTCCGCAGATTGCAGGACGTGTCGCGCGCGGCGAGCGATATGAAGTCGATCGCTTGAGAGGGATCGTATCGGACAATCTGCCGTCCGCCCGTCGCCTATGCAGCGCCAAGACGCTGCGCGAACTCTTGCTGCTCCAGCTCGCAATCGCCGACGAATCGACACGCGCAGGCGACCTGAAGCAGATCGACACCGACGCAGATGCCGTCGCATCCACGAGCCGCGCCCTGCTCGCGTGCGCGCCGACCGAAGGACTGGGCTGGTTCGGCAGCTACTGGGCCGAAATTCATCAGGCCGGCTTTGGGCCGCGGACCGCGGAATTGCTGGGCCTGTCCTATCGTTTTGCGCCGCATGAGGCCTGGCTCCAGCTCATCCGTGCGCCGCTGGCGCTTCGCGCCTTCAATGCGGCCTCGCCCGAGCTCAGGGATTACGCCACCCAGGACTTCGCGGATATCTTCCAGGCCCGCCTGTTCCCAAGCGCGGCCACGTTCTATCAGGCGGCAGGCACCGAGGCGCGCGTCGCGCTGCTCGAACGTACCTGCACCGCGCCCGAAGCCGATCGGGACCTGTTCTGGCATTTCGTCGCGGAGAAGGGCCTGCGAATTCGCCATCGCTGTTATCCAGCCGATGGCGATGGCTTTCGCATGAGCCGCTAGGCTATTTCAGCTCGGTTCGCGGCACGCCCTGCGAGGGATTTTCGGGCAGGTATTGCAGGAAGAATTTGGTCAGGCCGCGACGGCTGCGCAGGATCGGCGATTCGAAGTACTTCCAGGACACATGCGCAACAGCGTAGGAGATCACGAAACCGATGGCTGCCCCCGCGGTGATCTTCACACTGTCGGGCACCGACATCCCGCCATAGAGCGTCAGCGCCTTGCCGAGCGGGTTCGGGATGAAATTGTGAACGAGATAGAAGCCGTAGCTGATCTTCCCAAGATGCTCGAGCGGCTTCCACTCCAGCGCCTGAACGAAGGCACTGTCCTGGTTGGCGCGTACCCACCAGACCAGCGCGACAAGGCAAAGCCCGATTGCAATGTCGATCGCGGGGGAAAGATACGAAGGAGCGTCGTAAATCACGCCGTTCGAGCACAGCATGAACCCGACGATGAGAAGGCACACGAACGTGCCGTTGCCGTTCGGAGCCCATTCCCGTCTCTGGAGATGCAAGATCGTCAGCGCGCCGCCGAACGCGATGAGGCTGAAATTCCACGGCGACAGGGTATGGATGGCCGTGTGATTGAAGCCCGACGAATACATCAGGAAATGGCTGATCACGCCGAGAACGACGACGCTCATGCAGATGGCGAAGTGACGCTCCAGGGGCAGCAGAATGAAAAGGAAAGGTGCGATCACGTAGAACTGCTGCTCGACCGAGAGCGTCCAGAGCACGCCGAAGGGACCAGCGGTTCCGCCGATGACGCTGCCGATCCAGTAGTTGGACAGGTACACAACGTGATAGCGGAAGCCGAGGTCGGGCCCCGCATGCTGAAAATAGGACCGGGTCAGGAACAGGATGGCGAGAAGCGCATAATATGCGGGAAAAATGCGCGTCGCCCGCTTGACCCAGAAGGTGACGATTTCCGCCGCGGGCCGGGACGCGGCCGTCTCGACCCTGCCTCGCTGCCTGTTTTGCTCGCCGATGATCAGGAAGCCGCTCAGAATGAAGAATATCCAGACGCCGACGCTACCCGAGTAGAACTGCAGTCCGCACTTGTGATTGAGATAAACCAGGACGACCGAAAGACCGCGCAGCCCGTTGAAGCCCAAGATGCTGCCCGACTTCTCGGTGTTGACGCGCTCAGATCCAGGTAAAGGCATTGCAGGTTCTTTTCTTCGCACGGAGACCGAAAGCTACAGTCCCCTGGTTCTCAACTCAGTCGATTCTTCAGCCGACAGGCGGCCGCCGGCAAATTCCGAAAGAAGGAAGAGCGCAACCTTGGGCCTGTCGATCTCGTACATCAGCCCAAACCTGTTCTCCGGCGGCTTCTTCTGCGGCTCGTCGAACAGCTCGTAGACCATCACGCTCTCGATCTCGACGTCTTTCTGGTTCTTCAGATACTGGAAGGTGTCCCGCAGCGACCGGAGGCATTGCTCCGTCAGGGGATCGCCGGGCCGATTTCCATAGGCCGGCTTGTAGATCTCGGCGCAATTGACTTCGTTGAACGTCACCGGGCGGTGATAGGACGCCAGCTTCTTGAAGAGGTCGAAGGGCGGATTGCGTCCATTCCAGTGCCGATGCGGATTCTGCCCCGCCACCTCGTAATAGTGGTAGGAGATCACGTCGTATTTCACGCCCCGGGACTCCATAAAGTCGAGGAAGCCCAGCATCGTCGACGTCGTGTTCAGCACCTTGCGCAGATGACTTCCGGTCTCGCGGTTGATCTGGTCGATGGCATCGGACGCGCCGTGCAACACCTGGGCCCAGTCTTCCATCACCGGCATTTCGAAGTCTGCCGCGGTCATGCCGCGCCCGAACAGCTTCTTCCCGTCGGAATCGACCGCGAGCAGGTTGATCTCGTTCTCAAGCTCCCAGTCGGACACATCGTCCTTGAATTGCCGGACGAACGCGTAGGTGCGGTCGTAGCCCTGCCTGTAGAGCGCGTCCCGGTCTCCCTTGGGGTACCGCCCCTTGTCGGTGCGGTCACCGTAGCGGAAGGGGAAGTTGATCAGAGGATGAAGTGTGATCGAATATTTTCTGGCGAGCGCAATGGTCTGCCGGAACATCGCGGCTTCGCCCGGCTCGGCATCTTGCGTCAGGTTGAGACCGGTCCTGTATTGCGTGAGCCCACGCTCCCTCATGAGCTGAAAGATCGGCGCGAGATCCCTGCGTTTTTGCGGCGGTCCGCCGACCCCCCACTCCAACGCGTTCGCATGAGAACAGGCGGCAGCGATCGCCCAGGTGACGAGCAACGGCAAGGCGACGAACTTGGCGAGGCGATGGCTCAATCTGCAGGGCTCGGCGTTTCGGGGGGCAAATCGTCAAAGGGGCAGCAACGAATCACATGCTGCAAAATGCAGGCCGTTTCCCCTCTGCAAGGACGGCGTGCGCGTCGGACGCGGCAATGCGCGCCCGACGTCGGCCTGGCTCAGTAGGCTTCCTGATGGATCAGCGCCAGCGCGGTCTTCAGGATGATCCTGATGTCGAGCCAGATGCTCCAATTGCTGACGTACCAGATGTCGTACTCGACCCGCTTTTCCATCAGATCGATGGTCGGCGTCTCGCCGCGGAAGCCGTTGACCTGGGCCCAACCGGTCAGGCCCGGCTTCATGTGATGCCGGTACACGTAGTTGCTGATGATCGGGTCGTAGTAATTGTCGTGCGCGAGCGCATGCGGGCGCGGCCCGACCAGCGACATCTCGCCACGCAGAACGTTCCAGAGCTGCGGCAGCTCGTCGATGCTGGTCCGCCGCAGCACGCGGCCGACACGGGTCACGCGCGCGTCGCTCTTCGTCGCCTGCGTGACGACATGACCGTTCTCCGCCACCGTCATCGAGCGGAACTTCCAGATATCGAATTGCTTACCGTTGAAGCCGCGCCTAGCCTGCTTGAAGATCACATTGCCCTTGGAATCGAGCTTGATCATGATCGCAGCCGTGATCAGCAGCGGCGCCAGCAACAGAAGCGCGAACGAGGCAAGTCCGATGTCGAGGCAGCGCTTCTGCGCCTGCTCGAACACGCTGAGCGGCGCACGCTGGATCTCGATCGCGACCGTGCCGCTGACGGGCTGGAACGGACGCGAGACCAGATCGGCGATCGGGAAATCCGGCAGAAGACGGATCGGCTGGGGAACAACGCGCAGGTGCTGGCTCAGCTTCTGGAGAAGCGGCATCTCGTCCCAGTCGATAACCAGGAGATATTCTTCCACATCCGCCGTGCGCGCCTGGCGGGTGATGTCGCGAATCTCGCGATCCCAGCCCGCGCCCTCCTCAGACGGATCGAGCACGAAGTGCCGCACGACGTTGAAGCCGTGCTTGCGCAGATCCTTGAACCGGGTCGAGGTGAAATCGAGAGGCTTGAGGCTGAGCAGCACGACCTTGCGGTCCACCAGACGGCCCTTGGCGTAGCTCGAGGTCAGCGCCAGACGCCACAGCACGCGCAGACCGCCCAAGGCGACGCCGCCGGTGGCCGCGAACAGCAGCGTGGTTCCGCGCGACAGGTCCGCGGACGATTTGAGCAGGAACGCTTCGACGGCGAGAATGGTCAGCGAGATCAGCCAGACCGCCAGGGCCTTGCGCAGCTGCCAGACCGTGTTCATCAGACGATGGTGATCGTAGACGCCCTGGAAATAAGCGATCGTCACGAACACCGCGCCGACGACCAGACCTGCTCCGACGGATGAGTCCTGCTCGATCACGAGCACGCGATACAGGCCGCTTGCCGCGAAATAGCTGAGCAGCACGGCGACGAAGTCTCCGGCGATCAAAGCCACTTGCAGGGGTCTTTGGAGGGCACCGCGTCGGTTCGAGATAACCGAATAATAGTTTTCCGAACCGTAAGTTGCTACAGCCATCCGAACCTCGCTGCCTCGTCACCACTCGCAATCAGAACTGCGAGCAAATCGATCTAATTCTTTCGACGTGCGACGGAGTATATCTTAACTAAACAAAGCGACATTGCGGCAGTGCACCGAAAAAATCAAATCGATTTTCATGCAATGCAGCGTCGCTGCAAAACAATGCTCAAACTACTGTCACACACGTGACAATTAAGCGGGCATCACGCCGCGTTTCGCACCAAATCGCGTCATTTTCGCACAGCATTGTCGCGCGCATTTGAACGGCTGTTCAACCATGCCGCTTAAGCCGTTATTAGGCCGCGGCCATTAACACTCGTGACCAATTCGAGGAGTTGCGTCGTGAGTACGGTTGCCATTTTCAGTCTGCTGATCGGATCGTTGCTGGGAGGCCGATTCCGGATCTTCATCCTGCCACCCGCCATCGTTCTCGGTGCGACGATCCTCGGTGTGGGCTCCGCCTGGCAAGGACACGATTCAGCTCACATCGTTGTGACGATCCTCGTCTTCGCGGCGGTGCTCCAGCTTGGCTATTTCTGCGGCGCGGTTCTGGTCCGCGCGGGAGCGGCCGCCTATCGCGGCAAGGCCGCACCATCGTTCGACGGCCGCAACTCGGCCAGCCTCGCGCAAGCTTGGGGACAGGTGATTCGCAGAGCTGGTGAATGATCGTCCAGGCGCAGGCTTCCCGGCAGGGGTGAAAAAAACCTGCTCGGACACCCAAATTCGCCGATCGCATATTGACATCCCGGGTGAAGCTCTCTGAAAGAGTTGCACCCCATGTCCATGATTGCGCCCCGAAATTCGCCCCGGCCGAAGCTACCGAACGGCGTGCGGATCTATGCGATCAGCGATATCCACGGCTGCGCCCATCTGCTCGAGCAGATGTTCGCCGTGATCGATGCGGACATGGCCAACAGCCGACCATATCGCGCGATCGAGGTCTTCCTCGGCGACTACATCGATCGCGGACCGGACTCGCGCCATACCCTCGACCTCCTGATCAACCGCAGCCGCCGCCGCAACACCGTCTTTCTCAAGGGCAATCACGAGGCCTATTTCACCTCGGTGCTGGAAGATCCCGCCCGCGCCGCCGAATGGTTTCAGTTCGGCGGGCTCCAGACCCTGATGTCGTACGGCGTGTCGGCCGCGCCCGGCCTTGGCAAGGACGAGTTGCCCGATCTGGTGCGCGAGCTCACATCCGTGATGCCGCCGGAGCACATCGCGTTCCTGCGCCAGTTGCGGCCGACCTTCACATGCGGCGACTTCTTCTTCGTCCATGCAGGGGTGCGCCCGGGCATTCCGCTCTCCGAGCAGCGCGAGCAGGACCTGTTGTGGATCAGGGACGAGTTCCTGCAAAGCAACAGGCGCTTCGGCAAATACGTCGTGCACGGCCATACGCCGGTGAAGCAGGCCGAGCTGCTCGAGAACCGGGCCAACATCGATACCGGGGCCTATGCCACCGGAAACCTGACGCTGCTGTCCATTCAGGGCAACAGCATGCTCGCGATCTAGCGGCCTCGCTCGCGCGCCGTATCAAGCGTCAGTTGGTGGGGCTCGCCGGAGGCCGGTAGTCCGGGAAACGGCTCAGCATCGCCGCCTTCAGGAACTTGAAATGGGCGATCGAGGCGCCGAGCTCCTTGAGTCGGCGCTGGCCGTTCAGGATTTCCTTGTCGAACAGATCCTGGTGGTGATTGTCGAGCGCCTCGCGCTCGAGATATTCGTCGTCGCCGTTGCCGATCGTCACGGCGGCGCGCGCCAGCACGTCCTCGACCCGGCGGTTGAGACCTGACTGCTCGCGCTCCGCCGCATGCAGGGCGTCATCGATCGCAATCATGATGGCTTCGATGCGGGTGCGATCGGTTTCGGCGTCGCGCTCGGGCGAGCGCGCGCGGAACACCTGCTCTCCGCCGAAACGGTCTTTCAGGAAGTTATGGGTGCGGGCCCGCAGGAAGAGCTGAAACATGCGTGCATTTTCCGGTTCGAGGCGCCAGACCAGAAAATGGGCCCGCGATGGTTAATAAAGGTTGAATCCTTCGCGCCGCTCGGTGCGGCTTTGCGCCATCCAGGCCCTCCAGGCCCCCTCGTGCTTCTCATAGAGCTCGAGCCTGCGTCGCTCGCCGGCATCGGGCGCGACCTGCGCCTGCTCGCTGTCGAGCCGCTCGAACTCGAACGTCTCCTCGGGCGTCAGGCCGATCAGGACACGGCGACCTCCCCCATCGACGAAATACCGCCGTGGCGCGTTGTACGTCGGGCTCGTCATGGCGTCTCCCCGAAATCCCGTCATGATTCACTCCCCTCCGCCACCATGCGAGCCGCAACGCGAGAACCGCACACCGGTTGTAAATCCTCAGAATGCACGCCGTGCCCTCGCCAATGAACTGTTCTGCCGGAACGCGGTGGGACTGTAGGGACGGTGGAACGGATGACGCTCCGCGCGCTCGCGAGGCCGCAGTGCGCGTGTCGCATAGCCTGCGCCAAAGCCAGCGAGGAGCGAGACCAGGATCGCGAGCAGCATCATTCGCAATTCGTTCCAGTGATACTGGCAGTCTCATCCTCGAGTTGTGTCGAGATCATGATCACCGCCGCTGATTTTCTCGTCATGCCAGGGATTTTTTGGGCAGCACCCTGCATGCGAAGTGATCGGCTCGTGCGTCAACCGAAAAACCAGAGGAACAATCGCACCAGCAACAGCGTGATGAAATACACCCAGCCCGCCATCGCGATCAGCGCAACGCTGAAGAACGCGCCTTCAAACGCCCGCTCTCTGAGCTTGGTGAGAGGAAGTGCCGCTCGCGCCTTTTGAAGCATCTCGGTCTTCTTGATTTTGTTGATTTTGATTTGGTCGTGCGCGCGCACCATAGCCGAACGAATTCGACGATCTCGTGACGGCTCAACCGAGAGAAGCACAATACTGCTCGTCAAACCGCTGCCGCATGCATCGCGATTGGATTTTTTCTCGTTCGAAGCCGTTGCGACCAGCCGGCGCCGATTCAATTCAAGTTGATCGCTCGAATCGACGTCGTGATTTCGAAGCAAATAATGTCGTGATCTCGAAGCATCTAATTCCTAATCGCGCACAAGTGCTGACGCCGAAACGCCGTGCCATCCATTGTCAAGTGGAGGTTGCCGGCCTGAGCTTGGAGGACATTGAGGGCGCAGGGAACAAGTTCCCTGCTCGCCTCTATCGCCAGCATGGAGTCCAAGCAGCTCCTGCCTGTCTTCGGCAAGCCGATGATCCCGTGCCTGCGATCCATCCCGACGCTCGCCGGCATCAGGAACATCCTCACTATCACCACGCCGCAAGACGAGAAGATCGTGCGCCGATTCAGCGACAACCGGACGTGGTGGCAGAACATCCTCAATCCCCACCATCACAGCGTGCAGATCGATCTTGGTTAGCGAAACTCCGTGGTTATACGGAGCGCAACGCGCCGATTTCATCGCGGTAAGGTTGAGCAGTTAGCTTAATCCGCGTTGTTTGTTGCGAACCTTAGCGGATCGCATATCCATCTTCTCACCGGGCTCCCCCAGGCCCGGCCCCACCCAAGCAAAGCCGTCGAGCGAACGTGGGTCCGCTTGGCGGCTTTGTCTTTGTGTCGACGAGAGGATGATTTCGGTTATGGCGCGCAGGCCCTGGTCGTTCAAGGAAGACCGCCGGCTGATGGAATTGGCCAAGTCTTCGACTTCGCTGGAAGAGGCAGCAAAACTTCTCGGGCGCTCGCCCGATGCGATCAAGCGTATGGCCTTGCGCCTCGGCCTGTCGCTCAAATCCAAGGGCGCCAAGAAGGGCTAACGTCGGCCGCGCGCGACACGTCATGGACGGGTGCGCCCGCCTCATCAATCGATCAATGGCAGCCGCCAATCGACATGGGCCGATCGCTTTCAGCGCTCTCGATCTCTCCGTGCCCGGATGTTAGACTATCCAACGATGAAGATTGAACATCGTCCCTTTTCGGCGCAGAACGGTCGCCGAACCGGCTTCGGTCTCAGTTTGATAGATTGTTGGAGGAATGCACCATGTTGTCCCGCGCGCTCGCCGTAGCTCTGCTCCTGGCTCTGCCCTCAGTAGCGTCGGCGCAAGTCCCCGTGGGGTTCGGATTTCCAAACGGCGCGCCGTGGTGCGCCTTCGGTTTCGATTGCCGATTCCTGAATTACCGGGAATGCGCCGACTGGATTTTCGATCCCGCGCGCAACTGCCTCAAGAATCCGTACTTCGCAGCCCACTACCCGACCAATGTCGACAAGGGCTGGTCCTACAATCGGCGTTGAACATCGGTCCCTGTGAACGGCTTGGTCATGCGGTCGGGCACGTAGCTACAAGCCTGACCGGGGGCTTGGCTTGTCGATGATGAGAATTTGGGCAGGTGCGATCGCCTGCCCGTTCCCCTGACGACGGAACTCTCAGCCGCGCTCCGCATTGTTTTCGAAAGAATAGCGGGAGGCGGAGCCCTCATGGCAAGCTCTTTCCTTATCGTGATGTCGATCTGGTTCGGCATCAACATTCTGTTCTTGGCAGTGCGGCTTTGGGTCACCAGGCCGAAGAACTGGCAGATGAATGCCTGCCCTCGCCAACTCAGCGCCGTCCGCGTGAGATCGCGACTGCACCGCCGCGTTTGACGTCAACTGAATGCATGCGGAATGGGCCGTAGCCACGGCTCCGCGACTCGCCCGTGAACCTCGGTTCATGCCCTCGAGGGTTTGTGAACCTTAACGATGTTCTTGGCTTTCGAAAGCGGCCAGCCGGTCGACCGGCTATGTTGGCGCAATGCGCCGCAACCATCTCATCGCAGCCGCGGTTATCTGTCTCGTGCTCATCGTCTATGCGACGCTGGCCAAGCTCGCGGGCCGGCCGGCACTCATGGGCCACGCGGAGGCCTACTGGGTCGTCGTGATTGAGCGCTTCAGCGCCTACGGTCTGTTGGGCTTCCTGCTGTCCTTCCTGCTACCGGGGCGCGTCAAGCTGGCTTGCGCGTTCGTGGTCGCCGTCGCAGTCGGGTTAGAGGTCTTGCAGGCGGTGACGCCGGATCGTGATCCACGATTCATCGATGTGCTGCAAAAGGCCGCCGGCGGCACCGTCGGCGTCCTTCTGGCCCAGACCATCCTGGCTTTCCTGCCGAGGCCGCCGTCCTGAGGCGGCCGCCGGCGCCGCGAACTTACACCACTCCGCGCCGCAAGCTCGGCTGATTGGTCGAAAGAACCCCCGACATCTGCCGATGGACATCGCGCAGCGCCGTGATCGCGTCATCGAGGTCGAATTCGGCTTCGCGAACGGTCTCGAAGAACCGGGCCATCAGGGCGAGGTTCAGCTTGACGCGGGTGTTCCCGTCGCGGCTCTTGCGGCGATCGAGCGACAGATGCATCGCCTGCATCCTGGCCTCGGCAGCGCTGCAGCCGCTGAGGGTCGCGAGTTCGTCATATGTCATCCAGATCTGAGGCATGTCCCTGTCCGCCTTTTGTTATGGGCCTCAACCTAGATTTCACCTCTAAAACTAGTGTTGCCGCACTACAGTCGCGCCGTGTTTTCGCGACAACAGCGTCAATGCAAAACTAAAAGCCCGCTCCCTACGACACAGGCGCCTTGGGCGGCGTGAACGGATGACGCGGCCGGGAACGGTTGTCCAAGCCCTTGGGCAGCTTGTCGGCGTTGAGCTTCACGACCGCGCATTTGGCGTCGGCTGCCGGCGCATCTTCCTGGCTGTAGATCAGCGTCGCCTCGAACTTCACGTCGGGTGCTTCCTTGGCCGTTCCCGAACAGCTCGCCACCAGGCCGTTGCACACACCCGAGAGTTTGACCTCGACCTCATCAGGCCCAAACACGCTCAGCGGGCCGTCAGAATGCCGGTTCACGGTCAGGACGGCCGAGAAGTGCTGCTCGTCGACCCGGTAGGAACCACCATAAGTAAAGAAGCTGTCGCGGCCCGAGATCCGGCCCTCGGCCAGATCGACGATGCCGGTGCCCTGACCTCGCGGGGTCCTGAACCAGGCAGCGTATTTACCGTCTCTCAGCATGGGGAATTTTCCGAGGTGAAGATCGACCAGTATTTGCGACCAACTCTGGGGCGCGACAATGACCTAATGGCCAGCCCTTCGGGCAAGGTTAATGCTCCGAAAACCCAATCCGTCGAATTGCCGCCGACGCGCGACGCCGGCAGCGAACGTCAGAACAACTCTATGCCGTCATCCGCGGTCTCGACCGCTTCGACGCGGCGCGTGGCGGCGATCGACGCAAGGCCAAGCGTCTGCAGGAATTCGCGGTGAACGTCCCGCTCGCGCTCCATCGTGTAGCGCGCGAAGAGATCGTCGAGCATCGCCTGATCCTGCGCCTCCGGCTGCGGCCGCTGCGCGCCCGCGCTCGCGGTCTCGAGGCGCGCGGCAACCGCAGGCAAGGCCGCGGAGCTCTCGCCCAGCGAGCTCATCAGACCTTGCGCCGAATTCATCAGGCCTTCGAATTCCGCACCTTCATCGACGAGCCGGCTCATCAGCTTGCCGAGCCGTTCGTTGCCGACCTCGACCTCGCGCAGCGCCTGGAGGATCTGCGGCTCGAACTCGGCGAGCTGCGTGGGATCGCCCCGCACGCGGAGCTCCTTCAGCTCGTTCGCAGAGCGCTCGATGCCGTCGAGCACGGGCCGCAAGCGCCCCGCGCCCGCCGAAACCTGGTCGGCGGTCGCCTTGAGCTCGTTGGCGATCACGACGAAAGCGCTGCCGCGGCTGCCGAGATGGCTTGCCTTGAGGCCGGCATTCATTCCGATCAGGGTGATGTCGACGGTGGCCTCGGCGAGCCCTGCGATGGCCTGGCGAAACTTTGCCAGCGTGTCCTCGACGATGGCGAGCGCCTCGTCGACCGAGCGGCCGGCGCTCTCGCAGGTGGCGATCAGGGTCGAGGCATGCGCCAGTGCCTGCTTGATGCGCGCCAGGAACGATGACGAGCCGCCATCCTCGCCGCCGAACAGCGTGCGGCCATGACCGACGACGTTGCCCGCATCGTGCAGGATTGCGCTGAGCGCGCGAACGATCTGGCCGATGTCGCCGCCGAATTCGCGCTGGGCGTCCCTGAGCAAGGCCGCCTGCAACTGGCAGATCGCGCGCGCGCCGTCCTCGCTCGCGTCCCGTTCGGGAACGAGGCCCGGCGCAGCTTCCGACGCCTGGCCGAGGCCATGACAGACATGTTCGAGGCGCTGGCGCGTGCTGTCGCCGGCCTGCAGGGAAATGATCGCGCCGCCGACCGCCTCGGCGATCTTCCTGGTGCTGGTGCTCGCGAGGTCGGCGAGCTGGCTGCTGTCGCGGCGCTGGCCGCGCAATCCGGAATAGGCTGCACCGAGCTCGGCGCTCTCCGACACCAATTGATTCCGGTAACGGCTCTCGAATTCCCTCTGCCGGCCGGACGCGGTCGCGACGGCTTCCGACAGGCGCTGCTGGTCCCGCGCACAGCCCTCGATCGAACCTTGTACGGCCTTGCCGAGATCATAAGCTTCCTGCGTGAAGGCGAGAAAGCCCTCGCGGTCGCCATCGAGCGAAGCCGCCTCGATCCGCGCGCTGCGCGCGATGATGGTGATCATCTGGATGTGCTTGAACAGCGGCTTGAGCAGCGCGGACGCCTCAGCCGTGCTCGTGCCGATGGTCGCAAGCAGCGCGCTCTCGGCCGGCAGCGCCTCTGCCAGCTCGCTGAGCCGCGCGGCGATCTCCTGTAGCGCGGTGGCGGCGCCCTCGATCTCGGCGCCGGAGAGTTCCTCCGAGAGCGTCGCAAGGCCCTGGTTCAGCTCCTTGAAGATGAGGTGGCCACGGCCGAGCTCGTGACCGACCCGCGCGAAAACGTCCTCGATCCGCGACGAGACGTCCTCGATCGCGACGATCGCCTCGGTGAGCGTGTTGGCCGGAATGGCGGACATCGCAATCAACCTGCCACCGCTACGTGTCCGGCCTGATACCAGAGCATGATCTCGCGCGGGATATGATGCAGCGAGACGACCTTCTCGACACCGCCATGCGCGATGGCTTCCTTGGGCATGCCAAACACCACGCAGCTCTCCTCGTCCTGCGCGCGTGTCGAGGCGCCGAGCTTGCGCATCTCCAGCATGCCGCGCGCGCCGTCGTCGCCCATGCCCGTCATGATCACGCCGAGCGCATTGGCGCCGGCATGCTGGGCCGCGGAGCGAAACAGCACGTCGACCGAGGGGCGATGCCGCGACACCGGCGGGCCGTCCTTGATCGCGATCTGGTAGCGCAGGCCGATGCGCTGGAGCAGCATGTGACGGGCGCCCGGCGCGATATAGGCGCAGCCCGGCAGCACCGGCTCGCCGTCCTCAGCTTCCTTGACGCGGACCTGGCAGACGCTGTCGAGACGCCTGGCGAAGGCCGCGGTGAAACCAGCCGGCATGTGCTGGACGATGACGATGGGAGGACAGTGCGGCGGCAGCATCTCGAGGACGTCGTTGAGCGCTTCGGTCCCGCCGGTCGATGCCCCGATGCACACGATGCGTTCAGTGGTCGGCCTGACCCTGCCCTGCACCGGCGGCGGGATGATGGCGTCGGCGGTCAGCTTCCGCTCGATCGTACGGCGCTCCGCCCGCGGGCGCACCCGCGCGCGCGCTGCCGATTTCACGGCCTCGCGCAGTCGCGTCGAGCATTCGAGCAGCGCCTGCCGGGTGTCGATCTTCGGCTTCGGCACGATGTCGACCGCGCCCGCCTCGAACGCCTCGAACATCACGTTGGAACCTTCCTCGGTGAGCGAGGAGCAGATGATCACCGGGATCGGGCGCTGCGCCATGATCTTGCGCAGGAAGGTCATGCCGTCCATGCGCGGCATTTCCAGGTCGAGGATCATGACATCCGGGATTTCGTTCTGGAGGCGGCGCGCCGCCACGAACGGATCGGAGGCCGTCCCCATCACCTCAATGTCAGGGTCGTCGTTGAGGATCGTTTGCAGGATTTGGCGCACCGACGCCGAATCGTCCACGATCAGTACGCGAACTTTCTCCCTCGGCATCCTGGTTGCGCTCCGGCTAGACCTTGAAAATGGTTGGCTGAACTTGCTTCAGACCCGGCACTGCACTGTGAATCATCGATTCCGAATGACCGACCAGAAGATAACCGCCGGGCCGCAAATGGCTGCACAATTGCTCGATCACCTTGCGCTGGGTCTCGCGCTCGAAATAGATCAGGACGTTGCGGCAGAAGATGATGTCGACGTCGCGATCGACGGGGTAGGACTTATCCATGAGGTTCATCCTCATGAAATGCGTCATGCGCCGCAATTCCGGCACCACCCGGACCTCGCCGCGCGACTTGTCGCGTGACGACAGGAAATATCGCTTCAGGAAGGGCTCCGGCACCGGGGCGAGCACGTCGCGGGTGTAGATCGCGGCCTTGGCAAGGCGCAGCACCGCGGTCGAAATGTCGGTCCCGAGGATGCGGTACTGAAACCGCGAGCCGTTCCGCGTCATGTCGTCCAGCACCATGGCGGTGGTGTAGGCTTCCATGCCGGTGGAGCTCGCCGAACTCCAGATCTTCAAGTTCGCGTTTTTCCGCCCGTGCAACTTGAGCAGGGCCGGGATCGCGACGTCCCTCATAAAGGTGAAGTGCTGGGGCTCCCGGAAGAAGTCGGTCTTGTTGGTCGTCACCACATCGATGAGATGGGTCAGCTCGGTGTCGAAATGATCGGCCTCGAACAGGTTGTCGACATACTCGTTGAGGTCAGAGAAGTTCAGCGCGCGCAAGCGCTTGTGCAGCCGCCCCTCCAGCATCAACCGCTTGCCCTGCGGCAGCTTGATGCCGACCTGGCCCTCGATCAGTTCGGCGATGGTCCGGAAGTGGCGGTCGGACAGATGGACGACCGTATCCTGCACGGCGGGCATCATGGCTGAATGCCCCGATCCGCGATGGCTGCCTGCACTGAATGTCGGGCCGAACGGGCCATCTTGAATCCCACGCGTTTACACGATCACTGACAGCGGATCGGCCCACCGGTGAAGGATGGGCCGACCTCTTGACGGCTCTCAGCGCTGGAAATCGGCGTCCCGATCGTCCTCGCCGTCGTTCATGTCGAAGGCGAAGCCGCCGCCACCGGCAGCCTTCACCGCGCGTGCCGGCCTCGCCTGCGGCTTCTTGGCCGGACGCTCGACGGCCGCCATTGTCGCCGCCTTGGCGCGGAGCTGATTCACCGCCCGGTCGATCGGCGCGGCGGCCTGGCTGCGTCCCTGCTCGATGCGGAAATAGGCGATCGTCGACTGAAGCTGCTCGGCCTGCGAGGCGAGCTCCTCCGAGGTCGAGGAGACCTGTTCGGACGCGCTGGCGTTCTGCTGGCCGACCTTGTCGAGCTGCTGGATCGCCTGGTTGATCTGGGCCGAGCCGACGTCCTGCTCGCGGCAGGCGGCGGTAATTTCCTCGACGAGCTCTGCCGTCCTCTTGATATCAGGGACGAGCTTGGAGAGCATATTGCCGGCCTCCTGCGCGACCTTGACGGTTTCAGTCGAGAGCGTACCGATCTCGGCGGCGGCCGCCTGGCTGCGTTCGGCGAGCTTGCGCACTTCGGACGCAACCACGGCAAAGCCCTTGCCGTGCTCTCCGGCGCGCGCGGCCTCGACCGCGGCGTTGAGCGCGAGCAGGTCGGTCTGGCGCGCGATCTCCTGCACGATCGTGATCTTCTCGGCGATGGTCTGCATCGCGTTGACGGCGCGGCCGACCGCGGCGCCGCTGGCCTCGGCGTCCTTGGCGGACTGCGCGGCGATCTTCTCGGTCTGGTTGGCGTTGTCGGCGTTCTGCTTCACGTTCGAGGCCATCTCTTCCATCGAAGACGAAGCTTCCTCGGCGGACGAGGCCTGCTCGGTCGCGCCCTGCGACAGCTGCTCGGCGCTGGCGGAGAGCTCCTGGCTGCCGGCGGAGACGTTCTGCGCCGCGGTCAGGGCTTCCGACACGATCTGGCGGAGCTTCTCCACCATGCGCTCGAGCGCGAGGCCGAGCGTATCCTTGTCCGACAGCGGTTTGGCCTCGACCATGAGATCGCCCTGCGCGATCTGGTTGGCGAGCGCCGCCGTCGCGTTGAGGTTGACCGTCATCGCGTTCAGCGACTTGATGAGATCTCCGATCTCGTCATTGCTGGAGGACTCGATCTTGTGGCTGAGATCGCCGATCGCCACCGCATCAGCGAGGCCCACCGCCTGCGCCAGCGCACGGCTGATGTTCAGCGCGATCCAGGTCGCCGCGACCGCGGCGATCAAGAGCGAGGCAATGACCAGGCTCATCAGCAGCATCTCGGCGCGCGCACCGTCCTGCTTGGACTGCTCGGCCTGTTCAGCCATGTTCTTCTTGACGTTCTTGATGTAACCGTCGGCCGCTTCGATCGCGTCCGCAACGACCTTGCGGCCGTCATGCATGGAGCGGTCCAGGGCCTTCGGCTTGTCGGTCTTCGCGAGCCGGACCGTCTCGTCCTGATAGGCGTTGAGCTTGGCGAAAGCGACGTTGAAATTCTCCATCAGCTTCTTGCCGCTTTCGCTGGCAGCCGCGTAGATCTCGTCCTTCGACTTGGTGATCGCGTCGCGGTTCTTGATGAGGTCGGCCTGGAACTGCTCGTGTTCTGCATCGGACGCTGCGAGTATCGAGTTCTTCTCCGCGCGCACGAGGAACAGGATGCCTTCCTTCAGCTCCGCGGCCTTTTCCATCCGGCCCGCACGGCTGACCAGAAGCTCGGTGGTGCCGACCATGTCCGCCAGCTTCATATAGCCGACCGCGCCGGCGATCATGGACAGCAGGATGACGACGCCGAAGGCGCTGGCAAGCTTGGCTTTGACGGTGAATCTCATGTCAGTCTCGTTGGTTCGAATTGGGGTGCTTACGCTTGACCACGCTTCACGCTTGCAAATTCAGGCGGCGCGAGAGGTATCGCGCCCTTCCGGGATCTCGTCGTTCGCCATCAGCTTGGCGAGATCGAAGATGACGACGAATTTCTCGCCCTTGCGGCCGATCCCGGCAGCATAGTCGGATTGCCATTTGCCGCCGACCTCGGGGATGGGCTCGATCGCCTCCTCGTCGATATCGGTGACCTCGAACACGCAATCGGCGACGAAGCCGACGCCGACCAGATGGTCCTTCATCGGCACGTCGAGGATGATGATGCGGGTCGCTTCGGTCGCTTCCACGGCCGGCAGGCCGAGCTTGGTGCGGAGGTCGACGATGGGATACCCGCTGCCGCGCACGTCGATCATGCCGAGCAGGAAATTCGGCGCATGCGGCAGTCGTGAGATCGGCCGCATGTCGAGAATTTCCCGGACGTTGCGGATGCTGATGCCGAACGTCTCGCCGGCGAGCCCGAGCGTCAGATATTGCGAGGTTGCGGCCATGGTACGGTCCAGAGTCAGATTGATTTCAAGTTGCGGTCAGCGCTGAAACTCGGCGTCGCGGTCGTCTTCGCCGTCATGCATGTCGAAGGCGAAGCCGCCGCCATTGGCGACCTTCATCGCGCGCGCCGGCTTGCGGGCGGGCGCGGGCTTCTTGACGCCGCGGTCCGCTGCCGCCATGTGCGCGGCCTTGGCGCGGAGCTGGGTGACCGCACGGTCGATCGGCGCGGGCGCGGCAGCCTCGCCGCGGCCGGCATGCTCGATGCGGAAGAACGAGATCGTCGACTGAAGCTGCTCGGCCTGCGAGGCGAGCTCCTCTGAGGTCGAGGAGACCTGTTCGGAAGCGCTGGCGTTCTGCTGGCCGACCTTGTCGAGCTGCTGGATCGCCTGGTTGATCTGGGCCGAGCCGACGTCCTGCTCGCGGCAGGCCGCCGTGATCTCCTGGACCAGCTCGGCGGTCTTCTTGATGTCGGGGACGAGCTTCGACAGCATGTCGCCGGCTTCCCGCGCGACCTTCACGGTTTCCGTCGACAGCGTGCCGATGTCGGCCGCCGCCGCCTGGCTGCGTTCGGCGAGCTTGCGGACTTCGGACGCGACCACCGCAAAGCCCTTGCCGTGCTCACCGGCGCGCGCGGCCTCGACCGCGGCGTTGAGGGCAAGCAGGTCGGTCTGGCGCGCGATCTCCTGCACGATCGTGATCTTCTCGGCGATGGTCTGCATTGCATTGACGGCACGCCCCACTGCGACGCCGCTGGCTTCCGCGTCCTTGGCCGACTGCGCCGCGATCTTCTCGGTCTGGTTGGCGTTGTCGGCATTCTGCTTCACGTTCGAGGCCATCTCTTCCATCGAGGACGAGGCTTCCTCGGCGGACGAGGCCTGCTCGGTCGCGCCCTGCGACAGCTGCTCGGCGCTGGCGGAGAGCTCCTGGCTGCCGGCGGAGACGTTCTGCGCCGCGGTGAGCGCTTCGGCGACGATCTGCTTGAGCTTCTCGACCATGGAGTTCAGCGAGGTAACGAGATCGCCGATCTCGTCGTTGCTTGTGACCTTGATCGACTGGCTGAGATCGCCATCGGCAACCGCGCCGGCGAGCCCGACGGCGCGGCCGAGACCGCGGGAGATGCTCAAGGAAATCCAGATCGCGGCGATCAGGCCGATGACAAGCGAAGCCAGCACGGCCGAGATCAGCAGGAGCTGGGCCCGGTTGCCGTCCTCGTGAGCCTGGGCCGCCTGAGCGGCCATGTTCTTCTTGACGTTGGTGACGTAGACGTTGGCGGCTTCCATGGCCTCGGCGACCGCCTTGCGGACCTCGGTCATGGAGCGTTCGGCGGCTTTCGCCTTGTCGGTCCGGACGGTCTTGAGGGCGTCGTCCTGAACGGCGTTCATCCGCGCATAGGCGACGCCGAAATTCTCCACGAGTTTCTTGCCTTCGGGGGAAGCCGCGGCCTGGATCTCTTCCTTCAACTTCGAGAGGGTCTCGCGCTGCTTGGCGATTTCGGCGATGAAACGATCCGCCTCGCCTTCAGGCGCGAGAATGAGGTTCTTCTCGGCGCGAACCTGAAGCAGGATACCCTTCTCGATCTCCGCCGCACGGTCCATTCGGTTGGCACGCGACACCAGACTGTCGGCGGTGTCGATCATCTCGCTCAGTTTCACATAAGCGAGGCCGCCCGCCGCCATCGACAGCAACAGGACCACACCGAACGCGATGGCAAGCTTTGCCTTGACCGTGAATCTCATTTCCAGCCCCTACCCCAGTCTCGCCCGAGACCTCATTTCAATTCAGGATGCGTTCCATGTTGGGAACGATGACAAACTCTTCTCGCCACTTGGCGATGAAACGGATGAATTCCGGCTTCCAGTGCATGCCGACGCGCGGCGTCTGCTGCACGTCGGTCTGCGATATCTCCGTGACCTCGTAGACCTTGTCGGCGGTGACGCCGACCAGCACCGGCTCGCCGTCCAGTTCGATCTCGATGACGACGATGCGCGTGTCGGCGGAGTCGTCGAGCTGCGGCATGCCGAAGCGGATGCGCAGGTCAGCGAGCGGAATGACGTTGCCGCGCACGTTGATGACGCTCGGAACGAAGGCCCGCGCACCCGCCACCTTGGTCACCGGCACGGGATCGATGATCTCGCGCACGAGGCCGGCATCGAGCGCGAACTTCTCCTCGCCGAGGCCGATCATCACGACCTGCATCGCGTCGACCCGATGTTCGCCCGTATGCGCCTCGTTCATCACGCCGCCTCGCTGATGTGCTGCTTCTCGACCTTCGACTGCGCCATCGCGACGAGCTGAGCGACATCGAGGATCAGCGCCGCCGTACCGTCGCCCAGAATGGTCGCGCCCGAGAAGATCGTGACGTCGGAGTGCAGCTTGGAGAGCGACTTGATCACTGTCTGGTGGTTGCCGATAATCTGGTCGGCGACCAGGCCGACGCGGGTTTCGCCGGTCGAGATGATGATCGTCTTCTGGTGCCGGTCAGGCGCGCCCGATGCGGTCATGATCTCGCGCAAGCGCAGGAACGGCACGAGGTTGCCGCGCACGTTGAGGAAGTTGCGGCCGCGGGAGCGCTCGTCCTCGGCCGTCAGCTCGACGCATTCCTCCACCGCCGACAGCGGAATGATGTAGCGGCCTTCGCCGACACGGATCAAAAGACCCTCGATGATCGCAAGCGTCAGCGGCAGACGCAGCGTCACCGTGGTGCCCTGGCCCGGCCGGGTCGACAGGTCGATCGTGCCGCGCATGTTCTCGATGGTGCGCTTGACTACGTCCATGCCGACGCCGCGGCCCGACAGCGCCGAGATGGTCTGCGCGGTCGAGAAGCCCGGGTGGAACAGGAACTGGTGGATCTCGTGATCGGTCAGCACGGCGCCGGAGGCGATCAGCCCCTGCTCTTCCGCTTTCGCGCGGATGCGCGCGGTGTTGAGGCCGCCGCCATTGTCCTTCACGGTGACGAGTACCTGCGCACCGGAGTGAACGGCCGCGAGCTCGATCCGGCCCTGCTCCGTCTTGCCGTTGGCGGAGCGGGTCGCGGTGTCCTCGATCCCATGGTCGATGGCGTTGCGGATCAGGTGAACCAGCGGATCGGCCAGGCACTCGATCATGGTCTTGTCGAGCTCGGTGTCCTCGCCCGTGGTGACGAATTCGACCGGCTTCGACAGGTCGCGCGACAAATCGTGCACCAGGCGGCGGAAGCGGCCGAACAGCGAGCCGATCGGTACCATGCGCGCGCCCATCGTGGTGTCGCGCAAGGAGGAGGCGAGGCGCTCGATTTCCTCGGCGATCATCTTGATCGAGAGATCCGAGCCGGACGAGGCGAGCTGCGTCAGCCGCGCCTGGGCGATGACGAGCTCGCCGACCCGGTCCATCAACTCGTCGAGACGCTCGGCCTGGACGCGGACGGTGGCGATGCCGCGATCGTCACGCTTGGCCTCGGGTTTCGGTTCAGACTTCGATTCAGGCTTGGCTTCCGGCTTCGGCTCTGCCTTGACGACGGGCGCGGCAGCAACCTCGACCGGCGCAACCACCTCGGCCACGGGAGCCGGCTCCTCGTCGAGCAGCTGGAACAGCGGCAGCGGCGCGGGCGCTTCGACCTGCTCAAGCGGCGAGAGCGTCAGCTTCATCTCGTCCTGGACGAACATGAAGACGTCGTCGATCGCGTCCTTGTCGCAGGCGGCGTGCAGCTTGACGTCCCACTTCAGATAGCAGTCTTCCGGCTCCATCTCGTCGAGGAACGGGATGCCGTCGGTCACGGGCACGACGAAGCACGGGCCGAGCTTGCAAAGGTCTTCCAGCAGATCGAGCGGGTTCGAGCCGTTGCGCAGGATGTGGGATTCAAATTCCAGATACAGGTGCCAGCCGGCCTGCTTGCTCTCGCCGGGGGCCAGCGGCGGCGCTTCGGCGATTTCGGCGACGAGAGCGGCTGGCTGGTCGGAAAACACGAAGCGCTTGAGGTCGTCGAGGATGGCCTCGCCGATGATGTCGTCGGTCGACTGCGGATCCTCGATCAGCGCGCGGATATAGTCCTTGGCTGCAAGCGCGACCGAGATCAGCTCCTGCGTCGGCTTGATCTCGCCCTTGCGGACGCGGTCGAACGCGGTCTCGAATTCGTGGGTGAAGGAGGCGACCTTGTCGAAGCCGAACATGGCGCCCGAGCCCTTGATCGTATGCAGGGCGCGGAAGGCGGAATCGACCAGCTCGCGGTCGTCGGGACGCTGGCCGAGATCGAGCAGGGCTCCTTCCAGGACCTCGAACAGCTCGCTGGCTTCCTGGCGAAAGACCTCGGTCGGGTCCATCGCACTCATGCACGCACCAGCTTGCCGACGACGGCGAGCAACTGTTCGGGCTTGAACGGCTTGGTGATCCAGCCGGTGGCGCCGGCGCTCTTGGCTTCCTGCTTCACCGTGTCGTTGGATTCGGTGGTCAGGAACACGATGGGCATGCCGACCGCGCTCGGCAGCTTGCGCAGCGCCCGGATCAGCTCCAGCCCGTTCATGACGGGCATGTTGAGGTCGGTGATGACGAGGTCGAGCTTGCCGGCCTGCGCCTTGGCGAGCCCTTGCGCGCCGTCGCCGGCCTCGATCACGTTGTGACCGGCCGGCTCGAGCACGACCTTGATCATCTGACGGATGCTGGGGGAATCGTCGACCGTGAGAATCGTGGCCATCAGGTGCCATCTTTCTTTTGCGGGAAGTGCTGATCGATCATCGCATCACTGGCGAAGCCGGCGCGGCGAAGGGTGTTGCGCAGAGACTGGGAGAATGATGTGAGCACCACCGGGCGGCCCTGGGCCTCGCCCGTCTTGGCGGTCGACAGCAGAAGCTGGATCGAGGTTACGTCGGCCTTGTCGACGCTCGAACAATCGATCTCGAGCCGGTCCTGCCGGCCGAAAGCTTCGCGGATCAGGTCATAGACACTGCGGATCGCAGCGATGCTGCAATCTGCAGGCAGCCGTAGGGACCACTTCGGCTCACTGACATCAGACGGCATTCGTCCCCCAGATTTCCTCGGGATTCGCTGCACGCATGACGCGAATCTCGCGCGACGACTATTCGCTTGGGAGAGTGTGCAAACCCCTAATGGGCATCACCGTACAACTACGGGTCACAAACCGAAGAACTTCGCGTATGCATGCAGACGTGCATGGTTCGCTCAATTCTCATGCGTCGTGCGCAGTCTTGAGTCAGTTCGCCGCAGCCCGGGCGTTTGCTCCGCGTTAAATCGCAAAGACTATTCGTGAAGGTCACGCCTCGCATCCGAACGAGACCGGCCGCCGATGCTGACCCAAGCGCTTCTCGTTGACGACAGCCGCTCTGTCCTCAATTTCCTGAAACGTCATATCGAAGCCGAAGGCCTGGTCGAGGCCACGACTTTCCTCGATCCCGTCGAGGCGCTGGCTTGCGCACGCGAGCGTGTCTTCGACCTCGTGCTGGTCGATTACGAGATGCCGCATATGGACGGCATCAGCTTCATCCGCGCCTTCCGCACCCTGCCCGGCTGCGCCGACATCCCGATCGCGATGATCACGTCGCGACAGACCGATGACGTCAAGATGGAAGCGCTGCAGGTTGGTGCAACCGATTTCTTACCGAAACAGCCACAGAGCGTCGAGATGACGGTGCGCCTGCGCAATTTGGTGCGCCTTGGTGCAGCCGTGCGCAAGCAGAACGACCGTGCCGCCGATCTGGCGAGCGCGGTCGCGGCCGCGACCCAGAAGCTCGGCGAGCGCGAGGAGGAGATCATCCTGCGGCTCGCGCTCGCGGTCGAATACCGCGACAACGATACCGGCGAGCACACGCTGCGGGTCGCCCGCTACAGCCGCATCATCGCCGAGCAGCTCGGTCTGCCGCCCCGGCTCTGCCGCGACATCTATCTGGCCGCGCCCCTGCACGACGTCGGCAAGGTCGCCATCCCCGACCACATCCTCCTCAAGCCCGGCAGGCTCACCGACGATGAGATGGCGGTGATCCGCACCCATGCGACGATCGGCGAAAAGATCCTGGCGGACTCCAGCTGCGAGCTGATCCAGCTCGGTGCGCAAATTGCCGCAGGACATCACGAGCGCTGGGACGGCGCGGGCTATCCGAACGGCCTTCGGGAAGACGAGATCCCGGTCGCCGCGCGCGTCGTCGCGGTCGCCGACGTCTTCGATGCCCTGACGACGCGCCGGCCATATAAGGAGCCGATGCCGCTCGACGTGGCGCGCAACTATCTGGTCGAGCACCAGGGCCGGCAGTTCGACCCGGCCTGCGTCGAGGCCTTCCTGTCGCGCTGGGACGCGGTCGTGGAAATCGCCGCCGGTCAACAGGCGACGCCGTATCAGAAGACCGAAGCGCCTCTCGCGCCTATTATAGAGAGTGCGGCAGAGAGCCGTGCCGTCGAGGACCGGTTGCCTGAGCCCGTCCCGGCTGCCTGACGTTAGCCATCCGGCCAACAGCTTGCCGCCGCTCCGTTTTCTCCGGTCGCCGGGTTGAACCTGTTCCTGCTAGAGTGCCACAAATAATAAAGAGTGATTCCGGTCACACTTGCCTGGGCGTTCCGCTGCTAAGCATCGAACCAGGACGGGGACCGGCGATTTATCGGTCGAATTGGATGAGAATTCCCATGAGAAGCCTGATCGGCGCTGGTGTCGGCGCGTTCTGTCTTGCGGCCCCCGCTTTGGCGGAGACCCCGGCCGCGATCGTCGAAGACGTCCAGGGCAAGGTCGATGGCATCGCGTTCATGGACTATGTGGCGCCCGGCAAGATCATCAAGCTCGGGCCCAAAGCCAGCGTCACGCTCAGCTACCTCAAATCGTGCCAGCGCGAGACCATCAGCGAAGGCGTCGTCCTGGTCGGTGCCGAGCAGAGCACCGTGCAGCTCGGCGAGGTCAAGCGCGAGAAGGTGCCCTGCGATACCAATGCGGCAAAACTGTCCGAGCGCGAGGCGAACCAGAGCGCCGCAACGACCTTCCGCACCATGCGATCGGACGCGAAGGGAGCGCCGCCGGCCAAGCTGCCGACGCTCTATGGCGTCGCCCCGCTGGTACAGGCCAAGAGCGGCAGCACGCTGGTGATCGAACGCACCGACGGCAAGGAGCCCACGATCAGCGTGCCGCTCAAGAGCGAGATCATGGTCGGTGGCAAGTTCTACGACTTTGCCAAGACCGGAAAGACACTGACCCCGGGCGGCAGCTATCTCGCCATCCTCGGCGCCAAGCGCTACGCCTTCCAGGTCGATGCCAGCGCCACGTCATCGCCGACGCCGATCGTCGGCCGCCTGCTGCGGCTCGAATAGGCGGTCTGCGACGGGGCGATGCGGCGGCTCGGGGGACGGGACATCGTTGCGGCGATCCTGATTGCGCTCGTTGCGGGCGCAGTCTTCACGTCCCCGCCGCTTCAGACGCTGCAAGGTCTCTCGCTCGATATCCTCACGGCGCTGCGCTGGAAGCTTGTCGGCGATCGCCGCGATCCCGCCGATTCGCCGGTCGTCGTCGTGGCCATCGACGGCGAGACCTACGACACACCCCCCTTCAAGGGATCGCCGACGCAGACCTGGACACGCGAGATCGGCCGTGTGCTCACTGGCATCACCGACGGTGGCGCCAAGGTGATCGGCTTCGACGTCATCTTCATGAGCTCGATCGAACAGTCGGAGATTCCCTTCGGCGATACGTCGTTCGGCAGCCGCATCAGAGGATTTGACCGGGACTACCTGATCGCGCTGCGGCAGCTCTCCGACAGCGGCAAGCTGGTGCTTGGCGAGATCCTCAGCAACGACCACCCGGAGAGGCCCGACCGCGCGCAGCAGCTGGCGGTGAAGAGCAATATCCGCGCCCTCAACGTCCATATCGATACCGACGACGTGATCCGGCGGATGCCGCTGAGCTTCACGATCGACGGCAAACCGGCCCCCGCGATGGCGGTCGAGCTCGCCGCGCGTGCGCTCGGCGCAAAGCCCGAGACCGGACCAACCGGTGTGACGGAGCTGTCCGGCTACACGATCCCGAGTGCGGTCCCCAACACCTTGACGCTGAACTACCGCGGCATGGGCCGTGACGTCCCGGCCTATTCCTTCGCCGACCTGCGCGCCTGCGTCGAGAAGGGCGACCGCGATTTCTTCCGCCGCGCCTTCGCCGGCAAGGTCGTGTTGCTCGGCACCGTGCTCAATTTCGATGACCGCAAGCTCACCTCGATGCGGCTGTCCGGCGGGTATGACGGATCGCCAGCGCAGCGATGCGCCCTGCCCGTCCCGACGAACACCACGCAGAAGGCCCGGAGCGATATCGCCGGCGTGTTCGTGCATGCCACCGTTGTGCGAAACCTGATCGAGCGCGACGCCGTGACCGAGCTCGGCTTTCCCATGCGGACCGTTCTCACGATCCTGTTCGCGGCGATCATCGCCTGCGCGGCCTCCATGCTCGCGCCCGGCGGCGCGTTGATCGCCTGGCTCGGCCTCACTGCCGTCTACACTGCCGCGGCCGTCACCGCGTTCGTGCACGCGCTGGCGCTGCCGCTGACCGAGCCTGCGCTCGCAAGTCTCGCCGCGCTCGCGATGATGATCGGCTACCGCTTCGTGCTGGCCGATCGCGACGAGCGCTTCCTGCGCCAGAGCTTTGCCTTCTATCTCGCGCCCGAAGTGATCAACACCATGGTTGCCTCCGGCAAGATGCCCGCGCTCGGCGGCGAGATGCGCAACGTCACCATGTTCTTCTCCGACCTCAGCGGCTTCTCCTCGATCGCCGAGACGATGACGCCGGGCGAGCTGGTCACGCTGATGAATGAGTATCTCTCGGCCATGACCGACATCATCGAAAACCATGGCGGCTATGTCGACAAATATATCGGCGATTCCATCGTCGCGATGTTCGGCGCGCCGGCCGACGATCCCGCCCACGCGCGCAACGCGGTTCACGCCGCGCTGAAGTGCCACGATAAGCTCGCGGAATTGAACGCCAGCAATCCCGCCTTCGCAGGCCACGGCCTGTCGCACCGCATCGGGCTCAACAGCGGCGAAGCCGTGGTCGGCAATATCGGCTCGCGCCGCCGCTTCAACTACACCGTGATGAGCGACACCGTGAACGTCGCCTCGCGCCTCGAGGGCGCCAACAAATATTACGGCACCGCCATCATGGCCTCGGAAACGACGATGGCGCAGACCGGCGACACCTTCGCCTGGCGCGAGCTCGATGCGATCAGGGTGCTCGGCCGCGGCGAGGCCATCAAGGTGTTCGAGCCGCTGGCGGACAAGGGCGCGGAGAGCGCGGCGCAGACGAAGGTGGCCACAGCGTATGCGGAGGGGCTGGCGTGCTGGCGGGCAAGGGAGTTTGCGAAGGCGGCCGAGGCGTTCGACGGCGCCGCGAAGATCGACCCGGCGTCGGCGCTGTTCGCCATGCGCGCGAAAGCCCTCGCCGCAAATCCACCATCGCCAGAGTGGACGCCGGTCAATACGCTGGAAGGAAAGTAGCGGTTGTTTACTCTTCGTCGGAAGGCTCAAGGAATGACGTTCGCGGCACGCAACCTGCCGAAGAGATCGAAAAAACTGTCGTCCGTCGCCTGATATTCAAGGAAACCGAGCTTACGGCTCTTGCTCATATCGGTGACGACTTCGATAGGTCGGCCCAAGTCGGCATCGGTGTGCCATGCCGACGAAAGGACGGAGAGGTCTCTTTCGGCGAGATCATACTTGAGCGCGATATCAGCCCATATACGACCTGAATCGGCAAGCTGACGCTCAAGCGGCGAAATTTCCTCTGGAAAGGGGGCAGGCTGCAATCCGAACCAGCCGGCCAGTCGCGCCCACATCCAGCTCCATCGGAAGACATCGCCATTTACGACGTTGAATGCCTGGTTTCGCGCGGCCGTCGTCGTCGCGGCCCATTCGAGGTGCCGCGCCAGCAATCTGGCATCCGTCATATCCGTCAGGCCGGTCCATTGCATCGCCGAGCCTGGAAAGAGAAATGGCCGCCCCGTTTCTCGACAGATCGTCGCGTAGACGGCAAGCGTCGTTCCCATGTTCATGGCGTTGCCTATCGCATAACCGATGATCGTGTGCGGGCGGTGAATGCTCCAGCTGAAACCACCGCGCCTGGCTGCATCGAATAGTTCGTCCTCCTGAGCGTAGTAGAAGTTCTCGACATCGAGCCGCGGTTGCTCCTCGCGGAATGGCGTCGCGGGCAGCCTGCCTTTACCGTAGGACTCGAACGGTCCCAGGTAATGCTTTAGCCCGGTGACCAGCGCGACATGAGAAAGCGTATCTGCGCCGGAAAGTGCCCCCAACACGTTGCGCACCATCGCAGCGTTAACGCGGATATTTTCCGCCTCGGTCGGCTGACGTAGCCATGTGGCGAGAAACACGTGAGTGGGACGAAGGCTCGCCAAGATGTCGCGAAGCAAGGCCGGATCCTGCAGATCGGCCGCGATGGGACGAACACCATCGAGGCCGCTTGGTGGGCGCCTTGCGAGCCCAAGCACCTGCCAGCCGCGATCGCTGAGATGGCGGGCGAGATTGCTGCCGACAATACCGCTGGCGCCCACCACAAGCGCTGTGTTCGTCATCGCTGCGCCCTCCTGTTCACTTGAGGAGGTAGGAACTATCGCACAAGGCAACAGAGCATTTCGGCGTCCGTCACCACTTATTGAAAGGGAACCGGCCTGACGGGCGAACTCGCCTCGTGCCGCGAGGAGAGCTCCCCTTTGGGGCGGCAATCTCAGCTGAGCGATCACAAACCGCCGCTAAAACGGCAGCCCCACATAGTTCTCCGCGAGCAACCGCTGCGCGGTCTCGGACGAGAGCAGGTACTCGAGCTCCGTCTGCTGAAGCCGGTCCTCGTATTCGGAACGGTCGGGAAAGCGATGCAGCAGCATCGTCATCCACCACGAAAAGCGCTGCGCTTTCCATATCCGCGCAAGTGCCTTGGCGGAATAGCCCGCAAGGCCGGAATCGTCGCCGTGCTGATAGTGCGCAAGCATGGCGTGGTAGAGATAGTAGATGTCGGACGCCGCGCTGTTGAGCCCGCGCGCGCCGGTCGGCGGCACGATGTGGGCGGCATCGCCGGCGAGGAACAGGCGGCCGTAGCTCATCGGCTCAGCGACGAAGCTGCGCAAGGGCGCGATGCTCTTCTCGATCGAGGGCCCGGTGATCAGGCGGCCGGCGACCTCGTCCGGCAGGCGGCGCTTCAGCTCAGTCCAGAACGCATCGTCGCTCCAGTCCTCCACCTTGTCGGTCAACGGCACCTGGACGTAGTAGCGGCTCAGCACTTGTGAGCGCAGCGAGCAGAGCGCGAAGCCGCGGTCATGCTTCACATAGATCAGCTCGGGCGACACCGGTTTCGTGCGCGACAGCACGCCGAGCCAGCCGAACGGATAGACCTTCTCGTATTCGCGCAGCACGTCCTTCGGGATGGACCTGCGGCTGACGCCGTGAAAGCCGTCGGCGCCAACGACGTAATCGCAATCGATGCGGACGATCTCGTCGTTCGATCGATAGGTCACGTAGGGCCGGTCCGACGTCAGATCGTGTGGCGTCACGTCCTCGGCGTTGTGCACGACCTTGCCGCCGAGGCGATCGCGCGCCTCGTAGAGGTCGCGGGTCAGCTCGGTCTGGCCGTAGACCAGCACCGAATTGCCGCCGGAATGCTTGTGCAGGTCAATATGGGAGAGCACGCCGTCATGCGCGATCTCGAAACCGTTGTGGATCTCGCCCTCGCGGTCCATCCGCTCGCCGCACTGCGCTTCGCGCATCAACCTGGCGAAGCCGTGCTCGAGCACGCCGGCACGGATGCGAGCGAGCACGTGGTCGCGGCTGTATTTCTCCAGCACGACCGTATCGATGCCCTTCAGGTGCAGAAGCTGGGACAACAGCAGCCCGGACGGCCCACCGCCGATGATGCAGACCTGAACTTTCATTTTTACGTCCTCCCGTCGCTGCGTTTTTTGCAGATGTGGCGCCGCAAACCGATGGAGGGTTTTGTCTTTGTCTTGTACTATTCGAACATGAGAACCGCAGCCTCAGCCCCGGCAATCCGGGTCTACAACCTCTTCGGCGAGTCCGGCGATCTGCCCGACGTCGTGCATTGCGAGACGATCGCGTCGCGCTCGGTGCTGCACGACTGGACGCTGGCCGTGCATCGCCATGCCCGGCTGCACCAGGTGCTGCTGATCGAGCGCGGCGGCGGCGAGGCGACGCTCGACGGGCGCGCGGTGCCGCTCCGGCCGATGCAGGTCGTCAACGTGCCGGTCGGCCATGTCCACGGCTTCCGCTTCGAGCCCGATACCCAGGGCTGGGTGCTGACCATCGCCGCGGAAATTCTGGACGAGGCACTGCTTGCCTCGGAAGGACTGCGCGGCGCCCTGTCGCGATCGGCCGTGGTGCGCGGCACGCCGCAGATCCGCACCACCATGAAGCAGATCTTCGCCGAGCACGCCGCGCGCGATTTCGGCCGCGCGCACGTGCTGCGTGCACTGTCGGCGGCCATGATCGGGCTGGTGGCCCGCGCGCTCACCAGCGAGAGCGGCGGGAACGGTACCGCGGAAAGCGGGCTGTTCCGCCGCTTCGAGGCGCTGCTGGAACAGCATCATCTGGAACGCTGGAGCGTTGCGGACTATGCAGGCGCGCTGTCGATCACGCCGACCCATCTCAACCGGCTGACGCGGGCGGCGACCGGCGACACCGCCTCGCACCTGATCCTCAACCGGCTGATCCGCGAGGCGCGTCGCAACCTCGTCTACACCAATTTGCCGGTCTCGACGATCGCCTACGCGCTCGGCTTCGAGGATCCCGCCTATTTCAGCCGCGTCTATGCCGCGGCCACCGGCCTGTCGCCGCGCGCCTTTCGCGCCCAGCTCCATGGCGGCGAAGCTTGAGGCCATCCCACGTCGAAGAACCGGTCCTTGGGCGCGCACAACAATCGAGACATCGACGTGCGGCGCGCATTTGCGGCCAGCCGTATCCGTGATCGCGCCGGGCTGTCGAGATCCGAACTGGCGCACCACTTACCTTCGTATAGAGCATCCAACCCTTTGGATACGCGCCGTTTACCTCCGTACAATTGAGCGTGGCATGCGCACGCCTTAACGTGACTGCATTCGGAATCCTGGCGCTGATAGCAGCAACCTCCCTTAACTGGCGCGGGACGGCCCCCCTCCGGCCGTCTGCGCCGCCTTTTTCCGCGGGCCATCGGCGACTTCGGCGTTTTCCGGCCGGCACACAGCCCTGACGGCTGAACCCGCCGGCTTCCATGCGGAACTGGGGATTTGTGCAGAATGTCTTCGCTTGAGAAGATTGCGGTCTTTATCGATGGCCCCAATCTCTATGCCGCCACCAAGGCGCTCGGTTTCGATATCGACTACAGGCGCCTGCTCGGCGAATTTCACGGCCGAGGTACGCTGCTGCGAGCCTTCTACTACACGACCGTGAGCGAGGATCAGGAATACTCGTCAATCCGCCCGTTGATCGATTGGCTCGACTATAACGGGTACACCGTCGTCACCAAGCTCGCCAAGGAGTTCGTTGACGCCACGACCGGCCGCCGCAAGGTGAGGGGCAGCATGGATGTGGAACTCGCCGTGAATGCCATGGAGCTCGCCGAGCACGTCAATCAGATCGTGCTGTTCTCGGGCGATGGGGATTTTCGTTCACTGGTGGAAGCCGTGCAACGCCGCGGTGTCCGCGTGACGGTCGTCTCCACGCTTGCGAGCCAGCCTCCCATGGTGGCCGACGAACTACGCCGGCAGGCCGACGTCTTCATCGATTTGACAGAACTGAAGCCAAGAGTGGGGCGCGCCCCGGCCGAGCGGCCGGGATCGCGCGAGATGCGCCAGCAACCACCGCAAGCCACCACGCGCGGATCGATCAATCGAGGCGACCAGGTGGAATGATCCTGCGGGACGACCGCCGGATCGTCAGACGTCGAAGAACACTGTCTCCTCCGCCCCCTGCAGATTGATCGTGAAGGAGTACACGACCTTGCCGGCGCGCTCACCACGCGTGGCGATCAGCGTCGCGCGCCGCGCCGGCGGCTCGACCAAATTGAGCACGGGGTCGGCGGCATTCGCGGCTTCTTCGTCGGAGAAATAGAGTCGCGTATTGAGGCCGATGTTGATGCCGCGCGCGACGATCCAGATATTGACGTACGGCGCGCATCTGCGGCCTGCCTTGTCCGTGATCGCGCCCGGCTTGATGGTCTCGAAAGTGACGATGCCGCTGTCGAAATCAGAGCCGGCGCGGCCCCAGCCGCGAAACTCATCGTCCGGCGCGCCGGCGGAACGATCGGCCGGATGGTTGTAGCGGCCGGACGCATTGGCCTGCCAGATCTCCAGGAGCACATCGCGCAGCGGCGTGCCCGCGCCGTCGAGCACGCGGCCCTCCAGCGTGATACGCTCGCCTTGCGTGCGTGGCGTCACAAGCACGTTGGAAAAGTTCTTCTCGAAGATGTCGAAACCGGCCATGGCCGGGATCAGGCCGATATGGACGTAGGGCCCGGCGGTCTGCGAGGCTGTTTCCTTGAGATAGTTGAGCGGCTGCGGCATTGGCTCAGTTCCCCGCGGTGCGATTTTCGAAATAGGTGGAACGCTGGCCGCGCAGCACGATGTCGAAGCGGTAGGCGAGCGAGTCGAACGGCGTCGAGGCGTTGAGGTCGAGCGGCGCAACGAGGCGGTCGAGCGCGTCCTTGTCCGGAATCGTCGTCAGGATCGGGCAGACCGGGATCAGGGGATCGCCCTCGAAATACATCTGGGTGATCAGCCGCTGCGCAAAGCCCGAGCCGAACACCGAGAAGTGGATGTGGGCGGGACGCCAGCTGTTGACGAAGTTGCGCCAGGGATAGGGGCCCGGCTTCACGGTGCGGAAATAATAGTAGCCGGTGTCGTCGCTCAGCGCGCGGCCGCAGCCGCCGAAATTCGGATCGATCGGGGCGAGATAGGTGTCCTTCTTGTGCCGGTAGCGACCGCCGGCATTGGCCTGCCAGAACTCGACCAGCGTGTTCGGCACGCCGCGGCCGGTCTCGTCGAGCACGCGGCCATGGACGATGATGCGCTCACCCACGGGATCGCCGTCCTTGGCGTAGTTGCGGATCAAATCATTGTCGAGCGGGCCGAGATCGTTGTGGCCGAACACCGGACCCGTGATCTCCGAGACCGAGTTCTCGATCGACAGCAGCGGCTGGCGCGGCGAGCGCAGCACCGAGGATTTGTAGCCGGGCGCATGCGCCGGCGGATGGATCGAGTGGTCGCGCTGGAAGAAGCCGCCGTCACGCGGGGTGAACGGCTCGGGTCGGTTGAGGCGGGGATCCTGCAAGGCTGGCGCCTGGACATTCATCGGCGTTGTCTCTCCCTGTGGCGCCCGGGTCCGGGGGCGCGGCTTATCGGGAGATCATGGGAGGATCTATTCTCAAGATAAATGGATCGATTATAATGAATTACATGAAGGAAATCGATCATTTGGCGCTCGACGGCCACGCCCTCGAACTGTTCCTTGCCGTGCTGGAGGAAGGCTCGGTCACGGCGGCAGCAACGCGGCTTGGTCTGACGCAATCAGCGGTCAGTCACGGGCTGAACAAGTTGCGGCGGATCGCGGGTGATCCGCTGTTTGCCAAATCCGGCCGCGGCATCGTCGCCACCGCTCATGCCCAGGCATTGGCTGCGAAAGCGCGGGCGCTGATCGACGAGATGCGCAGCTTTGCCGGCGGCGTCACCTTCGAGCCGGCACACGCGCAGCTTTCGCTGACGATCGCCGCCAATGATTTCCAGCGCGATCTGCTGTTGCCGCGGTTCTTCGATCATGTCGCGGGACAGGTCAGGAGCCTGAACCTGCGCGTGATCCCCTCGCAGTCACCGTCGCCCGCGATGCTGCGCGAAAACCGCTGCGATCTCATGGTCACGCCGCTGCCGCCATCCGGCGTGGACATCGTGCAGAAGCGGCTGCTCAGCGATCATTACGTCTGCTACTTCGATCCCAAGGCGCGCACCGCGCCAGCCGGCCGCAGCGCCTATCTCGCGGCACGCCACATCACGGTGGTCTATACCGACAACGAGCGGCTCGACTTCGACCGCCGGCTGGCGGCGAACGGCTTTCTTCGTGACATCGCCATCTCCGTGCCGAGCTTTTCCGGCGTACCGCCCTTCCTGCGCGGCTCGCAGATGCTGGCGAGCATGCCGAGCCTGCTCGCCTCCGGTGTGATGCGCGGTTTCGCGCATGTCCCGATTCCGCTAGCGTCGCGGACTAAGACGCTGGCCGAGCTGCCGATGTTCATGGTCTGGCATCAGCGCTATCAGAAAGACCCGGCCCATCGCTGGATCCGCGGCCAGCTCGAAACCGTGGCGGCAACGGCGGCCGGAGACTGAGCCTCGGTCACGGTTTCAGGGAAGTCTGCCCTTCGCCAAACCCACTGGTTGCGCGAGGGCCGCCACGCTAGAATTCGGCCATGACAGTGACCGACATTGCGAGCCGGACCTACAATCATAGCTGGCGGCTGGATCCCATCATCCGCAGCCTGCTGGATACCGACTTCTACAAGCTATTGATGTTACAGATGATTCGAGAGGACTATCCGGATCAGCAGGTGACATTCTCGGTCATCAACCGTTCGCGCCATGTGCGGCTGGCCGAGATCATCGACGAGGGCGAGCTGCGCGCCCAGCTCGACCACGCCCGCACCATCCGCTTCGCCAAGAAAGAGCTGATCTGGCTTGCCGGTAACACCTTCTACGGCAAGACCCACATGTTCTCGGCGGACTTCATCCGCTGGCTGGCCGAATTCCGGCTGCCCGAATACGAGCTGCGCAAGGTCGAGGGCCAGTACGAGCTGCATTTCCACGGTCCCTGGACCCACACCACGATGTGGGAAATTCCGGCGCTCGCCATCCTCAACGAGTTGCGATCGCGCGCCGCGATGAAGGGCCGCGGCCGCTTCGAGCTCGACGTGCTCTATGCCCGTGCCAAGGCCAAGCTGTGGACCAAGGTCGAGCGGCTGCGCCAGCTCGAGAATTTGCGGCTCTCCGACTTCGGCACCCGCCGTCGCCACGGCTTCCTCTGGCAGCGTTGGTGCGTCGAGGCGGTGAAGGAAGGCCTGGGCCCGTCCTTCATCGGCACCTCCAACGTGCTGCTGGCGATGGACAATGACCTCGAAGCCATCGGCACCAATGCGCATGAGCTGCCGATGGTCGCGGCCGCGCTTGCCAAGGACGACGAGGAGTTGCGCTGGGCGCCCTATCGCATTCTCGACCAATGGCGCCAGACCTACGGCGGTAATCTCCTGATCGCGCTGCCCGACGCCTTCGGCACCAAGGCCTTCCTGCGCGATGCGCCGGAATGGGTCGCCGACTGGACCGGCTTCCGCCCCGACAGCGCACCGCCGATCCAGGCCGGCGAGGAGATCGTTGCCTGGTGGCAGAAGAAGGGCCGCAACCCCAAGGACAAGCTGCTCGTGTTTTCCGACGCGATGGATGTCGGCTCGATCGAGGAGACCTATCACCACTTCACCGGCCGCGTGCGGCTCTCGTTCGGCTGGGGCACCAACCTCACCAACGATTTCGTCGGCTGTGCGCCGGACGGCTCGTTCAATCTCGATCCGATCTCGCTGGTCTGCAAGGTGTCGTCGGTCGACGGACATCCGGCCGTCAAGCTCTCCGACAATCCGGAGAAGGCGACCGGCATGCCGTCGGAGATCGAGCGTTATTTGCGCGTGTTCGGCGATGTCGGACGGGTGCGTCAGCCGGTGCTGGTCTAGGTCGTGTACTCATAAACCGTCGGCGATGTCCGCTTTGCTCCGATACCCACCGCCTTTTGTGCGACGGCAGCAAATGTCGCGATGAGTCAGCAGCGTTCCCCCGCGGATGGAGGAAGGGACAAAAGCGAACATCAAAAAAGATGTTCGGCGCAATATTTCTATCAAAGGTTTCTTAATCCTGCGCCCATTACTGAGGGGTGAACGGCCTGCCCAAAGAAGCCTCCGATGCGTGGCAAACCACCAATTTCCAGCAAACAAGCGGTAATGAGCGCCACACCCCGGCCAAAACAACCTGAACGGTGGCGGCACAAACTCATCCGCAATCTGCTCTACGGGCGCAATGTCGATCGCGCCGCGAAAGCGCGCGCGCGTGTTGGCCTCGCGATGCTGGCCTTTGCGGCGGTCTATGCCATGATCGGCGGGCGGCTCGTGATGTTCGCGATCGGCGCCGACGCCCACAGCGCGCGACGCGCGGCCTCGCAGGAGGTGGTTGCGACCGCGCGGCCCGACATCGTCGACCGTAACGGTGAGATCCTCGCCACCGACGTCAAGGCCGGCAGCATGTTCGGCGAGCCGCGCCGCATCATCGACAAGGACGAGGCGATCGAGCTTTTGACCGCGACCGTGCCCGACCTCGACGAAGCCGAGGTGCGCGATCGCCTGTCGTCGCGCAAGGGTTTCGTCTGGCTGAAGCGCGAGATCACGGCCAAGGAGCAGCTCGACATCCACAAGCTGGGCCTGCCCGGCATCGGCTTCCTGCGCGAGAACAAGCGCGTCTACCCGACCGGTAACGAGGTCGCCCACCTCATTGGTCTGGTCAACATCGACAACCAGGGCATCGCCGGCATGGAGAAGTGGCTCGACAATCAGGGGCTCGCCGATCTCCACCGCGCCGGCTTTGCTACCGACCGCCTGCAGAAGCCGATCGAGCTGTCCGTCGATTTGCGCGTCGAGCACGCACTGCGCGACGAGCTGCTCAAGGCCAAGGAGAAGTTCCACACCAAGGCCGCCTCCGGGCTTGTCACCAACGTCAACACCGGCGAAATCATCGCGATGGTCTCGGTGCCGGATTTCGATCCGAACAATCCGAAGGAAGCGCACGACCCGGACCGCATCAACCGCCTGACCACCGGCGTCTACGAGATGGGCTCGACCTTCAAGGCGTTCACGCTCGCGATGGCTCTCGACACCGGCAAGTACGGTCTCGACTCGCTGTGGGACGCGCGCGGGCCGCTGCACTACGGCAAGTTCGCGATCCATGACGACGAGCCGAAGGGCCGCTTCCTGAACATGAAGGAGGTGTTCACCTTCTCCTCCAACGTCGGCGCAGCGCGGATCGCGCTGTCGCAGGGCGTGGAGGCGCACAAGGCATTCCTGCGTAAGATGGGGCAGCTCGAGCGGCTGCGCACCGAGCTGCCGGAGAGCGCCTCGCCGATCCTGCCGCGGCGCTGGAGCGAGCTGAACACCATCACCATCGCGTTCGGCCACGGCATGGCAGTCGCGCCGTTGCAGGCCGTGATGGGCGTCAGCGCGCTTGCGAATGGCGGCCTGCTGATTCCCCCGACCTTCCTCAAGCGTTCCGAAGAGGAAGCGCGGGCGATCGCAAAGCGCGTGATCAAGCCGGAGACCTCGGACAAGATGCGGTTCCTGATGCGGTTGAACGCCGAGATCGGCACGGCGCGCAGGGCGGACGTGAAGGGCTATTATATCGGCGGCAAGACCGGCACCGCGGAAAAGGTGGTCAACGGCCGTTATGCCAAGAAGAAGGTGCTGACTGCGTTCACCGCGATCCTGCCGGCCGACAAGCCGAAGTACCAGCTCCTGATCATGCTCGACGAGCCGCAGCCGCTGAAGGAGACCTACGGCCAGATCGCGTCGGGCTGGAACGCCGTTCCGACCGCGGGCAATGTCATTGCCCGTATCGGACCGCTGCTCGGCATCGAGCCACGGTTCGACCTGCCGCCTGCGGACCGCCTTAGTCTTGCAGCTTCAACAGCGCGTCAGTAGGAAAAGAGCGCGGCAGCGGCGCATTGATGAGTCCGCAATGCTGGCGATTGCGCTCGCTAACAAGCTAGCCCGGACCGCCTGGGCAGGACCATGCATATGGGTTATTTTTGACGGTACCCGCTGGGATTGTCGGTGGGGTGATGTCCGCTTTTACCCCGTAAGCGTCCGACTGGGGCCTGCCCGGAAGCGTTGCGTCCGGTCAGCCCCCTGTGATTCAAGCTTCGAAACTGGGGCTCGAATCATGCGCCACGAACTCGCCGATCATGAATGGATTGCCATCAAGCCCATGCTGCGTCCAACTCGCATCTATCCGGCTATGGCTTGCTGCCCGTTATGAGTCCACGCCCTTCTGTAATGGGCCCGATGATGTCAAGCCTCCCGAGTGAACGTCACGCCGCCGAGCTCATGCTTCTGTCCGTGGTCGACGCCTGGCCGCCACATCATGCTGTCAGAGGGAGCGGTGAGCCTATCTAGATACGCGTGGTTCGTCAGACGACGGCCACTGGGCGTGTAACGGCTTCACCGGATCCACCGTCCCGGCGACGGGACTTCGGGCATTGGGCTTCAGTTCAGCCCGGTTGCGTTCTTAATTTCCTCCGCCTGTTCTATGCCGCTATCGGCCCCGCTTCAGCCCATCGGTAAGTTGTGCCGTCGACCCAGATCCGATGCAAGATCACTGCGAGCTTACGTGCCAGGGCGACTTTTGCGCGCTTCGAGCCTCGCCGTTTGGCGACGTCCATCCCCCAGCGCTTGAGTTTCGAGAACCGTGTGATACGCGATAGCAGAACGTTGGCGGCTTCATACAAGACCGTCCGCACCGTCTCATCGCCGGCCAGCGTGATTCCGCCCGTGACGTCCTTTTCTCCCGATTGATATTTCTTTGGTGTGAGCCCGAACAGCGCGCCTGCTGCCTTTGACTTTGCAATGCGCTTAGGATCATCAATCGCCGATTTGTAGGTAATAGCCACTAGGGGACCAACGCCTGGCACTGTCATCAGCCGGCGACAGACCGCATCGTCACGCACAGCTGCCAGCACAGCCTTGTGTAGCCTTCCGTATTCTGCCTTCAGGGTCGATCGCGCCGAAAGCATCGCATCGGCAATGCGCTCCAATGTCGCCTGGCCCGCAACCAGCTCTCGAATCCGCGCTTCGAAATTCCTTCGCGTCACCGGACCAACCTTCAGACCGAAGCCGCGCAAAATCCCTCGGATACTTAGTTCTACATCGATGAGCCGCCCGAGAAGCTGTTTGCGTGCGATCAGGAGTGCCCGGATCTCTTGCGCGTCAACCGACTTTACGTGTACCGATCGATACCACCCCATCCGGATCAACTGGGCGATCCCGCGGGCATCCTTCCGATCCGTCTTAACCGTCATTGCAGACAACGCGGCCTTCACGTGCCGCGTTTCCAGCAGAACTGTTTCGAATCCTGCACCTCTCAGGCCCGCATGCAGCCATTGCGACAGCGGCCCAGCCTCCAGCCCGATCCGCTTCACTGCAAAGCCGAGCGCCTCAAAAAGCTCAACTAAGGCGCCGGGCTCGCTTGCGACCTTTGCTTCCCTCAGGATCTTACCCTGGGCGTCCACAACACACACGCTCGACAGTTCCAATGACACGTCGATTCCGGCATAATTGTCCACGGCTGTCCTCCGTCTCCAGATGCTTGGGGCCGACTCAAATCGTGACCCCGTTTCATCATCTATCGGGGGACAGCCACCATCATGACCCCTTGCTCGGAGCCGGGCCCATTACCGCATCTAGCACCGGACCAAACTCTCTCGATCAGGTAAACCGCGCAGGACGAATGCGAGGCATTGGTTTCGCCACGACCGCATCGGTTCCGGTTCGTCGGCATTTGCAACGATCTGCGGGCATCCGCTTCACGACGCTTTCACCCTGCAGTGCAGTCGCCTGCGTCTTTGGGGTCGAGTTAAGCAACTTTCCCCTCTACTTGGCGTTGCAGGCGCGACGCTCCGGTGGGGTCGTTGATCGATTTGGGGAATGCAGGGTGTTTCGCAGAACAGCGACGTCGACGAAGGGGCGTAGTTTCCTTCACGTCATCAAACTTGTCTCGCCATTCTTGATGGTCGTCGTGCTCCAGGCAACGATCGCGGGATTCAGCCTCGAGGTGATGTCATCGGTCCGCGCCTATGTCGCGGGCGAAGCGATGTGGTCGCGGTCACAGAAGAACGCCGTCTATTTCCTCAATCTCTATCTGCATTCAGGCGAGGCGAGCCAGTTCACCCACTATCAGGCGTCCCTCGCCGTTCCCATCGGCGATGAGTTCGCGCGCTGGGCACTCGAGCGCGATCCGGTCGACGTCGAGGCCGCCCGCGTCGGGTTTCTGCAAGGCGGCAACCATCCCGATGACGTTCCGGGATTGATCTGGCTGTTCCGTTATTTCAGCCGCGTCAGCTTCCTCCAGGAAGCGATCCACGAGTGGGCGGCCACCGATCCCATGCTGCTGGAGCTCAGCGTGTTCGGCGAGGTCATCCGGTCCGAGCTGGCGCACGGACCCATTGAGGACCGCGACCGCCTGCGGCTGCTGTCGTCGCGGCTCTCGGAGCTCAACGCGCAGTTCACGGTGCATGCAAAGCGGTTCTCGACTGTCCTCGGCGAAGGCTCCCGCGCCATCAAGGTGACGCTGACGTGCCTCAACATCGTGGCGGCCGCGACACTGATCCTGCTCCTGATCTGGCACACGCGGCGCTTGATGCTACAACGACAGGCGTTCGAGGATGCGTTGCATGCCGAGAAGGAGCGCCTAGCATGGCAGGCATCGCACGACTGGTTGACCGGCCTGTCCAACCGCCGCGCCTTCGAGGCGCGCCTGCAAAGCGTGCTGGACACCACCGCGGCGGGCTCGCTGGGCCTGATCCTGCTCGACCTCGACCAGTTCAAGAGCGTCAACGACACCTGCGGCCACCTCGCCGGCGACCGCCTGCTCTGCCAGGTCTCGCGCCTGCTGCAACAGGAGCGTGGACCGCATGATCTGGTGGCCCGGCTCGGCGGCGACGAATTCGGCCTGATCCTGCCGCAATGCTCGCCCTCGACCACCGTCGATATCGCCGAACGCCTGCGCAGATCGCTCGAGCTGTTCATCTTCGCCTGGGATGATCGTTGCTTTGCGGTGACCGCCAGCATCGGCGTGGCCTGTATCGCGGACGGCAACACCACGCTCGAGGACGCCATGCGGCGCGCGGATGCCGCCTGCTACCGCGCCAAGGAAAAAGGGCGCAACCGGGTACAGGTCGACAACGGCAGACCGGACGTCGTCGTCGTTGCAACCCGTCCGCGCGAGGCCGTCGCAGCGCGAGGTCGATAGGCACCGGCGCCCGCTCACCCCCGGCGTCCGTTTGCGGACATCGTCCAACGGCGTCGCGACGGCGCGGCTATGTGACGCCGCGGCCACATTGCTCCCAAAAAACTGCGTCTTTCGCTTTCCGCCACACCGCCTTGCGCGCTGATCCACGATGGCCAGAACCTCCCCCGCTAAGCATGGCACTCCCCAATATTGCGGCGCGAATCCACCGGGACGTGCCGTGAGAGGAGTTCGGAAGTGCCTTGGAATGATATGCCTGCCCCGCGCAATATTCTTCATGCGAAGACGCCCCGGCGACGTACGTTTCTTCTGAACACCGCGATCGGTGCCCTTGCCGCAAGCAGTTCGCTTTGGTGGCTCAACATGCCGGCAGAAGCGGCATGCGTGATTGGCGGAAGCGGCGCGCAGACGGCACTTCAGTCGGGCGATTCCATTACCTGCACCGGAGCAGGCAATACCCACATTCAAACGGCGTTCGGGGCCAGCGGCGTCGCCGTCAACATTGGCGACGGCACCTTGACCTCTCTTAACGAGCCCACCTTTTCTGGCATCACCTTCGCTGGAGCGGTGAATAGCTCAATCAAGGTTTTCAACAGTGCCTCGATCGTGTCCGCCAACAGCGACAGCATCGTGTTGTCGGATGGCGGCAACAACACTGTGACAATAGATGCGGGCGCTACGGTTGGCACGTCTATTTCCGGCACGGTGGGACTTGGCCTTGCCAATTCGAACAACAACATCATCGTGATCGCAGGTACGGTTGGAAGCGCCGTTTCCGGAACCTCGGGTGTTGGCATTTTCGCCGGAGCGGCGAACAACCAGCTGAACATTCTGTCGAGCGGCTTTGTCCTGGCGAGCGATGGTGCGGCCATCAGCCTCAACGGCGCAGCCAACGGCAACACCGTCAACAACGCCGGCATAATCTCGAGTGCTTCGAATTCCGCGATCCTTGGCTCGGCCAACCAGGACACCGTCATCAACTCAGGCACAATCCAGACCAGTGGCAGCACCGCCGTCGACCTTAAGGACGGCAGCGACGTTCTCGAGCTTCGTGCCGGATCGAACATCATGGGATACGTCAAGGCCGGCAACGGCTCGGACACGTTGCGCTTGGGCGGGACGGCCAACAGCACGTTCGACCTCGCCACATTTGGCTTCTCCAGCCAGTTCCAGGAATTCGAGGTCCTGGAAAAGACCGGCAGCTCCACCTGGACGCTGACGGGCATCACGATGGACGCGACCGCCACCATGAACGTCCAGGCCGGCACCCTCATCGTCAACGGCATGATGGCCAACATCGCGACGACCGTCAGCGGCGGCATGCTCGGCGGCAACGGCATGATCGGAAGTCTCAACGTGTTGTCGGGCGGCACGATCGCGCCCGGCAATCTCGGCCAGCTCGTGGTCAACGGCAATGCGACGTTCAATTCAGGTGCGACCTACGCGATCTCCGTCAACGCGGCCGGACAGTCCGACAAGATTGCCGCGGTGACCGCGACACTGAACGGCGGTACCGTCGCCGTCACCACGCTTGCGGGCGCCTATAACCCCTCCACGCAATACACCATCCTCAGCACGCTGAACGGCCTCACCGGAACCTTCTCCGGCGTAACGCTCAGCGGATACAATCCGCAGTTCTTCACGTCGGCCCTCAGCTATGACGGATCGTCGGTCTTCCTGACGCTCAACTACAACAACAGCGCATTGCCCACCGTCGCCCAGACGCAGAACCAGAAGGCCGTGGCCGGTGCCTTGAGTGCGTTCGGGCCCAATCTGCCCTTCCTGTCCTCCTTCGCAGGCCAGAGCGACGCCCAACTCCGTTACAATCTCGATCAGCTCTCGGGCGAGGCTGCGACCGGCGCGCAACAGGGCGCGTTCCAGTTCACGAGCCAATTCCTCGGCCTCATGCTTGATCTGTTCGTGGGTGGACGCAGTGGCATGAGCACCGGCGATACCGCGCTCAGCTTCAGCCCCGAACGCGCCGCGCTCCCTGACGATATCGCCCTCGCCTACAACAAGGTGCTAGGGACGCCGGCCATGAAAGCGCCGGCCTTTGCGGAGCGCTGGACGGCCTGGGGCACGGCGTTCGGCGGTACCAACCGCACCAGCGGCGACCCCGTCGTGATCGGCAGTCACGATCTGAGCGCGCGCACAGGCGGCGTCGCGGCCGGCGCCGATTATCATTTCGGCCGCGATGCGCTGATCGGCTTCGCGCTGTCGGGCGGCGGTACCAAATGGGACCTCGCGCAGGCGATCGGCGGCGGCAAGAGCGATGCAATCCAGGCCGGCGTCTACACCGCCCTGCGCACAGGCCCGGCCTATTTCGCCGCCTCTCTCGCCGTGGCCAATCATTGGATGTCGACCGACCGGCTCGCGCCGTTCGGCAACCAGCTCACCGCCAAATTCGACGCCCAAACCGTCGGAGGCCGCATCGAGGGCGGCTATCGCTTCGCCACGCCGATTGGCGGCTTCACGCCATACGTGGCGGCGCAGGCGCAGGCTTTTCGCACACCGACCTATACCGAGACCGATCTGGCCGGCAGCGGCTTTGGCCTGACCTATCAGGGACGCACGGCCTCCGACACACGGAGCGAGCTCGGCGCGCGCTTCGACCGCGCGACGCTGGTCACGCCGAACTCGGTCCTCACGTTGCGCGGCCGCGCAGCCTGGGCCCATGATTGGGTGAGCGATCCGACGCTCGTCGCAGCATTCCAGGCGCTGCCCGGCGCCAGCTTCATCGTCAATGGCGCAACGCCGGCAAAGAACACCGCGCTCGCATCTGCCGGTGCCGAGCTGAAGTTTTCTAACGGCGTTGCCCTGTCGGCGAAGTTCGACGGCGAGTTCGCGGCGCGCAGCACCACCTATTCCGGCACCGCGAGCCTGCGATACGCGTGGTAGCCGCTCGGCCTCTTCAAGGCGACCGTGCGCCGACCGGCACGATCCCGAGGCCGGCGAGATGCGTATCGACGAATTGCTCGACCTGCTGGCGCAGCATCTGGGGCGGCACCGCCACCATGCGCTCCTCGAGGCCGAGCGAGATGATTCCGTGCACGGCGGAAAACAGCGTGCGCGACAGCAGCGCGATCCTCACGTCGTCCGCATCCGGTAGCAGCCGCACCAGGGGTGGATGCATCAGCGCAAACGCGTCCATCACCATCTGAAGGATGTCGTCGGGATAAGGGCGGTCGTCCTCCATCCGATGCTCGAACAGCGAGCGCAGCAGGTTTGCGTGCTCGGCGAAGAATTCGAGATAAGTCTCGGCAAGCCCGTAGAGCTGGCGAACGGGATCTTCACCCGGGACTTCGCCGAGCCGTACCGTCAGCGCCTGAACGGTCTCCCGATTGACCGTCAGGATCACCCCGTCGAAGTCGCCGAACTCGTTATAGACGCTGCCCACCGAGCAATTGGCGGCCTCCGCAACGTCTCGAACTTTCAATGATCTCAGCCCCTTAGCTGAAATGATGCCGCGGGCGATCTCCAGGATCTGGAGCCTCCGCCGATTTTTTTTCTGGTCGCGCGGCGATTCTTCTTGAACATTGTTCATTTTCAAGCTACCCATGTGAACATTGTTCAAATTAACCTGGAGATCTGCAAAATGCAAACCCTCGCTGTTGATATCGCCTCCACCTTCGTCGATGACGCCGTGGCTCTGGTGACCGGCCTTGGCCGGGCCGTCCTCAGGTTCGCGATGCAGCCGATCGATCGCATCGCAAATGCCTGCGACATTGCCGGCGTGCTCACCGAGCGCCGCGCGACCTTCCGAATGTGGCGGGCGAGCCGCACCCGCGCCCGTCACGAGGGTCGCCGGTTCAGCCTGCTCGGCCGCCTCTCGCCCTTTCGCCACCTCGCTCATCTCACATGAGGCGGACGCACCCGGGACGTTCCGGTCGGCTCGAATGCAAGACCCGGTTGCAAGGAAGGACTTACCATGTCCCGACATTCGCAGCCGATGTCGCGGTCTTTGGCGATGCGGTTCAACTTTTCCTCATCGCCCGGCGCGGTATCCGGGAAGACGCGGCCGGTCCGTCCGAACCACGGCTGCGACCAGATATTTGCGAACCTAACGAGACCATTTGGAGACCAACAGGATCGGAAGGGGTCGAGGGGACAGAACAGGCCGGCGACCGTCGTCATCCAGCCATCGTTCGTTCCGTAAGCTTCCGGTCGTGACGCCTCACCGACAACGTAACAATCTCAGGCTGCCTTCCCAAAACAGGACTTGTCATGATCAGGGAATTGATGTCGTCACGCCGCTTCGCGCCGCTGTTCTGGGCGCAATTTTTCTCGGCGCTCAATGACAACGTGCTCAAGAACGCACTCGTCATCATCCTGCTTTACAGTGCCGCGACCGGTCACGGCGACGCGCTGGTGACGGTCGCAGGCGCCGTCTTCATCTTCCCCTATTTCATCCTGTCGGGGCTCGGCGGCCAGCTCGCCGACAAATACGTCAAATCGGTCGTCGCGCGGCGATTGAAGTTTGCCGAGATCTTTGCCGCGGCCTTTGCCGCCGCCGGCTTCTTCCTGCATTCGGTGCCGCTGCTGTTCACGGCGCTCGCACTGTTCGGCGTCATCGCCGCCCTGTTCGGTCCGGTGAAATACGCCATGCTGCCGGACCAGCTCGAGCTCGGAGAGCTCGCGACCGGCAACGCGCTGGTCGAAGGCGCGACCTTCATGGCAATCCTGCTCGGCACCGTCGCCGGCGGCCAGTTCGTCGCCGGCTCCGCGCATATGGGCTGGGTCGCATCGGCCGTGGTCGTGCTGGCCCTGCTGTCCTGGGCCTTCGCCTCCCGCATTCCGCAGACGACGCCATCCGCCCCCGACCTGCTCGTCAACGCCAATCCCTGGACCTCGACGCTCGGTCTGTTGAAGACGCTCTACGCGGACAAGCGGTTGTGGGACGGCACCGTGATCGTCTCATGGTTCTGGCTGGTCGGCGCCATCGTGCTGTCGCTGCTGCCGGCGCTGGTCAAGGAGGTCGTCGGTGGCACCGAAGGCGTGGTGACGCTCTGTCTTGCGACCTTCGCGGTCGGCATCGCCATCGGCTCGCTGTTCGCGGCCAGCCTGAGCCACGTCCGCCCGAACCTCGCGCTGGTGCCGATCGGCGCCATCATCATGGGGTTTGCCGGCCTCGATCTCGCCTGGGCCATCGGTGTGACCGCCAAGGGGCAGGACATCGCCGCGGTCGACTTCGCAACCTCGTTCGCCGGCCTGCGCATGCTGATCGACTTCGTCGCCTTCGCATTCGGCGGTGGCCTGTTCGTCGTTCCGTCCTTTGCCGCCGTGCAGGCCTGGTCGGCACCGTCCGAGCGCGCCCGCATCATCGCCGCCGGCAACGTGCTGCAAGCGGCCTTCATGGTGGTCGGCTCGCTGTTCGTCGCGCTGTTGCAGGCGGGCGGATTGCACGTCGGCTGGATCTTCTTCGGCCTTGGCGTCGCCAGCTTCGGCGCGGTGTGGTTCGTGCTGACCAAGTGGGGCAAGGAAGGCGTGCGCGACTTCGGCGGGCTGCTGTTCCGCGCGCTGTTCCGCACCGAGGTTCGCGGGCTCGAGAACCTGCCGCCTCCGGGCACGCGCATGCTGATCGCGCCCAACCATGTCAGCCTGATCGATGGCCCGCTGCTGCACGCCGTGCTGCCGATCGACGCCAGCTTCGCGGTCGATACCGGCATCTCCAAGGCCTGGTGGGCCAAGCCGTTCCTACGGGTGGTCAAGCACTACACCATGGACCCGACCAAGCCGCTGGCCGCGCGCGACCTGATCAAGCTGGTCGCCGCCGGCGAACCGGTCGTGATCTTCCCGGAAGGACGCATCACCGTGTCCGGCTCGCTGATGAAGGTCTATGACGGCACCGCGATGATCGCGGACAAGGCCGACGCGGTGGTCGTGCCGGTTCGCATCGAGGGCGCCCAGCGCTCGCATCTCAGCTATCTCAACGGCAGCCAGATCAAGCGCTCGTGGTTTCCGCGGGTGACGGTCACGATCCTGCCGCCGGTCAAGCTTCCGGTAGATCCGGCGCTGAAGGGCAAGGCACGCCGCAATGCCGCGGGCGCCGCACTCCAGGACGTGATGATCGATGCCATGGTCAAGAACGCCATGCTCGATCACACGCTGTTCGAAGCGCTCGGACATGCCTATCGCGACCGCGACACCGGCAAGGTCATCGTCGAGGACGCGCTCGGCACCAAGCTGACCTATCGCAAGCTGATCCTCGGCGCGCAGGTCTTGAGCCGCAAGCTTGAAGCCGGCACGGTGGCCGGCGAAAACGTCGGCGTGCTGCTGCCGAATTCCGCGGGCGTTGCCGTCGTCTTCATGGCGCTGCAAAGCATCGGCCGCGTTCCGGCCATGCTCAACTTCTCCGCCGGCCCGGTCAACGTCCTCGCCGCCATGAAGGCCGCGCAGGTCAAGACGGTGCTGACCTCGAAAGCCTTCATCGAGAAGGGCAAGCTCGACAAGCTGATGGCCGCGATCTCTGCGGAAGCCCGCGTCGTCTATCTCGAGGATGTCCGCGCCTCGATCGGCACCGCCGACAAGATCAAGGGCCTGCTCGCCAGCACCGCGCCGCGCGTCGCCCGCCAGGCCAACGATCCGGCCGTCGTGCTGTTCACCTCGGGCTCGGAAGGCACGCCCAAGGGCGTGGTGCTGTCCCACCGCAACATCCTTGCGAATGCGGCGCAGGCGCTGGCCCGGGTCGATGCCAATGCCAATGACAAGGTGTTCAACGTGCTGCCGGTGTTCCACTCCTTCGGGCTGACCGGCGGAATGATGATGCCACTGCTCGCGGGCATTCCGATCTACATGTACCCCTCGCCGCTGCACTACCGGATCGTGCCGGAGCTGATCTACCAGACCGGCGCCACGATCCTGTTCGGCACCGATACGTTCCTCACCGGCTACGCCCGCTCGGCGCATGCCTACGACTTCCGCACCTTGCGCCTGGTGATTGCCGGCGCCGAGGCGGTGAAGGATCGCACACGTCAGGTGTTCATGGAGCGCTACGGCATCCGCATCCTCGAAGGCTACGGCGTCACCGAGACCGCGCCGGTTCTGGCGATGAACACGCCGATGGCCAACCGTCCCGGCACTGTCGGCCGCCTGTCACCCCTGATGGAAAGCCGCCTCGATCCGGTCCCCGGCATCGAGGAAGGTGGACGCCTGTCGGTGCGCGGACCGAACGTGATGCTCGGTTACCTCAGGGCCGAAAATCCCGGCGTGCTCGAACCGCTCGCCGAGGGCTGGCACGACACCGGCGACATCGTTGCGATCGACCCGGCCGGCTTCATCACCATCAAGGGCCGCGCCAAGCGCTTCGCCAAGATCGCGGGCGAAATGGTCTCGCTGTCGGCGGTCGAGAGCATCGCGACGGCGCTGTGGCCGCAAGCCGCCTCGGTCGCCGTGTCGATCCCGGACCAGCGCAAGGGCGAGCGCATCGTGCTGCTGACGACGGAGAAGACCGCCGAGCGCAGTGCGATGCAGGGCCAGGCCAAGGCAATCGGCGCGTCCGAGCTGACCGTGCCCGCGGCGATCATGGTGGTCGACAAGGTGCCGTTGCTCGGCACCGGCAAGACCGACTATGTCACGGCAACGACGATGGCCCGCGAGCAGGGCGCGTCGCCGGAGCGTGAGGTTGCTTGATATCCAGCCCACGTCCGTCGCACCGGCTGATGCGCGGTGCGACGGCGTGGTCCTGCTTCATGGCATCGGCGTCGGTGCCTGGACGCTGAAGAAGCTGGATCGAGCCTTGCAGCGTCACGGCTTCGCCACGCTCAATCTCGGCTACCCCAGCCGCAAGAAGCCGCTCGAGGAGCTTGCGGAAGACATCCACCCGCCGGTCGCCGCGTTTGCAGAGCAATGCGACGGCGCTGTACACTTCGTCGCTCATTCCATGGGCGGGTTGCTCGCGAGGGTTTACATCGCGCGACATCGGCCGGCGCGGCTCGGCCGCGTCGTGATGCTGGGCACGCCCAACGGCGGCAGCGAGGTCGCCGATCTCCTGAAGGACCTCTCGCTCTACCGCGCTGTTTTCGGTCCGGCCGGCTCGCAGCTTTCGACAGCCCAGCCCCCTGTGCTCGCCGCCCTGCCGCCGCCCGATTATGCGATCGGCGTCATCGCGGGATGCCGCACCATCGCACCAATCGCCTCGGCCTTTGTCCTGCCGCGGCCCAACGACGGACGCGTTTCAGTCGAAAGCGCGAAATTGGCCGACATGGCCGACCACATCATCGTCAAGGCATCGCACACCGGACTTCCACGAAATACCGTCGCGATCGAGCAGACGATCGCGTTCCTGAACGACGGTCGCTTCAATCCGATCACTTGAGCAGGAGATAGCGAACCGGGTTGTCGTCGCACTGACCCGCGCCGCACTCCAGCACGGTGGACAAGAGATTGGCGGCAACCAGCAATGCAAAGATCGCGAAGACCGTGTTCGACGCCGCACCGTTCAAAGGCGCGTCCCCGTCTCGCTTGCCGGCCAGATCCTTCAGGACGAAGACGAGCGCGACATAACACACGATCCCGACCGCCGCGATCAGCGCCCAGGTGTAGAAATGCAGTCCAAACAGCGCCGAGCCGTATCCTGGATCGCCGGGCGCAAGATGCAGCGACACCTGCCGCATCGAGATGAAGCCGGTGACGAGGCTGGAAACGAGAATCATCGCGTAGTGCGATGGACGCTCACCGAGGCGCAGGTTGAACAGGAACCCCATGCCGACCGCGATGAACCCGGCTCTTTGCAACAGGCAAAGCGGGCAAGGCAGCTCGCCGAGCGCAAGCTGATAGGTGAACGCCACCGTCAGGATCAACGAGATCCCGAGCAGGCCGAGCATGTTCAGGATCGCGCCGACCGGCCGTTGCTCGCTCAGCTCTGCAGTGCTCATCTCGCCACCGTCAGAACGAAAATTTCAGCGGATCGGTCGCGTGGTGGAAGAACCAAGCGATGGTGATTAGGGTCGTTGCGCTCCAGAGCGCATAGCTCAATCCCGCGCGCGAACACCAGACACTCGCGCAGCCCGCGAGCGCCAGCAAAAATGGCAGAAACATATACATGAGCCCGGGCTCCCCAAGCGATTCGCGCTGTGCGCGAGCCAGGAAGACATACGTCAGCCCCGCAAGCCCCTCAAGAGCCGGCCACGCTGCGCCGCTCTTGCGCATAACGCACCAGCGCCACGAAGCGATAGATGCCGTGCACGAACTTGCCATAGGGCATGGTGATGAACAGCGCGAACACCGCGCCGAGATGCAGGGCCAGCAGCGGCCCCATGGCCGCGGTCTCGCGCAGGACAAGCAGCGCCATGCCGGTGAAACCCGTCAGAAACAGCATGGCGATGAAGCCGACGTCCATGCCATAGCGGTTCTCGTCGAGCAGCGCCGGATCACGGCGCGTTTTCGCGACGAACAGGCCGATCGGACCGACGATGAGACCGATGCCGCCGAGTGTGCCCAGCACCACGGGCAGATCCCACCATGGATACGGCGCCTCGCGGCCCCAGAGGTAGTGATAGAGCGTCGCCACCGACGTCGCGGCGAAGCACAGCAGGAAGCCGTAGAACGTCAGGTGATGAAAAAGCTTGCGCCGGTCGGTCGGCTTGTCGTCCTCGTTGTAGCAGCCGACGCCGCCGCCGTGGAGATAGCGCAGCTCGCCGGCATCGCGGATCGCCTGGAAGATTGACCCGCCGTCGGCGCGACCGCCAATCGGTGCGCCGATGTCGCGCCAGAAGGCACGCACGCTCATGACCAGCGCGAGGATCGCGTAGAGGAAGGCGGCGCTGAACAACGCGGCCATCGCATTGTGCGGCATCAGCTTGTAGAACGCGCCTGGGCCGGTGTGCACGCCGAACAATACACTGCGGTCATTCAAAGCGGCGAAGCCGAGGATGAAAGCCGCCATGCTGAGCGCGGCAATGATGCTGATGACGAGCCCGTTGCGGGCGAAGGCACCGGACAACGCCTGCGGCCAGGCATAGACCGCGTAGGACTCGGCACGCGCAACGGCCAGCGTCTTCGGAACGTTGACGTTGAACTCGTGCGGCGGCGAGAACTGGCAATCGACGTAGCAGGCGCCGCAGGAATGGCAGAGGTTTGCGAGATAGTTGAGATCGCCGTCGGAGAAGGCGCGCCGCATCTCCATGGCCGGAAACACCGCGCACAATCCCTCGCAGTAGCGGCAGGAATTGCAGACCGTCATCAGACGGTCGGCTTCGTCCAGAATTCTAGTTCCGTGCATGTTTCGCCGCTTCCCGTCCCGCGATCCGCCCGAACACGCTGCCGATGGTCATGCCCATGCCGGCCGCATAGCCCTTGCCGAGCACGTTGCCGGCCATGATCTCGCCGGCCGCGAACATGTTGGCGGACGGCTTGCCGTCAGCCATCAGCATCCGCGCCTCCTTATTCACGCGCGTGCCGAGATAGGTGAAGGTGATGCCGGGCCGCACCGGATAGGCGAGATAAGGCGGCGTCTCGATTTTGCGAGCCCAATGCGTCTTCGGCGGCGTGATGCCTTCAGTCACGCAATCGTCCAGGATGGTGTGATCGAAGGTGCCGGGGCGCACGGCCGCGTTGAATTCGGTGATCGTTTTCTCCAGCGCAGCCGGATCGAGCTCCAGCTTGCCGGCCAACTCGGCGACGGTCTGCCCTGCGATCGGCGGGAACAGCGTCGGCATGAAGCTGGTGACGACGGTGGAATCGAAGATGATGTAGGCGATCTGGTCGGGCTGTGCCGCGACCAGCCGGCCCCAGATGGCGTAACGCTTCGGCCAGATATCCTCGCCCTCGTCGTAGAAGCGCTGCGAATGCTTGTTGACGACGATGCCGAACACCACCGAATCATGACGCGTGATGATGCCGCCGTCGAATTTCGGCGCGCGAGCGTCGATCGCGACCGCGTGGCACTGGGTGGGATCGCCGACCTCCTGCACGCCCTTGTCGAGCAGTACCTTCAGGATCGAGCCGCGATTAAAGGGCGTGCCTCGGATCAGGAAATTGTCGGCGGCCTCGCCCCAATATTGCTTCAGCCATTCGATGTTGGCCTCGAACCCGCCGGCCGCGGCGACCAGCGAGGTCGCGCGGATCTCGCTCTCGCCCTTGATCGGTCGCTTGAGGCGCGCGGCGAGGAACATGCCGTCCTCGATCACGAGATCGGTGACCTCGGCGTCGTACTCGACATCGACGCCGAGCCGCTCGGCGGTGAGATAGAGCGCGTTCAGCATCGCGCGGCCGCCGCCGAGGAAGAAGGAGTTGGTGCGGCCGAGACTCAGCGTTCCCCCGAGCGAGGGCTGCCAGCGCACGCCCTGCTCCACGATCCAGTTCAAAATGTCCTTGGACTCGCGGATCATGTGGCGGGCGAGCACCTCATCGGTTTGCCCGCCGGTGACGCGCAGCAGATCCTCCCAAAACTCCTCCTCGGTGTAGGGGCCGGTGAGGATTTCGGTGGCGGCGTCATGGGCGCAGCGCATGTTGCGGGTGTGGCGGGTGTTGCCGCCGCGATAGAATTTTGGCGCGCCCTCCAGCACGAGCACCGAGGCACCGCCGCGGCGCGCCGAGATCGCCGCGCACAGCGCCGCATTGCCGCCGCCGATCACCAGCACGTCGTATTTGCTGCTCATCCCGTCTACCCGATGCGACGAAGCTAGAGACATTCTGCCGCCCATGGCCCCGATCAACCCAGGCAGTCATTGCGTACTTTTGTATACAAAGATATACATCGACCGTGCAAGTGGCATCTCTGCATGGGCAGGATGCGCCGTGAGGGAACATGGCCAAACGCGCGGCAAAGACGGACGGATCGATCGCGCGCGGCGGCGGCGTGGCGCTGGGCGAGGCCGTGTTCCGCTCGCTGTGCGAGGCGCTTCAGGCCGGCAGCTACCGCGCCGGCGACCGACTGCGCGAGGAAGAGGTCGCGCAGCGGCTGAAGGTCAGCCGCACGCCGGTCCGTGAGGCGCTTGGCCGTCTCGCGGCCCGCGGCTTCGTCGAGCCCGCTGGCGGCCGCGGGCTGATCGTGCGCGACCTCGACATTTCCGAGGTGCTCGAGCTCTACGCCATGCGCGAGATCATGGAAGGCGCTGCAGCGCGCCTGGCCGCCGAACACGCCTCAGCGCCCGAAGTCCACGCGCTCAGGGATATCGAGCAGGCCTTTGTCGAGGCGTCGGCGTCAGACGCTGCAGAGATGGCGCGGCTCAACCGCGCGTTCCACGAAGCCATCTGCCGCGCAGCGCGCAACCGCTATCTCGACAACGCCTCGCGCGAATTGCAGGACTGGATCGCGCTGCTGGGCCCGACCACCTTCACGGTGACAGGCCGTCCATCGACCAGTCACGGCGAGCACCAGGCCATCATCGACGCCATCGCCGCGCGCGACGGCGACAAGGCCGAGCAGCTTGCGAGGGCGCATATCCGCGAGGCACTACGCTGCCGGCTCAAGCTGCTGCAGAAGCAGTAGAGCGCTGCCGCTCACGCGATCACATCCGCGACGACCGCCTTCAGGACATCGCGCACGTCGCCCGGCTTCAGCCGAACCTGCAAGCCGCGCTGGCCGCCGTTGAGATAGACCTGATCATGTGCGAGCGCGCTCTGCTCGATCACGGTGCGCACCGGTTTGCGCTGCCCGAACGGGCTGATGCCACCGACCTTGTAGCCGGTGACGCGCTCGGCCTCCGGCGGCTTCATCATCTGCGCCGACTTGCCGCTCGCGGCAGCGGCGAGCTTTTTCATGGAGACTTCCTGGTCGGACGGGACGACGACGCAGATCGGCTTGCCGTCCACCAGCGCCATCAGCGTCTTCAGCACGCGCGCCGGATCTTCAGCGAGGGCCGACGCCGCCTGGAGCCCGATGCTCTCGGCGTCAGGATCGTAGTCGTAGGTATGCACGGTGAAGGCAACGCCGGCAGCTGCAAGCGCGCGCGTGGCTGGGGTGACTTTGGACATGCACGATGTTTACCACCCTCATCGCGAGGAGCGAAGCGGTGTAGGACAAGCCGGCGCCCCACAATCACTGTCATCGCCCGGCTTGACCGGGCGATCCAGTACTCCGAGACAGTTGTGATTAAATCGATGGACCGCGGCGTGCTGGATGCCCCGCCCCCGTGCGCAATTGCGCACTAGGCGGGGCATGACAGCGGTTTGTGTGGCAAGCCTCGCGCGATGACGACGGGGCCCTACTCCGCCGCGTCCCGCATCTCTGCGCGCTCGGCCCTGGCCGCGCAGAACTTGAACTCCGGGATCTTGCCGAAGGGATCAAGCGCCGGGTTGGTCAACAGGTTCGCCGCCGCCTCCGCGTAGCAGAACGGCATGAACACCATGTTCTCCGGCACGTCGCGATCGGAGCGGACCTTGACCTCGACCGCACCGCGGCGAGTCTCCAGCCGGATGAAATCGCCGGGCGCGAGCTTCTTCCTGCGCATGTCCTTCGGCGACATGAACGCGACCGCCTCCGGCTCGATCTGGTCGAGCACCTGGGCACGGCGCGTCATCGAGCCGGTGTGCCAGTGCTCCAGCACACGGCCGGTCGACAGCACCATCGGATATTCGGCGTCGGGCAGCTCATCCGGCGGGATGACCTTGGCCGGCACGATCTTGCCGCGGCCGCTCGCAGTCGGGAAGCCCGTGGTGAAGATGATCTCGTTGCCGGGCTTGTTCGGATCATCGGCCGGATAGGTGACAGCACCTTCGCGCACCAGCCGCTCCCAGCTGATGTTCTTGAGCGAGGGCATCAACTCCGCCATCTCGGTGTAGACGTCGCCGGGCCCGGAATAATTCCAGGGCAGGCCCATCCGCTTGCCGATCTCCTGGATGATCCAGAGGTCCTGCCGCGCATCGCCCGGCGGCTTGATCACCTGGCGCGCAAGCTGCACGCGGCGATCGGTGTTGGTGAAGGAGCCGTCCTTTTCGGCAAAGGCCGAGGCCGGCAGGATGACGTCGGCATGGAACGCGGTCTCGGTGACGAAGAGATCCTGCACGACGAGATGATCGAGCATGGCGAGCGCCTGGCGCGCATGCTGGAGATCGGGATCGGACATCGCGGGATTCTCGCCCTCGATATACATGCCCGTGATCTCGCCGGCATGGATCGCGTTCATGATCTCGACCACGGTCAGGCCGCGGACGGGATCGAGGTCCTGCTGCCACAGCTTCTCGAACGCGCCGCGCATGTCGTCGCGGCCGACCGGCTGATAGTCCGGCAGGAACATCGGGATCAGGCCGGCGTCGGAGGCGCCCTGCACGTTGTTCTGGCCGCGCAGCGGATGCAGGCCGGTGCCGGGGCGGCCGACCTGACCGGTGATCAGCGCGAGCGCAATCAGGCAGCGCGCGTTGTCGGTGCCGTGGACGTGCTGGCTGATGCCCATGCCCCAGAAGATGATCGACGATTTTGCCCGCGCATAGGTGCGCGCAACCTCGCGCAGCGTTTGCGCCGGGATGCCGCAGATCGCCTCCATCTTCTCCGGCGTGAATTCCTTGATCTTATCCTTGAGGTCCTCAAACCCCTCGGTGTAGCCGGCGATATACTGGTCGTCGGTCAGGCCTTCGGTGATGATCGTGTTGATCATCGCGTTCAGCATGGCGACGTCGGAGCCCGGCTTGAATTGCAGATGCTTGGTCGCGTGGCGCGACAGCGTCTGCCGGCGCGGATCCATCACGAACAGCTTTGCGCCATTCTGCTTGACCGCGTTCTTGATGAAGGTCGCGGCGACCGGATGGTTCACGGTCGGATTGGCGCCGATCACGATGATGACTTCGGCATCCATCGCAGCCGAGAACGGCGCCGACACCGCGCCCGAGCTCAGGCCTTCGAACAGCGCCGCCACCGACGAGGCGTGGCAGAGCCGCGTGCAGTGGTCGACATTGTTCGAGCCGAAACCGGTGCGCACCAGTTTCTGGAACAGATAGGCCTCTTCGTTCGAGCCCTTGGCCGAGCCAAAGCCGGCCAGCGCCTTCACGCCCTTCTCGTCGCGGATATTGACGAGGCCCTTGGCCGCGATGTCGAGCGCTTCTTCCCAGCTCGCTTCGCGGAAATGCGTGAAGGGATTGGCCGGGTCGACCTGGTCGTTGGAATCCTTCTTCGCATTCGGCAGCCGCACCAGCGGCTTGGTCAGACGATGCGGATGGTGGATGTAGTCGAAGCCGAAGCGGCCCTTGACGCAGAGACGGTTGTGATTGGCGGGGCCGTCGCGGCCTTCCGCATAGATCACCTTCTCGTCCTTGACCTCGTAGGTCACCTGGCAGCCGACGCCGCAGAACGGGCAGAGCGAATCCACCTTCTTGTCGGCATAGACGACACGGGTCTGCTTCTCATCGAGCATGACGGCCGGCATCAGCGCGCCGGTCGGGCAGGCCTGCACGCACTCGCCGCAGGCGACGCAGGTGGACTCCCCCATGGGATCGTCGAAGTCGAACACGATCTTCGAGCCATGGCTGCGATACGCCATGCCGATGACGTCGTTGACCTGGACCTCGCGGCAGGCGCGCACGCAGAGGCCGCACTGGATGCAGGCATCGAGGTTCACGCGCATCGCCGGATGGCTGGCGTCGGTCGCCCAGCGCTCGGCGGCGGGGAAGCGGCTCTCGGTGACGCCTGTGGTCTCGGCCCAGTGCCAGAACTTCGAATCCGGATCGTGCGAGGTTTCGCGCGCCGGCTGATCGGCGACGAGCAGCTCCATCACCATTTTTTGCGCGGACACCGCACGCGCGGACTCGGTCTTCACCTTCATGCCGACCGACGGGGTGCGCTTGCAGGAGGCGGCGAGCACGCGCTCGCCCTCGATCTCGACCATGCAGGCGCGGCAATTGCCGTCGGGGCGGTAGTCGGGCGCCGGCGAATAGCACAGATGCGGAATCTCGCGGCCCTGGCGTTTTGCAACTTGCCAGATCGTTTCGCCGGGTTTGGCTTCGACCTGCTTGCCGTCGAGCTCGAACGTAATTTTGGTCATTCGGCCGCTTCCTTGAACTCGTCAGGGAAATATTTGATCACGGTGGAGAGCGGATTCGATGCCGCCTGTCCAAGCCCGCAGATCGAGGCATCGCGCATCGCCTGGCTCAATTCTTCCAGCAGCGCCCGGTTCCAGACCGGCTTCTGCATCAGTTGCGCCGCCTTCTGGGTTCCGACACGGCACGGCGTGCACTGGCCGCAGCTCTCGTCCTCGAAGAACTTCATCAGGTTCAGCGCGGCTGCGCGCACACTGTCGTTTTGCGACAGGATCACGATCGCGGCCGAGCCAATGAAGCAGCCGTATTTCTCCAGCGTGCCGAAATCGAGCGGGATGTCGTCCATGGACGCCGGCAGGATGCCGCCCGACGCGCCACCCGGCAGGTATGCATAGAACTGGTGCCCGTCGGCCATGCCGCCGCAATATTCGTCGATCAATTCGCGCACGGTGATGCCGGCGGGTGCCAGCTTCATGCCAGGGTTCTTGACGCGGCCCGAGACCGAGAAGCTGCGCAGGCCGTGACGCTCATAGCGGCCGTTGCCCTTCCACCAGTCCGCGCCCTTCTCGACGATGTCGCGCACCCACCACAGCGTCTCGATGTTGTTGATCAGCGTCGGCAGGCCGAACAGGCCGACCTGGAACGGATAAGGCGGCTTGTGCCGGGGCAATCCGCGCTTGCCCTCGATGCTTTCGAGCAGCGAGGATTCCTCGCCGCAGATATAGGCGCCGGCGCCGCGGCGCATGTGCAGCGTCGGACCGCCCGGCGGAAGCTTTGCGATCTCGCGCTCGAGGATCTCGCGCGATGCCGGATATTCGTCGCGCAGATAGATGTAGACGTCGGAGGCCTGCACGACATGCGCGCCGAGCAGCATGCCTTCGATGAAGCGATGCGGATCGCTTTCGAGATAGACGCGGTCCTTGAACGTGCCAGGCTCGCCCTCGTCTCCATTGATCGCCATCAGCCGCGGGCCGGGTTCGCCCAGCACCGCGCGCCATTTCCGTCCCGTGGGGAAGCCGGCGCCGCCGAGACCGCGCAGCGAGGCGTCGTCGAGCGCCTTCAGCAGATCGTCCTTCGGCAATTCTCCCGAGCGCAGGCGATTGAGCAGCTTGTAGCCGCCGCCGGCGACGTAGGCGTCGTAATCGACATATTTCGGCAGATGCGCGTGGGTATCGCCGGCCTTCGCCGCCGCCATCACATTGGCCACGGTCGCGTGATCGACGAAGTTGTGACCGACCTCAGCCGCCGGCGCGGTATCGCAGCGGCCGACGCAGGGCGCGCGCACGACGCGGATGCCCGGACCCGATGTGCTCTGCAAATCGGCGAGCAGCTTCTCGCCGCCCAGCATCGCGCAAGTGAGAGAATCGCAGACGCGGATCGTCAGCGGCGCGATATCAGGCTCGCCTTCCTTCACCACGTCGAAATGCGCATAGAAGGTCGCGGTCTCGAACACCTCGGCAAAGGCGAGCTTCATCTCGTCGGCCAGCGCCGCGAGATGCGCGGCCGAGATCTGGTGATATTTGTCCTGGATCAGGTGCAGATATTCGATCAGGAGATCGCGGCGCCGCGGCTTGTCGCCGAGCAATTGCTCGATCTCATGCCCCGCCGTGGGATCGACCTGCCGCCCCTTGGGCGTGGCCTTGGCTCGCTTGCGTCCCTCGCCCGGATGTTCGAACGAGCGGACCTCGTGCACGTCATGGCTCATCGATGAGTCTCGTAAACCTTCTTTAGAACAAGTCCAACCCTAGCCTTTGGCATACCAGATGCCAAGAGAATTCATGCGCTCCGATAAGCATTTAAGGGGCATGCAGCCGCCCAGCTCCATGCCCCTTCATCGACTCGATCTGTGGCGTGGCCTCACGTCTTGTTCATGCACTCTTCGATGTAGAACCAGCGGTCATCGCCGGTCAGGCCTTTGGACTTCACGTCGGCCCGGCAGGCCTTGAGCTTCGGCTTGTTGGCCGCCCACTTCGTCTTCATGTCCTTCAGCTTCTGCATGGTGAGCTTGATCTTGCCAGGCTTGGCTTCGGTCGTTGCAGCGGGCGCCGCCGGTGTCGTCGTGGTCTGCGCGGATGCGGCATGAAGACCAGCGACCAGCAACACGGCCGCAAGGCAAATTCGGGTGCGAAGCATTTCAATCCCCCTAAGTCCCATTCCTGATGATGTCTAAAAGGCGACGCTGCGGGACGCCGATGATCAGCATCCCGCGGCAGTGTCGACGGCGATCAGAAGATCTTGACCGCGCTCTCCAGCGTCTTCCAGACACCCCAGAGCAGAGGCACGCCGACGAAGGCCCAGAACAGTGCCGCCTTGGCGTCAAGCCCGCCAAATCCGATGCCATAGGAGCCGTGCGGCCCCGCGGCGGCGGCACTGGCGCTCGCCGCCTGCAACTTGGCGACATCGGCCTCCTTCATGTGCCACTTCGAATCGACCGGCTTGATCAGGTAGTTGCAGATCAGGCCAGCGATCAGCATCGCACAGAGAATGTACATGGTGGTGTTGTAGAGCTGGTCGCGCGGCACGCCTGCTGCGAGCTGGAACTCGCGGATGTAGTTGACCACGACGGGGCCGATGATGCCCGCGGTCGACCACGCCGTCAGCAGCCGGCCGTGGATGGCGCCGACGAACTGGGTCCCGAACATGTCTGCGAGATACGCCGGCACGGTGGCGAACCCGCCGCCATACATCGACAGGATGATGCCGAAGCCGAGCACGAACAGGAGCTTCGAGCCCATCGCCGCAAAGGTCGGCGCCAGCGCGTAGAGCACGATGCCGAGGATGAAGAAGGTGTAGTAGGTGTTCTTGCGCCCGATCTTGTCCGACAGCGACGCCCAGAAGAAGCGGCCGCCGATGTTGAACAGCGACAGCAATCCGGCGAAGCCCGCAGCGATCGCGGCGATCTGCGCCTTCTGCCCGGCGTCGAGCGCATTGAAGCCGACGTCCGGCAGACCGATCAGTTTGCCGCCGAAGATCTCCTGCAGCATGGGCGAAGCCATGCCGATCACGCCGATGCCGGCCGACACGTTCAGGCACAGCACCCACCAGATCAGCCAGAACTGCGGCGTCTTGTGCGCGTCGTTGAGATGGACGTTGTTCTTCGAGATCATCGCGTTGGCTTTGACCGGCGGGGTCCAGCCCTCGGGCTGCCAGCCGGGCGGCGGCAGGCGATAGCGGAACGCGCCGATCATCATGAACACGAAGTAGATGACGCCCATCGCGACGAAGGTCTCCCAGACGCCGACCGAGGTCGGCGTCTTGAAGTAGTTCATCAGGAGGTTCGCCAGCGGCGCGCCGATCATGGCGCCGCCGCCGAAGCCCATGATGGCCATGCCGGTCGCCATGCCGCGGCGGTCCGGGAACCACTTCACCAGCGTCGACACCGGCGAGATATAGCCAAGGCCGAGACCGATGCCGCCGATCACGCCCGAACCCAGCCACAACAGCCAGAGCTGATGGGTGTAGACGCCGATCGCACCGAGGAAGAGGCCGCCGCACCAGCAAAGCGCCGAGACGAAGCCCGCCTTGCGCGGACCCACGCGTTCCAGCCAGCCGCCCCAGACCGCAGCCGCAATGCCGAGCAGCACGAAGAACAGCGTGTACATCCACCCCATGCTGGCGACCTTCCAGTCGCAACTGGTCGTGAACAGCTCCTGGAGCAGCGAAATATCCCCGCAGGCCTTTGGCGCGGTCAGTCCGATCGCGCGCGACAGCGGCAACCAGAACACCGAGAAGCCGTAGGCCATTCCGATACAGAGATGGATGCAGAGCGCAGCTGGCGGCACCAGCCAGCGATTGAACCCGGCGGTCGCGATGGTCCGCTCACGATCAAGAAAACCTGCGCCGGCGCCCGAAAGTGTCCCAGCGCTCTCAATTGAAGCCATACATTCCTCCCCTAAAGCCACCCTTCTGAGCGGCCCGCCACAACGATCCCGTTCCTCAGCCCGGTGTGATGCAGCCAATTGTCCCTGCTGCTCCACACAATCATCCAACGCGCGCCGGGATCGTCACGCGCGTCCGAAAAGTTAACCCCACGCCGGGGGCTCTATGCCCGATACGACGTGCAAGCTTCGTCTGCGGCCCGTTGACCCGCGTATCACAGACAAGACTCAACCTCCGCGTCTGCGCGGAGAAAGTCAATTTGGGCAGAAGCCATGATCTATGTCGATAGACAAATGGTCGGTATCAGCGCGGTAACGCTCGCTCTCAAGAACGCAGCGCACCATTTGCGTTCGCTATCGAACCATTCGTCTTTTCTATCAGAAACACGATGCGCGCGTCGTTGCGCTCGGTGATCTCCACCTTGTCGCCGGTCTCGCGGATCAGATTCGGAATGTCAATCACCGACAGCGGGTCGGTACAGTGTACTTCGAGCTGATCGCCCGGCTGCAATGGCTTGAGCGCCTTGCGAGTCTTCAAGGCGGGCAACGGGCATTTCAACCCGGTAAGGTCGAGCGTCATTCTGGTCATGGACGCAACATGGCGGGGCGAGTCGATGGCGTCAACGCAGCCGCCTAGATCAGATCAGCATAGGACAAGAAACCTACGCCCTGCCCCGGCTCGACGCGCGTGACGCTCTCACCGAGTTCAATGAGGCCATCAGTTTCGACCAGCGAGGACAGCAACCCGGCGCCCTCACGCGGGAACTTGACCGCTTCCAACATGCCGTCGTCTCCGCGCCGGAAGGAGGCGCGAACATATTCGCGGCGGCCTTCCTTCTTCTTGTAAGTGAAGGCCGCACGCAATGGGATCGGCGTGAGTGGCTCGGGAAGGCTGCCGGCCAGCGCCAGCACCGTTGGCCGCACCACATGGACGAAGGTGACGAAGCTCGCGACGGGATTGCCGGGCAACCCGATCAGCGGCGTGCCATCGATGATGCCCATCGCGACGGGCCGACCGGGCTTGATCGCCATCCGCCACAACACCAGCGAGCCGATGCTCTCGACCGCCGCCTTGACGTGATCCTCCTCGCCGGTCGAGACACCGCCGGTGGTGAGGATCAGGTCGTGCCCGCCGGCGACCTGCTTCAACCCGTTCGCGAGCAAGCTGCGCTCATCGCGCAGAATGCCGAGATCGCTGACCTCGCAGCCGAGCCGGCGCAGCATCGCCATCAGCATGAAGCGGTTGGAATCGAACAGCTGCGACGCCGCGCGCGGCTCACCGGGCGAAGCCAGTTCATCACCGGTCGAGAACACCGCGACGCGGATACGCCTGATGACGTCGAGGCGCGTCAGCCCGAACGCCGCGGCGAGTGCAACATGCTGCGGCCGCAGCCGCTGGCCGGCGCGCAGCGCGACGTGGCCTTCGGGAATGTCCTCGCCCGCTGGGCGGACATTCGCGCCGGGCTTCAGCCCAGGCGGAAGCACGATCTTGCCGGCGTCATCGATGCGGACATCTTCCTGCATGAAGACGGTCTCGGCGTCCGGCGGCATCGGAGCGCCGGTGAAAATGCGCGCGGTGTGGCCGGGCTTGATCGCGTCGTGCGCGCGGCCGCCGGCCTGGATACGGCCGTCGAGCGGGACCGCTCGTTCCTCTGCTTGCGGAAGGTCCGCGTTGCGCACGGCGTAACCGTCGACGGCGGAATTGGTGAAGGGCGGCAGCGGCAGGGGCGCCGCGATGTCGTGCGCCAGCACGCGGCCGTCGGCGTCGACCAGCGACACCGTCTCGAGATCGGCAATCGCATTGACGCGCGTCGTGATCAGGCCAACAGCCTCGTCGACCGACATCATCGGTCCGCCGAAGGCAAAGCAATCGTCCGACAGTTGCGCCATGGTGCCTCGTCAGCGTATCGCGGCGCTTTTCGCCACCGCTTCCTCGACCGGCATCGCCGCACGCAGCAGCAAGGCCGCGATAGCCTCGATATCATCGAGATGGACGGTCGGCAGGCGGGTTTCAATGGCGATGTCGGTCGCAATCCCGACAATCCCGGGATCATCGGGAAACAGCAGCGGCTTGTCGTTGGCGGCCCGATGCACCTCGATCTTGCGGTGCGGCTCGCGCTTGAAGCCCTCGACCACGACGAGACCGACGGCTGACAGCTTGCTCAATAGTTCCGGCAGCCGCGGCTCCGCCGCGCCGCGCAATTCATGCATCAGGGCCCAGCGGTTCGACGACGCAACCAGCACCTCGGCCGCGCCGGCCTCGCGATGGCGCCAGGAATCCTTGCCGGGCACGTCGACGTCGAACTGGTGATGGGCATGCTTGATGACGGAGACGCGCAGGCCTTGCGCGTTGAAATGCGGGATCAGCCGCGTCAACAGCGTGGTCTTGCCCGCACCGCTCCAGCCCGCAAGGCCGATGACTTTCATAACCATTCGATCTCCGCCAACGGGTCGTCAGCCGATGGAACCCCTGACCTCTCCCCGTCATTGCGAGCGCAGCGGAGCAATCCAGACTGCCACCGCGGATATAATTCTGGATTGCTTCGCTGCGCTCGCAATGACGAACGGAGGCATTTCATCCATTCCCCGTCATGCTTATATCGGCTTGACCCGAATGTCATGCTAACGTCGCGGCCATGATGAAGATCGACAAAGCCCCGGTGCCCCTGATCGTGCCGAACCCTGACGACCCGCGCCTGACGGAGCGCGTGACCGGCACCGACCAGACCGGCGCCAAGGTCGAGATCAAGGTGCCGATGGAACGGCCGCTGACGCTCTACCTGAATGCGCAGGAGATCGTCACCATGATGACGATCGGCGACTACCCGGAATATCTGGCGCTGGGCTATCTGCTCAACCAGAACATGCTGAAATATAATGACGAGGTCACCGAGGTCGAATACGACGACGACCTCCAGGTGGTCGTGGTGCGCACCACTCATCACACCAATTTCGAAGCCAAGCTGAAGAAGCGCACCCAGACCTCGGGCTGCGCGCAGGGCACCGCGTTCGGCGACCTGTTAGAGGCGGTCGAGAGCGTCGCGCTGCCGAAGGCGGAGCTCCGCACTTCCTGGCTCTACCAGATGACGCAGACCATCAACACCATGCCCTCGCTCTATCTGGAGGCCGGCGCGATCCATGGCTGCGTACTGTGCAAGGAGGGCGAGCCGCTCTGCTACACCGAGGACGTCGGCCGTCACAACGCCGTCGACAAGATCGCGGGCTGGATGTACCGCCACGGCGTCGATGCCTCCGACAAGATCCTCTACACCACGGGACGCCTAACCTCGGAAATGGTGATCAAGACCGTGCGCATGGGCATCCCGATCCTGGTGTCGCGCTCCGGCTTCACCGCCTGGGGCGTCGATCTCGCTCGCCAGGTCGGACTGACGCTGGTCGGCCGCACGCGCGGAAAGCGCTTCATCGCGCTCGCAGGCGAAGAGCGGATCGTCTACGACCAGAACCTTGCTTACATCGAGGAGGAATCGGCGAAGCACAAACGCAAGGGTGAAGGTGGTGACGACTGACTTTCCGGCAACGCAGGGCGTGCTGCTCGCAGGCGGCCTCGCACGGCGCATGGGCGGCGGCGACAAGCCGATGCGGACCATCGGCGGCCGCACCATCCTCGAGCGCGTGATCGCGCGATTGACGCCGCAATGCAGCGGATTGATCCTCAATGCGAACGGCGATCCCGCACGTTTCGCGGCGTTCGGCCTGCCCGTTGTCGCCGATGACGTACCCGGCTTCCCTGGGCCCCTCGCCGGCATTCTCGCCGCGCTCGACTGGACAGCGGCGAACCGGCCTGACATCGAATGGGTGCTGAGCGCCGCAGGCGATTGCCCGTTCCTGCCACGCGATCTCGTCGCCCGCCTGCATGACGCGCGGACGCGGGAGAGCGCCCAGCTTGCGGTCGCCGCATCAGGCGATCAGTCACATCCGGTGATCGGCTTGTGGAGCGTCGCCTTGCGCGACGAGCTGCGTCGCGCGCTGGTCGTCGAGGACCTCCGCAAGATCGACCGCTGGACCGCGCGCTATCGGCTGGCGACGGTAACGTGGCCGGCCGAGCCGCTCGATCCGTTCTTCAACGCCAACACGGTCGAGGACATCGCCGAAGCCGAGCGGCTGGCCGCGCTGGATGCGGCCTCCTGACAAGAAGCGCCGGCGCAAGCGCGAGCAGGCGGTTCAAGCCGCCAGCGGCACTTCCCAGGCGTCGTAGCCGTAAACCCAGCTCGTATCGGTCCTCTCCTTGAGCCAGATGTTGGCGCGCGAGGTCTCCTGCACCCGCGTCGTGCGCTCTTTACGCGTCGCCTCGAAGCGGCGGAACGCATCTGCGACGCCGTCGCGGCCTACACCGTCGAGGCAGCGCGACAGCACGGCGGCGTCCTCGATTGCCATCGCCGCGCCTTGCGCCATGTAGGGCGTCATCGGATGGCAGGCATCGCCGAGCAGCGTCACCTTGCCGTCGGCCCAGTGCTGCAGCGCGTCGCGGTCCATGATCGCCCATTTGTGCACGTCGGGACAGGCGGCGAGCACCCGAGTGACCTGCGGATGAAAGCCTTCGAATGATTCGCGCAGATCGCGCACGTCGCCCTTCGCCGACCAGGACTCGATGCGAAAGTCCGGCTCTGGCTGGCTGGTGACGAGATAGACCTCGCTGCGATCAGGCTTGACGTAATAGATCACGATATGGCGGTCCTCGCCCCACCATTTGGTGCAGTCGTCGATCCCCGCGCCGAGCAGCGCGGCGGGATAGGTGGTGCGATAGGCGATGCGGCCGGTGAATTTGGCCGGCGCGGTGTCGAACAGGATATCGCGGACCGTCGAATGGACGCCGTCCGCGCCGACCACGGCATCGGCCATGGCACTCGTGCCATCGGCAAAGGTCAGCCGGACACCATCGCCGGTCTGGTCGAGACCGACGAGCTTGTGATTGAGCCTTACAAATTCGTTCGGCACCACGCTCGCCAGCGCCGCATGGAGATCGCCGCGATGGGCGAGCAGATAGGGCGCGCCGAACTTCTCTTCCGCGCTCTCGCCAAAGATCATGTCGAACTTGATGTCGCCGCTCTTCCAGTCGCGGTTGTTCCAGGAGCGCGGATAGAACGAGTGCTCGCGCATCCGCGGCTCCAGCCCCAGCACGCGCAACACCTTCATCGCGTTGCAGCCGATCTGGATGCCGGCGCCGATGCGGGCGAACTGGGAGGCCTGCTCGTAGACCATCACATCGATACCGACGCGCCGAAGCGCCGAGGCCGTTGCAAGCCCGCCCATGCCGGCACCGACGATCGCAACCGAAAGCGGCCTTGCCATCGCTCCCCCACCCTGTCGCGCGGCTTGAACGCCGCGTCGTCGATCTATGCAGGCCGGAAGCCCGCCCGCGCCAGCGCGGTACGCGCCTCGTCCGAGCCGAGTGCGTCGAGAAAAGCCTGCACCGCCGAGCGCTGCTTGCGCGCCGTCACCAGCGCGAAATCATAATGCTCTTCCGCGAGCGGAATGAAACCGAGGCCGACCGCATGGGCGACCGGCGCAATCGTCATGCCCCAGTCGGCGCGGTGCTGCGCGACGGCCGCAGCCACGGCATTGTGCGAGCGCGGCTGGTTCCAGTAACCTTCCGGGCGCGCACCGCCGAGCAGCCGGTCGATCAGGATGCGCGTGCCGGCGCCCTGGTTGCGGTTGACCATGATGCAGGCGCGGTCAGCAAGCGCGGCGGTGACGGCCTCCTTCGCACCGAGCCCCTCGAAACGCTTGTCGCCCTTCCGGAACACGATGCCCTGCATCCGCCTCCAGCCCGGCACGAGCTCGAGACCGTCGACGAGATATGGCGTGTTGTAAGTCTCGCTCTTGTCGTCGAACAGATGGATCGGCGCGAGATCGCATTCGCCGCGCTTCGCCGCCGCAAGTCCACCGAGACTGCCGACCGAGATCGAGCGCACGGTGAGGCCAGCATGCGCGAGTTGCGCCGTGACGAGATCGAGGCCGGTGCAATGGCTGCCGACGATGACGAGATCGGGCACCCGCACATGCGGCGTGAACAGCGTCACCTCGGCGTCGGCCCCGGCCGGCATCTGGTCGGCGAGCGCGTCGATGCGCAGAAAACCGTCTGCCTGCGCGAACGACGTGATCGCACCGGACCCCTTGCCGGAGGGATAGGCGATCAGGCCGCCGTTGCCGCCGACCAGCGAGACCATGACGAACTCGGTGCGGCCGAGCTCGGAGGCGATGCGCACCGGCACGGTCGCGCTTACCTTGGCATCGGAGCGCGGCGGCAGCGCGGCCATTTTGCGCAGCACCGGGACGATCATGTCGTGGAAGGTGAACATCGCCGAGGTCGGAAAGCCCGGCAGGATCACCACAGGCTTGCCGTCGCACACCGCAAGGCACAGCGGCTTGCCGGGCTTGAGCGCAACGCCATGCGCGATGATGCCGGGCTGGCCGAGCCGGCCGATGATGCGATGGGACACGTCGCCCGCGCCTTTCGAGGTACCGCCCGAGAGCACCAGCATGTCGGCGTCCACCAGCGCGCGGCGCATGGCGGCTTCGAGCTTTGTCTCATCGTCGGGAATGGCGCCCAGGAACACCGCCTCGCCGCCATTCTCGTCGATCGCGGCGGCGACGATGGCGCCGTTGGTGTCGTAGATCGCAGCCGGCGCGAGCGCCTCGCCGGGCTGAACCAATTCGTCACCGGTGGAGATCACGGCAACACGCGGCTTGCGCGCGACAGTCACCTCGGCGATGCCGCAGGCCGCCAGCATGCCGATCTCGCGCGAGCCGATGATCGTGCCGGCGCGCAGCAGCGCCTCGCCGCGCGCGATGTCGGAGCCTGCATAGGACACGAACTGTCCCGGCGAGACGGCTCGCCGGACGTCGATCGCATCGGACCCGGCGGGCTGGGTATGCTCGACCATGACGACGGCGTCGGCGCCGCGTGGTAACGGCCCGCCGGTTGCGATCGGCGTTGCGGTTCCTGTTGCCACCTGCAGCTTCGGCGCGGTGCCGCAGTGAATGGTCTCGCCGTTCAGCGCAAGGCGAACGGGCGCGCCTTCGCCGGCTGCGGCGAGATCGGCCGAGCGCACGGCAAAGCCGTCAACATTGGAACGGTCGAAAGGCGGAACGTCGATCGGCGCCGTGATGTCTTCGGCAAGCGCCGCGCCGAGCGCATCGGCAAGCTGGCGCGCCTCGCTCGGGACCGCACGCGGGAACAATGCAGCTTCAAAGCGCGCCAGCGCGTCCTCACGAGAGAGGATCTTGAGGAACTGCTCCTGTTCGAGCGCGCTGCGGTCTTGCGATTGCGGGATCATCGTCATGCCAAACCCATATCATTCCCGCATCAGATAGGCATCGACCGGCGTCCCTGCCGCAAATCCCTCGTGGCTGGCGGGAACGAGCAGCCACGCATCGGCCCGGGCAATGGCTTGAAGCGGCCATTCCCCCACCGCAAGCGGGAGCCACGCATGATGTTCCTCGGCCAGCAGGGCGATTTCGGCAATGCCGACACTGGATGCGATTTTTCGCGCGAGCGGCAGGGTCATGCGTCGGCGTAACTGCCGCGCCGACAGCCGATCGACGAGCGGCAGCACGAGCGCGAGCCAGGCGGCAAGCGCATGATCGGGCGAGCCGGGCAAGGCGACGACGGGAACCTGTCCGAGCCGCCCAACCGCGGCGGTGCGGCCGGGCTGAAGCGCGAGGCCGTGGGCGAGCACGTCACCATGCCGGGCCAGCGCACTGACGGCGGCATCCCGGCGGCCGGCGCCACTGCCGCCGATCGTCACGACGAGATCGCAGGCGAGATCGCCGATCGCTTCGGCGATCGATGCCGCATCTCGCGCAGCAGCTTCGCGCGTTTGCACCTGCAGCCCTGCTGCGCGCGCGATCTCCGCAATCATGTGCGCCGTCACGGCTGCACCCGGCACGTTGACGATGCACAGCCGCGGCCGCCGTAGGCTCAGCTTTTCAACACCGGCGGTGCGCGCGAGCAGCAGGGCGGCAGGATTGATCAAATGCCCTTCTGCCACGGCAGGCGTGCGAGCGGCGATGTCGCTTCCGACGCGCCTGACGCCCTGTCCGGGCACGCCCTCCGCCAGCACCTGGGCGAGTGGACCCGACACCTCGACTGCGTCGGCATCGAGCACACAATCGCATCCCGGCGGCATCCCGTCGCCGGCATCGACCCAAACGGGCGCCGTCGTCAGAGGCAGCGGCGAATAGGCGGACGCGCCGACAATATCGTTGGCGCAGAGCGCCCAGCCATCCGCAGCGGCGATGTCGCGCGGCGGAGATGCCGCAAGCAGCGGCGTCCCTGCCGCGATGCAGCCGGCGGCCTCCGTCAGGGGCAACTCGATCGTCGCGATCGGATCGACGCCTCGCAGCAACGCGGCGAGCGCAGTGTCGAGCGGCGTCAGCGATGGCGGCAGGCGCTGGGTCATACCTCATGATGGACCATGCATCGCCCGGTTTGGCAACCGCTGGCGATGCGAAGGTCAGCCGCCGGACTTGGCCGCATTGGGGAAGAACAGCTGCTGTCCGTCGACCTTGTAGCCGGCGATCGCCGCCTGCCCCTCCGGCGAGATCAGCCAGTCGATGAAGGTCTGCCCCAGCTCCTTCTTCACGTTCGGAAACTTTTCCGGGTTCACCAGCATCGCGCCGTACTGATTGAGCAGCCGCTTGTCGCCTTCGACGACGATGTCGAGATCGCCGCGATCCTTGAAGGCGATCCAGCTGCCGCGGTCGGACAGCATATAGGCGTTCGCCGTGCGCGCCGCGTCGAGGGCTGCGTCCGTGCCTTGCTTGACTTCGCGATACCATGCGCCCTTGGCAGCGGCGATATCGATGCCGGCGACGATCCAGAGCGCGAGCTCCGCGGCATGGGTGCCCGACCGGTCGCCGCGCGTCACGAACGGCGCGCCCTTGGCCTCGATCGCCTTCAGCGCCGTGGCTATGTCCTTGCCTTTCACGGCGGCGGGATCGCTCTTCGGTCCGATCAGCACATAGTCGTTGTACATCACGTCAAAACGCTTCACGCCAAAACCGTCGGCGACGAACTTCTCCTCCTGCGGCCGTGCGTGCATCAGTACGACGTCGACTTCGCCCCTGCGCGCGCCGTCGAGCACTTCATCGGCACGCCGCGCGATCACCGTCACCTCGATGCCGGTTTTCTCGCGGAAGATCGGCAGCAGATGATCGAGCAGGCCCGACTCCTGTGTCGCCGTGGTCGAGGCCAGCACGATCGCGCGGTCCTCCGCAAATGACGCCGCCACGCCCGCGGCGAGGCCGCAGAGAAGCGCGAGTGCAACGGACAGGCGGCGGACGACCATGATCGGGTTCCCATTGGCTATGACGCGATCATGATGATGATCGATTGCGCCACACTCGTGACGCGTTTGCTCATTGCGCTCCCCACTCGGGACATTTCGGCAATGCGGCCCACGCGGTGCGTCGATTGCAATTGCGAGCGCGACGGCCGCAAGGCCCGCGCCACGTGGGCGCTTCAGGATCGTTCACCAAAGCAGAGATCGCGCGTGAGGATGTGTTGCAAAGCAGCGAGATGATCGGGCATGGTCCTGGCGGACGTAAATTGAAATGCAGAATTCCACCTGCGTCGAACGCCAAAAAGAAGCAAGAATTTGCATAGGAATGCAGGATGGAATTCCTGACGACCAGCGAAGCCGCCGACTACCTTCGGCTCGGCGAACGCAAGCTCTACGAACTCGTCACCACCGGCGCGATTCCCTGCACCAAGGTGACCGGGAAGTGGCTCTTCCCGCGGCACGAGCTCGACCTCTGGGTCCTGTCGGGACTGGCGCGTCCGGCCGGCATGCTGACTGCGGAGCCGCCGCCGGTCGTGGGCGGCAGCCAGGACGAGCTTCTGGACTGGAGCCTGCGTGAGTCCGGCTCGGGCCTGGGATCGATGAGCGAGGGCAGCGCGCGCGGGCTCGAGCGCTTGCAACGCGACGAGGTGATGGCGGCGGCGGTGCACTTCCACAGCCTGGAGGCCGACGGTAATCTTGCCTCCGACGCCAGTGCGACGACGCTGCGTGACGCTCCTGACCTGCATGATGCGGTGCTGGTCGCATTCGTGCGCCGCGAGCAGGGTCTCGTGCTGCCGCCGGGCAATCCGAAACGGCTGCGCGGCCTCTCCGACGTGCTTGCGCTCGGTGTCAGGATGGCGATGCGACAACAGGGCACAGGCGCGCAGATGCTGCTCGACGTGCTGTTGAAGCGCGCCGGCGCCTCGACGCGCGATCTGCGCCGGGTCGAGACGCCGGCCCTCACCGGGCCGGATCTCGCCGAGATCGTCCGCGCTGGACAAGCCGATTGCGGAATCGCGACGCGTGCGGCGGCGCGCTCGGCCGGGCTCGATTTCGTGCCGCTGGTCTGGGAGAATTTTGATCTCGCAATGCGGCAACGCAGCTATTTCCGCCCGCCGATGCAGGCCCTGATCCGGTTCCTCAGCGAAAGGCGGCTGCGCCAGCGCGCCGAGGAGCTGACCGGCTACGATCCCTCGCCGGCGGGGCAGATCCGCTTCGCGGCCTGACATTGACGCCCGCCCCCAAATAGTTGCAAAAGAAACCAATTCAGCCGGGCCATACCCGGGCAACACCGGCCAACGAGCCGGATCAGGGGAGGACAAGCGTGAATCCAACGAGATTTGGACTGCCGGTCGCGGCCGGCTTTGCAGCGACGTTCTTGGCGGCGGCGCTGCTGCCGGGTGCGGCGTTGGCGCAGGTTTCCGACAACATCGTCAAGATCGGCGTGCTCACTGACATGAACGGCCCCGCCTCCGCGCCGACCGGCCAGGGTTCGGTGACGGCGGCGCAGATGGCGATCGACGATTTCGGCGGCACCGTGCTCGGCAAGCCGATCAGCATCGTGATCGGCGACCACCAGCTCAAGGCCGATATCGGCGGCGCGATCGCGCGGCGCTGGTTCGATGTCGACCAGGTCGACCTGATCGTCGACGTGCCGGTCTCCGCGGTCGGGCTCGCGGTGCAGAACATCGCCAACGAGAAGAAGCGGCTGTTCATCACCCACTCGACCGGCACGGCAGACTTCCACGGCAAGTTCTGCTCGCCCTACGCGATCCAGTGGGTGTTCGACACCCGCGCGCTCGCAGTCGGCACTGCGGATGCGGTGGTCAAGCGCGGCGGCGACAGCTGGTTCTTCATCACCGACGACTACGCCTTCGGCCATTCGCTGGAGCGCGACGCCTCCAGCGTCGTCACCGCCAATGGCGGCAAGGTGCTGGGCTCGGTGCGGCCGCCCTTAGCAACCCCCGACCTCTCCTCCTTCGTGCTGCAGGCGCAAGCCTCCAAGGCCAAGATCATCGGCATTGCCGCTGGTCCCCCGAACAACATGAACGAGATCAAGACCGGCTCGGAGTTCGGCGTGTTCAAGGGCGGCCAGCAGATGGCGGCGCTGCTGGCGCTGATCACCGACATCCACGGCCTCGGCCTGCAGGCCGCGCAGGGCCTGTTGCTGACGACGTCGTTCTACTGGGACATGGACGACAAGACCCGCGATTGGTCGAAGCGCTATTTCGCCAAGATGAACAAGATGCCGTCGATGTGGCAGGCCGGCGTCTATTCGAGCGTGATGCACTATCTCAACGCCATCAAGGAGACCGGCACCGACGATCCGCTCAAGGTCGCGGCGAAGATGCGGGAAAAGCCGATCGAGGATTTCTTCGCCCGCAACGGCAAACTGCGCGAGGACAATCTGATGGTGCACGATCTCTGGCTGGTGCAGGTAAAGACGCCGGAGGAGAGCAAATATCCGTGGGACTATTACAAGATCCTCACGACCATCTCGGGCGAGAAGGCGTTTGGCCCACCGGACCCGGCGTGTCCGCTGGTGAAGAAGTGACGATGTAGCGAGAGGTCGTCGTCATGGCCGGGCTTGTCCCGGCCATCCACGAGCTTTCTTACGGCGCCAAGAACGTGGATGCCCGGGACAAGCCCGGGCATGACGATTGTCGATCCAGTCCCGTCCTATTTCACCACGCCGATCTCGCGAAAATACTTCATCACCCCCGGATGGATCAGCTCCGGCCTCGGTGCTGCCGCGACCGTGTTCGACGCCGTGGTCTCGCAGGCCTGCGCGAGCTGCTTGCAGAACGTCGCCTCGACGCCGTGCAGCGTCTTCGCGAGGCGATAGGCGACGTTATCGGGCAGATCCTCGCGCGTGAGCACGAAACTCCACGAGCCGAGCGAGGCGATCGACTCGGCCTGCTTCGGATAGGAGCCGGCCGGCACAAGCAGCGGCTTCAGGAACGCATGCTTGGCGCGAATGCGCGTGATCTCTTCGGCAGTTGGCGCGATGAAGCGCGCGCCTGACGCGCCCGATGCCACCGCGGCGAAACCGGGCCAGCCGATGCCGGCACCCCACAGCGCGGCAACGCGGCCGTCCTCGACCATCGCGGGACCATCGCCGGCACGGTCGAGATAGATCGCCTTGAAGTCCTCGTCCTGCTTCAGGCCGAGGCCATCCAGCACATAGCGCGCCAGGATCGGCAGGCCCGAGCCTTTGGCGCCGAATGCGACGGGCTGGCCGACGAGATCGCGAATGGTCTTGTACGGACTGTCCGCCCGCACCACGAACATGCCGGGGTTGGAATAGATCGCGGTGAGGATCTTCAACCGCACAGGCGCGCGGCCGATGCCGGCAAACGCCTCATAGGCCGGCTCGCCCGCGACCAGCGCGAGATCGAGTTCGCCCTTCTCCAGCAGCGGAATGTTCTCGTTGCTGCCCTTGGTGTTGCGGGGTGCGATGGTGATTTGCGGATCGGCCGCATTCATCACCTCCGCGAAGGCGTTGCCATAGAGCGGAAAGCCGCCGCCAGGCGTCGCGGTGCCCAGGCTGAGTGTCGTGGTCGGAATGGCGTTGCCTCCGGTTTGAGCAGCGGCGGGGCTTGCGAGTGGATTTGCGAGCAGCGTCGCGCCGAGAAGGATTGTGATTGCGAATCTCATGATGAGTCCCGGCCGCCCCGCGTCAACATCGACTTGCGGCGATGTAGGCAGCGGGCGGATTTTGTGAAAGCATGGGCACAACGACAATAGAACAATGGGAGACGTCATGTTGCGAATTTTGCGTAACACTGTTTTTGGGCTGGTTCTTCTTTCAGGTCTTTTCAACGCCTCCCCTCCCGCCTCCGCCGCCGGCTACCCCGACCGCCCCGTGCACTGGATGATCGGCTTCGCCGCCGGCGGCCCGGTCGACATCGTGGCGCGGATCATGGCGCAGGCGCTGTCGGATCGCCTCGGCCAGCAATTCATCGTCGAGAACCGCGCCGGCTCCGGCGGCAACATCGCGGCCGGCGCCGCGATCAATTCGCCCGCGGACGGCTACACGCTGCTTTTCGTCGCGCCCAACAACGCGATCTCGACCTCGCTCTACAAGAAGCTGCCGTTCGATTTCCTGCGCGACACCGTGCCGGTCGCCAGCATCATGCAGCTCACCAACATGCTGGTCGTCTCGAACGCGTTTCCCGCGAAGACGGTCCAGGAGTTCATCGACTACTGCAAGGCCAATCCCGGCAAGATCTCCTTTGCCTCGTCCGGCAACGGCACCTCGGTGCACATGTCGGCGGAGCTGTTCAAGGTGATGACCAAGTGCGACATGGTGCACGTGCCCTATCGCGGCTCCGCGATCGCCTTCCCCGACATCATCTCCAACAAGGTGCAGCTGATCTTCGACAACCTTCCCTCCGCGCTCGAGCAGTCGCGCGGCGGCAATGTCCGCGCCATCGGCGTGACCTCGCCGCAGCGCTGGCCGAGCGTGCCCGACGTGCCGGCGATCGCCGAGACCGTGCCGGGCTTCGAAGCGGTCGGCTTCTACGGCATCTCCGCGCCGAAGGGCACGCCGCCCGAGGTGATCGAGATCCTCAACAAGGCCGTCGGCGAAGCCCTGAAGGACCCGAAGGTCATCGCGCGGCTGACCGAGAACGGCGGCATCCCGAAGCCGATGACACCGGCCGAGTTCGGCAAGCTGGTCGAGGATGAGACGGCGAAGTGGAAGAAGGTCGTGGAGTTCGCCGGGGTTTCGGTGGACTAGGGCAGCGATCTGCCGCGAGCTTTCAGCTCGCCAGCACGACGTCGGAGGGAGGCCGGAAGGCCCCCTCCCATCAAAATTGTCGAAAACAACCCCATGCACAGTAGAGGAGACTAGCGATTACAAAGGGTTACGGAGGCCGAACGACGAGCCTCCGCCGGGGCGATTTGACTCGTCGGGCAAAACAGGAGCATAAGGGCATCATCGCATATTTCGGGTATTCAAAAATCACAGGCGATGCCGCGCCAGCGTCTCAATCCGCCGGAGCCAGCATTGCACCCCCGCCTCCATCCCTGTAAACGAACCGCGCACCGTTGCCGGCCGCGCATTCCCGCGGCCGTCTCGCGGCGGGGCCTGTAGCTCAATGGTTAGAGCCGGCCGCTCATAACGGTCTGGTTGCAGGTTCGAGTCCTGCCGGGCCCACCAGTGAAATCAATCACGTATTGGGGTTTCATTCCCTCGCGCCTTGGCGCGCCGCATCAGAATCGCCTCGCTCTCTACCGCGCTAGGGCCGCCGTCCTCTCATCCTGCTGCGGCGGCCGTTGACAAGGCCAGGATCAGCGGAAACACGATCCGCGTAGCTAAGAGCAGTAAATCCATTAAACTTACTTTTGGCTTGCCGTGCTCGCCAGACGCCGTTCCCTCCGAGTTCTCACTCGGAGGTTCAACGCGTCCGCCATGGAGGTGCGATGTCATCGCTCAAGCTTCTGATATCAGAAGGGACTAGCCGTCGGACGAACAACCAGCTCGCTGACATCGACGTCATTGGGCTGTTCGATGGCGTAGGCAACGGCGCGGGCGATGGCATCTGCGGGAATTGCGATCTTGCGAAACGTCTTCATCTCATTGCGGCCCGCTTCGTCGGAAATGCTTTCGGCGAGTTCCGACTCGGTGACCCCCGGACACACGACCGTCACACGGATCTTGTCGGTTTCCTGCCGCAGCCCATCCGAGATCGCCCGGACTGCAAATTTGGTCGCACAATAGACCGCCGCGGTCGGCGTCACGTGGTGGCCGCCAATCGACGAGACGTTGATGATTTGTCCAAAACCCTGGGCTTGCATCCCCGGCAAGACCGCGGCGATACCGTGCAAGACGCCGCGAATGTTGATGTCGATCATCCGGTCCCACTCGTCGACCTTGAGCGAGGCGAGCGGCGAGAGCGGCATGACGCCGGCGTTGTTCACCATGACATCGACGCGCCCGAACTGATCCTTGGTGTAGTCGACGAAGGCCTGTGTATCCTGACGGCTGACGACATCGAGCGCACGCACCCGAACGGAGCCGCCGCCGGCGGCAATGATCTCAGCCAACGCCTCGAGCCGATCTATCCGGCGGGCGCCGAGAACCACATGCGCGCCCTCGGCCGCGAGAAGCTTCGCCGTCGACTCGCCGATGCCGCTCGAGGCACCGGTGATGGCAATGACTTTTCCTTTGATGTTGGACATGACTGTTCTTCCTTGTGGATGGTTACGCGTCTTGCGACGCCGGCAGTGAGACCATGGAGAAGCGCCGCAGATCGAGCTCGCCTTCCACGAGGGTCGGCACCAGCGCGACGAACGCCTGCATATGCGGTAGCGCGAAGTGCGTCGCGAGGTCGTTGGCAGAGTGCCAGTTCTCGTAGACGCACCAGACGTCCGGATCGGCATCGGAACGATGGAGGTCGTAGTTGATGCAGCCGGCCTCCTGACGAGACGGCACGACCAGTGCGAGCAACTGTCGGCCCAACTCCTCTGATTGGCCTGACTTCGCCCGAATGAAGGCAATATTTGTCACTTTGGTCATCGGTTGGCTCCTGTCTGGACGGCGAAATCGGTGCTGAGCGTGAGGCTTTCCCAGCGAATGAGGTCTTCTTCGAAGCGATCGAGACGTCCCCTGGCGCGATCAAGCGCATCGCTGCCGAGCAAAAGGTTCAGCGGCGGCTCGTCGGACGAGACAGCCTCCATGATCGCCATGGCGCCGCGATCGGGATCGCCGAGTTGCTGCCCGTCCTTGGTCAGGAGCCCATCGACGGCGCGCCCGCTTGTGACAGCGTAGTCGTCGATGATGCGTGATGAACGAAGCACGGAGCGGTTCGACAAGAACTCGGTCCGGAACGATCCGGGGTTCACTACGGTCACCCAGATGCCGAACGGCGCGACTTCTTGCGCCAGACTATATGACATGCCTTCCAGAGCTGATTTGGTGGCGGCATAGAGCCCGGCTCCGGGCGTCGGTGCGACCCCGGCGATCGAGGAGATGTTGATGATGTGCCCCCGCCGCTGTTCGCGCAGCCACGGCAGTGCCGCACGAATGAGAGCGAGAGGAGCGAAGAAATTTACCGCGAAGACATGATCCGCTTCATCCGGCGTCGAGGCTTCGATCGAGCCGAGCAGGCCGTATCCGGCATTGTTGACGATCACATCGATCCGACCATGTCCGGCAAATGCAGCGGCAACGGTACGCGCAATCTGATCGCGGTCAGTCATCTCCAACGGCAGGACGGTGAGATTTTCCGCGGCGAGGCCCACGGGCTGTTCGCCGCGGCGCGTGGTGCCGATTACCAGATCGCCCTTGGCGAGGACTGCCTTGGCGAGCGCAAGGCCGAGCCCTCGCGCGATGCCAGTTATGAGCCAGACTTTCTGATCCATGGGATTTCCCTTCATCTGCGAGCCGCCGACTTGTCGGTCGGTGCTGAAGGGAAACTAGTCGGGCACTGCCGATCGGATAATCCAGGGAATTCCGGACGGGTCTTTCAGCTCAGCCGCATAATCGACCGAGCCGGCATCAGCGCTCAGCCGCGTTGGCCTTGACGAAATCAATAAAGGCTCGAAGAGCGGGAGCCATCTGGCGCTGCTGAGGATAGCAGACGTAAAATCCCGGAAAAGGGACGGAATAATCCTCAAGAAGCGGGACGAGCTTGCCCTGCTCAATCAGGGGCTTCAGCTCCTGTTCGATCCAGAAGGCAATCCCCATCCCCTGGACCGCCGCGTCAATAGTCATCGTCTGTTCGCTGAGGATGAGCGGACCGTCAACCTCGACCTCGAACCAGGCACCGTCCTTGAAGAACTCCCAATTGTAGGGAGTGACCCGGCCCGGCCAACGCCAACGTATGCATTTGTGCGCATGCAGATCCTTCGGCGTTTCGGGGCGGCCATGGCGGGCAATGTAGTCAGGCGATGCGACGGCGATCTGTCGCATGTCGCTGCCAAGTTTCACACCGACCATATCCTTTTCCAGAACCTCACCCAGGGTAAATCCAACGTCGAAGCCGCCGGCAACCAGGTCGACAACGGCGTCGTCAACCAGGATATCGAGCTTGATGTCGGGATAGGCGATGTGGAAAGCGGCGACAATCGGCGCAACATAAGTCCGGAAGGCTTGCCGCAGGCAGCGGACTCGCACCATCCCGGCAGGCCGATCCCGGAAATGCCCGACATCGGACAGCGCCGCATCGAGTTCGGCAAGCGCCGGTCTGATCCGAAGCAGCAGCCGCTCCCCGGCCTCTGTCAACGCGACACTACGCGTCGTGCGGTGGATCAGGCGAACGCCCAACCGCTCCTCGAAGGTGCGGATGATCTGGCTGAGCGAAGACGGGGAAAGACCGAGCTGTTGCGCAGCTTTAGAGAAGTTCCCCTGCTCGGCGACAGCCACAAAAGCACGAAGATCAGTGTTTCCGGTCGCCCGCATTCGAAATCCAAGGGAACTGAATCGTTTATGTATCTGAACCTAAACAACCCGTGCGGTCCAGAACGGATTATCTCTCGCGCGCTCATCTCCTAGCTTTCGACCAGTTGGCACCGCAGCGCATGTCGCTACGCAAGCGTGCCGAAGAACCGCAAGTTGAGGAGACTAGGATGACTGCCATTTCCACGACCATGAACGAAGTCGAAGGCAAGGTCGCTATCGTTACCGGCGCCGCCAGCGGCATTGGCCGCTCTATTGCAGAATTGCTGCACGCCCGCGGCGCCAAGGTGATCGCTGAGGACATCAATCCCGATGTCGAGCGCCTGAAGAGGCCTGGCATCGTGCCCCTCGTAGCGGATGTCTCACGGGAGGATGCCGCCGGGAAGGCGGTCGCGCTGGCCCTTGAAAATTTCGGCAAGCTCGACATTCTCGTGAACAACGCCGCGCGGATCATGAGCAAGCTCGTGATCGACATGACGCTGGAGGATTGGAATGCGATCATGTCGGTGAATGTCACCGGTGCCTTCCTGCATTCACGCGAGGCCATGAAGGCGATGATCCCCAACAAAAGCGGCGCGATCGTCAACATTGCCTCCTATGCCGCTTATTTCGCCTTTCCGCAGATCTCGGCCTACACCTCGTCCAAGGGCGCATTGGTGCAACTGACGCGAACGCTGGCGCTCGAAGCCATCGAACACGGCATTCGTGTCAACGCCGTCGGCTCGGGCGATGTGGTGACGAATATCTGGGCCGGCAAAATGGAGAATGGGCAGGGCTTCCTGGCCGATCACGGCGGCAAAGCGCCAATCGGCCGCGCCGCCGAAGCGAACGAGATCGCCGAGGTCGTGGCCTTCCTGGCCTCGGACAGGGCGAGTTTCATCGTCGGCTCGGTCGTCATGACCGATGGCGGCATGAGCGTGAAGATCGGCTAATCGCAAGGCAACCGGGTGGAGTCCCGTCGCTCCACCCGGTCGGCGTCCGTCGAAGGGCCCCATGCGCCGCAATGGCGCACCAGTTTCGCCCCAGAAACAACCCGCCCGAAACACAACGAACGCGATCGAAATCAAACGAAAGCATAGCAAAATCAACGAACCCAGCCGTTATCCTCCCGCTCATAACGGTTTGGTTGCAGGTTCGAGTCCTGCCGGGCCCACCAGCCTTCGCTCGCTTCGCGAGCTTCGGCTAGGCGAGCCAGCGCCATACGCCAAAAGCGAAGCGGGCGAAGGCTGCCGCGCCGAAGCCCAACGGGCGAGGGCGGGCTGTAAAATCAATGACCAGGGCCATTACCTGATTTTCCGGTGGACTGGCTGATTTTATTTGAGACATGATCAAGATCGCGACACTCCCCGTTGCGACACGCGATGCCCGCGAGCGCATCCAGCGGCGGATGTGTGGCGCCATTCCTGCCTCTCTCATTCCTGCCTCTCTCATTCCGGGACTGAACATGCGCAAGCTTCTGGCGATTTTGGTGATCGCGTGCTGGGCCACTTCGGCTTACGCACAAAAGGCCGACCTCATTGTCACGAACGCAAAGATCGTGACGCTGGATCCCGCATCGACGATCGCGCAGGCTCTCGCAGTCCGCGACGGCAAGATCGTTGCAGTTGGCGGCAACGATGCCATGGAAGGCCTGATCGGGCCCGCGACACGCCGCGTCGACGCAGGCGGACGCACCGTCATCCCGGGATTGATCGATTCCCATATTCACGCCGTGCGCGCCGGCCTCACCTACGCAACCGAGGTCAACTGGATCGGCGCAAAGACGATTCGTGAAGCCATGGAACGCTTGCGCCAGGCGGCCAAAGCGCGCCCGGCGTCCTGGATCATCGTGGCCGGCGGCTGGAGCGAATTGCAATTTGCAGAGAAGCGGCGGCCGACGCTCGCCGAGGTGATGTCGGTCGTTCCCGACAATCCGGCTTACATCCAGCTGTTCTATTCGGCGGTGCTGATGACGCCGAAGGCGCAACAGGCTCTCGGGATGTCCGCGGATCAGTTGCCGGCCGGCATCACGGCCGAACGCGCCACATCGGGCGAAACCACGGGCTGGTTCAACGGCTCCATTGTCAGCATCTCCGCGTTGTTCGATCGCCTGCCGAGGCCGAATTTCGAGGACAATGTCGCCGGGACCCGGCAGTTCTTCACGGAGCTCAATCGTCTCGGAATTACCGGGATCGTGGATCCCGGCGGCTTCAGCATTTATCCCAGCCACTACGCCGCCTTGCAAAAGCTCTGGCGTGAAAAATCACTGTCGGTGCGTGTCGCCTACAGCCTGTTCGCCCAGAATGTCGGCGCTGAGTTCGAGGAGTACAAGACTCTCACGCCGTTCCTGCCGATGGGGTTCGGCGACGACATGCTGCGATTCAACGGAATTGGCGAGCGGATCACCGGCGCCATGTACAACAACAACGCGCCCGACGCGGCGGCGAAGGACAAGTTCCTCGAGATCATTCGTTGGGCGGCAAAACAAGGCCTGACGGTCACCATCCATTGGCAGGAAGACAAATCCGTCCATCAGCTCCTCGACCTCTATGAAGAGGTCAACAAGGAGACGCCGCTCGCGCCGCTGCGGTGGTCCATCGCCCATCTCGACAACACCTCGCCCGAAACGCTGGCGCGGATGAAGGCCCTTGGTGTGGGCTGGACGATGCAGGACGCCATGTACCTCGGAGGCGACCGTATCGTGGCGCAGGCCGGCGAAGCTGCGCGCCAGATGCCGCCCATCGTCACGGCGTTGCGCACGGGCGTCCATGTCGGGGCCGGCACGGATGCGCATCGGGTCGCATCCTACAATCCGTTCGTGGCGCTGCAATGGATGCTCGACGGCAAGACCGTCGGCGGACTATCGACGCGCGGCCCGGACGAAACACCCAACCGCGAAGAGGCCTTGCGCCTCTACACCGTGGGAAGCGCCTGGTTCTGCTTCGACGAGACGCGGCGCGGCACGCTCGAAAACGGCAAGCTCGCCGACTTCGCGATTCTCGACCGGGATTTCATGTCCGTCGCCGTCGAGCAAATTGGCGCCACGGCGTCTCTGCTGACGGTCGTGGGTGGAAAGGTCGTCTACGCAGCGGATGTATTCGCAAGCGCAAAATAAGACTGGAGGCCCGCCGTGCCGCTCTCGCGAAATCTCGATTACGGTGACAGCGCACTCAATTGACCTATTCCGCTTCGACACGCATCATCGCGGGCATCGCGGGCATCGCGCGCTTGGCATCGTCGTCCCCTGTCAACCGCACCATCTCGCCCAGCGCGATAACGGCCGCACTCGTTGTAATTCAGTGCACTGTCACCGTAATCTTGCACCACTTCCCGCGTCGTCGCGACCGGCTTCCCATGATGAACCCGGATCAACTCCGCCTGTGAGCTTGTCGGTACCATTTGTTGATTTCACCTGCGGTGGCAAGCCACACGTCATCACGGCGGACGATATGGGCGAATGCCGCCGCGAGATGCTTCATGCGAAACGGCTGGCCGACGATGAAAGTGTGCAAGGCTATCGGCAGCACCCTCGGAACGCGAGCGCCCTCTTCGTAAAGAACGTCGAACTGATCGCGAAGGTTCTTGCCGAATTCTTCCGGAGAGGACCCAAACGTAAGCAGCGAAGGGAGATCGTTGCATTCGACAGAATACGGCATCGACAGAAGGGAGCCCTTCTCCACCTTCATTTCAAAGGGCAGGTCGTCGCATGAATAATCGCAAAGATATTCTATGCCGCGCTCAGCAAGAAGATCAGGGGTCGCGTAAGTCTCCGTCAGAAACGGGCTCAGCCACCCCTTGGGCTTTTCGCCGGTCGCTCTGACTATGGCGGCAAGCGTTTCGTCAATCAGCGAGGCTTCGTCCTGCAACGAAAGGCCGTTGACAATCTCGGAGTTGTTTCGCCCGTGTCCCATCCACTCCCATTTGCGTTTGGAGCCTTCTTCGATGATTCTGGGATATTCGCGGCAAACATCAGAGTTAAGACAGACGCTTGCAGGCAAGCCGTACCTGTCCAAGGTCTCCATCAGGCGCCAGATGCCAACGCGTTGGCCGTAGTCTCGCCATCCGTAATTCAGGGGATCCGGCTTGAAATGAGCGGTCTGCGATACGATTGCCGGCCCAGGTCTGTCCTCCGGAAAATGCTCGATATTGATATACACGACCACTGCGATACGCGCATTGTTCGGAAAGCGGACCACCGGGCGATCAATGATGGGGGAGTATTCGTAACGTTTGGTTTGGGTCAACATCGGACTGGACTTTCCTGGCTAAGCCGAACGGGGAGACGATTCCCCTCTCTCCGCTCCTTCGCGCGAGACGGAGTTGCAACGAACCGGCCATGAAGCCCGACTCAAGCAAGGCCGTCGATCAAAGTGCGTAACCGCTCCCCGAAGCGTCACCACGACGACCGCAATGAACGTGCACAGTATGCGAGGATCTGCCGGATCCCGCTGTTTCCAGATTATCGCGTTTGAGGCAGTCTTGCTGGAATTCCAGCGGACGCCTGTAACCAGATCCGGCCGGACAGCGAAATGTAGAGTCTAACAATTGTGGGGTCGAGCTTACGACGACTTCAAGCTATGGCCCGTCGCCAGCGACCGACGATGTTGCGAGCGCGTCGAGAAGCGATGGCGGCTTCCTCGCCATGATGAGCCTGTTAACGGCTACGGCTTCCTCGCCGATCCGGCATGGGTGCCCGCGACAACCGTTCTCGCAATGCGTCGATGAAAGCTCGCGTCACGAACGGGGGTGAGAAGCTGTCACCGCGACGGCTTCTCCCTTTCCAGGAATCCTGTTCGATTATCCTTTTAGAACGGCAGCTGAGGCCTTGCGGATGACTTCGACAACGAGGTCAGGCTGGGAAAGCATCGTGACGTGGCTACTGTCGGCCTCGACGGTGGTCGCGTTCATGCGCTTAGCCAGGAAACGCTGGAGATCAGGATGAACGGTCTGGTCCTTCCGGGCCAGGATATACCAGCTCGGCTTCGATCTCCAGGCGACCTCATCGAGCCTTTGCTGCTCGAGCAGGTCGGCAGCCGGCGGGTAGTGGGTCGCCCACACAAGCTTTTGCTCCTGTTCGGAAAGATCCCCCGCGAAGTGTTTGACACCTTCCGGCTTGATCCAGACGCGGCCGCCCGCGACCTCGATTTGGGAGAAGATTTCGGTGGGATACTTGTCGAGTTGGCTCTGCACTGTTTCCTGAACATCGGGAACGACGGCAGCGATGTAAACCAATCCGGCCACGCGCTCGTCAGTCCCCGCACCTGTGATCGTCGCTCCGCCGTAGGAGTGGCCGACGAGGATGGCAGGACTGCCAACCCGTCCTAGTGTGCGCTTCACAGTGGCTACGTCGTCGGCATAATTGTTGAGGCCGTATTGAACCGCGATCACTTCGTGCCCATCGGCCTGTAGCGCAGGGATCACCTTGCCGAAGCAGGAGCCATCGGCCCAAAGGCCGTGGCAGAAGACGATGCTGGGCTTCGCAGTCGACATTGTTCGTTGTCCTTTTTTGGGTTGCAGACTGCGTGACGGTAAATCTCCCTTTTGCCGATGACTAAGACCTTGTAGGCTTCGAGCTATGCTTGGAAGATATACGAGGGGGGCATGGAACTCCGGCATCTGCGCTATTTCGTTGCCGTGGCTGAAGAAGGCAGCCTGCTGACGGCCGCTCAGCGGCGACTGAACACCTCGCAGCCATCGCTCAGCCGACAGATCCGCGATCTGGAATTCGAAGTCGGCGTTCAGCTATTGGAGCGTCAGGCGCGCGGCGTGACGCTGACCGCCGCCGGAAGAGTGTTTCTTGATCACGCGCGGCTGGCGCTGCTGCAGGTTGAGGCGGCAACGGAGGGGGCCCGGCAGACGGCGCAACCGCAAAAGCCCGTCCTCTCGATGGGATTCCTTGTTGGCTTGGAGGTTATGTGGCTCCCCCAGCTTCTGCGCATCCTCCGCGAGGAAGCACCCGACGTTGAAGTCACGCTCAGCACGCAATCTTCACCAGAGCTTGCGCTCGCATTGATGCGGGGAAAGTTGGATATAGCTTTCCTTCGTCCCGAGAAAGACAACGAGGGCGTCGTCTTCAAGATGCTGGCGAAGGAGCCCTTGATCGCCGTGCTGCCGGCCGAACATCGTCTGGCATCGCGCAAGAAGATTGGCCCCCAAGATCTCGCCCGCGAGATCTATGTCAGCTCCGCAAGAACTTCTCCGGTTTTGCAAGAGGTCATACAGAACTACGCATCTCGGGTCGGTATTGCTCTCAAGGCGAAGTACGAAGGCGAAAACATATCATCGGCCATGTCGCTCGTGGCATCCACGGGCGGAATTAGCCTTGTACCCCTCTATGCGCAGAACATGCTGGCACCAAACGTCGTCGCTAGAGCGCTCGAGGGCAGTGCTCCAACGGTCGATCTGGCCCTGGGATACAATCGGGCAAATCCGTCACCCTTGCTTCGTCGGCTTTTGTCCCGCGCGGATGAACTGGTCGCTAACGTTCAGAACCAGAGCATAATACGCTATGTTGAAGCCCAATAACTGGCGGCGTAAGACGTCCGCACCGGGTCAAGTGCGGCGATCTCCTGTCGCTCGATAAGCAGACATATGGCTTGCAACTCCGGTCCTTTTCTCGCAATCGCGCTCAGCCGCATCAGCGAAACCCGTTGCGACGGAGTATCGCCGCCTGCGGCGAGGCCGGACTGCTGCGGCCGATCGTAATGGAGCCACAGAACGCGTCCGCCAGGAGCCGTCGGGCCGAACGTAATGACGATGGTGAAGCAGGCCGTTGCGGGAAAGAACGCCAGGGATCTCGATGGGAAGTCCGCCGGATGATGAACAAGTAGGCCACCGCGCGCGTCGAGCAAGACACTTTCACCTGTGGCATGCGTCAACGTGCCTGTCTTTCCCACCCGCACTCGCAGCATTCTCGAGGACTGCCCCCATCGTCGATGGTCAAGGTTGGCGCGCCAAGCCGTGCAAAATGGCGTATACTCGCAAACCGGTAGTATTACAGCCTGGCAAAAAAAGCCTCTCGGAACAAATGCAACGCAGCGTCCTACGTTGGGAGGACGTCGCGATGCAATTGTGCATCACAACCAGAGGGGAAGTTGTTATGAAGCGACGTTCATTGCTCTTGGCATTGTGTTCTTCCGCTTTCATCTCTGCACCGGCACTGGCCGATGAGGTCAAGCAGGAGGCCGAAAAAATAGCCGTCGCCTACACCGACTGCGTCGCCAAGAAAGACGCGGCCTGTGTCGCTGCGCTCTATACAAAGGATGGGGTCCAGATCAACCCGGGCGGTGTGTTTTCCGATCTCAAGACCGTATACGAAAACAACTTCAAGAACGGCACCGATCATATTGAGATCAGAGTCGGCAACATGTCGGTCGTCAACAACGATCTGGTCGTTGCCAACGGCGAGACCGACATCTTCGGCAAGGATCCTAAGAGCGGTGACGCCACCAAGGTCACGGTGTTCTGGGGTTCCATCAACATCCGTGAAGGCGGCGCTCTAAAAAATCCGCCAGTTGACCGTCGGCATGAAGCCGCCCCCGGCTAAGGAAGCCAGCGCCGAGAAGAAGTAGGACGTCATCATGTCATAAGTCACCGCGCGCCCATCCTCTTTTGAGGGTGGGCGCTCTTGTTGCACGGCGATCCGAAAGCGAAATACGCGAGCCTCGATCGCGGCGAGCGGCTGCCGGCTAAAATCAACAATGAGGACTACGCACCAATCTTCATCTTGCGTTCATCGGTGCAACCCTACAACTTCGGCGCAAACGGCTTGTAGGTGAGGAAGATATCCTTTGACCCGATGGCCGCTGCGATCATGAAAAGCGCGGGGTGCGCCGTATGGATCTCGGCGATCTTGGCCAGATCCCCGCGATTGGTCAGCTCGACGATTGACGGGACATCGACTGCTGAGGCGGAAAGCGCTTCGGAGAGCTTGAGCAGCTCCTGGCTCGAAACGACCGACAAAATGAGACGCATTTCGCGCGCAAATAGTGCCACTTGGGTCGAACCACTGAAGACGAGCCCTGCCCTATGCGAGGTCAGTTGGCCCACCGCTCATAACGGTCTGGTTTCTGGTTCGAGTCCTGCCGGGCCCACCACGCTTCGCCCAGCGGGCTACGCGTGGCGCAGCCGAGCGGAGAACGTGAGGGCGAAGCGTGGTGTCCGGCGTAGCTTGAACGAAGTGAGAGCGAAGACGGACGAACTGCTGCGAGCGATTGAACTGCACCTATCGCCGACCACCGCAAGAACAAAATCGTCAGTTGGGCGTTATCTCCGCGCTATGGGGCCGTTTCGCGGAGGGTCGAACGATGGACCCCAATCGAGCAGCCTTAGTCCTATGTGGTATCGTTCTGGCCATCGCCATTGGATCGACAATCACGTCAGATCGCGTCGATACTCGTACGGCCAGCAACGACGCACCTCCCGGCACAATAGGACTAGCTCGGCCACACCCGCCGCTGGACCGCGCGGCCGGTGAACCGATACAAACGGTCGGCGGCCCGCCTAGCGCGAGTATTCGGCAGCGCCACTGACCGAACACCGCCGCAATGCGCGGCCTCGCCGTTCCTCAGTCTGGCGGCGCGAGCCGCTTCGCGGAGCTATGGCGGGTTGCTGATCGAGCAGAGACGGTTGCCTAAAGCGCGATGAGATCAGGATGAATCGTCATCGCGCTTTGGGTTGTTGTTTGAGCATGACCTCCGCGCAAACGCGTTCCGCGTTTGTCGCGAGGGAAAACCGCCGCGCATTTTGACCTAGCGCGGCCCTTCGGATCCGGATCATGCTCTAGCTGGATCGATCGACGAGGCCTACGCTCATGCCACTGCGCCAAGCCATGGCAGCCCTTGCGCCTCTACGTCGACCAGCTCATTCAGGTCCGCTTCCAAGTCCAACACGATATCGCGAAGCAGAGTCGCCGCCACCGGGTCTGTCGTTTCAAGCGCCATCAAACGAAAGCGCTCGACCTCGTGCCAGCGCTCCTTCCACTCGCTGCCAGTCATGGCTCCCCCATGCTCTGATCCCCCAGCGGGCAGCGGTATTGGTTCCTCAAACTGTGAAATTATTGCGGCACGATGGGGCATAGTCCCTGTCCCAACGCCGGGTGCGGCGGACAAGGTGAGCACGGGACAGATGCCGAGCCCTGCCGGGAAAGGGGGCCGTCCGAGCGTTGAACCGAAGTGACGCGCCGGCCGACCTATGAATTGGTGTTCGGCGGACCACCTTTGGATGAGGTGCCCGATGTCAAAAGCAAAAGAGCTTGCCGACCGAGCCCGAGCGTTTGAAAAACGCGCTGCGACGGCGATCGATCTTTCATCACGAGAACACTATCGTGAGATGGCCGCACACTGCCGCGCGCTTTCCATCGAGCATCGCGAAGCCGAACAATTGCAAAAGCTTTCCCAGGCTGGATTTGAACAGCTGGCAAAGAGGAGCAGCCTCCCCTCATTTCAAAATGCTGATCGACCAACCTTTCAGCGCGCCATGGCGGTGGGCATAGTGCTCTGCGTCGCTTTTGTCGCAGTCAGCTTCTCATTGCGGCCGCAGGCGGCTGACGATCGCGTGCTGGTAAAGGCGGATCGCCTCATGCGGACCGCCGGCGATCCATCCAAGGTGAGATAGTTCGTCCCTAAGATCGGCGGAGTTGCTCGTTGGAGAGGTTCCCGGGATTGCGGTGACCGTGCACTCAATGAGTCAGGCGGCTCGCATCATCTCCGAAAGCGGACGAGGCATGCCGAGCTGGGCGGCGGTCCCTTGGTGGCTGCCCGGCAACCGCGCTCATTCAACCACCTCGTCGGCGCGTAACAGGAATGACTCCGGTACTTTCAGACCGAGTGCCGTGGCGGTCTTCAGATTGATGACGAGGTCGAACTTGGTCGGCTGTTGGACTGGCAAGTCGGCGGGCTTCGCCCCGCGCAAAATCCTGTCGACAAAGGTGGCAGCAAGCCGCCATAGGTGGGTTGCGTCCACGCCGTAGGACATCAGCCCGCCCTCATCGACGAACTCTCGGTATTCAAACATCGTTGGAATTCGCGCGGTCAGCGCTCGGGTCGCAATGGCGAAGGTGAGTGGGACGCCGACGGCATAGAGTGCGTCCGCACGGTCCCTGAGGGTCTCGAAAGCCGATGCAACGTCCTCTGCGCGCCGGATTTCCAATATCGTCGCCTCGAGGCCGAGCGTGGAGGCCGCCGCCTGCACCTCATCCATCCTGTTTTTGAAACCGGGGCTATTGGCATTGACCATAACGGACAAGCGGCGGAAACCTGGGACAACCTCGCGCAACAGCTCGAGGCGCTTGCCGGCCAGACTGATGGGGTTGAGCGCCAGGCCGGTCGCATTGCCGTCCGGTCGGGCCAAACTTGCGACGAGGTCGCTGCCAACAGGGTCGCCAGAAATGGAGACAATTGGGATGAGCGATGTCGCACGTTTTACCGCAAGGGTCGGAGATCCCCCCACCGTGACGATGACATTCACCTTGAGCCGGACGAACTCGATCGCAATTTCGTTGGAGCGTTCGGTATGTCCCTCCGCAGAGCGATACTCGATCGCAACGGTCCGCCCCGCGATCCAACCGAGTTCGCGCAACCGATCCTCGAAATCCTGGGCCGACCAGGCCGGGCCCAAGAATCCGATGATGGGTAGCTTTCTCGTCTGCTCCGCCCGCGCCGGGCTCGGGCCCATAACCGCGGCAACGCCGACGAGTGTGATGAACTCGCGCCGCCTCATTGAGTTACTCGTTTGAAGCGTCCGACTGAGGCATACAGCCTAGCATCTTTCAACCGGGAGCCGAGCGAGAAAAGGGCTGGCAGCCCGCCCTAGCCGTGCGACGCAATGTCCGCGACGGGTCAAAAACGGCGCTTGGGAAGTCGGCCGGTCACTTCCGGTCCGCCCCGATAAACGGACCACTTCGCAGTTCGCCTGCACTTCGCATTGGGGCCATCAGGAGAAGTAAGCCGTCCTCACTCGATCACTTCGTCGGTACGGGCGAGGAGCCCTGGCGGTACAGCCATGTCGAGAGCCTTTGCCGTTTTGAGGTCGACTGCCAACCACAGCTTGCTTGGAAATTCGATGGGAAGATCTCCCGGGTGTGCCCCCTAAGGATCTTGTCCACAAAATAGCCGGCGCGACTGATCAACCGAGTGAAGAATGATCGCGGCGGCCTTGAACATCTCGATACCGCGATCGACGGGCCGGAATCTGACCATCCGGGCTTATCTTCAGATACTCACCGCGATCGGTGCTGAAAGCTGTGGTGTTGAGCAACGCCAGGCATTGCCCCATAAGCCCTGTTGGGCCCAAACCAGGGAGCCGCGCCGCCAGGGAGCTCAAGGCCCATTCTGCCTGCCGGCGTCAACTCGCAGTCGTTCAATATATCCCTGTTTGGATATTGCGCCTGAAACGAAGCTGGATTTTGAGTCGCCCACGTCGGGCACTGGGCACTTGCAGAGCTTATCGCGCCAATCGATATCATCGCTGCAATAATGGAAGTCCTGAATCCAATCATAATAGTACTCCGAACGGTTGTTGTTGTCGTGCGGAGCGTTCGCGCTGGCTGGAATCGGCTGCTCTGTTGAAAGCGTTTCCCTAGAACTTTTTTGGACAGGGATTACGTAGGTATGCGCTTGAGAAAAGACACGCCGTGGAAAATCACAGCTGCGCGAACGGCGGATCGGCACACTCACCGTTGCGTGAGCCGCACCCCCGTCCACGCATGTCTGAAGTCGGGATCGTGGTGACGGTGCACTCAATGACTCCGGCCGTTTCGCGGATTCGAAGGCTCATGAATCAAATGCAGTGTCACCGCAATTGCGATCCTAGGTCATGCGGCGAGGCTGTTGAAACGAGCCGCCGAAAACCTCTTCCTTTCGCGTCCGATAGATGGTGACGACCTCCCGGCACGCTTTGACATTCAACCGGTGGAAATCGATCTTCAATTGATCCAGCTCGCCAGCGGTTATCCGGTAGTTGGCCGCGCCCAGGAACAGCAGCGCCATCGTGGTGGGCCATGAGAAATCGAGAGACTTGGCCAGGATCAACACCGGCTCGCGATCCTTCTCGATCAATGCCCGTTCCGCGACGTCTATTGGAAGCCCACAGAGCAACGAGAGGGCAACGGTGGTCTCGTTGAACTTGAGAGAGTGAGCAAGTTCGAAGACCTTGTCTTCCGTCAATTCGCCTCTCTCGTGCAGTTTTGCCACCGTGCGTTTCGCCGTGAAGTAATCCTTCGACGCCGGGCCAAACCTGGCGTGAATGGCCCCGGTAACATCAACGACGGCGCGATGGACCTGATTTTCGATATCCGGACGCTCCCTCTTCAGCTTTTGCCGCACCTCTTCGGAGGCTTTGGCGATCAACTGGTGGAAGAGATGTCGAGGAATGTCCTTTCGCAGTCCCACCGACTCGGCGAGGATCGAATCCCCTTCTGACCGCCGCACCAGATGCAGAAATCCGGATTTGGAGAGATTCGCCCCGGCATTCGATGCGACCGAGGTTGCGACCTCGGGAGATCCCCGCACCACCAGGACATCGGTGACCGCTTCCGGGACCGTTTGTCGCTTGGAGATTGCAAGCAAATGTTGCTGGCTCTTGTTCTTGGCACACGCAATCAACGTCTCGGTGTCGAGGCGCTCCGACTGACTGAGAACCGGCCATGCGACATCGATGCAGTCGTCGCTCGCCATCTGCCGGGTCAACGCATAGGGCGCGTTTGAGCTGCATGCGAGCTTTCCTGCGAGCTTCGCCCGCGCGTTCGCTTCAATCTCCTGCGCGAGACGACCGATGACCTCACCGAACGTCCAGATCTGCTCCTCGGAATAAGTGCCGGCGATCAGGATGTCTGCCGCATGCCAGAGCGCCCGCAGACAACTCTCGGGATTTCCTCTCGCAACTGCTTCGTCCAACTCGGCCAAGAATGACGTGATAGCAGCCATTGATGCGCTCGCAGTTTGAAAATGATCGAACGACAAAAGCGGGATTTCAAAGGAATGGGCGATGACACCACCCAGACCTGAACACGCGGTAAAATCATTCCCGCCGCCTTGGATCGGGCATAAGGCCGGCCTAATCAGATCGATCGAATTTTAGGTATTGCCTCACCTGGAGGAAGCGGACGCCGTCAACAACCCGCCCTACATAGCTGCACCCGCGAGGTCACGCGTTCTGACCGGCAGCAGCCTCCGGCAAGCGAAAGATTACCTCGGCTGGGACAGCAGCACGGCCCACCGAATGGTTCGGCTCACGCTTAAGGGATTACGGCGACAGTGCTACTGCGCGCCGGACTCGAATGGCTGCCATTGTAACTGGAGGCGCGACCGGCGTATCTACAATACCAGCAACAGTCCCGAAACCAGCAAGATGCTGAGAATAATTCGCCGGAACAGCGCATCATTGACGCAGCGAAAGACAAAAATCCCGAGCGCCGTTCCTGCAACGAGCGCCGGGATGCCGACGGCGAAGTCAACCAGGACCCTTGTCGACAGATCTCCACGGATCAGCATGAGAACAAGTGCGAATATCTGCATGGCGACGATGAAGGGTTGAACCATTCCGCGCTGTTCGGTTTTCGGCACGCCGTGGATGTCACACCATATGGTCGGTATTGCACCCGGCATTGCCGTCAACCCGCCGACAAAGCCTCCGCCGAAGCCGATCAACGCGTTACGTCCCGCATTCATCTGCAAGCGATGAGAAAGCGCCGGCCGGAACAACGTGTAGGCCGCGTAGCAGGCGACGGCGAGGCCAAAGCTCTCCCTGAAGATCCGGGCGTCTGCAGCTTGCAGCAACCACACGGCGATCGGAACGCCAAGCAATCCGCCGACGACCAGTCCCGAGCTCTGCTTCCAGCGGATGCTTTTTCTCAACGCCCAAAGACCCGCGGCTTGCACGGTGATGCTGCAGGCCATCATCAGCGGGACCGCCTCCCGCGGTGGGAGAACGTGAAGGAGAATCGCGCCGGCCACCGCCGAAAAGGCAAAGCCCGCGAGGCCCGAGACGAAAGCGCCGCAAAACACGGCGATGCTGAGTAGGCAAAACGACGCCATGTCGCCCATGAGCTAGCCCTTCTTGTCTGTCAAATCCTGGAATGGCGAGCTGGCGATCAGTCCCCGGACGACAGTCCGGGCGGCTCGGGCGGTGCGCCGGCATCGCTCTGGCGGGTCGACGTCAATATCGTCGCTGCAAGGATGTGAAAAATGACAACGCAGATGGCGATCGTTACGAGCAGCGTATTCTCGCCCGGCGCCGAAATCCGAAGCTTGCGTTCGGGCGACTTTTCACTGACCGGCATTGTCACGCCCTCCAAAATCCGACCGAGAGGCAAACCGGGGCCACCCATTGTCGGTCAGGTGACGATTCTGTCGAAGGCTGCGCTCTGCCTGCAGCCGTCGCGAATGGTGCAGCGCTTGAAGGAGGCGCCCGAACCAGCCTTCCTTTCGGGAAGCCCCCGTGGAGGCGACAAACGAACTCGCAGAAAACAACGCATCGCTTCTGGTTGAAGCTCTGTTGCCAAACAATGGTACGGAGGATGTCACGATCGACTGAAACATCTTGTGAAGCAACAACCCATAGAACACGCGGGTGAGACGCCGCGCCTTTTCTTCCAAGCGCATGACACAAACACCTTGTGTGAGTGACTGGATACGGCCGGAAGTATCGAGCGGGACGCCGCGCCCCGCTTTAAGGCGAGCTTAATTTGTTCTTATCGTTTCCTTGATTCTGACGGGCGTGCTTGATTTCGGGCCGGTGTACCGGTTGAATATCCGCCTCGCCCGCACCTCCAAAGGCATTGTTTTGCTGTATCAATTTGACGAGTTTGTCCTCGACACCGACCGGCGGGAATTGCGCCGCGACGGACGTACGATCCCGTTGCAGCCTCAGGTTTTTGACGTCCTCGAATATCTGATCCGCCACCGCACCCGGGTGGTGACCAAGGACGATCTGATCAGTGCGATCTGGGGCGGGCGCATCGTCTCGGAGTCGGCGCTCACCACCCGCATCAACGCGGCCCGTACCGGAATTGGCGATTCCGGCGAGGCGCAGCGGCTGATCAAGACTTTGCCGCGCAAAGGCGTCCGCTTTATCGGCACGGTGCGGGAAGCGGCCAAAGAGGTCGAGAACGCGGTCGTACCTCTGAAAACCGAAATCTCCACCCTGGTGGTCGGCCGGACCCCCTCCTTCGCGACGATCGACCAGATGACGCGGCACGTCTTGTCCGGCAAACGGCAGATGGCTTTTGTCACCGGAGAAGCCGGGATCGGCAAGACGGCCTTCATCGCCAAGGCGCTCGAGCAGCTGACGGAACAGGGCTTCGATCAGCTCTATGGGCGCTGCACCGAACGATTCGGAACAGACGAAGTCTTTCTTCCACTCATCGATGCGCTGGTGAGCCGTTATCTCGCAAACGGTCCGGAATTGATTTCGGCAGTTCGCGCCCACGCCCCCACCTGGATCCTGCAATTGCCAGGCGTCATCGACGCATCGGAACGCGCGGCCTTCCAGGACGAAGTGTTCGGCGCGACGCGCGAGCGGATGCTGCGCGAATTTTGCGATCTTCTGGAAGCGCTGAGCACCGGCCGCCCCTGGGTGCTTGTTCTCGAAGATCTGCACTGGAGCGACTTCGCGACACTCGACGTACTGTCTCGCTTCGCGCGCGGGAACGGCAAGGCGCGCGTGCTGGTCCTCTGCTCGTATCGTCCGGCCGACAGTTCCGTCGGCGGGCATCCCATCCCTCGCCTGCACCGGGATCTCGAGATTCATGGATATTGCAGCGAATTGCGCCTCGATCGGTTGTCGCGTCCGGAGGTCGAGCGTTACCTGGCATTGCGCTTCGACGACCAGGAACTTGCCTCCAGCCTGTCAAAGCCGGTATTCGAGCGAACGCTGGGACATCCCCTGTTTGTTGCCACGCTGCTCAAGCACTTGATCGACCAGGAGTCGATCATCGAAATGGACGACGGATGGCGCCTGTCCTCACAGGCAGTATTTGCGCAAGACCGCATTCCGGACAGCCTCGTGAACATGATCGGCCACGAGCTCGATCGCCTCACCGACAACGAGCGGCGTCTGCTCGATGTCGCCAGCGTTGCCGGCGAAGAATTCTCTGCGGCCCTCGTTGCGGCCGGTCTGTGCGACGATGCGATCGACGTTGAAAGGGACATCGAAGCGTCGATCCGGAAGGATCAAATCCTGGTGCGTTCGGGGGTTTCCGAGTGGCCCGATGGCACATATTCGGGCTCCTACGCCTTCCGTCACATTCTCTATCAGAACATCATCTACCAGAATCTGCCGCCCGGGCGCCGCGCACAGACGCACAAGCGCCTGGGCAACAGGCTGGAGGAGGCCTATGCCGGCCGCACCCCGGAAATAGCGCCCGCGCTCGCACTTCACTTCGAGCAGGGTCGCGACTTTCCGAGCGCGTTGCGTTACCTCCGGGAAGCGGCAAAGAACTCGACGAAACGCCTCGGCCATGCGGAGGCCGCAAGCTATCTTACCCGCGCGCTTGGCATACTCGATCGTTTCGATGCTGCCGACAAATTCTCAACCCGCGTCGCTCTTTTGCGGGAGCGAAGCTGGGCTCTTCGTTCGTGCGGCGACCTCGCCGGCTCCATCCGCGATCTGCGAGACATGATTGCCTGCGCCGAACAAGCGGGCGAGATCAAGCAACAGCTCAACGGCCTCACGGCGGTGAGCAGCCTCTGCTTGCGCGTGGATCGCCACGCATGCCTTGAGGCCGCTGAAGATGTGCTGTCGCGAAGCCAGGCGCTGGCGGACGACACATTCAAGGCTCTGGTCCAGGGCAGCAGCGCGAGCGTCAACCTGTTCCTCAACGGCTGGCGCAAACAGGACGCCACGCTCTGCGACAGGGCGATCGAGCTGAGCGCGAATGCCACGAATTATGGCATCCTGATCAGGCGCAATGGAATATCCGGTATCGTCGATTGCTGGAGGTCGCGGTACCAGGAGTGCCGCCGCGCCGGCACGGAAGGCAAACGGTTGGCGCGTCTGGCCGGCGACGTCTACACTTTTGTTCTGTTCAACGTTCTTGAATCAATCGCGCTTATTCATCTGGGCGAATGGCGCGAATTGCGGCGTGAAATCACGGCCGGCCTCGAACTGGCCGTCAGGAACGCGAACGGCCCCAGCAGCGCATTGTGCCGGCTGACGCTTGCGTGGTTGCACGTCGAAGCGATGGACTTTGATGGAGCCCGCGAGCTCTGCGAAAGCGTCGACGATAGTCTGCTGGTCGGAGATCAGTCGACGTACTTCCACAAGCGGGCCGTCCTTGCCAAGGCCTATGTCGGGCTGAACGACCCGTCGGGAGCTCGCAGGCAATTTGACGACATTGAGCGCCGCAGGCATGAAGAAGGCATCGACATCGAATTTACTGCCGCGACGCAGGTGTATCATTGTCTCGGCGAATATTACTTGCAGGTTGACGACTTTACGCAGGCTGAGAGCTGTGCGCGCCAGCTCCACGACTATGTGGCCACGGCTCCGGATCTCAATCACCTGGCCCAGGCCCACGGACTGCTCGCGCGTACTGCGCTTGCCATGGGCAATTCAGCGGAGGCTCGGTTGCAGCTGTCCCGCGCGCTGGAGATCGTCGACAGTGCCGACTTCCCGATTGCTTCCTGGCGGGTGTACCGCACGGCCGCCGAGATCTTCGCGAAGTACGGCGACGTCGACAGAGCGGCGACGTATCGCATGCGATTTGTCGAGACCGTCCGAGGGCTCGCGCAAAATTTCGAACCCGGGGATCGGCTGCACAAGAGCTTGCTCGCCATGTTGGCGACGCGAACAGCGCAGCTGGAAGCAATGACCTCTCTGCCTTCGCGGCCCGACAGTGCACGCCATTAACCTGATCCGCCTCGGCGCGCATGGCGGCCAGGTCTGCAATCTGCCGTTCAGTCGGTCGAAAATGGCGCTAAACTGTGCGGCAAGTTGCGATGAAAATGGCTAAGCTACTTTGAGCTTCGCGCCGCGCGCCAATCCTTGCGAACGCCGGCGAGGTCGGATGCTCAGCATATCATCGGGTTATCCCCGTGGTCGCAAACTCCACCCGGTTGATCCGAGGGCACTGGCGCAAATGCGTTGTGGGCCGGCGCAGCGATCGATCGCTCGCCCTCGATGCGAGAGCTCGCGACCACGCTCTGTTCGGTGTGCCGATCGCCGGTGCGGTGCTCACGCGCCTGGAGCGGCGTGCTGAAGATTGCGGTGACGACCAGTCCGGTCAATAAGGCCTTGGACAGGACTGACCCGATGGGATTTTTGAATGGTGTCATCGTGGTGGTTCCTTTCGATTGGGTGATCTCCCGCGAGAGATCCGATCCACCACTCATAGACGTGCGTTGTCGCGCGCTTATTCCCAAGTCACAAAGTAGTTTCCGAGGCGCGTACAATCTTCTCGGACACGAGACAGAGCTCCACGCCAGATTCGGTTGCCTGCATCGAACTTGAATAAAAGTTTAGTTGGCCGAGAAACGGACGTGTCCACGCGGTGCGAGGCGAGCCTTGTCGAGGCTGTGACGGCGAGACCGAAAACGCGCATGGACCCACGGCGCGTATAGGACCATATTACCCAGGCATCACTTTGTTCGAAGAGCAGGGGATTGATCGAATGTACGCCAACATTCTCTTGAGCACGGACGGATCGGACCTCGCGCGAAAAGGCGTTGAGCATGGCATTGCCTTGGCGAAGGCCTTGCACGCCAGGCTGACGATCATCACGGTGACGGAAGCGCTGCCGGTCGACTATGGGAGCGGACACGCCTCTGGATGGATTCCGACGCAGGAGGAGGTTGACAGCTATGACGCAGCCTGCAAAGCCCGTGCGCGCAAGGTGCTCGATGAAGCGCGCGCCATGTCGGAGCAGATCGGCACGCCTGCGGAACTCCTGCACGTTCCGAATGCGCACCCGGCGACTGCGATCATTGAAACAGCAGAGTCGAGAGGCTGCGACCTGATCGTCATGGCCTCTCATGGGCGTCGCGGCCTCAGGAAGCTGTTTTTGGGCAGCCAGACGTCCGAGGTCCTGGTCCACGGAAGCATTCCAGTGTTGGTCGTGCCGAAGCCGGCATAGGGACTTACCCGGCGCCGCCTGGCTGTTTCGCTGAGCTACTGTACAAGAAACGTTGGCCGCTCTCACGCGGCAGGAGAATTTTATGGTCAGTGAAAAAGGCCCGAACATCAAGAAGAAGCAGAAATGCAAGAATTGCGAGGGCAAAGGCTTGGTCAAGAAGGGCGACAAGGTGGTGAAGTGCCAGCGCTGCAAGGGCACAGGCGTGCGGTGAGGCTCGCGCGGAAGCCACTGGCATTCCAGCCGGCAATATCAAGCTTCGTGCACGCATTCCGGGCGATCCATCACAGAAAGGTCGTGAGCTCATAAGCCAGCACGGCTCCGCCAAGACTGCGCCGCCATGGGTTCACCCCGCGGAAAATCTCGTCGAGGGCCCAAACGATGAGGCCGCCCTTGAACACGATGTCCAGGGCAATAGCGGCAGTGCCCCGCGTCTGCCAGACCCAGCGCAGGACACCGGCCACGATGACGACCCAGAGAACGAGGTTGGGGGCCTGGGCGATCGTGATGTCACCGGTTTCGCGATTCCGAAAGAACCATTGCAGGAACCTGGACATGATCGCGCTCGCCTTTCCGAGCGCGAGGATACTCGAATACTCCGGTCGCCGCGATTGCCGCCGTCCCGATGTTTGCGATCGAGGGCCGCATCAGGTCTTTCGCGGTTTGGGGAGATGACGACGGCAGCGCTCGATGGCTTGCCATCGACGGGCCGCGCGTGCGTCCCGACGCATTGCGGCTTCTTCGGTGAAGCAGTCACATCGAACAAGGGCGCCGTCGCCGGCGCCCTTCATCGCTTGCCGCTCAATCCCGGCTGCGATGCAGCACGTGCCGTTGCTGCTGCAGCGTGTAGGCCCGCATCGGGTTGATACCGCAGCTCTCGTTGGTGCCGCTCGCGGTGGCGCGGCACTGCTCATAGGTGGAAAACTCGCAATTGCCGGGGTAGCCCGATTGGCGGCCCTGCAGGCAATAATTGTCTTGCACCTCGGTTGCGGACGCGGCGGTAGAGGATGCCGCGACGGTCAGGGTGGAAACAGCCGCAAGGACGGCGATGGCAAGATGACGATGCATGAGGGAACTCCTGTGTAGCGCTCGCTGGATGCGAGAACTCTCGTAAGCTAACGTTTCAGATCTCGAATGCTTCGCAGGCGGCGAGATTAAATCGCTGTTATGTGCCACAGCGGCGGCACGCCCGTGCTCCGCTCCACCACGCACTCCGCACCATCGATAACGTAGAGTGCGTGACGAAAATCCCTGATGGCGGCGGGCTTGTCGCCGACCAAGCACGTACCGAATTTGGTCCAGCCGGCGGCGCGCGACCTCACAGCTCCGGTGGCCAGCCCGATCGCTCGGCTCGACGCAAAGACGACTTTACGATCAGGCGATGGAAGGGTGCGATTCCCGCGATATAGGCCCGCCCTCCCAAATGATTGAAGGTCACGACCGTTGTGGCGACAAGTCGGCGGCACAAAGCGGACTCTTCAACCAAAACGGACAAGCGGAAGTCGAGATGACGATCGTCCTCGCCAAGAATGATCTCATGACGACGCCGATCGTAGACCCGAAAGAAATCGATCCTGTCGGTCGCAACGTCATCGCGCAACTCAGACGATGTCTTAAGACCAAACCCCGCAACCAAGGTGTCCCTTAGAGCCACTAGCCAGCCAACCCACCGCGGCTGCCCCATAAGCATATGAGTGGCGAGGCGCTCGGCGTCGCCCGTCGCATTGCTCGGCAGATCGATCGCGAATGCGTCAGCGAAGCCCGCCTTGGCGTAGAGCGGCTTGAGTACCGAACGTTGCGGCAAATCCACTCGAGCAACGTGCGCCATAGATGTTCCGCCCGGACTGAATGGAAGCGAAGAGGTGGCGGAGACCAATAGCACCAGCGGGGCTCTCCAACAAGCAGCGAGGCCACCGGGCAGGTCGATGCCCCTTCCCGCTCAGCGGTCATTGAAACTGAAGCGCAGACTACGCTGCCGGCCACGCAGGTGCGGCGGATGGGTCACTACGTACACTCACCCACTCACCCTCCATCCACCACGCACTCCGCACCATCGATGACGTAGGCTGCGTGACGAAAATCCCTGATGGTGGCGAGCTTGTCGGCGGACCAGTTCAACAGCATGAAATATTTCGGCCGCCCGCGCGGCTCATTCGGATCGAACACCAGGATCGCGGGACGTCCTTCGACCTGTCCGGTCACCAGGTGCCAGTCGCTGATCTTCGAATAATTGCCGAAATAGCGCGACACCTCAGCCTTGCCATTCAGCCTGGTGCGGTTGACGAGCTCGAGCCTGACGTCATCGGCGATCATGGCGCGGATCGCGTCGAAGTCGCGGGCATTGAAATGGCCGACATAGGCGTTGAGCCGCGTGCGGTCGGCCTCCGACAGGCCCGGCTGCGGCGCGTCGTCCGGCTCCCCGGCGAACTCACGCAGCTGCGTGCGCCCACGATGCAGCGCGGCCTTCACCGCCGGCAGGCTGAAATCCATGATGTCGCAGACCTCGGCAAGCGAGCAGCCGAGCACGTCCATCAGGATCACGCTGGACCGCTGCGCCACCGGCAGCCGCATGAAGGTGCGCAGACTGGTCGCAGCGATCTGGCGGCTTTCCACATCATCGAGCTGGTCGGCAATCATCTCCACCTCCTCAGCCGAATGCAGCGCCTCCTGCCGGTTGCGGCGGCGCAGGAAATCCAGCGCGGTGTTGTGCGCGATGCGGAAGAGCCAGCCCTCCGTATTGACGACGGGCGTGACCGATTGCAGCGCTCCCATCGCCTTGATCAGCGCATCCTGCAGCACGTCCTCACCGTCGATGACCGAGCCGACCATGCGCGCGCAGTAGCGATGCAGCTTCGGCCGCAACCGCGCCAGCAGCGCCTCGATATCGATGGTGGCCAGTGGCTCTGGCGCCATTGCTCCTCCGCCTCGCCTGGTCAGGACTCGTCCAGCATACGATAGTCGCCGACGATCCTCACATTACGAACCAGCGGCGGCTCGGCGCAGCGGTCGCGGATGCCGTCCTGGAACGCCTGAAACGCCCTCAGTTTCGGGATCGGGCTCGAGCCGTCCTCGGCCGCGGCCTCGACCAGATGGATGAAGGTGTCGTCCTCCAGCCGCAGCGTCAGATAGCGCACGCCGTCCGGCCCGGCCGCCTTCAATTCGGCAAATACGGCCGAAACCAGCTCTGCGTTCCTGTCGGCCAGTTCCGGCTTGGCCCTGTACCTGATCAACGTCCTTTTCATCGCTCGCTCCTTGCTCATGTCGCGACCTGGCTTGCTCATCGCGCGCCATCTTTCCATTTTGGCATTACCTTCCCGGACAACCGGTGCCCCGCTTTCCGGATCAAGCTCGCGTCAATGGCCGCGTCATCCCCAAGGACGTTTGGCGGCCGGAAAAGGATGCGGCCCGGGAAAAATTATTTCGGGGCGCATCGTTTGCCCCTCCGGCCTCGTCTAGCCCGCAGTACGCGCCGCGACAGGGTGGCTCGACACACGGAGAGAGGGCGATGCAGACCCCGACCAATCGCGCGGAGAAGAACTGGGTGCTTGGCGTCACCGCGCTGGCATCCTTCATGATGGCGCTGGACGCCATGATCATTACGACGGCATTCGCGACCATCCGCGCCGAATTCGGCAGCCCGGTCGAGACGCTGCAATGGACCGTCAACGCCTTCAACCTGACCTTTGCCGTGCTGCTCCTGACCGGCGCCGCACTCGGCGACCGTTTCGGTCGCCGCCGCATGTTCGCAGCCGGGATCGCCCTGTTTGTCGTTGCGTCGGCGGCCTGTGCGCTCGCCGGCAATGCCACTGCGCTGATCGCCGCCCGTGCGCTGCAGGGCGCCGGCGCCGCGCTGGTGATGCCGCTGGCGATGGCGATCTTGAGCGGCACGTTCGGTCGCGAGGAGCGCGCCCGCGCGCTCGGCATTTTCAGCAGCATCACCGGATGCGCGCTGATCATAGGCCCCGCCATCGGCGGCTTCATCACCGAACATTTCGGCTGGCGCTGGGTGTTCTGGATCAACCTGCCGATCGGCCTGATCGCGATCGGGCTCGTGCTGGCACGCTTGCGCGAAAGCTTCGGACCGGCTGCCGCATTGGATATCCCCGGACTGTCGCTCGTCGCCCTCGCGGCGCTCGCGCTGGTCTGGAGCCTGTTGCGCGGCAACGCCGTGGGGTGGGCGAGCGCCGAGGTCATGGGCACGCTGATGTCAGGCCTGGTGTTCACCGCCGGCTTCGTGCTCTGGGAATTGCGCGCGGCCGCGCCGATGGTGCCGATGCGGCTGTTTGCATCGCGCGCCCTCGCCGCCGGCATGTCCGCAAGCGTCCTGTTCTACGCCGCGATGTATGGCGTCTTGTTCCTGCTGCCGCAGTTCCTGCAGGCCACGCTGGGCTTCGACGCCTTCGGCGCCGGACTTCGCCTGCTGCCCTGGACCGCGACGCTGTTCGTCACCGCCCCGATCGCCGGCGCGGTCGTCAACAGGTTCGGCGAGCGGCCGCTGGTGGTGACGGGATTGCTGATGCAGGCGGTCGGCCTTGGCTGGATCGCGGAGATCGTGAGCCCCGCGATTGCCTACTCCGCCCTGGTCGCGCCATTGGTGCTGGCCGGCGTCGGCGTCTCGATGGCGATGCCGGCGGCGCAGAACGCGATCCTGAGCTCGGTCGCGGTGGCCGAAATGGGCAAGGCGTCCGGCGTCTTCAACATGGGCCGCTTCCTCGGCGGCATGTTCGGCATCGCTGCGCTGGTGGCGAGCTTCTCGGCCAACGGCGGGGCCTACTCGGCCGCGCATTTCGAGAGCGGATTTGCTGCGGCGATGCGCCTCGCCGCAATGCTGTCGTTGGCCGGCGCGATTGCGGGGCTTCTCCTGCCGGCACGGCGACGGACCGCCGGCGCAGCCGCGCCGCAAGATCCGTGACGCGGCGGATACTGCATCTACTGTTCGCTCCAGCCGAACAGTGAAGCCAATTCCGGAGAGATTATCCAACCAAACTGTCCGCCTATTATCTCCCCCATCAAACAGGGAGACCCCACCATGACCACCCAGCACCCACGCACAGCCATCGTCACCGGCAGCTCGAAGGGCATCGGCGCGGCGGTCGCCGAGCGGCTGGCGCGGGACGGCCTCGCCGTCGTCGTCAACTATGCGAGCGGCGCTGCGCCGGCCGAGGCGCTGGTGGCGAAGATCAAGGCTGCGGGCGGGGCGGCGATTGCGGTCAAGGCCGACATCAGCAAGCTGGCTGACGTGCGCGCGCTGTTCGACGCGGCCGAGACGGCGTTCGGCGGCGTCGACGTGCTTGTCAACAATGCCGGGATCATGAAGGTCGCCCCATTGGCCCAGACCACCGACGAGGTGTGGGACCAGACCATCGCGATCAACCTCACCGGCACCTTCTATGCGCTGCGTGAAGCGGCAAAGCGGCTGCGCGAGGGCGGCCGGATCGTCAATTTTTCGACCAGCGTGGTCGGGCTTTACCAGCCGACCTATGCGGCTTACGCCGCGACCAAGGCCGGTATCGAGGCGATCACCCACATCCTCTCGAAGGAGCTGGGCGTGAGGCGGATCACGGTCAACGCAATCGCGCCGGGCCCTGTCAACACCGAGCTGTTCCACAACGCCAACCAGCACGACATCTCGCCGATCATCGACCGCACGCCTCTCCATCGTCTCGGCGAACCCGACGACATCGCGCGCGCGATCTCGTTCCTGGTCGGGCCCGACGGTGGCTGGATCAATGGCCAGATCCTGCGCGCCAATGGCGGCATCATCTGAAGCCGCATCGTCTGGAGATCATGACCATGAGCGATGCGATCACGGGCGGGGCCCCACGGCGCAGCCCCGCGTCCCTGCTGTTGCCTGGCTTGCGAAATTTCTACGAGATCGCCAATCCCATTTCCTATGCGTTTCTGCGCGTTGCCTTCGGATTGATCCTGTTCACGCATGGCTTGCCGAAACTGCTCGGCGAGTCCCACGGCGCCATGGCCAATCCGTTCGCGAGCTCCATCAATTTCATTACCAATTCATTGCATTTTCCGGCCCCGGTGGCGTTCGGCTATTTCGTGATGCTGCTGGAAACCATCGGGGCCATCATGCTCGCCGCGGGGCTGTTCACCCGCCTCGTCGCGCCGATGGTCGCCGTGCAAATGGCGATGATCTGCCTGATCCATTATCCCAAATGGGCCTGGATCGACCGCGGCATGGAGTACCCGTTCCTGATGGGCCTCGTTGCCCTGCACATGTCGTTTCGGGGCGGCGGGCGATTTTCGGCGGACCGCTTGATTGGACGTGAGCTTTGAAGGCGCGCCAGGCGGCTCTGCCCGCTCCGGCCGCGCGAGGTCTTCACGCCGCCGCCGTTCAATCCCCCCGCACACAACGCCACAGCAAATCGGCGATCTCAGTGCGGCGCTGCGCCCTCGCCTTTGGCGAGGACATGTCGAAGGCGAATTGCGCCTCGAACGTGTGACGGTTGGCGACCGCGAAGAAGCTCAGCGCATTCAGCGTCATGTGCAGCTCGACCGGATCGATGCCGGGCCGGATCGCGCCGCAGGCCGCGCCGCGCTCCAGCACCTTGGCAATCTGGCTGATGCTCGGCTGCGTCATCTCCTTCAGCCTGCGGCTGATGGCCATGTGCCGTCCGCGATGGATGTTCTCGATGCTGACGAGGCGGACGAATTGCGGATGGGCCTGGTGGAAATCGAAGGTGAATTCGGCAAGCCGGCGGATCGCAGCCTCCGGCTCCAGCGCCTCGAGATGCAGATCCTCCTCGGCGGCGCGCATCTCCGCATAGGCCATCTCCAGCACCGCGGTGAACAGCTCTTCCTTGGAGTTGAAATAGTAGAAGATCAGCCGCTTGGTGATGTTGGCGCGGGCGGCGATGGCGTCGGTGTTGCCGCCGGACAAGCCGTTCTCGGCGAACTCCTCGAAGGCGATGTCGAGGATCTCCTGCCGCGTCCGCTCGCGGTCGCGCCGCTTGATCGGCACCGGCTTCGCCGCCCGGACGGGCTGCTTCTTCACACCTGGCATCTGGCCCTTTGGTCCTTCACGGCGGCCGGTCGCGGCCGCGCCCTCCCTCCATAGCGCAATCGATGGCACTTGACATCAATTACCCCATTGGATAATTATTAATTAACCTATAGATTAATTATGAGGAAGGAGACGCATGCACTTGATCTGCGACCGCCGCGCCAACTCCCGACGGCCGCGATTGCCTGTGCAGGGGAGCAGGCCATGACCGCGCTCGGCCTCGCCCATCTCACCGCATTGGAGCTTGCGCCCACGGCGCTGGTTGCCGAGGCGGCGCGGGCCGGGTTTGCCGCGGTCGCGCTACGCTTCATCCCGGCAACCAGCGACGGGCCGGCCTATCCGACGCAGGTCGGCACCGAGGCTCACCGCGCGCTGAAGCGCGTGCTTGACGGCGAGGGCGTGCGGGTCAGCGACGTCGAGCTCATCCAGCTCAAGCCCGGCATCGACATCTCCTCGCTCGCAGCCTGTCTCGAAGCCGGCGCCGATCTCGGCGCCACAGCGATCATCGCTTCGGGCGACGATCCGGATCGATCCCGGCTCACCGCGCGTTTCGCCGAGCTCTGCCAACTCGCCGCGTCCTTCGGCTTGCGCGTCGACCTCGAATTCATGCGCTGGCGCGCGATCGGCACCCTGGCGCAGGCCGCGGCGGTCGTGCGCGACGCAGGGCAGACGAACGGCTCCATTCTTGTCGACGCGTTGCACCTGGCGCGCTCCGGCGGCCGGGCCGGCGACCTGATCCCGCTTCCCGACCATTGGCTTCGCGCCGCGCAACTCTGCGATGCCGTCGCCGAAACGCCGGCAACGGACACGGCCATCATCGCCGAGGCGCGCGCGGGACGGCTACCGCCCGGCGACGGCGCTCTACCGCTCGGCGCACTGCTGGAGGCGCTGCCCGCCGACACCGCCCTCAGCGTCGAGATGCCGTTGCCGGCACTCGACGCGAGAGAGCGGATCGCCACGGCGTTCAACGCGACCAGGAGCCTGCTCGAAGGCAATGCCCGCGGCGCCAAACGCCGCGACTGTCACGCCTGGGCCTAAACCAATGGAATGAACGAGATGACGAAAATCAGGATTGGCGTGATCGGCGCGGGATTGATCGGGCGCAAGCATCTGCGCAAGCTGGCCGAGCATGGCGACTACGAGCTCGCCGGCATCGCCGACGTCAACGCCGAGCAGGTCGCAGCCGAGCAGCCCGGCGCACGCATCTTCGCGGATTACCGGAAGCTGCTCGACGAGGCGCGGCCCGAGGCCGTGATTATCGCATCGCCCAATCAGCTCCACGCCGAGAACGGCATCGCCTGCGCGCGGGCCGGCATCCATATCCTGATCGAAAAGCCGGTCACCGATACGCTCGAGACCGCCGCCGGCCTGATCGCGGAGGTCCGCAAGGCCGGCATCCGGTCGCTGGTCGGGCATCACCGCCGCCATCATAGGCAGGTGAAGGCGCTCAAGGCGCTGCTTGGCGAGGGCCGTATCGGCGATGTCGTCGGCATCTCGGCGATCTGGGCCACGCACAAGCCGGCCGACTATTTCAACGCCGCGCCCTGGCGATCGCAGACCGGTGGCGGGCCGATCCTGATCAATCTGATCCACGAGATCGACTTCCTGCGCTTTGCGGTCGGCGAGATCGTCGCCGTGGAGGCCATCGCCGCGAACCGGCAGCGCGGCTTCGCGGTCGAGGATACCGCCGCCGCGCTGCTCGAGTTCGAGAACGGCGCGCTCGGGACGTTCTTCCTCAGCGACTGCGCGGTGACGCCCTGGACGATGGAGCAGGGACTCGGCGAGGCGCCGGAGTTTCCGTTCAGCGGCCAGAGCAGCTACCGCCTGATGGGCCGCCGCGGCGCGATCGAATTTCCAAGTCTCGATCAATGGACGCAGGAAGGCGGCGCGCAGGACTGGAACAAGCCGATCCAGGCGCAGGCCAATCATGCGGCGTCGATTGATCCTTATGTCGTGCAGCTCGATCATTTCCGCGACGTGGTCCGGGGCGTGACGCCGTCACTGCAACCGGTCGAGGACGGCGCGCGAAGCCTGCTGGTGACGCTCGCGATCGCAGAGGCTGCGACGGCGCGACGGCGCATCGACCTGCGCGAGCGCTACGCGGCGCTCGGGCAAGGCGAGCAGGCAACGACCTAGAGAACGGCTTTCACCACCGTCGGACTGACGCGAGCGGGCCAAGCCCCGCGTGCCTTGATGAATGAAGGCACGGAATGTTCACGCCGCGCCAGCTTCGCACCAGCTTCGCACCGGAAACTGCCACAACGGGACGCTAGGGTCGCGCTCGGTGGATCCCGCAGGCACGGCTGAACGCGAACTGACGGAACGAGAAGGCAAGTGCGATGGACGTCTCCTTCGCGTGACTGAGCATCAGTCAGCAATTTTGCGCTGTCTCCTGTTCCCTTTCTGGTCAGCTTATGAATCGTCAAGAGCGTCGGGCCGCGGCCAAGCAACAATCCAAGACGGTCGCACCTCGACTTTTGCCGCAGCATCTGGAGGCCGCGAAACAGGGCAAATTGCTGTTCGATCTCGGCCGGTATGCCGAGGCCCTGGAATGCTTCGACCTGTTCGCGAAGTTCAATCCTGACGTCGCGGCTCTGCATCAGACGCGCGGCCTTTGCCTGCAACGCCTGGGCCGGCCCGAGGAAGCGCAGGCCGCCTTCGAGAGGTCCATTGCGCTGAACCCCGGCGAGCCGGAGACGCACAAGAACCTTGGGACGCTTCATGCGAGATTTTACCGGTTCGAGCGGGCCTTGGCGAGCATCGATCGCGCGCTCGAACTTCGTCCGAATTTCTCCGCAGCGCTCAACGAAAAGGCGCGGGCGTTGTGGAGCCTGCAATTGCGGGACGAGGCTCTCGCCGCCTTTCGCAAATCGCAGGCGGTCGACCCGGGCAATGCGGAAACCATCTGGAACCTCGCACTCCTGCTGCTCGATCTCGGCCGGCACGCGGAAGCTCTCGAGGCCTTCAACGCCGCCGAGCCGCTGAAGCCGAATTCCGCAGCTCTGTATCAGAAGCGCGGCGCCTGCCTCCGGGAGCTGAACCGGCTCGAGGAAGCGGAGGCCGACTACGCGAAGTCGATCGCGCTGGACTCCAGCCAGGAGGAAACGCACAACAACCTCGGCTCGCTTCACTGGAAGCATGGCCGCATCCCGCAGGCATTGGCGAGCTTCGATCGGGCGCTCGAACTTCGACCGGATTTTGCCGCGGCGCTTTCCAACAAGGCGCTGGTGCTGCTGAATCTGCTGTCGCTGGATGAAGCCTTCGCGGCCTTTCACAGGTCCCTGGCGATCGATCCGAGTCATGCGCCGGCGACCTTCAATCTGGCGACGCTTCAGCTTCTGACCGGAGACTTCGAGCGCGGCTGGCTCGGGCGCGAAGCGCGCTGGCGAATTCCTTCTTTCGGCTTGCTCGATCGCGGTCTTCCCCAATCCCTCTGGCTTGGCAACCAACCGATCGCAGGCAAGACCATCCTGCTGTATTGCGACGAGGGCCTGGGCGACTCGATTCAGTTCGCGCGCTATGTCCCCATGGTGGCCGCGCTCGGGGCTCGGGTCATCCTGGGGGTCCAGCCTCCGATTCAGCGGCTCCTGGCTGATGTGCCCGGCGTCGCGACGTGTATCGGCCAATCGTCTGCGACGTCGCTGTCGTTCGACCTGCACTGTCCGCTTGGAAGCCTGCCGCTGGCGTTCGGGACGCGGCTCGATACGATCCCGTTCGCGCAAGCCTACCTTCCTGCGCCTCCGGCGGCGTGCGTGAAGGCGTGGGAAGACCGGCTTGAAGACCGGCTTGGCCCCCGCAAGCGCTTCCGCGTCGGTCTCGTCTGGTCGGGAAATCCGGATCACAACAACGATCGCAATCGATCGATGGCGCTGCGCACGCTTGCGCCTCTCCTGGATTGCGACGTCCAGTTCGTCAGCCTGCAAAAGGGCGCCCGCGACCAGGACCGGGCCTTCCTCGGAGAACATCCCGACATCGTCGACCTGACGGATCAGATCACGGATTTCACCGACACGGCGGCATTGATTGGCTGCCTTGACCTGGTGATCTCGGTCGACACCAGCGTCGTTCACCTCGCCGGCGCGCTGGGCGCTCCGGTCTGGACGTTGTTGCCCTTCAACCCGGATTGGCGCTGGCTGCTCAACCGCGAAGACAGCCCGTGGTATCAATCCATGAGGCTGTTCCGGCAACCGAAGAGAGGCGACTGGGCCAGCGTCGTGGACCGCGTTCGCGTCGAGCTCGAGGGCCTGGTTTCCGCATGGCGGCCGGAAGCACGGTCACACCAGAGCAAAGCGTCGTCCCCCAAGACACAGGACGCTCTGCTCTCGAATCAGCTCGGCAATCAGCTCTGGCAACTCAGGCGCACGGACGAGGCTGTGCTGCATTTCCAGCGGGCGCTGGAGCTGAATCCGCAATATCTGGAGGCGGCGAACAACTGCGGCATGCTGCTGTTTGATCTCGGCCGGTACGCGGAAGCCCTGGAAGCCTTTAACGTAGTCGAGAAACTGAATCCAAATTCCGCGGCTCTCTATCAAATGCGCGGCGTTTGCCTGCTGGAGGTGAAGCGGTTCGAGGAAGCGGAGGCCGACTTCGAGAAGTCCATTGCGCTGGACTCCAGCCTGGCGGAGACGCACAGCAACCTCGGCTTGCTTCATTCGAGATTGGGCCGAATGGAGCAGGCATTTGCGAGCATCGATCGCGCGCTCGAACTTCGTCCGGATTTTGCCGCAGCGCTCGCCAATAAGGCAGTGGTGTTGTTGAATCTGCAATTGCCGGATGAAGCTTTCGCGACCTTTCACAAATCCTTGGCGATCGACCCGCACGATGCGCGGACGATCTGGAATCTTGCGCAGCTTCAGATGCTGACCGGAGACTTCGAGCGAGGCTGGCTCGGGCGCGAAGCGCGCTGGAGACTCTTTCCAGTCGATCGCGGTTTTTCCCAGTCCCTCTGGCTTGGCGACCAACCGATCGAAGGCAAGACCATCTTGCTCTATTCCGACGAGGGATTGGGCGATACAATCCAGTTCGCGCGCTATGTGCCCATGGTGGCCGCGCTCGGGGCTCAAGTGATCCTGGAGGTCCAGCCCCCGGTCCAGCGGCTCCTGGCTGATGTGCCCGGCGTCGCAAAATGTATCGGCCGCCCGTCTGCGACGTCGCTGTCGTTCGACCTGCACTGTCCGCTTGGAAGCCTGCCGCTGGCGTTCGGGACGCGGCTCGATACGATCCCGTTCGCGCAAGCCTACCTTCCTGCGCCTCCGGCCGCGTGCGTGAAGGCGTGGGAGGACCGGCTTGAAGACCAACTTGGCCCCCGCAATCGCCTCCGCGTCGGTCTTGCCTGGTCGGGGAACCCGGATCACACCAACGATCACAATCGATCGATGGCACTGCGCACGCTTGCTCCCCTCCTGGATTGCGACGTCCAGTTCGTCAGCCTGCAAAAAGGCGTTCGGGATCAGGACCGGGCCTTCCTCGGCGAACGTCCTGACATCGTCGACCTGACGGAACGGCTCACGGATTTCGGCGACACGGCAGCGCTGGTTTGCTGCCTCGATCTGGTGATCTCGGTCGACACCAGCGTCGTTCACCTCGCCGGCGCGATGGGCGCTCCCGTCTGGACGATGTTGCCTTTCAACCCGGATTGGCGCTGGCTGCTCAACCGAGACGACAGCCCGTGGTATCGCTCCACGAGGCTGTTCCGGCAACCGAAGAGAGGCGACTGGGCCAGCGTCGTCGACCGCGTTCGCGTCGAGCTCGAGGGCCTGGTTTCCGCGCGGCGCAGCCGCGACGGTGCGAGCGACGAGCTTGTAACTGCACTTGCGGGCCCCCTCACGCCTCTACCCGATACAGCCTCCACCGCTCCGGCACGCCCTTGAGCTGGTGCATGCCGTGATCCCTGAAGCTGATCGTCGATTGTGCCTTCAGCAAATCCTTGACCGCGCTTGAGACCAACACTTCGCCGGCCCGCGCTTTCGCGGCGACGCGGGTGCCGATGTGGAAGGCGAGACCGACCATTTCGCCGCCGCTGATCGTGTACTCGCCCGCATGCAGGCCGACCCTGATCTCGAGGCCCAGGGTGCGCACGGCCTTCTGGATCGCGGTCGCGCAACTGATCCCGGCAGCCGGCGCCTTGAAGGTCGCCAGCACGCCGTCGCCCGTCGTCACGACTTCCTTTCCGCGCGAGCTCTTCAGCTCCTTGCGGACGGCTGCGTAATAATGGCCCATCACCTTGGTCCAGCGCGCATCGCCGAGCTTCGCGGCCTTGGCGGTGGAGCCGACGATATCGACGATCAGGATGGTGGCGAGCGCCCGCTTGAGATCGGTGCCGCGCTCAGCGGAGCGGCGCCGGAGCGCGATAGCTCCGGCCAGCGGCTCATAGCGATGGCTGCGGCGCCGCGCGATCGCGGCCTTTGCGTAATCCTGGGCACGCTGCGCCGTGCCGCACCGAACTGTCTTCTCCTGCGGCGACCGCGTCCAATAGACCTTGCGCCCGGCACCGGTGCCTTGGACCTCGACGCCGCCCCACTTCAGGAAAACCGCCGAGCCGACGCGCCTGACACACCACGCCTTCGACGTGTATCCCGATACGTTCGACTGATGGACCCCGATGCGAAGGAATTTTGGCATGAACGCGCGGCCAGTCGAAGGAACGTTTGGGCGGACCTCGGACCAACGTATTCGCACATTCCTGCATTGGCAACAGGGCTCCTCGCGCGCTACGCTCCCCTGCGAGCCTCCTGCTTGCCGATCGAGCAGCGCCACGCCGCGAGACGTTCGGCTGGATGCTGCGCCATCCATTCCGCAAGCTGCGGCGCTCCCATCAGACAGGACTGCATCGTCACGTCAGAGAAATCCGACGTCGTGACGATCTGCTCGTGGCAATCTGTCGGCGACGAGAGGCTGCACAGCACGGCGATGATCTTGATCATGTCACGAGAGCTCCTTCGACGTGCTCGGGCTCTGCGTCGCCGCCCGGGTGGTCGACCGCGGCTCGACGGGCCGCTCGCCCTCGGGATCGGCCGGCGGAAACACGGCGTCATAGATGGCGCGTGCTTCGCGGATCAGTCGCGCACGTTCGCGCTCGGCTCTTGTGACCAGTCGAACAACTTCGCCCATATCGGCTCCACGGGGTGGCATGAGAGGAAACTGACCAGACGCCCTGGTTGGGCGACCGGTGCGCCGCGCAACCCGCAATCACGGGTACGATTCGTATCGCGTGCCGGCTGAACGCGCCGATGACCTCGCCGCATCGACGCTTGATGCCTTTTCGGCGCGCCGCTGATAGTCATTGGCCAGCATCTCGAGACGGCTCGCGACCACGATGTCCGTCATGGTCCGGGCCGCGCGCAGCAGGCTCTGCGCCGTCTCGAGATATTCCTTTCCTCGTCGTGACATCTGCATGGTCATAGGCGCCTCGCGCGGTTTTCTGAAAACATGTCGACAACCGACGGAAATCGACCGAACCAGTCGCGCTCACCCTGCCGGCGCGTCGCCAAACGTTCGACGCACTTCTTCGAGCAAAGGGGCTTTCGCCAAGAGTAGTAGCGGACCAGGCCAAACTTGCCGTCGCACGCGGCACAGCGAGCGGTTCGACTTCCAGAAACTTGGGAACAGTTTGGCATTGTCGTCTCCTCTTGTGGTCGCGTCCGATGTGTCGATCACCTTTTCTGTTGCATCGAGGCAGCCGTATCGACTGTCTTCGACCAAATCTTGCGGCACCAATCGCAACGCCGCCAGTAAAGCCAACCTAGGCGTCCTGCGCGAACATATCTTTCAACAACGCGTCCGATATTGCCCATAAGCACGACTTCCGTCGCGCGCAGGGACGCACCCCGACAACTGTGCGTTTGCGCGATCGCCCGATTCCGGAACTGGATCGACGTCACAGCGACGCACGCATGCACCGTTAATCACAGAGCGTCGAGGCCATGACGGGCGGCGATGGCGACCTTCGTTCGGAGATGCCGGGGTGCGCGGGACGATGGCAAGCTGGCGCTACCGATGAGGATCTGGATTTCTCCGCCATGCTGCGCAATCGGCGGCGCGCGGGTCATCGGCAAGCCTGCGTGCGCGAGATTTCAACCGGACGGCTGCGGCGAGCATGCCGCCTCAGCCGTGAAACGCAAACAGCTCGATCGGATCGCTGAAGCCGCGCACCTCGTATTTGCCGACGTGCTCGAGCTCGAACTCCCGCTCGACCAGCTCGGCGAACGCGCGCGAGAGCAGCACCGGTCGTCCCAGCTGCTTGGTCAGGGCTTCGAGACGGGAGGCCATGTTGACGGCGGGACCGATGACGGTGAAGTCGAGCCGGCTGGACGATCCGATATTGCCGTACATGACGTCGCCGACATGGACGCCGATGCCGTAATTCAGCGGCGCGCGGCCGGTCCCGTTGTTCCGTTCGTTCAGCGCGGCCATGGCCTGCCGGGCTTCGGTCACGGCGCGCAGCAGATTTGCGCAGGCGCTGGGCTCGCTGAGCGGGAAAATGGCGAGCAGGCCGTCGCCGATGAACTTCAGGATTTCGCCGCCGTGCCGCGCGATCGGCTCCGACATCGCGTCGAAATAGTCGTTGAGGAGATCGATGACGTCGTCGCGCGGCCAGTTGTCGGAGATCTTCGTGAAGTCACGGAGGTCGCAGATCATGATCGCGGCACGCACCGTCGTGCCGGTGCCGCGCCGCGTGGCCCCGGCCAGGATGAGCTCGCCGGCATGGGAGCCGACATAGGTCTCGAGCAGCGTTCGCGCCAGGCGGTTCTTGATGCGGATCTCGCTGACCAGCGCCAGCACCGGCAGCAGGTTCTTGAGCGCAACGAGATGCGCGTCGTCGAAGCCGCCGGGGCGATCGGTCGCGAAGGTGACGAGATGGCGCTTGCCGAGTGTGTGGTGGAGCGGCCAGGCGACGTAGTCGGTCAGACCTTTCGCGCGCATCTCGTCATAGACCGCGTGCCTACGGCCGAGCGACGCATCGCCTTCGAGGTTCTCGCGGAGTTCGCTCGCACCGTCCAGCATTTCGCTGACAGGGCTGCCGATAAACTCGGACCGCTCGAGCACGTCGAAGTCGACCCGCGAGATCTTCGCCTCGCGCATGCCATCCAACCACATGAAGGCGGCGCCGAGCCATTGCGGATGCTGGATCCGGACGTGCATCGTCGACCGCTTGAGCGGAATGCCCGCCTGCTGGAGGCGGATGCACATCTCGGCAAAGATGTTGTCGATGAAGCGCTCGTCGCTCGTGCCGTTGGTCAGCCAGTCGACGACGCCGTCGGATAGCGTGGTGGAGCGATTTTGGTCTGGCGCGGTCATATCCTGCCCGTTCATATCGTGGCTTGCGCGGCTGTCCGCATGATCAGGGCAGATATCGTGTTCCGGCGCCGCGGCGTCAACCTAGCCATGTGCATGGATTGTGCGCATCCGCCGGGCGGTTGCGATCTAGCCGACGAGCTGAATCGATCCCAGTACCGCCAGCCCTGAGACGAGTCCCAATCTGGACGCCTCGGTCAGCTCGACCTTCAGCGTGCTGCCGTCGGGGATGACAATATCCTCGCTATTGAGACGAATGCTGCAATCGCCGGAAACCGCGTAAACGAGGTGCGTGCCGGCGGACAAAGGCCGCTCGCCGGGTTCCCTGAGTGCCAGCAGCTCGATCTCCGCCGCACCGCGCCGGGCCATCAGGTTGACGACCTCGACAGGCCCCGCCTCGAGCGCGGTCACGATCTCCATCTCGCCGGCGAAGCGCACCGTCGTAAAAGGTTCACGCTCGTCAAAATCCTGCGTGGGCGACTTCAGCACCAGGCCGCGTCCGCCGACGACCATTTGCAGGCGGTCGATGCCGGGCATGTAGGAGAAGGGACCGGGCGCCACGATCGGTGTGGAGGCAAAGCGCCAGAGCAGGTTGTCCCAATCCTTCGCCGGCGCGTCGGCGCGATGGGCATCCGCGATATCGGTGAAGATGCCGCCACCGTTCTTCCAGGGCGAGCGGGCGTAGTCTTCGGACTTCAGCAGCGTGGTTTTCATGTCTTGAATTTGTCCGGGAAAGCATGTGGCCGAGATCGTCCGCGCATCATGCGCGGGTTGGGCCGGCTTTGCCAACCGGTTTCACCAGCGATGAACTGCCGTCACGCCTTGGCGTCGAGGTTCAGCCTGGTGCTCAGCTCGTTGACGAGCGAATCCACGAACTGGTTCTGATAGGCCGAGATGCCGTTGAAATAGACCGGGCCGCCGGACTGCACCAGCAGGCCGCCGCCGGACACTTCGGCATCCTTGGCGCCGCTCCCGGATTGGGTGTCGAGCTGGCCCATGGCGTCGTCGAGCTGCGCGGCGGTCTTGTCGTCCATCTCGCCATTGGCCTGAAGCGTGGCGAGCAGCGCCTGGTAGGCACTGCCGAGATCGGCTCCCGTCCCCGTCTCGGCGGTGGCGGAGAAGCTGCCGTTGGTCTTGCCGCTATAGCTCTTGTAGGTCAGTGTCTCCGTGGTAGTGCCGTCGCTGTTGGCTCGATTGTCGAGCAACAGCTCGAACGCGCTGCCATAGGCGCCCGTCGTCAGCATGTTCGGATCGTTCGGATTCTTGTTCTTGCTCGCGCCTGTCTTGTCGGAGCCTGCGGTCCAGTTCGGCGGAACGGTGTAGCTGACGTTGGTCACGGCGCGAATTCCTGCGTGCGGTCGAGATTGCGTGGAACGATGAGCAATTTATGTGCCATCAATTCCGGATTGATTTACATCGGCTTTCTCTCCCGGGCCGTTCGCGATGGTGGCCCCTGGCAAAATTTGCCCGGCAAATTGAGCCGCTATTTCGTCCTCAGCGCCACAACCGGTTGCCATGCCGCATCGGGCATCACCGCCGCAAACTGCCGGCAACGCTCGCGCATAAGTTCGGCCGGGCGGTCATGGCCACGCTCGGCAAGCACCGCTTCGAAATCGGCGAGCGCCACCGCAAAGCGTCGCGCGCGATAATTGGCCAATCCCTGTTCGTAGCGCGCAATCCAGCCCGGCATGCTCGCATCTTCGTCGACAATCCCGATCAGCTCGTGGACGGAGAGCCCCTCCTCCCGTCCGTAGACCGCGATGCTGTCGACCTCGCGCGTGACGACGGCGCCACGCGCCAGACGTTCGGTGGTCTCGCCGATCAGGACTTGCGTTCCATAGGATTTGTTCGCGCCTTCGAGACGGCTTGCGACGTTCACGGCATCGCCGATCACGGTGTAGTTCAGCCGCAGCTCCGAACCGATATTGCCGACTAGCATGCGGCCGGAATTGATTCCGATCCGGATCTGGAGCGGCTGGCCGAGGTCGTCGGCGAGGCCGGAGGCCTCGATCGCCCTGCAGCACGCGAGCGCGGCACGGCAGCACCGCGCGGCGTGATCCTCCTGCGGCTGCGGCGCACCCCAGAACGCCATCACGGCGTCGCCGATGAACTTGTCGATGGTGCCGCCATTGGCCACGATGATTTCCGAGGTAATGTCGAGATAGCGCGACAGCAGCGGCACGACGCGGTCGCCGAGCCGCTCGGACAGTCCGGTGAAGCCGGCGATGTCGATGAACATCACGCTCAGCTCCTGGATGCTGCCGCCAGGCCTTGCCTCGACGCCCTGGCGCAGCAGCGCACGGACCAGATCGGCCGGAATGAACTTGCGAAATGCGGAGAGGCCGGAAGCCATCTCGGCGATGGCGCCCGACAGGCTCGCGATCTCCTTGAGGCGCGACGGATGTCGGCGAACCTGCTCCAGCGCAAACGCCTCGACATGGCGAAGCTCGCCGACGACGCGCGACAGCGGCGCGGCGATGACGGAGCGCGCCAGCATCGCCGAAGCCAGCGCGGCGAGCACGGCGCCCAAGGCCAATCCGAGGATCAGGCGTCGCAGCGTCGTCTCGACCGGGCCGAGAAACTCAGCCTCCGGGATCACGGTCGCGAGCGACCAGCCGGGAAACGGCAACGGCGTCAGCGCGACCTCGTAGGCCGCGCCGCCGGACGTGAGCCGGCTGCGCCAGGCCTCCTTGCGGCCGGCCTCGCCGGCTTTTTCGAGCGCCACGCGCGCGAGCGGCAGCAGCGTGGTGTCGCCAAGCGCCGGATGCAGCTCGTCGGCCTCCTTGTCCGGCGCTGCGACGAGCTCGCCACCGTCATCGACGATGAACGCCGTTCCCGTGCGCCCGACCTCGAGCTGCGAGAGGAAGCGCGCAAGCCGCGTGTATTCGATGACGACGGCCAGAACGCCCTGCCTTTCCTGGTAGACGTCGATCGGGCCCGCGAAGGCAATCGAGGGCCGCTCGCCGGTCGGATGGTCCATGACCCTGAACCATTGCGGATCGTTCGCGCTGAGCTCGGCCTTGAACCAGGCCTGATCGGCGACGCGGAAATCGGTCGGCTCGAAGCGGCGATTGGCGAATTCGATATCGCCGGGCACCACGTCATATTCGTCGACGCGGCGCTGGCCGGGATGATCGGCCAACGAGATCTCCATCATCTCCAGTCGGCGGTCGCCGAGCTTGTGCGCCGCGAAGAACGAGCCGTCAGGCCAGCCGAAGGCAACCCAGGAGATCGTCGCCTGCGACTGCAGCTGCGACAGGAAAACGAACTCGCGCTTGTCGGCCTCGCGGGTATCGAGCACATTTTGCAGGAACAGTGTGCGGATCGCGGTATGCGCGGCGCGCGCCTCGTCGACGATGGCTGCGACCTCCTTGCGCACCGCCGCCACGATCTGCTCGTTGATGGTAGAGGCGAGCTGCCGGCTGGTCGCCTCCGCCGTGCGCCACCACAACAGGCTGGAGAGGGCCGCCGTCAGCAGGATCGCAGCCAGGACCAACGCGGACACCGCGAGGCGGATGCTGACCGTCAGCCTTACGATCGCGTGAAGCCGCTGCTCGGGAAAAACCTTCATCACAATTTCCGCCCTGTGGCTGGCCGCTTGATAGCTCTACGCCGCGTGCACCCGTTCGTTACCGTTGGCGGACGCCGGTCGTTGCATCCAATGCTCTCCGGCTAACGTCTCGATAGCGCCAAGGCATTGGATTTAAGCCTGTGCTCGCCCGCTAATCCCGGCTCAGGCGCACCGACCGTGCTTCTGAGCCAATCGGTCTCACGGATTCGTGAGCAGCCCGGCGGTAACGCAGCCTGCGTAACGATCGAACGAGACCATGCGCTTTCGCCTGCCAGGCGATGCACCTCGAAAGGAAAACTCCGATGTCTGCCAAACACGCCATCACCACGCTCGCTCTCGCCGGCGCCATGTCGACTGCACTTGCGACGCTGGCCTCTGCCGCCCCGCTGACCAAGGCCGAAGCCGATGCCGCCGTTGCCGCCAAGAAGGAAAAATGCTTCGGCGTCGCGCTAAAGGGCCAGAACGATTGCGCCGCGGGTCCGGGCACGACCTGCCAGGGCACCTCGACCGTCGACTTCCAGGGCAACGCCTGGAAATTCGTTCAGGGCGGCACCTGCACCAGCATCGATCTGCCGGGCGGCAAGAAGGGCTCGCTGAAGCCGGTTTAACGCCGGGACGTTGTCACCGAAATGAGCGGAGAAACGCGATGAGTACGGCGATCAAGCAAGACAGACCCGTGACGGTGCCGATTCGCTTTCCCGCTCCCGTCGGCGGCGTTGCCGGGACGAGCTTCAAGCCAGAACATTTCCCGGCAATCCAGGCGGCGGAACCTCGCCGAGGGTTCTTCGAAGTCCACGCCGAGAACTACATGGGCGCGGGCGGCCCGCCGCATCGCGCGCTCGAAGCGATCCGCCGCGACCATCCACTGTCGCTGCACGGCGTCTGCATGTCCATCGGCGGCCCCCAACCGCTCGACAAGGCGCATCTGGCGCGCTTCCGCAGCCTCGTCGCCCGCTATCAACCTGCGCTGGTCTCCGAACATCTGGCATGGTCGTCGCACGAGACCAGCTTCTTCAACGACCTGCTGCCGCTACCCTATACCGAAGCGACGCTGGCCTGCGTCTGCGATCACATCGACGAGGTGCAGGAAGCGATCCGCCGTCCGCTGCTGCTGGAAAATCCATCGACCTACGTCGCTTTCCGCGAATCCTCGATGAGCGAGACCGATTTCATTCGCGCCATCGTGGCGCGTACCGGCTGCGGCCTGCTGCTCGACATCAATAATGTTTTTGTGTCCGCCACAAATCACGGTTTCTCCGCGCTCGACTATCTCGCCGATTTTCCCCTTGCCGACGTCGCGGAGATTCATCTCGCCGGTCATGCCGAGCAGACCGATGATGACGGCAATCTCCTGCTCATCGACAGTCACGACGGCCCGGTTGCAGACGCCGTGTGGAAGCTGTTCGAGATCATCCTCGCGCAACGCGGCCCCGTGCCGACACTGATCGAGTGGGACAGCAAGATCCCGCAATGGCCGATCCTGCAAGCCGAGGCCGCCGCTGCGCAAGCGATCCTCGATCGCTGCCAGCCGATTGCGAAGGCGGAGAATCGTCGTGCGGCCTGAACCAGACCTTCGCTTTGCCGCAGCCTTCGCTCAGGCGCTGCTCGATCCCGCGCGCGAGGTGCCCTCGACAGTGGCAGGGCGGGACGGCAAGCCGGCAGGCCGGCGCTATGACGTCTACCGCAACAACGTCACGGTCAGCCTGATCGACGCACTGGCCGCGATCTATCCGGCGGTGCAGCGCATCACCGGCAGCGAATTTTTCCGGGCCATGGCGCGCTTCCATATTCGTAGCAGGCCGCCGACCTCGCCACTACTGTTCGACTACGGGTGCGGTTTCCCGGATTTCATCGCAGCTTACGAGCATGCGCGGGACATGCCGTGGCTCGCCGACGTCGCGCGCATCGAGCGCGCCTGGCTCGATGCCTATCATGCCATGGATGCATCACCGCTGTCGCCGTCACGCTTGTCCGCAATCGCGGCGGACCGGCTCGGCGATCTCGTTTTCACGCCGCACCCGGCGGCGCAGATCGCACGATCGCAATATTCGGCCGTGACGATCTTCGCCGCCAACCGCGACGCCGCTCCGGCTTCGCGCATCGACGCCTCCGTGCCGGAGGACGCCCTGATCGCCAGGCCCGCATACGACGTCGTGGTGCGCCACCTTCCTCCCGGCGGCGCCGTCTTTGCCATTTGCCTCTTGTCCGGCCAGCCACTCGGCGCGGCCGCGACGATGGCGCTCGACGCGTCAGTTGAATTCGACCTTGCGGCGAACATCGCCGGCCTCGTCGAGGCCGGCGCATTCACCTCGTTCGCTTCCGGAGACGCATCATGATCACGGACCAACGCATGCCCGCAAGCACCAACCTTCCACCCCTCGGGCTGCTCGTCGACAAGGCCAATCACCTGGTGCAGACCATTGCAGCCCCGTCGCTTGTTCAACTCGTGCTGCGCGTGGCGCTTGCAGTTCCGTTCTGGCGCTCGGGTATCCTCAAATGGGGCGGCTTCCTCAGGCTGAACGACACAGCCGTGACGCTGTTCAGCGACGAGTTCATGCTGCATCTGCCGGGTGGGCCCTATCACTTCCCGGCGCCGACGGTGATGGCCTTCCTGTCCGGGTGCGGCGAGATCACGTTTCCAATCCTGCTGATCCTGGGGCTCGGCACGCGATTCGCCGGGCTTGGGCTCCTGTTCATGACCCTGATCGTCGAGCTCACCGTGCCCGATGGCTGGCCGATTCACCTCACCTGGGCTGCGATGGCGCTCGCCATCATGGCTTACGGACCGGGGCGCGTGTCGCTGGACCATCTGCTCGGCCGCGCACTATTGTCCGAGCGATAGATGGGCGCCCCGGGGCGGGAGCCGCTCTCCGTGGTCGGCGGCACCGAGTTGCAGATCACCCTACGCGAGCACGCCATGCCGGCCTGCCTCACGCGCACCGGGCGCAACGAATTCGAGCGTCTGCTCGACATGCTCGCTGCGCGCGTGCCGCAATGGGCCGCGCTCGACGAGCTCTGAGCGCAGGGCGGACGCGCTTCGGTTCCCCTTTCCGCCCTTCCCCCTGCCCCCTGCCACCTGCCCCCGCCCGGCGGCGATTTAGGTCAGAAATCTACCCCTTTTGGGTACCTTGCACGAAGCTTGGAGCGTCGCATAATCCAGGCACTTAGCTAAAGGTAATCGGTTCGCGCTTCGGCCAGGCAATTGCGTAACGCGCTCCTCTGAGTGGGAGGATTGCAATGCCCGTGTTGGACTTGCCGTATTGGTTGATCATTGCAGGCTCCGCGTTGGTATTGGGCGGGCTCATTGGCTTAGGGATCAGCCGCAACAAGCGGGTTGAGAGCGATCCCATTCTGCTCCCGGGCGATTTGACGGCATGGCGAACCGAGGGATCAGAGACCTCGGACCTTGCGGCTGCCCGGGATTCGCACAGGTAGGCACTGACGGCTTGCGCCCGTGGCCCATTTCTGCGGAGCAAACTCTGGAGAGAGACATGACCCTGCACTTTACGCGCGTCGAGACTCCGGTGCATGAACTTGAAATCTGGATGGCGTGCAGCGGCGGATTTTCGTTTGTGATCAGCAACGAAAGCCGCACCGGTCCCGGCCTTCATGGAAAGCCGGGCCTGGTTGCCTCATGGCGACCGGTCGAAGAAAACAAGTCCGCAATCAAGCTTGGCGGCTCCCCCTTCAGTACCTTCGCCGAAGCCGAGAAGGCCTGCGAGGCCCTCCTGGAAACACTCGAACAGATGAGCGCATCGCAAACTCCGACGATTGCGTCCCCGCCGCAATGAAGTGAGACTCTGCTCGCCGGGGCATCGAATTCCGCGGCGCCGGATTGCGCTGGCGTCTTACATTCCGCTCAGGCCGCTATCGACCGCAAGCGTCTGTGCGGTGACGTAGACGCTTTCATCCGACAGGAAGAACAGCACTGCAAAGGCGATCTCCCAGGCGGTGGCCTGGCGGCCGAAGGGGACGTGGCTCTTGCCGCGGCTGGGGCGGCCGGCGCCGGCCTCGCGGCCGTTCGGGGTGTCGACGAGGCCGGGATAGACGAGGTTGGCGCGGATGCCGCGGCGCGAGCCGAGATGGGCGATGTTTCGCATCAGGCCACCGAGCGCGGCTTTTGAAGAGTCATACACCGCCATCTGCGAGCCGGCTTTCAGCGCGGCGATCGAGGAGATGAAGACGACGGCGCCGCCATTGTCGAATTTCGACATCGCCGCGCGGCAACAGAGCATGGGACCGCGAACGTTGACGTCGTAGATCCTGTTCCACTCCTCGGGGCTGACGGCATCGAGCCCGACCTTGCCGAAGGTACCGATGTTCAGCACCATGCCGTCGAGACCGCCCATCGCGCGATGCGCTTCCTCGATCATGCGCTGGACGTCGGCCTCCGACGTGACGTCAGCAGTGATGGCAAAGCCCTCGCCGCCTTCGTCGGTGATGTGCTTGACGGTTTGTTGTGCGGACGTCCGGTTGAGATCGGCCACCGCGACCTTCGCCCCCTCGCGCGCGCACAAAATGCTCATGGCGCGGCCGTTGCCGATCGGGTCGGTGGCGGCGTCGAACACGCGCTGGCCGCCGCCGACGATCAGGATGCGGCGCCCTTTCAGCCGTCCCCTGCCCGGGGCTTCGCCCAATGACTCAGCGCTCGGCGGACGGACGTAACGGTCCGGCTTGGTCTCGGAATTCTCAGACATGCGATCCGCCTACTTCTTGCCGCCGTCATAGACTTTCATGCCGGCCGCGGGATCGAGATCGGTCTCGGTGGCCTCGGTGAGGCGCGCCATCATCATGTAGAAGCCCAGCGCGACGATGGATTCGACGATCTCCTGGTCGCTGAAGTGGCGGCGAGCGGCAGCAAAGGTCACCTCGGGAACGCGGACGTTCTCGACGACCTGCCGGCCGAACTTCAGCAAGGCGCGTTCGGGCTCGCTCAGCGCCGCAGCATCGTAGTCGCTGCGCTCCACCGCATCAATCTGTCCTTGCGTGCAGCCGACGCCGAGCGCGATCGGCACGTGCTGGCGCCATTCATAGGCGCCGCCTTCGAGCTGGGCGGCCTGCAGGATCAGCAGCTCGCGATTCACCGCACTGAGCTTCTGCTTGTGCAGAATCGAATTGCCGAGCCGCATCGCCGGGATCATGTTGGCCTCGGCATGGGCCATCATGCGAAAGATGTTGAGCTTGACCGGCATGCGATCGAACGAGGCGCGGATGTCGCCGCTCGTGGTCTCCGGATCAATCAGGGGCAGCCTTGCCACGCGTCTCTCCCTTGGGTTTTCGTTTCTTGTTGTCTTCGTCGTTGCCCGCCGCGATCAGCGACAGGAAGAAAGCGAGATAGCGGTCGATCGCCTCGACCACCTTCGACCGCGACGAGGGTGCCGCGCCCATCACGTAATGCTCGAGGCGGATGTAGATCAGGCCGGCGGCGAACAGCCGCGCGGTCTCGCGCGGATCCGGTGTCGAGACGAGGCCGGCGAGCGCAAAGCCGCGAAAGTAATCCGTCATCATGCTCTGCTCGCGCGCGTAAAAATGGTCGGCGAATTTGGCGCGGATGCCGGGCACGCGGTTACGCTCTGCGGTGATGACTTTCTGGAACTGATGCTCACGCGGGTCGGACCATTGCTCGACGAGATCAAGCGCGAACTGACGGCAGAATGCAGCGGGCTGGCGCGCGAGCTGCTTGTAGCGCTGCTCTTCCAATCGGCTCGCCGAACTGGCGGGGCCATGCTCGGCCACGATCGCTTCGAGGATCGCGGCCTTGCCGGGGAAGTGATTGTAGAGGCTGCTCTCGCGGATGCCGACGCGCCGTGCAAGCTCGCGCATCGAGGCGCCGCCATAGCCGCTCTGCGCAAACAGATTGAGCGCTTCGGAGATGATGCGCTCGCGGGTCGTGGGCGCAGCCGCTTCCGCCGCGCTGGTGGTGTGAACAGCCATGCGGCTTGACTAACGAACGATCGTTCGCTAGTCAACCGTACGAACGATCGTTCGTTTCGTCAGTCTGGCGGCAACGGTCGCGGCCCGCAAGTCCGCTTCGGGCGTGTTCTCGCGTTTCAACTCCGCTCCAATGAGAGGCGGAGAGCAATTTTGGGGAGACGACGTCATGGCGCGCTTTGCCCGCCTTCGCCTTCGTGCGGCCTGCATCCTGTTGCCGCTGCTCGCAGCAAGCGCCGTTCAGGCCCAAAGCGCAAAATACGATCCCGGCGCCGACGACAAGACCATCAAGATCGGCACCACCGCCCCGCTGAGCGGACCGGTCTCGGCCTTCGCGCAGATCGCGAAATCGGCGGAAGCCTATTTCCGCAAGGTGAACGACGACGGCGGCGTCAACGGACGGCGCATCCAGATGATCATTACCGATGATGCCTACAGCCCGCCGAAGACGGTGGAGCAGACGCGGCGGCTGGTCGAGAGCGAGGAGGTGCTGCTGATTTTCGGCGGCGTCGGCACGCCGACCAACAGCGCCGTGCACAAATATCTCAACGACCGCAAGGTGCCGCAGCTTTTCCTCGGCTCGGGCGCCGCGAAATGGGACGATCCCAAGAACTTTCCGTGGACCGTCGGCTGGCAGCCGACCTATCGCGACGAGGCCATCGCCTACGCCAAATATATCAAGGCGAGCCACGCCAATGCGAAGATCGGCGTGCTCTACCAGAACGACGATCTCGGCAAGGACTATCTGAAGGCGCTGGAGGAAGGGCTCGGCAGTGGCGAGGCGATCGTCGCGCGCGCGGCCTACGAGACCTCGGCGCCGACCGTGGACACGCAAATCCTGCAACTGAAGACCGCCGGCGCTGACGTGGTGCTGGTGGCAGCGACGCCGAAATTCGCAGCGCAAGCGATCCGCAAGATCGGCGAGATCGGCTGGAAGCCTGTCACCATCATCTCCAACGTCTCCGCCTCGATCAGCGGCGTGCTGGAGCCGGCCGGCAAGGACAATTCCACCGGAATCATCTCCAGCCAGTATCTGAAGGACGCGACCGATCCGGCCAACAAGGATGATGCCGGCTATAAGGAATGGCTGGCGTTCATGGACAAGTACCTGCCGGACGCCAACAAGAGCGACTGGCTCAATGTCTACGGCTACACCATCGCGCAGACGCTGGTGACGGTGTTGAAGGCCTCCGGCAACGACCTCACCCGCGCCAATGTGATGAAGCAGGCCACGACGCTCAAGGACGTAAAGCTGCCGATGCTGATCAACGGCACCGCGGTGAACAATTCGCCCGAGCATTACACGCCGATGACGAGCCTTCAGCTCATCCGCTTCGACGGCACGCGCTGGGTGCCGTTCGGCGATCTCCTGAAGAACTGAGCCAATGCGGCAGGTCAAGGTCGGCAGCATGCGGGTCGATCTCGTCAGCGAGATCCCCGCGCTCGCCTTCGACAAGACCTGGCTGTTCGCGAACGTCACCGATCAGGTGATCGCGGAAAACCGGAGCTGGCTCGATCACCGCTATATCGAGCCGGAGACCGGACGCTTCATCCTCAGCCACCACTCCTATCTCGTGCGCACGCCGCGCTGGACCGCCATCGTCGACACCTGCTGCGGCAATCACAAGCCGCGGCCGCGCGTGCCGGTGTGGAACGACCTCAACCAGCCCTACCTCGAAAACATGCAGGCGCTGGGCGTCGCCCCTGAAGAGATCGACTTCGTGATGTGCACGCATCTGCATGTCGATCACGTCGGCTGGAACACGCGCCTCATCGACGGCCGCTGGGTGCCGACCTTCCCGAACGCGCGCTATCTGATGGGCCGCGATGAGTACCGCCATTTCGAGGCCGCGCACAAGGCTGCGCCGAAGAGCCCGGTGAACCATGGCTCGTTCGAGGACTCCGTGCTGCCGGTGGTCGCGGCCGGCCTTGCCGAATTCGTCGAGACCGACCATCGCCTGTTTAGCGATCGCGACGCCGCCCTGCGCTTCGCACCGGCGCCGGGGCACACCGCCGGCAATATGCAGATCCATCTCAACGGCGGCCACGATCATGCGGTGATGTCGGGCGACGTCATCCATCATCCGATCCAGTGCGCCGCACCGTGGCTGTCCAATGCCGCCGATGTCGATCCGGCCGCGGCAGTGGCGACACGAATGGCGCTGCTGGAAGAGCTCGCGGATACGCCGAGCTATCTGCTCACCGGCCATTTTCCGGCGCCGACCGCGGGGCACGTGATCCGGCACGGCGACGCCTACAGATTTCGTTTCGAGGAATCGGGGGAAACATCATGATGCTGTGCACCGCCACGCTCTCGTTGCTCGCATTGTTGTCGGCGGCATTGCCGGCGAAGGCTGAGGATCCCGCGGCCTATCCCACCCACAAGATCAGGATGCTTCTGCCCTACGCGGCCGGCGGCGGTGGCGACGTGATCGGGCGGCTGCTCGCCGACAAGATGGGCAAGACGCTCGGACAGAGTATCTATATCGAGAACCACACCGGCGCTGCCGGCACGCTCGGCACGCAGATGGTCGCGACATCAGCGAATGACGGCTACACCATCACCGTCGGCGGCATGACCACGCATGTGCTGGCGCCGGCGATCTATCCAAAATTGCCTTACGATTCGATCAAGGATTTTACGACGATCGGGCGGATCGGGACCTCCTCGATCATGCTGGTGGCGACCAGAGATTTTGCCGCCAATGACATCAAGGGCCTGATTGCACTCGCCAAGAAAGGAGAACCGATCCAGTACGGAAGCTGGGGCGTCGGCTCGACCGGGCAATTCTGCGCGGAAATCCTGATGCAGCAGACCGGCATCAAGATGGATCACGTGCCGTTCAACGGCATTGCCAAGCTCGCGGGCGACCTGCTCGGCGGCCACATCTCGCTGGCGACGCTCGACATGGCAACCGCGACGCCGCTGGTGAAGGACGGCTCGATCAAGGCGCTGGCCGCCTGCGGCGAGCGCTCGCCGAGCCTGCCTGACGTCGCGACCTACAAGGAGCAGGGCGTGCCGTTCGACCGCAGCCTGTCCTGGGCGATGTATGCGCCCGCGGGCCTCGCTCCGCCGATCGCACAGAAATTGTCGGCGGCACTGAAGGAAGCGCTCGGCGATGCCGAGGTGAAGGAAAAGCTCCTCGGGCTCGGCATCACGCCGCAATTCGTGCCCGGCGAGGAGCAGCGCAACATCAACGCCCGCGACATCGCGGCCTGGAAGCAGGTTGCCAAGGATGCGGGGATCGAGGTCAAGTGAGCAACATGACAACAGGAGCGCGGGCATGAGCCGCATCTTCGGCGCGGTGCGCCAGAACGGATATGTGGTGCGGGACATTCACGCCGCGATGAAGCACTGGATCGAAACCATGGGCGTCGGCCCCTGGTACTACATGGACCGCGTCAAGACCGACTGGTTCCGCCATCGCGGCCAGGACTCCGCGGTCGAGATGAGCATTGCGCTCGCCAATTCCGGCGATCTCCAGATCGAGCTGATCCAGCAGCGCAACGACGCGCCTTCGCTGTACAAGGAGTTTTTGGACGCCGGCCATGAGGGCCTCCAGCACATGTCCTACTGGAGCCACGACTACCAGGCGCTCTACGACAAGGCGATCGGTCTCGGCTACCGGATCGGCCATGAGGGCCAGATCGGCGGCGACAAGGGGCGCTTTGCCTATTTCGACACGCAGGCCCACCCAGGAACCATCATCGAAATCTCCGACATCAGCGGCACCAAGGGGCCGTTCTTCGAGAAGGTCCGGCAGGCGGCGTTGACCTGGGACGGCACGCGGGCGATCCGCGAGGTCGGCGGAGCGAAACCCTAGCACCCGATCGCCGGCTTGCGCCCGGAAGAGGCTACTGCTGCGGTGAAACCGCGATCCATGGTAGCATGAACCTCGTGTCCGAACCTTCAGCGAGGCAAGCATGTCCAACACTGACAAGGTTTTCGCCGGCTCGATCCCGAAGCTGTACGACGAGTATCTCGTCCCGATGATCTTCTCCGTTTATGCAGAGGACATCGCAAGGCGCGTCGCGGCCCGCTCTCCTTCGGTGCTGCTCGAGATCGCAGCGGGCACCGGTGCCGTGACGCGCGCCGTGGCGGCGGCGTTGCCGCGCGGCGTCCGTTATGTCGCGACCGACCTCAACGAGCCGATGCTTGCGGTCGCCGCGCAGCGTCAGGGGGATGACGATCGCATCACCTGGCGCCAGGCGGACGGAATGGCCCTGCCCTTCGGCGACGCCGAGTTCGACCTGGTCTGCTGCCAGTTCGGCGCGATGTTCTTTCCGGACCGCGTCGGGGCCTACGGGGAAGTGAAGCGCGTCCTCAAGCCGGACGGCACGTTCGTGTTCAATGTCTGGGATCGCATCGAGGACAATGTGCTCTCGCATGAAGCGACGATCGCGCTCGGCAAGATGTTTCCCGACGACCCGCCCCGCTTCATGATCCGGACGCCGCACGGCTATCACGACAAGGCCGTCATCAGAGCCGATCTCGAACGTGCGGGCTTCCGCGACATATCGATCGAAACGCGATCCGAAATCAGCCGCGCGCCGTCAGCCGAGTATGTCGCGATCGCGCTCTGCCAGGGCACGCCGCTGCGCAGCGAGATCGAGGCCAGGGATGCCAGCAAGCTTCAGGCTGCGACCGACCTCGTCGCCGAGGCGCTCCGATCGCGCCATGGGTCCGGAGCGGTCGAAGGCAAGATTCAGGCGATCGTGATCGAGGCGCGGCCGTAGGTGCGGACCCTCAGCGCAGGTTTGCGCGAAGCTCGCGCACGCCGCGTCCGAGCCGTTCCCGCAAGAGCGTCCGGAGCGTCGCGCCGTCCTCATAGCCGACCTCGGCGGCGATCGCATCGACGCCGAGACCACTGCCATGCAGCAGCGACTGCGCGCGCTCGACTCGCAGATCCTGAAAGTAGGAGAGCGGAGACTTACCGAGCACCGACTCGCACCGGCGCTGCAAGGTGCGTGCGCTCGTCGCGAGCGCACTGGCGGCCTCCTGCAGCGAAAACCCTTGCTTGAGATGTTCGCGCGCCCAGCGCTCGAAACGCTGGATGAGCGGATCGGCCTGCGCGAGGTGATTGGGAATGATGAAGGGCGCCTGCAGGGAGCGCAGGTCGGCGAGCAGATAGCGCGACACGACGGCCGCGAGCTCGGGGCTCGCCTGGCGTATGAACCACAGCGCAAGATCGAGATGCCCCATCGCAGCGCCCGCCGTGACGACGCGGTCCGATGTCACCAGCATGCGTGTCTCATCGAGACGAACATTGGGGTAGCGTTGGCGAAACAAGGGTGACAGCCACCACGTGGTGGTCGCGTCCCGTCCATCGAGCAGCCCCGCCTCCGCCAGCACGAAGGTACCGATGCAGGACGCGGCGATGCGCGCGCCTTCGGCGTACCAGGACTGGAGCTGTTTCACGGCCTCTCTGACATCGCGCCGGTCGAGCGCCGGAATCAGCTGTTCCGGCCGGCTCGTATTCAACGCCGGCACGATGACCCAGTCCGGCTTCAGATCGGACGTTACCGATTTGACGGGGATCGCAAAGCCCTGCCCGGATCGGACCTTCTTCCGCACGCCGACAATTGAGACATCGAAATGGGGCGCTCCGCCCGTTTGAGCGGCTGCGAAATTGTTGGCGATCTTGAACGCATCGAGCGTCACGGTCAGCCCGGTGTCCCAAAATCCCTCGAGCGCGAGCAATTGAATGCGCATGGCGGAAACGCTCTCAAAGTTGTCGTTTACGACAATACCCTTCGAACGGAAGCAAGCCTAGCTTGCGATGGAACGGCAACCGGAACAAAGGCTTCCATAGCGATCGATAGATAAGGGCAATCATCTGAACAAACAACGCTATTCCAGATGCGCGCTCAAGGAAGCGATGGCGTAAAAGCCTCTAAAAATGGCGTTTCTGCCAACATTGCAGGAGGTCCTTGATCCGATGCCGTCCACTGACAAGCAGCAACCCAAAGGAGCCCACATGAAAGTCATCGCCATCGGTAACATCGGCAAGGCACCGACACCCGAGCAGCGGCAGCAGATCATGCCGAGGGAAGTGCCAGCCACGCTCAAGCTGTATCTCGACGGGAAAATCGAGCAGTTCTGGTTTCGCCAGGACAAGCCAGGCGTGGTCTTCCTGATGAACGTCGAATCCCTCGAACAGGCCAAGGCGACCGTGGAAGCACTGCCGCTCGTCACCGACGGCTTCGCCACCTACGAGCTGATGCAAGTCGGTCCGCTCGCGCCGCTGGGCATGCTCATCCAGGGCAAGTGACCGCGCGTCAGACCGACACGCGACGCGCCCACCAACCTTCCGAACCGGCCCGCATCGCCGCCGTTCCACGGCGGCGATGCAACGAGCAGCAATCGCTGCCGGCGAAGCATGACTAAATGAAGAGCGTAAACCTCGTAACATGGAGGATTTCAAATGAAGCTTACACTCGCTACCGGTCTCCTGGCATTCGCCCTGTGTCTGACCTCCGCCGTCCCCGGACGCGCGCAGTCACCCACGCCACCGACACCGACCACCCGAATTCTCGCGATCGGCACGGTAAGCCCCGGCGCCAATGTCGCCGCTGCACGCGCCATCCTCCCGATGGAAGTGCGAGAGACGGTGAAGCTCTATCTCGATGGCAAAATCGACCAGTGGTACTCGCTGCAAAATCGTGTCGGCGTCGCGTTCATCCTGAACGTCGCGGATATCGCGGCCGCTCATGACATGCTCGAAAAGCTGCCCCTGGGCCAGGCTCATCTCATGAGCTTCGAGCTGATCCCGCTTGGCCCGCTCAATCCGCTTCGGCAGTTGCAGGGCATGTCGACGGGTCAACAGTAGACAGCCGGGATGCCCGTCGTCGGCGCCGCTGCGGTCGCCGACGACAGATATCTTCAGCTCAGGCGATGGCGCGTCCTACCAAAAGCCCCGCTGCATCGGCTGCGCCGGCTGATAATACTGATACTGGCCGCGGCGGCGCGGATTGACGGGCTGCGGGTTCGGCTGCTGGAAGAAGAAGCCGAAGCCGTTGCCGCCATTGCCCCAGCCGTCGTCGCTTGCCATTTCCATCGGCGGCGGCGCGGTCGGCTTGCGGGTGATGAAGCCGCCCTGCGGATGATTGCTCAGCACCGCGACGAACTCGGTGCGGTAGTTGGTCTCGGCGCTCAGCGGCTCGTCGGAGATGATGATCGACGAACGCGGCAATGCCGTCGGCCCGATGCGATCCCAGACGTCCTTCGGAATGGTGATGCGGTCGAGCGCGTCCTTGGCGTCGTCGCCGTCCTCGATCGTGACCACGCTCCAGCGCAGGCCGGTATCGGTCCTCGCCATCGCAGTGAAGATATGCGTGCCGAGCGGCTGGTCGGGATTGCGGATGGTGACGGGCACCTCGATGCTGGTGTCGAACACTTCGCCGCCGCCATCCGGCGCCGGCTTGTGCGTGTTCCGCCGCACGTAGAGCTTCTGCGTCGCGCGGCTGATGTAAACGGACACCGGCTCGAGCGCGAGCTTGGCGTCGGTCGCAGCCGTCACGGCATCAGCCTTCCTGGCTGCCGCGACCTTTGCGGCCTCCTTGGTGGCGGCAACGGCGTCGCGCTTCGGCTGCGCGGCGGCTTTGGCGGCATCGAGCGCCGACGCAGCGTCGGCGGCCTTGGTCGCAAGCTTCTGCTTCAGCTCCTCGGCCTGCGCCCGCGCCTGATCGGTCTTGGCGGCCGCGATCTTCTTGTCGGCGAAAGCGAGCTCGGCGTCGGCCTTGGCCTTCTGCTGTTCCAGCTTGCGCAGCGACACGGGAAGCGACGCGGCCTCCTTCGCGGCCGCAGCCGCAGCCTTCTTGGCCTCGGCGGCAGCCTGGATCGCCTCCTCGGCTTCAGCGGAGAGCTTGTCGGCCCGGTTCGGCACGGCCGCGATGGCCTCGCGCTTCGGCACGAACAGCGAGGGATGAGTGAAATCGATCGGGGCCGCGTCGTTCGGCGAGATGATCACGCGCATGCCGATGTTGGTCTTGTCGAACAGGCCCTCGGCAAAGCCGAAGGGCATCCGCACGCAGCCGTGCGAAGCGGCATAGCCCGGCAGCGGCCCGCCATGCAGCGCGATGCCGTTCCAGGTGATGCGCTGCATGTTGGGCATCCAGGCATCGTCATACATGGTCGAGCGGTGGTCCTTGTCCTTCTCGACGATGGCGAAGACGCCGGCCGGCGTCTCGCGTCCCGTGGTGCCGGTGGACACCGGCGCGCGCAGGATCCAGCCGTCGGAATCGTAGAAAGTGACCTGCTGGCTCTTGATCGACACGATCGCCATGATCGGCTCGCCGGCCTCGCGCGGCGCCACCGCCTCAGCCGGCTGGCGGGCCTGCTTGGCCGCCTCGGCGCTTCCCGTCAGCGCCGACAGGGCAACGGCCGTTGCGAGCGCAGCAAGTCCGGGAAGCCGCCAACGCCGCATCGCCGTGGTGGATTGCGCCGTCGTCATCAGGTCTTTCATGCCATTCCCCGGTCCAGTACCAGTCCGCGCCTTACGTCGATCACGTCAGATTGCGATCTTTGGATTAAGAATTCCCAGCCACCTTGCGTTCCGTATCCGGCGATATTCGGACCGGTCCGGCGGCAAATCTCTCATATACGAGGGCTCGCGCAGGCGGAAGGTGGCCTGGGGCCGGGGCTGGCCCGAGGCTGGTCACGAATCGCTGCGGCACAATGTCCGGTTAGTGGGTTCGGCGCCCGATCAGCCGTGTCATTGCAGCGCCGAACAGGCCGAACAGCGCATACACCATGAGCGCCAGAGCGTGCGCGGCAGCCTGCCCGACCGGTTCGTGCTCCACGATTAGCAGGACCGCGAACACGGTAAGGCTCAGGAGGACGCAGATGAGGGCGGCGGCGAGACCCAGCTTGCGCAGAACGAAAGCAAAGTCGGTGGTGGTCATGACCGTATCCGGGGCGAAGATGAACAGACCTACGCTAGACCCGCCCGAGACAGCAGGATGTGACCGTCATCACAGAGATGCGGTTCCCGAACGCCGGCCGGCTCAAGACGCAACGCCGACCGTCTTGCTGTCGACCGCGGCCTGGATTTCCGCATCGCTCAAGCCCGCCTCGCGCAGCACCTCGCGCGAATGCTCGCCGAGGCGCGGCGCCATGCGATGGATGCCGGCCGGGCTTTCCGAGAATTTCGTCGCGGGCCGTGCCTGCCGGATCCGGCCTTCGGTCGGATGATCGATATCCGCAAACAATGCGACGGCGGCGAGATGCGGCTGCTCGCCAATCTCGGTGAGCCGGGCGAAGGCGGTGTGCGGCACGTCCAGCCGCAGCAATAGCTCCTCCCACTCCGCGGTGGTGCGGGTCGGCCCGATCTCGCTCATGCGGTCGTAGACCTTGTCGATGTTCTGGGAACGAAGCACGGGATCGCGCACCCCGAGCTCCTCGATCAGCTCGGGGCGGCCGACAGCCTCGAAGAAGGCGCACCAATTGTCTCCGGAGTAAGGCAGCATCGTCAGCCAGCCGTCCTTGGTCTGCACCGGGCGCCGGTTCTTCATCCGCTTGTAGCCGGTCGGGCCGATCGGCGGATCGAACGCATGCCCGCCCAGCATCTCGATACTGTTGAAGCCGGCGATCGTTTCCAGCATGGGGACTTCGACCATTTGGCCCTGCCCGCTGCGCTCGCGCCGGAACAGAGCCGCAGAGACCGCGCCGACCATCGCCATCGCGCAGATCTTGTCGCCGATCAGGCTCGGAACGAATTCCGGCTCCTCGTCCGATCCGATCGATGACGCAAGGCCTGAAGCCGCCTGGATGATTTCGTCGAATGCGGGGCGCGCTGCCCACGGGCCGTCCTGGCCGAAGCCGGTCGCCGCGGCGTAGATCAGCCGCGGATTGAGTTTTGCGCAGGCCTCGTAGCCGAAGCCGAGCCGCGCCATCGCGGCGGGGCGCACATTGGTGACGAGCGCATCGACCGTCGGGATCAGTCGCGCCAGCGCCGCCTTGCCGTCCGGATGCTTCAGATCGAGCGCGAGGCTGCGCTTGTTGCGGTTGACGGCCATGAACTGGCCGCTCATGCCGCGGTTCCGGAACACGCCGGTGTAGCGCCAGGTATCGCCCGCAGGCGGCTCGACCTTGATGACATCGGCGCCCCAGTCGCCGAGCATCTGCGCGGCGTAGGGGCCGAACAGCACGCTCGTCAGATCGAGAACGCGGATACCGCTGAGGGGGCCGGTCGGTGTCATCGTCGTTTCACTGTCGTTGGAGGAAGCAACTGTGGGACAAGACAGGCGGGCCTGGCCAGCCCGCCCGTCACACTGCGTCGATCCTATTCGCCGATCACGTCGCCGAACAGCTCCCAGGACTTGCCGTTGAAGCGCGCCATCTGCAACTGCCGGATCGGCGTCACCTGCTCGGCCGAGGTGTTGAGCTTGATGCCCGGCAGCAGCATCGGCAGCTCGACGTCCTTGAACGATTGCGTCTGCTTCATCAAATTGGCGCGGGTGAGGTCGTTGCCGGCGCGCTGCAGCACCAGCTCCATGATCTGCGCCATGGTGTAGCCGGTGACGTTGAAGACGTCGGCCGGATCGGCACCCGAATTGTACGTCTTCATCCACTCGCGCCAGGCCTTCATGCCGGAATCATTCTCCCAGCGCGGATCACCGGGATCCTTCTGGAAAGCACCGGTGACGATGCCGACGGAATTGTCGAGCCCGGCCGGCACCAGCACGGAGCCGACGGAGTTGGAAACGGCGGGAAGGATGATCTGCGGCTTCCAGCCGAGCTCGGCGATTTTCTTGATGGCCTGCGCCGCGAATTTCGGCGTGCACTCGTTGAAAACGACGTCGGCGCCGGCCGCCTTGAACTTGACGATCTGGGAGTCGACGGTCGGATCCGATGTCTCGTAGGTGGCCTCGGACACGATCTGGTTGACGTGCTCCCCTAACCCTTCCTTGAAGCCGGCGAGATAGTCGCGCCCGGGATCTTCGTTCGGCGTGATGACGGCGATTTTGGCATTCGGCTTGTTCGCAAGAATCCATTTCGCATAGATGCGGCCTTCGGTCCGGTAAGTCGGCTGCGAACCGGTGGTCCAGGGAAAATGCTGCGGATCGTTCCAGCGGCTGGCGCCGCTCGACGGGAACAGCTGCGGGATCTTCTTGGCGTTGAGGTATTTCTGCGCGGCGATGTTGGGACCGGTGCCGAGCATCGAGAACATCGCCAGCACCTCGTCGCTCTCGGCGAGGCGGCGAACCTGTTCGACCGTCTTCGACGGCGAATAACCGTCGTCCATGCTGAGCAGCTCGACCTTGCGGCCGTTGATGCCGCCCTTGCCGTTGAGCATCTTGAAATAGGCGATCTCGGCGCGGCCAATCGCGGAATAGGCGGAAGCCGGTCCCGAGTAGGGCATGGTCTGCCCGAGCTTGATCGACGTGTCGGTCGCGCCGGTGTCGTAGTTTCCGGCCGTCGCAGCCGAAGCGGCGCCCAGCGCCGCAAGCAGAGCAACGACTCCACGGACCAGTTGTCTTCCCGGCATGCTCGGCATCTCCTTCCCAGGCAAGACGCATCGACGCGCGAGCTCACAGGCTGCCGCCGGCGCCCTCCACTTTCTTCTTGGTTATCATCGGCCGCATCGATTGCGATGCCGGCGAGTGCGACGATACAAGGATTATGAAGCGGGAGATGTAGCGAAGAATTCAGATGCGTATGCGCAGCTTGCAGCCGTTCTATTTTACGCGTGCGTCACACGACAATGTGAGCGTCAGACTTCGAGCCATGCGTCATACCTCGAGCCATTCCTGGCGCACGGCGGCATTGGCCTTGAGCTCGTCCGGCGTCCCCTCGAACACAACGCGGCCGTGGCCCATGATGTAGACGCGCTTCGAGATCCGCATCGCGATCGAGAGCTTCTGCTCGACGAGCAGGATTGCGACGCCGGCCTGCGCGATGCGGGCGATGAGATCGCCGACCTGCTGCACGATCAGCGGGGCGAGACCTTCGGTCGGCTCGTCGATCATGATCAGGTCCGGATCGCCCATCAGCGTCCGGCAGGTGGTGAGCATCTGCTTTTCGCCGCCCGACAGCACGCCCGCGGCCGTATCGGCGCGCGCGGCGAGATTGGGGAACATGTCGAGCATGTCCTGGAGCCGCCATTTGCCGGGGCGGCGCGTATCCTTGACGCCGAGCAGGAGGTTTTGGCGAACCGTCAGGCTCGGGAAGATATCGCGATGTTCGGGGACATAGCCGAGGCCGAGGCGCGCGATCTTGTGGCTGGGCAGGCCGGCGATGTCCTTGCCCTTGAAGCGGATCGTGCCCTGCGGCGCGACCTCGCCCATGATCGCCTTGACCGTGGTGGAGCGGCCGACGCCATTGCGGCCGAGCAGGCTCACGACCTCGCCCGCGGCGACATCGAGGTCGACGCCCTGGAGGATGTGGCTCTTGCCGTAATAGGCGTGGAGATCCCTGACCTCGAGCATCAGTGCGCTTCCTCGCCGAGATAGGCTTCCTTGACCTTCGGATCGCGCCGGATCTCTTCCGGCGTGCCCGATGCGATGATGTGGCCGTAGACCAGCACGGAGATGCGGTCGGCAAGGCCGAACACGACGCTCATGTCGTGCTCGACGATGACGAGGGTCTTGCCCTCGGTCAGCCGCCGGATCAGCGACACCGCGCGGTCGGTTTCGGCGTGGCTCATGCCGGCGGTCGGCTCGTCCAGCATGACGACGGTGGCCCCGCTCGCGATGGTGATGCCGATCTCGAGTTCGCGCTGCTCGGCGTAGGTCAGAAGTCCAGCCGGAACATCGCGCCGATGGGTGAGATGGATGTCGTCCAGGATCTGGGCCGTGCGCTCGCGCACTTCCGGCAGGCTGTCGACGTTCTTCCAGAAGGCGTAGCGATGCCCCGTCGCCCACAGCACGGCACAGCGGACGTTCTCCCAGACCGACATGCGGGCGAACACGTTGGTGACCTGGAACGAGCGCGACAGGCCGCGCCGGTTGATCTCGAACGGCCGCAGGCCTGAGATCACATCGCCGTTCAGCTTCACCTCGCCCGAGGTCGGCTTGATGTGGCCGCTGATCAGATTGAACGTCGTGGATTTTCCGGCGCCGTTCGGACCGATGACGGCGTGACGCTCGCCTTTCGCGACGCTGAGGTTGAGGTCGCGGATGATGCCGACATTGCCGAAGCGTTTTTCGACGGCGCGGACTTCGATGGCGGCGCTTTTTCCGGATACCGCTCCGCTCATGCCAGATACCCCCGGTCACGGGCGACCGTCGCAGCCCTGTCCCACGCGTCCGCGATCCTCCGCCAGGTCAGCCGCGCGACGAACGCACCGCCGACGACGAGAACTGCTGCGGCAATCCACGTCACCGGGGATTTCGCATTGAAGGCAATGCCAAGCAGGTTGATCGGTTCACCGCCGGAATAGCGCGCGACCGTCTCGATGGTGAGGATGACGCCGCAGGCGAGCGCCAGGGTCGGCACAACAGCCACGAGATAGGACGGGATCACCGTCCACAGTGTTCCGGCGCGAACCAGCGGCCGGTGCATCATCAACAGGCCGGCGATGCCGCCCGGCGCGAACATCACGATGCCGATGAAGATAATGCCGAAATAGAGCTGCCACACGCTGGTGACGCTGGTCAGACCGAGCTGCAGATAGGTCACCAGGATCGCGCCGAGGATCGGCCCGAAGAAATAGGCCGTGCCGCCGATGAAGGTGGAGAACAGCACGAGGCCGGACTGGATCGCGCCGAGATAGGCGGAGTTCGCGATCTCGAAATTGATCGCGGCCAGCCCGCCTGCGACGCCGGCGAAGAATCCGGCGAAGCAGAAGGCGAGATAGCGGACGACGTGAGGATCGTAGCCGATGAACTGGACGCGCTCGGGATTGTCGCGAACCGCGTTGCTGATCCGCCCGAGCGGCGTCCGCGTCAGCGCGTACATCGCAATCGCCGACAGCACCAGCCAGAATGCGATGAGGTAATAGACCTGAAGCTGCGGCCCGAACGACCAGCCGAACATCTTGGGCAACGCCGTGCGATCCGTGGTGATGCCGGCTTCACCGCCGAACACCGAGCGCAGGATCAGCGAGGACGACGCCACCAATTCGCCGATGCCGAGCGAGATCATCGCGAACACGGTGCCGGCGCGCTTGGTCATGACCCAGCCGATGATGACAGCGAAGACGAGACCACCGATCCCGCCGAACAGCGGAATGAACGGCAGCGGGATCGGCCAGCCATGCGACACCACCGCATTCATCGTGTGACAGGCCGCGAAGCCGCCGAGGCCGTAATGCACGGCGTGACCGAACGACAGCAGGCCGGTCTGGCCGAGCAGGATGTTGTAGGAGAGCGCGAAGACGATCGCGATGCCGATCAGGCTGAAGGACGTCAGCGAGCCGCCCGAGGAGAAGATCAGCGGCAGGACGATCAGCGCGGCGATGCCGATCAGCCAGACGCCGTAGAAGCGCAGGCCGTCGCCAGCGGGCTTCGATGTCGAAATCGGTTTGGCGGTCATGACTCGCGCGTCCCCATCAGGCCCATGGGGCGAACGATCAGAATGAGCACCAGCAGCATATAGGGAACGATCGGCGCGACCTGCGCGATCGTGACGTTCCAGATGTCGGTGAGGACCGACGGTCCCGTCGACGGATCGAGCGGTCCGAACGCACTCGCCAGCGAGCCGTTTAGCGCCACCGCAAAAGTCTGCACCAGGCCGATGACGAGCGAGGCGATGAAAGCGCCGGGCAAGGAGCCGAGGCCACCGAACACGATGACGACGAACAGGATCGGCCCGAGTGCCGCGGCCATGTCCGACTGCGTCACCAGGGCCGGACCGGCAATGACGCCGGCAATGCCGGCGAGCGCGCTGCCGACGCCGAACACCACCATGAACACGCGCCCGACATTGTGGCCGAGATGCCCGACCATGTGCGGATGCGTCAGCGCCGCCTGCACGATCAGGCCGACGCGGGTGCGCTTGAGCACGACCAGCAGCGCCACGAAGATCACGACCGACACGGCCAGCATGAAGATCTTGTAGGCGGGATAGTTGGTCGAGAAGATCGTGAAGGCCGGGAAGTCGAGCAGCGACGGCACGCGATAGTCGACCGGGCTCTTGCCCCAGATCATCGACACGATCTCTTCGATCGCAAAAGCGAGACCGAAGGTCAGCAGCAATTCCGCGACATGGCCGTGCTTGTGGGTGTTGCGCAGGCCGTAGCGCTCCACGGCCATGCCGATGGCGCCGACAAGCAGCGGCGCCAGCACCAGCGCCGGCCAGAAGCCGATCCACTTGGTGAGCTGGAAGCCGAAGAAGGCGCCGAGCATGTAGAAGCTGGCATGGGCGAAGTTGAGCACGCCCATCATGCTGAAGATGACGGTCAGCCCGCTCGACAGCAGGAAGAGCAGCATGCCGAACAGCACGCCGTTCAGGGTCGAAATGACAATGAGTTCAAGCACAGCGCACTCGTCTCTGTCCGGGGCCTGATGGCCCCGGTGAACATCGCCCAATCAAGAATAGTCCAGCCACCGCTTCCCGCGACCGATGTCGGCCGCGGGAAAACGACGGATGTCGTGATTACGGCCGCGCCATCTTGCAGGTCGTGGAGACCATGGCCTGCGGCGTGTCCACCTTGGAGACGAGGTGCCAGCCCCAACCGGTGTTTTCCTCGTCGAACGGCTCATTCTCGGTCAGCTTGCCGAAGGAGGAAATGTAGATCGGCTGAAGGAACTGGTGGTCGTCCTTGCGCATGATGCCGGTGCCGCCGTCCAGAACCTCGAACTTCAGGTCCTCGAGCGCCGCCGCGACCTTCACGGGATCGATCGAGTTGGCCTTCTCGGCAGCCGCCTTGAACATGCGCATCTCGTTGACCGCACGCGGGTACCAGAGCGACAAATTGACCTTGGCGCGGAACGCCTTCTCGTAATCCATCGCGGCCTTGTTGCCGGAATTCGCAAAGCCTTCGGTGATCTGGAAGACCTGATGATCGAGACCGGTCTGCTTGACGGCAGTGGGGCCGCCGGCGCCGCCGGCATAATAGGTGTACCAGTTGACCTTCAGGCCGGCGTCAGCGGCAGCCTTGAGCAGCAGCGCGAAGTCCTGGCCCCAGTTGCCGGTGACGACACTGTCGGCGCCGGACGCCTTGATCTTGGCGATATAGGGCGAGAAATCGGTGACCTTCAGCAGCGGATGCAGCTCGTCGCCGACGATCTGGATGTCGGGCCGCTTGGCGCCGAGCATCTTGCGCGCGTCGGAGCGGACGGACTGACCGAACGAATAGTCCTGGTTGATCAGGTACACCTTTTTGATCGAGGCGGTGTCCTTCATGTAGTTGGTGAGCGCCTCCATCTTGATGTCGGAGCTCGCATCCCAGCGGAAATGCCAGTAGCTGCACTTCTCGTTGGTCAGGCTCGGATCGACGGCGGCGTAGTTGAAGTACAGCACTTCCTTGCCGGGATTGCGCGTGTTGTTCTTGGTGACGAAATCCGACAGCGCCGCGCCGACGGACGAGCCGTTGCCTTGCGTGATGTAGTGGACCCCGGCGTCGATCGCCTTCTGGGCCTGCACCAGGCTCTCTTGCGGATTGGTCTTGTTGTCGAGCGGCACGATCTCGATCTTGTGGCCGAGAATGCCGCCCTTGGCGTTGAGCTCGTCGGCCAGATACTGGAATGTCTTCAGACCACCCTCGCCGACGCTGGCGCCACCGCCGGAGAGCGGATCGATGTAGCCGATCTTGAGGGTGTCCTCAGCCGACGCGGCATGACCGAGCATCGGGGCGATCACGGCAATGGCCAAAGTGAGCTTGCGCATTTTTTCGTTTCCTCGCTGGCTATCGACTTTAGTCGATGGGCTTTTTGCGCATGTTGCAGCGCAATTGCAGATCTCTAATGAGCAGAACGAACTTTGATTTTCAAGCTCGGCGAGACATGGCTCCGGCCATCGCTATGAAATGTGAAGGCGGCTGCCAGGCCCGCCGGCAGCTTTCCGCGACGAGGAATAGAACGCAAGGGGAAACTCGCCTGACGACGCAGGTGTCGCAGCCGTCTAAAGGCTGCGATAGTCCGCGATTCCCGACAGGTCGGGCGTGAATCCGAGCCCCGGTTCCTCGCCGAGGACGATCGTACCATCAGTGACATTGGCAACGGCACCGCAGAACCGGTCGCGCAGCGGATTGTCGTTGGCGTCGACCTCGAGCCAGCCGTCGCCGCCGATGCCCGCCAGCAGATGCGCCGAGGCGAGCAGTCCGATGCCGCCGCCGAGATAATGCGGGCAGAACGTCTTGCCCGCCTTCAGAATGTCGCGCGCGAGGCCGGCGCATGCGCTCAGCCCGCCCCATTTCGCGATGTCGGGCTGAACGACGCCGAGCACGTCTTCGGCCAGGACGTCCTTGAATGCCTCGACGCTCGAAATGTTCTCGCCCGCGGCAATCGGCATCGTCGCGCTCGCCCGCAGCCGGCGCCATTCCTCGCGCCGCCGGTCGGCGCGGATGGGCTCCTCCAGCCAGCGCAGATCGAACGCGGCCAACCGCGGCAGCATCTCCAGCGCCTGATCAACCGACCAGCCCTGATTGGCATCGGTTGCGAGCATGCCCGCACCGACGATCGCGCGCAGCGCGGCCAGATTGGCGAGATCGGTCTCGGCACCGAAGCCGACCTTCAGCTTCAACGCGCGATGGCCACGCGCGAGCGCGGCTTCGGCCGTCTGCGCGGCGCCGCCCGGATTGATACCGCTGGCATAGACCTTGATCCTGCGCGACTGCCCACCGAGAAGCCGCCACAGCGGCAAGCGCTGCCGACGCGCAGAGAGGTCCCACAGCGCGAGATCGATGCCCGAAATCGCCTGCGCGAACGGACCGGGCTCGCCGCATTGAAGCGCCAGCACTTCGGTACCCTTCGTCAGGACCTCGAAAGCCTGGGCGGGACTGTCGAACCTGCGCCCGACAAGGCCCGGAGCGAGCAGTTCGTTGACAAGCCGGGCACGGTGCTCGGCGCCCGGTGCAGGAAAGTTGGACCAGGCTTCGCCCCACCCCTCGACACCATCCTCGTCGACTGCGCGAACGAAGACGGCCGGACGGTTGAGCATCTTGCCGAACGACGTCACCACCGGCGTCGCCAAGGGATAGCGATAGCAGAAGGCCTCGATCGAGCGGATGGTGAAGCTGTCAGTCGTCATATTGCAGGTCCTGCGACCGAGTTGAGACCACGCGGGACCGTTACCATCTCAGTAGGCGCGTGCGAAGTCACCTTCCTGCCTGATATCAGCGAACACCGGGAAGCGCGCTCTCCACGCGGGGCGCTATACGCCCAGCGCCTTGCGATTGAACGTCCGCAGGAAGCGCAGCGACAACGTCCGCACGTTCGCGACGTTGAGCAGCCAGGCCGCAGCGGCGTAAGCAACCCCGCCCGCGGAGCTGACGACCATCAACGCCACGATACCGGTACCGCCGACCTGCGTCCGCGCAATGAGGATAGCGCCCGCCATCGCCGCAGCCGAAGCCGCAACGCCGGCGAGGCGGTTGACATCGAACGGCACGGGATGGGCGCGGTGCATCAGGGCGACGGCGACGACGAAGCCGAGCGCTTCAGTGGCGAGGGTGGCGAGCGCCGCGCCGTAAAGGCCGTAGCCGGCGACCAGCGCGAACATCAGTGCCACGCTCAGAACGAGCGTGAGGAACGACTGCGCCGCCAGCATGAACGGCCGCTCTGCGAGCTGGAAACTGATCTGCACATAGAATTGATTGGCGATGCCGAAGAAGCGCGCGAGCACCAGCGTCGGCAGCAGCGCCGACACGCCGGCGCGGAAATCGACGCCGACGAGCGTGCCCGCGACTTGGTCGGCCACGAGCGCGAGCCAGACGGCAACGGGCGCGACGACGACGAGCAGCAATTCGAGGCTCTCGGTCAGGCGCTCCCGCGTCGTCTCGCTGTTTTTCTCCGACAACGACCGGAACACCAGCGGCACGGTCGCCGCGGCGACGCTGGAGGCGATCATGACCATGAACTGGCGCGGCAGATCGGCGGCGACGCCGAAAATGCCGGCGGCGTCCTTGCCGAGCAGATAAGCGACGATGAGCCGGTCGCAGGCCGAATAGACCGCAACGGACAATCCGGCCAGCGTCAGCGGCAGGCCGTAGCGCGCCAGCTGCATGAACTGGCTGCGCTCGAAGCGTGCGATCTTCGTGCGATCGCCGACGAGATTGAGAATGATGCCGGTGAGCGAGCCCAGGCCGAACGCGGCGAGCAGTCCCAACCCGCCCCAGCCGAGCCAGATGCCGAGCAGGCCAAAGCCGACGCTCGACACGCTGCGCACGATCGAGATCGCCGCGAACCTGTAGGGGCGCAATTTGGCGCGTTCGAATTCCTGGCCGACATCGACGGCATTGGCCATGATCGCGACGAACATGCTGGCGAGCAGCAGCTCGACACTGAGGTCGCTGCGGAACAGAAAGACCAGCGGCGTGGTGGCGCAGAGCACCGCGGCCGTCAGCGCGAAGGCGACCATCGCCGTGCCGCGAAAATCCACCTCCGCCGACATCGCCTGATAGCGGGACACCGACAGCTTGATCCAGGCGAAGAAGATCGCGCCCAATATGCCGGCAAGGCTGATGCCGACGACATACACGCCGTACTCGGCCGGCGTCAGCAGCCGCGTGTAGGCCGTGACCGCGAAGAAGCCCACGGCCGCGGGCAGGATGTAGGCGACGAGATAGATCGAGAAATGGCGGTTCAGCATGCGAGCACAGGACCGGCAACGGTGTTGCGATGGTGACGGCCGTTAATCAATGACCTTGGCGGGGCGAACGAACTGCGCCGCAGCATCTCTCAAGAGTGTCACATAAGTCTGCAGATCGGGCGGCGAATGAGGCTGAGAGGCCGCTTTCGCGCGTTAGCGTTAAATTTGCCCTTTCCCAGGAGCCGTTCCGGCTATCACGACACGAAACCCTGATCCAGACTGGAACAGCGATGCAGCACCACGCACGTTGACCTACCGGACATCCGCAAAGGTTAACCCAACAACAGGAAACCCCGGCGTCGCAGGGCGCCGCTTGGTACGATGGCGCGTTGGTTCCAAAAGGAACGTCCTACCGTGACCAGGCTCGACAGACGCGCATTTCTCCTCGGCGGCGCCGCAGCACTCGCGGCGGGAGCATCTGCGTCCGCCGCGCCGGCATCGAAACTCGCGCAGCGCCGTCCGGGCTTTGGCGCTGCGGCGACGCTCTGGGACCTGCAAGCCGATCCCAGGCTCGGCGAAGCCATCAGCACCTATTGCACCCAGGTGGTGCCGGTGCTCGAGCTGAAATGGCCGATGCTGCGGCCGAACGCGCACACGTTCAACTTCGAGCGCGCCGACGCGATCCTGGATTTCGCGCGGGAGAACGATCTGACGATGCGCGGCCACGCGCTCGCCTGGTATCACGACATTCCGGACTGGACCAAGCAGATCAAGGACACCAAGGGCGTCGAGCGCGCCTATGTCGACCATATCGGCACCGTCGTGTCCTACTACAAGGACAAGCTGACGTCGTGGGACGTCGTCAACGAGCCGATCCCGGACAATCCCAAGAAGGTCACCGACCGGCGCGACACGTTCTGGACGCAGCATCTGGGCAACCGCTGGATTCCGCTGGCCTTCCGCACGGCGGCCGCAGCCGATCCCTTCGTCAAGCTCGCGATCAACGAATATGACATCGAGTCGGCGAAGGACTCGTTCATTGCCAAGCGCGCGGCGTACCGCAACCTCATCATGGACCTGCTCGACCAGGGCGTGCCGCTGCACGCCGTGGGCCTGCAATCGCATCTGCATGCCGAGCTCGAGATCGACACGCATGGGCTCGCCGAATTCGTCACCGAGCTGCGCTCATGGGGCCTCGATGTGCTCGTCACCGAGCTCGATGTCGACGACCAGAAACTGACGGGCAACCCGGCAGAGCGCGACGCCATCGTCGCCAAGCGCGTCGACGACCTCCTGACCGCGATCTCGACCAGCGGGCCGGTGCGCTCGATCCTGACCTGGGGCCTCTCGGATCGCTATAGCTGGATCAACGGCACCTTCGCCCGCGCGGACAAGCAGCCGAACCGCCCGTTGCCGCTCGACGGCGAGTTCAAGCCGAAGCCGTTCATGGACGTCATCAGCAAGTTCACGAGAGACGCCTGAGACGCGGCCTTAGCGCGTCTTCGTCGGCACTTCGAATTCGACCGCATCACCGATATCTTCAGGAGACAGGCTCGGAGCGCGGCGATCACGCGAGCTGAGGCGGAACACGTCACGAATGTCGTCGACCGAGGTCGACGAATAGGACTGGATGCAGAGCGCGACCTGTTCGGGCGAGGCCGCGCGCATCATCGCTTCGATGGCCAGCCGGTCGAGCGGCGTATCATCCCAATGCGAGACGGCGATGCTGTCCTCGGTGACCCGATGGGTGGCCAGATGCGCCGGCGAGTTCGCGACGAAATGGCCGTACATCAGATATTCCGAGAACTTCTTCTTCCGGCACAGCGCCAAGACCCAGTTCAATCCGGTCGCCGCCTTGATGGCGTCGGTCATCGCGCGCGCGGTGTCCCGGTCCCAGACCAGCGCGTTGCCGACATAGTCGTCGGCCGGGAACGAGCGCTCCTTGATACCGAGAAGCTGATCGACAGTGCGCAGCCACAGCCCGTGCAACGGGTGGTCAGCGCCAATGTCCTTCGGGGTGGCGAACAGCGGCGTCTTCTCAGCGCCGGCATAATGGCCGACGTCGAATTCGCGGAAGAACAAATTGTCCGAATCCAGGATGCAGACGCGCTGCTCCGGCGCGTTGAGGACGCCTGCGATCTTCAGGATCTGCTGGATGTGCCAACCATGCACCGGCGACGACAGCAGCGACAGCCAGACGCGGCGCTTGCTGAGGAACTGAAGCGCCGGCGGCAGCGCCCAGAGCCATTTCGGCAGATAATTCGAGGCCGGAACGATGACGCGCTTGTCGGACGCGAACCGCGCGAACAGCGGCACGTCCTCATCGTTAACGAGAACATAATGCCGCGTGTATCCCGAGAGCCAGGTGTCGATGCTCTCGCTGAGCAACGAAAAGCGTTCGATATCCTTGGCGTAGCTGGCGGTCAGCAGGGCAACGGAATGCATGGAGCGCGCTCGAATGGCCATCAAGCCGCACTCATAGCCGCACCGCGAGATGCTGGAAACTCACAAACGGAATCAAGGTAAAACGAAACGAAGCATTAGCCATCCGACGGCAGCCCCTGCTCGATGCCGCGAAAACGCAGCGGCGCGAGTGCGGCGGCGCGCTGCCACCAGTCGGCGACGCGGTCGTCGAGCGCGGTCACACCGCGCCCCCGGCCGGGGAAGATCCGGATCTGCTGCACCGCCTCGGCCTCGAACCCCCTGCCCTTGCGCGTGATCTTGAGGGCAGCGCCCTCGCGGTCGCGCTGCGTCAGCGGCGCCAGGAGGCGGCCGCGCGGACGGAGCGACTGCAGCCAGAGCGGATGCGGGTGCGGGAAGCCGGCATGCACGATGATCACGTCGGCCGGCTCGCCGATCTCCTCGCGTCCATCGCCATGCACGACCTCGACATTGCGATAGGGGCGAAGGTAATTCGCGGCACGCGCCGCAAGCCGCCCGTCGCATTCGATTGCATGCACCCTGCCTTTGGGCCCCACGATCTTCGACAACACCGCCGAAAAATAGCCGAGACCGCAGCCGATCTGGACCACGCGGTCCTTCTCCCCGACGTCGAGCAGATCGATGAAGTGCGCCCACAGGCTCGGCAGCCCGGTGTCGAGCTTGCGGCGCGCATCGATCGCGACCAGCACATTGTCGTAGAGATGAACGGGATCGGCATCCGGCGTCAGGCGATAGCTGCGCGCCGCCTCGCTCTTGATGCGCCAGGGTCCCTTGGCCAGAAAATCCTCGCGCGGGATGGCGGCGAGCGCTTCGAGCAGGCGTGGTGAGGAGATCCGCTCTCGCTTCGCAATCAACTCGACGTAACGCGCGCGCGCGGCGGCAAGATCGCTCATTTCATCGCATCGGCCTGTTCAAGGACGGGCACGTCTCCGCCGAGCTCGCTGAGGAGCTGCATCGCCTGCTTCAGGTCCGGGGTGTAAAAGCCCTCACTGAACTTGCCGACGATCGGCAAAAGCAGGAGGCTTGCGTGCTCGCGCTTGCCGGCTTCGTGCGACAGGCGCGCAAGGCTGACGGCGGTCCGAAGCTCCCATGACAGCGCGCCCTGCTTGCGCGCGGTCTCCAGCGACAGGGTGAACAGGTCCTCGGCCTCCTGCACCGATGCCGGATCACCGTCCGACATCGTGATCTCGCCCTGCAGGCGATAGACCTCGGCGAGATAGGAGTGATCGCCGGTCCGTCTCGCGGTCGCGAGCGCGCCGTCCAGCGCGCGCAAGGCGGCATCGCGCATCCCGACCTTGGCATAGGCCTCCGCCAGCAGGCAGCGGAACCAGCAGCCAGCGAGCCAGGAATCCATCGCCTCGTATTCGTCGAGGCCGAAGCGCATCTGGCTGAGACCTTCGTCGGCCTCGCCGAGCTGGGCCAGCGCCCAGCCGCGCAGGATCGCCGCCTGCTGCTTCCAGTGCAGGAAATTGTGCTCGGTGGCGATGATCATGGCGCGGTTGGCGTGGTCGCGCGTGCCCTCGACATCGCGCAAATGCTGGCACAGATAGGCGCCGAACACGAGCGCGAAGGCGAGCGTGAAGGGATGGCGGATCTTCTCGGCATTCGCGATCGCCTGCTCGCTGTGCTGGCGCGCCGCGTCGGGCCGGCCGAGGAACCAGAGGAGATAGCCGAGATAGGACAGCGAAACGACGCCGGGATCGGTGCCGTGCCGCTCCATCAGATCGGAGTGCAGATCGGGACTGTAGAGATTGATGCAGCGGTGCAGATGGTGCTGGGAGGCGGCAAAACGGCCGCGATAGAGCATCGTCATCGCGATCGAGCGGTGCGCCTCGATCAGATAGCCGGTCTGCTGCGCCGGCTGCGTGCGCTCGTTCAGCCGTTCGCGCTTGGCGAACTTCAACAGCTCGACGCTGAGATCGTGCGCGCGGCTGAGATCGGCACGGATGAAATGGCAGACCCAGAGCCCGCGCGTGGCGGCGAAGGCCTTCTCGTCGTCGTCGAGTTGCTGACCGAGCTCGAGCGCGCGGATGTAGTTCTCCTCGACCTCCTGCACGGCGTAGCCCTTGGCGGCAATCAATGCGTTGCCGAGCGCGATGCGCAGCTCCAGCTCCATCTCGTCGGCGCCCTGCATGCGCGCATTGGCCTGCACGACGCTCAAGCCCCGGCGCAAATGCCCGATCGCCTCCAGATTGGCGCCGCTCTTGGCCGCCTGCTTGCCGGCCTTGAGCCAGAAGCTGGCGGCGCCCTCGCTCTGGCCGGATTCGGTGAGGTGATGGGCGAGCAGTTCCGGCTCGCGCTCGGTCTTCTCCGGATACATCTCGGCGAGCACCTGCGCGATCCGCGAATGCAGCTTGCGCCGCTCGCTGTGCAGCAGGCTGTCGTGCGCGGCGTTCTGGATCATCACGTGCTTGAAGGAGTAGAGCGCGCCGGGCGGATGGCCGCGGCGCATGATCAACCCGGCCTCCTCCAGATGATTGAGCGCGGCCTCGATCTGCTCCGCCGGCGTGTTGGCGACCGCGTGCAGGGTCTCGTAGGAGAACTCGCGACCGATGGTGGCGCCGATCTGCGCGATGCGCTTGAACGGCCCCATCCGGTCCAGCCGCGCCATCAGCGAGTCGGTGAGGGTCGCCGGGATCGCGAGCTGCCGCCATGGGCCCGACAGCACGTAGCGCCCGTGCCGCTCGGTCAGGAGGTTGGATTCGAGAACGGTCTTGGTCAGCTCTTCCAGGAACAGCGGCACGCCGTCGGTCTTGACGATGATCTCCTCGACCACCTCCTTGGGAAGCTCGCGGCCCGCGACGCGCTCGACCAGCGTCGTGCGCAGCTGCCGGCTCAGGCGGTTCAGCACCAGCGTGGTGATGTGCGAATGCGCGTTCCAGCTCGGCTGGAATTCGGAGCGCGCGGTGATGATGACAAGGACCGGCTGGTTCTGCACGCGTTCAACGAGGAGGTCGATCACCTCGCGGGAGGTCGGGTCGATCCAGTGCAGATCCTCAAGCGCGATCACCAGCGGCATGTCGCGCGCAAGGCCGAGGAAATGATTGACCAGCGCCGCGACGGTCGCATCCTTCTGCTGCTGCGGCGACAGGTCGAGCGGCGGATAGCGGTCTCCGGTCGGGATCGACAGCAGCGCGGCAAACAGCGGCGTGACCTGCTCGATGTCGCCATGGGCGGCGGCGATCGCGATCTCCAGACCCGCCAGCGACGTCGCGGACGGATCCTCGCGGTCGAGGCCGAGCGAGAATTTGAGCTGCTCGGAGAACGGATAGAACGCCGTGGAGGTGTAATAGGGCGAGCACTGGAACGAGACGTGTCCATGGCGGTCGCCCGCGATCCGGTCGAAGATCTCCTGGATAATGCGCGACTTGCCGATGCCGGGCTCGCCGAACTTGACCACGACCTGGCCGTCGCCGTCCTTGACCTGCTGCCAGCGTCCCATCAGCAGCGCGATCTCTTCCTCGCGGTTGACGAGCGGCGTCAGCCGCCCGCCCATGGCTGCGGCGAAGCGGGTCTCCGCCCGCGAGGCGCGCACCACGTGCCAGGCCTGCGTCTTCTCCGAGATGCCTTTCAGCGCATGGACACCGAGATTGCGGTAGTCGAACTTGCCCTTCAGCAGCGACTGGGTCGAGGACGAGATCACGACGCCGTTGGGCGGCGCCAGACCTTGCAGGCGCGCGGCGAGATTGACGGTTTCACCGACCGCGGAATCGCGCTCCTCGGTGCCCTGCCCGACGAGGTCGCCGACCACGACGAGACCGGTTGCGATTCCGATGCGGACGGCGGGGGCGTGGCTGAGCGCACCGCGCGGCTCGATCGCGCGCGCAGTCGACAGCACCCGCACGATCTCGAGCCCGGCGCGCACCGATCGCTCGGCATCGTCCTCATGCGCGGTCGGATAGCCGAAATAGACAAGGATACCGTCGCCGACGAAGCGCGCGGCAAACCCTTCGTAATGCTTCACCACCCGGACACAGGTCTCGCGAAAGCTCGCGATCATGTCGCGTACGTCTTCCGGATCGAACTGCACCGACAGCGAGGTGGAATCCACCATATCGCAGAACATGGTGGTGAGCTGACGCCGTTCGGCGCCGACTTCCGTCCGGACTTGCGGGCGCGCCGCCGCATCGGGCTTCTCGGCGGTCTCAGCCTGGAATAGCGCCGACATCGCGCGCTGAAGCCGCTTGCGATCGCCGAGCGGCAATCCGAGCTCCACCAGGTCGGATTCCGTCAGGTCCCCCATGACATCGAGATCGAGGCGGTGCTGCGCGAAGAGATCGGTGTAATGTCCAAGACCGACGCCTTCGAGCCAGCGCTTCAACCCGCCTTCAGTCTCCGTAACAGGCTCATTCTCCAGCATGGTGATTCTGCCCGACCTTCACTCCGTCGAAGGGCTTAGGCCCCTCAACCACAGATTTTGGGGCCCGAACTTCACCTCAGACTGGACGCGTTCCGTAAGTCTTGGGAAGAATAGCTCAATCAGATCAAAAGGGAATGGCATTGTCCCATATTGCATCCGTAGCGGGAGAGGATTCGGACAGCGCAGGCGCCGAAACCAGGACCTTTGCCGATATCGGCGGCCTTCTCGACTTTTATGCGCGCAAGACGCCGGCGGCACCGGCTCTCCTCGCGCCGGGCCGGCCGGCCCTCACCTATGGCAAGCTGGGTGAGTTGATCCAGCAACTGATCCGCACCCTGCGGGGGCTCGGCATTGCCCCTGCCGACCGGATTGCCGTTGCGCTGCCGCGCGGCGCCGACAGCGCGCTGGCGCTGATCGCGGTCGCCTCGGCCGGCGCCTGCGTCCCCGTCAATCCCGATCTGACGGCCGACGAGCTGCAACGCTATTTCAGCGAATTGAAGCTGACCGCCCTCGTCACCCGGGCCGACCTGAATTCACCAAGTCGTGACGTTGCCAGGGCGCTCGATATCGCGGTGATCGATTTCGTGCCGGGGCCGAACGACGATCTCGGCGGCTGCGCGTTCATCGGCCCGGCAGTCGGGCCGGCCAGCACGAGCGGCGCCTCGCGCGGCGACGATGACGCCTTCATCCTGTTAACGTCGGGCACGGCGGCGCGGCCGAAAATGGTGCCGCTGACGCAGCGCAATGTGTGCCTGTCCGCATACAATGCCGGCCGCGTGCTGTCGCTCGCAGCCCACGACCGCCTGCTCAACGCCCTGCCGCTGTTTCACGCCCATGGTCTGATCTCCGGCCTGCTGACGGCGCTGGCCGCGGGCTCCAGCGTGATCTGCACCAACGGTTTCGACGCATTGTCCTTCTTCGGCTGGATGCGGGAGCTGCGACCAACCTGGTACACGGCGGTGCCGACCATCCATCGCGCGCTGCTGACGGCGGCCGAGGTCGACCCGGACCGCGCCCGGTCGTCGTCGCTGCGCGTGATCCGCTCGGCCTCGTCCTCGCTCGCGCCCGCGATCCTGAACGGGCTGGAAGCGATGTTCGGCGTTCCCGTGCTCGAGACCTACGGCATGACGGAAGCGGCCTCGCAGATCGCGGCCAATCCGTTCGAGCTGCGCAAGGTCGGATCGGTCGGCCGCGCTGCGGGCCCGGAGATCGCGATCATGGACGGGGCGGGCCGCACGCTTGCGAGCGGCGAGCATGGCGAGATCATGCTGCGCGGGCCGAACATGAGCCGCGGCTATTATAACGACGAGGCGGCGACACGGGCCGCCTTCCGCAACGGCTGGTTTCGGACCGGCGACCTCGGTTATCTCGACGCCGACGGTTATCTCTTCATCGTCGGCCGCATCAAGGACGTCATCAACCGCGGCGGACAGAAGATATCGCCCCTGGAGGTCGAAGAGGTCCTGCTGAGCCATCCGGCGGTGCTGGAGGCCGGCGTGTTCGCCGTCCCGCACCAGAAGCTCGGCGAAAACATCGCCGCCGTCGTGGTGCTGCGCCCGAATTCCGAAGCAACTCCGGACCAGCTTCGGCAGTTCGCGCGCAAACGTCTTGCGGCCTACAAGGTGCCGAGCCTGATCCGCGGCGTGGCCGCACTGCCGAAAGGCGCGAGCGGCAAGGTCAAGCGCAACGCGCTGGCCGATCTGATCGCAACCGTGGAGCATGGCGACGAAGCGCAATTGCCGCGCAACGCGCTGGAGACCCAGCTCGCGGGGATCTGGGCCGGTCTGTTGGAGCTGCCGCAGGTCGGCATCGACCAGGATGTCTTTGCGCTCGGCGCGGACTCGCTCGCGGCGACGCAGATGCGCTCGCGCTTGCGCGAACGCTTCAATGTCGACTTCTCATTCGAGGACATCTTCGATTGCGCCACGGTCTCGGCGCTTGCAGCCCGGATCGAGACCGCCACAACCCATCGCGAGACGATGGCGCCCGCATGGCGCCAGGCGGCGGCAGCCGACGCGCCGCTGTCGTTCCAGCAGCAGCGGATGTATGTGCTCTCGCGACTCGATCCGACCCGCTACAATTACAACGTCGTCGAAGTCGCCGTTCTCAAGGGTCTGGTCGACGTTGCCGCGCTTTCTGCGAGCCTCGCCTCGATCTGCGCGCGCCACGAGGCGCTGCGCTCGGTCTTCATCGAACGCCAGGGCGAGCCGGCGCAGCTTGTGCTGCAATCACCTCCGCGATTCGAGCGGATCAAGCTCAAGCCCTGCGCGGCGGACAAGCGGGCCGCAATCATCCGGCGCGAGGCGCTCGAGCTCGCGCAATATCCGTTCGATCTGGCGCGCGAGCCGCCGCTGAAGGTCACTCTGCTGTCGTTCGACAAATCCAGCCACGCGCTGGTGGTCAACGTCCATCATCTCGTCACCGACGGCTGGTCGCAACGGCTGTTCTGGGAGGAGCTTGCCGCCCATTATGCCGCCGCGCGCAAGACGAGCGCGGCGATACAGCCGCCCCCCGCCTTTCAGTATCGTGACTTTGCGCTATGGCAGCAGAGCTGGGCTCAGACGCCGGCGGCGAAGGAGCAGCTCGATTACTGGCGGACCCAGCTCGACGGCGTCACCACGCTGCCGCTGCGGACCGACCGGCCACGGCCGGAGGTCTGGCGCGGTCACGGCGCCCGTCACTATCTCGAATTCTCCAAGGCACTGTCGGCGGATTTGAGAGCCCTGAGCCAGGACCAGGGCGTCACGCCTTTCATGACACTGCTCGCGGCTTTCCAGTGCCTGCTGTTCCGCCGCACCGGACACGAGGATGTCGCGACGGGATCGCTGATCGCCAATCGCAACCAGATCGAGAGCGAGCGACTGATCGGGCTGTTCGCCAACACCCTGATCCTGCGCAACGATTTCGGCGGCGATCCGGGCTTTGGCGAGATGTTGCGGCGGGTGCGACAGGTCACGCTGGATGCCTACCGCAACCAGGACCTTCCGATCGAGGAAGTGCTGCGCGCGCTGCAGATCGCGCGCCGGAGCGACGGCAATCCGCTGTTCCGGATCATGTTCATCCTCCAGAACGCCTCGATCGAGGCGGCACGTTTCCCCGGCCTGTCGACGCGGCGGCTTGAGGTCGACCCGAAAGTCGCGCGTTTCGACATCACGCTCGAACTGATCGAGGCCGACGGCCGCTTCACCGGCTTCTTCGAATACGCCACAGATCTGTTCGACGCGGCGACCATCGAAGGCATGGCCGCTCAGTTCAAGACCCTGCTCAAGGCCGTGATCGCCAATCCGGAGCAGCGCATCTCGCGCCTGCCGCTCCTGACGGAGGCCGAACGCCGGCAGTTGCTGGCGAAACGCCAGGGCGTGGTGGCCAATTTCACCACGCGCGGCAATCTTTGCGAACGCCTCGAGCGCCAGGCGAAGAAGACACCGAACGCGATCGCCATCTCCGACGGCCGCACCTCCCTGACTTATCGCGAGCTGGCGCGCCGTAGCCAGGCGGCGGCGCGCTGGCTCGCTCGCGAAGGTGTCGGCGCCGAGAGCGTTGTCGCCTTGCTTGCGGATCGCGGACCCGACCTGCTCGCCGCGATGATCGCCGCGCAGCGCATAGGCGCAGCCTTCCTCAATCTCGATCCCGACCAGCCGCCGGCGCGGCTTGCGACCATCCTCGGATCGAGCTGCGCCCGCATGCTGCTGACAGGGCGCGCCCAGTCGGCCATGGTCGAGGCGCTGCTCGAACCGCTGGTCGAGCGCATCCATGTCGCCGCGCTCGAGGACGCGATCGCACCCGGATCGACCAGGCCTGCCCGCGCCGCGCGGCGCGCGGCCGCGAGCCTCGCCTATCTCATCTACACATCCGGCTCCTCCGGCGCGCCGAAGGGCGTCATGATCGAGCAGCGCGGGCTGTCGAACCATCTGGCGTCGCTCATTTCCGAGCTTGGCCTTACGGCCACGGACGTGATCGCCCAGACCGCGCCGCAGAGCTTTGTCATCTCGGTCTGGCAGTTCCTTGCCGGTCCCATGGTCGGCGCGCGCGTCCATGTCTGCGCCAACGCAATCGTGCAGGACCCGATCCTGCTCGCGCGGGAGATCGAGCGTGAAGGGATCAGCGTGCTCGAGATCGTCCCGTCGCTGCTACGCGTGATCCTCGACCGCATGGACGACGCGCAGGTCCAGCGCGCCTTTGCGGGATTGCGGCTCCTGATCTCGACCGGCGAGCCGCTGCCCGTCGATCTCTGCCGCGCCTGGTTCGCCCGCTGCCCGAAGGTGCCGCTGATCAACGCCTATGGCGCGTCGGAATGTTCCGACGACGTCTCGCTGCATCGCCTGACCAAAGCGCCGGCGGCGGCGACGAGCAACGTCCCGGTCGGCGCGCCGCTGCCCAACACCCAGCTGCATGTGCTCGATCAAAACCTCCAGCCGCTGCCGGTCGGCGTGACCGGGGAGCTCTGCATCGGCGGCGCCGGTGTCGGCCGCGGCTACATCAACGATCCCGCGCAGAGCCGGCAGCGTTTCCTGCCCGATCCGTTCTCGCGCCAGGAAGGCGCGCGGCTGTACCGGACCGGCGACCTCGCACGCCGCCGCGCCGACGGCACCATCGAATGCCTCGGCCGCGCCGACCATCAGGTCAAGGTCCGGGGCTACCGTATCGAGCTCAAGGAGATCGAGAACGCGCTTGCCGACCATCCTGCGGTGCGCGCCGGCATCGTCGAGCCGCGCCGTGAGGCGAGCGGCGATGTCAGGCTGATCGCCCATATCGTCGCAAGGGCCGGCAGCCAGAGCAGCGCCAGCGAGCTGCGCGACTTCCTGAAGAGCCGGCTGCCGGGCCATGCCATCCCGTCCGCATTCCTGTTCCTGGACCAGATGCCGCTCAATGCCCATGGCAAGATCGACCGGTCGGCGCTGCTGGCGCCCGCGCAGCAGGACGTCTCCGCACCGGATGCCGCCGTGCCGGCGCGGCACTTCACCGAAAAAGTGCTCTCGGACATCTGGGTCGACCTGCTGAAGGTCGAGAGCCTCGGGGTAATCGATAATTTCTTCGATCTCGGCGGCCATTCGCTGCTGGCGGGCCAGGCGATGGCGCGCGTCGCCCGTGCGCTCGGCGTGTCGCTGCCGATCAAGACCATCTTTGAGGCTCCGACGATCGAAGAACTCGCCCGGCGGGTTGACGAGGCCGTGGCAGCAAAGCCGCGCAAGCCGGCGACAGGCGTGCTGCGGCCTGCTGAAAGCGGGCTCCCAACGCTCTCGATCGCACAGGACCAGATGATGCGGATCGAGCAGAACCTGCCGGGCTTGCCGCTGTTCAACCTGCCCTTTGCCTTCCGCCTCCAGGGCCCGCTCGATCCGACCACCCTCGCGCAGGCGTTCGGCGACATCGTGCGCCGCCACGAATCGCTGCGGACCGGGTTCGGCCGGAGCGGCGACGAGCCCGCCAGCCGCGTCGCCACACCCGGCGAGCTCGGACCGGCCCTCACGATCGAGGTCATCAGCGACGGACGTCCCCACGACAACAAGTGGCGCAAAGCCCTCGAACTCAGGAAGATCGATCTCCTGATCGAGCAGGAGACCTACGCCCCGTTCGACACTGCGCGGCCGCCGCTGTTGCGGGCGCGGCTGTTGCGGCTCCATGCCGACGATCATGTGCTGCTGCTGACGCTGCATCATGCCATTGCCGACGGCTGGTCGATCGGCGTGCTGTTCGAGGAGCTGTCCAACCGCTATGCCGCGCTGGCCGGACGTCCGTCCGTGCCGCTGCCGAAACTGCCGCTCGCCTTTTCGGACGTCGCCCGCTGGCAGCGCTGGTGGTGCAGCACCGACGCCGCCCGCCGCCAGGCCGCCGACTGGACGGAGAATCTGCGCGGCGCGGCCCCCGTCTTCGACGGTGAAGCAAGCCCCGGCGCGTCCACCGGGCATCACCCCATCAGCCTCGAGCGCGAGCTGATCGGCCGGCTCACGGCGTTCGCCGGCCGGCATAACAGCACGCTGTTCATGTGCCTTCTCACCGGCCTGAAGGCCCTGCTGCTGGCGCAGACCGGCCGCAACGACATTTCGGTCGCGACCGCCATGGCCAATCGCGCCCAGCCGGATACCGACCGGGTCGTCGGTCCGTTCGAGAACACGGTGATCGTCCGTACCCGAATCACGCCGGAGCTGTCGTTCGCGCAAGCCCTGGCCCGGGTGCGCCAGAGCGTGCTCGACGCGCATGCGCGCCAGGAGCTGCCGTTCAACATCCTGGCCGACCATCTGGAGCAGGAGGGGATCAATCCAGCCTCGCTGCTCCAGGTCTATTTCACCCTGCAAAATCCGCTGCGCCAGCCGCTCGATCTGGCTGACGTCACGATCGAATCGATCGGCGACGTCGCGCGCGAAGGCCAGCCGGTGCTGCCGATCGACCAGACCTGGCTGTCGCTGATGCTCAAGGAGCGCCCCACCGGAATCACCGGCTCATGCAATTACAAGGGCGAGCTGCTCGATGGCCGCAGGGTCGGTGAGTGGATGGCGAATCTCGTCGCGCTGCTGGACGCGGCCGTCGCCCACCCCAACACGCCGCTCGACCGATTGCTCGCTCGCAGGGCGGCATGATCGGCTGTACGGGACGGGAGAACACAGGTTCACTCGCCAAAGCTGTGAATGACCAAGTTGCATCTTGATTATTTGGCGCCAGCGCGCAAGATTATTCTCTCGATTTGATTTGGACGATTATTTTCAACCGGGGGAGTTTGTTATGGGTTTCATCAAATTTACCAAGGGTACCTCGTTGAGCGACAAGGACCGCAAAGCCCTGCAAAAGCTGCTGGGCGCGGAGAAGAAGAAGCTCCAGTCCGCGCTCAAGGATGTCGACGCCAGCCTTTCGATGCTGGGCGGAGCGAAGAAAGCCAAGAAGAAGAAGAAGTAAGGACCGTCGGCCGGGACGCCGCACGAATCCTCAGGCTTCACTTTCCGGATATGGGCCGCTCGCTCGTCGAGTTGGGGTCTCGCACAAGCTTGCGCCTGTAAACCGGCCTGCAAATCGACAAGAAATTGCCCGGGTGGACCGTTAGAAGCGGTCCGCTCAGTTGATTCTTGCTCAGTTGATTCTTCCGTCAGGGCCGGAGACTTGGCCTCCGCCTGACGCCATGGGCCCTATTGATGGCAGACGACAGAATTGAACTGTTTGTCGGACTGATCGAGACCATTGACGCTCCGGGCGCAGTCGATGCGTGCCGCCGCCTGCTCTCGGTCGACGAACGGATCCGCGCCGATCGCTTCATGTTCGAGCGGCATCGGCGGCAGTACATCTTCGCGCACGCGATGCTGCGCCTGGCGCTGTCGCAGGCCGCACCGAACGTCGCGCCCACCGATTGGTCCTTCGGGGCCGGTCGCTACGGGCGGCCGTTTGTCGCGGCGCCCGCGACCTCGACCGCGCTGCATTTCAGCCTGTCCCATGCCGATGGCTGCGTTGCCTGCGTCGTGTCCGGGCATGAGACCGTCGGCGTCGACGTCGAAACCGTGTCACGGCGGGTCGCGCCACTGTCCACCGCGCTGCGCTTCTTTGCGCCGGAGGAGGTCGAAACGCTGCGGGGCCTCCCTGAGCCCGCCGCGATCGAGCGCTTCTTCGACTATTGGACGCTCAAGGAGGCCTATTTGAAGGCAAGGGGTTTTGGGCTCAATCTGCCGCTCGACGCTTTCGCGATGCAGGTGTCCCGGGAGGCCATCGAGATCAGCTTCAAGCCCGATATCGCCGACGATCCGGATGCATGGCGCTTCTCGCTGTGCTCGCCGTCGCCCTCGCATCGCCTCGCGATCGCCGATGGCTCCCGTGCGCACGGCGGCCTTCCCATCACCCGCAATTCCTGGCCGTTCCAGGAAGCGGCTGAATGACGCCCCCGCGGCTGCGCGTCTTCCCCGCGATCTCGCGCAACCGCGATCCCAAGAAATATGTCGGCGAGCTGATGCGGGTGGCACAGTTCGCCGACCGCAACGGCTTCGAAGGCATCCTGCTGTTCGAAGGCAACGACGTGTTCGTCGAGCCCTGGGCGATGGCCCAGCACATCATGGGTGAGACCACGCGAAGCTCGCCGCTGATCGCGGTCAATCCGGTCTACATGCACCCGTTCACGGCGGCAAAATTCGTCTCGTCCTTTGCGCAGCTCCACGGCCGCAAGGTCTATCTCAACATGATCACGGGGACCGCGGTCAGCGACCTGCAGGGGCTGGGCGACGAGCAGTCGCATGCCGACCGCTACGTCCGGCTCGGCGAATTCGTCGCGCTGATGCGCCAATTGCTGGAAAGTCCCCGCCCGGTGAATTTCGAGGGCCGGTTCTACCGCGCGAGCAATCTGCAACTTCGCCCACGCCTGCCGGCGGAGCTGATGCCGGAATTCCTGGTCGCGGGCCAGTCGGAGGCGGCGCAGCGCGTGGCGAAGGAGACCGGCTGCATCAAGATGCAGATGCTGCCGCCCGATCTCGATCGCGGCCTCGATGTATCAGGAATGAACGTTGGCATCTTCGCCCGCGAGGGCCGTGAGGACGCACGACAGGCCGCGAAGGCACGCTTTCGCGACAATCCCGATGATCGCGAGCTGCTCGCGCTCACCGTGGAAAACAGCGATTCCGTGTGGAAGCGGCGGCTGTATGAGGGACAGAGCGGCGAGCTTCAGGACAATAGCTACTGGCTGCTGCCGTACCTGACCTTCCAGGCCGACTGCCCCTATCTCGTCGGCAGCTACGCCGAGATCGGCACAAAGCTGAGGGATTTTGCGGCGAAGGGCCTGACCACGATCATGCTCGACATGGTCGCCGACGAGGCTGAGATGCAGCACGTCTGCAAGGCACTCGCGGCGAGCGGGATGTTTTAGGACGTCACGCCGAGCGGACTGAGCCGCGCCAGCGGCTCGCTGCCCTCCGGCCGTCGCAGAAGCTGCATGACATGCCGCTTCAGGCGCACGAACTCGGGTTCGGTCACGAGATCGTGGCTGCGCGGCCGCGCGAAAGGCAGCACGACATCCTCGATCACCCGGCCGGGTCTTGCGCTCATCACGACGATGCGATCCGCGAGGAACAATGCCTCGTCGAGGTCGTGGGTGACGAAGACCGTGGTGGTCGGGATCTTGCTCCAGATGTCGAGCAGGACCTCCTGCATCATGCCGCGCGTCTGCGCGTCGAGCGCGCTGAAGGGCTCGTCCATCAGCAGCACCCGCGGCTGGTTGATCAGGACCCTCGCAATTTCCACGCGCTGCTGCATACCGCCCGACAATTGCGCCGGATAGAACGCCTCGAAGCCGGAAAGGCCGACCAGCTTCAGGATCGCGTCGGCGGCGCGGTCGCGCTCCCTCCTCGCGAGGCCCCGCATCTTCGGGCCGAAGGCGACATTGTCACGCACCCGCTTCCAGGGAAACAGCGTGTGCTGCTGAAACACCATACCCCGGTCCGGGCTCGGGCTCTGGACCTGCTGGCCGTCGACCGTGAGACGGCCAGCTGTGATCGGCAAATGCCCGGCCAGCGCGCCGAGCAGCGTGGATTTGCCGCAGCCGGAGGGACCGAGAATGCAGACGAGCTCGCCCGGCGCAATCGCGACATCGAGACCGCTGACCGCTTCGAATGCGTCGCCGCCCGATCCGAGTGAAATCGAGACATCGGCGAAGTCGATCCGACCGACGCTCTTCGTGCCGATATCCGCGACCCGGATGTTCATCGCGCCACCTTCGGGCTACGCCAGGGCATCAGAAGCCGCCCGGCCGTCGTCAGCAGCCAGCTCGAACCCATGCCGAGCAGGCCGATGATCAGCATGCCGACGATGATGTCGGCGTAGTTCTGGAGCGTGTAGGCTTCCCAGGTGTAATAGCCGATGCCGAACTGGCCCGAGATCATCTCCGCGGTGACGAGGCAGAACCACGAGGTGCCCATGCCGATCGCAAGCCCCGTGACGATGCTCGGCGCGGCGTCCGGCAGCACGACTTCCCTCAGGATCGCCAACTCCCCCGCGCCGAGGCTGCGGGCGGAGGCGACCAGCCGGCGGTCGACATTCGCAACACCGTGGACCGTGTTCAGCACGATCGGAAACAACGCGCCGATGAAGGTGATGTAGATCATCGAGAGTTCCGACGACGGAAACATCAAGATCGATAGCGGGATCCACGCCACGGCCGGAATCGGCCGCAGCAATTCCAGCGGCGGCAGCAAAAGGTCTCTCGCGGCGCGCGAGCGGCCAATCGCGAAGCCGAGGAGTACGCCGATCACCACCGCCGCCCCGTACCCCGCGAACACGCGCCAGACGCTGCTGGTGACGTGTGCCGTCAGTTTCGGCGAACGAAACAGGGCGAGCGCGGATTGAACGACCTCGACCGGCGGCGGCACGTTGCGGAAGGTCACGATCCCCAGATTGAGATGCGTTGTCGAAGCGACCTGCCACAGGGCAATGCAGGCCAGGATCGAAAGGCCGCGGACCATCCAGCGGGTGCCCGCAGGCCGCGCCTTGATAGCGGTGGCCATCGCCTCACCGGCTCGCGACGAGGGACTCGCGCGCGGCCGCGAAGTCGAGCACCGCGCCACCGTTTTTCTTCGACCAGCCCTCGGCCGCCTGCTTGAGCAGGAACGCGCTCAGCTCGCCCTTGGACGACCGCACGAACCAGGCCTGGTTTGCGAACAGCTTGATGCCGCTTTCACGATCCTGCGCATATACGACGCGGATGGTCTTGCCATCCTTCTCGAGGCCGGCGAGCGCCTTCAGCGCGTTCTCGGGCGACGCGTAATGACGCACATGGGCCTCGTCTTTGACCCAGATCTGCGCGACGCGGCTGAAGTCGCTGATCTCGGCGCCCGTTGCGGCGTCCTTGGCGCGAAGCGGAAGCTGCGCATAGTTCTTCAGTTCGGAGTCGTAATTGCGCCCCGCCTGCGCGGTCGCGATACGGACGAACTTGTCGGTGACGAACTGGTTGATGTCGAGATCGCTGTCCGCACGCTTGAGCAGCTTCAGCGTCTTGATCGAGGTTGCGACCGCCTGGCGGTACTCCGGCTTCCAGGTCACATCGCGGGTCTGAAGACCGAGCGGCCCGTGAAAGAGGTAGTCGACCTCCGCCTCGATGCCGGTCACCTTCGCGATCAGCTCGCTGTACTTCTCCGGTTCTTCCGTGATCAGGCGATCCGCTTCCAGCGCTGCGCGCAGATAGGCGACGACGATCTCGGGATATTTCTCGGCATAATCGGCATCGACCAGCCCGCCGTGGAATGTCGGGGCATTGGCCTGCGCGCCGTCAAAGATCTTGCGCGCGAAGCCGCGCCACGGAAACAGTTCGGCGAACGGAACGAAGTCGGCATGCGCCTCGATCTTGCCGGCCTGCAAGGCCGGCCCAGCAACCTCCGGCGCCTGCGTGATGATGTTGACGTCGGTCTCGGGATTCCAGCCTTTGGCCTCGATCGCGCGGAGCAGCATGCCGTGCGAGGTCGAGGCGAAGGGAACCGAGATGGTCTTGCCTTTGAGCTCGTCGAGCGACTGCACCGGCGAGCTCGACGGCACCACGATGCCGTTGCCGCTGCCCTTGGTGCTGCCGGACAGCACGCTGATGAAGAGACTGCGGCGTCCCGCCTTCTGGAACGCAACGCCGTTGAGCGAGCCCGGAAAGTCAGCCATCGCGCCGAAATCGAGCTTGCCTGCGACCATCTCGTTGGTGAGCGGCGCGCCGCTCGTAAAATTCTTCCACTGAATGTCGTAGGTGACATCCTTGTACTTGCCATCGTGGGGCAGATATTTCTCAAGCAGCTTGAGCTCGCGAATGAGCAGTCCGCCGGTCGCGCAATTGATCGTCGTGTCCTGCGTCCCGACTGCCACACGGATCGTCTCCGCCTGGGCCGGCGCGAACATCGCAACGGTGATGGCCATGGCCACACTGAGTCTCAAAGAGCTGAATTCGATCATCGAACTGTCCTCGGGAGGCTGGGCGCGCGCCGGCAACAACGCTGGCCGGCACTATCGAAGGCGCGGCGCAACGCTTGAAGCAATTACTTGCATCGCCGTCGCAGGACGTTCGCGTCATGATTCCGTCGCGCAACGACGCAAAGGATTTTCTCAAGCCGAAGCCATGGAGAGAGGAATCGTTTCGCGGTCGGTCGCCGCACACATCAAGCTTTGCTAAGTGATTTGGAACGATCGCAAAGAGATGGACATCGCACCACCGCCGCACTTACCTAGTCGCAAGCCCCTGGAGAGCTGACGGATTGCGATGACCATACTCAAGGAAGCTGCCGCGACCGAGCCTGCCGCTTTCGCCGACCGGCCTCATGCAGGCGTTCCGTTCGACTGGACCGACCACAATAAGACGCGGCGAATCCGCAGCACACGTGCAAGGCCCGCAAGCTCGGCGCTGTTCATGAGCGAGACGATCGACGGGCTGAATGCCGGCGCGCATTTCCTCGACCGCTTGTCCGCGTCGGAGCAGGCGCGCGTGCACGCGGCCGGCCGCATCATCTCGGTGCCGCAGGGCGAAATGGTGTTCAGCCAGGGCGATGGCCACGACGGCATCTTCATCATCCGCCGCGGACAGGTGCGGGTCTACTACACCGCGCCGTCGGGACGCGAGATCACGCTCGCCTATTGGACGCCGGGACATTTCATCGGAGGCCCCGAGATATCCGGCGGTGGCATTCACATGTGGTCGGGCGTCGCCATAGAGGCCTGCGAGATCACGACACTCTCCGGCCCCGCGCTTGTGAAGCTGTTGACCGGCATGCCTAGCTTCGCGCTGGCGCTGATCGACGGCCTCATCGCCAAGGGCAAATGCTACTCCTCGATGGCGCAGATCCTCGGCACGCGCTCAGTGATCGAGCGACTGGCGCAGTTCCTGCTCACTTTGTCGGAGTTGCACGGCACGGCCGACGGCGACACCATCATCATCAACCGCAAGATCACCCATGACCAGATCGCCGCCATGGTCGGCTCGACCCGGCAATGGGTGACGATGATGCTGAAGCGTTTCCAGAACCGCCGCATCATCGCCATCGACGGCAGCACCATCCGGATCAGGCGGATCGACCTGCTGGAGCAGATTTTGTTCAGGGATTGAGGTTCACCTCTCCCGCAGGGAGGCGTTGTCGCTCATGGCTTTAGCATTATGGGCGTTGAAGCTTCCACGGCGTCATGGCCGGGCTTGTCCCGGCCATCCACGTCTTACCCGGCGCAAAGCTCGTGGATACCCGGGACAAGCCCGGGCATGACGGCCTACGCGGTGAGAGATGAAGATCACCGCGCCTCTTCAAACCCGGCCAGCACCGAGGTCAGGTTCGCGCCCAGAATATCCGAGAGATAGCCGCCCTCCTGTACGAACACGGTCGGCAGGCCCAGCTTCGCGATGGCCTGGCCGATGCGGCGGAAGCCGGGCGTGGTGACGGCGAGGCCCTTCAGCGGATCATGCTCGGAGGCGTCGAGGCCGAGTGCGATGACGAGGGCGCCTGGGGCAAAGGATTCGATCGCCCTGCGCGCGACGTCCATCGCCTGGATGTAGCCGTCGTCGCCGGTGCCGATGGCCAGGGGGATGTTGAGATTGGCGCCGAGGCCGGGTCCTTCGCCGCGCTCGTGCGCGTAGCCCCACACATAAGGATAGTACGCGATGGGGTCGGCGTGGATCGACACCGTGTAGACGTCAGGGCGTGCGTAGAAGATTCCTTGCGTGCCGTTGCCGTGATGGACGTCGACGTCCAGGATCACGACGCGTTCATGCTTGAGCCGCAGATGCGCCGCGGCGATCGCGCTGTTGTTGAGGAAGCAGAAGCCGCCGGCCATGTCGCGGTAGGCGTGGTGGCCGGGCGGACGGCAGAGCGCATAGGTCGCATCCTCGCCGTCCATCACCATCTGCGCTGCCGTAACCGCAACGTCGGTGGCGGCGCAGGCCGCGGCCCAGGTGCCGGGACCGATCGGCGCCGCGGTATCGGCGGTGTGCCAGCCGAGTTTGCCGACGATGTGGGTGGGGTAGGTCGCGGCGTGACGCACGGGATGGATGTTGCCGATCATCTCCGGGCCGGAATCGCCGAGCGCGGTCCAGGCGTCCCAGGCTTCGCTGAGGAACGACAGATATTCCGGGCTGTGAATCCGCGCACGCGGCCCCTGCCCGAATGTCGTCGGTTCGACCAGTTGATGCTTGCCGTCCTTCAACCCCTTCAGCAGGCGATCGGCGCGCTCGGGCTGTTCCGTGGTACGCTTGACGACACCGCGAACCAGGAAGAATTGCGGATCGTGGCAGCGATGCAGTTCGGTATGGACGGCTTTCACTCAAACACTCCGTGGTCGCGTTGACGATGCCCACAGATGTCTAAATGCCTGCGGCGGCCAGATGCAAGCAAGAAGAATGCCGCCGCTTTGGTGCTGCACTGCGCCGGAGGCAGACCGCCTGTGACGCTCTAGCAGCGCCCGCGCTGGAGGCAGTGCTCGCGGCCCTGCTGGTCGGTGCGGAAGGACTCGACGAAGCCGCCCTGACGCTGGGTGACGAAGACGGTCTTGCCGTCGCTGCCGCCGAAGGCCAGATTGGTCGGCTCCTTGCCCTTCAGCGCGATCTCCCGCTCGACCGCACCATTGGGCTTCATCACCGCGATGGTGCCCTTGAGGATGCGCGCGACATAGAGGCGGCCGCTGACGTCAGTGCGCAAGCCGTCGACGGTGTCGGGCTGAAAGGCTTTGACGAGTTTTGCGCCGGTGAGCTCGTTGCCGCTGACGGTGTAGGACCAGATCTGGCCGCTGCTGGATTCCCCGACATAGAGCGTCTTGCCGTCAGGGCTGAGGTCGATGCCGTTGGTGGTGCCCATCGCGCGCGGCGCCGGCATCACCTGCCCCTGCACCGTGCCGTCCGCAGATTTGGCGATACGCCAGATGTGGCCTTCCCTGCCCTTCCAGTTCGGATCGCTCGCATAGATCGTGCCGTCGCGCGCGACCGTGATGTCGTTGGGTTGGTTCATCTCGTCGGAATGAAACCAGACGAAGGGCTCGCTCGCGCCCTTCGGGATCGCGAAGATGTTGTGCTTCTTGTAGTCGGCAATGAACATGGTGCCGTCACGCGCGAAGCGGATGGCGTTGCCGACGCTACCCTCGGGCAGTGCCGTGAATTGCTCCGAAGCCGCACCGCCCGCCGGCAGCTTGCCGATAGTGCCGGGCTTGCCAAAGTTGACCACGAAGAGATTGCCGTCGAGATCGGCCGCGGGCCCTTCGATGCCGAAGGTGTATTCGCCCGGCGGCGTCACCTGCACGCTTTCAAACAGCTTTGTTTCAGCATGGGCCGGCGATGCCGCGATGACGAGAAGGACGCTACTGCACAGGCACCAGAAATTCCTGCCGGATGTAATAGCCATCGTCGTCGCTGCACTCGCCATTCAGAAAGGGATCGGCAGGCCGGAAGAATCGGCTGAAGCCGGGTTTGTCTACAGCGCTCCTTTGTGTCACGACAACGACCTTGGCGGCCGGTATTTCGCCGCATTCCTTGTTGGTCTTGCCAAAGAACTTGCGCTGCGGCGGGCCGGACTTGATCCGCATCCGCGTGCCCGGAACCATTTTCGCAACCAGCAGGTCCGCGGTATCGAGCAGGCGCGTGTAACCGGGTTCGGTCCTGGGCAGGCTTTCGCCGCCCGGCGGCATCAGCTTCTCGGCGCCGATACCGCGCAGCCGCGTGCGCAGCTTGCCGGAGTCTGGATCACCCGGATAGATCCAGCCGTCCTGCGACAGCATGAAGCGCAGCACCGTCGCGTCCTTTTCCGCATCCGATTGCCCTGCCTTCAGGCCGAAATCCGAATGGCAGCCAACGCAATGCTTCTCGACGAGGCCCTGGCGCAACGTGGTGAGCCGGACACTGTTCTGCGCGTCCCTGGCGACGAAGGCCGCGAGCTGGTCGATCATCGCCTGGCTGCGCATGTCGCAAGGCAGCGGCACCGGCGCGTCACCCGCGGCGCGGTCGATGCGGACCACGGTCTTGTTCTTGTCCTCGACCAGCCAGATTGCGCCGTCCTCCGCGACCGTCATGCCGACAGGCGCTCCTTGCGGCCGCGCGCCGTTGACGCGGTGCCAGCCTGCGATCAGCTCGTCGAACGGCGCGGCGGCGACGTTGCCGGCGTCGGTCTGAAAACTGTGGGTTGGATCGGCCGTGCAACTGACGTGATAGCGCACCGGCGCCGGGGCGGGCTTCGGGAAGCCATGGTCGTCGACGTCATAGACGAGGACGCGGCTGCCGGTCGGGCGATAGCCGTGCAGGCCGACCAGCAGCTTGCCTTCCAGCTCGGGGAATTTCGCGCCGTGATAATAGAGCATCGCGAGCGGCGCGCCGTGCGGCGGCATCAGCGAGAACGGTGCCTTGTAGAGCGCATTGGCCGTGCAGAGCGACTTGTAGACCCCGGATTGCAGGACGAGCTTGAATTCTGGGCTCGGCGTCGACAGGTCGAAGCAATAGGGCCAGCCATAATGCCTGCCCTGCTCGATCGCGTTGATCTCCTCGTTCGGCTTGAAGATGTCGGGCAGGTCGCGGCCGTTCTCGCCTTGCAGGAAGGCGTAGCCGGGATCGGGAAAATTCGGATGCAGCGCCAGCGCCATCGAATTGCGCAGGCCGCGCGCATAGACGGTGTGCGGCGGGTCGGGATCGGCCGGCTTCAACGCCGGGAAGGTGCCGCCTGCGGGCGGTGTGAACAGCCAGATCGAGGCCATCGCGGACGCGCCCTCGGCCGCTGCGCATGGCCTTGTGATCGGCGCCGACGTCATGCAGTCGTCGCTGTGCGAGCCGACATTGACGAACAGCCGCCCGTTCCTGTCAAAGATGAACTGCTTGAGCGGATGTGCACTCTCGTCGAGCCTGGTGCCGTCAGGCAATGTGATCCGGCGACCGGGCATGTGCCGGATGATGGTCTCGACCGTGCTGCGGGGATTGTTGGCGAGCGGATCGAACCGGAAGATCGCCTCCGCGGTCGAGGCGTACAGCTTCTTGTCCGGGCCAATCACGAGACCAAACGGATATTCGATTGCGGTCAGCAGCTCCTTGAACCGCTGTCCCTGCGGCGCATGCGGATCGAGCAGCAGCAGCCGTCCATCGGTGTGGCCCCAGCCCCCCATGTCGGCCACCACGAACAGGTCACGGCCCGGCACCTGGATGATCGAGCGAGGAAATTTCAGCCGATCCTCTTCGCTGGCGACGAGACCGGCGCAAAATCCCGCCTTCATGTCGATCTGGATTTTGGGAAAGGCGAGATCGCCGCTGCCGCAGGCTTCCGTGCCGATCGCATAGCCGCTTTTCCTCACCGGTTCGGAGGAGGCTCCCGGGGCAAGACCGAACAGCGCTCCGGCGACGATCGCCGCAAACAGGCTTCGGCGTTCATGCCAGAATGTGAGCTGGTTCACGGCGATTCCCCGGACTTTCGGTCCAAAGTTGTTCCATGCCATGGGAACGCCGTCCAGTTGATCATCACCCCCCTGTGATCAAACCCGCTCGGGCCTTCGCAGCGACCAATCTCCGTAAATTCCCTTACCGGGCTCGCCCCGAATGTTTCGCGAAGGCCTCGGGTGGTATCGATTTGCCATCCCAATCGCTCCCGACAGGAGACGGATATGGTCCAGGTCTATTTTCACTGCTCCAACACCGAAGGCACGCTGATCGATCGCAGCGGCACTGCGGTGGCCAGCCTGACCGAGGCGCGTGACCGTGCGGCGCAGATCATGCACTCGATGATCTACACCCCGGGTGCCGAAGACTGGCGCGACTGGGTGATCCATGTCAGCGGCTCCGACGGCGAGGAGATCTTCGACCTTCCCTTCACCGCCATGCTCGGCAAGCCGCATTGAGGTGATGCCGTGCTGTTCGCTTCATTAACCCTGCTCCGCCAGCCCCTCAACTTCGTCGCCACCAAGTGGCAGAAGCTGGTGCGGATCGCAGGCAACCCCTACCGCCCCGAGCTTCACTACATGCGCGGGCCTGGCCCGAAATGGCACGCCAAGTATCAGGCCAGCCGGCTGGATCGCAGGCTCTGAGCGCGGCTTCCTGGAATTCCCGCTAACGGTTTCTCCATCGTCATGCCCGGGCTCGTCCCGGGCATCCACGTTTTTGGCGGCCACGAAGGACGTGGATGGCCGGGACATAGGCGAGCGAAGCGACGCCGTCCTTCGGACGGCTATGCCCGGCCATGACGGCACGAGGAAGCGTGTCCCACCTCACTTCCCCGTAAACTTCGCCTTGCGCTTCTCGACGAAGGCGGTGCGGCCCTCGATGGCGTCGGCGCTCTTGCGGATCGTGGCCTGGACCTCGATCTCGCGGCGGAACTGCGCCTCGTAAGCCGCATGCTCACTCTCCTCGACAAGCGCACGCGTTGCGACCAAAGCGCGCGTCGGACCGTCCGCCAGACGGCGCGCCAGGGCCAGCGCCTCGTCCATCAGCTTCGCGTCGTCGACGACCTGCCGCACCAGGCCGATCTCCTGCGCGCGTTCGGCCGTCAGGGGCTCGTTCAGCAACATCAGCTCGAGCGCGCGCTGCCGGCCGACCAGCCGCGGCAGCAGCCAGGTCGAACCGAGATCAGGCACCAGGGCGATGCGGCTGAACACCTGGATGAAGCTCGCCGACCGCGCCGCAACAATCATGTCGCCGGCCATCGCAAGGCTGAAGCCGCCGCCGGCCGCGACGCCGTTGACGGCGACCACGACAGGCACGCGGCATTCGCGCAACGCCTTGAACGCCGGCCAGTAGAAGCGCATCACGCCGGCGGCGATGTCCTCGCCCAGCGCTTCCAACGCCTTCAAATTCTGTCCTGAGCAAAAACCGCGTCCCGCGCCGGTGAGGACCAGGGCGCGGACGTCCTCATCCCCGGTCATCTCCGCGACGGCGGCAGCGAGCGCGCCGAGCAGGTCCGGCGTCATCGCGTTCAGGCTTGCCGGCTCGTCGAGCGTCAAGATCCCAAGCGCGCCATCCCGCGCCTGTTTCACACCTGCCATGTCGCGTCTCCCTTTGGATTTTCTCGTTGGCGGCAATGTGCCATCCTTCGCGCGCCCCGCCAATGCTGCAGCTTGCGCGTCAGCGCAACGAAGCCAGAACAACCGAATCCCAGAGATCAACACGACATCATGCCTCATCAATTCAGCCTCAACCAAACCGTCCGCAAACCCGCCGTCAAATCCAAGGGCGGCATCGTCGCCTCGCAATCGCGGCGCGCGGCCGAAGTGGGGGCGCAGGTGCTGGCGGCAGGAGGCGACTGCGTGGACGCGATCGTCGCGACCACCTTTGCGCTGAACGTGCTGGAGCCCTGGAACAGCGGCATCGGCGGCGGCGGCGCGATGGTGCTCTACCGCGCCAAGGAAAATCGCACCGAGGTGATCGACTACGGCATGTGCGCGCCACAGAGCCTGCGCACCACCGACTACCCGCTCAGCGGCGAAGGCGCGGCCTCCGATCTGTTTCCGTGGCCGCGGGTGAAGGACGACCGCAACATTCATGGCCCCGGCTCGGTCGCCGTGCCCGGCGTCGTCGCCGGCATGGAGGAGGCACATCGCCGCTACGCCAAAATGCCGTGGAAGGACCTGGTCGCCCCGGCCGCCGCGCTCGCCGGCGAAGGCCTGCTGGTCGATTGGTGGACCACGCTGACGATCGCGGCATCGGCAGCCGATCTACGGCGCTATCCCGCGAGCGCGGCCACCTTCCTGAAGGATGGCCTGCCGCCGAGCGCGCCGTGGGGCATCAAGTCCGAGACGCGGCTGCCGCTGGCCACGTTGAAGGCAACGTTGTCGCACCTTGCCGCTGCCGGTCCGCGCGATTTCTACCAGGGCGACCTCGCCAAAAGCATCGCATCCGACATCAAGGCCGACGGTGGCTCGCTGTCGGTGGAGGATCTCGCCGCGTTTCGCGCCCATCTGCGCGAGCCGCTGGCGATCCCCTATCGCGACGGCAAGGTGTATGCGACGCCGGAGCTCACGGCCGGACCGACCATGGCGCATGCGCTGCGCCTGTTGCAGCAGAGCCTGAAGCCGGGAAGCGCACCCGACGCGACCACCTACAGCGAATATGCGCTCGCCTTGCAAGCGGCCTTCCGCGAGCGGCTCAAGGACATGGGCGATGCCGACGGCAAGCGCTCGCTCGGCGCCGAATATCTGGCGCCCGCCTGCACGACGCATTTCTCCGTGGTCGACCGCCACGGCAACATCGCCGCGGTCACGCAGACGCTGCTTTCATCCTTCGGCTCGAAATACGTGACGCCGCACACCGGCATCGCCATGAACAACGGCATCATGTGGTTCGACCCGACGCCGGGCACCACCAACTCGCTCGCTCCCGGGAAACGCTGCCTCTGCAACTACACACCCGTCATCGCCGAAACGAAGGACGGCAGGCGTCTCGCGGTCGGCGCCTCCGGCGGCCGCCGCATCCTGCCGTCCGTGATGCAGCTCGTGTCCTTTGCGATGGATTTCGGCATGGACCTCGACAGGGCCATCCACCAACCGCGCATCGACGCCAGCGAAGGCGCGGTCGTAATCGGCGACATCAGACTGCCGGCGGACGTGCGCAAGACACTTGCTGCACGCTTCGATTATGAAGAGACGCAAGTGCAGGCCCTGCCGCAGAAGTTCGCCTGCCCCAGCGTGGTGATGCGCGAGGGCGATACGAATTCCGGCGCGGTCGAGATCTTCCAGCCCTGGGCCGACGCTGTCGCCGAATCCTAAGCGTCACGACTCCTCCGCATTTGCGCGCGACACCGCGATCGATGTTCGTTCGTCGAACGGACAGATGCGTGCCTAACAGGAGAAATTTCGGATGAAGAAACTTGCGCTCGCCGCAACACTGATCATCGCGGCCGGCTTCACCATGCCAAACGCCGCATTCGCCAGGGGCGGCCACGGACATGGTCATGGCCATGGTCACGGCCATCATGGCGGATACCATGGACATCGCCATGCCACTCCTCCCGGATGGCACCACGGGCGCAAGGTCGGCTGGCGCGGCATGGGCTGCCCGCCCGGCCAGTGGAAACAGGGTCGCTGCTGACGCCCTATCCGCAAGTCATGCAAGGCGTCGCTCCTGACGGGGCGACGCCTTCTTCTTCAAACGCCCAGCCGGTCCCGCACCCGGCCCGCGATCACGGCAGTCGTAACCCCCAAGGGCCAGAACGCGTGCATCGGGATCGGCTTGATGCCGGTGACGGGCATGTCGATCTCAGCCTTGGCACCGCCGATCAGCCGGCGCGCGAGCTGCGCGCCCATCGCGGTCGAGAGCGCGACGCCGCGCCCGTTGCAGCCGAGCGAGATCAGGATGTTTTCCGCCGGCTCGTGCACATGGGGATAATGATCCTTGGTGATGGCGAGCCGGCTGTTCCAGCCATGCGTCCAGGCGGCGCTCTTGAGCTGCGGCCATAGCCGCTCGGCATAACGCATGAGATAGGCGACGTCGTTGGGCGACTTGATCCAGCGCATCGGGCCGCGGCCGCCCATCAAGAGGCGATTGTGCTGATCGATGCGATAATAGACCGTGATGTGGCCGCTCTCGTAGAGCACCGGCCGTGTCGGCATGATCGAACGGGCAACCGCGTCGGAGAGCGGCGCGGTGGCGGCGATCGAGGAGAACACCGGCACGATGGTACGGCGAAGCGCCGGCCAGAGATCGTCGGTGAAGCCGTTGGTGGCGAGCAGGACCTTGTCGGCATGCACCACCGCGCGCGGCGTCTCGATGCGCCAGCGCGCGCCGTCGCGACGGAGCGACAGCGCCGGCGTTTCGCCATGGACCTTCGCGCCCGCGGAGATCGCGGCGCGCGCGAGGCCGCGGGCGTAGCTGAGAGGATGCAGATCGCCACCGCGCGTGTCCAGCATCGCGCCGATGTAGCGCTCCGTGCCGGTCATCTCGCGCAACTGCTCGCGGCTCAGATATTGCACCGGCATGCCGCGGCGGATGCATTGCTCCGCCGTCTTCTCGATCGCGGCGGCGCTGGCCTCGTTGTAGGCCGCGCGCAGCGTGCCATTCTGCCGCGCTTCGCAGGGGATCTGGTAGCGGCGGATCAGGTCGTGCGTGAAATTGGTCGTGCCGTAGGAGAATTCGACCATGCGGCGGCCGAGCTCTGCGCCAAAATCGGCCTCGATCTGATCGGGGTCATGCTTCAGGCCGGGATTGGTGTGACCGCCATTGTTGCCCGATGCGCCCCAGCCGGGTTCCTGCGCCTCCAGCACCAGCGCCTCGACACCCTGCTCCGCCAGATGCAAAGCCGTGGACAGGCCGGTGTAGCCGCCGCCGACGATAGCAACGGAGACGGTCTTGTCGACATCGAGCGGCGGCGTGGCAACCGGCGCGACGGCGGTGTCGGCATAGAGCGAGGGCGGCAGAGGCAGGCGCGTAGTCATGACGAGGACCGATCAGAGCGGATGCAGCACCCTGCGCAGGAAATCCTGCGTGCGCGGATGCTGGGGTTGGTTGAGCAGCGCCTTGGCCGGCCCCTGCTCGACGATGACGCCGCCGTCGATGAAGAGCACGCGGTCGGCGACGTCGCGGGCAAAGCCCATCTCGTGGGTGACGACGACCATGGTCATGCCGTCATCGGCGAGCTTGCGCATCACGCCGAGCACGTCACCGACCAGTTCGGGATCGAGCGCCGAGGTCGGCTCATCGAACAGGATCGCCTTTGGCTGCATCGCGAGTGCGCGCGCGATGGCGACGCGCTGCTGCTGGCCGCCGGAGAGCTGCGGCGGATGCGCATCGGCCTTTTCGGCGAGGCCCACCTGACCGAGCAGCGCGCGGCCGCGCTCGAGCACCTGCGCACGCGGCTCCTTCTTTACGAACAGCGGGCCTTCGACGACGTTCTCCAGCACGGTGCGATGCGGGAACAGGTTGAAGCGCTGGAACACCATCGAGACCTGGGTGCGCACCTTCACGATGGAGGGCGCATCGCGGTCGACCTTCAGTCCCTCGACGTTGATCTCGCCGCGGTCGTAGCTTTCCAGCCCATTGATACAGCGCAGGATCGTCGACTTGCCGGAGCCCGAGGGGCCAATGATGCAGACCACCTCACCCTTCTGGACGGAGGCGGTGATGCCCTTGAGCACCTCGTTCTGGCCAAAGCTCTTGTGGACGTCGGTGAGCTCGATCATTTCTTGCCCGCCCGCTTCTCGAAGTGACGGACCAGCAGGATCAGCGGGATGCTCATGGTGAGGTACATCAGCGCCACAAGGGTGAACACGTTGGTGTTCTTGAAGGTCGAGGACGCGATCAGCTTGCCCTGAAGGGCAAGCTCGGCGACCGTGATGGTGGAGGCTTGCGACGAGTCCTTCAGCATCATGATCATGACGTTGCCGTAGGGCGGCAGCACGATGCGCACCGCCTGCGGCAGCACCACGCGGCGCATGGTCAGCCACCAGCCCATGCCGATCGACTGCGCCGCCTCGATCTGGCCCTTGTCGATCGCCTCGATGCCCGCGCGGAAATTCTCGGCCTGGTAGGCCGAATAGGCGATGCCGAGCCCGAGGATCGCGGCCTGCAAGGCCGACAGCGTGACACCGAGATCCGGCATCACGAAATAGAGGTAGAACAACAGCACGATGATCGGGATGCCGCGGATCACGTTGATCAGGCTGGCGCTGAGCATCGACAGGACCTTGATGCCCGAGACCCGCATCATCGCCCAGATCAGGCCCAGCACCGTCGAGAGCAGCAGCGAGCCGATGGTGACGACGATCGTCAGCGCGACGCCGCTCATCAGGATCGGGAAGAACTCGACGGCGTCGTGCCAGAAGCCTTTCATCGGTCAGCCTTACCAGCCTCTGTCGATCAACCCTGCGCCTTCTGACCCCACTTTTCGAGGATCTTGTCGATGGTGCCGTTGGCCTTCAGCTTCGCAAGCGAGGCGTTGATCTTGCCGAGCAGCGCGGCCTCGCCCTTGCGGACGCCGATGCCGACCGAGCCGACGGTGACGGGCTTGTAGCCGTCGACCAGACGTACCTCGGGGAAACCGCCCTGCTTCAGATTGTAGGCGAGGATCGGATAGTCGGCGTAGCCGGCCTTAAGGCGACCGGTGTTCACGTCGCGCAGGATGTCCGGGATGGTGTCGTAGACCTTGACGTCGGCGAACAGGCCGGACTTCTTCAGCGCATCGACGAAGGCGGTGCCGACCTGGGCGCCGACCGTCTCGCCCTTCAGATCATCCTGCGTGACATAAGCCTTGGTGTCGCTCTTCGGGACCACCAGGCCCTCGCCGTAGGTGTAGATCGGATCGGAGAAGTCGACGACCTCCTTGCGCGGCGCGGTGATGAACATCGCCGCCGCAATCATGTCGATCTTGCCCGATGTCAGCGACGGGATCAACGCCGAGAACGCCATCGGCTCGATCTGCACGCTGAGGCCGGCGTCCTTGCCGATCTCGGTGACGAGATCGACCATGATGCCCTGGATCGTGTTGGTCTTGGTGTCGAGGAAGGTGAAAGGAATGCCTGTCGGCGTCGAGCCGACCTTCAGCACCTGCTGCGCCGAAGCCGGCATCACCGCTGCAATCGCGAGCGCCGCGACCGCGGCCAGACCAAAACGCTTCATCGCATCCCCCTTTGGGCTTGGCCGATGTCGGCGCTCGCGCATGTCGTGATCAGACGTTGCGGGCCAAGCCGTTTCGGCCTATTTTCACCAATATGAAAATTTGGTCACACTTTCGCGGGCGATGCAAGCGGTTTTCATGCACATGAAGGAAGCGGTTTGACGTGAGCGGTGGCAAAAGAATGCGCAAACCGGCCGCCGCAAGGCCGGCGAGGACGGTGAAGGCCAGGAAGGTGCCGGTCAAGGCCAAGCCGGCCGAGCCCGCGATGGATGTCGCGGTCGGGCGCCGCATCCGGGATCTCCGGCGTATCAGGCAATTCTCGCTGGAGACAGTGGCCGCACGCACGGACCTGTCGATCGGCTTCCTCAGCCAGATCGAGCGCGGCCTGTCTTCGCCCTCCCTGCGCGTGCTGGCAACGCTCGCCGATGTACTCGGCGTCGGCATCGCCGCGTTGTTTGGCGCGAGCCCGAACACCGACGGCGCATCCGACCAGGTGGTGACGCGCGGGCTGCAACGTCCCGAACTGAAACTCTGGCGCACCGGGGTGTCGAAGCAATTGCTGAGTCCGGCCAGCAGCGACAACCGGCTCAATTTGTTCCTGGTGCATCTGGAGCCCGGCGGCTCCACCGGTGACGAGCTTTACACCCATGACGGCGAAGAGGCTGGCCTCGTGCTCGAAGGCGAGATGATGCTAACGGTGGACAACGAGACGTGGTCGCTGAAGACGGGCGACAGCTTTCGGTTTGCCAGCCGCCGGCCGCACCGGTTTTCAAATCCGGCGCAGGATGCAAAGGCGGTGGTGCTGTGGGTGAACTGCGTAACGGGAGCGGGGTAAGCCCTGCTCACCTTCCACCGCGCACAGCGAAAGTAAGGAGAGCCGCGGCGCTTCAACATCGTCATTGCGAGCGATGCGAAGCAATCCAGAGTCTTTCCGCGGAGACATTCTGGATTGCTTCGTCGCTACGCTCCTCGCAGTGACGAGTGGATAGACTTTACCCGAACCGATACTTGTACCGGTCCACCGTCAGCGCACTCACATCGACCTCCGGCTTCTTGCCCGACAGCATGTCGGCGAGCACGCGGCCGGAGCCGCAGGACATGGTCCAGCCGAGCGTACCGTGGCCGGTGTTGAGGTGCAGATTGGCGTATTGCGTCGGGCCGATCACCGGCGGGCCGTCCGGCGTCATCGGACGCAAGCCGCTCCAGAACGTCGCCTTGGAGAGATCGCCGCCGCGCGGGAACAGATCGGTCAGCGAATGATCGAGCGTGGCGCGGCGGGCGTCGTAGAGCTGGCTCGAATAGCCGGAGATCTCGGCAGTGCCGCCGACGCGGATGCGATTGCCAAGGCGGGTGATCGCGACCTTGTAGCTCTCGTCCATTACGGTCGATTCCGGCGCGCCGGCGGCGTCCTTGATCGGCACCGTGATCGAATAGCCCTTCACCGGATAGACCGGCAATGAGATGCCGAGCGGTGCAACGAGCCGCGACGACCAGCTTCCGAGCGCGAGAACGTAGGCGTCGGCCTGCAACGTGCCCACACTGGTCACGACACCACTGACGCGCGCGCCATCCGTGACGATGCGATCGATACCGGTGTTGAACATGAAGCGCACACCGAGCGCTTCGGCATGCTTGGCCAGCGCCTGCGTGAACATGTGGCAGTCGCCGGTCTCGTCCTGTGGCAAGCGAAGCCCGCCGGCGAACTTCTCCTTCACGGCGGCGAGCGCCGGCTCGACCGCGATGCAGCCCTCCCGGCTCAACACCTCGAAAGGAACACCATACTGCTTGAGCACGGCGATGTCCTCACCGGTGCCATCGAGTTGCGCCTGGTGGCGGAACAGCTGCAGTGTGCCCTGCGAGCGCTCGTCATACTGGATGCCGATGTCGCGGCGCAGGTCGCGCAGGCAATCGCGGCTGTATTCCGCAATCGGGATCATCCGGCTCTTGTTGACCGCGTAACGCGCGCTGGTGCAGTTGCGCAGCATCTTGGAGAGCCAGACCCACATCACAGGATCGAGCTTCGGCCGGATCACCAGCGGGCCATGCTTCATCAGCAGCCATTTGATCGCCTTCACCGGCACCCCGGGGCCGGCCCAAGGCGAGGAATAGCCGGGCGACACCTCGCCCGCATTGGCGAAAGAGGTCTCCAGCGCCGGCTCCGGCTGACGGTCGACGACCGTCACCTCATGACCGGCACGCGCAAGGTAGTAGGCAGAGGTGACACCGATGACACCGCTGCCGAGGATCAGAACTTTCACGCTTCGTCAAACTCCCGCGGCATCACGCTCGCCGCTGCAAGAACAAACTCCGCAACGGCGAGAGCAATTATCAGGCCACCCGCTTGATGGCCTCGCCGAGGATCGAGACCATATCGTCGATATGGCTCTTCTCGACGATGAGCGGGGGCGACAACGCAAAGGAGTCGCCGCTCATGCGGAAGTACAGACCGCGATTGAAGCAATCGACCATGACGTCGTAGCCGCGCGCACCGACCGTGCCGTCACGCGACGACAGCTCCACCGCGCCCATCAGGCCGCAATTGCGGATGTCGACGACGTTCGGCAGGCCCTTCAGCGAATGCAGCGCATCGCCCCAGTACCCGGCGATCGACGCACCGCGCGTGAGCAGGCCCTCGTCCTTGTAGATGTCGAGCGTCGCGATGCCGGCGGCACAGGCCGTCGGATGCGCCGAATAGGTGTAGCCGTGGAACAGCTCCATCTGGTTCTCCGGGCCGACCATCAGGCCGTCGTGAACCTTGCGGCTCGCGAACACCGCGCCGCAGGGAATGGTGCCATTGGTGATGCCCTTGGCCGTCGTCATCAGGTCCGGCGTGACGCCGAAGAAGTCGGCGGCGAACGGCGTGCCGAGGCGGCCGAAGCCGGTGATGACCTCGTCGAAGATAAGCAGAATGCCGTGCTTGTCGCAGATCTCGCGCAGACGCTTGAGATAGCCCTTCGGCGGCGGCAGCACCGCGGTCGAGCCCGGCACCGGCTCGACGATGACGGCCGCGATCGTCTCGGCGCCGTGCAGGCCGACCAGACGCTCGAGATCGTCGGCGAGCTCGGCGCCATGCTCAGGCTGATCCTTGGCGAAGGCGTTACGGGTGAGATCGTGGGTGTGGCGGATGTGGTCGACGCCCGGCAGGTGGGTCGCGAAGGCGCGGCGATTGGCGACCATGCCGCCGACCGACATGCCGCCGAAGCCGACGCCGTGATAGCCGCGCTCGCGGCCGATCAGGCGGGTGCGGCTCGCCTGGCCGTTGGCGCGGTGATAGGCGAGCGCGATCTTCAGCGCCGTGTCGACCGACTCGGAGCCGGAATTGGTGAAGAAAACGCGGTCGAGGCCCTTCGGCGCGATCTCGGCGAGACGCTCGGCGAAGTCGAATGCCAGCGGATGGCCCATCTGGAACGACGGCGCGAAGTCGAGCGTCATCAGCTGGCGCTCCACCGCGGCGGCGATCTGCTTGCGGCCGTGGCCGGCATTGACGCACCAGAGGCCGGCGGAGCCGTCGATCACCTTGCGGCCGTCGACGGTGGTGTAGTGCATGCCCTCGGCCGAGGAGAACAGGCGCGGCGCCTTCTTGAACTGACGGTTGGCCGTGAACGGCATCCAGAACGAGTCGGTCTTGATAGTGTTCGGAATCTGATGAAGGGTCACGGGCCACGCTCCTTTGCTGACCCGGATAGCAGAGGCACGGCTTCCAAAGCGCAACAAGTCCTTTTCTGGTGACCCGCAAGCCATTGATTTCACTGGGGCTACCGGTCCATATTTGCGCGATCCGCAACACCTGCAACAGGGACCAGGGGCATGAGCGTCGACATCGGTGGACGGCTGCGATTCATCCGGGCGCACCACAAGCTGTCGCAGCGCGAGCTCGCCAAGCGCGCCGGGGTCACCAATTCGACGATCTCGCTGATCGAATCCAACCAGATGAACCCGTCGGTCGGCGCGCTCAAGCGCATCCTCGACGGCATCCCGATGGGGCTCGCCGAGTTCTTCGCACTGGAGCCGGAGTCACGGCGCAAGATCTTCTACCGGTCCGAAGAGCTGACCGAGGTCGGCAAGAAGCCGATCTCGTATCGCCAGATCGGCGACAATCTGTTCGGCCGCAGCCTGCAGATTTTGAAAGAGCGTTACGAGCCCGGCAGCGACACCGGGCGCGTTCACCTCGTCCATGACGGCGAGGAAGGCGGCATCGTGATCTCGGGGAAGCTCGAAGTCACCGTCGAGGACGAGCGCCGCATCCTCAATCCCGGCGATGCCTACTACTTCGAGAGCCGTCGTCCGCATCGCTTCCGCTGCGTCGGCGGCAAGCCGTGCGAAGTGATCTCGGCCTGCACGCCGCCGACGTTTTGATGCGCGTCAAGGTTATCCGGAATTTTACGGAGCCACCGGTATCTTACGGATCTTGAGGCATCTCAATCTCCGCGATCCGATCCTCTATATGTTGCGAACCCAAGCCGAGAGACATTCCGGCGCCGCTTCATGACTGGGCTCGCAGATGAAGATCACGCTCGCCAATGCAGAGGCTGCGCTCGATGAAGTGCAGCGCGACACCGACAAGCTCCATTCGCAGGAGCTGCGTAAGGCTATTGCCGACTACATCGAGACGCAGCGAGAAGCGCTGAAGGCGCTCCGCAAGAAACTGCATTAGCAGGACGCGGCGGAACGAGAAGATCCCGTCCCGCCTTTTTGTCTCAACGCTGCGTCAATAACTCCTCGATCTTGATCGGAAAGCGGCGGACACGCACGCCGGTCGCATGCCACACCGCGTTGGCGACCGCGCCGGCGCTGCCGGTGATGCCGATCTCTCCGACACCCTTGATGCCGAGCGCATTCACATGCGGATCGTGCTCCTCGACCGTGATCACGTCGAGCGGCGGCACGTCGGCATTCACGGGGATATGGTACTCGCCGAGATTGGCATTCATGATCCGGCCGCTGCGGCGGTCGGTGATGGCTTCCTCATGCAGCGCGAAGGACATGCCCCAGATCATGCCGCCGAACAGCTGGCTCTTCACCAGATGCGGATTGACGATGCGCCCCGCCGCGAAGGCGCCGATCATGCGGGTGACGCGGACCTGGCCGAGCTCGGGATCGACCTTCACCTCCGCGAACACCGCCCCGTGGGCGTGCATCGCATACTCCTCCATCGCCGCAGGATTTGGCGCGCCCGTACCGCGCGCCTCGACCTCGGCGACGCCCGCGCGCGCGAGGATCTCGGTATAGCTCTCGCCGCGGCTCTCGTCGTCACGCCGGATCAGCCTGCCGTCGCGCGCGATCACGCCGGCATTGCCGGCGCCGAACAGCGGCGAGCGCTCGTCGCCGGTCGCGAGATCGGCGAGCTTTGCGACCACGGCCGCACCGGCGCTATGGATCGCAGCCCCCGCGGTCGCGGTGTGCGCCGAACCGCCGGCGATGCCGGCATCGGGCAGGTCGGATGAACCAGCCTTGAACTCGACACGGTCGATGTCGAGCCCGAGTTCATCGGCCGCGATCTGGGCGAGTGCCGTCCAGGCACCCTGCCCCATGTCATGCGCGCCGATCTCCATCGCGCCCGTCCCGTCGCGGCGGAGCACCGCGCGTGCTTCGGCCTGAAACATCAGCGCCGGGAAGGTCGCCGTGCCCATGCCCCAGCCGACGAGGAGACCTGCATCGTCGCGCATCTGTCGCGGCTGGAGCGAACGCTTCGCCCAGCCGAAGCGCGCCGCGCCCTGCTCGTAGCAGGCACGCAGCGCCTTCGACGAGAACGGTTTCCCCGTGATCGGCTCGACCTCGGCGTAGTTCTTCAGGCGGAAAGCCAGCGGATCGATGCCGCAGGCCCAGGCCATCTCGTCGATCGCGCTTTCGAGCGCGATCGAGCCGGTCGCCTCGCCGGGCGCACGCATGAACAGCGGCGTGCCGGTGTTCACGCGCACGGCGTCATGCGAGGTGCGGATTGACGGGCTGGCATAGAGCGTATGCGAGGCGTCCGCGGCCGGCTCGTAGAAATCGTCAAACGTGCTCGACACGGTTCTGGCGTGATGATCGAGCGCGGTCAGGCGCCCCTCACCGTCGGTGCCAATGCGCAGCCGCTGGCGCGTCGGTGCGCGGTGACCGACCGGGCCGTACATCTGCTCACGCCGCAGCACCAGCTTGACCGGCTTGCCGACCAGCTTTGCAGCCATGATGCCGAGGACCGGCGGACCAGCCATCAGCCCCTTCGAGCCAAAGCCGCCGCCGAGGAACGGGCTGCGGATGTGGATCTTGTCATGTGCGATGCCGAACAATTCGGCAACACGCGCAAGCGACAGCATCAAGCCCTGGGTCGGCATGTCGATCTGCAGACTGTCGCCATTCCATGCGGCCACAATCGCATGCGGCTCCATCGCGTTATGATATTGCGGCGGCGTTTCGTAAATCGCGTCAACCTGCTTCTCGGCCGCGGCAAGACCCTCCTCGACATCGCCGAGGTGATTTTCGGTGGGATTGCCGACGCCGACGACCGGCGGCACATAACTCTCGCCGGCATCGAGACCGACCAGCGCGGGCAGCGTCTCGTAGCGCGGCGCCAGCAGCACCGCGCCTTCCGTCGCCGCCTCCAGCGTCTCGGCGATCACGACGGCGATGGGTTGGTTGGCGTAGCGGACCTCGTCGCTTTGCAGGACTTCCATCCGGAACACGAACGGATTGGTCTTGATCTCCGGATCGATTGCGAGCTGCGGCTTGTGGTCCGGCGTCATGACGTCGACGACGCCGGGATGGCGTTTTGCGGCAGCAACGTCGAGCGATGTCACGCGGCCGTGCGCGATGCTGGCGACGGCCATCACCGCGAACAGCATGCCGGGCGGATGATTATCGGCGGCGTAGGTCGCCTGTCCCTTGACCTTGAGGACGCCGTCGCGCCGGGTCAAGGGTTGACCGATATTAGAGCCGTGGCGCAGATGGGCGGGAGAGCTGGATAGATTAAGCTCAGGCATGGATGGCTCCGGACGTCGAGGCAAAGGGAGAGGCCGGCAGCGCGGGGGTGCGCGCGGGCGTACCGGCGGCGGCAAGGGTCAGCGCGCGCACGACGATGCGGCGTGCGAGCTCGATCTTGAAGGCGTTGTCGCCGGATGGTTTTGCGTCGGTGAGCGCGCGCCAGGCGGCTTCCTGGAAAGCATCTGCCGTGGGCGTAACGCCCTTGAGCACGTCTTCCGCGGCACGGGCACGCCAGGGCTTTGCGGCGACGCCGCCGAGCGCCAGCCGCGCCTCCGCGATCTTGCCGTTCTCGATCCGCAACGCAGCCGCGGCCGAGACCACGGCGAACGCGTAAGACGTTCGCTCACGAACCTTGAGGTAGCGCGCATGCGCGGCAAAGCCGCGCGCCGCCGACGGCAGGCGCACCGCGACGATGAGGTCGCCGGGTTCGAGCGCCGATTCACGCTCGGGCGTATTGCCCGGCAGGCGATGCAGCGCGTCGAGCGCGATCTCGCGGCGGCCGGCCCTGCCCTCGATCTCGACGACGGCATCGAGCGCAAGCAGGGGTACGCAGAAGTCCGACGGGTGCGTGGCGATACAGCTTTCGCTCCAGCCGAGCACGGCATGGGTGCGGTTCTCGCCCTCGCGCGCGTCGCAGCCCGAGCCAGCCTCGCGCTTGTTGCAGCGGCTGGCGGTGTCGTAGAAATAGGCGCAACGCGTCCGTTGCAGCAGATTGCCGCCGACGGTCGCGGCATTGCGCAGTTGCGCGGACGCACCGGACAGCAGCGCCTCGGCGACAGCCGGGTAGGACTTCGCGAAGTTTGCATCATGCGCGAGATCGGCGTTGCTCACGAGCGCGCCGATGCGCAACGATCCGTCGGCGAGAGTCTCGATTCCGTCGAGCCCATCGAGATGCGTGACATCGACCAGCCGATCCGGTCGGCTGACGCCGCCCTTCATCAGATCGAGCAGATTGGTGCCGGCGGCGAGATAGGTAGCGCCCGGCTGAGCGGCCGCCGCAACGGCCTCGGCCACTGTGGCCGGCCTGATATAATCGAACGGTTTCATGCGGAGCGCCTCTGATTGGATTCGTCCATGCCGGCCTGGGCTTCCAGCACGGCATCGACGATGCCGGTATAGGCGCCGCAGCGGCAGAGATTGCCGCTCATGCATTCGCGGATTCGCTCGGGATCGTTGCCGGCCTGCGCCTCTTGCATCATGCCGATCGCGCTCATGATCTGGCCGGGCGTGCAGAAGCCGCACTGAAATCCGTCATGGGCGATGAAGGCCGCCTGCACGGGATGAAGCTGGTCGCCACGCGCCACGCCTTCGATGGTGAGGATGTCGGCGCCGTCATGGCTGATGGCGAGAGCAAGACAGGAGTTGATGCGCTTGCCGTCGACGAGAATGGTGCAGGCGCCGCACTGGCCGCGATCGCATCCCTTCTTGGTTCCGGTCAGATGGAGGCGCTCACGCAGGAGATCGAGCAGCGTGACGCGCGGATCGTCGAGGACGAAGTCGCGCCGCGCACCGTTCACGGTGAGGCTGATGGAGTGGTTCATACAAGGCTCCGATCAGATATGGACATGAGTCATCGGCCAGCGCGCCACCTCCGTGGCCGCCGTCGATATGCGTTGGCCAGGCGGAACCCGGCCAACATCTCAAGGAAGATACGGAGGCACCCTCCGCTTAACAAGAGCCGCCGAAAAATATTTGGAATTCGTCAAAAGCCCATGGGCAGACAACGCGATGCAGCCTCGCAAGGGTTCATTGCGAGGGTTCAATCTAACCAATTCGTGATCTACATTGCCGCCATGGACGACCAGACCGACCAGATTCGGAAGCCCCGCGCCGACGCCGTGCGCAATCGCGAGCGCGTGCTTGAGGCGGCCAAGGTCGTCTTCAATGCTGGCGGTCCTGAGGCAAGCCTGGAAGCTGTCGCCAAACGCGCCGGCGTCGGCATCGGCACGCTCTATCGGCATTTTCCAACTCGCGAGGATTTGTTCGAGGCGGTGTACCGGCGCGAGGTCGAGCAACTCAGCGAGCTCGCCGAGCAATTGAAGAATGCCAAGGACCCGGTCGACGCGCTGCGGCGCTGGCTGCGCTCCAACGTCGAATTCGTTGCCACAAAAAAGGGCATGTCGGCCGCGCTGGCGCTGACGTTCCAGAGCTCATCGGAACTCGCGGCGTTCTCGATGGACCGGCTGACCAAGGCGATCGGCTCGCTGCTCGACCGCGCGGTCGCCGCCGGCCAGATGCGCGGCGATGTCAGCCCGGAGGATCTGCTCAGGGCACTCGTCGGCATGTGTTACATGCACGACCAGCCCGGCTGGCAATCCTCGGTGCTGCGCATGCTCGACGTATTCGTCGACGGGCTGCGGGTGCAGCCGGTCGGCAAAGCCAAGGCGCGTGCCGCCAAGCCCACAAAGCCCGCGGTGAAACGGAAGCGATAGCGCGCCGTATTTCCCAGAGGGCGTGCTAGGATCAGCATCGCCGGGATTTCAACGCGGAGCCTGTCATGCGCATCGCCGCCTTGCTCGTCGCCCTTATGATTACCCTTGGTGCCGCTCCAGCATGCGCCGCCGACGTCACTGCGGCACAGGGCGTCATCCGCGCACAGGAACAAGCCTTCGTCCACGACGATGCGGCAGCGGCCTACTCCTACGCCGCGCCTGCGATCAAAGAGATATTCCCCGCTCCTGATATCTTCATGTCCATGGTGCAAAACGGCTACGCGCCGGTCTACCGGCACAAGAGCTTTGAGTTTGGCGAGACCAAGAGCGAAGGCAACTGGGTTTCCCAGCACGTTCACATCGTCGATGCCAACGGCGAAGCCTGGGAGGCGCTCTACACGCTCGAGCAGCAAGCGGACGGCAGCTACAAGATCACCGGCTGCTCGCTGCTGAAGCCGGGGCGGGAAGTTTAGGTCGCAAAACCCGGTCCCGTCTTGACCGCATTCATTCGCGACCGGATCAGCAGCGTCAGCACGATGCCGACATTCAGGGCATTCCACGCCACCCCGTTCGCGAACGCCGCAGCGTAGGAGCCCGTCGCGTCGAAGATGACGCCCGACACCCAGCCGCCGAAGGACATGCCGAACACCGAGGCAAAGATCACGATGCCGACGCGGGTTGCCGCCTCGCTCGCCGGCATCGCCTCGCGCACGATGATGGCGTAGCTCGGCACGATGCCGCCCTGGAACAGGCCGAACATCGCGGAGATCAGATAAAGCGAGGTCAGGCTGTCGAAGAACAGATAGAACACCAGCGCAAAGCCCTGCGCCAGCGATCCGACCAGCAGCGTGCGGATGCCGCCGATCTTGTCGGCTAGGTAGCCCGAGCCGATGCGGCTGACGATGCCGCAGGCCATCATCAGCGACAGCATCTCGGCGCCGCGCGCCACGCCGTAACCGAGATCGCCGCAATAGGCGACGATATGCACCTGCGGCATCGCCATGGCGACGCAGCAGGAGATGCTCGCGATCGAGAGCAGCACCGTCAGCGTATTGGTCGAAAGCTTGAGATCGACCTGCGGCGGCCGCGCATTGGCGTGATTGCGGACCTTGTCGTCGCCCATTTGCGCGCGCAGGACCAGCACCAGGATCGTCATCAAGACCACGCAAACGAGGGCGATGCCGATGTGCGTGGAGCGCCAGCCGATCGTCTGCATGCCCTCGCTGATGAGCGGCGGCCACATCGTGCCCGCGACGTAATTGCCGCTCGCGACGATGGTCACGGCAAGTCCGCGGTAGCGCTCGAACCAGTGCGAGGCCTCCGCCATCAGCGGCGCGAAGGTCGCCGAGGTGCCCAGCCCGATCAGGAAATAGGCCGCGACGAACTGCCAGAGCTGGGTCGAGAGCCCCGCCAGCACATTGGCAACGCCGATGAAAGCGATGCTGATCGCCATCGCCGGCACGATGCCGAACTTGTCGGTGATCTTGCCGGCGATCACGCCGCCGAGGCCGAAGCCGAACATCATCAGTGTAAAGGCCAGCGACACCGCAGCACGCGTGGCGGCGAACTCGGTCTGCACGACGGGAATCACCACGACGACCGCCCACATGCCAACGCCGCCGATCGAACCGATCAGCAGCGCAAGCAACAGCCGCACCCAAGCCTGACGCGAATCAGGGGTGAATGAGGCCGGTCTCTGTCCTGGAAGATTTGGCGCGTGCACGGGCCGGACCATGTTCGCTGATCGCCTTGGGGTCAAGCATCGTGCCGCGATATTGGGCATGCGCGGTGCACTGCGGTAAGAAGATGCTTGGCGAAGCCGAGCTTTGCCATTAGTTTGCAATCTGCGTGTGCAACATTGCCGCGCGAGGAGCCTATCGGCGGAATGCTGTTGCGATTGACGCGATCGATGCGGATCAGGGTGGGGCGGATCATCGCCCTCGCCTATCTGTTCTGCGTGCTCGCGCCGGCAGCAGCCCTCGCCTGGGGCAACGGCCCGGCGCCGTGCCTCGACGACGCACTCCTCGCCGATCCCGTGCCGGTGCAGCACCAGATGCAGGCCGGCCACATGCATGGCGATGTGCCGCATGACCACGCAGGCATGCACGGGCAGCACCAGACTGCCGCACAGGATGCGCCCGCCCAACATCACCATGACGGCAAGGCCGGCCCGTGCTGCGCGATGATGTGCGTGAGCGCGCTGCCGGCCGACTTGCCCGGCGTCGCCAAGCCTCTGCAGCCGATTTCCGCCTGCGCGCCCGAGATCGTGGTCAGCCTGCACAGCGCGGCGCCGCCTCGGCACTACCGTCCTCCCATCGCCTGATCTGACGCGACGACGTCAGGGCCGCACGCGCATCCGCGCGCGCGAACCTGTGGTCTCTACGACAGATCAGGGGATGACTCATGCTTACGCTTTCCGGGGCGAAGTTCGCCGCCGCATCCGCGGCGCGTGGACGACACGTTCGATTCAATTGGCCGCTGCTGGCCGCAACCGCGTTGATATTGTCCGGCTGCATGCCGGCAACTGTGCCCGTGGCCGGCGCCGATCCTACCGATCCGGCTGCGAAGGTCGCGCGCGTCGGCTATCGCTCGACGATTGCGCCCTACACCAGCCGGCGACCTGCGGCGCCGGCACCATGGCGCGAGCGCAACGACAGCGTCACACCGCAGCCGAAGCAAGACCGGTAGGGGCGCGCCATGACGCATCATTTTGCGCGGGGCCTGCTGGTGCTCACTGCGCTGGGACTCTCCGGCTGCATGGCATTCTCGCCGGACGGAGGCATGACGACGGTCTCGGACCTCACCAGCCAGACCATCAACAAGGACGTCGCCTTCGTGAGAACGGCCGAAGGCGCAGAGGCCGTCAACGCGACCGTCCGCCACTTGCTGGCACGCACGCTGACCACCGAGACGGCCGTGCAGATCGCGCTGCTCAACAACAAGGGACTGCAAGCGACCTATAACGAGCTGGCGCTGGCCGAGACCGAGTTGGTCGAGCAGAGCCTGCCGCCCAATCCTGTGTTCTCGATCTCGCGCATCGCAGGCAATGGCGCGAGCGAGATAGAGCGTCAGGTGGTCGGCGACATCCTCGCGCTGGCCACCCTGCCGTTCCGCTCCGACATCGCCCGCGACCGCTTCCGTCAGGCGCAATTGCGCGCGGCATTGGCGACGCTGCGGCTAGCCGCCGATGTCCGGCGCGCCTATGTCCGTGTGGTCGCCGGAAACGAAATGGTGGCGCTGCTCACCGATGCGAAGGCGACGGCGGAATCGACGGCGCAGCTCGCGGTCAAACTCGGCGAGACCGGCTCGATCAACAAGCTCGATCAGGCCCGCGAGCAGGTGTTTTACGCCGAGACCACGGCCGACCTCGCTTCCGCCCGGCAGGCGGCAACGAGCGCGCGCGAAAGGCTCGCGCGCCTGATGGGGCTGTGGGACGGCGGCCTCGACTTCCGTCTGCCCGATCAACTGCCACCGCTGCCGCGCCGGCCGCAGGCACTGCCCTCGATCGAGGCCGATGCGGTTGCCCATCGTATCGATCTTCAGATCGCGCGGCTGGAGCTGACGGCGCTGGCAAAGTCGCTCAATCTCACCGAGGCGACGCGCTTCGTCACGCTGCTCGACCTCGCCGGCATCTCCCGACGCACCCAGGATCCCGAGGGCCCGCCGTTCCGCGAACGCGGTTTTGACGTGCTGTTCCAGATCCCGATCTTCGACGGCGGCGAGGTGCGCGTGCGGCAAGCGACGGAGACCTACAATCTCGCCTTCAACCGCCTGACCGAGCGCGCCGTGAACGTTCGCTCCGAGGCGCGCGACGCTTATCGTGTCTATCGCTCCAGCTACGACATCGCCAGCCACTACCAGCGCGAGATCCTGCCACTGCGCAAGATCATCACGGAGGAGATGCAGCTGCGCTTCTCCAGCATGCAGGTCGATATTTTCGCGCTGCTCACCGAAGCGCGGCAGCGCCTGGCGTCGCTGCGCGGCGCGATCGATGCCAAGCAAAAATTCTTCCTCGCCCAGTCCGACCTCCAGACCGCCGTCAACGGCGGCGGCGCGCCTGCGTCGGGCAGCGACACTTCAACCACCATCGCCGCGGCAGCGCCTGCCGATGGCGGTCACTGAGATGGAGGCCAACATGTATTCCCGCCGAGGATTTTTGGGCACCGCTGCGCTCGCCAGCGCGTCGGCCATCAGCGGCCGTGTGCAGGCCGCGTCCATTCCGGAAGCGCCGCACATGGACAAGGTCGTGATGCAGCCGCCGCTGCATCCGATCAGCGGCCCCGACTACCGCCCCGTGGTCACGCTGAACGGCTGGTCGCTGCCGTTCCGCATGAACGGCGATTGGAAGGAGTTCCACCTCGTCGCCGAGCCCGTGGTGCGGGAATTCGCCGAGGGCATGAAGGTGAATTTGTGGGGCTATAACGGCCAGTCGCCGGGTCCGACCATCGAGGCGGTCGAAGGCGACAAGGTCCGCGTCTTCGTCACCAACAGACTGCCCGAATACACCACCGTGCACTGGCACGGCATGATCATTCCCAGCGGCATGGACGGTGTCGGCGGACTGACGCAGCCGCACATCCAGCCGGGAAAAACCTTCGTCTACGAGTTCGAGATGAAGAAGAGCGGGACCTTCATGTACCACCCGCATTCCGACGAGATGGTGCAGATGGCGATGGGCATGATGGGCATGGTCGTCGTGCATCCGCGCGATCAAAGCTTCCGGCCGGTCGACCGCGACTTCGTCTTCGTGATGAGCACCTATCGCGTCGATCCCGGCACATACCTGCCGCAGGTCAACGAGATGACCGACTTCAACATGTGGACCTGGAATTCGCGGGTGTTTCCCGGCATCGATCCCTTGCCGGTCAGGCTCGGCGACAAGGTGCGCGTGCGCATCGGCAATCTCAGCATGACCAACCATCCGATTCATCTGCACGGCCACAGCTTTGCGGTGACCTGCACCGATGGCGGCTGGATTCCGGAGAGCGCGCAATATCCGGAGACAACCACCGACGTGCCGGTCGGCGCGGTGCGCGTGTTCGACGTGCTTGCCGACAATCCCGGCGATTGGGCGTTCCATTGCCACAAGTCGCACCACACCATGAACGCGATGGGGCACGAGGTGCGCAACCTGATCGGCGTGTCGCGCAAGGACCTCGCCAAGGCGGTCGGCAAGCTCGCACCTGACAGCATGGCGATGGGCTCGACCGGCATGGCGATGGGCAACATGGAGATGCCCGCTCCCGACAACACACTGCCGATGATGACCGGCACCGGTCAGTTCGGGCCGATCGAGATGGGCGGCATGTTCACGGTGATGAAGATCCGCGAGGACCTCGCGCGCGACGATTACCGCGATCCCGGCCCCTACCAATTCCCGCGAGGCACCGTCGCCTACGAGGTCACGCCGCCGTCCGCAGAGCCGGCGCGGCAGCAAGGCGCGCTGATGAAGAACATGAAGATGTGAGCGTTTCGATGAACCACCAACTGGAGAACAAGATGAAGAAGACGATCAAACTCGGCCTTGCGCTGGCTGCGCTTTCAACTGCGCCCGCGTTTGCCCACGACCAGCACGGGCACGGGACCTTTTCGGCCGGCGAGCCCGGCGATCCCAAAAAGCCCGCGCGCACGATCGAGATCCTGCTGAACGAGATGGACTACGCGCCCGCCAGGATCGAGGTCAAACGCGGCGAGCAGATTCGTTTCGTGCTGCGCAATGTCGGCAAGGAGGACCATGAATTCCTGCTCGCCACCACGAAGGAAAATCTCGCGCATGCCGTAGAGATGAAGAAGCATCCGCATATGGAGCACGACGACCCCAACGGCGTCAGGCTCGCACCGAACAAGACGGCCGAGATCCTCTGGAAGTTCAGCAAGGCCGGCACGTTCGAATTCTCCTGCCTGATTCCCGACCACCGCGACTACGGCATGGTCGGCCACGTCACCGTGAATTAAAGCAATGGAGAGACCCATGAAACCGATCACCCGCATCGCCACAGCGCTCGCGCTGACACTCGGCCTGACCTTCGGCGCCGCGCAGGGCGCCCCGATCAGCGGCGAGGTCAAGAAGATCGACGAAGGCGCTGGCAAGATCACGCTCAAGCACGGACCGGCGAAAAGCCTCGGCATGGATGAACCCATGACCATGGTCTATCGCGTCAAGGACCCCGCTTTGCTCAAGCAGGTGAAGGTCGGCGACAAGGTGATCTTCGAGGCCGAGGAGGCGGCTTCGGGGTATACGGTGACGACGATGCAGAAGGCAAAGTAGGGCTGCTTCCTCCGTCGCCGCTTTTGGTGACAAACGCTTCCACAACGTCATGGCCGGCTCGTCCCGGCCATCCACGCCTTCGGCCGCGCAGGCAGGACAAGCCCGGGCATGACGACTTCGTCCCTGCCAGGTCCCCGAAACACTCCGGTCTGACCTCCTGCCGCACCCTCCGTTAACCCTTTGCTAACCATACACCCGGCAAGAATTGCCGGGTGAAGTCGAGTGTCGTCAGCCGCGTAGAACGGGAGGTCCCCCGTGGACGCCAGTGCGGTGCCTCACTTTCGAAACGGCGGCCCTTCGGCCGCCGCGCAGACATTTGGGGCGCGCGGACGGCAGTCGCGCGGGGGAGCAGCTACCATGGTCGACGTCACCGCGGGACAGGGCGTAGGCAGCACGAACGCCGGCTTCCCGACCCTCACCGAGATCGGCAACATCCTCAAGCGCGGCGATATCGCGCTGGCGCTCGGCGTGCTCACCATCCTGGTGGTGCTGATCCTGCCGCTGCCCGCGATCGTGCTCGACCTGTTCCTGGCGATCTCGATCACGCTCTCGATCCTGATCCTGATGACGTCGCTGTTCATCCAGGCGCCGCTGGAATTCTCCGCCTTCCCGACCGTCCTCTTGATCTCGACCATGCTGCGCCTGTCGCTGAACATGGCCTCGACCCGCCTGATCCTGTCGCACGGGCATGAGGGCACGGATGCCGCCGGTCACGTCATCGAAGCCTTCGGCAGCTTCGTGATGGGCGGCAATTTCGTCATCGGTATCATCGTCTTCGCCATCCTGATCATCGTCAACTTCGTCGTCATCACCAAGGGTTCGGGCCGTATCGCCGAAGTCGCCGCGCGCTTCCACCTCGACGCCATGCCCGGCAAGCAGATGGCGATCGACGCCGATCTCTCCGCCGGCCTGATCGACGAGAAGGTCGCCAAGCAGCGGCGCAAGGATCTGGAGGACGAGAGCGGCTTCTTCGGCGCCATGGACGGTGCCTCCAAATTCGTCCGCGGCGATGCCATCGCGGGCCTTTTGATCGTCTTCATCAACATCGTCGGCGGCATGATCATCGGTGTCGCGCAGCAGGGCCTCTCCTTCGCCGACGCCGGGCGCAGCTACACGCTGCTGACCGTCGGCGACGGCCTCGTCACCCAGGTGCCCGCGCTGATCGTTTCGACCGCGGCCGGCCTGCTCGTCTCCAAGGCCGGCGTGTCCGGCGCCGCCGACAAGGCGCTGATGAAGCAGTTCTCCGGCTATCCGCAGGCGCTCGCGATGTCCTCGGCGGTCATGCTGGTGCTGGCGGCCCTGCCGGGCATTCCGACCATTCCCTTCCTGGCGCTCGGCGCCGGCGCCGGCGCGCTCGCCTGGCACGCCCGCAACCGCAACCGGGTGACGGCCAAGGCCGAGGAAGCCGCCAAGCTCGCTCCTGCTGCGGGAACGCCGGGTGCGCCGGGCGCCGCTGCGGCCGAAGAGCCGATCTCGGCCGCGCTCAAGATCGACGACCTCAAGATCGAGCTCGGCTACGCGCTGCTGCCGCTGGTCAACGGGCCCGATGGCACCGACCGCCTCACCGAGCAGATCAAGGCGCTGCGCCGTTCGCTCGCCATCGAGATAGGCTTCGTGATGCCCGCCGTGCGCATCCTCGACAACGTCCAGCTCGAAGCCAACACCTACATCATCAAGATCAAGGAGGTCGACGCCGGCACCGGCAAGATCTGGCCGAACCAGTTCATGGTCATGGACCCCGGCGGCAGCCAGGTCCAGGTGCCCGGCATCCACACCACCGAGCCGACCTTCGGCCTGCCCGCGACCTGGGTCGACGCCAGCCTCAAGGAAGAAGCCTCGCTCAAGGGCTACACCGTCGTCGACGCCGCGACCGTGCTCTCGACCCACCTCACCGAGCTGCTCAAGGCCAACATGTCGGACCTGCTGTCCTACGGCGAGGTGCAGAAGCTGCTCAAGGAGCTGCCGAAGGAGCAGAGCGAGCTGGTCAAGGACATCGTGCCGGGCCAGGTCACGGTCTCCGGCATCCAGCGCGTGTTGCAGCTGCTGCTCGCCGAGCGCATCTCGATCCGCGATCTCTCGACCATCCTGGAAGGCATCGCCGACTCGCTCGCCTTCTCGCGCAATCCCGCGACCATGGTCGAGCACGTCCGCGCCCGTCTCGCGCGGCAGATCTGCGCCCAGAACACCTCCTACAGCGGCTATCTGCCGTTGATCGCGCTGTCGGCGCGGTGGGAGCAGGCCTTTGCCGAATCCATCATCGGCCAGGGCGAGGAACGCAGCCTCGCGATGCAGCCCTCGAAGCTGTCGGAATTCATGACCGGCGTGCGCGAGGCCTTCGAGCGCGCCGCGCGCGAAGGCGAGGCGCCGGTGCTGGTCACGTCTGCGGCAATTCGTCCCTTCGTACGCTCCCTCGTCGAGCGGTTCCGCGCCCAGACGACGGTGCTGTCGCAGGCTGAAATCCACCCCAGGGCGAGATTGAAAACGGTCGGAAGCATCTGATTTGCCTTAAGAAGCCGTATGTTTTTCGGCCACAGGCAAATGGTTTTTGAGTTCCTGGCGCCTTGTCGACCAAATGCAAACAAGGCGCCTCGCAAGTACATTACACCTTTGAAATAATTATAAAATCGAACGATCGAGGGGTCGCTTTTGATCGCGATCTTTCACGTCCTGTCACGCTCTTGTGATGGCCTCTTGGGAACGAATCCCCCCAATACTAGGTTGTTGGGGACCGGAAGCATGAACCTCCCCCAACAGGGTAGCGACTACTTCGGGTAGATGGCGGCAGGAGCCTTCCATGAACCACTCGATTTACAGCGCTGATCGCTCGACCCACTTGAAAATCGTGGTCGTAGCCCTCGTCGCCGGTATCGCGGTGGCAGGCTTCGGCATCACGGCGGCACGTACGGGTTCGGATGAAGGCCTGACCCAGACCGCCCGCGTCATCAAGGCCGGAAAGCCGGTTGTTATCACCAGCTCGAACGCATCCCTCGTTCGATAAGGAGATTTGACGAGTTTTGTGAATTCACGCGGCTCTTTACCAGCCCCCCAAAGTCGCCACGTGGATATGTAGACGACCCCAACCCCAAGTCGACTACGGAAAGCGCCCGCCCCCCACGGGCGCTTTCTCATGTCTGGGGTACCTCGCCATTGCGAGCGTAGCGAAGCAATCCAGACTGTCGCCGCGGAAAGATTCTGGATTGCTTCGCTACGCTCGCAATGACGGAGCAATTGGCACAGCCGCGATCCTCCAACCAGCCCCGATCAAACTCTACCGCGCCCCATAAGTCGGCGGCGGCGCCTGCACGGTCGGCGCTGCGGCAGCGAAGAGCTCGTCCTTGCGGCCGGTGAGCGGCGGGTAGATGCGCTTGCAGTTGATGGTCTGCTTGGTCGCTTTTGCGGCCGCGCCAGTGGTGCGAACCTCTCGATCCCACCCTTCCGTATAGAGCGCGCCCCAGCCGCCGAGGTCGAGCACGGTCACGTACCAGTCGATGCGCAGCGGCAGCATCGGCAGGCCCGCGAGATCGGCCACGACGTTGTGACCGGCGAAGCGGCCCATGGGACGGGCGAACTGGCAGGACATCACCGTCGGATGCAGCCCGTCGACCACGCTCGAGGCGACATCGCCGGCGGCGAACACGCCCGGCACATCGGCAACCCGCATGAAAGGATCGACCAGCAGGCGGCCGAGGCGATCGCGTGCGCCCGCGAAGCTCTCGGCAAGCCGGCTCGCGCGCATCCCGGCGCACCAGATCACGGTCTGCGCCGGGATGAACTCGCCCGAGCTCAGGCGCATGCCGGCGGCCTCGACGGATACGACGCGCACGCCAAGCCGCGTCTCGACGTCGAGCGAGGCCAAAGCCGTCTCGATGACGGGACGCGCATGCGCGCCGATGGTGGCGCCGACCGCAGGGTTGGGATCGACCAGGACGATGCGGCGGCTGCCGGTGATGCCGGCGCGCGCCAGCCTGTCGGGCATCTCGGCCGCGACCTCGATGCCGGTGAATCCGGCGCCGACCACCACGACCGTCGAGCGCCCCGGCGACGGCGCGCTGTGTCCGAGCGAGACGAGATGATTTTCGAGGATGAGCGCGGCAGCATAGGTATCGACGTCGAAAGCATGCTCGGCCAAGCCGGGGATGGCGGGGCGCATCACTTCGCTGCCGAGCGCCAGCACCAGGCGGTCGTAGCTCAGCGTCTCCTCGCCGCCGCTCGTAACGAGAGAAATCTCGCGCCGTGCCGGGTCGATGGCTTCGACCTCGCCAATGCCATGAGTGACGCCGATCGGATCGAGCAGCTGCGGCAACGGCAGTGCGACCTCGCTGAGGTCGGCCCCGTAATTGCGCACCCGGATGTTGTGATAGGGATTGCGATCGACGACTCGGATCTCGACATCACGGCCGGCCGCGCCGATCTCGTCGCGCTTGCGCGCGGCGCCGATGGCCGCCCACAGACCCGCAAACCCCGCGCCGAGCACGACGATACGCGCCATGTCCGTTGACTGCCTTATCCAAGAATTCCGGCGGTCTGCCCGCGCAGGCAGATATAGCCCATTCGCCCTAATCGACCAACTGCGGCGGCGCCGCGCCGCTGCATAAATCGCGGCTCAGGCCTCGCGCAGCTCCGATGGCGTCGCGCCGAAACGCTTGCGGAAGGCGCGGTTGAAATAGGACAGGTCGGAGAAGCCCGAGGAATGCGCGATGTCGCTGATCTTGCGCGCCCTCGCGCGGGGATCGACGAGCAGCTTGCGCGCCAGCAGCAGGCGCTGCTCCAACACGAATTCGGTGAAGGTCGTGCCGGCCTGCTCGAACAAGCGTTGCGCCTGGCGCGGGCTGAGCCCTGAGCGCGTCGCGATCTCGGACAGACAGAGATCGTTGCGGCCGAGCGCGGCCATCACGTCGGCACGCATGAGGTCGAGACGGGCCGCCGCATGTCCGCGACCGCGCGCAAGGCTTGCATGCTCCGCATCGGTGCCGAGCAGCAGGCCGACGAGATCGATCACGTGCTGCGCGGTCAGGCGCTGGCCGACGGCGTCGAGATGCGGCGCGTGATTGGCGGCGAGTGCGTGGTAGCGGAAGATCGTCTCGGCCACCGCGCCATCGGAGAGCACTTGCGACAGCTTGTCCTCGGCACGCGGATTGATGTCGAGCAGCGCGCGGCGCGGCATGCGGATGCTGGTGAAGCGATCTTCCTGGGTGTGGCCGACGGTGCCGGTGACGCCCATGTCGACCAGCACCATCTGCGCTGGCGCAAGCTCGACGGTGTGGCCGTTCTGCCCAACGCGGACGAGACCCGCATGCGCGGCGATCAGGACCAGATCGTCACTGCCGTCGGCAAGATGGCTCTGCCTGCGCGAATATTGCGCGGAAGCACCTTCGGGAATGGCCAACGCGATATTGTCGACCACGCTGACCTGGAGCCGGCAATCGATGCTGTCGCCATGGCTCGGCCCGACATCGAGGCCGCAGGGACCGAAGGCCCGCTCGCGCCAATGTTCGAAGGCCGGACCATGCGGAAGACCCGCATATTGGTGGACGAAGATGCCCGGCGTCTTAGCTGCATCCATCTGACTTCTAGCCCCTCTCCGGCACCATGATGTGCGGCGCCGACTGCAAATTCCGGGCATTTGACGCCGCGGATTGCGGGGAGGTTCAAAGCGGGGGTGGATTCGGCGGGACTTGTCGGGTTGCGACGGCCGGACGGACCTTGGCGACGGTCGAGCGCCGTGTAGCCCGGACTGCGCTGCGCTCCATCCGGGCTACGGCGCCACGACACCTACTTCTTCACGGGCGCCTGCGGCTGAGACGGCGGCACGGTCTCGATCAGCTTGCCGGAAAACACCGGAGCCGACGTCGGCTGGCCGTTGGGCGAGCCGCCGGCCTGCTCGACGGTGACGGCGTAGGTCGCACCGCTGACGACCTCGGGATCGAAGGAGCCGAGCACCGGGCGCGCGGTGAAATCGCCCGCGCCAATCACGCCGAGCGAGCGCGGACGCGGCAGCTTGTCGGAGATCAGCCAGAGCTCGAAGCTCTTGCCGGCCTCCGGGGTCGCGCCGACCTTGCGCACGGTGAAATTCCGCGTCGCACCGTCGACGGTGAGGATGAAGGCGGGACCGCCGCCCTGGCCCTGCAGCAGCGCGACATATTGCGCAGCAGCCGTGAGCGGCGCCGGCGTCTTCACTTCCACCGTCTGGATGCGCGGCGCCGGACGCAAGCTGCCCGGCAGCGCATCGGGCCGGAAGATCTGAAGCGACAGCGTCACCAGCAGCGCAGCCGCAAGCGCGCCCGCGGCGGAGGCGATCGTGCGCCAACGCTTCACGCGGCTCTCGAGCCGGATGACGTTGCTGTTGTCGGCGACCGGCTCCGGCGGCGCGCGCGCGACGTCAGGATCGGGCGCATGAACCTGCGGCATGAATATCGGCGCGACGTCGGGAAGCGCATCGGACGCCGGCCGCGCCGTTTCAGGCTGCTCGGCTTCGGGAGCCTGCGCCTCGGGTGGCTTCACATCCTCCGACGGCAACTCCGGCGGCGCGGTGTCGAGCGAAGAAAGCTCCGGCACAGGTGGTGGCGGCGGCGAAGCTTCCGGCGCAGGCGTCTCCTGCGCAAAGTCCGTCCGCGCAAGCTCGGACCGTATGTTCTCCCACACGATCGGACGCGGCTCGACCGAGCCGACCATCTGGTTGAGGACGCCGAGCCGGTAAGCCCAGGCCTGCACGACATCGGCGAACGCCTTGTCCACGGCCATCATGGTCTCGACCTGCGCGCGTTCGTCGGCGTCGAGCGTACCGAGCGCATATTCCGCGGCGAGCGCGATATGGTCCTCCGTGTAGGCCATCACTTGCAGTCCAGAACCACCCTCACAATGCAAGCCCTCATAGTCCGAGGCACTCGCGGATATCCAACATGCTGCGCCGGAGCCACGTCTTCACCGTGTTGACGGGCGCGGCGAATTTTTCCGCCAATTGCTCGCGGCTCCAGCCGTTGTAATAGGCGAGAAGCACGAGCCTCTGACGATCCGGCTCGAGCCGGCCGATGCATTCCAGGAGCCGCTTCAACTCCTCGGTCATCTCCCTCCGCGCCAGCGGATCGGGGCTGTCGGCAGCGACTTCCATCGCCTGCGGCTCTTCCTCGATGGAGACTTCCGTCTTCTTGCGCACGATGTCGATGGCGCGGTTGCGCGCGATCGATGCCATCCATGTGATCGGCGACGACAAGGCCGGATTGAACTGGCCGGCGCCGTTCCAGATCTTGACGTAGGTCTCCTGAATGACCTCCTCTGCGAGATCCTGTCGGCGCAAGATACGGAGCACGACGCCATAAAGTTTCGCGCGCGTGGCGACGTAGAGGCGCTCGAACGCGGCCTGATCGCCCCTGGCGACCTCCCCAATCAGCCCGACCAGCTCTGCTGGCGTCAGCATTCAGCCCCCCACACACGGCCTGTCGCGTTCCACGCAGGCCCTGGCACTCCGCTACCATAGCGCGCGGCAAAGCCCATCACCAAGGGGCGGCGCGCCACGCTGTGGATAGCAAACGCAAAACCCGGACCTTCCGGGCCCGGGTTCGACGAATTCTCGGCTGTTGGACCGCTGGCCGCGCCGTCAGGCGACGGCGCCGATGCGGGCGCGCATCAGGCCGATGCTGTCGAGGTCGGCCTGCTCGCGGGCATTTTCCTCGGCGCGCTCGCGGGCCTGGTCACGCTCGTCGAGGAGCTCGACCTTCTTCAGTTCCTCGAAGGCTTCGGCCAGCGCGGCCTTGGCTTCGTCGAGCTGGCCCTTCAGTTCGTCGGCCGAGCGGGTCAGGTTCTCGCGGCGCTGAATCGCGGCCTTGGCATAGGTCGGATAAGCGAAGTGCGAGGGATCGTTGATCCCGGCACGCTCCTGCTCGGTCGTGATCTCGCGTTCAAGATCGGTCGACATCCGCTGGAAGTCGGCGATCATGGTCTCGATCTGGGTGACCCGGCGGCGCTTCTCGTCGACCTGAAATTTCTTCAGGCGGATGAGGGTATCACGTGACTTCATCGACTCATACTCCCCAGAAGTCCCCTGGCTGCACGTGGGACGTCACCGGTCTCCCCACAGGCCCGATTGGGGCCAAGACCGGCTCTGCTACTCTGTGAGAGCGGATGATGACCTGACAAAGTTAGCGTTCCGTTTCCAAATCACCGAGGATTTGCGCCAACTGGCGGTAGCCGTCCGCCAGTGATGCATTTTCGTCCTTGCGCTGGCGCAGGAACGCCTCCAGCGGCTCGTGCAGCCGGATCGCCTCGTCGACCTCGGCGCTGGAGCCGGCCCGGTAGGCTCCGAGCCGGATCAATTCCTCCATGTCGGCATAGGTCGCCATCACCTGGCGGGCCCGCTGGATGGTCGGCCAGAACTGCGGATCGGCCGATTTCGGCATGGTGCGGGAGACGGATTTGAGGATGTTGATGGCGGGGTAACGGCCGCGCTCGGCGATCGAGCGCTGCATCACGATATGGCCGTCGAGGATGCCGCGGACGGCATCCGCAATCGGCTCGTTATGGTCGTCGCCGTCGACCAGCACCGTGAAGATCGCGGTGATCGCGCCCTCGCCCAAGCCCGGCCCTGCGCGCTCCAGAAGCTTCGGCAGCTCGGTGAACACGGTCGGCGTATAGCCCTTGGCGGTCGGCGGTTCGCCGGCGGACAGGCCGATCTCGCGCTGGGCCATGGCAAAGCGCGTCACCGAGTCCATCAGGCAGAGCACGTCCTTGTCTTCGTCGCGGAAATATTCGGCCACAGCGAGCGTCAGATAGGCGGCTTGGCGCCGCATCAGCGCGGGCTCGTCCGAGGTCGCGACCACCACGACGGAGCGCGCCAGGCCCTCCTCGCCGAGGTCGTCCTGCAAAAATTCCTGGACCTCGCGGCCGCGTTCGCCGATCAGCCCGATGACGCTGACCGCGGCATCGACGTTGCGCGCGAGCATCGACAGCAGCACCGATTTGCCGACGCCGGATCCTGCGAAAATGCCCATGCGCTGGCCGCGGCAGCAGGTGAGGAACGTGTTCATCGCGCGCACGCCGAGATCGAGCGGGGCGCCGACGCGCTTGCGCGAATGCGCCGGCGGCGGCGAATTGCGGTAGGGCATCGGCGCCGGGCCCTGCGGCAACGGCCCCTTGCCGTCGATCGGTTCGCCCAGCGCGTTGACGACGCGGCCGAGCCAGGCCGATGACGGACGCACTTGATTGGCGGCATTGGCGATGACGGCCTTGCAACCGCGCCGCACCCCGTCCAGGCCGGCGAACGGCATCACGACAGCATTGTTGCCGGAGAAGCCGATCACCTCGCAGGGAATGGAACGGTTCGCGCCGGTCTCGATCACGAGCCGCGCACCGACCGACATCGCGTGAATGGGTCCGGCCACTTCGACCATCAGACCGCGAACGCCGACCACGCGGCCATAGATGTTGACGCCGTCGATGTCGCCGATCTGTTCGGCAAGAGCCTTCATCAGGGGCGCGCCTTCATAAGAGGGCCTTCATAAGGTGATCGCCTTCGATCCCGGGCTTCATGGCGAAAGCCTTAAGTTTCGCCATATTTCTGAACGGCGCTTAACTTCGTGTTTACCCGCATCGTTAATCATTGCGTCACTGTCTTTGTGACTGAGCGTGGCTCCCCTTCAGAAGAAGGCTGAGTCGCGGGAGTCGGTTAGACCCGTCTCTTAAAGTGGAACTTGAACGGTACGGGGTGACGAAAGCTGCTTCGCGCGCAAGACCTTAGGGCGATTCGACAAAAATTGCACCGGGGGGACTTGCGTTCCAGAATCAGAGTTTGTTAACCATCTGTTGTCAGGATCCGAATCAGTTGTTCAAAGGCGTTTTGTTGAGTGCCGCGAATGCGGCCGACCTGACGCCCAGGAGCGGCGACTATGGGGAACTGGCATGCGCGTTTTGCTGATTGAAGATGACAGCGCCGTCGCGCAGTCGATCGAGCTGATGCTGAAGTCTGAGAGCTTCAACGTCTACACGACCGATTTGGGGGAAGAAGGCGTCGATCTCGGTAAGTTATACGATTACGACATTATTCTTCTCGACCTCAACCTGCCCGACATGTCCGGTTACGACGTGCTCAAGCAGCTTCGGGTCTCCAAGATCAAGACACCGATTCTGATCCTCTCCGGCCTCGCCGGCATCGAGGACAAGGTCAAGGGTCTCGGCGTCGGCGCCGACGACTACATGACCAAGCCCTTCCACAAGGACGAGCTGGTGGCCCGCATCCACGCGATCGTGCGCCGCTCGAAGGGCCATGCCCAGTCGGTCATCCAGACCGGCGACCTCGTCGTCAACCTCGACACCAAGACGGTGGAAGTCGGCGGCCAGCGCGTGCATCTGACCGGCAAGGAATACCAGATGCTGGAGCTCCTCTCGCTCCGCAAGGGTACGACCCTCACCAAGGAAATGTTCCTCAACCACCTCTATGGCGGCATGGACGAGCCGGAGCTGAAGATCATCGACGTCTTCATCTGCAAGCTCCGCAAGAAGCTGGCCAACGCTTCCGAGGGCCGCAACTTCATCGAGACCGTGTGGGGCCGCGGCTACGTGCTGCGCGAGCCGCACGAGCACGAAGAGCGCATTCCCGCCTGATCCTGGGTTTACGTCGCGAGCCCCCGGGGCTCGCTCCTCCCAGCCTGGACCCCGCCGCAAATGGCGGGGTTTTGTTTTTTGGGGACGCCAACGCGGCCTCATCGTCCTTGCGCCATTGAACCGCTATCCTCCCCCCGCCGACGAATGGTCGCTGCACGATGGGGGAACGATGATCCTGCAATCACTGGCCGGCCTGCCCGCCTTCCTGGTCTATTTCTGCACCGGCCTGATCGCGATCGTGGCGTATCTGTTCGTCTACACCCGCATCACCCCGCACAACGAGTTCCAGCTCATCCGCGACAACGAGCCGGCCGCCGCGATCGCACTCGGCCTCAGCCTGCTCGGCTTCGTGGCACCACTGGTCAGCGCGATCGCGCATTCGGCAAATGTGCTGGACTGTCTGATCTGGGCGATCATCGCGCTGATCGTGCAGATCATCGTGCTCTTTCTGGTGAAGGTCCCGGTGCCGAACCTGTCGGCGCGGATTGCCGCAGGCGAGCTTGCGCCGGCGATCTGGCTCGGGCTGTCCTCCCTCGCGGCGGGCCTGTTGAACGCCGCCTGCATGATCTACTGACATGGCCAAACCCTCCAAAAAGGAGTTCGGCAAGCGCCGGCCGGCGCCCGTGGCGCCGCCATCGGGGCCGCCTGTGAAGCGCTCCGGCCATGTCGCGCTGCTGGTGATGGGCACGATCGCGGTCGGCACCACCGCCTACACGCTGATGCCGCGGCAGCACTGCGAGCCCTCGCCCGGAGCCGTGCCGGGCCAGACGACCACGACGTGCAGCAGTAGCAGCAGTTCATCGGGCGGCAGCGGCGGCAGCAGCTCGCGTTGGTCGTCGCGATCGAGCTTCTTCAGCAGCGATTCCTCGAGCCATTCCTCATCGGGAACCTCTTCGGACTCAGGCTCCAGCAGCGTGAGCCGTGGCGGCTTCGGCTCGTTCGGCCATGGCTTCTCGGGGGGTGGTTGATCCATGCGACGCATCGTCTGCCCCGAGCGCGACGACTGGCGGCAGACCGCCGAACAATGCGGCTTCGCCTTCCACACCATCGACGGCGAACGCTATTGGGACGAGAGCGCCTATTACGCCTTCACGCTCGACGAGATCGAGCGCGGTGTCGAGACGCCGACAGCCGAGATCGACGCGATGTGCCTGGAGCTTGCCGGCCGCGTGATCGGTGACGAGCGCCATCTGCGACGCCTGAAGATTCCGGAGGCGTTCTGGAGCTTGATCGCCGAGAGCTGGGAGCGCGATGACCGCAGCCTCTATGGCCGGCTCGATCTGAAGTTCGACGGCCAGGGTCCTGCAAAGCTGCTCGAATACAACGCGGATACGCCGACCTCGATCTTCGAGGCCGCGGTGTTTCAATGGACCTGGCTCGAACAGGCGATCGAACGCCGCATCATTCCGGCCCGCGCCGACCAGTTCAACTCCATCCACGAGCGGCTGATCGCGGCGTGGAAGGAGATTGCCGCAAGCCGCCATGTCCATCTCACCGGCACCACCGGCAACGAGGAAGACGCCGGCACGCTCGCTTATCTCGAGGACACCGCGCGCCAGGCGGGGCTTTCGACCAGGCTGCTCGACATCGAGGAGATCGGCTGGCGCGACGAGCCTGGCGGCTTCGTCGATCTCGACGACGGCGACATCGCGCTCGCCTTCAAGCTCTATCCCTGGGAATGGATGTTCCACGACGCTTTCGGCGCCAAGCTGACGAGCGCACCGACGCGCTGGATCGAGCCGCCGTGGAAGGCGGTGCTCTCCAACAAGGGCATTTTGCCGCTGCTCTGGGAGATGTTTCCGAACCATCCCAATCTGCTGCCGGCCTTCTTCGAGGACGACGCGCGGGCGGCCGAGCTCGGCAGCTCCTACGTCCGCAAGCCGCTGCTGTCGCGCGAAGGTGCCAACGTCACGCTGGTGTCCGGCGGCATGCCGCTCGACGAGCAGGCAGGCCCCTACGGCGCAGAAGGTTTCGTGCGGCAGGCGCTGTCGCCGCTGCCGAATTTCTCGGGCTTCTACGTGGTGGTGGGAAGCTGGCTGGTGAATCACGAGCCGTGCGGCCTGTCGATCCGCGAGGACGAGAGCCCGATCACGGGCAACCGCTCGCGGTTTCTGCCGCATGCGATTTTATAGAGGCTCGTCATTCCGGGGCGCGACGTAGTCGCGAGCCCGGAATCCATAACCACAGGCAGTTGAAAGAGGCCTGATCTATCAGCCTGCCTGTTACGATTGCTTGTGGTTATGGATTCCGGGCTCGGCGCCGACGCGCCGCCCCGGAATGACAGAAACAGAGAATCACCTCGCCGCGGCGACCTTCAGCGGCTGCGGCATCAATCCGCCCATCGGACGGCCGGAGCGCGCGGGGTTGAGCTGATAGAGACCGCGGCGCTCGGTGATCGGGCGGAACGCGTCGGTGATGCCGACGACGGATTCGGCGGCGCCAAGCAGCAGCGTGCCATCGGCTTCCAGTCCCTTCGCCATGCGCTCGAAGATCACGGCCTTGGTGTCCTGGTCGAAATAGATCAGGACGTTGCGGCAGAAGATCACGTCGAACGTGCCGAGATGGGAGAAGTCCTGCAACAGATTGAGCTGGCGGAACTGCACCATCGCGCGAATATCGGCATTGAGCTGCCAGAGCTCGCCGACCTGCGTGAAGTATTTCATCAGGTGCTGGATCGGCAGGCCGCGCTGCACCTCGAACTGGCTGTAGATGCCGGCCCTGGATTTCTCCAGCACCTCCTGCGACAGATCGGTGGCGACGATCTCGATGCGCCAGCCGGCGAAGACCGCGCCCATCTCCTTCACGCACATCGCGATCGAATAGGGCTCCTGCCCGGTCGACGAGGCCGCCGACCAGATGCGGAGCGACCTGCGCGCCGCGCGCGCCTGGAGCAGGCCCGGCAGGATGGTCTCGCGCAGATGATCGAACGGGATCTTGTCGCGGTAGAAGAAGGTCTCGTTGGTGGTCATCGCCTCGACCACGTCGGTCGCAAGCCGGCCGTCGCCGTTCCTGATCTTCAGCACGAGATCGGGAATGCCGGGCAAGCTCGCCTTGCGGGCAAGCGGCAGCAGTCGGCTCTCGACGAGATATTGCTTGTCGGCGGAGAGATCGAGGCCGGAGCGCTCTTTCAGGAACTTGCGCAGATACTCGTAGTCGACCGGCGTCACGAGCGGTCTCCCGCGAACAGGCGGTTGACCTTGGCACCGATCTGGTTGAGCGGCAGGATCGCCGCGCAGATGCCGGCATTGGCCGCCGCGCCCGGCATACCCCAGACCACGCTGGAGGCTTCGTCCTGCGCGATCACGTTGCCGCCGGCGGCGACGATGTCCTTGCCGCCGCGCATGCCGTCCGAGCCCATACCCGTCAGGATCACCGAGAGGATGTTGCCGTGCCAGATGTCGATGGCGGAGGTGAAGAGCGGATCGACCGCGGGCTTGCAGAAATTGACGGCGGGACCGTCGTCGAGCGCGATCGCCGCGTCCGCGCCGCTGCGCACGACACGCATGTGCTTGCCGCCGGGCGCGAGGTAGATCCGTCCCGGCTTCACCGGCTCGCCGTCGACCGCCTCGGCCGCCGGCTTGCGGCTCGCGCGCGCCAGGTGCTCGGCGAGAATGGTGGTGAAGGTCGGCGGCATGTGCTGGGTGATCAGCACCGGGAAGCGGTCGATCACCGGTCCGAGCTCGGTGACGAGCGCCATCAGCGCCTGCGGACCGCCGGTCGAAGAGCCGATCAGCAGCACCTTCGGTGCGTGGGCCGAGAACGGGCGCGTGGACAGCGCCCCCGACGACGGCGCATGCAGGGCCGGTGCGGGCGCGGCAGGCCGCACGACAGCCGGTGCACGTGCGGCCGGTGCCGGGGTCGCGGGCGCCAGCGGCGGGCTCGCGACTGCGGGCCTGCGGCGCAGCCGCGCGCCGAGGTGACGGATCTTCTGGATCAGGTCGTGATGAAAGATGTCCGCGGCCGACGCTTCGCGCGTCGACTCCGGCTTCGGAATGTAGTCCGCTGCACCGAGCGACAGCGCCTTGAAGCTGATCTCCGCGTTACGGCGGGTCAGCGTCGAGGCCATGATGATGACGAGATCGCGCTTCTTCGCCAGCAGTTGCGGCAGCGCCGAGATGCCGTCGAGCTCGGGCATTTCGATGTCGAGCACGGCAACGTCGGGATTGATGCGTTCGAGCTGGTTGACCGCCTCGAGCCCGGTGCGCAGCGAGGCCGCGACCTCCATGTCATGCTCGGCACCGATCCAGCGCGAGATCAGACCGCGTATGACGACGGAGTCGTCGACGACCATCACCCGCAGCGGCCCGGCGTCGCGCGACGGACCCGTGGTCGAATTACCTGCGAACGCAACACTCATTACTCACCAACTCAGACTGAAACGGTTCAGTTGAAACAATCGCCGAAGGATCCGTTCAGCCTCCGGATGTTCGCTCAGATAAGCCCGACTTCCTGGAATTTCGCCGTCACGATGTCCTTGTCGAAGGGCTTCATGATGTATTCGTTGGCGCCGGCGTGCAGCGCACGGGCGATGTGCGCAACGTCGTTCTCGGTGGTGCAGAACACCACCTTCGGCTGGTCGCCGCCGGGCATCCGCCGGAGGTGGCCAAGGAATTCGTAACCGTCCATCACGGGCATGTTCCAGTCGAGCAGCACGGCATCGGGCAAGCCGCGCTTGCAGGCCTCCAGTGCCTTCTCACCGTCCTCGGCTTCGAGAATCTGGAAGTCGAGGCCCTCCAGGATCCGGCGCGCAACCTTGCGGATGACGCTGGAATCATCAACGACGAGACAAGTGCGCATGTGAACCTCTGCTTCCTACCCCCTTGTGGGGGTACTTCCATTGCGAGTCCGTCGGCGGCGATGCCGCCGTATCAGGCCGCCATCATCTCGGGCGCGAGCTCGAGGACGCGATCGACGTCGAGGACGACCATGAGCTGCCCGTCGAGGCGGTGGACACCGCCGGCGAGCTTGGCCATGCGGGGATCGAGGTTGACGGGGTTCTCTTCCTTGCCGTCCTCGGCAAGCCGCAGCACCTCGCCGATCTGGTCGATCAGGAGGCCGTAGGATTCACCGCGCAGGTCGACACCGACCGCCATCGCCGTCTTGCCGTCCTCGGGCTTGGGCAGGCCGAGCCGGGCGCGCATGTCGACCACGGTGACGATGCGGCCGCGCAGGTTCAGCACCCCCGCGATCTCGCGCGAGGACAGCGGAACACGGGTGACGCGCTCGGGCATGAACACGTCCTGGACCCGGGAGATCGGCAGGCCGAACAGCTGGCCGCCGATCATCGCGGTGACGTATTCGACCATGGCGCCTTCGGTGGTCTGGGTCTTGTTGCTCATCTGCGTATCTCCTGATCCATCCCGCTCTTAGGCCGCTGCCCGGCTCAGCTCGGAGGCGCCGGCGGCACCCGCGGTCTGTTCCTTCAGCGCCGCGATCAGACCGGGACGGTCGAACTTGGCGACATAATCGTGGAAGCCGGCCTGACGGCCGCGCTCGATCGCCGCCGGCGACACCAGCGCGGACAGGCCGATGATCGGCATCGCGCCCAGATTGGTGTCGGAGCGGATCACTTCGGCGAACTCGAACCCGTTCATGTCGGGCATCTCGATGTCGGTCAGGACCACGTCGAAGCTCTGCGCGCGGAGCGCAGCCAGGCCCTCCTGCGCGGTCGGCGCGGTGCGGACGCGGTAGCCGGCCGCCTTCAGCACCGGGGCCAGCATGTTGCGGAAGAAGGCCGAGTCGTCGACCAGCAGCACCGACTGCGAGTGCTGCGACGGCTTCATCTCCTTGCGGGTGAACCAGTCGGCGAACGCCATCGGCAGGAAGTGGCCGACGTCGATCACTTCGGTGGCCTGGCCCTTGATCACGGCCGAGCCGAGAATGCCGGAGGCGGAGCCGCCGACCTCGATGTTGAGCCGTTCCTCGACGATGTCGATGATCTCGTCGACGACGAGGCCCATGGAGCGGCCGTCATCGGCGAACACCAGGATCGGCTGGGCGCCCTGGCTGGCAATGGTGACGCTCTCCATGGCGACGAGCGGCATCAGCTGCTCGCGGTACTGCACCATGTAGCGGCCGTTGGAGAACTCGATCTTGTCGGCCGGCAGCTCCTCCAGGCGGGTGACGAGCCCGAGCGGGACCGCCTTGGGCTGGCTGGAGCCGGCGCGGAAGACGAGGAGCGAGGTGGTCTGCTCGCCACTTCCGATGTGATGCGCGCCGTTCTCGTCGCCCATGTCATGGGCCGAGGAGCCGGCGGCGCCGAGCGCCTTGGCAATGCCGTTGGGATCGATGATCATGATGACCGCGCCATCGCCCAGAATGGTGTTGCCGGAGAACATGTCGATGTGACGCAGTTTTGTCGACATCGGCTTGACGACGATCTCTTCGGTGTGGAACACGCCGTCGACCACGATGCCGAAGGTCTGGCTGCCGACCTGGGTCACCACGATAAAGCCGTTCTCGGGATCGGAGGCGGCGCCGTCGTCGATCTTCAAGAGCTTCTTGAGGTGGATCAGCGGCAGCAGCTTGTTGCGCAGGCGCAGGACAGCGGTGTCCTTGATGCGTTCGATGCGGTGCTCTGAGTTGGCGCGGGCTCGGACCAGCTCGACCACCGAGAGCTGCGGGATCGCGAAGCGGTCGCCGGCGGCCTCGACGATCAGCGCCGAGACGATGGCCAGTGTCAGCGGGATCTTGATGGTGACGGAGGAGCCTTCACCGGCAACGCTCTTGATGTCGATGGTGCCGCCGATCTGGTCGATATTGGTACGCACCACGTCCATGCCGACGCCGCGGCCGGAGACCGAGGTGATGGCCGCTGCCGTGGAGAAGCCGGGCGCGAAGATGAACTTGTGGATCTGGGCTTCGCTCATCTTCTCGAGCTCGGCCTCGGTGACGAGACCGGAGGAGATCGCCTTGGCCTTGATCCTCTCGGTGTTGAGGCCTCTTCCGTTGTCGGCGATGCAGATGATGATGTGGCCGCCCTCGTGATAGGCGGACAGGCGAATGGTGCCCTGCTCGCCCTTGCCGGACGCGAGCCGCTCGGCGGGGGTCTCCAGGCCATGGTCGGCGGAGTTGCGCACCATGTGGGTGAGCGGGTCCTTGATCAAATCGAGCACCTGGCGGTCGAGCTCGGTGTCGGCGCCGTGCATCTCCAGCTCGATCTGCTTGCCGAGTTCGCTCGACAGATCGCGGACGATGCGGGGCAGCTTCTGCCAGGCATTGCCGATCGGCTGCATGCGCGTCTTCATGACGCCTTCCTGCAGCTCGGCGGTGACGTTGGACAGGCGCTGCAACGGCACCTTGAACTCGGTGTCCTCGTTGCGGCGGGAGATCTCCAGCAGCTGGTTGCGGGTCAGGACCAGCTCGGAGACCATGGTCATCAGATGCTCCAGCGTATCCACGTTGACGCGGATCGACTGGTTGGCGATGCGGTCGCCTTCGGCGGCACCCTCGTCAGCCATCGACTTCTTCGGCGCGGCCTTCTCCTTGGCGGGCTTTGCAGCTTCCTTGGCGGCGGGTGCCGGAGCTTCAGCAGCCGGCGCAGGCTCGGCCTTGACGACAGGGGCCGGCGCTTCGATCGCGGTCTCGCGGAAGGCGCGCTCGAGCTCGTCGAGCGAGACTTCGCCCGGACGCAACGGCCGCTCCAGGGTCTGGTCGATCAGCGAGCCCTGCGTCATCTCTTTGGCGGGTGCAGGCGCAGCAGCAACAGGGGCTTCCGGCACCAGCGGCGGCGCTTCAGCAACGGGAGCAGCGCTGCCAGCCGCCATTGCCGCCATGCCCTGCTCGACCATCGCCTCCAGCTTGTCGATGAGATCGCGGTCAGTGCCCTCGGGCTCGGCTTCGGTCGCCTCCAGCCCGGCGAGGATCTCCTTGATGCGGTCGATCGAGGACAGGATCACCGTCACGGCCTGCCCCGTCACCGGCATGCCGTCGCGGAATTTGCCCATCAGCGTCTCGCCGGCATGCGCCAGCGCTTCAAGCCGCGGCAGGCCGAGGAAGCCGCAAGTGCCCTTGATGGTGTGGACCAGGCGGAAGATGTTATCCAGGATCTTGGCGTTGTTCGGCTCCTGCTCGAACTTCACCAGCTGATTGTCGACGGTGTCCAGGCTCTCGCTGGTCTCCGTCAAAAACTCCCGCAACAGATCATCCATGAAAACAGGCCTTCATACAGGGAGGGCGCGCACGACTTGTGATGCGCCATTTCGGAATGGGGCCAGCTTCACCGCAAAGCGTTTAATAATGGTTGAGTATGTGCAAAAGAACGGAACCAACAAAGAGATAAGGCGCTCCGGACAAGCCGAAGCGCCTCGTAAAGGATAGATTAACGTTTGCGGGCGGCGACGCGCTTACGATGCGGTAACGGTGATGGCTTCGCCTTCGTGCGCGAGCCTCACGGTGAGCCCGCAAGCCTCTGCCAACAGCCGCGTATAATAAGGCTGGATCGCGTGCGCATCCGCGGCCGGGCCGCGCTCCCCGCTCAGGAGCTCGGAGATGTTCTGCGGCAGGCGCGCATTATGACCGGTCGCGGTGACGCGAAAGCTCATGGTCTCGCCCTCGCCGATCGGGTCGATCGTCAGCATGCCGCCGCGCGGGATCGTGTGCTGGGAAACAACCAGCATATTGAGCAACAGCTTGACGCGATTCTTCGGCAGCAAGAGCCGCGGCAGATTCCACGTGATCGAGCACTTGCCGTCCTCGATGTGACCGCGCGCCATGGTCTGGGCATCGCCGAGGTCGATCTGCGCGCCGGACGAGCCGGCCGCGCCGAAGGCCAGGCGACAGAATTGGAGGCGGGCGGAGGCGGTTTTCGCGCTCTTGCGGATCAAATCGAGCGCGAACTCGCGATCCTCGGGCTTGGGATCGTCGTCGAGCACTTCGAGCCCATTGACGATGGCGCCGACAGGGCTGATGAGATCGTGGCAGACCCGCGAACACAGGAGCGCGGCGAGTTCGAGCGCGTCTGGAGCGGTAGCGGTACCGGGTGACGAAGCGTCAGACATAAAGGGTTCCTGGAATTGCACGGCGCGGACGCGGCGAATCACGCATGCTTGACGAATGCCGCAGGTTCTAACATTCGCAAGCCCGTGGCAGCTAGCTTGCGATCGGTTCGAAGCGGCCATAAAGCCGCGGCGAATCAGTCGAGTAGGGATGGAATTGCCGATGAATGAGGCATGCAGGTGAAGCGGATCATCGACGGCCCGGCCGCCTCCCACCTGATGGAGCCGCTCACCGCGCTGGTGGTGAAGGCGGGCGAAGCGATCCTCGCGGTCAATCGCGCAGCGATGCGGGTCGACGGCAAGCAGGACGGCTCGCCGGTCACCGAGGCCGATCTCGCCGCCGACCGCATCATCGCTGACGGCCTGGCGCAGCTTGCGGGCGACGTGCCGACGCTGTCGGAAGAGCGGACCCAGCTCGCCTCGCCGCCATTCCGCGACAGCTTCTTCCTGATCGACCCCCTGGACGGCACCAAGGAGTTCGTCGCCGGCCGCGACGAGTTCACCGTCAACCTCGCCCTCGTGACCGAAGGTGTGCCGCTGCTGGGCATCGTAGCCGCGCCCGCGCTCGGCCTGCTCTGGCGCGGCATCGTCGGCCGCGGCGCCGAGCGCGTCAGGTTCGACGGCACGAGCATCGGTGCTGCCGAACCGGTCCGCACCCGCACGCTGCCGACGCAGGGCGAGCCTTGGATCGCGGCAGTGAGCCGTTCCCATGGCGACCTCAGAAGCGAGGCGTTCATCGACGGCCGGCCCAATGCGGTCAGGAAGACGGTCGGCTCAGCGGTGAAATTCGGCCGGATCGCGGAGGGCAGCGCCGACATCTATCCCCGCTTCGGACCCACTTGCGAATGGGATGTCGGGGCGGGCTGCGCGGTCGTGACGGCGGCCGGCGGCAAGGTCACCGACGGCAAGGGTGGCGAGCTCCGATTCGGCCAGCGCGGCGACACCGGCTTCATTATCCCGGAATTCATCGCCTGGGGCGATCCGCGGGCGGCAGGCTGCTACTGACTGAGCTGTTATTGACTAAGCTGTTATTGACTAAGCTGTTCCTGGAGCGCCGGCCAGCGCTTGCGCACCTCGTAGAGGAAGCGCTCCGGGTCGGCGGCGAAGGCATCGCGATTAGCCTCCCGGCTGAACAGATAGAGCCGCTGCGCCGAAATCACGTAGAAGCGGGGGTTGGCGGCGACGGCCACGCCGCGGGCGATGTCGGCCGGATCGTACCCGCCGAACTGCGGTCCATAGATCTCGGGATGGGCCAGGAACGACGCCCGGTTGCCCTCGTTGCGGAAGCGCCAGACCGCGCCCCAGAGGTTCGCCTCGAACTCGGCCGTCCCCTGCGCGGCCGCGCCATCGACGAAATAGGCGACGGGGTCGAAACCCTCGATCGCCACGCCGCTGAAGCGGTTGACGACGATCCGCTCGGTGGTGGCAGCCTCGGCCGGCAAACCTGCGCAGGCGATCCAAATGCCTGCCAGCAGGCAGACCAGAAAGCGGATCAAGGCGATTCCGGGGCGCAAAGGGCTATCTTCCTGCCGTTGTGCCGTCATAGTTGCTGCGGATAACATCCGAGTCGAGGGGACATCCGGCGCAACCTAGAGCCGTGCCTGTTGGCGCCAGGTTAAGGAAGCGGCGGGATTCGATACCAGGGGTTCTTTTATGACTTTCGCATCACGCCTTGCTGCGGTCGCGCTTGCCGCGCTGGTCGGCTGGATCGTCCCGGCCTCCGCCCAGCAGGCGCCGCCGCCCAATTTGCCGCCGCCGCAGCGGACCCCGTCGCCCAGCACCTATGGGCCGGACGAACTCGTGACCGCCGGCCACCGCTTCTTCGGCAACGTCTCGCGCGGGCTCGCCTCGATCATCGAGAAGGCCGTCAGCCAGTGGGGCCTGCCCAACGGCTATATCCTGGGTGAGGAAGGGTCCGGCGCCTTCGTTGCCGGCCTGCGCTACGGCGAAGGCACGCTCTACACCAAGAACGCCGGCGACCTGCGCGTCTATTGGCAGGGCCCCTCGCTCGGCTTCGACTGGGGCGGCGACGGCGCGCGCACCATGACGCTGGTCTATAACCTGCCCGCCACCAACGCGATCTATCAGCGCTTCGCCGGCATCGACGGCTCGGCCTATATCATCGGCGGCTTCGGCATGACGGCGCTCACCGCCAACAACATCGTGCTGGTGCCGATCCGCTCGGGCCTCGGGCTACGGCTGGGAGCCAATATCGGCTATTTGAAATTCACCCCGCGCGCGACCTGGAACCCGTTCTAGGTCGGTCTTCCCCAGTCCATTTCCGGATTCACGTTAACAACAGGGCGGGGCTGGCTTTTTGCCGGCCCGCCATGCATTGTCTTTGGTAAATTTTTCCTTAGCTCTGGGAGTTCTGGCCCATGGTCGAACCGATCATGTACCTTGCGATCGGTTTCCTGCTCTCGATGCTGTGCGGGCTTGCCATCGTGCCGCTGGTGCATAACCGCGCGGTCCGCCTGACCACGCGCCGACTCGAGGCCGCCACCCCCCTCTCGATGGCCGAGATCCAAGCCGACAAGGACCAGCTCCGCGCCGAATTCGCCATGTCCGCGCGCCGGCTCGAGATGAGCGTCGACCAGCTCAAGAACAAGACCACGAGCCAGCTCGCCGAACTCGGCAAGAAGAGCGACGCCATCAACCGCATGAAGATCGAGCTCGGCGAGAAGAACGCCACGATTTTCGCGTTGGAGGCACGCGAGAAGGCGGTGAAGGAGCAGCTCCGCGCCACCGAAGAGGAATTCAACGCCAAGACCGAGGCCCTGCGCGCCGCCGAGAACGCGCTGACCGACAAGCAGGGCGAGCTCGCAAAAATCAATTCCGAGCTGTCCGACCGCTCGATGATGGCGGAGAGCCGTCAGGTCGAACTGGTCGTGGTGCGTGCGCAGATCGAGGAACTGAAAAATCGCGTCGGCGACGCCGAGAAGGAATTTGCCGCCACGCAGGCGCGGCTGACGCAGGAGCGGACCGAATCCGAGACCGCCTCACGCGAGCTCGGCGACACGCGTGGCCGTGTCGAGAATCTGAGCCAGCGCGTCACCGAGCTCGATCGCCAGCTGATCGTGCAGGTCAAGGAGGCCGAGATGCTGTCGGGCCGCGTCGCCGATCTCGAAGGCCGCCTCGCCACGCAGGGCAAGCTGCTCGCCGAGCGCGACTACGAGAACAACCAGCTCCGCCAGGCCAATGAGGGCAATGATCGCATCATCAAGGAGCTGCGCGTCGAGATCGCCGGCTTAAGCGGCGGCAAATCGTCGGCGGCGTTCGAATCGCTCCGCGCGGAAAAGACCGCGCTGGAGGAGCAGCTGCGCACCGCGCGCGACGAGCGCGCCAAGCTCCAGCGCGACATCAACGCGATCCAGCAGCAGGCGGAGAGCTCCTGGGCGACCGAACGCATGGAGAATGCGCTGCTGCGCGAACGCATCAACGACATCGCCGCCGAGGTGGCGAAGCTCGCGATGCAGCTCGAAGGCCCGAACTCGCCGATCGAGGCCCTGCTCGCGGCCGAGGCCGGCCAGCCCCCGAAACCGGCACCCCGCCCGGCCAATGACGCCGCCGGCAATGGCGCGGCCGCTGTCACCCTGCCCGAAGGCGGCGGAACGCTGGCCGAGCGCATCCGCGCGCTCCAGGCCCACGCCTCCCGCGCCCGCCAGCAGGGCGCATAAGCGGCCCAAACCACGGTCTGGCCAGCGAATTGCCGATCCGCGGAAGGTTTTCGGGCCCCAAGGCCCCTCCAAACTTGACACCTTCGGCCCGCACTTCTAAATCGCGGGCTCCGATGTGCCGGCCGGCCGAAAGTCCGGCCGTCGGCATGATGGTCCCGGGCGCATAGCTCAGCGGGAGAGCGTTCCCTTCACACGGGAGAGGTCCAAGGTTCGATCCCTTGTGCGCCCACCATTCCATCTTTATTATCAACGACTTATCGCATTCATTCCCTAAAGGTGTGCCCCAGAAAAGCCGGGGCACAACAGGGGCACTTCGATTGACGAAAGATCGCTCCACGATGGTGCCGCGATCCAGAGCCAATTGGGCCCGTCCCCCGGATTCATACCGGCCTGCAGAGAGACGATTATGAGCCGCATTTGGGAAGGCCGGCATGCGGAGGATTCTCATTTGTCGCTTGACCTCGGCTTGGCGATATTTCTCGTCAAGCTCCCGAACTCCCTCTCGCGCTTAAAACTCGCCCGGCTAGCAACTCGTCTCCTACGCGATGTCCGACGTGCCGCAGAAGATTGAGTTCCAGAAGGCTCGCTCCACACTCAAAGAAGCAATCGGGTTCATGAGCGCCGCAATTCACATGCTTTCAATTTTAACTGGCGGAAGCTCCCGGAGCGGCTACGGCGACACTCCGACGATCTCATCCTTCCGCGATTCCGCCTAGGCCGAAGCGATGTCATCGCGTTCTTCAATTGCAGCTAGGCGTCGATTGCTCACAGCAGCCTCTTGGCGGCATAGTCGTCGCCAGAAGTCCAGCAATCGCCTCTCATCGATTTTGAACTCGAGCACGCAGCTCAGCACATGCTCACCGAGCACGTCATCAAGCCTCTCCGCTTGGGCCGCGTGGAAAGCCGCCCAGGATGAAGCCTCTCGCGGCATCAGGTTGCGCAACGCGCTCAGCGATCAATCGACCACCAGTTGGTCCAGCACGAACTCGTGACGCGCATGATCGCCGCGGCCCGTTGCCCGTCCGCGGTTCCTTCCAAGACCGCGGAGCGCAGCATATCGCCGGAAGGAACGGTGGGGTCGCAAGGATCGGCGACAACTTGAATGCCAGCTTGTTCGAGGCGACTGGGAGACTTCACGCCTCCTCCTGCTCGGCTCTCCCGGTCGTCATGTTGAGAACCATTTCCGGCAAAAATCCAAGGAGATAGTCCGCAACCTTGCTCGCCTGCGATGCAGCTCGCACAATCGCGCGATGGTCCTCTCGCAGCACTTCGAGCCAGGAACCAATGTAGTCGGTGTGCCGCACCGTCGGCACGATTCCAAGCGAAGCGCAACTGAACGCAGAGGATATCTCTGCGATGAGTTCCTCGAAGGCGTACTTCTTGGTACCGTAGCCTCCTGACAAGTCACGGTTGAGACGCGACGGATGGCCGCTGGCATGCGCTAACTCGTGCAAGGCTGTTCGATGCCAATTGATCGGTTCGAAGTAAGCTTGTGGCGGCGGCACCTGCACATAATCCTCTGCCGGTACATAGAAGGCGCGCTCGCCCCCAATGCGGAAGTCAATGCCGGTCGCCTTAATCAGGGCTTCGACAGTTGGCTCGATCAGTCCTTGCGGCCGAGGAGGCGCAGCGGCCCCGATTTCCATAGACAAGCCGTCGCACTGATCGGCATTGAAGACCGTGAACCGCTTCAGGAACGGGATTGCCAGCGCTTCCTCACCGGTCGTTGCCGCTCGTTGCTTCTCATCATTCGGTACGAAGCGGTCCGCATAGACGACAGTCGTGCCGCGCTCGCCCTTGCGCACATGTCCGCCGAGCGATAGCGCCTGGCGGAATGTGAGCCAGCTCTGACCAACGAAGCCACGCTCGATGACTGCGCCCCAAAGGATCAGGACGTTGATGCCGCTGTATTGCCGTTTGGTCGCGGCGTTGTTCGGCATGACCAGCGGCGCCTTTGCCGCCGCGGTCCCCCAGGGCTGCACCCAGGGCACACGGCCGGCTTCGAGCTCGGCGATGATCTTGTCGGTGATTTCATCATATAGGCCTGCCCGCTCCTGGCTGGTCCCGATGCGAGGATGCCGTGTGGACATCGCATTTCTCCGCGAAACGGGCGCCGGCGAGCCTCTCTCGCGGCTATGAACCCGTCACGGCGGAGGGATCTCCCCTCTCACTCTAGGAAGCGCAGCCAAGCAAGACGCAGATCTGATTGGGCTGCGGCGGCAGCCCGCAGCTGGCGCATGTGAGTGGTGCAGCTGCAACAAGAGCTTTAGGCGTCTTGCAAGTGAAGGCGCTCGATGCTGGGCGGGCGTGCCAAAGGAGTAGCCGCTGGCGTCGGCATGGCGCCCTTTCGGCGGGACGCGTCACCGACTGCTGCCCCAAGACGGATTATAAGAGCACCCGCAGGAGTGCCAGCTGAGCTTCGGGCGCGGCCGACGACCGGATCCGGAATAAAGCGCTTCAAGCGAGGATTGACCGCGAGAGATCAAATGCCCGGTAGCCGAGAGGCGACAGCCCTCGGTTAGCGAGAACCCGCTCCATCGAAGCAAAACGATCTTAGCGGAAGGGCGGCGTAAGCTGTTTCGATGTGCCGTTGCCTGATTGGTCGGCCGAATTTGATAATGAACAGGATCGATGCGCGTGAAAGACGTTAGACCAAATGGATGAGACTACCCAACACCAGCATCATCTTTCGAACCAGCGGGCTCGCTTGGTAAAAGCGTGAGCTAACCTCGTTGACGGTCCCAGGAATTCTGGCTGGCCAATAAGCCTGACTTACGAGATTGACGGAACTTACGAGATTGACGGACACCTCTGAAGGGCAAACCTGCTCGCCAGCAGCAGAAAACGCAGAATGAGAAAGCCCGCGTAGACAGTGGTCCCAATTGACAAGCCAATCCAGATACCAATGGCACCAAGCCCGATCTTCAAACCAAGCACGTAGCTAAGGGTGAAGCCGATCGGCCAATTGGCTATGCAGGCGAACAGAAGCGGGACGCGGGTATCCTTCAGTCCGCGCAGACCGCCAGCCGCAATGTGCTGCGCGGCATCACTGATAAAGAAGCTCGCGCCGATCAAAAGTAGATTTGCCACTAGCTCCGTGGTCGCGCCCGCATCGTCAGTCGTCTGGTCCAGAAACAGGCCGGCGATTTCAAAGCGCATCGCGACGACCGCGACCGTCAGCGTCGCAGCCGCCAGAATGCCGAGCAGTATAGCAATCAGCCCAGCCCTTTTGACGCCGGGACCGTCACCGCGGCCGACTGCATGACCAACGCGCACGGCCGCCGCCGTGCTGATGCCTAAGGGAACTACAAACAGCATCAAGTCGATCTGAAATGCGATCTGATGGGCAGTGAGTGCGCTGATGCTGACCAGGCCTGCCAATAGCCCCGCAGCCGAAAACAATCCATATTCCAGCAAAACAATAAGCGAGATCGGAAGCCCGGTCACGATCAACCGTCGCATAAAGGGGCGATCGAAATGACACAGATGCGCAAGCACGTGATAGTCACGGAATGGGCGGCGCATTGTGGCGAACCACAAAACGGCAAGGAACATCGTAAAGTTCACGAAGGTGCTGGCGAGACCGGCACCGAATAATCCAAGAGGTGGCAGGCCCATCTTCCCATAGATCAAGAGATAAGCCATAAGGGCGTTGACGGGAATGGCCCCAAGCGTAATCCACAACACCGGCTGCGGTTGGTGGACCGCGGCCATGAAGTTGCGGAAACCCTGAAACCAAAGTGCCGGCAGCGCGCCCGAAGCTAGTCCGAACAGGTATTGCTGCGCGAGCCGCGCCACGTCGGGTGCCTGGCCGAAAGCGAGCAGGATTTGCTCTCCGTGCAGCGCAAACGCCACGATGGGGAACGATAGCAGCAGCGCCGCCCACAGTCCCATGCGCAGCGTGCGTCTTACCGCGGCAAGGTTCTGCGCCCCGAACGCCTGGGCTGCCAGGGGCGCGATCGGCGCCAGCAAACCAACGCCGAGAGTGAAGCCAATAAGATAGATCGCGGCACCCAGCGCTGCCGCAGCGAGGGCATCAGGTCCGATGCGACCGATCAAGGCAAGGTCGGTCGTCATCATCGCGACCTGCCCAAGCTGCGTCAGCACCATCGGCCATGCGAGCTTCGCAACTTCTGCGAGTTCGACCGCGAACTGATGGTAATCCCCCCGTGTCGTCAGTTTGTGCTGGAAGGCTAGCGGTGCTTTTTCGACTCGTTTGTCCATAGAAATAACGCTGTCCGGTTTGCTCTGCCGGCCCAACAATCGGTGTTTCACGGAGAGGAGGGGCAGCCTCCCTGCTCTGAATTCGCGTTGGTTGCCGAAGCGACCTCACTTCAGGACTTGCCCAAGCCAATTGGGGGGACGATCCGTGTCAACGCGATGCATCTGGCATTTAGCTCCGTCACCTGCGGTTACCGGCGTTGAAGATCCCGAAGCAAAGTCCCACGCATACGGATTGCCGATATCGTCGGTCACCACTGTGAATCCTTGAGCTTCTATCCTGAACAAGTCCTTTTGTTCAAAACTCATGCCAATGCGAAAGCCTTGAATTGGAAGGCGATTTGCTGAAGCAATCGTGACAGCATGTCGCAAAGCCGACAGCCGGCATCGACCGTCAGGACTTTGGGCTGCAAGTATGCGGCACGACACTCTTCTCGCAAATGGCTTGAAGCTCCTGCCTTCTTACGTCAGAGCCCAGTACTGCTCAGTACCAGCGCGTTGAGGACAGTGTCGTCTGAGGGCGAATAGGAGATCGACAGCATGTTCATTCGATTCTTCGAGTCACGGTAGGAGCCTTGCTTTCGCCCGGCCTTCAAACAATCGCGAAAAATCGACCATTGTTATCCTCTGCCCTCGAACCACGAAGGAAAATTTCACGCAAGATAGCGGGTCCGCACCTTGCGCGCCTCTGTCGGGAGGCATCCGGCAAGAACGCGAGAATCCAATTTGCCGCCTCGCTGGCTTGGGGCGTACGCCGCACGCGCGCAAGCGGAAGAGTCCACCGGTCGGAAGATCTAAATTTCCTGGCGGGCAATGGCGAAACCATTGTCGCTGCTCGAGTTGGGCGATCGCCGCGGTGGCTTCACAGACCGCTGGCATCGTCTATTCGGCAAGCCGGGTCGGCGCGTTCTCCGGCTTCATCGTCGCCTTCGTGTTGCGCAATTCCGGCGTTTCAGGCGTCTTTGCGACGATCACGACGGCGATGGTGATCGTTATGCTGGTGATCGGCATTTTCGGACCAAGGACCCGCGAGCAGGTCGCCGCCTGATCCGGTCCGAAACCGCGAGCAGGCCGGCATCGTGTCGATGGAACGACGCGCGGTGCCGGCCCCTTGATGATCCCGCTGCGGCACGCCCGAAGTTATCCTGTACCCAACACCCGACCTTTAGCCCATTCGCTCCGCTGCATACGATCCCGGCGAGGCCGGAAAGACGACCGTTTTATCGTCATTGACGAGCACCCGGCGATGGATGTGCGCGTGGACGGCGCGGGCGAGAACCTGGCTTTCGACGTCCCTTCCCAGGCTAACGTAGTCCTCTGGGCTTTGCGCATGCGTAACTCGAATCGTGTCTTGTTCGATGATCGGTCCCTCGTCCAGGTCCGCCGTGACATAGTGGGACGTCGCCCCAATGAGCTTCACGCCCCTCTCAAAGGCCTGCTTGTATGGATTGGCGCCCTTGAAGGAAGGCAGACCGGAAGAGGGAAGTTTTGGAATGGCTGCGACCATTTCATTCCTTCAGCGCGTTGGTCTGATCGATGACGGCCGCTTAACCTGAGTCGCCCGGCCCTCGCCAGCGGGCCGATGAGCGGCATGTTGTAATAGCAACGATGCAGCGGGAACTCGGCTGGCTTCAGAGTGCCGGTCGGAGTTCCGCGGAATTCGCGCCCTGCAAGCCGCTGGTGGGTCGCATCTTCGTGCAGTTTTACGCCAGAGCAGCGAGACCTGCGACTGCCGACAACAGAGGGCCAGTCGGGGCCTGCATCGTCCTTTTGCCGCAAACGAATCGCCCATATAGTTGAAAAATGAGAAGTTCTGCGATCAGATTACAACATTGGGGAATTCGGCCGCACAGGCAAGTTGTGGACAGCATCAAGGCGATTCCTTGCGCTTTCTAACCGGAGATGTGGCGTGACATTTCAGATCATCATGCGCCCGCATCCAGAGGATGCATCATGAGCGAGCTCTCGCAAGAGATGCGGTCGCGCACAGGTTCTGACGAAGCGATCGTCTTGGTCGTCGACGACGACGCTTCGATGCGGCAGGCTCTCACAAATCTGTTTGAATCGGTAGGGCTTCAGGTCGAGGCTTTCGGCTCAGCGGTGGAGATTCTGCAAGCCGGCCCGCCCGAGGCGCCGAGTTGCCTCGTGCTCGACATCCGTCTGCCGGGATTGAGCGGCCTCGAGCTCCAGTCCGATCTTGCCAAGGCTAACATCCACACACCCATCATCTTTATCACAGGTCACGGCGATATTCCCATGACCGTCCAGGCCATGAAGAGTGGTGCGGTCGACTTCCTGACCAAGCCGGTACGCGAGCAGGACTTGCTCGACGCGGTCCAGGCTGCGATCGAACGAGATCGCAAGCGGCGCGACCTCGAGAAAACGGTTTCTGAGTTGCGATCCCGCTTCCAAAGTCTGACGAAACGCGAACGCGATATTCTGGCACTGGTCACATCCGGCCTGTTGAACAAGCAAGTGGCGGGCGAGCTTGGCCTCGCCGAGATTACCGTCAAGATCTATCGCGGGCAGGTCATGCGCAAAATGGGCGCGAAATCGCTGGCCGATCTCATAAAAATGAGTGAAGCGCTCGGAATTTCCCGTCCAAAAGGGGACGTACAAACCTAAGTATAATTTTCAATCGTGCGCCCCGCCCCCACTTTACAACTTGCGGCCGCAACCGCGGCAAGCAGTTCCACGATCGCGAGCCATCAACTTGTCAATGCCTTCCGTCATCTCGATCATCGACGACGATCCATCCGTTCGCACCGCAACAAACAACCTTCTGACATCGTACGGATACATCGTCCACACCTTTGTCTCCGCTGATGAATTCCTCAACTCGGCAGAATTGCGCGATACGTCCTGCGTGATCGCGGACGTCCAGATGCCGGGCATGAACGGACTTGACCTTCTCGAATATACGCGCGGCCTCGGCCATCACACACCTTTCATATTCATCACGGCCTTCCCTGATGATGCAGTGCGCGCTCGCGCGACCAAGGCGGGCGCGATCAGCCTTCTTGCCAAACCGTTTACCACGCCAGCGTTGATCAAATACTTGAAGATTGCGCTGGAGGAATCGGACGGTACGAGCGCATAACGCCTCAGCCGCAGTCCGCTCATACCAAGTCCAAGTCTATCTTGGCGATCGCCACATTTTGCGATGGCCGTCCGGTCACGCAGCCACTTGCAATTAGTGAGATCGACAAAAGATGTTGAGCGTGTTTGCGACCGAGGGCCGAACAAGGGCCCATGGCGCGCTCGCCCCACACATCTCTCAGCCGATGTGCTTATCGGGATTCCAATTTAAGCCAGAGGCCTGGATGTAACCTCAGCCCGACTAACCCACGAGATTTACATCGCGTCCCTTGCACTGAGAACCGGAACCGTCTGATCATGTAAGCAAGCATCAATTGCAAAATAGGAGTTGACAATCCAGACGCGGGCAGATGTGGGGCCCTCCACCGAACGGCACGTAGCATCTTGTGTCATAGGTTGAACGTTCCTTAACCTGTCCGGCAAGAACGCGTCCGGACGATCCCAGTATTTACCATTGCGGTGCAATGAATATGCACAAACCATCACCGCACTCCCTTGAGGAATATTTATCTCGCGGATGAGATGATCCTTCCGTACGTGCCTGCCCTGCATCCACGCGGGAGGATAAAGCCGCAAACTTTCCATCACGGCTCTTCGGACCTTGGGAGTGGATTTCACACTGCGGAAATCAAACTCAGGGAGACCGCCGTCACTTCGTCGAACAGCGCCTCTTGGACAGTTCTGTCCGCAACAAGCATTAAGGTCCAGGCTATTGACGTTGCGGATGCATGAAAGGCGTTTATCAGCGCACGGATGATCGTGTAGGCGATCAGATCCTCAGGCATCTTGGGCTTATCGTCGCAACGATCCAATTTGACTTTGGAGATTTCGCGCGCAATGTGCTGAAAGAATTGCTTGCTCTCTTTAAGTGCGCCGTCCATTTTCGTCTTCTCAGGCCAGGAATCGGCATGGTCTACATTCGCCAGCCACTCTTCTAAAAACTTTCCGCTCGTGATGAATTCATCGGCATGGCGGGAGATATCGAAATCGTAAAGCAGTTTGGCCATTAGGATCAGCATCCAGCGTTTAATCTCGTGTGAGATCTCGACGGAGCGTTGACCTGCGACGTAGGGCGTAACACGTTCTTGAAAGCCCGCCGCGGTTTGAGTTAGCGCGGCTGAAATGGCGCCGTATGGTTTGGCTTGACCAGAGGAGGTTGTTTTCAGCTTCAATAGCGGGGACGCCGATGGCGCATATGCATCGACAATGTTTCTGTAGTGATGCTCGCTCGCGCCGTAACAATCGGTGTCTTCAAAAAAGCGCCGAACCAAATCGAGAGAGTTGAAAACGAAGATTTGTCGACCGCCATTTTCGTACCTGTAAAGATCGGTGTGGTTTACTCCCAACATAAAGGCAGCAAAGTCCACTCGGTCCTGAATTTTGGGGAGCTCAAATTTGTCGTAAAGGACCGTCAATGCTACTCACCCGATTCATTCCCAGGAAGGCAATGAGCAACCGCATGCTGTTACCAGGCCCCCGAGATGCAACACAGAGGCGCTTCCTCGCCCTGCCGTCAAGGGGCAAGGCGAGGTCAGTGGCACTGCAGTTTCGGCCTGCTTAGACCGCAGTAGTGCGCCTGATTTCTTCAAAGACGTTTAGGCCGCTCTAGTCGCGACTTTCGTATCCTGCGGCGTGGTCCCAAAACCACCGCTGGTCGAAGAGCTACGAGCTTCTTTTGACTTGGTCTGTTCTTGGCTTGGCATCGGCGCTTTCTCTCCGTAAGCCCAAGATCCTGTCGTGCTGCTCATGTTCAGATCCTTCTACTGGCCTCTATTGGCCTACTGTGTGAACGAGCAACGGCCGTGCCAGCGCACCTCGCGAGCATAAGCGCGTGATTTGGCTTCGCAATAGCTCGCCAAACGCAATCGCGCGCCGTGTTTGGTTCTCACACTTTGTGCGCTGCTGTCAGACTCCGTACAAGGAGCGAGAAGCTGGCGCAGCCGGATCTTTGTACAGACTCAAATCCAGGCTGAATTTCGCTTCGGTCCAAGGCTTTGCTCGCCCCAAGACTTCGCTCAGACCCGAAACAACGGTTCGGGGATGAGCCACAATCTCATTTTTGAAGAGTTGGAGGCAGATCGCCTGAACTTCTGCCCGTGTCCCCTTTTTGACCGACGATCATGGACCAATCCAATCCTAGGAGACCGAAGCACCTGTCGAGCTAGAAGGAGGTCGGCTGATGTACCATAGACCTTTGCGGCGACCGCGGGCTGTTCGAGTGGAGCGGGTGGGACCAGCGGCAGGATCGATTTTGAAATGGCTGATCGATGTTCGATTCCAGGCGATATGTCTCACCGCGTCTGCCCTATCTCATCCGTTGCTTGCGATCGTTGCCGTCATCTGGGCACAACCTTCATCTCTACTCAGACAGAACACACAAGGGCTCACAGCCTACAACTTCACCCTGCGTACGATTCAAGCCTCATGGGAGCCGTCCTGACATGAGATAGTTGCAGTAGCTGCAGCGTCGGCTCGTTTGCTATACTCAAAGGCGCGTCACCTATCCCTCTCAGGTGATGTAGGGGCGGACTCGGCGCCGCATCCCCCGATCCGGACGTCGGTGCCGCCCCGCTCTACTCTCAGCGCCCGATCGGCAGGAGGCGATGTGAAGCCGGGCGGCCGCAGCATCGAGACCCCAGTGGCACATTTTGAGTGTACGCCCGCAAAACTTATGCGCGTACGAAGATCAGCATCTCCGTACCGGGGGAGTGAATGGATAAAGTTAGATGGAGCTTTTGCCACGTGCTGGGTTTCTTATCCAATTCCCCTGTGCGGGTGGCTCAGCATTTTCCACGCCCCTCCCGAGGCCTGCGTAACGCCGCCTGCGATCATTTCAAGCAGGCGGCGTTGCTATTTCGCCAGCCGAGCATTCACAGCGCGAGCGCAGCGAATATGAGTATGCCGCCCGTGATAACCATTCCAATGAAGAGTCCTTGCACGCAGTCCATCGCGCTTTCCTTCGATCGCCTCTTCACCTGGCGCGCTCAAAGCGGCGCAACTGTTCCAACCCTTGCATGGCGATCGTCCGAATTGCGGTGCGCACCAGCTTTCGGCTAAAATCGCAATCGGGTATATAGGCTCTTCACACAACCTCGCGAGCCCCTAGACTTGGTGGGGAGTTGCACAACACGCGACCTCCGGCGGCGGCGTCCGTTTGCGGCCATGCTCGCCGCTGAACGCATCGACAAGTGCTTATCCGAGTTCCTCCCACCGATCAGAAAGCACCACTCGGACGGCGCGGCTGAATTGGAAGCGATGTTCGGCGTCGGTCACCTTGCCGAGTGAGGCACGGTCTTGAGCGTTTTCCCTATGGAACGTGATGAGCGGACTGCCCAAGTCCAACAGCTTGAAGTGGTGCACGCCGGCCGGCGCGACGCTGCTCCGAGGATGAGAAGATCAAGATCCTACTTGGGAGCTTACAGGCCGCACGCCAGTTTGCGGCGACGACGCGACAATACGGCATCGGTCGTTGCTACTCCGATGCCGGCATTTATTTCAACCCAAGCCGAAGAATGCCACCGTGCAAGAACTGGGCGTCGTACCAGCGAGGGTTATCCTGGCCTCGGGGAGCGCCTGGTCCTTCGAGCCGCCAACAGAGGAGTTATTGTGATCAAACTTGCGGTCAGCGGATCACGGCACGGCTAGCGGCTCGCGGCGCTGGCCGATGCACAACCGAGACGAACCGTTGCATCTAGCTTGCGGGCGCGGATTGTTGTGCATCCTGTGTCGGCCGCAGCTTCATTTCATTATTCTGACTGCTACCGCTTGTGCCCTTGCCGGATTTTCATTGTGCATCCGGAAGAGGTTGATCAGGATCCCAATCCCACGACCTGTTAACGCAGGACGCCTTCGTGTCCTATGTAGAACCAGAAGCGGGCATCCTCGGTCCACTGCACTCGCGACGTCGAGCCAGTTCTTCTCCGCCGACCTCCTCGGCGACCGCATGATGGTGGCGACGCGATGGACGTGTTGAGGCGCATGATCAGGCAGCCCCATACTCTGGTCGACGACAACGCTCGTTGCCGATCCCCGGTGATTATGCTTTTGGCCGATTGATGCGCTCGTAGTTCCGCACCTGTCCGGCGATGCCGAGGGGTGGCATCTCCCCCTGCTAACCGACGCGCTATTGCGGCTCGTCCTTGCGAAACTGATACGATCCTGACACCACTTCGGAAAACCTCACATACGAGGTTGTGACGTAAGGTTATCACTCGCAACCAATTGCGTGCGGTTGCGGCACATGTTGTTGTCCAAAAGCGATCTTGCCTGATGTCTTCGTAAGCTGCTTGCGAATTACGACATCAGGCAAATTGCTTCTTGTCGGCGCGTGATTCCTTTAAAGGAGAAGAGCATATGCAGTTCAGTGGCAGCCAACTGTCGTTCCTGTTGTCCCTGCTTTTGGCTGCAAGTGCGAGCACGTTCGTCAAGGCCGATGAGCCCTCGCCGAAATACGCCGAGGTGCTCGGCGCCCTGCAGGCCGGCAAGAATGTAAAGCTCATACTCGACCTCAGCCGCTGTACCACAATTGATGGCGACAAGCCCGGGCCGGCCGTGCAGGGCGGGTTGGTTATCAACGCCTTCAGGGTGAGCCCTCAGCACGGCATCAGCTTCGCCAATGCGCATCAAACCGTTGACAGCTCGGGACACCCGGTTACGGAATACATTCGCCACAGCCTGAGCCGCGAAGGCAAGCTCACGGTGCGGGCCTCAAGGCTGGCGCCCGGGGCGACCGAAGTCGTGAACCAGGGTGATTTCGTCTGCGAACTGCCGGACGGCGCGAAGTTCGTCTGGTAAATTTGAAGAAGACTCGCACGACGGCGGTGCGGTTTTGCTACCTCCGATCTCAAAAGCGGATTGGACATGTATCAACGCCATGACACCGTTGCCGCGATCGTACGACGGCCGGTTGGTTTCTGGCCGTCCTTCTGTACTGTAGTGCGTTCGCCAAACGACAAATTTGCTTTAGGTTCTGAAACAGCATTTCATTGAGGTGACGTTGTGCGTCGAGAAGTTTGTGGCGTGTTATTTGAATTATCGCGACGAGTTGTTGAGAATGATGGCTTGAGCCACACCGCCAGAACGATGGAACGTCGATGTAAATCTGCGATCACTCGGTGATCACCGCATCACGCCCGATCCCGTCCCCATATTCTTCAAGCTGGTCGTGGGATACAGAACGTCGATCGCCGGGTAATGCTCGACGTTAGTCCCGATGCCGAACATGATAGATGTCGGCTGACCTGCCGGTCGACGCCTTGGCTCTCATGAAGATTTCCGCAGATTGTCTTACCGCCGCAAAGAGCGTCGTGAGGCCTCTTGATAGAGAATTCAACCTGGCCACCGATCAGCACACTTATGGCAAGTGACGCCCGGACGCCGAGAGGTTACCTTGGCGTATTGAATTTCGAGCTGCGACTCTCCAATGGATGTGCTTCGTAACGCGTCATAAACCGTCACCGCTGTCGCAGAGGCTCTCCATAGATTGTCGTCCGTTAACAAGCCGGATTGAGCTGGGCCTGGCAAGTGAGCGTTCGCCATAGCAATCCCAGGAACAGGCGCAATAATTCTCTGAGCCAGGCGAGGATGCGGCGCAAGTTGTGGCCGACGGCTGAGAGGATGACGTTGGCGGCGTCGCCGGCGCGGCCTTTGAGGTAGCAGCGGCTGAGATGACCTTCGGTCTTCATGTGTCCGATGATGGGCTCGATGGCGGAACGGCGGCGCAGCTCGCGCTTGATGACGCCGAAGACGCCGCGCTTCTGGCCGGAGATGAAGACGCGACGTGGATTTTGAGCGTCGTGGCCGCGGTACCCCTTGTCGACATAGGCCCGCTCGATCGGACAGCCGGTGAGTGTCTCGGTGCGGTCGATGACGCCTCGCAAGGTGTGACCGTCGTAGGGGTTGTCAGGCATCGCGCTGGCGTGCAGCACGAACAGGCCACCGGGGGCTCGGCGGTTGTTCGTGACGATGGAGGCCTTCACACCGAATTCATAGGGCGCGGCGGCCTTGCCCTTGCCGATGCACTCCACCTCCGGGGCATGAAAGGAATAGAGCTTCCAGCCGCGCTGGCGCTGCTGCTGTGAGCGGATCTGGCTGGCTCGACCAAGGGGGAGTGCGAACGCCTCTTCCAGTGTTGGTTGGTCCTCGATCTTGCGACGGATGTCGCGGATGATCCGGCCCAGCCGGCTGCGCAGGATACGCAACTGCCGCTGATGCCGCCCGAATTGTTTGGCATGAGCGTAGCGACCCGCCATCATCGCGGCTGCCTTGGCCACGCGAGAATAGGATTGCCGCAGCCTGACGCCGTGCTGTCTCGCCAGGCGGTTGAGCCCCCTGATGGCCGCATGCAAGAGCTTGGCATCGGTCGGAAAGGTGATGGCCTTCGGCTGCACCGTGGTGTCGACCGTGACCCGTTTGAGGTCCTGGCCGCGTAACGCGCCGGCCGCGTGCGCCACCCGCAGGCTCTCGGCCAGCAGCAGCTCCAGCTTGTCGCCGAGCCGCTTGCGCCAACGGCTGAGGTCCGAGCGCTCGTGCGGGAAGCTGTGCTGGAAGAACTCTTCGCCGGTGAAGAACTGGAAATACGGATCGTGGACCCAGCGCTCGCACACCCCCTCATCGGACAGCCCGTAAATGTGCTTGAGCAGCAAGAGCCCGATCATGAAGCGGGTCTCGATCCCGGGCCGGCCGTTCTCGCTGTAAAGCGGAGCGATCTCGCCGTCGATCCAATCCCAATCGATCTTGCCGGCGAGCAGAACCAGCTCGTGCTTCATGTTGATGATCTGGTCCAGTCGCGCCCGGAACAGGTCATTCGATCCCGTCGTCTTGTGCTTCTTCGGCCGCATCGTCCCCTCCGATGCGCAACAGAATCATGGCCCGTCGCAAAAGGAAATCCAAAAACCAATTTGCAAGGTTTGGACGCCTCAAGCCCCAAATCCCTGCAAGCTTAAACGCCTCCAAACCCCGAAAACAGACTCTTTCTCAATCGCTTAAAGCCTTGTTCACGGGCGACTAGATTGTGAGGTGAGGCCAAGCTTCAACTCGCAATGGCATCAAACTGCTTCGCGCCATTGTGTTCGGCGCCCTCACAGATCCGACAGAGGCCGGATACCACGCGGCAAGCATTTTTAATAGACCTGACCGACACGAGAACTTTGGGTCACGGGCTCTACTCCCTGCCACGCGACACCCGCCTGCTTAATCAGGTCGTCGGCGCTAACAAACGAAAGTCGCCTGGAAACGGCGAGAATGATCTCCAGTGATCCGGAAGCCACTCCCATGGGGTTGGTATTGCCGCGCTGGCTCTGCGCGATCTTCCGGATGCGATCGACGATGGTCGTACGCATGCGACAAGATTACGGCGATAGAGTCCTTCGCAAGCGCGGCGCCGGCAGAAGCGATGAGCGCCCGCACTCAACGCTTGGCTCGCGCGACGGCACTACGCTCGCATCCTGATCAGAAAGTTGCTGACTTGCCCCTGCAACGAACCGATATTGTCGCTCAACTCTTGGACCTTGTCGACGACCTGACCAGCTGACGAGCCAGAGGCGCGCGATGCGTCGTTCAGTCGGTCAATATCTCGGGATGCCTCACTCATATCAGAACTGATGTGTGTGATACTTTTTGAAATGTTATTCGTAACAATCGATTGCTCTTCTATCGCCGCCGATATGCTGTTCGAGATCTCGCGCATCTTGTCTATTATCTCAGCGGCATCAGCCATCGCCGCAGCGGCCAGCCCCGTCCTTTCCTGAATAGCAAGAATCTGAGCGTCAACCTCACTCGTTGCCTTTGCTGCCTGAGTAGCGAGGTTCTTCACTTCGCTAGCCACTACTGCAAAGCCTCTGCCCGCTTCGCCCGCTCTCGCCGCCTCAATCGTCGCGTTGAGCGCCAGTAGATTGGTTTGTGATGCTATTCCCTCGATGAGTTGGACGACACTGCTGATCTTCGTAACCGACGCAACGAGCTCGTTTAGTGTTGCTTCAGCGTGCACCGTCTTATTTCGTGCGGCTTGCGAAATGCTCGCCGCGGTCGACACTTGCCTACTGATTTCCGAGATTGATGCAGAGAATGTTTGGGCAGCTGACGAGACGGCGGCCGAATTTTCGTCCGTCTTTTTCACTATTCCGGTCATGCCTTCAGCGCGAAGACAGACATCATCTGTGGAAGTCGTAATTGCCAATGAGACTGCTTTCATATGCCGCATGGAGCTCGCCACAACATCGACAACCCGCGAGACGTCGTTTTCAAAGTTCTTCGCTAAGCTCAATCGCTCCTCGCGCATACGCACCAGGTCAGTTATGTCCTGCCAACCACACACGACTATCGGACGGCCTTCGAACTTAGAAACCACAAGGCTTGCTCTGACCGGAATGGGAGTCTGATCCTTGCGGCGAAGCCACCACTCGATGGCGGCATGGCCTGATTGCATCACGACCTTATTGGTCTCTGCGAACATTTGCGCAACACTTTTGCCGTTAGGTTGCGGATCAACCGAAAGCGAGGCAAGTGCCAGCCCTCGCATTTCTTGTCTATTGGAAAACCCAAGTATGTGAGCTGCGGCATCGTTGCTCAGGACGCACCTGTCGGAGTCGAAAACTGCAATACCATCCTTGATCGACTCAAATGCATTGATAGCCATCAGATCATCAAAAGTCGGCTCTAAGGTTTTCTTCCGCGTCGATGTCGCGAAAGAAAGTGCCAACATTAGTCCACCGACAAGCAGCGCACCCCAGAAGTGAATCGACAACGCGTCCGCATTGGCAGCCACGGTTGCTGCCGGGATCGACAACGCCAACGCGAGACTTGATATTAGATTGCGCCACATCGAAGCCCCCAACTGCGGATGAAACCCAACGCAAAGGTGGTATAGACTCTCGATTAAAACTCTCTTTCAGTGGCAGTCGCCCCGTCGGGGATGGTGACGCATGCGTTTGGAAGGTAAGCAAAAAGACGTGCGGCTAAATACCAACACCGCGCTGTCCGCAATCAATGCGTTGATCAATCTAGACAAATCCTATCTGGCGCGCGGGCGGTGACGCAGGCGAACATCAACGGTAAGCAGGAAGCATCCTTTGCGAGTAGCGCGCGCGTATACGCGAGTATACTCACTTATACGCAGGTATAAGTCGGAGTAAGGATTGCGATCACATTTCACGAACATCGCGCCATCATCTGCGCCCTCCGCCGGCAACTCCGGCATCACGAGTGATTGCGCTAATAAGCCCCCTCGACGCGCTTGCGGAGCGCAGGCTGACACATATCAGCCCATCGATCGCAGAAGCAGTCCGTGGCGAGCGCCTCTTAAATTGCTTGGCAGGCCTGATGTCAGGTCCCGCGGGCTGCATGCAGAAGCACTTCGCTTGATGATCTGAATCGCGATTTGACCGAATCGCGTGTTGCGCCTGCGACACTAGCGCCGCGGCACGCTATCGTTGGAGAACACCGTGAGCAAAAACACAAAGTTGCGCCACTGTACTGTCGGAGGAACCCTCACCGCAGGTCAATTACATGGACTCCGATCAGTCGATTAACCGGCATTGGTCTGTTCACGCGCGATTCCCTTGAAGCCGAGCAGTCAGTTCGCGGGTAACACGGGCGGATCAGACGAACTCACTCCGCTCGGCTGAGCGTTGGGGAATGTATTAGTTCGCCTTTCGAGACGCTGGCTCGAACTGGCAAAAAGCGGCCGCGCTATTTGACCGAGCATGGCCGTGCCGCCGCCTGGGGCTTCCCTCAAGCAAGATCCTGTCCACGCACTATTGCTCAAGCCCCGTTGCGGCTTCGCCTCGGCGCCCTTCGAGCAGGCTTGAACGCCAGACCTCAAACGGGCAAGTGGTATGGCATAGCTTCACCCGACGTGTCGCTTGAAGCCGCACTTCACTCTGTCGCTGCTCAATCCTTCCCATCAATTTGACGCGTCGTGTTGAGATCAAGGTAGGATCGGCCTGTCCAACGTGATGTGAAGCGGACTCCCTGAACTCACTCTCCCAACGCTCGATGCTGTGCCAATGGTGACGACTGATGACAGCTCACGTTCGAGGTGAAGGAAGCCGGAACTGCGTCCGGCCACTCCAATTGCGTACAGACCCGTTTTCTTGACCGATGGCCTCATTGACCAAAGCGGTCTGACTTCAACGTGGGGGCCATAACTACGCTCGATCTCAACCTTGGCTGCCTTGAGGACTCCCAGAGTCGGTCGGATCTTTCGGGAACGCAAATGCGAGCGGGAAGGTTTTGGCAGCAAGAGAGTGGACAGCGGCCTGCTCCTCCGCGAGGCGTCTCTCGATTAAATTGCGGTCTACGTTTGACAGCATTCTGCGTAGCAGTCGTCGACAGCGGTGTACGTTGTTGCGGTGTGCACGAAGTCGAGCCAAATTGTCATCGAGCATCGGTGCACTCCTGAGGACCCATTTCTCTGTTGACTTCGAACGGTAAGTAACGTCCCAGCGTAAAGCTGTTCAGCGCAGGGGGAAGGCGGTCATCAGCGCGATCTACGGATCGCTTCGGCCGAGGCATGAGAAGCTGACTTACCTCACCCATTGGACCTACGAAGGAAGTGTAAGCGTTTAAATAGAGCGTCTCATCGGCGAACGATCGGACGTTCTTTATAGATATGGAGTCGATCATCATGAGAGACTTTGGCTGCCAACCCTATCGAGAGGCGAAATGTTCGGATATTTTGACGTGCAAGGAAAAGTAGTATGACTGCCTAACGAGCGAATGTTCGAAGCGGCGCTGTCGGCTCGCGAGGCACGCACAGTAGCGATATCGCGAGATCAATTAATGCGGCGGCTGCCGTGTTGACGCTTGAATGCCGCGCTTGCGCGCTCTCTTTCGACGGATTTCGTCACATAGACCGTCTGCTCTGGCATATCTGAGCGACGCCAAGATGATACGGAGGCTCGCCGGGTAAGGCCGTTAAAGAACGCTGGCTCTATCCGCAGTTGCTCTGCGAAGTGAGACAATTGAGGTCCTGCGTAGGCAGTATGGTGGAAAGACAGTATCCGAACAATCTTCATCACTATCTCAAATGGGACTAGCGCTTCATCGCGCATGACGTCAGAATCGTCGAACTCGTATTGATCATCTCGAATTTTTGATCATCTCGAATTTTCTCATCAGCACATTCTTTGCTGCGTTCGATGACACTCCGGCAGAAAAGACGACTCAAACATGAAGGGTTGGCCCGAACGAAACGCCATCACCAAGTGCATCGCTTCGGTTGCCGAGAAACGAAGAATTTGCCCTTCCGCGGTTCTCGCGTTGTGCCGACGGCATCTCTGCGGCAGGAATCGATCGTGCTTCGTTCGTCATGTACAGACTACCGGTTCACCGTAGGAATGGTCGCAGTACTGACGATTTGGCGCGACATTTTGGTCAGCGGCTTGAACGCACGTACAACATCGACGACCTGAAGACCGGCTTGGCAGCTTTTCATGCCCCCTTTTGGCCCGGCAATCAAGACCATCGGCATCGCGCCTAGAACGCATATGCAGCGCCCGATATTCGTCAGGCCGTAGTTCTTCAGGATGAGTGGTAGCCAAATGTCGATTCCGTACGAGCCGATCGTGAAGGCGAAGGTGATAGCCGTCAGCATCAGTACGCGGATATCCTTCATCGCTGCCCAGAGATCTTTCTTGGGCTTCTCGTATTTTTCGTTGGCGAGTTCATTGACGAGCGCTTCACGCTCCTGGGGCGTGAGCCAGGTCGCCTTGTCCGGCGTGTCGGCGAGAACTATGAGGCAGAAGATGCCAAGCACGCAGGCCGGAAGCCCTTCGATCAGGAACCTCCACTGCCAGCCGCCGAGGCCCCACAGACCGTCCATCCCCGGGAGCGCCGCGGATATGGGGCTACCCACAAGTGACGACAGCGGCGTCGCGGCCATGAACATGGCGAGGACGCTGGTACGATATCTGGCAGGAAACCAAATCGAGATGTACCAGATCACACCGGGGAAGAACTCCGCTTCGAACACTCCGAGCAGAAAGCGAATGAGGTAGAAGCTATACGGTCCAGTAGCGAAGGCGGTTGCGGCCGCGGCTGTCTGGGCTTTTCGGCGCGACGTACGCTGCATGTCTGGCGCGCTCCCTGGCGCGATATACGCCCCAATGCCCATCCGACCGATGTCGTGGGAGATGGTCGCGACGTCGTGCTGTTTGGCGACACGTTCAATCGCTACTTCGAGCGCGAGAAGCCGGGGGCTACCGGCTTCACAAGGTCACCGCACAGGACAGCAATCGGCCGCTATGCTGCGGGCGCACTTTCCTGGCGGCAGGACTGGTGGAGGAAGCCCGCGTCGAAGCGAGGCGAACGGTAGCAGCACTTGCGCCATTCGTATCCAGGGGAGCGGGGATCGTCGGGCTCGAACCCTCATGTCTGATGACGTTCCGCGACGAGTTTGCCGCGCTCCTGCCGAAGGAGGAAGTTGCACCATTGACCAAGGCGGCAAGGCTGATCGAGGAATTGCTGGCCGACGACCTCGCCACAGGTGCGACCACCCTGCGTTTCCGTGACCAGCAGAGGCGGACCGTACATTTGCATGGTCATTGTCATCAGAAGGCGTTCGACGCGGTGGGAGCGGTGGAGAAGACGTTGCGAGCCGTCCCGGGACTCGACGTCAAGCCCATCGAGTCCAGTTGTTGCGGCATGTCTGGAGCATTCGGTTACGCAGCGGCCACGATCGACATCTCGAAGGCCATGGGCGAATTGTCCCTTTCTCCCGCCATCCGCCACGCAGATCCTGAGGATCTCATCGTCGCGGACGGCACGAGTTGTCGTCATCAGATCTCGGACGGGACCGCCCGGGAAGCCGTTCACGTCGCGCGCGTGCTCGCAATGGCGCTGTACGATTGATCGAAGCGGAAACCTACTTTGTCGTCTTCTCAGTGGGCAACTTCAGGCCCATCGACACCTTCACGCGGTCCATGACCACCATCGTCTTGAAATGCTTAACGTTGTGATTTTCGAAAAACAACCGCTTCGTAAGCTCTTCGTAATCTCGCATCGAAGCAATGGTGATCACCAACAAAAAGTCGGTGTCGCCAGTAATGTAGTAGCATTGTTGGACTTCCGGCGTTGCAATGAATGCCTTCTTAGCAGCCTCGAGCAGATCAAGACGCTCGTTTTCGATGTGGACTTCCACGAGGAGCGTGATCGGTAGTCCAACAGTTTCTGGATCAAGGATGGCGACGTTGCTTTCAATGACGCCGCCCTTCTGAAGCCTACTGATCCGGCGTTGGACAGCCGCAGCGGAGAGGTTGACCATGTCTCCAACAGTGCGTTGGGGCGTCGTGTTGTCACGCTGAAGAATTTCGAGGATCGCTAGATCATATTGATCGAGGTCGTGCACCCCGAGCTTCTTCGGCATCAACGCCTCCATCATCCAGTAAGCCGCTCAAGCTAAAAGCTTTTTTGAGTTTTTGCGCAATATCTTTTCGGCGAAACTCCCACGCATGTCGGCCCCCTCGCCGCTTCCCTTCGGCCGATCAGAGCGACGCGCGGCTTCTGGCGCTCTCTCGAAATGTCGCTCAGGGCTATTTCGAGTGATCCACCACAATTCGTTCGGCTGGTGCCGAGAAAACGAGGGAAGATTGCATTCGGCAGCTTGAATCCGAGCGCACAACTCGGCCACGCCGCAATATTGATCATTGGCGAATTTGCCCATTCTTAAGGCACCGCACCGCTTCGCAAGAAGAGCGATCGCGCAGTTGGCAATTTGTACTTTCCGGAGCTTTGATGTCTGACGCTGCCCGCCTGAGTTTGCTCATGAGGAAAGATGCGATCGCCGCCGCGCGAAGCTACGTCCTCGATGGTGGATTCACGGCCGAGATGGCGTCTCGCATTGCCATCCGCAGCGAAAGCCCTCGAGAGGACAGCCGCGACGATCACCTTCGCTACCTGAACACGGAGATGCGACCGCTTCTAGAGCGGATAGGCTTTTCGTGCCAACTCCTCGAGAACCCGGTCGAGCAGCGGCTGCCCGCGATGTTCGCCGAGCGAATCGAAGATCCAAGCCGCCCTACCATCCTGATCTACGGCCACGGCGACGTTCTGTGGGGCATGAGCGGCGATTGGAAGGATGGCCGCGATCCCTGGAAACTGCATGAAGCCGGTGGCCGCATCTACGGCCGGGGCACCGCGGATAACAAGGGACAGCATTCAATCAACCTGGCCGCCTTGCGCATCGTGCTGGAAAGACGTGGCCAGCTTGGGTTCAACACCAAGGTGCTCATCGAGATGGGCGAAGAGACCGGTTCGCTCGGGCTGGCCGAACTCGCGCGAAAGCATCGCGATCTGCTCAGGTCGGACTGTCTCATTGCTTCCGACGGCCCCCGCTTGGCGGCAGGTGCTCCAACCCTGTTTCTCGGCGGTCGCGGCAGCATCGGCTTTCGGCTCACCTGCGAGATCCGCGAAGGAGCATATCACTCCGGAAACTGGGGTGGCCTGCTCGTCAATCCCGGCATTAGGCTCGCCCATGCAATCGCCACCATTACCGATCCGGCCGGCCGCATCGCGATCCCGGAATGGACTCCGGACCGCATGCCGCCCGAGGTTCACGCGGCTCTGAAGAAGATTGTCCCCGAAACAGGCCCCGATGACCCGGAGATCGATAACAACTGGGGTGAGCCGGGGTTGGCGGGCGCGGAACAGGTCTATGGCTGGTGCAATTTCGAAGTCCTGGCCTTTATCTGCGGCCGTCCTGACGCGCCCGTCAACGCCGTGCCGGGGACCGCTAACGCAACCTGTCAGCTACGCTATGTCGTTGGCGTCGATCCGGAGAAGGTTCTTCCCGCGCTGCGCGCCCATTTGGATGCGCGAGAGTTTTCCGACGTGAAGATCGAGGAAATCAAAGAAGACTTCTACCTTGCAACCCGGACCAACCTCGACAACGGCTGGGTTCGATTCGCCCTCTCGTCGATGGAAACGACGCTTGGGCGGGAGGCATCCCTGTTGCCCAACTTTGGTGGATCGCTGCCGAACGAGGTCTTTGCCGAGATCATAGGCATGCCGACCCTCTGGATTCCTCACTCCTACCCTTCCTGCTCCCAACACGCACCGGACGAGCACATGCTCGTCAGCGTGGCCGAGGAAGGAATGCAGATCATGACCGGCCTGTTCTGGGATCTCGGAGAGGCCGCAATCCGAAACGGGCAACCGGTCGGGTCAGAGGCTGCCTGACGCCAGCCGCTCCTCGTCCAGCTCTCGTGGAAGAAACGGCGATGCCTTCAGTCGTTGCCCAAGACAAGAACACAACGAATTCAACAGGAAGGATCCATCATGGTGACTTTAGGTTACGCTCACGCTCGCTCAGGCCGGCCACATTCCAGACTGGCGGTCGCGCTGGGCGCTGCGGCCCTGGCCGCAGCAGTGACAATCGCCGCGTTTGACGCCCGGGCCCAAAGCAGTCAGAGCGCTTCTCCTTCAGACAAGGCCGACACCCTCAGAGCCATTAAGGTCCGCGGATATTTCGTCTGCGGAGTGGCAGGCGATCGACCGGGCTTCAGCTTCCCGGATAGCAAAGGCGTGATGCAAGGACTGGATGCGGACATCTGCCGTTCCGTCGCGGCCGCGATTTTTGGCGATCCGGAGAAGATTCGCTTCACCTCCCTCACCAGCTTGACGCGCTTTCCTGCACTCCAATCCGGCGAAGTCGACATGGTGGCGCGCTTCACCACGTGGACGCTCACGCGCGAAGCCAGCCTGGGTCTCGACGTCGCCTCGGTCTATTTCTATGACGGCCAAGGCTTCATGGTGAAGAAGAGCCTGGGCGTAAAGAGCGCGCTGGAGCTCGACGGCGCCACCGTTTGCGTGAACCAAGGCTCGACCGGCGAGGCCAACATGGTCGACTTCTTCCGCGCGCACAACCTTGGACTTAAGCCGGTCGTGATCGAGAAAATTGAGCAGATCCGCGATGCTTTGGCGAGCAATCGATGCGACGCCTATACCAACGATGCCTCGCAACTCGGCTCTCTAAAGCTTTCGATGGGACCTGCCGGCGACGAATACATTCTTCTTCCCGACATCATTTCAAAGGAACCGCTTGGAACCTTCGTTCGCAAAGGCGACCAACGTTTCTTCGACACCGTACGCTGGACCTACATCGCCATGCTGACGGCCGAGGAGTACGGCATCACCAAAGCCAATATCGACACCTTCCGGAAGACGCGCGATCCGCAAATTCAGCGCTTCATGGGCGAGACCGGCGATCTCGGCGCGGCGCTCGGGCTGGATGCGCAATGGGCCGTCAATGTGGTTAAGACAGTCGGCAATACCGCAGAATTGTGGGACCGCACCATTGCCGTCTTAGGCATTCAGCGTGGCGTGAATCGCCTCGTGAAGGATGGTGGCATTCAATACGCTCCTCCGATGCGTTGATAGATGGCTCGTGAGCGACGACGAGAGGGACGCCTTCCGGCAGCCTCTCGACGTCTCCACGGAGACGCCTCCCCCACCCACTTCTCGAAGTTCGTGGCAAGAGCGAAAATGACGGCACTCAACGACGGCACACAAACGCACAATCGTCGGGCGACAACATTGGGTGCGCTCGTTTCGAACGTCGGCGTTCGTCGGTTCGTATGGCAAGCGCTCACAGCCCTTGTCTTGCTCGGAGGCATCTTCTGGTTCGCCGGCAATCTCCACCACAACCTCTCAGCGCGCAACATTTCTTCGGGTTTCGGCTTCCTTACTCGCGAAGCGGGCCTGCCTATTGCGGAGCACTTGATCGCTTACACTCCAGCAGACAGCTATTTCCGCGCGCTTCTCGTCGGGACGCTGAATACGCTATGGGTTGCGTTCTGGAGCATCATTCTTGCGACCCTTCTTGGCAGCGCAATCGGCGTCGCGCGTATTTCGAAGAACTGGCTGCTCGCCAAGCTCGCTTCCATTTACGTCGATCTATTCCGGGACGTCCCACTCCTGCTGCAGCTCTTCCTTTGGTACGCCATCCTTCAGAAGCTGCCGCCGGTGCGACAAGCTCTAAATCCCATCGCCGGCGTTTTTCTGTCGAATCGTGGATTGAACTTTCCTGTCGTCGATTGGCAAACCGCGCATAGTTGGACACTGCTCGCCTTTGTCCTCGGTATCGTTGCCACCACATTGTACGCGAAGAGAGCCTCGCGCAAGCAACTGGAGGACGGACGCGCAAGGCCGATTTGGCCAGTCGTCGCCACCTTTCTGGTCCTCATCCCGCTTGTCGTCGGATTCGCGCTAGGCGCATCGATAAACATCGACATGCCTCAGCCGAAGGGCTTCAACATTCGCGGCGGCGTCACTGTGTCCCCCGAATTCTTCTCGCTTCTCGTGGGTCTCGTCGTTTACAACGCCGCATTCATTGCCGAAATCGTCCGATCGGGCCTGGAATCCGTCGGTCGGGGGCAGCACGAAGCGGCTCGCGCGCTCGGCCTCCATCCGAAGACAATTTTGACGTGGATCGTATTTCCGCAAGCCTTGCGTGTCATTGTGCCTCCACTGACGAGCCAATATCTAAATGTGACCAAAGGCTCTTCCCTCGCCGTTGCGATCGGCTACCAGGACATTGTGTCCGTCGCGACGACCTCGATGAACCAGACAGGTCAGTCCATCGAGCTCGTCGGCATCATCATGGCCGTCTATCTGACGATCAGCCTCTCGATCAGTTTCTTGATGAACGTCTACAACGCCCGCGTGGCACTGGTGGAGCGCTGAGTATGGTCGCCTCCGTTGAACACATCGTCAATCCGACGCTGATCGAAGCGCGGGAACGGCCTGAATTGATCGGCGGCGGATTCTTCACCTGGGTGCGGGAGAACTTCTTCGAATCCTGGCTTTCCTCGCTCACGACATTGATACTGCTGGCGATCATGGCGAAGACCGGAATCTCGCTGTTCCAATGGGCATTTGTGAACGCCGTCTGGAGCGTTCCAGCCGGTCCACAGGGTCCCATAACCGATAGCTGTAGAGCGCCAGGAAGTGGGGCTTGCTGGGCGGTCGTCGGAGAGAGATACCGATTCATCCTGTTCGGCACATATCCCTTCGAGCAGCAATGGCGACCCGCGATCGTTATCGCCCTCTTCGTTGGATTGTTCGTCGCGTCTGCGATGAAACGGTTCTGGCGGATCGAACTCGCAGCGCTGTGGGTGACTACGCTCTGCCTGATTGGACTACTCATGTGGGGCGGCGTTTTCGGGCTCACATTCGTGTCTCAGGTAAACTGGGGCGGCCTAGCGCTCACTCTCATCATTGCGACTATCGGGGTCGCGATCGCGTTTCCGTTGTCGGTCTTCGTAGCGCTCGGCCGACGCTCCGACCTCCCGTTCATCAAATGGCTCTGCGTGGCCTATGTCGAGGTCATTCGCGGCGTTCCCCTGATCACCCTCCTGTTCATGGCAAGCGTATTATTTCCGCTGTTGATGCCCGAGGGCGTCAATCTCGATAAACTTCTTCGCGCCCAGATCGCCATCATCCTGTTCTTCGCCGCGTATCTCGCGGAAGTGGTGCGCGGCGGATTGCAGGCGCTCCCAAAAGGACAGTACGAGGCCGCACACGCGCTCGGCCTTTCCTATTGGCAGACATCAAGACGGATCGTCCTTCCACAGGCTTTGCGAACCGTCATTCCGCCGCTCGTGAACAACTTTATCGGCTTCTTCAAGGACACCTCTCTGGTCCTGATCATCGGCCTGTACGACCTTCTGCACTCGGCGCAGATCTCCGTCGCCGAGCCAGCCTGGCAAGGGTTTGGAGTGGAAATCTACATTTTTGCCGGCCTGATCTATTTTGTCTTCTGCTTCGCGATGTCGAGATACAGCCAATGGCTGGAAATCGGCCTGAACGTGAATAGAATCCGCTAGTCGTTGATCATCCGGGGGCGCCTCCATCGTCTTCCACCTGCGAGAGACAGCAGATGACTCGAAAGGGAATTCAAGTGATCCAGCCAGTGATCGCCGACACCGATCCCGCAACGAAGGCTATCGCCGTTTCGATACAGAAGATCAACAAATGGTACGGTAGCTTACACGTGCTTCGCGACGTCGACCTCGATGTGGCAGCCGGCGAACGCGTCGTGATCTGCGGGCCTTCAGGCTCGGGGAAGTCCACGCTCATCCGCTGTATCAATAATCTCGAGGAACACCAACAGGGCAAGATCTTCGTGGACGGCATACAGGTCGACTACGATGTCGCTCATTTGGATGCCATTCGTCGGGAAGTCGGGATGGTGTTCCAAAGCTTCAATTTGTTCCCGCATCTGACCGTCCTCGAAAACTGCACGCTCGCGCCTATGCTTGTGCGCGGTGTCGCTCGTGCAAACGCCGAAGCTCAGGCGAGAGCTTACCTGGAACGCGTCCGAATTCCAGATCAGGCCAACAAATTTCCCGGTCAACTGTCCGGTGGACAACAGCAGCGCGTGGCCATTGCTCGCGCCCTATGTATGAAGCCAAAGATCATGCTGTTCGACGAGCCAACCTCTGCACTTGATCCCGAGATGGTCAAGGAAGTTCTCGACACCATGGTGTCGCTGGCAAAGGACGGCATGACAATGATCTGTGTCACCCATGAAATGGGCTTCGCTCGGGATGTGGCAGATCGTGTCGTCTTCATGGACCAAGGGCAAATCGTCGAATCTGGCAGCCCGCAGACAATCTTTAGCCAACCGAAAACCGATCGTTTGAGGTCATTCCTCGGCCAGATTCTCCGAGCACACTGATGCTACTTCGGGTCTCGTATACGGCGATGACTGGCCGGCCCGCGGAAGCTGCTGGGTTTCGGATCCCCTTGATGTAACAAGCGGTTGATCGAAACCACAGACACTTTGCAATTTGATCTATTGGCGCAGACGCGGACTCAAACGGGAGATCTTGTCGCCAGCGTTACGCGGCGGGCGCGAACAGTGCGAGATCGAATGTGCCCTCATATTCGAAGGTCGCGGTGCCCGTCATCAGCACGTGGTCGTCGCGCTCGCGCCATTCGATACCGAGCTTGCCGCCGGGCAGCGTGATCTCGACCTTGCGGTCGGCGCGCTTCACCGCCCCGCTGCGACCGCCGTGGCACAGGCCGCCGAACCGCAGGCCTGGTCAGGCCCGCGCCGCGTTCCCAGGTGCGGATCGTGATGTGCTCGCGATCGACGATATGGGCGAGCGTGATGTTGGCGCGCTCGGGGAAGATAGGGTGATTTTCCAGCAGAGGACCAAAACGCTCGAGGTCATAGGCGTTGACGTCGTCGACCCAGAAGATTGCGTGCGGGTTGCCCATGCTCACCACTGATGGTGAATGCAGGATCGGATTGTCGATCGGCCCGATCTGCAATTCGATCTAGCGGGTGTCACGAAATCCTTCCGCCAGCGGAATGTCCTGCCAGCCGAACTTGGGCGCGCCCATGTCGACGGTGTAGAGATCGGGCGCCGGGCCCTGCCAGCAATTGAGCAGCCCCGCAGCGGTCTCGAAGGTCGCCGCCGCCTGCCCGGTCTTCTCAGAAATCCGGCGCACCACGCAGCGCATGCCGTTGCCGCAGGCGCGGGCTTCGGAGCCATTATTATTGTAGATGCGGATGAAGGCTTCGGTGCCCTCGAGCCGCGGCTTCTGAAGTACCATGAGTTGGTCGTAGGGAACGCCCGCAGGAGAGGCCACCGCTCGGGCATCATCTGCTGTGATGATAAGCGGGGAATCACGTATGTCGACGACGACGATCTCGTTGCCGATGCCATTCATCTTGGCAAATACGTGATTAGTAAGCGCGCTCATAGTATTAGCTTTTTCTGCACCTGGCACATTCAAGGAAAACGATCTGGCAACTCGGAAACACTTTCACCGACTGATCCTAGTAGCAGGTTTCCTGACGCGAAACCCTCATTTACTAGGGTGAGCGAGAGCGGAATCTGCGATATCCGGGTGAAATTGTAGCGCTGCGATCATATTGAGGGCGGTATCTATGTCGGATGAACTTGGTCAACAGAAGATGACGTCATGTTGCTCCGCAATACTCTCAGTAGCTATCGATTGCCGCTCGATCCTTCCGATGCCGACGCTCTCGGCACCAATGGCGCTCAAGCGGTGGAGCGCTTCCTCCAGCATAGAGAGGGGGCGGCTCCGACCCCGCTAGTTTCGCTTCCTGCCCTTGCGCGTCGTCTGGGCGTCCAATCCATTTACCTCAAGGACGAGGGACAACGACTCGGTCTTGGTAGCTTCAAAGCACTTGGGGGAGCCTATGCCGTTGTGCAGCTCGTCCTGGAGTTGGCGTCGCAACAATTGGGCCGTCCAGTCGACGTTTCTGAGTGGCGCTCGCCGCAGGTGGCCGCAGTCGCCGGGGGTATAACGGTGACCTGTGCTACCGACGGCAACCACGGCCGATCGGTCGCACAAGGGGCCGAACTCATAGGTGCAAACTGCGTCATCTTTGTCCATGCAGGTGTCAGTGACGAGCGATGCCGAGCGATCGCCCGCTATGGTGCGCGCATCGAGCGTGTTCAGGGCAACTACGATGATTCCGTTGCGACGGCTTCGAGCGTCGCCAGCCAGCGGGGCTGGATCGTGGTCTCCGACACATCCTGGCCTGGTTACGAACGCATCCCGCACCTCGTCATGCAGGGCTACACAGCACTACTTCGCGAAGCGCTTGTCGCACTACCGAAGCCTCCAACCCATGTGTTTGTTCAGGCTGGCGTCGGCGGGATCGCGGCGGCGGTTGCCGCTCATTTTTCGCACGTGTTCGGTAGCGACAGGCCGTTCTTCACTGTGGTGGACCCGGCGAAAGCCGCCTGCCTTCTCGAGAGTGCCAAGGCCGGCCAAGTCGTGAAGGTGCCGCACGAGAGACCAACTGTCATGGCAATGCTCGAATGCTACGAGCCTTCACTGGTCGCCTGGCGCATTCTCTCCCGCGTTGCCGATGCCTTCATGACCGTTGAGGACGATGAGGCAATTATAATGATGAAGAACCTCGCGTATCCCGTTGATGGTGATCCGGCGATCGTCGCCGGCGAAAGTGGCGCGGTCGGTCTCGCTGGATTGGCAAAGGTAGCGGGTGACCCAGCGCTGCGTGCGGAGATCGGGCTCGGCGCAGATGCGTCCGTCTTCCTAATCAATACCGAGGGCGCGACTGATCCAATGCTCTATGAGAGGCTGGTGGGCGTTCGCCCCGAGGACGTGACGGCAAGAGTTCGGAGCAAGTCTTGACGGATACAGCAGAGAGCCAAAATCGCCGAGGAGTGCAACAGTGGTGCCCCAGGGCCACATCGGAGGTTTTCGAGGTTGATCAGCGGCAATTTCTTGGCGTACGCGTCGGCAACTTCGCACCTGCGTCCGGGCTTGGGACGATCAATCACGGGGCGGATCAGATCCGGAAGCAGTGCGCTCAACATCGTTCCAGTCGCGCCGGCATCGAGGTCCCCCCGTCATGGTAGTGGGCTCCTCGCCATCAAATGAACCCATGATCGCCTCGCTGCCAAGCTCGATTAGGCTGCGCAGCTTTGCCGCGGCGAACGGCACCTCGATCTTGAAAGAGCTGACGTGCGGCACTTCTTGCGGAAGTCGCAGGAGAAACGGCACGGGGAAGAGACCCGGACAGAGCAATCCCTTCTTGTCTGGCCTATCAGACGAATCCATTAAGCTAAATGGAGACAGATCAGATCTTGTCGGCCTCGATGAGTCCATCAAGAATGCTCAATGACTCGAACAGATAGTAGGATCCGAAGATCGTCTCTGCCCTGTTGGCCGAGTCTTGAAGCCGCGCATCGGGACGCTTATTGAAACAGGCGCCGACCAGCATCCCGGGCGGACGCGCATCGTTTGGACCTGCGGGCGTCAGATAGCTTTCGATCAGTGCCTTTGCCGTACGTTCGCCTGCCTCACGATACTTGGTGCGCAGTGCCGGCGTCGGCGCGAGCTGCCCCAGCTTGAGCAGTGCAGAGCATACGATTGCGGTTGCGGCCGTGTCGGTCTCCGTCCTTGGTATGGCAGGATCATTGAAGTCCCAGAACGCAACCATGCTGGCTGGCACATGCGAAAGCCACCAGTCGGCTCCCGCCATCAGTTGCTCCATCCAGCGCTTCTCATGCGGACAATGAGCAAGCGCGATCGCCGTATAGACAAGACCCCAAGCCTGTGCCCTACCCCACACGCTACTGTCGCTGAACCCCTTATGCGTGAAACGGCGGACGATCTTGCCGGTCGCCGGATTGAGCTCACTTGACTGAACGATCGAGCCATCGGAGCGCATATGAATGTCGAGCACGCGCGTGGTATGGCGTGCGGCGATGCCGGCGTACGAGGAATCGCCGGTCTTTACGGCGGCCCAATACAGAAGCGGCACCGCCTGCAATGAATCAATGCTACTGAACGAATTACCGACGTCTTCCGATTCTTCAGCATCGCTGCCGAGCGGAATGAGGCCGAGCCGACAATCGAATTGCGCCTTGAGTGAGGTTGCGGCATCGAGCGCCAGGAGAGCTGCGTCCTTGTCTTTGCATAGGAGATCGCCAAGCGCGGCCCCATAGTAGAACCCAAAGCCCTTGAACGCGGTTTGCAGATGTGCTCGCGGCTTCAAGCGGCGGCTCCACAACCGAGCTGCATCGAGGTACTTCGCCTCCCCAGATCGCCGCGCGAGCAGCCACAACATCCCAGGCCATGCGCCACCGGTCCAGTCGCCGTCCGGGGTTGTCGTCCATTTGCCGCTCGAGCTGTCCGCCCAATGTGGAAACTCCATTTTCAACGTGGAAAGCGTCTGATCGATTCGTGCCTGCATCTGGCCGATCGCTTGAACCCATCGCGACTTGCTCATATCCGATACTCCTCTGTCGCATTTGACCAAATCCGGGGGCTTCACTCCGAGTGTTAGCCATTCAACGTGCAATTGATTTCACTTCGGTCAGGCCGATGACTTCAGCGCGTTAGGACCAGTTTGATGAATCCGGCCGCCCCATGAGCACGAGAATGCAGAGGGATATCGCCTCGGCGCGTTCGTGCCGTGCCTAATCCCACGACGTTGGAACAGTCTGTCCAGCACCTTGATGTTGAATCCATTTTGCGCGCAGCTGTTTTTCTCAATTCCGGACTGTCGGAGCCGCTTGAGTTGTCCCACCGCAACCCCGCACATGACATGATTAAGCGGCTCGAGCGGACTTCAAGGCGCCGACGGCTCCGGTCTTGGAAAGCTCCTTCAGCTGCCTGTCGTCATAGCCAAGCTCTTTGAGGATTTCCTCGGTCTGGGCCCCAAGTTTCTGAGGCGGCAATCGGACTTCCGGCAGCTTGCCGTCATAGCGCACGGGATGGCTCACGAGTGTGATCGGCGCGCCTGTCGCCCCGTTGACGACCTGGAAATTTTTGTTGTGAACGACCTGCGGATCGCTCACGACATCAGCATAGTCATTGACTGCAGCGTGCCAAATTCCTCCCGCCTCGAACAGCGCGATGCATTCGGCCGTCGTGCGCTCTGCGACATTGGCCGCGATCGCAGCCGAGGCCTCGTCGCGCCGGCGATAGGCCTCCTTGTCTGGAATGCGCTGATCGACCGGAAGATCGAGTGTTTTCGACAATGCGCTGAGAGATCCAAGCGAGATCGCAATATGAGCGTCGCGCGTCGGATAAATTCCGTAGGGCGCCCCGTAGTACCAACCAGAGATTGGCCCCGGCTGACGCACATCGTCTGGCCGTTGACCGTTGAGGTAACAGGTGAAGGATTCCATCTGCAGGTCGAGCGCGGCCGATAATAGGCTAACGTCAACGCGACACCCCTGTCCCGTTCGCGTTTTCCTTACAAGCGCCGCGAGAATACCGGCCGCGAAGAGCGCAGCACCATGATGATCGACTGCCGAAACACCGACGGCCCTGGGCCCCTGCTCGCGGCTCCCGGTGATCGTGGCAAGTCCCGACATTGCCTGCACCAACAGATCTTGACCGGGACGGTAGACGTAGGGTCCATCGGGACCATAGCCCGAGGCCGCGGCATAGATGATTTGCGGATTGATCTTCTTGGCTTCCTCGTAGCCGAGCCCAAGCTTGTCGAGCACGCCGGGGCGGAAGTTTTCCGCCATGACATCCGAGGTCGCAATCAACTTCCTGGCAATCTCAATGGCTTCGGGTTTCTTGAGGTCGAGCGTGAGACTGCGTTTATTTCTATTCCCCGTGAGCAGCAGCATGGACTGCCCATCGACCCACTTGTCGGCCCCACCCCATTTTCTCTGAAAGGCGCCATCGGGTGGCTCGACGGCAATGACGTCCGCACCGAGATCGGCGAGAAATTGCGCAGCCACGGGACCCATCAGGAAGTGGTTGAAGCTCAGGACGCGGACACCGCTTAAAAGATCTGCCATGGCCTCGCCTTTCGGTTTTTCCGGCAACGGATCTACTTCACGTTTGAAATCGATTTCATAACTATGGGTTGCAACCTGCGCAGTCAAGTTAAATGGGACGCGCCAGCCAAATCAGGGCGTGACCGAATGCAGCAGCGTTCCACTGGATAAAGCGGATCGAGCGCATACGGAGCTTGAAAATGCCGGCTGTTCAATGGTTTAAGGTAGATCGGACACGTGCTCTCCTTTGACTGACCGACCAGACCCAATGGATAAAAAACCGACAATCGAGCCCAGAGGACGCCAGCAACCGCGCGTCAAGATCGAGGATGTCGCGCGAAAGGCAAATGTGTCCCCTGCCACTGTATCGCGCGTCCTCAATCATCCCCAGATCGTTCGGCCGGAGCTTCGAGACAAGGTGATGCGCTACATCGCCGACCTGTCGTACAGGCGAGACAGCGCGGCCAGGGCCCTGAAGTCGGGAAGCATGCGCACCGTTGGAGTCATTGTTCCGACGCTGGCACTAGGCATCTTTGCTGAAGGGGTTGAGGCGCTACAGAACCGCCTCAGCGAAAGCGGCTACACGCTCTTCATTGCCAATTCCCAGTATGACCAGCGCCGCGAATTGCAAGAACTGCAGAGCCTCATTGAGCGCGGCATCGATGGAATTGTACTGGTCGGAGGCTCACATGGACGTGAACTGAGGTCCCTCCTCGAACAGACCAGCGTACCCGTGATCACGACCTATGTCTCCAAGGCAGCTGGCGGCATCCCCGCCATCGGAATCGATAATGAAAGTGCCACGCGCGAGATGACTGAGTATCTTCTGCGGCTTGGACACCTCCGTTTCGGCACGATCGCCAACGTTGTTGCTGCGTCCAACGACCGATCCCGGGCCAGGCTCGAGGGCATTCAGCGCGCGCTTTCCGATGCTGGCCTCCCGCTCAAGCCAACCCAAATCATCAAGGCCGATTACTCGCTTGCCCAAGGTCGCAGCGCACTGCGTCAGCTCCTCACCGATCACCCCGATACGACGGCCGTGATCTGCACCACCGACACGCTTGCCATCGGAGCAATGGCAGAGGCTCGCAAGATGGGGTTAGTCGTGCCAGCGACACTTTCCATCACAGGATTTGACGATGTGGAGCTGGCGGCACAGATGGACCCCCCGCTCACGACGGTCAGTGTTCCGGCAGCTGAAATCGGCCGAGGAGCCGCCGATTATCTGATCAATGCGATCGCGGGAAGCCCAGTCCCCAGAAGTGTCCTGTTGCCGTATCGGCTGGTCATGCGGTCATCGACCGCGCCGCCGAGGTCACGCCCAGCGGGTCGCAGGCGCGCCCCGCGCCATTGATCCCAGCAGCGGCGGCGTGCGTGAACTGAAATCGATTTCACGCGAGCCGTCAAGAACTCCTCAATCGCTCGATCTATCGATCCTATTCTCGATGATCATGCCAACGTCCACCCCATGACGGGGCGGAGACCAGTGTGCTGACCAATCTCTCCAGCGCACGCTCCGAGCGACACCACCAATCAGTCCTTCGATGAATGGAGCCGGTGACTTCATGATGCATCGTGCTTCGAAGATTGATACGTCGTACCAGATTGCGGGTTCGTCTGAGAGCTCGATCTGCCATCGCCGACCCTTGGCTAACTGATGGCCAGTCAGCATTCCGCGCGCGTGATAGTCGAACACCTGTCGCGGAGCTACTCCGAGCTCAGCCGCGGCTGCCCTGAATCGAGAAGCTACCGTCGGGCCAGCGCATCGAGTTCTTGTTCACGCCATTGATTTGTCGAGAGGATACAGCGGTTGGGTTAGGGCATCAAGTGTCCTCTTTTTGCTCGACTGCATTGATAACCTGAGCGTTTTGGCCGCACGGGCATTTCAAGCTGTATTTTTTGGTCCCCGTGTTTCTTTCCAGACTTGCGATGTTCATCTCACTTCGGCAAGGCGGCTTCAGCGTGCGTTATGAAGCGACCCGCTTGCTTTCTGTCTGTGTCTACGCAATGCACCTCAAAGCCATCCGGAATCATGCGTGCTCATAATATTTTTGCGGCTCTTCTGCCAATACTCGATATACAACGCTGTTCATCAGCCCACATTACTTCTAAAGTGAGCGTCGTGCTTGCGCTGATGGCCGCATGAATCGGGATTTTGACCACTAAGAAAGAATATGCCCTCCATATCTACTCGCCGCGCCAACGCAACGGATGCCGAGACGGTCGCCCGTTTCATTCACGCGCTTCTCGATGAACTCTCTGGCGGGAAGGCACCCACGCCCGACGTCATCAGAAAAAGTGCGGAGACAGTGCTTGCCGACGCTGGCGTGGTCGCCGTGATCGCAAGTGCAGATGACGAGCCGGTCGGCATCATGGTGCTGAACGAATGCACGGCGATCTATGCAGGAGGCAAGTTCGGAGTGATTTCGGAGCTGTATGTTCGACCGGACATGCGCTCCAAAGGGATTGCCCCTCATCTGCTTGAGGTCGCCTCGCGGGAAAGCCATGCTCGTGGATGGAAGCGACTTGAGGTTGGCGCGCCTGGGCAACCAAAATGGAAGCGCACTCTCGATTTCTATCTGCGGAACGGGTTCGAGGAGGTCGGCCCTCGACTTCGTCGGATGTTCTGAGTGTCTGTATGGGCTCGCCCAAAAGCAACACGTCGCGTTAATCCCGCGTTTGGGCCAGTGTGACGATCGGCTGAAGTCGATACCTGTCGCAAAGTCGAACGCAAAACTCAGACTAGCGTGGCACAGTTTCTGCGAGGGACTCGAGCCATTGAACCTGCGTGGCAGATGCAAGGTCGATAGTTGGCCATTTTCGCAGGTTCGGTCGCCGGCTCCTCTTTGGCACTCAGCGTTTTGGCTTTGGAGTAAGAGGCAGGGGCCTCACCACTTGATCGCGTTCGGCGATGAGGCGTGCATTGTGACGCTTCTGCCGCTCGACCTCCGTCTCGGCTTCGAGGATGCGCTTCAGCAGGACGGCGTTTTCAGTCACGAGGCGCCGCTCTTCAAGCTGCAGAATCTGGATGAGCGATCGCTGCTGGGCGAGCTTGTCTTCCCATGCTGCCAGCTTGTCAGGGACGATCTTGTGATCGTTGGCGCGGCGCAACTCATCGAGCATCGGCCGATGGTTGGTGTAGATGCGTTGCGTCCGACGCGGGCTTCGCGTGCGAGCGTTGCAACAGTCAGGCGGTAGGGCTGCTTTTGCAGATCCGGTTGGGCGGGAAGCCCGTTAACCAGTCGCTCCAATGCCTCCCGCAGCTTGCGTTTCGTGTTGCGCAGACGCTTTTCGTGAGGCGCGAGTGCCGGTATCCCGCTGGTTTTACGCGCCATCTCGAGTGTCCTTGTCGCTATTGAGTTCTGTCAGGATACGGTCGCATTCGGTGATCCGCGTCTCAGCGAGCTTCCGGCTGACGTGGTCCAAGCCGAACTGCTTGAGAAGATCAGCATTGCGGTCGCGGCGCGCCTGCCACACCGGCCGATGTTTAGCCGTGCCGGCAAAGTTGGCGCAGGACAGACAGGTCCTTTCGGTCCTTCAGCACTGGGTTCGGACCTTTCTCGTCGCCGAAGCAGGCAGCGGTTTCGACACGGTAGACACAATAGCCCCAGTCACAGAGCCCGAGCCTGAGGTCGGTCTCTTGCATCAGGAAGCTGACATAGGCCCGGACATCGCCGTCGCGCGTGCGCCCGCGGAACTGCGAGTGCTCCGCATCGAGCGGGATGACCAGTCCAGATGCGAATCCTTGTTTTTCGCGGCGGTAGCTTCGAGAGCACTTCTCAGTTGATGAACGTAACGCATGCTTCCGTCGGAAACCACACGTATCCGATGTCAGGAACCCGCCAAGCTGATTGCGAGCGCGACATTCGGCCAGGAAGCCGCGAGAGATTTCTTTGATTCGCAGTGGCCCAAATCATGCTCTGCGCGATGTGCGGCATCTGGTAATCCGATCTCGACCTGGGCACGGCCATAGACATTCGGAGCGAAACGTTGATCGAGGTCGAGCGCCGGCCGTGCCACGTTGAGCCGGTCAACGAAGACTGCTTGCTCACCTGCTTTCGGGGTCCGTTTCTGTCTTAAAATCAATAGAGGAACAATAGAGGAACTATGCGCATCTGCGGTATCAAACTGACGCACGACGCAGCGATCGCTCTTGTCGAGGACGGACGGCTTGTCTTTTGTGTCGAGCAAGAGAAGCGAGACAACAATCCGCGATATCAAACCCTCGACAATCTCGATGCAATTGTCGTCGCCTTGGCGGAGCACGGTCTCGATGTGGGGGATGTTGACCAGTTCGTCATCGACGGCTGGTGGGGCCAGGATGAGTCGCGGCTCCAGGTTCTCAGTGGAGGTGAGCCTATCACTCTCAGAGGGGCGCCGTATGTTGAACGCCATCCCAAAGGTCTCTTGAGCTCGCGCGACGGCTTTGGCCTGATGCTCAACGGCAGGGACTTCTCCTATAGAAGCTATCCGCACGTCACAGGCCACGTGGCCTCTGCATACTGTACCAGCCCGTTCGCGCAAGCCGGACAGCCTGCGTTCTGCCTGCTATGGGACGGCGCCACATTCCCGCGCCTCTATTATGTAGAAGGCCGCGCAGCTCGGTTTCTCGAATGCCTATTCCCTATGATTGGGCATACCTATGCCGCCGCAGGCCATCACTTCGGACCGTATAAGCAGGCGAACCGCACTAACTGGGACCTCGGCGTTGCCGGCAAGTTGATGGCCTATATCGCGCTCGGGTCCGTTGATGAAAATATCATGGCGGCCTTTCAGGAGCTCTACGACGAACGCTTTACGGCCCTCACGGAGCCGGTCGGTCGCTGCACCGAGGAGGCCGCGCTTGGCCCCGTGCACGACTTCTTCGATGCCAGTGAACTCCGGTTGAACTCCGAGTCACCGGAGGATGTGCTTGCATCGTTTCATAGTTTCCTGGAGCGTCTGCTCGTCCGCGAAATCGCGAGCGCTTTGCAGCGACATTCGTGCTTTCCGACGCGCAATTTGTGTGTAGTCGGAGGCTGCGGTCTTAATATCAAATGGAACAGTGCACTGCGTGCTTCGGGCCTGTTCGATGCTGTCTGGGTGCCGCCCTTTCCGAATGACAGTGGCTCCGCAATCGGCGCTGCTTGCTCCGCCCTGGCGGCATCCAAAGGATTCGTACCGCTGGAGTGGTCGGTCTATAGTGGTCCAGCCATGCCGGGTCGCGAATCGCCGCCCGACTGGAAGGCCGCGCCGTGTAGTATGTGTGAACTTGCGGCCATTCTCGCCAGCAACAAGCCTGTGATTTTCCTTGCCGGCCGAGCGGAGCTCGGACCTAGAGCATTAGGTAGCAGAAGCATTCTCGCAGCCGCGACATCGCAGCAAATGAAAGATCATCTCAACGACATCAAGCGTCGCGAACACTTCCGGCCAGTAGCACCGATATGCCTCGAGGATCGTGCGCCGGAGATTTTCAGCCCTGGGACGCCGGACCCTTACATGCTTTTCGATCACCAGACACGAGCAGAATGGCGCGACAAGATCCCCGCTGTTCTACATCTCGACGGATCTGCGCGATTGCAGACCATTTGCAGGACCTCTCAGCACAAGGTCGCGGAGCTTCTCGTTGAATACGAAAAGCTCACGGGCATTCCGGTGCTCTGCAATACGAGTGCCAATCACCATGGCAGGGGATTCTTTCCGCATGTGGCAGCGGCTTGCCAGTGGGGACGCGTTGAGCACGTATGGTGCGATGGCATGCTGTGGACGAAAACACCGTCCTGAGCAATCGCCCGGCCGACGGCGTCATTGCCGCTAAGTCTCAGTAAGATGAGCGCATGTCCATCCGTAACAATCCACCTCGCCGGCGTAAAGAAGTCACATGACAACAAGGTCGTTCTCGACCGGATGTTGCTCGCGATTGCGCCGGGAGAGTGGTTCGGCCTGCGCATGGTAAGGGCAAGAGCACGATTCGTGCATGGTTCTCCGCATGGCGGCAAGCCAGTGCTGGCACCTGCTCGCTTGGAACGCATGTGCATCGGCGTAGTCCCGGAGTTCGACGATCTGACCTCGAGGTCAGTGCGCGAAGACCTGCTGGTGTTTGGGCGATACTTCAGCATGAGATCGAAGGTCACGCCGTCGCTGCTCGAACTCGTCCGCCTTGGAAGCGAGGCCGATCCGCGCGCGCTCACTGCGCGCTAGCGAACGTCCTTACCTCGGAATAATTGGTCAGAATTGAGATTCCGTCGTCCCCTATTGATTATGCAATCGAGCGCGCGCCGCAGCCCCTCAAGATTGAGAACTCCGGATTCGGTGAAATGCGTCGGCGCGACGGGGAAGACGCGACTTTTTGCATTCGGCATTATATGCGAAAGCCACCGCTCCGCAAATCAGTCGCTCCATCCCGCTGCTCTCTTGCGGACGCTGGCTGAACGCAATTGCCGTGTAGACAAGCACCCCGGTCCTGCCCCATAAGCTCATGGCTCCAAATCCCTTGTCAGTGAAAGGGCGGACGACCTGGCCAGTCTGCCGATTGAGTTCGCTTGATTGGACGATTGAGCCGTCGGGACGCATGTGAATGCCGAGCACGCGAGTGGTATGTCGTGCGGCGCGTTCAGGGAAGGATGCATCGTCTGCGCTCTTGCGACCAAGTCGCTCGCCATCCCGCCGGCGATCTTGGTGATGGCGCCGGCCATGCATGCACCATCCGAAAGCGAGCCGCGAAGCGCCAGCCCATATTGCCTAATTTCGCGTAGCGCACCGCGTCAGGATCTGCTCCTTGAACCGAGAGAGGGGCGCGACCAGCAATAAGCCGGCGAGGTCGCTCGCATGCTAGTGGACGTGGCTGGACATGCCATTGCCCTGGTGCGCGCAAGCGGCGCTGGCAGCGTCGGGGCAACATAAATGGACTGCAGGATCTTCTTCATCCCAAGTTATCCTTCATCAATGCTCGCGTTCAACGTGAACGGAATGAACCGGCGCATGCCCGTGGCTGGCGCCAAGTTCATGCAGCTTGTGATGCAGGCGATGATGTGCAAGTTCCAGCGCAGCTCGCAGCCTTAAATGCCGCGCTTCGTCGCTCTTGGGAGCGAGCGTATCCATATAGGCAATCGATCCCTCGATTTGCGCCAGGACCGACACTGCGTCCGCGGTGGCAAAGATAGGTTTGTCACCGACTTCGACATACACGGCACTGGTGTGGGCCGCAATGTCGGCCTCACGCTTGGCGATACTGCCACGAATACGGATCGCGATCCAACAGGACTCCGCGATGCGCAGCGAGTACTGTCCGTTGCACGATAAGTCGCCACATCGGACTTCATCGACGACGATACCATTGCGGATCAACTCCACCCGTGTCGGCGGGACGCAGACCGATTCGATCCGCCAATTGATACTGACGGTGCCGCCAGAAGCAGGAAGCGCGATCTTGTTCCCCGGGCGCTGTCCTTCCACCGTCATGTCAACGAGGGGCCCGACTGTGATGAACGTGTCGCCGCTGCGCACGGCATCCATCCAGTTGCGATAAGTGAAATCCTGCGCGGCCAGCTGCACATAGGTGCGCAAGCCACCAAGGAGGGAGGCGGCATCCATCTTGTCGGAACCTGCCACCAGTGGCAGATGGTAACCGATGTTGAGGTAGCGGTACCAGTCGGCGAGACCAAATGCGCTGATCTGCGCCGTTCGCGGGTTGAACGACATCATTTCGATGGCGTCGACGAGGCCAAGCACGATGTCGGCCGCCCGCTCGGCCTGCGGGTTGGGCGCGTGCGGCATGACGACCAGTCCCTCTTGCTTTCGGCAGCGCGCCGCCCAATCGGCCATGGTGGCTTCCAGAGGATCGCCGATCGCAGCTTCGTTTGATCCGCCGCACGACAGCGGTTTGATCATCTCGCCCTCGTAGCCGAGCAGCGATATGTGCCCCAGAACCTGCATCCGGTTCTCAGTGCCGACGCGAACGAGGAACTCTCCGTCCCCGCCGAAGTCCTTTGCTCCGATCGTTGTGCGTCCGTCGAAATCCCCAACGTTGGTGAATAGCTCGCCCCATTGCGCCGCGAGCAGGTTGACGACGTTGACACCCTCTGCCTTACCCTCCAGGAGGGCCGTCTGCGGGCTCAGGAAATGGACGTGGGTATCGGAGCTGACCCAGCCTTGCTCGCGCCAGCGCAGCACTTTGTCTAGCTCGAAGGTGAGGTGTTCCGTGCTCGCAGTGACTTCGACGATGCAGCGCAGGGGACGCACCTCGAGGCCCCTGCTGATCTCCACGTAGACGGGCCCAATCGGCAGATCGGCCTCACAAATGCCATCCACATAGGCGTACTGGTTGAGCCCGTTCGCGAACTCGCCAGCGAAGTCCTCGAACCTTCCGGTATTGACTTTGCGGTGGTGCCCCTTGGGCGGCAGATACTCCCCGTGGGACCCATGGATATGCAGGCGCGCAGCGACACGCACACCGCTGCCCTTCTCGACGATGCGGATCTTGACGGGCCTCGCCGCGGGCGCAATGAGCGCCATCTCCAGCGACGTGCCTCCTAGGTTCCCGGCAGCTTCCAGCGATCGAAGGTCGGAGACATGCAAGCGGCCGTCGTCGGAGCGCAGGTAAAGTTTTGCGTCGGGATGCGCGGAGTATTCGATGATAACCTCATCCTGGGAGCGCACAGGCTGCACGTCTGGCTCGTCACCGAGCCAGTCCGCTCTCGCGTAGTTAAGCACTGCGCGGGCGGAGATGATCGTGCCAAGGTCCATGCCGATCTGTTCGCCCCGATCGTCGACGTCCAGTTCGCCAAGCTAGTTCAGAAGCACGCCGGGCGGTAGCCGCAGCTTCAGCTTGTGACGGCCCTGGAGGCGCAGCGGATGTTGGGTTAGCCTTGTCGTGGTCACCGCAAATATGAGCGAAACCTCTTGCTCCGCGCGTAGGCTTAGCGCCGTGAGCTCCTTCTCAGGATGTGGATTTGGGAGCGCATAGAGCCACAAATTTTCGCCTTGTCGATCCATGCGTCCCGATTCCGTGCGGGCCTCGCCGAGGAAGAAACTCTTGCCCGGCACTCTAGTGAACGCGAAATCTTCGCTGGTGCTTGCGTGCACGATCGGCCCCCGTAGCTGCAGCGCCGCGAAGGCACTTGCACTCCAGGAGATGTGGTTCTGCTGGATCGCGAACCGCCGCAGCACCGGCACGTCGGCTTCGCTTCCGTCGGCGTATCGCAGCGCATATGTCGACACCCGATCGCCCAGCGGATTGCCTTCCACAGGCAGTGTCGCAGGCCCGATCTCGCCGAACCCCGGGGGGCTTGCCGGTGAACGGTCCGCGACCACCTGCACGAACAGCACGTAGCGCGCCAATAGGGGCGACAGCGCGATCACGGCAGGAGGCTCGTCGGGCCGCAATGCCAGCACATCCGGACCGGCTTCGCAGCCGAACAGAAACGGCATGCCGCGATAGGTCTGTGGCCCTCGCAGCGAATCGATCCAGCCGGTGTCGCCCGCGCGCCAACCGAACCCCTCATCGAGCTTCCGGCGCCTGGCGTTGAAATATCGCTTCAAATCCACCGGCGTGAAGTGCGGCGATGCAGGCGTTTTCATTTGATGGCCTCCAGGTCGGGGCCGTGGTCGGCCCATACGCGGCCTCGGCTGCGATGAGAACTATTGCTCACGTAACTACGGCTCGCGAGGACGCTCGCTCCAATCCCTTAGCTCCTGCGCGGCATCAGGCGCCACTCGCCGGTCGGAACGTCTTGCGTCCAATAACCACGCATTGCGTCTGTTGCTCTGCATCCGCTGGCGGCACAGAAGCAGCGGAAGGCGTTCAATTACCGATGTAGACGCGGCCGCGCCCTTTGGCGATGTGGTAGACCACCACGCTCAAGAGCGCTATCAACGAGCCGTAGACAGGAAACATCCATGCCATTTGCTCGCGTTGCAACCACACCAGCAGATACGGTGAGGTCCCGCCAAACAGCGAAACGCCGAGCGCGTAGCCGAGAGCTACCCCCGTGGTACGCACGGCACGGGGCATCAAGGTGGTGGCGATGAAGTTGTAGAGGGCCATGTTGAATCCCACGATGGCGCCCCCGAACACCGTGACAAGGAAGAAGGTGGAGATGTTCTTCTCCGAATAAAGCAGTGTCAGGAAGAAGCAGGGGATAAGCAGGAGGCGCAGCAGCGTGAACGCGCGCGAGGGTCGCACCTTGTCGGCGAAGGCGCCGACAAGGGGAGCAGCCAGCATCCAGATCAACACCATGAGCGTCATGATTCCGTACACGGAGGTGCTGTTCTCCTTGAACACAGTGTTTGCCATGTTAGGCAGGCCTGTGTTCCACGCGTAGTTGGCGATCTGCACCGACCCGATTACCAGGATGACGGCAAGCAGGGATAGCCGCACACTCCAGAGCGTCTTCCATACACCGCCCGTGGTTTCCTGAATGCGCGAGGACTGATCCTGGCGATGCATAGCCCGATGGATCAAGGTTTCCGGCACTGTCGTGCGCAGATAGATGACCAGCAGGCCCAGCACCCCACCGACCGCAAAGGGCAGGCGCCAGGCCCACTCGCGCATCGCTTCGGGAGCGACCGAGGCACTCACCAGGAAAGCGACCAGGCTGGATCCGAGGTTGCCCAGCTGGATGAACGTACCCCCGATCAGCCCCAGAAAACGCCCCTCCTTTCCGGGCGGCGCCAGTTCAATCGCGATGGCGTTGGCAACACCCGCTTCAGCTCCGGTGGCAAGCCCCTGAATGAGGCGCATGATAAGCAGCGCGACAGCCGCCGTGACGCCGATGTCCTTGTAGGTCGGCAATACCGAGATCAGGAGCGAGCAAACGGCCATCGCCGTCACCGAGATCAGCATCACTCGCTTGTGGCTGACGCGATCTGCGACTGGACCGAGCAAAGCCGCTCCTACTGGCCGCGCGCAAAAGCCCGCCCCGTATACGGCAAGTCCTGCGAGCAGCGAGGTCGTGGGATCATCGGAAGGGAAGAAGTGCGGCGAGAGAAACGCCGCCATCACGCCGTAGACGTTCCAGTCATACCACTCTAGCGCTACGCCTCCTCCGAGGCCCGCGGTCATCCGTTTGTTCGCAACCTGGTTGGCACGCTGAACGGCTACGGCAGCTGGTTGAGCAATAATGTTCATGGGTCCTCGGGCTCTGGTGATGGTGTTACTGACGTTGCAGGTCGAGCGCGGACGAGCGGTCGCTTGTTGGCTCTACTGCGTCGCGTGCGGCAGGGTCGAAGATACCGGCGACCTTGAGCAGCCTGCCTCGTAACGGTGAAGGCGCAGGCGCGAAGGAATGCCCGGCATGCCGCCGATCGGCCGCCCCGGTTCGCGATTTCGCAAGTCGCGCAGCCGCACGACCGGCTCTTGCACAGCCTTAGTCACATGAGAGCAGCCGGGCGGCACTTCGGACTTGTGCGTCCCCCCTAGAGCAGACGTCACCTCAGACGCAGCCAAACGCGGCGCGCATAAAACGCGCGCAAGCCAGCGCTCCATTTCCATGGCGCTTCCCTCCTGTTGCCAAATTGCGCGCCTGAAGACGCTTGTGTTCTTGTTGGACGTCGCGCCGTTACAACGCCGTCGCTTCGTCGAAAAACTCCTCACGTCCCGCACTCTCGTCGGCGGTTGTGTCAGCACCGCTTTCGGTTATTCAAGGCGAAACGGTATTGAATGCACCCTCTAACTGAAATCGATTTCAATCGAATAAGCGCTTTAAATTGCCGAGTCAAGCATGCAAAACATCGAGTCAGATCAACCATCAACGCTGACAACCTACTGCGACTCGAACGAGCAGCTACGAGCTGCAGGCCGAAAATCGCCGGGTTGCCCACGTGATGAGTGTTGTTGCCTTGAAATCGATTTCATAGTAAGGGCGTATTTTCTTGTATTCTGTCAGGAGACACGTGCAATGACCGAGAAGTCCGATCTCATTTTCTCGACATCTCCGAGGCCCCATGTGCGCCTTGTGATGTTGAACAGGACGTCGAAACGAAACGCCTTGAGTAACGATCTGATCGTGGAGCTTGGCGCGACCTTGCGCGGTGCGGCGGTCGATGAGGATGTCTGCTGCGTCGTCCTTTGCGGGAGCGATGCGTTCTTCTCTGCCGGGGCGGACATCAAGGAGATGCATGAGCGTGGGTTTGAGGCAATCGACAATTCGGCGCGACGTTCTGCCTGGCGAGACATCGCGAATTTCCCCAAGCCTCTTGTTGCCGCAGTTGAGGGGATCTGCTTCGGTGGTGGCCATGAGTTGGCTCTGCTCGCCGATATCGTGATTGCGGGCGAAGGGGCACTGTTTGCACAGCCTGAGATCAACATCGGGATATTGCCGGGCGACGGCGCAACGCAACGTCTGACCCGCGTGGCTGGCAAATCTCTCGCCATGCTGATGATCCTGAGCGGCCAATCGATTTCGGCCCGCATGGCGATGCAGGCCGGCCTCGTCGCGGAAGTTGTCGAAAACGGCCGGGCACAAACGCGCGCGCTCGAAATCAGCGATGTTATCGCGCAGAAGCCGCCCCGTTCGGCTGAACTCGCCAAGGCAGCCGTTCTCGCCGCCTTTCAGACCACCCTGGACGCCGGCCTCGAATTCGAACGGCAGGCAATTCGGTGCGCGTTCAACACGGCTGACCAGCAGGAAGGCATGAACGCCTTCTTCGAGAAGCGCTCACCGAGGTATCGCGGACGCTAGAGCATCAAGAAGTGGCGGCGTCCAAGAGCAGGACACGCGGCCGCGCCGCCTGTGCCTGCGATCTCCAGCCGTCGGTGTTACCGAGACCTGCACAGGTTTCGGGACGACTTCAGCACTCCTTCGGGTCGACCAGACCGGCACTGCGCTCTGCGATCTCGTATTGACCGCCTTTGGCCACACCAATGTACATATTGATCTTGCAGTGGCGCTTGCCGGGGACCATCTCGGCCGGCCCGCCCGGACCTTGCTCGATCTTGGCCTGATCAAGGGCGGCGGCTACCGGGTCGCGGTCAATCGAGCCGGCCTCCTTGACTGCGACTTCCCACAGCTTCAGTCCTCGATAAGTGCCTGTGGCGGCGCTGCCGGCCGAGAACCGGAACTTACCAGGGAATTGTTTCTCGTAAGCCGCCTGGATCTTGGCACTCACCGGATCCTCGGCTGTCAGCGCTTTATAGTAATCAAGGCTGCTCGCGAGGCCTTCAATCTCGGAGGCTTGGTTCATTTCGAGCATATTCTCGTCGTAGTAGACGCAGCCCAGCCGTCTGCCTTTCTTGGAAAAGCCTGCTTCATAGAGCTGCTTGAAAAACGAGCCGACGCCTGGAGGGATATTGGTGTTGAATACCACGTCCACTTTGTTGGAGATGATGCGGCTGACCGTGGACGAGAAATCGATCTGGTCGAGCGGATAGTACTCCTCGAAGACCACCTCGCCACCGTTGCTCTCGATCACCTTGCGGGCATAGGCGTTGATCGTTTGTGGCCAGACATAGTTAGAGCTCGGCAGCGCGAACCGTTTGCCGCCATTTTTGATCAACCAGGGAATGAACGCGTCACAATTCTGTGCCGGCACCGGCCCTGTGCAGAATAGATAGGGCGCGCATTCCTTCCCCTCGTAGGCCTGCGGATAGATGTAGAGCGTCTTGCCACGAGATATAATGACATCCTTGATGGCATTGCGCATCGAGCTTGCAATGCCGCCGAGCACCAGGTCGGCCTTGTCTCGCTGAATCAACTTGCGGACGTTGCCGACTGCGACGGACTCGTTGGAGGCAGTGTCCTCGATCAGGAGCTCGATCGGGCGTCCCAATAGACCGCCCGAATCATTGATCTCCTTGACGACCATACGAGCGACATTCGCATCGGTGTTGCCGGCAAACCCGAGCGAGCCCGTAAGCGGTGGCGATGCCAAGCCTGATCGGACCTTCCGCGGCGTTGGCCCAGTCCGAGCGGATCACCCAGCTGCCCGGGCCGATAGCAATGGCTGCGGCGGCAAAGGCGAAATTGCCGAGAAAACGGCGCCGGCTGTCATTCAACATCGACTAAACCTCCCTCGGGCTCGTTGGCCTGTAAAACGCGTGCCCTTCTCTTTCAGGGCCGCAGTAAGAGGAAGCTATCCGTCACCTTTCCGTCTGAGCGGATTTTCGACCAAAGGCTGGGTAAATTCGCGTAACGTCGTAAGATCGGGGTCGGGATGTTGCCGCGGCGGAGCCTGGTTCTCCGAGAGCACGCAGCTCGGAAGCCTTGCGGCAAGCGCGGCGGACATGACGTCATGGCTCAAGCTGAGCGCCGTCACCGCGGCGGCATCGTCAGTCAGACCTCGTACAGTGGTTGGCGACCGACCGACGGCAGCCCGATTGTAGCGAACACCTAGTGATGCAGCGCCCTGCGCAATTGAGGACCAAATTGATCACGCTCGACCAGCGCTGCGGTGGCGTGGAGCACCCAGAAGGGCCGAGCTCTGCCACACGACGCAGCGCGGGGCTGACTAACTTTCTATCGCGCGGGATGTACTGGCGCCGCTGCTCCAGGCCAAATACCAGGCGCTTGCTCGTACGCGGCCGCAATTCGAGGAAAGACTCAGAGGGTCGAAACCTTTCAGTCCTTGCCCGCATCAAGACATTCTAAAAAACTCTCTCGCGTTCTGGCCAAGTACCCTGGCCGCCAAGCGTTCGGCGTCTTGGGCTCGAGAATAACCGCTCGCAACTTTTTCGTTTAGAACCTCGCCAACCAATCGGCGCGCGCTTTCAATCGCGGCGAACGTCTCCTCGACGTGCAGGCAATCTCCTCCGATCATCATTCGCGATTCATCGGGCAAGACTTCAATAGCTTCGTGCAGTGCAAGCTTGAAATGGGACGGGCTCAACAGAAAAGACCAGCACAAATCGAGCCAAACATTTCGATGCACAAATGCCATTCCCAACAGGTCTCGGCTCCAGGGATACGCCAAATGCATCAGCAGAAAGCGGGTCCGAGGATGGCGCTCAATCAATGGGGTAATCCGCAGGGGATGGGAGCCGCTTAAGATGGCGGTTCCGAGGTGAGTCTGAACCGGCAGGTCCGCCTCGCCTGCCAGCTGGCAAAACAGGTCGACCATAAAGTCGCTGAAAGCCTTGCGCGCCGCCGGGGGCGGCGAGATTTGCCCCCACGCCTGCCGGGCCAACTCCTCGTTCGGTTCGTCAAAGCTTACATCCCGGTCATAGGCGAGCGCGTTCTTGAGCGCAATGTGATTGCGCCGGCCGCATCCGGCTACGAGCTCGCGGATCGCGGCACAATAATCATCGAAAGTCTTCACCTCCATGCCGAGCCGTCGGAGCAACGCATGACCGGAATTGCCATTGTGGTCGCGGGCTTCGGGGTGCCAGCCCAGAGCGAATGCGTTGATACGCAGGACCGCGTCGTAGCTCTCGCCGAGGACCGGGCGCGGATCGAGCAATGGGTCGAGAAAGGGATCAGTTACGATCCTCTTGATGCCGGCGCGCCCGATGACTTCGCCGGGCCAATTCACATTCTTGTGGCGTAAGCGTACCGAAGCGTCTACCGCCTCCCAGTTTTCGCGCGTGATTCCAGTCTCAGCAACGCCGTAAAGGTCACAGACTCCGCGAACGAGATTGCGGACGAATGCGTTTGAGCCGCTCTTCTCCAGGAATGGCGCAACGGCCTCCCAGGTGGTTGGCTCAGTTGCGGCGGATGTTAAACTGCTGGTCGCCTTGGGGGCGGATGGAAGGACATAGCTTGTCCAAGCCGCATAGCTCTGTTGAAACAGTTTCAGCAGATTTACGTCGCGGCTAAGTGCGACTTCTGGCATGTGATGTTCATGCACATCGACGACTTCGCACGCATTGGTAAATTGGCTAATCGCTTCAGACATGGTCCTTCCCCTCAGTCATTGTAAGGAAATCGATGAAGCCAGTTTTCCGCCCACGAAACGACAGACGGGGGTACCGCCGCTAAGGCGCCAGATACGTCAAAAGCCGCGGGTCGTTGCGCAACTCCCGCGACGGGCCCGACAGTGCGATACGGCCGCGATCGAGTACATAAGCGTGGCCTGCTACGCGCATTGCGAGATCGAGGTGTTGCTCGACGATGATGACGGCGATCTCCCTGGCAAGCTCGCTCAAACGCTCGGTGATCTCCTCGATAACGCCGATCCAGACGCCCTCGGTCGGTTCATCCAGCAGCAGGAGCTTTGGATTTCCCAGCATCGCGCGCCCGATCGCCAGCATCTTGCGTTCGCCACCGGACAGCGTTCCGGCCGGCTGATCCAGACGCTCTCCGAGTTTCGGAAACATCTCCATGACGCGATCCATGGCCGAGGCCTCGCGGTTGGAAAGCAATCCGACCGCCAGATTGTCGCGCACCGAAAGGCGCGCGAACACCGAATGCTCCTGCGGCACGTACCCAATGCCGGCGCGAACCCGCTCTTCAGTCCGGCGGCTATCGATGTCGCGGCCGGCGAAGTGCACCCCGCCCTTCCAGATCGGCAGTTCGCCAACGATGACCTTCATGAGCGTACTCTTTCCCGCGCCGTTGCGACCGAGGACGGCCACACCACCGCGCGAAGGGATGGCCATGTTGAGGCCAAACAGGACCTGACTGCGTCCATAACCGGCGTCGAGATGCTTGATGTCGAGGAATTCAGGCACGGCGCAGATAAATCTCCTGGACGTTCTTGTTGGCCTGGATTTGCGCAACCGTACCTGAGGCCAGGACCTTACCCTGATCGAGCACTGTGAGGCGGTCGCAGATGTCGCGGATGAAATCCAGGTCATGTTCGACAATGACGAGCGAGCAATGCTGTTTGATCGGCTGCAGCAATTCGCCGGTGACACGGCGCTCTTCAAGGCTCATGCCGCCGGTCGGCTCGTCCAGGAGCAGAAGGCGCGGCCGGCCAGCGAGCGCCATCGCAATCTCAAGCCATTGCTGCTGGCCGTGCGACAGCGCTGCTGCGGCATCAAAGGCGCGATCGGCGAGGCGGAACTGGACGAGCATGGCCATGACCCGGTCGTGCAGTCGTCCCCGGCTGCGGGAGAACACCAGATCAAGCAGCGAGGAGTGGGCCTGGAGCGCGAGCAGGATGTTATCGTACAGGGTGAGCGTCGGCAGCACCGAGGTGATCTGGAATTTTAGGCTCATGCCCGCCCGTGCGCGCTCTGTCGGCGTGACCCCTGTGATGTCAGTGTTGGCGAAACTGACCTTGCCTTGCGTCGGCACTTCCGCACCCGCCAGACACTTCATCAAGGTGCTCTTGCCCGAGCCGTTCGGCCCGATCAGGCCGTGAAACTCGTTCTCTTCAACGGTGAGCGCAGCCTCGTCTAGCGCGGTGAACTTGCCGAAGACCTTGGAGATGCCGGTGGCTTCAAGAAGCGGCATTACGTATTTCCTTCGGGCTCGGGCCGAAGCTACCGACACGCTCCCGCTCGCCGAGCACCAGGCTGATCAGGCCGAGCGGCCGAAATAGAATCACGAGCAGCAGCAGGACGCCCAGAATGATCGGCCAGATGTCGCGATAGTTGTCGGAGAGCCAGAAGCTCAGGCCCTCGACGATCGCGGTTCCGATCACGGCACCAATCAATGTCCCGGAGCCGCCGAACAGGACGTAGAGCACCACTTGGGTTGACATCACGACACCCAGCATGGTGGTCCAGACGAAGCCCTCATGGAACGCATACAGGCTCCCGGCAAGGCCTGCGATCGCGCCGCTTATTGCGAAAATGATCGCCTTCAGGTGCTGCACTTTGTAGCCGAAGAATGCGATACGCTGTTCGTTCTCCCGCAACCCGGCCAGCGCGAGACCGAACTGCGAGCGTAATAGAAAGCGCGACAACAGGTAAACGAGAACCAGAATGACCAGCGCCAAGTAGTAAAACCCCGGTCCCTCGTTCAGCTCATACGACCCGATGCTCATCGATTGGATCGAGGGGATTCCGTTCTGGCCACCAAGGTAATAAGAACCTCGCGCCAGCCGGTCGGCCACGTAGGCTCCCGTCATGGTACCAAGCGACACGAAAACGACGCTGGAGGCGTTACGGCCGAGTAGAAGGAAGCCTGCCAGCAACAACGCAGCGACGAAGCCGATCAGAGTACCGAGTGGAATTACTGCAAAGATCGACGCAACGTTGAGATCCCTCGAAAGCAGTGCCACGCCATAGCCGGCCATGCCGAAGAACAACGACTGACCCAGGCTTAAGATCCCGGCATAGCCCCACACCAAGTCGAAGGACAACGCGAAGAGGCACAGAATAAGTACCCGGGTCGCATAAACTGTGATGTAGTCCTTCAGCATCAGTGGCGCGACTGCGGCGATGATAAGCACCACTATTTCGACAAGCGGCAACACCCGGAGCCGCCCGGCGGCTCCAGACGCCTGGATAGACACAGCTTGCGAGGCTCCGATTACGCAGGGCGCTACAGATGTTGTGGTGCTGGCCGACGATACATTCGACATTCAGCACTCCTTCGGGGCGACCATGCCGGCGCTACGCGCGACGATCTCGTATTGGCCGCCCTTGGCCACGCCAATGTACATGTTCATCTTGCAGTGGCGCTTGCCGGGCACCATCTCGGCTGGCCCGCCCGGACCTTGTTCGATCTTGGCATGATCGAGGGCGGCGGCTACCGCGTCGCGGTCAGTCGAGCCGGCCTCCTTGACTGCGGCTTCCCACAGCTTCAGTCCTCGATAGGTGCCGGTGGCGGCGCTGCCGGCCGAGAACCGGAACTTGGCAGGGAATTGCTTGTCGTAAGCGGCCTGAATGTTGGCGCTTCCCGGATCCTCGGCTGTCAGCCGCCTTATAGTAGTCAAGGCTGCTCGCTAGACCTTCGATCTCATGAGCCTGATTCATCTCGAGATTGTTCTCATCATAGTAGACGCAGCCGAGCCGTCCGCCGTTCTTGGAGAAGCCCGCTTGATAGAGCTGCTTGAAGAATGGGCTGACGCCCGGAGGAACAATGGTGTTGAACACCACGTCCACCTTGTTGGAGATGATGCGGCTCACCGTGGAGGAGAAATCGATCTGATCGAGGGGGTAGTACTCCTCGAAGACCACCTCGCCGCCGTTGCTCTCGATCACTTTGCGCGCATAGGCGTTGATCGTTTGCGGCCAGACATAGTTGGAGCCCGGCAGCGCGAACCGTTTGCCGCCGTTTTTGATCAACCAGGGAATGAACGCGTCGCAGTTCTGTGCCGGAACAGGCCCGGTACAGAACAGATATTTCGTGCACTCTTTGCCCTCGTAGCCTTCCGGATAGATGTAGAGCGTCTTGCCACGAGAGATGATGACGTCCTTGATGGCATTGCGCATCGAGCTTGAAATTCCCCCAAGCACAAGGTCGACCTTGTCTCGCTGGATCAGCTTGCGGACATTGCCGACGGCGACGGACTCATCGGAGGCAGTATCCTCAATCAGAAGCTCGATCGGGCGCCCCAATAGTCCGCCTGTGTCGTTGATCTCCTTGACGATCATGCGAGCGACATTGGCATCGGTATTGCCGGCAAACCCGAGTGAACCCGTAAGATCGGTGGCAATACCAAGCCTGATCGGGCCTTCCGCCGCGTTGGCCCAGTCGGGGCGGATCACCCAGCTGCTCGGCCCCACCGCAATGGCGGCGGAGGCAAAGGCGAACTTGCCAAGAAAACGGCGGCGGCTGAGTTGTTCTCTATCGCTGATCATCGTTTAAACTCCTCTCGCCGAAACAAGGCCTTGCGGCCGGAACTTGATGAAAATGATGGCGATCACGAAAACCAGAACGTCGGCGATCACCGGCGCCATCACCCAGGGCAGCGCGGCGCTGAGCGTGCCGATGACGCTGGCGCCAGCGACCGGGCCGGCGAAGGATCCCACGCCACCGACCATGACGGCGACGAAACCCTGGATGAGAAAGCGGATACCGAGATCGGCGAACAGCGAGAACACCGGGACGATCAACGCACCGGCAAGCCCCGCGAGCGCCGCTCCAAACGCAAAGGTGACGCAGTAGATCAGGCCGGTGGAAATGCCCGAGGCGCGCGCTAGCGCCGGGTTCTCCAGCGAGGCACGGATTCGCAGACCGAACGAGGTGAAGGCAAGCAGCGCGTAGCTGGTGGCCATCACCAGCACGGTGATGACGACGATGACGCAGCGCCAGGCCGCGAAATGCAGCGCGCCGATGGTGATGGAGCCGCCGATCGGCTCCGGCACCGAAAGATAGAGGCCGCCGGTCAGGCCGCGCACGACCTCGCGAATGATCAGCCCGAGCGCGTAGGTGCTGAGCATGGCGACGATCGGCGTCGTATAGAACCGTCGCACCACGATCCTTTCCAGCACGAGCCCGAGCGCGCCCACCGCAATGGGCGCGGCCAACATGCCGAGCGCGACCGGCAGGCCGATGCTGTGCACGAGATAGGTGATGTAGGCACCGAGCAGAACGAACTCGCCCTGCGCGAAGTTGAAGATGCCCATCATGCTGGCGATGATTCCGAGACCTAGCACGACTAGCACCACGATAGCGCCGAAACTCAGGATTTCGAACACGGCGATAAACAGCGTATCCATGTCGCTAGGTCACATCCCTCGGACTTGCGAGCAGATCTTCCTCCGGTCGCCAGACTTCTCGAACGCGCGAGCCGGGGTTGGTGAGGGAAGGGCAACTGACACGAGGGCGCTCCTGAAGTTTCATCCCGGCACTGGGAAGCGGCCGATGCGCTTCTTCGATGGCGCTTATCGACGCGTCATGCATGGTATGCAGCGCTAGAGGATCACCAAGGGGGCGCGCAATGCGATCTGGGTAATGTTGAGTAAAGCATGCCCTTCAGAGCAATCTGGACGCGGCCTCGCATTAGAACGGCAAGCATCCGTGATGCGTCTACCGTGGCCGAACAACGGCAGGACCGAACACATTTGGTCGGGAGGCGTTCGCCGAACTATCGAGGACCACACGCTACAGATTTGAACACTGCCTCCTTTCTCATCCATACACCTCATGTAGCCAAAGTCGACAACGGATGGTCCATCATCGATTTCTGGTCTTCCCTATGGATTATAGTGAAATCTTATTGAGCCGGACTGCCGCTAACTATGTTGTCATAATTGATCGTAGCGTGATGCGCCCGGCCATAAACCACGATCTGAGCAGGTGCTACGCAAGGGCCAGACTCACCTTTGTCCAAGCATTTCCGGCCTTCCGGATACGGAAATTTCGGTGCGTTGCGGATTCCGATGAAGTCGCCCCTGCGTACCGAGATGATCGCGCCCCCGGGATTCCGACATGATGTCGCCCCTAAGCCTGGCGCTGGCCCGGCTTTCGTCAATCGTCCTATTGATCTGATCTGTTTGATTGCTGCTGCGCTGTGGTTATGTGGGGAACGCACAGCGGTGTCCAAGCTTGTCCTCCAGGACAAGCGTCATACCCACAGCCCCTTACGGTTCGGCCTTGGACGCGGCTGATCTTTCGGGGTGCTTGCGGCGCAAGGACTCGCCGGCAAGCTCGACGCGCTAGGCTTTGTGGACGAGACGGTCGAGGACCGCCGCGAGTGCGATCGCAATGTGATCGGGCCGCCTATGATCGAGCGGGCACAATTATTCTCAATCCCGACGAGGAGGTGCCGGCAACTGGCTGGTGACGATGGGGGAGCGACGAGCGTAGCGCTCTTAGGTTGGCGGGAACGAACCGGTCATTCTATTCTTGGGCGAAGCCGTCTTGACCGTCGATCTCGATCACGCGCACGTTGCGCTCCTCAAACAGCGCGATCATACTTGGAATCGGATCGCCCCAAGATTCCACTCGTCGCCAGGATGCTTTCTCTTCGGCGGCATCCAGATCGCCGATGTCGGCCGGTTCGATTCCGTCGAGGTCGCGAGGTCTTTCCGGTAGCGCAGGATAGAGTCCACATCTAGCGGCAGGATCATCAAATCTTTTCACCGGATCGGTCTCCCACCAGCTCGGTGGCAGACCCGCGATATCGGCGTCGAGCGAAGCTTTTGGAACAAGCCGTCGTCGGTGAGCTTTCGCGACTCTTCCAAGATCGAGCACTACCTAAACCTCTCGGCGGGCCGGCGATGAACGCGTACGGCTTCGATCCAGCGTCCGCGACTGCGATATCGTCGGCGACGCGGTGTTCAAGTTTCGGGACACGCTGACCAGCCGAGCCCAGATCGGCGAACTAGCAGCCCTGCACAAGGTCATCGCGATCATCGGGCTAGAGATCCGCGGCTTCGACGTCTGTTGGGCGCCGCGTCACCAGGAGGAGGTGGCGCTATGCGCCAGATCCGATAATTTCATTTTATGCGATCTGGCGCATAATACGCTCGTATGCGCTAAATCCGATATTGCGGTTTTATCGGACTTGGCACATAATAAAAGCCGGAGAATAACCATGACCGATCTCGCAAGAACACCGCAGCAGATCGGCAATTTGATCCGCCGCGCCCGTAAGAAGCATGATTTTAGCCAAACGCAACTCGCGGAACGGACGGGCGTGCGGCAGGAGACCATTTCCCTGATCGAGACCGGCAATCCGGCGGCAAGGCTGGAGACAATCCTCGCCGTATTAGCCGCGCTCGACCTTGAATTCAGGATTGTGACCCGCGGCAAGACCAGCCCAGCAGACATTGAGGATATCTTCTGATGGCGCGCCGCGCTCGCCACGCGCCGCTGCGTGTGCTTCTCAACAACCGCCTTGCCGGCCGCCTCAGCAAGGCGGCAAGCGGCGCTATTGAATTCCGCTACGAGGTAGATTGGCTCGGCTGGGAGCATGCCCTGCCCGTCTCGCTCTCGCTACCGCTGCGCGAGGACGCATTCCGCGGAGAAACCGTCACGGCTGTCTTTGACAACCTCCTCCCCGACTCTGATGCGCTACGTCGAAGGGTGGCGCAAAAGGTCGGCGCCGCCGGGACCGACGCATACAGCCTGCTCGCGGCCATCGGCAGGGATTGCGTCGGCGCTTTGCAGTTCGTCGGCGACGACGATGATGATGATCGCGATGGCGATGGTCACACTATAGTCGGCGACGTCGTCGACGACGAAGCGATCGAAAAGCTTCTCAAAGGGCTTGCCCAGGCTCCGCTCGGGCTCACGCGTGATGATGATTTCCGGATTTCGGTGGCAGGAGCGCAGGAGAAGACGGCGCTGCTGCAATATGACGGCAACTGGTTCAAGCCGCATGGCACCACGCCGACAACCCATATTTTCAAGACGCAGATCGGCGAGCTGCCGAACGGCATCGACCTTTCGAACAGCATCGAGAATGAATATTACTGCCTCAAGCTAGCCGACGCTTTCGGTCTGCCCGTGAATAGGGCGGACATCGCAATCTTCGGCAAGACGACAGCGCTGGTAATCGAGCGCTTTGACCGGAGATGGACAAGGGATGGCCGTCTGCTCCGCTTGCCGCAGGAAGATTGCTGTCAGGCCCTGTCGGTCCCGCCGACGCGCAAATACCAAAGCGACGGCGGCCCGGGAATGGTGAAACTTCTTGATCTGCTCAAAGGCAGTGACACGCCCGCCGACGATCAGGCGACGCTGCTCAGGGCCCAAATTTTCTTCTGGCTGATTGGCGCAACTGACGGCCATGCGAAGAATTTCAGCATCTTCCTTGCGCCCGGCGGCCGCTATCGCCTGACGCCGCTCTACGACGTGCTCACGGCACAGCCCAGCCTCGACACGGGTCAAATCCAGCGCAAGCAGATGAAGCTCGCAATGTCGGTAGGAACAAACAACCATTACAGAATTGCCGACGTGCAGGGCTGGCATTTCGTGCAGACAGGCGAAGCGGCGGGCGTACCGAAAAAGCTGGTGCAGGAGTCAATCGAACTGGTAGCTGCTACTGCTGAAACTGCTCTCGACAAAATCGAGGGCGCATTGCCAAAGGGCTTTCCCGAGGCCATTCATACTTCCGTGAAAGCTGCCGCCATGCAGCGCCTGCGTTCATTGAAAGTACCATAGCAAGCGGATCACGGATCCTAAGCCGGCCCGGCTGCATCAGCCGCGAAGTCTTCGAATTTCCTTTGCGTACTCAACGCGTATTCTGACAATTCACAGCTTTTTGCTCGTTGAGATCGCTGCAGAATTTGCTTTTGTCAGAATGGCGTTTGCGTGGGCTGCAATCCTCCTTTGCATTTGGAACGACAATTGCGGGCACGGCAGTCCATCTGCTTAATCTGCCTCGCTCGATTGTGTCTACAGGTCGTATCGCGGCGGAGCCGGCGGCGCCTTCACGAGTTGCACTATCAAAAAGATGAAGGCAACGCAAAACGCGGCTGCAAGGACCACAAGCACACCATCCGTCAAATAGAGCTTGTAGCCATTTACGCCGGAAATGGGATTCGTCCCATAAAGCCGCTGGGCCAGCGCGTAGCAAGGCGCGCTGTTGCAGCCCAGCTCGTGCGGCTTGATACGGCTCGGCCAGAACCCCGGTCCGAGCGGCGACGCCCCGTATGGAGCTTGCTGTCCAGATACCGAACAAGGAACAGCACGAAGCTCGCGACCACTTACAGCACGAACACCGCTACCGTAATCCAGGAGACGAAAGCGTTGCGTTCGGTGTCTTCCAACGTCGTATTCGGCGGCACGACCGTCGGCGCATGCGCACGGCGCGCAGCCCGTATGTAGAGCGCGGCCACAGTCGAAAGAGCCGTGCTAACGGCCAGGGTAACGAGCAATCCCCAATATCCCCGCGAGATCAGAACGCCTTCCTCAAGGTGAGATCAAGGCCGTCCCGGACGTATACGGCCCACCCGATCGCAAGGGGCACGAAGGCCTGGCCGATCCAGGTCCATGTCTTGGCAAGGGCCTTCATGACCGCCTCCCCCGTCACACCATCATGCAGTTTCGCCGCACGCTCTGGCTCGTTCTATTTCGCGATCTTCTTATCGATCAAGTGCTTGACGAGGGACGTCACCTTTTTTCCGCGCCGAACTCATCCGCAAGCGGGCGCCGGCCGTGAAACGAGTGGTGTTCGAGACCGGACCGCTGTCGGTATGGTTCTATCATTCTCTGGGCACTGAAGGATTGCCGGCGATCTGCATCGATGCGCGCCATGCTAAAGCGGCGCTCGATATGGCGGCCAACAAGACGGACGCGAACCATGCCGATGGTCTGGCGCAGCTGGCGGAAGTCGGTTTCTTTCGCGAGGTCCGCGTGAAGGGATTCGACAGCATGCTGACCCGCATGCTTGTGGCGGCGCGCACGCGGCTTGTCCGAATCGCCACCGAGCTTTCCAATCAGATCCGCGGTGTCATGAAAACCTTCGGTCTCGTCGTTCCAGCCGGAAAGGGAAGCAGCTTCGAGAAGAACGTCCGGAGCCTTCTTGCCGATCAAGACGGACTTGCATCGATTGTGCTTCCGCTATTGGAAGCCTGGCGTGGCATTCGTATCCGCGCGGCCGAACTCGGACGCCGGTTGGTCCGCGACGCGCGACAGAGCCAGGCTTGCCGCATCCTTATGTCCATTCCCGGCATCGGTGTGATCACCGCAACTGCCTTTGCCACGGCCATTGAGGAGCCGGACAACTTTAAGAAATCCCGATCTGTCGGCGCATGGATCGGCCTGACGACGCGCCGCTACCAATCCGGAGAGGTCGATTATGACGGTCATATATCCCGGCGTGCCAATCGCCATTTGCGAGGGCTTCTCTACGAAGCGGCGACGGTCATTTTGACGCGCAGCTCAACCGACAGCACTCTGCCGCACGTGGGGTCTGCAGCTCCGGGAGAGACCCGGCTTCAAAAGAGCTGCCGTGGCTGTGGCGCGCAAACTGGCGGTTATAATGCATACGATGCTTAAGACTGGCGAGCTCTTCAATCCGAAGGCCGGAGCCCCCGCATAAATCCCGATAGCGCTCAGAGCCTGAACACTTAGGTGTCCCTGCCGGGACGTGAGCCGAGCCATTCCGCTGATGGGGTTGCACCGCTGACCCAGCAAAGTGCGTCGTCCACATTGAAGGCTCGTCCCGCGAAGCTCTATCATGCGGCGGCTCATGTCGACCGCGAAGACAACCATGCACCCGGCGGCCTCCTCAACAAGATTATATACTTGACGTCTCAGCAGCGATTAGACAACAACCCCATCGATCACGACGTAGCGGCGCTCCGTGAGTTCGTCTGCAAACCCCTCGCCATTTTCGCGGCAACCATATAGGGATTCCTTCGCCGAGTACCTCGACAATGTCGCAGCAGTGCAGCTGAAGCAGCATATTCCTGATCTTAGCCACCGATATGAAGCCCTCGCCGACTTGTTTCGCGGGAAAGCCCTTCAACGGGGGTGCTGGCATGGATCAAAAAGGCTCTGACGCTGCCGGGTACTGTAGAGAATGGAAACGTTTGCAGCGTTTCCAACAAGCATGTCCCAGGCATCCTGCCTTTCGCGGGCGGATATTTTCGTCAGCAGCGGACCGAAGTGTTTTTCAATCGGAACAAGGCTGGGTGCGCTCGCGGTCGAAATTGTTGTCTATGTATGCCCGAATGAAAGGAGGAACATCGAGTTCGACGCTGTTGATGATGAAAGCTAGAGAGCCCGTATGCCAATCGCCTGATGGACAAAGCACAGATGGCGGCTGAGAAGACCGGCTGCAAAGCTCGTCCCGCTGGCCAATCCAAAACACGGCAGTTTCTGCTTCCCCACGACAGCTGAAGAACGAGGACACTTGGCCGATGTTCGATTTCGTCTTTCGATTTGGCGCGGCAATTGGCCCTAGGTATCATACCCTCAGGCAGCTCGTCGAACCGAACAAGGCGACCGATGTGGAGAGCAGCTCGCGCGTCCCTCCGCGCTGAGCTGAAGTAATCCGACATGGCCCGCCAGATCGCAAGGTCGCGGGAAGGACACACTCGGCGCCGGCTCCGCAAGAAGATCGAGATGCTGCGCACCTCAAGCGCATTCTCAAGCTAGACCGTTTACGTTTACGAGCGGCGTGCGCGACGAGTTCATTCTCGCACCCGCGGCCAAATCCTTCGCAAGATGGCCAAGTTGATCCCAATGCAAACCCGAAGCTCGCATAGGGACAGGCGGGGCAGTTCGGACACGTCGCGACGAAACCATTACAGCAAAATACTGCCATCTTTTTCAACTTATGGTATTATCTTGTTGCAAACACCATAAGCTGGATCCCCGCGGCGCCGAGTACAGCAGCAAGTACGTAGCGCGTTGTCGTCTCCGACAGCCAACGAAGACCAAGCGTGGTTCCTATCATCGCCCCTGCGACAGCCCCCAAGGCGTATAGCCATGTCTGCGGTGAAGGCAACTGTCCGGCGTAAATCGCGCCGATAAGGCCAACTGCGGAGTTTACCCATATGAAAGGGGCAGACAAAGCTGCCGTCTCTTTGGGCGAAGCCCACCGCATCGCGATGAGGATAGGGGCGAGGAAAACGCCGCCCCCGACGCCAGTAAGCCCCGAGACGAGGCCGATGCCGGCTCCTGTTGTGATTGCGCCCCACAACGGCGTGGCACCGTGAGGGATAGATTCCTTCGCTCGCCCGATCAACAAGATCGCAGCGGCGAAGAGAAGGACAACAGCGGTGATAGCATCATAGAGATGCGGAGGTAGGATTGTGAATGCTCCAATCAGGGTAGTTGGCACCGAGGCGGTTAGAAAAGGCTTCAACCTCTTCCAATCAATACAACCCCCGCGATTGAACAGCCATGTCGAATACGTGGCGGCAACAATGTTAAGTAACAAGGCTGTCGGACGCATCTGAGTCGATGGAAACGATGCAAAGGTCATCAGGGCAAGAAATGCGGTACCACCCGCCTGCCCAACCGTCGCATAAAGAAGGGAAACGACAGCGAAAAAGATTGTGAGCATTGAAATCGCAGTTCCGTGTTCTCTGCAAAGGCGATAGGTGCGCTTCCGCAACCGATGCGTTACAGGGGATCCCTAGCATACCCCCGCGCCAATCGCGAATTCGGGTTCAAATGTTCAAACAAGTTGGTTCATCCTGCTGACGACGGCGGAGCCGCGCGTTCCAAAATGTGGTTCGATATTGTGGCGGACGCGACATACGCGTTTGGGTTTCTGTCAAATCGCCGGGCCACACCGCGATTGCGGCGTCGAGTAAGGGCGCGCCCGCCCAGGATGCGTGATCAGACGCTGTATGCGAAGTACAAGTCTTCAGTGTAGTACTAGACGTGGGCTTCACTGCCTGTAACTTTCTGAGAAGTAGGATGACCTATCGTGATCGAAGCCGCCGTAGACTCCGTGACTCTTTGGTTTGAGCATCAAATGCGGAACGTTCACCGGGGTGGTACAGGTTCGGTAAAGCACCGGTGACGTAGCAATGCCTGCCGTAGTCATAACCGCTAACTATACCCCCTCGTACAGACACGCTGATCCTAGAGATCGTATTCGTGCACGCGGCCGATAACGCGGCCCAGCGTGTGGGCCAACGCAACCGCAGCCGCGGCTGCCCGGACGTGCACTTTCATATGTCTCCTACTGATGGGCGTCAGAAAGTAGAGCGAGGCGGCTCCGACGCTCCGACGCCTCGATGTGACGCGCCGGGTCCGCCCCTACATTACCGGGGAGATTCGGCAACGCTCCCTTGAGCGAAGCAAGCAGCGCGCCTAACCGGGGCTGGAGCCACCAGGCAGTTCCTGCGAGCGTCTGCCCTGCCCCCGGCACTTCGCCACGAAGACGGAGAACATTTTTAGTCGCGGCCTAGATAGTCTTGTGCGTGGGCGGCGGGGTGCAATGATGGCAATTCGATACTCTCCGCGAGGAACTTGTCTAAGAGCAGACCTAAGACGTACCTTGGCTGCCAAGAGACCTAATAATAACTTTCGTCCTACGCCTCTCGAATGCTCAGGCGCTTCGGGGGCGTGAAATATCGATACTTTCCGGTCAGCATTCCGTCAACGAACTGAAGGCCGTGATCGCCATAGATCATATCCTCGCGCATGTAGCCGTCGGCTATGGCCTCTTGATTGTTACCGCCGACTGTCTTCCGAGTAGTCGCCACCCCATGGCTGGCTGGCGGCGAGCCGAACATTTCAATTATGGCATCGCGTGGTGTGCCTAGCTTCAAGGTATCAAACTGTTTGGGAGGAATCATTCCGGCTGCCTTGATCGGCTCAGCTCTCATTGGCGGGAGATCTTCAGCTCCAATTGGCCTACGAACCACAACCTTCTCGAGGCAGTGCGAATGGATTGGAATGCCAGGATGCGAATCCCATTTGATATAATAATCGGACCGTAAGATCTCCCAACCGGCTTCTGCATAGATGGCCTCCAGCTCTCCACGCGCGAACGACTTCTTGTGACCAGCTGCCAAACCCTCCTTCGGGATAGGGTGGTCTGGTCGCTCGAGCGTGTTGGTGAAGCAATGAAATCCTCCAGGCTGCGTCCGATCGATTAAGGCCGTGACGAGCGGTTTCCAGACGGTTCGTTCCGTGAAATGCAAGACTGAATGCGCTATAAAGACATCGAGGTAAGCAGGCGGCTGGAAATCTTCAACAGCGGCCACACCGCTCGTTATGTTCACGCCAAGATGGCTTGCGAGCCGCTTCAGTTTGGAGATAGCGGCCTCAGATATGTCGGTCGCGAAGATCTGATGACCAAACTGGGCCAAGTAGAGGGCGTTGCGGCCTTCGCCGCAGCCAAGCTCGACAATCACGCTCTCCGCGCGGAGCGCTGGCGCGATCTCGAAGATTTCAGGGCTAGGACCACCCATACACGAAACGTTGTGATCAGCGTAGCCCGAATCCCACCAACGCGGTGAATGCTTCGCCAACTCTTCCATACTGCACCTCACGCCACCTGACATTGCTCCTCAAGAGTAACCATCGTGTTAGAGTAAAACATCCGAGCTAAAATGCTCGAATATTTGAACCCCTCTTGCGTAAGCTGACAAACATCACCATCCGCCAAATTGATGAGTTGCAGAGATTCGAGCGCCTTGAGTTCTTCACCAAAATCGTCTGTCAGTGTTCGTCCGAATATTGCAGCGTAATTCTTTCTGCTTAAAACTGACAATGTGAGGCCAAGCAGGACGTAACGACGCGCAAGATCGTCCGGCATTAACTTGATTCCGTGTGATGCTATTGCCTTAGGATCGAAAGGACGATCCGAGAATGCGTTGATGATGCGCGAAGCCACCTTCCAGTCTACGGCATAATCCGTGCTATAGTGATATTGGCCGAGATAGCTTCTGGCACCAGCTCCCAATCCTAGTAGGGGTGTCCCTTCGAAGTCCGAAACCTCCTGCCGGTAAGCATGGTCGCCAGTAATCCTGGTGAAACGTATGAAGGATTCCTGGCGATAGCCCTTGGACGCCATCAAAGCAACATTCTGATCGTAGACTTCATACTTTTCCGCTTCAGAGAAAAATAGTTCAGGATTGAGTCTTTTCGAGGTAGCGACGTTCGTCATCGGACGAACAACAACGGGATAGAGAGAAATTGTCTGCGGCTCATAGTCGAGCGCGCGGCCAAGCGAAAAGATCCAAGAGTTACGGGTTTGACCACGCAGGCCGTAGATCAGATCAAGATTGACGTGAGAAAAGCGCTCGATGAGGGCTTCAATTGCCGCATTTGCAATCTCGATCGAATATGGCCTACCAGAGTGTGCAAGCTCGCCGGGTACCATGCTTTGGATGCCCATGCTCATTCTGTTGACGCCAAGTGTCTTCAGGCAATCCAGAAGGCTGTTGTCGAAACAGTCCGGCGCGGCCTCGACCGTAATCTCGCATCGTCGGTTTCGTTTTGGAAATGCAACGTCGAGGACGGCGAAGAGCGCGCCGAATTGATGCTGCGTTAGCAGCGTCGGAGTGCCGCCGCCGAAATAGATACTGACAACCTCTCGATCTCCAAGGTATTCTCCATACCGAGCGATGTGCTCCACCAATCGACCGACGTAAGCCTCCTGAGTCGCCGCTCTATTGCGCGTTGTAAGAAAGAGAGTGCAATAGGTGCAGCGGTAGCGACAGAACGGAATATGGATGTAGATGTTGATTTGTTTTGAGCGATTAGCCTGCTCAACAACATCAGTTATGCGGAGTGGTTGCGGGAAAGCTCTATAGGCTCGCTTCGAAGGATAACCATAGACATAGGTCGGAAGCTCCTTTTTCTCTATCTTCGTCCGAAGAAATTCCAGACGATCCATGACTTACCTCCTCGGTTGTCGTGCATGACCTGACGGTCATGATCTCGTGGCACCAATCACTAGGACCGCTCGCCCGCTCTTGCCGCCGCGCAAAGAAAGAACTCAAGAGCCGTGCCAACTGCGCTAGGAAGCCCCAAAGAGCTCGTTCCACGTTCTATTCAATGACTTAACTGCGAGCGAGGCACAGCACTGCACGGCCAAACATCGCTCAGTCTCGAAAGCGACAAACGCGACAACAGCGGGCGAGATACCTCGGGAGAGCGGCAACGAGTAGACCGTGCAGGTCTGGTGCAATGAGGAAGTAGCGATCCGGTTGATGTCACGCGGTCCAGCGATGTACGTGCACTTCGGCCCAGTCGTAGTTTGTCATCGGACGAACTGGAGAGCAGACTTCAGGAACCGCGTTTGTGGAGCGGCACGCTGGCCGGCAACGGGTTCGCGCGGCGGCCCATCGGCCGGTGCCGCCACCGCGGTCATCAACGTCGCCGCGCCAACCGTCCCCTTGATCCGCATCCGAGCCCAGACGGCGAACGTGCCGCCCGTCCCGGAGAGTTCCGCCTGTGGTAGCTGGTCGGCCCACAGAAACTGGACAAATGGACCTTGTCGTCCTGCCGGATACTGGCCTAGGCCAAAAAAGCCTCTCAGAACCTGCCGCCGCCAAACGGTGAGCAGATTGGGGAAACATTCATGTGCTGCGCAACCTCGACGATGCTCGCCGCCAGCGCAGTCTCCTCGACGGCCCGAAGCTTCTTGGCAGCCGTCCTACCGCCGTCGTGGCTGCGGACTCGGCAGAAGTCGAACCGTCGCCACTTTTGCTCATTTGCTTGCAAATTGATGGGCAACCATCTCACGCTCCGATCGGTCCGCATCTTGACAGAGCGGTCCGAAAGCCACGACATGCAAGCAACCCACCCAAGCTCTACTAGTTCTTGAGAGTTCAAAGCGAGGCCAAGAACTCACTTATCACGATTGACGACACGCGCTGAGGGGGGCAGGACTTAGCCAAAATGGTGCGCGTCCTAGCATCAATCTCTCTAACCCTATGCTGAGGAGCAGAACAGGCCGTGAAACTCGGGCGTGTATTCATTTTTGATACACGAGATCAAAAAGGGTACAGCCCCGGCGGTACGAACCGGCGAGCCGCGAGTGTGGAAGCTAAGCCGCTCAGGTAGAGGTAGTGGGGGACGGAGCCAACACGAAATTGTTCGCCTCCGTTGAAAGATTGTCCCGCGGGTTCACTCTGGCGCAGGTGTCGCAAGTGCACATTCGACCATTGTCCGGCTCACCTGATTGATGGCCGGGTTGGAATCGAGGCCTGTTGCTCATCGCCTGCCTCGAATGAAAGGGGCGCCGACGGAATGCCCCCACGTCGCAGCCTGGAGCACATATGAGAGTGGTCGGCGCCACGAATCGATGCCGGCCAGGGCGACTACCGCGAGTGGACCAACGAATCCCCGACGAAAATCGCAAATCACTCCGATAATCGGTCGCCAATCTGCCATGCCGAATTTGCTCGTCGACTGCGATCGGAAGAATGCCAAAGCCGACATTCTTGCCATGCGATCCGGCCGCATGTCGCTGCTACGCATCTGACGCGTTAGCGACGAAAGACACGCGGTCCATCATGGCGACTCCTCGCCCGGATAGCCTCCACTTGCCGATTCGGCAGACAGCATCACTGCGTCGGCTCCATCGCAGAGCGCGGTTGCAACATCTGAGGCCTACGCGCGCGTCGGCATCGGCGCAGCGACCATTGAGTCCAGCATCTTGGTTGCGGCGATCACAGGCTTCGCAGCAGGCCGACAGGGCGCGGATGAGCTCTTTTTGCCGGCCTCGCACCTCTTCAGACGGAATTTCGACGCCGAAATCACCGCGCGCGACCATGATGGCGTCTGACAAGTGAATGATATCGTCGGTGCGATCGAGCGCCATAGGCGTCTCGATCTTGTCTATCAGGCCTGCTGCATCACCAATCAGGGCCGGTGCCTCGATAAGGTCAGAAGGCTTTTGAACGAAAGATATAGAGCGACCCAATCTAGCTGAAGGCCGAAGGCGAGATCTTTCTTTGTCAGAGGAGAGACGTCGAACAGCGTCCTCCGGCAGGTTTATACCCTTGTGATCACGGATCATGCCGCCAACAACGATGCGTGCGACCATCTCGCCGTCCCCTGGCTTTTTGACGCTCGGGCGCACGCGGCCATCGTCAATGAGAAGTCCTGGCCGGGATCCGCGGCTGCGAATATTTCCGGATGAGGTAGAGGGATCGACTGTTTTCCGCCGCCGGCTCCTTCGAGCAAAGCGAACCGTTTCGCCGGTATCCAACATCAACTTCCCCGATTCAACGAAGCCGATGCGGATCTTCAGCCCTCGCAGATCTTGTAGCACTCCGATCGGCCGACCGAATTCCCGCTCAAGCGCGCGCATCAAAGCATATACAAGCGCATGGTCATCATGACATCCATGACTGAAGTTAACCGGAAAGCATCCGCGCCCGAAAAGTAGAGAGCTCGGATCTTATCGGGGCTGGCGGTCGCCGGACCGACCGTTGCGACTATTTTGGCGTAGCGCGAACGACGCATCGTGAACTCTCTAGGTTAGAGATGAGTTCTGCGTGAAACGCGACGGCGACGTCCAGAGAGATCCCCAAAACAGCCTTTGATTTTCGATGCAGCCTGGTTCACGTCCTTCCCGCCCTTTGCCGCCATGCGCGCTGAACACAGCTATATCGATGGTCAAGCTCCTGAAGCTGCTGCTTTTTGCTCATGCTGAGCTGATGCCAGAATACGGTTGACGGCACGGTAGGCGAACACGATCGCGGGGCCGATGGTGATGCCCGCTCCGGGATAAATTCCGCGCATTGGCGAGGTCATGTCATTGCCGCAAGCATAAAGACCTAAGATTGGACTTCCACTTCCATCCAGGACCTGTCCACATGTGTCAGTTGCCAATCCAGCCGCTGTGCCAAGCGTTGCCGGAACAATCGGCAGCGCAATAAACGGGCCTTTTCTGATCGGTCCGAGATTCGGATTTTTTGTTCCTACGGCCGGATCGCCCAACGTGCGATTGAAAGCGGATTCACCACGCTTGAAGAGCGGATCGCGTCCTTCCGCAGCGTGCGCGTTGTGCTCCCCGATCGTTCGTTGAAGCTCGGCGGGGTCTAGCCCCAACTGCCTTGCCAGCTCCGGAATTGTTCGGCCCTGCTTGATGTAGCCGAGGCGCGCGTATCTCCCGATGCTTAACGTCCAGGGCCAAGGCAACAACTGTCCCATGCCTCTCAGGCGGACGAAGTCCTGATCGCAGATGAAGTAGAACCGCTTGTCGACCGGATATCCGTTCTTGAACATCGCGATGCAAATATCATGGTACGAATTGGATTCGTTGACGAAACGTCTAGCATTTGGCCCCACCGCAATGACACCGGGGCGGCCGCGGTCTAACCAGCCGTACGGGACGAGTTGCGAGCGGCTGGAGCTCTTCAGGATCGACACTGGGGTCCAGAATCCGGCAGAGGCAACATCGTTGTCAATCGCGGCTCCGAGCCTAGCCGCAAGGGCGATGCCGTCGCCGTTGGCATCGGGATGGGCCAGCGTGTCGTTATGCTGATGGGGGCCGCTAAGCTCTGCTCTTAAGCGCGCGTTGCACGCAAAGCCGCCCGTTGCGAGGATGATCCCATGCGAAGCGCGCACGCTAATGTCAGAATCGATCAGCTTGACGAGTGCCCCCGGAACGCGCCCCTCCTCCTTGATGAGTTCTATGAGAGGAGACGCTGGCCAAACTTCTACGCCATACTTGCGTAGGCTCACGAGCAAGCGCGCGATGAAGGCGTTGCCTCCGCTGAGTTCAGTGCCACGCCTGTAACTCAGCCGATCCCGCGCGTAGCGGCTGACCCGACGCAAGACATGCTTAAGCGAAGCAAAAGACTGAAAAGGGTTTAAGAAGCTTCTCACCTCTCCGGAGGAGATCATCATTCCCCCGAGTACAACACGAATAGGATCGCCTATTAGGTCGAAATCGGTGCCGAGAAGCCGTCCGTCATAGGGTGCGGGGCTCAGTGCACGGCCCTTGTCAACTCCGCCGGCCTGGCTCGAGTGATAATCGGGCACAGACGCCAGCGTAAACTTGACTTCTGTCCCGTTCTCAAGTGCTGAAAGCGCTGTTGGGCCGTCCTCAAGATAGGCCTCAACGAAGTCAGCCCGATAGTAGTTGCCAAGTTCATGCTGTAGGTACATCCTCGCTTTCGCAAGCGAGTCATCAATGTTTGCGAACCGAGCCTGGGGTGAACAGGGAATCCAGATCATACCGTTCGACAGCGCCGTCGTCCCGCCAAGCCGCGGAGACTTTTCACACACCGTGACGCGCAGTCCGGCCTTTGCCGCGTAGAGGGCGGCCGACAGTCCGGCTGCACCGCTGCCGATCACGAGGACATCAGTTTCCCAATCATGATCGGACTTACTCCCTCGCGGGAATACTACCGTCCTATGGGCGCGTGATTGATGGGTCGGCTTGTCCATTCCAACCTCACTCCAAGATTTTCCGATGAATGTCAGTGATTTCGTGGAAGCGACACGGCTTTGAACTCTTGTGCCGCCGTCTTCACTGCCTGTTCAATTGGGATTCTTTCGATGGAGGATGCGCCAACGAAGCCGACACACTGCGTCGACCGATAGACCTCGGCCGTATCCTGCGGCTCTGCAATTGCCCCGCCATGGCAAAGGAGGATGACGTCCGATCGGATGCTCCTCGCCGCCGCGTTGATGTCGTTGATGCGCCTGATCGCCTCTTGTATTGACTGGCCTTCATCATGACCAACGAGCCCGCCGCGGGTTGCGCCGACGTGCGGGACGATGCAATCGGCTCCCGCGCTGGCCATGGCTTTGGCGTCTTCCGGGCTGGCGACATAGGCGAGCGAGAAGATATTCCTCTTGCGGGCAGTTGCGATCATTTCGAACTCGCGCTCGAAGCCGAGCCCAACGCGTCCGCGGCGGTCGCGCCATTTCTCGCCCATAGTGGAGATAGTCGGATAGTTGATAACGCCGGAGAAGCCGGCCGCCCAGAACTTGTCCAGAAGGGCAACAAGATCGAGCCGAAGAGGATCCCACGCTTCAACGCCGCCTATGACAGGTACCGAAGAAACGACGTTGCGGATTTCTGCTGCAAGGTTGAGGGTACGCGCATTTGAATCGCCGATCCGGCTCGTGGGAAGCCCCATAAGGCGCGACAGCCCGGTACTATAGACCACCAGCATGTCCGCGCCGCCCAAAACAGCACATTTCGCAACTAGGCCGCAGCTGCTTCCGGCGGCAAGGACCGCTTTTCCCTGATCGATCTGCTGCCTGACCCTGGAAAGGATTTCGGTTCGCTTAAACATCAGCATCGCATTCAGACTCCCTGCCCCAACTTTTCGACGATCCACGTCGTGGCAGTCTCGGCAAATTCGGGATCGTTGATGTGGCAGTTCAGTTCGCAAACCATAGTATTCGGCGCGAGATTATCCTTCACCCCTTCGAGCCAAGCCCTGTCAGCGTCGGGATTGCAAAAAATGCAACCCTCGCGGTCATAATCTGAAACGCCTTTCGCTGGCCAAAGGACAATTACAGGTCCCTCTGCCAGCGACAGCCGCTCAGCCGTAAGTCGGCCGATACTCGCGTTCTCGGAAGGAGTCGTGCGCATAAGCGTCGTATAGGGTGTGTGGGAGTAGAGCTGACGGCCGCGAAATTGGTCAGGAACGCTGGAGGGCGGGCCAAAATTGACCATGTCAACCGCACCAGGCGCGATCACTTGCGGGATCGATTGGTGAGATGCTGCCTTGAGGCGATCCGGACCGGCGCTCGCGGTGCCCCCAAGAATTTCATCAGCCAGCTCCGTTGTGGTCAGATCGATCACAGCGTCGAATTCGCCGGCCGCGATCAACTCCTCCATTTTGCGGCCACCCGCCCCGTTGGCAGGAAACACAATCGCATCCACGCCAGCCTCGGCGAGACGCGCCACGCACTGATTTGCCGCAGGCGTCGTCACGCCAAAGGCCGTGATCGCCACGATCTTCTTCTTCCGCTCATGCTTCGTGGGCGCAAAGTGCATGGCCGCAATAGCCCGCCCTGCATTCTCCAATACCCGTTCAGTAAAGGCGTTGACCCCAAAGAGATCGACGATCGTCGGATAGAGAATGATGTCGTTAAGGACAGCCAATTCGGCGAGTAGCGCTGGCCTTGCGCTGCTCACGAGTAGCTTAGGAAAGCCATAAGGCAGATCAGACACGATCTCGCCGAAAACTGCGCTCCCCTTGCCACCGGCAACTCCCACAATCGCGCCGATAGTGCCTGTTGCCAGGAGATCACGAACCCTTGCGCGCGTTGCTGCGGCTATCTCCTTTAAGAGCTCGGCGGGCGAGGCGACACGAGCCCCGTCACGATCGCGTTGTTTCGTCCCAGCAGCCATCCCGGAGGTGCCGACGTCGATTACCACCGCCGTGCGGCCGCGTTTCTCGATGATATCTGCAAGGTAAAACGCTTCGCGGCCCTTGGTATCCAGCGTGGCCACAATCGCGACCGCTCCCTCAGGTTCGGACCGATTACCATCCCGGACCGACCCTTGGCCGTCCGTGCAATGGTGAGACACGATCTTCCTCCCCGACTGTTCTAAACACCAGGTGGTCTTAGACCGGGCTGAAACCGGGTATAAGATTGGGGAAGGGGGCATTTGGGTAAGATTGGGTAGATGTTGGTAAAAGTGCTTGCGGAGCTGCTCCCATAGGTGCGTCCCTGGAGATCGGCTTTTCGTAACCTTTCAAAAGGTTTCATGCTCGTCAGGTCAACGTTGTCTGTCAGTGACTGGAACGACCGACTTTTCGGAGCTTGTGCGGTATCTGCATTAGGATGCCCCCCTTGCCTCTGGAATCCGTACGCGGCGATGCACCGTGTTGCGTGAGGTGAAAGCCACGCCAACCTCGCCCCTCGACCTGGCCAAGACCGACCTCCTGTTTGAGTTCGTGGTAGTCGCACGGTATGCGCCAGCGAAGTTTGGCGATGTTGACCGGTTGCGGGAATTCAATGCTCCGCCCCATAAGGGTCGAGCCAATATTTGTGCGACGCTTCTTCGCCTTACGCGATCAGCAGCCATTCCTCGGGCCGGCTCTCAGCAAGCCAGGCATCTCGAGGCGCCGGACGGACGCGCACTCGGCTAACCGCGATGAGAACCGTTCTGCAGCATCCTCTCGCCTCGGATTTTGTGCCAAGCATGCGCTGGCAGACCGATCGCAAGTTCGCACACAGATCTGCGCCTCCGCCTCTCGAGGGGCGAAGCGATAGGGCACCGAGTAATAGTGCCGCTCGATCTCGACGTGATAGTCGAGCCCAACCCAGCATCGGCGCCGTTCGGCATGGACCCACGGCTCGCCGAGGAACGGCTTATGATTTGGCGCACCACCTTCCTCGAACAGCCGGCGCCAAGTGCGGCCATACTGACGCAGCACCCGTCCGTCATTGAGCTTGGCCAGACCCGCATCGGGAAAAGCTGGCTTGGTTGTGCACGCGGCCAGAAGGCCTCCAGGGACCAACCAAGCTGTACTTTACACCCGGCTGCCGCGGTTGATCGAAGAACTGGACGTTGCCCGGGACGATGGCCGACGCGCCTCGCGGATGAAGAGCATCGCCGCCGTCGATTTCCACATTTTAGACGATTGGGGCCGCCAAGCCATCGACGCCAATGCCCGTCATTATCTGCTCGAAATCTTCGAAGACGGCTACGGCAGTCGGTCAACACACGTCACCAGCCAGCTTCCAATTGCCAAATGGACGCTGATGCCATACTTGATAGCCTGCGGCCAGTTCGAGCCTGAGCGGCCGGTCAGCTTTGCGGGCTGTAGTCTCGGTTTTCATCGGGGAGCGCTCGTCTGAGCTCAGCGAACTGGTGAAACAACACACACAGCGCGATCATTCCAGCGCCCAACTCAGCGATTGCTTGACTTGCCAACAGTCCGTTGAAACCCGATATGACCGGAAATAGCAGTACGGCTGGTATGAAGAGATAACCCTGCCTAGCGAAGGACACAACCGCACTGAGGCGTGCCTTGCCGAACGACTGAAGCATCGTGGTCACGATACTCTGAATACCAAAAAGTCCAAAAAAGAGATGGAAGACGATGCAGGTCGAGATGGCAATTTCCGTGACGTTATCGCTATCACTGAACAGGCCGATCAAGGGCCGGGCAAAGCTCACGACCGCTGCAGAATACGCAACGGAGAGAGCCAGACCTATAGAGAGCATAAACTTCGTAGCCTTTAGTACACGGACAAAGTCGCGCGCGCCCCAACCAAAACCCAAGACAGCTTGAGAACCTATACAGAAGCCGGTGATGGGCAGTGCGCCGACCGTCAAGATCCGCACAGCTATTCCCACGGCCGCGATGGCCTCGTCGCCGAATGGCGCGGCAGCTCTGTACAATAGCATGTCGGCAATAGCAGATAGAATGCTGGTCGTGGTCGCCGGTGCCCCTATGAATAGGAGTTGTTTGATGCAATCTGCTTGGAACGAGATGCGAGATATTCTGATGAGGACTATCCCGCGACGCTGCGTAAAATATGCGATATAGAGGCCAATAGCGGCGATCTGAGATACCAGCGTTGCGAGTGCTGCGCCCCGCACACCGAGATCCATTAAGAATATGAACACGGGATCAAGCACTGCATTCAGAGTGAAGGCCGCGATCATTGTCCACATGCTGAATCGTGTGTTGCCTTCGGCTCTGACGATGAAGCCGTTGACGATGTTTAGAAGCATTAAAGTGCCCCCGAGCAAAAGCGTCGCCGCGTAGTCGAGCGCCACGGACATGATAGTCGGAGGTGCCCCGAGCGTTACGAAGACACCTCGCAGGCTTAGAAGCAGAGCAACAGTAATAGTGATGCCGATCGGAGCAGCGAGCGCGAGCGCGGTACTTGCACCTCGACTCGCTTCCAGGTACTCACCAGTACCAAGACGATGAGATATGAACGACGCTGTTCCAACGCCGATCCCCTGTCCGACTGCTGTGAGCAAAACCACGATCGGCCAGGTCATGCTGACAGCTGCGATCGCTTGCGCACCAAGCGCGCCAACAAAGATCGCATTTACGACCTGCTGCAACGCGTTGATCGATAAGCCAACAACTGACGGAACGGCGAGCCGCAGGATAAGGCGCGAGAGATTTGGGTCCGATAGATCGATGTGCAGCTTTCTCCTTTGCATCACATCGCGATCGCGCTCGACGGCGAATTCCGCATATGGCTCATTCATCGATGTAAGTGCCGCAAGCACTTCCAAATTCGTCGATCGTCTGCAACAGCTCCCGCTGCAACACCTTGCAAAGATTACGGGTCGCCTCATGACCGACCTCGGCTGGATTATATCTCGTTTCAATCTGTAGATGGCCGGCTTGATATCCGACATCGAACCAGAAGAGGTGGTCCACGGACGCGTCATCCATGTCTTCGCCGATCCAAAGTGGAGAAGGTTTCTTGGCTAGGAGACGGCGTGGAAAATGGCGCTGTACACCCGCTCGGTAGTTCACTCCAATTCGGGGTAAGGGCACGCGATCGATCCGGCGCCGCACCGCTGGACTTCGGTTTAAGAATTTCAGGACCCGAAACCCCATTCCCATACGCGGCAGCGCATTACGCTGGCGGTATATTGAACGGGCACGATCGGGACGGTGCTCCGTTCCAGTCAGCCTCAAGGGAAGGGGAACAAGCTCGCTGATATGGCCGATGATTTGAGATGGATCGAGATCGTCAAATAGCTGACCTCGGATTGAGGTAAGGCTATCAATCCAGAGCGAGTAGTTGCCGAAAACGCTTCCAAAGGCGCCAGATATAGCGGCAAGAAACACATCAACATCCTGACAATGCGCCAATCTGGGTGCAATATTGAAGAGATCAGCTGTCGCTTCTTTGTCAATCTCAAGATGGTATTTCGCCTGATCTTCCCAAAGGGATCGGCAGTTCACTTCATCCATGCGACCTTCAACACGCGCATAGTGAAGCTGTCTCGCGGTCACTTTCGAAAAGCTCGCGCGGCCTCGTGAAGTGTCGCTGACGCAAAAATTGAACTGATGGTAGTCAATCCTCTCCCAGTATTCGAGCTCAGCCAACGCTTCGCTGTTCGCGTAGTGCTCAAGGCGCTTCAACCATAGAAAGAGCGCTTGTACGTTCGCGGGACCGCTTACTGCACGGCCTGAGGCAAGAGCGTTGTAGGCCGCATCCAACGCTTCCAAGAACAGTCGATAGCCTATCCCGTCCGCAACAAAATGATGCATCAGGATCAGAAGATAGTAATCGCCGCTTTCCGATGTGCGGAACGTCGTGACGTTAACAAGAGCCGTCCGGCCGTCAAACCGAAACATATGCTGACGTCTTGCTGAGATGCTCTCGATTGCCTGACGTTGCTGTAGGCGCGTCATTCCGACGAGATCGATCTCTTCCACAAGGCGTTCGGCCACGGAAGGCACGATTGTCAGACATAGACCATCGGCAGTTCGAGCAATACGGAGTCTGAGGCCTTCGTGCCTATCTGTGACATGGGCAAGGGCGCTCTTCAACATTTGGATGTTCAGTACGCCGCCGGGCAAGAAGAACAGATCTCCGATGTTGAAATGCTCATCGAAGCCGGCAAGACGGTTCCAAGATGATATTGCAGGAGTAGTGGGCAATGAGCCATCCGCGGAAGGAACGGTATGGAATGTAACAGTCGCCTCATGTGCAGCCAATTCCCTGATGGTCGGTGTTCGATAGAGTTGGCGGACAGTGAAATTCAGCCCGGCTTCGCGCGCCAGCGTGACGCAGCGCACGCTGAGAAGAGAGTTACCGCCGATCTCAAAGAAACTCGTATCGAGCCCGACGCACTTGGCGCCTAATAGATCCTGCCAGATCCTAGCAAGAATACGCTCCTTGCTCGTGCGGGGCTCAGCAGATGGAACTGGCCCGACCTCGCGGTAAGGAACGGATGACAGGCGAGAACGATCTATCTTACCGCTCGCCGTAAGAGGGATATTGTCAACCAAACGGAAGGCGGCGGGAATCATGTAGGACGGCAATGTGTGGCACAGGTGGGTGACAATATCTTTGGAGCTTAGACTGTCGCGAGCCGGAACCACGCTAGCGGTCAGGCGACGATGGTTATCAATGCCTTCTGCTACGACCGCGGCCTTTGTGATTGCCGGATGAGATTCAAGAGCCGCTTCGACCTCCTCCAGCTCGATGCGAAAGCCTCGTACTTTGATCTGGTTGTCCGATCGGCCGCAAATCTCGAGAAGGCCGCTTGTTGGGATGCGTGCGATATCACCGCTTCGATAAAGAACGCCGTATTGGCCACCATCGTACGGATTCGGTACGAAACAACAGTTGGTCCGATCTTGATCCCACCAGTACCCGGCGCTCACGCAGCGTCCGGCGATGCAGAGTTCGCCGGCGGCTCCGACAGGGACTCTATTTAACTGGGCATCGAGCACGTAGAGTTTGACGTTATCGATCGGGCGCCCAACGGGGACGAGCGACGAGTCATTGCAGGAATTCGATGTTTCGTAGACTGCGGCATTGGATGCACATTCCGTAGCACCATAGAAGTTCCACAACGGCACGTCCGGGAAGTTCGCACGCCAGCGAACGGGGAGCGAGGAAGGCATCGGTTCGGCGCTGCTTGTGACCAGCCGCAAGGCGGTCCGTCGCCGGTACCGTTCTTGGGACGCAATGACGCCGGACAGGAGAGGCGGCGAGGCAAATAAGCGTGTCACGCGATGTCCTACCAACGCGCATAACAACAGATCTGGGTCCAGCAACTGCTCTTGAGTTAGGATCAGAGCGGGCACACCCTTAAGAAGCCCCCCAAAGTACTCCCAAGCGGACGCAACAAGTGATGCTGACTTCTGAACAACCAGAACGTCGGTACTGTCGAAGGGAAAGCGTCGCCACATCCAGTTCAGTCGATTGAGAATTGCCGATTCCGGTATAAGAACCCCTTTGGGCTTCCCGGTTGAGGACGACGTGTATATAAGGCTTGCAATCTCCTGATTTGATGGTTTGTCTCTGCACTCAAAATCGTGCGTGGATGCGATGGCCCCTTCCCCTTGTAGCGTCAATAGACAGACCGACGGCATGTCAAAACCAAGCTCAACGGTATCTGCGTGAACCAAAAGCTTTGCCTGACTATCTCGCAGGATATGTTCGATTCGATCACGCGGATAATCCGGTGATATAGGAACAACAATGGACTGCAAGGCTCGTGCCGCAAGAATAACAGCGGCCACGTCAGGCGACCGGTCGACCAGCATGGCGATCATATCGCCCGCCCCCACGTCCGAAGCCCGCAGCAGCGACCTGATAGCTGTTACGCGCTCACGCAGTTGGCCGAATGTGATCTCGCCAAAATCACCAAAATATGCGACCTGACTCGCATTCGAGACGCTGATTTGCTCGAACGCCTCGACAAGAGGGCATTCAGTCTCATATGGCTGCGCCGAGCCATCTAGCGAGTCCAACATAGCAACGTCTGACGCGCTGAGGAAGCTCAGATCTTTAATGGGCGCAAGCGACTGCTCAATGCAGGCTGCAATTAGACAGCGCAGATTGTCGGCCATGCGGACGATCAGATCGCCGGAGAATATGTCTTCCGCATACGCGAGCTGGAGCGCAATTTCATCACCCTGATCTTGTGCGTATAGTGTCAGATCAAATTTTACATAGCCGGTCTCATATTCACGGAATGTCAAATCCAACTCATGTTGGCCAGGTGGCTCCGCGGCCTCGGAGTACATGTTGAACATAACTTGGAAGATCGGTGATCGTCCCGCTTCGCGATACAGACGGGTATCCCTCACCATCCAGCCAAATGGATATCCCGAATGTGCGATGGCATCACTGACTAGGTCCTGGATGCGCAGGGTATGAACCGCAAACGACTGGCTGACATCGATCGCGGTCCGGATTGGCAGCATATTCAGGAAAAAGCCAACAATCTCGGCGCTGCCAGGTTGATCCCGTACGACGTGCGGTATGCCAACGATAATATCGTCCTGACCGCTATACATCCGCAGCAGCAGCTTGAAGCACGCGAGGAGTGTTGTTGACGTGGTGCACCTATGTCGGCGCGCAAACTCCCGTACCTGATTGGAGAGCTCGCTGCCAAGCAGCACCGCATGCGAGGCACCGCGGTAGGAATTTGTCCGCGGCCGCGCTCGTCCCGTTCCAAGCGAAAGCACCGGCGGATCATCACCAATCTGCCGACGCCAATAATTACGTTGGTTGACCAGCGCCTCTGGCGTAGCGTGTTGTGTTTCCCAGACCGCGTAGGTCGAGAGTGAGGCGCGGTTATCTGGCACGAACGCTGCGGCATCTACGTACCTTTGTCGAAGGTCCCTGAGCAGAACGGAGATCGACCAGGCATCGATGATGATTTCGTGAGCGGTGATCAGTACGAGATGGTTGTCAGGTCCGAAACGGATCATGCGCGCGCGAAACAGATGGCCTTGGCTAAGATCAAAGCTGCCGTTCAGCTCTGTTTGCCGCAACTCTGCAATTAGCTCCTCAGCTTCCCGCGCCGTGAGCTGAGATGCATCAGCCAGTTCAAGACTTACGGGTTGGTCATTGAAAAGCTGAACCGGACCGTCCTCGTCGATGAAGCGTGCCGAAAGCGCCTGATGGGAGCGAACAACATCGATCCAGGCGCGATTGAACGCGGCCAGATCGATACTGCCCCTTATTCGCAGGCCGCCTTGAATGATGTAGTTTTTGGCAGACGGATCGAGCTGCGAGAGAAACCATAGGTGCTCCTGAACTCGCGTCAGAGGCGATCGCGTAAGCTTGCCGGACCTTAGGGCTGTGTACGGTTTGGATTCAACTCGGGCAGAGATCGAAGCCGCAAGAGATCGGATCGTTCCATTCATGATCAGCCTGAAATCCGGTCGCACTCCGAACAGGGTCTGCAACTGGCCCAATATGAGCATTGCCCGAAGCGAGTCTCCGCCGAGGCTTATGAACTGGTCATTTACGCCAATGCTCTCAATACGCAGAATGCCGGACCAAATTTGACCCAGCTGGGCTTCGAGCTCAGTTTGCGGCTCCTCGAATGGCGTCGGCAATAGGGGCCGAACATTGGTCGGATCCGGCAACGCTCCAAAATCGACCTTTCCGTTTCGGGTCAGCGGAATACCGCCGACATGGATGATCCTTTCTGGGAGCATGTAGGTGGGCAGCGCTTCGGCAAGAAAGTTCTGGAGCTCGCCCTCCCCTAGTTGAGCTGGAGCTGACACATACGCGATGAGTCGTTTCGATCCATTTCCCTCCTCAGCCCTGGTTATGTCTCTCGCAGTAAGCTTTACGCCTGCGCAGACGGAGGCGACAACGACGGCGCCACGAACCAATTCATGAGCGGAGAGTCGGGCCTCGATTTCACCCAGCTCAATTCTGTGCCCGCGTATTTTGACCTGACGGTCCCGTCGACCGAGACACTCCAAGAGGCCGTCGGAACGAACTCGCCCGAGATCACCTGTCCTGTATAGGCGCTGGAACGACGGGTCATTTGAGAACGGATTTGGCCCAAAGGCCTCCTTGGTGCGTGCATCGTCATTGACGTAACCGGCAGCGACACCAACGCCGCTAACGCAGATTTCGCCGACCTCTCCCGTGTTGCACAGGCGCGGCCCGTCCGCGACATAAACCTCCAGGTTGGAGATCGGTCTGCCGATCGGCACATAAGTGTCAGACAGCGCAGGCGGTGCGGAGGTCAGATGATGCGTAACGCCGTCCGCGCACTCGGTCGGCCCGTAGTGGTTGAGAATGGGGACACGGGGATATAAGGCAAGCCACGCCCGCGCTAGTCCGGGCGTTAGAGGTTCTCCGACCGTAGAAATAATCCGCAAGCCGTCCAAAGCTCGCTGAGCCGCCGGAAGGGACTGCAGATACTCAACAAATACTGCAAGCATCGATGGAACGAATTGAACGACGGTCAACCCGCGTCCTTGAATTGCTCGGAGGAGTGATACTGGCGATTTCAGTGTCGCGTCATCAATGATCGCAATACAGCCTCCGACGCAAAGTCCTGCCAGAAGTTGCCACAGCGAGATGTCAAAACAGTGCGATGCCGTCTGCGCAACGCAATCCCTCCAAGTGAGGGTTAAAGCATCAATCTTTGCCACCAAATGATTGTTTAGGGCTGCGCGCTCGATCATTGCGCCTTTAGGCTGGCCCGTCGAACCAGACGTAAACAGAATGTAGGCGTGTCCATCCCCGCTCGATGATGCCAGAACAGACGAAGCTTGGCTCTCGCGCAGTGCCGCCTCTATCGCTATGAATTGCGTGGTGCCCTTGCTGCTCGCCTGGAATGGACTGAGCGACTCCAGCTGATCTGGCCCAACAATCAAAGCGCAGCGACTCTGCTCAATCATGAATGATGTACGAGCCACCGGTAACGATGGATCGAGCGGCAGGTACGTTGATCCAGCCTTCAGTATTGCGACGACCGCCGTTGCCCAGTCGAGGTTTCGCTCGCCCCAATAGCCGACGACCGCGCCGTGAGCGCCCTGCTCTCGCAACCTCCTTGCGAGGGCATCCGATCTTGTTCGCAGCGCCTTGTAGCTGAGTTCGTCTGCGCCGCATGTCAGCGCAACCCTCTCCGGATCCGATCTTGCAAGGCGATCGATCAGCGCGATCGCATCGAGCGGTTGACGCTCTACAAGCTGATTTTTGCCTGATTGATCTTCGATAGGCATACGCGTCCCGCCATCCACCGCCTGCTCCAGTACTTCATTAGAACAGTGAGGATTCTGATCGAGACCTGCGTTGCGTAGCCCCCCTGATGCTGCGAGTCATACTGTGCCGTTTTTCTCGTTTCTTAGCTTTTCGTCCTTACGTTCACTACTGTTTCCTGATGATCGGCAGGAGAACACGGCCGGACGCTAAGGCCTCAAGTTGGCATTCGCATCTACCGGATCTTGTAGTTGACTCGCGAAGGTATGCATGGCTCCACCAATCGGCCCAGACTCGTTCGTACTGCGCAGTATGTGTTGAAGGCTACAGCGCGATTGTCAGATTTAAGACCATTGTGAACTAATCGCTACATGCACGCGGTGTGACGTAACTGGGCCATCTCCATCTCCAAGCGGCATGATCCTTGCTTCGTTCGCGACGCCGCCATCACCGATGACAGAAAGTACTCGGTTGATGGATCGAGAAGGAGCCGCGGAGTGTTGGATGCGATCTCGCGTTTATTTTCAGAGAGCGACAACGACTGCGCTTGTCGCGAGCGGTGCACCCAATTCGGCGGCCCCTGAGCAAGCAGGCGCGCTGGCTCCAGCCCCGTGGTATTGGTCCGGAGGATAGATTGACGGGCACGCCGGCGGTGGTGACGGGCAACACTTCTTCAGTAATCCCTACGTTTCGTCACGCTATGGCTGCGTCGTTCCTATGTTCCTGGCAGGCAGCCGGATCGGCTACAACCGGCAACGGAATAGCTGAATGCTTGGCCTTACTCGATGCCAACGGCGCCGTCACCAACGGCACAAATACCTGCCTCGTCGCCTCCGACATAGCGCTGAGTGCAAACTGCAAGACGAGTCCAAACGTCTTTGTCACCGGAGCCGGCAGCGACGGTCACGCATTTGGCGCGCAGAGCCATGAGCTGGCTACGTCAGCCGCCGCCAAGACGATGGTGTTCACCTTGGTGACCGCCGCATCAAGGACCCGGCGGCGGCTCAAAGGCACAAATCAGTTGCCGAAGGTTGCAGGTGTCGGATTCAACGACGGCATTGAGATCATCCAAGAGCTCGCAAACCAAGCGCCTGATCACCTCGTCGTCCAGATCCCGAATAGCTCGGCTTATTGGCCGATAAGTCAATGGAGATTTTGTAGTGACTATTGATAGCGAGGACGCCCCACCGACTCAGTCCACCGGTGCGACGCATATGCTAATCGAGCTATGGGGAGCGAAGAACCTCGACGATTCGGCCCTTGCGGAGAACGCAATTCGAAAAGCTATCCGTGCGGCGGGCGCGACACTACTCCACATTCATGTTCACAAATTTTGTCCGGGCCACGGCGTCTCCGCAATAGCATTGTTGGCTGAATCGCACATTACCTTACACACTTGGCCTGAGAAGTCGTACGCGGCCGCTGATGTTTTTGTATGCGGCAACAGCGATCCTGCGAGCGCGCTACCGGTTCTAGTTGAGGCCTTCCAGCCCGAACGGTCTGACGCTCGCCGCTTTCGGAGAGGTGTGCCGATCAGCCAACGGGTTGAAGCAGACGATCAATCTCCTTGAAATAGCAGGTCATGTTTCCGACCGCGAGCTATCGCTGAAAGTTGGTGATGGCGGGAATCGGGAGGCGGCATATCGCACGATCCAGCCAATCGCCCGCGGACACCCCGGTCGCCTCCGAAGCCGCGATCGACGCCCGCGTCATAGCCGACGACGCCGTGGAGTTTGCGCCGAATTGCCTCTCAAGTGAACGCAACGAGCTACAAGCTACTGCGCGGTTTCGGCACTTCCTGCCAAGGCTTCCACAATGACGTTGCCGCCAGCCTAGCAAGGGTCGCCGGATTTGCCGACTAGCCTTGGCCGGGACGGAGTTGAACTCTCTGGATCGCAATGAAAGGTTTCAGTTCGTCCCCTTTTTCAGAGCTTACCCCGACGCCACACTGTCGTTTTCTCCGCACTTGTCGGACGGTTTCCACCGCATCCGGCACCTTTCCCGCCAACAAGGGCGCAGCGATAAGATCGCGTTCCGATGTCAGCAACGCGGGTCCCCGATCGTACCACCTGCTCCTGCTCGTCCGTAAAACGAGTGACATGAAGCAGCTGCTCGATCCCCGTAATTGTCGTGCTCCTCATGTGCGCAAAGTGACTCGCACGCAAGCTTGAGCGCGAAGATCTCCGCAGGCTCATACAAGTCGACGATCAGCGGTCGGAGCATGGCTCTCCTCGTACAAACCTGTCGCGCTTTCGACAACGTGTCGGGAATCGATCGACGCGAGATCTGGCAGACGAAACTGTTACCTTCCTTAAATTCCGTCGCTTTGGCGGAGCGAGCCCAGTCATCTAAGGGCTGGTCCGGCGCTTGCTTACAGAGAGGCGGGACCACGTCATCACGCCGTGGCGGATAAATACATTCGCCTGTGATGAACCCGGGACATCGGTGTTCAACAACAGGGGCTATTAGCATGTCCGGTGTTGCTGCGGCTTTTCTATCCCCCTCAAGCAATTCGCGGGCGACGGTTTATGATCGGCTTAAGCACATGGTACCAAAACTTGCACTTCGTGGACAGGCGGGGGTCAGCGTTGCAGCTTTCATGCCCAAGGAAGGTGTTCGATATCCAAGGGTGCTTCAATCATCATGCGAATCAGTGCGCATTGAGCACGATGAACAGGACTCCAATTTTCGGCCCCATGTTGCAATCGCTCATATCTGTAGCCGACACCGCGGAAGCAGCGCCGACGGCGACCTTCAGCCAATTCGTAATAATGCGGGCAGCCGCCATCTGGTAATTTCTTTGGATGGCGCTTTGGTCAATCCGCGTGAACTCAGGGGAGAGTTAATTACCCAAGGTCGTCGGTTAGGCGACAACACAGATGCTGAGCTCTTGCTCGAGTGGATTGAAAACTGCTGTGAAAGAGACTATTGGCGACACGGTCTGCCCGTAAATTACGAAAACATCTTTCGCGACATTGACGATCGTATCGATGGCGCGATCAGCGCGCTTTTCCTGGATGGAGACGGAAATCTGGTTGCATACCGCAATCGATGTGGTTTGCGACCCTTGGAAACCATGCAAACGGACGACGGGTTCTTGCTCTTTGCTTCGGAAAATTGTGCGTTTGCCGGTCTACACGGAAAGACAAAACAACTTTTGCCTGGCCACATCCTATATGTTGACGGAAAAACGGGACGTTGCGTTGATCGCTCCGTGAGTAACGGACGATACAAAGCCAAACTCTGTGCTTACGAACCTCTCTACTTGGGAAATCCGAACACATCGATCGAAGGCCAATCACATTTCCAAACCCGTTACAACATCGGGTTCGCTCTTGGTCGCCTTGTTGCGCAGCGACTGCAAGCAGAACGGTCCTCTACGCCCTCAATCGTTTCCTCGATGCCACATACCGGAGGACCGTACGCTGACGGACTGTTTGCATCTCTCAACGATTACGGCGTGCTCGCCCGGCGTCGGGAAGTCGTCGCAACGCAATTTTCTCAGCGAACTCTCATTGGCACAGCCAGCGATCGCAAGTCTCGCATTGCCGAAAAATACCGCGTGTCGAGCACTGGCGTCGCGAAACGCACGGTAATAATTGTCGACGAGGCCCTCATCCGCGGCGATACCAGTCAGGCTGTCACGAGCATGCTGCTCGCCGCTGGGGCCACAGCCGTACATTGGGCGATCTGTTCGCCGCCTATAGTGGCTCCGAACTACTACGGCATAAGAATTGACACACTAGACGAGCTAGTATTCTGGCGGACATGGAAACGATTGACGCCCGAGCAGCGCGCGCAAACCCTTCGCTTTCACCAGATGGAGCCACCAGCTCTCAAAATCATCGAAAGCAGTATCGCGACATCCATCAACGCAGCCACGGTAACGTATTTGCCGTTCCCACTTCTAGTATCGCTGCTGCCTTGCGGGCAGGACGGCTTCGATTTGTCACCGTTTACGTTCGAGATGCCAACCCCTGCCGGACAGAAGCGCGCGAACAGAGATTTGCGTCAACTAGTAGCCGATCTTCCCTATTTGGAATCAATCCCAGCCTGAGGTCAGATCATGAGGCCCGTTCTCGTGTTTGATTGGAATGGAACACTGCTCGATGATGCGTACGCAGTGCTTCAAACTACAAACGTCATTCTGAACCGTTTTGGACACGCAACGATCGACATAAAAACCTTTCGCGAACATTGCGACGTCCCCCTATCTCTTCTTTATCGCAGCCTCGGAATGTCGGAAGACGATGTTGCAACTGTAGATCGCGACGGGAGCGCGATCTTTCACGACACCTACGAACAACTTGCGGGCAAAGCCGATTTGCGCGAGGGCGCCCGCAGAGTGTTGGAGCTAGCGCACCGAGAAGCAGCTTCGTCCATCATCGTGAGCAACCATATAGTCGCCCCGCTGCGTTCCCAATTGGGACGACTTGGAATCAATGATTACATCAGCGGCGTACTCGCCTTTGAGAACCGTACCACGCAATACAAATCGATGAGCAAAGGAGAGCGGCTTCGGCTATACATGCAGGACAACGGCATGAAGCCGGCGTCAACCTTCATCATCGGAGATATGCCGGTCGAAACAGAAATCGCGCGCAATCTTGGACTCATAAGCGTATCCATTACCGGAGGATTTGTTTCGGAGACGCGCTTGCGGGCGGCGCATCCAGACTACACGATTAACAACCATCACGAGCTGTTGCCGATCTTACAAGGACACGGCTTTTTTCGGAATGCATGAACTCATGATTGCCGAAGACCCATCATTCAACGTCGCTTCCAGAGCTGCGCAACAGAAAATCGGCCTTATCGGATTAGGGCGCATGGGTACCGGCATGGGTATCAGCCTATTGCGCCACCAAATGGAGTTACATATCAAGGCCAACAAAAATCGTTTCGGTGCGGATCGCTTGATTAGCGCGGGTGCCCATGAACATCCTTCGATCACGGCGCTGGCGAAGCATGTAACTGCGGTCGTACTATCCTTGCCTTCAAGCCGCGAGGTGGAGGCAGTGTGCCTCGGGCAAAATGGGCTGTTCGTCCATATGTCCCGAGGAGGTTTGATAATTGACTGCACGACATCTTATCCTGCTTCGACGGTCGCACTGGCTGACCAAGCTCAAGAACGTGGCATAAGCTTCATAGATGCTCCAGTAACACGGAGCCCAGAACAAGCAGAGTTTGGCCTTCTGAACGCGATGGTTGGATCCAGTGAAAAGCTTTTTCCTGTCGCTGAAGGCATTCTTGCTGCATTTTGTGAGACCGTTCTTCATGTCGGGGATGTCGGACAAGGTCACAAGATCAAGCTTGTTTATAACAGCATGACTATGGGCATAGCGGCGGTGGCCGCTGAGGTTTGCCAATTTGCGCACAGTCTTGACATCGATCTCGTAACGCTTCGCTCTTTAGTCAGTCGCGGCTCCACAAATAGCGGAATATTCCAAGCTTTCGCGGCCTTTTTGCTGGGCGAGAAACCCGATGTCCTGGCAGTATCAATTGCGAATTCGGCAAAGGATATCGAGTGCGCTGTGCGCTTAGCAGGTGAGAGTGCAGTTTCGGTGCCGGTCCTGGCAGCCGCCGCGCACAAGTTAAGTGTCTCAGTTGCCGCAGGCAAAGGCGAACTGACACTACCTCATTTGTCCCGCCTATAAACTCTTCAGCACGAAGTCTGAAGCACGAATGCGCCGTTCAAAAGTACGGGGTCGCGCGCGAACTTGGCTTGCTCGATCATCATTCAGCGGCTCGATATTCTCTTCTTGTTGAGGTCGCCCAGAATCGAAAACACTCTCCTATTCTTCAGCACTCTCAGACCGATCGTCGTTTTTGGCTCGTTCCTGACAGCTTTCGTCTCTTTTAATGCCCAGGCCGATGCTGACCGCACGGACTGGCGTGGACCCCGAAGAGAGGGGCCTCGGGCATGCCCCTCAAACTCTCGGCCAAATATCGGCGCGCGACATCGCTACGGCGCGCCTTCCAAGTTGATGAGGTCGCCAGCTTGTTTTTCGAGCCTCAGTATGAGGCCGAATGCGCTTGTGATTATTCCTCGTTCCGTTTGCCGGGGCAGCCCTGATCCGACAATACCTGACGTCGCCGTTTGCTGGTTTGCAGGTCGGCTCCGCTAAGGCACAAGCATAGATCATCATTGCGCTACCGATTCTTGATTGGACATGATCTCTTCGGAAATCCGCTGGACGCCTCGCGTTTCGGGCGCCTGGAACAGAGTGGTATTTCCCGTGGCCTTGGCCGTGAACTACCGAACCGCCCAGAATCGGCGAATTCGTTAGCGCCTGATTGAGACGGCTTGTGGCCTCCAAAAAAAAACCGCTGCGAGATTTCTCTAACAGCGGTTAAGTCTAGGGAGAAAGCAGACGAGCCGGCCTGCCAGCGGATCCAAAGGCCATCGTTACCAGGCGACAAATCGGAGAGTTGGTTGCAACGCATCCGCCGCTTGAGTTCACCACGGTCAAGTTGCCTGATCGCACCAGCCTTCCTCTGGTGCGCTCCCAATTCCGCGATGCGTCATCTCCACTTAGCCGGAAGCGGAGACGACGCTAGGCCCCACGATAGGCACATGCACCGCGCCACCCTCTTGTTCCGAGTAAGAGCCGAGGATCGGAACGGGCGTAGCGTGTGCGTGCGATTCGAGCCGTCGTGATCCCGCCTGCGATGAAGCCCATGACCCCTTTCGCATCAACGGCAGGCGGGATCCCGGGCGGTGGCGGCGATAGCATGCAGAGGACGATTTCGGCCTTAGCTTGCGAGGATTCAACCGACGAGAACGCCATGACGACCCAATCGCGTGCAAATCGAGATATTTACGCGTGGTGCAAGCTCGGACGAGTTACTATCTCGGACCACCCCTTAGCCATCCGTGCAATGGTGAGACACGACTTCCTCCTGGATCATTCTTAACAACAGGTACTCTAGACTGGGCTAAAGCAACGAATAAGATTGGCTAAACGTCCGAATGGGTAAGATTGAGTAGAAGCGGTGAAGGCCACAATCGTCTGCAAGCTTGCCACACACTTATCAGCTGCACTTGAAGATGCGCCCCTGGAGATCTACGCGCCTTCCTTGCGGAGCCTTCCAGCGGGCTCCATGCTCGTAATGGCAACCTTGCCTGTCATCGATTGGAACGACTGTCTTTTGCGAGAGCTCCACAGGCTCCGCAAGAAAACATCCGTTCATGTCTATGCGGCAATGGTTATGATTGATCCCTTCACCTGCTGGGAGGATTTTGCCGACTTATTGAAAGACGCGGGAATTTCCGGCATCGTAAATTTCCCACCCGCAGCCATCATTGAGCGGCCTAGGGCTGGCACGCCGGTAAATACCGGACTGGAGCTTGAACTTCGGCGTATGGAATGGTTCGCAAGCCTGGGATTTAAGATCTTATTCGCTGCTACCACGGATTCTGAAATCACGATGGCCGAGAAGCGACTTGCTTCGCATCTGGAAGGTATCGTGTATTTGCCGGAAGAGGCCCTTCGGCTGCGGATTTGCAACGAGATGGAGTTGGTAAGTCTTGGCCAACGGGAATCGTCGATACCAAAGTTCTCGCTTTTGAATGCGATGGCTTCGAAGCGGCCTGTTCGCAAAAAGTGAGGGTAGCTATTCCAGGATCCGCAGCTTCTTGATCTTGTTGTAAAGGGTCTTTCTTGAAAGCCCCAGAGAACGAGCAGTCTTTCCACGATGAAGCCTGTTTCGTTTCAAGCCTTCGATGATCCACTCGCGCTCGGAAAATGCCGCTGTGGGCCTGGGGGGTGGTGACACCGCGTTCAAAAGCGGCTTGAGGACGTCACCGACTATATGCGTGTCTTTTAACGTCACAAGCCGATTGACGATTTGGCGCAATTCTCGAAGATTGCCGGGCCAATGATGGCCCGCAAGCGCCAAGAACGCAGACTTTTCTATTATCAGGGTTTGCGCGTTCGAATCCCCCTTGGCCTCGACAGTAAAATGCTGAATGAGCTGCGGAAGGTCCTCCAGCCGATTTGGCAAAGGGGGTAGCTCTATGTCGAGTCCAACAAGGAAGGCAAGAAGGCGGGGACATAGAACACTTTCCAAGCCGGCTCCGCGAGCCACTGTTGCGGTTGCGATGATCTGGGCGTTTGACCTTACAACGGATACGCCGTTTAGCGGCGTGAAACTGCCTGTCTCGAGATAGTCAGCAAGACGCTCTTGTCCGTCGCGCGGCAGCTGATTGACATGCATCAGCAAGAGCGTAGAGTCGCTTGCGGCTTCCAGGAGCGACAGTTGGCGTCTCCTGTTCTCGGCACCTTCGGCGCCGAACAGCGCACCGACCGTATCGATTGCCGGACCCTGCCGGCAATGAAACAGCGTCGCCTTCGTGTGTTTCCGGTCGCTGAAGGCATGAATGAGGCTTGCTATTCGTCGCTTCCCTGATCCGGCCTCTCCCCAGACAAGCACAGGATTGGGATTTCCAGCCAAACGCCTTGCGGTCTCGAGGACGCGCTTCATGATTGAGGACTGCGCAATGATGCCGTGCCTGAAGCCGCTCAACTGGAGCTGGCGCTCAAGGAGATCGACCTTCTCGCGTAGTAAGTGAACGGTCTTGAAGCCCGAGGTGACCTCTAGGACCGACATTTCCAATGGAACGCGGTCGAGCGAAGAGCCACCAATGAAGCCTTGGATACCCGTTTCGCGGCAGATATCCAAGAGTTCGACAGGCTTCGTAATAGGTCCACCGCCGAGCAGGCAGATCACGCTCTTGTCGATGGATTGAGCCACGCGCGCAACGGCGCTCGTGCGCGCGGCAAGCTCCGACAGGCTGATTGATGGGTGGGATCCGCTTTCGATCTCGCGGTTGAGATTGAAGTTGATGCAGATGGCCTCAGCTCCTGCTTCGACCATGCGTCTTGCTTCGGATTGGGTGCGGGTGTAGGCGATGGTAATCAGGCCACGCTTGGCAGCTTTGACCAGGAGCTCGATTTCTCGCGCGTAGCCAAGACCGGACTTTTCAAGCAATGATCTCCTGTAGTCGTCGATGTGGATGACTGACGGGAAGTTGGTGACCCCGGAGAAGCCCCACCCGATGATTCGGTCGAGAAACCGGTCGATATCGAGCTGCGGATCGAAGGTGCAGGCCCCGAAAAATACCGGCAATTTCGTGCTAGGCAGGATCTCGGTCCGGCCAAAGCCGGCCACGAATTCGTTGGTGTTTCGGATTGGAAGGATTGAGGCCGGCGAAGAGCCTCCCATCGCGCGAAAACGGCCGGCATTGAGCGCAAGCACGAAATCTGCGCCCGCGCGTTCGGCCGCTCTTGCGGTCATACCCGATCCGATTCCCGCCCCAAGCACAAACGAACGGGAGTTCCGGAAGAACTGCCTGATACCGCCCCCCTTTACCCGGTCCGTCCGCGTGTGCATACCGGCGCCGCCTCCTGCAGGACAGGCTGAAAGCTAGCTCCAATTCGCCGGCGCGTGCAACCGTCGCAGCGCCTTTCCGTTCGACATGAACAGGTGGCAGTCCGCCGCCGAAGCCACAAGACGAACCTTGCCAGACCTCTTGGGCGGCTCAGGCCTCGGCGCCTTTGCAACCAGCGATTCCCTTCCAGCGTTGCCATAGATGTAGGTGACGCTGCCAAGATGCTCGACAAAATCGACGTCAAGTTCGATCGCGATCTCCTTCTTCTCCGCCGTGGACGGAGAGAAATCATCGGGGCGAATCCCGAGCGTGATTGGCTTGCCGACGAGCAATTGATCCGGCTGGACGGGGACGAAGACCGTCGCGCCCGCGTCGAGCTTGACGTCCATGCCTCCCATATGCGCTGCCTCGATGTGGCCGTCGAGGAAATTCATCTTGGGCGAACCAATGAACCCCGCCACAAACCGCGACGCCGGATTGTGATAGAGGTCATGGGGGGTCCCAACTTGCTCGATATTGCCATCCTTAAGCACGACGATCTTGTCGGCCATCGTCATGGCCTCGACCTGGTCGTGCGTTACATAGATCATGGTGTTTCCAAGCTGCCTATGAAGCTTGGAAATCTGAACCCGCATCTGGACCCGCAATTCCGTATCGAGGTTCGATAGGGGCTCGTCAAACAGGAACACTTTGGGCTCGCGCACAATAGCACGCCCAATCGCCACGCGCTGCCGTTGCCCGCCTGAGATTTGTCGAGGTTTACGGTCCAACAGATGATCGATCTGCAACAGCGACGCGGTCTCAGCGACCCTGCTACCGATCTCGTCTTTCGCTACTTTGGTCATACGCAGAGGAAAGGCGAGGTTCTCTCGCACGGTCATGTGCGGATAGAGCGCATAGCTCTGAAACACCATGCCGAGGTTACGATCGGCCGCATCAACGTCGTTGACGACCTCATTATCGATCAAGAGCCGCCCGCCGCTGATGCGCTCGAGACCCCCGATCATTCGCAGCAGCGTCGACTTGCCCGACCCGGATGGCCCAACGAAGACGACAAACTCGCCGTGATCGACGGTCAGGTCGATATTACGCAGGATCTGGATAGTCCCATACGCTTTATTCACCCCTTCCAAGCGAACATCGGCCATCACGCGCTCCTCTGTCGCGGGTGTCCAACCAGCGCCGGCGTACTCTGGATCTCTGTTAGACTGGACACGATGAAATCGGGCGGCACCAGTGATGGATCCTCTCGGGGCGGCACTCCGGTCGAGACCAACACGGTCAGCAGGCTGGCTTGTTTCCCGGCCTGAATATCGGTCTGAATCTGGTCGCCAATCAACAATGTGGAGTCGCGCGCCGTTTCCAGACGCGCAAGTGCGGTCTCGATCATGTGCGGCTCGGGCTTACCTACGATTAGAGGTTTGACTTGTGTGGCAGCAGCTACGGCGGTGATGGTTGCTCCCGCTCCCGGCTCGAATCCACCAGCAGTCGGCAGGAGGAGATCGGGGTTGGTGCCGATGAAGGCAGCTCCGTTCAAAATCGCCTCGACCGCAATTCGCAGTTTCTCATGAGTGATCTGACGGTCGAGCCCCATGACCACAGCTTCGCGCTTTCGGTCGGTCACGTCGAGCCCCACGTCTACCATAGCTTTCACAAGAGATGGCGCGCCGATGACAAAGACGCGCGTGAGTTCTGGGTGCTTCGCGCGGATGAGCTCGGCGGCGGTGATGGCGCTCGTGACAACGTCTTTCGGCGCGATGACAAGCCCAAAACTCTTCAGTTTGCGGACCACATCTTCCGGGGTGTGCGTCGAATTGTTTGTCACGAAGCAGAACGGCAATCCTGCCGCCTGCCAACGTTCAAATGCCTGGACCGCATCGACAATCGCAGCGTTCCCGCGATAGACGACGCCGTCGAGATCCGAAATAATCCCTTCGATTGGCGGCCAATTGGCGTGAGAGCCTATGTTAGCCATTCATCAGCATCCCACCGTTCACATGCACGATCTGCCCAGTCATGTAGGAAGATGCGGGACTTGCGAGGAAGACGGCTAGTCCTGCAATATCCTCCGGCACTCCCACCCGTCCCAGGGGAATCCGGCCGCTATGCCGGGCTTCGGTTTCCTCCCGCGGGCGGCCATGCATCGGTGTATCGATGATCCCGGGTGCGATCGCGTTCACATTGATCTTGAGGGGCGCGCATTCAAAGGCAAGAAGCTTGGTGAGGTCGTGAACGATTGCCTTCGACAAGCAATAGTCGGCGCCGCCGGCCTGGTAGTTGAACACTGCTCCCTGCGAGGACAGTGAAGACCCGACGTTGACGATGCGGCCCCCCTGCTTCTTCATGAAACGTTCGATCGCTAGTTTTGCGCAGCGCAAGACAGCGACCGAGTTGATCTGAATGGTACGTTCGATTGTCTCCGCGTTGCCGTTTAGGAGCGGCTGGGCAGATTTGATCCCGGCATTGTTGACAAGCACGTCGAGTCGGCCAAACCGCTTAGCGACTTCGTCGAGAACCCTGGCGACGTCTTCCTCGCGCACGACATCCATCGCCATGGGGAAAACGCCATTGCCATAGGGCAAGCTTGCCAGCGTGTCCTCGAGATTTTCCAGGTTGGCATCGGTAGCAAGGACGTTCGCCTTTCCTGCCCGAAACGCATTCACAATGGCAGACCCGATGCCGCCCCCGGCCCCCGTCACGAGCACCGTTCTGTCTGAAACTGAGAACTGTTCGGTCATTCCAACTCCAAGATCGCTTGAGACTTTAGAAACTCGTCAACCGCCTCTGCGCTCGGCATGGCGCTTTGAGCGCCGCGCCGCGTCACACACAATGCGGCCACTGCCAGCGCCTTTCTCACCGCTTCCCGCAACGGCAACCGCTGGGCCAGTGATGCGGCGAACGCTCCGTTAAAAGCGTCGCCTGCCGCCGTCGTATCAACGGCCTTGACGGGGAAGGCCCGGAGAGCAAAAGAGCGCTTTGCGTCGGCATAATAAGCTCCTCGCGCCCCGAGAGTGATCAGCGCGGCACTTGGCCCGAGATCAAGGAGCTTCAAGGCCGCGTGAGCTGCACTGTCGAAGTCGTTGACCTCGATGCCCGTCAGCTCAAACGCCTCCGTCTGGTTCGGTGTGACGAAATCGATGCTCTTCCACGCCGCCGATGAAAGCCCCGGTCTCACCGGCGCCGGGTTGAAAATGAGCTCGAAGCTCTTCTTGCCCTTGATCTCGAAGAGCCGGTTGAGCGCCGGGATCGGCATGCCCATTTCGGCGACGACGATTGCGTCACGCTCTATGAATTCGGCCGCACCCTCGACCATTTCCGGTGTCACGCTAAGATTGGCACCAGGGTCTATGACAATCATATTGGAGCCGTCGTCACCGACCATTACGAGCGCCGAACCCGAAACTTCTCCAGGACAAATCGTGACTGCGTCCGCGCAAACACCGGCCTCACGCAGCGAGTTCAACAGCAAGTGACCGGCATCATCGCCCCCAAGCCGGGTGTAGAAATGTGGCCGCAGTCCTAGCCGGGCGGCTGCAACGGCCTGATTGGCGCCCTTTCCTCCTGGATGGCGAGTTAACGCACCCATCAGGCTTTCACCTGGCGTCGGAAGTCGCTCGACGTTGAAACAGAGATCGAGATTGGTCGTTCCGAAGAACATCAATGGCCTGGGGCTCATTTTACGGCACCAAAGGTAAGGCCACGTTCGAGGTGACCTTGGCCGATGACGATCAGAATGACAGGAATGATCATCGTCACGACCAACCCTGCGGCCATGACCGGGTAGAATTGCACGCCGGGATTGAGCAGCTTGAGAAGCGCGACCGTCACCGGCGCCTTGGTCGAGGCAAGGATCAGACCGAGGGCGAAATTGTGCCAGGCGAGCAGGAAGATGAGCAGCGAGGCGCCGATCAGGCCTGGCTTCAAGAGCGGCAGCACGATGTGCAACACGATCCGAACCGGCTTGGCGCCATCCATGGCGGCCGCCTCCTCGATGTCCTTCGGGATGTCTTCGATGTAGGAGCGGCTCAGCCAAACGATCATCGGCAATGTGACGACCTGGTAGACCCAGATCATGCCGATATAGGTGTCATATAATCCAATCGTCTGAAAGACGCTGAAGAGCGGGATGACCACCAAGAGGACCGGTGCGAAGCGGAAGCCCAAAATGAAGAAAGCAATGTCTTCCTTGAGTGGCACGTCCCGCCGCGCGAGGACGTAGCCGGCAGGCACTCCCACGACCAAAGAAACGACGACGGAGCCGAGTGCGATGGCGACGCTGTTCATGATCGGCGTCAGAAAATCGACTTTGATCGTGCCATAACTGCTAGCTCCGGCCTGGGCGACATCAAACAGGACTCGAAAATTCTCCAGTGTCGGCGAGAAGACAAACGTCGGCGGCCAGGTCATGACCTCTGCCTGCTGCTTCAGCGACATCATCACAATCCAAACAAGGGGAAAGGCCAGGACACATGCGCAAATGCCGACGAGCATATTGAGAACCAAGTTTGCGGGGGTCGAACAATTAAAGCGCATAACGCCGCCTCTTCAGCTGACGCGCTGCCGCACGAAGCGCCACAGTTTGACCATGGCGAACGTGCCGACCAGCACGATCATCCAGTTGACGACCATAAGGGCTGCCCCGCGCCCGAAGGCGAGATTTTGGAAGGCGGTAATGTATCCTCGCACGGAAAGGACGGAGGTGCTATTTCCAGGCCCGCCTTGCGTCGTTCCAAAGATGATATCGAACTGATTGAGGGACTCGATCAACCGAAACACCGCGGCAATCAGGATGTAGGGAGCAATCAGCGGCATTTCGATGTGCAGGAAGGTTGCCCATCCCTTCGCGCCATTGACCCTGGCCGCCTCCCTCACCTCATCATTGATACCCTGAAGGCCAGCGAAGATGATCAGCGCAAAGAACGGCGTATGGGTCCACACGTCGATGAGAACCAGCGACACCATCGCGGTGTTCGGATCTGAAATCCATGCAAATCGGCCGATCCCGGCAAGGGACAGCAAGTAGTTCATGATCCCGTTCTGCGGGTCCATCATCGTTGTCCACATGAGCGCAACGCTCATCGGAGGCAGGACGAGCGGTAACAGAATGACGGGCCGCATCACACGCGCAAGAAAGACTTCAGTTGCGAACAGCTTGGCAAGTGCGAGACCGAATGCAGCCTCTGCAACTACGGCTGATCCGGCATAGACCAAAGTCGCGCGAATGCTAATCCAGAAATCATCTGTCTTGATCAGCGTCGCATAATTGTTGAGGCCGACGAAGTGGACCAGCGGCCGACCGAGTTTGAGGTCAGTCAACGACTGAAACACGCCATAGAAGAACAGGAAAAGAAACCCGAGCAATATGATGATCGCCGGAGCGATCGCGGCAATACTCCACCAGTCAAGACGCCGCTCCTCGGCGTTCTTGACCAGTTCATCTTTTGACGAGTCAAGTTGACCAGTCGATGACTGCAGCGTCGCGATTCCGTCGAATCCCCGAAGATCCATCTCATTATATCTCTAATATGAAAGAGAGCGGCAGTTGCGCCTGCCGCCCCCTCTTGCTCACATAGACGAACGGATCTCGGAGGCGAGGTCAGCCAATGTCGCCTTGACGTCAGCTCCATTGACCATCTTCTGCATGGCCACGGCCCAAGCATTCATCGCTTCGGCAAAACCGACGCGGGCTGTAAAGGCGAGTTGCGCCCTCTCCTGCACAGTCTTGAACGTGTCGACAAAGTTGTTGAACTCAGGCTTTGCCGCGTATTCGAGCCAGGCCTTCTCGTTCCATGTGGAGGCGCGTGGTGAGTTGACGAGCTTGCCTGCAATAGCACCGTTCAGATCGACCTGCTTTGATGTTGCCCACTGGATGAACAACCAGGCCGCCCCTTTCTTCTGGGACGCAGCGTTCATCGCAAGAGACCAGATCCAGATGTTGGATTCGAAGGTCTTGCTGTTCGGAGCGTGCAAAGGGGCCGCGAATGCGATTTTGCCCGAGGCGGGCTTGCCGGCCACGTCATTCCAAAAACCGAACATATTGGAATCGATCGCCATCGCTGTGCGCCCTGAATTGATGCCATCGACCACCTGATACCAGTTGTCATTGGCAAAGGACGGCGCGGCACACTTCTTGATCATGTCCACATAGTCATTGTGGAACGCGATCGACTCGGGCGAGTCCAGCCCTGTCTCCAGCTTGCCGTCCTTGACCATGAAATCATGCACGCCGTAGGACCTGGCAATCGAGATTGCAGCCGTGTGGATGCTGCTCCAAAACCGCACGCCGCGCACACCCAAAGGTGTGATCGCGCCGTCCGCAGCCTTCAGCTTTTCGCAGGCGGCGGACATCTCCGGCGGAGTCGTCGGCACCTTGATGGCGTACTTGTCGAGTATGTCCTTGCGGTAAAACAGCTGGATGTTCTCAAAGCCATGCGGGATGGCCCACACCTGGCCGCGTCCCGGCTCGATCTGCCCTTCGTTGACCTTCCAGGCCAGCGCATCCCGCAGTGCAGGGAAGAAATCCTTGTAATCGTAGCCTGCTGCCGTGAGTTTCGGATCGTTCAGATAACGATCGAGCGGCTCGAGTAACCGGCCCGGAGCGAGATCCCAAGCAGGTTGAATGCCCGTGCCCACGACGTCCCAGCTCGGCGATTTTGTGCTGAGTTGAATCGTCAGCTTGTTCCAATAGGCGTCGTCGGGATAAAGTTCCGGCGTCACCTTGATGCCCGTTAGCTTCTCGAACTCCGGCAACTGAGCTGCGACCGCGTCCGCATACGGATGAATATCATATGCCCAGACGATCGACGTACCCTCGAACTGCCGCCAGTTGATGTCGTCCGCATGGGCTTGAATAACCGCTATGGCCGTTCCGGCCCAAAGCGCGGCGCAGATCAGAGCTTTTCTGGCAATATTGGCCGAACAGCCGCGAAAAGCGGCGAGCTTCCTTGGCATGTTTCCCTCCGATGGGCTCTTTGGCCCGCGAACTACGCGCCTTTCCCCTTCCGAAAGGCCGCATTAGCGCGAAAGCTAGCCGCCATTCTTTCGCCGTAAGCGGCCTTTCAAAACGGAAGTTGGGTAAAATTGGGTAATCTGAAAATGACGCATGAATACGCCTTGCGCTCACAGCCCGACTAAGAAAGCCCAAGCGGACTCAATGTCGACCCGTGTCCCTAACAAAACGCCCGGAGAAGGAGGGAGGGAAGATCCTCAGCCCGTCGCGCACCTGCGCTGCTCGGCCAGAGAAGCCGGCAGAAAACTTAAATCGCGTTCATGGTCGTGAGCGATATTCGTTTCGACCGGCATATCGCCGATGATGAAGTCGCCGGCCGCTTTAGGTCGTTCTTGTGCATGTGGAGACGAAGCTGCTTCCCTTTGCTCATCGATTTTGCGTGGCGCGTCCAGAATGATCTGATCGGGTGCAGCCCCGATCGAGCCACGCCGCGTAGAGCTTGTTCGTCAAATTCCTCACAGCGTTTGAGACTGCTGATCGCGATGCCAATGGCGACTGCTGCATCACCGCAGGCAGCCCGAAGCCAATTGCCATCGCTTACAAGGGTATCGTGCTTGACCGATCCGCATTGACAGAAATCATCGTGGACGCGTTGGACAAGAACCGATCTCTCATCTTTTCCGGCGAGGAAGGCGACGAAGAGCTGGACGAGGCCGGCATGGCCATTCTTTCGAGCCTGCGGACGACGTTTCCGTGCGCGCAGGCGCGGCAGCCGGGGTATGCACCGATGTTGGTTCGCCTTGACGCCGGCGAAGGTCACGTCCGCGAGAAAGGCCAGGCCAAAAACCGGTCTTGTCGACCGGCTGTCGTTACGCTGACAGCGTATTGATACCCGCGCTGGCGAAACACGGGCGATTCATCGCTCAAGAATAATCGATTTAAGGCGTCTCCCCATGCGCCACGACGCCGGAACGCTCTCATTGTCAACGAACTTTCTGCGTCGTATTTTTGCTAAGCCATCTCGCCTCGGAGCGGTTGCGGAGACGCCGCCCAAGACGCGCTCTTCAAGATCGCCGACCTGCCCGGTCACGACTTCATAAGCATCTTCAATCGCGACGCCTCATCGAACGCGGCATCCAGAGTGCTCGCTACCGCATTCGAACGAACGTCGCATCCGTCGGCTCTACGACTTCGCCGCCGATCGGGATATCGATCGGGACAACATCATGGCAGACTCGACGGGGTCCTGAATGGACCAATGACGGCTTGCAAACAATCGTCAATCGGGGGCGGCGATATTGATGTCGAGCGCGGCGTCGATGGAGCTGAGTGCACGGTGGGCGTCTTCATCTGGCTTCGTCCAGAGAACCGCTTCTGTGCTGTCAGCTTTGGCAGCAAGTTCCGCTATGCTCCGCTTGTAGCTGTCGACTATCTTCGGGTCCGCCGTTACATACCCGAACGGAAACGGATAGCTGGAGGCAAGATCAGGCGCATGTATCAGGACCGCCACCCAGCTTCCGGGCTTCAGGATGACCTCGAGAGCGAACGGAAGCTCTCTGGCCGGTACGGCCAAGCAACGATCGAACAGCACAGGCTGACGATTGGCATGACCGTAAAGCTTATTCCACCTCTTCCTATCGTAGGCGTTTCCCGACCTCGCGAGTAACACTGTTCCGTCATCGATTTGATTGGCTCTCGAAAGATCCCGAGCGAGGTTCACGAATGGGATGTTCCGTCCCCACGACGAGACCGTAGGCGGCAGCCAAAAGACCGGCGTACGCATGGTCGACGATGCGCCCGCGGTTGCCTGCGTCCAATCGAGCAGGGCCGAACGCAGCTTGTCGGACGCCACGGATCCGACAAGACGAAGTCCTGGGGCCCCAGATCCCTTCAATTCCTGTCCGTCAGCGGACGCAGCAGCACTGACCCACTGTTGACGACCGAGCGAAGACCTCACTCGGCCTCGACGCAAGATTCCTCCGTCGATCCGGTCTACCACCACCTCAAAGGCAAGCTGGTGGTCCGAAGGAGCCACGACGGACTTCATCTGCTCGCTTATTGCCGAGATCAGGGGGGCCTCTAGAACCCGGCCGGCCTCGGTTGGAGAGTTCGGAGAAGTCGGGCGAGACGCTAGCTTCATCCGCCGGCCGCCACCGTACCGGTATTTGGAAGACCGCTGTCGTGGCAGCGACGGGTTGAATATCCTCGATCGAAGTAAGACGCGCATCTTCGTCGAGCCAACGACGTCTGGATTGGGTGCCGCACCACTCCTGAAAGGCTGGCGTGGTTTCTCGGGCATGGGTCTCAATCCCTTGCCAGAACTACGAACGCGCATCTGCCTACTTAGATTGCGGGTGGGTGCGGAGGAAAATCAAGCGGATTTCCAGCGCCGGGAACGGTGTCTGTTGTGACCAAAAGCGATCAGGAGTAGCCTACCCACATCACTGGCCAAGGCTCTGTCCGTAGGCGTCGGTGGCTGAGAGACCGATCGCGCTCCCGCCTGCATATGCAAGGGAGGCGCGCCATGCCGGAAACCGGCACTCCTCACATTTCGCAAGAGCACCCCCCTATCTGGTGAAGATCGGGGAACAGGTCCGTGAAACCATCGCGAGATCGCGAGCGCTACTTCAGGTGAGTAAGCCCGACAGCTTTCTTGGCCGCAAGACCCAGGAGCCGTTCCCGAGAGAGGAAATGCAAGGCCTCAGTTGCCAGCCTCTTTCCTCAGCCACGACCGGCGGTGGTTCGCAGGCCGTCCGCGCCGCTAGGAATCGAAAGGATGGACGTCGTGTTGGGTGCCGCTTTTGATGGCGGCGTGCGCATCGTCCGATCATCGTCATACCCGGCTCACGCCCCGCTGCGTTGATGCCGCAATCGGCGCGATGTTATGCTCATCGCAGAACCGGGAGTTTCTCGATGCGCAAAATCGCCGTCGCCGTCATGTTTGCCCTGATCGCCGGCCCCGCACTGGCGCAGGACCATGTTCAGCAGTATGGCGAACAGCCCAAGGAGAAGACGGCGACGCAGAAGGTGGACGAGGATCGGGCCGAGCGCGCCCATCAACGCTCCCTCAACAATGTTCCGGACGAGAAGCCGGTCGATCCGTGGGGAACTGCCCGCGGCGATGATGCGTCGAAGAAGTCGGCCGCGCCGGCCAAGCCGGCGGTGAAGCAGTCGTCCAAGGCCAAGAGCGGCGGCACCGCCAATTAGCAAAAGATACACGGCCGCTATCCACAGGCCAAACTGGCCGGGCTCGCCCTGCAGCTAGTTCGGAATGTTCACCGTCCGAAATCCCGGCGCCGCAACTGTTTGCCGCGCCTGCCGCGCGTTACCATCTCGACGAGATTGACAGCGCCGCCAGCCGATCTTTAATTGCTCTTTTTTCCCAATCGCAGGGGCTTTTGATGTTTGGATTTTTGCGCAGGCGCCGATCGGAGTGGGAAGATTACTCTGTCCTGCCCTTCACTGTCCTGAGGCTTAAGGACGGTACGGAGGCTCGTTGTCCGGACCACGTAATGAGACGCATTCTCGCCGACGGTCTGTGGGAGTATCGGCGGCCGACCGCGACGGAAGCTTATTTCGATAGCTGTCAAGTCTGAATTCCATCCCATCGTGCACTAGGGGTGCGACGCTGCTCATGCTGTGCCTTGTCTGGACCTATTACACGCTTGTCCTTCTGCCTTAGGTCGCCGGAAGACTCCTTCAATCGGCACAAACTGCATAGCCAGATTGACGCATCCTTACCTTTTGAGGCGTCTGCGCTCCAGCGCGGCCTTGGTCTCGAACAGGGCCACGATTGCGCCAACCCAGATAATCCCCGTTGCCGCCATGATTATAATCATCTCGCCCATGACCGGATTCCGGATCCTAGCGCCGATAGAATTGACAAGGCTCAAGGTGTACCTGCGACTAGATCAAGGTCAAGAACCGCAGCATTGACCACTAAGCATCAGGGAATTTGGAGCTGCGCCCTGACGAAGGGGCGGCTCTGTTCTACGGCGCAGGCATATGCCACGCAGGAAATCTGCCCGCTGACGGATGGGTCCGCAGTAATCCCGCGTCAAGAAGCGCGTATAACGGGCCGCCCGCAATGTGGAATGTCGGCCTGCCAAGCGACATCCTTCGCCTCGTCGTTCTCTTTCTCCGAGGGGAGCGGCGGTCGCGAGGCCCGGTTCGGATTCGCCTCTGTTGCCGGGCCTCGCTTCCACACAATTTCAAACGCCACAATCCCGACTAGGGCAGAATTCTTCGTCATCCACCGGGACCATCGTATTAGCCCTCCACTCGCAACGGCAGTGTCATCCTCTACACCGACAACCCCGAGCACAGAAGTGCGGCCTTGAAAACGGTGACATGAGATCTACCAGAAGAGGAACTGCCGTCGCGATCGCGAACAGCACCGAGCCGATCCAGTTAGGAGGGCCGGCCGACGCGATCGATGAAATCGATATGGTGCAGCCGCCCTGTCAGCTGAGCTGGTGGATCCCAACAGCTTGGGGCTCTCGTTCTGGAGCCGCCCGACGTTGATACATATATCCAGCGCTTTCACTGTACCGCTAGGTTTCGAAAATTTGGCATTATCGCCGGCCACAGCTTGCTACGCGCGCGGCACGGGGTCTGACTAAGGCTGATGGTTGGCAACAGGTCGCCCAGAAGGGTAGCCACGTTCAGTTCAAGCATCCAACTAAGACGGGCCGCGTCACGGTCCCGCACCCTAAGAGGGATGTCCCGATCGGAACGCTCAAGAGCATCGAGAAGCAAGCCGATTTGAAGTTGAAATGACCACGCATAGAGAGGGCCATCGGCCCACCCAAGGAGGGGAGCTTTCATGCGACACTACATTGCCCTGATCCATAAGGACGCGGACAGCGACTACGGCGTTTCGTTTCCTGATCTTCCCGGCGTGATCACCGCTGGTACGAATCTGGACGATGCGCGCGCTATGGCCGCTGAAGCCTTGGCTCTTCATCTGCAGGGACTGGCGGAGGACGGCGAAGCCGTACCTGAGCCCTCCTCTCTCGAGGAGATCATGGCGAACGCCGAGAACAGAGACAGCGTTGCCGTGCTCATTCCAGCGCCTGCGGAAGAGGAAGAGTGTAAGCGTCAACGTCACTCTTCCCGCCGACGTTCTGAGTGAGATCGACCACTATGCTGAACAGCACGGCTTCACTCGATCCGGTTTTCTTGCGCAAGCCGCAAAGAAAGCGATCCTGCCTGACTAAAGCTGCATCCGGCTAGTTGGAGCTGCACCCGACTCCGAGGCCCTACATGCGCGGTTCGTTCCAGCTGAACGCTTTCCTGCCGCGTGCCCTTTCCGGCCGATCGCAATCCACAAACCGGGTGCGGTCTCCACCAAGTAGCGATGCGCTAGCTCGACGCAAACATCTTGCCCGAGTTCATTGCCCAGCCCAACAAGCCATCGAACCGCCTCCGGCCGGGTGAGAACGGCACCTTCTGCTCGCGATCCACGCATCGAGCGCCGCAAGCTGTGGCGGCTGAACTCGCGCGCCAGGGAGTGGGCCTCGCTTCAGGGCTTACCCCGGCGCTTAGAGGACTTCTCGGGCAAGTCCTATGCTGTTGGTGAAATCAAGGCCGCATCCGTAATCTGCGGGAATTGAATCTGAAAGCCCGAACATTCCAACGTGAGTCGAGCGAAGGCTCTGAGATTTCTCGAAAGTTCAGTGAATAGTGGAAGAGCATCCACAAATTCTGCATCCAGAGACCTAATGGGGTCGCGCGGCAGCCCTTCTGGAGCGTCGCGGCCAGGATGGTGCGCGCGTCCTTGTCGCTAAATCCCTTCTCGTCATCGTCCCTTTCGGTTTCGACATTCCGAACCACGACGCCGGCGACCGGATTTGACGGTCAACTGGTCCTCGTCGACGAGATACTGCAGATCGCTTTCAGGGCCGCGAGGTGGACAAGCTCAACGAGATCGACCCGCTTGCCTACGTCACCGACGTCCTGACGAGGATCGTCAACGGGCATCCAAACCGCGACATCGACCAGCTACTGCCCTGGGCCTACCGCGCTCAAGCCCGTGGCCTGAGAACGACGCTTAAGAACCTCGGCATCCCGGTCTGGAGGGTGCGACCTGAAAGTCGCTCAAGTGATTGTTTTGCATAGCTTGTGGAGGTCCACATGAGCAAATGACAAAACCTGCCGTTCAGTAGCCTAGGGATGCAGGCGTGGCTGGCAACGGTCACGTCTGAAGCCATCCCGACAACGTACCCCGATCCCGCAAGGGTGACCCAGGAACAGAAAGTCATTCGCGCGAAAGTCGGAATGCTGGAATTGGCCAAGCAGCTCGGCAACGTCAGCCAAGCTTGCCGGATGATGGGCTATAGCCGCGACAGCTTCTACCGGTTCAAGGAACTGTACGACAAGGGCGGCGAGCTGGCGCTGATTGAGATCAGCCGCAAGAAACCGATCCTGAAGAACCGTGTCGCGCCGGAGGTCGAGACGGCCGTCGTTGAGCTGGCGATCGAGCAGCCGGCCTGGGGCCAGGTGCGGGTCAGCAATGAGCTCAGGAGCCGCGGCCTGTCGATCTCCCCGTTCGGCGTGCGGGCGGTGTGGCTGCGTCACGACCTCGCCAACGTCAAGAAGCGGCTGACGGCGCTGGAGGCCACGATGGCCCAGGACGGCCTGGTGCTGACCGAGGCCCAGTTCGTTGCGTTGGAAAAGGCCAAGTCCGAGAAGGAGGCGCACGGCGAGTTCGAGAGCGAGTCCCCCGGCTATTGTGGTGCGCAGGACACCTTCTATGTCGGCAACATGAAGGGGGTCGGGCGGATCTATCAGCAGACCTTCATTTTTCACCTACAGCAAGGTGGCGTTCGCCAAGCTGTATGATCGCAAGACGCCGATCACGGCGGCCGAACTGTTGAATGACCGCGTGGTGCCGTTCTTCGATACGCGGGGCATCCCGCTGAACCGGATCCTGACCGACCGCGGCACCGAGTATTGCGGCAATCCGGAGCATCACGAATACGAGCTCTACCTCGCCGTCGAGGACATCGATCACACCCGCACCAAGACCAAGAGCCCACAGACCAACGGCATTGTCGAGCGCTTCCACCGCACCGTGCTCGAGGAGTTCTATCGCGTCGCGTTCCGCAAGAAGATCTATCCGACCATCACTGCGTTGCAGAGCGATCTCGATGAGTGGATCGCTGCCTACAATGAGGTGCGTCCGCATCAGGGGCGCTGTTGCTACGGCAAAACGCCGATGCAAACCTTGCTTGACGCAAGTGCTCTGTCGAGAGAGAAATTGTTGCCGGCTGCGTGAGGTCGGACATGAAATCTTTGTCGGACACCTGCCGCGACAAAGCTCCCACTGTCAGCTCAAGTCCCTTCTTTTACAATTGCAGTCAAATCCCGGCTCGCCGGGGCGCGGAGGCAAGGGTGGCGACAATTTCTTTGGACGCGTACAGAACGTCCAGTCATCAGACAACCTGTGCCCTCAATCCAGCTTGCCGTATCAGCTTAGGCGTGCTATGATCATTTTTACACCCTTATTGCTTGCAGGCCACCATTGCGGTGAGTCGATGCGACCTCCTCTCGCGGCGCAAGTGGCCCTGAAGGGGACAGACCCATGGTCCCTCGCTGCGTACTTGGGAACGTGCTTCTCGCGGCATTGTCTTACGCCGAAATCGTGCTGGCCCAGGCTCCGCCTCCAGGCCCGCCCGCGACCATGCTCGGAGCGCACCAGTCGGTCGCGATGACGACCGAGGAACAGCTCTCAATCGAGAGGACGATTGTTTCTGATCCGCGCGTCCGCGCCATAGTGAGCGAGGCGAAACCGCGCATCATTGCGGCTGCCGACGAACTGGATAAGTCTGAGGCCCAAGCCTTTTTGGAGGGAAGGACAACTACGCCACCGACGCGGCGAATCACAATAGTGGTGATCAATCCCAAGTCGCAGCAAGCGGCCCGCGTTTTATTCGAGTTGCCGGATAACCGTATTTTAGCGGTCGAAAGCATCCCCACTTCTGACGTTCCCTTCTCCAGTAATGACGCTGATGAGGCTTTGGCCCTCGCCGTCGCCAACCCTAACGTGCGTCGTCTCGCCGGCGATAACTTAGACCGTTTCCAGATTCTCGAGTCGGGAAGCGAAGCGCGCGTTCCATTCGCTGCGCAAGCACTTCCTGTACGCAGCGCAGACCCGCGCGATGTCTGCAGTACCGATCGCTGCGTTGATCTCATCTTTCGAACGGAGGACGGTTATCTCCCGTTCCGCGTGCACGTCAATCTAACCAGACGCACGGTCGAGATACATGGTGGTGACGGAGGGCAGCATCGATGATCAACATACTTCGTTTGCGACTCTTGGTCCTCGCTGCTGCTTCGTTAGTGGTCTCGATCGGTACAGGGAGCGCACAACCGGTTCCGACTGTGCCACCGATCTTCGCCGCATTCTGCCCCAATGCGATCACTCAGAACTTCCCGACAGCTGGGCCAGTGCAGACGACGTGGTGGATCTGTTGGCGTGAGGTCGCAGGCAACAACAGCATCGCCAATCCGAACGGCCTCGTGATTGGTCCGGTCTATTTCCGTAAGTCAGCGACTGGTCCCTTCATCCGTGTTCTTTGGGATATGCGGGTGTCTGAGTATTTCGTGCCGTATCATCCTGGGAGCCCGCGGTACTATGATTTGAGCGGCTTCAATTTCAGACTCACCGACGTCAGTGCCGCGGACTGCCCTGCCGCTGTTGGCGGCGCGCCAATCAGCCCGCACGTTTGCAAGGAAGTGCGCGACCGCGGCCTAATGTGGAAGGACTTTGGTGGAGTGCGACGCGGGGAGGAGCTCGTGCTGTGGGGCGCAATCAACGCCGCAAACTACCGCTACATTCAGGAATACACCTTCCGCGATGATGGCGTCATCACCGCACGGATGGGAGCGACCGGGCAGAATTTACCGGGAGCAGAGCTTACGCCCCATGCGCACAATGCGATATGGCGAATCGACATCGATCTCAACGGCGTCACTAACAACGCAGCGCGGCTGCAGCATATCGAAAGTCCATTTAACCCCGCCGGCACCGCGAACGACACAGCGATCCCCATCACGGTGGCGGAAGGCTTCCCTTGGTCACCGCGTACTCACGACTCCGTCGAGATTAGCAACCCCGCGTTCAGCAATGAGCAGGGCCATCTCTCTTCGTACCAGCTTGTACCGCTCGTGACGGGAGGAGGGCTTACGCGGCATTTCGAGGCGTTTACGCGGAACGAATTCTGGGTAACGCCATACAACCCTACGCAATTCGCGGCTAAGAACCTACCTACTTATGTTGCAGGTCAGCCGACAGTAATGAATAGGGACATCGTAGTTTGGTACAAGGGTTCGCTCCATCATCACCCGCGCGACGAAGACGGCATCTACGGCCGGGGCCACCGTTGGATTGGAACGGCCCATGTCATGTGGACGGGGTTCATGCTAGTGCCGCATAATCTTTTTGACTGTTCGCCGCTCTACCACAGACCATTCCACCCGGAGCTTAGCCTTGAGCTATGCCCGGTGCCTCTGGTAGTTGATCCAGGTTGAAGCGTAAAAGAGCCTGCAGCTACTGCAGGAGGTGGTTCCTCACCTGTCACTTGTTGGTTTTTTTGAACCTAGCCGGGGCGTGACCGAGCGATTAGAAACTCCACCGGTGCAGAGAGCCGCAAGCATCGCATCGAGCGTTACGAACGCCGTTCGCGCCGGCCCTTCACCGTAGCGACTTGATGGCGGGTCATAGAGATCCGCAAGCGGGGCCAGCACATTGGGCGCGTCACGGCGGACAGCGCGGCCGAGGCAATCGACAGGCGATTGAGGAATTTGGAATCATGCCAGAGCGAGCGAAGCGGTTGGTCGCGCAGCGGGCGGGTTAGCCATAACTCAGGGAACGTCAAATGATGATGATGGTCATGGCACACACGTCGCCGGCATCATCGCGGGCCGAAAACTCCTCGGCGCCACCGGCTCCGCGCCTGACGCCGAGGTCTATGCGGTCAAAGTGTTGGATGGCAATGGAAATGGATCGACCAGCTGGGTTATAGCGGGTATCGGTTGGGCAGCCGCACGCGGAATGGAGGTCTGCAACCTAAGCCTCGAGCACGGTAGATTCGGTAGGAGCTCCGTGGAACGCCGCTCTTGAGGCTGCGGGTGCCCAGGCCACCGCAGCAGGATCGCTACTGGTTGCGGCAGCAGGCAACTCAGCTTTGACCGCAAAACCCTGGGTTGGCAACCCAGCGAGATGCCCGAGCTTTGTAGCGGTCGGTTCGATAGGTCAAACGAAGGTGCGTTCTCCCTGGTCGTCATTTGGCAGTACTTTGGGACCTCTCACTCAGGTCGAACTCGTGGCCCCCGGCGAAAGGATTCTATCCACAACTGTAGGAGGTTCGACCGGCGCAATGAGCGGCACCAGTATGGCTTGTCCCCATATAGCTGCCGCCGGGGCGTTGCTAAAACAGCAACATCCGGCGTGGAGTCCTGGCCAGATTCGAGATCAATTGAAGCGCACTGCCGAGGACCTCGGAGTAGTCGGAAACGACGACGAGTACGGCGCGGGGCTAGTAGATTGCGAGAAGGCTGTCTTTCCATTCGGAATATGATTGCGAATAGCAGCATAGCCTCAAGGCTTGGAGAATCACCGAAGACATATGGCGCAATAGGCACCGCAACGACCACCCGTAAGCGTCGTACCTGATGGCGAGGCGACGATTGCCCCGGCCCACGGCGGAGCCAAGAACACCCCCCGTTCACAGCTCAGTGTCTAAATGTACAGATACGAGTGCTCTCCGATAGCTCTTCTGTCCGCTCCCCTGACGCTCCCCTCCGTGGGAGAGCATTTTTGCGCATTGTGCTAGCTGCTTTCTACACACCTTACAAATTCAGTGAGTACTATGTTCGTTTTAATGCTCCGTCATCAATCATCGATCACACCGATAGTTTGCGAACGTCGATCATGCGCGATGTTGCCAGCACCGTAATCTCAAAATGATCTGTCTGTACGATGTCTGTGATGTTGCGCGGCCGATGCGCAACGACGTTACTGCCGGTCCGCCGTCGCAGGCTATCGTACAGCAGTCCCGCTCCACCTGACGCGCGAACCTCCTCGCCAAGCTTCTGCGAGGCATCATAGCGATCGCTCGCATAAACGTCAGGGCGCGTGGCCTGCTGGCCTCTGATGTCGAGATAGTCGCCCAATAATGTAGCGGCATAGGCCCGGTAGGTCCGGGTCATCGTGGCGACATCTCGGGCGACCGTCTCGCGCCGCAGGTGGTGACCGACCTCGGCAGTTGCAGTCCGGATATCGTCGGCCGCGTACCACGCACCAAGCTCGGGGCCGTTGAATCGCATCCCGCCGGGAGCGACGTGGAGAAAAGCCGCCATAACGATGCTGGCATTAGGCACCCCATAAACCCACTCGCTCTGCGGCAACCGGTCGACGCGATCGGCAACAAGCCGATCATTGGTCCAACCGACCAGTTCCATCACCGCCGCAAGATCGGCGGCGGTCGCGACGGTATCGAACAGCCCGATGGGAGGAAATTGCGACGGAATCAGGCGATGGGCGGGCTGCGGCGAGGCCGCGAAAGTATCCGTCACCGGAACACGATTTCCGTGTCGTCGTACGGTGCGAACGCCTCGTCAATCGTGTTCGGCTGCATGTAGAGTCCGCCGCGCGCGCCGTCGAGGAAACGGCGCACCGTGAGCAACCCATCCTGGGATCCGCTGGTGACGAGATCGAGCGGCGGTCGCCCGCCGAAGACGACAGCGTTATGCGCGGTCCGCAACCACTCAACGCCGAGCCGCTCCGTCGGAAAGAGAATTCCGAGAGCTTGATGGATGCCGAGAACCGCAGAGATGCGCGAGAGAACATCCACGTCGAGGGTGAAGGTGCCATGCTCGCGCGCCTGCTTGCACCAGTTGTGATATGTGGATCGCGACGGATACCCGAGCACTAGGAGACGTTGCTCTTCGGTTAATCTCCACAGATCCGCGATCGCGAGGAAGGTCCGCAGCCCGGGGGGACTGAGCCGCCTTCGATTGGCCGGCGCAAAGCGCGAAATATCCAGCCGCTGCGGCGCGGTTCCCGTCTTAGCTGGGTGCGGCTTACGATCGGCTAACACGGCCCACTCCTATGTCAGATATGGACATAATCCAAATCTGGACAACATTCAAGCAGCATTTGCGATTTTCTCCTCGCGGCGCGGGGTGCCGCACCTTGGTACCTGCGTTGAGCATGTCTTGCGGCGCCAAATCCCGCAGCGACGACACGAGAAAAAATGGAACCGCGAAACAGGGCCGTGGACCGCAGACCGTGCTTAACAAAGCCCGACCTTACACCTTCGACAGAAAGCGTCAAAAAAAGCAAAGCGGATCAATCACTTCCTTGCTAGTTGACAGAACCGAAGAGCACTATGCAACTAGTGCTCACCGCAGCCCTTTTGCCAAAAGTGTAAGGTAACGCGGACCAAACCCCGTGGCACGACAAAGCCCCAGATACCGGCCGGCATCCGGGGCTTTGTCGTCGAAATTGGTGATCTATCGGCTGGGGAGTTTGCGGGCCTGCCGGCGGTCACGGTCGGCGAGGAGCCTGACGCGCCGCTCCTCCCTCCGCGTCAGCTCGCGGTCTCTGAAGTCGCTGGGCAGCCGCGCCGTCGGCAGTGGCGCATTCATCTGGTCCGAGCGCAGCCCGTAGGATTCGGGGCGTTGAGCTGCCAGGTCACGAACTTCTCGAGCAACGCCTCGTTCTCCTGGCGCAGCTTCCGGTTCTCGTCCTGCAACGCGGTGATCCGCTCCGCTAGCGGCTTGCGCTTGGCCGGAGGGAGGCCGTCGCGCAGCCGCTTCTTAGCTTGGACATAGGCCCGGTAAATCACCGGATGGACTCTAGCGCCTGGCGGCTGAACCGCCTCCCGATCAGCGCCTCGACCCGCGAGACCACCGCGCTCCAGGTGATCTTCGGTTTGGACCACTGCCGCAGGTCGGCCTCGATCGCGGTGATGTCCGTGCCCGAGAGGCGGTTGCCGGACCGGAAGCGCCGAACCGGCCCATGGTCGGTGGCGAGGCTCATGGCGCGGCCTCGGCCTCGGCGAGCAGCGCCGGAAGATCGAGCTGGGCGTCGTCATGGACGGCCATCGTCGCCTCAAGGGCAGCCACCTCCCGCATCAGGTGCCGCGCATGATTGCCGGCGCCGACCTGCCCGTCCTCCGCTTCAGCATTGGCCCGCTCCAAGAGGATGCGGTTTTCGCGCAAGCTCCGCGCGATCTCCGTCCGGTGCTCCCGGTCTGCGAAGCCGAGCAACAACGGATTGATCATGCGCGCCCCGTGGCGCATTGGACGGGTAGTCCCAAACGGAAAAACTCGGTCAAGGATTGGGCACAAGGAAAAAGGGGCAAGGATTCGGCTGTGTGACGGGTGCGGGAACGGTGTATGCTGGGTGCTCCACAAGGGTGCTACACAGAGCTTCATCAGGCTTGTGAAAATGGCCCCTACATTGCCGGGGATTCCCGAGGTCTCGATCAAGTGGCGGAGAGGGAGGGCTTCGAACCCCCGATACGTCGTCGTCCCCAGACCTTAGGCTTGCCAGACCTCAAAGTTCCAACGATCGAATCAGCCGCGTGCTTCGGTTGTCCTCGTCGGACCAGGACGATGTAGCGCCTCCGCTTCTGCGCCGGTGGGATTTTCCGGAGTCAACGAGGAGCGCGAGGTGTTCAAGAACGGGTTCGAGGCCGGCGACGATATCAAGCTCCTAGCCGAGAAGCTCGGGATCGAGCTCGAGCTCCACGAGCTCGGCCCCTGGCGCATGTGACGGGCCCGGACCTTCGATGACCGCTGCGATCCCTCGTGCGCTTGCGCCATGTAGCTCGTGGTCCGTGTGCGCCAGCTCGTCTCGTAGATCGGCGTGGCGTGGTGCTTTCTCCCGACTTTGGTCTTGCACGTCTATCGACTAGTGTCTTCGCACCGTCATTAGGATCGGGAGATGCCCGTGCACAGTAGCGAACGCAACACAACTGGATGCGCGGGCGATCCGGATCCGCCCTGTCCCAAGGCGCCACGAACGAACGGTTCGACGTAGATTGCAACGCTCAGGAGCTCGATCGCCGCTTCAAACCGCGGCAGCACAAGGGGATGCCATCAACTGCGGCGGCGTTTACCATGATTTGCGGGAGAACATACGCGCCATGCGGGCAAATTATGCCCGAATTTACATCCGGAGATGTCAGAGGCAATCCACAAGCGAACGGTGCCGGCAAATCAGCCGTTGACAGCCGCCCCGGAATATCACCACATATGGGTGTCACGGTTCCGCCGGATCGCAAGATTTGGTGGCTAAGAGGGAAGCCGGTGAACCGCGCGAAAGCGCGGAATTCCGGCGCTGCCCCCGCAACTGTCAGCAGCGAGCTGCTTCCGAACAAGCGTCACTGGTGTCTCACGCGCCGGGAAGACGGGAAGAAAGCGATGACCTGCGAGCCAGGAGACCTGCCGTGACGATCTGAACGTCCACGGGCGGGGTGTCCCGGCGGTCGCTTGCATGCGCCGTCGGCATTTGTCTGCCGGCGATTCTGCAGCGTCCTTCCTCAACGCCCCGTTCAAGAAACAACGCGCATCACGGGGCCTATTGATGTCACTGAACCTGCACGACGCGGAAGGTTCTTCCGCACCGATCATCCAGTTGCGTTCACAGTCACTTGCGGCTGCTTCCAGCGAGCCGGCCATGCAGATCATCCGTCGCAACGGAAAAGTCTCGCCGTTCGATTCCGCCAAGATCGCGGTTGCCATGACCAAGGCCTTCCTGGCCGTGGAAGGCACGAGCGCCGTCGCCTCGCGCCGCGTCCATGAAAGCGTCGAGCAGCTCACGGCCGAAGTCGTCGCGGCGCTGATGCGGCGCGCGGGCGAGGGACGCACCTTCCATATCGAGGACGTGCAGGACCAAGTCGAGCTCGCCTTGATGAGGAGCGAGCACCACAAGGTCGCCCGCGCCTACGTGCTCTATCGTGAGGAACGGTCGCGCCAGCGCGCCGAGGAGGCGGCCGCGCTGCCGGCGCCTGCCGCCGCGCCGGCCCTGCATGTCACGTTGGCCGACGGTTCGCGCGTCGGGCTCGACACCGAGCGGCTTGCGCTGATCATCGGCGAAGCCTGCACCAGCCTCGATAGCGTCTCGGCCGCGCCCGTACTCGCCGAGACCACCCGCAATCTCTACGATGGCATCAGCCAGGACGAGATGGCGCTGGCGTCGATCATGGCCGCGCGCACGCTGGTCGAGCAGGAGCCGAACTACGCCTATGTCAGCGCCCGCCTGTTGCTCGACAAGCTGCGCGGCGAAGTGCTGTCCTACGTCCACAGCGTGCCGACATCCGCCTCGCAGGCCGACATGGCGACGCGGTACGTCGACTATTTCCCGGCCTACGTGAAGACCGGCATCGCCGCCGAACTGCTCGATCCCGAACTGGCCCGCTTCGACCTCGGTCGGATCGCCGCGGCGCTCAAGCCCGAGCGCGACCTGAACTTCCAATTCCTCGGCCTCCAGACGCTGTACGATCGCTACTTCCTGCACGTCCGCGGCAAACGGATCGAGCTGCCGCAAGCCTTCTTCATGCGCGTGGCGATGGGTCTGGCGGTGCGCGAGATTGACCGCGAAGCCCAAGCAATCGAATTCTACGATCTGCTGTCATCGTTCGATTTCATGGCTTCGACGCCGACATTGTTCAATTCGGGCACGCTCCGCCCGCAATTGTCGTCTTGCTTCCTGACCACCGTATCTGATGATCTCGACGGCATCTTCAAGTCGATCAAGGACAACGCGCTGCTCGCCAAATATTCCGGCGGCCTCGGCAACGACTGGACCCCCGTTCGCGGCCTCGGCGCGCACATCAAGGGCACCAACGGCGAAAGCCAGGGCATCATCCCGTTCCTGAAAGTCGCCAACGACACCGCGATTGCCGTCAACCAGGGCGGCAAGCGCAAGGGCGCGGTGTGCGCCTATCTCGAGACCTGGCACGTCGACATCGAGGAATTCCTCGACCTGCGCAAGAACACCGGCGACGACCGCCGCCGCACCCACGACATGAACACCGCCAACTGGGTGCCGGACCTCTTCATGCAGCGCGTCGACAGTGACGGCGAGTGGACGCTGTTCTCGCCGGACGAGACACCCGACCTGCACGATCTCTACGGCGAGGCCTTCAAGACAGTTTACGAGGCCTATGAAGCAAGGGCGAAGGCCGGCGCCATGCGCGTCTTCAAGACGGTGCGCGCGACCGATCTCTGGCGCCGCATGCTGACCATGCTGTTCGAGACCGGCCATCCCTGGATCGCCTTCAAGGACCCCTGCAATCTGCGCTCGCCGCAGCGCCACGTCGGCGTGATCCACTCGTCGAACCTCTGTACTGAGATCACGCTGAACACTTCGGCCGACGAGGTCGCGGTCTGCAACCTCGGCTCTGTCAACATGCTCAGCCATGTCGGGCCTCACGGCCTCGATCAGGCCAAGCTGAAGCGGACGGTGACGACGGCGGTGCGGATGCTCGACAACGTCATCGACATCAATTTCTACACTATCCCCGAAGCGCGCCGGTCCAACATGCGCCACCGGCCGGTCGGCCTCGGGCTGATGGGCTTTCAGGAAGCGCTTCAGGTCCAGCGCATCCCGATCGCGTCGGATGCAGCCGTGGCCTTTGCAGACGTCAGCATGGAAGCGATCTCGTTCCACGCGATCGAAGCGTCGTCCGACCTCGCCGCGGAACGCGGGCGTTATCCGAGCTACGAAGGCTCGCTGTGGTCGAAGGGCGTCCTGCCGATCGACTCCATCCAGCTTCTCGTAGATTCTCGCGGCGGGCTCGATCTCGATCGTTCGGCGACGTTCGATTGGGACCGCCTTCGCAAGAAGGTCACAGCAAGCGGCATGCGCAACTCGAACGTCATGGCGATCGCGCCGACCGCGACGATCTCCAACATCTGCGGCGTCTCGCAGTCGATCGAGCCGAACTATCAGAACCTGTTCGTCAAATCGAACATGTCTGGCGACTTCACGGTCGTGAACGAGTTCCTGGTCCGCGACCTCAAGGCTAAGGGGCTGTGGGACGAGGTGATGGTCTCCGACCTCAAATATTTCGACGGCAGTGTCGGTCAGATCGACCGCGTCCCGGACGACCTCAAGGACCTCTACGCCACCGCCTTCGAGATCGACAGCGCCTGGCTGATCGAGGCAGCCGCGCGCCGGCAGAAATGGATCGACCAGTCGCAGTCGCTCAACCTCTACATCGCCAATCCCTCCGGCAAGAAGCTCGATGCGCTCTACCGGCTGGCCTGGCGGCGCGGCTTGAAGACGACCTACTATTTGCGCTCGCGCAGCGCCACGCATGTCGAGAAATCGACGTTGAAGGGCACCGACGGAAAGCTCAATGCGGTGTCGGCGTCTGTGGCGGTGTCGCACGCGCCGATCATGATACCGACCTCTGCGGTGCCGGACCTCGACGGCATCAAGGCCTGCCGGATCGACGATCCCGAATGCGAAGCGTGCCAGTGAGGAGATGACGATGCTCGACTGGTCCGATACCGAAACCACAGCGGCCGCTCCTGCCGTCTCAAGTCTCGCCACCGCACTGCGTCCGCAGACCCAACTCAAGCTCGAGCCGGCCGACCCGACCGGCTTAGGTGCGATCGATCGCGCCGGCGGCCGCGTCTCCGTCGACGAGAAGCGGATGATCAACTGCCGCGCCGACGTCAACCAGCTGCTTCCGCTGAAGTACAAATGGGCCTGGGAGAAGTATCTCTCAGGCTGCAACAATCACTGGATGCCGACCGAAGTTTCGATGCAGGCCGACATCGCGCTATGGAAGTCGCGGGACGGGCTGACGGAGGACGAGCGGCGCGCGATCAAGCGCAATCTCGGCTTCTTCGCAGCCTCTGAATCGCTCGTCGCCAACAACATCGTGCTGGCGATCTACCGTCACCTCACCAATCCGGAGTGCCGGCAGTACCTCCTTCGGCAGGCCTTCGAGGAGGCGGTTCACACCCACACCTTTCAGTATATCGTGGAAAGCCTCGGCCTCGACGAGGGCGAGCTGTTCAACATGTACCGCGAGGTGCCGTCGATCACGGACAAGGCGGCCTGGGCGCTCAAGCACACGCAGCACCTGGACGATCCGTCGTTCCAGACGGGGACGCCGGATAGCGACCGCGCCTTCCTGCGCGATCTCGTCGCCTTCTATGTCGTGTTCGAGGGGATGTGGTTCTACACCGGCTTCGCGCAAATCCTGTCGCTTGGCCGCCGCAACAAGATGGTCGGTATCGCCGAGCAGTATCAATACATCCTGCGCGACGAGAGCATTCATCTCAACTTCGGCATCGACGTGATCAACCAGATCAAGATCGAGAACCCGCATCTGTGGACGGCGGCGTTCCAGGACGAGGTTCGTGGCATGATCCGCGACGCAGCCGAGCTGGAGGCCGCCTACGGACGCGATACGATGCCACGCGGCTTCCTCGGGCTGAATGCGGCGCTCTGCGAGCAGTACATGCACTTCATCGCCAACCGCCGCTGTGCGCAGATCGGGCTCGCGCCTATCTTCGCCGAAGTCGAGAACCCGTTCCCGTGGATGTCGGAGGCGATGGACCTGAAGAAGGAGAAGAACTTCTTCGAGACCCGCGTCATCGAATACCAGAATGGAGGTGCCTTGACTTGGGAATGACCGGAGCTCGATCGCCCCCGAGAGCGTCGCGACGGTTTGCGAGGTCGTTCGGCGCTTGATGCGCGCCGCTGCGAAAGTAAAAGCGTTGCGGACTTCCTCGATCCGGTCCCTCTTCTTCGCGATTTGTCCCTTTGGCAGATCTGCCTTACTCCGCTGTGCGCGTCGAGACAACGGCAGCGCGGCGCATGAGTGAGTGCGCGTCTTCCTGCCCCAGCAATCCACGATCGATGGCGATCTCGACAAACGATCGATGTTCATTGAGCGCTGTCCGCACGATCGCGGCGACACTTGCGTGCCCGAACTCGGGTACCAGCGCTGTTGCTAGCGCAGACGACGCAAGCAGATTCTGCCGACACCGCTCCTCATTCACTATAAGCGAGCGCACACATCGTTCGCGCAAGATCGTCGCGGAACGCTAGAGGAGAGTGATGGAATCGATCAGGCGATCGCAGACCAGCATCCCATAGCAATTGATCTCCAGCAGTCCTTGCTGGCAGGCTATTGCTATGGCTGCATCGTTCCCGGCGATGGCAAACGCTGCTTGGCAGACGGCCATTGGAACAACAGGATTTATCTTGCCCGGCATAATCGAAGATCCAGCCTGGATCGCTGGCAACGTAACTTCTCCGACAGCGCCGACGGGACCTGACGAGAGCACAACGAGGTCGTTGGCGATCTTCCAGAGCGAACTTGCAGAATTTCGGATTTCAGCCGACAACCGGGCACACGCGTCTAGGTTCTGCATTCCGTCGAATGGATCGGTTGCTGGTTTGATCTCGTTGCCTACCAGCGCTGACAAGTGGCGGAAAACCGCCTGCTTGTAGCCCGGCCTCGAATTTAATCCGGTACCAACCGCAGTTCCGCCAAGTGGAACGACCAGGAGTTGCCGCCGCAACTCCTCGACATGCTTGGCATGGCGTTCTATGACCGCCTCGTATCCCCCGAATGTCTGACCAAACAGCATTGGAACGGCATCCTGCAAACATGTCCGACCAAGCCGCAGAGTTTGCGAATGCTCCTTCTTCTTCTCCGAGAACGCGGCGGCCAGTTGCGTCAAGGCGAGCGAAGTCCCCTCCGATACCCGAAAGACCGCAAGCTTCATGGCCGTCGGAATCACGTCATTGGCGGATTGACCGAGATTGACGTGATCATTTGGATGGACAAAGGCGTAGTCGCCGATTGGCTTTCCGGTCAGCCGCGCGGCCAAATTTGCGATCACCTCATTGAGATTCATATTGGACGATGTGCCACCCGAGCCTTCGAGTAGGTCGACAATCAGGTGGGTATCGTGCTTTCCGGTGCGGATCTCTTGGGACGCCTCAACGATGGCTTCCGCTTTCTGCGCTGAAAGCGCGCCGATCTCTTTGTTGGCAAGCGCCGCTGCTTCTTTTATCATCGCCAGTGCGGGGACAAACTCAGGCAGCGTCGCGATCGTGCGCCCGGTTATTGGAAAATTCTCCAAAGCCCGAAGAGTATTGATGCCGTAGAGCGCGTCCGCGGGCAGTTCCCTCTCACCAAGAACGTCTTCTTCGGTTCGCATTTGGCCCATGCAGCAACTTTTTCCTGTTTCTACGGGTGCCCATCGATATCCCCAACGGAACGTCGCCGGCGTCGGACAATGAGCGAGACGCCATCTCTAGCAACTTCAGCCGCAATTTGCGCACGGCCGCGAGTTGCAAGGTCAAATCGTAGAGCTGCCCTGGTGAGCACCGTTTTCGGCTTCTAGCGGCGCGAGCCGATGTCCTGATCCAAGATACCGCGAGCTTTGCCAACACATTGCCAATCTTGATACCCTATAGAAGGATCAAACGAGATAGAACAGATCTGGGCAAATGGCGCATGCCGTCTGATGCAAATTGCGCCTGATGCCAAACTGCATGAGACCAAGACCACCCGAAGACTGATGCAGAACCTTACCATCCTGTCTCGACACAGCTTGGCCTCTCTGCGGTGGCGTCACGCGGGTTGGCTGCGATGTTCCCTTTAACCTGCTAGTATGGCCGAAAGCGTTCCAAGATCCACATTGGCCAAACCGCGTTTTTTCCGAGGCCTAGAAGAATATCGAGGTGGACACCAACAAGTTCAGCGCATGTCCCGTTCTGGGTGTGTAGGTGATGCTTGTCGGGTTATTGATGTATGTCAGTCCTAAGCTTGAATATATCCCGGGCGCCAGATGCGCCGTGTATGTTGCCGAAATCGCCGTGCTGTCGCGATGCACAAGATGGCCCTTGGCCACAGCAGCATCCACTACAACGTTGCTCCACGCGGTGTTGGTGGCAACAATAGCAATCTGATCACGTGGACGGCTGTCAAACAGCCCCTTGGCGTAAAGACGGAGCTCGTAATACTGACTCACTCTGTTTAAATCGGGCGGCGCGTACATCGCAGAGAATCCTGCATAGATACCACGAGCTGCCGAGTCTTGGACATCAGACTGCCAGAGTTGCCTGTCCGCTGCCACGTAATAGATGCTATTTGCGCCGGCTCTCGGCTGCGTCGGATGCTGCAAGTCGGTGAAGCTGCTATTGTTGAAACCGGCACCTGCCCGCAACCACGTCTCTGGCAAGCCTGGAGCAGCTTTGTTCTTATAGCCAGTTTCGTCGAGAAAAAGAACGCCCGCGTTGGTCGTACCCCAGTCTAACCCGGTCGGATTTTCGTTAATGTGCGCAAACTGACCGTCTGGACTGAGTGAACGCTGTATTGACATCCTATTGTAGAAGCGATCATCGAAATTGTACTTCAGATTGAGAGCCGGCGTCGGCGCGGCGTTGTTGCTCATGCCTGCTTGGTATAGGATATTCGACGAAGCTCCAAAGACATTTACTGCTGCGTTCCCTCCGACTATGGTACCCACGAATTCATTTATGTTTCTGAGATAGCCCATTTTGAGTTCGAGTTTGCCGCCAAAAAACGTCTGATAGTAGGCAATCGTATTGATCCCAAATCTATCTGGCCCTCCGGGCTTCCATGTCCAATATTGCTGCTGGGCTCCCACGATGATCTGACCATCGGGAATCCCAAAGCGACTGAGATCGTACGTCACGATCATGAAGTTCAGCGTATTAAATGTCGGGTTCTGACCAGAATATAGTTGGTCGCGGATGGTGCTCCTCGCTGCATTTGGCAGTTGATTGACTACGAAGGCGTTCACCGTCCCGCCAACATAGCCAATCCCGACGTCCGCCAGCGCAGATCTAACGCCGCCTTGATCCTGATCTATCGTATCGGCCGGTCCGGGAATATTGAGCCACATGCCTTTTTCGCGGAGGTGCTCGAACTTTGCAAACCGATCGACATTCTTTTGAGTTTTTTTCCTTGCAATAGCATCCGCACTGTCGGATTTTGGCGCAATTGAATTCATAGCCTGTGCGAGCGCCGAGCCATCGATGGGACGCGCTACTCGTTGGGACCAGAAGCTGGATCTAATAGCCGGATGGTTCTTCTTTTGAATTCTTCCTTGAGCAACCTCACTCGAAGTGCCGCTTTTGGGGCTAGGCACGTTGGCAGCTTGTGCCGGCGCCGCGCCCCCGACGGGACTCGCCGCGAGGGACAGTGCCACAGCAAACCATCTCTGCGTGTCGCCTTCATGAAGCTTCGTTTTCAGCGCGCTAACTGCAAGACAAAGCAATTGACGGGCCCGCAGCCCCGAGACATTTGAAGTCCGAGCGGCGATCGACGACGCGCAAGAAACTTCACTATCGACTTCCATTTGACGTGAGAGAACGCAGTATGAGGAGACCTCATTGCTGCAGATGACGAGACAGCAGATCCATCCGGCCCGTTGGTCGGCCAGATCCATCTTGCATCCCGACTTCCGTAACGTGAGAGGCACCAATTTTCGTTGACCCACGATTGCCATATGCCCGCCATCTCCATCAATTGCCAAGGTTGGTAGGTGACCGAGCGCAAGGCGTTGCGTATCGATTCGTGTCATCGAACTCCAACGGACCGCATACTCAAATTGGCGCCTGTTTCTCCGGGCATCCCGCACCACCGATTTATTCAAGAATTAATTCGGGACATGGGCTTGCAGACACTGAGACGCGCAAAGCGTGCTCTTGACATCGTCGCTCACGACGACTTGGAGTGGATTGACTGCTGGAAGAACAGAGCTTCTTCGCTGATAGCGCGCTTCTCAAAGGCAAGGACGCGAGTACAGTGGAAACACCTTCAAAGCGGCAAGCCAGCCTTGCTGAATGTAGGAATTCGTGCAGATGATCGAATGCACCTTGCGGCAATCTGCTGGATATTGCGATGGACTGGGCGGCGTTTCGAACTTGTCCGAGACGAATACATGCTGATTCAGTAGCCCCGGCAGAGGCTCGGCAGAGGCTCGGCAAGAGCCGAGGCTAGTGCGCGCATGGGCAAGCAAGCCGATCCAGAGCCCAGAAGGAAGTAGTCGGGCGCAAGAAAACGTGAACGAGAGACGCGCGCCCCTATGCAGCCGCAACGAAAAGCTAGCTCCGCCTCTAGCGGTTCGTTCATTTGCAATGCTACGCAGCTGCTCAACCCAGTACAGCCTCTCTGGAATCGAAGCTGCTTGTGATTTGAGAGCTGGCAGCACGGCGTTCAATGACATCATTGAATGAGGCGGCGAACTAGGCTGCCAAATGCTGCATGAAGTGATCGGGCGAACGAAGGCAGAGTCTGTACTGCACGTATTGCGGTCAATCCTTCCTGTGAACCCGCTAAGCGACCTTCGCGACAGGCTCCTTGGTCGCTTTTATGCGCGTTACGCTGTTCTGACCATCGATGCTGACGGGTACCTCGCCTGCGACGGTGGCGCGACGAACGACGCGATGCTGGTCGCCGTAATCATTCACGGCGTAATGTTGCGTGGCGCGATTGTCCCAGATCGCTACATCACCTTCCTGCCAGCTCCAGCGCACGGTGTTTTCGGGCGCGGTGATATGAGACTGAAACAGATCAAACAGCTTCTGGCCGTCGTATTTCGGGAGACCAACGAATCGTTGCACCAGGGCGCCGAGCACCAGCGTGCGTTCGCCGGTCTCGGGATGGACGCGCACGACGGGATGCTCCGTCTGATAGATCGTTTTCGTGAAGACTTCGTCCAAGTGCTTCTTGTCGAGCTCGCTGGCGCGGGGCAGTATTGCATAGTCGAAGGCGTTGCTGTGGACGGCCCAGAGCTTGTCCGCAAGCCGTTGCAGCGGCGGTGCCAGGTCGAGGTAGGCCGTGACGGTATTTGACCAGACCGTATCGCCACCGAACGTTGGCATCACGATGCCTCGGAGCACCGCGATCTTGGGGTAGGCATCGATGAAGGTTCCATCGGTGTGCCACAGGTCGGCCCGGCTACCGGCGCGAGCCGAATCAAGCTCGATGATCGACGCCGTCCCCTTAATGGCACCGAGCATCGGATGAGGCGCCAGACTTCCGAAACGAAGAGCAAAGCGCTCCTGCTCGGCGTCGTCGAGATGACCCTGGTCGCGAAAGAAGACAACCTTGTGCTCGAGCAGCAGCTCATTGATGGCGGCGATCGTCTGGTCCGGCAAATCACCGCACAGGTTGATGTTTCTAATTTCTGCGCCGATGCGCGCTGCGCGTTTGATGACGTCGGCGCGAGGAATGACGCTGTCCGACACGATCGTTGCACTCATAGCGGCACTCTCCAAATTTGCGGTTTGATCCCCAGGCCGAGCTATTCAGCTGCGATAGAACCTGTGGAACGCCAAGTTGCGGACCGCATAACCAAATCCGTCAAGATCCGTGGTGACAGCGACGAACCACCCCCTTGTGCGTTCTTCGGGATCTCGGACAGGTGAGGTCTGACCCTGCGCGACGGGCTTTAATCTATGATTGACCGGATCCATCAGCTCGATCAATTGCTAACATTGGTAGTTGATCGCGACACAAAGCATACGCTTCGCTGGGCGATTGATGCAGAAATTGCAGCTCCGTTCAGCGCCGTGTTGGATAAAAGAAATGAGAGAGGGTCCGTGAGATCGATTCTGATTGAATTGCCGCGCTAAAGAGCCGCAGTGGTAACCCCAGGCGATGGAAGGTCCCAAGCGCTCTCCACTTCCATTCAAGGCGCGAGGCCTATCGACAACAATGGCCCTCAAGGGGACGCTGGCCGAGATCGATGTTGCATCCTTGGTCGAGCTATTCGATCGGTGTGGCGGTCTTCACAGCGTCGAAATCCGACAAATCGGCTACGCGATGATCATGTGGCCGCCGCCCGGCGCTCCGGATGGTATGGCCTATGAAACGCATTACGGCGCAACGTGACGGTGTTGCGGCCAAGCTCGTCGATCTGATGCAAGCGCACAAAGCCAGAGAGGCCGATGATCTCCATTGTTGAGACCATCGTACCTGCCGGCATGCCGCAGAAAAGCTGATCCTCAGAGGTTGACGTAACCGTTCGGTTACAGATAATCGAAGGCGTCGAGGTTCTCCAGGTCTCGCTTGATCTGGAGCTAAGAGGGGAAGCCGGTGCGCTCTCGATCCTTTCGGATTGAAGTAATGCCGGCGCTGCCCCCGCAACTGTAAGCGGCGAGCCTGCATCCACACGTGTCACTGAAGCAGAGGCTTCGGGAAGGCCGGATGTAGGCGATGACCCGCGAGCCAGGAGACCTGCCCCGACAACATAATCGTCCACGGGCGGGGTGTCCCGGTGGTACGCCAAGCAGCAGGCGCTTTCGTGGCCCTCCTGCCTGCGTCCGCCATGGCCTTTGCCCCCACCACAATGGGGTTAAAGCTATGTCTCTTCTCTCCCTTCCTGTCGCAACCCTCGGCATGCCACGTATCGGGCCACGCCGCGAACTCAAGCAGGCACTCGAAGACTTTTGGGTCGGCAAGATCAGCGACCAGCAGCTTCTTGAAACTACGGCCGGTCTTCGTGTCGCCAATTGGGCGCGTCAGAATTCGCTTGGCGTCACCGTCATCCCGTCAAATGACTTTTCACTCTATGATCAGGTTCTCGACACGAGCGTCATGGTTGGCGCCATTCCTGAGGCGTATGGCTGGGAGGGCGGTCCGGTCTCGCTGAAGACCTATTTCGCTATGGCGCGCGGCTCGCAAGGCGAGGATGATGACGCGAGTTGCAGTCATGCCCATGATGCCCGCGGCTCTGCCGCGCAGGAGATGACCAAGTGGTTCGATACTAACTACCACTACATGGTGCCCGAATTCCACAAAGGTCAGACCTTCAGGCTCTCCTCCCGAAAGCCGATCGAGGAATATGAGGAGGCGAAAACCCTTGGCTATCAAACGCGTCCGGTTCTGGTAGGACCAGTCAGCTTCCTGAAACTCGGCAAGAGCGCCGATCTGGCGTTCGATCCGATTTCGCTGCTCGATAATCTCGTGCCGGTCTATGTCGAGGTGCTCAAGGAACTGGCGAAACGTGGAGCCGAGTGGGTCCAGCTTGACGAGCCGTGCTTGGTGCTTGATCTCGACGAGACCACGCGGAATGCGCTCCAACGCGCCTATAAGCGTCTCGTCAAGGAGGTAGCTGGCATCAAGGTCATGCTTGCCACTTATTTCGGGGCGATCGGCGACAATCTGGCGACCGCTCTGGCGCTGCCTGTGGCCGGACTGCACGTCGATCTTATCCGCGCTCCCCAACAATTGAGCCAGATTGAATTCGGCGCCCGCGCGGACCTCGTGATTTCGCTCGGTGTGATCGATGGCCGCAATGTTTGGCGTTCCAACCTGTCGGCACTTGTGGAGCGGTTCAAGCCCGTCATTGCAAAATTCGGCAAGGATCGCGTGCAGCTCGCGCCCTCTTGCTCGCTCTTGCATGTCCCCATCGACCTTGAGCTCGAGACCGATCTCGATTCGGACGTAAAGAGCTGGCTTGCCTTCTCGGTTCAGAAGATCGGCGAGCTCACGGCCTTGGCGAAAGCGCTTGCGGGCGACGAAAATGTCGCCGCGCTTGCCGAATCAGACCTTGCGGCCATGGCTCGCCGAGTATCGTCAAAGATCCATGACACGGCCGTCGCGCAGCGGACGGCTGATATTGGCGATGATAAGCGCTACCGCAACAGCGCTTTTGCGAGCCGGGCCGAGGTTCAGCGCAAGCGATTCGGCCTTCCGCTTTTCCCCACGACGACAATCGGGTCGTTCCCGCAGACGGCTGACGTTCGCAACACCCGCGCCGCGCATGCCAAGGGAAAGTTGACAGACATGCAGTATGAACAATTTCTGAAGAAGGAAATGGCTCAAGCCGTCCGCTGGCAGGAAGACATCGGGCTCGACGTGCTCGTCCACGGCGAGTTCGAGCGCAACGACATGGTTCAGTATTTCTCTGAGCAGCTCTCCGGATTCGTTTTCACCAAGCACGCTTGGGTGCAGTCTTACGGCTCTCGTTACGTTCGTCCTCCGATCCTGTTCGGCGACGTCTCCCGACCGAAGCCGATGACCGTCGACTGGTGGAGCTACGCGCAATCGCTGACCAAAAAGCCTATGAAGGCAATGCTTACGGGGCCAGTGACGGTCCTGACTTGGTCGTTCGTCCGCGACGACGTTCCGCGCAGCGAGGCCTGCCGTCAGATCGCGCTCGCGATCCGTGACGAGGTCGCCGACCTCGAAAAGGCCGGCGCAACCATGATCCAAATCGATGAGGCTGCGCTTCGCGAAGGTTTGCCGCTCCGCCGATCCGACTGGAAACCTTATCTCGACTGGGCAGTGGACAGCTTCCGCATCTGCTCGTCCGGCGTCGCCGATGCAACGCAGATCCATACCCACATGTGCTATTCGGAGTTCAACGCCATCATCGATGCAATTGCCGCGATGGACGCAGATGTCATCTCGATCGAAACGTCCCGTTCTAAAATGGAGCTGCTCGATGCATTCACGGCCTTCAAATACCCGAACGACATCGGCCCCGGCGTCTATGACATCCACTCTCCGCGCGTTCCCGAAGCCGGTGAGATGGGAGATCTCATCGCGCTGGCTCGCCGACGGTTGTCGGACTCACAGCTCTGGATCAATCCGGATTGCGGCTTAAAGACTCGCAAATGGGACGAAGTCCGTCCGGCGCTCGTCAACATGGTCGCGGCGGCCCGTGAGCTGCGCAAGGCTTCCTGATGCCAGCGTGACACTACGATAGAGTCGGGTTCGTTCGACGGAGCTTGAGCTCCGAGCGGATCAAATAGAACGTCGCGCAACGGCATCGCCCGCAGCAGCTTCGCCAGCGGGATCGACGAAGACGGGGTTTATCGGAGGCAAGTGGCCACGCCGATACCCCCGTATCCGTACCATTTTTGCCGGACAGAATTGGAACGTCGTTCACATTTCAATCTGTAAGAGATACCACGTTCGATTACCCGTTTAAATTGCCTAGACAGAGTTTTATAACCAAGTCGCTCCGCTACCGGAGCGATATGGAGTCGGAAATGTCTCAAGCAAAGTGGAAATTGACGAACTGGATCGGCGCGGCCTGCCTAGGTCTACTCCTAGCGGCGCCTGCAGCGGCGCAACCGATCTGGACCCGGACCAACCAATACGGCTCAACCTTGGCGGTCGACAATTATAATCCAAACACAGGCGCGATTTCCGGCACTTACACGAACAATGCGAGCAATAGCTGCGATGAAGGCGCCCCTCAGTCGATGACGGGCTGGCTCGCACAGACCAATAGCGGCACGGCGATCAGCTTTTCGGTGAATTTTATAGGTTGCGGCTCGACTACCGTGTGGACGGGACAGCTGAACGCTGCATCTGGATTTCAGGGGCTTTGGCTACTTTCACTCGCCGAACCGGTGGCATGGAATGGCATCAGCGCCGGTGCGGACACTTTCACCTTCGCAAGCGGCGACAAATCGAAATTACCGTTTGCTGTCGGAGAGGCGGCCAAGAGCGGCGCAGGGTAAGCGTTGTTTTCAGGCCACGTCCTGGAGCACCGGGGTAACGAGATAGGCCCATGGCAGCAGCTCGTCGATTTGACTATTCGGGTGACCGTTGACGATCTTTGTGATGACGTCGGCGAGGTAGACGTGCGGTTCGATGCCCGTGAGCTTGCAGGTCTCGATCAGCGAGGCGATGACGGCTCAGTGCTCGCCGCCGCCGTCGGAGCCTGCGAAGAGTGCATTTTTGCGGTTTAGTGCGATCGGCCGGATCGCGCGTTCGACGACGTTAGAGTCGATCTCGATACGGCCGTCGTTGAGGAAGCGGGTCAGGCCCTCCCAGCGCGAGAGCGCATAGCGGATTGCTTCAGCGAGTTTTGTTTTCTGACTGATCAGAGTGAGCTTGGCGTGCAGCCAGGGCTCAAGCTCATCGATGACCGGCCGGCTCCTCAGCAGCCTGGCCTCGCGCCTTTCCTCTGCGCTGCGGCCACGGATATCACTCTCGATGGCATAGAGGCCGGCGATGCGTTCGAGCGCTTCGCTGGCGATCGGCGCCGGGCCGGCCGCGGCGAGTTCGTAGAAGCGTCGGCGCACATGGGCCCAACAGAATGCGAGTCGCACGTCGCCGCGCTCGGCGAGCACGCGATAGCCGGCGTAGCCATCGACCTGAAGGGTGCCCGCAAAGCCTGTGAGATGGGCGATCGGTCGCTCCGCCTTGCGATCGGGGGCGTAGACATACGCCACGCCGGGCGGGTCGGTGCCACCCCAAGGGCGATCGTCGCGCGCATAGGCCCACAGCTGGCCGGTCTTGGTCTTCCCGCGTCCTGGATCGAGCACGGGCGCCGTCGTCTCGTCAGCGAACAGCTTGGCCGAGGCCTTGAGCCTGGCGAGCAGACGTTCGTGTACCGGCCGCAGCAGGAAGGCGGCGTGGCCGACCCAGTCGGCCAAGGTCGAGCGATCAAGCGTGATGCCCTGCCGCGCATAGATCTGAGCCTGCCGATACAGCGGCAGATGATCGGCGTATTTGGCGACGAGAACCTGCGCCACCGTCGCCTCAGTCGGCAACCCACCCTCAATCAGCCGCGCCAGCGCTGCCGCTTGCACAACTCCGCTCTCGCAGGCTCGACAGGCATATTTGGGTCGACGCACAACAAGCACGCGGAACTGGGCCGGGACGATGTCGAGTCGTTCGCTGACATCTTCGCCAATCCTATGCAGTGCGTTGCGGCAGCATGGGCAGACATGATCGTCGATGTCGACCATCATCTCGATGCGCGGCAGATGCTCCGGCAGCGATCCACGATTGATGCGACGCTTGGCGGCATGGCTTGCGCGCTCGGCTGGTGCCGCCGCTTCGTTCTCGGCTTCGCCGCTCGCCACAGTCTGCTCGACTTCTTCGAGGCCGAACAGCAATTGATCTTCCGGCAGCGTCTCGGCCCGTCGGCCAAAGCGGTGACGCTGCAACTCCTTGATGATTTGCTCCAGCCGTTCGGTGCGCGCACGTTCCGCCAGCAGCATCGCCTTGAGCGTGCCGGGGTCGTCGGGAAGCGCGTCCATCGTCGCCGTCATGATGCGAGTACATCATGCGCCGCAGCGCCCTGCGAGCATTTCGATCCGACTGATTCACTCTGTCGCAGATCAACCCGACTGTACAGGCGCCGGCGTCTCGCCCGCAGCGTGAACGCGTCGCCAATCGAGTCCTTCTAACAATGCCGAGAACTCCGCAGCCGACAGCCGCATCACGCCATCCTGCACGTTTGGCCAGCGGAACTTGCCATCCTCGAGCCGCTTGGCAAACAGGCACACTCCCGTGCCGTCCCAGTAGATCAGCTTCACGCGGTCAGCCCGCTTCGCCCGGAACACATAGACGGCGCCCGAGAACGGATCGGACCTCATCGTCTCGCGCACCAGTGCCGCCAGACCCTCGGCGCCCTTGCGGAAGTCCACCGGCTTTGTCGCCATCATCACCCGCACCGTACCGGTCGGACCTATCACGTGCAGGCCTTCAGCGCCCGGATGACCATCGTGACCGTCTCGGCGTCAGCGCCACGGCCGACCCGGACGCTGACGCCTTCGATCTCCACCTCGATGATTCCCGAGGCCCGATCCACCGGGCGTGCCCTCTGGCGCTGGCGCCGGCCAGAGGCGGCTTCCGGCAATGCCGATTCCACGACCGCAGGCACGAACTGCGGCATCTCGGCGGCGGCGTCCGCTCCGGCAGGCTGCCGCGCTTGGCGGCGCCATGTGAACAATTGCTGCGGCGCAAGCCCATGTCGGCGTGCAACTTCCGAAACCACCGCGCCCGGAACAAGCGTCTCTTCAATCATTCGGGCCTTGTCGTCTGCCGAGAACCATCGGCGACGGCCCGTTCCCGCGATAATCTCAAGCCGGCGCGCTGTCGTGGCCTCCGGCTTAAGCGTATGGTCAAGCATAGACACAACACGATCTCCGATTCAGAGATCGTCACACTCGCCGATCGTAAACTTCAGGAAAAGGTGGGATCAAAACACCGCTTACGGCGCAGGCGAGAAGCTGTCGAATACAAAGAACCGCAAATGACATGATCATCTGCCACGGCACGGGAAGGAACGTATCGCGCTGACATTTCATCCGGCTCAAATTTGGTAGCGATTTCGAGATGAGGTCTTGCCGCGCCTGAATCATTCAGGCGCGGTTTTATTTGCTTGAGGGACGAAGGCTCAGCGTATCCTCGACCCAGTGTCCGAAATGGATCGCCTGTTGCAGCTCAAACCGCCGCCAACTAGCGAGACGCTCGCGGGATCCTAACGGCCCACCGATCGCAGCACGTTCGCTCGCATCGCGAGCGGACGTCGAGATTGGGTGCGCTTGCGCACATCGCCAGGATTAATTCCGTGATAGAGGATGCCCAGCCAAAAAAGGTCACGCAAAGACGGCCATGGCGAGAATGTTCCACCAAATAGAACGCTTTTCTTGTACCTGGCGCCGCGATATCGGCTGGTTGCCGGCGCACTAACCTCTTGCCATCGATAGCTACTCGATCAGTTGGCCAATTGACGTAGAAGATCCGAGATTCCCGTGCGCTCTCATTCAGCATGTTCCTTCACAGGAGACGCCGCGTTGTCACACATTTCCCCGGGAGAGCCTCTACTTGGGCGTTCTGCTCAGACAGGAATGTCATCATCACGCGGAAGCACCAATCTAAGACTGCTGGCGACGCCCGTTGCAACAATTAGGGTGATTGCCATTGCGATCATGCCAATGTCAAATGATCCAGTCCTATCCTTAAGGAAGCCCATCATGTACGGGCCGACGAAGGCGCCAAAGGCACCAACGGAATTGATGAACGCGATACCTCCGGCGGCAGCGGCGCCAGCAAGGAAACCCTGCGGAATCGTGTAGAGGACTGTCCGCGCGGAGATCGTGCCGATCAGAGCAAGCGTCATGCATATGAGCGCCGGTATGAGCGACGTGAGCACTACCGAAAAGACAAGTCCGGTCGCGCCCAGCATCAATGCGGCGATCAGATTGTAGATCTTATACCCCTTGCGATCGACAAGGCGCGCCCAGAGTAACATGCCTAACGTCACAAAAAGATAGGGCACGGCCGAGAGCCACCCGATCTGCATGTTGTTCAAGTTGTGGCTCTTTAGGATCAGCGGGAGCCAGATGCCGATCCCGTAGGAGCCGATCGTGAAAGCGAAGGTGATCGCCGTCAACATCAACACGCGGACGTCCTTCATCGCGGCCCAGAGATCCTTCTTGAGCCTTTCGTGCTTCTCCCTTGCGAGTTCATTCAACAACGCATTGCGTTCCACCGGCGTCAGCCACGAGGCCTTGTCCGGCGTGTCGGCAAGCAGAGCGAGGCATAGGACCCCGAGCAGGCAGGCCGGAAGCCCTTCGATCAGGAACATCCACTGCCAGCCGGCCAGTCTCCACACTCCGTCCATTCCCAGTAGCGAAGCCGAGAGCGGATTGCCGACTAACGTGGACAGCGGTGTTGCAGCCATAAACCAGGCGAGGACGCCCGTTCTTGATCGCGCCGGAAACCAGATGGAGATGTACCAGATGACGCCGGGGAAGAAGCCTGATTCGAACACTCCCAGAAGGAAACGGATCGCGTAGAAACTGTATGGTCCAACGGCGAACGCCGTCGCCGCGGCTGCAAGTCCCCAGGTCATCATAATGCGGGCGAGCCAGCGGCGAGCACCGAAGCGAAGCATCATCATATTGCTGGGGACTTCCAGCAGGCAGTAACTAAAGAAGAGAATCCCTGCGCCCCAGCCGAATTGTGCGGCGCTTAAGCCAATGGCTTCGTTCATCTGCAGCGCAGCGATGCCGACGCTGCTGCGGTCGAGGTTGTTGAAGAAATAAGCGAGACCTAAAAGTGGCACGAGCCGACGCGTATTCTTGGCGACAGCGCTCGCGACCAAGCCAGACCTCACCTCGTCGGAACACTGGGCAGCAACGACGTCCAACAATTCGTTCTGCTCCTACAACTCGTCGCTGACCACACGCCCATTTTCTGCTCAAGTGCCGGAGCTGCGCGGCGATAGCTGAAGATTTGGGAATCTTTGCCAAAAGAGTCTGATCGCTCTTCTTCAAAGATCTATAGCTACGATTTCATGCTCAGGACCTATCTCGCGTCTGTCATCGGGTCAACGGGTCATCGTAGGCCGCTTCCGATTGGGGGCCGCGGATCGGCTATCCGGACTATTTGCATGGCGCAAGCCCAAGCATCGTGCGAGCTTCCACTACGGTGGCAGGCTCGTACCCAAGTTCCCGGATAATCCTTACTGTCCTCTCGACGAGCCGCACGTTAGTGGCAAGCATGCCGGGTTCGAGGTACAGATTGTCCTCTAGCCCGACGCGAACGTGACCGCCGGCGAGCACGGCGTGAGTTGTTGCCGGTAGCTGAGCTCGTCCGATCCCGCTAACGCAAAACATGGCTCCTTTTGGAAGATTTCCGATCAGCGTATCCAGGATCTGCGGAGTGTACGGCAATCCGCCCTGAATTCCGCGCTCGGCGCCAAGAACGAAATTGATCCAATAGGGAGGCTTGTCGAACCCTTTATTGATAAGGCGTATAGGATCTTGGAGAAGATGGGAAAGTGAGAAACATTCCCATTCGGGTTTGATGCCCGTCTTTTGGAGTCGTTTAGCCATGATGTCGCAGCGGGTAGGCGAGGTATTAACGACAATCTCACGGCCGCCAAAGCTGGCTAGAACCGTGTGAGCATCAAATGTTGCCATGTCTGCGCCGGCGTCGAGACCTTTTAGACGCTCTTCGAATATAACCTCATCGAGACCGGGCTCTATGGATCGCACCATGTCCCCATCAATGCCTCCTCCCGTGCTGTTGTTGATGATGATTCCGCACTTTGTGAAGATCCGGGAGTTGATATCCCGGTAGATTTCCGGATTACAGGTCGCGCCATCGTCCGGCCTGCGCGCATGCAGCGCCACGATTGATGCACCCGCATCGTAGCACCGGTACACATCTTCCGCGATCTCGCTGGGCTGGGTCGGCAGGTGTGGATTTTGCGATTTTTTCACCACACCTCCTGTTGGAGCAATCGTGACAATGACTTTGCTCTCAAACTTCATACTGCATCTCCTGTCATCGAAGGCTTAAGTCATCTATGGGCGGATCTGACGAACTCGCTTTGGGAACGCTTTGACGCAAGGCCCGAGGTTGGAAGTGACGTCTGCGCTCAAGTCTCCAAGACGCGGCGTTCATCCTCCGGAGCAGATTTCGCTCGCCGAGAACGCAAGACTTCGATGCTCGTGTCAGGGAACAGCAGCTCGATACCCCTGAACTGGGTCGTTCGGGCTGCTGGAGGAGAACGTAGCCGTCGGCAGCTTATGCGAGGGAGATCGCGGAGTTTGCGGGTGGAGTGTGGCGCCTTGAACGTGAAACCCAACCGTTCGAGCGCCGGGCCCCGCCGCGAACTGCCGCAGCGTACTTTCTGCGTTCGATGCTACGTCGCTTGCGACGATCTGCGCTCTCCTGGCGGCAAATAATGCCGTCCAGCTCGCGCCGACAGGTGGGGACCGACCGCGGCGTTTCGTTGAAATCAGGATGGTTCCAGTCATTTCATTACCTCTAAGCGTTAGATTTCGGCATACGCGATGCCGGTGAAATTACCCTTGGACCAGAGGAGATTGCGTTTGTTCCTTCCATCAAGATCGGCGGCATAGATCGAGCCGGCGAGGTCGGTGATGAACATCTGGTCGCCTGGAACATCGAGTGCGATGCCAATTCCCTCCATCAGGTGAGTGATCAGAATTTCCGGCTCCGTCTTTGTGTCGACGGGTGCGCGATTGACTGTGTTGCCACGCGGAGGATCGCCGCGGTCCGTCCAATAGAGGACGCGGTTCGCGAGATCGAACTCAAGGTGGATTGGCTCCGGCAAGCCATCAAACAGCACCTCGATGTCGGAGCGGTTTGCTGGGCTCTCACCGTCCCGGATGTCGATGTCGGCGCGGAAGATTCGGCCCAGGCCGGCATTGTCCGGACCCTTTTGAGTCCAATAAATCTGGCGGCGCTCGGTATCGATGGTGACGCCAATGCACCACCTAGTCGGGTCGCACCGGTCCTCGTCACCGCGGCCTGCCTCGATGAGTGTCTCTATCTCGGAGCCGTCGAGATTGCACCGCATAACCCGCATTCCTTCGCGGTCAGACCAGTAGAGCTTGCCGCCTTTCTGATCGAGCTGAATCTGCTTCGGTGTGAACGTGGCACCGCGCGGAACGACGACTTTGCGAGCCCTTCCATCGATATCGGCGCGCTCGATCGAGCCGTCGTTGACGGCAATGCCGGAGCCCATGTTGGTCCAATAGATGTGGCCAGCGCCGACATCGATGGCGATTCCGTCAGGAAGTTGACAATCGGTAACAATAACTTTTCGATCGGAACCATCCGGATTCATCGCTTGAATACGATTGGTGCTTACTTCGAGAAAGAATACCCGACGAACTGCGATCTTCCGATCGGACGATAGTTTTGATTTGACCGCATTTGCGTCCGTCATGTTCTCCCTCACGGCTGATGTGCTCCCACTGCACAGTGATTGCCGGTCCGAATCTCGTTTGTGCCCCGCGATGGGTGGGACGCGCGCTCCATAATCAGTTGTGATGCACTGAAGCATCTCAGCATACCCGTGTTGCACGACGGACAATCCGGGCGGCAGAGCTGCGCGGTATCGGTAAGCAGTGGAGCAAGAGCCAGGCCAGTTTCCGAACCATTCAGCTCATATATCGTCGACTGAGCTATTTAGCTGGCCTTAGATTTGTTTTGCGGCGCACAGCCCTTACCGGCAGGGCCCAATGACGAGTGTCGGAGCAACGACAAGCCCCCGGCATTGACGACGTCACAGCGCTGATGCGCGGAGCGACTACCCGCATCAATGCCGATGTAGAAGCCGCTCCTGTCGTAGATCAGAGTGACCATTGGGAGCGCTTTGGTCTAACGCCGCGCCGCTAGATCCGGCCGAGATCTAAGCAGCCGGCGCGATAATGGCTACTGTGCCTCGCAGGACTGTTTCATCTTTTTTTGGCTCCGCTCCTAATCGCTTTCCTTGATGGTCTATCGACCACGATAGCCATGTGTCCATCTTCTCCATCAATTGACAAGGTTGGTAGTTGACTGCGTCGCAGGCCTTGCCTGGGCACGCGATCGATGGACAGAGGTCAATGTCGGGCTGGTCCTTCGGTAGCCATCAAATCCGGTCAATTGGCACGCCAATTGCTCACACATGACCGAGAAAGAATGCCACCATCTCGATGGTCGAGAGGATATCGATGTCAAACCCGAATTGGTTCTCATGGTACTCCTTTCCATTCTTTGCGCCGCTCAGCGGCGCAGTGACTCAGGATATTGAGACGAACGTTGGCGCGCGGCTCGACCAGGACGTGGCCAAAAAGATGAGCGTAACCGAACGGTTCGACACGCTATCCGACGCCGTTAAAGAACTTGATGAAAAGCTCGGGACGCTCGCGAAAGCACTCGGGCAGACACCTTTACACGAGACCTTCGGGCAGAAATCCGGGCAGACGACACCAATGCGGCGGCTAAAGACCATGATAGATACGGTGAACAAGATCAAAGACCGTCACCGCCAAGACGCCGATCTGGAAGCTAAGCGCGCGCTGAACGACTTGAAGACCGTTGACCCTGCGCGATATAGCGAATTCATTCGTGAGTACGAGAGGCGGCTCTAGGGAAGATGCCGGTCGGGTGAACGGCTGATCAACCAAATCCGGGGCAACCATGAACCTCCTGCCTTGGCCCCGCGTTTCCATCCTTCCATGCTGTCGGAAGTTCAGCTCTCGTGTCGGCGGCCTCGATACCTGAGGATAGATCAGGGGCAGGCACTTGATCGCTCGATGAGCCTGTCCGTCTGCCGCACGGTAACATTGGCAGTCTCCCAATGCTTCATGAGGAGGTCGATGAGCCTGGGTACGGCTCTGTCCTGATCCACGCTAGAGCGTTGGCAGAACCGAAAAGGCGGAGGATCTTCAGCTCTGTCCGGTTGGAGACATGGATGTCCCCACCTCTACGCGAAGGCCGACGCATTCCAGCGGCGCTGCCGCAAAGTATGTGCTTATCTTCAAAAGGGAATCGCACAACCTCGTTAATGGCACGGCTATTGCTGGGATAGATTGGAGCACGCCGACATCGACGATGCGCTCTTACAGTCTCCGGCCCAGGGGCTCAGATGAGGCCTGCCCAATTGATCAATGAAGGCCACGCTGATGCTGGCGACCGTCAAAGCCGGAGCGGCCCTTGGCCGCGCTCCGACCTGAGCAAGCTGGCATTGTACAGTCCTCCCGTCAGGTTGTCGCGGGTTCTGAGAGCCACGGCGGATTGCTGGTGTGTTTCGACGAGGTGCATCCTGTCGATGCCTTGCTGGACCATTCGAGCGCACCAGCCCGACGCTAGAAATCATAACAAGGACCAAGGAGATGGTGATGACGAAGGAAGCCGGATTTAACGATGACATTGGCGTCGCAACAGGCGCTTTTCAGGGCTTTGCCAAGCGAGCCATCGGAACGCAGACGGAATTCTCGAAAAGGGTCTTCGATATCTATTGTCATTGGCAGGAGCGAATTCAAACCGAATCCACGCAGGCGATGGAGCTCTTCGGGAAAGTCACCTCCACGAGCTCCGCAACCGATCAGATCGGCTTACTTCAGGTCTGGATGAAAGGCGCCACGCAGCGGGTCGCGCAGGATGTGGTCTATTCGAACGAAACCGCAAAATCTCTCTTTCCATTGCTCGCCAGCTCGGAGCTGTTCAAGCCTACAGTCCTCTTCCCTCCCTTGGGGACACTCAACTTGCCAGCCGGGGCTGGCATCAACTTTCATTACGGTTCTTGGCAGCTGCCAACCTTGCGGATTGAAGGAGGTGGGCCGGAACGATGAAGATTGGGATTCTCAGTCCCACTGTGATGACGGATTTCTCTTAAAGTAGCCTGCCGCTGGCACATGACACTGGCGAGTGTATTCGCACCGATGTTCACTGCCTCCGACGCAAGCGACGCCATCAACATCCATTCGGCTCGGATATAACTGTCCGACAAACTGTGTCGAGCGCGCATTACATTGGGTGAGCCAAACCTCATGGTCTTGTTACGGGCGCGCCCTGCGCTGACCAACTGCATGCCGACAACGACCGGCATCAGACCGTTTTTGTCTGCTGGCCAGTCGTTCCGCTTGCAGTACATGCAACCAGGCGAATGCCTGAGAAATCTAACGTCGGACCGCACTCGGTGGGGTCTTGCCTCATGATGACCGCTAACGCGGGCATTTACCCAGCGCGAGCAGGTTGTCTTTCCATATCCATCCGGCGTAGGTCTGGAGGAATTTGTTACCCGTGGCATTGACACAAAGGCCGACCCAGGCGCTTGCATTTCCCTCTTGCGTGCAAAGCGATGCGGGTTTGTCTCGATCAATCGGATGACGCTGGCTGAGGTGCCCTCCTCCACCGACACGACTCCATTTGGATTCGAGCCGCCAACCAAATGATCAGGTGCCTACGGATCTGCCCCATACGAAATTCTCACTTCTGTCTTCCCACCTGGTTTCACTCGCTTTAGAAATTAAGCCATGCGGTCGTTGACACATGAGCGTGCGTCGGGGTCGACGGTCATGTGACGACACATTGTTTGCCTTTTTGCTAGCTCCTCTCGCAGACCATCGACGTCCCGATGACGCCCTGCGACTTCAATTGCGCGATCTCCGTGTCGGAAAGTCCGAGAAGTCCTGATAGGATCTCGCTGTTATGCTCTCCGAGCGTTGGTGCCGCTGTGCGGATCGCAAATGGCCCCGAACCGTCGCGGATCGGCATTGACGGTTGTGGATGCAAGCCAATGAACGCGCGCTCCACTTCCTGCAGGAATGCACGCGACTTGAGATGCGGGTCCGTAAGCAGCTCACTTGGCTGCCGGGCTACGCCAGCCGCAATTCTTTCTGCCTGCAACTTCGACATCACCTGCTCGGCATCTTGGGTGAGCGTCCAAGCTTCGATGGCCCTCTCTATCTCGTCCTCGATGCCGCGGCGAGCTTCCGCAGATTGCAGCGATGCGTCTATCGCCCAGTTTGTCCTTCCAATGAGGGTGGCAAGCCTCTGCCACATTTTCTCGTCGCTCGCGGCTACCATGACCCAGTTGTCCTCACCCGAGCACCGGAAGCAGCCATGCGGCACGAACTGCGGATGTCGAGTACCATACCTAGGCGGCGGCATACCGCCGATCGATTGAATGGTGATCCACGGCGCCGCAAACGGCATCATGCATTCGATTTGCGCAAGGTCAATAAACTGCCCTACCCCGGTATCACGGGCGTGAATCAGCGCGACCAGAACTGCTGCGCAGCCGTTCAACCCACCGACGGCATCCCCAAAGGCGACGTGGCTCATCACGGGTGGCCCGTCCGGACTTCCGACTACGATCGGCAGCCCCGAACCCTGCTCGAGGGTCGAGCCGTAGGCCCGACAATCGCGGTAGTGGCTGTTCGCGCCAAAAGCTGACATCGATAACATGACAAGCCGCGGATTGAGCGTTCGGAGCACATCATAGCCAAGCCCGAGTTTCGGCAGCACATCAACCGAATAATTGTCTACGACGACATCGGCTTCCGCCAAAAGCCGCTTGGCAAGAGCGAGGCCTTGGGGCTGCGTGAGATCGAGCGTGATGCCTCGCTTGTTGCGGTTCATGACGCAGAAGGCTTGCGTCTTCTCGTACATCTGAGCGTCGACGTAAGCGGGCCGCCGGTCAACACCGCGCCACCAATCCGGGTACTTGGTGGACTCGATCTTGATGACGTCCGCACCAAGGTCGGCCAGAGTGCGCGTGCACAACGGGCCTGCCCAGCCCATCGTGAAGTCAATGACACGAAATTCACGCAACGGCTGCTGTCGAGCATCGATGCAGCTGGACGACCGCGACGGAGCCGAGGGCAGCTGCTTTCGGATGTCCGCGAAAGTTTGTTGCTCGCCGAGAGCCGGAACCTTGCCGCCTCGACGCGGCGGCGTCAATGTCAGCCGCTGCATCGACCCGGCGGTCATGCCCTCTTCTTGGCCAAGCGCGACGGGCACGATTGCGCCGCGCGACTTTTTCTCGGTATCGAGGAGCAGGTCGGATATGTCGGGTACTGGTACGATCGGGATCTTCCGCTTCATCCCCTCCATAAACCACTCCTGCGCTGTCCGCGCTTTCAGTCTCGGCACGAACTGTTGCTCGATCCTCTCGATGTGCTTCAGACGCTCTCCGCCGAGGACCAGAGCCGGATTATCGCGTAGTTCGGAAAGGCCAAGCATATCGCAGAATGCGCGCCATTGTGCCGGCGTGAACGTCGTCACGCCGAGCCAGCCTTTCTTGGTTTCGTAAATGCCGCCCGGAAAAACCGGCCAGAAGCGGTTAATACCAAGCCGTCGCATATCCTCGCCGCGGGCCGACGCCTCGAACATGAGATATTCGCTGATAGCGAGGCTCGATTCGAGAATACTGACCGACCAGGACGGTCCTGCTTCACCCTCCGTTTGCGCAACCACCGAAGAAGCCGCGGCGATGAACCCCCACAGACCGCCGAGGATACCCGTCTGGAAATCCGGTGCGTGCAACGGTGGGCCCTCGGCCGGTCCAACCAGCTTGATCAGGCCGGCGAGCGCGCGGATGGTCGTATCGGTTGCGGCGAATCCTGCATAAGGACCTTCGCGGCCGAACCAGCTCGCTTGGAGGTAGATCAAGCAGGATCGCCGCGCGCGGATCGCAGCGACATCAATGGACGGACAATCCGCCGGATCAACGTCCCTGCCGTCAAGCAGAATATCGCAATTCTCGAGCATTGCAGTCAGCCGTGCGGTCGCATTCGCGGCAGCGGGATCGATGATCGTGCTTGATTTATTAAAGTTCAGGAAGGCGAACCAAGCGCTCTGGCCTAACGGACTGAGCGGCGCGCAGTAACGGAGCGGATCGCCAGCCGGCGGCTCGATCTTCTGCACATCCGCGCCGAAGTCGGCAAACAATCGCGCGCAATAGCTGGTTGCCGCCGAGCTGCCAATCTCGACGACCCGCAGATCCAATAACACTCCCATCACGGCTCCATTTTCGCGATCGAAAGGATATCGACTGAGAACTTTTGAATCTCGCAATTGCCAGCGCCGGATTCGGGTATGGAGCTAGTGCATGGCAAAGCCCTGATAGCCGCTTGCGGCTACTTCGTCGCACTTTTGCCGATAGCTGCCTGCTCCCCCGGTGTAGGAAAGGACCCGGCGCGGTTTACCTTCGACGTTCGATCCCAAGTACCAGGAATGGGACTTGGCGATGAGTGTCTCGTTGGCGATCTCATCGTGATGCGCCACCCATTGATCTTCCAACTCCTTCGTAGCTTCGATCACGTTCAAGTTCTTACCACGGAGATAGCTGATGCATCCGCTTATCCACTCGACCTGTTGCTGCAAGCAGGTGGTCATGTTGCAAAGCGCTGCCGAAGGGGCAAGCGGCACCGCGGTCGTGAAGAGATTGGGATAGCCGTGCACCTGCAACCCCATGGTGGTCCTGATGTCTTTGCTCCAATCCTCCTTCAGTGACCGTCCATCGCGACCGCGGAAGTCGATGCGGGTCAAAGCGCCTGTTCCTGCGTCGAATCCGGTCGCCAGAATAATGACGTCCAGCGGATGAACGGTGCCGTCCGCCGTCCGGATGCCTTCGGCCGTGATGCGCTCGATTGCGTTGGTCTTGACGCTGACAATTTCCACATTGGGTCGATGGAACGCCTCGAGAAACTTCTGCTCCAAGGGTACCCGATGGGTACCGAATCCGTAATCGCTCGGGATCAGCAGGTCGCACAGCTTTGGATCCCTAAGTCGCTCGCGCATTTTCGCGCGCACAAATTCGGAGATCTCTGCGTTGATCGCCTCATCGGAGAACAGCTCAGCGAAAGACGATATCCACAACTTCACAGAACCATCGTTCCAGCAGTTTTCGATTACATCGCGCCGCTGTTGCGGTGACAGATCTGCCCAGACGTGCTCCACGTCATATTCGAAGCCCGTGAACGTATGCGGCAGCCGTTCCGCCAGGGCCGTGAATTTTGACTTGTAAGCTTCGACGTCCGCGGCGGTATACTTACGATTCTTCATAGGGATCGCATATTGCGGCGTACGGACGAACACCTTGAGATGTCCGACTTCTTCCGCGATCGTCTGGATCACCTGGATGCCCGTCGCTCCGTTGCCGACCACGCCGACGCGCTTGCCAGCAAACTCGATCGGCCGCTGCGGCCATCGCGCAGTGTGAAATACCCGCCCCTTGAACGTCTCCTGTCCCGGGAAGGACACATGTGGAGCGGAGAGCATGCCACAACAGGTGACGAGAAACTGGGTGTCGATCACATCCCCCTCGTCGGTCGCGACCACCCATCGCTCCGCCGCTTCGTTGAAATGAGCGCTCTGGACGGTCGTGCTCAACTGAATGTCTTTGCGTAGATCAAGCTCGTCCGCTACGTAATTCAGCCAGCGTTCGATTTCCGGCTGGCTCGGAAACTTTTCACTCCAGCTCCAACCATTGTAGAGATCTTCGGAGAAGAGGTATTGATAGATGTGGCCTTCTGAGTCGACGCGCGCACCGGGATAGCGGTTCCAATACCAGGTGCCTCCGACGCCGGAGGCCGCGTCGATCGCCCTGACGTTCAGCCCGAGCTCTCGGAGGCGGTACAGCTGATAGAGGCCGGCGATGCCGGCTCCGATGACTACGGCGTCGAATTTCGCTGTCGCACGTGCACCATTGTCACCATAGGCTCCGATCATGGTCGCGGTCATTTCTCCTCCTCTGTGCTTTTGAGGACCCAGCGAGGAGAACAGCAAATATCGTACCAGAAGTCGCGGTCGCAATCGTAAAGCGCAAAGACCATGGCTAGGACACGAGCGATCGATGGCGGCGCTTACGCTCATTGAAGCAATTGCGACATACGTCCGAAGCGCGACACCGCCACTAGCTCGCAGTATTGATACGCCTCAAGAAGACCGCGGCTAAAGTGGGCTGCGCTCGCTTGCCGTTTGCGGGCCGCAGTCCGGCACGGACCGGTGTGAGTGATCGCATGCACACAATGATAGCCTCCAGGCAGATTCTTGCTGACCGCCCTTCGTCGGGCTAGAGCAAGTCCGCCCGATCGTACTTTGACGCTGTGCATGTGAAGAAGTGCGGCGCTGACGGGGATTGTAAAGCCTTACACTCATGATTCTCTGACTTTACCTCACCAACAATCGAACAGCTTGTAATTATCGGAGCTTGGCCGCTACTCCTCCATTGCGGAATGCAAGAGTTTACGAAAGGTCAACTACCAACGCTAGCAATTGATCTAGATGACAGACGTGTGTCACTGATTGCTTGCTGAACGTCGGACTGGGGCTTGCCGAGATTCAGCAATAGCTAATCCACAGATACAAATCGTTCTGAGAAGGACTTGCGGCAATGCAATCACCTGCACTGACGTCACACGCCCATCTCTCTGAAGCTGCCCCTGTCTTCTCTCCCGATATTGAGCAAATCATCAAGTGGCGCGACAGCTCCTATGCCGCTGATCTCTATATCGCCGCAGTCTCATGGCTTGATCTCTTTACTTACCTGGATGGTCGCCTGGTAACTGAGGAGGAGCTACGACTTCATTTCTCTCTTCGGGAGCGGCCAACGCGGACCATGCTTCGACTCTTCCAATCGTGGGGCCTCATCTCCAACGAATCTGGCTGGCTGCACGCAACTGCCTCAGCCGTTCGATATCTAAGCGGCAACTCCGCAGACAGTATTGCCTCGTATATTGCAACGATGAAATATAAGCCTTCTGTTCGGGAACTATATGAGATCCTGCGACAGGGTGGCCCGAATACCTGGCACGTTGAGCGCGGCGTAACCAAGTCCTGGGACGCCCTGATGCAGACGGATGAGTTCGCTGATCTGAACACACGAGGAATGGAGGAGCGTGGACGGATCTTTGCGCCGCACCTCGCGAAGCTGCTTGACTGCACGAATGATACTTCCGTTCTCGATGTAGGTGGTGGATCGGGCGTCTATTCCGCGCATTTGTTGATGCACTATTCTTCACTCTCGGCAACGATCTTTGAGCGCCCGCCCGTTGATCAGCTTGCGAGGACGTGTCTGACCGACCGGAATTTATACCCGGGTCGTGCCCATGTCATAGCGGGCGACATGTTCGTTGATCCCCTGCCCCGGGATGCTAGCCTTCACCTCTATTCGCACGTCCTTCACAACTGGGGACCAGACAAGGTCCACCTGCTCCTGAGCAAGTCTTTTGACAGCATTGCGTCCGGTGGTCGCATAGCAATTTACAGCTGCCACCCTAACGACCGGGGAGGGCAGCCGGCCCCGGCTGCCGAAGCAGAGTACTCCGTGCTACTTACCACAGGGTACGAGGGCTGCTGTTACAGCGTCGATGACATGCGGACCATGCTTGAGAGCACCGGCTTCCAGGAGATCGATTACCACAAATCGATCTGCAATCGCAGCCTCATCGTCGCGAGAAAGATCGCCTGACGCGCATGACTTTACCGCTTTGGAGGATCGCCTTATTCCGTCGCTCCTCTCGATGAATCGCATGAGCACGATATGCCATTTCCAACCCGTGTTCTGTTGTCGAAGCTCCGCACCGCTGGATACACAGCTTTTTCTGGGGTGCCGTGTTCCATTTTTGGCGATCTATTTGACCGAGCGGCTGAAGCTCCTGAATTCCTGACCGTGCCTGCCGCCAATGAAGGCAGCGCAGTTGCGCTAGCTGCTGGCGCGGCCCTCTCAGGTCACCGAGGAGTCGCTGCACTTCAAAATTCTGGGCTCGGCAATATCATCAACCCGCTGACATCTCTATTGATGGTCAACAAAATTCCGCTCCTGCTCCTCATCTCCGTTCGCGGCCACCCCGATGAACCCTCGGACGAGCCGCAACACACGATCATGGGTGCCAAGACAAAAGGTCTCTTGAACGAGCTCTGCATTGAATGGTGTGACTTTGATGGGACCGAGGCGGGTTTGGATCACGCCCTTGCGCGCGGCAACGATGCATTTCATCGCGCAGCACCATTTGCACTGCTTTTTCGGAAAGGTCAGCTATCCGGCGTGACCGAAAGACAGGCTGGAGCAATCAACTATCTGCTCAGTGTCGGGCAAGCCATTGAGTTGATTTGCGAGCAGCTCGAAATGGACACCCTCATTGTCTCTACGACGGGGTTCATCTCTCGTGAGCTGTTCCGTGTCCGAGATCGTCCTCTGAACTTCTACATGCAGGGCTCCCTTGGACATTGCAGCGCGGTTGCGGCAGGGCTCGCTCTGGCCTCACCTAATCGACCTGTCCTGGCATTGGATGGAGATGGCGGCGTGCTGATGCACATGGGGATCCTGTCGACTATTGGCTATGCCAATCCCCAGAATCTCATCCATGTGGTGCTGGACAACGAAGGGTACGTTTCGACAGGCGGTCAGCCCTCGACGTCACGTACGACATCCCTCGAAGTTGTCGCATCCGCCTGCGGGTATCGAACGGCTACTCGCTGCGAGCGGGGCGAGCATATTACGACCGTCATGCGGCTATGCTCCCAGTTTAGTGGCCCTCACTTCGTGGTATGCAAAGTCAACCGCCTCCATCCCTCTCAGCTTCCTCGCATCACGAGTCGCTATTCTCCGCTTCAGAACAAGACCATATTTCAGCGCAGCGTCGCCATCCGGGGCAACGAGCCCGCCGGAAGGAGGGGACTAATGTCATAGTGCTATGGTCGCCCTCTGCCGGATCTTCATCGCTCTGGTTTGGGGTATGAACCGGTCGCCGTCAAAGAAGTGCTCCGACCGCTTGCCCGTTTTCGAACTAACCCATCCGAATCGAACGAACGCTAGACCTGTCGTGGATCTCAAACAGACACCCCCAACCCGAGTTTATGGCATGTACGATAACGATCAAGACTATTACCCAATGCTCATCGCAGGCGCGCCTGCCCACTCGGACGTGACGATCGAAGTCAGGAATCCATACACAGGAATGTTTCTTGGCAGGGTCCCTCAGGCCAGGCCGGGGCATGCACGCCAAGCATTCGAGGCCGCCGCGCGTACTCATGCTCGGCTCACGCGCCGCGAACGAACGGATATCCTCCTGGGGACGGCAAGCGCTGTTAGAAGAGATCAAGACCGCCTTGCTCGGCTTATCACGGCGGAAACCGGTCTCTGCCTAAAGGACTCTTTGCATGAAACCAGGCGTGCATGCGACGTTTGGTCATTTGCTGCCCATATGTTGATTCAGAGCGAGGGCGAGATCTATCCATCTGACATTGGCACGACCCCTCATGATCGGCGCATTTTTTCCATGCGCACGCCCCTTGCTGGAGCGATCTCCGCTATCACGCCGTTTAACCATCCTCTCAATCTCGTCAGCCATAAACTCGCCCCCGCGATTGCGACAAACAACCGCGTGGTCCTGAAACCGTCTGAGCGAGCGCCATTGACTGCCCTGGCGCTTGGCAGGATTCTCTACGAGCAAGGCCTGCCGGAGGGAATGCTTTCGATCGTGACAGGGGCCCCTCACGATTTGGGAGACTCCATGTTCACCGATCCAGATGCGGAGCTGGTAACGTTTACTGGCTCTGTTAGTGTTGGGCACCATATTGCGGCACGGGCCGGTTACCGGAAGCTCATCTTGGAGCTCGGTGGGAACGACCCAATTATCGTGCTTGAGGATGCCGATGTCGATCGAGCGGCGCATCTGGCGGTTCAAGGGGCGATCAAGAACTCGGGTCAGCGATGTACAGCCGTCAAGCGGGCGTTGGTGGTTGACTCCGTTGCTGACGAATTTGCCGAACGAGCGCTCCATCACATGCAGAAGCTGTCGACCGGCGATCCCAGCGATCCATCGGTTGACCTCGGGACCGTCATCGATCGAGAAGCTGCCCAATTGATCGCTCGACGTGTTGCCGATGCCGTAGATGCTGGTGCTACGCTATTGCTCGGCAACTTGCCTAAGGGTGCACTTTATCCGCCTACCCTATTGGACCATGTCTCACCAACGTCCGAACTGGTTATTGAAGAAACATTTGGGCCTGTGCTGCCGATCATCCGTTGCCCGAACGATGTTGACCAGATAATATCAATCGCGAACGCGACCAAATTCGGACTTTCTGCCGCAGTCTGCTCCAACCGGCTAGATCATGTGACGAAGCTCATCGATGGTCTCGCGGTCGGCTGCGTCAACGTGTGGGAAGTTCCCGGATATCGCACGGAATTGACCCCATTCGGGGGAATTAAGCAGTCCGGGCTCGGGCACAAGGAGGGCGTGCTGGAGGCAATGCGGAGCTTCACGCAGTTGAAGACCTACTCGCTTCCGTGGCCGGTCTAGCCTGCGGCTTTGCTGCTGCCGCCAAAGTTGGAGAGGTAGTCGTCGTCTTGCATCTTTGTCGTAGAGATTGCCGGTCTGCTACAGATGAGGACAAACTGGAACGTCAGAATGGATCGCACGGGAGCCCGAGCTAGGAGAGGTGCAAGGGCTTCTTAACAAGCAGCAGGATGTAGACGCATCATAAAGCGGAAATTGCAGCCAGCTCGTAGCCGCCGGTACAGAGCTGCCGGCGAACGCGAGAATCCGGACTGTAGGCGGCTCTCATGGAAATGAAAGCAATCGCCGGCGGTCATCGGGTAGACTTCGAAAGGGAGTGTGATCGCACCAGTCGATGGCCTTCCGCGACGTCCGATTTCAGCCCCCCTTTCACGATTGGTTATCGGGCAAAGCGGACCGCGCTTCGACAGCCGCCAGCTTCGATCTCGGTTATTTTCGCCTTGACGCGTGCACCCGGGACAATGGAGGCGTCGATCATCTGGACAGCCATAACATAGGCGGCCGCCACGTGCATCTGCGGCTCCAGACGCCGGCCCGCCGCCAGCGAACAAAGCGGTCGCATCAAGTCGTGTAGGGATCAAACGCTTTCTCGTAGATCGCGCCAGACCCCGAGTCGCAACAGCCAGGAGATGCAATTGAGGACCCGATCATTTCTCCGAGCAGCGCCACGCGGCTTCTGGGCCAGCATCGGCTTGACGAGCAACCGATTCATAATCGGCGGTGATTCGAGCCCAGTTAGGGAGTTTGGATTACGGGCATCCGGCCGTACGCAAAGCTCCTAGTCGGCTTCGGCGCTTTTGACGAGGCGGATATCACACCGCGGAATCGGTCGAAAATGACCTCGAAGCGGACCTGGCGAAGAGCACATTCGATTATAGACCGCCCACACGTTGGCGGAGCCGCTTTGCACCAACGAAGGTTCGATACTCGGGAAGTTCCGGGAATTGGGCCAATGGCCGGATCACCGGCGCTAACTGATTCTTGCTCAGATGAATCGCTTGGTCATCACCGAGGTAGAGCGCGACATGTGCTCCCCAAGAGCTCTTGGTACGATTGAAGAGCACGAGGTCGAGCGGCCTCAATCCATCTGAGACTAAGGAGGTCTCGTTGGTGTCCTCCCACAGATTGCTGGACCGAAATGGATAAATTTTCAAATCCGAAATGCTTGAGCAGCGCCTAAACGAAGTTTTGGCAGTTCGGGCTCTCGGAAAGCGCCGGCAGAGTTGGGGTATTCGGATCGTGCTTTTGATCAAACCTAATCCGCCAGAAGTGCTCGGGTATCATGTTCACGGACACGACCTTCATGATCTTAAACGCTAATGCTGGAAACGTTGAGATATTGTACAATCTGGCGGTGCAAGTATCAAAGGTCAGCGGCTGCCCTGCTCATTTGACCTTCGCAAAGCAGTAGGAAAACGTCTGTGCCCGCCTTCATTAGGTCGGCTCTTAGCCTTACGCGACATATTGCACCGCCGCGCGAGCTTAGTCACTAACCGGGCAAACGCGGACGCAGCTTTCATCGCGTCACGCCAACGCGTACACGTTCGCAAGAGGTCAGGATCCTCGCAGCGGATCGCGCACCCCTGGTGAGGAGCATGATGTTTGGGTCAAGATCTGAGTGGATATGTGGACCTACGGCACACGTTCTCATCTCCTGCTTAGGAAGCATGGCGAAGATCACCGGACTTGCTTGAGCCACACACCCATCTCGTGGAGCCAGCAGGTACCTCGGACGATGCCCCTTAAGTAAGGAGGCGACTGCGAATTGATTTCTAATCCGTCTGGCGCGGAGTACTCAGTTGATTCTCAATTGAGATTTGAACGGTTTCGAAGAACGATTTTACGGATCGTAGGCGTCGTTTATCCGACGTCGTAACTATATACGTTTTGAAATCAATGCAGAATTCATCGACAGGCTTGTATACAAGCTCCTCCGATGGAAAAACGCTATCTTGAAGGAGAATCCCTATCCCGATTCCGTGCAGCACGGCTTCCTTTAGAACAGGATAGGTCGCCATTTTAATAACGTTTGGCATATTTATACTGTTCTCAAGACACGCCTTTTCCACCTCCCGTAGCGTCAGAGAACCATCCTCGGTTAGAATGATCCTTTCTTGTGCAAGTTCAGCCAGACTGAGTGTTGGTCTGCAGGCGAGTCGATGCTCCCGCTGCACGAGCGCCATAAGCCGCGTTTTGCTTAGCTCGACGTGGAATAAATTGGCAATGTCATCGGGCTCAGTGATGATCGCAATATCGACATCACGCGCTTCAAGTCGTTGCTTAGCGAGCTCCCAGGGTACTAGTGAAAACGTGATCCTCACTGCGGGAAAACGCCGGTTGAACTCGGAAATAATGGGCATCGCCGGACGCGGCGCGTTCGCGATCACGGTAAGATGCCCGGCTGACAGGTCAGTGTAGGCATTGATCTTCTCCGCGACGAGCTGCTCCAGAACCCGAACGCGATCAGTTAGCGCAAACAGTTCCTGAGCCGGTTTTGTCGGCACGAGCCCGCTGCGATGGCGAATGAAAAGTGTCGTCCCCATATGTTGCTCAAGCTTAGCAAGGTGTTGGGTGACGGCTGATTGGGTGACGCCGAGGACGGCTGCAGCTTCTGAAACGCTTCTCCGCCTGAAGACCTCTGTAAAGGCCACAATCTGGTGAGAACTGATTTTCATGCCGTCGAAACCTGCTCCTCCTATTGCGGTGATTCGCATTCTTAAGCGCTTAAGCGGGTTCACGTCCTTTTCGCGTACCGTCCCTTGCCTCTGGCAAAGCCAAAAACGTAGGTACTGCGCCGCTCAGGCCCGCAATTGGTGTCGCTAGTGCGCCCCCAATTAATCGGGACACCTAAAGGCGGACTCGGCGCGACAAGTGCAGTTGATAGAGGTGAGCATTTTCGGTCTCTTGCTTCCTGATGCATTCCCTGATCACCGATTTGCCTCGGCTGACAGTCAAAACAACGTATTCCCGGGACGCAGAAGGGTCGCCCCATATCGCCCTTCCTCAACCGAGCTATCCTTTTGCATCACGAGTCGACGAAACACCTTTCCGAGATGTTGCCTCAGGTCACCGTATAGTCTTCCTGTCGTACTTAGGAATGAACATCACATGGTATATAAAATGTCAAACTTCTGCGGCTTCACCAATTTCTAGAAACCAGAGACCTCTGCTTAGCAGTGTGGTTCTCCTTGCGCGAACGAAACATCCGTAAATTCCGATATTGCCAGTTGCGCACCAACTTTGGCACGGAGCGTATCGACAATTGAAGTTGTTCGTTGGATGCGTTTCTCAGCGAGACAGGTACGATCCAAGATAATCGACTGCGAGTAGCAAGCTCGTCGCGCAGGATAAAAGCGAGCAGCGACAACAATGAGCCGATTTGAACGCCAGCTCATTTAAATAGAAGCGATCCTTCTTCTATTAGTTGGACTAATATCAAGACATCTCCGCGTCAACAACGCTTGCTACGCCTCTCTCCGGAAGCAGGCTGCGAACCGCTGTGCGCTCTAGGCTCGTCGAGAGAGAGCGCACCGCTCACGCCCAATGAAATCACGATTGAAGAAGGTGATCCTCTCTCCGCGGAAACGCGGATGGGGGCCAGCCGACTTCGCTACAAAATTAACAGGAGAGACCAATGAAAATAAGCACCGATCGAATCCTCACGACACACGTCGGCAGTTTACCGCGGCCGCCCGTATTGGAGGAGATGCTTCTGGCGAAAGAGAAGGGCGGACTGGAAGCCGACCGCGGCCCGTTGCTGGCGGCCAGCATCAGTTCAGCGGTCGTCGATATCGTAAAAAAGCAAGCGAGCATTAACCTGACGGTTGTTGATGATGGCGAGATGAGCAAGTACGCCTACTCGACCTATGCGCGAGAGCGCATGACAGGTTTGACAGGCATTGATCAGCCGCTTGCGTTGTCCGAGCTGGCGGAGTTCTCGAACTTCGCAAAGCGGGTCAATCTGGACATCAAGACTCCCGCCTGCGTTGGACCTCTAGAGTACCAGGGAGAAGCGGCGGTGGCGACAGACATCGCCAATCTCAAAGCAGCGCTCGACACGGCTTCTGTCGAGGAGGCGTTTATGAACGCATCCTCTCCGGGGATCATGGCCCACTACATGCCGAACAACTATTATCCATCGCAGGAAGCCTACCTCTATGCTTTGGCTGACGCGATGAAAAAGGAATATGACGCCATTGCTGCATCGGGCCTCCTTCTGCAGATCGACTGCCCCGATCTTGCGCTTGGACGTCATTTCCGCGCGAAACCGATGGATGTGGCCGAATTCCGCAAGGAAATTGCTCTTCACGTCGAAGTCCTTAATCATGCCCTGCGCGACATTCCCGCCGATCGGATGCGACTGCATCTATGTTGGGGCAATTACGAGTCGCCCCACCATCACGACATCGATCTCCACGAGATCTTCGATATCATCATCAAGGCGCGGCCAATGGCTCTTCTGCTGGAGGCGGCAAATCCACGTCACTCGCATGAATGGAGCCTTTTCAAGGAGACGCGGCTTCCCGACGACAAGATCCTCGTACCCGGCGTCATCGATACCTGCACGAACTACATTGAACATCCCGAGGTCGTCGCTCAGCGCATCGAGCAATACGCCAATCTGGTAGGACGGGAGCGAGTGATTGCGGGCACGGATTGTGGCTTCGCCAGCTTTGCGACATTTCACACTGTCGACCCGGACATTGCCTGGCGCAAACTCGAGTCGCTGACCCAAGGCGCCGATATTGCATCTCGCCGGCTGTGGAACGCAAACTTTAGACGCTCCGGTCAAGCCATTGCCTCCTGAAAGCGCAGCCCGCCCGCAATCAACGCCCATGAAAATCATTCAAATCACCGACCTCCACTTGGTTCCGACAGGTGATCGTCTCTTCGACAACGATCCCGGCGAGCGCCTGAGAGCCTGCTTGGCTGATATCGCTGAGCATCACGCAGACGCCGAGCTTTGCGTTATTACGGGCGATCTCGCTCATCATGGCGAGAAGAGTGCCTATATTCGCCTACGCGAGGCGCTTGAGGCCTTGCCTATGCCGGTACGGCTTCTCATGGGTAACCATGATGATCGCGCCAATTTCCGCAGCGTATTTACAGAGGCTCCTGTTGATGAATTCGGCTTCCTCCAGTCGCTGCTCGACACGCCGGCGGGGCGCTTTCTGTTCCTCGACACTAAGCGATCCGACAGCCACGCGGGCCTCTACTGTGAGCAACGCCAGGCGTGGTTGCGCGCACGCCTGCAAGAGGCTCATGGCGGACCGATTTATCTTTTCATGCATCACCCGCCGCTGTCGGTTCATTTCCGGCCTGCCGACGACATCATGCTCGACGATGGAGCAGCGTTCGGACGTATCCTCGACGGTCATTCCGTCCGCCATCTGTTTTTCGGGCATGTGCATCGCCCAATCACCGGAAGCTGGCAAAACATTCCCTTTTCCACCTTGCGGGGGCTCAATCATCAATTGTGGCTCGATTTTAGTCACGAGCGAGGAATTCCCTGCAGCATGGAGCCGCCGGCCTATGCGATCGCTTTCCTAAACGCCGATGCCGTGGTCATCCACACTCACGATTTTCTCGATGCAAGCGCAAAGTATCTGTACGAGCCGGACCTACCCGTCGAGCGCCAAGTCGTTCCAATAGCACGACGATCTCAACTCTGATTGCGCGGCGGGGTTTCATTTCCCCGCAGACGATCCATCACCCCTACCCGTCCGTCGTCTAGCCCCGGCGGAGTGGTGGTTCGCACCCATTGGGCTTCCTTTCAGGACTCCAAGGAGCATTCTCATGAATTTGTCACGTCGTACGTTTCTCCAAACGTCTGCCGCGGTATCCGCCGCGTCCGTCGTCGGCTCACTTGCCGGGTCCGCTTCCGCGGCATCGGACACTGTGACCATCGCCTCCGTCTATGATCTGTCTGGACCATTCGACGTTTACGGCGCTCCGTCGAATATGTGCACAGAATTCGCTGTCAAGGAGTTGAACAAGGCAGGAGGGCTACTCGGAAAGCAAGTCGTTCTGAAGGCGTACGACTGCCAGTCGGACATCAACAAAGGTCCGCAATACGCGCAGCAGGTGGCGCTCCGCGACAGAGCTGTGATGGCAGTGGGCGCCTTGACGGGAGCTGCCCGAGAGGCAACGCGGCCTGTTCTGCGCAAATACAAGGTGCCTTACTTCTATGGTTCGATCTATGAAGGTGGCGCCTGCGAGCAGAACATCTTTTGCTGCAACACCGAAGGAAACCAGCAGGTCGTGCCACTGCTCGAGTGGTCGTTCAAAAATCTCGGCAAGAAGCTCTATTACATCGCCTCAGACTACAACGCGCCGCGCACCTTCGGAGCCTGGAATCATGTGATGGCCAAGCGCGAAGGCGGTGAGGTGCTGGCCGACGATTATTATCCGCTCGACGTGACGGACTTCACGGCGGCAATCGCCAAGATCCAGGCGGCAAAGCCGGATTTCATTCATTCTTGTCTGGTCGGTGGCCCCTCGATGTCGTTCTACCGGCAATGGGCTGCGGCGGGCATGCTGAAGAAGATTCCGATCGTCTCGATCATTTTCGGGGGCGGGCAGGAACATGAGATCCTGGCACCTGAAGAGACGAACGGCATCTACGCTGCCTATAACTATTTCCAGGAGCTCGATACGCCGCAGAATAAAGCATTCCTGGCGCGTTTTGCCGAGGCGATGGGGCGGAACCACTCCTACATCAATGGCGAGGCGATTGGCGGCTACAACACGGTCATGTTGTGGGCCGAAGCCGTCAAGCGCGCGAACAGCTTTGAGCGCGATGCGGTCATGAAGGCTTGGGAAAGCGGCATCACCTGGGAAGGCCCCGGCGGAAAGATGGTGACTGACGCCAAGACGCACCATACGACCCAGGACGTGCGCATCATCAGGGTCGAGAACCGCGTCTGGAGTCTGGTTGCAACCAAAGAGCAGATCCAGCCGGACAGCTATGGCGGAAGGTGCGACGTGTTCGCCCATCCGAACCAGACGGAATTCCTGATGCCGCAGATTTAGCGACCGCGCTCGCGGCGCCGCATCTCTAAGTTGGCGCCGCGGTCTCATTTGCCTGCTTTTCGTTTTCATCCTCGGAAGGAGAGAGCATGGCTCTTCTTTCGAGCAGTCGAAGGAGAATTCTCGTGAAATTGTCCCGTCGCACGTTTCTCGGCACTTCGGCAGCGTTCTCGGCTGCATCCATCTCTAATTCATTTGCCGCCCGCGCTTGGGCTGCATCAGACACCGTTACTATCGCCTCGCTGCACGATTTATCGGGGCCTCTCGATATTTACGGAGTGCCGTCGAATCTGTGCATGAAGGTCGCCGTCGAGGAGATCAATGCCGCCGGCGGGTTGCTCGGCAGAAAGGTCGAGCTCAAGGTCTATGACGGCCAATCCGACATCAACAAGTACCCGCAATATGCGCAGAAGGCGGCGCTGAATGATCGGGTCGTCATGGTGCAGGGAGCACTCAGCGGCGCTGCGCGCGAAGCTACGCGTCCCGTTCTGCGCAAGTACAAGATACCTTTCATCTACGGCTCGTTCTACGAAGGCGGGCTTTGCGAGAAAAACACCTTCTGCGTCAACACGGGCGGCAACCAGCAGGTTGTTCCGCTGCTCGAATGGTCGTTCAAGAATCTCGGCAAGAAGCTCTACTATATTGCGTCGGACTATAATGCCCCGCGCAACTTTGGCATCTGGAACCACGTGATGGCCAAGCGCGAAGGCGGTCAAGTGCTAGCCGATGACTACTACCCGCTGGATGTGACGGATTTCACCGCGGCCATTGCAAAAATCCAGGCCGCCAAGCCCGATATCGTGCATTCCTGCCTCGTTGGCGGTCCGGCCATGTCCTTCTATCGGCAATGGGCGGCGGCCGGCATGCTGAAGAAGATTCCGATCATCTCAATCGTGTTTGCCGCGGGCAATGAGCATGAGGTCCTTGCTCCAGAGGAAACCGACGGCGTGATCGTTGCCTATAACTATTTCCAGGAGCTCGATACGCCGAAGAACAAGGAATTTCTGGGCAAGGTGGAAGCCGTGGCCGGCAAGAATCGCCCCTATATCAACGGCGAGGTTTTCGGCGGCTATAGCGGTGTCATGCTCTGGGCTGAAGCCCTCAAACGCGCCGGCAGCTTCGCGCGGGAAGCGGTTCTGGCGGCCCTTGAAAGCGGCATCCGATGGGAAGGTCCGGCCGGCGTCATGACCACGGACGGTCCCACCCACAACACGACGCAAGATGTTCACATCGTCAAGGTCAAGAACCGCGTCTGGAGCCTGATCGAGAAGAAGGAGCAGATTCCCCCCGATACCTATGGTGGCAAGTGCAACGTCTTCACCAATCCGAACCAGACCGATTTCCTGATGCAGCAGATCTAGGCGGCTGGACGCGCGGGCGCCGCGGCTATTGCGGTGCCCCACCCACCCCTCGTCGCCAGTTTGCGTTTTCGTAAGGTCGAGATAGACCATGGACCAGTTCGTCATATTGTGCTTCGCGGTGGTCAATTCCATCGCGCTTCTCGCCCTGATCAGCTTGGGGCTTGCCATCATTTTCGGCATGATGCGCGTCATCAACTTCGCTCATGGCGAATTCATCATGCTTGGCGGCTACGCCACCGTGATTGCCAATCATGCCGGCCTCAATTTTTGGCTCTCCATGCTGGTTGTCGCGCCGTTCGTCGTCGGCCTGATCGGCGCTGTGGTGGAGCGCCTCATCATTCGCCGGCTCTACGGGCATCTGGTCACGACGATGCTGGCGACCTGGGGGCTTAGCCTGTTCTTGATCGGCGCGGTGACCGCCATCTTCGGCAATACCACAATGGGCGTAAGCGCACCGCTCAGCAATATTCCGATCGGTGCCTATTCCATCGGCGCTTACCAGCTGCTCTTGATTGCGATCACAGCGCTGCTCATCGCGGGTTCTCTCCTGGCGTTGCACCGGACGAAATACGGGTTGATCGCGCGAGCAGCGATGCAGAATTCGGAGATGGCAGCTACCCTTGGGGTCGATTGTGATCGCGTCTATGCGGTCACTTTCATCATCGGCGCGGCAATCAGTGGCCTCGCCGGTGCGTTGCTTGCGCCGATATCCGGCGTGCTTCCTCACATGGGGGCCGCCTATGTCGCCCGCGCCTTCGTCACGGTGATCAGCGGTGGTGGAGCCCTGATTACGGGCTTCCTGTCGGCCGCAACGATTCTCGGACCGGTTGAGGCATTGCTTTCTTATTTCGCAACGCCGGTCGTCGGTCAGGCCTCGCTGTTGATCTTGGCCGTGATCATCCTGCGCCTGTTTCCGACGGGCGTCTCCAGCCTGTGGACGGGAGGCCGATAGAATGATGCTGTGCCAACTCAAACATGCCTTTTTTCCGGTCGCTCTCCTGCTCTTTGCGGCGCTCGGGCCATTCGTCCTGGAGCCATTCGACCTCGTCAATCTGTCCGCGTTTTCGGCCATGGCGATCGGAGCGCTCGGTCTCGCCTTCGTCTGGGGGACGCTTGGGATTTTGAACCTCGGACATTCGGTCTTTTTCGGTCTCGGCGCCTATGCCTATGCAATCGCGGTCTCCAATCTCGGCGACAGCACGTTTGCCGTGTTGATCGGAACGGTATTGCCGGTCGTATTCTCGCTTGTCCTTGGCTATTTCCTATTCTTCAGCCGCCTGGGTGACGTCTATCTCGGCGTCATCACGCTCTGCGTGACGCTAATCTTCTATTCCTTCATGACGTCGACTGCCGATCCCTGGTTTCACATAGGTCCGGTGCCGCTGGGCGGCTTTAATGGCATCACGGCAGTACCCTCACTCAATATGCCGGGTGATCCGCAGGGATTCCTGTCTACGGAGGCAACGTTCTCGATCTGCCTGGTGGCGCTGGCCGGCATTTACACTCTCCTTTCGTTCCTGCGCGCCAGCGATGCAGGGCGGATTATGACGGCTGTCCGCGAAAGCGAGTTGCGGAGCGAGCTTCTTGGCTACGACGTCCGCTTCTACAAGCTCGTCGGTTTTGCCGTCAGTGCTGCCATTGCCGGGCTTGGCGGGGCGCTTTACACGGCGGTTATGGGCTTCGTCAGCCCGAACGTCTTCGATCTTCCGCAAGCGTCGCAATTCGTTCTGTGGGTGATCGCGGGCGGACTTGGGACCTTTGTCGGACCGGTGATCGCAAGCTTCGGCTTCCAGCTTCTGAGCAGCCAGCTCGGCGCCAACACGGTTTTCAACACGGAGCTTATCTTCGGAGTGACGATCATCCTGTTCGTCCTGCTGGCCCCGCAAGGCCTGTTGCCAATGATTCTTAGTCTGTCGAACCTGAAGTTCCGGAATCGTTTCGGCATCTTGCGGCGGAAGGTGAAACCGGCATGAGCGACTCACCGATTCTCGCAACGCGCGGTCTCGTAAAGCGGTTCGGCGGTGTTACCGCAGTTGATGGCGTCGACCTCGTCATAACCGCCGGCGAAATCCGCTGCCTCATCGGTCCAAACGGCGCCGGCAAGAGCACGTTGTTCAAATGCCTCACACATCAGCACCAGCCGACCAGCGGCCACGTTCTTTTCGAGGGCCGTGATCTGCAAGGACTGGCCCCCAATCGGATTGCACGCCTGGGAATCGCCATCAAGAACCAGATCCCCAGCATCTACGCAAATCTTGACGTCCGCGAAAATATCCGCCTCGCTGCCCTGCGGAGGAAACTGCCAAAGCGCGAGCTGGACAGGGTCGTCGAGTTGGCTCTGGAGGAGATCGGCTTTGATGACGGGCGCGCAAAGCAGCTGGCCGTCACCCTTTCGCATGCGCATCGCCAATGGTGCGAACTCGGCATGCTGCTCGCGAGCGATCCTCGTCTCGCGCTGCTCGACGAGCCAACCGCTGGCATGACGCGCGATGAGATGTTGAAGACCGTTGATATCATCAAACGTCTCAATGCCCGTGCCACGGTGATCGTGGTCGAGCACGACCTGGAGTTCATCGCCCGTCTCGCACAAAGAGTTACTGTCTTGCACAGGGGGAAAGTGCTCCTTGAGGACACCATGGACAAGATCGAGGCGAACGAGACCGTTCGAGACATCTATCTCGGCCGCAGGAAAGAGGCCATTCATGCTTAAAGGTGAAGGCTTAGTCGCCGGCTACGGCAAGACACAGGTTCTACGAGGCTTAAGCTTCGATCTGGGCGATCATGAAATCCTGGGGATCATCGGTCTCAATGGCATGGGCAAGACCACCTTGCTCAAGACTGTCATGGGGCTATTGCCGGTCGAAGGTGGTCGGATCGTTCTGGACGGTGTCGCCATCGAAGCTCTGCCGGCCCATCGACGCAGTCGTCTCGGCTTCAGTTACACGCCGCAAGGCGGAGCGGGTTTTCCCGGCCTCACCGTCAAGGAGAACCTGCTGCTCGCGGGCATGATGCCCGGTGCCGGCAACGCAAAAGCGATCGCCGAGATATTGTGTCTCTTTCCGAGGCTCGAAAAGCTTCTCGCTCGACCCAGCGGTGCGTTGAGTGGAGGAGAGCGGCAATTGCTGGCCCTGGCGCGCGCCATGGTTCGCTCGCCGCGGCTTCTCTTACTGGATGAACTGACAGAGGGCATTCAGCCTTCGGTGACCGACGAAATCGCCGAATGTCTGTTGTCGATTCACCGCCTGGAAAAAACCGCCATGATCATTGCGGATCAGGATCTCAGTTTCGTCGCCTCGCTGGTCGGCCGTGCGCTGCTCGTCCAGAGGGGACAGATCGTGGCGGAGCGGAGTCCGACTGAACTCCTCGCCGATAGTGTCTTCGAGACGGGCTGAGTCATGCCGGCGGCGGGCCTTGCGTCCGGCGACGCCAGCGTGCAGCGGCTCCAGATATCAGCAAACAGTCTCGATCTGTCCCCAAATGGTGATCAATCCGTTCAAGACGAGTGCCCACCGTTCAAATTACAGAGCAACTATGGCCGCCAGCCCCCTCTCAGTCCAACCGACCGTCCATTCCGCCGCCCAGCTGCACAATACCCAACTCGGCGCATACTGCGAGGTCGGTGCGCGCACGATCCTGCGAGAAGTGACGATGGGCGATTATTCCTACGTCGAGAACGATTCCCAGATCACCTACGCGACGATCGGAAAATTCTGCTCGATTGCGGCAATGACCCGTATCAACCCGGGCAACCATCCGATGCACCGCGCGAGCCAGTCGCATTTCACCTATCGGGCGAGCGCCTATTTTCCCTGCGAGAGCGATGAGGCAGAATTCTTCGATTGGCGAAGGCAACATCAGGTCCATCTCGGTCACGATGTCTGGATCGGTCACGGCGCAATCGTACTTCCCGGCCGCAATATCGGCACCGGTGCTGTGGTTGCAGGCGGTGCAATCGTCACCAAGGACGTGCCGGCCTACACGATCGTCGCGGGCAATCCGGCTCGCCCGGTCAGGCGACGATTTTCCGACGATATTGCCGGTAGGCTCACCAGGCTTGCGTGGTGGGACTGGGATCACGGAAGCCTACACGCGGCGCTGCCAGATTTTCGCCAGCTGACGATCGAAGACTTTTTGAGCAAGTACGAAGCGAGCGATCTTGCCCGGCCGGAACCTTCACGTTGAGCTCTTCGAGGGGACTGTTTCTCATTGTCCGAGGCTCGCGCTCATTGCCGCTGCGCAATTGCTCACCGAGGCGGCGCTCGCACTTCAGTTCCAATTGCGTCAGCAACCTCTGGAGCATCGGCAGCTCCTTGTTGGCGCGAGCGATGTGCACACTTCTCAAGTCGCTGATTTGGGAAGCCCAGCGAAGCCTTTGGGGGGCGCTTGTCAGAAATGCGAGATTTACAGGTCGGCCCACGAGGACAGCGTCGAGCGCGTTCGAGATCGCCGATCGCGCGCTTAACAGCCTTGTGCGGCGGTTCTCCGCTGAGCCGTGCATTGTGGACGGATCGGTGACGTCGCAAAAGAAATGCTCCCATCATGAAGCAGGAGGCTAACGTGTCGTCCGTTGCACGAACTGAGTTTGCGCACGCTGAGGTTCAAGCGATCAACGAAGCCGAACCCGAGAAAAACTTTCGATTTTATGACAATCGACAAAAGTACCTGATGTTCGTCAATACGTGCAGCGAGAAGCGCGTCGTATCAGAACGAATAGCGCTTGAACTCGATCAGATACGTCCGCGTCCGCCTGCCGTTCGGCTCTTTGATGCGGGAGTTGGCGATGGGACGGTGCTGGCCCGCGTGTTGCGTTCAATGCATCGACGCTACGAGCATTTGCCATTCTACGTCGTTGGGAAAGAGATCAGCCTTGAAGACATTCGGTTGACCCTTGAGAAGATCCCCGATCGGTTTCACGAGCACCCGGCCACGGTCATCGTCCTGACCAACCTTTACTATCATGAAGCCCCATATCTTTCGGCAAACTCCGCATCATCGGCATCCAGGCTCGTCTGGCATGAAGTCGCCCTGAGCGGGCGGACGGCGGCCGAGTACGAGCGCCAGATCAATGATCTTGAGCCGTTTCTAGCTCAACATTGGAAGGCCAGTGTAAGCAAAAAATCCGGCAATCCGATCTATGAGCGCCCGGTCGTTCTGGTGCTGTATCTGCAGAGTTGCCGATTCCTACTGGACCAGGTCATCCCCAGGCAGGGCGCGATCATGGCGAACTACGATCTTGTCATCGCTTCGCAACCTTATCGGGCACGGGCGTCGGCGGAGTTCAAGGCAAGGAAGGTCGTTGCGCCATTAGCGCTCGCGCTTGCTCCGGGAGGTCGATTGGTCGGCATTCATTCGTGCGGCGACGATCCCGGTCTGGAGATAATTCAGAGCGTGTGGCCCGGGGAACAGCCCTTCGCAAACGAGCGACGAGATATATTGCGCGAGACGAAGGTCGCGATGGGGAATGAGGCGCGTCATTACAATTTCGATGCGTTGACGGATGAGCAGTCGAGATTCAAGTACGTGATGTATACGTTACCCAATGAGATTGAAGCGGACGCCACATCCATCGGGACGTCAACACTGTTTGCAGCCTGGAATAACGCAAACTACGTGGCACAGATTGAGGACGAGCGACTGGCCCGAGCGATGACGGACGATCGGTACTTGGCATGCACTAAGGCAATTTTGCGCAAGCATAATGGGCTTTGGTTCTGGGACGAGTCTTACATCATCTCCCGAAACCACAAGCCATGACGTCGTTCGCTCCCCCCGGCTAAGGCACGGGACCGTTCCGCCTGCCTCTAACCTCAATCAAAAATAGGCTGGTGACGTCGAGCCCCTGGTCGAAGATTGCTGTCGCTCGTGTTGCCACCAAAAACGGACTCATTCATGACCGCGTCAAGGACCCAAGCTTGCAACAAGGGGGACGCTTGCCAGAAATTCCTTGGTCAGCACTCCGTCGAAATCGTACCGCGCGATACCCGCGCGGTTGAGATGGCGAGGCGTTTCCTTACGCCCGGGACAGAGATATATCTTGCGAGTGTATCAGGAGAGGCCCTAGAGACGCTGATTACGAGAGCGCTAGAACTGCGGACGTCGGGTTTCATCCCAGTGCCTCACTTGGTTGCACGCAGATGCGAAAGCCATCATCAGCTCGAGACGACACTGGCCCGACTGCAAGAGGCTGGCGTCGATCGAGCATTGTTGCTGGGGGGCGACGTTGCGCGTGTCATCGGACCATTTCCTTCTAGCCGAGCGGTGCTTGAGACGGGCCTATTCGCTCGCTATGGGTTTAAACGGCTTGGCTTTGCGACCTATCCGCAAGGCCATCCGCACATCCCAACGGACGTGCTAGATGGCGAACTCAATCAAAAGGTCTCGTTGACCGTTCGGCAAGGGATGAAGCCGTGGGTGGTCAGCCAGTTTTGTTTCGAGCCGGACGCCATAACAGCACATATCATACGTTTGCAGGTGCGAGGAATAGCGGAAGATGTTCGGGTCGGTTTGGCTGGACCTGCCACGCTAAAGAGCGTCATGCGTCTGGCGCTCATATGTGGCGTAACAAATTCTGCTTTTGCATTGCGCTCTCAAGGTCAGAGATTCGGCCGTCTCGTTGTCGGTTATGAGCCGCAGGAGCTAATTGACCGACTCTTGCACCAAATGGAAACCAAAGCTGAATTGCGATCGTTGCGAGCGCACTTCTTCGGGTTCGGCGAACTTCGGCAGACGGCCAGATGGGTCCGGGAATACAGAGGTAAGGGCGCGACGCCCTAGATCTTCGGCAACGGCGTCATGATCTATTTCGGCGCACGCAAGTTTGCCGGAAGTGAGAGAACCATTGAAAAGTTAAACTCACGACTAGCGACAGTGACCTCGGTATCGTGGTTGATGTCGTTTGCCTCGTGTCAGGCCTCGCTGCACGTTTGACCAAGCGACAGGGCGCTCACGGGGACGTTAGGCGCCAGTTCGCGCGGCTTCGATCCCGGCGCTCATGGAAGCATGCTTCTCTGCCCTAGATATTACTGAAGGGGCAACCTCGTCGCGGAACGCCTGGCGCGGGCCTCGGCCCTGGCCGCGAGTGGACGATGCGATTTGGGAGAGATATTTCTTCCTCTCGGCCGACTTTTGCCCGGGCTTAGAATGTCCGATGAAAGTACGGCTCTTATCAGCTTTTCACGCTCGGCACAGAGATATCCGCAAATAGCATATGCCGAAGGTAGGGGCCGTTAGGTGTTTTTTTCAGGCGGTATCGATCCGCTTAGACGCGACACCCGTTGCAGACGGCCGCGCTCTTGACCCATCCGTAGCCTTTTGAACGGGACACCCGAAGCAAGGTCACTCCGGACGTTAGTGTTGGCCAGCATGTCCGGTACTGGACTAAACCGGCTTCCGGCGCGTCTCACTGAACTGTCGCGTTCATTGTAATGACCGACGTTCCCGAACCCGAAGGGCCCTTTCCCGTAAAGCTGACGGCAAACGCATCGCTGCTCTTGTAGCCTGCCTTGGCGGTGTAAGTGTAAGTAGATACATTCAGTTTCTTTAGAGCCGCATGTGCAGGCTTTTGCGAAATCTTTGAAGCGGCAATCAACCCGTCCATTTTGAGCGGTAATAGTAGATGCACCACCGGCCGCGACATCGAAGTAACCGCTTGAGTTCACACCTCAACTCGACTGGACACCAGGGACCGGACACTTTGAAGCGGCTTCCACAGAGATCGGTATCGAGTCAAGAATGGCCACGGCGAAAATTGATACTGTACAAAAAAGCATTTCAGCCTCCACCAATTTGAAGAGATCTCGCCAGCACTGCCGTTCCGATCCTTTGTTGATACACCTCGACCAAATCCGTGGCGCGTACCGCCAGTTGAAGTCGAGATAGGGCAACTTATTGGAGAACAGCGACGTATTTCACCCTCAAGCGGCTTCAGCGCGCCGAAAATCGTCGGCTGTTGCCTCGCCAGGATCTCATGTTTGGCCGTCAATTTGAGTTGAATGCCGGGTCGGCAGGCTGCCAACCATTGATCAATCGTCAAATTGTTTCGAGCCTGGATCGAGAAATGAGAGATGGATGGTCCTTCTAAACGTGTCGATGCTGAAAATTGTCAGCAAACTCCGATCGCTCGGCTTTCAAGACGCGATATCTGCGTACACCGTTCGACAGTCCGTTTTGCCTATCGGGTTCAACTAAGACATCGCTGCCGAACTCAACGATGAATGAGGCAGGCCTCCTCGTCAGATCATTAGCGAACTTACGAAGGGTTGAGCGGGGCGGCGCCCGCATGAGCCAGAGGGCGCCAAAAGCCAGTGCGCGCGCAGCCACTGCACGGTTGCGTCATCAACTGATGCGTGCGCGCAGGTTTTCACTGCGCGCAATAATCAACGCGTCTACTCGGAAAATACAAAAGGCTGATTATCTCCACCCGGCCAAAGAAAGTTTGTTTTGGACTCGCGCATACGAAGATTGTCTGAGAGGATTTAGCCATTGGACTCCGATGCCGGCTAAGGATTCTCGCGCTGCTCTCGGGGTGAAGCATTCGCTGGTCGCCATGTGGTTTGTGCTGATTTACAAAACCTCCGCTGTCCTGCACTTCGCTCGTCGCGCGATGCTGCTGTTCGTGGCGCTGACCTTCGCCAGTCTGGTCGGGCGTGGAGCGTCGTTTGCGTTCGCGCTGGTCGCGATGCTGCTGGACCGGCTGCTATTTTGCTTGAGTTTGGAGGAGGACCACATATGGTGACCACGCGTGAAGTGTCTGTCGATGACGCCCCAACGGTGACCCACATGGTTGCTGCCCTACTGGCCGAACTTGGGGCCGGCCAGGTACAGGCGGGACCAGATCCCCAACTTGTAGCCGAACTCCTTGCCATGAAAGAGCGTGTCTATGGGTTTCTAGCTTTCGCCGGGGACCGCCCGGTCGGCGTCATCATGTTGTCGGAAAGCGCAGCCCTTTTCGCGCGCGGAACCTACGCCACCATCACCGAACTCTACGTGGTGCCGGATCAGCGTTCGTCTGGGGTCGCAATGCGTCTCATTGAGGCTGCCGTAGACCTGGGGACAGTAAAAGGATGGAGCCAGCTTGAATTGGCCGCACCCAGGCCGCCGATGTGGACGCGCAACTCCAGCTTGGCATTGTACTTCAAGGCTGGTTTTGCAGAGATCGGCCCACGCCTGAAGTCGCCACTGCAATGCCTAGCTAGCCCACGTGCGCAAGGTATTCCTAAGGGACGATCGCGATTGGGCTCTCGGCGGCAACGCGCACTATCCCGCTCTAGCTCGGATTCAATGACCATGAGATTTGCATTGGAATCCGCAGAGCAGTCTTTCGGAGGAACGGACCCTCGTCCATGCCGCGGGAGATGAGCTGATCTAGGCCGAGGCCGCACATCTTGTTGAAGCGCGCGTCCCACCGCTCGAGGTCGATGTCCAATCGAGCGGAAGTGACGTGGCCTTCGAAGATTTGTCGACCATAGGGTTGTCTTTTGATCGACGCTCGAGGAGTTCGGTTCGAACCGATACTGGCGTAGCGCGCGACCACACATGGAACCATCCTGTGCGGCGAAAATATCCTCGAATCAACGAGTTCAAAGGTGGCACTCCCTTTCCAAAGGACATGGCATCATCAAGCGCTTTTCGCCTCCCGCCGGTCGACTGGTCTCGTAGGACAGCCAATAGAATGGCCTATCAGCCGCCAGCGTGATTGTGATCTGCGCCGCTCGACAGCGTAGACCGGATTGATACCGCAATAAGCGTCTGTACCGGATGCGCTGGCCATACATTGGCTATAGCTTGCGAACTGGCAGTTGCCAGGATATCCCTAGATACGCCCTTGCAAGCATAAACGTCTAGTCGAGCCGTCGGCATGTATCCCGAACGATCCCGCGGAGCGGCGATCGAACGTGACCCAGAATCAACCAAGATGGGTTGCGAGCACGACAACAAACAAGAGAAAATAGCGCATGCACCCCTCTTGTCTGACTTAACTTCTCTAAGCTAATGGGTTCGACTTTGCGTTTGCTGATCTTAGCCAATCGCGAGTTAGCGAGGTTCCAACTGAATCCGCAAGGTGCGAGCGCTACGTCGACGTCAAATGAAGGCAAAGGCGAGCAGGCTCGAGCAAAGCAGCGCAAGACCCGTCGCGGTCAGCGCCAGCAGGCTACTGGAAATAAAGTCATGATTGTTCATTATACAGCCCTCGATTGCAGAGGGAAAGCGACAGTCCTAGTTTGCCCGGTTGACCGCCTGATACATAAAAGATTATTCGAATCTGGCGCAATAATCCTGCCGTTGTCGGGAAGAAGTGCATTTTTCCGGCGCAATCTGCGGACGGTCTGCCGTCTTGCGGCGCGAGCAAAGAAAATCGAGTTTGAGAACTTTGCAAGAGCCATCCAATGAGACTTTGGGCCTTTGCGTGCCCCAAATCATTCAGGCCCCCTTCCTGAGCAAGATGTTATGAGCGTCACACTTGCGATATAGCTTCGGGAATGACTTCTTCGAATGCGTAGGCTCCTACTTCTCATTGTGGCATTTGCAATGCATGTTGGCGGCACGGGGCCGCCACCAGGATGCTTTCGTGCCCCGCGTGACCGAATCCATGCCGCCGGTCAACGTGCCCTAGTCGATTCTGAGTGACAGCGGCGTTCCGATCTTTGCATGCCTGGGCCTCAGCAGATACGCGGAAGTTGATCGCCCGATAGCCAGTCGACGATGCAGTCGCCGCCAAAGCTGGTCGCCATCTGCACGAAATGATGGTCATCGGCGATTGCCTCGCCGACGTCGGCGGCATCGCTGCCGAGCGGATGCGCCCGCATCGCAGCGAGCACGGCATTGACGACCTGGGGCGACACGATCGCAACCAGCTTGCCTTCATTGGCGACATGGAGTGGATCGAGCCCCAAGAGCTCACAGGCCGCCGCCACGCCGGGCTTCACCGGGATTGCCTCTTCCTGCAATCGAAAGCCGAGGTCGGATCGCCGGGCGATCTCGTTCAGGGTCGCGGCAAGCCCACCGCGGGTGGGGTCGCGCATCAGGCGAATGCCCTGGCCTCCGGCCTCAACCATCTTCAAGACGAGGTCGTGCAGCGCCGCCGAATCCGACACGATCTCCGTTTCAAAAGCGAGGTTCTGCCGCTTGGACATGATGGCGATGCCATGATCGCCGAGCGTGCCCGAGATGAGCACGCGGTCTCCGACGCGCGCGTTCTCCGCGGAGAGTTCGAGCCCGTCAGGCACCACACCGACGCCGGCTGTCGAGATAAACAGGCCGTCGGCTTTGCCGTGTTCGACCACCTTCGTGTCGCCCGTGATGATGTGGACGCCGGCCGATCGCGCCGCTTCTCCCATGGACTCGGCGATCGTCTTGAGGTCGGAGAAACGAAACCCCTCCTCGATGATGAAGCTCGCGGACAGATAAAGCGGCCGCGCCCCGGCCATTGCGATGTCGTTGACTGTGCCATGCACGGCCAGCGAACCGATATTACCGCCCGGGAAGAACAGTGGCGAGATGACGTAGCCATCGGTCGTCATTACCATGCGCCCGGCGCCGACGTCGAAGGCCGACTGATCATTGCCGAGCGCCAGCCATTCATTGCCGAAGGCCTCATGGAACAGCCCCGAAATCAGCTGCGCCATCGCGCGGCCGCCGGAGCCGTGAGACAGGTCGATGCAGCCATTCCTGATGTCGAGCTTGCGCTGATTGCCTCTCATGACGCCCGTCTCTGCTGATGATTGCGGAAGCGGCCATAGGTCCAATGCGCGGCGCAGGCGCCTTCGGTGGACACCATGCAGGATCCCATCGGCGTTTCCGGCGTGCAGACCGTCCCGAACAGCTTGCAATCCGCCGGCTTCTTTACTCCGCGCAGGATGGGGCCGCATTCACATGCCCGATTGTCGGCAACGCACAGCTCGCGCATGTCGAAGCGCACCTCCGCGTCGTATATGGCGTATGCGCGCTTCAGCTTGAGCCCGCTGTATGGAACTTGGCCGAGCCCGCGCCATTCGAACCGGTCTCGCAGCTCGAAAATGTCAGCAATCTCCTCCTTGGCGCGCAGATTGCCGTCGCGGGTCACCGCGCGGCGATACTGGTTTTCCCCTTGGTGGCGATGCTCGTTGACTTGCCGGACCAGCATCAGGATGGTCTGCATCATGTCAAGCGGCTCGAAACCGGAGATCACGATCGGCTTGCGGAACTCCTCCGCGCAAAGCTCGAAAGGCGCCGTGCCGATGATGGTCGAGACATGGGCCGGCCCGACAAAACCGTCGATCTCCACGTGGCCGATGTTGCGAACGTCAGGGCTCTCCAGAATGTTTTGCATCGCCGGCGGCGTCAGCACGTGGTTGCAGAACAGGCTAAAATTCGAAAGCCGCTTTTTTTCGGCCTGACGTATCATGACGGCCGTCGGCGGCGTCGTGGTCTCAAAGCCGATGGCGAAGAACACGACTTCGCGCCCGGGATTGTCCTCGGCAATGCGGATGGCATCGACGGTGGAATAGACCATGCGGATATCGGCGCCGCGCGCCTTCACCTTCAAGAGCGACGCCCCTTGCGAGCCCGGCACACGCATCAGGTCGCCATAGACGCACAGGATGACCTTGGGGCTCACGGCGAGACGGATCGCCATGTCGATTCGCCCGGCCGGCAGCACGCAGACTGGGCAGCCGGGACCGTGGATCATCCGCACGTTGCTCGGCAGCATGTCCTCGAGGCCATAGCGCGAGATTGCGTGCGTATGGCCGCCGCAGAATTCCATGAAGCGGTACGGCCGCCGCCGATCGGCCTCGGCGCGGATTGCTTTCGCAAGTCCCTGCGCGATCTCCCTGTCGCGAAATTCGTCGGAATATTTCATGGCGCGGCTGCCTGACCTTCCATGCTAAGCTCGCGCAAGAGCTCGAGCGTCCTGCTTGCCTCCTCCGGGTCGATCTTGGTCAGGGCATAGCCGACATGGATAATCACATATTCGCCAATGGTAGGATTCTCGATCAGCGCCACCGAGATCTCCTTGCTGACGCCGTCGATCGAGACGACGGCCATGTCGTCGGCAAGGAGCTTCGTCACCTCGGCAGGTATTGCGAGACACATCAGGCGTTTCCTTCCCGGCGGTGTTCGACGATTTGCAGAGCGGCGATCCAGGCTTGCCCGAGGCTCAGGCCGCCGTCATTGGGCGGCACCTGGCGCGGCAGCAATGGCTTGAGACCGGCAGCGACGCAGCCGCGCTCGATATTGTCCGCAAGGATGGCATTGAGGAAGCATCCGCCGCTCAAGGTGACGATGGTGAGGCCGCTCTCCCGCGCTGCACGCGCGATCCAGTCGACGCAAGCCGCAGCAAACGTGCCGTGAAACAGCTCGGCGCCCTCGCCTGGATCGACAGCATCGGCACTGAGGCGGTCGAGCAGTGGATGGATGGACAGCACACCATCCTTGATCATCCACCCCCCGGGTGCGATGCGCGGGCTGCGCGAGCGAGCTTCCAGCTTCATCGCGGCTTCGCCCTCATAGCTCTGAACGGAGCACAGGCCCAGCAGACCCGCCGCCGCGTCAAACATCCGGCCAGCACTGGTCGTGACCAGCACGTCCGGCTGGTCGAGCAAGGTTGATAGGCGAGCTGCCTGCGGCTGCACCGCAAAGCGGCGCGGGATCGCATCGCCACGCCCGAGAGAATGCAGCACGCTCGCCGCCATTCGCCAGGGCTCCCGCGCGGCGCGGTCGCCGCCCGGCATCTTTAGCGGCGCGAGATGTCCGAGCCGCTGGAATCGCGCCCCGTCACACCGGAAAAGCTCGCCGCCCCAATTGCCGCCGTCGCTGCCATAGCCGAAACCGTCGAGCACAAGCGCGAGCGCCGGCCCTTCGATACCATGCTCCGCCATCGCGGACGCGGCATGGGCATGATGATGCTGAACCGGGATCAAGCGGCGCCCGCTCGCTTCGGCGAGACGGGTCGACGCCATGTTGGGATGAAGGTCATGCGCGATGACGATCGGCTCGACATCCAGCGTCGAGGTCAGGTGCTGCACCGTCTCCTGGAAGAAGCGGATTCCTTGCGCAGTGTCGAGATCGCCGATGTGCTGGGACACGAAGGCCTCGTTTCCACGCGTGGCCGTGACGGTCACCTTCAAGGCGCCACCGACGGCGAGCACGGGTGGCACTGGCCGCGCAAGCCGGATCGGCTCGGGAACATAGCCTCGGGCCCGGCGGATGAACTGCATCCGTCCTGCCACGATCGCGGCAACCGAATCGTCGGCGCGGATGACGATGTCGCGATCGTGGGTGACAATCAGGTCCGCAATGGCATCGAGGCGCCGCTCAGCCTCCCGATTATCGGCCAAGAGCGGCTCGCCGCTGGGATTGGCGCTTGTTGCAACAATCACCCAGCTTTCGCCGCGCCGCGGATGCGCCGAGTGCAGTGCCTGGAACAGCAGATGATGCAAGGGCGCGACCGGCAGTATGACGCCGACCCGCGACAGCTCCGGCGCGATCGCGCCCGCAAGGCAATGGCGTGACGTCAGCAGCACGATCGGTCGGGGCGAGGATGCCAGCAGGGCAAGCTCGGCCGTGTTGGCATCGGCAATCTCCGAAACCGCATCCACGGTGCCGACCATCACCGCAAATGGCTTCTGGTCCCGCTGCTTCCGCAGCCTCAAGCGCTGCACGACGTCATCGGCGCGGGCGTCGCAGACGAGCTGATAGCCGCCGAGCCCCTTGATCGCCACGATCTTCCCCGCGGCGATCGCGGCCGCGACCGCCTCGACGCTGTGGCTGAGCCTCGGGCCGCATTGCGGGCAGGCAATGGCCTCGGCGTGGAAGCGACGGCTGTTGGGATCGGCATAATCGCTCGCGCACGCCGCGCACAACGGAAAGCGCTTCATCGCGGTGGTGCGGCGGTCATAGGGCAGCCGCTCAGCGATGGTATAGCGCGGGCCGCAATGGGTGCAGTTGATGAAGGGATAGAGATGGAAGCGACTGCCCGGATCAAACAGCTCGCTCAGGCATTGCGGACAGGTCGCCGCGTCCGCGACGATCCGCGTCGACACTTTGCCATGCTCACTGGCACGGATGCAGAACTGATCGCTCGCGACGGCGCCGATGCTCTGGATAGAGATCGCGTCGATCCGCGCGAGCGGCGGCTTTTCCAGCGGCAGTGCGGTAACGAAGTCAGACGTGCGCTCGCCCTCGACCTCGATGACCACCCCGTGCGGATCGTTGGCGACGAAGCCGCCGAGGCGATAGTGCGCGGCGAGGCCGTAGACATATGGACGAAAGCCGACGCCCTGCACGGCGCCGCGCACATGCAGGCGCAGCCGCCGTCCGACTTGCGCTGTGGTCTCGACGCGCATGGTCATCCTCCCACAGCGATCTCGGGCGGCTTCGCCTTCGCCGCGCGCTTGCGGATCCAGGCATAGAATGTCGAAAACCCTTCGCCGGTGCGCGCCGACACCGTCAGCACCTCAATTCTGGGGTTGACCCGCCGCGCATATTCGATGGTCCTGGCGAGATCGAAGTCGAGCATCGGGACGAGATCAATCTTGTTGATCATCATGAGGGACGATGCCGCGAACATATCCGGGTACTTGAGCGGCTTGTCCTCACCCTCGGTGGTCGAGAATACCACGATCTTGCAGGCTTCGCCGAGATCGAACGCGGCGGGGCAGACGAGGTTGCCGACATTTTCAATGAACAGTATGCCGCCGTTCAGCCAGGGCAGCCGGTCATAGGCCTGCCCGACCATCGCAGCGTTGAGATGGCAGCCCTTGCCGGTGTTGACCTGGATGGCCGGAACGCTGGCCGCGCGAATGCGCTCGGCGTCGTTGGAGGTCTGCTGGTCGCCTTCGATCACGCCGATCGGGAAACTGGCCTTCAACTCGGAGACGGCACGGACCAGGAGCGAGGTCTTGCCGGCGCCGGGACTGGAGACCAGGTTGAAGGCAAGCACGTCGTCGGCACGAAAGCGCGCGCGGTTGTCGGCGGCGAGCCGATCATTCTTGCCGAGAATATCGCGCTCGACCTGGATGATCCGGTCGCCGCTCATGCCGACAATCTGCTGGCCGGCCGGATTGGCGCCACAATCGAGAAGCCCGACAGCGCCATGCTCATGATTGCGGGCCGCACCACGGTGATGGTGATGGTGATCATGGCTTAGCCCATGATGGTGATGATGGTGTCCGCCGTGATCGTGGTGATGACCATGCGCATGAGAGATCGTCGACTTTCCGTCGCTACAGCCGCATACCGTACACATCAGTCGACCTCCAATTCCTTGAGGCGCATTTCTTTGCCACCGGTTACCTGCAATTGATAGCTGCCGCAGAAAGGGCACGGCTTGCAGCGCTGCGCAATCTCGACGCTCTGCGAGCAGGCCAAACACCAGGCTATTCCGCGCCTCTCGATGATCTCGAGCCGCGCTCCTCGCGCAATGGTCCGTGCGGCCACGGCCTCGAAGCAGAACATCATCGCCTCCGGCGCGACATGGCTAAGCGCGCCTATCTCGAGGCATATCACCTTCACCCTGGAGAACCGGCGCTTGCGCGCTTCCTCCTCGACGATGCAAATGATGCCTTCGCACAGCGCCATCTCATGCATGGCCGACCTTGAGGAAGCCGAGCTCGACATCGACGCACGGATCGAACAAGCCGACGAGGGCGCGAACCGCGTCCTGTCCCTGCCTGCCGGCCGACATCAGCGAACCTTTGAGGCTCTGAACCAGCGGCCCACGGGCATGGAAATTCCACTCGGTCGGAGCCAGGAACTCGAAGCGGACGATACAATCGTCGTCATCGAGCTCAATGGCATGGTAGAGCCGGCCGCGCGCGCACTCGACAGCGGCCGCGCCTCGACCGGCACCGAGTCGATAGCTCCCTGTGATGCCCTCTTCCAGAACCTGCTCGCCTTCGAGCCAAGCGCAAAGCCGGGCTATCTCGGCCATCCGCGCCTTCAGACGCGCGACCGGGCCGGCGTCCGGCGGCGAAATCGACTGACGCCCAACCCGGCGCGCCCAGACGCCGGTCTCCGGAATGCGGCCGTGAAGATTGGGCGCATCGCAGAAAGTCGTGCTGTCCGACAGCATCCGCATGACGACGTCAAGATCCTCGGACGCCGAGAGGAACGACTGCTCGATCACCGAAAGCGACAGCGCATCGCCATTGAGGCTCCCAAGATGCGTGGCCAGCGCGCTGCCGGACCTCGGCGCCGGCTCCTCGGCGGTGATCCCCAGTGTCAGGAGCGACGCCCTGATCTGCGACACGGCCTCGCCGCGCGGCGACTCCTCGCTGCCGCCAAGCGCGATCGTAGCCAGCATCATGGCACGAACGACGGCGGCACTCGCGCGATCTAGCGCGAGGCGGCCGACGAAGAGGCCCCGCAACAGTTCGGTCAGGCGCTCGGAAACCACGGCTATGACACGGCGCCGGAGCGTCTCAGCGGATGGTTCTTCGCCATGCGCGGCCTCGATCGCCGACAGGAATGCCACCTGATGGGCCGTCGAGCACAGCGAGAACAGTCGCGGCAGCACGCCCGACAACGACGCAACCGGCTTTCCGGCAAACAGGCGTGTCAAGGGCGGCCGGCTCCGCGGCAGGATCGTAATGTCCTCGATGGTGCAGCCGGTAAGCCAGACCGTGATGTCGATCTCGTTACGGAGGGCCCGGCTCATGTGTGCCGCTCCGCCAGAACGCCATGCAGAAAGTTTCGCCAATCGACCGCGCTTGTTGCGGCGTCGTGGCGGCGGACCGCCTCCTCACCGTCGGCTGGTAGCAACAGTTCGGCCAGAGCAGCTTCCGCCGCGGGTATCACTACATTCATGAACCACGGCCTGACGATGATGCCGAGGATCGTGCCATGGAACAGACGTAACACCGATCGGCGCAACGCTAAGTGCGCCGTTATAGATCGGTAGATCTCGCACCGCGCGCTCGCCGATCTCACGATAGAGTTTTTCTCCAACTCCTTACCGCACGCCAATGCGTCGACTTCACCGGTGGCGTCGGGAGCGTCACACATCATGACTCAATCGCCATAAATTTGGATTTCGGGGCGTCGCAGTTCGGACAATGCCAGTCCCCCGGCAACGCCGCGAACGGTGTGCCGGGCGCGACTTGCGCCAAGTTGTCGCCGTCGACCGGGTCATAGACCGTCCAGCAGACACCGCATTCCAGCCGCGTGCCATCGGCAACATCCAGGCGCACGCCAAAATTCTCGAACCCGTTCATTTGAAATAGGCCTCAATGATTTCCTGCAAGCGCTCGGCGGAATCCCTAAAATCCTCGTCGGCAGCGGTCGCGACTGCCGGCACGCCGCCGACCTCGAGCGTGTCGAGGATGATACTGTCCGTGGCATTGAAGAACTGCACCGACCAGACATTTCGGATACCGCTCGCAAGCACGCGACAGCTGCCATAGCCGCGCGAGACGAGCTCGATCGGCCCATTCTTGATCGTTTCCTTGAGGAAGCTCCAGTCGGCCGGGCTCATCGGCAGCAGCGTGAAATTGATGATCCTCGAGCGAATGCCCGGGCGCCAGGCCAGCGCACAGCCGCGAATTTCGGCAAGCACCGGCAGCACGTTCATGGTGCCCTCCGGGGTCTCCACGATCTCGAAATCCACGGTCGTGAGATCGGTAGCTGCACGCCTGACGATCTCGGGGATGGCGCCGACCTCGAGATATTCGGATGCCTCGTCTGTCTTGAGCCGTACGCGCCAGATCCCGGCCAGCACCGATTCCTGGATTTGCACCAGCGATCCGTCCGGCAGCGCGACGACGCCGGCCACCTCGCCTTCGCCGAACACATCGGCAATCACCTTCCGTTCGAGATCATTGAGATTGCCGAGCCGAAACAGTCGTGTCGGCGCATCGGCCTTTTGGATGGCAATGGTGGCGGCGATCCGCGACAACAGCTCCACCGCGTTCGGGCAACTCCAGGCGAGCTCCACACTATCGAGCGACGCAAGCTTCGCTAAGGCGCCCGCTGCGCTCACGCGGCTGCCCGCCGCGTCGAGGCTCTCCTCGCGGTAGATCGGCCGCTCCCCATCTTCAGGCACTGTGCCAAAACGCGCCTTCACAATCCGACACCCTGTGAGCTCTGGTAAGGGGGGACGGTTCCAACGACTGCCGCCCCGCTTCCGCAAGGTCGGCTGATCGGGGTGGAGATGCGATCGAAATGGATTGACAAATCCCAGGTTCTTACGATCAGCCCAAGCATCTCCTTGGCGAGCAAAACCACCATCGGCTGCACACGCAATACAAAGTGCTGACCGAGTTTAATCTCGGCGTTGCTCGCGATGACCGAGCCAGGCAGCCGCCCACGAAACTCGCCGATCAACTTGAGCAGAACGACGGCAACGCCGGTCGTCTCCGGAAGGCGTGGGGGATTGCCCGCCGACGACAACACTGGCATCGCACCCGGCTCATCGGACGCAGCTGGAGAACGATCGAGGAGACTAACATCGACCTCGGACGGGCCGCGCCGCGCCAGAACAGGCATCCCCTGCTGGAATTTCATCCGCGCTCCAGTTCTGATCCGATCAGATTCTTTACGATGGCCCACGACGATGAGTTTTCAGATGAACAGCTCGTTGTCACGAACGGATGATGGTTATCTTTCTGGACGAGAGGCTTGTCTTCCAGCTTCGCCACCGTCTCCGTAGGTGCTCGTCGCATGGTTCATCCTGGAATGTCGAAGATGGCTACTAGCCAGGTCGAGCCGGAGATGCTCGGGCAGCGGCGGCTCGCGGTCGAGCAGGTCGGCGAAGAAGCCGTCGCAGTCCTCGCCATTGAGCGCTGCGCCGATGCCTTCGATTGCATCCGCAATCAGCCGCGCTTCGTCGTCATCCAGGAGCCGAATAGCAGTATCGACATGGACCAACACCTTGGCACAGGCAGGCGGATTGGAGAGCAAGAGCACCGAGACGCGCCGCCGTACGCCACTAAACTCGCAAAGCGCGGAGATGCCGTCGCTTTCGATAATCGTCATTGGCAAACCAAGACACATCTGCGATGTCTCCGACAGGTCGCTGGCCGTTCAGCTGCGCACTCTCATCTCGTAGTGCAGGTGATCGATACCATTGGCGAGCAACCACTCGGACTCCCGTAACGGTGCGATGCGCGGCGTCACCTCCACGCCCCACTCGGCTAGGATTGAGCTGGCAAGTTCGACCGCAGGGGAGATCTGATTGCGCACCGCCGGCGTCAGGGGCCCACCCCAGTCCTCGAGATCGAGCGGCTGACAGCCGATCAGAACGAGTTGTTTCGGGCAATGACCGAGCAGATCAGTTGCACTGATAACTTCCTGAAAAGCGGTATGATGCAGGCTCATCTTCCTAACGCCAATGAAGCGCGGCACTTCTTCGTTGCGCACGAGCTTCAACTGTCCGGGCTCCAGGCCATAATCGATTGCGTCGAATACGATCAGGCAATCGGATTCCTGAAGATAGTTGACGAGCTGGAGCCCCTGCGTACCGCCGTCCAAGATGGTGACGCCATCGGGCACGGTGTAACGGCGATGGAATTCTTCCACCGCTCGCACCCCAAACCCTTCATCTGCCCAAAGAATGTTGCCAATACCGAGCACCAGGACGCGCCGCCTTGGCTGTAAAGATGACGGCACCGGCCTGCTCGACGGCTTGTCGCGGCACTGACGTACACCCGATATCATCGAGGACATGATGCCCTGGCGCGATATAATGTCTTCGCGAACGACGGCATAGATGTGGACCATCAAGAATATGATCAATGCCCACATGCCCAGATGGTGCCACGTGCGTACGTCCTGGCTGTTAGGCCAGATCGCGAATAGCCAACCGAACATCTTGTGCTGCCAGCTATCGATCCCGGCGCCTTCCGAATAGAGGGCAAAGCCCGTGACAATCATGAAGGCCACGCACAGCGTGAAGCCGGTGAACATCGCGGTCTGCGCCAGGGGATTATGGCCGACATACATCTTCGGTTCACGTTTCAGGAAGGCATACCAACGGATCTCGTGCAGCACGTCCTTCCAAAACTGTTTGCGATGCACCGGAATGAAGAAGATCTGCCGGGCGTGGTGGTTGCCGACGAAGGCCCACAGGATGCGGACGAGAAAGAACACCGCGAGTACCTGCCCCGCCGCGAAATGGGCAAAGCGGATATAGCCCATTACGTAGGTTGCCGAGGCCTCGCCCTCCACAGCCGGCAACGGCGTTCCGATCGAATAGCCTGTCACCATCAGGACTAAAATTGCGAGCGCGTTTACCCAGTGACAGACGCGCACGGGCGCTTCGTAAACATAGACAGTCGTGCGTCCGACCGCGTGTTTGCCCGACGCATCCGCGGCGGTCGCCGCAAGGTTGGGCTCGGGCTCTTGCGGGCTTGCAACTACGTTAATCATGGCGCTCCCCTTTCCTACCTGACCTTGACGGTTGCCATGTCCTGACCGTCCGGAGACATCACGTGGGTCGAACAGGCCAGGCACGGATCGAAGGAGTGGATGGTGCGCAGAATCTCGAGCGGCTGTTCCGGATTCGCCATCGGCGTATCCATCAGCGACGCTTCGAAGGCGCCGATATTGCCTTTGGGATCCCGCGGCGAGCCGTTCCAGGTGGTCGGCACCACGCACTGGTAGTTGTCAATCCTGTTTTCCTTGATCTTAATCCAGTGCCCGAGGGCACCACGCGGCGCCTCGGAGAAGCCGTAACCTTTGGCTTCCTTCGGCCAGCTCTCCGGCTCCCACTTGTCGACATTTGCAGTCGAGGTGTCACCGGCCTTGATGCGCGCGACCAGCTTATCCTGGAAGTAGCGCATCTGGTTCGCCGCCCATTCGCATTCAAGCGCGCGCGCCGCCGTGCGGCCGAGCGTGGAGAACAGCGCAGTGACGGGAAGACCGAGCGTCTTGAGCAGCTTTTCGGTCGGCTCTTTGAACTCGGGCTTGTTCTGCGCACAGCCGACGATGTAACGAGCAAGTGGCCCGACCTCAACGGCATTGCCGCGCCAGCGCGGCGCCTTAATCCAGGAATATTTGCCGCCCTCGTCGAGCTCCTTGATGTCGGTCTTGGTGCCCTTGGCATTGGGACCGAGCACGTAGTTCGGCTCGGTGACGCCATCCCAGGGGTGTAGGCCCTTGGACTCGTCGGCATATCTGTACCACGAGTGGGTGACAAACTCCTGGATCTGCTCGGGATCGGCGTGGTCGATCGGCAGCACCTCGTTGAGATTGCCGTTGATGATCACGCCGCGCGGCAGCTTCAGGTTCTTGGCCGAATAGTCATTGGCGTTCTCTGGGATATCGCCATAGGCCATCACACTCTTGCCGGAGAGGCCGCCGCCATAGAGCCAATCCTTATAGAAAGAGCCGATCGCGACGATGTCGGGCAGGTATACCTTTTCAGTGAACTCGATGCAGCGGTCGATGATGGAAGAGACGAGGTTGAGCCGCTCTATGTTGATGGCGCCGACCGCGCCGGTGCCATCGACATTGATGGCGCAGGGCACGCCGCCGACCAGCCAGTTCGGATGCGGGTTCTTGCCGCCATATATCGCGTGGATCTTGACGATTTCCTTCTGAAAGTCGAGCGCTTCCAGATAATGGGCAACCGCCATCAGGTTCGCTTCGCCCGGCAGCCTGTAGGCGGCATGACCCCAATAGCCGTTCTTGAACGGGCCGAGCTGACCGGACTCGACGAACTTCGTCAGCCGGATCTGGAGGTCTTTGAAATAGCCGGGCGAGGACAACGGCCAAGACGAGACCGATTGAGCCAGCGCCGAGGTGGCCTTGGGATCGGCCTTGAGCGCGGAGAGGACGTCGACCCAATCGAGCGCATGCAGGTGATAGAAGTGCACGAGATGGTCGTGCACCTGCAGGCAAAGCTGCATGATGTTACGGATCGAGTTCGCGTTGTCGGGAATCGTGATGCCGAGCGCGTTCTCGACCGCGCGCACCGAGGTGAGCGCGTGCGTGCCGGTGCAGACGCCGCAGATCCGCTCGGTGAAGGCCCAGGCGTCCCGCGGATCGCGGCCCTTCAGGATGATCTCGATGCCGCGCCACATCGTGCCGGTGGAGACCGCGTTGCGGATCACGTTGTCAGAATCGACATTGACCTCGATCCGCATATGGCCTTCAATCCGGGTCAGCGGATCGATGACGATGCGCTTGCCGGAATTGTCAGGTTTGAACTCGTTGGGTGTCTGGACGCCCATCGTTCCCTTTCCGAAAACTCGATTAATGATCTCGACCAGCGTCCTCACGCTTGCTGGCGAGGCGCTTCACCGCCGTCACCGCCGCATGCGCAGCCACAGCAGCGCCGACGGCTCCTGCCGCCGCCATACCGATCTCGTCGGCGCTCTTCTCGATACCGAACTGCTTGATGTTGGTAAGGTGGTGGTAGAACGAGCCCTTGTCCCAGAAGCCGTCTTCCGAGCAGCCAATGCAACCATGGCCCGACTGGATCGGGAACGAGACACCATCGTTCCAGCGCACCGTCGAGCAGGCGTTGTAGGTGGTCGGCCCCTTGCAGCCCATCTTGTAGAGGCAGTAGCCCTTGCGCGCCGCATCGTCGTCCCATTTCTCAACGAATTGGCCGGCATCGAAATGCGGACGCCGGTAGCACTTGTCGTGGATGCGCTGCGAATAGAACATCTTTGGCCGGCCGTGCCGATCGAGCTCAGGCAGCTTGCCGAAAGTGGTGATGAAGGTGATTAAGCCTGTCATCACCTCCGCGATCGGCGGGCAACCCGGCACCTTGATGATGGGCTTGTTGGTGATGACCTTGTCGATGGGCGTTGCCCGCGTCGGATTGGGCCTTGCCGCCTGAACGCAGCCCCAGGAGGCGCAAGCGCCCCAGGCGATGATTGCCATCGCATCCCCGGCCATCATCTTCAGTTTTTCGACGAAAGGCCTGCCGCCGTCAATGCAGAACATGCCGGCCTCGTTCAGCGGCGGATTGCCTTCGACAGCAAGCACGTACCGGCCCTTGTACTTGCTGCGGGTTTCTTCGAGAACCGCTTCCGCCTGATGGCCGGCCGCGGCCATAATGGTGTCGTCATAGTCGAGCGAGATCATCGACAGCACGACGTCCTTCACCAAGGGATGCGCGGAGCGGATGAAACTCTCCGAACAGCAGGTGCATTCGAGCCCGTGCATCCAAATCACCGGCATGCGTGGCTCTGTTTCAAGCGCATTTGCAATGCGGCCCACTCCCAGCGGCCCAAGCCCGAGGCTCGCCGCCGTCAGGCTGCAGAATTTATGAAAGCTTCGACGCGTGATGCCCTGCCGCCTGATCACGCTGTAGAACGTTTCCGTCGCTGCGCCCATGAGCCCCATCCGATTGTGCCGATTGATGAGTCATCGATGACGACAGCAAGAAGCAGGCCAATGGCTCTGTCCGCATGCAAACAGGAGAGATCGTACACTTTATAGAAACTGAATCGCTCAAAGACGGTACGCGACCACGTCGGAAACGCGACAACTCTGGGGGCGGAAAGCGACCCATTCCGAAAACTCTTACTATGCGGTGCCCCCCTGAAGGGGGCGAACGAGCGAACGATGTTTGAGATCGCGACTGAATGGCGTTGGCATCACGGATGTCAAGGTCGACAAGTGGCGCGTCTGAAATGGATAAAACGGCACATACTCGCATGGGAGACCAAGATGCAGCCGCGTCTCCGCGTAAATCAACCGATTGTCTGAACGAGTATCAGTCACGGCCGGACAAATGCGAAGCGGAACGGCCTCGACGCCTGGAACTTGGACGCGCCGAGTCCGACCCTACATCACCGTGAGGGCCGGTGATGTTGCGGTTGATAAAGCAAGCAGCGGGCTGAACACCGCGTGCGCATAAGAGGATCACGCTCGAGAGCCCTAATTTGCACATTGCGGGAAATCTGCATGCTCTGACTACCAGTGCTCACGACGAGACCTCCATGATCGCCAGTACGACCAGGATCGCGTCGGTCACGCCTTCTATGTTCAGTCATATCGGCCCCTAGGAGCAGCCATGCGGATCAACGCTTACGCGCTTGTGGGTCTGCCCGTTGTGTTCATGACATGACCAGACATCCGTTCCGTTCACGACATACGTTGCTCTGTCTGCGCAGCCCTTTGGCGAACGGCTGACGCTCATCTTCCGCGGCCGGCAGCTTTCTGACCTCAAGATGCGACTACGCGCATAAGCCTGTGAACGTTTGGCATTCGCGTAGTGTAGATCGATCACGCGGATGTTCGGACATTGACAGAAATGCAGGGGCGCCATCGCAAGAAATTGACTATATGCTTTTGCGGACCTTGCCTGCGCAGCGAGGACATCGCGGTAGACGTGTCGCTACTACGACACTTATTCGCCGGCCCTGGACGATGCGTCGTCTTGCTTAAGGTGCCGTTTCCGAACATTGTAACTGACCACCCAGATCACGCCGACGGCAATCGGCACGAAGGCGGCGGTTACGGACGAGGGCTCTACATGCAGTCCGACATCCTGAGCGCCTTTGGCGAGATAGGCAAACAGGCTGACCACATAATATCCGATGGCCCCGACCGACAATCCCTCGACCGTCGACTGCAGCCGAAGCTGCTGTCTCGTGCGCTCGTTGATCGAGCGCAACAGGTCGCGATTCTGTTGTTCGATCTCAACGTCGACACGAGTTCGCAACAAATCGGCGGCACGTGCCAGCTTGTCCGATAGATTTGCCTGACGCTCCTCCATTGTTGCGCAGGTTCGTATCGCAGGCGCCATACGGCGTGCCAGGAAGGAAGACCAAGTCGGATAATCCGGGACGCCCTCGCCTTCTACGATTGACAGCCGCGATTGCACGAGCTCGTTGTATGCTCTGCTGGCCCCAAAACGGAACAGACTGCCGGCCACGTCCCTTTCGAAGGAGACGGCCAACGCCGTCAATTCCTCAAGCAGATGGTTGTTGACCTTCAGCCCTTCGGCGCCCTGCATCTCCTCAAGCACCTCGACGAGACGGCGATCGATTCGATCGACCGACGGCGCAAGCTCCAGCGCGGTCGACAGACCAAGCAGCGCCAGCGAGCGGTAGGTCTCGATTTCCAAGAGACGTTGCACCAGCGCGCCGAGATCGTGCGGCGTCAGTCCAAGATCGTTGACCAGAATTCTCGTGAAACCCTTGCCGTCAGCACGAAAGTCCGAGGCCACAACCCCTGCTCCGCCCTTGACGTTGACCATCGCTAAGCTACTTTTGTCAAAAATCTGCTCGGTGCGCTCGGTTGGACAACCACCCCGCTCTACCTCTAACTTGATCGCGGCGAGCAATTCTCCAGTCTGCGACAGTGCGCGGACTAGTGATTGAACGGCATCACTGACATCACCGAATTGACGAGTGGCTGGACTGTTCGTGGTGCTCCAGGTCCATGTGAAAGTTGCGAATTCCGAATGTTGCTCCCAGCGTAGCATCACCGGTCCGAATCCGATCTGATGGTGTTTCGTGGTCGGGTCAGGCGGCGGCACCTTGTGCTGCCGACAGAAATCGATAAACCGGCGGCGATCGCCTGCGGCATCGTCGCCCTTCGCAAGAAACACGAAGCGGACCATGCCGAGCGACGAAACGAGGCCGGTAAAAGGGCGCGCATGCACTTCGCCGAGCACAGAGTCGCGCTCGGGGTGCAGCTTGAATGATGCCAAATCCAATTGATCGACCATGAGTTCTCTCGAGTCCACATCACCGCAAGCGGCATGATCAGCGCCGGCAAACGGGTGTACCCGAAAGCAAGCGATCACCACCTCGCATTTGTGCGGTGCAGGATTTGGGCCAGTGACATACAGACGAACACGCGCGTGGCCTTTCCGACCCAATGCCGCGTCGGGCGACAACTTTGTGAATTCTTGTCATCAGCATGCTCACGGTCGGACAGCCACACGCGCTATGTCCAGCAAACAGATCCGTACGGTTCCGCAAGTCGCTAAACACCAGCACCTACGTTTGAACGAGGCTCCTGCTCCAAGCAATGGCACGGCTGCGATACTCAATGCGACCCAGCGTCAGCTCATTACCGGATTTTCGAGTTGCTTTCTTTTGCTTCGATCTCCGCTCGTTCGATGCGCGGGATCGACCATTGCTGCACAGCGATCGAAACAAGCGCCGCAGGCTATGTTCAAATTCGTGGTCGTTTTGTCGAATTGGGCCTGACCGGTCCGGGGAAGGCCCTCGCCTGGGGCAGCCAAGGCGCGCGCAATTCCCGCTGCAATTCGACATGCTGGTTAAACGCTTCAGAGCTGCCATACAATATCAGCGCGGCGCATCACCTCTTCCTATATGATCCGGAGAATGGAGTGCGAATAGAACAGCTTTCTAGCCCGCTGCAAGTGAGCAACCTCGTCGAACGACGTCGGCAAGCGCATCAACGCCACCAGTAGAGACGCATAAACTTCTGTAGCCTGGCAGCAGTCAAGGCCAGACTCATAGGTTAGTCCACACACCCTAAACGCGCTGTGCCTCACGCTGTAAGTCGAGGCGCAATTGCCGTTCCCGACGAGCTTAGCTAATGACAACAAGATCCGCGATCGTCTTGCTTCCTACAGCACCATTTGCAAGTGGTTGACGACGGCTTCAGTTGACGACCAATTTAGTCAGTAAACTCCAACTTGAACCGACCAGTACCGGTGGGCGTAGCCGCGAACTTGACGGTCCTTTCTGCAAGACTCTCCAAGGTACCGGATGCGAATTTGAAGGATGTCTTACCGTACGCTTCGACGCCAACAGCTTTGTCGTCTTCTATGACGATGTAGCCGATGCCCTCCAACAGCTGCTCAGCTGCAAATCCGTCGGGCAAGCGATGAAGACCGAATGATGCCAGATATGTTCCCTCCTCATTATCACGCTCAGCGACAGATATTGCTGTAACTATAGCATCCTTGAACAGCCCATCCACGCCGCGGCACGTATATTGGAAGCTGATGATGTCGTGCTCATTACGATCACCCACCGGCTCTCGCGCTGTCGCCATTGTGGTGCAGTCATAGCGGCCGATGGTATCCGCTAGCGCAGTTCCGCTCATTCCAATCAAGCTGAATGCGGAACATAGTACAGTAACAAGCAGGGGCTGTGTCATTTTGGCTATCTCTTCTGGAATCGATTTTCGCCGCTACGTACAACCTGACGTAACGACCGATTCAAGCCCTCTTCGGAGAGAAGCATCTCCTTGCCTTCGCGCGTTGACCGCCGGCGGCTCGCATATGGGATTGTCGCGGCCGCATCGAAGGTTTCTGCGCCGGATGGCCCGGAGGCTAACTGGCGTTTGGAAAAGAGAGTAGGAGCGACACAATCCGAAATATACGAGCGTCGTCGTTCTCCACCTTCTTTTCAGCTACTAACGCCGGTGGTCGCAAAACGTGACGCCGCTTACGATCGGACACCGAACTCCGGCAATCACCCCAGCCGCGGCTCGGCACACTGCTTGCTTCTTGAGGCGCCAGATCGCTAGGCGATGTACGGGCTCGGGGCTAGGCGTCGGCTGCCGTAGCCATAGTTCGACGGTCAAACAGCAAGGAGGCAACGTGAACCCGCGTATTCGGGCCGCCGCGGCTGCGGTCGCGTTGGCTCACAGTCTCGAACGACTTGTCATCAGGGTGTACGACTACGAGACTCACGCCTACCACAGAATTAGTGTGTCCGTTCGGGACGATCAAGTTAGCGGTTATGACTACATCAGCCATTGTTGCGTCAGTGGCGAGTTACCGAACCTATACCACCAGGGTGAGCAGTCGCATTTCATGCTCATGCCGAACGAATCGATGGCCTACCGCGGCTTGATCACGACACGTCATCCTTTTTCTCAGTGAAAGTCACGCATCGTGAAGCCCATATGTTCGACTACAAGGAGGACTCTTACTTCGCATATAGCGTTTGATGATGTTGCAGAGGTTCCTCTGATTTTTGGCGAGCGACGGGCCGAAAATCACACGTTCGGGTATGATCTCAGTGTCGTAAGATCGCTCGATATTGAGCGAATAGTCCAACGAACCTCACGACGACTTGGCTTGCGGCAACTCCAGTGATTGACGCAGCGAACTTTGATTCCCGAACTCCGGGCGACCCTTACGCGAGGATTCTGAAAACTAAAGGAAAGCTATCTGCCATTAACGCATCGAAAGCGCAGCGATCTTCGGACAAGCGTTGCTCGAGATATTGGCGCTCAAGCCCAGTCGGCTGAGCTTCAAGTAAACGGCGATAGCGGTGGATGCGATTACGATGATCGCGCATGGCAGCAAGATCCTCGTTGATCGTCGTGGTCACACTTTTGTCCTGATCTGCTTCGTTTGCTGAAATGAGATGGTGAGAAAACGCTGAGGACATCTTGCACCGCTGTTTTCACTGGTGACACTGTTCGCGCCGGCGGCGCAGGCAAGGACGGCCCAGGGGCGCCACCCACACCCTCTGCCGATCGATTGTGGAGTCCGCATGAATTGATACGAAGCGGCCGACCCAAGCTTCACTGCTTACGTCCCCAGGCATGGAAGATGCGAGGCAGTCCGACGCTCGTGTCGGGCCGATCGAGGAACGCTTCGAGTTCGGCCGTTATGCCGCCGATCTCCTGCATGCTGGTGAGACCTAGTTCAATCAGCGCGTCGTGCATTGCCGCGAAGGTCAGCAATGGAACTCGCTTGACGTCACCATTGCGCCCGTTTGGCTGGACCATTGAGGACTGAACGTCAGAGAAGCCTGCGACTTCGAGGAGACGGACAAGCCTGCGGCCGATCAAGGGATCGCCGCCACGCCGCCGCACCGCCTCAACGAAGAGTTCGCCTTTGCGCCGAAATGCGGCCGACGCCGGATCACAGAACTCGCCATCACAATCAATATCCTGCACCAAGATCATGCCCCCGGGACGGAGCGCCTCGTACGCGTGTTTGAGCGCCTCGCCAGGATCGACGAGATGGGTAAGCACGAACCGCACGTTCACCAGCGACGCCCCGCGCAGCGGCCATTGAAGTGCTACGTTTTCGCAGCAAAATTCGACATTATTGATACCACGCCGCCTCGCCTCCGCCCGCGCGAGTACGATCTTATCTTTGTCGAGGTCAAGACCAATGACTCGGCCAGCTCGGCCAACCCTCTTTGCCAATTCGAACGTTAGATCGCCGCCGCCGCAACCTGCATCGACAGCTATGCAGCCCTCAAGCGGTTCAGATCGATCAAGCAGCAAGCGTGTCGGTTCCGCCAGCACACGGGCGATCACTGCAAGACGCGCCCGTCCCTTTTCTCCACCCCTCAGGACGTAGGAGGGTAGCGGTTCCGTCTTCATCAAGGACCTCTGCGATGGTTGAAATAGATCTGCTCCGATCATGCGCAAATTCCTTAGGAGGGCTTGCCATTTGCCCGATAGCCGATCACTCTAGCAAAGCCCGCCGCCAGACCCATGGTGGCGGCTCGAAGCTTGCAGGTTGTTGATCGGCAAATCTTCGCAAAACCCATCCATTTTGACTTAGCCGAATTTGAACAGCACGCCGTAGCCGCCTCGGGGATAGCTCCATTCAATGTCGCCGCTCTCCTCGCAAATTATCCGGCAAGTGCCGCATTCGACACAGCCATCGACGGTGGCCTCAACTTGACCCTGTTCGTTGAGCTCATAGCAGCGCGCTGGGCAAGCTTTGAGCATTGACAAGAGCTGCGGCGATGGCTTGGCGTGCGGCCGCACCTTGATGTGAGGGCGGCCGGTATCGACGAGATAGCGGTTGTAGAATAGCTTGTCCTCGACGCGCATGGATAGTTCGATCGACATAGTTCGCTCTCCGTCGTTGGTACTTCGTGTTTCTCCGTTCACCGCCATGCGCGCATGAGGCCAAAGGCGTCGCCGAACAGACCGCTCCGCGAGCGCGCCTTGGTGAACAATTTCAGTGTGAGCTTCTCCTTTTCGACCTTAGGCGTACCGTCGACACGCAGAAGGTTCTGCATGGCCTTGGAGACGAGCTGCGGATAGGTCAGGAAAAAGTTTTGAGACCGGGTGTGCATCAGCGCTGGCATATCCTTGTACTTTCTTAGGTCCTTGACCACGAAGGAGTCATCGAGCTTCTTCTTGTATAGCGCCAGGTTCTGCGGGATCATCGGTTGATTTCGCGACTTGATCTGAAGGATCGTTTCCGCCGCAATCCGGCCCGAGGTCATCGCGAGGTTCGATCCTTCGCGATGAATCGTGTTGTTAAGCTGTGCAGCATCGCCGACCACCACCCAGCCATTGCCGTAAAGTTGAGGGATCGCCTTGAATCCACCCTCGGGGATCAGATGGGCGGAATATTCCTTCACCTCGGAGCCGTCTATCAGCGGCGAGACTGAAGGATGGCGCTTGAAACGATCGAGCAAGCCGTAAGGCGTCTCGCCAGTGCGCTGGAAGTCGGCGACCAAGCAGCCGATACCCAGCGAGATACATTCCTTGTTGGCGTAGACAAAGCCCATACCCGTCATGCCACGAGAAATCGTACCTACCGCTTCGATCACTACGCCCTCGTCACCCTTGAGGTTGAAGCGCGCTTCAATGGTTTCGCGTGGCAGGAAGTGCATTTCCTTGACTGCGAGTGCAACCTTCTCGGGCTTTGGCCGCTCGCGCAGGCCAGCACGCGTACCGAGCATGCCGTTGACGCCCTCCGCCAAGACAACGACGTCAGCATGGATCTCCCCGTCGCGGCGATCGGTCCGCACGCCGATGACTTTGCCACAGGCGTCTCGGGCGAGTTCCGTGACGGTGGTTTCACACAATACCGTGGCGCCGGCTTCGCGAACCTTTTGCGAGAACCATTTGTCGAATTGAGCGCGGATGATGGTGTAGCGGTTCGGCTTCTCCTCGTTAAAGTCCTCGGAGCGGTAGTGCAAGCCGGTGTGCGACCGGTCGTCCATCATCCAGAAGCGCTGCTCGACCAAGTGTCGCTCAAGCGGTGCGTCGTCACGGAAATCGGGAACCAGCTTCTCCAGCATGTCGGCATAGAGGATCGCGCCCTGCACGTTCTTTGAGCCCGAATACTCGCCGCGTTCGAGCTGCAGCACCTTCATGCCATGCTCGGCCATGGTGAGCGCCGCGGCATTGCCGGCCATGCCAGCGCCAACAACGATGGCATCGAATTTTTCCTCGATCATGATCGTACTCCTTCAAGCTGCTTCCGGTCGCGGGCATGCGGCGACAGCCGTGCGCGGAACGCGGCGATAAGGGGCGGCAACAGCGGAATGGCATCGGTAACGATGCCTACATGAGCGAAGTCGAAAATCGGCGCGTTCTTATCGGTGTTGATAGCAACGATAAGATCGGCCCCCTCGACGCCGACACGGTGCTGGATCGCACCCGAAATGCCGGCCGCGATATAGAGTTTTGGTCGGATCGTCTTGCCGGTCTGGCCGATCTGGCGATCGGAGGTGACCCAGCCCTTCTGTACGAGCGGTCGCGAACTGCCGTATTCGGCCCCAAGCACGGTCGCGAGCTGGTGTACCAGCTGGAAGTTCTCCGGCGATCCAAGCCCAAGGCCGCCCGCAACGACCGCGTCGGCATAAGCGAGGTTGGATTTTGCTGAGTTGCGGTCGGGCAGGAAGGAAAGAACTTTTGTGACGATGTCGTGTTCGACGAGACCGAGTGGGTGGGTGATGATGCGGCCGACAGGGCGCGCGACGCGCTTTGGCATCGGCATCACACGGGGGCGGACGGTTGCCATTTGCGGGCGATAGTTCAGCGTGTAGATCGTGCAGAGCAAAGAGCCGCCGAAGGTCGGGCGCGTCGCAGCGAGCGATCCGTCAGCATCGACATCAAGCTCTGTGCAATCCGCAGTAAGTCCCGTAAGCAGCGTAGTGGCGACCGAGCCTGCGAGATCGCGGCCGAGCGTCGTGGCGCCCAATAGCAGGATCTCTGGCTTATAGGTGTTGACGACGTCGGTCAGGGCCTTGGTGTAGGACTCGTTGCGATAGTCGGCCAAAAGATTGTGGGCAACCATGTACACAAGATTGGCGCCGTAGCAGAAGGATTGGGCAGCCGCCTGCTGCGTCGCCTCGTTTTCCGGACCGATGATGACCGCGGCGAGCTCGACTTCGAGCTTATCGGCGAGCTTTCGGCCGGCACCCATGAGTTCCCATGATACCGGGTGCACAACTCCGCGTTCCTGCTCGACGAAGACCCAGACGTGCTTGTAGGCCTTGAAGTGCTCGGGCAACTCCTTCTTGGTCGCAGCGCGCCCGGAGGCAGCGGCCGGAGCACGACTTTTGGATGTAGAGCTCATGGTATTGGTTTCCTTACTTTACTAGCCATACGCCAGCGTCGCGATATCGACTTCCAGGTTCGTTCGGTACTTGAGGGATGGCCCTCGGCACCGCGGCCGGTTCCTCGTCGGACCTCGGTTGGAGCTGCCTTTGCTGCGTGGCCCCGACCCAAAGTAGCGTTGACGCAGACGGCTCGCAGCGAAGGCCACATTCCGGGAGTGCAAACAGGACTTGGGAGTTGGGCCTTCACCTCTGACGCATGATGGTGTTGCTCACAGGGGGTACTCGAATCTGCGCAGAAACCGGGACTTGCTTGATGCAGACGACGATGTGCATGCGCTTCTCCAAGACTTTGCTGCGAATGCACACAGCAAGTGTCGTACCAACCGCGCGCGCGACCGACTTTTCGTCTTAATACAATTGCTTACGACGACAGTGGCATGACCTGACCTTCGTCTGAAGGAGGCACGAGAATCGACAAGGATGCGGCGACACGCGTCGGAGATCGAACACAGGCACTGGTTCATCGCCCTTGTGGAACGAGCAGGAAGAGGGAGCGAACGTTTAGAGGCGGGATAAGATGAAGTGCTGTCACTTCAGCGTGTCTAGTTGCACGAAGTTTGGCGGTTTCTTTGCCTGTGGTGCGGTGGCTTCCTTGAGGACCTTGAAAACACGTTGATCGATTGGAGAGGAGGCGACGAAATCCGCGTATGCCCGTTCCAGAACGGCCTTACACCGTTCCGCGACCACTGCATCGCTTGCAGCGGTCAAGTCTTCACCTGCGAGATACTGCCCCATGCGCTGCAGGATGTGGAGCCGGGCCACATTGAGGATTTTGGGCTCGTACATAACGCCGAGCAGGTCGAAAAACTCCTCCGCCGCAGCGGCCTTGCTCAATTTCGAAAGGATACCGTCAGCCATTCGTCGCCTCCATCCGCCTTTCTAGTGTGGTGCAATGCTGGGTAATGGCCCGCTTGCTCGTCATCGCGGTGCCGACACGCTGGCGCGACGACTTAACGATCTGCCCGATGAGGCTGCTATTCGGGACATGGCGGCCCTCACATTCCGTTCAGCAGGGAGCGCTCGCGGACCTCGCGCCAGATCGCCATCACGGTCTCGCGCGCGACCGCTCCCTTGTGCTCGACAGCATGCTTGCGGACGCACGCAAGGATCGCCTTACTTTCGTCGGCGCTCGCGGAAAGCTGCAATTCGGCCAGCAGCGCGGTGATAGCGGCGAGCCCTGAATGTTTGCCGACAACAAGACGGTTAGAGCGACCAAGCAACCGCGGATCGAGCGCCTGATAGCTGCGCTGGTCCTTCAGGAGGCCATCAACATGGATGCCGGATTCGTGGGTAAAGACATGCTCGCCGACGATCGCCTTGTTGAGCGGAACGATGCGGACGGCGGCGGCGGCGACGACGGCCGCAACATTGTTGAGTTCCGAGAGTACGACGCCCGTATCGCGTCCATAGAGCTGATGAAGCGCGACGGCGACCTCTTCCAGCGGCGCGTTGCCCGCACGCTCGCCGAGGCCGATCACGGTGACTGAGGCATGCGTTGCGCCGGCCTTGATTGCGGCGAGCGTGTTAGCGGTCGCCAGACCCAGATCGTCATGGCCGTGGAATTCGATCTCGATATTGGTGGTGGCACGCAGCGCCGCCACCAGCGCAAAGGCTGCATCGGGATCGAGCACGCTGAGCGTATCGGCAACACGAAAGCGCCGAGCGCCGGCGTCTTTTGCCGCGTTGATCAGCTCGACCAGGAAGTTGACATCGGCGCGCGAGGAGTCTTCGCCTCCGACCGCGACCTCGAGCCCCCTGTCGCGAGCGTAGCCGACAACCTGCCTTACCTGCTCGAGCGCCGCAACCCGGCCGCTACCGAGCTTGGCAGCGATCTGCACATCGGAGGACGGGATCGAGACATTGACCATTGAGACACCGGATTCGATTGCAGCATCGACATCCGCAGGTTTCATTCGGCACCAGCCAATGATTGTCGCCGCCAGGCCCGCTTCGACAATAGCGCGGATCGCGCTGACTTCTTCGTGGCCCATCGCCGGCGTACCGGCCTCAATCTCGGTGATTCCAGCCTTTGCTAGCGCACGTGCGATCGATATTTTTTCCGCTGTTGTAAAGGCTACGCCCGGAGCCTGCTCCCCGTCGCGTAGCGTGGTGTCGTTCAGGACTATCTGTCCTGCCTGCGACTTGCCGGACAGGGTCGTTCCACCTAAGACCATGTGCACATTCCGTCTTTTCCGCCGAATCGTGAGCAACAGCTGTGCCAACGCGATGGATGATGATGACTCATGAAATCAAAGCGCCTGTGGGCGGCGGCTGAATTTGTCGTAAACGCGACAATGTCGGGGGCCGGGCGCCTTAGATGTCCGTTGGCATACGGCGAATGTGGACGATGAAGTCGAGTTGGTAAATTTCGTAGCCCGGCAAGGCCTCAGGCATCTGCGCGAGCAGGGACTTTTCGGGGATGTTGGTCAAAATGTCTTCGCCGACGAGATAGAAATGCGGGTGTATGCTGGTATCGATGTCAAAGAACGACCTTGAGCTGTCGGGCACGATCCGGCGCAACAAGCCAGCTTGCGTGAGCTGGTTCAGCGTGTTGTATACGGTCGCCATCGAGAGTTTGATGTTGGCTTCGATCGCCTCATTGAAGAGTATCTTGGCAGTGACGTGGCGGTCGCCCCGTGCGAAGAGCAACTGAGCCAGCAGCACACGCTGGCGTGTCGGACGCAGGCCCGCGTCGCGCAACCGCCGCATGCACGCTTTCGCGGATTTTCCGGTAAGGCCGTCGCGCGAGAGTTGGAGCAGCCGAGCTTCGGGGATACCGACGGGACTGTTGGCGGAGAACGCGTCCATGGTCGATACAGCTCACGCTTGCGGACTGCCTGAGGCTTCGACATGACCTTCGAATTCACGCAAATGGTCGCGGCGGCGCTCCGCCATCCGGCTCTCGCCGTTCTCCTCACCGAAGCAGTGATTGAAGTCTTTGCATTGCGTACACACCGGCGTCGTGCACATCGCCCAACCTTCGTCCTCGCATAGTCTGCGATAGAAGAAGCGCTTCCAGCGCATATTTTTGGAATTTTGCGCAGCCAGCGGCGCGAAATGTCTTGCCAACAGACGCGACAACTCAGTCCGCTCGCGCAATCCGAGATCTTCCCACAAATGGTTCGGCTCCATCGCACGCCGCGCGATCATGGCTGCTAGCCAGCGGCTGATCTCGCCCTTGGTCGATCGCTGTGCCAGCAGCAGGTCGCGCACCATGATCTCCTCGTCGCTGGTAGAACCTGAGCTTTTTACCGAGATGGTGACCCACACGGGCGCGAACGGGAAGTATTTCGCCAGAAGTTCATTAAGCTCGTCCACGGTCAGGCCCGCACGCTCGGGAAGCGGCCCCCCATCCATTACAGCCGCACAAAGAACTGAGGCGAGCACATGCCGATCAAAATTGCCGTTATCCCTTACGTCGGCGTCCGCTGGCTCGCAGCCGGATAGAAGATGGTAGAGTTCAATTCCGGCATGCCGTCTGTCAGAAAGGGTTCCGCCGGACTGACTTGACATCGCAGCGATGAGACCTGCTTGCGTTGCAATCATGGACAACTTCATCGGCTGGATCCTGTCAGTTTTGGTGCCGACATTCTTTTTGTAGGTCGACACAATAGTTACGCCGAAAGGGCGGCGAGCTCTGAAGCCGTCTTGCCGATCTGGCTTTCATCGATCGGCTTCATGATGCCGTGCTCCATCAGCATGTCTTCAAGCTCGTCCATGCTGATCGGGGTCGGGATGATGCCCTTGCCGCCATTGTTGTGGATTTTGGTCGCGAGATTGCGATAGTGGTCCGCCTGCTTGGAGTCCGGTGCATATTCCAGCACCGTCATACGGCGTAGCTCGGCGTGCTGGACGACGTTGTCACGAGGCACGAAGTGGATCAGCTGGGTGCCTAGCTTCTTGGCGAGCGCTTCTGCCAGCTCCAGCTCCTTGTCGGTCTGCCGCTCGTTGCAGACCAGGCCGCCGAGCCGCACGCCGCCGGAATTGGCATACTTCAAAATGCCCTTGGAGATGTTGTTGGCGGCATACATAGCCATCATCTCGCCGGACATGACGATGTAGATCTCTTGCGCCTTATTTTCACGTATCGGCATCGCAAAGCCACCGCAGACAACATCGCCGAGCACGTCGTAGGACACGTAATCGATGCCCTCGTAGGCGCCGTTCTCTTCCAGAAAGTTGATCGAGGTGATGACGCCCCGGCCGGCGCACCCGACGCCCGGCTCAGGACCCCCGGATTCGACGCAGCGAATGTCCTTGTAACCAACCTTCAAAACGTCCTCGAGCTCGAGGTCCTCGACGCTGCCGGCGCTCGCTGCCAGACTCAAAATCGTGTCCTGCGCCTTGGCGTGCAGGATCAGGCGGGTCGAGTCCGCCTTCGGGTCGCAGCCGACGATCAGGATCTTGTGACCCATCTCGGCGAGGGCTGCGAGCGTATTCTGCGACGTCGTCGATTTGCCGATACCGCCCTTGCCGTAAAACGCGATTTGTCTCAGTGAAGACATGTTGCTCTCCATCAACCGATTGTCATGATTTCGCGCTCGACTTGGGCGTGATTGTTTCTCTCACCGAAGCGCTGGCACGCGGGATTCGGGGAGGAGAACATCGCTCGCCATAAGCGCCGGCGTGGCCTCAGCCCAAACCCGTAGTTTGCAGCATCCAAGCAGCAACTATCGTGCCACTCGCCGCACGCGCGTTAAGCGCCTGATCATGCTCGAAAGAAGTCGACAGACCCGACCGACGCGCAGGCCATCGCCGATGCGATGCGTCGGCGCCCTCTTACAGTGGCGGGAGACCGCCTATGGCACCTTCTCCCGCAAGCGGAAAGCAAGGTGCCGCTAACTCCGCGTGAGCACGATGACGAGGCGGTCGACGCGGTGGCCATTCTTCAGATGGGACTCGACAATCTCGTCAATGTCTTCCGGGGTACTCGGACGATACCAGACGCCGTCGGGATAGACGACCATCAGAGGACCGGAGCCGCAAAAGCCGAGACAGCCGGCAGCGGTGAAGCCGATATCATTCAAACCTTTCGCCTCGATCGCTTTGCCGAGCCGTTCCCACAACGGTCCGCCGCCCGTCGCCCCGCAGCTCCCGTGGGGATGGTCGGGTGGGCGCTGAGTGTGGCAGGCAAAAACGTGATGCCGGTAGATCTGCGGAAGTTCAAATTCGTTCATGCTGCTGCTCATGCTTTTGTTGCTGCAATGCCTTGTGGTCAAGTGTGGCGAACTCACCCGCCCAAGAACTCTGGGGAGCGATGTCGCGATCGCCGAAATCTAACTTTGACATGGAGCTGCAGTGTGATCGGCCACCTCGAAAAGGGGCTTGATGTTACGTCCAGAACGGACGTTCTTAATGCATTGTTCGGTTAGATCGCTCATTGTTTCTTTCCTTACAAGTGGCTCACTTCGGCACGGCGGTTTGGAGCACGAGCGCGTCGAATGTGTCGATCAGTTTTGTTCCCAACGCGGCATAGATCATCCGGTGCTGTTGAATGCGGCTCTGACCCGCAAAAGCCCGCGAGACGATTCGTACCCCACAGTGTTGTCCGGCCCCCATCAGATCGGTCACGATCACATCCGCCTCCGGAAGCGCCTCGCGGATCAAGGCCTCGATTGCCGGCCCGACCATAACCATGTCACTTACTCCGCTCCTCGCTGCTTCATGCAAGCTCCAAACCAACTGTAGGGAGAATCGTTTGAAAACAGTTTTGCCGACGCGGATGCCAATCTGACGTCCGTGCGTCGACAATCCCGCGGGCGAACTGTCGCGAAGATAACAAAACTATTTTGATCACCTACATCATCGCCGCATTGCGGAGATGAGCTCTGGTCTGCCATGAATTCGAGGCTCTTCAGCTTTTTGTCGGGTCGATGAGAGGGAGGCGACGACGTATGCGCCGAGTAAGGCCCTGAGGCGTACTTCGTGCCAACCGTTTTGTGCTAGTCCGTGAACGGCCGGTCGGCGTTTTTGGTCCAGAAATGGTGCAACTGGCTCGGCGAAGAGCCGCGACGTTCCCTATGAGCTCGCTGAGGCTGCCCCTTGATATTTTCAGTAACGAGTACGGTGACCTGGTAACGAGCAGGGCCTCGAGCCCAGGTTGACGATGGTATCGAGATTTCCGCTCTGGTTATGACTGGAAGGCTCCTTCCGTCCGGCGTTCGCAGGGATCGCGATCTCGGCACCAGTGGAGGGACGATATCCAGATGGTATCGCCTTCACATAGGATTGCCAGCACAGTCATTTCGCTGTCTTCAGTATATCGCCGCGCCTGCGCCTACATTGATTGAGGCATCTTTCATGGTCTCGATGATGAATTTGACGTGGCTATCAGTGAGATGGGTATGAAATGGCAGCGCGACGGCGCGATCGGAGATCTTTTTCGTTACTGGCAACTCGCCGCGGCGATAGTCGAGATCGAAATAGTGCCGCTGCAAGTGCAGGGGACGGCTGTAGGCCGCAGCCTCTACCTGCTCGACGCGGAGATCCTCGACGACCGCGTCGCGGCTGGAGCACGAGAAACGCGTCCCTAGATGGACAACATAAAGGAACCAGTTCACTTCGGTAACGTCGGGCTCGACATAGGGCGGCTTGATGCCTTCGAACGACTGCATATGCATCGCGTAATGTAGTTCGATCAGCCGCCGCCGCTCTAGGATTTCGTCGATACGCCTGAGCTGCGTAAGCCCGAGCGCAGCGGAGAGATCGCTTATCCCCGCCTGATATGGGGCAGCCGAACCGACGGTAACGGAAGCACGCTCGTCAGGCCGATGCGAGCGATGACGACGCAGCGCCACGGCAAGGTCGATATCATCGGTCACCACTATGCCGCCTTCACCACAGGTCAGAAGCGAGGGTTGCGCGAAGTCGAACACGGCGACATCGCCGAAGGTGCCGACCAGTTGGCCCTTATAACGTGAGGCAACGGCCTCAGTAAAATCTTCCAGCAGCAGCAGATTATGCCCGCTGGCGATATCGCGCAGTGCCAACCAGGCTGCAGGATGGCCATTAATGTTGCTGGCGAGGATGGCACGGGTCTTTGACGTGATGCGCTCCTCGACTTTCTGCGGCGCGAGCGTCCCGGACCAATAGTCGATATCCGCAAATACCGGCCGCGCACCCGCGAGGCTGATGGCGTGTGCAGTTTCACGATATGAATAGGACGAAGCGATCACTTCGTCGCCCGCAGCAATGCCGCACGCTTTCAGGCAAAGCAGAAGGCCGATGGTGCCGCCCGGAACCGCAATGGCATACTTCCGCCCCAGATAGGCAGCAAATTCCGCCTCAAACTGTTCGGTGAGCGGGCCGTTAGAGAGCCGCGGCGAGCGTAACACGCGATCGACTGCCGCGATTTCGGCAGGGGTAATATCGGGATCCGACAGCGGAATCACGGATTCATGTCCCGTTGGACTCGGGCCATCGTCAGTCTCCCTAGGCTAAGACTGCTTCGGTCACGGCGCTCTCGTCCGCTTGGCCAGCACAATACCGGTCGCCCGCGCCGGATCGCCCGTGATCCGCGCACAATGATCTGCGCTATCAAGCAAGTGTAGGTCGAATTGCCCGGCGCTGCGAAACGGTGTTTCGGTGAGATCGGAGGAGTCGCAGCGGATCCAGGCGAGATGTGGGTATTTCATTCGCAACGTCGCATACGCTTGAGACCCATCGTCGAATGACGCGAGCGCCTGCTCGATATCCGCAATTTCGCCTGCTCCCAATGCCATCCCGCGGGTCCTTATTGCCAGAACACGCGTTCCGGATCCGCGTTTAGAAGATCGGTAACGGCTGCCAGGCGCCGGTGCGTCGAGTGCAGCTTCCAGATGCCCTGCTTGTGATCCTTTCGGAACACATGCCAGATGGCGCTTGTCCGGTCGTGGTGCAGCATCGCCACGTCGATGACGCCACCTTCGACGTCGATGTTGCGCGAGCAACACGGACTTTCGATCAAGTAGCCACCGGCAACTCCGGTGATATTCGCTGAGACATAACGGTAACGTTCTCTCGACTTCAGCGCGCGCTCGATTCGCCTGCGATCGATGTCGTTGGGGTGCGCGGATAGCCCTGGATTTATGCCTATGATGGGGTTCATGCGTCTGCCTTCTAGATCAGTCCGATTTCTCTTTCGAGGCAGCCGACGACGGCAGGTTCGCTCGAGTATGCCGGCCAACTTGGACGATCTCGCCGAGACTGACGAGGATTACTTTTGCTGGAGCATTGGGGAAGGACACGTCATTGATCAGGTCGAACATCACCTTGACGCGCCGGCCCCGCTGATATTTTGGCAGCTTGGCTTCTGTCATCGTGATTCGGCTCCCGGCAACAGCAGGTCTTTGACCTCGTCGGGTGGAACGACCGGATCGAGTTCCTTGCGCTTCATGCCGACTCGGTTGCCGCTTTCAATGAATTCAACGCCATAGATGTAAAACTGCTGCAAGAAAGTGCCGATCGATACGACGTAGCCGACCTCGCCCTTCTTCGCCAGGATGTCGCCGATCTCTTTGCCGGCATAGGTGCCGTCATTGCGGATGGTGCGGTTGGCACGCACCTTCTCGCCAAAGTCGAAGAAAGGTGGTGCCGTCAGCTCGACGATGTCACTGTCGGGAACAATGTTGCTCACGCTGGAGTCCCTCGTTCTGGCTGCAGGGCAAGTCGCGAGCGCGCGAGCTCGCGCACCAAGCTGTTTGGGTCATCGACAAGGCTTATAAGTTCGGAGGGCGCGATCCGGCTCGCGACCTCGTGCCGGATACGCCAATCCGGGTCATGGCGCAAAGGAGGCAATAGCGACGCCGACAGGCGTCGGGCGACCTCCAACCGCACCGACGCGTCATGGTCATCGACCATACTGAGCAACCATTCCTGTGGGACGCGTCGCGCTACGACGCGACGAACCTCAGCCTCCACGTCGCGGGTCATTCCGCGGAGCAGCAAGGGCGTAATCCGCCCCGCAACCACAAGGCGAACATCGTAATATTCATCCGAGGCCATCGGCAGCAGTTCGTCGCCTTCAAGCAGCGTTGCGATCAACATCCTAATTTCGTGGTGAGGGTCGTTGCGAAGCCGCAGGGCGTAGCGCTTGGGCAGACGGCGGACGGCGCTCCAACGCACGGTTTCGTCGTTGTCGCTGAGCAACGACGACAGCAGAAAGATGTTGGCGAATCTCGCCGCGATGGCGCGCATCTCAAAATGCGGGTGAGCGAGGTACGCGTCGGCGAGTCCTGCATTCCACTTGAAGAAGCGATCGACACGTCTGGCATAGCGATCGTTGACGCAAGCGTGCTTGAGTTGACAGCGGCCGGCGCGATTCAAGGCGATATGCGCGCAGCAGGCGCAATTGACCTGGTCGCCCTTCCAATTTCGGGTCATGTCGAAGTCGTCACTCATCCTCCTGCCCCATCCGTTCGAGCACGCGCAGAAGAACCTTGGCGCCAATCTTGTCGGTGGGGTCGAGCTCCAGGAGTTTTTGGACGGCTAGTCGCCCTTCCTCGGTTCGACCGAGGCGAATCTGCAGGTAAGCGTACCCTTTCAGCGAAAACAGGAAGAAGCGGGGCAAAATTTTTTCATAGTGGCCGAACTGCGCATGATCGGCTCGTACCAGACGCCAGTCGGAGGGGAGACTGTTGACCTCGGCCGCCTTGCTTATACAGCGCTCGGCAACCTCAAGCGCCTCGGTGAGGCGCGCTTTGTAGAAATAAAAGCGAAAGAGGCCGATCAACACTGACGCGTGCTCCGGTGCGAGTGCCTCGGCCTCGAGCAGGTGGCTTTCGGCGATATCATCAAGATGATAGGAGAGGCTCGCTTGCCATAGGTGATGCTCGGCCTCGCTGGGCAGCCCATGTCCAAGCAAGCTGCTGGTGAGGAGCGCCTCGTTGATCTCGGATTGCGGGCTGAACAGAGCAGCTGGCATCGCTGGGTTGCCTCTTACAATCAATGGTGCCCGCAAAAGACTAGCTTGTGATCCTGCAATATGAGCCCCGTCGGCTTCGGCTTATCGACGAAATCGGTCGTCACAGCGTCGTTCGATAGCGGTCTTTCCCGGCGAACAAACGGCCTGACGTAATCGCGCTCGGAAAGCGCATCAGGGATCCGCGACCTTTCGAGCAAGCTGCTTTCACAGGCGAGCCCGGAACATCCGCTCGGGCTAACCGCAAGGCAGAGGTCGCGGCCGACGCGGCCGCCAGCTTGGAGCATCATGCGGATGGCTCGTCGCACCGCCCGTATTTTCCAAGAGTTCATGTCCTGTCTCTCCCTCAAGCGGGCGCCTGATAGCGCGGTAGCGAGGTGTCGACGACACAGGTGTTGTCGACTGGGCAGACGGCAACGCATTGCGGCTCGTCAAAATGGCCGATGCATTCGCTGCATTTCTTAGGATCGATCACGAAGGTCCCGTTCTTCTCCGCGATCGCGACGTTCGGGCATTCCGGCTCGCAGGCCGAGCAGCCCGTGCACTGAGAGGCGATGATCTTGAGCGGCATCGTTTGATCCAAATCTCATGCCGCGGAATTCAACGTGCCCCGGCGGATCGCAGCATCGCCATGTTCGATATGCTTGATCGCGCCGCTGTTGACTCTGTCGAGATAAGCCTTGAACCAGGCGATCGTCGACTTATCGATAGGCTCATGAGCGTATTGATCGACCGGCTCGACGCCGGCCTTGATCAACGCATCCCTGGGGCAGCCGCCGATCCTGGCGATGAACACCACATGACAATCGCTGATAGCGTGAATGATAGTCGCGAGGCTTCCTTCCTCCGCATAGCCGCCCTGGCAGTAGAGATCGACGCGGCGATGGCCAATGAACTTGACGCCACCGCTCGAGAGCTCATAGACTTGGAACTCCTTGGCGTGACCAAAGTGCTCGTTGATCAGGCCCGAGCCCTTCGTCGCGACCGCCGCCAGCACCTTTATGCCGCCGAAGCTATCTGCGCGTTCCGTAAGCACCGCGCACTCGGCTGCGGCTTTGGCGGCGCGCTCTTCCTCTACCTTAGCCTGATAAGCCTTGCGGCCTTCAGCATCGTATTTGACGTCCATCTGCTCAATCCTTTCGGTAGTGAACTCGGCACGGCGGTCCTCTCCGAGTAGACCGACGGCGTCGGCGCGGCACTGGCGGCAGTGCCGCATCATGTGCATGTCTCCCTCGCAGCTATCCTGCAGCGCCTTCAATTCCCGCGCCGTCGGGCCGCGCTGGCCGTTCAGGCCGAACGCGGTCCCGTGCTCGGGCGAGGAGATCAGCGGCATGATGTTATGCAGGAAGGCGCCGCGCTGCTTTACGCTTTTATTGACCTTGATGAGGTGCTGGTCGTTGATGCCAGGGATCATGACCGAGTTGATCTTACAGAGGATGCCGCGCCCCGTGAGCATCTCCAGGCCCTGGAGCTGGCGATCAGTGAGGATCTTTGCAGCTTCGATGCCGGTGTAGCGTTTGTGTTTGTAGAAGATCCAGGGATAGATCTTTGCGCCGATTTCGGGGTTGATCATATTGATCGTGATCGTGACGTGGTCGACGTTGAATTTGGCGATGCTATCGATGTGATCGGGTAGCGCGAGGCCGTTGGTTGAGAGGCACAGCTTCAGATCGGGTGCAGCCTTATGAACGAGCTCGAACGTCTTGAAGGTCCTTTCCGGGTTGGCGAGTGGGTCGCCAGGACCGGCGATGCCAAGCACGGTCATCTGCGGAATTTTAGAGGCGACCGCCATCACTTTCCTAACGGCCTGCTCAGGCGTGAGCCTCTCGCTGACCACGCCCGGACGCGATTCATTGGCGCAGTCATATTTGCGGTTGCAGTAGTTGCACTGGATGTTGCAGGCCGGTGCCACCGCGACATGCATGCGCGCATAGTGATGATGCGCTTCCTCGCTGTAGCAGGGATGGTTCTTTACCTTCTGCCAGGTCTCAGCTGGCAGATCACCGCGGCCGGCCGGCGAGCCGCATCTAGCCCTGCCGCTGCGGCCAGTCGTGCCGCAGCCCTTTTTCTCGGCAATCGACAGCGTGATCTCGCGGTTCGCAATTGCGTCGCTCGATGATTCCCGATGCGTTGGCGCCCCCATTTACCCAGCTCTCCCTTCAGGCCTGAACTTTCCCGTATCTGGGTCTTAGCAACCGGCGTGCCATGGCTCCGGCTTACGAATTCCATGGCCTTTTTCAACGAGTTAGAAAAAACATCCGATGTTCCTCCGTGTTGGAAAGCTGACATGCGCTATGATCGAACTGGCACGCAGCGGGGTGGGAAGAAATGTGGACGGAGGGATCGCCGCTATTCTCCTCTCTTTTCTTTCGCTGGAAAGTTGGCTTGTCAGGTGGCGGCGAGACGGTGTGATAGGCTGCCTTGGCGAACTGGTGGTCAAATGACAATGCAAGAAGCGTCGGCTAACCCGCCAGAACGATCTCGACGGCACGTGTAAGCGGAATTGCGAGTGGCGTCAGGCCTTGGGCGGCCAGAAAGCGGCGCTCATTCTTGGAGAGTGTGTCGGGCTCAACCACGGCATAGTGGACGTTGGACGAGCGCTTTGACACCTGTCGCGCATAGGTGCGCAGGAGCTGGTCGTTGAAGCGGCACCCCAGAAACAGGAAGCTGCGGCCGGTGCGGCGAGCCTTCACCTCGTCGGGAATCGGCGTCTGTATGTCGATTTCCGTCAGCACCTCAACATAATCGGCATCGGAGACGAGGAAATTCTTCGCCGGGGCGACGCTGCCGTGCGGCTTGTAGAGAACCGTTGCCCAACTTGTGACCAGAGAGCAATCGATTTCGGTGCCTGCGGCATCGTAGAAGCGGTACCAACGATCCTCACTGAGACCGGCGCGCGTGATTCCTTGGATCTCGCCCCAATTGCTGCGTCCGGCCAACGCATTTCGCATCGCGCCATCGAACCAGGTATCAACGATCAGCGGCAGCGGCAGCGTTACAAGATGCCGCTGTAGCTGCGTAGGCTTGACTGTCGCGCTAAAGGCGTCCGTCATCATCGCTGTCAAGGTGGTGCGGTGCCTCGTGGTCTCGATGTGCTGTGCGCAGGCCCAGGCGTTCCCTCTTACTCGTTTTGGCAACGTCAACTTGGTGCCGAAGAATGCCGCCAAGTCGTCCGGATTTATCGGCACACGCGCGCTGGACAGTTCCACTAAGCCGGGCCCGAGATAAGGAACGACATTGCCGCCACGAAGCTCCTGCGCAACTTTGCGGAGCATAGCTTCGGCCACCAGCCCATTGACGAACTCGATCCGCGGAGCCGGCACGTCAACTCTCTTCCCTGTCGCCGTCACGCCTCTTGGCGTTGATCGTAATCGGCAAACTGGTGTCGCTCGCCATCGGCGGCAGGTCGAGCACCCAGCCATTGGCGATTCTGATCCAGCCGCCCCACAGTGCTTCATGCTCGGATTCAACGATCGGCTCTTCAAGATCTTTCTTGGGGACGTAAATCGAGAGGCCGGTTTCAGGTGAACGACGAATGATGATTTTCATCGGACGGACTCATTGCATCGAGAGGTCGATCCCGCACCCTCTGGCCACGCAGGTGGCGCCCCCTCAGTTTCGTGATGATATCTCGTAGCACAACAAGGACACGATCGATCTCCTCGCTGGTGGTCTCGCGGGACAGCGAGAAGCGGATCGCGCCACGCAACAGAGCCGACGGTACGCTCATCGCTCGAAGCACATGCGACGGCTCCATGGAGCCTGACGCGCAGGCTGATCCGACGGAGGCGGCAACGCCGGCGCGATTCAAATGATGGACAATTGCTTCACCTTCGAGGTGCGCGAAGGCGATATTTGACGTATTTGGCAGGCGGCGCTCGTTGTCGCCGAGCACCACGCAATTGCCAAACTCAAGAACGCCATGCTCCAGCCGGTCGCGTAGCGCGGCTATTTTCATGCCCTCCCCTCTGAGCTCCACGGCAGCAAGCTCTGCAGCCTTACCCAGCCCAATGATACCGGGGACGTTCTCGGTGCCGGAACGTCGGCGGCGCTCTTGCGGTCCGCCGAAGATCAGCCGCCTGAACTTGGTGTCATTGCGCACATAGAGCGCCCCAATGCCTTTTGGACCGTGCAGCTTGTGGCCGGAAAGCGACAGCATGTCGATCTCGGTGGTCTTCACGTCGATAGGAGTTCGTCCCACAGCCTGCACCGCATCAGTGTGGAAGAGCGCGCCAATGGACCGCGCCATTCTGGCGAGGACCTCCACGGGAAAAATCGTTCCGGTCTCATTATTGGCCCACATGATGGAGACGACCGCGGTACGCGGGGACAACGCACGGCGATAAGCATCGATGTCCAGCCGGCCGGAACAGTCGACAGGAACGAGATGACAATTGTTGCCGCGACGGCTGAGCTCGTCTGCGAGCGATAGCACGGCTGGATGCTCGACAGTCGTGGTGACGAGCTCGTTGCGTCGCTCCTGCACGGCAATTGCCGAGAGGAGCGCCGTATTGTCCGATTCAGTACCGCCCGAGGTAAAGACGACCTCGTGATCAAAGGCAGCACCGATCAGTGCTTGCACGCTCCTGCGAGCCTGTCTTATGCTTTCAGCGACTTCCCTGCCTACCGCATGCGCGGAAGAGGCGTTGCCGAATCGTTCTGAGAAAAATGGCAGCATCGCCGCGACGACGGATGGATCCGTGCGAGTCGTCGCGTTGTTGTCGAGGTAGATCGGCTGCACCGTACGCCTTTTTTAGTGTCTGGCTTTGGTGGATCCCGCGACAGGGATCAGGCGAACGAACTTGCCAAGCCGTTCAACGAGGCGCGCCTGGATGCCTTCTAGTGTCGCACTCGCAAGTTTACAGAACACGCAGGCGCCCGTGAGCTTGATCATGATCTTGTTGCCATCGATCTCGACAAACTCACAATCTCCGCCGTCACGCTGCAGATTTGGCCTGACTTCATCAAGCACGGTGCGGACGATCCGCTCGCATTCGGTAGGTTTAGCGGCCGCCGACGGCCTCATTTGTTCAGTCTCGACAAGCATCGTTTGAGGTCTTTCTGTGCCGACTTGTTCCGAACGCGGCACTAGCTAAAGGACTTGCCGCATGAGCAGCTCGACTTTGCGTTAGGATTGTTAAAGGTGAAACCGGACCCCTCCAGCGCCACCACAAAGTCGATCGTAGTACCGGCAAGATGCTCTTGACTGTTGTTGTCGACAAACACCTTGATGCCGCCTCGCTCGATCACGGTCTCATCGGGCTTCGGCTCATCGGCAAGTCCCATCGTGTATTTGAACCCGGAGCAGCCGCCAGCTTCGATCATTAGCCGCAAGCCCCTCACCGGCTGCGCTGCCGCAGAGATCGCGCTCTTCACCGCGTCCTGGGCACGCTCTGTCAGTTCGATCATCGCTTTCCCTCACCATCTGCACCGGTTCGGGATGAGGTTGGCAAGTCTCATGCCAGTGATCACGCTGCTGAAAATGCCGGGCTTTTGCTAAATCCCGCCTGTTAGCGTTACGAGGAGTGTCGGGATTGCGACACGCAGCTTTGCAGCTTGGGAAAACTCAGGCGCGACACCGCCTCGCTGCCGACAACGCACGTCTGCCGAAGTCGAAGACGAACTTCACCTTTGACTTTCTTCGCATATGTGGGCGGCCGGCAAACAATTTGCATAGATGGCACGGTGAGACCACGCGGTGCGACATTTGCCCGGCCACATCAAACAACGAGGAGCATTTCATGACGTCGATCGACAACACCGTTTTTGGCCGACTTGATAAGGAAGGTCGGCTGCTAAATGCGGTGCTGAAGGGTGACACCACGAAGCCTAGCCGCTTTGGCTTCCGCGGCGATATTGCGCTAAGATTCCAGGCTCAGCTCGCCGACGAGAAGCGTCCGCCCGACTATTCGATCGAGCAAGTATTGACAGTCGCAGACGAGGGAGAGACTACGATCCCGGTATTGGCTGGCTACCTTCATTCTTTTGCCTATCTTGCCGATGTCGCCAAGGTACTGGACGCCGCTTTGAGCCCGAAGGGCACCTACTTCATGTTCTGCAACAACATCGATCTTCTGGCGAAATACCGCATCAAGATCGGCGACATCACATTCCGCGTGCTGCCATGTGACGAGTCGACGGTGTGGAAGGAGATGATGGATCTCACCGGCGTCGATAAGAACGACATCAAGAAGCTCGATGCTGCCGGCAAGCTCGATTATCTGCTCGATGCTGCCGAGAACGTCGATGCCTCTTATGCCGAACTTTCCTACGAGGACGGCCTCGCCAAGATGCACCCCGTGAAGAATCGCAACGAGAACCGCCCTGTCTGACGTTTCGCGTCAGATCGCGCCGCTTCTCCCATACTGCCAAGGCCGTTGGCGGGGTGGTGGACTTGTCTTCGGGGCCGGACAATCGTAAGAACAAACATTTCCGAGCCCTAGCAGAGCCATCCGACCTTGTACTGCCCACGGCAAATTCCTCGTGGCGGATGTTCGGAACGAAGGCATCTTCCTTCGATGCGGATGATCGCGTGATCTGGCAAAGCTATCGAACTTGGAAGACCGGCAAACCTTGGCCCAACTCTGGGATCACGATTGCTATAAGTGGTTTTCCGCACAGGAGGCAGAATAGCAATGGCAACACTTGTCAAGACCACCCAGGACGGCCGCAAGCTTGAGGTGCTAGGGCTGGCAATCTTGCTGGGGGGCAAGCTCGAAGCCAATGAGCTCATCGAAGTCAAGGATCATCCGTACCGCCGAGCGATCCTGGCCGCAGTACCTGACGCTACCCACATGGCCGGCCGCGTCCCGCTGACGCGCAAGGAAGCGGAGATCGTTCTGGCCACCTTCAACAAGACCGAAGCCGCTACGCTCGCCAATCCCGTCGCCATCCACGAGCGGTTTCGGCTTGCCGCGATGATGAAGGCACGTGAACAGGGGATCGAGTAGCAAGCGTTGAGCCCTCTAGCCGCGACTTGACTGTTATATCTCCGTGAAACTGCACCAAGCGCTCCAGGTGCAGCGTCCCCCCGCGACATCGCGAATTCTCGCAGACAAGCGCGGCGATGACGGCGAGAAGCGCTAGGATCAACTACCCGCGTTTAATGACTGCAGCGGCACCGACGGACCAATCACTCGCGCTCTTGTTAATGTTCCCCGGCGCATTCCTAAGGATATTTAACGCTTCTCTGTTCCCGATGCTTCTACTGAAGCAGCTGAAGTGTGGGTCTGGCAGCTGGTCGGGCACACCCGGGCGCAGGCGCCGCAACCGATGCAGGCTCCGTCATCGTTCAGCACCATGACCTTCTTCTCGACCTCGTCATCATCGTCTTCGAGATCGATCATCTCTCCGTCCTCGCTCAGGCCCTTGAGTACCATGACCTCGCGGCCACACACCTTGTAACACCGACCGCAGCCGATGCATTTCTTGGGATCGATGGAAACCAGATACTCCGGCTTCCAGACGCGGCCGTCGCGCGTTGCAAATGACATGGTCACGATCCGTGGGCTCTTTCCTGCGCCTTGAGATCCTCGCGCCTGCGCTCGAGCTCGTCGAAGACGTCGTGGACTTTTTGGGCAACGCTCAGGATCGAGGTCCAGTTGACGGGCAGTTCCTCGGCGAAGTCGTGGAGATCCATCTTTGCCTGAGTCGCTTTGGCCGAGAGCTTCTTGATCTCGGCCTTCAGTTCTTCAAGATCGCTCATTCGTCGCCTCAGTAGTTCGCAACTTCCGGGAATCTGCGGATCATCTCGATTCCGCTGTCGACATACACGTCACCTTCCTTGACCAGCTTTGAGAGATTGTCAAAACCGAAACGATGCACGTCGCGCAGCTGCTTGTTTATGACAATGAGCCGTCCACCGATCAGCACTATGCGGCCAAAGCCTTCATGGTGCATTTTCAGCATCGGCGAGATCATCACGCCGGTCGCCCTCTCAATAGACACTGCAACGGCGTTGAAGAACAATTCGAGCCGCCAGATTGTGTCCGGATCGGGATCACCGACGATGGGTAAGGCACGGCGCTTCTCCTTGTCGAGAATATAGGGCTCGAGCAGCTCGAGATCCTTCTTGCCTTCCCAAGCGCCATGGCCGTCTTCGGCGCGCCAGATCTTGACAAGCTCCTTCACAAAGGGCGCCTCCGCCGCAAGGCTGGGTTGGATCAAGTCAGCCGCTTCAGTCATAGTTATTTTCCTCAGTCCTCGAAATCAAACGAGCGCTCGTGGCCCTTAGCGAGCACTTTGCGCAACCAAGGTGGCGGCGAGCCTTTCAATACACATTCGAGTTTTATGCAGAGATCGTCGATCGCCTCAGGCTGGCTCACCTTCATCGGATGGATGTTATTTGCGACGACGCGGGCGGCACCGGAGCCGCCGATCGCAGCAACGTAGAGGATGGCGCAGTCTTTGATGGCTTCGATCTTCGGCGCGAGTTTGTCCTCATTGCCATCCTCGTTAAGGTCGCCATCGAACTGAATAGCCTCGACAAAGCGGTGGCCTTCGGGCCCGACGTCATAGATGGCGATGTTTCTGGCCCAGCCAAAATGTGCATCGACGCGCTTCAGATCCTGGGTGGCGAATGCGACTTTCATCGGCGTAGCTCCTCTCGTCCGTCAGTTCAGCCGCGGCGGAACGACATGCAGGCCGTTGTCGGTCGTGCGCCAGGTGTCTGGCGTCGGCTGGCGGTTGTCCTCGCGGTCGGTAATGATGAGATTAGCGAGGTCAAAGATTAGCTCGCGCGTGCCGCGATAGCCGACCGTCATCTGGTAAGCTGCGCCAAGGCGATCGAACATCGGAAAGCCGGCACGGAAAAATGGAATGTTCAGCCGCGCCGCCGCCTGGCGACCATGCGAATGGGAGATTAGGAGATCGCAGTCCCGCGCCTTGGCAAGGTCCTCCAGATCTTCAAGATCCCCGATGATGACCTCTCGGATCGCGACGCGTTCGAGCACCGGAGACGCCGTTGTCGTCACCGCGGCCGTTACCTGCGCGCCCATCTCACAGAGCATGCTGGAGATGTCGAATAAGAGGTCAGGTTCGGCGCCAATGGCGAGCTTTCGACCACCGATATGGAAATGCGCATCCAGCATGGCGTCCGCGAGTTGGCCACGCTGCCGGCGATATTTGGAGGGTACCGATTTGCTGCTGATCTTGCTCACGAACGTGATGAATTCATCGTTGGGGACGAGGCCACAGAGCCGCTCGAACAGGCGGAACGGCACGCCCGTCTTCGCCTGCATCGTCTCGGCTGCGCGCCTCATCTGGGCTCCGATCGCGATGGTCCAGGCCGCCTGCCCCATGGTTGCGATCTCGTCGACCCCGATCCCACCGATCGTGGTCGGCGTGAATTCGTCGGGGATGTGACCGTCGAGCGAACCGGCGATATCCGGCAGGAATGACGGTTTTAGCCCGAAGTCCTCAAAAATCGTCCGTAGCTCGTCAAGGTCGCCGGGGGTGAGATGGCAGCCGGGCAGGACGTTAATCCGCGAGCGATCGCGCGGTGCGGCCCCATCGACAGGTTCGACAAGCACCTCGACCATTCGCGCCACGGTCTTGTCCCAGCCATCCTGAAACGCCTCCTTGAAATCCGGCGTCGAAACGTAGACGAGCGGGAATTTCTCAAGATGCGGATGCTTTTGCCGAATGAGGCGAATGAACGCCTCGACGTCGTCGCCCTTGGTCTCGGTGACGCCGGTCGAATTGATGCCGATAATTTCGGGCTTGGTGCGGTTGTAGATGTTGAGAATCGCCTGCTCGACATTCTCGTAACCACCGAGCACGGTCGCAACCTCGCTCATCGCGGTAGTTTGCAGCGGCACCGCCTCCTTGAAATGCCGGACAAACAGGGTCATTCCGAAGGATGTGCAGCCCTGAGAGCCGTGTAGGAGTGGCATGGCGCCCCGAAGCCCCAAGAAAGCAAAAGAGCCACCGATCGACTGGCTCATCTTCAGCGGATTGATCGAGCAGGCCTTGTTGGAACTGGTAACGATAGCCATAGCTTGGACTCGGCTTTGCTTTGATTCGGCTTTGCCGCCCTACTCCGCCGCCTGCGGCACGGACGCCGAGTGAGCGGTAACGTCCTCGATGGCTCGCTTACTGGCGCAGCAGATGCCGGAGGTCCCCGTGGGCGGCGCGATGCCATCGACCGTTGTCAAACGGTGAGCGGCACCGGCATTTTTGATGACGCTGAGATCCACGGTCTCGCAGGAGCAGGATCCCTTGACGCGGCGGGCCATTTCGGCACGGAGCGGGTACGGGGCGATCTCCGCGGACCTGGCATCCATCTGCGCAAACGCCTTGGCATTCCAATTGAGGGCGGCATCATCCCACGGCGCAGGCTTACGGAGCTGATCCCATACCGGATTGTAGAGTGCTTTATCGATCTCTTCGATCAGCTTCACGATGCCGAGATATCCCATATAGGCGTAGCAGCGCTCCTGATTGATATCGAGCCATGGCGTCGTAGTCTTCAGGGCGACAAACTGTGACTTCCCGCCTGAGAGCATGATGTCGGCTTTTGCTTCTTTGAGCATCTTGTACATTTCACGCGGCGTCAAATCCTCAATCATGTGAGCATCATGGCCCATCATTTTTTGAATGCGCTCCTTGTCCCCGCTGGTTGATTTTTTTACAGAAGTACCGACGATCTCGAGCCCGGCCTCCTGCAAGGCTGCAACGACAGACCACGATTTCACGCCGCCGGTGACGAGCAACACTTTCTTGCCGGCAAGGCGCGGCTTGAGGCACTCAATCGCAGCCCTGGCCTTTGCTTCCTCGCGAGCGACTGCGGCCTCAGTTCGCTCCATCAACTCGGTCGGCGCGCCGCGCTCGATCAGCATGCGCGCGATCTCGCGCAGCGATTCACTAGAATCCTGGATCCCGTAGAATGAGCCTTCGAAGAATGGGATGCCGTAGCGCTCCCTCATCTTGCTCGCGACATTGATCATAGACTTGGAGCACACCATCATTGCGGCGCGCGCCCGGTGCGAGCAGGCCACCTCACGATACCTCCCATCGCCGGAGATGCACGACAGGATGCGAATGCCGAGTTCGTCCAGCAGCGGCTTGATCTGCCAGAACTCGCCGGATAGATTGTACTCGCCGATGAGATTGATGTCGTAGGGCGTGACGAAATCTGGCTCCCGCGTACCGATCACGTATCCCAGCAGCGCTTCGCCGGCGAGCTTGTTGCCAAGGTTCTTCGAACCAAGAAAACCCGGCGAATTGACAGGAATGACAGGCTTGCCGAACTTCGTCGCGGCCACCTTGCAGACCGCGTTGATATCGTCACCGATCATGGCCGGAACGCAGGTCTGGTAGACGAAAATCGCCGCGGGATCGTACTTCGCGATGATTTCCTTTATGGCTTTGTACAGCCGCTTCTCGCCGCCGAACACGACATCAATCTCGTGCATGTCGGTCGTGAAGCTCCTGCGCCAGAGGTCCGGGCCTGAGGAGGCAGATCCGCGATTATCCCACGAGTTGCCCTCGCACGCGATCGGACCATGAACGAGATGAGCGACATCAGTAAACGGTTGCAACGCGATCTTAGCGCCGTCAAAGGCGCAACCTCCGGCCGCCCCGCCCGGCTGCAGCTGCTGGGTACAGCCTTTCTTGCGCACAGCCTCCGATTTGTTGGCGTTCCTGGCGCAGTCCGCCTGGTTGAAGACGTCTTGGATGGTAACCGATAGCGAAGTCAAGATTGTCTCCTTCCGAGGACGCTTCTGGTCCGACCACGGTCGATAGGCCGGCTGATGACTGCATCCCCACCTCACGACCGCGACAAGCTGCATGAGATGAGGCGGAGACACGGTCACATCAGCGGATGATGTCGAAGCTGTAATCGGTTTTACCCACAATGTTGGTGTTCCTGTCGATCTCCTCAAAGATTCTATCGAGTATCTTCACCAACACATTCATACCACCTTGATAACCCCACACCGGATAGCGGTGATGATGGTGCCGATCGAACACGGGAAAGCCGATGCGGATCAGCGGCGTCCCGGTGTCGCGCTCCAGGTACTTGCCGTAGGTGTTGCCGATCAGAAAATCGACCGGCTCGGTGAACAGCAGCGAACGCATGTGCCAGAGGTCCTTACCCGGATAGGCATGACAGTCTTTGCCGAACTGCGAACTGGCGAAAAGCGCCTGCATCTTTCCTTCCCAGGCCTTGTTGCCATTGGTTGAGAGGACGTGGGTCGGTTCGGCACCGAGCTCGAGCAGGAAGGCTGCCAAGCCATAGCAAAGGTCGGGATCACCATAGATCGCGAACTTCTTACCGTGAATGTGTGCGCTGGAATCCGCCATGGCGTCGACAAGACGACCGCGCTCCTGTTCCAAGACCTTCGGGATGGCTTTTCCCGTAATGCGCGACAGCGTCATCAGGAAGTCGTCGGTCGCGCTGACGCCGACCGGATGGTTGAACGCAACGACTTGCTGGCCATGGCTCTCGATGAACGGCAGCGTTTTCTCCGTAGAATATTGCTGCATGGAGATGGTCGCCTTGGCGTGGATGGCATTCGCGGCGTCTTCCAGCGTCGTACCGCCATCATACATTCGGAACTCACCGTCGGTGGGCGTGTCGAACACGTCACTATTATCCGCCAGGATCGTGTACCCAATCCCCATTAGCTCGAAGATGCGCTTTATCTCGCGGATGTTACCTACGGTGTAGCCGTCGAAGCCGCCGATGAAGTTGATTTTCTCGTTTGGCTCGCGCTCAAGCTTTGGCTCAGCTCCGGCCTTGCCGTCCCAGAAGTGCTCTATGATACCTTTCAGGGCGTTGTCATAGCCTGTGACATGGCTACCGACGAAGGCGGGCGTATGAGCGAAGGGAACGTCGAACTCGGCCGGCACCGATCCCTTCTCCTTCGACGTTTTGATGAAGGCGTTGAGATCGTCGCCGATCACTTCCGCCATGCAGGTGGTCGAGACCGCGATCATCTTCGGTTTGTACATGTTGTAGCTGTTGGCGAGTCCGTCGATCATGTTATTGAGACCGCCGAATACGGCCGCGTCTTCGGTCATCGACGAGGACACACAGGAGGTAGGCTCCTTGAAGTGCCGCGACAGGTGGCTTCGGTAGTAGGCGACGCAGCCCTGTGAGCCGTGCACGAAAGGCAACGTGCACTCGAATCCGACCGAGGCAAACACCGCACCTAGCGGCTGGCACGCCTTGGCGGGATTAATGGTGAGCTCCTCGCGTGCGAAGTTCTTTTCGCGATATTCGGGTGTCTTGGCCCATTCGCGGATACGCTCGATTTCCGCGGGATCATGCGCATTCTCGAAAAGCGCTCTTTTGTTAGCCAGCATCTGCTGGTATTCTGGACCTCGGAACAGCTCGAAATGATCGAGCACGTTTTCGGCGTTCTGTGTCATCGTGGCGTCCTTGTTGGATTCGTGTTCGATCGTCTGGCCCGGCTCATTTATTCCGCCGCCATCAGGCTCGGACGCGGGGCGTCCTTCCACGGCGCCCTGGTCTTCTTCCAGATCGGGGAGTTGATTGCCATGTCCATGTCCCGGGCGAAGATCGCGAATCCATCGTATCCATGGTAAGGACCCGAATAGTCCCAGGAGTGCATTTGCCGGAACGGCACGCCCATCTTCTGGAACACGTACTTCTCCTTGATGCCGGATCCAACGAGGTCGGGCTGCATCTTCTCGACGAAGCGCTCGAATTCGTAGCCGGTGACGTCGTCATAAATCAGTGTACCGTCCTTGACGTAATGCTGGGCAGTGCGCTGATAATCGTCGTTGTGACCGAACTCGTAGCCGGTCCCGATGACCTCCATACCGAGGTCTTCGTAGGCACCGATCACGTGCCGAGGGCGCAGGCCACCAACGAAGAGCATCACGGACTTCCCTTCTAGGCGCGGCCGGTACTTGGCGATGACGGCATCCATCAGGGGCTGGTATTTCACGATGACGCGCTCGGCCCCTTCCTTAATCTTGTCGTCGAAGAAGCTTGCGATCTTGCGCAGTGACTCCGCGATTTTTGATGGACCGAAGAAGTTGTACTCGCACCACGGAATGCCGAACTTCTCCTCCATGTGACGAGAGATGTAGTTCATTGAACGATAGCAGTGCAGGATGTTAAGCTTGGCCCTTGGCGTCGCCTCAAGTTCGGCGAGACTGCCGTCGCCGGACCACTGCGCAATCACGCGCAGGCCCATCTCCTCCAGGAGGATGCGAGACGACCATGCGTCGCCGCCGATGTTGTAGTCGCCGATGATGGCGACGTCATAGGGCGTTGGTCCGAATCGAAGCTCTGCCTCAGGGGAGATCTTGTCAAATATCCAGTCGCGTACGGCGTCGTTGGCGATGTGGTGGCCAAGCGACTGCGATACGCCGCGGAATCCTTCGCAGCGCACCGGCACGATTGTCTTGCCATCATGCTCCTTCGACTTAGCCCTCGACACCGCCTCTATATCATCGCCGATCAGGCCGATCGGGCACTCCGATTGGACCGTAATTCCGCGGTTTAGCGGAAACAGGTCCTGAATCTCATCGATGACCTTGGCGAGCTTCTTGTCACCGCCAAAGACGATGTCCTTTTCTTGAAAATCGGAGGTGAACTGCATGGTTCCGAAGGCATCAATGCCGGTGGTCCCGACATAATAGTTGCGCCGCGATCCCCAGGAATACTGGCCGCAACCGACCGGACCGTGACTGATGTGGATCATGTCCTTGATCGGACCCCACACCACCCCTTTCGAGCCTGCATAGGCGCATCCTCGAATGGTCATCACGCCGGGGATCGATTTGAGATTCGATTTGACACCACAGTCCGACTTGCCCGCCTCGTGCACGTTGAGGTGCTTGGCTCGTCGCTTAGAGGTCTTCTCCGGGTAGACCTTCAAAACTTCATTGATCAGCTCCTTGTTTCGGGCCTTGATCTCTGCAACGCTCTGGGTGGATGCCAGGCTCATACGAGTATCCTTCTGATTGTCCTGTGCACTTTAAGGACCGACGCTTTCTCGAAACACGCCGAATGTGAGGTCCGAATTCAAGCCGAAAGGGCGGCGAGCTCTGAAGCCGTCTTGCCGACCTGGCTTTCATCGATCTGCTTCATGATGCCGTGCTCCATCAGCATGTCTTCAAGCTCGTCCATGCTGATCGGGGTCGGGATGATGCCATTGCCGCCATTGTTGTGGATTTTGGTCGCGAGATTGCGATAGTGGTCCGCCTGCTTGGAGTCCGGTGCATATTCCAGCACCGTCATACGGCGTAGCTCGGCGTGCTGGACGACGTTGTCACGAGGCACGAAGTGGATCAGCTGGGTGCCTAGCTTCTTGGCGAGCGCTTCTGCCAGCTCTAGCTCCTTGTCGGTCTGCCGCTCGTTGCAGACCAGGCCGCCGAGCCGCACGCCGCCGGAATTGGCGTACTTCAAAATGCCCTTGGAGATGTTGTTGGCGGCGTACATCGCCATCATCTCGCCGGACATGACGATGTAGATCTCTTGCGCCTTATTTTCACGTATCGGCATCGCAAAGCCACCGCAGACGACGTCGCCGAGCACGTCGTAGGACACGTAATCGATGCCCTCGTAGGCGCCGTTCTCTTCCAGAAAGTTGATCGAGGTGATGACGCCCCGGCCGGCGCACCCGACGCCCGGCTCAGGACCACCGGATTCGACGCAGCGAATGTCCTTGTAACCGACCTTCAAAACGTCCTCGAGCTCGAGGTCCTCGACGCTGCCGGCGCTCGCTGCCAGACTCAAGATCGTGTCCTGCGCCTTGGCGTGCAGGATCAGGCGGGTCGAGTCCGCCTTCGGGTCGCAGCCGACGATCAGGATCTTGTGACCCATCTCGGCGAGGGCTGCGAGCGTATTCTGCGACGTCGTCGATTTGCCGATACCGCCCTTGCCGTAAAACGCGATTTGTCTCAGTGAAGACATGTTGCTCTCCATCAACCGATTGCCGATAAGCGAACTGCGCTCTGTCGTGATCCCATCGCCCGGCTCGCCGCATTCGCAGCTAAGTGGAGATACAAAAGGTCGACAGCCGCGCCCTCGTGTAATGACTTTTGCAACGAGCGTGCCAGTGCCTACTCAGGACGAAAAACGGTGTAAGTGGAGATAGATACCGGTGCAGATGGGCATTGTTGCAAGTCCTACATCGGCAGGTCTCGAGGCGTGTGCGTCGCCCTCGCCTGTCCGGAACTGGGCAAATCTTGCTACCCGATTAGCGAAATCGGCAGTTTTCCCTGCTCAGACGGCTAGTCACTTACGGTCCGGAGCTTGCTTGAGGCGTATCAATCAATGCATCGAGGATATCATGCAGTTCGAAACCGAGATTTCTGCGAGAGCAGACCGTCCGGCCATTTTCGTGATCGAACCTGAGCAGGTGGTACGTTCCGCACTCGACTACATCCTGCGCGAGCGCTATCAGACCCATGCTTTTGCCTCTATGGATGAGGCCATGGCCTCGCCCATGAAAGCTCCCGCCGCGGTGCTGATCGGCATTGCCATCTTGCGGGACCGAGGCGAAGAAGTCCTAGCAGAACTCAGCAAGGTGTTCGCGACGACCAAGATTTTGCTCGTAGCGGAACGGAATTCCGATCCGGTGGCGCAGGCTGGACTTAAACAAGGCGCACACGGGGTCATCAGCAATCCAATCTCCTTTAATTCCGTTTGCGATGCCGTCGGGGTTGCCGTGGGCGCACCGGTCTTTCCCGGCGAGCCGTCCCGTCTTACTCCTGTCGCGTTCGGTTAGGCGCTTCTTACGCGACTTTGGATGGCCCCACCTGCACCAGCTCGAGGACGCCCCGCGATCAGCATGAGGCTCATGCCGCCCCTTTTCAGCTGCATCTTGAAGGTCCTGGCTGTGGACATTCGGTTGAAGGCCAATTCGACACCAATTTTTCGTGCCGAAGATTTCCAGCATCGCGGACCTCGGACAGGGAATGTCGAGCTTCTCCTTCGTCTTCCGGGTCGTGCCTACTGCGCTTGCGCGCCGATGTATCGGCGCGGACTGCCCTCGTCGCTGTAGTGTCTTATGGGCCGCCGCCGCCGACGACATTGACACGCAGTTTCGAGGCTACCGCAAGCTGGCGCACGTCCGCTCGACGATTCGGCGTGCATGGCCGACAATCGCTCGATTGAACTTGTCAGCGGCGACGATCTTGTTCCACATCCTCAGGCCGGGACACATGTGTCTTCGACTGGACAGACCACCGCGCACTGCGGCGTATCGCAATGCCCGTCGCACTCTGTGCACTTTTTCGGGTCTATCACATAAGTGTCGCGTTTCAGACTGATCGCGCCGTTCGGACACTCGAACTCACATGCACCGCAAACCGAGCATTGCGAGGCGACGATCTTGTAAGCCATGAATTGAGACTCCCAGGAGTAAACGATGTCGTTCGACTTCGACAGCTCCTCTTCAAGCCTCGTGCCACAGACGAGAGATAGACAATTACGACACTGTCTGTGAGACGTATGTCGTCGCGAACTAGACGGTACGTCACATCCGTGACAGTCCCATAAAACCTGTTTGGCCTAAAGAGGCGAATGTCTTGAGCGTGTAGCCGTGCGGCCCCGACTCCAAGACGAGGAGACGTGCGGCCTTCACGCGTTCGGTTACGCCACACTTTGCCCGGAGCTAGCGCCGTCGCCCCGGACCGGCTCATGCGCTAACCTTAACTTCCTCGACTTCGCATCTCGTCCATTGCGAGGCGGGTGGAAAGTCATACTCAGCCTGTCGGCTTACCGACAGACTTTTTTGTCGCCTTCACCGGACGGTTCGCCCAGTTTGCGACATTGGAATTGACGTTGCACGAAAGACCAACTGACTCTCGCCCTATGCCAGCGCGACTCATGGACCCAGCTAGCGACTGATCTCTCCGCCAATATCACACGTGCTGTCCGCCATTGATTGGCACCTCCGCACCCGTGACATAGCTCGCAGCGCTTGAGCAGAGGAAGAAAATGACCTTCGCGACCTCGTCCGGCGTCCCGACACGATGTAGCGGAATAATTGGTGCCAGCTTCGCTTCGGTTTCCGGCGAGAGGATGTCGGTCTTGATCTCGCCCGGCGCGATCGCGTTGACCCGAATTCCGAACGGAGCGTAGTCATGCGCCATCTCACGTGTGAGGCAGGCGAGCGCTGCCTTGGAGGTCGCATAGGCAGTACCGGCGAATGGATGCACCCGAGTGCCAACAATTGAGGTGACATTGACGATCGAGCCGGATGCCGCTTTCAGTTCTTCGAACAAGCCTTGAGCAAGTAGAATCGGCGCGACCAAATTGACGTGAAACACGCTCATCCAAGTTCCGATGGATGTTGTCAGCGAATTCAGCCGACTGCCGTCCGGCGCCTTTGGAGAAATGCCAGCATTGTTGATCAGCGCGTGAAGCGGCTCTCCGTTTAGCCGTTCCTTGATCTCGGTAATCGCACGCGGCAATGCGCGATGGTCGCTCAACTCCACCTGCACGTGGTTATTGACTCCCGACTCCCAGGGACATCGGCGGCTATCGAAAGGCTGTCGAGAACAGGAGATAATTCGCCAACCGGCTTCCGAGAACAGTTTGCCCGTAGCGTGGCCAATGCCGCGCGAGGCACCGGTCAGTACAAGCGTCTTCCTTCCGGCTGGCCGCGCGCGCGACCTATCGTCGTGAAACGGACAGAGTGCAAGATCCGGCGCAGAGGCTGAATCAACTGCGCTGTCTCCATCTAATCCATGAAGGGACACGTGAGCTCCTTTAAGACATCCAGCAACTTCGGCAAGATTTCTTGCAATAACTGGGCCCAGGCCGGCAACTGCACGATAGGGCTTTCCCTGCCGAATGTCGGCTTTCGACATCTTCGTCGGTTCGCCTGCAAAAGATTGTCGCCTATCAACACTAAGTGCGGTGCTGAGATCGGCGCGCGTGGCGAGCGGGACTGACAAGGCCACGTTTGCACCTTTCAACGTCGGCTTTCTGCTTGAGGCCCACGTCAACGTTCGCAAACCACCCTCAGACAATGCAACTCTGCGCAGTCGACAAGCTTTCGCGCATTGAGGTTCGCGATCAACCGAGGCGCCCGGCGCACTTTGCCGTCTTGCCGTCCGTAAAATGCGCCGGGTCCCGCCTCTGCACCATCAGTACGTCCGTGATGATGCTATCCTGATTGAAGCGACTAGCGTGGCAAAACTGAGGCGCGTGGCCCGGCTCTGCAGCAGCGAAGCATAATTATGCGAGCACTTCGAAAGACCTTGAATCGCACGTAATGTCAGCTTGTATCCTCTCGTCTTCACGACTACCTATTAGCAATGATGCAAACGCCATCCACGCTTTCGATAATCGCCAGCTCCGGCAAGTAGAGAGCTTTTTCATTCTATCCTTTGAGACAAGCGCGCTCTGGTTTCTACGAAGACGTAGGGAGCCTGACGCCTTCGATGCTGCAGGCACGATTCCTCGGCGTCCGCTTAACGAACGATAGATCCATTGCAACTGAATGCCCGCTTAGGACGTTCGAAGCCCACTTGAATAGTCACATCTAGTTACGCATTCTGAAGCACAAAATGTTCGCGAGATTCTCTCTCGAATGCGCCAATCGCCGATTGGTCATAGCTTGAAGAATAGTGGCCTAACTTGGCGCGGCCTGTTGTTCGTGCATTTTGTTGTCACTCAATGCTCCGTGGAAGACGCTGATTCGGTTCAGCATGTGGACTAGATCGAAACGTAGCGCCATCGCGTTGTACGGATGATGTAGAGGTAGGCTGAACCGCGCATTTGCGGCACTCTGGTCCGAAGGGCAACAGCGCATGAACGAACACGTACACGTGGTTTGCTGCTCCCTATCTCGCCAGCAATTTCTGCTGCGGATTCGATGTACGCACCCGATATACTCTGATGCGAACTGTGGAACGATAAGGGGAACTTTTGTTGCTCCAAGATCTATCCTTCGGCTTATCAGCCGTCAGCATCCCGGTCGCAAGCGTCAGGAGAACGGACGCTGGGGGTCACATCAAGCACGTAGCGGTCAGGATGCCGAAAGCGCGCTTCCAGCGCGGCATATGCGAACCCGAAGCCAGCAAAGAAGATGGAGACAAAAATAAAAAGGAGAGCAACACTTTCCTCTCCCCACATGCACTGTGAGAACGCCATGTATCGAGCCACCTTTGGCCGGATCGGAAACACCTACGATGCGGTCTACAACTTGACGTTACGTGCGATTCAAGCTCCGTCGGCCTCCTTGTGTGGAATATTGCAGAGGCGGCGCCTTGACCGACTGGAGCGACCTCCGATTTGCCACTCTGCTTGGTTGGAGGAACATTGTCAGAACGCACTGATGATGTTTGGCGGACCCGGCGCACTTTTTCCCGGCGAAATGCGCCGGGTCGCTTCAGCTATTTCTCTTGCGGCGCCCTCTCGCGTCCCAAGGCGTCAGAGCTTACGGCGTAGTGCTGGCTCCGTATCGACTGGACATGATCGACAGGTTAACACGGCCAGCTAGCTGAAGGTTTCGGGGCCGTGCGGTGCCATCATTCGTTTATCGCCCGCCACCCGAGCAGTCGTTGAGGGAACCGCTCAGCGATGTCTCCTGCTGCAGAAGGTCTCCGCTCGCTCGAGCTCTTTCAAGCGCGATTTCCATTCACGAATTTGGATTGCAGCCCCGACTTCAATGTTGGAGCCGCGCCAACTCATTGCAAGCGACCGATCATACCGGCTGACCTTCTTGTCATCGTCCGTCATATTCAGCCCAAGCGTCAGATGTTTCATAGACTCGAACGCTCGACATTTGCTGAAATTTGCGATGCAACCTTTCCCAGATCCAAATAGCAATGTTTTCTGCTGTAGGATTCTCCAATCCCTCAACTTCATTCAGACATTGATGATCAAGTGCATTCAGGATTTCGACAAAGGACTCCTCAAGGTCAGAAAAATCTACGACAAATCCTGTGACCGGATCCATCGGTCCAGCGACCTGCACTTCGATTCGATAGGAATGCCCATGCATGCGGCTGCACCTGTGTGTGGCCGGCACGTTGGGGAGGCGGTGGGCCGCCTCGAACCTGAACGCTTGTGATATCTTCATTGCTGCTCGGATGCTTCCCAGGTTTGTGGCTCCGCCGTCGCCGATGCGAGCGGCATGGAACATGAGCTCAGGCAAGTTACGCGGTGATGTTCGCCATCAATCGACCCTAGCTGCCTTGGCATAGGTTTCGCGTGAAACCATCGGAATCGCACCTCCGCGGGTCGGATCCGCGAAGGTGCCGCCCGCTGAAGCGTAGTCCTTACCAGAGCGACGCTCGAGTACGACGCCCATAGCCTCGATGTTGGGGATGTCCGCTTCGCGCAGCTCTGGCATCGACGGTTTGCGGGCTAGGGCCGCCTCTACGTAGGGTGCCAGTTCCTCTTCTTTACGTCGAACGCGCTCGCTTTCCCGCTCTTTCAGTGCGGGCATGACCTCCTTGGCAAACAGCTCGAGTGCTTCGCAGATATGTTCGTGTCTATTTACACCACATTGTTGGATGAAGATCATCTGGTCGATACCGACATCTGCATAGCTCATCAGATGGTCACGAACGGTCTGCGGTCGACCGATGCTACCCGAACCTGGTGTCTCCTTCATATCGTCCTTGATAGCTTGGAAGCGCCGCCACAAATTCGTGCGTCCAGGACGATGTTCGCCATATACCGCATAATGTGCGATCGAGTATCCGAAAAACTTGAAACCGTCGATTCCGCGACGCATTGCCTCTTCGGCACTCTCATGAACCATCATACCGTTGAGCGTTGCAATATTGGCGTTCACCGAATGGCCGATTGGCACGCATCCGTCGGACTTGATCGTCTCATAGTATTCGTCGCGCCATATTTTTGCTTGAGACGCTTCGACAAATCCAAAGACCAGCGCTCCTACCCCGTGACGCGCGGCGCGCAAAATGCTCTCGCGCCGCGAACACGCCATCCAAAGCGGTGGGTGCGGTTTCTGTATCGGTTTTGGCACGATGTTGCGGGGCGGCATTGTGAAGAATTGCCCCTCGTATCCCGGATACGGGCGCATCATCATCATATTGGCGGCTTGTTCGACGCCTTCCCGCCACATGGCATTCTTCTGCTCGGGCTCTATCCCAAATCCATGCATTTCAATTAGCGACGCGGATTCTCCGGTCCCCCACTCAACGCGTCCTCCAGAGATCAGATCGAGCGTCGCGAGGCGCTCAGCTACCCGCGCGGGATGATTGTAGTGCGGCGGGGAAAGACAAATGCCGTGGCCAATACGAATATTCTTTGTGCGCTGCGAAACGGCCCCCAGAAAAACTTCTGGTGCGGACGAGTGGGAGTATTCCTCCAGGAAGTGATGCTCGACTTGCCACATGTAATCGAACCCAAGCCGGTCAGCGAGCTCGATCTGTTCCAGTGCGTTGTCGAACAATATTTGTTCGCCGCCGTTTTCCCAGGGCTGCGGCAATTGGTGCTCGTAGAACACTCCAAACTTCATCTGTTTTCCTCTATGGCGGAACGGTCGTAGAGCGGCTCATATGCTCGGATGCGACACGCATCGTCGCGCTGACCAGGGGCACCATGCAATCCGCATTTCTCGCTTCGCACTGATCGGCACAAGCTTCATTTCAAGGCGCCCGTCCGCGCTGCCGCTCGCAACGCCGAGGTTGCGCGAGGCATCAACCGGGCTCATTGAACTCCGTCGCCGCCCACTTTAATGTGGTCGTGACGGCCCTTTGCCGCCATGAGCAATCGGCGTGCCACAGTCTGCGAACCACGACCAAAGAAAGAAAAGACAACGATTTGCGTCGCTCCTGCGGAACATTCTCACCCTATTGTCGTGTTTCGGACATAGGAATCTCCAAGCAAGACACGACCAGACATGAGAAACCAAGGGGCGAGTTCCGACAAGTCATGTCGCCCTTACGTCGACGCAGAAGCGGCGCGAACGTCATCCACGATTGGAATTGCCCGCCTGCTTTCCAGATGTGGGATGGAAGGAAGCTAGAAGCACACGTTGGGCGCAGCTAGACCAAGGGCTGGCGAGCATCGCGCAGGGTGGGTTCTAAGCGCACCACTGTATCAAGCGTGCAGCTGGACCAACAAAGAGTGGGGAACATTATGCGAGACTTTCTGATTTCCACTGCCATTCTGACCAAATGCTTTCTGCTTTCGGAAGCAAATGCAGAAGAGCTTTTGGTCTCGCAATCCGGCGACATGGCCTATCGCTCCGTCCAGGAGGCCATAGACGCATTGCCGGCCCGAGGCGGCGACATTCTGATCGCGCCGGGCATCTATCGTGAGAAGGTCAAGGTCGTCAGACCTGGCGTTCACATCAAGGGCACCGGCAAGAAGCCAGAGGACACGGTGGTCGTCTACGGCGACGGTGCGATCAAAGTGGGCGGAACCGTTCATTCCGCGACCATGGACGCGTCGGGCGACGACTTTCGGCTCGACAATCTAACGATACAAAACGACTATTCCCTGAATCCAGCTAACCCGCCGTCACAGGGGGTGGCGCTGGCTATTACTGGAGACAAAGACGTTGTCACCCGCGTCCGCCTACTCGGCGCACAGGACACACTATTCGCCAATAAGAGGCCGAATGCCCGAACAGCACGCCAATACTTTTCCGACTGTTACATCGAGGGACATGTCGATTATATATTTGGCAACGCGAAGGCTTACTTCCAGCGTTGTGAACTGCACGGCATCGCCAATCAAGCTGTGGTATATACCGCACAAAGCAAAGATTCGCCGGACGAGGACAGCGCCTATGTTTTTGATCATTGCACTCTGACCGCCGATCGCGCCGCGCGTGCCATCGCCCTCGGTCGCCCTTGGCGCCGTTACGCTACGGTGATCTTCTTATCCACCGAGATGAATGCGCCGGTGATAGCGGATGGCTGGAGCGAGTGGGATCTTGGCAAGACCAACAGACTGAAGACAGCTTACTATGCCGAATACCAATCCACCGGAATCGGCGCCAATCTCAGAGGACGTGAACCTTACTCCCATCGGCTGACCGACAGCGAAGCCAAGCAATGGTCGCTCAAAGCTTTCTTTGCTGATGACACGAACTGGCTGCCGAGCTCATCGTCAAGATAACAGCTAAGGGGCGGTCGCGGACTTTTTGATCCGTCTACGGTCGCACCGTTCCGGATCTCTCGCGCTAACTGGCTCCGCCCTGTCATCTGACCCAATAAGGTTTGCGAGCCGCCTCGCGACCTTCGTCACATCCCGCTAGGCGATTGGGCCCGGACCGGTCCCAAATGAGCCAGCGACGTTCCGTACGCTTGCAATTCGTGTTCAGTCAAGTGCGGATGCTACAACGAAGCGAAGCGCACTATCGCGGCGCAAGGCCGTTCAGAGCTTTGCTTGGTGGTTGACGGAATGCCCCTGCGCAGCCTTCCCATGCACTCGACGATAGCGGGCCTCGTCCGCCCTGCAACGGCGGCCACACGCCGGAAACCACGACATCCGCATTCTCCACTTGCCAGGTCGCGCTATCGGAGAATCGCACATCGTCCAGCGCAATCTCAAGGGCATGGTCTCGATCACGCCCGTGCATCAGGAGCGCACCATCACTGCCGCGCACGTGGCGCAGAGCGATCCGCCGGTAGACCGGAATTTTGTTGCCGTGCGCCTGGGCATCATAGCGTGTATCGAAATTGATAGGCCATCGGTTGCCGCGCAGACACACATTCTCATAGGTCACCCTCTCCACCAGACCGCCCCGGTTGACATCGCTCTTAATGCGCAAGCCAGACGTCGTGCCGTCCAGGGTCAGGCCGTGCACCAGTATGTAGCTGATACCTGAGCCAACCTCACTGCCGATCGACATGCCGTGCCCCCACCCGAAGTAGTTGTCGATAATTGAAATATGCCGGGTGGGACCATTGTTGCCGGCTTTGATAGCCACATTGTCGTCTCCAGTGCGAATCTGACAGTGAGTAATCGTCACATCCTGGCTGGCGCCGGGATCGATGCCATCTGTATTGCGGGCATCGGCCGGTGTATCGATTGTAACGCCCCAAAAGGTGGCACCTTCGACCCGGTTCATCGCCACGTGGAAATTGGGCGCATTGCGCAGTGTGATGCCGTGGAAGGTAATGTCATGGGCATGGTCGATCTGTATCAAGCGCGGGACGTTCTGGTTGCCGCCCTCGGCTTGCGCTCGCCGGGCCAGTTGCCACCAACTCTCGGTGGTACCGACCATGAGCGCGCCGCCCTGGCCGTCGATGATGCCCTCGCCATAGATGCCGCCTCCGTGTGTTTTGGAGAAGCTGATGAGCGGCCGGCAGCCGTCGCCCTTGCCTTCGATGCGACCACAAGTTCCGAGGCCTTTGTCATAGACATTCGGCTGGGCAAGAGCCAAAAGCGTGGCGTCGCGCTCGATCCACAGCGTTACTCCCGATTTCATCTCGAGGGGGCCGGACAGGAAGATCCCGCCTGCCAAATAAACCGCTGAGCTAGGAGCGCAGTGAGCAATGGCGTCTTGCAGCGTAACTGTATCGTTTTCTCCCGACGGCGCTAGGCGCGCGCAGACGTAACTAGGCGCGATAGGTTCGGCGACCGTGCGGCGATCTTGCGCCTGTGCGGGCAGGCACATGGCGGCAAGCATGGACAGCATTGCCCGATAGCGCAAACGGACTAACATCAAAACCCTCTCGATTTTTCGGCGCTACCTACGCCGGCCGATCTACTCCGAACGCCGAGGGCCAAGTTGCTTTACCACCTGGAGGGGTGCAGTGGCCTGACGAAATAAAGTAGCGAATCTGTGGTACGTCTACGCGACACAGAAGCAATCTCGCTCGCCTGCTTCTGATCACCGGCGAGGCGGCAGCAAACCTGAACTGCTGGCGCTCCTGATCAGTCCGGGAAACGGTCAATGTTTCGCCCGAGTTTGAAGAACGGAAGCCATCGACCGGCGCCGTCGTGCTTATTCCACGGTGACGGATTTCGCGAGATTACGCGGCTGGTCGACATCGGTGCCCATCACAACGGCCGTGTGGTAGGCGAGCAGTTGCACGGGGATGGCATAGACCATCGGTGTGAAGGCAGCCGGCATGTCCGGCATGACGATGGTAACGTGCGAATCGACCATCCTCTGAGCCGCGCCCTTGGCGTCCGTCACTAGGATGATGTTGCCGCCGCGGGCGGCGACCTCCTGCATGTTCGAGACGGTCTTTTCAAACACCTGGTCGTGGGGTGCGATGACGACGACCGGCATGCATTCGTCGATCAGCGCGATCGGCCCGTGCTTGAGCTCGCCGGCGGCATACCCCTCGGCGTGGATATAGGAGATCTCCTTCAGCTTCAGCGCGCCTTCGAGCGCGAGCGGAAAACTGGTGCCGCGGCCGAGATAGAGCACGTCCTTCGATTTGGCGATCCTGTGCGCGAGTTTCTCGATCTGGAGCTCGGTGGTGAGCGCGTCCGACATCAGGCGCGGGATCTCGACGAGGCCATGAACGAGCTTGGTCTCGTCCTCGTCGGACAATTCGCCGCGGGCCTTGCCGGCCGCAATCGCTAGGTTTGCCAGCACCATGAGCTGGCAGGTGAAGGCTTTGGTCGAGGCGACGCCGATCTCGGGACCGGCCAGCGTCTGCAGCACCGTCTCGCTCTCGCGCGCGATCGTCGAGGTCGGCACGTTGACGACGGCCACCGTGTGCACGCCCTCGGCCTTGGCATAACGCAGCGCAGCCAGCGTGTCGGCGGTCTCGCCCGACTGCGAGATGAAGATGGCGAGATCGCCCTTGCGCAACGGCGCTTCGCGGTAGCGGAATTCGGAGGCGACGTCGACCTCGACCGGCACGCGCGCAAAGCGTTCGAACCAGTATTTCGCGACGAAGCCGGCGTAGCTCGCGGTGCCGCAAGCCGTGATGTTGATGCGTTGGATGGTCTTGAAGTCGAACGGAACCTTGACCGGCAGCGAGACGCGCTCGGTTGCCATGTCGACATAGCGCGCCAGGGTGTGACCGACCACCTCCGGCTGCTCGTGGATCTCCTTCGCCATGAAGTGGCGGTAGTTGGCCTTGTCGACCAGCGAGGTCGAGGCGGCGTGCTTAATCTTGTCGCGGTGAATGGCGTGGCCATCCTTGTCGAAGATCGCGGCGCTCTTGCGGGTCAGCACGACCCGGTCGCCGTCCTCGAGATAGCTGATCGTGTCGGTGAACGGACCGAGCGCGATGGCGTCGGAGCCGAGATACATCTCGCCGTCGCCATAGCCGATCGCGAGCGGCGGCCCGTTGCGGGCGCCGATCATCAGGTCGTCCTCGCCGGCGAAGATGAAGCCGAGGGCGAAGGCGCCGCGCAGCCGCGCCAGTGTCAGCTTCACCGCTTCCACCGGCTTGTTGCCGCGCGTGAGCAGATCGTCCACGAGATGCAGCACGATCTCGGTGTCGGTCTCGGTGTAGAATACCGTGCCCTTTTTCTCGAGCTTCTCGCGCAGCTCGCGGAAATTCTCGATGATGCCGTTGTGGACCACGGCAACGCGTTCGGTCGCGTGCGGATGGGCATTGTTGACGGTCGGCTTGCCGTGGGTGGCCCAGCGGGTGTGACCGATGCCGGTCGTGCCTTTGAGCGGCTCGGCCTCGAGATGCTTCTCCAGGTTCTTCAGCTTGCCCTCCGCGCGGCGGCGCGCGAGATGCTTGCCTTCGAGCGTGGCGACGCCCGCGGAGTCGTAGCCGCGATATTCAAGACGTTTGAGCGACTCCACCAATTGCTCCGCGACCGGTTCGCGCCCGAGAATGCCGACAATCCCGCACATGCGGATCAATATCCTCCGACCTCATTAAAGCGACTTTTCATAGTCTCCTCACCCTTTTTGCGACATTCGATTGGTTTGCTAGTTTCGGTCCCACGACTCGCTGGCGCGTCAGTTAGTCTTATGCATGCTTACGTGTGAGGGCGCCTCAGCACTCTCATTTCGCCAGAGTTGCTTCGCGGCTTCGGTGAGCACAATCGAATACCAACACGTAACGGCAGCAAAGAAAGCGACAGTCTCCAGGTGAGTACAATAGTCATGTGCGAGCCGACGGATGCCGTATCTAATCGCGAGCCATGGCATGCACAGCCTCTCTCGACAACGACGATAACAATTGTAGTCGCAATAGGGCTGCCGCGTGGACATCTCTCGCAGGTAGCCGACCCCTAGGGATCGATGACACTCGGCGCAATTCGATGAGCTGCTCGGCCTCCTGTGATTCACCACTATGAACTTCATGATCATTCAGTTGTTGAGAGTCATTCATGATGCACTTGCCAGATGCTCAAGGGATCCGTTGCGACTGCAGGAATAAAGCGCATCGCTGGATCGAGGACTTCCAGCTCCAGGCTGTCGTACGTACTCGGCGCGCACAAAAGACGCTCGACCACCTTTGGTGGCCGAGCATAAGTCAGCCTCGGAGGAGCGACGCAGCTACACATCGCGCCAGCTTCCGACGGCAGAGGGAGGGGTCCTGCCGACGGTCCATTTGCGGCGAGGGCATTCGCCGCTAGCCTTAGCCATTGAAGGCCGAAATCCATTCCGAACGAAATCTGGCGTTGCTTTTTTCCGTTCGATTGAACCAGGGCTCAAAGAACTCGGCCTGATACTCGCCCGGTGCGACGATTTGGCGATCAACGCACAGCCCTTTGACTGCCGCCGGTCGCTTTGAACCCGCAGCGTTAGGTGAGAGACCACCGAAAAGCACAACCGGACCGCACGAGCGCATGGCTTGACGCCCGACGTACACCGAAGATGCTTTTCCCGGCCTAGGCAAAGATCGATAACCATCCTGAGAAGACCGAAGGCGCTTTTCTCCAAACCGATGTTTTTGTTATGCGACATCCTACAAGATTGGTAAAATCGATTGTGTTGATGGGCCGCATCTACACTTTGGATCATTTCAGGGGTCGTTGGCGATTTTTGTGTTTCGGGATGCGAATGTCCTGGAGCTGAGCGCAACCATGCGTCCCGGCACATGAGTGGGCCCCCGCCAAATGCTGACGCCGCCGACGTTGAGCTAAACGATGCGCAGTGAGATGATTCGCGCGCAACGAACAGGAAGAGCACGGATGCGGCGCTGGCGCTCACAGGATTCTTGTGAGGTCGAGGCTCTAACCCTAGCGGCGCGCGTTGTTCGGCCGAGCTGGGCGCGGAATGTCCACTGAGAGGCGGCAGTTCGTGCAAATAAGCCGAATGGACGGCGGTGCGGTTGAACCTCCTTAGCGTCGCTCGACGGGTCGGATTGCAAATGACGGCCGCGCAAGCCGCACGGCACCCCCTATACCCGCCTGGTTACAGCCAGGATCATCGGAAAAGCCAATTTCAACATCTGAAGTTCTCGAACTACTGAGCCGGGTTTGCCTGCAGGACCGTCTTCAGGTGGGCAGCGGAATGACCGAGGCGACCTCCCGATCCTGTAGGTTCTCGCTCGCCGCAAGCCCCGCCGCGACGCCGACGCCGACGCGGTCGGCCTCTGGTCGATTCTGGCTCATCTTGCGTTTGCCTTCGAATCGCGAGACCGGAATGCGCACGCCCACGAACCCGCGCAACTCGGATGCGATGAAGTCAGCCGGAGCGTCGGAGACTGCCCACGGCTTCGCGCGCGATTCTTCGTGCTTGTCCGTTAGCCGCGTTACCGCGTCAAGCAGGCGTTCCGCCCGCTGGAAGAATTCGACTGGGCCGTAGAGGTGCACCACCGCGTAATTCCAGGTCGGCACGACCTTTCCAGTTTCGTGCTTGGTGGAGTACCAAGACGGCGTCACGTAGGCCTCGGGGCCCATGAGGATCGCAAGCGCCTCTCCGATCGGCGGTAGGCGCCAGTGAGGGTTGTCTTCGCCAGTGCCCGTACAGCACACCACGCTCGCCTTCACTCTCGTCGGGAAAGAGCGGCATGGGCGTCGCGAACGGCCCGTCGGCAGTCGCTGTCACCAGGTTGCCCAAGCCGGCGCCCCGATGATCGCCCGGATGCTCTCGATGTTATCGTCCTTGCAGGCCGGCGGTATGTACATAGTGTATCTCCGTTTCCGAGCCCGGAGCTAGCCCCAGTCTGACCTGCGCGAAACGACCAATTTTGGTAATTTTCCGGTCCAGCTACGGTGACTACAACGCCGTTTGGCTTGACATGAAGGAAGGCGCATGTGCCAGCGTCCCGTCAAAGAGCAACCGCAGCGATCCGATTTGCTTCAGCCCGTATCTCTATCGTGCCCGCAATCAAGTCGAACGGCTTTTCCTCGGGTGGTGACGCGCTACGCTAACTTGCAGCCAACCCTGCCTTCATCCAACTCGCTTCCTAAATGACCATGGCCGGCCGCGCGTAGTCCACGCCCTAATCACTAACGATCACGCCTTGCCGAGACTCTTCTCCCAACTCATATCTCAGACCACTAGCTTTCCACCCGTTTGTACAGCGGGATTGGTATCGTCAGGTTCTATAGGCAGAGTGAACTGAAAGACCGCGCCTCGGGTCTCTGTCGCGCTCGCCCACATCCATCCAAAGCGCGAGCACTTGAACCTCATTCCTAATTGGAAACTCGGTCGCTCCGCCTTCGTTCATATGCCATCCAAGGTTGCTTCTTCTCAGTGGTGTTCATCATGTCCGCAGCCCGCGTCCGCGCGATTCGCTGGCGCCAAGACCGCCATTGGCGCGCGATCGCCTAGGGCCTGATGAAGGCGCCGCTCATTGTGGAAGTCCATCCATTCCGCGATGCCCGCGACGACTCGCGCCCTTCGGCATAGGCTTTAAGCTAGAGGGTCCTCTTTGAGAAACGCCACGGCCGCTCGATGAACACGTTGTCCGTCCATCCAACGCCCGCGGCCGTCCACCGAAATCGCAACGCCGGCCACCGCCAGCGCATCGGTGAAGGCCGCGGACGTAAGCTGCGGGCCGTGGCTCCCGCAGGGACAGGTTTGTCGTCATCTTTGTCATCGCCATGTTGATTGAAGGCGAGCGGCGGCATCCTTCCTGCACGCGCGCCATTCGTTCACGCTGTCACTTCCGAAGCTATTGCTCATACGCTTCGCGCTCGAGCCGCGCCCGCCATACCTAGTCGTTCTCGTCGAGCCAGCGATAGATAGAGGCGAAGCGCAGCAGCCGCGGATGATCGTTCGTGTCCGTCCGCGCTACGAACTGAAGCCACCCAGTGCGGTCAAGTCCCCGCGATCGGTGACCAGCGCCCTACCTAGAGCAGCAATCGAGCGAACCCAGGTTGATCATCAGCGTCATCGCTCGGCGAGGTGGATCAGCTGTCTATGAGGTCGAGCTCGGCGGCGTTCTTGGCATGGTGCGCACTCGCGTCGGGGCGGTGATCGGACGCGATCGCGACATAAACAGCCGGCAGCACGAAGAGCGTGAACAGCGTGCCGATTGTCATGCCCGCTACGACCACAAGCCCTATCGAGAAGCGGCTCGCGGCGCCAGCACCCGTTGCGGTCAGCAAGGGTAAAAGGCCCGTGACCATCGCCGCAGTGGTCATCAAGATTGGACGGAGTCGGACGCGCGCCGCCACCTCGATGGCCGAGCGACGATCAAGTCTCTTCTTGAGCTGTAGCTCATTTGCAAACTCGACCATCAGGATACCATGCTTGGAAATCAGGCCGATCAGTGTCAGCAGTCCGACCTGAGTGTAGATGTTCATCGTCGCCGCGCCAAAAAATAGCGGGATCAAAGCGCCGACGATTGCCATCGGCACGCTGACCATGATGATGAGAGGATCGCGCAGGCTTTCGAACTGCGCCGCAAGCACCAAGAAAATGATGATGAGTGCAAACGCAAACGTAACGGCAAGTTGGTTACCTTCCCGCACATATTGGCGGGCATCGGCGAGGAAGTCGTGGTTGAAGGCTGCGGGCAGACCCTTTGCCTGCCCGTCCAAGAAGTCCACAGCTTGACCGATCGTGACGCCGGGCATCGGTACCGCCTGGAAGGTTGCGGAGTTGAGTTGGTTGTAGTGGGTGAGCGCATTAGGATCGGTCGCAGTCTCAATGGAGACCACAGTTGACAGCGGCAGCATCGCGCCCGTCGCAGCCTTTACATAAAATTTCCCGAGTGATTCCGGCGTTAGGCGACTCTCGCGCGGCACCTGCGGGATCACCTGGTAGGAGCGGCCTTGTAGATTGAAGCGGTTGACGTTGTTTCCGCCAAATAGGGTCGCGAGCGCGCTACCGATGTTCTGCATTGTGATGCCTAGATCATTGGCCTTAGAACGATCTACCTTGATTCGCACCGCCGGCTGGTTGAATTCAAGATCAGAGTCGCTGACCATGAACAGACCGCTCTTGCGCGCGGCATCCTTCAACTTCGACATCTGCTCATAGATGGGCTGGAAACCCAGCGTCGAGTTGATCACCATCTGCACTGGCAAGCCGCCCGGACCGCCCGGAAGCGGCGGCAGACTAAAGGCAAATGCATTGATGCCTTCGACTTTGGACAGCTCCGCCTGCACTAACGACTTCAGCGCGATCGACGATCGCTTGCGCTCGTCCCAAGGCTTGAGCAACATGCCGGCCATGCCACCCTGCGGACCGCTGGTGCCGTTGAGCACGAAGCGCAAGTCGGTCTCGGCAAACTTCTGAAACGCTTTGTCGAGCTTGGCGCCGTAATAGTCGAGATAGTCGATATTGGCGTATTTCGGCGCCTTAGTCAGTGCAAATACGATGCCCTGATCCTCCTCGGGTGCGAGTTCCTTGGAAGTATGCATGTAAAGAAAGCCGACGAGGCCTAGCATGGTCAGCGCAACCAGCCCGGTAACCGGGCGATAGTCGAGCGAGCGGTCGAGCTTGCGGCCGTACCAGCGTGTCATGGCACCGAACAGGCGGTTTACAACTTTCGCAAATCGCCCCTCCTCAGCACTTTTCAGCAAAACTGAGCACATCATCGGCGACAGCGTCAACGCGATCACGCCCGACACGATCACCGACCCCGCCAGCGTAAACGCGAATTCGCGAAACAGCGCACCTGTGAGACCGCCGAGAAAGCCGATGGGCGCGTACACAGCGGCCAGCGAAATCGTCATTGATACAACGGGGCCGACGATCTCGCGCGCCCCTTCCTTAGCGGCCTGCGCGGGCGTCGCGCCTGCTTCCAGATGGCGATGAATGTTCTCTACCACGACGATCGCGTCATCGACCACCAGGCCGATCGCAAGCACCATCGCGAGGAGGGTCAGGAGATTGAATGAAAACCCCAGCGCCAGCATCATGCTGCAGGCTCCGACGAGTGACAGCGGAATGGTGACTACGGGAATGATGACCGACCGCAGCGAGGCGAGGAACAGGAAGATCACCACCACAACGATTGCAACGGACTCAATGAGCGTCTTCTCCACCTCATCGATCGACGATTGTATGAATCTTGTGGAGTCGTAGGCCACTTTCATTTTCACCGATGGTGGCAAGTTGCGCTCCATCTCTGGAAGCAATGCCCGAACGCCTCGCACTATATTCAGCGGATTTCCTTGCGGGCTCGCCTGCACGCCGATAAAGATTGCGTGCTCGCCGTTCATGGCAACGCTGACGTCGGTGGTCTGTGCGGCAAGCTCGACTGTCGCAATGTCCTCTATTCGAACAAAGCCGCCGTCATTGGCTTTGACGACCATGCTCTTGAAGTCATCGACACTCCGCAGATCAGTATTGGCCGTCACGTCAGAGACTATGAAATAGCCCTTAGCCTGACCGGCTGCGGCCGGGAAGTTATTGGCGGCGATTGCAGCCGAAACATCAGCCGGTGACACGCCGTGCCCCGCCATTCTCGCCGGATCGAGCCATAGCCGCATCGCAAGACTTTGACCGCCCAGGATGTCTGCCGCTGCCACGCCGTCTACGGTTGACAGAACCGGTTGGACCACGCGCGAGAGATAGTCGGAGATAGCGCTGGCCGTCAGTTCCTCGCTGGAGAAGCCGATATACATAACGGCTGTCGTCTGGCCGGTAGATTTGGTGACGACCGGATCGTTCGCTTCCTTCGGGATCAAATATCTGACCGAGTTGACCTTCGAGAGCACTTCGGTGAGCGCTTCGTTCGGATCGAAATTGAGTTTGATGTAGACCTGGATCGTCGAGGTACCGAGCACCGAGGAGGACGTTGTGTAGTCGACGCCCTCGGCCGAAGCGACCGCCTGCTCCAACGGGGTCGTGATGAACCCCTGGATCATGTCCGCGGAGGCGCCCGGATAGGAGGTTGTGATATTGACAACTGTGTTCGACAGCTTGGGATACTGCCGGATCGGCAGAACGGTGGCCGCGCGAAGGCCGATCAGCAGGATCAGAAGACTGACCACGATCGATAATACCGGACGTTTGATGAAAAGTTCGGTAAAAGCCATCGCGACGCTCAAATTCAACAGACTGATGTCAATTTGCGAGCAAATCAGGCCACCGCTACGGTCATAGATGCGGCGACTGCGACTATTCCCTCAGCAAGAGAAAGCAGGGTCGGTTGCTCTAAACGCATGTGTTCTTAGGCAACACATCAACCCTCTACAGGGTCAATCGCCCGGTGGTCCGGCTCGACACACTGGAGCAGAGCATTTAGGCAACCCCGAAGAAAACGCCCGCAACCAGTCCCGGCGCAGCAGCCAATATCCAAGCTCATTGGGATCTGGCTTCTGCAGGAACGAAGCGGCGCGTTGATGGACCTCCAACGCGGAAGTGCGTTCGCGCATTTCCGTCAACTTCGTCCTTACGCCTCAATGGCACGTAACAACCTCCAGCAAACATATCAAGTCGGGTTCAGGCTTTGTGCCGCACGCCGATTGCGTCGAATGATCCCGCTTCGAATCAAGAGTACAAACAACTCGACGGGCGGCTCAACTCTACAAAGGTAAGAGGGCGATATAGAATAGGTTGCTAAACCTATACGAAGGTTTGTCGACACGCGACGACCGCCTGCGCCGCGCGAGACTTGCGACGAGATCCCGGCGCCGAGATCGATCGGCCCCACAGGCGTTCTAGCGGCCAGATATGCCGATCATGGCCGCCGTCCCACAATCTAAATGTGAGCCGCTCGACGAGCGCCTCATCCTACTCAAAGCGCCAACGAGCACGATCGCGAATTACCGAACACTAGCGATCGGCAAATTCGGTCCGCGCGACCTCACGAGCGCTTTCTAAGGAACCGGAGCAGATATCAGCGTATCAGCGCACGAGGATCGTTTTGGATTCGCACAGGATCCACTGCTATGACGGGCGATCAGGCCGTATCCGAAAGCCTTGAATCCAAAGGAGTCTCATGCATCGCATCTTCGCCGCTCTGAAGACTCGCGGTTATCTTCCATTGAGAAGACAATAGGGCAGGCCGAAAGCGCACAATCTGCGACGGCGTATGCACGGAACAAACGATTCCAGTTTGATGACTGATCAAATAGCAACAGCGTCGACAGAACGCACCTCGCGCTCTGCCAAGAGAGAACTGCGTTTTGAGTTCGCTAATGGCGAACGAGCATCCTATTACGCCATCGGTCGCTTTTACTTCTCTTACTCCTTGGCCTGGCTTGCGTGTGCTTCCTTGCTTGGGACAGGGAGACTTACGCCTGCAACAATTTGTTCTAATTCACGATGCACGGTCGGCCAAACAAGTGTTGCTGATGTTCGCTGGCTCTGCCAGCGGTCGCAGTGGAGGTGGTGCTGCAATGCTGGAAATTTGGCCGCTCAAGTCGGTTAGCTCGCTTTGTCGCGGTGGACCTGGGTCAGAGCACTCTGCTGCTCGACCTCCTTCAAGCAAGCCGCTTCCGTCTCAGGGACCTGGTCCAGTTTGGAGAACTCTGAGATGTCTCGACCAGACTCGCCGCCGCGATTGCGCTTGGTGTGACGATTGTTGTTACTGCGACGGGCGTTTGCCGGATTGTGGACTACTTTGGATTAATGTCGCGAATTGTTGTCGGAGCGCCGCCACTCTCGGGTCTGCTAAAGGCACAATCTGTCCCTACTTAGGCCAGTGAACCAAAGTTCGCCAATTGAGACTTGCGACGGAAACGCTTGGCAAAGCCATACTCTGCATCTAGCGTCGCTGACACAAGCGCAAAAGGCGTTATGCTGCCGCACCGACGAGCGGCGATCAGTCCGAGCACCGAATGGACCGGCGACTACCTGGCATTGCATCGTCCCTGACCAAGCTCTTATCGCTGACGCTGGTTAGCAATCATCTCTTTATCTAGTGATCAAGGCGTTTGCTGTCGCCATTCCGTCTCAATCCACTGCGCGACTCCCGTCCCTGAAGTCCGTCTCCTGCACGGGCGATCATTTTCTCTTGCTCAACCTGGGCTGGGCCTTGCACGAGAACACTCGATTCTGAGCCGACCATCCGGCATCTTCTCGCTCCCGGCGCCAAGCTCGACCAGATCGCGATCGAACTGCGCGTTGCCCCCACATCAGCGGACTCACGCCGTTGGAACTGCCGCCGACGGACCCAGGATAACGTCATCGTCGCTCCATTCATCCAAGAGGTGAATGCGCTCCATCATAACAATCTATTTTACCGATCTTATTGAACGCTGCTAGTCAAAGCAGCGGTTGAGCTCGGGGTTGGTGTGGGTCGTGTGGATTAATCGTCGACTGTTGAGGCAGTTGCTGCAGATGGACCAGTTTGTCTGCCGCTCAACTTTAGCTCCAAAATGGCCTTTCGAACGGTTGTCAGCGACCAGCCGGCAACCACCCGCGCGCTGGACGCCAGCGCGACGCAACAGACAATTCCATGTGCCAGAACGATGCATGAGGCAACCATGACTATGACAGTGTACGGGTCCAGAAAATCGAGGGCAGTGGAGCGCCTGAACCAAGCCTATCGAGTGATGGCATTTTGTTTTCTTACGCAACTCCTTCGATATTTCGCTCTTCCTCTACGCGCTTTGGCCAACTCATCTCCCATTCAACTGAAAGCTGATGCTGATCCACATACCCCGCCTGCACCACCGCCTGGAGAACATGCTCGCCACGTTCGTCGCTGCAGTTCGCGTATTCAATACCTTAAGCAGAGCATAGAGCTACAAGTCGAAGAGATTGCTAGACTTATCTGCGATGACGAGAGCGCGCTTGAAGCGACCCGGCTCCTCAATGCACTCACAAGCGAGCTGGTAGCGGCGAAACTCGGTATTTGTCCGGAACTCAACGAACAAGCCGACAGTGCAGTCATAGCAAGGAGCGCGAACCGTCTCCAACAGGAGCACGGCAAACTGTACGAGCCCGAACAGCTTTCGACGCTGGGACGGCTTTTTGACGAAGCAGTCTTGGCGCTACCCGCAAGCATGCGAACCCCTTCCAACCGCGCAGAGATTGCCAAACTCATTTTTGGACGTGTATCTATTACCCAAGTCGAACTGGGTCTTCTTATTAAGTTGATAATCGCCCTTGTCGCTGTCGCTTGATATAATGAATAGCCTGCTGCGCGGCGCCATCTCGCAACAGAGTCAAGCGCTGGCGCTACTCAACAGACGTCGAGCTGCCTTCACATCAATGTAGACGGCTCGAGACTTCCGAGGTGACCTTCAGCAGATCGCGGACTTCTAAAGCGTGATGGCATTAAGTTCGATAGCCTGAATTTTTGAGGTAGTTGGCACATTCCTCGGGGATGAAGGCATCGAGCGCGTGTCCGATTGCGGCGCAGACCGCATCGACGGTTCGCGCGGCCGCTTTACGAAGCAAGTGCTTGAGCTTGGCAAAGACTTGCTCGATCGGGTTTAGGTCGGGCGAATATTTTGGCAGGAAGAAGAGCTTGGCGCCGACCGAACGGATGAGTTGGCGAACTGCTTTGCTCTTGTGGCTGCCGAGGTTGTCCAAGACGATGATATCGCCGGGTCGACGGACGGGCAGCAGAACCTTGTCAACATAGGTCCGAAAGCTCACACCGTCGATCGGCCCCTCGATGAACCATGGCGCATCGATCCGGTCATGACGCAGGGCAGCCAGGAAGGTCATGGTCTTCCAGCGCCCGTGGGGAACCTTGGCGTGAAGTCTGTGCCCGCGCGGCGCCCATCCCCGCAAAGGGGCCATATCGGTCCGCGTCCAGGTCTCGTCGATGAAGACCAGCCGCTCAGCTTCAACGCGATTTTGATATTTTGCCCACTGGCTTCGCCGCCGTGCCACCTCGGGACTATCGCGTTCGCCAGCCGCCACGCTTTTTTTTGAAGCTGAGCTTCTCGGCATGTACGAAGTCCCACACCGAGTGGTAGTCGACCTTCAGACCGCGGCCCGCAAGCTCGGCAACGAGCCCGCGTATGGTGAAATCGCCGTCCTTGATCCGCTGTGATAGCCAGACCGCGTGCTCGCCCGAAACCGCCTTCGGCTTATGACCACCCATCTGGCCAGGCTCAACGCTGCCGGTCTCATCGACCCGCTTCATCCAGCCAATGGCGGTGCTAATCGCCACCCCAAACTGCTTGGCGGCCTGATTGCGGGACATCCCGCCCTCGATCGAAGACACGACTCGCTTGCGAAGATCTAGAGAATAAGGCTTGCCCATCCGCTTGCTCGTAGCGACTCAGCTTGCGAACGTTCAACTGACTGCTCGAATCACGGCGAGAACAACGGCTAGCCACGTGGCGACGCAGAACGACAAGACGACCCGCCATGTCTTTGCCCTGACTCGATCGCGCCAGTTGACTAGCTCCGACGCGCAACCCGTGAAGCGGCGTCCCCGCACAACGTCGATCATCTGACTGTAGTCGTGAAACTCAAACTGTGCGCGATGCTTGCGGATGTACCTGATCCGATCCTGAGGTGAGAAGCAGTAGGCCCATATCTTTTGAGCCTTCTCTTGATCGCCGTCCTTAAGCCGGCCGCATTTATCAACTAGCGGGTAATCGGCCGCCAGATTCACGATGTTATGCTCCATGCCGAGAGCGCAAGTAGGGAGCGTGTGCAATTGGAGAAAGCGCCATTGAAGCACGGTGCGTACCTTTCATATTCCTCGCTCCAAACCTACAGTGTGACGTTACGTGAGATTCAAGCTCATTCCCGGGACACTCACCAAATCTAGTGGGCCCCGCCTCCCCGCTGCTCTCATTAGTCAGCCTGAGGACATCGGCTTCCAATTGGTTACGTAGCAATCGCGAACGGCGACGTTAGGCCGACAGCGGGTGTTCGGCTCGCCTCGCAAGCGCCGCCACTTCTCATGCCATCGTCTCTGCCTATCTCGTCGTCCTCATCAAACTGGTGCGGACGGACGGAGAACCGAACGTTTTTGCCTTTGGTCCGCACGTTGCGGCTGCCTGGCGACAGAGCTGCGACGCCAGCTTCTGTCTCGCAATCTCTCAGGATCTCGACCACGGTGCACCGCGATTTGGCGGGGTGAGCCGCGAGATCGTCTTTCTTCTTCTTTGTCTCCTTGCACTCTAGAACATTGTTGCGAATGAAGCGGCTGCCATACGAATTCACATAATTTCGTCAGGCGAGCCTCTCGAAGGACTTGAATCGTACGCAGCGTCAGATTGTACGGTCTCGAACAAGTGGCGGCGGTCTCTGGCGAGGCCGACGTCTCCAAGTAAGTTCAAGGATCACCAATGTCTCAGCCCGTTCAGGTTTGCGCCGTACGATACTATCAGGATCCGAAAGCCCTCGCCCGAAGGTCTGATTGCCGACCTCCTCTATACGTTGAATTTCCCACCGTGTTTGGCTCCTCCGATACGGCACCGCTCCTAGGCGCCTCGGGGACGTCCGACACAGTACATTGTGCTGACAATAATGGACGTGCAGTGCATACCGAGAAGCGTGTAGCGATTGTCTCTCCTCTGTTCCTTTCGGATGCATCCGAGCTCAACTTGCACTGACCTCACCATGGCTCGGAACCGACGCCTCGCCCGGTACGCTCGAGATGCACACCACTGCCACGAGCGTCGTCAACCTGAGCCTTTGGCCTGCTTTACAGAAGCCGTTAAGTGTCCTGCACGACATTCAATCCGGCGCCAACTACCTATCAAAGAGGATATCGTGAATCGAAGGCACCGTCCCCTCCCTCGTTGGACCTATAGAGCAGGCTGCCATGCAGCAGCTGTCATCGTTCTTGCGACTTTGAACGCTCTGACGCCCGAACGCTCCGTCGCCCGAGATCGAACGGGGACCGAGCAGGAGCGGAGCGCTTGCACCGCGGACGTGTTCCGGCTGTGTAGCAGTGTCATACCGAATGTCGAGGCGATCACTGCTTGTCTCCGAACCAACGTCACCACCTTGAGCGACCAGTGTCGCTACGTAATGTCAGGGCAGGATGGCGCAAAAGTAAAAGCCGGCTCGAAATGACCGCATCGCGCAGCTTCGATCGGTCGCGCTGACCTCCCCCCGCCTGATGAAGAGTGGTCCCTGGTATTTCGCCTTATCTGCCTAGCGCGGACAGTTGCTTTTAGATCCCCAGCTCTTGAACGTCGGAACTCCGACCTTGTTTGGATGAATAGGCGAATGCAGACACTACCCTTTGATACAGTTTTGATCGCCAATAGAGGCGAGATTGCTGTGCGCATCATCAAGACGTTGCGCAGGTTAGGGTTGCGATCAGCAATCGTCTACCACGATGTCGATGCGGGGACGCCTGCCGTTTCTATGGCAGACACCGCAATCGCCATAGATGGTTGCTCCCCTATCGCAGCCTATCTTGATTTCGAGAAAATCATCGCTGCAGCCGGCAGAGCAAATGCCGGCGCCTTGCATCCTGGATATGGATTCTTGTCGGAGAGCTCGCAATTCGCGAGGGCCGTTTCGAGGGCAGGCATTGCATTCATCGGACCAACCTCCGAAAGCATCGAACTAATGGGCGATAAAATCCACGCACGCAGATTTGTTCAGCGGAATGGATTTCCGGTCGCACCTTCGGCGATTGAAGAAGACGATCCAGAGACCTTCCCTTCCAGAGCGCGAGCCCTTGGCTCACCTTTGCTGGTGAAACCTTCAGCGGGGGGCGGCGGCAAGGGCATGCAGATTGTGCGCAATCTCGACACCCTTGAGGATGCGATCGCTCAAGCACGTCGTGAGGGGTTGCGGTACTTCGGTGATGGCCGCCTTTACGTCGAGCGATATGTTGAAAGGCCACGCCACATCGAAGTGCAGGTGCTAGGCGATTGCTTCGGAAATATGGTCCATCTTTTCGAACGAGAGTGTTCGGTGCAACGTCGATTCCAGAAGATCATTGAGGAGACGCCCTCGCCTGCCTTGTTGCCACAGTTACGGAAACGGATCTGCGAAACGGGGGTCGGCATCGCTCGTAGCGCCAACTATCGAAACGCTGGAACTGTCGAATTCATCTTGGATGGAAATGAATTCTATTTTCTTGAGATGAACGCCCGACTTCAAGTTGAGCATCCCGTGACGGAGATGGTCACGGGTATCGATCTCGTAGCCGAACAACTCAAAATCGCTGCCGGTCGCGCACTTAGCTTTTCACAATCCGATATCGTCTCCAAAGGCCACGCGATTGAGTCCAGGCTATATGCCGAAGCTCCTAATCGCGACTACGCTCCAACGACCGGCAAGATACTCATGCTGGAGTACCCACAGAGCGAGGGCCTACGAATTGACAGCGGCATCGTCCAAGGTCAGCCGATCACGACGGCATTCGATCCCATGCTCGCAAAGGTCGTCGTGCATTCGACCACGCGCCGAGATGCTGCATTGAAGTTGGAGCGCGTAATGCGCGAGTTGGTGCTTCTTGGCTGCGAGACAAACGCAGATTTTCTTGCGCGTGTGCTCGCAGACGAGACGTTCTTGAGCGGACAGATCCATACCGGTTATCTCGACGAAAATCCGCACCTGGCCGTCGGCCAATCTGCGATCGACCTCCCCGCCGTCCTCGCAGCCGCCGCGCTGCTGACTAGGTCCGTTCGCGACTCAGCAGACGCCGTGCCCATGCTCCACGCAGAGCTCGGCAAGTGGAGAAACTGACATGAAGCACTCCTTTGCGCTTGATGTCGAGACCTATGAACTATGGCTTTCGCCTGGGCAGCACGGCTATCGCCTTCACTTGAACGACGAGGTAATTGCACCGGTGGCATTTTCACATCAGCTCGACGGCAGCGGTATTCTCGCCATTGCAGGCGATACCGTCCCGGTCAAATTCGCAATCCACGGCGATATGCTTCACCTGCATATCCGTGGCAGGACGCACATATTGAGATACCGTGATCAATTGCGAACGCTCGCTTGCTCCGACGAAGAGTCGAATCATCTTGTGGCGCGCGCACCGATGCCTGGCGTCGTCATTGCGACCAGGGTTTCGCGTGGCGATGTTGTTTCCGCGGGCGCGACACTCATGCTAGTCGAGAGCATGAAGCTGGAATTCGTCGTACGCGCCCCTCGGAGCGGTGTGGTTGAGCGCATTCATTTTAAGGTTGGCGAAAGCTTCGAGCGCGACTCCGCGCTGGTTACGTTTTCGGAGGAAGGACGCTGACATGCAGCGGATTGTTTCTCGGGCGGATACCGGCTCGCAAGATTTTCGCATCAACATGCTCCATAACCGACAGCTTGCGACCGAATTGAAAGAGCACCAGCGTTCCGCTCGTTTCGACCGACCAGCACGAGACCTTCAGCGTCTGCGACAGCAAAACAAACTATTCGTTCGTGATCGGATCGAGGCGCTTCTTGATCCCGAAACTCCGTTTCTCGAGCTTTCGACTCTAGCTGCCAACAACGCCTATGATGGAGAGGTGCCGGGCGCAGCGCAGGTCGTCGGCATCGGCATCGTAGCAGGTCGTGAGGTCATTGTGCATGCAGATGACGCCAGTGTGAAGGGTGGCGCGTGGTATCCGCTATCCGTGAAGAAGATCGTGCGGGCATTGGATATTGCGATTGAGAACCGCCTGATCGTGGTCCATCTGTGCGACTGCGCTGGCGGGTTCTTGCCTCTGCAGGCAGAGTTTTTCGCCGACCGCTACCACGCTGGTCGGATCCTGCGCAACCAAGCGATCCTCTCCAAGATGGGCGTGCCGCAGGTCGCGATTGTCATGGGGCACTGCACCGCGGGAGGGGCCTACGTACCGGCGCTGAGCGACTACAACATTATTGTGCAGGGCACCGGAGCCATCTTTCTCGGCGGGCCTCCAGTCGTAAAAGCCGCTACCGGAGAGGTCGTATCTGCCGAGGAGCTTGGTGGTGCGCGCATGCATACGAGCGTCTCGGGAACGAGTGACTACTTCGCGACATCCGAGATGCACGCGATTGCCATTGCGCGGGACCTGGTCGCTCGCATGAGTCGTCCGACGAAAGAAGCGATTGATCAATCCGCTTCGGAGCCCCCCGCCTACGATACCTCCGAGCTGTACGGCATCATTCCAAAGGATCCTCGCGTTCAGTTCGACATGCGGGAGATCATCGCGCGGCTCGTTGACGGCAGCCGATTCCATGAGTACCAGCCGCACTATGGCCAATCCCTGGTATGCGGTTTCGCGCGCCTCCATGGATATCAGATCGGCGTTATCGCAAACAACGGCGTGCTGCAGAACGAGAGCGTCCTAAAGGGCGCTCACTTCATCCAACTCTGCGATAAGAACCGGACGCCTTTGCTCTTCCTGCAGAATACCACCGGCTTCATGGTTGGACGGGAATACGAACAGCGAGGCATTACCAAGGACGGCGCCAAGCTCATCATGGCCGTCTCTGGAGCGTCGGTGCCCAAACTCACAGTGATCTGCAACGGCTCCCATGGAGCGGGAACATACGCCATGGCTGGCCGAGCCTTCGATCCACGCTTCATGTTTTCCTGGCCACAATCTCAGATTTCGGCCATGGGGGCAGAGCAAGCGGCTGGCGTGCTCACCCATGTCAAAGCAAGGCAATTGGCCCGCGAAGGAGGGCGTCTGTCCGACCAAGAATTGGCAGCCATTCGAGAGCCGATTCTGGAACAATATCGGGAGCGATCGAGTGCCTATTATGCAACTTCCGAGCTTTGGGATGACGGCATTCTTGATCCCGTAGATACCAGAAACGCGCTCTCGATCGCCTTGAGCGCTTCGCTCAATACCCGAATCGATGCCCCACATTATGGCGTTTTCAGAATGTAGCGCCAAGATTGGCGCGCCATGCAGGGGGCAACACAACATCACCTTCCGTCGGGCCGACGAATGCTGCGTCACAAAAGAGGGGGATTCGAATTCACCTTGGACGGACGTCTTCAATCTATCCGACGCGCTAACCTCTCTTCGACCGGAACGAACTCGTTTCCCGGCTAGAAAATGCTCACAGACCAACATACGCCGAAAGCCTGACCCATGCAGTGCCCGAAATGTCATGCCAATGATCAAACCGCATCACATGATCCCTGGAGCGGTCGTCCGGTGATCGCCTGCAAGGCCCGCGGAAACTTTGTTGAGTGCGAGTTCGCAGAGCGCGAGAGAGCATACGCCCTCGTCGCGAACGTCGTGGCATCCAGCTTGATCGGCGAGCGCAACGGTGGCGCTCTGCGCGTTGCAAGGGAGATCGTCGCAGCGCTTGAGAAAGGGGGCTTGACGATCCGTCGCGCTTAAAGCTGTACGAGCGAGCCGATGGGCGACACAGCTTTCCAGCACCTCGGCCGCAAAGCGGGTGTCGATGATTTCTCGCATCGCATCTGTGTGACCATAGCTGGCGCATCCAGAGGTCCGAGAAGCGACGGATCGTGACAAGCGCCCTTTGTCGCTGCGGTCGCAATCGTCCTCCCCGTCCCGCTCGGTCGATGCAGTTCTTCAAGAGATTCGGATGACGACGTCCGATTTCAGGTCACACCACGATAACTATTGCTGCCGCATACATACCCAAACGGAGAGAATGTGCTGATGGTCACGAAGCAACGCAAACGCAGACACGAACCGAGATCCGAGCGGTTCCGGCGGGGTGGTCCGCGGCGGCATACTCAACAATAGCGGCCGTCCTCACACAAATCGAACCATCTCCCGCCATAGTTGCGAAGGCGGGATCAGAGAAATGCTGATCGCGCGTAGCGCGGTGTAACGGGTTAAACAATATCTTGAAGGAAGCTCCATGGCAAAGCCAGTTGTGATTGTGGTCGGTGCGGATAAGGGTGGCGTCGGAAAAACGACCGTATCTCGGACGCTGCTGGATTATTTCAGCGCCAACAACGTTCAAACCCGCGCGTTTGACACCGAGTCGCCTCGCGGAACGCTGAAGCGCTTCCACCCCGCGATCACCGACATCGTGGATATGACGAAGACCGCGGACCAGATGAAGATCTTCGACACACTGAACTCGGGCCTATCCGTCACCGTGATCGACGTGCGCGCAGGACTGATGTCTCCATCGCTGGCGTCGCTGCGCGATATCGGCTTTTTGGACGCCGCGCGATCAGGCCAAATCACCTTTGCCGTATTCCATGTCTTGGGATCGTCTATCGCCTCACTGGATGAGATCGCCGAGACGAGCAACTTCATGGCCGGCGCGAAATATTTCCTCGTCAAGAACTTCATTAACGACACTCAGTTCTTTCAGTGGGATCAGTCGACGTACAATTCCTATTTCCACCGCATCAAAGACGCCACCGACCTGACGATCCCGAAGCTCAACGAAATGGCCTATGAACAGGTTGAGGTCGCCTCCGTCCCGTTCGTCAATTTCGTCGCGAACAAGGGACCGCACGACGATACAGAGACCTACTCCTTTGTGCTGCGCGGTTACGTCCGGCATTGGCTCGCCAATGTCTGGCGCGAGTATGATCGCATCAACCTGACAGACCTCGCTGGCGCCAAGTCAATGACCCGCGAGGGCGAAAGATAGTCCGTTGAGGACTTATGCCGCGCTGAAATCGCAATCTTGGTAACCCCGGTCTACATCATCTGCTCTGCGAGCCCGCAGGTCGGCAAGACGCTGATCGCGCGGCTCTTGAGCGAGTTTCTGCTGTTGAAGAACGGTACAGTTCTCTCCTTCGACATCAACCTGAGAGAGCCGTCTTTGCTCGACTACCTACCGACCATCACTGAGACGGCAGATATCATGGACACTTATGGCAAAATGCAGCTAGTTGATCGACTGATTCTCAACGATGGGATGGCCAAGGTTATCGACCTTGGCTTCCACGCCTTCGACGAGTTCTTCAAGATGTGCGGGGAGATCGGCTTCTTGAGCGAGGCGATACTGCACAACGTGGTGCCGATCATCCTGTTCGTAGCTGACGTCGACCGCGTCTCAGCGCGTTCCTACCAGATGCTACGGTGGCAGGTTCCGCCGCAGATTCTGATTACCGTTCACAACGAGTTCGTTGTCCGCGGCGAATTATTCGACGTCATGAATCGGGGCCGCGTGCTCCGGTTCGCGTCGCTGCCGATGTTTCTGAACACCTACATCAGTCGATTAGGCTTGTCTTTCACCGGCTATCTACGCCACGAGAAGGATTCCTCGACCGAACTGCATCAGTGGATTCGGCGGAGCTACACCATCTTTCGTGATCTCGAGTTGAGTGTGATGCCACAATGTTCGTTTTGAGCCGTGCCCTGCGGCTGCACGGAAAATCGCGTCGATCAGCTTTCACGACTAGGTAAGGTCGCCATTCATGCCGAGCATAATCTGATTCCAGACCCGCCACCCTGCCATAGCCCGAGCTAAGCGGACTCTGGACGGTCACGATCCAAACGACTTCACTCGGACGATTAGCGTCCGTAGCTCGAACGTCTTCGCTGTGCAGCCAATGTTCAAATGACGTCGACGCCCTGCCCGTTTAGCGACTTCCTCGCTTAGCCATGTCGGCCTCAGAGACGCAATACACAATCACGATCTTCAAATGAACGCAGACAACCGCGGGTTCAGGCCAGTCGGGTATCAGAAGTTAAGAAGCCTCACTATAAAGGATGTAGCATGGTGGATCTCTGCACACTGATTGAGCGCAACGCGGCGTTCGCTCCTAACAAGCCCGCGATCCACTTCGAGGGCGACACCTTAAGTTACGCCGACCTTAGTAGACGCATCAACCGGGCGGCGCGGGCCCTGAAAATTGCGCTCGGTGTCAACAGAGGCGATCGCGTCGCTCTCCTCAGCCTCAACCGCCCTGATTATCTCGTTCTCCTGTACGCTTGCGCCCGGCTCGGGGCGATATTGGTGCCTTTGAATTGGCGGTTGGCGGTTACTGAACAGCTTTTCATCTTGTCCGACGTCGGTGCTAAGGTTCTGGTTATTGAGCGTGCTTTTGGGGCACTTCTGCCGATTCTAGAAGAGACACTGCCCGAGGTCACGACTGTGGGCTTCGACTTTGCGTCTTCCGGCGCATGCACGTGGGACGGCCTGTTGGATCAGATACAGTGCGACAGCAGCAACAACCTCTGCGCGGACCTGGCCGACCCGCTTCTCATCGTCTACACTTCAGGGACCACAGGTCGGCCGAAGGGAGCAGTGCTCCGCCAGGACGCCTTGTTGTGGAACGGCGTGATGAGTCAGCATATGCACGCCCTCACATCCGACGACCACGTGCTGACAGTATTACCGCTTTTCCACGTCGGCGGGCTCAACATCCAGACGACGCCAGCCCTACATCTTGGCGCGACTGTCACCATCCACTCTCGGTTTACGACTGACGCCACGTTTGCCGCACTCAAGCATGATCGGCCGACATTGACCGTCCTGGTGCCTGCGATCATTCAGGGCTTGACCGACGACCTTAGGTGGCCGACGGCCGATCTATGGTCACTGAAAGCCGTATCGGTGGGTTCAACGATTGTGCCACAGCACCTGATTGATCGCTTGGTTGCATACCGGGTGACCGTACTCCAGGTTTACGGCTCCACGGAAACCAGTCCCATTGCGATCTATACGAGGCTCGGGGGTGACCTTTCGCGAGAGGGGTCGACCGGCCTACCCGGACTATGCTGCGAAGCGATCGTCATGGATGATGGCGGTAGCGAGTTGCCCGCGGGGACGCCGGGTGAGATCGCAGTGCGCGGGCCCAACGTTTTGCACGAATATTGGGGCAATCGACCGGCCACGCGCGAGGCGATGCATGACGACTGGTATCGTACTGGCGACATCGCTCGTCGCGACGCCGACGGCTATTTTTGGGTTCATGACCGCAAGAAGAACCTGATCATTTCCGGCGGGGAAAACGTCTATCCGGCGGAGGTCGAACGTGTACTTTTAGAGCATCCTGATGTTGCGGAGTGCGCTGTCATCGGCCGGCCTGATCCGCAATGGGATGAGGTACCGGTCGCCTATGTGATCAAGCGATCTGGAGCGCGAATTAACTCGGAGGCACTCGTAACGCATGCGCAATCGCATCTCGCGCGTTTCAAAGTGCCACGCGAAATCATTTTCACAGAAGACTTACCGCGAACTGCATTGGGCAAGATTCAGCATAATCTCCTCAAACAACTCGAGACTCGATCAACCGAGCAAGACTTCAGCGATTGACGATAGGAACCAAGCTTGCTTGCGACGGTTCCGGCATCACCCCAGTTGATGCGCCTCACCCGCGCGCGCTGCCGCGCCATGCGCTCTCACGCGATTGCGGATAGGAAATGCAGACCAAGTGCCACAGCCGGACCTCGGACGACGGATCGTCTTGCCCGTTTTCGATAGAACGTCGGTTCCGATCCATTGTTTGCCTGCTGCTAGCCATCCTTCGGATGTTTCAAATGAAAGCGCATCGTGCAGGAGTGCCGTTTGTGCAATTGATCCGGCACATCGGCGCTGCCGTGTATTGCGCTGACTAGCCAGGTTGTCCCAGCTCGCGCCCAGGCATCCCGAGAAGCCGTTTGTTTCGGCTCGCGCCTTTAGGAACGCCACAAAGTTCGAGAAATTCGCTTGAGCGGACGGGCCATCACGCTACCGGTCATAGCGCACAGAGCCAGTTGGCTTTTCCTCGTAGCGACTTCCGATTCGCCAACGAAACACCATTGGGTCCACGGACCAGACCGACGGCACTATCGGTATCGCGTCCTCGCCAACTTTTCCGGACCAGAGTTGACGCACTTGCGACGGGTGTCAGGTTTTGCCGATTTGTCGCTTCAACAACCGCGCGAAGGCGCCACACTTGCCGCCTATGTGGGCGGCCGCACTTGCTCGCCGATTTCGAGAGCAGAATTCACATCAGACAACGGGACCATCGATGCCTGGTATTTGTTTCGATACGACTCACAAGAAACGGCGATCGAAGAACAGGGGTTCAACGGCGCGCAAGATTCGTGCCCACCTTCCCTCGCTGTCTTTAGATTCTTCGTCGCCGGATCAGAGAGCTGCACAACCGAATGGCTGGCCCTATATTCATCGAAATTTGAGCCTTATCGACCAGCACGCACTTGGCCGCACGCGCCCTTGGACGCATCAGGTCACGTGCTGCAGATCTCAGTTCGCATTGGCCTCTCCGCCGGGCATCAAATGACAGCGGCCTTCTAAGATACGCAACGCCCGCCTTTTGATTTGCCGAAGCACTCCAGAGAAGTCACTTGGCCTGCTCGCCAAAGCCCCTGCAGAAAGTAAACACTGAAAGATCGACGTGAGTCAGATTATACCGCCGAACTGGAGGACCACGATCCGGCACTGCTTGTCGGTTCGCGAGCCGTTTTTCGATTGCGCCCTGGTATTTTTCGTATTTTTCGCGAGAGAGTTGCGAACATTGTATCGCGGTTACCTGAGGATTATAAGCCGCATCTCTCCCGGCCAGTGGCAGCGCTGGCTGCTGCTCGAGCCCATTTCCGAAGCTCTGACCCTCGTCCTTGGCGGACTGATCCTGTTGTTGGCGTTCGGGGTTTCCACTATTCGCGCTCCTCTGCAAGAGGATTGGCTGAAGGCTTCGAGTGTGACAGCGTGTCTGTTTGACCGGTTCGGCCATCCGATTGGTAGCGAGCCGGTTGACCGTGGCGTTTCGGTCCCTTTTGAGGAATTTCCCGACGTGCTGATCAAGGCCACGCTCGCAACCGAGGACCGCCACTTCTATGACCATTTCGACATCGACCTCCCAGGTGCTCTCCACGCTTTGCTGATGAGAACGCAGAACGATCGCCTTCACCAGGACGGCTCCTCGATCACTCAGCAACTCGCGCGGTCCCTGTTTTTGAACGGCGAGCGCGGTATCGACAACACGGTCAAAGGCATACTGCACGCGGTGTGGCTAGAATGGCACCTAACCAAAGATGAAGTCCTGAGACTTTATCTGAACTGCATCAATTTGGGCGGCGACGCCCTGGGCTTCGACGGCGCCGCGCGCTTTTACTTCAATAAGACGGTCCGCGAGGTAAATCTCGCTGAAGCTGCGATGCTGGTCGGCCTGATCGAGGCGCCGACAAGATATGCCCCTCACATCGACCTCACCGCCGCGCGTACTCGCGCCAACGTGGTGCTGGACAATCTTGTCGCAACCGGATTCATGACTGAAGATCAAGTTCTCATAGCACGCTCCGCTGCTGCACGAGTGGTCATACGAGGCAAGATGACTTCTCCGAATTAGCGGTGCCTCCCCATTCCCCAGACATTTTCCAAACGATCACGGTGCATCCGGAGCGAATGAAAGCAACAAGCGCGATTGGATGATTGGTCTCTCGCGTGAATCTCCAACGCGGGGTCCTAGCCGGTACAGTGCTAACGGAGGTCCTGCTGATGGACGATGCCGCTGGCCGTCCCGTGGTGGGAAGGATCCCGCCACGTGAAGCAACAATCTTCTCCAAAGTTTACTAGAATACCGCATTTATCGACGTACGACGGAGCATTGCACAACAGCGGTCATCATCGCTTCAACAAGCAGCTGTATAGCCTCTATCAGCAATCGCGTCCCACGAGCTGAATGACAGGTGCTCCGCCCTGTTGGAGCGACAGCTTTCGACCCACCATTCTGACCAGCGGCGAGTCGTCGCTGGATAGGCTACTTTGTTGGAGTTTTTATCCATGGATCACGCTTCACTCAAACAGGAGCAAACATTTGAAACTCTGGTAAGTGTAGCGTTTGAGAAGTCATGGCGTTTCATAGAGAAAGATCCATTCCTGATCCATAATGCGGAGGCGTTGCTGCGCACTCGGCTGCGAGCCCACCTGGAACGTTCATTGAGAGCAGGTGAGAAGAATGTACTTCATATGGCCAACAAAGCTATTTGGAATCTGCGTACCGAACTAGGACGGCGTCCCGAACTATAGTGTCGCGCTCAGTGGAGGCTGCGAACTCGGCCGCAAGTCCGATTGCTGTCACATTTTCGGCCCGCTTCCACGGAGCGGCGATCAGGCGCCTTGCATTGGCCGAAGCCCTCGTGCTTCCAGCTCCTCGATATTTGGTCTTTCCTCCAAACTGTACTGTCCGCTTTGGAACCATCGTCGGCAGGCATACAGGGCCAGAGGTGGTCATTTGTCCGCGCCCGAGCTCCCGGGTAGTCTTGAGATCCTCCGCTACAGGATCAACGAAGAGCAACTTACCGGTACAACACTTCAACAATTTCGCCAGCAGTTGGGCCCTCCGAGAGGAGGCTCTTCATCGAGCTCCAGGCTCCATGCCGGCGGGGAGGATTCATGGCGAATCCGACTGCCGAGATAGCACAGCATCCACCAACCGCGGCAGAAAGCGTGTGCAGCCTTTCTGGCCGAGTACCTCCCTAGCATGTTCTTCGAGCAGACTCCGTTCGGAATGTTGAGTAGATGCAGCCGCTCCGGCGTTTCGGCCTGGCTAACATGATTGAACTTCACGTCTGGCGCGATCCGCTCGCAAATGATGAAATGGCACTGGTGCGACCGTTGCGAACGCGTACTCGGGAAGCCAGGATGGTGAAGCAGCGTTCCGACAGAAAAAGGGGCGAACTGCGCGCTTGTCAATCCGAACGAGCAGAGCTCTCATGCCCCCCTTGAGCGATTCGGCTCGTGGTCTAAGTGCCATCTAACGGCCACCTTCGGCCAGAAGTGCGTCCGCAAAATAAATCGCGCAGACGCTGTCAAACTCACGGTCTTGACAGGATGGACCAAGACCGGCAGCTGCTCACAGGCGCTTAATTTCAATGCCATATTTCCTCAGCGCGTAACCGATTTGGCGCGGCGTTAGTCCGAGGAGGCGCGCCGCTTTTGCCTGCACCCAGCCAGTCTTTTCCATTGCAGCAACGAGGCGCTCGCGATCCGTCAATTTCGCACCACTCAGGATCGTACTATCGACCGGCGCGGCTTCGACAGGCGGAGCCAGAACGGCAACCGACGAGGCTGCGGCAGGCGATGGCATAGCTGGCTTCGCCGATAGCTCACCAGCCAGCGCGGCCCGCGGCTTCGCTTCACCTAATCCGCTCTTCCAAAGCAGGGCGGAAAGGCACTGACCGTGACAGCAAGCAAAATCGCTCCTGACAATGAACGGTCCTGGCGCAAGTGTCGCAGTCCGCTGCACGCAATTTTCAAGTTCACGCACATTGCCCGGAAACCCGCAATTCATCAGCACGTCCATGGCACTCGGATCGAAAGTTAACGTGCGACTGTTCTCGCTGTTAAAGCTTTTGAGAAACTCAGTGGCAAGCAGCGGAATGTCGCTGCGCCTTTCGCGCAACGGCGGCAGCAGCAAAGGAACTACGCTAATGCGATAATAGAGATCCGCGCGAAACTCGTTCTTGGCAACCGCCCCTTCCAGGTCCTTGTTGGTTGCAGCAATCACGCGGACATCGACTTTCATGGTGTGGCCGCTACCGACCCGCTCGAACTCTTGCTCCTGAAGAACCCGCAACAGCTTTGCCTGAAACGAGCCCGAGATCTCGCCAATCTCGTCCAGAAACAGCGTGCCCTTGTCGGCGAGCTCGAAGCGCCCTTTGCGTGAATTAAGAGCGCCGGTAAAGGCTCCCTTTTCATGACCGAACAATTCCGATTCTAGCACTGTCTCCGGCAGCGCCGCGCAGTTCATTTTGATGAACGGCCGCTTGGCGCGCGGGGATAGCTCGTGAATAGCTTTGGCCACCAGCTCCTTGCCGGTGCCCGATTCACCACGTAGCAGAACCGTGGCGTTCGACTTGGCTACCACCGCGATCTTGTCGAGCAGTCCGCGCAGCGCTGGACTGGTACCGATAATGCCATCGACATGAACTCTCTTCCGTTCTCGCGCTGGCTGCTTAAACTCAATGAGTTCCTTCTGCCATCGATAGCTCTCCGCCATGAGGCGCTTGCGGTCGCGCGCCACCAGCCGATGGAGCTTCACCGCCTGACCAACCAGGTTGGCGATCATCGTGAGTAGCCGGACATCGGACTCGAGCGGGAACGTCGAGTCGATGTCTGGCACACGCTCGATGGAGAGGGTGCCGACTACTTGTCCATCGACGCTGACGGGAACTCCGATGAACGATAGCCCTATGTGATCGGACGCGCCGAGCACATCCAGGTCAGCCGCGCTAAACGCTGGATTGGTGGCAACGTCTTCAGCCACGAACGGCGTTCCCGTCGCCACAATCTGCTCAATCGCCTTTTGCGGCAGGCGCATTCGGTAGCGTTCATCGCTTCCTTCGCTCCAGCCGGCGCCGACCGTAATCTCCGGCACGTCATCGTCGGCCAGGAGAGAGACGACACCATGCCGCATCTGCAGAGAGGACTGCAGCAGATCGACGACGCTTGCCAGCGCGACTTCGAGCCGCGAAGGACTGGCGAGCATGTTCGATATTTCGAACACTCCTCTGAGTGCGATTTCGTTCAATGACATAATCACGGGATGGTTCGCCCCGCCTTCCGAGCCAGGCCATTCGCATTCGGGAGCAATATGAACCGTGACAACGTCGACGTCCCCCCTCCTCTCCTTGCTTGCACTTAGTTCGAACTTCGAAACATCGTCCTGCATCTCACTCTCGATCTCGTGCCTATTCTGATGTCGCTAGGAGATAACACCTTTTCATGGCACGACGGTAACCAAGACCTCTTCATTCGGCTCATGCTCCTTCACAAAGTCGCGCAGAACTTGCATTGGGAACGGATCGCCTTAGATCCAGCGAAAATGAGTATCGAATTCTTGTTGTAACCACATCACGTCACATATGTTCTATGTCACATGGGTCGAGATTACTCACTGACGTGGAATCTCTCGAGCACAAGGTTAGTCGTCGCTTTCCCACCATCGTGTTCCAGGCTTTTGGAGCGAGTATGCCACCCTGCGAGCGATTGCGTGGGAACAAATACTTCGCGCTGCATAGAGGCGCGACAACTTTGTGGGTCAGAAGATCTAACGCTGCCGCAAGGCCAATAAACGCAGCCCGGAAGAACTGAGGTTGGACGGGCTCTTCGCATTCCACTCGAGTTGTCGATAATATCAGTGGCTCGCCGTTGGACGATGCCAGCGACCACATGCGGCCAGACTCTTTGAGTTCGGTCATGCGGGCGGCAGCATCCACCGGTTAGCAGCTCAACCTCGACATCGTTGTCGGTCGTCCCTCAGATACGTCGGGCTGATGCCATGACTGCCAGTCGGCACCGGCATGTTCCGTTCTCATTCTGCAAGCAGGTCACAGCGGCGCGAAGAAGGTATCGAGGTCCATGCAACACCGGAGCGCATCGTCGGCTGACATGTCGAGAACCCAAAAGCATCTTTCCTTCCATTGCCGTTGCGCATCTGCCCACGCGTAGATGATGCAGGATTTGGGCCAGTGAACTGCGAATGAAGCCGACGCGATTGCGACGCAGTGTAGTCACAAACAGCTTAGCGGGTTCAACGACTAGCGCATCGCCCTCTGACAGCCACATGCACGACGTGTCCTTCGCGTGCGTTCGAGCTCCCGCAGGCGTCAGGAGATATGCGTTTTTGTCAATTCGTCTCTTTTCTCCAAATTCAGCTAGAACAATGCTAGCCCCTCAGTGTCGGAAACGCTTCAATACGTCCCGAAGCAGGCATTTTGTCATCTGTCAGCCAGACCGACAAAGATCAGAGCCGCTGGCGCGCTTTTTAAGTTTGATGACCCATCGATGCTGAGCGAGCACATAAACAACAAGCGCGACAGCCTGCTCCCGAGGCGTGCTCTCATTGCCGCAACGGCGCGCCATGTCTCCTAATCGGACGTGGCTAGCCTCATACGTCAGGTTCGTCGACTTGGTGGTTCCACAATACAAAGGATCTAAGCTGGGCTTGTCCGACGGTGATGGATGTTTCGGCGCAGTGGCGCGATCTAGAGCAACGTCCTCCACTTTCAGGGCGACGCCAATCACCGACATGCCTGTACGCGAAGACGTGGGTCTGGCGAGGCTCATCTCAAACCCAAACGATTGTCTCCCTCACTCGGTGCGGTGGTTCTCGAAGGCCCCCTGCCAATGCGGCCGGCGGCGAAGCAACACAGCAAATGCAAACTGGCGGTATCCCCGCATGCGGGTGGCGCTGCAGGTTACAAGACCAAGTGATGCTCGGCCGGCCCATCGATTACGATCAAACGACTCGGATCATTCAAGTCGAATTCAATAACGCGTGGTACGACAAGGCGCGCATAGCGCGTAAAGGCGCTGGTCGGCGGAAAGCGGATCACGGTATCGCATCGACCAAGGAGGTACATCTCGATGAGAGCGGAAAACCCACCCTCCGCTCCCAGTTCTGCGCTGTGTAATGGCCCTGCCTGATCTGCCTGGAAGCGCTTTGAGATTGTAAAGAGGTCGGGAAACGAGGCGGATACCTGACTCAGCACCTTCGGGCTGTCCGTACACAACAATACTGTTACTGGCTTTGCGTGCGGCGACGCCTTGGCCTTTTCAATGGCAGCGCATACCTGCCGCAAGGCTCGCTGCGGATCTGCCCAGTACGGCGTGTGCCCCATGATATCTTCGCCGTTGCCGTGTCGAACATGAACACCTATTACGCTGCGGCCCTCAAAATGCTCCTGATAGATCGCATCAATCCGCGCTTGAATTTCAGAGCGCAGTTTGATGGCCCGAAATATCTGTCGCTCTGCGTCCTGATCACACCCCCACATCAGGCAAGCATCACACACTACAGTATTCGCGTGAGTATCATCTTGATCTTCTAAGAGCCTCCGCAGCTCGTCGCGTTCCCGGAAAATCTGTTCATCTGGTCGATAAACGCAGTCGATAGATGGCCGATTCCACCAAGTTGGAAAAAACGGCCCCGGAAATGAGAGTTGATTGATCTGATCATCGCAAATCACGCGTACGCCGGCGATGTCTTGAATTGGTTCGAAGAACACCCCGAAGGCGTTGGTGAAGGGTTCATCGAGATAACAAGATCCGCGCCAATCGATGACTAGTGTACGCCCTGTCCGCTTGGCGTACTGCCAGGCAGCAGCGAGCGACCACAAGCAATCACCGAATCCAGTACGTCGTCGAGAAACAACGAACCTTTCCTTCATAGGCTGATTAACAAGCATTTCACTTTCCTCGACACACCGGAAGGGTCAGGGGGTCGCGTAGCTCGACGTAGGGTCTCGCACGACGCCGTCGTCGCCGTTCGCAGCGCCAGCGAACGCCGTCTTAGGGCAGTCTCAGGCAGGGGGGCGATCCGCTCGACTGCGATTCAACATGCTCGATCACCGGCGTACGTCCTCCTTACGGCTCCCCGAGCTCATTTTGAGATATTTGAGTAGCCATATTGATCGACCATTATGCTGGCTCTGCCAGCTGATCGCAGTCATTCTGCACGCAAGTAGCGCGTGAGCAAGGATGCAGACGAACACGGCGCTGCTCCCACAGACTTAGCAGCTCGTCGACGAGAGCTTCGCGCGCGGCCCGATCTAATGCCATCGAGTTGAATAGGTCGCGGAGGACGGCTTCGCCTCTGACCCGCATCAGCAGATCGAACACGTCATCTGAAATACGCACACCACCACCACCGGAGAACGTCGTGCGGATCTCGCATACCGTCTCCTGCCGATCTCGCGCTGTGTGAGCGCGGACGCGATACAGGGATGCATAAGGAGGCAGTGAAACCGCAAGCGAAGTCCAATCGTCAAGCGTTACAGGCCGCTTTTTGACTAGAAACGGTCCGACTACGAGAGCATCGAGCCTGGTCGTCAGAAATGTCGCAATGGCGTCTGCAACCGAATCTACGATGGGTTCGGCATTATTGTTAAAGGAGGTATTGAGCAGAACTGGAATGCCGGTTCGTTTCTTGAACTCATCGATAAGACCCCAGTAGGTTGGATTTGACCTGCGGGACACAGTCTGCAGCCGTGCGGTGCCGTCAACATGCGTAATGGCACCCAGCAAGCCGCGCTTGGAGTCACGCACGCGAACTACGAAATTCATGAATGGAAATTCTCTTGTCCTGGCTGGGAGATCAAAATATTCGGGTGCATCTTCCTCCAACACGGAGGGCGCGAACGGTCGATAGCCTTCGCGCTTCTTGACCATCGCGTTTATGCGATCTTTGTTCGCTGCAGGTCGGGGATCGGCGAGAATACTGCGGTTACCCAGCGCACGTGGTCCGAACTCCGATCGACCCTGCACCCACCCGATTACGGCGCCGTTTGCCATCCAATCGGCCGCCCTGCTTGCTGCGTCATCACTGCGTTCAATGTCGAGGTGCCCAGCCCATGCATTCAGCTCCTGCTCCACGGCACGGTCGGTCCCGAGGTCGGGGCCCCAATAGACCTCCTGGAGCCGCTCGCGTGGCGCGGGCCGACCGACCTCATGGGATGCCATCAGTGCAGCGCCTAGGGCGCAGCCAGCGTCATGCGCCGCAGGCTGCACGAAGATTTCTTCGAAGAGCTCTGAATACAGCAGCTTACCATTCACCGTGCAATTGTGGGCTACTCCACCAGCCAAGCACAGCCGCTTCATACCGGTGGCTTCGCGATAATGCCGCACTATATGAAATACGATTCGCTCAAGCGCTTCCTGCAATGAAGCACTGACATCTCGATGCTGCTGAGTGAACGGCGCTCCTTTTCGTCGGACCTGAATATTGCGGATCAATGCCGGACCGATGCGATCCAGGTACAGCCGGTATCCCCCGTTCTCAGAGAGTTCGTAGAACTGCTCAAACAGCTTGCGATAAGGAGCGGGATCACCGTAAGGGGCAAGGCCCATGACCTTGTACTCATCGAACAAGCTGTACCCCAGATACCGGATCGTCTCGAGATAGAACAGCCCCAAAGAGTCGCTCTCCGGGAAGCTCTCGAGTTGATTAACTTCGGCTCCAGAACCGATGGCAACGAGGCCAGAGAGAAACTCACCCCCACCATCGATTGCAAGGACCAGACTCTCCTCAAAACCGGACATTGCGAATGAACTTACCGCATGCGCCTGGTGATGACTGACGAATGAGACGCGAGACGGATCAACTTCGGTGCTGAACTCCTGCGCCAGCATGGTCCGCAGCAAAAGCCTGGCATCCATTGGAATAGAGTCTGACGGCTGCGAAACAAACAGCCGCTCGAGCATAGCATTGCAGTACGCTTCGGTTGCATAGAACGCGATGCGATCCACGTCGCTCAGTCGAACACCTGCAGCATCAAGGCAGTATTGGATCGACTGGCTCGGGAACTTATTAGAATGCTTGACCCGATTGAGGCGCTCTTCTTCGACGGCCGCAATCACACGTCCATCGCGTACGAGCACTGCAGCGCCGTCGTGAAGAAATGTGCTTGGCAGCTCGGGGCGACATTCATAAACCTTGTCCAGTCCACCGCTCACTCCGAGACACAGCATCTTACTCTCCATTCATTGTAAGCAGCTTTGTTGGGACTAACCGCCGCACGGCCTCTCGCCGCTGCATGCATCGGCCCTGCATTACCGATCCAAATGGCCTTGCGAGCTTCACCAGGTCTCCAAACTCGTAGCCCTACGTTCATCATATTTTCCACTACGGTCTCTCAGCGCATGAGGCGTCGAAGAAGCAGCGCAACCGACAACATGAACGGCACGACCGCATAAATGCAGAGTGCAACAATATGTATGCCAACGCCGCCCACTGGTCGGCCAAGCATCGCCGGGCGAATGAGCGCAATCGAATGCTCCAAGGGTAACAGGCCTGCTACGAGCTGAAAGGCGGCGGGCAACTCGGTAGTCGGAAAGACTGCGCCGCAGAGGAACACCATGGGTGTAAGGACCAGCGTCTGGTAAAACACGAAATAGTCGTAGCTTGGCGCTAGCGATACGACGACCAATGCCAAGCTCGCGAAGACGAACCCCGTGAGAACGATTGCGGGTAGCGCGTAGAGCATGGATGGCCACGCCGCATAACCAAGTCCTGCAGCAACGATCGTAATGCCTGTGCCGGCCAGCAGGGCCTTGCTGGCTGCCCATGCCACTTCACCGAGCAGGATGTCGCCGAGCGTGAGTTGTGTGCACAGCATTGCCTCCCAGGTCCGCTGAGTGTGCATGCGGGCGAATGTCGCGTAAATCGTTTCGAAGCTCGCGGAAGTCATCGCGCTGGTCGCGACCATGCCCCCCACCAGAAAATCGATATATGAGGTCCCGTTCACGCGACCGACGATTAATCCGAGGCCAAAGCCAAGACCAAGTAAATTCGTCATCGGATCGGCGAGATTTCCGATAAGCGACGCAAGCGCAACCTTTCTCCAGGCCAAATAGTTGCGACGCCATACTGCGACCCAATTAAGCGCGTTGGCGGGCATGGCCGCGCCATAAGTCATTCTCATCATATCTCTATCTCGCGTCCTGTAAGTCGCAAGAACACATCTTCCAGATTCGGCGGACGCTCGAGAAGACGCAAGCCCTCCTCCCCTCGCAATTGCTTCCGCACCTGCTCCAGATTCGGCGCATAGCAAAAGATGGTCTCGCCGCTTAGTTCAATGCGCTGTGCGTAAGGCCTGATCAGCTCAATCGTTTCGCGCGGATCGCCGCCATAAATCTCCATAACGTCACAGCCAATCTGCTCTTTGATGAGCGTGTGAGGATCTCCTTCGGCGATCTTGCGCCCTTCTTCGAGGACGCACAGCCTATCGCACAGCCGTTCCGCCTCTTCCATAAAGTGGGTCGTCAGCAGGATCGTCTTGCCGCGCGCAAGTAGCGAGCGCAGTCGTTCCCAGATCAGATGGCGCGCGTGCGGATCGAGACCGGTCGTTGGCTCGTCCAAAACCAGCAGATGCGGGTCGTTGATAAGCGCACGAGCCAGCACCAGCCGCCGCTTCATGCCACCGGATAACTCAGCAACGCGCGCGTCCGCCTTGCTCTCGAGGCGGGCGAACTCGAGCAGTGATGGAATGACCGCCTCGACTTCACGCGCGCTCATGCTGAAATAACGCCCGAACACCAGCAAGTTCTCGCGTACTGTGAACCCGTTCTCAAGGTTGTCGAACTGTGGGACTACGCCCACGCCTGCGCGCGCCAAGCGAGCGTGTGCCGGTACTTGCTTGCCGAGCACCGTGATCTTGCCAGAGTCCGGCGGCGCCATGCCGAGTATCATACGCACAATGGTGCTCTTGCCCGCGCCATTCGGTCCGAGCAGTCCGAAGCACTCCCCCGCCGCAACAGTGAAGGTCAGCCCGTTGACAACGCCTTTGCCGCGGTATGATTTGGTTACAGCGGCAAGGTCGATCGCTACGCTCGACATGGGGTCATCTCAGCTTGTCAGAACCAGTTCGGACGATGGCACCTTGGCCTCGAGCGTTTTGGTCCAGAGCAGACCGTCGCACCAGATGTGTTCGACCCGCCCCCATTTGCACGCAGCGGCGACGTCGGGGAAGAAGCCACGTCCATGGTGGTTGGCGCTGGTATTACAAAGCAGCGGAATGCCGGTGAGTTTTTCATATTCAATGAGCAGTTCAGCCACTTTATGCTCGGATGTTCTGCTAATCGTCTGTAATCGTGCAGATCCGTCAAGGTGCACAACGGCCGGGATTCTGTCTCGCCACTCTGGCCGCGTCTGATGATCGAAAAGCATGTAGGGGTCAGGCGATCCTGGATCGAAAATGTCCGACGCTCGGTCCTCCAGGCATATCGGCGCAACGGGGCGGAAGTGTTCGCGCAATTTGATGTCGTTGAGATGGTCTTTCATTCCTGGCAATGTCGCTGCGGCAAGAATGCTCCTACCACCCAAGGCGCGTGGCCCAAGCTCAGCTCGACCAGCGAGGAAAACCACGGGCTTATTACTTGCGAGGAGCGCGGCAAGCTCACTTATGCTGCACGGCGAGGCGTCCCATTCCGCCGATGCCTCACTGGATGTCAGGGTTGGGCCACCATAGACCGACCACTCGAGTGGCACGAAGCCTCTGTCCGCGACCATAGCCGAGCACGCGGCTCCGATTGCTGAGCCACTGTCATTCGGAAACGGTGGTACCCATACAGCATCGAACAGGCCGGTCGCACGTAGCGCGCTGTTCCATTTGATGTTAAGACCGCAACCACCGGCTATGCATAGATTGCGCGGTCCTGGAAAGTACGAATGGCGAAGCAAAGCAAGGCCCATCTCCCGCACCAGCAGACGCTCAAGGAAAACATGAAATGATGCAAGTATATCTTCGGGTCGCTTGGCGCCTAATCGAAGTGCGCTTTCCTCGAAGAAGTCGTGCGTAGCCGCAAGTGAAGCTTCGGCGTTATTTATGTTCGCGCGATAACGCCGAGCGGGCTCTGTGTCCGCCGCAAGGCACCTCTCATAGACCTCCCTAAACACTGTCACAATATCTTCATCAGGCGCCCCCAGACCGATATAGGCCATTAGTTTGCCCGCAACGCCAAGGTCCCAGTTGGTCCGGTTCGGCTGCCGGTAGGGCCCGAAGTGGTGGCCCGCGACAGCATAGGCATGGCCTATTATCGGGAATAGGCATTCGAGGAAGCGGCCGCCGCCGGGTTCTACATAATAGAGTCGCGGAAAGATGCAGCCGTCCCACACGAGGCAGAAAGCGGGTTCTCCCGCTTTCGCAAACGGGCTCGTGCAGTACGCGGAGGCAACATGGCCTGTGACGTGTGCATAGCTCCTGTAAGAGAAACTCTTGCCGTCGAGCACAAGGCCCCCCCCCTCATGTGAAGAGAGGAGTCCCTCCGGACGTTCAACATACGGCGCACCTTTGAGAGTGAGATGTTCCGCCCCACTCGAGACCTGGAATTGGGATTCGACTTCCCCGTCCCAGCCGTCGATGACGAACTGATCAATATCGCGGGGATCCAGGCCGTGCTCCGCCAAAATGAGAACAACCGCGTCTAGATTCTCGATGGTTGAGTACCGCCGATTGTTGTCGCGCTTCTCCTGCTCGATGCAAAAGATCAGACGTCCATCCTCCACAAGAGCGATGGACCCGTCATGCGTCAGCTTGATGCCACAGATGCGCATAGTGCCTCAGTGCTAAGGTAGGTTTTTGAATGGAAACGAAGACCGGTTCGAATTCCGAAAGCAAGCGAGCAGGCAATCTTCATTGGCCGACTCACCTTGACATTGCACTCGCTCGACCTCGAGCAATGTTTCGTTCAACATTGCGATGATCGTCTCCGCACCGGCAGCATGTCCCCAGCCCCGGCAGGTGACATCACGTGCTGATCCGAAAACCAGATGACCGTCCGGCGCGAGCATTCGAGCCAGATTGGCGATCGCTGTGCGCATCTCCGCGACGTCGCGGAGGTAGTAGAGCACTTCCGCCACCACGATCAGATCGAACCGCTCCGCTCTCGAGAACCGTTGAATGTCAGAGACGATCCACGTGATGTGCGACCATCGCTTCGTCCGCTGGCTCGCCCGACCGATCGCTCGCGGCATGACGTCGACAACCGCAAGTCGTTCGCAGTGGGGCGCCAGTTTTTCCGTGAATGCGCCAGCGGCGCACCCGACCTCGAGCGCATTTGTGATAAAGCCGTTGGAAAGCGAAAGCCGGAGCATTTGCGTGTGACGCTCGCGCTCGAACGGATTGCCGTCCAGCTGCCACGGATCATCGGCCGCCAATTCCCGCTCTAACGAGAGGTAACTGTCATCTGCGTTCATGATCTATCGGTGCTCCTCAATCCGCGCGGTCACTCGCCGCCGCAAGCGCAGTCGCGTCACCGCCGTTGGGACGGCGCGAACCATCGCGCTTCCGACTCGGCACTGCGAGCCCCGAAGGTTGGGTGGGGCCTGGTAGAGGCTCCTGGCTCTGCTTTATCGCCTGGTCTTCGCCAGAACCGAGAGCCTTTACTGACTTGCGTGACAGCCAATCGCTGTTGCTCAGCGTACACAAAGCATATGCTTTTACCGGAAGTAGCAGAAAGATATTGATGGGCGTGTGTAGAGAAAAGGCGATAAATCGCAGTTGACGAGCACGCAAGGCTGCTACCCCACATCGCACTATGGTCATTGATGCGATCATCAAAACTGTCCACCATGGCACCGTCGCCGTGAGTGCGAGCTGCGCGATGCCGGTGACAACCGAAAGAGCCAGAAGAAGTGGGCCGAGGTTTTGCCCGACAACATCCAATGTCAGGTATCGATCGAGACCGGGCAAAAGGCGCAATGCAAGCAGCGTGTCCCGGAAAGTGCTTCGGGCCCAGCGGAGCTGTTGGCGCAGATAGGGCCCTAACCTATCCGGAACGACTGTTGCGGCGTAGGCGTCCGGAACGTACTCTGTTCGAAATCCTGCTTTCAGCATAAGAATCGTGAGATGACGATCCTCACCAAAATCGCTCGGCTTTCCTCGAAAAAATTGCGCTTCGTACTGATCCAGCAGCAAATCCAGAGCCGATCGTCGGTACATGGCACATGGGCCGCAGCAGCACATGACCGCGCCGAAACGAGCTTGAGCTGCGCGCTCTTCGTTGCAAGCCAGCCAATACTCCATGTCGATCAACCAAGTTAACCAGCTGGCGCTCCGGTTGCTCGCTGTCAGCTGCCCCATGGCGGCGCCGATCTCAGCATCTTGCATTCTCAGTGCAAGCTTCCTGACCACATCGGATGCGAGTATCGTGTCCGAATCGACGTTGAGCACCAGCGCTCCAGATGAGCGGCGGATCGCGGCAATCTGCGCCTTCCGTTTTCCAACGTTCTTCTGCAGGAGAATGAAACTGAACCGCGCGTCGCGCGCAAAGTCCTGATGGACATGCGCCACATCCTCGCGATTTCCAGAACCGTCGTCGACCACATAGACGCGGAGCTGCCCGACGTAGTCTTGGCTTGCAATGGATTCTAGGCAGGCCGACAGCGTGCGCGGGTCCTCGTTGAAGCATGGTACGATCACATCCACGCTCGGCATGGATTCAGAGGTGACCGCATCCGAAGACACCGACGACCCTTGTGTCGGCGAGGCATGGAACGCCTGCACGGTCTTGTAGACCGCGGAGAGCAACGCATAAGACGAGACGACGACAGTGCTAGTTGTGGCAAGCAGATTCATAGGATGCCCGTTGTTCAGTGAAGTTGGGGGAGCGGGCAGATCGCGAATCCGCGATCTCGCAGGGCTGGGATAAGTTGGGAGAGCGCCTTCAGCGTCTGGTTGCGCAGACCACCATCAATGCCCCGCCCCAACTCGTCGGGCGGACATCCGTCATGCAGGAGCACAATCGCACCAGGACGGACAGATGCCAGCACTGCGTTGACGATCGCCTCGACGCCGGGGCAGGACCAGTCGCGCGGATCCACTGACCAGTGGAGAGCCGCCAGTCCGGCCATTGCTGACTTGGCCAGCACTTCTTCGGTCCAGATGCCATATGGCGCACGCACGCGTCGCACCGCGGCCTCGGGGCACGCGCTCATGATGACCCTACTCGCCGCCAGTATTTCATATTGCACTTCGGTCGGCTCGCATTTGGACAGGTCCGGATGCGTCATCGTGTGGTTTGCGACCTCATGCCCCTCCGCGACTATCCGTCGGATCAGCTTCGGCTCATCCGCCGCGTACGTGCCTAGGACGCAGAACGTCGCCGGCGCGCGGTATTCTGCCAGCACATCGAGAATATCCGGCGTGCAGAATGGATTAGGTCCATCATCAAACGTCAAATAGACGCTGCGGCGGACGGTGTCGCTGGAGCACATCCTGTGCGCTTCGAAGGAGAAACTGGCGTTTTTCACAGCTCTGGCCCGTTACGCTCGATGATCGTGCCGGTCGGCCACTCGCTCATCGACCGCGCTACGGGAAAAACTACGAGCAGCGCGTCATCGACGCGAGTTGGCGGCAAGTTGTCATAGATATCCGGAAGAGTGGATCGCACACGAATGCCCGGAACAACTGTCGCTAAGCCCGGCCGGCCGAGCAACCTGAGGATATGCTCTTTGAGTTCGTGTCGAACCGTGCCGAACCCGAAGGGAACTCCAAGCTCCCGCAGCACCGGATACATCACGCGCATCGAATGACTGATTCCGAGGCCCTCGAGATCCGGACGTACCGCGTACAATCCAAGTTCAGCCACCAACAGATCGATCTCGCCGACCTTGATGAACCGGCGCAGCGCGCCGATATGAGCCGCCACGCCGCGATCGTCGTATCCAACTACACGGAGCTCAGGTCTCGCGCCGGCCCAGCTTCGATTGCCTTCAAAGGGCTTTGCGTTAAACGCCCCGGTCGGTCCGTAGGCGCTTCGAAAGAACTCGGAGATCTCGACGTGGTCGGCGAGTTGTAAGTCATTTTCCCAGCACGTCCTCCACTGGAGTTGAGGGCGCATGAAAGACTCTCCTGCTTCTTGCTGCGTTTCTGAGGCACGCATCAGGTGAGCAACGAGCCCAGTGACGGTGCTCGTTCGATGGTGTCGTCAGCGAATGAGGATGATGTTGCTTTGTTGAGGGCGCTGCTTAGGTTACGCCGCGTAGGAAGCACAACTTTTTGAATACCCCCGATTGCAGGTGCACTACAGCTAGCTGTCGTCGTGTCCAGACCAGTAGCTGTTGGTTCTGTTACAGTTGGCGCTCTGTGTACTGTCCTGCATCCCCGTTTTCGTTCATTGCCCGTTAACGTCCATTTCCCGTGCCGGCACTGCGCAACACGCAAGCTATCGAATGACCGCGCATTTACCCAATAATATCGCGGTAGACGTTTTCCATTGAAAGGTTTGTAGCCGCTATACGATGGTTTAAACCGTGATCCTGGCGACATTATCGAGCGGCGTGCCGTTGCCATGGGAGACGACGCCATTGTAGAACTTGTCTCGCACGAACGAAGGTACCGCAACTCTGCTGCACACGACGTCACGCTCCTCTGGCTATGCAGCAAATATGCTGATCGGGCGTATCGATAGTGGCACACGATAATGTTGGTCGCGGCTTCATTTGCTGAGACCAATATCGGGCACTCAGCTTGATGCGCGCGACGACTTTTGTGCCGCTTATTTGCTTTCTCGAAGGGGGCATGATCGTTCGCCGCGCGTGCGCTCGATGACTGTTCGCACGAGCGGTTAAGACTGGACTCCATGCAATGTTTTCGGATGTGACAATACAATGACGAACGTCGGGCTAGCTCGTTGCGCGCAAACGCGGACGCAACTTCATCACCAAATTTTGCGACCTGCGGCGCCAAGTTCTGCTTCTCCGAATCTACCCTATTGCTCAGGGACTGGAGATTTCCTAACCGGTGCTGCGCGAACTGGTAAATCGATTGTTTGGATGAGAAACATCTACACTGCGGATAGGTGGCAATGCGTTTCCGAGGGCTTGATCTGAATCTCCTGGTCGCGCTCGACGCACTAATGACCGAGCGCAACCTCACGGCAGCAGCACGTAGCATCAACTTGAGCCAACCGGCCATGAGCGCGGCGGTTGCCCGCCTACGCGCGTATTTCAAAGACGAGCTCTTCACGATGAGAGGGCGCGAACTTGTCCCGACTCCACGCGCCGAATCTCTTGCGGCCCCAACTCGCGAGGCCCTGCTTCACATCCAGTTCTCCATTACTTCCAGGGATGCGTTCAAGCCGAGCGGCTCTGATCGGCTCTTTAGGATCTGCCTGTCGGATTTTGCTACGATCGTTTTGTTCCGAAACGTCGTGGAGCGTGTCGCGCGAGAGGCTCCAGGCATCAGATTCGAATTGATGCCTCACGGCGATCCGTTCGATCACCCCCTCCAACGCGCAGAAGTCGACTTTCTTATCGTGCCCGAGATATACACGTCGGACGCGCATCCCAAAGCCACACTCTTTGACGAGACACTCGTGTGCGTCGGCTGCCGCTCGAACAAGCAGCTATCGGGGCCCCTTACATTCGAGAGGTACATGGCAATGGGGCATGTTGTGGTCAAGTTCGGACGCTCTCGAGTACCCTCCTTAGACGAATGGTATTTGCAACAGCACGGCGTCAGGAAACGCATTGAGGTCGTCGTGCAGAGCTTTAGCATGATCCCTCCTATGCTATTGGGCACCAATCGAATAGCGACCATGCCCGCAACACTGGTGAAGTATTTCGCGAAATCGATGCCGCTGCGGATCACCAGACTTCCCGTACCACTTCCAGGGTTCACCGAAGCCCTCCAATGGCCCACCCTTCATAACTCTGATCCAGCAAGCATATGGATGCGCGAAGTTTTGTTGCAGGAGGCAGCGCGCCTGGCTCATCCGCGCGCCGAGACTCGCTTAGGGCATCTCGCGAACCCGTCTTCGCTAGCCGGAGACACGGCTGCAGATGCTTCGGAATAACAATTGCGGCTCGTGAGCCATTTCCCGCTGCTCGGCCTCTACAGGAAGCTACTGGGCGACGCATTGGTCAGATCAGGTGGCGCTTTTGTCGATATGCGGGTTATTTACGGTCACCCGATATCGGGTTACTCCACCATCTCGATCGCGTCGTCCCGCCAGCGATTAACTACGAAGCCGGCAGACGCATTGTCGCCTTTAGCATCAAACCGTACTTGTCCAACCACGGTCTCAACCTCTTGTGAACGAAGTTCTTTCGCCACGCGCACTGCGTTGAAGGAGCCTGCCCGCTTCACCGCCTCGGCCCATACTTGTACGGCGGCATAGGCGTAAAGCGTGTAACCTTCCGCAGATAGGTTTGATGTTTTCAATCTGGCCACCACGTCGGCCGCCTGCGCGTTTTTGGTGGGGTCTTGCATGAATGTGAAAAGAGTGCCGTTTGCGGCGCTGCTTGCAATCGCCCGGAATTCGCCTGTCATCAAGGGATCGTTAGCCATGACCGTGAGACGAGCCTGTGCGTCTGCGGCTTGCCGTACGATCAAGCCGATCTCCGCGTGGTAGCCACCGATATAGGCGATTTCGATTCCTTCCCTCTTCATCCTGGATACCAGGGCCGTGTAATCCTTTCCGCCGGCTATATAGCTTTGCCGCATGATGTTCTGCAGGCCCGCGTCTTGAAGACGAGACGCAACGATATCTGAAATGCCTTTGCCAGCGGTGCTCTTGTCGTCAAGGATCGCAATCTTGCTCTTGGGATAGTGTCGCAAGATATAGTTGGCCGCCACTACGCCTTGCTGGTCGTCACGGCCGCAGATCCGAAAAACCGTCTTGAGACCTCGCTCGGTCAGCTGAGGATTGGTTGATCCGGGTGAAATCTGAATAATTCCCGCTTCAGCGTAAACGTCGGAGGCAGGAATCGAGGAAGAGGAGCAATAGTGACCAACGATCAACCTAACCTGGTCGCCCGCCAAACGATTCGCCACGGCGACGGCCTGCTTCTGATCGCAAGCGTCGTCGGCAACGCTCAGTCTGATCTTGGTATCGCGAATCAGCCCGGAAGAATTCAAATCATTCACGGCCGTACCGGCGCCATAACGCATCTGCGCACCGACCGCCGCATTGCTACCTGTCATGGGGCCGGCGACTGCAATATAGACATCGTCAGCCGACGCGACCGAGATCAACACGGAAGCAAGAACCGCTGCACCAGCAATTGAACTGATACTAAAGCACACCATCTTGAGGACCCCGGCGTCGATTTTCTTAGGCTTGCCCCTGGCTTTTCATCACCTGAGTTGCGGTTCTCGCTGGTCGCACGGAACGTCATCGCCGTCTGACCGGATGCCCGCGCAATTAGATCTTGTTCCTGCCACCACTACTATCGATCACCGTCATCCGGTGCACGCGCACGCCGTCGCGGCTGGCCACAGCTTTCTCGCGACATCGCATCAAGGTGAGCAGGTAGCTCGTCTACACTGACATCCGATTCCGTATTCTTCGTGATTTTGCGCAAACGATCGCGCAACTTGGTTGCACGTGCGACTTGAATCTCCGCCCGCTCCAATTGCTCGCTCAATAGATCAGGCAGCGAAGTTCTGCCCTCCATCGCTTTGCGGATCTCTCTAAGGGAGAATCCGAGCTCACGAAGCGCCAGTATATGATAAACTCGCCTGGCGCTTTCGCAGTCATAGATCCGGTGACCACCGCACGTGCGTTGCGAGGCTGCGAGCAATCCCGTGTGTTCATAGTGACGCAGAGTGCGCACCGTCACGCCGGTCGCATCCGCAAGTTCACCGATGCGTCGCCATCGACGCCTGAGTACTGTAGGTCTGGTCATGTTTCTCAGTTTTCAAACCTACAACCTGACGTCACGTGCGATTCAAGCGATTTTGACAACCTGCAGATCGTGTTGCCAACTTTCTGCCCGCGACATCAAACCCCGACCGCAAGAAAACGCATCAGCAGGCGGACGTGACATGCAAGATGCAAGCAACCGCCCCGCCAGACTGGCGTCGGATGACGTCATCATGGGCACATCCACAGAACCGCTGCCGGGGCTAAACGACGGACGCGATGGCCATCATCAGCTTTTTTAGGAGGATCAATTGGGCCTCACTGGCGGCTGTACGTCCAAGGACAAGCTTTGCGACCTCCGTTCTATTGACGGGAGTTCGCATACTTGCCGGTAACGCCGCCACCGCCTCATCAAAGATCGCCCCCAACATTGAAAGCTCTTCCGGATCAAAAACACCACATTGTATTTGCAAAACTTGCATCGTCTCTCCCGTCAAACAACGCGCCGGCGGCTCGGCTCCTTGCAAGGGCGTTTGGCAAAAAGAAGACCGACCTGCGGCGCGCGCGGCCTGCGCATGTTGATTGGTCGTTCGATGCAACATGAATACACACCGACCTGGTTGAGACGCGCGAATGACTTTTACTGCTCAATGCGCACGGCGGAGGCATTCCATCTCTGGTGTAACCCAGACCGTCAGCGGCATTTAGGTGCGAAGATCAGCGCGATCATTTATCGCTCGGACTCGTGCTTTTCCGCATTCTCTCGCGGGTGTTGCTCGCCCCGAATCGCCCAGATTTGATGAACGTCCCGAAAGAGTGAGCGGTTTTCGAGCACCTGACGCTCTAAGGCAGGCCCCCTATTTACGCTGCCTGAAACACAAGGCGGTATACACCGGGACGGCCATGCCGCTCGAGCGATCCTCGAGAAAGCCCAACCGCCATTTTCCGCACCGCCTCAACGGCGCGCAACGAGCTGCGTTCGGCCCCCCCCCGTCCATTGCTCGTCTTTAGAAAGAGACGACGTGCAAAGAGGCGATCCGAGGAAGTTCAGCCGCCCTTGCCCGATCCGGCTTCCCGATTGCATTCAAACAGAACTCCGCTACTAGCGGAAAATGAATCGCCTGTAGTGTCGGGTTGGGACCAACATAACACCACGCTACGACACTCCGGATCATGCAGCGAGTCGAGCGGCCCACGGCCTCGCCGCGAACCTCAACAGCATGACCAGTCTGTATAACTACTCGTTCGGAAGAGAGAACGGCTCTAAACGAGCCAGGAACGAGAATGACATTTTTCAGCTTGTGTGGTTGCGCTGTCGTGACCGACTGGTTGCCGAGATTGCGGTCCGGTGCGGACTCATGGACTCTACCGAGTGAATTGATCGACTAGAGTCTGTTTGATTCTGGCATTTCACATGGAACTTCGGACATCACGCGCTTTCGTGGAGGTCGTACGACAAGGCGGGTTGTCCGAGGCCAGCAAGGTCGTATTTCGCGACCCAATCAACAATCAGCAAGGCGGTCAGGCAGCTTGAGGAGGAGATTGGTGTGCCGTTACTTGATCGGATCGGCCATCGCAGCAAGCTTGCCCGCCGCCGGCGAAATTGTTTACCGCCGCGCGGTCATGATTCTGATGGAACGGGACGATCTGATTTCCGAATTAGACCAGCTGCGCGGCCTAAAATGCGGCATTCTCAAGCTCGGCTTGCTGCCGGTGGGCAGTGGCACGCTCTTCGCCAAGCTATTTGCTAATTACCGCAGACGTTATCCAGGCGTCTACATCCGGTTTGTGGAGCACGGAAGCGAGCGGCTCGCAGAGGAGACCGCGCTCGCCGGGCCGCCTTCCGTGCGATGGAGATGACCAAGGGCGTCTCCCTCTAGTTGCTCAAAGAAATTATGAATGGCCGAACCGCTTACTGATCTTGCCAGGACACGCTTTTGGCGCCGAGCTAATGGAAAACCGCGCGGTCGCGCATTGCCGCTTGCGCATCATGCGTGCGAGGAGACGTTCGTGGTACACCGAACGAGCCTCAAGTGCCGCAGTCTCAAGGCCCCGTTGCGACACGGCTTAAGTTCAGAATACCAAGCCTAACTGACTATTTGGCATTGACTGACGAGTTCGCTCATTTCCGGGCGCACAATCCCGTCAACTGTAGCGCCGCAGGCGGCGTTCAGCGCGTTGTGCATGTCCGCGATCAACTCGTTGGAGCTCTCCATGCCCGCATGTATGCGAATCAGCGGTCCTGCGAACGCAAGCGAGGCTTGCGTTCGCTTTGGTGGTTCGACAAGCAACGCGAGGCTTTCGTACCCGCCCCAGGATAGACCGATCCCGAAGAGGCGCAGACTACTGAAGAGAACCGAAAGTTGTTCCCGCGACATTGGCTTTAGAACAATCGCAAAGAGCCCGCTGGCGCCCAGAAAATCCCTCTTCCAAATGATATGGCCGGGATCGTCAGGGAGGGCTGGGTGCAATACCCTGTCGACAGCTGGATGCGTCAGCAGGCTTTGCGCCAGAATGAGACCATTTTCCCAATGCTGCTTCATGCGCAAAGCTAGAGTACGCAGTCCCCGGAGGGCCAGATAAATGTCATCTGGTCCGCCGATTTCGCCGAAGTGGTGTGCGGTGGATTTCAGCGCGGTCCATGCCGCTTCATTCGCAGTGGCAACGCCAAGAAACGCATCGGAATGGCCAACGATATACTTCGTCGCCGCCTGGATCGAGATATCGACCCCATGCTCAAAAGGCCTGAAATACAGAGGCGTAGCCCACGTATTGTCCATGATTACAAGCGCGTCCGACTGACGTGCAATCGCCACGAGTGCCGGTACGTCTTGAACCTCGAAGGTCATGGACGACGGCGATTCCAGATAGATGGCCCGTGTATTTGCGTTGATCTTCGCCGCCAATTCTGACGGCCGGGTTGGACAGAAATACTGTACTTCAATCTGCAGGCTCGCGAGAACGTCGTCCGCAAAGGCTCTCACAGGCGCATAAACGCCGTCGGTGATCAAAACAGAATCGCCCGCCTTCAGACACGCAAGCAGCGAGTGAGTGCAAGCAGATTGCCCCGATGGGAAGAGAATCGAACGGAAGCCGCCCTCTAACTTACAAACGGCGGCTTCAAGCGCGTGCGACAGAGGTGATCCAAAGCGACCGTAGCTAGGATTGTCTTTGTTCCGGATGTCCCAATCCTCCAAGGTCTCCGAAACAATGGTGGAGCCGCGGTAGATCGGCACATTCACCATCCCAGCATGTTCTGCCGGCGCTCGACCTAGATGGCAAAGTAGGGTTTCCGTGTCTCGTGCTCCCTTGTCGTCGTTCAGACCCTTCATGAAACGTTCTCTTCCATCGCATTCCCTTCCCGCTAAGTCGCCACTCCACCTGGCCGTACTGCACGGCGGGTGCAACAACAATGCCAGTCTTAAGCGATGGTCGTTAGCGCAATTTTGTCGCCCGGATTCTCCGCTGCACTCCTGTTCGTCAGACGATATGGCGAATCAGTGCGCTCTTATCGCGATCGGCTCCGTTATCGCGAGTGGGACACATTTCCCAATGACTACCGACCCCCCTTGAAACGAACGTAAGGTCAAGTTGTACACTACCAGAAATGGGGGCATGGGCGCCTTCGACGACTGTCGAACGAGGATTGTGAATGTCTCAAACGCAAATGTTTGCGCCGCGTCAATCCGTCACGCTCCTCGATAGAGGATGCGCCCGGAAGCATCTGGGTGTGTCTGCTGGAGAACAACCAGTTTGTCGCTCCAGTGAAAGCATGACCAGCCGCCGTCCGACGCACATACGTCAGATCCACCGCTGTCGAACAGCAGACACCGTTCTTTCCGAAGCCGCAGCCAGCAGTCTTTATCGCGACATCGACGAAGTTCTTCGGTCCAACAATGGACCTTCACTCGCGTTGAACAACACCCAATCCGGGCATTTCCCGCTTGTTGATCATGAGGGAGCACACGTCCGACTGCTCGCCCCTCGCGCCGCGACCGATACAAGTTTCGGTTTCTTTTCACGCTTCATACAACTGTTAGGATTGACATTTAGATGGGTGAAGCTCCGCGCCTTCCGACTGTGAAGAGATAGGTCGGCCTACAGGTGCGGGAGCTCATGCGCCAAGTAGTTCACCGAGATCGGACCATCGCCATGCTCAGAACCCATGCTTTTCGACGGAGCGACCACATGTCAGACGCAAGGCTGCTAAGCGCACTCTCGTCCCTTTCACACGTGGCAAAACAGTTAGATGTTCCGCCGCCCGCTCCTCTCGCACCTGATGCAAACTGCGTCAAACTCAACATGAACGAGAACCCATTCCCGTTGCCAGCAATCGTCCGACAAAGCGCGATTTCCGCTCTTGAGAGGCACTATCTGTACCCCGAAGATGACAACGTCGGCTTAAGAGAGGCGGCCGCCTGTGCCTACGGCCTCTCCGCCGACCAGGTGATTGCCGGGAACGGGTCGTCTGAACTTCTCGGTCTCATCTACAAAGCGTTCCTCGCTCCAGGCGATACTGTAGCGATGGTATCGCCCGGATTTTCGTTCAACCGTAAGCTCGCCATGTTGCACGAAGCTCAATTTCTGGAGATCGGGTGGGGTCAGACCCATTCCTTGCCAACGCATCAGTTGCTTTTCGGACCCGCCAGCGACGCCAAGTTCATCCTGCTAGCCAATCCGAACAATCCGACCGGAACGTTTGTTCCGATCACCGATGTCGAAAGGCTCGTAGCACAATCGGACCGACTGATCGTCCTTGACGAAGCGTATGTTGATTTTGCGCCTGATAACGGACTGCGGCTCGTCAACCGCTATTCAAATCTTCTGCTGCTGAGAACTTTCTCGAAAAGTTATGCCACCGCGGGTCTTCGCATCGGCTTCGGCTTCGGTCACCCCGAGCTTATTGGCAGGCTTCGTACCATGCAGAACCTCTTCAACATGAATGTGATTGGTCATGCGGTCGGCGCGAGCATCATTGCGCATCGAGTCGCATTCGAGGAAAACCATCGACGTATCATGCTTGAAAGAGAGCGAACGACAATTGAGCTGTCGAAACTGGGATTCACTGTATTGCCTTCCCACGCCAATTTCTTGCTTGCTCGCGTGCCCGGCGAACACGATGGCGCCTGGTGGCAAGCCGCATTGCAGGGGCGAAACGTGCTTGTTGCATTCTTTCCGGAAGCCGGTCTCGAAACTTTCATACGTATTGCAATCGGCACAGAAGCGCAAATGGATACGTTTCTTTCGGCCGTCAGTGACATTTCCAGATCGTCACTCTGAACCAAGCCGATAACTGCAATTCTCGAGGTAGTTAAGTGAAAAATACCCTTTCTCCAACGCTGACGTTCGGCATCTTTGATCACCTGGACGCGGACGGCCGTGAGGTCGCCAAACAATATGACGATCGCCTCATGCTCGCCGAGGCATGCGATCGGCTGGGGTTCTACGCTTATCATCTAGCAGAGCACCATTGTACTCCACATGGCAGAAGCCCCTCACCGAATCTGTTCTTGTCTAGCGTTGCACAACGCACCGCACATCTTCGCATCGGCCCGATGGTTATGCTGCTTAGCCTTCATCATCCGCTGCGAGCCTTTGAAGAGGCCTGTATGCTGGACCACTTGAGCGGCGGCCGGCTTGAGCTTGGCATCGGACGCGGCTCCCTTCCGGTTGAATTGGGATATTTCGGGGTCAGTGCAGACGCGGCACCAGGACGCTACACGGAAGCCAGCGAGATCCTTGTTAAAGCCATGCGAGGCGGCACGCTCTCCTACGAGGGTAATCATTACAGATTAGATGACGTTCCATTGACGCTAACGCCTCATCAGCGGCCGCACCCCCCGACATGGATCGCCGTAAATCAACCTGACTCGGCACGCTGGGCTGCTGAAATCGGTGCAAACATTGCGAGCCTTGGACCTTCATCGTCGGTTCGAAGGGTCACTGACGCATACCGCTCGCATCGAGAGCAGCGCCCAGAGACAGATGGTCAGTCCCCGTTTCTTGGCCTGCTTCGCATGGTCGTGGCTGGAAGGACTGAAGCGGATGCTTATTCACTCGCTGCGCCTGCTTACGATCGATGGCTCGACAGCTTCAAGTTCCTTTATGACCGCAACAACATCCCCACCCCATCAAACCTGCCCTTGACCTTCGATGCTGCAATCGAAAGTGAGTTGTGCGTTGCCGGGACGGCCGCTTCGATCCGCCAAACTCTTCTTAATCATCTGGAAGAGGCGGGCGCTAACTATCTTCTTTGTCAGCTCGCATTTGGGGACCTCCCTCTAGATGCTTCAGTGAACACAGCCACCATCATACGGTCTGAAGTCGTCGCGGGGGTTGGCCCAACATGAGGCTCGCCATCCAGCGTCCGAATTGCAGGCGATGTCTTTTGAGCCTGATAGCGCAATGGCAGCCACCTCATTCCTTGCGCGGCTGCGCTCACACCTTGGCTTGCCCTCATAATGCTCGTGTCACCCGCCTTTACTCTGCTCGCGTATCCAACACCGCGGCCCACGGCGCTTGGATCAACAATTACAAGCAGAGCCACCTTTCGACCCTACGCGCATAGACCTAAACAAACGGACATGCGGCTAAGCAGGCCGCACTATGAACGCTTGAATAGTGCTGTTCACCAGGTCAGATCTCCCAGGGGCCCGCCAAGCGAGCATATGGCATCGGCAGCTTTCGAGTTCCCCTCGTCTGAGGCTACGGTCCGCAGCCGGGGAGTCCGTATTCGGGAGCAGCAGACAAAGCATAGGCTATCGTCGAAGCCCGCCGCACGATCTAATCGCCGACAGTGAAGCCGTCGCACCTTGATGCTTGCCACCCGAGTTTGGGCAGTGGGAGGCCATGACGCAAGTTTCTCACTCGTCTTAACGCCCGGCCTGCCTCAACGGTTTGAAGCTCGAAATTCAGGGAGCTGCAATGACGAAATGGGTCGTTAGAACGTACGTAAGAGAAGCTCACATATGCAAAAGGATTTGCGATGGTATTTTGCAGGTCAGACGCCGGGAACTCACAATTCACGGGCGGCGGAGGCACCGGGAAGGACAAGTTCCCGGCCCTCGACCGGTGATCCATCCAACATAGGGCCCCCGGAAACTTCAGCGATTGGCAGCGCGTTCCGTAGTTCCGTTGGCGCAAGGTCACAAGACTTGGCTCGTTCGGTCGAAAAGTCGTGACCTGTGACACCTCTGGCAATCGAGCGAGATGAGAGGTTTGAGTTCCCATGCGTGCGTGAGCGTCTTGCGCGATGGCTCGGAGGAGGCGGAGGGCTCTCTGGTCAGTCCCCTCTTTCGATGTGTACGCGGATCGCATTTGTTTTGAGATCGATCCAGCCGCATTCGCGGGCGCCGGCGATCATCTGGATGTAGGCTACGTCCCATGCCCGATCGTCCTTCGGGCGACCAGGCAGGTTAGGCACGAGATCGATAGGCACCAATGCAGTGTCCTCGTCAACGATCGTGATTCCCTCCAGCCTCGGTGGGACGCTGAGCGGACCTTTCAACACGAGCTTAAACCCGCAAAAGTCGAGAGGCTCCGTTAGACGGACGCCGCTCTCGGGGGTGTATTCTACGATCATAACTCGGCTCCATCACATCTTTTTCCGACCACGCGTCTAGTGTTGAAACGCCACTGAAAACACTGCGTTCAATCGTGTGGTAATGTTCGAAGTTCGCCGCGACAGTTGATAAGCGGATTGCCGGTGCCTGGGCGCACCGCAACGGTTCGGCCGATAAATAGCCCGTGCGTGCCAATGACCTGGTAGTGGTGTAGAACGCATTCGAGAGCGCAGATTGCGCCCTGCAATAGAGGCACGTCGAGAATCCCCTGATCCCAACGAGCAGTATTGAACCGTTCGGGACCTTTGGAGCCGTCTCGGCCGGCGAACCGCAAAGCGATGTCCTGCTGATCGATAGCAAGAAGGCTCACACCGAATCTGCCGTGCGCACGTATTGCGTCGTGAGTCCCGGAATTGATATTGATGCCGACCAGCAAACAGGGGGGCTCTATGCAAACCGAGGTGATAGAACTCACCGTTAGCCCACGCGGTTCAAGTGCCGCGCCTGTTGCCACAATTGCAACGCCGCTGGCCAGATTTCGCATCGCCTGGCGAAACTCGATCGCCTCGACTGATTGAATGTCGTTCATATGGCAACGCAACCAAGCATCAACCGTCCGCCGGCGGGGCCACGCCCAAGTTCCAGCGCTCGCGCTATGAAGACATTGTCTCGCTCGCGCCCCTCGCCTCTCCAGGCCGGCGTCCGACCAGTTTGTGCTTTGTCGCTCGGTTTAGTTCTCCTGGCAGCAGATCGATTGGGCGAGACTCCGGGACTCGCCATGCGTCGCCGAGTTTCATCGATACCGCAACCTGCGATCGTTTGGTAACGTGGGCCGCGGTTAGCAAGTGGTCGACTATCTCGATGTTTCGGGCGAGGCGTGCGCGCTTGCACGTCGTTTCCATCGTCAGGTCGTCCGAGATGGCACTCCCCTCGATCGATACGCGCCCTTTCAGCTCCGCTGAACACATTGGGCAGGCTTCTCAGTTGGAGGAATGTCGCGCCTCGCTCGAGCTTGTGACTAGCCAGCTCCTGGTCATAAATACGGCCGGACGTTTTGTCCGCGAGACCGCTGCGGGCTCGACATTGGCTGACACGAGCCCTGTCGTCTTCCAGATGCAGGCGCCGACATGCCGCTGGAATAGATCTAAAAGTGCGCAAGCCGGGCTTTTGGTGCGCCGATGCTATTTTCGAGTGATCCATGACATGCGGGCGCGCGATCAATACTCGGAAATCCCGCCATCGTCCTGCGGTCGGTTTCGCACTCGTCGCAGCAGGTTTTTTCGCTGCGGCGGCCCGCGCGCTAAAGTGTACTCCCGATCTACATACCATGCGATAGGTGCCGTTTTCAGGGTGGACATGAGGGTGCGGCATCAGCTGATGAGTGACTCTGCGTTTCATTGAGGTAGCCCGGTCGCCGCAGCTTGGTTTGGCGAAAGCAAAGCGCGAGTTGCCGCCGTCAGGTCGGATTGACGCATTAGACTTTCGCCCACAAGGAAGGTCGAGATGCCGGCTCGCGAGAGCCGCGCGATATCAGTGAACGCACAGATGCCGCTTTCGCTGACAATCAGACGATCCTTTGGGACGAGTGGCGCCAGCGCTTCACTTGTCTTAAGGTTTGTCACAAAGGTGCGCAGGTTGCGATTATTGATGCCAATCATCTGCGAGCGAAGCTTGAGAGCACGATCGAGCTCTAAGCGGTCATGGATCTCGATCAACACGTCCATACTGTATGCTAGAGCCGCAGCCTCGAGGTCGTGGGCAGCCCCGTCGTCCAGCGCTGCCATAATGAGCAGAATGCAGTCGGCGCCGCGGGCGCGAGCCTCGATCACCTGATAAGTGTCGAAAATGAAGTCTTTGCGCAACACTGGTAGGTTTGTGGCCGCGCGTGCCGCGTCAATAAAGTCAAGGTCACCCATGAAGGACGGTTTGTCCGTCAAGACCGAGAGGCAGGCGGCGCCTCCTGCTTCATACGATCTGGCAAGCGACGGCGGATGGAAGTCGGTGCGAATGAGCCCCTTCGACGGCGACGCTCTCTTGATCTCTGCGATGAGAGCATAGCTATCCGACGCGCGTTTTTTCTTAATTGAGCTGAGAAAGCCGCGCGGCGAAGGCGCACGGCGCGCGCGCTCGTCGAGCTCGGCAGGCGGTAGCGCGCGCCTGGCAGCTGCGATCTCGTCGCGCTTATATGTCTCGATCTGCTTCAGCATGTCTGAACGGATCATGTCGTCTATTTCGCGTTGGAGACTGCGATCAGCTGCTTCAAGCGCGCGGCGGCGGCGCCACTGTCAAGTGATGCCTGCGCGATGGCCGCGCCTTCCTTCAAAGTTGTGGCCCGACCGGCCACTATAAAGGTCGCTGCCGCGTTCAAGACAGCGACATCGCGATATGGGCCTCGCATGCCCTCGAGCACGCTCCGCAGTACAATCGCGTTCACATCGGCGCTCCCGCCCTTCAGCTCCTCTTGTTCGCAACGAGGGAGCCCGGCTTCTTCCGGCCTTATCTCGAAGCTGCGAATCTCGCCTTTCTCAAGTGCGGCAACAAAGGTGGGGCCGGCGAGTGTGATCTCGTCAAGCCCATCGCAGCCGTGCACCACCCAGACTGATTCCGCGCCAAGCCTCTTAGAGACCTCGGCTAGGGGCTGCACCCATCGGCGTGAAAACACCCCGACCATCTGCCGCTTGACGCCCGCGGGATTGCAGAAAGGCCCGACGAGATTAAAGATGGTGCGGGTCGCAAGTTCGACCCGGGTTGTACCCACGTTTTTCATCGCCGGATGATGGGTCGGCGCAAACATGAACCCTATCCCAGCATCCTGGATACAGCGTGCGACATCCTCTGGCTCCAAATCGATCTTCACGCCGAGCGACGCCAGTACATCGGCGGAGCCTGAGCGTGAGGAGAGCGCGCGGTTGCCGTGCTTGGCTACAGGGGTGCCGGCGCCCGCGATAATAAAAGCGGCGCATGTCGAGACGTTGATTGAGCCGGAACCATCACCGCCCGTGCCCGCGATGTCGACCGAATCAGGCGGTGCATCGACCGGTCGCATTCTGCTGCGCATCGCGGAAACCGCGCCGGCCACTTCTTCCACTGTCTCGCCGCGCACCCTCAACGCCAGCAACAACCCGCCCATCTGCGAGGGCGTTGCGTTGCCCGACAGCATACTATCGAACACCAGGGCGATTTCCTGATGGTCCAACGGGACGCCGCTAGCAACTTTGTCCATGATCAATTTGAGATCCATTACGCGCTCTCGGACCGGGCCGAATGGTTGCTAGCACTCTCGGCCCGAGCGAAGGCCGCCGCCCCGTCGGTCGACGCGCCGATTTCCCATTGCGGCCTGGCGCTCTGTCGAAAGACGCCGCGGGCGGTTCTTCGCTCAAGGTGCGTTGGACGGCCTCCTTTTTGCTTTTGGTCCGCTCGGCACTTTGTCTTAAGCAGGACGAGTTCAGCGATCAGGACGACCTGAGGCTCGGTGTCGTTGCCGCTTTCCGCCTGTCCGACGCCATTTCTGGCCGCCCCAAAACTCGCGGCAATTGCCGTTGGCGCGGTCCAACGGAGCGCGCAACGATTGTAAGATGCTCCAGATCTCGATTCCACCACACCCGCCACCCTCACATTGGCATTCATGCGCACCACAAGCCTCGCTTGCGCCGTCGGGGGCGCCAGTCGCTTCGGTCATGATCTATTTTTGAAGCCTACAACCTGACGCTGCGACAGTTTCAAGCATTTGAGCCAACGCGAGTGAGGCCACACACTCGCAAACGTAGGAGGACCCGCGCCGAGACGGGCGTCGGTGAGACTGACCAACATTTGCCACACCCCTCATGAGACCCTTCTTCGCAGCCCGCCTCCTTTGATACGCGTCGTTACGGCGTCGACTGCAGCCCAGATGTCGCTTGAACTCTCCGGAGTCGTGCCGCCGGACAGCGCGTTCCCTGACAGCACCTGCGATCAAGGCATGCTTCGTATATGGCACCGATCTCGTTCTGCACCTCTTTTGAGGTCGCGGCCTTGGAAGACGCCCGCGCCGGTGCACTCGGCGGAGGCTCTGCAGGTGGATGACGCGAGGCTCGCAAACGAGGTGTCGCATCAAGGACCCACACTCATTGAACGCCCGTAGTCACCGGCGAGCTCGGACTTCGATGTCCGTCCGTCCGTCACTCTGCGTCCAGAGTCGCGCATCATCGGGAGACTTTGCGTTGATGGCCGCAAATCGTTCCATGCGCGGCATCCACGGTACCGCCTAGCCTGCACACTTTCACAAAATCTGCCTCAGTCCTCTGTCTTTTTGTTTTGACCACGCATCAGAACGCTCTCCGCTTGCGCAACTCAATAGGATGTACTGCAACCTGGGAAGTTGGCCGAAGGTAAGCCTCGCGCAAACGATAGCGCTCACGCCGCTTGCGAGAACGCCATGCGCGCACGGCGTAACCAGCTCCGAAACCAACAAGAAAAATCGAAAACAGGCCTAGAAATGGCATCATTGGGAAGCCTCAGCTTGCAGAGCGGTTGCGTTTTCCGGATGAGCAGCGAGGACATCATGGTGCGGTCCTTCGTGCTCCCTATTCGAGTTGAAACCATTTCGCGAGCATACAACTTGACGCTAGGTCTGATTCAAGCCCTGTGAGGTTCTCGCTCCGAACAATATCCTGCAGCGGAATCCGCAGCCAACAGTTCCCGCAAATTCAACTAAGCATCTTAGTCGTACTTTCTCGCCGGCTAAAAGCGAATCAGTTGTGCGGCGAATGAACGTGGCGGAAGAGTCGAGCGGGACACCCGCCTTTCGCCAAGCTGCGCCTGTGAAAAACGGGAGCGAGTGGGAAACATTCATTCTTTTGACAGATCAGTTCGCCACGAATTTGTCACCACAGGCGCCTGAAACGCCGCGCTGCCTTGAAATTTTCACGCGGCAGGCGGAGATGATGCAGCAACCGCACTCAGAAGTAGAGGGCGGCGCTTGTTCGATCGGGTGTCCGCAGCTTGACGCAGGATTCACCGATCGTTCAATACTCATAGACCGACACAACTCAACTGAGATCCGAAGGCTGCCGAATGAAGGTCAAAGAGCTTATTGAGCTTCTATCAGGATGTGAGCCGGATGCTGATGTCATCATTCCGGACTCGTCCTCGCCGCGCGAGGCTTTCGCAGTGGTGAAAGCTGTCCAGACTGGATGGACTTATAATCCACAGCTTACCATCGAAGATATGTCATTTTGGATTGATGGGGTCGACTATGTTGAGCCGCCCCGCGGTAGCTATATAGCTCGTGGAGTGAGGTTGCTCGGTCCAAAATGTGGGCCTGTACTAACCATCCAATAGATTTCAAGAAGCGGTTGGCGTCGATGATCCTCAGCTTGAGGCCGTCGATTTCTTTCGTCACTCTCCAACAACGTTGCGGCGCGTCTCGCCTTCTCGATGAAGGTATTCGTTTCGCTACTCCTCGCGCCTTGTCTATTATTTGACGCCCGGCTATCTAATCCGATCGAATTTCCAGCATGGCAGATCGTAATGAATATGAATGACCTGAGGTCAATGAGTGTCGACGAGTTATGGAGTCTCCACGAGAAGGTGTCCGCGGCTCTAACTCGACGAATTACGGCGGAAAAGCTCAGGCTAGAAGAGCGCCTGCAAACCATCGGAGCCGTCGACAAGCTCGCCCGGTCCGGCCGTGAGCGTCGGCCCTACCCGCCTGTGCGGCCAAAGTATCGAAATCCAAAGAACCCGGCGCAAACCTGGTCGGGGCGTGGGAAATTACCCCGATGGCTCAGCCCACAACTTCGTGCCGGCCGGAAGCTCGAAGATTTCCTCATCGACCGATCTGCTCGTAAGCGTCGCCACAAGGTCTGACATGCCGGTCAGCAATGCCGCTTCGATCGACGAGACTATGTGGCCATTAGCTCCGAACGACTAAGGCGTTCTTCCTGACTGTGTTGTAAATGCTCGGGCCTCGCCAGGCCTCGGCTCTCGCCTTGCGCGCGCTTTCCCGGTTACCGATAGTACAACTTGAGAAAACAACCGCGCGCAGCCGAGAGCTCGGAACTTCTGCGCTCTTGAACGAACTTCCCCCACGAAAAGAGTTCGGTGTCGCGCCGGGACCCGAACGCCCCTCCGTGGAGGGGTAATAGACAGCGAAGCAAGGGTACGTGCCACGGATCTTTCATTCCTCGGTGATAAAGAGAAATGCGTGCTGAAGGACTATAAACATCTATAGCAATGATTCTGCAGCGGTTTTTGCCTATTCCTGGGTTTTACCATGCCGGGAGGGCGTTCAGAACAGCTGCGCTGAGACAGTCCCGATGCGTCGCTAACTCCTTTGAACGCAGTCTCGAACCGGTATCGGCAGCCGCAGGCTGGTCGAGATGTTTATTCGGGTGCCGCAATCTCGGGGTTGTCAAAAGAGAGTTGTAAAGCGCGAGGCGCGCCATGAGCGCAAGAAAGTGAAATCCGTCGAAAAATGCAATCAGGCGAGGACTTTGTGCGCCGATGCATAACTCCTTGCATCAATTTGAAATCGAAATCCGCCTAGCGTGCACTGTCGACTTCAACCCTTTTTCACGCACGATCGTGCAGCGGATCAGGCCAGGGCTAGCCCTCTCTATCGCCGCCTTATGCTTGGTTCCAAGCGAAAACGGGCCTCCTTGCAAGACCGTGCTGGCGTTCGAGACTGCGCAGGGCCAGCGTGAGCCCCTGCTGGAAAGAACTCGTCGCCAGGATAAAGGAGTTCGAGGGCTGCAAGCGGGCATCACTCAGTGGCTTAAGCGGCAGCCCGAAACTCAAACCAGAGTAGGATGCAAACGGCAAGTGCGATCGAAGCCGAACGCGCCGCAATCGAATAACGAGTTGAATGAACGCCCAGGGTCTCTTAGAGACAGGCGCGGAAGAAACAGCATGAGCTGCGTGATTTATCCCACTTGAATTCAGGAACGCGCGATCCGTATTATCTTCATCATAAGAGCACGGGGGATATCTCCAAATGTTGGATACGGCTACCGCCGAGCTTCTGCGCCCTGTCCTCGAAGAAGTCTGCGCGAGCATTTCGCGCTACGAGACAGGCGTGCGCGCGCATGTTGCCGCTAAGCTTCTGGAAGCCGCCATTAGAGGTGAAACGATACCCGACCGCTTGAAACAGATTGGCCTCGAAGCGCTCCGCGATGCACCGACCATGTGGCGGTAAGCGCGAACAATATGATCTCCTACTCAGGTGAATTTCCAGGTTACCGTTCTAAAGATCCTTGTGAGCTACCCGGACGGTTTCGCGCCGATGGCGGAGCTTAAACACGACATGGCCATTTTGGCGACGAGCGGTCGAGACTGGGCCGAGCGCACCAAGAGAATGGCCGCACGTGTCCCGAGCCTCGACATTTTTTCGCAGAAGCTCGTCGAGCGGGTCAATGGTGGCTGGCGCATCACCGAAAAGGGCCGTGCCCTGCTCGATCTGATGGAAGCGCGTCCGGTCGCTGCGGAGGCGCCGCGCGAGATGAGCGCATCAGCCTCCGAGCCCCCCGAAGCCGATGATGGGTCGATCGATTAGTGCCGGTGATACGACCGCGAGGTCGCCCTGTGATCCCTTCCACTCGACCGGTTTTGTGCCCTGCATAGGGCGATCGGACGCACCCCGCATGCGGATAATCAGGAAATCGATCGAAGCCATCGAATAGCCCACCCCATGGGGGATCCGTATTGTCCCGCACTGGGCCGCATATACCGCTTGATGTAACGATCGCCGGACGCACTCCCGACGGACTCGGCGGTTCTGCGCGAGAGTCTACGCGCACCTCCCACCGAGAACCAGACAACGCCTGTGATGATGCAGGCCGTAGAGCACCCCGCAAGGGCCCCAGCAGCTTGCCTCTCTCGTGATGCGATTACGCCTAATTCGACTCCACGGTCACGCCGACCCCGCTCATGTTGTAGGCTATAAAGCACAGCAGAGCGATTGAGGCGGCCCACAGCGCCACGTGTTCCCACCAACACAACTGGCGCTCGTACGTCTCACGCGCGATGGCCGCAGCCAAGCCGCCCAAGGTCATTCCTGCCATGACGATTGAAAGCAAATCAATGCCTTCCATAGGCGCTCCGTTCTACCGGGCGTGCAAATGCTGCCATCGTATTCCTGTTGGTTTGTTTTGAACTGCTCTGTGTCTGGTCCCGAACAAGCTCGCTGAGTTCGAAGGTCATCGCAGCTCGCGTGACGCCGAGGAGGTCAGCCGCTTACACCGGGGCGAACAGGATACGGCTGTCATGCGAGCGTCCACCCGACACGGCTATTGAAGGTGCAACTATGCAAACAACTGTGTCCGGTCGAGAAAGCCAAGATCCGTTCAATCTGCCAACCGTCATTTGTTTCCCGACACCTGCGAAAGTGCGGTGTTAGCTTGGCAGACAGCCGACGGTCGCAGACCTCATTCAAGACCAAGTCCTACAACCTGACGCTACGTATGATTCAACCCCGAAGCAGATTCGTAACAAATGGTCCGTAAAGCCTCGGTTCGAGCTCAGGGGCACACTTGAGTCGTACGTGTCATCATGTTGTACGGTCTAAGGGCAACCGCCGTGCACGGATGTGAGTTGCGCACCCCACTTGCCGACACGGAGATCTTGAGCGACATCAATGCGGTTCGCGAGCATCTCCATCTACGTTGCAGTTGTAGCCGAACAACCAACTTATCGGGTTGCTGAGGCTATGGGCTCGGATTGCGGGGCAGTCCGGGCCCGCCATCTGCGAAACGCGGGGTTTTACCTCGCACGAACTGCTGTTCGCTGACTGAAATCACCCCCAGTTAAGTCCAAAAGCCACAAACGCCTTTGATGAAATGCAACAAGCTGCGGATCGGCACGATCGCCGACTATTGCCAAACCCACCATAAGAGGCCACGAAGCAAACCAATTGTTTTGTTGCTGACAATTCGAATTGAGTTGATGTTCAGCAGCCATTCCTTGCTATTCGTGCGCTTGTGAAATCAGCGTTATCCGTGAGCGGCACGCTGCTTGCTTTGTTCAACGTAGCATTGCCATCCAGCCTGGTGATGCAGGGGCGGGCCCGGCGCGCCCCCGCTTGTGCGTCAGGCCCGCCCTGTTCTGATCTCTGAGCTAGAAGCGCATCGGCTTGACGGAAATTCGTAAACTTGACACGGCCTTAGGTTCAAGGCCACACAAAGGGATACTCGTATGGAACGTCGGCGCGGACCACAGCCGCAGCGTCGCTTGGTGGCATGCGGCCTGAACCTGCGGAAGAGATTGTCGTATCTGCGACGTGCCGTCGGAATTGTTGAGCTGGTGCCACCAACCGTCGCCCTAGATGCGTCCGCGGCAACCCACTGCATCAGCGTCTAATTGTTGAAGCCCGTCCACTGGTATGAGACTTGGTGTTTCAATTCAATTCCTTGCAGATTTTGGAGAGAGGGTCGATGCACAACGTCGTCTGCATAAAGCAAGTTCCGGACTCGGCGCAGATTCGCGTACATCCCGTGACGAACACCATCATGCGCCAGGGCGTACCGACAATCGTTAATCCTTACGACTTGTTCGCGCTCGAGGCCGCGCTGGAGCTGCGCGACAAGATTGGCGGCGAGATCACTGTTCTGACCATGGGACCTCCAGCCGCGGAAGACTCGCTGCGAAAGGCACTGACCTTCGGTGCAGATCGCGCGGTGTTGCTCACCGATCGTATTTTCGCAGGCGCCGATACGCTTGCGACCACTTACGCCCTGGCAACGGCCATTCGTAAAATTGGAGAGGAGTACGGCCCGCCCGACCTCATCTTTGCGGGCAAGCAGACGATCGATGGTGACACCGCTCAGGTTGGGCCTGGTATTGCCAAGCGGCTCGGAGTGGTGCAGCTCACTTATGTCGCGGAGATCACGAACCTCGATCTCGCGGCACGCGCGATCGAGGTTGAACGGCGCGCGGAGGGCGGTGTACAGGTGCTGCGCACAAAGTTGCCATGTCTCATTACCATGCTAGAGGCGACAAATGAGATCCGGCGAGGTAGCATGATGGATGCCTTGCGTGCGGCACGCACTCCCATCGTAAAATGGAATGCACACGATGCAGGTGTCGCAGATATCTCGAAATGCGGTCTTAAAGGCTCGCCGACTATCGTTAAGCGTGTCTTCGCCCCCTCAAAGCGTGCCGAGAGAGCAATGCTGGTGGAGGGCGCCGAGCAACCTGTACCAGCGTTGATCGACGCGATCTTTAAGCACCGACCGAAGCTTGAAACTGAACTTGCAGCCCTGGCGCGCGCTTCTGATCTGACGCCGTAGCGATGAGCCATTGAAATCTATTGCTATTATCGCGCCGTGGTGCTGCCTATGAGGCCTTGGTACAAGATTCTTTACGCCCAGGTGCTGATCGCCATTGTCCTGGGCACCATCGTCGGCTGGCTGTGGCCCGCGCTCGCCACCAACGACTGGATCAAGGCGATGGGCGACGGCTTCATCAAGCTGATAAAGATGGTGATCGCCCCGATCATCTTCTGCACCGTGGTCTCGGGCATCGCCCACATCCAAGACGCCAAGAAGGTCGGCCGCATCGGCGTCAAGGCCCTAGTCTATTTCGAGATCGTCTCCACCTTTGCGCTGCTGATCGGCCTGATCGTCGGCAATCTCGTCAAGCCGGGCGCGGGCTTCGGCAGTGGCGCAGCCAACGCCCAGGCGGTCGCCAACTACGCCAAGCAGGCTGAGGGACAGAAGGGCGTCGACTTCATCCTCCACATCATCCCTGACACCGTCGTCGGCGCCTTCGCGCAAGGCGAGATCCTTCAGGTGCTGCTGTTCTCGGTCTTGTTCGGCTTCGCCATCATGGGCCTCGGCGAGCGCGGCCACGCGATCCGCAACTTCATTGATGATGCCGCCCATGCCATTTTCGGCGTGATCTCGATCGTGATGCATGCCGCACCGATCGGCGCGTTCGGCGCGATGGCCTATACCATCGGAAAGTTCGGCACCGGCGCGATCCTCAATTTGATCGGCTTGATCGCGACTTTCTACATCACTGCCGCGCTGTTCGTATTCGTCGTGCTCGGCATCATCGCCCGGCTCGCCGGCTTCTCGATCTTCAGATTCCTCGCCTACATCAAGGACGAGCTCCTGATCGTGCTCGGCACCTCCTCCTCAGAAAGCGCATTGCCGTCCTTGATGGAGAAGCTGGAACGGCTCGGTTGCTCCAAGTCGGTGGTCGGCCTCGTGGTGCCCACGGGTTATTCGTTCAATCTCGACGGCACCAACATCTACATGACGCTGGCAACGCTCTTCATCGCGCAGGCACTCGGCTTCGATCTCACCCTTGGCCAGCAGATGACGATCCTGGTCGTAGCCATGCTGACCTCGAAGGGCGCTTCCGGCATCACCGGAGCCGGCTTCATCACGCTCGCTGCGACGCTGGCAGTGGTCGATCCGCGGCTGGTGCCGGGCATGGCGATCGTGCTCGGCATCGACAAGTTCATGAGCGAATGCCGCGCGCTGACCAATCTCTGCGGCAACGGCGTTGCCTGCGTGATCGTCGCCTGGTGGGAAGGCGAGCTCGACCGAAAGAAGCTCAGCGGGCGCGTCTGCTGGTAAATTCATCGAACGAGATCATGAGATTGGACGGGCAGGCGCCACGCACTGGACGCTGAGGATAAGCGCGCTCGCGACCAGTCCGTACGGGGGGCTTGACAGTTGGCTCAGCACGCGGCGCCTATCTCTGTGGCCCGGGAAGAAGGAGCAACAGCAGCAGGTCGAAGCTTACCGTGCGAGTAGCATATGGTGCGGCCATGCCGAACTAGGCATGAGGGAGGGGACCGGCCGCTCCAGTTCTGTCCGCCAGAGCGCAAATGGGATTTCAAAGCCGCGGTTGAGCTCGGAGCGCAGCTGGTTTCACCAGGATCTTGAGAGCTCGTGAACGTCGGCCGCCGGCTCGCGAAGAATCCGAACGGTCGCATCTAGGTCCAGAAAATGAGTGACGCTTCATGCTGCGGCAGAACTGCTTTGTTACGGCGGCCTCAACGAGCCAAAATTATCTCCGGAGAAGTTCTGCTAACGCGTCAATCGCGCTCGCCGAGCAACGAATATCGTCGATTTCGTGAGATAACGTGATCGCTCTCGCCTTAACAGCAGCTATATTCGGAAGCTCTGGAGCGCGACATTCAAGCTCTTTCAGGCGTTGGTTCAGTTCTCCTAGCTGAATCTGAAGTCGTTCGATGTCCGCGTCTCGGCGTGTTGGAGATTTGATGGTCCAGCTTCGCCGTGCTTGCATGATTCGTCCCTTCTTTAGCTCGCGCTAACATCTTAGGAATGTTCGTCGTGGCCGGAATTGGGAGTTCTCCTCGATCGCCTGACGATGTGACGTCGCATCGAACCCGCTCTTGTATCCGTCAGGTTTTATCAACAAACGTCGCCGTCAACAAAGTGCATTGCTGACCAGTTGACAAAATAAGGCGTAGCCAGGCTGCTGAACGACTTGAATCTAACGTTACGTCAGGTTGTAGGATTAAGGACAATCGTGAGCAACCTGACGGCGACACGGTGCCGACGTAGTCGACTCCCCCGGGAAAGTTGGCTGCTCGCGAGGCCAACGCATGTGCCGAGCGTCAGAAAGCGATAGTTGAGCTCGACGTTAAGGCTGCCCATGGCCAGTTATGAGCAGCCAAAGCTCTTCTTAATTCTCGCCTGGAAAGTCGAATTAAGATTGTGGTGTTGAAAGTGGAGCATACGACCAAGCCGCGAGGATCGCGGCGTGAGTAGCGTTCCAAGCGTTTTTGTTTGGGTGCTCCACCGTCCCGGGGCGATCGCGTCTCGAGCCAACTCGAGACGGGCCGCCCCAGCGATCAGATGCCTTGTTATTCCGCGGTTGTTCCGCGCGGACAGCTCGGCGATGCGGGAGGCGAGCGAATGGGGGAGCAAGGTCATCGTCAGGGCGGTGCTGCTTCATCGAGGGCAAGGCATCTTGCGACATGTGCCTGCAGGCCGTGACAATATAGGGGCGTACGGGGATTGCTCGGCGGTGCCCGTCTGAAGCGAAGAAGGCCCGAGCAGACGTGATCTACGTCAGATCCAATCTTTCTGCGGGGCAAAAGGAGGTAACATGAGAGCGCAGATTGCAGACCAGCTCGAAGCTGGTCGCGTACGATACGGACAATTCGCCAGCGCACCGGGATCAGGTCCTTGTGGCCTCTTCATTGTGCAGGGGCCCTGCGGCTGTAAACTTGAGATCATTGGATTGCTCCGCCCGCGCTGGGAGCACGTCTCCGTCTCGACACTGCGGCGCTGTCCGAATTGGCAGGAGATGTGCTTGGTCAAGGACCTGTTTTGGGATGAGGAAGAGTGCGTGATGCAGCTTCATCCGCCCCAGTCTGAATACGTGAACAACAGCCGATACTGTTTACATCTCTGGAGGCCAACCAATCAGGAAATTCCGATGCCACCCTCGGGATTCGTGGGCATCGTCGGGATTGGCCCATCTGAGGCGGCTACGCTGGCCGCTCAAATACGGGTCAGGTGACCCTGCCCGCTTGGAACGGTCTGGCGGGGAGCTCGCGACGGTTAGCGCGCTGCATGCCGATCCGCCGGCAAAATGCAATGGACCGTCCATCGATCCATTTGTGGGTCTCGGAAACTGCGCAGGGATCCATAGTCTGTCGCACAGGACGGTTCTCGCTCTCTTGGTCATTCGCCTGTATTCCCGTGATGCGAACCCATCTACCGTTCGGATATATTCTATCGATAGAATCGATTTTACGAACCACCTAAAGCGATGGATAATAAGCGCCGGTCCGAAGCGACGGAATTCAAGGCGTATTAGGATGATTGGCACCGAGACGATTTCTCAGGTCTACGTCGAGCATCGAGGGTCGATGCCAATTACTGCGCGTGTTTTCGCCGACTCGCACAAAGTCTTGCCAGAAGCCCGTGGTCTACGGCTGTCGGCAAACCTTCGTATAGGTCTTCCAACCTCTTCGATGTCGGTGACCTACCTCCGTACGATTGCGCCACCCCTCGATGCCATCCTAGCCTCGCGACGAAGGCAAGAGCGGTCGATGGCGGATGTCTAATGCTTCTTCAAAAGGATCGTGTGCAGCGCGGTCAAGTTGCGAGTCAAGTCTCGCCGCAGCTGCCGAAGGCGTCCCTCCTAGATCTAGTCCGAATGGCCCACACGCTCGATATCATCTCGGTCGTTTGCGATGATCGGACGGTGTGTGAGCCATTATTGAACATGCTCATTTCAGCAGGCTGCGTCCCAGATCTCTTCCAGAGTTCAGATGAATTCCTGCATTCAAAGCGTTACATCAGCACGTCTTGTTTGATCGCGGACATGCAGTTGCCGAACGCAAGTGGGCTAGACATACATGAGATACTCGTCGCATCCGGAAACGCAATTCCCACCATTCTGCTTCTCGCTGATCCCGACGACGACAACCGAGAGCGCGCGCTGAAGGCAGGCGTGTCGCATGTCTTGCGCAAGCCATTCAGCAATGGCGAGTTGCTCGCGTGCATCAAAGCTATTCTAAGACCGAACGAAGCTTCGGAGGCACCCTTGAATAGGATCATGCCCAGCTTAGCGCCCCTTCGTGCGTAACCCGTGGAATAGGCTCCTGGCCCGCGAACTGTTTGCGAATTCCAATCACGTCGAACTCAGTTCGTTTCGGAGTAACGACCCCACCTTTCCAGCGCATTAAAAGGCAATCAAGTCAAGGCACCAGAGCTCGGTCGATACTATCGCATCGTAGGAGACGCACGTGCCCTAAGGAGTTCAGACGTTCAATGGAATTACTGCCGCAATTCTTAGAAAGTCTACCAAAAAGAGATCCCTGCGAAAGGCCTAACGCGCATGCTAGACCCTAACCCGTTGGAAGTGCACCACCAGATCGTTTCACTTCTGGAAAATCCAAGCCCCGTTATCTTGGACATCGGCTCTTATGATGGAACCGATGCGCGACGTTTTCTCCAGCTGCGCCCGGACGCGCATTTCTACTGCTTTGAGCCTGACCCTCGAGCGTTGGTTCGGTTTAAGAAGAACATGCAGGACCTCAGCAGTGTGAAGCTGTTTGAGTTCGCGATCAGTGATCGAAATGGAGAAATTGAATTCCACCCAAGCAATGGGGATGGAGAGGCGGAGGGATGGGACCTATCGGGCTCAATACGCCGACCAAAGAACCATCTTGCTGAGTATGATTGGGTGCGATTCGATCAACCAATCACCGTTGAAACTCGAAGGCTGGATGACTGGAGCAGCGAAGCTAACCTGAACAAGATTGATTTGATCTGGATGGATGTTCAGGGAGCGGAATCCGATGTCATCGCTGGCGGCAGCCGGACCTTGAGCAATACGCGCTTCATCTACACGGAATATAGCGACCGCGAGCTTTACGAAGGCCAGCTCTCCCTGCAAGCCATCCTTGAGCTCTTACCATCATTCGAAGTGGTAAGGCTCTATCCGCGCGCAGTGGAAGGTGACGTATTGCTTAGGAATACTAGCTGTTAGCCGGGTCTGTGCTAATCTTTGCTGCCCGAGGTGCCAATCGAACGCAAACAGATACGCAAGACGTCGGCAGGCCTTGTTGGTCAACGGTTTTGACGCGACTCGACACAGCTCCCCGCCAAGTACTTACGGCCGGAAGGGGACTGAGGGACGCGCAAACCGATCGGTCCGTTTGCACCAGGATGAAACTTTGACTAATCAAGACTCTCAGCGGCGTGTCGCTTTGATCACCGGCGTGACCGGGCAGGATGGCGCCTATCTCTCCGAACATCTACTGTCGCTTGGCTATGTCGTGCATGGCATCAAGCGGCGGTCCTCTTCCTTCAACACCGCGCGCGTCGACCATCTCTATCAGGACCGGCATGTCGGGAGTGTCCCATTTCTCATGCACTACGGCGACATGACCGACTCGACCAATCTGATCCGCTTGGTCCAGCAGATCAGACCGACCGAGATCTACAATCTTGCCGCCCAGAGCCATGTCGGCGTTAGCTTTGAAAGTCCGGAATATACGGCAAATGCCGACGCGATCGGTGTGCTGCGCCTTCTCGAGGCGATCCGGATTCTTGGCTTGGAGAAAGAGACACGCTTCTACCAGGCTTCTACGTCCGAGCTTTACGGCCTGGTCCAGGAAGTCCCCCAGAAAGAGACCACGCCGTTTTATCCGCGTTCGCCCTATGGTGTGGCCAAGCTCTACGGCTACTGGATCACGGTGAACTACCGCGAAGCCTATGGCATGTTCGCAAGTAACGGCATCCTGTTCAATCACGAGAGCCCGGTCCGCGGCGAGACTTTTGTCACCCGTAAGATCACCCGCGCGGTCGCCCGCATTGAGGTCGGTCTCGAGGATTCGCTCTATCTCGGCAACCTCGAAGCCAAGCGCGACTGGGGGCATGCCCGCGACTACGTCGAAGGGATGCACATGATTCTGCAGGCCGATAAGCCCGATGATTTCGTGCTCGCGACCGGCGAGACGCGGTCGGTGCGCGAGATGGTCGATACTGCCTTTGCCGAGGTCGGCCGCAAGATCGAGTGGCGCGGCAAGGGCGTCGATGAGACTGGCGTCGATGTGAAGAGCGGTAAGACCGTGGTCCGGATCGATCCGACCTATTTCAGGCCGACCGAGGTCGACCTTCTCGTTGGCGATGCCGGCAAGGCGCGGCAAAAGCTCGGCTGGAAGCCGAAGCGCAGCTTTGCGCAGCTCGTGCAGGAGATGGTGGCAAGCGATCTCGATGAGGCGAAGCGCGAGGCCGACGGTGACGGCAACACCGTTTGAGCTGAAGGGCAAGACGGTCTTTGTCGCGGGCCATCGCGGCATGGTCGGGACCGCGTTGATGCGCCGGCTTACGCAGGAAGACGCGCGGCTCGTCACGGTGGAACGAAGCGAGGTCGATCTGCGCGACCAGGCAGGGGTGTTCCGTTGGTTCGCTAAGACGCAGCCACAGGTCGTGTTCTTGGCTGCCGCCAAGGTCGGCGGCATCGTCGCAAATGATACACTGCGCGCCGAATTTATTTACGACAACATCGCGATCGCCGCGAATGTGATCCACGCGGCTCACCTCAATGAGGTCGAGAAGCTGATGTTTCTGGGCTCCTCGTGCATCTACCCAAAACTTGCGTCCCAGCCGTTGCGCGAAGACATGATGCTGACTGGCCCGCTCGAGCCAACCAATGAGTCCTACGCGATCGCCAAGATCGCCGGCATCAAGATGGTGGAAGCCTATCGCAGTCAGTACGGACGCGACTTCATCAGCGTGATGCCGAGCAACCTGTATGGCCCTGGTGACAACTACCACCCCGAATATAGCCATGTGGTCGCAGCGCTGATCCGTCGCTTTCACGAGGCCAAGGTCGCTGGCACGAAAAGCGTCGTGGTGTGGGGCACGGGCGCGCCACGCCGTGAATTCCTCTATGTCGACGACATGGCGGATGCTTGCGTGCACTTGATGAAGGCCTATTCGGGCGCTGAGCTCGTCAACATCGGGACCGGTGAGGACATCACCATCGGCGCGTTCGCCCGCGTGGTCGCCAACATCGTCGGCTATCGGGGTGAGATTACTTTTGACACCTCTCGGCCCGACGGGACGCCGCGTAAGTTGCTCGACGTCAATCGACTCGCAAAGCTCGGCTGGCGCGCGACAACCTCCCTGAAAGACGGCATCCAGCAGGCTTACCAAGCCTTTCTGACATCAAGCAAGGACTGGAGAAGATCTACGGCTAGCGCTCGCCCTCGGCGCTCGCACCGCTAAGATTCTAGGACGACCGCGAACCTCGAGAAGCAACCTGCTCGTTGCGGTCAAGTCCTTGCGATTCTGACCGGCAGTCTGACGTCACCTCGCATAACGTTGCTCGGAGCGCGGACGAACGCGCCAAGGCGGCCAATACTGCGGGCCGAGCATTTGGCGCCCGCACTCTGTGCTCAATCACTAATAATGTGGAGTGCGATCGTGACGTAAGTGGAATCAATTGAAAAATGGCACTTTGACCTATTGTCAGCCAGAGAACTCGATACCATGCTGTTCGATGTCACGATGAGCACGATTCGCTTCGCTGCCCTCCTCCTCGCTGCCGACTAACGCCTCGGCATTGCGCACATGCTTGCTCGGTCACCTTCTCGCATGAAGTACCGATAGAGAGACGTTTCTGTCTCCGAGCGCCCTCCAGTGCTTGGACTCGCTTCTGACCATCGCCATCGACAACGCAAGAGCCGGGCGGACAATTCCAACGCGACATTCAAGATTTTGTCTTTGCTGGGTGTTTCAGGTCCAAAACGCAAACAAATTCGCCGGCCGCGGGACGATTTATGCCCCTTAGCACGGCCTGTGCCGCTCACCTCCACCTCTAAATGCGTGTCATGTCTGAATGGTGCCTCCTCGGAGAATTGAAGCAAATCTAACGAATACAGCTTCTATTGAACTGTTGCTCGATCACCAACCCGTGGAGGAAGGCGTTACGTACTCCCGCTGCCGAGTGGCATTTCCCCTTCGATAAGACGCCCGGATCCTAACCATGCCCTCGTGTTCGATAAGGCAACGTCATTCTATCGCAAGACGATTTTGTGGACGGAATCAATTGCGCGGATAAGCATCGGAACGAAGACGAGCGCTGCTTGTATTGCGCGTAGACGCAAAAGTGACAGCTGTTTGACATTGAACGTCAACGCGCGGCTAGATCAATTGTAGATCTCAATTGTTTTTGATAAACTGTGTCGTCCGAGCCCTTTTTTCGGTCGCACAAGAAGGCTAGGTACGTATTCGCCGAAGTGAACATCGATTGTGCGCGTATCGCGCGATATTGAGAACTACGGGGAGCAACAACATGCAAGTTGAAGAAAAACTCGATAGAGCAGTTAGTGACTTCATCTGGAATGTCGTCGAGGTCCATTGCCAACTCGAGGAAATACACAAGAGTTGGGCTCAGCTATTAGGCATAACCGAACCGCAGTGGTTGATCTTGATGGCCATCGAGGAACTCGATGAAGGTCGAGGGGTCTCGGGAATAGCGGTTGCGAACAAGCTGCGTATCCATCCCGCCTTCGTCACCAACCAAACAAAGAGACTCGAAAAACTGGAGTTTCTCGCCCGCGTGACCTCGCCTGATGATGCGAGATACCTGCGAATATCGCTGACTCAAAAGGCGCAGGCTGAAATCAGGAAGCTGTCAATCAAGAGACAAGCCCTTAACTCCACGATGCTGGACGGCCTCGACGAGGAATCTCTTCACTATGTCAACAAACGGCTAATGTTGCTTGCCAAGAACAGTCGATTGGCACCTCAAAAGTTGAGTATCGGTCTCTTGTAGATCGAAATGAGACAATGCTGAGCTAAGCATCAGAGCCTGCTCGCTTGGCACCAGCTGGACCACGAAGCCCGTTTCGGCTGCCGCCGCGCGCGACCTTGCAACCGCGCGAGATGTTCCGCGAGCATGGCAGTGCGAACGGACTTGCAGAAGCTTGAGCTACCAAGTTAGTCAGATTGCGCTTCCACAGAACAACCGGCCTGGGGTTGTTCTGGCGTTATCGGCGACCAAACGTCGCGCCTTGCTTGGTCATCCACCGTACGTTCGGATGCGAGAAACCTCATGAGCAGGGTTTATGGCGTCTCCCGGTATCGGCCTGAGATCAGGGAAAAGGTACAGAGGACTGGCCGACAGCATGCTGGCATACAGGAGCGCCGGCGACAAGGCTTCCGATGCTATCCAGCTCAACAATGGTTAGAGAGCGAACTCAGCACAAGCTGATGCTCTAGCCATCCGAAGATTCGATCGTCAGAGGTCACGAAATTTTCGACCTCCCCCGCGTCGGTCGTGATCATCCGCGGTATAGCCAACTGCAGATCAATGGGTGCGGCTGGGCCGTCACGTAGTAGCTTCATCGCTTCCGATGCGCTGACGATGCCGCGTCCACCGGCCACCACGAGAACTGGGCATCTCAACCGTCGTAACAATTGCAAGCGACGGGCTGAGACCATGTCCTCGTCCCGCACGTCTGCAGTTCTGGCAAGCCAGTCGACCGACGCCAGCATCCGAGCCAAATTCCAGAGGCCGCCGTCACAGACCGCTGCCGCAACGCGGCTATCAGATGCAGCAAAATCGGTTGCCAGGGTCGCGGACAGCCCGTCTCCATATACACCAATATGAGCTGCATCGATGTCGGACCGGGTCAATAAGTAATCCACACAGCAGGACAAGAACACGTCCGATTGACCGCGTCGGGAGTTTGAGACGTCTTCGTGAGCAACCACAAGCACGGACATACCCCGATCGATCACAACGGGTAAGAGTCTTCCGAGCAGCGTCGTTGCTGTTTCCTCTTCCGTGCTGATGCAAATAATTGCTGGGGCACTTGAAATACGACCGTCTGCGGGCAAGTAGTGAGCTGCAATCTCGACCTGATCGCAGCACTCGATTTGCACTCGCTCGATGTTCTGTTTCACCGCACCGAATTTTTGAATGACGGCATTGATCTTGGCCGGAACGTCTTCAATTTCTGAAGCGTCTTCATAAGCTAGTCGCCTGGCAACTTCAAAGGCGGTTAGCGCGCATAGCCAATCTTCTGCCGCCTCATCAAAATATCCCTTCTCTATGTTGGTATCACCAAGAAGGCGGTGGGCATCCCCGATGTTTATCCACCTTATGACCCATTCAGTTCGGCTTATGGTTGTGCAGGCAGCTTCGAGATTGTTGAGGAACGCTGCGGCGCCCCATCGGGTGGATGAAAGATCGCCCCTAACCTGAGGCCACGCAGCGCCGTCCATCCCCATTCGCCCCTTGGTGCGGATTTCAAGAGATAGCCGGTTCTGCAGCGCCAGCGTAGCTCCACGTGTTGCGTAGATAATAACTGGCAACGCAGGAGAAACTTCGCGGTATTAAGCCATGTACCGCCGAAATTGTGCCTTTAGTCACGGGAGCGCGCAGCTTTTCATCCGACCAAGTATCAGGCGTTCCGCTGCACGAGATTTGAGGTCGGGCAAAACCGAGCGAACCGCAGCGACCCACGCCTTCGAAAAAGAGCCGACAAGCTGCCTCCCGCCAGGAGCCGCCCCTAAGATAGCCTCCATCCTGTGAAACCTCGGCGCTGACTAGCCCCCAGAACCGTGATGAAAGCGGCTCTGGTGCGCGACTTGGCAAAACGAGCCGCGTGCCTCAAGAGCCAATTCTGAATGCGTTCGGAGTTTCAAGCGAGCCGCCCATCGAAGCGCCTTGCTCCTGTTCATGGCAGGCCGACATTCAGGCTAAAAGCAGCATTTAGAATGCTTCAGCGTAGTCGCCTGTTGACGCTATTCAGACAACTGGCCGCCCTATTCAGGCAGGGGAAATTACAGCGCCAGACAAGGAAACGGCCTCAGCCGCTCCGGGCAAACATGCTGAGGCCGAACCTACTCCTCGCGGACAAGGCTGAGCCGGAGCGACGAAAGGTCGTGCTGCTTTTCGCGAGCAGGACTATCCAAGTCGGAGATTTTCTGCGGACATTTTGCCAGAACGCCCGGCTATCATCTCGTAGCTGATCTTTGCACCCTCTACCAGCTCGGTATAGCCGGCCTTTTCAACGGCACGAATGTGCACAAAGATATCAGGGCCGCCATCATTTGGCTTGATAAAGCCGTAGCCCTTAGTCGGGTTGAACCATTTCACAGTACCTAACGCCACCACCGTAACTCCAATTTGACCCCGCGCGATTTTAGCCAGAGTGCCTACTGGCATCAAGGCCATTCGCAGGCGTATTGTAAGGCCGAGCGGATGTTCATGGATCCTCAGCCGCGTACCATGGGGGCGCCACAACGTTTTGATCTGCGTTGTGGCCCACACGCCGACGGCAGCCGTCCGCTGACCAGAGTCGCCCCACGTGCCGAGATAGAGCGCATCTGATCGTCGATGAAACCTCGAAGGGTTGCAAACGGGCGGACCAAAAGGCACCTTGAAGTTCCGGGTTATTGCTGTTTCTCAGCGGGCCGATGCCTTTCGGCTTGTTGAGGAATTATTCGCGATTGCCCGTTACGGCTTCGGCGTACTGGTCAATCGCCACGATGATCGCCTGCACATGGTGACAGCACCATCCTTACGAACACGGCCGTCGCAGAAGCATTGATCTAGTTTGGCCCGCCCTGTTTTGCGCAGCTCGTGGGGCCTGGTGAGGCGCCGACAAAATTTCGTAATCTTACGGCGCGGCACCTTTCCGTAATCACCAGCCCTGTCTAGGATGGGCCGCGAGATTGGGAGCTGGACAATGGCGGACAACATTCTTAGCGATGCGGCTCGGCGTAGCCGCATGTTGGAGGAGGTTCAACGGGAGTTCTCCAAGTTCGAGCGAAAAGAAAGCGAATTCCGCAGGAAAGAGCGCGAGGAGCGCGCCGCAGAGCTTCACCTTCCTTTGGACGGGATCAACGTCCACTAGTTGCCAACGCCGGACAGATTCACTTGTCCGTCATGTGAGTTTTTAGAACTAATCCTGCGACGGTCGCCCCGTCGCGGCTCTCCGCCTATCTTCGGCCTAGACCACCAGACGCTGGGAGCAGGCCGAGGGGGCTCACGGCCTCTTTCATTCGTTGAATGTCAGTATCTGGCTCTTCGCGACACATTGCGCCGCCGTTCGCAAACAGGTTCAAAACGGATGCGGTCTCCGTCGCTTCATGCCAACGGGGCGCGGAGGCAAACGGCCTAGGCCAGCAGGCCGCTTGCCTCTTTCACGATCGAGAAGCCGGAGAACCACTGGGTGATGTTGAAGACGAAGTAGGCCGCGGGCGCGCCCGACGAGAAGTTATCGTCGACCACCAGCGGCCCGGCAGGTTGGCCGGGTTGATCGAGAGCTGGAGATAGGCCGCGAGAGCGTAACAAAGAGATTGTTTCTTCGGCCAGCGAAGGCCAGACCGCAGCGACATTGGCAATGTTCCAAATATTGTTGCCGTTCGAGCCAGCCCAGGCCCAGGTGCCAATCGCCGTGCCGACGACCGCGTAGACATCCAGAGCGTTCAAAATCTGCTCGGTGTTGATGGTCAGGCGGATGGTGGTGAACTGCTCGTCAGGTCCGGTCTTCTGCCAGATGCTGCCGTGGGGCTCGAGGACGACCGGGCTGTTGTTACTAATGGCCGTCAGATATGTGCCCGTCGCGGTGTTGCGAAGATAGAACCCATCGGTGGCGGGCTCCCTCGTCCAATGCTGCTTCGGGTCACCGCTATTCAGCCATTGCAAGCTAACGAGGCCATTGCCCGAGGGATCGGCGGAGACGACCAGGTCCGGCTGCACGCTGAACTGGATGATTACGATTTCTTTGCTCATCAAGACTCTCATTTGGTGGTTTGGTTGAATTGCACGAGTGGCCGAAGCGGCCGCGGTCACGCTACAGTTGCCTCGACTGCAGGACGTTACGGCCGACTCCTGCTCTGACTACCGAAGGCGATTGCGGATTGTTGTGCATTGCCGCGCCACTCAAATCGAGCTTGATCTCGTTGCCGCTGCTTTCCACCAAACATGCCCCTTGGGCCTTTTCGGTCAGATTCACCACGAAAAATTCGTGCATTTTGCGCCTTAGTGCGCCTTCTCTTTCCTTCTCGTCTACGCCGTTCGGGCCTTTGCCTACGCGTGAAAAATAGTTTCCGCGGAATTTGCTAAGGTAGCGCTGTCGTCTCAACTACCTGATCTGGTAAGCTCGCATTCACATAGAGTCCGCACTTCGCCGATAGCTTTCGAGCATCTCATGCTGGCGACTTCAACTTCGTTCTGATGTGGGCCGCGTTGTGATTGGGACAGTGTGTATGGCTGTGCGTGGGCGCGGAATGCTAGATGCGAAAGAACTTCGGCGGCTGGAACAAATCTATTTGGCGGAAGCCGAGCGATCGACGAGAGATCTTGAACGAGACAACTTACTCATGATCGCTCGAGATTGCAGATATACGGCCGACAAAATCGAAAGACGTGCAGTGATCCATAGGACAATGATCGTCAGTGTCCTTGCCGCGCTCGCGCTATTTACCGTCTTGTGCATTTCCTAGGCGATGGACCGGAAACCTAATCTCGGGCCACCAATGCCGGCGAACAGGTCAATAAAGCAGATACCGGGAGCGGCCGGAGGCTCTTGGGCGAAGCGATTGTCGACGGTGTGGCGCAACTGGACGAGAGCCAGTTTTTTGGTTCGGGTCTCGCCGCGCTCATAGCGACATGCTCATAGCGATACAGTGTCCGCAGCTCCACCTTCAACAAGTCCGCTGTTTCGGGCAGCGTCAGGCCAGCCCGCTCACGCAATGGGCTCGTGAACAGCTCATCCTATCGACAGAACCAGCCCGCTGCGCAAAGGTCCTGCCGCTGCCCCCTTCGTAGAGCGCCCGCAGTTCCGGGGTTAGAGGAGGGTCATTCGCAAGTACGGCCGATCGATAGCTAAGGAGGCGAAAGGCATTGGCGCGACGATATGTATTTGTTCCACCGCCATCGACAACTGCGACGCCATGCGACGCAAGTGCCGTTTCGCCTTTCTCGACACGGTACTGGTCGATCCCGCGCATGAAGTTTACCTCGGTTGCGCCCTTCGCAGACGAGGACGGAAGTCGCCAGCAGTGCTTCAGGGAAACGGCGAACTGTGACCTGCGGAGTTCGAACTATTCTCCCCCTTCGTAGAACAGCTCAAGCGGCAGGCCAACCAGCGATTTGCCAATCCAGTCCCGAGCGATGATGTTGGACGGCCCCATTGCGATGGCGGCACGGGCGTCGCGGAAGGAACGCTCGATCGGCCCTCGGTGATAGCCGTAGCCTCCCGTCACCGTCAATGCCGCGGCGGCGACCCGATTCGCGACCTCGGCGGCGTGCACCTTGAACTCGGTCAGCGGGATCAGGATTTCGCTTTGCGGCTTGTCGGCGCGCCAGAACTCGTCCAGCCTTGCTGCCAGTTCGAGGCGCCACGGCCGTAGCGATTCGACGAGCACCTTGGCCGCGCCAAGCTCCTGTCGGATCGCCTGATAGTCCGCAAGTCTCTTATTTCGATCCTTGTGCACGAAACTTGCTGTGTGTTTGACAGCCGCATTCAACACGCCCCGAGCCAGGCCTTCCCAAACGGCGCCGAGCCCAATCAGATAGACTGGCGAAACGCCATTGTAGATGATTTCCTTCCCCTGCCCTTCCGTACCGAGCCGGTCCCGCTGCGGTATCCGCACGCTGGTGTACTGGATGGGACCCGAGTGACTGGCTCGCACGCCGAGGGCGTTCCAAGGTTTCGATTCGATCCCGGGAGACTTGCCGTCCACGATGAAGAAGACAATGTCGGCTTGGTCCTTGGCGCCCGGCGTGCGTGTCTGCACCACATAGAAGTCGGCTTGACCGGAGCTCGTTGTGAATGATTTCTTGGCATCGAGCAGATAATCGTCGCGATCGCGCGAGGCCTCCGACAGATTATACCACCAGTGTCCGCCTGTCGCACGTTCGCTTGTCGAATATGTACCCAGCAACGCACCGTTCTTCGCCTTGAGCCAGCGCTCCTTCTGATCACCGTTGCCATATAGATTGATGGTCTGAGCCGCGCTGACATGCATGACGTAGATGAGGCCTGTCGATGCATCAACCTGGCCAATACGATAGGCAGCTTCAGCAAAATCGACATGGCCAAGTCCAAGGCCGCCAATCCGGGTTTCGTTCAGAACGCCGGTCCAGCCCGCCTCCGCCAACGCCTGCAGACTCTCCTTGGGAAAGCGGCTTTCGAGATCATTGCGATCGGCGTTGACCCTTACGGTCGCATCGATGGAAGCATCCAGCCGCGAATAGGGGTCTTGGTCGAAATTGCGTGCCAATTTGGCTGTCCCCATTGTCACTCCCCCCGTTTCCCGCGAATTCTAAGCAACGGCGTGTATCAGCACTCTTCTTCCGGCGTCAGTTAGTGATGGGCCGCCGAGGTAAAGCGCCTTGATGTTGTCGGCCTTGCGCAAGGCGAGTGACGGCGCCGGACGAAACGCCACGGCCGGTTCTCGAGGAGGCCGGTTCTCGAGGACAACCGCGCCGAGCGTAGCGCTACCGTCGAATTCTGTTCAGCTACCAGGATCGAGAGGTCCTGCTCTGTTGGGCTGCTTGAGTGTTCGAAAAATGCTCTCAACGACAAGCGGGGAGAGCCCCATAGACGGTTCGTCGAGCACCAACAGCCGCAGCCGCGACATCAGTACGGCTGATTACAGTCAACTGCCGCTCGACGTCCGAAATCAGCCCGGAGATAGATATGCAATACTGCTTCAGTCGCCGGGTAACGCTCGTAGATTTCTTCCAGATCAGTGCGGGTCACCCACGAGACCTGAGACTCTATAGGTTTAGGCCCTCTAGAATTAAACTTCGTCAAACAAAACAATGAGCGGCAAGTGCTAACATTCTACAGCGAAGTACCGACAGCAAATATTGGCAGGTCGTAGCGTTCGTTTCGAACCGCAATCATCGCGCCAGAACCAGACTCGAAGGTTTCTCAGCCGCGAAGCAATTCGCGGAGTGTACCTAGAGCTTCGCGGCAAACACATCCGGAGCGAATCCGGCAAACTTATCCCGTCAACGTGGCGACGTCCTTCATGGACGCCGCTGAACAGCCCCTCCGCGAGCCTCCCTTTTTTGACGGCGGGGCAACGGAGTCCAACCTACATTGCCGGTCACGAACGGCATGTCCGCAAGCATCTCACCCCGTCATTCGGTGACAAACCGCTCTCGACAATCACCTCAAGCGCGCCGGGGGCGGTCGCGAATGGATCAGCCGCCGACCGGCGGCCTTTCGCTCATCCGTCGCCCAACTCAAGGCAGCACACGTACACCTAGCGCTCACTAACATGCAGCGGGCGGAAATCAATTTCATCAGATCAATCCAAGGCAGCGGCAGGCGGCTTATCGGACCGCGCGGAGCGTTCGCGAAGTGTCTGCGACGTTATAAACTCAACGCCGGCTTCCTCTCCGTCCAACCGGACCAATTCGCATCGGCGGAAGACCAGGCCCATCGTTGAAAGCAGCAAGAAAAATTGACGCGCTTTGAGGACCTCGAGCGAGCCATCAATCCGCAGGCGCGCTCCCGTCTCTGAAATATCAATGAGAACGCAATTGCGTCGCCACGTGCCGTCAACGGCGACCAGGGTCGCTCGATAATGATGCCCAAGCTGAATGCGTTTCGCTTTTCGCTTGTCCCAATTCATGAAGCCCACTGCACGTCGGTCGTGCCCTGAATGCTTGCCTGACAATTGGCCAACTCGGAGATCCGCTCCGCCGCGTCACCGTCTGCGCGACACCGCGCGTTCAGAGGCTCGGCGGATTTTTCTTAGCGCGCTTCCGGGTGTGACGGAAGCTTGATTGAAGGCGGATCACGCCGGGAAAGCGCGTGCTTTTGACAATAGCGAAGAGAAACTGCATTCACGGGCCAAGCAGCGCTCGCAGAGGAGCCTCTGCCCTCGATTGGGAGCGGGGAGCCCCTATGGCTTGCAATAGATATAGCGACTGCATCCGGTCACCTCCTTACGGATCCATCCTTAAGCGCAGGGCCGCATTCCGCATGAGGCTGGCATCCGCGATTCGCCCTTCTCGTACACAGTCGTGTCCGGTCTACCACTTTCATGTCCCGAGTCCGACGCGGCGGCGCACGAGTTCGGCAGCGCAGTGTTAAGCGCATGTTTTCGGTTCTCCTCAACTAGGTTTGCTCGACATATTTGGTGGCACGCCGCTTGCCCAGATGAGCGCACGGATCACATTCCTGCCTCGATAGAGGCCTCGCAATTCCGCCTGGAGCTCACATGAAGTCAGTCAGATCCAAATGCGTGGTTTAGGTACCGACTTCGTGCGTCACATCGAACGACGTCGCGCCGCCCCGCTCAGCTCAGCTTCCGGCAATCGGCAGGAGGACGCATGAAGCCGCACGTTCGGGCGGCCGCGGCCGCGGTCGCTCTGGCCCACAGCCTTGGGCGCCCTATCGTCCGCGTATACGGACACGAAACCTCCGCATCCTGCCGGATTACCTTGGCCGTACGAGGGCGGATCGTCAGCGGCTATGATCACACCAGGCATTGCTACGTCACCGGCGCCTTGCCGAACCTGTACCACCACGGTGAAAAATCACACCTGATACTCGCCCCAAAGGGATTCGGAATCTACGGCGGCTTCGATCACGATTCGACGTCTCACTTTCTAGTGAAGGTCACGGGCAGTGAAGCCCACATGTTCGACGACAAGGAAGACACGTACTATGCATACAGCGTCTGACCGGGAATAAAGCGTTATGCTCGACGCCATTCCCGCATGGTGGCCGTAGGTGTCTTGAACACGATACGAGCCGTTTTTGTTTACACTTGTGGATCGGTTTCGCGGCTGGCGCGCGCTTTGCTAGGCATCAAAGAGTAACGCGAGAGTGTCGCCCTTGAAAGTCGCCACCCTTCGGAGCCGGGATCTGCGCGGGCCAAGGCTCCTGGCCTTGGTGCTTGGCACGAACGAAATTGCCTCCGCCATCGCAACGAAGCTCACCGACGCGAGCTTTGCCGTCGTGATGAGTCACGCGCCATTTCCGCTGGTGATCCGCCGCCGCATGTCATTTCATGACGCGCTCTTCGGCGAGCTGAGCCAAGTAGAAGGCGTCGTCGGCAAACGGGCCGATACGCTCCTGGAAGTCGTGCGGATTCACGCCAAACAGAACAGCGTCGCCGTGACCGAAATGAATCTCTCCGACATCATCGGCTTACGTCCATTGTCCGTGATCGTGGATGCACGCATGCGGAAGCATCGGACACCTCCCGACCTCCGCGGCTTTGCACGGGTTGCGGTTGGCATCGGGCCCGGATTCGAGGTGAACGTCAACTGTCATACCGCCATCGAGACCCATCCTGCTCAGACCGGTGCGATTCTCTCGTGCGGGACCACGAAGCCGGCAGACGGCCAATGCCGTGACCTCGGCGGCGCAGGACGCAAACGTTTCGTGTACTCACACCGCCATGGCATCTGGCGCACGGCGGTCGATATCGGCACGCCCGTATCCAAGAACAGGCAGCTGGGTTGGCTCAGCGGCACACCGGTGCTGGCGCCCATCGGAGGAGTGCTCCGCGGTATTGCGCGAGACGGCGCACGGGTGCCGGAGGGCGTAAAACTGCTGGAGATCGATCCGCGCGGACGCCAGTCCTGCTGGACCGGCATGGATGAACGAGGGCGAGATATCGCATGCAGCGCCGTCGCGGCGATTGAGAAATTCATCTTGCCTAGATTGAGCGATCGCCCACGTTTCGCCGATAGTTGAAGGGACAGAGACCGCTGACGATCTTGCGCGCATGCCGTTCAGTGTGGAGTCGAGAATTTCCATCGTGGAGCAATTACCCAGACCTGAGGGCCCGACTGAGTGCACTGGACGGTTTTCGGCCTCGAAGTGCTCGCAGATACTATCTCCTTGCCTCTGGCAATCACGCGGTCCTGCCCTCCCTGTTCTGGACTTCCTGGGTCGCGCCCAGCGCGAGCATGGCCTCGACGATCTCGGTGTGGCCGTTGGGGGCCGCCCAGATCCGCGCTGTGATGCCATCGCTTTCCTGGAGGGCGACCCCGGGCGCCCTTGCAGAGCCAGGTTAGGACGATCGCGGTGCGTCCCTCGTAGGTCGCGTGGAGCAGCGCGGTTTCGCCATCGCTGTCCCGGACATCGAGCGCCGCGCCCTTGGGACGCATGAGCTCGAGAAGAAGGTCTGCGCCTCATCGAAATGCCACCTGATCGACGTCACCCCGAAATCGGCCGGAATGGACTGATCGATCGGACCTACACCGTCGATGGCGTGCATCTCAACGACGCCGGTTATAGGATTCTCGCCGCTCATGTAAAGGCGGGCATCGCGACGGCCAGGGCCGGCTCGCTCCAAGCCAGCCAGTTTTTGATCGGACCATCCTTCCGTCGCAACCCGCACGACACGCTCGTGGCCGGCTAAGGTATGCCGAGCCGCAGCGCGAGTGCGCTCTCCGGCACAAGCTCAAGAGCTCCTGGCCTGGCTCGGAACCTGAGAACGCCTCGCTAAATGCCATCCGATCAGCAGCTCGCTCGCGCGTCTGGCGAACGGTGTCGGTCAACACGTCGCGAGCGGTGTCAGGAGGGGTTTGGTTCCCCGCATAAGCCAGCAGCTTGTTAAATGCTCAAAAACTATCGACGAAGTGCGGACTGCATATGAATGCCGGCCCGCCAGATCAGGTAGTTGAGGCGACGGCGTTGCCCTAGCATTCTCCGCAGACTCCGTCTCTCTTGCGATGGAGAGGCATGAGGGTCGGTGATGAGAAGAAGAGAGAGGACGAAAAGGGAGCAATCGGGCCCAGGAAAGCACGAATTCTTCGTGGTGAATCTGACCAAAGAAAAGCTGAAGGGGCATATTTTGTGGGAAAGCAGCGGCAACGAGATCAAGCTCGACGTCAATGGCCTTGAGCCTGGCAAGCGCTCGCTGCGAAAACAGTTTTACCCCTCCAGTGGCAACCGGAACTATTGCCGCTGGTCAGAGCGAGACGGCGGGTACCAGCTGAACTGTGACGATGGCTACAAATATGCTATTGTCACTATCAGCGACTACGGAATCCGGGTGCTTGCTACCGACACGAGCCCCGATACGTGGAAATGGTAACGCAGCGTCGACTCTGACGCCGCATGCAGGTGGCTAATTCTTGGCCTTGCGTGTCTGCTTCCATCTCCAGGACTAGCGCGCCATGCACTCCGCAAGAAGGAAGCGACGGAAATTGGTCGGGACGAGCCGTTAGCGCGAGGGTTTCAACCGACCCCCTCGATAGTCCTCGCAAAAGCGGGAGCAATGCTCAGGTCTTCATGCCTCAGCGGGATGAATTTGCTGGTCTCGTGCGAGATCTTGTAAATGTAGAAGGTCTCGTCACGTTCCTTCTTCGAATCGATCTGCTCGGCATCCAGCCCGCACAATTCGCAGAATTCCACCAACGCATTCGGATATCCCGAGTCGCCATAACTCATATAGAGCTTACCGTTCTTCGCCAGATGCATACGCACGCCCATGAAGAAATCGAAAAGCATCTTGTCTGAAGAAACGAAATTAACCGCCAAGGCTTCCTTCTTGTACCGCTTCCCGATCCAGTGATTGGTGAACGGCAGATTCGCTATGATGAGGTCGTACTTTTCCTTGATCGGTAACTGAGAAAATATGTTGTTGCGATATGATTGCCGGAAATCGCAGAGGGCTTGAACTCCGTTTCTGCGCGCATTGTCCCTCGCGACATTGATCGTGCTTTGTTCGATATCAAGACCGACGCATTTCTTGGCGCCTCTTTCTGCGAGAGCGATGGCGTAGAATCCAGAACCGCATCCGACGTCGAGAACGGACATTGACTCTAATGAGGGCACGTCCTCGATTGTCCGCTGGAGAAGGGGAATGCTTATCTTGCCGAAGTCGGGATTGAAGCCGTTGGAAGGGATAATGAAGGAAAGACGCTTGGATTTGCCCCGATATTCGAATGGCTCTCGCTTACTGTCAGCGAAGTACCCTCGATGCTTCTCGATAATCGACTTGAGCAAGTCCTTATTCTTCAATAGCGCCCTTCTCCGTTTCAATAGATTCCGAGCATCAAAGTACGTAAAAGGCTTAGAGTCGTCCACTCTGTCGAGTATCCAAGTGCTGTTTTGGATAGTCCTCTGCGAGCTCACTCCAATGTACGTACCCAAAAATCTTGTTCTGCCGCGGTCGTTGTGTCGGCGGAATACGAACGCTCCGAAGCGCTGCATCACCCTGTTGTGCTGCCAGTATCCGTAAATGAAATCCGGCAAACTGTCGTGTATCGTGATGTACATCGAGTAGTCATTTTGCCGGTCATGCTTCCACAGGGGCTCGGCGGATATCTTGTTCCAACCCGCCTTGATCCTGACGACATCGGCGATATGAAGATCGCCTTTACGGCCATGATAAATCATCCCGCAATAGTGCCCTTCATACAGGCGCGTGTGCCGGCGCCTTCCGACCAAAAGGAATGCGAACCTGCTTAGGATGAACGCGGCTCTAGAGGCGTAGAAGAGCATTCCCGCGGTGGATGAAGAGGCAAAATCCATGAAATGTACCGATCAAATATGCAATTAAAAGTAGGCGCCCGCGGCCTTCATAGTTGATCCGGATTGCATTTTGCCAGCTTTTTTTGCTTTAGCGCAGGGCTTTGCTGCAGGCGGCCTTTAAGTACGGCTTCGATCCCCCAAAGGCTTCTCTGCCAAGAGTTTATGCCGTCTGGGCGGACGTGTTCACGCCCGATCATACAAGCCCGGCTTGCGGCATCGCCTCGGCACCCTACGGCCAAGAGGCATGAGCGCCACGTCGTGACGAGGCAAGAGCTTTGCATGACCAGGACGGAGCCTGACCTTATCGATGCAACGTCCGACAATTCAACCGACCATGTTGCTTCAAAGCGGCGCAGTTCCGCGACAGCGCCTGCATCCGGTGGCTGTTGTCCCGGCGCTCGCTGCCGACAACGGTTCGTCGCACGGGAAAAGAGTTCCGCCACCACCGCTCGGCATGGGCAGTCTTCTCCAGTTGCCTGCGGACGAGGGGATTGGCTTCGTGCGCGCCTGTTTGATCGGCACCTCAATCAAGAGCCGATAGTCGAACATCAAATCGCAAGCTCCGTAGTGCGCGACGCCGAGAGCTGGATTGGCTTGAACTTCCTCGGGCGTGCCATCGACGATCGTCCGTCGGTCGTCGAGCACGGCGACGCGGTTAAACAGCCCCATCACGATGCCGATGTCACGCTCGATAGGACAACCGTAGCGTCGCCGAAGCTGTCACGGGCGTTCGCTCGAGCTGCGATAATTCCTGCTTTCGCTCTGCAGGACACCGGCGAATCGCTCGCCCAGGAGCAAGAGCTTTCCGGCCAACCAGCGCCCGCGCAAGCTGATGCCCCTCTGCACGCCATAAGGCAGCGTCCCGATTGTCCTGAAGGTGGTCAAAAAGCAGGAGGCCGATGAGCTCTTTCGCCGCTGAACGGTTCTCCGCCTCGATCCGCCGCGCCAGCGGCGAGCCGACGATCTGCAGCGGGAAGCCTGCGCGTACGTGCGAGGCCGACCACCACATTGTCGAAAACCGATAGCCCCTTGGAACAGGGCGAGATTCTCCGCACGATGCCATGGACGGCGAGCTTCGACGTCGGCACTTTACGGGACGAATGCTCGCCGAACCTCACTTGGCCTTGATCGGGTCGATAGAATCCGCTGACGTAGACGTTCGTCGGGAGAATCGTCCTTTAGACGAAGCGCAGCCGCTTCTGTTGTAGTCCCCGCCATTTCGCCCCCTTCCCTAACGGACTATTCGGCAGCCTGCGCGCGCCCGGTCGCGCTCGCCTCAAGCTTTCGAACGAGCGGGATCACATGCCTGCCAAAATATTCGACCTCTTCCTGGAAATGGAGGAAACCGAGCAGGATCAGATCGGCACCAGCGCCCTTAAGCTCGATGATGCGTTCGGCGACCTGTTGCGGAGTTCCGATCAGGTTCGAGCGGAAGCCATCATTGTATTGAACAAGGTCCCGGAAGGTGGATTTGGCCCAATTGCCCTCACGCTCGGGGCTGGCATTGCCGGCATTCTGGACCTCGTGGTGGAATCCGCGTACCGCATCTGGGATCGCCTTGTCGACGATTTCTTGCAGGACCTCCTTCGCCTCGCCTTCCGTTTTCCGGACGATACCGAAGGCATTGATTCCAATCTTGGTGCGCCAGCTTTTGCCAAAAGCCTTTTCCTTGGTCCTGATGTCCTCGACCTGGGCTTTCAAGCCGTCCGGTGTATTGCCGTTGGTGAAATACCAGTCTGACACACGGGCAGCCATGTCGCGGGCTGCTCGCGAGGAGCCGCCCTGAAAAATCTCCGGCAGAGGATCGAGCGGCTTTGGCTTGAGCGAATAGTCGTTGAACCGATAGAAGTCGCCCTTCAGGGTGAACGTTTCCTCGGTCCAGATCCCGCGCAGGGCAGTGATAAATTCCTCCGAGCGGCGGTAACGCTCGTCATGGTCCAGCCAAGGTTCCCCGATCGCATGGAATTCGCCACGGAACCAGCCCGAGACGACATTGACCGCAACGCGTGCATTGGTGAGCTGGTTGATCGTCGCAATCTGCTTTGCGGCCAGCGCCGGATTCCAAGGCCCGGGAAGGAGAGCGGCGATAACTTTGAGCTTTTCGGTCGCGGCAAGCAACGCGTGGGAGAAGCTGACGGACTCGTGCTGCTTGTCGGCGCCATAACCTGCGGTGAATCTGATCTGGCTCAAGGCATAGTCGAAACCAGCCTTCTCGGCGATCTGGGCAAGTTTGCGATTGTAATCGATATCCCAGCTGGTGCGCTGCTCGATCGAAGAAATCACCAGGCCGCCGGATACGTTCGGCACCCAGTAAGCGAATTTGATCCTATTGTTGCTCGCAGTCATCCTGTTTGTCCCCTCAAGAAATTGCGCCTGCATGGAGAAGAGCGACGACCTGACGCAGGCAGCGTCGTGCCGTCACGCCCATCGAGACGGGCGCGGCTCACTGCTATTCATGGCGTCGTTTAAGCTATTGATTCAGAAGCGCTACAGTCGTCTCGGACGTATCCAAGCTTGCGCATTTCTGCCTCATCAGCGCGCGTACGCACAACAGCATCGACAAGCTGTGGGCCTGGTCAAATTACTCACTTGGTCGACGATGTTGTTGCGCATTATGAGCGTCTCTGGTTGGCATCATGCGTCATTATCGTCTCAAAGAACGCTCGAATGCGCGAGTCGAAGACGAACCATTTTTCCTAAGGTGGAGATAATGAATTTTTGTAATTCTTCATCAGACGCGATGTTTATTGCACGAATGAGAACTCTCGCTGAATGAATGTTTACAACCGTGTCGCAAAGCTCACGATCATCACCCAACGTGTCTCTTGCTCCTCGAAAGGACTTCGGCTGTTTTTTCTAACTGTCAGGCTCACGCCTTTCTCATCGTCCCATAAGCTTTTCTAAAATCCTCGCCATGCCCCCTTTCGAGGCAACGGACTCACCCGCGGCGATCACTGGTCCTCGGTATTTCATCTGCATGCTGGAGCGGCCTTTTGACTGGCTGCCGAGGTCCGCATGCTGCTCAACAGCTCAAACACTAAACTCGCAAGAAGTGCATGACTAGCTGTTGCCAACAATACAGACATCTGGAGCGTGCGACGAGAGGTGCGATGCCTTCGTGACTAGACGTCCTCCCATGACAGGCAGACACTCGCGACGTCGCACCTTAAGCGCTCATGGAGCACTTGTTCATGGGTAATCGTTTATCGGAAACAATCATGGAGGAGAGCGGACGAACGATGTCCGCCGCCGACGGCGATCGGATCGCGCGCCTACGGACCGCGGGGACGTCCAGCGCGTTTGCCTTTGGGCCGCCGTGCGCCGCGCATTGGGAACGAAAGGCAGGGCAATGGACTGGATGCGGCTTACAGCGCGCCTCCGCGCATTGGATTTTGATTCCACTGAAAGCGATCATTTTTGGCACTTCGATCGCTACCACTTGGTCCAAAACATCCCTGGGAAGTCGCACCCTCGAATTTGGTCTATAAATGGTCCAGTTGGGCCTGTGAGGTCCATTAATGGATCGTGGGTTCCAAACCCGACCTCGCACCGCACCAGGAAGACCTCGATCAGCTCGAAGCCTGGACTGCGGCAGCCGCAATTGCAGCGCTTACGAAACGGATCGAGATCATCGCCGCGATCAAGCCGTATCTGTACCATCCCGTGATTCTGGCCAAGATGGCGCTCGGAATCGAGAACATCAGCCGCGGCCGGTTTGCGATCAATCTCGTTAACGCCTGGAATCGTCCGGAACTGGAGAAGGCCGGCATCGGATTCGCCGAGCATGACGAGCGCTATGCTTACGGCCGGGAATGGATATCGGTTGTGTCGCGGCTGATGGAGGGCGAGCGGCTCACGTACGCGGGAGAGCTTTTCAACGTGTGTAACTATGCGCTGCGCCCGGCGGGCCTGTAGTCGCGTCCCACCATCTTTTCAAGATGGCCCTATAATTGCGAGGTGTTGTCAAGCTTCCATTCTTTGTCTCCAGTGGCACGATGGCCGCGATCATTTCGTCGGAGCTGGTCGGGGTTGCGGAGACGGGGTGATCGCGGGTGACGAGAGAATTGCCAACCGGTGTTGGCTAAGGCCGGTCTCTTTAACGGGTCAACTTGATCGCGTTGATGTCGCAACTGGGGTCATGATCCTTTACGAGGTCGCGCGCGCCTCTCGTTGATGTCCGGATCCGACGCCTCAACGTTTGCAGCGGAGTGCGGACAAGCCGCCGCCAGCCGATTGAACGAGGTCGTCGCGATCACGGTCCCAGCGGGACATCGCCGGCCCGTAAACCAGGTCGGTAAGCCTTTTTGGTGTGCTCAAGCTGTCTTCGTCTGCCCCATTCGAATGAGGTGCCGTCGACCCAGATTCAATGGAGGATGATCGCAATCTTCCGTGCGATAGCGACCTTAGCCTCCTTCATTCCGATACGCTTGGCGAGTTTCACCCCAAGCTCGAACGGAAGACCATTTCTTCGTACGGTAGAGCAGGACAGTTGCGGCTTCGTAGAGATAGGTTCGCAGCAGTCGATCGCCCCAGCGTGAGATTCTGCCGTTCTGATCGATCTCGCCGGACTGGTTGCGTCGAGGCGTAAGTCCCAGATAAGCCCCAACGGCCGACGCAGATCGAAAGCGTGACGGATCGTCGACCGTGTGCCTGAACGTCAGGGCGGTTACGACGCCCACGCCCTGTACCGTCATCAGGCGCCGCGTCGTTTCATCCGCTTTTGCGAGCCGGCGAATCTCATCGTCTAATTTGCTTTGCTGCTAGCAGACCTGATCATGGACCAGCAAGAGAGGATCAATCACGGAACGCAGGTGGTGATTATCACCCAACAAGTCTTTGACCTGCTTCCGAAATGCGTCGATCGCAGCCTTGGTGATGCGGAGCCGGCTCGCATTTGCCGGCTCGAAACGGAACAGCACCTTACCACCGCCGCTGGCAAAGCCGCGCCATTGCGGACCGCGCTTCTCCCAGCCTCCTCGTCTCCGATACCTCGGTCCTGATTGACCTTGAGCGGGCGCGGCTCCTGGAGGATCTGTTCCGTCTGCCCTTCGAGCTCTCTGTGTCCAACCTCCTGTATGACCGGAAACTGGCAGGCGAACTTGGCAACCAGTTGGTGGAGTTGGGACTTCGCGTTGAAGTCCTGACCCCAGCCGAGTTGGGCCTCGCCACGACAGTTCGGCGGCAGAACGCCCGTCTCTCCGTCCCGGATACATTCGCCTTTGCGATTGCTCAGTCTCGCCAATGGACACTGCTTACCGGCGATGGGACGTTGCGCGAGCTCGCGGTCGCCGAACAGATCGATATGCACGGCGTCTTTTGGTTGTTCGACCGGTTCGCGGATGGAATAATGTCGCTTTCAGCCGATTGCACGACGGTTTGAACACTCTTTTCGCGCATCCGAGATGCCGCCTACCTGTGCAGGAAGTGCGGCGTCGACCGGCTCGCTTCGAGGAGCAAATTCGCCAGGGCTACATCACATTCCCCACGAAAAGCTATCCCGTAGGCGCCGCAGCCAATTCTGTATGCAGCACCATAAACGGATCGGTAGGTCGATCGGGGCAACCACCGCCAATCAACGCATCTCTCACAGCGTCTTGAGATACTCGACAAGGGCCCGTCGCTCGGCATCGGTCAATTCTGGTCCGATGACGCCAGGCGGGAGCTTCGTCACGTCGGTCTCCTTGCCCTCAAACGAATGTCCACGATTGCTATTTCCAAGCAGCGATACATTGAAGTCCGTCAGGCCGGCCGCACAGGCATCGCCCGCTTTCGTCTTCGTAACAAGCCCGACATTGACTGGATCGAACTGGCGGCTGCCTACGCAGAAAGACGTCGGCCGCTCCTTCTGCGGCAACAACATGTCTCGCAGCGTCGGCACGGCCCCGTTGTGCAGATACGGAGCTGTCGCCCAAACACCATCCAACGGTCGCGCCCGATATTGAGGTTCAAGGGCAAGAACATCTTCGTCCTTTCCGTTACGGTTCGCCCGAGCCCCAACGTAGACTCGTTGGTTTTGACAATTTTTCCTCGGCCCCCACATCTGCTGCTTGGTTTCTTCGGAGGTGCCGTTCGCAATGTACCATTGATCGATGGTCTTGCCGACTACGTCCATGAGCGCGACGACGAATAGAGGATCTTCCGCCCGATCAGCGGGAAGACCGCAACCCCACGCTTTGTCCAAATCATCGATAGGATTTAAGCCGAGCGATTTAGGTAAGTGAACGCGGCGCCTCGTGAGGACATCGGATTGTTGACGATCGGTGCCGATCGCCGTGACCGGCATCTGAACCACATTAAAATAATGCCGGCCCCCTATCTCCACCCAATTCTTCTCGTTCTTGGTGGAGCGATCGGGATTCTCCGGTTTCCAGAACGAATCCTCCGGCCATCTTTTGTCGAAGGCAGGATCGTTGACCGGGCCTCGGTGGCATTCAAAGCAATGCGCGCGATAGAGATCGCGGCCTTTTTCGACGAGTTTTTCGTCGATGGCCCATGCCTGGTCGCCCAGAAATTTTTCCTGCGCGTCCTTCCACCTGGGCGCTACGAGCCCGGTAAATTTTCTGCCACTTGCATCGACCGCCGAAAAGGGTTCGGCGCCGCGCAGAAGCTCTTCGAACCGCGCGATGTCGGATAGATGTACCGATGAGGCAAAAAGTGGCCGTCCGGGCGCGGGCGCGGTCATATTGATTTTCGCGCTGACACCGAGCGCCTCGCCTGAATTGCGAACAAGTTCGTTGAGAACGGAGGCGTCATACTGCGCCCAGAGGAAATACGGCGTGTCCCAGATGGGCGGAAAGCTCACGGGCGCATCGTGGCGCGCGAAGTTGCCCTTGAGGAGGGGATCCGGGAGTTCACCGGTCACGGGATCGAGAAGGTTGCTATAGAAAACCTGGTTCCCGATCCGGTTCAGCGCGTCAAGTCGACCGAAACCTTCATCGAGATCCGCAACTCCCTGTCCCGTCAAAAGGCTATCGCCCTGTGCCTTTTGTTTCTTGATCTTTTGAAGCGCAAGCTCCAGATCGCTTCGAAGCTGCTTTCGATCGACACTTTGCCCCTTGATCTGCTCCAGCCTGCTAGCGAAACGCTCGAATCGCCACGGCAAAATCAGCGTGTAGCCGATAGACAGCCCGATGACCCTTTCAACCTCGCCGAGATTGACCATCGCTGGCCCACCGTCGAACCGAAGGCTGACATTTTTGTATTCCAGATGCCCCGTATGACAAGCTGCGCAGGTTAATCCGATCTGATCTTCATATGAGGCTCCCGTCGTCGGGTCGACACCACCCTTAAGGATGGCGAAGCCGACAGGCAAGCCATTTGGATTGTCGGGCACGTTTGGAGTCCAACCGGAGCTTGCAGCATCCCTATTCGACGCATCTTCGTGATAACCGTATGAGGGCGCGTTACCGGCGAAGTCCTTTGAGCCAGGACTCGGGATGAAGCCAAGGCGGCGCAGGTAGTCCTCGTCCGTCAGGCTCGTGTAAGAGATGGACAGCTCCGGCCGTTCCAGTGCCAAAAACCATTGATAGGGGACGGGAATGGTCGCCGTCCCCTGCGATGTGTGGTGAAACCAGTAACGCTGGCGCGAGGTCCAATTCTGCGGCAGCCAATAGGCGCTTTCGATTTTCGATGGCTCCGGCAGCGTCGCAGGCAGCAGTTGAGCGACCAGATTTGCGTCGTTCTTGATTTCAAGAGCTGCATCGCGAACCTTCTCCGGCGCGAAATACACCCAGCCGGCCGACACGATCGCGACGACGACGATTGCGAACAATAGACCGGCGACATGCGGCCAGCGCCTTACCCAGGAATTAAGTCGAGAGCCGAAAGAACGTCCCCCCATAGCAACCACTCCATTCATTTCTTTCGTGCCTTCAGCCGGGCCGGCAGGCAGCCGGTAACGGTGACGGCGTCTGTTACTTGTTCAGCAATTGGCTATTGATGAAGGCTACCACGTCAGCTGTCTCCGCTGCCGCGCGGCGCGTTATCGTCGCCGCCGCCGGGCCGCCGTTCAAGAACGATGGGAACCAACCGAAATTGCGAACATTCCAGTTTTCCTTCGGCAAGACCGCTCGGTTCACGCCCGGCACTGCGAAGTCTGGAATTTTTCTGGCGAGCGGCTGGGCCGTCTCGGTGTGACAGCTGACGCAATCGGTATTGAAGAAGTGGCTTTTCTTCGGATCGGCAATGATATTGACGATTTCGAGTATGCGACTGTTGGGCGCCTTGCCATCAATGAACTCGGAGGTCGAAACACCCTTGCGATCGGCGGCTGCCAAAGGCGGATTTTGCAACGCCGCATGGCGACAGGTGATCGGATTCTGATTGTTGGTAACCGGCTGCGGGACGACGTGTTTTCCGCCGATGACGCTGAACATCTGTGCTGCGTGCAGGCCGTCAAGCGTCGGGCCGGGCACAGGTATCAAGCCGGCTTGCGGGACCCTTAACATCGAGACGAAAATCCAGGGCTCGGGCGGTGAAATGCCCATGACCGCCATGGTGTTGAGGCGCTGCGGCGAGAGCTGCTTCTCCAGCAAGGCCCTGAGCGCATCACGAAATGCCTTTGCCGATGCACCCACAAGGCCCGGATGCACGTTCAGATCGCCGGCAGTCGAGACCTTGACATTGCCAAAATGTCCGGTTGCGAGTTGATCCCGCAAGGTCGCGATGTCACGAACGATCGCCTTGAAGGCTTCGTCGTCCGGCTTGAATCGCGGGAATGGCATACAGCCATCGAGCGGCGGATCCGGGTCAAGGTTAAAGCTAAAGATAAGGTGGCCGGCCGTGTCATGAACCTTGACTCCGTCAGGTCCAGTGGTCACCGGCTGAATGATGAGGCGGACTTGCGGTTGCCGGCCAAACTGGGCGATGACGTCCGGCGACAATCCCGGCGCGCCCGGATCGATCCTAATGCCGGCAACAAACCAGGCATCGATCTTTTTCACGGCATCGGGCAGCTGGATGTGGCGCACACCTGAGTCCGGCACTCCCGGACGCTCGGGATTTTCCGCGTTGGCGATAAAGCGCGCGAAGTCTGCGTCGGAAAACAGTCGCTGCGGAGATCCTGTGGGGCCGGCGAGATCGGATACCGCGATCAGATTAGCCAGGTCACTCGCCGATTTCGGTGGAGGAAAGAGGATGGACACATCGTTGGCCGAAAGCGGCTTTGACGCCGTTTGCGCCGGAGCGGTTCCCACGCCCAAAGCTGCGGCGAAGACCGTCCCCGCCGCAAATAGTCCTGCAAGCCGTTGACGAAACCTCGATCCGTACACTTCACCCCTTGCCATCATTGGCAATCCCCCTTGCGAAGCTAAGAGTTCAAACATCAGCTGTAGAAAGCCGAGACCTCGGCGCAACGTTCTCTCCACCGCAAAGTGGACCGGCGGACCAACCTTCTCATTCCTCGCCGTAAAACTGGCTTTGCAGGGTCCTGAGTTTCGTCGGATGCAACACCTCCTCGATACACCCAAGGAACATCTCACTCCTTGCATTGACACGCGCGCCATCAGCTGGGGCATGCTCCATGTCCGTCTGCAATGCGCGCACGGCTGTCCAATCCTTCGCACGATCCTTCAGCAACTCGAATAGTGTCCGATTGTTTTCGTAAGGATGGAGCCGGAAGTGAGCGAAGGTCGCCTTGGCTGAAATCTTCGCATCCCGTAACGCGTCGGGAAGCGTTAGCAGATCAAGTCCTTCCAGCTCGCCAAGCTGCTGCGTTTGAGTCTGCGCTTCCTGATATTGTTCGCGTCCGACCAATTGATACATTCCTCGCGGACGAAACAGCCAACCGTCATCTGTTCCGGGCTGGTTTCCAAAGGGGTTGCCATCGTAGCCAAGAACAAAGTTGGCCAATTCCTTGGGATGGTTGAGCAATGAGTTCACGTCGACCGCCGGCCTGTTTGCGGTCACAAGCTTTGCGTTATTTTTTTCGATGCGATCGCGCCATTTGCGCGGGAGTTGCGGAACGGCGCTGTACGAGAAATTCTCGCTACTGCGTGTAAAATCGGCGCTGTCGTAGGAGACTGATCCCAGAATATAGGCCAGGATACGAGGGTCCGTTTCCTCGACGCGATCCCATTCCTGCAACAAGGCTTTGACCTGCTCGGCCTGAAAATACGCCATATAGCTCTTGCGATACGGCGGAACGGGTGGAGGAGCCGGCGAATGGTCCTTGATCGATTCAGTCAACTGGTGTTCGTAAGCGGCAACCTTATCCCGGTATTTTTGATAACCGCGCTCTTGCAACCAATTGCTCTCATAACAAGCAAGTAATGGCTGCGGCCTGACTTTTGGAGTTGGTCGATATTCCTTGTCTAACTCATCGGCGTAGGCAGCCTGTGCGAGTTTGGCGTCTTTGAGCGTTTCAAACGCTGACGCGACTGATCCATTCAGAAGATGAAACAACTTCACTTGCAGGCAATCAGCGTTGCTCTGCCTCTCGCGGGACTGATCGAAATCGTCCTTCGGCACGCAGTCCCAAAAGCGGCCACTGCTGAGCGAGATGATATCCTCAGTCTTCTGGGACAACGTCCAGCCGAGCGGAAGGCTGTAAAACAAGCCTGTTATGTCCGTTCGGCCGAACGTTGGAAAGCGCTGCACGCTGGTGGTGACCTCGGTGTCGGGTCGACGATCGATGCTGGTTGCATGATTGAGCGCGACATAGGTTCGGGAGGTTCGCGTGCTCAAAAGCGCGCGTACCGGCTCCATGAGCTCACCGAACATGAATGAACCATGATCTCCGAACTGTCCGCTCACCAGGGACAAGAGGTAAATCCGGAATTTTGGCGCGTCGGAGGTGCCCTTGATACTGTTAAGCTTCTCAATCAGATCGAGCGCGGTCTCGATCCCCGAATTCTCCACATATCCCCCATCCACAAGGCGCGCCTGCGGATTGTTTGTTATGCAGTCATTTTTCAATGAGACGGTCGCCGCCGGCGTCACCCACGGAAATCGCGCGCTCGTGAAAGCGGCAGAGCTGAGCGGAATACGAAGTGAGTGGCTCTTAACAGTTTGGTCAACCCCAGTTCCCGCACGATCAAGCGTCGCAAGAACACACAGGTCCTTGTCTTTCGGGTGTAACAGATCGATGTCGAAGGGAGAAATGACAGCCCGTTTGCCACTGCCGGCATCTGTCGTGTTGAACAACAGCGCCGGCATGTTGTTGCCGGGTGCCCAATGGGACTGAAAGTCGGCCCTTAGCAGATTGGATTGATCGCCGGTACCCTTGTTGCGATCGAGCATTCTGTCGCCAGCGTTCTCCAAAGTGTATTCCAGAAAACGCGCGCGATCGAAGGCGGGGATCGCGACCGGAGAAAACATTTGAGTGAAATCGGTGAACAGAAAGCCGGCAATCAAAGGCGAGAGAAAATCGGTCGCCAAGACGCTTGCAACACGCTGTTCTACCGGCCCAGGAGCATCAATATCTTCGACTCGTCCGACACCGGCCAGAAAATCCGCGATTTTCGGGCAGGTCTTTCCGTCGGCAGCAGTCGAACCAAGGGACGCATTCTCGGCGTGGAGCGCGGCGGCGAAGATCGCCGAACCGACGCTGCCCCCGGAGACAGCGCTTATCGCAAACAGATGTTGCCTAAATGCTGGACAGAGATCCTGCATCCTCGCAAGAAAACGAGCCGCATTATTGGCGGCATAGATACCTCCTCCTTGAGCCGCCACGATGAAGACGGGATATTCGCCGAGCCTCTTGGCTTCCTCCACCCGCGGCTTCTGTGTAAGCCACTCACGAAATGCCCCGACGGCGGACGTGCGTGTATCTTCCGGTAGGCTGCTTGTCTCAGCCGCGGTGCGCAGCTCATGGTCGTCGCCTCCTAACAAGGAGGCAAGCAGAAACAAGCCGCCAAAGACAACTGGTATAAATGGAAACGCAAACTTGATCGTCAGTAGGGCAAAGTGGACGGTGAGACCAACGACGCAAAGCGCAAAGAGAGCGATCACGCCGAACGATCCGAAAAACTGAGCAAGCCTATCCGGGAGCAGAATGAATCCTGTTGTCAACAGGACGATGCCGCCGATCGTAAGCGCGAGAAATCTATAACGGATGAAATATGCGTTGTTGGCCCGACTCGCGAGATCAATAGAGCGATCTCTTGATCCCATCCGCCAAGCAAATATCACGAAGCAGAGGAGCATGATCAGCATGGCGATTGCGAGGATGAGCAGCATGTTCCGCTCGAATGTGAGCGCCTGGTCCTGAATGCGGAAAATGCTCCCGACTTCCTCGACCTCACCGACCTTTCGCGCCGGCCGCGAGGCGAATTGACCTGCCGTCGCGGCGATTATCGGCAGCGCTCCGAGCACTACGGGCGCAAATCGTATATAGAAGGCCAAACGGCCGGAAGCGTGGGGGATTTGCGGCAGCGACGCAGTGGTAAGCTGAAAAGCCCCCACCCAAATCGTTATCGCAATCACGCCCAGGGCGACAAACTCCCTGACAGTCACCCAGCCGATATCATCAGCAGCTATCCGGTAAAGCTCTTGGATCTGGTCTGGCAAGTACAGCAATATTGAGATGGCCACCGACAGAACAATCATCCACCGGAGGTTGCGCAACAGGGTAAAGAGCTGCTCGCGCACAGTCATCGCGTCATTTCCCTCACAGGTTTGCGGAGATAGTCACTGAGCTAGTGAAGTAGGCTCGGATTCCAGACATTCATGCCAGCTTGTACCGAACAGGATCGAGCCCGTGGATATACACGCGACCTGCAACAGAATAATTATGGTGCTACTCGCGAGTAGAGCGTCGAAAATTGAGTACTTAACCTACAGTAGTAAGTCCGGCTTTGTCGATAAGCTCGCACGATTCGTCAAGAGTTTTTCGATGCGCCCGGGACTGTGACCAACTCGTCGGCTGCAACAGCGAGTTGCCGATCCGCCCGGCAACCACACGCCTTTGTACGTCACGTACAAATTTCTCGGTCTCCACTCGATAGATCGTCTTCATCCAACTCGCCGTAGGACAGTTGCAGGCGCGTTCAACGAACCGTGCCTCGAAGTCGAAGTTTCTCAATTTAGCCCGATCAACGTTTGAATTTATGCGCCTGATTGGCTGACTGCGCAGCTTTTTCGCGCGCTCACGCGCTGATCCTTGTCTACGCTGGCAATGCACGAGAGTGAGCTGAGACAGAAACGACCTTACCGCAGCAAAGATGCGCTCCCAGATGCCGCCCAGTGGGGCACGAGAGACGGTCTCGGGCGGTATCGCGCCGCGATCAGGATCTGTGCGCTAGTCATTGCGAGCCTGGTGCTGTCGGGCCCTAAATTTACGCCGCTCTCGAGGCCCTCGCGCCAAAACGACGCAAGAGCTGCTCCACCTCAGCGGCCGGCTTGGCGCAACTGAATAAGAATCCTTGCACCTCGTTGCAGCCCTCGGCGCGAAGCCAATCGAGCTGCTCGGTGGTCTCCACACCTTCCGCGGTCGTGGTGATCTTGAGGCTACGCCCGAGGCCCGAGATCGCGCGCACGATGGCGACGCAGTCGGAACGTTTCGCAAGATCCTTCACAAAGGAGCGATCGATCTTGATCTTGTCGAACGGAAAGCTGCGCAAGTAGCTCAGGCTGGAATAACCTGTTCCAAAATCGTCCATGGCGATGGAGACCCCGAGCTCGCGCAGCTGGTGCAGGATCGCCAGATTGGCGTCGGTCTCCGCCAGGAACACCGACTCGGTGATTTCGAGTTCGAGCCGCTTGGGGGGCAAGCCCGAATTGGCCAGGGCCGAGATCACCACCTGGACCAGACTGCGGCTACGGAATTGTGCCGGCGACAGGTTGACCGCGACCTTGATTTCGGACGGCCACTTCACCGCCTCGTTGCAGGCTTCACGCAACACCCAATCGCCGAGCGAGGTGATCAGTCCGATATCTTCCGCCACCGGAATGAACTCCGCCGGCGAGATCATGCCCTTCTCCGGATGGCGCCAGCGCAGGAGCGCCTCAAAACCTGAGATCTTCTCGCGCGCGACGTCGACCAGCGGCTGGTAGTGCAGCTCGAATTCTCCATTGGCAAAAGCGCGCCGCAGGTCGAGCTCCAGTTCGCGGCGCCGCTGCACCTGGTGATCCATCTCGCGCTCGAAGAAACGTTGGGTGCCGCGTCCATCTTCTTTGGCGCGATAGAGCGCCATGTCGGCGTTGCGCATCAGTTCCTCGCTACTGATGCCGTCGCCAGGTGAGAGCGCAATTCCGATCGAGGCGCCGATCACCAGCTCGTTGCCGTCGATCTCATAAGGCGCACTCAATATCTCGATCAGCCCGGCGGCGAAATCGCTCGCCTGCTTCGGTGAGGTGTCATCAGCCAGGATAACCGCAAACTCGTCGCCACCAAGCCGTGCCGCCAGATTCTTGCCGGCTACTTGCAAGCGCAGCCGGTCGGCGACCTCCGTGAGCAGACGATCTCCCATAGGATGGCCAAAGGAGTCATTGACATTCTTGAAGAGGTCAAGGTCGATGCACAGCACCGCGACGCGTTTGCCGGCGGCATTGCTGCCTTCGAGCGCCTCGCCTAGCCGCTCCTGGTGGAGTGCGCGGTTGGGGAGGTTAGTCAATCCATCGTGGAGCGCCATATGGGCAATGCGGGCCTCGGCCTTACGCCGTTCGGTGATGTCGACCACCGCGACCAGGAAGCCCTCGCGCTCCTCGAGCATGAGGCGTCGCCCGAAGGTAAGCACACAAATCTCGCTGCCATCGGCTTTCACGTGACGCGAGTGATGTTCGGACTGGTAAGTATCGCCGACGTCCCGCAGCGCCTGCGTATAGCTGAGCCACTCGCCCTTTGGCCAAATCTCCTGAACCTTCATCCGCAGGAAGGTCTCGCGAGCGTAACCGTAATGTTGCACCGCTGCGTCGTTAACTTTCACAAAGGCCATCGTCTCGGCGTCCAACGCCCACATCGGCATTGGATTGCTGTCGAACAGCAGCTTGAACGAAGCGTCTCGGCGCTTCAGAGGCGTGACGTCGGAAATAACCAGGGAGAGGATACCGCCGAACGCGGTAATTGCCATCCGCAGGGTGCGTTCATCGCTGTCGATCTCAAACTGGTCACCCCGGTCGTCCTTAACGGCAGCGCGTAACCGCCCTATGACCGATTGCGAACAGAGCAGATGGGCTCCAGTGCTCAGACGCTGCCACAGAAGGCTTCGTTCTGTGACATTGAGGAGTCTCACTGCTGCTTGATTGTGGTGCACGACCTGAAAATCAAATGGCCGGCCCGTCGCATCGCGAACGGTCGATAACGCGATTACGCCGTCATCGGTCGTGGAAAAGATCGCATCGAGTAGATTGTATTCCGCGCCGCGCTCGTTGACGTAGGCGCCGACCAGCGTGCCGCCCCAACGCGCCGAGGTCGGCAGCGCGAGCACGTCATACGTACGCACCATGCCGTTGCGCACGCAATGACCGGCGGCGAGATAGGGGCCGTTGTTTGCAATCGCGTTCGAGGCGGTCTCGCTAAGGACGGTTGCGCAATCCGGACGCAGCGCGTCCATCGGAATGTCCCACCGCTCATCGTCCAGCCACTCCCGCGCATAGCGGCCCGTCCGCGAAACGGCGAATGCGTCGTTCTCACACTTGAGCAGCATCAGGTGATCGGCGAGTCGCCCGAGGCTGCCCAGCAGAACATCTTCGTAGCGGGGAAGAGTTTCGCCGGGCTTGAGCGCAGCCTGCCACTTGCGCCGCAGGACCGGCACGTCCTCGAACATCCCCGTATCTAATTTCACGGATTGCTTCCTGGCAGCACCCACTACACATCCCCGAGATCCAAGCTTCCTGTCCGCGCGGGATCAAATCAAGCTTGGCTTAATTCGCTGTAAACGATGGACGTGGATTGCAGCGAGTAGCCGATCTCGACAATCCCAAATCAGCTGATGGTTAGCGCGCGGATGACGGATGCGCGAAGGAGTTACACGCAAGCGAGAATTTCGCGCGACTCTAGTGCTCACAACAGCCTGCTGCAAGGCAGCCACCCGTGATCGCCTCTATGCAGGAAATCCTCGGCACAGCGGAAGAATTCGACGCAAATATACTGGCGACGCCAGTATCATGACGATGAACTTCGAACGAACGTTTTGAGCGTCGCCATTTTACTGGCAGAGTTTTCGTCCGTTACACGCGTCTGCACGGGCTCATGTTTGTCCGATTCGTACCAACTATGATCTGCCGGATGGACCGAATTGCTGCGAACTTTGTGTGCGTCGAGCTAGCGTGTCGGGAATGACACGATGCCTCGCCAAGACACGCCATGATGACAAGGAATCTGCGCGGCCAGCTGCTGCGCGAGCCGCGTCGAGAATGGAGACTTTTTCTGCCGATTTGGCGGGGACATCGACCTCCATCACGTACATCCATGTGAACTTCGTCGGCACACGGCCAAAGGGCGAGCATCAGCGACCCAATGGTGATGGCGACCGAGGATCTGGACAAAGGAGATGTGCCGCAACTAAACACATGTTAAAGAATTGTGACGGTATGCAGCGTGAGGAGGCGGAGCGTGAGAAAGAGTGATGTAACATGTTCCGAGTGCGGTGCTGGTTTCCGCCGTCTTGAGCTCACCTCTGAGCGCGGCACCGAGGGCAAGTACCACTGCCCTGCTTGCGGCAATCTGATCGAGGCTTTCGGAGCGGCTCATCTCGTTGCTTACCGGTTGACGATAGAGCCATCAATTAAGGCGCTGCGCGAGCAGTGAGTCACCTCGGTTGGCGGCCTCTGTCTTCAATATCCGGACATTGGGCGCCCGACCCAGCTCGAGCTATCCGCGATGGTGAGATGGAGGCCGGCCTTATTCGGCGGCGGTGGCCTTGAGCTTGAAAAGCATCGGATAGTTGATCAGCTCAATATGCGATCGGGCATCATTGGCTCGCCATTCATCTCCACCGCGCTGAGGCACTTTCCCAGGCGGCGAGAGGGCACGCAGCGACAAGCCCGACAGGACCAGGTCACATTCCGCACGGAAAAACCTATCCAGCACGACGCCGCAGCGAGATGCAGCGCTACAAACGGATGAATCCGACCTCGATGGCGAGGCTTTGGTAGGCGCCGCCGAGGAGCAGGTAGGAGAACAGTCCGACGCCGACGATTCCGCCGATGGCCAGTTCTTTCAGTCGAGGGCGGATCTGAGCGCACCGGGCGAGCGCGCCAGGGTGACATCGACGCCAATCGCCTGGGACGGAACGGTCACGTGAATATTCTTGTCCGCCGTCCACGGCAACTGACAAAGAATGTGGCCCGCGACATCCAGCGGCGTAAATCGACCGCTCTGCAGAATAGCGTCCAGACCGCAACAAAGACCCGTTCCTAGAAATCCATGTCAGCATGGCGATCCATGACGCCAGCAAGATGATGTGCGAACGCCGTCATGTCGTCTTGGGAGGCCATGGCATGCGCGTATTCACCCGTTTGAGCCATGGACAGGATCAGCGGAAGACCGTACTCCTGAAGATAGATGCGGGCGGGTGCCCGCGATCCGGACCAGAAGTGACTGACGAAAGCGTGGAGAAGTGTGATCGCTTCGTGGTCGACAAAGTCAGTACCGCTTCCAAAGCGAAATGACGCGCGCTCATGATGAGGCAGCCTGACGAGGACCGCACCGGCGCTAGAATGAAAGAGGAATGCCTCCCTTTACTTGCCGAACGATCCATGGGCAACGAAGTTGCGAAGCTGTCGGCGCACGATGATGAGATCATCGTAGTAACGCTTGGTTTCCGGGTCATACACGTCGAGCGCGGCCTTGAACTTGACGTCCCAATTTTGCAACAGCAAGCTTCGCCACCGCATCACCAGTCACAACTGGTGCCGCCAGAATTGCAAGAAGAATAAACACGTGCTCGGTCCAACTGAAAAAGCTCTCGATCGCGGAAAGCGCAAACCATTTGGCTTCTCTTCGCAATCCGAACGCGGGAAAATGAACGTCGTATCCGTTCTCGCGACGCGTCTCGATCCGTTCGTGAGCACGCTGTTCGGCTTCGGCTCGTTTGGCAGCGTACTGATCGGAAAAGAAGGTAAATCGCGCGAAGAGATCCGTTGCTTTGTTGACGACGTTGAGCTTGGAGGCGCGAACGGCCTGTTCTGCGCGCCAGTCGAAATACGGTTCGGCAATTTTGACGGCATTCTGGATCAATCGGACGATCTCGGCGGCAGCACTCTCGCTTTCGGCGGACTCGGGCGCGAAAACACCTAAGCCGAACTTTCGGTGCTCGATGAGAAATGCTTGGCCCCGAAGGTCGACCGGGACGGAGCACGCGACTTTTTCGAACTGTCCCAAATTCTTGAAATCGAGGAGATCGACCAGCAGAAAATAGACCAGGTAGTAGGCAGGGAGCTGACGACCTGCCTCCGTACGTTTGGCGTCGAACAGGAAGTTGTCGGGCGTAGCAGATCCCGACCCCGCCGGCTTGAGCGGAAAAGTTGCTGTCCGGACTTTGTTTCGGATCGGATCAAGGTCCATGCGGGGTATCTTCAACTCACAGCGGGGGGCATTTTCACGAAGAAGAGCGGATCAATCGCTAAGCAGAGGCAGGCACCGGCTTCGACTGCGCCCGCGTTGCGGATGGTGCGCCATCTTGGTTCTCTGTCCAGGCAGTCGAAATGGAAGATCAGGCCGGTGGCGCGGCGCGCGACATCGGAAGGCGAAAGCCAGGATAGACGAACGACCGGCTGATCGTGTTGCAGTCCGCTTCCGAGAGTCCCTCCCGTCGCGCGACCTCGTACCACTTGTTTCGAACCTGCTCCTCCATGCCCGACACGATTTTTTCGGCTTGGTCTTTTTCAAGCAGGAATCGCATGCTTTGCGAGACGATATTCTCGGCGTTGGCATAGCGGCCCGCGTCGCCGCACATCATCGCGAGATCGCGTCGCTCCTCACTGATCAGCGGCGTCGGAGTGAGATCGTAGGCAGGCGAGAGCTTCCAATCCGGCGTCATTGCCACAGCGGCATGATTGCGCGGATGATCATCAGTGTTAGAGATCAATGCGTTGAAGCACATCCTGCGGAACAATTCGGCAGCGTCGGCGCGCGGGTTGGCCGAAATTCGCCGCAGCTCTTCGACCAGCAGAACGTAGGACCATCGGTCGCGTGTGTCGTGTCCCTCTTCGGCACGCAGGAGTGTCAAGCCGCTGAGCATGCGGGCGCGGAGATAGCCGGCGTCTGTCCGCTCGCGATCGAAGCGCTTGACCATGAGAACGTCCCGGCCGCCGACGACGATCACCTTGCTTTCCGCCGTTGTGACACCGCATGCCCGTGCGAGCACGAGCATGGCGTGTTCAGCGCGAGCGCTGTTCCATTTGTCGTCCTTCCTGTTGAACTTGGCGATCCATAGGCCGTCGGTGTCCTCGATGACGGCCTTCGGCCGCGCGCCGCCCATCGACGTGCCGACGAGCAGCAGTTCCTCGACCTGAGCGGCTTCGGCGTCGTCTGGGCGATCTTCTTCATCGACGATGGCGTCGGCGATCTTCTGCAGGCGCGGAAGGCTCAGGGTCTTGTTGAAATCGCGCTTCGGCGCCGGAGGCTGCTGATTCAATCCGACGCCGAGCGCGCCCGCGCGGTCGTCGGGTGAGTGCAGCAGGTAATCCATCTCGTTGAGCTGGGCGGCACCGACATGTCGCTCGATCACGCGACGACCCCAATAGTCCGGTCCCGCATCGCGCAGCGCGCCGAACAGGCCTTTCATGCCAACAGTTTCGTAGGTCTGGCCGGCAAGCCTGAGTTCGATCGGATCAATGGGGACGGCTTCGGCGCGGGCGAGATAGCTGCGGCCGTAGACCAATCTCCCGATCGCAACGTCGCGCCTGTCTTTGGCGAGCTCAAACCGCGCCGCGGTGACCGGCGCGGTCTGACCAGGCAAGGTGATGTAGACGAAGCATTCCGTCGGAGTGACCTTAGAAATCATTGTCCAATCCCTTTGGGCTGCGGGCGTGGACGCGATCCTGAATCAAGGCGAGACGCTGGCCCTCTTCATCGAAGCGCGGATCGGCTGAATCACCGAGGCGGTCGATCAGGCCGTAGGCCCACAGCAAGCCCGCATAGACACCGATCTGCGTCGAGACCTTGCCCTTCTCGGCGTCCAGGATGGCACGTCGGCCGGTCCCGATCTTGGCGGCAGTGGCGTCGACGGTCAGGTTGCGGCGCAGGCGAGCGGTCCGCAGATCGGCACCCAGCTTCTTCAAGGCTCGATCGACCTCGAAGGGGGGTGCCTGGACGAGATTATTCTTGGCAGTCATGGGCTCTTAAGGGCTCCTAATCCCAGTTTTCGTGCTCTTAAGAGCATATAAGGCCTGACCGGTTAACAACAAGTGTCTTATGCTCTTAAGAGCACGAAAAGCTCAATCCAGTGCTCTTAAGAGCACTTAATTCAACGTTCGACCACCCTCGCGGGATACCGGTCCCTCCAATCGCGCGCGAGAGCAAATCGAGCCGATGAAGCCCAACGCCACGGCTAGTACTTTCCGTCCGCGTCGATCCCGCGCCAAGGCCGCCGCGCCAACCCATGCCAATCTGTGCAGGCCCACTTCGAGCGTCCGGGCTTCGCGAAATGACGGCATCGATTACTCGCCCTCAGCCGCCTCCATCCGCGCTTCAAGCTCGTCCAGGAATGGCGAGCGCCCCCAATTCATCGGTCCGCGAGGAGTATCGACAAAACCGGAATAGAGCATATGGACCTCGTCGCGAGCGCGCGTCAGCCCGACATAGAACAGTCGCCGGCTCTCGCGCCGGGCCGCCGGCTGCTCGTTGCGCCAAGGCAGGCTCCCGAGATCGAGCCCAACCATGATTACGACATCATATTCGCACCCCTTCGCGGAGTGCAGCGTAAGCAAGTTCAGGTGGAGCGGCGAGCCATCACACCCGCCGAGGCTTGCCAGATCGAGGTCCTGTGTATACCGAAAACCTAAATCCTGAGGTAGCGGTGATGAAGTCCGCCCAGGATCGCGAGTGACCTGACCACACCGGTTCGCAGAACTGGGCGAGAAACGGGCGCATCCTTATCCAAGGCCAAGTGCGTCCGCGTCGCATTGTAGTAGCGAGCGTAAGATTTCAGAATCCGGCGCAGATGTGCCTCGCCCAGGACAATGATGTGGTCCACACATTCACGCCGGATCGATCCGACCAGCCGTTCGACAAAGCCATTCTGCCAAGGTGAGCCCGGTGCAACAGGCTTCCCTCCCAATCCTCTTGCCGTCCGCGCCAATCGACCTTGCGGCGGGTTCTTCAGCCAGAAGATACGGGCAATGGTATCGGGCGGTACCACCCGTTTCGCCGGAATAATTTTCCAGCCGCTCTGTCTCCCTGATGCACTTGTTGTGAGCCTGAACTCTTCATATTCGCAGCCAAGCGCTCGTTGGTGCAGCCGATCGGCCACCTCCATGTCGGAAACAAGCTTCCCGTCTTTTAGGGCCTGACAGAAATCCGGATGATCGATCTTCCAGCGGTTGATTGTCCGCTCGTCTTTCCCGAAGAAGTCGGCGATCTCCGCATCAGTGGCGCCCAGCCGGCAAAGCTTCGCCGCCTGGTCTGCATACTCAGGGAGATAATCGGAGGGTCGTCCACGCTTGGGCACGCCCCATTATGCGCACAGCATCCAGATCTGTGACAAGAAAGAACTACTTGGCCTTCTTCAGCTTATTCGCCAATGCTTTGATTTGAGCGGATCGTCGCCCAATGAGTTCGTTCAGCGCGTGTTCGTACACCTCGTAGGCATCCAGGACCAACTCAGCCGACATATCATCGCCGTGAGTGCCGAGATTTCCGACCGTCCTAATTGCGTGCAGGCTGTCTTGATGGACCAAATTCTTTGCGGCGGCACAGAACCTCTCGATCCTCACGTACAGGTCAATTCGCTTGCGCCGACGGCCGCCGCCTTTCTTCTTGACGAGGGTGGTCTTCGGAACGCCGAAATGGTCCATCAGCCTTTCGACGCTGGTGCGCATACGGGACGCGCAGCTTCCCAGGTCGCTCCAGTAGTGCTGAAACGAAGTTTGCAGCTCGTGTGCGACCAACTCGGGTGAGGGCTCAGGCTCGCGCACTCATGATCGTCTTCGCGAATGCACGCGCTTCAGCGGCATCCAGAGCGTCCTCGAGGTGTTGCTTTCGAACGGCCTCAGGGCCTCCGACTTCTGCCAACTTCTTGTCCCGTTCGGCGCGCTCCCTTTCATCCTCATCCTGCGCGAGGACAAAAATTACCAAGGCGAGACAAAATACCGCCAGCAGGCCACCGACGAGCTGCAGCCCGAAGACGTTCCAGCCGTATCCGAACAGCCATCGAGCGACCACGATGAAGGTCACGATGAACGAGTAGAAAAACGAGCCGGCCGCTATGAGCGCGGCGGAGGCCGCATCGAGGACATGCCTCAGACGGTGAAATAGCTCTGGGATGGCGGCCAGCAGAGCGGCGCCCAGGAAGAAGAACTTGGCGTAATCCCAACCCGTTTCGAAGTGGCGCTCGGTAGCCAGCTTAATGGCGGACTCGTAGAGCTCCATGCTCGCACCGGGAATGACGAGCAGGCTAACGAATGAAGTCAAGTCTCGCTTGTCCATCTGCAATCCCTACCCAACCGCCCCACCTATCGACGTGGTGACGAAATAGATCGGCACAAGCCACTTTGGGACGCCGCCGCAACGCCACGGGCGACCGAACAGAGGTAATATGAAACCGCTTCGACAGGCCGAGTCGGAGTGGCAGCGCGAAAAAGCGCCAATTCTGTCACCTCTAAAAAGAATACTGTGGCTATCCGCTTCCGCAAAAGACGAGAATGCCCGGCCCTGGCCGGATTGCCTTGGCCGCGGCAAGTCGCTCTTCAAACGACATCGTATAGTCGAGAAAGTGAGAACGTGATGCGAAGACGTCCCCATAGATCGCCCCGCCCTGCTTCTGCGGGTTAACGACAAATTCAACGTTACTGGGATGATGCTTTTTGCGTTGCTCGAACTTTTGATACGCCTCGCGCGTGGCCTTCGTCTGGGGCCGTACAGTTTTTACCTCGACATAGAGATTGTCTTTCCCGCGATCGACCACGAAATCAATCTTTCGGCCGTCAGGCAACATGTCTGGCTCGTATTCAATGCGCGCATTCGGAAGCGCGGGATCATTGGCGAGGATTTTTGCCATCGCCATTTCGTTGACGACTTCGATCAGGCGGCTATCGTCCTTGCCGTGACTTGCATGATAGATTTTTACCGCGCTTTCGAATTGGCTCCAGAGAACGGCGCCGCGCAGAACCTTGGCGCCGGCCCCAACCAGTATAGCCTTATATTCAGCGGTGGCCTCTTCGACGAAGGCGTCGAGATCACAGGTCGCGTAGAGCACACGGACGAGGTGCTTGACCTTTATAAGCTGTCCGCGCGTTGCCGGTGTGTCAGAAAGTTCGGCGATCCGGCCGATCCGATTGAGGTTAAGGCCCTTAAGAATTTGGCGCTGATAGCCGGGTCGGCGAATGGGGCTGCCGGTCTGTTCTACGGTAATCGTCGCTGGTGGCATAACTGGCTCCTGACGAAGCAGATGGTTTTGAATTGAAATGAAGCGCGGGGCAAATGCCCGTATGCGTTGGTATCGTAATGGTTGTAAACCTTTTGCGATGCAGCATTTTGGATTTGACTTCGGACCTACCAAAAAAAGACAATGCGCCTATTCCCTCGGCCCGTTTGTCGAAGCTCAGAGCGTGCCAGGATAGTGGGGTTACCTGATTTTGGCAGGTCGAATTTAAGGCTGCGCCAGCGAGGTTCAAGCGAACACCCCCCATCTATTGCCCAGGGAATGTCCTTTGCAGCCGCCGAGGACTAACCAACACAACTTGGGAGGACACATGGAGCCGAAGGCCGCCAGCTTACACTTACGTGCTGACGACATACTAGAAGGTGCTGCCGCAATCGCCGAATACCTGTTCGGATCACGCGAGCTTCGGCGCAAAGTATATTATCTAGCCGAGACATCGAAACTGCCCGTCTTCCGGTTGGGGTCAGTTCTCTGTGCGCGCAAATCAGTGCTCGCTGGCTTCATCAAAGGTCAAGAAAGGCAGCCGATCAGATTGCTTCATGTTCGGGCGCAGATTGCTGCCCTGACTGGAACCATACGCCAGCTAGACCAGGCGGGGTTCGACACCTCAGAAACGCGAGATCTCGTTGCCAAGCGTCGCTCGGAGCTGAAGGGCATGTCACGCCGTTAAGCCGGGTGCGCCGGCAGGACAGCGCGAGCTGTTCGTTGGTGGATCGAGATATCGACAGGTTGCCCGAATTTGCTCCCGGCAGCGCAGCTATTTGTACCCGCTGACCAACGGCGCAAAAAGGTTGGCTAGATCAGCATCGCTGAACTTGTCGGGCTCTGGCGTAGGGACTGACGAATAAGCGGGCCGGCTGGCAGGCTCGGCCTCCCCTTCCTGTATCTTCGCAATCTGATCCTCAACGGCGCTTACGGCCCTTGCTAGTTTACTCTTTGCAATACCGAGGCGCTCAGCAAAGCGATGTATCGACTTGATCTGGTCCTCGACATCCGACTCATCCCCGTATCCCTCGGCTATCGATCCGGCTTGCTCGATCTGATCTATCATCGCCTGATTGAGGGCTTCAAGAATCCTGGGGCCCAGCAAGTCTTTGTTCTTGTCGATTTCCTGATAGATGCTTTCGAGGTCGTCCGGCAGCACGTTCCACGAAAGCAGATCTACTAGACTATCCTCCATCAGGTCGGCCAGCGTTTGACCATTGTGGAGTTCGCCACAATCGCCATTGTGAATGTCAACCAACAGCTTGACCAACTGACACCCGTCACGCCCTTCATCATAATGGGTCGTCCGCTGTGCTGCCACCTGTGCGGCGAGTTCGGCCAAGCGGTCGTCCTTGGATATCGCGTACCAGCTTAAAAGCAGGGCAATGCGCTCCGGGTAAGGCAAATCGTAGTAAGACCAGCCGTTCGATGTCCGCTTCGTTTCCGGCAGCGCATGGAATCGTTCTGCAATCGGCAGAAAGGAACGTGCGACCAGGGCTTGCCGTTCGGTGCTCCATTCCTTTGTCAGGCAAACGTGATCCCACACCCTCTCGGCCCAGTCTGCTTTCTGAGCCGCGGCGGCAAAATCACAAACCTGCGCGACATCATTGATGTAATCGGCAAGATAGTCGCGCAAGGACGGATTGATGAAGGAGATTCCGCGATTGCTGATGTCGATGTATCCACCCTCTAAGATCCGCAACGCTTCTTCAAAATCACTGGGATCGTGCGGAATAGCGTACTTGCTCGATACAAACTGGTGGAGCGCGTTGAAGGCTACATTTAGCTCATCGACAGCCACACCATAATCCGAAGAGAAAAACAGACAGTAGAGCAGATCGCGGCACTTTACCGGGATGTACGTGCGAAATGACACGTCCCATATCCGCTTCGGATTATTCAGAGCCTGAATGAATTCGGAAGGGTAGTCTTTAGCTTCGACATGCTGGATTTGCACGCCATCGGTCATCGCCTCGACGACGCGCGGATTATAATTCTTATGATCGATGATTTCTGCAACCGTCCCGGTGGCCCAAAGTGCCTGGATATGTTCGAGCGAGATCCCTGAGACTAACAAGTGATTGTAAAGGATGCGCGCTCTTATTCGCCGCGTGTAGATACCGACATCCAGAACGTACTTTGCGACATCAAGGCTTTTGTCGGCCAATCGTTCAGAAACCCGCCTGGCTTCTTCGAAGATGGGAGCACGTGTCGTTAGGACAAATCTGGCATTTTTTGACGAGCGAACCCTTTTTATAAACCTGGCAAGGTCGGAATCTTTTGCAGCTAGAGCCCGGACATCCAATGCGGCGGTGCCGAGAAAGTCGTCGAAAAAGAAAATCTGCTTCTGGTCATTATGAAGCTTGGCGAAACCGTCATCGAGGCTTCTGACCGCTATATATTCCCACCCTTCCGCAGTGTAGGCAAAGGACAACATCTCGGCTAACGTCGTCTTACCTACGCCTGGCGGTCCGGAAATGATGACGATGTGGCGGGATTCCAGCTTGTTCTTCGCTTCCTGAAAACTGGGATTAGGAGCGTAAACGCGGACCTTCGCTTCAATCTCCTCGCGCGAGATAGCTGTTACCGCGTGCCTTGCGGCATTCAGGACCCTTTCAAGGACGGCCGCACTCGAAAGCCACAGCTTGATGTTGGCCTGCTCGACGTCGCCGAATTTGCGAAGCAGGGCATTCAGGTCTTCAGGGCCAAAAATATCGGATTCGTTGGCGAGAGATGGCCCGATCAAGGCTGCAAGTTGAGCCTTGTTGGCAGGCGTTAAGCGGCAAGAGGTCGCAAGCACGTAGCGTCCCGGATGGAGCTTGTCGATGCCCGGCCGTGCGCGGTTGATTGCAGCCTTAAGGTCGGACAATGCCGATCCTGCATAATGCTTTGCTTGCAAGATGACGGTGCCTGACTTGGGTTTGGCATTCCGGCCATCAATGCCGCCGTCTGGTCCCGCGCAGAAAGCTTCAAAGCGAAGCCCCAGCTCGCGCCCGATCAGGTCGCGTGCCAGCTCTTCAAAATCCAGATAGGAAAGGTTACGAAAATCGTATGCCATCAAAATCCAAATCAATTCGAGCGAGATTAACGCCGGCCAGCCCAACCAACAAGCGTGCAGAGTTCTTAGACTTCGGTCGATGAGACTTCTCCCGGCTTCGTTGGAACGGGGAATGGCCGGTGAAGAAGGTGCAGCGCGACCGCTATGGCAACTTCCAAAATCCTGAAGCAGGCTATCGGGGCGCGGCCGCTCAAGCCAAGACGGCCCGGGCAGTGGATACTGCTACCGGGCTTTCGCGCTAGAATGGTCACGGTCCGACCGTGATTCGTGTCGGACATCTCCGAGATCTTGCAATGGCTATGTTTGCCCGGCGCTCTTTGCAGCGCCTTTTGAATGATCTGACGACCAAACTGTCACCCGCGGCTTGCGTAAAGCTCGCGCGGGAGCTTGACCGGCTGGAAGCAACAGCACTTGGTTATGAATGGGAACTGGCATTGCTTTTCGCACTTGGCCAGGTCGGAACCATTACCTACGAAGCCGAAACACATCCTGGCTCGCGCCGTCCCGACGTGACGTTCGTTGCAGACCACGGATCAATCCGGTTTGTCGCAGATGTGACGACGGTGTCAGACGCCGGACTTGAGAAAGAGAACCCGGCAATGCGGTTTTTCGGCAAGCTTGCATCGGCTGAAGCGTCGCTACGGTTTGCAGGGCAGCCTCGACTACCGCATTGCGGGAACGACGGATGGGCCGACGGCACAAAAGCGAAAGACCCGACTAAAGCTACCGAAGGCATCAGACCTAGATGCATTTCTGGCAACTCACGTTGGCCCGGCGTTTCAAGGCATCGCCGACCGGAACGAAACGCGCGCAACCATCAACATCTGCGAAGCAGGTGTCGAATTTTCGCTCACGTACGATGAAAGCAGGCGCTATGGCAGCGGCGGCTATCCTGCATATAGGGTAGCGCAGTCGCGCACGCTCAATCCGGTATATTCGGCGTTGAAGTCGAAAGCGGATCAGCTAAAGAAATCGGGCACTACCGGTCCTTGCGGAATCTTTCTCTGCGATGGAGGATGCAATCTGCTGTCGAAATCGGGTAGGCAATCTCACGAAGTCGGCTTGGATGAAGTCATCGCCGAGTTTTTCCGCCAGCGCTCTTCGGTCACCTTTGTTGTGGTATTGACCTTTCCGCCGAGCCGCGCCGAAGCATTTGTGGGAGTTGTCAAAGAACGACGAATAACAGGCCGGCTCTATATCAATCCGCGGGCAGCGAACGCATTGCCCGAGAAAGAGCTGCTCGAACTGATCAACCGCGGCCTTGCGCAGCTACCTCAGCCCGCAGCAACGCCTCAGGATGCGCTCTATTGGATCGGCCGGGCTCGCGCGCATGAAGGCCAAACCTACAACACCATTCACTACTCAGGAGGACTGATGACAGGATCGGTGAAACTATCGGCGCGGCAAATCCAGGAAGTGTTGGCTGGACGAACAACGGCGCAGGAGCTGTTCGCGCAATTCGACACGCCTGACAGGCCATTTCGAAATCCGTTTGAAGCGGCACTGCGACAAGGACTGACGATCGAATCGATAAATCTGACGAAAAACGCCGACGCTGACGACGATCTGCTGGAGATCAACTTCGGTCTTGCCGACCCGGCGATCAGCAAGCTCAAGGCCGGTTAGCAGAACGCCTCTCAGTTGCGCAAGCCCATGGCACGCAGCCACGCATCGACTTGTCCGAATGCGTCCTGCTGCCACTGCTCGGGAGTACGATCGCCCATGATCCGGGTATCTTCGACAAAATGACGCACGCAAGTGGGGCCAAAGCCGTCCAGCGCCTCGAACTTTTCAGCGATGTACCCGTAGGAGATCCGCGCGCTCGAAGAATATGGGACAGCAGGGGACGAGCAGCCAAATTCTGGCGTGTGTCGTCGGGCTGGCCTCGTTCCGACGGCCAGTACCCGGCTCGAGCGACGAAGCATTGCGTCATGTTTGTCACAATTGCCGATAGGTACGCGCCGCTCGCTCCGCCAACAGCGGCGATCCCACCGCAATGAGGAGGCCTCTCCTAAGGCTTCCGTGCTTTCCATCCATCGGCAAAATCCCAATGGATATCGAACGGGAAAGCCCCCATGGAATAGGATGGATGCGCCTTATAACGGTCGCAGAAGCGTTCGAATACGGGCCGGAATTCTTGGGGCGAGCACGCGGCGGCTTCACCCTTGCGGAATTTTTTCAGGAGAATACCAAGCTCGCAGGTGTCGATTTCATCCAACAGGTCGTAATCGGGAAACTCCAGGTCTTGTTTTCGAATGCCGGTCGTCGTCCAGAGTATCTGATCGCCGAAATAAAGACATGAAAGACGGCGAGAGCCGCCATTCTCATCACTGCCGATAACGCCGTTCCGGCCCTTAGGGATGGTGCGGTCAAGTGTTTTGAAGAATCTATGAAAGGATTGGTTCGCGGCTGCTCCGAGCCAGTAGGGAAAGCGGCCGCCTGACCCGGCTGGCTCGAGAAACGTCGGGTCGAATGGTTCGTCCCATGGAATTTGACCATCTTCCTGTGCCGCGTAGAAAGTCTTTTCTAATTCGGCGACCTCGACAATCCAGCGAAGGACGGTCATGCCGCGATAGAGTTTCGTGACATAGTTGTCATTGATCCGAAGTAGTCCCAGCCCGGCACGCCTGCAGAGCTCGTTTTTTATCTCGTCGCGCTCTTGCTGCTTGGCGCTCGACTGGTGCAGCGGCCCATCATATTCGACGATCATGATCGGTCGGGCGTCGGCGTCCGCGACGACGAAATCGCAATGGCTCCGGGTGTAGAAATCGAATTCGCGGTTGGTAAGATGCGTACTGTCTTTTTGGATTACGTCAGATAGCCGTGGCTTGGCGAATATCCGCATTGCATTGTCCGACGCGATCTTTTCAAGTTCGCGCAGCACGGTTTTTTCCGAGCGGTTGAGGAGTGAATCAACGATTTTCATGGAGAGACACCCATCATGGCTCCGTTGTTGTTCCTAGCCTTTCAGGTTACGCGCCTTTTCTGCGTGGGGCATCAGGAATGTGGCGAGCGCTTCGACGACGCCGGCAAGAGGACCGGGATCGACCGCGACGTCCTGGATGAACGCGGTCCATTGTTGGATTTTGGTTGGATCGTTCGCGAATGCCTCGCTGAGAGCATCTGGCCGCTCCGTCGGAATCTCTGTCTTCCGGCGGTCGAATGTCGCGCGGATTGCGCGCGCGAGCCGGTCATCCTTGAATTCATATGTCCGGGAGAGCACCCAGATATCGTAGAAGTCCTTCAAACGCGTATTGGCGAGACCAAGATGGACCATCGCCTGGAATTTCTCGGCGATGACCGTCTCCGGCGGATAGGCGCGAAGCTTGGGGGCCGGTTGATCGAGCAACGGCAACAGTTCAATTTCATTGAGTCCAGGTTCGGTCGCATCGCCATAGCCGATATCGATGACAATCCGCATCCGTGCGCCGTCAATCGTCGAATAGCATTTGAGGCGTAGTCCGCTGTAACCAGAGTCGTCGCGGACCGTGTCGACCTCAAGTGTGTCGGTGAAGGTCACGCCGTCGTCGGCTTGAATCGAACCAATTTCCTTGAAATAGCCAAGCGTGAGCTGCGGATCACTGTCGCCAAAGCCAAGCAGGTCAAGATCGCGTGTCGGCCGATGTGGATCATCGAGCCAATGACGCAGGAGCATCGCTCCCTTGAGTACAAACTTGTCCTTATATTTGCTGATGCTCAGCCGGTAGAGCAACCGTTCGAGTGCATATTGCGTGAGCAGGAGGTCAAACGGCTCGTTGCGCTCCTTCGAGAGATTGAGCAAGCCGGCCCGGACGGAGGCGCCGACATTCTTCGGCGGCTTACGCATTGATGGTCAGCGTCTCAAGGCGCGGCTGAACGATTTTTTCCCAGATGCCGGCCTCGACGGCGTACTTCGCAATTTCGGAGGGGGTCGCCCTGCGTAGCTTGAGCACGTCTTTCATTGCCTGCGTCGCATGAGCAAAGCCGGTATTCGAATCGTAAAATGCCTTTTGGTGCTTACCGCTCTTGAAAAGATCGACGATCGTTTTTGCCGGCGAATAGATTTTGACGTCGACGCCTTCGATGCTGTGATGTTGAACACCTTTGTCGAATTCCTTCGGGCCGAAACGCATGATCTGAATGCGCGGTCGCGTAATCTTGGGCCGCCAGTCGCGCGGACCGATCGCCATCCATACATAGGGAGGGATACGGTCTGTCAGCTCATGAAAGGCGAGCGCGGAGTCGTAACAGATGACGCCGTTTGGGACGAGCTTGGCAGCAACGGCGAGCGAATGATTACCGTCCAGTGGCGCGTCAGGTAGCCGGTAAAGGCCGCGGCTGAGTTGATTGAGAGCGCCCTTTTGCTCCATCCGCGAAATGGTCGCCGACGTAATTCCTTCTTCGATGAATTCAGAAAGGCGCATCATGCCCCGCTTTTGGAGAAGCGAGATCGCCCTATCCTCTTGGCGTTGCGGTTCCTTCCTCATGGAACATATATGATACAAAACCTTGCGATTGTCAAGATATTGCGCAAGGAAATGTATCTCAATTTTCTATAACCAATTGATATTTATTATACTTTCAACAACTCAAGGACACGTTCAATCTGGACCCTAGTCCCTCTTGCCAAGCTACAACTTACGGCTGAAATTTATCGAATTTAGGGGAGGCACTTTGAACCGCGGATCGGAATGGCACCGTTGGGAGCCACATATTCATGCGCCGGGTACGGTTCTGGCCGATCAATATCCCCCCGGCGGGTGGTCACAATACCTGGACGCGCTTGAAGCAGTTTCACCGGCTTTGCGCGCCATTGGCATAACCGATTACTGCGTTACCCGATCCTACGAGCGCATCCGGGCGGAGAAAGAAAAGGGCCGTCTGAAGAATTGCGAATTGTTATTTCCCAACATCGAGCTTCGGCTGAACACGGGCACCGTGAAGGGAAATTTCGTCAACATCCATCTGTTGGTAAGCCCAGAGGCACCGGATCACCTCGCCGAACTGAATCGGTTTCTTTCCCGTCTTATTTTCCAGGCGTTCGATGATGAGTTTGCATGCACGCCGACCGAACTTATGCGTCTTGGGCGCAAAGCAAAACCGAACCTGACTAATGATGAAGCGGCGCTTGCGCACGGCTGCACTCAATTCAAGGTATCGAGAGAAAATCTGATCCGCGCCTACAATGGAATGCCTTGGGCAAAAGAGAATATCCTCATCGCAGTTGCCGGCAACGCGGATGGCACATCCGGTGTGCGCGAAGGAGCCGATGCCACCCTGCGGCAGGAAATAGAAAAAGCTGCCCACGCGATATTTGCGGGCAGCGCCAAACAGCGCGATTTTTGGCTCGGCCGCGGTGCACTGACCGAAGACCAACTCAGAGATCGATATGACGGTCTCAAACCCTGTTTATGGGGTTGCGATGCGCACGAACTGGCGCGCATTGGAAAGCCCGAGGAAGATCGCTTTTGTTGGATCAAAGGCGCGCCGACATTTGATGCTCTACGCCAGGCCTGCATTGACCCCGAGAGGGCCTTCGTAGGAGCCGAACCGCCATCGCCGGCCCTTGAGTCGCAAGTCATTAGCGAGGTCGTCGTTGAGAACGCCTCATGGATCACGACGCCAAAGATACCGCTCAACCCAGGCCTGATTGCCGTAATCGGTCCCCGCGGCTCAGGAAAAACGGCCCTGGTCGATATCATCGCAGCCGGCGCTGATGCTTACACGGAATCGGAAGTCAGACCATCCTTCCTTGCGAGGGCACGTGAGCATCTACGCTTCGAGAGCGTTCTCCTAAAATGGAAGGGCGATGCTGTGCTGATTGAACGCTCGCTCGACGAGCCCGAGGACCCGTCGTCCGATTCCTATCCACGCGCACGATACCTGTCGCAGCAATTTGTCGAGGATCTCTGCTCGAACGAAGGAATGCCCGAGCTAATCAGGGAAATTGAGCGCGTCATCTTCGAGGCTCATCCCAGCCTCGAACGCGACGGGGCCGCTGATTTTGAAGAGCTTCTCGACATGCGGGCCGGAAATCATCGTGACACCCGTGACCTCGAGACGGCCGCGCTTGCCGAGATTTCGGACCGGATCGGTCAAGAAATGGAGAAAACTCGGCAAGTCGCGGCCTTGACCAAACAAATCGACGACAAAAAGAAAATAATCGCCCAATACCAGTCAGACCGAAAAAAATTGCTGCCCAAAAAGGAGAACAAGGCCGGCGAACGCCTTCAACAGCTCATCGAGGCGGCGGAAAAGGTACGAAGCAATATTCGCTACTTCTCGATGGCGCAAAATATCGTCACAGCCATCACAACTGAAGTAAAGGATTTGCGCCAGAACCGCGCGCCCGCAACGTTGCGCGCCATGCAAGAGCGACACCCGCTCCAGGCCATGACTGCCGCCGATTGGCAAAATTTCCTACTCCGCTTTCAAGGCGACGTTGATACAATTCTGGAGGCGAAGGCAAAGGCGGCGATCGACAACGCTGCTTCATGGAAAGGGAAAGCGCCTCAGACTGCGGTTCAGCCCGATGGCGCTTTTCTCGCGGACAATGCCGACCTTAAGAATACATCATTGGCCGTACTGGAGGCCGAGATAGACCGGTTGAGCAAACTCGTTGCCGCCGACAAAGCTACGGCCGATCGGTTAACTGCGGTTACGAAGCGCATCAACGAAGAAACCGTCGCGCTGACCAAATTGCAGGAGAGGCTCGCAAATTGCGAAGGAGCGAAAGCGCGAGCTGAAGAGCTCGTGAAGGCTCGCGAGCAGGGCTATATGCGTGTGTTCGACGCCATCGTGGGTGAGGAAACGGTGCTCCGCGAACTCTATGCGCCCCTCATGGCACGGCTCGCCCTCGCTGGCGGAACCTTGGCAAAACTGTCCTTCAACGTCACGAGAGTAGTCGACGTTGACGCGTGGGCAGCAAAGGGAGAGGAGCTTTTCGATAAACGCGGCGGTCCTTTTAAGGGCGTCGGTTCTCTTACCCGCGAGGCTCACGACATGCTTGCCGAAGCATGGGAAACGGGAGACTCGAAGACCATCGCCGAAGCGATGAACGCATTTCGCGCAAAGCATGCCTCAGCCTTGCTTGAGAACGCTCCCTATCCGCGAACGGATGCCGCGAACTACCGCCCATGGAGCCGCCGATTTGCACAATGGCTTTATGGCACCGACCACATCTCGATCGAATATGGGATCAAGTATGATGGAATCGACATCCAAAAACTGTCCCCCGGCACGCGTGGTATCGTGCTTGTCTTGCTCTATCTCGCTCTGGACGATGGAGACGATAGGCCGCTGATCATTGATCAACCGGAAGAAAACTTAGATCCCCAATCGATCTACGCGGAGCTTGTCCCTCTGTTTCAGGCTGCGAAGCGCAAGCGCCAAGTAATCATGGTGACACACAATGCTAACCTTGTGATCAACACCGATGCCGATCAGATCATCGTCGCCGAGGTAGGTCCGCATACCGCCGATGGACTACCGCCGATCACCTATCGGAGCGGCGGGTTGGACGAAAAACCCATTCGCAAGCTCGTTTGCGATATCCTTGAGGGCGGCGAAAGAGCCTTTCAAGATCGCGCCAGACGCTTGCGGATTGCACTCGCACGTCGGGATTAGAGTCGTGCCTGCTTGTACAAATGTGGAAACGTGGCGTGCCAGCACCTCATCCGAGGTGGCCGAATTCCTGAAGGCAAGCAAGTCGCCCGACAAGCGCACGAGAGAAATACTAGCCGTACGCGCAAAATTGAAGCCGGTCGATGTTTACGCTTACCTGAGAGCCCGCTTTGGGAAGCCGAACGGCTTTCAAAACTTGCTGCGCAAAGACGATAGCGACAATATTGTTCACTGGGATTTCCAGCTTAAGGCCGGCAACGAAGACGTTTACATTTGCGGACACCTTCGCGAGGTTCACATACTCGTCTCTGAGAAATTATCCGATGAGGAATGGAAAGAGCTCATCAACGCAATTAAATCCGATTTCCGCCGGGTCGCCAAAGAAAAGTCTGGGATTCTAAAGAGTTTTGAGAAGTACATTCTTTTTCAAAACAAGTACGCCGCAATAGCGAACCTATGCGCCGATCTGCATGCAAGCATCGTAGATTCTCCGGACCCTATTGAGACGGTCTATCCTGACGATTCAAAGGAAAGCCTGGACGCATCTCGAAAGTCATTCGATGAAAACTCTCGGCGCATCGAAAAGCTCTTTGGCGATTGCCTGAAGCTGCGGCTACTGATGCCCGTCATGGCAGAAGCCTACATCAACATGCTCATTCTCACATTCTGCAGGAGCGCCATTCGTGACGACAGACGCGCATACGACACTTTTCTGAGAACCAATGTTCCAGAGCGTTTGGAATTGCTCAGCGTAAATTGCGATGGATTTGCCAGGACTGTTGACAAGAGTGTTCCAGGCTATGCGGAATTCATGACGATTATCAATCGTAGGAATTTCGCATTGCATGGCAATGTTGATCCTGTCCGAGAGCCTATCGAGGTCGTTTATTTCGAAGAGCGGCGACCACTGTTCGTCCAACCTGGGAATAGTATCGACCTGCTCTTTGACTACATGGAAGCCCAAGCCGATCCGAGCGCTCTATTGGCGGAGTATGAGCAACTGCATGGCTTTCTGGTAGCGATGACTGATTGTCTTGTCCCGCGCAGCAAGCGCTTTTTCGAACAGGTGATCAGCGATGCCTATCCCGGGTTCCGGGTCGATATACGACGCCCTACACGGCTGTTTCCCGATCACTACGTTTGGAGCGGTTTCCCGGGAATGCGCTATGATGACCAGCTCGATGTCGAATGGTGATTTTTAGCTCATAGTTAATACGCGCCCATCGTGACAAAGCCGGGACATTCCTGCGGACTACTATGATGGCGACATCCGCGATGATCGTGTCGGGAGCATCGCGCCATCTACTGAAGCGAACGCGCCTGACCAGATTTGGTCAGGCGCGCACTTATTTATCTCCATGCACGAAGAGAAACGGTCGCGAGATCCGCCTTCTTCAAGAGTGCGCGCAATGGCGAACATTCGGGATAGTACCGGGCAAGCGTCGCCGCCACCTCAGCGAGGCTGGCGATGTGCCGGTCGCGGCCTGCGGGTGGTGCTGCGAGCGGATCATCCTTCGGCAGTTCCTGATAATAGAGGCCGAAAAAGACCTCGTCCGATAACTCGTTGCGCTTGTACTCGCACTGGACCCAGTTATCGAGTTCGCAGCGAATGGCGTCGACCCGCCGATAAACACCCGCGCGCTGGCGTGTATCGACCAGTACGGATTTCAAAAGCCGTCCAATAGCCTGGTGCCCCTCAATTGGCATCCGTGCCTTAGGCCGGCGGCTCGGGCCGGACGGGAATATGGCGTATCCAACGGAGCTGTTCGCGCCGCGAGGTCGCTCGGCTTTCGGCGTAGCCGCTTTTGCCTTGGTCTCGGCCAAGCCGCCCGGACTGATGAATTTCGGCAGGAAAGCCCTGGACTCGCCATTCCAGTCCGCAACCACGATGGGGGCAGGGGCTTCGGCGAGCTTCGACATGATCGGCTGCAGCGAATAGCCTTTCGAGGTATCGGCCGTGAGGAAGAGGGATGATCCGCCGTCGGGGCTATACATGCCTTTCCAGGGCGCGGCAGCCACCGTCCAGCCATGCCGCGTGGCCCACTGCAGCTGCTCAGCCGTCACATCGCCACGGCTATAAGGCTCGTTCGCCCGAATATAGGTCTTCGCGGCGGGATCGAACCATGCGCTATCGTGGTCGGATCCGGGCATTCGGTTCTGGAACTGCCCCCGCGGGAAGGAGCGCTTGGCCATTGATGGGACCAGACCCGTCGCGTCGATGAACTGGAGGGTGCGCGCCGCGGCACAGGCCGCGGCCTGCGCTGCCTCCTTGGACGAAGCGGTGTAGGTGTCGGCGATATGGTCGGGGCCTTCGCGCCGCATGGCGATCAACCCGCGCGCCGCCTTGTACTGCGCCGGGCTTGCCAGCGCATCCAAGCGCTTGCTGGCGAACATCCTGAGGATTTCGCGGCCGGTCAAATTGGTTGCCCGGTCGCGCCACGGCACTGAGATATAGATTTCATGTGCCGCTCGCGGACGCTTCGCATTAGCACCCAGGCTGCGAAGCGCATGCTTGAAGTTTTCGCAGCCAGCCGCCCTGGACGCCATATCCAGCGCGGCACCGTGCTTCAGGCCATTTGCCTTCTTGAGGCGCTTGGCGAGTTGCTTAATTCCCTCGATAGAGGATGGGCGAATTTGATTGTTCGACACGTCAAGTCTCCCGGCCCTTAGCGAAGCGTCGCCCGTCAACCACCTCTCGGACCCGACATGACATGTGGGAACGATGGATCAAAGCAGTGCCTCAACGGCTTCGCTACGACGGGCGGCAGGCTCCTGCCGGGAGCCAAATCACACCATAGCAGAATATCGAATGTTTTGAAAGGGCGGGACTGGCTACATACCACGATCGGTGGCATGACTGCCGCCCGAACCGTTGAGAGCAAGGACGCTTTCGCCTGGGTGCTTGCGATGGTGTCGGCGCGCTTGTCTGCGACCCGGGATACATTGAGCCATTTACTTCAGAGGGCGGCCAATTGGTGGCCTAGCTCGGCTCGAGCACACCACCTCTCCTAATCTGTTCGAAAGTTTCCCGAACTTCCGGGGTTGGTACGACGCATAACGTTCGATATGTATCCAAGAAGGCCCACCAACCAGAATGCGGGTCTGGATTCGGGCCGCCGCCGCCGTCATTGTCGGACGGGTCGCCGCCTATTTCTGCAATAATATTAAACGGTTGGCGAAAGTGTGCGGACACCGAAAGGAGTGACTCGTTTCCTCTCTAAGAGTGACTCGATTTCCCCCTTTAGAAGTGACTCGATTTTATATCACTGATGTCGCTCAGCTATTCCGCCTGATTTTTTCTGACGCCCCGGCGCGAGCGCGCAGGAGTCGATTTTTTCGACTTGGCGCGATGTCAAATGCGCTCGCCGCCCCCGATAAGAGTGACTCGATCCCCAGCTTTGAGATTTAAGAGTGACTCGATTTGCTGCTCGGCCATCAGGTCGCGACCGCAAATCCAGCTAGGTCGCGCCCTTCGCGGGCTTCTTCGCCGGCGATTTACGTCGACTAGGCTTCCCTGGTTTCGAATTGCCGCCTTGATTGCGCTTCCGCCCTCTCTGCGTAGCGACTGCAGGCGAGATCCGGTTACCGGGAACCTTCACCACCATCACGCCGCGACGAACGCCGTCATCGAGGAAGTCGCCTACTACCGCCGTGCATAACGCGCTGATGTGCTGTCCAACGCTTTGGCTCCTCGTCAGATCCAGCGCCATCAGCATTCCCAAGGGGACATTCGTGTTCTGGTACGCCGCGGTCTGCTCTCCGTAGTTCTCGAGCAGAGCATCGAAGGAGCAATCGTCCGACTCCCGCTTGATCTCCGTGATGATCCGGACGCGACCCAGATCATGAAAGACATCCGCGCGCCCCGCAGCCACCCCCCTTACCTCGTCATGCGTGCCCAGCTTCGAGCTATGAAGGAATCGCAAATAATCCTGCTGCAACTCCTTCTCGAGGGGCGCGCTACCATCCGCGTTCTCGAACAAGTAAGCGCCAGTGGGATCCTGGGCCGCCGTCGCGTCGAGGCGGAATTCAAGAAAGAGCAGGGTCTTCAGGGCGAGCGCCAGGAAATCCGCTCTGACCTCCTCATACTGCGCGAACGTCTCCACTTCCGCGAACTCGATCCTCACGGACTCGAGGCATTCCATGATCGCGTGAGAGATCTTGCTGCTCTCGATCTCATGGATTCGAGCTACGGCTACAGCGGCCGCATCGAACGCGCCGAACTCCTTGGCCCTTCCTTGTAGTGCGGCGAGCAGCGGGCTTCCGCTCGTCGCATCAAGAGGGTTTGGCGGCTGCTTTCCTGCGATATAGTCGTCGACGAGACCTACCAGCTCGGCTGCTGCCGCCGCCTTTTCGGACGTCGCGTTCTCAGACAGCCACCGCCGCAGCGCCAACGCCTGCGCCTGGTTGTGCAAGAGGCTGGAGTGGATGCGGGGGGATACGATTGCCTCGACTCCGCCGGCCCGCTGCCCTCCCAGGATCGTCCGGCTCGCCGTGTACACGGTGAGCAACTCTTCTTCGATGATCTTGATGCCGTCGAGCCAGACGGCTTGGTCGATCTCGTCCGCGAGGCGCGCCAAGCGCATACCAAGCGAAGCCCACGCGGCGATTTGAGCACCGCGCGATCCCAGCAGAGGATTGTCGTCGGATCCGTACACGTAGGCGGAGTGGGCGAACGCTTCTCGCTTCAGCGCGGCTACCCATTCGCGCATCTCAGAGGCTGGACGGCGCTGGTAGAAACCTTCGAGCAGACCGATGGCTATCGAGAAGGCCTTCGCATCGGACCTAGCCTCCCTGGCCGCAGCAGCCGAGTCGAACGAGACGCGCGCGACGCCCATCAGCTCTTTGGCTCTCGCCGGGTCTTCCTCCTTCAGCGCCTCGCCGACGTTGTACAGACCTAATTCGAAGTTCGCATCGTCCGCCGCTTCCTCGACCTTAACGACGTCCCTCAGAAATTCGAGAATTCCTTCGTGAGGCTCTTCGGAATGAAGAAACCCACCGACCCTGGTCGCGTGCGCCAGGTAGAATGGGTCGTCGTCCAGACGCGCGCTCGCAATTGCCGATGCAAGCCTTAGCGCCCGGCGAGCCTTGTTGCGTTTCAGTATGAGGGCGCCCATAAGCGAAGCCGTGCGCACGGTGACGGTGGCGCTGCCGTCTTGAGACATCTTCAGCCAGTGGTCGAAAATTCCTTCCTCCAGATCATCTGACAGCCGGTTTGCCTGAATCACTTCGACAATTGAGTTGAGCCTGAAGTCGTCTTCAACACGCGCTATCACCTGCGCCGAGAACTGCTGAGCTGACGGCTCGTCACCTGCCTCCTCTAAGGCGATCTCGACGAACTCGGCAGAAAATCTGCTGGCAGAAATCTCATCGACCGCCGCGGCAACGACGGAAAGTCCGCCGAAGTCAGCCAGCGTCGGCGAATGCCCCCGCTCAAGCAGGGTCGTCATGGTCCGCTCTAGGGGTTCCATCGCGTCACCAGAGATACTCGTCGCCCTCAGCGTAGCGCAAGTTGCTGCAAGGGACACGCTCTCGGATGGCCGGCTTGTCGATACCGGTAATGAAAATCTGCAGATGAGGCAGCTCGGTCGCGAGTTCCGCCAAGCCTGCGATCAACTTCTCATAGTCCGGCGCCACCATCTCGTTGGCGCCGGGAGAGTCGACGAGAAGCAGACCGGGATGACGACCAACGCCTTCGGTCTCGGCGATCTTGAGGATCGCAAGCGTGGCCGCTACCTTGAGACGCACCTTCTCACCGGCCGTTTGGGCCAAAAAGCAGGATTGCTGTCCTCCCTTAACAAGCTTCATGCGCGTGGCGCCATCGATAGAGAGCCTTTCGAGGTTCTCGATACCAAACCGCCTGGCATAGTCGGTCGTTAGTTCGGAAACCCGCGCCAGTATCGCCTCTTGATTTGGTTTCATCAGATCCTTGGCGACGGTCTCCGCCGCCGAGAGGATGTCACGATCGCCGCCTTCGATTTCGCGAGCCATGGCCACCGGACGGCGGAGCTCCTCAATCTGAGCCTCCAGCCTGATGCAGTCACGTTCGGCTTCCAGGTGCGGTTGCGGATCTTCAACCGCCTGCTCTGCCTCTCGGCATGCGCGCTCCGCCGCAAGCAAACGCGTCTCCTGATCGACAACGTCCCGATCGGCAGACTGCGCGCGATCGTCTTGCGCTTCCCACTCGGACTTCGCCTCCGCAACCGCGCCAGCGAGCCGCTCCTCTTCGGCGGCGACGAGACCCTCGGCCTGCGGCCTGTCCGGCGTGCCGCAAACCGCACATAGATGCTGCTCCTCGGTTTTCTTCCGATGCTGTTCCGTGATCACCTCGTCGCAACTCGGACAGCACTCCGGTTTCAGCGCTCGAAAGATGACCTGCGTCTCTCGATTCCTTGAACTCGCGGAATTCGCGCCGGGCGCGATCGTAGCTTTCCTTTGCCGCCGATGTGTCCGCATCGACCGCCGTTTTCACAATCTTCAAGCGGCGCAACTGCTCTTCACACGCGGCATATCTGACGTTTGCGGCCTGAACCGCTTGGCGCAATTCCCGCGCGCCCGGCTTCGACTGGATCCGCTTCCTAGCTTCCTCCAGGCTTTTCTCCAGCTCGGCGATCCGCGCTTCGGCCTGCGTGCGGACACGCTTCTGCATCTCGTCAGCCTGTCGTGTCTCATGGTTTAGCCGACCGACCACCGCGGTCAGATCATTCCGCGTTCCCACCAAGGGCATGCCGACGAACATCTGCATCATCCGCAGCGGCATCGCGGCCAGTGGCATAGATCCAAACAACGCACCGGGATCAGGCTCGATCGTCATGGCGGTCGACAGCCAAGGCCAATCGTGATCCTGGTCGACCGATTTCCCATCGCGCACGGTGTGGTTTGTGAGCCGTTCTAATCCGAGTTCACTCATGAAGAACGCGGACATCACCTCTTCGAATTCGTCCTCCGACGCGAACACGCGAACCGGGATTTCCCGCTCCTCGTCGAACCGGATCAACTTGCCCTCGGACTTCACGGCATCCGTGAGGCGAATCTCATATGACCGCTCGTCGAGGGTGAACTTGAGGCTTACGGTGGCGAACCACTCCTTCATCTCGGACGGGAGAGACCGCCGTCCAGTTAGACACCATCTTATGATGGAAAGGAGCGTCGTCTTGCCGCGCAGGTTCCGACCCGACAAGATGGCATGCAGTCCGGGCCCGAGATCCGTCCACTCGAAATCAATGGGCGTCTGCGCGCCCACCGATTTCCGCCCCTTGAAGAGGACCGACCGAATGGCCAACCTTCGCGGGATCGCGATTTCAGCCCTCGGCTTGATGTTGTAGCGCTCCAGGACTTTCTTGACGTCGTCGGAGGTCCGCTTCGACTTCGACGCGATGCTATCGACCCAGTCTCCGCTCGTCTCCTTGGCCTTCCGCCGCTCAGCCATTCGCAGCCTCCAATGCATCGGCAAGACGCTTGCGAACGCGTTCCGCGATCGTGGGGATCAGATCTCCGCGCCTGGTTTCATGATATTCCTTCTGCTCATGCTGCCGCTGCTTCAGGGCTCCGCCGGCCCTGCCGTCGGCCATTTCGAGCACCAGCCACACCCGGGATTCGTACCAGCCGAATTCCGGCAGCTCGGCAACGATCCGCTCGACGAGCTCGAAGGCCGCTCTGCTCACAAGGAAATCGCGGTGATTGGCGACCTTTCCCAGCGGCTTCGTCCTGGGGGTCACCAATCCGCGCGCCTTCAGATGAGCAATTGCCGTATCGATCGGCTCATACGCTCCGAAATAGTTCCGCAACATCGGGACGCGGCGGAGATCCGGCTCTTCATCGTCGAAGATCCGGCGAGCCGTATCGAGATATCGTCTCGCCCCAGTCGCTTCATATTTGGTGAGGAGCTCGTCGGCTAGGTAGTCGGGATAACGAATCCAGAAATCGAGCGCCTGAAGCTTCACTTCCCCGTCAAACACGCCGACGTCGTTCGGGAAATTTTCATCCGAAAAGGAATCGCCCCCTCTGACCAAGATGAAGAGGAGCCTAAGTGCATTGCGATAGTAGTCTGCCTTCGCCATCGAGGGTGAGTTCGGCCATGGACAGGGTTGACGCGCCGTTTACGTGAGCTTTCAATCCACGGATCTCATGGGTTGAATCGCAACGCAAGCCCTCCATGCGTCGTATCGAGGATCCTAAAAACAAACGGCTTAAGACACTCCGCGCGCCGGCGGCGCCGGATCCAGAGCCTCCTGCTCTAGGTGATGCACATTCGACCCGAACGACAACCACCCGGCCAAGTCTCGGATCGCACTGTCAGACTTCGCGATCGAAGCCAGGCTCGGATCGGCATCTGCCGGCTGACCCGATTTCTCAGCCAGCGGCTTGGTCATCAGGTGCGGTCTCGGCCCGCGGGGTAAGTTTTCCTCAAGGTACCGGAAAATGCGCACCCCGCCGACGTCGACATCCCCCCAGTGAAGGAAGGGCACGTCGGCCGGCAGGCTCGTCAGCACCTTCGAAAGAAGCTCGACGACCCCCGCCGCTGGAAAGCCGCCGGTGTAAACGACCATGCTGCCGTCCTCGATCTCCCGGACTTGCCGATTGAAGCTCGCATAGTTCTCGATCGTCAGGATCGTCGTCGGACGCTCCATGACCGATAGCTGCTGCAGCATCTCTGGATGAATGGACGCGAACGGCTTTGCACGACCATCGACCAAGCGACCGTCAGCCGCCTCAACGGCGACGGGCCCCCTCAGATGAACGGGATGACTGAAGCGTTCGAGCCCGATGTGCGTCCAGATCACATCGGCAGCCGCGCCCGGCTGCCCGATCCGGACGCCGAGAACGGCGGCAAGCCGCGAAGCGTGCCTATCGAAGGCCTTCGTGTCGTTCGTCGCCTTTTTAGAGAAGGTTCGTGCGTCCAGTCCTCTGGCCTCCTCCCGCGAGATGGACGCCAGCAGCCTGAAGAACTCCTTGGCTGCATCGGCTTGGCCGGCCGTCAGGCGATAGGCCGCCTCGCTGCGGGCCCATCTAGCCGTCATCTCGTCCAACAGGGTGGCGACCCATGGCTCTCCGGTCGCCGCGACCTGGAGCAGTTCGTCCCTAACGCGTTGCGCGGTCGCTGGCGCTGTCGGACGTCCAAGGTGTCTTGCCAGCAATTCAGCGTCGCGAACGCGGACCCGCTCGATCAGGTGACTCCGATCCCTCTTGCCCCACTGCACCTCGACAGCGCTGAACCTCTCCGCCGCCGCCATCAAATCGTGAAACCGGCTCACCTGCTGCGCGGTCGACAGCCCGTCGTACTCCGGAGCCGCGGATGCCGGCCTTAAGCGATCAGGATTGCGTTCGCTCCGCTCCAGCAGCCGTTCGAGGAACTCGATCCCAGCATCCGTTGTGCGAACGTCGGTCATTCAGCGGCCTGGTCCCGCGGGATAGCCTCAGCCTTCTCGGCCGCGATCTGCTCGGATTTGAATACGTCGAAGCCCTTGCGGTAAGGGTCGATCGCAACGATCGCGTCGCGGGCCTTGTCGGTCAAGAATTCGGTGTCGATCATCACCTGGTTGCCCAGCCGATTCACGTTTACGACGGTGTCGACCACTTCCATGAACACGTGGCGCTTTTCGTCTGGTGTGGCCAACATGACTTGAAGCCCCAGAGCCCGCATGAACTCCGAACACTGGCCGATCGCCTTCGTATCCAACCGATTGAACGCCTCGTCGAAGATCGCGAGAGACAGTCCGCTCTCCCCGGTGCGCCGGTTCTGGTATGTGGCGGCCAATGAGGCACCGATAGCGATGTAGAACGGCAACTGACCTTCGCCGCCGGATCCCGTGCCCGCACGGCTCGTCAACGACGACCGGATCGTGCCCTGGGCATCCTTGATATAGAGCTCGAAATTGAAATACTTGCGCGGGTCCTCGATATCCTCCGTCCGCGCCTCCGGATTCGACAGGATCTCCTCGATCTGACGGACCGCACGCATCATCGGGGAATTCGCGTCCCCGCACCGGTCCCCGAAGAGCGGCAGGTTGAATTCAGGCTTTCGAGATTCTTCGACGAGCTCGATCATGTCGACATGAGTCGGCGCATCGAGCGCTTTGAACGAATAGTAATCTCGCCCGTGGAACTGGCGATCCTCCAGATGACGATTCAGCTCCTTCAGGGTGTTTCGAATGCCCATGAAGGCGTCATCCAACCGATGAAGGAGATCGTCTCGGAATGCCGAGGTCATCTCAGTCGCGGCGTTTCGGCACTGCTCCTCATACTGGACCAGCTCGTGCCCATCGAGCCGCTCCTTTTCGGTCGCCGCCCACTGCTCGACTGCCGTCGGCGTCGCTTCTTCCGCGGTGAACGACGGCACTACATGGAAATCCTGACCGTGCTTGTTCATCGCGTTGGTCATTTCGCGCATCAGGCTGGATCGCCTTGTCGTAGAACGAGTCTCCCTGTCCGCGGTCAGTCCGTCAATGCGGTTCGGTATCGCTTCCGTCGCAATTCCTGCGACCTCCGGACGGTAGTCGCGCATAGCTGTGGATTGCGGGAAGTCTTGACGCATCTGACGCGCACGGTCGCGTCGGGCTGCGCGCGCAGTGACGCGGTTCTTTTGCATGTAGTCATCGTACGCACCTTCGGCCTTATCTCGCGCACTTTTCACAGCATCAAAAGCCTTTTGCGTCTCTGTCCTCTTGCGGCCTGCCCCCTCGACTTCACCCGTAAGGCGCTTCAGATCGGCGACGAGCTTGGGATCGCGATTGCGTTTGGCATCCTCGATGTTTTTCCCGATCTCGGCGAGCTTGCGGTCGAAGGCAGCCAGGTCGGCGCCGCATCCGGAGCAAGTCAGATCGGCTTCGATCGTCTTTTTGAAGCGCGCGAACATTTCCTCGAACAGCCGTGCCTCTTCTTCCAGCCGGCCAACTTCGCGCGCCCGCTCAGCGAGCTGCAGCGTAAGGTCATTTCGCTCGATCTCGAGCTGCTGACGCATTTGCCCCTGTGTGGCACGCCCAAGCTTGAGGTGCTCGGGTTTGGGAAGCCGTCGGACCGTCCGCCCGCCTTGCATCATCCGGTCGGGAGTGATGGCGTTCTCGGCGGCGACCATCCTGTCCATCGTCTCCACCATCATCAGCCGGCCAAGCCTGTAGTTGAGGAAGGCCCGCGCATGCCGGTTTTCCGTGCTGATAATCTGCGCCAACGAGCCCTTCTCAGCGGGTCGCGTACTGTCGGTCTTGGTCGTGTTGATGACCTCGGCGTGTTGGAACGAATATTCGCCGCCTTCGCGGTAGATCTCCAGGGCGCGGACGGCCCGGCCGGGTTCGACGATCAGCGCCTCGCGGGAACGACCCAGGACGGCCTCCGCCGCCATTCGCCATTTGTCGTCGCGGATTTCCACCAGATCGCACAACGGTTCGGCTTCGATGCCGTGCGATCGAAGCTGATCGATCAGATCCCGGGTGCCGCGCTCGATAGGGCTGAGCCCTTGGTCCAGCCGCTTCAGATTGCTGTCGATCTGGTCGATGCGATCCTGAAGGTCCTTGGTCGCAACTCGGGCGGTAAAATGCGCATCCGAGAACGACTTGCGGACCGCGGCAAGCCTCTCCTGGTCGACCGAGAGAAGCGCCGCATCGAGGTGAGAGGCGCTATCCTTCCAGTCGCCCGGTAATGGCTTATCCCATTCTAAAAGTGGCGCCCTTCCTCGGGCGACGACGACCGCGCTTAACAGCGCATGCAGCAGGTCGTCGCGACGAACCAGTAGATTGAGTTCGACGGCCTTCTTGATCGAAGCGATAAGACCATCGATGTCCTTGATCGGCGCCATGGCGTTGGCGCGCTGGCTCATGGTTGCGGTCTTGTCCGACTCGTACATCTGGGCAAGCTGTTCGGCGTCGCTGGTTCTGATCGACAGCTCGACGGTCTTATGCTCTGCCTCGAGCGTCGCATGTCGGGTCGCGGCCGCGGTCGCCTCGACTTCGGCCTTTCCTGCGGCGCTCCGGAACTGCGCGATAGCTTTTTCCTGGCGTCTGGCCTCCCGGCGAAACCTCTCCCATTCCAGGCGCGCTATCTGCCAGCTATTGGTCGCGATAACTCTCTCGTTTTCGACGGCGCGGCCGACGATGCGCAGGATTCCGGCGAGGCTGGCGCTCTGCGCCCTCAATTCCTCGATGCGGCGGGTCAATGACCGCCAATGTTCAATACCGCGCCGAAGCCTGTCGACCTGGAGAGGCTGAACGTCGAGGACGTAGTTCCGGACGAAATCCGTCGGATTGTCCACCGGCTTCAGTAGCAGCGCGTTCCGGAATGCCTTCTGGAAACGCCGCGGGTCGAGTGGGAACCCTGCCGGCGATAAGGCTCTGAGCGATTCCGCCACGAAGTCGGTCGCGCTGGAGAACGCGTCGTCGACCTCGATATGCCGGGTGCGCAACGCGGTGCGGACGGCGTGCCACTGCAGCGTCTCGACCTCGTCGTCGCCGACCGCCGCGAGGATGTCGTCCATTGTCATCGCGCCCTTTGCGATGAAGCGCGCTTCACAGGATTCGTCGCTTCTCGAGGCCGAAGCCGAAAAAGCCACGCCCAGGCTCACCGCCGAGCCGTCGTCCAGATCCTCGAAGACCAGGATGATGTAGGTGTAGGCATGCTGGCGCGTCGGCTCCGACCGCTCGCCCTTCTCGTCGAGCGAGACAACGCCGAGGCAGTAGTCGCGTAGCGTCCGCTTGCTCCTGACGTTGCTTTGGGCGCTCGGATTGAAGCGGATGCTGGCCATACTTGCGCCCGAGAGCACAGTCTGCACGGCGTCGATGATCGCCGACTTCCCCGCACCGTTCGGGCCGATGATCGCGGTCATGCCACGCAGGTCGACCTGTTGCGCCCGAAACAAATACCAATCGACCAGGATAATGCGACGAAGTTCGATCACGCCTGCACCTCGCTCGCGGCGTCGGTCTTTGCCGTCGCCGGGGTGGAGCGCGACACGAACTCTTCGAGGGACCCGAGCGTGTCCTTTGAGACCACGATCGGTAAGGCGGGCCGCAGAAACAGGGTGAAGTTCCTGTCGTCCCGATCGTCAATTCGGACGAGGCCTCGCTGTCGGAAGCCTGCCAGGATTTCCTTCACCCTTCCGAAATTTGGGCGTTCGCGATGCGTGCGATCTTCGTAGATCTGCAGAATCTGCTCGCTCTCGACTTCCACCTCGCCGAATTCCCTGGCCTCGAACCGCGTAAACGCCTCTTCATAGTGAAGCCGCAGCACCAGAAGGAGGAGACTCTCATCGAGCTTCATGCTCTGACGAGGCGGCAGTGTGGCGGCGGAGCACTTCATAGGGGGGCTTCATCCCCCAGTCGTTCTCATAGATGAACTGGGCGCGCCAAAGCGCCTGTGCCGCCAGCCGCAATTCCTCCTGCAATACGTCGCCGTCTTGCCCTTCGGAGTCCGCGTCGTCGACGAGTTTGGAGAGATCACGCAGCATCGGCTGTGGTCCTCGTTCTTTCGATCCGGAAGGCGGTCACGTCGATCCAGTCGTTGGCGGTGCGCCCCTCGTCGAGCCTGATCGTGAATTCGCCAAGTCGCACAGAGCGGCCGACCGCAGCCAGATTCGGGAGGGCCCGGTAGGCGAAGAGGTCCGGAATGCTCTCGATCTCGATCTCCGCGGACGACACGGCGTCGCGGCCCTGCATCTGCCGCCGGGCGAACTCGAGCAGCCTCTGGTCGGAGACGCGCACCATCCGGTCGAATTCGGTCGTGGCCTCGACGTAGGCGCGGAGATAGGGATCCTGCTTCGGCACCTTGAAGCGCGTCCGCTCGGGCGGAGCCTTCGGCGGAGGCGGGGTGTACAGTGCGAGGGACGTGATGGGCAGACCGACATCCGGCGACCTCAGACGGACCTCGACCTCGTCGCTGCCGATCTTAGAGAGCTGCTCGATCAGCCGAACGATCCGCTCGGCGGAGCCTTCTCCCATGACGTCCATGTAGTGGACGGTCGTACGGATGCGGCGTTCGAGCCGATCGCGGAAGTCCTCGATCTTGTCCATGAACGGCCCGACGTCCTCGAATACGCTCTTGATCTTCTCGATCTCGGCGATGACGCGTTCCTCGGCTGCGGCAACCGTGGCGCCTGCGGCCATGACGCCCTGCTCGATGTAAGCGCGCGCGATTTTGCCAAGCTGATTGGCGTCCGCGAGCATGTCGCCGGCGAGCGTCGCGATCGTGCGGCGATGACGGTACGGATTATTGGACGTCTTGAGCTGCTTGTAGTCGGCTATCAGGAGCCCGTCGACGAAGTCCTGGAAGAACGTGCGAAGGATGGCCGCCGCGTTCGGATTGCCCAGAATGCGGTCCTCGATCTCGCGCATTCCGGCCAGGATGCGGCGCATGCTGCGGGCGAACCGCAATGCGGTGTCGTGTGCGTTGGCCAAGCCTTGGGCCATCGTTTCCGGTTCACGGTGCGCGGCCTCTAGGTTGTTCTTGACGTCGACCACGGCGCCTGCGACGCGCACGCGGCTGTTGCCGAAGTCGGTGATCGCCCCGAGGACCATGAAAGCGTCCGGGTTCATGTCCACGTAGGTTCGCCATTTTTCGGTTTCTTCCGTGAGCCAACCGGTATCGCGCAATCGATAATAGGCCAGGTAATGGGCCTGGCTTGTGGTCTGATCCTCTTCAGGATCGCCTTCCGAGAGATCGCCCATCGATCCGATGCCGAACTCGGAGAGCCCGATCTCGATCTGCTTAACGATCTCTTCCCTAAGCGGCGTCTCGAGAATGCGCGCGGAATAGACCCGCTCATAAAGGCGCATCAGTAGGCGCGAATAGACGTGCTTCTTCGGCCCGGACAAGGGCTTGAAAAGGGTCTCCGGAAGATAACCAAACAGCTTCATCTAAGCAGCCCTCGGCTCGCGGATTGAACCGCGGCGACTGCGCAACCGCAAGGAAAAACAATGGATTTTCAGGATATTCTCTTCGCTTTCCTTCGCTTCAGAAATTCCCTTGCGGCCTGCTCCATCACGTCCCACGCGGCTCGGTGCTCGTCGATACCTACCTGCTTAATGTCGGCGATCACGTCCGGATGCATCATCATCAGGACCTGAACTCTGTCTCCGATCGGAGTTCGCTTTCCCCGCTTCGGCGCCTTCTTCTTCCCAACCATTCGTCCATCCGCTGCGCGAGAGCCTCCCAGACCATAGGGCCTAGGCGGCTCCAGCGCCACCAACGACGGCCGGCCGTCTTATATAAGATTGGCGTCGTTTCTTATATAAGAAGAAGGTGCTAAGCCCTTGACTCCAGCTGACCTTGCTGCTTTGAATGTTCCTATTTCGTTCACGGTAGTGTTCAGGTCGTTCATGTCGGGCAGCGTCGGAAACTGGAAGGTCGAGCTCATCGAGGTTCACCGCGACCTCTTCGCCCCTTCCTGCGATCACGTGTTTTCGGCCCAAGGCGCCCCGGAGTGCGGCCCCGGTTGGCATGATCTGCTTGGCCGGCTGTGCGCCCGCATCCGGACCGCGATCCGGAAGGGCGGCACGTTCAAGTTCAGCCAGATCAAGGAGAAGTACGGCACCCTGCGGGTCTATTGGGATGGCAGACTGACTCAGGATGCAACCATTCGCGTCGAAGAAGCCATCGCGCTGGCGGAAGCCCGCAGCGCGACCTGCTGCGAGTTGTGCGGCGAGCCTGGCCGGCTACACGGCAGCGACTGGCTGACCACCCGGTGCGCGGTGCACGCCGAAGGTCGGCCTCCCGTCGAGGTCAAGCCGGGGCTCGAGAACATCTACATCGTCAGCTACGTCGCCGGCGACCGGAGCCAGGTCACGTGCCGCCGCTACGACCGCGACACTGACACCTTCACGGAGGTCGATCCGGCCTCCCTCGGTCGAGGAGTAGCGCCGTGAGGCTTTGGCCCATGTCCGACCTCCACATCGAACTCACCCGCGGCTGGGACCTGCCGTCCGGAGACGCGCGGCCAGGATTCGACGTCATGATCGTCGCCGGCGACCTGATCCCGCGTATGGAGCGCGGAGTGAAGTGGTTGCAGGATCGAGTACCAGACAGGCCGGTGATCTACTGCAGCGGCAACCACGAAGCTTACGGCACCGACATCGACCGCACGTTCGAGAAGGCCAAGGCGGCCGCGGCCGGCACGAACGTGCACGCGCTGGAGAACGAGACCGTCCGCTTCGGCAACGTGACCTTCGTGGTCTGCGCGCTCTGGACCGACTTCGCGCTGTTCGGAGATCAGCCCCGGGAGATGGCGATCGCGGGGGACCGCATGAACGACTTCAAGAAGATCCGGACCCGCCGCTACGCTCAGCGCTTCCGACCCTCACACGCACTGACCCGGCACCGGCAGTCCCGGGTCTTTCTTGAGGCCGAGCTCCGCAAGGATCGGCCCGGTCCCCTTGTGATCGTGACCCACCATGCCTGCCGGCGCCCAGAGGTGCGCCTGTCGGACCCGCCAAAGCCGGACGAGCTCCTGACCGCGGCATTTTATAGCGACCTCATGGACCTGATGGTGCCGGCGCCAGACGACGGTCGCGGCGCCCTGCGGCCCGCAGACCTCTGGCTCTACGGGCACACCCACGAATCCTTCGACGCCGTGATCGGCGAGACCCGCGTCGTGAGCAACGCGAAAGGCTACGGCCCGTGGCTGCCGCGCGAGCGCACCTGGGACAATCCAGATTTCAACGAGAAGCTCATCATCGAGATCTGAAAGGGGCCGACCATGATCTCGGTCGCGTTGTGCTCGACATCCAGAATGCACGGGATCGGCTCGTCCTTCTTGATCTCCTTGCGCGTCACGCGAAGCAATTGCGCAAGGCGGCGGCCTTCGCCTGCCTTGACCAGAAAATTGCCGGTCGGTTTGTCTTTGGGGCCGAGTTCGGGCTCGATGATGGGAAATTGCAGCATGCCGAGTGCGGCGATGCTGGCGGCGAGCGCTTCGATCTCCGCAGGCGTGTGCGGCGTCTTTCGTACATTCTTCGGCGACTTCTTCAACTTGCCGAGCGGCACCATCACGATGTTGCGGGCTTCGGCGGGGATGTTCTTTCTGTTGCTCATGGTTGTTCTCCTAGTTGGCAGGGGTTGTGCGCGGCAAAAAGCCGCCATAACCCCTGCCTCGCGGCGAGCAGCGGGTGCGCAAGGCGCAAGGGTTAGGGATCTTGCGCAGCAAGATTTTTGGGGGGACCGCGCGAAGCGTGGGGGAGCCAAAACCCGGAGGGCCTGCCCCTGCGCCGCGCGAGGGCGGCGCCCCAAGCCTCACGCCGCGGCAGCGGCACGAAATGCCTCATGGCATAAAGCCCCGGTCGCCTCAAGGAGGGCTTTCCAGCTCTGATCGGAGGGCGGTAAAGTACGGCTTCGTGGAGCGGCTGTTGTGTCCCAATCGCCGCACTCTTGAGCGGAAATAGACTTGCAGAAATTTGCACTCGAGCAGATCGACGAAATTTGGCGACGGCAGCAACAGCGCGAGGCCGAGCGTCGCGAGAGAATTCGTGTCGCCGTGGCCGAGAGCGCGGCTCCACTGCCGGAAGAACTGGCGGAGGTAGTGATCCGGTTGAACGATACGCACACTCGTGCCATCCTTCGCGAGCACAAGGGATTTGCACTTGCGGAACGTCGCGACTCCTACCGCACGAGCCTCTCAATTCTGGAACAATGCATCCAGGATCTGCTGGTTGCGATCGATTGCTTTGAGACAGCCGCGCTCTCGGACGACTCAGGATATTTCAGCCCAGGCGGGGAGAACGACTCGGGCAGAACCGAGCGCCGGATTCAAAAAGAGCTGTTCGCTACCGCGAATGCCGCGGCCTCGTTGGTTGATCATGCGCGCAGGGTCCATAAGCTGCATCCGATGCTGGACTACGAAACGACGCGCATCGCATGTTTCGGAGCGGACGGATTGCATGAGTTCGTGATCGGCCTTCGTGTGGCCTTGCACCACCTCCATGCGGTGACAGCCGGCTGGAACATCGTCCGGAGCTTTTCCGAGGGCACCAGCACCGCCACCTTCGTTATTTGCAAGGCTCTACTGCTGCGGGTACTTGACGCCTATGCAGACCGTTTCGGTAGTGGGCGCAAAGCTATGCAGACCTACATCGACGCGTCGCCCGAGCAAATTGACCTTCGTAACGTTTTTCTCGACTATCGCGCGCGGGCGATGCGGTTTCATGGCTGGATGAGCAATGAACTCGGGTCAGATGCGCTCGTGGCACTACGGGACTACGACGCGCTTATTCGGCGCAAGATCAATGCCGACAAGCTCATGTTCTGGAAAGCCATGATGGGAAACTGGCTTCGCAACTGGAAGACGCCGCCAGATCCGCACAAGCATCTTGCCCGCTATCTGACGCCAACGCAGCTCGAAGAAGTGTACAGATTGCCGCGCAATTCGAAAGAGCAAGTCGATTTGGTGATCAAGTATGTCGATAGGGAGAACGCTATCGATGACGACTTGCGCAATCAGGCCTACGAACTGTTCGCGCGCTCACCAACCGTGGACGATGTACCGTCAGCCTCTTGCGATGGTAACGCACCATGAAGGTGCTCGGCGTGCGCCAAAGGCGCATCGCCCACCTGAAATGGCACCCGGGCCGCGTGAGCATAGCGACCCGAAGGGGCATGCGGGACGAGTGCAGCGACGAGATGAAGTAACCGGGCACCGACCTCTCGGGCGCATAATACGTCGATCGATTCGCCCAACAAGATGAGCTGGAGATCCTGATGAATTACTTCGCTGGACTCGACGTGTCTCTGAAGCGCACCGCGATCTGCATCGTTGATCGAGATGGAAATATCGTCCGGGAAGGAGTGACGGATACCGAACCCGAGGCGCTAATTTCCTGGCTGAGAAATACCCGCTTCGCTTTGCAGCGCATTGGGCTAGAAGCCGGCCAATGTTCCTCCTGGCTGCACAAGGGGCTTTCGGAAGGCGGATTACCCGTCATTTGTGTTGAGACCCGGCACGCAAAGAGCGTGATGCAAGCCCAAACTGTCAAGACGGACCGCAACGATGCTCGTGCGCTTGCGCAAATGATGCGAACAGGGTGGTTTAAGGCGGTTCACATCAAATCTGAAGACAGCCAAAAGCTGCGCGCGTTGATGGGCAGTCGCCGGTGCCTGCTCGACAAGCAACGCGACCTCAACAATCATATTCGGGCGGCACTTCGAACCTTCGGATTCAAAGTGGGGCTTATCGGCCAAAGCCGCTTTGAAGAACGTGTCCGCGGGCTGATCGTGGCTGATGGAGATTTACAGGCCCTCGTCGTTCCATTGCTCGAAGCCCGGCGCATGCTCGGCGAACAAGCACGCGTGTTGACGCGCCTGATTGGGCGCCTGGTTCGGAGCGATGCTACTTGCCGTCGGTTCATGACGGTTCCTGGCGTTGGTCCCCTGACAGCTTTGGCATTCAAGACGACTATCGATAATCCAGGCCGCTTCCGTAAATCACGGCATGTTGGTGTCCATCTTGGACTGACCCCAGGCAAATACGCGTCGGGAGAGGTCGATTACAACGGGCGCATCACCCGGTGCGGCGATGCCTTTGCTCGAGAACACCTCTTTGAAGCCGCGCACTCATTAATGGTCAACACTAAACGGTGGTGCTCGTTGAAGGCGTGGGGCATCCGCATCGCTAAGCGTAGTTCAATGAAAAATGCGCTGGTAGCCGTGGCTCGCAAGATATCCGTCATCCTGCACCGTATGTGGTGCGACGGCAGCGACTTCCGGTGGGAAAGATCGGAGGTCGCAGCGGCAGCCTAACATCCGAATGCACTGATCAGCAGAACACGGCCGAAAGGCTGTCAAGGAGTCCGGTAGGACGAGGAATGGCGAGGGTGATAACCGGTCTGCAGCGCGAGCAAATCGCTCCGCGACTGCGTCCCCGAGATGGTCCCGCCACTTCTTCACGAACATCATCATGAGGCGGGGATCCCGACCTCGAAGAGAAGCGCGATCGCCGGATAGCTTTGACACCACGGTAGGTTCGGAAGGCACAACCACAATGCGGTAATTGGATCAGATTTCGTACTTGACGTCTCAACCCCGGTTAGAGAAGACCGGTTAAAGCGGCACCCGGGAACGCGGCAGTGATAGCGATCGCCGCAGGCGAGCCGCTTTCCCGAGTGCCCCCGGCGAGACGCACATCAGATCTTGCGCGATGGGATCGTGACCGAAGGCCGAGGCGAAGACTCGGTGGGCGCAACCCATAGAGCCCGGTCCGCGCAGCGGACGCGCCATCGGGCTGCTGGTTCGCAGCTTCCAAATCGCGGCTCCCCACCGGGTTTTCCCGAGCACGAGGTATCGGCGGCAGGAACAATTTTGGGTTGAAGCCACTCATAGGTCTTGCGATCAGCCAAGCAAGAGGCAAAATGCCTGTGCCCATCCCGGAGGGGAGCGATGATGTCTGCGCATCCAAAGCCGCCCGTTCCACGGCAACCGGCCTCCCCTGCATTTTATGCGGTGGTCGCACTGGTTGCGGCGCTGTTAGCACTTGTCGTGGGGAATTATCTGGTCAGCCACCTGGACACGCTGGCGGCGAACGCCTTCGGAGACCAGGCCTACTACCTGCTGCTGCTCTTTCTGGCACTCGTCTGTGCCGTTGTCCTTTTCGGCGTATTGCGTTCGATCGGTTCGGTAAAGGGACAACTCTACGGCACAGTGTTCGAATTTGGCGGACCGGCGGCGATGTTCGTGTTTGTCATTCTTGCAGGCGGCCTTCTATTCAAGGGAAAGCAGACCGATTTCCCATTGACGATCAAGCTGCGCGCAGATGACCAGCAGACCATGGAGGGCAAGTTTGGCAAAGATGCCATCGTAAACTCGTCGCTCTTGATTGACCTCGGTCCACTCACTCAGCCCGTCAAACTAAATGGTGATGCGGTCGGAGAAATTCAGATCATCCCATTCCGCTTTCGAAAGACGCCTATCGGCGTCAGTCTCGACTCGAAGTCCTTCGTATTCAAGGAGCCGAAATCCGCTTATCCAATTCCGGATGACGCCGTTCTGACCCTCATCGTGGTGCCGAAGCCAAAAAAGACAATACAGGCCCGCGTGCAAAGCTCTCAGCTTTTCCGAATAACATCGGGAGGCACTTCTGATGGTCACAGTCCATTCTGCCAGCCGCGAGCTGTCCGAGGATGCGTGCTTCCGCAACACGGGGGAAAGCTTGTTCCCGGCTCCGGCAATGTGGTCGATCTCCAACGGAATAGCGACCGAGGGAAGTTTCAGTTGGCCATTAATACACCGGATCAGATATGCATGGATTTCATGTCAAGCACGGGCGCATGCGAGACGGAGATCTATGTCCAGGGATATGTTTCCGCAGTCGAGGAATTCGAAGACAAGAGCTAGCCCGCCCGCCATGTCCTTCGTCGTCGTTTCCGGCCCCCACATCATGCCTGCGAAGCCGAAGGGTCTGGACGCGCGATCGGAGCATTGCACCTGAATTGCCCCGCTCCATGGCTCCTTCGAACTTGAGGTACGTTGATGAAGCATCCGAAGGCGAATGGCTGGTCCCGTTTCGCGGCCCTTCCGGGGCCTTCACCCAAAACTTCTTGTGGAAGCGTCAGAATGTGTACGTGATGGACAACCATCGCGCGGCGCTGTGGTGCTGGCTGCAACATATCAATCCGAAACAGCCGTATTCGCTCTTTCATATGGATCAGCACTACGACACGCTTGCCAGCCGGATGACGACATGGCTGGACAACCTGCCGCCCGATTGGGGCCTTCGCATCGATGAGTATCTGGCGCGCAAGGTCAAACACCAGGACATTCCACAGCCGCTCCCTCTGTTCGGCTGGGATAATTATCTATCCATTTTCTTGGCCGTGTTCGAAAGCGCGATGGACACCGCCTACTTCGCGACCCATGGTAAGGGCACGACGCCAAAATGCACCCATATGAATTGCGATCTCTGGCATGTGCCATCTAACCTCGACTACTGGTTACTTCTTCTGGCACGGAGGCGACGACGAACCTGCCCGGTGCATGATGTCCGAGGCATACATATCGAATACGATGAAGACAGTCGGCGCTCATTTGGGTAGCGGCAAAATCAGCGTTCTGACGATAGCGCTGTCACCCGAATATTGTGGTGGCTGGGAACACAGCGAAGGGGTCCTGGATATCGTCTTGAAGCCTCTGGGAATCGAATTCGTACTTCTCCGCTGACTCCGCTCCGTCAGCGTAGCAAGCTTGGATGGCTCAAATTCCCAGAAGCTCGGATCATCGCTCTTGGCACAATCGTAGTATGAACGATCGCCGATCAAGATTGGCCACATCCACCAATTAGGGCTCATGCATGATGCGACCAGATAGGTTTCATCCGGCCGGTCTTCGCGCGCCTTGGCCAACGGTAGATAGACGTCAGCCACAATGGAGGGATTGGTAAGCTGGATGTCGTTCTGCTCCAGCACTAAAATCGATTTGGCCCCCTCGTTCGCTTTCCACGCGGCAAGTTTCGGAAACTTCTTGTCGATCGCAGCCTGCATCCGGTCCGCGCGCAGCTTCTCGATATCGTCTATCGTATGCCTGATCTGGAAGTGCGTGCCCGGAACGATTGGCGGCTCGAAGCGGCAAAGGGCCACACCGAATGGCACATTCGGCGGTCTCGAAGGGCCGACACCGTTTCCTTTGTAGTCCGGGAAGGGACGCTGCGGGATCGTCGGCGCGGCCTCTTTTACCCAGCCGATGATTGCCTGCTGAATCGCCGAGAGCTGCGCTGGCTTGCGACCATTCAGCGAATTGATCGGCAGGTAGAGTTCGAACAGAGCGTCCGTTCCGAGCGCATCTTTAAGCGCGGTCGTGATAGGTGCGAAGAGCTTCTCGGTCTGTGCCTCCATGCGTATGTGGCCATCGAACGGCTCGATGCCGGTATGCTCGAGCGCATAAAGCTGACTGCCCAGATCAAAGACCACCTCGACAGGGTGCTGGTGATTTTCTTGCTCAGGCCAACGGAGGTTTGCACGTACTTGCTGTTCGCGCTCTTCGAGGCGGCGCACAATCGCATCACATACCTTACCCTCATTGAAGCTTAGATGCTTTCTCTTGGGCGGACCTTCAAGTCGCTCGCGAAGCATCTTCGAAAGCTCCGCCGCTTCGAGCACCGTTAGATTGCCCAATTGATTGACTAGTCCCGGCAGATCAGCCATAACTCGCTCGTTCCTTGAAAAGCTGCTCGAAAGCCTTGGCGATAGCTTCGCGGCTCTGCAGCCAATTCTCTTCGAAAAGAATTCGGCTATCTTTGGGTAGGATAAAGCCCGGGCGAGCGATCCGGACGAGCAAGTAGCAAACTGTATAAACACTCAGAACCGTAAAGAACGAGCGCATCAATACATCATGCACGTACACTGGACCGTTGCTCTCCCAGAGAGCGCCATCGCTTGAATCGGGACGCGAATGAGTAAAATTGCATAACTGACGAAACGTCATGCTGAGAATCTCGCCGTCAGCCAGCAGCCAGTTGCATTGCTCCTCAGTCAGTATCCCGTGCAGCCGTTTTCTCACGCGCGTGAAGCCCAGTTCTGAGCCGCTGGTTTTCCATGTGACGTAGTCGGCATCGGCCGGCTTTAGATTGCCATATGAACCTATCATAACCAGTTCGAGCGCCACGCGAAGTTCTGCCATGGCGGCTCGGTAGTAGCCGTGCAACAGAAGAAAATTGACGCACTGAAAGGCATCAGCGGCATCTAGCATGCAGCTATAGAGCTCGTCGGGATGATCGGGATCTCCGATGGCAACAATCCAGTCGCTCCACAGGCTGTGAAGGAGACTTAGCCGGATGCCATTGTGGTCTGATGTGCGAATGGCCACGTCGTCGGTAAGATGAGTGATGCCGGCCCATGTTTGTTCATCAATCAAGTCGGTCGGCGCAATATCGTCTCCATCACTGATGGCAAAATCATCTGGTTCAAGTTGATGTCTAATGGCGCGGAAATCTGTAAGAGGCAGCTTTCTCGTCATGGGTATTCCGTGGCATTACCGGGGGCGGGTCAACTGGTAGCGCCGTCCACAATTCCGGCACGCTCACGCCCTCCCTCGCCGTATCTTGAATTTTCCGAATGCTAACCCGCCAAGATTGCATGAACAAGCCCGGCGGATCGCGGGATGCCGACCGGCGCTCCGAAGCCAGTGCTCGGGCTGACCTCAGACCTTCCACTTGTCAGACCAACGATCCAGGATCATCGGGCATCTTGAGGCCCTTCGGTGCCGCTCGGTCGCGCATGGCCTCTTCCTGATGCATGCCGAGCGCCAGATAGATCAGACCGGCGCGGGCAAGACGATAGAGTTGAATGGTCTTGGCATTCAACTCGCTGCGCGCGACCGAATAGGCTAACCGGTCCGCCCAGGGATCGGGCGGTGCGCTAGCTTGTTTGCGCATCAGGATTTCGTGTACCCGGAGATAGCTGTGCTCGAGGTGATTGCGGATTGTATATAGCTCCTTTGCATCGGGCTCCCTAGCTGATAACGAGAGGACCATGGAGGATCTATCTGCCGACAATACATCGGAAGACGCGAGCGCACCGAACCCGTTGCCTCCGCCTTGGGCTAGAGCGACCCTGTCTGACCTCATTGATTTCCACTTCGAAGCTCCGGTGGCCGGATCGAAAAGCGCGGACAGCTCGACGTTGTCGGACCTCTTTAGCGCCGCTGGCGGGCCCATAGGTTCAAATGGTGAATTGCCCGACACAGCGGCGGCGCGCGTCTTCCACATGCTGACGGCCGCCACCGGGATGATGTTTCGATCGAAAGAGCCGAACGAGCCCTTCGGCGCGCTGATGGTTACGGCCGATGGTCGTCGCACGGCACTTCCGGTCGATTTTCGCGGTCCGCCTGCTGAGGTACTGGCAGAGATGGCAAGACGCGCTACGCACCCGGTCCTCCGCGCGCGGCTTGCGGACATCTGTTGGGTCGTCGATCCCAAGGCCCAGCTCGCGGCCGTAGCCGCCGAATCCTATGCCAACATCGTCGCGAAGGTCGATGTGGATGAGCTCCGCTTTCGCGGCGAGGATGATCGCGGCGTCCTTACGTACGACGCCCGCGACTTGCTGCGTCGCGCACTCCTGATCGGCCGTGCCATTGGAGCGGTCAAGCCAGGCCCAGCAGCGCGAGATACTGTAACGGCATTGAGGGTTAGGGCTTTTGAGCAAGGATTGATGGTGCCGTCCCTCTGGTTTGGCCATCTTGCTCTCGATTTCGGCGTCGGCGATGCCGGCGAGATTGGTAGCCAGATTGAGGCACTGATTGCCAGGCTTCCCGCGAGTTCTGATCCCCACACTATCGTCAAGCTTTGGCGCATGGCCTCGCGTGCCTATCGTATCGCCAAGCGAGCCGACGATCAGCATCGTACCTAAATAGCTGCCGCCGACCAACTCGTCGCCATCGCAGCCAGCCAGCCAATGGCTCTTTTGGCCTCCCAGACCCTTACCGAAGCGATTGCCGAGCTCCACGGCGTCCCGGGCACGAAGGAGCGGTCAAAGGAGCTGAGGCACGGGTTGATCGATGTTCAGGCTGGTATTGCCGACGAAATGTCGGGCTTCGCTCTTCCCACAGACTTCGAGGGATTGGCGAGGCAGGTCGAAGAGCAGATGCAGCACGCTTCGTTGCGTGACAAGCTGTTCTCTTTCGCAGCACTCAGCAGATCTCCAGATCCGGCAACGCTTGAGCAGGAAGCCCGAGATACCATCCGGGAACACCCGTTGTCATCGCTCTTTGGCAGTTCGCACCACGACCGTGAGGGTAAGGTTGTGCACCGGAGCGAAGGTGCTGGGTTTGGCGATGGTGCAGACGCCTCCGCCGTCGAACGCCAGATAGCTCAAGGCGAAACTATTCGTCGACACATCGCGGCATCTGCCGCCGAGATCGCACGCCAGACGATTACCCGAAATCACTATGTCGCCGATGAGGTGTTCGAGCAGTTGCTGGTGCATAGCGCCTTCGTACCGCTCAATCTTGTTATGACTTACTCCCGCGGCTTCACTCGGTTCTTCCGGGGCGATTTTGTCGGCGCAATTTACATTCTAACGCCTCTTGTCGAACAATCGCTTAGGCATGTGCTTAAGAGTTCCGGACATGATGTCTCGAAACTCGATGACGCGACAAAGACACAGGAAGATCGTACAATCTCATCGCTCTTCGATCCGATGCGCTCCGAGCTACTCGCTGTGTTCGGCAACGCAATTGTCGCGGACATCGAGAATGTGTTTTTGACGAAGATCGGCCCCAATCTGCGCAACCGACTTTCGCATGGCTTGCTCAGCGATGGTGACCCGTACGGAGATGATGCGATCTATGCATGCTGGCTCATCTTTCACCTGTGCATGTTGCCGCTATTTGGGTTTCGTTCCCAATTGACACTCCCCTTCGACTGCGCACCGGAAGATCAGAATGATTCCGCCGACGCAGCGGAAACCGCTGCGTAGCAAGGCGCGAGCAGAACGGCCGCTCGCCATACGAGCGTGTGTCTGGAAGGCGACTTCTTCGGAATGGTTGGAAACCTTCCGCAATGCAGCATTTTACCTTTGACTTCAGACCTACCAAAAAAAGACAATGAGCGCGTTCCTTCGGCCCGCTTATCGAAGCTCAAGGCGTGCCAGGATAGTGGGGTTACCTGATATTGGCAGGTCGAGTTTAAGGCTGCGCCAGCGAGGTTCAAGCGAACACTCCCATCTATTGCTCGGGAATGTCCTTTGCAGCCGCCGAGGACTAACCAACACAACTTGGGAGGACACATGGAGCCGAACGCCGCCAGCTTAAACTTACGTGCTGACGACATACTAGAGGGTGCTGCCGCAATCGCCGAATATCTGTTCGGATCACGCGAGCTTCGGCGCAAAGTATATTATCTGGCCGAGACGTCGAAGCTGCCCGTCTTCCGGTTGGGGTCTGTTCTCTGTGCGCGCAAATCAGTGCTCGCCGGCTTCATCAAAGGTCAAGAAAGGCAGCCGATCAGATTGCTTCACCTTCGGGCGCAGATTGCTGCATTAACTGAAACCATACGCCAGCTCGCCCCACCATGATGGCGGCGCGCTTGGCCACGCGCAGATAGCTCTGGCGCAGTTCGATGCCCTCCCAAATCACAGCGACGGATCAATCGCTTCCGAATTCTTCACATGGCGTAATCGCGGCTGACGACTTCTTGAGGACACGAGGGGCGGTAGGATCGGCCTCAGCAGATTATCGAAAGGGAGCAGCTCCATGAAGCAGTACGTTGGTTTGGACATCTCTATGGAAGAGACCAGCATTTGCGTTTTGGACAAGAGCGGCGACGTGTCATTCGAAGGTTGCGTGTCCACCGATCCGGAGGCGATCGCTCAACTCTTGCGGCGGGATGCCGGCAATGCTGAGCGGATCGTTTTCGAAACGGGCGCGCTATCCAATTGGCTCTGGCACCAACTCAGAGCGCTGGGCTTTCCGGTGATTTGCCTTGATGCACGTCATGCCAACGCAGCGTTATCGATGCGCATCAACAAGTCGGACCAGAACGATGCCAAGGGGCTAGCCGAAATGGCGCGCATGGGGTGGTACCGAGAAGCTGCCGTGAAGGGGGCAGAGAGCTGGAAAACCCGCTCAATGCTGGCGGCTCGAACCAAGCTGGTGAATCTGCGGCGAGATATTGACAACCAAATGCGAGGTCTGTGCAAGGGGGTGGGAATAGTGCTCGGCAAGGCCGGCTCGACCAACCTGGCTCGCAAAGTCGACGCCGTGCTTGCTGATGCGCCGGATCTACAAGAGATTTTCGCACCGCTGCTCCTTGCCCAGTCCTGTTTGACCGAGCAAATTGAGAAGTTCGATCGACAACTCCTGGCCATGGCAAAAAGCGACCAAACGGTTCGGCGAATGATGACCGTTCCCGGTATCGGTCCCCTGACTGCCCTGTCCTTCGTCGTTACCATCGACGACCCCACTCGCTTCAGACATTCCGCCGACGTGGGCGCCTATTTAGGCCTGACACCAAGACGTTATCAATCCGGTGAGATCGATCACACTGGCCGCATCTCCAAGCGTGGCAACCACCAGGTTCGAACTTATTTGTTCGAGGCCGCGAACGTCCTACTGACCGTCGTCCGGCGAGATTCTGCGCTCAAGCGCTGGGGCAGCAAGCTGGCCAAACGCATCGGCACAAAAAAGGCCAAGGTTGCTCTCGCTCGCAAAATGGCTGTCATCCTCCATGCCATCTGGACCGATGGCACCGAGTTCCAGGCAGAGATGCGCGCCGCTTGAACCAGCCTTAACCAACCGAGATCCGCCTCGGCGGAAAATGCGTCCCTGCCGGGACGAAGGTGTTGGCAATCTCGAAGTCGCCCCTGCGGGCGGTAACGCACCGCGCTCTTAACATCGAGATGCCACACTTCTTGAACGCCATCATGCGGCGCTCACTGCATAGAGACGACCGCGGAAAGAACCATGAACCCGGCAGGGGATCATTTTTGTCGATCGGGGTTGACACCCTGCCCGCGATTAAAGAACGGGCGACTATTTATCGTTGGTTGTACGCGCCAAGCGAAGCTAGCCTGAACCTATGGAGCAAGCAGAGTTCATCCGCATTGTAACGGAAGCGCCAGGCATGTTTGCCTGGATGCTAGGTGCTGGCACGTCCCAAAGTGCAGGTCTCCGGACAGCCTGGGACATCATTTGGGACCTGAAGCGACGCTACTACTGCTCCGAAGAGCATCAGGAAGTTTCGTCGAACGATCTGCAAAACGCAGCGGTTCGCGAGAAGATCGAATCCTATCTGATGTCACGCGGCTTTCCCGCGTCGAGCGATCCCACGGCCTATAGCCGAAGTTTCGAACTGATCTTCGGCGCCGACCTCGAACGGCAAAGCCGTTATCTCCAAGCCAAGCTCTCCGAGAAAGTATCGTCGCTCACCGTCGGTCACAGGATCTTCGGCGGGCTGTTCAGCATGGGGGCAATCAAGGTCGTGTTCACGACCAATTTCGATACCGTCGTCGTCGAACGCGCCGTGGCCGAGGTTACGGGCAAGAGCCTTGCTCCCTTTCATCTGGAAGGCAGCTACGCCGCGAAGCAGGCGCTGAACAACGAGGCCTTCCCGATCTACTGTAAGCTGCACGGCGACTTTCGCTACGCGAGCATCAAAAATCTTACCGAGGACCTGAAAACACAGAATGCTGAAATGGGCGACTGCCCTGTAACGGCCTGCAATCGGTTCGGCATGATCGTCGCGGGCTATAGCCGAACGCTGTCCCTACCGCGCTCGCGCTGCCAAGCACATGCCGCGCGGAGTGCGAGTCTACGGGCATGCCCCTCAAGCTGTATCGACCAATGGTCTCCATTGCACCTACCAGGATCGGCAGGTGTCGATCTCATTTGGTCTGGGGCAAATGCGCCATGCGACTGAATTAGATTCGATCTTTGAGGTGATTGAGCATCACCGCGGGCTTTCCGCGCAACACGATGCCGCTGCATCCATATCCGCAAAACTCGTCGAAGGACCCGAATTTGACGCCGCCGAGGCAATCAGCGAGGAGCGGTTGTTGGCTCTCGACCAGTACGGAGACGTGCTCATCCACTCCAAACCGACAACGCTTGCTGGCGCCATCGCACTGAGCCGCTACGTCGCCAGCCTACCGGCTTGGCTGCTGTCGGATGAATATGATTGGCATCATCCGTTTCTAACGACGCTGGCGGACGCGCTGGACAAGGGCGCCACGCCATAAAGTTGACGGCTCGACGTAGCGCCTGCACCGACGCTAGCCCGTTACACGGTGACAATTAGTAAAAACAGCGCGGACGCGACTCGGCGTCGGTGTATTGCGTAGCCCGACGCTGTCCCTATCGCGCCCGCACTGCCATTGAAATTAGCAACAACGTGACTCGGCGCTTTGGGGCGTCGCAAGCACGCAAGCGCTGTCCCTATCACGCGCCGCTAACTTCAGTGGCCGGCCCGGCCACCTTGAATGGCAAGGCGGACCACCGCGCTCCCGCGGTGACGGTAGGGTCCCGGGAGCCGCGAAGTTGTATCAGGGAAAAGGACTGCACCGCACCTACCAGGACTGGTGGCCGCCGAATCCAACCGTCGTGGACTAGGCTGGTCCTCAGCCTTTTGCCAGATTCAGGAGACGTGAATGACCAAACGCGCACGCATTCGCTACGTCAACAAGACGGACAGAAAGAACCCTCACGAAAGAATCTCACATGTTGGCGGGGCAAACCCCGACGGTACGCCGTGGAAGCGATCCATCGATCAGGCTATCCGAGACATCGAGAGCAACGAGTGGGAGTTCTATGTCGAAGAAAACGGCCGCAGAGTTGATGTCGTGTGGGCCACGCACGAGGGGTACAAGTACATCAAGACGGCGGCGGATGACATTCATCCAAACAATCTTCTATTGCTCGCTGAGTGTCCGTGACACCGCGACTGACAGCAGCTCAGCCAACATGGCTTGACGATTTGATGGTCTTGCGAGGTAAATGAACGTTTCGAGGTCCAAATGATCCGCGAGATTGTTACTATCGCCTTCGCCGTCTTGGCTGTCAGGCTACTGATCGCAAACCACCTGGTACGACGAGGAGACGCCTTGAATTGCGTCCGGCGGCGCTAAGTTTCCACCATGCCTCCGCCAAACAGACGCAGCCTGCCGAACCCACTGGACCTCACACTCGTCAAAAACGAGATGGTGAAGGGGCAACGGATCATCGTGAACGCAGCGGCGGGTCCCAGAATGGCCGGCCGACATGGCGTTGTTCTCGGATCTGGCGGAACACGCTACCGCGTTCGTGTTCTGCTTGACGGATCAAAGCACGAGATAACACTACACGCGCGTTTTGTGGATGTGCTGAACGAGAACGAGCCATCGGCTTGACCGCTACATTCCGAGAAGTAGTTTCGGACGAAGTTCGTCCGAAACTAAAATCAGATAAGAATCCCAGGGGCCGGTCGCATATGTGCTCGCCGATCCTGGCACGAATTGCACAGGCGCGAGGTCTAAACGTCGGCTAACCTTCACTCATGGATAATGAAATTGTGGTACGCGCGGTAGCTATTGCGGCGGGGCTCTTCACCGTGGCCGCCGTCGCCGCGCTCTTGTTCGCACATTGAGCCTCGAAGGTTCGCCGCGGCCGTCAGCTTCTCGTCAGGTCGACACGGCATACGGGAAAAACTGAAGCTCGTAAAAAAGGCAACCCCTCATCCGGCGGTGGGGGTTGCCGGCGCACAGACTGAGCTTTGGAGGCACGCGGTGATGTTTCCGCCCGGAAGCGCACCGCGTGCCGATCATTTTGGGGGCATTCAACGTTAGCGCCCGCTAGGCACCCCGTTCGTCGTTGGCACGACGCGCTTCGTCACGTCGCTTGCCGTGATCGTTGTCAATATGACATGGCCGCCGACAACGTGGCGCCCATCGAAGCGTTTGCGACGCTGGATCTCCATGCAGTGCAGCAGATAAGAGTCTGGGTCGACCTTCTCCACGTCGGCAATCAGGTCATAGCCTGCCTCTTGAAATTCCTCGCGCGATGTCGGCGGCATCGCAATGATAGATAATTCTGTCAAACTGGTCGCAACGTGCTTTTCCTCAAAGTCGGCGTTCTGTCTGACCAACAATGCTTGCGGGCTGCCTGCCGTCTCCAGCTCAATAGAGTAAATCGCTGGCCGATCTTCCTTTTCGTGCCAACCAGCCAGCACGACGCAAGATACCGCATCTCCATTGCAATACTCGCGCGCGCAGCGCTGGAAATGAAGAGTGACCTCCAATTCAGCGGTTTCGATCAAATCATCAAATGACTTATAAGCGAGCCGCCCCGCCATCCATTCGCCGAACCGTGCCGGACCAGTCGCAGTCAGCACGGCATTCAACCGATGCAGGCGATGAGCCTTAATGAGATTCACATCCCGTGGAATGCCTTCAAGATATGAAAGCCCGTCCGTCAGCAAGAATGCCGCGTTGCAGCGACCGGAATTGTGGTTGCGGTCCTATGCCCATCGTGAGCCCAGTGCGCAGCATTCGCCCCCGATTGACGGAAGCGCACAACGGAATCGCCACGGCGCTCAATCACGATTTCCGGCCACGACCGGACAAAAGTCAGGAAGGAATGCCGCGCCGCTATGTCGCCTCTACGGGCCATCTCGACCTCGACCGCGATGGCATCGGCCGCATTTCGCGGAATGCAGTTTGGCGCATCGCCGGCAATATGAGCGCCAGCAGGTGCCAGCGCTCCGTAGGTCTCGACAGACGTTTCTGCCTGGCGAAGTTTGGGCGAGGTTGCCACAGCCATAATCAAGCGGAGGACATCATCCTCGCTCAGGTCTGGTGACCTCGCGGGACCTCCCGAAGGGATCTTCCCGGCCTCAGAGAGGCGCCGGGCAACATGTTTGACTCGTGCGGGATCGAATCCAAGGGAGTCGACCGCGGCGAGGACGTCGGCGAGTTTCGCTACGTTTTCTTCTCCTCAATGAAAAATGTCGATTACGGTGTGGGAAAAATAAGCCGCATGCGGCTTCACGGCTCGGGGCCGGCAAAGCAACGCCGGCCGAAACCGGCGTCAAAGTCTTGCACGTCACGTGGACCACAAATTGTGGCCTCATATCTCTTGCAACGAGACCGTTGATTGGCGCAAACCGCTAGGTAGCCATAAGTTCAGCTAGCTTTCGCGCGGCGCGAACTACCGCCTGTTTGCCGATTCCCTCCAAGCGTTTACTGCTACCTGGACCGGCAACCAGCTCGCCGATCTCAGCGGCTGTATTGTCATCGAGAACCGCATCCAACACGTCTGCGTGCTTCCCCATTTTGGCCCTGAGGCGGCTCTCGTCGATACCTCGCACCATGACGTCCTCGACCGTCTGGGTATTAACTTGGGCTGGCGAAGCCTTGGCCTTACGCGGGCGGCGGAAACGCTCGACGTGCACGGCCGCGCTGTACGGGGGGAGCTTCTTTTCGAAGGTTGGACCTTTCTTCGCCTTCTCATCCTCCTCGTACATCGCCATCAGGTCTTCGGCGCTCGTCGTCTCCATCAGGGTTTCGACGATGGTGCCCCTCGGGCGTAGCGGGTTTATTGACAGGCCGCGCTGGTGCGGCATGGTTGTCGTTATCGGCGATGAGGGCCTTACCGGTGAGTTCTGACCACGCGTTGATGTTGCGCAGCGTAATGGTATCGCCGGCCTTGTGGAGGTCTGGAATTAGCTGGGAGCGGTTCACAGGGGGAATATCTCTCGTGACGTGACGTACCTGGCTGTTGTCGGCTCTTGGCGTGGCCGGTTTCCGGCTGCACACTTTTTGAAAACTTGCGGGATGACGTCTGCGATTGTGGGTAGCTAAGTGCGCCCGGTTGGAGAGCGTGAGAAGGCCCCCGCCTCTCCTTGTCTCGACAGTTCATCTTCAAGTTCACCATCGGCAGGTGCAGGTGCATCGGTGCAACCCCTAAAGGGGGGGTGCACCTGCACCTTTGCACCTAGCCGCTTAAATGGTCGCTTGGTGCAGGTGCAAGTGCATCAGGTGCATGCACCTCATTTTGCACCAAGGCCGGAACGTAGATCTTCGGGGTTCCGGACGATGTGACGTGGCCTGCCTCTTCAAGTGCCTTGACGGCCCTCTTCCACCTTGACGCGATGGTGTTCCCCTTCACGTCGGGATGCATCTGGTGATACCTCGCTTGCCACATGCCGCCGCCGACAGGACGCCCGCCTCCTGAAAGCTCGGTCAGGATGTCCATAAGTTCGGTCTCTGCCTTGGCCTGCACCGTTTGGCTCGCGGTCTTGGCAAATCCTGCGACGTCCGCCGCCTTGACCGCGACGGGCGCGGTAATCGGCTCGCCGTCCTCATCCGTGCCGAGGCCGACGGACTCCATGCGGAAATTGCAGATAACGCCTTCCTCGCCGTCGTCGGTGCCGTCGCACTCCAGCACATGGCCGGCCGCGTTCTTCTTGACCATGAAGGACGCATCAACCGCGCCGTCCAGGTCAATGGCGCCTTTGCCACGTTCGCCTGCCCAACTGGTGTGATGCACCACAGTCAGGTGCGATCCGGTCTCAGCAATAATCGTGTCGCAGGACCGGACATACTTCGCCATGTCTTTCGATTGATGCTGGTCTCCCGGCCCGAAGGTGCGAGTCAACGTGTCAACGATAATCCAAACACAAGGCAGGCCGGTTATCTCAGCCGCTTTCTTCACTGCCATGGCAATCGCCATCGCGTGAAGGGTGCCGGTGGTCATATCTATCAGGCCACCAAGCACGAGCAGCGGAAGGTCTTTGACGCCGTGCTTCTTGCGGAAGGCCAGCATGCGCCGCTCGGTCAATTTCTTGCGCTCGGCCGCCACGTAGACAACTAAGCCTTGCTTCACCTTCCTGCCCATCCATGGCAGGCCGGCCGCAATGTGACATGCAAGGTCGGTCACGATGACGGACTTTCCTGACCCTGGCAGGCCACTAATCATCGTGAACTCGCCAGCGCCACGCATACCCTTGACGACAGGGAGCTTCCGAACGTTGGCCGGGTCGGCCGTTGCCCAATCCGGCTCGCCATCTTCCCCGGCCGGTGCAAGGACAACGTCAGCGAGGCAGTGGCCTTGGTCGGTCAGGACGTCATAGATGCCGAAGGTAAGGTCGCGGGTTTCGTCAGTCGGGATTGGGTCGGTATTGGTAGATTTAGCTTGCGAGACGTTCATTCTGCGACAGTCCTACGACGGTAAGGTGGGCAATCTTGTTGGCGATGTCGTGGTTGAATGCACAGGTGCGGCCACGCTCATTGTCAGGACCAAACGCGCGGTACGAACCGTCCGGCGCTCGCGAAACACGCACGCCGTAAATCTTGATGCCTTCGGCCGTCTCGACATCGACGTGGGCAATAGCTCCCGCACCCGCTCGCGCAGGGCGTAGTCCAATAATTCTCATCTCAATCCTTATGGTTGTTAGGAAGCGGCGAGGCTGGCCGCATATTGCGGTCTTGCCTCGAAGAAAAACTCGCCATCCGCCTGGCAGATTACGATTCCACGCCGGTCTGTTCCGGCGACCGCCAGCGCGAGATGCCTGTCGAAGCCGGTCAAGCTCGTATCCGACAGGATACGCCTTGCCCAAGCATGACGTTTTGCCCGAATAGTCACGAACAGCCTCCGATGGAGGGAAAGATCGCGCCCCGGCCTGAGCCAGTCGGCGCTATTGTTGCCGGGTGTGCCGCCGAATCTGGTTGGCAACACAAATACGATTGGCAGCGCGCATACGCAGGGCGTCGCTTCAGAAAAATGAGGGTCGGACAAGACGGTTGGCGCGCCAAGAAGGCGTCGCCGACTAAGGCGGCCTTCGTTTGTTCCGTTGACAATCTAAAAGCGATTTATCTGGTTGTGCGGTTGTGCTGCGGTCGAGATCGACCGCCCCGGCGAGCGAAATAGGTTAGGCAATCGCCAAAAATCTCTAAGCGGTTCAATTGCACTGAAATTGACTAACCTGAGCCACAACCGATTGATTTACCGATATTCTGTCAGTCCTGCCGGGATCGCCAACGATAAAACTGGGCTTTGATTCTGCTCAAGAAAACTGCCCTTAGTTACCCACTTTTGAGAACCCTTGTTCTGGTGGGCAACAAACGGGCTTCTGGTTTGACGTGAGGGATGATGCTGGTCGACGAAGCTGCGCCAGACGGCGGGGAGACCCACCGCGCGCGATAACGCGGCCGAACCCAAGCTGATCTAGCAGAAAGGCGGCGTCCCACGCCCCATCAACGCTGCTGATCGTCCTGGTTGCAGTGCAAAAGGTCCCTCCCCGATTGAGGCGTACGAATTACTTGCAAAACTCAGGAGTCTTTGGAGGCGTCTAAAGCTTTGCCGAAGGTTTGACGAAATTTCAGGGTGTATATTCGATGGCTAGAGCAAAGGGCGCTGGCGCGGCCAAAATCACAGTCGCGAGCAACACTGACAACGTCGCGGAGATCAAAGACACCCATACGAGTGAACTCGTTATCGCCCTCTGCGGTCCAATCGGATCGCCTATCAACGAGGTCGCCAAGGCGTTTAAGGAGTGCCTGGAGAAGAGCTTCGGGTATGACTATGCCGAGATCCTGAAACTCAGCCGTCAGATCGAAAAACTTAGCGGATCGGCACCGTCCGGGAACGAATTCAAGCGCGTCAAATACCTGATCGATAAAGGCGACGAACTCCGGGAAAGGCACGGCGCCGGCGTATTAGCCGAACTCGCGGTCAGCGAAATCGCCCTCGATCGGCAGAAACACCAAAAGAAGGACGGATCCGAAACATTCGAGCCGCGGCGGGTGTGCCACATCATCGATTCGATCAAGAATCAGCAGGAACTCGATTTGCTGCGGTTGGTCTATCGAGACATGGTCTACGTGGTGGGAGTGTACGCACCTCAATCGCGCAGGACCAAGGCACTCGAGCAGAAAGGCATGACCCTACAGCAGATCTACACGCTCATCGACCGCGACTCGGGCGAAGAGTTTGCCCACGGTCAGACTGTCAGGGATACCCTCCCAAACGCCGACTTCTTCCTCCGGATCGATTCGAATTCCGGCAGCCAAGTGGGGGCGCGGGTCGAACGCTTTCTGAACCTCATCTTGGGGGTCAAGGTAATGACGCCTACGTACTCCGAAACGGCAATGTACGCTGCCGCCTCAGCTGCGGGTAACTCGGCCTGCCTATCCCGTCAGGTCGGTGCCGCGATCACCGACGCGCAGGGGGACGTGATCGCGACCGGCTGGAACGATGTCCCTAAGTTCGGCGGCGGCCTCTACGCAGCCGACCCCAACGGCGACCCGAAGGCCGACCATGACCTTCGCTGCTGGAACAAGGGCGGCAAATGTTACAACGACGACGAGAAGCACCTGATCGCCGATTTGCTCGTCGACGAACTCGTCGGAGCGAAGGCAATCGGGGACTCGGACAAGGAAAAAGCAAAAAACGCACTTCTTGCAAATGGAAAGCTGAAAAACCTCATCGAATTTTCCCGCTCAGTTCATGCCGAAATGCATGCCATCATCAATGCCGGGAGGAACGGGGCGGCGTTGGCGAAAAGCAAGCTTTTCGTGACGACGTATCCGTGCCACAGCTGCGCTAGGCATATCGTTGCTGCAGGCATCTCGGAAGTTTATTTCATTGAACCCTATCGAAAGAGTTTGGCAACCAAACTTCATGATGATGCAATCACCGAAGACGAGTCGGACACAAATAAGGTTCGCGTGCTTCCGTATGATGGTGTGGCGCCCGCCCGGTTTTTGAAGTTGTTCAGGGTCCCCCGAGACAGCCGCAAGTCCAAAGGCGCCCTCTCGGCAATAGATCCCCGGCATTCTCAGCCGCGTTTCGATAAGACCTTGGAAGCGCTACCGACGCTTGAGGCAGTAGTTGTAACGAGGCTAAGAGAGAAGAACTTAATTCAGGCGGGATAAGTCCAATGGCCAGCAAAATGGACGGACAGCTCAGCTTCGACCTAACCCCTTCGGCCTCCGTCTCAAACGAGCTCGACGAACTTAGCACGAGCTGCATCCTCTCGCTTTGCGCCCATCGCGAACGCAGAGAGGACGAGGAACGCGCTCGGCACTTCTCCGAAATCATCAAATTCGCCGATCACCTCAAACGCAAAGCCTGAAAACGCCCTGTCGTTGAACAGCATCCCTTCGGATGCCTTTCAGCGCCAGGGGGCCGGATTTTCCGCAACAAAGCGATGGGCGCATCTTCAATCGGCTCTAAGCCCAAGGCGCTGATTAGGTCTCCTGGCGAGACATTTACCCACGCACGACCCGCAGTTGCTCGCCGGCGGGCGGGCACACAAGGCGTTGATAATTTGCCAGACAATGCCGGCGCCGGTTTGATGGCGGCATGCGGGGCCCAAAAGATCACCTTCGGCGATCCGCGAGTTGTGCGTGCGCGGCCTCCAGGTTCTACTGCTCCGACTACCATGGCAGCCGCTCCGTCGCGCTCAGCCCCGATTACTGGCCCGACGGTATGCGGCGGTCCGCATCGAGCCGCGGTTCGTGCCGCGCCTGGAGCGGGCGTGACGCGACGTCCGCCGGCCATTTTGCTTGGACTGGCGGCTTTCCGCGTTCTCCAAGGGTCCGTGAGACTGCGAAGGCCTTCCTCGCCGCAGCAGTTGACTATATCCGCTGTTGGCTACCCATTTCGCGCGCAAGATGGCTTTCAAAACGCCTGCTGAGCCCGTTCAGGCCCGCGCTCCGGATCGATGCTCAAGACGATCCGCGATACCTCGCGCCAATCGGCGCCTTCCGCATCGGCATCAAGCATGCGGAGATAGGTGATGACGTGCTCTTCATCGTAAAAAGGTCGGGACCGGCGGGCGCCAGATTGGCGACGACTGGATTGTTGAGAGGCGGCATGGATATCCCTGCGATCACGGGTTGCATCCGTCGGACCATTCCCGGGTTTTGTGTCTCTACCGTGACGCGTTCCGATGGGCTCTGTAAGCTCCCGTTCTGAGGGGCCGCAGCAATGAGCAGAGCCGAGTTTTCAACCACTGTATATCCCCGGCTCTGCAACAGCCCTGAGATGTCCGCTTCATCGCGAGCAAAATAATTAGATCGAATGCAGCCTTCCCAAACAAGCCATCACCGAGCCCATGAGCGAGGCAGGAAGCCAAGGCAACAGCCACGTCAAGCGCTTGCTAACCGCGCGATGTAGCTACCGCCCACACCCTCAGAGGGGGCAAACCGAACGGCAATCTCAGTGGACCTGGTTATTAGCAACGGCACTGTGCGACATAAGAAAAACCCGGATGGAGGCCGGGCTTACAAAATTCGAGCCGCTCTTATTTTCGCTGGCGGCGCCTCGGAATCACCGAGGCGTTCGTCTCTTTGCCATGAGGTGGCAAAGACACTTTGGGCGGGACAAGCAGTCGATCAGCCAGTTCTGCTTGCAGCAGAGCCATTAAGTTTTCCGTTGGCCCCTGTCCTCGGAGCGACGGTTCCCTTTGACTTGGCGGGGGGAGCAGGTCGGCTGAGCGCATTGGCGTTGGTCCTAACTGGTTTAGGTCTCGATATCTTAACAGGCTCTTTTGGCTTTGCAGGCTCTTTTATTGGGTTTTCTGAAGAAAGAAACTTGATGGTTGGCGAACCGTCAGATGAAGTACGGACCGTCAAAGCGGCTTCCTTGAGCACCTCGGTCAAGCCCAGCATTTCTGTCGTTGGTTCCAACACCTTAGTAAATAGGAGCGCTGCCTCCGTGCGATCGATCACAAAGCCATGATTTGGATACGAAGATACAAGGAAGTCGAGGCCCTGCTGTGCCTTCAGAATGCCAGACCTGAAACTGAGTCGTGCTCCATAATTCTTTGTGATGTTCATGGCGCGGCTGTTTTCGCCGATCTTCATCGGGTCAATCTGGCGGTAAATCGGGTCGAGCAGCTTGACCACCATCGTGGATGCCAATTCAGCAGCAGTCCGCGTCGTAATGGAGCCGCCAGTGTCGCGGCGTATGGTTACTAGCAGGTTAAGGAACATTTTCGCCGCTGTGGTTTCCAGCGATTTCATCGCCGAATCGACCGTCAACCCCGACCCCATTTCTAAGATCTCGTCGGATTTGGCGATCTGAATGTCGAGGGGGCCTAACTCACCACGGTCGCCGATATAAATCTCATTGGCAGCCAAAGTGATGAGGGTTCCCGCGCTCTTGCACCATCCCGGCACAAAGAGGGCAATTTCATCATACTTCGCCTGCATCGCACGCCCGATCTTGAAGGCCGCATCAGGATCCCCGCCAGGGGTGACGAGGATCAGAACGAGTTTCTTTTTTCGCCTTCGGGCGCAAATCAGATCGATAAAGCGGCCACTGCTCTTAAACGTGATCTCACCGTTATAAAGTAGCACGTCGGCGCCCATGACCGCCGACAATTTTGTGGCGGCCGCCTCCGCCGCAGCAACATCATACATTACATAAACCCCCAGGTGCCGTGCCACAATGCTGCAAGCGCTTGGGTGCTCGCGCACAAAACGTACGCACGACTGCACATTTTTCCTCAGCCCAAAAACGGGCGAAACCTATCACGGGTGCAATGCAGTTTCTGATCGTTCTGGAGCCGCCCGCCGCTGATTTCCAGCGCGCAGCGGTCAAGCACGGCCACGCCAGCGTCATCGACGGCGCTTTCATTTGGCCCGCTTGGCACCGAGAATATCCTGTAGCAAAGCGCGAGTCTCCGCCCGTAACTCTTCGTCGTCGGTAGCTTGCTCTATCGCTGCCTCGGGGGCCTCAAGCACCAAACTTCTCGGTCTAAGTCGGCGCTTTGGTAGTACTCGTCTATCACGGTGGCGATCGATCGCCGCATCGAAACTAAAAACATTACAGCCGGCGGATTTAGCCATCCCCCCGGCCGCGTCCGACGCGTCCGTCTTCATGGCGCTGATACTGCGCCGATACCGGCGAGGTTGCCTGCTTTCGAGAGCAACAGTGTCCGGTTGACGCCGGACGGCGATGCGGCGGCCGAGCAAAAGAGACGTGCAATCGGCGACATCGATGGCCCCCAGGTCCCGAATATCTTTTGGCGCCTTTGGATATTGTGCCGGCGCCTTTTGCGGATCGTCTCCTGCCCCCGCCTACGATATCCGCCCTCGCAATTTGCGGCAAACTCTGGCGGCCGCGGCTTGCCGACGATACCGATGATGTTGGTGTCGAGATGATAGCGCATCACAGAACGTCCTTGCGCCGTTCTTCGCGCGGGCACGTCAGGTCATGATCTGCGCCGACGAGTGGCGACCTTCACTTGTAGAAATGTAGGATCCGATCCACGAGGAATTCCTGAGCGCCTCCTCGATGTCGCATGGTAAGTTGAGCAGCATTGCACTCTCACCGTCGATGTGCGTCAACAACAACAGAGAGACGGCCGCCGCTCGACGACCCGGACGCGGTGCCCGACTTGCCCCAACGACGCGGCCTCCGTGAGGCCCTTCTGCCCGCCGCCGATGACCGGCGCATCGAAATCGGTCTGCGCCAGAGTGTCCTTTCCAGATTTTTCCGGCTTGTGGAAACCCGAGACATAGGTAAATTCGAGTGTTTTTATGAAGCATATCCGTGGTGTTGATGCGACATGCGTTTCAAGGGCCTCGATCTGAATCTTCTCGTCGCGCTCGACGCGCTGATGACCGAGCGCAGCCTGACAGCGGCAGCGCGCAGCATCCGTTTGAGCCAGCCGGCCATGAGCGCGGCCGTCACCAGACTGCGTGCCTATTTCCACGACGATCTCTTCACGATGCGCGGTCGCGAACTGGTTCCGACGCCGCTTGCCGAAGCGCTGGCCGCCCCGGCCCGCGAAGCGCTGCTGCGCATCCAACTCTCGATTGCCGCGCGTGACACGTTCGACCCGGCCACATCGGACTGCCGCTTCCGGGTCGTGCTGTCTGACTTTATGGCGTTGGTGTTCTTCGGGAAGGTGATCGCGCGTGTTGCTCGCGAGGCTCCCGGCATCAGGTTCGAGCTGCTTCCGTTTGACGACGAACCGGACGAGCCGCTGCAGCGCGGCGAGGTGGATTTCCTGATCTTTCCGGAAATGTACATGTCAGACGCGCACCCCAAGGCAAAGCTGTTTGACGAGACTCTGGTCTGCGTGGGTTGTGGCATGAACAAGCAGCTTTCACGCAAGCTCACTTTCGAGCGGTACATGTCGATGGGGCACGTTGTGGCGCAGTTCGGACGAGCGGGCAGGCCTTCGATCGAGGCATGGCTCCTGCTCGAGCACGGTCACAAGCGGCGTATCGAGGTTGTGGTGCCGAGCTTCAGCTTGATCCCGCCCCTGCTGCTGGGCACCGAGCGGATCGCGACGATGCATTCACGGCTGGCACGACACTTCGCAACCGTGATGCGGCTTCAGATCGTTGATCTTCCAATGCCGCTACCGGCCTTTACGATGGCTGTGCAGTGGCCGGCTCTTCGCAACAATGATCCGGCAAGCATCTGGATGCGGGAGATCATGTTACAGGAGGCGTCCCGCTTGGCGTAAGATCACAGGACAGGACGTCGCGCGCACAGCTACACTTTGCCCAGAGAGGCGAAGCGTTTGGCGCCCGCTCTTCGCCAATCATCTACCCGAGAGAGTTACTCAAAAATGTCAACCTTCTGCGCTCCCCTTTGATTTGTCACATCAAGCACCCTAAGCGATTTTTCGCAATTTGAAGCCGAAATCGTAACTCAAATGGAAGTACGCCTCCTCCATCGTGCGACCATCGCTCGCTCGACCGGGCGGCTCGCGGACGAATTCGCGGAACCAGGCTGTCCTTGACGGCAACAGCACCCACGAATCGAGGTACCTGCCGCCTGCGATGAACGCATGTGTCACGCATTGTTCGAATCTGGCCGCTGAAAATGAAATGGACACGCGCCGGCCGCTTAGGATCGCAGCCTGCGCCTGCAGCGTATTCCCGACCGGGCTGGATCATGTGGGGTCGGATAGAGCACGGGCTCGGTGTCGCCCTTGGGCGCCGGATGGTGATGTCGGTGCGCCGGCGAGCGACATCGGTACCGATACAGACTGACGACGGGATCAAGAAAGCTGTCGAACAGCGCTGATAGCGAAAGATTGATGATGATCAACGCGAACAGAACATGGTGACGAACCTCGCGAGCGCATCGCCCTTTGCGACGCCCGGCATCGCCGCGCCAGCAATTGTTGCGGCGCTGACCTGCTGAAAATGGTTTAGCGCCTGCGTGAAGCGCGCCGCGCGGCGACCTTTCCTCGTCGCGCGGCAAATCTCTAGTTAGGTTGAATACGATCGACCATCCAATTGGCGCGAGGCAGTCCTGATGTGATGGGAGAGGCGCACAAAAACGAACAAGGACAAGGCGCTGACATTCCACATCAAGGCCCGGCTATAACCAGCGCCGTCGAAGTCGAAATCAATTAGCTTCTTTCGGCGTTTCCTTCGCAAAAATCGGCTAATTAGCTGTAGTGGATCTGTGCAGGTCGGCCAAGTGCCGTCTGGCGCCCTTTACTCGGAGCCACTTGCGCTCGACGATCTCCTTTCCTCGAACGTCGCGTCAACGATTTGATAGAACGCCATCGGGCTATTGGCGACTTCCCACACCGCCAAAATAACGTGGTAGCCGGTGCGCCTTGGCAGCTCACACATGTGGACGATAGGCTCTTGGGGCATAAGGTTGGCATTCGGATCCCAAAACGGCTGGCCGGGATTCTGAATCGTGCAGAATGGCTTTACTTCGAACTGCGCGCGCGTGAGCGGAGAAGACGGATTCCAGTTTATCCGCGTGATGAAATAGTTCCAACGCCGTGTCATGCGAGCCAAACTGTGTTCCCACCTGAACTTCTGCTTCGCGCCGGAGCGTAATCGAACCTTTTCCCAGCGCGTCGGCGTCTGCTCATCGAGCAAAGGAACGTTCCCGCGCACGCTGCTGCCGGCGATGCGGCCGTCCTCTGGTGGCGCCGCGTTCTGCACATCGGTCGGCGCGATCGGGTCTAACAACCCTCCCTTCATGGCGGGGAAGAACTTGCCGCTCTCCATCGAGTTTGCCCTCCACAAATCAATTGTACAGTCTTTGTTCCTGTGCTCGACACACAGCACGACGCGCGAGGCTGGCTCGGTAAGACGACCTTGCGCGTGCGCGCTCGCAACAGCGAACAGCGATGCCGCGGCGCTGATAAGCGCGCTGGACCGGTGTCGAAATACATACCTCATGGTTCTCCTCGCAATGATCGAATAGCCAGTTGACGAAAGGCTGCGAAATCGAGGCAGGTGTACGCCGTTAGGCAACTCAGCCGCGCAGGGTTGCGGAACAGCGGGGCGCCGGCGGCGCTCGCCGCCCCTGCTGCTCCTTCGGCGTCCACATCGCGATTGCGGGAGCGTCTGGTGAGCCGCACGCAGCGCTCCGGTACCTTGAGGTTTTTCGGGTGACGACGCGCAGGCTGGCCAATTGCGTTCGACGGCGGTGATGGGTTGATTACTTCAAGTAACTTCGCTTGAGACACGAGAACCTCTGCTCTCCTTCACGCTTGCCTCAAGGTTCAGCTTGCGGGTAGGCGTGCCATCGGATGTAGAAAGTCACCTGCATGTCATGGTGCGCGGCGCTCAAGAGCGCGCCACCATCTCGATGTCACAGACGTATCCGCCGTTCTCCAAACCAAACGCGGTAGACCAAAGCTACTTGTTGGGAGCGACAGCGCCGGCGACGGACTCGGTGGCGTTTCAATTGGCGGGACCACATCAATGGTACGGCGTCCGTTACATCGATTGGGATCCAATGGAGCAAGCTGCATCTGAACACGCGCGGCAAGTGCCTGCGATGTCCACTACTCTTGCAATCGACGTGCCGCTTAGAGAAGCGCCTGAAGCCTTCTCGAAGATAGGCAAAACGACAGGCTTCGCGCCATGCTGAGCGTACCAGTGTCGGCTTGCTGCCAATGTGTCGCCAAGCCGACATCGAAAGGGAAACACTGCAGCGATTCAGTCGCGAGGGTTGGCTCAGTTTCTGCATGGCTGCAGGCGACCATCTAGTGAGCGCCCTCCGACGCAACGTTGTTCGGTGGTGGCGTCGAACGAACTGGAAGTCTCATATGATGCGCAAGGTGTCCATTGCTACCGTACTAGTGCTCGTCTCATCCCATGCTATTGCGAATGACGAATTGATGATGGCCGCTGGAAAAATTTTCAAACCAATTCCCTTTGCTATCCCTGCGGTTAAGGACAATCCTGTCACCGTCGAGAAAGCCGAGCTCGGCAAGATGCTGTTTTTCGACCCACGCCTGTCGGCGAGTGGGGTCATTAGCTGCAATACGTGCCACAATCTTGGCACCGGCGGCGTCGACGCCGGTCCAACCTCCATTGGTCACGCCTGGCAAAAGGGGGCTCGTCGGGCGCCAACCGTCTACAATTCAGTGTTTAATGTCGCGCAGTTCTGGGACGGACGCGCGCCGGACCTCAAGGCCCAAGCCAAGGGACCCGTTCAGGCGAGCGCCGAAATGAATGCGACCCCGGATCGCGTGACGAGCACGTTGAACTCGATGGAAGATTATATCGGAAAGTTCAAGCAAGCGTTCCCGCATGATACACCGCCGGTCACCTTCGACAATTTTGCGAAAGCGATCGAGGCGTTTGAAGCCACTCTCACTACACCGGCGGCTCCGTTCGACCAGTACCTGAATGGTGATGCCAACGCTCTGGATGATCAGCAAAAGGCGGGATTGAAGCTGTTCATGAACAAAGGATGCGCCTCCTGTCATAACGGCCTCAATATTGGCGGACAGGACTATTTCCCGTTTGGTGTGATAGGAAAGCCCGACATCAAACTGCTTCCTGCGGCCGACAAGGGACGATTCGCAGTCACCAAGGCCCCCAGCGACGAATACGTGTTCCGCGTCGCCCCCTTGCGCAACGTTGCCTTGCGGGCTCCCTACTTCCATTCGGGTCAGGTTTGGACTCTCAAGGAAGCCGTAGGAATTATGAGCGAAGTCCAGCTCGGCACCAAGCTCAGCGAGAAGGAGAACGACGATATTGTTGCATTTCTTAAATCACTGAACGGGCGTCTACCCAGGATCGAATATCCGATACTGCCAACGCGCACAAATCAGACGCCACCACCCTCTTCAGGCAGATAATGTCATTCTTTCCCAAACGGGGCCACGCACAATCAAACTAACTATGCATCAGGCCGATCCTCTTTGCAGTCTAGATGCGGCGCTGCTTCTGCGTGTTGCCGCGGCCGCGCGCCCGAGTGCCGTGTGGGCCATCGAAGTGGTTGTCTCTAAGCATCGGAGCCGTCCTATCACGGCTGGCAGAGGCATGCATTAAGGTGAAGAACCGGCCGCATCCCGCGATTAATTGGGACCTGCAACGGAGGTCAGATGACGACGGTCATCAGAAATCTTCTCGCTCGAAAGCAAAAGCTCATCGAGCAACTTGATTTGACCATAGACGTTGAGCAGCGCGAGAAGATCGAGCATCAGCTCGAGCAGATAAACACTGCGCTTGACTTTCTCGATCGACCTAATCGGACGAGCGAGTGAGAACGCGACCAAAGCCCAGCGCGATCTTGAATATGGAACTTCTGCCTTTCAGCAAAGTCTGGCTCGTCTCCGCCGCGTCTCATCATCGCAAGCGCCTTATCCAACCGGCGATATGTTCTTCATCCTCGCTGACATCGCGCTCAACCCACGTCGACCGCCATGGGCGGCTCCAGAATTAACTTGCAGCGACGACATCAAGCTTAATGCAAGGGCATGATTGCGGCCGTGCTGCAGGGCGGCTACACTCCACGTACCGGAAATTGCCCCGTCCGGGTCCATCCAAGGCGAAGTCGTCGCGCCAATATACTCCGCGCGGCGCTTCGTTTTGAACGTTGATTGCGCAAGCTACTTTCCGCCGTTTTTCTACGCCTGCCTCTTGATCACCTTGCTCGCGCTAGTCGTCGCTGTAGCTCGCATGGGCGTGGGGGCCATGGTGCGGCGCAGACAATACCAAGTTGCTCGCCTCCACTGAACGGCCGGCCCGCGTCACTCTGGCGCGATCGTTGCAAGTCCAGCTTCGATGACTGCGATTTCTTGGCTTACTTGCGCAACGGCTTGCCTTGGGTCGACGCCGGTGACGCTCTTTAGTTGCCTCAGCAGCTCCCGCCGATGCGCAAGAAGGGCCTGCAGCGCGTCACGATCGTTTAGTCTGACATAGCCATTGACGATCAACTCAACTGAATGCGACATCGATCTCTCAAATGAATAATTGCCCTGAATTGGTAGATATATCGGATCACACCACAGCGTGCAGCATCGGATAGCAAAAACCTTGATCGGTAAGACTAACGAGCAAAGCTTCTTGTCGCCGTATATTAACCGCGCCCATTCTGGCCGCGGTCGCGGGAATGCCGATGTTTCGCGTAGGCGGAGCCTTCGCGGCAAAGGGCTGCCGCCTCCAGAAGCGGCGGCCCCGCACAGCGCGAGCAACCAATGCGAGAGCCGCTACCAAATGGCAGGAAACGCGCCACCGTATCATTCGCGACTTTTTTCGAAGGCGCTGTCATACGCCTCAATGGAAAGACGCGATCGTCCTGGCATGCACGTTCCCGCTCAAAAGATCCGGCAAGCTGCCGTGAAAACGAATAGCTGCAATGTTCATGCCGGACCATTACACAACGAGCTATGATGAGCACCCAGACGGACGCTCATTTGAATGCGTCGTTGAGGATTGCCGCGATCCTGGCGCCGGCGAGCGCAATCCGCTGGTTGGCGATCCTGTGGGCCCTCGACTGATAAGCCTGGGTGAGTTTGTAGGGGCCGTTGCCGCCGCGGATCGGCGGTGCATACACTGACTTCTTGGCGATCTCGAAGTTCTCCTGGATCCAGTCGCTCTCATCAGTCGAACCGCTGTCCACCGTACGAAGATCCGCCGCGGCGTCGATCGCATCCTGCGGTGGCGCGCCGGTCGGCCCTAACAACCCATCCCAGAACGCGTGGAGCTCTCTGGCGCTTCCACATTTGGTGCAACTGATCTTCACGTCGTTCCCGCCCGCGTCGCCATCCTGCTCGGCGTGCGTAAAGCGAGAGGTCGCGTGCAGCGGTTGGTGCAGGTCACCGATGCGATGCAGCAGCCAGGAAAGATCGTATGAGCGCACGTCGTCCGATGCCGTCTTGTCCGCAAGCGTCTTCTTGAAAACGGCGACTTGAGTCTGCGCGTTGGGCGATTGCGGTCGTTGCAATGAGGTGCCATCTGTCGAGAACGGTTCGTCAATGAAGTGCCAGTACTTGTGGCGAAAGTGATCGGCATAGCCAATGTTCTGCGACACTTCCGGCGTCTGCGGCGCAACATCGCCGTTTTTCTCGCCATCGCTGTGGTAGTCGCTGAGCGATTTGATCTGGTCCGGCCACGTCGCCGCCTTGACGAACGCGACTTGGTCACGCCGGCTCGCCGGCACGCCTTGGATCCAGCCATCGTATTGAGGATTGAGCTTGAGAAGGCGCGTGGCTTCCTGCTTGGCGGCGGGTGTCAGCTGGCTCCAGGCTAGCGCAGCTGCCTCCATATGTCCGAAGTTGTTCCACGCCTTGGCGGGCGCCCCAAAGAGCACGGTACAGCCCAGCGCGATCCACAAACGTGTCCTCATGAAAAATCCTTACTGAAACGGAAAATAGAAAAGAACTCGCGTACATTGTGACTTATGTCTTATACACGCATCTTGCGTCTTCGAAAAGAAGAAGATGCGAGCGCCGCAAGACGTCACCTGCGATGCGAAGCAAGCTCAAATCAGCCAAGGAACGCATCGCCATCGACGACTTGCCGCCTGGTCGCCGTCCTTGCCATCACGCAAGCTCCCAACCAGTTCAACTGTGCACTCACCACCGCAGTGAAGCGGTCGACACGACTCTTCCGAGTTTAAGCGGACGGAGGTCTTTCAGACTTAGACGGGTTGGCAGGACACGCCACCATATTGATCCATGAAATGGTGGCCACTCCGACGTGGAGCCAGAATGAAGCGGCCGTCGTCAAGGCCGCGAACCCAACAGGAATGAGATCCTTTGTATCGTGCCTAAGGAAGGCGCACGTTGTACGGTAATGGAAGGCGATGTCTGTTAAGTGACCGCATCGATAGCAATTGTAGTCGCAATATCCTCTCCGCGTTACCACATCGCGCACGTAACCAGGACCCAACGACCGCGAACATGCGGTGCAGCTTCCGACGCCGTGCGGGGTCCTGTGATTCACGAGGATGAATTTCATAGCGTGGCCCGTTCTCCATCCGGCCTGAGATCTTATCAGCGATCCCTGGATTCGAGGTGGCGCCGATCTCGAGCCAACCGCAGATCGCTTGCTGAGTCCGGGCCAATCTCGAAGGGAATTTAAGGATCGTCTCGCGATAACATGCCTATGGCCCGGCCTCACAACTCGGGAGGCGTCCGGATAAAAGAACGCCGCCTCGCACCGTCCATGTGGCACTCGATGCCCGGAGCTAGGCCGCTCGCAACCAGCTAAGCCATTTTTGATCGGCCTCTCGCCGCCCCCTAAAACGATCGACGCATTTCTTGGAACAAAGAGCCGTTCGCCAGCAGTAGTAGCGAATCAGACCGAACCTTCCGCCGCAGATCGCACAGCACCTTGCTGAACCATGCTCCGAATTATGGAAGCCATTACGCATTCTCGCCTCCTGTCGGCGTTAGGTGGATTGTCCCTCCCCGGCATTTTCCTCGGCACAGCAGCCGCGGCACGCGCGACTTCGGCCAGCGCCAAGCCTCCGGCCTTTACGGACACCGGGCGTGTAGGCGTTTGATGTGCACCGATTTGACGAAGCAACCACCCTTTGGAGGGCCTCGCCGAGATTACTGACTATACGTGTAATTCAATCTCGATTAGTGCAATTGATAGCGCACACGAGCCCAAATCCTGCGCTCAATCTCCAATTTTCGACGGATTTTAACAAAATCGATCGAGAGGATGCATCCAGCAGCAGTGGCGTGGAGTTAGCGCCGCCTTCGCCTGTCAAAGGGCGGCGATCGATTCCCTTCTCGAACGGTTCGATCAGCATGGTCCATCGCGGGCCGGCTGAGACGTCGCCTTCGTGGCTGCCTTGGCGAAGCTGAGGCGCGTTGCGTTCCTCAGGAATGCGGACAACACGGCGGATCAAATGTGGTCCGACCGAAAACAGGGTACGAAAAAGCGACATTGCCGACGGCAAAAGGATCATCGCAAGACCTACGCACGACGGGACCGGCCCGATTGGAAAGCGTGAGGTGGAGGACCTTCAGCCGTTCATCGTCTGCTTGCAAAGTTGGCCCACACCATCGAACGGGCAGAAAACAGTATGGCCGCGCCTCAATTTGGCCGCCTGTTTCACCTTTGCTTGATGTTGTGGGCACTCGCCCTCATGCTCAGCAGAGGGCATTGCGCGCGTCGTGGTCGCGCCTTTTTGCCGCCCAGAGCGCTTGAGCTCCGATATCGTCAGTCGAGCCCGATCGCTCGTACTACGCACTCACTTGCGGCTTAAGGATGACGTTATCGATCAGCCGCGTCGAGCCGACGTAGGCCGCGGCGCACAGAGCAGCAGGATGGCTCAAGGGATTTGATGCCGGCTCAAGCGTGTCGACATCGACGAGTTCGAGGTACTGCAGCCGGTCGACTTCATTCAAATGCCGCCTGGCGATCGCGATAAGCTTCTCGCATTCGCGCTCGCCTGAGCGAAATTCGGCCTCTGCCGCGAGCAGACCGCGACTGATCGCAAGAGCCCGCCGACGTTCTTCTGTATTGAGATAGCGATTGCGGCTGCTCATGGCAAGCATGTCCGGCTCCCGCACCGTGGGCACTGTAGCGATCTCGACAGGAAGATTGAGATCAATGGCCATGCGCCGCACGACCGCGCATTGCTGGAAATCCTTCTGACCGAAAAATGCGATATCCGGCTGCACAATGTTGAACAGCTTGCAGACGACGGTGGCGACACCACGAAAGTGTCCAGGTCTGAAAGCCCCGCACAAGGGTTTTGCGAATTCGCCAGGTTCGATGAAGGTCTCGAATTGAGCGGGATAGACCTCTTGTGCATCCGGAGCAAAAACAATGGTTACGCCGGGATCACGGCACAGCTTCTGGTCCCGCAGAAAGGCACGCGGATAGGTGCTGAGATCTTCGTTTGGCCCGAACTGAGTGGGGTTGACGAATATACTTAAGACCGTGACGTCACATTGCGCACGGCTCCCCTCGACCAATGCCATATGGCCGTCGTGCAGGTAACCCATCGTCGGGACAAAGCCGACACGCTTGTCACGAGCTTTTGCGAGAGTGGCACGAAGCTCGGCGACCGTCGTAATTGTTTGCATATTGAGCTTATCTCAGGTTGGATTGGAAGGCGCCCAGTTTGCGATTGCATCGCTCAAGGCCTGGGGAAGCCGATAGGATTCTTGTGCTGTCGGGAATGCTCCATCGCGGACATCTGCGGCCCAACGTGACAGCGCCTCCTGCAACAGGCGAAAACCCTCGACATAGGTGCGGACGAATTTTGGCCGATGGCTTTCAGTCAGGCCAAGCACGTCGTGGAACACAAGTACCTGGCCCGAACAACTGGGGCCAGCCCCGATTCCAATCGTCGGTATTGTCAGGGTCTCAGTCACTCGGGTGGCGAGCTCTGCCGGGATACCTTCCAGGACGAGAGCGAAACATCCGGCCTCTTGCAGACATTGGGCGTCGTCGAGCAGACGTAAGGCATCATCGGCGTTCCGACCCTGCACTTTGAAACCGCCCATAACGTTGACGCTCTGCGGCGTCAGGCCGAGGTGGCCCATCACTGGAATCTCGCAATCGACGAGGGCGCGCACGATTTCGGCGCGCTTGGCTCCACCCTCGAGTTTCACGGCGTCGGCGCCACGCTGCAGGAATCCTCCGGCGTTGCGGATCGTCTCCTCGGGACTGAGGTGAAAGCTAAGAAAGGGCATATCGGCTACAAGCAAGGCATGAGGCTTTGTGCGCGCCACAGCTTCAAGGTGATGGTTGAGCATCGCCATGCTGACCGGCAACGTGTTATCAAATCCGAGGCAGACATTGCCAACGCTATCCCCGACAAGGATGATGTCGACGATGGGGTCGGCGATGCGTGCCGTCACTGCATCGTAAGCAGTGGTCATTACGGCACGCCGCCTCTCCCCTTTCCACCGCTGCAGCACTGGAATGGTCACGCGTTCAACAGGCGGTTCCGAAATGTGGCTCATCTTAAGTCTCCGATCCGTCAACTGACCCGCATCCCTAAAGTCGCTTCGTAGGGAAGGCGATAGAAAATTGTCAATGGTGATAAAAAAGACAACTACGTCTCCGCCTACGCCGCCCGCGGCCGCGGCGCTGGTGTGTTTCTTCTCTCACCGGATCGGGGCTGACCGTCTCTCATAGACCTCCATCAGCCAACCCATTGATTCTAAATATTTTATCTCAGCATATGTTTATTCTTTACGATCAAACTATTACATTGAGGGAATGAGTCAGGTCTCTAAAAACACCGCTGCCTTGGAAATTCGTGAATTAGCCGAACGCTACCGCGTGACGCAACATCAGACCGCGTCTGACGTGTTTGGAAGTCACGTCACGCGTCTGCGGCGCGGCAATCAAAGTGAGAGTGCGTATTGCCTCACATATCGATGCTCCCGAGTGTGATCGGTTGCCTCATTAATCTTGCTCCCGGCGAGGCAATGCGACCTCTCTCCCAGATCGTCGCGCTACACGCGTCTTATTGGCGATGACGTTACGCTCGATGAGCCGGCATTACTTTTGCTCGCGTTGCGACGGGCGGGCTATATCTCAAGCCAGGAAGCTGCACGTCTGCACGGCGACTATCTACGCGCCAGGTACGAATGACTTTTGATCCTTCGACGACTTCAAGGAGCGAGGCTAGCCCTGTGCAACCCCGTCGCCGTATTCGTCGCGCAAGGTCCGCACGAGGGTGTCGGACCGTTTTTTGCGGATATCACCGTTCTGGTCCCGCATGCGGTTATCGAGCCCTCGCGGATAGTGTTTCGTGAAAGCAGCCTTAGACCCACCGCACCTTGCCATTCTGCAAAAGGAAGTGGCACCCGCAGCCGGCCTTCAACCACAAAGAGTGATGAAGAGTCGCCAGACCAGCAGGTGACTCGCTGTTCTTCCAGCAGGGCAGTGCGTCCGGCAGCAGGTTCATCTCCAAGATCTTGCCGCAGCCGCCAGGACAAAGCATAGCGGCTGACCAGGCATAACCATCTTCGCCGGCGACATAGACTTTTTCCGCCCTCAAGCGTTTCCGGAATGTCGGCGACGCGCATCGTGCGAAATGTTCGGGTTCGCAAGCCGATCCACGTGAGCAGCCAAAGCCAGAAACCCCACATTTTGGCCAGATGGTAATTCGCTGAGCTCTGGCAAGCCCAAGAGAGGGGAGGCATCGCCCGAACCGAGAAGCTTGCCATCACCGGGCAGGAATCGCCCTCGGCAACAACCTCCATTTCGTCCTCGGAGAGATTCATGCGCGTCATCTCGTAGGCACTGGTCGGTTGATTTCGTGTCCCATACAGGCGAGCGAGAGTCTTACGCGCTCTGCCGCTCGTCAGAATTGAACCGAGTGGGTCCGTATTCCGCAACAATCCATTTGCTCGTCGTGACGGTGCCGCCCATTTCGTTCTCTGTTGCCAACCGGGCCGCTTCGAGCCTAGCCTCGGCAACGGCCAAACTGTCAAATATGCCGACCAACGTTGTGTTCGGCAGCCGATACCGCACGTTGTTCGAGCCAAGGATCCACAGTTTCCAGCCCTGCGCCGCTGCTTGCTTCAGAAAAGTGGGATGGGGATCGGGGCATTCTGAAATCCCCTGTGAGAGAAAATAATCATACCGTCAAATAGCTCTGCAGGAGTTTCAAATGATCACGACCTGACCCCAACGAGAAAGCCATCGACCTCCAGTTTGAGACGATGGCTGCTTTTGGCCGGTGCATTTGCAGAGGTCAGCACCTGCGAAGATGACGCCCCCGTGCTCGAGGCGCTCCCTGCGACCTGTCGGATGTTGCTGGCGACCTGCGTCGACATTTCTGCAGCATGTTGGATATTCTGCGCGATATCATTGGTTGCCGTACACTGCGCTTCGATCGCAGCAGCAATCGTCGATGCGATTTGCGAGATCCTGCCGATACTGCTGCCGATCTCCGTGATGGCACCGACCGACTCCTCCGTGGCTGCTTGGATATCTGCGACTTGCTCTGCAATTTCCGAGGTCGCCTTGGCTGTTTGTGTTGCCAGCGACTTTACCTCGTGCGCCACGACGGCAAAGCCGCTGCCGGCCTTGCCCGCGCGCGCAGCCTCGATTGTTGCGTTAAGAGCCAAAAGGTTTGTTTGCCTGGCAATTGTGGCGATCAGCTCAACCACGCCACCAACCTTTAGTGCAGCTGCCGACAGGTGCTTTATCCTTTGGTCGGTTTCTTCCGCCTGACGCACGGCGCCCTTAGCGATTTCTACAGATTGCTCGGCCTGGCGTCCGACCTCCATAGCAGAGGCCATCATTTCCGCGGTACGTGCAGAGACAACCTGAACATTGCCTGACGCTGCCTCTGAGGCGCAGGCGACCTTGTCAGAGACTTCCTGTGTATTGTGCGCCGTGTCCGTCAGGCTGCGAGCGGAAGCCTCCAGCTCAGTAGAGGCGGATGACAGTGTGTCGATGACGCCGCTCACCGCATCCTCAAACGTCCTAGCGAGCTGCTCCAGCTCCGCTTTCCGTCGTATCCCCGCCAGGCGATCCTGTTCCAGATTCGCTGCAAGCTCGGCTTGCGCCTTCTCTCTTGATTTAAGCTTGAACGATTCCATGGCCTGCGCCATTTCACCGATCTCGTCCGAACGGCCAAGTCCGGGCAGGGTCACCTCGAATTGCCCAGCCGCGAGTTGGCGCATCGCTGCTGTCATTCGGGTGGTCAGCCGGGCCATGCCCTGCCCGACAAAGACGGCAACGATGCCGATTACGAGAGTAGCAAGCCCAATTCCCCAGCCCAGCATCTGTCGAATGCGGGATGCGCGCTCTTGCGCAGCGGCAGCGCTGGCATCAGCTGCCGCGATCGCTTGCAACAGGAGAGGACGATTCCGGCCGTAGATCTGCCCGAGATCATCAACCTGGTCATCCAATGCCTGTTGCGCAACCAGAAAGGCCACGAAGCTCGACCGGTAGGACTGAATAAGTGACTTCAGTTCCGTCCTGACGGCCGGCGCCAACTCAGAGGCAGCAAGCGTGGTCTCGAACTCGGCGACCCGCTTGTCCAGCTCATCGCCATACTTCTCCTCGCGCCACAGGATGAAATCCTTTTCGTGCCGTCGCATCATCAGCATCAACACGGTTAGCGGCGGCTGATTGAACTGCGCAAGCCGGAATTCGGCCTGATGCACCGCGTCGCGCAGCCTGCCTTGGAGGCCATCATTCTCGGCGAAGCCGAGCACGCGCTGGGCTGACACGATGTTGTTGAAACGAGTCGAATAAAGGCCGATTCCGGCGCGCAGGAACGATATGTCTTTCAGGGGATCGCCCTCCGGCAAGGAGGCAACGTACTTCTCGATCTGATCGAGGTCGGCCAGCTTCTTCCTGATGCCTTGGGCGTGCCGCGCGATCAACGCTTCGTCGTGCTTGCGGAGAAACTCCAGCGCAATCTGCTGCGATTCAAGAAACGCTTCAGAAAGTGCCGCCAGGTGAGCGCGAAGATGGATACTCTGGTCTGCCTCACGCTGCACCTGCGCAACATAGTTGAGCCCCACGATGCAAGTCGCCCCTGTGACGAGCACGCCCACGATTCCAAGCATGGCAATCTTGGTTCGTAGGCTTGGCCGAAGTCGACGAAGAATTGGCAATACGAGCCGTATTGCAGTCATTGAGGCGGGCATCAAATTGCCAATCAATCCGTGATCATTCTCGGTGAGTTGCTGATCAGCACGCTCGAAACGTAAGCTCGGGGAGATGCCGACCATTCGCACCTCTGTTGGGTTTGTTAAACAAGGCTAACGAAGAGACCGAATCGACGTCGTCCCGTGACGAAAGCGGCCGGGCAGTTGCTCTTCGTTCTTTGTCTTTCGCATCGTCAGGCTCAGCGTGTTCGCTTCGCCAATTTGACCGATCGTCGACTGTCCAAAGAACGATTAGCAGATCGGCATATCACGTCGTCTAGCTGCAGATTCGCGCCGCAGGTGGCAGCTAGCGCATAAATTGAGCGATCTTTGACGCAGTTGCGCAGGATTCACTCCGTCGCTAGGAGCGCCAGCGGCAAACCAACCCATTGAAGAGCTGAAAACTCTAAGCTTTCATAGGCTTAGAGGGACCGCCCTGCGCCTGTAGCCCGCAAGGGTAGTCCACGTGTTCACGCGCGCCGATTGCCGTGACCAGACCGTTGAGTACAGTGGTACGAGGTGCGAGCCATTCGGCATCTTCCCTAGTCATGTACGTTGTGCCGATATTGCCTTGCATAGACGCACCGAACTTCGCCGTCACCGCCTCACGCTGCTGCCGATATGAATCAAACAGTGCAATCGTACTTTCGTGGAGTTTGTCGAGCGCCGCAATCTGATTGAATGTCTGGTCATCCAAGGAAAGAACTAACCCCATCTCTTCGGCTGTGAAGTTGACGGCCTCCGGCAGATTAGCAACAGGAAGCACCATCTGCCAAAGTGCCCCGTTTAGGCCAGAAGCTTTGGCCTCGCTTATGGACTCTGCTGCCACCTTGCGCAGTGTCTCCAAGTCAGAAATTACGCGTATCAGCTTGAAGAGAAGCGAATAGGCCAGCACACGCCTGACCTCCAATCGGTCATCATCTCTTTGCTTTTTCGCTTCTGCTCTTGATGCACGTTGCAGAAAATAATTAATCGTGCCACCGACCACCGCCCCAGTGAGCGAGCCACCTATCGCACTAAATACCGCCCATGCCGTAATCGTGCCTGTACCATCAGCGGCCATCCCCATGGCTCCCTAGCCAGCTCACACCCGATAGGAATAGTCGGTACCGTTGAAGCTGATCGCAGCACCTGTGGCGATGAGGCGGACCTCGAAGCCGTTCTCGTCGCCTTCCCACGTTCCACCACCAAACTCTTCCGACGTGATGCGCACGTAGTCGTAGATTTCGACGAGTGGGGCGCCTCTCTCCTTCATCGCGAGCACGTTTACGAATGCATCCCTAAGTCCCATGCGACCGCCCTCCTCATCGCGGAATCAGTCCGCAGTGTGCGCCTGCAAACCTACTCTGATATTCCTGAAACAGACTCACTCACCACCACGGCCTGCACCTCAACTTGCATAGTGGCGGTCCTCTGAGCCTGCCACTCTTCAAGCCTCTTCATGCCGAACGTGCAGACATACCCGAAGGTGCGCTGCGACCAAGTCAAAGGCACCATGTGCTCACTCGGTACATCTCGACTTCTCGCCTCTTCGTTTTGGGCTTGGAGGTCGACAAGTCTTCGGACTGGGGGCTCATCCTTCTCAATCCGAAGGCGTTCCGTTCGGGCCTTCTTGAGGTTGTTCGGATTCGGTTCCCAGCCTGCAATCTTTGAACTCAGGTCGGTGAACCTGCGCGTCAACGCCTCATGTGCCCGTGCCTTCCTGTTGAACCGGAAGACCGAGTCCAAGGCGGCTGCCGTGGCAACGATGGCGGTAAGGTATTTCGCGATCTCCGTACCTTGCGCCAAGAGCACAAAGAAGCTCGCGGTCCCCGTCAGCGCAGTGGCAGCCCTCGTGAGATTGTAACACCAATCGTAGAAAGACTGCATCTTCGCGTGATAGCGGCGGCAACGCTCAACCGCGAAGCAAACGTCATAGTACCCGTCTTCCGACCAGTCGCTCACTCATTGTCGTCCTTACGGGGAGGCTTATTCCAGTCCGTGGTTCGGGTGTTGTTGCCCGGGCCTGAGTCCTTTCGGGTCCAGCCGTCTTGTGCCGGACGCGGACGGTCTTCTTGAGGTCGTGGTGTTGGCCGAGACTGTCCCTGATCGGAACTGCGTTCCTTTGTCATCTCTTCTTTGCAACCTTTCTACGCGGTGGCTTCATCCAGTCGGTGGACCTTGCAGGAACACGGAGCGCTTTCTTTGCCTTCTTAACCTTCGCGGCTTTCTTAGCCTTCTTCGCCATGGTGGCCCCCGCCCCTTCTCATGAATGCTCTCCGTATGCTGAAGTGCCGGTGCAGTTTCAAGCCTTAGTTGTGAGGTCTCCCAAAGAAACCCACTGCGTTCTCCGTGCATCAGGGCGCTCCCCGCCGTGATGCTCTACACAGCGGCTCAATCGGGCGGCAAACACTTCCGCTTTTTCAATGCGCTGCGGCTGCACTCGCCAGCGGCTCTAGAAGCGCTGATAGATCAAAAACTTTACGCAAACCATGGCTTTGGCTGCGCTCGGGTGGTAGCACTTGGACGCAGTATTTGATGCGCGCTGATGGGGCTGATTTGATCAAGGATAGGCACGGGACGTACTACGCTCAGCAGAAGGTGCCCGAGCGCCTGCAAGGGGGCCGTTGCCCGCGTGCTAAACTCAGACCGCGAGAGGCAGGCATTCCTCAAGCGATCGTTAGGCACAAAGAACGCCAGGGCGGCCAATATAGTAGCAACGCACGTTCTTGCCGACTTCGACCGGACCATCGCGGCGGCCGAGCCCCTGCTTTCGGCACGCCCCGTCCTCCCGGCACTCACCGACGCCCAGATCAAGCGCATGGCCGAGAGCCACTACGCCCGCTACTGGCTGAAGATGAGGAAGTGCGCCGCGAGGGCACAGGTTCGGAGCCTGTGGTTCAGAGCGTCGCACAACAGATCAGAGAAGCGGGCCTCCAAGTCCAGACGCCGTTCGCTGTGGGGGCAGGCGGCTCTGTCGGGCCGGTAGGTCACTAAGCGCGCTGAGACGCTGGAATATCTGCTCGCTACTTCGACAGCAGCGCTGGCGCGCGGCGACATCACGGCCATCCGAGAGCATCCGGACGGACGAGTTGCAGGAAGCGTTTCAGCTTAACGTCGATCGCAGCAGCGTGTCGTACCGGAAGCTGGGCATGGCGATGGTCACAGCTCACCGCGGCGGGCGATCGCGATACTCGCCCTATCATCGGAACAGTTAATAAACTTGCGCTCGCGGCATCTATGCACGCAAAGCGTCCCTTCCTGCCAGCGCATCGGCGGCATCCCAGATGCCGGCATAGATTTCATCAAAGTCTGCCGCTGTCGCACAATACGGCGGCATCACGTAGATCGTATTGCCGAGCGGCCGCAGCAGAAGATTGCGATTCCTGAAGAAGGCGTGAAGCTTCGGACCTATGTCTGCCAGATAACCCGCATCGCTCGTCTTCAGATCGAGTGCTGTAATCGTGCCAGTTTGACGAACGTTTGTGAAGCGCGCATCGGCCCGGAACGGCTCAATGGCCTGTTCTTGCATCGCGGCAATCGCCGCCATGCGTTCGTGAGTTTCGGGATCTTGCCAGAGATCCAGATTGGCCCTTGCAGCCGCACAGGCCACGGGATTTGCGGTATATGAACTTGAATGAAAGAGCGTGCGCGTCCGATCTTTTGAATAGTGGGCATCGAAAATATCCGCGCGACAGAGCGTTACCGCGAGGGGAAGCGCTCCTCCTGTAATTCCCTTGGAATAACAGACGATATCGGGTGTGACGTTGGCCTGCTCGCACGCGAAGAGTGTTCCCGTGCGGCCCCAGCCTGTCATGACCTCGTCGGCAATGAACAGGACATCCGACGCTTCGCAAATCCGCTTCATCTCTGTGAGCACCCAGGCTGGATACATCAGCATTCCGCCGGCCCCCAATATTAGAGGCTCCACAATGAAGGCTGCCGGCATTTCGTTTCGACATGCAGATTCGAGGGCGTCAAGCGTGTCCTGCTCTCGACCTGTTGCGGGGAAAGGGACAGAGGTCACGTCGAATAATAAGGGCTCGTACGCTGCGTTGAACACGCTCCTAGCACCAACCGACATCGCGCCTACCGTGTCGCCATGATAGGAATGCTGCATCACGACAATGCGTATTCGCTGCCTGCCGATATTATGCCAATAGCCGAGCGCCATTTTTAGCGCAACTTCCACGCTGGCTGAGCCGCTGTCGGAGAAGAAAACATGCTCGAGCCCGCGGGGCGCAAATTTCAGGAGCTGCGCCGCAACTTCCTCAGCCGGATCGTGGGTCTGGCCAGCAAAGATGATCTGGTTGAGCTTGCCTGCCTGCTGCTGAATCGCGCGCACAATATGTGGATGACAATGACCATGCGTCACCACCCACCAGGATGATATTGCATCGATGATACGGCGACCATCCGCGGTGTGGAGATAGGCCCCATTGCCCCGAACAACCCTCGTCATCTCGTCTTGAAGAGCGTGTTGCGTGAAGGGATGCCAGATCGGAGAGTTATTCTTTGGCATACAACTGGAAACTATCTGCACGAAATGAGGTCTTGAACGCGGCCTGCAGCGTCTCCGCCGTGAGGGGAGAGAGCCAGGGCAATCGCCCCAGCCAACGCACCCGCCCCATTTCGCGAATGACCGTCTGTGTCTCGGCATTACTTTCGCCAATGAAGGCCATCCCGAGAATGGGGATGTCACGCTTTCGGAGAGCCTCTATCGACAGCAGTGAGTGATTGATGGTACCAAGCGCTGTGCTCGCGCAAAGCACGACTGGAAGCCGCCAGCGCTCGAACACATCAATGTATAGCGTGTCGCTACTCAGCGGCACCATTACTCCGCCGGCGCCCTCGATAACCAATGGCTGCCGACCGGTATCTGGCACATCGAGCGAAGCTGCTTCGAGGCGAACTCCGTCAAGCTCGGCAGAATAGTGAGGCGAGGCTGGCGTCCGAAGGCGGTAGCACTCCGGCACGATCCGATCGGGTGAGAGATGGCCAAGACGAGCGACGGTCTCGGTATCAGTCTCTCCATCGAGGCCGGCCTGAATTGGCTTCCAATAAATCGCGCCGAGGAGGTTCGAAAGCCCCGCGGCAAACACCGTCTTCCCGATTCCGGTATCTGTGCCCGTCACCACGATCCCTGAACTCATCGAGGTACACCTTCCGTCTCCTCGACCAAGGCATCGAGCATTGCGCGCACGTCATCTTCGACGACGTTGAGCGTCAGTGAAACCCGCAAACGGGCCGTGCCCGCCGGCACAGTTGGGGGGCGGATTGCGCGAATGTCGAAGCCGCGAGCCTGAAGTGCAGAGGCGAGCCGCATCGCACGCGCATTGTCACCCACGATGTATGGCACGATCTGTGAAGCCGATGGACTTTTCCAACCACGCTCTCTCATCTGCCGATGCGCGAACGCGACCAGCTTGGCCAGATTTTGCTGACGTTCGGGTTCCTGCTGCAGGATCAGAATCGCCTCCCGCACGGCGACAGCCAGCAACGGCGACGGTGCGGTGGCGAAGATGAACGGACGGCAACGATTGACCATGAAGTCTCGCAGCACGCCGGACGCAGTGACGAGCCCACCCGCGGCACCCAGCGCCTTGCCGCAAGTATGAAGGACCAGGAGATTTTCTCTCCCCTCATAAGGAGCGGTCAGCCCCCGTCCCTGCTCACCGTAGACGCCCGTAGCATGCGCCTCATCCACCATCAGGAACGCATCATACCGGTCGGCGAGCGCAACCAGCTCTTCGAGCGGCGCAAAATCGCCGTCCATGCTGTAGAGACTTTCGGCCACGATCCAGATGCGACCCACTCCGCCATTTGCGCGCCACTCACGAATCGTACTTTCGACCGCCCCCGGATCGTTATGCGCGCTCATCCGAAAGTCAGCGCGGCCTGCTCGCGCGCCTTCATGGATGCTCGCGTGCACCAGATTATCGAGAACGAGCAGATCGCCTTTCTGCGGCACCGTCGTCAGGACCGCAAAATTTGCGACATAACCGCCGCCAAAGAAGAGCGCTGTCTCGGCCCCAAAGAACCTGGCAGCTTCAGCTTCCAGCCTTTCGTGTTCCTCGCAATTGCCGCGCAGGAGCCGCGACCCGCCGGCCCCGATCGGTGTGCCGGCCTCTATCGCTGCCAAGACAGCCTTCTTCATGCGCGGCGCGCTCGCGAGCGCCAGATAGTCGTTCGACGTGAAATCGATTCCTGCACGCGAATTGAGGCTGCGCAACCGATGGCCTTCTTTCAGGACGTTCAACGCGGAGGTATATCTTGCGACTTTTCCCGTATGGATTGAATTCATTCTGCACCCTGAGGACATTGAAATTGCGCAAAATTCTGACGTGCGCGAAGAAAAACGGCTTCGGCTCGGCCTCTTGACTATCAAACCGGCAAAACGCGATTTTCGCGATCGACTAACACAATACGGGGCCTGAACGTTTTGGCTTCCGCCTCATCAAGTAAGGCGTAGGCAAGGATGCAAATTTTGTCTCCGGGTAAAGCCAGTCGCGCAGCCGCACCATTCAAGTCTATGGTTCCCGAGCCGCGGGGCGCTTCGGTAACAAACGTGGCGAAGCGCGCGCCGGTTTCGACGTTGTGAATTTCGACCCGTTCGTTGACCAGGAACCCTGCCGCGTCCAGTAGTGCACGATCGATTGAAATCGAGCCTTCATAGTGCAGATCGGCTTCAGTCACTGTGGCGCGGTGGATTTTGCCTTTCAGCAAGGTAATTTGCATTTCTCACCTAATTCCTAGAGGTCTGCACAAAGCGCGCTCGCCGCCCCGTTGGTTTAGGCAAGGGCGGATGTGATGCCGAGCTTGGTCAGCAACTTGGCGTCGCGCTCGGTTTTCGGATTTTTGGTCGTGAGCAACACGTCCCCGATGAAAATCGAGTTCGCACCGGCCAAAAAGCACAGCGCGTGCAATTCGTCGGTCATATCATGGCGTCCGGCGGACAACCGCACCACGCTCTTCGGCATCATGATCCGGGCGGTAGCGATCAGACGCACCAGCGCGATTGGATCGGGAGCCTCAGCGGTGTCAATGACAGGAACCCCCTCGACCTCGTTCCAAAGATTGATCGGCACGCTTTCCGGAGGCTTTGGGAGATTGGCGAGCAGGATGAGCATGTCAAGCCGATCCTCAACGCGCTCGCCCATGCCGACAATGCCCCCGCAGCAGATCTTGATACCGGCTTCGCGCACGTGTTCAAGGGTATCCATGCGATCCTGCAACGTCCGTGTAGTGATGATCCTGCCGTAGAAATCAGGTGAAGTGTCAATGTTGTGATTGTAGAAGTCGAGCCCCGCCTCGGAAAGCAACGCCGCCTGTTTTGGCGTCAGCATGCCGAGCGTGACGCAGGTTTCCAAGCCAAGATTCTTGACGGCGCTGACCATCTCGCAGACCCGATCGAGGTCGCGGTCTTTCGGACTGCGCCAGGCCGCGGCCATGCAGAAACGGGTCGCGCCTGCTTCCTTGGCCCGCTGCGCAGTGGCGACCACATCGGTGCAATCCATCAGGCGGGTTGCTTTCACCCCCGTCTCATAGTGCGCGCTCTGCGCGCAGTAGCCGCAGTCTTCCGGGCAGCCACCCGTCTTGACGCTGAGCAGGCTAGCTGTTTCGACGTGGTTTGGATCGAAGTTGTCGCGGTGAACGCTTTGCGCTCGAAACATCAGCTCCGCAAACGGCAGACCATAGAGCGCTTCGGCCTCGGCACGTTTCCATTTCCCGCCGTCCTGCATGATCTCGCAACTTCCGCTTCGATCACCTTTCACAACAGCATCCATAGGCCTCAAATCCGCAAATCATAGATAATCGCGCGAATTATCTATCGTCATCGACATCGGATCGATGCTAATCGATGCGTTATCGCGGCGCACCCACTATTCCGATAGATAATCTATGATGAGCGAGAACAGAACGACTGCTGGACGAATCGCCGAATCGATTGGTGAGCGCATTATCAACGGCGCACTGCAGCCAGACTGGCCACTCCGGCAGGATCACGTCGCGCGGGAGTTCAGATCAAGTCACGTCCCGGTGCGCGAGGCTTTTCGACAATTGGAGGCTCAGCATCTTGTCGTGAGTGCGCCGCGTCGCGGCGTGCGGGTCGCCCCGCTTGACACGAATTCGGTGAAGGAGATCGCTGAGATGCGCGCAGCGCTCGAAGTGGTCGCGCTGCGCAATGCAGCTCCAAAGCTCTCATCCGTCCACCTCGCACGCATCGAACTTGCCCTCATTGAAGGAGACAATGCCCAGACCATCGAGGATTTCGAGATGGCCAACCGGGCCTTCCACTATGCCCTGGTTTCCCCCTGTGCGATGCCGCGTTTGCTTGCCAGCCTCGACGAACTACAGCTTGCAAACTCTCGGCTGGTGTTCGCGATGGCACGGACGGCCGGATGGCGTCCACGATCCAACCAGGATCACCGCCTGATTTTGCAGGCGCTACGAGCGCGCAACCTTGACCAAGCCTGTAATCTCCTCGCGCGTCACATTCAAACCATCGAGCGCCTGGCCCTTCCGACGCCCTGACGAAAAAAAGGCTCTGGCAAGTCAGTTGCAGACGGCAAGGCGCAACAGCTCAAACATCGAACATCAATCAGAGATGCAGCAGGCAAGCGTTGCACAGCGCTCGATCCCAAATTACTTATGCGCCCCGTCTCTGATAACACTCCTAGGGCCATCCATGATTCGCCACATTGTCCTATTCACTGCCAAAGATCAGGCTCACATCGACCGCATAATCGAGGGCCTATCCGTTCTCACGACAATCCCGCATGCACGCAGGCTCGAGGTTGCTCGCAACCGCAAGAGTGACCAGCTTGGCAACGAGATCGACGTCGTTGTCTATGGTGAGTTCGAGAACGAGGCGGAACTTGCAGCTTACAAAGCGCATGATCTTTACCAGGAATCGATCAAGCGGGTACGTCCACTGCGCGAGCTGAGGTTCGCAGCAGACTACAATGTATCGACGGATGTACGATTCCTCACCCGCCGCACTGCGAATATGGGCGATGGCTAAGTTGAACGCAGGCCTCACGAGTTTGCGAGTTACGATCGAAGGTCGCTCTCGTTTGGCAGGCTGCAATCGCAGCGCGCCAACACCACTTGCCGGTGACTGGTAGCAAATGCACGCCCACGAACTGCAATGGATTGCCCCTGTCACGGCAATGCGGCGCCTCGCCCGCCGCCCCCATCTCACATTTCTTGACAGCGCAGCAAACCGCGAGCCACTTGGGCGCTACTCATATCTGACCTGCGAACCGTTCAGCACCTATATAGTCGCCGATGGACGGGCGAGTTGGAACGGACGGGGTCTTGACGGCGATCCATGGGACGTCCTTCGCACCCTGCTCGCTAACTATCCGCAAGAGCATCGCCCCGATCTCCCGCCATTTCAGGGCGGAGCGGCCGGATTCTTTGGTTACGACCTGAACAGGACATTGGAGCGATTGCCAGTTCCGGCAGCCTTCGGACACCGCCTGCCTCAATCCATCCTGCATTTCTATGACGTGGTCGTCAGCTTCGATCACCACAGCGAGAGATGCTGGATCGTCTCAACAGGCTGGCCGGAACAGGATCCCGCGCGCCGAGCCACTCGTGCACGCCATCGAGCCGATGAGTTTGCAGCACTTCTTGCCAGTCCAAATTCGCCGCGGAATGACGCCTACAGCGCAGTCGGACCATGGCATTCGAACTTCAACCGCGCGGGCTACATTGCGGCGGTACAGCGCGTCATCGAGCTGATTCTGGCTGGAGACGTCTTTCAAACCAACATTGCGCAGCGCTTTAGCGCCCAGCTACCGACCTCATTTGATCCACTTGCCTTCTACTGCCAACTGCGGTCAATGAACCCCGCACCGTTTGCGGCGCTCTTGAGTTACGGCAATCTCGCCATTGCATCCAGCTCGCCGGAGCGCTTCCTCAAGCTAGACGGACGACGGGTCGAAACGCGCCCCATCAAAGGTACGATCGCGCGCTCGGCTGATTCCGGGGAAGATCAGCGTCGCGCGCAAGTCCTAGTCACATCTGACAAAGATCGTGCCGAGAACATCATGATTGTCGACCTCCTGAGGAGTGATCTGTCACGTGTTTGCACTCCCCATTCAGTCGACGTCCCTGCGCTGTGCAATCTGGAATCCTACGCCTCGGTGCACCACCTGGTGTCGGTCGTAACCGGTGAACTTGAAAGGGGCCAAGACGCCGTCACCCTTCTTCGCGCCTGCTTTCCAGGCGGCTCCATTACCGGGGCGCCGAAGGTGAAATCGATGGAAATTATTACGGAAATCGAGCGGGTAGCACGAGAGGTCTATTGCGGGGCGATCGGCTTCATCGCCTTCAACGGGCACATGGATACCAATATTGCGATCCGCACTGTCACAATCGACGACGGCTTGGCTATGTTTCACGCAGGTGGCGGCATAACCGCGATGTCGGATCCAGCGGCCGAATACGAAGAGACTCTGGCCAAAGCACAGCGAATGTTTGACGCATTTCGCGCCAATTCTTGCGGTGACGCTTGATTGTCATCATCGACAACTACGACTCCTTCGTCTTCAACATTGCCCGCTACTTCCGCCGGCTCAGTGAAGCAACGGAAGTGATCCGGAATGATGAGATCAGCGTCAGTGATATTGTACGCCTCAAACCGCGCGCCGTGGTCATCTCCCCCGGTCCCTGCTCCCCAACAGAGGCCGGAATATCTACTTCGATCATTTGCGAACTTTCAGGTCGTGTCCCGATTTTAGGCATTTGCCTTGGACACCAGTGCGTCGGGAGTGTTTTTGGCGGACGCGTGGCACGGGCGCATCGTCCCATGCACGGGCGGTCCTCATACGTTACGCATGACGGGATAGGGCTATTCGAAGGTCTCCCTTCTCCTCTTTGCGTGGGGCGCTACCATTCTCTTGTTGTTGAGATCAATCAGTCACACGCGCCGCATCTTATGGTAACGGCGCGTTCGGACGAGGGTGAGATCATGGCCCTTGCGCATCGCGATCAACCCACGTTTGGCGTGCAGTTCCATCCCGAATCGATACTAACCCAGCAGGGAGACGCTCTGCTCAGAAATTTTTTGCGGCTCGCAAAAAGTTTTCGAGCGTGAGGATAGGCTTTCATACCGGACGCCTTCGCTGCAATCAGGCGGCGGCATCCCGAACACTTCAAGACGTATCGCATTCTCGGCCATCTGTTTCCGCCAGCAGCCCATAGAGCACGCTTTCAACAGACGCGGCGGTCGTTTACGTCCGCTGAAGGACACGACCAAGAAAACCGATGTCGGGCAGCGCTTTACGCTGCCCCGATCTCTTCGCCGTCCATGAAATCTGCTCCGCGAGAGAAGCGCGTTGTACGGGTGCCGAGGAGACGCACCCTGCTCAAAGCATCCGGTTCAGTGAGCGATAAAACATCTTGTATCTGACGCGGTGTCAGATTGTAGGCTTTCACACGGAGCAACTGATCGCCTTCCTCAAGCGAGGACGAGCTTACACAAGGCTGAGAGAGAGCTTCGTGGATACGCTGGATGTCATTGGCGTCGGGATCGGTCCGTTCAATCTCAGCCTGGCAGCGCTGATTGAACCTACCCCCCTACGCGCACTATTCCTGGAGAAGCGCGGGGTATTTTGCTGGCATCCGGGGCTGGCGCTACCGAACAGCCGCCTGCAAGTCTCGCCATTCAAGGATTGCGTGACCTTGGTCAACCCCACCAGTCCCTATTCCTTCCTGAATTACCTCGCGCAGAACGGGCGGCTCTACAGTTTCATCAACAAACGCAACGCCTCGACGTCGCGGCGGGAGTTCACCGACTATTACGAGTGGGTCGCACGACAACTCGGAACACTCCGCTTCAATGAAGAAGTGGTCGATATCGCCCCCTTCAGGGACGCCTATCGCGTCAGTACAAGCACAACCACGTACCTGGCGCGGGCCGTGGTGATAGCAGTTGGCGTTGAGCCAAAAATGCCCCGGTGCGCCAAGCCCCTCATTTGCGACACACTCTACCATGCGGCCGACTATCTTGACCGGGCTTCTCCCCGGACAGAGGAGCATGTGCTCGTCGTGGGGGGCGGTCAGAGCGGCGCGGAGATTGTCGAGCACATGCTCAATCGCCCCGATGCCCCCCGGATTACCTGGGTCACTTCGCGCTCAAACCTCTTTGCGATGGACGATACCAGCTTCGTCAACGAGGCCTACATGCCCGGCTATAGCCGGCGCTTTCATGCGCTGCCGCTTCAGCACCGCCGGGCCATCATCGAACGCGAAAAACTGACAAGCGATGGCATTTCTACGGAATTATGCAATCGCCTCTACGACATCTTGTATGAACGAGGCGTGGAAGGTGCACCATCTGACAGCTTCCATTTGCTCTCCAGTGTCGTCGTGAAGCACATCACGCCTCACAACAAGTGCTGGCACGTAGATCTGACCGGTCTCACCGGGCGGCAGCATCACAGCATCATCGTTGATCGCATCGTGCTTGCCACGGGCTTTCAGCCGCGAACTCCCCCCTTTCTGCGCTCGCTCCTAAGCAGCGCGCACATGGAGGATGACCTGCCCGTGCTCGGCCCTGACTACGCGGTCAGCTTCACCCAGCAAATGCCAGGGCCGGTCTATTTGCAGAATCAAAGCCGTTTGCAGCACGGATTACAGAGCGCAAACCTATCACTCGTGGCGTACCGCAACAGCCTCATTATCAACAGCCTCCTCGGGCGGGCGTTCTATCTGGATCATTCTGGGCAACTCCTCGACGGTCTCGAGAGTCCAGACGCTGCAGAGCTGAATACTGCATCGGATGCAATGACACCGGCAGAAAACATGAGCGCGATCACATGAGCGGGGCACGATCCTCCATCTTGCGTATCGTGGATGTGCCCCCTGGAGCTGCAGACCGCCTCTCATGCAGACTACCCTACCGCGCCTCCGGGCCATTTTTGCTCGCATCTAGTGTCATTGCTGCAGCCTATGGCACGAGCTTCACATTGCCGGAATATATGGAAATTCTCGGTATGGAGCGTGACGTCGCGGGCTCCATTATCTCCAGTGGAATGGTTGCGACCATCGTGTGTTGCTGCCTGGCAGGTCGCCTAGCTCAGCGTATTGGCATCATGCCGACGATGGCTGCCGCCTCGGTCGTGATGGCACTGGCCATGGCAGCCTTTGCCGCCGCAGTGTTCGACCCGCGAATAGCCTATGCAGGCGGCATGCTCGTCGGTGTGGGGTGGTCAGTACTGTTCATCCTGTCGCCGCTGCAGATCATCCGCCATCTACGGCCCATGGCCCGTATCCAACATCTGACGATCTTGTCTGGCGCACAGATGGCCGGGCTCGGCTTGGCAGCTCCGCTCGGCCACTTTCTGACAGACTACACAGGCTCAATGGCGATCATGTACGCACTGTTCGCGATGGCCTGTTTAATCGCGGCCATCTGCGTCGGGGTGGCACGACGAGCCATGCTAAACATCCCCTCGGTGCCTATGCCTCACATCGAGATCACGTTGGCAACGACCCTCGCCCTGCTTCGACACGCGACGGCCGCACCGATCGTCATGATCGCGGTTGCGGCCTGCATTTTCTCGGGGCTATCGACGTATCAGAGCGCCTATGCAGAGGCACGTCACCTCAATCCCGACCTCTTCTTCCTGGTATTCACCGTTACCAGCGTGGCGCTTCGCTTCTCTGTCGCCCATATGCTGGACCGCCTGCCCGTACACCGGCTTGCGCTGACGCTCTTTATCGCGACCGGCGCCTCATTGGCGTTGTTCATTGTCAATCCTGGCGACACTCTGCTCTATATGCTGACCGCCGCAATCTTCGCCACAGGCTACGGGCTCAGCTATTCCACCCTTAACGGGATGGCCGTCAATCTCGCTGGCGAGCGCGGAGTCTCCGTACCAGTTACCTCACAGATCTTCACCCTAGCCTACTTTCTCGGATTGTTCGCTTTTCCATTCGTCGGAGGGCAGTTGATCCGCGAATTTGGCCTTGAAGCGATGTTGCTCACGCTATTGGGTGCGACCGCCTTTAACGGGGTGCTCGCCACCGCACTCCGACCAAAGGCATCAACTGGCCCTCTGTAACATGAGAAAGGAGCTCGCAAAATGCTGACCGACGCACAAAAGGCGAAATGGCATCAGGATGGATACCTTCGGATTGAAGGCTTCTTTGATGCACCTACGCGCGACAGGATCTCTGATTTCGTGGAGGACGTCGCGCGCTGGGAGATAAGCATCGACAAATGGATGATGTGGTTTGAGAAGACCACCGATGATCGCAAGATTATCTCAAAGGTCGAGAACTTCTTGGACTACCATGACGCTCTACGTCAGACACTCCTGGCCGACGGTCGCATTAGAACTGCGGTTGAGAAGTTACTCGATGAAGACACGCGGATGCTGAAGGAGCTGCTGATCTTCAAGTATCCTGATAGCGGCGGGTACCGTCCCCATCAGGACATATATCATATCCCCCACAAGCTCCCGGAGCGAATGGTGCATGCCATAGCAGCGATTGCTGTCGACGATGCAGCTCCCGACAATGGAGGCCTGTTCTTCACGCCGGGGCGCCATAAGGAGGGAGTTTTTCCCCTGGATGCCGGCGGCGTCATCAACCCGGAAGTGGCCGAGAGCTTTGAGTGGGAGCCAGTGCCGTGGAAGGCTGGCGACGTCTTTATTTTCGACGACTACGCGCCCCACTACTCACTGCCGAACAAGAGCGATCGCTCTCGCCGCACGCTTTATTTGGTGTTCCAGCGGGCATCCACCGGCGGTCCTGATCGTGCCGAATATAACCGTATGAAGCGCGCCTACAACCCGCCAGAGGGCAAGCTAGCTGATCTCCAAGATCTAAAAACGCCCAACGGCATCTTTTATCGCGAGTGATCGCAGCTCTTAAGGAAAGACGACGTGTACACGAAGCAGATCGATCGCTCCCTCATGCGAACCGAATATGGCGCGCTGGTTTGTCGCTTGCTGGAGCATTTGCCGGATGATCTCAGCCCCGAATTCGGCGCCTCGGTCGTTGAGGTGACGCCCGGTGGCGCGGTCGATCTGCACGCGCACCACGAGCACGAATTGTGGGTGCTGATCTCCGGTGAGGGAGAATTCGAAGCTGGCGGTCAGACACGGTCAGTGAAGGACATGACTTTATTCTACATGCACCCGCACCAGACGCATGCTATCCGCAATCTCAGCCAGGAGAACACTCTGAAATTCCTCTCTATCTGGTGGGATTGACATGCGAACCTATTTCGTATGTCCAGCCCCACCCTGCCCTAACGGCAAATTACATCTCGGTCACGTCGGCGGCGTATACTTGCTCGCTGACATCTTCGTTCGCTTTCAGCGCATGGCCGGTCATCGCGCGCACTACATTACGGGCGCAGATGAGCATGGCACGTATACGCTTGTAAAAGCGCGAAAACTCGGTCAACCCGTTAGCGAGGTCGCGCAAGAACACATTGACGAAATCCTGCAGTGCCTGCGTGCGATGCACATCACGCCTGATGTTTTCGTTCGCACGTCCAGTGAGATACACAAAGATAACGCGCTGGCGATTTTCGGCGAGCTGCAGGAGGCCGGTTACGTCGAAGTCCGCAGCGGTGTTCAACTCTATTGCGAGCATTGCGATCAATTTGTCGCGGACTCGCTGGCAGCCGGCAATTGTCCGGCATGCAATTCACCTACCGACAGTAACTTGTGTGAGAACTGTGGCCTGGCAATTCGGCACGACACATTATGCAACGCCCGACATACCACGTGTGGCCACGATCTTGTACTGAGGCCCATTGAGCAGGCCGTGTTCGATACCCCTCGCCTTGCCCAGGCGCTGGATACAGCTATTGGACAAAGCGCCTGGCCCGAGCCCATTGGGGACAAGGCGCGAGCTTGGCTGGCCAGCGATATGCAGGGTTTGCCTATGTCGCGCCACTTCAGTCATGGTGTCGAGCTACTAGAGCCCGAACGTTTGTTCGGCCAGACCCTGCTCACGTGGTTTGAAGGCTTGTGGTGCTTCGACACTGGAATTCGTGAACAATGCGCCAATGATTTTCGGGACGCAGAATCAACCATGCAAGACCCCAGCACCCGGCTTATGTTTTTCATGGGCCAGGACAACCGCTTCTACTACACGGTAGGTGTAACCGGGGCCTTGTTCGCGCGTGGCTATCCAATTCCCACGAACCACTCGATCCAGGACTTCTACAAGCTCGAGGGCGAAAAGTTTTCGACCAGTCGCGACCATGCGCTTTGGACCGACGAAGTGGCGCGCGAGGTAGACCCCAATATACTTCGTTACGCGCTCGCTCGAATTGCACAGCCATTCGGCAAAGACGAAAACGAGTTCGATGTTGACAAGCTGATCACGGCGGCATCACACCTTCGGCTCTGGGAAGATGCTTTGCGCCAGCTTGCCAACAACGCACGTATATTGGACAGCAGGCGTCTCCGATCTCGTCTGCGCATCCTCGCTCAGCGTTACGCGGATGCCATCGAGGAACTCCGGTTTTGGGATGGGCTTGATGTTGTCGATAGGTACTTCGAGGTAGCCGATTTTGCGCGTGACAACAGCGGCATGTGGAACGCCATGGAGATTTCGCTGTTCCTGAGCCTGCTGTATCCTGTGATACCCGAGCTAGCGATCCGATATGGCCGTCATTTCTTCGGTGCAGCATGGCAGCCATCTTTCGGCAAACCTGCTGCAAAAGCTGGCCTGCCACCAAAGATAGACTTTGCACCCCTCAGTGCTGCGGTACCCACGGATTTCATCGCAGCGTACAACGAGCGTTTTCGCTCGCAATCAGCTCAGCAAAATAGCGGGATGTGAACGGAAAAAACATGAAGCCGCCCGTCTCGACGCGCAGCTCTCTGGCCGAGAGCTTTGCGCCCTTCAACTATTCAAGTGCGAAGCACGCCATTAATTTTGGGTATGGGCTCCCCGATCCGGCGATGTTCTCAGAGCTGGCCTGGCCGGACGCATTAAGTCAAAATACCGGCGTCGCCACCGCCGATCTGCTTCAATATACGGATGCGGTGGGTTTGCCCAAGCTGCGAACAAAGCTCGCACAACGCTATAATGTGCAGCATGACCAGATTATCCTTACCGGAGGTGCTTCACAGGCTCTGCAATTGATTGCCGATGCCTGTCTCGATCCGGGCGATGTCGTCCTGACCGAGGACCCGTCCTACTTGGGTGCACTGCGCATCTGTGCGATCACGGGGGCAACTATCCTCCAGCTTGGAATGAGCGTCGATGGCGTCGATCTGAACGAGCTCGAGTCGACCTTGCGCAGTAATGCCCGCGTGAAATTTTTCTACACGACGCCAGCATTTCATAACCCGACCGGACGCCGGATGTCGCGCTCCCATATGGCCCGGGTCGCAGCAATGCTGGCCCAGTATGGCGTGATGTTGATCCAGGATCTCGTCTATGCGGAGCTGCCTTACGACAGGGTCGTTGACTGGCTCCCGCCGGGCGGCAACGTCATTAACATCCACAGCATCTCCAAGGTCGCCGGACCGGGGTTACGGGTAGGCTGGGTGCTTGCAGATTCGGATGTCATCAACCAACTGGCGCACCTCAAATGCGACGGCGGCGTCAGCCCTGTTGTCAGCAATATCGTGTTATCGTTGCTGCAGTCGGACGCACTTGATACGCACATTGCGCGTTTACGCTGGCACTATCGTGCCAAGCGGGACACCATGCACAGGCTCCTGCAGGGTAGCCGATTTTGCGAACCAGAGTATCTCCTTCCAAGCGGTGGCTTCTCGTTTTGGATACGGCTCGCCCCTGGAATTGAGGCTGAAACTTTCATTGAGGCTGCGCGCTGCGAGCACGACGTGCACCTTGTGCACGGCCGTCATTATGGCCCACGAAGTGGCCAGCATGTACGCCTGTGCTTTAGCTATCTCCCGATGAATGTAATTGAGGAGGGACTAGCGAGACTGGATAAGCTGCATGCCAAGCTGTACGCGGCATCGATACGAAGGCTCGCTGAACATGGCCGATTCGAACTGTGAGATACCCCCATTTTCTGTCTCGCCGTGATGCGCTCGTTCAATAGATATGCGAGTTCGAGACGTAGTGTCTATCAATATGCGTAGCCAATGGGTCTAAAATTGCCTCCCTCGCGGTAGGGATGACTCCAAACGTCTGGCAACGATCGTCTCCATTATGAGCGCGGCAGCGACCTACCGAGCAAAGCGTTCAGCGCCAGGTGGCAACAGCAACTCCAGCTGAGCGAGGACGAGGTCGGGCCCGTGTCCGATCGCAGTGAAAATCACATTGGCCGAACCAGGCCCGTGGCGCTCGAGATTGCCGCGACCAGATGGAAATCGGCTTTCATGCGACCAATCTACAGCCCCGATTGTGGCGACTGAGGTTTGACACGCCGAAGACCAGCGCTTCGGAAGATCAAGTGGCGCGTCCGATGAATAGCTCTCGTCGACACGGGCGCGCTCGATCATGCGGCCGGCAGGTCACGGCTATCGGTGATGCCGCCGAGTGTGCAGCCGTCATCCAGATCGCGCTGCCTTGCGTGCAGCACGAACTGACCCACTGGCTCGACGGCTGGATGGTGGCGATGAGTGCAGAAGCCGAAGTCAGATGAGCTTCTGCTTGCTGATGTACTCGATCTCGGGTGCTTTCACGCGCCGCTTACATCGCGGCGCGCTGACTAGCGTCGGTGTCCGAGCGGAAGGCCCAACTTTCGCGCCTTCTGACGTAGCGATCCGATAGTTCGCTTTGTAAGCTTTGCGATTCTTGTAACGGGCGTCTTCGCCTTCGAGTGTGCGCGCAGTTCCTTCACGTCTGTCTTCGTGTACTCGCGACGTGCAGTCCTCTTGGTCACCGACTTAGCCATAACAACTCCGTTGCCATTCTGTGCCCACATCTAGCAGGGATAAAGTGAAATTGCCAAGCATGCGTGGGTTGCATGCGCAAAGGCGTCTGAGGCCATAAGATGTCCCTTCCAAACTCATGGACGACACCGTTAATTGAAGAGAAGGTAATGAGGTGGTTGGGCCACACGAATGACCTCTGCTAAGCAGAAATTTGGGGCTTTCCACATCGGTTCTGGGCGAACGCAAGCCAGAACGAGCGTGCAAGGGCCGAACGAGCGTTCGCAAAGTACGGATCTCAAGAAGCTGGCGCTCGGTTCCGACCTCGCGCTGACCAGGTCGCCTTGGACTCCCAGTCAGCAATTTCAGGCTGATGTTTGCGAGATCATAGGGGCGACGCTCGCTCGCTTAAGCCGTCTCGTCCGGCCAGCCGATCTTACTTTCAGGAAATGGAAGCCCAGCACCTGAAAGCTGGCATGCTCCCTGCGATCCCTGCCATAGCCGCGGCCGGCGGCGGCCGGCTCGTAGAGGTAAGCTTCATAGCCCAACCCCTCGAGCTTAGCAGACTATCTTGCGGGCGTGTCCGAGATGGACGCGATCGTCCCGGCGCATCGTGCCGATCAGGATCGGCGGTAGCTTTGCCCGGGTCTGGCAATATGATATACCGAATAGGTCTTGAGCCATTCCCATTCTGCGGGCTTGTCAGGATCGCCAAATTCCGCAGTCCAGCTCGCGCCCGCCAGCAGCTTAGTGTATCGACGCATGTCAATCAGCGGGATGGTGCAGAACAGCACGCCGAACGCTCAGGGTACCGCGTCGGCATATTGCTGACGAGAATGCCGCCGTTCGATCCGCCCTGCGCCGCGATGTTTGGCTTGGGTCATCCCGCGACGGACGATGTCGGCGGCCACCGCCGCAAAATCATCATGCGAAAGCCGCTTGCCGCCCAGCCGCCCGGCATCATGCCAGCGCGAGCCGAATTCGCCCCAGCCGCGCAAATGCACCCGCATTGTGGTGCCGCCGCGCTCGAGCCGCAACTTGCCGAGCGCGGAATTGTAGTACGGCTTCACCGAGATGCCGAATCCGCCATAGCCGCCCATATGGATGGGGGCCTCGCCGGTCTCCAATTTCGGGCCGGCCTGCACATAAGCAATGCTCACGCCGCCGGGGAGCCTCCGTGTGAACATCATCCAGAGCTTATCGGCTTCCGAAAGATCAGTATCCAGGGACGACAACTTTGCGTAGGGCGCCGCTATTGGCGCCGACCACAACGCTCATCGCGACTGCGATTATCTGGCGGCTGTTAAGCAGCATCGTCGCGTCGCCAAGTACCGTTGGCGCCCATTCACCCTTCACGCGAGTTGAAGCTTCTACGTGCATCCGGCGTAACGTTTGGCTGCAGGCGCAGAAATACGCGCTTCATACACTCTCGCCCATCGATGCGGTGAAATGCAGCGAGAATGCCCGTTGTGCCAACAGTGTCTGGTGACTACGGCGACGTCAGAAATCCCACAATCGTCAGCATGGTGGCCAATGTCGCGCCAGTAGCGCGCTCTTTCGTCAAGCAAGGACGCACCGCGATCGGTACGTTCTTTGCTGGGAAGAGGACCGAAGGCCCGCAGCCAAGGCTGCTCGCTGCCCGGACTGCGCAGGAGTCTCAATGAGATCCGCTCGATTGTTACCTCGCTCTGCGCCTAGTCGGGCCAGGCTCCCCCATTGTCCGCTGTGTTCAGCTTTGTGTTCACGGTCGGCAACTCGTTTCTAGGAATAGTATCAGCGAGCGTTTTCGGTGCAGCGGGCTACCGGCTGCACCTCGGCATATGTGGACGGCCGCGGGACTTTGATCGCGTGATTTTGTGGGTTCTTCAACGCCCCACTGGTGGGCAAACCCTTGCCTCAAGCGGAGTCGATCCATGTTCCAGATAAACTCCACGAGCAAAACAGCCTCACACATTCGATTTTTGCGATTGGTCGCGTTTCTCTACGGATTGCTCGCCTACATGGCTTTCCTGTTCACAATCCTTTATGCTGTCGGCTTCGTAAGCGGCCTCCTCGTGCCGAAAACGATTGACACGGGCCCGGGCACATCGGTTGCCGAAGCGCTCGCCGTAAACACAATTTTAATGGCTCTGTTTGCCATCCAACATAGCGGTATAGCGCGCAAACGCTTCAAGAATTGGTGGGCGCGATATGTGCCGAACTGCGTAGAACGGAGTACCTATGTGCTAACGGCGAGCATTTGCCTGGTATTGCTGTTCTGGCAGTGGCGTCCCATACCGGCAATCGCTTGGCAAGTCACGGACCCCGATGTGTCAGTTATGATTGGGACGTTAGCATTCACTGGCTGGGCGCTGGTGTTCACCAGTACGTTTTTGATCGATCATTTCGAATTGTTCGGACTGCGGCAAGTCACCGCCAATCTCACGGGCCGCGGCCTGCCGAAGCCGCAATTCCGGACTCCCCTGTACTACAAGTTTGTGCGACATCCCCTCTATCTCGGCTTCATCATCGCGTTTTGGGCCACGCCCCTCATGACGATGGGGCATTTGTTGTTTGCAGCCGTGACCACCACCTACATCTTTGTCGGGATCTTCTTCGAAGAGCGGGACCTCCTCCAGCTGTTCGGGGACCAGTACGGCCAATACAAGAGACAAGCCTGCATGCTCATCCCTTGGCCCGAATCGAGGATAACAGAATCAGGGTCGAAAATGAGAAGTCGCTGCCGGAAAGGCGCACGGCCAGGCTCATGGCCCCGGAGGGACCTGTGAAACGGCGCAACGTCCATCGCGGGCTGCGCCGTATCCGAACTCTCCGAAGGCGCAGCGCTCCTCGGCAAGGCCGTCATCGCACCGTGAGTTCCCAAACGATCCGGACGTGGCCCGCTGGGCTCATTGGTCGGAAAATATGCATATCTTTAATTCGCAGCTTACTCTCAGCAATCAAGTTGAGAACGCGCCCAACATCTCCCTGGTCAGAAAAACGCACATACATTACGCCCTTGTCGTTTAACCGGAGGTGCGCGCCCGCCACAGCTGCTGCCATGACTTGATGACCTTGATCGAAGCAGGAGCGCTCCAGGTCGTCCCTTGCTTCGCGATTCCAATAGGGGGCAGCAAAGAGAATGACATCGAATTTCTCTCCGGATCGCAACGCAGAATAAGTGTCGCTATGGCGCACGTCGGCCTTGTCCGAGTAACCTAGCCGCTCGATGTTTATCTGCGTCGTGAGAACGGCTTGCGGATTTATGTCGAGAGCCACCAGGCGTCCCGCGCCGGCTCGGAGCGCAGCAAGCCCTAGCACACCTGATCCGCATCCGAGATCAACGATTGTCGCGCCAGTTTGATGTGCCACTTCGACATCAAGGCGTCTGAACCGTGACTTAAGCGCGGTGACAACAATCCAGGCAGGACATGTAGGGGCATGCCGATTACCTCCACATCGTGCGGGAGTCCGCATAGTCGCAGCTCGGCTAGCATCGCGTCTACATCCGTCATTTGGCATCGTTCCGATGCGCTCGCCGACGCAATCATCTTGTACCTCCATCTTTGAATACCGACACCGCAGACCATCGGGACCGCCCGCGTAGCAGACCAAGGCATTGCGAATAGCTTCAGCGCTCCGGCAGTCTCGGCGCGCTAGAAGCCCGAAAGATGGCGTCCCGCTCTCCGCGGACAATTGCCATCATCGCCTGGCTATGCTCGCGCGCTAGTTCGCTCGCGGATAGGCACGACAGCTTGTAACCTGCGTCTATTCTCCTTGCGCGTCCAAATGCAATGCATTCAGTCCACCGCTCCACGTTGCTAACGCGATCGACAACAGGATGCAAAAAAGTCGCCTTCCTTTATCAGCGAGCTTTGATCTAGAGCCACCTACTCTATTGCGACATAGACGCGCGCGCCTCTCTTCGGTCTCGATGCGAGAGCTTTTGCTGACATTCAAACGTACAACTTTACGCAACGTCAGATTCAAGCAGATTCTTTCGAAGTGAATGTTGCGCAACAGTTACAGCAATTCGCGTTGGCGCTGCTATGACCCGCGCGGCCGGGGGCCACTAAAGGAAATGAAGCTCGAAATGAAGAACTTGTTGCTTACGACTGCGAGCATTTTCGCACTCAGCGCTGCGGCGCCCGCATTCGCCGCGGATCTCGCTGCACAGCCCGTCTACACCAAGGCGCCTCCCCCACCAGTCGCGGTCGCGTTCTACGACTGGAGCGGCTTCTATGCAGGCGTCAATGGGGGATGGGGTTCGAGCCACAACTCCTGGGATTTCGCAGGCACAAACCCTGAGGGCTCCCACGACGCAAGCGGCGGCACGGTCGGTGGGCAGATCGGCTATCGCTGGCAGATCGGCCAGACGGTGCTTGGCGTCGAAGGCCAGGGCAACTGGGCCGATTTCAACGGCTCGAATGTCAGCATTGCCTTTCCTACCAACAGCAATCACTCGAGGATAGACGCGTTCGGCCTAGTCACTGGCCAGATCGGGTATGCCGTCAGCAACGTACTGCTTTACGCCAAAGGAGGCACCGCGATCGTGGGCAGCAGCTATCAGGTCAACTCCGTTGCTTCAGGCACGCAGCTTGGAAGCGCGGACACGACACGTTGGGGCGGCGTCGTTGGTGCCGGATTTGAGGTGAACTTGACGCCGAACTGGTCAGCTGGCCTGGAGTACGACCATGTGTTCATGCCGACTAGCGATGTGAACTTCACCGGCGCCGGTGGTGGCACGTTTGGGAACGATCGCATCCGCCAGGATTTTGACCTCGTGACCGCGCGGCTCAATTACAAGTTTGGCTGGCCCGTAGTTTTCAAATAACGATCTCCCCCTTCAAGCGGCGATCGAGAGTCCCGGCCCTGGCCGGGGCTCTTTCCTGCGCTAATCAATTGGGCGCAACGTCACACAACGTGCCATCTGCAAAGACCATTCTTCACATGGCCGCAGTCGATACTTTGCGTAAAAATGCGCAGAAGGCCGTTCAAAATACGTCTTACGCTAGTTGATCTTGGCGAACGCGTTGGGTGTCCTACCGGCAGCTGGTAACGACCGATTGACTAGCAGCGCCACTGAGTAACAGTCGTCACCCCAAGTAGATGTACGCAGCGATACGTGGCAGGAGTGCAGCCATTTGCGGCTATTTCGGCGCGTTCGCTCCTTCCCTAGTATTATTAGATCACCAGGCGCGTGGCGAAGTCCTGCGAACGGACGCGACCGGCTAGGCGACCATCGGCATTGGCGCCGAAATAAGACAAAGACGAATCGCCTTGGCGATGCCATGGGTCCGGTTCGCCGTGCCAAGTTTTCGTATTGCATTTTTAAGATGAAAGTTCACCGTATTCTCGCTGACATTCAATATCTTCCCAATTTCCCAGGACGATTTTCCCTCCGCCACCCAGCGCAGGCAATCCTTTTCGCGCTCTGATAGGGTCACTTTGCTATCGCAGGCACTGTTCGAGGGCTTCGCGATCTCCGCGAATGCAACATGGAAGTGCCAAGCCAGCGAGTTGAGACGCATCACATGACCTTCAGGATCGGCATCATCAAAACAGGACGCGAATGATATCACGGATAGCCGCCCTGCCGGTCCAAACAAGGGCACGCTGATGCCATGCTTCAGGCCTGCCTGTCTGGCCTCCTCGAGTACGCGTTGCTCACACTCCTGGAGCTGATATTCTTTGGCGAGCTGGTCCCATAGAAACGGCTCCGCATACATCGGCGTTCGGCGGACCACCGGATCGACCGCGTAGTACCTGCGTTCCAAATAGCGCTGGCACCAGTCGGGCGGAGCCTTCATGGCTACCAGAGGCGGTGGGCACCCCGGTAGACGAAGCGGCTCCACGAAGGTGAGTGCTCCGTAAGTGACCTCAGTGAAGCCCTCTTCGCTCGCACAGGTCACAAGCAGATCAAACAACGCTTTGAGAGACTGCGTTTGATTGGCACATTCGATGAAGCTGAATAGATTCATTTGACGCTCCACGCGATCCGGCCCACAAGGCCGGTAATGCGCCTTCGATTGAGCTTGCTTCAGACGGAGGCTGGCTGCACTCCCGACCTCCCAATACGATCGCACGAATGCGGCGGTAGCAGCGGACCAAAGACGGCCATCAGCGCAGCTAAGAGCTGCAGACAATTGCGATATAGGCGAAGCCGTAAGGTCGGCGCGAATTTTGCCAGTATCAATGCCGGGCTCCACATCGGCGCTCACAAGGTCGCCCCGATGGAGCGCGCGGAAAGTGCCCGCGCGTTCAATAGTCTTAACTGATTCGGCTCGCCGGTCGGCCCAGTCCGCCTGTCAAATGTCAGCCGGTCGGTCGATCGCGCGTGCGTCGGACTCCAGAGCCTCGATCTGAAGTAGGCATGTGACCCGCAGCGCTCCGATCGGCTTGGTGATGCCGGGCTCCATCTGCGTAACGTCAGCTTGGGCATGATCGGCGGCCAAGCTTTATCGCCAGCTGCTTCCTGCGGCTCGCGATCGCCAGCGCACAGCTGGTCGGCAGTGAGCGGACGTCGGCGAAAACGCGATCGCTGAAGAGCACAACGGGCTCGGATTCGACCGTCAGCGCCGTCGGCGAGCAGGCGTCTGCAGCGTATATAGGGCCTGCGATCTCGCGGTGGAATTTCTCTCGCAGATCCACAGCCGCCCCTTTCAGAACGCCCCCGCCGCAGCGGTTGGTGATCGCCGATGTTCCGGCGCTCGCTGGCATTGGGCGGTTGCACGCACACTTGCGCGGACTCGGGAACCCGCTTGTTGCAGATGACACTGTACATGCACTTCTCCAAGAACTTTCCGAGTGTCCTGCGTTGAGCACAGCAAGTGGCGTACCATTCGCCGAGCTCACAACAATTAGCCTGTGAAGACAATGACTTGGAGAAACTACGGATCATCGCCGAGTACCATCGGGATCCAATGACTTACGACATAAGTCGGACACGTGACAGCGATTGCACCAGCCACGACATTCGTTGAACCGGAAGCAATAGAGAAGCAGGCCTCCGTCGCCGCATTCCATGCAAGGGCTGGTCGTGTGAGGCGGGACGGCTGCTGCGCCGATCGAAAATCTTTACTGATTTGTTCCGGACGATGTACGCACGCCAATTTACTTCTGCGGGTGTATTCCTTCGCGATCAGCGATGAGCAGCAATTTGTTAACCCATTTTCGTTTGTCGACATTCAACGCTGTGCCCTCCAGTCAACTACCAAGCATAGCCATTGGTGGAGATGGCGGAGACAAGGCAACCATTCTTCAACCACTGTCGCGCGGATCAGGGAAATCCGCATGCAAGATAGATCTGTTCGCGGAACCGGTCGCGATCGATTGGCAAGCTCGCCGCCTGCGGAAATGCTACGCGCCCAGGTTTGCTCCAACGACGACCTTTCTTTTCTCATGGAAGCTCATGATGGGCTTTCGGAAGCGATCGCCGAGCGCGCGGGTTTCAAAGGTCTGTGGGCCTCTAGCCTGTCAATTGCCTCCGCTCTGGTCTACCGCGATGCCAATGAGGCTTCATGCACCCAACTCGTCGACGTAGTCGAGCGCACCGTGGATTCGAGCAAACTGCCGCGCGCCTGCTTGCGCGCAAGTTCCGTTAGCGTGGAGCTGCTGGCTTGGTGTTGCAAGACAGTTGTTTTTCGAAGATGAACTCGTTTGTAGGCGAACGGCATCTCCTCGCCGAGGTCAATGAATTCTCCGGCCGGCTTCGGGCGGGAAGGATACCATTGCACAAGACATGATCCGGGTGGCCCGGATCGAGGCGCTAATCGCTAGACATAGCATGGACGAAGCAGTCTCGCGCACTCATGCTTGCGCCGAGGCGGGAACGGACGCGATTCTCATTCACTCGCGAAAGAGCACCGCCGACGAGATCCTTACGTTTGCGAGTGCATGGCAGAATCGACTGCCCGTCGTGATCGTTCCAACGAAGTACAAGAACACCGTTTCTGCGTATCGTGATACACGCATCTCCACAGTGATCTGGCCGGGCAAATCAGACCGGATTCCGGTAATGAGAGCAGCCGGAATGATCGTTCCTGCCTGGACTACGAACGGCGATACTGGCCTAACCAGGCGATCAGGGCTCGTGGTCCGCCGATCTACCGCCGCGTTGACGAACGCAAGCTTGCGATCCTGCCCATTCTGCGCAAATGCTTCATCGGAAGTCGTCGTCGCGTTCGCAGACGTCTCACTGGTTGGTGTTGTTGCCGCCAATTGGCGAACATTGGTCGAGGCGAATACCTTACTGGTCCGCGCCGCCTCTGTTTCCTGATTGACGCGCTGCTGTTCAGCGTCGGCTACCAGCGAGCCGGATTGCGTTTGGGCTTGGGCTGCGAGGATCGGTCGCCCCAGATCGCCGGGCAACGGCGGTCCGAGCCTTGGTACATCACGGGGTATTCCGGCATAATCTTTGGGCAGGGTCGAAAGTTCATCCGCAATGGTGTGGTGGTCAGTCGAATAGAGCTCCTCTGCCGCGGGGGTGCGCTTTTCAGGTCTCTGCAGCGCCCACAAGACTGCAGCGGAGACAATGGCCAGAGCCACACCGGTGGCGGCAGCCAAGGCCTTACGGGAGAGACGCATCACGCGCGGCCGTTCTGGTCGCAGCCGCAAGGATTGCGCAATGTCCGCGGGTGCATCTGCTCGGGCCGGGTCACGCCCGCCGGGATCTCCGCTCGTATTGCTCACAGCGGCCTCCCGTCGCTTCTTACGACACGGACTTTCTGCTGGCCTTCACCGCCGAGCCGCAATTCGGCCGCCGCAAACAGCCGATCGACGATGAGGACATTGCCGTAGACGCGGTAGTTGACGATCTCGGCCTTGCCGTCGGGTCCGCTGACGAACAATGGCGGCATCTCGCCCTGTGTGATCCCTGCCGAGAATTCGATGTAGACCTTACGCCCGTCGTCATAGGCGTTGACCGGGCGCCAGGGTGGACTATCTCCCCCAATCTTATAACGATAACGGCGCTCGGCCGGATCCGGAATGTACGGCGTGGCAGGCGCCGTTTGACCAGGAGCGGTTCGAGGTTTGGGATAAAACCAGGCAACCGAAGGCATGTAGGGCTTTTCTCGGGAGCGGAGCTCAATCAGATAGGTGCGGCGGTCGGTGTTGACGACGAGATTGGTCGTGATCGCCGCGCGCGTCGGCTTGACCATGATGTGGACGCGTCGCGCATCACTGCTGCCGCTCTCGGTATCGGCTACGACCCAGCGCACGGTGTCGCCTGCGGCGACGGGTCCCGAGCCGATCAGTTGCTCCCCAGGCTCGAGGGCGATATCGGTGATCTGTCCGGGCGCCGCGTAGATCTGGTAAAGCGCGCCGGGGCTATAGGGAAATACCTGCACCGCATTGAAATACCCGGCCTTGCGAGGCTCGACGCGCGCAGCGTCATTGGCATTTTCGATCCGCTCGACCGGCTCCTTGGCCTCAAGCTTCTTGCCGCCGCGCGCCGCCGTCCAGGCGGGTGGAACGTGAAGCGGTTTTGGACGGTCTTCGGCCGACGCCGGCAGATCGGGAGATGGCGGAATCTCGTCATCGTAGCTGATCTGCGGCGGCTTGAATGTGGTGCATCCACCAAGAATACATACACCGATCAGGAGTGCGGACGCCGCGCCTTGTCGGAATATTTGGAAGGTCGGCTCGAGAATCTGGGGCATCACGATCCGAACTCCTTCGACCAGTTAATGGCGTTGACGTAAATGCCAAGAGGGTTCTTGCGCAGCCGTTCGATATCGCGGGGCGGTTCAAGGACGATCGTGAGGATCGCGCTCCACCGCTCGGTGGCTGCGAGCTGCCCGTTCTCGTAATGACGCTCGGTCCAGGTCAAACGGAAGCTGTCCACGGAGGCCCGAATGACGCTCGAGACCTCGACGGCGACTTGCGTTTTTCCGATCTTGGCGAAGGGATCGTTGTTGCGGGCATAGTCGTTAAGCGCGGTAGCACCCCGGTCGGTGGTGAAGTCATATGCACGCAGCCAATCCTGGCGCAGGACGATGGCGTCCAGCGGAAGGCCGCGCACATGCTCGATAAAGCGCGCGAGATGGAAGGCAATTTGCGGATCGCTCGCCTCGTACGCGGCATTTGCTGGAGCTGTGGTTCTTGCCTCGCCCAGATGATCAACTTCGACGACCCAGGGTGTGACCGTTCCCTGCGCCGACTGCCAAACGAGAGCACCCGCAAATCCCGCGCACAAGAACAGACATCCAAATGCCATCAGGCGCCAATTCTTGGCCTGCACACGCGCCGAGCCGATCCGGTCGTCCCAGACCTGGGCTGCCCTCTGATACGGTGTGACCGGCTCGGACGTGCGGCCATAGTGGACGGCCGATCGTTTGAACATGGTCGTCGTCTCCTTAAAGCGTAGCGTCTGTCGCGTGGGGTGCTGCCGGCCGGTAAGGATGGAAAAGGCTTTCGTCGCCTTTAGTCTTCCTCCTTGAGATCAACCGATGCGCCACCGCTTCCGTGATCGCCGGCACGAACCGCATTTGTCGCGGCTGTTGCGCCCTGGTGGATCGCTTGTGCGCGCTTTGCGCGGCGCGCCCAGGCAGGCACACTCTCAGATCCCGTGGCTGAAGCACCTCCCGTACTCGCATCGCGAGCCGCGGCTCCGCCACCGCCAAGGCGAGCAGCGAGGGAGCGCAAAGGACTTGCCGCAGCAGAGGCGCCGGCTTCCGCAACACCGGACATTCCTCCTGCCCGAAACGCATTAGAAGTTCCGCTCGCGACAGCCGTCGCGCCTCTTGCCGCAGTGCCGATCGCGCCGCTGGCTAGGCCAACGCCGGCTGCCGCAAGTCCGGCACTGGCAGCAATCACTCCTCCTGCGGCAAGGCCGGTGCCTGCCGCAGCACCAGCGCCAAGCTGTGGACCGCCGGAAACGATGCCATTGGCGATACCGGGTCCAAAGATTCCGAGACCAAGCAGCGACAATGCTGCAAGGACCAGCGCCATCGCGTCCTCGACCGTTGGCTGATTGCCGCCGAAGCCGGCTGTGAACTGCGCAAATAGCGTCGATCCGATGCCGACGATGACCGCGAGCACCAGGACCTTGACTCCGGAAGAGATGACGTTGCCGAGCACCCGCTCGGCGGCAAACGCCGTTTTCCCAAACAGCCCAAAGGGGATCAGCACAAAGCCGGCAAGCGTTGTCAGCTTGAACTCGATGAGGGTGACGAACAGCTGAATCGCCAGGATGAAGAAGGCGAGCAGCACCACGATCCAGGCGAACAGCAGGACCGTGATTTGAACGAAGTTTTCGAAGAAGCTGACATAGCCCATCAGGCCCGAGATCGATTCAAGGATCGGCCGCCCGGCATCAAGACCAACCTGAGCGATCTTTCCTGGCCTGAAAAACTCCGCCGAGGAAAGGCCGGTCCCGGACGCCTTCAGTCCGAGGCCTGCGAAGCTCTCGAACACGATCCGAGCCAAGCTATTCCAATTGCCGATGAGGTACGCGAAGACACCGACAAACATCGTTTTTTTGACAAGTCGGACGATGATCTCCTCGTCTGCACCCCAGGACCAGAACAGGCCGGCGAGCGTAATGTCGATCGCAGCTAACGTGGTCGCGACATATCCGACTTCGCCCCCGACCAGCCCGAATCCGGAGTCGATGTAACGGGTAAAGGTCTCCAGGAATTGGTCGATGACGCCAGTACCGCCCATCGTTCACTCGTCATTGTTGGGAAGGGAGGGATAGCCGGACGGCAGACGGCTCTCATCCTTGCCGCGCAAAGGCGATGATGCGTCTGGATTAGTTTCGCTAATACGAGCCTCCGAGGATCCGCGGCTAAAGCCTAAGAACTCACGGCGCTTCTCGGCCCAGAGCTTTCGGCAGGCAAGCAGAGCATCTTTCTGCTCGTATTGGACGGTCCGGCATTGCTCGAGCTTTGCGGCAGTCGGGTCGGACGATGATTGTGCAATCGACGCTGCGGACTGCGCCTGATCCTGATCGCCGCGCAGCCGGATCGCGCAAGCCGCAACGACCAGGACCGCAAGCGTCACGGCCAACACCATCGGGAGGCGTTCGAGTCTGTTCTTCGACATTAGTGGAACATCTGCACTGTTGTGGACTGGTAGCCCTGACCCTGGCTGAGGAAACGCCTCAGCTGCTCCCTGCCCTGATCCTGGGCGGCCGCGCGCTCCGCCTGCTCCAAAGTCTGAGCACGCCCCTGCGCAGCAATTGCCGCCGTGAGATCCGCGAGCTGCTGGTTTTGAAGCGCAAGCAGCTGATTGCCGGCTTGGCTCGCCTGCAGCGCACCGGTAGCGCCCTGGCTCGCACTGACGAGGGCTGACATTTGGGCGCGGTTGGTGTCGAGATTGCCGACCACAGTCGCCTGCACCCGCATGGCGTCCTGAAAGCCAGCAACAGCATTCTGCCAGCGTGTTTGCGCATTCGCGATCAGCGCCTGGGCCGGCTGGCTCGCAGAAGCCGGTGCGTAGGTCGATGAGAACGCACGATCAATCTGCTGGACGTCATAGGCGATGCGCTGCGCCTGGCCGAGCAACTGCTGGGTGCGCTGGATCGACTGCTCGAGCTGCTGTAGCGACGAATACGGCAGGCTGGCCAGATTTTTGGCCTGGTTGATCAGCATCAGCGCCTGGTTTTGTAATGATGTGATCTGATTATTGATCTGCTGCAATTCGCGGGCTGCAGTCAGCACGTTCTGCGCGTAGTTGTTGGGATCGAACACGATCCACTGTGCCGTGGCCTGTCGTGGCACCTGGAGAACGGCAGCAGCAATCAAGCCCGCTGCTACGAGCTGAGTTAAACGTCGCATTAGAGGCTCCCTGCCTTTGCAAGTTGCGGAACAAGTTCGCACGCCCAAGCGAGCTCGCGCGCCTTGAGCCAACCCGTCACGAAATTCTCACGGCCGTGCTCGGCCAGGACCCGGTCAATCAAGGCCTGGTCGGCTTTCGATGAGCTGGCTGTAAAAGCGAGCGCGACTTCGCCGAGGCCGAGCTCGAACAGGCGATTGCCGCGACGGGACTGGCAGTAATAGTCACGCTTCGGTGTTGCGCGTGCCAGGATTTCGATCTGTCGATCGTTGAGCCCAAAGCGCCGGTAAATCGCCGTGATCTGCGGCTCGATGGCGCGGTCGTTGGGCAACAGGATCCGGGTCGGGCAGCTTTCGATGATCGCCGGCGCAATGGCCGAACCGTCGATATCCGCAAGCGACTGGGTTGCAAACACGACTGAGGCGTTCTTCTTGCGAAGCGTTTTCAGCCATTCCCGGAGTTGCCCAGCAAAATGGGCATCATCGAGCGCGAGCCAGCCCTCATCAATGATGAGGAGCGTCGGTCGGCCATCAAAGCGCCCTTCGATCCTGTGGAACAAGTAGGAAAGGACGGCCGGAGCGGCCGCGGTCCCGATCAACCCGTCGGTCTCAAACACCTGGACGGAAGAGCCGCCGAGGTGCTCGCTTTCTGCATCGAGCAAGCGGTCGTATGGCCCCCCCAAGCAATAAGGCTGCAGCGCGCGCTTCAGGTTATTGGACTGAAGAAGCACCGATAGCCCTGTAAGGGTTCGCTCAATGGCGGGCGCCGAAGCTAGCGAAGTGAGCGCCGACCAAATGTGCTCTCTGACCTCAGGCGTGACCTCGAGCCGCTCGCGGGACAGAATCGAGGCAATCCATTCGGCCGCCCAGCCCCGTTCGGAGACTTCGTCGATCTTGGCGAGCGGCTGCAGTGCAACAAAGTCGGATGATTCTCCGGCGACCGCTCCGCCAAGATCATGCCAGTCGCCGCCCATTGCGATGGCCGCGGCTCGGATCGAGGCGCCAAAGTCAAAGGCAAAGATCTGTGCGCCGGGGTAGCGGCGGAACTGCAAGGCCATCAGGGCCAGGAGAACGGACTTTCCGGCGCCGGTCGGCCCTATAATAAGAGTGTGCCCGACATCGCCGACATGCAGGGAGAACCGGAAGGGCGTCGCCCCCTCTGTCTTGCCAAAGAATAGAGGTGGCGCCTTGAAGTGAGGGTCCCTCACCTCCCCGGCCCATACGGCCGATAGCGGGATCATATGAGCCAGATTCAGGGTCGAGATCGGCGGCTGGCGGACGTTGGCATAGACGTGCCCGGGCAGGCTGCCGAGCCATGCCTCAACTGCATTGACGGTTTCGATCATGCAGGTGAAGTCGCGGCCTTGGATGACCTTTTCCACCAAACGCAGCTTTTCGTCCGCAACGCGCGGATTGCTGTCCCAGACCGTGACGGTCGCGGTGACAAAGGCTTCTCCGATCTGATCCGAGCCCAATTCCTGGAGGGCCGCATCGGCATCGACGGCCTTATTGTTCGCGTCGGTATCAAGAAGCGCCGAGGCCTCGTTGGTCATCACCTCTTTTAGGATCGCCGCGATCGACTTGCGCTTGGCAAACCACTGACGCCGGATCCTCGTGAGAAGCTTTGTCGCGTCGGCCTTGTCGAGCATGATGGCCCGGGTTGACCAGCGATACGGAAATGCCAATCGGTTGAGATCATCGAGGATTCCGGGCGTGGTCGCGGTTGGAAACCCAACCACGGTCAGAACGCGGATGTGGGCTGGACCCAGCGTCGGCTCGAGCCCGCCGCTCAGCGACTGATCGGCGAGCAAGGCATCAAGATACATGGGAATCTCAGGCACCCGGACCCGATGCCGCTTGGTCGAGATGGTGGAATGCAGGTAAGTGAGGGTCGCCTCGTCGTCGAGCCAGCCGCATTCCGGCATGAACGCTTCTACGAGCTGGAGGACGCGATTTGTGCGATCGAGAAAGCCGTTCAGCATTTGGCGCGAATCTTCGCCAACCGTCCGCTGGCCGCCTTCATAGAGCAGCCGTTCTGCGACCGCTGCGCCCTCAGCTGGCGGCAGATAGAGGAAAGTCAGATAGTAGCTCGACTCGTAGTGAGCGCCCTCCTCTTCGAATTGGGCCTTTCGCTCGGCGTCGACCAGGGCGGATGCCACGTCGGGAAAAGTATTTGGAGGATAGGCGCCTGCGGCATGGCGCTGCGCCTCGACGAAGATGGCCCAGCCGGATCCGAGACGGCGCAGCGCATTGTTTATCCGGCTGGCAACTGCGACAAGTTCGGCCGGCACTGCGCTATCGAGATCAGGCCCCCGAAACCTCGCCGTCCGTTGGAAAGAGCCATCCTTGTTGAGGACCACCCCCTCGTCAACGAGCGCGGCCCAGGGCAAGAAATCGGCAAGTCGCGTGTTTGAGGCCTGATATTCAGCGAGATTCATCATGGGACAATTCACGTATTGAGGTGGCCGGGAATGCGAACGTGACGGCGTACGACTTCGACGAAATCGGGATCGCGCTTGGCGGCCCAGACGGCGGCCATATGGCCGATGAACCAGAGCAGGAGACCTGCGATCCAGAGCCGCAAGCCCAGTCCAAGCGCCGCCGCCAGGGTGCCGTTCAGGATTGCAACTGAACGCGGCGCACCACCCATTAAAATCGGCTCCGTCAAGGCCCGATGGACCGGCGCGACAAACCCTGGAACTTCATCCATCAAATCACCACTCCGCCGCCAAAGGAGAAGAACGACAGGAAGAAGCTAGAGGCGGCAAAGGCGATCGACAGACCGAACACGATCTGAACCAGCCGCCGAAATCCGCCCGAGGTATCTCCAAATGCCAGCGACAATCCGGTCACGATGATGATGATGACCGCGAGGATCTTGGCGACGGGTCCCTCAACCGATTGCAGGATCTGGTTGAGCGGCTGCTCCCACGGCATGTTCGAGCCAGCAGCCCAGGCAGGAAGCGCGCTGGTTGACGCGAGGGCAAAGGCCGCGATCGCAATGACCCTCGCGTTGCGAGGCACTCGAGAACTCATGGTTGATCTCCTATTGCTGAAAGGCAGTAGTCGCCGGAGGGACCGAGCCCCGAGACGCGCGCAAGCTCGGCAAGGCGGCGATCGGCGCCGCGGCCAACAAGCACAGCAATGACGTTGATCGTTTCGGCAATAAGTGCGCGCGGAACCGTGACCACAGCCTCCTGGATGAGCTGCTCAAGCCGGCGCAACGCACCAAGAGCGGTGCCGGCATGAATGGTCCCGATGCCGCCGGGGTGGCCTGTCCCCCAGGCCTTGAGGAGATCAAGAGCTTCGGCCCCACGCACCTCGCCGATCGGAATACGATCGGGCCGAAGGCGCAGCGAGGAGCGAACTAGATCGGACAGCGAGACCACGCCGTCCCGGGTGCGCAAGGCAACGAGATTTGGCGCCTTGCATTGAAGTTCTCTTGTATCTTCAATGAGAACTACACGGTCGGACGTCTTGGCGACCTCAGCAAGAAGCGCATTTGTCAGAGTGGTTTTTCCGGTCGAGGTGCCGCCCGCAACCAGGATGTTATGGCGAGCGGCGACGGCCGTTCGAAGAGCCCCGGCCTGCTCCATGGTCATGGTTCCGGCGGCGACATAGTCGTCCAGAGAGAATACAGCTACGGCCGGCTTGCGGATCGCGAATGCCGGGGCAGCAACGACGGGCGGTAGCAGACCTTCGAATCGCTCCCCGGTCTCCGGTAGCTCGGCCGAAACACGTGGCGCGCCCGCATGAACCTCGGCACCGACATGGTGGGCGACCAGGCGAATGATCCGTTCTCCGTCAGAGGCGGATAGGCTTTCACCGGTCTCGGTCAGGCCACTCGACAGCCGATCGATCCACAGCCGACCGTCCGGGTTGAGCATCACCTCAACAATCGAGGGATCTTCCAGAAAGCACGTGATCGCGGGGCCGAGCGCAGTGCGCAGCATCCGTGCTCCGCGCGAGATCACCTCCGGCTGAAACGACTGGATTGTCATTGATGTCCCAAGAGCTGAGGCACTCCACGCGGCCTCAGATGGGTATGATTAGAAAAGCAGGGCCTTCATTGGCGCAACGAGCGCAGTGCTGCAATCGTAGGCTGGCGTAGGAAAAGAAAGATCGAACCAGAATACTTGGGACGCGCCGAGTTGTTGATGCTCTCCCGGATCAGGCCAGGGAGTGGAATTGCCCAACACGGCTTGCGCTACCATTCCTCGTCTTCAGGCTCGAGTACGTCAGCTTCTGCTGACGTCACGGATACTTCAACGGCGCTTCCACTTGTTTCGGGATCGCGGAGAAAGAATTTGGCGAGCCGTCTGCCCAAAATACCAAGCCATGGGATCGTAAACCAGCCTAGCGCCAGAATCTGCACCCCAACGGCGGATGCGAACGCAACCTGGTAGGCAATGGTCGGATAGTGACCATCCTGAACGGACCATTGGTCAAGGATGAGTCCGGTCCCGTATTGGACGACGAAACACCACCCGAAATGAAGAACGTTCAAACCGGCATTTGCTCTCCCGGTGAGCTCGCTCGGGAAATATTCCGCTACGATCGCATAGCTGAGGACCGTCGCTGCACCGACAATGGAGATAACGAGCCATGGCAATAGCGATGGCAATGGCGTTCGCAGGATCAATGCAAGCTCGGCCCCTACAAACAGCGCTGTCACTGCCGCGAACAGAACTTCCGGCCCTATCCCACGTCGGCGTAGCCGATCAGCCAACGTACCAAGTAGCAACGCGCCGCCGCTGATCCCGAGTGCCATGATGAAGAGATGCGTGATCGAGGATTCGCGGTTGAGCCCTTCTACCTCCATCATCCAAGGTGCTGCCCACAAGGCCTGCAGGGACCAAGCCGCCCCAATACAGCTTGCCGAAAGCGGCGCGAGTCGCCAGAACCGTCGATCTGTGTAGATCACACTTAGCTTTAGGACGGTCGGCTGGGTCACCTTTGGTCGCGCGGCCTCAGGAACCGCCCAAAAGATCAGGAGAGCCGACGCAAAGGTCGCAAGGGCCAAGAGCTCAAACAGCCCGCGCCAGCCCGTATATTCCAACAGCCATTGGGCTGGCGTTGTTGCAGCCACCGCACCTAGTGCGCCGAGCATCATCATGTAGCCATTGACCAGGGCAATACGTTCTCTTGGAAACCAGGTGACAATGGCCTTCAGCCCGGCCATGGCTGCAGCCGAGACACCGATGCCGATCATCGCACGCGCGACCAGAAGCTCCAGAAATCCTGTGGACGCTCCAAATAGAGCCGCCCCGCCGCCGGCAATCATTAGGAGCACGCTCTGGACCCGACGTGGCCCGAAACGATCCAGTAGTGCTCCGATCGGAATCTGGACGCCTGCGAACACGAGGAAATAGACCGACGTCAGCAGGCCAAGGTTGGCAGCATCGAGACCCAGCTCACCTGCGAGCTGTCCCGAGATTAACGTGTTGATGGTCCGAAACAGATAGGAAAGGTAATAGCCGGCGACGAACGGAAGAAAGACACAGCCGATCAAGCGCCAAGTTGAGATTCGGCGCCTATCGTACGATTGCGAAGGATTGAGATTGGATAGGCCCTTCGCTGCTTTTTGCGCGCCAATCGCGCAGTCACCGGCCGATTTAGCAGAACGCGTTTGGCAGATTGTGAAAGTTGCGGTTGCTGCCGCCCTCCTCGGCGGCAGCGCTCATGTCGGTAGTTGCGTCTAGAATGGTGGCCGCAGCGCTTTTCTGGGCAGATTCCGCAGAAACCCGCGAAACATCGTCAGCCGCATAACCGTCGGCATTCGAAGCATTGATTTGGTCGATCGTCTCTCGCAGTAAGGGCCGGTTCGCGCGCACGCGACGGTCGACCTGTTCGGCCAGCGCCTTGAATCGCTCTTGGCCGAGCGCACACGCTTCACGCTGCTGTGATTGCGGCATCAGAGGTGTGACGGTGAGGTGATAACGGGCCTGCAGCGCAACCGTCTCGGCGATCATGCGGACGTCGCTGTCCAGACGTTCAAGTTGCCTGGTGATCCGATCAAGCGCCTCATGAATCAGACCTTCAATCGGCGGCGCTGGATCAAGGAAGCGTTCAAGAGCGGCCTCCACGACCCTGCTCTTGCCAACTCCGGGCCGCCCTGTTGCAACTTCGAGACGGCGGAAAATCTGTTCGGAAAGCTGGACGCTGACCTTTCTCGTTACGGCAGGGTTTTGCTGCCCCGTCCCCGAAATCGCATCGGCTTGTTCTAAATTTGGCTCGTTCGTCTCGTCGAGCGCTGTGTCGAAGCTCATGCCCGGCTCCTCCCGGATACCGAAAAGGTCTAGCGCGCCCATGGATGAGCGCAGCGAAATCGGTTCGAAATGACAGTGATTGCCCCACCGATGATGGGACGACACAAAAGGCAGGAAGGCTGCTGCTTTCAATCGCCGGAGAATCGAAAGCGTAGTCTGGCGTGGCCAAAGAAAGGAACGGCGAGTTCGTGGGGTAGGATGAGTCGCCCGGCTCTTCGCTCCGCCGCCGCGTTTAGGTTAACGTCCTCTCAAAGTCTGCTGTACGCGAGCTGCCGACCGAAGGTTTGACGAATGCATCGCAACGCTCGCGTGCTTTCGGCTTGCATGATGCCACCATCGCAGGATCGGCAGGCGTATTTGGGACGCCGGGTAACAAGGATCCGGAACGCGCCGGGACCAGGTCCAGCCGCTCGATTCTTTCCTCACAAGGGACAGGTCTTGTGCTCGATGTCCGCCGGACCGCAGCTTTTGGATGGCTTTCATGCTGATCCATACCAAGCCGTTCGCGCTCCTGCGTGTCGTGACGACGCCGGCGAGGTTCGGTCACTTTGCTGGTGCCACGCCTGCGCCAACCGACTGGTTTCACCTCGAGATCGAACCTGACTAATCCTCGCGTTTGTGCTGAGCCTGGCCAGGTTTTCACAGCGATTTCGTGGGGCGTCCGTCTGTTGAAATCCTGTGCAACGGCGTCAAGAATTGCTGACGTCCCGCACCACTAGCTAGGTGCCTTAGCGAGGTGATCTGGCCTGCCCAGAGTTGGCCATGCAAAAGCCATGGAACAATTCTGAGAGAATAATGATCCTAAAGCGAGTGACCCCAATCCCTGAGCCATTCTGTCGCGGCCTCTTGGTTGTGCCTTCGCTCGCAATATATTATTCGGCGGCTCAATGCTCATATGTTTCTGATCGGATTCGCCGCCAAGCAATAGAGGATCGCCTACCCAATTGATCAAAGCTTGGTTGGACTTTCCTGCATTTGAATTGTTCGCGGTCCTCATCGCCCTTTACGCAACGACTGGCGCCGCCATTGTGATCGCGAGTTTCAGCCCTGCAACGGTTGTGCCGGTGCGTCGCGTAGAAGGCGTGGTCGCTCCGTTTTTCGGGACAGTCGGAGTGTTGTTTGCGTTCCTGACCGGATTCTTGGCCAATGATATAACCGATCGCAACCGTCAAGCGGCCCGCGCGGTGCAGTCAGAGGCGGCGGAACTGCGTAACATCTATGCTGTTAGTAACGCGTCCGTCTCGGATATGGGCAGCCTCCGCCTGGTGCTTGCGAAATACGTCGCCGCCCTCGTGGATGACGAGTGGCCGGCGATGGCGCAGGACCAGAAGGCCCATTCGGTTGAGTCCGCCTATGACGCCTTGCTGCGGGAAGTGAGCCATCCTCGGATCGGTCAAGCAGCGGGCGCTGCGGTGCAGACGGCCTTGCTAAATGCCGCAGTCGGAGCGGGCAGCGCGCGCTCCGAACGGCTCGCGTTGGCCTCGGACCGCACGATCGATGCCAAATGGATTCTCGTCCTGATCCTTGGCGTGGTGACACAGATATCAATCGGGTTGGTGCACCTGAAGAAGGCCGGTGCGCAAATTGCGGCGCTAAGCGTGTTCTCAATCGCCGTCGTGATGGCGCTGGGACTCATTGGTCTGCAAGAGCGTCCTTTTTCCGGTGATATCCGAGTGGAACCGGGACCGCTGGCAGAAGTCGCCAAAATCGCAGCGGAATGAGGATGCATCAGTTTCTTGCGGTTTACGCTTCGCTTGTGAACAAGGCTCTAAGCGATTGAACGGTCACTATTGCTGCCGACGATCGTCGTCAACGGCGGTTTCCTCAAAGCCATCGAATATCTCGCGCACGATGGCCTCAATGGCTTCGACTTCGTCGTCCTTAAGGCCTCGAATTCACGCTCCCTGCGCTTTTGGAGAGCGCTCCCTTGTTCTGGCGGATGAACAGCAGACGACCATCGGCGAGGCGGTCCTGCATCTCGACAATTCCCATTGATCTTGTGGCGCGCTTCGTCATGCCGGGGCAAATAGTCGATCTCAAGCGGTAATTCATGCTCGATCGTGCGTCTGACGCACTGACCTGCCACTGAGTTTTCATTTAGAGTCTCGGAGTTTTTTTGCAGCGAGATTTGGACTATCCAAAACTAGAGTTTTGCGCTTGATGCCTTCAATAATGGAAGACGTGAACACGATGTTATTAAACCCGTCATCATATTCAAACAGTGTAATCTGCCGCTGGATAAGTCATCGGTGCATGCTCCATTACGAACTGGTCCTCGCACAATCGCGTATGGTAGGAGCCACTCGGCCAAACATATCGTTGCCAAGAGATTCCCAGTTTCTGACCTGCACATCTCCAGAAAAGAGCAGCACGCGAGGAGCATTTTTGCTTCCAAAAGCGAAAGCCAGAACTAAGCTGGTGTTCTACATAATTAGCCTCCTCTGAGACGCAAGCTAGGCTCGCGATCGCATCAGCGAGGGTCAAAGAAAGTTCGCGCCGAAACAGAACGCCGGCGGCTTTCTAGTCCTCGTTAGTATGCGCTACAATACGCGGCAGCGCTCAGGTGTTCGCATTGACGGTTTTCACCTGCATAAGCAACTCTCATCCGGTTGAGCTTGAGAGGTGAAGTCTATGCATCGAGATTCGGACCAGGTTGAACAAACCGAGAAGGGTCCCCCCTTTCAAACCAATCACGCCGAGCAAAAATTCCGTTTGCTGAGCGGTTGACCTGTACGATCGACGATGCATGCAAAGCAACCGGACTAGGTCGCACCAAGCTTTACGAATTGATAGGCGCTGGACAATTGGATACAAGGACGATTGGACGACGGCGACTAGTGGTTCATCACAGTGTTTTTGACTCTTTGGTGGTGGTTGGATAGGCGCGGCCGAGTTTGGTGCGGTGTCTGTTGTGAAGATCCATTTGATGCGGGCTCGGGTTTTATTCCGCCTCTTTTGCCATGCTGCGATCTCGTTTCGGAGCCTTTTGGGATCGTCGATGCGGCTGCCGAGACACTGGCGCTGTAGCACGCTGATCTCGCACTCGACCATATTGAGCCAACTAGCGTGCTTCGGGGTGAAGTGGAATTCGAGGCGGCGCAGGATGCGCCGGGCCTCGGCGGGCGCGAAGGCCTCATAGAGCGCCCCAGGCTTGTGGATCGACAAATTGTCCTGCACGACACGGATGCAGGCGGCGTCGGAATAATGGACGTCGACGAGATCACGCATGCAGTGGGCGTAGTCCACGGCGGCGCGGCGGTCGGTGACCTTGATGTTGCGCCAACCCCGATGTGGATCGAAGGTGACGAAGAGATTGGCGGTGCCGTTGCGGCGATACTCGTAATCGTAGCGCTCGCGCTGTCCCGGTTGGGCCGGGACCGGCTGACGCACCTCGCCGATCAGCTGGATGGGGGTCTCGTCGAAGCAGACCAGCGGCCGGGCGGGATTCTGCGTCTCGGCGTAGAGGTCGAGCACGTCCTCCATGCGGGCAACGTATTCGCCGTCGACATGGGGAATGCACCACATGTCCCTGCGCCACGGCTTGAGGTCGTTCTCGGCCAGCCGGCGACGCACGGTCTCGCCCGACAGGCTGTTGTGATCGGTGAGCTTGACCATCGTGTCGGCCAGCAGCGTCAGCGTCCAGCGTTTGCAGCCATCGGGCGGCTTGGCGCATGCGGTCGCCACCAGCAGGGCTTCCTCCTTGCCGGTCAGCTTGCGCTCAGCGCCCGGACGCGGCTCCTCGCTCAACCCCGCTCCAGATTGCCTTCCACGAAGCGGCGCCTGCTCCGGCCGACGGTGGAGGGGCTGACACTCACGGTCCGGGCAATCTACTCGTCGCGGCAGCCTCCATCGGCCGCCAGCAAAATCTGCGCCCGCTTAAGCTTGCGGGCGGCGTGCTTGCCGCCGCCAAGCATCGCCGTCAGTTCGTCGCGCTCGGCTTGGCTCAATTCGACCCGATAACGTACATTCATGCTTTGCCTCCTTGTCGGAGGCCGGGACGAATCCAACGATGAGTCAAAAATCAGGCGCGCGCCTCACCGAGAAGCAGGGTTATTACCTGGCCTTCATCCACACCTACGCCCACATGTTCGGACGTCCACCCGCCGAAGCCGACATCCAGCGCCACTTCCGCGTCAGCCCGCCTTCGGTCCACCAGATGATCGTCACCCTCGAACGAAACGGCTTCATCCGACGTCAACCCCGCGTCCCCAGAAGCATCGAAATCCTCGTGCCGCCGGAAAGCTTGCCGATCCTCGAATGGCTCGGTATCAAAACGTCAAAATCACTGTGATGAACCACTAGCATCCTATTCTACGACGAAGACGTCATCGACCTTTACCATCGGATCTGCGCGCTGTATCGAATGGGGTGAAGATACATGAGGATGCAGAAACAAAGGAAAGTCGCCCGGTAATCCAGCCGTGCGACGTCCGATCCTAAAAGCGTCGCACGAGACTCGTTTTGTTCTCAACAGACATCTGGCGAAGCGATTGGAAACCAAAGATTTTCCTTTGGTGGGCGCACCAGGGCTCGAACCTGGGACCCACGGATTAAGAGTCAGCTACGGGTTAAGAACAATCAATGACTGACTGGTCGCACCACGGGGCTTATCCGACCGAAAATGGGCATTCGTCGCACGATCATAGTCGTTGCGCTGCCTGATATCTGAACACGCGCTACTCTGACTTTAGGGGGCAACTGCGACTACGAGGCCATCGATCGATAGGTTCAAATCGGGGAAGCCAAGTATAAATTCCCGCCGATCATACACCTAATGGGCGGTCGTTTTTGGCCGGCTGTAGTTACATTCTTCTATGGTTGGCACAGCATTTCCATGGACAACTCCCGCGTTGATCATAGCAACCACGTTATGCGGAATCCACGCATTCGGGTTGTGCCATCCAATACGCAGTTTGATGACGAGGAGGTGGAAACGCCGCCGCTCAAGCGCCAAACGATGGAGGAGAGGGACGCAGAAATACGGACCGAGCGCGTGTGGCCAAGCGAACGAAAATATCTGGCCTTGTTTTATCTAGCTAAGGACGCCCCCTTGCCGTCTTGCATCAATGGCGCTGGCCACGAGGCTCCGAGAAGGCTGAAGGCACGCGGGTTCTTAAAGCAAGTTGGAGAATCGAAATCGGACTATTTCGCAGTCTGGAAAATCACGCCCGAGGGCGAAGCGGCCTGGCTCGCCATGTTGGGCCAAACCAAAGACTAGTTGCATGCTCACGTCAACTCGCCCTATGGTAGCGCCTTGGGTCTGAGGAGCCATTTCATGAAGAACGCATTTGCGCTAGGCGCCGCGGTTTTGCTCGCGGCTGCGAGTGCCGTTGTATCTGCGAACGCTGGAACAGAATCTTCCGCGCCGTTAAAGTTTGCGGGTGTCTACGCTGCACTGACGGCCGGTTATGATTTTTCGAATGGTCAGACTCAATACGCGGATCCGCCCCCGTACGCCCCCTGGTATCCCTCAAAGACACCGTTCACCGCACCGGACGCAATCAGGGGCGGTAAGGCTGGCGGAGTTGTCGGGTACAACGCCGTTGCCAACGGCATTCTGTTTGGCGTCGAGGCGCGAGGTCAATACAATTTCGGCGACGACAAGGGTGGGTACACATCGGTGTATAGCAGCGCCCTGCCAAGATGGATCGGGAGTTGTTGGGGCTGCACCAGCGGGTATTCAATCGTAGGAGACACGCTGCTTTCTCAAGAAACCAAGTACACAGAACGTGTGGCCCGACCGTTTTCGGCCGACCTGTCGTTTAGGGGCGGCCTGACCTTTGATGATTGGCTTGTTTATGGTCGGGTGGGCGCTGGTGTTGAATACAGCAAGAGGACCACCGTTTACGATAAGAACTCAACTTGCGTGAATCCCGTCGTCACCTCGGTACCGAATGGCGGAGGATTAGATAGCTACCTCACCTCCTGCGGGAGCATTCAAAACAAGGGGGCTATCACGACTACCGTGATCGGTGGCTTCAATCCGATCGCAACGGTAGCAACTGGCGTTGAGCGAAACTTCGGTGCTGTTTTCCTGCGCGCGGAGGTTGAGCTAGTTGTACACATACCGAACGCTTCAGTGCCATTCGGCCAAATCTATTATAATCCAGCTGCAAACCTCGCTGTCGGCTATCGGTTCTAAACAACAATCGAACTATAGAGCGATTGAGATAATTGGAAGCTGCGTTGATCGTGCGGAAGGGCACGGCGGAAGCAGCGCGAGCGCGACTCGGCGTCGACGGAATCCGCGTAGCCGAACGCTGTCCCTGTCGCGCTCGCACTGCCAAGCACATGCCGCGCGGAGTGCAAGTCTACGAGCATGCCCCTCAAGCTGTATCGACCAATGGTCTCCACCGCACCTACCAGGATCGGCAAGTGTCGATCTCATGTGGCCTGGTGCAAATGCGCCCCATGGCGACTGAATTAGATTCGATCTTTGAGGTGATTGAGCATCACCGCGGGCTTTCCGCGCAACACGATGCCGCTGTATCCATATCCGCAAAACTTGTCGAAGGACCTGAATTTGATGCCGCCGACGCAATCAGCGAGAGAACGAGGCTGGCTCTCGAGGAGTACGCAGACGTGCTCATCCACTCCAAACCCACAACGCTTGCGGGCGTCATCGCTCTGAGTCGCTACGTCGCTGGCCTACCGGCCTGGCTGCTGTCGGATGAATATGATTGGCATCAACCGTTTCTGAGGATGCTAGCGGACGCGCTGGACAAAGGCGCCACGCCACAAAGTTGACGGCTCGACGTAGCGCACGCACCGACGCTAGTCCGTTACACGGTGACAATCAGGTAAGAAAACAGCGCGGACGTGACTCGGCGCCAGTCGGAGATACGAGAGCCGACGCTGTCCCTACCGCGTCCGCGCTGCTATTGAAATTAGCAACAACGTGACTCGACGCCCCCACACCGGAGAGGCGCTGTCCCTATCACGCGCCGCTAACTTCAGTGGCCAGCCTTGACCGCCCTGACAGCAAAGGCTGACCACCGCGCTCCCGCGGTGACGGTAGGCCCCGGGAGCCGCGAAGTTGTATCAGGGAAAAGGACTGCACCGCACCTACATAGATTGGTGGGCGCCGAATCCAACCGTCGTGGACTAGGCTGGCGCTGCGCCGATCGTGCGGCCGATTAGGAGTTAATTTTTTGAACGAAAGCCTCAAGATCGCTTTTGCGCTAGTCGTCACTGTGGCCGTAGTCGCAGGGGCGTTCTTTGCTATCCGGTTCTTGGTTAGCTTTCATTGATGCAGACGACATCCCACTATCCCCTCACCTCCACCACCCCGCTTGCCCCTCACCGCTCGCCGCCACGCCGTCCAATCGCTGACCGGCTCACCCTCTCCGGCCGCGCCTGCGCGGATTGACAAATGATATCGCCCTCCATTGGAGTCGTCAGTTTCTCGTCAGGTCGACACGGCATACGGGAAAAACTGAAGCTCGTAAAAAGGCAACCTCTTATCCGGCGGTGGGGGTTGCCGGCGCACAGAGCGAGCCTCAGCGGCACGCGGTGCCTAGTTCCAGGGGCCACCGCGTGCCGATCTTTTGGGGGCATTCAACGTTAGCGGGAACTCATTACGGCGTCAGTATCTTGCAGAGTCCATTGCACCGCATTTGTATTTCCATTTTTGACACCGCAACTACTAGATCTCCTAGTGGATCAGATCACCTCTGACTGGCCTAATATCACAAGCTGATTACCAGCAATGGCACTCGCGGCTAAACATGTTGGAGGAGCTTTCAACCATGCTCACCGCCAACGAAATTGCGGACGCCAAAAGGCGCGTCAGATATCAAGACGCAAACGTTGTTCACGAACATGATGATTGCGTCCGGATCGCCTATCAATGGCTTGACGCGCAAATAACGACCAAAAGCAAGTTGAAGCGAACACATCCTTTAGCGCGCTTCATTACAGTATGGGGCGGCAGGCGCATTGCATCAGCCGACGTTGAAGTCGCTGCTGAACTGCACCACCGAATTCGTGGGTACTACCCTCACTTCAACATCAGATCTCGCTTTACGCTTCCTTCCGATAGTCGACTTGCCGACATAGCCGAAGCTAGAACGCAAGATTACTCGCTTACGTCGACGCACATCATAAAAACATACGGCTCAATCGAGGACCCGTAGAGAACGAGCTGCCTGCGTCTTTCCGCTGTGGAAGATCGGGAAGTAGTAACGTCGCATAGCTGCGGCCCTCACCCATCGGCCTACAAGCCCAGGTAGGTTGCCACCCGCAGTTGTCACCGCCTAAAAGTGCTTCAGCCTGAGCGAGGAAGCCACCAAGAGGCCGAGCGATGACTACGCTGGACGTGGCAGAGACACCATGAACAATAGCCTGAGGGTATTGTATGCGATTAGCGCTACCGTGATTGTGGCGGCGGGCGCCTTTTTCGCTATTCGATTTCTAGTGGGGTTTCACGGCTAGATCGACGGGGGTTTTGCACCCCCGCATTCTCTCAGGTCTCCCTTGCGCTAAGGGCGCGTAGGCTTTGGCTAGGGCGCTGTATCAACCGATTCGTAGATTTTCCGCCGAGTCTTTCCCGCGATTGTTCACGACGTCGAAGCTGACTTTGGCTCCCTCTGCGAGCGAGGTGAAGCCAGCTTTCTCAACTGCCGAGATGTGAACAAAGATGTCCTTCCCGCCCGAATCCGGTTGAATGAACCCATACCCCTTCGTCGGGTTGAACCATTTCACTGTCCCCATAGCCACTTAACTTCTCCATTCTTTGAACACCAAAACTAGACCTTGAATCTCGACAAAAGAAAGGCTGATCGCAGCGCGCGTGATGCACGTGCCGGCTTAGGTATCACTGCCACGGCGATCGATCCAACCGAACGTGTTGATTTGTGGTCACAACATCTACGCGACCAACTAAAGCGGCTCACATTCGCGTCTTTATCGACACGGTGTTGTTGCCTGCACTGTTAAACGTGCTCGTGACTCCCCCGGTGAACTCCATAGCAGCCACAAAATTCAAACCGAGATTCGGCTGGCCGTGATAACTCGGCACCATGCCGTAGGTTATCGCAATCGCGGCGGAAGTAGCCATAGGCACCGAAACCGTAAGCGAAACTGCATTAATTCCAATGCCCAAACCGACAATACCACCGGCCGACGCAGGCGTTATGGCCCGCCCCGTGTAATTCGCGGAAAATCCATCTTCCACCAATCCAACGATCCAACTGCATTGGTTTTCTGCGCTCCCGTTCGCTTGGCGTCCGCCCGTAGCGGTCGTGTAGACGCCGTTGTGTCTGTCGAAAAACCGGAAACATCAACGCGGTTGCGCCACGATGCGGCCCAGCGCGTTCGCCTTCTTCGCGACAGCAAGACCGAGATCAGCGGCTATGTCGTTTTCAAGGCCGAGCCTGAGCACCACGTTGTTGAAATGGGCTTGACCCGATTTTGTGCCAAGAAATTCCACGGCAGCAAGGATCGTCGGTCGTGTGAAGGGCACGGCTTGGGATGTCGCGTCGGCAGCTTCTTGAGATGGTCGCGCAAGACGTTGACCGAACCCATCGCCGTGTCGAAATCCGGCTTGTCGCCATAGACCATGTCGCGCTGGAAGTCCGCGAAACCGTCCACGAAGACCTTGTCCTTGGGAATGCCATCGATCGCGCGCAAGGTTTCCCCGAGCGGGTCTTTGCCCCACGCCGGAAAGCGGTCACCGCGCTCGGCGGCATCAGCTTTCATCACATCGAGCGCCAAGGCGGCGACCTCCGCCGGATCATACGCACTACGGATTTGATGCAGGTCGTCGATGTGCCGCACCAAGGTCGGATCGCGCTCCTTGCGCACGCCCGCAAGCTCCGAGCCCGCACGCCACGTCAAGGCAACGAGTTTTTCAGCCGCCGTTTCAAGCACCGAGGAGCAAGGAAAACTGGCGACCTCGGGCGCGCGGCCATAGGCCTCGGCCACGAAGGAACTGATCGGCTTGTCAACCGTGTCGCGCCGCAGCGGGTTGACCGCGGTCTCAATCATCACGCCGGGACGCAACCCCTTGCCTTGCGCCAACGGCGTATAGGGCAGCATGTATCGGGTGTACGTCCCATCATACATCGACTTGCGATGCTCTTCGTTTTCAGGATCGAACACGAAGCCCGCCGCAAGCAGCGCGTCGGTAATCGTGCCGCGCAGCTTGCGCAAGGCCCCGCGCGAGGGATGACCGGGATGAACGATCTTCAGATCGACATCTTCCGACATGCGCTTGGTGAGCTTGTAGGCGCGGCTGAGCGCCGTGCCGCCACCGAACACGAGGCGAAACTCGCCCGTGTCGATGCCCGCAATCGCGGCCAGCGCCCGGGCGACGTACCAGTCCTTTTCGACCAACCCGGGACTCGGCAGCTTGAAGTACTCCTGCACTTCAAGCAGCTCTTCAAGGGTTGGCTTATTTTTCAAGAACCAGCTCCGTATTGCCGTAGCGCAGATGCCGTGAAAAGCGACCCTTCACCCTGACGACAGGATTGACGGGGATCTGGGTCGAGCGGCCCTCATTATAGGCCCTTTCGGCTTCGGTTGGCTCCCATTTCACGCCGAGCTTGTCGAGCGCTTCGCGCGCAACCCCCACAAAACCGTCAGGGCTCATCAGCACTGGTCGGCCTGTGAGCCGCGACGGCACGGCGCGACCATAGACACCGTAGCCAAGCCGCACCAAGCGCCCCTTGTCGACAAGGGTACGCAGCGCGCGCAAGACCTGATCTTCGCCGCCAAGCGTCATGAACTCGCGCGGCAAAAAGGCGGTATCTTGCTTCTTACGGTCGATCTTACGCTCGATCTTTTCAATCAAAGTCTGGTGCTTTGGCATCGCGGCCTCCGTTCCCGCAAAAACCCGACATTCAATATACGCATAAACCCGACAATTATCAATGAAAATAACAATGAAATCATAAATTTATGTAATATCAATACACTAGTTGGCAAGGTATCGTCTTGCCTCCTGTTCGGGTTCCCGGCCGGGCTGACTCGTCCTGCCGCGGAAAGCGCCCTAGGCGGACTGCCCAATGCCGATCTTGGTCCAGATTCCGGGTTGCTGCGCTCTTCACCGCGTAAGTCCGCGGCTTCTTGCTCATGCCCATCACGCCTGCAATTCATCGCGCACTTGCTTATCTTTAAAATCGTGAACCAGCAGGGTAGCGAGATGTGAAACCAGTACTGGTTTCATCTCGTGCGAAGCGCAAAGCCCTTCGCTTGGCCGAGAGGCCGGCCGCAGCTTCACGCATGTCGGCAAGCTTGGGCGACCTGTAGACCGAGAGCGCGTAAGCACGTGCATAAGTCGGTCTATCGCCGCTTCGAGGCCGGACCGGTTCTTCTCCATGACCGCCTGTCCGCCTAAGCGCCGCCGCTAAAGAACTCGTGTGCTGCCATTACGGCGGCCAAGTGCGACGCGACTGAGATACGCTCCTTCGCGTGGTTCGCCGCCGTAGCCGTCCGCCAGCTGACCCGCTCAGGGTTATCGGCATTGATGATGGGGCCTGGCGGCGCAATCACCGATACGCCAGCATCATCTGCAACCTGGAAAGGCGCCGGGTGGTCACCCTGCTGCCGGACCGTGAGCCCGCGACCGCCCAAGCCTGGCTCGCTGCTCATCCCACGATCGCGATCGTCGCCCGTGACCGCGGTGGAGGATATGGCGAAGCCGCAGCAAGGGCCCTGCCGCACGCGGTACAGGTCGCAGATCGTTGGCATCTGATGGAGAACGCCAGTCGGGCCTTCCTCGATGCCGTCCGAAAATCGATGCGCCAGATCCGCAGCGCAATCGGAGCGACGACGATCGATCCCAAGCTGCTAACAGCGGCGGAGCGTCTCCAATATGAGGGCTATCTCCGCCGCGAGGAGGCCAACGCGACCATCTTGGGCCTGTCGAAAGGCGGAACGCCGATCAAGCAGATCGTGCGCCAGACCGGTCACAGCAGGAAGCTGGTGCGACAGGTGATCCGCGGCGAACGCCATGATGTCTTCCGGACCCGGGAGAGCTCTCTCGATGAGCACCTGCCATGGCTCGACGACCAATGGGCAGCCGGTTGCCGAAACGGCGCTGAACTTTGGCGCCGCCTACGGGCGCGCGGCTTCCGAGGCTCCCTTCGTGTTGTCGGCGAATGGACGACTCGTAGACGGCGGGCCGAAAAGACTGATGTCGAAACCCTTCATCGGATTCCATCGGCCAGAACGATCGCTCGTCTCATGACCGTCGGACGGGATACGCTATCGAAGGCAGAGACGGTGACCGTCGCTGCGGTAGAAGCTGGCGTGCCACCCCTGGTCGAGGCACGCGAGATCATCGCCGAATTCCACCTGATGATCCGACGCAAGACCGAGGCGGGCCTCGTCCCATGGATCGAGCGCGCTCGCGCCAGTCTTGTTGCATCGTTCGCCCGCGGCGTAACGAACGATGAAGGGGCGGTTCGGGCGGCGATCACCTCGCCCTGGTCCAACGGACAGACTGAGGGTCAGATCACGCGCCTCAAGCTCGTCAGACGCCAAATGTACGGCCGTGGCAAAATCGATCTGCTTCAAGCCAGACTAATCGGCGCAGAATAAACCCAGTTGCACCAAAACTGCGTCAGAGCCCAAATTTGACCCGCATTGCCTCACTAAAAATCTTACCGTACGACATCCCTGTCGTGTCTGGGGCGGAACCGCCGAATCAGTTCGGTGGCAGCTATGGCAGGGAAGATCAGGATGCGCGCAAAGCGCGAGGTCACATCAGAGCTGGCCGCGCGTAATCGAACGGGCGGTCGGCTCGAGAAGGAGCGGCTGCTGGTTTGAGGTGAGCGCAGCGACGATCGATCGCCTTCGGACCGACGTAACGATCGTGGTAGTCGGAGCGCGCCGACGACGGGCCGGCTTTTTCAGTGCCGTACGCGGCAGGTCCCGGTGTGCACGTTCAATGACTGGAACCACCTCCGTCGGGTTACTGCGAAGCGGATCTGGCTGCGCATGGCGGCACGTCCGTGTCCGGTGCGTTCATTCAGACGGTAGCAATGGTAGATGTCGCAACGGGGTGGACCGAATGCTTTTCGCTCATCGTGCGTGAGACAGCTCTTGTGGTCGAGGCTTCGGTCTGGTCTCCGTCAGATCGTACGAGACGACAAAATTCGGCTTAGTAGTTGCTCCGCTCTGTGGCACGCGCAGACAGGAGGCAGCGCGGAGGTGACTCGGCGCCATTGGTAGTGAGAACCCGACGCTGTCCCTACCACGCCCGCGCTGCCAGCGAAGTCAGCGGCGATGACTCGGCGCTCGCTTAGTGGCCCGCTTGAAAGCGCTGTCCCACCACGCGCCGCAAAAATTCGGTGGCCAGCCTTCGCCCTTGGATTAGCAAGGCTGACCACCTCGGCTCTCCGGTGCTTGGGGTGGTGCGCAATCCGCGGGGCGCGCCAAGTTGTATAGCGGAGAAAGACTGCAAGGCACCTACCTGGATTGGTGGCCGCTTAATCCAACCATTGGTCTATGCTGGTCCTTCAGGACTTGCAGATTTCGGAGAGACTAGAATGGCTAAACGCGCACGCATTCGCTGCGTCAACAAGACGGACATCAAGAACCCTCACGAAAGAATCACCCATGTTGGGGGAGCCAACCCCGACGGGACGCCGTGGAAGCGATCCATCGATCAGGCTATCAAAGATATCGAGAGCGACGAATGGGAGTTCTATGTCGAAGAAAACGGCCGCAGGGTTGATGTGGTGTGGGCCACGCACGAGGGGCACAAGTACATCAAGACGGCGGCGGACGACATTCAACCCAACAATCTTCTTCTGCTCGCTAACTGTCCGTGAAATCGCGTCAGCTCAGCTAATCGTGCCCGGGAGCAGTCGTTCAAAAGAAAGCTGGCTTCCTTGAAGTACAGGCAAGCCTTCTTAAAGCGGAAGCGGCTTACGTCGCTCTGTGGCGCAGCCTTTATATTCTGTTCGACGCGGCCCGCGCTCGCTGCGGATGCGGTCATGCAAGTGATAGGCTGCACGGTGGTGAAGGACGATAGGGGTGCTTATTTCCTTCGACAAAGCCGCTGCAACGTTAAGGCCGCTGACGTTCCCGTTGGACCGGAATCTGTAGTGCGCCCTCACGGGGATGATTATACCCTTCCTGACCCATGCGTCGAACGCGTCCTCGGAGGACCCGCAGTAGGCTGCTGCGTCGGGTTTTGTAAGACCCCCGCAAGCAGGCGATGGCCGAGGCCCCCTCGGCACAGCGGCGCAGCAGCGGCGACCGCCACGCTCCGACGTATTCGCGCGAGCTCGCTAAAAACCACGTGGTCAGCAGAGGCTTTGAAGGGACACAAGACGAGGGACAACGGCGATTAGCATGCGAGCAGCCGATGATGGCCCCGTAATCGTACAGGCCCGGGAGAATGATCCCCGCGTCACGAGCCTCGGCAAATGGCTGCGCAACTGCTCGATCGACGAACTGCCGCAGCTCATGAATGTACTCAGAGTCGCCCCCACTCTCATTGCCGCAACGCATCACGCGAAAGTTCGGTGTCGGCACGCCTCGATCGCGCATCAGCGTTTTGGTGATCACCTTGTCCGACGCAAGCCCATTCCCGAGCGGTCCCGCACCGGTGTAGGGCACTCCAGCCGACTCGAGCATGGACGGAACATGAGACAACCGGCACTCGCCCTGAATCCCGTTCGCCAAATTGAAGACAAATCCGGAGGGGCGGCCTTGCGGATCCGGTGGCATAAACCGCTCGAGCGTGGCGAGCAGTCCCTTATTGCCTTCGCATAGCAGCGTTTCGTGACCGCCGTCCTGTAGTGCAGTTACTATCCTATTGCCGCAAATCGCGCTGCCACGCGATTTGATCTCCGCCGCCTTGCCTCCTGTTTTGGCCGAGTTGCTGGTTCGGTAGCGGTGCGCTGTTGGAACTTGCGTTGCTGTTGTCGTGCGCAGTGCTCGTGAGTCTGGTCTTGCTGCGCAGCCAACGTCAACTTAGCGGTCGCGGCAGCACTGAGGCCCGACGTGCAGAGCCGCCATGGTCATAACCAAGACGAGCCGCGCCCGCCGCCGTTCTCGGCATTCTCGGCCGGGCGCACGAGCAGGGAAGCTGGACGACTGAGAACAGACGATGCTCCGGGACTCGCGAGGGCCGGATTATTTGCCCTTAATAGAGCATGAGGTCATGCTGGCTTGCGTCCCTTCGTCGGATGACTATGTCTCTCGGAACGAGGTGGAAAATACACCATGCGCTACTCAGCCTTCTCCATTTTCCTGAATGGCCTTCGCGGCAACACGGCATGGAGGCCTGCATGGCGCGAGCCGAAACCCAAACCGCACTATGACGTGATCATCGTCGGAGGTGGCGGGCACGGTCTCGCGACCGCCTACTATCTCGCCAAGGAATTCGGAATCCGCGACGTCGCGGTCCTGGAAAAGAGTTACGTCGGTTCGGGCAATGTCGGCCGCAACACGACGATCATTCGCTCGAATTACCTGCTGCCCGGCAATAACCCGTTCTACGAGCTTTCCATGCAACTGTGGGAAGGGCTGGAGCAGGACTTCAACTTCAACGCCATGGTCTCGCAGCGCGGCGTGTTGAACCTCTTCCATTCCGATGCCCAGCGCGACGCCTGCACGCGGCGTGGCAATGCCATGCGGCTGAACGGCGTCGATGCAGACCTGCTGGACCGGACGCAGGTAAGGAAGATGCTTCCCTTCCTCGACTTCGACAACGCTCGTTTCCCGGTTCAGGGCGGCCTTATTCAGCGACGTGGCGGCACGGTGCGCCATGACGGCGTCGCGTGGGGCTATGCCCGCGGCGCCGACGCAATGGGTGTCGACATTATTCAGGAATGCGAGGTGACCGGCATCCGCCGCGAAAATGGCAGGGTGACCGGCGTCGAGACTTCCAAGGGACTTATCGGCTGCGGCAAACTCGCCGTTGCCGTGGCCGGCAATTCCTCCCAAGTGGCCGCGATGGCGGACATGAAACTGCCGATCGAAAGCCACGTGCTCCAGGCCTTCGTGTCGGAAGGCCTGAAGCCCTTCATCGATTGCGTCGTCACCTTCGGCGCCGGCCATTTCTACGTCTCTCAGTCCGATAAGGGCGGCCTCGTCTTCGGTGGCGACATCGACGGTTACAACTCGTATGCCCAGCGCGGCAATCTCGCCAGCGTCGAACACGTCATCGAAGCCGGCAAAGCGATGATCCCCTCTCTCTCGCGAGTCCGCGTGCTGCGTTCGTGGGGCGGCATCATGGACATGAGCATGGACGGTACGCCGATCATCGACCGTACCCATATCGACAATCTCTACCTCAATGCCGGCTGGTGCTACGGCGGTTTCAAAGCGACACCCGGCTCCGGCTTCTGCTTCGCCCACCTCATCGCCAGAAACGAACCGCATGCCGTGACGCGCGAAATGCGTCTCGACCGGTTCGAGCGCGGTTATCTCGTCGACGAGAATGGCCAGGGCGCCCAACCGAATTTGCACTGATTTCGGGAAAGCAAGGACACCGAAATGGCGAGCCTCATCCCCTGCCCACATTGCGGTCTGAGACCCAAGGAAGAATTCACTGTGAAGGGCGCGGCACTCGCTCGTCCCGCTGCAGACGCCGGTCGGGAAGTTTGGTTCGACTATGTTTATCTACGTGACAATCCGCGGGGCCGGTACGACGAACATTGGCACCACACTTCCGGTTGCCGCCGCTGGCTGGTGGTGACGCGCGACACCGCGACGCATGAGATTGAAGGCGCGCGCGACACCGCTGCTCGTAAGGAGACGGCGCAATGACGTCCTATCGGCTTGACAAGGGCGGTCTGATCGATCGCTCGAAGCCCTTGTCTTTCGCTTTCGACGGCAAGCGTATGACCGGTTTTGAAGGCGACAGCCTTGCTTCGGCCCTGCTCGCCAATGGCCAGATGCTGATGGGCCGTTCCTTCAAGTATCACCGGCCGCGCGGCGTGCTATCAGCCGGCGCCTCCGAGCCGAACGCGCTGATGACGATTGGCCACGGCGGACGAACGGAACCGAATACCCGGGCCACGATGCAGGAGCTCTATGAGGGTCTCGTGGCGGAGAGTCAGAACCGCTGGCCCTCGCTGGATTTCGATATCGGCTCGCTGAACGGTCTGTTGTCACCCTTCCTTTCCGCCGGCTTCTACTACAAGACTTTTATGTGGCCGGCCGGCCTTTGGGAAAAGCTCTATGAGCCCTTCATCCGCCGGGCAGCCGGTCTCGGTAAGGCCACCTACGAATCCGATCCTGACCGCTATGAAAAGTGCTGGGCTCACTGCGACCTGCTGATTGTAGGCGGCGGCGCCACGGGCGTTGCCGCTGCACTGACTGCCGGCCGTGCGGGCGCTCGCGTCATCCTCGTCGACGAGAATGCGATGCTCGGCGGTGGACTTCTTTCCGAAACCGCGACGATCGGCGGCGCGTCCGCAGTCGAATTTGCCGGCCGAGCGGTTGCGGAGCTCGGAAGCCTTCCCAATGTACAGCTCCTCTCGCGCACCACGGCCTTTGGCTGGTATGACAGCAACGTCTTTGGCGCCGTCGAGCGAGTCCAGAAGCACGTTTCCGATCCGCGCGCCGCGGTGCCGGTCGAGCGGCTCTGGCGCGTTGTGGCAAAGCAAGCCATTCTCGCCACCGGCGCGGAGGAGCGACCACTCGTCTTCGGCGGCAATGACATTCCTGGCGTGATGATGGCGGGCGCCATGCGCGCCTATCTCAACCGCTACGGTGTTGCACCCGGCAGGTCGGTAGCGATCTTCACCACCAATGACAGCGGCTATGCGCTGGCTCGCGACCTCGAAAAGGCGGGCGTGCGGCTTGCTGCTATCATCGACAGCCGACCGACAGGCGCAGCAGCAGGCGTGTATCAGGGTTCAGCCCGCATGATACGTGGTGGCGTCGTATCCGATGCCGAAGGCGGCAAGGCGCTTTCCGCGATCACTGTCTTCAAGGATGGACGGACAGAAAAGCTTTCGGTTGATGCCCTCGCGATGTCCGGCGGTTTCGGCCCGGTCATCCAGCTCGCCTACCACCGTGGCGGCAGGCCGCAATGGTCAGATCCCGATGCCGCCTTCGTGGCAGCGGAGGATCACAAGGGACTTTCGCTGGCCGGAGCGGCCGCGACGGCGAGCGGCCTCGCCGCCTGCCTGAAGGCCGGTGCAGCAAAGGCGGCGGCACTGTTGCGCAAGCTGGAGATAAAGGCAGAGGAAAGCGCCTTCGGCCTCGTCGAGGGCGATATCGTCGCGCCCCCGACCACGCCGCTCTGGACCATTCCCGGCGTCAAGGGCAGGGCCTTCGTCGATTTCCAGAACGACGTTCACCGCAAGGACATTGGTCTTGTGGTTCGTGAAGGCTATGGCCACGTCGAACTCGCCAAGCGCTATACTACCAACGGTATGGCGACGGACCAGGGCAAATTGTCCAACGTCAACGCCATCGGACTTCTGGCCGAGGCACGCGGCGTTTCGCCCGGCGAGGTCGGCACCACGACCTTCCGCCCCTTCTACACCCCGGTTTCCTTCGGCGCACTCGCCGGCACCTCGCACGGCAAGCACTTCCAGCCAGTGCGCAAGTCCCCGCTGCACGACTGGGCGGTGAAGAACGGCGCGACCTTTGTGGAGACGGGCCTATGGTATCGTTCTGCCTGGTTTCCACTCGCCGACGAAAAGAACTGGCGCGAAAGCGTCGACCGCGAGGTGAAGAACGTCCGGATCAATGCCGGCCTTTGCGATGTCTCGATGCTTGGCAAGATCGAGATTACCGGAAAGGGCGCCGCGGAATTCCTTGATCGCGTTTATTGCAACGCCTTCAAGAAACTGCCCGTCGGCAAGGCCCGCTACGGTTTGATGCTGCGCGAAGACGGCATCATCTACGACGACGGCACCGCCAGCCGCCTCGAGGACGACCGCTTCTTCATGACGACTACCACCGCTTACGCGGCAGGGGTCATCAACCACCTGGAATTCTGCTCTCAGGCCCTGTGGCCGGAGCTTGATGTGCGACTTGCCTCGGTGACCGATCAGTGGGCGCAGATGGCAATCGCTGGGCCGAAATCGCGCCTGATCCTGCAAAAGATAGTCGATGAGGATCTTTCCAACGAAGCGTTCCCCTTCCTGGCCGCTAAGGAAGTCTCGCTGTTTGGCGGCAAGCTTTCGGGCCGGCTTTTGCGCATTTCCTTCTCCGGCGAGCTCGCCTACGAACTGGCCGTTCCCGCTGGCTACGGCGAGGCAGTGGCTGATGCGCTGATGGAAGCCGGCAAGGCGCATGGAATCTGCGCATACGGGGTCGAGACCCAGTCGGTGCTACGCATTGAGAAGGGCCACGTCACCCATAACGAGATCAACGGCACGGTTGTGCCGGTCGATCTCGGCTTCGGAAAGATGGCTTCGGTCACGAAGGCGAACTTCATTGGCAAGCGGTTGCTCGAACGCGAGGGACTCAACGATCCGAACCGACATCAACTCGTCGGCATTGTGCCGCTCGACCCCAGCACGTCGTTCCGCAGCGGCGCGCACATTCTGGAAAAGGGTGCGGCGGCAACGCTCGAGAACGACCAGGGCTATGTAAGCTCCAGCTGCTATTCACCGCATGTCGGATCAATCATTGGCCTGGCGCTCGTCAGGCGCGGCTCCTCACGCCATGGCGAGGAAGTGATGGTATGGAACGGTTTGGGCAACGAATACACCACCGCACACCTCTGCCATCCGACGTTCGTCGATCCCGTCAACGAAAAGCTGAAGGGCTGACCCGATGTCCGCATTCGCGATCGAACACCGCGCTGCGCTCGCCGGCAAAGCCCCCCTGATCTCGACTGGCGTAACCGTCAGTGCTCTTCCCGAAGGCCATGTGCTGCATCTGCTTTCTCCAAGTGCAGATGGTGATGTTTCGCGTATCATCTCTGCTGTGTTCAGATGCGACGCGCTTGCAAAAAGGCGTGTGTCACCCGGCCAATGGTTCGTCGTCGGCGACGAGCAGTTGTCGCCAGCCGCTCTTGCCGACATCGTGCAAAAGCTGAAGCCGTATGCTGATGTCGTCGACCAGAGCCACGGCCGCATTCGAATAGCCATCGCCGGCGCAAAAGCAACGTCGGTCTTGGCCAAGGGGACCGCCGTAGATCTTGCTTTGAACGCCTTCCCGGTCGCCCATGCGACGACGACGCTGATCGGCCACATCGCGGCGCACATCACCCGTGTCTCGGAAGACGGATTCGAGCTGGTGGTGCTGCGAGGATTTGCGGAAAGCCTTTGGGATGAGCTCGCCGACCTGAGCGCGGAATTTCGCTGAGTTCAAATCGAAGGACAAACGCTGGCCGCTTTCACAACCAGCTTGCTGAAGTCTTTTGCAGGAGTAGATACGAAGAGCAACCTTGTCTTGACTGTGAAATGCAAGTCGACACGCGGAATTGTAGCCGCGATTTCGACTTACTTGGCGGAGAATGGTTGCAACATCGTTGCTAGCTCGCAGTTCGACGATTGCGACACCGATATGTTTTTCATGCGGGTCAGCTTCATCTCTGAAGAAGGCGTTAAGCATGCCGGATCGCGGCATCCGTGGTGCAGCCGATGTACGAAGAGAATGAATCGTTCAGCCCTGATCGATTCAAAGAAAGCATTGGACCTCACTTCCGCAGGAAGCGAGAATCCACGCATGCTGAACCCCAAGCAAAAGGCCGCTTTGCCTTCGCCGCATCGACGCCACCCGCAACATGCGGCGATTTTACCTGCTTTCGATCCAGCCGACTTTATTCGGCGGGATCTCGCTGATCCGCAACTGGGGCCGAATTGGCACGAGCGACCAGGTGATGATCCAAACCTTCGACGACAGCGCCGAAGCTGGCGAAGCATTCGGACGGCTGGAGAGCGCCAAGTGCAGGCGCGGATACGCCTCAGCTGAGGAGAAAGTCTGAGGTTTCGTCAGTTTTCCGGGGATTTCCGGCCTACCTCAAGACCGGCATCGCGACCGAACTGCTCGATTCGGAGTTGGTCCGGTTCGATCTGGACCGGATCGCCGCGGCCCAGAACCCCGAACGCGAGCTCCAGTTCCAGTTCCTCGGTCTGCAGACGCTCTACCACCGCGATCTCCTGCACGTCCGCGGCAAGCCCGTTGTCGAGATGACCACGATCACCACCAACACGGTGTAAGGCTACTACAGAGCGGCATGAAGGGCGTCTATCAGCACTGCGCTGAGAAGCGCTTTCACCGTTACCTTTCAGAATTGACTTCCGCTACGGAAACCGCGTTGCGCTCGGCATCGAGGACGGGGAACGTGCGGACCTTGCCATCAGAGGCGCAGCTGGCAAGCGTCTGACGTACCGTCAAACTAACTGAGCGAGATCTATCACGGCTAGCGCCGCGCTTTGCTCGCTGGGCCTAGGCACCGGTCTTGTCGACGTGGGCTGCCTGCTGTGCAATGAAGCGCCCCGGGAACCTGCGCGATCAGCGTGTGCGAGATCTCCACCCCGTACAGATCCACCAGTGCCGACTCGATGTCGCGCGTGGTCATGCCCCGCCATACAGCGCCAGAATCTTCTCCTCCATTCCCGCCAGCCGCACATCAACCGGCGGGCAGATGCGCCGAGGGCAACAAGCGCGCCTGACGCAACGCCGCCAGATCAGCCGAGCCGGTGCAGAAGCAGGCGACGGCCAACTGGCGGATGACGATCTCGAAATGCGCGACAACCGCCTCGGTGGACACCGTCGCCGCGCGTAGCACGCCGGCAGCCTGCCCGGCGATGTCCGCGCCCAGGCGGATGGCCTTGCCCACGTCGACGCCGTCGCGGATCCCGCCCGATGCGATCAACTTCACCGTTGGCAGCGCCCGACGTACCGCCTGCACGCTGGCCGGGGTCGGGATCCCCCAATCGGCCAACGCCATCGCCACTGCACGGTTGGCGACATCGCGGGCGCTCTCGCCCTCCACCGCGGCCCAACTGGTGCCGCCGGCGCCGGCGACATCGATCACCGCCACGCCCGCCTCGACGAGCGCACAGGCCACCGAGGGGGACAGGCCCGACCCCACTTCCACGATCGCCACGCCCACGCTGCGCGCGGCGCGAGCGATCTGCGCCAGGACGCCGCGCCAGTCGCGATCGCCCTCCGGCTGTACCGCTTCCTGCAGCGGATTGAGATGGACGATGAGTCCATCGGCCTCCAGCGCATCCACCGCCCGGCGCGCCAGGTCCAGGCCGTCGGCCTCGCGCAGTTGCGCGGCGCCGATATTGGCCAGCAAGGGAATTGTCTGGGGCCAGGCGGCGCAGCGCGCGCGTCAGCCCCTGAGAGTTGCGGGATTGCAGGCTCACGCGCTGCGAACCGACGCACATGGCGATCCCCAAGGCTTGCGCTGCCTCGCTCAGATGCCGGTTGATGGCCCTCGGCGCGTGGCATGCCGCCGGTCATGGAGCTGATCAGAGCAGCGGCGCGCGCATGGTCCTGCCGATCAGCGAGGCGCGCAGGTCGATCTGCGTCAGGTCCAACTCGGGCAATGCGCAGTGTTCGAACCGGATGTACTCCCAGCCGACGGCGACCGTGGCCGGCGCCATTCGCCGATCCAATCAGATGGTCGTCCTTGCGCCGGCTCAGGGCGGTGTCGCTCATGCTCGCTCCATCCGTCGCATCGGGCGACGGCGTTGCGTCGGATCGGACCGACGGCAGCGCGCGCACGCCGCCGCCTCCCGCGCGTTCAGGCCGGCGCACGCTGGCCTCCTACCGCAGCGTCGCTGCGGTAGCGGCTGGTCGAGGTCTGGTAGTACTGCGCGAGGATGGCCGCCATGGCCTCGATCAACGGTCCCCACGGCGCGGGAAAGCGTTCTTCCGCCATCACCCGGTGCAGCATGCGCGTATGGCCGGCCAGCTCGTCGTTGAGGAACTCCACCACAGGCATAGCCGGATAGCGCTGCAGCAGCAGGATCGCCGCGTTGTCGGCCTCGCCGGCCGACCTGTCCTTGTCGCGTCCATGCAGATCGTTCTGCAGGCGCCCTATCGTGGAGATGAGCCGCAGGACCTGGCGAAACGCCGGACGCGCGCGCAAGGTCGCCATGTCCAGCCCCCACAGCAACGACAGGCAACAGAACACGTTCGCGTAGGCGATCGAATCGATGCCGTTGTGCAGGTACTCGGCGTAGGACCAGCGTTCTGCCCCTGCAGCCTGCGCGTGTCCGGCGCGCAGCGCCGCGCAGTAGCACCGGGTATCGTCGAGAAGCTGAGCATAGTCGCGACGATCGTAGGCGAGCGCGGCCAGCGAAGCGCGCAGCACAGCGCAGCCCTCGAATCCGGGGAGCGCGCACGGCACGCCCTGCCCCAGCGCCCGCTCCACCGCGGCGAGCTGCTCCGGCGCGATCAGGCCAAGGTCGTTGCAATCATCGAGCCAGAACAGCAGCGCCAGTTCGCGATAGAACGCCACGATCAGCGTTTCGTCCTGCGGATCGCGGCCGGTGCGGGCGCTGGTGTCGCGCAGGCTCCGGTAGATGCGCTGCAGGATGTACTGGCCGCCCCTGACGGCTTCGACGGCATGTTCGTCGGCGAACCCGGTCAGGGAACGCCCCCACTCCAGCACCTGCTGCAGCGCGCGTTCGGTCTGGATCATGGCGCCGCTCCTGCTCCCTCGACCAGGACGCGCCGCCCCCAACGAAGCGCCAGCCACAACCCGGCGAGTTCGGCCACGCGCACGACCCGGGTGGGGCAATATAGTTCCTTGCCGATCCACAGCGGCGTCTGCGGCAATGCATGCGCCGCATGGCGGGCGAGCATCCACTCCAGCGCACGCGCCACCGCCTGCGCGATGCGCCGGCGCCCTGACTGCTCTTCGCTCCCGTCCATCACGTGCAACGCGAACAGCGCGTAGGTGGTTTCCTCGAATGTGGACGCGCGACCGGCGCCCCAGCCGCCGTCGTCGCGCTGCGCCTGCAGCAGCGCCGCCAGCGCGCGCTCGTCGCGCCATTGGGGCTTGCCTTGCGCCAGCGCAGCGACCGCATGCGCGGTGGGATACAGCCACGAAACGTGCCATTTTTCGTTGCCCCATAGACCGTGGGGGTTGCGATTGGCCTCGACGTAGGCGCTGGTGCTGGCGGCGGGCTTTCCCAACAGTCGCAACGCATGCAGAGCATGGATGTTGGTCGACACCGAGGCATTGCGCTCGCCGGGGAAGGTGACGAACAACTCGCCGATTTCGAAATGGCGCAACGCATTGACCGTCGGGGCGCGGCCTGCAAGGCACAGGACGCACAACGCTACGGCGGTGTCGTCCGCATCAGCCGCAAACTGCACGGCCGGACCCAAACCGCGCACGCTCAGGCGGGCATCGAGCTGCGCGACGATCACGCGCACCGCCTCGGCGAGCGCGGGATGCGCGAACAGCCCGGCCAGATGCAGGGTGTACAACGACCAGCATGGCTCGAACACATTGATCGGCCAGACGTTGGGAACGACACCTTCGATGCCGCTGCGCGTCGCCCGCGAAGCCGCCTGCAGATACGCCTCGGCGCGCCCGACCTGCGGCGTACTCCCCTGTGTCACGGCCTGCGCACGCCACGCGGCGGTGGCCGCCGGACTGATGCCAATGCTGCCGTCGTCATCCGGGCATGCGGTGGTCGGCGACGTTCCCCAAGCTTCCCAGGAGTGCAGTAACGGATGGCCGCTCGGCAACGTCGCCACCGCCCCCAGCTTGACCATGCACGCTTGCCGTAACGGCAACAGCGCCGGGTGTCGCGGAAACGCCACACCGCCCAGCAAGGATGCAGCCTCGCCGCAAAGCTGGGGCAGGATCAGCTCCGCGCCGATCGGCGCGTCTTCCGGAACCGCATGGGCGTAGGGATCGGGCTGGCATTGGAGGAACCGGGTTGCAGCCTGCACTGCGTCGGCAGCGCCGGGAAAAGGACCGGCACGCTGCAATGCCAGCAACGCTGCCCACGTGGGCGCATGGCGGAACAGCGGGAAGTCTGCGCTTCCCCATCCGCCATCGGCCTGTTGCTGCGCGATGAGCCAGGCGTATGCGTCCTGCCGACCGGTGACGTTGCCGTGGAACTGCAGAGCGCGCGCCGTGTCGTAGACAGACGGACCGACGCTGCCGCCATCGCCCATCTCGCCCAGCATGCGGCGCAATTCGGAAAGGATCTGTTCGGACAGCGCGTTCACGCGGGATGTTCCTTTTGCAGAGGTGACGAAGCAGGATCGCGCGGACGCCGCGCGCCTCGCCGCAGGCTGGTTGCGGCTAGCCGCGTGGGTAGCGCCGGACGGCCGCCTTGCTCCGGCGCGGTGACGCGCGCCGATGCTGTCGTCGCTCCGGCGCATAGACTTGCGCGCAGCGCACCGCGGCCGTGCCAGGCAACCGCTGCAATCTTCGCCGCGGACTTGGACACAGCGCAGCACGCACCGCTGCCGCCGGCCGATCGCAGCGAAACAGGGGCGACTCCATCAAAGACGGGCGCGCTCATGCGCATGGCGCGTGCTTGAACAGATAGGCCTTGGCCCGCTGCAGGATCTGCGCCAACCGTTCCGCTCGCGGCCCCAGCGGGGCGATGGCCTCCCCGGCGTCGCGCAACAGATCCAGCACGAACTGGCGCGCTCCCTGCAGCCCCATGATCGAAGCGCAGGTCAGCTTCTGCGCCGCCGCGTCCTTGCCGGGGGTCTTGCCCAACGTCGCTTTATCCGCTGTCACGTCTAAAATGTCGTCGACCACCTGCAAGGCCAGGCCGAAACAGGCGCTGTAGCGATCGAGCGCAGAGTACAGCTCAGCGTGCGCACCATCCTCCGCGATGGCGCATAACGCGCCCATGCGAACGGACGCGCGGACTAGCGCTCCGCTCTTCATCCGGTGCACCGCCAAGATCCTGTCCAGCTCGACGTGCTTTCCAACCAGCGACAAATCCATGGCCTGCCCGCCTGCGGCACCCTCGGTGGACACCGCCTGCGCCAGTTCGCGCACGAGCGCGATACGATTGTCGCCCCGCGCATCCAGGCTCGCCAGGGTCAGGAAGGCGTGCGCCTGCAGCGCATCGCCGACCAAGATCGCTGTGGCTTCGCCGAACTTGACGTGCACGGTCGGAAGGCCGCGGCGAAGCACGTCGTTGTCCATCGCGGGGAGATCGTCATGGACCAGGGTACAGGCGTGCATCATCTCGATGGCGGCGCCGACGCCGTCGAGCATGTGCGCCGGCGTGTCGGCCAGCGCGCCGGCAGCCAGACAGAGCAAGGCGCGGGTGCGCTTCCCGCCATGCAAGGTGGCGTAGCGCATCGCCGCCATGAGCTCGGTCTCACCATCGTCTTCGGCCCACAGAAGACGCGCCAGCGCCTGTTCGACCCGCTTCGCGCCATCCTGCATCCAGATCTCCGGCAACAGCCTCCCGGATGCGCCGCCCGCCTGCGCGCCCGATCCGCCAAGCGGGGAAAGGCCAGTTTGATCGTCGTGTAGCGTGGAAACAGCCTGCATGTTGTTCATGTCCTTGTACGTGACAGGAGATGGCCGCGGCTAACGGTGGGCCGCCGCAATGTTGCCGGCGTTGCTGTCACGCCAGCAGGCGTATGCGATGCTAGCTCATGAGAATCCGATGCGGATTTTCATGGAGGGCTGTGCTGTCGGGTAATAGCGGCGGCCTTTTTCGACGCCGCTCAGCAACCGCGGCCGCACCCCGGCCTTGTGCATGGTCAGCGCCAAGGCGATGCTGAACTGCACCAATTCCAGCCATACCAAGTGGTAGCCGATGCAGACGTGTGGGCCGCTGCCGAACTGCAGCATGTCCACCGGCCGGATCGGCCCCTTGCGTTGCAGCCACCGCGCCAGGCGGAACTGATCAGGCGCCTCGTGCAGCAGCGCCGAGGTCGAGAAATGCAGCAGCGGGATGCCCAGTCTGGTGCCCGCGGGAATGCGCCGCTGGCCGAGTTGTAATTCCTGCGTCGCTCGACGCGGTAAGAGCGAGGACGCCGGATGCATACGCAGCGTCTCGCGGAACAGCGCCTCGGCGACCGGACACTGCGCCAAGTCCGCGTGCCGGGTCGGCACCGCGCCCACGCGTCGCGCCTCCTCGACGAGGGCCTCCCACAGCTCAGGCTGCCGCGCCAGCTCGATCACCATCCAGGCCATCGTCGAGGCGGTGGTCTCGTGACCGGCAAGCAGCAACAAGCGGACGTTGGCAACCAGGACGTCATCGGAGAGCGCGTCTTCGCTGCGATCGAAGGCGCTCACCATGTCGTTGATCAACCCGGTGCGCGCGGCATGCGCGCGCGCGTCGCGGATGAACTGGCGCGACTGCGCGTCGATCCAGTCGCGAGCGGCGCGGCCGCGCCGCAAGGGCGTTCCGGGCAGGTCGACCGGGGGCGCGACGATCAGCTGCAGCAGTTGCCGGTACTTGCGATGCCACTCGGGCAGGTCTTGGGCTGGGATGCCCATGAGACTGAAGGTGAGCTTGAGCATCAGGTCGCCAGTTTCGGGCAGGATGGTCACGTTTCCGCGGTCGCGCCACGCCTGCACCCGAGCGCGGATGACGGGCTCGAACAGCTCGCCAATGCCGGCCTCGGTTAGCCCCCTGGGCAGGAACGCCGCCTTTATCCCATCGCGCGCCTGCCGGTGCGCGTTACCGTCCAAAGTGACCAAGGTTCCGCCAAGGATTTCGGGCGCGATCTCTTTGATCACTGTCGAGGACACGTCCTTGTGCCGGAGCAATGCGAGCGCATCCGGATCCAGGCAGGTCATCAGGTGTCCCGCACGGCCGAAGTCCAGCCAGAAATGGCTGCCCAGCGTCCGTTCCGCGCGCCTCAGCAGGCGCGGCAGGTCGTAGACGATGGCGGGAAGATGCCCGACCAGGGGAAAGGCGCCGGGCATGATCGGGATGTCGTACCGCAGTCGGTGCCGACGGTTCAGCGGGTTGAGCAGCATGTCCATCAGCAGCGCGGCGCCGCGGCCGCTTCGGCGTTGTCACCGGCATTCCGCGCGGCGCGGCTGTTGCCACCCTCGGCGTACGTCGGCACATGCGCCAGCATTCCGCCGTCGATGCAAACGACCTGGCCGGTGATGAACGCAGCATCGTCGGAGAGCAGGAAAGCCACCAGCGCGGCCACGTCCTCGGGGCGGCCGACGTGCGGCAGGAGCTGGTGCCGGCGCAGATGCCGTTGCATGCGCTGGTCCAGCTTGGCGAGGAGACGTTCGGTCATGATAAGACCCGGCGCAACCGCGTTGCAGCGGATCTGCGCGTGACCGTACTGGGTGGCGAGCGAGGCCGACAGCATGTTCATCGCGGCCTTCGACGCGGCGTAGGACGTCAGCCCGGTGTCACCGCTGAGCCCCTGGCACGAGGACATGTTGACGATCGCGCCACCGCCGCGGGCGATGATCCGTGGGATGGCCTGCCGGCAGCAGAGCAACGTGCCGCGCAGATTGGTCGCCATGGTCTGATCCCAGACCGCCAGGTCGAGGTCGAGGATCGCGCGGTCGCGCGGGGTCAGATGCATGGCGCTCGCGTTGTTCACCAGCAGGTCGACCCCGCCGAAGTGCCGCTCCGCCGCCTCGAACAGCGCTGCCACCGCCTGCGCATCGGCGATGTCCATGGTCAGCGCCAGCGCGTGGCCCGCTTCGGCCGCGATCTGAGCGGTGCAGGCGGTTGCCGCTGGGCCGTCAATGTCGGCCACCACCACTTTGCCGCCCCCGCGCGCGATGGCGAGGGCGCATGCCTTGCCGATGCCGGCGCCGGCGCCGGTCACCACAGCCACCTTGCCTTCAAACCTTCCCATCGTGTCCTCCTGGGTTGCGCTGGCCTTTCCCGGCATGCCGTTCGGTTTCTGCCGGAGAAGGCGCAGGGTCGGCGCTGGCGCGCTCGTCATCGCCGGCGTCGCTCTCAATGACCCGAATGGCGGCGACAGGGCACTGACTGGCCGCGCGCCGCACGGCGGCGTGCAGCCCTTGCGGGAGCGTCGCCACGCACACTTCGGCCACGCCGTCCGGCTCGCGCTGGCGAAAGGTGCCCGGCAGCGTCAGCACGCACTGCCCGGTGGTTCCGCACAGATCCGGGTCGACCACGACGCGCATCTCAGCCCCCTTGCCCATGCAGCTGCACCGGCAGCGCGCGGAATGTCCTAAGGAACGCCGAGGGCTCCCGGGTCGGCTGCTCGGCCAACGCAAGCGTGGGGAAGCGCGTCTCGATCCGCGGCAGGCTCTCGGCCAACTGCACCCGGGCCAGTTGCGCACCGAGGCAGAAGTGGATGCCGTGCCCGAAGCTCAGCATGATCTTCCCGTCCGTCGACATGCCAGGACTGGTGCCGTAGAACCGTGCGGGATCGAAGCGGTCTGGATCGGCGAAGGCGTCGGGGTCGCGATTGCCGGCCGCGATCAGCACGCGCACGTCTGCATTCTTCGGGATCACCACGCCGCCCAGTTCGATGTCGCGCTGCGCGATTCGCGGAATAGAGCTGAACATGGCGGGCGCGTCGCAGCGCAGGACTTCTTCGACGAATGCTTTTACCCCCATAGCGTCTCCCTGCAGCCAGTGCCGCTGATCGGGATACGCCAGCATCGCCAGGACCGCATGGTCGATGGTCGCAGCAGTGGTGGCGAAGCCGCCGAGCAGCATGCCCCACAGCATGCTGATCAACTCCGCATCCGACAGCGTGTCGGCATCGTCGTCATGTGCGCCGACTAGCATCGACACGATGTCGTGGCGGGGATCGGTGCGCTTGCGCTGTATGAGGTCGCCGAAGTAGGCCTGCACCCTGGCGCTGGCCGCGTCCGCCGCGGCGAGCTGGGGATCGCTGGCGTGCCGGCTCAGGCCTTCCAGAATGGCGCCGATGCCGGCGGCGAGCTCGAACATGTCGTCCTGGGGCATGCCGAACAGTTCGGCGAAGACCAGCATGGGCAAGGCCAGCGCGAATTCCCGATGCAGGTCCACCGCCTCCCCGCTCTCCAGCGCGGGCGCCATGCCGTCCAGGCGCGCTGCGACGATGCGCGCGATGCTCGGCCGCAGGTTGTCGATCTGGCGTATGGTGAAATCGCGCGAGATCAGCCGGCGCAGGCGCGTATGCGTCGGTGGGTCCTTCATCGCTAGCGTAGACGCCAGCAGATTGAGCGACAGGCTGGTCGCCGCACGCGGGAAATATCGCGCCAGTTCGCCCGGCGCCGGCCCTCGAAACGCATCGCCCGTGGCCTGGAGCGCCCAGTAGATGTCGGCGTGGCGGCTCAACAGAAAGAGGCCCGACGCCGCGCGATGCACCGGATCGTGCTCGCGCAACCACCGCATGAACGGGTACGGATCGTGGATGCACGATGGCGACGCCAGTTCGGCGAAGGCGTCCCGGTATGCTGGCGTGGTTTCTTGCACGTCCATCTTGGTTACCTGTTGGCTGGCTGATCTGATTGGCGCGCGCCAGGCCCGCCGGCAAAACTGCGGAGAAGATCGGAATCCCCGGCGGCGTCCGCGCATCACCAGAGCACCGGGAGCTCCTCGAACCCACCAGTGATGATCTCCTTGCGCAACTTCAGTTCATCCGGCGCCACGGCCAGGCGCAGCGCGGGAAAACGCTGGAAGATCGAACCGAACACCACCTTGAGCTCCAGCCTGGCCAGCGCCAAGCCGATGCAGTAGTGCGGCCCGTAGGAGAACGCCAGGTGCGGGTTTTCGTCGCGTCCGATGTCGAAGATCTCCGGGTCGTCGAAATGGCGCGGATCGAACGACGTCGCCGGCAGGCCGACCAGCACCTTGCTCTCCGCGGGAATATGGACGCCCGAGACGGTCACCTCGGTCCTCGGGTAGCGCATGATGCCGTCCCAGCCCGCGCCCGGCGGGTACATGCGCAGGATTTCATCCACCGCCTTGTCCACCAGCGATGGATCGCCGACCAGGCGCTCGCGCTGTTGCGGATGGCGGAACATGGCCAGCAGGCCGAATTCGATCTGCGCGACGGTGCTCTCGTGCCCCGCCACCAGCATGCCCGCCGCCAGGCCGATCGCCTCTTCCTCGGTCGCCTTGCCCTGGTCGACCGCCGCGAGCAGATCCGTCAGCAGGTTGTCGCCCGGATCCTGGCGCTTGTCCCGCATTTTGCCGCGAATGTAGGCGCGCAGTTCTCCCCAGGCCAGGCGCGACGCGCTGCGCGGGCCGCCTTCATGCTGGTGCGTCATCACCTCGTCGGACAGCCCGGCGAAAAACGCGTGATCCTCGTAGAGCACGCCCATCAGCGCGCTGATGACCATGGCCGGAAGCGGAAAGGAGAGGTGGCGCCGCAGGTCGGCGGGCTGCGGCTGGGCCGCCAGCGTGTCGAACAACTGCGCGGCGATCGCCTCGACCTGCTGCGCAAGCAGCTTCACCCTGGCGTTGCTGAAGGCCGGCGCCACGATCGCGCGTAACCGGGAATGCTCGCCCCCCTCGTGCGAGACCAGCCATCCCGGCGAACCGAGAATCACCGAATCCGGGGTGAATGCCACCGGCGGCATTCCCGCGGGCCGGAAAGCCGCGTCGGACAGCACCGCCTTGGCCTCATCGTAGCCTGTCACCCACCAGCCTTCGTGCCCGGACGGGAAGCGCACGCGGTGGATCGGACCGTTGGCGCGTAGCGCCAACATCTCAGGCGAGGGCTCGATGTGATCGACGCGCCACATCGGCAGCGTCGGCAAGGGTTGTTCGGACATGGTGGCACTTCACTCTCTAAGCGGAAGGTGACCGGCAGGCGCTGCGGGCAGCGAATGACGTAAGACGGCAGGTAGACGACGTCCTCCGCGGCGATGGTCAGCGCGAGATCCTCCAGCCGCACGAACAGCGCGGGGAAGGCGCATCGCAACTCCCGGCGCGCCAGCGCAGCGCCCAGGCAGAAATGCGGCCCCTGGCCGAACGACAGGTGCGGGTTGTGCCGCCGGGTGACATCGAACCTGTCGGCATCGCCCTAGATCGACTGACCGTAGGGATTGGTGAAGGAGGTTCGACCGTGCCCGCCGCCGACGTGTCCGCCAACATAGCCTCCGGACTAGTCCCACACCGCCGGTGGCAGTTTCACTCCGGGCAAGTTCTGCCGCTTTGGTTGCACCGCTCGCGACGAGCGCAATTGTGGTGGCTCCCAAAAGAAGAACTCTAGATCGCATCCAACACTTCCCTGCATTTTCTCGGTCCACAACCGAGCGGCAAGTCATTGCCACAGCAAACCGTCGGAACGGACCAGACGCGAACAGCGACGCGCGCCCTGTCCGTCCCGAAGACCGTCGCACCGCGATTGGTGATGATGCCGTGAACAGAGCAAATCGCGTGCCGAAGTGAATTCGCAGGCTCAGCAGGCACTTCGTAGCGGCGCGTAGTTGTCAGGTTTCTGGCATTGAGTCTCAATGCCGACAACCGGCGCAGCAAGTGCCCGACAAAGGCCTGCCGTCGCGCTGAATGTGCGGGGCAGCCCTTGCGCGATATTTCAAGCATCCGGATTGGCTGCAGCAGGTGTGGTTCGCCGGAAACCACTCCGATGTCGGCGGTAGCTATCATATGCCGACATCAAGCGCCACGCGCGCGCGTTTGAACATTGCAAAAGCTTCGGGTCGAAATGCCGGCCTTCGCGCTTGCACTGATCGATGGGCTAATCGCCAAGGGCAAATGCTATTCGTCCATGGCCCAGATGCTGGGAACCCGCTCGGTGATCGAACGGCTGGCGCAGTATCTCCTGAATCTGTCGCAGCTTTACGGCATTCCCGACGGCGATACGGTCATCATCAACCGCAAGGTCACCCACGATCAGATCGCAGCGATGGTCGGCTCCACGCGGCAATGGGTCACGATGATGCTGAAGCGCTTCGAGGCCAAGCGCATTATCGCGATCGACGGCAGTATCATCCGCATCAGGCGAGTCGATCTGCTCGAGCAGATCTTATTCAGGGATTGATTCAGCCGGCCCCGAGCCGTTCGAGCGCCCAGTTGACTGTCTTGCGAACGTCAGGATCCTCGTCGCGCGCCAGCGCAGCGAGCGCGTCCCGGGCGCAAGGATCGGCGATCTCGCCGAGCGCCGCAGCAGCGTCCTTGCGCAGCGAGGGAAGCGCGTCATCGAGAAAGGGGATGATCGAGCCGACCGCATCACGGATCCTCAGTTTTCCCAGGCTTTGCAGCGCCTTTTGCCGAACCTGCCAATAGCCATCATCGAGCGCACCAACCAGCGCTTTTGCCGCCGCGATCTGACCGATCCACCCCATCGCTTCGCTCGCGGCTTCCCTCACCCGCCAATCCGGATCCCGCAGGGCGTCGGCCCCGGCCTGGCACGCCGTTTCGTTCCTCGCGAACGACAACGCGTTGACCGCGGCGAGCCTGACATCCGCACTCTCGTCCCTGGTGGCGCCTATCAGTGACGGCAATGTCTCGATCAGCTTGAGATGGCCGATCACGCTGACCGCCTGAACGCGCACCGCCGCCTCATTGTCGCCGAGCGCGGCGACCGCCGGCCCAAGCGCTGCACCGACCTGCAGAGCCTTAAGGGCCCGGAAGATCGCAGCCCGCACGAACGCCGAGCGATGTCCCACGAGCGGCAGCAGCGCCTGGCGTTGCCTCAACGTAGTTGGCGGGCTCCTGAATTGGATCGCGGGCCGTCGCCATAAGCTGGTCGATCTCGATGAGCAGGTCGTTGAGCGGTACCTCCGACATCGAGGCGGGTGGCGACCGCCTATTTGCCGAATTTGTACGCTGCCGACCTTGGATCGATTCCGCTGCCTCTCGATGTGTCCTTAAAGGACCGGATCGACTGATCCGCCCATCGCTACTTCAAATCCTGCCAAAATGAGTCCGCGAGGGGACACGAGGCGAACTTCGGCACGCAAACTGCTCTGAGAAGCAGCGGCGTCCAGTCAGCAATCGCATACGCCGTCTCATCAAAAGTCGCTCTCGCGGCTAACGGAGCATCCCATGAAGTCCTATTTATATCGCGCTGCCTCCGTGCAGACGCTCGCCGAAGTCGGAAACGTCGAGGCGAATCTTAAAATCTGCGAGCACTATGTGAAACAGGCTGCCCTTCAGGGCGTACGTCTCATCGTCTTTCCCGAATGCATGAACGCCGGATATCTTTACGATTCAATCTCGCACGCTCGAAAGGTCGCGGAGCCAATCAGCGGGCGCTTTGTCAGCGGCCTTGCGAAACTCGCGCGCGAGAACGATATGTTCGTCGCCAGCGGCATCACGGAATGGGATCCGAAAGCGGAAAAGGTGTTCAACACCGGGATTCTGCTCGACAGACAAGGAGAGCTTGTGCTCCACTATCACAAGCAATTCCTGACGACGCACGACCAGAACTGGTTCGCGTTTGGCGAGCGCGGTTTCCCGGTCGTCGAGACTGAGCTCGGCCGCGTCGGGCTCATGATCTGCTTCGATGGCCGTATCCCAGAAATCCCGCGCTGCACGGCCCTAAGTGGGGCACAGGTGATCATCGACATGGCCAACTTCTTCCTGATCGATCAGGCTGAAATGTGGCGTCCTGCTCGCGCTTTCGAGAATGGCGTCTGGATATGTGCCGCTACGAAGGCAGGACAGGAGCGGTCGATCTACTATCCGGGCGGAAGCATGATTGTCGACCCCAGCGGCAATCTGCGCGCTAAGGTCGCCTGGGACACACACGGCATGGCCATCGGCGATATCGACCCGACGCTCGCTGACAACAAAGTCATGACTCTCGGTGCGGACAAGTTCGCAGACCGCCGGCCCGAAACCTATAAGATTCTGACGGCTGCGTACACAGACACCAAAGTCGCCGAAGTCAGCAAGCGGCCTATTGTTCCGGGCGAAATGACGTTCAACATGGCTGCGATCCAGAGCCATGTATCGGAATCTCAGCCCACGACCCTCGATCGCGTAGTGGAGCAAGTCGGGCATGCTGCAAGGTTCGGTGTCCAACTGATGGTGCTGCCAGAATATTTCGCATCGCCGAATTGGAGGATCGACCCGGCCGAGGCGAAGCGGCTGGCCGCGATAAACGGCCAGCTTCTGGAGACGTTCGGCGAACTCTGCAAGTCGGAAGAATGCGCAATCCTCGTGCCGAACGTCGAAGAGGAGAGTGGAAAGCTCTATTCGACGTCCTGCCTGATCGGACCGCACGGCAACGTGCTGATGTCCTACCGAAAGGTCCACCTTTTTGCGGATGAACGTGCCTGGGCGACTCCTGGTTCGGACTACCCCGTCATTGAAACGCAGTTCGGGCGCATCGGCATCATGATGGGATATGACGGGATGTTTCCCGAAACGGCCCGTTGCCTCGGAACCAACGGCGCCGATGTGATCCTGTGGCCATCTCGCTTGCAAGATCGCAAAGAGCGGACGTTGCTGGCCGTGCCCCGCGCAGTGGATAATCGATGCGCTGTCGTCCTCGCCAACCGCGTCGATGCGCCATTCGGCGGCGGCAGCATGGTGGCATTGCCCGCCCAGTTTCCGGTATGGGACGTTGATGTCGCGGTTCCGTGCTATCCGGATATGCACAAGGTCGTCCTGGAGGTCATCGAGATCGCCCATGCGCGTCAGAAGCATATGATGGCGAACGTTCATATGTTCGCCAAGCGTCAGCCCTTGACCTACGGCGCGCTCGTCGAGCCACATGGCATTAAGAACATCGCCGCGGATTAGCCGAACGCAGCGACGATGGCGGCGGGTCACCCGGCCGCGGCGCTACGTTCGCAACGTTGAGCCCATGGCGGGCCATCCTCCATCAACCATTCAATCGAACGGAGAGCGTACAGCACCCCTTACTCCCCTGCGGTCTCATCGAGGAAGAGCGGCAGTGGTGTGGCGAATAGTCCTTCGGTCGTGGCCGTGACGAGGCTTGGCAATCGAGCGGATGGTCGATCGGATATTTGCGATTTCATCATTCCTGAAGGCGGGAGGCACATCCATAACGGGTCTCCGTTGTCCGATCCGGACATAGCCCCGATCATGTCAGCTTGGAGCTCGTTTCTGATCGACGTAACAAATCAGCTCGCCGCCTTCCAGCGTTAAGAAGCCGCATGCTTGGCCTGAGTGATTGCATTTTTCGTCACCGCGAAGGCGCGATTGCGCCTTCCACAATCCAACGGCAGAAGCCAGCAGCGGCCATCCCAGTCTAACGAGATTGAGCAGACGAGCCGGTCTGCCAGCTGATCTGCGGCCCGGCCCGTGTCGGAAGCCCAGCGCCACCAACCCAAGGCTTGAGAACCGACGAGCGCGATATGTCGATCTCGCCGGCTCCCAAAAGGCTCGCGCGATCAGCTATTGATGTCGCGACCGCGGGTTTCCGGCAGCAGCAGAGCTCCGATGATCGCCGTCGAAGCTGCGAACGCGATGGTGTACCAGAGCCCACCGAAGATGTTGCCAGTTGCGATGACGACTGCGGTTGCGACGAACGGTGCAAATCCACCGATCCAGCCGTTGCCGAGTTGCAGCGCCACAGAGACGCCGCTGTATCTGATGCGCACCGGGAACAGTTCGACCAGAAGAGCTCCGAGCGGGCCATAAACCATCGTCGCCAGAAACACGAGGGCGAAGAGCACTGCGATGACCATGGGACCGTTGGGCTCCGCCAGCGCCTTCAATGCCGGCAGGCCCCTCTCGGTGAGCATCTTGAGGACCTTGGCCTCATCGAAGGGTACGGCCGCCTCATCGTCGATCTGGACGGTGAGAGCTGCCGCATCGGCCTTCACGATGTAAGGAACGGCGCGCGCGGTCAGGAACGACTTCACGCGGGTGCACTCTTTCGTCGCTTGGGGGCTGAAGAGTTGACCGAACATCGACTGGTCTTCGGTACAATCGTTTGCGTGTATCACCACAGCTGTTTTCGAGCGGAACTCCGCGAGCGCCGGATTGCCGTAAGTTGCCAGCCCCTGAAAGAGAGGGTTGATCAACAGCGCCGACAAGGCGCATCCCGCAACGACGATCGGCTTGCGACCAATCTTGTCGGATAGCCAGCCGAACAACAGAAAGAACGGCGTACCAAGAGCCAGTGCGACGAGCAGATAGAAGTTCGCCTGTTCGAGGCTCATCTTCAGCACGGTCGTCATGAAATACAGGCTGTAGAAATGCCCCGTGTACCAGATCACGGCCTGACCAGCCACGACGCCGAAGATTGCAACGAGCACCAGACGCAGATTGCGGCGGTCACCGAACGTATCGGCGACCGGATTCTTCGAGCCCTTTCCTTCAGCCTTCATCTGCTGGAACACCGGCGATTCGTGCAGCTTGAGGCGGATGTAAAGGGAGAGGACCAGAAGGGCGATCGATCCGATGAACGGTACGCGCCACCCCCAGCTCGCGAAACTCTCCGCTGACATCGAAGAACGACACAAAAGGATCACGACAAGCGAGAGGAACAGTCCCAGCGTCGCCGTGATCTGGATCCAGCTTGTCGTGAAACCTCTCCGATCTGCTTCGGAGTGCTCCGCAACATATGTCACGGCGCCTCCGAACTCGCCGCCAACCGCGAGACCTTGCAGCAGGCGCAGGCCGACCAGGATGGTCGGTGCCCACCAGCCAAACATCTCGAAGGTCGGCAGCAGCCCGACCGCCGCGGTGGCGAGGCCCATCACCAGCATGGTAACGAGAAACGTTTTCTTGCGCCCGACGAGATCACCGAGCCGCCCGAAGACGACAGCGCCAAACGGGCGAAGGACGAAGCCCGCTCCGAATGTCGCCAAGGCGGCGAGCAATGCCGCTGTTTCATTTCCCTTTGGGAAAAAGAGCGTACTGAAGAATGCGGCCAATGAGCCGTAGATGAAGAAGTCGTACCATTCGAACACGGTGCCGAGGGCAGCCGCGAAGATGATGCGTTTGGTGTCGCGATCCAGATGTTGGGAAGCGAGACGGGTTTCCGATTCAATGGCGTGAACTGACATCTTGTGCTCCCGCGTCAAACGTTTTGATTCAATTGAGACGTTGCTTCCGCAAGGCGTGGCGGCGACAGGCCCTGCCGCGCCAGGAAATCCCCCAACAAGCGATTGAACGTATCCGGCCGCTCGAGCATTGGAAAATGCCCTGCTGTTGACACGTAAAAAAGCGCGCTGTTGGGAATGTTGCTGGCCAAAGCTACCGACTCGCTTGGCGGAGTGATGATGTCCTCTTCACCGACGACGACCAGCGTCGGCACGCGGATCTCGCCAAGCCTTGCGCGGCTATCCGACGCATTGAGCGAGGCGATCGCCTGACGGGCCACGAAGGCTGGCGTCTGCGCGACCTCGTTCTTGGCGAAGTCGATGAGCGCAGGGCGTGCAGCAGAACCGAAGGATCGCTCGATGACTTTCTGGCTTGCCGCGACCACGCCCAGATCATCGATGGCTTTGAGCACGTTGTCGACGTTGACGTCGGCGCCCAGTCCGTGCGGCGTGGCTCCGACGAGCACCAGCGCCTTTACACGCTCGGGGTAGGACAGCGTGAAGCTCTGCGCCACGGTGCCGCCCATCGAAAGTCCTACGAGGACTGCCGAGTCGATTGCCAACGCGCGATAAACTTTAAGCACGTCTTCGACGAAGGCCTCGATCGTATAGCTCCGATCTTCGGGACGTGGTGAGCGGCCGTGACCGGGCAGATTGATGCGGACCATCTGGTGACGGGCAGAGAACGCCTCGACCTGCTCGCGCCAGAACTCCGCCGTGGTCGTGAAGCCGTGCACGAACACCAGCGGCATCCCCTCTCCCGACACCTGAACGACCGTGTCCCCGATTGTGATGGTTCTAATGGGTGTCATTCCGCTCCTCCCGATTTTGGTTTCCTAACGAGAGGTTCGCAAGCGGCGTGCCACTTCAGTTTCTCGCCGCGCGACGCCGCCTAACCCAATGACAGAGCGACCCAAATCCCGGTGGTCGGGAAAGACCCCGTGGTTTGACGCCGATGGATGGTGGAGTTAGTGTATCAGTTACGTGACACACTTGTCGCATTACAGTGACACCTCAAGAGTTGGAACTGCGCCATGGTCCTTTCGCAGTGGATTGCTGGATCGTCGGAAGAGGCAGGCTTCCTGAGGCTTGTTCTCGATCACGTCTCGGACTGCCTCGTCGCGGTTGATACGTCCGGCACGATTGTCTTGATCAACCAGCCATACTGCAGGCTCCTCGGAGGTCCAGCGGACGACTTCGTCGGGCGACACATCACCGACGTGGTGGGGCCACAGACCAAGCTTCATCTCGTCGCCCGCGGGCAAGGAAGCCATGTTGGGTATCCGTTGAAGGTGCGTGGCCACCAGCTCATCACGCGACAGGTTCCCGTGCTCCAGGACGGCCAGATCATCGGCGCGGTCGGCCTGGCCCTGTTCTCGGATCTCGGCGCCCTGAAGAGGACCTTCCGACGGGCTACACAAGCCGAGTTGGAGATGCCCCAGGGCAACAAGCCTTGGCGCTCCCGATTCAGCATGAGCGACATCGTTGGCCAAGGCGAGTTCATGGATGTTTACCGCGACTCGCTCGAGGTAGTCGCCGGACACGATCTCCCCGTGCTGATCTCGGGCGAGACCGGTTCCGGCAAGGAATTGGCCGCTCATGCCATCCACGCGAGTTCTAGCAGATCCGAAGGGCCGTTCGTTTGGATCAATTGCGCTTCGATTCCAGGCGAACTGATCGAAGCTGAGTTGTTCGGTTACGAAGGCGGCGCGTTCACCGGCGCGCGTAGTCGTGGAAAGCTCGGGAAATTCGAGCTGGCTTCCGGCGGCACCCTATTCCTCGACGAGATCGGAGATATGCCGCTGCACCTGCAGGGGAGCCTGCTGCGCGTTCTCCAAACAAACGAGATCGTGCGCGTCGGCGGCACGACCCCGATCGCCGTCAAGGCCCGCGTGGTTTGCGCGACCAACCACTCACTTCCGGAACTGGCTCGCACAGGCCGCTTCAGACAGGACCTCTATTACCGCCTCAGCGTACTGCCTGTTGACGTCCCTTCCCTTCGCGATCGCGATGACATCGAATTTCTCGCCCGACAATTGCTGCTGCGGATCGCAGCCCGGCTGGACGCAGTACCGAGAGATCTGAGCCGAAAAGAGATGACGTCGCTTGTTGCGCACAGATGGCCAGGCAACGTCCGAGAACTGGAGAACGTGCTCACCCGGTTCCTCGTAACGGGCCGGCTGATGACACTCACCGCTAGTCCAATAAAAGCGCCGGATGTGGACCTCGTGCCGCAACCACTCAAGCAGCGCATCCAGTCGCAGACCGCCACGGAAATTCGAGCTGCCCTGCAGCGATCCGGAGGCAACAAACGCCGCGCAGCCGAGCTACTGGGCATCAGCCGCGCACATCTCTACCGACTCTTGGGAGAACAAAGCCAGTAGCCGCGAGCCCAGATCTGCGCGCCTGCCAAGCCCAAAGCCGGCCTTCGCCTGAACGCGCCTCGGCCGTGCCCCACAAATCCGTCAGCGCGACGTGATAATAGCCATGTCCCCTGTGCCTCGTTTGCGAGCTATCCAAGGCGCTGGATATCGGTTGAAGGTCGGTGCATCGCTCTGCAACATGTCGACAACAGTCAACTGCGTTGGCTGGCTTGCAATCACCCCCGCGTCTCTGAGTAGCCGTCGCAAATATATCGCCTGAGGAACAAGCTTACACCGCTGATTGACAAGCTTTTTCTTTTCGGTCGTGTCGGGCATCTCCTTGCAAATAGCGGCGATGAGATGTGCAGCCCGCTCCGTCGTCAGCAGCAACTCGATGATCGCTGGTCCAAAATGGGTCCTAAAATCATCCGGCGAGAGCGCGCTGTCAGAAGGCATCTGCACGCACAACGAAATAGACTCTGAACTTTTATCCACTGGCGCCGCACCTTCTCTGCTCTATGCAGACCTATGCCGCCCTGACACTTGCAACGAAGCTGCTGACTTCGTCTTGCAGCAGCCGCAGCTTACCGGTCAGGCGCGCGCTCGACCCCAGCACGGTGCCGGCCACCTCGCCCGTTTCTGACGTGGCGGTACTCACGTCGGAGATGTTCTGCGAAACCCGGTTCGTGCCGGATGCGGCGTCTCGCACGCTTTGTGCGATGGCTTGCGTTGCGACGCCCTGCTCCTCGACTGCTGAGGCGATTGAAGACGATATCTCGTTGACTTCGGTTATGGTCGCCAGAATGCTTTGAATATTACCGACCACGGAGGCCGTCTCGGCCTGGATCGACGAAATCTGCGCACCAATCTCGTCGGTCGCCTTGGCGGTCTGCGTCGCGAGCGACTTTACCTCTGCAGCGACGACGGTAAAGCCTCTCCCCGCCTCGCCGGCACGCGCCGCCTCGATCGTGGCGTTCAGCGCAAGCAGATTCGTCTGCGCGGCAACCTGGTTGATGAGGCCAACGACTTCGCCGATTTTTGAAGCCGCTGTTGCGAGCCCTTGAACGGTCGCATTCGCACGCTGTCCGTCGCTCGCCGCCTTGTCGGCAACCTGAGCCGCCTGGGTCACGCGATGGCTGATCTCGTTGATCGAAGCTGACAATTGGCTGGCCGCCGAGGCGACCATTTGCACGTTCCCGGAGGCCTCGCGACACGCCTCCGCAACCGAGTTTGCCCGTCCGTTGGCCTGATCGGCGCTCGCCGACATGCTCTCGGCGGCCTTCTGCATTTCATTCGCTTCGTCGAAAACCTCACGCACGACGGTTTCGACGCTCGCCTGGAACTTGCCGGCGAGCTCGATCATCGTCTTGCGCTTATCCTCATCGGCCCTCTGCTTAAGCTCCTGTTGGTCGCTGTGCATCTTGCGCACGGCGGTCGCATTTTCCTTGAAGACACGTAAGGCCCGGGCGAGACTTCCGACCTCGTCGCGACGGGTCGTGTACGGTACTTCGAAATCGTCTTCGCCCGAAGCAAGTTTCTCGGTAAGAGAGGTGATCGTGATAAGCGACCGCGTCACGGCGCTACTAATCGTCAAGGAAATGGCGAGCACCAGAACGACGACACCAAGGCAAATCCACGCGAAAGTCCAGGCCGTCTGTCGAAAGATCACGTCGACATCGTCGAGATAGATACCAGTCCCGATAATCCAGCCCCAAGGCGCAAATCCTTTGACGAAAGACAATTTTGAGACCGGTTGATCGGAGCCCATTTTCGGCCAGAGGTATCCGTAGAATCCGCCTCCCTGCTTCTGGACGATGTCGACAAAGCTCCGAAACAGGTATTTGCCGGACGGATCCTTGAAATCCCCTACCGGTTTGCCATCGAGCTCCGGCTTGGCTGGACTCATGATCATGTGCGGGACCATGTCGTTGATCCAGAAGAACTCGACCTTGTCGTAGCGCAGCCCCTTGATCTCAACGAGCGCCGCCGCCTGGGCTTGCTCCCGACCGAGCTTTCCGTCAGTTTCGAGCTTGTAATAGTGCGCCAGGATCCCGTGCCCGACATCGACCATCTGCTGTATCTTGGCTTGTCGATCCGTCATCATCTGGGCGCGGATATTGTACAGCGCGATTGGTACCAGAGCGATCATGCCTGCGAGCGCGACAGCAATGATGAGAAGAAACTTGGCTTTCAAACCACGAAAGGACATGGGGCTCTCACGACCAGAAATATGATCGACAGCCTTGGATCCACCGTCTTACTAGATGCTTAAGTATCGAGGCATTTGCGCAGCCCGTGCACGATGTTGATGCTGTTTGGCAGGATTTGCACGCTCACGGAAGTTGCGGCGTCCCGCATCGCAAAACTAGCCTCCCCGGCGGAGTAGTCGTGCAAAGAAGCGCAGGGGTCGATGACGGCATCGCAAAAAATTCCAGTTACTGTACTGACCGGCTTTCTGGGATCGGGCAAGACGACGCTGCTAAATCAGCTCCTCGAGAGCGGGCTGATGGCTGACTCCGCTGTCATCGTCAACGAGTTTGGGGCCATCAGCATTGATGCCGAACTGGTCGTTGGCGTTGACGAGGAAATTCTCCAGATCAACAATGGCTGCATCTGCTGCACGGTCCGCACGGATCTGGTTACAACGATCACCAGGCTTCTATCCGGGCCAAGGCGCATTCGCCGGATTCTCATCGAGACCACGGGCCTGGCCGACCCCGCCCCCGTCATTCAGAGCTTCATTGTTGACGAGGCCCTATCGGCTACGACCACGCTCGATGCGGTCGTGACGGTGGTGGACGCCACCCACATCGATCGATGGCTTGCCGACCAGAGCTCCGGCGAGAACGTCGCGGCCGAGCAGATCGCCTTTGCCGACATCGCGGTCATCAGCAAGCTGGATCTGGCTGAAGATGGCGCCCTCGCCAAGACGGAAGCGGTCATCCGGTCCATCAATCCAATGGTTCGCGTGGTGACCCCGATCGAGGGCCGGGTGAACGTCACCTCGATCATCGACGTCCGGGCTTTCGATCTGAAGAACTGTCTGGCCATCGAGCCGCTACTGCTCTCCGACCTCGAGCACGAGCACGATCAATCCGTAATCAGCGTGGAAGTCCGCGAGGATCGGCCCCTGGACGGACCTCGTTTCTTTCGCTGGCTGAACGCTTTCGTCCAAAAGAACGGTGAAGGCCTCCTGCGCTGTAAAGGCATTCTGTCCCTGGCAAGCGAAGCGCGCCGTTGGGTCTTTCACGGCGTCCACATGACGCTCGACGGACGGCCAGGGCGCGCATGGACCGCCAACGAGCCTCGCGTCAGCGCGATCGTCTTTATTGGAAGAGGTCTCGATGCGGCTCAAATTCGCGGCGAGATTGCCGAACTGACCGAGAAGGACGCAAGTCTCGTTGCCTGACACGGATCGGTAGTCCGGCTCGCCAAGTGCGCTTCCATGCTGACCGGAGGCGTGGCCGGATTCGAAAAATCCGTCGTTACTGGCCGCCTCCGGCGGCGGCATGCTCACCCTGAGGAAAAGCGGTTTCCAGCATGAAGCTACAACACTATCTCGGAGGCCTGGAAGGCCTCGATCCGCTCACTCTCGAAACACGTGTGTTCGTCGAGGCCTGGGAGGAGCGCATCTTCGGGATCCACACGGCGATGATGGCGCTGAGCCCGCAACTCGACCTCGAAGCGACGCCCAGTACGTTCAATACCGTGTGGACATGGGCAGACCTGCGCAAAGGCGCAGAGTCGATGAACCCGTTCGACTACTTCAAGTTCCGCTATTATGAAAAGTGGCTCGGCGGCATCTCCGGATACTTCGTCGCCAAGGGGTACATCACCCAGGCAGAGCTCGACGCGCGCACCAAAGCCTTCCTGTCGTCGTCTCCCGCGATGCCTGAAGGTGGCGACGCCAAGGTCGATGCTCGCGTACGGAAGTATCTGCTAATCGGAGACGATCCGAAACGCGATCGCACAGCCTCGCCCCGTTTCGCCGCCGGAGACACGGTCAAGGTCGCCGATCCGAAATCGGTCGAACATACCCGCTTACCCGGTCATCTCCGAAACAAAGTCGGCATCGTCGATAGCGTCTACCCCGACGCTTACACCTACCTTTGCGACACCGGACCCGACGGAATCGGGCAGGCAATGACGGTGTACTGCGTCAAGTTCGATCCCGAGGATCTTTGGCCCGGCAATACCGAGACGAACTTTACTTTCTACGCGGACTTGTTCGAGGCCTATCTCGAGCCCACGACTGCATCCTGAGGAACCGAGATGGAGCGATTCGAGCATTCGAAGGACCGTGAAGCGGCGAATGCGGCGCGTGCACGCGCGCTGGAGGCCCTCCTCATTGAGAAGGGCGTCATCACCAACGAGACCGTCGACAAGATCATGGCGATCTTCGCCACCGAGATGGGGCCGTTCAACGGCGCCAAACTCGTTGCCAAAGCGTGGATCGATCCGGACTTCAAGACGCTTCTCGCCGAAGACACCATGGCCGCTGTCGAGAAGATGAATTTCGTTACCAAGGGCGCCGGTGCTGAAGGCGAGCACATGAAAGCGGCGATCAACACGCCCGAGGTGCATAATCTCATCATCTGCACGCTTTGTTCGTGCTACCCTTGGCCGATACTTGGTCTGCCCCCCTATTGGTACAAGGATCCATCCTTCCGCGCGCGCGCGGCGAGAGAGCCACGCAAGGTACTCAGCGAGTTCGGCCTTGATATCGACCCGAGCAAAGAAATCAAAACCTGGGACAGCAGCGCCCAGATTCGCTGGTTCGTCGTTCCTGAGCGGCCCGCGGGCACTGACGGCTTCAGCGAAGAGCAGCTGGCATCACTCGTCACTCCGGAATCGATGATGGGCGTCGCCGTCGTCAAACCGCCCGGAACTTGAGCCGTCCATGCAGACGAATTTCGAGCATTTCGCCTTGGGCAGCATGTTGGGGCAATCCGACATGCCGCCCAAGGACAACGGAAGCCTCTGCTTCGGCGCGCCTTGGCAGCGTCAGGCTTTTGGCATGGCATTGGCCCTCTCCAAGCAGGGGGTGTTCGAATGGGACGACTTCCGTTCGGAACTGATAGCCACGATCGCCGCGTGGGAAGCCACTCACGACAAGTCCGATCCGAGCTGGGACTATTACGAGATCTGGCTCACAGTGCTTGAGACAATGGTCGAAAGGTCCGGACTCGGCAACCAAGGCGCCGCGGCATCCTGATAAGCGAGCACGTGTCGCAGTGCACATCGCGACGCTCAGGTTCGGCGCCTCCCCCGTGTGCTATAAGTGCCGAACGGCTCAAGTCTTAATTGCTGCAGCATGGTTGTCCGAATATCGCGCAAGTTTGGCCGAAACTGACGCATTCGCGGCGAACAACGGGAATGAAAGTTGCATAACAATTGATCTCGATTGAGGATTGTTGATGCGCATCGCCTTGCTTGCTCCACCAGGGGTTCAGTCTCTCGACATTGTGGGCCCGGCCGAGGTGTTCTGGGAGGCGGCCAAGCGGCTTGGAGATCCGAACGCTTACACCGTGCAGGTGATCGCCGGGTCGGCTGATCCGGTGCGAGGAACGGGCGGACTGCGGTTCGTGGCTGATCGTCATATCTTCGATCCCGACGAACCGATCGACACGCTCCTGGTCGGCGGCGACCCGTCATTTGCGGCGGTCGATCCCGCCATGGTTCAATGGCTGCGGCGCAGGGCCGGCACGGTGCGGCGCCTCGGCTCTGTCTGCACCGGCGTCTTCCTGCTCGCGGCGGCGGGCCTGCTCGAAGGCAAACGCGTGACGACGCATTGGGAATGCGCCACGCGCTTGCGGAATGAGTATCCTGACCTCGACGTGGATTCCGATCAGATATTCATCAGGGACGGCAATCTTTGCACGACGGCCGGTGTCACAGCCGGGATGGACCTCGCGCTCGCCCTCGTCGAGGAAGATTACGGACGCGAGCTGGCGCTGATCGTCGCGCGCTATATGGTCATGTTCCTGAAGCGCCCCGGCGGGCAGTCGCAGTTCAGCGCGCACCTCGCCGCGCAAATGTCGGGCAAGAGCAGGATTCAGCAGGTTCAGCAATACGTTCTCGACAATCTCACCGCCCCGCTCTCGGTCGACAATCTGGCCGAGCAAGCCGGAATGAGCGTCCGGAATTTTACGCGCGTGTTCCGCCAGGAGATGAACATGACGCCCACCGAATTCGTGGACGCGGCCAGGTTGGACGCAGCGCGCTTGCTTCTCGAAGATAGCGCAAAGTCGTTGCAACAAATCGCGATACGATGCGGCTTCGGCAATGCCGACGGCATGAGACGGGCGTTCATCCGCAACCTCGGCATCGGCCCGGGCGAGTACCGCCTGAGATTTCGCAGTGCGTGGGCGGGCACGAGCCACATCACCGCGCCCTATCCCGCCGGCGGCCGCTCGTAGCGAACAGATGCATTTCTGCTGATCGTCAGAAGGGCCCCGCAGCCTCCTCCGGCAGTAATGACACTTGCCCTCCGCAAACCTACGGGCTCTTACGCGACATCGCCCTGCAGACGGCGGTCTTTCGGGCGCAAATGGCCGATGTCGACGTGAGATTGGCCGCCCCCGCGAGGCCAATTCCATTACATTTGTAACCCTGCAACTTGCCTGGTCGAGAGCTGGCGAGCCCGCAATCCGGCGGAGGCCGAGCTGGGGGTGACGGAGTTTGTCCGCGACACGCCTCGATCACCGACTATCCGCGGCAGAATCGATGACGCACTTTGGACCTCCAGCCCTCGGGCCATCCACAGATGATCACGGGGCACCCGCGCAAATCATTCGGGTCGGAATCGTTGTCGTCAACGGCGCCAACGCGATCGACTTCATGGGGCCGATCGACGCGTTCAACGAAGCGAGCCGATCATCGACGACGCCAGTTTGCTACAAGGTCGATCTGATCGCCACGAGATCGGGGCCCATCGTGGGCTCCTCCGGTGTGCGCATGCTTCCCGACAAGGTCATCGGACCCGAGCTTGATAACTCCTACGACACGATCCTGGTCGCCGGCAGTCACGAACTTCAGACGACTGAGGATAATGAGCCACTGATCGATTGGGTTGTCCGAAGTGCGCCGTCGGCGCGCCGGATTTGCGCGACCTGCACAGGAACGTTCGTCCTCGCGTCCGCCGGCTTGCTCGACCGGCGACGCGTCGCGACGCATCGCGACGACACCGGGCGGTTCTTGGCGATGTTTCCGAAAGTTCACGTCGAGCCGGACCGGCTTTTTGTTCGTGACGGCTCTTATTACACCGCGGTCGGCGGAATGGCCGGCATCGACTTGTGCCTCTATCTCATCGAGAACGACTGTGGCCGGGCGACATTTCTCGATGTCGCCAGGATGCTGGTCATCTTTCTGCGGCGGCCGGGCAACCAGCCGCAGATCAGCGAATTTCTCAAGGCGCAATCGATCCGAAATAGCCAGATCAGTCACGTCATGGATTGGGCGCTGACGAATCTCGACGCAGACCTTTCGGTCGATGCGCTCGCCAAACGCGCCGCGATGAGCTCTCGTAACTTCAGCCGTGCGTTCATGTACGAGATGATGACGACTCCGGCCCGTTTCATCGAAAGTATCAGGGTCGAAGCCGCCCGCATCCTTCTGGAGACAACGGCGCTCTCGATTCAGCAAATTTCCCACCGAGTCGGATTCGGCAGCCCGGCAAACATGCGCCGCGCATTCGTTCGTGCGTTCCAGGCGCCGCCGGCGGAATACAGACATAACGCAGAACATCCGACGACCCGCTCCGAGTACACGAATTTGCAGGAAGCCGACTGATCCAGTAAACGCTATGGAGCATGGAAGACTCGGTGCAGCATCTATGGTGAGCCATCCAAGGCCTCGGCAGACGACGAACAACCTGATTACGCTCACCCTCATCCTCGCTGCAAACGTCGCCATCTGGACATGGACATTGCAGGCACTTTCTGGACGGCCCGAGCTGCTCGGAACGGCACTCCTCGCCTATGTCTTCGGCCTGCGCCACGCGTTCGATCCGGACCACATTGCCGCCATCGACAATGTCGTTCGAAAACTGATGCAGGAGCAGAAGCCCGCGTCCCTGGTAGGCTTTTACTTCGCTCTCGGTCATTCGAGCATCGTCATGCTGGCGTCGATCGCGATTTCCGGGACCGCGTTGTCGATCGACATCAGCGCCTTCGGGAACTTCAACTTGATCCGTACCCTGGTGTCGGCCTTCTTCCTGTTGGCGATCGGGCTGGCCAACTACTTCATTCTAAAATCGGTGTGGGCGGCATTCCTGCGCGTCTACCGCGGCGAGGCCGTCACGAGCGAGCAGATCGACCCGCTGCTGTCGATACAGGGGCCACTGAGCCGGCTGTTTCGGCCTCTGTTCAACATTGTTACGAGATCGTGGCACATGTTCCCGGTCGGGTTCATGTTCGGCCTCGGCTTTGATACTGCTACCGAGATCGGCCTGTTTGGGATATCTGCCACCCAGGCGGCGCAGGGGACATCGTTCTGGACGATCTTGCTGTTTCCACTGCTCTTCGCAGCAGGAATGACCCTGATGGACACCGCGGACAGCATGTTGATGACGGGTGCTTATGGCTGGGCCTTCGTCAAGCCGATCCGCAAGCTCTGGTACAACCTGACATTGACGTTCGTATCTGTCATTATCGCAATCTTCATCGGCGGACTCGAGGTGCTCGGACTGTTGAGCGAGAAGCTTGGGCTGGACGAGGGTGTATGGAGCGCCATCCGCAGCCTGAACGCCCATATGGACGACCTCGGATACATCATTGTGACCATCTTCATCGCAAGTTGGATTTGCTCTGCGCTGCTGTATCACTTCGGACGCTACGACGAGCTGCCCGTCGATCAGACGTCATCATGACGATCCGTTTGGTGGCGGCCAGCGACTGAAATGGAGACTATTTTGGCCAATCACATCGAAGCGATCGACACCAAGCCGTCCGGTTCTCCGCTGGAGAGCGAGATCGGAATTCTGGAGCGGCGGCGTATCGAGGCCGGAATTATCGCCCCGATCTTTGCCGAAATGCGCGAACGCTTCGGCGAGGAACAGGCAAAAGCCGTGATCGAGACGGCGATCCGGCGCGCGGCCATCGAGAGCGGCGAGCATTTCGCCGCGCAAGCGCCGGACGGCACCAGCATGCGGACGTTTCAGGACATCCAAGCACTATGGACCAAGGACGACGCGCTGACGGTCGAGGTCTTGACGGCTACTGACGATCAATTCGATTTCAACGTTCGTCGCTGCCGCTACGCCGAGACCTATCGTGAAATGGGCCTCGGCGCTATCGGCCATCTTCTGTCGCGCAACCGGGACGGCGCCTTCTGCGAGGGCTACGATTCCCGGCTCAAACTGACGCGCACGCAGACGATCATGGGAGGCGCCGATCATTGCGATTTCCGCTATCGCCTGGAGGAGAAGAGCGATCCCTCAAGGGAGAGCTAGACTCCTTTAGGCGCTGTGATGGCCATTCGGGGTTGATCCATTGGCGGCGCGTAAACACTGCCATGAGCAATTTGCTCCTCCTTTCGCCAGCGCCCCAAGATCGAAAACATACTCGGTAGGCTCGAGGACTGGTGCCGCGTCCATACTCGCTACGACCAATGCGACCACACATACATGTCTGCCACCTGTATCGCCGCAACCGTCATCTTCTGGCAACTGATCAAATTCGTGCATATGGTCGTTTCGCTGCGCATATCGGAGCTTCAGCATGGTGACAAGATCTGTCCCGGCGCTGGGCTATACCCTCATCATCTTCGTCGATCACGCGAAAACATGATGACTGGCATGACTATGACCACGACGAATCGAGACGACAAGAGGCTACTCATGCAATCATTTCATGCGAACATTGCTGACGGGGTTATAGACGATCTGCGCTCGCGTCTCAGACGCACGCGGTGGCCCGACCAGCTCGAGGGGCAGGATTGGCGCCAGGGCACCGAGCTCAGCTTCCTTCAGCGCTTTTGCGAGTACTGGGCGGAGCGCTTCAACTGGCGGGAGGCCGAGCTCCAACTCAACGCCTTGCCACAGTTTCGGGCAGTGGTCGACGGCGCCGGTCTCCATCTAGTGCATGTTCGTTCGGAGAAACCTGACGCGGTGCCACTGCTCCTCGTCAACGGCTGGCCGAGCTCCATTTTCGAGTATCTCCACGTTATTCCGCGCCTGACCTCAGCCGGCTTCCACGTGGTCGCGCCCGCGCTGCCGGGCTACGGCTTCTCCGATCGGCCAACCAAGCCCGGCATGAACGGTACTCGTATCTCAGCGCTGTTCGTCACGCTTATGAGCGATCTCGGCTATGAGCGTTTCGTGGCGCACGGTAGCGACTGGGGCTCCCTGGTTGTTGACCGGATTAGGCGCCATCATCCCGATCGGCTCCTGGGCATGCACTTGAGCAATGTCTATTGGAACTACCCGCATCCGAAGTATCCGACGCCCGAAGAGCAGGCCTACTTCGGTGAAGCGCAAGGCTGGCAGTTCGCCGAAGGAGCATATGCCCTGATTCAAGGCACCAAGCCGCAGACGCTGAGCTACGGGCTCAATGACAGTCCGGCTGGCCTCGCCGCATGGATCATCGAGAAATATCGAAGCTGGAGCGACGGCGACGTTGAGCAGCGCTATGGGCTCGACGCCCTTTGCGCGAACCTAACCCTGTATTGGGCGACCGGTACGATTGGGTCTTCGATGAGACTTTATACCGAAAGCTTCTCCGATCCTGAGGGGCGTATCCCACCCGCGAGAGGAACAGTGCCGGTTGGCGTCACTGTATTCCCTAAGGATATTCTACCCGCGCCGCGTTCGTGGGGTGAGCGCTGGTTCAACATTGTTCACTGGAGTGAAGCGGCCAGTGGCGGCCACTTTGGTGCTTGGGAAGAACCCGAACAGTTCGTCCATGACATTCGCACATTTGCCGATCGAGTGCTTGGTGGAACTGGGTTGCCGTCAGATCCGTAGATTGGATGAGCGGCGAGCCTCCTCAACAGCCCCCCGTCGATCTCACTGAGACTTGGTTTCCACAACTGGCATTAGTCACGATATGGGCTTGCATGTCCAAGAGCCATCGCCTGTTCGACCTTATGCAGATTCTGCGCAGTCACCGGCAACCGGTCGCGGGGGTAGAACTTGCTCGTGAAGCCGGAGTGTCTCTGCGGACCATTCGTCGGGATATTTCCACGCTACGCTCCATAGGCGCGGACATCGATGGAGAGTCAAGCGTCGGTTATGTTTTGAAGCCCGGCTTTTTGCTGCCCCCTTTGATGTTCTCGGAAGAAGAGATTCATGCCTTAGCCCTCGGCGCTCAATGGGTTCGCGGACAAACAGACGATAGCCTCGCTGGCGCTGCCCAGAACGCGCTCGCCAAAATTGACGCGGTACTGCCGCCCGACTTACGCCGTCATCTTCACGATGGCCCCTTTCATGTCTCCCCAAAACCAACGCCGCCCACGTCGGTCGATCCAGCTGTGCTGCGGCGGAGTATGCGCCAGCAGTGCAAAGTCCTTCTAGCTTATCGCGACTTTCACGGCGCTGCGACGGAACGCGTAATTTGGCCGATCTCGCTCGGATTCATAGAATCTCAGCGATTTGCCGCGGCTTGGTGCGAGCTACGTCAGGATTTTCGAGTATTCCGTGTTGATCGAATGGAGCGGGTAGAGCTCCAGGCCGATCGCTATCCGGGTCGCCGGCGGGACTTAGTCAAACGGTGGCGCGCGCAGGTCGCAAGCAAAGATGTGGACAATCGTTCTTGAGCCGATAGAATCGGAGAGCGGAGGCGGTTGTGCTCGATCCCGCCCAAGGTTCGAACCCAGACAATGTACGCCCTTCGGTAAATGATGCTCAGCCTTCAAACGTTCCTTGTATTCCTTGCGGCAGCGATAGTCGTGGCAATCACGCCGGGGCCCGGCATTTTCTACATCGTAGCGCGAACGCTTGCAGGTGGAAGAGCGGAAGGCCTGGCGTCAAGCGTCGGTCTTGGTCTCGGCGGCCTCGTACACGTTATCGGGGGCGCCGTCGGAATATCAGCACTTATCATGGCCAGCGCCGAGGCATTCACGGCATTGAAGATAGCTGGCGCCTTTTACCTCATTTGGCTCGGAATCAAGACATGGCGTGAAGCGCGCATAGTCGAACCTGCCGAGGTGCAGACGACCGGCGCGCGCCGGGCTTTCGCGAAGGCATCGTCGTCGAGGCGCTCAATCCGAAGACGGCCGCGTTCTTTCTCGCGTTCATTCCGCAGTTCGTCGACCCATCCGCGAATGTCGCCGTGCAGTTCATCGCGCTCGGCCTCATCTCGGTTGCGCTCAATACGAGCGTGGACCTGATTGTGACCTACTGGGCCGCGCGGGCGAAGGATGGTTTTGCCAAGCGACCGTCATTCATTAGAAGGACACGGCAAGCATCAGGCGCTGTCATGTGCGGGCTCGGCGTGACCCTGCTCTTTGCACGCCGCACAGGCTGATGCCATCAATCGCCTTTGGCAGCAATCACGACCAGTGCTGACGCCGGCTCTGACGTCATCGCGGTGAGCTTGTGCGGTATGGTGGATTCGAACTGCACGCAATCGCCGGGACTGAGGACTTCCTTGCGCTTTCCGATGTGTAACTCGATCTTTCCGGTCAGGATGAACAGGATTTCCTCGCCTTCGTGATGGCTCATGATGCGACCGCGCTGGGCGGTCCGACCCGGCCGGACAATGAATGCTCGCATCAGCCTTTCAGGAGCGAGCCCCGCCACCAGTGACAGATAGGTATCCGGCTCGCCCGGCTTTCCGTTTCTGGCCCGTACGACCGCGACTAGATCCTTGTCGTTGTTCTGCCCGTACAGGCGGTCCAGCGTGGTGCCGAGCGCCTCGGCGATCTTGAGCGCCGACCCGATCGACGGCGAGGGCAGACCTCGCTCGAGCTTGGAGAGATAGCTTCTGGTCAGGCAGGAATCGGATGCCAATTGCTCGAGGGTCATCCCGCTCTGGACACGCAGGAATTTCAGATTCAATGTCATTTCGATCTGGTCGCCTAATTGGGCATGCTTATATGCTCGGACGCCAGTCTGTGTAAAATTCCAAGGCCGATCAACAGTGAGAACGGCTCGCGATCCCGTTGACCGCCGTCCGAATCAGAGATCCAGCACCAGTTTCGGACCAGCGCAATCGCCAACGCAGACGATGAGTTCGTTCTGCCGTTCTGCCGGAGAGAGCACACGGTCCCTGTGGATCGGCGGTCCCTCGATCCATCGCGTCCTGCAGGCGCCGCAGATGCCGCCACCGCAGGAAACGGGCACGTCGACGCCCATCGCCTCCAACGTCCCAAGCAGGCCGACCTCCGGCGTGACGATCGCCGACGTCTTGCTGGCCTTCAGCACCAGCTCATAGGGCGGCACGTCATGTTGGACGACCCGCTTCGGCGGCGTGAACAGCTCGACATGTTTGCGATCGTCCAGCCAGGACGCAACGGCCGCCTCGAAAGCGTCGATCATCGGTACCGGCCCGCAGCACGCCGCGAAGCCGGACTCGGAATGATCTCTCACGATCTCGGCAATGACCGGCTTTGACCATCGCTCTGCTCGCCCTGCTCCTCGTGCTCCTGCCCTCTTTCCGCAAGTCCCGCGAGGATGCCTTCGTCGAGGAGGATTGATTGGGGTCCCGCCAGTTGGCATGCCCCCTCACGATTTGGAGCCGTTGAATGCGTCCTTCATCAGTGGCCGCAGGCCCTTCACTCGCGAATAGCATCGACGTCCCGGCTTCTCGACCCGGGCAATCCATCACGCCTACGACCCAGCGGATCACCACGGCGCGGTGGCGCCCCCCGTCTACTTCACCTCGACCTATGCCTTCGAAAGCGTGGCGGCTCAGGACGAGACCGCGGCGCAGGGCGGGAAGCTATACGGCCGAGAGCACAATCCGACCACGGAGATCCTGCAAGAGCGGCTTGCCAATCTCGAAGGCGGCGACGCTGGCTTGGTGGTCGCCTCGGGAATGGCCGCCGTCGGCGCGCTGACCTTGTCGCTGCTGTCGCAGGGCGACGAGTTGATCGTGCATCAGGCCCTGTACTCCAACACAGTCGCGATGATGGAAGGCGGCTTGCCCCGCTTCGGCATCAAGGTCGTCCCGGTCGACCTGAGCGACCCGGTAAATCTCGATGCGGCAATCACCTCGCGCAGCCGCGCGGTCTATTTCGAGACGCCGATCAACCCAACAGGCGACGTGCTGGATATCGCCGCCATTGGCGCGCGCGCCCGCGCGGCGGGCCTGCTGGTCGTCGTCGACAGCTCGTTTGCATCACCGGCGCTACAGCGCCCGCTGGAGCACGGAGCCGATATCGTTCTGCATTCACTCACGAAGTACATCAACGGTCATGGCGACGTGCTCGGCGGCGCTCTGGTCGGACCGGCTGAGTTGATCGCGACAATCCACTCCCAGGGCGTGCGCTTCGTCACGGGCGCCGTCCTGTCGCCGATGGCATCCGCGCTGATCCTGAGAGGGCTGAAGACGCTACATCTGCGCATGATGCGGCATGGCTCCAACGCCATCGCGATCGCTCGCATGCTTGAGACCCATCCGGCGGTCGCGTGGGTGAACTATCCGTTCCTTCCCTCACATCCCCGATACCCGGTCGCGAGACGGCAGATGTCGAACGGGTCGGGCATGCTGTCATTCGGATTGCGAGGAGGCTTCCAGGCCGCGCGCCGCCTGCTCGACAATCTGCGCCTGATCAGCCTCGGCGTCAGCCTTGGCGATGCGGAATCGCCAATCATGCATCCAGCGAGCATCACCCGCGCGCGCAAGGCTATCCGTCCGGACGCCCATCTGGTGATGGGTGTCGGTGAGGACTTGATCCGGCTTTCGGTCGGGCTCGAAGACGAAGCGGATCTGCTTCACGACCTGTCTCAATCGCTCAATCGGCTGTAGTTGCGCGCGACGCCATTTGTGACCTGATCGCGCGCTTGAGCAGGGGCCCTAGCGCCTATAGGCGCGCGATGCGCTATACCGATACTGCATTAACCATTCAATCGCGGCGAGACTGGTATCTCGGCGCACACATGAGCATATTTAGGAAGCGAAGCGGCTGCCGCCCGGTGGTGGAACACCAAACGACAGCCTGACCACAACCGATTGTAAGGAATCGATCATGGCTAACCTCGACTATAGCGCCGGCGTCTCTGCCCCCGCCCTCTCTGGCGTTTCAGGCCCGGTCGCACGTGACCGACGTCAGCTGTATGCCCACCGTCAATCCGGTGGGCGAGACTGACACGACCTGCCCCCTCACCCTGTTTTTCATCGGCTAGACCTGATCGCGAGTCCTGACGTCGTGTGACGCAGTTGCGCCACATGGACCGATCGCTCTCGTCACCAGTTCCTACCGTGTCAACTGAGGCAGTACACCTACCTCGGCCGGAGCTAGCATATCGAAAAGCCGATGATGCCGAACACCTAGTCATCTGGAACGCAAGTTCGTCACATTAGTTGATAGCTCGAATCTCTACAGAGGAGAGTACGAGTGGCGAATGCAGGTGAGCGAGGCCGGCCGATCGCGCCGTTAGTGCTGAGTGCGCAAGAGCGGACGTACTTGGAGAGGCAAGTTCGTCGTCATCGTGTTGCCCGGTCGCTATCTGAGCGATGCCGCGCGATCCTGCGATGCGCAGATGGATTGCCAAGCAAGTCTGTGGCTGCTGAACTCGGCCTCCTCGAACATACCGTTGGCAAGTGGCGTCGCCGGTTTTTGAACGATCGCTGTGATGGCCTGCTTGACGAGGCCCGCTCTGGCCGTCCTCGAACCATCAACGACGATCAGGTTGCCGAGGTAATCGAGCGGACATTGCGTACGACGCCCACCGATGCGACGCACTGGTCGATCCGTTCGATGGCTGCGGAAACTGGCTTTTCCCACACCACGATCCGCCGAATGTGGGCGGCATTCGGCCTGCAGCCGCACCGTAGCCAGACATTCAAGCTGTCGAGCGATCCGCTGTTCGTCGACAAGGTGCGCGATATCGTCGGCCTTTATCTATCCCCACCGAACCGTGCGCTCGTCCTCAGCATCGATGAGAAAAGCCAGATTCAGGCGCTCGATCGCGAGCAGCCGGTCTTGCCGATGATGCCCGGCGTGCCGGAACGGCGCACGCACAGCTATGTGCGCCATGGTACGTCCACGCTGTTTGCCGCGCTCGATGTCGCCTCGGGGTTCGTCATCGGCAAATGCTACAAGCGCCACCGAGCCGTCGAGTTCTTGAAGTTTTTAAAAGAGATCGATGCTCAAGTTCCTGAAGGCCTAGATATCCATATCGTCATGGACAATTACGCCACCCACAAAACACCCAGGATCAAAGCGTGGCTCGCCCGTCGCCCGCATTATCATGTCCACTTCACGCCGACTTCCGCGTCATGGATCAATCAGGTCGAGCGCTGGTTTGCTGAACTCACCAGAAAGCAGATCCAGCGAGGTGTTCACACCTCCGTCGGGCAGCTCGAGGCCGACATCCGTACCTTCATCGACCTGCACAACAAAAACCCGAAGCCCTTCAAATGGACTAAGTCGGCAGACCAGATTTTGGCTTCCGTCAAACGCTTCTGCCACAAAGCCCAGCAGACTTTATGTGGCGAACTTTAGATTCACGTGACTAGCATTGCGATGACCCGCCATGAGGGCGCGACGCCCCGAAGGCCCGATCTAGTCCAATGACGTTGGCCTCGTGATCTCTCAACTAGAGAGAGACCATGTCCTTCTTCAACAACAACCCGTCCGTGCAGCCCGCCTGCACCAGCAACATTCACCGCCCGATGGGCGGCATCGCCGGCTTTCGGGAGGTCCACGACGACGTCGGTCGCCTCACCGTCTCGGCGTTCCCGTTCGCGATGGTGAAAGACATCTCATTCGCGCTCGCCACTGTGCCGGCCTGCTACATCCTTGCGGATCATGCGATGGCCTATGTCGGGGAGACCGGCAACGCTGGCCGCAGGCTCTCCGAGCATTTCGGAGATCATTCGAAGGCCTTCGCCCGCGAAGTTTACGTCATCTCCGGCTATCAGCGCGCCTGGTTCGACAAGACGGCGGCCATCTACCTGCAGCACCGTCTGACGCAAATCGCCGAGCAGGCCGGCCTGGTCGACATCATGAAGGGCACGAACCCGCAGGTGCTGGAGCTCCCCAGTCACAAGCGTGCGTCGCTCGATCAATTTGTCGAGCATGGCGAGCGACTGCTGTTCGACGCCGGGTGCCGCGTGCTCCGCAGCAACTTCGCAAGCCAGCGCCGCAGGGTGGAAACGACTGACACCGACATGGCGATCGGGCCTGAGGACACCGGGCCGATGAAGATCGACGTGACGGACTTGCCCCGGCTGGGCAATGAACTCGAGCTCGACTATTGCGACCTCTGGGCCCGAGGCTACACAGTGCGCGAGGGCTTCGTCGTTGCGGCCGGGTCGGAGGTACGTAGCGTCGTGAACGCGAGCGTCAACCCGATCCTCCGCACCCGTCGTGCCGAACTCGCCGCTGCCGACGCGCTGGCCGACATCCCCGGTATCCAGGACCGTCTGCGCCTCCGCGTGGCCGTCTTGTTCCCCTCGGCCGCCATCGCGGCGAAGGTCGTAACGGGGGCGCACGTCAGCAGCGGTAAGTGGATCAATCCCCGCTACCCCGAACCGATTTTGATCGCTGGCTGAGGGATCAATTATGTCGAAGAAGACGGAAATGCCGGCATGCAAGCGCCGACATCACGGCCTCGCCGTCCAGACCGGCGATGTGGCAGATGCGGCCCAGAATATCTCCAGGGCGGCCACATTAGCGTGGCCTTTCACTCCTCAGGATTTCCCGCCTCTAGCGTGGTGGCGGACCCTGCCCTCCAATCTCATCCGCGATGCGGAGCACCTGCTGATTATCGACACGCTCGATACCATCCGCGTGATGGACCGCCACGACCAGTTTGCCGCTGCACTCAGCGGTGATGCGGCCGCGGCGGTCGGCGTGGCACTCTCGCTGCTGCCCATCGACGAGATGACGCTGACCGTCGACATCGTCATGACCGCGCTGCTGCGGTGACGGGCGACGCGACAGCCACCATGGTCGTCGCGAACCTCCTTCGCCGCGTAGAACTTGACCATCCATTCGCAACCAAGTTGTCGACTTCGTGGTGCATGCGCGTCGCCAGCTATTCTTGCGAGGACGCGGGCCGCGCCCGCCAAAACTCCGGCCCGCAAGAGAGCGTGGTGGTGGGCTCAGCCAACCACAGCGCGGAGGCCGGAGCATGAGCGCAACCAGCGACGACAGCGACGACCTCGACCTGCCGACAGCCGAGGATGCGGTCTCGACCGGCGCGGCTTCAGATTCGGCCGATTGGGACGACCGCCTCAAGGGTCTGCCCAGGCTTCTGCGCTATGCCCTGCTCGCCGTCGACGGCGCCGATCACGTTGAGGAACGGCTTATCGCGGAAATCAACGAGCTTTGCCCGGGACTGCCCCACAATGTCGCATGGGCCACCAGCAGGTCGTTGGAGGCGGCATTCGCGCTCGCCGCTGAGCTCAATAACAGCGCTGCCGCTCAGAATGAGCCGGCTTTCAGGAGCCTTGCTGATAGCGTCCGGCTCGTAAGCTTGCCGACGCCGCGTGATGACGAACACTTCCAGCAGCATCGCAGGGTCGCCAAGGAGCTGGCCAAGGCCTTTCAGGTGAATTCGCTGCGTGTCGAACAGAAGGTTCGCTGCGATCTCGAACGGTTCACCTATGGCTGGGCCGCGCTGCCGGCCTGCACGCATTTTCTGCCGAAGAAGTTCTCTGCTGCAACAAAACGCCTCCCTGGTCGGGCACCGCATGGCCGAGCATAGCATCACCGCGGCCAAGGCCGCGTTACGGCTCCAGCTCAAGGAGGAGGAAGGCCGCCGAAGGCAGCGGGAAGCCGAGGACCGGACCGAAGCCGTCGAGCGAGAAGCCGCCCCGATCCCTGAACTCATTGGCGATCATCATCTCGTCGTTGCGCGTCTGTCCGAGAACGAGATGAAGAGCCCCAAACTTAAAGAAATCATGGGTCCGCTGAAGAACGTCGTCAACGTCGCCTTGCCGTCGTGCGAGAACAGATTGAAGCCATCGAGCGGGACAGACGAACCGGTCTGGAGCAGGCACCGCAATCTCGCGCGAACGCCATGGTTTTGCTGCTGGCGCGCGTCGTCGGCGTGGGCCTGGAGACCGCGGATATGCTCGTTCAGGAGATCCTGTCGCGCCCGCTCCGGGATCGGCGCGCTGTGGCACGCTATGCCCGGCTAACGGGCTCACCGGATCAGAGTGGCGCCAGGCGACGAGAGAAGGGGCTGGCCAAGTCTGGCAATGCCCGGGTCCGCCGTGGATTGATCCAATTGGCCTGGCGGTTTCTGATGTTTCAGAAGGGAAGCGCGCTTGCGCGATGGTACCGCTGCCGGACCGAGGCGGCGGTTCCAGCACGGCGAAAGACGATGATCGCCGCCCTTGCTCGCAAGCTGCTGATCGACTGTTGGCGGCTGGTGACCATCGGCTCCGTCCCGGAGGGTGTGATCCTGCGGACCGCAGGAAGGAGGGTTCAGCAGCGTAGATCGAAGAGCTTAGGCAACCGCCGCAAGTGCGGCGGTTGCCGATCACGATCCGAGATGGCGGTGACACGCGGAACGCCATGGCTTCAACGCCGAGGGAAGAATGTGCCCGCCGCCTCGGAGCCTCGCACTCGAAGCGAATGGCTGCTTCATGGTCCAGGTCCCCTGCGGACCTAGCCGAATACAAGGTTGCGGTGCGATTTCTCGCGCCCGACTGCGGGCTCTCCTCGGATCAGGATCTATTGTCGATGTTCAGCCGGCGCCCAGCGGTTCGCTTTGAGTGGGCCTTAAAGAGAGTAAGGAGTCGATCCGCCTTGGACGCTTGCACTTATTCATGCGGCACGGCTTCCTCGGCTTTCCGCCGGGTGGCCACGGCCAAGGCGAGACCGCCCAGGATCAGAACGACACCGGCAGCGAAAAGCGCTCCCAACTGATCGCCGAACATCGCAGACGCGGCCGCGATGCCGAAGACCGGTTGAAGGTACTGGACACTCGCGGCGACCGGAGCCGGAACAGTACGAAGGATATGCAGCCACAGGAACAGACCCGCGACGCTGACCATGACCCCAAGGTAGGCTGCGACGCCCGTTCCTTGAGCGGTGACGTGGACGGGATTGTGCCATGCCTCCCATCCTGCCCACGGCAATAGCGCGACGAAGCCGAACAGCGTGCTCCACGCCGCCACAGCGGCAGTGCCGTAGTCGCGGGTGAGTTCGACGCTCCAGACGTAGTAGAAAGCAATGGCGACCGCGGAGAGCAGCATCCAAGCTACGCCGCTCACACTGGATCGGAGCACTTCGCCCTGTCCGTGTCCGAAGGCAACTAGCGCGATGCCAGCAAACGCCGCGAGCAACCCGAGTTGCTGCCGGCCTGTGACCGGCTGCTTGAGGCGGAGCGCTGCAAAGACCACGACAAATACCGGAATGGTCGCCGAGATGATGGTGCCGACCGAGGCCGCCGTACCTTGAATCCCGAACGCCTGGGCGACCTGACCCACGCCAATGCCCAAGATGCCAAGCGCGGCGGCGCGCGGGAACGCCCGCCAAGAGAGCCGCTGCTTGCCCACCGCGAAGAGGAACAGCAGCGGCACGGCAACGGCGAACCGCATCGCGGTCAGCGTCAGCGGGGGCAGCGTCTCAAGGCCGAGCTTCGTCACCGGGATCGACAGGCCCCACATGACGGCCAGGAGCAGCATCGCCGTGAGACTACGCACGGAAGCGCCACCGCGCGGCGAGAGACGAGCGAGCTGGGGCTGCCCGAACCGAAGGACATCTTCTTTCATAGGGTTATGCTAGCTCAATTCGGCTTCCGCGTAATTTCTTTCAGAGCATGTTTTTGAGGGGCAATCGGGCTATGATCACAAGATGAAGAAATCTGGAACGATAAAAGCCGATTATAGCTTTCGAAATGGAAAGCCAGTTGCGGGTGATGCTCACACGCTTGACGCCATAGACCGGCGCATTCTGCGGGCTTTGCAGCGGGACGGCCTGCTTGCGAACCAAATCCTGGCCGAGGAAATCGGCTTGTCGCCCCCGGCGTGCCTGAAGCGCGTGCGCCGCCTTCGGGAGGCGGGCGTCATAGAGCGCACCGCAGCGATCCTGTCGCCGGAGGCTATGAGTTATCCGCTGCTGACCGTTGTGCGCCTCAAGCTCGACGCCCCGACCGATGAGGTCATGCAAGCGTTTGAAGCTCAGATGGCAGCTTCGCCGCGCGTGACGCAGTGCATGCTGGTGGCCGGCGATATCGACTACATCCTGCTGGTTCGCAGCCGGGATGTTGCCCACTATCAGGAATTTGCGCGCCGTATGTTGCGGATCGCTCCCGGTATCCGATCCTACACGAGCGAGATCGTCCTGACGGTCAACAAGGCTACGATGGAACTCCCGATTGATACCGCCTGAGCGCGTGGCAGGACGGCGACGTCACGCTCGCTCGTCGGCCTTGACAAGGAATTCCCCATACAAGGCTTTTCCCTCAAAGGCGTAATGCCGGACTTCAGGATGTCAGGATTGGCGTATTTCCGTCCTTGGGCCGTTTCCGCCTGTCAGTTCATCGCAAAAGAGCTCAATATCTCAATCTTGCGGATATTCGTCGTGCGGATCGAGCACTGAAAAAATCGGCCAGCGTGTCGCAGCGCATGCGGTAGTACATCTGCGAGGCTTCCTGAACATGCATGCTGCACAGACATCCGCAGAAGGGACGGCATTCGTCGATCTCAAGATCAGCCCATTCCCACACAATGAGAGCGGGCCGCGATCGTAACTGACGATCTGGAAGGCATCAGCCTACTTGGCGACGAACCTCGCCGCGACCGGCTAGCGCTAAAAAGGGCAGGATGTCGCCCGGCACGATTTCGAACTATTCCCATTCCTGTCGGCCTCCTGACATTTGACGAGCCGTTGGTTCAACGGATCCGGAATTTCTGCAGGAGTACAGTCGGTACTACACAGCAGCTGATAACGGGATGAATCTACCGGACTTGCGTCTATTGCTCGACCAAACCATTGGCTGGTCCACAATCTCGGGAAAACTCCACAGCGCGCTGCAGTCCGACCCGGCCTGGCGAACGAAGAGCACATTCGATCGAAGTGATTGCTCCACCCGACCGGCCACAATGGGGCGGCCTGCGGGGAATTCAATTCGTCGTCTTCTTCTCGTGATCGATGATTCTCAGCGTTCGTTTACAGGGTCCCTCTCCGATCACGATTTGCCAGCGAGTGAACCCGATTGCCGCGTTGGCGTCGCAGGCAACAAGGTTTCTTTGGAGGGCAATCAGTTGATTGCCGCCGAACCGATCCGTTCCCGTCGAGATGAAAAGTCCATCGTCCTTACGGACGACAGTACCGAGTTCGGCCCAGTTCCGTGACACATCAAACACGCTCGTTTCGTCGACCTCGATTCGAACGTTGGGAACGAGAATGCCCTTGTAATGTATGTTGCCCTGACAGCCGAACGCTTCGAATTGATGCCGATCGTCCAGGAATATCGCTGTGGGCTCGTCGTGTGCCGTCGTCACCAGAAGCAGGTGATCGTACCGATCGGCCGGAAGGACCAAAGTCAGGCTGGCTGCCGCCCCGATATGCCCAACGCTGAATTCATTCGGTGAAAGCATCGGTCAGCTTCCTTGCAAGCGTTCAATCAACATGGACCAGTAGTATTCGGCGGCCCCTTCTTGGGACAGATGGGTTCCGCTGCCCCGCTGCATTCCGAGACTCTTGAGATAGAGATCGTGCTCGTCGTTTCGAACCGAAAGCGATTCGTTCATCGCGTTACTCTCCGTGCTCTCGCTCGCGAGATAGGCGATGCCGTCTGCGCCGATGCCCCCAATGAACACGGTGCAGCGGGAGATCGCTCGGCCGCTCTTGTAGACCGCGGCCGTGAATCGGCTTGCGTCGATGCGGCGGAAGTCGGTTTCTATGCCCAGATTGCGGCGCTCCAGCTCCTGAAGCGAGTTCTTGAAGAATTTAGCTATATACTCGAAGCTCTCGTGCTTGAACTGGTCCCGATCGCGGTCGGTGAAGTCCTTGGCGAGCCGCAGATTGCTGGACCGGGGGCTCGATGCTCTGGTCGCTGGCGAAGTCGACCGTGCAAGACTCTGTACAGCCTCGCGGCGGACGGCCGCCGTCTTGAGGCGATTTGCTGCTGCGCGAACGGACTTCGCGACCTCAAGCAGAGCCTGGTCTCGGTCGGGATACTGCGTGATCGGCTTGCCGTCCGGTGGTGTGGCATTCAGCTTTCCAAAGGGAGCGCCGTGCCAATCGCAAGCGCGAAGGATAACGGGCATGACGATGGCGTCCCCAGCCTCGTGACGCTCCATGGCCCGCGTCATTTCGATGTCGTAGCAATAATCCGAGGCAAGGAAGTCGGCGCTCACAAGTAGCAGGATGATATCGTCTGTTTCGATATGCCGGTCAATCACCGCGGCGAATTCCTGCCCGGCGCCGATGCGGCGATCATGCCAGACCTGAATAACGCCTTGACGCTTGAGCAGCGAAAGCTGCTTCTCGAGCTGGTCACGCAAGACCTCGTCCGCATGGGAGTACGAGAAGAATACGCTTGCCAAATGAGCCTCCCGCAACCGCGGCCTCTTGTCGTCAGCTAATATCAGGAGTTTTGAGCTGAATAAAAGGCCGTCGCGCGATAAATGCACTTGTTCACACATGGCCTTTTGCTGACCTGGCATTAGGCCGTCACCGAGTATTGGAATCGCTTTTGCCGATACGGCAGCGCGGGCCGGGCGGGGCAGAATGGCGTGGCGGCGGCGCTTGCGGACCGCGGTGGCGTCATCGCAGCTCTGGAGGAAGTAGCGCAGGCGTTTGCCCTTGGAGCCGCCGTGCGCCGCGTATTTGGGATCGTCGATGTTGACCCTTCAGTTCGGAGGCAAGAGAAGCTGGCGTCGGAAAAATCCAGCACGAAGCCAGGACCTCGGACAAGGTCGTCATGAGGCGCAGGTCGATGGACCGGATGCCGCTCACGGCGCGCCTCCGCGCATCGGATTTATGATCCGAGCTCCGGCGAAATCCCTCTCGTTATCCGTTACGACAGTACATTCGTTAGCTCCGGCAACGGCTGCGATTATCATGTCGAGCCCGCTGCGCGGCTGTCCGACGACTTTGCCCTCCGCCATCAGGCGCGCCCAGATAAGCCCGGCCTTCTCGTCGAATGCCAGAATCCGACCCGCGAACAAGGCCTGAGGCCCCTCCGGGCCGGAGAACCATGCATCGAGAGCATCCCGCTTCTTCCCGCGTGGCTTTTCAAGGATGCCGCGCCGGATTGCCGCGACCGTAAGTGATGCGATGAAAAGATCCTCATCTCGCCGTGCTGCCATCCAAGCCAGTAGCGACTCAGACGGCTGCGGCTTGACGACGTTACTGATGATGTTGGTGTCGAGAAGATAGCGCGTCACAGATCGACCTTGCGCCCTTCTTCGCGCGGGCGCGTCAGGTCGAGATCGGCGCCGACGAGCGGCGAGCGACGCAATGCGTTCAAGATGCCACCGGGCTTCGGGGGGACGCCAGAAACGGCCTGTTGAACCGTGCGCCGGAGATCACCAGCTTCCGGCCCTTCCTCGCTCAGCTTGCGCGCAAGCACTCTGATGAGGTCGCGATCGGTCTCGAGGGCTTGGAGTTCGAACCGCACAATGCCACGCTTCGTCAGCCGGGATCGGTAATTTTCAATCGCCCTTTTCTGTGCGCTCTTGCTCATTGATCTCCTCCATGGTATATCTGGATATATAGCCGAATCTTCAGTTCGCTGCAAGGCAGCGGCTCTTGTGCCCCCGATAGCGGCAGAGATGAAGATAGGGCGGAGCTGTGTGCGATGTCGCGATCGAGCAAATGGCGGTCTGGACACCCGTCACGGAAATGTTTTCTGTGCGCTCGGCTTTGCGACATCCCGATCTGCTGCGCCTCTCATCTCGGATCAGCGCGTTATGCGCGGAAAATTTGTGGCGGCGCTTGCCGAGGCGATGGACCGCCTCAGCCGCGATCAGGAGGATATTGCCGGGCTCTTTAAGCGCATGGATTTCGCCGGGGTACGGATCGTCACCCTCTCGGAAGTAGACATCACACATCTCCACGTCGGGCTGAAGGACACGATGAACGCCCTGTTCCTGAAGGACCTGGCCGATAAGACACGGCGAGGCTTGCGCGGCCGCATCGAAGACGGGAAGTCCGGCGGCGGGCTCTGCTTCGGTTATGACGTCGTCAAACAGTTCGCCTCTAATGGCGAGCTGATCCAAGGTGACCGCACGATCAACGAGGCCGAAGCGGCTATCGTTCGCCGCATCTTCGCAGACTACCTTGCCGGTAAGTCCTCGCGCACAATTGCTTTTGAGCTAAACCGCGAAGGTGTGCCCGGACCGCAAGGCTTGCGAAGCCCTCGAGTTCGACAGATCGACCTACCATTACAAAGCGCGTCGCTCCGGCCAGGCTGTCCTCGAACATCGGATCAAGGAAATCTGTCATGCACGCGTTCGCTACGGCCACGCGGCCCGGCCGATCGAAGGCTTCAGCCGCGGAAGAAAAAAGGCCGCCCCAGATGTGGGGCGGCCAGTGAATGTTCGTCGCGGGAGGAATAATACGACGAACGAATTCAGCACATGGCGCATCAGCGTCTTGCCCAACCTACTTGGGCCGATTGCAGCCGCGGCTTTCAGGGTTCGGACGCCACAGCGCCGTTCTCACGCTTACGCCTAGAAACGCGCTTGCCTCGAAAACAACACGCATCCGCTTGCCGCTGCACAATAGCCACTTGTTGATATTGATTAATGCAATGGTTGGGATATCGACGCTGAATTTCGGCGTAGAATGCCCACTTTGAGCAATTTCCACCCACGCTGGCAGACTACCTCTATCTGCGCTTTCAGCGACGCAAGTGGTAATTCGCAGAAGAGCCGGACGCCCGGCGCGCTGATGATAGGCATCGAAGCCACTCACGTGCAGCCAACCGGCTGCTTGTTGCCGTCTCTTTAGATGTTGCCTCGGCCACTGCTTTGTGTCGCTAACCGGCATTCCTGAAAGCAAGGTGTCGACCTCTGCATCAAGCTGCCTCGGCACGCCTCTGAGCCCGACGACGGAACGGTGAGGTTGTGAGCTGTTACTCACCAGTTCGCGATCTTGATCCCTGTCCAACTTCATGTTGGCGATGACACTCCACTCCTTGTGCTCCTTCTTAGGGTTTTAAGATTGATCGGCGATAGGGCCTCGTCCTAAGACCCTCGCCTTGCTTGGCAGACTGACTCTGTTTAAGCTTTTGCCGCATTGAGCCTCTCCCGCCTCTGCCTCCCCTTCGGCTGAACCTTCAATTCGCGCCCCGGTTCAACGACCAACGTCTCGACTGCCATCCCTACTCGCTAGCCTGCCGCAGAGACCCGGCCGAAGTCGGTCGCTTGGCTCTCAAGCAGCCGCCGATAGATTCCGCCGGGCCGCTTGGTCAGGGCAGCATGCGTGCCCTGCTCGGCGATGACGCCGCCATCAAACACCAGGATCCGGTCGAGGCTGCGCACCGTCGACAGCCGATGTGCGATCACAATCGAGGTGCGGCCCTTCATCAACCGCTCCATCGCTTCTTGGATGAGGGCTTCCGATTCCGAGTCGAGACTCGAGGTTGCCTCGTCCAGGATCAGCACCGGCGCATCCGCTAGAAACGCGCGCGCGAGCGCAATGCGCTGACGCTCACCGCCTGATAGCTTAACGCCGCGCTCACCGACCAGCGTGCCGTACCCCCTACGCAGCCGCAGGATGAACTCATGCGCATGGGCAAGCCGCGCCGCTCGCTCGATCGCCCCCATACCGGCTCCGGGCCTGCCATAGGCGATGTTCTCGGCGAGCGAGCGGTGGAACAGGACCGGCTCCTGCTGCACGACCGCTATCTGGCTGCGGAGCGATTGCTGCGCGGCTAGGGCAATGTCTTGACCGTCGATCAGAATGCGGCCGCCCGAAACGTCATATAGCCGCTGAACGAGCTTGACGAAGGTCGTTTTGCCGGAACCGGAGCGGCCCACCAGACCAACCCGCTCGCCGGCGCTTATGTCAACCGATAGCTTGTCATAGAGCGGCGCCCCGCCACCGCCATACTGGAAAGTGACGTCGTCAAATACGATCTCACCGCCGTCAATAGCGATCGGCCTTGCATCTGGCACGTCGGCAATCCCGATCGGCTCGTCATGGATTGCGACCAGCTCCTCCATGTCATCGACCGAGCGCTGGAGGTTGTTGATATATATGCCGACCTCGCGCAGATACGCGTGGATAACGTAGTAGCTGGTCAGCACATAGGTGACGTCGCCCGGCGAGGCGAGCCCCGCCATCCACAGCAGCACCGCGCCGCCGATCACCGACGCCCGTAGGCACAACTGGAGCGAGAGCTGGCACATGGCGGCGTAGTTGTAGCGCAGCCAGGTTCGCCGCAGCCGCCTTCGCCAGCGGTTGATGGTGCGGGCAAGCCGAGCATCCTCGCGCGCTTCCGCGCCGAAAGATTTTACCACCGCATTGCAAGTTAGTGCATCGGCCAGCGTGCCGCCGATCTTGGTGTCCCAGGCGTTAGAGACGCGTGCGGCAGGCGCGATATAGCGGATCGAAAATGTCATCGTCACCGCGACATAAATTGCCGTACCAATCGCGATCACGCCACCCAGCGCAGACCAATGCAGTCCAAGCAGGATCATGGAACCGACCAGTACCGTCAGCGACGGCAACAGGGACATCAGGATGGTAGTGTTGAGCAAGTCGAGGGCCCACATGCCGCGCGTGACCTTCCGTACGCTCGAACCGGCGAAAGAGTTGGCGTGCCAATCGGTTGAGAACCGCTGGACGCGCATGAACGACTCGCGTGCCACATCCGACATCGTCTTGAGCGTGAACGGAACGAATGCCTGCAGACCTATGAGGCGCAGGATCATCGAAACCAGGCCGAGCGCGACGATGCCGCCGAAGGCGGCCAGCGCCGCATGTCGCGCCGCCTGATTGTAAGGGCCTGTCGTCAATGCGTCGACGAGATGGCCGGAGTAGACCGGCATGAACAGGTCTGCCGCCGTTGCGCCGAGGAAGCCCGCCAGCACAAGGGCAGCGCGGTAGGGCTGGAGCAGCCAGTGGCGGAAAACGAACGGAAGCACCACGCGGATTGCGATAGGACGTTTGTCAGGTAGGTCGGTCATGCCGCAACCCGGCCTCGCGCAGGATGGAAATCGGCTCCATCCGAATTGAACCCCGTGTCGCAAAGGCGCGATCGAGCGACGGCATTCGGTCGACATTCCTTGGCCAAGCGAAGCACTCGATGCCAACGCTCTAAGCCGCTCGGACCTGGCTCGATAGCTTTCCGCGGAAGCGTGACAATCTCTTGCGAGGGGGAACGCCTCCCCTCATTCATCATTAGCAATTCGCTCATCACAGCATCCTGTTCGAGGAAGAACTCTCCTTCGAAAGATCACAGTTGCCGCAGAGCAGGCCTCGCAAGGAACTACGTCCCGTTTGCTTCATGAGACTTCCGTGCATGTGAGCGATCGGCGAGCACGATGATGGTCCATCATGATGTTCCAGCAAGAGATAATGATCGCATTTCATGATTACACGGCGCTAAGACAGGGCACCCATTAGGTGCAGCGTGGCCAGATTTATGTTGGATCTCGAAGACACGAGGGCGCTCATGCAGTGCCAGTGTCTGGCATCTCAATCAATTGCTAGGGCTAGTAGTTGACAGGGGCGCCACGCACAGTCGGGACAGCAGCCGGTTGGGCAAAGGCTGCGTCGATGGGGATAAAAATTCAACTCTCACCGGGCGTTGTTGCGCGGGATAGAGATCGGACTCCAGCGCGAGGAGATCGGGCAACTTAGCGGTCGGCAGAGCTGAGAACAGATCGCTCACACGGCGAAAGATTTTGATTTCCAGGAGCCGACCGGTCCCAGTAACGGGGCCAGTCATCACGTGGATTTGCCAGTCCAGCACCAGACGTCTGCCGGCCAGGTGAGCCTTTGTAGGAAGACGCCGCGGTGCCGATCACGTAAATCATCGCTCGCCAGCCGCCAGAGCTGCCGCCGCGAAACGGCGTTCGGTCATCAGAATCCAGTGCGACTAGGAGATTGAGACCCAGACCTCAAAAGCGCGTCGTCACTATCCGGGATGTGAATGTATTCCATCCAAAAAATCGATTTCACCAACTCACGTGCTGCCGGGTAGGAAAAGTGCCGGCCATTAAGCAACATGGTAGGTTTCCCGTCGGCAAAGCTACAGGAGTGCGTCATCATGAACGCCACGATCCGGTTGTAGGCACGGCTTTGCCGGCTCTGCACCAGCTCCATATTGGTGGCAAGGACGCCCGCAAGCTCGAAAAGCGCGTGGTGATCATGCCCTCCCCTTCAGCAAGACGGACCGATTGCGCTGCGACGAGCCCCGCCTACAACGGCTTTTGCGCCATGGTGAGCGAGCGAGATGTTGAGGCCGCAACCAAGGTATGTATTGACCGTCAGTCAACTTCCGACCTACAGCCCGCGGGCTCGTCCCGAGAATTCAGTGCCCGTGGCGCCGGTAAAGCCGACGTCGATCCCCGCTTGGGACCATCCATGGATGAAATACGGCGGCGGGCCACGCGATCCTTCTCGCACCGGGGCTGAGCGATCACTGATCTCATAGTCAGCCCTGAGGTATCGCGTGAATACCGCAACAGCAGCTTCGTCGCGAGGGCATTTTTCGAGGACGTTCGAAATGAACACGCAGGACATGTCCGGACTCAAAACGCATACCCTGCCTCGACATTTGCGCAGGCTCGAGGCCGAGTCGATCGAAATCATGCGCGAGGTTGTCGCCGAGTTCAAAAAGCCGGTGATGCTCTATTCAATCGGCAAGGATTCCACTGTCATGCTGCACCTTGCGGCGAAGGCATTCTATCCGGCGAAGCTGCCCTTCCCGCTGATGCACATCGATACGACTTGGAAATTCCGCGAGATGATCACCTTTCGCGACGAGGCGGCCAAGCGCATCGGAGCCGATCTGATCGTCCATGTTAACAAGGAAGGTATCGCCCGCGGCATTAATCCCATCGACTCCGGCTCCGCGCTGCACACGCAGGTCATGAAAACCGACGCGCTCAAGCAGGCGCTCGACCTGTACGGATTCGATGCGGCATTCGGCGGCGCACGGCGGGACGAAGAGAAAAGCCGCGCCAAGGAGCGCATTTTCTCGTTCCGCTCGGCGAGACATGTCTGGGATCCGCGCAACCAACGGCCCGAACTCTGGAACCTGTTCAATACCCGCATCCGACAGGGCGAGACGATGAGGGTGTTCGCGATGTCGAATTGGACCGAGCTCGACATCTGGGAATACATCATGTTCGAGAAAATCTCCGTTATTCCTCTCTACTTTGCGAAGAGGAGACCTGTGGTGCATCGGAACGGCAGCCTGATCATGATGGACGACGAGCGGCTTCCACTGCGGCCAAACGAGACCCCCGAGATGCGTACGATCCGCTTTCGCACCCTCGGATGCTATCCCCTGAGCGGCGCCATTGAGTCGGAGGCTACCACCATCGAAGATATCGTCGCCGAAATGCAGGTTGCGAGGGTGTCGGAACGCCAAGGGCGCCTCATCGACACCGATGAAGCATCTTCGATGGAGAAAAAGAAGCGGGAAGGATACTTTTGATGGATATGGACCCCGTGCGCTATCTCGGCGAGGCCGTCAGCAAAGATCAATTGCGATTCATCACCTGTGGCTCGGTCGACGACGGTAAATCGACGCTGATTGGGCGGCTCCTGCACGACAGCAAGATGATCTATGAGGACCAGCTACTGGCGCTCGCGCGCGACAGCGCCAAGCACGGCACGACGGGCGAGGACATCGATTTTGCTCTGCTGGTCGACGGTCTCGAGGCTGAACGCGAACAAGGCATTACCATCGACGTCGCCTATCGGTTCTTCACCACGCCGCGCCGGTCGTTCATGGTCGCCGACACGCCGGGTCATGAACAATATACTCGCAATATGGCGACTGGCGCCTCCAACGCGCAGCTCGCCATCATCCTGATCGATGCGCGCAAAGGGGTTCTAGAGCAAACCAAACGCCACTCGTTCATCTGCTCGCTATTGGGGATCCGACATGTCCTCGTGGCCGTTAACAAAATTGACCTCGTTGACTACCGTAAAGATGTCTTCGACGGCATCGTTCGCGACTATGTCGCCTTTGCTTCGGGGCTCGGCTTCAAGTCAATCGTCCCATTCCCAATCTCCGCCAGGTACGGCGACAACATCATCTACCTATCCGGCAATACTGATTGGTATCACGGTCAGTCCCTGCTGGATTACCTCGAGACTATCGACATACAATCCAAAACGACTGAGCTGCCCTTCCGCTTTCCGGTACAGTGGGTGAACCGGCCCAATCTGGATTTCCGAGGGTATGCGGGCACGATTGCCTCAGGAAGCATCGCGGTTGGCGATGAAATCATCGTGGCAAATTCGGGGCGCGGCTCGCGCGTGAAGCGGATTGTGACCCACGATGGCGATCTTGCGGTTGCCGAAGCGGGCGACGCGGTGACGGTTACCCTCGAAGAAGAGATCGATGTCAGTCGCGGCGACGTCCTTGCAAGCCCCACGCAGCGTCCTGAGGTCGCGGACCAGTTTGCCGCTCATCTGATCTGGATGGACGAAGAGCCAATGGTGCCGGGCCGTTCTTATACATTTCGGATTGGCACGCAAACGATTGCGTCCGGCAGAGTCACGTGCATCAAGTACAAGATTGACGTCAACAAACGCGATCGTCTCACGGCGACCACTTTGGGTCTCAATGAGATCGGCCGTTGCAACGTGGCGACTGTCGCGCCTGCGAGCTTCGATCCGTACCACGTCAACCGGCGCACGGGATCCTTTATCGTGATTGACCGCTATACCAACCGTACCGTTGGAGCGGGAATGATCGATTTTCCGCTCCGGCGGGCGACCAACACCGTCTGGCAGCCACTATCGATTGGCAAGCAGGAGCGTTCTGCGCTCAAGCATCAGAAGCCGTGCATCATCTGGTTCACCGGGCTTTCCGGCGCCGGCAAGTCGACGATTGCTAATATCGTCGATCAAAAGCTGTACGCGATGTCGCATCATACGACGCTGCTGGACGGCGACAACCTCCGTCACGGCCTCAATTGCGATCTAGGCTTTACTGAAGCAGATCGCGTCGAGAACATCCGACGTGCTGGTGAAGTGGCCAAATTAATGCTCGACAGCGGCCTGATCGTCATCTGCTCGTTCATCTCACCCTACAAGGCCGACCGAGACATGGTGCGCAAGCTCGCGGGCGATCGAGAGTTCGTCGAGGTCTTCGTAGATACGCCGATAGATGAATGCATTCGGCGTGACCCAAAGAGCCTCTATTCCAAGGCAACGTCCGGCAAAATCACGAACTTTACAGGCATCGATGCGCCGTACGAAGCGCCAAGTGCGCCGGAGATCCACTTGAAGACCCTAGGTCAGCTACCAGAGCGGTTGGCTGACACGGTGCTAAATTGCCTGGCGGAACGAGGGATCATCGCGCTGACCTAGTCTAGGCCGAAGGGCTCCGCAATGCGCTGGCCTGAAGGTCCAGAACTGGCCGCGCGACCCCTTCGAGAAACCGAAACAAGTCCTAGACCATATGATTTCAAACGAAATGAATTTTTCTCCCCGAGCTTGCTTCGACAACTACTTCGCCACGAAAGGGATCACTGCGCGTCAATCATTTCAAAGTTACGCCAGCCGCCGACTTTCTTTCTCGACTAAGCCGAGGACCTGCTATCTCTTCGGGAGAACCTCAAAAGGGAGTTCAATGTGACCATATCCATAATCTTCTTGGCTTTTGCGTCTTGGTCGGATGACTCAACGATGCGGAAATGACCTCAGTAACTGAACCATCTGCAGCACGGACAGCATGACAATTGCAAGACAATTTCCTATTTGGCGGCGTGGCTTGCATCTATTCTCCATGCTAAGAGTCAAATACGCGATTTGAGCAGCGCGCAACGCCCGCGCGCCTCGCAACACCGTCAGCGATGCCAGTTATGATGGGATTTCGGAAAACAGCGTCTCGGCCGCACAATGGCGCCGGCTCTTGATCGGTAGAGTAATAGCATGACGAGTTCCAGTAGGCGGCACGTGATCATCATTGGCGGCGGCGCCAGCGGTGTCATGCTCACCTATCAATTGCTGCATCGGCCGACCAGCGATCTACGCGTCACGCTGATCGAGCAGCGTCCCGAAATCGGGCGCGGTATCGCATATCATACAGGTAACCCCGAACACTTGCTCAACGTACGCGCCTCAAATATGAGCGCGCTGCCCGACCAACCAGACCACTTTTGGCGCTGGCTGAGCTCGCGCGGTGCAGATGCACCGCTGCGTCCCGATCCCTATTGTTTCGTGCCACGACGCATCTATGGTGACTACATCGCGAGCTTGCTTGAGCAGCAGATATCTGCCCCGACGGACGCACGTCGTCTCTCAATCCTGCAAGGTACCTGCGTCGATATCAATGAGAAGCCAGCCTGCGTGTCGGTCAGGCTGGATGATGGCCGATCGCTAGTGGCCGAGACCGTCGTTCTCGCAACGGGACATGATCCGAGAGCTAACCGCCCGGCTCATGCGAATCCTTGGGCTCCACCGTCGGCTGCTCCCATCGACACCGATGCAACCGTACTGATCCTGGGCACGGGGCTCACTATGGTCGACTACGTCCTGTCGTTGATGCGTGACGGCCATCGCGGGCCGATCATCGCGATGTCACGGCGCGGCCTGCGCGCAAAACCCCACCGCCACATCGATGCTTTGCGAATTGAGGAGACGGACGTTCCTTTCGGCGCCAGCATTAGCAAGCTGGTACGCTGGCTTCGCGATCGTATAGACCGAAATGCGGCTCAAGGGGGCGACTGGCGCAGTGTCATCGATGGCCTTCGACCCTATACTCAGCGGCTGTGGCATGAGCTTCCCCGGGCATCGAAACGCCGCTTTCTCGAGCACGCGCGCGCCTGGTGGGATGTACATCGGCACCGGATGGCTCCGGAAGTCGAAGCACGCATCACTCAGGCGCTTGACAGAGGTCAGCTCACCCTGATGGCTGCAAAGGTGATCAGCATCGAGCCCAACAAGTCCGGAGCCAGAGTCACGTACCGCCGGCGGGGCGACGCCAATCCTCTCGACATACAAGTCGGCGCCGTCGTCGATTGCACCGGCATCGTCAAAGATCCGCGCGCTACGCTCAATCCAGCAGTGCTTAGTTTGTTCGACCGGGGTCTCGCCCGCGTCGACCCGCTCTGCATCGGCATTGAGACAGATCGCAATTGCGCGATCATCAGCCGCGATGGCGCGGCTTCGCGCTGCCTGTTCGCCGTGGGTCCGCTCACGCGCGCGGCCTTTTGGGAGATCATGGCGATACCCGATATTCGCAACCAATGTGCGGCACTCGCGGTCCTCCTCGCCGACACTGCAAGCGAGCATCAGCCCAAACTGCACCATGAACGCCTCTGAACGGCAAGCTTGCTTCTGCACCGATCGATCCATAGTGCGGCTAGTCAAAACTCATTCTGCTTAGAATGGCAGCCCAAATTGCCATCTGCTTTCAGGTCCATAGTGTCAAATAGAATGGTCGCCATCCATGATCTGTTTGATGTCCGTGGCACTGGCCCACACGCTGCCGACTGTGACGGAGGTGGACGATCCTCCCCTTTGGCTCGAGGAAATCGATGGGCCGCGCGCGTTGGCTTGGCCGCGCCGAGAACGACAAGACGCTCAGTGCGTTCGATCGGATCCCCAGTATCAGCGCTTCTACGAAGAGGCGCTCAGATGGGCGAGAACCAGGCCGCTGACGCGGCCACCCGGGATGGGCCACTGCCAAGCCGCCTATTTGCGCGTCGGTGACGGCGCCAATGAAGCCGGCCAAGTAGGCCGCGCGAAAAGTAGGCGTAGCCTGGCCTCGACCAAGATCGGTCGTAGCCGGAAAGCTCGGAAACGTAGCGGAGGCTGGGATTTCAGTTGAGATCTCGCGCTAGGAAACACTGACATACTACGCGCTCGCGGGCCTGCTATGACTTAGTTCGACGCCGACTTCATCATCGCCTCGACCTCCGCGCGAAAAGCCTGGCGCGCGGCGTTGCGCGAGTAGAACATGTGGCCGCCCGGAAAGACCACAAGTTTGACCCGCGGCGCCGAGGCGAAGGCAGGCAACTGGTCGAGCACGATCTGCGAACCGAAATAGGGCGTGGCGAGGTCGAACAGGCCATGCCCGACCAGCACCGTCATCTTCGCGTCCGTTGCGAGGATCTGGCGCAGCTCCGACACCGACTGCGGGGGGTGGATGCCGTGGCCGAAATCCCAGGCCCACCTGATCGCACCGCTCAGCACCTCATACGAGCCGTCCGGCCGCCAGTTCAGCTTGCGCGTGAGGAGATCGACAGCGGCACTGGTCAGCGGTGCCTGAAGTGTGTCGCCCGAGGGATCGCCGAAGCGAGAGCTGCTGGAATCCGGATAGGGATCGAAGCCGCGCACGGAGGCATCGTAGCGGCCGGTCACCTTCCCGTTCTTGCGGTCGAGCTCGCGGCGGAATTCGTTGACGTCAAAGCGGCCCGCGAGCCTGCGGCTCACCGCCTGGTCGATGCCGGTCAGCGTGGCGACCTTGTCGGACAGACGCATGGCCGCCTCCCTGTCCGCCTCGCCTTTGACGAGGTCGGTCAAGAACTCGCCGCGCGCGTAAGCTTCGACGTCAGCGAGATCGGTCCGCTTCACCGGACCCTTGGCTTCGCGCACGGTCGCGACATAACTCGGCAGCGTTGCGACGTATTGCAGAAGGCTGGTGCCGGTGGACTCGCGGAAGTCGAACAGCGGCGAGATCATGATCAGGCCATTGACGCCGACACCCTGCTGCGTCTGCAACTGGCGCACGACCTTCGGCCCGCGAATGCCGCCATAGCTTTCGCCCGCGATATATTTTGGCGACAGCAGTCGGTCGTGCTTCTCGAGCCAGCGGCGGATCACCAGCGCCAGCGCGCTGACATCGCCGTCCACGGAATAGAACCGCCTGCGGAGATCTTCGCCGGTCGCGATGAAGCGGCTATAGCCGGTCCCCACCGGATCGATGAAGACGAGGTCGGTGAAATCGAGCCAGGTCTCCGCGTTGGGCTTCACCTCTGGGGAGGCTGATGGCGTGACCTCGTCGGCGTTGATCGGCAGTCGCCAGGGACCGGCATTACCGAGCTGCAGCCAGGCCGACGATGCGCCCGGCCCTCCGTTGAAGAAGAACGTGACCGGGCGCGTGGCGCGGTCGGTGCCGTCGAGCTGATAGGAGGTGTAGGCGATCTCGGCCTGCGGCTCGCCCTTGTCGTCGAACAGGCGGATGGAGCCTGCAGTCGCGGCGAAGGCGAGCGTCCGCCCGGACAGCTCGAGCGTCTGCCGGGTGGTGGAGTCCGGCGGCAGGCGATGCTGCTCGGCCGTCTCCGAAGGATTTTGCTGCGAGTCTTGCGCGTTGCCGCCCCGCCCGCTGCCCTTCAGGCCGGCCGGCGCCGTCGCCTCAGGACGCTGCGGCGGATCATCGGCGCGGGCGCTCCCCATCACGCCGCAGGCAAACAGAGCCAGCGCAAGAGAAATGCGGCGCAGCGCGGTTAAATCGAACTGCATAGAGTCTCTCCCGTCCCGGCCGCACTTCGTCCCGGCCACACTTTGAGTGCACGAGGCTATCTGCCAATACTCGCTTAACTGACAGTCGAGGAACAACAAAGCTACTAAGTCCGGTAGTATTCCTCACGCCTGTCGGTAGTAGCGCCAACGCAGGGGGCGGTGCCTGCAGGCCGACGAGCACATCCAAATGGATGGCTTACGAGCTTCTGGCGCGCGCGTTGCATCGAAACAACATGAATCTCGCCGCACTGACGCGGTTCGAGGATGCCCTCATAGCCCCTTGGGCGCTGGCTTCTGGCGCAAACCTGGAGCGAGTGACCGGCGGCAAGCGGCAAGGTGAACAAACTCAATGCGCTAGGTGTGCTCACGACCGAGATGCATGTTGAGAACTTTGCGCTGCATACGAGGAGCCGCCGGGAACGCGCGTTCAGACGAACGACGCACTCGCGACCGCGCATTGTGTTGTTATCCCGGCTTGATGCCTGCTCAGGAGGCAGATTGGAAACCTGCCTGGATCGCTCCCGCCGGATGATCTTCGAAGTGAGCGGGGTAAGGAGCTCGGTTGCGCTTACCGTGTTGCTGACGGGCAGCAATTCCTGTGTCCCAGACGATTGGCGTGTCACTCCACATTGGATCCCTACGGAATCCAAAAAAGCTGCGTACCCAAAACATAATGCAGCCCAGAAGGTACAGGAGGCCGCTCAGAGCATGCGAAACTCGGGCATCCTTGGCGTTCAATCCTTGATCGCGGTCTATATCGTTCCGTATCAAACGCGAAACCCGATCTGGCATACGCGAGCCAAATGCTCGGACCGGTGGGCAAGAAAAAAGGGCCGCTTGAATGACAAGCGGCCCAAGTCTAGGGAGGAAACGCCCAAGGAGGGCTGCGGAAGCGCGAGACGCCACCGCACTGCAATAATACGCGACCGCACTGCACACGCAAGTCTTTTTCGCCGGTCTCTGCGAGGCATACCCATCAAGTGCCGACGCCAAATCGCTTTGTGGCAATTTCCTGTTCGCCTTAGGCAGAGAAGACTCTCGTCCGTTGGCCGGGGTGGTCGAATCCATGTAGTCCATTCCAATCCATGTGAAATAGAGCCAGTTCTGGAAATCTCTGCACAGGACGGAAAAGGGAAGTTTCTGCCGGCAACGGCAACCAGCTGTGCTGGATTCTGCGTAAACGAGGTGATCAGGCGGTCGACACTTCTTGTGTTCGGCTCCACTTGCGGAAAGAAAGGCGAAACCTCCGCGATTTGTAGGCGAGGTGAGGCTATTTCTCCCAGCTTCGCCCGTTATGTAGGTTCATGCTCGACGTAGGCATGATGGTTCTGCGAACGCGAGCTTAAGGCAGCCCGTGAACGCGAAATCGTAAGAGAAGCACCATGCTCTTGAGCGTCGCCGGCTGATTCAAACACTGTCCGTACCTGTAAGAGGCGATCGGTTGGTGATCAGGACTTGAATTTGCCAGCTCGTTATATCAAGCTCAAGTCGTCGCAGCTGAAGCAACGGAGCGATGCAGCAGGTCCACCACCGCGGCGCCGTGTGCGCCTTCCGCATAGAAGATCGACCGATTGTCGACGGCAGCAGCGACGCCGGGCTCGCGGTAATGAGTTGGGAAATCGCGCAGAGCGGCGATCCCCGCCCTCGCCGGTCGCCTCGAAAAACGCCGCCATCAACGTGGATCACCTGCGCTCGCTGACAAACGCCATGTCGGGGCACTGATCTCATTCAGCGTCCCGCCGGCAATCGGCTCGACGTGTTTGCAGGCCCCGAGCTCGCGCCCGAGCCGTTCAAGTCGGGCGACTGACAAAGGGCTTTCCTACCGGCACGCTCGGGATGAGCCATGTGTGCTCAACCGTCGAGGGCGTCGAAGCATTGCTGCCATCTGATCGCTACTTGCTTGGCTTCAAGGTGTGGGACATCGGCTTCAAGGCGGTATGGACTGTGCGTCTTCCACGTCAATCCCGCCATCAGAGCTTTTGCAATCGTCGGCTCGGGAAAGAAGGCCTTCATCATTTCATGGTCAAGGGCGACAGTGCTAACCACGTCGGCTAAGGCAACAGACCTCGCAAATCGATCAGCAATGCATGACTACACGCTAAGGCAACGCACGAACAATCAGATGAGGTCATTCGCCTGCGCGACATGCGCCTATCAGCGGCGGCACCCTGAGTGCGCGTCCCCAGTTCCCAGCGTTCTACCTCTGAACTGTGGTTCGCTGTAGCGTGTACCGTCGAACGCTAACAACACGATTGTCGGGTTTGAGACAGAAGATCCTCTATTCGACGCGCACACCCAATTGCGAGCTAGCTAGAGAACCCCCATTTTTCAGGCGGCACGCCGCTTGCTTCATCCGTAGCGCCGTCGCCGACGCCAGCTTCACGGTGCTCGGCTGGAAACCGGGAAAAGCGCAGCGGAGCGTTGATGAGATCTGGAGTTCGTTCTTGCGCAGCCACAGTGAACGCGCCCCTCGCAAGCTTCGCAAACAGTTCGGCGGGCTTTGGACCAGCAGTAAAACTGCCGTGCACTCTGTGGAGCAGGTCAGAAGATATATTGGCGAGTGGATCGGCAATGGTTACGGCCGGACGCCCTTCAGCAAACTGTGTTTGCCAATATGGCGGCGACCTTCCGGCAGGTCACTTTGCTCGACAAGATGACGGTCAGGCGCAGTGTGCATCCCTTGAGTCCGACCTGAACCGAAGTAGCAACTGCCGCCCGGACCTCACCCCCGGAACGATCGATTTCCGATCGAGCCCTGCGGCGCAGGGGACGAACAACGATGTTGCGGCCAATCGGTCGGCACGGAGGCTCGTTCAGTGATCGCAGCGTCCAACGCTAGGGCCTGCACGCGGCCGAGGGGAGAACGTATGCCCGCTCCTCAATTTGAGTGCGCAACTATGATATCGCGCGAGGAATCGGGACCGGACAAGCCTGCTTCTTTGAGGCACGACGGCAAATCGGGGCGCAAACGGAAGACGTTGCGAGGTGATCTCGAACAAACGATCGAAACGGACGAGCTGTTTCCGGACCTCAGCGCTTCTCGACATTCTCTAAAGTTGCATATCCCGCGTTGAGGCGCGGCTGCGCCGGAACGATCTGTTGCATGCAAACGGTGCCCTCGAGGCACACGCGAAACTTCTCTTGCGGAGGAAGAGGCTGATGGGACGTCGTTACTTGCCACATATCGCGATGGTTGCGTTGGCTAGTCAGCAGTATCTGGCAATCGCGTTCATTTGTTCGGCCATTCCGGTGATCCTTCGAGGCAACGGCGCCAGCCTGGAATTTGTCGGCTTGTATAGCACGTTACTCTTTGCCTTCACCATTAACTTCCTTTGGGCGCCGGTCGTGGATCGATGGAGCCTCAATCGTCTCGGGCTGAGGCGTTCATGGATCCTGTGGACCCAAATCGCCAGTACCACTGTGCTGGGAACGATGGCATTTTTGAACCCGAAGACAAATCTCGTCGCGATCTTTGTTGTTTCTCTCGCACTCGCGACCATTGCCGCGACTCAGCGCATCGCAACGTTGGGCTACATGGCGGAAGCCCTCGATTCCAGTGAGCGGCCGCTCGGCGCCGCGCTGCTGGGTTGGGGCCGGGTCGTCGGCCACGTGATCGGCGGCGCGGTCTGTCTGCAATTGATCGAGATTGTCGGTTGGTGTCCGGCTTTGCTGGCCTTAGCCCTGCTGCTAGCCGTTTTCGCTGGATGGGTGTTCGCGATTCCTGAACCGCTCCTTTGCAAGGACCGATCGCGCTCGCCGCAGCGCCTGTCTATCTTCGCGATCTTACGCAACAATAGCCTGTGGACCACGGCCGCATTGATCGCGCCTGGCGTTCTCGGAATCGCTGTAGCGTTCGCAACGGTGCAGTTGCGGCTCGTTGATCTCGGCTTTGCCGCGGCAGACATCGGATGGATTGGAGCGCTCTCGAACGTATTGACCTATACGATCGTCGCACCGCTGACCAGCGCGATTCTCGCGCGAATGGCGCCGCAGCGAGGCCTGATCTTGGGCTGCGCGGTCCTGGCGATCGGTTTTGGAGCGCTTGCGATTATCGATCGCTATGTTGGCGCTCGCGTGAGCGCCGTCGCGAGCGTTGGGATCGTGTTCGCAGCACTCGCAGTCCAGCATGTCACATTCACGAACTGGTTTCTCGGGCTCGCCCGGCCGGGCAACGCGGGAACAGACGTCACGTTCCTGACCGCGGCGATGTCGGCGTTCGCATTGCTGGGCTTTGCGGCGAGTGGGTTTATTGCGGCGAGGTTAGGCTACGGCGTCACGCTGATATTGCCGGGCCTCGGCTATGCTCTCTCAGCCTTGCTCGCCGCGGCATTGCTCCGTCAATCGGACACCGCGGCGCCTGGCGAGAGACTGATGCTCGGGCGCACGCCGTAGAGTGGATTCCGATCAGCAGCGGTTGGAATTCCCAGATCAGGCCGGTCCTGATCCAAGCTTGCTGCCGGCGAAGGAAGCCGGCAGGCATAACGGACATCACATTCGGTCCAAGCGGGTGGTGGCCGCCGTTGAGGACGGCATGTCGCGTCGCGAGCTGCGGCGCACTTTCTCGTGGGCATGTCGAGCACGTCCGCCGGGTGGCGAAGCGCAGCAATCACTTCGCCCCACGCGAATGGACAGAGGCTGAAGATCAGATCACACCCATCAAGCTCGTCAGACGTCAGATGTACCCGCGGGATAATCAGAGCTGCACACAAAGCTGCGTCAGAGCCAAGATTGCCGTCCAAATGACACCGACTAAACGAAGAAGCCGTCACAGTCAGTTTGGCGGGACGTTCCGTCCCTCAGCATTTCTTTGCTAGCACGGAAACGTTTCTATAGGACTGACCTCTTGCGGTCACCGGCCTGTGACTGTCAAGCCCCCACTTTTTGTAGTCGAACAGTTTGGCAAAATCATCTTGAACTCGCTCGACAACATCCGAGTCGAGTCTGTCGAGTGATAAGGATTTTCCGTCAAGATCATTTCGCCACTCTCCGGCCTGCTCAGCTTGTCACCGTCCATGGTCGCTCGTTCGAGTGGCTGGACATCCGCACCGAGACAGTCGCCCAGCTGCGCGATCCGGTGACGCTCGAACGAGCGTGGGTGCCCCTCGCCGAGATCACCGTTCCGGAGCAGCCAGAATGGGCGCCAACGCATCCCGCGGTCAGGGAGGCCGCTCGCCCACTTTGTAATTTTTTTCGTCGCTTCGCTCGTCAAAAAAAATCAGCTTCTCGCGCCAATGGGGACTATCCTGAACGAGCTTGATTGCAGATTAACGCAAGTAACTCGGTTGCCGCCCTTGCTGCACGCCTGGTGCCGAAGCAGATCAAAACGGCCGGTCGGGCGAAATGAGCGCCTCAAATTGGGCTGCACTCAGCCGAATCACGAGAACGCCGTCCTTGCTTCTATCAACAACTTCGATCCATGGAGGCTTTTGCGCGCATCGGAACCCGCAATTCGATGCGAATTCGAGGCATGATGCTTAGATCCGATATTCGTTCGTCGGCAAGGAACGATTTGTGTTCAACGGATTAGTGTTCCCTCCTGTCTCGCCGGAATCGTCGAGCGACTGCATCGCAACGCTTGAAGCCGAAGAGGCGCACCTCTGAAAGCCGACGAGCCCACCGCGACTGCAGTTTTTGCAGGGTATGCGCATGGCTTCTTTCGTCCGACGGTGCACGCGATGCAAGAAGGTGTCGGCCTGATTGGTTCCAACATCGATGGCACCATACCAGGTTTCATGATGGCGCCGACGCTACCACCGCGAAGACCGAGATTCGCTGCTGCAAGTCGACATCGCGGCCAAGTTTCCTGGCGGGATGCTGGCACAGCTTAAGGTCCGGTGCCGACGATCGCGTCGCTGCCGAGAGCAATAAGATGTGGCCAGCTCAACGGGCCGCGATAACGATCATCGCCGTCGTTACAAAGCCATCGCGGCTCAGCGTCGCCGAGGCGCATGGCGACGCTCACACGCTTACTCCTCGTTTTTGGCCCCGGTTTCGGCGGCTGCAAGAGCGCGCCGCAATCACGGCTTCTATGAGGTCGCACGCACGACAGGGCGCGGTTCGCGAGGGCCACGCGACATCGCAGACCCCTCAAGACCATGCTGCCTGGAGCTTAGACTTCCATTGCGTAAGGTGCTCATTTCCATCATGGCATATGGTACGAAGCGCTTCCGGGCGCAGAGTCACTGACCTTTGACCTGGAGCCAGTGCAACGCCCCGAGCGGACGTTTGCTGGGGGCAACTCTTGAGTTTGCGCGTCGCTCTCGTGCTGCGCCAGCTCAGCCATTTGACTGCGGGGCACCTGATCGCTTTGGCTGCCGTGATCGCTCTGCCGTCGGGCATTCTCGTGGGTAGTAACGGCCAGAGCCGCCTCTTCTTCGTCATGGCCCGCGATGGTCTCCTTCCGCGGAGCCTCGCGAAGATAACTCCGGGCACTGAAACGCTGACCGGCGTAACCCTGCTGACCGGGCTGACCATCGCGCTTCTCGCAGGTATTTTCTCCCTCGAGGAGATTGCCGAACTCGCCAATGCTAACACGCTGGTCGCGTTCATTGCCGTCGTGGCTTGCCTGATGATCTTGCACCCCCTTGCCCGAACTGCCGCGCCTATTCCGATGATCGAAGCCCTTCGTTGCCTGCGCACTCTGACGATCATTGGCTGCGATTACCTGTTGTTCAGCCTGGCCAGAGACGACGCTCATTTGCTTCGGAGTCTGAAACGTGATCGGCTTGCTGATCTATAGGTTCTATGGTCGCACCGGCAGTGACATCCAGCGAGGTCAGAGCCACGGCCTGATAAGCAGATCCAAGGCCGATCACGGCCGAAGCCACGGGCCGGTGGACACGATCGAGCCTTGCGCGTAACAAAAATGGAGAAACCAAGAGCCGATGTGGAGTGACTTGGAAACTCCTCATTCTTAGCGGGTGGACTCTTTCGTTTCGATCGCCGTACATTGTAGATGCACAGCTTGGCACGCGGTGCAAAGTACCAGAGCGTTACGCTCGCGAACTATTTCCTCCGGAGATTCCAAACGATGTCTGCCGATCGGCCGGCCACCCGGCTCGCGACGCGCCTTGCATTCTTTGTCGCAGGCTTCGGCATGGCGGCCTGGGGGCCGCTGGTGCCGTTCGCGAAGGAGCGACTGGCCGTCGATGACGGCGTTCTAGGTTTTCTGCTGCTCTGCCTCGGTATGGGCTCGGTTGTCGCGATGCTTTTGACCGGCTTGTTGAGCGCGCGCTACGGCAGTAAGCCGGTCATCCTGATCGGTGGGTTCGGCCTTGCACTCATCCTGCCTTGGCTCGTGATTGCCGGTACGGCTTCGGCGCTCGGGGTCGCGCTGGTCGCCTTCGGCGCCTCGCTCGGCGCAATCGATGTCGCTGCCAATATCTGTGCGGTCGAAGTGGAACGTGCAGCGAAGCGTCCGTTGATGTCCGGCTTTCACGCGCAGTTTAGCATCGGCGGTTTTGCCGGCTCCGCCGCGATGACCGTACTGCTCTGGTTGGATGTTGGTGCCTTTTCATCAACCCTGATCTGCTCCACTGTCATGGTGAGCGTCATGATGCTGACCTGGTCGCGATTGCCCCAAAGAGAGCAGGCGCAGCAAAGGGCACTATTCGTCATGCCGCACACCGTCGTGGTGCTGCTCGCGGCATTAGCGGCGATCATCTTCCTCATTGAAGGAGCCATGCTTGATTGGAGTGCCTTGCTGCTCGTGGACCGTGGCCTTGTCCCGAAAGCGCAGGGCGGACTCGGCTACATGCTATTCTCTATCACCATGACCGTCGGGCGTCTCGGGGGCGATTCCGTCGTGGCGCGTGTGGGCGACCGCGCTACACTTGTGTTCGGCAGTCTACTGGCTGTCGCGGGTTTCGCGCTTTTGCTGGCCGCGCCAGGGGCACCCTTCGCCATGGCCGGCTTTCTGCTCATTGGACTCGGTGCATCGAACCTGGTGCCAGTTCTCTTCCGGAGGGCCGGCACCCAGAAGGTCATGCCTGCCGGCCTTGCGGTTGCGGCGATCACCACGGTTGGCTATGCCGGAATCCTCGTTGGACCCGGGGTCGTCGGCTTCCTCGCCAACCTCGCAGGATTGTCAAGCGCGTTTGCGATGTTAGCGGCACTCATGTGTCTGGTCACTCTGTCGGCGCGCAGCGTGACCATGGAAGCACGGTGAGGTTGACGGGGCGGCGTGCCCACGAGCAGCTCGGCTAGATGGTGGCACAGCCGAGCGGCGCCTCGCGCGTTTCTCAGTTCTGTTATGAGATTAAGGCCACTTCAATTGCGGCTTGCCGCATCCGCGTGCTTCACACTCAGATATCCCGAACGGCAGCACGAATACCCCTCCCGGGCACTAGCTTGAGGTAAGCCTCGCGCTCAGCCTGCAATATCTTGGAGGCCGATCCCCGGCTTAGGGAGCGCATTGCCCGTTACCGGAGAACTGACCGTCAGGAGTGGGCGACGATACCGAGATCGGCTCGGTGTCGCCGATGCGGATCAGCATAGGTGCGCGGCGCGAGCTCACGGCGGCGGTGGTGGCAGAGCGCTATCGATCGGCGGGGTGGGCAGACAAGGGAGGCATGCGCGACGAGCTTTGCGCGGTAACGGGCTGGCATCGCAAGCACGCGGAACGGAAGCCGGCCATGTCGCAATTTCGCCGGAGGCCCGGCGGCCGCGAAGGCCGACCGATGGTGCCTCTATCAGGGATGCGCTAGTGGCGCTATGGGAGGCCTCGGATCGGATCTGCGACAAACGTCGCTGCCTTCGCTGAAGCGGCATGGCCGGCTCAAGCTCGACGAGGCTGACCAAGCACTTGTGCTCGGCGCCAGCGTAGCACGATTGATCGACTCCTCTTCGAGAATCTGTAGCTGGCTCGTTTGTTCAAACGGTGACGATGGTCGACGTCGTGACTGGTTGGACCGAGTGCATGCCGCTGGTGACGCTGCGAGAGCGGAGGTCCCCTCGTCGTTCTCGAGCGCTACCTCAACGGCAAAGCAGCCGGGTTTGATAGATTGAGCTACTCGTCCAACCCGCTTCTTTTCCAGAGAGCTTGAATCGCACGCAACGGTACATTGTACGATCTCAATCGCATGAACTTGCCCCCATGGACACTTGACCCCATGGACTTGGCCTAACCTTTGTTCGTGACGTTTCTTAGGGCCCGCGTTGACAGCCCGTTGATGGACCGTCGACTTGCCCATGACCGATGTCTATTGCAACGGTGAGAGGACAATGACCGATGCCGGTGTACTCGGGAGTCGATTTTGCGCCGCGGCTGCCCAACTGGCCAAAACCTCGAGAAGGAGTTGGCCCCGGACCGGCACGCTTACCTCAGTAAATCCGCCCTTGGATTTCAGTTGGAATGCAGCGGAGGAAACTGCGGCCACAGCCTCGATTTGACTGCGTTTCGGCTCTGCCGTGTCACCCGTTATCGCCCAATCATTCGATCAACATGCATGAGTAAGCCCTCATTAAGGACGCAAGTTTCGCGGTCCTCGGTCGGGGATCTCCATGTCCAGACGTTTGGGAGAAACGTGAAGATGGATAATTCACACCCGCTTGTCGGGTATTCTTATTGTCCGCAGGACAAGTTCGCCGCCCGACAAAGAGCCGTATCTCGCGCAAAGCATCTTTGTCTCGAAGATTTCAAGAGATGCCTGGCGCGCGTACCAGCGGCTGTCGATATCAGCTTTGCCGGGTACTCGGAGCTCTGGCTCAATCCGGATTGTACCGAAATGGTTGAGCATGCCTACGCATCTGGCCATGGCATCCGGATTTTCACGACGCTCGCAGGAATGAACGGGCGGGATCTACGACGCCTGCAAGCGCTGGAATTCCGCGTTTTCCTGGTACATGTTTTTGACGACGGCACGTACATGAATAGTCGCCTCGTCAGGTGCAAGTATGTCGATTTGATGCGTCAACTGGTCGACGCAGATATCTCATCGTTGATTATTCATAATTCTGGGGGAGGTCCACCCCGAACTTGTCGAGATAATCCCCGACGAAGCGCTGGTTCGCTCTCGTCTCTTGAGCAGCAGGTGTGGAAGCGTCGACCCCAAGATCGTTGAAGCACCACAGCCAATCGCCGGAGTGCTGACCTGTCTTGACGAACGACAGCATCGCAATGTTCTTCTCCCAAATGGCGACGTTACTCTCTGCGGCATGGATTTTGAGCGACGGCACGTTTTAGGCAACCTTCTCCGCGACAGATATAAGGATCTCTTCGAAGGGTCGACTTTTTGCGAGGTTGTCGATCGCATGAACGGAAAGGAGGGGTTTCTGCTTTGCAGGATATGTGAATTCGCCCAGCCAATAGCGCCGGCATGCTGATTTTGAGAAAAGCTGCCCGGCGCTAATTCAAGAGTACCGTCGAAACTTGGACGCGCACCGTTCAGCTCTATCCTGCCGAGCCGATCCGCATGACCTTGGTGGTTCGCTCAACTACTGTAGCACAGGTTCATTAGGCAATCGGTCACGACATTCGTGATCTGCGAAACATTTTTGCTCTGCGAGACGCTGGCGCCGCTGAGAGGTTGGCCGAAGGCGTATGCATTTGGCGTGCTCGCGCACATTGATCACGTGGACAGACATTCTTATCGCAAACACGACAGACGCGTTTGGATCAGTGCCATCCAAGGCCCGCCAGGGATCGTTGGCTTGTCAAGAACTGGAAAGGCCAGACTCTCACGATCGCAGAGCGAGTGACGCGGGCCAACGTCTCGGTTCTGCGCTGAAGTTTCAGACCGTGCGACGTTGGTGGCCGATCAGAACGGGCGGGTTTACGGCACAATCGGCACTCTCACTCACGCAGAATTGGATCGGCTTTATTCAGAGCCCAGCTTCCACGGCCTATCGACGTAGATCCTATGTTCCCCTCTGAGGTGACGGGCGGCAAGCTCATATCGAGGGTTGCGCCGGATGGTCCGGCGCCGAGCCTCAAGCATGGGACATTTGCATCCTTTTCTTTTGTCGGCGTCCGCGGTGGCAGAGCCATCGGCCGCTTGTGTTTGCGCGGAAGGCTGAGGTCACTATCTTAGACGTCGGCATTGGATTAGTTAGCCGACCAATCCTGGTCGGTACCTGCAGGATTTCCCAGCTGTGAGGGCTTCCTGGTGGACATGCACCCATCGGGTAACGCGGTGATCAGCTTTTGCTATTTGAAACGGTAAAGCTGGCCACTGAAGTTAGCGGCGCGTGGCAGGGACAGCGCTTCATGGACCGTCACAAAAGCGTCGAGTCACGTCGCTGCTGATTTCGGTGGTGGGCAGTAGTTTGACGTGTGAAAGAGCGATCTGCTGCCCCGCATCGGTCCAGCGACCCATTGTAAGGAAGCCGTGGCAGGGGTGGGCGTCGGGTACGAAGCAACGGAGAACATCAAGTGTCCAGTTTCGATCCCCGGCATGATCAGCGCAACACAGGCGCAAGCGACACTGACGCCGGCTCTTGTCGCGGCGTTAGGTTGTCGCGGCGTTAGGCACGTCCTTGTTGCCGCTGGAAGTGCTCGGCCTCTACAAGATTTTTTCACCACCTGCTCCATTCGGACACGGGAAGCGGATCGTATCGGGCCTGGAGGAGCATTTCTGACGAACGTCTAGCAAACGGATGACACGCTCTCGCGCCCGGGTCTCTGCGCGCGCGATAGCACGTATCAGCCTCGCGATAGCACGTATCAGCCTATCGTCAACCTGTTCGTCTTCGCCGTCCATGATTGACGGCCCGCGGCTCGCGCTTGTTTACTGCTTTCATTTGGCCAATGTTTTTCGGCCCTTCTCGAATGTTTCCTGGTCTTTCGGGTCTGCAAGTTCAAACCAAGAACCGGGTGCATACGCGGCGATAAGCGTGGCAAAGAGGGATCGTGGCTCCCAATCCTGCTCTTCGCGCTTCTCGAAAATGATGACTCCGTCACGGTGCAGATAACCAGGTCCGGCAATATTGCAGTCGACCGAGAGCTTCACGCGCCACAGGGTGCCGTTCGCGGTTTGCTGCTCGTCTACCTTCGGCGAGTAGTGCACTCCGACCGGCTCACCGATAGTGCAGCGATGTAGCCGCAGAAGATCGCCCAGCTTGCCTTGCGCGGTCATCACGAAGTTAAAGCTAGCGGGATCATGCAGAAAGCGACGGTTCACGCCCCTTTCCTTGTTTGTTGCCTCGTCAGCAACAAGCGAAAGTGCGAACGCCTGCCAGCCTAGTTCCATCGGCTTTGCATATGGAGCCACAAGTTTCACTGTGCCATCGGGTGCAACTTCCCATGTGACCGTATACTCGTCCTTTCCTTCATCAGATCGGCGTTTGGCCCATGAAAAGACAACGAGCTCGCCAGTGTCGGTCCTTGGCCCAGGCGCCCATCCCCTGGGAACGAAGTGGGCTACCATCGAGACCTTGGTGAAGATTTGCTCCGCCGTTTCGCCATCCTGCGCTCGCCAAGTTGATTTAACCTTGTCGATGAGCGCGTCGTCGTCCGTACGGACACCACCATCCTTACCGGCGAGCCCACCGGGCAAAACCAGCCATAGACCAAGACCGAGACAAAGCCCGAGAGCGATGCCGAACCACGGTACGCGCCTTTCAGTCATTTTCTCTTACCTCGCGTACCCCACGCAGCCGGTCCAAGTCGTATCGTATCTCCGAAGAGACCCGCGACGCACCTGTCAGAATTGGTTGGTGACCATGCCGCCGGGCGTCTGGAGTGAAGGCCCGTTCGGCGGGCCATTTACGGCTCGGGAAAGCCACTTCTTTTTGTGAGAAACCAAAGGCCGAAAACGCCGCCGCGAAATATGCGCGAACTGGGCTGTCCCGCGTACCCGCGCCGGATTGCCCCCACAAAGTCCTTAGCATGATCGCCGCGTCCGGCGCTTGCTATGCAGGGACAATCAACCCCGGATTGCTCATCATGATGCAGTCTACGCCTGACGAGAAGCAGGCCATCATCGACTACATGAACTGGCTGGCGCTCGACCAGACCGTCGAGTTCTTGCAACAGCCCTATGCCGAAAACGTGTTGAACCATCAGCATGTCGTTTGGGACGTTTGCACCAACGTCGATCGCTGGTGGGTGATCACCAATCTGACCAATCTGTACTCGCAAGAGCAGTTCTTGAGCATGGACTTGGCCGTTACGTTTCATGTCGACCTCTGCCTGCGCATGCCCCCCGCCAGAAGTCCAAACTGTTAGAACTCCCAGTCGAGTCGGTTGCGGCTTGCGCGCGCGGGACTACTGATCGTGGGGTTTGTGGGGCTGCTGGCAGGCTCGGCGACGAATGCCGAGGTGCGTGCGGTGATGGCGGTGGCTGGGATCGCGGGAATGTGCTGGTGGCTGACTGGCTGACTGGGCGCGAGCGGTGATTTGCTTCTAAGCCGCTTGCCAACCCTTGCGCTCGGCATAAGCGAGCACCCGCTGCCGATCCCACCTGATCATAAAGCCAGGGATTGGGCCCCCCGGACGATGGAGGGTGTTGAAGAAGCGCGCGGCCTTCTAAAGGTCGCATTCTCTGTGGTAGGGCAGTGCTTGAAAGCGCGAGCGTATGGCCGCGTAACTTCAGACGAGAGGAGGTTCCGATGTTCGAGGCCAAAGACTATCGCGTGTGTTGCCACCACTTCGTCACCCCGACCAACCGCGCCGTCTACCCGGCGCAGGAGCCCTTACTAACCTACTCTGAGGCCCTCCGGCACGTGCAGGCGGAGCAGGCCAAAGGCTATATGGTGGCCTGGGTCATCGACCGCACCGGAGCAGGAGCCACCAAATGAGATTGGTGATTCGAACGTGAGGCGTTTCCACCAAGCTTTGCTGTGCATGGGACCGTTAGGACTTAGTCCCCGGTAACATCAGCTGTCACCGAGTTTGGCTGGCGCATTCGAGGGACTTGATCGAGGTCGGTGGCGTTGATAATGCTCTCGGCATCGCCGTGGTCTCCGCGCCGGAGGTTCGAGGTTGATTGCCGCGCAGATGATGCCGCCTTCAATTCGCCCAATCGCGGGATTGGACCTTTGGGAGGACACCGCCAATGTCCCCCCGGTCAAGCAGAAAGGCTGGATGACGATCCGTTCGCGCCGGAGAATTCCCAGTCCGCGGTAATTGAATCCGAGAATGCCACCGCCCGCGCTGTCCTGAATGTCTACATCTGCAAGGTGAAGCACTTCCTGGCCACAATCGAGATCGTCACTTCGAGCGCAAGCTGCAACTCATAAAACGGAACGTAGTGAGACTTGAAGAATTTGGTCATGCGCGCCGTTGCACGGCAAGCCATGACATCGACATCGCGGCAGCGCAGCTTAATCGCCTCCGAAATGCGCAGCCCGGTCGCAGCGATCAATCCGATCAAGGTCTCGAATGTGGCTGATCGTACTCACCCTGTGGATTTAGGGCGCTGGCGGCTGCGAGCAAGTCTAGGATCTCGTTGTCGGTGTAGATGTGGGGCGTCAATCGGCTCCTGAAGTTGCCGAACATCGGCGTTGCCGGAAACTCAGTTGCCGGCTCGAGGCGCTGAAGTGACGGGTGGCCGCGCTGCACATGATTGAGCCTCGTGCCGCCGGCCGACAACGATCACACTTGGCGCCAACAAAGTCTACGATGCAGAAGACTTTATCCACGTTGACGCTGCATGTTGCACAGAACAGCAGTGGCCGCAGTTCTGTGATCGACGGACTCGGCACGGCCGGCTATGCCGTCAGCCAGCGCATCCGCAAGCGCATCGAGGAGGCATTCGGCTGGATCAAGACGATCACAGGGCAAAAGAAGACCAGCTTCCGTGGCCGTGATCACGTCGCATAAGCTTTTACCTTCGCTGCCGCCGCCGACAATCTGGTGAGGCTGTCCAAGCTGACAGCGGAGGCGGGCTGATCGCCGAGGTGCCCAGCTTTGCCAAAGGCCTTTGCCGGCCGCTGGCGCGTCGTCGAAATGGATAACTGGTGTGCGCCGTCGAGGCCAAGCGACCGTTCGGCACGACCGCTCAGCGCGACATCGACGATCATGGTAGCCTTGTGAGCGGCGACGCAACGGAGCCGCCCCCATGACATTTGGCCGGTCTCCGATCCGCGCCACCTCGAAGGGTGGACATGCAGCGCGACTACCGCGCTTAGCGATGCATCCTAGCTTGATGGGTTGTCCTTTTCTAGGACGCGATAATTCTGCCGCACGGTCATCAAAAACGTTGCCCAGATTCCCACCGTCGACAATAAAAGAGACGATCGAGTCGCGATTCCACATGATCCACGCGTTTGGACGACTCCAGAAAGTAACCGGCCAGCGCGACCGACTCACTTCGGTTGAGCGGCTTCAGGCCAATCTGTGAACTCCATCTCGAACCGACCAAATCCAGCCGGCTAGGTCGTAAAGTTGACGGTCCTTCCTGACAGAGCCGCCAATGAGCCGGATGCAAACTTAAAGACCACCTTACCGGATGCTGCCATGCCAAGAGGTCTGTCATCCCGCATGACAAGGAATGCGACCGCCTCCAGGAGCTGTCCAACCGCAAGTCCGTCGATCGCACGATCGAATATCGAGAGAGGCTAAAGACGTCCATTTCTCACTATCCAACTCACTGACCGAAATGGCCGTAATCGCGGCATCTCTCAATGGCCCGTTGGCCACGTGACAGCTATATTGAACACTGATAATGACGTGCTCATCTCGATCACCTATTGGCTCTCGATCAACCCCCTCTGTCGAGCAGTCATAGCGCCGGATCGTGTCCGGGAGCGCTCCCCCGCTCAGCCCGAGCAAACCCAAAGCAGAACATAGTAGGATCGCGAGAAAGGATGTCTTCATCCGCCTACGCCTTCGTGGGATATCCTCCGTTTGATGCGTACAACTTGACGCAACGACCGATTCAAGTCCCTAGCGGCTTTTGGCGCGGGCGGCTCGTCAGGGATCCTCCATCATCGTCAGCGCCTCTGCGATCGGAACGCGCCCAGGCGCTTAGCCACGATGCAAGGTCGTTGCGGCCTGCGATTGCGCTATAGGATCGCCACTATCGACCGAACTGTGATAGCATCCCAGCGGACTGCAGCATCCAAAGCAACACACTCGTACTCGACCAGCATCTCGACCACCACGAGCGCCAAGCGAGCCTTTCGAGTGAGCATTTTCCTCGCCAACGGTTGCGTCGAACATTCCTCTGCCGAAGCTGAACAAATGCAGAAGCTCGCGATTAACGACGAGTTTCAACGCCCGAAAGCAGGACGGCGCTGATCTTGTCAAAAGGGAACAAAATGATGAGCGGCAGCACAACATTGCGCCTGGCTCTGTTGTCGACCACACTTGCATCTTGCCTTGCAGGGGATGGGCTGGCAGCGCCCGCAATTTCGGCATATTACCTGACTGGCCCCGGAGCCGAGAAGGGCACGCCGGACTATTACGCAAGCCTGGAAAATCTCAAGGAGCTCAGCGCGAAGATCGAGCACGAGCAGACAAACTTCAACAGCCTCGTGCTGTCCTTCGTGCAGCCCAGTTTGACCAAATACACGTCGAACGATCTGACCTGCACGGGACTTTTTGGCAATACCTGTACCAGTGACAAAGGCTCAACCAAGTCTGTCTCTACGGAGACCAGAGATCCGAAGGTCGATTTCCAGACTCTGAAAAGGGTCGTTGCCGATCTAAAAGCCCATGGCGTGGAAACCTATATAGCAGTCGGCGGATGGAACTTCAGTTGTCATCCCAAGATCTACGATGCGACGGCAGGAAAGAAAAATTCATGCGGCCCCCAGGATGAACTTTATGATACCTTTCCGAACCCTTCGACCGAAATACCTCGTCCTGACTTTGAAAGCAGCATCATAGGAAGCGACGCGGACAGCGCGTACAAGAACATTGTTGCGCTCGCAAATGATCTTGGGGTTATGGGCATCGACGTCGATTATGAAGAGATCTGGCACGCCGACATCAACGCTAAGCTTTGGACGTTGACTCCCGACGAGATCACGCCCCCCGCACCAACCAATGATGCGATGAAAGCGGAGATGTTAGATGACAAGGCCTTGATGGAGCTTGGCATCGGAGCAGACGTATTTGGCGACACCTTGAAACTCAATCCTGACAGCGACAAGCTTCCACGCGCTATGCCGCGGACGGTCGAGAAGTTCGCTGCAATTCTGAAATCACTGGACAACGCGATCAAAAGCATAAATCAGTCGTTGAAGCTCAGCGTTGCTGCCCCTGCCAACGGTGGGATCCCCAATATGTCGGCCAATTGGGAGACGATCGCTCCGAACTCAGGCATTTACGGAGGTGTATGGCGGGGTGGTAATCTTTATGGCCTGATCTACAACACCGCTCTGCTCCACAAGGCGGAGATCGACAAGTTAAGCCATGTCGGCATCATGGCATACGATCTTGGCGAACTAGACTGCGAGCGCACTCGTCCCGAGAGTCACATTCCATGTGATCTCGTAGGACAGGTAAATTATTACTACGCTCAGTCCGCTGGTTGGCTCAAAAATGGCAGCGGACTGCCGGCAAATTCGAAGTTTGCAAACTTTCACGCAAAAGTCTCAGGATCGAGAACCGGCGCTCGAGCGTCGATTCAACCCCGCAAACTCCTGATCGCGCCACCGATCACGATCGGCTTTGAAGTCGGACAACCAGCAAGCGGGAATCTGCCACTGACCAGAGATGATTTGACGAAGATCATCGATGAGACAATCAAGCACTCTCGGTCAGGGATCATCATGTGGGATTTATACAAAAACGTCCGCTTCGATCGTGATCAATGGAAACCGAACTGGGCGACTCCGAAGGAAGTGCTGAAGGAGGCTTGCACGAAAATGGGCCTTTACGGACAGCATTATAACTGCGAGGCCAACATCCCACGCTAGAGGAAGTCCAGTTACTTATGGGCATATCCTGCTGCCTTGAAAGCCTTTGCAGGGTCAGCCCGCGTGAATTTGTCGAAAGGGGAAGCCGATAGCCTCCATTTCGTCGCGATTGCCTGCTCGGCGTTGGCTTGCCAGATTGCCTGGAGCTTTGACTACCACCGAGTAGGATAGCCGAGAGTGCCGGATGTGCATGAGTGTTCACCAAGGCTCACACTTGGATCTCACGAACCTCTCACGTGTGAACAAGGATTGGAGAGCCTGCTTGAGCTCTCTGCAAGCAAGCGCTGGCGAATGCGCCGGTTTCGACCCGCCCCAGATGGGGCAAAGCTGGGGCCTGGCTCGGGACTCTCTGCGATGCAAATCGTCTAAGGCAAAGAGTTTGAGCAGCTTAGCGGCGGATCCGCTTTCTGTCCTAGATAAGAATTCGGTGCTAGAGGTTGTCTGCATAGCTAGGAAATTCATTTAAAAGTACTTTTTGCATGCCGTGGCGAGGAATGGAGCCCGACGATCTTCCTGGAGTACGGCCATCGCAGATCGCATCCACCTGAACTACCCTGAGGATGAAGCGGTCTTCTCGGAACGGCTGGAGCTGTACGCTGATGGATGTATCATGCTTGAGCGCGCGCGGGACGGCCTGGCCGGCTACGTCGTCAGCCATCCTTGGCACTTCAGGAAGCCTCCCGCGCAGAATGTGTTATTGGGCGCCGTACCCGAGCCTGCGTCAACCTGCTATATTCAGGAAATTGCGTTGCTACCGGAGGCGCGCAGCAATGGTGCGGCTTCCGAGGTTGTGCTCAAACTGATCAGACGCGCGAAGAAAGCCCGGTTTCGCAACCTCTCACTGGTGGCTGTCAACAATTCAATCAAATTTTGGGAGAGGCACAGTTTCCGAGCGCTGGATGACGCGGATCTGAACCAGAAGCTCACAAGCTACGATCGTCGGGCAAGGTATATGGTTCTTGAATTAACATGACATCTCCGTACCCTGTATCTGAGCATCAACCGGGCTTGGCGTCAGCCTCAAGGGTGATGGCATTAGGTTCGATAGCCTGAATTTTCGAGGTCGTTCGCGCATTCCTCAGGGGTGAACGCTGTCAGGAGTTCACCGATTGCGTAGGCGCCTAAGTAAACGCCCAAGCGCTCGGGTCAGGCAAACGTCAATAACGCAAGCGAACTGACACAGGCTGACGGCGTAAGGAAGCCCCCGCGTCGCTACCAACACACGAGGTTCACCAATTGCGTCGCGCCGCGCGGATGGCGGTCACCGGATTTGCGATTGCAAAAGCCTCGAGCGAGCGCGTCGAGATTGACGCCGTTGGTGAGTTTGCCACAGCGTGGTGAAGCGGTTCCACATCACGACCACCGGCTGTCTTCGATCGAGATGAGAGGCAAAAGTGATGCCGAGCATCGCAAGGGATGGCTCCTTTGGCTTGAAGGGGCTTTTCGAATAGCCATGCTCTCGCGGGCTCCTGCACGGCCAGTCCAAGACCAGCTAATCAACTATAAGTCACGAGCGCTCGAAGGGACTTGAATCGTACATAGCGTCAGATTGTACGATTCAAGACACGTGCTGTGCGTTTTCCAGAAACGACGGCGGTCTCCGATCGCGTCAAAAACTTCATGACAGACAGAATGTCTCATCCCCCAAGCTCCCCTCGCTCGACTCCGTCGCGCTGCTCGACAGCTCCGCCCGCCCCCCTGTTGCTAGTGTGGTCTATTGTACCCCTGACGGCGTGTCAGTTCCGCCCCACTTGTAGCCGCAACAGGAGGAGTGGTTCGGCACCGGGGTCCGCTCTCCTCACATCGTCGTTCCCAAGGGGGAAAGCAGCGCAATCGAAGTTCGATATCCGATCGTTTCGCGGCCGTTCGTTAGAATCGCTGCAATGCAGGCGACTAGGCCGACTAATCCGCATGCGCCACAACGCCAATGCGGGATGGGCTTGCCAATGGTTCGGCGCAACCAACGGATGCACCGTTAGAAGAGTATCGGACGTGACTTAATGTCTGGCCGGCGTTCGGCACCTATCGAGGGCTCTGTCCTTCGCAGCGAGAGATATTGGGCAGAAGCACGATAAAGACTGGGCAAAATAGCGGCCTGCAGACGGACGACAGATCGTCTAGCGATCGAGACTTTGATTAGCAGGTGCCAACCGCTCACGGACGGGGTTCGAGTGGCCGAATGCGGGAGTTGGCAGCTCCAGCACGGAACGCCTGCCGACCGTGTGAGGCTTTGCAAATTGGGGGTGCCGCGATGCAAATCGCTTATCAGCGCTGGTCAGCCATCAAACTTGCGGCCGTGCGACTGCGCTCGTCATCGGAGCATCGATCGCAATGATGAGATTTAGGTCCGGAATACGGAACCGCATTGTCACCGATCCGCCATGTGAATGCATCTCATCCAAACAATCGATTTCAGAAATTCATGTGTTCTCGCAATCATATTGACCTCTCGATTGGTAACAACTGCCCAAATTGTCGCGGTGATGAGCGAGGGACAGCCAGGCCCGTCGATGCATTTGATTGATTGCCGCCTATGCCCCTGTGGCAAGACCAGATTGGACGTCACCAAGATGCATGCGAGCCACATGAGGCAGTCGAAAATGCGGGTCGAGCTGACAATGGATCGGATCAAATATGCGATTGGCCAATACCGCTCTTCTTCGTCTATTCCGGCTGCCAACGCTTACACCCAGGCCGGCCTGTTCAATTTCGCTCGGGGTCATGTTCGAACGTGACGCGCTGGGTGTTTTGGCATGACTTGATAAGAGGTGGTGAAATGCGAACGCTACTGGTTGATCATGAGACGGACCCAGCGCGCGTTATACACGAAGCACTCTTGGATTGCGGTTTCGCCGTTGACTTAGCGTGCAACCTGGATGAAGCGGCCGCCGCTTTTTGTTGCGCCAGCTATGACATTCTACTGCTTGAGTTGGTTCTACCGGATGGAGACGGCTTGGATTGGCTGAAACAGTTGAGACGCAACGGACATTCGATGCCTGCTGTGACAATGAGTAGCTTTAATGAGCTCGGTAGGCGGATCGCGGTTTTCAACGGCGGGGCGGACGACTTTCTGCCCAAGCCCGTGTCTACTGATGAACTCATCGCGCGGATGCGCGCCACTCTGCGCCGATCAACGCAAATGACGGCCCCGGTCGTTACTTTTGGCAATTTAAGATTCGATCCGATCGGTCGGCAAGCGTCGGTTAACGGTCGGCAGCTGAAGATCGCGCGCCGCGAGGTGTGCATTCTCGAACATCTGCTCAGCCGCGCAGGCCGCACGGTGGCGCGCGCATCATTGGAGGATGGCCTCTATGCATTTGACAATGAGGTCTCGACCAATGCTCTTGAGGTCGGAATCTATCGTTTACGCGGTCATTTGAGTCAGGCTGGTGCGACGCTACGGATCAAGACCGCGCGCGGGATCGGCTACGGACTTGAATTGAAATGCGCAGCGCCGGCCGCGTAAGTCAATCGAACTTGAAAGAAAAGACTGTCTTGAACATCGTTCTTGATAAGCATGCTGGCGTCAATCGAGGATCGATCGCTGCCAACGCCCTTTCGTCCGCATTTCTTCCTTGTCTTTCGCATCTTTTGTGCGTGGTCGTTCTGCTGTCCCCGCTGACTGCGGTAGCTCAGATCAAGCGGGATGATGGAGGGGGGCCGCCGCGTACGGCTCCTGGCATTAGCGGGACGCTGACCCTTTCCTCTTCGCTCGGTAAGACAATTCATCTGCCCGCGCCAGCTGCGAGCATCTTTGTCGCCGATCCCGCGATCGCGGACTATCAGGCGCCGTCGAACAAGACCATCTTCGTTTTCGGTAAAAAATCGGGACGGACCAGCTTGTTCGCACTGAACGACAACGGGGAGGCTCTCGCTGAACTGCGTGTTGTCGTCACACAGCCGATCGAGGATCTGCGTGCCACGCTGAAAGCCCAGATCGGCGACTATCCGATCCAAGTCAGCTATACCCCGCGCGGCGCCATCCTTAGCGGTACGGCGCCCAATGCGGAGATCGTTGACAGCGCGGTGAAAGTGACTGAGCAGTTTCTTGGGTCTGGTGCGCTTGTCGTCAACAAGATCCAGGTGGCTGGTTCATTGCAGGTCAATCTGAGCGTGCGCGTGGCGGAGGTCTCTCGGAGCGCCATGAAGGAGCTTGGCGTCAACCTCTCTGCTTCCGGTCAGGCCGGCCCGTTCACCCTCGGCTTGGTCAGTGGCAGTGGTGGTGGAACCGGCGCGGCGCAGGGTGGCGGTACGGCAACGATCGGGGTCAATACTGGCAATGTCAACGTCAGCGCTGTACTCGATGCACTGGCTCGCGAGCGCCTCGCTTCGGTACTTGCTGAACCGAACCTCACCGCAATGTCCGGCGAATCCGCGAGCTTCCTGGCTGGCGGCGAATTTCCCATTCCGGTCTTACAGGACAATCGGCAGATCTCCGTCGAGTTCCGCCACTTCGGTGTCAGCCTGGAGTTCGTACCGACCGTTCTCAGTAACAATCAGATCAATATCCGCGTGAAGCCTGAAGTCAGCGAACTATCGTCACAAGGTGCTGTCACCATCAACGGCATCACCGTGCCGGCTCTCTCCACCCGGCGTGCCAACACGGTCGTCGAGCTCGCCAGCGGTCAAAGCTTTGCGATCGGTGGCCTCATCCGGCGTAATTTCAGCACTGAGATCAAGACCTTCCCTTGGCTCGGCGACGTGCCGATTCTTGGTGCGCTGTTTCGCTCATCCTCATTTCAACAGGAGGAGACGGAACTCGTGATTATCGTCACGCCTTATGTCGTGCGGCCAAGATCGAACACGAAGCAGATGAGTGCACCGACTGACCGCATCGCACCGCCCTCAGACCTCGCGCGCAGTCTGACGAACACGTTGGCAACTCGCCCGCCTGGTCGCGGTGCTCCCCCGACGAGCGCACCAGGCCCGGCAAAGGGTGCCGGCCACATCACCGAATAAGGACCGATCAATGAGATCACGAATCGTGCGCCCCCTGGTCGCTCTGACGGTCGGTCTAGGTGGCTGCACAAGCGCCGCCCCAACCTACCTCGAGCCGAGTGCGCAAGCGACTTTGGTTCAACAGGAGAAGAACGTCTTACTGTTACAGAGCCTTCGAGGGGCCGAACGGCAGCGGCTGCGGTATTTCATAGCGAGCACCAGTCTCGGTCGGCGTGACGCGCTCCATCTTGATATCACCGGCTCACCTCGGCTCGGAACGCAGATAGCAGTTGAGGCCCGCGCAATGGGCGTCGATCCTCACAACATCCGCCTGTACGGCCCATTCATCGATAAGCGCAATGGCTCTGCCGCGCGAATCGAGGCGATGACGTATGAGGCACACCCTCCCGTCTGTCCGTCGATTTCGATCGTCGGCCCTTCAGTGAACGACAATTCCTTCGACCCGACGCTTGGCTGCTCGATCCGCAACAACCTGGCCGTCATGGTCAACGATCCTCACGACTTGCTGGACAATCAGGCCGTGATGCCGAGTGATGGCAATCGTGCGGCCATTCCCGTTGCCACATACAAAACCTTCGGGACGGGCAATAACAGCAATTTGGGCACAGCTAATAGCAAAGTGTCATCAGATCCCACGTCAGCTGGCACCCAGACCGGACAGTCGTCTCGATAGCGACAGGATTCTTCACCCAACATGCGATGCAATTCGCAACACGATCTAGACTTGGCCGGTGGCAAGGAGCGCTTTTGCGACAGACTCGAAATACGGATTAGGAATGGGGTTACCAAGCTTGGCATTGCGGATTAGTTCGCGGACCAGGACGTGATCATCGACGATACTGAGACGAAGGCCCCGCGCTTCATCAAAGAGCCGTGAAGCCGCTTCACCCTCGCCGCGACAAACCAGGACCGGCACGCCGGTTTCGCCGCGAACGTACCGTACTCCGACCAGCATCTCGCGCCCAGTCAAGATCAATGTTGCGCGACCTACGCCTTGCGGAGCCTCGTTCGCCTGCTCCCGACGAAGACGTCGGTGTTCACGTTTCAGCTCCGGATTGCCTTGCTGCTCCTTGAGCTCTCGCTTCATCTCGCTTGCAGTCATGCGCATGCCGCGTAAAAACAACCAGCGCTGGACGAGGAGATCGATCAATCCGCCGATCATAAACGCGCCACTTGCAATCCCGATCAACAGTTTCACCTCGATGAACACGAAGTCGAAGCAGCCTATGCCGCAAATCGGCAGATAGACCAGCGTCTTCCATGTGCCGACAACGACGAGGAGAAAGATCGCGCCGAGGCAGACGACCTTGACCAAGGTCTTGCCGAGCTCGACGAGTGAACGTAGGGAAGCAATGCGCTGCAACCCTTTGATGGGATCGATGTTCTCGAATTTCGGCGTCAACGGCTCCGTGGAGAACACTAATCCACCATTGGCCAGGACCGCGGTCAGAATGACGCAGGTAACGATACTCGCGAGCAGCGGGCCAACAATTCTAAGAGCAAGTTCGGGCAAGATGCCGAGCGCCAGATCGACCGCAATATTGAACGGCAGCTCCAGCAGCTTGTCAGTTAGCATGAGTGCTTCGCGGCACTTGCCCTGGATGGAACTCACTTCCAGCCCAAGATAGCCGAGACCGACGCAAGCGCTGACGGCTCTGACGAGATCGGTGCTGTGCGGAACCACCCCCTTCTTGCGCGCATCGCTTAGCTTCTTCTCACTGGGGGCAAGCGTTTTCTCTTCGCTCGTGTCGCTCATTTCAGTTGCCTTTCGAGCCTCTCCAGCTCGCGGCTCGACTGCATAATTTCCGATTGCATGTATTCGATGAGATAGACCGTATACGTCACCATAACGATCGCAAATCCGATATTCTTGATCGTTAAGGACAGATCCTTCGGACTGAATTGCGGCGCAAACCGCTCGAGCAAGAGCGCTGATATGTCGACCAGCAACAGGAAAGCCACCACAGGCCCAGAGACCAGGATCGTGGTACGAATGATGCTGTCGAGCACGCCCCACAACTCTATTGTTCCTTGCATGCTCAGCGTGGGTCCAAGCTGATAAGCCGGCCAGATCAGATAGCTGCCGTAAAGCCCGCTGATCATGGTTTGCAGGCCTCCCGATACGACGAAGATCGTGATCGCGGTGATGCCGATAAACAGTCCGGTCGCCGAAGCCTGGCTGCGCGTCGCGGGGTCGCTTGGGGTGACCACGCTGCTGATGCCCCGTTGGGAATCGATAAGCTCGCCGACGGCCTGAAGGCTCCAGAGTGGAATGCTGAGCAGGGCGCCGATCATAAGGCCGACACAGACCTCCTTAAAACCGAGTAGCGCGATTTTGAACAGACGTGTGTCCGGATCCAGCGCCTGCAGGCCATCGGCCATTTGTGTCAAGTATGGAAGTTCGAACGCAACGGCTAGGCAGCCGCGGATGAGGCCGCCGATCTGCGCACGCGTGAATACCGGAAGCACCAGCATAATGCCCGCGGGGCGGGCCGCACCAAGCCCGGCGGCAACAACAAGTTCGATGGCCGCCTGGATCAGACCTTGAGTTTCGGCGGTTGACAAATCATTCATGGCGACGAGCGGCTAGTAGCCCGTCGTGAGCGCGGGAAAATCAGTGAAAATCTGCTTGGCTTGTTCGATGAGCGGGGCGCTCAGGACCGGAGAAAACAGACCGATAATTCCAACAATGACAAGCAGCTTCACAGTGAGTGGCAATGTCTGGTCCTGGATCTGCGTTACCGCCTGAAGGATGCCGACAATGGTTTCGGCGACCGCTGCTGCAATGAGCGGCGGCAGAACCCAGATCATGAAAAGCACCAGCGATCGGGCCATATGAGTGAGAATAGTGGTCTCATCCATGTTTCAACCTCAAGGCGTTGCATAGCTCAGCACAAGCCCGTGCATGAGACGTGACCAGCCATCAATGGCTACGAATAGAAAGAGCTTGAAAGGAACAGATATCACTGTCGGAGACACCATTGACATGCCGAGGGCCATTAGAATGGTCGTTACGATCAGATCGATAGTGATAAAGGGAAGATAGAGTAGAAACCCGATTTCGAACGCACGCTTGAGTTCAGAGATTAGAAAAGATGGGACGAGAATGACAAAATCATCGGCTGTGGCTCTACCGCGCATCTCCTCTGGCCAGACACGTTCAGTCGAGGACAGGAAAAAGCCTCGCTGTTCTTCATTGGTGAACTTCTTGAGATAGCCTCGCAGCGGCTCTTTGCCCTCTTTCGCAGCGGTTACAAAATCCTCAAGCGTTTGATAGCGGAGCTGCAGATCGGCGACTTTGTTGTAGCTCTGCTCGAAGATGGGCGCGCTCGTGAAGGCGGTGAGGATCAATGCTGCGCCGTATAGAACGATGTTCGGTGGTATCGATTGGGTTCCAAGTGCGTTGCGAACGAGGAAGAGAACGACGGATACCTTTATGAAGGCCGTGGTCGTGACGACCGCGAAGACCAACAAGCCGAGCCCGGCCGTGATCGCAAGAAGCGCCAGGATCGCTGGTTGAATGTCAGTCATGGCCGGCTAACCCGCCGCGGAGTCTAATGCCGAGCTCGTCCCCAATACGTACAATGTCACCACGCCCGATACGGACGCCGTTTGCAAGAATATCGACTGGGCCGTCGATCGGACGACCAAGTTCGAACACATGTCCTTCGCCGATGCTTCTCAATGCTCCGAGCGTGATCGGCCAGCGGCCGCATTCGAAGACAAGCGAGATCTCGATGTCGTTGAGATCGGCTTCCGAGGGCGGCTGCTGTGAACCGGGTTGTGTCGTCATATACGCAAACTCCAGAGGGCGCGGTCGCGAATGAAACGGTCCGCGCAGGGTCAGGCGGTTGCCGGTGACATCTGCCGCGGTCCATAACCGGCCCGCAGTGAGGATGATCTGGCCACGGGCGAATGGCATGACCTCCGGCAACAAAGCGTCGCCTGCACGCGTCTTGCGAAGTAGCGAGGCTGAAGCGCGGAGCGCGCCGATTTCTCCTGCAACTATGACAGGGAGGTCTGTGGAAAGCTTGCGCATCTCTCGCGGCAACTGGCCGAGCAGCTCGCCTAAGGCGTGGAACGCCGGCGGCATCGGTCCAGCAAGAGGCGAGAAAAGAAACAGGCGGCCTTTGCCCCTGACGGGACCGTAGATGATGTCGAATTCGATATAGGGCCCCTTCGTCTCGGCCTTTCCGACATGGAGAAGTTGCAGTCTCTGCTGTGTCTCAGACTCCAGACGAGCGAGCAACGGCTCGAGTGCAAGTTCGAGTACCAGCGAACGACTTGGCTCGGAAAATAAAGCGAGGCCACTCTGGACTGTCGAGATCACCGCCTCGGCAAGCGCATGTGGTATCGACAAGACGATCGCATCATCTTCGACGCCCCAAACGCAGTCGAGCATCGAGATAGGTGAAGGCTCTTCCTGCCACACAAGTCGTTCCAGCCGCACCGATAGCGGCTTATCACCAAGATTAATGCGCACAGACGTGCGGGGCCGTGCGATTCTATTGAGCCACGAGACGAGAGTATGGGTCAGAACGAGAGACAGCTCGTACCTGGCGTCGTCCGCATGACTTGCTGGAGGCGGTTGGACAGGACAGCGCATTTGCATCGCATCAGGACTAACGGTCATCAAATTGAGCCGTCCGCGACCATCATGGGCAACCCCCTCCGATAGCGCAGCAAGACTTCATCATCGGCCTCTAGCTCAGCCGTCACTTCCGAATGGGTATCGGCCGCACGCCGGACGTCGATCTCGATCTGCCGCCATTTATGGGTTGCGGCGGAACGTTTGGCCAAGTGCGTACGGCTCTCGGCTGCCGCGGTCTCGGCCTGCTTTTGGGCGATGCGCGCGTCCTCAAGCCTCAAGCGTTTTGACGTGATCTCATTAGCAAGCCTCTCAAGGGTGAGCTGGCAACGATCGAGTTCAACGACGGACAAGGTACCGAATGATGTCAACTGTTGATAAACCTCGGCCTCGGCCTGTGCGTGATGCTGCTCGGCAATTGCAAGTTCCCGCCCTGCGTGCTCCGCGGCCGAGGTCGCGATACGGCGTTTGGCTTCCATATTGGATAACTCACGACGAGCACTACGCTCACGCATATCCTTCACGTGTCGCAATCTCGAAGCGTGAATGCAGCTCATGCGGTCAGACGGCAAATCCATGTAACGGTTTCCTCAAAGGTGGACGCATCGCCTTCACTCTGGCGCAAGAACTCGCGCAGATCATCGATCGATGCGATAGCTTGATCCGTCAGCGGATCGCTGCCTTGCTTGTATTCGCCGACCTTGATCAAAAATTCCGCCTCTGCATGGCGGGAGAGCAGATCACGGAAGAAGGATGCTGCCTGGCGATGCGGCGCAGATGCGACGGCATCCATAACGCGGCTACGGCTCGACAGCACGTCGATGGCGGGGAAATGCCCCCGTGCCGCGAGAGAGCGTGAAAGAACGATATGACCATCGAGAATGCCGCGCGTTTCCTCGGCGATCGGATCGCCCGTGCCCTCACCTTCAACAAGCACGGTATAGAAGGCCGTGATTGAGCCGCGCTCGCCCATGCCAGCGCGCTCCAGCAAACCTGGCAGCATGGCAAAGACAGAGGGAGGAAAGCCCCGGCGGGTCGGTGGCTCGCCGGCAGCAAGACCGATCTCGCGCATCGCGCGGCTAAATCGCGTTAGTGAATCCATCATCAGAACGACGCGCAGGCCTTGTTCGCGAAAATATTCGGCGAGTGCGGTTGCCGTATAAGCACATTGCGCCCGCTCCATCGCTGAGCGATCGGAGGTCTCAACGACGACGATCGTGCGGCAAAGGGCCGTCTGTCCAAGGTGACGCTCGATGAATTCACGCACTTCGCGTCCGCGCTCGCCTATCAGCGCAACCACGGTCACGTCAGCGACCGCGCCTTTTACGATCTGCGACAGTAACGTCGACTTGCCACCACCAGGCTCTCCATAAATGCCGATCCGCTGCCCCTCGCCGCAAGTCAGAAGACCATCCAAGGCGCGAACGCCGAGTGGCAGGGGCCGCTCGATGATGCGTCTTGTCATCGGGTTTGGCGCTTTGCCACGCAGCGGTCGGGTTTCCGTGGCTTTGACGACGCCCTTGCCATCGAGCGGGCGGCCGAAGCTGTCGATCACCCGACCAAGCAAATCGGGTCCGACCGGCACTTCATGCATTCGTCCGGTAGCAACGACTTTCGCGCGGCTGGACATGCCTTGCAGGTCACCGATCGGCGACAGCAACACGCCATCCTGCAACAGACCGATCACCTCGGCCTCAAGTGACCATCCGGTGCGCGGATCCTCAAGGACACAAAGCTCTCCAATGCGAGCATCCGGCAAGACCGCATGGATGAGCGTGCCGATCGCCCGGGTAATCCGTCCGTGTACGGCACGCGTGTCCACATGCCTTGCTGTAGATCGAAGACGCGCCAACGCTGCGGGCAGAGTTCCCTCTCCCTCAGGACCGCGACGGCTTGGTCCCCCCGCCATCACTGTTCGCCTGCCTCAGGTGCTATCCCAAAGCCAAGACGCAGGGCGCGGAGCTGTGCGTCAAGCCCGAGATTGATATTGCCGAATTCGCTCCAAAGCACGCATTCGTGTGCCGACAGCACCGGATCGGGAACGATTCGGACCGCCGGCCGGCCCTGCCGTCCGTCATACGCGGCAAGTTCGCGCGTAAGCTCATCAGCATCCATGGGAGACACATGAAGAGAAAGTTCCGCCCCACCATATTTCTGCAAAATCGTGTGACGAACCGTCCTCACCAACATCTCGCCGGGGTCGAACGCGCCCAATAGATCAGTTACGATCTCCATCACGAGAGCTGACAATTCCTGCTCCAGAACGGCTTTTTGTCGTGCCACTTCCGAGGCAGTCTGCGCAACCAGTTGTGCCATTTCCTCGGCGCCGGCCCTCACCCCCTCGGCATGGCCGCGCGCTCGTTCCTTCTGGTAAGCTCTGCGCGCCCAGGCGCGAACCCGCTGCAGATGCCGCTCGGCCACGTCTCGCGCCTCGACGGCGGTCTGCCAGATCTGGAGATCCTTCGCCGCTACTATTCGCCCAACCGGGCGGATATGCGGAGCGACGGGCGGCGCGGAGTCGTCGGCCGTCATGCCGCTGGGGCCTCCGTCGCCAGTTGGGGCAACACCAGGGAAAACAATCGGCCCGCGGCATCGCGGTGTTCAGCCGCAGGATTGTCCGCTGCCGTTCCGATAGCTAAGCGTAGAAGCACGCGGCGGCGATCAAATGCTGACGCTTCGTCGAGCCAAGCGCCGAGACAGCCATGTCCATGATCTTCAATCTCTTGCGCAAGCTGTTGTGGGTCGGCAATAACGCTGGTTGAAACCGCGTGCGCTGCATGTCGGATCCCGAAAGCCTGCACTTCGATTCCGATGCGCCCGATCAGAACAGCGACATCGTGCTTTGAAATCAGCCTTGTCAGCGAACGGGCATGCCAGATACCGCCGGCGAGCAGAGCAGCCCTCTTCGGATCACGTCCGTGGAGAAGGTCTGGCCCGAAGTCATTTCGTTTTGAGTCCATTTCATGGTCAAGCAGCAAGCTTGGCAGTCTGATCTGCAGCCTCGGACTCTTCTGCAGTCGTACCAACGTCGCAGCCGAGAGATTAGCATCAAGTCGTGCGGCAAGGCGGGTCGGATGAATCGAGGCAGCAAGCTCACGAACACCGATAGAGGGAAAGTTGAGCGGACGATGCCGCTCGGCGGAGGGATCCGGTCTCACCATGTCCGACACCACACTACGCCGCATTGGAGTTGAGCGCTTTGCGCACGGCCTCGATAGCGGAAGCGCCCGAACGCCCCGCAACCGTGGCCACTTTGTGAGATGATTTTTTACGCTGCCGCAGACGAGCGCTCAGCAATACGTAGGATAGCACGCCGAATACCGATCCGCCGAGACCCACGCCGACCGCAAGCAATGGCGTTGAAATGACACCAGAGGTTTGGGCGAAACCAGCTGCAGGCGCCGGCCGCTGCTCCAGTGCAGGCCGCTCGACTGACACAAAGACCACAGCCACTTTGTCGTAGGATAGGCCCTCGATGCTGTTGGCGACGAGCATTTTGATCTGCGGCAGCAAGATTGCAAGATCTGCCTTAGCATCGTGCCGGATAAAAACAGACGCCGAAGATGGCGTGGTGTCGCGCCGCAACAGCTCGTTCTTAGGCAGAACAACATGGACGCGCGCTGAGAGAACACCATCGATATCACTAATCGTGCGCGACAATTCTTCGCTCAGCGCATAGACATAACGGGCGCGCTCCTCGGTCGGCGAAGCAATCAGACCTGTCGCGTTGAACACTTCGCCGAGACTCTTGAAAGCGTGGCGCGGCAAACCTTCGCCATTCAGCAGGTCGATCGAGGCGGCAATCTGGTTTTGCTCGACCTGAATCGTGCTGGTTCCGTCCTTAGCAGCAACGCGGACCGCATCGACACCGTTCTTGAGGAGGACCGCAAGCATCTCGTTCGCCTCACGCTCCTGAACCTTTGTGTAGAGATCGGCTTTGCAACCAATAAGAGGAAGCAGGAGCGGCAGCAGGGCCACAACGTGGAGCCGCTTGCTGGGCGGACGCGCCTTGCCGCTTACGCGGCGGATTGAACCAATCATTCGCCCCACTCAGCCTGCCGATATCAGCTTGTTCAGAGATGAACTGAGGCTGCCGACACCATTTGAAATCAGCGTAACCTGGATGACGCCGTCAGAAACATCCTTCAGATTCGTCATCATCGCCTCGAAATCACCTGCGCCATGGGAGGCGGCCGGCTCACGTGTTCCCGCTGCGCCCGGTTGCAGCAAAAGGGGCTCCGACGCCGGCGCAGGCTGCGCACCCTTCGGAACTGCGTTGACCCGGCACATCGCGGAAAGATTCTGGAGGATGCGATCACCCAGCGGGCTCGCCGGCGTTGTTGCACGCCACACCTCTGATGTCGGCGGAACGGGCGCCACTTCTGTCACTGGAGGCGCACCGTTTTGAACCGAAGCCGCTTGCAAAAGACTCTGCTCAAACTGGGCCTGCTCGTCGACCGCTGTTGCCGACCAGGTCTTGGACAGGCATTCGGTTAGATTGCGAGAGATCGGCGCAGCGCCTAACATCATCATGGAAAGACCTCGCTCTCTTCGAGATGTGATGCGACCAGCCGTTCGAGTCCATTACCGGCTCAATGGCCTAGCGAGGCCAGCTGACGACAAGCTGACGAGTTCGCCCGCGCGTCGTCATCTAAAGATCACGTTTCGCGTTCACGTTTACGCAACGTTACTCCGTTGGTTTAAGTCAAAGAGAACCATGAATGCTCATTCGATCCATAATACGGCACGTTTTGGACGGAGTTCTGTGTGTCGGCGTTCTCGTTTGCAGCGGAATCCACTTGGCGCTGGGCGCTCCCCTGTCGCTGCCCTCGCCCCCTTATCGGTATACGGTTCTGGATCAGGAGATTTCTGCCGCGCTGCAGGAATTCGGCAACAACCTCAGTATCAGAGTCACCATTAGCGCAGAGGTGAAGGGACGGATTCGCGGGCACATGCCGGATCTACCGCCGCGCGAGTTCCTCGACCATCTCACTCAGCTCTACAATCTTCAATGGTATTACGATGGGCTCGTGCTTTACGTGTCTACCGCAAAGGAAGCGCAAACTCGTCTGCTTGTCCTAACTTCAATTAGCTTCGACGCACTCAAGTCGACCCTCGATACGCTCAACATTTCCGACGAGCGCTATATAATAAGACCGGCGCCGGGAAACGGCCTCGTCCTTGCGTCCGGTCCACCACGCTTCATCGCGCTCGTGGAACAGACGCTCAATGGTCTTGTGGCGGAGGCGCAGGCGCGACCACGCTCAGTGGAGATGCCGTCGCGGGAGACCGTGCTGATGTTGTTTCGCGGTTCGTCAGCGACGATTGTTCGGGATGGACGAACTGAAGGCCCTTATCCTTCAGACAGTCCACGCCAGGACGGCCCCTTGCCCGCGCAGGCGTCGTCAAGGTGATATTGAGACGAGCTTATTGTCGAATACCCTGCTAGCCGCATTCCTCAATGAGCCAGTGAAGGGGCTTGTGCAGTGAGCCTGGACCGATCGTCCGGTCAGACGCCGGCCAAGCATGGCAAGTCGTGCGCCTCAGTAAATCGGCTCCAGAAGCACGAGGATTGCTGCTGCGTCACCTTGTCATTCCAGAATCGGGATGGAGGTCACCGTTCGGTACCATCCGTCCGGGCTGAAATGCTGTTGCACCGGCGGCGCGGGTTGCTTCAGCCGAATTTGCTCCAAGCCAAGAGATTGTTAGGATCGACCTTCAATCGCCTCATCGTCTGTCACATCATGCCGTTGGCGTACGGGCGCCCCCTACGCGTCGCATGAACAGGCCTTGAGCGATCACTCACAATCCAAGAGGTGAAGCAGGACATGCAGTTGCGATTTTTCTCATCGGCAAATCAGCTATTCCCGATGAGGATCGTCACACATCACCGGAACAGCGGGCCCGACCAACATCTCCCTGTGCCGACCACACTCAAGCCTCCAAAGCCGCGTGATAGCGGAAGGGCAATCCCCGGCGACGAGGAACGAACGAAAGGCGGCCGATTGCTGCACTGACAGATGCGGCACGCTCGGCCCGGATGATGCCCGCGCGAACACATAAGGATGATCGCGCAGGCGCCGATTTGTCTATCGGCGCCTGCACATTCTGCTCAAGCGGAAGAGCTACCTGATCTTGTCTGCAGAAAAGAGGCTCATGCCTCCTCGCCATGTGGGCAAAAACTGCGCGACGGCAACCGAACGCCTAATAACACCGATACCGTCCACCGGCGGTTGAGCAAGCCGCCTTGAACGAGCAACCGACAAGTTTGACGGTCCGCTCCCATCGCGACTCGTCTGCCAGAAATCCTCAACGATTTTACATAAAGTCATAGTCATCCTCGGACTGGACGCGCGCTGTTTCGCTCTCGCTGTCACTGACCTCAGCTTGGGATAAATATCGTACCGGTTTGTCCGCACGCTGCCATTCACCATCACGATTCTTTTCCCATTTGCCGCGATGCTGGGTGGGATCAAGCACCATGTTGTCCTCATCTACATCTATAAAGCCCAACGCGAGCGAGCGGATTCTCGCTTCTGGATTAGCAGGACGAGAATGGAGCAGCGCTTGATCGCCGTCGAGCCGAAGTTGATGTTCCAGCAGGATATCGCCTGCGTTATCGACAAGGGGATGAGTTATCTGAAGATCTACGGTGGATGTGACTTTGGTTCGGCCCGGGAACGATTTCCGCCACTGGTCTCCTTCGAACACGTCACGCATCGCAAATCCGCCTTCTGTTCTTAGAAGTCCGACACTTTTGTTGCCTAGCTGATAGCTGAAATAACGCGCGTTCTCGGTATCGAATTGCGTGGTGCCGTATTTCTTGGCGACCTTTTTTGTGAGCATGGCCTTATCGGATATGCGAGGCGAGTACTCTTGTGGGTTCGCCGCAATATGCTTGATCTCATCACCATGGTAAGCCTTTGCTTGTTCAGCAAACGAGCGCTTTGAGATCTCCACGACAGGAGGTCGGTCAACCATGGAATATGTTTGTGGTGAAGACGAACCAGCGCGTGAGTTCTGCCCCAAATGCATGTTTTCAAGGGCCTGCGCGAAGTTGTGGCTATCTGCCGAATATCTCGCCTCGTCAGCCTGGCTCGCGTTGCTGGATTGGCTGGGTGAGCCACTGATTCGACCATACATGCAATTTGCCTCGTGTCGATGAAGTTGCTTAGCAGCCCATTGAGGCTGCTCAGATGGGCGGACATTCATAGTCGCCCCAGCTGACGTTAAGCTGACGCGCGGGTTGGCATCTACATCAACCTCTACGTGGCGGACATTCAACCAGGTCGACACAAGCGGCTTGCGTGACGAGATTTCTACCTTCGGCCGTGCGCACCGTCTTGGTTCTCGCGCCGTGAGCATTGGCCGATCTCCAACGAGATCGCGCCGGAACGGAGAATTTCGCTAGGGAAGCCGTGTCGGAGGATGGGCAGGCAGAGGCGAATTTACGACCTTACGTCAGTGGACGTCACAGGCAACTGCATTGCACTTTTCCAACATGAATTTGCCGGCGCGCACAAGCGCTGACGTCCTTGAGGCTACGAAATCGGTTTCTCGAAGCGCCACGGTTCGGCCCAGGTATGTCGAGCTGCAGCGCGAGCAGTTAGGTGATAACCGTCCGGCGGAGACTCAGAGGACATCTGATTCGTCAGCTTCTCGAAAGCTACGCCGCTTAGCGAGAGCATGCCGATCGGGGTCTGCCGTTAGCCGTTCGGATCTGTCAAAGGAGAATGGGATGAATCCGTTGAACAATCTCAACGCATTCGAGTCCCCGGATTTCGGCAGGACAGAACCAGAGGAACTGCGACAGCCCCAAGTGGACCAAGCGGGGTTTCAGCAGCACCTGAACGAGTTGCACCTGCGCGAGCGCCCGCCCCGCAATCCAAATCGTCGCGGCGATCCTTATGGTGTGTCGAACAGTGGTACGGGCTGGTTAGACCACATCGGGGAAGGCACCTCGCAGTTGCCCTCGAATCCGCCCGTCGGGTCTGAGCAACCGGGTAATCAACATGTGGTTTTTGCGGCCGCGAATCGCGGTGGCCAATTGCCAGCCGGCAGTTTCAGGCTGACGGACTATTGGCACGGCATGGATTCGGCTGTCCACTTGCCGGGGCATACTGTCGATCAGGAGGAGGTTTCGTGGGCGGAGGACGATGATGAGTGGCCAAAGACCCCCACAACTTCTTGGGAGCACAATCTCGGGGCATGGAGCCTCGACCGACAGCCTCTGTCGGGCGATGGCAATCCTTCACAAGAAGGACACCGGCTCACCCCGGCAACGGCGCAGTGGGTCGAAGCCTGGAGCGACGGGCGGGCCTCCGCCGCCGGCTCTGTCAGCAATCCGACGAACGTTGAAGATGCCGTGCTCTGGCGATCGCAGCTTGACCAGATCCTGAACAGTTGGGCTGGCGAGGAGGAGCAGATAGAAGGCGAGGATCGGCAAGAGGCGGTAAGACGAATCAAAGCCTGGGGAGAGGCCGGCGACGTCTATGCGCGTCTGGAGCTGCAATACTTGCGCCTGACGACCTTGCCCGCCGCTTTCCCGCCCGATCTCCGGTCGCTCAACGTCAGCGACAACGAGTTGATGCACCTGCCCGACGCCCTTCCGGACGAACTCCGGACGCTCGAGGTTGGCAACAATCGCCTGACCAGCCTGCCTGACACCTTGCCTGCGGCACTTCAGTCACTTACCATCGGCGGCAACCAGCTGACCGGCCTCCCCGTAACACTTCCGGAGGGACTTCAAACACTTGCCGTCGTCGGCAACCACCTGACCAGCCTACCAGAAACCCTGCCGGCCGAGCTCCAGGACCTCGATGTCCGCGGCAATCGGCTGACCAACCTGCCTGAGACGCTCCCGGCAGGACTTCAGTTACTTGCCGTCGGCGGCAACCGCCTGACTAGTTTGCCCAACACCCTCCCGCCTGAACTCCAAGAGCTCGAAGCCGACGGCAACCGGCTGACAAGCCTGCCTGAGAGCCTTCCCGCCGAGCTCCAGTTGCTCTTCGTCCGCGACAACCGGCTGGCTAGCCTGCCCGAAACACTCCCGGCTGAGCTCCAGAGGCTTCATGCCAGCCGCAACAGGCTGACAAGCTTGCCTGAGGCCCTCCCAGCCGAGCTCCAGGCGCTCGAGGCGCGCGACAACCGGCTGGCCAGCCTGCCGGAGACTTTGCTAACGCAGTTAGGTTTTGGGTGTATGGTTTATCTTGAGGATAATCCGCTGCCCGAGAGGGTTCTGACGAATCTGGCGACAGCCCTGAATGCGCCAAGCTATGTCGGCCCTCGGGTCTTCTTCTCAATGGGCGTGGGAGCGGCGGTGAATCAAGCGCGGCCGCTGCCCGAAGTGGTGGCAGACTGGCTCGAGGAGGCGCCCGAGTCATTGGCCGCCTGGCAGAACTTCGCCGACGAGGCGGGTGCCCCGGAATACGCAAGCTTCCTCGACAGGCTGCGGGACACCGTGAATTATGGCAATCCCCAGTTCCGGCAAGCCGTGATCGAGGATCTGCAACAGGCAGCGATCAGACCGCAATTGCGCGAGCAGTACTTTCAGCTGGCCTTCGGGGCGAGCGAGAGCTGCGAGGATCGCATCACTTTGACTTGGAACAGCATGCAGACCGCACGCCTGAATACTGACGTCGAGGATGGCGCCTATGACAATCGGCTTGGTGATCTCGTCGAGCAGGGCCGCGTCCTATTCCGCCTGGACGCGCTCGAGCAGATCGCCCGGGAGAAGGTCAACTCGCTCCGCTTTGTCGACGAGATCGAGGTCTATCTCGCCTATCAGGTCAAGCTGCGCGAGCAGTTGGAGCTACGGCACATCGCCCCGGACATGCGCTTCTTCGGGGTCTCCTGGGTTACAGGCCACGACCTCAGCACGGCCGAGACACGGGTGCGCCACGAGGAGGCGACGGGGTTTGCCGACTATCTGGCAACCCGGTGGCAACCCTGGGAAACGGTCGTAAGCCGGATCGCCCCCGAAGCTTATGCACAGATGCAGGATCAACTCGTCGAGGCGATGGACGAGGAGTTCGACAGCCGCCTCCAGCAACGGCTCGCCGATCACGACCTGATCGGAAACAGCGATGCCGAGCGGCAGTTCGGAGCCCAGATCCGCGACGAGATCGCCCGCGAGATCACGGGCGCGCTCACGCGTCAGGTGCTCGCGGACCACGGGCTTGAGGTGTGAGACGGCCACCCAATTGCGAGGGCTGTCAAACCTGTTTCCACTCAGTCCTCGCCGCGTCATTGTAGCTTCGGACGCCGGCGCGTCGGTAGCGCGCTCGGCCGGAACGCTACGGCACTATCATTTGTGATTTGGAGCGCAAGCGCGTTATCGATCTTTTGCCAAATCGAAATGCCAATGCGGCCGCCTCCTGGCTGGAACGCCATCCAGGCATCGAAGTGATCGCGCGCGATCGTGCCGGCAGTTATTCTGAGGATGCCCGTCGTGGTGCTCCCGAGGCCACGCAGGTCGCCGACCGTTCTCATCTTCTCCAAAATCTGGGTGAAGCGCTGCATTTGGCTGTTGGCCGTCATCGCAAGGCGGTCGGCAGCGCTGGAAGGACCGCGCTTGCCGAAAATTGTCGAAGATCAACCAAGCAGCATCGATAGAACCTTCCTCAAAGCTGGATCAGCTGCGCGAGCGCCGCGGATCGGCATGAGCGTGAGGACGGCCGAGCGCCGGCTTGCTGCGGCTGGTGAGCCTGAGCACATAGACGGCACCCCCACGAATCCGTCCTCGTTGATCCTTTTTAGAGATTATCTGCAACAGCGCTGGGAGGAAGGTGAACGCCGCGGGCCGTTGATCGTGGACTGAAATCAACCTCCGTGGTTTTGAAGGCAGCCCAACGAGTATCAACCGATGGACTGCTGCCCACATGCAACGCTCATCGACGACTGCACCAAATGTACGGTGGCGACCGCCCTCGTGCCGGAGCTGTGCACGACTCCTGAGCAAGGAGGCCTTGATCGCTCGATGAGCCGACCGAGCGTTTCCTTCACCATCTTCATGAGCTTGCGCTCGAGCTTTCCAACGCCGGGAGTTCGCTCGACGTCTCGCTGCCTTGATACGGGGGCATGATGATACGAATCTCGAGCAATGGATCGAAATGCTGCGCGCAGCGAACTAGCCTCGTTCGTAAAAGATGGCATCGGCCGCGACATCGCGGCCGTTCGGCAGCCATCACCCAACCCTACTGTCCCCGTCGAAGAACAGATCAACCGCCTCAAGACGCTCAAGCGCCAGATGTACGGCCGTTCAGGATAAACAGCTACTGGCAACCACCAGAAAATGCACAATCGTCCCCAATGGGGCGCAGTGGAGATCTGCACCAAATATGCGCAAGAGCCGCTGTTCGTCGCCGTCAATGACATTGGCATCGGTGAACACTCATGTCGTCAGCCGCGCCGGCGCTTCGTCGGGGCGTCACGATACGGCTCAACAGAGATTCATCGACAAGCGGATGTCAACACAACGAGAGCCGAGTGCGTTCTTTCGAACATCGACCGCTACGGTCCGTCCGCGCCGACCGGCCCGTCCGGCCTCGCGGCCTGCGCTGGCGCGGCCGGCCGGAGCGTGAGGCCGTGGTCCCCGAGCACTTGGCGCGTCAGCGCGCCCTTGATCTCGCGGGCGATCTCGTCGCGGATCTCGGCTCCGAGCTGCCGCGCGGCGTCGGCGTCACCGTTCAGATGAAGATCGGCGAGCCGTTCCGTCAGGCGGCTCTCGAACTCCTCACCCATCGCATTGACGAGCCGATCCTGCATTTCTGCATGAGCTTCGGGTGCGATGCGGCGCAGCACCGTCTCCCAAGGTTGCCAGCTCGTTGCCAGATAGTCGGCGAACACCGCAGCTTCCTTGTTTCGCACGGCGGTCTCGGCGGTGGCAAGGTCGTGTTCCGTGACATAGGAGGCGCAGAAGAAACGCATGTTCGGGGCGATGTGCTTCAGGTCCAGCCGGTCGCGCAGTTTGACTTGATATGCGAGATAGACCTCGATCTCGTCGACCAACCGGAGCGAGCTGACCTTCTCCCGGGCGATCTGCTCGAGCGCGTCCAGGCGGAATAGGACGCGGCCCTGCTCGACGAGATCACCAAGCCGATTGTCGTAGGCTCCTTCCTCGACATCAGCGTTCAACCGTGCGGTCTGCATGCCGTTCCAAGCCAAAGTGATGCGATCCTGGCAGCTCGCGCTTGCTCCAACGGCCGACTGGAAGTACTGGGCGCACAATCCCGGCCTGATCGCCGCCTGCCGCAGATCGTCTGCCACCGCCAGGCGGAACTCGCGATTGCCATAGTTCACCGTGGCCAGTAGCCTGTCGAGGAAGCGAGCGTATTCTTTGGCACCCGGCTCCTCTGCGAAGGCTCGCCAAGCAGCTACTGTCTCCGGCTCGTCGCCGAGCCAAGCCGCGACCGCCTCGCACAGAGGCCGCGCTTGATCTTGCGCCTCCCCGTCGCTCATCGAGAAGAAGATCTGCGGTCCGCCATAGCCTTGGCTATTCACGATTGACGCCAAGTTCGTCCGCACTCGCTCCGGCAGCGGATTATTTACCAGATGAACGCGGCAGTCAGAGCCGAGCTGCGTCAGCAAAGTCTCAGGCAGGCTCGTCAGCTGGTTGCCGACAAGGCCGAGCTCCTCCACTCCTACCGGGAGGGTCTCGGGCAGACTAGCCAGACGGTTCCTGCCAACATTGAGCCGCTCGAGGCCGGTCGGGAGGGTATCGGGCAGGTTAGTCAATTGGTTATCGCTGGCATCGAGTTGCAGAAGCGCTGCTGGGAGGGTACTGGGCAGGCTAGTCAGTTGGTTGCCGCTGGCGTCGAGCTGCTGAAGCGATGCTGGGAGGGTGTCGGGCAGGCTGGCCAGTTGGTTGCCGCTGGCGTCGAGCTGCTGAAGCGATGCCGGCAAGGTATCGGGCAGACTGGTCAACCGATTGTCTCTGAGGTTGAGCCGACGGAGCCTTGCCGGGAAGCCGGCAGGCAGGCCGGTCAGCCGATTGCTGCTGGCATTGAGATTCTGAAGCCCGGCCGGAAGAGCGTCGGGCAAGCTCGTCAGCAAGTTGTTGCTGGTATCGAGCCAGCGGAGGTCGGTCAGCAGGTCGATAGACAAGCTGCTCAGCCGATTATGGCTGATACCAAGCCCCTGCATCCCTGGCGGCAGGCCATTCGGCAAGGTGGTCAGCGCCAGAGATACCAGATTGAGCGGCACGTCGACATCACCCGCCCCCTGCCAAGCTCTCATTCGGCTTACTGCCTCTCGCCGATCCTCCTGTTCGCCCTGTCCCGCTTCGGCGACCCAGCCCTCCAGCTGGCGTTGCGCCGAGGCAGGGCCGGCGGCCGCCTGCCTCAAGGCTTCGACCCACTGTGCTGCGGCCTGGGTGAGACCGCACAGGCAGCCTTGCCGGTGTCCTCGTTCGGAAGTTTCGGAAGTAATACCAGAGCTTCGCTGGGTCTGTCCTGTATTCATAATGTCCTTCGCCGACACATATGAAGGAAGTGGCGCCGGACCGGCAGGTCTCGATGTTGATGGCCGGTGCTACGGGTGGTGACTACCGAGGAATGATAAAGCAGGTTTTAAGGACCGCGATTGCCATCCCAGGGCCGCCGAACACGATGCCTCATTCGCTCGCGGTCAGATCGTCCGCACGAAATTTGAGTTGTCCAATTTTTGAAGGGGACCATCGCATTCTCCTCCGCAGATCAAGCCGGATCTCGCAGTCCAGACAGAGACGTCTCACGCTAGGAGGCTCAGCTGTCGCTAAGCTGACGAGTCGCAGAACGATACGCCCTGTGCCCGGCGGCCCACCAATGGGGCCGCATTCATTCACTTGCGCAACGTACCTGGCAGCATTCAATGCCGTTCGTCGGCCGAAAATCCGCATCGTACTCGCGGATCGAATCGGGTCGACCACGGACGCGCTTCACCTCTCCGCCATGGGCCCCGTGGGGAAGGGTCGATTTGCGCAGCAAATCGGGTGGGCACCCTCCGCGCGCACGAGAGGCCGTAACCCTCACCCGGCGCTACGCGCCGACCTCTCCCAAGGGAGAGGTGAGCCTCGGTTGCCCTCCACTCGACCTGATCTCATCCTGCTCTGGACCAAGATCACCCCGTCGCTCACACCTTGCTATGAGGAAGCGACGGCGACGCTTGGGCAATTCATTTTTTAGTGCCGAGGCCACAGCGGCTGGAAATGCCCCGGCGTGTGCAGAATGTGCACCAGCCGACCTTCCTGACCCAGGACAGGATGCACGGTCAGCCTGCCATTCTCTGCTGCCTCAATGGCTTGAATGCGCAGGCCAAAATGGTTCGCCAGCAAGACGCCGACGCCCGCAGCGCTGTAAAGGTCGATGTCGCCATGTGGATCGACCGCGCCGACTTGAACCAGGCTGTCCCGCAACGACCGAGCCTGTTGCCGAAGTTGCTGCGTCTGCGGCGTTTCGTAGTCCTGACGCCTCGTGTTGTGGGCAAATTGAAGAACCGTGTCCAGCAGGCAATTCAGTCCTTGGCCACTGGCTTGTCCCACGTCAGCATTGAATTGCCCCAAAAGCCTTTGGAGCGAGTACCTCAACGGCCCGACAGGCAAGTCAGGCAGCGACGCACCCCCGAGTGCCTGTGCCGGCACCTGATGATGTGCCGCGGACGGTGCGCCGAATCCGACGGCGCTTTGCCCGTCGTAGCCGGAAGTGCTGGCGTGCTGCCACGGATCGCTTTCGTCAAAATGACTCTCCCCAAAACCGATGGGCATCTCTGATGGTCCCACGCTTTCGGCATGGCTGGAGCCACCCCAGCCCTGCGCGCCGGCCGGTCGCGTGTCGCTGGCTTGGTAACCAGGCGCGTCCCACGATTCAGCGCCACGTGCGTAGCTGTGCTCCTGCCAATCATCGATTTCGTCACATCCAGGCGGTATCGAGATGTTGCGGAAGGCCAGCCAAGCCTCGTGCGTGACCTTGCGTCGTTGCGCGAGCGGTGCGCCCTGCAGGAGCATCTCCTGAGCGCGCTTGTAAACATCGTGATAGCGCTCCTTCAGCTCAAAAGTCTCGACCGTGTGGAACTGGATCTCCCACGGTTCACCAGCCGGGCTGCGCAGGGTGACGCTCACCGCGCTGAACGCTTCGTTCCTCTTGTTGAAGTGGTTGGTTAGCGCCGTCCTGGCATGCCCCAGCTGGTCCAGCGTCGCGAGGATACGGCGGCACCCTTCGGTGAAGTCATGCGGCGCAAGCACCACGCTGTAGCGCAGGGCATCGTTGACAGCGGCTACTGCCTCTTCGAGGGTCTTGTTCCTGGCTGCCGTCAGTGAATTGAGTTTTGAGCGCAGCGAGCCCTTTGATTTCTGCCGGTGTTTCAGGCCGGCGAGATCGGCCCCGAAGGTGGACACGACTTGTCGCAGCATCGGCGTGATCTCGCGATCCATCTTTAGCGCGCGTTCGAATAACGCTTCTGCGGCTTGCGCGACTTGTGCTCGAGGTGCTTTGCCAACCCGTTCAGCAGGTGCTGTCGGCGGTGCCAGCATGCCTGCCTGCTCAAGCAATTGCACGGCGTTATGCATGACGCCTGCAGCCATCGTTGGCATGCGTTGCAACACGGACTTGACCTGGTCGGGATCGAAGCGGTTGAGGCGCATCGAACGCGCCGTCTCCTTGCCGTGAGGCACATTGCGTACACGATCAGGGAACCTGGTTTCCTGGTGTTCGCATGCCTCGATCACCTTGGAGAATAACGCCGTGCCGGTGTCAGACTTTAGCGCGTCGGTGCCGACCTTGATCGCGATGGTGAAGAGGTTGCGCATCGTCAGCTCCGGCTCACCCGGGATCAGCCCGGGCTGTCCATCGGGGAACTGCTCGTGCGACAGCCGGCACACCGGGTAATTGTCCAGGATGGCGCGGATGCGTGCCGGGGCGTCGAGAGCCTGGGTGTAGGCTTCTGCCAAGTCCGGGAATCGCTGGGCCAACGCTGCGGAAACCTCGGCAGGCCCCGATGCCATCGGCAGCCCCGAGGCCTGGTAATGTCGCAAGGCCTCCCCATACAGCAGCATGGCCGCCTCGCGTGCCTCGGGCATGTGCGCGCGGCCGATCGCCTGGTACGCCTGCGCCGCCAATTGATACAGCGCCTGCGGGTCGGGCTGTGCACTCTCGAGAGCGGCGCTCAGGCCGTTTCGCAGCGACCGTTCGACGCCGTCATACGTGCCGAACATCATGCTGTGCGCCATCGCCTCGCGCAGTTCGCCGGGCTGCGACAGGAAGCGCGTTGCCAGGGTGCTGGCCGAGCCCATGAGCCTGCGCCCGCGCTGCTCGGCCAGGATTTCGGCCGCGCGCCCCGGCTGGTAGTTCCCGCTCTCAGGGGCGAACGCCGGCGTGGCCGTCTTCGGCGGCTTGAAGGAACGAGGCTGGCCGCGCCGCGCTGCGCGCTCGTCCATCACGCGCCCGATATGCATAGCCAGCTTCGGGTAGCCCGCATACACGAAGGCATCATCGCCGTCGCAATCCATGTTGCGCTTGCGCAGTTCATCGATCGGCAACGCTCCCAGCCGACCGGGCTGCACGATCTCCTTGACGCGCAGGCTGCCGGTGCTGAGCATGTCGCTCGGGGTGGCGGCGCGGTCGCGCCTGTCGATCCAACGCGACAAGGTCTTCATGTCCTCCTTCGAGCACACCAGGTCCATGCTCTCGTGCACGGTCGACCAGCAGCCTTTGGGTGGGATGATGAGCATGCCCTTGCTGTGCAACATCTCGGCATCTTCCCCCGAGTCGTCGTTGAAGCCGGTGTAGCTGTACTGGATGGCAAAGCACCTCGACAGGAATTCAGCTGTTGCATCCCCCGTCGCTGTGGTCGCGACCCGGCCCTCGGGCACCGGCAGCAGATTTTCCTTATCGTACGGCGGCTTGCCGAGCAGAATCGGGCCGCCTGCACGGTCGAAGGCGGCGCTGCGCTGGCGTGGCAGATGCACCTTGTCGTCGGCGGACGGCACCGCACGTATCTGCTGCCCTGTATAGCCGCCGCTGACGGTCAGGTCATAGAGCATCATCGAAGCGATGCCGAGGCCCGGCTGTCCGGCGGCGGATGTTCCTTGCTGCCGGGCCAGGTTGTGTAGGCGGAGTTGCATTGCTTGATGTGCTTCCGCGATAGCTTCCTCGTCGTAGGGGAAGTGCTGCAGTGCCTGCGGCGCCAGCCTCTTGAGCTCGCTCTCTTCGGCTACGAGCCTGCGTTGCTCTTCGCTGACATGGCCTTTGCGCATTGCCACCCATGCCTCGTAGTGCTCGCGGACCGCGGGAATGCGCATGGCCACCTCGAACTTGAGGAAGCCGCAGCCGTCGTTGGGGCACAGGGCGATGTACTGGCCGCCGGGTCCGGCCAGCTTGAACGGGTGCTGAGGGCCTGGCACATCGTCGATAAAGCTCATGCGCAGCGTGCCCTCGACCACGTGGTCGCCCGGCACCGTCTCCAGCAGCGCGCGCTGCATGCGCGACCAGTCCTCGCGCTGCGGCGCGAGCTTTGCGGCAAGCTGCATCAGAGCGCTGCCGGGGGCCGTGTCGGCATAGCGAACCGCCGGTAGCATCGACGGCGCCCCCGTGCCTCCAGACAGGATATCGACCGCCCCTCGCCGGCCCCCTCGGCTCAAGCGGCCGCCGCCGAACAGATCGAAGCGCCACGGCTCGTTCAGGAAATTGAAGGTGCGCGTCAGCATGAACGCGGACAGCGAACCAGGCAGCTGCACCTCCACCAGGGGCAAACCGGTCAGACGCGCGAACAGGGAGTACTGCTTGCCCTCGTCGTCCACGTTGCTCTTCAGCATCTTCCCTTGCATGTCCACCACGACGTGCTTGGTCTCGCCGGTGCCAGGGTCCAGCGGTCGGGGGCGGCCGGGTCGCGTTCGCATGCTTGCGTGCACGTCCTGCACCCTGAACTCGGAGGGGGCGTGAATTTGCGTAAGCCGCTCGAAGTGCGCAAGCATGTGCAGGTCAAGCGCATTCAGCACTTCGTCGCCGGCTTCGATCTGCGCGATTAGGTTCCAGCTCGTCTGCCCGAGGTCTGAATCGATGGCCTCGCGTGTGCGCTCGAGCGTCTCCGTGACCCAGGCGGTCAGTTGCTCACGGCGAGCTCGCACGGCCGAGCGCTGCCCCTCGACATTGCGCGGCTTCCACTGCCTGCTCACTGCGGCGTAGGCCTTGAGCACTTGATAGAACGTCAGTGCCGGCCGGCGTGTGGCGTGCTGATCGTCGGCGGACGCAGCGCTCGCAACAGTGGTTGCGTCATCGGCTTGCTGTCCCTGCAGAAAGTGATCGATCTTGCGCGCGACGATCGGCTGCATCTCATTGAAAACGGACAGTGCCTGGCGGTGATGGCGCAAGAGTTCCTGGCTGCGGGCCAGGGGCAGCAGGCCCAGGCACAGGTTGCCCAGAGATTCGAGGTCCGTCTCGCGCAACTGCGTACCGCGGCACAGGTCTGCCACCCTGTTCAAGGCCGGCCCGGCGAGCGGCCGCATGTCGCGTTGCAGTTGTTCAATGACCATCGCCTTGAAGATCATGGCGATGTCCTGGGCCTGCGCCGTCTCGAAGTGATCCCGATGCAGGTCGAGGTGCGCGGCCAGCCCCTGAAGCTTCGCGCGCACCAGCGCTTGAACCTCCGCCCCGTCGTCCGCATCCACTGCCGAGTGGGACAGCTGCGACAAGGCGTTGCTGACCTGCGCAAGCGCGGCCATGCTGAAATCGCGCCAAGGAAGGTCAATCCCACCCGCCCGATCAGCCAGCGCAATCGACGCCCAGCGCCAATCCGGCGCATCGGGCGACCCGCTCAGTGCGTTGAGCGATATGGCAACCTCTTGCGCCTTCATGTCCTGCACCAACGTGTCCTGGCTCACGACACGTTCGGCCAAACGTCCGGTTGCATCCAGGCAGACTTCGTTGCTGGGCCACTTGCTCAACGCGTTAAGCATGTTGGCGACATGTTGTGCGTCCATATCATCGACCAAAGACGCCTCACCTGAGATTCGCTTGGCCAGGCATTGGGCTGCGTCCCGGCAGATCCGGCTGCCGGGCCACTTGCTCAACGCGTTGAGTGACTGGGCGACATCTCGCGCGTTCATCTCCTGAAGCAACGCGCCGTCTCGGGTGATCCGTTCGGCCAGGCGCTTACCTGCCTTCCTGCACGAACGGTTCGCGGGCAACTTGCTCAGGGCGTTGAGCAAGTTGGCAAGATGTCGCTCGTCCATGTCCTCGAGCAGGGACGCATCATTGGCGATTCGCTCGCCCATAAAACTGGAAGTCAGTTGGAAGACGGGACTATCCGGCCACTTGCTCAGGGCGTTGAACGCGCTGGCAACCGCTTCGACGTTCATCTCCTGCAACAACGTATCGTCGCTCGCGATCCGTTCGCCCAAGTGCTCGCCGGCAATTCGGCAAGCAGGGCTGTCGGGCCACTTGCTGAGCGCGTTGAGCGAGTTGGTGACGTTCTGTTGGTCCATGTCGCGCACCAGGCCCGCATCGTTTGCGATGCGTTCAGCTAGACCCTCACAGGCGCTCTGACAGGCGAGACTGTCGGGCCACTTGCTCAGTGCGTTGAGCGAGTTTGCAACCGCTTGCCTCTGCATCTCCCAGGTCAAGTCTGTATCGTGTGCGATTCGCTCGGCGAGATGCTCGACAGCGCGGTGGCAATCTGGATTGTCAGACCACTTGCTCATCGCGTTGAGCACGAGGCTGACCCCTTGTGCCGTTAGGTCACGGTCCAACCGCTCACGCAGCAGCACGCGCCCCAGGCGAGCCGTGGCTTGCTCGCAGCGATCGCTACGGATGTTCTTCGAGAACGCGTTCGCAAGCAATGCCAAGTTCTTGCCACTCAGCTCCGGCAGGCTGTCTTGTTCCAACACCTCGCCGGCGATCCAGGCGACGGCCTCCATGCACGCGGCTCTCCGCGGGCGCTTGCTAAGCTGGCTGCCCAGGTGCACGAGGTGTTGCAGCGGGGCATCTACGAACCAGTCGGTCTTGACCAAGTAGTGCGCGGCCAAATCCGTGCAACGTTCCAGATCCGGTCGATACTGATCGCTTTGTGGTGAAGTTGTGGAGCGGCTCAGCATCTGGAAGTACCTGTCAAGCCAACCCGCGTTTTTCTCTGGCGTCGCCCCACCATCGAGAAATGGCAGCGCCCAGCCGTACCCATTGCGGTCTGCCAACACGTTATCGCGGGCCATCTCTATGCACGCTTGAGGATGCCGTACGTGATGGTCCTGCGGAAGGTCCGGTTGTGCAGCAAGGCGCAGTTGCTCCCGTTGATACCGACGCAGCTGACGGAGTTGCTCGATCTCGTGACGGCGCAAACCGCGCTCGCATCCCGTCAGCTGTTCTGTGGTTGGCGCGTCGTCTTCCGTGGCTGTTCGCGTACCCGACGACATGCGGGACACGGTGCTGTCTTGACGAACGGGCTCATGCGTGGTGACCTCCCGTTCCGCCGCGAACATGCGGCGCGCAGTTTTCCTGGGTTCTTCAAGGCTCTCTTCCGCCTCGCCACGGTCGTGCTTGACGAAATCGATGTGAAATTCCGAAGAGACAATATCGAGCGCCGAGCCGGCGGACGACTTTCCGCGACGACTCGTCCCGAAAGCTTTGCCGAGCTTTGACTTAACACGCGAAAACAGTCCACGGCTTTTGCTATCCTTCGTCAGCGCCGCAGGGGGCGCTTCTGATGGCGCGGTGTAGCGTGCACTGCCGAACAGCCCGCCGCGCAAGTCAGGCTGCGAGGGCCTGGCAGCCGAGCCACGGTAAGCGCGAGGAACATCTACGCTTGACCGCTGGCCCCAATTTTCCTGCAGGTCGGACTGTGGCGGCATCCGCATCGAGCCGCCGACGTCAGTGCGCCGGATACTTCGATGCCGCCCTGCGGGGCGCGCATCAGGCGAATTTGCGTCTGCGGGGGCAGCATCAGAGGAACTGACTCGCAACCCACTCAGCTGCTCTTCAAAGTTCGATTGTTCAGCATGCGCGTTCGCGGAGCGCTCCGTTGCCTGCTGCTCCGTGTACCATCTGCTCCAATCTGTATGGTCCGGAAAAAAGCCACCTCGATTAGACTCCACGCTCTTCTCCCTCGCTCGAGAACAGGGTATGCAACCCGCAATTCACGCCTATTGCTGGTGTACTTAAGTGATACTTAGAAGTTCACCATCGAGACCTAGACCATGAAGGAACATACTACGCCGATGATCGCTAAGATCGGCTCGGTTTGGACGACATCGCTTTCGTTCTCCGCCGGGTGTGCGCTCGGCGACGTCTGGGAGTCGTCTTCCATGACGCCAGTGCCTTCCAACCTGCGCTTTGTCTCGGCGTAGCCGACCGGGAGATGCTGCGAGTGCGTCATCATCGTCATCGTCACCTCGTTCGATCTCGGGATCCTCGATATCCGCACCGGTGCCGCACCGGTCCAGTCGCCAGCAACGCTGTCGCGAATTGCAAGCATTGACGCGCCTCATTTCTGCGAAGGGCTGTTCATGACGGGACAACGCCGAACTGACCCGCAAGCCTAGAACTTGCCCTGAAGGTGATGCCGATTGCTTGCGGCTTTAGAGGCCGGCGCATCCCTTTGCTCGATCCGGATCCGATCAGTCTCTGGATATGCCGAAACGGAATGCCGCTCGATTTCAACGTTCACCGCATCGGTCATTCGACCCAGATTCTATCGGCCTGCCCTCGACATCTATCTTGAATTCCGGCTCGGGCAGTTGCTGGAGGGCATTGACCAAAGATGACTGGGCGGAACGCGACACGGCCGCGGCATCGTAGCGCTTGGCCAGCGGCATCAGAATGAAACCGAAGAGCAGGCTCAACATCGTCACGCCGAACGTCCTAAAGGTCACCCAGGCATCCGTGGACTCGGTTCGCCAGATGACCTCGTTCAAGATCGTCATACCTGCGAAGAACATCGCCCAGCGACAGGTAAGGATACGCCAGCCCTGCGGGGTCAGATTGAAGATGCGATTCAATGTCTCCACGATGAAGAAGCGGCCGAACAAAAGTGCGCCACCAAGAAACGTCGAAAGCAGTCCGCTGACGATGCTTGCCTCGACCTTGATGAACGTATCCTCATGCAACGCCAGCGTCAGCGTGCCGAACACCAACACGCTGACGCTGGTGATCAGCGATGTGATCGACATGTTGCCCTTCACCACGAGGGATGTGATCCCTGACAAGACGGTCGTGAGCATGAATGCAGCGGTGGCCGCGAACAGGCGGAATTTCGCGTTCACGCAATGGAAGATGATCAGCGGACCGAGCTCGGTGGCGACGTCAAGCATCGTATGCGGTTGATCTTGTCCATCACCTGCGCTGATTACCATCGCTCGACCCTTTTTTGCTCACTCGGAAAGCCCTAACTAGAATGTACAATTTGACGCAGCGTGCGCTTCAAGCCCCTTCGAAGGCGATTCTCTCATGGCATGCTTGCGGTAGCCGCCGCCTCGGTTCGGCGCGCTGCCTGCTGCGCTCAAGGCGGCAAAACTGATCTCGCGAGCTTGCCCGCGTTGCCACGCACCTCGGATTGCGGTTGGCCAGCGACGTCGATTGTACTGGAACCGATCGTACGATCTCCGTGGACCGGCGGCAGGCATCCGTGCCTCGACTGATTGGCACGAACTCGGCGTTGATTGGGATTGAGTCACGCGGCACGAACCCTTCGGACCGAAAACCAAGACTGAAAGGTCCGACGCTTATTGGACGAGATGGAGGGATTTCAGCGCTGCCGGGGCAGCTTGCGGACGGCAGTAGACAGTTTGCCAGGTCGGATGTCGCGCAACTCGTCAGTCACGCGCTCGTGCTTCGAACTGCGGTGCACAGTATTTGGAAGGGGAAGAAGCCGGCCTTGTGCATACGGCGCTGCTGTCGGCAAACGGTTCTTTTCTTAGGTCGGCAGGTTAGAGCACGAGCTGCTCCTTGTCCGCGTCACGCAGCACGGAATGAGTTAGAGGGCCTATCGCAATCTCTACGTCTACAACAGAGCCGTCGAGCATCACGGGGAGGACAATGCCATCCACATCGAGATCAGAATGGAAAGAAAACGCTCAGTCCAGTTGGCGGGCATTTCGATGCCGATCGATATCTCGAGCATCAAGTCCAAACAGATTTTCGACCAGTTCAGCATGATAAAAGAAATCGGGAAAGATTAGAGGTGATCACACTGCGCGGAATTGCGTCAACGTACAAACATGAGGATTTTGGGTTCGGATACCCTTGATCACATCGAACAGATGAAGGTGATCTTCGGTGAATTGATGCTTGGCTGCCGCTTTCCAATTGAAAGCGGGCATTTCCGCTTGAGATGGTGGAATTTCCGACGCTGGTCGTGGGGAGAGCTCGCGTCCAGGAAATTGCCTCGGGCGGCACCGTTAGCGTGAAACGGCTCGTAGCCTTACGATCGAAAAACATTGGCGCATGTCCCGGGTACGCCATTGGTCGAATAAGCGTTGCTCGACACCTTTGCATGCGTGGAGCCTTACGGCCCTGGTTCTAGCTCTTTTCTCCGATCCACGAGGAGGCTTGCCTGCGCGTAGCGTCAACCAACTGGGCCTTGGCCAACACCCTAAGGCTTTCGCGAACGCATCCTGCCTTAGGTAACAGTCGTTGCACGATATCATTCGCCATACGTCGTTCGCACCAAGCACTGCGAACACCGTGATTTAGTCACGCGAGATTGGGATCCCTCGCGCTAACGCGATTATTCGCAATGCGGTTGCGGCTCACAAAGCGGGCCACGTTGTTGAGGATAACGCATTTGTCTTCAGCGCGTACAGGTCGTAGGTCCGGGTCGACGTTGACGAGCACCTCAGTGCGAGGCGCTCTCGCATCGACGCGCAAGGCCCGATCTGCTGCATTGATCTTCCGCCCTTTTCTGCCTCAGCGCGTCGCACAAAGCTCCTGGTCCGCATTCCGCCCGATCGCGCATTCAATGCGTTCGCGCATAGCTGGATCGATATCTTTGGCGCCAAGCAAATTGGGGGACGGCGTCTCCTGCATTTGAAGAGCGGGAGTGTTCCAGTTAGCGCAGCCGCAGAGTCCTAGAATGGCAAAGAGAGCCGAGCACGAGAGCTTGCAAAATGAAACCAAGCGCCGCCGCACTGCTTTTTGACGTGAATTCATACGGTCCTCTGCTGCGCTTGTGAATCGGCTGCAACGAGCACGTTTTCAAGTTCCTCCGACGGAGCCTTGCCCTTTGCAGCTGCGAGTGTGATGGATCCAACAGGCTGGACCGTGAAATCCGAGGCCAGGTCCTGATAGGATAGAACAGCAAGATCGATCCCATTGCGGGTGAGGAAACCTCGGACAAAGCGTCGTACATCCATCGAAGTGAGGATAACCGGCTGGATCTGCTCCCGAACCAGGTTCGACTGGATCTGACGCATTTTTGACAGCAGCACTTCGCTTTGCCCGTCCGTCAAAACCAGGTAGGGTCCTTTGGCAGTGTCGCGCACCCCGCTACGCACGATATCCTCTGTTTGACGTTCGATGATAAAGACCGGCACGACACGGTGAGCGTTGGCATACCGGTGGCAGATCTGCCGTCTCAGAGCGGAGCGAACATATTCCGTGAGCAAGACGCCGTTCTGTTCACGTCCTCCCCATTCGGCAAGTGCTTCCAAGACCAGTCGCGTGTTCCGAATCGGAATACCCTCCTCCAGGAGGCGCCGCAAGACGTCGGCTACCTTAGGAATCGGCGTCGTACGTAATACCTCCTTCACCAGATCGGAATATTCCGTTTCCATCCGCGCCAGCAATTGGCGCGTCTCCTGGATGCCAACCAAGCACTGTGCATAGCGGGCCAACGCAGAATGGACGCGCAAGGCCAGAATTTCAACAGGACGGTGATGCCCGATGCCCGCTGCTTTGAGGGCCGGTGCATTGCTCTGTTCAATCCAGATTTGGTCTGTCTCCGGGTCAAGCCGAAACGGGATGCCGCTCAATTCAATGTTGGCTGGATCGTCGTGGAGTGCGAGCTGCGTTGGATCGATGAGATCCTGATCGACCGGCACGCCCTCGACATCCACCCTGAATTGCAGCTCTGGCAAGCGCTCGTCCACCTCGATGGGGATGCGCGGAATCGTGATGCCCAGATCAGCTGAGACAAGTCCCGAAACGCGTGCAATGTGCTGTTGCAATTCCTCTTTGTCGAGCGCCCGTGTCAGACTGGGCGCAAGGAACAACGCGACGGGAAGCGCCCCGGCAGGCACGGTTTGCTTGCTAGACTGTTCGGGAGGGGGGCGAGAAACATCAGCGCTTTTCTTGCCGCTTTGGACCACACTGTCGGCAAAACTTGCTGCCGCAAAGACTGCGGCCAACACGAGAAAGACAGGGAGCGGGAATCCCGGAATGGCCCCCATTACAACCAAGACGCAGGCTGACAGCCGCAACGCGTGCGGATTGGCCGTGAGTTGGTTAACGATGTCGGTACCAAGATTGAGCCTTGCAACCCCATTTACACGAGTGATGATCGTCCCAGCTGTAATTGAGAGCAGCAGCGAGGGAATCTGTGAAATTAACGCATCACCTATCGTCAGCAGAGTATATTGTTGCAGCGCCGCCTCGAAAGACATGCCCTTGGAAAGCAGGCCGATCGTCATCCCGCCCAGCATGTTGATGCAGATAACCACCAATCCTGCGATGGCATCGCCCTTCACGAATTTCATGGCGCCATCCATGGCCCCATAAAGCTGGCTTTCTTTTTCCAGTGTAGCGCGCCGGCTGCGGGCTTCGTTCTGATCGATATGGCCATTGCGCAACTCCGCATCGATTCCCATCTGCTTGCCTGGCAGAGCATCGAGCGTGAAGCGCGCCGCCACCTCCGCCACGCGCTCAGCGCCCTTGGCGACGACGATGAACTGCACCATGGTCACGACTAAAAAAATGACAATTCCGACGACGATATTTCCCGATATTACGAACTCACCGAAGGTGTGAATGATGCTGCCGGCATCCCCTTCAGCCAAGATCAGCCGCGTCGTTGAGATGGTGAGTGCCAGACGGAATACCGTCGAAATCAGAATGACGCCCGGCAAGGACGAGAAATCAAGCGGAGTGCTAATATAGAGGGCAACCATCAGCAGCAGTATGGCGAAGCCCATATTGAAGCCGATAAGTGTATCGATCGCCACTATCGGGATCGGCATGATCATCATGCTGACCGTCAGAAGCAGCATTAACGCAACCATCAAATCGGAGCTGGCCGAGGCCCGCGCAATGATGTTACGCAGGATGTTGGCCATGGGGACCTTCCGATCGCTGGTTGATAGGGCCAGTGCGGTCGCGCAACGAAACGTAGTTTTTAAAAGCCACGCGCGCCTCGTCTAAGAGGCCGGCCCGCCGCAGGGCATGGCTACGCAACAGCATCAAAGAGATGCACGAAGAAGGTCCGTCATCAAGTGTGTCCAGTCTATCCAGGATTGGCAATGCCTCGTCGCCGAGGCCTTCCGAGATGAGGGCGTAGGCGAAAATCCGCAGCAGATCGACATCTTGAGAGTTGTTGCGGACGATAAGCCGCAAGAGAGCCACGCATTGTGCGCTCTGCCCACACGCGAGATGCAGATAGGAAAGTACACAGAGTAAATCGCGCTCCTGCCCGGAACTCAGCGAGACGTTATCGGATTTGGAAACGTCTGCCGTCCGTTGCGCTCCATCGGAGTTGGACATTGCTAGGCTTCGATTAAGCTGTTTCGGTTCTGCCGGAGCAGCGCTAGCCACTGCAGTCCCTGCTGTAGAACGACGATACCTTCGCGCGCCGCCGAATCCGCAGGCGCGGCCGCCAGCTTATGGGCGAGACGTTCGAGAAGAATGCCGTACCGATCTGCCCGCAGCATGTCCGGATGGCGTAGCTTTGGCGTGACGAAGGAGAGCAGATCGTGCGCGAAATCGCGCCCGTCGAGCGATGCCACCACAGCGGATGGCTCTATCCCATAAATGCGAGCGCGCATCTCGTTGAGACTGACACGCCCGACTGCATTAATGCCTTTGGCCTCCGATGCGGCTTCGATCGCAGCATCCAACGGCATATGCGACGCGCTTATCTCGCGCCAGATCGACGCCCGCTCCCTCTCACCACTTTCACGGGCACCGTCGACCTCAACCTTATTGGGTTGGCGAATGGCCGGCTCGATGGCCGGTGCATGATGGTCCTCGTTGAGTCGCTGCGAAGCAGCGCCAGGCCCGACATCGTAGTGGGACAGCTTTGACATGACGCTTCCTTATCTTCCTTCGGGCCGGAAAGTCTAATAGGGGATGGCAGCAAAACGGCCATTGCGGCTTAGCAACACGCGCCCCTCCTCGATTTGGCTGACCGTCCATCCGTCGGCCAAGAGTGCGCCGACGAAATACTTCTGCCCACCGATCAGCAGATAAGGCTGAGATCCGCGCCAAACAGCTTCGACGGCGATTGACGTCGGCTGCTTCTCCTCCTTGACCACCACTCCGTTCACCAGCGTCACCACGCCGTTTGTATGACCATCGAACCGTTGCTGGAGCTCTCGCCATTTCGCAACCGTTGCAGGCGCGATCGTTCCCTCGGCGCTAACAAAACCAGGCCCAGAACCAACCCTGATATCGAGCAGGCCGGCCTTATCAATGTCCTGTTTAAGCACTTCGGCTGCGGCTTGAGCTCGCCGATCATCACGCCGGTTGATGTCCAGCTTGGGTGCAAGCTTGGCGGCAGGCCGCGCAACGGCGCTCGGTGCACTTCCTCCGGCTTTGAAGAAAAAGGCCGAGAGACTGCCTACACCAAGAAAGCTGAGCAGAACGACGGAGAGCACTGAGATCGAAGCACGCGATAGGCTGATCGAACGAGCCTCAACTGCGTTTTGCATCGACCAGCGAATAGACATCGCGCCCGCGCGAACGACGGCGGGAAGAGAAACAACAACCCGTTCACCTGGGGCAATATCCCTTTCGCCCTCTGGGATGCTTACGGCTGCAAGAGCCTCAATCTCGATTGAATTGCCAACGGGAGTGACACGAAGGTGATGTGGCTCGAGCCCTTGTTCGACGAAGACCATATCTGCATCGAGGCCACGCCCGATAAGACTCGCTCCGACAGCCGCCTTCCCGCTTAGCCCGGCATAAAGCCCCGATAGCACCTCGAAATGGAAGGAGGCGGCCTCATTCACTGACAATCCCCCAAACCAAGAGGAGCAAGGCAGGGCGACTGCAGCACGACTCATTCCTTGGCCGCACTGCTCACGCCACGATGGGAAACGTGGAGCGAGGATTCGCCCCGCCTTTCAGCACTAGCCGTTGACGCGCTCGCTGGCCGCCTTCCTCTCAGACGAGAGCTCAGTCGACAACGCGCGCAACCGTATGTCCTGCGCCATGGCCTCCTGGTTAACAGTTTTCAACTGCGCGATGAGCGCCTCGAAGGTCGCCGCACCACCAACCTGATCAACCACAGACCCAGCCCCTGATGCGGTGGTAGACACCGTGGTACCACCACCGGAACCCGCGGGCTTTTTATCAACCTTGCTATCGTCGTAGTCGTGGCTACCACCAGAAGAGCTGGGACCAGCTGTTTTCGGCATATCGTTTCACCTTCTGCTTGAATTTGCCGCCACGAATGGCGACACTCCCCTGACGTCGAAGAATCCGGCGTCAGGTATCCTCTTCTATTTCAGCCGCAGCTTCGCGAAAGTTTGTGATGTTTCGATCCATCGACTGCATCGCGGCCATGCAAAGAACCGAGCCAAAAGCCGCTTCTAACTTTTGACGATCAGCTGCAGACTGCGCGCTGTCACTATCAGAATTGGTATGAACCACGGTTTCGATTGCGCCGGCCATCTGGTGCCTCTCAGTTAAGTTCCATCAGAAAGGTGGCATCACCGCGAGCGATCCACGTTGCTTACGCTAACGGGAGTAGCTGTCGAGAAGCTGACGAGTCGGAGGACGATTTCCGGCGACAGCCTCAATATCAGTCAATGTCACCGCCGGGGTTGAGAGGGCGGGTACGCGGTACATGCCGACGGCTGCCACCGCGCGAGTTTCTCGACCGCGAACTAAACTCTACAACATCTCCGACAGCGCCAGATAACGGCGCTGGCCCACCACACCTCATCGCCCTCCCGGATCGGACGCTCGATCGTGTGACGGCGAGGCAGAGGCAAAACCTCGCGCTGCCGGAAATGCCACCGCGGAATCGATAGTGATGTTGTTTCGTTGCTTTTCGACGATATCCATTCACGATGGACGACATGAAGGGCCTACTCTTCCAATCCCATCAGGACAGCGTCGTGCCTGCGCATGCGCTGAGCCGAAGATGACATTCATGAGCTGCGGACGCCCCTCAGTGGACAAATTAAGACGACCGCGATTTGCTAACCGCCCCCTTCTGCAACTCGTCAGCTTTTCGAAAGCTCGCCACTCTAACAAGCGACAATCTTCCGATCGCCGATGCCACCTATTGACCGCAAGGGAAATGAACTCAATGCAGCTCAATAACTTTTCGCGACCCGCCGGTACAGATCCAGCTCAGTTTGGGCTTGTTAGGGGCGCTTCGTCAGCGTTGGGGCCATCCGCGCAGATTCGGCCAGGCGACGCTTCGACGTTCGAGGCAATGATGTCCGTCTGCTCGCGGGATGAGAAATTCGATGCTCCCTCCTCGCCCCCCGATCCGCTGCAGCCAGAGCTAAAGATGTCGCAGGATACGCGGGACCAGCTGCCAGCGAATGTAAAGGTGGCGATCGAAGCGATGGAGAAGGATCCGCTTTTTTCTTCCTCGAGCGATTCCTCCCCGGTCGAATCCTCTTCCGTCGACGCGTCGGCGACGGCTGCACCTGCTCCACCACCAGATCTTCCGAGCGCTCCGGTGCCAAGCTCGAGGATCACGTGGAACGGCGGCACGCTGACCAATGCAGAGTTGCAGATTGTGGCAGTGTTGAACCGGCACAAGGACCAATGCCCACTCAGCTGGGATTCGCTGGCAGACAAGGTCAACGATCCGTCGACGCCACCGGATCTGAAGGAGGCGATCGACGGACTGCAGCGCGATCCAGAGCTCTTCTACGCGATTGGCTCACAAGGCGACGGCCGCTGCGGCGGCAAGATCAAGGCCAACGATCTGTCAGAGTTCTCCGCCAGCCACTCGCAGGTTGCTAAATTCCAGGAGCAGCAGGCGCACAGCTACGAGCAGAACTATATTCCATCCGACGGCACCGGGAATGGACAGCCATCGGTCATGACCTTGAATGATGCATTGCGCGAGCTCTACAAGTATTCCGACAACTTGCCCAAGAATTTGAGCCTGGACGATTTCAAGGGGATCGTCGACGGCGGCGCCAAAACCGGCAAGTGTCCGCCCCAGGTGGTCGCGGCGGCTCAATACTTCCTCGACCATCCGGACGCTTGGAAGCAGTTGTACGGTGGTGCGATCGACAAGGTCCACAAGGAAGATTTCCTGCAAATCGCCTCGTCGTCGATGAATCTCACGAAAGCGGAGATAAGTACGCTCGGCACGATCAACGATAATCAAGGCGCTTTCTTTGGGGGAGGCGTGCTCACCCGGGGCAAGTTGGCGAGCATGGTCTATGATGAGGGTCTTGACCCAAAGATACGGCAGGCGGCGTCGCAGTTGCTCTCTGATCCCGTGTTGTTCGGTTTGCTCAACAATTCAATTACAGGATACAAGACCCATAACAAGTTCTTCGACCTCGGCGGCGGACACACGGTCGATTCCGGCAACATCAGTAACAACGATTTCACGCACTTCTACAGCAACATGTCGGCTGCGAATCACACCGTTCAGCAGACGAAAACCCACGTTCCGAAAACCGCTGCCGAGCAGTCGGCCGTAGCGGACATGATGATGGGTGTAGCCGACCAGCCCGATATCAAGTCCGCCAAGAAGAACGGCGGGGCCCTCATGCATGCGCTCGATGACGTAGCCAAAGTAGGCTCGAAGGTGCTTGACTGGACTGCCACGGCGGTAGGCGTGCTTGGCTTCATTCCGGGTCTGGGCGAATTGACCGACGTCATTTCGATGGGGCTCGAGCTTGAGTCCCAAGCTGCGAACCTTCTGCACACGGCGATTAGCGGGGGCAATATGAAGCAGGCGCTGGAAGAAGCTGGCCTCAATCTTGCCGCGCAGGCCATTGGCTGTGTCGGTGGGCCCGAGGTCAAATTGGCGCTCCGCGAAGGCCTCGCAAAGAAGGTTCTGGAAGAGGCTTCGACGAAGGGGCTCGACCTGACGGTCTCGGAGGCGCAATCCTATGCCGAGAACTATTTGGACGATCTGAAGGCGCGCCTTGAGACCGGGCCCATGCAAGCCGCAGGTGTTCCGAGCCAGGTACCTGCGACCCCGTCGTTTCAGAACGTTGCCTGAAGCGCCAGTTGCGCTGGCAACATGCGGATTGGCATCTACCATTTCGGGGACGGAGGCGCCCCCCCCGCTTCGTTCGATGCACGGCGTCGAGAACCTCCGCATGAGCTACGTCACCACCGCGAAGTCGTCGCTTGGCAAGCCGCGGCACAGGAACGCGCGCCGCAACTCGATGCGCAGCCAAAGCACCTGGTGTCACGCTTCTATGTACCGGCACCCAAGGCGCGAGGGTGAGCTTGCCATTGGCTTCTTCTCCTTGCGCGACAGTACAAATGGCATGCTCGAGTAAATCGATGCAAAATCACGCCCATCACGTAAGGTTCGGATGAAATCGGACTGAGCGCAATGCGAGCGCGCTCACACATGATGGCAATTGGCCAGCTGTGGTTTGGGGAACAGGAGGACAGTCCCACTGCTGTTCGAGGCCTCTGAAAGCGGCATCTGTGGCGAAAGAAAAGCCGATATCGAGGAAGTAAAGCGCGGACTTTCGCCCTAGTTGGCCTCGGCGCACTCTGCGCCCGCCGCGGACTCAAGCATAAAAGCTGCCTCTTTGCGCCCGCCGGCCTCCCCCGGAGCTCGTCGCGCCATGTAGGACAGACCGAAACTGCGCGAGCAGCATCCACGGCTCGCTGGATAGACCGTGGGCTCGAGCCATTCAGCCGCCTCAGTCGCTGCAACCGCAATCCAGCGCCGTCTCCATTGGTTCTGAATCGTTTCGGGACAAGGCCTGTACGGCGTAGCCAGCAGATATATCTGACTGCGCCACTCAGCTTCTCGACAAAGAAGTATCAGTCGAGCTTCTAAAGGCTATGGGTGAGCGAGTGCGTTCGTCATCAGCTCAGCCACGGCTTCACCGTCAACTGAGCGGAGGCGGCCGGTACGCATCTCGCCGGTAGCGCCCGATTTCCAACAACACGATCGCGCATTTGCCGATACGTCCCAACGCGAAGCCGCGTCACAACGATGATGCTGCTCGGCTCATATTCGCAGGCCAGCCCGATCTGACGCGCATAGTCAGCTGCGCAAGAAAGCGGGACGCACCCGTGCTGGACCCGCGAGCTTGCGCGTTCGTCCTGGAAATATCTGTATCGCTCAGTACATCTTTTGCGTGGTGACTGTCGACAAATGCTGCCCGTTGGGGTTCCTGTAACGATTGGAGAGGCTTTGAAACAACTCATCCCCTTGCGATGATTGAACGGTAAATTCTCCAAAGTTCGGATCGAAGAGCGTGATTCTTCCATCCGACGTTGAGGTCGCAACTGTGTGCGCACCACCTTCGACGAAATACAAACTAAGCAAATATGTCGATCCGTCCTCGCTGATTTTCCCCAGCATGCGCGAGACGCTCGAAGGCTCGCCGAACCTGTATACCTTCTCTCGTCCGGAGGGTGCCAAGCCTGCTTCACGCAATATCGTGTTTTGTGCATCAAGGTCTGCCTCAGAAGCTCCTGCTCCCTCGCTTCGCAGCTGATCTTTGCGATTTTGATACTGCTGCTGCCGCGCAGCCGCCGAATGGTGCATTTGCGATCCGGGTGTTAGCGCATTCATTCGGGATGACGGACTGCGGTTGAGATTGGCGAGCCACTCCGCAACCAGCCCAACGCAGATCCCATTCACATTTGCATCACGCAATTCGGCCGTCCTGTATTGAAACAGGGAGGTGCTCGGCCTCGCTGGAGAAGACGTACTGGGGTCGTTTGGATCGAAAGCATGCGGCGTGCTGGCGCAGCACCCCAATTTAGGAGGCAACTCGCCTGGCGGCAGCTTTCTCCGGAGCGGAAGATTTTGCTTGGTTCCGGCGAGTGAAGGCTTTTCGAGCTCCAGCATCTGAGGTTGGGAAAGCACGGAGCAGGGCCGCGATGGCGCCGGAGATAAACCCGCATCGGGTCGCGGCACCCAGCCGGACGACATACCTCCAAGTACTTGCAGAAATTCGTCGCTGTCCACCGAATGCCTCGGATCGACGGCTTGGCTGGATCGCGCGGATGAGCCACTGATGATGGAACGGGATATTTTCTAGGGGGCGCGTAGCCCGCGGTGATCGGCCGCCCCCTCGAAGGCGATCCCTCGGGCTTTGCGTCCGGCAGTAGGCAGTCAGGCGATCGCGCCGCCGCGTTGCTTCAAAGCACTGCGCTAGTGCTGCCGATTTGGACCGCCCGAACTGCTTTTTTTTGCGAGCGAGCTCGTGGAAACCACAAAATTCGGCGCAGTACCTGACGTTGCAGGACCGAGTGTATATTGCGGCGCCCTGAAAGATTGCTTCATGAGATCTGGCACCTGTAGGTCGTCGCGTTCTGCACACCCTGCTCAGGCTGCAGTCAAGCAGATGTGAAGAGGCTCGCCGGGTCAGTTGATCGTTTTCGAGCCGACCAAGGTGCGGTTCGATCGAGCGCTTCCTCTTCGAGACAGCTTGAATCGTACGTACGGTGATATTGGATCATCTCGATGATGCCTCATCGACGCAATCCCGCCGTCACTTTGGCTCCAGGCGCGTCAACAGCCTCCATGCGGCCGCGGTTTGGGTCACGGCTGTGTCACTTTTGTCATCCAGACATACGAAAACATCGCGCTGGTGGTCGCGGCTACGTCGGCGGCGCCATTGTCGCATCCTCACGCGGGCGAGCTAAGTATCCTCGAACAGGATGTGCCGTCTAGCGCTGTGATCACGACAGAGTGGGGGCTCGCGCGTGCGACCGACGCGATCGCGCCATCATCTTTGCGTAAGCTATGATGAGGACGCGAGTCGGCGATCCTCCCTTGGAAGGCGCTTTTGTTCCGGGGAACTGGGAAGACCTGAAAATGAGTAATTCACACCCGATGAATTTAGATGACTCGCGTTCTGTACCCCTTGACGGCAGGGTCTTGGAAGTAACGACGACCACAGGCTGCGTCGTCGGATGCACCTATTGTCCGCAGGACAAGCTCGCCGTTCGGCAACGAGCCGTGTCTCATGCAAAGCATCTTCGTCTCGAAGATTTCAAGAGATGCTTGGCCCGCGTACCGGCAGCTGTCGACATCAGCTTTTCCGGATACTCCGAGCCCTGGCTAAATCCGGCTTGCACCGACATGGTTGAGCATGCCTACGCATTAGGCCATGGCATCCGGATCTCGACGACACTTACAGGAATGAACGGAAGGGATCTACAACGACTGCAAGCGCTGCGTTTCCGAGTTTTCTTAGTTCATGTTTTTGATGACGGCACGTACATGAATAGCCGCCTTGTCAGGAGCAAGTATGTCGATCTGATGCGCCAACTGATCGACGCAGACATTTCATCGATGCTATTCACAGTGGTGGGGGAGGTTCATCCAGATCTTGTCGAGATAATCCCGGAGAAAGCGCTGATTCGCTCGCGTCCGATGAGCGACAGAGATATAAAGGGCGATCCTCACAACACCGAGACACAACCGCCAATTGCCGGAGCACTGTCATGTGCAGACGAACGGCAGTCTCGCAATCTTCTTCTCCCAAATGGCGACGTCACTCTCTGCTGCATGGATCTTGAGCGACGCCACGTCTTAGGCAATCTTCTCTGCGACAGATATGAAGATCTCTTCCAAGGGCCAATCTTTGGCGAAATTGTTGATCGCATGAATGGAAGGGACGGTTTTCTGCTTTGCCGGATGTGTGAATCCGCCAAACCAATGGCGTCGGCGTGCTGATCTGCGACTGGTGCATCATGGCCTGTCCGAACAATGGCACTGGTCGCTTGCTATCTCTTGCCGGGTCGGCTCGGCTAGCCTCCTGCTCGCGCATGTCAGCCGCTGTGGTTCAAATTCGTTAGACAATTGGTCACGACTTGTCGATTGCGAAAGATTTTGACCCTGCACTTGCACCTCGAACTGGTCCAGAGGCTGGCCGAAGGCGCATGCATTCGGCATGCCCACGGACTTTCCGCACGCTGAGCATGGGCAGGCTCCGCCGGTGGCCCTGGATCTTCCGCACCGTCGTGCCGCCGGCGGCCTGCAATCCTCACTTTGAGGTGACGGTCCAGTCGTTGAAATTGAAGTTCATTCCCCCTGGAGACGAGGTGATCTCGACCCCGTATTGGACGCTGCCGACGTTTATGTCGCCGAAGTAGCCCGTCGATTTGATCCACTGCAGGATATTCTTGATGTCCACGGTCCCGCTATTGGTCTTCGAAGTGCGCAGGAGTGAGATGACCTTGTGACCATTGAAGCCTTCAAACACGTTCCAAGTCGCCCCGCCTGCATCGATATTGCGGTAGACCGGAATCGCCGCCCCGGAAGGGGCATAATGATACGAAATGGGCTTTACGTTGCCGCTACCGTCCGAATTCCCGGTGTAGTTTGTCCAGAGCATTATCTCCTGCTGGTTTGAGCTGTCCCAGATGTCGTAGGCGACGTCCCAAGCGCCGCTCGTAGGAACACTCTGATTGAAACTCGAGCTAAGAGTGTCTATTGAACTGAGCGGTTTCCCGATATTGATAGCCTCGTGCGGATAGCTCTTGATGCCATGAGTATTGGGCTGATTCGACCACACGCCCCACTGGTTGATATCACGCACCGAAATCGATTGAGGCCCAGCGCCCGCGCCCCATACATCGTTGTTCCAGGAGTAACCATCGCGTGAGAAGTGCCCGTATTGAGCGCTCGAACTCCAAATCGGAGCCTTTGTCGATACAGACGCGGCAGACGATGACCGGGCTTCATTCACAGCCTGGCTAAATAGATTATGATCCTCCTGTGTCCAGAGGTACCCCATTTGGGACCCTGGCAAGATCGCACCGTTGATCCGATTGGAATCCATAATACTCTCCGTGCTCTTATGAAAACAAAGCCTCTTGCCGATCCGCCCGGCGGGTACTCCTGATTGGTGACCGGCTCAGTCATAAGCGGCATCGACACCTAACGACGAGGTTCGAATGCTACGAAGATTGGCTTTCGAGAAGCTGACGGGTGTCGAGGGATCATCAACCGGGACGTGCTAAGATCGGCCGTTGTGTTTGGGTTCACCACGGCTCTGATGTCGCAGCCTTTTGGAGGTCGCGTTATGCCACAATGTGAGACCACGAATGGCCGGGGCTATGTGTTGCGCGTCGTTCGTCTGCGTTTGACGACAAGGCATCGGATGGTGTGGACTGTCCCGCTTCAAGTCAATGAGCGGCTGGATTGCGGGCTTTCGTCGAGCAGTCGCGTCGCGTTGTTGCGCCAACGCATCGTGATAGAAACGAGTTGATGAGAGCAGGTTAGATGCGCGGCGGCTACTAACCAGGCTCGGCGGGGCCGGCCATCTCCTCGTACCCGCGTGTCTCAAACGCGAGCGGCCTGACGCCGGGATTGTGGATGGTCTCCTCAAGTACGACATAGCTTTCCATTACCGCGCCGTAGTTCTTAGTCGACGGCGATCAGCTCGTTGATGACCGCTCTTGCGGGCTTAACCTGCATCATATTCCGCCCTGGTGATTTCAACGGTAGCCACACGGGCGAGGAACATTCATGACATAGAGCATCGGCTGACACTCATGCTTTTCGGTTTGCGAAGCGCTCAGTCGCCCCGCACTCATCGGCACGCTCGCTCAGCGCGACATCAACGACCATGGAAGGCTTGTGCGTGGTCGGCAAGGTCACAGCGTCGCCTCCATGATATTGGTCGGCGTCCGGCCTGCCTCCCCCTCGCCGCAAAGGTGGGCATGCAACGCGGCAACACATTCATCCGCCTTCTTGTTCTCACGCTTTTGGCGGGGGACGATCGTAAGATCGGCAAGTTGATAAAATGGCGCGCGCTCGCGGATCAGCTGTGTGATCCTGTCCTCCCGGTTCGCGGTTTGCAACAACGGGCGGGTGGTGTCACGACTGAGGCGTTTCCTGATCTCGCCTTCGTCAGTATTGAGCCACATCGAGACCGCCTTCTCGCCGATGCAGCGCCGCGTCTCTTCACGCATGAACGCGCCGCCGCCGGTTGCGAACACCATCGGCCCTCGCTCAAGAAACTGTGCGATCAACCTCGCCTCGAGGTCCCTGAAATGCTGCTCGCCCTTGGTCGCAAAAATATCTGGAATTGACATGCCTGTCATCGTCTCGATTTTTTTGTCGGAATCGATGAAGGGCAGTCCCAGTCGTCGCGCAAGATATGGGCCGACGGTGGATTTGCCGGAACCGGGCATGCCGACGAGCACGATGGGACGCACGTCGAGAGCTTCGACAACCTCCTTTTCAATCGGAGATCGGTCGGTCGTCCTTGACTGTTCCCCTGATCGCAACCCAAAAGCCGCGCCGACGCCAGCTGCCCTCCGCCCTTCAATTCCCCAGTGGGGGATGTTTTTGACACCGTCCGGAATCGCAACTTCTTTGCAGACATCGCGCACGCGCTGCGTCACATCCTCGATCCTGCGAAGATCCGGTGCATCGCTTCTCTTGCGGCGCTGGAGCTCCTTATACCTGTCGTGATTGGCAATTTTCGCCTTGTAGCTGCCTGGCGTATGGAACTCCGCCGCGAAGCGGTAGCCATCCGGCGTGGCGAACACAGACTTGATGCCAACAAAGGTCGGATCGTTCGTCCTGAACCAGTTGGTAGTGCTGATTTCGCCGTAGCCTTTCTCTTCAAACGCCAGCATGACTTTCCGGAAAGCGCTTGCAAAATCCTTGTCGGGGATTTCGAAGATATGACGTACGGCGTCGTTGACCAGCTGTGAGGCGCCTTGGGAGGCGTCATTCATTTCCATGAGCTGGTCCCTGAGAGAGCTTTCCGTTCTGAGCCGACTCTGGTGATGGGGCATATTCACCTGGATGTCCGTTTGCCGGAGGTTCTCGGCAATTTGCAGTGCCACCGCAGTGATCTGCTTCTCTTCAGCTGCGGCGCGGGCAACCTCAATTTGGGCGTGCTGTAAAGCCTGCTCGCGGGTCAGCATCACCGTGACGGCGGAATCCTCGGAAGGCTGCCGGCCAAAGGGGCTAGGCAGAAGCCCCTTCTCTGCAGCGAGGCTGATCGAGGCCTCCATGATCGAAGCCGCCAATGTGGGATTGTCCTTCAGATCCTCTACGGTCGTGTCGACATTGAACCTTCCATGATTGAGGGTCGCTGCCATGCTCTTGACGTAGGGCACAGACTTCAGACCCGGCGTCTGTTGCAGGAGCCGCTGAAGTCCTTGGCTTTTCTTCATGAAAATCTGGACGCCAGTATCGGATTTGAAGGCGTCTGTTCCGACCTTGATGCCGAGGCTCAGGAGGTTGCTTGCGCTTTGCACGAGGTCGTCCGCAATGTACCCATCCGGGCGCGGATCGATGCGCGCAGGATAGTTGTCGAGCAGGACCCGGATACGGTCGCGTGGGTGAGTAGCTGCCGGATAGGCCTCCGCCAGATTTGGGAAAAGCTCTGAAACCGCTGGGCTCACCGACAGCTTGGTGTCGCTCACGCTTGCGACTGTTTCGGGCAGCACCTGCTCATCCGTGCTTGCTGCCCACGCCTCGAGGTCGGTGACGAGCAATTCGGCAATTTCTTGGGCGACCGGATGGTATGCAACCTTGATGTCGAGCCTCGCTCTGTCCAGCGTGTCCTCGATATCCTGGCCACCCACCTGTTCCTGGTTCAATAGCTGGCGGATGTCGCGCCGTAGCTCGTGGTGAACGCCCTCGTAAGTTCCAAACACGGCGCGTTCGGCAAACCAGCGTCGTGCTTGATGGGACTGCGCCAGAAAGCTCCGCTGCAGGCCACTGAAAATTTCCAAAGCATCCCGCGTCGCCGCGAGGATCTGGCTGGCACGACTGAATTGGTAATTGTTGCCCTCGATCGCTGGGGTATGCGACTTTGGCGGCTTGAGCGAGCGAACTCCGCGAGCCTGCTCCTTTTCATCGAACTGGCGAACATGCTCATAAAGCTGCGGCCGGTCGCCGATGATGACGACGGTATCCCCGTCGAAGTCGCCGTCCAGCTTTTTCTGCTCGCCAGTCGGGACGGCAACCAACGACCCCGGAGCGAACATCTCGGTCGCCTGCAAGATGCCGACGCAGTCGACTGACGTGTCAGCTTTTGCGCGGTCCTTGCGCTCGGTCCAGCTCGAATGACACTTAACGTCCTCGGACGACATCACAAGCTCATGGTCCGCGTAACTGGCCGGCCACATCTCATCCGGCACCACGATCAGAATGCCTTTGGCAAAAAAGCTCGGATCGTCGACCGCCAGTTCCTCCCGCGACTTCTGGGCGACACTGAAACTGTATTGCATGGCCACGCATCTATCGAGGAATGCCGCAGTCGCATCCCCAACAGCTGCCGACTTGACTCGTTCGGCGGCGAGCGGGCGCAGGTTGGGGTTATCATAGGGAGATCGCCCGATCAGCACGCCCCCCGTTCCCGTCAGCGTCTCGCTCTTGCGCTTCGGCACATGAAGGCAATCATCACTGGACGGGACCGCAACCGCACCGGGAGCATCGATGTGGCCCGCCGTCACCGTGCGAAACAGTTGCTCGCCTATCAGGCTTTCCCCTCCTCGGCTCTCAAGCCAGGTCTTGGTCTTCTCGCGCGCCTCGTTCGCCACCCGTTGACTGCGCGGATAATGTTGCAGCGCCGAGGCAGGCACGGACGATCTTCTTCCCTCACCAAAGGCCGGCATCCGATCGGGGCCTTCCTGCAGGCCCGCCCGGCGAACGGCTAGCATACGCTCGGCCAGCGATGCCTTGATGAAACCACAGCCGTCATGCGGTCGCAGCGCAATCGGGCCTTCTGGCCCAGTCAGTTTGAAGGGATGCGCCTCGTTTGCGGGGCGGTCCGGCGCCAGCAACAGCTTAAAGGCGCCCTCCAGCGCGTAGTCGTGAGGACCGAGATCCTTGATTGCCGGCGGCGCCGCAAACCCCCTGCGCTGAGTGTACCAATAGGCCTCTTTGAACGGCGCCCAGGCGCGCGCTAGCTTCTCGAATGACGTGCCCGGAGCGGTTTCGGCATAGGGAATGGCCAGCAACTTCCCACCCGAAGACACTGCTGCCGGTTCGCCTGGAGCACGGGCCGCGGTTTCCATCACGGTCCGTTTTGGTGCCTTTAACTTGCTGCCGCCGAACAGATCCATGCGGTAAGGTACACCATCAACGGTGAGCGTACGCGCGAGCATGAAAGCGCTCGGCTTTCCCGGCAGCTGCACCGCGACCACCGGCACCTTCCCCGAGGTCAGGCGATGGAAAATGGAATAGCGTGTCTCGGGCTCCGTAGCCACTCGCCGCCCCTGCATATCGACCACCGGCAGCTTCGTCAGGCCAGCCTCACCCTGTGGCGGGCTGGGATCGTGGTCCATGGCTCGCAACACCTCATGCATGTCGAAGACGGAGGCAGGATGTTGCGCCTGAATCCTCGCCGCATCCTGTGCCATAAAGGCGTCCAGCGTATCGACCGGTCCCTCCGCCTCGATCTGCGCGATCAGGTTCCAGCTCATGTTGGAAAGATCGCCTTGGATGAGGTCGCGCGCGCTGGCGAGGATCTTCCTGGTCCCGCGCTTCAGCTCTTGCTGCCTCATCTGCAAGTCGGGCTTCTTGCCCTCGACATCCGGTCGCTTGAACAGGTTCGCCAAGACCGCGCGAGCCTTGAGCACCTGATAGATCGAAAGGGCGGGAGCGCGACTCGAGAATGGTCCACGGGTTTGCTTGGCCTTGCTCGCGTTGAAATGTGCTTCGATCTTTTGCTCCACGACGGGTTGGACGTCGTTCAGCAAGTAGAGCGCCTGTCTGCGGTGCCAGCGCAGGTGTGGGCTGCGCGCCAACGGCAACAGAGCGACACAGAGACTGCCCATGGTTTCGAGATTATTCTCGTCGACAAAACCAGGGAGACGCTGCAATTGGTTGAGCCGATCTAACCCGGTCGGCGCGAGTAAACCAAGGTCCTCAAACAGCTGGGCCTTCGCCAAGGCCTTGAAAATGATGGCGATGCTCGGAACGTCGCTGTGCTCCAGCCGATCATTGGCATAGACTAAGTGATGGGCCAACTGGTGTAAGCGATCCTTTAGCAGAGCGGTCTCTATGATCTCTCCCTCGTCCTCCCCCCTCGTGACACTTCGCCCCAGGGCATTGGCGACCATGCTGATCTGAGGCGTCGTGAAAGCACCGAATCGTTGACTTCCCCGGCCGAGTCCGCGCGCGATGTCCACGACAGCCCGGTGGCACGCCGTTTCTTCCAGGCACTTGCTGAAGCCGTTCACCAGGCTTGCCAACTGCTGCGGCGTGAGATCGGAAAGTTGGCGGCGACAGACCTCACCCGCGATCAAGTCTATGGTTTGGCGCGTGTCTGCATCTTCCGGCCACTTGCTGAAGCCGTTCACCAGGCTCGCTAGCTCCTGGCTGTTCAAGTGAGAGAGCCGGTCGCCGTCACGGACGTCGCGGGCGATCGCGACTGTGGCTTGTCGCGCATGGTCGTCCTCCGGCCACTTGCTAAACCCTGTCGCCAAGTTAGCCAGATGCCGGCCACTAAAATTAGAGAGTTGATCGGCGCGGTTACAGACCTCACCTGCGATCGCAAACGTAGCTTGACGAGTGCTCTTCTCTTCCGGCCACTTGCTGAAACCGTTCATCAGATTCGCAAGCTCCTGTTGAGTAAAGGCAGAGAGCTGATCGCCACGGCGGAAGATTTCACCGGCGATCGCGATTGTGGCTTGGCGCGTCTCCGCCGGCCACTTGCTGAATCCGTTCACAAGGTTTGCCAATCCCTGGCTGGTAAAGACAGAGAGGCGGTCAGCCCGACCACGGACCTCATTCGCGATTGCGATTGTGCCTTGGCGACAGGACGCCACTTCCGGCCACTTGCTGAAACCGTTCACCAAGCTCGCCAGCTCCTGGGGCGCAAAATCAGACGGTTGGCGCCGAAGGACTTCACTGGCGATCGCGATGGTGCCCCGAAGAACGGCCTCCTCTTCCGGCCACTTGCTGAAACCGTTCACCAAGCTCGCCAGCTCCTGGCGCGCAAAATCAGACGGTTGGCGCCGAAGAACTTCACTGGCGATCGCGATTGTGGCTCGGCACGTGTCCACCGGCCACTTGCTGAAACCGCTCACCAGGTTCGCCAGCTCCTGCTGGGTAAAATCAGAGAGTTGATCGGTGGCGCGGCGATCAACTTCATCGGCGATCGCGATTGTCGCGAGGCGCATGCTCGGCCGCTCCGGCCACTTGCTGAAGCCGTTGACTAGGTTTGCCAATCCCTGACTAGTAAAAACAGAGAGGTGGTTGGCGTTGGCCCGGCGACAGATCTCATCCGCGATCGCGATTGTGCGCTGGCAAGAGGCCTCGTCTTCCGGCCACTTGCTGAAACCGTTCACCAGGATCGCCAGCCCCTGCTCGGTAAACTCGGGAAGCCGCGCGGCGCGGCGGGAGAGTTCGGCAGCGATCAAGCGTGCAGATTGCAGGCAGTCCTCCGCTGTGGGCCATTTGCTGAAACCATTCATCAGCATTGCCAACTGCTGGTCATTGAAATGAAGGAGTTCGGTGGCGCCGCGGCGGACCAGCTCACTTGCGGTGGCAACTATGGCTTGGCGCGTGCCCGCCTCTTCCGGCCACTTGCTGAAACCGTTCACCAGGTTCGCTAAGTCCTGCGGGGTAAAATCAGGAAGCCCGCCGTCGCTGACGGCGCGGTGGCAAAGTTCCGCGGCGATCAAACCTGCAGCTTGCAGACAGGCATCCTCTTGTGGCCGCTTGCTGAACCCATTTAACAGTTTCGTCAGTGCTTGCGGAGCAAAACTAGGGAGTCCGCCGTCGCTGACGGCGCGTCGGCAGAGTTCTGCTGCGATCAAACCAGTGGCTTGCAGACAGGTGCCTTCTTCCGGCCACCTGCCGAAGCCATTCACCAGTGCCGCCAAGTGCCAATGACCAAGTACCGAGAGTTCATTCGTACGGCCAAGGAGCGCATCGGCGATTGCGACCGCGGCTTGGCGGTAGCCCAGCTCTCTCTCCTGTGGGCATTTGCCGAAAGCATTCGTCAGGCGTGCCAAATGTTGCGGAGTAAAATCAGGCAGCTTGTCATCGGAGCCGGCGCGGCGGCAGAGTTCGGTCGCGATCAAGTCTGCGGCTTTGAGACAGTCCTCCGCGTCCGGCCACTTGCTGAACCCATTGAACAGGCTCGTCACTTCCGGTGGCGTAAAATGAGGAAGCTGATCGGCGCGTGCGATGACCTCCTTGGCGATCGCGGTTGTGGCCAAGCCAGAGCCCTCCGGCCACTTGCTGAATCCGTGTACCAGGCTCGCCAGTCCCTGCAGGTCAAAATGAGAGAGCCCCTCGTCGCGTGCGGTGATCTCGTTGGCGATCGCGACTGTGACGTCGCGACATCCCGCCTCTTTCGGCCAGTTGCTGAAACCGTCGACCAAATTCGAAAGTCCCTGTGGATCAAAAGCAGGAAGCTCTTCGTGGCGCTCGAGAATCTCGTTGGCGATCGCGACTGTAATATCGCGACACTGTTCCGGCCACTTGCTGAATCCGTTTACCAGGATTGCCAGCCCTTGCGGAGCAAACGCAGGGAACTGACCGTCACGGGCCGCGCGGGAAAGGATCTCACCCGCGATTTTGATCGTGGCTCGACGACAGGTTGCCTCTTCGGGCCTGTTACCAAAACCGTTGACCAGGTTGGCCAGGAGCTGCGGAGCAAGGCTCGAGAGCCGGTTCACGTCGGCGCGAAGGATCTCGCCGGCGATTGCCACTGTAGCTTCGTTGCAGCCCGTCTCATTCGGCCATTTGACGAACCCGTTCACCAGGTTCGCTAGGTGCTGCGCAGTAAAACCGGCAAGCCCGTCGTCGTGGGTGGCGCGACGACAGAGTAGGGCGCCGATGAAATCTGCAGCACGAGCAGGATTCGCCTCCTCCGGCCACTTGCTAAAGCCGTTCACCAGGTTCGCCAGGTGTTGCGGACAAAAATCAGAGAGCGAGGCGTCGCGAGCGACGCGGCGGCAGAGTTCGGCGGCAATTTCGAAAGTCGCCTTGCTGCATCCGGCCTCGTTTGGCCACTTGCTGAATCCGTTCACGAGATTCGCCAGGTCCTGCGAGACAGAACCACGGAGCCCGTCGTGTTTGGCGCGGCGAAACACCTCGTCGCCGATCACGGCTGTGGCTCGGCGGGCGTAGCCCTCTTTCGGCCACTTGCTGAAACCATTCACAAGGTTGGCCAGCCCCTGTGGAGTAAAATCACGGAGCTGGTCGGCGCGCGCGACGATCGCCTTGGCGATCGCGACAATGGCCTGGCCGCAGCGGTCTCCCGGCCACTTACCGAACCCGTTCACCAGGTTGGCTAGCCCCTGCGAAGTAAAATCGAATAGTCTGTCACTGCGAGCTGCGCGGCGGTGGAGTTCGCCAGCAAGCAAACCTGCGGCTCGGGAGCAGTCCTCCTTTTCCGGCCACTTACTGAAGCCGTTCACCAAGTTTGCGAGGTTCTGCGGAATAAGTTCAGACAGGGAGGAGCCGCAAATTTCTCGGGCGATCGCCGCTGTGGCTTGGCCGCAGATCTCCTCTGCCGGCCATTTACTGAAGCCGTTGACCAACAACGCCAGACTTTGATTTTGCGGATCCTGTAATGCCCAGCGTTCATCGCGACAAACTTCGGCGATGCTGATGATTCCATCGCGGCATTCCGCTGCCCCGGAATGCCGACCAAACGATGATGCGAAGAGGGAAAGGGCGCCGGGCTGGATTTGCTTCATACGTGTCTTGTCAAGCTGCGACACCCGAACCGCTAAGGCCCGGCAAGCTTTTGTGCCGGCCTCACCTCCGGTTTCCCGGCTCACCGCGTTGCACGTCGTGGCGTATCCCCATGACGACCGGATATTTTCTTCCAACTGCTCTTCTAACTGCGCTACAAATCGAGCATCGAAACGGTCGGCCGCGCCTTGCAGAAACTCTGAAAGATCATGCCCCCGCAGCTGCTTGTTGTACCGCACCACAGCACGGGAGAAATTGCCGATGTCGCGAGCGCTGGCGATTTCCCTTAAAGCGGCATTTAGTTCATCTGAACGTCTAGAATGCCTTTGCGATACTGCACCTTGGACGTTCTGCACGGCTGCATTGTCGATACGTGGCCTTCCAAGTCCATCACTTAGGTCAGAGACGGATTGGCCGTACGGTGTCAGCCCGCCTCTGTGCGAGCGTTCGGCTGCTCGATCGGCGCGCCACCGGTCACTATCCGAACGCGACAGGTCAAGTTCCCGATTGGCAGTCTTACTATAGGCTCGATAGGCTCGTTCGGAGCTTTCAGGTTCGATTGGCTGAGCGGGGACATCGTCGATGCGCCACCTTGCTGGCCTGCCACCCCGATCGGATACGGATTGCGTATTCGGCGGAAGCACGCCTCTTTGCGAGCTCTCAGCCGTTCGGTGGGCACGCCACCGACCGCCATCAGGACGCGACATGCTCGTTTCCCGATTGGCCGCACCACCATCAGTACGATAGGGTCGTTCCGAAACTTCACGCTGGAATGGCAGCGCAGGTATATCGGAGACGCGCAACCTTCCTGGTCGGCCACTCCGCTCCGATGCGGATTGCGTATCCAGCGGCAGTGTGCCCGCGTCCGAGCTTTCAGCCGCTCGATCAACGCGCCAGGGCTCCTCACCAGCCGAACGCAAGGAGCCTGCGTCCGGACTTGGTCCACCACTGTAAGGTCTATTAGGTCGCTGCAAGCCTGAGCTCTGGACAGTCTGCGTCGGCGCATCGTGGACGCATCCCCCTTCTGGTCCGCCCCCCCTGCGCGACGGGAGCGAACCTGTTTGCGAGCTTTCAGCATCTAGACCATCGCGGCGCAGATCCCCATCAGAATGCAGCGAGCCCGATTCCGGCAAGGAGCGGAAACGACGACGGCGCCCACCAATTGCGCCCTGCAGCGCAGCCCCAAAGAGTCGATGCGCGCCGACGGGAGGACCGGCAAACCCGCCGGCGGCGCCGTGTGGGATGCGAGAGGATGATGAAGCGTCTGTATCCTGGGATTCAGCGCGCATCCGCTCCACGATAGAACCGAATGATCCGCCCTCTTCACCAGAAGCACAAGCCGATCCAGCGCGAGAACCATCAGCGCCTCGACCTTCATGGGCGTCAAACTCCGATATGGGTAGCTTCCCGCGCTCGTCAATGCGCCTCATAATCCATCTCCAATCTAGCGGGAACTGCCGCGGGCCAGAACGCGATAGCCGCGTGCCGGCTCGACCGCTCAAACTGTCTAAACTGACTGAATGGGATCGCCGGATCAGCTACTGCCGAACACGCGAAGGATTCAATTGCATGATCCTTGGGCACGATAAGACCAGCGATGCTTTCGAGAAACACACTCAAGGTTCCCAAGAAGCGCACCTGGTAGCCCAGCTCGATGTCATCGGTCGCTTTCTGAATAGGACAATCCTGTCGCGAGGTCATCAAAGTGTTGGACGTTCGAGTCGCCATGACTGGACTGACAACGCGGCTCGACCGGCTTTAGAGAGCCAAGCGATCAGGACGAAAATGAGGTGATGGATGCAGCGGCCCAGAGTCACTTCGGTTGGGCAGTTTCAGGCCAATCCGTGAACTCCATCTCGAATCGACGAGAATCGACGAGCTTGGTCGTGAATTTCACGGTCTTTCCTGAGAGAGCCGCCAACGAGCCGGATGCGAACTTGAACACCGTCTTGCCGGAAGCTGCGATGCCAGCAGCCCTGTTGTTCTCCATGACAGAGGCGCCGATCCCCTCCATGAGCTGACCAACCGCAAATCCGCCGAGCGCGCGATGAACGTCAAGAGAAGCCAAGTACTTTCCTTTCTCACTGTCCCACTCGCTGACCGACAGCCCCGTAATTCCCGCGTCCTTCAACGGCCCATCGGCGACGCGACAGTTGTATTGAAGGCTGACAACGATGTGCCCATTCCGATCGCCTATCGGCTCTCGATCGGTTCCATCTATGGTGCAATCGTAGCGCCGCGTTGAGTCGGCCAGCGCAATCCCATTCAGCCCGAGCAAACCGAAAATGGAACATAATACGGTAGTGAGAGAGGGCCGTTTCATCTGCCTATGCTTCGCCGATATGCCGTTGGTAGTGATGTACAACTTGACGCTACGACCGATTCAAGCCCATCGATGCATTGTTCGGATGGTTGCTCCTCACACTGACATCGGCATCTTTCAGACTTGAGGCGACCGAGAGGCACGCGAGTACTAGCTGGAATGAAAGTTTGATGCTGCTGGAGGGCAGCTCAAGAAATTGTTCCATGGGGATCAACGAAGGCGTAGAAAGAATGTATCGGCGGGTTTAGGCCGGGTTGGGATTCTCCGGTCCTTCGCCGCGCGGCTCTACATCCGAGCTAACCTCCTTCGCCAGACTCTGCCCCTTCGCCAGACGTCGGCCCAATGCTTCGACAAACGAATCATAGCGCTCGCGTCCTTTCGCCTTGGCTGCTGGCTGCGCCGTATCCGGCAAAGGCGGAGTCGCCGTGAGCCAGAAGCGGACGAACAGGGCTAGCGCTTCGTTCGAAATCGTTACGTGGCGTTCGAGCCGTTCGAGCTGGCGGGTCAGCCGATCCAAACGCCGGCTGAGCGCGGCCTCCATTCGCTCCGAATTGTCTGGCGACAAGAACGTGGATAGCGCCGTCTCCACAATAAGCGCCTGAGCCACTCGCTTGCGACTGGCATAGTCAGCAAGCTGAACGGCTATGTCCGGGGGCAGACGAAACGTGTGCTTGGTCCGCATGGCCCTCAGCTCAGAGATCGAGACCGTCGCCAGGATCCATTGCGGCCTGGCGCGCAAGACTTGACGACTGTCCGCGAAGAACGAGGGCGCGCTGGACCTTGTCGTCACCTTCTTCATCGGAAAACTCGAACTCTGCCCTTTCCTCGCTGCGGTCTATTTCTACCTCTTCATGCTCGCCAAGCGCCGGTTCGCGACGAATGCCACCATTCGCGGGATCGCCGCTGGACGCACTGTGCTCCTGCTCTGTGGACAGTTCATGTTTGGTCCCCGAGGCACCAGGCAAAGGCAGCCTGGTCCAATCGTCGTGAGGCGATTGGATGCCCTCTTCTCTGTTACCGGGCCGAGCTGGCGGGAGTACCCGCTCACACAATCGAGGATCTTCGTAATAGCGTGCCTTCTTGGCTCGGATCGGCGGAGAGCCCGAGACCAACACCAATTCGTCGTCTGATGACAACTGCATGACCTCACCGGCCGTCAGCAGGGGGCGCGCCGTCTCTTGCCTGGACACCATCAGATGCCCCAGCCAAGGGCTTAACCTATGACCGGCATAATTTTTCATGGCGCGCAGCTCGGTCGCCATTCCGAGGGCTTCCGAGACCCGTCTTGCAGTTCGCTCGTCATTCGTTGCGAACGCGACCCGAACATGGCAATTGTCGAGAATGGAGTTGTTCGGCCCGTAGGCCTTTTCGACCTGATTAAGAGATTGGGCGATCAAGAAGCTCTTGAGGCCGTAACCCGCCATGAAAGCGAGCGCCGACTCGAAAAAGTCGAGCCGGCCCAAAGCAGGGAACTCGTCAAGCATCAGCAGCACACGATGCCGGCGTGCCTTGGCGTGGAGATCTTCTGTGAGGCGCCGTCCGATCTGGTTGAGGATCAATCGTACCAACGGCTTGGTCCGGCTGATATCCGAGGGCGGCACGACTAGATAGAGGGTCGTTGGTCGCCTCGCCTCCACGAGATCGCGAATACGCCAATCACTGCAGCGCGTGACGCGCGCCACTACCGGATCTCGGTAGAGCCCGAGGAAGGACATCGCGGTCGAAAGCACCCCGGAGCGCTCGTTTTCGCTCTTGTTCAGGAGCTCGCGCGCTGCGGACGCAATGACGGGATGCGGACCGACATCGCCGAGATGCGGCGTTGTCATCATCGCGCGGAGCGTCGCCTCGATGGGACGCTTGGGATCCGAAAGGAAGTTGGCGACGCCCGCCAATGTTTTGTCAGCCTCGGCGTAAAGCACGTGCAGGATGCCGCCGACCAGCAGCGAGTGGCTCGTCTTTTCCCAGTGATTGCGTCGTTCCAGTGCTCCTTCAGGATCCACCAGGACGTCCGCGATGTTCTGGACATCCCGAACCTCCCATTCTCCCCGACGAACCTCGAGTAGCGGATTGTATGCCGCGGAGTTTCGATCCGTTGGGTCGAATAGCAGTACCCTCCCATGCGAAGAGCGAAAACCTGAAGTCAGAGTCCAATTCTCGCCCTTGATGTCGTGGACGACGCAACTACCCGGCCAGGTCAGGAGTGTCGGAACGACGAGGCCGACACCCTTGCCTGATCGCGTCGGCGCAAAGCAGAGTACGTGTTCGGGCCCGTTGTGTCGAAGATAGTTGCGATCGAACCGACCGAGAATGACGCCATCGGGTCCAGTAAGCTGTGCCGATCGAAGTTCGCTGGGAAGCGCCCAACGTGCGGAGCCGTAGGTAGCGGCCGTCTTCGCCTCTTGGGCTCGCCAGACCGATAGAGCAAATGCAACCATGATCGAAATGATGCCACCCGACGCTGCGATGCAGGCGCCCTCAGTGAATATCATCGGCGCATAGGCGTCGTAGGCGTACCACCACCAGAAAAACGCAGGCGGCAGGTAGACGGGCCTTCCGTGCCCGAGCTCGAACCACGGTTGTCCTAGCTGCGGCTGGAATCCGAGTTTCCAGGCCACCCACTGGGTCGCCGCCCAGGTGGTGACGAGCACGATGGCAAGGACAAGCGTGATCTGGCCCCAAAGGACCTTCGTTATAGACATGATAAGCGTTGATGAAACACTGCGAGCCGCGTTTCACAACGCTAAACTTGCGCGAGCGTAGAAATGGCGGCTGTGGCGTGAGTGCAGAACGATCTTGAGAGGAGGAGCTCAAACAGAGGAATCGACACGCCGGTTGCAGTTGCCGCATCTGACCATGGTCGAGCCTCATCCTATCAGAGGAAAATCGAGCATTCAGGTTGCGGGAAGCGTGAGACAGATCTGACGGCTACAATAATAATTTTAGCCGCTCGCAGCGCGTGGCCCTTCCGTCGTAACGATGCAAGCCTTTGAGCCTTAACGACCGAAAAGCTTGCAGTTTGCGGCCTCCGGCTGACGCGAGGCACGGAACCTGAGCCTTCATCGGCGCCGTATCGTTCGGGCGGCTTCCGAAGAGTGTGGCGACGAGGAGCGAGTTTTAGTTAAGTTGTAGGACGCCTCGGGGAACGCACCCCATCGCTCCATGTGATAATTCGCAGATAGGGCCCAGAAGTGACTAGGCGGCTGTCTGCCTGCTTGGCTTTGGTGGCGAACTCCTCGCTATCGCTCGGACTCTACATCGTTAACGCCCACCGATGCCGACGGTGAAATTGCTGATGATGAGGTACGATAGAACGCCTTCAATTTGCCCCCCGCCGCCACAGCCCCCGCGCTGATCGGTGAAGCGCGTGAAATCGCGCAGTGGATGGTTGTCGCGCCCCCGGGAAATCCGTGCAAGGCAGGTAAGCAACATCGGCGCTCACGCGCCAACGATCCAGTAACATAGCTCAGCGCTGATGCCGATGCGCAGCGCATTCCGGTTGGTGTCTTGGCTGCGAACTGTCCCTTGGTCGCCCGGCGTCAGACCTCGATGCGAGCCCATCGAAACAGATCCTGACTCGCAGCGAGCATACCCTTTAGTTGCTCGCTAGGATGTCGCCTTCGCAACAAGACCGGTAATGCTTGAAACAAGTGCGCGTCAGGCGCCGGTCGTAACGCACAGGCTTCATGCTCGGCATCCAGCGGATGAATGGGTAAGGCTCTTTAGGGACTGTCTCGTCCTTCCTTACTTCTCGCCGCGACTTGCATTGAACCCTTTGGGGTGATCTGAGAGCTGCACCACCCGATGCTTCGGGGAGTGGAAGTACGGTCCCGACAGCGGCTTGTGGAAGTTCCTGTCAACCTTCCGGTAGCAACTCACGTCGGGCTTGTCGGCGCGGCCACGAACTATGGCTGCTTCGGCTGAGACCACTAGTCCCGCTTCATCAGGCTATATTCCCAATCCTCGCTTGCGGCCTAGATTCCATTCGACTCTGCCACTGAGCGTCATGGTGCCAGACACCTCTTTTCCGAGGTGCTGTTCCAAAGCTGGTCGCCATGGCACGAGCTCAAAGCCGAGCCCATCGTCAATCATAGCGAAACGTCCCGAGGCGAGCGTCACGCGCTGACGGTAGATGCCTGTCACATGATCGCCCTCGGTTGAGGGCTGATAGGCAAGTCCGGTAGTAGCCGAAAACTTGGCGCTAGCGGTTTGAAGCTCGCGCCGCTGCAGGGTAGCGAGCAAGTCACAAGCAAACACGACGCGCTGTCCGTACCGGCGCACGAAACCTTGCTCAACGAGGTGATCCAGGCGCGCATCCATTGCGGACCGGACCTCCGCGCCGAACCCGCCACCGCTGAGCGGTGGGTTTTTCGCGATAAGCTGCCGATCAAGCCAGGTGGCGCCCTTCGCTGTCACCTGCTCCTCGATCGACAGGTCCGAGCGAACGGCGAGTGACACGCGCCGCTTTCCGCTGGCATCAGCGTAGGCGCGCAGCTCGACGATAGCACCGGCTGGCGCATCGCCCGTATATTCAAGGTCGCCAAAGCGCAGATGATGGGTTCTGCCGTCGACGCCAGCCACGATCGCATAAGCGGTCCCCTTCAACTCATCATCGAGACCACGTTGAACAAGACGTCCAAGGACCGGATCGGTAGGCTCCTCTCCATGGAGGGCGAAGGTGCCGATGTCTGGCTCCCGACCGTTTTCACTCATCGCCCGATGCATGGTTTTGATGATGTCGCCGCGCATGCCGAGCTGGCGAAGGGTCTGCTCCAGCCCTGGCTTCAAGTTCCAGCAGGCGGGCCCTATGGGTTCAGCGAGGCCGAGGCGTTCGAGCTTGGCTGCCCTGCCGAGCAGAAGCTGGCGCAGTTCAGGATCCTCGCCATCGCGGCCGGGCCTGAGGTCCGCCACGCCGGCGCCGTCATCGCAGATGTTCCGCAGCGCTCGGTCGAGGCTGGTCCAACGCTCAGCGTCGACCTCTCGTTCGAGGCTGGTACGAATTTCCTGTTCGCTCCGGGGCCCAAGCTCAAGGGTGACACGATCAGCGGCGCGATCGCGCAAACCGCGGCTGATGTACTCGCGGCTGATTACAAGATCCTGTCCGTCGTCTGCACGCCCGCGAATAAGGAGATGGACATGTGGGTTGTCCGTGTTCCAGTGATCGACAGCAATCCAGTCGAGCTTGGTCGCGAGATCTTTTTCGACATCCCGCATCAGCTCGCGGGTGAATGCCTTCAGGTCACCGAGGGCCGCGCCGTCCTCGGGCGAAACGATGAACCTGAAATGATGGCGATCATCCGCGCAGCGCTCAGTGAAGCCCCGCTCGTCGGCTGCATCAGAGCTCGCGTCAAACATCGAGGCAACCCGGCCATCCCGTGTAACGCCATCTCGCTTGAGGTAGGCGACGTGCTTGCCTAGCGGGGCGGAACGGAATCGCGTTCCCCGGTGGCGCACCACGCGCGCCTTCGTGACCACACGCCGGGCATTTGAGCGCAAGCGGATCGAGATTGCCGCACGCCGGCCGCGGCCAAAGCGGGAACGGCTGCGGTCTGGACCTGACCGGAAGCTGTTGCCTACATGCCCTGCCCTTTTGGCAGCTCGCATGACCTGACCGACGAAGGTCTGCGGCCGCCTCGCGCCACGGTTACCATGGTCAATGCGACCGGGCCGGACGCGCAGGTCATCGTCGTGCACTGCCATGGCGCAAAACTGCCCTGTGCTGGTGAAGGATGGCGCAAGGAAGATTGATTCCATTAGGGTAATTTGCTGAATGGCTGGCAGGATCGTCTGCGCCGATGGCAAATTGACCAATCCAACCAATCACATCGGCCGGACCGACGGCCGGCCTTTTCCCTTGCCATCAGCGGTCGGCTAATCTCTGCTCGTTCCCTAGCACTCTCCAACTTGCGATAAGCTTCGAGGCTGCTCGACGAAATGCGATTGCGATCATCGGAACTGAGCTCCGGTTGATCGCTGCACAAAGAGCTGGGTCGCGCCAAGTACCAGCGCAGGCGCACTCAAGCTTGGGCGGTCGTTCGGACCGCTCACTGGATGCAGAGCTGATGCCGTTCTGGCAGTCGCCGACGAGCCGCCAGAGCGGTCAAAGAATAACACGGCTTGCTGCCACGGAATGGTATGTCGGATGACAAGAGTGGCATGCTCGTGCTGCTTCATCTCGATCAATCGTACGAGCCTGGCGACGTAAATCTCAGTTTCCTGAGGTAGTGGTTGCCCCGTCGCCAAGTACGCTTCGTAGCGCCTTGGACCCGCATTGTAGGCAGCGAGAAATCCTTCGAAACCAAACCGGTCCAGCATCTCGCGAAGATAGGCCGCGCCTGCGAGAATGTTGTCGCGGGGATCAAAGGGGTCGACACCGAGGTTGTAGCGAGTACCTAGGTCGACCCAGGTCTGGGGCATGATTTGCATCAGGCCCAACGCTCCCCGAAGGGATACGGCGCGTACGTCTCCACGGCTCTCGACTTGCAGCACGGCACGGATCCAGTGATCCGGGAGCGAAAATCGTCGAGAAGCTTCAGCCACGAAGGCAGGGTATGAATCTGCGTCCTGAGAGCTTGGCGATTGCGCGCCGGGCGTCGGTACTGCTGTCTCAGCCCAAGCGTCCGACGGCAATTTGAGAACCAGCACAGCTCCCAAGACGCAGACTGCCATTGCAGGGATCGAAGCGCTGGTGATTACGCTCGATAACACCGTGGTTCGCCGGTCCGTCCTCTGAGTGTGAGGTGACCGCCCACAAGCACCGCGCACGGTCGTCGTCAGACATTTGGCCGGGACGGAGTAGGGGTCCTGCGATCCATCGACTGGGGAGAGTTCATATCCACGAAGCGGGCCGAGCAAGATCAATCTCCCTTTGTCCACACAGGTAGGGCTTGTCCGATGACCGCAGATGCTGGAATTGGCCCGAAGTAGCGCCCATCGAACGAGTCCGCCGACTGCCAATTCATGAGAAAGACTTCATCTGGCGCTATAAGGCGGCATCCGAGCCACACCGGCAGCGGCCGCCCACGCGCATCGCGCTCGCTCGCCAGTCCCATCTCGATGCCGTCGACGGAGACGACGGGGCCATTTCTGCAAACGGATTGTCCAGGCAACGCCAGGACGCGTTTGAGCATGGGAACACCGATCGGCAGATAACCGTTCAGGTCAAGGAAGCTCGCAATTGGCTCAGGCGGCTGAACCGCTACGAGCTCAGTGACAGTCAATCCTCGCGCTGGTTGCAGACGATAGAGGCCAATCGGAACACTCTCCGAAGCGTTCCAGATATACGATGGCGGCGCATCTTTGTCCGAGCACAACGTGAGAGCTGCCGATCCGCAGATCGCAAGAATGATCGTTAGCCGTCCCATCAGAGCCCTCGTCTTCGACGGCGCAGCCAAGCCTGATGGCGTGCACGGGTGTAGGTTCGCGGGGATTCGCTGACAGAGAGACGGTTATGAACGTGATGCCAGTAATCTGGCGCAGCATCGGCAGGATTGATACCAAGAGCCTCCACGGCATCGATCAATTGCAGTGCGCGTTCGACCCTTGTCCATCCTGACAATCGCAGCAGGCTCTCTCCTCCGGGAGTGACCCAAGGGATGGTTGAATACCGCTGCCGTGGCGCCACGGCGCGCAAAATGTCGATGCGAGACAGAACGGTTCCAAAATCATTTGACGTCCAACGCACGAACGCGAAAATGCTGCCGGTCGCAAATGAAAGAACGCGGCGATGGCGGTCGATGATCTCTTCCGACACGGGCCGGCCAAACCGAATACGGTTCTCGATCCGCCCTTTGAGCCATAAGAGTTCAACACGTGTGAGATCATTCATCTGACGCCCCCTTGTTCGGGGACGTCTGCTGGCCATGCCAACAGGTGCTTATCCGCGCTCGATTGGCAGCAACAACATTGACTGCGGCCGAGCCGTCGGGGCGACGGCCAGCAATGGCTCTGTTGTGGAACCTTCGCGGCGGTCGCCTCGCTGATCGCAGACGAGAGGCCCAGATTCGTTCGAAGGAATAAGGATTCGCAGTTAGCAGAGTTACGGGAGCGGGAAGCAGCTGCAGAACAGAGCGTTAGCGGCAATCTCCGTCCCCAATAGCACGAACGTCCGGTCCCCGATGGCACGAGACTTCTGGTCCGTGATCGCAAAAGGTTTTCCCCCGACCGAGAGGTGCGCCCGCGCCTGCGCGATCGTTCTGGAATCGGATTGCGCCGGATTGGCGCGAAGCCCAATCTCTCGGCACCGCTAGCGTCACGCGTGATGACACGCCGATATCCGCGTAGCGTTTGACGACGGACGATCTGGCGCAGGTCGTATGCAAAGTTCTTGAGCGGGGGTCGGCTGCCTGAATTGAAATGGAGATGCACGAGATCAAAGCTCCAATGGCCCGCTTGACGGCCGCCATTTTTGCGTAAGAGGCGATAGAACCGGCGTTCAAATTCGCCAGTCAGATCGCAATAGGCGCGGTCGATGGTCAGCACGAGAGCTTCATTGAGAACACCCGTGTCGAACAAATCCAGCAAGATCATCTCGATTCCGAAGGCGAGGCCGAGCATAGCCGGCGTCTCCCTCCCTTCGTTGATCCAGGAAAGGCGATGCCGTCGGCGTTCGGTCGGCTGACGAATCGACGTCACGATCGTTGCTGATTGCAGCCTGTCGAGTGCAACGTCGTGGCGATCGTAGTTGCGCACGTTGGTGCCGGGGTCTGCGAAGGTCAGGATCTCGTAGGGGGTGGCGGCCAGCCGAGGCGTCTTCAGGCCAGCGTCGCGGGCCTCGACAATCTGCGAAGCGGCTCGGATCAAAATGTCCGCATCCCAGATGGTCGCCATGCCATGTTCCGGCACAACCTCCTCACCGATCGTGATCGTCCTGGGGCGAAAATCAATCGCCACAATCCGTTTCGACTTTGCCAAGGAAAAGAATAGATATGCCATCAAGTCTTGCGCGTCGTGCGGTGCCCGATCGCCGGGTACTGCGCAAAACAAATCGAGCTGATCGCGTTCCAAATGGCGCTGTTCAGAAGCAAAGGGCCTGAGGTCAGACATGGATTAGCGCCGCTCCTTGCCTGCATATGGAATGGGTGTGTGCCGTTTGGCGGGCAAGACCGTGCCGCGGCCAGGATCGCTGGTCGACGTCTTGGCTCCGCGATCTACCCAGGCTTTCAGGTCTTCAAGCGCATAAACGACGCGGCCACCGAGCTTGCGATAAGTTGGGCCCGTGCCATAGGTGCGATGCTTTTCAAGGGTCCGCCCGGAGAGCCCAAGAAAGCGCGCAGCTTCAGGGGTACGCAAGTATCGGGGCGGCAAGCCGGCGGTGGGATCGGGCATTTGAGAAGCTCCGTGGGCGTCTGGAGCGCGAGCGAGTTTGATCGCGCGCCGACGAGCATAATGGCGGAGTAGAAGTGCTTAAGGGGATGTCGAAGATGTGGGAGATGAATTCGGCACCCCCGCCCCGTTGCGAGTTGATCGGCGTCGCAACTCGCGGCCGTTGCTTCATAAAGTTAAAGGGCCCGAGGGCCCTTCTTGTCGCGAATGTCGACTTCTCACAGCGCTGGCTGGAGAGACACGCGCTCATATGGCTGCAAAATGGTGCAGAGCGCTGCGGAGCGGCTCCGGTGAACCCGGTTTTTGCGCAACTGCAGAAAAATCGAGCCGGGCGATCCCTTCCGGGATCGTCCGGAACTGCCACGAATTGGTCGTGATGCCCAGCTTCGCGAGTCCGAGCTCGCGGCTGTTTGCTCGTTTATTGGACCTGTATTGACCCGTTTCAACACTGCCTGCCCGCACGGACTTAAGGTCTCAAATAAGAACTTGAAGGTTCGCAACCGTCTGATTGTCCAAACACGACACGACCGGCAGGGCAAATCGAAATGTCGCACCCGGCTCTTGCTTGCGGACGATTGATAGGCGCCCTCCGTGAGCTTCAATGATCGAACGACAGATCGCGAGACCCATTCCAAGGCCGCTCGATTTCGTGGTGAAAAACGGATCTAAGATCCGGACTCTATCATCCTCAGTGATCCCGACGCCGCAATCAGTCACGGAGAGTTGCACGCGCCCCATATCGTCCCTGGATGACTGAATCGCCAATTCGCGCGTCCTGTCGTCAACTGCTTGCATGGCCTCGATCCCATTCATCACCAGATTGATGATCACCTGTTGCAGCTGAACCCGGTCCCCGAGGATCGTGGGAAGTGTTGGCGCCAACTCGGTTCGCAAGGTCACTTGGTGATTAACCAGCTCACGGGTCAACAGCGCGATGGCCTCATTAACGACGTCATTGATATCAAGCGGCACCATCTCGATATCACCCTTCCTCGCAAGCGAGCGGACCCTGCGGATCACCTCGCTTGCCCGTATAGCGTCGTCGATGATCCACCCCAGCGACCTGCGCGCGGCGGACACATCGGGAGTTTCGCGCCGGATCCAGCCCAAGCACGCATCGGCGTTGCTGACGATGGCCGCGAGCGGCTGGTTTACTTCGTGCGCGATGGAGGCTGTTAGTTCTCCCAGCGTCGTCACGCGCGTCACATGCGCAAGATCCGCTTGTGCCTTGCGCAGCTCTTGTTCGGCCTGATCTGCCCGTATCTTCGCGGTAATGTCGCTGCTGACGCCACGGTAACCGAGGAAGTTGCCGCTTACATCAAAAAACGGCTTGCCACTGGTCCGGACGTAGATCGCAGATCCGCTCCCGTTCACCGCGCGATAAATCAGATCGCGAAATGGGAGGTGTGCGTCTAGCATCACCCGATGCTGCTGCCATTTCTCGGGTTCTTCTTCGACGTCGCGCGCAATTTCCCAGCGAGGCAGCCCGAGATGCCCTGTGGCCAAGACGCCCGCAGCGCTGGCGTGTTCTGATATGAGGGTGACCACGTGGTCTGGCCCGGTCTCCCAGAGCCAGTCGGAAGCAGTTTCGGCGTAGTCACGAAAGCGCTGCTCGCTCTCACGTAGAGCAGCAAGAGTGTTTTCCAAGCGTTCCCGGGCTGCGTGTTGCTCGGTGACATCCATGTGCGTTCCGATGAGTTCGACGGTGGAGCCGTCGCTACCCAACACAGCGTGCGCAACTGAGTGTATGTGCCTTATCGTGCCATCGGGAAGACGGATTCGGAAATCGTATTCGAAGTTCCCGGTCTTTTGTTCGATAGCCTGACGCTGCACCTCCTGCTGCAGCGGCAAGTCGTCTGGATGGATGCGCGACCGGATGGCCTCAAGCGACACGGGCTCGTCCGGATCAAAGCCAAAGAGACGACTGACTTCGGCGGAGCGATATGCAAAACAGCGACGTTGACAGTCCCAGGACCAGGTGCCTGTGCGACTGAGCTGCTGCGCGTCGGCCAGATAGGCCTCACTACGTCGCAGTTGCTGTTCCGTCTGCTTTGCTGCCGTGATGTCCGTCGCCGCCCCGACAAATTCGGTATCACCAGACGCGGTTCTCGTGGCTCGTGCCAGCGCGTAAATGTGCTTTACCGACCCATCGGGCATCAGCAGTCGGTACTCGTGCTCAAAATCCTCGCCTCGAGACGCTCGATCCAGAGTCTCTTGGACGGAAGCTCTATCTTCTGGGTGGGTACGGTCAAGGACGTGCTGCGGTGTCGGTTTCGTTTCCGGATCGTACTGGAACATCCGAAAAGTCTCCTTGGACCAAAAAACCTCTCGAGTGGCGAGGTTCCAGCCGAAGCTGCCGGTGCGGCTCAATTCCTGTGCCTGGGCCAAATGGGCTTCGCTCCGCTGCAGAGCAAGTTCGGTTCGCTTTTGCTCGGTGATATCTTCGCAGGCGATGAGGACGATTGGCTTGTCGTCGGCCCCCAGCATGGACTTGGCGCTTTCGCGCACCCATAGCACCGAGCCGTCCTTTCTGACCTTCTGGATATCCCAGGTACGCGATTGGCCGATATCTGTAAGACACTCCCCGATGCATTTGCGGACGACCTCACGATCGTCTTCCAGAAAGACTTTCAGCACGGATAGGCCTACTAGTTCTGCTGGCGCATAGCCGAGTTGGGTCGCGCCGAAAGTATTGACGTTAAGGATCGTCCCAGCTTCATCGACCATGAAGTACATAGCCGGATTATGCTCGAAGATTGCGCGCCACAGTTTCTCGCGATTGTGCAGATCGGCCCCGCTGCGCCGTAACTTGGCTGCGACCTCGCGCGCAGCTTCCGTTTCGTAGCGGACTTTTCCGATCAAGTGCGCTCCGACAGTTGAGGCAGTAAAGAAAGCGACAACCACCAAAAGGTCCTGGTAGTCTTCGATCTGGAGACTGAACGTGGGGGGCGCAAACACGTAGGCTAAAGCAGCGACAGAGACGATGGAAAGCGCCAATGATGCGATGAAGCTGCCCATCAGCGAAAACAGCAGGATCACCACCAGGTAGGCGAACGCCGTCGCTGCGAAAGGGCTGTGAATATACAAGGAAGCCAGCGTTACCACCGCGAGCGTAATGCCACCGAAGAAAAACTGCGTCGCTGAACGTCCCAACATGGTGAGCTGGTTAAACATGCTTGTAGCCGTGTGGCCCTTCTGGCGGAGAGATCAATAATCAGACAAAAAATATAGCAATTTATTCCATTCCGACAGGCGCTCGTGAGCGGTTTCGCGTTCGACTGTAGCCGAAAAAAGGCGCATTACATACCTTCGTATAGTTGTCTTAAACACCAAATATCGAACGCTCATATCGGAAATCAAACCTTGGTCTTGCGCTTTTAGCTTTTCTCCTCGATGGCAAAAGCCGCCGCTGCAGCCCGGGTTGCCGCGGAGCCGGCGGAAAGGTGGAATTCAATCGCTGTGGATCCGCCGGATGGCGCTTCGCAGCGCACTTAGTTACTTACATCCATCGCCAGGAAGTCTGCCGTATCGGATATGGCAGATGACAATGGGCATGGCGCGGCTTTCTACTGGCGCGTCACCACTTCCAGCGTGCGCGGCACGTCCACACCGAGGCGGTGAAGGCGATTACTGTCGCAGCATTCACAAGCCGTCCGCCCATCGATATTCACTCGCTGCGGGGGAAGGTGCTCGGGGAAGGTCTGGCGCTCGGCGCGCTTGCGGGTAACCCTCTCGCCGTCGTCGTGTTGGCCACGGTCTATGCCGCTGCCAGCTCGTCCTCGGTGGCGTTGGCACTCGCTCTTCGGGTGCCAATGGCAACTGCTAGGTCAGCCGCGCCGAACACTCCGACCGTGGCCGTCAATCTGATACTTCAGCTTGGTGATCAGCAGCTTCTGCTGCGGTAGAACCTCTGAACGGCTTTCGGGGCGCAGCGAAAACTGCACCTGCGGGCCCAAGACCGCCACGAGGTCGATCGGGTTGGCGTTACGAAACCATCGACGATTCCCCCGCAGAAAGAGAATGTACATCCTGCCGCTTGGCGGCCGGTCGCACGACGGCCGAACCCAACTGTGCTAGGGGCCTGTGCCAGAACCGCGAAGCGCCCTTAGCAGTATGATTGAGGCGGCGCGTGGAAGCGCCAACTTCTCTCCGGCTCGCTTTTATGGTAACAGTAATCATGACAACATCAATTCGTGTTACCGCTAAGAATAAGCGAGGTCGCCCGCCAACTACAGGTAAGGGAGTGCAGATCGGCGAGCGGTGGCATGAAGCCGAGCTTGCTGCAATCGACGCATGGATCGCGAAGAGCGTCGAGGAGATGACGCGCGCTCAGGCCGTGCGTCGCCTGGTCCAGCTCGGGCTGAAGGCGAAGAAGTGAGCGGGAACACATTGAACGATCCGGGGTGACCATGAAACTGCTGATCGCACTAATCACGCTGCTTTTTGCGAGCGGCGCTTTTGCTCAAACTGCTCCACCCAGGGCAGCAAAGAAGCCATCCACTCACGTCGAGCCGCGGGCATCGATGGGTTGTAAACTAGTTGGGACGGTCAGAGGCACGAAGATCTGGGCAGGTGATTGCGTTGCTGCGACACTGCCGGTGGACACGCCAGCGCCGTCACCACCGCCCGCCCCGTCAGGCGAAGGCAACGCGCCCGCAGAGAAGCAGTGATGCGCTGAGAAGCCCTCCAGCGAGCCGCGGGACTCGGGCTGAAGGCGAGGAAGGGCTGAAGTGAGCGACGAGAATCCGCCATTGCCCCTACCGGATATGGTAGGTTAGCGCCACCACCGGATAAAGCTAAAGCCTACCAGTCTGTTCGCCGGCTTGAGCAAGGAATGGGCGGACCCGGGACCGATCTCAGCCGTGCGGCCATCAATGCCAAGGACAGCGGACTGTTCGTAACGCCGGTGCTCGTTACGCGCGGGCGTGCTCGAACGTGGGATCCTGCGGGGATTGGCGCGGGCGCAAGAGCGGGCTTGCACTCCTGGCGAGGCAGAGGCCGTGCCGAGGAATATTGTATGGGGTTTCGCGGTGAGCGGTGGGCACGATCCCGGTTCTCGGTGGCGAGAACGCCCAACGTGCCGGCAAGCCAGCTCTCGCGTGTTTTATCCAGGATGTCAGCGGCTGCTGCAGCCTTCGGGATCGCAAGGCACACCAGTTTGATTGCTTTTGGGCACACTCGAAGCTCTTCGGAGACAAGGTCGATGCCTACCAAGCGGTGGTTCGGTCCAACGCCAACACGTTGCTGCTACGTCCGCGAGGCCGCAAACTTCCTGGCTCACGCTTTCCGGCTGGTTTCGCATCCGGCCAGCAGATCGTGCAGCGCCAGCTCAAGACCGGCTAAACTTGGCCCTCCGGCCCGGTTGTCCGGTCCGCGGAAGATCCCATTGGCTGATGAGGAAGTTCGGACCGATCCTTCTCAGCAAGGCAACCAAGGACCAACCTTCAAATGATTAGCCGTCGCGATTGTCTGGCTGGTACTGGCCTTGCCATCGTCGCAGGTATGGCACCTATCGACTTCCTTCGGGCTGAACAGTTCTCACCTGACTATCCGCCAGCTCTGACTGGCCTACGCGGCAGCCATCCTGGCTCATTCGAGGCGGCACACGCAGTTGGACGCGAGGGTAAGGATTTCGAAGTTGCACAAACACCTGTGGAGGAAACTTACGATCTGGTGGTTGTCGGCGGCGGCATCAGCGGCTTGTCTGCCGCATGGTTCTATCGACAAAAGCATGGTGCTGATAAAACAATTCTCATCCTTGAGAACCATGATGATTTCGGCGGGCACGCCAAGCGCAACGAATTCACAATCAGTGGCCGGTTAATCATCGGCTATGGTGGCACAGAAACCATCGATTCCCAGCACACCGGCTATAGTGAAGTCGCAGCCGGCCTGCTCAAATCGCTGGCCATCGATGTCGATCGCTTCACCGCGGCATTCGACCGTACCTTCTACGCATCTAGGAATCTGAGCCGCGGTGTCTTCTTCAACAAGGAGAACTGGGGCGAAGACAAGCTCGTGACCGGCGATCCGTTCTGGATGGCAGCCGACGACCAACTCCCCAACCGGCTCAACGCCCGCCCGCTAAAGGCCTTCATCGCCGATTTTCCACTCGCGGAAGCGGACAAGGCGGCTCTCGTTGCCTTCCATGAAAAGCCTATCGATTACCTCAAGGGAATGGCCTTGGATGCCAAAGAGAACATTCTCGCCAGGACCAGCTATCGCGACTATGTCATGAAGCACGCCGGTCTGAGCGAGAAGGCTGCGCAGTATTTCCAAGGACGCTTTAACGACCTCTTCGCGTCAAGTTCCGACACGGTATCGGCGCTGACTGCGATGAACACCGGCTTTCCGGGCTTCGATGGCCTCGGCATGAATCCGGCACCGGCAACCGACAGGTATGCGGATGATCCCTATATATGCCATTTCCCGGACGGCAATGCCTCCATTGCCCGCCTGCTGGTCCGCAGCCTCATCCCTGCTGGGGCGCCGGGCACGACAATGGATGACATCGCCCTTGCACGGTTCGACTATAGCAAGCTCGATGAAGCCACTTCGCGGGTGCGCCTGCGCCTCAACAGCACCGCGGTGAATGTCAGAAACTTCGATGATCATGCAGATGTCAGCTATGTGAAAGGAGGCACGTTACGCAAGGTTCGGGGACGCAAATGCATCCTCGCCGGATACAACATGATGATCCCATTCCTGTATCCTGAACTGCCGGAGGAACAGAAGCTAGCGCTCAAGCAGAACGTCAAGATGCCGCTGATCTATACGAACGTGGTGGTGCGGACTTGGAAGCCGTTTCTCGAGCTCGGCATTCACGAACTCTATGCGCCAACCGGGACATACGCCCGCGTCAAGATGGATTTTCCAGTCAATCTCGGCGGATACGAACACCCGCAGGATCCGTCAGAGACGATGTGCGTTCACATGTACTGCGCTCCGACCACGCCGAATCAAGGGCTAGATGCGCGCGACCAGTCGAGGCTCGGCCGCCAGAGATTGCTCGAGACGCCCTTCGACAAGTTGGAGCACGATGTCCGCGACCAGCTCAGTCGCCAGCTCGCTGGCAGCAGCTTCGATGAAAGCCGCGATATACAGGGCATTACCGTGAATCGCTGGCCCCATGGCTATGCCTATTCTCCGAACAGCCTGTTCGACGACACGAATGAGATTGCGCACATGATGACGGTGGCGCGGCGCCCCTTCGGCAATGTTGCGATCGCCAATTCCGATTCCGGCTGGGAGCCCCTTACCCAAGCGGCCATCGATCAGGCTTGGCGTGCCGTCGGCGAGATCAGCTAGCAGGCAGGAATGACTGACCTGTGAGCCGCCCGCTCGTGTGGCGAGCCGGCTGCCTGTTTCGGACAAGGTTGCGCAGCTCGCGTTACGTCATGGCGTGCTTGGCCGTAAGTTCCGCACTCAGGGCTCTATTGCCGTTTCTCAAGGTTTCAAAGCGGCGTCGGTCTCGCTTGCTCGCGAGATGCCCATTATGGTGTGTGATGCGTGGGGGGAAGCCGAAGCTGACGCTCAATATAGTCCTTACTTTTTGCCCAAAGCATAGCGGATTTAGCAGATTGATTTTTTGGTGGAGATCCAAAGTTCTTCCAGATTGCGAGATGCGCCGATCGTCTCGTGAAAATAAAGTCCTTTCAAAATGCCCAAGCCGTCGCGGCTTAAGCGAGCGATCGATCGCGGCTCAGCCATGGAGCGCTGCGAATGGCAGACGAGCCGGGAATGGCGTGAAGCCCGGCTTCGCTTGAATAGGCGGATTATGTGCAGATGGAATTGGTCAGCCGTTTCCCTTGAGTTTGTCGCTCATCCTCTCAGGCAACCGCACACGTCTCAAATATAAGACCCAAAGAGTCTGCCTCGGACGCTTGAATCACGTCCGAACCGATGCCTTCAACCCGCAAAACCGGACATCGGCATTTCCGAGATTACCCCTTAACCGGCGCACTAAGCTTAGCCTCGAACGGCAACACTCGGAATGATATATGTTACACAAATTGTAAAAATGTTCAACGCGGGGGTCGCCATTCCCAAGCCCGGAGAAAAATCGCCTCGGCGCGTCCGGAAGCGCCGTGGGAGGGCTCGTAGGGTAGCGCCACGCGGAAGGGCTGAGCGCATGAAGCAAGGTCTGCCCACCAGCGGCACAGATTCAGACAGGTTCCGGTTCGAAACCGTGATGGAGGCGGCCGAGCGTTCAGGGCTTCTCAAGCAGAAGAGCAGCCGTATCGCCGGTCGCGTTAGCCCGTTGCTTGTTGAAGAAGCGAAGAGACGGACAGGAATCGAAGCGGACACCGATCTGATCGCCTTTGCTCTCGCGAATTTGGCTCTTGAAGACAAGTTCGCTGAAGCATTCAAGGATGCGCGAGGCAAATCGATCGAGACCTGAAACTCGGCTACTGAGGTGTCCGGCTTCGATTTTGATGCGGCTCTGCGATGGGCGCGGTTTGATCCGCGAAAGACGTTGGCACGCCGGCAAGACAGTGATCTCTCGTTCGTCCGCGGCGACCGGATCGGAGGCCAGTCACTCCTGCTCGATACCTGCGTGTACATCGACCAGATGCAGAGCCGGACACCCGGCTTTCTTGAAGTATTGATCGCGAATCGACAGACCAACCACTCCAGCGTCGCTATCCAGGAGTTGATGCACACGATCGGCGTTCTCGATCCCCAGGACGGCCGCTCGCGTACCGTCCTTGATGCAATACGCACCCTTATTCTGTCGATGCCGGCGCACCGAACGTTCGTTCCTGATGCCGATGTGCTGGGGCGCGCGGCGCTGCTATCGGGCATGATCTGTCGCTTACAAAGCTATGCCGGCGACTACAGGCTCCGCGCTTTGCTAGACTGCGTGCTGTTTTTGCAGGCCCTAAAATTGGGCTTCTCGGTGCTGACCGCCAACGTTGCCGACTTCGATATCCTGCTACAACTGTTGCCGGAGGGCAAAGTGCTCTTCTATCGACGGAAATAACATCCAAAAGGGCAACGGCCGGGAAGTGGCATCACGGGTTGCTGTCAGTCGGCGTCATAGCCACGGTCGTCAAGCGGCATTGACCCAGATCCAAGACGAGACAGCAATCTTCTCTCTTTGGCCCCAGCCGGATATCTGTTGATTTTCGGCAGGGCGATTAGCCGCCATGAAGTCGGCCGCGCGGCAGCGGCCCAAACCGGCTTGAAACATCCGGTCACACCAGACGGTCGATGCCTCCTCGTCCGCGGGCGGTTTTGGTGCATGGCCGATCCGAGTATTCCGGACGATCGGAAGGCCGCACCCGTTCACCGGCTGATGGATGCCAGGCGCGCTGTCAGCGATGCCAAACGAGCGTCCGATATCGACGCGGAAGTTGCCGCCCATCATGCCGTCGACGACGCCAAGCGGGCGCTCGGCGAGCGCGGGCCTGTGTGGCGGGATGATGGCGCACCGGATTTCAATCGGCACATGGAACTTGTCGTACGCGACCAGGTTTGCGAAGCGCAAGCACGACCAGCTAGGGACGTCGATTGCCAAAAGCAGCCATCTTCGATCTGGACGGCACGTTGCTGGATTCCGTGGACCTTCACGCGATCGCTTGGCACGAAGCCATGGCGAAGTTTGGCCACGACGTCGGCTTCGAACAGGCGCAGCCAGATCGGAAAGGGCGGCTACAAGCTCATCGCGACATTCCCGTCGGATGAGGAACGGCGAGACCATGGCATGGAGCTCGATGCCTGGCGCGGCGAACGTTTCAGAGTCAGATACCTGCCGCTGATCCGAGCGTTCTCGGGGGGCCGATCTGCTGCAGCGGTCACGGGACGCAGGCCTCCGGATCGTCATCGCCTCGTCCGCCAAAAAGATGAACTCGATAAATATCCCGACATCGCGAGCATCGCCAAGCTCGTCGATGCAACCGTGTCATCCGAGGACGTGGTCGAATCCAAGCCCGAGCCGGACGTCTTCGAGGCGGTTCTGACCAAGCTGGACATGAAAGGCCGTGGCGCGGTCGGCATCGGCGGCTCGCCTTACGATGCGGGAGCGGCCGGCAAGGTCGGGGTCCGCACGATCGGCGTACTCTGCGGTGGTTCATGGAGAACGTGTTGAAGGCCGGATGTATCGAGGTCTACCCCGGTCCCGCCGCGGTAGTTGCCTATTTCGACCATTCGTTGCTGACGAGATAGCTCAGTTGTGACGCAAGTGCTCCGGCTGTCAAAGTTGTTATGTTCCTCCTGGTTTATTGCTTACTCTTGGTCGATGAAGCATTGGTGCATCGCCAGCCGGGATCAAGACGTCGTCGGCATAACCGCTCCCTGTCGATAAGACCGGCTTCTGCCCCCCTTTTCTGGCTTCCTCCGGAGTGTGACCTTCCGGCTTCGAGGCAAACCAGCATCGGCGCGTAGCCCGGCTCCCATGCCCGCGTGGACGGAAAACTGGCCGGCAGACTCGAAAGGATTGCCATGCCGGCCTGGTCCAGGTCTCCTCAGAAGACCGTGTCGACGTCTACATCGCTGTAGAAGGCGGAGTCGAAGGCTCTGGCCTCGTTTCGGTGGCGGGCTACAATTACCGGAATAGGTCAAAGCCCGGGTTATCTGACCGCGCGCTTGGCCGCAGCATCGGTGTGGCGACGAAGGAGGAGTTGAAGGATGACAGCAGCGGATTGCTGCAGGATGGCGCGCGCTCGATGCCGCATCCAGACAATAGAACGTTCTGGAGCCGGACGACCGTCGCATTCGTCCGGCGGTCCCCATGAAACCGCTGGAATAGATCAAGGCGGCGCCGGCGTAAGGCGACGATCGCCCTTGCAGCAGTGCTTCTCCGGCGTCACGGATCGCGCGCTCGAACGAAGTCTTGTTCTCGATGAAAAGTGTCCAGGAAAAGGCGCCCGCAAAATAGATGCTCAAGTGGACCGGTTGCGCCGGGTAAGGGCATTCCGTCAATCCGAGCAGAGCCGCCACGAGGTCGGAGCGGTCGTCGAGGACCTTCGACAATCCCCCAAAAGTCCGGCTCGACACGCAGCACAAAGGTCGATCATTCCGGCCGTCGGGGTCAAAGCCGATGAAGAGATCTTGGTGGATGGCGATGTTGCGCACTCATCAAATGTGAGGCGTCTCCATAAGTGGCACTGAGCCCCCGCACAGCTTTCGGGCGCGATCTATCCACGGTCCGAATGCACCCGATCAAAACTATGGATTCTTGCGTATCTTACAAATGGTGGATAAAGAGGTCAGTTTAGTAGAACTCAGGCATACCCGGATGGGCTATCATTTTGTCCCGGCTCTGAGAAGAATTTCCGGCCTGCGCCAAGCAACGACCGGGGCGCATGTCGCGAATCCCCTCCTCGGCAGCTTAGGCGAGCGGCATCGCGCCAGCTCGATGCGACAAGCTTCCTCCTTGTCCCGTAGTGCGCCTGCTACCGATAAACCTCGGTATGGCTTTGCCAAGCTTGTCCATACTGGTAACTCCGTGCGACCGGCGAACCCTGGAACGCTCCGGTTTCTCAAGTGGTAGCTACCAAATGCAGGTGAGAAGCGCTGTGATCTGGCCAAATCAAATTCATGGCAGACATCATCATACAAAATGTGCATAGGCCAAGTCTTCGGATGAAGGATTTCGGACGGCCGCCCGGTCTGTCCAAGGGATGAGGATGTTGAATCGTGAATCAGGATGTAAGCCATTTGCCAGCGGTCTGCTTTCTTCTGGGTCTTCCCCGTTCGGGGACGACACTGCTGGCGCATTTGCTTCAGCGGCACCCAGATATTGTCGCTCCGCCTGAACCCTGGCTGATGCTGGCACTTGAGGCATTTGGTAGGGTGGACCACCGTCACCCAGCCGGCGCGTCACTGGTTCAGGCTGCGACCTCGGAATTCTTGAGCCGAATAGATAGACAGGTCGTCACCCGCGCTTTCGCCGATGCAGCTTATGGCCAGTATTTGGCAGCAGCGGGCAAGCGCACCTTGATAGACAAGACACCGCGCTATTGGACGGTGCTCGATTTTTTGGATTCCCTCTACCCGGAAGCACCGCGAATCGTTTTGATGCGTAGTCCCTACGCCATTGCCGCATCACTGAAATCGACGTGGGCCGTTCCCCTCCTGGCCGCAAGTTCCCCGTCCGCGATCGCGTCGTGTCTCGCCGACATCGTGCTGGGTCAGCCTACGCCTGCGATCGCATCTTCCCTCGCCGATCTTGTTCTGGGTCTGCCTGCGCTTGCAGCCTGCCGCGGCCGGCGTGGGACGCAAATGGTGCATTACGAAGTCCTTGTGGCACATCCTGACGACGAAATCCGGCGCGTACTCGCTGGTCTCGGCTATGCGGCGACCGACATGACATCAGCAACGACAGGGCAAACGGACTATCTGCGGTCCAGCACTTTCGGAGATCGAAAGATCCTAGAGAAGAAGACCGTCGACGACCGCTCAGTCCAGGCTTGGCAAACCGAATTGAGCACCGAAGAGATGCAGGTCGTGACCGATCTAGTTGGGTCAGAGCTTTTGATAGAGCTCGGTTATGAGCAGGATCTTCGGTTCGCAGAACAAGCGGGCGTCGTTGATAAGGGCCCGGAAGCAACCGAAGGCTATCGCCGGTTATTTCGAACTTGCTGGGATTTTCTGGACGGCAAGACTGGAGGATCATTCGACATCGCTGCCGGTGGCACCGAGCTGAGCAGTATTGGTCCGCAAGTGGGAGAGAACTCCTCGGCTTTTGGCTCCTCAATACTTCGGGAAGCGCATCGTCTGGCCGCGTTCAAGAAGGAGGAGAATTTGCAGGTGGCAACTGCAATCGCGGCGCAGTTGAACCAGGAACTCACGGCTTCGAAGGCCGATCAAAACGCACCGTCTGGGGGCCCTTCATGATGACTGCCGGGATGATGTTGTGGGCGCAAGATCGTGCGGCTTGCGCAGCGCTCCTCATTCAGAAGAAGGTGAGGCGCGATTCAAGGTCATGCGCAAGCAACGTGAAATTGGATGACCCACAAATTGCGGCACTTGACGCACAGATGGCCAAGGTATCCGGCACAGCTGAGAAGAATTGCTGACTTGCTCTCGTCAGAATTTCCCGATCTCGAGGCGCACGCGCCATACACAAGCCACTCCTCTGCAATTGAGCTCTCAAAATTCAGGAAGCTGCGATCAAGCGTCCGACTGCTTGACCTCGGCTGCCTTACGCAATCCAGATTGGCAGGTGTGGCGTCAGACTGGACATTCGCCTATTCCACTCCGGAGCGTGGCGATAGGACATCGACGCCTCTACAGCCCAAGGACCTTACATCGCAGTCCAGTCACAACGGCGCTGAGGGAGTAAAATGAAGGTTGCGGATCGATTTTCGATCTCTGTTCTATTCCTTGCGAGATGAAGGACGGAGCAATGCGCGATAGCCATCGCGCGTCAGTGCCAAACCGGCCCGAACCAGCCGGATAACTCGGCTACGCAGCGCGTGGGTTTTCCAGGCCTGCTCAGAGATGCGTCTTGGGCCAAACAGCACCTCGGCGATGGCACGATAGGAGCCGCCGTCCATGTGCCCATCGAGAGCGCGCAGGGTCAGGGCCAATCGCCTACGTCGTTGTGCCGACAGTTGATCAATCGGAGGTCTTGGCGAGCGACGATTGATCGCGCGCCACAATCGAAGTGAGGCGTGGGCGCGGATCTCAAAGTCTGCATCGTATATCGGCAGTTCGATGGTATAAGCGGCACCTAAACGCGGGGCCTGTTTCAGCCACAGGTGATGTTGGGATCCGTGAATGCGCAATACAGCATGCCAACCATCAGCTGCCTGTCTGATGCTGTCCGGCGCCAGATCGGCAAGTTCAAGCCTAGCGGCAACGCTGTCCGAACCGGAAGCGCTTTCAGCAATCGATAGCACGGCTGGCATAGCCTCCGGCGCCCAGAAGATGGTCTGTTCGTGAAAAGACCTCTGCGGGTCATGGGCGAAAGCAGAGGCCCCATCTCCTCCGAAACTCAGGAGTCACCTGCCCGTGTTTGGGGAGCGTGTCCCGGTAGTCGGCTTGATATGCGGGATTGCGACGGAGGCTTTCCCAAGCGAAATCCGACATCTCGCCGGCTGTAACGCTCTGATACGATTCCGGTGAGCGCCAGTTGAATTTAGACACTGCTGTGATCTCCCGCCAAAGCAAAATTGCGGCGCAGTGTCTATAAAGCTCTGGGTTGTTGCGGAAGTCTCTAATTGCGCATCACGTGATGCACGCAGGCGATCACCCATCAATGGGAGAGATCTTTTCTCGGGAGCGCAACCCAGACGACACGTTTTTGCTAGTTGGGGGCGCCGGTGCGAAGTAAGTGGCTGTAGCCGTGATCCGTCATCCATTTTGCGCGGGCCAAATGGCTGTCGAATGCCTTGCGAGCGCGGGCGGGCTCGCGATCAGGATCAAGATGCAACACGATCCGGGCGACTTCTTTCCAGTCGGCGCCATCGACCTCAGCATCAAGGAGACGCCAATACGTCACGAGATGCTGCTCGTCATAGGACGTGGGCACCAACTCATTCGGCGCCGCATCCGCGACATCTGGATCTAACGGCGGCTCTTTCATGTAAGCTCACGCGGCGAATTCGTTATCTTCATTTGAAGAACTTACCGTAATAGAGCGGTTATAGCCAGTGGTTTGATGGTCGGCCGAATGGCTGCTTTGGCGCATGAGAGCTCGTGCGCTTGTGGCCTGGAATGTGCGGCGGATCCGCGTGGATCGCGGGATTCCGCAGGAGCAATTGGCTTACGATGCGGGGATTGACCGCTCATATATGGGCGGTGTTGAGCGGCAAGAGGAGAACCCAACAATCGATCTTCTCGATCGGATCGCTAGAACGCTTGGTGTCCATTTATCTGAGTTCTTTGTCCAACCACCCAAAGGAGCAACGTCCCATAAGACATTGCGCAAAGGTCGCAAGCCGGCTCGTCTACGTCACAAGAAGAAATAGCGCACTGCTTGCATGGACCGGAATTCCGAGAGACCGTGGAAGCGGAAAGGCTTCACGCAGGAGAGATTCGCCGAGGTCCCCGGCTTTACTCAACAATACATCAGCGGGCTGGAGTGTCGACACCCGCTGTTGCTCTATTCGAGCTCCCAAACACGCTGGGCGTCAGCCACGTCGATCTTGTTTCTCTTGATGAAGAATTTGCAAAGCAAGTCCCACACAGCGGAGCGAAATTCATAGGATCCGATCGATGCCGAATCGATCCGGCCGCGTTTGGCGACATTTTTCTCTCGGCATCAAAGAGCGCCCCGCCCGATGAGATCGGGCGGGGCGCTAGCGGAGCGAGGCTTATTCGCCGGTCTTGCGCGGCCGCGACCAGAGGAGCGTGTAGCCTTCGCCGGCTTCGTCGTCGAACAGGTTGGCGTAGATCGGCGCGTTGAACGAGGGGTCGTCGAGCTTGAGCGAGAGGTAGTCGCGGCCTTCCTCGGAGCGCTTGGACCAGGCCGCCCCGATCTCCGCCCGGCCCACATAGACGCGGTGGCTGGGAGCGTTCTCGTTTGCGCGGTTGGCCTCAGCGACGATGCGGACGCCCCTGGCCTGCAGGCTCAGCGTGACGATCTCGCCCTGGAAATCGGAGCCCGTCTTCTTGAAAGTACCGATGGTAGCCATGTCACTTCTCCTTGAGTTGTTTCGAGCCCCGCGACCACCGCGGCCTCGATGGCGATCTAGGACCGAAGACGATCGGCGACGCACCCGCGGGCCGGAGCGTTAAGCGTAGGACGCCGGCGGGGAGACTTTCTTGGCTCGCGAGGAATGGGCGCTAGCCCAGGGGAAGAAAGTCTCAACGACGGCGTTGCGGCTCAGACGATCGAGGCGCAGCCGGTCTTCGGCCAGATCAAGCCAACGAGGCGAGGTGCGTCCGAGCGCTGAATACAGACTTAAGCGGAAGACGTGGCAGACCTCGCTTTGCAACACAAGAAGGCGGCAGGTTTCGGCGCAGAGAAAGAAAGAGCGTGCGGGAAAAGGCGACATTGTTGCTAGGTAGACGCTGCAACCGAGCCTCTGCGGTCGGCCGGTGACGGTGACAGGGCCGAACGAGGCCGACCCAGTCCAATTGAGCGCTACGAAAGCCGCCTTCTCCCGAAGAGCAGTAACGATGGAACGCCTCTCCGTCCTCGAGAGGCGTATAGGCAACCGTGAGCACTGAAGCGAAGGACTGTTGCTCGCGTGTCGAGGCCATCAGAGCCGGTTGATGTAGATCCACCGGCCCCGTCCGTTCACTGAATTGCGGCGGGCCGTACCTAGTTCGGGTAAGGGATGCGATCGACCGGCTGATCGTGATCCAATCGCGATCGGGTCTTGGTGATGTAGCGCCAAGCTCGGGGCGGTCGAAGCGGGGTGCAAAAAAGGTGCGGTCGCGATCCGCCCGATCGGGCGGGCGTAGATCGCGAGGTCTATGCGGCGGTCTTGCGGGTGTCAGGTCCTACACCACGCTGACGTGGAGCCATGACGCAGGACGCGCGTTCGATCGGGCGTATCGACGGTTAGGCTACCGCTTCTCGCGCGCGACACGCAGGTGCAGAGCTTGCTGTTTGTCGCCCGCTCTTCACTGCTGAAGAACACGTCACGATGATCGACCTCAGCCGACGCCTCCAGGATTGGCAGCACGCAAAGACCGCATTCCCCGCGCCGGCAACCGAAGATCATGTCGACGCCGGCATCTTCCAGCGCCTCCAGCATGGAGCGATGGGCAGGGACGTCAATTTCCAGGCCCAATCGGGGAACCCTGATCTTGAACGGGCCGTCCGCGAGGCCACCTGTATTGCCAAACGTCTCGTAGCGGAGGCACGCCGCCGGCCTGCCCGCTTGGTGCCAAAGCTGCTTGGTCGCCTCCAACATGCCGAACGGGCCACAGACATAGAGCTCGCCGCGCGGATCCAGTTGGGCTATCTCACCGGCTATATCGATCCGCTGTCCCTCTTCATTGACGAAGAAATGAACCTGTCCGCCAATGTAGCGGGCCAACTCGTCCGCGAGCGCCAGATCGCGACGGCTGCGCGCGGCATAGAGCAAGCGAAAATTCGCGCCCGCTTGCTTCAGCGCCAGCGCCATCGGGTAGATCGGTGTAATCCCGATGCCGCCGGCCAGCAGCAAATATTCGGGCCGACCATAGCTCAATTCAAAGCTGTTCCTCGGCTCGGAGACCGTGAGCCGTTCACCCGTCTTGAGGCGCCACATGCCGACAGATCCGCCGCGGCTCGATGCGAGACGTTTGACGGCAATGCGATAGAGTCCGTCCGATGAAGGCCCCACCAACGAATAGCTGCGAACCTGCGGCCGGCCGTCGATCGGCATGAGGACGTCAATGTGACTACCAGGCGTTGCCGTCATCAACACGCGGTCTGCAGCGATCTCGAAGAGCCGGACGTCAGGCGTGAGTTCGCGCGTGGCGCACAGGCGTGCGCTCGTCCATTCGATCGGCTTGGCCATCACTTTTTCGCTCACTCGGCCGCAACGTTTGCGATGACGTTGGCCTGTTCGTTGGTCATCATCCGGTCGATCAGCCGTCGTGCCCAAAGCGCGCCCGCGTCGATGTTGAGATCATAGAAGGGCGAACGCGGGTTCTTGTCGATGGCGGCCTGCTGCGCCTCCAATATCCTGTGATCCTGATCGTAGACGCCTGCGCCACCATTGACGTGGGCAAGCTGAAGCTCTTTCGTCAGTTGCACATCATCCTTCCGATAATCTCGGACGAAGTTCCAGAAATAGTGGCAGCTTGTCTCAGTTTCGGGCGTGATCGCCGCCAAGAACGCGCCACTGACGCCCTGCGAGCGGTCGCCTTGCGGCGCGCCCGTATTGGTCAGTGCCACGCCGACGTCGCCGACGACAACCGACGGTGCCTGGAACGTCACGACCTGCCAGCGATCGACACGGCCCGGCCGAGCAAGCTGGCGCCCCCAGAACGGGGGCGGCTCGATGTCGATCATCCAGCGCGTCATCGTTGCCGTGTCGTCGGTGTGGGTCACATCGAAGGGCGCGGCCGTGATCGCCTCGTCGCCAATGCTGCCGGCGTGTACATAAGTCTCGTGCGTGAGGTCCATGAGGTTGTCGACCACCAAGCGGTAGTCGCACTTCAGCTGGTAGAACGTACCGCCCTCGCCAACCCATTGCTTTCCGTCGTTCCAGTGAAAATCCGGAATTTTGGCAGGGTCGGCAAGCGCTGGATCCCCGGGCCACAGCCAGACCAGGCGATGCCGCTCAGCGACCGGATAGGCGCGCACACAGGCTGACGGATTGATCGTCTTTTGCGCGGGCATGTAGGAGCAGCGGCCGGCCGAATTGAAGACCAGCCCATGATAGCCGCACATGACGTCGTCGCCCTTCAGATGCCCGAGCGACAAGGGCAGCAGCCGGTGCCAACAGGCATCCTCTAGCGCTGTGATGATGCCGTCCGTGCGGCGGTAGAGCACGACGTTCTTGCCGCAGATGGTACGGGCGGACAGCTCACGGGCGATCTCGTGGGACCACGCAGCCGCGTACCAGGCATTGAGCGGAAACGGTTTAGGTGCGTTCATGGGGCAGCTATCTCCATGGTTTGGCGATGGTCACGGGCTTGCCGTCTTAACTCCCATTTTCGAGCAGATTGCGTTGGCAATAGCTATCGGACAATCGGACAGAGTTGATATCCCTTATCTACTCTTTCGATATGGTGTTGCAGCTTTCTGCCAGGAGGATCCTAAAGAGATGGCGAAGGACTGGGATCCACTCGCGATTGATTTTGCCGCGATCCGTACCTTGCGCCTGGTCTCGGAACTGGGCTCGTTTTCCAAGGCCGCCGACGCGCTCGGCACGAACCAATCGACGATCAGCTACACGATGGACCGGTTGCGCGCAGCGTTCCACGACAAGCTATTCGTGCGCCAGCGCGGCGGCATCGCGCCAACGCCCCGATGCGCCGAGATCGTCGAATGTGCCAGCCGCATGCTCGAAGCCTTCGAGGGCCTGGTGCAGCCTACGGATTTCGATCCCGCCAGCGCGTCCGGGCGGGTCACGATCGCCTGCAACTATTACGAACGCTCGATCATTCTGCCGCGCACCATCGCCGAGGTCAGGCGCCGGGCGCCCCGACTGGTCTTGGAGATCAAGACGGCGCGTGCCAAAGGCATCGCGTATCTGAAACGCGGTGAAGCCGATCTTCTCGTCGGCCCCTACGACGTGCATGAGGAGAACTTCTATCATCGCCACCTGCTGGACGACCACTATGTGTGCGTCATGCATCGCAGCCATCGGCTCGCCGGCAGGAGGCTGCGCGTGGACGACTATGTCAAGGCGAGCCACGCCGTCGTCACCTATGGCGGCACCTGGCGGTCAGGCTACCTCAGAGAACTCGATGAACGTGGCCTATCGCTCACCCAGGTGGTCGCGATACCGAGCATCTCCGATCTCACGCACATTCTCCCCGCCACGGATCTAATCTCGACGGTGCCAAGCCGCATCGCTTCAAACATCGCCAAATCCGTCGTGGCAATATCGTGCCCCTTCCCCGAGCCGTTTCAGATTGGCATGACCTGGACGAACCGGACTCATCATTCGGCCGCCCACCGGTGGCTGAGGCAACTTATGGTCCGAATTGCCCGCGCTCTGCCGTACAAGGCCGCTCCCGCCACCCCGTCCGGGCGCAGCCGCAGCAGCGCCAATGCCAGAGCTTGAATTGCGGCCCGGCGGGACGCGGGCAACTTTGTTCCCCGGATTTAGCGCCAAGCCCCTCGATTTGTACTAATCGCCGGCGTGCCGACGACCTGTCATGACGAACTTGCTGGCAGTCCGATCGGAACGGCTGCGTACTCCAGTCGCACGAGTTCTGGTCGTCCCGCCGCGCCGATCGAAACAAGAGAATTTGAGGTGCCTTGCTGTCGGCTTCAAGAACGCTCCTTCTGAGTAGATCGAGCGGGGGTCACACGCGAGGCTTACTCGCCGATCTTGCACGCCACGACCAGAACGCGTGCGTAGCCTTCCGTCAAACAGGTTCGCGTAGTTGAGGGAGCAGGTGCACGAATCTAACACATGTGCTGTTTTTGGGAGATTTGACGCGAGGCTTTCCCGTGTTTAAGCAACGGGGTGTGTTCGACGGGGGCGCCAACATATGCGCTTGGTAGATGGTAATCGTGCCGTGCCTGCCGACACGATGGGCGAGGCAAGCATCGCATGAACTCCTATTTCTGGCGCCTCCTTGCGGACTACGTGGAATATCATCGCACCCCCTGGAATTGCGCGATGCACGTCTTCGGCATCCTGTTCTTGTTCCTGGCTACCCTTCTTCCTCTTCGCCTATGGTTCATCACGGTATTCGGGATCAAGACCTGCGTGGCAGCCATCGCGCTTGTGCCGGTGCTGATCTTTTGGTTCGTGCTCGACTTCGCGCTTGGTGCTGTGATCCTTGGCGCTGCGATCGCATTGTTTGGAGCGGCGGCCATGATCCTCAACCATGTGACGCCCACCGGGATGTGGTCGCTTACTGCCATCCTGATGGTCACGGGCGTTGCATTGCTGATCATGGGGCACTTGGTGTTCGAGCGCCGCCGGCCGGCGATGATCGACAATCCTACCCATCTGTTAGTCGGACCGCTGTTTGTCGCAGCGAAGTTGGTTGTCGTGCTCGGATTTCGGCACGATCTCGCCATGATCATCGGGAAGCGTCGCCAGGCATCTTCCCGGTGAACCATGCTTTCTTGCGAGCGTCGCTTCGCAAGTGTTCATTTGAAGGCCTACGACTGTTTGTCTGCAGGTCGAGGAAGGTACAGATGTCGACCTCTAGCTGCCTGACGGAACATAGCGAATGCATCCATATGCACTCGTCTCGCTGCTTAGACTTACACGCGTTCTCCGCCTCGTAGGGGCCGCCGCAATTCATCAACGGCAGTCGGGTTCTCATGATTGCATCTGCTGCAACCACAGGCGTGCGCGAGGCCGAAACGTGCTCCATCGTGCCGATGGTGTTCGGGGCGGCCATGCGTCTATTGACTTCTCGCGCGATAGACCTCCAAGAGCTTGTGAGCCGAGAACTGAGGTCGGTGCGAGGGTCTTGATCAGCTTGCGGAACTCGTCGCACCCAGTCGAAGGTCCATCTCGAAATCAGGGTGAAAAGATCCGGATATCCTTCTCGTTGCAGGCTCATTGAGAGCGATATGTGAAACTCACTATCAGTCTTGTTCGCTTACACGTTATGGATTGCTTCATGGAAGCACCTCAAGAGCGCCCCGCCCGATGAGATCGGGCGGGGCGCTGGCGGAGCGAGGCTTACTCGCCGGTCTTGCGCGGCCGCGACCAGAGAAGCGTGTAACCTTCGCCAGCTTCATCGTCGAACAGGTTGGCGTAGATCGGCGCGTTGAACGAGGGGTCGTCGAGCTTGAGCGAGAGGTAGTCGCGGCCCTCCTCGGAGCGCTTGGACCAGGCCGCCCCGATCTCCGCCCGGCCCACAAAGACGCGGTGGCTGGGAGCGTTCTCGTTTGCGCGGTTGGCCTCGGCGACGATGCGGACGCCCCTGGCCTGCAGGCTCAGCGTGACGATCTCGCCCTGGAAGTCGGAACCCGTCTTCTTGAAAGTACCGATGGTAGCCATGTCAATTCTCCTTGAGTTGTTTCGAGCCCGCGACCACCGCGGCCTCGATGGCGATCTAGGACCGAAGACGATCGGCGACGCACCCGCGGGCCGGAGCGTTAAGCGGAGGATGCCGGCGGGGAGACTTTCTTGTCTCGCGAGGAATGGGCGCTAGCCCAGGGGAAGAAAGTCTCTACGACGGCGTTGCGTCTCAGACGATCGAGGCGCAGCCGGTCTTCGGCCAGATCAAGCCAACGAGGCGAGTTGCGTCCGAGCGCTGAATACAGACTTAAGCGGAAGACGTGGCAGACCTCGCTTTGCAACACAAGAAGGCGGCAGGTTTCGGCGCAGAGCGTGCGGGAAAAGGCGACATTGTTGCTAGAGCCTTTCATTGCTTAATGGAATCGGAGGGGATTCCGGTTTTTGGCGGATTGTGATTCAAGATGCTGACTGGATTGGAGGCCAGCATCGCATGACCCGACCTCTTTCCCTGGATCTTCGCGAGCGTGTGGTGGCGTCGGTTTTGGCGGGCGAGAGCTGCCGGTCTGTGGCGGAACGGTTTGGTGTTGCGGTCTCGTCGGTTGTGAAGTGGTCACAGCGGCAGCGGGCGACCGGCTCGGTTGTGCCTGGCAAGATGGGCGGTCACCGCAAGCCTGTGCTTGATCCGCACCGCGCCTTCATCGTCGAGCGGATCACTCAGACGCCGCACCTGACGCTGCATGGTCTGAAGGCGGAACTGGCAACCCGTGGGGTCAAGGTCTCACACAACGCGGTCTGGCTGTTCCTGCGTCGGGAAGGGCTGCGGTTCAAAAAAAACACTGTTCGCCCTCGAACAGGCTCGCGCCGACGTCTCTCGTAGGCGCCAGCGTTGGCGATCCTGGCAGGCCGGACTTGATCCGGGCCGGCTCGTCTTCATCGATGAGACCTGGATCAAGACCAACATGGCCCCTTTGCGGGGCTGGGGCCCCAAAGGGGCACGCCTGCGCGGCTTCGCCCCACACGGTCACTGGCGTACCCTCACATTCCTCGGCGCGCTCCGTCATGACCAACTCACGGCACCCTGCGTCTTCGACGGCCCGATCAACGGCGAATGCTTCCGCGCTTATGTGAAGCACCTTCTCCTGCCAACCCTGCGCGAAGGCGACATCGTCATTCTCGACAATCTCGGAAGCCACAAGTCGAAAGCTGTCAGGCAGATGATCCAGGCTGCTGGCGCCAGGCTCTGGTACCTGCCGCCATACTCGCCCGACCTCAACCCGATCGAACAGGCCTTCTCCAAGATCAAACACTGGATGCGGCAAGCTCAGAAGCGCACCATCGAGGACACTTGGCGCCACATCGGTCACCTCGTCCACGACATCCAGCCTCGCGAATGCGCCAACTACTTCGCCAACGCCGGTTATGCTTCAGTCAAAATGTGAAACGCTCTAGGTAGACGCTGCAACCGAGCCTCTGCCGTCGGCCGGTGACGGTGACAGGCCCAATGCGGTCGGCACAGTCCAATTGAGCGCTACGAAAACCGCCTTCTCCCGAAACAGCTCTCCCAATTAGGCCTGATCACCACCGGCAGAGGAAAAGCAAACCCAGCGGCTGGGCGCGATTTCCTCACACCTCGCGAACGTGAGAGCCGATTGAGGAAGAATTCGTCGCCCTGCCCGGCTCCGCACCTGTCCGGGCCAAGACAGTGATCTGCGTCCAGGCCTTCCAAGCGATGAAGATCGCACCGACGCACGCGAAGACCTCACGCCAGAACGGCGACGATACGCTGAGCTGCGATAACGCGAGCATCACATGGTAGCCGGCAATTCCTGCCGGAATGGCAAAAACTGCACCAATCATGCCGCGCAAGATGATCAGCCGCGCCATAGAATGGGCGAATTGACTCATAGCGAGCGTCACGGCGGCACCGATGATGGCGACAATGAGCGAAACAGTCATCCCGGCGCCGCGCTCCAATGCCATTGCAGCGGCGCTGACCGCAACAAAGAATGGGAGGGCGTAGACTGCGAGGGCAAAGGTCAGCCAGAACAAGAGGCCGAGCCCAACGAGATTGAGGGCAAGTCCAAGGGCAAACACGGTGGTGGTCCCGCTCAGAGATGTACGGAGTGCGCCTTCCACCACCACCACGGCGCGCCTGATTGTATAGAACCAAAACATGATCAAATCGCGGCGCAAATCTGCTTCGTGCAGTTTTGCAGCGATTGACGTGTCGGAAGATTCGGCCGCGCCGTCCGATTTTTGCTGGGATCGACCAAAGCGGCCGCGCACATCCTTGGCCTCTTCCAAACCGGGCCGCGTTCTAACCAGATATCTCTTGCCGAGTTAGGAACTCGTTTCCACGCTCCACAAGTTCCGCTACTCGCAAAATGGGTCGGGTACCACATCGACGTTTTGGCGCGCGGACGCAGGACAGGAACGACCGAGGTCTCGGCCTAGAGGTTGTTCGACCAATCGACGTTGGCGTGTGCACGAACACCACTCTGCAATCACCTGCAGCGCTTACTTGGTCGGTGAGCAAACATGGCAAAGTGGTCGAATCGCCGATCGAGGATAGCGAGGCGCTCCTCGCCTCCTTTGATTTGCGGGCCGAACACGGAAAGCATCTGGTCGAAATCGCGTTTCGATCGTGCGCCGCCTGGTGCCGGAGAAATGCCACGCTCGCGACGGCTTCCTTAGGCCTTCAGGAAACGGGCGGCGGCGTAAGGCACAATGATTGGCATTACTGCAGAGATCACCGACGGGATAGGCTCGTCAGACCGCGAGCTCAACCTGACTTCCTGATTTCTTCCGCCACCAAGATCGCGTGATAGCCAGGAGCGTGAGGAGCTTCATTCGCCAACTCAGTGCAGTTGGCCCTCGCCTCGGCCGATCAACTCTAACACCGTCTCAGCCTTATTGATCTCACGTGAGATACACTCCAATATCCGGATCGTTGATGCCCGCGTCAGGATGAGACCGGCTCTTTCGTACGCAAGCTTCTAATGATGCATCACCTGTTCGTGGGTGGGACGACCCCATTCTGTAGCGTGCTGATTGTCAATGACGAGAGCATGTGCTCGACCACGCTTTTTTCCGCCTGAATCAGTACCGATTGCCTCTCCTGATCGTTAGCTCAACCTTTTTTGAGACCAGTTATCGGCGAGTGTGTACGTTCCGAGCAATTGGCGCCATTGGGCGCGCACGTTGCGGATCAGCAACGCGCATGATGCGGTTGATTTCGCGGAATGTCCCAGCACCCGCGGGCTCAGAAGCAAGGGCATCCGAACCAATTGGCCAAGATCGGGTCAAGGCATCGGTCTTGGCTCGGAGCGAGCCGCTCGAGGATCTAGTCAAGAAAGCGAAAGAACGATCAGAAATCGTGACGCGAATCTGACTCTTCGTCAGTTTTGCGCGCGTCGCGCCCTTCTGCGTGCTGGGCTAGCTTGTCGTATTCTTCGGCGACTCTCAGAAGCCTGTCTCTGGGTTTGCCGGGTCCGAGCGAATCCGCTTTGATCCGCGTTGCTTGCGCACGACCTCGCCAGAGTTGTGGATCGTAGATTGGTCTGTACGGTGTCATGCAGATGAGGATGCATGTCGTAGATCAAGAAAGTGCGACGGGTGACCTCCGTATCATTACGTAGGCTGCGATTCGTAAGGACCAGGACTCAATCCTCCTGAATACTGAGTGCGCGGCGACGGACGAGCACACAGCCCTTACGGATGACTTGGCGCGCGTCGTCCGCAACGTCGGTGAGGGCGAGATCGTGATGGTGCGCAGGTGATATGCTGCGAGCACACGTACCAGCACTGGCGGGACAGCGTTAACGAACATCCGCGATACCGCCTCGCCGCACCGGCGCGCCCAGCTGAATCTGGAAAACCGCTGCCTGGTGCCGGTCAACAGCGTTGCCGGATAAGCGCCGGAGCCAAATCCGACGATCAAATTGTCTGATTTGCTCTCGCGAGCTGGCGGCCGCTGTTCACCTTCGCCGGATAGGGAGTAGTTACCTATCCGTTCCCCCATTCGGCGCCGTAGACTTACGCATCTCGGCATAGGCACGGCGGATCATTGCGCACTTGATCAAACGGCCCACGATTGCGCCGGCCGCAAGCGCAAATAGGTAGGCCAGATAATCTTTCGCCGAGCTCCAGTCGACAGTTGGAGGCCATCACGGCGAAAAAGCGACGAGCATCGCGCCCTTGCGAATCAATCGCACTTTTAGAATTCGCCCAGCCTAGGCGCGTATCGAAAGCTGCCCACTCGACCAAAACATTGGTACAAGCCGTCGCAGAAGTTCTTCTGCTCGGTTATATCGGCAGCCGCAGGAACTCAACGCAAAAAGCCGGGCGCGCGAGGAAAACACGCCCCGGGCTTCAACATCTTGTCCGAAAGAACATTGGGCGGTGGCATGATGCAGATTCGCATTTGTCATAGCAGCGTCTTCTGGGTATGTGTTGCCTAACCTGTGTTGCTTTCCTCCAATGAGCGTTCAGATGGAACACTGTGTAATTGTGCGTGCGTACGGAAGACTATTGGATCAGTTGCGCCAAGAGGCATCCCGCGTTTCACGAGGACACAAGGCGGACTGGTCGCTCGAGCGTGGAGATCAAGGGGCACGCTTTTGCTTCGAGGACGCCGAAGCAAAAAAGGCATTTGCCTCGATCTGCGAAAACCTCGCTATTTCGTACAGGGAAGTCTAGCTAGGCGGTCCAAATCAGATGCCGCCGGAAGATAACTGATAGATATCGCCGGGATGGCTTGGCGCCCCGTCATTCTCCCGGTACGGCAGCGACCGGAGCAAGCGCTCTTCCGTGGATCACTGCCCGCGCAAATAGTGAACTGCGAGGAAACAAAGAGGACCGCCCACCGGCTCGCCCCCCGGATGCACCAGGCCTACTGCGACAATCGGCCCTTTCAACCTGCTTCGCCATAGCTTTCAGCGTCCACTAAGACGGCGCTCACGCGCCGTCCTTGCCAAACTTCCAGACCGGAATGCCGAGCTTTTTCGCCTTGTCGGCGAGGTTGTCCTGAATGCCTGTGCCGGGGAAATGCATGACTCCGATCGGCATCACCTCCAGCATCGCGTCGTTGCGCTTGAATGGTGCGGCCTTCGCATGTTTCTTCCAGTCCGGCCTGAAGGCAATCTGCGGCACTTTGCGATTGCTAGCCCATTTTGCAGCGATCAATTCGACGCCTTTCGGCGAGCCGCCGTGTAGCAGAACCATATCGGGATGTTTTGCGTGGGCCTTGTCGAGCCGATCCCAGACGAGCGAGACGTCGTTGAAATCGAGCCCGCCGGTGAGGGCGATCTTTGGCCCAGGCGGGAGCATCACTTCGGTTTCGGCCCTACGCCTGGCGGCGAGAAAGTCGCGGCTGTCGATCATCGCGGCTGTGAGGGTACGATGGTTGACGACGGACCCGGAGCGCGGTCGCCAAGGCAAGCCGGTATGAACTTCGAAACATTCGCCGGCCTGATCGCGAAAGAGCTCCATGGCGTTGCGGCGTTCGATGAGTGTGATGCCCTGGGCGGTGAGCCGTTCGAGCTCGACGGATCGTACCTCCGAGCCGTTTTGCTCACGTTGGCTTCTCTGCTGCGCCTGTTCATTGGCGTCGAGTTCGCGTTCAATGCGGTCCGCCGCCCGATGGAAGACATTCACGGTCGACCAGAGCAAGTCCTCAAGGTCTGGCTCCAGACGCGTGTCATTGAGCGTCGAGACTAGCGCATCGAAGATGTCGGCGACGGCGCCGGTGATCGCCTTGGTTTCAGGGAGCGGCCGTGGATCTGGCTCGTCCTGCGAGGGACGAAAACCGAAGAGCTGAAGTTCGGCGAGAACGTGATCGGTCGGGGACGAAGCATGGAGGGGTTCGAAATGAGGGCCGTCGTGGTCGGTTGTCATCGGTGAGGTCCTATGCCGGATCGGCCGCGCCCACCGCGGCCTTCGTGGCGATCATCTGACGGCGGGCGGAACGGACCAGAACCCGAAGCAAAGCGAAGGGCCGAAGCGAGGCGGAGGATGGCAAAGGCGCGGCTATTTTGTTTCGCGATGCAAAGGCGCGGAACGCGCCGGCGGAAAATAGCCGGACCTTTGCCATTGCCGGGCCGTGCCGCTTGCCGTGCGATCGCCCATTAGAAGGCAAGGGGGCGACTCTATCCGCGAGGGCGACCTCACAGGATGCGATCATGACGAGCATCGCGAGCCGTCCGCATTGGACCGAGTTCGAAACGCGACCGGACGCATGAATCGCGCGACGGCTTCCAGTTGTGGGGCGGATGAGATCAGCTCTCATAGCGATTGCTTCAGACGATGCCGGCATCGACGTGTGGTGCTAGAGCACATGAAGGTGGCAAAAGGACACAATGCGGGCACTGGCTCCAACACTCGTCAGATTCCAGAAAGCTGTTCCTGCTAACTGAAAAAGTGAGAACCAAAGAAATCTGAGAGGCTGTATCAAACGGAGATACAGAATGGATCGAATTTCTGACACACTCAACGCAGCAGCGTCGGTTCCCGACAGTACATTAGACGCTACTCAGCAACGTGAACTGATTGACCAAGCGGTCTTCGACCAGCACCTGAGCGCGCCACCACAAGGACGGGAGCCGCAAGGCGGTGCGGATCCTGCCGGTCTTGTTGACTCGGACCAGCCGGAGGTAAACCGCAATGCGCTAGCCCAACAATCAGACATGAAGCTTGTCGTCATATCGAACCGCGTTGCGCCCTTCGACCCCACTAAACCCCAGACCGGCGGGCTTGCCGCGGCCCTTGAGCCCGTCGTGGAACGTTCCGGCGCGGTCTGGATGGGCTCCTCGGACCATCGGAGCGATGGGGCTGAGCGGCCCGTGTCGCTCGCGAAGATTGGCGAAGGCTATGTGGCCAGGCTCGATCTGCCGGCCAGGCACTATCGTGTCTATTACCGAGGGTTCTCGAATTCGATGCTTTGGCCGATGCTCCACTCGTTGCCCGACCGAATCTCGGGCTCGGAAGGCGACTACGAAAGCTATCGCGCGATCAATGAATTTATGCGCACGCGGCGTTCGACTTGCGTGATCGCGACGCCTTCTGGGTGCAAGATTATCATTTAATTCCGCTCGGGGCTGAACTGCATGAGCTCGGCATCGAGCGGCCGACCGGCTTCTTCCTACATACGCCATGGCCGACGCCTGACATGATTGAGCGAGAGCCCAATCATCGTGAATGGATGAAATCGATGCTGGAGTACGATCTGATCGGATTTCAGACCAACCGGGACGTGAACAATTTCCTTGCCTGTCTCCAGTCACATCTCGGGTTGGAGAGCAAGGATGGCGTTGTGCTCTCGGAGCATGGCCAGTCGCGATGTCAGAAATTTCCAATCAGTATCGATCCGAAGAAGTTCGCCGAATATCTTGCTGCAGAGCTGCCTGCCGAGGAGGAAGCAAACATCTCGTCCTTGCTGGAGAATCTCAAGGGGCCCCAAGCTTGCGATCGGTGTCGATCGGCTCGAGTATACCAAGGGTATCGACAAGCGGGTCGAAGCTTTCAATCACGTGTTGGCGGCCGAGCCGGGCAGCATCTCGCTGTTGCAGATCGCACCCTCCTCCCGCGCCGACATCGAAGAGTATCAGAAGTACAAGGCCGATGTCGAGAAAGCGATCGACCGGGTCAATGCCGAGCATGGCACGGACGAATGGAATCCGATCCACTACAAAAACGATTCTTTCAGCCAGGCTGCACTCGCGCGTCTTTACCGTGCCGCGCACGTTGGTGTCGTGACGCCGTTGGCGGACGGCATGAATCTGGTGGCGAAAGAATATGTTGCTGCACAAGATCCGGCCGAACCCGGCGTTCTGATTCTATCGAAGTTTGCCGGTGCGGCTGAAGATTTCGATGAGGATGAAGCACTGCTCGTAGATCCGAACCGCCCCGAAGAGATCGCGGCCGCGATATCCGAGGCGGCCAAGATGCCGTGCGATGAGCGTAAGAAGCGCTGGCGGTCGATGATGGATAAACTTGAAGCCTATACAATCCACGATTGGGCGGCGGACTACCTTGCGAAGCTGGACGACAGCCGGATCACCCTGCCGGCCGATCACTTCCCATATCTCGGCCTAGGCTGGACCAACGAGGCTCAAATGCCCCTGTACCCGAACTATGCCGAGGCGGCGGCCGCCTACGCGGAGGCGGATCCCGCCGACGTCGAGTTGAAGGAGGCCGCCTATGCCAATTTGAAGGCCGCCTTCGACGCGATAGCGGGCCCGCTGGAGCACACACAGGATAGACTTTGGGTCCTGCCGACGAATGGTGCAGACCAAATGGGAAGGGTGCCCGAAGGATCGATCGAGCAATAGGATCGTCCTTTCAAATCTGAAGGATGCCCTTAGCACTAAAGCTGCATTCTTTTGCCTGAGATAGGCATTGCGCGCGTTGGTCTGATCGGCCTTGCGCCTGGATGACCAGGCGTGGATTCGGACGTGCGGGATGCGCCGCAGGGTTGGCTTCATGGCGATGCCAGCGGATTTCTTGGATCGACCAGGCATCAAGAACGATGCTTCGGTCTGCCACGTTTTTTTGAGCAAGCCGATGACGGATGACGGCCATCATGGCGAACGCGAGCGTGACGGGTGAGACATGGCGATGCCAGGCAGGAGCGAGTTTCGTTGTGCTCAAGGCCGCACTCGAAGGCTGTCCTCGATAGCCCAGCGATGGCCTTCCACCGTCGCCAGTCGGCGATTGGGCACCGCAGCACCAATCCGTGTCTAACCTGGATGCCATACCTACCGTTGATCGCGCTCACGACATCTGTGAATCGTCTGCTGCAATCGTGAGGAGCGCGGCGACTCGTCTTACCGGCAAGCGCCGTGTCCATCCTGACAATAAGACCCCTCAATGCCATCCTTCGTGCTTTCAAGGAGGCAGCCGGAGCGCCCGAGCCGGTCCCGGTCGGATCAGAGAATGAACGGCCGAGGATATTTCGCGCCATATTCGCAGTTTCTCGCGCTGGCTCACAAAAGAAAAGAAGGGGGGAATTGCTGCTCGGCTTCAGGTCAATCGCTGGATGAGGATGTTATGCTTTATCTCGCCGAGAGCGGTGGCAGCGGAAGGCGCCTGAAGTTTTTCAGCCCGAAAGGCCCCAGAGCGCGAGACCTTCCCTTAGCACGCGTCACCCGGTCCCATGGACGCGCGGATGATTGCAAGATCAACGATGCAGTGCGGCGAACGCGATCCACGCGTTGACTGGGTGAAGGCATCCGTCTTTTTGAATTTGTGCCACGAACGCAACGAACGTCTTACGATTGTCGGGCCTTAGCCGAGACTCTCGCATCAAGTCCCGCGACATGCAAAGCTCTTGCCCCCAGGTCAACTACCAACGCTAGTCATTGATTTAGATTACAGAAACATGTCACCTAATCGGTTGATGAACGTCGGGCTGGTCAACATCTGCAAAGATTTCGACATGGAACATCAACCACAATCGACTTTCACCGACGGCCCTGATCAAAGCGCTGACTCGTCGCCCGCAGACTCGCTGCGCGCTCAAGTCTGCTCCAGCAACGAGCTCTCCTTCCTTATGGAAGCGCATGACGGACTTTCCGGCGCACTCGCCAAGCGGGCAGGCTTCAAAGCTCTTTGGGCGTCGGGCCTGTCGATTGCTTGCTCTCTCGGCTACCGCGATGCCAACGAAGCTTCATGGAGCCAGCTCGTCGACGTGGTCGAGCGCATTGTCGACTCGACCGAACTTCCCGTTCTTGTTGACGGCGACGGCGGTTTCGGGAATTTCAACAATGCGCGTCTCTTGGCACGCAAGCTCCATCAACGTGGCGCTGCTGGCGTCGCGCTGGAAGACAGCTGCTTTCCGAAAATGAACTCGTTTGTCGGCGCGCGTCATCCCCTCGCCGATATCGATGAATTCTCCGGCCGGCTGCGGGCGGTGAAAGACACGGTCGCGGACGGCCTAGTCCTCGTGGCTCGAATCGAAGCGTTGATCGCCGGCCGTGGAATGGACGAAGCACTTTTACGCGCCAGCGCTTACGCTGCCGCAGGGGCCGATGCGATCCTTATTCACTCGCGAAAGAGCACCGCTGACGAGATCCTTTCGTTTGCGAGTACGTGGCAGAACCGACTGCCCGTCGTAATCGTTCCAACGAAATACTATCGAACACCGGTCTCTGCATATCGCGATGCGCGCATCTCCACAGTGATCTGGGCTAACCACTCCATGCGAGCTACGATATCGGCAATGCGACAGGTCTGCGGTCGCATCATCGCTGAGGAAAGCATTGCCAGCATTGAGTCAGATGTCGCCACGCTCGACGAAGTCTTCGATCTGTTGAGGTACGACGAACTCGCCCGTGCGGAAGCGCGATACCTGCCGCCCGGCACTGACCTGCAGCAATAACCTTCATCCACAATGCTTGCCTAAGGATTACCCCGATGCAACGGCCTTCTCTATCGTCACGATCATGGACGCCTGGAACAAAGCACGCATGACCGAACGCAGCGCCGACATAACCGCAGAGCCACTCCGTAGGACCATCAAGCTCCTCCGCTTCGGCAGCAACACACGAAGGGACCGCCTCATTCCGCAATGGATGACTTTTCCACCTAAGACGGAAAGGCCTCTGCTGAACAGCATCTTCCGCCTGATCGCCGGCGCTGAACTAAGGATTAAGCGCGCGCTCTCGCAGCATGGTAATCTCGGTCTAGCCGATGAGGACTTTCCGAGCCAGAGATCGCAATGACTGCCAAAGCTCCCAAGATTGCCGGTCATCTTACCGCCGGCCTCGGCTCCCATCTGCGTTGAGGTGAACGGCACTCCCATCCGTCACAAACGCTGCGCGCAATTCTGTTGTCGTATAGCGGCTTAATCTCAAGTTTTGGCACGAAACAAACCGCAGCAAACCTTGTCGCGGATGGGCCAAGCTCTGGACGATATTTCCGGAGCCATAAAGGTTCACATGGAGTTCTTGCCTATCTGGTTGAAAGGGGCGGCCTACAGCTCGCAGCGGCGCGGCGATCTCGGGGATACGAAATCGACAATACCGAGGCTTTGCGAATTGTGGAGCGCATTTTCACTGGAGCAAACCTTTTCGTTAGATCGTGCTGCAGACCGAGGGTTCAGGGATAGATATCTTCGCAATTGGCGGACGGCATCTACCGGAAACTTTTTCGTCGAATTCATCGCTCCTCGCCTTCGTGCATCAATCCTATCGCGAGATCTGGCAATTTGCGCTCGCTCAACTGCCAACGTTACAATTGATCAGACCGAGCGTTTCCGGGATTGGAACCATATTCAGGCGACCTCGGCACGTTTGTAGGAGCGGATTTGGATGACCGGATGCCGGTTCACCTCGTCGATGCCGACCATCCCAATGCAACCAGCGGCGCGGCAACAATCGTGAGGCGCGTTTGGTGCATTGTCAACGAAATGGAATTTTGATTGTGCCGTTGAAGGAAAGGGTTCTATCTATGTTCGTCCCAACGAACAACCAATCTGATCTGCGCATGTAGCTCTCGGGTCGTCTTTTACGAAAAGTCACCCATCGGATTCTATATCGACCAAAACTTCGCCCGCGATGATTTCGGGGTCTCCGAGATGAAGCTCATGCAGGCTTTCTTGAACAAACTCCGAGAGCTTTTTGCTAGCCGCACTGGCACTTTCGCGATCCTCAAAAATCATCACGGCAACACAGGTGCCTTCCGCCCCATCCAATACATAATATGATCTGAACCCGTGCGACTCCCTTAGGATCTGACCGACGCCGCTCCTGGCGCGACGAGCAGCATCTACAACCGAACGAACCTTGGTGTATTTGCGAATGACCACGTACATCTAGACACCATATATGTCAGATCCATCCATGCATCAAAGCGTGTCGCGCCGCCTTTGGACTAGATCCTGCTTCACGATGGGCAAGTCGGGGCTTACTCATCGAGCCAAGCATGATCGCTCCTACATCCAAACCGGGCATGTAACGGATCTCAAAAGTGGATTGACTTCGAAATCGAAAATCCTTGTTCCCCGAAAAGGCGAGAGAAGACTCGATGACCGCAAATCATAGAGCGCGGTCCCGGTCGTGGGCGCACAACTTTTCTGCAAATGATGACGCAGAATCTGCAGACAGCATCGGCAAAACAATCCGGCCATGACGCGCGCTGTTGTGAATCACAACAGATTGCCTTTCCTAACATACAGGATCGAAATATTTCAACCTGATAGCGCTACCAGATAGCATTACCCGTTTAACTTGTCTCGCTTGCATCTATATATGTGAGGAGCATCCTTTGGGAGCAACACGGAGTTTGGAAATGTCTGACGCAAACTCGAAAATGACGAAATGGATGGGGTTAGCCTGCGTAGGGCTGTTATTGGTGGCACCGGCAAAGGCGGCGCAGTCCATCTGGACCTGGACTAACCAATACGGCTCAACTCTGGCGGTCGACAACTACGACCAGAGCACAGGCGCGATTTCCGGCATCTATACGAATAACGCAAGCAATAGCTGCGACGAAGGGGCGCCTCAGGCGATGACCGGCTGGCTTGCCCAGACCAATAATGGCACGGCGATCAGCTTTTCGGTGAACTTCGTAGGCTGCGGCTCGACGACGGTGTGGACCGGGCAGATCAACGGTGCATCCGGGTTTCAGGGGCTTTGGCTGCTTTCCCTCGCCGAGCCGGTCGCATGGAATGGCATCAGCGCCGGCGCCGATACCTTCACTTTCACAAGCGGTGAGAAGTCAAAGTTGCCGTCCGCTGGTGGGGAGTCGGCCAAGGGCGCAGGCGAGAAGCTCTCGAATACAAAGAAGCGCAAATGACGTGACTTGTCGCGTGACGACGGTTCAAACAAACGTCGTCACGTCAACGTTGGAGAATGATCTCTATACGAGAATTGGCATCAGACGCGGCACCTTCGAAATCGCTAGCATAAGGAGGTTCCACAGCCAGCACTGCCACCTAACCACAAGCGTTGCATCCAGGATAAATTGCCCATCCGCGATCATTGCAACTCTATATCCAACGTGAGCTTGCAGATTTTAGTCGCGCTCGCGCTTCTATCGACGTTTTTCGGCGTCTTGCATTGCCGCTGCCATCCGCGGTATGCCGCGTCAATTCTCAGGAACGCAGCCGCTCTCACGTGCTATTCACACTCCCGCAAGGCAGGACCAAGCCAGTTGCGCACCTCACGCAACAGGCACCTGTGAGAGAATGGCGACTTCGGAAGTTTCGACAATGCACCGCCTCCTGGGATGCAAACTCCGTCAGCGCGGCGGTGCCGGCGTCGCGCTCGAGGACGGCCGTTTTTGCGAAATTGAACTCGCTTTTCTCGCGAGCGCTCATTGAGCGAATACCTCACGGCGCCAGCTGAGGCAAAATGGGATCCAGTTCCTCCTGCTCCAATGTTTTGGCACCATCCTGAACCAGGTACGCGGCGAGCTCAGCGATGCCTGAATCTGGCGGATATCGCACCGGAGCGGTCTTTTTCAAGGGGACCTTGCCGAATTGCTCGGCGATCTTCGCGCTCATCAGGTGCGGCCGGATGACGCGCCCGATCCCCCTTTCGATCGTATGAAAGATCCAGGTCCCGTCCGGATCGATGTCCGACCAATGCAAGACCGGAGTGTGCTCGCCCACCATCTTTGCAATCAATCGCAGCTCCTGTTGGGTGGCGAGCGACGGATAGCCGCCGACATACATCGTCGTTCCCATCCGACCGTCATCGGCCTCCGTGACGTGTCGGTTGAAGCTCGCGAAGTTTTCGATCGTGAGAAGGTACGCGGGCGGCTCTCTGAACCGAATGTGACCTGCCTCATTCGGAGAGACACCCAAATAAGCCGAAGAGATCCGCGAGAGATCGGCGCCGTCCAAGTCGATACGTCCCGCAATCAGGAGCGGAGGCGCGAAGCGTTCAAGGCCAATGGCCCTCAGCGCCTCGCGTGGCCGGGCGCCGGGCGGAAGATCGAGGATGCCGCCGAGGAGACGGACAACGGCACCTTCGACCCGCTCGAGCGCCTTGCTGTCGCCCACCGTCTTCCTGGAGAAGGTCCGGTAGTCGACCTCCAGATGCTTGTTGTCCAGGATCGCTTGGGCCAGCGCGAACGCATCACGCAGCTTGTCAACATCGCAGGCATCGAACCCATGCCACGTCTTGCCTTGGCCCCATGCGTCAGCGAATTCGGAAATGCCTGCCTGCAGCCGATCATGCAGCGCCAGCTCGGCGACGATCCGAGCGCGATCTCCTCGAGCTCCTGCTTCGTCACCTCGATGAATTGGTTCTTCTCCAGCTGTAGCCCTTGACGATGTCCTCGTTCGTCGCCGGCGTCGGCGTCGACCTTCAGCTACTTGATGCGGTGGCCGGTCTGTCGGTTGAGCTGGTTGAACGAAATCGTCTCGGACTCGGAGGTGGCCGGATAGAGCGCCACCGGACAGGTGACGCGACGCCCCGCCGTAACTGGAGTAGCAGCAACGCAAAGCGAAAATCCATCCGCACCGAAAGCGGTGCGCAGACTCCACATTGAAGCCGCGATCGACTAGTGGATACCGGGGACGTGCTGTTGCAGACCAACGATCTGCCCATTCCCGGCACGGAAATTGCTGCCTTGAACGTGCTGGTCAGCGCGATGTACGGAGATCGACAATGCCGTTCGTGTCGAGCGTCATGGAATGTCCGATTCTATTCGAAGAAGGTAAGCTATCTCTCCGCTCCTGGTTCAGGTTGCATGACCAATTGATGCTTCAATCGCTCGTCAGGCCGGGGTTTGGAAGCACGTGAAAGACGCATGAGCTGACCACAGCGGGCAGGACATGCTGGGCTGCCAATACGTACCCGCAATCCCAACAATGAGATATGGCGCAGGCTTTCGTGAACATGGGCCCGTGCACCCAACACGAAGGAGAGCGAGATGAATCGGCCGACGGTTACGGAAGTCAATCTCTATGACTTACGGATCACGGATCCGCTCATTGGACAATGTCAGAAATTGGTGAGGGAAGTGACGATTCCTCATCAGTGGGAGGCGCTGAACGACCGTATTCCCGAAGTCACACCGAGCCATGCGATAAAAAACCTCCGGATCGCCGCCAACCGAATAAAGGGCGAGTTCTACGGCACGGTTTTTCAGGACAGTGACGTGGCGAAATGGCTGGAAGCGGTTGCCTGGTCGCTGTGTCAAACATCTAATCCAGTACTGGAGAGAACCGCCGACGACCTGATTGAACTAATTGCGGCCGCCCAGTGCGGCGACGGCTATCTGAACACTTATTTCACGGTCAAGGCGCCTGGGGAGCGCTGGAGCAATTTAAGCGAGTGCCACGAGCTTTACTGCGCCGGCCATTTGATTGAAGCGGGCGTCGCTTTCTTTCAGGCGACTGGCAAACGGCGCCTGCTGGAGGTCGCTTGCAGGCTTGCTGACCACATCGCCGTGGTTTTTGGTCCGGAGCAGTATCAGTTGCACGGCTATGATGGCCATCCAGAAATCGAACTTGCGTTGACGCGCCTCTACGAAACGACGCAGGAGCAGCGATATCTTACACTAGCGAATTATTTCGTAGAGCAACGCGGCACGGAGCCGCACTTCTATGACATAGAATATGAGAAGCGATCCCGTCGCCGGAAATCACACGTCGCGCCCTGGATGGTCAAAGATAAAGCCTATAGCCAGGCGCACCTGCCGGTCGCGGAGCAGCGGACTGCAACAGGTCACGCGGTTCGCTTTGCATACCTCATGACTGGGGTTGCCCATCTGGCGCGTCTGCTTCAGAACGAGCAGCATCGCCAGGCTTGCCTGCGGCTATGGCAAAGCATGGAGCGGAAAATCTATATCACCGGCGGCATTGGTTCGCAAAGCGCCGGCGAAGCGTTCAGCAGCGACTACGATCTGCCGAACGATACTGTGTACGCGGAAAGCTGCGCGTCGATTGGTCTGATGATGTTCGCCCGCCGGATGCTGGAGATGGAGGCGGACAGTCGCTATGCCGATGTGATGGAGCGCGCGCTCTATAACACTGTTCTGGGCAGTATCGCGTTGGATGGACGCCATTTTTTCTACGCCAATCCACTCGAAGTTCATCCCAAAACGTTGCGGTCCAATCGCATCTACAGTCATGTCTCGCCGGTGCGACAGCGCTGGTTCGGCTGCGCCTGCTGTCCGCCGAACATCGCGCGCATTTTCACATCAATTGGTCATTACATCTACACGCCACGCTCCGACGCGCTCTATGTCAATCTCTACGTTGGCAACAGCGTGGCATTACCGGTCGGAGAGCATACGCTGCGACTGCGCATGAGCGGGAACTATCCCTGGGAGGACCAGGTGGAGATTGCCGTGGAATCGGAGCAGCCAATCACCCACACGCTCGCGCTGCGACTGCCGGAATGGTGCAGCAAGCCTGAGGCCAGACTGAATGGTGAGCCTGTCAACTGCGAGTCGCGCAAAGGCTATTTGCACATTCACCGCACGTGGCGGCAGGGCGATCGCTTCAAGTTGCAGCTGCCCATGAAAGCACGCCGCGTGTATGGTCATCCACAACTTCGCCACTTGGCCGGCAAAGTGGCTATTCAGCGTGGCCCCCTGATTTATTGTCTGGAAGAAGCCGACAACGGCCCGGATCTGCATAATGTTTGGCTGGATGCAGAGAGCCGGTTTTCGATTGTTGAAGGCAAGGGCCTCTTTGCCCGCAAGATTTTGCTGCAGGCTGAGGGCTTTCGTTTGCAGCACGCGCTCTCTGAGGAAGCACCGCTTTATCACTACGACAAAGCGCCTGGACAGCGGCAATCGCAGCGCTTGACATTCATTCCGTGGTTCAGCTGGGCCAACCGTGGCGAAGGCGAAATGCGGATCTGGATTAATGAGTGGTGACCGAGGCCATGAGCGGCACCTATTTGGGGCAACTCGGCCGGAAAGGAGAGCATCGGTTGAGCCCCGGGCCGGCTCGTCGCTACGCAGGCAGCAGATCCTTTCAGAAGATGGCTTGCTCGATGCTTCGGCTTGGTTTTGGGTCCTCCTAGCGATTTCAATCCCGTTGGCCTTTAAGGCGGCGTTGGAAAGTCGACCGTTGGGAGTGACAGGCGTCAGCGTGAGATCGCATCTAGCCGGCCTTGGTCGCCATCGGGGCAAATGAAGCGCGCGACATCCTGCGGCGTAAACTGGAGCTGCAAGGCTGAGCGGAGTTCACCGAGGCCGAACGTTTGTAGGTCCTCGTTGAAGTCTGAAAGCCGAGGCGATAAGGCAATCGCCTCGATACCGGCCTCGACTGCGCGCTCGGTCAGGGCCGCTACCGCGAGATCGCCGGCCGGATCGTCGTCGCGTGCAATATAGAGCCGGCGTAGCGTCAGCGGAAGCTGCAGGACGGCAAGATGGTTTGCGGAAAGCGCCGCAGCCAGTGGCATCCTCGGAGCTGCGCAGCCAAGCGAGAGCATCGTCTCGACGCCCTCTCCCGCCGCAAGTACGTCATCGGCGGTCCCGAATCGGACAGCATGACCGAGAAGGTCACCCATGGCACGTCGCGGGGTGTCGATTGGCGCTTTTCCAAGGCGCACGCGATCGAAGCCGTCAGGATCAAGCCAGGTTCGATGCACGCCAGTGATCCGACCGTTGAGATCAGTGACACGAGCGATCAATGCCGGCCAGATCTCTGTTTCGGCGTCCTCATCGGATCGATAGTAGCAGCGCGGGTGGAAGCGCAGCTCACCATCAACGCGCAAAGGTGCAATGCCCCGAGCCTGCAAATAGGCCTCGGCCAGAGTTCCGGCGAGCGGCTGCGACATGGCGAAGAGGCGCACGGCCGCCTCGGGCAAGCCGGCCAGTGCTCCATTGTTAGCGACCTTAGAGGACGGGGCGGGGTCCGAGCGAGGCAAGTTGAGAAATCGCCGTGCCTCTTTGGCGACGTCACGGAACTCAACAAGCCCGCAGCTTTCGCGGATGATATCGAGCAGGTCGCCATGCTCCCCCGTTGCCGCGTCAGTCCATTTGCCAGCTGGTCCCTTGGGGGAGGCGATCAGCCGCACGAACATCGAGCGTCCCGGTGCGTTGCGGGCATCACCAACCATCCAGTAGCGGCCTTGGCGACGGCCGTTGGAGAGATAGAAGCGGCACACCGCCTCGGCCTCGCGCGCGAGACGGTGTGCCAGTTCGGAAAGCTGGCGTCCCATCACGCCGCCTCGCGCTCGAGCGGATGGCCTTCCGGCGTCCTGACGAGGATCCCATGTGCGGTCGTATCTGCGGGGATGAACATGCGTAGCTTCCAGGAGATGTTTTCGTGGAAGAAGCGGCAAGCCTTGAGGCAGCCCCGCATCGCGTCGTTGAGCGCGGAGAGTTCAATGCGGCTAGCACCCATCACGCGTACGCGGCGGAGCTGAAAGCCCCCTGCGAGCTCGAAAAGGGTCCGCCGGTCCATAAGGGCGGCAATCATCGCGCCAGCCGTGATCGCCGGCACGTCGGCTGCGAGCGTGCCTATGAGCCAGGCTGGTGAAACCATGCTCCCTATGCAGCGCTCGCCGGCATCGGTTTGAAGCCGAGAGATGCGCGTCGGTTCGCTCGGAAGCTGCTTCCAGATCGGCAGCGGCAGGCCCGGCACGATGTGGATCGTGCTGTCGGTGAAGGCCGAGCGCGCGACGAATTTCGCCTGGGCGTACAGCGTTCCAGTGTCACCGGCGATGTTGGCAGCCTGCATCGCCGCGTCGAGGTTGCTATTGATGTTGCCGAACCCGCCCGCACAAGTGTCGTAGATGCGGATCTGCTCGGGAGTGAGACTGTGCTCGACCAGCTCATATTCGACACTCTTGTATGAGAGCGAGCGGGCCGCATAGAGTCCAAGCGGCTTGAGGTCACGCGCCAGGACTTCCATGGCAACGACACCGCCCTGCTCCATCGCCTCGACGAATTCAGCTCGCGTGGCGAAGGGGAAATCCGCACCACCCCACTGTCCAAGACATTGGGCATAAGCAATGTTATGAACGGTCGTCGCGCCGGTTACCGATACGTAGGCCACCACGCGAGCCTTCGGTGGGACATGTAGGAGCCACAGGCCCGCCCGCCCCTGCGACGGCGTCTGGTCGCAGCGCTCGCCTTTCCCACTGAGGGCATTCTGCATGGCATGGGATTCGTCGAAAACAATCGCTCCGTCGAAATCAGCGCCCAACCATCGTGCGATTTGCCTGACGCGTGAAAGCCTCTCACCACGCTCGTCGGTGCACAGCGTGGCATAGGTCGTAGAAAGGATGCCTTCGTCGAACCGGATCGGCGTGCGCTGGCGGAAGCGCGAGAGCGGCGTGACGCGCAGCCGCTCGATGCTTCGCGCCGACAATTCTCGCTGCGCATCCTCGATGCGTTTGTCCTGCATGGTGATCGAGACGCCGCGCCGCCGCCCCTTCAGCCAATCGTCAAGCAGGATGCCGGCAACCTGGTGGTCCTTGCCGGTGTCCGTCCCATCGCCAAGGAGCCAGCCGCGACGAAACAAGCCCGTTGCGGCCTCACAGGCGCCATGGGCGGTTTTCCGATCCGAGGCGCCGGCACCGCCAGTGGCACGAAAGCCCTCTTCCATGGCGCCACCCAAAATCTTCGCGCCGATGCGGAGGGCGCGCTCAAGGCTGAGCAGTAGAAGCCGCAACTCACGAAAAATGGAAGAGGCTATGGCGAGCGAGGAGATGCCGAAGGCGGCAGCGGCCGCAGGAGAATCTGATAGCTTGAACATATCGAGGGGGACCTGAGGAGAGCAGTTGCGGGTCGAGCCCCCGGCGCTCTCTCTTGATCCGGCGGGCTCAAACCCGCCCGTCACTGCTCTTCCTCTCCATCACCGAAAGCTGCTCCAGCCCTGGCTGGACAAAGCCAAGCGGGCACTGAGCAGGCAGGAAGAGCTTGCGAAGACGTGCGAGGGACGAAAGACGCCCGTCCCTCACCGTCGCATCACTCTCGGCAACGATTTGCGAGTCGTCCTCCCTGCGACCGGGCTTCGGGCCGCAGGCTCTGAAGCATTTAATGAAATGAAGCCAGCCATAGGCTATCCAAAGATCTTGCGCGAGGGATCGTTACTTCTGGCCGAGACCCGCACTTGCGGGGCTCGGTGACACCCGCGCGTGCGGATGGCGTAGAGCCCGGTCACGGCGCGGCCGGACGCGCTCCAGCTAGTTTGTCATCGGGAAAACAATGATCCGCTGCCAGTGAGGCGGCATTCCGTTGAATTCTGGCGGCAGATGGAACTTGCCGAAAATATCCCAGTCCTTGTCGTTGCCAAAATCGGCGATCGGATTCGATATTTCCTTGCAGACGTGATTGTGCCGGAGAAAATCCGGCCCAATGATGATGGGTGACAAATAGAATTTAACGGAAACCACGCGTCGCGTGCCTCGAAGAAATTCCCGTGCACAGCTCACTGTGAGAAGAACGTTCTCGGGAGCGGAAGCCCATGGTGGCGGGATTTTTACAAACACAATTCCAGGCATGTCGTCGGGGAACTGCCTGCGTGCCTTGAGAAGCGTGTTCCTGATCGTATTTTCGCCAATGGAGGTGCCCTCGATTTTAGATTTGGCGTCGGCCGCCGCGATCAGGCCGTTCGGATAAAGAATTTCGATATCGTAGTCGCGCCTTGCGATCCCCTGAGGCACCACGAACCGAAACGGCACTTGGTTCAGATGCAGCATCCGGCCGAAATCGAGCCCGACGTAGGTACCTTCGATATCGCCGTCCCGCATGCGGGTCATGCATTCGTCGAAGCCGGGTCGCTCTGCAAATTATGGATGAGCGCCGCGAGGTCCATGCCCCCGAAAAACGTGATTTCCTGACGCTCGACTCGGGATTCGTCGATCGACATGAAGCCGCGCTTATAGTCGTCGGAGATAATGTGGCGTTCGGCTCATTCCAGATCAAAAAAAGCGCGCAGACCCCCGGACGCAAGTGCGAAGGATGCGCCTATCGGATTGGCGCGCAGTTCGGCCGGAAGGTCTTCATAGCCTCTGGTGAGCTGCTCCAGGCTCATACGTCGGCGTATGATTGGCTGTGGCATTGTCAGCTCTGCCGTCGCCTGACGATGTATTCGGCCAGTTGGCCGCAGGCTTCATCGAAGGCTGCTTGTGCCGTTGCCTCGAAGGTGTCCCGGACAGTCCAAACGCCCCATCGGATCGATCCAGGCCTTCATGAAGTCGGACAGAATTTCGGTCGCGAAGCCGTCAGACGCACGAGCGAACTGGTCGAGGGATCGCGACAGGCAGTCGGAAACGGGAGGATATTTATTGCTCGGCTTCCCGAAACATGAGCCGCTCGGGCAACTATTGAACTGACGTCTCTCGAGGCGCTCCTGACATCCCAAATCCGGCGAACGCCTTGAGGGATCAATGAACAAGGCGCGCTCGCGCGAAGGCCGCCACCTGTTCGATCGAGGCCATGCCTTCGTCGAGCATCGGCGCAAACAGTTGCCAGGAGTGGCACATGCCGTCCCAGACCTTCAGCTCTGCGAAGACGCCCGCCTGGCGGAGTCGTTCAGCGAGTTGCAGGCTGTCATCGCGCAGCAGCTCCCACGACCCGACGTGAATCAAGGTCGCCGGCAGCTCCGACAGATCACCATTCAGCGGCGCAAGATAAGGCGACGTGGGAACGCTGGCGCCGAAATAGACGTGCTTGAACAGCTCGACCAATTTCGGGGTGAGCAGTGGGGCGTCGGTGACGGTGCGGAACGAGGCGCTCTGGCCGGTGAAGTCGAGTGCCGGCGACATCACAACCAGCGCACCCGGAATGGGCAGCCCTTCGTCGCGCGCACGCATCGCGGTCGATATCGTGAGGTTACCGCCCGCCGAGTCGCCGGACAGGCAAATCGCGGATGGCGCGAAGCCCTGCTCCAGCGCCCATTTGTATACGGCGAGCGCATTGTCATGAGCGGCGGGCGCCGGATGTTCGGGCGCGAGCCGATAGTCCGCAGCGAGGACGGCGACGCCGGACGCTCGCGCGAGATTGGCGGCAACGACGCGGTGCGAGCGTGACGAGCCGAAGAGGAAGCCGCCGCCGTGAAAATGGATCATCAAGCACTTGTCGTTCGAGTGGGGATAGCGGATCAGGTCGCCACCGACAGGGCCCGACGATACCCGCTCGATCATCGCGCCATCCGGGATCGGCGTCTGGGCGTTGATCGCCTCGAACCAGGCGCGCATCTCCGCCGGGCTGCCATTGGCCGGCGGCGGGAATTGCGCGCTCATCTGTAGGATCGCTGCGAGCTGCTGCTTGGACATGTTTTCTCCTTTTTCGATGGTGGGTGGCATGCGGTGGATCGGTCTGTTGCCATCTTTTCTTGAAGGCGGACGAGGTGCCAGGCCCGGCCCTTGCTCGCTACGAATGACCTTTCGTTCAGTTCATGCGCACGATCGGTTTGATCACAGTGCCGATCTCGGAATCGTGGATCGCAGTGTTGATCTCATCGAGAGTGTAGAACCTGACGAGCTTGTCGAACGGAAAACGGCCGCTTCGGTAGAGATCGATCAGCATCGGAATGAAGACGGCGGGATCGGAGTCGCCCTCGACGATGCCGATCAGGCGGCGACCGGCGCTCATGAAATGCGTCTCGTTGAGCACGATCTCCGCATCCGGCCCGGACGCGCCGAGAATGCCGCAGGCGCCGCGCGGGCCAAGGCTCTCCACGGCGTTACGGATCACCGCAGGCAGGCCGGTCGTGTCGAGCGCGAAATTCAGGCCCGTGCCTGTGATCCGCATGATCGCCTCGACCGGATTGGTTTGGCGCGGATCGATCGCATGTGTGGCCCCAAGCGATCTGGCGATCTCGAGCCTCGCAGGGTTGATATCGACCGCAATGATGGTGGTGGCACCTACCACGTGCGCTGCCATCAGCGCCGACAATCCGACCGATCCGGATCCGAACACTGCGAAGGATTTTCCGGCGGAAACCTTCAGCGCATTCATCACCGCGCCGGCGCCGGTCTGCACGCCGCAGGCGAGCGGCCCGAGCAGTTCGAGCGGGACGTCGGAGGTGACCTTCACCACATTGACCTCGTGGCAAAGCGCATGGGTTGCGAACGACGACTGGCCAAAGAAATTGCCGTTTATACGAGCGCCGTCCGCCGACAGCGCGCTCGATCCATCCGCGCGCGCGGCGAAGAAGTTGCGCGGGAAGAATTCATGGCAGTAGCTCGCAGCATGATCCTGGCAGCTTGGACACGCGCCACAGGAATTGAAGGTCATCACCACGTGGTCGCCGGGCTTCACCTTGGTGATCTCAGCCCCGACCGCTTCGACGACGCCAGCGCCTTCGTGGCCGAGCACGACCGGCAGCGGCGTCGGCAGCATGCCGTCGCGGACGACGAGATCGGTGTGACAGACGCCCGTGGCCTTGACCTTGACGAGGATCTCGTCGGGGCGCGGGGCTTCGAGGTCGATCGTTTCAAGCTTGAGCGGCGCGCCCGTTTCGCGGGCCACGGCGGCACGAATCTTCATCCCTAATCTCCATAGGTCAGGCGGTTTGAGGCGCAGGGCTTCCGGCAGGCAAGTGCCGGAAGCTGTGCGGTGTTACGAAGCGGTTCAAAACGGATACGGCGTCGCCTGCGGCTTCTCCGAGGTCCACATCCACTGCGTGAACTCTTCCCAGATCGCCGGACCGCTGATCCGGCTGCCATTGCCGGAACGGCCGCGCCCGCCGAACGGCGCGAACGGCCCGCCATTGACCGTTTGGTCGTTGATATGGAGCTGGCCGACTGCAAGGCGACCGCCCACGGCGCGCGCCCGCGCGATTGAACCGGAAATCACGCCGGCGGCGAGGCCATAGTCGGAGCGGTTGGCGAACTCGACCGCTTCATCGTCGCTGGCGAAACTGACGAGGCAGGCGACGGGGCCAAAAATCTCCTCCTCGAACGCGCGCATGCCTGGCTTCACGCCGACCAGCACGGTCGCCTGGTAATATCGCCCGTCGTGGCCACCGCCAGCCAGCAGGTGCGCGCCGTTCGCCACCGCATCGTCGACGATCGCTTGGATCTTCGCCACCTGTGCGTCGCTGATGATGGGGCCAAGCGCAACCTGCCCGGACGACGGATCGCCGGCGGGCAGATGTCGCGCCTTCTCGGCGATCTTAGTCGCCAGCGCATCGGCGATGTCGGCATGCGCCAGCACGAGGCCAGTGGACATGCAGATCTGTCCCTGATGCAGAAATGCACCCCAGGCGGCATTGGAGGCCGCGACGTCGACATCGGCATCGTCGAGCACGATCAGTGAATTCTTGCCGCCTAGTTCGAGTTGCACCTTCTTGAGATGACGACCTGCAACCTCGCCGACCTTGCTGCCGCCTTCCGCCGAGCCTGTGAAGGAGATCATCGCGATGTTGGGATCGGCGCACATCGCCTCACCTGCCGCAGCCCCGCCCGGCACGACCTGCAGCACTCCTTTGGGCAGTCCCGCATCCTCGAAGATGCGCGCGACGATAATCCCGCCTGATACCGCCGTGCGGGGATCGGGCTTGTGGACGACGGCGTTACCCACTGCGAGCGCCGCGGCGATGGCGCGGATGGAGAGCACCAGCGGGAAATTGAACGGCGAGATCACGCCGACCACGCCATGGGGCACGCGTTTGGCTGTGTTGGATCGCCCGTGCTCCATCGACGGCAGCATGATGCCGTTCGGCTCGATCGCGATCGCCGCCGCATGCCGCACGAAGCCTGCACCGTGCTCGATCTCGATCGCAGCCTTGGGCTGGATCGAACCGCTCTCGCGCATGATCCAGCCGATCAGCTCTTCGGCGTTCTGCTCGAGCAGATCGGCCGCCTTGTTGAGGATTGCTGCACGCTCCTGCGGGAGCCTCAACGCCCATGCGGGCTGGGCCTGGCGCGCCTCGCGCGCGGCTTTCGCGATGTCCTTCGGATCGGCGATGCCGACCGAACCGAGCACCGCGCGCGTCGCCGGGTCACTGATGTCCATGACGCCGCCGTCGGTGACGCTCCATTCGCCCAAGAACGCCTTGCCGCGCCAGCGGTCGACGGCAATGAAATCGCGCGCCTGCATATTCATCGATAGATTCTCCCCTCCGCTTCGCGCGGAACAATTGACGGTGCGGCCGTTGCGACCGCGGCTTGCCGGGGAGAAAGAGGGCAAAGCCGTTGCCCTCGCGCGCGGCGGGCTGATGGCGCGCCGCACTTCTGGTTCGAGACCGTAAACCGGTCCTCTTGCCTCGCTTCCTCCCGCGAACGGCTCAGCAATTAGCAAGGTTGGTGCCAGCCAATCCGGGCAACTCCGGCCGAACGATGAATTCGTTAAATTACCTAATCTGAGCAGTTACTTAGTTCTCGTATCGCCGTACACAGCGCGGGACCCCCGCAAAGGCCTTCCATCGCCCCGAATTCATGAAATAATGAAACTCCCATCGATCTATTTGTGATTTCATGAATACGAAGGCGCTTCATGAGGAAGGATGAAACCCGGATTTCACTGGCGGAGGCATCCCGCCGGGCCGCGCGGATTCTCACCCGCGGTGCCAGCAGCGAACTCGAGACCGGCGCCGCGCCGACCTTCAACGATCTCGCCGAGTCGCTGCATTTCGCGCTCGGTGATGGCCGCATCTGGCTCAACGACCAGCGCATGGTGCTGATGCAGTCGCAGGTGCTCGGGCGCTTGCGCACCGAGATCATCGACGCCTTCGGGGTCGAGACCGCGAAGGCGCTATTCATGCGCGTGGGTTACATGCAGGGCATGCGCGATGCCGAGTTGATCCAGAAGCGCTTTCCGAACGAGGACCTCACTCACGCGCTCGCGGCCGGGCCGCGCGTGCATACACTGGAGGGCTTCGTCAAGGTGACGACGCGACATTTCGAATTTGACAGCGACAAATGCACGTATTTTGGCGAATTCCTGTGGGAGGACTCCTCGGAAGCCGCCGAGCACCTTGCGAGCTATGGCCTCGCCAGCGAACCGGTCTGCTGGCTTCAGGTCGGCTATCCCTCCGGCTACACCACCAAGCTGTGCGGCTGGCCCGTCATCTTCCGCGAGGTTGAATGCGCCGCCATGGGTGCGCCACGCTGCGTTGTGGTCGGCCAACACGCCGATGCATGGGGCGACGACGCGCCGGAGCGCAACTATTTCGGGTTGGAATGGAAGAGCCGCTCGGTGCAAGCGATCGGCAAGGTCCCGGTCGCGGCAGACCAAAGCCCGGCCGCCGCGGGCGATGACAGTACGGTCGCGGTCGGCGTCTCGGCCGCGTTCGTCCGCACCCGCCGCCAGCTCGAACGCGTCGCGGCGACCGATGCCACCGTGCTCTTCGTCGGCGAATCCGGCGTCGGCAAGGAGCTGTTCTCCAGCAAGTTGCACGCCATGAGCCGGCGCAGTAGCGGTCCGTTCGTAGCGATCAACTGCGCGGCTATCCCGGAGCAACTTGTCGAGTCCGAATTATTCGGCGTAGAGAAAGGCGCCTACACCGGCGCCATCTCCTCGCGCGCCGGCTACTTCGAACGCGCCTCGGGGGGCACGTTGTTTCTCGACGAGATCGCGTCACTGACCTATTCGGCCCAGGGCAAGATGCTACGGGCGCTGCAGGAGCGAAAGATCGAACGGGTCGGCGGCGCGAAGACCATCTCGCTCGACGTCCGTGTGGTGGCGGCATCGAACGTTGATCTGACCGCCGAGGTCGCGGCCGGCCGCTTCCGGCAGGATCTGTATTTCCGGCTCTGCGTGTTTCCGATTGCGATCCCGCCACTGCGGGAGCGGCGCGACGATATCCCGCTCTTGATGGCGCATTTCCTCGGCATCTATTGCGCGCGCCACGCCCGGCAGCTGATGGGCTTCAGTCGCCGCGCCACCGACGCGCTGCTCAAATACGATTATCCCGGCAACATCCGCGAACTGCAGAACCTGATCGAGCGCGGCGTCGTCTATGCCGCCGACGGCAGCATCATAGATATCGGTCATCTGTTCAGTGGCTCGGAGCTGCTACCGCCATTCTCAATCCAGCTCACAAGTGAGGGACGACTGGGACGCACGCCGTTAGTTGGAGTGGATCCAGCTTCAGTGCAAGACAAAAACACTGCCTCGGTCAATGGAGGCGCATCGTTGACGGACGGGTCGTTTGCAGAAATGGAAGTCGCCGCCTATCGCGCGGCGCTGGTCCAAGCAGACGGCAACGTATCGGCCGCCGCGCGCCTTTTGAAGATCAGCAGACCGAAACTCGACTATAGACTGCGCCGTCTTGGCCTAAGGTCATAGCGACCTATCGTTCTACTCGCATTGGTGGAAGCGCTTTTTGGTTGGCATCGGATTGTGGCGCTTCTCTTTTGCGAACCGAAAGTTCCGATCGCAAAACCTTACTGTTGGACGATGATGTCCAGGGTATTTCAAAAGAGAACGGCACATTAGCCTTGCAACCCTTCCTTCTCAGCCAACGTCGGTGATACCTGCCGTGACGCCGCGGCGGCGACCATTGCCAAGCTCTCAATTTGTCGGGATTTCGGCCCGCAGAGGCGCCGCCCCCGGGCGCAAAAGGCGAGCGGTGGGCATTCGCTATCTCAACGTCTCGCTGGAAAAAAGAGGTACGCCGTTGCCAACGTGTTTGGGGCGTGATCGACACGAGGTCAACAACCGGCATTGCGAAGCCTTTCGGGCGGCAACATAGTTGCGCAGTTTGACCTGGTCAACGCATGGGTCGGTCATGCCATCGGCGACCTCCTCTGCAACGATCAAGCTCGCGCTCGCATCCAAAGACGACGGGTATGGTGCTTAACACGCGCGTCTGCTGGTGCACTCGATTGTCGGACTTACGACGAGGCACCGCTGAGCTTGGCACACGAGATCTGCTCCAAACCCACCCATTTCCCAATCCAGCTGGCTGGCATGGTTGTTGCCAACTTCTTGAATGTCAAACTAACAGGACAAAGAAGATGTCGCGATTATTCGCGGTCACGCTGCTTACGCTCGCGCTTCTCAACCCAGTATTTGGCGAGCACGCCAACGCGAAAACTCCGGTGCCGCGCGATCTCGGAGGCCCGACAATCGCCGACTTTGCCGGAAAGTGTGTCCAATGAGACTCCGAACACGGGTATTATCACACACATTTTTATCGATCAGCAGTTCGACGTAGCCCTGGTTCATGCATGGAGCAAATGTCGTCCGACCGACTGCCATTGGGGCATCTCGCTGACGCAGAGTGCCGAGGCAGACAACGGAAGCCTAGACGTTGAATGGAGGTATAGGTCCTCAGCAAGAAGGGCAAATTTGACGCTCCGCGGGAGTGATCGATTGCAAGTCAAGACGAAGGTTCACTTCAGCAACGACTCCGGTAGATCGGATTATGATGTCGTTGACTACCTCATCCGGACACCTGAGGAGGCCTCGGGCAGCACCGACGGGTACTCGCCATCCAGCGGCCAGCCCGTGCCACGCATCTCTGCTGCAGAGGTCGAGAAGGCACATCAATCGCGCGAATTTATTGAACTATGCATCAACGATTGTCACGGCTCCGCCAAATGGCGCTGTCGCATCTCCGACGCATATCAAGATTGCGTCGAGTCTGTGGACTGCATGACTCGAATTGCAGTCTCTCAAACCGTTGACTGGGTGCTCGATTTTCGCTTGTGTCATGGCTGGTATGACGCTTGGGAGCGGGGCACGTAAATTGGCCTCTGCGCATAGATTGTTCGCTCGGCCCAAATCCGGCTGCTGCCCATCAGCAATAGCCTGGAAGACCCAGAGCTCTGATGATTCCGATGATTCCATCGTTCTTTTCAATTGGGGCCGTAAGCGGCGTAAGGCGGCCACACGCTCACGGCCGGGACGACGATAGAGAGCCACTCTCATATCATGCGGATGAAGCTGTCTAGATCGCTCCATCGGAAGAGCCGGTAAGGCCGCATTGATTCATGCTCCGTCGATCCAGAGCAGGGCGATGCTGATATAAGCAGGGGATAACAACCGTTGCAGACCTCAATCTTGAACAAGTATTTTGATGCCCGCCTGCCTTGGTACACCATCTATCCAACTGTACCCCAGTTCTCTGCCGCGGTCGGTCCCGAAGCTTGTGAGCAATGGCTGAGGCGAATGTCAGCCGAGGAGCCAGTCTCGCTCTATCTCCACGTTCCGTTCTGCCGCTCGATTTGCTGGTATTGTGGCTTTCCAACGAAGATGACTCAGCGGGATGCGCCCATTCTCAACTATTTGGCGGTGCTGCGTGAGGAGATCCGTTTGGTCACGGAGCAAGTGCCGCAAGGGTTGCTCGTGAGCGACATACATTTTGGCGGCGGATCGCCGACCCTCATCAAGCCAACGGAGTTTTTGGACTTGATGAAACTCTTGCGGCGGCGCTTCGCATTCAGGAAATCGACTAGCGTTGCCGTCGAGATCGGCCCGCGCACATTCACCGCGGAGATGGCCGAGGCTTTAAGAGCAGCCGGCGTGAACCGCGCGAGCCTCGGCGTGCAGAGCTTCGATCCCGTCGTTCAAAGAGAGATAAACCGGGCCCAGACTCTTGCGCAAACGGCGGCGGCCGTTGAAAAATTGCACCAGCATGGAATACGCCGCATCAACTTCGATCTCATTTACGGCCTTCCAAAGCAGACAGTGCAGTCATGCATACGCACCGCGACAATCGCGGCAGCGATACGCCCCGACCGGCTCGCGGTTTTCGGCTACGCGCACATTCCGTCATTTAAGAAAAATCAGCGCCTTATCAACGAGAAAGCGCTGCCAGATACGCTGCCCGCGCCGAACAGGCGGCGGCCGTGGCCGATACGCTGGCCGCCGCCGGCTACCGCACAGTCGGACTCGACCATTTTGCTTTGCCCAGGACGAGCTCGCCCTGGCGCAGCAGGCCGGTCGCCTGCGGCGTAATTCCTTGGGCTACTCGGCAGACACCTGTAGAACCTTGATTGGCTTCGGCACGTCGGCCATTGGCCGTCTGGGCGATGGTTACGTCCAAAACGAAGTTGCAACGGGTTCCTACAGCCGGCACATCAGAGCTGGCCGACTCGCGACATCAAGGGCTGCCGTCTCACCCACGAAGACCGCGTTCGAGGAGCAATCATCGAGCGGCTGATGAGCGATCTGGAAGCCGACGTGCCGGCAATCTGTGCCGCCCACGGATTTGATCCGTTTCCTTTTCTTGATTCAGCGGAACGCTTGGCGAGGCTCGCCGAAGATGGAATCGTGAACATCGAGAATGGATTTATCCGCGTGAGAGAGGAGCACCGTCTTCTGATTCGGGCTGTCGCCGCCGCACTCGACGCTTATCCATACCGCTCACCCTGTTAGCACATCCAAGCGAGCTAAGCATAGCGACGACAACAACGCACGCAGCACGGAGTGCCGCGAAGAATCCATTCGATGGAACAAGGCATGGAAAGCGCAATTGGCAAACGCGAGGTCCTATCGCCAGTGCGCTTGGCGAAAAGCTACAAAGAGGACCCCGGGCTGCTAAGGCGGTGACTCTGTGACCTACGCCGAACGGATATGAAAGGCCGTTTGAAGCCAAAGTAGCGGCAGGAACCACTCTACAAGCCAGATGATTGGCCAAAATTGTGAAACGCGGTAGCCGGCTATCCGCACATAATGGGATAAGTCGGATTTGCGTCGGCGCCATCCGGCAGGCGCCGGGGTTGGCGATATCTATCCCCGAGAGCCAGCTCCGATGGTGGCCCTTGGATACCCGTTTGATGACAGCCGGTCGATTTGAGCGGTTGCATCAGTTCAATCGCTCAAAGATGACGTTGATGTCGGCCATTGCAGCAAGCCGGTATGATCTACTTTCCATTAGATTGACGATCCGAGCCTTGTTACCATTTAGGAAAGGTTCACTTGGCTCGCACTGAATGACAGAAGGTCTGATCCGCTCGTAGTCGATGGCTTTAATGAGATCGTGATCCAGTCCTTCGCAATCGATCGACAAGAAATCGATTTGTCGGCATAAGGGATCACCAGCTAGTTGATGCCGATAGCGTTCACTTCGATACGGTCTCGTATACCTCCTAAACCTTCGAATTCGCCGAAACTAATGTGCTTGGTTCACAGAGGAAAGGTCATGGGCGTTTCCGATGAAGAGTGTGGCAAACGGCTGTGGAGTGGGCAAGACAACGGACGGAATGAGAACGTCTCTGGGGCGCGCCGTTCGGATCAGTGTCCCCAATTCGGGATTGGGTTCAACCAGAACACCTCGCGCGCCTCTTTGGGACATAAGAATATGTACTCGAGGTAGAGACGGGTTGATTGGCGCTGATCTCGACATAGAAAACACTATCCTAGGATCTTTGACTCTTACAGAGTCTCGCAGACAAGATTCCTTCCAGAATGACGTCTTCCGGCTTGTGCATAGCTGGCCGGAGCAAAGTGCTTGATTCGAGAATGCGGAAGATCGAGCCTATCGACCTCTTGGATTATGGACTGGTTTTCAAACTCGGAAAAACATAGGCTTGCTCTCCAATGTAATCTGCGATCGTGGGAAAGGCCGCTAACACCAGCTTGTAGGCGGCACCTCTTTGCTTCATTTCAGCAATCGGCATGCCACGCCTGGAGTATGGCTTCGCTTGCTCGGGAAAGTGAAATACGCATGTATGCCAGCATACCCGCTGCAATGAGCCGCGACAATTTTGTCGGGTTCGCAACATTGGCGTCATCAACCGAGCATGCATAGCAAGCCAAGACGGGAGCATCAGATGATGCCGCCTCTCCTTCCAGAATAAGGGCGCCTAATAGTGCTATCAGTCTGGCCGTCAATTTCGCAGAAAAGTTATTGTAGTTGACAGTGAGACGTGACGCCAAACATCTCTCTCAAGAGCATTCAATCCACTTGAGCAAGATTGCAGCATCTGTGTTGCCGACTAATCTGAATGCTGATTTTTGGCTGAAAGCCCTTGCTCCCCTAAGAACCCGTCCTATTTCAGCTGCGCCTGCACTACCACTCGCAGGCCTCGACTGCTAACAACATTGAAATTCTCATCGTGCAAATGCAAGGAGGACTGTATGCAATTTCGTCCGCTTCACGACCGCGTCGTGGTCAAGCGCATCGAGGCAGAGCAGAAGACCGCTGGCGGCATCATCATTCCCGACACTGCCAAGGAAAAGCCCTCGCAGGGCGAAGTCATCGCCGTCGGCCCCGGTGGCCGCGACGAGAGCGGCAAGCTGATCCCCATTGACGTCCAGGTCGGTGATCGCGTGCTGTTCGGCAAGTGGTCGGGCAACGAGGTCAAGATCGACGGCCAAGAGCTATTAATCATGAAGGAAAGCGACATCATGGGTGTTCTCACCGACCTGTCGGCCAAGAAGAAGGCCGCTTAATTCAACCGCTCGTACCGCTCGCTCCTGAGGAGCGCCTGCCGGGCGCCTCGCCAAGAGTGAGATGAGACCAAGACAACTCAGGGGACCAAATATGTCAGCCAAAGAAGTGAAATTCGGCGTTGACGCCCGCGACCGCATGCTGCGCGGCGTCGACATCCTCGCCAACGCCGTGAACGTCACGCTCGGCCCGAAGGGCCGTAACGTCGTCCTCGACAAGTCGTTCGGCGCGCCTCGCATCACCAAGGACGGCGTTACCGTCGCCAAGGAGATCGAGCTCGACGACAAGTTTGAGAACATGGGCGCCCAGATGGTGCGCGAAGTCGCCTCCAAGTCCGCTGATGCGGCCGGCGACGGCACCACCACCGCCACCGTGCTCGCGGCTGCGATCGTCCGTGAAGGCGCGAAGGCGGTTGCCGCCGGCATGAACCCGATGGACCTTAAGCGCGGTATCGACCTCGCGGTCGAAGCCGTGGTTGCGGACCTCCAGAAGAACTCCAAGAAGGTCACTTCGAACGACGAGATCGCCCAGGTCGGCACCATCTCGGCCAACGGCGACGCGGAGATCGGCAAGTTCCTCTCCGACGCCATGAAGAAGGTCGGCAACGAGGGTGTCATCACCGTCGAGGAAGCCAAGTCGCTCGAGACCGAGCTCGACGTCGTCGAGGGCATGCAGTTCGACCGCGGCTACATCTCGCCCTACTTCGTCACCAACGCCGACAAGATGCGCGTTGAAATGGACGACGCCTACATCCTCATCAACGAGAAGAAGCTCTCCTCGCTGAACGAGCTGCTGCCGCTGCTCGAGGCCGTGGTGCAGACCGGCAAGCCGCTGGTCATCGTCGCCGAGGACGTCGAAGGCGAAGCGCTTGCGACCCTGGTCGTGAACCGCCTCCGTGGCGGTCTGAAGGTCGCGGCCGTCAAGGCGCCGGGCTTCGGCGATCGCCGCAAGGCCATGCTGCAGGACATCGCGATCCTGACCGGCGGCCAGGCGATCTCGGAAGATCTCGGCATCAAGCTCGAGAACGTCACGCTCAACATGCTCGGTCGCGCCAAGAAGGTGATGATCGACAAGGAGAACACCACGATCGTCAACGGCGCCGGCAAGAAGGCCGACATCGAGGCGCGCGTGGCCCAGATCAAGGCGCAGATCGAGGAGACCACCTCGGACTACGACCGTGAGAAGCTGCAGGAGCGTCTCGCCAAGCTCGCAGGCGGCGTCGCGGTGATCCGCGTCGGCGGCGCGACCGAGGTTGAGGTGAAGGAGCGCAAGGATCGCGTTGATGACGCCATGCATGCGACCCGCGCGGCGGTTGAGGAAGGCATCCTGCCGGGCGGCGGCGTCGCCCTGCTCCGTGCCTCTGAGCAGCTCAAGACCCTTCGCACCAAGAACGACGACCAGAAGACCGGCGTCGAGATCGTGCGCAAGGCGCTGTCCTGGCCCGCTCGCCAGATCGCGATCAACGCCGGTGAAGACGGCTCTGTGATCGTCGGCAAGATCCTCGAGAAGGATCAGTACGCCTACGGCTTCGACTCGCAGACCGGCGACTACGGCAACCTCGTCATAAAGGGCATCATCGACCCGACTAAGGTCGTACGCGCCGCGATCCAGAACGCCTCCTCCGTGGCGGCGCTCTTGATCACGACCGAGGCCATGGTCGCCGAGCTGCCGAGAAAGGCCGCCGCCAGCCCCGCCATGCCGCCGGGCGGCGGCATGGGCGGCATGGATTTCTAAGTCCACTCGCTCCAACGACTACGAAACTCCGGCAGCGATGCCGGGGTTTTCGTTTTCAGCTCGCTTTTCCGCTCGTATCCGGGGCGCGAAACGCGATTCTGAAATGACAGTTTTGAGAAATCCCTCATCTCAACTTCCGCAAAATCGTTCCATGCGCGGGTCGCCGTCTTGGGTCATTGACCAGAAGATGCGGCTGATGCGGTCGATTGTCCATGCGAATCGTCGCCGATTAAGATCATCACGCAAATGTCCGGCAAGTTGTTTCCGTTTCTTTCCGAGCACGAAGGCCTGGCCGGCAAGCACGGTAAAGAGGAGCGGGTTCTCGTAATAGCGTCGTTACAGCCATAGGTTCCGCAGCTGACGCCGTTCGGCAGCGTATGGTGCCAGCGCTTCACTCCTGCGTCGGGATCGAGGCCGCAGGCGCCGAGGGAAATCCTTCAACCGCTCGTGCCCGACCGGGCCGTCGTTGATGACGAGCTCGCCCGTTCCGATGCTGGCGCCGGACGTCGTTGTCGCCTTCGCCAAAAGTCGATCGCGCGCCAACGCAAGATGTTTGCGGAAGGTACGTCGCGCCTTGAAGTCTGTGCGACGAACGATCGATCGCGGCGGACTCTTGTGCTTGCCGAGCTCGCTGTCAGAGACTCTTTACAAAATGCCAATCCTAGCGTTCAAATCCGGTGAGCTCAGGCGGCTCGCCTGTTGATGCCCAGCTTTGAGCCAGCGCAATCAGGCCGGCTCGGTGCTGCGGGAGCGATCGGGCATTGCGGTGGAGAGGACGTTACCAAGAGCGCTCTGCTTGTCACGGCGGCGTTGTACCGACGAGGGAATGCGCATGGCTTCGCGGTACTTCGCGACCGTGCGGCGGGCAATATCAATTCCCGAGGCGCGTAACCGTTCCACGATGGTGTCGTCCGACAGGATCGCCGACGGCGCTTCCGAATCGATCAGCTGCTTGATGTGGTGGCGCACGGCCTCGGCGGAATGCGCCTCGCCGCCGTCGGCGGAGGCGATCGAGGCGGTGAAGAAATATTTCAATTCGAATGTGCCGCGATTTGTCGCCATGTACTTGTTGGCGGTGACGCGCGACACAGTCGATTCATGCATCTGGATGGCGTCGGCAACGGCCTTCAGATTCAGCGGCCGCAGGTGCGCCACGCCATGGGTGAAGAAGCCGTCCTGCTGGCGCACGATTTCCGTCGCAACTTTCAGGATGGTGCGGGCGCGCTGATCAAGCGCGCGCACCAGCCAGGTCGCGTTCTGGAGCGCGTCGGTGAAATAGGACTTGTCGCCGTCCTTGCCGATCTTCTTCGACAGCTCGGAATAATAGGTCTGGTTGACCAGCACGCGCGGCAAGGTGTCGCTGTTGAGCTCGACATGCCAGCCGCCATCCGGGCCCGGGCGGACATAGACGTCGGGCACCATGGTCTGGAGCCGCGCCGAGCCGAACTTCATGCCGGGCTTGGGATTGAGCCGGCGGATCTCGCCGATCATGTCGGCGATGTCCTCGTCGTCGACGCCGCAGAGCTTGCGCAGCGAAGCGATGTCGCGCTTCGCCAGCAGATCGAGGTGCTCGACGAGGGCCTGCATCGCAGGATCGTAGCGGTCGAGCTCGCGGAGCTGGATCGCCAGGCATTCGCTCAAATTGCGCGCGCAGACGCCGGGCGGATCGAATTTTTGCAGCACGGCAAGGACGGCCTCGACATCGGCTTGCGATGCGCCAAGGCGCTCGGCGGCCTGGCCGAGATCCGGCGGCAGATAGCCGGCCTCGTCGACGAGGTCGATCAGGTACTGGCCGATCATGCGCTGCGCCGGGCCGGTGAAGGCGACCGAGAGCTGCTCGGCGAGATGGTCGCCGAGCGTGATCTCCGCGGCGACGAAGGCTTCGAGATTGTAGTCCTCGTCACCGGAGGCACCGCCGCCCCATTCGGTATAGGTGGTCGGCGCCGCATCCTGGGCGTTGCGCGCGGCGGCCTCGGCCGGTTCCTCGGAGAAGACATTGTCCAGGCCCGTATCCAGGGTCTGCTCGATCTCGGCGCGGGTGCCGAGATCAGGATTCGGCCATGCCTCTAGGCCAAGCTCAAACGCTTCGACGGCCCCGCCTAGGGAGTCATGGTCTGGGCTTGCGCGTTCTCCGCGGTCGCTGAACAGGCTGGTTTCGTCCGAAACATCACTGGTTGAGAGCTCATTATGGCCAGCGGGTTCGAGTAGCGGATTGCGCTCGAGTTCCTCCTCCACGAACGTCGCGACATCAAGATTGGACAATTGCAGCAGCTTGATCGCCTGCATCAACTGCGGCGTCATCACCAATGACTGCCGAAACTCAAATCTCTGCGTCAGACTCATAACGCAATCCTTTCTAAACCGGTGCAATTCTTGCCTACCACAGAACAATGCTTTCGGCCATGTCCAAAGCGCGAGGCAACGGTGATCCCGCCATTGGTCCGAAGTCAGCCAAAGCTAGGAAGCGTCGGACAGTGTTGGCGTCGATTGTCGGCTTTCAGACCAATGTTCGCCAACTTGGCGATACAGCCCGCTACGAAACGCCCGCAGAACCTCCGATACTCGATTCGGCAGGGCCGTTGCTGGGCTCGGGGCAGCATCGCCCATTTTCCAGATGCGGTGATGTTAGGGGCGGGCTCGGCGCCGCGTCGCCGCTAGCGTCTGGTCCGCCCCGCTGGTGCTGTGAGGCGACATGAATCAGGACCTTCGACCGGCGACCAGATTCGCTCACGCTCGCCGCCGCGATATACTACGCGGGCACGAACAGAAGGACCTAAGCCGCGGGAGACGAGACCGCAGGTCCACGAGATCCTTGCTCCTGGCTAATCTGGAAAGTGTACACGCAGCTCCGAAGCCGCCGCGCAGGCCTACCTCAGGACTCGATGTCGTCGCCTAAACGTCAATGCATAATTCTCCAATCTCGATAAGCTAAAGCAATGATGCAGACTGGAACGGTAGTGTCGTACGGCGTCGAAAAAGGTTGGAGCTTCGTAAGGTCTGATGGCTGCAACGGCAAGGATTTGTTCGCGCATATGTCCGAACTACGCAACTGCAGGGGGACTGATCTGGTGCCGGGCACGCACGTGACTTTCGATCGTCGCTTCAACAAACGGCGCTTAAAGTACAGAGCCGCCGAGGTCAGGCTAATCGATTGAAGTACAACGTATCCTGAAGCATTCAAGATCGTTCTCACAGTGAAATGGCCCGCCCTTTTTGGGACCACGTGCTTAGTTGGAAGGGCTGCTCCGTTTGCTTGACGGAGCGCATGATGACGGCGAGGACGAGACACAAGGTCGACGCGGCACCGAAGGCAAAGATCGCGCTGGAAGCGGTACAGGAGCAGGCGACGGTGACCGATCGGGCCCGGTGCTACGAGGTTCACCCGAACCAGATCCATGCCTCATGCTCACAGCAACGGCGAGCAGACAGAGACTCTGTCAGCGTGATAGAAAGGGATCAGGAGCGGTCAGTTTCCAACGAACCGGTTCAGGCAGTCCCGCTCCGCGGGTCCATTTCAACTGCCTGAAATGTCAACGTTCTGCTGCCTCCCGGCTTCCGGGCCGAATGCCTCAACGCCCACTGGTTCTGGGGTTCTTTCATGCGAGCAGCGGATGGATTTGCTCGACCAGCTCGTCGGCCACTTTCATCGCGGCCGCCGCTGGCTTGCTCATTCTGCCCCGCGCTTCTCGATTTAAGAAGAGTCGAGCTACTATAACACGTAGGACGCAGACTCGTGACTTAGTTCGCCGCCGACTTAATGAACACCCGCCCTACTTCATCATTACTTCGACCTCTGCGCGAAAGGCCTGGCGCGAGGTGTCGCGTGAATAGAACATGTGGCCGCCTGGATAGACCACGAGTTTGACCCGCCGCGCCGACGCAAAAGGCGGCAACTGATCGAGCGCCAATTTGGAGCCGAAAATAGGGCGTGACAATATCGAACAGGCCGTGCCCGACCAGCACGTTCATCTTCGCGTCCGTCGCAAGGATCTGGCGCAGCTCCGACAGCGATTCCGCGGAGCTGCCGTTGCCGAAATCCCAGACCTGCGCGACCGCGCCATTGAGCAGTTCATAGGAACCGTCCGGCCGCCAGTTGAGCTTGCGCGTCAGGACATCGACGGCGGCACTCGTCAAGGGCGCCGCCAGCGGATCGCCCGAGGGATCGCCGAAGTGGTGGCTATCGGAGTCCGGATAGGGATCGAGGCCGCGCACCGAGGCGTCGTAACCGCTGGTCACCTTGCCGCTCTTGCGATCGAATTCGCGGCGAAATTCGTTGCCGTCAAAGCGCCCGGCAAGCCGTCGGCTTACGGTCTGGTCGATGCCGGTCAATGCCGCGACGTTGTCGGCGAGACGGTTGGTGGCGTCCTTGTCTGCCTCGCCGTTGACAAGGTCGGCCAAGAATTCGCCACGCGCGTAAGCTTCGACATCGGCGAGATCCGCACGTTTGACCGTTCCCCTGCCCTCGGCTTTGGCTTCGCGCGCCACCGCGACATGGGTTGGCAGCCTCGCAACATGTTGCAGAAGGCTTGTGCCTGTAGACTCGCGGTAGTCGAACAGCGGCGAGACCAAGATCAAGCCTTTCACGCCTACGCCTGCTCCATCTGCAGATTGCGCACGACCTTCGGTCCGCGAATGCCGCCATAGCTTTCCCCCGCGACATATTTCGGCGAGGACAGCCGCTCGTGTTTCTCGAGCCAGCGGCGGATCACGAGCGCGATCGAACTGGCGGCGCCATCGACCGAATAGAATCGCTTGCGTACATCCTCGCCCGTCGCCAAGAAACGGCTATAACCGCTGCCGACAGGATCGATGAATACGAGGTCGGTAAAATCGAGCCAGGTCTCGGCGTTGGGCGTAACCTCAAGCGAGGCCGACGCCGTGACGGTCTCCGCATCGATGGATAGCCGCCATGGTCCGGCACAGCCGAACTGCAGCCAAGCAGACGATGATCCGGGGCCGCCATTGAAGAGGAACGTCACCGGACGCGTGGCGCGATCTGTGCCGTCAAGCTGATAGGAGGTGTAGGCGATGTCGGCCTGCGGCTCGCCCTTGTCATCGAACACGCGGATCGAGCCCGCAGTCGCGATAAAACGAAACGCCCGCCCGGGCAGCTCCAGCGTCTACTTGGCGGTGGGATCCGGCGGCAGGCGATGCTGCTCGGCGGTCGATGGGGACTTAGTCGCACTGCCGCTGCGCGCGTCGGGCCCGGCGTGCTGGCTGGCCGGCGTCGGGGCGCGGCGGCGGATCGTCGGCCCGGGCGCTCCCTATCCCGGCGCAGGCAAATAGGCCCAGCGCAAGAGGGGCGTGGCGCAGCGCAGCCAAATCGAACAGCATGGAGTTTCTCCCTGCCCGGCCGCACTTTCTGTCAGCGGCCGATTGCGACGGTTTAAGGTGCGGGACAGGCTAGGGCTGCACCTATCACTATAGTTGCAGTTTACATGAACTTCTTCTTTATATTGCATGAGGCGTGTCTGCCAAACGGCTCCTCACTTAACTGAGAGCCGGGAACAACGAACCTACTAAGACTAGATGCGGTAATGGGCCCGGCTCCGAGCAAGGGGTCATGATGGTGGCTGTCCCCCGATAGATGATGAAACGGGGTCACGATTTGAGTCGGCCCCAAGCATCTGGAGACGGAGGACAGCCGTGGACAATTATGCCGGAATCGACGTGTCATTGGAACTGTCGAGCGTGTGTGTTGTGGACGCCCAGGGTAAGATCCTGAGGGAAGCAAAGGTCGCAAGCGAGCCCGGCGCCTTAGTTGAGCTTTTTGAGGCGCTCGGCTTTGCAGTGAAGCGGATCGGGCTGGAGGCTGGGCCGCTGTCGCAATGGCTGCATGCGGGCCTGAGAGGTGCAGGATTCGAAACAGTTCTGCTGGAAACGCGGCACGTGAAGGCCGCGTTGTCTGCAATGACGGTTAAGACGGATCGGAAGGATGCCCGCGGGATCGCCCAGTTGATCCGGATGGGGTGGTATCGATCGGTACACGTAAAGTCGGTTGACGCGCAAGAGATCCGGGCACTCCTGATCGCACGCAAACAGCTTCTCGGGCGGCTCATCGATGTAGAACTAAGTATCCGAGGGATTTTGCGCGGCTTCGGTCTGAAGGTTGGTCCGGTGACGCGAAGGAATTTCGAAGCGCGGATTCGAGAGCTGGTTGCGGGCCAGGCGACATTGGAGCGCATTGCCGATGCGATGCTTTCGGCGCGATCGACCCTGAAGGCAGAATACGGAAGGCTACACAAGGCTGTGCTGGCAGCTGTGCGTGACGATGCGGTCTGTCGCCGGCTGATGACAGTGCCAGGCGTTGGTCCCCTAGTGGCTATTACCTACAAATCGGCGATTGATGATCCTAAGCGCATTGCAAAGTCAAAGGCAGCAGGCGCGCTGTTCGGGCTCACACCAAAGAAATATCAATCGGGAGAAAAGGACGTCACGGGCGGAATCACGCTGGCCGGCGATGAGACGGTGCGGACGGTCTTGTATGAAGCCGCCAACGTTCTGCTATCGCGTATCACACGGTTCTCGAAACTCAAGCGCTGGGGGATGGACGTCGCCAAACGGCGAGGCTCGAAGCGCGCAAAAGTCGCCCTGGCACGTAAGCTCGCAGTGATCTTGCATCGGATCTGGGTCGACGGCACAACTTACCGATGGGCTGAAGCGGGGCCGATAGCGGCATAGAACAGGCGGAGGAAATTAAGAACGCAACCGGGCTGAACTGAAGCCCAATGCCCGAAGTCCCGTCGCCGGGACGGTGGATCCGGTGAAGCCGTTACACGCCCAGTGGCCGTCGTCTGACGAACCACGCGTATCTAGATAGGCTCACCGCTCCCTCTGACAGCATGATGTGGCGGCCAGGCGTCGACCACGGACAGAAGCATGAGCTCGGCGGCGTGACGTTCACTCGGGAGGCTTGACATCATCGGGCCCATTACAGAAGGGCGTGTACTCATCTGTGGACGCCCCGCCAGATGCAAGCGGTTTTTGAGGAAGATTGGCACGTAGTCGGATGCTGCCATCTGTCCGGCCTCTGATGCAGCGATGGAGCTGCGGGCCTGTATGGGAGTTCGCGGACCGGAACCAAATCATAAATGCGTGCTCTAGGCACGATGAGTACATCTGGTTCTTCCGGCCCCGTCTCGCCGACTGTTGCACCATACCCTCCTTCGACCGACTACACCTCTGACGACCTCAGGCCCACCAAGATCACGCCTTGGCTGCGACCGGAGCCCTGTAATTTTCCTGCTTTACAAGTAGCGCCCAGACGATCCGCGCCATCTTGTTGGCGAGCGCGATGGTCACCAGCATGCGCGGTTTGCGAGCCAGCATCTGTTCGAGCCACGAACCCCTTGGCGCGCCGCGTTTGCTTGCCTGTTGCACGACCGCGCTGCTGCCGATGATGAGGAGGCGCCTGAGCGTGCGTTCGCCCATCTTGGATGTCGCACCGAGCTTCTGCTTGCCGCCTGTCGATCTTTGAAGAGGCGTGAGACCCAACCAAGCGGCGAAGTCACGGCCTTTGGCAAAGGTCTCGGCCGGCGGTGCTAGAGCGGCGATCGCGGTGGCGGAGATTGGGCCAATGCCGGGAACGGTCATTAGCCGGCGCGATACTTCGTCCTCGCGAGCACGTCGCGCGATTTCCTGGTCGAGGTCCGCGACCTTGCCATTGAGGTCGGTCAGCAGGTCCAACATCAATCGGAACATGGCGTGGGCCGCTTTGGGGAGCGAGCTGGCCATCTCTTCTTCCTCGATCAGGTCGGTAAGCATCGTCACGTGCGACGGCCCCTTAGGTGCGACCCATCCATATTCAGTGAGGTGTCCCCGGATCGCGTTGATGAGCTGCGTTCGCTGCCGCACTAACAGGTCACGGGTCCGAAACACCAGACCCGCCGCCTGTTGCTGTTCGCTCTTCACGGCCACGAACCGCATGCTCGGCCGCTGCGCTGCTTCGCAGATCGCCTCGGCATCGATCGCGTCATTCTTTTGACGCTTCACAAACGGCTTTACGTAGGCGGGAGGGATCAGCCGAACTTCATGGCCAAGCTGGGCGAGCTGCCGGGCCCAGTGATGGGCTCCGCCACATGCCTCCAGAGCTACCGTGCAACTCGCCTGGGCTGCAAAGAAATCCAGCAGCTTTCCTCGGCTGATCCGTTTGCTGAATATAGCGCGTCCTTCCCCGTCCGCGCCATGAACGTGGAAAACATGCTTGGCGATATCTAGACCGATTATGCTAACCTCTGCCACGGACGCCTCCCTTAAGTGGTGCCAACACCTCCACTTTGGCACATCGATGCCGTCGGCGGGGCGTCCACCCCATCATAAACGTCGGCTTACCAACGCAAAGCGGAAGTCTGCCAGCTTGAGCGTGGTCGGCGGCTTGTGACCCATCTCCGACATCACCCCTCCGGCACCCCGGCCAAGTGAAACCCTTTTACTGCGCGCTTGGCACCTGCGAGAAACGCCGGATTGTCGCTTACTGAGAAACTCTTGAAGCGTTTGATAGTGAACGTCGGATTCAGCGCAAGCCCCACATTCACGGCAGCCCGCGCCTCTTTCTGCTTCCCGAGAAGCGCGAGCGCAGCAGCCAGCCCAAAATACGAGGTGGGATGATTACGGTTGGCTTCGATGCTACGGCGGAACCAGCCGAGTGCCTCGGCGTCCTCGCTAACCTGCAACTTGGCGAAGCCGACCATCATCGACCACTGGAAGCTGAGGATATCGCGAGGAGAGAGACGAAATGCTTCAATGACATGAGTCTCGGTCTCTGCTCCGCGCCCCATAAAATACTTGGCCCAGCCGATTAGCGCGTGCGCTTCAGCTAGATTTCGATCCAGTGCCAACGCTCGTTCGCACTCCGCAGCGCCCTGCGCGGCTCGGAAACTACACATGAGCACACCGCCCAAGGCTAAGTGGGCAAAGGCATGATTCGGCGCGAGGGACAGGACCCTTCCCAGCGCGGCCTCGGCCATCACAAGATTCGCGGTTCGTTCGTCGGTAAAGAAGCTACTCCCAACCACAAGATCGACGACCGCAATGCCGACCATCGCCTCGATATTTCCGGGATCGAGGAATAGCGCCTGTTCAAAGAAAACGCGCGCTTGTGCCATATGTTCAGGCGTCCAGCCCTTATTCCACGAAGCTTTACCTTGGAAGCACAGGTCCATTGAACCGCGATGCAGAGATCGTTCTGACCGCTGGGCTTCGAGCTCCGTCAGCTGAGCATTTAGCGCATTGGCGAGATGGGATACGATCTCGTCCTGCATGTCGAAAAGATCGGTAATCGGTTTGTCAAAACGATCGGCCCAAAGATGCGCCCCGGTTTCTGCATCCACGAGCTGCACGTTCAACCGAAGCCGCTTGCCGCTTCGCTGTACCGAGCCTTCAAGCGCATAGCGAACGTTCAACTCACGACCGATCTGCCTGAGATCGATCACCTTACCCTTGTAGGTGAATGCAGTGTGTCGGCCGATAATAAATGAGCCACTGATACGTGACAAATCCGTAGTCAGGCTCTCGATCACACCATCGACGAAGTAGTCTTGCTCGGGATCGCCGCTAAGGTTGGCGAAGGGCAACACAACGATGGAAAGATGAGGCGGCGAAGGCAGGTCAGGCTTGATGCCCCCAGGCTGTGTCGCCGGATTAACTGCATCCGGGACCGAGGCATAGGCTCGGACCGGGCGAGCGATGTTTTTGAGGTTCTGCTCGCCTAGATCGGTGAACTCAACGCCGACCTTGCCTCGGACGCGATCGTAGGCAGACGCCGAGATACAGATGCCGCCGGGTTGTGCGATGCACTCAAGCCGCGCCGCAATGTTAACGTCATCTCCAAAGATGTCATGGGGCTCGACGATTACATCGCCGATGTTGACGCCCACGCGCAAAGCAATGCGCCTGTCCTCCATCTCAGCGTTTGTAAGTTCCTTGATGCGGTTCTGGAACTGAACAGCAGCTCGAACCGCTTCGACAGCGCTCGGAAACTCAGCCAAGAACCCATCCCCGGTGTTCTTCACGATGCGGCCGCCGTGCTCGGCGATCGCGGGGTGGACAGCCTCCGTTGTGAGCGCTGTCAGTTTGGTGTGCGTAGCCTCTTCGTCATTGTGCATCAACCGCGAGTAGCCAGCTACATCGGCGGCCAATATCGCCGACAACCTCCGCTCAACCCGAACTGGCGGCTCCCTCACCATGGCCCGCAATCCAACCTAGACGCGATTTATACAACGGTTCACATGGGATGCCCATACGGGCCGATGTCGTATATTGGCCTTTAGGGGACTAGCTAGGGCGAACTGGCGATTTCCGTTCTTGAAGGCTAAACGGACACGGGCCCTACCTCTGCGCGGGCTGATCGGATTTATGATGGGGTGGACGCCCCGCCCGACGGCATCGATGTGCCAAAGTGGAGGTGTTGAGCACCACTTAAGGGAGGCGTCCGTGTCAGAGGTTATCATAATCGGTCTGGATATCGCCAAGCATGTTTTCCACGCTCATGGAGCAGACGGGAAAGGGCGAGCTATATTCAGCAAACGGATCAGCCGAGGAAAGCTGCTGGATTTCTTTGCAGCCCAGGCGAGTTGCACGGTAGCTCTGGAGGCATGTGGCGGAGCCCATCACTGGGCCCGGCAGCTCGCCCAGCTTGGCCATGAAGTTCGGCTGATCCCTCCCGCCTACGTAAAGCCGTTTGTGAAGCGTCAAAAGAATGACGCGATCGATGCCGAGGCGATCTGCGAAGCAGCGCAGCGGCCGAGCATGCGGTTCGTGGCCGTGAAGAGCGAACAGCAACAGGCGGCGGGTCTGGTGTTTCGGACCCGTGACCTGTTAGTGCGGCAGCGAACGCAGCTCATCAACGCGATCCGGGGACACCTCACTGAATATGGATGGGTCGCACCTAAGGGGCCGTCGCACGTGACGATGCTTACCGACCTGATCGAGGAAGAAGAGATGGCCAGCTCGCTCCCCAAAGCGGCCCACGCCATGTTCCGATTGATGTTGGACCTGCTGACCGACCTCAATGGCAAGGTCGCGGACCTCGACCAGGAAATCGCGCGACGTGCTCGCGAGGACGAAGTATCGCGCCGGCTAATGACCGTTCCCGGCATTGGCCCAATCTCCGCCACCGCGATCGCCGCTCTAGCACCGCCGGCCGAGACCTTTGCCAAAGGCCGTGACTTCGCCGCTTGGTTGGGTCTCACGCCTCTTCAAAGATCGACAGGCGGCAAGCAGAAGCTCGGTGCGACATCCAAGATGGGCGAACGCACGCTCAGGCGCCTCCTCATCATCGGCAGCAGCGCGGTCGTGCAACAGGCAAGCAAACGCGGCGCGCCAAGGGGTTCGTGGCTCGAACAGATGCTGGCTCGCAAACCGCGCATGCTGGTGACCATCGCGCTCGCCAACAAGATGGCGCGGATCGTCTGGGCGCTACTTGTAAAGCAGGAAAATTACAGGGCTCCGGTCGCAGCCAAGGCGTGATCTTGGTGGGCCTGAGGTCGTCAGAGGTGTAGTCGGTCGAAGGAGGGTATGGTGCAACAGTCGGCGAGACGGGGCCGGAAGAACCAGATGTACTCATCGTGCCTAGAGCACGCATTTATGATTTGGTTCCGGTCCGCGAACTCCCATACAGGCCCGCAGCTCCATCGCTGCATCAGAGGCCGGACAGATGGCAGCATCCGACTACGTGCCAATCTTCCTCAAAAACCGCTTGCATCTGGCGGGGCGTCCACAGATGAGTACACGCCCTTCTGTAATGGGCCCGATGATGTCAAGCCTCCCGAGTGAACGTCACGCCGCCGAGCTCATGCTTCTGTCCGTGGTCGACGCCTGGCCGCCACATCATGCTGTCAGAGGGAGCGGTGAGCCTATCTAGATACGCGTGGTTCGTCAGACGACGGCCACTGGGCGTGTAACGGCTTCACCGGATCCACCGTCCCGGCGACGGGACTTCGGGCATTGGGCTTCAGTTCAGCCCGGTTGCGTTCTTAATTTCCTCCGCCTGTTCTATGCCGCTATCGGCCCCGCTTCAGCCCATCGGTAAGTTGTGCCGTCGACCCAGATCCGATGCAAGATCACTGCGAGCTTACGTGCCAGGGCGACTTTTGCGCGCTTCGAGCCTCGCCGTTTGGCGACGTCCATCCCCCAGCGCTTGAGTTTCGAGAACCGTGTGATACGCGATAGCAGAACGTTGGCGGCTTCATACAAGACCGTCCGCACCGTCTCATCGCCGGCCAGCGTGATTCCGCCCGTGACGTCCTTTTCTCCCGATTGATATTTCTTTGGTGTGAGCCCGAACAGCGCGCCTGCTGCCTTTGACTTTGCAATGCGCTTAGGATCATCAATCGCCGATTTGTAGGTAATAGCCACTAGGGGACCAACGCCTGGCACTGTCATCAGCCGGCGACAGACCGCATCGTCACGCACAGCTGCCAGCACAGCCTTGTGTAGCCTTCCGTATTCTGCCTTCAGGGTCGATCGCGCCGAAAGCATCGCATCGGCAATGCGCTCCAATGTCGCCTGGCCCGCAACCAGCTCTCGAATCCGCGCTTCGAAATTCCTTCGCGTCACCGGACCAACCTTCAGACCGAAGCCGCGCAAAATCCCTCGGATACTTAGTTCTACATCGATGAGCCGCCCGAGAAGCTGTTTGCGTGCGATCAGGAGTGCCCGGATCTCTTGCGCGTCAACCGACTTTACGTGTACCGATCGATACCACCCCATCCGGATCAACTGGGCGATCCCGCGGGCATCCTTCCGATCCGTCTTAACCGTCATTGCAGACAACGCGGCCTTCACGTGCCGCGTTTCCAGCAGAACTGTTTCGAATCCTGCACCTCTCAGGCCCGCATGCAGCCATTGCGACAGCGGCCCAGCCTCCAGCCCGATCCGCTTCACTGCAAAGCCGAGCGCCTCAAAAAGCTCAACTAAGGCGCCGGGCTCGCTTGCGACCTTTGCTTCCCTCAGGATCTTACCCTGGGCGTCCACAACACACACGCTCGACAGTTCCAATGACACGTCGATTCCGGCATAATTGTCCACGGCTGTCCTCCGTCTCCAGATGCTTGGGGCCGACTCAAATCGTGACCCCGTTTCATCATCTATCGGGGGACAGCCACCATCATGACCCCTTGCTCGGAGCCGGGCCCATTACCGCATCTAGTAGTCGGCTCTATCCCTGAGAGAGCACGGGCCGCCTGCGTAAAGGCACAGAGCCTACCCAAGCACGCCGGCGCCGGGCAAACGCCAGCAGCGTCATATATCGCTCCTGACCGCCCAATGGAGGATGACCGCGCCGGCACCCAATCCGGGCCCGGCAGGCGAAATCAAGCCATCGTCTCAAAAATAATCGAGCGGAAATCGGCGTAAGCCCCTCATTCGCGCATCGCCGGATGCTGTATGGAAACTTCAAATTGGTGGGATACGAGCTCATGCCGGCCATGACAGATCCAACCGATGCGCTTGTATCATTCCAGCAGGCGTTTCTTGCAGGCGCGCGGGAATTCCAGCGCGCAAAGCTTGATCCGCAGCTCTTCATTCATCTCGACCATTCCAATGGTCACGCGATCTACTTACGTGCGCTTCCAGGGCAGGGTTGTCACGGCGCATTTGATGGCGGTCGATCCATTGAGGGAATTCCTTGCTTCCAGATTGGTGTCGCCGTTCCGGAAGAATATGGGCGCCGAGGGTTGGCCACGGACGTGGTCCCAGCCGATCAACCGTGGTGCTGGGGGCGAGTTGTTTGGTGAGCGCGATGATCATTGCGAGCAATTTCACATGCTTCGGCTTCGAACGCAGCGGATGGTAACTGGTCTGAGCAGCAATCTCGATTTCTGGTGGTCAGTGTGCGCCGCTTGGAAATCAATGTGTTGGTCGTTGCTGAAAGCGTACGGGCATTCTGGCGGCTAACTTCGTGCTCTACGGTTCCTCGATCCGACGATAGATTTGTATAATGTGAGCTGCCGTAAGCAGGTAGTCTTGCGTCCTAGCCTCGGCTATGTCTGCAAGCCGACGATCGGAAGGGAGCGTAAGCCGAGAGCTAATATTGAATTGAGGGTACGTCCCTCGGATTCGCGGGTGCATTTCAGCGGCAACTGCTACATCGAACGATGCAACGTACCTGCCGCCCCAAATTTCGACAATCTCCTTCAGAGGGTACGCTCGCCTCAGCTTTCTCTTGGTTGTTATTTGCGCATCAAGCCATTGATAGGCGATCCTGACGCTGTCGTCATGTTCGTGCAGAACGCTTGCGTATGGATACTTGACGCGCTTTTTGGCGTCCGCAATTTCTGCGGCGGTCAGCATCGTTGAAAGCTCCTCCCGACACGCTGCGCGACGATCGCTAAACATCTTGGCAAGATTAGCCGCCACAATTGTCCGGAGTACTATCAAGTCTGGTAGTTGAGCCTGGTTGAGGCCCACCCAAGGATTTCGCCCCGCCTGGGATGACCAGGCAAGACTCATAGGTGCCTGCAGGATTTCTGGGCGATACTTTCCGGCGAATGGCGGCGGCGTAAGCGGGCAGTTGAGCGAACGGAGCGTTCAACGTCCGTCATGATTGCAACCTACGATCTCCCACAGCCCGGGCGTAACTACTCAGCGTCATCGTGGAACTATGGTTGTGCCCATTAGCTCAACAATCCGAACAGTCACTGGAAGCCTGACGCAAGCAGTAGCCACCGTGATCTGCTAATCGCGGCATGTAGAGGCGGTGCACCTGATCATCGTCATCTGGCCGATGTCGTCATGTTGCAGGTTCCCGCCGGGCTTCACGGGCGGTGCCCGCGATCATCAAGCGCCAGGAAGACCGAGTGATGGCGCTGACCGCCGAGGAACGCGACAATCGCCTCGGCGGGCTCGCCTTTTTCTGCTGACCCTTGCCCGCCCTCCTTTTTTTAGTCGCGCGGCAAGGGCGTCGCGGTAGCCGAAATTCTGCACTTCCTCGATCCGCGTGCGATTGTCGCCTCGCTCACCGCCGCGAAAGAAATCCGCGGGCAAATCCTGCATCATGCGCGCCGGATCGGCTGAGTTGGTCGGGCGGACTCGTCCGGGGAGTCGCCGGCGGAACTCGTAAACCCGATTGAGCGCCTGCGTGTCGGACTTGTCTGGCCTGAAGCCAGAGTCGACGAAGGTCGATTTGGTCGTCGTTCCATCGAGCGGCGTCGAGATCGGTTCGACCAGCTGGTACATCGGTCTCTGCCGTATCGCCGCGCAGATAACCCCAGTCAATCAGCCATGACGTGGCGCGCGCACCCCAATGGCGGATGACGCAGGGAATCAATTGCTTCTGCACGTCGGTCGTGATGGAGAGACGGAGAACGCCATCGGGGATGTCATCGCGTCGATAGGTCGAATGCCTCGACTTCTCCTTGAGCTCGGCCCATTCAGGCACCTCGCCATACAGTTCTCCAGAGCCCGCATTGATCGGTTGCGCCATCGCGTCTTCACGAAGCGCGATGGCCTCCAAATAGACGTGGATGCGATCACCGAAGGAGACAAACGGCGAGGCGAGGCTCGACACCTAATAGCTCACCGACATTATCGCCCGAAACCCGGCGGTCGCGATCGACGATCTGGCTGAGCGCGACTTACTGGCCGCGCTCGTTCATTTCCGTCGTGTACTCGTCCTCGATGACGTCGCCACAGCGAACGCAGTCAAGATGGCAAGCCGTCCGCACACCACAGGATCCAGCGACACCGCTCAGATAGCCAGCGGGCAACACGATGACGACGCACTTGCCTCTCCCAGTACGGCCGCTCCTACACGCAGCGATCGGCCGACCTCTCATACCTGCACTTGCGACAAGCGCTCTTCTTCAGAGGTCCCGGCGCCCTTTTATGTGACGAATTTGCATTCCAGATGACTAGCTTGAGAGAGGAGCAACGGGCGTAAAGGGTTGTCTAGCTCCCCGCGTGACCGAACCTCGTTCTAGCGCACGATCAGTATGTCGTGGCGACCGCGCCGCCCCAGCGGTAATTCACGCGAACCAGACCGATATCGACGTCCTGACCGATACGGGCAGTCCCTGCAAAAGCGCCTGGCGGACCACCCACTAGTCCGGGTGAAAAAAAGAAGTCCACGTCCCGATGGCCCATGAACAGGTGATCGTACTCAACACCGATGGACCAGTCCGGAGCGAAGCCAAATTCAAGGCCCGCCCCTACCGTGCCTCCCCAACGAGTTTCGTTGCCGTTGTCGATGGTCAGCCCAGACGCAAAATCGAAGACCCGGTATTTGTCACGGACGACCGCAGCCCCACCTTTCACATAGAGCAGCACGTTATTCCAGGCATAACCGACTTGGCCCGTGAACAGGCCGAATGCATCAAGCTTGGAAGCATCCTGAACGCCTGCGAAAGCAAGATTGGCGTTGGAGCCCTTGAAATCGGACCAGTTGCCCTGCGCCTCCAAGCCGAACACCGAGTTCGCTATTTGCCAGCGATAGCCGATTTGACCGCCGACCGTGCTTCCCGTCGCATTATGGCACCCCACGCTAACGGGCGGACCGACGATCACGCCGCCGGCGTTGACGACGTCCCAGCATTGATGCGCGGAGCCGCCGCCGCCATTGAGGCCGATATAGAACCCGCTCCAATCATACATTGGAATGACCGTCGGCGGCGCTTTGACGTAGGGCCGCGCGGCTAAATCAGCGGCAGAGGCAGGAGCGGCCAGCGCGATGAAGGCTATCGTGCCCAGCAGGACGTTCTTCATTCTTTAAACCCGGCTTCGTATCGACTTTCCTGACGGTGTATTGGACAAGGATTACCACCTGATCATCGTCCCATCCATTCCCAAGGTTGGTAGTTGACTGAGGGCCTAAGCAGGCTTTGGGCAACATATAGCGCGGTGTATCGTTCGTGGCTGGGACTTGATTTGGTTGTGAGTTCCACGTTCGCTCTTGATGCGATTCACGATGGGGAGTGGTAGGTCACCGACTGGAAGGCTCAGCTTTTTTAACGACTCATGCGTTTCATCTCGTTGTCATCCGGGAAGTGCAGGATATGTATGTCCTTGCTCTGGTCACCCAAAAAGGCGGAAGCGGCAAGAGCACGCTGGCGGTCGGGATTGCAGTCGCAGCGATGGAGAACGGGGAGCGCGTCGCAATTGTCGAGGCGGATCCACAAGGCACGATTTCAAAATGGAAAGAGCGGCGCGGCCACCCCTATCCGCAGGTCGTTCGGATCTCCGATCCCGCCGAAATTGAAGTCGCTCTCGATAGCCTCGAAGCTGAGGGAATCTGGCTTACGGTCATCGATACCGCCGCCACGAACAACGCACTGGCCGTGCTCGCCATCGCGAGGGCCGATCTTTGCCTGATCCCGGTGCGTCCGAGCGTGGCCGATATCGAAGCTGCGATACCGACGCTGATTGCTATTCGTAGGCTCAACCGCCGATTCGCTTTCGTCCTCAATCAGGCGCCGCCGCGGGGCTGCCGCTTGAGTGAAGCTGCAACATCGCTCAATTCACTCGGGGTGCTTGCGCTTCCCTATGTCGGACAGCGCAATGACCACCAGGACGCGCTCGGGTCAGGATTAGGCGTGACCGAGTTTGCACAAGAGGGAAGAGCCTCGGAGGAAGTTAGTGAGCTGTGGCGCTGGGTCTTGAAGAAGCTTGTCGAGGGGTCGTTAGATCATGAGCCACACACAAAAAAGGCGCCGTGCTAGTCTTGCGCGCTGCGCGCGACGCTCGCTAGTGGAGCTTACCGCGGCGGCGAGCCGAGCCGTTGACGATGGCCTGTTTGTGTTGTCCAGCGGGATTGCTGCGCCCAATCCGCGATCGGAGCACACAGGAGAGAAAACGTGTGATCAAACAACGCTTGCGAGGCAAGCGACGGCTCCGAGTCCCGTTGCGGTGCTTGGGTCTCAGAAAGCGGCGGCGCTGCGTAAGAAGGAACTCCTAGACTCCAACACTACCGCCGGGATGATGGTGAAGATCACCAACGACTATCAAAACAGCGCTCTTGAAAACATCACAGCAAGCCTGAATGCTGCGTTCGACCATGCAAGGGACCTCGTAGAGACACGGGTGGGGGGCGAAGCGGCGTCGAAAGACACCGGCTCCGGTCTTGAAAACAATTTTTTGACCGTTCTCAAAGGAACCGCAACGGAGCTCCGCTCGGATACGGCCGAGTTGATCGTGCAGAAGGAACCTGCCGACAGCGCGGGGCAGCCGCGACCGCAATACATGCGGCGGCTTACTGACGAGGCGCTCAGATTGCTGGACGATCTTCAGAGCGGCAAGGTAGAGAATCAGGCGAACTTTATCCTGAGCGAATGCTTCAGAGAAGCCGCCAGCGCGTTCTCTATGATCAATCAGCAGCTCAAGCGCGACGGTTATGCCGCGAGCATTGATCCATCAATCTTCATCTGGCTTGCCAATATCACGGAACCGGAGACGCGCGACACCGGGACCATGCGGCTTGAGATCGTACGCAACCTCCGAGGGCATCCGAGCACGTACGCCCGCCAGGTCGCTCATTTCATCTGGCACCTTGTCGAGGCTCAAGGCTGCCCGCTACAGGCCGCATATCGAGCGGCGCTCACGAAGTTCACCATAAGCGCGAGTTTCGCTGAGACAGCCTATGCCTTTTGGCAGCCGGTCTTCAAACGGGCGGGACCGCACGTGAAGATGCTGACCCGCATTTCAGATCCAGAACTGTAAAGCTAGCAGCGCGAGTTTTTGGCGTCCGATTTGATTGGGGCCGGGGCCCTGCGAGGATTACCCGAAACTTTCGTCCGAGCTTTGGACGAAGAAGACGCTGACATTAGGGCCGCTCCTGCATTGTTTGATCACACGTTTTCTCTCCTGTGTGCTCCGATCGCGGATTGGGCGCAGCAATCCCGCTGGACAACACAAACAGGCCATCGTCAACGGCTCGGCTCGCCGCCGCGGTAAGCTCCACTAGCGAGCGTCGCGCGCAGCGCGCAAGACTAGCACGGCGCCTTTTTTGTGTGTGGCTCATGATCTAACGACCCCTCGACAAGCTTCTTCAAGACCCAGCGCCACAGCTCACTAACTTCCTCCGAGGCTCTTCCCTCTTGTGCAAACTCGGTCACGCCTAATCCTGACCCGAGCGCGTCCTGGTGGTCATTGCGCTGTCCGACATAGGGAAGCGCAAGCACCCCGAGTGAATTGAGCGATGTTGCAGCTTCACTCAAGCGGCAGCCCGCGGCGGCGCCTGATTGAGGACGAAAGCGAATCGGCGGTTGAGCCTACGAATAGCAATCAGCGTCGGTATCGCAGCTTCGATATCGGCCACGCTCGGACGCACCGGGATCAGGCAAAGATCGGCCCTCGCGATGGCGAGCACGGCCAGTGCGTTGTTCGTGGCGGCGGTATCGATGACCGTAAGCCAGATTCCCTCAGCTTCGAGGCTATCGAGAGCGACTTCAATTTCGGCGGGATCGGAGATCCGAACGACCTGCGGATAGGGGTGGCCGCGCCGCTCTTTCCATTTTGAAATCGTGCCTTGTGGATCCGCCTCGACAATTGCGACGCGCTCCCCGTTCTAAGCCAAATTCAACGCCGCCCCTACCGTGCCGCCCCAACGAGTTTCGCTGCCGTTGTCGATCGCCCAGACGCAAGATCCAAAACCCGGTTTCAGTCACGCACGACCGCAGCTCCACCTTTCACGTAGAGCAGCACGTTATTCCAGGCATAGCCGACTTGGCCCGTGAATAGGCCGAATGCGTCATGCTTGGATTCATTTTGGACGCCTGCGAAAGCGAGATTGGCGTTAGAGCCCTTGAAATCAGACCAGTTGCCCTGAGCCTCCAAGCCAAACACCGAGTTCGCAATTTGCCAGCGATAGCCGATTTGACCGCCGACCGTGCCTCCGGTCGCTTTATGGCACCCCATGCCAACGGGCGCAGCGACGACCACGCCGCCGGCGTTGACCACGTCCCAGCATTGATGAGCGGAGCCGCCGCCGCCATTGATGCCGATGTAGAAGCCGCTCCAATCATAGATTGGAATGACCGGCGGGGGGGCTTTGACGTAGGGTTGCGCGGCAAGATCAGCGGCAGAGGCAGGAGCGGCCAGTGCGATGAAAGCTATCGTGCCCAGCAAGACTTTCTTCATTCTCTAAATCCAGCTTCCGTTTCCGCTGACGGTGCGTTAGACTAAGATTGCCATGAGGCCATCTTCTCCATCAATTCCCAAGGTTGATAGTTGACTAGCCTGAGCAGCCGTCGGACGGACGAAAGGGCATGTCGTGTCGTCATTGGATGCTTCTGCCCACTAGTTTCGATCGCCATTTGTCCTTCAAAGCCCGCTGAGAGTCGGATGGCGTATAGTTGTAGTCGGCCCGCCTAATCACAAGGTGAAACCGGTCACGGCGCTTCCTATTGCGGGTTCTCGCCCGCCTCGTCGCGCCCACCCGCGCGTAACCGAAACCGGCTCGCTATCGCCGAGCAAGAGGGCATCCGCTCGATGAATCGTGCTTGTGCATAATCAATTGCAACTCGTGCTGCCCGATCTCACAACCTCTTTGCAGCGTCCGCCTCCTCAACCTAATCACAAATATATAGACTGCGCTGCGCGACGGAGCTCGCCGTTGAATTAGCAAGCTTGGTGTGAAATAGGCCAAGGCACTCTGGCGGCGATCGCATTGCGGAACGTCCTGCCACTTGGAAGATCTTCCAGAATGCCCACGCATGCCATTGATTGGCCGTTAAAGCGGGATGGGGTTAGGTTGAATCGATTGGGATTCCCAAATCGGTGTGTTTCTGATTCACCATGCTGGCCGGATTGGAGGCCAGCATGGATGGGCAAGCCTTATTCTCTGGATCTCCGTAAGCGTGTCGTGTCCGCGATCGAGGGCGGGATGCCGCGCAATCGGGCCGCCAAGCAGTTTGGGGTGGCGATCAGCACCGCCGTCGGCTGGATGCAGCGGGTCGAGGAGACCGGCAGTGTGCCGGCGGCGACTGCCATCCACGCCGGTGAACCTTCAACACGCTGGCCGGCAAAGCCGGCGTGTCCAAAGAGATTCGGGATCGTCTACAAAATCATGCGCTCCAGGACGTCAGCTCAAAGAACTATGATCGCTGGCACTACATTCCCCAGAAGCGGGCCGGTATTGCGAGGTGGGACACGTTCGTGCGCTCCATGCTTACCAAGAAGCGCTTGAAGGCGGCGGCACGACCAAGCGCCCAGGCAAAAAGGCGCGGGAGATGCGACCGAGATCGACGCGCAGAGCTACTCGGCATTCGTTGGCGATCTCAAGACGAGGATCGCCGAGGCGAGGCATCGTGTCGGCCTATCAGTGAACCGCGAACCGATCCCGCTATACTGGACGATCCGCCGCGACATTCCGATCCGGCTGGAGAAGAATGTTAGGGAGCCAAAGTCATCGATCACCTCGCCGAAGACCTTGGCCGCGCCTTCCCGAGATGACAGGCCTGTCCGCTCGAAATCTCCAGTACATGCGGGCGTTGCAGAGGCCTGGCCGCACGGCGAATTTGTGCACAGGTTGTTGCACTACTGGCATAACGCTCGACTTCGCGACGCCATCAAGAGGCCCGACGAACGCGCCTGGTACGCCCGCCAGGCCATCGAACATGGATGGAGTCGAAACGTACTACTCCATCAGATCGATAGTGACCTGTTCGCCCGTCAAGGCAGCGCGCTGACAAACTTCTCGCGACCCCTGCCGCCGGAGCAGTCGGAGCTTGCCCATTGGGCTCACATTTCTCGACGCGGGCAGCCTGCCCGAGACGCTGCTGACGCAGTTCGGCGCTGAGTGCGTCGTTGATCTGATGGGTAACCCGCTGTCCGAGCGCGTACGGACCAATACGACAGGTTCAGCTCGCGACGCTCGCCGACGACCTCAATGCAAAGGCCAGAGTTGTGATGGGCTGCAGGGCTTACCATCCGCAACAAGCCATGGATGAATTCTGGAAACTCGTCGTCGAGCTTTACGGGCAAACGCCGGAATGGACGCTCGGCGAAGGAGAACTGGGCTGGACGACATTGACCTGCCCAGCGGAACCGAGACCTCTGTTCTGTCGTGACGCGGGCGCCTACACAAGAGCCGCGCGATTGTTTGACGCGGGTCAAGGTGGCTGGTCCCCACAAGGACGTGTCGATCATCGAACAGAGTATGTTTGTGACCGAACAGACGTAACGCGCCTTGCGGTCGTAGAGACAGCGCCTTATGACCGCTTCAGGAGCAGCGCGGGTTTAAGTTGCGCGGCCTTCCGTTTGCGCTCAAGGGTGTGGCGGCTTTGAACGGCTCCGAGAGGCATCGCTTACGAGCCCATTAAGCCTGGCGTTCTCGACCGGGAGCGCCCGCACGGTAAGACGCCGTAAGACAGCAGCATCCGATCCCCCCTGCGGCCAGAGCCAGTACCTTTTCGGCGAGGCATGCCTTCAACGGTGACATCCGCTTTGCATCCGGCCCATCCGGACAGCACCGCGATGCGGCGAGAGGGGCCAAAGGGGAGCAGAATCCGTGCCGCATGGCGGCTCCCAAGTCAGAGCATCACAGCCTAACCTGCAATCTGCACAGGGAGAACGAAATAACCGTGCACAAAATTGGATGCAATTCGCTCCGGTTCGCCGACAACTTTGACTTCTAACCGTGCATTCAAGAGTTCTTCCCAGAGGACTTTCAACTGCAGCTCCGCAAGGCGTCGACCAACGCAGCGGTGGATGCCGAATCCGAACGAGAGGTGCTGCCGTACGTTCCTGCGATCGATGACGAAGCTGTTGGCGTTCCCGATGACCTCTTCGTCGCGGTTACCGGAGATGTACCACATGACGACCTTATCGCCCTTCCTGATTTGTTTCCCACCCACGATGATATCGGCAGCGGCGTTGCGGCGCATATGTGCGATGGGCGTCTGATATCGAATAATCTCGGAGACCGCGCTCGACACGAGATTGGGATTATCGCGTAGTTTTCGCAGCTCGGAAGGATATTGGTTCATGAACAGGACGCCGCCGGTAATCGAATTGCGTGTGGTGTCATTTCCTCCCACGATCAGCAGAATCAGATTCCCGAGAAATTCACTCGGCTCCATATGGCGAGTTGCGGGCGAATGCGCCATCATCGAAATCAGATCGACGCGTGGCTCGGCATTGATGCGCTCGTTCCAAAGTCGCGTGAAATACTTCAAGCATTCGGACAAGATCGTGCTTCTCTTGTCCCAACTGTCGATCGCATGGCCAACAGCTGCGTCCGACCAATAGGTCAAAAGCCGCCGATCCTCGAATGGAAAGTCGAATAGCGTGGCGAGCATCTGCGTCGTCAATTCAATAGAAACCATGTCCACCCAATTGAAGTCATCGTTACGCGGCAAGCCGTCCAGAATCGTCCTTATCCGACGGCGGATCAAGTCTTCGAGCTTCATCAGGTTTTCCTGAGCGACTGCCGGACTTACGGTATTGCGCTGCTCGCCATGTTTAGGAGGACCCATCTTGATGAAACTCGGAGTCCAGTACTTGTCAGGCACGTCGACAATAGTGACACCCTGCTCCGACGGGAATATTTTGTGATTTGTATCTACAGCTACGATGTCTCGGTATTTCGTTAGGGACCAATATGGACCATAAGCGCTGTTTTGGCAGTAGTGAACGGGATCTTCCATCCGCAACCGCTCGAAACAGTCCCATATGCTATCATCTTGAAAGCGCTTGGCTTCGCTTACATCCAGATTGGCAAGCGGAAAATGACTCGCATCGCTAGGTCTACAGTCCGCCAATCGCGTTTTCATGATCGTCTCCGCAGTTTATTCTCTCTCAAGGCCTTACGGATGCACAGGCCACGACTCATGGTTCGAGCTGACGTGGTATTTTGGTTGCGAGCGGATCTTGGTTGCGAGCGGATCGTCGCTTTACCAGCGTATCCCAAATTGCAGGCAGTCCCCCCTACCATATCCGATAGTAAGGATCGCATCGACTTTCTAGGTGCCGTGTAGGATGGGCGCGTATCTTGGCGAGACATTTCGGATTTCTTTCATAGGACCGCCAATCGACGAAGCCTGGGTGAGGCTCGGGAATGAGGACCTACCATTGCGAGCGCAGCAAGAATCGAATCGGCTTCTTGCGCGCGCTGATCTGAGGCCGGCAAACTGGACCATTTTTGGCTAGAGTTTTGCGCACCGAGTCCCGGCTGGGAGGAGCGAACAACGATGAAGGCCTCAAAATTTTCGGACGCCCAGAAGGCGTTCATCCTGAAGCAGGGCCATGACGGGGGTGCAGTGGCGGAGATCTGCCGCAAGGCCGGGATCAGCCAGGCGACCTATTTCAACTGGAAGAAGAAGTATGACGGCCTGCTGCCGACCGAGATGCGGCGGTTGAAGCAGCTCGAGGATGAGAACGCCAAGCTGAAGAAGCTGGTCGCGGATCTGTCGCTCGACAAGGAGATGCTGCAGGACGTGATCCGCCGAAATGTATGGTCTGCCCCGCCTGTGCAAGGCTCTTAAGCGATCCGACTTCGACAGTCTGCGTAAATGTATCCGGCCTCTCGCGAGTGGGCTGCGGTTGCAGCCAGGCCATGATGAGATCAGCACGCCGCGTTCCCAGATAGCTAATCGGGCACTGGCCCGTTTTCGGCGAAGGGCTTACGCGGCGCCGATCAACTGTCTCGTCATCACCACCTCGAACCTCGCAGTCTGCTGCCGGACTTATGCGAGCGCGGGAAGGCGACGCTCGTAAGTCGAGCCGGGTCGCGTGAGGATGACCCAGGCCACCCGCGCTATTTTTGCGGCCAGCGCCACGGTGACCTTGTTGACATGCATGCGCTTTTCGAGGCCAGTCAACCACGATCCCAGACGATCGGAAGTCCGGTTTAGATGCATTACGCATGACCTTGCGCCGTGGATCAGCAGCCGCCTGAGGTAATGATTGCCTCTTTTGCTGATCCCAAGGAGAGTCGTCTTACCACCCGTTGAGTGTTCGCGAGGGACGAGCCCAAGCCATGCGGCGAGGTCTTTAGCCCTTCGGAACTGACTTGCATTGCCCGCGCTAGCGACGAATGCCGTTGCCACCAGTGGGCCTATCCCGGGAACAGTCATGAGTCGCCGCGTCCGTTCGTCACTCGCCGCCAAGGCCTCGATTTCGCGCGTGATTTCGGCAATGCGATCCTCGATATGTCCGAAATCCTCGAACAGCCGGCAAAGCGTACGCCTCATCATCGGCGTCAGATCATTGCCCTCGTTGGCCAACACGCGGGGGAAGTCGGCTTTGAATTTCCCGATACCCTGGTGGATTGCTATTCCGTATTCGAGGCAAAACGCCCGCATTTGGCAAACCAGCTGAGTTCGCAACGAAACCTTTTGGTCTCGGATGCGGTGCAGCGCCTGAATATCAACCTGGGCTTCTGACTTAACCTCGACGAAGCGCATCGACGGTCTTGTCGCGGCTTCGGCAATCGCCTCCGCGTCGATGATGTCGTTTTTGTTGGACTTCACGTATGGCTTTACGAACTGTGCAGGAATCACTCGCACTGAGTGCCCGAGCTGTCGCAGTTTGCGTGCCAGCCATTGGGAGCCTGGGCAAGCCTCCATCGCGACGACGGTACGCCGGGCGGATTCGAAGAACTGCAAAAGTGTATCGCGGCGGAACTTTGCTTTCTGAATGACGTGGCCGCCTGTGTCGATCCCGATGACATGAAAGACGTTTTTTCCGATATCGATGCCAAAGACGGCGGCGGATTGAGCCTTGTTGCGCAACATCGTTGTGATCCTTTCTCGGTCGAAAACCACCGCGCGGTGTGCGCGGGTTCGGCGGGGCAGACCATCCCATTAGCTATGAAGCCTGGCCGCAAGCGCAAGCTGGTCGACGAGGTTCGCGGTGAGTGGCAGGTCTCGATCCGCAAGGCTTGCGAAGCCCTCGAGTTCGACCGGTCGACCTACCATTACAAGTCGCGTCGCTCCGGCCAGGCTGCCCTCGAACATCGGATCAAGGAAATCTGCCATGCACGCGTTCGCTACGGCTACCGCCGTGTCCACGTTCTGCTCCACCGCGAGGGATGGCGCCACGGCCAGAACAAGACGCGGCGCATCTATCGCGAATTGGGCCTGCAATTGCGCAACAAATCGCCCAAGCGCCGGGTCAAGGCCAAGCTGCGCGAGGATCGCAGGCCAGCGACGCGGTCGAACGAGACCTGGGCGATGGATTTTGTCCACGATCAGTTGGCGACGGGGCATAAGCTGCGCGTGCTCACGATCGTCGATATCTTCTCCCGCTTCTCGCCGGCGCTGCAGCCCCGGTTCACCTTCCGCGGCACCGACGTCGTGGCGGTCCTGGAAAGGGTTTGCAATGAAGTGGGATTCCCGGCGACGATCCGCGTCGATCAGGGCAGCGAGTTCGTGTCGCGCGATCTTGACCTCTGGGCCTACCAGCGCGGCGTCACGCTCGACTTCTCGCGGCCTGGCAAGCCGACCGACAACGCCTTCATCGAGGCCTTCAACGGGCGCTTCCGGGCCGAATGCCTCAACGCCCACTGGTTCCTCAGCCTTGCGGACGCCCAGGAAAAGGTGGAGACTTGGCGCAGATACTACAATGAAGAACGCCCGCATGGGGCAATCGGCAACAGACCGCCGATTTTGCTGCATAACCACGATGGCGCCACCAACCCGCCACCGTGAAAGAAGCGCAAAACTCTAGTTCTGGGTGGTCCAAAGTTCGGTCTCGCTACAGTATTGGGATGAACGAACGGCAGCAGCTCGACTTAAGAAACCGGACCCGGTGGTCCTCAGTATAGGGTCCATTTCAGAACGTCGGAATAGGCTGTCTCATTCTCCGAATGCCTTCGGAAGTCTACGCCAAGGGAGCCGTACGCACGATCTAAGGCACAACTACCAACCTTGGCAATTGATGGCAAAGGCCAACGAATGCAATGGTAGTCGTAGAGAAAGCGGCTCGAACGGGCCAGATGAAATGAAAGACGTCCTGCTCGGCACGGCAGCTCTTATCGCACTCACCACTTCAGCCTCGGCCGCTGCTCTGGCGGCGCGCTCCCACATCAAAGATTTCGCAAGGATCACTAAGATCCACGACCGGAATCGGCAACACGGCAAGTGATCTTCGCATGTACTCTCTCAGACGGCCTCTGGAATTGACAACATCATCAACGGTCTGGTCGAACAAGGCGCTGTCAGACATTCGTAGAGGTCCTGCGGGAGGTATGGAACATTGGGGCCATCCTCTGGCTCGCGGCTTAAGCTTGCACTCCCACTATTGAACGGTTGTCTGGCCCGCGGGCGGTTCCGCCAACAACGCCGAGGAGAGTTTCATGTCTGATCTTGTTGCGATCGTGTACCAGACCGAGGCGAAGGCCGAGAAGGTGCGTCAGCGGCTTCTCGAACTCCAGAAGGAGTATCTAATCAGCCTTGGCGACGCGGTGATCGCGGTAAAAACAGATTCGGGTAACATCAAGCTTAATCAGTTGGTGAACACAACCGCCATGGGTGCGGCGACCGGCAGCTTCTGGGGCCTACTCATCGGGATGATTTTTCTGAATCCCATCGTCGGTGTTGCGCTAGGGGCGGCGTCAGGAGCGCTAGGAGGTGCCTTGACGGATTTTGGCATCGACGATGCCTTCATGAAGGAACTAGCTACAACGCTCGAACCCGGAAACGCCGCTCTCTTCGTTCTGATCAAGAACATGACCGCGGACAAGGTTCTCAAGGAGATCAAGGACGCCGGCGGCATCGTGCTGAAGACGTCCCTGGATGAGACGAAGGAACAGATTTTGCGTGATGCCCTCGCCAAGGCGGCGCACCCCCTCACCGGGGAGCAACCGCAAGGCGCTGCATCATCCTGAACGACCCTATCGAATTTCGCGGGATGACCTAACCGCATCGGCGAAACCGCCCGCAGGCGATTTTATGCCGCTGTTGAAGAGGTGCAAAAAATGAGCCTTCTTAATCGCGTGCTATTCTTAGCCTCGCACAGGGTGCCGTGGCCGCCGTCGCGGTCGGCGCAATCGGTGTTCATCTTATCGACAGCGCAGAGGCGATGCCAATTTCCAAACAATCATCCGGCGCCGAAAAGTCGACCAACCAAATGACGTTGGCCCTATGGGGCCCGCCGCCTCGCCGATTGGGGACGGCCCCCGCCGCGTCGCCATCGCCGCTGGGTTTGCCGGTGGCATCGCGGCCGTCGAATCTGCGGCTGGCGATAGGGCCCGGAGACGCACGATTGAAAGATACCGAATAAGGCTGATCACCAGGACGATTCAGTCGCCCGTTCATTAATCGTGGGCGCGGTGTCGACCCCGATCGACAAAAAATGATCCACTGTCGGGTTCATGGTTCTTTCCACGGTCGTCTCTATGCGGGAGCGCTGTATGATGGCGTTCAAGAGGTGCGGCATCTCGATGTGAAGAGTGCGGAACTCGGTGTCATCGGTCCAGATGGCATGGAGATGACAGCCATTTTGCGCGACGGCAACTTCGCCTTTCTTTGCGCCGATGCGTTTCGCCAGTTTGCTGCCCGAGCGCTTGAGCGCAGAACCTCGCTTGACAACGGTCGGCAGGACATTCGCGGCCGCGAGTAAGCTCGAGCCTGGTGGTTTTCACGCTTGGAGATAGGCCGGTGCGATCGATCTCGCCGGATTGATAATGTCTCGGTGTCAGGCCGAGGTAGGCGCCAACATCAGTCGGATGTCTAAAGCGAGTGGGATCATCGATGGTAACGGCGAGGACAGGGCAGTCAGGGGACCGATACCGGGAACGGTCAACATTCGCCGGACAGTTTGGTCGCCGTTTGCCACGGCCAGGAGTTCTCGATCAAAATTCTCAATTGCTCGGTCAAACAGGACTGGGTAAGCAGTAGCGGCGTGAAGATATCTCGCCGATCCGGCGCGTCAGCAAGCAGGGCGTTGACCTTGCGAGCCTTGTTGGTCGCACGGCCCTGCCGAGTATTATTCCCAGCCACTTGCTAAGACCGCGAATCTGGTTGTCGAAATCGACTTCATGCGCGGTTTGGATGCGCGAATCCGCAATGCCCGCGTCGGATATTCACCGAGAGGCTACCGGCAACGGTGCAGCCGAAAGCAAGACGCACAACCCGCCTCGGCGAGAGCCAACTGGCGAACTGCCGATCAGCAATCATCGCTTCGAAGGTTTGCTGCCGCCAATCGTAGGTCGCCTCACATTCACGATCCGGAAGCGGGCTTTGCGTCTCTTCGATCTCGAGGATTACGTGACGCAGGTCGTGATGACGGCCAATCAGCTCGCGGCCATCCGTAATGCCATCGCCTCGCGCCTAAACATCGTGGTGTCGGTCGAACAGGCTCGGGGAAGACGACACTCGCCAATGCCGTCATCGCGGCGAACGTCGCGCACGCGCCTGAGCGCCGTCTCGCCCGGTGACCGGGATCATCGCACTTGCGGTTTGGCGATTGCCGGCGGCATGCTGAGCTTCGGGGGCGAGCTCAACGATTTGCGCGACGCCTCATGTACGTCGTGCTCGTCGCCGGCATCTTTCTCGGCCGCCACGCGGATCGTGGCCTTGTTCGGTTCGAGCGGCGCCTCGATCGGCGAGGTCGGGCGCACGCCGCCGATGACGAACAGGGCAAGGGACCTCGGTTGTGGCTGAGGTCGGCGCTAATCTCAGACGCAACCGCATTCATCGCACGCTGTCGCGACCGAACCTTCTGCTCGGGCGCCGATCGCGAGCTGGTCCTACTGAAAGGGCTTGCCGCGACCATCCTGATCTTCGTCGTGATCACCTAGTACGCGGCAATACTTGGCTATGCGATCTGGATCGTTGTCGTGGCGGCGCTGCGGATGATGGCGAAAGCGGACCTGATGATGCGGCGAGTCTATGCCCGCCACATCTACCATTCCGCGTACTGCGGTCGACCTCGACACCTTGGCACCGCCAAGAAAGGTCCGCTTCAATGGTCGCGCTGCGCTCTTTCCTTCATTCCGGCCTGACTTTCGCCGATCACGTGCCTTACGTCGACCTCGTCGCGAACGGAATCGTCCTGTTGAAGGACGGCTTGCTGATGGCGGGCTCATATTTTTGCCGGACCAGACTCTAAGACTGCATCTCCGTTGAAGTGGCGGCAGGAAACCAGACAACCTTCAGCTCTTCGCGTCAGAGCCCTTTAACGCATGCCAGACCGCCTGGTTGGCCTGATCGAACGCCTTGCGGGATTCCGCTAAGGCGGCGCTCAGCACAGCCCAGGACTCGCCGCCCGCCTGCTTCAGCGTCGCCAGACGCGCGTTCGCCGTGGACGCATCGGCCCTCATCTGCTCGAGTGCGGCCTTGAACTCGCCGGCGTGAGATGCCGCCATCTTGCCTGCCGCCTCACGGAACTTGTCAGCGGCCTCGCGCCAAGCCCTTGCCTGCGCCCCGGCTACGTCCTTGAACGTGGCTTGCTGTTGATCGATCTGCTTGCCGGCGTTTTCGAAGTAGGCCTTCATCTGCGTCTCGAAGCTGTTCCATTGTCTTTCAAGATCCATCTTGGTGTGCGCCCAAGTGGCTTCGCCAGCTTGCGCTTGCGCCTTGAGCTCCGCCTGGAATTCGTCGCGGCATTTCCTCAGATCAGCGACAATCTGGTTGGCCTTGATTTCGGCCCCGGCCTTAGCCTTGCCGGCTTTGATCTCGAACGAACCTAGTGCGGCGTCCATCTCGTCGATCCGCTCCTTGGCCCAGTTAAGATAGAAATGCATGCTGCTCTGCTCTAGCATGATCGTCTCCGTTGTTTACCCGATGCTGAATGATCTCTGAGCTTGACGTTGCTCGTGTTGACCTGTGTCAATTGCTTGGTCTTAAGCAACTGCGGGCAGTGGGCCTGCGCCTTGGCAGGTTTGATAGCGCTCTACCTCGGGCGTGGTTGGGGTCCCTGCTCTCTTCGTCTGTATTGAGGTGACACTCCGACTTGGCTGAAAGTTGTCGCCGGTGGAAGCTGCCAGGAGCCAACATACGAAAAATTATTCGTGTAGCACAGCCAAGCTCGGGTTCCGGCGTTGCCAACCATTCCTGGTAGGTGACTCGACCGGCAGGAATGTCGTACGCTCAGTGGTCACCAAACGAGCTCCATGCTCCATGTCGACTACATTGCACTCGTTGTTGGATGTTTCGAAATGTCGAACATGAGACGCAGCGACTTGAGGGAAATCGCGATGTTCAGGAAGGGTATTCTGTTTTGCACCGCTGCCTGTGTGCGACAACGCGGCACCCCAGTGAATCCCTCACGACTGCGCTTTTCGATCGCACGACCTAGCCGAGAACATAGCTGAGACCTGTACCGCGGGTGAGTCTGCAGCGATCATAACCTTGAGGGGCGCGACGATTATGGACAGTCTTTGCGTGCTTGACGGAGGTTCTTCGCATCGGCGCGAGACGTTCGCCACCGAAACAGAACCGGTTTTCAAGGTCCGAGAGTTCAGCGCAGCCGCTCATCAGGCTATTGAGTGGCTCGCTGATATGCTTTCACGTGACGAGGTGGAAGGGGTCCGACTGCAAAGGCCAGTCGACCTGATGGCTAGGGCCCGCAGTCTCATGACGACGGCTGATTTGGGGGGCTTCGACTCGCGCCGCTTCGCCGCCATCCTCGAACTTTACCTGGAAACAGGAATCAAGGTGAACTCCCGCGGATATATGGGCCGGCAGTTCAGCTCGGTGATGCCCATCACCGCAGTTTTTGAGATGGTGTCCGCCATGGCCCCTCAGCCGGCCTCCTACTACGAGGCGGGACAGCTCGCCAACATTGCGGACCGGCTGATCGAAGAGGTGTTCGGCCGTTTCATCGGGTGGCCGCAAGGCAGCTTCGAGATGGTGACGACGTCCGGGGCCTCGCTCGCTAACATGACTGCCGCATTGGTAGCCCGTAATCGTCGTATTTCGGGAAGCTGGAACGGCGGACTTGCGGTTGGCCGCGCAAGCCGGCCAGCCATTGCCATAGGTGAGGATGCGCATTTCTCGGTCTCCCGCATTGCCGGTATCATTGGGATCGGCCAGGATCAGGTAATACGGCTGCCGCTGAACGAACGACGGCAGATCTGCCCAGAACGCGCGCGAGCGATCATGGACGGGGCGGTGGTGCAGGGCCTGAACATTTTTTGCATGATTGCCTCGGCCGGGACGACCGCGATTGGCGCTAACGATCCGTTGCCGGAGCTTGCTGCCTTGGCCAAGCGGCACGGCGCTTGGCTCCATGTGGATGCGGCGCACAATGGCGCATTTCTGGTTTCCGACCAACTGCGGCCACGCCTTGCAGGACTGGAGCTCGCGGATTCTTTCTGCCTGGATGCCCATAAGACTCTTTTTGTCCCGGCCCTTTGCACGTTGCTGTTCTATCGCGAGAAGGGCTTGGCGGAAACCGCCTTCCCCCAGAAGGACAGTTATGTATTCGACCCGTTCGAAGATGAGATGGCTGCCGTACAGAGCGGCGTGAAGAACTTCGAATGCACAAAGCGCCCGACAATCCTCAACCTGTGGCTAGCTTGGTCGCTATATGGTCGCCGGGCCTTCGCTGATAAGTTGGAGCAGTTAGTGAAGATAACCAGGTCTGCGTACGATTACTTCATCGATCAGCCGGACTTCATCGTACCCTACCAGCCTGAATCCAATATCCTCTGCTTCGTCCATCGGCCTCCGGGTCTGAGCGGTAATCGCCTCTCCAGCCTCCAACTTGAGTTGCGCAACCGCATACGGGCGGGCGGACGGTATCTCCTATCCAAGGTCGATCTCAATGGACAGACGATGCTCCGCATCGTTCTAATGAATCATAGGATCGGCCTGTCCGACATTGCCGGCATGGGCGCGGAAATCCGACGCCACGCGCGCGATATTCTTGAAAAGACTCCATAAATGGCGGCCAAGACCTGCCCTTTGGGCTCCAGCCTGTGGAATGACTTATGGGCCACTTCGCCTCCCCGCTAGACAAATTCGCTTACAAGGTGCTGCCGGACGCGACGTTAAATCCGTGCACTGTGGATCACGTGCTAGAGCTGCCCTCATTCCTGACCACACTTCTGTCCGCGCAAGCGCATGTCGGCTGTCGGATCGATGAAATGAGCTTGGAAACGCAAGCCGTCATCGTCCAGCGCAGGGTGTCGCAGCTCGTCTCTATTGCCCGTATCAACCCTCTGTGGCGCCGACGCATCGATGATGCTGTAGGCGTCGGTCCGGTGGACAGCTTCGACCGGTTTCAAGCGCTGCCACTGACCGAAAAAGAAGACTTCCGTCACATGTTCACGGGGAGTCGGCCGGGCATGGTCGTGCCCATCGAGCGCTGTGGCTTTGAGGTCGTGGCGAGCGGTGGCACGAGCTCTGGCCAACCATCGGAAACTGTCTATCCGCTCGGCGAGCTGCAGGAGACATACGGCTGGGCGGGGGATTTCATGGGCCGACACATTATGGTGCGCCATCTTGCCGGCGGTGGTGCGAAATGGGTGGCCACCACGCTCGCCGACTATCAGATGTGGAGCAGCGGCACCATGGTGGGCGGCGTGCTTCAGAGGATTCCCGGGGTCAACTATGTCGGAGCTGGGCCGATGAGCCGTGAAGTCTTCCAGCTGATGATGTCCTATCCCGGGCCGAAGGCGATCATGGGCATTACCCAAAGCATCGCGCTTCTCGCGAGCTTCGCTGACGGCCTATCCCGCGAGGCGCGCCACAGCTTCCGCGTGGCCCTCTATGGCAGTGGCGTGCTGCCCCCCAAGGCGCGGGCGGATCTAAGGCAGGCCTATCCGAACCTGATCGCGCTGAGCTACTTCGCCGCCACCCAAGCGGAAACCATCGGCCTGCAGCTCGACCCGGAAAGCCCCGTCCTCACGGCGGTACCCGGCCTGCACCTGGTGGAGGTGGTCAGGCCGAACGGGCAATGGGCGGCGATGGGGGAGGAAGGCGAACTGGTGGTCACCCGGCTGTTCGGTAATGCGGCCCCGGTACTGCGCTACAAAATAGGCGACCGGGTCATCCGCCGCCCGGATCTGCGGTCGCCCAGTCTGAATGCCATGCAGTTTGAGTATGTCGGCCGCAGCGGCGATTTCATGCATATCGGCGACACGCAATATTCGGCGTCTCAGGCCCTAGCGGCCATCATTGCCGAATTCCGCCGGCGACAAGTTCTGGAGATCGACAGTGTCGCCACTGACATGCAGTTTCAGATCGACCGCGCGAAGCGCCAGTTCCAGTTGTTGCTCGGTACGCCGGAAGCCGTATCCCTCTCGGCGCACGTCGCCGCACGCCTTACACCGGAAGGCTCCTCGCCGTTGATCATCGCCGGGCTGGTCCGCTCCCTGTCCGTCTTTAACGCACTGGAAGCGAATGAGGCGAGCCTGCGGAGCTCCGGCTACAGCTTTGCCATCCGGTTTGTAGATCCAAGGGGGACTGACTTGGCCCGCACGGCAGTCGGAAAGGTGCCCCTCGTCGTCGACCGCGTTTGATAACCGTAACCAGGACCGCCGCCGGAGCAGGCAAATGATGACACCACTTAATGTTCGAGTTTTCGTCGATGTCGTCGCCCTGCTACTTGGCAATGCGGCCGACGGCAACGTCTTCTTGTTTGACGATAGCCTTTGCGGCGGACAGGATTCTGGCACCGTTAAGTTGACCAGCCCCGTCTGGCCGGGGCAACTGGTCCGCTGGAGCCTGACGCCGCTCGACGTCCAGACTATGGCTTGGTTGACGGGCGTATCGTTCGACGGGAACGCGCCGCCGGCCGCGGGCCCTCCGGCTCCGTGGGCGCTGCGCTGGCACGGACACGTCCCTTGGTGGCTGGCTCCAGGCTCGCGCCACGGCTATCGGCTGACGCTCGTCACGGGCGGCCTGACTGGGCGCACCATCACAATCGACGGGCCGTCCCTTCTATTCATGCCTCCGCCGGCAGGGCGGCCGATTCCGCCTTGGCCTTCACCGCCAACCTGGGCGGTCGCACAATCCGCTCCAGCGGGAGAATGATAAGATGCAGATTTCCATTGTCACCGTTATCGATATCGACACGGCCTTGAAGGAGGGCACTCTCGACGGGAATGCCTATCTGATCGACAATACGGGCCCATTCGCTCCGCCGGCCGGTGCCCGCGTCACGAATGTACCCGGCGTCTATAATGCCGACGGTTCGCAGGCGACGGAGGCGGTCCTAAACTGGATCACAGTCGGGGTCGCTGATTTGCCACTGACGCTGCCCCGCAGCTATCGCCACCGCTACAACACGGCGAACACCGAACACCGGCTGGTGGACGCCCTCCGCAGGGCGACCCGCACGCAGGATGGGATAGCCAAGCTGCTGTCTGATCCGGAAGGCATTCGCATGCCAAAACCCCTGCTGGTTCGCCGCAACGGCGCGGTCAAGCCGCATGACGCTCCCCTACTCGACGGGGCTGGCGAGGTGCTCGAGCCTGACGACCCCGCCGCCGCAGGCAGCGTGCCCCCGATTGTCACCCGTATTGGCGGACCGGCGGTGGAGCACGGCGTTGTGTATCCGGCCCTCTACGGTTCGCCCGATCTGCTGACGGATGGCTGGTACTGGAGCGCAACCGTCGATACGGCCAAGGTCGGCCGGCACGAATACCAGATGGACGTGGCGCTCTATAAGCCGGTTCAGGAGGACGGCGGGCTGGTGTGGGAGCCGCAGTTCTTCACCCTGGGATGCAGCATAGAGGTTGGCACCGGCCCGGGCGTCAACGGCTTCACCGGCTGCTTCATAACCGGCCTCCTACCGATCCTGCCCTTCCGCCCCACGAGCGCTGCGGGAGAGGCGATATGAGAACAATCAATATTCGAATGGTTGTGGATGTCATCGGCGCACTGGAGGCGGATACGCTGGCTGGCTCTCTGTACATGATCGATGACAACCGTCTCGGTGGGTCGCGCAATCAGGCGACTGCTGGGCTCGCAACAGCGGTAGCACCGGGAGACTGGATCATCTGGACGTTGCTTCCGATTGAATGCGAGACCCATGTTGCGGTGCGGGCGATCGAACTGCCCCCGGACATCTGCGAGCTTGAGCGTAAGACCTATCGCGACTCAGATATCTCCTACTGGCGCGGTGAGGTGAAGCAGTCGGTCGGCGATCTACCGTATGGCCTGACCTTAGAACTCGGCAGCCGGGCGCGGACGCTCAGCAAAGGTGCCGAAGCGCGCCTCATCGAGGCCACCCTCCAAATTTCACGCGCCGCAATCCGAGTTTGAAGTTTATGATGCAACCCTTCATTGCGCCTCCTAGCGCCCCCTCTCTCCCCGCCACCCAGCTGAACATCACCTCCGTCGTAGACGTTGCGGGCACACTACGGACCGGCAGTGTCACCGGGAACACCGGGCTGATGGACAATGGCGGCGAGAGTAGCGGCAAAGGCACGAACACCTTGCGCACCGTCTGTCGGCAGGGTCAGGTCCTGAACTGGCTGGTCTATTGTATCGACATGGAAAAGCGTTCAGACGGGAGCTGGCCTCTCTCCGCGCGCATCGTGAACATCGTTTTCTTACAACCCGATGGCACGCCGCAGTACCGCAAGATATGCAATGATCTCAAAATCTATGGCGGCCCGGACAAGGTCCGTAGCCCGTGGACGCCGTCCTACTATTATTGGGCGGGGGCAGTCGGGGCCGATCTGGAGCCGGGTCTCTATCCCTATCGCGTCGTACTCGAATGCGACACGATCGATCGAAGCCGCAAATGCTATTTCAACTTGGATGGACCGATCCTTGAGGTAGTTCGGCTGGATGGCCACGCCCAACTCCATGCAAAAGAAAGCCCGCATGAATAAGAAGAGGCGGAGCCATCGCACGGACAGGCCGGTGCTCCCGGTTTCCTCCGATAGCACTACCTCAGAACTCAGACAGGGCACTCGAATTCGGCTGATACTGCAAACGCCAACATCATCGCAGCAACGCGCTCAGTTCGACCGTGAGTAACCCATTGGCAGCTCCCCCGACGAATTCCGATCGACGGCCTGTCCAACAAGTGTAAAGTGAGATGCCATGAGCCAACGCGCCGTCATCGTCGTTGACATCCAAAACGAATACTTCCCATTTGGGAAGCTGCCCCTGGTTGGCATCGAGTACGCTGCGGCCAATGCGGCTAGAGTGATTCAGGATGCCCGTGCCAGGGGCGATACTGTTATCCACATTAAGCACGAAATCGAGGACCCTCACGCTCCCATCTTCAAGCCGAGCACAAAAGGCGTGGAGATCAATCCAATTGTCCAGCCAATGGAGCGTGAACCTGTCATCCTCAAACATCATCCGAACGCCTTCCGCGAGACCGATTTGAAGCAGCTGCTTGACGCCAGAGAAGTTAAGGAAATTGTGGTCGTAGGTGCGATGAGCCACATGTGCATCGATTCGACCAGCCGGGCCGCCGTCGATCACGGCTACAAAACCACCATCATTCACGACGCCTGCGCCACATGCGATCTCAATTTCGGCGGCATGACAGTGCCTGCCGCGCAGGTGCATGCGGCCTTCATGGCGGCACTTGGCTTTGCCTATGGCAAGGTTACGACGACCAGCGACTACCTTGCAGCCTGATGCCATTTGGCGGTCGCGGTTGGCGGCGATTATGCAGTTAGTCGCCCGTGAAGAATTCGGAAGCGATTGATCCGTCGCTGTGATTTGACGTGAGCAAGTATTCGATTTTGCAAGAAAGCCGTGGGTAGGTCTTGGTTTTCTTGCGTTTTGGATTCCGGATTTGGCGGCTTCGTGATTCCTTTGACGGCGAGATTCGCTGTTGGGGAGAACCCATGAGCCAGCCGCGCGACGATCGTCAGGACGATCTGTTTCGTCCATCTCTGGAGGAGATCATCAACCTTCGCCATCCGCTGGTGCGTCTGGCGGCGGAGATCGAGTGGGACTTCCTGGCGGGACGCTTCAGTTCGGTCTGTCGCCTCGGGCCGGGGCAGCCACCGTTGCCGACACGATTGGTAGCCGGACTGTTCATCCTCAAGCACATGCACAATCTCTCTGACGAGGCACTGTGCGACAGGTGGGTCGAGAACCCCGTATTTTCAGTATTTCTGCGGCGAGGTGGTGTTCCGGCACGACCTGCCGTTCGATCGCTCGTCGCTGACCCGCTGGCGCCAGCGGCTGGGTGAGGAGCAGATCGCCGCGCTGTTGCAAGAAAGCCTCTCGGTGGCGCATCGAACTGGGGCGATCGAGACCAAAGATCTCGAGCGGGTCGTTGTGGACACTACCGTCCAGGAGAAGGCGATCGCGCATCCGAGCGACGCGCAGCTCATGCACCGGGCGATCGAGAAGCTGGTCGATTTGGCCAAACGCGAGGGCATCGAACTGCGCCAGAGCTATCTGCGCGTGGCCAAGCGCGCCGCCATCATGGTGGGGCGCTACACGCATGCCCACCAGTTCAAGCGCGCCCGGCGAGAGCTCAAATTCCTGCGCACCCGGCCGCATCATCCGTGACATCAGACGCAAGATCGAGGGCGACCCTGCGCTTGAGGATCGCTTTGGTCCGCTGCTCGATCTCGCCCACCGGGTTCGCCATCAAGAGCAGCGTCAGCGCGGTCCCAAGGTCTACTCGTTGCACGCCCCCGAGGTGGGGTGCATCGGCAAAGGCAAGGCCAGGGCACCTTACGAGTTTGGCTGCAAAGTCTCGATTGCCACGCCTGCCACCGCGCCCAAAGGCGGGCAGTTCGTGCTGCATGCCAAGGCCCTGCACGGCAATCCCTATGACGGCCACACGCTCGGTCCCGTCATCGCCGATCTCGAAAAGCTCACAGGTGTCGCGGCGCGCCGCATCCACGGCGACAAGGGCTATCGCGGCCACAACTATCCCGACCGGTTCAAGGTCTGGATCAGCGGCCAGGTTCGCCGCGTCACCAAAGCCATCCGCCGCGAGATGCGGCGTCGTGCCGCCGTCGAGCCTGTGATCGGCCATCTCAAGGATGACCACCGAATGCGCCGCAACCATCTCAAGGGCCGCGACGGCGACCGCATCAACGCCGTTCTCGCCGCCGCCGGCTACAACTTCAGCCTGCTCCGCCACTGGTTCGCGGAACTTTTACGCGTCCTGCTATGGATACTCTGTCGCCGCCTATCGCAACCACACCTTGCGTAAAACGGTGCTCAGAAACGTTCTTCACGAACGACCAGTTAGTCTACTCGAAAAGACTCGGACGGGTTGAACCCTTTTTACTCGATTATCCGATCGCGGAGTGGCGGGGACTTTTGGAGCTGAAGCGTAGCCGCCGAAGACTACCGGTTTCGCGATCTTATCGTCGGGACGGGACGGCTTTGGGCCGTTATTGGCGATCCATTGGATCAAGTGATCCGAACAGTCGGGCAGGTTTAAGTTGCTTTTGGCTCCATCTCGGTTGAGGAGATAGATCCGATCGCGAAGTATAACCAGGTTTGATACAAAAGCCAAGGAGACGAAGGCGGTGCGCTGAGTGCTCTCGTGCAAGGTTTGAAGGTGCCGCTCTTCGAACGTCGTGATGGATCTCAATACGCGGAGGAGGGCGTTCGCGATGTGCGGTGGCAAGGGTCTCGCTGTTTATTCGCCATCCACGCGTGATGCGACTCGCTGCAATCAGTGATGGCAGCGAGTGTGCGTGCCGATTAGCGGTTACGCGACTCGTCCAGTTCCTAGCCGGAAGAATCAGTCTTTCAGATGTCTCGTCGCCGGAGTGAGCGATCGCTCTTTGTGGCCCTGGATCCATGTTATTCTTCTGCGCTTCTGGACACGTCGCATAAGGCACGCCAACATTCCGGCAACGCACTGAGCGTGTCTTCAATATGGCCGGGAATGGGAATGAAGCTCAAGACTTTATCGAGCTCTTTGTCTGAACGGATGTGATCGCGGCGCTATCGTCGCGAAGGCGACGTGAAAGAAAGTCGTATCCGACTGGAAGAACGGCGTTCGGCTCATCGCTCATCAGAAATGACGGGCCCTTACTGTATTCACCACATCGCCCGCCGCACGCACGGCTACCCCTCACTTACTTGTTTTGACTCAAACGGCTCGCAGTGCGCCACCGAAATCATCGCGGCTATGCACGCCAAAGACGGTCGAAGATCTGACTTCTGGCCCAGTTTGCGAATCGTTGCTTCAGTCGTCGCTCCGGTTCAGCGTTGGTCGCGTCCTTTTCGCTAGGCACCGGCTCAACGAATATTCTTCGGCCCTCAACTACATGCCAGGCTAGCGGATGCTGCAAACGAAACAGGCTGCGCACCTCCTTGCACAAGCAGCCTGCGAGCACATAAGGTGGCGGCGCGAACACCTCCGGCAATACGGACGACAGTGTCGTGTCTCTCAGGATGTCCCAGCGCGAATGGCCTCCCATGAGCGGCGATTGCAGGCCGAATATCACCCTGCCGATCCTGCTTTCGCGAATGGCATAGGCGCACATGGCGCAGGGTTCGACCGTAGAGTACAGCGTGCAGTCATCGAGCGACCTAGTATGCAGCATCTGCTGGGCGGCCGACAACGCGACCATCTCGGCGTGGCGCGTCACGTCGCTTGCGCGTCGCACCATGTTAGACGCCTCGCAAACGACCTCACCATACCGGCCGACCACCGCGGCAAATGGATATTCTCCGTCAGATCGGCTGGATTTGGCGAGCGCGATGCAGCGGTGCATCAACTCCAGATCGGATAGCTGCGGATCATAGTTGCTCACCTGACGAAGTATCCTCAATCAATATGCGTCGCGCGCCCGCCTCTAAGCTTGTGTGCTGGAACTGAATCCACCTTCCGGCGACGAGACTTCCGGCAATAGACAAGTGAGGGCTGACGCTCGGCAGCGTCATCAGCCGACGACAACGGTATCGTTTTCACAACGGTCAGCTGGGCTTTGTGTGAGGCATCTCAGTCCCTCGATCAACCTCCTTTGCGCTCTCTCTACTGAATCACCTTTGTGCCTTGGTTTGATGATAGGTTCGGCCATTGCGATTATTCCCTAGTTGCGTGGTGCACGACTTGATTTCGGCGACTAACGCGGCGCATGTAGATGCGCCTTTGTATCTTAGCCGGCCTAGGAAACGGATCACCTGCTGAATCTGGTAGGATCTGTGCTCTGCCCTGCTGCCGCATCTTGAGCGGCTCACCGACCATGCTCGTGCCTACGTAGTCGTCGTTCTTTAGTCGTGAGCGCGGTGTCAACCCCGATAGACAAGAGTGACCCCACTGCCGGGTTCGTGGTTCCTTTCGCGGTCATCTCTGCAAGAACCGCCGCATGATGGCGTTCACGGGTTGAAGAGCGCGGTTCATAAAGCCTGCAAGGACGACTTCGAGATTGCCAACACCTTCGTCCCGGCGTGTTCCGTCGCGAAGGCGAATCTGGGTTGGTTTAAGACTGCTTCATGCGGCGGGTATCTCTACCTTGAGCTCAGCACCATCGGTCCAGTAAGGATGGAGGATGACCGCCATTTGCACGCGACGGCGACCTTTGCCCGCCGACGCGTTTGGTCAGCTTTCTACCCACCGCTTGAGCGCAGAACTTCACTATACAACGGTCAACAGCACGTTCCTAGCCTCGAATAGATAAGTCTGAACCTGGCGGTTGCCGCGAGAGCCAGCGGCGTACGTTGCACGCTGCGTGCCCCGCGAACATCGCCGGATTGATATCGTCTTGGTGTCAGGTCGAGATAGGCGCCAACGTCGGCGGAGCGTCTGAAGCAAGCTGGTTGTCGACGGTAACAACGAAGGCCAGAGCGGTCAGAGACCAACACTAGGAACGATCATCATTCGGGAACAGTTGGCCGTCCTTCGCCATCACCAGGCGTTCCCGATCAAGTATTCAAATTTGCTCGGTCAAACAAGGCTGAGCCAAGAGCAACAGCGCGAAATTATCATGCAAATCCGGTGCTTCAACGAGGACGGCGCTAATTTTGACGTTAGCCGCGATGTTAAGAAGCCAGCTTGAGCTGGAATGCGAGCGCTCGCCACAGGAAACCTAGGACCGCCGCGGAAGTGAAGACGACGTTGGCGGCATAACTGGCTCGGCCTTTGAGGTAGCCGCGGCTGAGGTGATTTTTGGCCTTCATGTGCCCGATGATGGGCTCGATGGCCGAGCAGCGGCGCAGAACAAGGCCTTCCGCCTGCGCACTGTGGATAAGGCAAGCGCTCCATCTGGGCTGACAGTTGGGCTGGCACTGGTACTCATGGTTGGCTCTTTTTGAACAATCTACCTCGAACACGGCGCCCACAGGGAAGCGACGCTTGCCGATTGTCCACGCTCTATCCGTTGAATAGTGCGCACATTCAAGCCGCTCGGCGGGGCCAATTGCGCTTCTCCACTCTCTCTCTGGCGCCCCACTTACGGCTGGAAACGGCCCAAAAGCTTCGACTGCATGTGGGCGAGCGCGTCACTCAGCCTTGCCGCTTCTTCGAATCGGGTTTCTTGGTGCGGAGGGCGCGAGCCAGGATCGACCAGGATGGCCTCGGCGGCTTCCGAGAGTCGGAGAAGCGGCGTCCTGAGCCATTGAGCGGCGCACAGGAGCAGCATCAGAACGACGACGGCGCCCGCGCCGAGAATGAACCAGAATGTACGGATCAGTTCTCGGGTTGATGCCATCGCGTCGTCGGCGTTCTGTCTGACCAGAAGAGACCAGCCGAAGCTCGGAAGATCTGCAAAACCAACGCTCGGAACGATCACGGTGAAATAGTCGTTTCCATCGGACCATCGCTCGCTCGAGAACGCGCTGGTAACGCGACTGGCCGCAAACGCTGAGCCGACGCTTAGCCGCTTGTTGACGACATCAGTCGGGCCAAACAGGACGGTTCGATCCCGCGACAGCAGCAGCACATCGATTCCAGGCGCCTGCAACGCGGCCATGCCCTCCTCCACCCATTTCCAGTTGAGGTGCGCTCCGATCACGCCGGCGACGGAACCATCATGCCGCAACGGTGCGGCCAGATCGACGAAGCGATAGGGTTCAGCGGATACAGGCAAGAGGCTTGCCAGGAGTTGGGCCTCGTGGACATCGACTGCAGTTGGCGCATCAAGGCCGCGCCTGAACCACGGCCTTTGCGCTACACTTGCGCCCTCGAGCATCCCGTCCCTGGCCGCCAGTACCTTGCCCTCAAGATCGGCTATGCCGAGCCAGGAGTATCGGCCATCCAGGCGGCTCAGGAATTTGATGTGCTCACGGGCATTTGCCAGGTCGGCGGGGTCGATCAGGTCAGCCATACGTGCCACGTCCATCCAAACCCCATAGAGGCGCCGCGCCAGCAGGTTCGCGCTCAGTTCGCCGCGGGTCGCCAACTTCTCGACCTGCAATTCCTCGCCGCGCCGCTCCAATGCCGCGGTGTATAGCGTCGCGGTCGCCATGGCCGGCGCCAGCATCAACGTCGCGCCGCCAAAGAACACAAGCGTGCGCAAGCTCAGTCGTCTGTTCGCCATCACGCCTCCTCAATGAGTTAGAGCCCGAGCCAATTCGCGGATGATGCGAACGATGTCCCCGCGATCGGATCCCGGAAGAGCTCGGGCGGTGTGGAGCTTTTCGATAATTTGGGCCCGCTGCTCAACGCTCGGCGAAAACTTTAACCGGTAGCCGTCACGAGTTGGCGCAAGAACACGCGCCTCGACGTCGCCAATAGCTGGGATTGTCAAATTGCCTGTCGCCCCGACCGAAAGGCCGAATGGCCCGCTGATGCGGGCGCCTTCCGGCCCGAGATTCACGAGCCAGCCACGGTGCCGATCGTCTCCGATCGTCAACGTGATGGGTTCAAGCACCTGGCGCTGCGGTCGATTATATCGGGGCCGTTCGATGCACGCCGCGATCGCCACCACCAAGACGAGGACGTTGTACACCGTCCAGAACAGAACGATGGCGACGCCGTCGCCGGCTGTCGACGAGGTATTGAAGACGAAGTCGGAATTTAGCGGCACGATCAGGCCGCCAACGGTCAATCCAAAGAGGATCAGGAACGGTCGCATCAATGACCATTGGACAACGACCCTCGTTCTGTCGCCCCCCTTGGCCGTCACCGAAAATCTATGCGGTCCTCTCGTCAAAAGGCCGAGCGCCGCGGCCCGACAGATTGGCCAGGCGGCAATCAGCTGGGCGGTATCGTTGACGATGGGGATAAACAGCCCCTTCGAGAGCCAGTTCAAGGCCACCAGGACCATGACGTAGTATGGGACATAGTACCTGATGATATCGACGAGCGAGGCATTTACGATCGTAACACCGAGCCACCAGTACAGGAGCGGACAAATCAAACTGGCCAACCGGAAGGGAAAGGTGGTTAGCCAATAGAGCAGGGAATCGATGAGACTGATCCGGTGCATCAAACCCAGTCGGTTGGAGCCGAATGGATTGTAGGAATTGCGCGCAATCTGCATCAGACCGAGGCACCAGCGGCCGCGCTGGACGATGTATTCCTTGAGACCCTCTGGAGCCAACCCCTCAGTCAGCGGCTCGTTGAGATAGACAGTTTGCCATCCGTTTTCCGCGAGCTTGAGCGTGAGCAGGAAGTCCTCGGTCACGCTTTGCGTCGGAAGCAGGCCTATTTGTTGGATTGCTCGTACCCTCAGCACGGACGAGGTGCCGCAGCAGATCGCAATTCCCCAGGCATCCCGAGCCGGCTCCACGTTATCAAAGAAGTGTCGTTGCTCATCCGGGTACCCGGCGGTAATGCCGAGGTTGTGCTGGATCGGGTCCGGGTTAAAGAAATGTTGTGGCGTTTGGACCAGGCCGACGCGTGAATCGTGAAACAGTGCCACTGTGCGGTCGATGAAATCGACATGTGGAACGAAATCCGCATCAAGGATGGCGACAAAATCCGGTCGATCCGGATCCTGGACACGCGCAGCAAGCGCGTGGTTGATGTTTCCCGCCTTGGCATGTGCGTTGTCGGACCGCACGATGTATCCGACAGAATGCCGCTCGCAGGCCTGTCGGAGCCAGTCCCTGCGGCCATCGTCAAGCACGAAGACGCGAAGCTTCGGAAAGCGCACCGCCCTGGCGCCGATAATCGTTCGTTCGAGGATTTCAAGCGACTCATTGTAGGTCGCGATGAAGATGTCTACGCTCGGTGCTTCTCCAGGCAGCCACCATCCGGCGTGCTGGTCAGCTTCCGCGGTACGGTCCTTGACGCGTGAAAGAATCACAAAGGCAATGGACGAGGACAGGACCGTCATGCCCTCGAGCGCGGCGAAGCCCCAACTGACCAATGCGTCCGCAGTCCAGTCGAGTGGCACCAGTGTCTCGGTGAACCGCCATACCACGTAGCGCCAAGAGAGAATTGCCGCCAGGCCGAGCAGAAGGGAACGCCAGTACCATCGGCTCGGGTCGAGCAGCGGGAGGACCGTCAGGCGGAGTCCGATGATGATGGCGGCTCCCGCCAAGGCGGCGAGCATAGGCGACAGGATAAGCATTAGAAGCCATAACGCGTGAGAAAACGACGGAATTGGGCGATTGGGCCGCTCGAAAACACAACACGTCCAGTGCGACCGACGGCGCAGCCAAGATCCGGCTGCTGTGCGAGGCCCGGCACCGTTACCGTTACGTCAAAGCGCTGCAGATGCTGCGGACTCGGACCCACGGCAAGGTTTGCGTAAAGGGGCGATGCGCCGGATCCGCCGAGCCGGGTGACGGTTCCATCGAAAATTCGTTCGTCGCCGAACAGCCGAAACTGAACGGTCGCGCCGACGGAGAGACTGTCATAAAGGGATTCGGATACGCCCGCGGTGACCACAAGGCTATTGCAGTCGACGAGCTTGACTAGGTCTTGCCCACGCCGTGCGTACGCGCCATCGTCCACCAGGATATCCCAGACGAGGCCCGGGACACGGGCATTGAGCGTCGCCGACGTCAGGCGATTGACCCGCAGACGCTCGGCATCGATTTGCCGATCGAATTGAGCGATGCGCCCTTTAATCTGCTCCTCATCGACATGCAGTTCCGCCAGGCGCTGATCGAGTTCCCGAATGCGCTGCGTCGAGAAGGGGGCATCGTTATAGGACTCGCCGATGAAGACTCCCGTGCGTGCTGAGGCGAGCTCCGTCTCGAAATAATTGACGCGCTGCTGCGCACTCTCTACGTCTTGCTGTGCGACGTCAAACTTCGCGCGGGCTCGATCAAGGTTGGCAGCCGTCTGAACGCCGCGATTGTTCAACTCATTGGCGCGTTTGAATTCCGCATCTGCCTCGCGCAGGCGCGCAGCTGCCGCATCCTGCGTCGCCCTCGTCTCGGCGATCCGCGCCTCGATCTGGCGAATTCTGCCGCGCTGGTAGTCGGTTGACTGCGCATCAAATCCGGCTCTCGATTGCGATAGCGCGTCACGCTGACCGGCAATGCGTTTGAGTTCGATGCGTTGATTGTCCCGATCGCGCTCAAGCTCAAGAAGCCGAGCGGTATCGAAGCGCTCGTCGGCCACTTCGGCCGCGAGTTCCCCCGCGTTAATGCGCCCCCCAATGCTCTTGACGGCAAGCGTGACCCGGCCTTCGATCGGCGCACGCACGACGTAAAGTCGAGCATTTACCGTGGCATCTGCCGAAGTTCCAGCGAAGTGCTCGCCGATGATGACGTACAATCCGCCGGCGAGGAGAACCAAGCCGATGACCACACGCGCGAGCTTCATGAGAGACTTCCAACCGCATTCCAAGCCTTTTGTGGCGCACACTTAAAGGCGAATTCATGGAGGCGAGCAAACGATCCAATTCATCCTGACGTTGAACGCGATTGAACCGTCACGATTCGACATGAGACAGTTGACAAGTACAACCCTCGAAGCGCTAGGTCGTTCTGCTAGAGATCACAACATCGTTCGGGCGCCGTTTCTCGCGGGCTCCACGGAGGGAGTAGAGCGCGATCGTCCCTTGTTCACGTTCGGCGGATTGATCACCGCGTTGTAAAGAATGGCTGCGCTTTGAGCTGATCCAATATTGTCGAGCCTTGGCTGAACGACTTCGGGGCAGTATTTCTCGGGGAACTGCCACTTCAATAACTCCGAAGAATCCTTGCAACGGGCAGCAGGAGATTGGCTTGATTATTCCAGAAACCCAATTGAATTGCGCGATGCAGGCTCCGCCGATTCTGCAATGCTATATGCTGCGGAAGCGAAGAGCACGGCCAGCTCGGGTACTGAGCGTGTCCGCCGTTCGCGTTTCTCGTCCTCGGCCGCAATCGTGGGCATTCGATATCTCCCAACCTGAATAAAGATTGACAACGTGCTACGTGGTTCTCTGCTCAGTTCCGATCATCAACTCTTCGGAAGGTAGCACAACCTCCAACATCTCCACGCCTACCTTCTTTGGTAGCGCTTGTGAAATCGCTGGCATCGATCTCGACTGGTTCACCGCGGCATTCGACCGTACCTTCTACGCACCCAGGAATCTGAGCCGTGGTGTCCTCGACAAGGAAAACTCGGGCGAAGACAAGCCTGTGACCTGCGATCCGTTCTGGATGGCGGGCGACGACCAGCTTCCCAATCGACTGAACGCCCGCCCGCTAAAAGCCTTCATCGCCGGTTTCCACTCACGGAAGCGGACAAAGCGGCTCTTGTTGCCTTCCATGAAGCGCCTATAGATTATCTCAAGGGAATGGCTTTGGGTGCCAAGGAGAGCGTTCTCGCCAGGACCAGCTACCGGGAATATCTCATCAAGCACGCCAGCCTGCGCGAGAGGGCTGCACAGTATCTCCAAAGACCTTTCAACGATCTCTTCGCGTCAAATTCCGACACGATGTCGGCGCTGACTGCAATGAACACGGCCTTTCCGGGCTTCGATGGCCTAGGCATGAATGCCGCGCAGACCACCAACAAGGATGCGGATGATCCCTATATCTGCCATTCCCCGGACGGTAATGCCTCCATCGCCCGCCTGCTGTTCGACGCCCGAATGAGATGGCGCACACGATGAGGGTGGCGCGGGGTCCTTCGGCAATGTTGCGATTGCCGATTCCGGCTGGGTTCCCCTTACTCAAACGGATTCGCACTTCAAAAAGCGGGGCAGTTGATACGCCCGATCGTTCAACGCCAGATCGAGAAGCGCAGAAAGCGCCACAAGTGCATCGATGCAACTAACGGCTCAGCTGTCCGAAGCTCGGGCCCAGGGCAGGCGGTCCCGTCGAACATCCATGATAGAACCTCCAGCCAACGCTCTGCTTGCGATACGTCGCGGTGCAGCGAAGAACGACATCGTCAGCCTTTTCGACCGCCCACGAACGCCAACTCGGCGACCAAACCAGGGACCTCGCGAAGAACGGTCCTGTGGGCGTTTCAAACGTCGCTGTATAATAACACACGACCGCACTCGCAGCTCGGATGGAAGATCCATCCGAGTTCGCCATAACCAGTCAAACGCGCCGGTATCTTGCGCTGCGCTATGCCAAAGGCTCCGGGCCAGTTCCTGTCGCTCCCATCGCCCAACCGGGCAAATACAATAGCACTGAGACCTTGCCCTCTGGCTTTAATCCAGATTGAGGCCCGCGGGCACATATAAGGATCAGAGCATGAAGCGCAGCCGCTTTAGGGAAGAGTGGGGTTTTCGGTCCCGCGCCTGGCCCATGCCGTGCAGCATATTTTCCTGACGCCAGCAGGCATAAGAGCCAACGACGCGCAACATGTATCGCATCTTCAGGGAAGATGCGCATGAACTCGGCACCGTTACGACCCCACTGTATCTTGCCGAGTGGGTCAGCGCGGCGATGCATCTCGAAACCTAAGCTACCGTCTTTTGCTCCTGGGGAACGGCATGACTTTGCAGTCTTCCTCTTTGAGGATGATGTCAAGGAGCTCACACTGGGCGGCCAACGTTGCATAAGTTTTTGAGATGCTGACCAAGACGCTCAATCGCCTTGGTGAAAGATCACCTGTTCTCGACAGGTCCATATATATTCTGGATAGCTCGCGATATTCATGAGGTCTCAACATGTCTATAGCTCCGCAACACATCGGCATGTCTATAGCTCCGCGACCACGCCTCCCCCACCATCATTGCGTAGCAGATGAAACTGCATCGTCGGAACTATCAAGTTTTATGGGCTTAACGCAACGTCCTGTTTGATGGCAGTGATTCGATCAGGACCCACAATCCTCCCACAGTGCGCGCCGATCGTTGCACGCCTTGGTTGACGAACTAGATAAACTAATCCTCGTCTTACCTCGATACATGTTATTCTGCATAAGAGAATTGGCCGCATCGCTTGGTATCTCGGTGCGAACGCTACACGAGGCTGTGCGCGAGGTTACTGGCATAAGCCCGCACCGATATGTTCGTTCGAAACGGCTATCACGAGCTCGGCAAAAGCTGCTGACGGGCTCAACAACAAGCGTTAAGGCGGCGGCACACGCCGACGTCGGAAACGACCGCACCTAGTGCCAGCGTTCCTCGACTATCCGGGCCCTGGAGAACCAACGACGTCGTCCCGCCTCCGTGATCACTTCGAGCCGGCGCGCCGCCGCGTCCGACTTAAGCGTATGGTCAAGCATAGACACGAGCCGATCCCTTCAAAGAGATCGTGAACCTCGCCTGTCTCGCGTCGCGAGAAGGTGGGTTCAAAACGACGCATACGATGGATCTGGCCGGGTGGCTCGAGGAGAAAGGCATGCGCCATGTACGCGGCGCGCCGTGTCATCCCCCGACCCAGGGAAAGATCGCGCGTTGGCACCAGGCCCTCAAGAACCGCATTCTGCTGGATAACTATTACTACCTGCCCGGCGACCTCGAACGACGCCGTCCCGTCGCTCTGCCCGGTCCGCGATGGCCCGGAATTCATCTGGACGACAGCCCATCCCCATCGGCAGGTTTCGAGCGTGATGGCTGATCTTCGGACCCTCGTCCCGCTCTATCTTCTTGTTTGAGCGTGATCTTCTCGGAAAACATCCACTTCTCTGGATCATGCTCGAAAAGCCATCATAGATGGCGTCTTATTGCCAATCCGCTCCGAACAACCGAGCGCGTCGGCTCACGCATGCAGGATTGCTGTTCCATCTTCAGCGACCGTCGTGCTGCCGGATTCGCGATTAAGCAGCGCGCCGATACCGGCGGTTGGGACGGCATCACTGAACAGGTAGCCTTGTCCTTCTGTGCAACCATTGGCCACCAGAAAGCCCAGCTGGCCGGCGTCTTCGACGCCCTCGGCGGTAGTCGTCAAGCCGAGTCCCTTGGCAAGGCCAAGGATAGCACGAACGATCACCCGGCTGTCGGTACTGTCGTCAAGTTGCGACACGAAGCTGCGGTCTATCTTGATCTTGTCGAGACGAAACGAAAGCAGCTGGCTCAGCGTAGCGTAGCCTGTTCCGAAATCATCTAGCGCGATGCGGACGCCCGCTTGACGGAGCACATCAATTACGGTCTTCGCAACCCCGGTCTTTTCCACAAACGCGCTCTCGGTAATTTCAATCTCCAGGCGGCGGGGACTGAATCCGGTTTGCCCAAGGATCGATAGAATGCGCTGTCCAAGCGCGGGATCACGCAACTGAATGGGGGAAATATTGAAGGCAAGCGTAAACGTCTCCGGCCACGCATTGGCGTCGACACAAGCGCGACGAAAAAGCTGATCTCCAAGGGCGTTGATGAGACCCGTTTCTTCTGCAATCGGAATAAACACGTCGGGCGGAATACGCCCCAATGTCCTGTTCTCCCAACGCGCCAGTGCCTCGAACCCGATAATGCTATTACTTTTGAGTGAAACTAGCGGCTGGTAGTGCGGCTCGATAATATCGGCCGTGATAGCGCTGCGAAGCTCTCGCTCGATCTGGATGCGCCGGTCGAGATGCATGTCCATCTCTGGTTCGAAAAAGCGAACGCACGACCTGCCATCCCCTTGTGCGCGATAAAGTGCACGTTCTGCGCGCCTGACCAATTCGTGGAGATTGATGCCGTCAATCGGAGCGATGGCGATGCCAATTCCAACCTCAAGCTCGGCTGCCCCCGTCTCGGTCGCGAAAGTTTCGGTGGCGGACGCCACAATACGGCGCGCCAAATTGGTGGGAACCTCAAGGGAGCTAATGTCTGGTAGGACAATCCCGAATTCGTCGCCTCCGATCCTCGCCAGGATGCCATCCTTGCGCAAGATGTCGGCGACCCTGTTGGCAAACTCGCATAGCGCCTTGTCCTCCGCTGCGTGGCCATGCGCGTCCTTGATCCTCTTGAAGCCATCAAGGCCAAGCAGCAGAACGGCCACCTGGTGTGTGTCGCGGGCGAGGGCAAGGCAGGTAGCAAGTTTCTCATCAAACAGGCGACGGTTTGGCAGGCCGGTCAATGAATCGTGTCGCGCTAGGTCGCGCGCTTCACCTTCCGCAATGGCTCGCGCTTTGGTTTCGCGGGCGAGATCTCGATAGCGACGGACACTAAAAATTGTCAGCGAAACGCACAGGAAGAACGCGACGAATATGATGAATAAGATATCGTCGAGTGCCGAATCCGCATAGCCCCGCCCCAGCTGAAACAAAAGAGGGCCAACCTCATAGACATGCAGCAAAATCGAGGCGAGAACGACGGCCCCAAAAAGAGCAACGAAATCCCTTGTGGCAGAACTACGCCAATCAAACCAATCGGCGTTCAATACGCGTGATCGTGGAGTTGAGAAACTCATGACAGTCGAACCTTCGCTGAGGCCGGTTGTTTCGGAGTGAGTTCTTTCAGGTAGCATAGATATTGACTTAACACCAGATGTTGTGTATCGATCGTCGAAGTTCGAGTAACGCCTCGCAAGCCGCGACGGTAAACGCGCCGTCGGATCGCGATAGTCCTTCCCGGCAGAGTGTTTTCGAACGACCCGGTAAGTTCGCCCATCGCTAACGTGGCCGAAGCCACGATTTACGCTCTCAAGGTGCCGCTTCAAGACTTTGAGGGCTCTGGTCCGCGCGCGTTGCGTCGCAAGAGCAAACGAAAGGCCCCCAAGAATGGTCCCGGTTTAGCCGCGCTCCCGCAGCCGGCGAGCCACCGAGAAGGCGCCTGCATCCGCTTATCTGTGTCGGCGCGGCCTAGACGACCTGAAGCAGCTGCATGTTCCTGTTTTGAACAACGAAGAATGCGGCGCGCCTGCTCGAGCAGCTTTAACGAACCGTGCCGACTGCGAAGTCGCTGTCCTGCTTGCGACGTTGATCGATAAAGCGGCTCGCAGACCGCGCACAGCAAGACGCGATCTACGTTTTGTTCGCAGCCACGATGGTCCGAGGGCAGCGCCGGCGCCATGGTCGCGACCCAGGAACCTTTCTCGGTATCGCGATGGTCGACGAACAAGCTACCGGTGTCGTGGACGAGAAGCTTAGAAGTCGGCCACCGCCAGCTCGCTAACGCCAAGCTCGGGTGCGACATCCGCGACCAGTCCACTAGGGTCTTGTCCCAGTGGCTCTCCGATCCGGACCTTGACGGCGTCGACTTGTCGACCTCCGTCGCTTCGCCCCGCCAAAGGGGGCTGCCTGCGATCGCGACAAGGACTGGCAGAATCGGAAAGGCCATCTTGCCTACGCCGTCGCCACCGGTCGTCGGCATGAAGATCTCACGCGTCCCGCCAACGCAGAAGTCTGAACGCGCGACGGAACGAAAGCTGTTGAACAACGCCGTACCAATCAACGACATGGCAATTCCCAGGAAGCGGCTTACGCGACAATCACACGATTGCGACCTTCATATTTTGCGCGATAGAGCCGCTGATCGGCGACGTTCAGGAATCCGTCAAGCGTGTCTCCATCGCGCCCGAACTCCGATACCCCAACACTGATGGTGACACCGACCGACGGTTGGGCTCCGACATCGAACGCAGCGCTTCCGATGGCTGATCGAAGGCGCTCGGCTACCGCGCAAGCCGCGTCGAGCGTCGCTCCCGGCAGCAACACCATAAATTCTTCACCGCCCACGCGCGCGACAGAGTCGTAAGGGCGGATCGCCTCCAGACACTTTCGCACGAATCCGCGGAGGACTTCATCGCCGACACTGTGACCGCGTGAGTCATTGATATACTTGAAATGATCGAGGTCGATCGACAGCAAAGATAATGGAGCACCGCTTCGTTTGGCCCGCGCGATCTCGTCGCCGATATGATCGATGAAGTGGCGCCGATTTCCGGCACCGGTTAGTGGGTCGGTGGCGGCAAGGCGTTCCAACCTTTGATTGCTCAGTTGCAGTTGCTGTAGCGCCCTTTGGGTCTCGGCTATCGATTCGGCCAGGCGGGCCGTCATTTCTTCCTGGCTATAGATGGTCGAGAATGATTGCGTCGTTCGGAAAGCCTGGACAACGCCGTAGCTGAGCAGGAAGAACCCGCCAGCAAAGATCGCGTGGGCGAGCCACCACATATGATTCCAGGGCGCCGCCAGAATGAATGCGAGCGACGATAGCGCAAACCACGCGACCGAAATGCCGAAAATAAGCATGAGCGGCGAGTGAATCCGTCGCATCAGCATGGCCGCGACGTTCAGCGCGCTGAATACCAGTGCGCCCCCCTCCATGGACAAGCGTACCGTGGGGTGTCCCGCATAGGGGGAGTAGGCGATCAGGGCGACGGCTATGTCCATCGTCAGGAACAGGCCGATCCAGATCAGCCATGCGCGCGGATCCGAACGCTTCTCGACCTCGTCTGACGGCTGGTTGTAGCTGAGCAGCCCAACGAAGAGCAGGATCGACATCGCGAGACGCGACGCCGGCCCATAGAGCAGAAAAAGCCAAATATTGCGGAGTGCCATCCCGGTGAAGGCGCCGTGCGGCGAATAGATCAGCGCGAAGCCGAGAAAACCGAGCGTCAACCAACGCAACAGAGGTTCGCCTGAAGACTGGTAGCACCGCCACGTTACATAGGTGACGAACAGCCCTTCGAGAGTGGCGACGGCAATCGCGAATTCGTGGAACAGGTGATTTTCGAATTTTAGCGCGGGATCCTGCTGGAAGTACAGGTAGGCGATGAACTGGGCGGGCATCAGGGCGAAGGCGATCAGGAGAAGGCTCATATACGCCTGTGTGACCAGCCGGAGTGCGTTGGTCGGTTCGTGTAGCGCAAGATTGGTGCTCATATGCATATACCGTCTCCCATGATGACCTGCGGTCGTTTCAGGGACTCTCGAGCGTCTCCGAGGGATACTCTGGCCCAGAGCGCCTTCGGTTCCTGCTGTACTACTCAGATGAAGGAGCCACGGTGCGTCCCGGCCGGAAGGTCATTCAACAAGCGGCCCGCGCGATCACCGCTGCACCGGTGCTTTCCCTTCATCTGCTGCCCCCCGTCGAACAGGCGGCGGCGCCGAGGAGCGGCCCAGGTCCCGCCGCTGGGATCAGCAGGCCGTCGGCTACATTTATGTGTTCGAGCCCATCACGTTCAGCCTACCCGCTCGCTGACGGTCAGCGTGTCGTGTGTGTGTTCAGCAGATGGTCCCAGCTGCTGCCGCGAGTTGTTACGGTCTGCGGGGCGTTCGAAAACGCACCATCGGAAGACGAGAAATCACGAGCCCGTTGAGGAAAGGATTCTGCGTATGACCGTACTCATCTGTCTGCCTGCCGCCCGCCGGTGGCGCCGCCGCGACAATCGGTCCGTTACTGGTTCGGCTCCGAACCAACACGTGTGATGAGCAACACCGTAAGCGTCAGCACACTTTGATTGACGAGTTTCTTGTAGACCATCTGAGGCCTCCTTCGTGTGGAATATCCCCGCATTGCACAACCTAAGCCGTTAGCATACTTAAGCCTGTTGAGTTAGCCGCCTGCCAAACCTTGTAGGTTCCTGGCGCAACGAGGTCGGCCGCCAAGCGCTTTCAATTGCGATGCTGGCACGCAACTTGCTGCGCTATGACGACATCACCGAATTCCATTGAACCACCCCCGGTGATGTAGGGCGGGCTCGCCTCAGGCGGGTCCGCTCGCTCAAAGATGCATGCTGGTGTGTTGCGTAATGAAACCACATGTTCGAGCTGCTGCGGCAGCAACCGCATTTGCGCACGGCCTTCGCCGCGATGTTGTGAGTGTCTACGAGCATGAAACTTGTGGCTACAGTAGGACTAGCGTCTCTGTACGCGGGAATAACGCGAACGGATTCGACTACGGGCACAACTGTCGCTTCAGCGGCTCGTTACCTAGCTTGCAGCACTATGGAACGGGGGTACGCTTGCAGCTCGCTCCGAAGCGCCTTGGAGTGTACATCGGCTTCGATCACGACACCGCATCCTACTTTACAGTGAAGATCAGCTGCGGTCGTGCCTGCCTGTTCGATTGCCGGGAAGGAACCCACTTTACGTTCACTTTGTGGTCTTGACTAACGGAGAGCAGGAATGAAGACAGGCAAAGTCACCTACTGGAATCGGGAGCGCCATTACGGTTTCATTCGATGTGACGACGGTAGCGCGGATCACTTTGTTCACGGCAGTGCGTTAAGGGATACCGATACGCTCTACGTCGGTGATACTGTTCTGTTTGAAATCGCTCGCGACAGACAACGCCATCGCGAACGCGCCGTGAACGTCACCGTACAGACGAGTCCGCTTCCGGCCGCCCCAGTCGGGGTCGCGAGAGTCAGTGCTTTTGTCGCATCGCTCGCGCCAAAGGACGTGAAATTCTAGTTCTGGGCGGTGCATAGTTCGGTCTCGCAGCAAGGCGACTCCAACATTGACGTGGGATTCGGGGCAGCGGTCGTGAACCACTATCGCGCGTGATCAGTGACCTGCGCGCGAATTTCACCAGGCGCCCCGCAGGACGCTCAACCGGAGGGTAAATAATGACAGAAATCAGAGGTATTCCGTTCGATGCGCCCCTTTATCACGGGGACGAAGAGCATGACAGCGCGTTTCTTAATTGCCAAGCCGTTCAAGCCATCTTTGCAATTGCAAGCGACGTGGGACGCCTATTACCAAAGCAGCTAATTCCTGCCGCAAATCCGCCAATCGGGGTTGTAGGTATAGCAAACTACGGCTCAAGCATCGTCGGACCATATCTGGAGCAATATTCTGGAATCGAAGTTCGTGATCCTGGTGGGCAGACCGGTTTCTACATTCCTTACATCTATGTGACCGCGAACGATGCTGCCCTCGCCTCTGGACGCGAGGGGCTCGGAGCTCCCAAGAAGTTTGCACACGTCGCATTGACCCGGGAGGGCGGCTTAGTTCAAGGGACACTTGAACGTCCGGCAGGCAAGCGTCTGCTGACCATCACTGCTCAGCCGGCTTCGCGCCTCAGACCGGCCGCACGGCAGATGTGTTCAACACACACCAACTTCTATTCGATCCGGCATTTGCCTCCGATAACCCAATCCGGGAAAGGAGCTGTAACACAGCTCGTCAAGTGGTGCACAGACCGAACGTTCCGGCGAGATGAGTCGGGCGAAGAAGTCTTATTCACGGGCCCTGTTTCACTAACTTACGACTCGCCCTCAGTCATCGATCCCGTGCACAATTTGGCCGTTGGCCAGATCATGCTTGGCACGTACGAGGAGTACGACTCCAGGCTGGAGGTTGTCGATCTTCTTTCGGACGCGTGAACCGCCGTTGCTGAAGGGGACGCTTTGACCATAACAGCCGATGATGGCTTGAGAGGATGGGAGTTGGGGATCACTCCCTTCCGTTCAGAAGGCAGCTCGCAATCCGGGCGAACTGACTCCCGCCTGAGCTGCGCTTTGCTTGTTGCCCCGTCTCAATCAATGTCCGGTTTAGCCCATAATGTCGGAAATCCAACGCGACGCCCGACTTGACCGCTGTAACACGTCAGCCGTAGTGGCCAGAGTCGTCTAAACAACCTGCCAGCTCCTGGCATGCGCATTGCTCGTATTGGTTTGTCGCACGATCGTTGGCAGCGCTGTAGCAAGGTAAGAGGGGAAGAGCAGTGGAGCATGGGAGGACGTCCCATATTGCGGCAGAACTGCGAAGCTGTTCGAGGCTGCACTGGCTCTGGCGGGAGCATCGCGCTGCATCCGAATTGGTCCTGGCTCACTGGCCTACTATCGGCGGGTTGAAACGAGCTCTCATCTCCAACTATTTCGCCGGAGAGCGTCATGTACGTTTGTATCGTCGTCCTGACGTCGAGCAGAGCCAATTGCGTCTTGCAATAGTTATCTCACCGGTATCGCCGGCTTGGCGGCGGCGATCGCCATCATCTGCCACTTTCGAGAATTTACAATGAGTGCCTTCGGCGCAAAGCGCCGCGTTTGGCGACTGTCCAAGGGCCGCGCGGCGCCTCTTCCAGTGCGATAAGGTATTTCATTGACACTGATCCGTGGCCGCAGGCGAGGACCATTTCATGGCGAGGACCATTTCATGGGACGTGTGAACGAAAAAGTCATTCTGGTGACTGGCGCAGCGCGCGGGATGGGAGCGGCCCATGCCCGCTTGCTGGTTTCGGAGGGCGCTCGAGTCGTAGTCACCGATGTCCTTGATGCAGACGGAGAGGCTCTCGCGTCCGAACTGGGCAATGCGGCCATGTACGTGCACCAGGATGTCAGCGAACCAAAATCCTGGGCAATGGCGGTCGGGGCCGCAGTGAACACCTTTGGCGCCTTACATGGGCTCGTCAACAATGCGGGTATCGCCAGCATGGCTCCGATCGAGCAGTTCCCACTCGATCAATGGAACAGGACCCTAGCTGTTAATTTGACCGGCGTATTTCTCGGTATCCAGGCGGCCCTACCAGCAATCCGGCGCGCGGGCGGAGGTTCTATCGTCAACATCTCCTCGGTCGAGGGGCTGCGAGGCAGCCCTGGCCTTCATGCTTATGTCGCCTCCAAGTTCGGCGTGCGTGGCGTCACCAAGTCTGCCGCGCTGGAGTGCGCGGCCTCCGGCGTGCGTGTTAACTCGGTTCATCCTGGTCTCGTCACCACGGCGATGAGCGAGAACCTGGATCCTGCACTTTTTCCTATTCCATTGGGCCGAGCAGCCAATCCGCTGGAAGTGTCTCAGGCGGTCGCGTTCCTGCTTAGCGATGCGTCCAGTTACATGACCGGTACCGAGATTGTGCTCGATGGCGGGTTGACTATCGGGGTCCCGCATAAATGCGCGTCGCTGGAGAACATGTTTTCGTGACATCAACCGACGTGCCGGCCAATCGGAGAACATGCCATGTATTATAGCAGCGGAAACTACGAAGCCTTTGCCCGTCCCCGTAAGCCGGATACTGCAGACAAGAAGACCGCTTGGTTCATCGGTGCGGGCCTGGCGGCGCTTGCCGGCGCGGCCTTCCTCATTCGCGATGGACATATAGCCGGGAAGCGGATCACAATTCTCGAACGGCTGATGCTGCCGGGCGGTGCGCTCGACGGGGCCAAGCAGCACGAGAAGGGATTCGTCATTCGGGGTGGCCGGGAAATGGAGGACCATTTCGAGTGTCTATGGGATCTGTTCAGGTCGATCCCATCGCTGGAAGTGGAAGGCGCGAGCGTGCTCGATGAGTTCTATTGGCTGAACAAGGATGACCCGAACTGCTCGTTACAACGAGCGACAGTGAATCGAGGGCAAGATGCCCATACCGATGGCCTTTTCAACCTGACCGGCAAGGCGCAAAGAGAGTTGACCACTATTTTTCTCGCTAATCCTCGGGACATGGAGAAAAAACGCATCGATGAAGTTCTTGGGCAGGATCTTCTGAACAGCAATTTCTGGCTTTACTGGCGCACAATGTTCGCCTTTGAAGAATGGCATTCCGCGCTAGAAATGAAGCGATACCTCCATCGATTCATCCATCACATTGGTGGGCTCCCGGATTTCAGCGCACTGAAGTTTACCAAATACAATCAGTATGAATCCCTTATTCTGCCGCTGTGCAACTGGCTGACCAGGCAGGGTGTTATCTTTCAATTCGGCGTCGAAGTCACCGACGTCGATTTCGAGATCCGGCCTGGATACAAGCAGGCCACGCACATCAAGTACAAAAGAGACGGTATCAGCGGCGGAATTGATCTTTGCGCGGACGATCTCGTCTTCGTGACAATCGGCTCTTTGACGGAGAACTCCGACACCGGCGACCATCACACACCCGCCAAGCTCAATGAAGGTCCTGCTCCAGCATGGGACCTCTGGCGACGTATCGCGTCAAAGAGCGCGGCGTTCGGCCGGCCTGACGTTTTCGGCGGCAACGTTCATGCGACCAAATGGGAATCTGCGACCATCACGACCTTAGATACGCGCATCCCAAACTATATTTGTAAGATCGCCAAACGCGATCCATTCAGCGGCAAGGTCGTCACAGGGGGCATCGTTACGGTGAAGGATTCGAGTTGGCTGCTCAGTTGGACGGTGAACCGCCAGCCACACTTCAAGCATCAGCCAAAAGACCAAATCATCGTCTGGCTCTACTCTCTCTTTGTCGACAGGCTCGGTGATTTCGTGAAGAAGTCGATGCAAGACTGCACAGGCGCAGAAGTTACGCAGGAATGGCTATATCACCTTGGTGTGCCCGTTGCCGAGATACCGCAACTCGCCGAGACCGGTGCAAAAACGGTTCCGGTCATGATGCCCTACGTCACTTCCCTTTTTATGCCGAGGCAAGCGGGCGACCGGCCAGATATCGTGCCAAAAGAAGCTGCCAACTTCGCGTTCATCGGACAATTTGCCGAGTCGGCCGAGCGAGATTGTGTATTCACAACCGAGTATTCGGTTCGCACCGCGATGGAGGCCACCTACACCCTTCTCAACATCGACCGCGGGGTGCCACAGGTCTTCAACTCGACCTACGATGTTCGCAAAATACTTGCCGCGATCGCACGACTGCGTGACAGCAAGGAAATGCAGATTGAACCAGCGTTCCTTCGCAAGTTGTTGCAGGAGGCGGTTGAGGCTCCTGTCCTGAGAGAACTGCTTGAGGGCCATCAAGTGATCCCGAATTGACGAGAGAAGTAAGGAAGCGGTCGATTATCTGGTTCAGGGCAGCGCTGCAGACTGGGCAAGAATGCTATGGGAACCAGCTCTGGCGACGCGACGGAGACACCACTCGATGAGATGGTGCGGCGCATCGAGTTGCTTATCGTGCGGATGGTCGAGCACGTGACGCGAGCGGTCAAGTGCTTATCTTCAGATCCTCTTGTCCGACCCGGCGGCGTGTTATGCGGGGCTCCACTATTAGGTCTTCGGAGACCGGATCATCGGACACCGCCTGGCGATCTTTACCAAACATCCTCGCTGCGCCATAGGCAGAATGCCGGAATAGTCTGTTTCGTTCTCCGAACACCTGCGGAAGATCATCTAAGGGAGCCGTAAGCACGATTTAAAGCGCAACAAACCAATCTTGGCAATTGATGGCAAGGCGGACACTTGGCAGTCCTGGTCGTAGACCAACAGGAGATCGACTCAATGGGCCAGCTGAAATGAAAGAAGTGAAAGTGATATACACTTGGTAGTGCACCGGCGATGTGGCACTCACCGTCGAAGTCGTAACCGTTTTCTCAGCCCTGGTTAGGCGGATAATGATCCTGTGGGCGCACGGCCTTCATGTTCGTACGCGCTGAGAACTTCGCGATCGAGCGCATGCGCGAACGCAATCGCCGCGGAAGCCGCTCGAATATTGTTGCTTCATGTTGCCTCGGGTTAACCAGGCGGACCCGAAATGGCCGTGTAAAAGCCTGAGCCCGCCTTAGCATCGCCGCCCATGCAAGACTGGCGATGCTCACTTCGGCGAAGCAAACAGCGTGCCTGTTCTTGAAGGCTTCTGCACCTCTTCTGGCCGTGTACCTTGTCGAGTTCTGGTCCGCTTGAATGCGCAAATGATTGCAACACAACATGCGCGGGGATCGCATGTTGCGGGCACCGGACACAACTGGATGACTATCTAGCCTGCGTCCTCGCACTAATCGCGTCATTCATTGCCGCACGCCGCATCGAGCGCGCCGTTGTCAACCGCGCTCCATCGCAAGATGGCACGCATCTATGGCGCGGGCTGGGGTTATGCGGACAACGAGCAGCCGGGACCGCTGATGAAACTGCTCCTGGGCACGCACGTCATCATCTTCATTGTCGGCGTCCTCTCATTCGATCGGAGGGACCTTCCCTGATGACCAAGCTCGCCTACCTTTCCAGATCGCCCGCATGGAGCGCTGCGGGAGCTGCTCGGGGTCAATCCGCCGAGCCCTGCGATCACCGCAGAAGTCGCCCCGGCCGCGGCGCCGACTGAAAACCAACGAGGAGAGACCATGCCAACCTTCGCCCGGCAAGCGATCGAGCAAGGCATCGTTGAGGAGGCCGAGGCGCGGGCCAGGCGCGGCGGCTCGCGGACATTGGCTGAGCACGCGCTCGACCCCAAGCCGCGGCGCGAGATCATCCTTGAGTAATCGGAGATCTCGACGGATCGACCATGCAGACAGAGCTTCCGGATGCCAGCGAGACCGTTCGCCGCCTTCCGCGCGAAACCCGCTAGGAGCAATGGCACCGAGATATCCTTGGGGCCACAGGTCGAGCCGGTGCATTCTTCGCCGACAGGTTGGGCCGCACGTTGTCATCCTTGGCGGCTACGTACACCGCCGCTGCATCCCAAAACCGATCCAAGCGACACAACGACGGCCGGTGCGATCCTCAGAGAAATCCCCGCCGCGCACAGGGCTTGAGGCCGAATGTCCCAATTTCGGTCGTCGTATGGATGGAAATCCGCGTCTGACCCCCGGGACACACATAAGCTATTCTTGAAAGAGTCGCGCTCATCTGAGCGCGACTCTTTCTTGAGGATCAACACGTTAGGCGATCAGAAGAGGTCGCGGCCGGTCGATCGGGCTCAGGATGCGCAGCATCTCATCCCGAAGGATGAGCGCGGCGCAATTGCTCAATCGAGATTATCCTGCGTGACCACCTTTCTACCAGGTCTGTATAGGGCGATGCGCTCGCTATAATTCGTAGGCGCCAACCTCCTCCTCCGGGAACTTCTCGGACTCCAGCTCCAGCCTGTTCTTCGCCTCTTCGAGCTGCCCGATTATGAGGACGTAATCTTCGAACGTGCTCGATGGGCTGATGTGCTTCTCGATCAACTGCCGCAGCTCGCCCCAGAACTAATACTTGCTGACGGTCATTCGCTCGACCATGCTGCAATCCCCATCGCGCTTAAGTCCATCAGAGAAGCAACAATAAGCAACAGACTAAGGTAAAGCAGAAGCTGAAAGATCAAGTCACCATCACGGTCCAACGTATATCTCCAATCGGCGTTGCCCCATATTCTGGCTGGGGCACGCTGACTTTGCTAGAACTTGCGCCTTTGCTCCGACCGGTACGTAACGAACGAACAGTTGAGCGTGTTGTCTCGGCTTGCGGCGCTCGCCATCGACCTGCGATCACAACTGAGTCATCGCGCCTCCAGACGACTGCGCGGTATGCGCATCTCGCGGCTGATCCGGTCAAACAGGCTGCTACGAAAATTTCAGATCGCCTGGCCTCGGCCCTTTTTGGTACAGTTGATGACTCAAGCTCAAAGAAGCCGCAGCACTCGCGCCAGTTGATTGATGACGCGGGCGACGAGTCAGAAGCAGCTTGACCCAGCGGGCGCCGCGCCATCGAAAGGGCCACGAGCGAAAGCGGCCAAAGTCACGGGAATTCGAAAAGGGAGGCGCTATTTGTTCGTGTGACACCAGAGCTGCGCTCGATTCACACGGGAGATGTCCAAGGTTCGATCCCTTGTGTGTCCACCATTGCCCTTTATATTCAAGGACGTAAATGGATCACTTCCCTAGGGTGTAGAGAGCTAATGATCCGCGAAATCTCTCCGCACTTGCTGCGTCGGTTCCGAGGCTCGGCAAGTGGCCCCCCGCACGTCCGGTTGCGTCAGGCTGATTAGTCGTCCGTTAACAAGCCGGATTGAGCTGGGCCTGGCAAGTGAGCGTTCGCCATAGCAATCCCAGGAACAGGCGCAATAATTCTCTGAGCCAGGCGAGGATGCGGCGCAAGTTGTGGCCGACGGCTGAGAGGATGACGTTGGCGGCGTCGCCGGCGCGGCCTTTGAGGTAGCAGCGGCTGAGATGACCTTCGGTCTTCATGTGTCCGATGATGGGCTCGATGGCGGAACGGCGGCGCAGCTCGCGCTTGATGACGCCGAAGACGCCGCGCTTCTGGCCGGAGATGAAGACGCGACGTGGATTTTGAGCGTCGTGGCCGCGGTACCCCTTGTCGACATAGGCCCGCTCGATCGGACAGCCGGTGAGTGTCTCGGTGCGGTCGATGACGCCTCGCAAGGTGTGACCGTCGTAGGGGTTGTCAGGCATCGCGCTGGCGTGCAGCACGAACAGGCCACCGGGGGCTCGGCGGTTGTTCGTGACGATGGAGGCCTTCACACCGAATTCATAGGGCGCGGCGGCCCTGCCCTTGCCGATGCACTCCACCTCCGGGGCATGAAAGGAATAGAGCTTCCAGCCGCGCTGGCGCTGCTGCTGTGAGCGGATCTGGCTGGCTCGACCAAGGGGGAGTGCGAACGCCTCTTCCAGTGTTGGTTGGTCCTCGATCTTGCGACGGATGTCGCGGATGATCCGGCCCAGCCGGCTGCGCAGGATACGCAACTGCCGCTGATGCCGCCCGAATTGTTTGGCATGAGCGTAGCGACCCGCCATCATCGCGGCTGCCTTGGCCACGCGAGAATAGGATTGCCGCAGCCTGACGCCGTGCTGTCTCGCCAGGCGGTTGAGCCCCCTGATGGCCGCATGCAAGAGCTTGGCATCGGTCGGAAAGGTGATGGCCTTCGGCTGCACCGTGGTGTCGACCGTGACCCGTTTGAGGTCCTGGCCGCGTAACGCGCCGGCCGCGTGCGCCACCCGCAGGCTCTCGGCCAGCAGCAGCTCCAGCTTGTCGCCGAGCCGCTTGCGCCAATGGCTGAGGTCCGAGCGCTCGTGCGGGAAGCTGTGCTGGAAGAACTCTTCGCCGGTGAAGAACTGGAAATACGGATCGTGGACCCAGCGCTCGCACACCCCCTCATCGGACAGCCCGTAAATGTGCTTGAGCAGCAAGAGCCCGATCATGAAGCGGGTCTCGATCCCGGGCCGGCCGTTCTCGCTGTAAAGCGGAGCGATCTCGCCGTCGATCCAATCCCAATCGATCTTGCCGGCGAGCAGAACCAGCTCGTGCTTCATGTTGATGATCTGGTCCAGTCGCGCCCGGAACAGGTCATTCGATCCCGTCGTCTTGTGCTTCTTCGGCCGCATCGTCCCCTCCGATGCGCAACAGAATCATGGCCCGTCGCAAAAGGAAATCCAAAAACCAATTTGCAAGGTTTGGACGCCTCAAGCCCCAAATCCCTGCAAGCTTAAACGCCTCCAAACCCCGAAAACAGACTCTTTCTCAATCGCTTAAAGCCTTGTTCACGGGCGACTGATTACATCAATAATCCCGATCCAGACAGGCGCGTTGAAGCTGGCTTTGCGCAGAGGGAGCGAACCTACACCTTCCGTTGCCGCTAACGCTACAAGCCGAGATGCTCAACCAAAAGGCGCAGGATGCCGGCGCTAGCATAAGCAGCGTAATGTCGATAAGCGTCGTTCTTTGCAGAATCTGCGAAATCCGATACTCCCTTGATGATCAGCGCTTCCGGCCTAGGAGCAGATACTTCAGAGCCAGCCGCCATGACTCCGTAGCTCTCCATATCTATTCCGAGAAGCTTCCGATTCTGCTGAGACTTCAGCGACTCGATGATCTTTTCGTCAGCTAGCACCGCTGCTCCTATGGCGCGACAATCAGGATGAGAGCGGCGCGTCAATCAAGATGAGACGAGGCGGCCGAGTCAGAAGATAATTGACGCTGGCTGCGGGCTTGGCAAGGCTTGATTGACGCTGCGCGACAATCAAGCGGCATTGCCAGCGTCAGTCACCGCCTTCTCGAGTTCATTTGGAGTGGCGTGAACCGGCGGCCGGCCTGGACCGCGCCTGCGATCGAGAGCAACTTTTCGACGGTAGCTCTCGACGTTCATCTCGAGGATCGTGGCGTGGTGCACCAGGCGATCGATCGCCGCCAGCGTCATCGCCTGATCGGGGAAGATGCGGCCCCACTCGCCGAACGGCTGATTGGCCGTGATCAGCAGCGAGCGTCGCTCGTAGCGGGTGGCGATCAGCTCGAACAGTACGCTGGTCTCCGCCTGATCCTTGCTCACATATGTGATGTCGTCGAGGATCAGGAGGTCGTAGCGGTCGAGTTTGGCGATGGCGGACTCCAGCGCCAGCTCGCGCCGGGCCACCTGCAGCCGCTGCACCAGATCAGTGGTGCGTGCAAAGAGAACGCGCCAACCGTCCTCGACGAGAGCCAGGCCGATCGCTGCGCCGAGATGGGTCTTGCCGCCGCCGGGTGGACCGAACAGCAGCAGATTGGCGCCGGTCTTCAACCAGACGTCACCGGCGGCGAGCGCCATCGCCTGTGCCTTTGACAGCATCGGCACGCTCTCGAACTCGAACGTGGCGAGCGTCTTGCCGGCGGGCAAACGCGCTTCCACCATGTGTCGTTCGATGCGGCGGCGGGTGCGATCGGCTGCCTCGTGCTCGGCAAGGGCCGCAAGGAAGCGGGCGGCGGGCCAGCCTTCCTTGTCCGACTGCGCGGCGAGCTTCGGCCAGATCGCCTTGACGCCGGGCAGGCGCAACTCATTGAGCAGCAGCTCGACGCGGGCGGCATCGATTGAGGTCGCTATGCCGGTCATGCTGCTCCTCCCAGGTTCGAGTGGGCCGACACGATGCTGACGGAGGCCAGCTCATCGTAGACGTCGAGCGACGCCAGCTTGACGGCGACACTCGGGATCGAGGCCGCCTCGGGTCGGAAGCGATCGCGCAATGCCGCAAGATCGGGTAACCGTCCGGCATCGAGAGCGGTCGCGATCGCCTCGGCGAGCTCGGCTTCGCAGGCTCGCTCATGGGCCAGGGCCAGAAGCTCGACCGTCACCTTGCAGGCGCGCCGGTCGTCGCCATGCTCCCGCAAGGTCTCGAAGAGGCGCTTGTAAGCCGCGCGCGGGAAGAGCTGATCGCGATAGACGAGATGACGAGCGCCATCGGCTTGCGCCGCAGGGCATGGATGACGTGCCGATAATCAACGACATGCCCGCCGTGGTTCTCCGACACAGGCCGCCCGCGCCGCAGCGTCCCGACCGGCGTGACGCCGAGGAAGCATTCGAGCCGGTCGTCGAAGATGCGCACACGCAGGCGATGGCCAATCAGTCTTGAAGGCACAGTGTAGAACACGCGCCGCAGGATGAAGCCGCCTGACGACGTCACCCGGATCACCTTCTCCTCGAAGTCGGTCGTGCGGCCTTTCGGCAGTGGCACTAGTGCTTCCTTTTCGAGCGCGATCCGCTTGGCGAGGTTGGCGTTGCGCCGGCCGACAATCTCGTCGACAAAAGCCCGGTAGGCATCGAGACTGGCGAAGTCGCGCGTGCCCCGCAGCAATAGCGCATCCTCCAGCGCTCGCTTGAGATGACCGTGCGCACTCTCGATCGAGCCGTTCTCGTGTGCGATGCCCGCATTGTTGCGCGTTGGCGCCATGCCGTAGTGGCCCATCAGCGCGGCGTAGCGCTGTGTCAGATCCTCCCGCGCGTCGGCCGCCAGATTGCGGAATGCTGCCGACAGGCTGTCGCTGCGATGCTCCCGCGGCACGCCGCCGAGCGCCCACAGGGCGTTCTGCAAGCCCTCGGCCAGGGCGACGAAGCTTTCTCCGCCGAGCACGACATGGGCATGCTCAAAGCCGGAGAACGCCAGCCGGAAGTGGTAGAGCCGGTGATCGAGCGCCTCACCCGCGATGGCAATGCCGAGCGGGCTTGTATCGGTAAAGTCGGACAGACCCAGACGACCGGGCTCGTGCTCCTGGCGGAAGATCACGTCCTGTTCAGGGCCGTTGAGCGCCCGCCAGGCATTGATGCGCCGCTCCAGCGTGCGTCGGATGTTGGGGTTGAGGTCGGGATGCCGGCGGCGCAGCTCGTCGAGCACGCCGATCACGCGGATGCCGGGCGCAGCCTTCAGGATCGGAACGATCTCGGCGTCCCAATAGGGATCGAGCGGATCGGACCGTCGCCGGCCCCTCGGCGCCTTCTTCTGCGATGGCAGGCGCAAATCGTTCTCGATCCGATACGCGCTCGCTTTCGAGAACCCCGCCTTGGCCGCGGCGGCCTCGGGGGACAATGTCAGTCGGTAGGTCATGTACAGCCTCATCTGGTGGTCGGTGATGTGAAGGCCAGGCAAGGCATCGATTCCCTCTTGTCGAGACGAATCAACAGCTTGCACCAGCCGCACCCGGCCGCCAGACGGGTCCGAAAAACGCGGCGCCGATGGGGACGGTCCTCCGGTCGGGCTACGCCCTCCCTTCGGTCCGTCCCCATCGGCGCAGTCTCATCCTGATTGTCGCTAAGGTCTCACCTTGATCGCCGCCGCCCAGCTGCTCCGGATGCTAGGGGACCAATCAATATTCGCAGAGTGCTACCCGGCTTATTCCCTTGAAAGCTTTCACGAAGGGAATGCAGCAAATCCGATCGATCTTGGAGTGATTCCACTAAGCCACGAATGCGTGTTGATAGAACAAAAGGCTGAGGGGCTGGTTCAAACGTTCGAACTCCAGCCTTTACCGATCGCTTGCCACTTCCGTAGTCCCAACTCGGATTCGCAACGAGAACGTCTCCGATAGTCGCTGTCCCCAATATTGGTTGGCTTGATACTGCTTTGTGGCGGCATCCCTGCGCGTAATTATGTGCTCGCGCTCGGCCGGGCCGCGAAGCTGACCAGATAGAGTGCCGTGCCTGATGCGAAGGCTTAGATAGCAATCCAAACCGTGTTCATGATTAAATGCTAGCTCGGCCATAATCGATACAACAATCGACGCGAATAGCGCGCTAGCCTCGTTCTCCGGAACATCGAAGAGCGACTGGGGAATCTCGCCAGATGATACCGCCTTGAGTAGGTTCTTTCGATAATTCTCATCAACGACAGCAACGCCCGCTTTGAGCAGGGCAATGTAACGATTGAAGTCCTCGGAAAGGTTTTTCTTGATAACATTTCGCAGTACGTCTTCATCGACGGAAATTTTACTGCGTTGAAGTTCCTTTAGCGCGTCCTTTATGGATCGTGCCCGAACCAATTCGCGCGCCCTGTCCTCGTAGCTTTCAAGGTTGTCAGGGTCTAGATCCGTTAGGACGCGACAGATCGCAATCAGTTCCTCGTCGAGTTCGCGCTCTGTCTGATAGGCAATCGAAAGCCTCAGAACAGGAGCTGTGCAGATTTCTGCGAAAAAGTATATGAGCTTTTGCTTTGCAACATTGAGGCCCGAAAGCGAAAGCTGCGATGGCTTTTCGGCCCCCATTCTATTGACGAAGTCCTCAGTGGCGTAAGCTCTTAAAGAGTTGAACTCGCCCCCGGCGTACCTCGCTAGTGCGTCATAAAGGATATGCCTAGAATCGAAATGTGACACACGTCCCGTTTCAGAACGTGTGTTGCTTCGTGGAGAGCGCATTGATCGGGCGCATTAATGAGGCCGAACATGCGCAAGGTTTGCGAATCCACTCCCGGCGCTGCTGCACAAAATAGCTGTAGCCAAGCGCGGTCTCGTGGTCATTGCATACCTCGATTAGTCGGGGTCAGCTTATGGCAGTCGCCGTTCCCGGTCGTGATCGCTTCCTACGGCGTGCCGACCGACTTGGTCGAGACCTCCATGCCGTAGGGCTCACATGACACGCAACGAAGGCGCCTGCTCGCGCCCTCCTGGATCAGGATTGGGTAGCAAAGTCGGCAATCTAGCACGTCCGGATCGGGCGCGTCCGACTTCGTGGTGCTCTCGCTGGTATTCGGATCAATTGCCATTCGGTAGTCTCCCTCAAGCAGCGCCACCAGGCGCTCGACGCGAGCGATTCGGAATGGATGGTCGGGTTTGGTCATCAGGGCAGACCTCTCGTATCGAATGCGAAGAATCATGATGAAGATGAACAGCGTGTAACGGGTGGCGTTCATGCGCCGGGCTGTCGGTCCTCTGCCGAATGCCAGTCCGCGCCGTGGAGGCGGATCATCTCGCGACGGGACCGCTCGATGAAGACGCGCTCAGCGCAAAAGCCGGCGGTGACTGAAGCCGCCAGCGCAAGGCCGCAGGCGATATAGTCATTCATGAAATTCCAAAACATGTTGCTGCCGGCGACGCCGACAAAAGTAAGGACCATGACAGTATTGCGAAATGCCCTAACCACGCTGTTTCCCCAGTTTTTCGGCGAAGCACGTTAGCATTGCAATCATGACGTTCTGCAGCGTTTGTTGATTTTGATCCGCCGTCTTCCTGCTCAATCAGCCCGGGTCGGGCCGCGTTGTCGCGCGCCGTGGAATCAGATCGATAGCCTCCTTGTCTTCCAGATTCATGAGGGTGGCATGATTTTCGGAAAGGGCGCTCCACAGGGTGTCCATCCAGGAAATTCGCAGCTGTGCGAAAACCCGCGGTCTTCGCGGCAACAATGCTGCGTCCTTCGAGGTATGACGCGCGGCCGCCTGCTTTCTGCCGATTAGCAGCAACCCGCGGGCCACCGACACCGCCAATGAGAGAAGGCCGCAGCTAGGATTGCGGCGACTGCTTGCGAGTTGTTGACTACGTCGACGCCAAGATGATCGACCCTAAAGCGTCAACATAGCATTTGTGGCGGCACGAACCGATGGCGCCGCCACCGAACGCCACATTATCGGCGGCATCGAAACTCCGTCGCTTCCTTGCTCCTCTGGGCGAGGAGGCCGACGCGACTTCGACGCCCCCTATTTCCAGATACCCGCATCAACGTTGACGAGATTTCACCAGAGTGTCCGAAGGGGTTTCGCCGAAGTGAAGACGAAAACTCCTAGCGAACTCACCTAAGTGCCAAAACCCGAAAGCGAGCGCACACATCTTTACGCTGTCCGCCCCGGCCAGTAGTCTTTGCCGCACGAGCCAAAGACGCCTCAGGCGCAAACATCGATGCAGGCTCATTCCTTGGTATCGCTGGACCGCATCGTGCATACTGCGTACCGAGATACCAAGTTGTTTCGCAAGTTCTTCGCTGTAGATCGGACGCGCAATATTGGCCGATAATACATCCTGAATATCTCGAAACATTTTGAACTGCTTGACGGAATTGGCACGAGTGGCCCATCTCGCGTCAACCACCTGCGCGAATGCAGCATCAACACCGGCAAGCAGGGACTCCCGGATCGCAGCGGAAGCATCGGCCGCCTCGTAGCCATTGAACGTAGAGGAAACCGACAAGACCAGCCTCACTAACTCACGCAGCCGATGCTGCGCAAGGGCGCTCGTTTCGAACACTTTCCAGCTTTGACCTGCTTTGGGCCAGCCGCGCTTCTGTATCTCCGGCGTGAAGATGATCGACGTGAATTGTCGTTCGGTTCGTTCGACTGTGGAATACACAGCGCTGCTGCGACCGATCACGATAGCCGACCGATCTCTGTCGGCCCCGTTGAACCGGATCGGAACACCCTCATCCATCGAGAAACCGATAGCGGTGCAATTTTCGGCAAGCTGGCCATCGGCAATGCGTGGAAAAGACCTGGCGAAATTGATGTCGCACCCTGGGAGACTCAGGATGACCTGCTCAGCAGATATTTTCCGCACGAGAGGTGTAAATTCCACCTTCAGATTTCGCACGGCAGTTCGGTACTGATCGATGTCGGTAAAACGAAATATCTTCGGCACGAGGGCTGGGAGAACTTCGCTCTTCATCCGTCAAGCGCACAGCCACATTAGGGAAGTTGAAATGCGTCGATTTCTCTTAAACTGAAAATCCGGAAGACTACGGGATGATCCAGCAACTGACGACGGAAAGCAGCACGCCACGCTTGCCGAATTTCGATCTCTTTTGTTGCTCAACCTCAATACTACAATAGATCGGTCTCGCAAAGCGCATATTGAATGAGCAAGGAGATCAAACGGGTCGTTGCACTCTTTTGCAGGATTGAGCAGGCGGGTGCGGACCGAAGCTCCGATGTTCTTCGGCGGCCTCCGCATCAATTGTACAAAACAGACTCCATTGCATAATCTTTGCCGAGAGTTTTGATAAACAAGAATGTAGTAGCAACTCGCGCGACATTGCCATTTTCCTCCACCCTGGTAGAAGCACCGAAGGCATACGGGATCCTCAATGGCAAAGAAGACAAAGAAAGTTGTCCGCCGCGAATTCACTACAGCGAACGTTAAAGAGTCGCGCGCCCACTCCAAAGCGAAGACGCCGTAGCGAAGATCGCTAAGGCAATGAAGCGAACGGAAGGCTCGCTTCGCCAAAAAGCTATAAGGCTTGGTATCTCGTTAGGGCACCGCCGTTAGTCTTGCGGCCCTCGAGCGCCAGGACGTTCTGCTCGACCGCCAGCGCGCTTCCTGCGCGTGCAGCCGGCGAGCGCCACCGAGATCTGGAAACGATTCTCGTCAAAACGTTCGACATTGTAGCGGGGATAGCTCTCTTCGGCGGTCCGCTGGACCTCGTCGAGAACGCGAAAAGGCGGTCGAACCCGATGGTCGACCTCCAGGGGAGAGTCCAATCATACCTCATGTCCAAATTCTCCTTGGAGCAAGATGGGTACGAGCAGGCTCCGGACAGCGTCCGGCGCCTGACTCAAGTCGCGAGACCCCGAAGGCGTCCCGGTCGCCGCGATGGCGACGCCGAAAAAATCTGGAAGGCGGAAAAAACTTTCAACTCCCGACGCGGGTTATTTACGCAAGGAATCGCGCCGGTTAATCCGGTCTCGCCGGCCTAGTCCCGCGCACGCCGCAGCGCGGACTCGAGCCTCGCCTTCTCCTTTTCCCAACGGGCATCTTCGGCCGTGAGCGCTTCTCGATAACCTCGACCTCGGTTTGGATGGCCGCGGCTCTTTTCGCATACTCGCGTTCGGCCTTGTCCAATGCCCCTTGCGCTCTCGCAATTGCCTTCTTGCGCCGTTCGCGATCCCTTTCCCGGGCGGCCTCTTCTCGCCGGCGCTCGAACTTCGCGGCGCTTCTGCTCGTTCTCGAAATCCGCGGCGGCTTTTCGGGATGCCCGTTCGCTGACCTTTAGAGCAGTTCGCTTCGAAGAGACCGGGATTGGCAGCCTCGGCAAGATCCCGGCGTCTGCAACGCCATGAAGGTCGACTGCAGCAACCTGATGCAGTTGGTCGACGCAGAGGATTGGGTATTAGGCTGAATCGCGTCAGCCTGGAATGGTAATCGATGAGATGGCGTCTCTCGCCGCGCTCCAAGGCAGATTATGGTCGACCGGAAGCTGCGGCTTCTGCTCTTTGACAACATTTTTGAGCAGATCATCGATTTCGAGAGACAACGCTTGCATTCCCTCATATTTCTCTTGGGTATCGAAGATGACTCTCGAATTGTCTGGCACACGTAGGGTCTTCGCCCACTCTGGATTATGATACATATAATCAAGGTGGCGCTGCACTTCCGTTAGAATTCGAAGCTCGTACATGTATCCGATCGTGAAAGCTGATTGATCAGCGTGGTACATAGCTGCCGCAATGTCGAAGCTCGGAAAATTGATTTTTGTGCCCTCTTCGAACGCGTCTGCCTTCACATTCTTGCAAAGCCTAATTGCTTTGCGGAGGCCTCCGAGGCATGTGTCGCATCGATCGCCAATTAGCTTGATATGCTTAAACGGAAAATTGTTAATTGTCGTGGGCACCTTGCGATCAAGGATATACACACCACGATCGTCCTGCGCCCCCGACTGCTGATAGGCAGCCGTATCGTACCAGTGCGAGGGCACAACATCGACGGGTCTTGCAAGCGACCCACCGGATATGGCGACGGCCTTCCCACCGGACTTGTCAACAGTCGCGGCCGGGAAGCTTTGCGGCAAAACCTTTTCGACCTGCGATCGAACATTGGTGAGGACACCAACACTAGTTCTCGGAGTATCGTAGTACGCGGAGGAATTAGCTGAGGGCCCCGATCTATCGATGATCACGAATGTCGGGTCAAGTATGAGCAGGTCGACATCGCTCACGCCGCGAATGTGTACATTCAACGGGACGGAACCTTGAAGCTTGAACTCGACGCCACTGATGGATTTCGCTAGTTGATTGCCGACCCTTTCAGCCGTCTCGATACTGATTTTGGTGTACGCCGGACCGACCTCTTGCATCGCGCCGAGCGCGTACCGTGTGAAAGGTTGCGTGGTCGCCCGAGTTTGCCAGCTCTCTGTAACGGCGCTCTTGGCAAGAACGTCCTTGCGAAAGGCCTCATCTAACGCAATCAGGCGGTCCATGCCGTTGCGCCGTGTTTGCAATTTATCTAGGCGACTATTGATATTCCTCGCCATCTCTACCTCGTGAGTTTCAATGTTCCGAATGTGTATCGGCCGTGACCGTTGAAATACTCGCCTTCAGCGCTCCGCAGATCTTTCGCAAACACCAACATGCATGAACCAAGGTGGCTCTTGAGGTCGACCTCGCCGATCTTGGGGTCGTTGCGATAGTTGTAGAGAAGCCGATACCCCTCAGCATCATCGCAAATCAATGCCGCCGCCACGCTGTCTGACGCGGACTGCTTTGTCTTAAGCCGAATCCTGATTCTGTCCCAGCTTTGAAAAATGGTGACGGTCCCCTGCCATTGGTATCCTGGCGTGCCGTCTTGATTGACTGATTGCCCCGTGCACGCCCATTCACCCGCCAGATCAGACACCCTGAGCGCCTTGCCCATGTAGGGCCACCGCCAGGCGTAGCGATTAAAAATCCAGTAAAGGGCTGTGAAGACCATGCCGGCCCCAACCAACGAGAGAACGGTCGGGGGAAGATTCACGTTAAGACCAAAGCGCTTTGCGAGGTCAATTGTGGACAAGAGTAGGAAGACAATGACGCCAGAAACCGAAGTCGCAACGAGCGTCAAGTAACGGCCTACTTTGGCGCGGTTAAACCCGCCATGCAGCGAATAATCGTGATCAGACATAATGCCCCCAGCCACCTCTACCTAAGGTGGACGACAGGTTATTCAAGCGATCGCGCCAAACAAATTTGGAAAAGATTGGGACCACGCTACATCGCAGCTCGCAATCGCACCGAATCAATCAGCGATAGCCCTCCTTGAGCTTGGGCCCCACCGCCAGCTGATGACTGAGCCCGCAATGTTCGATGTGCCGCTATAACTCGGTTTCGAGATATTCGATTTGGCGGGCCTGGCTGATTGCGACGCAATTCGCGACAATCAAATCCAGCACGGTCTCAATCTTTGAATAGTCGTAACCAGTCTCGCGGCTTTTCTGCCCAAGGAATTGGTTCTTGTGCCGGTCCTTCCGACCAGCTCACCCCAAGCGTCCATTAACTGGCGTCGCTTCTTCAACGCATTGCCCAGCCGATATACTTGTTCCGTTTAATCTCCAACCTTGTGGGCTAATGCCATCTCCGCAATTTCGCACTCGAAGCGGGTTTCATCATCCGCCTAATCGCGGAAGCTGGACCGGCACCCGTGCGTTGTCATCGCCGGATAGGCAATCACCGCGACGACAATGACATCCGCAAGGACTGTCGCTGCGTTTTGCATGACACTTTCGATATCGGGCCCTGTTGCCCGAGAGTTCGTCGAGGAGAGCGTAAACGAAACGGGCGAAAATGGCGGCATCTGTGACCTCGGCGCGGCGTGTGCAACTGCCATGCGATGCTGCGGCCTGCCTCTGTCCCATTCGCGGGTTATCTCCGAGAGCGCAGCGGTGGCCTCCTGCCGCGCAGACTCGATGTCCGGCAGCTCTACACCTTCATCGTCACGGATGAATTGACTGCCGTCGCGGATATCAAAATAGTATCTCTTCATCGCAACCGATTCACGAGGCGACCATCGAACAACTCTTGCAGTTCCAGATGATCTGCCTGCACCCTTAAGGTTCTGCTGCATGGTCCAGTGCCAATCATTTCCTGCGGCGTGAAAGGCCGGCAGTTTGTTGGTTTAGATCAAGGCAAAGGCGAGCTGGCTCGAGCAAAGCAGCGCGATGCCAGCCGCAGTAAGTGCGAGGAGACTTCCCGAGACAAGGCCGTGATTGGGCATGCAACGCTCTCGATTAGAGCACAGAATGAGAGCAGCACTCGCTGCGTCGCCGCTTAACCGGCTAACGCGTAGATTTCTATTTGAATCGAGCGCCCTATTCCTGCTGTTTACTGTGAGTAAATGCATTTTTCCAGCGCGATCACGGGGCCACTCGCCGCCTTGCGGCGAAGAAGAGCCAAAGGATTATAGGACTGATACGCCTGAGCCGCTGCGTTTTGCGGGGAGCCTAACCTGGGTCTGAATACCGGAGATTGCGCGCCAATTCCCTGAGCTTATCCGAACGATCCGGACATGAACGTTTCATATATGCGATACCTTGCGCCCCCAGCTTGCGAAGATATCTGAACCGTGCTCGTCGCAGCTCCCTCTTTTACCAGGAGAGTGGAGTAGTGACCGGAGCGAGGGATCTGAAGCAGCGATTTCATATGCTGCAAGTCAAGACCTACTATGCCGTTGTCCGGCAGATAGGAGGTGAGCACGTCCTGAGTTGCTGCGGGATCGTGGGCGCGACTCGGTCAATGAGCACCTGTTTTGCTAGAATCGCTCATGAGGAGGTTCGAATCAGAGCGCGCCATCCGGGCGCTTGCTACCCACTGGTACGATGCGCTGCCGGAAGAGAAGCGAGAGGATCCCAGCTTCTGTGAGTTCAAGGCCTGGCTGTCGCACTACCTGAACTTCCGCTCGGCGACGGGGACCGACTATGACGCTGAGATGTGGTTCGACGATGAGCTCGGCCAGAACTGGCGCAGATGACGATTGCAACACGCACCTACCCAACTTCTCGATCAGTCATCCGAGGTTTGCGATAGGCGGTTCGTTCGTAAGCTGAATGAAAGGCGCGACGCTGCAGGCGAAGGACGAAGCCAGTGGCTCGGCACGCCATCTTTGGGATCTATACCGGCTCGCGGCGAGGAAGTCGGATCACGTTAGAACCGCTTGCGAGGTATCGGCCCCAAGCGTCCATCAGCTGCCGTCGCTTCTTCAACGCATTGCCCCGCCGATAAGCTTGCTCCGTTTCATCTCCCACTTTGTGGGCTAATGCCATCTCCGCAATTTCACGCTCGAAGCGGGTTTCATCACCCGCCCAATCGCGGAAGCTGGACCGGCACCCGTGCGTTGTCATCGCCGGATAGACGGCTTTGAGGGCGTGGAGCACAGCATTCATACCGAGCGGCTTCGTATGGTCTTTGGACCATTGCCCGGCGAATACGTACGCCTCGCGCACAGCCTCCTTCGGGATAACCGCCTTCAAGATCGCGACCGCGCGGTCGCAGAGCGGCACTTGGAAATCTTTGCCTTCTGGATGGTCTTCGGCTTTCATCCGTTCCGCAGGGATGGTCCAAAGCCGCTCTGCGAAGTCCACCTCGCGCACGCGCATCAGGCAGGCTTCTCCAGTCCGCACCGCCGTCAAGATGATGTATTCAGCCGCAAGGTTGACGGCGGTATCCGCCGCTCCGTGGTTGGCCTGCAGCGCCTGGACGATGCCGGGCACGTCCTTGTAGGGTGCGGCCTTGTGATGGCGCTTAGACCGCTTCGACTTCGGTAAGAGCGGCTTCAGGGTCTTCCACATGGCGGGGTTCTTCCCCGACCGAAGACCTCTGGCCTCCGCAGCGTCAAGCACGCGCTCAATCCGGCTTCGCGTTTCGCGCGCCGTGCGGTTGATCGTCATCCATATGGGCGACAAGATCCTCAACACGTCGTTCACCGTGAGATTGGCGAGTTCGATATCCCGGATTGGCTTGCACCGGACCTTCAGGTCTCGTGTCCAGTCGGCCAGCGTGTTTTTGCCTTTGAAGCCCGCCTTGATCGATACGAGGAAGGCATCCGCGAATTCTCCGAACATCTTAGCCGCGACTATTTCGGCGCGCCGCTCCGCCGCTGGGTCCTTGCCTTCGGCCAGTCTCTTGCGTGTGTCTGCGGCCTTGAGACGGGCGTCCGCCAGCGAGATGCCGTCCCTGCCTTTGCCCTTAGCGGCGCCTAGCCCGATCTCGCGCCGCTTGCCCGTGCCGCGCACGCGGTACAGGAAAATCCATTGGCGCCGCGCATGTGCTCCAATCTCAATCGCAAGATAAAGCCCACCCCCGTCGCTGTGGCGGCCGGGCTCAACGATGGTCTCCGCTTCTCGAGCGGAGAGCTTATGCAACTGTCTTTTAGTCATAACCGCCCCACCATCCGCCCCACCATTGAACACGGATTGCAGCGGATGGCGGCGAACGTCCGTGAACGGCGGCGAATTTCAAGTTACGCGATTATAGCAGAATTTACAACGGGTTAGGAGCCTACAGCGAACGATCAAGGACAAGCGCGGCATCCCACCACGGACGTGGTGATGCCAGTCGCGCCTTACTTTTGTCCGGGGGAATTTTCCAGGTTTTTGGCTTCGCCCCCATCTTCCGCACCGGCCAGGCCAGCGAGGGCAAACCTCAAGGGCGTCCTCATGGGCCCGAATGCTTCGCTATCGTTGCAAAGAAGCTTGGTCTCTACACGATCATGAAATTCGACGCGTGCAATTGACTGACTGCGGTATCGACGAAGTCGATAGACCCTGCGTCAGGACCGCTCCCCAGCGCAAGCAGCGTCCCGCCATGCCCATCGCTCCTGAGCGCGCCCATGATGTCGGCGGCGGAGTGGTAATCACCTATGCCGTTGGCAAGAGCGACGACGCCGAGCGTGTCATTGCCAAATCCGGAGATCGTATCGACCTGGCTGCTGGAGTTAATCGAGACTGTCAGACCCGTGCCGTGATCAATGATGTTGACGTGGGCCGGGCCATTGATGATGGCCTGATTGCCAAACCCGGCAAAGTTAAACTGGTCTGATCCGCCATTGACCGTAATGACGTCTTGGCCAATCTGGTTTGTCACGTTTGCCTGGGACCCGTTGAGCACCACGTGATTGGCAGCTCCGCCAAGTACGATTGTATCGTGGCCCGCGCCAGCAACGACGTTGTCGGATCCGCTGCCGGCCATGATCGTGTTCGTTCCCGAGCCGACGGTGATCTGGTTTCCCATCCCGCCGAGATTCACGGTGTTGTTGCCATCGCCGAGAGTGACGCTATTGGCGCCATCTCCGCCCGTGACGACATCGTTGCCATTCCCAAGCACGACCGTGTTGCCATATCCGGAAAGCGTCACTCGGTCGTTGCCATTGCCGGCCGTCGTTTGGCTCGCGCCGTCACCGGGATGGACAACATCGTTGCCGTTGCCCAGCGAGATGATGTTTCCATATCCGCCAGCATTAATGGTGTCGTTGCCGTTGCCGAGCGCAATCGTCGTGGCGCCTGTCGATCCCGTCACCGTGATGTTGCCGTTGCCGCCGGTTACGTGGTTGACGATCCCCTCCAGATAGACGGTGCTGTCACCGCTCGGTACATCAACCGTACCGTATGATCCGGCGTAGATCGTATCGCTCCCGCCATTGCCGTGGATGGTATTGAACATGCCATAGGCGTGGATGATGTCGTTGCCCGTCGTGCCCTGAATGACCGCATAACCGGATGCCGGGCCGTCGATCGTCGTGCTCCCGGCTTGATGCGTGTCTGTGACGGACGTGTGGGCGTCGCTGACGGTCACGCCGACGCTGCTCGTGTCGCTCAGGGTGAAAGTGGTCGTTGCGCTGCCGTCTCCGTGCGGCGAGGCGACAAAGGTGAGGGCGTGCAACTCGGCGGTCAGGTTGGCGGCGGTGGTAGCTGTCAGCTCGTAGGTTCCGTTTCCAAGCGAGATCAATCCTGCTCCGGACAGGATGCCGGCGGCGCCCGCGAGCGTGATGATCAGACTGTCCGTTGCTGCCGCGTTTGGATCTGTGATCGTTACGCTCGCGAACGGATTGATCGCAGCTCCGTTGCTGGTCGTTTGTCCCGACACGGCTCCAGCAATGGTCGGCAGGGCTGCGGCTGTCAGCAGAATGCCGCCGGAGCCGTCTTTCGCGATGCCAAAGCGCGTGACCGACGTATCCGCCAGTGTGAAGGTCTCGCTGGCCGCACCGTTGCTGACCGTGAGCTTCGAGCCGGATACAGTTACCGTTGCGCCGCTTGCATAGGACAGTCCGGAAAGGTCGATCTGGTCACCGAGCACAATGCCTTTGATCTGGCTTGCAAAGGTCGAAGCGCCTGAAACCAGCTTCTGCTCGATCTTGAGTGCGCCTTGGCCGGAGAAGGTGATCGCGTCGTCGGAAATCGCGCCCGCCTCGAGATCAAGCATGCCGCCGGCGATCGTGGTCGCGCCGACAATGCCACCCGCTTCGACGAGCTCTGTGGCGCCATGATAAATGGTCGAAGCGTTCGCGGTGCCGTGATCGAGCACGTCAAGCGTGCCGCCGTTCAAAGTCGTGGAGGTGACGATGCCGCCGTCCGAGACGGAGATGCTTCCTGAATTGAGGATCGTCCCGCTCGCCGCGCTGGCGTCGAGCGCCGGTGCGCTTGGATCGGCCGTGGGGTCTACAATGAATCCCGAAACCGTCATCACACCACCATTGATGGTGGCCTTCTTGGCGATCCCCGCCCCGAACAGGTGCAATTGGCCGCCGCTGTCGACAACGGCAAAATCGACTTCGCTTCTGATGACGGTGCTGTATGGGGCCCCGGGAGAATGATAGAGCGTCTCTCCCGAAGCATTGATGATGCCGCCCGTCTTGACGATGGTGCCGCTTGCAAAGCCCCCATTGGTGAGATTCTGGACGCCGCCGGCGTTGACGGTGGTTGACGTCACGATGCCGGTATCGACGTCCTGCTCGGCACCATTGTTGACGATGGTGTGATCGGCCCGGCCCGGCCCCGGCGCATCGTGCAGATAGATGCCGGCGACACGTTGAATGCCGCCCATGTTGATCGTGGTGTAGCTCGCGGTGGAGCTAAGGCCGACATCCTGTTCGCCGCCATTGATAACGGTGTTGCTGGCGGTGGCTCCCAGGTCGAAGTTGCCCAGGATTTCCTTGCCACCCGCTGATATCGTGGTGTTCGTGGCCGTGCCGAACACCTTGAACAATACGCCGTTCGATACGGTGAAGCCGTTTTCCGTGTAGCCGTAGTCGGCAATAAACGTTGCGCCGCTCTGGAACGTCGTATTGGACAGCGTCGCGCCAGCTTCAGCGATGAGCGTTGCGCCTGCGGAAACAACAGTGTTTTTGGCGACACCGCCGTCCAGGACGGCCAGCGTCACGCTGCTCGCGACAACAAATCCGTTTTCAATCGTGCCATCGCCGATCTGCAAGGTGCTGCCGGCGTTAAAGACTGTCTCCGAAAAATCGGCGTTGCCAAGCACAATGAGGCCGCCATACTGATTGACGGTCGTGTTGGTCGCCCTCGCGCCGGCGGACAGCACCAACGTTCCGTAATTGATGGTCGTGCCGGTTGCCGTGCCGCCTGCATCAACGTTCAACGTGCCGAAGTTCTGGAGTATCGTGCCCGATACGACCGCTCCGTCCGACACCGTCAACGTTCCAAAACCTTCAACGATGGTGCCCGTCGCCATGCTGGCGTCGACGGCCGGCTGGCCGGGGACGTTGGCGAACGGATCGGGTATCGATCCCGAGACAGTCATGACGCCGCCGTTGACCACGGCGTTCACTGCAGTCCCGCCGCCAGTGACGTCGAATTCGCCCTGGTAGTTGATGGTTGCAGCGGTTGCCACGCTTCGGATGACAGGCTCCGGATACACGGGCGCCGTTTCGACCGTTTCACCCGAAACCTTGAGAACACCGCCGGAATTGACGATGGTGCCGCTGGCGGTGCCACCATTCGTCACGTTCTGGAGGCCGCCGGAATTGACAGTCGTCGCCGTTGCGCTTCCCGTGTCGACGTCCTGCTCGCCGCCACCATTGATCGTGGTGTGATCGGCTGCGCCCGGGGTTGGACCTTCATGGATATATTGGCCGGTGACGCGCTGGATGCCGCCCTGGTAGATGGTCGTATAGCTGGCGACGCCGTCAAAGACGACGTCCTGTTCTCCGCCATAGATGACAGTGTGGGTTGCCGTGCTCGTCGAGAAAGATCCGCCGACCGTCTGCAAGCCGCCGGCAAAAATCGTCGTGCTATCAACGGAAATGCCGCCACTGACATCCATCGTGTCGCCATCGTGGAGCGTAACGCCACTGGCGGGAGGAATAGCCGTCATATGAATGCTCCACGTTTGGTGCCTGGAAAATCAAACGAGCAAAGCAAAATCATTCGACGACCATTTCAACTTAAAACTGCGACGGCTGAAAATGCCTGTCAAGCAGCCCATATTTTCGCGAAGCTGTTGATCAGTGACAAAGCCGTGAGGCGTATGCGCGTGAATATTGCTGGATGAATTTATCAGCAGCGTGACGAAAATTGCGGCGACCACGCGCATTCAGGATTTGCGCGAGACATACGCGCAGAAGCGGATCATGGCGCGTCAAAGATTGTCCGGGATTTACTTCGGCTTCCCCGCGAGCCAGTCCCGTCCCTCGCCATAGAGCTTCTCGACCTCGGCGCCGATCAGGCCCGGCATGTCGCGCTTGATCTTGTAGCCGATCAATTCCTGCATGTAGGCGAGGTGGCGGTAGCCTTCGGGGAGCGCAGCGAGCGCTTTTTGGTCGAGCTGAAGCGTTGCGGCGGGATCGACCGGGTCGATCCGGTCCTTCTCGTAGATCGGCTGGCGGCGAACAATGCCCCATTTACCAATGCCTGATTGGTCATGCCGCTTCTCCAGGAAATCGTAGAAGCGCCCGGTGCAGACGACGTCGCAGAGCACGTCGTGCACGAGGGCCCGCTGCGAGATCGTCGTCTTGGTCTGGGCAATGGCCCGCTCGCCCGAAAGATCGATGCTGGTGCCGCCGAGGAAATGCAGGATGCGCACGCCCTTGGCAAACCCCTCCTGGCTGACGCGCATGAAATCCCGCGCCGACCCCTGAAACCAGGTGGCGGACATCCAGCCCTCGTCGTGCCAGACCGTGGCAAAGCGCTCCCAGTCGCCGGCATCGCGCCACACCGCCCAGTTCTCGACGAGGTCGCGGATGGCGAGGCGGTCGAGCAGCGCTTGGTCCATGGGCACATCTCCGATTGGGGCGATGCATGAGGTATGAGCGGCGAACGCGATGGCCGTCAAGCGCGGCGGAGCGGTCACGAAAAATCCGGCGTGCCTGACAGCACGCCGGATCAGATTGTTTCGCTAAATTGCGCCTTCCTTACGCCGCCGGCGCCTTGGGCGCGCGGTTGCGCGAGTTGCGCTGGAAGAACAGCGCCTGGCTCGCCACCGCCGACACCATCGCGGGCTGGAACGGCTTTGAGATCAGGAACGCCGGCTCGGGGCGCTCGCCGGTCAGGAAGCGCTCCGGATAGGCGGTGATGAACACCACCGGCACCTCGAAGGTGCGGAGCAGCTCGTTGACGGCGTCCAGGCCCGACGAGCCGTCGGCAAGCTGGATGTCGGCGAGGATCAGGCCCGGCCGCTTGTTCTTGGCCAGCGCCACCGCATCGGCATGGGTGCGCGCGACGCCGACGACATTGTGACCGAGATTCTTCACCAGGCTCTCGAGGTCCATGGCGATGAAGGTCTCGTCCTCGATGATCAGCACGTCGGTCGCGATCTCGGCCGCCATCTCGCGTCCCGCGGCATCGGCAAGCCGCCGCGTCTCGGCGACGTCGGTGCCGAGGATGTAGCCGACTTCTTCTTCCGAGAATCCTTCGAGCGAGAGCAGCAGGAACGCCTGCCGCGGCAGCGGCGTGATGTTCGACAGCCGCCGCTCCGGCGGCATCGGCAGGGTCGTCACCTCGGCATCGTCGTTGACGGAGACCGAATTCCAGATCTGGGTGAACAGCCGGAACAGGCCGGCGCGCGGACCATGGCTCTCGTCGAGCACGGACGGATCTCCGAGCATCGCTTCCAACATGGCTGCGACATAGGCGTCACCGGAGGCCTGGCTGCCCGTCAGGGCGCGCGCGTACCGGCGCAACAACGGCAAGTGTTCAGCAACAAGCTGCGAACGGGACATCCCCACTCCATTCATCTTCGGGCCGACCTTGACGAACCACGCAACAAGCGGGGAGGCCCTGGTTCCCCTGCTGGGCTGTCTACGCCTCACGCCAAGAAAAGTTCCGCTTATCTGGGAACTTTTTGTCGAACCTGGAATTGTGCCTATCCAGGGAACGGCTCCCGGTTGAGAGAACTTCTCGATTTTACAGTTACTTAACTCGGGGAAACGTGGAACAGGTCATGAAAGATCTCAAGTCTCAAGCCAGCAAAAGCACGACCCCCGGCAAGGGAGGCCTCACTCCGGAAATCCAGTCCCGGATCGGCCACCAGCTGCGCGCCATGTACGACGACGTGGTGCGGCAGGGGGTTCCGGACCGGTTCGCGGAACTGATCAAGAAGCTTGATGCGCCGGGAGGCGCACCCCAAGTGGAACCCGACAGGAGCTCCAACGACAACAATGGGAGGGATTAATGCCTCTCACGGACTCCCTACGTGACGACATCCTCGCGGCCGTGCCCAGTCTGCGCGCGTTCGCGATCTCGCTGAGCGGCAACGCAGATCGCGCCGACGATCTCGTGCAGGAAACGCTTCTGCGTGCGCTCGCCAACATCGACTCGTTCCAGCCCGGCTCGAACCTGCCGGCGTGGCTGTTCACGATCCTTCGCAACCTGTTCCGCTCCGACTATCGCAAGCGGCGGCGGGAGGTGGAGGATGCCGAGGGCAACTATGCCAAGACGCTGAAGACGCAGCCGTCGCAGAACGCGCATCTCGAGTTCGAGGAGTTCCGCGGCGCGCTCGAGAAGCTGCCGCAGGACCAGCGCGAGGCCTTGATCCTGGTCGGCGCCTCCGGCTTCTCCTATGAGGACGCAGCTTCGATCTGCGGCTGTGCAGTCGGCACGATCAAGAGCCGCGTCAATCGCGCGCGCTCGAAGCTCGCTGCGCTGCTTTATGTCGATGGCGCCGAGGACTTCGGGCCCGACGAGACCGTGCGCGCCGTGATCGGCGGCAGCGGTGGATAGCGGCCGCGTCAACCGGACCGAGACGAATGCGAAGGCGGCCGTTTCTGCGGCCGCCTTTGCGCGTCTAACTACTCTTCGACGAACGTCACCGTGTCGGCGACGCTCGCGCGCGAGGTGCGGTAGCTGTTGATCTTGTGGGCGTCGTCGGCATAGCCGAACGAGATGCCGCAGACGACGCGGCGGTCGTCGGGCAGATTGAAGTGGCGGCGGATCAGCCCGGAATGGCGCGCCAGCGCCGCCTGCGGAATGGTGCCGAGCCCGAGCGCCTGCGCGACCAGCATGAAATTCGAGACATAGGCGCCGCAATCGATCGCGCCGTAGATGCCGAGCGGCTCGTTGGTGTGAATGATCGCGACATGCGGCGCGCCGAAGAAATTGTAGTTCTCCAGCGCCTGTTTTGCGTAGGCGCTTCTGTCACCGCGCGCGATGCCGAGCGTGTTGTAGAGCTGAAACCCGCTCTCGCGGCGGCGCTCGAGATAGACACCGACATATTCGCGCGGCGGGGTGAAGTCGTAATCGTCACCCAATCCGCCAGATGCTTCCTGGTAGATCGCCTGGCGAAAGCACTCCTTGGCCGCGCCGCTGGCGATGATGACCTGCCACGGCTGGCTGTTGCACCAGGACGCGGTGCGCTGCGCGGTGGTCAGCACATGCTCGATGGTCGCGCGGTCGACCTGCTTGGGCAGGAAGGCGCGGACTGAGTAGCGCTCGTTGAGGAGCTCCTCGAGCACGCCGATGCGGTCCTGGGTCTGGCTCACTTTTGCATCCATGAATTAGCTCGCGCTCCTCTCGTAGGGTGGGCAAAGGCGCGATAGCGCCGTGCCCACCGACAGACTCACCCCGGCGCATCTGCATATGGTGGGCACGCTTCGCTTTGCCCACCCTACGAGATACAGCGAGAGGCTGGATCACCGCCCCTTGGTCGGGATCCTGTTATACGGCACGTCCTTGTCGACGCGAATGTCGCCCGGCAATCCCAGCACGCGCTCGGCGATGATGTTGCGCAAGATCTCGTCGGTGCCGCCGGCAATACGCATCGAGGGTGAGGACAGCAGCATCTGCTGGAACTGGCCCTGCACGGTCTCCTCGTCGGCGCCGGTGAGAACACCGGCCGTGCCCTGAAGGTCCATGGCGTAGGTCGCGATGTCCTGCAGCATCATGCCCGAGACGAGCTTGCCGATCGAATTCTCCGGCCCTGGCCGATCGCCCTTCGAGAGCGCCGAGATCGCGCGGTAGCTGGTGTATTTCAGCCCGCTCGACTTCACCGCCCAGCTCGCGAGCTTCGAGCGCACGGCGGGATCATCGATGGCGAGCCCGTCCTCGAGCATCAGATTGGAGCAGAACTCGAACATTTCGGGGACGCCGGTCGCAAGTCGTGAGCCGATCGACATCCGCTCGTTCATCAGCGTCGTCAGCGACACGCTCCAGCCCTCGCCGACGGCGCCGAGGCGCTGGCTGTCGGGGATTGCCACATCGGTGAAATAGACCTCGTTGAACTCCTGCATGCCGTTGGCCTGCTTGATCGGGCGGACCTCGACGCCCGGGCTCTTCATGTCCAGGAAGAACATGGTGAGGCCCTTGTGCTTGGGCACGTTTGGATCGGTGCGCGCGATCAGGAGGCCGAAGTCGGAATAATGCGCGCCCGAGGTCCAGATCTTCTGGCCGTTGACGACCCAATTGTCGCCTTCCTTCTCCGCGCGCGTCCGCAGGCCCGCGACGTCGGAGCCGGCGGACGGTTCGGAGAACAGCTGGCACCAGATCTCCTCGCCGGAGGCGAGCTTCGGCAGATGGCGGCGCTTGGCGTCCTCACTGCCAAAAGCCATCACGGTCGGGCCGCACATGCCCTCGCCGATCTGGAACGGTTGCGTCAGCTTGCCGTAGACGCCCTCTTCCTGCTGCCAGATCACCTTCTCGATCGGCGTGGCGTCGCGGCCGCCATATTCCTTCGGCCAGTGCAGGCAGGCCCAATTGCCCTCGAACTTCTTCTTCTGCCAGGCCTTGCCGACATCGACGATGTCATGATTGGCCAGCCGGATGCGGCCGAGCGAGGATTTGGACAGCTCGGCGTGCAATTCCTTCGGCGCATTGGCCTCGACCCATTTGCGCGCGGTCTCGCGGAATGCGGCTTCCTGCGGGGTGTCGTCGAAATTCATGGCGGACCTCTACCCTCTTCCCTTGGTCGGGATCATGTTGAACGGCACGTCCTTGTCGACCCTGATATCGCCGGGCAGGCCCAGCACCCGCTCGGCGATGATGTTGCGCATGATCTCGTCGGTGCCGCCTTCGACGCGGGTGCCCGGCGCGCGCAAGAGCATCGCCTGGAAACGGCCGGCGAGTTCGCCATCCTCGCCGCTGACGACGCCGCTGGCACCTTGCAGATCCAGCGCGTAGGTCGCGACGTCCTGGATCATCGAGCCCGCCACCAGCTTGCCGATGGAATTCTCCGGACCCGGGCGCTCGCCCTTCGACAGCGCCGAGATCGCGCGCATGCTGGTGTACTTCAGCCCGCTCGCCTTCGCCGCCCAGTTCGCAAGCTTCGAGCGCACCGCGCGATCCTCGATCGCCGGTCCGTCGTCGAGCATCAGGCTGGAGCAATATTCGAACAGTTCCGGGAAACCGGTCGAGACGGCCGCGCCGATCGCGCTGCGCTCGTTCATCAGCGTGGTCAGCGAGACGTTCCAGCCGTCACCGACCTCGCCGAGGCGCTGATGATCGGGAATGCGGACATTGGTGAAATAGACCTCGTTGAAGTCGGAGGCGCCGCTCGCCTGCTTGATCGGCCGCACCTCGACGCCCGGGCTCTTCATGTCCAGGAAGAACATGGTGAGACCCTTGTGCTTAGGCACGGTCGGATCGGTGCGGGTCAGCAGGATGCCATAGTCGGAATAGTGCGCGCCCGAGGTCCAGATCTTCTGGCCGTTGATCACCCAGTCATCGCCATCCTTTTCCGCGCGCGTGCGCAGACCCGCGACGTCGGAGCCGCCGGCGGGTTCGGAGAACAGCTGGCACCAGACTTTTTCGCCGGAGGCGAGCGGCGGCAGATAGGTGCGCTTATGCTCCTCGCGCGCGAACGCCATCATGGTCGGTCCGCACATGCCGTGGCCGATGATGAACATGCGGGAAAGCTGGCCGAACGGCCCCTCCTCCTGCTGCCAGATCACGCGCTCGATCGGCGACGAGCCGCGGCCGCCATACTCCTTCGGCCAGTGCAGGCAGGCCCAGCCGGCATCGGCCTTCTTCTTCTGCCAGGCTTTTGCCACTTCAAGGATGTTGGCGTTCTTGAGCGCCGTGCGCCCGAGCGAAGATTTGCGCAGCTCTTCCTCGTATTGCTTCGGCGCGTTGGCACCGATCCAGGCGCGGGCTGTGGCGCGGAATTCGGCTTCCTGCGGGGTGTCGTCGAAGTTCATGGTCGTGTCCTTCGCTTACGCCGCGTTCTTCTTGCGCATGCGGTCGATCAGCTGGTCCTCCCAATAGGACAGGCTGCCGAGTCCGAGCGCCATGGCGTTGGCGCGGCGGTAGTACATGTGGCAGTCGAACTCCCAGGTGAAACCCATGCCGCCGTGAACCTGGATGTTGTTCTTGGCGCAGTGCTGGAACGCCTGCGTCGCGCTGATGCGCGCGGCGGCGGCGGCTTCCGGCAGCTCGGCCGCGTTGGTCGAAAGCGCCCAGGCGCCATAATAGCTGTTGGAGCGCGCCAGCGTCGCCGACACATACATGTCCGCGAGCATGTGCTTGACGGCCTGGAACGAGCCGATCTGGCGGCCGAAGGCGATGCGGTCCAGCGCGTAATCGCGGCCCATCTCCAGCGCGCGGTCGGAGCCACCGACCTGCTCGAAGGCGCACAGCACCGCGGCGCGGTCGAGCACCTGGGTCAAAATGCTCCAGCCTTCACCCGCAGCTCCCAGCGGCTCGGCCTTGCAATCCCTGAACGTGATTTCGGACTGCCCCCGGGTTGGATCGAGATTGGTGAGGCTCTTCACCTCGACGCCACCGACCTTGAGGTCGACCAGGAACAGCGAGATGTCGCCGTCGCGACCGCTCGATCCCGCGCGCGCGGCAACCACGGCGAAATCGGCGATCGCACCATCGGCGACCGGCCTCTTGACGCCGTTCAGCACGCCGTTCGCAGCGGTGAGCTTGACGTTCTTCGGCGACGGATTGCCCTTGCCCTCGAACAGCGCCAGCGTGCCGATCGCCTCGCCCGAGGCAATCGCCGGCAGCCACTTCTTCTTCTGGGCATCACTGCCCGCGATCAGCAGCGCTTCGGCGGCAAGATACACTGTCGAGGAGAACGGCACCGGCGCATTCGCCCGGCCCATCTCCTCCGCGATCACGCAGAGCTCGAGATGCCCCGCGCCCGCACCGCCAAATTCTTCCGGAATCGCAACGCCGAGGAAGCCCATCTCGGCGAGCCCCTTCCACAGCTCCTTGTCGTAGGGCGCCTTGCCGTCGAGCACGACGCGCACCGCCTTCGGCGAGCATTTTTCGGTGAGAAATTTGCGCGCCTGGTCGCGGAGCTGCTTTTGGTCGTCGGAGAAATCGAAGTTCATGGCGGGCTACCTTTTTCTTGCTGTCATTCCGGGGCGCGACGAAGTCGTGAGCCCGGAATCCATTTCGCCACGCGCTTGCGGCCCGATGGATTCCGGGTTCGCGCTACGCGCGCCCCGGAATGACGATTGGAGACAGTCTTGATTCATCGCAGCACGATCACATCCTGATCCGGCTTGTCCGCGTAGAGCCGCTCCACCAGCGCCGCCCGGCGCTCTAAGCCGGCGCGCTGGTTGATGTAGCCCTTGTCGGTGAGCTCGTTGCCGTCGATCGAGGGCGGCTCGGCCATCAGCATTGCGCGCGCGATAGCGCGGCTGCTGGCGCCGCCACATTCCGTGTTGTGTGCTTCGAGGCCACGTCTGAAGCAGGCGATCACCTCGGGATGTTTTACAGCATCCTCAAAGCTCAAATCGGGATTGCCGACGAGCTGGCGACAGGCGTGCAGGTTCGGCCATGCCAGCAGACCGATCGAGCATTGATCCTGCCCGGCAACCAGCGCGTCATGCACGACGGGCGTCGCGGCGGCGATCGCGTCAGTGCGGAGCGATCCGACATGGACGAAGGTGCCAGTGGTGAGCTTGAAATCCTCGACCACGCGGCCGGCGAAGATGATGCCCTTCACCGGATCGGCATCGTCGACGAAGATGCCGGCATCGCCGATGCAGTAAAAACCTTCCTCGTCGAACATCTTCTTCGTCAGGTCCGGCTGCCCGAAATAGCCGGGCGTGACGTTGACGCCGCGCAGACGCAGCTCGTATTTCGAGCCGCACGGCACCATCTTCAATTCGACGCCGGGGAACGGCAGGCCGATCAGGCCGACGCGCTCGGTATCCCAATAGGTGCCGGTCGAGGTCGGCGCCGTCTCGGTCGAGCCCCAGCCGGTGTAGAACACGATGCGCTCGCCGGTCGTTTTCACGGCGAGGGCCTGCATGCGCTCATAGAGATCGTCAGGCAGCCGCGCGCCGCCATAGGCCATGATCGACAGGTTCTTGAAGAAGGAACGGCACAGCGCGTCGTCCTTCTCCATGGCCGCCGCGAGCGCGGCATAGCCGGCCGGCACGTTGGCGTAATAGGTCGGCGATATCTCGCGCAGATTCCGCAGCGTCTCCTCGAACTGGCCCGGCATCGGCCGGCCGTCATCGATATAGAGCGTGCCACCGTCGACCAGCACCGGGTGAAACGCCGCATTGCCGCCCATGGTGTGGTTCCATGGCATCCAGTCCAGCATGGTCGAGATCGGACCGCCGGGATCGCGTGGACGGACCTGCATCATCATTGCTGCATTGGCGCACATCATCTCTTGCGTGTTGATGACGGCCTTGGGCATGCCGGTCGAGCCCGAGGTGAACAACAGCTTGCCAACGGTCTGCGGCGTGATTTTTGCGATCGACGCTTCGGCATCAGCGGTGACCGTGGTGGCTGCGAGTTCAGCGAAGCTGACGCTCTTGACGCCGTCGCAGGGGCGCACGACGTGAACGACGGTGACGCCGGTGAGGTCGAGTGCGTTCAGCGCCTTCTCGAAGGTCGGGCCGTCCTGCACCATCACCACGGCCGGCTTGATCAGGTCGAACAGATATTTCAGCTTGACGTGATCATGGCTCATCAAGGAGTAGGCCGGCGACACCGGAGCCGCCGGCGAGCGCGCCTGCATCGCGGCCTGCGTCATCAGCGCGTGCTCGATCGAGTTGCCGGAGAGGATCGTAACCGGGCGCCCCTCGAGTTTGAGATTGAGCAGCGCCTGCGTCAGCGCATCCACGGTACGCTTGGCTTCGCCATAGGAGACCTTGCGCCATTCGCGGTTCGCTCCGCCGCGCTGCGCGAGCCAGATGCGCTCGGGCGCTTGCCTCGCCCATTTCGCCAGCGAGGCCGGAAGATGCGTCTCGTAGGCTTGCAGCGGAATGCGCGATTTCAGCACCACCGTGCCGTCGTCGCGGCGCTCGACGTCGATGTCGCGCGCGAGCCACTCGACCTTGCGAAAGGCGGGCTTCGTCATCACGGCCGCCGCACTTCCACTCATTTTGCGTCTCCCGGAATTATCGTCCTTTGCGGATCGTTCTCGTTTCAGCGCTTGATATAGACAGGCTTTCGCTTCTCAAGGAAGGCCCTGATGCCTTCCGAAAATTCCTCGGAACGGCTGCACAGGACCTGGTTGCGGTCCTCCATCGCGATCACGGCTTCCAGCGATCCCGCATCGACGCTCATGTTGAGACATTCTTTTGACAGCCGCAGCCCGACCGGCGAGGCCGTCATCATCGCATCGACATAGGGCGCAGCGGCGTCATCGAGCTGGTCTTCATCGACGACCTCGGACACGAGCCCGACCGCGAGCGCACGCTCGGCGCCGATGAAACGTCCGGTCAGGATCAGCTCGGATGCGACCGAGACGCCGACGAGCCGCGGCAGAAAGTAGCTGGTGCCGATATCGCAGCCGCCGAGGCCGAGCTTGATGAAGGCGCAGTTCATCCGCGCCGACTTTGTCGCGATGCGGATGTCGGAGGCAAGCGCCAGCGCAAACCCGCCGCCGGCCGCCGCGCCCTGCACCAGAGAGATGATCGGCTGCGGACAACGCCGCATCAGCAACACGATGTCGGCGATGCGACGCTGCGAGTCGAGCGACTCGGTGACGCCGGGCAATTCCTGCTGCCCGGCACGGCGGGCCATCGCAGCCTTGAGGTCGAGGCCGGCGCAAAAATTCTTGCCGGCGCCTTTGAGCACAACGACGCGCGTGTCGCGGTTGCGCTGGAGGCCCTGGAAGTAGACGTTGAGCGCATCGATCAGCGCGGGATCGAGCGCATTGAGATGTTCGGGCCGATTGAGCGTCACCGTATCGACGCCATCGTTGTGCTCGATCAGCAGCGGTTGGGACATGGGAGCCTCGCACATCGGTCATGAGCCGGACTGTCACCCTCCCCTGGAGGGGGAGGGTCGTTCGCGCGCAGCGCGAGCGGGGTGGGGTGACAGTCTCTCCCCACCGAACAGTGCTCGAGTGGAGAGATCACCCCACCCCGGCGCTTCGCGCCGACCCTCCCCCTCCAGGGGAGGGTAAGAAGCAGCGTCGCCTACCGCGGCGCCATGCGGATGGCGCCGTCGAGACGAATGGTCTCGCCGTTGAGCATCGCGTTCTCGACGATATGCACCGCGAGCGAGCCGTATTCCTTGGCATCGCCGAGGCGCGAGGGATGCGGCACCTGGGCCCCCAGGCTCTTGCGGGCTTCTTCGTTCAGACCCATCAGCAACGGCGTGAAGAACAGGCCGGGCGCAATGGTGTTGACGCGGATCTTCTGGCTGGCGAGGTCGCGCGCCGCCGGCAGCGTCAGGCCGACGACGCCGCCCTTCGAGGCCGAGTAGGCGATCTGGCCGATCTGGCCTTCATAAGCGGCAACCGAGGCAGTGTTGATGATGACACCGCGCTCTTCTCCGACGGGCTCGATCGTGACGAGGCGCTCGGCGAACAGACGCAGGCAGTTGAAGGTGCCGATCAGATTGACGTTGATGATGCGCGCGAACTTTTCGAGCGGATAGATGCCGTCGCGGCCGACGATGCGCTGCGAGCCGCCGATGCCGGCGCAGTTCATCAGCACGCGCGCGACGCCGTGCGCGGCTTCCGCCTTCGCGATCGCCGCCTTGATCTGCTCTTCGCTGGTGACGTCAGCATGGAGCGCGACGCCCTTCACTTCGGCAGCGACCTTCTCGGCGTTGTCCTTGTTCTGATCGATCACGCCGATCTTGGCGCCTTTGGCGGCCATGGCGCGGGCAGTTGCTTCACCGAGACCCGAACCACCACCGGTGATGAGAACGGCGACGTCTTTCAATTCCATGATGGGTACCTTTCCTTGGGCGTTTCTTCTCTAGACTTTGAACGTCTCGGCCGGATTATCCGGCCGCGGCAGCTTCCTCGGCTTGCGTGAGGATGCCGCCGCAGATCAGCGTTTCCATGTGCCTGATGTATTGCCGGCAGACGTCATCGGTGACCGGACCGACGCCGGTCGCGCGGGACATCGCGTGCCGGCCAAAGAACAGGTGATCGCAGGCGCCGATCAGGCTGGTGTAGAACAGCACCGGATCGGTGGCGCGGAACTCGCCGCGGCTGACGCCCTCAGTGAGCAGGCGGCGATGGAAATCCAGCAGCGGCGCGACGAAGAATTTCGAGACCTCGTCCGCGGAACCGGCAACGCTTTCGTGCAGAAGATAGTGGATCAGCCGGTTCATGTAGGGGAACCGGTAATAGGCGCGGATAATGCCGGCGATATGCAGCTTCAGCTTCGCCGTCGATGTGATCGGTTGCGCCAGCAGATATTCCAGGTTGGACATCTCGGTCGCGGCATCGCGCGCGAGCAGCGCCAGCAAGAGGCCGTCCTTGTTGCCGAAGTGATATTTGACCAGCGCGGCATTGGCGCCCGACTTCTGGGCGATGTCGGAGAGCGAGATCTCGATCGACGAGCGTTCGATCATCAGCTCGCTCGCGGCCACGAGCAATTTCTCTGCCGTGGAATTCTTTCCGCTCGGGAGCCTGTTCGGTACGCTGGTAGTCACGGAGTTCCCTGTTCTCGCCGCTTGAAGCGGCCGCAGATAAGCCGAAGCAGCGCCTCATCACAAGAGTTAATTGATCGATTGACTAAACGATATCGCGCCCATCAAATCCGCGCCGACAATCCAACTCGATAGAGAACAATCCAGGGAGAGACCGACATGGCCGAGGCTTACATCGTCGCCGCTGCGCGTACCGCGGGCGGGCGCAAGGGGGGCCGCCTCGCCGGCTGGCATCCGGCCGATCTCGCCGCAAAAGTGCTGGACGAGCTGGTCGATCGCACCAAGGTCGATCCAGCCCTGGTCGAGGACGTGATCATGGGCTGCGTCATGCAGGTCGGTGAGCAGTCCAACAACGTCGCGCGCAACGCGATCATGGCCTCGAAGCTGCCGGAGAGCGTGCCGGGCACCTCGATCGACCGCCAGTGCGGCTCCTCGCAGCAGGCGCTGCACTTCGCGGCGCAAGCCGTGATGTCCGGCACGATGGACGTGGTGATCGCCGCCGGCGTGGAATCGATGACACGCGTGCCGATGGGCCTGTCCTCGCAGCTCCCGGCCAAGAACGGCTTTGGCAATTACAAGAGCCCGGGCATTGAAGCGAGATATCCGAACATCGTGTTCAGCCAGTTCACCGGCGCCGAGATGATGGCCGAGAAGTACGGCCTCTCCAAGGATGACCTCGACGAATACTCCTACAACAGCCATCAGCGCGCGATCGCGGCGACGCAGGCCGGCCATTTCAAGAAGGAGATCGTGCCGCTCGAGATCACCCGCGCCGACGGCAGCAAGGACACCCACCACATCGACGAAGGCATCCGCTTCGACGCCACGCTCGACGGCATCAAGGGCGTCAAGCTGATCGCCGAGAACGGCAAGCTCACCGCGGCCAGCGCCAGCCAGATCTGCGACGGCGCCTCCGGCGTGATGGTGGTGAACGAGCGCGGGCTCAAGCAGCTCGGACTCACGCCGCTGGCGCGCATCCATCACATGACCATGACCGGCGGCGATCCCGTCATCATGCTCGATGCTCCGCTGCACGCGACCAAGCGTGCGCTGGAGAAGGCCGGCATGAAGGTCGACGACATCGACCTGTTCGAGGTCAACGAGGCCTTCGCCTCGGTGCCGACCGGCTGGCTCAAGACCACCGGCGCCGATCCGTCCCGCCTCAACGTCAATGGCGGCGCCATCGCGCTCGGCCATCCGCTCGGCGGCTCCGGCACCAAGCTGATGACGACGCTGGTCCACGCCCTGCACCAGCGCGGCAAGCGCTATGGCCTGCAGACCATGTGCGAAGGCGGCGGCATGGCCAACGTGACGATCGTGGAGCGGCTGTAAGCCGAGACGTCGGTAAGTCGCAGCCACATTAAAGGTGTCGTCCCGGCGAACGCCTGGACCCATAACCACAGGAATTTGTGGTTAGGGCGAGCTGGGGCGACATCGCGTTTCAACAATTTGGAACGGTGGTTATGGGTCCCGGCTCCCGTGCGCAATTGCGCACTAGGCCGGGACGACACCTTCTCTGTTGCGAGATTTCCGCGATGACCCATCCCTCCATCTACGCCCGCACGACGCCCGACAAGATCGCCTACCAGATGGCCGGGACCGGCAAGGCGATCACCTATCGCGAGCTCGACGAGCTCTCGAACCAGGGCGCAAACCTGTTCCGCTCGCTCGGCCTGAAGGCCGGCGACCACATCGCGCTCTTGATGGAAAACCGTCTCGCGTTCATGGAGATCTGCTGGGCCGCGCAACGCAGCGGGCTCTATTACACCGCCATCAGCCGCTATCTGAAGCAGGACGAGATCGACTACATCATCGGTGATTGCGGCGCCAAGGTCGTGATCACCACGCCGAAATGCGCCGACCAGATCAAGGCCCTGATCAAGGAGACCGCGGGCGAGCCGATCTTCTACATGGTCGACGAGCCCCAGCCCGGCTTTCGCTCCTACGACAAGGAAGCGTCCGCACAGCCGACAACGCCGGTCGCGGACGAAGTCGCCGGCTACGACATGCTGTATTCGTCGGGCACCACCGGCCGACCGAAGGGCATCAAGAAAGCGTTCGAGGGCAACAAGATCGACGTGCCGAACGCATTCCTGCGCGTGCTCTGCGCCGACATGTGCGGCATGAATGCGGAGAGCACCTATCTCTCGCCGGCGCCGCTCTATCACGCGGCCCCGCTGCGCTTCAACATGATGGCGATCGTGCTTGGCGGCACCTCCATCATCATGGAACACTTTGACGCCGAGGATTTTCTCAAGCTGGTCGAAAAGTATAAAGTGACCCAGTCACAGCTCGTACCGACCATGTTCGTGCGCATGCTGAAGCTGCCGGACGAGGTCCGCAACCGTTACGACATCTCCACACTGAAGGGCGCGATTCACGCCGCTGCCCCCTGCCCTGTCGACGTCAAGGCCAAAATGATCGAGTGGTGGGGACCGATCCTGATCGAGTATTACGCCGGCTCCGAAGGCAACGGCGTCACCGTCTGCAATTCGCAGCAATGGCTGGAGCATCGCGGCAGCGTCGGCCGCGCCGTGGTCGGCAAGATCAAGATCCTGGACGAGAACGACGAGGAGCAGCCGACGGGCGAGATCGGCACGGTCTATTTCGCCGATGCGCCGGTTTTCACCTATCACAACGACCCAGAGAAAACGAAGAAGGCCTACAACACCAAGGGATGGTCGACGCTCGGCGACGTCGGCTATCTCGACAAGGACGGCTTCCTGTTTCTCACCGACCGCAAGTCCTACATGATCATCTCCGGCGGGGTGAACATCTACCCGCAGGAGACCGAGGACGTCCTCATCACCCACCCCGAGATCGCCGACGTCGCCGTGTTCGGCGTGCCGAACGAGGAGATGGGCGAAGAGGTGAAGGCGGTGGTGCAGCCACACGACATGAGCCGCGCCGGCAAGGCGCTGGAAGCCGACCTGATCGCCTACTGCAAGACGCGTCTCTCGGCGATCAAATGCCCGCGCTCGATCGATTTCGAAGCCGAGCTGCCGCGCACGCCGACGGGCAAGCTGGTGAAGCGGCATCTGCGCGACCGGTATTGGCCGAAGACGGCGGCGAAGATCTAGGGCGAGATCCGTAGGGTGGATTAGCGAAGCGTAATCCACCCTACGAGAATCTCAATCAAACAAACTCGGCGTGTGGTTCACCAGCGCGCCTTCGATCTCGAGCATCTTCAGCTTCGTCACCACGCCGCCATTCGCCGAGAAGCCGCCGGGCTTGTTGCCGGCGGCTAACACGCGATGGCAGGGCACGACGATCGGGCACGGATTACGGCCGAGCGCCTGGCCGACATCGCGCGACAGCTGGACGCCGCCGAGCTGCTTGGCGATGTCGCCATAGGTGATGGTCTTGCCGGGCGGGATGGCGCGGGCGATCTCGTAGACGCCGCGGTTGAAGTCGGGCACGCCGTCGAGATCGAGCGGGATATCGGTGAGATCGTCCGGCTCGCCCGCGAGCAATTTTGTGATGCGGTCGATCGCCTCTCGCACCTCGGCGGTTGGCTCGGCTTCGGTGGCGTCGGCGTGACGCTGGCTGATGCGGGTGCGGATCTTCTCCTCGCCGCCCATGGGCAGCTGCGTGCCGTTGATACCACGCGGGCCCCAGGCGATGGCACAGAGGCCGATCCTGGTGTCGAACAGGGCAAAATGCTGATCGGTCATGGCTTGGTTCCTGGCTTGCGTCCTTATCGCATGCCCCCATTGTGATCCGTGCCTATATCTAGGCTTGGAAATAGTTGCGATCCACCCGGTTTCCGGGAATCTTGCACAGGAGTTCCCGCCCCCTCCCGCGAGCCCCGAATGCAAAGCCTCCACGTCAACGGATACGACATGACCTATCTCGACGTGGGTGAAGACCGAGGCCGGCCGCCGCTGGTTTGCGTGCATGGCTCGCTCAATGACTTCCGCGTCTGGGGCTGCGTGCTCGGACCGCTGACGCAGCGGCATCGGGTGATCGCCGTCAGTTTGCGGCATTTCTTTCCCGACCGCTGGGACGGCGTCGGCGACACCTATTCGATCGCCCAGCATGTCCAGGACGTCATCGCCTTCATCGAGAAGCTGGACGTCGGCCCGGTCGATCTGATGGGCCATTCCCGCGGCGGGCACATCTGCTTTCGCGTGGCGCAGGCGCGCCCCGACCTGTTGCGGCGGCTGATCCTGGCCGAGCCCGGCGGCGAGCTCGATGCGAGCCTCGATCCCGATTACGTCGGTGGACCCTCGCCGCTGTTGGCGCGGTTCACGGCCTCGGCCGAGAAGATCGCGGCCGGCGATGTCGACGGCGGCCTCGCCGTCTTCGTGGACACGCTGGAGGGAGCCGGCACCTGGCCGCGGCTGCCGGCGATGGTGAAGCAGAATCTGCGCGACAACGCCTATACCCTGATCGGGCAGGTCCGTGACAACCGCCCGCCCTTCTCGAAGGCGGATGCAGAATCGATCAGGATGCCGACGCTGTTCATCCTGGGTGCGCGGACCAAGGGCCTGCTGCCAAAGGTGCTGCATGCGCTCGCCGCGCATGTGCCCTATTCGAAGACGGCGATCATCCCGAACGCGACCCATCCGATGTTCGAGCAGGCGCCGCAAAAATACTCCGAACTGGTTCTGGATTTCCTGGCGAGCTGATCATGCAGAGCTTTCGCGTCAACGGTTACGATATGGCCTATCTCGAAGTCGGCGAGGGCCCGCCGCTGGTCTGCGTCCACGGCACGTTGGGTGATTTCCGCACCTGGTATTCAGTGCTCGGCCCGCTGTCGAAGGCGCACCGCGTGATCTCGGTCAGCCTGCGGCACTTCTTTCCCGAGCATTGGGACGCCATCAGCGACGACTACAAGATGGCGCAGCATGTGGCCGACACGATCGCCTTCATCGAGCAGGTCAAACCGGGCCCGGTCGACCTGATGGGGCATTCGCGCGGCGGCCACATCGCTTTTCGCGTCGCGCAGGCGCGGCCTGACCTGCTGCGCAAGCTGGTGTTGGCCGAGCCGGGCGGTGATCTCGACGCCAGCCTGCCGGTGCCCGAAGGCACGCCCGCGCATCCGCCGCTCGCTGCGAAGACGATACGCTCGGTCGAGATGATCCGCGCCGGCGATCTCGACGGCGCGCTGCAGAATTTCTACGAGGGCATCGAAGGCGACGGCTCGTGGCGGCGCGTGCCGGCGGCGGCGAAGCAACAGCTGCGCGACAACACGCTCACCTTCCTCGGCCAGATCAACGAGCAGCGCCGGCCCTACACGCTCGCTGACGCGCAAGCGATCAGGACGCCGACGCTGCTGATCGGCGGCGGCGCGACCACCGGAAGCCTGTCGGTGATGTGGCGCGTGCTGGCGGAGCACATCGCGGGCAGCAAGACGGCGGTGATCGAGAATGCCGGCCACTGGATGTTCGAGCAGGCGCCGCTGGAGTTCGGCGAGGTCGTGAACAGGTTTCTGGCGGAGTAGGTTTCTTTCTTCCTTCTCCCCTCTTGTCCGCCGAAGCCTTCAGGCGAAGGCGGATGTGGGAGAAGGTGGCGCGGAGCGCCGGATGAGGGGTTCTATCCGCAGTCACATCTGCAAATGGGTCTGCGGAGAAATACCCCTCACCCAAGTGAGTTCGTGTCTGCCAGCGGTGTGCCCTCTCCCGCAAGGGGAGAGGGCACAGTAGCTCACACCTTCCACACACCGACCGGCATCTTGATCGTCGCATTCAGCCTGTTCCAGACGTTGATCGTCGCGATCGAGAGGATCAGGGTTGCGAGCTCGCGCTCGTCAAAGTGCTTGGCGGCCTCGTTCCAGATCGCATCAGACACCGGGTCCTCGCGATCGGCAAGGCGCGTGACGGCCTCGGTCAGCGCCAGCGCGGCGCGCTCGGCGTCGCTGAAATAGGGCGCATCGCGCCAGGCCGACACGGCAAACAGGCGCTCGTCGGTCTCACCGGCCCTGCGGGCGATCTTGGGATGCATGTCGACGCAGACGCTGCAGCCATTGATCTGGCTGGCGCGCAGGTGCACCAGTTCCAGGAGCTTTTCCGGCAGGCCCTGCTTGGTCAAATTGCCAAGGGACTGAAGGACATTCATGGCATCGGGAAGGACCATGACGGGGTGGTTCATGCGGGCGTGCATCATCTTGCGTCTCCGTTTGAGAATTTCGAAGGTTCCGGTCACATCGGCCGGATTGGCTTCGTCATGGGCATGACGGATCGCGATCAGGGAGTGTGACCGATGAGCCAAGAAAGTTTTCTCAGCCACCAGTTCGAGGCCAGCCGGGACCATCTGTGCGCGGTCGCCTACCGGATGCTGGGTTCCAGCGCCGAGGTCGACGATGCCGTGCAGGAGGCCTGGCTGCGGGTCAGCCGCTACGACACGTCCGATGTCGCGAACCTGCGCGGCTGGCTGACCACCGTGGTCGCGCGCATCTGCCTCGACATGCTGCGCGCGCGCAAATCGCGCCGCGAGGACCCGATGGGCCCGCATGTGCCCGAGCCGGTCGACGAGACGCGGGAGCGCGAGGCGGAGATGGCCGATTCCGTCGGTGCGGCCCTGCTCGTCGTGCTCGAGACATTGCAGCCGGCGGAGCGGCTGGCCTTCGTGCTGCACGACATGTTCGCAGTCCCGTTCGAGGAGATCGCGCCGATCGTCGGACGCTCGGTCGACGCCTCGCGGCAGCTGGCGAGCCGCGCGCGGCGGCGCGTCCAGGGTGCGCCGGTGCCCGAGACGGACATCGCGCACCAGCGCGCGATCGTCGATGCCTTCCTTAGGGCTTCGCGCGAGGGCAATTTCGAGGGCCTGCTGGCCCTGCTCGATCCCGACGTCGTGTTCCGCGCCGACGACGCCGCAGTGCGGCTCGGCACGCTGCCGGAGATCCGCGGCGCGGATGCGGTCGCACAGCTCTACAAGGGCCGGGCGCAGGCTGCGCGGGCGGCGCTGGTCGATGGCGCGATCGGCGTCGCCGTCATCCTCGACGGCCTGCTGCGCATCGCGCTCCGCGTGACATTCAACGGCGACCGGATCGCGGGAATCGAGGCCATGGCCGATGCGGAGCGGATTGCGGCGCTCGAGGTCGAGGTGCTGGAGCGCTAGCGGGACGTGGCATCCGGACAGCCCGGATGTTACGCTGAAGTCCAATCGCGCGGTGCCAGCGCTGAAGACGCGAAAGGACGATTCCATGACAGTCCGCTTCATTCCCCTGCTCGCCTTGTCCCTGCTCGGCCTCGCCGCCGGCAGCACCACCGCGCTTGCGGCCGCCGACGAGAAGCTGAAGGCCGCGGCCGAGCAAGAGAAGGCGCCGCTGATCGAGACCCTGCGCGACATGGTGATGATCGAGAGCGGCAGCGGCGATGCCGAGGGCCTGAAGAAGATGGCCGACTTCACCGAAGCGCGCCTGAAAGCGCTGGGCGGCAGCATCGAGCGGCGCAAGACCACCGCGGGTACAGGCGCCGACATGGTGATCGCCACCTTCCAGGGTACCGGGTCGCGAAAACTGATGCTGATCGCGCATATGGACACGGTCTATCAGCGCGGCATCCTCGCAAGCGAGCCGTACCGTGTCGACGGCAACCGCATCTACGGCCCCGGCATCGCCGACGACAAGGGCGGCATCGCCGTGGTCCTGCATGCGCTCAAGATCCTGAAGGACGCCGGCTGGCAGGATTACGCCAGGCTCACCGTGGCCTTCAATCCGGATGAAGAGGTCGGCTCGATCGGGTCGGGCGAGATCATCGCCGAGCTCGCCGACCAGCACGACGTCGTGCTCTCCTGCGAACCGACGGTGGCTGCGCCGATCGCCAAGAATGACGGGCTGCTGCTGGGCGCGAGCGGCACTGCCACGGCGAAAATGGAGGTGAAGGGGCGCGCCTCGCATGCCGGCGCCGCGCCCGATCTCGGCCGCAACGCGCTGATCGAGCTCGCGCACCAATTGCAGCAGACGAAGGACGTCGCCAAGTCGATCCCGGGCACGCAGCTCAACTGGACCACGGCGCAGGCCGGCACGGTGCGCAACCAGATTCCGGAAAAGGCCGAGGCCGGCGCCGACATCCGCCTGACCATCCCCGATGGCATCGCCAAATTGCAGGCGGCGCTCGACGCGAAGGTGAAGGACAAGTTCGTGCCCGACACCGAAACCACGGTGACGATCACGGCGGGCCGCCCACCCTTCGTCGCCAGCGATCGCGGCCGCGCGCTCGCGCAGGAGGGGCAGGCGATCTATGCCGAGATCGACCGCAAGCTCGACATCGCCGAGATGACCGGCGGCGCCACCGACGCCGGCTATGCCAACCGCAGCGGCAAGGCGGTCGTGGTCGAGAGCTTTGGCCTCGCCGGCTTCGGCTATCACGCGCGGGACGAATTCATCGACACCAACTCGATCGTGCCGCGGCTCTATCTGATGAGCCGGATCCTGATCGAGCAGGGCAAGAAGAAGTAGGCGCTCGGCGCCATCAGGCCCTTTTTGTCGAAAACAACCCCATGCACAGTAGACGGGCCTAGCGATATCAATGGCTTAGCGAGACGCCAAAGGAGAGCCTAAACGGCCCCGCGCCCCGCTTGACGCCCCTCCCCTCTCGCAGTACCTTCGAATACGGAATTCTGTATTCCCATTTTGTATCTCGGAGTTGCCGGCGTGATCCCTCTCGACCCGCTCCCGAACCTGATCGACCAGGTCTATGCGCGGATCCTGGAAGCGATTTCCGACCGCACGCTTCAACCTGGCCAACGCATCCGGCAGAACGAACTCGCCGACAAGCTCGGCGTGTCGCGCCAGCCGGTGTCGCATGCGCTGCATTTGTTGCATCGGCAGGGACTCGTCGCCGAGAGCGGCCGGCGCGGCTTTGAAGTCACCCAGCTCGACCCCTCGCGCATCCGCCAGCTCTACGAGGTGCGCGGCGCCATCGATGCGCTGGCCGCCCGGCTCGCCGCTCAGCGCGCCGCAAGCGACGCGGCGGGACGCGCGCGGCTGGACGCAGCCCTCGCCGCCGGGCGCCGCATCGACCGCAAGACTTCGCTCGCCGAGCTGATCGTGCTCGACGTCGATTTTCACCGCGCGATCTATCAGCTCGCGGGCAATCCCGTGATCGAGGAGACGATCGCGCCGCAATGGCCGCATATGCGCCGCTCGATGGCGACCGTGCTCTCCGAGCTCGATTATCGCGGCAGCGCATGGGCCGAGCACGCGACGATTGCCGGACACATTCTCGCAGGCGATGCGAAAGCCGCCGAGCGCGCAGCGCTGGCCCATGCGCAGACGGCGGGACGGATGACCGAGGAGAGATTGAAGGCGACGGACGAGGCGGCGGCGTAGCTGTCATTCCGGGGCGGCGCGCAGCGTCGAGCTATGATGCGCAATTGCGCATCAGAGAATCCATCGGTCCTCAGAGATGGCGGAGAAATGGATTCCGGGCTCGCGCTTCGCGCGCCCCGGAATGACAACAATAAACAAAACAAGGAGGACGACCCATGAAACTGTCTCAGGAGCAATTGGAGTTCTTCCATCGCGAGGGCTGGCTGTTCCTCCCCGAATTGTTCAGCCAGGAGGAAGTCGACTTCCTCGCGCGCGAGGCGGTCGGCATTTATGATGCCAACCGGCCCGAGGTCTGGCGCGAGAAGAGCGGCGCGCCGCGCACGGCCTTTGCCGCGCATCTCTACAACGAGGCCTTCGGCATCCTGGGTGCGCATCCGCGCATGATCGACCCGGTCGAGCAACTGTTCGGCGAGCCGGTCTACATGCACCAGTTCAAGATCAACGCGAAATCGGCCTTCACCGGCGACGTCTGGCAGTGGCACCAGGATTACGGCACCTGGAAGCGCGACGACGGCATGCCGGAGCCGCGCGCGATGAACATCGCGATCTTCCTCGACGAGGTGATGCCGATCAACGGGCCGCTGATGCTGGTGCCGCAGAGCCAGAATGCCGGCGATCTCCAGGCGTCCCATGATCTTGCGACGACGTCCTACCCGCTGTGGACACTGGACGAAGAGACCGTGACGCGGCTGGTCAAGCAGGGCGGCATCGTGGCGCCGACCGGCAAACCGGGCGGCATGCTGATGTTCCACGGCAATCTCGTGCATGGCTCTAGCGGCAACATCACGCCCTACCCGCGCAAGATCGTGTACCTGACGCTGAATGCGGTCTCGAACTACATCCGTACACCGACGCGGCCCGAGTACATCGCGCATCGCGATTTTGCACCGATCAAGACGGTGGACGATGATGCCTTGGTGCGGCTGGCACGTGCGCCGCGGCAGGCGGCGGAGTAAACAGGTCTCGTGCCCCGGCTCAGCAGCGCGCAAGCGGTGCGCTGCTGAGCCGGGGCCCACACTACACAAACAGTTTTCCTCTGGGTCCCGGCTCTGCGGAGCAGCGTTTCACGCTGCACCGCGTCCGGGACACGATCATTTCGCAGGACACCCCCATGAACCTCTTCCGCCTCCTCCAGGCCCGCGCGTCCGCCGGCAAGCCTGTCCGTGTCGCGCTGATCGGCGCCGGCAAGTTCGGCTCGATGTTTCTGGCGCAGGTGCCGCACACGCCGGGGCTGGAGGTGCCCATCATCGTCGACATCGATCGCGACCGTGCGCGCGAAGCCTGCCGCACCGTCGGCTGGGACGCGGCGCGGATTGCCGCGACGGTGTTCACCGATGATGGCGCGCGCGCCATTGCCGGCGGCGCGATGGATGTTGTGGTTGAAGCGACCGGCAATCCGGCCGTCGGCATCAAGCACGCACGCGCTGCGATCGCGGCGGGCAAGCATATCGTGATGGTCAATGTCGAGGCCGACGTGCTGGCAGGCCCCCTGCTTGCCGAGGAAGCGCGGAAGGCGGGCGCGGTCTATTCGCTCGCCTATGGCGATCAGCCGGCGCTGACGGCCGAGATGGTCGACTGGGCCCGCGCCACCGGTTTTCGCGTGGTCGCGGCCGGCAAGGGCACAAAATATCTGCCGGCCTATCACGACGTGACGCCTGACGGCGTCTGGCAGCACTATGGTCTCACCGCGGGCGAGGCACAGTCGGCCGGCATGAATCCGCAGATGTTCAACTCGTTCCTCGACGGCACCAAATCGGCGATCGAGATGGCCGCCATCGCCAATGCCTGCGGCCTCGATGTGCCCGCGAGCGGCTTGCTGTTTCCGCCCTGCGGCGTCGACGATTTGCCGCATGTCATGCGCCCCAGCGACAAGGGCGGCGTGCTGGAGCGGTCGGGCGTGGTGGAGGTGGTGTCGTCACTCGAGCGTGACGGCCGGCCGGTGTTTCGCGATCTGCGCTGGGGCGTCTATGTCGTGCTGGAGGCGCCGAACGATTATGCCGCCGACTGCTTCAGGCAATACGGCCTGAAGACCGACGGCAGCGGACGCTTCGCGGCGATGTACAAGCCGTACCATCTGATCGGGCTCGAGCTGAACATCTCGATCCTGTCGGCGGCGCTGCGGGGCGAGCCGACCGGCCAGCCCTATGGCTTCCGCGGCGACGTCGCCGCCGTGGCCAAGCGCAATCTGCGCGCCGGCGAGATGCTGGACGGCGAAGGCGGCTACACCGTGTGGGGCAAGCTGGTGCCGGCGGCCACGAGCCTGAAGGCGGGCGCCCTGCCGATCGGTCTCGCACATCGCCTCAAGCTGAAGCACGACGTCGCCCATGGCCAAATCGTGCGCTGGAGCGATGTCGAATTCGACGCCAACGACGAGACGATCAGGACGCGCAAGGCGATGGAGACGGCATTCGCGAAATAGCGGCTAGAACTGCCCCGGTTGAGCGGGTGGACTGGGCCAATCCGATCGCAAATTGTTCGGATTATTCCTTGCGAACAAGTCCTGCCTTATAACGCCGCTCGGGCCCGCATCAATTGATGGTGGCATTCCGCGAACATCACGGGTTGGCGCGACTATGACGCCGGTCCGAACGCCACATTTGGCGGGATAGCCAACGTGTCGGCAGTAAGTTGCAGCACTCGCGCCTGCATTGCTTCCAACTGAGAAGCCAATAATTAGCGACGCTGACAAGGCAATTGATCGCTTCATTCTTGCCTCCTGTAGCTGATCCACGGAAGAGAATTATAGATGAAGTGGAGCTATGCCAAAGCGGTGAATGTTGAACCATGAGTTCTGCTTCGCGATCAAAAGCCGGCATCGGCCGCAGCCCGCGCTATGTCCCGCTCGTGTGCGGCTTATGATTGCAGCAGGTTGCGTCCTATTCGACCACGATGGCGTTGGCTTCAGTCTCCTCGAAATTCTTGCGCTGGTCATATCGATTGATCGCCTGGAGAAGCCAATGATCAGGCCAAGCAGTGTCAGGGTGGTGGCAAGGGATGGCGCGGGGATACTCGTTCTGTCGTACTCGCCCAGCGTGTTTCACGTCGATTTGATACTCCGCGCGCAAAAAAACCGGATACTGACACACGTGGCATCTTGCACCACGGTCCAACCGTAAGGAGCAATCCATGATAAATCTGAAAATTCTTGGTGCGGTCGTTGTTGTGGCATCTGCCCTGTCCAGCTCTGCTGCACAGGCGCAGTGGTACAACTCCAATCCGGACGCATGCCAAGCTGAATTCGCCAACTGCACGGGTCTTGGAACGGGGACCACCCCCGACTATCGATATCGGCCATCAACTCGGCGAACGGCATATCGCCAGCCGGCTGCGCCGAGCGCTACTGTCGGCAGCTGGGGCAATTCCTACGCCATGTCGCCCGGCATGTCGTACGGCGAGATGGGCTGGAACGGCAGCTGGAGTACGTATGCTGCCCGCAACGGCATCGTTTGCCGGCCCGGCACCTATTTCAAGGGTAGCGACGGCCTCCAGCATCTCTGCCAGTAGGTCATCTGCTCTGACGTTAAACAGCTCAGGCGGCCCCAAAAGGGGTCGCCTGTTTCGTGTCGGCTTGTGGCTCTCGCCGAGAATTAGCATCCAGGTCACGCGGTGGGTGCACGACTGGGTGTACGAACGACCCCGATCTCCGGATCTAGGTCGCGTACCGTCACCAGTGCTTCGAGCGGGCGGTGGGCCTTCGTGGTAGCGATCTCTATGGAAGCAGCCGGCTCTCTTTGGCTTGCTTGATCCACCTCCGGAACATGTCCTCAGTGTCCATCATCTCGGTGAACCCCGCACGGTTGATCTTCACGGTCGAGACGATCGAGGGCGGACCGGACTCGGTCTGGCCATAGCGCATGCTGTAATCGGCGTACTGGAACGACAGGCCGACGAAGCCGGCGAGGTCCGGCGACACGAGGTCATGCTTGCGTCGCAGCGCGTCCCAAGAAGAGACCCAATTTGGAAACTCCTTGGCGAGCGATAGCGGGACCGGCTTGCCGGGCTTCATCTCCAGCGCGTCGGCCACCGCGGGCCAGATGTTTTCCCAAGTGAAGACATCGCCATTGGTGACGTTGAAGGCTTCGTTCTGTGCCGCCTTGGCCTCGCCCGACCAGGCGATCGCGCGCGCGAGGAGATCGACGTCGACGGCCTGCGCGACGCGCGCGGCGCCGCCGGGAAAGTCGAGCGGCCTGCCCTGCTCGCGCAGCATCGCGGCATAGACGCCGAGCGGCGGGATCAGATCCATGGCGCCCCCCATGGCGAGGCCGACGATGAGCACGGGGCGCAAGATGCTCCAGTGCCAGGCTTTCCCGGCCTGGAGCTCGCGCAGGAAATTTTCCTGCGCCCAGTAAAAGTTGGGCTGCTCGTACATCTCGGAGCGGCCTTCGCGCGCCGGCACCGTCAGGGGGCGAACGTGAACGCCGTAAGCCTTGGTGCCCTGCAACAGAGCGACGTGCTCGAGACCGGGCGCGACCGGCTCGAGCGCGGCCATCAGATTGCGCAGCATCAAATCGTTGATCTGGATCTGCTGCGGGTCGCGCCAGCCGTCGACGAGCTGCGGCGCCTCGTAAAGCGCGGCGTAGATCAAATGGGTGGCTCCTTTGAGCTCGGCGGCGACACGGCGGCAATCGGCCTCGCTGGTAAGGTCGATCGGGACGTGGCGGGCACCATAGAGGTCGCGCGGCTTGCGCCGTGACAGCGCCACAACTTCTGAAGGCTCGGATGTGCCGAAGTGTCGCAACGCGGCGTTGCCGACGAGACCGGTCGCGCCGGCGATCACCACCTTCTTGCCCGTCATGCGCGAGCCTCCCTTTTGTTATTGCCCAATCGAGTAGCAGATCGCGGGACAATCCGACTTGCGTCTGGCCCGCATTCGCAGTTGCGAGGAAGGCAGAAGGCTTGATTATCGCAAGGCGAACGGTCATCCTTGCTGACGGAACCGCAATGATCGGACTTCCAACAAAAAGAGCCCATCAGGGCCATTCGGAAACGCTCAAACAAATCTCAACAAGAGAACGTCGATCCTCGACGAAGACAAGACGACAGCAAGATCGTTCCCTGGTCGAAGCATCGACGCAATGGAAGGGATGCGCATGAAACGTCGTGATTTTCTGAAAGTAACGGGCGCCAGCTTGGCGGCGAGCACTGCCGTCGCTGCGCCCGCGATTGCACAGTCATCGCCCGAGGTCAGGTGGCGCTATGCCACGAGCTGGCCGAAGGCGCTCGATACGCTCTATGGCGGCTGCGAATATTTCTGCAAGCAGGTCGCCGACATTACCGACAACAAATTCCAGATCCAGCCTTTTGCGGCGGGCGAGATCGTCCCGGGCCTTCAGGTGCTCGACGCCGTGTCGAACGGCACGGTCGAGATCGGCAATACCGCGCTCTACTATTATTGGGGCAAGAATCCCGCCTTCACCTTCGCGACGGCGCTCCCGTTCGGATTGAACACGCGCCAGCAGATTTCCTGGTTGCTGTGGGGCGGCGGACAGGATCTCGTCAACGACCTCCTGAAAGAGCACAACGTCTACGGCATCCCGACCGGATCGACCGGCGCGCAGATGGGCGGCTGGTTCAGGAAGGAGATCAAGACGGTCGACGACCTCAAGGGCCTGAAGATGCGCATCGGCGGCTTTGCCGGCACGATCCTCGCCAAGCTTGGGGTCGTGCCGCAGCAACTCGCCGGCGGCGACATCTATCCGGCGCTGGAGAAGGGCACCATCGACGCAGCGGAGTGGGTCGGCCCCTATGACGACGAGAAGCTCGGCTTCGCCAAGGTCGCGAAGTACTACTACTATCCCGGCTGGTGGGAAGGCACGAGCCAGGGCCACAACATCATGAACATCGAGAAGTGGAACGCGCTGCCCAAGCACTACAAGGCGGCGATCGACGCGGCGTCACGCGACACCTTCACCTGGATCACCGGCAAGTACGACGCGGTGAATGCTCCGGCGCTGAAGCGGCTGATCGTGAACGGCGCGATCCTCAAGGGCTTCCCACAGGACGTGCTCGAGGCCTGCTACACCCAGGCCAACGAGATCTATGCGGACCTGTCCAAGACCAATCCGCATTTCGGCAAGATGTATGCAAGCATGACTGCCTTTAAGAATGACTCGTTGCCTTGGACGCAGGTGGCCGAGCTGAGCTACGACAGCTTCATGGCGCGGATGCGGACCAAGACGTGAGGCGCTGAGCGGCTCACAGACTAACGACGGAGAAGCCCCGGAGATGCTGCCATCTCCGGGGTTTTACGTGCTTTGGTTCTGGTTTCGGACCAAACCTGGTTGTCCCAATCGGCTTCGCAACTGCGAGCGTTCCGACGACGCTTGATTATCGTAAGGCGACCAGTCATCCTGATGGCCGGAACCGCAACGTACGGGATCCACAAAGAGCCCTGAAGGGGCCGTCGGACACACTCACACCTTCACCAAAGACAAGTTCGGTTCTCGGCGAAGCAAAAGACGACACCAAGATCGTTCCCTTAGTCGAGCAATCGGCACAACGGAGGGATACGCATGAAACGTCGTGAATTCCTGAAAGTGACAGGCGCTGGCCTGGCGGCAAGTGCAGCGGTTGCTGCGCCGGCCATCGCGCAATCTTCGCCGGAAGTGAGATGGCGGCTCGCCGCGAGCTGGCCCAAGGCGCTCGATACGCTCTACGGCGGCTGCGAATATTTTTGCAAGCGCGTAGCCGAGGCCACCGACAACAAATTCCAGATCCAGCCATTCGCGTCCGGCGAGATCGTCCCCGGCCTGCAGGTGCTCGACGCGGTGTCGAACGGCACCGTCGAGATGGGCAACACGGCGCTGTATTACTACTGGGGCAAGAACCCCGCCTTCACGTTCGGCACCTCGCTGCCGTTCGGGCTGAACACGCGCGCGCATATTTCCTGGCTGCTGTTCGGTGGCGGCACCGAGATGCTCAACGATCTGCTGAAGGAATACAACGCGCTCGGCATTCCAACCGGCTCGACCGGCGCCCAGATGGGCGGCTGGTTCCGGAAGGAGATCAAGTCGATGGAGGATTTCAGGGGATTGAAATTCCGCGTCGGCGGCTTCGCCGGCACGATTATCGCCAAGGTCGGCGGCGTGCCGCAGCAGATCGCGGGCGGCGACATTTATCCGGCGCTGGAGAAGGGCACGATCGACGCCGCCGAATGGGTCGGCCCCTATGACGACGAGAAGCTCGGCTTCGTGAAGGTCGCAAAATACTATTACTATCCGGGCTGGTGGGAAGGCACCGGCCAGGGCCACAACGTCATAAATCGCGACAAATGGAGCGCGCTGCCGAAGCATTATCAATCGGTGATCGAGATGGCGTCGCGCGACACCTTCACCTGGGTCACCGGCAAATACGACTACGTCAACCCGCCTGCGTTGAAGCGCCTGCTGGTGGCCGGCGCGATCCTGAAGCCGTTCCCGCAGGAAGTGCTGGAGGCCTGCTACAACGCCGCCAACGAGATCTACGCCGATCTCAGCAAGACCAATCCGCACTTCAACAAGATGTACACGAGCCTGTCGGCGTTCAGGAACGAGTCGCTGGCGTGGATGCAGGTTGCCGAGCTCAGCTACGACAGCTTCATGATGCGGATGCGGACAAGGACGTGAGGCGTTAAGCGAAACGCAGCGCCAGAAACGACGAAAGCCCCGGAGATGTCTCCGGGGCTTTTTGTAGAGCAAGGACGGGGGCCGCCCCGAAGGTGTCATCGCCAGGCCTGAACACCTGACCGGGCGATCCAGTATTCCAGAGGCCCATATTGGAGAGCACGCTCTCACCACATCCGCCGCGGCGTACTGGATGCCCCGGTCAAGCCGGGGCATGACAGCGGTGGGTGTGGCGTGCGCTTGCCGCGATAGCGCTCAGTTCTGATCGTCGCCCAGCGCGGCAACCAGCTTGTCGTAGTACTTGCCGACCAGATCGATGTTGGCCTTGTTCTCGACCTGCGGCGCTGGTGTCTTCAGCGCTTCGTTGAGCTCGTCGAGCGCTTCCTTCTTGTCCTTGGCGGGCATCTTCTTGTCGGCCTGGACCTGCGCGATCTGCGCCTTGATGACGGCTTCGGTGCCGACATATTTCTTGGTCGCGGGATCGAAACCGCCGAGCACGAGGCTGATGTTGTCGACGACGTTGTTGTAATCGTCATAGCCGGCAAAGCCGTTCTTCTTGGCGACGCCGTCGAGCTGGCCGATCACCTTCTGGTCGGGCGCGGTGTTCTCAGGCAGCTTTTCCGTGATCGCATCCATGTCCTTCTGCGCGGCGAGCACGCCGTCGAGCTGCTTGTCGGTCAGCGCGATCTGCTTGAGGCTAGGCGCCTGCGCGGGCGCGGCCTGCGGCGCC